>JAFATB010000024.1 GCA_019244185.1 Acidobacteriota bacterium
CTTCAGGTACGCCAGGGACGAATAGCCCGTCCCGAAATCGTCGATGGAGACGCCGACGCCCATAGAGCGCAAGCGCTCGAGGACTTCCATTGCGCGGGCCGCGTCAGCCATCAAGGTGCTTTCGGTGATCTCGAGCGTCAACCACTCGGGTCTCACCGCGTGGCGCTCGAGGACGCGAACCACGCACGGCACCAGGTCAGGATCCTGCAGGTTTCGCATCGAGAGGTTGACCGCCATGCGCAGCTTGAGACCCTGCGTCCACCACAGCTCTTGCTGCGCGACCGCCGCCTCGAGGACGCGCCGGCCAAGCGGTCGGATTAAGCGGCTCTGCTCGGCGATGGCGATGAAGCGGTCGGGACCGATCAGGCCGTGCCGCGGGTGCTGCCAGCGGACGAGCGCTTCGACGCCGACCATCTCGCCCGACCCGCATTCCAGCACCGGCTGGTAATGCAAGACCAGGCCGCCTTCGTCGATGGCGCGCCGCAGCTCGAAGGTGAGGGTGAGGTCGTGGGCGTCGGAGCCGGCCTCGGGAACATAGATGGCCGTGCCCGACCCACCCCGTTTCGCCTGGTACATGGCGGCGTCACCGTGACGCAGGAGCGTGTCGGCGTCCTCGCCGTGGCGCGGAAAGAGCACGATCCCGATGCTGGCGCGCATCTCCAGCTGCTCGCCCTCGATGGTGACCGGTTGGATCAGCGATTCGAGCAGCCGCGTCGCCGCCAGCGTCGCGCCGTTTTCGTCGCGGACGCCGGGGAGGATGACGGCGAACTCGTCGCCGCCGAGGCGCGCGACGGTGTCGCTCGCGCGCATGCTCTTGCGGAGGCGATCCGCGACCGCGATCAGCAGCTCGTCGCCGACGGTATGTCCGAGGCTGTCGTTCACGACCTTGAAGCGATCGAGGTCGAGGAAGAGCACCGCGTACACGGCGTCGGAACGCCGGTGCTGCGCGTCGATGGCGCGTTGCAGGCGGTCCATGAACAGCGCGCGGTTCGGCAGTTGCGTGAGCGCGTCGTGGAACGCGTCGAACGTCAGCCGCTCCTCGGCGCGTTTGCGCTCGGTGATGTCGGTCTGCGAGCCGGCGAGGCGCAGCGCGCGGCCGTTCGCGTCGCGCACGGCCAGGCCGCGGCTGAGCATCCAGCGCACCTCGCCGTCGCGCGTGCGCATGCGGTGCTCGTTCTCGAAGTGCGGCGTGTGTCCCTGAAGGTGATGTTCGAGCGCGCCGCGGAGGATGGCCACGTCGTCCTCGTGCACGCGCGAGAACCATTCGTCGGGCGCGCTGCCGATCGCGTCCTCGCCGTAGCCGAGCATCGACTTCCAGCGCGGCGAGAAGTAGACCTCGTCGCTGACGAGGTCCCACACCCAGAGGCCGTCGTTCGCGCCGCGCGCGGAGAGCGCGTAGCGTTCCTCGCTCTCGCGCAGCGCCTGCAGCGTGCGGCTCTGCTGCAGCGCGTAGCGGATCGAGCGTTCGAGCAGCGACGCGTCGATGCGGCCTTTCACGAGATAGTCGGCCGCGCCGGCCTGCATCGCGGCGAGATCGACGTCGCCGTCGGCGAGGCCGGTGAGCAGGATGAGCGGCTTCGTGCAGCCGTTCGCGGTGACGGTGCGCAGGAGCTCGAGGCCGTCGTGTTCGCCGAGGCGGTAGTCGATGAGGTAGACGTCGTGCGTGTCGCGCGCGATCTCGGCGGCGGCTTCGTCGAACGTCGCGACCCAGTCGAGCGTGAAGGGCGTACGGCGGCTGTCGGCGAGGAGCTCGCGCGTGACGACGTAGTCGTCCTCGTCATCGTCGACGAGGAGGATGCGGACAGCGCTGGTGTCGAGATCAGACAAGGTCGAGATCAGTCAATGTGATCGGGAGGCAGCTCGACGATCTCGATCCAGTAGCGGCCGATGTCGCGCATTACGGCGACGAGGCCGTCGAAGCTCACCGGCTTGGTGATGAACGAGTTCGCGCCGAGGTCGTACGTGCGGTAGATGTCCTCTTCGGCTTTGGAGGTAGTCAGCACGACCACCGGAATGCGGCGGAGATCGGGATCGGCTTTGATCTCGCGCAGCGCCTCGCGGCCGTCTTTGCGCGGCATGTTGAGGTCGAGGAGGATGAGGCCGGGCGTCGGCGCGTCGACGTTCGCGTAGCGTCCGCGGCGGTAGAGATACTCGAGCAGCTCTTCGCCGTCCTCGACGAAGCGCAGATCGTTCGCGACGCGGCTCGCGTGCAGCGCGTCCGCGGCGAGCATGCGGTCTTCCTCGTCGTCATCGGCCAGCAGGATGACGATCGGTCTGCCGTGATCCATTCGTGTTCTCTCCCTCGGCGTGCCGCGCCGGAAGCGTGACCAGGAACGTCGCGCCTTCGCCCGGCGTGCTGCGCGCGGTGATGGTACCGCCGTGCCGCTCCGCGATTCTGCGACAAATCGCGAGCCCGATGCCGGTGCCCTCGTATTTTCCGCGCCCGTGCAGGCGCTCGAACATCGTGAAGATGCGCTCGGCGTATTTCTCGTCGAAGCCGATGCCGTTGTCGGAGACGCGCAAGTGACAGGCGCCGTCATCGAGCGAGCCTTCGATGGTGACGACCGGCGTCACGTCGGGCCGATGGAACTTCAGCGCGTTGCCCGCGAGGTTCTGCAGCAGCTGGCGCATCTGCAGCGGATCGGCGTCGATGGCGGGCAGTGGACCGATGTCGATGCGGCCGCCGGCGTCGTGCACGCGCACTTCGAGGTCCTTCGCGACTTCGCGCGCGACGGTCTCGAGCGACACGCGGACGAACGGCTGCGCCTTCGTCGTCACGCGCGAAAACATCAGCAGATCGTTGATCAGCACCTGCATGCGCTTCGCGGCCGCGCGCATGCGGGCGATGTAGTCGACGCCCTGCGGCGGCAGCGCGGCACCGTGTTTCTGTTCGAGGAGATCGCCGAACGCCTGGATCTTGCGCAGCGGTTCCTGCAGGTCGTGCGAGGCGACGTACGCGAAGTCTTCGAGCTCGCGGTTGCTCTGCTCGAGGCGTTTCATCGCGGACCGCAGCTCGGCGTCGGCGCGTTTGCGCTCGCGGATGTCGCGCGCGATGAGCACAGCGCCGCGGTCGACGTTGTCCTCGCGCACGGGGGAGATGGAGACGCTGACGTCGACGGTGCCGCCGTCGCGGTGGCGGAAGATGCGTTCCTGATCGCGGATCGCGCCGCGCTTCGACAGCTCGGCGAGAGTGCGGGAGATCGTGGCGTCGCCGTCGCTGACCGGTTCGAGCGTGTCGATGCTGCGGCCGTGCAGCTCGGCTTCCGGAAATCCGAGGAGCGTCGTGACGGCGCCGTTCGTCACGCGGATCTTCGCGGAAGTGTCGAGCACGAAGAGCGCGTCGGCCATCGTGTCGAGGATCTCGCGCGACGCGCGCGCGGCGGTGATCGGCTGAAAGCGGTGGCGGCGGATCGAGCCCCAGGCGATGGCGATGAACGCGAGCACCGGGATGTAGCCGACCGGCGGCAGGTTCGCGCCGAACATCGGGATGAAGTCGATGGCGCCGGCGTAGACGACGGCGAAGCTCACCATCAGCTTCGCCACGCGGCGGCGTCGTGTCGCGTCGCGCGTCTGGCGGTACTCGACGATCCCTTCGACGAGATGCGCGAGCAGCGCGCCGAAGAAGATCACGAGAAAGAGCGGCGTGAGCCGTCCCGCGACCGCGTACCAGCCCCACGGATGCGGATCGACGCGCAGCACGATCGCGCTCGTGAAGAGGGACAGCGCGGCGAACGCGGCCGAAATGATCCAGAGCGCGCGGACGATCAGCGTGCGGCTGCGCGGCAGCCGCAGCGCTGTCGCCGTGAAGTCATAGATCGCCGCGGGAAGGAACGCGACGCCGGCCAGCGCGATGCGCGCCCACACCGCCGCGAGGTCGGCGTCGGCCGAGAGAAACATCCCCGCGAAGCCGCCGAACCAGACGCCGACCAGCACGATCATCGCGCAGAACAGCACGGCCACGCGCGAGGCGCGCTGGCGCTGGTAGATCACGCCGGCGAGCACGACCAGCGCGAAGCCGACGATCGCCCACGGAAGAGCGTACGGATTCCAACGCACCGGCGGCACGGAGCGATTGTAGGTCCGTTAGAATGGCAGCCGCTCCATGTCCTTCGTCCATCTCCATCTCCACACCGAATACTCACTCCTCGACGGCGCCTCGCGGCCCGAAGATCTCGCCAAGCGCGTCGGCAAGCTGGGCATGCCCGCGTGCGCCATCACCGACCACGGCAACATGTTCGGCGCGGTCGAGTTCTACAACGCGATGAAGAAGGAGGGAGTGAAGCCGATCATCGGCTGCGAGATGTACGTCGCCTACGGCTCCCGCTTCGACAAGGCGGGCGTCGAGGATGGCCAGGCCGACGCCGGCGCGAACAACCACCTCATCGTCCTCGCGGCGAACGACGCCGGCTACAAGAACCTCGTCAAGCTCGTGAGCGCGGGCTACACGGAAGGCTTCTACTACAAGCCGCGCATCGACAAGGAGCTGCTGCGCGCGCATCGCGAGGGACTGATCGTCCTCTCGTCGTGTCTCAAGGGCGAAGTCTCGCAGTCGCTCGCCGGCGGCAACTGGGAGAAAGCGAAAAACGCCGCGCTGCAGTACCGCGAGATCCTCGGACCCGAAAACTTCTTTCTGGAGATCCAGGACCACGGCATTCCGGATCAGCAGAAGATCGTCCCGATGATGGCGCAGCTCGGCCGCGAGGTCGGCCTGCAGCTCGTCGGCACGAACGACTCGCATTACCTCGACAAGTCGGATGCGTTCGCGCACGAGGTCCTGCTCTGCATCGGGACAGGCAAGACGCTGGGCGACGAGAAGCGGATGAAGTTCTACTCCGACGACTTCTACGTCAAAGGTCCCGACGAGATGCGGCGCGTGTTCGGCGATTATCCGGAGGCGGCCGACAACACCGTGCGCATCGCCGAGCGCATCAACCTCTCGCTCGACGTCCACGGCTATCACCTGCCGAAGTTCCCCGTGCCCCCGAAGGAAGATCTCGGCAGCTATCTGATGAAAGTCGCGCGCGCGGGACTCGAGCGGAGGCTCAACGCGATGGCGCCGCTCTTCGCCGCGAAGCAGAAGAAGCACGAGGTGAAGGAGTACTGGGACCGGCTCGAGCGCGAAGTCGACATCATCAAGACGATGGGCTTCCCCGGCTACTTTCTCGTGGTGTGGGACTTCATCAAGTACGCGCGCGACCACGGTATCCCGGTCGGACCGGGACGCGGTTCCGCGGCGGGCTCGGTGGTGGCGTGGGCGCTCGAGATCACGAACGTCGATCCGCTCGAGTACGACCTCCTCTTCGAGCGCTTCCTCAATCCCGAGCGCATCTCGATGCCCGACATCGATCTCGACTTCTGCATGAACCGCCGCGGTGAAGTGATCGACTACGTGCGCGACAAGTACGGCAAGGAGAACGTCGCGCAGATCATCACGTTCGGGACGATGGCGGCCAAGTCGGTGGTCCGCGACGTCGGCCGCGTGATGGGGCATCAGTACGGCTTCGTCGACAAGATCTCGAAGATGATCCCGGGTGGTCCCGGCGTCACGCTCACCGACGCGAAGAAGGACTCGCCGCAGCTCGCCGAGGCGATCAAGAACGACGACGAAGTGAAGAAGATCATCGAGATCGGCGAACGGCTCGAAGGTCTCTCGCGCCACGCCGGCATGCACGCCGCGGGCGTGGTCATCACGCCGGAGCCGGTCACGAACTACGTGCCGCTGTATCGCACGAACCGCGATGAAATCGTGACGCAGTTCGACATGCGCGTGGTCGAGAAGATGGGCCTCGTGAAGATGGACTTCCTCGGCCTGCGCACGCTGACCGTCATCGACGACGCGGTGAAGTCGGCGAAGGCGGTCGACGGCGTCGACATCGACATCGAGGCCATTCCGCTCGACGATCCCGAAGTCTACCGGCTGTTTCAGGAAGGCCGCACGAAGGGTGTGTTCCAGTTCGAGTCGGGCGGCATGGTCGACCTGCTGCGCAAGTCGCGGCCGACGCAGTTCGAGGATCTCGCCGCGCTCAACGCGTTGTACCGGCCGGGCGCGCTCGACGCGGGCATGGTCGACGTCTACGTGAAGTGCAAGATCGGCACGCAGAGGCCGAAGTACCTCGTGCCGGTGATGAAGGAAGTGCTCGAGGAGACGTACGGGATCATCGTCTACCAGGAGCAGGTCATGCAGATCGCGCAGCGCGTGGCCGGCTACTCGCTCGGCCAGGCCGACCTGCTGCGCAAGGCGATGGGCAAGAAGGACGCGGCGGTCATGGCCGCGGAGCGCGGCAAGTTCGTCGAAGGCTCGGTCAAGAACGGCTACGAGGCGAAGAAGGCCAACGAGATCTTCGACTACATCGAGCCGTTCGCGCGCTACGGCTTCAACAAGTCGCACTCCGTCGCCTACGCGCTCGTCGCGTACCAGACCGCGTGGCTGAAGGTGCACTACCCGCGGCACTTCATGGCCGCGCTGATGTCGTCGGAAATGGACCGCACGGAAGCGGTCGTGAAGTTCATCAACGAGGCGAAGTCGCTCGGCATCGAGGTGCTGCCGCCCGACGTCAACGAGTCGAACATGTTCTTCACCGTCGTCGGTCCGAATATTCGTTTCGGCCTCGGCGCGGTGAAAGGCGTCGGCGAGAGCGCGATCGAATCGATCCTCATCGCGCGGCAGAAGCAGGGCCGCTTCTCGTCGCTCTTGCAGTTCTGCGAGGAAGTCGATCTCCGCGCCTGCAACAAGAAAGTGCTCGAAGCGCTGATCAAGTCGGGCTCCTTCGACTTCCTCGGCATGACCCGCCGCGCGCTCTTCGAGCAGCTGGAGTCGACCGCTGATTCCGCGCAGCGCGCGAAGGACGAGAAGGAGCGCGGCCAGAACTCGCTCTTCGGCATGTTCGCCGCGGCCGCGCCGAAGTCATCGACGCCGTCGCAGGTGAGCCGCATGCCAGAGTGGCCGGAAGACGAGCGCCTGCGCTACGAGAAGGAAACGCTCGGTTTCTACATCACCGGACATCCCCTCAACCGCTACTCCGACGAGCTGCGGCTCTTTGCCAACGCGACCACCGACTCGCTGTACAAGCACGTCGATGAGGTCGTGAACATCGGCGGCATCGTGTCGCAGATGAAGAAGTCGAAGATCAAGAAGGGGCCGAACGAGGGGAAGGTGATGGCGAAGTTCATCCTCGACGATCAGGCCGGCTCCGTCGAGGTCGTCGTCTTCTCCGACCTCTACTCGAAGTACATGAAGTGGCTCGACAACGGCGTGGCGGTCCTCGTGACGGCGACGGTGAAGGACACCGGCGGCCAGCAGGCGGGACGCAGCGCGTCGCTGCAATCCGCCGAACAGGCCGCGCAGCACATCGACGACGAGTACGGCGGACATCCGGAGTCGCGCGCGCGCATCTCCGCGTACGAGCTGCGACTCGAGGACGCGGAAGACGATCGCGATCCGAAGGAGATCGAGCGCGAACGGTACGGCGACCGCGCCGACAACTTCGCGCTCTTCGGCGGCGCGCCTGCCGCGGCCCCCGCGCTCGTCGACGACGCCGATGCGTTCAATAGCGCGGCCGAGGCGATCGCGGAGGAAGGGCCGGCGACGACGTTTGCCGCGCATGCCGCCGCGTTTCACGAGTCACCGGTGACGCCGGAGCTCTCCGCGCTCGAGATCGTGCTCCTCGACGGCATCCGCGACCGGAAGGTCAAGGAGATCGCGCTCGAAGTGCCGTATCCGCGCATGAACGACGACACGGTGAAGAAGATCCGCGAGATCGTCGAGGAGCACGCGGGCGAGATCCCGGTGACGGTCACGATCGTCGATCTGCCGCCCGACCTCGCCGCGTCGACCGGCGCGCCGCAGCTGCGGCTGAAGGTGAACCATCACTTCCGCGTGCAGCCCGGCGCGGCGCTCACCGACGCGCTCATCGGCGTCCACGCGAATCCGCGTTACGTGTTCTGAGGCGATGCGCGCTTACCGCGCCGGAGGCGGCACGTCGTTGATGCGCGTCTCGAAGGTGTGCAGCAGCTCTTCGTACGCCGCGGGCGTGACGCGCAGTCCGTTTCCGAACGGATACTCGAGCATGCTCACGAGCAGCACGCCGTAGACGATGACCGCGGAGAGGAACGCCGTCGCCGCGATCTGGATCGACAGATAGCGCGTGCCGTAGAACCACGTGAACATGATCGTGCCCACCGCGCCGGCGATCAGCAGGACCCACATGCTCGTCGGCAGCGAGTTGTTGCTGGCCAGGATGCGCAGGCGGCGCGCCATGGCGAAGTCGTTCAGCCGGTCGAGACCTTCCCGGTAGAACGACACCTGGCGGATGTCGTTCGGATCGGGCGACAGCTGGTAGTAATCGTCCCAGATCACGTCGTTCTTCTCGTTCATGGTCGTCTCGAGGCCGTGCTCCATCTTCGGGAAGTCGTTCTCGATCACGTCGTGCAGGTACGCGATGAGATGCCGGCGAAGACGCATGCGGTCCGCGGCCGGGAACGGCTCCGCGTTTCTCCACAACGTGTTCACGAGTGCGACCTCGCGCGCGACCTTCTCGTCCGCGTCGTCGAGCTGCTGCCACACGACCACCACCGTGAAGGCGAGATAGATCCCGTACACGAGGCTCAGGATCGAGAAGGTGAAGCCGACGTATTCGTTGTTCTCGGAGAGCTTGTGCGCGGGGATGAAGCGCCGCACGACGATCATGCCGCCGACGGACGCAAGGACGGCGACGAGCAGCAGCGCGAGCGTGCCGGGAGGCATGAACATGTTGGGTTTCTCCGAGCGGGTGACGCCGGATTGTAGCAAGAGGGGTCCGCGCGGCCGGCGCGCGGGTGCGGTGGGCGTTTGCGTTTCATCGTATACTCGCGCCGGTCCGAAGTTATTTACGAGCCGAAGGGGAGGGCGCGATGGGAGTTCTTCGCGCGATCGTCGCCGCTACATCGATTCTCATTGCGTCCGTTGCGTTCGGCGACTGTGCGTCGTCGGTACGCGTCCTGGACGTGAACACCGCCACGACGACGCTCGCGGCGGGCCCGGTGGCGTTCAGCGGCTCGACCCTCGGCGTGACGTTCATCGACGAGGCGCGGCGCACGCTTTCGGTCGGCATCTACGACGAGGATTTCAACACCATCGCCGCGCCGCGCCTGATCGCCGACCGCGCGCCGCTCGGCGCCGTCGCACTGCTCTGGAACGGCACCGACTTCGGCCTCTTCTACCGCGCCGACGACCGCACGCTCGCGCTGCGCCGCCTCTCCGCGACGGGCGACCCCATCGGCGATCCGATCCTCCTCTCCCTCGGCCGCAGCGTCGTGCCGACCGACGAGTTGTCGATCGTCTGGAGCCCGACGCTCAACGCGTACATCCTCGCGCGCACCTTCACGCAGGGCGACGGCAAGGACACGGCGGTGCTCTACCTCGGCCGCGACGGCGCGGTGCAGCGCAGCGTCTCTATCTTCGTCCGCGCGCGGACGCCGGTGTCGCACATGCGCGTCGCGGTGACGGACAGCGGCATCATCGGCGTCTTCTTCGACAGCCCGAACGGGACGCTCATGTACGCGCGCATCGTCGGCGACGTTCCGACGACGAACGACGTCTGGACGCCCGCCGACAACCTCGTCGTCGCCGCGAGCGGCGAGCAGTTCGTGCTCGCGCATCTCGATGCGTCGACGTCGCCGACCACCATCCGCCGCATCATCATCGACACGAACGGCAACGTCGTCAGCCCGGAGAGCCAGCTCGTGGCCATCGAGGGGAGCGACGTCGTGCCGCTCGCGCTCGTGAACGGCCCCGGCGACGAGCTCGCGCTGTCGTACACGGACGTCCTCGCCGGCGAAGGCGGCAACAGCCTGCGCCTGCGCCGCTTCACGCGCGGCGGCGCGACGATCAGCGACACGATCTTCGCCGTCGCCGATGCGCTGCGCGAGCGTGCCTCGTCTTCCTATCCGTTCGTCTGGACGGGACGCTCGTACGTCACCGCCGTCTCTCGCGCGCGTTCCATTGCCTCGCTCAGCGAGACGGAGCTCGTGCGCTACTGCCCGCTCGTCGCGCATCTCACGACCGCGCGCGCGATCGTGAAGCCGAACGAGTTCGTGACGTTCAACGGCAGCGCCGCCGGCGGCGGTTCCGCGTACGCGTACTCGTGGGACTTCGGCGACCGCTCCCCGCGCGCGACCGGAACGACCGTGCAGCATCGCTACGAGCACACCGGCCACTACGTCGTGACGCTCACCGTCACCGACGAAACCGGCACCTCGACGCAGACGACGTTCGCCATCGACGTGAGCCACGGCAAGCAGCGCGCGGTCCGGCGCTGACGCGAGGGCGTCAGCGTTTCACGAAATCGAGGAAGCGCTCGGCCGGCACCGGCGGCGTGATCAGGAATCCCTGCATCTGATCGCAGCCGTGCTGTTCGAGGAACTGCGCCTGCTCGATGTATTCGACGCCTTCGGCGATCACCTTCAGCCGCAGGCTGTGGGCCATGGCGATGATCGCGGTGACGATCGCCGCGGTGTCGGGATCGGACGTGATGTCGTGCACGAACGACTGATCGATCTTCAGCGTATCGATCGGGAAGCGCTTGAGGTAACTGAGCGACGAATGGCCGGTGCCGAAGTCGTCGAGCGAGATGCGCAGGCCGAGCTTCTTGAGCTCGTACAGCGTCCGCGCCGAGGACTCGGGACTCTGCATCGCGCTGCTCTCGGTGATCTCGAGCTCGAGTAAATCGGGACGCAGCTGCGTCTCCTCGAGAATCGCGCGCACGCGCTCGACGAGATCGATCTGCTGGAGTTGCGTGACCGAGAGGTTCACGGCCAGCGAGAGCTCGTGATGTCCCGCGTCGTGCCACGCCTTCGCCTGCAGACACGCCTCGCGCAGCGCCCATGTGCCGATCGGCGTCATCACGCCGGTCGCTTCGGCGAGCGGGATGAAGGTCGCCGGCGGGATGTTGCCCATCGACGGATGCGACCAGCGCAGCAGCGCTTCCATGCCGGTGATGCGGCCGGTGCGCATGTCGACGATCGGCTGGTAATGCACCGCGAGCTCGTCGTTCGTCAGCACCTTGCGCAGCCCGTGCTCGAGGGCGATGCGCTGCAGCGCCTTCGCGTTCACGTGCGCGTTGAAGAGCTGGTAGTTGTCACGGCCGAGCTCTTTGGCCTGATACATCGCCGTGTCGGCGTTCTTGATGAGCGTCTCGGCGTCGGTGCCGTCCTCGGGGAAGAGGCTGATGCCGATGCTCGTGGTGATGAAGAACTCGCGTCCTTCGATGTGGAACGGATGGCGGATCGCTTCCGTGATCTTGCTCGCGACCGGCACCGCATCATCCGAGCGATGGAGCCGCGGCAGGAGCACCGTGAACTCGTCGCCGCCGAGGCGCGCGACCGTGTCGCTGTCGCGCACGCAGGCCTGCACGCGCGCGGCGACCGCCTGCAGGAGCGAGTCGCCGATGTTGTGGCCGAGGGAGTCGTTGATCACCTTGAAGCGATCGAGATCGAGGAACAACACCGCGAGGCGGAGGTCGTCGCGATGCGCGTGCGACAGCGCGACCGTGAGCCGGTCCTTGAACAGCAATCGATTGGGCAAATTCGTGAGCGCGTCGTGATACGCGAGGTGCTTGATCTGCTCCTCGGCATACGTGCGCTCGGTGATGTCACGCACGACGCACACCATGCCACCGCCGGCAATCGCGGTGAGCGAGATCTCCTGCGGGAAGCTGCTGCCGTCGCGGCGCAGTCCCGTGGCTTCGCCGCGCCAGCGTCCGCGCTGCTGCACGAGCGGCACGATGGTCGTGATGAGCCGCACCTGTTCGTGCGGCTCGTACAGATCGCACACCGAGCGGCCGAGGACCGCGTGCGGTGACGGATAGCCGAAGAGCTTCGCCAGCGAGTCGTTGACGTACGTGAACTCGAGGCGCTCGTCGAGGATGCCGATGCCGTCCATCGACGCCGTCATGGCCGCGGTCTGCTTGCGCAGCGCGGTGATGTCGGTGCCGACGTGGAGGAAGCCGCTGATCGCGCCGTGCTCGCCGCGCAGCGCGGTCACGGAAACGGCGACGGTGATCTTCTCGCCGTTCTTGCGCGCGTAGGTCCACTCGTATTCGCTGCCGTCGTCGACGTGCTCCGGCTTGCCGTCCGCGTGCAACTCGTACAGCGAGCGTTTGCCGATCAGCTCTTCGGCGGTGTAGCCGAGCATGCGCTCCGCGCCGGAGTTGAAGACGGTGATCGTGCCGCGCGCGTCGGTGGCGATGATCGAGACGCGCGTGGCGGCGTCGAGCACGGCTTTCCGCTGCGCGTTCGCGGCCGTCACCGACTCCTCGGCGCGCTTCCGCTCGGTGACGTCGTAGACGAAGCCCTCGAAGTACATCGCGCCGTGCGAGGAGCGGATCGAGTGCGCGTTGAGCTGCACCCAGATCGGCGTGCCGTCCTTGCGCTTCCAGCGCAGCTCGACGTTGTTCGCGTAGCCGAACGGCTCGAAGCGGCGGATCAGCTCATCGCGCTGGTGGTCGTCGAGGTAGACGTCGCGCTGCATGTTGCGCGTCAGCAGTTCCTCGACCGAGTCGTAGCCGAGCATCTTGGCGAGGGTCAGGTTCGCGGCGACGAAGCGGCCGTCGCGCGTCGACTGATAGATGCCGACCGGCGCGTAGTCGAAGATGACGCGGTACTTTTCTTCCGACTGCTGTAGCGCAAGCTCGGCGCGGCGGCGCTCGGTGATGTCGTGCACGATCGAGTAGAGCAGGCGCCGGCCGCCGGTCTCGATCGGTCCGGAGTGGACCTCGACGTCGCGGATCTCGCCGTTCGCGCGCATGTGGCGGAAGAGGAAGTAGCTGCGCTCCTGCGCGCTGGCGTGCGTGAGGTCTTCGCGCACGTGCTCGGCGCCGCGGACGTTGATGTCCCAGATGCGCATGGCGCGCAGCTCGTCGCGCGTGTAGCCGTAGTAGTCGCACGCGGCCATGTTCGCGTCGACAATCGTGCCGTTCTCCGGATCGATGAGGAGCTTCACGGCGCGGTTGTTCTCGAACATCTGCCGGTAGCGGCGCTCGTTCTCGCGCAGCGCGTCTTCCTTGCGCTTGTGCTCGATCGCGGAGGCGACGTGCTGCGCGACGAAGACCAGCACGCCGAGCTCTTTCTCGCTGTAGCGCGTCGACTCGCGATAGGTCTGCGTGCCGATGACGCCCCAGGTCGTGTCGCCGGTCTTCAGCGGCGCGCCGAGCCAGTCGACGGACGGCGCGCCGATCGACTCGACCTCGCCGCTGGCGACGAGCTCTTCGAAGCGATCCGGCGTGGCGAGCAGCGGCTTGCCGGTGCGCAGGACGTACGCGGTGAGGCCGCGGCCGGGATTCGTGAATGCGGCTGGCTCGCGGTCGATCTCGTCGACGAAGTAGGGGAAGGTGAGGCGGTCGGTGGCGGCGTCGTATTCGGCGATGTAGAAGTTCGTCGCGTCCATCAGCTCGCCGACGATGGCGTGCAGCGCGGCGTAGAACGTCTCGAGGTTCTCCGCCTCGCGGCTCAGCTGCGCGATTCGGAAGAGCGCCGACTGCAGGCGCTCCGCGTTGACGCTCTCGGTGATGTCGCGGAAGTACCACGAGCGTCCGCGGACTTGGCCGTCGACGATGATCGGCTGCGACGCGCGCGAGAGCGTGCGGCCGTCCTTGAGGCGGACCGTATCGGACGTGCGCACTTCATCGGGATGCTCGTAGAGATGATTCACGAGCTCGATGAACGTGTCCCAGTCTTCGACCGAATCGGCCGCGAAGCCCAGGAGCTCGTTGTCGTCCGCGGTGGCGGCGACGTCCTGCGGGATGCGCCAGATCTCGAGGAAGCGGCGGTTGTACGAGAGGACGTTGCCCTGCAGGTCGACCACGAGCGTCCCTTCGAACGTCGCCTCCTGCTGCGCCTTGAGGATGGCCACGGACGTGCGCAGCGCGTCGCGCGAGCCGTTGCGGCCGTGGCGGAGCAGGCGCGTCAGCGCTCGTTTAGCCCGGCCGAATCGTGAAACGCGCGCTTCGGCGGGCGCGGAAAGGTCCGACGGGATCGTCATGTGACGTGGCGAGAGCGATTTTAGTCGAGCCGCTCAGTCTCCGGGGATGCCATGTTTCCGGAAGTACTGCCAGCGTTCGTAGGCCGCGTAGACGAGCCAGCCGACGAACAGCGCGATGAAGACGTCGCGCGTGAGCAGCCCCCACACGACGACGCCGATGCCGACGATCAGTCCGACCCACGTGGCGATGACGAACGAGAGGCGCTCGCTGAGAAAGATGCGGAAGAACTCGCGCGTGGCGTGACCGCCGTCGAGCGGCGAGAGCGGGATGAGGTTGAACATCCCCCAGAAGTAGTTCGCCGCCGCCATGCGCGGCACGAGCGCGTTCAGCATCGGATCGCGATAGACGGCGATGTAGTGGCCCATCGCGTAGAGCGACATCCCCATCAGCGCGAAGCTCGACAGCGGACCGGCGAGGCTGATGAGCAAGTCCTGCCACGGCCGCGCGTCGCGCCGGTTCATGGTCACGCCGCCCATGCCGCCGAGCACGATCTGGCTCGAGCCGAAGCCGAGGATCGCGATCATCGCCGCGTGCGCGAGCTCGTGAATGAGCACGCTCGCGAACACGACCGGAATCCACACCAGCGCGTACTGAATCCCCTGATTCGCGTCGTAGTTCATAGCCACGAAAAAGACGCAGAGGATCAGGAACGAAACGTCGACGTCGAGAGAGGTGTCTCCGATGGAGCCGAGGTGGAGCATTTGGCGAGGGGGAGTATAGAAGCTGAATGAAGAACGCAGAACGCAGAATGAAGAATTGAGAAAAAGAAGCGCTGCGCTCCCGCGCGGCGCCGGTCCCTTTTCTTCATTCTACGTTCTGCGTTCTGCGTTCTTCATTCAGCTTTTCTCTCTAGGCACCCTCACCCAAAACACGCTCCCCCGTCCCGCCACGCTCTCGACGCCGATCGTGCCGCCATGCGCTTCCACGAACTTCTTCGCCAGCGCCAGCCCCAGGCCCGTACCGCCGGAGTGATGCGCGACGCTGTGGACCTGCTCGAACTCGCCGAAGATGCGCGACTGGTCTTCGGGGCTGATGCCGATGCCGTGGTCGGCGACTTCGATGCGCCACATCGTCTCGTCCGCGAGGCCTCTCACGACGATGCGATCGCCCTCGGGACTGAATTTGTTCGCGTTCGAAAGGAGGTTGAGCAGCACCTGCTCGATGCGGCTTTCGTCCGCGCTGGCGAGCATCGGTTCCGGCGGCGTCACGACTTCGACCTGCTGTTTCCTGCGCACGAACAGCGGCTGCGTGGACGCCACGGTGTTGAGGATCGCGTGGCGCAGGTCGATCGGCTGGCGGTGCAGCTTCATCTTTCCCGACTCGACTTTCGCGATGTCGAGGAGGTCGCTGATCAGCGTGAGCAGATGCCGCGCGCTGTTGCCGACGTTCTCGAGGAAATTCAGGCGCTTCTCGCGCGTGATCGTCTCTTCCTGTTCGGTGAGGAGATCGGAGAAGCCGATGATCGCGTTGAGCGGCGTGCGCAGCTCGTGCGACATCTTCGCGAGGAAGTCGCTCTTGTGCTGCGACGCTTTGATCGCTTTCTCGGTCTGCAGCCGCAGCTCGTCTTCGCGTTTGCGGAGGGCGAGTGACGTCGCTTCCAGCGCGTCGACGATCGACTGCAGCTCGAGATAGCGCGCGTCGATCCGCGAGACGTCGAGCGGCGCGTCGTCGCGCATCGCGCGGATGGCGCCGCGCAGCTGCGCGAACGGCCGCGACATCGTGTACAGCAGCGTCACGCTGGCCACGACGAGAATGAGAAACACCATGCCGTCGACGAGCGCGCAGACGAGCATGATCTTCCGCCGCGTCGCCGTGAAGTCGACCCACCCCTGCGCGTTCGCGCGATCGAGCATCCCGCGCAGCGCGAGGATGTAGCGTCCCGTATCCGCCGCATGCGCCGAACCGCCGTCGCCGCCGAACCACTGCCGCGTCGCGTTCGCGATGGCCGGGAACTCGCGCGCGAGCTCGGGCGACGCGTCGATGATCGCCGGGCCGAGCTCGCGGATGTATTCGTCGTTCATCCGCCGCGCCGCGTCGAGCTTCGAGCGCGCCGCCGGATCGTGCGCGTCGAGAAACGCCGCGCGCAGGAAGTTGCTGTGCATGCGGTTCAGCTTCTCCTGCGCGGCGAGCCACGACTGCTGTTGTTCGAGGCGATCTTCTTCGAGCCGATTGAGCAGATACGTGCGGATCGCGAACGAGGAGGCGAAGCCGAGGAGGATCAGCACCGTGACGATCTGCAGCGCGTTCGCGATCGTGCGCGGGCGGTCGTCGCGGCGGCGCAGCAGCGCGCCGCGGAACGCCAGCACCGGCGTGGCGATGAGCAGCGCGGCGACGAAGTCGGCGATCCACCAGACGAACACCTGCCGCCACACGAGCAGCGTTCCCGGCGCGTGCAGGACGACCGTGAGATTGCCGACGATCGCGCTGACGCCGGTGTTTACGATCGTGCCGAAAAGGAGGAACGCGACGAAGGAGCGCATGTCGCGCAGGTCGCGCGAGAGCTCGCGCCGCGCGCGGAAGACCGCGTATGGGATGAGCCCTTCCGCCGCCGCCAGGACGCCGCTCAGCACCAGTTGCCGCACGTCGATCTGCGCGTTCCACGGCGTGGCGATCGTGGCCAGGAAGACGCCGAGCGCCGCCCACACGCCCCAGAACATGCACGCGAGAATCGAGATCGCCGCGGCGGGAAAGAGGATCGAGACGCCGTTCTCGATCTCGAAGTAGACCGACAGCCGGTTGAAGAACGCGAAGACGATGAACGTCAACGCGATCTGCGCTGCGCGACGCAGGGCGTGTCGCACCTTCGGAGGCAGTCGCATCGGGATGCGCTGATTATAAGAACGATTACGCGAAGGATTCCCACGGCGCGGGCCGCGCCAGCAGGTATCCCTGACCTTCCTGGATGCCGAGGTCGCGGCAGACGCGCAGCTGCTCCTCGGTCTCGATGGCCTCGGCAATCGTCCTCGCGCCGATCGTGTCCGCCGCGCGCGCGACGAGCTCGACGAGCCGCCGCCGGATCGGATCCGACTCGACGCCGTGCAGCAGCGAATGCCCGACCTTCAGGTAATCGGGCTTCAGTTCCGCGACGGCTTCGAGCGTCGCGTAGCCGGATCCGCAGTCGTCGATGGCGATGCGGAAGCCGAGCTGCTTGAGCTGATGCAGCGCGCCGCGGAACGTGCGGTAGTCGCGGATCGCGCTGCGCTCCGTCACCTCGATGACGATGCTCTGGTTGCAGCGCACGAACGGCTCGAAGATGTCCGTGCCGCGCTGCTGCAACTGCTGGATGAAGTGCGACTCGAGATTGAAGAACAGATACCCGCGCGCGCACACCTCGGCCAGCGTCGGGCCGATGTTGTCGATGCAGAGCGCCTCGAGATCCCACACGAGATCGAAGTCGCGCGCGAGCTCGAACATCACTTCCGGGTTCTCGAGCTCCGAGCCCGCCGGTCCGCGCGAGAGCGCCTCGTAGCCGACGACGGCGAGCGTCTGCAGATTCACCACCGGCTGAAAGACGGTCGTGAGCAGGCCGTCCTGGACCGTGCGCACGAGCCGCTCGCGCATGGCCTGGTAGTAGCGCGTCTCGCGGCGCTCGGCGACGTCCTTCGCCTCGCGCACGGCGTTGTAGAGGATGCGCGGCGCGAACAGCGGCTGCCGCTGCGTCGCGGATCCACCGGCGAAGACGACCACCTCGTCGATGAGCGACGGATGCGCGTCGATGCCGCGCAGCGCGCCGCGCATGCTGCGCTCGAGCTCGCGCGCGGTCTGCGCGACCGGCGCGCCGTTGTCGTGCGCGAAGCAGTAGAAATCGTTCGCGCCGGAATGGCTCGTGCCGATGATGACGTCGTTGCCGAGGAGCGGCGCGGCCACGATGCGCAACGCGCGCACGAACTCGCGGCGCAACGCGTCGAACGACTCCCACAGATCGCGCTCGCCGATGCGGAAGAGCGGCTCGATCTCGAGACAGAACACCTGCAGCGTCTGCCCGTCCTCGATCATGCGGCGCAGATCGTCGACCACGACGGCGAGCGTCGGCACGTCGGTGGTCGGATCGTAGAAGAGCTCGCGCAGCCGCGAGACCTGTTCCTGATGCAGCGTGAGCGACCACCAGATGCCGTCTCGCACGGCGAGCATCTCGTTCACGACGCGGCGCAGCGTCTCGACGCGCACGGGCTTCACGAGATAGCGGTCCGCGCCCATGCGCAGCGAGCGCTGGCGGTTCATCGTGTCGGCGGCGCCGGTGAGCATCACGACGGGCACGTGCTCGGTGGCGGCGTTCGCGCGGAGGAAGCGCAGGAAGTCCCAGCCGCTGTCGACGCCGAGGTCGATGTCGACGAGCGCGAGGTCGGGAGGATCGGCGGTGGCGGCGGTGATGGCCGCGGCGACGCGGTCGAAGACGCGCACGTCGTACTGCGGATCGGCGAGCGCTGCGCGAACGAACGCATCGACCGACTGGTCGTCGTCGAGCACGAGGATTCCCGCCTGTCCACTTCGCGCCATTGCACTGCGCGCCGTGATGCTCTGCGCCGCGCGGGCAGTATCCTACCGCGCGTCATGCGATTCGAAACCATGCTCGTTCACGCGGGAGGCCACGTCGACGAAGAGACCGGCGCGCTCGCGCCGCCGATTCATCTCTCGACGACGTTCGAGCGCGATGTGGAAGGCGGCCCGTCGCGCGGCTTCAGCTACGTCCGCGACGGCAATCCGACGCAGGCGCGGCTGGAAGAAGCGCTCGCCGCGATCGACGAGGGCGCAGCCTCGCTCGCGTTCGCCTCGGGCATGGCCGCCGGCGCGGCGTTGCTGCAGGCGCTGCCGCACGGCACGCACGTCGTGCTGCCGGACGACTGCTACTACGGGTTTCGCGCGCTGGCCGAGGAATCGTTCGCGAAGTGGGGACTGACATCGGCCGTCGTGGCGATGGAGGATCTCGACGCGGTGCGCGCGGCGATGCGCGGCGACGCGAACGTGCTGTGGGCGGAGTCGCCGTCGAATCCGCTGATGAAGATCGTCGACCTCGCCGCGCTCGCGGAGCTCGCGCATGCACGCGGCGCGCGCCTTGTCGTCGACGGCACGTTCGCAACGCCGGCGCTGCAGCGTCCGCTCGCACTCGGCGCCGACGTCGTGCTGCACTCAACGACGAAGTACCTCGGCGGCCACAGCGACGTGCAGGGCGGGGCGCTCGTCTTCGCGAAACACGATGCGCTGTACGCGGTGACCGAGCGCGTGCGCGAGCTCGTCGGCGGCGTGGCGTCGCCGTTCAACGCGTGGCTGATTTTGCGAGGACTGCGCACGCTCGCCGCGCGCATGCGCGTGCACAGCGAGAACGCCGCCGCGGTCGCGGAGTTCCTCGCCGCACAGCCGCGGGTCGAAGCCGTGTTCTATCCCGGACTCGCATCGCATCCGCGACACGACGTCGCGCGAAAGCAGATGTCGGCGTTCGGCGGCATGCTGTCGTTCCTCGTGCGCGGCGGCCGCTCCGAGGCGCTCGCCGTCGCCGCAAAGACGCGCCTCTTCACGCGCGCGACGTCGCTGGGCGGCGTCGAGAGTCTCATCGAACACCGCGCGTCGAGCGAAGGTCCCGCGAGCCGCACGCCGCAGAACCTGCTGCGCGTCTCCGTCGGCCTCGAGCATCCGCAGGACCTCGTTGACGACCTGCGAAACGCGCTGTCATAAAATCGGCGGGCCATGAAGAACTTCGAGATCACCTGTCCCTGTTGCGAGGCGACGCTCGTCATCGACCGCGTGAGCGGCGAGGTGCTGCTGCACAAGGCGAAGGAGACGCGCGGCCCCGGCGGCTCGCTCGAATCGATGGTGGCCGGCCTCGAGACGCAGAAGACCGAGGCGGCGAAGCGCTTCGACCGCCAGCTGGAGAGCCAGAAGGATCGCGCGCGCATCCTCGAGGAGAAGTTCCGCGAGGCGCTGCAGCGCGCCGAGAAGTCGGACGAGAAGTTCGTCAATCCGATGGACTTGGATTGATATCCATGCTTCCCGTGAACTTCGATCCCGATGCCGCGGCGGCCGGCGCGAGCGGCATCTACGGCCTCCCGTTCACGCCCGAGGACTCGCGCGTCGTCATCGTGCCCGTGCCGTTCGAAGCTACGACGTCGTACGGCGGCGGCACGTCCGAAGGTCCGGCCGCGGTGCTCGAAGCGTCGAAGCAGGTCGACCTCTTCGATCACGAGACCGGACGCCCGTACGCGGCCGGCATCGCCATGCTCGACATCCCGAAGAAGGTCGCGAAGTGGAACCGCGACGCGAAAGAGCTCGCGAAGCCGGTGATCGAGAAAGGCGGCGCCGTCGACCGCCGTACGCGCGCGGCTGCGGAGAAAGTGAACGCCATCAGCGAGCGGATGAACGCGTGGGTGTACGACGAGACGCGCGCGCTGCTCGACGCGAACAAGATGGCGGTCACGCTCGGCGGCGATCACTCCGTGCCGTTCGGCGCGATCCGGGCGTACGCGGAAACCTATCCGAACCTCGGCATCCTCCACTTCGACGCGCACGCCGATCTCCGCGACGCGTACGAGGGCTTCACCTGGTCGCACGCGTCGATCTTCCACAACGTCATGACGCGCATCGACGGCGTGCGCCTCGTGCAGGTCGGCGTCCGCGACCTCGGCCAGAGCGAGCGCGCGATGATCGACGGCTCCGGCGGACGGATCACGACGTTCTACGACGCCGACCTCGCCGCGCGCAAAGACGAAGGTGTGCCGTTCGCGCAGATCGCCGACGAGATCGTGGCCGCGCTGCCCAACGACGTCTATCTCTCGTGGGACATCGACGGCCTCGATCCGACGCTCTGTCCCGGCACCGGCACGCCCGTTCCCGGCGGCCTCTCGTGGAACGAGGCGATCGGCCTGCTGCGCGCGATCCGCCGCGCGAAGAAGCGCATCGTCGGACTCGATCTCTGCGAGGTCTCGCCGGGCGAGACGGAGTGGGACGCGAACGTCGGCGCGCGGCTGCTCTACAAGATGATCGGCTTCGCGCTACTGACGCAGGCGTGAGGCGATCGTCTCCACGATGCGCGGCACGTGCACGTGGCAATCCTCGACGATGATGCGCACCCGTTCCGCGGGCGAGCCGGCGATGGCGGTGCCGGCCACGAAGACGTTGCGCACGTTCGTCTCCATCGTGGCGTCGTCGAGCCGCGGCTTGTTGTCCGCAGACTGCAGGTCGACGCCGAGCATCGCGAAGAGCGAGGTGTCCTGCTTGTAGCCGGTGAGCATGAGCACGAAGTCGGCGGGAACTTCGCCGATCGGATCGAGCACGACGCTGCCGCCGCGGATCTCGCGCGGCGTCGTGCCGGGGAGAAAACGCACGCGCTTGTCGCGGATCATCGAGCGGATCTCCGGGAGCAGCCAGAACTTCACGCTGGCGGCGTCGAAGTCGTTCTTGCGATAGCTGAGCGTGACGCGCGCGCCCGCGCGCTGGCAGCGCACGGCCGCCTCGACCGCGGAGTTGCGGCCGCCGATGATCAGCAGCTGCTTGTCAAAGTACGTATGCGGATCGTGGAAGTAGTGGCTGACGTGCGGCAGGTCTTCGCCGGGAACGCCGAGGAGCTTCGGCATGTGCATCGCGCCGATGGCTAAGACGAGCGCCTCGCAGTGGTACGTATGTTGACCATCGACGGCGTTCGTCGTCAGCGTGAAGCCGCCGTGCTCGTCCTGGCGTGCATCGACGACGCGCTCGTACGTCCGCACGCGCAGGTCGAACTGCAGCACGACCGCGCGGAGGTAGGCGAGGAACTCCTCGCGCGTCGGCTTCTGCTGGTCGGCGGTCTGGATCGCGACGCCGGAAATGGCGAGGCGCTCGGCACTGGAGTGGAAGAGCATCTGCTGCGGATACCACTGCATGGTCGAGCCGATCTGGCCGGCGTCGAGTTGCAGGTAGTCGATCCCTTCGCGTTTGAGCGCGACGGCGAGCTCGAGGCCGATGGGACCGGCGCCGATGATGATGACGGAGTGATGCGTCACGAGTCGCGCTCGCGGAGGACGGCGGATTTCGCGTCGATCATCACGTGATGTTCGAGGCCGAGGAGATCGGCGAGCTTGCGGACGAGATAGTTCTCGTACTCGGTGAGCTTGCCGTCGGAGTAGACCACGCGCCACATCGTCTTCACGATCTCGATGCGGTCGGCGAGCGGCGTGTTCTTGCGGATGTAGTGCGTCAGCGCGAAATGATCGACGGTCTTCTTGCGGATCTCGTCGGCGGCGGCGAGGAGCTGTTTCGTCTCCTCCTGCGCGAGGCCGAAGCGGTTGGCGAGGAACGACTCGACGCTGCCGTCTTCGGCCGGCGAGAACGTGCCGTCGGCGTACGCGATCTCGAGAAGCACGGCGGCGGTGGCGAGGCGCAGCGGATCGTGCTGCACGCGGGGTGCGGTGCTGGATGGACGTCCGGTGAAGTGGTCGAGGATGCGGGCGATGCTCACGCCGGGAGTTTAATGAAAATCCGCGCCGTTCCACTCCGCGTATGCGCGTGCAACTCGAACAACTCGGCAACGACGCTCCCATCTGGATCTTCGGCATCTCTCCCGCGCTCGACCGCGACGGCGAGCAGGCTCTGCTCCGCGACGTCGATGCGTTCCTCGACCGTTGGGCCTCGCACGGCGCGCCCATCCGCGCCGCGCGTGAGCTCCGCGACGGCAGCTTCCTCATCATCGCCGCCGACGCCGCGAGCGAGAAATCCGGCTGCTCGATCGACCGACTCTTCGGCACGCTGCGCAGCCTCGAGCAGCAGCTCGGCGTCACGATTCTCGACTCGAACCGCGTCTTCTACCGCGACGCCGACGCCGACACGGACAGCATCCGCGCCGTCGCCCGCGGCGAGTTCCGCAATGCCGCGACGGCGGATACCGAGGTCTTCGACCTGACGGCCGAACGGCTGGGCGACGTGCGCACGGGTACGTGGCAGCGCCGGGCGGCGGAATCGTGGCATCGGCAGCTGCTGTAGTCGTCGCTTGGGTAGGAAAAATGCCGAGCCAGTCTCTCCTTTGAACGAGGAGATCGAGCATGGCGGCAACACGCGGCAGTAAAAAAGCCGGTGCGAAGAAGAGCAGCGGCGCCAAGAAGGCCGGGGGCGCGAAACGTTCCGGCGCGAAGAGCAGCGGCGCGAAGCGTTCCAGCGCGAAACGCAGCGTGAAAAGCGGCGCGAAGAAAGCCGGCGCCGCGAAACGTTCGCGCACGCCCTACGACCAGCTGAAGAAAGCGCGAAAGATCGTCATCAAGAAGGCGAAGCGGATCACCACCGCGATCAGCGGAGGGCTTCCCGGACACGACGACACGCCGGGTAATGACGACACGACGGGCAATGACTGATCGCGTGCCACGCCCACGCGTTCATCGCTGGCGGCGCAGCGCGCTCGTCATCGGCTCCGCCGCCGTGGCCGCGTTCCTCGCTCGTCCGCGCAAGCCGGCCGCGCAGTCGTCGCATGCGGCGCCGCCACCCGTTGCGCCGCCGCCGGTCGCGTCCGCGCAGGACGAGCTCGACATCGACGCGCTCCTCGCGCGCGATAACCGCCGCGGCTGGAGCGCGTTCTGGCTCGAGGCGGCGATCGCGATCGCGGTTCTGCTGCTCGTCGCCGTGCCGCTGTTCTTCGCGTGGCGCGGCCGCACGGCGTACGTCCTCGTGCACGATCTGCGGCAGGGCGATCCGATTCGCGTCGAAGATCTGCAACCGATGCGGATGCCGCGGCTCGATCACGCCTTCCGCGATCTCGCGGCTCTCGCTGGCGGCGTGCAGGCGCGGAACGACCTGCAGTCCGGGAGCGTGCTCCACACGACCGATCTCGTGCGCCTGCAGGCGGTGGCCACGACCGATCTCGCGGCAGGCGATCGCGTCGAACCATCGCACAACGTCACCTTCAAACCGTTGCCGTACGCCGCCGACGCGCTGACGCCGAACACGACCGCGCGGAAGACGGTGACGCGGTTCGTCGCCGCGGGATCGCTACTGCATGCGAGCGTTCTGGCCGACGCGCCGCCGCCGGCGAAGGCCGCGGACATCGCGGTTCCGCTGCGCGCGTTCAGCGGCGCGCTTGATGTCGCAGAGGGTGCCGAGGTGGTGGTCGTGGCGACGCCGCGCAACGCGGGGAATGCGGCGGCGTTCGAGCACGTCCGGATCGTGTCCGTCGATCGCGGCACCGAGCCGCCGAAGTTCATCGTGGCGATGACGCAGGCGGAGGCGATGCGGTTTGCGGCGCTGCCCGCGGCCGACTTTACGATCATGCAGAGGAGATGAGCGATGGCGGAGAACGACGAAGAAAAGTTAGCGCGTGCGTATCGCGTGCTCGCCGAGACGGCCGCAGAGTTCGGCATTGTGATCGATGGTCCGGGACAGATGATCGATTTCGGGTATCTGCCGTCGGATGAGGTCCAGCGGTTCGGTCAGAAGATTCGCGAGCAGCAATACAGCATCGATCCGCGCGATTTTCTGCGATGGCGCGAACGTGGCGTGCAATGCAACGTCGGCGCGCTTGTTTCCGAGCTCGCCGGCAAAGACGACACGCCCGGGAACGACTGACGATGACCAGCATCTTCTCCGCGATCTCGGGACAGTTCGGCCGCGCGATCATCATCGGCGCGCTGCTTCCGGCCGCCGTCTTCGTCCTCGCCACGCACCTCTTCGTCGTGCCGATGCTGCCGTGGGACTGGCGGCTCATCACGCGCGTGGCGGCGCTCGATCCGGAGTGGAAAGTCGCGTCGCTCGTCGTGGCGGCCACGATTCTGGCGGGGCTGCTCTACACGATGAACACGAGCATCATCCGCTTCTACGAAGGCTATCCGTGGCAGCACGGCTGGCTCGGCCGCCGTCGCTCGGACGCGTATCGGACGAAGCTCGGCGAGCGGACCGCGACCGCGAAACAGGCGCGCGAGCTGCGGCGGCGGTTGTCGCGCAACAAACCGAAGGACGCACGTCTGCTCGATCTGGCGAAGGCGCGCGACGACGCCGATCGCGCGATCAACAGCGATTTTCCCGCGTCCGGTTCCGTGCTGCCGACGCGGCTCGGCAACGCGATCCGCGCCTTCGAAACGTACTCGCGGAATCAGTACGGCATCTCCGCGATCCCGCTCTGGCCGCGGTTCGTCGCGCGCATCCGCTCCGACCACGCCGCCGCGATCGACGACGCGAAGACATCGTTCGACGTGGCCGTGCATCTCTCGTTTCTCTCCGCGCTGACGGCCTTCCTGATGATCGTCATCGCCGCGGTGTATCCGCTGCCGTTCGCGACGATGCCCCTGTTCGCCGCGTGGGCGATCCGCGTCGTGGCCGCGTCCGCGCTGAGCTGGGGTTTCTACGAGCTGGCCATCGACCGCGCGATGGCCTGGGGCGACCTCGTGCGCGGCGTGTTCGATCTTTACCGCTGGGAAGTCCTCAAAGACCTCGGCTACGAGACGCGTCCCGGCGACCTGCTCTCCGAGCGCGCGCTCTGGACGGCGATCTCGCGCCAGATGATCTTCGGCGATCCCGAGCTCGGCGCGAACCTTCGCTACGAGCCGAACACGCTGGTCGTCCCGCACAACGAATGGATTCGCCTCACGCGCGCCGAACGCACGACGAAGAGCGGAACGGAGATCTCGATCGTGGTCGAGAATCGCGGCGTCGATCCCGCGACGAAGATCGATCTCCGGGAACGGATCGCGGACGGCAGCGTCTACGTCGCCGGCTCCGGACGCCTCGACGGAACTCCGATCGTCGTGCGCGGAACGAACCCGTACTCGTTCGCCGTCGGAGATCTCGTGGCAGGGGCGAGAGTCGAGGTCACGTACCAGCTCGCACGCGCGTGAATCCATCACACCGATTTCACATCGGTCAGTAGTTTCGGAACGTGCTTCGCCTCCGCGATGTGGGATCATCCTCTCCATGAACATCGCGATCCGTCGCGCAGTCGGTTCCGACGCACCCCGCGCGACGGAGCTCGCACGGCTCGCGAAGGCGCATTGGGGGTATCCGGCCGACTGGCTGGCGGCGTGGCGGGACGATCTGTCGCTGAGTCCCGACGATATCGAGCGCCACGAGACGTTCGTCGCGGAGCTGAATGGGGAAGTCGTCGGCGTGTGCCAGCTGCAGCAGGCGGGCGGGCCGTCGATGCTCGAGCACGTGTGGGTCGATCCGCGCTGTCACGGACAGGGCGTCGGGCGCGCGCTCGTGACGCACGCGCAGGGACGCGCGAGCGGGCCGATCGCGATCGTGGCCGATCCGAACGCGGAGCGCTTCTATCTCAAGCTCGGCGCGCGGCGCGTGGGCGACGTCGCGGCGCCGATGCCGGGCGCGCCGCGGCGCTCGCTGCCGCTGCTGGAGCTCGATGGCGCCGGTTGACGTCTTTCACGAGATCCGCGGCGACGGCGAGCCGCTCTTCCTCCTCAACGGCATCATGATGACCACCGCGTCGTGGGCGCAGGAGACGCGGCGTCTCGCGAAGTCGTATCGCTGCGTGCTGCACGACTTCCGCGGCCAGCTGCGCACGCCGGTGCCGGGACCGTATGCGCTGCGCGATCATGTCGACGACCTCGCCGCCTTGTTCGATCGCCTCGGCATCGACCGCGCCCATCTCGCGGGCACGTCGTACGGCGGCGAAGTAGCGATGCTCTTCGCGCTTGCGCATCCGGAGCGCGTGCGGACGCTCACCGTCATCGCCTCGGTGTCGCACAGCGAGGCGCCGCTGCGCGCGAGCGTCACGCGCTGGCGCGACACCGCGCTGCACGCGCCCGACGCGCTCTACGACCTCACGCTGCCGGACAACTTCTCGCCCGACTTCGTGACGCCGGTGCTCGCGCAGCAGGGACGCGATCGCCTGAGCACGTATCCGCCGGAGTTCTTTCGCGCCTTCGCGGATCTCTGCGACGCCTTCCTCACGCTCGATATCACGGACGAGCTGCACGCGATCCGCTGCCCGACGCTCGTCATCGCGGCGGAACGCGACGCGCTCAAGCCGGTGCACTACAGCGAGATCATCGCGTCGCGGATTCCGAACGCGCGCCTCGCGATCGTGCCCAATGCCGGGCACGCCGTGGTCATCGAGCGGCCGGATGCGATCAGCGCGCTCATCGAACCGTTCGCGCGGTAGCGAGCCGAGGTAGGGATGCGCGCCCTTCGGTACTCTCCCTCGCAGGAGGAAGAGAGATGAGACGCGCTCAAGCTCTGTTCATGGTGTTGCTGTTGATCCTGCCGGCGGCGGCGCAGCAGTCGCCGCAGGTGCCGTGCAACGCGCCGCCGGCGGGCGTCGATCCGTCCGTCCCGATGAATCAGCCGGACCGCTACGCGTGGGAGTTGTTCGTCCAGGTCAATCAAAAGGCGCCCGCGTCGTTCCAGCACTCCATCACGTACCAGGGCAAGACCTTCATGACGAACAGCGCGGTGTGGGAGACGTGGCCGGACGATCCGTGGACGTTCCCGACGAATCCCGATCCGAGCGATCCGCCGAAGTGGCCGGATGCGCCGATCGCCAAGCGCCTGCATCCGAAAGGCAAGGGCAATCACCTGACGCACACCGCCGACCTCGCCGGCCGCAACGACATCATCCTCGACACCGGCGGCGAGGAGATCCACCGCAACCGCGCGACCTTCGACTACGTCATCCAGAACAACCTCTGGTACACGCAGGGCATCGCCGCGTTCGTCGCGAAAGGATTGCCCGCGAACTTTCCCACCGACTCGATCGAAGTGAAGGGCAACTGGAACAAGATCAAGGAGTCGGACAAGAGCAAGTACCACTGGAACTACGACGAGCAGGGCAACCTCTGGGGACTCGTCGCGATGCACATCACCTCGAAGGCGCTGCCGAACTGGTTCTGGGCGACGTTCGAGTGGGTCGACAACCCAGGACGCTGCGACTACATCGGCTGCTCCGACTGCTTCGGCTACCAGCCGTCCTTCGTGCCGTCGCACACGTGTCCCGCGTCGGGCAACTGTCCCGCAAACCTCGTCGGGCAGATCTACAAAGAGCCGACGACGATCACGCCCGGACTCGACTCGCTCTTCGCGAAGGCGGGCTACAGCGGCGCGTGGCTCGGCGAGTATCGCCACTATCGGCTCAAGGGCTCGATGACGAACTTCACGACCTCCACCGGCCAGCCGATCCTCCTCGGCAACTCGGTCACCGAATCGTCGTTCCTCCAGACCGCATCGTGCATGACCTGCCACGCGCGCGCGGCGGTGAAGGCGGACGGCACGAACGCGTTCCCGTTCTTCGGCGAGGCGCCGACGCTGCCGCTGCAGATGGCCACGCCCGCGCAGTTCCAGACGCAGCAGACGACCTATCACGGCGCGCCCGATCCGAACTGGTTCAACAGCTACTCCGACTTCTCGAAGAACGAGTTCCAGCCGACGGTCACGCCGATCGCGACGCAGCTCGATTTCGTCTGGGCCATTCCGTTCCAGGCGCACGCGGCGAAGACATCGACGACGAAGCCGTCATCCAAACCGTGAATGTCGATGCGGCCCGGACGTGCGCGTCCGGGCCGCATCACGCGCGCACTAGAAGCGCTGCTGAATGCCGATGAGGTAGTTGCGGCGCGCGACGAGCTGGAGGCCGTTCACGTGCTGGTAGAGCGGGAGCTGGATGTAGCTGTAGACGGACGTCGCGCGTCCCGCGACGAAGCGCAGACCGGGACTGAGATAGAGCCACGTCCCGCCGGTGAGATCGGGGTGCTCGTCGGTCGAGCCGACGTCGTCCTTCGCGCGCTGCCGCGCGTTGACCTGGGCGAGGAGATCGACGTGCGGCGCGATCGGATACTCGGTGCCGGCGTTGAGCTGCAGCTCGTCGCCGCGGCGATAGTCGCTCGTGCCGCGGCCGTTGCGTCGCGCGGAGAGCGAGACAAAGTACGGCAGCGCCGTGGCGTGTCCCATCTCTCCGGCGAGCGTCGTGTCGCGGACGACGGTCGACTGATACGTCGCGCCGATCGTGAAGTCCGTCGATCCGCTGCCGGGCTGGATTGTCACTTCCGCGACTTCGCCTGCGCTGTCCGCCTCGCCGGTCTCGCCGGTCGGAAACTTGACGCTGCCTGAGAGCCAAAGATGCGGCAGCGTGCGGAACTGCGCCTGCAGCGACGCGTCGCCGAGGGCGCCGAAGCTCCACGTCTCGAGCTCGGAGGACTCGACTTCGATGTGGCGATGCGAGCGCGAGACGAACGGCAGCGTCGCAGCGAGCTGCAGCCGCGGCGTCGCCAGCCAGCCGAATTGCGCGGTGGTGATGCGGTTGATGGTCTGCAACTCGTCGTGATCGCTCTCCGCATCCGAGAATGTGCCCGGACCGGTGCCGAAGCGCAGGCGGTTCTGGTCGATGTACTGGAACGAGAGATCGAAGACGAAGCGCGAGCGGTCGACGTCGGTGAACGGTCGCAGCTCGATGGGACACGACGACGAACCACAACTCGCAAACAGGCGCGCGGGGAGCGCGAGCAACAGCAGCAGCGAGAGCGAGGCTCTCTTCATGAACTCCTCCCTTGACGTGCGGATGGCAGGATGGAGGTCAGGCCAGCCGCTGGGGAGGAGGGACGTCGGGCAGGGGAGCGTTCCCGCCATCCGCAATCGCGATGTTCAAGACGATCGTCAGCGGCGCGCGCAGCGGTGCGGCGATGCTCGTCGCGCCCGGCAGCACCGCGAGCGGCAGCACCGCGAGCGGCAGCACCGCATCATGCGATTCCTGCACGCAGGTGAGCCGCAGGCCGTTCGCGGCGGTGGTGCGATGCATCGGACACGAAGTCGATTTGCCGATGCAGCACGGAGCGAGCTGGCACTGCGCGGCCGGCGCATTCACGATCGCGAGCACCGCGGGCGCGAGGAGCGCGAGGAGGATGGCGGCGGCGCAGGTGCGCATCGCCGCCATTGTAGTAACGAATCAGCCGATCGCGCGTTCCACCAGCGCCTTCTGCTGGTCTTCGTGGCGATGGTGCGAGCCGGTCGCGGGCGCCGCGGCGAGCGGGCGTCCGACGTACGTGAGCGTTTGGTTCGGGCCGATGAGCGACGCGAGCCGCTCCTGCACGAACGGCCAGCCGCCCATGTTGCGCGGCTCTTCCTGCACCCACACGATGTCGGTCGCGCCGGGATACTGCGCCAGAGCGTCGGCGAGCAGCTTCTGCGGGAACGGGTAGAACTGTTCGAGCCGCAGGATCGCGACGTTCGCGCTCGCCTTGTCGCGCGCCTGACGCAGGTCGTAGTAGACCTTGCCCGACGTGATGATCACGCGCCGCACGGTGTCGCTCGTGGCGACGTCGAGCAGCACCGGCTCGAAGCGTCCGTCGACGAGCTCGGCGACCGGCGACACCGCCATCGGATGGCGCAGCAGCGACTTCGGCGCGATCACGATGAGCGGCTTGCGCGGGTTGTTCTTCATCTGCCGCCGCAGCGCGTGTCCGTACTGCGCGGGCGTCGTCGGATAGATGACCTGCATGTTGCCTTCGGCGCAGAGCGTGAGGAAGCGCTCGAGCCGCGCCGATGAATGCTCCGGTCCCTGACCCTCGTAGCCGTGCGGCAGGAGCATCACGAGCCCGCTGTGCTGGCCCCACTTCTCCTCGGCGCTGGAGATGAACTGATCGATGATGATCTGCGCGCCGTTCATGAAGTCGCCGAACTGCGCTTCCCACGCGACGAGCGCGCCGGGATCGGCGACCGAGTAGCCGTACTCGAATCCGAGGACGCCGTATTCGGAGAGCAGCGAATCGTAGACCGCGAAGCTCACCTCCGCGTTCGGCTCGTTCGTCTCCTGCGACAGCGCGTTGTCCATCACCACAGGATCGGCCACGGGCGAGACGGATTCCTTCACCAGCGCGTTGAGCGGCACGTAGCCGTCGCCGGTGACGTAGTCGTGGATGATCGCGTGGCGGTGCGAGAACGTGCCGCGTCCGACGTCCTGTCCGGAGAGTCGCACGCGGAAGCCGTCGACGAGGAGCGAGCCGAACGCGATCTGCTCCGCGGTGCCCCAGTCCATCGGCTCGCGCCCTTCCGCCATCGCCGCGCGCTTCGCGAGCACCGGCTTGAGCTTCGGATGCGGCGTGAATCCCTCGGGCACATTCGTGAGCGCCGCGCGCACTTTCGCGAGCACGTCTTCGCCGATCGACGTGTCGGGCGACGGCTCGTTCTGGTAGCCGGTCACTTCCTCGTCCGTCCAGAGCGGATCGCGCTGCGTCGGCGGCGCTTCCTGCTCCTTCGTGCGGTCGAACGCTTCCTGCAGCTTGGCCTGGAACGCGTCGAGCCACTGCTCCGCTTCTTCGGGGCTGATGTCGCCTTTGCGCAGGAGCTGTTCGGTGTAGATCTTCCGCACCGAGCGATGCTCCTTGATCAGCTTGTACATCTTCGGTTGCGTCAGCGACGGCTCGTCGCCCTCGTTGTGGCCCCAGCGGCGGTAGCAGACGAGATCGATGACGACGTCCTTGTGGAACTGCTGGCGGAAGTCGTACGCGAGCTTCATCGCGCGGATGCACGCTTCCGGATCGTCGCCGTTCACGTGGAAGATCGGCGCCTGCACCATCTTCGCGACGTCGGTCGCATACACCGACGAACGCGCGGACTCGGGACCGGTCGTGAAGCCGATCTGGTTGTTGATGACGACGTGGATCGTGCCGCCGGTCTTGTAGCCCTTCAACTGCGAGAGATTCAGCGTCTCGGCGACGACGCCCTGGCCCGCGAACGCCGCGTCGCCGTGCAGCAGCACGGGAATGACGAACGAGCGGTTCTTGTCGGCGAGCAGCTTCTGCTTCGCGCGCACCATGCCTTCGACGATCGGATCGACGGCCTCGAGATGCGACGGATTCGACGCGAGCGAGAGCTTCATCGTCGCGCCGTCGGGAGCGTTGTGAATGCCGTCCGCGCCGAGGTGATACTTCACGTCGCCGGAGCCCTCGCGGGAGTTCGGATCGATGTCGCCTTCGAACTCGCGGAAGATCTGCTCGTACGATTTGCCGAGCGTGTTCGCGAGCACGTTGAGGCGGCCGCGATGGGCCATACCGATCACGCCTTCCACGACGCCGTCGCCCGCCGCTTCCGTGAAGAGGTAGTCGAGCATCGGAATGACCGACTCCGCGCCTTCCATCGAGAAGCGTTTGTGGCCCACGTACTTCGTGTGCAGGAAGCGCTCGAACGCCTCGGCATCATTGAGCTTGAGCAGGATGCGGCGTTTCGTCTGCGGGTCGAGCGGCTGCTTGTTGCGCGCCGGCTCCATGCGGTCCTGCAGCCAGCGCTTCTGCACCGTCTCCTGCATGTGCATGTACTCGGGGCCGATCTTGCCGCAGTACGTTTCGCGCAGCGTGTCGAGGATGTCGCGCAGCTTCGCGGTCTGCTTGCCGCACAGGCCGCCGCAGACGAAGTCGCGGTCGAGATCCCACAGCGTGAAGCCGTAGAACTGCGGATCGAGCTCGGGATGCCGCGCGACCTTGTAGTCGAGCGGATCGAGATCGGCGAGCAGATGCCCGCGGACGCGATAGGCGTTGATGAGCTGCAGCGCCGCGGCCTCGCGCGCGACGATCTCGTCGGAGGCGACGCTGCCGAGGGCGAGGCGGTGGCGGTCTTTCGCCCAGCGGATCGGCTCGTAGGGGATGCGCAGGTCGCGGTAGATGTCGTCGTAGAACGCGTCGGCGCCGAGGAGCAGCTCGTGCACGCGGGCGAGAAACGCGCCCGACTCTGCGCCCTGGATGATGCGATGGTCGTACGTCGACGTCATCGTCATCACCTTCGAGATGCCGAGGTCGGCGAGCACCGCCGGATCGGAGGCCGAGTATTCGGCGGAGTAATCGATCTGGCCCGTGGCGATGATCGTGCCCTGCGTCTGCATGAGACGCGGCACGGAAGCGACGGTGCCGAGCGTTCCGGGGTTCGTGAGCGAGAGCGTGGTGCCTTCGAAGTCGGAGACTTCGAGCGTGTTGTTGCGCGCCTTGCGCACGACGTCGTTGTACGACTTGAGGAACTGCGCGAAATCGAGCGTGTTCGCGCGCTTGATGTTCGGCACGAGCAGCGAGCGTGAGCCGTCTTTGCGCTCGAGATCGATGGCGATGCCGAGGTTCACGTCCTCGCGGTCCATGCGCGAGGGAGTGCCGTCGACGAGCGCGAAGGCGGAGTTCATGCGCGGGAACTGGCGGATCGCTTTGACGAGCGCCCACGCGATGATGTGCGTGAAGGACCCTTTCGACTGGCCGCTGAGCGTCAGGTGATTGTTGATGACGCGGCGGTTCTCCTCGAGGACTTTGACGGGGATGTTGCGGATCGACGTCGCGGTCGGAACGGTGAGCGACGTCTCCATGTTCGCGACGATCTTCGAGGCGGCGCCGCGCAGCGCGACGGCGTTGCCGGCGGGCGAGGGGACGGCGGTGGGGCGCGCGGCGGCGGGAGCGGGGGCGGGCGCCGGAGCCGGAGCCGGCGTGGGACGCGGCGCGGGCGCGGAGACGGTGGCCGTCGTCGTGGCGCCACCGCTGATGGCTGCGACGCGTTCCTCCGCGCGCTCTTCCTCGTCCTCTTCACCGAGCTGCGGCTCGTAGTCGTGGAAGAACTCCTGCCAGCTCGCGCTGACGGATTGGGGATCGCTGCGGTACTTCTCGTAAAGCTCTTCGATGAAGGCGATGTTGGCGCCGAAGGCTGCGGATGACATGGTGGTTTATTTCTCGGTTGCTTCGACCGTGGTGTGCGAAAGCGACGTCAGGCCCAGCCAGCCGAAGCCGGCGGCGAAGCCACCCAGAACGTCGGACGGAAAGTGTACGCCGAAGTACACGCGCGAGAATCCGACGCTGAGGATGACCATGCCGGCCAGCGTATGGACCGCGGCCTGGGTCGCCAGTGAATGGCGTTCGACGAGGTAGTGCGCGACGATCGGATACGTCGCCGCGGAAAGCAGCGAGTGCCCGCTCGGAAAGCTGTGCGACGCCGGAAGCTTGATGCGCCGCGCCATCTCCTGCGGCCGGCGCCGCTGATAGATGTTCTTGAGCAGCGTATTGATCGCCATCGCCCCGCCGGTGGAGATAACCACCGTCCACGCGTCCTGCTTCCGCCCGCGGCGCAGCATCATCAACGCGACGAGTCCCGCGGCGGTGCTGATGCCGGCATGCGAGCCGAGCTGCGTAATGGCGTGCATCGCGCGCGTGACGCCCGGATCGTCGATGCGATGCACCGCCTCCATGATGTTCTGATCGTAGAAGTCGGCGTTGCCTTCGACGACGTTGTCGGCCTGTTTGGTGAAGAACCAGAAGGCCAGTCCGGCGAGCAGGACGCCGCCGCTGCGGCCGATGGCCAGCGGCAGGAAATGCTGCCGCCGCTTGCCCTTGCGCAAGGGTGGTCGCAGCGGCGTTTTGCGAGGTTTGTTCACGCGGCGGAGTCTATGGCTGCGACTTCGCAAACGCAACGAAGCGGTGTGCCGGCCGCGCATCGCTGCATTTGCGGTAGAAATCGAGCGCATCCGTCCACGGAATCACGGCGCGCGCATGGCCGAGCCGATGCAGATCGGCGAGCGACGCGCGCAGGAGCCGGCAGCCGTTGCCGCGTCCGCGCAGCGTCGGCGCGACGCCGGTGGGACCGAAGAAGCCGAGGCCGCGGTTGTTGACGTCGTGGACCGCGAAGCCTGTGATCTCATTCGCATCCTCGGCGATGAAGATCGTCGGGATCTCGCGGTCGAATGCCTTCGCCGCTTCGAAGCGCCAGATGCGGCCGAAGGTTTCCTCGACGAACGCGAGCACGCGTTCGCGCTCGTCGTGCGACGGGCGGCGCACGCCGGCGTCGGCCGCGAACTCGGTGCCGACGTCGAGGTTGTGCGTCCAGCGCGTCTCGAGATAGCCGCGCTTTCGAAAAAACGCCAGCGACGCTTCGTCGGTGTCGACGATGCCCGGCGTGAAGTAGTTGCCCGCCTCCGCCGCGACGACGACCGCGCCGCGCGCCTCGGCATCCGCGAGCAGTTGCGCGCCGAGTCCCTGGCGCCGCGCGTCGCGCGCGACGGCGAGGATGCGCAGGAAGCGTCCGCAGGTCACGCTCGCGCCGACGATGCGCGTGTTGCGCTCGATGCAACGCACCTCCGGCACGCCCGACACGCCCTCGCCGAAGCACTTTTCCTCGGCGACGCGCACGAGGTCATAGGGCGCGTCGTTCGCGTCGGCGAAGAGCTCGCGCAACGCGGGGAGGTCGGCAGGAGACGCGGAGCGCAGCATAATGGAATTGTGGAACAGCAACTCGCGATCCGCATCGTCGTCGTCGAACCACCGCCGAACGTCCGCTTCGCCATGCAGCGCGGACGCGACCAACTGGTCGAGCCGGTCCGCGCCTCCGCGCGCGAGCTGGTCTTCGAGACCACCGTTCGCGTCCGCGACAATCGCCCGGACGGCCTGCCGAACTTTCTCGGCGAAACCACGCAGGGGCCCGTCTTCGCCCGCTTCGTCTACATCAACTCCGGCGTCATGGCCGGGGACGAAGCCTCGCCATGGACGCGCCGCGTGAAGGTGCCGCTCTCCGGCATCACGTGGGAAGTGATCGAGAAAGCGCGCAACGGCAAAGTGCTCGAGGCGCGCTTCCGCGGCACCGCCCGTGACGGCGGACCGGCGGCGGCGACCGTACCGCTGATCGGCGGCTGGAAAGTCACCGCGCGGCCGGCGTAACGCGGGCCTCGCGCGACGGCAGGGCTTTCGCAACAGGCCGCCAGCATGGACGGTCAGGTCATCCGCTGTCCCGCCTGCGGTCAGGCGAACCGCGTTCCGGAGCTCGGCAGCGGAAAGCACGCCGTGTGCGGGAAATGCAAGACGCCGCTCGATGCTGCCGGTGGACATCCCGTCGAGTTGACGGACGCGGACTTCGCGAGCGCGATCGCGTCCGGCGCGACCGTCGTCGATTTCTGGGCCGCGTGGTGCGGCCCGTGCCGCATGATCGCGCCGGTCATCGAGGAACTCGCCGCGACGCGCAGCGACGTCCGCTTCGCGAAGCTCAACGTCGATCAAAACCCGCGCACCTCCGCCGCGTTCAACGTGCAGAGCATTCCGCTGCTGGTCTTCTTCCGCGACGGTGTCGAAGCCGGCCGGCTCGTCGGCGCGGTCCCGAAACCACAGATCGAAGCGGCGATCCGCCGCTACCTCGGGTGACGCGGTGCCTGTCTACCTCAGACCGACCGACCGCGGACGCTCCGAGCTCGAGACCTTCACGCGCAAGGTGCTGATCGTCGTCGCGATCGCGATCGTGGTGGCGATTCTTTACGCCGCGCGCGACATCCTCGTGCTCGTCTTTCTCGCGGCGGTGCTCGCCGCCGGCATCTCGCCGGTCGTGCGCCGCGTGCGCGTGTTCTGGCGCTTCCGCTTCCATCGCAACCTGCGCCGCGGCTCCGCGGTGCTGATCGTCTATCTGCCGTTTCTCCTCACGGTGCTGGTGCTCGGCATCGTCATCGCGCCGCGCTTCGTGAGCGACATGCGCTCGCTCGGAGCGCAGCTGCCCGCGCTCGTCGAGCGCAACATCCTTACACCGCTCGAGCGCTACGTGCCGGTGAACGTGATTCGCGAGCAGCTGCGCGGCGGCGTCGCGTTCCCGCGCGCGCGGATGTTCGCGTACGTGCGCAACGTCGCGACGGTGTTCGCGTCGATGATCGCCGTGCTCTTCATGATCGCGTACATGCTCGTCGACGCGGAGCGGCTGCGGAATTTGTTTCTGCTGATCTATCCGCCGGAAGTGCGCGGCGACCGCAGGCGCACGCTCAACCGCATGGCCAACCGGATGAGCTCCTGGCTCTCCGCGCAGCTGCTGCTCTCCGCGATCATCGGCATCGCCTCGTTCGCCGGCTTCATCGTCCTGCGCATTCCGTACGCGCTGCCGCTCGCGATCCTCGCGGCCGTCGGCGAGCTGATTCCCGTCATCGGACCGACCGTCGGCGCGGTGCCGGCGCTGGCGATCGCGCTCTTGCATTCGCGCTGGCAGTTCTGGTCCGTGCTCGCGTTCGCGGTGCTGCTGCAGAAATGCGAGAACCTGCTGATCGTGCCGCGGCTGATGTCGCGGAAGGTGTCGATCTCGCCGCTCGCGGTATTCATCGCGTTCATGATCGGCGCCTCGCTCCTCGGCATCATCGGCGCGATCCTGGCCATTCCGATCGCGGCCATCACGCAGGTCGCATTCGAGGAGGCGTTCGTCGCGCGGCGCGAGCGGCGGCAGGACGTCGAGCGCGCCGGCACGCTGCTGCGGAAGGCGGACTGAGTCGCGTAAGATCTACGGTCCTCGGTCCTTATGAACATTCCCCTCGTCGATCAGGTGCTCGCTCTCGTCCGCCGCTCCGGCCGCGAGACCGCGCCGCGTAAGCTCGGGCGCGACGACCGCGTGCGCAACGCGTTCACGCAGGCGCCGGTCGGCATCGCCTTCGCCTCGCCCGACGGACACTGGCTCTTCGTCAACGACCGCTTCCGCGACATCGTCGGCTACACGCGCGAGGAGCTCGCGCGCGTCTCGCTGCACGGCATTACGCATCCCGACGACGCGAAGAAAGAACTGCCGCTGATGAAGAAGCTCGTCGCCGGCGACATCGAGAGCTACCGCCTCGACAAGAAGCTGATGGCGAAGAACGGCCGCTATCAAAACGTCGAGGTGCTCACCTCGCTCATGCGCGGCGGTGATGGCGAAGTCGATCTGCTGGTCTACATCGTCGATCAGGCCGAGGCGCCGAAACGGAGCGAGCCCGCGCGCGAGACCGACCGGCTGCTCGCGACGATCGTCGACCAGCTGACGGACGTGGCCATCATCCGCACCGACGAGCACGGCGTCATCAACGGCTGGAATGCCGGCGCGGAGCGCGTCCTCGGCTACACGCGCACGGAGATCCTCGGCCGCAACCGCCGCATCCTCTATCGCGACACCGACAGCTGGGACAGGCGCTCGACGAAGACGCTGCAGGCCGCGAGCGACAGCCGCGTCGAAATGGACGACTGGCGCGTGACGAAAGGCGGCGCGCACATCTGGGCGCGCTGCGTCGTGACGCCGGTGAAAGCCGACGGCGAGCTGAAAGGCTTCGTTGAAACGATCACGCCGCCGCAGGTGCCGAAGGGCGTCGACACGGCGCTGGCGATGGAGCAGTTGCGGGCCGAGCTCGAGAAACGCAAGCGCACCGAGGAGTCGCTGCGGTCCGCGCTCGACGACCTGCGCCGCACCAGCGAAGAGACGATGAACGAGCTGCGCATCATGACCGGTGCGCTGCGCGACGAGATCGAGCGCCGCAAGAGCGCGGAAGACGAGCTGCGCCACGTGAGTGAACGGCTGGCCGCGGTGCCGGAGCCCGCGCCCGAGCCTCCGCCTGTGTACGAGGAAGAGATCGTCCTCGAAGCCGCGCCCGAGCTCACGTGGCAGAACGTCGCCGAGACGACGATGGCCGAGGTGCTGCGCGCGCAGGCGCTCATCGAGCGCACGGGCACGCTCCTCGTCAGCAACGGTCCGCGCGACAAGGAAGTGTTCTTCGACGCGGGGCGGATCTTCTCGTGCGCGTCGAACGATCCCGACAAGTTCCTCGCGCAGCGGCTCGTCGCGCACGGCGTGATCTCCGAGGATCAGCGCGAGCGCGCGCTGGAGATCAAGCAGGCCTCGCAGCTCGCCCTCGGCCGCATTCTCCTGCTCCTCGGCGCGATCGACGAGACGCAGCTCATCGACGCGATGCGGACGAAGGTCGAAGACGAGATCGCGGAGCTGCTGACGTGGAAGGAAGGGCGGTACGTGTTCGTGGAAGGCGACGTGCCGTCGCTGCAGCTCGTGCCGCTGCGCCTCGACGTGGAGACGCTGATCGCGCCGAAGCCGCTGCGTGAAGCGGAGCCGGAGCCCGCGCCGCAACTCGAGCTCGCGCTCGAACTGCCCGTGTCCGCACCGGAGCCCGAGGCCGCACCCGAGCCGGCACCCGTGGCGGTCGCGGACGTTGCACCGCCCGCCGCCCCTCCGCCCGCCCTCTTCGTCGCCTCGACGAAGTCGCGCAAGGTGCATCAGGCGACGTGCACCAGCGCGAAGCGCATTACGGGCGCGGCGCGCGTCGAGCTCGCGTCGACCGAGGGATACGAGCGCTGCCGGCTCTGCTTCCGTTAAACTGACGGCATGCCGTCCAGGTCGTTCGTTGTCGCGCTCGTGCTGCTCGTCGTCTGCGCGCCGCTCGCGGCGCAGAACGCGTTCACGTGGAGCTATCGCGTGGAGCTGCGCGGCGACTACCGCCACAGCGACGACGAGCGCTTTGTCGTCGGCTTCCTTCCGTTCAAGGGTCTCAACATCGCGATGCAGACGCCCGACCCCGGCTCGCACGTCGAGCTGAACGTCGCGTCGCTGCAGCTCGACTTCGGCTACGGCGACTGGTTCGCGGCGCGCGCTCTCGTGCATGGGCAGGCGCTCGACCGCCGCAATCCGACCGGCACCGATCGCCAGACGGACGCCGACGAGCTGTGGCTGCGCTTCGGCGTGAAGCCGGAGATCCTCGACCGTCCTTCCGGAACATCATTCTTCCTGCAGGCCGGAAAGTTCCCGAAGATGGAACGCCAGCCGGTGCGCCTGCTCGAGAGCTACGGTCTCGCCGCGACGTCGTTCAACCGCTTCGAGGACGTGCAGGTGATGGGCGGCGGCAGCGTGGGACGCAACGTCTACTGGCGGCTCGTCGGCGCGAACGGCAATCCGCTGTTTTTCCGCGACTCGAACGCGCTCGCCGGCGACAACGGCACGACGATGGTGATCCCGCCCGTCCGCAAGTTCAACACCGGTTTCCCGATCCTCTACAACGCCGAAGCGGAAGGGCTGTTCTTCAAGACCGACCACGTGCAGTTCGGGCAGGGACTCGGGTACCGCTGGCAGCGCGAAGACCAGACGATGGGCTTCGACGCGATCGTCTTCCACTACCGCCGCACGCTCGCCGATCGCGAGCCGATCACCGGAACCTTCTACGGCGGCGATCTCGATCTCATCAACACGGTCGAGCTTCCCGGACATCCGGAGATCGCGAATCCGCTCCCGATCCACGGCAACACGAAAGAGGAGTACGGCTCACGTCTCTACGGCGAATGGCGTAACGCGACGTTGACCGCGCAGTACACGCATCAGAACGTCGCCGGCCTCGGCCGCGAAGGTTGGGAAGTCGAGACCGGCTATCGCATCCCGTTGCGGCTCGGCTTCGTCGAGTCGATCCAGCCCGCCGTGCGCGCGAGCGCGATCGACAACCACTTCGTCGGCGATCCGCTGAAGTATCCCGCGCCGAGCGTCTGGTGGGACTGGCGCAAGTACGACGGCGGCGTCCGCGTCGGCCTCAAGCATGGGCTCGACGTCACGGCCGAATACACGACGCACCAGATCAAAAACCCGCGCATCCCGCTGCATCGCAAAGAGACGATCATCACCGTTCGCTGGCGCAGCTGACGGCAGCCGTTTTGCTCTTCCGTGAGGCGGGAGGTTTTACATGCGTAACGAGATGATCGGCGCGGTCGTCCGGCGGGCGATCGAGCATCCCGAGTTCCGGCGGCGGCTGATCGACAGTCCGCAGGAAGCGCTGCAGTCGCACGGCTTCGCGCTCGAGGACAACGAGATGGCCGAACTGGAGAAGATCCGCACGTCGCTCGGCGATTCGGGCGGCGACGTCGAGCAGCGCCTGGTCAGCATCGCCGAGCAATACGGCGTGCGTCCGCGTCCCGGCGAATAGCGTCGATCGATTCGTCGTTTTCGAAACGCGCCGGCTCGCCGGCGCGTTTCTTTTTGCCGCGCGGCCCGTCTCAGAGGCAGCGGAATAAGGTCCGGAGGGTGGGGGTTCGTACCGTCGCCGCCGCCACAACTCGCGGAGCATCAATAGTTAATCAAGATCTCGAGGCAATTTCACGGATGCGCGTTCTAACGCCGAAACGGCTGTTCCTGTCCGTCGCTTCACTCGTTTTCCTCACCACCTCCAGCTTCGCCTCGAACCCGTCGCCGCGCGCCAACGCGCGCATGGCGTACGACGTCGCGAACGCCAACGCGGTGCTCTTCGGCGGTCAGAGCGCGTTCGATCCCGGTACGCAGCTTTCCTACGACAGCAATGAGACGTGGATCTGGGGCGGCAACCGCTGGACGCAGCGCTTTCCGGCGCATCAGCCGCCCCCGCGCACCGCGCACACGATGACGTACGACTCGCTGCGGCAGCGCGTCGTGCTGTTCGGCGGACGCCGCTCGCCGACCGTCATCAAAGGCCCGATCACCTTCTACAACGACACCTGGATCTGGAAGAACAACGACTGGACCCAGGTAGACACCGGCAACGCGCCGGAGCCGCGCGCGTTCTCGTCGATGGCCTACGATCCGCAGCGCGACCGCGTCGTGCTCTACGGCGGCAGCCATCTCGCGGCCGACGGCACGACCGTCGAGCAGTACTACGACACGTGGGAGTTCGACGGCACGACCTGGACGAAGCTGACCACGACGCAGCCGCAGGTCATCAAGCCGCTCCTCACGTACGACCCGATCCGCAAAGAGATCATCATGCTCGGCGCCAAGAGCGATGTCTCGACCGTGATGTATCGCTATGACGGCGCGACGCAGACGTGGAACCAGTTCACGCCCACCGCGCCCGCGATCCTGCCGCCGTGCGTCAACGAGTCCGCGATGGCGTTCAGCGAGCACGCCGGCGGCATCCTGCTCAACGGCGGCCTCTGCTCGACCACCACGCCCGCCGCGGACGAGACGTACTTCTGGAATGGCAGCACGTGGACCAAGCTCACCACGAGCGGGAACTCGCGCACCACCGGCACGGCCGTCGCCGACGATCCGCTGCGCGGCCAGGTCATCTTCTTCGGCGGCACCACCCTCACCGCAGCACCGACGTCCGCGACCTATCTCTATCGCGACGGCACGTACAACTTCATCGTCAACCCGACGCGGCCGTCGCCGCGTTCGCTCGCCCGCATGGCCACCGATCCCGCCAACGGCACCGTCTGGACGGTCGGCGGCCTCGACGAGTTCAGCTCCGGCTACCTCGACGACCTCTGGGGCTATCGCAACAACCAGTGGACGCTCACGACGCCGGCCACCAGTCCCGGCATCTGCATCTCGCCGGCCGCCGCCTTCGATACCGATCGCCAGCGGCTCGTCGTCGTCTGCTCCGGCACCGACATCTTCGAGTGGGACGGCAACGCGTGGCACTCGTTTGGGACGCTGAAGCCCGCACCCGCGCTGCGCCGCTTCGCCGGACTCGTGTACGACCAGTCGCTCAAGAAGACCGTCATGTTCGGCGGCTACGACGACACGAACTCCGCGTACCGCCAGGACACGTGGACGTGGAACGGCTCCGCGTGGGCCGAGGTGAAGAACGCGCGTCCGCCGCACCGCGGCCAGATGCAGATGTGGTACGACCCGCTCCGCCAGAAGACCGTCATCTATGGCGGCCTCGGACGCCCGAACGTCGACACGCGCGTCACGCGCTACGACGACATGTGGGAGTTCAACGGGTCGGGCTGGACGAAGATCAATACGACCTCGACGCCGGGCATGCGCTTCGGCGCGCAGCTCACCGTCGATCCGCGCAACGGGAAGGTGCTGCTGTTCGGCGGCCTCGTCTCCGAGGTGCTCAGCGAATCGTCGAGCCGCCAGTCGTTTGCGAACGACACGTGGCAGTGGGACGGCTCGGCGAGCACGTGGACCAAGCTCGAGCCCGCGAACGCGCCGAGCCCGCGCGAGAACGGCGCGATGGCCTACGATCCCGTCGCGAACGAGCTCGTGCTGTTCGGTGGTTACGCCGGCTTCTACTTCTCGGATGTCTGGGCGTGGGACGGCAACAACTGGAAGCCGCACACCGACGGCGGACGCCGCCGCCCGAGCGGCGGCATCAGTGGCGTCGCGCCCGTGAACGTCACGCCCTAACGCTTCGCTTCGACACGATCCGAACGGCGGGCTGCGAGGTCCGCCGTTCGTCTTTTTGGTGCTACCGTATGCCTCCCATGGCCTCTGAACTTCTCATCCCGCAGTCCGCGTCCGGCTTCGTTCCGGGCGCCTTTCGCCGCAGCCTCGGCGACGCGCTCGAGCTCGCGCACGGCGTCGACGCTGTCGCCGCCGAAGAGCGCGCGGCCTCGCTCGCGAAACGCTCGCTGAAGAAAGACGCGAAGGTGTGGGGTCTCAATCTCGCGATCAGCATGATCGACCTCACCACGCTCGAAGGAAAGGACACGCGCGGCAAAGTGCTCGCGCTCTGCCAGAAGGCGCGCCGTCCCGATCCGTCCGATCCCGAGGTGCCGCATGTCGGCGCGGTGTGCGTCTATCCGACCATGGTGCCCTTCGTCAAAGAAGCGCTGCGCGGCAGCGGCGTGAAGACCGCCGCGGTCGCGACCGGGTTTCCGAGCGGCCAGACCTTCACCAGCATCAAGGTGCAGGAGACGCGCGAGACCGTCGCCGCCGGCGCCGACGAGATCGACATGGTCATCGACCGCGGCGCGTTTCTGTCGGGCAACCATCAGAAGGTGTTCGACGAAGTCGCCGAAGTGAAAGAGGCGTGCGGCCCCGCCCATCTCAAAGTGATTCTCGAAACCGGCGAGCTCGCGAACTACGATCAGGTGCGCCGCGCGTCGCTCATCGCGATGTACGCCGGCGCCGATTTCATCAAGACGTCCACGGGCAAAGTCGGCACGAACGCCACGCTGCCCGTGACGCTGGTGATGCTCGAGGCGATCCGCGACTTCCATCACGCCACCGGCAAGAAGATCGGCATGAAGCCCGCCGGCGGCATCTCGAACGCGAAGCTCGCGCTCTCGTATCTCGTCGTTCTCTACGAGACGCTCGGCCGCGACTGGATGACGCCCGATCTCTTCCGCCTCGGCGCCTCCTCCCTCCTCAACGACATCCTCATGCAACTCCGCAAGGAGCGCACGGGGGCGTATCAGGGTCCCGACTACTTTACGATTGATTGACGAGCATGACCACCACGATCACTGAACTCGAAACCCGCGAGCGCCTGCAGCCCGGCCTCGCTTCCTCGTCGATGCTGTGGGAGTACGCGCCGTCGCTCGAGTCGACCGACCACGTGCGCGTCGCGCCGCGCTACGAGCTCTTCATCGGCGGCAAGTTCGTCGAGCCCCACTCCGGCAAGTATTTCGAGACCATCAATCCGGCGACGGAAGAACGGCTCTCGGAAGTCGCGGAAGCGGATGCCGAGGACGTCGATCGCGCCGTCAAGGAAGCGCGCCGCGCGTACGAGAAGGTGTGGCGCAAGATCGCGCCGTCCGAGCGCGCGAAGTACATCTTCCGCATCGCGCGCCTGATTCAGGAAAAGTCGCGCGCGCTTGCGGTGGTGGAGACGATGAACGGCGGCAAGCCGATCAAGGAGTCGCGCGACATCGACATCCCGCTCGCCGCCGCGCACTTTTTCTACTACGCCGGCTGGGCGGACAAGCTCGAATACGCGTTCCCGAATCGCAACGTCGCACCGGTCGGCGTGGCGGGGCAAATCATCCCGTGGAACTTCCCGCTGCTCATGGCGGCGTGGAAGCTCGCACCCGCGCTCGCCGCGGGCAACACGATCGTGCTCAAGCCCGCGGAGACGACGCCGCTGACCGCCATGCTGCTCGCCGAGATCATCCAGGAAGCGGAACTGCCGCCGGGAGTCGTCAACATCTTGACCGGTGCGGGCGGCACGGGCGCGGCACTCGTCGCGCATCCCGACGTCGACAAGATCGCGTTCACCGGCTCGACCGACGTCGGCAAGCGCATCCAGCGCGCCATCGCCGGGACGAAGAAGAAGCTCACGCTGGAGCTCGGCGGCAAGGCGCCGAACATCATCTTCGAAGACGCGCCGCTCGATCAGGCCGTCGAAGGCATCATCAACGGCATCTACTTCAATCAGGGCCACGTCTGCTGCGCCGGCTCGCGCCTCTTCGTGCAGGAGTCGGTCGTCGAGCCGATCATCCGCAAGCTGAGAGAGCGCATCGGCACGCTGCGCGTCGGCAATCCGCTCGACAAGAACACCGACGTCGGCGCGATCAACTCGCGCGCGCAGCTCGAGAAGATCCGCGAGCTCGTCGACAGCGGCGTCGAGGAAGGCGCGGAGATGGTGCAGACGCAGTGCACGCTGCCGTCGCGCGGCTTCTGGTTCGCGCCGACGTTCTTCACCGGCGTGTCGCAGTCTTCGCGCATCGCGCAGGAAGAGATCTTCGGTCCCGTGCTCTCCGTGCTCACGTTTCGCAGCCCGGAAGAAGCGCTGGAGAAGGCGAACAACACGCCGTACGGTCTGTCCGCCGGCGTCTGGACGGAGAAGGGCTCGCGCATTCTGAAGATGGCCGCGAAGCTGCGCGCGGGCGTCATCTGGGCGAATACGTACAACAAATTCGATCCCGCCTCGCCGTTCGGCGGCTACAAGGAAAGCGGCTTCGGCCGCGAGGGCGGCATTCACGGCCTCGGGCCGTACGTCACACTGAGCTGAAGCATTGAGCCGAACCATGACACGACTCGCTGTCCGCAAAACCTACAAGCTCTACATCAACGGCGAGTTCCCGCGCACCGAATCGGGACGCTTCTATCCCGTGCGCGCAAACGGAGGAGACTTGCTCGCCAACGCCTGCCGCGGATCGAGGAAAGACCTCCGCAACGCCGTCGTCGCCGCGCGGAAAGCGCAATCGGGCTGGAGTGGCAAGACCGCGTACAACCGCGGCCAGATCCTCTATCGCATCGCCGAGGTGTGCGAGTCGCGCGCGGCGGAGCTCGCCGATGAATTGCGGCGCCAGGGTGCGAGCGCGGTCGAGGCGCGCCGCGAGATCGACGCCGTCATCGACCGCTGGGTCTATTACGCCGGCTGGAGCGACAAGTACGCGCAGGTCTTCGGCTCCGTGAATCCCGTCGCGGGACCGTATTACAACTTCACCGTACCGGAGCCGACCGGCGTCGTCGGCGTGGTCGCTCCCGAAGAGCCGTCGCTCCTCGGACTCGTCAGCCGTATCGCGCCGGTGATCGTCGGCGGCAACACCGTCATCGCGATCACATCGGAGTCGAAGCCGCTCGCCGCCATCACGATGGGCGAGGTCTTCGAGACGTCCGACGTGCCCGCCGGCGTCATCAATCTCATCTCGGGATTGAAGAGCGAGCTCGTGCCGTGGCTCGCCGCGCACATGGACGTCAACGCGATCGATACGACCGGCGTGGCGGACGAGGCTGTGGCGAAGGTGCAGCAGACCGCGGCCGAGAACGTGAAGCGCGTCGTGCATTTCGACGGCGCGTCGATCGGTTGGGACGACGCGCGCCGCGCGCAGAGCCCGTACGCGATCCTCGACTTTCAGGAGTCGAAGACCGTGTGGCATCCGATGGGGATGTAGTGCGGCGCGTCCTCGCGCTGCTGCTCGTCGCGTACGCCGCGCGGGCCGCCGCGCCGCCGCGTGTTCTCGAGAGCTTCATCACCACGAGCGACGGCGTGCGTCTGTTCGTGCGCCGCGTCGGCAGCGGACCGCAGACGGTCGTGTATCTGCACGGCGGTCCCGGCGGTCACATGGCGGACGCGGGCTATGCGATGGAGCCGCTCGCGGCGAACCGGACGCTGGTGCTGTACGACCAGCGCGGCAGCGGCCGCTCGGATCTCGTGTCCGATCCGAAGAAGCTGACGGCCGCGCGCCATGTCGCCGATCTCGAAGAGCTGCGGCAGCAGCTGAAGATGGAGCGCATGTCGCTGATCGGCTTCTCGTGGGGCTCGGGGCTGGCGGCGTTGTACGCGTCGAAGTATCCGAAGCGCGTCGAGCGCATTCTGTTTCTCAGTCCGATGCCGCCGGCGAAGAGCTTCGACGCGGAGCGCACGGCCGCGATGCGGCGCTCGCTGGGACCGGCGGGGATCACGCGGCGCGGGGAGATCGCATCGAAGATGCGTCACGCGAGCGATGCGGAAGTCATCGAGCTCTGCAGGCAGCGCGTCGACCTCATCTACCACGCGTATGTCGCGCATCCGGAGTCGTTGCGGCGTTCGCGGGACCGGTGTGATTCGAGCGCGGCGGCGATCCGCAACGCGCGCGTCGTGCTGTTTCTCACGCTGCAGTCGCTCGCCGAGTGGGATTTTCGTCCGCTGCTGAAGTCGCTAGCGGTCCCGGCGCTGGTCGTCGAAGGCGCGAAGACCACGGTCCCGCTCGATGCGACGCGGGAGTGGGCGAGGGTGGTGCCGCGGGCGCGGCTGCTGCTGATCCCCGACGCGGGACATGCGAACTGGCTCGACCAGCCCGAGGCGTTTCGGGCGGCGGCGGAGACGTTCCTGCGAGGGGAGTTCCCCGCGGCGGCGCGAAGCGTGCAATGACGTGCCGCCCGCGGGAATGTCCTGCGGCGCGTGCTGTTATCTCACGTCCGCGCACTTGAAAGCCGGCGAGCCCGGCAGCAAATTGTGCGGCGCTGAAATAAGCGGTGGCTCTTTCCAGTTAGCAGCGGTCCCGGCGACGAAAAGAAGCCGGCGAAGCAAACCGCGGTGAGCAGTAAGCTTTGAAATAACAAACGGTTGCGCGGGGTTATCGATCATCCAACGCAACGAACACCGGATCGGTGGTGAGCACGAAGCGAACGAGTCGCGCTCAGCATCGATCCGATGCGATCCGCAGCCGGTTCCTTGACAACTGAATAGGAAAGCAACGAAGGCAAACGTGATTCCTTTGAGGCGCACTGAGAAGGTGCGGCTCAACAGAAACAACTAAGAAGTATCCGAATAAGCATCAGACGTTTGTCTGGTGTCAGAGCTTCAAATTCAACAGATAAAACTGGAGAGTTTGATCCTGGCTCAGAATGAACGCTGGCGGCGTGCTTTACACATGCA
>JAFATB010000025.1 GCA_019244185.1 Acidobacteriota bacterium
GCTGCCGTCGTACTCGTAGTTCCACTTCGTGAGCGCGACCGACGTCGGCGTGACCGGGCGTGGCGCCGGACTCGATTTCGTTTGCGGCGCGACGGGATCCTGCAGCGCGACGGCATCCTCGGCGAGCGCTCCGACCCGCTGGACGAACGCCACGTGCGGATCGTGACGCAACTCCTCGAGACGCTCCGGCGGCAGATAGATGATCCGCAGATCGCGTTTCGATTCCACCAGCACGCCGCCCAAGCGCGCCAAGTCCGGCTCGCGATTGCCGGGTGCGGCGTTCGCGGGCGCCGCGGTGCCCGCGCCTCGCAAAGCCAGCACGTAAATTCGCATTCCAGGCGGCGCATTCTGCGGGAGCGCGGCAAACGCGCGTCCGCTCATCAGCGCGACGAGCACGGCCAGCAGCAGCAGCGCGAGTCGCGATTCCTTCGCCTTCGTCTTCACTGCACGCCTCCTCGCAGATCCGTCACGTGTACGGCGAGTACCGTTCCGCCCGCGACCGGCGGCACCGACGTATCCGTCATCGCCGGCAGCCCGAGCGCCGTCCGTGCCTCGGCCAGCGCATTCCGCAGATCCACCATGTGCGCTGCCGATACGTTCACCCCTGTCAGCGTCGCGGGGGTGAACGTCACCGCCGCCAGACCCGCCGCCGCGCGGACCGCGTTGATTGCGGTGCGCAACTGCAGGATGTGCTGCGCACGGATGATCGGCATCGGTGCTACGAGCGCGTCGTCGAACATCACCGTCGTTGCGACGTCCGGCGCGCTGGGCGGCGACGCGGTGCCGTTCTTGATCGCGCGCACCCGATAGAGATAGGCACGCGACGACAACGCGGTCGTGTCGGAATACGTCAAACCGGTGGTGCTGCCGATCTTCACAAAGCCCGTGCTCGACGTGCAGTTCACCGTACCCGAGCTGCAGCGTTCAATGTCGAACGAATCGGCGGCCGGAGCATAGCTCCACGACACGGCCACGACGCTGCTGCTCTGCGCCGTCGCCACGGCGATCGGAACAGAGACCACGGTCACGCTCACCGCAACGCTATCAGCGTGCGTGTTCGAACAGCCGGTGTGCGACTGATTCGTCACCCGGACCCAGTACCGCGTGGTCGTCGTGAGCACACCAGTAGAGAATGTGGCAACCTGCGTCTCCGCGGTCACCGGATTGGTGGTATCTCCCGACTCTCCTTTGTACCACCGGTACGTCAGAGCATCGCCCGTGGCAACGACCGAGAGCGTCGTCTGCTGATTCGTGTTGATGGTCTGCGGCGCCGGTTGGGTGACGATGCGGGGCAGACAGATGTACACCGTTTGCGCCTGGCTATCGGCGTGACAGGTCGTACGCGTTCCGCGTACCCAGTACGAGGTAGTCGTCTTCGGCTGGACGAAGATCGTCGTGCCGCCGCCCACCGGACTGCTCGTATCCCCTCTTTGTCCGGCGTACCACGCGAACGTCTCCTCAGCGTCTGCGCCCGAAATCGACATCACCACACGATCTCCGCTGACACCGGTCCGTCCGGGGCTGATCGTGATCTCGTGCGCCGGGCAGACCGACACGGCCACCTGATTACTGTCCACCCACGCGTCGCCGCTCCAGACGCGTACCCAGTACACAGTGTCCGAGGTGACTGCAGGCGCGTAGGACGGTCCGTCGTTGTCACTGGTACTGACAGGATGCTGATCGTCGGTGCCCGTATACCACTTGTATTTCAGGAACGAGCCGCTCGCGGCCACCGACAGCGGATAGGTGTCACCGCTCGTCACTGAACTGCCTACGGGCTGCGTCGTGATGAGAGGCCGGATGCTGATCGTGGCCACCGCGCTGTCGACCGAACCGCAACCGTTTGCTACGCGGACCATGTATTTGGTCGTGATGAGGGGATCGATGAGCGTTGACGGATCCGCCACGCTCCCGAGTTCGTGAAGCGATCCGTTCTGAAGCACCTCGAACCAGTCGTACGTCAGATCCGTCCCCAATGCGTCGACGCTCAGCCACCGCGGGAAGTGCGCGACGGTCGTGGTTGACGCCGGATTGAGCCGGATCTTCGGCATCGCACAAACGTTCACCGTCGCAGCGAGGTCGATCGAACACGACTTCGTCGTCACGCGTACCCAGAAGGCGGTCGTCGCGCTCACCGGCACCTGCAAGCGATTGCTCTGACCGGCATACGCGGCATACGGAGCGTATGCAGCGTCGCCCACTGGCTGCGACGTATCGCCCGATTCGCCGACGTACCACTGGTAGCTCAGCGAATTCTGCGACGACGCGTTCACGACCAGATTGGTCACCGGCGAAGCCTGATCCTGGTTCCAGGTCAGCGTCGCTGCCTGCGGCGCAGCCTGCACCGCAATGTCGTCGCACGAGATCACGTGCACGGTTGCGCGCACCGTATCCGTCGTGTCGCAGGCGTTGCTCAGCGTCGCCCAATACTGGGTCGTCCGCGTTGGCGTGACAGTCTTTGTTTTTTCGTGGCCGACGTTCTGCACCGGCTGGGCCTGGTACCAATCAATGGTCGACGGCTGCGTCGATCCCGTTTCAAACGACAGCTGATACGCTTGACCGGCGTTCACTTCGGCCGATTTCGGCTGCGTGAGAATCTCGATCGGACTACAGGTGCCGGAGCCCGCGGCGGCCGTCACCGTCAGCGTCGGGCTGTCCGCGTATTTGCCGCACGGAGAAAACGCGCGAACCCAGAATGTGCCCGCGCCCACGCCGGGCGTCATTTGGCTCTGGGCGCCGAAATCAGGTTGCAGCGTCGAGATGCCGTTGAGCACTTCATGGTCGGTATTGCCGCTGTCGCCCATGTACCACTTGAACGTCACGCCATTCCAGGGACTGCTGGCGGTGAAGGTCTTATTGAGCGACGCCGGGACGATTGCCGTCTGATCCAGCGAGAGCACCGGTTTCGGGCAGTCGTCTGCCGGGTAGATGAACGTCGCCAGTTCCACGACGCTCGATTTCGCGTTGGTACAGTTATGCCAGACGCGGAGACGTACAGTCCGCCCATCCCTCACGAAGCCCGTAAAGTTGCTCGCGGACGCGTCGTTCCTCGGCGGGAACACTGTGCCATCGACAGCCCACTCGAAGGTGTACTCGCCTTCGTGGCCTACGACGGGATTCGCCGTGACATAGAACGTGTCGTGTCCTGCCGGCATCCGAATCACGGGTGGGAATTTCACGTCGAAGTGCGCGGCGTCGGGAATCGTGCAGACCGGAGTGGTGGCCAGGGTGACGACCTTGACCAGCCGCGTCTGGGGCGCGCTGTCCGCGCAGATGCCCGAGACCTTGACGTATATTCCCCAGGTGCCGCTCTCATTCACCGCCGGCGTCCACGAGATCGATGGCGTCGTGCCACTGATGCTCACCGTTTGCACGTCGTCGTTGACCCAGTTCTGGCCGTTCCACGTCACCTTCTGCCGCCACCAGACATAGGAGACGCCTGTCGACTCTACGTCGACGCTGGCCGTCACCGCGGTCCCCGCCGCCACGGGATAGGCGACCACGCGGTAATCGCTGTCGGGCACGACGATCTGCGGCGACTCACAGACGATCGCCTGGACGAGATTGGAGTCGATCACGCACCGGCCCGCGGTAACGCGACACCAATAGGTGGTGGTGGAGGTAAGACCCGAGATGGTCAGCTGACTCCCGCCGTCCGCCGTCCGCGTGACGTACTGTGCGTTGACGGGCACGGCGTGGTCGCGGGTCCCCTCATACCACGTGTACTGCGCACCGCTCTCGCCCGATCTCGCGATAAACACGGCGTTCCCATCCGTCGCCAGCACGTCGACCGGTTGCAGTGCGATATCCGCGCAATGCGAGACGTTCTCGAACGAGAGCTCCTTCGGCCGGCCCATCCCCTCCTCCGGCACCTGCCGGTCGACGATGTCGTTCGCATGCGTCCGGCTGGTCCACAGCCCCTCGGGGCCATAGGCAATGTCATCGATGTATCCGGGAACGGTCTTCAAACGTCCCGCGTCGTGGGTAGCCGAAATGGCCACGACGTCCGACATTCCGCAGACGCCTCCGGTGCATTCGGGGTAGGTGGTTTTCTTCACGAGGCCGAGGTCGTCGTAGTCGATGCTCTGGTCGAGCTTCGGCATGAGCGCCTCGCCGGTCGCCGCATCCGTGATTTCGGTCGTACGCGCGTTCGGACGGCCGCCGGCGTCGTAGCTATACGACTCCTTGACGACGATGGTCGATTGGTTGGACGCATCGTTGTAACGAGTGGCGGTATTCAGCCGGCCGTTGTTTGCGTCGAATTGAAAACTCTTCACGTCGGCGCCGGCAGTGACGGCGTCACAAGCACCGCTGCATCGCTTCACGTTGACGAGATGCTCCGCGGCGTCATAGGTATTGCGGACGTCGAACTCCGTTCCCGCCGCATCGCTCGAGAGCACATGACCGCGCGCGTCGTAGCGATAGCTGGTCGTGCCGCTCTCGGGATGGGTCTCCTGGGTCAGGAATCCTCGGTGGTCGTAGACGAATGTCCGTTGCTGCGGCGTCGCTCCCGCGGAGGGATACATCCTCACGCCCGACAAGCGGTTTCCGATGTCATAGTCATATTCCGTCCGGATTTCTCCCGCGGTCGCGGACGGCTTTTCGACGACTGCGCGGAGACGGCCGAAATTGTCGTATTCCTCGCGAACTTCCGCTTCCGTTTCGGCGCTGTTCGGCGTCGTATCGGTACGCACCGTCGACTTGCGCTTGATGACACGCACGCCGAGGTAGGTCGTCGAATGGACGGCCTGATCGGGCGTCGTGACTGTCTGTGGCCGGCCGAAAGGATCGTACTCGTAGGTCGTGGAGAGGCCGGTCGCCGACGCGGACGCAACGGGAGCATGCGCATGGTGAAGGCGGCCCATCAGGTCGTAATCGGTCTTGCGATAACTCCACTGCCCATCGGGCATCAGCTCTTTTTGAACGGTGAGCCGCCCCAGACCATCGAAGGAATAGTGGACTTCACGAGACGACGGAGAAGTCCCCTGAGTCATGTCCACCGCGGCCGGTGAGCTCGAGAGATCGTACGTGTAATGCAGGCAAGACTGCGCCGGCGCGCACACTTGCTTCAGCCGGCTGAGCGCGTCATACGCGTACGTGGTCACAAGGCCGGCGGTATCGCGGGAGGCGGAAGCAAGTCCGGTCGAGGCATCGATCGTCAGGTCGAGCGACTTGTACACCAGCGGCGCCGGAGTGGCAGACGACACATTGACCCATTGCGAACTCGTAATCGAGCCGAAGGCGTACTGATGGCTCAGGCGAAACTCCGGCCGTTGCGGCAGCGGCATGGCCGCGAGCGACGGGGCAAGATCAGCGTTCAGAGTTTGAACGTCGCCACCATAAAAGTCTTCATCAGTGACGTTGCCGGAGCTGTCGAAGGTATTGACCTTCAGGAGATCGTGTGCCCCGCGCGCGCCGCCTGCCCACGTGCGTTCGCGCCGAAGGGCGCCGGTTGCGGGATTGAAATCCGTTTCGACCGTCGCGGTATCGGTGACCGTCTGCGGATTGACCTCCCCGAGGACCGCGGACGCCGTGACCGTACGGCGAGGGTACGTGTTCAACAGCCACGCGGCTGCCGTCGACGGCATCGTGAAGGTCGTGGTGCTGGGCGCATTGGGGTCGACGATCGTGTAGGTGCCGGCGCCCAGGTTGTAGTCCGTCGTTTCCGTGCGTTGCTCGGAATGTGACGGCGCGGTATTGAACGAGCCGGTGATCGTTTGCTGACGATAGTGCCCGAGGCCATCGAAGGATGTCAGGTGCGTATCGATGTAGCTGCCGGACGGCGCGGCTTCCGTGTCGTCGGCGAACACGGTGCTCGTCGAGACGACGCGCTGATTGCGCTCGCGAAAGCAGCCGTCGTCGAAGGGATTACAGCCGCTCCATTGATCGTACTCGTAGCGGACGTACGATTTTCGCAGTACGTTTCCGCCGTAGAGGGTCTGACTGGAAAGAAACCGCCGCGTCGTGGGGTCGTTCGAGTCGGCGACTGCCCGGTTGTACGGCAAAGCGTACTCCGCGGGGATCTGACCGTCGTCGTTGAAGTAATACTTGATCGTCGTCTGAGCGGGATCCGTGACGCTCGTGACACCAGCGGTGGGATCGTCGACGCTATAGGTCCAGACGCCGAGCGACGTTCCGCCGGCGTCGACGAGCTCGCGCGTTTTCACGCCGGCCACCAATTCTCCACCGCCGGCAAAGGACTGATAGGTCCACTTCAGCTTGCCCTTGGTCGGTAAGGTGAGGCTCATCAGCGCACCGGCATCTTCGTTGTCGAGCGGTGGCGCCGGCAGGTCCTCGCAGGGAGAGCCGGCGAACGTCGACATCGTCCATGACTGGTTCACGCCGTCGCCGGTCACCGTCAGCTTCTCGAGGATCGGCGCGTGCGTGTCGTCGGAGCTGTTCGGATGGTCGTCCGCACAGGGGCGTTGCAGCAAGGTTCCCGCGCTGGACGGCTCGCCCTCGTACGTGAATGCGTACGTGACGATGCCACCGTTGAAGCTCGTCAACTCGACGGATGAGACGACCGTATGCTTTGCGATCGTTTTGTAGTGGATTTCATGATGGCGATTGGCGGAATCGTCGAGCGTGGTCGTCATCCCGTCATAGCCGACCGTCAAGGCGTTATTGAAGCGATCGTTGATCGCGGTCAGCCGGCCCAGCGTGTCGAACGATTGAATCGTTCCATCCGCGAACTCGAGAGTGGCCGTGTTCGACGTCGGCATTTCGTGAAGCCGGAGGTACATGCCGTCACGCGAATAATAGTAATTCGGCACGGAAGCCTCGCCGTCGTGCAAGGTCGGATAGAGCGTATGCAGGCTGCCGTCGGGCGCCTCATAGATCCAGTGGGCGGTCAGGTATGCGTTGGGCGTGGACGGCTGCAGCCGCCCCAGCGACAGATTCCATCCGACGCCGGCGCTGCGGACGATCAGCCGGGCGACGGTGTGGCAGGCGGTCGGATCCAGCGCCGGCTCGACATACAGCGGATCATCACCGTCTTCGCGGTCGATGCCGTCCGTGATCGAGCACATCTCCTTGTAGCGCCACGGACTGCCGCTGTAGATCAACTTCAGGCCGTACGAAAGGCCGCCACCAACCCTGTAGCTCTGCCCGATCGGCAATTCCGCCAGAAGATTGCCGGAAAAGAAATTGACATGATCGATGTCGCCCATCGCCAGCACGCGATCCGGCGCAAAGCCCGACTCGCGCATCGGATACTCCTGCGCGAGGAGCGCGCGCGCGGCGAGAAGGGCGGCCAATGCTGCGACGAAAAGACTCCGCCTCACTGGTTGCCTCCCACACGCACGACGGCATAGTCGAGCGTATCGGTGTTCACCGCGATCACGACGTCGCCCGTTTGCAGCGCCGTCAAGGCCGGCGTCGCGCCGGTCACCGCCTCCATTGCGCTGACACTGACCGCTCCTTCCGCTTCCTCGCGACGCAGTCGGCGCCAGGTGCCGACGCCCGGCCGGACGACGATGAAATCGAGCTCATCACCTTCTGCATCGAGTTGCACCGCCGCCGCCGCGGCACTGAGCGTCGTGCTCAGTTGCGGAAATGAACGCTCGTATCCAACGCGGGCAACAGGCTCAGATGGCACCCGCACGCCCCAGTCCCCATGCGTCAGATCGACGGCAATGGTCAGCGACTGGTTCGGCGGAGTGTGCAGGACGGTCTGCGACGGATTTTCGATTGGCCGCGGCTGCACCAGCGACACGGGATCGAAGATGTAGACGATGCCGTCCTGATTGACGTCGGTGCGGCGACAGAAGCGCATCCTGCTCTGCCACACCATGCGGCCGGCATTCAGTTCGCCGCGGACGTCCGGCACGATGACGTAGGAAACGGCGACGACGGAATCGCCGGGAGGCAGATTTCCGACGGCCAGACGGCTGCCGTCGGCGTCGATCGTCAGCGTTGCCGCGGCGTGAAGCGACAGCGGCAATGCCAGCAGAATGAGGACAGTAAGAGTGCGAATGCGCAAAGGAAACTCCCGTCGGCAAATCGTGATTCGTCAAGCGCCGCGGACGAGCACGTCCGCCGGCGCCGCGACTCTCTGTAGCGTGGACGCGCTTACTGCAGCGACAACAGCACGAGAATCTCGCCGGTGCCCGACGCCAGCGGCTCGAGTGCTTTGCCGACGATGGTGCCGGGCTGGTGAAAGGCGCGGCCTCCGACTTCGATCGGGATCGATTTCATGGCCGTGCCGGCGACGTCGCTGCTGACCAGCAGGTCGCCGACTTCGATCGGAGCGCGGCGGGCATCCACTTTGACGCGCACGCGGCCGGTGGTTGCGATCATTTCCTTCGTCGCGCCGGCCTCGCCGAGGACGACGCCGGGGTGCGCGGAGACGACGCCGGCGACGGCCGTGTCATAGGCGTGCGACGACGCGGCGACTTCATTGACGCGACCGCGCGCCAGCACCACGACGGTACCGACCTCGAGGTCGGCGGCGGCGGGAACCCATTCGGCGACGTCCTGGTATTTCGCGGCGATGTTTCCGGTGATGTCCACCGAGCCGTTGACCTTGAGGCGGGTCGCCGTTTCGGCGGCATTGTCGCCGATGGTCGTGAGACCGCTCACGTACATGTCGGCGCGGGTCTGGGAGACGCCGGTCGAGTTCGTGGCCGCTTTGACCCAGAACGTCTCCTTGTTCTCGACCGCCGACAAGCCGCGGAAGTAGTACTTGTCGTAGTTGGGGAACGTCGGGTTGAAGTGATAGTAGATCTGCGAGTCGAAGTTGATGTCTTTCTGCGTGTAATAGCCGAGCGTGAACGCCTGGAATTTCGTCGTCGCGGGCGAGCCGACCTCGTCGTCGGAACGCGCGTTGTAGAACGTCACGCGATTGTTGTTCGTCCCGGCGCTGTCGCGCGGATTCACGATCCGCACCTCGTGCACGACGTTCCCGCTGATGGAGGACGATTCGTGGTACGAGGTCCGTCCGCTGAAGTAGTTCGTGCCGCGCAGACGGGTGTCGCCATTGGAGCCGACGCGGAGCAGTTCGTTCTGATTGCTGTCATACACTGCAAAGCCGCCGGTGCCGGCGGAATCGCCAGCCTTCAGGATGGTCCACGGAGTGGCGGCTCTCGCCACACCGACGAAACCTGCGCTCGACCACGGGCTGGCCGCATCGAGGAACAGATCGCCGGCGGTTCCGGACGTCGTGACGTTGGTCTGCGGCGCACCCGGACGCAACGGCACGACGGCGGCCTGCATTTTCTGCGCGGACGTCGTCGCGCCCGTCGTCGTCTCATCGGTCGGGTCGACCACGGTACCGGGGCGGACGTAATAGCCTTCAATGTCGACGGCGACGTTCTCCGTCATCGCGACGGGAAACGACGCCACCGCTCCTGCCGGAAAGCGCACCAGCGGGCCGGGCGTGCCCGGCGTGGGTGCGACATGCGGAATAGCGCGCGTCATGGACGTCACGCGGACCGCGTACGCGATCGCACTGGCGGGCACCAGACGGCCGCAGCGCGTCGACGCGATGTTGAGGCGGCGTGTGGTTTCATCCGACGAACTATCGGGCGCATCGACGCGCGTATCGACCAGGCGGCACGGCGCGATCGCAACGAAGCGGTCGGAGGCGGCACTGGCCGTTTCCTGTGCAAACGAGTTCAATGCAACGGCACAGACGGCCGTCAGAAGCAGCGCTTTCGGCTTCATGGACATGAGTTCCCCACAGGCCGTCGCGAGACGGCGCATCTCTCGAGCAAATTTTCGTTGTCTTGTCGGAGCGGACCTGACGGCGGAGATGATACAGGGAACTACAAGAGCGAGCAATAACTTTTTCAGAATTTCGTCATTTCATCAGAATTCCGCGCACGCTTCCCGACACGAGTGCGGCGATGTCCGTGAGGATGAGCGGGAGGCGGAGGCCGCCGGGGCTGGCGAGGAAAATCGGTTCCCAGACGGGGTCGAATTTCTGTTTGTACTGGCGCAGGCCCTGGAAATTGTAGAAGTGGCCTCCGTGCTCGAAGCCTAACGCTGCGACGCGGCTCCACAATGGGCCTTGTGCGCGCGCTTCGAGTCCACTGAGCGGGGCCATGCCGAGGTTGAACCAGCGGTAATTCAGCGACTGCGCGTGCAGGATGAGATTGACGAAGAGGAAATCCATGACGCCGCTCGGTGCGGCAGTGGAATGTCGCATGAGATCGACGGTCAATTCTTCGTGCACATCGTCGCCCCATAGATTCGCGAATGCGACGAGCTCCTCGCGATAGCGAATCAATGCAACCGGCAGGCGTTGCATGTAGGCGTCGTCGAAAAAGCCGAGCGAGAAACGTTTCTCGCGCGTATTGCGCGTCGACAGCCAGTCGTTCGACACGCGGCGCAATTCGGGAAGCATGGCGCTCGCAGCTTCGGCGGAAATCACCTCGAAGGTCGTGCCTTCGGTCTCGAGACGCTTCACGGTATGACGCAGGCTTTTGCGATCGCGTCCGGCGAGCGTGAAGCCCGCGGTCGCGACGCGCGCTTCTTCGCCGAGCTTCATGAGGCGCAAGCCCAATTCGATATAGAGCGGCAGAAGCGGCGTGCGCACCTGATAGAAGACCGGCCAGCCATTGTGGCGGTCGGCTTCCTCGAAAAAGCGCCACGCGAGCTCGTGCGCATCCGCGGGCGGGCCGATCGGATCGCCCATGGCCACCCAACTGCGGCGCTGTACGCCGTACATAAGAAATGCGCTGCGCGGCTCATTGAAGAGCAGCGACTTGTCATTGAGCAGCACGAGATAGCCGGCCGGCGCGCAGCGGCCGCGCGCGATCTCGGTCGCGCGGTCGAGCTCCTGCGACACGACGGGCGGCGGTGGCGCGACGGCGGGATGCAGCAGCTTGCGCGCGGAGAACGCCAACGCGACCGCGGCCGCGGCGAGACTCGCGCGCAAGAAGCGCGGCGCGTCGCCGCTGAAGCTGAAGTGCCACCAGAGCTCCGGCGAATACGCAATGCGGCGGTACGCGAAGAAGCCGAGCCACATCGTCGACAGCACCGTGAGCCCGATCGCGGTCGCCCACCCCGGCGTGAACGGCTCGTCGAGCAACGCGGTCTTGCGATAGAAGTGGCGGCGGCACGGCACGATCGCGACGACGGTGATGCCGAGGAGGCACGCCTCTTCCCAATCGAGGCCCTTGAGTAACGACGCCATCATGCCGGCGACGAGCAACGTCACCGACAACGCATATGCGCCGTTCAAGCGCCGCTGCAGTCCGCGCGCGAGCAACAGCAGTCCCGCGCCGGCCATGCTGCCGACGAGATGCGCGACTTCGACGAGCGGCAGCGGCACCGCGGCTTTCAGCGCGTAGACGCGGTCGCGTTCCGCGGGCGTCGCGCCCGAGATCAGCAGAATCACGCCGTCGATGAAGATCGCGACGGAGAAGACGCTCGGCACGAACAGCGACACGGTGCGCGCGAGGCCGCGGCCGAACGCGCTCAGCTGCGTGCGCCGCCGCAGCACTTCCTGCGCGCCGAGAAGGGCGCCGGCGACGAAGAGCGGCAGGACGTAATAGAGCGCGCGATACGCGACGAGCGCGCCGGCGAGCGTGCCCGCGCCGAGGGCGGGGCCGAGGAGGGAGAACACCGCGGCCTCGAACACGCCGACGCCACCGGGAACGTTGCTGACGACGCCGAGGACTTGCGCGGCGAGGAAGACCGCGAGCGTCGTCGCGAACGAAACGCGCGACTGCGGCAGCAGCGCGTAGAACACGAGCGCGGCGCAGAACCAGTCGGCGATCGACAGTGCGAACTGCAACGCCGCGAGGCGCGTGTGCGGCACGGCGAAGCGTCCGATCTCTTTCCGCCTCGACAGTACGAGCGCGGCGTAGATGACCGGCAGAATCAGCAGCACCGGGCCGAGCCACGGCACGACCCGCAGCCGGTGCAGCGTCAGCACGCTGCCGGCGAGACTCAGGAAGCCGAGCCAGAACGTGGCGACGCTGAACGCGATCACGCGCGCGGCGTCCGCACCGCTGAGCCCCCACGACGTGTACAGCCGATAGCGCAGCGAGCCGCCGGCGATGCCGGAGAGTCCGACGGTGTTGCTGACCGCGGCGGAGACGAACGACGCGAACGCCGTCTTGCGCAGCGGCAGATCGTGGCCGCCGTAGTGCGCGCCGAGGGCGTCGTAGCCGGCGAGCGCGAGATAGCTGGCGGCGGTCGCGGCGAGCGCGAGCGCGACCTGCGACGGCACGAGGCGCCCGATGTACGCCGCAACCTCGTGCAGGTGAAAGTGCCGCAGCTCGCTGAAGATCACGCGCAGCGCGATGAGGAACAGCGCCGCGCGCGCGACCGGCCACGCGTAGCGCGCGAGCTGCAGCGAGACGCGCCGCTCCGTATCCGACAGCGCAGTCATGGCGCGGGCAACGCGTCGAGGATCGCGCGCGCGATCGCGCGGTACGCGCCTCCGAAGTGATGTCCGCCCGGCGTGCGGATCGACGCCGCCTCATCCGGCGGCAGGGTGGGACAGAGGCTCACCTCCCCTTCCTCGGCGCCGTGAAAGCAGAGCAGGCGCACGCCGCGGCTCGCATGCACGAGCGGCGCGAGCAGCACTTCCGGCGGCGCGGGATCGAGGCCGAAGAGCCACCAGCGCCGCACGCGCAGCTCGGCCGTTTTCTCGGGTCCGAGCATCGCCGCGAGCGCGATCTTCGCGCGCGCCTCCGGCGTCATCTGCGACAGCGCGATCGGCACCGCCTCCGCGCCGCGCGAGTAGCCGATGACGACCGGCTTGGCCTTCCGCCACTTCGCTCCGTACGCCGCGATCACCGACTGCACATCGCGCGCGACTTCCTCCGGCGTCCGCTCGGTTTCGAAGTAGCGGTTCGACAGAAAGCCGACGACCGGGATGCCGTGCGCGTTGATCTCGCGCGCGAGCTCGATGTCGATCTTCCGCCAGCCGCCGTCGCCGGTGAGCAGCACGACAAAATACGGCGTCGCCGTCGGCGTCACCGGCTTTTCGATGAGGGGCAGATGGATGGCGAAGAGGAGCGCCGCGATCACTTCAGCTCCTCGAGGATCCGCGCCGCGATCGCGTCGTACTTGCCGTCGAAGTGATGTCCGCCATGCAAGGTCAGATCACGCGCGATGGTGCCGTCGAGTTGCGTGCAGAGGCTGTCCGTCTCGGCGTCGCCGTGCACGCAGAGCACGCGCATGCCGCGTAACTTGCGCGCTTCCGGCAGCGTCGGAAGGCCGTGCGGATCGCGGAGCCAGTCGGCCATGTGAAACTGAAACGTCGCCTCGGTGCTCGGCGCGAGCATCGCCACGAGGCGGATGTTGCGGCGCGCGTCCGCGCTCATGCGCGGCACCGCGAACGGCAGCGCGTCGGCGCCGCGCGAGTAGCCGATCAGCACGACCTGCTCGCGTCCCCATTTCGCGCGATACGCGGCGATGACGCGCGCGAGATCGTTCGCGATCTCGTCGGGCTTCCGTTCGTGCCAGAAGTACTGCAGCGAGTTGATGCCGACCACCGGGATGCCGCGCGCGGCGAGCGCGTTCGCGATGGATTTATCGATGGCCGCCCAGCCGCCGTCACCGGAGATCAGGACTGCCATCACGGGGGCGGGCGCGCCGTGCGCCGCCACTTCGACGAGCGGCAGATCGTTGAGGACGGTTGTGGACAGGAGGACCAGGAACGCTACAGTAGACACCGGCGGCGATTCTCGTCCGTCCAACATGACGCGGAGATGAAATGCGGGCGCTGATCGTGGAAGACGACGAACGGTTGCGCAACATCGTGCGCCGCTCGCTCACGCGCCTCAACCTCGCGTGCGACGAAGCGGGCTCGCTCGAGGAAGCGGACGAGCTCACCGGACTGCACGAGTACGACGTGATCGTCCTCGACCGCCGCCTCCCCGACGGCGACGGCATCGCGCTCTGCCGCGCGCTGCGCACGCGCGGCTTCGGCAACGGCATCCTCATGCTCACCGCGCTCGACGACGCGCGCTCGACCGTCGACGGGCTCGAACAAGGCGCCGACGATTACCTCGGCAAGCCGTTCGACGTCGAGGTGCTCGAAGCGCGCGTGAAAGCCTTGTTGCGGCGCAACGAGCGGCGTCCGACCACGGCTCTCGTCTCCGGCCATCTCAAGCTCGATCCCGCGCGGCACACGCTCGAACGCGAAGGCGTGCCGATCTCGCTCACCGCGCGCGAGCTGCGTCTGCTCGAAACGCTCATGCGCGCGCCGGGCGCGATCGTCGGACGCGAGGATCTGATGGAGCAGGCGTGGGGCGAGCGCGAGGAGCCGATGAGCAACACGATCGACGTGCACATCGCGCGGCTTCGTCGCAAGCTCGAAGCGGCCGGCGAACGCGACGCGATCGAGACCGTGCGCGGCGTCGGATATCGCATGCGAGGCGGCGCGTGATGCGCCCGCGCGACCGCAAGGCCCGCACGCGCATCGTCGTCACCGGCACGCTGGCGACGTTCGCCGTGCTGGCCGCGTTCGCGATCGCGGCGCGCATCGCCACGCGCGTGCTCATGCTGGCCGACCTCGACGACGAGCTCGAAACGCTCTCCATCGCCATCGCCTCCGATCTCGAGCTGCGCGGCACGGCGACCGTCGCGCACGAGTCACTGCGGCACGGCGTCGAGACGAACGCGTTCGTCTACCGCCTCGAACATCACGCGGCCGTGCTCTTCGACGCGCATGGCGTCCTCGCCGCGACGGGCGAGCTGGGACACCTCGCGCGTCATTCGAATCTCCTCGAGTTTCAGCGCCGCGACGAACAGCCGTTCACGGGGCGCGAGCCGTTCACCGGACAGCAGCGGCTCTGCCGCTTCCGCGTCACGCACCTGCGCGAGCACGCCGCGGGCGCGACGCTGCTCATCTTCCGGTCGATCGAGACGATCTCGCGCACGCTGGATATCGTCGACGGCGCGCTCGCGCTGCTCGTCTTCGGCGGCTCGCTCGCGTCGGCGCTCATTCTGCGTTACGCCGTCGGCCGCGCGCTGCTGCCGGTCGAACAGGTGACGGCGTTCGCCGAGCGGATCACCGCCAGCGACCTCGCGCAGCGCGTGGAGGTCGCGGCGGCGGGCGAAGAGTTCCAGCGTTTGGCGGACGTCATCAACTCACTGCTCGAACGCCTCGATCGCTCGTTCGACGCGCAGCGGCGGCTCGTCGCCGATGCCGCGCACGAGCTCAAGACGCCCGCGGCGGTGATCGCGGCGGAAGCGCAGGAGCTCGCGCGCGGTCGGCTCTCGGAAGACGAGTCGCAGGAGAGCCTGCGCATGATCGCGCGCGCGGCGGCGGGACTCGCGCACGAGGTCGACGATCTGCTCGAGCTCGCGCGCGGCGATGCGGCGCAGCGGCGGCAGTGGGAGACGTTCGACGTCGACGAGGCGCTCGACGAATCGGTGGCCATGGCCGTGTCGCCCGCGCGCGAGCGCGGCGTGATCATCATGCGCGACGGCCGCGCCGCGTGCCGCGTGCACGGCGATCGCGCGGGCTTCGTCCGCGCGATCGGCAACCTCGTCGCGAATGCCGTGCGCTACGGCCCGCGCGACAGCGAAGTGCGCGCCACGGCGCGCGTCACCGAACACGCGTGTGAGATCGACGTCGCCGATCGCGGACCGGGAATCCCGGAGGCGGAGCGCGCGCGCATCTTCGAACGCTTCGTCCGCCTCAGCTCCGCGCGGAAGGAGCATCCCGAAGGCGCGGGCCTCGGACTGGCGATCGTCGAGCAGATCGTGCAGGCGCACGGCGGCGCGATCGAGGTGCTCGACCGCGAAGGAGGCGGCGCGCTCTTCCGCGTGCGCTTTCCGCGCGCCGCCACCGAACCTCCGCAGGAACCGGTTGTCGCTTAGTGCTTCGAAGTCGTGGTGGCGACCGTCGTCTTCGACGCGGCGACGGTGGACTTCGACGCCGCAGCGCCCGTCTTCGCGGTCGTGGTCGTCGTCACCTTTGCGGGAGTCGTCTTCACAACCACCGGCTTCGCGGGCGCGGGCTTCGCGGCCACGGCGTGCGGCGTCGTGACGATCGACGTCGCCACGTTCTTGCCGTCGCGCACCATGTAGCGCGCGGTGGCGTTCTCGCCGATGGCGAGCTTCGGTCCGCTGAGCTGCGTCGCGGCGTTCCAGACGAGCGACGTGGTGTGGCCGGCGGCGTCTTTCAACGCGACGGTATGCGCGGTCTGCTGCACGGCGATGACGTGACCCGTCACGCTCTGTCCGTGCGGAGCGTTGGCGGCGGTGGTGGCGGCGAAGATGGCGATGAGCGCGAGTTTCATGGATTGCGTCCTTTCGCCGCGCATCGTGGCGCAGCGCGAATGAACGCAAGATGACGGCTACTCGCCGAGCGGATATTCGAGCTCGCCGAGGAAGCGCGTGTCCTCGCGCCAGCCCTCGTGCACCGCGACGTGCAGGTCGAGATACACCTTCGCGCCGAGGATCGCCTCGAGCTCCGCGCGCGCCTCGGAACCGATGCGCTTGATCATCGCGCCCTGCTTGCCGACGACGATCCCCTTCTGCGAGTCGCGTTCGACGTACACCGTCGCGAAGATGTTGATGCGCTCGGAGTCTTCTTCTTCCTCCCAGCGCTCGACGGCCACGGCGGTCGTGTACGGCAACTCGTCGGACGTGTGCTGCAACACTTTCTCACGCACGAGCTCCGCGGCGAGGAAACGTTCGGGCTGCGTGGTGTAGTCCTCGGTCGGATAGAGCGCGGGACCTTCCTTCGCGTTCGCGAAGAAGAGATCGACGAGCGTGTCGAGCCCCTCGCCTTTCCCCGCGGAGATCGGCACGATCTCGTCGAAGAGGCCGAAGCCGGCGTACTGCTGCATGAGCGGCAGCAGCTTGTGCTTCTTCAGCAGATCGATCTTGTTGAGCAGCACGAAGCGCTTCGCATCGGGATTCCGCTCGCGTTCCTCGCGAATGAGCTCGATAACGTACTGATCGCCTTTGCCGAACGGTTCGGTCGCGTCGACGAGCAGCGCGATGACGTCCGCCTCGGAGAGCGACGAGCGCACGTGATCCATCATCCGCACGTTCAGCTTGTGCAGCGGGCGATGCACGCCGGGCGTGTCGAGGAATGCGAGCTGGCCGCGCTCGTCGTTGAGGATGCCGACGATGCGGTTGCGCGTCGTCTGCGGCTTCGCGGAGACGATCGAGACCTTTTGGCCGAGGATGCGGTTGAGCAGCGTCGACTTCCCGGCGTTCGGGCGGCCGACGAAGGCGATGACGCCGAACTTGCGATGGCTTGCGTCGCGCGGCGCGTCAGACATCCTCGTCTTCCTCCTCGTCGCGTCGCCAGTCGGGATCCTTCGACACGCGCACGCGATAGATGCGGCGGCGGTCGGCGCGTTCCACTTCGAAGCGATAGCCGTTCTTCGTCACGACCGCGCCGACCTTCGGGACGCGGCCGAGCGTCGTGAAGATGAGCCCCGCGACGGTCTCGTAGTCGTCGCCGGAGAGGTCGGCGTCGAGCTTTTCCTCGAGCTGTTCGACGCGCAGCAAACCGTTGACGAGAAGGTTGCCGTCGCCGACGTCGACGATCGTCACTTCCTCGTCCTCGTGCTCGTCCGCGATCTCGCCGACGATTTCCTCGACGATGTCCTCGGTCGTCACGATGCCGGCGGTGCCGCCGTACTCGTCGACGACGATTGCGATCTGCAGATGCTCGGTCTGGAACTCGCGCAGCAGCTCGGAAACCTTCTTCGTTTCGGAGACGAAGTACGGCTCGCGCGCGAGCTCGGCGACCGGCTTCGTCTCGCCGCGCAGGATCGCGTCGAAGAGCTCCTTGATGTGCACGATGCCGGTGATCTGGTCGATGCTCGTCCCGTAGATCGGGATGCGCGAGTATTTCGACTCGCTGAAGAGCTTCGCCAGCTCGTCCATCGGATGGCGTGCGTCGAAGGCGAGGACGTCGATGCGCGGCGTCATGATCTCGTGCGCGAGCCGGTCGCCGAAGTCGACGATCGACTGCAGCATGCGTCCTTCCGACGCCTCGAGCACACCCGCTTCCTCGCCGACGTCGATGTACGCGCGCACTTCCTCGTCGGTGACTTCCTCTTCCTCGTCGTCGTTTTCCTCCGCCGACTCGAGCCGCTCGAGCAGCCGGCGCAGCGGATAGAGGAACGGCCAGAAGAGGTAGTAGCCGACGTGCGAGAGCGGCACGAGCAGCCGCAGCATCGTCTCGCCCGTGTCTTCCGGAATCAGCGCGAGCGCGTACTTCCACGCGAAGACGACCACGCACCAGATCAGAACGCTCGTGAAGATCGCCACGCCGAAGCTGCGATCGCTCAAGGCCATCGCCGTCGAGCCGGCGCCAATCACGAGCGCGACCTGCAGCAACGCGCCGCTGACGAACTGGAAGTCTTCGACGTCGAAGGCCATCCATCGCGAGCCGTTCTCCTCGGAGCTCGTGCTGAGGCGATGCAGGCGCACGGGGCTGAGCTGCAGCGCGAACGAGCGCAGCGCGTCGAAGACGAGATAGAAGATTCCGCAGAGGATCGCGAGCAGAGACCAGAGGATGTGCGGGTGCGGGATGCTACTTCCCATGCGCGGTGCGGGCTAGCTTAGCAGCATCACGACGAGCGCCGCGACGAGGCTCGCCTGCAGCAGCCGCTCGGCGCGGCGGTGGAGCGCCTGAAACGCGCGGCGCGTCGGATCGTCTTCACCCATCTCCGGCGTCAGATGCACGCGCCGGGCCTCCAGCGCTTTCTCGAGCACCGCGATCTCGTAGACGAGGCTGGCAGCCATGAACGCGATGGCCAGCCAGCGGATGCCGATCCAGACATTCGCGTTGTGCTCCCACAGCGCGAACTTGACCGCCGCGGCGAGGACGATCGCGATCAGCGCGCCGAGGCGCACGCGCGCGAAACGGCGGAGCGTGGGACCGAAGATCGCGCCCGCCTGCGGACGCGGCAACGCGCGGAAGAGTCCCGGCGCGACGAGCGCGCCGAGCACGAGCGTGCCGCCAACCCACAGCGCCAGTCCGAGGTGCGCGACGAGATTCGTGAACAGATACAGCCAGTTGGGCATTTTTCGCGGCGCAAGCGTAATCTAAAGAAGCATGAACGCGCTCCTTCTCCTGCTCACGCTCACGACCTCGACGCTCGTGTTGCGCTCCGGCGATCGGATCACCGTCGAGGGAGACGTTCGCGAGACGAACGGCGTGGTGACGTTCCGCGCAAACGGCCTGCTCTATTCGATGCCGGCGTCGGAAGTCGACGTCGACGCGACGAAGAACGCGGGCACGAACGCGGAGTGGCGCCGCCGCGCCGCGGACGCCGACGCGAAGCCGGCGCCGCAGCCGAAAGTGAAGCTGAAGGTCTCCGAGGCGGAGCGGAAGCGGCTGCTCGAACAGCTCGAGAACAATCATTCCGGATCGCCGGCGCCGCCGTCGCAGAGCGTCGTGGACGGTCCGCACATCAAGGTCACCGAGCCGACGCCGCCCCCGGGCGACGAATGGAGCTGGCGTCATCAGGCGCAGGCGCACGAGGAAGCGATCCGCCGCGCGAAAGAAGAAGTGGCCATGCTCGAGTCGCGCGCGCAGCAGCTCGAGTCGGAGATCCGCGGCTTCTTCGCCCTCGGCTACAAGGCGAGCCAGTTCACGTACCAGTCGACGCAGCTCCAGCAGGCGCGCGAACAGCTGCCTTACGCGCAGCTCGAGGTGACGCGCGCCGAGCGCGCGTACGAGCAGTTCCGTGAGGAAGCCCGCCGCCAGGGCGTGCTGCCCGGATGGCTGCGCTGACGCCGGAGCCGCGTCCGAAAATCCCCATCGGTCTCGTGCTGCGCCGCGGCCTCCGCCGCCGCTGCCCGCGCTGCGGCGAAGGTCCGCTCTTCCGCCGCTGGATCGAGGTGCACGAGCGCTGCTCCGCGTGCGGCCTGCTCTATCAGACCGATCACGGCGACACGTGGGGCTTCGTGCTGATCATGGACCGCGTGCCGCTCTTCATCGGCATCGTGCTGGTCTACTTCGGCTTCCGCTCGACCTCGATGACGTTGGGCATCGGCTTTCTCGTCGGCCTGCTCGTGCCGCTCATCGCCACGACGCCGAATCGCGAAGGGCTCGCGATCGCGATGGTGTACCTCTGGCGGATCTATCTCCCCGATCCGTCCGATCCGATTCACCAGCGCGAGTACGTGATCGAAAAGCGCGGCAACTGATGCGCGTCACCCCTTCTCGCTCTTCGTGACGAAGGATGTGTAGCTGGCGATCGTCAGCAGCACGAACGCGAGCGCCGCGAGCCAATGGAAGCGCGTCGACGCCCCGAACGCCGCGCCTTTCGGCTTGTCCTGCAGGTAATGCACGATCGTGTACGCGTACGGCCACCAGATCGCGTAACGCGACGACACCGCCGCGAGCGCGCCGACCCACGCGAGAAAGCCGACGCCGATCGGGACGAGCACGTTGTTCGCGCGCAGCGACATGAGGTACTGCGCCGCGACGATCGGCAGGCAGTCGAGAAAGTAGAGCGCGTTCTCGCGCAGCAACGGCAGCGAGAAGAACGTCGACGTGAGACGCGGCACGTTTGGCACGAGGACGTACGGGATCATCGCCGAGAGCCAGATGCCGAGGCTGAAGAGCGCGAGGAACTCGACCAGCATCACCAGGATCACGGAGAGCTTCGAGAGGAACAGCACGTGCGCGCTGAGCGGCAGCGCGTGCACCTGCTTCCACGCGTTGCTGCGGAACTCGATCTGCGCGATGAGACTCGTCGCGAGGATCGCGCCGAGCGGCAGGAAGAAAATCGCCATCGACTCCCACGAGCTGCGCCAGAGGTCCGCCCAGAACGCCGGCGCGGCGTAGACGCCCGCCAGCGTGCGGAAGTGGATGAGCCGCACGACCGCGACGATCGCCGGCGTGAAGAGCGCGCCTCCGATGACGAGCGCGGAGGCGAAGCTGCGCTTGCGCTTGAGCCATTCGCTGTGAAACGCGCGGACGAACGGGAAGTCCATCGCTTACTCCCTCACCAGGTTCAGGAAGATCGTCTCGAGATCGTTGTGCACGCTGCGGATCTCGTAGACGTCGAGGTTGCGCATGACGAGCTGCTTGTTGATCGCGGCGATGCGCGGACCGGGCAGCGCGGGGAGCACGAGCTCGTCGTCGGCGAGCTTCGCGTCGACGCCGGCGTGCGCGAGCGCGCGCAGCGCCTCGACGTTGTCGCTCGTCGACACGCGCACGGAGAGCACCTGTTGGCGATGGCGCCGCAGTTCGTCGATCGTCCCCTGAAAGAGCAGCCGCCCTTTGCCGAGGATGCCGACGTGCGTCGCGACGCGCTCGACTTCGGCGAGGAGATGGCTGGAGACGAGAATCGTGCAGCCCTGCGTGCGATTCAGCTCGACGAGCAGGTTGCGGATCTCGATGATCCCTTCGGGGTCGAGGCCGTTCGTCGGCTCGTCGAGGATGATGAGCGACGGCCGGTGCAGCAGCGCCGCGGCGATTGCGAGCCGTTGGCGCATGCCGAGCGAGAACTGCTTCGCGCGCTTCGAGCCGGTGTGCGCGAGGCCGACGAGCGCGAGGACTTCGGCGATGCGGCTTTCGGGACAGCGATGCACGACCTGCATCACGCGCAGGTTCTCGGCGGCGCTCAAGTGATCGTAGAGCGACGGGCTCTCGATCATCGAGCCGACGCGCGCGAGGATCTCGAGGCGGTGCTCGGCAAACGGCTTGTCGAAGACGCGGATCGCGCCGTGCTGAATTTTCAGCAGGCCGAGGATGAGCCGCAGCGTCGTCGTCTTGCCGGCGCCGTTCGGGCCGAGGAAGCCGTAGATGCTGCCGGCGGGGACCTGGAGGTCGATGCCGCGGAGGACGTCGTGGGTGCCGAAGCGGTGGCGGAGATCTGCGGTTTCGAGGGCGAGCATGGCGTTGAAATTTAAGTCTAACTTAAATTAACATCGCGCCATGGAGCGGTCAATCCCAAACGAAACAGCCACATCGATTCGCGAGCACGGCGCGCGGATGCGAAGCTTCGTGACGATTCTCTGGGTCATCTGCCTGACGCTGGTCGTGCTCGAACGGTTCAGCGCGGCGGGCATTCGCGTGGTGCAGACGGACTTTGCGAGCGACGCGCTGCGCGCGTTCGCGTGTCAGTTCGCGGCCGCGTTCCCGGAGGCGTTGTTTCTCCTCGCGTTGTGGTGGGTGCGCGCGGCGCTCGCGGACATCGCGCGCGGCGCACTGTTCGCGATGCCGATGACGCGCATGCTCGATCGGGTAGGGATTGTGCTCGCGTGCGGCGCGTTCGCGCGCATCGTCCTCGTGCCCGGCGCCTGCCGCCTCCTCGGCTTCAGCGCGGGACATTGGATCGCCTTCGACGCGGAAGGCATGGTCCTCGCCGCACTCGGGCTCGCGCTGAAAGCGATTGCCGGCGTGCTGCGACAAGCGTCGCGCATTCAATCCGAGCTCGACGAGATCTTCTGATGCCGATCGTGATCACCATCGACGGCGTGCTCGCGGCGCGCAAACGCAAGGCGAAGGAGCTCGCCGCGGCGATCGGCGTCAGCGAAACGCACCTCTCGCTCTTCCGCTCGGGCAAGGTGCGCGGCGTACGCTTCTCGACGCTGGCGAAGTTGTGCGCGGCTCTCGACTGCCAGCCCGGCGACCTGCTCGCGTATCAGCCCGATCCGAACGATCTCGCATCGCCGGACGAGGGCGAGGAATGACGCGCGGCCCTACGGCTGCGGGCCGAAGGTCTCGCTGATCGTCTGCGACGGGTCGACGTCGATCGCTTCGAGCGCGCGTTTCGCGCGTTCGAGGAACGGATCGAAGCCGGCGGCCATCACCACGCCGTCCTTGATCGCGGCGCGGTTGCGGTCGACGAGCGTCTCAATGGAGCCGGCCTCGTGGACGATCTGGCCCGCGCGCGCGAGCGGATCGAAGTCGCCGGCGTAGAGGATGTGGCGCTGGTCGGGCTCGTAGAGCACCGTGATCGCGCGCGGATCCTTCTCGGCGAGCATGTACAGAACGATGCTGCGCACCGGCGCGATACCGACGTCGCCGGCGAGGAAGACCACGCCGCGCCGGTCATCATTCGGGAGAAGAAAATCTCCGTAAGGACCCTCGACGACGACTTCCGCACCTGCTTCCAATTTCCGGAGCGCCTCTCCACCCTTCCCCACCCCCACCCGGACGCAAAGCTGGACTGCCTCCGGACGCTGCGGCGCGGACGCGATCGTGTAGGCGCGCGACGGCCCGCCCTCGGGAAAACGGAAGTTCACCCACTGCCCCGGCTGGAACCGGAACTCCTGGGAGAACGAAACCGTGAGCTGCAGGACGCTGGGGGCGAGGGCCTGGATCTCCGTCACAATCGCCGTCTGTCGCATCGCGGCGATTCTAATCGAATCAGCCCCACATGCCGGACCGCGCGAGCTTGGCGATCTTCTTGAGGATGCGGTCCTTCTTCAGGCCGCGCAGATGATCGACGAACAGCGTGCCGTTGAGGTGGTCGATCTCGTGGCACATCGCGCGCGCCATGAGGCCTTCGCCCCACATCTCGCGCGTCGCGCCGGTGCGGTCCTGATAGCGCAGCTTCACGCGCTCGGGACGCGTCACCACCTCGACGAAGTCGGGGATCGAGAGACAGCCTTCTTCCTCGGTGATCTCGCCGGTGGCGTCGATCATCTCCGGGTTGATGAAGACGTGGCATTCGCCGGCGCGCTTGCCGACGGAGAGGTCGATGACCATCACCCGCTGCGAGACGCCGACCTGATTCGCCGCGAGGCCGACGCCCGGTGCGGCGTACATCGTGTCGATCATGTCGTCGATGAGCGTCTGCAACGCGGCGTCGATCTCGGCCACCGGCCGCGCGGGCAGGCGGAGCACGTCGTCGCCGTATTTGCGGATGGGAAGAACGGCCAAACCTATCTCCTCTTCAGGCTCTCGATCATCGCCTCGACGGTGTGCTCCGCGCGCTTCTTGTAGAAGTCGTCGAGAACCTTGCGGAGTCCGGGATAGCGTTCCAGCACGGCATCGAGCTTGTCTCGGTCGAGGCGAAGGAGCTCGGTGCGCTGCGACGCGGTGATCGTCGCCGTGCGCGGTTTCCCGGTCAACACGCTGACTTCTCCGAAAAAATCCCCTTCGGTGAGGCGCGCCAGATAGACCGTGCTGCCCGACGCGGGGCTGCGCGTGTAGACCTTCACTTCGCCCGACGCGATGAGATACATCGACGAGCCGGGATCGCCTTCGTTGATGATGACGCTCCCCTCGTCGTGCGTCTCCACTTCCATCTCGCGCACGATCGCCTCGCGCTCTTCGGTGTTCAGCACGTCGAAGAGCGGCGACGTGAGCGGACGATGCGCGAAGAGCGGCTCGCTCTTGCCCGCCTCGTCGGCCGGCGGCTGTTTCGCCGCGAGCTGCTCGCTGACCTTCTCGGCCTTCTTGCGCACGGCGATGGCCTGCACGGTGAGGCCGTTGTCCTCGTAGTAGTGCGCGGTAGCCTCGTACTGCTTGATCGCCTCTTCGATGTCGCCGTTGCCGGCGAGCGAATCGGCGTACTGCAGGCGGATGCGCGGGTTCGACGGATACTTCTCGTGCTCGCGCTTGAGGACGGGAACCGCGCGCGCGTATTCGCGCCGCGCCAGCAGCGTCGCGCCGCTTTCGGTTTCTTCAGCCATACGGCCGCGTATTGTAGTGGAGCGTCAGTAGTGGAGCGTCAGTACTTGATGCGCTGCAGTTCCTGCTTCGCCGTCGACGCGGGACTCGAGTACGGATAGCGCGCGATGACCTGCTGCAGCGTCTTGCGCGCGAGGGCGAGGTCGCCCGTCTTCTCCTGCGCGAGCGCGGTCTTGAAGAGCGCGTCCGGCGCCTTGTTCTGGTCGGAGTACTCGTTCCACACGCGCGCGTAGTAGCGCATCGCGTTCGTGTAGTCGCTCGCGGCGTAGTACGTCTCGCCGATCCAGAAGAGCGCGTTGTCCGCGAGATCGCCGGTCGGATCGGTGTCGAAGACCTGCTGGAACTCGCGCCGCGCTTCCGCGAGGTTGTTCCGTCCGTACAACATGATCGCCTTCCGGTACGCCTCGGCCAGATTCGCGCTGACCACCGCCGGCTGCGCCGATCCCTGCGCCGGCGCCGCGGCCGCGGACGGCGACTGCACCGGCGCGGACGGCTGCGGCGGCGCGGGACGCTCGCTCGGCAGCGCGCGCTCGACCGGCGCCGGACGTTCGGCGACCGTCACCGGCGCGGGCGCCGAACGCGTTTCCTCGAGCCGCGCGATGCGGTCGTTGAGCACGTCGATGCGCTCGAGGAGCTCCGTGAGCGACGTCTGCATCTCGCCGATGCGCGGATCGGGTGCGAGCGCGGGCGGCGCGGACGTCACCGGTCCGTCGTCACCCGTCGTCGCGCAGGCGGCGAGAAGAACGAGAGCGGCGGACGCGAGGAACGATTTCATGCTTTTATGTCGCTGAGACGGCGCTTCGCGCGCTCCGCGTAGTCGCTCTTCGGGAACTCGGTGACGACGCGCTCGAAGTAGAGCCGCGCCTCCCCTTTCCGTCCGAGACTCGCGAGGGCGCTGCCGAGGTCGTAGAAGACGCCGGCGCGGTCATCGTACTGCGGGTACGTGTCGACGAGGTAGTTCAGACGCTTGACCGCCGCGTCCCAGCTGCCGCGCTTGATGTAGAAGCGCGCCACGATGTGCTCGTGCTTCGCGAGCCGATCGTACGCATCCTGCCGCCGCGCTTCCGCCTCGGCGCGCAGCGGGCTGTTGGGATACGTGCGGATCATGTCGCTGAGCTTCTCGACCGCTTCGCGCGTCTTCGCCTGATCGCGGTCGGGGCGTTCCATCTGCCGGAACGAGCACATGCCGATGCGCAGCATCGCGTAGTCGGCCTGCTCGCTGGTGGGATAGCGGTTGATGAAGTCGCGGTACTTGTACTGCGCCTCGACGAGGTTCACCGCGTCGCCCTGTTCGTAGAACGTGTCGGCGATGCGGAGCAGGCTGCGGCGGCCGAGGGGATCGTTTGGGTACGTTTCGTAGAGGTGCGTGTAGTACGTGCGGGCGCGCGACCAGTGGTGTTTCGCGTACTGATCCTCGCCGCGCTGGTAGAGCTCCTCTTTCGAGAGCTTGAGAAGCTCCGGGTCGACCACGACGCGCTGGATGCGCGGCCGGTGGTGACAGGCCGCGACGAGGACCATCATCGCGACGAGACTGGCGATCTGCTTGACCTTCAAATTGCCTCCGAATTAAACCCGGGTGGTGGTAACAGCGTCGCGAATCGCCCGCATTGCAGCGTCGCGGTCAGGCTTGCCGAACACGGCCGAGCCCGCAACGAGGATCGAGGCCCCCGCGTCGACCACCCGCGGCGCGGTGCCGGCGTCGATGCCGCCGTCCACCTCGATCTCGACACGGAGCCCCCTCTCGCGCACGAGCCTGGCGATATGACGGATCTTGGGCACGACAGGTTCTATGAACTTCTGCCCGCCGAAGCCGGGATTCACAGTCATCACCAAAATGTAATCGCAGAAGTCGAGCGCGGACGTGAGCGATTCCGCGCTCGTGGCGGGGTTGATGGCGATGCCCGCCTTCGCGCCGCCGTCGCGGATCATCTGCAGCGCGCGCTGGAGATGCGGCTCGGTCTCGATGTGGATCGAGATGAGGTCCGCGCCGGCGTCGAGGAACGCGCCGATGTAGCGCTGCGGCTCGGCGATCATCAGATGACAGTCGAACGGCAGCTTGGTGTGCTTGCGCAGCGCCTTGATCAACGCGGGGCCGATCGTGAGATTCGGCACGAAGTGGCCGTCCATCACATCGAGATGCAGCAGGTCCGCGTGTTCGACGGTCGCGAGCTCGTCGGCGAGACGCGCGAAGTCGGCGGAGAGCAGCGATGGTGCGATGCGGATCATGGCGCGGGCGGCGCTCCTTCGACGATGTTCGTCTCCTCCTGCCGCGACACGACCACGGAGATCGGATCGCGGCCCGAGACCGGCGCGCCGCGCAGAGGATACTGCCGAATGATGATCCCGTCCGCGATTCCGGGATACGTCTCGAACTTCACCGTGGCGACGTGCAGTCCGCGCTGCTCGAGCGCGGGACGCACGGCATCGAGCCGCTGATCGATGAGATCGGGCATCACGTACTGCGGCGGCTGCGGCGGCACGGCGACGAGAAACGAGACGCCGCTCTGCGGCGCGACGACCGTCGTCTTCGGCGGATCGGCCGCGAGAATGCCCTTATCGTCCGCCGGCACGTAGCTGAGGTTCGCGAGCTTGAGGTTCTGCTGGCCGAGCCGCAGCATGCCGGTGCCCGCGGTCTCGCCGGCGAGATCGGGCACGCGCAGCACGAGCGGTCCCGCGCTCAGCTCGACTTTGATGAGGCTTCCGCGCTTGATGAAGTTCGTGTTGCCGGGCGTGCGGTTCTGCCAGACGATGCGGTCGACGGGCACTTTGTCGTCGTTGCGGCGATGCGTCTCATCGACTTCGAGATCGACGCCGAGGTCTCGCGTGATCGCGCGCGCTTCGGTCACCGTGCGGCCGACGAGATTCGGCGTCGGCAGCGAGCGCCCTTTGACGAAGAACGTGAACGAGAAGTACGTGCTGCCGCCGAAGACGACGAGGAGCACGATGGCGAAGAGCAGGTTCTGAAGACAGCCGCGCTTCATCGCCTCTCGGCGTGCTCGTCGCCGCCGCGATCCTGTGCGCTCTTCTTCTCATGCTCGGCGCGGTACTCCGCCTCGTCGTACTTGCGGTCGTGCGCGTCCTTGACGAGGTAGAGCGGGATCAGCGTCTCTTTCCAGACGTCCTCGACGCGCTCGGCGAAGAGGAACTGCAGTCCCGCGCGGATCTCCTCGGGCACTTCGGTGAGATCTTTGCGATTCCCTGCCGGCAGGATCACGGTCTTGATGTTCGCGCGATGCGCGGCCATCACTTTCTCCTTGATGCCACCGACCGAGAGCACCTTGCCACGCAGCGTGATCTCGCCCGTCATCGCCACGTCGTGACGCACGGGACGCTCGCCCATCACCGACGCGATGCACGTGGCGATGGCGACGCCGGCGGACGGGCCGTCTTTCGGGATCGCGCCCGCGGGGAAGTGGATGTGGATGTCGTGCTCGGTGAACTGCCGGTCTTCGATGTCGAGCTCGTGCGCCTTCGAGCGGACGTACGAGTACGCCGCCTGCACCGACTCGCGCATGACGTCGCCGAGTTGTCCCGTGACCGTCGTGCGGCCGGTGCCGGGCATGCGCGTGGCCTCGATGAACATGATCTCGCCGCCAAACTGCGTCCACGCGAGACCGGTCGTCACGCCGATCTCGGGATGGCGTTCCGCGAACTCGTGCTCGTACTTCGGCAGGCCGAGGTACGACTCGACGTCGGCGGCCGTCACGCGGTAGTGCGCCGGTTCCGCGCCTTCGGCCTGCGGCTCCGCGCTCGCCACTTTGCGCGCGATCTTGCGCAGCACATTGGCGAGACTGCGTTCGAGATTGCGCACGCCCGATTCCGCGGTGTAGTCGCGGATGATGTGCAGGATCGCGTCGTCGTCGATCGTCACCTGCTCGCTCGAGAGGCCGTGATTCTCGAGCAGCTCCGGCACGAGATGCCGCGTGGCGATGGCGAGCTTCTCGTTCTCCGTGTAGCCGGAGAGACGGATGACTTCCATGCGGTCGCGCAGCGGCCCCGGAATCATGTCGAGGATGTTCGCCGTGCAGACGAAGAGCGTGTGCGAGAGATCGAACGGGATCTCGAGGTAGCGATCGACGAACGCGTGGTTCTGTTTCGGATCGAGCACCTCGAGCAGCGCCGACGAGGGGTCGCCGCGGAAGTCTTTCCCGATCTTGTCGATCTCGTCGATCATGATCAGCGGGTTGTTCACGCCGACCTGCGTGTAGCTGTTGATGAGCTTTCCCGGCATCGCGCCGATGTAGGTCTTGCGATGGCCGCGAATCTCCGATTCGTCGGTCACGCCGCCGACGGCCATGCGCACGAACTTGCGGCCGAGCGCGTCGGCGATCGCGGCGCCGAGGGAGGTCTTGCCGACGCCGGGAGGCCCGACGAAGCAGAGAATCGGGCCTTTGAGATCGCCCTTCAGCTTGAGCACGGCCAGAAACTCGAGCACGCGCTCCTTCACCTTCTCCAACCCGTAATGCCGCTGGTCGAGAATCTCCTCGGCCTTCTGCAAATCGAGCCGGTCGTCGGTGTGCTGCGTCCACGGCAGCTGCAGCACCGTGTCGAGATGCCCTTTGATCACCGCGTAGTCGGACGATGACTGCGAGAGCTGCCCCATGCGCGTGACTTCGCGGCGCAGCTGCTGCTTGTGCTCTTCGGCGAGCGGCAGCGCCTCGATGCGATCGCGGTACGTGTCCGCTTCGCGCTCGGCGGGGTTCGTCTCTCCGAGTTCGTCCTGAATGATGCGCAGTTGTTCGCGGAGATAGTTCTCGCGGTCGCGGCGATCGATCGACGTCTGGATCTGCCGCTGCAGCTCGCGATCGACGGTGGCGCGGCCGAGGTCGCGCTGGACCCATTCGATGAGCAGCTCGATGCGCTCGATCGGATTCACGGTCTCGAGCAGGAGCTGCTTCTCTTCGAGCGGGAAGTTGACGAAGGACGAGATGAGATCCGCGAAAACGTCGGGACCTTCGTCCATGTTGCTGCGCACGACGTTGAGAAGCTCGTTCGAATACTTCGAGTCGCTCTCCACTAGCTTCTCGAAGAGCGAGAGCGCCTTCCCCATCAGCTGATCGGTCTTGACGGTCTTCGGGATCGGGCGCGGCGCGACTTCGCGCAGGCGCGCCTCGAAGTACGGCTCGTTTTGCAGCATCTGCACGAGCTCGACGCGCTGGCGGCCCTGGAGGAAGAGCTGGTAGCGGTCGGCGGAAAGCGGAAGCCGCTGCACGATCGCGGCGAGGACACCGATCTGCGCGAGGTCTTCCGGCTTCGGGTTTTCCTTGTCACCCGACTTCTGGCAGAACGCGGCGATCAGGTTCTGATCGTCGGGCAGGCTCTTGAGGAGGCGGACATTGCGGTCGATGCCGACCTGGAGCGAGAGCACGCCGCCGGGAAAAAGCACGGACGAGACGAGAGGGATGATCGGCAGCCGGCTGGGGACGTCGAGGTCGACCCAGTCGGGACCGTTGGGATTCGATTTGCCGCGAGCTGTTTGTGCCATGCGCCGTTTTGCTTTTTCGACCGCCGCGCATTGTAAGCGGCGGCGGTGACGAGGAAAACACGTTTCCGCCCGGGGCGAATTGCGCGCGGCGCCTGCGGTACACTCGCCTCGTTGCCACTTCGGCACGCGGCTCGCAGAAATTGCTCAGCTGGACGGGCTCGCGCAGCCGCCGCGATTCGATGACTGAACCCTTTTCGCTCGACCCGAGCCTCAAGCGGGCGGACCTGCACTGCCACAGCCGCTTCTCGGTGTTCAAGTACTTCCGCCGCGCGAATACTCGCGACTGCTACAACGCGCCGGAAGACGTCTACCGCATCGCCAAAGAGCGCGGCATGGCGTACGTCACGCTGACCGATCACGATTCGATCGACGGCGCGCTGTATCTGCTCAACAAGTTTCCGGACATGCAGGACTTCTTCATCGGGGAGGAAGTCGAGACGTACTTTCCGGAGACCGGCCAGCGCATCCACATCGGCGTATGGGATCTCAACGAGGAACAGCACCGCGAGATCCAGCGGCTGCGCCCGAATATCCGCGAGCTGATCCCGTACATGAAGTCGCAGCAGCTGATCTTCGGGATCAATCACCTCTTTCAGAACTATCGGATGAAGAACGTCGCGGCGCGCTACATCAGCGAGCTGCTGGACATGTTCAACGTCTTCGAGGTGATGAACGGCGCGATGGCGTCGTTTCATAACCGGATGGTGCAGCAGCTCGTGCAGCACGTGAAAGAGCAGCACGGCCGGCAGGTGTCGATGGTCGGCGGCTCCGACGCGCACACGCTCAAACACGTGGCGAAGGTGCACACGGTGTCGCGCGGCGAGACCGTGCGCGAGTTCCTCGACAACATCCGCGCCGGCAACTGCTTCGCCTGGGGCAGCGAGATGCGCTTCCGCGAGCTCGTCGCCGACATCTACCTGCTCACGATGGCGTACCAGAGCGAGATGGGCGCCGACCTCCGCTCCGAGCACTACAGCGCCGTCGACAAAACGATCCAGCTCGCCGGCCGCCTCGCGTCGATCCCGACCGCGATCTCCGGCCTCCCCGCCGCCGTCACGTCGCTCAACTACCTCAAGCAGATCGTCGTGACGAAAGGCCTCAGCCTGCGCTTCTCGAAACTGGTCGAGGAAATCCGGCCGGGGCTGGGCGGCGGCGGGCAGCAGTAGGGGCGCAGCGCGCGGCGTACAATCGCCGCATGGATCTGTCGCGCCTGCTCAAGATCATCGTTGGCGTCGCCATCGTGCTCGTGGTCTGGAAGACCGTGCTGCCGAAACTGAAAGACTCGCACGGCCCCGATACGACGGTGCAGTCGTCGACGGCCTCGCGCAACGCGTCGCCGCTCGCGGGCGGCGGGCAGTGCGTCGCGGCGGCGCAGCGGGCGTCGGAGGCGTGGGGCGGCGGGATCTCGCGCTTCGCGAATCCGCCGTACGATCAGAACGCGTGGGCGTCGTTCCGCTCCGACGTCGACACGCGCATCGGCAACGCGGACTCGCTCTGCTCGTGCAGCGATCAGGCGTGCACGAAGAGCGCGGAGGCGTTGCACGATCTGCGCGGTCTCGTCTCGGAAGTCGACGGCACGATCCGCAACGGTGCCGAGCCGCCGTCGAACCTCGTCTCGCGGCAGGAAGAGATCGACAACCGGCTCAACGAGGCGCACGACTTGGTTCGCGCGGGGCGCTAGTTCCCGCGCGGGGCGCTAGTTCCGCACGCCACAATTTCTCCCGCTTCGTGTCCTTCCGCATGAAAGGACATACGGATGCATTACGAGAAATACAAGGACAACCGGGGCGAGTGGCGATGGACGTTCTACAGCGGGAACAACAAGATCATCGCGGTGTCGAGCGAGGGGTACGACACCGAACGCGCCTGCGATGACAGCATCGCGCTGATCAAAGGCTCGGCGAACGCCCCCGTGCGCACGCGATGATGCGTTGAGCGCGAGCGAGCGCCGCGACGGCGCTCGCTCGTCCTTCCCTACTCGCGCACGATCTCCACGCGACGGTTCTGCGCGCGGCCGAGGCTCGTGTCGTTGGTCGCGAGAGGCTGCGTGGCGCCGAGGCCGGTGGCGGTGAGGCGTGAGGCCTCGATGCCGGCGGCGGCGAGGTAGCTCTTCACCGATTCCGCGCGCCGCGCGGAGAGCTGCTGGTTGTGCTCGGCGCTCGCGGTCGAATCGGTGTGTCCCTCGATCGTGATCTTCCAGGCGGCGTTCGTCTTGAGGATCGCGGCGAGCTTGTCGAGGGTTGGCTTCGACTCGGCGCGGATCTGATCGGAGTCGATGTCGAAGTTGATCCCGTAGAGGCGGACGCGCTTCTGCTGTTCGAGCTCCGACTCGAGCGGATCCTTCAGCTTCCACGCCGCGCACGTCTGCGGCGTGCCGGACTTCTTCGTGGCCTCGAGTAGCGCGATGGTCGGATGTTCGACGACCTTGCTGTCGGCGCGCCACCAGCCGCCAGCGAGGCGCTTGCCGTCGCCGCTGATGACGAGCACCGCCGGACCCTTACCGTTCTCGCCGAAGTCGGCGGCGAACTTCAGCACGCGTCCTTCGATGCCGCCGACGAACGGCCGCTCGTCGATGCATCCCGCGACGGTCGTGCCGTCCTGTTTGAGCTCGAACGAGCCGGCGGCGTTGAACGTCCATGAGCCGGTGACGCTCGGCGCGCTGTCGTGCGTCAGCCGGTCGCCGTACGCTTCTAGCTCCATGATCTGCACGATGTCGCCGCTCTGCACCGACTTCGCCGTCACGCGCAGCCAGCGGCCGGGCACCTGCGCCGTCACCGGGAACGCGCGGCCGTCGAGCTCTTCGGGCGGCAGCTGCAGATCGGCGATTGTTTGAAAGCCGCTGTCCGGTCCCGCGTCCGACATCTCGAGAAGCAGCTCCTTCGGACGCCGCGACTCGATCTCGTCGTTCTTCGTCGCGAAGCGAAACTCGTGAATGGTGCTGCGGTCGCCGAGCTCGATGACGACCGGCTCCGCGAGCTTGTCGCTCGTCCAGCCGGTGCGGTCGTCGCCGTCGAGCATGTAGTACGGATCGCCGAGCGACTCCGGCTTCACGGCGATCGTCGCGCCCGCGGCCATCGAGGCGAGGTTCTCCTGCTGTTGCGCGCTCGTCGACGCTGTCGCTGTCGATGGCGCAGCGGCAGCAGACGATGTCGTCGCGGCGCTCTCGGTCGCGGACGACGACGAGACCGCGGATTCGTGACGCGCGCACGCGAGGACTGCGGCGCAGCCGAGCGCGAGGAGAGCGAGCTTGTGCATAGGCTCGCGAGAATAGCGGGCGCGCCGCGATTTGTCAGCGCTCGCGTTGCGCCGCCTCGCGCAGCTCCGCGAAGAGCGTCACGAGCTGCGCCGGCTGATAGTTCGCATTGAGGCCGCTCGGATTCGGCAGCACCCAGATGCGCGTCTTGCCGATGCTCTCGTCCTGCAACCCCAGCTTCGCGCGCGGTCGCCCGAACGCGGTTCGATACGCGCCGATGCCGACGATGGCGAGATAGCGCGGCGCGAAACGCTTCACTTTCTGCTCGAGGATCTCGCCGCCCTCGACGAGCTCCTCGTTCGTCAGCTCCGCCGCGGCCGCCGTCGCGCGCGCGACGAGGTTCGTGATGCCGCAGCCGTAGCGCAGCAGCTCGAACTGCTCGCTCGGATGGAAGAGCCGCGGCGTGAAGCCGGCGCGGTGCAGGACGGGCCAGAAGCGATTGCCCGGACGTCCGAAATGCTGCTGCACGGCGGCGGTGTAGAGACCGGGATTGATCCCGCAGAAGAGGACGTCGAGATCGGGAGCGATGACGTCGGGAAGGGTCTTCCCGGCCGCCGCTGCGAGTTCCGTCTTGCTCGGTCTCAGAAGTTGAACGCCAGTCCGCCGATGTACTTCTTCGCGTGTCCCTCTTCCTGCAGCGTGTCGACGAGGAACGGCGAGTTCTCCGCGCGCGCGAGCTCGAGGCCGAGAAGCAGCTTGATGTCGATCGGCAGATAGAGCGACTGCGCCATCTGCAAGTTCACCCGCGCCGTGCGGTACTCCCCTTCGCTCACGCCGCGCGGCTGCTCGATCTCGCGATACGACACCGCGAGCGTCGTGCGCGTCGGCGTGAACGTCGACTGCAGGTCGCCCGTGACGTAGTTCTTGCGCTGCTCGTGCAGCGACGCCTCGCGCGGCGTGGCCGTGCCGGCGCTCGTGGCGACGTCCACCGCGAAGCGGTTGCCGATCTCACGTCGATACGCGACGCGCACGTCGCGGCGCACGTCGCCCGTGTCGACGTACAAGCCATCCCAGAACTGATCGTCGGCGTCGTTGAACACCACGCGCAGCGGATCGTCGACCGCGGTCACCGTCGCAATCGCGGAGAAGCGGTTCTTCCGATCCTTCCCCGTGACGAATCCGAACGTGTACGCGTACCTCGGCAGCACGCGTCCGTCCTCGGACCAGTAGACGAGCGTCGGCATGTCGACGCCCGCGGCGGGATTGCGGTCGAGCACTTTCACGAGCGCCGAGGCGACGACGGAGGTGTGCTCCGTGATCTTCCACTCCGCGCCGGTGCGCGGCGCCCATTCCTGCCGTTCCATGCCGATGCGGCTGGCCATGCCGTAGTGCACCATGAGCGACGGCACGATCGAGAGCGTGCCGTCGGCGGAGACGTCGGCGGTGCGGAAGATGTTCGCCGCGCCGATGCTCGTCTGCGCGCCGACGCTCTCCTGCGTCACGCGCAACGCGACGCCGAGGTCGCTGCGGCGCGTCTGCAGGACGGTGGTGTTGCCGCCGATCTCGATGAGATTCGACGAGCCGTTCGACGCACCGGAGGGCACCTGCTCGCGGAAGAGATTGTCCTGCTCGAGATAACGGACCTGCACCTTCGCCGGTCCGTGCTGCCATTCGAAGTTGTGCGCGGTGACGTCAGCCTGCTGCTCGCCGGCGACGTCGTCGGTGTAGATCCACGAGCTGCGCGTCGACGCGACGCGATACGAGTCGGTCGGCGACGAGCGGAGCTCCATCGACATGACGCTCGACTCCGCGACGGGAGTGCCGAAGCGCGTGTCGTCGGTGGGATCCTCGAAGCGCTGGACGTTACCGCGGATGCCGACCTGCCACGAGTCGCCGATGCGCCCTTGCACGCCGACCGCCGTCGCCGCGAACGCGGGGTTCGCGACCTGGTTCGAGACGCCGGTGAGCGACCTCATCTCGCCGCGGAAACGCGGGATCTCGTACGTGGCCATGGCCATCGGAGCGGCGAGCACGTTGTCGAGCTCGCGCAGGACGTCCGGAGGTAAGGAGCCGCGGAGCTCCCAGATCTCCTGATTCGCGTCTTTCCGGCGTGCCGTCTGTTCGGACTGCAGCTTGAGCGCGACGCGATGGCTGGACTTCGTCGGAACGATGGTCGCGATGGCGGGGATGAAGCCCTGCTTGACCGCGATGATCTTGTACATCCCGGCGCGCAGCGTGGGCATGATGAACGAGCCGTCGCTGCCGGAGTAGGTTTGGGTGGCGTTGAAGTCGTGGAGGTTGAGCGCGATGACGAGGGCGTTGGCGACGGGACGCGCGGCGTTCGTGACGGTGCCGAGGACTTGCAGCGCCGCGGGCAGCGGCGCGTCGGAGCGGGCAGGAGCGGCGACGACGACCACGATCGCGGCCGCAAAGGCTAGAGCTCGAATCCGGCGCATAGTCCTCCTCCGTGCTGTTGTCGAACAACGCCGCCCGTCACGCCCGAACTTCCCCGGCGATGGTACCTCTAATCCCGGACGCGGTGTACCCGCAGCAAGTTCGTCTTGGCCCGCTGATAGATCGGCGAGCCCATCAAAATGACGAGCCGGTCGCCCGGCCGCACGATGTCCTTCGCAAGCAAGTAATCGTCCACCCGGTCGACGATCTGCTCGTGAAACTCCCCCGCCTCGCGGAGCACGAACGGCTGCACGCCCCACAGGACGTTCATCCGTCTTGCCACCCAACTGGAAGGAGTTAGGGCCACAATTGGCACTTTCGGGCGGAATTTCGACATCAGCCGCGCGGCGAATCCCGTCTGCGTGAAGACCACGATGTACTTCGCGTCGAGCTGCTCCGCGGCGTAGTTCGCGGCACCCGCCAGCGCGTCCGTGAACTCGTCCGCTTCCGAGATTTTGCGGAACGGCTCCCGCTCCCATTCGTAACTGACATGTTGCCGGTTCGCCTCGGCCGCGAAGACGATCCTCGCCATCATTTGCACCGCTTCGACCGGATAACGCCCCGACGCGGTCTCGGCGGAGAGCATCACCGCATCCGAGCCGTCGAAGATCGCGTTTGCGACATCCGAGGCTTCCGCGCGCGTCGGCCGCGAGTTCGTGGTCATCGACTCGAGCATCTGCGTGGCCGTGATGGCGAAGCGCCCCCACCGGCTCGCGCGCGCGAGGATCTTCTTTTGAATGATCGGCACGGCTTCGGGCGGCAGTTCGACGCCGAGGTCGCCGCGCGCGACCATGACGCCATCGCTGACCTCGAGGATCTCGTCGAGGTTGTCGATCGCCTGCGGCTTCTCGAGCTTTGCGATGACGTTGATCTCGTCGCCGCCGTGCGCGTGCAGCAGCTCGCGCAACTCGATGATGTCGCTGCGGCGGCGGATGAACGACGCGGCGATGTAGTCGAGCTGCTGTTCGACCGCAAACTGCACGTCGCGGCGATCCTTCTCCGTGATCGCGGGAATCGTGAGCTCGGAGTCGGGGAAGTTCATCCCCTTCTTCGACGAGATCGGTCCGCCGTGAATGACGCGCGTCGTGACTTCGGTGTCGTCGACGGACGTGACCACGAGCTCGACGAGGCCGTCGTTGATGAGGATGCGCTGGCCGATCTGGACTTCGCGCGGCAATGGCGTGAACGGCGTCGACACGCGCTGTGCGTCGCCGACGAGCGGCGTGGTGGTGATGACGAAGTGCTGGCCGGTTTCGAGCTGCACGGGGCCGGTCATCTCGCCGATGCGGAGCTTGGGACCCTGGATGTCGCCGATGATCGGCACGTAGCGGCCGAGCTCCGTGGCGACGTCGCGGATGATGCGGATGACGCGCGCGTGATCCTCGTGGCGTCCGTGGGAGAAATTGAGACGGAAGACGTCGACGCCGTTCGTGAGCAGGCGATCGATCATCTCTTCGCTGCTGCTCGCGGGACCGAGCGTCGCGATGATTTTCGTGCGGCGCATAATTGCGGGCGGAGTCTATCAATGCACGAAGTCGAGCCGATCCTCGTCGCGGAGCGATTCGCGCCGCTCGATGCCGCGTTGCTCGCACTCCTGCGCTCGCTGACGCCCGACGAATGGCACGCGCCGACCGTCGCCGGCGCGTGGACGGTCACAGACGTCGCCGCGCATCTGCTCGACACCGCGCTGCGCCGCCTGTCGCTGCAACGCGACGGCTATCTGCGGCCCGTCGACATCAACGACCTCGCGACATTCGTGAACGGCATCAACGCCGACTGGGTCAGCGTCGCACGCCGCATCAGTCCCGCGATTCTCATCGAACTGCTCGCGACCTACGGCGCGCAGCTGACGCACTATCTCTCCTCGCTCGATCCGTTCGCGGAAGCGCAATGGTCCGTGAGCTGGGCCGGCGAGTCGACGTCCCGCCAGTGGCTCGACACCGCCCGCGAGCTCACCGAACGCTGGCATCACCAACAGCAGATCCGCGATGCGACGCACCGTGAGCCGCTCTACGAAGGTTTCCTCGAGCCCGTGCTCGATACGTTCGTCCGCGCGATGCCCTACACGCTGCGCGACGTCGATGCGCCGGAAGGAACGTCCGTCACGCTGCGCGTGACGGGCGTCGTCGACCGCGCCTGGACCGCCGTTCGCGAAGCGCAATGGACGCTTTACGCCGGCGCAGCAAGTGCGACGTGTACCGTAACGCTCGACGCCGATCGCGCCTGGCGTCTCTTCACGCGACAACGCATCGCGCGCGACGCGCAAGTCGACGGCGACCCGAGCCTCGCAAGTCCGATATTGACGATGGTGTCCGTGATCTGACGAGGAGCGCCTCCGGCGGGCCGGCGCGGCCGGCAGCGCTAAGGGCCAAGCCGAGATGCACGTGCCGGATAGGCTGAGCCCTTAGCGCTGCCGGCCGGGCCGGCCCGCCGGAGGCGCTCCCGGTCACTCCCGGTCTAGCTCGCCGCCAACGCCGGCTGCAGCGCGCGGCCGAGGACGCGGGCGATCGCGTCGACTTCGCGTACGACCTGTTCGAACATCTCGGGCAGGAGCGCCTGCGGACCGTCGGACAGTGCTTCTTCCGGCTTGTGGTGCACCTCGATGAGAACGCCGTCGGCGCCGGCCGCGATGGCCGCACGCGACATCGGCAGCACCTTGTTGCGCTTGCCGGTGCCGTGGCTCGGATCGACGAGGATCGGCAGGTGGCTGATGCGCTTGATCGCGGGGACGACGGAGAGATCGAGCGTATTGCGCGTGTGATCGGCGAACGTGCGCACTCCGCGCTCGCACAGCATCACGTTGTAGTTCCCCTCGGACATGATGTATTCGGCGGAGAGGAGCAGCTCCTCGAGCGTCGCCGACATCCCGCGCTTGAGGAGGACCGGCTTGCGCGCGCGGCCTGCACTCTTCAGCAGCGAGAAATTCTGCATGTTGCGCGCGCCGATCTGGATGCAGTCGGCGTACTGATCGACGAGTTGCAGCGACTCGTGGTCGACCGCCTCCGTGATGATCGGAATGTCGAACTCCTCGCGGACGCGCGCGAGGATCTCCAGCGCTTCCTCGCCGAGGCCCTGGAACGAGTAGGGAGACGTGCGCGGCTTGTATGCGCCGCCGCGCAGGAGCTGTCCGCCCGCGCGCTTCACGCGTTCGGCGATGGTGCGCGTCTGGTCGAGCGACTCGACGGCGCACGGACCGCCGATCACGATCACGCCGTTGCCGCCGACGTCGACGCCGCTGACGTTGATCACCGAATCGTCCGGCTTCGCCTCGCGGCTCACGAGCTTGTACGCGTGCGAGACCGGGATGATCTCCTTGACGCCGGGGAAATTCTCGAGGACCTGCGGGTCCGCTTTCCCGGCCGTGCCGGTGACGCCGATCGCGGTGCGGAACGCGCCCGGAATGGGATGCGCGCGAAAGCCCAGCTTCTCGATGTGGCGAACGACCGCTTCGATTTGCTCCGGCCGCGCCGCGGCCTCCATCACGACCAGCATTGAACGTTTCTCCCGCGACCGACTGATGCGGCTCGATCCGTCAGTATAATCGAGCGCTCGAAGCCGAGATTCCGGAGATCCGATGAAGAAATCGCTGCTGCTGTTCGCGCTCGCCGCCTTCGCGGCCTCATCGTCGTTCGCGACGTACGTCGTCATGCTGAAGGACGGCACGCGCTACCTCGCCAAAGCGAAGTGGACGGTGGTGAACGGCAAAGCCATCGTTCAGCTCGAAAACGGCCAGGCGCTGCAGCTCGATCCGTCGCTCATCGACGGACCGCGCTCGGAGCAGGCGACGAAGCTCGGCCTCACGAACGCGAACGTCATCGACCTCAACCCGAACATGCCCGAGGCGCAGACCACGACCGCGAGGCCCTCGCTGGGCTCGCAGATCAAACTGCGCAAGCCGGCGGAGAACGCCGCGACGCCGCCGCCGGTGAAATCGGTCACGCCGCCCGTGGCGACGAATCCCGGCGCGGTGCCGCCGGAAGTCATCGACCGCTTCGACCGCGCCTTCGAGAACGTCGGCATCTTCGAGAAGAAAGTCGTCTCCACCGGCGGCAACAGCCTGCGCGCGGATCTCGTCACGGACACCGAAGAGCGCGTCTTCAACGCCATCTCCGCGGCGTCGTTCCTCATGGTGCGCAACGCGGGACAGAGCGTGCGCATCGACATGGTCGAGCTCTACATGCGCACGACGACCGGCGGGATCGCGGGACGCTTTCAGATGACGCGCGAGGACGCGGAAGCGCTCGACAAGCACACGATCTCGCAGCAGGAGTACTTCGTGCGCAAGGTCCTCTACTAGAGCGCGACGGAGACGCCGCCCCACGCCTCGGGCGCCACGTCCGCGATCGACTGCGAGAACGTCCACGCGTGTCCCCCGGGGTCGCGCGCCGTGTACTGCCGCTCGCCGTACGCGTGATCCGCCGGCTCGCGGACGATCGTCGCGCCCGCGTTCCGCGCGCGTGCGGCATGCGCGTCGACGTCGTTTACGCGCACGAGCACGCGGCAGCCGGGCGCGTCTCCTTCGACCACGACGATCGCGCAGTCGCCGGCGTTCATCTGCACGCGATGGTCGCCGATGGTGAGGCGCACCGTGAATCCGAACGCGTTCGCGAGCCACGCCGCGGCGTCGGTCACGTTCGCGTACGGCAGTTCCGGGATCACGGAGCAGTGAGGGATGGATCGGTTGCTCAGCATCACTGCACGACCTCCGCACGGACATTCTTCCCGAACACCATCACGTAACGAAAGTTGTGCACGTCCGGCGTCGTCACGACGTGCTCTCCCGGCGCGAAGACGACCGGCCGGAAGCTCCAGTCGATGAGGCCGAGCTCGGGGCGGATGTTCGCGTAGCGCACGTTGAACGCGCGGCTCGCGTAGCGATCCGAGTCGACGACGAGCCGCACGCGGCCGCGCGTGAAGCCGAAGTCGAACGCCGTCGCGCGCCCGCGTTCCGGCACCGCGATCGCGATCCCCGCGCGCGTGCGGATCGCGGGGATGTAGCCGATCACCGGAAACGCCTGATGCGGCGCGAGCGTTTTCGACGGCGGCACGTCGGGCGCGCGGCGCGCGAGCGGCAGATAGTTCCAGCGTCCGATCGGCGGCTCGCCGAAGAGGACCGGCGTCTCCCAGTCCGCATCGACGTCGTGCACGAGGATCTCCGGACGCCAGCGGCGATAGATGCGCCAGCTGGCGTCGGTCACGACCCAGTTCTCGGTCTCCGGCGCGATGTCGAGCGACGCGAGCAGACCGCCGACGCCCTGCGGTGCGCGCACGGTGATGACGATGCGGTTCGCGCCGGTGTGCACGAGCTCCGAGATGTCGTAGAGATCGAGCTCGCGCTGATCGCTCTGCAGCCTGCGTCCCGCGACCTCGCGTCCGTTGACGTAGAGCGTGTACTCCGGATCGCCGATCACTTTCAGCCGCGCGTAGACGCGCTTCTCCGGCAGCGTGAAGTTGCGCGCGGCGAAGAACGCCACGGGGTCGTTCGCGCTCATCGGCTGCCGCGCCCAGATCCACTGCGCGCGCCCGGTGACGTCGAGGAACTTCTGCGAGTAGACGCGATCGAGTCCGCTGAACGCCGCGGTGAACGCGAAGAGGAACAACAGGACGAGCGTCAGCCGCCGCATCAGGTCGCGGTCTTCCGCACTGATAGAATCCGCCGCCGGCATGCGCAGCGTGATTGTAATTCCGGCGCGGTGGGCGTCCACGCGTTTCCCCGGCAAGCCGCTCGCGCCGATCGCCGGCGTGTCGCTCATCCAGCGCGTCTACGAGCGCGCCGCGCGTTCGCAACGCGCGTCCGCCGTCTACGTCGCCACCGACGACGAGCGCATCCTCGGCCATGTCGCGGAGTTCGGCGGCAAGGTCGTGCGTCCGGAAGGCGACTTCCAGAGCGGCACCGATCGCATCGCCGCATCGCTGCCGATCATCGAAGCCATCGAGAAGGCGCCGTTCGATCTCGCGATCAACATCCAGGGCGACGAGCCGCTCATCGACGTCGGCACCGTCGACGAGCTCATCGCGCGCTTCGACAACGCCGTCACCGGCATGGCTACCCTCGCCTGCCCGCTCGAATCGGACGACGAGTTCCACGCGCGGGACATCGTGAAAGTGGTCGTCGACGACTTCGGCAACGCCATTTACTTCTCGCGCGCCGCGATCGGCTCGCGCGAGACCGCGCTGCGCCACATCGGCGTCTACGCCTATCGTCGCAGCGTGCTCGAGCGCTTCGTCGCGCTGCCGCCGTCGCCGCTCGAACGCGCCGAATCGCTCGAGCAGTTGCGGGCCGTCCAAGCGGGCTTTAAAATCTCCGTGTTACGGACAGCGAAGCCTCACCTCGGCGTCGACCGACCGGAGGATGTGGCGCGCGTGGAGAGCGAACTTGCCAGGCTGCAAGCGTGAACTCGGAGGAAAGCGTTCGTGAGCGCAATGCTCACAGGATTCGAGTCTCCGCACCCCCGCTCCCCTCATCCCCAATCAAAAGCGAACGCAGAACGCAGAACGCAGAATGAAGAATTGAGAACCGCGGCTCGCGCGGTGCTCCTTTCTACGTTCTTCATTCTGCGTTCTGCGTTCTTCATTCATCTTTTCAGACGGAGTCCCTCATGAGCACGAAATACATCTTCATCACCGGCGGAGTCGTGTCCGGCCTCGGCAAAGGCATTGCCGCGGCGTCGATCGGCGCGTTGCTCGAGGCGCGCGGCTTCAAGGTCACGCTGCAGAAATTCGATCCCTACATCAACGTCGATCCCGGCACGATGTCGCCGTTTCAGCACGGCGAAGTCTTCGTCACCGACGACGGCGCGGAAGCCGATCTCGACCTCGGCCACTACGAGCGCTTCACGTCGATGCGCGCGTCGCGCAAGAACAACTACACCACCGGCCGCATCTACCTGAAGGTCATCGAGAAGGAACGCCGCGGCGACTACCTCGGCAAGACCGTGCAGGTCATCCCGCACATCACCGACGAGATCAAGAAGTGCATCCGCGAGGTCTCCGACAACGTCGACGTCGTCATCATCGAGATCGGCGGCACCGTCGGCGACATCGAGTCGCTGCCCTTCCTCGAGGCCATCCGCCAGTTCCGCCAGGAAGCCGGCCGCGGCAACGCGCTCAACGTGCACGTCACGCTCGTGCCGTACATCAAAGCGTCCGAAGAGCTGAAGACCAAACCGACGCAACACTCCGTGCAGAAGCTGCGGGAGATCGGCATCCAGCCCGACATCCTCCTCTGCCGCTCCGAGCGCACGATCCCCGAGGAGATGAAGAAGAAGATCGGACTCTTCTGCAACGTCGAAGAGGAGTCGGTGATCCCCGCGTACGACGTCGACTACATCTACCAGGTGCCGCTGGCGTTCGCACGCGAGGGGCTCGACGAGATCCTCCTCGACAAACTGCACCTGCCGCACGAGGAGATCGGCTCGCTGGTGAAGTGGGAAGAGATCGTGCGGAAGATGCGGCACCCCGAGGACGAGGTGCGCATCGGCTTCGTTGGTAAATATGTTGACTTTGGCGACTCGTACAAGTCGCTCAACGAGGCGCTGGTGCACGGCGGCATCGCCAACGGCATCAAAGTGCGCATCGTCTACATCGACTCGGAGTCGCTCGAGGAAGAGGGCTATCACGGCGAGCTCGCGAACGTCGACGGCATCCTGGTCGGCCCCGGCTTCGGTTCACGCGGCGTTGAAGGAAAGCTGCGCGCGATTCGCTTCGCGCGCGAGCGCCGCATCCCTTACTTCGGCATCTGCCTCGGCATGCAATGCGCGACGATCGAGTTCGCGCGCGACGTCGCCGGGATGGTGGGCGCGAATTCGACGGAGTTCGATGACGAGGCGCCGTACAAAGTCATCTACAAGCTGCGCGATCTCATCGGCGTCGATGCCCTCGGCGGCACCATGCGCCTCGGCAAGTATCCGTGCAATCTGAAGGAAGGCTCGATCGCGCGCGAGGCGTACGGCGTGGAGATGGTCGAGGAACGCCACCGCCATCGCTACGAGGTGAATCCCGAGTACGTCCCGCAACTCGAGGAGCGCGGCTTCCGCGTCACCGGCGCCTCGCCCGACGGCAAGTTCGTCGAGATCATCGAGCTCGAAGGCCACCCCTGGTTCCTCGGCTGCCAGTTCCACCCCGAATACCGCTCGCGCCCCACCGCCCCCCATCCGCTCTTCCGCTCGTTCATCGCCGCCGCGCGCGCGTTCAAGAACGCGAACAAGACGACCGTGGCGATGCCGCAGCCGGCGGAGGTGAGCGGGGTATAGGGGCCCGCCACAATCGGTTCGCTGCCGTGTCTACCTCTGTTGATTTGGAGGTGCACGGTGGAATCACCGGTGGCGGTCACGTCGGCGCAGCAAGGATCGAATCTGCGCCAGTCGCTCACGGAGCGCGGCGTGATCCTGATGAAGGAAAGTCGGCCGATCGCGTACGTCGCGACGCTGTACGGTCCATCGATCGAAGTCGCCGGGCACATTCTCGTCCGGCTCAGAAACTCCATTCGTCACATCTTCTATGGTGTGCGGCTTCAGTACGCGGAGACGGACACGCACGCATCTGCCGCCTTCATCGATTCCGACGAAATCGATGAACTCCTCGGCGCCGTCGACTTCATCGTCACATCCGCGGATCGCATGGCGCACGACCGGCGCGATTACACGGAAGTGTCCTACTCCACCAATGACCACGTCACGTTCGGTTTCTACCAGCAAGACTCGAAGCAGCAGGCATTCGTGCGGTTCGACGGTCGCTTGATCCACATCGGCATCGAAAAGCTTCCGATCCTCCGATCCTCCATCGCCGACGCACGAGCTCACGCCGACACCCGGAAGATCGCATGGGAGTCGCGCTGACGCGGCCCCGCCTCGCAACTCTGTAGATTTCCGGCCGCGCGTCCTCGCTCCCGTACAATCCCTCCATGTCCGAACGCCTCGTCGGCGTCGTCGAGCGCGTGCCGCATTACGCGACCGCGACCGGCTTCTGCATCGCCGATGTGCGCGAGCAGGCCGGGGCGCTGGTGCGCGTCGTGGCGACGTGTCCGCCGCTGGAGCCGGGCGACGAGGTGGAAGTGCTCGGGCGGCACATGGTGCACAACCGCTTCGGGCCGCAGTTCCGCGCCGAGCAGGTGACGCCGCGTCTGCCGGTCGGGCGCGCCGCCCTCGCCCGCTACCTCGGCTCGGGACGCGTGCGCGGCATCGGTCCCGCGCTCGCGGAGCGGCTGCTCGACGAGTTCGGCGAACACGTTATCGGCGTTCTCGACGACGCGCCGGAGAAGCTGCTGCGCATCCCCGGCATCGGTCCGAAGAAGCTCGCGCTCATTCGCAAAGGGTGGAGCGAGCAGCGCGACGTCTGGCGTCTCGCGGCGATGCTGGCCGAGCACGGCATCGGGACGGGACGCGCGGCGCGGATCCAGAAACAATTCGGCGGCGCCGCGATCGCGGTCATCCGCCAGAATCCCTACCGGCTCGCGCAGGAAGTGCGCGGCATCGGCTTCGCCACGTCCGACGCGATCGCGCAGTCGCTCGGCTTCGATCGTGCGTCGCCGTTCCGCGTCCGCGCGGGACTGCAGCATCTGCTCGACGAGGCGCGCGGCGCGGGTCACTGCGGCGTGCCGCGCACCAAGCTCGTCGACGAGGCGGTGAAGCTGCTCGATGTCGATGCGGCACTCGCGACGTCGGTGCTCGACGACGCGCTCGCGGAGCGCAGCGTCATCGCTGAGACGCTCGAAAATACGACGCTCCTCTTCACGCCGCGACTCTACGTGGCGGAGACTCGCATCGCCTCGATGCTGCGTGCGCTCGCGTCATCGGAGGCGCCGTTTTCCAGGAACGACATCGACGCGCTCATCGACACGGTCGAGAGCGACTTCGTGCTGCCGGACGAGAAGCGCCGCGCGATCGCGCTCGCGCTGACGAATCCCGTCTGCGTCATCACCGGCGGTCCCGGCGTCGGCAAGACGACGGTCGTCAACGCCATCCTGCAGATCGCGGCGCGCGCGGAGCTCGAGCTCGCGCTCGCGGCGCCGACCGGACGCGCGGCGAAGCGGCTCGCGCAGCAGACGGGCCATCCCGCGCAGACGATCCACCGGCTGCTCGAGTGGAATCCGGAAGAAGACGGCTTCCAGCGCAACGAGGACCGGCCGCTCGAATGCGATCTGCTCGTGATTGACGAAGCGTCGATGTGCGACGTGCTGCTTTTCGAGTCGCTGCTGCGCGCGGTCGACGCCGGCACGTCGCTGCTCATCGTCGGCGACGCCGATCAGCTGCCGTCGATCGGTCCGGGGCAGGTGCTGCGCGACATCATCGACTCGGGTACGGTGCCGGTGGCGTCGCTGACGACCGTCTACAGGCAATCCGGCGGCAGCGACATCGTCGCGAACGCGCATCGCATCAACCGCGGCACGCTACCCGATCTCGCGAACGCGCCGGAGACCGACTTCTACTTCTTCAGCGCCGCGACGCCCGAGGCCGCGCGCGAGCGCATCGTGGAGATCGTGGCGGAGCGGATCCCGCGCCGCTTCGGTCTCGATCCGCTGCGCGATGTGCAGGTGCTCTCGCCGATGCACAAAGGCGCGACCGGCGTCGACGAGCTGAACGCGGCGCTGCAGCAGCGCCTCAATCCCGCGCAGCGCGCCGGACGCCTCGCCTTCGCCGCGGGCGACAAGGTGATGCAGACGGTCAACAACTACGACAAGGAAGTCTTCAACGGCGACGTCGGCATCGTGCGCGAGATCGGCCGCGACGCGGAGTCGGTGGTGGTCGACTTCGACCGCGTGCTCGTCGAGTACGTCGCCGACGAGATCGAGCAGCTGACGCTCGCGTACGCGACCACGGTGCACAAGGCGCAGGGCTCCGAGTTTCCGGCGGTCGTGATCCCGGTCGTGGCCGCGCACTCGATCATGCTGCAGCGCAACCTCCTCTACACCGCCGTGACGCGCGGCCAGAAGCTGGTGATCCTCGTCGGCGAGCGCGCCGCCGTCGAGCGCGCCGTGCGCAACGCGAACGCGATGAAGCGCTGGACGCGGCTGCGGCACTGCCTGCGCGGCTAGAATCGCAGGACATGTTCCATCGCCGCCGGCAGCGCGCATTCGTCGCGGCCGCCTACGCCGCGACCGTCTTGTCGGTTGCCGGTCTGTGCGGCACGTTCTCCATCCCAAACCTCATCGAGGCGGACTTCTGCCGCGCGAGCAGGAAGACGACCGCGCGGATGCACGCCGTCGTGGATTGCCTTGGCGAGCGGAGACCACGGCATGGGCGCTTTCCCGGCGACCGCGAGTTCGATCTGCGCGCAATCCGCGACGGCTGGAACGGTGTGCTGCGCTACCACGCGTACGCCGACGGCGCGCGTTACGCGCTCGTGAGCGGGGGCGCGAATCGCCGCATCGATCCCGTGACCGCGGAACTCCTCGCCGCGCCGTCGCCGACGATCGATGTCGAGGGACGACTCGCGCTGGCGAATCGCATGCGATCGGACGCGCCCGCCGCCGCAAACGGTGACGACCTCGTCGTCGTCGATGGCCGCTTCGTCGCGTATCCCGAGCTTGGCTCCACCGAGTCCGCACCCTTCGTTTCGCGCTCGGCGCGCATTCAGCGCGCGCGTCGCGTCTCCGTAGCGCTCGGCCTCGTCTTCGGCGCGATGGCCGCCGTGCTCTGGAAGCTCGGCGGCCCACCGTAATCGTCAGCGCAATGCGGCGCGGCGTCACGCGCTATCGCGTCAGTACTCCCACGCTCCGATCTCGTACGTCCCGCCGCGCGCCTTGCGCCAGTAATCGACGGTCACGTAGCTGAGCGTGCGGCCGTGATCCTTCGCGGCGGACGTGCTGCCGATCTGATAGTCGGTCGCGAGGAGGCCGCCGGCGTGCGCGAACGCGGGGTCGCCGATCTGATCGTCGGCGCTGCTGTACGCGGGCGAGCCGGGATTCGCCGTCCAGTTGTTGTTGCGGAAGGTGTTGCCGGTCGACGTCACGCTGGCCAGCGTCGCGGACGAGCCGGACGGCAACGCGAAGATGTTGTTCTCGATGAGGTTCCCGCTGCTGGCGGTGTCGTTGTCGATGTGCAGCGCGTGCGTCGTGGCGTTGTAGACGGTGTTGTTCGCGAAGCGGCAGCTGGTCATGCCGTACGGCTGGCTCTTCCAGTAGCCGAGGCCCCAGTGCGCGCGCACGACGACGTTGTTGATGACGTCGTTGCCGGAGAGCGCGTGCGTCGAGCCGCTCCCCTCGTTGGCCATGATGATGCCGTCGGCCGGATTGCCGCTGCGGTAGTAGTCGGCGTCGCCGCTACTATAAACATAGTTGCCGTCGACCTTGGCCGTGCGCGCGTACGTGATGTAAATCCCGGCCGAGTAGTTGTCGAAGACCTCGTTCCCCGTCACCACGACGCCGTCGGTGTAGCCGACGATGATCCCCTCGCCGTAGTTGCGGAAGACGCGATTGTTCATCACCGTCACGTTGTCGGCCTTGTCGATGCCGATGGCCTGGGGCCAGCCGCCGCTCGACGAGCGCGCGGAGTTCGAGAGGCAGTTGTGGTAGACGACGTTGCCGGCGATGAGGTCGTCGTGCACGACGTTGTCGGTGTCGTAGCCGAGGTAGATGCCGTCGTGCTGGTTGTCGTGAATGATGTTGTTCAGCACGCGGCCGTACTGCATGCCCCAGCCGTCGAAGCCGACCCAGGGTCCGTTGCGGATCTCGAAGCCGATGAAGTCGACGTACGGCGCGCCGACCGCGACGACGTCCGTGCCCGACGCGAGGCCGGTGCCGTCGAGGATCGCGGTCTCGCCGGGATACGACTGGAAGACGACGCGCGCGGTGCTGCTGCCGCCGTTCCAGATGCCGACGCTGCCCGTGTAAATGCCGCCGCGCACATAGACGACGTCTCCCGGCAGCACGAAATCCTCCGCCTTGTTGATCGTTGCATAAGGAGTGGTGATGCTGCCGTTGCCGGTCGAGTCACTGCCGTTCGTCGCGACGTAGAACGTGTTGGCGGAAAGCTGCGCGGCCGCGAGCATCGCGGCGGCGATCAGAAGAGCGATGCGTTTCATGGGGACGGTCTCCGTGAGGAAAGTTGGTTAGTGTTCGAGCGCGCCCATGTCGGGCGCGCCGTGGCGCGGGCGGCCGAAGTAGTCCGTCGCAATGCCGGGCATCGGCGCCGCGCGGTCGATGCAGGGCGATCCCTGCTGCAGTTCGAAGCTGGCGGCGCCGCGATTCCCCTCGGGATCGGCGAACTTCGGATCGCCGTGCGTATCCGTCGGGCTGGCCGCGAGCCACACGCCCGCGGCGGTGCCGCCGTTCCAGTGATTGTGGTGATACGAAACGCCGGTGCCGCTCACCTGCGCGAGCGGCCGTCCTGCGAACCCGTCGAAGATGTTGTCCGCGATGACGCTGCCGCTGTGGTGGACGTTCGGATCGGAAGCCGAGGCGGGCGTGACGCGGATCGATTCCTCGTGCGAGTGATAGAAGGTGTTGTGGGCGACGGTCACGTTCTGCAGGCCGCCGCCCTGGTCGTAGTTGCCGTAGTAGAAACCCCAGCGCGCCCACGCCACGATGTTGTTCGTGATGGTGAGATCGGTGAGCGGCGTCATGTACTCGTACGTCTCGTTCGCGCAGGCGATGCCGGTGGCCGGCAGTCCGCCGCGATAGAACTTCTCGTCGGACGTGGCGCTGATGAAGTTGCGGTCGACGCGCGAATGCCGCGCGTTGTCGAGGTAGATCTCGACGCTGTAGTTGTCGTGCAGCTGATTCCCCTGCACGAGGCCGTGGCTGGAAACGATGAGCGCGATGCCTTCGCCGTAGTTGCGGAAGATGCGATTGCCGACGATCGTCGCGCCGTCGGTGTACTGCGTGCTGACCGACTGCGCCCAGCCGACACGCATCGCGCGCGGCTCGTTCTCGAGCACGCAGTTCGTGACGGTGTTGTCGCGGAACGTGAGCCGCGCGCTGATGCCGGGCTTCGGCGCGCCGCCGTAGATGCCCGCGCGGCGGCAGTCGCGCACGATGTTGCCGTCGACGAGGATGTCCTGCGAGCTCCAGACGTTGATGCCGATGAACGACGAGCCGGCGACCTCGAGGCCGCGCAGCTCGACGAAGCTGCTGCCGTCGAGCGTGATCGCCGCGGCCTGAGCGTTCGTCACGTCGCGGTCGTCGAGGATCGGCCGCTCGCCGGGATACGCGCGCACGACGATCGGCGTCTGCGCGGTGCCGTGCTTGTCGTGGACGCGAACGGCCTCGCGATAGCGGCCGCCGCGCACGGAGACGGTGTCCCCCGCGACGGCGCGCGCGGCCGCGGCGGTGATCGTGGCGAGCGGGCGTTCGAGAGTGCCGAGGCCGGCGGAATCGCTGCCGGTCGGCGCGACGTAGTAGGTCGCCGCGAGAACGCGCCGGGAGAGAAACGTCACCGCGAGAAGGGCGGTGACGCGGGCGAAGCGGAACGCCGTCACCATCGCCTTCCGTACTGCATTCCGCGCGCCGGACGCGCCCCGGGTTCAGCGCGTTTCTGTTTCGAATTCGCGGACGGCCTGCAGCGACCGCAAGGCGTTCGTGAGCGAGCGTCCGGCGAATTCGTCCATGAGGCGCTGCAACCGCGGCGAGCGCTCCGCGCGTGCCTCGTAACGGCGCGCGAGCCAGAGCAGCACGCCCGCCGCGGCGACGCCGAAGAGCACGTTCAGGACGAGCCAGAGCACGAACGTTTCGTGCTGCGCGCCGACGGCGCCGAGAATGCGCCACAAATCGACGCCGAAGAATCCCTCGACGAGCACCACGAGCACGGGAAACCAGCACACGAGCGAAACCATCATCGTCCAGCGGGTCGTGCGGATGCGGAGAATCCGCAGCTTCCCGAGCTCCTTCTGCACCGTCACGACCGGCTGGCTGTAATCGAGACGCGCGAGCGCGGCGAGTTGCCGGATGCAGTTGCCGAGGTACGCGATCGCACCGCAATCGACGAGCAGCGCGGGCACGAGGAAGCGCGGCTCGCGCAGATGCGTAAACACGAAGTCGCCGAGCCACACGACGGCCACGATTGTCATCAGCAGCTCGAACGCGACGCCGCGGCCGAGCCAGCGCAGGCTCGCGTGCGTCTTATCCAGTTGCATCGCGCGCACGCGTGCGGCGTCGAGGCGCACGAGCCGGTCGAGCTTTTCGTCGTGTGCGGCGAGGCGCGCCTTCAGTTCATCGAGATCCATGAGCGTCTCCTTCCATCTCTTCCTTCAGTTTGTTTTTGACGCGGTTGATGCGCGTCGCGGCGTTGGTGGCGGTGATGCCGAGGATCTCCGCGGACTCGGCGTGGCTGTAGCCTTCGATGTAGAGCACGAGCAGCGCGCGACTGAGCTCGTCGAGCTTCGCGACGAGCCGTTGCAGCACGCGCACGCCGTCGCCGGCCTCGCCCATCAGCCGGTCGGCCGCGGCGAAGTCGATGAGCTCGACGTCGTCGAGCGGTACGGTCTGCCTCGCGCCGCGGCTGCTGCCGCGCAGCGAGGAGATCGCGACGTTCATCGCGATGCGGTACATCCACGTCGAGAACTTGAAGCGCTCGTCGTAGCGCGGAAACGACCGCCACAGTTGCACGACGATCTCCTGCGCGAGATCGCGGCGATCTTCGGCGTTCGCGCAGTACGCGCTCGCAACCTTGTACAGAATCCGCTTGTGCCGTTCGAGCAGCGTCACGAAGCGTTCATCCACCACTGCGTCCGTCATCAACATCGAGCCTTCACTGCATGATTCGCTCGGAGGGGCCGAAGTATCACGAGCCCGCTACAATCCGCGCATGAACAACCCGATCGTGCGCATCGTGGCCGGCATCGTCGCGGGAGCGATCGTGGCGATGGCCGTCATCTTCGGCTTCGAGTCGCTCAACCTCGTGTTGCATCCGCTGCCGCGCGGGATCGATCTCAGCGATCCGGCCGCGATGAAGGCATTCGCGGCGGCGGCGCCGGCGAGCGCGCTGCTGGTGGTGCTCGCGGGCTACGTGGTGGGCACGTTCGCGGGCGTGTTCGTGGCGGCGAAGGTGGCGCGCTCGCAGATCGCGGGCATCGTCGTGGCGCTGCTGCTCGTCGCCGCCGGGATCGTCAACATGCTGACCATTCCGCATCCGGTGTGGTTCTGGGCGTCGTCGCTCAGCGCGTACGTGGTGATGGCGTGGGCGGCGCTCGTCGCGGCGCGGACGCGCGGCGCGGCGCTTGCGGCATAATCCGCCGCGCATGACTCGACCGATCGAAATCGCGCCCGGACTCTCGTTCGGCGGCGACCATCCTCCGCTGTTCATCGCCGGCCCGTGCGTAATCGAGTCGCTCGACCACGCCCTGCGCATGGCCCGCACGCTCGTCGCGCTGCGTGACCAACTCGGCATCTCGCTCGTCTTCAAGTCGTCGTTCGACAAAGCGAACCGCTCGTCGATCGAGTCGTTCCGCGGACCGGGACTGGAGGAAGGGCTGAAGGTGCTGCGCGCGGTGAAAGAAGAAACGGGATTGCCGCTGCTGTCGGACGTTCACGAGCCGTGGCAGGCGGAGCCCGCCGCGGAAGTCCTCGACATCCTCCAGATCCCGGCGTTCCTCTGCCGTCAGACCGATCTCGTCGCCGCGGCCGCGCGGACGGGTAAGGCCGTCGGCGTGAAGAAGGGACAGTTCCTCTCGCCCGAGGAGACGAAGAACATTCTCGAGAAAGGCGCGGAAGTCGGGAACGAGAAGATCTTCATCACGGAGCGCGGCAGCTCGTTCGGCTATCAGAACCTCGTCGTCGACATGCGCGCGTTTCCGATCGTGCGCGGGTTCGGCGCGCCGGTGGTCTACGACATCACGCACTCGATGCAGAAGCCGGGCGGCGAAGGGAAGCAGACCGGCGGCACGCCGCAGTTCGCGCGTCCGCTGGCGCGCGCGGCGGCGGCGGCGGGAGCGGACGGCTTCTTCATGGAAGTGCACGACGATCCTCCGCACGCGCTGTCGGACCGCACGACGCAGATCCGTCCCGACGCCGCGCGCGCGATCATCGAGGACGTGTTGAAGATCCGCGCGGCGCTCGAGCCGATCTGAGGCGTTCTTCATCGTGAAAGCGCGCTACGTCGCCGGCCTGCTCGTCGCGCTGTTCGCGCTGCTCACGCTGCTCGATCGCTTCGTCCTCATCGAGCTGCTCGTACGGCGCGTGTCGCTGCCGCTGCTGTTCGCGTGCGTGGCGGCGGTCGCGTGCATCGGCGTCGGCGCACTGGCGCGGCGCGCGGCGCGCGTCGATCTCGCGCTCGATTTTCTGATCGGCTATCCGCTGTTCGGCGCGCTCTGTTTTCTCGTCGCGCTGCTGAAGATCTCGGCGTGGACGATGGCGCCGCTGCTCATCGTCGGCGCGCTCGCCGGCGTGCGGCTGATGCTCGTGCCGGGACTCGCGCCGCTCGCGCTGCCGCGCGGCAACGCGGCGCTCCTCGCGATCGTGGCGGTGTTCGCATGCGCGTTCGTTGCGGCGCAGGCGCCGCCGGCGTCGCTCGACGAGGTGGCGTATCACCTCGCCGTGCCGCACACGTGGGCGCTGGAAGGGCGCGCGGTCGAGCTGCCGCTGCTGTCGCATTCGTACTTTCCGCTCGGCATCGAGTCCGCCGACCTTCCCTTTTTCGCGTTCGGCGACGACGGCGTCGCCTCGCATCTGCTGCATCTCTTCGCCGCGATCGTCGTCGCGCTGCTGCTCGCGCGCAGGACGGAGTCGTGGCTCGCGGTGGCGGCCATCGTGACGACGCCCGCGCTCGCGGTGACGGCCGGCTGGTCGCTGGTCGACTGGCCGCTGGTCGGACTCTTTCTCGCGCTCTGGCTCGCGGATGACGACTGGACCGCGTCCGCCGCGACCGCCGCGGGGCTGCTCGTGAAGTACACGTTCGCGCCGTTCGCGCTCGTGGTGTGGGCGATCCGCCGCCGCGTTCCGCGTTGGATCGCGTTCGCGGGCCTCGTGTTCTTCGTCCGCAATCTCGTGCTCACCGGCAATCCGATCGCGCCGTTCTTCAGCGCCGGTGCGCCCGCGGTCACGCACTTCCGCGACGTCGCGCTCGCCGACTACGTTTTCTCCGGCACGTTCCTCGACGAATCGATCGGCGCGTGCCTCCTCGCGCTGGCGCCGTTCGCCGCCGGCATCATCCCGCTCGCCGTCCTTGCACTCGCGATCGCACTCTTTCTCCTCGGACCCTCCTCGCGCATTCTCGTGCCGTACCTCGTCGTCCCCGCCGCGAGCGGCGCGCCGGCGTTGCAGCGGCGGCTGCTGATGATCGTGGTGTCGGTCGCCGTCGTCGTGCAGACGTTCTTCGTGGTCTGGTTCACCGCGCGCGGCGATGCGTTCTCGCTGCTCGCCGGCGGGAAATCGGAAGAGGAGTATCTGCGGCGGCAGCGGCCGTCGTACGCGGCGACGGAGTGGCTGAACACCGTGCTGCCGCCGCATTCGCGCACGCTCGTCATCGGCTCGGGCGAGACGTACTGGTTCACGCGACGCGTGCGCGGCGGCGGCAACTTCGACGGCGCGCGCGTGTCGCGCTATCTCGACGTGCCGACGGCGGAAGCGCTGCGCGAACGGCTGCGCCGCGACGGCATCACGCACGTGGCCGTGCTTTCCGTGAGCGCGCCGGCGACGAAGGACGAACGCAAAGAAGAAGAGCGCGACACGACGCTCTCGCCCAACGCGCAGAAATTGCTCGTGCGGATGCTCGACCAGAACGCGGCGAGCCTGATGTCGCGCGGCAACGCGACGCTGTTCACGCTGCGCTAGTAAGACGCTCGCGCAAAAACAAAAGCGGCAGGCGACGCATCGCCTGCCGCTTCGAAACGTTTGCGAAATTACGTTAGACGCCGACGGTGGCTTCGACGCCCGCGGCCGCGCGCAGCGCGTCGGCCTTGTCCGTCTGCTCCCACGAGAACTCCGACTCGTTGCGGCCGAAGTGGCCGTACGCGGCGGTTTTCTTGAAGATCGGACGGCGCAGGTTGAGCGATTCCATGATGCCGCGCGGCGTCATCTGGAAGTGCTCGCGCACGAGGTCGACGAGGCGCGGCACTTCGACCTTGCCGGTGCCGAACGTGTCGACGTAGACCGACACCGGCTCGGCGACGCCGATCGCGTACGCGAGCTGCACTTCGACCTCGTCCGCGAGGCCCGCGGCGACGAGGTTCTTGGCGATGTAGCGGGCCATGTAGCACGCCGAGCGGTCGACCTTCGTGGGGTCTTTGCCCGAGAACGCGCCGCCGCCGTGACGTCCACGGCCGCCGTACGTGTCGACGATGATCTTGCGGCCGGTGAGGCCGGTGTCGCCCTGCGGCCCGCCGATGACGAAGCGACCGGTCGGGTTGATGTGGAAGACGGTCTTCTCGTCGATCAGCTCACCGGGGACGGCGTGGCGGATGACCTTGTCGAGGATCGCGTCGTGGAGGTCGCGGTTGCTGACGTTCGGCGAGTGCTGCGTCGAGATGACGATCGCGCTCGCGCGCACGGGGCGCTTGCCCTCGTATTCGATCGTGACCTGCGACTTGCCGTCGGGACGGAGGAAGTCGAGCTCACCCGACTTGCGGACGTCCGTCAGCCGGCGCACGAGCTTGTGCGCGAGCGAGATCGGCAGCGGCATGAGCTCGGTGGTCTCGCGGACGGCGTAGCCGAACATGAGACCCTGATCGCCGGCGCCGCCGGTGTCGACGCCCTGCGCGATGTCGGGCGACTGCGGGTCGATCGAGGAAATGACGGCGCAGGTCTCGCTGTCGAAACCGTACTTCGCGCGCGTGTAGCCGATCTCGCGGATGGTGTTGCGGACGATCGACGGAAAGTCGACATACGTCTTCGTGGTGATCTCGCCGGAGATCATGGCCAGACCGGTCGTGACGAGCGTCTCACACGCGACGCGGCCGACGGGATCCTCGGCGAGCACGGCGTCGAGAATCGCATCGGAGATCTGGTCGGCGATCTTGTCCGGATGCCCCTCGGTGACGGATTCCGAGGTGAAAAGGGTCCTGTAATTCGGCATGCGTTCAGTGCTCCTGTTGGACGACTTGAGAATCGTGGAATCGTAGCACAGAGCATCGCCCCGGCAGGGCGCGGACGGCGTGCGGCGCTCCGTTTGCACAGTCCGGCTCGCGATGCTGAAGACCCGCAATCTCGGAACGTACCGAGACCTGCTCCTGCTGTTCACGCGCTACGGCCGGAAGGACTTCCGGATCGCCCTCAGCCCGGAAGACGTCTTTTCCGCCGAGACGGACGCCGCCGCACCGACCGAGCCGGACGTCCGCGCGCGCGCCGAAGCGTTCGCGAAGGCGCTCAAGCAGATGGGACCGACCTACGTGAAGTTCGGTCAGCTGCTCTCGACGCGGCCCGACATCGTGCCGCAGGAGTACATCCTCGCGCTCGAGTCGCTGCAGGACCAGCTCGAGCCGTTCTCGTTCGCGGAAGTCGAGAAGATCGTCGAAGAGGAGCTCGGCGTCCGCATCTCGAAAGCGTTCGAGTATTTCGATTCCACCCCGCTCGCGGCCGCGTCGCTCGGCCAGGTGCATCGTGCGGCGCTGCGCCACAGCAACGGCGAGATCCGCGAGGTCGTGGTCAAGGTGCAGCGCCCGAACGTGCGCGAGCAGGTCCGCCACGATCTCGAAGTCTTCACCGAGATCGCCGCGGAGATGGACAAGCACACCGACGTCGGCCGCAAGATGAACCTCGTCGGCGCGGTCGAGCAGGCGAAAGTCGTACTGTACGGCGAGCTCAATTACCTGCAGGAAGCGCGCAACACGGAGATCCTGCGCGAGCATCTCGCCGACTTTCCGCAGATCTACATCCCCGCGGTCATTCACGACTTCAGCTCGCCGCGCGTGCTGACGACGGAGCTCGTGCGCGGGCGCAAGGTCTCGAAGCTCACGCCTCTGGCGATGATCGAGAACAACTACGCCGAGCTCGCGTCCGTGCTCACGCAGGCGTATCTCAAGCAGATCTGCGTCGACGGGATGTGGCACAGCGATCCGCATCCCGGCAACATCTTCATCCGAGAGAACCCCGAGACCGAAGACGGCGCGCCGCAGGTCGTGCTGCTCGACTTCGGCATGACCAGCCGCATCAGCACGGAGTTTCAGGACGAGGTCATCAAGCTGCTGCTTTCGATCTCGTCGAACCGGGGAACGGAGACGGCGGAAGCGTGCATCCGCATGTCGGAGATCCAGGAGCGCTTCGACCCGGTGAAGTTCACGCGCGAGATCTCGACGATCGTCGCCGCGGTGCACGACGTCAGCGCGAGCGATCTCAACACCGGGCAGCTGATCTTCAACGTCATCACGCTCGCGAACTCGAACGAGCTGAAGGTGCCGGCCGAGCTGACGATGCTCGCCAAGACGCTGCTGCACCTCGACGCGATCACGAAGAAGCTCGATCCGAACTTCGATCCGCAGCGCGTGATCCGCGACTACGCGGAGCGGCTGATCAGCCAGAAGCTCGCGCAGAAATTCAATCCGCGTAATTTCTATCCGGCGCTGCTCGACCTCAATCAGCTCGTGCTCGATCTGCCGCGGCGCACGCGCGAGATCATCGATCTCACGGCCGCGGGCAAGCTCGCCCTGACGATCAAGCTCTCGCAGGCGGAAGAGTTCCTCGCCGGCATCCACAAGGTCGCGAACCGCATCACCATCGGCGTGGTCATCGCGGCGCTGCTCGTGTCGTCGTCGATGATGATGCGCGTGCCGAGCCGCTTCACGATCTTCGGCTATCCCGGCCTCGCGGTGTTCGGCTATCTCCTCGCCAGCGCCGCGGCGTTCTACCTGATCCTCTCGACGCTCATCCGCGACCGGAAGGATCAGGAGCGCGCAAAAATGAAAAGCAAGTGACGGATGAACATTCGCCCGCTGTCAGGCGTCACAGCATTACGTGTGGTGCGCCTGCATTATGGCGATCATGCCTCAGGCGCGTACAATCTCCGCGGCTCCCAGACAATTTACGTTCGGGCCGCGGAGGCGCGTCATGCAGCTGTCCGGCAGGCGGTTTGGTCACATCCGCGTCGCCGAGCCGATCGGCGAAGGCGGGATGGGCTTGGTGTACGCGGGCTTCGACGAGACGCTGCACCGCCGCGTCGCGGTCAAGGTTCTGCAGGATGATCAGCGGCTCGATCCGGAGGCACGCGCAAGACTGATCCGCGAGGCGCGGTCGCTGTCGCGGCTCGATCATCCGAACATCTGCCGCATCCACGACTACATCGAAGGCGACGAAGCCGATCTGCTCGTTCTCGAGTTCATCGAGGGCAAGACGCTGCATCAGCTCGCGGAGCCGGGCCTCGCGCGCGCGGAGAAGCTGCGCATCGCCGCCGCCGTCGCGGAAGTGCTCGTCGCCGCACACCGCCGCGGCATCATCCACCGCGATCTCAAGCCGGACAACGTGATGGTCACCGACTCGGGTGAAGTGAAGGTGCTCGACTTCGGCCTCGCGCGCTGGACGGAAGACCGCACGCGCTCGCTGCAGATGAACGCCGCGCGGCTGCATGTCGTCGACAGCAGCGGCACCGACGACGCCGACGCCGGCAGCTCCGGCGACACGGATGCCGCCGACTCCGACCTGACGGTGGTCGGTCTCACGATGGGCACGCCGATGTACATGAGTCCCGAGCAGGCGCGCGGCAAGCCGCTGACGCCGGCGAGCGACATGTACTCGTTCGGCCTGCTGCTGCAGGCGCTCTTCACGGGACGCGAGCCGTACGACGACACGCTCGGCGCACGTCAGGTGATCCTCGAAGCCGCGCAGGGCCGCTCGTTGCCCGTGAAGAACGTGCCGCGCGACATCACGGCGCTGATCCAGAACCTCAAGCAGCTCGCGCCCACCGATCGGCCGACGGCAGCGGAGACGCTGCGCCGGCTGCGCGAGCTGATTGCGAAGCCGCGCCGCATCGCGCAGCTCGCTGCCGCGGCGCTGCTCTTCGCGATCGTGGTCGCGGGCGTCGTGAAGTACACGATCGATCTGCGCCGCGAGCGCGCGGCGGCCGTCGCCGCCGAGAAACGCGCCACCGCCGCGCAGAACGAGGCCGCGCAACGGCGCGCGCAGGCGGAAGACCTCATCAACTTCATGGTCGGCGATCTGCGCAAGAAGCTCGAGCCGGTCGGTCGTCTCGACGTGCTCGACGACGTCGGCGCGCGCGCGGTCGCCTACTCCGGCTCGCTGCAGCCGGAGCGGATGTCCGCCGACGAGCTCGCGCGCAACGCGAAGGCCCTCAATCAGCTCGGCGACGTGCGCGTCGCGCAGGGACGTCTCGCCGACGCGACCACGATTTTCGCGCGCGCTCTCACACTCGCCTCGGCGGCCGTGCAGAAGGCGCCGCGCAGCGAGGCCGCGCAGCTCGCGCTGATGAACGCGCACTTCTACGTCGGCGAGGCCGCGCGCCTGCACGGCGACGCGCCGGCGGCGCTGAAGGAAAACGAGCGCTATCTCGCGACGGCGCAGCGCCTCGTCGCGGACTTTCCGTTCAACGACGACTACCGCATCGAGGAAGCGTACGCACACGCGAACGTCGGCACGCTGCTGATGCTGCAGGGCGATTACGCCGGCGCCGGAAAACACTTCGAGGAAACGCTGCGCATCAAGCGCGCGCGGCTCGAACGCGATCCGTCGAACGTCGAATGGCAGGCCGACCTGGCGAACACGATCAACAAGCTCGGCGTGAACCTGCAGCGCACCGGCAATCTCACCGGCGCGCGGGGGCAGTTCGAGGAGCAGAAGCGCATCACCGAACAGCTCGTGGCGCGCGCGCCCTCCAACGCGCAGTGGAAGCGCCGTCTCGAGATCAGCCACGCCTACCTCGCCGCCGCCCTCACGAGCCTCGGCGACCTCGAAGCCTCCCAGCGCGAGACCGAGGCGCAGCTCGCGCTCGAACGCGAGCTCGTGAAGCTCGATCCGCAGAATGCCGAATGGCTGCGCGCCCGCGCGCTGACGACGATCCGGCTCGCGGGGCTGCATGCGCGTCGCGGTCTCGCCGCGCAGTCCGCCGCGGAATTCCGCGAAGGCATCGCTCAGCTCGAAGACGTCGTGCGGCGCGCGCCCGATCGCGTCGCCTATCGTGAAGATCTGGCGGTCGCGCTCGCGCGCGACGCGCGCTTCCGCTTCAGCCGCGGCGAGACCCGCGAGGCGCGGCAGCAATGGACGCGCGCGTGGTCGCTGCTGGACGTCGCCCAGTCCCGTGAGGTGTCGGCGCTGCAGGACGCGGCCGGCGTGCTGCTCGACGGCGCGACGCTCGCCGAAGATGCGGCGACGAAAACGCAGCGGCTCGATCGCGCGGCCGCGCTGCTCGACGCGCCGCCGCTCGCGCGTTCATCGGATCCCGACACCGACGCGCTGCGCGCGCGTCTCTTCGTCGCGCGCGGACGCCGCGACGCCGCCGCGCCGCTCGTCGCGCGGCTGGACGCGATCGGCTACCACCATCCCGACTACGAGGCGGCCGTACGAGGCGGCCGGTAGCGCAGAGGAGACCTGCATGCAGAAAGTGAGGAACTCATGACCGTCAAAAACTATCTCGTCTCCGTCACCTTCAACGAAACGATCAACGGTCCGGTGTGGCTGATCGAGCCCTCGCGGCTCGTCGTCGACGCAGCAGACGCCGCGATCTACTTCACCTGGACCTCGCTCACCGCGCCCGATACGAGCATCGCGTTCAGCTGGCAGGTCGTGTCCGCGCCGGTGACGACGCAGACGAGCACCAACCCGTTCCAGACGGTCGTGACGCTCACGAACGAGGTCACGGAAACGCAGACGCTGGCGTACCGGCTGTGGGCGGACATCGAGCATCTCGTGATCGTGTCGCACGACCCCGAGATCGTGCTCGAGCCGCCGCACCCATGAGGTATCGACGCGGGTCTTCACCGCCGCACTCACGACCGCTGCAAGAACGAGAGGGGCAGAGCCATGGCCACCGTGTATGAATTCGAAGTCGATCTCGTCGACGATAAAATTAAGGTCACGCCCGATACCCAGAGGATCGACGCCGCCGATGTCGAGTTGCGTTTCAACGGATCGGAAATCCTCGTCGAGGATCTGAAGTTCGCGTGGAAGACGTCGCCGGCGCCGGCGGTCACGCAATCCGACGACAACCCGCTCGTCGTGACGTTCACGAACGACTTCACCACGGAGACGACCTTGACTTACGAACTCTCCGAGAAATTTGCCTTCAGGAAAGATCCCGAGATCGTGCTCGAGCCGCCGCGCTGATCACATATCGAGATCGTTCAAGCCCTTGTCCGCCGCGATCTCGCGCGGGCGGCTCTCGAAGATGTAGACCGGCGTGCCGACGTCGACCTCATTCCAGAGGACGCTCAGCATGTCGTTCGGGAGACGGATGCAGCCGTGCGAGACGCGGCGGCCGATCGACTTCGGGTCGTCCGTGCCGTGGATCATCACGCTCTCGCCGAGGTCGAGGGCGTACTTGCCCATCTTCCCGCGCTCGAGACGCAGCGGCGAGTCGGCGGGCGGCACGGCCTTCCCTTCCTCGACGAACGCCCAGTCGGGCTTGTGCCAGACGGGATTGGTGATCTTGCGCAGCACCTGATGCAGGCCGCGCGGCGTGCGGAACCACCAGACGTGGCGGCCCTGCTTGAGCACTTTGTCGGAGCCGGTCGCGGCCGCGGAGCTGCGGACGAGCTGGCCGTCTTTGAAGAGATACGCGTGATTGGTCGAGACGTCGATGGTGACCAGCGTGCCGGCATGCGGCGCGTCGGCCGGAAGTCCTTCGATTTCTTCAGCGTGGATGTGCAGCGTCGCGGCGAGCAGCAGCGCCGCGAGCGAGGCGAGCCTGACGTTGGAAAGCTTCAAAACCACCCTCCCATTCGCGATTTCACTGCGAATAACTATTGCGAACGGGAGGCCAGCTGAAGGGGCGGGTGGTGTGAGGTGAATTCGTGGTGGCCCCGAGAGGATTCGAACCTCCGACCCACGGTTTAGGAAACCGCTGCTCTATCCGTGCTGAGCTACGGGGCCAGCGAGTGCGACGCGCCTAACGTCTCGACGCGCGCAACGTTAGCACGCGGCTCACTTCTTTCGCGTGGCGGTATAGAGGCCGTTCGGCTGGCTGAGCTCGAGCGTGGTCGGGCTGAGACGCGCGCGGAAGCCGGTCAGTCCTTTGAGATTGAGCCAGCCGTCGATGTCGGGCACGAGCTCGTACGGCGGCTGTCCGGCGATGTTCATGATGACGCGGTTGCCGCGCAGCGAGAGCGTGATCGCCTGCGGGCCGAGCTCGTATTCGCCGAGAAACTGCGCGAGGTACGCGGGATCGGAGAGACGCGCGTCCGGCTTTTTGTAGAACACGATCGGCGCGACGCGCGGCTCGAATGACGCCTCGACCGCGTTGATGTTTCCCGCAAAGTCCGTCCAGAAGTTGTACTTCATCCCCTCGAACGTCGGATCCTTCTCGTTGCGCAGGCCGTTGAAGACGTCGTAGTGCCAGTGTTCGAGCGGCGTCTCGATGCGGTTGTACGTCGCGCGCAAGCCGTCCGCCGTCGCCGCGACGCGCAGCACGCCGTAGCCTTCGCTCTCGTAGTCGCCCGCGAAGTCGGCGAGCGCGTGCGACGGCTTCGTGCCGCTCTTCCGCGCCGCGTTCTTCTTCGTCTCCGCGTCGGCGTCGAGCTGCTTCACCGCGTTGCGCTTCGCGAGCGCGGTGGCGTTCCAGTCGATGGCCGGAAGCTGCAGCATGCGGTCGGCGATGTGATTCGTCAGCACGTCGAGGATGCCGGCGTGATCGAGGTTCGCGAGCGTGACGACGGCGATGCCGTCGGCGGGAAAGAGCGTGAGGAGCGACGAAAAGCCGTCGATGTGGCCGCCGTGATAGACGCGGTTGTGGCCGCGGTAGCTGTCGATGAACCAGCCGAGCGCGTACGACGCGGGCGAGATCTCCGGCGACGGCGGCAGGTCGCCGGTGGCGATGACGGGCGCGTGCAGCTCGAGCATCGTGGCCGGCTGCACGAGCTGGCGATCGCCGGCGCGGCCGCGTTCGAGATGCAGCAGCGCGTAGCGCGCGAGCTCGTTCGCGCTGGAGCTGATCTCGCCGACGGGGCCCATGTTCCCGACCTCGCGGAACGGCACCTCTCGCACCACATCGTGCTCTTCGAGATACGGTTGCGCGTGATCGGGATCCTTCGAGGCCGCGGCGTCGGTGAAGGTGCTGCGCGTCATGCCGAGGGGCGTGAAGATGCGCGTGCGCGCGACGTCCTCCCACGGTTGGCCGGTGAGCTGCTCGACGAGATAGCCGGCCGCGAGAAACATCAGATTGTTGTATTGAAAGTGCGTCCGAAAGTCTTCGCTCGCGGGAAGATGCGCGAGGCGCGCGACGATCTCTTTCCGCGTCAGCGTGTCGTTGTTGTACCAGACCAGATCGTGGCGCGGGAGACCGGTGCGATGCGTCACGAGATCGCGCGGCGTGATGCGCGATGTGAGCGTTTCATCCATCACGCGAAAGTCCGGCAGATACGTGCGCACCGGCTTGTCCCACTCGAGCTTGCCCTCGTCGACGAGCATCCCCATCAGCAGCGTCGTGAAGCTCTTCGTCACCGAGCCGATCGGCAGCAGCGTGTCGGCGGTCATCGGCAGGGCTTTCTCGACATCCCGTTTGCCGAAGCCCTGCGCGTAAACGACCTTGCCGTCGGCGACGACGGCGACGGCGAGTCCGGGCGTGTTCCACGAATGTAGCGCGGCGTTTGCGAGCTCGTCGAAGCCGCTGAGGCGCGCGCTGGGATCCGCTTTCGCGGCGCGGTGCAGCGCGAACGGGAACGTCGCGCCGCTCTGCGTGAACGTGCCGGAGAGCTTGTCGCCGGCGAGCGTGCCGCGAAACATCGGCGTCCCCGGAATGCCGTCAATCCCGAAGTTCACCGTTTCCCGAACGACGTCCACCGGACGCAGCACGAGCCCCTTGGCGTCCTGCGCGGGGATGTCGATGTGCCCGCGCCAGCGCCCGCCGCTCGTTTCGAGATCGACGGCGATGACGAGCGGCTGGTTCGGAAGCTCGATCGCTCCTTCCCAGTGCCCTTCGGGCGTGTCCGCCGCGCGCGCGGGCACGGCGGCGGCGCAGAGGAGCAACAGCGGAATGCAAAGCAGCTGGAGGCGTGACATGGCCTCATTGTACGTGCGCCGAAACCGACCCCATCCCGAGCGCGATTCTGGCCTTGCGGTTGCAGTTATTTGGAGCACGGAGGAAACGATATGAATCGTAACGACCGAACCGATGCCGAAGAAGCCGTCGCCAATCAGGCGAGCGGCCTGGGAAATCAGATCAAGGGACGCGTGAAGCAGGCCGTGGGCGACCTCGCCGGCGACCATTCGCTGCACGCGAGCGGCACCAAGGACCGCATCAAAGGTAAGGTTCAGGAAGCCTACGGCAACCTGAAGGAGAAGGAGTCGGTGCTGGAAGACAACCTCGCCGACCTCGACCGCAAGAAAGGCATTTGACGCGACTTACGTACAACAGGCGCAACGGCGGGCGCACGACGCCCGCCGTTGTTTTTTGCTAACCTCCCCGCTCAGTGCAACTCTGGACGGCGTTTTTACATACGGGTTGGGTGGGGCGGACCGTCCTGGCCATCCTTCTTCTGTTCTCGATCCTCTCGTGGGCGATCATGCTCGCCGTCTGGCAGCGGTTCCGCCGCTCGCAGCGCGCCTCGCGCAAGTTCATGAGCATCTTCCGCAAAGCGAAGCGCCTGGCCGACGTCCAGTCCGCCCTCGGCCCTCTCGCACACGCGTCGCTGGTCGGCCTCTTTCGCGCCGGCTACGCGGAGATCGAGGCGCAGATCGCGCACGCCGAAGGGCGGCAGACCGTGCGATCGCTCGACAGCGTCGAACGCTCGCTCGTGCGCGCGTCGCGCATCGAGACCGCGCGGCTCTCGCGCTTCGTGCCGTTTCTCGCCACGACCGCGTCCGCAACGCCGTTCATCGGTCTCTTCGGAACGGTCTGGGGCATCATGGAAGCGTTCGGGCAGATCGGCGCGACCGGCTCGACGTCGATCACCGCGGTCGCTCCCGGCATCAGCGAGGCGCTCATCAACACCGCGGCGGGACTCTTCGCCGCGATCCCGGCGCTCCTCGCCTACAACCTCTGCGTGCAGAAGCTGCGCGGCGCGCGCGGCGAGATGGAAGACTTCACGCTCGAGTTCCTGAATCTCACCGAGCGTAATTTCACGTGAGCTCCCGCGTCTAACGATCATGGCGTTCCGCATCCACGACTCGGACGACCTCGGCGATCTGGCCGAGATCAACGTCACGCCGCTCGTCGACGTCATGCTCGTGCTGCTGATCATCTTCATGGTCACGGCGCCGATGCTGACGCAGGGGCTCGACGTCGCGCTGCCGCAGGCGGAAGGCAAGAGCTTCGAGCTCGCGTCGAACAATCCGGCGAAGATCACGGTGACGTCCGCCGGCGCCGTCTACGTCGACGGCACGGCCGTCGGCTCGAAGGATCTCGACGCATCGCTCGGGCCGATGCTGCGCACGCGCCGCATCAAACGCGCGCTCCTCGAAGCGGATGAAGGCGTCCCGTACGGACGCGTGGTCGCGGTGCTGGATGTGATGAACAGGGCGGGCGTGGAACAGCTCGGGATGATCACGCGGCCGAGGGAGAGCGGTGCACGACCGGGTCGCTGAAGTGCTCGCGCAGCGGGCGACGCTCGAGCGCGGCGCGCTCGCGGGCGTGGCGTGGTCGCTCGTGCTGCACGGCGGCTTGATCGCGCTCGTGTTCTACGCGGCGACGCATGCCGAGGCGCCGCGGCCGGCGACGACGGTGAGCATCCAGTTCGCGCAGCTGCGCGCGGCGCAGCGTTCCGCGCCCGCGATCGCGAAACCGGCGCCCGTGCTGACGCCGCCCGCGCCGCCGAAGCTCGAAGCACCGAAGCCGAAGATCGAAGAGCCGAAGCCCGCGGTCGAGACGCCGCCGCCCGCGAAGATCGAGAAGAACACCGTTCCGCTGTCGCCGTTCGGACGCTCGACGAAGAAAGGCTCGGAGACGCCGCCGCCGACGAAGCCCGCCGCCGCGCCGCCGCCAGTCGTGCCGCCGAGCGGCGCCGCGACGACGACCGACGTGCCGATCGGCGGCACCGGCATCCAGGGACTCGAAGGCGGCGACTTCCCGTACACGCTCTACATCGAGGCAATGCAACGGAAGATCGGCAGCAACTGGTTCCGCCCGCAGCTCGCCGGCGGCGCCGCGACGATCATCTACTTCCGCATCCAGCGCGACGGCTCGATCGCCGAGGCGCGCGTCGAGACTTCCAGCGGCAACGCGACGTTCGACCGCGCGGCGCTCTCCGCCGTGCGTAGCTCTCACCCACTGAACCCGCTTCCGTTCGGCTACAGCGGAAGTTACCTCGGAGTACACCTGACTTTCCGATGAAGACATCACTGCTTTTGCTCGCCACGCTCGCCCTCGCGCCGCTCGCCGCCGCGCAGACCGACATCAACACGACGCTGAACGCGAACCAGGCGGCGCAGGTCGTGCGCATCGCCGTGCCGTTTCCCGAGCTCGTGCCGCCGTCGGCGCCGGTCGCGCCCGAACCGGTCAACAGCGAGGAAGTGCGCAACGGCTTCTTCGGTCCGCTGACGCGCGACATCGCCTACTCCGGCATCTTCGCCATCGCGCCGCTGCCGCCGTCCGTGCCCGTCAATACGGAACTGCTGAAACGCATCAACGCGCAGTTGCTGCTCCGGCTGAACGTATGGAAAGAAGGCGACGACTACGTGGTGGAAGCGCGTCTCGTCGATCAGGCCGGATCGACGCAACTCGGGAAGCGCTACCGCTCCCCCGCCCCCGCCCTCGGGCGGACGGCGCACATGCTCGCCAACGAGCTCGTACGCACGCTGAACGGCCGGCCCGGCGTGTTCCTCTCGCAGATCGCGTTCGCGTCGAACCGCACGGGCAACTGGGAAATCTGGCTGATGGATTGGGACGGCTCGAACCAGCGCCGCATCACGTTCCACAACGCGCTGTCGATCCTTCCGAGCTGGTCGCCCGACAACGAGCGCATGGTCTACACGTCGTTCGCGCGCGGCACGAGCGACATGTACATCATCAACCGGCGCGGCGGCGGTCGGATGCGCATCAACAGCGGCCTCGCGCTCAACACGTCCGCGACGTTCTCGCCGGTCGGCGACGACATCGCGTTCGTCGGTTCGGTGCACGGCAATCCCGACATCTACCTCATCAAGGATGACGGCTCGAACATCCGCCGGCTCACGACGACCGGCTCGGTCGAGTCGACGCCGGAGTGGAGCCCGAACGGCCGGCAGATCGCGTTCACGTCCGGCCGCAGCGGCACGCCGCAGATCTACGTCATGGACGCGGAAGGGACGAACGTCCGCCGCATCTCGTACGACGGCAACTGGAACGACGACGCGGTGTTCTCGCCCGACGGCGAGAAGCTCGCGTATACGTCGCGCGTCAACGGCCGCTTTCAGATCCGCATCGCCAACCTCATTACCAATGAGAGCCGCATCGTCGCCGGCGAAGGCTCGAACGAGCAGCCGACGTGGTCGCCGGACGGCAACTGGATCTCGTTCCAGTCGAACCGCAGCGGCGCGTGGCAGGTCTACCGGATGCGCATCGACGGCACCGACCTCTTGCAGCTCACGTTCGACGGCGAGAACAAAGAGCCCGATTGGTCCAAGAAACCGGAGTAAACGTTTAGAATCCGTGGAGGGAGTGGAATCATGAAGAAACTGAGCAACATCCTGCTGACGAGCCTGGCGGTCGTACTGATCGTGCTCGCCCCCGCCTGCCGCTCGAAGAAGAAGAACATCCCGCCGGTGGTGACGCCGAGCGACACATCCGCGTCCGCCCCCGACGTCGCGCCGCCGCCGGCCACGAACACCGGCACGACGGTCGCGCCGCCGACGGACTTCGTCGACGAGACGCCGAAGCCGGTCGAGGAAACGCTGCCCGCCGACATCGAGCAGCTCAACCGCTACGTGCAGCAGAAGGGCTATCTGCGCGACGCGTTCTACAACTACGACGAGGCGACGCTCGACGACGCCGCGCAGTCCGCGCTCTCCGCGTCCGCGACGTGGCTCAAGAGCAAGGACGGCGCGGGCTACAACCTCCTCGTCGAAGGACACTGCGACGAGCGCGGCACCGAGCAGTACAACCTCGCCCTCGGCGACCGCCGCGCGAACAGCGCGAAGGACTATCTCGTCACGCTCGGCGTCGACAGCGGCCGCATCCGCACCGTCAGCTACGGCGAAGAGCGCCCGTTCGATGAAGGACACGAGGACTCCGCGTGGGCGAAGAACCGCCGCGCGCATCTCGTCCTGGTGAGATAACGCGATGCGACTCCTCTCCCGAATCGTTCCGGCGGTGCTCGCGCTCGGCACCTTCGCCTGCGTCTCGACCTCCGACTTCCAGCAGGTGCAGTCGCAGGTCGCAGAACTGCAGGAACAGCTCGCGTCGGTGAAGCGCACGGCCTCGTCGAAAGAAGAGGTGCAGGGCGTCAACCAGCGCATCGCCGAGCAGACCGAGACGCTGCTGAAGTCGAACGCGACTCTTGTCGCAAAGGTCGACGAGATCGACGAGCACGTGCAGAACATGCAGGGCGCGATCGAGCAGGGCGGCTACCGCAACGACCGCCTCGCGCAGCAGCTCACGCAGGCGCAGCACGACATCGAGACGCTGCGCGCGCAGCTCGCCGCGATGCAGGCCGCGCCGCCCGCGGCTGCATCCGCCGGTACGACCGCTCCCACTGCCGGCACCGCGGCGATGAGCGAGGTCACCGTTCCCGCGCCCGTCACGCCCGCCGCCGACCCGATGCAGACGTATCAGGCCGCGTATCGCGACTACCAGCGCGGCAACTACGACCTGGCCATCGAGGGCTTCCGCGATTTCCTCGCCGCGAACGCCAATTCCGAGCTCGCCGACAACGCAAGCTACTGGATTGGCGAGTCTCTTTACTCGCAGAAGAAATATCAGGAGGCCATCGAACAGTTCGATAGCGTCGTCAACAAATATCCCCGGTCCGACAAGGTGCCGGGCGCGTTGCTGAAGAAAGGCTACGCGTACATCGCCCTCGGACAGAAAGCACAAGGAATTGTGCAACTGCAGTACGTCGTGCACGAGCACCCGAAGTCGCAGGAAGCGCCTCTGGCGCGCCAGAAACTGAAGGCGCTCGGCATCGATACCAAGTAAACTACGCCGCTTTAACTTTCAATCAGGAGCAGATTCATGGCGAACATTGCCTCGGCCGAGAAACAGAGACGGCAGGCCGAAAAACGGAAGGCGCGGAACCGCGCGGGCAAGTCAAACCTGCGCAGCGCGCTCAAGAAGGCCCGCACGGCCATCACCGGCGGCGACGCGGACAAGGACGTCCTCGCGACCGGGTTCTCGGCCATCGACAAGGCAGCCAAGCGCGGTCTGATCAAGGACAACACCGCGGACCGCTACAAGTCGCGGCTCGCCGGCGCGTCCAAGCGCACGGCGTCCTCGAAGTAACGCACGCGCGCAACAGCCTTGTCGCACAAAGCGGCGCATCCCTCGCGGGTGCGCCGTTTTTGTTTGTGAGCCCGTCCGCTCGTCCACGACCTCCCGCGCCGCAGCCGCACTTCCGGGATCTGATCGATCGACTCCGAAGACGCTGCCAAACGACGCGGCGAAGTCTTTCCTCGAGCCCAACCCGAGCTGTGCCAGAGCAGATGGGAGCGATCGACGAAGGTCGGTAGCTTCAAGCTGAAGGCAGGTCGCTTCAAATCGATGGTCAGCCGCTTCAAAGGCGAAGGTCGGCAGCTTCGACTTGAAGGTCGGCAGCTTCGACTTGAAGGTCGGTCGCTTCAAACGTGAACGTCGGCAGCTTCGACTTGAAGGGCGGTCCCTTCAAACGTGAACGTCGGCAGCTTCGACTCGAAAGCCGGCAGCTTCGAGTCGAGGGGCGTCCGCTTCGATTTGAAGGTCGGCAGCTTCGACTTGAAGGTTGGTAGCTTGAAAATTGAAGATCAGCAGTCATTCAAAGAGTACGCGAGCGCGCAAGTCGAAGGTGACCAGCTTCAATTTGAAGGAGGGACGTCGCTTAGGTCAGCGCCGCCTCGATCACCGCGGGCTCCTGCACCTCGCGGTTCTTCGCCGGGAAGCGTCGATCGAACGCTACGAACAGCGCCGCGATCACGATGAACATGAAGAGGCTCGCCTCGAGACCGCGCGGGCCTCCGGTGATCCAGTCGGCGCCCGTCCAGCGCGTGGCGAGAAAGCGATCCGCGAGCGGCTTGCCGTCGTTGCCCGTGTTCGGCGCGCCGAGGACGTTCAGCGCGATGAAGTCGAACGCGGTGTGGAAGCCCGCCGAGAACCAGAGATCGCCCGTGCGCCGCAGCGCGAAGGTCATGAAGAGTCCGAGCAGGCCAACCGTCGTCGCGTCGACCCAGTTCTCCATCGGCTTGGTGAAGTAGTGCAGCGCGCCGAAGAGAATCGCCAGCAGCCACGCCGCCGGCCAGAAGCCCATGCCGCGCGCCAGCGCGTCGAATGGATATCCACGGAACAGGAACTCCTCGAAGAAGCCGAGGACGATCATGGTCACGAACCAGAGCACGACCGCTTTCGCGAGCGCGGCGCCGTGCAGCGCGAGCCCGTCGATGTGCGCACCACCCGCCGCGACGACCATCCCCATCGCCGCCAGCGGCGCGAGCGTCCCCCACAACATCCCCTCCCACCACTTCGCCCCGAACGCGATCCGGATCGGAAATCCATAGGATCCGACCGTGCGCCGCTCCCAACGCGCGAATGCGGTCGCGACCGCGAGCATCGCCACGAAACCGGCGCCGTCTGAGATCAGGAAGTCCAGGACGTTGAATCCCGGCGACGGCTTGTAGCCCGCTTTCATCACCGCGAACTGCAGGAGGTTCTGCAGCGTCATCGACGCGACCACGAACAGGAGAAATCGCCATCCGGCGCGCACGCCGTTGGGACCGACGAAGATGGTCTTCATGAAAAGGATTACGGGCGCGGCCGCGAACGGGTTTCAGATGCTCGGTGAGCCCGGGGTATCGTAGGTCGCGCGATGGAGCCGGTCCGATGAGTCCAACCATCTTTCGCGAGGGACCGGCCGTGACGAACGTTTCGCGCCACGGCTTCTGGCTCTGGCTCGGAACGGGCGAACTGTTCGTGCCGTTTTCGGAGTTCCCGTGGTTCGCCGACGCCACCATCGCAAAGATCACGAACGTCGAACGGCCAGCCGAAGACCATCTCTACTGGCCCGATCTCGACATCGACCTCTCGATCCGCTCCATCGAGCATCCTGAAGAGTTCCCGCTCCGGTCGCGGTCGTGATCGCGGTTTCAGAAGCCTTCGAGGAGGTTCGTGAGCAGCCCTTCCGCGAAGCGCACCGCGATCTCGGTGATCGCGCGCGTCTCCTGGTCGAACGCGTCGGTGCTTTCGAGGTTGACGTCGTAGTCCTCGGTGAAGCGGTACTGGTCGTTTTTCCAGATCACTTTGTCGTCGTGGCGGTGGTCGACGAGCTCGATCTTCGCGGTGATCGAGACCTGGTAGCGCGTGGCGCGGCCCTGGTCGAACGCGATCGGGAAGATGTTGAACGTGTCGATGGAGCCGCGGAGGATGGCGTCGGCTTCGTTCGCGGTGGTGACGAGGCGCAATCGTCCGCGCGACACGAACTCCTCGGCCACGGCCTGCGTCACGCGCTGCTCGAGCTCGACGCGCGTGGTGCGGTTGACGAAGGCCGGCACCTGGATCGTGTGGATGCTCGGATCGAGCAGGTTGCTGTGGCCGACGAGCGCGTAGCCGCAACCGGAAAGCGAGAGGCCGAGCAGCGCGGCAACGAGCAGCTTTCTCATTTCACCACCACGTTCACCAGCTTACCCGGTACGTAGATCTTCTTCACGATCGTTTTTCCGGCGAGCCAGGTCTGGATCTTCTCGTTCGCGTCGACGGCCGCCCACACGCTCGCCTCTTCCGGCGGCGCGGCCACTTCGACCTGCCCGCGCAGCTTGCCGTTGACCTGCACCGCGATCACGACCTCGTCCTCCTGCATCAGCGCGCGGTCCGCGACCGGCCACTTCGCGGTGAGGATGAAGCCGTCGTTGCCGAAGAGCGACCAGAGCTCTTCGGTCGCATGCGGCGCGAACGGATGCAGGAGCTTGAGCAGCGTCTCGTACGCCTCGCGCAGTTCCGCGCCGCCGCCGGCATTGACGGCGTCGCCGAGGACGTTCGAGAACTCCATCAGCGCGGAGATGGCGGTGTTGAACTCGAAGCGCTCGATGCGCGACGTCACGGCGTCGATGGTCTGGTGCATTTTGCGGATCACCCGGGGATCGACGTCGCCAGACACTTTCGCGTTCAGAATCGCGGCGCCCATGTTCCAGACGCGGCCGAGGAAACGATACGCGCCGATGACGCCCTCGTCCGACCACGCGGCTTCCTTCTCCGGCGGCGCGATGAAGAGCGTGTACACGCGCTCGGTGTCGGCGCCGAAGCGTTCGATCAGCTCGTCGGGAGGCACGACGTTGAAGCGCGACTTCGACATCTTGCCGATCTCCGCGGTGAGCTCGGTGTCGCCGCGATACGGTTTGTTGTCGCGCCACTCGACTTCGGCCGGCGGCACCCACGAGCCGCCCGGCGTCTTGAAGCCTTCCTTAATGATCATGCCCTGGTTGAAGAGGCGCGCGAACGGCTCTTCGAACTGCAGCAGTCCCATGTCGTGCAGCGTGCGCGTGATGAAGCGCGCGTAGAGCAGGTGCAGGATCGCGTGCTCGATGCCGCCGATGTACTGGTCGACCGGCAGCCAGCGATTCACGAGCGCGGGATCGAAGATCTTCTCGTCGTCGCGCGGCGTGACGAAGCGCAGGAAGTACCACGACGAGTCGACGAACGTGTCCATCGTGTCCGTCTCACGGCGCGCGGCACCGCTGCATTGCGGGCATGTCGCGTTGACGAACGCCTCGTGCTTCGCGAGCGGATTCCCTTCGCGTCCCGTGAACGGCACGTCGAGCGGCAGGCGCACGGGCAGCTGCTCTTCCGGCACCGGCTGCAGACCGCACGCGTCGCAGTAGATCATCGGAATCGGCGTGCCCCAGTAGCGCTGGCGCGAGATGAGCCAGTCCCGCAGCCGGTACCGCACGGTCCCTTTGCCCAGACCGCGCTCTTCGATGATCTGGATGATGCGCTCGATGGCCCGCGGCACCGGGAGTCCGTCGATGGGACCGGAGTTCACGATGACGCCGTTCTCGTCCTTGAACGTGAACGCCTCCGCCATCGCCGCAACGTCAACAGGTTGACCATCCGGCGGTCCGACCACGACCCGCAGCGGCAGACCGTACTGGCGCGCGAACTCGAAGTCGCGCTGATCGTGCGCGGGGACGGACATGATCGCGCCGGTGCCGTACTGCGGCAGGACGAAGTTCCCGAGCCAGATCGGGATCTCTTCTTCGGTGAACGGATTGATGGCCGTCTTGCCGGTGAAGCGTCCTTCCTTCCCTGCTTCCTGACGCTCGAGCGCCGACTGGTTGCGCACGTTGGCGATCCACGCCTCGATCTCCGCGCGGTCGGGATGATCGGCGATGAGCTGCTGCACGTCGGGGTGCTCCGGCGCGAGAACCATGAACGTCGCGCCGAAGATCGTGTCCGGACGCGTGGTGAAGATGCGCAGCGCGTGGCCGAGCGCAGGGACCTGGAAGTCGACGTCGGCGCCGAGCGAGCGTCCGATCCAGTTCCGCTGCATCAGCTTCACCTTCTCGGGCCAATGCTCGAGCGTGTCGAGTCCGGCATCGAGACGATCGGCATATTCGGTGATTTTGAAGAACCACTGCGAGAGCTCGCGTTGTTCGACGAGCGCGCCGCAGCGCTCGCAGCGGCCGTCGACGACCTGTTCGTTCGCGAGCACCGTTTGATCCTGCGGACACCAGTTCACGGGCGCGGTGCCGCGATACGCGAGGCCGCGTTTGTAGAGTTGCAGGAAGAGCCACTGGTTCCAGCGGTAGTAGTCGGCCTCGCACGAGGCGATCTCTTTCGACCAGTCGTAGAGGATGCCCCAGCGTGCGAACTGCGCCTTCATTCGCCCGATGTTGCCGAGCGTCCATTCGCGCGGATGGATGCCGCGCTTGATGGCGGCGTTCTCCGCGGGCAATCCGAACGCGTCCCACCCCATCGGATTGAGCGCAGCGCGGCCCTGCATGCGGAAGTAGCGATAGAGCGCGTCGCCGAGGATGTAGTTGCGGCCGTGCCCGACATGCAGATCGCCGGACGGGTACGGAAACATGTTCAGCATGTAGAGCTTGTCGCCCGGCGCGGCGACGTCGATCTCCGCGACGCGCGCGTCCGCCCATGCTTTCTGCCACTTCGGTTCGATGTCGGTGGGTCGGTATTGCATAAGAGATCGCGCAGTATAAGGCGGCCCGGCCGCCTGCGCTGATTGGCAAAGCCCGGTGCGCCAGCCGCAGCACGACTTCACGCAGTGCCACGACGGAGCGGCACAACGTGGCGCAACTTCCGCTACTCTTCCCGCCATGGAGCCACCGAGAAAAGACTGGCAGGAAGAGCGCGGCGGACGGATCGATCCGACGATCTCACCCGATGGACCGCTCGACGGCGACGACCGCATCGACGAAGCGATCGCCGAGTCGTTTCCGGCGAGCGATCCGCCGTCGTACAACGGCGGGATCGACAAGGAGTAGCGACCCTCGTCTGTCTACGGCCAGACGAACGTCACCGGCCCGTCGTTCTCCAGCGCGACGATCATCGTCTCGCGGAAGCGTCCCGTCTTCACCGTGATCCCGGTCGACGCGAGCTCGCGCACGAAGAGCTCGAACAACATCCGCGCGCGCTCCGGCTCCTCCGCATTGTCGAAGCTCGGCCGCCGTCCGCGTGCGATCGAGCCCGCGAGCGTGAACTGCGACACCGCCAGAATCGCGCCTTTTGCTTCGGAAACATCGCGATTCATCTTCCCCGCCTCGTCGCTGAAGATGCGCAGCTCGCGGATCTTTTTCGCCGCATCGCGCATCGCCTGCTCCGCGTCGCCCTTCTCCACCGCGGCGAGCACCAGCAGTCCCGCGCCGATCTCCGACACGAGCTCCTCACCCACCGTCACCGACGCGCGTCGCACGCGCTGGATCACGCACTTCATCGTCACTCCACCTCACGTAGAAAACCGCGGCTCAGGTATCCGGAGCGGATAGAATCCTGCACGTTCAAGGAGAAACACCGAATGATCAACAAAGTCATCCTGGTCGGCCGCCTCGGCAAAGATCCCGAGATTCGCTCGACGCCCAACGGAATGACTGTCGCCAAGTTCACCGTCGCCACCGACGAGCGCTTCACCGACCGCAGCGGCGAGAAGCAGGAGCGCACCGAGTGGCACAACATCGTGGTGTGGGGCAAGCTCGCCGAGATCTGCGGACAGTACCTGCGCAAGGGAAAGCTCGTCTATCTCGAAGGCTCGATCCGCACCGACAGCTGGGACGACAAAGAGTCGGGGCAGAAGCGCTACAAGACCGAGATCAACGTCCGCGACATGAAGATGCTCGATCGCCGCGATGACGGCGGCGGCGGTGGCGGCGGCGGAAGCAGCGCGTACGGCGGCGGCGGTGGCGGAAGCTACGGCGGCGGCGGTGGCTCGCGCGGCGGCTCGAAGGGCGGCGGCGGTTCCGCGCCTCCGGACAGTGGATTCGATGATGATGAGGACGTGCCGTTCTAGGGAACGGCACGTATCCCCTTACACCAGTCCCGCTCCGAGCAGCTCGCGCGCGAGCAGGTGTCCCCACATCGAGTGCCCGTCCGCGCGCGGACGAATGTCGCCCGGCATGAAGAACGTGCTCGTGACGCTGTCCCAGCGATCGACGTACAGCGCGCCGCGTTGCTCCGCGACGCGTTTCGCCATCGCCTCGACCGCGCGATAGCGCTCCTCTGTATCGACAGGCAGCCCGCGCGCGTCGAGCTCGAGGTTCGGCGCGCCCGGGCCTTGAATCACGACGTGCGTGTCGGGCACGCGCGCGATCGCGGCGACGGTCTCGTCGACATACGACTCGTACTCTGCGACCGTCGGCCGCGGATGCCGCGATAAGAGCGGTCGCAGAATCTCGTGCGCGTTCGCGGCTACGCGCGTGAGCGTATCCGGCACCTGCGCCGCGAGCCGCTGCGAGACTTCGCGAAAGTGCTTCATGCGCTCGTAGCGCGTGCGCACACGCGCCGGCAATCGCGAGAGATCGGCCGCGCGTCCGCCTTTCACCGCGAGCCAGCCGATCACCTCGATGACGACGATGCGCGGATGCGCGCGCAGCGCCTGCTCCGCGCTCGGCGGCAGCTCCGACGGATGCTGATACGGCGCGAATACGAGCTCGAGCGTCGTCCCGGGACGAAACGCCTCGACCGCGCGGCGGCAGACTTGCGGGAACGTCGCCTCGGGCGCGACGCCCGGATAGCCGGACGTATGACACTGCCCGAGGAACGCGACGGTGATGCGCGGCATCAGACGCCGAGGTGGTAACGCTCGCGGAGCACGCCGAGGTGATGCCGTTCGTGGCCGAGGAGGATGTACGCGAGCGCGCGCACGGTGACGGGGTTGTTGTTCGCGACGCCGCGGCGATCCCACGCGTCCGCGGGGAGATTGCGCAGCGCGACGATGTTGCTGCGGCGCGTCACCGCGTACGCCTCGGCCAGATCGCCGATACGCCACGCGTCATAGCCGGCATTGCGCGCGTACGTCTGCTCGTCGAAGCCCGGCAGCGACTCCGTCTCGCCGCGCGCGATGCAGATCGCGCGGTAGCCCATGATCCGCTCGGTATCGATCATGTGGCCGAAGACTTCCTTCACGCTCCACTTGTCGGCGGCGTAGCGGTACGCGGCGCGCGTCTCGTCGACGGACGCCAGCGCTTTCTGCGTCTCCGACGACTGCAGTTCGATCGCGGAGAGCACGTCTTCTTCGGGACAGAGGCTGACGTATCTGCCGAACGCGGGCGAGAAATCGCTTGCTTCAGGACGCATCGCCGTATCGTAGCCGATCACCAGACGAAGACGAGGTGCAGATCGCGACGTTCGACGGTCGCGGCGAGCCAGACCTCCACGAGCCGCGCGGCGTCGGCCGGCGCGTCGCGCCAGAACGCGGCGGCGTCGCGCACGACCAGCGCGAGCGCGGCGCCGTCGAACTCCAGTTCGCGTAGCCAATGCGCGAGCGCCTCCCAGTCGTCGGCGAAGTAGTCCGGCAGCGCGATGACGTCGCCGATGTCGCGCAGCAGCGTGCCGCGACGCGCGACGATCTCGCGGATCTCGACGTCGCTCGAGAACAGCGCGTCCGCGTCGTCTTCCGACGCGAAATGCACGGTCCACTTCATGCGACGCGGACGACGACGAACGTGACGTCGTCGTTCGGCGGCCCGTCGCCGTGCCAGCGCCGCGCGGCCGCTTCGAGCGCCTCGATCACGTCGCCGGCACTTCCTGCCTTCGCGGCGGAAGAAAACGCTTCCATCGCGGCGGCATACCCGAGCTGCTGCCCGGCGTCGTTCATCAGCTCCGGAAAGCCGTCGGAAAGGAAGAGCACCGTGTCGCCGGCGGCGAGCGCGACGTCGGTCTGCGCGTAGTCGACGCCGAGCGTGCCGAGCGGCGTCGCGGCGAGCACGATCTCGTCGACGTCCGCCGTCGCCGCGCGATGCACGAAGACGGGCGGCATGCCCGCCGACGCCAGCGTGAGCGTGCGCTGTTCGAAGCGCCCGAGCGAGAGGGCCATGGCCATGCGCCCGAGCTCCATGCGCTTGATCTTCTCCGCCGCGTCGCCGAGGAACTCCGACGGCGCGGTCGCGGCCCCGTACCCGGCAAAAAGCGTTTTGATCACGGTGACCATCGTGCCCGCTTTCGCGCCGTGGCCGGTCGCGTCGCCGATCGTGACCGCGAGCACGTCGCCTTCGACGCGGAAGTCGTAGTAGTCGCCGCCCACCTCGGTCGCGGTCTGCGTGAACACCGCCACCTCGTAGCGCGGATGGCGCGGCACTTCCTTCGGCAGCATCGACAGTTGGAATGCGCGCGCGTCTTCGAGCTCGACCGACTTCCGCTCGTATTCGACCGCGAGCAACCGCTGCTGCAGCTCCTGCTCTTTCTGCGCGCGCTCCTGCTGCAGGAGGCGCATCTGATTGAGGCTGAGATCCTCGGCCATGCGATTGAACGCGCGCGCGAGCTGGCCGAGCTCGTTGTTCGTCTTCACCGGCACGCGCGTCATGAGGTCGCCGTGCGCGATGCGGTCCGCGCCTTCGATCACGGTCTTGACGTCGCGCGTGAGGTGGTTCGACAGCGGCACGATGCCGATGAGCGCAAAGGCGATGAGGCCGAGGCCGAGGCCGAAGTTCTGCGCGGCGGTGCGCTGCAGCTCGTCGAGGTTGTCGCCGACCGGACGCGCGACGCCGATGCGCATGCCGCTCGGCGCGTCGATCGAGGTCGACACGATCCACCCCTGAATGCCTTTGATGTTCTCGCCGCGACGCACGCGCTCCGGGATGTGCAGGCGGTCGAGCTGCGTGCGCTCGGCGGTCGAGCGCGTGTAGACGTTGCCCGCGCGGTCGACGGCGAACGGGATCTCGCCGCCGTCGTCGCTCGCGCCGAGGATGCGGCGGATGACCTGATCGGGACTGACGCTCGCGGAGAGCTGACCGACGACGTGGCCCTGCTGGCGCACGGGGAGCTTGAACTGGCGGCCGAGAATGAGCGCGGTCTTCTCGTCCTGCACCGCCGACTTCGCGGCATCTTTCGGCGTGAGCGCGCGGATGTTCGCGGTTGGCGCGGGCTTGCCGCCGCTCGCGGCGAGGGTCGCGGTCGCGCTTGCAGGCGCGGAGGCCGTCGCGTCGGGTGCCGCTTTCGGCACCGGCAGCGGCTGAAGGTTCGGCGACAGCGGCGCCTTGCGCGACAGCGGCAGCGGCTGCGCGCCGCGCCGCACCATCAGTTCGCGCTGCTGCTGCCGCGCGACATCGAGCGCCTGATGGATTCGCTGCCGGTACTGCACGCGGTCTTTCTCGGACGCGGCGCGCAAGCGCTTCTGCAGTTGCGCGAGCTCTTTCTGCAGGTCTTCGCGATCTTCCGTATCGAGATTTGTATCGCCGAGTTGCGCGCCGACGTTGCTGATCTCGTTGAGCAGCTCCTGCTGTTCTTCGGACATCACGTACGGCACCGCCGGCACCTGCGGCAGGTCGATGATCATCGGCGCCGCGGGCGGCGTGGGCATGGCCGGCAATCCGGGCGAGGCCGGTGCCGTCGGCTGCGCCGGAGCTGCGGGAGCGGTCGATCCCAACTGCGCGACTTCCGTCTTGTCGTCGTCGGCATCGTCGTCGTGGTCCGCCGGATCGTGATCCGCGTTCGCCTCGTCCTCGTGCTGCGCGCGCACGACGATGCGAGGCCGCGCCGTTCGCAATTGCGCGAGCTCCGCGGACTTTTTCGCCTCGGCCGCGATGCGGTCGAGCTCTTCTTTCGGCACCGGATGAAACTCGAGCGAGTCGACGAACGACGCGGCGTCGCCCATCACCGAGACGATGTTGCCGACGTCGCCCGTGTCGCTCTTGTCGGCCGGCAGCGGCAGCGCAGAGACGACGCTCAATCGCTGGTCGAGCTCCGCGCGGATTCCGGCGAGGCGGCGGTCCATCTGCTTCGTGAGGCGCTCGGCCTCGTGGCGATACGCGGACTCGAGCGCGCGGCGCGACGAGTGGTACGAGTACGTCACGATCGCCGCCAGCGGGATCACCGCCAGGACGAAGGCCGCGAGGATGAGCTGCGTCCGGATGCGCATCGAAGTTCCGATGGTAAGACGAAGAAACTCGTAGAAAGTTTAGCCGGTGCGACCCGACGACGCGTTCAGGTCCACTCTTCGCGGCCGGTGCGGCCCTTCCCCGGCGTCCGCGAGTTCTTGCGGCGGTCGACGTCGGGCACGATGATCTCGCGGTGCGGGCGCGTGCGCTCGAACTCCTCGACGAAGCGCACGGCCTCGTCGATGACGTCGTCGAACGACGATGCGACCGGCGCGTTCGCGCGCAGCTGCTCGCAATGCGCGCGGTAGACGTCGCAGCGGCGCACGGCTTCCGCGTAGCGATCGGCGATGCGGCGGTCTTCGAGCACGCGCCGCGCGAGGTACGTCTGCAGGTCGGGCACGCGCTCGATGTGGCTGCAGAAGAGGATGACGTCGTTGCCGGCGACGAGCGCGCGCTCGGTGATCTCCTCGTACGCGCCGAGATCGGAGACCGCGTGCATCTCCATGTCGTCGCTGATGGCGACGCCGTCGAAGCCGATGCCCTCGCGCAGCAGATCGGTCGTCAGCTTGCGGCTCAGCGTCGCGGGACTCTCCGACGGATCGACCTGCGGATAGATGCCGTGACCGATCATGATCGCGGCGGCTTCGTTGCCGAGTCGCTCGAACGGGACGAGATCGCGCGCGCGCAATTCTTCGAGCGGCACGTCGATCACCGTCGCGCCGTAATGCGGATCGGCGGATCCGATGCCGATGCCCGGCCAGTGCTTGAGACACGCGGCGACGCCGGAGGCCTGCAGCCCGCGCACGAAGGCGCCGGCGAGATCGATGACGGTTTCCGCGTCGCGTCCGAACGTGCGGCGCTCGAGACCTTTCGGCGAGAGGCCGCCGGGGATGTCGACGACCGGCGCGAGATCGATCTCGATGTCGAACCAGCGCAGCGCCATGCCGATCAAACGCCCGAACCATTCGGAGAGCTCGCGCGGCCGCTCCCCTTCGCCGAAGGCTTCCGCGCTCGGCAGTCCCGGCACGAGGTTGCGCAGGCGATCGACGCGTCCGCCTTCCTCGTCGATCATGAAGAGCGGCGGCTTCGCGGAGAGGCTCTTCACCTCGGCGATGAGGTCGCGGAACTGCTCGGCGTTCTCGATGTTGCGCCCGAACAGCACGACCGCGTACGGCGTCGACTCGCGGAGGATCCGACGCTCGAGATCGGTGAGGGTTTTGCCGGTGAGGCCGATGCCGAAAAGGTCCGGGATCATTGCGCGCGCAGTCTATCCGAAGCGTTACGTCAGCTTCTGCTTCAACTCGTATAGCCGGTTCAATGCCTCCCGCGGCGTGAGCGTGTCGATCTCGAGCTCGCGCAGCGCGTCGATGATCGATTGCTCGTTCGAACTGAAGAGGCCGAGCTGGCGCGTCGACGGCGCGGGACCGCGGCGGCGCGTCTCCTCGACGAGGTCGCGCTCCTTCCGCTCGAGCGTCACGAGGATCTCGCGCGCGCGGTCGATGACGGAGTGCGGAATGCCGGCGAGCTTCGCCACCTGAATGCCGTAGCTCTTGTCCGCCGCGCCGTCGACGACCTTGCGCAGGAAGATGATCTGGTCGTTCCACTCCTTGACGGCGACATTCGCGTTCGCGACACGCGGCTTCGTCTTCGCGAGGTCCGTGACCTCGTGATAGTGCGTCGCGAAGAGCGTGATGCCGCTGCGCGCGGGGTTGTCGTGGAGGTATTCGATGATCGCCCACGCCAGGGAGAGGCCGTCGAACGTGGCCGTGCCGCGGCCCACTTCATCGAGGATGATCAGCGAGCGATCGGTGGCGTTGTTGAGGATGTTCGCGGTCTCGTGCATCTCGACCATGAACGTCGACTCGCCGCGCGCCAGCTGATCCGACGCGCCGACGCGCGTGAAGATGCGGTCGAAGATGCCGAGGCGCGCTTTCGCCGCCGGGACGAACGAGCCGGCTTGGTTGAGCAAGACGATCAGCGCGACCTGCCGCAGGTACGTCGACTTGCCGCCCATGTTCGGACCGGTGATGACCTGGATGCCGTTGCGGTCGCGCTCGACGTCGGTGTGATTCGGGATGAAGCGCTCGGCGGCGATCTGCTCGATGACCGGATGGCGTCCGTCTTCGATGCAGATCTCGGCGCTGTCGCTGAGCGTCGCGCGGACATACCGATTGCGCACCGCGATCGTGGCCAGCGCGGAGATCGCGTCGATGTCGCCGACCGCGCGCGCGACGCCGAGGAGCGCGGGACTGAGGCGCGCGACGGCGCCGAGGAGCTCGTCGTAGAGACGCAGCTCGATGGCGACGGACTTCTCTTCGGCGCCGAGGATTTTCTCTTCGAGCTCTTTGAGATCGGGCGTGATGAAGCGCTCGGCGTTGGCGAGCGTCTGCTTGCGGATGTAGTCGGACGGCACCTTCGCGAGGTTCGATTTCGAGACCTCGATGTAGTAGCCGAAGACGGAGTTGTAGCGGATCTTCAGCGAGCCGATGCCGGTGCGGTCGCGCTCGCGCGTCTCGATGGCGAGGAGCACCGACTTCGAGTCGCGTGCGATGGCGCGCAGCGCGTCGAGCTCGTCGTCGACGCCGTTCGCGATGACGCCGCCGTCGCGCACGCTCACCGCCGGATTCGGATCGATGGTCTTCGCGACGAGCGACACCGCCTCGGCCGCCGACGCGTCGTCGAGCGCATCGCGCATCGAGGAGAGCAGCGGCCCGGCCAGCGGTTGCATCGCCGCGCGGAGCTCCGTCGCCTCGACGAGCGAATCGGCCAGCGTGAGGCATTCGCGCGGCGTCGCCGTGCGGAGCGTGACGCGCGAGGCGATGCGCTCGAGGTCCGCGATCTTCGCGAGCCGCGCCGTGATCTGTTCGAGCACCGCGCGCGTGCGGGTCAGCTCGTCCACCGCATCGTGCCGGTCGAAGATCGCGTCGCGCGCGACGAGCGGACGCGTGAGCCAGCGCCGCAGCGTGCGCGTGCCCATCGCCGAACGCGTCGCATTCACGACGCTCCAGAGGCTCGCGCGCGGACGGCCGGCATCGCGCGACTCGACGATCTCGAGATTCGCCAGCGTGGCCGCATCGAGTTGCAGAAAGTCGGCGTCGTTGTCGACGCGCAGCGCGCGCACGTGCTCGAGCGTCCGCTTGTGACTCGCGCTCGCGTACCGCAACGCGGCGCCCGCCGCGGCGATGCGCGCGTCGTCGCCTTCCAGCCCGAAGCCGCGCAGCGACTGCGTTCCGAAATGCTTGGCGAGGTATTCGTGCGCGCCGGCGGTCTCGAAGATCGACGGCTCGAGCTGCGTCGTCGGCAACTGTAGCGGCGCCGCCGCGCCGCGCGGCACGATCGCTTCCTTCGGCGCGAAGCGCGCGACGTCGTCGACGAGGCGATGGTCGTCGAGCGCGCGATACGTGGTGACGAAGAAGTCGCCGGTGGAGACGTCGAGATACGCCGCGCCGACGCCGCCCTCTCCTTCGACGAGCGCGAGGAGGTAGCAGCATTCGCGCTCGACGATCGAGCTCTCCGTCGCGGTGCCGGGCGTGACGACGCGCACGATCTCGCGCCGCACGAGTCCTTTCGCCTGCGCGGCGTCCTCGGCCTGCTCGCAGATCGCGACGCGCAGCCCGTGACGGATCAGCTTCGCGATGTAACCGTCGGCCGCGTGGTGCGGCACGCCGCACATCGGCGTCTCGTACTCCTGCCCCTTGTTGCGCGCGGTGAGGACGAGGTCGAGCAGCGGCGCGGCCGTCTCCGCGTCCTCGAAGAACATCTCGTAGAAATCGCCGAGCCGGTAGAAGAGGATCGCGTCGGGAACCTGGCGCTTGATCTCGAAATACTGCTCGAGCATCGGGGTGAGTTTGGTCACGGGGCGGGAGGACGACATCAACGAGGTTTCCGAATGCGCAGCAGGGTACCATCCCCGATCGCGAGCTCGATCACGACGGCGCGGCGCAGACTCGTATGCGGCACTTGATCGAGCAGGACGACCCAGCGATCCTCCGGCGCGCCCTCGCCCTTCTTCGCCCGCGCAACCTGCACGACCTCGTAGCCGCGATAGCCGCGCGCCTTCGCGATCGCCAGCGCGCGATCGCCCGCTGCGACCGGAAGAAGGCGTCCCTTCGGCCGCGACGGATCCTCCGCGCCGCGCAACGCGACGAAGAGCATCGCGCAGAGCACGAGCCACGCGAGATAAAACGGCCACCAGCGGCGGGGACGCGGAGTCACCTTGTTATGATAAGTGCGTGACCCGCGGCGAGATCGAAGAAGCGCTCATCGGCATCGTCCGCAACGAGAAGGACGTTCCCGCCGAGCTGCTGCGCCCCGAGACGCCGCTGGCGGAAGCAGGCATCGACTCGCTCGACTCGCTGACGATTCTGTTCGCCATCGAAGAGCGGTTCGGCATCTCCATTCCCGACGATCGCGCCCGCGCGATGCTTACCTTCGGCGACATGACCACGATCGTCGAGGACCTCCTCCCCCGCTCGTGAACCGCGTCGCCATCACCGGTGTCGGCATCGTCTCGCCGTTCGGCCGAGGCAAGGCCGCCGCGCTCGACGCGCTCCGCAACGCGCGCAGCGGCGTGCGCACGATCTCCAGCATCGATCCCGCGCCGCTCGCCTGCCGCATCGCCGGCGAAGTGCCCGCCGACGCGCACGAGGGCACGCATCGCGGCCACGACCGCTTCACGCGCTTCGCGCTGCTCGCGGCGGACGAAGCGGCGGAACAGGCGGGAGCGCTCGGCGTCGAATCGGACCGCATCGGCGTGCTGATCGGCACGGGGCTCGGCGGCGCGGAGACGCTCGACACGGCGTACCGGCGGCTCTACGGCGAGCAGGCGCGCATCGCGCCGGCGTCGATTCCGATGACGATGTACAACGCGGCGGCGGCTGCGGTGTCGTCGAAGTTCGCGGCGCGCGGGCTCTCGTACGCGGTCGTCTCCGCGTGCGCGTCGAGCGCGCATGCGATCGGACTCGCGGCGCAGGCGATCCGCGCGGGACAAGCGGACGCGATGTTCGCCGGCGGCGCCGACGCGCCGCTCACCACCGGCATCATCAAGGCGTGGGAAGCGCTGCGCGTCCTTGCCATCGACAACGAGCATCCGGCCGCGGCGTGCCGCCCGTTCAGCGCGGACCGCAAGGGACTCGTGCTCGCCGAAGGCGCGGCCGTGTTCGTTCTCGAAAACTACGATCGCGCCCGCGCGCGCGGCGCGGAGATCCTCGGCGAGATCGCCGGCTTCGGCGCGACCAGCGACGCGGGGCACATCACCGATCCATCCGCCGACGGCGCGGCGCGCGCGATCAACCTCGCGCTGCGCGACGCGCACTTGAATCCCGACGACGTCGGCTACATCAACGCCCACGGCACCGGCACGCGCGCGAACGATCCGACCGAGACGAGCGCGATCAAGAGCGTCTTCGGCGAACGCGCGCACGATCTCGCGGTGAGCTCGACGAAGTCGATGCACGGCCACGCGATGGGCGCGTCGGGCGCGATCGAGATCGCGTCGTCGCTCGTCGCACTGCGCGATGGCTTCCTCCCGCCGACGATCAATCTCAAGACGCCCGACCCGGCGTGCGATCTCGATTACGTCGCCAACCAGCCACGCGAGACGCGCGCGCGGGCGTTCCTCTCCAACTCGTTCGGATTTGGCGGAATGAACGCGGTCGTGGCAGTCTCTTTGCTAAGTCCCGATTGATTCGTTCGGAGGTCGTTGTGATCGTAGAAAAGAAGCACCTGGACAACTTCACGATTCTGTACGTGGAGGGACTCATCAAGCTCGGCGAGAGCGCCGAATTCTTTTCTTCCGCGCTGGAGAACGTGCTCAAGAACGACAGCACGAACGTCATCGTCGACTTCACGAAGATCGACTACATCGACTCGACCGGCATCGGTGAGCTCGTCGGCTACCTCGGCAAGTTCACGAGCCAGAACCGCAAGCTGATTCTCGTCAACCCCTCCGAGCGCATCCAGAAACTGCTCAAGCTCGCCAAGCTCGACGCCGTGTTCAAGATCTACGACACGGAAGACGAGGCGGTGTCGTCCGAGTCGTCGTCGGCGCCGAATACGGCCACGCCGGCAAGGGCTTAACCAGGAGCGCCTCCGGCGGGCCGGCGCGGCCGGCTGCGCTTAGGGCATAGCCTATTCGCACGTGCGGCTGCCTGAAGACGGGCTACGGTAAGTACGCGCTCGTCGGGACCAGGCAGTAGCGCGGGTGCTCGGCGAACAGCGCCTTGAGGATCGGCTGATGTCCGGCGCCGATGAGCAAGAGGATGCGGTCGTCGGGCGCGGTGATCTCGAGGATGTTCGTCGCGATGCGCAGATTGCGCTTGTACCAGTTCGTGGCCTCGTCCGTGTTCTCGTAGAGCGCGACGCCGCTGCCCGGCTCGAGGTTCGCGATCACGTCCCACTGCTGGTTGCGCGCGTAACGCTCGGGCGTGTTGAGGTAGCCGAGGAACGAGGCGACGGTGCCCGCGCGCAGGCGCTGGTCGTCGTCGGCGACGACCGCGCGGATCTCGCGCATGCGCGGCGAGTCGTCTGCCGCTTTCGTCTCTGCCGACGCTGGCTTCGGCTTCGGCTCGTGCATCTCCGCCGGGGTGATGCCGCTCATCCACATCGGATAGTCAACGCCCCACACCTTTTCGTGATTGAGCTTGGCCGCAAGGCGGAAGCCGATCTGCTCGATCTCGTTGCGCGAGAGCGTGTACGTGCCGGCACGGTACTCGGCGTAATGCGCGAGCAGCGGCGAGGTGCGCGATGCTTCGACGGCGACCTTCGTCGGGTGGAATCGCGCGAGCTTCTCGACGACGTCCGCGATCTCGCGCTGCCGCCGCGCGGAGAGCACGTCGTCCGCCTCGAGGTTCACCGCATCCTGCCCGGGGTTGCTCATGTGATACGTGCCGAGGATCAGGATCGGTGTGCGGCCGGCAGGACACGGCGGCGGCGCCTGCGCGACGAGCGGAAGCGCGAGCAGCAGCGAGCAGAGGAGCGAGAGGCGCGCCATCGTCATCGTTCGCATACGGGGTTCCAGACGCTCGCGTAGTCGTTTCGTTAGACTGCACGCGCACGATGAGCACCGTACTGACGCGCGTATTTCGCGGAGCGCATCTCGAGTCGCTGCACCGCGGCTCGGTCGCCGTCGTCGATTCGCGCGGAACGCTCCTCGCCTTTACCGGCGATCCGTCGCTGCGCGCGTGCCTGCGCTCGTCGGCGAAACCGTTTCAGGCGCTGCCGCTTCTCGAGTACGGCGGCGCGGCCGAATACGAGCTGACCGGCGAAGAGCTCGCGCTCACGTGCGCGTCGCACGGCGGCGAGCCGGTGCACGTCGCGACGGCGGCGGCGCTGCTACGCAAGGGCGACTTCGATGAGAGCGATCTCCTCTGCGGCGCGCATCTGCCGTACGATGAGAAAGCGGTCGCGGAGCTGCGCGCGTCGGGCGAGCCGCCATCGCCGCTGCACAACAACTGCTCGGGCAAGCACGCCGGCATGCTGCTCGCGACGCAGGTGATGGACGTGCCGTCCGCGCGCTACATCGACGCCGAGCATCCGCTGCAGCGCCTCATGCACGCGACGCTCGCCGACTTCGCCGGTCTCACGCCCGACGAAATCCCGACCGCGACGGACGGCTGCGGCGTGCCCGCGTACTTCCTCTCGCTCTACCGCACCGCGCTCGCGTACGCGCGCCTCATGGCCACCGCGGAAGCATCGGGCACCGCCGGCGCGCTCGAGCGCTACGAGGAAAGCGCGGGACAGATCGTCGAGTCGATGACCGCGTTCCCCTACTACGTCGCCGGCTCGTGGAGCATGACTACGCCGCTCCTCGCCGCGTTCGGCGGCGAGCTGCTCGCGAAGGAAGGCGCGGAAGGTTTTTACGCGATGGCGCTCGCGCCGTCGCTCCGCGCCGAATTGACCGCGCGCCTGCGCGTCGCGGATGATGTCGCCATCGGAATCGCACTGAAGCTCGACGACGGCAACATGGACCGCGGCCGCAATCCCGCCATCCTCCGCACGCTCGAGCTCCTCGGCATCGATCCCGACGCGCGCCCCGAGTTGCTGCCCTATCGTCAGACCGCGCTCTACAACCCGGCCGGCACGTACGTCGGCGACATTCGTGCAGACTTCGATCTGGAGGTTCTGTGACCCGCATTCTCAAGTTCTGCCTTCTGCCTTCTGCCCTCTGCCTTCTGTTGTCCGCCTGTAAAACGGTCGGCGTCTCGACGACCGCGGGCGGCTTCGCCGAGGTCTCGCCGACGATCGCGAATGAAATGATTCTCGATTCGCGGCAGGTCGTGATCCTCGACGTGCGTCCGGCGTCCGCGTATCGCGGTCCCGAAGGACACGTCGCGAGCGCGCTCAGCGCGCCCTTCGAGACCATCGAGCGGCAGTTGCCGGAGCTGCTGCCGTATCAGAACCAGACCGTTCTCATCTACGGTGAGACCGATGCCGACGGCGAGCTCGCGGCAAAGCTTCTCAGCCTCGCCGGCTTCCGCAACGTCGTACACGTGTCGGGCGGTCTGCGCGCGTGGATTGAACGCGGCTATCGCACTGTTAACGCGCAATGATCATGAAACGAGCTCTTCTCGGAATCGCGATTCTCGTCCTGCCGTACAGCGCCCACGCCCAGCAGAAAATGGACGCGGCCACGCTGCGCAACTACGCCGCGAAAGCGCTGCCGCGCTGTCCCGGCGGCATCCTGACGCTCGACCCGATTGCCACCGGTCCGCGCAACTTCACCGCGTACACCGCGACGCTGCGCTCGTCCGATCAGTACTGCGGACAGCAGAAGTACCTGCTGTTCTCGCCGTCGACGCAACAGATCATCATCGGCAGCGTGATCGAGCTGCCCGCCGACGGCCGCCCCGCCGCCGCGCGCGTGACGCAGAAGGGCTCGGAGCTCCTCGGCAAGCAGGTCACGGCGACGGTCGCGCCGTTCCCGCTGCCCGACGGACTCAAGGCCGTCACCATCTCGCGCGAGACGCCGAACGGCTCGTTCGGCTATCACGGCTTCATCGACGCGTCCGAGCAGTACCTCATCGTCGGCATGCGCGGCAATCTCAACACCGATCCCGCGAAGACGCTGCGCGACACGCTCGGTACCGGCACCGCGGTCCGCCGCGGCAACGCGAAGTCGCCGCTCGAGATCATCGAGCTCTCCGACTTCGAGTGCCCCACCTGCGGCCGCGCGCACGGGCTCGTCGAGCCGATCATCCGCAAGAGTCTCGACAAGATCAACTACGCGCGCCTCGATCTCCCGCTCTTCGAAATGCACGAATGGGCACTGTCGGCAGCCATGGGCGCGCGCGCCATCCAGCGCGTGGCGCCGGCGAAGTACTGGGATTACGTCGACTACGTCTTCAAGAATCAGGAGACCATCGGCAAGCAGCAGATCGACAAGTTCGTGCAGAACTACTGCGAGGACCACGACATCGACTGGAACGCCGCGCAGAAGATCTACACGTCGAAAACCGAGCGCCAGGCGCTCCTCGATCAGGTCAGCCGCGCCTTCGCCATCGGCGTGGCGTCGACGCCGACGTACATCGTGAACGGCCAGATCCTCGGCTTCGGCCCCGAAGGCGCGTTCACGATCGAACAGATCAAGAACGCGATCGCGGCCACCCCCGACACGCCGGCGAAAGCGAGCACCAAGCCGGCCGCGAAACCGCCGGTGAAGAGCACGAAGAAGCCGAAGTAGCTACAGGCCGAAACTGATCTTCGCGGCGTAGCTCCGCTTCTCCGCCTGCGTCGCCTCGATGACGATCTTCGGCAGGAGCAGCGAGAGCTTCAGCCCGAGCGTGACGCGCTGGTCTTCGTGCCGGTCGCGGAAGACGAGCTCCGGCGTCGTCACGCGTCCCTCGGCGTTGCTGCGCGCGCGGCCATACGCGGCGTACGGCGTCAGCGGTCCGAAGCCTTTCGAGAGGAAGACCTCGACGCCGTACGTCTTGAGATCGTAGTTGTCGACGCCCCGGAGCTTCGCGTACGAGCCGCGCAGGGCGAGTGTCGGCTTCAGCAGACCGCCGTTGATGATCGGCACGTCGAGGGCGCCGCCCCAGACGTTGATGCTGCTCCCCTGCACGCGCGAGTACATCGCGGAGATCGTCGCCGACGAGAGTCCTTTCGACACGACGACGCGCGGCACGGCGACGTAGTTGCTGATCGAGAAGTCGTCGTTCACCGCGTGCTGCCAGTACGCGGCGTTCGTGTCGACCGGCACCGCCGTCGCGGCGACGCCGACGTCGAAGCCGAGGATGCCGCGAGCGCGCGCCGGCTCGACGGGAGTCGCGTAGATGCCCTGCGCGACGAGGCGCGAGAAGGTCGAGAACTCCTGCTGCGTCGTCGCCGGATCGAAGGAGATGTCCTCGTTCTGCGCGAACGCAAAGGGCGCCAGCGCGCAGAGGATCAGAAGAGCTGCGACATGAGCTCGTTGCTTTGCAGAAATCCCGCGGGCGTGAACGCGACGCTCCCGCCCACCCGATGCAGCCACCCGTCCTTCAGTCCACGTTCCGTCCATTCGATGCCCTCCTGCCCGCATAGCTCCACGAGCCGCGCATAGTGTAAGCCGGAGGTCTGGCGCAGCCCGAGGAAGATCGCCTCGCGACGAACTTCATCGGCGCCGAGCGTTTCGTGGAAGTCGCGCGCGTGCGGCGCGGCGTCGATGTAGCGGCGAAGGTCGCGCGTATTCGCGAAGCGCTCGCCGCCGATGAACGAGTGCGCGCCGAGGCCGAAGCCGTGATATTCGCCGCGCGTCCAATAGCGAAGGTTGTGGCGGCAGATCTCGCCGTCGCGCGCGAAATTGCTGATCTCGTACTGCGCGAGCCCCGCGCGCGCGAGACGTTCGATCGCGTCGACGTACAGCGTCGCCACGAGGTCGTCGTCCGGCAACGTCACGCGCCCGCGCTCGACCTGCACGCCGAGCGGCGTCTTCTCGTCGAGGTCGAGCATGTATAGCGAGAGATGCCCCGCGCCGAGGTCGACCGCGGTGTCGAGCGTCTCGCGAAACGACTCGGATGTCTGTCCCGGCAACCCGAGCATGAGATCGAGGTTCGTGCGCATGCCGCTCGCGGCGACGGCGCGGATCGCCTCGATCGCGCGCACGCGATCGTGCACGCGCGCAATCGCGCGCAGCTCGTCGTCGTGAAACGACTGCACGCCGATGGAGACGCGATTCACGCCGAGCGCGCGCCACCCCTCGATCGCATCCGAGGTCACGTCCTCGGGATTCGCCTCGATCGAAAGCTCCGCATCATCCGCGATCGCGAATCGCTCGCGCAGCCGCGCAAACACGCGCTCGAGCAACGCGACTGAAGTCCGCGACGGCGTCCCCCCGCCAAAGTACACCGTGCCCACCGCGCTGCCCCGCGGCGCCGCCTCGATCTCGCGCAGCAACGCCTCGACGTACGCCTCCTGCTGCGAGAGATCGGTCGAGATCGCGAACGGGCAGTAGGTGCAGTGGGTGTGGCAGAACGGGAGGTGGAGGTAGAGGGAGAACATCGAATGCAGAACGCAGAATGAAGAATTGAGAATTCGCGCCGTGCGCGCTTTCTTCATTCTGCATTCTGCGTTCTGCATTCTTCATTCATCGTTCCCTTATACTTTTCCCGCAATGCCCTCCCTCCCCGCTCCCCGCCCCCGTCTTCTCTGGACTCTCCTCGGAGCCATGGTGCTGGTGGGGCTGTTGCCGCTCGTCGTCTCGCACTACTTTCTGATCGGCATCAACCGCGAGTCGCTCGAGACGCTGGAGAAGAAGTATCTGACGCGCTCCGCGGTCGGGATCGCGGACGATCTCGAGAACCTCCTCGCGAGCAATCATCAGCAGCTGGCGCAGATCGGCGGGAGCATCCGCATGATGCGCGAGGCGCTGCCGGCGGGCACGGATCCCTTCACGCAATCGGGGCAGGGACGCTGGATCGCCGACTTCATCACGCCGGACAGCGATCTCATCGCGCTGCGCGCGCTCAACACGGGCGGCACCGGCGCGGAGGCGATGCCCGCGGAGATCGACGCGGCGGTGCTCAAGGAAATGAACCTCGCGCGCGACGTCGCGCTCGCGGGGCAGGAATCGACCGGGCACATCATCGAGCTCGCGTCGACGAATCAACCCGCGGTGGTGCTCTCCGTCCCCGTGAAGGACGGCAACACGATCGTCGGCGCGGTCGTGGGACTCGTGAGCCTGCGCCGCATCGTCGAGCGCGTGCGCGAAGAAGGCAAAGGCGACGTCGCCGCGTTCCTCGTCGACCGCGACGGACGCGTCCTCATCCACAGCGAGCCGTCGATCGAAGTGCAGCATCCGAGCTACGCGAACCTGAAGATCGTGCAGGACTTCATGCGCGCGCCGCTGCGGCTCACGGAGTCGTATCAGGAGTCGCGCGACGGCCGGACGGTGAAGCTCCTCGGCACCGTCGCACCGGCGCGGCCGAACGTCGGCGTCATCGTGCAGAAGCCGGAAGCGCGCGCCTTCGCGTCGGTCGATCAGATGATCCGCGCGACGATCCAGTGGGGCGCGATCGCGCTGCTCCTCGCCATCGCGTTCTCGACCTTCTTCGCGTCCGGCATCGCGCGGCCGATCCGCGTCCTCGCCGAACGCACGCGCGAGATCGCGCAAGGCAACTACCAGCAGCGCGTCGCGCTGAAGACGCACAACGAGATCGGCGACCTCGCGCAGAACTTCAACGTGATGTCGGAGTCGATCGAGCACGCGGTCGAACAGCTCAAACGCGCCGCGCACGAGAATCATCTGCTCTTCATCAACTCCGTGCGCATGCTCGCCGCCGCGATCGACGCGAAGGATCCGTACACGCGCGGCCATTCCGAACGCGTCGCGCGCTACTCGATCGGCATCGGCAAGAACCTCGGCCTGCCTGACAAAGAGATGCGCGACCTCCGCATCAGCGCGCTGCTGCACGACGTCGGCAAGATCGGCATCGACGACCGCATCCTGCGCAAGCCCGGCGCGCTCAGCGACGACGAGTTCGATATCATGAAGCAGCATCCCGCGAAGGGCGCGGCGATCATGGCCGGCGTCGCGCAGCTGATCGACATCATCCCGGGCATGAAGTACCACCACGAGAAGTGGTCCGGCGGCGGCTATCCCGACGGCCTCGAAGGCGAACAGATTCCGGTGCAGGCGCGCATCGTGGCCATCGCCGACACGTTCGACGCGATGACGACGAACCGTCCGTATCAGAAGGCGATGGAGCTCGGCTACGTCGTCGAGAAGATCAAGAGCTTCGCCGGCACGCGCTTCGATCCGCGCGTGGTCGAGGCGTTCGTGCAGGCCGTCAAGCGCGGCGACATCCAGATCGACGAGCAAGTGCGAGGCGCCGCCTGACCCGGCTTCTCCTCGCGCTGCTCGTTGCCGTTCCTCTCTTCGCCGCGTCGAGCTCCGCCTGCGACCGCAGCGTCTCGTACATCCTGCGCGGCGAGTACGACGCGGCGCTGAAGCAACTGCAGGGCGCGAAAGCCTCCGGCGGATCCGCCGCCGAGCTCGAAGATCTCCGCGGACTCGCGCAGCTGCTCGCTGGCGACGCGCGCGGCGCGCTGGCGAGCTTCGACCGCGCGCTCGCGTTGCAGCCGAAGCTCGACTCCGCGCGCCTCAATCGCGGCGTGGCGCTGCTGCAGCTCGGCCAGTACGCGAACGCGTCGGCGCAGCTCGAAGCGCTCTTCGCCGACGAGCACGCGGCGCATCGCGCCGACGCCGCGTATCACGACGCCATCGCCCTCGATCGCCTCGGCCGCGCCGCCGATGCCGAGGCGTGGCTCGACAAGGCACGCGCACTCGATGAGACGCTCGACGCCGCGCTGCTCTATCAGGGCGCGCTGCGCGAGCGCCGCGGCGACCTGCAGTCTGCCGGCCGCGCGTATCTCGCGTACCTCAACGCGCATCCCGACTCGACGCAGGCGATGCTGCGCTTCGGTCTCGCCGCGCAGAAGTCGGGACGCATCGACGTCGCGAAACAATATCTGCAGAAAGTCATCGCGCAGGCGCCGCGCTCGCTCGACGCGGTCGAGGCGCGGAAGTACCTCGTGCTGTGGGAGTAGCCGCGTGTTCCGCCTGATCCTGCACGAGCTGCTCGCAACGACTTCCGGCGCCATCGCGGCGCTGTTCCTCGACTATGAAGGCGAGACCGTGGAGCTGGTCTGCGACCGCGATCTCGACGACCACACGCTGCGCATCCTCGGCGCATACCAGGGCATCTTCCTCACGCGCCTGCGCGAGCTCTGCGCGCACCTCGAGGCGGGCGCGCCGCAGCGCTACAAGATCGACTTCGCCGAGCACAGCGTGCTCAGCTCCGATCTGAAGGACGGCTACTACCTCGTCCTCCTCGCCGACGCCACGCTCAATGAGGGCGTGGCGTGGCGGAAGATCGAGAAGTGCCGCGAGCGGCTGCTTGCGGAGATCTGAGCCGCTACGATTCTTCGAGCGCCTCGAGACTGGAGAGGATGCTCTCGATGCGGTCGCGCACTTCGCCGCGCTCGCGTTTGAAGCGGTCGTGTTCTTCCTCGAGCGACTCGAGGCGCGTGGACGTGTCGTCGTGATCGCGCAGGCGCGACTCGAGCTCGTCGACGCGCGCGCGCAGCTGTTCGCGCTCGCGGCGCAGGTCCTGAATCATGGCCACGGCTTTCTCGACGCGCTCGCCGAGGCGCGCGAGAATCTCGCTCTCGCCGCTGGTGTCGGTATCGGCGTCGGACGTCGTGGAATCGTTGTCTCGGTTCTTTTTCATAGGCGGCGCGGATTGTAGCTATTTCTTCGCCGGAGTCAGCAGCCCAATGCGCTCGTTCCTGCGCGACGCGTCCATGACGCGCTGCAGACGCCGCTCGCGCGTCGCCTCCTGCTTGGCCGACATCACGTGGAACGAGAGCCAGCGGCGATAGCCCGGCGGCTGCGCTGCCCAGAACTTCCATGCTTTCGCGTCGGCGCGGAACTTCTCCTCGTACTCCGGCGAGAGCTCGCGCGGCTGTTCCGCGTACGAGTACACCGCGGGCTTTCCCCGCTCGAAGGCCGCGAGTCCGGCCGGCTGGATGCGGCCGAGCGCGCGCAGCTCGTCGAAGCGTTTGAGGTTCACCTTGCTCCACTTGCTCTGCGCGCGTCGCGGCGTGAAGCGGATCGTGTAGCTCGTGTCGTCGAGTCGCCGCCGCACGCCGTCGATCCAGCCGAAGCAGAGCGCCTCGTCGACCGACTCCGGCCAGGTCATGCTCTTCTTTCCCGAGTCGACCTTGTGGAAGCCGACGAGCAGCTCGGTCGCGGATTCGTGGTGCTTCGCGAGCCAGCGGCGGAAGGCGGCGGGAGTCTCGAAGAAGGTCGGCGTCACGCGGAGGATTTTAGAATCGCACGCGCCCGAGGACGCTCTCCGCGGCGTCGTGCGGATTGTTGCGCTTGTGCAGCACGTCGTCGAGCATCGACTCGTACGCGTCGCGCGGAATCGTGCCGCCGATGACGCGCGCCATGAAGCCTTCTTTGAGCTGCGTCTCGATGCGGATGCGCACGCGGTCGCGGTTGCGCCGCACGAGCTCCCCCGATTCGGCGAGGTAGTCGTAGTGCTTCGCGATCGCGGCGTCGAGATCGTCGATGCCTTCGCGGCGCGACGCCACCGTCTTCACGATCGGCGGCACCCAGTCGCCGTGCTCTTCGACGAGCGACATCATCATCGTGATCTCGGTGACGGTCTTGTCCGCGCCGGGACGATCGGCTTTGTTGACGACGAAGACGTCGCCGATCTCCATGATGCCCGCCTTGATCGCCTGAATGTCGTCGCCCATCCCCGGCACGAGCACGACGAGGTTCGTCTGCACGGTGCGTACGACTTCGACTTCGTCCTGCCCGACGCCGACGGTCTCGACGAGCACGACGTCGAAGCCGGCGGCGTCGAGGATGTCGACGACGTCGTTGGTCGCTTTCGCCAGTCCGCCGAGAAAGCCGCGCGTGGCCATCGAGCGGATGAAGACGCCGCGGTCGGTGTAGAGCTCCGTCATGCGGATGCGATCGCCGAGGATCGCGCCGCCGGTGAACGGCGAGGTCGGATCGACGGCGATGATCCCGACGCGCTTCTCCCGCGCGCGGTAATGCTTGGCCAGCGCCGCTACGAGCGTCGACTTCCCCGCGCCGGGCGAGCCGGTGATGCCGATGATGCGCGCGCGTCCGGTCGCCGGATAGACCTCCGCGAGCAGCTTCGCCGCGCGCGCATCGTGCGACTCGACGAGCGAGATCGCCTGCCCGAGAGCGCGCGGACGGCCGGAGGTGACGGCGGAGGCGAGAGCGTGGAGGTCCGTCATGGGAAAAGCTGAATGAAGAACGCAGAACGCAGAACGTAGAACGTAGAAAGGAGCACCGGTCTCCCCTTTCTCAATTCTTCATTCTGCGTTCTGCATTCTTCATTCATCGTCCTACGCCTCACTCCGCCAACAGGTTCCGCGCAATCACGACGCGCTGAATCTCCGACGTTCCCTCGCCGATCGTGCACAGCTTCACGTCGCGATAGTACTTCTCCGCCGGGAACTCTTTGATGAAGCCGTAGCCGCCGAAGATCTGCACGCCTTTCTCGGTCGCGCGCACCGCGACCTCGGACGCATACAGCTTCGCCATCGCCGAGAACTGCGTCACGCGCTCGCCCGCGTCCTTGATCGTCGCGGCGCGATGGCAGAGCAGGCGCGCGGCGTCGATCTCCGTAGCCATGTCGGCAAGCATGAACTGGATCGCCTGGAAGCTGGCGATGGCCTGGCCGAACGCCTGCCGCTGTTTCGCATAGCCGCGCGCGGCCTCGTACGCGCCGCGCGCGATGCCGACGGCGAGCGCGCCGATCGAGATGCGGCCGCCGTCGAGGACTTTCATCGAGTCGATGAAGCCGTAGCCGAGCTTGCCGAGCACGTTCGCGTCGGGAACGCGGCAGTCTTCGAGCACGAGCTCCGCGGTGTCGGAGACGCGCATGCCGAGCTTGTTCTCTTTCTTGCCGGGACGGATGCCGTCGCGGTCCATCTCCACCGCGAACGCGGTGATGCCGTGCTTCTTGTCCTCGCGATCGGTGACCGCGAGCACGACCGCGATGTTCGCGTACGTCGCGTTGGTGATGAAGTTCTTCGTGCCGTTGATCACCCACTCGTCGCCGTCTTTCACGGCAACCGTTCGCATGCCCGAGGCGTCGCTGCCGGAGCCGGGCTCGGTGAGTCCCCACGCGCCGATCCATTCGCCGGACGTGAGCTTCGGCAGCCACTGCTTCTTCTGCTCTTCATTGCCGGCGAGGTAGATATGACCGGTGCACAGGGAATTGTGCGCCGCCACGCTGAGCGCGAACCCGCTGTCGACGACGCCGAGCTCCTCGATGACGTTCACGTAGTCGACGTACGAGAGCCCCGCGCCGCCGTATTGTTCCGGAATCGTGACACCGAGCATTCCGAGCTCGCCGGCGCGCTTGAACGTGTCGACGGGGAAATGCTGCGCCTCGTCCCACTCCGCGAGGTTCGGTTTGATCTCGCTTTCCGCGAAATCACGCACCATTTGCTGGATCTGTAGCTGTTCCTCGGTGAGACGGAAATCCATGTGCAGGCACTCCTCAGGGGTTTTTGTTGCGATGCGACTTCGGTAAGCGGCGGCGGATTCTACACCGCCCGCGCATGGCAGAATGGTTTCGTGAGACCGCGCACGTTCCTGCTGTTCCTCCTCCTCCCCACGCTGGCCTTCGCGCGCACGCGCACCGTCGTGCCTCCCCGACCGACGGCGCCGTTCCGCGCCGACTTCCTCGCCAACCTCGACGACGTGCAGTCGAAGATCGTCGAGCTCGCCGCGGCGATGCCGGAGGAGAAGTACAACTGGCGCCCCGGCCCCGGCGTGCGCTCCGTCAGCGAGGTGTTCATGCACATCGCAGGCGCGAATTACCTGCTCTCCACGTTCCTCGGCGTCGAGCCGCCCGCCGGACTCGACACCGATCTCGAGAAGCACGTCACGCGCAAAGCGGACGTGCTCGCACAACTCAAGAAATCGTTCGAGCACCTGCGCAATGCGACGGGCACCGTGACCGATCTCGAGACGCGCGTGAAGATGTTCGGCGAAACGACCACGCAGCGCGGCGTGATGATGACGATGCTCAGCCATCTCCACGAGCACCTCGGGCAGTCGATCGCCTACGCGCGCATGAACGGCGTCACGCCCCCCTGGAGTCGGTAGCCGCGCCGGTCGTCTCGTCTTTGATCGGCGTGCCCTTCGTCAGCGTCAGCGGCACCACGCCCGCCCACACCGGCAGCGCGTAGTCCTCGGCATCGTCGATCGGTCCGCCGGTGCGGATCTTCGCCGATGCTTCCGCGATCGGCAGCGCGAGCACGAGCGTCTGCCGCAGCTCGCTCTCGTTCGGCCCGCGCACGAGCGCCGAGCGCCCCGGCACGACATGCTCGACGAGCCGGTCGAGCGCGCGCAGCTTCTCCTCGCGCTCGTCGACGAGACGCGCGCGTCCGAAGACGACGACCGAGCGGTAGTTCATCGAGTGATGAAACGCCGAGCGCGCGAGCACGAGGCCGTCGAGCAGCGTGACGGTGACGCACGCTTCGACGCCGTCGCGCAGCGTCCGCAACATGCGGCTGGCGGCCGAGCCGTGGAAATAGAGCTCGTCGCCGTCGCGCCAGTGAATCGTGGGAATCACGACGGGCGCGCCGTCGACGACGAAGCCGACGTGGCAGATGAGCGCCTCGTCGAGGATCGCGTCGATGGTGGCGCGGTCGTACGCGCCGCGCTTCGGCAGGCGCTTCACGCGCGTGCGTTCGTTGACGAGCAGGTCGCTCATTCGGTGATCCTTTCGTTCGGCGCGAGCGCCCAGGCGTTCGTCTTCTGCGTGAAGCCGACGTGCCCGTAGTAGTCCGCGGCGGCCGGCGCGGCCAGGAGCAGCACCGTGGCCTGCGGCGCCGCGGCCTGCGTGCGGCGCATCAGCTCCTTGCCGATGCCCTGCTTCTGATGCGAGACGCGCACGGCGAGGTCAGAGAGATACGTGTACCAGACCCAATCCGTGACCGAGCGCGAGATGCCGACGAGGAGGTCGCCATCCCACGCGGTGATGATGAGGTCCGCCTCGCGCAGCATGGTGGCGAAGCGCTCGTGGTCGTCGATGGGCCGCCGCTCGCCGAGGGTCGAGGCGACGTAGAGCTCGTGGGCGAGATCGTGGTCGAGGTCGGGCGTGACTTTGTATTCGATCATTTTGTTCTAGTACAATCAGCGTCCTATGCTGATACAAACCTACATCAGCGGCACGAGCACCGTCAACATCGCCGCGTCCGTCGAATCGGCGGTGGCGGCCGGACGCGCTCCGTCCGGCGCACAGCTCCCGCCGGTGCGCACCCTCGCCGCGCACCTCGGCGTCGCCCCGGCGACGGTCGCCGCGGCGTATCGCCTGCTGCAGGATCGCGGCGTCGTCGTCGCGGACGGACGCCGCGGCACGCGCGTCCGTCCTGCGCCGCCGATCTCGCTGCCGGCCGAAGCCCCGCTGCCGCCGGGCGTGCGCGACCTCGCGGAAGGGAATCCCGATCTCACGCTCCTCCCCGACCTCGCCGCGGCCATGCGCCGCGTGAAGGTGGAGCAGCGGCTGTACAGCGACGCCGATCTCAATGACCCCGATCTCCTCGCGCTGGCGCGCGAGCAGTTCCGCGCCGACCGCGTGCCGAACGAGCACGTGAGCGTGGTCTCCGGCGCGCTCGACGGCATCGAACGCGTCGCGCGCGAGCACCTCCGCCCCGGCGACCGCGTCGCCGTCGAGGATCCGTGCTTCACGGGCGTCCTCGATCTGCTGCACGCGCAGTCGCTCGTCGCGGTCCCGGTTCCCGTCGACGACGAAGGGATGATCCCCGGCGAGCTGCGCCGCGCGCTCCGCTCCGCAAGCGCCGTGATCGTGACGCCGCGCGCGCAGAATCCCACCGGCGCCGCGCACTCCCCTCGCCGCGCGCGCGAGCTCCGCACGGTCCTCGCCGCGCGTCGCGACGTGCTCGTCATCGAAGACGACCACGCCGGCCCCGTCGCCGGCGCCAACTACATCACGCTCATCGACCGCCAACGCGAACGGTGGGCGGTCGTGCGCTCCGTCTCGAAGTCGCTCGGCCCCGACCTCCGCGTCGCGCTCCTCGCCTCCGACGCCCAAACACACGCGCGCGTCGAAGGCCGCCAGACCCTCGGCATCCGCTGGGTCAGCCACCTCCTGCAACGTCTCGTCGTCGCCGCCTCCCGCGACCGTACCCCGTCCCGCGCGAGCCGCGTCTACGCCGAGCGCCGCCACGCACTCCTCCGCGCACTCGCTGCACACGGCATCGCCGCCCACGGCCGCTCCGGCCTCAATGTCTGGATCCCCGTCCCGGAAGAGCATACGGTCGTCCAAGCTCTCCTGCACGCCGGCTGGGGCGTCAAAGCCGGCGAACGCTATCGCCTGACCTCGCCCCCCGCCATCCGCGTCACGACCGCCACGCTCACCCCGCGCGACGCCCAACGCTTCGCCGACGACCTCGCGCGCGTTCTCGCGCCGAAACGTCGCACGACGGGGGTCTGACGAGGAGCGCCTCCGGCGGGCCGGCGCGGCCGGCAGCGCTGAGGGCCTAGCCAGACGCACGTGCGGCTGCCCTGAATGGGGTTGATCGCGAACCTAAGCGCTGCCGGCCGTGCCGGCCCGCCGGAGGCGCTCCCGGTCGGTTCCCTGTCGCGTGAACATGCCCGGCGTGTACGACGTGATCGTGCCGGTGAATGCGGAGGCGGCGACGGTGAGGGGCGAGGCGAGCCAGAGTTTGCCGGGGCCGCTGCGGCCTTTGTAGTTGCGGTTGATCGCGCTCACGGTCACCTGGTCGCCGGTCTCCGAGACGCCGGGGCCGCAGCCGATGCAGGCGCCGCAGCCGGGGTTGAGCACCTTCGCGCCGGCGCGTTCGAACGTGTCGACGAGGCCGTTGTCGCGCGCGAACGCTTCGACGGCGGCGGAGCCGAACTGGATGAAGAACTGCACGCCGTCGGCGACGCGCAGCCCCGCGTCGACCGCTTCCTTCGCGACCTGATGGTAGAAGAGGAAGTCGTCGATCTTGCCGGCGGTGCACGAGCCGGCGTAGGCGATGTCGATGCGCACCTCGCCGATGTCGTCGATGCGCGCGCCGTTCGTCGGATCGCTCGGAATGCCCTCGTCGGGATCGCCGGGATGCGCGACCATCGGCTCGATCGTCGAGAGATCAATCACGTGCACGCCGCCCGCGTACTGCGCGTCGGGATCGGGCTGCACGGCGCGGGCGCGGAGCGCGTTGAGATCGACGCCGGGACGCATCGCCGCGATCCACGCGAACGTCTGCTCGTCGGCTTCGACGATGGCCGTGCGCGCGGAGCATTCGGTGGCCATGTTCGCGAGCGTGGCGCGCTCGTCGAGGGAGAGACTGCGCAGGCCAGGACCGGTGAACTCCATGATGCGGTCGAGCGTCAGCTGCGGCTTCGCGTACTCGAGGAGGATGTGCAGCATCACGTCCTTCGCGGTGACGTTCGGCTGCAGCGCGCCGGTGAGCTCGAAGCGGATCGACTCGGAGACCTCGACGGTCGTGAAGCCGCCGTGCGCGAGGTTCGCGTACTCCGTCGCGCCGACGCCCCACGCCAGCGCGTTGTTCACGCCGCCCATGCAGGTATGGCTGTCGGTGGCCTGGATGAAATCGCCCGGATCGATGAACGCCTCGCGCGCGACCTCGTGGCAAATGCCGGGCGAGATGTTGTTCGTCGCGGAGAAATCGCGGCAGCCGGTGTGGCGCTGGTAGTCGCGCTGCATGTCGCGCAGCGTCTGGATCTTGTCCATGAACGGCCGCATGCGCGGCACGTCGTCGGTGTAGATGAGGTGATCCTCGAAGACCGCGAACTTCTGCGGATTCACGATCGCGTAGTCGTCGCCGTATTCATCGCCGAGGAAGTAGTGGACCTGCGCGGTGGTGAACTCGTGCGTGTAGCCGCCGTCGACATCGACCACCACCGCATCGCCCGGCTTCACGTAGCGCTCATGCTCTTCGACGCCACGCATGTGCCGCGCGAGGATCTTCTCGCCCATGGTCATCGGACGCGCCTCGTTGTGCGGCACCGGCAACGCGACTTCGCCTCGCGCCACCGCCTTCGAGAACGGGAACAGACCGCCCCATTCGATGATGAGCTTGGTGATCGGATCGTAGCCTTCGCAGAATTCCGCGAGCGCCACGCCCTCCCCCGCCTGCAGCCGCACGAGCATGTCGTGGTCGGCCATCAGCAGTCCCTGGTTGATGTTGTTCCCCGCGTGGATCGGCGCGAACGACGCCGCCACGGCGATGCGAATGCCGCTGAACACTTCGCACTGCGTCGCGGTCTCGCGCGAACTGCCCACCCCTTTCCGATATCCCGAGACGATCACTTCAAAGTTGCCGTTGCGCAACGCGTCCGCCGGAACCAGCCGCTCGCCCTTGACGATGAGCCCCGCGTACGCGTTCCGCGCGATGTCTTCCGGTTTGTAGTCGAAGCAAACCCACGCCGGAGTCATGGCGTCCGTGTTGATGTCGTCGAGCAGGTCCTCGACGCGCAGGTCTTTCATCTGCAAGTCGAGCTCGCCGGCCAATTGCCTGCGGATGAGCTCCGGGTCTTTCGTGAGGAACAACACGCGTTTGCCAGGCGTGAGCGTGACCATCTGAGGAGGTTTCATCGCGCTCCTTTTAACAGATTCGGCGCTCCGGCGATTGCACGAGGGAACCGACGAGAGCGCCTCCGGCGGGCCGGCGCGGCCGGCGGCGCTAAGGGCCTAGCCGCGACGCACGTGCGGTCGCGGTGAACGTCGTTGACTGCAGCCGCACGTGCGTACTGGCTAAGCCCTTAGCGCTGCCGGCCGCGCCGGCCCGCCGGAGGCGCTCCCGGTCGTCCCCCTTGCATCGTCAGAACGTCGATGCTAATGTATTAGCATCATGTCAATGAGCAAGCAGCAGGACTTGGGGCAGCTGGGGCGGCGGGAGCGGCAGATCATGGACGTCATTCTCCGGCGCGGGCGGGCGACGGCGGCGGAGGTGCGGGAGGATCTGGACGATCCGCCGACGTACTCGTCGGTGCGCGGCATGTTGCGGCTGCTCGAGGAGAAAGGCTTCGTGCGGCATGAATGGGACGGACCGCGGTACGTCTATCTGCCGACGGCCGATCCGGAGCATGTGCGCAACTCCGCCGTGCGCCATCTGCTCAACACCTTTTTCAGCAACTCCATCGAATCGGCGGTGGCGGCGATGCTCGGCGTGGCCGAGAAGCCGCCCTCGGAAGAAGAGTTGAAGCGGCTCGGCAAGTTGATCGAGCAGGCCGGCCGCAGGAGAACCCGCAAATGACGCTCTTTCTTGGCAAGCTCACGGTGCTCTTTCTGATCGGGATCGCGTGCGCGGCGCTGTTGCGCCGGCGTTCGGCGGCGGCACGCCACCTCGTGTGGGCGCTGACCCTCGGCGGCGCGGTCGTGCTGGCGATCGTCACGGCGACGGCGCCGGCGTTGCCAGTCGCGTTGCCGGACTGGCGTGCGGCGCGTGTCGAGGCGCCGATGGTCGTCACGACGCGGGCGGCGGTACCGGAGATCGTCGTACGTAACGAGACAGCGCGCGAGGCCGCGCCGTTGCCGGCGGCGTCGCATTGGCCGTCGCCAGCGATGTGGCTCGTCGCGATCTGGCTCGCGGGTGCCGCGGCGATCGCGGTGTGGCTGCTCGCGGGACATCGCGCGGTTGGGCGCATCGCGCGTGAGGCCATCGTGGCGGACGATGAGGAATGGAACGCGCTCGTGAGTGACGCGCGCGCGCACATCGGCGTCGCGCGGAACGTGCGCGTGCTCTTGAGCGCGGCGGTGGCGGCGCCGTTTACGTCCGGCTGGCGCGTGCCGCTCGTGTTCCTGCCGGCGGATGCGGCGACGTGGCCGGCGGACCGGCGGCGCGCGGCGCTGTTGCACGAGCTCGCGCACATCGCGCGGAACGACTATCCGATTCTGCTCGCGGCGCGGCTCGCGTGCGCGCTGTACTGGTTCCATCCCGCGGCGTGGTTTGCGCTGCGCCGCTTGCGGCGCGAGTGTGAGCATGCGACGGACGACCGCGCGATCGCGCGCGGCATGTTCGCGAACGATTACGCGACGCATCTGCTCGACGTCGCGCGGGCCACGCGCACGCGCGGCTTCGCCAGCGTCGCCGCGGTCGGCATGGCCTGTCCGTCGCACCTCGAGACGCGGCTGCGCGCGCTGCTCGACGAAACGCGCCTGCGCGGCGGCGTCTCACGCGGACGCGTGACGGCGAGCATGGCCGCGGCCGTGCTGCTGCTCGTGCCGCTCGCCGCGGCGAAGCCCGAGCTGCGCGCGAGCGAGCGCGATGCATCGACGCCGACGAACATCGCGACGCCGACGCCGACCCACACGAACACGCCGACGAACACCACCATCACCATCGCCAGCAATCGCGAATCGTCGCAATCGTCGCGCACCCGCACGAGCGCGCCGGCCGACTTCGAGCGTGTGCTCGACACCGCGCCGGGCGGCACGCTGATCCTCGAGCTCGAGACCGGCGGCAGCATCGACATCGTCGGCGACGACGACGCGCACGTCGACGTCCGCGCGCAGCTGCGCGGGCACGACGCGAACAATACCGTCGTCGATGCGGTGAAGGACGGCAACGACGTTCGCGTCACCGCCAAGTTCGCGGAGCAGCGCGGCCGCATGTCCACCTCGCACGAGTTCGAGCTGCGCGTGCCGCGGCGCTACAACGTGCACATCTCGTCGAGCGGCGGCGAGATCCACATCGTCGACGTCGACGGCACGTTCGAAGGCTCGACCGGCGGCGGCGACATCCGCCTCGAGCGGCTGCACGGACGCGCGCAACTGAGCACCGGCGGCGGCGACATCCACGTCGTCGACTCCGACCTCGCTGGCCGCACCTCCACCGGCGGCGGCGCCGTGCGCTTCCGCAACGTCACCGGCGGCCTGCGCGGCGCATCCGGCAGCGGCCAGGTGGACACCGGCAACGTCAGCGTCAACGGCAACTACACGACCGACGACAATGACAATGACACCGATCAGGACGACGACAGCGATGACGTCACCGTGACACCGGCCGTGCCGCCGGTGCCGCCCGTGCCGCCCGTCGCCGCGATCGCGGAGGTACGCGACACGCGGGAGCTCGTCAACCTCCGCTCGCCGCGCACCGAGTCGCGGGCGCGCCGCGCGAGAACGCCCGGCATGCTGCAGATCACAAAATCCGGCGGCGAGGTCGTCATCGACGAGGCGCCGCACGGCGCGGTCATCTCCACCGGCGGCGGACGCATTCACGTCGGACGCGCCGCGGGCGACGTCGACGTCTCGACCGGCGGCGGGCGCATCGACGTCGGTCCCGTCGCGGGCTCGGTCGCGGCGTCGACCGGCGCCGGCAGCGTCGAGATCACGCTCGCCGATGCGAACGGCCAGACGCAGAGCGTCGACGTCGTGAGCGGTCACGGCCACATCGTGGTCGAGCTGCCCGCGGACTTCGACGGCCGCTTCGAGCTCGAGACCGCGTACACGGACGACGACGATCCCGCGCACATCGAAAGCGCGTGGCCGCTCGAGCGCGCGCCGGTGACCGCGTTCGACGCGCACGAGGGCACGCCGCGCCGCTACGTGCGCGCACGCGGCGTGGCGGGCAGCGGCCGCGGACTCGTGCGCATCCGCACGGTCAACGGCAACGTCACGGTGCATCGCGCCCGGTAATTGATCGTTCGCGGGACGCGAAAATCCCACAAGCGGACACTTTCCCGATCTTCCGAACGGTGCCGCGCGCGCACAACGACAAGCGCGCGCGGCACTTACGTCAAACTGGCGCGTCGCGGCAGAGCGCTTGCGGAAGAGCGCGGCCACGATGGACATCGTCCGGCCCGCAGCACCTCGCAGAAAACTCGTTCGCCGCGGCGTCATCGGCGGCGCGATCCTCGCCGTCGCGCTGACGACCCTCGGCCTCGCGCGGCTCAAGCCCGCGGCGCCCGAAGTCGACCGCAACACGCTCGTCCTCGACACGGTGAAGCGCGGTCCGTTGACGCGCGAGGTGCGCGGCACGGGCGTGCTCACGCCGGAAGACGTGCGCTGGATCTCGACGGCGACCGACGCGCGCGTCGAGCGCGTCGTCGTGCAGCCGGGCGCCGTCGTGCGCGCCGACACCGTCGTCGTCGAGCTGTCGAACGATCAGCAGCAGCAGGCCTCGAGCGACGCCGAATGGCAGCTGCGCGCCGCGCAGGCGGACTACGAGACGATGCGTGCGCAGCTCGAGAACGAGCGGCTCGACCGCGAGGCGGGTCTCGCGCGCCTGCGTGCCGAGGCGAAGCAGGCGGCGCTGCATGCCGACGCGGACGCCGAGCTCGAACGGCAGGGACTGGCCGCGCACATCACGCGCGAGATCTCGCGCACGTCGGCGGACGAAACGCAGAACCGCATGAAGATCGAAGAGACGCGGCTGCGCGTCTCGGCCGCGGCGCAGGAGTCGCGGCTCGCGGCGGCGAAAGCGCTCGTCGAACAGCGGCGCGCGTTCCGCGATCTGCAGCGCGAGCGCGTCGACGCGCTGCGCGTACGCGCGGGCATCGACGGCGTGTTGCAGCAGGTCAGCGTGCAGGCCGGGCAGCGCGTCGCGGCCGGCACCGCGATCGCGCGCATCGCGCGGCCGGAGCGGCTCAAGGCGGAGATCCGCATCGCGGAGACGCAGGCGAAAGACATTGTCGTCGGCCAGCGCGCGATGCTCGACACGCGCAACGGACTCGCGGCCGCGCATGTCGCGCGCATCGATCCGTCGGTGCGCGAAGGCACGGTGACGATCGATCTCGCCATCGACGGCGCGCTGCCGCCGGGCGCACGTCCCGATCTCTCCGTCGACGCGACCATCGAACTCGAACGGATCGCGGACACGCTGAGCGTCGCGCGTCCGTCGAGCGCGCCGGAGAACGGCACCGGCGCGCTCTTCAAACTCTCCGCCGACGGCACGACCGCCACCCGCACGCCGGTGACGTTCGGCCGCGCGTCGGCGTCTTCCATTGAAATCCGCCGCGGCCTCGCGCCGGGAGACTCGGTGATCGTCTCCGACGCGACCGCGCTGTACCAGTACGACCGCATCCGCATCCGCTGAGAGGACGAACGATGAACGAAGCGCTGATCCATCTACAGGACGTCAACAAAGTCTTCATCACCGAGGAGCTCGAGACGCACGCGCTGACGAGCGTGCACCTCACCATTACGAAGGGCGAGTACGTCTCGATCGCCGGCCCTTCCGGCTGCGGCAAGTCGACGCTGCTCTCGATCCTCGGTTTGCTCGACGCGCCGAGCTCCGGCCGCTACACGCTCGCCGGACACGAGGTCGCGTCGCTCGCGCCCGCCGAGCGCGCGCGCATCCGCAACCGCGAGGTCGGCTTCATCTTCCAGGCGTTCAATCTCATCGGCGATCTCACGGTGTACGAGAACGTCGAGCTGCCGCTCACCTATCGCGGCATTCCGCCGGCGGAGCGGAAGCGTCGCGCCGTCGATGCGCTCGAGCGCGTCGGCATGGCCCATCGCACGAAGCACTATCCGGCGCAGCTCTCCGGCGGACAACAGCAGCGCGTCGCGGTCGCGCGCGCTCTTGCCGGCGAGCCGGCGATCCTGCTGGCGGACGAGCCGACCGGCAACCTCGACTCGAAGAACGGCGAGGCGGTGATGGACCTCCTGCGCGAGCTGCACCGCGGCGGCGCGACCATCTGCATGGTCACGCACGACCCGCGCTTCACGCGTTACGCCGACCGCACGCTGCATCTCTTCGACGGCCGCATCGTCGAAGAGACGCGGCAGCGCGATGCCGAGGAAAAGCTGAGCGAGAGCGGATTCGCGATCGCGTGAGGAGGCTTCGATGCACGATCTTCTGTTCGACTTCCGTTTCGGCCTGCGCGCGCTGCTGCGCAACCGCGGCTTCGCGCTGATCTCGATCGCCACGCTGGCCCTCGCCCTCGGCGCGAACAGCGCGATCTTCAGCGTCGTCAACGCGATTCTGCTGCGGCCGCTGCCGTTCTCGACGTCCGACCGGCTCGTCACGATCGCGGGCTACAACGCCGCGCGCGGCAGCCGCGCCGAGGCGGAGATCAACTCTTGGCCGAACCTCGCGGACGTGCACAAACAGTCGCGCAAGATCAGCCGCATCGCCGCGTGGTCGCGCAGCGCGGCGTTTCTCTATCCGGGCGGCGAGCCGGTGCGCCTCAACGGCGCGTCGGTCGGCCGCGAGCTCTTCGAGATTCTCGACGTGAAGCCGGAGCTCGGGCGTCCGTTCACGGCCGCGGAAGACTCGCCGGGCGCGGCGCCGGTGATCGCGCTGTCGCATGCGACGTGGACGCGCGACTTCGGCGCGGATCCCGGCATCATCGGACGCTCGATCCGTTTCGGAACCGCGGGCAAGTCGCGCGTCGTCGTCGCGGTGCTGCCGCCGGGCGTGCGCTTTCCGATCGACGCCGACCCGGTCGACTTCTGGATTCCGGTCGAGCCGCTGCTGGAGGCCAACTACACCGAACGCGGGGCGTGGTACCTCGACGCGATCGGACTGCTCGCGCCGGGAGCGACGGTCGATCAGGCGCAGGCGGACGCGACGCTCATCGCGAAGCGGCTGGAGAAGGCGTATCCCGAGAACGACACCAACTTCCGGCTCGCCATCGACTCGCTGCAGGACCGGCTGACGCAGAACGTGCGGCCGTCGCTGCTGCTGCTCATGACCGCGGTGGGCGTGGTGCTGCTCATCGGCTGTGCGAACGTGGCCAATCTGTCGCTCGCACGCGGCGCGGCGCGGCATCGCGAGATCGCCATCCGCGCCGCCCTCGGCGCGACGCGTGCGCGCATCGTGCGGCAGCTGCTCGCGGAGAGCCTGCTGCTCGCGCTCGGGGCGGGCGTCGTCGGCTTGCTCTTCGCGTCGTGGGGTCTGCAGCTCCTTGTCTCGCTCGCGCCTCCGGGTGTGCCGCGGCTCGATGCGGTGACGCTCGACGCGCGCGTGCTCGCATTCGCGCTCGCGCTGTCCGTCGCCACCGGACTGCTCTTCGGTCTCGCGCCGGCGCTGGCGGCGTCGAAGACGAATCTCACCGAGACGCTGAACGACGCCACGCGCGGCTCGACGGAAGGTCGCAAGCGCAATCGCGTGCGCAACGCGATCGTCGTCGCGGAGATCGCGTTGTCGCTGGTCATGCTCGTGGGCGCGGGACTGCTGCTGCGCAGCTTCGTGCAGTTGCTGCACACGAATCCCGGCTTCGAGCCGCGCGGCGTCGCGGTGCTGGAGGTCAGTCCGCGCGTGAATCTCTACGCGGAAGACCCGCAGGTGCTGGCGATGCAGAACCGCATCCTCGACGAGCTCGCGCGTACGCCGGGCGTGCAGTCGGCGGGCCTCATCGACGCGCTGCCGCTCGCCGGCGACCAGCAGATCAACACGTTCACGATCGTCGGCCACGCGCCCTTCCCGCCGGGCGAAGGACCGGCGGCGACCGTGCTCTCGGTGACGCCGACGCTGTTCGAAACGATGCAGATCACGCTGCAGCGCGGCCGCCCGTTCACGGCGCACGACGACGCCAACGCGCAGCCGGTGGTGATCGTCGACGAGACGTTCGCGAACCGCTTCTTCCCGAGCGTCGATCCGATCGGGCGCCAGATCGCGTTTCACAGCGGGAAGCCGAAGACGATCGTCGGCGTCGTGCGCGGCATCCGCTTCGCGACGCTCACCGAGGCGCCGACGATGACGTTCTATCTGCCGCAGGCGCAGCGCACCGTGCGGCGCGTGAGCATCGTCGCGCGCACGGCGGATCCCGACGCGTTGCTGCCGGCCATGCGCGCCATCGTGCGGCGCATCGATCCGCAGCAGCCGGTGCTCGGCGTGCGCACGCTCGAAGCCGTGCGGGCCGACACGCTCGCGGGACGGCGCTTCACGCTCACGCTCCTCGGCGTCCTCGCCGCGCTCGCGCTGCTGCTCGCCGCGGTCGGCATCTACAGCATCATGAGCTACTCCGTCGCGCAGCGGACGTCCGAGATCGGCATCCGCATGGCCCTCGGTGCGCGCGCGGAAGACGTCTTCCGCCTCATCGTCGGACAGGCCGCGCGCGTGACGGCCGTCGGGGTCGGGCTCGGCATGATCGCGGCGCTGATCGTCACGCGGATGATGCGCAGCCTGCTCTACGGCGTCGCACCGGGCGATCCGCTGACGATCGTCGCGATCTGTCTGCTCCTCGGCGGCGTGGCGCTCGTCGCGAGCTGGGTCCCCGCGCGGCGCGCGGCGCGCGTCGATCCCCTGCTGGCGATCTACAACAGCTGACTGAGATGATGCGCAGCGAATGAACGCGCCTCGCATTCTCATCGCGGACGACAGCGCCGACGTGGTCGAGGCGCTGCGTCTCGCGCTGAAGCAGGAAGGCTACGAGATCGAAGCCGTGTCGTCGCCCGGCGCGGTGATCCGCGCCGCCGGCGCGCACGACTTCGATCTCGCGATCATCGATCTCAACTACACGCGCGACACGACCTCGGGTGCCGAAGGTCTCGATCTCCTCGAACAGCTGCACGCGTACGACAGCGCGCTGCCGGTCGTGGTGATGACGGCGTGGGCGACGGTCGAGATCGCGGTCGAGGCGATGCGGCGCGGCGCGCGCGACTTTCTGCAGAAGCCGTGGGACAACGCGCGCCTGCTGGCGATCGTGCGCAATCAGACCGAGCTCTCGCGCGCGCTGCGGCGCAACGAGCGGCTCGAGAAAAATCTCTCCACGCCCGAGCTCGAGATGGTCGCGGCCTCGCCGGCGATGAAGCCGGTGCTGGAGCTGATCCGGCGCATCGGACCGTCGGACGCGAACGTGTTGATCCGTGGCGAGAACGGCACGGGGAAAGGCGTCGTTGCGCGCGCGCTGCACGCGGCGTCGAAACGCGCCGCGCGGCCGCTCGTCTCCGTCAACGCGGGCGGATTGTCCGAGGGTGTCTTTGAGAGCGAGTTGTTCGGACACGCGAAGGGCGCGTTCACGGACGCGAAGAGCGAACGCATCGGACGCTTCGAGCTCGCGGACGGCGGCACGCTGTTTCTCGACGAGATCGCGAACGTGCCGCTGGCGCAACAGGCGAAACTGCTGCGCGTCGTCGAGAGCGGCGAGTTCGAACGCGTCGGCTCGTCGAAGACGCTGCGCGTCGACGTGCGGCTGATCTCCGCGACGAATGCCGCGCTCGAAGACGACGTCGAAGCGGGACGCTTCCGCCGCGATCTGCTCTTCCGCCTCAACACGGTCGAGATCCGCCTGCCGCCGCTGCGCGACCGGCGCGACGACATTCCGGCGCTCGCGGCGCACTTTCTCCGCGCGACCGCGCGACGCTATCGCAAGCAGATCGCCGGCTTCGACGCGCCCGCGCTCAAGGCGCTGCTCGATCACGCGTGGCCGGGCAACGTGCGCGAACTGGAGCACGTCGTCGAACGCGCGGTGCTGATGACCGGCGGCGCGCAGATCGCGCGCAGCGACCTCGGGCTCGCGCCCGCGGCGAACGAAGGACGCCTCGACGATCTCTCGCTCGAAGAGGTCGAGGCGCTGCTGATCCGCAAGGCGCTGGTGCGATTCGACGGCAACGTCAGCAAGGCCGCCGACGCGCTCGGCTTGAGTCGCAGCGCGCTGTATCGCAGGATTCAGCGATACGGTCTCTGATGCGCCGGCCGCTCGCGTACGAAACCCGGATCGTCGTCACTGCCGCGCTGGCGCTCGCGCCGGTGGCGATCGCCGCAGTGCTGTTCGCGTTCGGCGACGGCGTGTCGGCGCGCGCGCGGTGGACCACGCTCTTCCTCATCGCAGTCGCGGCGTTCGTCATAGGCGTCATCGTGCGCGAGCAGATCACCTATCCGCTGCGCACCGTCGCGAACCTGCTGACGGCGCTGCGCGAGGAGAACTACTCGCTGCGCGCGCGACACCGGACGGACGACTCGATCGGCGAGCTGCTCGTCGAGATCAACGCGCTCGCGTCGATGCTGCAGTCGCGCAAACTCGAAGCGGTGGAAGCCGCGGCGCTGCTGCGCGCGGTGATGGCGGAGATCGACGCGGCGATCTTCACGTTCGATGCGAATGGCCGCCTGCAGCTCGTGAATCGCGCGGCGGAAACGCTGCTCGCGTTGCCGCGCGCGCGCCTCCTCGGCCGTTCCGCGGAAGAGCTCGGGCTCGCGGAGCTCGTCGCCGACGATGCGCCGCCGGCCATCGACCGCACGTTTCCCGGCGGCGCGGGACGCTGGAGCATCCGCCGCTCGACCTTTCGCGAACAAGGGTTGCCACATCGGTTGCTCGTCATCGCCGACATCACCCGCGCTCTGCGCGCCGAGGAGACGCGCGCGTGGCAGCGCATCGTCCGCGTCCTCGGCCACGAGCTGAACAACTCGCTCGCGCCGATCAAGTCGATCGGCACGAGCATCGAGTCGCTGGTGACGCGCGAGCCGCTGCCGCGCGACTGGCGCGACGACGTCGTGCGCGGCGCGCGCGTGATCGCCGCGCGCGCGGAGTCGCTGACGCGTTTCACCAGCGCGTACACGCAGCTCGCGCGCTTGCCGCCGCCGGCACACGATCCGATCGCGACCGCGGAGCTCGTGGCGCGCGTCGTGGCCATCGAACCGCGCATGCACATCGAGATCGCGCCGGGCAGCGACGTCGCCATCGCCGGCGACGGCGCGCAGATCGAACAGATGCTCATCAACCTGCTGCGCAACGCCGTCGATGCGTCGCTCGAGACCGGCGGCAGCGTGCGCATCGAATGGAGCGACACGCGTGACGCGGTCGTCGTGCGCATCCTCGACGAAGGCATCGGCGTCAGCAGCACGGCGAACCTCTTCGTGCCGTTCTTCACGACGAAGGCGAACGGCACCGGCATCGGCCTGGTGCTCAGCCGCCAGATCGCCGAGGCGCATGGCGGCAGCGTGACGCTGGAGAACCGGCGCGAGCGCCGCGGCAGCGTGGCCACGGTGACGCTACCGCGCGTCAGCGCTGCTCGCGCTTCATCCCCTTCCGCGCGCGAATGACGAAGTGGATCGGGCAACCCGGCAACACGAGCGCCTCGCGGAACTGGTTCTCGAGGTAGCGCCGATACGAAAAGTGCAGCGGCTCGTCGACGTTCGAGAACAACGCGAACGTCGGCGGCCCCGACTTCAGTTGCGTGACGTAGTAGAAGCGGCGCGGCTTGCCGCGCACCGACGGCGGATTGTGCGCGGTCACGGCGCGCTCGAGGATGCCGTTGAGGTCCGACGTGCGGAACTTGCGGCGGTACCCGTCGATGATCGCGTCGATCTTCGGGAAGATCTTTTCGACGCGCCGGCCGGTCTTCGCGGAGATGAACTCGAGCGGCGCGTACGAGAGGAACTTGAGGCGGAAGCGCGTCTGGTCCTCGAACTTCTTGTAGTCGTCCTGCGCGTGCTCGCCGACGTCCCACTTGTTGACGAGCAGCATCGCCGCCTTTCCCGCGTCTTCCGCGTAGCCGGCGACCGTCGCGTCCTGCCCCGTCACGCCCTCGGTCGCGTCGATCATCACCAGCGCGATCTCGCAGCGCTCGATCGCCTTGCGCGCCGAGATCACGGCGAGCTTCTCCGCTTCGTCCGTCGTCTTGCCTTTGCGGCGGATGCCGGCGGTGTCGATGATGAGATACGGCCGTCCGTTGCGCGTGATCTCCATGTCGATGGCGTCGCGCGTGGTGCCGGAGATCGGCGAGACCACCGCCCGCTCCTGCTGCGTGAGGCGGTTGAGCAGCGACGACTTGCCGACGTTCGGGCGGCCGATGATGGCGACGCGGATCGGACCGTTCGCGTCGTCTTCGTCGTCCTGCGCCGATTCGGCGGGGACGATCTCCGCGATCGCGTCGACGAGATCGTCGACGCCGTCGCCGTGCTCCGCCGACATCGACAGCACGCGCTCCAAACCGAGCTCCCAGAACTCCGGCACGCTTTCTTCGGCGTCCTTGCGATCGGTCTTGTTGACGACGAGCACGGTCTTCGCCGCCTCGCTGCGCAACTCCTGCGCGATGTCGCGATCTTCCGCGAGCAATCCCGCCGCGCCGTCGACGACGAAGATGATGAAATCGGCGTCGGCGAGCGCGCGCTGCGCCTGCTCGCGGATCTCGCCCGCGAACGCCGACATCGGCGTGTCGCCGTATTCGAGTCCGCCCGTGTCGGTGAGCTCGTAGCGGCGGCCGTCATCGAGCTCGACGACGTCGGTGAGACGGTCGCGGGTCATGCCCGGCAGATCGTGAATCAGCGCGCGGCGCTTGCCCGCGAGGCGGTTGAAGAGCGTCGACTTGCCGACGTTCGGCCGCCCCACGATCACCACTTTCTTCAGCGACGCCATCACGACCCTCCCATCGGTCTCTGCAAATACGCGTGCCAGTCGAAGAGACCGAAGGCGAGTTGCGCGTAATAGAACAGCACCGCGCCGGCCACGGTGTTGAAGAAGTTCAGCACGCCGTTCGGCATCGGCTCGCCGTGGCGGCGGTTCCAGCTGCCGGCGAGACTCTCGAGATACGAGCCGCTGAACGCGCAGAGCGCGAGCGCACCGACGAGGCTCCACGAAAAGATCGCGCCGAAGAACTGCCGGTCGACCGCCCACGTCGAAACGAGCGCGACGATGAAGCCGCCGATCGCGCCGGCGAGCGTGCCTTCGACGGAGATCGCGCCCTCGGTGCCGGTCGGCACGCGCCGCAGCGTGAGCGGCAGGAAGGCGCGCTTGCCGAGGAGCTGGCCGATCTCGGAGGCAGTCGTGTCGGCGGCGGCGGTGGCGAGCGAGGCGATGCCCATGAAGAGCGGCAGCAGCTCGTACTCCATCTGTCCCGCTGCCGCGCGCGCGAGGCGCGAGACCGCGATCGCGCAGATGGCCGCGGTGCCGACGTTCGCAAACGCGTGGCTGATGCCGCGACGGCCGCCGTGTCCTTCCGCGAGTCCGCGCTTCGCTTTCCGTTGATATCCAAGTTTCGTCGCACCGGTGCCGATGATGAAGAACGCCAGCAGCGCGACGTAGAGCGGCCAGCCGGCGCCGAGGATGATGATCGTGCCGAGGAGAAAGCCGCCGAGCGCGCCGGAGAAGCTCACGCTGCGCGCGAAATAGCCGAGGAGCGCGAGCGCGCCGTTGACGAGCAGCCACGCCGGCGTGTGCGGCCACGTGCTGTACGGCAGCGTCGGATGAATGCCGGCCACCAGCAGGGCCACGCTCGCCGCGAACGGCACGGCGAGGTTGTCGTCGACGCCGAGCGGCATCGACTCGACCAGCGCCGCCGCGAGCGTCGCGATGAGCACCACCAGCGGCTCTCGGTAGTTCATCCAGTACGCCACCGCCAGCGCGCCGGCGCCGCCGAGGACAACGAACGCGATCAGGCCGCCGAGACTTTTGTCGCGATTCCACGGCAGCGGCGCGAGGCGGAACGCTTTCCCCGCCAGCGTGGCGATGCCGTCGCCGAACGCGAGCAGCATCCAGCCGATGGCGGCGAAGTGCAGCGCGTCGTGGAAGACGAGAATCAGCAGCAGCACCGCGACGGGATAGAGCACGATGCCCGCGTCGTAGCCGCGCTCGTGGCGCGCGACGGCGCGTCCGACGAGGCGATGCAGCACGAGCCAGTTCGAGACGATGGCCACCACGCAGACCGCCGCGGCCATCGGCCACGACAGCCATTTCAGCGCGAAAGCGACCAGGCCGAAGGCGATGTGCAGCGACTTTCGCAGCGTTTCGTTGGTGACGTGAGCCGGCATCTGCGCGGCGAATGATATATACGCCCGCCGATGGACGCTCCGCTGTTATCGGTCATCGTCCCCTGCTACAACGAACGCGCGACGGTCGCGGAGCTGCTGCGCCGCGTGCGCGAGGTTCCCGTCGACAAGGAGATCGTCGTCATCGACGATCAGTCCACCGATGGCTCGCGCGACGTCGTCGCCTCCCTCGGCTGGCCCGAGCTCCGCCACATCCTGCAGCCGGTGAACATGGGCAAAGGCGCCGCCATCCGCCGCGGCATCGCGGAAGCGCGTGGCGAGATCGTGCTCATTCAGGACGCCGATCTCGAGTACGACCCGGAGGAGTATCCGAAGCTCATTCAGCCGATCGTCGACGGCCACGCCGACGTCGTCTTCGGCTCGCGCTTCGAAGGCTACCCGCGCCGCGTGATGCTCTTCTGGCATCGCATGGGGAACACGTTCCTCACGTTTTTGTCGAACATGACCACGAACCTCGATCTCACGGATATGGAGACCTGCTACAAGGTCTTCCGCCGCGACGTGATCCAGTCGATCACGCTGCGCTCGAACCGCTTCGGCATCGAGCCGGAGATCACGGCGAAGGTCGCGCGCCGCGGCTATCGCATCTTCGAAGTGCCGATCTCGTACTACGGCCGCGAGTACTGGGAAGGGAAGAAGATCAACTGGAAGGACGGCTTCAGCGCGATCTGGACGATCCTGCGCTACGGCCTCTTCGAAGACCGCGCGAGCGAGCCGCGCACGTATCTGCAGCTGCGGCGCCGCGCGCGGCTGCACAAATACAACGCGTGGGTGTGGGAGCGGCTGCAGCCGTGGGTCGGGCAGCGCGTGCTCGAGGCGGGCGCGGGCAGCGGCACGATGACGCGCTTCTTCTACGGACGCGAGTTGATCGTCGCCGCGGACAAAGAGCAGCCGTATTACGACCGCCTGCGCAACGCGTTCCGCCGCCGTCCCGGCATTTTCGTCGAGCGTCTCGATCTCGAATCCGACAGCGCGCTCGCGCTCGCGCACTATCGCTTCGACACCGTGACGTGCATCAACGTCCTCGAACATACGGCCGACGACGTCGGCGCGCTGCGCCGCGCGCACGAGCTGCTCGTGCCGGGCGGGCGCGTGCTCGTGTTCGTGCCCGCCGATCCGGCGCTCTTCGGCTCGATGGACCGCGGCATCGGACACCTGCGTCGCTACACGAAAGAGGAATTGGTCGCGAAACTGCAGCAGGCGGGCTTCGAGGTGGAGCACGTGAGCTTTCAGAATCGCGTCGGCCGTCTGGCCTGGCGCCTCAACACGACGTTCTTCGCGCGCCGCGCGCTGCCGTCGGGACAGTCGCGCGTGTTCGACGCGCTCGTGCCGCTGCTGCGCAGACTCGAAGGGGACACTCCGCCGAACGGCCTCAGTCTCATCGCGGTCGGGAGAAAGTCCGCGTGACGCGCGCCGCGGTGATCCTCGCCGGCGGCGCCGGCACGCGTCTGCGTCCGCTGAGCTCCGACGAGAATCCGAAGCAATTCCTGAAGCTCTTCGACGGCCGCTCGCTGCTGCAACTGACGTGGTCGCGCGTCGCGCGGCTGCTGCCGCCGGAAGCGATCTTCGTCTCGACGAACGTCCAGTACGCGGACAAGTGCCGCGCGCATCTGCCGGAGCTGCCGCGCGAGAACGTGCTCGCCGAGCCCGCGCGCCGCAACACCGCACCCGCGATCGCGCTCTGCACCTTCGCCATCGAATCGCGCCTCGGTCCGAGCACGGTCGCGTTCCTCGCGTCGGATCACTTCATCGCCGACGAGCCGGAGTTCGTGCGCGTGCTCGATCGCGCGTACGCATTCGCGGAAACGCACGACACGCTGATGACCATCGGCATCGAACCGACGGAGCCGAACACCGGCTACGGCTATCTCGAGCTCGCGGAGCGCATCGAGGACGAGGTCTTCCGCGTGGCCGCGTTCACGGAGAAGCCGGACGAGGCGCGCGCGCGCGAGTTCCTGCGCGCCGGCAACTACGCCTGGAACGCGAGCATGTTCGTCTGGCGCACGGACGTGTTTCGCCGCGAGCTCACCGCGGCCGCGCCGGAGATCGCGCGCGTGACGAACGAGAACTACGAGTCGATGCCGTCGATCTCGATCGACTACGCGATGATGGAGAAGAGCCGCGACGTGGCCACGATTCGCGGAGATTTCGGCTGGTCGGACGTGGGGTCGTTCGAGGCGCTGCGGAAAGTGGGAGTGGTGTTGCCGGAGGGGATTGAGAAGATGAATGAAGAACGCAGAACGCAGAACGCAGAATGAAGAAAGGAGCACGTGCGCGCGCAGCGCGCCACCACCGTTCTCAATTCTTCATTCTGCGTTCTGCGTTCTTCATTCGTCTTTGAACAGCGCCGCCGCGTTCTCCCACAGGATCTTCCGCTCGACGGCTTCGCCGAGTCCGAGCGCGAGAAAATCCTCGACGTTCTTCTTCATCGACACGACGCCCGGCGACGGCCAGTCGGTGCCCCACAAGACTTTGTCGGCGAGATCGGCGACGCGCGGGACGTAGCGCAGCAGCGCTTTCGGCGGAATGCCGGAGATGTCGAGGCGCACGTTCGCGTGCCGCCGCGCGAGGAAGAACGCGGTCTCGCCGTAGAGGGGGCGTCCCGCGTGCGCGAGGATGATCGGCAGGCGCGGGAAGTCGATGGCCACGTCGTCGATCGGCATCGGATCGGCGAAGACGTTGCGCGCGCGCGGAAACACGGACGTCCCCGTGTGGAACATCACCGGCACGCCGCGCTCCTCGCATTCGCGGTAGATCTCCGCGAGCTGCCACAGCTCGCCGCGGTAACCGTTCGGCGCGAAGAGCTGGTGCGGCGGATGGATCTTGATCATGCCGATGCCGAGGTCGAGGACGCGGCGGATCTCGCCGCGCACGTCCATCTCGTGCAGCGGATTGACCGAGCCGACGGCGACGAGGCGATCGCGATGCCCGCGCGTGAAGTTCGCGATCCAGTCGTTCACCTCGCGCGTGAAGCCCATGACGTCCGGCGAGACGTAGTTGATGCAGCCGATGCGCTCGACGCCTTCGGCATCCATGTGCCGCAGCAGCGCCTCCGGCGTCGCGAGGATGTCCTTCGCGTTCGCATGCGAGGCGTCGTCGATCAGCGCGAGCGCCTCGGGCTTCACCATCTCCCACGGCTGGACGTGGACGTGGATGTCGAAGACTCTCACGCCAGCATCACCAGCCGCATGCAGACCGCGCTGTCGCAAACGCCGTCCTGAAATTCAGTGGAGCCGAGCAGCTGCGGATGCACTTCGTCGCGATCGATCGGCTTGAAGCCGCGCTTGCGGAAGTACTCCTCGGCGCTCGTCGTCAGCAGGTAGAACTCGCGCAGGCCTCGCGACGCGAGACGGTCAAGGAGTTGACGAACGACGCGGCGGCCGAGGCCCTGGCTGCGATACGCGGGCGTCACGGCGATCGAGCGGATCAGTGCCGCGAACTGGTACGCCTCGGCGCCGCCGCACGCCACGAGCTCGCCGAGGTGGCGCGCGACCAGGAACGTCTTCCAGTGCTCGTCGACGCCGGAGGTGGGAAGTCCGGCATTCGTGAGGAGTGCCTTGATGGCGTCGACGTCGTTCGCCGTCGCCGGCGCGATCGTGATTTCAGTGGTCGACATGAACGCGGCCGATGATAACGAAAAAGGCCGCGCCTGGCGGCGCGGCCTCGCGTGACTGCGTTGGTCGAAGCGTTAGTGGCGGCCGGAGGACGAGCTGCCGAGGTCGCCCGTGCTGCCGATTTCGCCCTTGTTGCTGCTGCCGGAGCCGCGCGACGTGCCGCTGCTCGGGTTGTTCTCCATGTTGCTTCCGGTCGAGCCGCTGTTGCGACCGCTCGACGAACCGTAGCCGCCGCTGCCGGAGTTGCGCGACGATTCGTTGCTCACGTTCTCGTTGTTCAGGTTGTCTTCATTCCGGTTGTGCATGTTGTCTCCTTCGAGTTGTTCGGCGCGTCCGATGTGTTCACCGAACTCCACGCCGTTACCGCTCTGCTCGCGCCCCTTCCGCTCCTCGGTCCGGCGATTCAGATCACCGGCGTCGGTCGGTGTGGTGCGCTTGCTGACGCCATCGCGTTCGCGATTTTCCATGTCACCTCCTGCCTTCCGGAAGTGCAACACGGATGCCGATAACTCATTGACTCGTAAAGGAATAAAGTCAGCGCAACTCGAAGACGACGGACACCGTGTAGCCGTTCTCCTGCGTCCCCGCCTCGACCGGAACGTCGACCTGCGCGGCCTGCGCTTTCATCGCCATCGCGCGCACTGGATACGGCGGCGGCGGCGCTGCCTGCGAGCCTTCGCTGATCGAGAGCGCGCGGCCGAGCGTGCGGCCCGCGGCCTGTGCAAGCGCGTTCGCGCGGGCGCGCGCATCGTCGAACGCGGCGCGCAGTCCCTGCTCGCGGCCGCGCGCCGGGTCGGAGACTTCGAACTGCAGGCCGGACGACGTGTTCACGCCGGCGGCGATGGCGATGCCGAGAAGCCGGCCGGCGTCGGCGACCTTCTCGCTGCGCACGGTCACGCTGTTCGTCGCCTGATAGCCGACGATGCGCGGCATCTGGTTCTGCTGATAGTCCTGCTGCGGATAGAGATTGAATCCCGAGGTCTGGATGTCTTCATCGCGAGCGCCCGCTTTCTTCAGCGCGGCGATGACGGCGGCGACGCGGCGGTTGTTCTCGGCGACGGCGTCGTCGACGGTTGCGGACATCGTCTGCACTCCGACGTTGAAGGTGAAGCGATCGGGCGTGAGCGCGACGCGCCCGGTGCCGGTCACGCTGACCGTCTCCGGCGGATGCATCATCGGCATCATCTGCGGGTTCGGATTCGGCGGCGCCTGCTGGGCGAAGACCGCGGTGCTCGCGGCGAGGAACAACGTGGCGAGAAATGTTTTCATGCAACCTCCTGGTTTCGGGAGCACCATCATGGCAGACCCCCACGACAAAGTTCCGGGACAGCCCACGGGACGCTACTACGTCGATTCGCAGTGCATCGACTGCGATCTCTGCCGCGAGACCTCGCCCGCGAACTTCGTGCGGAATGACGAGCAGTGCTTCTCCTTCGTCTACAAACAGCCCGAGACGCCGGAAGAAGAACTGCTCTGCAAGGACGCGATGGACAACTGTCCCGTGGAAGCGATCGGCAACGACGGTTAGAGGCCGCGAGGGCGCGGCGCGAAACCGCGCGCTCAGTGCAGCTTCTTGTCGACGCTCACCTGCTCGTGCCAGTCGTCGGCGAGCAACACCTCGATGAGCTCCTGCAACTCTTCCATGTGGAAGGGCTTCGTGAGCGCCGCGGTCATGCTGTTGCCCTTGGTGATCGTGAGGATGTCGCCTTTGCCCGACGCGACGACGACCGGCGTCCGCCGGCCTTGCTCGGCGTACCAGCTGATCCACTCCTCGCCGCTCATGCCGGGAAGGTTGAGGTCGAGCAGAATCAGGCGGGTGTCGGGGTTCGCGTTGAGGAGGCTGATCCCCTCCAGCGCGCCGCTGGCGGAGAGCACCTCATAGCCGCGCTTCTGCAGGTACGACTTGTAGAGCGCCAGCACTTCGGGATCGTCCTCGATGGCGAGGATTTTGTTGTTCACTTTGCTGCTGTTCGTGTGTTGCTCCAGCATCGTGTTCTCCTGCACCGGCCGCTCTTGCGAGTTTCATGCTAACTGCTGAGCCGGTCCGTCGATAATGCCGGCGTGGGTGCGGCTCTCTGGCTCGGATGCGGCGTTCTGGCGTTTCTCGTTGCGAGGATCGTTCCGTTCTCGCGCCGTCCGGTCTGGCTGCCGGAGCTCGCGGTCTCTCTCGTGATCTCCGTGCTCCTCGGCCTCGTCGCGACCGCGCTCGACCTCGGCGGCTGGCGCGAGCCCGACTGGCGCGCCGCCGCGTTCGCGGGTTTCGGCGCGCTCGCGGCGATCGGGCTCCTGCGCCTCGCTACGCGCCCCACGCCTCACTGAGCGCGCGGCGGAAGTTCGTGCCGAGGATCTTCTCGATGACGCGCGACGCAACGCCGCGCTTCGCAAGACCATCGGCGATCTGCGCGAGCTTGCGCGGAACGTTCGCATCCGCGAGATACGTCGGACGATCTTCTTCCGGGGCGGACACGCCGGCCTTCTTGCGCTCGTCGAGCTGCCGCTGGAACGCGGCCATGTTCGCGGCCGACGTGTCGAACGGCTCCATGCCGACGTCGGTGCCGATGCCGACGTGGTCCTCCCCCATCACCGCGAGCGCGTGCGTCATGTGCGCGAGGTAATCGTCGGTCGCCGGCTGCTTCGGCGACGCCGCGATGTACGGCAGCATGTAGATGCCGAGCACCGCGCCCTTCGCCGCCGCGGCTTTCAGCAGCGCGTCGCTCTTGTTGCGCGGATGCGCATGCACCGCCGCGCAGCCGCCGTGCGAGAGGATCGGCGTCTTCGTCGTCGCCGCCAGCGCGGCGAGGCTGGTCTCCTCGTTCGCGTGACTCAGATCGAGCGCGACGCCGGTCTCGTTCATCCTCGTGATCGCCGCGCGACCGAGCTCCGTGAGGCCGCCTTTCGCGAGCACGCCGGAGCCGAACGGGCTGGGAATGTTGTACGACAGCTGCATGACGCGCACGCCGAGGTTGCGGAAGAGGGTGATGCGGTCGAGCTGCCCGTCGAGCATGGCGATGCCTTCGAACGAGAAGATCATTCCGCTCTTGCGCTCGCGCTGCGCGCGGTCGATGTCGGCGACGGTGCGCACCTGCAGCAGTGCGTCGGGATGCTCCTCGATGACGCGGCTCCAGAACGCGAGCTCGTCGACGGTGTCGGTGAACGACGAGCCGAAGCCGCCGATGGTGGTCTTGCAGATGCGCACGCCGGAGTCGCGCAGCATCGCGAGGTCGTCTTTGCTCATGCCCGCGGCCGAGCTGACCGGCGGCGCGGTGTTCATGTCGATGACGAGCGCGCGATCGTAGAGGCTCGGGTCCGCGGCGGCCGCGCGGCGCGGCACCGCGAGCGAGACGGAGGCGGCGACGGCGGCAGCAGCGAACTCGCGCCGGTTGAGCATGCGCCGATGTTAGCAACGAAGGCGCGCGATGGCGGCACGGGCCTGCGCGCGCAACGCCTCGAGATCGACGCCGCGCGCGTTCGTGACGTCGGCCATCGCGCGGATCCCTTCCTCGAGCCGCTCCACGGCCGCGCGGCGCTGCCCGCGCGAGACATGATGCATGCCGGTGCTGAGCTGCAGGAGCACGCGCACGAGCGGCACTTCATCGCGCACGGCCTCGAAGAAGAGCTCCTCGAAGAGATCCGAGGCTTCGAGCCAGTCGCCGGATGCGACGTGCGCGAGCGCGGCGGCGAAGCGCGGATCGTCTTCCAGCGGCGGCAGCGCGGCGTGCGACAAGCGCGGTCGATTGTAAACTTGCGCCGCTTGCTGCGCGGTCTGCCGCTCATCCCGCTGCTCCTCGCGAACCTCATGCTCTGGGGCACGCTGGTGTTCCTCGGCGGGTTCGTCAAGTTGTTGACCTTCGGCGCCGCGCGCCGCCGCGTGATCCTCGGCATGGCCTGGCTGGCCGAGCGCTGGGTCATCACCAACGACTTTCTCTTCGATACCTTTCTCTCGACGCGGTGGGACGTCGACGGCTTCGAGACGCTGCGCCACGACGGCCACTACCTCGTCATCAGCAATCACCTCTCGTGGATCGACATCTTCGCGCTCTGCCGCGTGCTGCACGGCCACGCGCCGTTCATCCGCTTCTTTCTCAAGCACGCGCTGATCTGGTTCCCGATCGTGGGACAGGCGTGCTGGAGCCTCGAGTTCCCGTTCATGCGCCGCTACTCGCCCGAGTACCTCGCCGCGCATCCGGAGAAACGCGGGCGCGATCTCGAGACGACGCGCATCGCCTGCCGCCGCTATCGCGACATCCCGGTGACGATCGCGAACTTCGTCGAGGGGACGCGCTTCACGCGCGCGAAGCACGCCGAGCAGCAGTCGCCGTATCGATACCTGCTGCGGCCGCGCGTGGGCGGCGTCGGCTTCGTGCTCGCGTCGATGGCCGAGCAGCTCGACGCGGTGTACGACGTCACCATCGTCTATCCCGCGCATGAAGACGCCACGATCCTGTCGTTCGTCCTCAACCGCGTGCCGCGCGTCATCGTGCGCGGGCGCAGGCTCGACGTGCCGCGCGAGTTCTACGACGACGCGATCACGCAACCGGGTCCGGAGCGCGAGCGGTTCAAAGGGTGGATCGAGGCGATCTGGCGCGAGAAGGACGCACAGATCGCCTCGCTCGTCGAATCGTCTACTTCTGCTTGAAGTCCGCCGGCAGCGCGACGTCGGACGCGGACGTCGACGCGCGCAGGACGTCGGTCGTCGACTCGAACAGCTTGCTGTGACCCGGCGCGGATGCCGCGTCGCCGCTGCCGCTGTTGCGCTTCTTCATCGCGCGCGAGAGCAGGCCGCCGACCACGCCGCCGCCACCCGAGTCCTCATCCTTCGCTTCCTGTCCCGGCGCGGCCACGCTCTCGAACGTGAGCGTCGTGCGCACGGCGTCGCCTTCGAACGACGAGCGCTTTGCGGCGAACGCCTTCATCGCCTTCGCGAACGTCGGCGTCGACGCCATCAGCACCGCCATCTGCTGCATCTCCGCGCTCGGGTCGCCGTAGAGCTGGCGGAAGTACTTCTCGTTGAACGCGAGCACCTCGCGCAGCGCGGGAATGCGCGGTCCCATCCAGAGATCGGCGGTGAGGACGGCGCCGCCCGACTGCGCGAGCTTCTTGCCTTTCTCGTGCACCGTCGCGGTGACGAGCACCTCGTGCGTGTCGTAGTCGCCGATCTTCTCCTTCTTGCCCGTTTCACGGACGTCGAAGTCGACCTCGTACTCGGGACCTTCTTTCTTTTTCGCCTTGTCGTCGTCCGCGTCGTCGGCCTGCTCCGCGGCGCGCTTCTTCGCGTCCTCGAGCTGCTTGCGCAGCTCGTCGAACGTCACGACCTTGTACGTCTTGCGGCCGTAGTCGAGGCGATAGATTTTCTCGGCGGAGAGGTCGACGAGCTCGCCGGTCTCGCCGGTGACGGTGAGTCGGCGCGGGCCTTTGACGGACGTGGTGCTGTCGACGCCTTCGCGCGCGGCGCGGCCGCCGAAGACGTTGACGATGCCGCCGACCACGCCGCCGAAGTGCACGGTGGTGTGCTGTTCGACGGTGGCGTCGGCGAGGCAAACGGACGCCGCGAGCGAGAGCGCGGCGGTGATGCAAAGAGAGCGGATCGGGACCATGCGGATGAATCTCCTATCGTTCTGGTACTTTGTCGTCATGTACCAGCCGGTTTCGTTCGCGGAAAAGTTCGCACGTTTTGCCGAGACATTCCAGCCGAAAGTGGTGGCGCAGATGAATGACGTGCAATTCAAGCTCGTGCGCGTCGAAGGCGACTTCGTCTGGCACAGCCATCCCGAGACCGACGAGGCGTTCCTCGTCATCGAAGGAATGCTGGCCATCGACTTCCGCGACGGACGCGTCGAACTGCAGCCGGGCGAGCTGTTCGTCGTGCCGCGCGGCAAGGAGCACAAGCCGTTCGCCGCGGGCGAGACGAAGATCCTCCTCATCGAGCCGGCAGGCACGCAGAACACCGGCGATGCGGGCGGCGCGATGACGGCACCGATGGACGTGTGGATCTGATGATGCGCAACTGGACGTTGTTCGCCTTATCTCTCTTCCTCGGCTGCTCGGCCGCCGTGCAGCAGCCGCAAACGCCGCGCTTCGAAGTCACGAGCGCGACGTTCGCGGCCGGCGCGACGCTGCCCGATCGCACGATGCTGAACGGCCTCGATTGCACGGGACCGAACGTCTCCCCCGCCCTCGCCTGGCGTAACGCGCCGGCGGCGACGCGGAGCTTCGCGTTCGTCTTCGACGACTACGAGGCGCGCGGCGGCGACGGCTTCGTGCATTGGGCCGCATACAACATCCCCGCGACCGTGAGCGCGATCGCGGAGAACGCGGGCGCGGCCGAGGGCGAGCTCGCGGGCGGCGGACGCCAGGCGTACAACGACTTTCTGCGCCGCAGCTACGGCGGTCCGTGCCCGCCGGAAGGTCCGCCGCACAAGTACCGCTTCACCGTTTACGCGACGGACCTGCCGTCGATCGACGACGCCGGCACGCCGATGACGTGGCGGAAGCTGCGCTTCATCCTGCGCGGCCACGTGCTCGCCGAGGCGTCGCTCACCGGCTTGCGCGGGCACTGAGCATGGGCGCGCGAGTGCTTGCCCACCTCGTTCGCGGGACGCGCGAGTACGGCGTGCCGCTCGTCTTCGCCGCGAGCGTCCTCGTCAGCGGCGCTCCCGCCGTACCGATCCTCGGCATCCGCGGCGCGGTGGCGTTCGGGATCCTGCTGAGCGCGTGGCTGCTCTTCGCGCGCGTGCTCGTCGCGGCCGTCGTCGGTCATCCCGTCACGCAAATGGTGTCGTTGCGCGTCGGGACGATCGCCTGCAGCGTCGTCTCCGGTGGCGCGGCGATCGTCGCGGCGGCCGCGCTCGACGTGCGGCTCGTGTGGGGCGCGCTCTGCGCGGTCGCATTCAGCGAGTGGTTCTATTGGCGCTGACGCCGCGACCTCAGCGCGCCGGCGCGCCGCCGCGCCACGCCGGCAGCGGTCGGGCGCCGATCGCGACCTCGAACGCGGCGCGGGCGAGCAGCCGCGTGGAGTCGAGCGTCGGCAGCGGCGACACGTCCGGCGTCACCAGCAGCGGGATCTCCGTGCACACGAGCGCGACCGCGTCGCATCCTCGCGATGCGAGCGACTCGATGATGCGCACGTACTCGGCGCGCGATGCCTCCGTGAAGATGCCGTTGACGAGCTCTTCGAAGATCACGCGGTTGATCCGCGCGCGGTCCTCCGGGCCGGGGACTTCCACGTCGATGCCGCGCGCGGCGAACGCCTGCGGGTAAATCCAGCTTTCCATCAGGTAGCGCGTGCCGAGGATCCCGACGCGGCGATGCTGCACCCGCGCGGCGTGATCGGCGACGACGTCCGCGAGGTGCAGGCCGGGCAGCGCCAGCGCCTCGCCCTCCTGCTCGAGGGCCATGTGCGCGGTGTTGTCGGGACAGACGAAAAAGTCCGCGCCGGCAGCGGCGAGGCGTTTCACGCTGACCGCGAGAATGTCGCGGATCTCCGGATAGCGGCCCTCGTCCCACAGCGGCATGCTGCGGCTCATCGAGATGCAGTCGAGGGTGACGTCGGGATGGTCGTGCGCGCCGAGGCGGGCGAAGCCTTCCTGACAGAACGTGCGGAAACAGAGGGCCGCGCCCTCGGTGCTGTGCGCGAGAATGCCGAGATGCCTCATGCGCGACAGTATAGCCTACCGCAGTACGAATGTACCGTACTACCGTGGTACCATGGTAGCCATGAGCGAAACCGACGACCGCATCGCCGTCGAACGGATCCAGACCGGCGTGCGCATGGAGAAGCGCCTGGTGAAGGTGCTCAAGGGCCTGGCCGAGTATCACGACATGTCGCTGGGCGACCTCCTCGAAGGCATCGTGCTCCACGCCTTCGACAACAAGACGCCGTTCGGCCGCGAGTCGCTGCGGAAGATCGAGGAACTGAAAAAGGTGTATCACCTCGACCTCGACTCCGCTGCCAGCCACCGCCTCACCGAGACGAGGAAGGCGCGCCGTGGACAATCGTGAGTTCGCCGCCGCCTTCGAGGCGTGCACGCTCGCGCCGTTTCATCACGCCGATCACGTGCGCCTCGCGTGGATCTACCTGCGCGAGGCGCCGCTGCTCGACGCGCTGCACCGCTTCGTCACCGGCCTGCAGCGCTACGCCGCCAGCCGCGGCGCGTCGGGGCTCTATCACGAGACGATCACCTGGGCGTTCCTCTTCCTGATTCACGAGCGGATGCAGCGCTCCTCCGCGAGCGACTTCGCGGAGTTCGCCGAAGCGAATCCCGACCTTCTGCGGTGGAAGCCGTCCGTGCTCGACCGCTACTACCGCGCCGAAACGCTGCAGTCCGACCTCGCCCGCCGCACCTTCGTCCTGCCTGACCTAGGCGCGTAAAGCGTGTAACCCGCCGCGGGCCGCTCAGCCGCTCGCCGGCTGGAGCGCCCCGCAAGATCGCAGCGGCGCGAAGCGCCGTTTGCCGATCTACGAAGAAGTTCGTTGACCTTACGAAACCTTTCGTATAGTCTGCCGTACATGACAGCGGAGGCACTCGCGATGGGCGACATCACAACCCCCAGACCTACCGATGCGGAGCTCGCGATTCTTCGCGTGCTCTGGGAACGCGGCTCGAGCACGGTCCGCGAAGTCCACGACGCGCTCAGCCGCTCGCAGGACACCGGCTACACCACGGTGCTCAAGCTCCTGCAGATCATGACCGAGAAAGGGCTCGTCGTCCGCGACGAGTCGCAGCGCGCGCACGTCTACTCGTCCAAACTCGGAGAGCAGCGGACGCAGCGCCAGCTGATCGGCGATCTGATGGACCGTGCCTTCGGCGGCTCGCCGACGAAGCTGGTTCTGCAGGCACTCTCGACGACGAAAGCGAGCGCGGAAGAGCTCCGCGCCATCCGCCGCATGCTCGACGAATTGGAAGGAGACGCGCGATGAACGCGATGGAGCTGTTGACCGGACCGCTGGCCCAGGCAATCGGGTGGGCTCTCCTGCATCTACTCTGGCAGGCCACGATCGTGGCGGCCATTCTCGGCGCCGTGCTCGCGCTGCTCTCGAACCAGAGCGCCGGCGCGCGTTACGTCGCCTCGTGCGCCGCCCTCGCCGTCGTCTTCACGATGTTCCTCGGCACCGCGTGGCGCGCGTACGATCCGGCCGTCGCGCCGATCGCCGTCGCGCCGCACGCATCGGCGGTGCAGACCTCGATCTCGCTCGCGAAAGTGCCGCTCGTCATCGCCGTCGACGCCGCGCGCACGTGGCGCGAGCGCGCCACCGATCTCGCCGCCGCCGCACGCCAGTCGCTCCCCGGCGTCGTCGCGCTCTGGCTCGTCGGCGTCGCGCTGCTCTCGCTGCGCCTGCTCGTCAGCTGGAGCCGCGCGCGGAACCTCGTGCGCCGCGACGCGACGGAAGCCTCGCCGCAGTGGCTCGCCGTCGCCGCGCGCCTCTCGAACGCGCTCGGCCTGCGCCGCGGCGTGCGGCTCCTCGAGTCCGCCGCGATCGAAGTGCCGTCCGTCATCGGCTCGCTGCGTCCGGTGATCCTCCTGCCGGCGAGCACGCTCACCGGCCTCACGCCCGAACAGCTCGAGATGGTGCTCGCGCACGAGCTCGCGCACATCCGCCGTCACGACTTCCTCGTGAACCTCCTCCAGGCGTTCGTCGAGACGCTGATGTTCTATCACCCGGCGGTGTGGTGGATGTCGCGCCGCGTGCGCATCGAGCGCGAGCACTGCTGCGACGATCTCGCCGTCTCGGTGTGCGGCAATCCGCTGCAGTACGCCCGTGCGCTGACCCGCCTCGAAGAACTGCGCGCGGCCGCGCTGCCGGTCGTCGTCGCCGCGAACGGAGGCTCGCTCCTCGAGCGCATCCGCCGCATCGCCACGCGCCGCACCGAGCTCACCGCCTCCAGCCCGCGCTGGACCGCCGCCGTGGCCATGCTGGTCATCGTCGGCGCGGCGCTGGCCGTGCCGTCGCTCCCGGCGCTCGCACAGCGCGACACGAGCAAGACCGCGAAACACGCCGACGCGAAGAAGAGCGACGCGAAGAAGTCGTCGTCGCGCGTCGAAGTCGTCGCGCCCGAGAGCAACAACGAGCACGAGGACGACATCACCATCGACAACTCGATGGACGATGACGCCGACAACGACACGAACAACGACAACGACGACGATTACGCGATGCCGGCCATCCCGCCGACGCCGGGCATGCCCGCCGCGCCGCCGGTGCCCATGGTCGCACCGTCGATGCCTTCCGCTCCGGCGATGCCGGGCACTCCCGCCCTCCCCGCGCCGCCCGCGATTCCTGCCGCTCCGATGATCGCGGGCATGCCGCATCCGATGGTCGCGCCGCGCGCCCCGGTCGCCATGGCCGCGCTGAATGACCCCGACGTCGATGTGGACGTCGACGCCGACGTCGACGTGGACACCGACTCCGATGAGCGCGATCCGCACGACCGCAAGCTCTCCGACGGCAAGCTGACGGTCGACGAGCTGATCGCGATGCGCGCCGTCGGCGTGACGCCGCAGTACGTCAACGAGATGCGCGCGCTGTTCCCCGACGTCACCGTGCACGAGCTGGTCGGCGCGCGCGCGGTCGGCGTGTCCACCGAGTACGTGCGCAAACTGCGCGACGCCGGCATCGAAGTGAAGTCGGCGCGCGCGGCGCAGAACCTCGCCGCCGTCGGCGTCAAGCCGGAGTTCATCCGCGCCATGCGCGACACCGGTCTGGCGGTCAACAACGCGCACGACGCGCAAGGCCTCGCCGCCGTCGGCGTCACCGCGGAGTTCATCCGCTCGATGCGCGACGCCGGCATGAGCATCACCACCGCCCGCGAGGCGCAGGGTCTCGCCGCCGTCGGCGTCACGGCGCAGTACATCCGCGACATGCGCGCGGCCGGCGTGCAGATCCACGACGCCCGCGAGGCGCAGAGCCTGCGCTCGATGGGCGTCACGCCGAAGTTCGTGCACCAGCTGGCCGACGCCGGCTACGCGAACCTCACCGTGCGCGAGCTGGTGCGCATGGCCGCGAACGGCGTCGACGGCGATTTCATCCGCGAGATGGAGCAGTACCGCAGCAAGCAGTAAAGACGTTGACCAACAGGAGAACGATCATGAAGCGTATTGCGACGCTCGCGCTCGTCGTGTCTTTGCTCGCCGCCGCCTCCGCGTTCGCCTCGTTCGAGGGCTCGTGGACCGCGAGTCCGGACGAGAAGCACCCGGAGCGGCTCTACTTCAGCCTCAGCCACCGCCATCAGTTCAACAACGGCTCGACGATGAACATCGCCGAGTTCACGGGCCTCAGCGACGCGGCGATTCACGCCGCGACGTCGACGCCGGTGCGCTTCGAGCTGCGCCGCGAGGCGGGGCTCGTCGCGTTCGACGGCTCGTTCCGCAACGGCCACGGCGCCGGGCAGTTCACCTTCACCGGTAACCCCGATTACGTGAACAAGCTGCGCGCGATGGGCATCGACGTCGACCTGCGCAAGCACCACCGCCACGATGACGACGACGAGGCCATCACCGAGGAGGAAACGCTCTTCACGATGGCGCTGCTCGACGTCTCCACCGACTACATCAAGTCGATGCGCGCGGTCGGCTACGACGTCTCGCTCGATCAGTACCTCTCCATGCGCATCTTCCGCGTGACGCCCGAGCTCGTGCGCGAGCTCGGCTCCCTCGGCTTTCGCAACATCGAGGCGGACGATCTCATCACCACGCGCATTCACGGCGTCACGCCCGACTACATCCGCCAGATGCGCGCCGCCGGCTGGAACCTCACGCTCGACGAGCTCGTGACCAGCCGCATTCACGGCGCGACCCCGGAGTTCGCCGCGGAAATGAAGAGGCTCGGCTACGGCGATCTCAGTCACGACCGCCTCGTCGAGTTCCGCATCCACGGCGTCTCGCCGAAGTTCATCAGCGACCTCCGCGACCTCGGCTACGACCACGTCCCCGCGGAGAAGCTCGTCGAGATGCGCATCTTCCGCGTGACGCCGGAGTTCATCCGCGAGCTCGCGAAGGCCGGCTACAAGCGCGTGCCGGTGGAGAAGCTCGTGGAGATGCGCATGCACGGCATCGACGCGAAGTTCCTCGACAAGATGAGCAAAGTGCAATAGCCGGCACCGCCGGCTATTGCACCTTCACCGCCGCGACGTAGCGAATCTCTCCGCCGCCCTCGGCCAGCCGGAACGGCTCGATGTCCACCTTGTCGTCGCCGCGCTGGATGATCACGATGCCGCGGCTGATGCCCATCGGCCCCGCCGCGAAGTAGCGCACGCCGACGTGATAGACGCCGTGCTGCACACGGCTCGTGCGGATGACTTCCGGGCCGAGCCCCTGCGTGATGTCTTCGTAGAGCTCGAGTCCCGCCGCGCTGCGCGGATTCGAGTAGTACACCTCGGTACCGGCCGGCTCGACGACGTGCAGGTCGACGTCGTTCGCGTCGGTCTCCCACGCCAGCGTGATGCGCAGCGCGTCGCGGCGCGCGAGGTCGACGTCGTGCTCGCGCGCGCGGTCTGCGATCTCGTCGCGGCGCGACGGGTCCTTCGCCTGCCACGCGCGGTACACGTAGCCGAGCTCCTCGCGCAGCACGCGGTGCACGTTGCCGTACCAGTTCGGGAACTCCTTCGTCGTCGCCGACTCGAGCAGGCGCGCGGCTTCTTCGATCCGGTTGTCCTGCCATAGCAGCAGCGCGAGACTGCGATAGCCGTTCGCGCGATCGGGGCGCAGTTCGAGCGCGCGGCGCAGCGGCGCCTCGGCGATCGACGCGCGGCCGACGCGCACGAGCAGCAGACCGGCGCGCTGCAGCAGTTCCGGTTTCGCGGGCGCGAGCTCGATCAGCGACGCGTACGCGCGCGCCGCTTCGTTTGCGTTGCCGTCGTGCTCGTCGGCCATGCCGAGGAGCTCGTAGACCTGCGGGTTCTCCGGGTCGTACGGCTGCCAGCGCAGTGCGAGGCGGCGCAGCGACGGCCATTCGCGGAGCGCGGCGAGCGTCTCACCGAGCTGGTTGTACAGCTCGCGGTTGCGCGGATCGTTCTTCAGCTGCGCTTCGAGCTCGTCGATGCGCGAACGCGGCGGCGCGGCGTCTTTCGTCCAATCCGAACCATCGCGCGATGCGCCGGGATCCCTGTCGCGCCGTTGGCGTTCCGCCACGCGAGGAGGAGGCGGCGGCGCCGGCGGCTCCGGCACGGGATGCGGGACGTCGACCGCCGCGCGCTCGCGCGGCGCTTCCGCGGGCTGCAGCACCGGCGCGGCGGCCTGCACCGCCACCGCATCGCGCGCCTCGTTGCGCGCGTCGATCACACCGCCCACCACGCCGCCCGCGACGCCACCCACGACACCGCCTTCCACGCCACCTTCGACACCGCCTTCGACACCGCCCGGCACGCCTTCGGTGACGGCGATGCTCTCCGACTGGACGTTCGGCGGCGGGGCGTTTTCCACGGACACCGCGGATTGCGGCACGACGCGCGAGGCCGCCGTCGTCTTCGCCACCGGCATCGGACGTCCCGGCGGCAGCGGATCGCGATGGTCGATGCGCCCGATCCCGCCCGCGTCGATCGCGAGGATCGCGGCGAGCGCGCGGCGGTCGAGACCGAAGCGCTGGTAATCCCATTCGCTTTCGAGCACGAGCATCGTCGTGCGCGGAATGACCACGCGCTGTTCGGTGCTGATGCGCACTTGCTCGGTCGCGAGCGCGCGGCGCACCGCGTCGGACGGCTCCGACGCCTCGCGCGCGGCGAGATAGTCGAGGTACGCGCGGTATGCCTCGCGTTCGAGCAGCGGACCGAACGTCGCATCGAGCCGCTGCGCTCCGTTCGCCCGCTCGGAGGCGACGGAGACCTGCGGCTCGGAGCCGACGCGCGACTTGCCGAGGACGAGAATCTCGTCGCCGTCGGCGACGTCGTCAAAGTGCGTCGGGTAGAGCCATTCCGCCGCGGGATCGGACGCATCGAACGACGCGCCGAGCGGCGCCTGCAGCAGACGCGCGGCTTCGCGAGCGTTCGTATCGAGCGTGGCGGTGAACGGCACGCGCACGATGCGGCCGCGTCCCGCGGTGAGCGTGCGCGCGAGTGAGGCTTCCTCGCGCGCGCCGAGGATGAGCGCGTGGACGCGGGCGTCGCGAGGCAGCGCGGCGATCGCGGAAGTCAGCTGATGCGACTCCGTTTCGCCGAGCGTGGCCACGAGATCGCTGGCGACGACGATGTTGCGCGACGCGCTCGCGTTGCGCGCGAGGTCGCGGAAGAGCGCGGAGAGATCGGTGCCGCCGAGGAAGAGGCGATTGCGAAGGAGGTCGCCGACGCGCGGCGCGAGGTCGGCGGCGGTGCCGTTCGCGAGCGGCGCGAGCTCCTGATCGAAGGCCACGAGACGCACGCTGTCGTTCGGCGGCAATGCGCCGAGGAGCTGTTCGAGCGCGCGGATGCGATGCGGCGCGGATTCGGCGGAGGAAGCGGAGGTGTCGACGTAGAAGAGCCACGCGTGCGGCGCTGCGACTTTCGACTGCGCGACCGGCGGACGAAACGCCGCGACGTAGAAGTCGCCGGCGCGCAGGATGCGCGCGCGCGGCGCGTCGGCGGTGGCCTGCCAGGTCATGACGAGATCGCGGTCGGGCGTCCAGTCGCGTTCATCGAAGCGCGTGACTTCGGCGGTGGTCGTGGTCAGCTTGCCCGCCGTCTCCTCGCCGGGCACGGGCGTGACGAAGCCGCGGAAAGTCAACTTGTTGATCTTCGGCAGGCCGCGCAGCGGCAGCGCGTACGTGCGGACGCCGCCGCGCATCGGCAGCAGTTGCGTGTACGAGACGAGCAGCCGCACCGGCGCGTTCGGATCGATCGGGAAGATGCGCGCGGAGAACCGGTTCCCCTGGTCCTGCTCGAGCAGCGCCGGGTCGCGCATCTGGTGGAGGAACTGCTCGTACACCTGATTCGCGCGCAGCCGTTCAACGACCTCGCCTTCCATCAGCGCGCCGTTGATCTCCTTCGCGAAGCGGCTGATCGCCGCGTCGGGCGGGAGCGTGCACGTGAAGCGCCCTTCGATGCGCCGTGCCTGCGGATTCCGGAAGCGCAGCTCGAGCTCCGTCAGCGACAGCATGCCGTGAATGGCCGTGCGCGCGGAGAGCTCTTCGAGCACGAGCTCCTGCCCGTCGGGATCGGCGAACGTGATCAGCGGCGCGGCCGCGACAGGCGGCGCCGGCTTCGCCGCGAGTGCCACCGGCGCCGCCCGCTCCCCGCCCTTCGGCGCGCTCGCGGCACCGCGCGGTTGCACCGCGGAATGCGGCATGGTGGTACGAATCGAGAGAAGAAGCGCGGCAGCGGCGAGAACGAACTTCGTGTTCATGCGTGCTTAGAGCACGCGGTGCGGGGAAAGAAAACCGCGAGTTAATGAGACTCCGGTTGTGGAGCGCGTATCCCGCGAAGAATTCCGGCGATGCTTAGATCCTCGTCGATCTGAGGCCAGTGAATGCCTTCGCCATCACCGATGAGTTCCCAATCGTCGCGCTGCTCCTGGGTTGCATGCAGCAGGCGTGGATACCACACGAGAGGCGCAGAAATCCGCCGGCCATCGATGAGGTGCACGGTGAGCTCGTCTCCAGAGACGGCGACGTTCATCGCGCGAGGTTCGGATTCAAATGGCAAAGTGCTCATTCCAAGCCGCGAGCCGGCTCGTTGCCTCGTTGCTATAAAAGAAGAAGCGATACGGCCCAACATCGGCGAGCTTCGGCACCTCTCGATTCTCCCACGCTCAAACGCGTTGCCGCGACCACGCTGCGCACGTCAGTGCCGCACCGACCGCCGCCGCTGCTGCGGATCGGGCGGTGGTGGCGGTGGCGGAGGCGGAGGTGGTGGCGGGGGCGGCGGATGCGTCGACGGTTGCCACCCGAGCTGGATGACCTCGAAGTCGCTCCCTTTGATCGCGGCGAACGCGGGGTTGAGCGTGTCGTTGTCCCAGCGGATGTCGTACGTGCCGGTGACGTAGAGGTCCGTGCCATTGTCTGCGACGATGAGGCCGTAGGTCTTCATCGCCTGGAAGATCTTGCGGGCGGCGGGCGGGAAGCGCGTGAGATCGACGCTCGCCTTGAGGCGCAGCCGCGCGCCCATCGGCAGCGCGCCGGCGGTGCTGCCCGCGCGGTGCGACGCGGGATAGACGTAGCCGTTCGAATGGCGCACGGTCACGCGGAACGCGTGGCGGATCGGATCGGGTCCCGCGACTTCGTCGTAGCGCACGAGTCCCGGCAGGATCGCGAGTCCCGCGGCATCCGCGCTCGTCCACCCTTCGGGGCGCCGCGCGTTCGAGTCGAGCGCCCACGTCGCGCCGGAACCCGCTTCCCACCGCGAGCCGGTCCAGTGCAGCGCGTAGAGCTCGAAGAGCAACCGGTGATCGCGGTCGACGATCAGCATGTGCCGGTCGCCGTCCGCGCGCGGATCGCTGCCGGCGAGGCCGCCTTCGATCCACTTCTGCTGCGTCTTCGCCTCTTCCGGGATCGGATAGCCGGGCGGGCGGCCGGGGGCGGCGAAGTCGCTCTCGTCGTCGTACTCAAACGTCACGGGGACGAGAGGCTGACTGCCGGAGACGACAATGTACGGCATGCCGTAGATCGGCGCTTCCGCATCGCCGCTGTCGCCGCCGAAATCGGGATGCATGCCGCGCGTCGTGCCGATGTCGGCGATGAAGGCGTTGCTGTGCGCGTCGACCGGCGCCGACGTGACGTCGGTGTTCCACCAGTTCGACAGCGGAAAGAGCGGCAGCGGCGGCGGGAGGGTGCCGCCGCGATCGGGTGCCTGCGCGGCGGCCGGAAACGCGAGCGCCGCGGCGAGCACGATCGCGGCGAGGACAGCGGCGGCGGTTCGCATGCCGCGATTCTGGGACGACGACGCTTCTCTACGCGTGACGCCACTCACGTCCACGGCGCCGGGAAGGACGTAGATTGCTCGTGGGTTCTGAGGATTCCATAACTTATTTCGAGTAGAATTCGGACCGCTTCAGCATCCAGGTCCGAGGAGAGCTTCATGAATCGACGGTGGTCGGTCGTTGTTGCCGTGGCGGCGCTGTGCCTCGCTCCCGCGTTGTACGGGACGACGAACTACCAGAGTAACGGCGCGGGCGGCGGCGACTGGCTCCTGCCCACCACGTGGTCTCCCCTCGGCATCCCCGGCGCGGGCGACACCGTCACCATCGTCGGCACCGACACCGTCATCGTCACCGGCATCGTCAGCGCGGACAGCATCACCGTGCAGGGCGGCCAGCTCGAGCTCGATCTCGCCGGCTTTCTCACCGCGAATACCGTCACCGTCAACGCGGCCTTCGCGAACGCGGCCGTGGTGCTCAACGGCGGCGCGCTGACGACCACGGGCAACATCGACATCGACGGCGGCTCGTCGACGAGCGCGCAACTGCAGTTCGGCGCGCTCGGCGGCACGCTCAACGACGGCGGCAGCCTGAATTTCGCGGGACTGCTCAAGCAGCTCACGTTCTCCGGCGCCGGCACGCTCAACATCGCCGGCGACCTCGGCGCGGGCGCCTCGTTCCTCGCGGGCGGCTCGACCATCAACTTCAATGGCAGCGGCCCGCAGACGATCAACGCCTACACGTTTCACGACTTCAGCGTCAGCAAGGCGACCGGCACGGCGACGTTGAATGGACCGATCACCGTCAACGGCAGCTTCGCCGTGACGAGCGGCGTGCTCGACGACGGCGGCAACCAGATCTCGCTCAACGCCGGCAGCTCCTCGAGCATCACCATCGGCACCAACGGCGTGCTGAAGCTCGGCAGCGCGGGAAGCGCGACCTCGTTCCCGACGCCGTACGCGAGCATCTTCTTCTCGCCCGGCAGCACGGTCGTCTATCACGCCGGCGTCGCGCAGTCGGTCAACGACGCGTTGACGTACCAGAACCTGTGGATCACGACGGCCGGCGGCTCGGTGACGCACACCTCCGCGGGACCGACGCTCAACGTGAACGGCACGCTCACCATCCTCAACAACGGCGCGAACACCGCGACGCTCTCGATCGGCAGCAGCGCGCTCGATCTCAACGGCAACCTCGCCGGCGACGGCACGCTCAGCGCCACCAGCGGCGCGATCAACATCAGCGGCGACTGGGCGGCCACCACGAACCTCAGCGCCGGCACCGGCAGCACCGTCACGTACGACGGCGCGTTCGGCTCGCAGAACGTCGGCGGCGTCACGTACAACAACCTCACGATCAACAAGCTGCTCGGCACCGCGACGCTCGCCGGCGCGGCGACGGTCAACGGCAATCTCAACATCACCGCCGGCTCGTTCGACACGGGCGGACAGTCGCTCACCGTCGGCGGCACGCTGACGAACGGCAGCACGCTCGTCGCCGGCGCGAGCAACGTCATTCTCGGCGGCAACTTCACGAACAACGGCGCTCTCTCCGGCGCCTCCGCGACGTTCAAGCTGAACGGCACCGCCGCGCAGACATGGACCAACAACGTCGGCGTCACCGTCGGCACGCTGGAGATGAACAACCCGGTCGGCGCGACGCTGAGCGGCGCCGGCGGCATCAGCGTCAGCACGCTCCTCAAGCTCAACGGCGCAAACGTCACCGTCGGCGGCGGCGGTCTCTTCGTCGACGTGCTCGCGCTCATCAGCCGCACGAGCGGCTGGATCATCGGTCCGCTGACGCTCGGCATGAACCCGAGTCCCGCGCGCACGTTCCCGATCGGGACCGCGTTCGCGTATCTGCCGGTCGATGCCGACTCCGGCAGCGCGGGCCAGCTCACCATCGAAGCGGTCGAAGGGAAGCATCCGTCGCGCACCGGCAACAACGTGCTCGATCGCTACTGGCGCATCGAGTCGCCGTCGTCGGTCACGCCGATCGACGCGCTCACGTTCCACTACAACGCCGGCGACGTCACCACCGGCACCGAGTCGCAGTACGGACTCGCGCAATATTCGGCCGGCATCTGGACGCGGAAAGGCGACGTCGTGGACGAGGTCAATCACAACGCCGGCCTCACGAACGTCACCGGCTACTTCAGCGACTGGATCATCGGGCAGCCCGGCAGCACCGGCGGCGCGTCGAAGCTCGCCATCACCGGCGTCAACGGCGGCTCCGATCCGGGCGTCGGCGCACCGTTCGCGGTCAACATCGAGTCGCAGAACGACTCCGGCACGCCGACCTCTGTCAGCAGCGGCACCGTCGTCGCGCTGTCCGTCCTCGCCGGCGCGGGACCGCTCGGCGGCACGACCAGCGGCACCATCTTCACGAACAACAGCACGCTCACGATCAACAACGTCACGTACGGCACCGCGGAGAACGGCGTCGTGCTGCGCGCGACCGCGACGAGCGGCGATACGCTGGCCTTCGGCGACAGCACGCTCTTCAACGTCACCGCGGCCACGACGCTGACGGTGACGAGTCTCGCCGACTCCGGCGCCGGCACGCTGCGCGATGCGATCGCGACCGCGAACGGCGGCGGCTGCACCTCGCCGTGCACGATCAACTTCAGCGTCAGCGGCACGATCAATCTCACCTCCGCGCTCCCGACGATCACCGCGTCGAATCTCACCATCGACGGCTTCACGGCCCCGGCGTCGCTCGCGAATACGAACGCGTTCGGCCTCGCCTTCAACGCGTTCCTCGGCATCACGCTCGACGGCGGCAGCTCGACCGCCGCCGCGCTCGACGTGCAGGCCATCGGCGCGAAGATCCGCGGCTTGGTCATCCGGCACTTCACGAGCTACGGCGTCCGCTTCAGCGGCACGAACACCGGCTCGATCCTCTCCGGCTGCTCGATCGGCACCGACGGCGGCATCGCCGCGGCGAACGGCATCGGCGTGTATGTCGACGGCGCGAACGGCGTCACGATCGGCGGTACCGCGCCCGCGGACCGCAACCTGATCAGCGGCAACACAAACGCAGGCGTCTCCATCATCAACGCCTCGAGCAACATCACCGTCGAAGGGAACTACATCGGCACGAGCGCGACCGTCACCAACGTGACCCCGAACACCACCGGCGTCACGGTCGGCAACGGCTGCACGGCGATCTCGGTCGGCGTCGCCGGCACCGGCAACATCATCAGCGGCAACAACGGCAACGGCGTGGAGCTCTACGCCAGCGGCACGGTCGTCCGCGCGAACATCATCGGCGGCGACGGCCTCGGGCTCGGCTTCCTCGCGAACGGCCACGGCATCTACATCGCCCCCGGCGCCGGCGCGAACACGATCGGCGGCGCGTCGCCGGCGGACGCGAACACGATCGTCGGCAACAGCGGCGACGGCATCCGCAGCGAAGGCACCGGCGATTCGATCCAGAACAACCGCATCGGCGTCGCCGTCGACGGCACCACCGCGCACGGCAACAGCGGCAGCGGCATTCGCCTGCAAGGCAACGCCAGCGGCAACGGCATCGGCTGGATGATGGCGAACACGATCGCGTACAACACCGGCGACGGTGTGTCCGTCATCGACACCGCGATCGGCAACGCCATCCGCACGAACGCCATCTACGGCAACGGCGGCAACGCCATCGACCTCGGCGACGACGGCCCGACCGCGAACGACGCCACCGACTCCGACACCGGTCCGAACGGCAAGCAGAACTACCCGAGCGTCTCCAGCGCGCACCTCAACGGCGCGAATCTCGACGTCACCTTCTCGCTCGACTCGAGCGGCGGCACCAACGCGAACTACTTCCTCGTCGACGTCTACAAAGCCGATGGAACGGGACAGGCGGCCGCATACGTCGGCAGCAGCACCTGCCTCGCCGGCCCGACGCTGGCGACGACCTACACCTTCCCCGCCGGCTCGCTCACGACCGGCGACAAAGTCGTCCTCGGCGTGAGCGCGTACAGCGACGCCGGCTGCGCGACGAACAGCGAAGGCACCTCCGAGCTCTCGCCGTCCGCCACCGTCAGCGGCGACGTGCACTGGACCGGCCTCACCGGCGCGTGGGAGCTCGCCTCGAACTGGCTGCCCGCGCACGTGCCGACGACGAACGACAACGTCTACATCGACGCGAGCGGCACCTACACCGTCACGCTCTCATCGCCCGCGAGCTTCAACGCGCTGCACGTCGGCGCGGCGAGCGGCACGCAGACGCTCGGCGTCAACGGCTCGCTCTCGATCGGCGCGCCGAGCAGCGTCGACGCGAACGGCGTCTTCACGCTCAACTCGAATCTCAGCGGCAACGGCTCGCTCGACGTCAACTCCGGCGGCACGCTGAACTGGATCACCGGCACGATCGGCGGCAGCGCCGCGCTCAACATCAACTCCGGCGCGACCGCGACGCTCAGCAGCGCGAACACGAAGGTGCTCTCCGCGCGCCTCCTCACCGTCGCCACCGGCGGAAACCTCACGTGGAGCGGCGGAACGTTCTTTTTGCAGACCGGCGCCGCGATCGCGAACCACGGCACGTTCGCGATCCAGAGCGACGCCACCCTCGCCGACAACGGCGGCGCCGGCGCGTTCGACAACTACGCGAGCGTCACGAAGAGCGTCACCACCGGCGTCACGACGTTCGGCAACGTCGCGTTCAACCATCACTCCGGCACGCTCGACATCCAGACCGGCAGCATCAATCCAGCGAACGGCACCGCGACCGCGGCGATCAGCATCGGCAGCAGTTCCGAACTCACGATCGACTCCGACACCTTCACCCTCGGCACCGGCACGTCCTTCAGCGGTACCGGCGCGCTGCATGTCACGGGCGGGACGCTGACCGCCGACGGCACGTTCTCCGTTCCCAACTTCAAGATGGACGGCGGCACGCTGAACGGCAGCGGCACGATCTCGCTCGCCGGCGGCTCGTGGACCACCGGCACGATGTCCGGCAGCGGCACGTCGACCATTCCGAACGCCGCGAACATCTCGTTCTCGACCGCGAACACGAAGACCCTCGCACGCGCGCTGACGATCGCCACCGGCGGCACCGCCACGTGGAGCGGCGGCACGTTCTTCCTGCAGAGCGGCGGCACGATCACGAACAACGGCACCTTCGACGCCGCGTCCGACGCCACGATGGCGGACAACGGCGGCGCCGGCGCGTTCACGAACAACAATCTCTTCCGCAAGTCCGCTGGCAGCGCCACGGCGACGCTCCTCAGCGGGATCACGCTGAACAACAACGGCAACATCCAGGTGCTCACCGGCACGCTGAATCCCGCCACGATCAACAACGTTGGCGCGCTGTCGCTCACGGGCGAGCTCCTCGTCGACTCCGACACCGTCACGCTCAGCGCCGGCACGACCGTGAGCGGCAGCGGAACGTTGAAGGTGACCGGCGGCACGCTGACCATCGACGGCTCGCCGTCGATCCCGCTCCTCCGCGTCGATGCCGGGACCGTGAACGGCAGCGGCAACTTCACGAGCGCCAACCTGCAGTGGAACAGCGGCACGTTCTCCGGCAGCGGCACGACGACGATTCCGAACCTCGGCGTCCTGACGCTCGGCACCGGCAACACGAAAGTGCTCGCGCGTTCGCTCGTCATCAGCAGCGGCGGCGTGGCCACGGTCACCGGCACCGGTACGCTGTTCCTGCAAAGCGGCGGCAACATCACCAACAACGGCCTCTTCGGCCTCGAGGCTGATTCGACGATCGCCGACAACGGCGCCGCCGGCGCGTTCACGAACAACGCTACGCTGCGCAAGTCGGTCACCACCGGCTCGACGATCCTCGGCGGCATCACGCTCAACAGCACGGGCACGCTCGATCTGCAAACCGGCACGCTCGATCTCGCCGGCGGCACCGCGAGCGGCACGCTGTCGCTCACGAGCGGCGCGGTCTTCGCCGTCAACTCCGACAGCTACACGCTTTCCGGCACGACCGTCACGGGCAGCGGCCTCGTGCAGCTCAGCGGCGGCGCGTTGCTCATCAACGGCAGCGTCACCATTCCGAAGTTCCAGCAGAACGGCGGCACGCTCGACGGCACCGGCACGTTCACCGTCGGCAGCCTCGCCGACTGGTCCACCGGCACCCAGCAGGGCAGCGGCACGACGTCCGTCGCGAACGGCGCGAAGCTGACGCTCAGCAGCGCGAACACGAAAGTGCTCATGCGCGCGCTGCAGACCGTCGCCGGCGGCACGCTCGAGGTGAACGGCAGCGGCACGATGTTCCTGCAGTCCGGCGGCTCGATCGCGAACAACGGCGCGCTCGACCTCAAAGCAGACAACACGTTGACCAACGGCGGCGCCGCCGGAACCATCGTCAACAACGGGACCATCACGAAGTCGACGACGTTCGGCACGACGGCGATTTCGTCGATCGCGTTCACGAACAACGGCACGCTCGATCTGCAGAGCGGCATCGTCAACGTCGCCGGCGCGTACACGCAGAGCGGCACCGGCACGCTCCATCTCTGGCTCGGCGGCACGACGCCCGGCACGCAGTACTCGCAGCTCGTCACCGCGTCGAACCCGTCGCTCGCCGGCACGCTGACCGTCAGTCTCAACGGTCCGTATCAGCCGAACGGCGGCGACTCGTTCCGCGCGCTGAGCATCCCCGGCGGCACGCATGCGGGCGACTTCAATCATCCGTACGGCTACCCCGCGCTCGCCCTCGGCCGCACGTTCAGCGACGCCTTCGACACGAACGGATTGCTGCTCACCGTCAGCGGCAACGCCGATCTCTCCATCGCCAAGACGGCGCCGTCGAACGTGCTCGCCGGCAATCCGATCAACTACACGCTGACCGTCAGCAACGCCGGTCCCGATGCCGCGAGCGGCGTCACCGTCACCGACCTCCTTCCCGCCGGCCACAGCGGCATCACCGCGAGCGGCACCGGCTGGAACTGCAACGTCGTGACGCTCACCGTGACGTGCACCGCGACGTCGATGCTCGCCACCGGCGCGGCGCCCGCGATCACGATCAGCGCGACCACGCCGTCGGTCCCGAGCACGATCCTCAACACCGCCACGGTCGCCTCCGCGAACGACACGAACGCCGGGAACGACAGCGGCAGCGCAACCGTCACGCTCGACGCGCCGCAGGCCGACGTCGAGCTGACGTCGCAGACGCCGGCCGGCAGCGTCGCCACCAGCACGCCGGTGTCGATCACGTTCGTCCTCACGAACCACGGACCGCAGTCCGCGACCGGCGTCACCCTCACCGCGACGATCCCGTCGTCCCTCGCGTTCAACGGCGCCACGCCCGCCAGCGGCTCGTGCGGCTTCGCGGCCGGCACGCTCACCTGCAACGTCGGCACGATCGCGCCGCTCGGCTCGGTCAACGTCGTCGTGAATCTCACCACCGGGACGACCACCGGCACGCAGACGCCGAACGGCAGCGTCACCGCGATCGAGACCGATCCGAACCCCGGCAACAACAGCATCCCCGCGCCGATCTCCGTCGGCGGCAGCAGCGTCACCGTGACGAACGTCAACGACTCCGGCGACGGCTCGCTGCGTCAGGCGCTGCTCGACGCGCAGAGCAACGTCTGCGCGAGCCCGTGCACGATCGCGTTCAACATCGGCTCCGGCGTGATGATCCAGCCCACGAGCGATCTCCCCGCGCTCGTCACCGGCACGATCCTCGACGCGACGACGCAGCCCGGCTACAGCGGCGCGCCGGTCCTCCAGCTCGACCTGTCGCTCGACCCCGGCAACACCGCGGGGCTGCACGTCAGCGGCAACAACGTCACCATTCGCGGCCTCGCCATCACCAAGGCCACGAGCGGCATCGAGATCGACGGCAACAACGCGAAGATCGAATCGAACTTCATCGGCATCGATCTCACGGACGTCACCGCGGCGAATGGCATCGGCATGCTGATTCGAGGAAACAACAACACGATCGGCGGCGGCACGGCCGCGAAGCGGAACGTGATCTCCGGCAACACGACGGCCGGCGTGCAGGTCGAATCGAGCGCCACCGGCAACGTCGTCGCCGGCAACTTCATCGGCGTCGACGCGAGCGGCAACCTCGCGCGCGCGAACGGCACCGGCGTGAAGTTCGTCGCGCAGGCGAGCTCGAACACCATCGGCGGCTCCGCGGCGGAAGCCAACGTCATCTCCGGCAACACGAGCTACGGCGTCTTCATCGAAGGCGGCGCCACCAACGCCACCGCCGACGCGAACGTTGTCTCGTACAACTCCATCGGACCTTCCGCCTCCGGCACGATCGCGTTCGGCGCCTCGCTCGCCGGCGTCGCCGTCAACGACAACGCCGGCGCGACGCAGATCCACCACAACACGATCTCCGGCAACGGCAACGGCGTCGAGCTCTCCGGCAGCGGCACGACCGGCGCCGTCGTGCATTCGAATCTCATCGGCCTCGCGTCCGACGGCGTGACGCTCATGGGCAACGTGCAGGCCGGTCTCGTGATCAACGGCGCGAGCGACTCCGTGATCGGCGGCACCGCCAACGGCGGCAACACGATCAGCGGCAACGCCACGAACGGCATCAACGTCGTCGCCGGCTCCGGCAACGAGATCACCGGCAACACGATCCTCGCGCCCTCCGGACTCCCGATCGACCTCGGCGCTGACGGCGCGACGCCGAACGACATCGGCGACGGCGACACCGGCCCGAACGGCCGCCAGAACTCGCCCACGCTCACCGGCGCGTTCCTCGACGGCGGCGGGAACCTGCACTTGAGCTACAACATCGACTCGAGCGCGACGAGCAACGGCTCGATCCTCGTCGAGTTCTTCAAAGCCAGCAGCGGTCAGCCGCAGACGTTCCTCACGCGCGTCTGCACCGCGGCGAACGCGTTCGGCAACGGGACGTCGCTCCTGCCGTCCGGCATCGCGCTCGGCAACACGATTGTCGCGACGGCGACGAGCTACGCGGACAATGCCTGCAACACCATCGGCGACGGCACGTCGGAAGTCTCGAACGCCGTCGTCGTCACCGCGTGCACGCCGCCGCCGGTCTCGATCAGCGGTCCGAGCGCGTCGTGCGCGGGCAACAGCGTCACGCTCAACGCGGGCAGCGGCTACGCGTCGTATCTCTGGTCGACCGGCGCGGCGACGCAGTCGATCACCGTTTCGCCGACGAGCACGACGACGTTCACCGTCACCGTCACCGACGCGAACGGCTGCAGCAACAGCGCGTCGAAGACCGTGAACGTCACCGCGGCTCCGGTCGCGGCGATCGCCGGTCCGTCCGCGACGTGCGCCGGCACGCCGGTCACGCTCGACGCGGGCGCGGGCTTCGCGTCGTATCTCTGGTCCAACGGCGCGACGACGCAGCAGATCACCGTCACGCCGTCGTCGACGACGAGCTACAGCGTCACCGTCGGCAACGGCACGTGCACGACGACGAGCGCGCCGCACACCGTCACCGTGTCGTCGACGCCGGTCGCGACAATCACCGCGCCCGCCACCGTCTGCGCGGGCTCGACGGGCCACGTCGCCTCGGCACCGACGCAGGCCGGCGCGACGTACAACTGGATCGTGACCAACGGCACGCTCACCGCGGGCCAGGGCACGAACAGCATCACCTTCACCGCCGGCGCCACCGGCAACGTCGCCCTCAGTGTCACCGCGACGCAGGGCACGTGCACGAGCAACGGCTCGACCAGCGTGCCGATCGTGCAGCCGCCGGTCGTGACCATCACCGGTCCGACGACCGCGTGCCCGAGCACGCAGTTCACCCTCGACGCCGGCAGCGGCTACGCGAGCTATCAGTGGTCGAACGGCGCGACGACGCCCACGATCACGCTCGCGCAGCTCGCGCCGTCCGCGGTTTACAGCGTTACCGTCACCACGGCCGCCGGCTGCTCCGCCACCGCGTCGCACACCGTGACGCTGAGCGCCGCGCCGAGCGCCGTCATCACGGCGCCGTCATCCGTCACCGCATCGTCCTCCGGCAACGCCGCCAGCGTGGCCGCGACCGCGGGCGCGACGTACGCGTGGTCGGTGACGAACGGCCATCTCGACGCCGGCCAGGGCACGAGTGCGATCGCGTTCACCGCCGGCGCGTCGGGCAACACCGTGCTGCACGTCACCGTCACCGCCGGCGGCTGCTCGTCGAGCAGCACGAAGTCGGTCGTCAACAGCGGCGGCAACAACAACAACGGCGCGGACCTCGCGATCACGAAGACCGCGCCCTCGTCCGTCAACACCGGCGCGACGCTCGTCTACACGATCAATGTCGTCAACCACGGACCGTCGGCGGCAGCCGGCGTTTCCATCACGGACGACCTCCCCGCCGGCACCACGCTCCTCTCGATCGACGACGGACCGTGGACGTGCGGCGCCGCCGGCAGCTCGATCTTCTGCAGCGGCAACGCCGCCGCGGGCGCGAGCAGCACGATTCTCCTCACCGTCACCGCGCCGCAGCAGCCGGGCACGATCGTGAACCATGTCGCCATCGACGCGGCCACGCCCGATCCCGACGCGACGAACAACAGCGCCAGCGCCGCGACGAACGTCGTCTCGCCGGCGCCGAACTGCACGAGCGTGCCGCCGTCGCTCGTCGCACCGGCGGACGGCGCGACGAACCTCACCTCGCCCGTCACGTTCACGTGGTCGCCGGTCAGCGGCGCCGCGGAGTACGAGCTGTGGCTCGACGACCAGCTCGCCGGCAGCACCACGTCGGCGACGCTGACGCACGTCGCACCGAGCGGGACGAATCACTGGTTCGTCGTCGCGCGCTTCACCAGCGGCTGCGACGCGCTCACCTCCGCGACGCGCACGTTCGACGTCACGCCGAATGCGAACTGCGACGCGCACACGAAAACGCAGATCACCGCGCCCGCGCTCAACTCGACGATCAACGCGCCGGTGACCTTCTCGTGGATGCCCGTGCCGCAGGCGATCGGCTATCGCGTCTGGGTCGACGTCGACGGCGGCGGCTTGCAGGACGTCGGCACGACCGACGGCGCGATCTTCCTCACTGCCAACGTGCCGCCGGGCGCCGTGGTCGCGTATGTCGACGCGCTCTTCAGCGGCTGCCCGCCGGTGCGCAGCGACGGCCTCGCGTTCAACGTCGCGCGTCCCGATCCGTGCGCCTCGCGCGCGACCGCCGCGCCCATCGCCCCCGCGAACAACGCTGTCGTCGCGAGCTCGTCGATCGACTTCCAGTGGACCGCCGCGAGCGGCGCGAGCGAGTACCGCGTGTGGGCCGAGGTCGACGACGCGCCCGCCGCGCTCCTCGGCACCACGTCCGACACGATTCTGCACGCCACGATCGCGCACGGCAGCATCCGCTGGTGGATCGAAGCGCTGTACGACGGCTGCGCGTCGACGACGTCCGCGACCTCACGCTTCACGGTGCCCGCCGCGCAGAGCTGCGGCACCGCCGTGCCGTCGCTCGTCTCTCCCGCGAACGGCGCGAACGTCGCCGCGGGCAACGTCACGTTCAGCTGGTCGTCCGTCGACGGCGCGCTCGGCTACGAGCTCTGGCTCTCGCACAACCACGGCACGCCGGCGCTCGCCGGCACCACCGCCACGACCTCGCTCGCGCACGTCGTGCCGGCCGGCACGCTGACGTGGTTCGTGCGCGTGCTCGTCGACCGCTGCCCCGCGCGCGACTCGCAGCGCGCGACCTTCACCGCCACGCTCGCCGACGCATGCGCCGCGCACAAGCGCGCCGTTCTCGTCGCGCCGCTTCGCAATGCGGAGGTCACCTCCCCCGCGGCGTTTGCATGGAACGGCGTCGCCGGCGCCACCGGCTACGAAGTCTTCGTCGTCCGCGGCCACGACGCGCCGCAGCGCATCGCCTCGACCACCGCCACGGCCGTCAACGGCATCGCGCTGACGCCGGGACGTCTGCGCTGGTTCGTGCGCGCGAGCTTCGGCGGCACGTGCCCCGCGCTCGACTCCGACGACCGCCGCGTGACGATCGTCGCAACGCCGGCCGCGTGCGCGCCGCTGGAACCGCCTTCCATCACGGCACCCGGACAGATTTCCGCCAATCTGCCGTTCCTGCTGCAATGGACGCCGTCCGCCGGCGCCACCGCGTATCAACTGCAGGTCGCCTCCAGCGCGAACTTCAGCGACGCGCAGCTCATCACCACCACCGGCACGCAGCAGCCGCTCGTGCGTCCGAACGACGGCCACGCGCCGGTCGCGCTGTACGCGCGCGTTCGCGCGATCGACACGCGCTGCCAGCCGTCGCCGACCGTCAGCGCGTACGGTTCCACCTCCGCGATCTTCATCCTGCCGAACGCCGGCGAAGCGTCCGCGCCCTTCGGCCAGAGCGGCACGACGTCGTTCTCCATTCCGCTCGGCAGCGAGTTCGCCGGACAAGGCTTCACCGCGACGCCGAATCAGCCGTGGCTCACGGTTACTCCGGCCTCCGGCGTCGTGCCTCCGAGCGGCATCACGCTGCACGTCGTCGCCGACGCCGCCTCACTCCCGGTCGGCACGAGCCTCGGCGGCGTGCGCGTCGCGCTCACCGGCGCGTCGTCGTCGAACGCCGCGCGTAAGGCGTCGAGCGTCTTCACCTCGACGATGACGATGAACCTCGTCACGCCGGTGTCGCCGGTACCGCACGACACGCCGCCGCCCGACGCGCTCATCATCCCCGCCGTCGCCCACGCGACCGGCATCAACTCGCAGTTCGAGTCCGACGTACGCGTGACGAACGCGTCGCCCGAGGTCGTGCAGTACCAGCTCACGTTCACGCCGAGCGGCGAGGACGGGATCAGCGACGGACGGCAGACCACGTTCTCGATCGAGCCGGGGAACACCATCGCGCTCGACGACATCCTGCGCACGTGGTTCGGCACCGGCTCGGGCAGCATCGCCGGCGTGCTCGAAGTGCGCCCGCTCACGCAGACGGCGCCGTTCACGTCGAGCGCCGCGTTCTCCGGTCTTGCCGACCTCACCTCGTTCGCGTCGTCGCGCACGTTCAACGTCACGCCCAACGGCACGTTCGGCCAGTACATCCCGGCCATTCCGTTCGCGAACTTCGTCGGCGGCCTCGTGAACGGCAGCCGGTCCGTCATCTCGCTGCAGCAGGTCGCACAGTCCGACCGCTATCGCACGAACCTCGGCATCGTCGAAGGTTCCGGCGAGCCGGCGTCGCTCACGCTCACCGTCTTCGGCAGCAACGGCCAGCAGCTCGGCGCGTTCCCGATCGAGCTCGCCGGCGGCGAGCATCGCCAGCTCAACCTCGGCCAGCTCGGCGTGCCGTCGCTCGATGACGGTCGCGTCGAAGTCGCCGTCACCTCGCCCGGCGGCAAGATCACGGCGTACGCGTCGGTGCTCGACAACCAGACCAACGATCCGCTGCTCGTCTCGCCTGTCACGCTGAACGATCAGGGCGCGACGAAGTGGGTCATCCCCGGCGTCGCGGACCTCGACAACGGCACCGCGAACTGGCAGACCGACATGCGTCTCTTCAACGCCAGCACGACCGACGTCGACGCGTTGCTGTCGTTCTACTCGCAGAACGGCGGCACGCCGCGCACGCAGAGCATCACCATTCCCGCGGGCCAGGTACGCGAGCTCGATCGCACGCTGTCGAGCGTGTTCGGCGCGTCGAACGACGGCGGCGCGGTGCACGTCGAGACCGCGTCACCGGCGCGCCTCATCGCCACCGCGCGCACGTACAACCAGACCACGCACGGCACGTACGGCCAGTTCATCTCCGGCGTCACGCCGGCGGAAGCGGCGGGCATCGAGAACCGTCCGCTGCAGCTGCTGCAGGTCGAGGAGAGCGATCGTTTCCGCTCGAACATCGGCCTCGCCGAAGTCACCGGCAACCCCGTCACCATCGAGCTCTCCGTGCTGCCGCCGGACGCGAAAGTCACCGCGGTCACGGAGCTCACGCTCGGCCCGAACGAGTTCCGTCAGCTGAACTCGCTCCTGCAGAGCGTGGGACTGGCGAACACGTACAACGCTCGCGTGACCGTGCGCGTGATCGGCGGCACCGGCCGCGTCACCGCGTACGCGAGCGTGATCGACATGCAGACGAACGATCCGACCTACGTTCCGGCGCAGTGAGGCGGGCGCGAACGCGTCCGCCTCACTCGCCGCGCGTGGCGCGGATGAGAGCTTCCATGTGCCCGAGGTACTTCTCGAGCGCGCGCTTGCCGGCGGCGGTGAGCGCGTACTCGGTCCTCGGCATGCGGCCTTCGAAGGACTTGCGGCAGATGAGATATCCGGCTTCCTCGAGCTTGCGGGCGTGGACGCTGACGTTGCCGTCGGTGGTCTTGAGAATCGCCTTCAGCTCGTTGAACGAAAGCGTGGGATTGACGGCCAGCGCGCTCACGATCGCGAGACGCGTCTTCTCGTGGATGAGACGGTCGAAGTCGGGGATGGCCGGCTCGACGACCGGCTGTGCTTTGCGCGCTGCTGCTGATTTAGCCACCGTAGCTCCTTGCGATGATCCAGCCGAACACGAGATGCAGTCCGCCGAAGCCCGCGCCGAGGAGCGCGTTGCCGGCGGACGGCGGAACGAAGCACGCGGCGATGCCGAGGAGCATGAAGCACACGCCCATCACCGGCACCACGCGGATCGAGTACGCGCCGCTGCCGACGAACGATGCGCCGTACAGCAGCAGCCACGCCGCGGCGAGCGGCGTGTAAACGTGCGCACTGCCGAGGACGTACGTCAGCGCCGCGCCCGCGACGATCGGCGCGAGGTAACTGCTGAAGAAGCGGCGCGCGGGCCCGCTGGTGAACGACACGTGCGCGCGGCGCGCCTTGCGGAGCATGGTCACGCCCGCGATCGCCGCCGCGACGACCGCTTCCGCGAGCCACGTCAGCAGCCAGCGGCGCGTGCCCGCGAACGGCTGCGCGACCACCGCGGCCGCGACGGCGGTCACGCCGACCGCGACGCCGCCCCACCCCGGAATCGACGTGAACGCGCTGGCGCGCTCCATCGCGTCGCGGATGTAACGGAGATTACTGATCGCATGTTCATGCAGCGGCGCGGGTTCCTGCATCGGCCGCATGATAGCGCAAAGTTCTTTTCACCTCGGAGTTGTCTTACAATAACGCGCGGTTCCAATCCCGCAAGAGGAGTGTCTCGATGCGCCGTTTGTCTGTCGTTCTGATCGTTCTGCTGCTCGCGGTCTCCGCGCTGCACGCCGCCACCATGCGCGTGCCCGCCGACGCCGAGCTCCTCGGCCGCGCCGACCTCGTCGTCGTCGCCACCGTCGACCACGTCGCCACGCGCGAGCTGCCCGACCACATGATCGTCACGGATCACCGCCTGCACGTCGTCGACGTGGTCAAAGGCGCCGCGCCCATGACGATCGTCGTGACCGAGGAAGGCGGCATGGCCAACGGCCACGGCGTCGCCATTCCCGGTTCCGCGAGCTACGCGAAAGGCACGCGCGTCCTAGCGTTCCTCCGCGACCGCGGCGACGGCACGTACTACACCGCGAACATGGCCCTCGGCGTCTTCCGCTTCGCCGGCGATCGCCTGACGCGCGAGACCGAAGGCATCGAGTCCGCCGACGGCACGGACGTGCCGCAGGGCGCGCTTCCCGCGCGCGAGTTCGTCGACTACGTGCGCGCGCTCGCGGACGGCCAGCCGGCCACGCGTCCGAACGTCATCGCGGAGAAAGCGTTCACGCCGGAGACGAATGCGGCGCTCAGCACGTACGTGCTGAAGGCGAGCGACAACACGCCGCTGCGCTGGAACTGCACGCCGCCGGCGCAGTGCAATGTCTGCACGGAACCGGTTAACCCGAGTCACACTCCCAGCATGTGCGGCTTTCGAATCAGCGGAACGCAAACTCCGACGAGCTCGCTGAATCAAATCGAAGCGTTGAACGACGCCATGAGCGCGTGGAACAACGACGCAAACTCGTACATCAATCTGACGCCGAACGGCACCGAGTCGAAGACCGGCCGCACAAATGACGACGTCAATGACATCGTTTTCGATTGGGACGGCTCGAACCCACATCCGAGCTGTGATGCTGCGATTGGCTGCGGCATCGTCTACTTCAACGGCTCTTCGAACGAGCACACGTTTCGCGGCACCACGTTCTACAACATCACTTCCTCAGACGTGCTCGTAAAGCACAGCGCGAGCCTCGGGCAAAACCTCTTTGAGGCCATTCTTGCGCACGAGCTTGGTCACAGCGTTGGCTTCACGCACGCGCCCACCTCGGGCAACCTGATGAGTTCCTCGCTTCCTTCGAGTGCTATGGCTAAGCTCGGAAGTTGGGACAAGGAAGCGGCGGCCGAGATCTACGGCAACGGCCTCCCCTGCACGCCGGTCAGCGTGCAGTCGACCAGCGGCGGCGGCACCGTCACGAACGGCACGCCCGCGCACCTCTCCGTCACCGTCAACTCCGACAGCTCCGCGCCGATCACGTATCAGTGGTATGAAGGCACGAGCGGCAACACGTCCACGCCGGTCGGCACGAACAGCGCGAGCTACACGACCTCGCCGATCACCACCACGCGCAACTTCTGGGTGCGCGTCACGAACTCCTGCGGCACCGCCGACAGCGCGACCATCACCGTCAACCCGAGCGTGTGCACCGGGCCGGTCATCAACGGCACGACCGGCGGCGGTTCGGTGACGTTCAACACGTCGGCGCATCTCGCCGTGCAGGTCGACGCGAGCAGCACCTCGCCGCTCAGCTATCAGTGGTACGAAGGCCCGACCGGCAACACGTCGAACCCCGTGGGCACGAACAGCTCGTACACGACGCCGCCGATCACGAGCTCGCACACGTACTGGGTGAAGGTCTCCAACGCGTGCGGCAGCGCGAACAGCGCGAGCATCGAAGTGCACCCCGGCGCCTGCGACGCTCCGTCGATCACGACGCAGCCCGCGAGCCAGCACGTCGCGGCGGGCGGCACCGCCACGCTCCACGTCGCCGCGACCGGCACCGGCACGCTGACGTTCACGTGGTACACCGGCCCGGTCGGCAACACGTCGACGCCGGTCGGCAACGGCCCCGACTTCACGACTCCCGCGCTGAACAGCACCGCCACGTACTGGGCGCGCGTCAGCAGCAACTGCGGCAGCGCCGACAGCGCGCTGGCCACGATCACCGTCGGCACGCAGTGCGTTCCCGTCACGATCACCAGCCAGCCCGGCAGCGTGCAGACCACCGTCGGCGAGACCGTGCAGCTGCACGTCGTCGCGTCGGGCGATCCGACGATCACGTATCAGTGGTACGCCGGCGACACCGGCGACACGTCGCATCCGGTGCAGAGCGCGACGCCTCCGGGACCTCCCGTTCCCGCCGGCACGCTGATCATCGGACCCATCCCGACTGCAGGCACCACGAAGTACTGGGTGCGCGTGTCGAACGGCTGCGCCACCGTCGACAGCGTCACCGTCGCCGTCACCGCGCTCTGCCCCGAGCTCACGAAGCCGAAGATCCACACCGCGCCGACCGTGCCGTACAACGTCAGCTACTTCGTCGGCTGGACGGGCGATCTCGTGAAGTCGCCGACGTTCGAGCTGCAGGAGTCGCGCACCGAGGACTTCTCGGGACCGGTCACGACGATGGTGGTGAACGCGCTGCAGAAGCAGCTCTCGCACGGTGAAGTCACGACCGACACGCGTTTCTACTATCGCGTGCGCGCGATCAACGGCTGCACGCAGCAGCCGAGCGACTACTCGAACACGACCTCGACCGCGGTCACGCAGCCGCAGTCGCCGAACAGCACCGAGTTCCACATCAGCGTGCCCGCGACGACCTCGCAGTCGCTGACGCAGAACTACATCGTCCCCGGCTTCGGCACGCACGCGACGGCCGGCGACACGTTCAGCATCACCACCGACGTGCCGTGGCTCTCGTTCTCCCCGGCAGCGGGCCCGCTTCCGTCGACCGGCGCGAACGTCGTCATCTCCGCCGACACCTCCGCGCTCGCCATCGGCACGACCACCGGCACCGTGCACGTGACGCGCACGCAGCCGTCGGGCGCGACGGCGCACGGCGCGGTGACGAATGCGACGAGCGTCTCGTCGACCGTGCCGTTCTCGATGAGCCTCGTCACGCCGATCACGCCGCAGCCGCGCGACACGAACCCGCCGGCTGGCACGATGGTCATCCCCGCCACCGCCCACGCCGACGGCATCGGTACGCGCTTCCAGTCCGACCTGCGCATCGTCAACGCGCACGATGAGACGGTGACGTACGAGCTGAACTTCACCCCGTCCGGCAACGACGGCACGCAGACCGGCAAGTCGACGACGCTCGACATCGGCCCGAACGACTCGATCTCGCTCGACGACGCCGTGCGCGCGTGGTACGGCGCGGGCGTGGCCGGCGAGCCGGGACTCGGCACCATCGAGATCCGCCCCATCGCCACCATCAGCGGCGGCGCGCCGAACCCGCTGCTCACGTACGCATCGAGCCGCACCTACAGCGTCACGCCGCAGGGCACGCTCGGCCAGTACATTCCGGCCATTCCGCTGACCGCGTTCATCCCCAACTTCAGCAACGGCATCGTGCCGCAGCTGAGCCTCCAGCAGGTCGCGCAGAGCGCCACGTATCGCACGAACCTCGGCTTCGTCGAAGGCGCCGGCGCGCCCGCGGAGCTCGTCGCACGCGCGCTCGACGCGAACAACCACGTGCTCGCCGAGACGCCGCTGCACCTCGACCCGTACCAGCACATGCCGACCTCGTTCAGCAACGTCTTCCCCGGCCTGTCGCTCGACGACGGCCGCGTCGAAGTCGAAGTGACGTCGTCGACCGGCAAGGTCACCGCGTACGCGTCGGTGCTCGACAACCAGACCAACGATCCGCTGCTCGTCTTCCCCGTGCAGACCGGCGCCGTCTCGCAGTCGCGTTACGTCGTGCCGGGCGTGGCCGAGCTCAACGCGGGCTCGAACTTCCACACCGACATGCGCATCTACAACTCCGCGTCGACGCCGGTGTCGATCACGCTCAACTATCACCCGCAGGCCGGCGACAGCACGCCGCCGCCCGCGCCCGTGCAGCTCGACCTCAATCCGCACGAGATCCGCGCCATCGACAGCGTCCTGCCGACGCTGTGGCAGCTCAACGCCACCGGCGGCTCGGTCACGCTCGACGCGCCGAACGACACGCCGCTCGTCGTCACCGCGCGCACGTTCAGCCGCGACGCGCAGGGCGGCACGTACGGCCAGTTCATCCCCGGCGTCACCGCGCTCGACGCGGTCGGCAACGGCGAGCGCTCACTCGAGATCCTGCAGCTCGAGGAGTCGCCGAGCTACCGCGCGAACCTCGGCCTCGTGGAAGTCACCGGCGCGCCCGTCGACATCGAGATCCTCGGCTACACCGGCACGAAGCTCACCTCCGCGACGCAGGCGCATCTCGACGGCAACGAGTTCATTCAGTTCGGCCACATCATGTCGCAGCTCGGCTTCGACAACGTGTATGGCGGCCGCGTCACCGTGCGCGTCCTCGGCGGCTCCGGCCGCATCGCCGCGTACGGCTCCGTCGTCGACAACCGCACGCTCGATCCGACCTACGTTCCCGCCCAATGACCGCGTGAATCCGGCGCGTTTGTGCTGCACAATGGTGCATGCACAAACGCGCCGCGGTTCTCGCGCTGACGTTCTTCGCGCTGCCGCTGTTCGGGCAGCGCGTTTTGTTTGAGATCGGTTCCCGCGATCTGCAGCCCGCCCGCGGCACGCACGTCACCGCCGCGCGCGCATCGCAGGGCGCACTCGTGCTCTGGTCCGCCGACGACGGCTTGCGCGCGCGGCGACTCGATGACGCCGGCGCCGCGCTCGACGACGCACCGCTCGCACTCGACGACGCGTACGGCATCGTGGGCTCGGACGGCCGCGACTACTACGTCGTCTCCACGCCGGCATTCAGCAACGCGATGCACCTCACGCGCATCGATGCGATCACCGGCGCGGCCACGCACATCGACGCCGCGCTGCCCGCCGGAACGCCGGCCGCACTCGTCTGGAACGGCAGCGCGTTTCTCTTCGCTTATGCCGATTACGACGGCACCTATGCGGTGCTCGTCGACGCGCTCGGCCACGTCACGAGCGGCGTGCGGCAACTCGGCTACGGCGTGCCGCAAGTCGTGACGAACCACGGCCACTGGCTCCTCGCATTCAACGAAACCATCCATCAGGAACCCGTGCCGCTCGCGGGCGCCGCTCACAAAAGCGCCGCCTCACAACGCGACGGAAAACTGACGCTGCTCCATCCGGACGACTTTCCGCCCGTCGGCACCTCCGCCGCGCCGCACTGGCGGAGCTACGGCGATGGGGCCGAGGTGCGCGCCGCGGTGGACGAGGACGGCTACGCCGCGGCGTACGCGCGCGACGGCGCGATCGTCGTCGAGCACCTCGACGCGGACGCGGAGCCGCGCGGCCCGAACGAAACGATCGCAGACGCCGCGAAACCGGTCGCGCTGGCGCAACTCGCCTCCGCGTTCCTCGTGCTGACGGACGCCGGCGACGCGCTCGCCTTCCCGCGCACGGGAGCGCCGTTCCGCGTCGCGACGCCGGCGTGGCTCGGCGGCACGGACGCGCTGCTGCTCGCGTTGGAGAACGGCGTCCTCGCCGCCGCGAGCGACGGCGATCGCGTCGCGCACGTGGCCACGCGCGACCCGCTCGGCTGGCAGCACGAGCAGATCCTCTCCCGCGCCCGTGCGACGCACTCCGCGCCGCGGCTCATCGCCGCCGCCGGCAGCGTCGTCGCGGTGTGGTCGGAAACGAACGCCGTCGAGACCTCTCTCTGGATCGCGCCGCTCGGCGCCGACGGCGATCCGCTGACGCACGGCACGCGACTCGCGGCCGCGCGCTTTCTCGGCGCGCCCGCCGTCACGTTCGACGGCGAGAACCTCTTCGTCGTCTGGACGCACAACGACCCGACTTCCTACATCGCCACCGCGTACGGCCTTCACGTGTCGTCCGCCGGCGTGCCGCTCGACGCGCCGCTCGTCCTCGCGAGCGACCTGCGCGCGTTCACGCCCGCCGCGGTGACCTGGAACGGCCGCGAATACGTGGTCGCGTTCGACGAGCCGGTCTATCGCTTCGCGCGCGACGGCCGCAGGAACTCGGTCGAGCATCTCACGCGTTTCGCCAGCGTCGCGCTCGCGTCGCGCAACGGCCGCACGCTCGGCGTCGGCTCGCGCGAGCAGGCGTGGGAAGGCGCCAGCCCGTTCTTCGTCGTCTCGTTCGCCGACCACCAGGGCTGCTGCTTCGAAAGCGAATACGTCGCGAGCGACACATTCGGCTTCGCGACCGTCGCCGCATCGCCGAACCTCACCGTCTCCGTGCTCCCCGACACGACCGGCGCAAACTGGATCGCCCGCGACTTCGACACGCACCGCGAGCTCGCCCGCGTCCCCGCCGCCCTCCACCCGCCACACCTCGCGGCGACCGCATCGAATGCGTTCCTCGTCGCCGGCGCCGGCACGCTCACGCGCTTCACCGACATGGGAGTGCAACGCGTCATCCCCATCCCGGATGCGAACGGCGAGATCGCCGTCGCCGAAGCGCCCGACGGCGCCGCGCTCGTGTTGTATGACGGTGGATCGGGAATGGTGGTGGAGCGCATCGAGACACGGACGCCGCGGCGGCCCAGCGTGCGGCACTGAGGGGGAGCGCGTTACGCGCGGGGCACGGGCGACGCGCGTTCAAGCTGTCGCCGCCCCCGTCCCTTTCCCCGCCGCCGCCCGATCCACGAGCCACCACGTCTCGAGCTCGTCGCCCGCCGTCGCGAGCGCGACGGGATGCGGTGCACCCTCGCGCACCTCGCGAACGATCTTCGCCTTCGATGCACCCGCGGCGAGCACGAGGCGCAGCTTCGCGGCGCGCAGCACCGGCTTCGTGAGCGTCACGCGCCACTGCGTGAGCTTCTCGACGTACACCTCACTGGCGATGCGGTCCTCCACGTCGAGCACCGGCGTGCCCGGAAACAGCGACGCCGTATGGCCGTCGTCGCCGCAGCCGAGGAGCACGACGTCGAGCGTGTCCAGTCCGAGCTCCCGCCATTCGCGCTCGAACTCACGCGCGGTCGCGGCGGGATCGCCGAGCTCCGTGCGGAAGCGCAGAAAGCGGTGCGACGGCGGCAGGCCGCGCGCGAAGAGCGTCCGCTCGATCATCGCCGCGTTCGACTGCGGGTCGCTCATCGGCACGTAGCGCTCGTCCACGACCACCCACGTGATCGCGTGTTGCGCCAATTCGTCAGCATGTTGACTACTAAGGAAATCGTAGAGCGGACGCGGGGTCGAGCCGCCGGAGAGCGCGATCGAGCGCGCTCCCGACTCCACGCGCTGCAGGATCGTCCGCGCCGCGGCGCGCGTCAGCTCCTCCGCCGAGTCGAAGACGCGCAGATTCATGCGGCGTGGCTGGCGGCGACGCGGGCGGCCACGTCGCGCGCGATGCGCAGCGCCTCGAGGTACACGCGGTCGCTCTCCGGCTGCTTGAGCAGGCGCACGATGAGATCGGACAGCCCGCGTCCGCGTTTGCGCGTGATGCAGTCGAGCTCCGTCTCCGCGTGCGCGGCGCTGCACTTCACGACGCCGCGTCCGCGGTCGCCGCGGATGAGTGCCGTGGTGTTGTCGCGGAAGCGGATGTCCACCGCGCTGATCCCTTCTTCCTCACTCTGCGTCGCCAGCTCGAACGGGATCTCGTAGCCGAGCTGCGCCATGAGCCACGAGACGTACAGCACCGCCTCCGAGGTCGCGCCGAGCGTGCCGCCCGCGGTCGTCACGCGCACGTGTGCGATCGACTGCAGCCGCGCGCGCATGGCCGGCGGATCGAACACCGCGGCGCTCGCCGCGCGCCACTCCTCGACGCGCGCCCAGTTCACATCGGCCGGCGCGGTCGTGGTCTGCTCCGCGATGCGCGCCACCAGCGCGAAATCCGCCGCGCTGTCGAACTGCGACGAGTCGACGATCAGCCGGTCCGCCGGCTCGAGCAGCGACTCGACGTACGCGTGGTCGTTCGGCAGATCGCCGAGCCACCACACCGCCACCGGCATGTCCGGCAGCAGCAGCGCGTTGACCAGCGGCGCGACGTGATCGACGCGCTCGCCGCCGGCGACGATCGACACCTCTTCCGAGCACACCTGCCGCGAGTCGCCGAGAAGGTGGCAGTTCGCGGAGATCCAGGCCTGCATGTCGTGCGGCGCGTTCGGATCGGCGCGGACGACGATCGTCCGCTGCGGCACGGACGCGCTCGCGCTCGCCAGCACTTCCGTCGCGTGCGCGTGCTGTTTCGAGTTCCACGTGTGCGCGACGACGTTCCACAGCGCCGCGCGCGTCACCGCGTCGTCGTGCGCCTGCTTCTCATTCCGCCAGAGCTCCGCGAGCTGCTTCTCGATGCTGCCCGCGTGCACGCGAACGTCTGCGTCGATCATCGGATGCTCCTCACGGCCTTCGCCACTTCCGCCCGTCCTTCTCGATGAGCACGTTCGCCTCCTCCGGCCCCCACGTGCCCGCCTCGTAGAACGGCGGCGGCGCCGGGTCGTTCGCCCAACGATGCAGCAACGGGTCCAGCCACGACCACGCCGTCTCGATCTCGTCGCGCCGCGCGAACAGCGTCGCGTCGCCGAGCATCGTTTCGAGCAGCAGCCTTTCGTACGCCTCGGGCGGCTCCGCGCCGAACGACGTCGCGTAGCGGAACTCCATCGTCACCGGCGCGGTGCGCACGGTCGGCCCCGGCAGCTTCGAGTCGAAGCGCAGCGAGATCCCCTCGTCCGGCTGGATGCGGATGGCCAGCACGTTCGGCTGCATGCGCAGGCCGAGGCGGCTGAAGAGCGGATGCGGCGCGGGGCGGAAATGGATGGAGATGTCCGTGACGCGCTTCGGCAGCCGCTTGCCCGCGCGGACGTAGAACGGCACGCCGGCCCAGCGCCAGTTGTCGAGGAACACCTTGATCGCGGCGTACGTCTCGACGCGCGAATTCGGATCGACGTTCGCTTCCTCGCGATACGCCGCCGCGCGCTCGCCCATCACCGAGCCTTCCGCGTACTGGCCGCGCACCGCTTCCTCGATCGGCCGCAGCGCGCGCAGCACCTTCACCTTCTCGTCGCGCACCGCGTTCGCCTCGAAAGCGACCGGCGGCTCCATGGCCACGAGCGACACCAACTGCAGCATGTGGTTCTGGATGATGTCGCGGGCGATGCCAGCCGTCTCGAAGTAGTTGCCGCGCTTCTCGACGCCGATCGATTCGGCGACGGTGAACTGCACGTGGTCAATGTATTGACGATTCCAGAACGGCTCGAAGATGCCGTTGGCGAAGCGGAGCACGAGCAGGTTCTGCACGGTCTCCTTGCCGAGGTAGTGGTCGATGCGGAAGACCTGCCGCTCGCGGAACGTCGAGACCGCGACCTGATTGAGCTCACGCGCGCTGGCGAGATCGTGGCCGAACGGCTTCTCGATGATGACGCGCGTGTACGGTCCGCCTTTCTCGGGATCGCAGACCATGTTCTCTTTGCCGAGGAGCTCCGCGATTTTCTCGAAGAACTGCGGCGGCACCGCGAGGTAGTAGATGCGGCGGCCGGCGGTGCCGCGCGTGCGGTCGAACTCTTCGAGGCGAGCCTTGAGTCGCGTGTACGCCGCGGGATCGGTGAACTCGCCCGACACGTAAAACAGACCGCGCGCGAAACTCTCCCAGATCGCATCGTCGACGGGACGCGTGCGCGCGTGCTCGTCGCATGCGGCGCGCATGCTCGCGCGGAACTGCTCGTCCGTCATGTCCTGCCGCGCGATGCCGACGATGGTCTGTCCCTGCGGCAGCAGGCCGTCGTGCGCGAGCATGTACAGACCGGGGATCAGCTTGCGCTGCGTCAGGTCGCCCGAGGCGCCGAAGATCACGAGGCACGACGGATCGGGCACGCGCTCCTGTTCGAGCCCCTGCCGCAGAGGATTGGCGTCGACGGTGGTCATCGGACGCATTGTATGTCGCGCCTCTGCTGCTCTTCGCGTCTGCTATGCTCCGTTTCCCATGACGTGGCAATACGTTCCGCGCGTCGCCGTCATCCGCGGTCTGCGCACTCCCTTCGCGAAGTCCGGCACGCATTACGCCCACCTCTCCGCGCTCGACCTCGGCAAGCTCGTCGTCGCCGAGCTCGTGCAGCGCTCCGGCATCGACCCGTCCGAAGTGCAGGAGCTCGTCTACGGAAACGTCATCCCGTCGGTGAAAGCGCCGAACATCGCCCGCGAGGTGATCCTCGGCACCGGACTGCCGCGCAAGATCCCCGGCTACACCGTCGGTAAGGCGTGCGCGTCGGCGAACCAGGCCATCACGTCGGCGTCCGATCTCATCGCGCGCGGCTACGCGGACACCGTGATCGCCGGCGGCGCGGAGTCGCTTTCCGACGTGCCGATTCTCTTCTCGAAGAATTTCGCTGACGCGCTTGTGAGCGCGAGCAAGCAGAAGAGCATGAGCGGCAAGCTCGGCGCGTTCTCGAAAATCCGTCCGAAAGATCTCGCGCCCGACGCGCCGGCGATCGCGGAGTCGACTACCGGCCTCACCATGGGCGAGTCGGCCGAGAAGATGGCCAAGGAAAACGGCATCACGCGCGAGGCGCAGGACAAGTTCGCCCTGCAGAGCCACCAGCGTGCCGCGGAAGCGACGGCCAGCGGACGGTTCAAAGACGAAGTGATGACCGTCGTCGTGCCGCCGGGGTTCGACAACGTCGTCGAAACCGACAACCTCATTCGCGCCGACTCGACGCTGGAAGGTCTCGCGAAACTGCGGCCGGTCTTCGACCGCAAATACGGCACGATCACCGCCGGAAATGCCTCGCCGCTCACCGACGGCGCGTCCGCGGTGCTGCTGATGTCCGAGGAGAAAGCGAAAGCGCTCGGCATCAAGCCGATCGGCTTCATCCGCAGCTACGCGTATGCCGCGACGGATCCGTTCGACCAACTGCTGCAAGGCCCCGTCTTCGCGCTGCCGACCGCGCTCGAGCGCGCGAAAGTGAAGCTCGAAGACATCGGCGTCATCGAAATGCACGAAGCCTTCGCCGCGCAGGTGCTCTCCAACATCCAATGGATCGGCTCCAGGAAAATCGCCCAGGAAAAACTCGGCCGCTCCGAAGCGATCGGCGAGATCGATCCCGAAACGATCAACCGCACCGGCGGCTCGATCGCATTAGGCCACCCCTTCGGCGCAACCGGCGCCCGCATTGTGACCACGGTCTGCAATGAACTGCAGCGCACAGGACAACAGTACGGATTGGTGACCGTCTGCGCGGCAGGCGGCATTGGGGTGGCGATGGTGTTGGAGCGGGAGTAGGGAGCGCTCCGCATCACGCCGTCATGGCCAGGTGCAGATAGAACTCCTCCACTCGCCTCTGCAGCGTGGCTTTGTCGACGCCGCCGAGTAATTCTCCCGGATCCCACAATCCCACTTCATTGAGGTGATCCGCCGGGATCGGGAAATCGAGTTGTTCGACCGGCTTCGCGGCGCCATCCGAAACGAGCGTCGGCACCCAACGCTGCGAGCTCACCGGCACGATGCCGTCGCTCGGCCCTTCATCGCGATCGAGTTGGATCCATGTCGGCTGCAGGAGCGGGGTGGTGCGCCGCAAGTCTTCGGAGGCGGCGACGGCTCGATAGCGCACGCCGTTGGCGACCTCGCGGGCGCGGATCGTGTCATTGAACGCACGGCACGCGCCGGTGGTGAGGTCGCGGAACCCCTGCAGGTCGATGATCGGCCGCAGCGCGGCGATCAGCAAGCCGCCGCCAAGACCGAACGCCCGATCGCCTGACGTCGTACCGTGGTGCGGCGTGCCGACCGTGGTGAGACAGCTGATGCGCGCCGCGATCTCCGGATGGTCCGCGATGACCTTGCGCGCGTCGAGACCGCCCATGCTGTGGCCGATGATGTGAATTTTCTCGGACGCCGACGCGAGCGCCGCGATCACCGACTGCAGCCGCAATCGCAGATCCGCCGCGCGCTGTTCGAGCGAGCCGGCGAAATTCACGGCCGGCTCGTCGACGACGAAGCCGTGCGCGCGCAGAAAGTCGCCGATGCCGTTGAAGTAGCGCGGGCCGACCTCGAGATCGAAATCGCGCTTGAAGACGACGCTCAACTGATCGAACCGGAAGATCCCATGCGCGAGAACGACGCTCCTCGTCACCATTGCAACCTCCATTGATTGGAGAGACGACGCGCGCGAATTCCTGAAATGCGCTACCTCAAATCGGCAGCCAATACGAAATCTTCACCAGAAATACGTCCTGCGACGGGGCGGTGGGAATCGCGCGCAGGTCGCGGTGCAGGCGGAAGTCGCCGAAGGGCACGGTATCCGCGCGGTTTTCGTTCCACACCACATAGAGCGCCGAGCCGGGGCGGAACTCCCATCTTGCGACGGCGCTGCCGCGGACGCTGCGGAAGTTGAAGTCGGGGTCGGGGGTGGTGGGCGTGTAGGGCGTGTAGTCGTCGCTGCGGGCGCGCACGAGCGCGTGGTAATCGTGGTAATCGCCGCTGGCGACGAAAGGCTGCATGTAGAGCTGGAAGGACAGGCGCGGACTGACCGTCCAGTCGACGCGCGTGCCGAGCTCGAAGGAACGCTGTTCGAGATTGGAGAAGACGTAGCGGCGATTGAAGGTCTCGACCGCGGTCGCGTCGGCGAACTGCGTCACGTATTGATGCTCGTCGTGCAGGCGCGTGATGTAGGGCGCGACGCTCAAGAGCAGGTTCGATGCAGGGCGATAGTTGAACGTGATGCCGCCGCCGTGGCTGTACGTGCCGTCGTCGAATTGTTCGAGGTGACTGTTGAAATTGAGATAGACGCGCTTGCGGTCGTCGGTATTGAGCGTGAGATCGGAGCTCCAGTACGACGGCGTGCGCACGAGCGGGCCGCCGCGCGTGGCCTGATCGGAGAACGCGCTCGGCGCCACGTACAGCGTCGCCTCGTAATTCCAGTAGGACTGCAGCGTGGTCGTCGTGTCGAACGTGACGCCGCGGTCGAGCGGATCGCCGCCGAAATTGCGGTTGTCCCAGACACCGAACCAGAAGTCGTGCTCGCGCAGATGCTTCGTCGGCGTCTCGTTGACGTATTGCACGACCGCGTGCGACGAGATCATGTCCGTGCGCTGCATGAAGCCGACGTCGTTCGTTTCGAAGCCGGGCGAGAACGCCTGCACCTGCAGGTTCGGGCGCCAGCGGCCGGTCTGTTTCGACAGCATGCCGCGTCCCGACCAGCCGGTGAGCGACGTGCGCGTCGGATCGAACTCGACGTAATCGGCGTCGGGCCGCTGGTAATAGCGCGCCGGTGCGAGCTGCGTCGCCGCGATCGCTTCTTCGCTGCCGCCGACGCGTGTGCCGGCGCCCGACCATTCGAGCACCCACTGCTTCTGATGGAGCCACGTATAGCCATCGGTGCCGATCGTCAGCGCGCTCGAACGCAGATCGTTCGCGAGCTCGTTCGGCAACCGGCGCTCGACGTTCGTCACGACGAAGCCGACACGCGTGTCGCCCATCTCCTTCGTGCTGCGCGCGACGAAGTAGTTCGTCATCGGCTCGACCTGCTGGCGACCGGTAACGGTTCCATCCGCGAAGCGCGCGCGCTCGGCGTCGGTGAGCGCGTCGAGCACGCCGACGGACCAGCCGTTGCCGAGCTTGCCGGTGACTTTCGCGGCGCCGAGGATCGTGGTCTCGCCGGGAGCGTCGACGAAGTCGGCGTCGATGAAGCCTTGAGGCTGGCGGCCGATGCGGCGCGAGTAGAACACGCGCGGCGCGAAGAAGAACGAGAAGTGACTCCGCGCGGGAGAGTCGCCGAACGCGAAGATGTTCAGGCCTTCGGTGAAGAACGGCCGCTTCTCCGGATAGAACGTCTCGAACTGGCTGAGATTCACGACCGCGGGATCGACCTCGACCTGGCCGAAGTCGGGATTGATCGTGCCGGTGAGCGTCAGCGTCGAGCTGAGCGCGTATTTGAGATCGAGCCCCGCGTCCATGCGATGTTCGCGCGCATCGAGAAACGGATTCGCGCGATCGGCACGCGTACGGACGTCGGAACGCGCCACGCCGTACGGCACGAGCTCGAGCGGACGCTCACGGTGGATGCCCTCGATCCCGTCGAGATCGGCAAAGTGCGAGACGAAGCCGGTCTGTCCTTTCGGCGTGTTGACGATGCGCACCCACTCGTTGTTGCGCGTGGTGCGGCGCGTGATGTTGATGCCCCACACGTGGCTCGCCTTCTCCGGAAAGCGCAGCTGCGAGAACGGCACGCGCACTTCCGCGATCCAGCCGTCGGCGACGATCTTAGTCGCGGAATCCCACACCGCGTCCCAGCTCACGTCCTCGCCGATGTCGTTGTAGAGGATCGAGTCGAGCTGCACGTTCGCCGGCGTGATCGTGAACGCGGCGCCGGAGAGGCGGTCGTGCTGCGAATCGATGTTGATCGATAGAAAGTCGTACGTCCCGAAGTTGTCGCGGCGCACGAGTTGCGCGGTCGGTTTCCCGGGATCGGTCATCTTCGCGCCGACGTAGATGGCCTTGTCGTCGTAGACGATGCGGATGCTGGTCGGCATCGTCGGCGGCTTGCCGTCATCGGGATCGTGCTGCGTGAACGCCGTGAACTCCGGCGCCGACTGCCACGCCGCGTCGGAGAGATCGCCGTCGATGACCGGCGGCGTCGCCACGCGCACCGCGTGCAGCGTCGGATGTTCCGGCCAGTTCGCCGCGTGGAGCAGCGGCGCGGACAGAAGCGCGAACGAGAGCGAGATCGCAAACGGCAGTCGGCGCAGCATGGTCTTGTGCGCGCATTGTCGCAGAGCGCCGCGCGGCCAACGTTCCAATCCGGTGGCGGTACACTGGCGAGTTGTGAAAGTGATCCGCGCCGTTTGTCCGCACGACTGCCCCGACACCTGCGCGATGCTCGTGACGGTCGAGGACGGCCGCGCCATCCGCCTCGGCGGCGATCCCGAGCATCCCGTCACGCAGGGCTTTCTCTGCACGAAGGTCGCGAAGTACCTCGAGCGGACGTATCACGAAGGACGCCTGCTGTACCCGCAGATCCGCACCGGCGCGAAAGGCGAAGGAACGTTCCGGCGCGCGACGTGGGACGAGGCGCTCGAGCTCATCGCCACGCGGCTGCAGCGCGTCATCGACACCGACGGCGCGCAGGCGATCCTCCCCTACTCGTACGCGGGAACGATGGGACTCTTGCAGGGCGAGTCGATGGACCGCCGCTTCTTTCAGCGCATCGGCGCGTCGCTGCTCGACCGCACCATCTGCGCGAGCGCCGGCGCGGAAGCATTGAACGTGACGTACGGCACGCGCATGGGACCCGACCCGCAGGACATCGTCGACGCGAAGCTCATCATCCTGTGGGGCACCAACACGCTCACGGCGAACCCGCATCTCTGGCCGTTCGTGCGGCGTGCGAAAGCGAACGGCGCGACGACGATCTGCATCGATCCGCTGCGCACGCGCACGGCCGTCGCGTGCGACGAGCACATCGCGATTCGTCCCGGCACCGACGCGGCGCTGGCGCTCGCGATCGCGCACGTGCTCTTCCGCGACGGTCTCGACGATCGCGGCTACCTCGAATCGATGGCCGTCGGCTGGGAAGGTCTGCGCGAACGCGTGCTCGCCGAGTACTCGCCCGAGCGCGTCGCGCCGATCTGCCGCATCCCGGTCGAGACGATCGAGCACCTCGCGCGTCGCTACGGCACCACGCGCCCGACGTTCATCCGCGTCAACTACGGATTGCAGCGACACGCCGGCGGCGGCTCCGCGGTGCGCGCGATCTCGATCCTGCCCGCGATCACGGGCGCGTGGGACGACGCGGGCGGCGGCGTGCTGCTGTCGACGTCGGGCACCTTCTCCGCGATCGACTACGCGTATCTGCAGCGCCCCGACTTCACGCCCGCCGGCACGCGCACGATCAACATGTCGCGCCTCGGCGAAGCGCTGACGCGCATCGACGATCCGCCGGTGAAGGCGCTCGTCGTCTACAACTCGAATCCCGGCGCCGTCGCGCCCGATCGCGAGAACGTCCTCGCCGGACTGCGCCGCGACGATCTCTTCACGGTCGTCCTCGAACACTTCCAGACCGACACCGCCGACTACGCGGACGTGCTGCTGCCGGCCACGACGCAGCTCGAGCACGACGACCTGCACAAGGCCTATGGTCACACCTACGTGATGTTCAACCAGGCCGCGATCGCGCCGCTCGGCGAGGCGCTGCCGAACACCGAGATCTTCCGCCGCATCGCCGCGCGCATGGGCTTGCGCGATCCGGAGCTGCAGGAGAGCGACGAGTCGATGATGCGCGGCGCGCTGCGGCACCTGCCGTTCACGCTCGACGAGTTGCGCGACAAAGCGTCGATCCGCCTCGACATCGGCTCGCCGCATCTGCCGTATCGGCGCGGCGCGCGGCTGTCGACGCCGAGCGGCAAGATCGAGATCGCCTCCGAGCGCGCCGTCGCGCACGGACTCGATCTGCTCCCCGAATATGTTCCGCCGTACGAATCCGAAGAGCGCGATCCCGAGCTCGTGCGGCGCTTTCCGCTCGCGTTGCTCTCGCCGCCCGCGCATTCGTTTCTCAACTCGACCTTCGTCAACGTAGCGTCGCTGCGGCGCGCCGCGGGCAAGCCGACGCTCGAGATTCACGCCGACGACGCGAGCGCGCGCGGCATCGCGAACGGCGTGCAGGTCTCGATCTTCAACGATCGTGGCGCGTTCGTGGCCGAGGCGGTCGTCACCGATCGCGTGCGCCCGGGCGTCGTCTCCGCGCCGTCGGTCTGGTGGCCGAAGCTCACCGGCGGCACGAACGCGAATCACACGACGTCGCAGGCGGTGACCGACATCGGCGGCGGCGCCACGTTCTACGACAACCTCGTCGACGTGCGCGCGGTGTAGCGTTTCCGCCGATGCATCGCAATCTGCACCTCGCGTTCGCCGCGCTCCTCGTCTGGTCTCTCGCGCTCCTCGGCGTGCGGATGATCTACTCGCACTCGTTCTGGTTCCTCTTCCTCATCTGGAACCTCTTCCTCGCCGTGATCCCGTACGTCGCCGCCGTCGCCTTCGAGCGCACACGGCGCGTCGTGCTGCAGGCGTGCGCGTTCGTCGTCTGGATCCTCTTCCTGCCGAACGCGCCGTATCTCGTCACCGACTTCATTCACCTTCGTCCGCACGCGGCGATTCCGCTCTGGTACGACGTGCTGCTGCTGATGTCGTGCGCCGGCACGGGACTGCTCCTCGGCTACGCGTCCGTGCTCCTCGTGCAGAACGTCATCGCGCGGAAGCACGGTGCGCGCGCCGGGTGGTGCGTGGCCGTCGTCGCGCTCGTGCTCTCCGCGTACGGCATCTATCTCGGCCGTTTCCTGCGCTTCAACAGCTGGGAAGCGCTGACCGATCCGCTGCCGCTCTTTGCCGACATCGCCCATCAGCTGACGAATCCGCTCAGCCATCCGAAGACGTTCGCGGTGACGCTGCTCTTCGGCGTCACGCTCACGCTGGGCTACTTCGCGCTGCACGCGTTCGCGCCGGGCGTTCCGCGGCAGCGTTTTTCCGACAGGCGGTGAGCTACACTTCGCCCGCGCATGCTCCCGTACGTGTTCTCGGTTTCGCTGGTGCTCATCGCCTGGCTCGCGGTCGTCACGCTGAACGAGACGCGCGGCCTGCTGCGCTGCGATCGCTTCCCGAACGACGTCGTGAAGTGGATCGCCTACGTCTGGCTCGGCGCGTTCATGCTGCTGCTGGCGACGCTCGTCACGGGCGCGGCGCGGCATCCGGCCACGACGAAGCAGCTCGCCTCGACGCCGTTCTACCAGGTCTTCGCGCTGCACGCGCTGCTCGTGATCTTTCTCCTCGGCTGGTGGCTGATGACGAACCGTCCGCCGCTGCGCGAGTTCCTGAACATCCGCCACGAACGCCCCGCGGAAGTGGTCGCCATCGGCGTGAGCGTCGGAGTCGGCGGCTGGATCGTGACGCTGATGCTGGCGCTGCTCATCGCGCTCATCCTGCGCTTCGCCGGCGCGCTCGACGAACAGGCACAGCCGCCGGCGATGATCGGCTTCATGGCCGCGATGCCGCTGTGGAAGAAAGCGCTGATCGTGCTTTCGGCGATGACCATCGAAGAGGCATTCTTCCGCTCGTTCCTGCAGAAGCGCATCGGCCTCATCGCCTCGACGCTGCTCTTCGCGCTCGCGCACTTCACGTACGGCAATCCGCTGCTGCTGATCGGCGTCGCCATCATCTCGCTGATCATCGGCTTCACGTTCTATCGCACGAAGAACGTGCTGCCCGGCGTCATCGCGCACGGCGTCTTCGACGCGGTGCAGCTCTTCATCATCGTGCCGATCGCCTACCGGATGATCGGCGCCGGAGCGTGACGAGAGCGTGACCACATCCGCGTACGCCGAGGTCGTGCAGTTGCTCGAGGGCGACACGCCGATCGCGAGGGACGACGTGCGGCGGTGGATCGAGACCGGCGACCTGCTGACGTGGAGCGCGGTGTACGAGTTGACGCGCACGGAATGGTCGCGCATCACACCCGAGATTCCCACCGAGGAACAGATCGGGTTCATGCGGCGGTATCTGTTGCGCTGCATCGAAGAGAATCCGACGCCCGGCCATTACCTGCACGGTGGCTTCCAGGCGGCGTGGGAGCTCGCCGCGTCGCTCAAGCATTGGCGGCGTCTCGAAGCGAAGCGCCAGGGGGCGCTCCTTCGCGGCGTCGCGGTCGACCTCGAGAAAGCGTACCGGCGCGCCGATGCGGCGACGCAGAACCGCATCCTGTGCGGCGTGCTCGAACACGCGTTCGAAGATCCCGCGCTGCGTCCGTACTTCAGCAGCTGGGAGCGCGATCCGGAACTCCGCGAGATCTACCGGCTCGCCCTCGAATGGGGCGCGGCGCACGAAGACCGCTGAGCGGGGTTACTGCTCGCTGACCACGACGCCGTCGCCTTCGAAGCGGATCTTGAAGCCGGGCGGCGTACCTTCCGCGGCCTCGATCATCACGTTCTCGAGCGACTTGTCGTCGACGACCGTGGCGATGAGATTGCCGGTCCACGCCACGAGCGCGTTCGAGGAGATCGACAGCGGATACTCACGCGTCACGCGCAGCGTCAGCGGCTCGATCGACGTCGAGATCGCGAGCGAGCCCTTGCCGAAGATCTTCACCGTATCGATCTTGCGCTGATACGACGCATCGTAGATCGGCTCGACGCGATACGTGAGCGAGTCTTCGAGTGCGAGGAGATTGCTGCCCTCGATGTAGATGAACTCGTCGTTGAGATCGAGGAGGAACGTCTTGCGCCCTTTCTCGTAGACGAAGATCTTCCCCTGTCCGACGGCCTTCACGAGCGTCTGCGCGGTCGTACCGACGAGCGCGGATTCGGCCACGAACTTGAGGTTGCCGGAGTAGCTCGACACCGTGCCGCGCTTCACGTGCACGCTGCGCGCGAAGTTGATCTCGAGGAAGCCGTTCTCGTGCAGCGCGAAAGTCTTCGACGCGCCTTCGATCTTGCGCGCGACGTCGATGTGCTTCGCCTCGACGTGCTGCGGCTCGTCGACGGCGTCCTGCAGCTTGCGCGCGGCGGTGATCGCGGCGGGATCCTGTACGGCCGGAACGGGCTCGGTGATCGGATTGCTGCGCGGCTTCGGCGGCAGCGCGACCGTCTGCGTGACGACGGGCGTCTGCGGCAGCGTTGGCGTCGGCACCATGCCCGGTTGCGTGTGCGTCGGGATCGACGCCGTATCGTCGTTCGTCAGCGCGCGGACTTTTTGTGTCGTGCTTTGCGTCACGCTCGGCGCTTTCGGCGGAGCGGGTGGCGGAGCCGCAGGCGCGGCAGCCGGCGGCGGCGCGGCGGGTCGCGACGTCGGGCGCATCTCCGCTTCGACTTCGCGCATCAGCTTGTCCGCGCCGGCGAACTTCAGGTGCTCGAGCGCGAGGCCGAACTTCTTCTTCTGGCGATAGAGCAGGCCGAGGTAGAGGTGCGACTTCGCGTAATTCGGACGCAGCTCGATCGCGCGGCTGAGGAACTGTTCGGCGTCGTCGAGCTTTCCCTGCTTGAAGAGGATCAGGCCGAGGTTCGAGTGCAGGATGAAGACATTCGGATTCTCGGTGATGAGCCTCCGGTAAATGACCTCGGCTTCCGGAAACGCGTTCGTCTTGAAGTAGACCAGGCCGAGAAGGTTGAGCACGTCGGCGTCGTCGGGGCGCAGGCGCTGCGCCGCTTCGAGCTCGCGGCGCGCTTCCGCGTAGCGTCCCTCCTGGAAAGCCTCGCGGCCACGGTTGTAATGCAGGAGGAAAACGCCCTGATCGAAAGGCGGCGCGACTGCCGGTTCACGCTCAGGCATGTGCGAGCGCGATTCTACAGCCTAATGCGTACCGAGATATTTCATCCCCGGAATGAGCGCCGGCACCATCGACTGCATGAACTGCGCGCCGAAGCCCCCTTTGAGCTTCGGTCCGCCGCGGCGTGCGGCGAAGATCACCGCGCGGTCCGACGAAGCGCCGTACGGCTTGCCGGAGTACACCGTCATCGCGCGGCGCACGTACTCGGTCGTCTCCGCGTACGGCGGCACGCCGCCGTACTTCAGCACCGCGCCTTCGCCGGCGTTGTACGCGGCGAGCACGCGCGGCAGGTCTTCGCGGAAGAGCTCCATGAGATACGAGAGGTACTGCACGCCGCCGGAGATGTTCTGCTCGGGATCGTGGATACGCGAGACGCCAAAACGCCGCGCCGTCTCCGGCATCAGCTGCATCAGTCCGCGCGCGCCTTTGTGCGAGACGCACTGCGGATCGAAATCGGATTCCACCTGAATCACCGCGCGCACCAGCGTCGCATCGACGTTGTACTGATCGGCGTAGCGCTGGATGATCTTGTCGAACTTCGAATGCCGGTCATGGCGTGCGGCGAGCCAGTGCAGATCGGAGAGATGCGGGTTCGTCGAGCCGCCGACGTTGTAGATCACCTTCGAGCCGTCGGCCTTGATGCCGAGGCGAACGTCGGCGCCGACGGATGCGGCGAGCAGTGCGCTGCAGGCGATGGCGGCGATGACGCGCATTGCCGAAGATCGTACCACGGCGGAAAATGGCGCCATGTCGTTCCGCCCGATGCAGGATGAAGTCGACGCGTGGATCTCGCAGTTCGAGGAAGGCTACTTCCCGCCGCTGCCGATGCTCGCGCGTCTCACCGAGGAAGTCGGCGAGCTCGCGCGCGCGCTGATGCATTACTACGGCGGCAAAAAGCCGAAGGAAGGTGAAGCGCACGGCGACGTCGGCGAGGAAATCGTCGACGCGATCTTCGTCCTCATCTGCCTCGCGAACTCGCTGAACATCGACCTCGATGCGCGCTTCGCGCAGATGATGGAGAAGTACCGCACGCGCGACGCGGAGCGCTGGACGAAGAAGCGCGTCTGACGGAAAACCGCGAGTTTTCTCCGAATCTCGTGGATTTGCGCTATCATCCTTCCATCCAAAAAACAGTTGTACTGCTCGCACCGCCGGCGCACGCCGGGGCCGAAGCGAGCATTCACCGGTCGACGCTGACCAAGGAGACCTTCGATGGACGGCTTGCTGCGAGCGCTGATCAAGACCGTGCGCCGCCGTCTGCGCGCGGACGAGGAAGTGACGGTGGAAGCCGTCACGAAAGAACTGGGCTACACGCGGCAGTACATCTCGGGCCGCTTCCATCGCACGACCGGTCGCCTGCTCAGCCAGTTCCTCAAAGAGAAGCGACTCGAGAAAGCGGCGCGGCTGCTGAAAGCCGGCAACGTCCGCGTCTCGCAGGTCGCGCGCCGCTGCGGCTTCGATTCGGAGAACTACTTCCGCCAGCAGTTCCGCCTGCGCTACGGGATGTCGCCGCGCCAGTTCCGGACGAGCGGCACGTTGCGCGCGGCACCGCGGCGGATGCCGATCGCGATGGCTACTGCGTGACGCGCAGCGGCACGTCGAAGGCCGCCTCGATCCACAGATAGCGCAGCGTGTTCGCGTCGTGCGCGCGCGTGCCGAGCGCGTAGCGCAGAAACAACAGCGTGCGCCGCAACGCGGAATGCGGCGCCGCCCGCTCGGCGAGATGGGCACGATGCTCGTCCGCCGTCGCGAACGTCACCGAGCGCAGCGGATGCGCGAGCCGCACGACGCTCCCCTGCACCGTCACCTCATCCCACTGCCCTTTGTTCGCGTGACGCAGATAGTTGCGGCGATGGAAGAAGCGCACTTCGCCGTCATCGGCGCCGACGTGCAGCGGCTTCCCCGCGTAAATCGGCAGCGCGCGAATGCGAAAGCCGCGCGCCTTCGCCGCGCTCGCCGCGTCGAAGAGCTCCTGCGCCAGCGCGTCGTCGACGGTCTCACGCTCGCGCACGATCAGGATCCAGTCCGCGCTCGCGGCGTCCACCGCACGATTGAACTCCGCGCGATGCTTCGAAAGCGCGTCGCGCGGCGGGATGTCGAGCACGAGCTGTTCGACATGCTCGAAGCGCGTCGTCAGCGCCTGCAACTCCTCGGCATGCACATGGCCGAGGGCGATGATCGAGAGACGCACGGCCGCAACGCGCCTTAGTCGCCGACGTCTTCGCGCACGCGCACGATGCGCACCGCGCGTCCGGTCGTCTCGTCGACCTCGATGAGCACGCCGGAGAGGCGGATGTCGCGCTTCGCGACCTCGAGCTTGCGCGGCGTGTTCATGAGAAACCGATGCAGCGCCTCGTCGGGACGAAAGCCGATCACCGAGTCGTACGCGCCGGTCATGCCGACGTCCGTCTGATACGCGGTGCCGTTCGGCAGGATGCGCTCGTCCGCCGTCGGCACGTGCGTGTGCGTGCCGACGACGGCGGAGACGCGACCGTCGAGATAGCGGCCGAACGCCTGCTTCTCCGACGACGCCTCGCCGTGGATGTCGACGATGATCACCTTCGCCGCGCCGCCGAGCTCCGCGAGCTCGCGGTCGGCGCAGTAGAACGGGTTGTCGATCGGCGGCATGAACACGTTGCCCATGAACTGCAGCACCGCCACGTTCACGCCGCCCGCCGTCTGCCGCACGACTTTCCCCTTGCCCGGATTTCCGGCCGGATAGTTCGCCGGCCGGATCACCTGCGGGTACTGGTCGTAGTTGTCGACGAAGTCCTTCTTGTCCCAGATGTGATTGCCCGACGTGTACGCGTTGATGGGCAGGTCCGACAGCTCTTCGATGATGGCCTCGGTCACGCCGAAGCCGCCCGCCGCGTTCTCGATGTTCACGATCGTGAAATCGACGCGCTCGCGGTCGACGACCGTCTCGAGCTTCTGCCGCAGCGCACGGCGTCCCGGCTGCCCGACGACGTCACCGATGTAGAGGATGTTGACCATGAATTACTTCGCGTACTCCGTCGCGCGCATCTCGCGGATCACCGTGACTTTGATCTGTCCCGGGTACTGCAGCTCGGACTCGATCTTCCGCGCCACGTCCTTCGAGAGCCAGATCGACTGCTCGTCGGTGATCTTCTCCGAGTTCACGATGATGCGAAGCTCGCGCCCTGCCTGAATGGCGAAGCTCTTCGAGACGCCGTCCATCGAGTTCGCGATCGACTCGAGCCGTTCCAGACGATGCACGTAGTTCTCGAGAATCTCACGCCGCGCGCCGGGGCGTGCCGCGGAGAGCGCGTCGGCGGCGTTGACGAGCACGGCTTCGACCGTCGTCGGATCGTAGTCGCCGTGATGGCACTCCATCGCGTGGATGATCTCGCGCTTCTCGCCGTACTTGTCGAGCACCTGGCGGCCGAGCTCGAGATGCGTGCCTTCCATCTCGCGGTCGATCGCCTTGCCGATGTCGTGCAGTAGTCCGCCGCGCTTCGCGATGGTGTCGTTGACGCCGAGCTCCACGGCCATGAGCGCCGCGAGTTGCGCGACTTCGAGCGAATGCACGAGCACGTTCTGGCCGTACGACGTGCGGTAGCGCAGACGGCCGAGGAGCTTGAGGATCTCCGGATGGATGTCGGTGATGCCGAGCGAGAACGCCGCGGCCTCGCCCTCCTCGAAGAGCTTCTGGTCGAGCTCCTGCCGGACCTTGTCGACGAGCTCCTCGATGCGCGCAGGATGAATGCGGCCGTCCTGCATGAGGCGCTCGAGCGAAATGCGCGCGATCTCGCGGCGGATCGGATCGAAGCCGGAGAGGATGACCGCTTCCGGCGTGTCGTCGACGATGAGGTCGACGCCGGTCGCGAGCTCGAGCGCGCGGATGTTGCGTCCCTCGCGGCCGATGATGCGGCCCTTCATGTCTTCACTCGGTAGATCGACGACGGAGACGGTGTTCTCGGCGACGTAATCCGAGGCCATGCGCTGGATGGCCATGCCGAGGATCTTCTTCGCCTTCTGGTTGCCGAGCTCCGTGGCCTCGCTCTCGATGCGCTTGATGATGTTCGCGGCTTCGAGCTTCGCTTCGTTCTCGATGCCGCGGATCAGCTCGCGCTTGGCCTCGTCGACGGTGAGGCCGGCCACTTGTTCGAGGCGGTGGCGCTGCGCTTCGACGAGCTCGTCGAGCTCTGTCTCGCGCGCTTCGACGCGCTTTTCGCGGTCGCCGAGGCTGCGGTCGCGCTTCTCGACTTCCGTGATGCGGCTGTCGATCTGCTGCGTTTTCTTGTCGAGGCTTTCTTCTTTCTGCTGCAGGCGCCGTTCGACCGACTTGATTTCGTCGCGGCGCTGCTGCGCCTGCTTGTCGAACTCCGAGCGCATCTGGAGGAGTTTTTCCTTCGCCTCCAGATTGGCTTCTTTGACGCGCGCCTCGGCCTGCTTCTTCGCGTCGTCGACGATGCGGTCCGCGGTGCGGCGCGCTTCTTCGAGCTGCGCCTCCGCGCGCTTGCGGTAGATGGCTGACCAGACGGCAGCCAACACGACGGCGAGGACGATTCCTACGCCGATCGCGATCAAGACCTGGATGATGTTCATCAAACCTCCGCGTCGGGAGGCTTGCGCTGAAGAGGAAAGATTTCGGAGTACCCCGCCTGAGCCGTGTGGAGGATTCTTACCTGAACCTGTACATGACAGGTGGGCGCCCTACTCGTGCCGTTTTGGCTACCTTCTGAGGTCCCACTGCGGGACGAAGGCGTGCACGCGACCCGAGACGCGAGCTACCCGAGATAAGAAGTACGGTTCAAGTGCTAGATCGTGCATCACGAACTCTGCAGGGCCTCCGAAACGATTACGACTACGTCAGTTTGCTCAGCCTATTACCTCGCTGAGACGATCTGATATTTCCTCTGTTCTCTCGATCCAAATTCCCGCGGCATCCTCCCGCTGTCTCCGGTATCTCGAGAACTCGTCGGCTATGTTGAGAGCCGCCAGGATGGCGATTTTCATCGGGTCGACCGTGGCAACCTGCGACGCGACCTCACGCATCCGGGCATCGACAAACCGCGCAAGCTCCTCTAAATAGTCCGGGTTTCCCTCGCCGCGAACGTTGTACGTCTGACCGAAGATCTCGACGCCAGTCGAGGCGTTGGTCGAGTCGTATTTCGCGTCCATGGAGAAAGTTAACCCGAGACGGCGCGGATTATAGCAGGAGTCGCGCGCCGTTCACTCCGCACCGCTGCCGGACGCGCCGCGAGGGTCCGCGGCGTCTCGCCCTACGACATGAAAACGGCCGCCGGCGCCGCGCAATCGCGCCTAATGTGACCTCGTCCGCGCATGGTCTCAGGCATAATCTCCCCATCTTGCTTACGCCCGATTACCGCCGTAACTTATGGGAGTCATGTCCGCCACAGCGCGCTCTTTTCTAAGACAGACTTCCCTCCTCGACCTCGAGGCGGAACGCCCGAAACCCACCCTTCCCGCTTCTCCACAAAATGTAGAGAAGTCCCTGCAGAGAGAAGACGTTGCACGCCTTCGCGCGTCGCTCCAGGGCACCGCCGCGGCGAAGGTGATGAACGCCACCGAGCTCCTCCGCGCGCTCGAGAAAGAACGCCGCGATGAGCTCATCCCGACGACGCTCGATCCGTTCGACGAGCTCCTCGGCGGCGGACTGCCGCGCGGGAAGATGGTCGAGCTCACCGGACGCCGCGGCGCCGGCCGCTTCTCGATCGTCCTCTCCGCCCTCGCCGCCGCGACCAGTATGGGCGAAGCAGCCGTGCTCGTCGATCTCGGCGATCACCTCGACCCGCAGCTCGCCGAGGCGAATGGTGTGGATCTGCGCCGCCTGCTCTGGATCCGCCCGAAGACGCTCAAGCAGGCGGTGATGAGCGTCGAGATGATCGCCGCGACCGGCTTTCAACTCGTCGTGCTCGACACGGGACTGCACCCGATGCGCGGACGCCGCGTGCCCGACGCCGCATGGGTGCGCCTCGCGCGGACCGCGGAAGCCCACGGCGCGGCGATGCTCGTCTCGACGCCGTACCCGCTCACCGGCACCGCCTCGGAAGCCGTGATCGTCGCCGAACGCACCCGCGCGCAATGGCTCGGCCGCGGCGCCGCTCCCCGCGTCCTCGCCGGAATGACGACCGTGCTGCGCCTCGAGAAGCACCGCCACCGCAAGCCCGGCACCCACGCGACGCTGACGCTGCGCGCCGAAGACGCCGTGCCGCCGACCGCGGCCGTGCGGCAGATGGATGAGCTGAGCCCGCGCGAGAGGAAGCGTGCGTGAGGGGACTCAGGACGCACGCATGAGTCGCATCGCCTACCTCGACGCGCCGCGCCTTCACGCGCCGCGCTCCACGCCACGCGTCCGTGCGGCCGCAGCCACGCGCCGCGCGCCGTTCCGCGTCGAACGCGCGCGCTGCTCCCCGCGCGCCAGTGAAGCCGCGTCGCGCACGAGGATGCGCGGATGAGCCGCATCGCCTGCATCCACACGCTGCGTCTCCACGCGCGGCACTCTGCTCTCGCCGCACACGCGACGCCGCGCGCGCGGAGGTCCGCAGCGATACGCCGCGAGCTCCGCGTCGAACGCGCGCGCTGCTCCCCGCGCGCCACCGCGGCCGCCTCGCGCACGAGGACGCGCGGATGAGCCGCATCGCCTGCATCCATGTCCCTCTCTTCCCCCTTGCCGCGCGGCTGCGCAGCGAGCCGGATCTGCTCAACGAGGCGCTCGCGATCGTCGAAGGCAACGGGGGCGGCGCGCATGTCGTCGCGGCCACGCGGCGCGCGCGGACGAAAGGCATCCGTCCCGGCCTCTCGCTCGCGCAAGCGCGCTCGATCCTGCCGAAGCTGATCGCGCGCGGACGCGACGTCGAATGCGAGCGCACGGCGCAGGAAGCGCTGCTCGAAGTCGCGGAGACGTTCTCGCCGCGCGTCGAGGACGCCGGCGACGGCATGGTCTTCATCGACGTCGCGGGGATGGAGCGCCACTTCGCCGACGAGACGGAGCTCGCGAAAGCAGCCATCCGCGCCGCTGACAGCGTCGGACTGCCCGCGCGCTGCGGCATCGCCGCGAGCAAGCTCGCCGCGCGCGTCGCGGCCGAGCTGCCGAAATCGCCGACCATCGTCGCGCCCGGCGAGGAAGCGAAGTTCCTCGCGCCGCTGCCGCTCGTGCGCCTCTCGCCGGAGCTCGACGCCGCGTCGACGTTGCAACGCTGGGGACTCTCGTCGATCGGTGACCTCGCGCGCCTCCCCGAATCGGAAGTCGCCTCGCGCCTCGGCGAGCTCGGACGCGAGCTGCATTACGCCGCGCGCGGCATCGATCCGCGTCCGCTCATCCCGCGCGCGCTGCCGCCGGAGTTCCGCGAAGGGATGGAGCTCGAATGGCCGCTCGTCGCGCTCGATCCCTTCCTCTTCATCGCGTCGTCCGCGCTCGACCGCCTCGCGAAGCGCCTCGAGATGCAAGGCCTCGCCTGCCGCCGTCTCGAGCTGACGATGAACCTCGAGCCGGACGGCTTTCACGCGCGCGGCATCGACCTCCCCGCGCCGACACGCGACGTGAAGACGATGCTCACGCTGCTGCGGCTCGATCTCGAGAAGACGCCGCCGGGCGCGCCGGTCGTCGGCTTCTCGCTCGTCGCGCATCCCGACCGCCCGCGCCGCGCGCAGCTGTCGCTCTTCGGTCCCGCGGCGCTGTCGCCGGAGAAGCTCGCCACGACGATCGCGAAGCTCGTGGCCATGCTCGGCGACGAGCGCGTCGGCGTCCCGATGACCGTCGACGGACATCTCCCCGACCGCTACGCCATCGGCGCGTACGAGCCTCCGCCGCCGCCCGAGCTGCGCCGCAAGCCGCGCAAGAGCCGCGGCCTTCTCGCCGTGCGCGTCTTCCGCCCGCCGATCCCGATCGAAGTCCTCACCCGCCCCTCCCGCCCCGGCGAGCCGGGCGAAGTGCAGATCACCGCCCTCCGGGGCGAAGGCGACCTCTCCGGCGACGTCCGCACCTGCGCCGGCCCCTGGCAATGCGAGGAAGGCTGGTGGCGCGACACCCCGCTCGACCGCGCGTACTGGGACGTCGAGCTGTCGCGAGGCAAGAGCTACCGGGTGTATCGGGATGGAGGGGAGAGCGGGTGGTATGTGGAGGCGGGGTACGAGTAGGGGATATGGGGAGTAGAGAAAAAGCTGAATGAAGAACGCAGAACGCAGAATGAAGAATTGAGAAATGAAGGATATTCATGAGCGGACGTTCGAGTTTGCGTGCCGCGTCGTGCGGCTGCATCAGGCGCTGATGAAACGTCGCGGTGCGGATCGGACGATTGCGAACCAATTGCTGCGTGCTGCGACCAGCGTTGGATCCAATCTCGAAGAAGCCAAGGCGGGACAGAGTCGCGCGGACTTCCTCGCGAAAGCACGCATCTCGCTCAAAGAAGCACGTGAGTCGCACTATTGGCTGCGCCTCATCGAAGCAACGGAGTTACTCGCCGCGAAACAGATTCACCCGCTCACGGAAGAAGCCAACGAGATCGTCGCCGTCCTGACCGCAATCATCAAAAAAGCCAGCACGTCCCCTCGTCCCCTTTCTTAATTCTTCATTCTGCGTTCTGCGTTCTTCATTCGGTTTTCTCTCCATGCTCGTCCCCTTCCGTCCCCGCCCTCGCCACCCCCTCCGCCCCTACGCCGAGCTCCGCGCCTCCTCTTCCTTCTCCTTTCTCAACGGCGCCTCGCTCCCCGAGGACCTCGTCTACCACGGGCTCGAACGCGGGCTCGAGGCGATGGCGATCGTCGATGCGAATGGGCTCTACGGTGCGCCGCGGTTTCATACGGCGGCAAAGAAAAACGGGATGCGGGCGATCATCGGGGCGGAGCTGACGCTCGATGAAACGAAAACGGGCTTGCGCGTCGCCACGCCGCCGCGCGAGGTGCGGGTCACGGTGCTCGTCGAGAACCGCGCGGGCTACAAGAACCTCTGCAAGCTGCTGACGGCGGGCGCGCTCGGGCGGCCGAAAGGCGAAGCGCGCTACACGTGGGAGCTCATCGAGCAGTACGCGGGCGGACTGCGGTGTCTCACGGGCGGCGATGAAGGTCCGATCGCGGACGTCGCGAACGCGGAAACGGCACTGCACAAGATCAGCGGCATCTTTCCGGGACGTACGCACGTCGAGCTGCAGCGGCATCAGCGGCGCGACGAAGAGCATCGGAACATCGCCCTCGTCGATCTCGCGCGGCGCCTGCGTCTGCCGCTCCTCGCCACGAACGGTGTCCGCTACGCGCGCCGCGAAGACAAGGAGCTGCACGACATCCTCACCTGCATCCGCGAGGGGCGCAACGTCGACACCGCCGGCCGGCTCCTCGGCGTCAACCGCGAACGCCACATCAAGAGCGCCGCCGAGATGACCGCGCTCTTCGCCGACTTGCCCGAAGCCATCGACGGAGCGTGGGAGCTCGCGAACACGCTCGACTTCACGCTCTCGGACCTCGGCTATCAGTTTCCCGACTACCCGCTTCCTCCGGGCGAGACGAACGACTCGTTTCTGCGCAAGATCACGTGGAACTCCGCCAAGGCGCGGTTTCGTCCGCTGACCGGCAAGGCGCAGCTGCAGCTCGAGAAAGAGCTGAACATGATCGAGAAGCTGCAGCTCGCCGGCTACTTCCTCATCGTCTGGGACATCGTGCAGTTCTGCAACCGCGAGAAGATCCTCGTGCAGGGGCGCGGCTCCGCGGCGAACAGCGCCGTGTGCTACGCGCTCGGCATCACCGCGGTCGATCCCGTGAAGATGGACCTGCTCTTCGAGCGCTTCCTCTCCGAAGAGCGCGGCGAGTGGCCGGACATCGATCTCGATCTGCCGTCCGGCAGCCAGCGCGAGCGCGTCATCCAGCACGTCTACGAGCGCTACGGACAGCACGGCGCGGCGATGACGGCGAACGTCATCACATACCGCGACCGCAGCGCCGCGCGCGAAGTCGGCAAGTCGCTCGGCTTCTCGCTCGAACAGGCGGACAAACTCTCGAAGTGCGTCAGCACCTGGAACTTCGGCGAGATCCGCGAAAAGATCGAGAACCTGCCCGAACAGCTCGCGCTGAGCGGCTTCGATCCCGAGGACCTGCGCGTGCAGCACTTCATGCGGTTGTATCTGCAGATCCAGAATCTGCCGCGGCACATGGGGCAGCATTCGGGCGGAATGGTGCTCGCGAAAGGGCGCCTCGACGAGGTCGTGCCGCTCGAGCCGGCGTCGATGCCGGGTCGCGTCGTCATTCAATGGGATAAGGAAGACTGCGCCGATCTCGGCATCATCAAAGTCGATCTCCTCGGCCTGGGGATGCTCGCCGCGATCGAAGAGATGATCCCGACGATCGCCACGTGCGAGAAGAAGGAAGTCGATCTCGCGCATCTGCCGGAGAACGATCCGCGCGTCTACAAGATGCTCAACGAGGCCGACACCATCGGCATGTTCCAGGTCGAGAGCCGCGCGCAGATGGCGTCGCTGCCCCGCAATGCTCCGAAGTGTTTCTACGACATCGTCGTGCAGGTCGCCATCATCCGACCCGGTCCGATCGTCGGCGGCATGATCAAGCCGTTCTTCGATAGGCGCCAGGGCCGCGCGCTGGTCGAGTATCCGCATCCGTGTCTCGAGCCGATCCTCGCGCGCACGCTCGGCGTGCCGCTGTTTCAGGAGCAGCTCTTGCGCATCGCCATGGTCGCCGCGGGCTTCACCGGCGGCGAGGCGGAAGAGCTGCGGCGCGCGATGGGCTTCAAGCGCTCGATGGACCGCATGCGCGACATCGAGACGCGGCTCCGCGACGGCATGACGAAGAACGGAATCGGTGAGGCCGCGCAGGATCAGATCGTGAAGTCGATCACCTCGTTCGCGCTCTACGGCTTCCCCGAGTCGCACGCGGCGAGCTTCGCGCTCATCGCGTATGCGAGCGCGTACCTCAAGGCGCATCATCCCGCCGCGTTCTACATGGCGCTGCTCAACGCGTGGCCGATGGGCTTCTATCATCCGGCCACGCTGATCAAAGACGCGCAGCGTCACGGCGTGAAGGTGTTTCCCGTCGACGTCAACAAATCCGGCTGGAAGTGTTGCTGGGAAAACAACGGCGTGCGCCTCGGCTTCCGCTTCGTCAAAGGACTGCGCGAGTCGAGCGGACGCCGCGTCGAAGCGGCGCAGCCGTTCACGGGCACGGACGATCTCGCGCGCCGCGCCGCGCTGCGCGACGATCAGCTGACGAAGCTCGCCTACGCCGGCGCGCTCGCAACGTTCGGCATGACGCGGCGCGCCGCGCTCTGGCAGGCGTCATACGCGGCGAAGGATGCGGGCGAGCTGTTCGAACGCGCGCCGGAAGCGCAGCAGGACTCGCCGCTGCCGGAGATGTCGATGGTCGAGGAGACACTGACCGACTACCAGTCGATGGAGCTCACCACCGGCCGGCATCTCCTCGAGCACTTCCGCCCGCGGCTGCGCAAGGAAGGCGTGCTGACCGCGACGCAGCTGAAACAGGTGCCGAACGGCAGCCGCGTCGTCACCGCCGGCGCGGTCATCGTCCGCCAGCGTCCCGGCACCGCGAAAGGCTTCGTCTTCCTCACGCTCGAAGACGAGACCGGCCTCTCGCAGGCCATCGTCAATCCACCGCTCTTCGCCGAACAGCGCACCACCATTCTCGCCAACTCCGGCCTCATCGTCGAAGGCATCGTGCAGAACCAGGAAGGACAAGCCTCCGTGCGCGCGGAACGTTTCTGGCCGCTCGACGGCATGCACGACGTGCAGAGCTACGACTTTCACTGACGCGCCGGCGCCGATCGGCAAGCGCACAGATTCGAGGGCGCTTACAATCGTGTGCATGAGCACGAATCCGCTCGTGCCGGTCACGCCGGTCGCGGTCTCGCCCGAGCCGCGGCGGCGGATCGCGTGGGAAGAAGCGGTGGCGTACGCGATCATCGGCGCGCTGGTGCTCTTCGCGCTGATGCAGCACCTCGCGGCGGCCGTGATCGTCGGCCTGATGCTCTACCGCATCCTCGACCGCTTGTCCGAGCGCTTCCGCGGGCGCATGTCGCACGGCGTCGTGCGTCCGCTGGCGTTGCTGATCGTGACGACGGCGACGGCGGCGATCGTCGCGGCGGCGGTCGCGCTCATCGTGACGATGCTGCGCCGCGGCGCCGCGAACGTGCCGGAGATGATGGAGCGCATGGCCGAGATCCTCGGATCGGTGCGGCTGTGGCTCGGCGGGCTCGGACGGCAGTTCATCCCCGAAGTGATGACCGATGCCGAAGACTTCAAGGCGGTGATCGTGGCGTGGCTGAAGACGCACGCGCAGACGCTGCGCGCCGGCAGCGTGTGGCTGGGCATCGGCCTGGTGCACATGATCATGGGCAGTCTCATGGCGATCCTGGTCTTCTTCCGCCATGTCACGCATCACGATTCCGAGGATCGCGGACCGCTGGCGCGCCACCTCGTGGAGAAAGTGGGGCGCTTCGCGGAGGCGTTCTCGCAGATCGCCGTGGCGCAGGTGAAGATCTCGGCGGTCAACACTTCGCTCACCGGCATCTACCTGCTCGTCGTGCTGCCGCTGTTCGGAATCGAGATTCCGTTCCGCACCACGCTGGTCGTGATCACCTTCCTCTGCGGCCTCATCCCGGTGCTCGGCAACCTCATCTCGAACACCGTCATCACGATTCTGTCGATGGGCGTCTCGATGGGCACCGCGTTCGCGTCGCTCGCGTTTCTCGTCGTCATCCACAAGCTCGAGTACCTGATCAACTCGCGCATCGTGGGCGGCGAGACGGACTCGCAGGCGTGGGAGATCCTCCTGGCGATCATCGTCGGCGAGGCGGCGTTCGGCGTGAGCGGCGTAGTCATGGCGCCGATCGTTTACGCATTCATCAAGCGCGAGCTGCGCGAACACGCGCTCGTTTAGCCGATAATGTCGGCGAGAGGTCCAAATGCTCCGATTCGATCGATGGGTGGGCGTGGTGTGCGCGGTGGCGCTGCCGTGGATTGCGGCGGCGCAGAACAAGCTCGTGATCGCGGGCGGCGTTTACGAAGACCGTCCGGCGCTGGCCGTGCGCGGCAACTTCACGCCCATCCGCAACGCGGCGGTGAAGCTCTATCGCGGCGGCGCATATCTCTCGTCGACGCGCACCGACGCGGCCGGCCTCTACGCGTTCCCGCTCGTGAGCGGCGGCGAGTACACGGTGGCGATCGACTCGCGCTCGTTCGGTGAGAACGCGTGGGCGGAACAGACCTTCGGCCCCTCGGGCGCGCGCTGCGCGCAGCCCGACGGCTCGACGCGCATGCAGTTCTTCGAAGGCGCATGCTTCGGCGGAAAGAGTGGCGCGAGCGACGACGCGTCGACACTCGCCACGTCCGAGCACATCGCCGTCGTCACCGTGCGCGACACGCCGGCCACCGCCGTCGACTTCGCGTTCAGCTACGACGTCGTGACCTCGACGAATGACGGCGAGCGCATCCAGGGCTCGCTCCGCCAGTTCCTCCTCAACGCCAACGCGATCGGCGGACCCGATCGCATGCGCTTCGTGCCCACCTCACGCGCGCCCGAGCAGCGGCAGCCGATCGTCGGCGTGCCGCCGCGCTGGTGGATGATCACGTGCCTGTCGCCGCTGCCGCAGTTGCAGGACGCCGACACGGTCGTCGATGGCAGCGCGTACAACTTTCTCTCCCCCGACACGTTCGCGAATCCGAACCCCGGCCGCCTCGGCGAGCCTCCGACGCTGAAGGCCGAGGATCGCTCCGCGCAGCGCATCGAAAAGCCGGAGCTCGAGATCGTCGCCAGCGGACCCGAAGGTCTCGTCTGCAACGCGCGTTGCGTCGTGTACGGTCTCGCGCTGCACGGCGCGCCCGCGGCCATCGTCACGCGCGCCGACGCGCGCGTCGAGAACGTGATCCTCGGCGGCGCGCCCGACGCCGCGTACACGCAGAACGGCGAAGTCGGACTGCAGGTGGAGCGCGGCACGACGATCGCGCGGCAGGTGCTCGTCACCGCGCAGACGCGCGGCGGCGTGATCGTCGCGCCCGGCGCGCGCATCGACGCCGAACATCTCGACGTCAGCCGCTGTGGCGGTCCCGAGACCGGCGGCGGCATCGTGCTGCTCTCCGACGGCTCGTCGATCCGCGCGTCCGTCGTCACGCAGAATCCCGGCGCGGGCGTGCTCGTCGGCTCCGGACAGTCACCGGCGAGCGGCAACACCATCGACGGCAACACGATCAGCTCGAACCAGGCCGGCATCATTCTGTGGGCCGGCTCGTCGCGCAACACGGTCACGCACAACGACATCATGTGGAACCGTCTCGGCGGCGTGACCATCGCGCCGTACACGAACGCGCCGCCGCACGAGAACCGCCTCAGCGCGAACCGCTTCGACGAGAACGGTCTCCGCCCGATCATCCTCAACCTCGGCAGCACCGATCCGAACGTGCTCGCGCGCAGCGAGGGCTCGTGCAACTCCATCGCGAACGCCGCGAACCTCGGCATCGCGCCGCCGCAGATCACCAGCGTGCAGATGGTCACCGACAACGGCAACGCCGTGCGCGTCGTCGTACGCGGCAAAGCGTGCCGCGGCCAGATCGTCGAGCTGTATCAGTCCTTCGTGACATCCGGCGTGCGCGAGGAATCGCCCGACCTGCCGCGCGTCCGCAACGAGAAGAACAGCCGCGGCGAGACGCTGACGAACGACAACCGCACGCAGGGACTGCCGTCCATCGGCGAGTTCAACTACGTCGGCGCGACGAACGCCGGCGCCGACGGGACGTTCGAAGCCTCGTTCCCGCTCGTCGACACCAACGGCATGCCGCGCGACAACGGAAACGCGCAGAAGAGCGAGACGAACGAGGAGACCGACATCTGGGCGCGCGACCTCCTGCGCGGCGCGCATCCGAACGAGCGCGCGTTCTCCGCCGTCGCCATCGATCCCGTGGGCAACACGTCGGAGATGAGCGTGCGCAGGCAGGTGGACCGCTCAAAAGAGGAGCGCGCAGAAAGATAGCTGCGCGCTCGCTACCGCCGCGCGAGCCGCTGCACCACGCGCGTCGTCAGCCGCAGCATCGTCAACGCGATCCCGCGCGCGCGGCGCACGCGCACGCGGCGGCCGTCGCGTTCGGCAAATGCCACGCGGCCGAGGAGCTGATCGAATGAAGCGGGAGGATCGTCGGCGGGCGCGTTGTCGCCTCGCGTGACGAGCGTCGTCGCATCGATGCGCAGCACGCGGTGCGCGGTGAGGCCGCGGGCGGCGCGGGTGAGCACGACGTCGCCGCGCGCGATCGACGCGGGATGCGCGGGCACGACGTGCAGCAGATCGTCGCCGTGAATCAGCGGATGCATGCTGTCGCCGCGCGCGCGGAACTGCACCTCGTGGCCTCGCCCGAGAAGATCGGCGATGAGATCCGCGGCATCGACCGCGGAGGTCATGACGCGGCGCCGCCGAGGACGAGCTCGATGACGCTCGGGTCGCGTACGAACTGCAGCTCGCGCACGGCCACGCGCGACGCGAGCCGTTGCAGGAAGCCGAGCGTGAAGTCGAGCGCGTGCGCATCGTGGAAGAGCGGAAACGTGCAGCGGAAGAGACGCGCCACCGCTTCCGCGTCGCTGAGATCGCGCAGCGCATTCGATGTCGCCTGCGTCAGCAGATACACGCCGGCCAGCGGCACGCCCGTGTTGATCGAGAGCTCCGCCTCGCCGTGCCACGGCGTGCCGTACATCCAGTACGCGCCGTCGCGCTCGCGGACGATCACGCGGTCGTCGCTGACGATCGCGGCCGCGGTTCCTTCCCACAGCCGCGCGGTGGTCGTCTTCCCCGCGCCGGAGACGCCGACGAAGAGCTGGCCGCGGCCTTCGCCGTCGATGACGCCGCACGAATGCAGTTCCACGCCGCGGCCGCGCGCGAGCAGGTTCGCGACGAGCACTTCATCGAGCGGATAGTCGAGCGGATTGAGCGAGGCGACGTCGGGACGCAGCTGAATCGTTCCGCGCGCGAACTCCGCATCGAACGTCGCGATCTTGTACGGCGTATCGCCGAAGGCTTCCGATCGGCAGTCGATGCGGAAGCCGTCGCCGTCGCGGTAGAGGCGCCAGACCGCGTCGGAATCGAAGATCAGCTCCGCGGGCGGCGGAGGGGACGCGTCCATCAGCACGACGTCGAGCGTGAGATCCGGCGTCACGCCGGAGACGGACTGCGGCGGCACGAGGAACCGGCTCACCGGCTCGTGCCACTTCCACGCGATGCGCTCGTCCTCGCAGCGCACGGCGATGGTGATCGCCGCGATCTGCAGGAACGACGCGCGCGGCACTACGAGCCTTTGCTGAAGCAGTTCGTGACGCTCTGGCAGCCGATGCCGCTGGGGCCGGTCGAGGAGGTCGACTTGCAGAAGCCGAGGACGGCTTCCTCGGGGCGCAGCGGAAAGCGGGTCACTACCGGCTTCTCGTACGGCTTTTTGTCGTCGCGGGTTCCGGGTTGCCTTGGCTTGGTCATCATTCCCCTCTTCGAACTGCTATCGAGCGTGACAGCTGCCGCACGAGCCGCTGCCGCATGCGGATGCGGCTGCCACGGCTGCCGGCGTCGCGGCGATCGTCGCCGCCACGTCACGTCCACCAGAGTGTACTCGTTCCACGAGATCCATGAGCTCGCCGCGGTGCGAGCCGTCGGGGCAGTACTCGCAATCGCCGTGCTCGGGCACTGCCACCTCGAACACTTCCGCGCGCAGATGCGCGGTGCGGCAGAGGAAGTCGACCGGCGCCTCGGGATCGCCCGTTTCGAGCTCCGCGTTCGCCGCGCACGAGCCGCAGAGCGACTTGAGCGCGCAGCGCGTGCACTTCGTCACGCGCGTCGTCGGACGCTTGCGGACGTTCTGCAGAAAGTGCTCCCACCCTTCGCGCACCGAGCCGTCGCGCACGTTGTACTTGTCGACGTGCGACAGCACGCAGATGGTCATGTCGCCGTACGGATCGATGGCGAACGAGTTCACGCCGCCGCCGCATTCGTACAGCATGCGCGTCTCGCCTTCGGCCGGCAGCGGCGGCGCGCATTCGACCGCGAGGCGCCGCCATTCGGAGATGCGCTCCGGATCGTCGAGATCGAGCGCGACGACGTCCGCGGGCGAGAGCCGCACCGCGAGCGGGCTCGACGAGCAGTCGATGCGCGGATTGATCATCGGGTCGAACTTGAACTCGACGCCGAGCTCCTCGGCGAAGCGCTTCATCGACGGGATCTCGTGCTTGTTGATCGTCAGCGCGACCGTCTTCAGTTTCAGCGGCAGCTTGCGATCGAGCAGCAGATGAATGCCGCGGATGCACTTCTCGAACGAGCCGGGGATGCCGGTCAGCGACTCGTAGGTCGCTTTCGTGCGGCCGTAGAGCGTGATCTCGATGTCGAACGGCGGATGCTCGACGAGGAAGTCGGCGATGCGTTCCGTGATCAGCGTGCCGTTCGTGAACAGCGTGATCAGGAAGCCTTTGTCTTTCGCGTAGCGGTAGATCTCGAGGAAATCCGCGCGCGCGAAAATCTCGCCGCCGCTGAAGAGCAGCCAGAGGCAGCCGAGCTCGAAGAGCTCGTCGAGGACGCGCTTGTGCTCTTCCGTCGACAGCTCGCGGCGCCGCGCGGCGCCGTCGTTCATCGGCAGGTTGTTGTAGCAGTGCGCGCATTCGAGCGGGCAGCGGTTCGTGATCTCGATCGTGCCGCTCACCGGAAGGCGCAGCGGATTCACTTCCTCGAAGACGATGCGGCTGAAGTCGGTGTAAGCCTGGGTCTCGATCATCGCGACGTCACCACCTCGGATACCAGCGACACTGCTGCCAAGTCCGTCAGCGTCTGTACGACGTCGGCGGATGCGGTCGCTTCATCGACGTCGTATTCGCCGCAGAGCTCGGCCGCGATCGCATCGACGGAACGCGTGCCGTCGGCCAGTTCCCAGATGCGCGCGGCGACGGGCGAGAGCGTGTAGACGAAGTCGAGGTTGCCGACGTTGTTCCGCACCGGCACGAGGATCGACTCGGCGCCCACCTTCCGGCAGACCACGTCCGCCGTGCGCCGAAATACATAAGTCCCATCGATCTCAATCGTTTCCGGCATGTCCCTCGACCCGGTTTGCATGATGCCACAGCGCGCGTGATTATGGCGTGCGCGAATTCGTCAGCGCGTCGATCTTCGCGGCCAGCACGAAGTCGCTGCGCGTGAGCCCGTCGATCTTGTGCGTCCACGTCGTGACGCGCACTTTGCCCCACGCGAGAAGAATATCGGGGTGATGTCCCTCGTCCTCCGCAACGGCGCCGACGCGGTTCGTGAACGCGAGCGCCTGCGCGAAATCGGGGAAGCGGAACTCCTTCTCGAGATGATGTCCGTCGACGACCTTCCAGTCGCCGCCGAGCTCGCGCGTCAGCGATGCGAGCTCTTCGCCGGCGAGCGGCGGGACGCCGCCGCGGCAGGGAACGCACTTTTCGGAAGCCAGCGTGTTCATCGGATGTCCTTCCCTCTCTCCGTCGACATAGGCGCGGAATCGTTCCGGATCGACGGCGTGCCGGAAAACGTCGCGGCCGTCGATGCGGATCACCGGAACGTCGTCGGTGTAGCGCAGGCGGAGCTCCGGATCGCCGTCGATATCGACTTCGGCAATGCGCACCGCGACGCCCGAGGCGCGGATTGCGGCTTTCGCCTTTTCGCACAGCGAGCAGCCGGCGCGTGTGAACAGCGTCACGTCGACGCGTTTCATCGGCTGCTACGATACCGCTTTCCCCGATTGAGAAAGGAGCCGGTATGTTCTCTCCCAGGCTCGTCTTCCCGCTTCTCCTCGGCATCGCCGCATCCGCGTTGGCGGCCGACCACGCCAGCGGCACGTACACCGTCAACGGCAAGACGGTGACGCTCGACCACGTCTACGCCGTCCCCCGCGAGAATCCGTTCGACAAGACAAAGACCGACACGCTGGTGATCCTCACCGACCGGGCGCTCACCGCGGACGCGCTGCGCGACGACTTTGGTCTCATGGAGATCAAAGGCCTCAACGCCGTCGCGGTGCAGATCACCGGCGACAAAGAGATCGTCAGCGGCATGCTCTACAGCGGCGCGTTCTCGAAGATGAGCAACATCTCCGCGACCGGCATGCACAAGCTGACGACGACCGTCTTCACGCCGTCGCACATCGCCGGCAGTTTGTCGGCGGATCCGAGTGACTTCTTCGACGAGCACTACGCGTACAAGGCCGACTTTGACGTCACCGTCGCGGCGCCGGCCGCGCTCGTCGTGCCACCGCCGAAAGGCACGCCGCTCGCGGCGGGCGGCGGCGAGCCCGGCAAAGCGTACGACGCGTACCGCAAAGTGCTCGCGTCGGGCGACCTCGCCGCGCTGCGCAAGGCGGTGAGCGCCGAGCGCGCGAAGGCGATGGACGATCCCGATTTCCTCAAGATGCTGCCGATGATCCAGGCGATGGAGCCGAAGAACGTGAAGATCACGAGCGGCGCGGTCGACGGCGACCACGCGACGCTGCTCGTCACGGCCAGGGACGAGCACGAGACCTCGACCGGCACGGTGACGATGGTCCGCGAGCACGGCGTCTGGCGCGTCGCGGACGAGAGCTGGAAAGGCAGCATGAACTGACTCCGCCCAATCCCGCCGCGGGAGCTAGGAAAGCGCGCCGAAAACGCCGGGCGGACGCCGCCGTGGCAAACGGTTTGCTTTCCTCCCGCGGCGGAGGTTGTTGGTGTCGGAGCGGCTCAAAGGCAGGATTCTCGTCGTCGATGATGACGACGCCATTCGCACGATGGTCGAGCGGGTGTTGCGGCGCGAAAAGTACGATGTCGACAGCGCGCGCGACGGTTTCGAGGCGATCGAAAAGCTCAGCCATCAGGACTACGGCACGATCCTTCTCGATCTGATGATGCCTCGCGTCGACGGCCACGGCGTTCTGCGGTTCCTCGAGACCAGCACCCCCACGCCGCCGCGCGTCATCATCATGACCGCGAACATGCAGCAGGCCGGCGACTCCGCCAAAGCGAAGCCGGTCTTCCGCATCCTCTCCAAGCCGTTCGACATCCGCCAGCTCGTCTCGCACGTCGCGGAGTGTCATTCGCTGACGACCGAGACGACCTAGCGTTTCGGAACGCGCGTTCCGGCCCGTCGTTTGCTCTGGTGGAGTGCGATGTCTTCTCTCACTACACTCGTCGTCGTTCTCATCGCGATTGCCGTGGCGCTGGCGATCGGTCTCGCCCTCGCCTACGTTCCGATGCGCCTGCTCGTCGGCCAGATGGCGCGCAACATCACGCAGTTCATCCAGCGGCAGCGCGAGCGCCGCGCCGTGCAGCGCGGCACGCCCGACCGGCGCCGGACGTAACGGTCGTGGTGGGGTTCTAGAGCGACTTCTCGATCGCCTGGCGCAGCTCGTCGTCGTTCGGCTCGATCGCGCCGTACTTTTTCCAGATCACGCGTCCGCTGCGATCGACGATCGCGGAGGTCGGCAGCACCGACGTCTGGAAGAGTCCGGCGATCCGTCCTTCCGCATCGATGGCCACGGGATAGGTCATCTTGTTCTGCGCGACGAACTGCTTGACCGAGTCGGGAGCGCCTTCGTCGACGCTGATGCCCACCACTTCGAAGCCGCGCGCGCCGTACTTCGACTGCAGCGTCTGCAACTCCGGGATCTCGTAGCGGCACGGGCCGCACCACGTCGCCCAGATGTTGAGCAGCACGACCTTGTCGCGATGCGACGTGAGCTCGAACTTCGAGCCGTCGAGCGACGTGGCCGCGTACTCCGGCATCGTGCTGCCGACGTCGAGCGCCGCGGGCTCGGCCGCGGCCGCGCCACGACTCGCCGGCTCGGCGCCGGTGCTCGTCGTCGCGGCGGACGAGGTCGTCGCGGCCGCGGGCGCCGTCGTCGACGCGGCTTTCTCTCCGCGCTTGCACGCGGCGAGCAGCACGACGGCGGCGAGCGAGACGCTGACGAGTTTTCTCAAATGATGCGGACGAGGACTACTTCTTCTCCTCGTCCGGCTTCCCCTTCTTGATCACTTCCGGCTCGGCCGTTCCGGCCGCGCCTTCCGCCGTCGCATCCGTCACCTCGGCACGCGCATGCGTGACGCCGACGACGACGCGCTCGGGATCATCGAGCACCTTTACGCCCTCGGGCAGCTTGAGGTCCTTGATGCGGAAGTAGTCGTGGCTGCCGAGCGGCGCGACGTCCACTTCGATCGAATCGGGGATCGCATTCGGGAGGCACTCGACGTGGAGCTCGCGCACCTGAAAGTCGAGCAGGCCGCCTTCCTTCACGCCCGCCGCGGTGCCGCTCACGTGCACCGGCACGGTCACGCGCACCACCTCGTCCATCACCACGCGGACGAAGTCGATGTGCGTCATCTTGCGGGAGATCGGATCGATGGTGAGATCCTTGATCATCGCGTGGCGCTGCTGATCGCTGCCCGCCATCTTCAGCAGGAACACCGAGCGGATGCCGTGCTCGCTCTTCTGAACGAGTTCCGACACCGCCTTGCGATCGACGGCGATCGCCACCGGCTCGCGGTGGCCGCCATAAACGACCGCCGGGACTTTGCCTTCGCGGCGCAGCTTCTTCGCCACTTCCTTGCCGGTTTGCTCGCGGCGATTGACTTCCAACGTGACCTCAGCCATTTGCTGACTCCTGTGCGTAGTTAGACAGAACGCGGTAAAGCGTTGAAAACGGGACGTTATTCCCGCGCTTACATCTCGAAGAGGCTCGAGACGGAATCCTCGTTGTGGATGCGCTTGATGGCTTCGGCCAGCAGGCTCGCGATCGACAGCGTCCGCAGCTTCGGGCAGTCCGCTTCCTTCTCCTGCGTCGGAATGCTGTTCGTCGTGATGACCTGGTCGAGGCTGCACGTGTTGATGCGCTGGATCGCGGGACCCGAGAGCACCGCGTGCGTGCACGCCGCCGAGATCGACTTCGCGCCTTTGTCGAACAGCGCCTGCACCGAGTGAATGAGCGTGCCCGCGGTGTCGATGATGTCGTCGACGATGAAGACGTTGCGCCCTTCGACCTCGCCGATGATGTTCATCACCTCGGTCTGATTCTTCGCGAAGCGCCGCTTGTCGATGATGGCCAGCGACGCGCCGAGGCGTTTCGCGTACGCACGCGCGCGCTCCACGCCGCCCGCGTCGGGAGAGACGATGGTGAGATTGTCGAGGTCCATCGACTTGAAATGACCGACGATGACCGGCGCGGCGAAGAGATGGTCGACCGGGATGTTGAAGAAGCCCTGGATCTGCGCGGCGTGCAGATCGAGCGTGAGCACGCGGTCGGCGCCGGCGGTGCTGATGAGGTCCGCGGCGAGCTTCGCGGTGATCGGCACGCGCGGCTTGTCCTTGCGGTCCTGCCGCGCGTAGCCGTAGTACGGGATGACGGCGGTGACGCGTTTGGCCGAGGAGCGCTTGAATGCGTCGAGCATGATCAAGAGCTCCATGAGGTGATCGTTGACCGACGGCGGACAGGTCGGCTGGATCACGAACACGTCGGCGCCGCGGACGTTCTCGTCGATCTGCACGTAATGTTCGCCGTCGGAGAAGCTGTACAGCGTCACGTGCCCGAGCCCGACGCCAAGGCATGCGCCGATCTCTTCGGCGAGTGCTGGGTGGGATCGACCGGAGAAGATTTTGAGCTCGGTCAAAGCGGCGGTGATTATAACGGTGCGTGCAACGACGGATGCAATGACTGACGAACGCGCGATCGACGTCCTGCTGGAGACGGTTTCCGATGCCGTGTGGATCGTCGCGCCTTCGCTCGAGGTCGTGCGCGCGAACGCGCCGTTCGCCGCGCTCGCCATCGACATGCGCGAGCCGTGGTGGCGCGACCTCTGCGCGCGCGTGCTCGCCGGACGCGGCGTCGCGGCTCCCGCACGCATCGGCGAGCGCACGTACGCGATCACGGCTAATCCGCTGCAAGAAAACGCCGGCGCGGTCTTCGTCGCGCGCGAGCTCACCGAGACGCGCGTCGAACGCGACGACCTGCTCGAGCTCGCGGTCACGCGAATCTTCGCGACGGACAAGCCGCTCGCGGCAACGCTCGTGGACGTGCTCGAGTTTCTCTGCGAGAGCGACGGCTGGGATTACGGCGCGCTGCGCATCGGAAGCGACGCGGCGCCGCCCGCGGCACCGATTGCGACACCGATAGCGACACCGATAGCGACATGGACGCGCCCCGACGCGAACGTCGATCTCGCCGAGGCGCCGGCGACGGTCTCGCTGCGCGCCGCCGACCGGCTCGTCGGCGTGCTCGAGCTGCGGCCGTCGCGCGGCGGACATCCGCGCGCGCTCGAACGCGCCGGCGGCTCACTCGCGCGGCTCATCGAGCGACACAGACTCCTCGAAGCGATCGAGCGCAAAGGACAGGAGTGGAGCCTCACCTTCGATGCGATCGAGCTGCCGATCTTCATCACGCGCGTCGACGGCACGATCGCGCGCGTGAACCGCGCCGCGCGCGACCTCGCCGGCGCGGAGTTCGAGTCGGTCGTCGGACGCCCGATCGCCATCGACGCGCGCGAGCCGTGGCGCACGCTCGCCGACGTCGTCGCCGCCGTGCGCGACAGCCGCACGCCGTGCACCGCCCAGCTCACCGACAACACGCGCACGTGGGACGTCAGCGCGAGCTGGTTCCGCTCCGCGAGCGACGACGACGAGCGAGTCATCATCGTCATGCGCGACGTCACGACCGTCATCGAGCTGCAGGAGTCGGTGCGCCGCGGCGAGCAGCTCGCCGCGCTCGGCGAGCTCGTGGCCGGCGTCGCGCACGAGGTGCGCAATCCGATCTTCGGCATGGGCCTCACCGTCGACGCGCTGCAGAGCATGCTGCCGGATGACGACGACTTCAACGAGCTCGCCGGCGTGCTGCGCACGTGGCTCGACCGCCTCAACCGCCTCATGGAATCGCTGCTCGAATACGGCCGCACGTGGACGCTCGAACTGCGCGGCGGCACGCTCGGCGACGTCCTGCCGCCGGTCATCGACGGCTGCCGGCAGATCGCCGCGCAGTCGTCCGTCGCCATCGAGACGGCGATCGAGCCCGATCTCGCGATGCTGCTCGATCCGAGCCGCCTCACGCACGCGTTCGAGAACCTCATCACGAACGCGATCCAGCATTCGAGCGCGGGCGATCGCGTCGTGATCTCCGCGCGCGCGCTCCGCGACGGCGGACGCGACGTCATCGAATGCGCCGTGCGCGACGAAGGTCCCGGCTTTTCGCCGTCCGATCTTCCGCGCGTCTTTCAGCCGTTCTTCACGCGCCGCCGCGGCGGCACCGGGCTCGGACTGTCGATCGTGCAGCGGATCGTGGATGAGCACGGTGGCACCGTCAGTGCAGGAAACGCCGAAGGCGGCGGAGCCGTTGTTACGATGCGTTTCCCTGCATGGCGCGAATGGTCCACGACACGAACGAACGAACCCACCACATCCTGATCGTCGACGACGAGGAACTGATCGTCCTCGCGATGCGCAAGTACTTCGAAGGCCTCGGCTACCGCGTCGATGCCGCGCACGAGCTCGAGGAGGCGCAGGCGCTGCTCGCCAACCGCGCCTACGACCTCGTCATCGCCGACCTCCGCCTCACCGGCATCGGCGGCGTCGAAGGCCTGCAGATCGTCTCCGACGTCCACCAGCGCCACGCGCACACGCGGGTCATCCTGCTCAGCGCATTCGGCACGCCGGAGATCGAGCGCGAGTCGTACAACCGCGGCGCCGACGCGTTCCTCCACAAGCCGAAGGCGATGATGGAGATCGCGAACGTGGCCATGAATCTGCTCGAGCAGAGCTGATGAGCGAATCGGCGCTCAACCGCATCCTGCAACCCGGCGGCATCACGCCCGTCTATCAGCCGCTCTTCCGCGCCGCCGGCGCGACGATCCGCATGCACGGACTGGAGTGCCTCTCGCGCGGTCCGCGCGGCACGAACTTCGAGTCGGCGAACGTGCTCTTCGAATACGTGCGGCTCAAGCGCGAGGAGTCGCTCGTCGACCGCGCGTGCGTCGCCGCGGCGCTGCGCGGCGCGTCGTCGCTGCCGCAGGGACTCGCGCTCACGATCAACGTGCACGCGTCGACGCTGGGACGCGACCACGCGTTCCTGCCGTTCCTCACGTCGACCGCCGCCGCCACCGGCATCGAGCTCTCGCGCGTCACCGTCGACATCGTCGAGCACGCGCCGCCGTGGGACGGCGTGAGCTTTCTCGCCGCGATCGCGCAGCTCCGCGACCTCGGCGCCACGATCGCCCTCGACGACGTCGGCCTCGGGCAATCGAACTTCAAGATGCTGCTCGACGTGAAGCCCGACTACCTGAAGCTCGACCGCTACTTCGTCGAGTCGTGCGCGCACGACCGCGAGCGTCGCGCCGTCATCGCCGCGCTGCAACAGCTCGCGCGCGAGTTCCACGCGGAGCTCGTCGCCGAGGGCGTGACGACGAAAGAGGATGCCGAGACGCTGCAGCAGCTCGGCATCACGCTCATGCAGGGCTTCTTCTTCGCGGAGCCGCTCACGCTCGAACAGGCGCAGGCGTTCTTCCGCGGCTGACGCGGCGCTCGGCGATGCGCGCCGCTTACTGCGGCATCCACATCGACTGCGCGGCGATCAGCTCCACGTCGCCCGGCAGCGGCAGCAGCGCGGAGGCTTTCGTGAAGAACGCCAGTCCCTTGTAGCTGGTGACGTAGCGATGTCCCGGCTGAAAGAAACGCGGCGCGGAGTACACGACCAGCGCTTCCTTCTGTTTCTGCACGAGCCGGAGAAAGGCGTCCGGCTCGACGCGCACGAGCGTGCCGGACGCTTTGATCGCCGCGATGATCGCGGCGGCGGCTGCGGCTCCCGCGGTCACGGTTCCTCGGTGACGACGGGGCCGTCGAGCGGCTCCATGCCTTCGAGATCGGGATCGCCTCCGGAGGCGATCTGGTTCTTGCGGTCGGCGCGGCGCGCCGCCTTCATCTGCTGCTTCTCGCGTTTGGCTTGTTCACGCTGACGCTTCACGACGGACGGTCTCGGTTTTGCCAATGGCGACGTTCTCCTGAAATGCAAAGAGCAGGATCGCTCCTGCTCTTTGCTGTGGTTTGTGCTGCGATTAGATCACGTTTGCGGCATTTCTCCGGAAAAACCGGCGCGCGCGACAGACCAACGGTCGTGAAAGGAGAAACGCTCATGAAAGAAGTGATCTACGAGGTCAACGACGTCAACACGACTCTGCAGGCCAACCTGCTCCGCGTCACCGCGGCAGGCGAGACCACGACCACCGGCTGGAGCGGCGGCGAGCTCCGCTTCGACGGACGGGAAGACGACACCCTCGTCTTCACCTTCGTCGCCACGCCGCCGGAAGGCATCATCATCCCCATCTTCACGCCGATCGAGTCCGCGCCGTTCGAGATCCCGCTGATGCCGCCGTTCTTCCCGCACTACGTCCGGGTGCGCGCGGCGCACAACGAGATCCGCGTGGCCATCGGCAAGGAGCTGGTCTACGAGGTGACGAGCGGCACCGCCGTCGGACGCGGCCCCGCGATCGAAGTCTCCGCGAACGGCATGACCACCGAGAACGACTGGACGGATGCGGAGCTCGTGCTGCAGCCCGGCTGCCGTTACGAGTACTGGTTCATGGCGCGACGCGGCGGCGCGCTTCCCGTGCTGACGCCGATCGCCGCCGGTCCCGAGGAGACGCTCGTGCGCCTGCCGTATCCGCAGCAGGTCGCGATCAAAGCGCGCACGAACAAGATCGACGTCGGCGTCAACGACGCGGAGAAACAGCGGATCCTGCACGTCGATGCGGCGCACGCGAAGCTCAGCGGCAACATGCTCGTCGTCGAAGCGCACGGAGAAACCTCGACCGCCGGCTGGAGCGAGCCGGAGCTGCGCCTCGCCAGCAGCAGCGAAGAGACGTACATCTTCGACTTCGTCGCGCTGCCGCCGAACGGCCCCGTCGCGCAGGTCCTCACGCCGATCTCCGTGCGCGGCGAGTTCGGCCCGATGAATCTGCCGTTCAACGCGAAGGTCATCGTGCGCGCGGAACTGAACGAGGTCGTCGCATCCCAGGACGCACAGCGCCCCGCTGATGCGAACGCGCAGAAGGAGCTCGTCTACCGCGTCGACAGCGTCGAAGCGTCGTGGAACGGGCAGTACGTGGAGACGAAGGCGAACGGGATCGTCGTCTCGAGCGGCTACACGCAGCCCGAGTTGCGCCTGCTCCGCCGCACGAACGACACGATCTTCTTCTCGTTCCTCGCGCTGCGGCCGCAAGGTCCCGCGATTCCGGTCATCGAAGAGATCAGCGCCTCCGCGTCGACCGGCCCGGAGATGCCGCTCTTCCCGAGCTTCGTGGTCGTGTTCAGCGCGACGAACGCGAAACGCGTGCGGATCGAGAACGCCGCCGCCGCAACGGCGAAGAAATCGTCGTCGAAGCAGCCGCAGGCCAGCGCGTAGCCATCACCACGCAACGTCGTGCGGCGACGCTCGTCGCCGCACGACGGCACGCGCGGCGGGTCCGGCAGCGCTCTTGCGTTCGCTCACGCGACGAGCGTGCTTCCCGAGGACGAGACTCCCGACCCGAACACCCCCACGAACGCGGCCACCAGCGACGTCGGACGCCAGACCTTTCGCGCGGCGGCGTGGGGCTTCGTCGCCGCGGCCGGCAAGCGCGTGTTCACGCTCGTCGGACTGATGCTCCTCGCGCGCGTGCTCGAGCCGCACGAGTTCGGCGTCATCGGCTTCGCGATGCTCTACCTGACGATGGTCGAAGTGGTCGGCGACCTCGGCACCGGCGAGGCGCTCGTCTACTGGCCGGAACGACGCGACGACGCAACGCAGGTCACGTTCCTCGTCAACGTCGCTGCCGGCATCTTCTGGTCGCTCACGTCGCTCCTCGTCGCGCCGCTCGTCGCCGGTTTCTTTCACGAACCGAACGGCGCGATCGTGCTGCGCGTCCTCTCCGTCACGACGCTCATCAAGTTCCTCGGCAACACGCACGACGCGCTGGCGAAGAAGGACCTTCGCTTCCGCTCGCGCACCGGACCCGAGCTCGCGCTCACCGCCATCAAGTCCGCCGTCGCGCTCGTCCTCGCCTACCTCGGCTTCGGCGCGTGGAGTCTCGTGTGGGGCCACATCGCCGGCATCGCCGCCTGGACAATCCTGCTCTGGTTCATCATCCCGTGGCGTCCGTCGCTGCGCGTGCCGACGGACCTCCTCGCGCCGATGCTCCGTTACGGCCGCGGCATTCTCGCCGTCGAGCTGCTGGCCGCCTTCATGTTCTACGTCGACGTCGTCGGCGTCGGCCGCTACCTCGGCGTGACCGCGCTCGCGCTGTATCAGATGGCCTCGCGCATCCCCGACTCGAGCATCATGGTGCTGATCTGGGTCGCCGCGAGCGCGCTCTTCCCCGCGTTCGCGAAACTGCACGCCGAAGGCGCCGACATTCAGCGCGCGTACCTCGTCGCCACGCGCTGCATGGCCGCGATGACGCTCCCCGCGTGCCTCGGCCTCGCGTTCCTCGCGCGTCCGGTGATCCTCGTCTTCTTCGGCTCGCACTGGGCCGCGGCCGCGCCGATCCTTTCGATTCTCTCGATCTACGTCGGCTTCCGCGGCCTCGACGAAGTCGGCAACGTGCTCAAGGCGACGGGCCGCGTGCAGACGCTCGTCTGGCTGACGGTGGCGAAAGCGATCGCGCTCGTTCCCGCGATCCTCATCAGCGCGCGCATCAGCGCCCCCGCCGTCGCCGCCGCGCTGGCGATCGTCTACGGCGCCGGCACGCTGGTCACGACGGTGATCGCCGCGCGCGTCATTCACGTGCCGATCGGCGCGATCGCGCTCGCCTACGCGCGCAGCGCGGAGGCGGCGGCCGCGATGAGCCTCGCGCTGTACGGATGGATGCGCGTCTGCGGCCGCTTCGACGAGCTCGTGCAGCTCGCCGGAGGACTCCTGATCGGCGCCGCGGTTTATCTCGTCGCGCTGCGCCTCACCGACCCGGAGATTTTCGAGTGGCTGCGCAACGTGCTCAGGTCGAAGCGTAGCGCCGCGTCAGATGCTCTCGCAGCGACGCAATCATGACCTCGCGCGTCGCCTTCGACTCGAACGTATGCGTCGCGTTCGCGATGCGCCACAACGCGATGCGGCCTTCCTTGCGCAGCGCGCGCACGGTCGGGCCGGCGCCGAGCATGAGCAGTTCGTAGCCGGGGTCGAATTGGGAGAAGACGAAGGTGAGCTGGCGGCCGGCGCCGACGATCGCGCGGAGGTTGCGCTCGATCGTGGGATCGCCTTTCTTCGGCTTTGCGAGGAGGCGCGCGCGGTCGATGACGGTGCGCACGATCGTCGACAGCGGCGTCTCGCGGCGGAAGAGGCGCTTCCAGCCGGCCAGCGTGCGCATCGAGCGGAGATAGCGCTGCCATTCGGAGTAGCTCGTCGTCGGTTGATCGAGCGACATGCCGCGCTGGTAGTCGAACGTCAGCGGGTTGATGACGATGCTCTCGACGATCGGCGCGCTCGCGAGTCCCGCGGCGGCGTGAAACGACGCGTGCGCGCCGGAGCAGACGCCGGCGAGGACGACGCGCGGCGCGTGCAGTCGCGCGACGACATCGGCGAGGACGTCGCTCGATTCCGGCAGGTACGGATCGTTTTCGCGCGCAACGTCGTCGATCACGCTGTCGCCGAGTCCCGGCAGATCGAAGCGCAGCGTGCGGAAGCCGGCCTGCGCGAGCGCGCGCGCGACGTGGACGTACAAGCGATTCGGTCCGACGTGATGCGTCGAGCCGGCGTTGACGAGCAGGATGGCCGGCGCGTCTGACTTGCGCGACGACGGCTCGCTCGCGATGCCGAAGATGCCGTCGAAACGTACGAACGATTCGCGCGCATCGCCGAAGGTCGCGGTCTCGCGCAACGCGCCGATTGGTTGCGCGCACTGCATCGCGTCGCCGCTCCACGCGATCAGCTGATCGACCGTGCGCGCGATCGCGTCATGCGGGACGACGGCGGAGTGCGGCGGCAGGAACATCTCGTCGAACCGTTCGCCGAGCGTCAGCACGCGTGTCGTGCGCGGCGCGCCGGGACTCAACGCGCCGAGGTCGCGCTGCGTCTCCTCGGTCACGACGAAGCCGCCCGGCTCGATCGAGCCGTCGGTCGACACGGCGTCGCGGTTGATGCCGGTGAGATGCAGCGCCTTCAGCTCGCGCGCGTACGCACGGCCGCGCACCGGCGCCCACTGCACGAGGCAGTCGACGTCGTCGCGTTCGGCGGCGACGGCGGCGGCGAGGGTCGCGCCGAGGCGGATGCCGAGGAGGCCGATGCGCGGAGCGTGCGCGAGCGCGCGCAGCGTCGTCATCGCCGTGCCGATCGACGCGCTCCACGCGGCGACGCGCGCGGGATCTTCGTCGTCGCCGGCGGAGTCGCCGGTGCCGTCGTAGTCGAAGCGCAGCGCGGGAATGCCCGCGCGCGCGAGCGCGTCGGCGAGATGCCGCTCGGATCGATGACTGTTGACGTACTCGTGGCCGAGCGGCGGACAGATCACGATCGCGAGCTCGCGCTGCCGGCCGTCCGCCGGCGCGTGATACCACCCGAAGAGCGCGCGCGCATCGGGGCCAAAGTACAGCGGCGTGCGCGTGACGTTCATGTGCGCACCGCAACCTTCACCGCGTCGGCGAGGTTCAGCGCCTCGAGGTAGCCATCGAATGCCGCGTTGCCGCGCAGACGAATCGTCTTCGCGCGGCCGGGCGCGACGTGCACATAGTCGTCGTCCATGGCGAAGCCGCGCGCGTCGATATGCGCGGCGTGGAGAAAGCGATCGCTCTGCAGCGTGACGAGCCAGTCGTCGCCGTCGCGTGCCGCTTCGGTGATGACGTTCGCGTTCGTCGCGTGCAGCGTTGGTGGCTGGGGAAAGTGAAACGCCTCCGCGATCGCGATGTCGTCGACGAGCAGCGTGGCGATGGTGACGTCGTGCTGCGGCGCGCCGAAGCGATACGCGTAGCTCGTGTCGTGGAAGCCGCCGAGGAGCGCTTCGGCGGAGAACGACTGCGCGCTGCGAGGCGGGAGCGTGATGGGCGTCGACGCGCGTGCGACGACGACGTGGCCGTCGCGCAGCAGCGTGAGCTCGAGCGTCGCGTCGAGCGGCTCGGACGTTTCGTTGAGCGCGTGCGCGTAGATGCCGTTGAGACCTTCATCCGTCAGCACGATCGTGCGCGGCTGCCAGACGCGGCGCAGCGCGTAGTAGCACGCCTTCGGCGCGCCGCGGCTGTCGAGGATGCCCCAGCCGGCACCGGGCCAGAGATCGCGGAGGAACCACACGAGCGCGCCGCGGCACGTGCTGCCCGCGCGGCGCCATTCGGAGTACACCTGCGCCATCACCTCGCCGGTGACGACACGGCTCAGCGCGAGGTAGCGCGGCGCGTCGGCGTAGCGCAGCGCGTGCGGATCGACGCAGTAGTGCGCGCGCAGGTAGTGATCGCGCACGTCTTCGAAGTCCCAACCCGCGCCGCTGTCGCGCGGCGTGCGGCGTTTCCAGCGCGCGTCGAGCGGCGCGGGCGTCTCGCCGCCGAAGATTGCATCGACGACGTCACGCTCGGGAACGTTCGCGAAGCCGAGGCATTCCGGCGTGAAGCGCACGTCCGCGAGACGCACGTCGGACAAAGGCCGCAGGTATGCGCCGACGCCGTAGTAGTGCGCGAGTCCCGTGTTCGTCTGGAACGGCAGCACGCCTTCGCTGGGCGTCGACGGCACGTACACGGAGTCGTCGTGCAGTTCGGCGCAAAGCGCCGGCAGGACGTCGCCGAACAAGCGATTGCGCCACGACTCGCGCGGCATGCCGAGCATCGCCGCCTGCTGTTCGACCTCGCTGTTGCCGCACCAGACGACGACCGACGGATGCGCGCGCAGACGGCGCAACTGCTGCGCGGCTTCGTCGCGGACGTTGGCGACGAACGTTTCGTCGTCCGCCGGATAGTCGAGATTCGCGAACGCGAAGTCCTGCCAGACGAGGATCCCGAGCTCGTCGCAGAGCGCGTAGAAAACGTCGTCCTCGTACGGCATCGTGCCGCCGACGCGGATCATGTTCGCGCCGGCGTCGCGCATCAGCGTCAGCGTCCGCGCGTAGTCGTCGCGCGTCGCGTTGAGCGACACGACATCGAGCGGCGTCCAGCACGCGCCGCGGCAGAAGAGCGGCTCGCCGTTGATGCGCAGGCCGAAGTCGCCGTCGCGTTCGACGCCGCGAAACCCCACGCTGCCGCAGTCGATCGTGCGGCCGTCGCGCAGCTCGAGGCGGCACGCGTAGAGCGCGGGCTCGCCGTGCGTGTGCGGCCACCAGAGGCGCGGCGCATCGATGCGCAGTGTCGCCGTGACGCGCTCACCGTCGACGTGCAGTTCCGCGCGCGCATCGCCGGCGACGAACGTCCCGCGCGCGTCGCCGGCGATCGAACACGACAGCGCGATCGTGCCGTCGACGCTCGTGCGCAGCTCGAGATCCCAGACGTCCGTCACTTCGATTGCGCGCCACGGACCGACCGCGGGCACGGGCGGCGTCCAGCCGGGGATGCGTCCCATGAGCGTCGTGCGAACCCAGCGCAGTTGCTGCTGGCGCACGAGCTTCGTCTTCCAGCGCGGGCGCGGGCGCTTTTTCGCGAGCGCCGCGTTCAGCGAGCGGAAGCAGATCGCGAGCTCGTGCGGCGCGCGTTCGCGCTCGCGCAGATCGACGCGATGCCGCACGAACATGTTCTCCGACTGCACGACGCGCTCGCCGTCGAGCCACACCTCCGCGAGCGTCGCCAGGCCGTGCAGCACGAGCACCGCGCCGGCGTCGTCGAACGTCGTCCGATACCACCAGTCGCGGTCGTCGGGATCGAACGGCGGCTCGTAGCCGGTGTCGAGCGCTTGCGCGACCGTGCCGGGGACGCGCGCGTCGCGCCAGTCCAGCGAGAGCGCGTCGAGTTGTCGCGGATCGCACGCCGCGTTCGGCTCGGCCGGCGCCAGCGACCACCGCATTTACGCGAACCTCGATCGCAGCGCGCCGATCCCCTGCTCCCACCGCTCGCCCATCGCATCGAGCGGCGCGAGCTCGAGCGGCTTGCGCCGCGCCATCGCCCGCGCGAGCTGGAACTGAAACGTCTTGGCCGACTCCGCGATGTCGAGAAACGCGCGCGTCGCCTCATCGAGCTCCGCCTCGCCGTTCGCGGCGAGCCACTGCAGGTACGTCGCGGAGAGCTCGAAGCACGCGCCGTACTGCCGCAGCGTCGCGAACGAGTACGCGTGAAACGTGTCGAGGCTCTCGTCGAGCAGATGTTCCAGATCGCGTTCGAAGCGCGCGCGGAACGCCGCGAACGGATTCGCGCGCGGCACGAGGCGCAGGTGTTTGCGCAACAACGCCCGCGACGTTGCGACGAGGTCGCGTTCCGGCCGCTCGCGCACTTTCACGAACTCCGCGTATGGCGGCAGCACCACGTCGTCGCGCGGGCGGTCGAGGCGCAGCACGTTGACGAAGTCGTCGCCTTCGAGCCGGTAGTAGCCCTGATTGTGAAAGTAGCCGAGGATGCGCTGCGCGACGTCGATCTCCATCACCGCGACCGTCGACTTCACGTGCGCGGTGCGGTACGCGGTGCCGGCGGTGTCGGGGAGATGAAAGGAGTCGAGCTCGATGAGCACGGGACGTCCGCGTCCGACCTGCTCCTCGAGGTGCGCGACCGCGGGACGCCACAGCGCGAGCTCCTGCACGTCGAGTCCGTAGAGCTCGTAGAGATCGAGCAGCGGGAACTTGAAGAACGTCCACTGATCGCCTTCGAAGTCGATGGCGAACGTAAACGGCAGCGCCGCGATCGGCTCGTGTCCGAGCGCGTGCAGCAATTCGATCCAAACGTCGACGTAGCAGTTCGTCTCCGCCCAGATGCGATCGCCGCCGTGAATGGCGTGGCGCTGGTACGTCGCCGGATCGAGCGGCAGGACCTGCTTCATAGCTCCAGCACCGCGCGCACCGGCGCCGGCCAGCGCGCCGGCTCGAAGCCGTGCCGCGCGAAGAGCGCCAGCGCGATGCGCTCGAGGCCGAAGCCGATGCAGGCCGTATGCGCGACCTCGCCGTCCGCGGTGCGGATGTCGAAGGCGCCGCCGAAGTGATCGAGGTGGTAGTTGCAGGAGACGATCGCGGTCGGCTTGTCGGGATTGGCGACGGTGGCGACGAGCTCGTACTTGAGCGTCTGCTCGCGCTGCGTCGCGGCCATCACCCGTCCGCCGCGGCCGAAAAACGGATCGTTCGCGACGACCGGCTTCGCGTCGAGGCCGACCGCGTGCAGCATCTCCTCGCCGCGCGTGAGCCAGAAGTTGCGGTGCGCGAGCGCCTCGTCCGGCGTGCCGAGGCGGACGTACTCGCGCTGTCGGAAACACTGCATGCGCGCGGGATCGTCGGAGGGTTCGTGCCGGAAGACGAACGACCGCAGATCGACGGTGCGCCCGCCCGGCGGCAACGTGCCGGTCGCCGTCGGGTAGAGCGGATAGCACGCGGCGGGGATGAGCACCGTTTCCGCCGCCCGTAACTCTTTGCTCCAATCCTCCCCTGCTTCTTTCCGCCGGGCCAGCTCCATGGCGTGCCGTTCATCCCCCAAAAACGAATGCACGGAGCCGAGGAGGTTCGGGAACGTCTCGAGGTGATCGGTCTTGCCGTACGTGTCGCGGCTGAGCAGCGGCGGGAAGCGCATGACTTCCGGCGACAGATGCGCGCCCATGCGCGTGACGTATGCCTCGAAGTGTTCGACGACGCCTTCGAAGACGCCGCCCAACCCGTAGAGGCCGCGCACGCCGGAGGGAATCAGCAGCCGCGCGTCGATGAGGGCCGAGAGATAGCGCTGGTACACGTCGTCGAGCGCATCGGCCGCCATCGTCAGGCCTCCTTCAGCGCCAGCAGCATCGTCGCGTTGTGCGCGAGGATGCGGTCGTTGTTCACCATCAGCGCCGCGCCGTACGCGTCGCGCAGGTGCCGGCCGAGGGTGAACTTCGAGTCGTTGCGGTAGCCGTGCAGGCCGCAGATCAGCATCGCCTTGCCGACGATGTCGACGACGAGCTGCGACGACGAGAGCTTGAGGTTGTTGATGCGCGTGGCGAAGCCGAAGCTCTTGAAGGCGTCGGCGTCGTCCGCCTCCAGCAGCCGCGCGTATTCGGCGACCGCGCTCTGCACGTTGTTGCGCATGCCGTTGAGCACGATGTCGACTTCGCCGAGGCGCAGACTCGACATCGGCGGCAGCTGCGGGTTCTTGCGAGCTTCTCCGCGGACGAACGCGCGCGCGCGGCCCACCGCATCCGCGGCGATGCCGAGCCACAGCGACGACCAGACGATGTGCGAGACGGGATGCATGGTCTGGCTGAGAATCGCGTCGAACGGCGTCGGGATGATCTGCTCGGCCGCGCCTTCGGAGCTGAGCGTGTAGCCGGAGCTGCACGTGCCGCGGAAGCCGAGCGTGTCCCACGCCGAGAGCGCCTCGAGCTGCGTTTCGCCGCGACGCACGAGCACGTGGACTTGATCGCTGGATGCGGCGTCCGGCGTGCGGCGGCTGGTCACGAGAATCGCATCCGCTTGTTCGCCGTACGAAATGACCGGCGCTTTCTTGACGAGGCGGAAGCGGTCGCCGTCGACTTCGATCGCGCAGATGCTCGAGCGCAGATCGCCGCCGACGCCGAGCTCGGTCGTCGCGGACGCGATGAGCAGCTGCTGATCGACGAGCTCGCGCAGGTAATGTTCGAAGAAGCGCGAGCCGCGCGCGTGATGCACGATGCACGCGACCTGAATCTGGTGCATCGCGAAGATCATCGCCGTCGACGCGCAGTAGTGCCCGAGCGCCTCGCACACCTTGCTGATGTCCGCGATCGACAGTCCGAGTCCGCCATACGCCTCGGGCACATACGCGCTGAGCAGTTGCAGCTCGCGCAACGCGGCGATCGATTCGTGCGGAAACCGCGCGGCGTCGTCCACCGCGTCCGCCGCCGGCGCGATGACTTCCCTTCCGACCCGATGCACCTCGGACAGCAGCGCGCCGAACTCGGGGGCCACAGCCGTGCGCGGCCGCAAGCTCGCCATCGTCAGACCAGCACGGGCTTCGCGGCGAGCTGTTCGACCGCGGCGGCGAGCGATGCGATGCTGCCGAACGTGCGGCGGCTGAGCATGTTGTCGGGAAACTCGATGTCGAACCCGTCCTCCAGCGCCAGCATCAATCCGACCGTCGCCAGCGACGTGAGCCCCGCCTGATACAGATCGCTGTCATCGGCCAGCTCCGCCACCGGCACGGAGAGACGACCGTGCTGCGAGACGATCTCGCGAACTCTCTCGGCGTACATCCCACCTCCCTCTCAAGAATGCGAACGTACTGCGCTTTGGAAAGGAGGCGAGGGCAAGAGTTGTGCCGGGGAGATTGAAAAGCGAATGAAGAATGCAGAACGCAGAATGAAGAATGAAGAATTGTGGTGGGCCGCCGTTCGGCGGCCACGTCTCCCTCTTTCTTCATTCTGCGTTCTGCGTTCTGCGTTCTTCATTCATCTTTTCTACCGCCCACCGCCCTCTCCCCGCGCGCTTCGCCTCGTACAGCGCCGCGTCCGCGCGCTGCTGCAGCGTTGCCGGCGTGTCGCCTTCGCGCGCGCAGGCGATGCCGCACGAGGCGCCGAGCATCCGCGTCGCGCCGCTGTAGCGGAAGGGAGTCGTCGCGAGACGGTCGTAGACCGAGGCGATGACCTGCTCCGCTTCGGCGAGGCTCGCGCGCGGGAAGAAGACGCCGAACTCGTCGCCGCCGAGGCGCGCGAAGATATCGGCGGGGCGCAGCTCTTTCTGGACGAGGCGGACGAACGTGCGCAGCGCGGCGTCGCCGGCGGCGTGTCCGAGCTCGTCGTTGATCGGCTTGAAGTAATCGAGGTCGAGCAGCGCGAGCGTGCCGCCGTCACCGATGCATTCGGCGAGCAGCTCGTCGAAACGGCGGCGGTTGACGATGCCGGTGAGCGCGTCGTGCGTGGCGAGCCGGCGCAGCTCTTCTTCGTCCGCGACGTCGTGCAGCGTGAGGATCGTCGACGTCTCGGCCTCGCCTGCAAAGCGGAACGGCACGCCGCTCGCGTCGTAGGGACGTTGCTTCAGCTCGACGCGCCGCGCCTCGAAGCGTTCCGAGCCGCGCCACCAGTCGCCGAGGAGCGGCGTGACGTCGGCGCCGAAATAGAGCTCGCCGAAGAGCTCCTCGGCGGCGCGGTTCGCGTAGAGCAGCTTCTGTTGCGCGCTGAGGATCAGCACCGCGTCCGGCACCGCATCGAATGCGGCTTTGAGGTAATGCTGCTCGGTGACGTCCTCGAGGATGAGATACGCGTACGACGTCTCCTCGTGCTCGACCGTGTAGCAGCGCACGTTGGCCATGCGCGCGGCGCCGTCGACGTAGTGGACGGAGTACCACGCGGTGCCCGCGCCGCGCGCGACGAGCTGGTCGATGCGCTCCGGCTGCGAGAACTCGATGAGGCTGAAGAGATTCCGGTCGGTGGCGTAGTCGCTGCCGGTGACGAACTGCCGGCGGAACGCGTCGCTGCCGTCGACGATCTGCCGCGTCGTGCGGTCGACGAGCACGGACGGCAGCGGCGACGCGCGCAGGACGTTCTGGAAGAGATTCTCCGCGTGCCGTTTCGCGCGGCGGTCCTGCGCCTGCTGCAACTCGCGCTCGACCGCGACGGCCAGGCGCGTCAGGCGATGCTTGAGAAGGTAATCGTGCGCGCCGCCTTTCATCAGCTCGACCGCGGTCTCCTCGCCGATCGCGCCGGAGACGACGAGGAACGGCAGGTCGAGGCGGTGCATGCGATAGACGTCGAGCGCTTCCGGCGCGCTGAAGCGGGGCAGGTGATAGTCGCTGATGATCGCGTCCCACGCGGTGCCGTCGAGGAGCGCCGTCTCGAAGTCGTCGCGCGTCTCGACGCGCGTGACGTTCGGATCGAAGCCGCCGCGGCGCAGCTCGAGCGTGAGATGCGCGGCGTCGAGATCGGAGTCCTCGATGAGCAGCAGGCGCAGCGGCTTGGTCATGCAGCCGCGACGTCACCCGTGGTGAAAAACACCGTCGCTCCCTTCTCCACCTCGCCCTCCGCCCACGCCCGCCCGCCGTGGCGCTCGACGATCTTCTGCACCGTCGCCAGGCCGATGCCGGTGCCCTCGAACTCGCGCGCCGAATGCAGCCGCTGGAACGGGCGGAACATCTTCGCGGCGTGCGACGGATCGAAGCCCGCGCCGTTGTCGCGCACGTAGTACGCGCCGCCGGCGACGCCGAACTCGATGTGCGCCTCGTCGCGGTTACGCGTGAACTTCCACGCGTTGGCCATCAGGTTCTCGATGACCGCGCGCAGCAGGCGCTCGTCGCCGACGGCGCGCACGCTGTCGCGGATGTCGAACGTCACCGCGCGCGCGGGATTCGACTGCCGCAGCGAGTCGGCCACGCTCTGCGCGATGCGGCTGAGGTCCACCGGTTGCCGCTGCACGTCGAGCCGCGCGATGCGCGACATCTGCAGCAGCCCGTCGATGAGATCGCGCATCTGCCGGCAGCCCTCGCGGATCCAGCCGAGGTATTCGCGCGCGGTGTCGTCGAAGAGCTGCTTGTAGTCCATCTCCAGCGCCTGCGTGAAGCCGTCGATGGAGCCGAGCGGCGCGCGGAGATCGTGCGAGACGGAGAACGCGAACGCCTCGAGGTCTTTGTTCGCGGCTTCGAGCTCGATGGTGCGGCGGCGCAGCGTGAGCTCGCGCTCGTGCATCTGCGCGAGCAGGTCGTTGATCGCGCGCGAGAGACGTCCCAGTCCGTCGGGAACGTGCAGCGAGTACGACTGCTCGTGCGCCGCGCGATCGAGGACGTCGGCGGTCTGCGCGAGCGGCCTCGCCGCGGCGCGCGCGACGAGCTTGCCCGTCAGCACGCCGGCGAGCAGCGCGCCCAGCGCGGCGATGCCGAGAAGAAGGAGCGAGCGCGCGACCGCGGGCGCGAGCACGTCGGGCGTCGACTCGAGACAGAGCGTCGCCGGTCCGCCGCCGAACACGACCCCGCTGCAGGCCACCTGCGTCGGGAAGAGGCGCTGCGTGAGCGCGCGGAAGCGCGCCTCGTGCGGCGGGCGCTGGTAGTCGGCCACGCGCTCGCCGGTGGCTCGGTAGAGCTTCGCGGAGTCGACGACCGGCACCGCGTCGAGCGACGCGAGGAGCGGCGCGGGGTCGGAGCTCGTCGCGACGGCGGCGGAGACGATCGACGTCGCCGAGGCGAGGTCGCGTTTCGCCGACTGCTTCGCCTCGCCGATGACGAGCAGCGCTGCCGCCACGCCCGCGCCGAGAGCGATCGTCAGCGCGAGCGCGGCCATCGCGAGCGGAGCGAGTTTGTCGACGGAACGCATGATCGCGGGCGCATGACGCGCGTTTTTCGAGCGTCGCGTGCAAGAACTTCGCCGCGCACGCGCGCCCGCGATCGTGACCCTACGCCGTCGCCGTGACCGTCGCGCCGGGCGACGGGCTGCGCCTCCGCAGAATCGCCGCCGAGACGAGCGTGATCACGAGCCCCACCGGGAACGGCTCGATGAACACCGCCGCCGCGTTCGTGACCGGGTTGTCGAGCGTGGCTTTCATCCGCGCCATCTCGGCGCGCTTCGCCGCGATCTGCGCTTCGGTCGCGCCCGCGCGCTGCATGTCCTTCACCTGGCTCGCGGTGTAGCGCTCCACGAAGTCGGGCATGAAGTTGAAGTAGATCACCTCCCACGTCGCGACGTAGAAGACGCACGAGATGAGCGTGATCAGGATGCCCACCGCGAACCCTCGGCCGAACGTGATCGTGCCGCCGTGGTTGTCGCGATACGTGCGGATGCCGAAGAACACCAGCAGCAGCGACAGCACGATGGCCGTGTAGCCGATGACCAGCCCCGTGTCGTTGTTGATGATGTCTTTGTGGGCAAGCGGCATGGTGATGCACATCAGGCCGGACGAGATGACGCCGGAGATCAGGCCGAAGATCAGGACGATGCGTTTCATCGGTTTCGTTTCCTCGCTTTCGGCGCCCATCGTGAGGGCGCGGGCCGCTCGTTGTCGTCACCCGTTCGGGTGATTTCGGGTCAACCAACGGGTGATTCGCACTCGATTCACGGGATGAGACCCAGACTCTTCGCCTTCTGCACGGCGTGCATGCGGCGGTTGACGCTCATCTTCTCGAAGAGCCGCGACGAGTGCGTCTTGACGGTGTTCTCCGAGACGAAGAGCTTCTCGGCGATCTCGCGGTTGCTCAGACCCTCGGCGATGAGGCCGAGGATTTCGTGCTCGCGCTGCGTGATCCCGAGCTCGCGGAGACGCTCGGCGTTGAGGACGAACGGTTCGCTCAGAGCAGCGGAGACCACCGGCGCCGGCGCCGGCACCTCGACCTCCTTCACCACCACGATCTCCTTCGGCCGCGTCCAGCGCAGCCCGAAGTAGATGCCGAGGGCCGTGAAGAGGATCGCCACGAGTCCGCCGTACAGCTCGGACGGATACTCGTGGATGAAATGCTTGTACTCGATGACCTTGAGGAACGCGATCAGCACGCCGCCGACGACGCCATAGAGGAGGACCCGTTTCGCCACGCGGCGATTATCGCAAGGCGCACGCGTCCGCGCGCGCGTGTTGCATGACATGCTTCTTGCAGCGCCCGCCTCAGCACTTCGGCTCGGGTTGAATGCAGTGATGAACGGATCGCGGGCAGCTCGCCTGCTTCTCGGCCTCGCAACGAGCGCGCTCGCGTTGCGCTGCAGCGACGAGCGGCAGGCGGTCGCGGCGAATCCGCCGCGCATCGAGCTCCGCGCCACCGTCGCCAATCCGCAAACCGCCTCCGCCGTCGCGTCGATCGACGGCCGCATCGCGACGCTCGCCGTTGCCGAAGGCGCGCACGTCGAGCAAGGGCAGCTCCTGGCGACGCTCGTCAATCCGTCCATCGAACGCGACCTCGCCTACGCGCGCGCGCAGGTCGCCGTCGCCGAACAGCGCCTCCGCGACGCGCGCAAGCCGATCGCCACGTCCCTCATCCTCGGCGATGCCGGCGCCCGCGAGCGCGCATCGCAGGAGATCCTCAAGAACCGCGAGGCGCGCCGCGACCGCTACCGCGAGCTCTACGCGACGCACGACGTGTCGAAGGAAGAGCTCGAGAACGCGGAGAACGAATACGCCGCCGCGCTCCGCGACTGGCTCGGCGAGCACGAGCGCGCGTCGATGAAGGTCGTGAGCACCGATACGAGCGTGCTGCAGCTCGAACTGGAGAAGGCGAAGGCGGAAGAGGCGTTCGTCGCCGACCGCAAGACGCTCCTCAACGTGACCGCGCCCCTCGCCGGCACCGTCACCCGCGTCCCCGTCCACCTCGGCGACAACGTCTTCACCCGCGACGCGATCGCCGACATCGCCAACACCCGCACCGCCGAGCTCCACGCCCCCATCGCCCCCGAGCTGACGAAGTACGTGCCCCCCGGCACGCTGGTGGAAGTCAAGGTGTTGACCGTCCCCCCTCGCGTGTTTCGCGTGCCCGTGAAGAGTGCGGCGAATGGAACGCTAGTCGTGGAAGTACCGAACCCCGAAGGGGCGGTGACGGGAGGGATGGGAGCGGTGGTGACGGTCAAATGAAAAAGCTGAATGAAGAATGCAGAACGCAGAATGAAGAATTGAGAAAGGGGAGCCCCAAGGCGCGAAGCGTCGTTCCCTTTTCTTCATTCTTCATTCTGCGTTCTGCATTCTTCATTCAGCTTTGTCTCCTCCCCCTCTCCGCCACAGCCGCTCCCCTCACCTTCCCCGCCGCGCTCGAACGCGCCATGCATCTGCGCGCGTCTGCTTCCACCTTCGCCGATCATGCGCAGGCGCTCGAGGGGCTGAACTTTCGCACGCTGCCGACGGTTCGCGCGGAGTCGGGGTTCAGCAGCGCGGAGAATCTGAACCTCATCGCGCAGAACGTCACGCGCTTCGATGCGTTCACGGCGCTGATCAACGTCGACTATCCGTTGCTCAACGGCGGTGCGGATCGGCGGCATGTCGACGAGCTGAAAGCGGACGCGCAGATTCTGCGGCGGCGCGCCCTCGATGAGGCCGAGGACGTGTTTCGCGAGACGCTCGAAGCGTTCTCGGAGCTGTACATCGCCGAGAAGCGCATGCAGTTGCTCGGAGACGGCTCGAAGCGCGCGGCGGAGCTGCGCGAGCGCGCCCACACGATGCTCGAGGCGGGACAGATCTCGAATGTCACCGCCGCGCAGTGGCAGGACGCGGCGCTCGCCGCCGAGTCGCAGATGGTCGACCTTCAGCTGCAGCGGCTCGAAGCGGAGACGCGCGTGAAGCAGCTCATCGGCGACACGGGTCAGGACGCGCTCGAAGTCTCGATCGATCTCGACGACCAGCCGATGCTGCGCGAGATCAAAGTCGACCAGCTCGTCGAGGCCGACGCCGCGGTCGCGACCGCGGAGCTCGTCGAGAACCGCAAGCGTCTCGCGCTCGAAGAAGCGATGGCGCTGCGCAAGCCGCAGGTGCTCCTCTCCGCGTTCGGCGGCGTGGCGTCCGTGCCGTCGACGTACAACACCGACGCGTCGAGCGGCACCTTCGGCATCTACGGCATGCGCGTCACGCTCGCCTTGCCGATGTTCGATGCCGCGGCCGCGCGCCGCGTCGCCGAGGCGCGGCTCGATCTCGAGGAAGCGCAGCGCGTCCGCAACGTCACCGCGGTCGCGACGCGCAACCGCATCGACCTGCTCTGGCTCGCGGTCGCCGCGGCGGACCGTCGCATCGCGCTGCTCTCCGAAGCGGTCAACGTCGCACGCGAACGCGAGCAATCCGTCGCGCGGCTCGTCACCGCCGGCGTGCGTCCGGAAGCCGATCTCGTCGACGCGTCGAACGCGCTGGCGCGGCGCGAGAGCGATCTCCTCGCCGTGCGCGTCGACCGCTGGAAGCTGCAGCAGCGCGTGAAGTGGGGCGGCGCGGCGGTGTCGCAGGGCAGCTTCCTTGCGAAGACGCCGCCGGGTTTCCCGTGATGCTCTCGGTGCTCATGACCACCGAGGGGACGTACCCGTACAGCGCGGGCGGCGTCAGTACGTGGTGCGATGCGCTGCTGCGCAACACGCCGGAAGTGCGCTGGACGCTGCTGCCGCTGATGATGAACCCGCACATCGAGCAGACGTTCGAGCCGCCGCACAACGTGCGCAAGGTGCTCGATGTGCCGCTGTGGGGCATCGAAGAGCCGGCGGAGTTCAGCGACATCCCGTTCGCGCAGCTCTACGACCGCAAGCGCCGCACGACGACGGACGCGATCACGCGCGAGTTCCTGCCACCCTTTCGCGAGTTGCTTCGCGTCATCTGCGGACATCCCGGCGATGCGCCGGCGTTCGGCCGCGTGCTCGTCGCGCTCGAAGACTACTTCCGCGTCTACGACTACAACGAGACCTTCAAATCGCGGCCGGTGTGGGACGCGTTCCGCGAATCGGTCGAGCGCTTCAGCCGCGAGCAGATCGTGCGCGAGGCGCGGCCCGGTCCCGAGCATCAGCTGCCGTCGCTCTTCGATCTCACCGAGTCGCTGCGCTGGCTCTATCACTTCCTCATCGTGCTCAACGTGCGCGTGCCGAAGACGAGCGTCACGCATGCGACCGCCGCCGCGTTCTGCGGCATCCCGTGCATCACCGCGAAAGTGCGCCACGGCACGCCGATGCTGCTCACTGAGCACGGCGTCTACCTGCGCGAGCAGTACCTCTTCCTCTCGCGCTTCCGCCGCCTCTTCTTCTGCAAGCAGTTCCTGCTGAACCTCATCACCGCGGTCGTGCGCGCGAACTATCACTTCGCCGATCTCGTCGCGCCGGTCTGCCACTACAACACGCGCTGGGAAGTCGCGCACGAGACGCCGCCGCAGAAGATCCGCGTGATCTACAACGGCGTCGATCCCGATCGCTTCACGCCCGCGCCGAAAACGCACGGCGAGCCGCACGTCGTCGCCACGGCGCGCATCGATCCGCTGAAAGACATCGAGACGCTGCTGCGCGTCGCCGCGCGGCTGAAGACGACGCATCCGCGCGCGCGCTTCACGGTCTACGGCGCCGTCGCGGACGAGGCGTACTTCCGCCGCTGCGTCGCCCTGCAGAAGCACCTCGGCGTCACCGACAGCGTGCACTTCGGCTCGGCCACCGACGACGTCGTGGCCGCGTATCGCGATGCCGACGTCGTACTGCTGACGAGCATCTCCGAGGCGTTCCCGTACTCCGTGATTGAAGCGATGTCGTGCGAGAAGGCGGTGGTGGCGAGCGACGTCGGCGGCGTCGGCGAAGCGCTCGAAGGCTGCGGCGTGCTCGTGAAGCCGCGCGACGACGAGACGTTCGCCGCCGAAGTCGGCAAGCTTCTCGACGATCCTTCGCTCCGCACGCGCCTCGGCGCGAAGGCACGCGCGCGCGTGCTCGACGAGTTCCGCCTCGACCACACCATCGGGCGTTATCTCGAAACGTACCGGAGCCTCGCGGCATGAGCGCGCATCCGCACGCATCCGCGGATGCCGTGCACGAGCTCGGGCAGCAGATCCTCGACCTCATCGGCATTCCGAAGGACGCGTGGGAGATCGCCGCGCAGCTCGAAGTCCTCGGCCTCCGCGACGCCGACGCGCGCGGCGACTACGGCGCGCGCGATCTGTTCGATTTGGCGCGGCGCATTTACGACGCCTTTCAGGAAGGCCGCTTCCGCTGGTTTGTGGAAGGAAGCGATGCCGGAGACACGGCCTCGCCGGTCGCGCGCTTCGTCCGGAATTACGTCACCGGCCTCACCTTCTCGCTGCCGATGGCGCTGCAGGCCGTGGCCATGCTCGCGTGGGGTTACGGCGTCTGGGGCGCGATCGACATGGACCTGCGCACCGGCTCGGCCATCGCGCTGGGATTCATCGCCAGCTACATCGTCACCGGCGGCTTCATGCAGAGCATCGTGCGCCGCGGACTGTTCTACGTCTATCAACAGGAAGAATGGCTCGCGCGCTGGACGGCGCTGCGCGCGTGGTCGATCGCGCTGCGCATCGTGCTCGGCCTGCTCGTGCCGGCGCTGCTGATCAACTTCCTCTTCGACATGCTGCCGTGGTCGATCGTGTTCACCGCGGCCGGCTACTACACCGCGCTGTCGGTGCTGTGGCTCAACTGGGCGCTGTTGTATCTCGTGCGGAAGACGTGGCTCTTCCTCGTCACGACCGCGATCGCGCTCGCGGCGGTGCTGGTCGCGGCGAAGCTGTTTCACGCGACGCCGATCGCCGCGAATGTGGTCGGTCTCACGGTGGCCGACGCGCTCAGCTTCGCGCTCGCGCTGCTCCATCTCAACCGCCTCGCGAATCGCAGCACGCGCACGAGCGCCGTCAATCCGCCGCGCCTGGCGGTGCTCGTCTACAGCACCTCGCGCTTCTTCATCTACGGCATGCTGTACAACACGTTCCTCTTCGCCGACCGGATCCTGGCGTGGACGTCGTCGACGGGACGCGAGGACTTTCCGCCGTACGGCTTCTGGCTCAACGTGCGGTACGAGCTCGGGATGGACCTCGCGCTGATCGTGGTCATGCTGCTGAGCGGCGTCGTCGAGCACGCGGCGCAGCGCTTCTCCGAGTCGCTGATCCCCGACGAGAAACGCGTGAAGAGCCTCGACGCGCAGCGCTTCCTCGACGCCGCGCGCGCGACGCACGGCGCGCGGCAGCGCAGGCTCGGCGCGGCGTCCGCCGTCGCGCTGTTCGCCGCGGCGCTCGTGGCCATCGCGCTGCGCGGCTTGCCGTCGCTGCCGATCTACGACGCGCTGATCGCCACGACGACGACGCGCGTCTTCGTCGCCGCCGCGCTCGCGTACGTCGTGTTCCTCTTCGCGCTGCAGAACGTGCTCATGCTGCTGACGCTCTCGCGCGTCGAGCTGGTCGTGCGCGCGGTCGGCATCGCGCTCGTCGTGAACGTCACCGTCGGCTTCATCTGCAGCCGCGCCATCCACTACTCCGCCGCCGTCGCCGGACTCTGCGCCGGCGCGGTCGTCCTCGCCGTGCTCACCGAACGCTCGATGCGCGCCGTCCTCGGCGCGCTCGACTATCACTACTACGCGGCCTACTGACGATGTACGTTCTGCTCGGCATCGACGCGGTTTTGCGCATCACGGCGGCGCTGCTGTTCCTCTTCGTCGCCGTGCCGCGCCTCGCGCGTCCGCGCCCCGCCGCGCTCGACGGCATGCAGTGGTTCTGGTGGTGTCTCGGCGCCGGCATCACGCTCATCACGCTCGCCGGGCAGCTCTTCACGCTCGTCAACATCTTCTCCGCCGTCACGCTGCTCGTCGCGATCGCGGTGCTGATCATCGCCATCCGCGCGCATCGCGGCGGCCGCACGGCGGTCGCGATCGTGCACGATCTCTATCGCGACGTCGTGCTGTTCTCGCTGAACGTCCTCGAAGGCCGCGTGAACGTGCGCCGCCGCCTGCGCCGCGCGCGCCGCCGCGCCCGCGCGGCCCTCGGCGAGAACGTCGCCGGCCGGCGCTGGAGCGTCGCCGGCTGGAGCGCGCTCGTCGTCGTCGCCGCCGCGTTCCGCTTCTCACGTCCCTTCGCCACGCCGAACCTCGGCTTCTCCGACACCTACGTGCACCTCTACCTCGTGCGCCTGCTGCAGGAAGGACGTCAGGTCGACCCCGCGTGGGGGCCGTATCCGCGCGGCATGCACTTCCTGCTGCTCGCGATTCACGAGCTGACGAACATCGATCCGATCCTGCTGATGAACTTCTTCGGCGCCGCGGTCGGCGTGCTGATGACGCTCGCCGTCGCCGACGCCGCGCGGCGGCTCGCGCGCAATCTGCCCGCAGGTCTCGTCGCGGGCCTGCTCTTCGCGACCATGATCGGCGGCGGCCGGCAGTACTTCCTCTTCGGCGGCAGCATCGCCACGGACAACGTGGCTGAGGCGCAGCAGTTCATCGGGATGAGCTACGGCCAGATTCCGGCGACGACGGCGGAGTTCGACGTGCTGCTGACCGTCTTCCAGCGCCAGACGGCGACGCTGCCGCAGGAGCTCGCGCTGGTGCTGCTGTTTCCCGCCGCGCTCTTTCTCTTCGCGTGGCTGACGTCGCGCTCGCGCTGGCATCTGTCGGGTTACGTCCTGTGCACGTCGGCGATCGCGGCGACGCATCCCGGCGTCGCCATTCCGCTCGTGCTGCTGTGCGGCGTGACCGTGCTCGCCGCGCGCGCGCCGTGGCGCGACATCGCGCGCGCCGCCGGCGCCGGCGCGGCCGGCATCGCCCTCGGGTCGACGTGGATGTTCGCGTTCCTCTTCTATCACCGCGTGCATGACCCCACGCAGCCGGTCGCGAGCGGCAGCGGCGTCGGCTCGACGGCGATGTACTACTTCCCGTTTCTGCGCGACGCCGAGAACGCGCGCATCGTCACGTGGGTCGCGATCACGCCGTTCCTCATCGCCTGCGCCGCGATCGCGGTCGTGCTGCTCGCGCGCGCCGCATTCGTGAAAGAGCATCGCGCGCCGCTCGTCTGGATTTCGGTCGCGTCGCTCGTCTTCACGCTGACCGAGCTCGCCTCGCGCTGGGGACTTCCCGAGCTCGTCGAGGTGCGGCGCAACGCGTCGTGGCTGGCGATGACGCTGGCGATTCTCATCGGCGTCGCGATCGCGGAGCTCGCGCGCACGCGCGTCGCTGAAATCGCGGTGGTCGCGCTTCTCGTCGCGTGGCTATGGCGCGTGCCGTTGTCGGGCATCAACGATCGCCTGATCAACTACTCCGGCTACGGCGCGACGGCGTACGCGGTGTTGTCGATCGAGCGCTCGCTCGAGCCGTTCACGTGGACGCTCATCACGTACGGCCAGGAGTTCCCGATGGTCCTCGGCCGCGGCTTCCATCTCGCGGCCGCCGATTTTCTCGAGCAGTACGATCCCGAGCAGCAGCGCCTGCCGATCCCGACGCGCTACGTCTTCATCGCCGTCGAGAAAGTGCCGCACCGCTTTCAGATCAACGCGTGGGCGGCGAAGTTCTCGCGCGCGGACATCGAGCAGCGGCTGCAGACGTGGTGCTTTCTCTACCAGCTCACGCACCGCGACATGCGCGTCTTCCTCGACGACGAGCACGTACGCGTCTACATGATCGAACGCAGTGCGGCGGATGTGCGCGCAATCGCGGAGAATGCGCGCTGATGGCATCGCGGCTGACGCTCAAGAGACATCCCGGCGCGCACGTGGTGGCGGTCGTGCCGGCGTACAACGTGGCCGAGGTACTGGGCGGCGTGTTGCGCGCGATCCCGCCGCTGTTCACGTCGATCATCGTCGTCGACGACGCCTCGCGCGACGACACGGCCGCGGTCGCGGAACGCTACGCGCAACTCGACCCGCGCATCCTCGTCGTGCGGCACGAGACGAACCGCGGCGTCGGCGGCGCGATGATCACCGGCTTCGTGAAGGCGCTCGAATGGGGTGCGGATGTCGTGGTGAAGGTCGACGGCGACGGCCAGATGCCGCTGTGGATCGTCACCGATCTGATCGAGCCGCTCATCGACGGCAGCGCCGACTACACGAAAGGCAACCGCTTCCGCGATTTCGAAGCCATCCGCGCGATGCCGTTCGTGCGCCGCATCGGCAACGTCGCGCTGAGCTTCCTCGCGAAAGCCGCGACCGGCTACTGGCACTGCTTCGATCCGACCAACGGCTTCGTCGCGATCCGCGCGGACGTGCTCTCGCAACTCCCCCTGCGCAAGATCGACCCGACGTACTTTTTCGAGACGTCGATGCTCAGCCACCTCTACATCCTCGGCGCCGTCGTGAAGGAAGTGCCGATGCCCGCGCGCTACGCCGGCGAGCCGTCGAGCCTTTCCATCCCGCGCGTCATCCGCCAGTTCCCCGGACGCCTGCTCGCGTCGCTCGCGCGCCGCATCGTCCTCAAGAACTTCGTCTACGACTTCAACCTCGAATCGTTCCAGCTCCTCGCCGGCCTCCCCCTCCTCCTCGCCGGCCTCGTCTACGGCGGCTACAACTGGTGGTGGTACACGTCCCACAAGCTCGCCGCCCCCACGGGAACCGTCGTCCTCCCCGCCCTGGCCATCATGCTCGGCATGCAACTCCTCATCGCGGCCGTGAATCTGGATCTGCAGTCGATTCCGCGCGAGCCGCTGAATCACGGCGCGATCGGGGAGGGGGGCGGATGATGGGCGGAAGTTTCATGCGCTGTTTCGTCCTTCAGAAGAGTTCCTCGGCCAACGCGACAATGATTCCCGCGGGCCCTCGCATGTAGCAGAGTCGGTACTTGTCCTCGTACTGAACCACCTCGCCGACGAGTTCGGCGCCGTGGCTGCGCAGGCGAGCGACCGTGTCGTCGACACTGTCCACTGCGAACATGACGCTCCGAAGGCCCGGCGCGTTCGGCGGTGCGATCGCCGGTTCGATCCGGATCAGCGGTGGATTGTGAAACTTCGTCAGCTCGAGGCGGCCATGTCCATCCGGCGTACGCATCATGACGATGTCGACCCGAATGTTTTCGAGCGCGTTGACGCGGTCCACCCACGCACCTTCGATCGGCATTTCGCCTTCGAGCGTCATGCCGAGCGCCTTGAAAAACGCGATCGCTGCCGTGAGATCGTCGACGACGACGCTGATGTGATCCAGTCTTTTGATCGTCATCTTCCTTGTATAGCAGAGGCCGTGCGGACGCGTGGAGATAGCGTCGCACCGCGGTCGCTGGCCACGCTCGTGCACTGAGCGAACGCATGGGACGGGCGGCGACGCATGACTCCGGCAGCAGCAACCTCGAGCGCTGGCTCTCGTGCATGCGCCGCGGGGACTTTGATGCGGCTTGGGAGATCAGCGATGTGAGTCTGCGCGAGCGGGCGGGCGTGCCTTGCTGGCATTTGCCGCGGCATCGGCAGACGGTGTGGAACGGCGCGCCTGTCGATGGGCAGCGCGTGCTCGTCCGCTGCTACCACGGACTCGGCGATACGGTGCAGTTCGTCCGCTACATGCCGATGCTGCGCGAGCGCGCGAAGGAAGTGCTCGTGTGGGTACAGCCGTCGCTGATGCCGCTGCTGTTCGGACAGCCGGGGATCGACGCGCTGTTGCCGCTGCATGACGGCGTGCCCGCGGTCGACCTCGACGTAGACGTCGAGATCATGGAGCTCGCGCACGTGTTCCGCAGCAACGCGGAGACGCTGCCGTGTGCGATTCCGTATCTCGACGCCGAGCCGGCGACGCTGCCGGAGCACGACGGACTCGCCGTCGGCATCGTCTGGAAAGCAGGCAACTGGAACTCGAGCCGCTCGCTGCCGCCCGAAGAGCTCGACGCGCTCCTCGGCGTCGACGGCGTCACCTTCTTCTCGCTGCAGCGCGACGAAACGCATCCGGACCTCGTCGCGCTTGACGGCGTCGACGATCCGGTCTCGACCGCGCGGCTCATGCGCGCGATGGACCTCGTCATTTCCGTCGACACGTTTCCCGCGCATCTCGCGGGCGCGCTCGGCGTGCGCACGTGGACGCTGCTGCCGCTCGCGTGCGACTGGCGGTGGATGGACGCGCGCGACGACACGCCGTGGTATCCGACGATGCGGCTATTCCGGCAGCAGCGTGAGGGCGACTGGCGCGGCGTTCTCGCGCGGGTCGTGCGCGCGCTCGGTGAGCTGCGCGACGAACGGCGCTGACGCCCGCGCGAACGACTCCCACGACACGCCGAATCGCCGCTCGTAAAACAGCTTCCCCTCGTGCGGCTTCTGCGTGAGCCGCGCGACGTCGACGGGACGCGTGTGCTCGCGCTGCCCGAGCGCCAGCCGGATCAGCGCCTCGGGGAGAAGCCCCATCCACGTCGCGCGCTGCGAGTCGTAGAAGCGGCAGAGCAGCGCGATGCCGAACGCCTCCCGCAGCGTGATCTGCCGTCCCGTCCACGGGCCGCCGACGCGCAGCGGCGCGAGCGTATTGAAGAGCGGTCCCGGCAGACGATGGCCGTGATACAGCGGCATCTCGTAGCACTTCGCGAGCACGCCACGCCGCGCCGCGAACGCCGCGGCCACGAGCTGCGACGCGTCGTGATCGGCGTGTCCGCCTTCCCACGCGAGACAGTAAATCTCGTCGACCGCTTCCGTGACGCGCGCGTCGAGCAGCGCCAGCGCGCGATCGAGCTGCTCGACGAGCTTTCCGTCCGGAATCCGCTCCTCGGAACCGATGAAGTGCACGCGGGCGAGGTCGACGCCGAGGTGCGCGAGGACGCGGCGGCTCTCGCGGTCGCGGGTGGCGGAAGGGATGCCCTTCCCTTCTCCGTCGGTGAGATACGCGCAGGAGACCGCCCGGCCGTTGCGCAGCGCGTAGGAGATCCGCGACGCGAACGCGATCTCGTCATCCTGATGCGCGAAAACGAACAGTGCGTGCATCACAAGTGATCCGTGTCCGCCCACGTGAGCGCCCACCGCGCGTCCTGCAGCGCGGCCGCGGCGCGCGCATCGAAGACGTTCACCAGCAGACGAAAACGATACGGCGACGGCATAAATCCCGACTTCACGAAGAACGGTAGTGCCGGATGTGCGCCCGACACCAGTGTCGCTGCGAGACGGATGCCCGCGGCGCGGCCGCGCGCGAGCGCCCGACGCAGCAACGCGCGCGCGGCGGACACGCGGCCGCGGCGCCACGCGACGTCGACGACGGCGAGCGTGTCGTGTCCGCGCAGGCTCGCGCGGCGCGTGACGACGTACGCGTCGCCGTCCGCATCGATCGCGTACTTCCACCGCGGGCTCGCGGCGAAGCGCCAGGCCGGCTCGCGCTCGACGTGCACGTACGGCGCGAGCAGCGACTCCGCGATGGTTGCGTCGACGGGCGCGCTGACTTCCTCGAACGCGCGCGGCGTACGCGGCGACAGCGGACGCACGAGCAGCCACGTCGCGAGCGCCGGCGTCCAGCCGTTCGCGGTCATCGGCTGCAGCACGTGACCGCGAATTTGAAACGCGGTGCTGCAGTCGAGCGATGTGCGCAGCGCTTCGCGCGCGAACGCGGCGACGCGCGTGAAGAGCTGCTGCCGGCGGAACGCGGGATCGGTCATCGCGTCGACCGCGAGCATCGAGCGCAGGCGCGCGTCGCCGACGACGAGCGTCTGCGGCACGAACCCCAGGTGCGCGACGGGACGTCCTTCGGCCTCGGCGACGAACATCCGTCCGCGGCCGAACTCCCAGTCCCAGAAGCGCGGGTCCTGCTTTTCGATATCTTCGTGCGGAAAGCAGCGGCGGCGCAGCGCGAGAATCGCGTCGCGATCCTCCGCGGTCGCCTCGCGGAAGTCGATCATCGCGCGCGCCTCAGGATCGTCGCGGAGTTCGGCGGAATGACGATCGTGCCGCGCACGCGCGCGCCGGTCACCGCGTCGACGTACGTCTTCTCGTTTTCGACGCGCAGCGGTTTCGCGCCGCGGTTGATGCCGATGAAGCCGCGCTCGAAAAACCGATATGCGCCGCCGGGCGTGTCGATGCGCGGCTTCGCGCGTCCGAGGTCGAGGAAGAGCAAGTCCGACTCGAGCGGCGTGGCGAGGTCGGGAGGCGCGACGACCGCGCCGGCGCCGAAGAGGCGCGAGACGGCGATGAGCTCCGCGGCGAGACGCGGATCGTCGACGTAGTTGATGTGGGCGAAGCGGACGCGCGGATACGCGCGCTGCGCGGGCGCGATGAGGTGGCGCATGAGATACGACGTACTGTTCCAGCGGTCGCCGGGATCGTTCCACGGCCGCAGCACGAAGCGGCCGTTGCGCGGATACGTGATCAGGCTCTCGCTCACGTCCCAGTCGGCGTACGGCAGGAAGTTCGCGGCGTCGCGATAGCCCTGATTCGTGACGATGACGCCGACGCTGCCGCGCAGCGCGTGCAGGAAGCGCGCGAACGCGACGTCGTAATCGACGTCGGGATGGCGCAGGCGGTACTCCGCGAGCGCGCGCGGATGGACGTTCTCCGCGGTGGTGGTGTCGAGAAAGACGCCGTCGTAGCCGATCGCGCGCAGGCGTTTCGCGAGCTGTTCCGCGCGTCCGCGCTCGTGCTCGGGCGACGCCGGATCGAAGTAGAACGCGTCCGCATCCTCCGCGCCGGCGTGGCCGCGCAGCGGCGCGCGGTTCAGCAGCGCCGACGGCGGAAGCGTGTGATGCCACGGCGTCGCGAGCGACGCGTAGTACGCGACGGACCATTCGTAGAGCGCGAGCTTCGTGCCGGCGCGATGCAGCGCGTCGACCTGCACGCGCGGCAGCGGATCGTGCGTGACGAGCACGTCGAAGCGCGAATACCACGCGAGCTCGTGCGCGGTGAGCGGCGTGCGGTAGTGAAAGGCGATGCCGCCGCGTGCGGCCGCGCTCGACGGAAACACCGCCGGCGCCGCGAGAGTGACGACGGCGGTCAATACGAGGGTCCGCATCCGGTATCCTTCCGCCACGATGCCGGATACCGTCGAGCAGGACAAGAGGGACGTGGCTGATCGCATCGCCGCCCTCTCGCGCGTTTCTGAGCTGTTGCAGAGCGGCGGCACGGCGCGCGAGGCGATGCAGCGCGCGCTCGACGTCCTGCCCGAGATTCTTCCGGCCGACGCGTACGCGCTGTGGCACCACGATTACCACACCGAGGAATGGCGCGTGACGGTGATGCGCGGGCTGTCGCCCACCTACGGGCAACGCACGCTGCAGTCGACCGGCACGGAGGAAGTGATCCTCCGCAACCCGTTCTTCGTGCACGATGTCTTCGCCTCGACGCTCCTCACCAAGGAGCTGCATGCGTTCTATCGAAGCGAAGGCATCCGCTCGCTGCTGGTCATTCCGCTGCACGTGCGTGGCGGCGCGTCGGGCACGCTCGCCTGCTACTACCGCACGCCGCACGAGGCCGGCGAGGCCGATCTCCCGCTCGCGCGCGTGCTCGGCCACATCGTCTCCTCCGCCCTCGCCACGCCGCGCTTCGAGCGTTTCGCGGAAGCCGCGCGCGCCGTCGCCGCGGAGCTCGATCTGCATCGTCTCGTGCAGACGGTGACCGACGCGGCGACGGAGCTGACGAACGCGCAGTTCGGCGCGTTCTTCTACAACGTGCTCGACGAGGAGCGCGGCTCGTACACGCTCTACACGATCTCCGGCGTGCCGCGCGAGGCGTTCTCGCAGTTCCCGATGCCGCGCAACACCGACGTCTTCGCGCCGACGTTCGACGGCACCGGCATCGTGCGCAGCGCGAACATCCGCAACGATCCGCGCTACGGCCACAACGCGCCGTACCACGGCATGCCGAAAGGCCACCTGCCGGTCGTCAGCTATCTGGCCGTTCCCGTGATCTCGCGCACGGGCGAAGTGCTCGGCGGTCTCTTCTTCGGCCACAGCGACGAAGGCGTCTTCACGGAGAACGAGGAGCAGGTCGCCGCCGCGCTCGCGGCGCAGACCGCGGTCGGCATCGACAACGTGCGTCTCTACGACGCGCTGAATCACGAGCGCCAGCTGCTCGCGCGCGGCGAAGCGCGCTATCGCTCGCTCGTCCTCGCCGCGCCGACCGATCAGATCGTGTGGGTCACGACGCCGGAAGGCGAGATGAAGACCGATCTCGCCGAATGGAGCGCTCTCACCGGGCAGCCGCCCGCGGAGGCGCAAGGGCTTTCGTGGACGGAGGCCGTGCATCCGCAGGACCGCGCGCTCGCCGCCGCGGTGTGGCAGCAGGCGCTGGAGACGCGGAAGCCGTTCTCGGCGCAGTACCGCATCCGCACGCGCGACGACAGCTATCGCTGGTTCGCCGTCACGGGCGTGCCGGTCATCGGGCCGCACGGCGTGATGCTCGAATGGGTCGGCACGATCATCGACATCCACGAGCGCAAGACCGCGGACGACAGCCTGCGCTTTCTGGCCACCGCGTCCGACCTCCTCGCCTCGTCGCTCGATTACGAGACGACGCTCAAGAACGTCGCGCAGCTCGCGGTGCCGGAGATGGCCGACTGGTGCACGGTCGACATCGTCGACGACGAGGCGTCGGACACGTACCGGCGGCTCGCGGTGGCGCATGCCGATCCGGCGAAGGTGCAGCTCGCGCACGAGCTGCAGGAACGCTATCCGCCGGACCGCGAGCGCGACGCGATCGCGAACGCGATCCGCACCGGCGAGTCGATGCTCGGCAAGCACATCCCGCCGGAGCTGCTCGACGCGGCCGCGCGCGACGACGAGCATCGCCGCATCATCCGCGAGCTCGGGCTGCTGTCGTACATCGTCGTGCCGCTGCGCACGCGCGAGCGCGTCGTCGGCGCGCTGTCGTTCATCTCGTCGTCGGAATCGCGGCGCCGCTACAACGAGTCGGACCTGCGCGTGGCCGAGGAGCTGGCGCGGCGCGCCGCGGTGGCCATCGAGAACTCGCGGCTGTACGGCGCGGCGCAGGCCGCCAATCGCGCGAAGGACGACTTCCTCGCCACGCTCTCGCACGAGCTGCGCACGCCGATGACCGCGGTCCTCGGCTGGTCGCGCATGTTGCACATGGGTCTCGGTCCCGAGGAGACGCTGCAGGCGGTCGATGCGATCGAGAAGAGCGCGACCGTGCAGATGCAGCTCATCGAAGACATCCTGGACATGTCGCGGATCATGGCCGGCAAGATGCGCATCGAAACGTCGCCGGTCGATCTGCGCGGCGTGGCCGAGGCCGCGTTGTCGACGGTTGCTCCCGCGGCGGCGGCGAAGAGCATCGAGATCCTCACGAATTTCGATCCGCGCACGCCGATGGTCCTCGGCGATCCCGCGCGCCTGCAGCAGGTCGTCTGGAACCTGCTCGCGAACGCGGTGAAGTTCACCGATCGCGGCGGCTCGGTGGTGGTGAAGATCACGTCCCGCGGGAATGAGGTCGTGCTGTCCGTGCGCGACAACGGCGCGGGCATCGATCCGGCGTTCCTTCCCCACGTCTTCGAGCGTTTCCGTCAACAGGACAGCTCGACCACGCGCGCACACGGCGGCATCGGCCTCGGCCTGGCGATCGTGCGGCATCTCGTCGAGCTGCACGGCGGACGGATCGAGGCCAACAGTCCGGGCATGGGCTTCGGTGCGACGTTCACGCTCGAGCTGCCCGCGCTCGCGCGCGGCACCCAGGCGGTCGTCGCAGCCGCGCACGCCGGCGCGCTGCCGTCGCTCACCGGAACGTCGCTGCTCGTCGTCGACGACGAGGAGCTGACGCGCGACGTCGTGGCCGCGATCCTGCGCCGCGCGGGCGCGAACGTGACCACCGCGGAGTCGGCGCGCGAGGGACTGCGCGCGGTCGACGCGGTGCGTCCCGACGTCATCGTCTGCGACATCGCCATGCCGGACGAAGACGGCTACGCGTTCGTGCGCGCGCTGCGCGGGCGCGACGGCGTGTCGGGCATTCCGGTCATCGCGCTGACCGCGTTCGGCCGTCCCGAGGATCGGGAGCGCGCGCTCTCGAGCGGCTTCGACGCGTATCTGAAGAAACCGGTCGATCCAGCCGTGCTCGCCGCGGCCGTGCGCGAGGCGACCGCGAGGTAACGCAGCATGCAGCCGAGCAACACGCCACCTCCCGCACCGTCATCGACGACGATTCCGGCACTGGCGCGGCATCGTCCGTCGCCGAAGTTCGTCATCGCGATCCTGCTTCTGGTGATCGCCGCGTTTCTTCTCGGCTTCATCCCGGAGCGGCTCGCGGCGCGGCGGCTCGCGGCGTCGCTGCACGAGACGGAGCTCGAGCTGCGGCTGGCGAATCTCCACCGCACGCTCGGCGTCGCCAGTCACGAGGCGATGCGCAACAACTTCTCGTCGGCGGGCAGCGCCGCGCGCGCGTTCTTCGACGGTTGCCGCACACTCGCCGAACAGGAGCCGATGCCCGATCGTCCGCGCACGCACGGCGCGCTCGTGGCGTACGCGCAGTCGGCGGACGTCACGATGACGGAGCTTGCGGCGGCGGACCCGCGCGCGAAGGAACGGCTCGCCTCGCTCTACCTCACGATGCAGGGACTGCTCGAGCGCCGCCAGTGAGCGGGCAACCGTTTTGCTTCTCGTTCGTCGAACCCATATGCGATTCGCGATCGAAAGCAGACTCCTCTCTCCTGCAGTAGATGCGATTCGTCGCCGTCCGGACGTCTCGCTCGTCCACCTCGAGGCGCGTGATGAGGCGGAAGCCATCACGACGTATGCGTTCGCCGAGGATGGCGTGATCCTCGAGCTCGCCAAGCAGCACGTGCACGCGGAGATGGTGGGCACGCTGCGCAACGCGAACGGTACGTACCTGCTGCGCGCGTATCCCGACGCGGAACCGGTGAAGCGCCCGCGCCTCGACGACGCCATGCCGCACGACGCGGCGTGGTTCGCGATGGCCTGACTCAGAACAACGGCAGCCGCGACAGCGGCAGGATGGCCATCTTCAGATTGAGGCTGATGACCTTGAAGAGATCGGCGGTCTCGGGCGACACCGGCACACGCGTGAAGAGGATCGACGCGAAGAGATCGCCCGTCGTGAGCAGTCCGCCGACGCCGAGCACCGACGCGATGCCGTACCGCTCGACGAACTCCTGCTGCGCGACGATGTACGGACTCCCCTTCGCCTGCGGGACATAGAAGACGTTCGACGAGCGGTCGTTGCGGTCGAGCAGCAGCGCCGGACCGGGACGCACGACGCTGGAGATGCTGAGGCCGAGCTGCGTGATGAGCTGCGCGATCATCGGCGCCTCGCTGACCATCGACTCGCTCGCGAGCGGAATGGCGAGATGTCCGCGGGAGAGGCGGCGGTCGTTCCAGGCGGGCTCGTCGCCGGCCGTGGCGAGCAGCACGAGACAGCGGAGATCGGGCACGGATGCGGCCTCCGGCAGCATCCGCCGCGCGAACTCCTGCAGCTCCGGATCGAGCGCGTCGTAGCGATGCGTCTTGAAGAGCCGCACGAGCACGCACGCGGGACGCCCGTCCGCGTCGACGAACTCGTCGCGGAAGAAGCGCACGACGCGCGTGGCGGCTTCCCCGAGCGTTTGCGGCGGATCGTCGAACAGCGACCGGATCGCGCCGCGGCATTCCATGAGGTCGTTGAAGCCGAAGGTGGCGAGATTGAACACGAAGCGCGCATGCTAACAGGCTCGCGCCGTCAGGCGACGTCGGTCAGGCCGCCTCGAACAGCGCACGCAGCGAGCGCTCGCCGTGCGGCGTGAAGGTCACGGCGCGGCTGTCGGGCTCGCGCCGCGCCCAGCGGAGCGCGAAGATGCGCGCGAGGATCGCCGCGCCGAGCGCGCCGCCGAGGTGCTGGCGGCGCTCGCTCCAGTCGAGGCAGGGGCGGCAGAGCGCGCGGCGCGAACGCGCGAGCCCGTCGACGTCGATGCCGAAGCGCGCGAAGAATGCCTCGCCGTCGCGCGAGACGCTGCACGCATCGCGGCCGTCGAGCAGCTTGCGCGCGCGCAGCGCGTCGAGCAACCACACGCCGCGCTCGCCGGCGAGATGGTCGTAGCAGACGCGCGCGGCGCGCAGCGCGGGATCGGCGGGACCGGTGCGGCGGACGGGCGCGCCGCGCTTCGCCGCCAGTCCCATGAGTTCTTCGAGCAGCGACGCGACGTCGGCGTCGAAGAGGCGGAAGTAGCGATGGCGTCCCTGCTTCTCGATGGCGAGCACCTGCGCGCCCGCGAGCTTCGCGAGATGCGCGCTCGCGGTGGAAGGCGCGATGTTCGCGTCGAGCGCGAGCTCGGTCGCGGTCAACGCGGTGCCGCGCATGAGCGAGGTGAGCATCCGCGCGCGCGCCGGATCGCCGAGGAGCGCGGCGAGGGCCGCGAGATCAGGAGCGTCCGGCATCGCGTGTCCAGCTCGCCGACACCTCGCGGCCGCGCGCGAGATCGTCGACGACGAGGATGAGGTTGTGCTCGTGATCGCTGTACTGCACGGCGATGTTGACGCCCGCGTCGGCCATGCGCCGCGCGATCTTGCCGAGTTGGCCCGGCTCGTCCTGCCGCAGCTTCTGCACGACGACCTCGTGCTCGCCGGCGACGCGGATGCCGGCCGCGTCGAGCGCCGCGCGCGCGGCAGCCGTGTCGCGGTCGTGAAAGAGAAAGTGCGCGACGCCGGCGCCGTTCGCGACGAAGACGCCGCCGCCTTCGATGCTCACGCCGGCGCGGCCGAGCGCCTCGCCCATCTCCGCGAGCGCGCCGGGACGATCGTCGAGCGCGATGGCGAGGTCCTTCACGCGCGCACCTCCGGCTCGTTGCGAATGGGCACGCTGCACGAGTTGGCGATGAAGCAGAGCTGGTGCGCACGCTCGTGCAGCGCGGTGGCACGCTCCACGTCGGCGCCCTTCGCGAGCACGACGCGTGGATGCAGCACGACTTCCTCGAACTTGCCGCCGCCGCCCGCGTCCGTCGTCATCGTGCCGGTAGCGGCGTCTTCGTACGAAACGACGGCGATCCCTTGCCGCGCGCAGAGCGCGAGGTACGTCAGCATGTGACACGCGGAGATCGACGCGACGAAGAGGTCCTCGGGATTCAGCAGGTCCGCATCGCCGCGAAACGCGACGTCCGCGCTGCCGGCGAGCTCCGGCTTGCCGTCGACGAGCACGCGGTACTGCCGGCCGTACTCCGCGTACGTGGCCGTGCCGTTGCCCCGATTGCCGTCCCAGACGAGCCGCATGTGAAAGCGATGTGCGTGTGCGCCGCCTTGCATGTGCACATCCTACGGCGCGCCGCGCGGCGACGCTTCGGTGCGGGACGAAATGTGGGAGAGGGTTGGTGCGCCCGGCAGGATTCGAACCTGCGACCTCTTGCTCCGGAGGCAAGCGCTCTATCCAACTGAGCTACGGGCGCGAGACGCGGCGCGATTATATGCGGAGTCGGCGCGTTCTTCGCGCGCGCGGGACGCGCTCAGCCCGCGGTCGCGGACCGCGACGGCGCTTCGCGATGGCGCTCGATGGCCATCGCGGCGGTGTGCGTGATCATGTCGGTGAGCTCGCGGTCGGCGGGGCTCGGGTCGCGCACGAAGCGGTAGTAGTTGGCGAACGTGCCGAGGACCTTGCCGTCGGAGCCGTGGATCGGCGTCGACCAGCACGCGCGCAGACCGTACTGCAGCGCGAGGTTTTTGAAGTTGGCCCAAAGCGGATTGTTGGCGATGTCGAACACGGCCACGATCGTGTTGTGGTACGCGGCGGTGCCGCACGAGCCGACCGCGGGGCCGATCTCGATGCCGTCGATGGCGGCGTTGTACGCCTCGGGCAGCGACGGTCCGGCGCCGTGCAGCAGGTGGCGTCCCGACTCGTCGAGGATGAGGATCGAGGCGAGCATGCCGGAGTGAGCGATGTTCTCGACGGTGCGCACGAGCTCGTCGAGCGTCTCGTGCAGCGGCGCGCCCGAGTCGATCATCTCCGTGATGCGCTCGCGCGCCCGCGCCATGTCCTGACGATCATCGGCAGACAGAGTCATTGCGAGCAGCCTCTGCAGAAATCATACCGGCTTCAGCGGCCTACTGCGAGGCGCGGAAGAGGACGATCAGCACGCCGAGGCCGATGAGGATGAGGATGGCCGGTAGGACGATCGAGCGTCCGCGCGACGGTGCCGGCGCGGCCGGCATCGACGCGGTGTCGGACGTCGCGGACGGGGCGGCGGTAACGGACGTGTCAGTCGTGGAAGTAGACGAGGTTGTGAAGCTGGTGTCGGTGCTCGCGGTGTCGCTCGGCGCGGTCGTCGCCGAGGTTGACGATGAAGTTGACGCTGTTGACGTCGATGACGACGGCTCGGTGGCGGACGGTGACGTGATCGGCGACGGCGTGGTCGCTGCCGTGCTCGCTGCCGTGCTCGACGGGGCGGGCGGCGGAGTGTTCGGCCGCGACGACGCGGGCGCGGGCGACGGCGCGTGTGTCGTCGTCAAGGGCGGCGCCGCGGGTGCGTGCGTTGCGGTTGCAGGCGGCGTGACGGGCGCGGGACGCGAAGGCGTGCTCGTGCTGCGCGTCGTGGACGGACGCGTGGCGTCGGCGATCTGCGTCGGTGTCGTGCGCGGCGCTGTGGTCGTATGTGACGGCGTCGTCGTACGCGAGGTGCTCGCGGGCGGCGTGAATGTCGTCGTCGTCGTGCTGCGCGTCGGCGACGAACGCGTTGTGTCGGCGACCCGCGATGGCGTCTTGCGCGGCGCTGCCGAGCGGGACGACGTCGGCGTGCGCGAAGTGCTCGTCGACGGCGCGGGTGTCGTCGTCGTGCCGCGCGAGCTGCGCGTCGCCGAGGAACGCGTCGCATCAGCCACATGCGTCGACGGCTTGCGCGTCGTCGACGAGCTCGCGTGCGTCGTCGTCTCCGCGCTGCGCGTCGACGACGGCTTGTGGCTCGTGCCGCGCGGATGCACGGGCGGCAGCGGGACGTACGGCTCGTCGACCACCGTGGTGTGACGCGTGGCCGTGCGCGGCGGCGCGGGCACGTGGATGCCGAGGCGCGGGAGGCGCGAGGCGGCGAGCGCGGCGAGGAACTGGCGCGTCTCGCGCGCGGGATAGAAACGGCGGCCGGTCTGGTCGGTCAGCACGTCGTCCGCGATCGCGTCGCGGTAGCCGGGATACGCGCTCGCGACCGCGTACGCGCCGGAGCTCTCGTCGAAGAACGGCCCTTCGAACTGCGTGGTCCAGACGCGGGCGATGTCGTCGTAGACGTGCAGCACGTCCTGCGCGGCGGTGCGGTCGCCGCCGGGGGGATAGGCGTCGACGATCTCTTTCGCGCGCTCGAGGTGCGCCTCGAACGCGGGACGGTCGTCGCTGGTGATGGCACGCTGCGCGAGCTCGAGCTCGGAGCGCAGCTCGTTGCGCGGCGGCGCGACCGGCGGCATCGCGGGGATCTCCGGCACCGCCTCGAGCTCGGCGAGATCGACGCGCGGCTGCGGCGCGGTGGTGAGTCCCTCTTCGCATTCCGCCGGCGCGGCGCCGCTCGGCTTCGGATTGCGCACGACCAATGGATTGAGCGGCGCCGATGCGCCGATCAGCGTCATCGCGCCGAGGATCACCAGCAGAAGCAGTCCGACCCCGCGGCCGCGATGCATCACGTCATCACCTCTTCAAAAATCGCCACGTCGCGGTGCCGTCACATCGCCGCCTGAACTTCCTGCGGCAGATGTTTCTTGAACAACCGGATCAGGTCGTCGACCGCGAGCGGCTTCGCGACGTAGTCGTCGACCTTGAAGTAGTCGAGCGCCTCGTTGCGATACTTCCGGTCCGTGTACAGCCCCGTCATGATGATCGCCTTCGAGCGCGAGGTCGACGGATCCTCTTTCAGCAGACGGCACATCTCGCGGCCGTCGAGCTTCGGCATGAACGCGTCGGAGAGAATGAGATCCGGACCGTACTCGCGCGCGAGCGAGAGCCCTTCCTGGCCGTTCGCACCGACGACGAAGCCGTAGCCCATCGTCGTCACGACGGTGCGCACGATGAGCTGCACGTTCTCGTCGTCCTCGACGAGCAGGATGAGCGGGCGCTTCACCTCGTCCGGCGACGGATTGATGCGCGCGCCGAGGGAACGCTTCGAGCCGATCATCTTCCGCTCGAAGAGCGACGGCGGCGCGTCCATCCAGAAGCGCTCCTTGTACGACGCGGGCGCCTTGCAGAAGCAGTTGCCGCAGTGCGTGCAGAGCAGCGTGTTGTCGCGGCCGACGCAACTGCACCATTCCGCGCGCGTGGCGTCGAACGACTGCTGGCAGGTGACGCACGTGACCTCGTAGCCGTCGTGCGCGCGCACCACGAGGCGCGGCTGCGACGGCTCGGCCAGCACGTCCGCGAGCGGCACGTCGTCCGCGTGCGACTCGTCGTGGCGCTCGTCGTTCGACACGTCCTGGCGATGCAGCTCGTGCAGGTCTTCCTGCACCGGCAGTCCGGCCACGCCTTCGAGATGGCGCTGCAAGAGGTTGATGAGATCCGTGATCGCCACCGGCTTGGCGATGTAGTCGTCGACGTGGAAGCGCTTGACCGCCTCGCTGCGGTACTTCGTGTCGGTGTAGAGGCCGGTCATCACGACCATCTTGCATTCGGCGCCGAGCGGCTCTTCCTTCAGCATGCGGCACATCTCGCGGCCGTCGAGCTTCGGCATGAACGCGTCGGAGAGAATGAGATTCGGGCGATAGAGGCGCGCGATGTTGAGGCCGTCCTGGCCGTTCGTCGCGTAGATGAAGCCGTATCCGAGGTTCGAGCAGACGCGCTGCACGATCGCCTGGATCTCCTCGTCGTCTTCGACGCACAGCACCAGCGGACGCGTCACGTCTTCGGGCTGCGCGTTGTCGGGCAGATGTCCCTGCCGCCGCACCTCGGCGCTCTTGCGCTCGAAGAGTCGCGGCGGCGCCTGCACCCAGAACTTCTCTTTGTATGAGGGAGGCGCCTTGCAGAAGCACGCCAGGCAGTTCGTGCAGACGAGCGTGCGCTCCTTCGTGAGGCAGCTGCACCAGTCGGCGTCGATAGCGTTGAAGAGCGCGCGGCAGGAGAAGCACGCGACGTCGTATTCGTCGTTCGACGCGTTCGCCGCGCTGGCAGCGCTGATGGGCTCGACTTCTTCCGGCTCGTGCTCGCCGACCGGCGCGGGACGCACGATGCCCATCGGCGCCGCGGGCGCGTGCGGCGCCTGCGGCATGCGCTGCGGCGGCGCTGCGGGAGCCTTCGTCACGCGCGGCAGCATCTGCGTCGCCACCAGCTCTTCCGGTTTCTCGCGCGCCTGCTGCGCGAGGCGCATCAGCTCGTCGACGTCGTACGGGCGGACGATGAACGCCGCGTAGCGGACGCTCTGCGGCAGCAACCCGGACGAGCGGCCGGTGACGAGGATCGGCAGGTTCGGCGCCTTCTCCGCGATCGTGCGATAGATCGTCTCGAATTCCGGGTGCTCGGCGTCGAGACAGATCGCGTCGGGGCGGAAGCGGAACAGCTCATCGACGGCGTCGACCCAGCGCTCGACGACTTCGACTTCCACGCCGCGCAGGCGCAGCTTCGGCACCGCGGTGTCGGCGGTGGCGCGGCGGCGCTCGAGCATGAGCAGGCGCGGCTTGCGCGCGTTGTGCGCCTTGCGGCGCGCGGACGGCGCCGGCGACGAGAGGTTCGTGCGGCGCGGCGGCTGATTGCCGGAGATCTTGCGGTTGTTGAGGTTGACGCCGGAGCGCTCCTCACCGCGGAAGAGGTCCGCGATCGCGCCGATCCACGACGTGCGTTGCGCGGTGCGCGAGTCGCTCGCCGGGCGCGGTGCGGCCGGCATCTGCATCGCGGACGCGGCGGCGCCGGGCGTCTGCTCGTCGCGATTGCGGCGCGCTTCCTCTTCGACTTCGCGGCGCATCTGTTCGACGCGCGCTTCCGCCTCGCGGGCGATGGCCTCGCGCTCGGCGGCGACTTCTTCTTCGAGCTTCGCCCGCAACGCGAGGCGTTCGGCTTCGAGTCGTGCTTCGAGCTCGCTGGCGAGCCGCGCCTCGAGCTCGCGGCCGGCCGCTTCCCGCTCCGCGCGCTGCGCCTCGACGGTCAGGTGTTCCGCGGCGAGACGCTCTTCGAGCTCGCGCTCGCGGGCGACGCGTTCGGCGAGCTCGCGTTCGAGGCGTTCGCGTTCGACAAGCGCGACGCGCTGGGCTTCCTCGGCGGCGAGACGCGCTTCGAGCGCGGCCTGCTCGGCGTCCTGCGCCGCGCGTTCCGCTTCGAGGCGCTCCCGCTCGATCCGTTCGAGCTCCGCGACGCCGGCGTGCTCGCCGGTACGCTGCGCGAACTCGCGCTCGAAACGTTCGGCCAGCTCGCGTTCGCGCTCCGCGAGCTCGCGTTGGGCGCGCTCGCGTTCTTCCCGCGCCGCGGTCTCGCGTGCGACGCGCTCGCGTTCTTCCGCTTCACGCGCGACGCGCTCCGCGACTTCGCGCTCCATGCGCGCGGCCAGCTCGCGTTCGCGTTCAGCCAGCTCCCGTTCGGCGCGTTCGCGCTCTTCCCGCGCCGCGGTTTCGCGTGCGACTCGCTCGCGTTCTTCCGCCTCACGTGCGACTCGCTCCGCGACTTCGCGTTCCATGCGCGCGGCGAGCTCGCGTTCGCGTTCAGCCAGCTCCCGCTCGACGCGTTCGCGCTCTTCACGCGCGGCCGCTTCGCGAGCGACGCGCTCACGTTCTTCCGCTTCGCGTGCGACGCGTTCGGCAACTTCGCGCTCCATGCGCGCCGCCAGCTCGCGTTCGCGTTCGGCGAGTTCCCGCTCGGCGCGTTCGCGCTCTTCGCGCGCGGCCACTTCTCGCGCCGTACGCTCGCGTTCTTCCGCCGCGAGCCGCTCGCGCAGCGCGCGTTCCTGCGCGGTCCGCTCGGCGAGCTCGCGTTCGAGGCGCTCGCGTTCGACGCGGGCGGTCTGTTCGGCCTGCGCCGCGCGTTGCTCGGCTTCGCGGCGCGCGGCGTCGGCCTCGCGGCGCAGACGCTCGAGCTCCGCGGCGGTCGAGGCGTCGCGCGTACTTTCCTTTTCCTCCGCGAGCGGCAGCACGCCGAGCGGTCCCTGCCGCGCGTCGAGCTGCGGACGCATCGGAGCGCGCGAGCTCATCGCCGCACGCGGCGCCGTCAGCAGCGTCACGATGCCGCCCGCCAGCGCGCCGGCGACGGTCAGCATCGCCAGATAGACGGCGGAACGGACATCCGGAAACACGAACACCCAGGCGGCGATGGAAGCGAGGAGGGCCGTCAGGCCGCCCTGCCACCCTCCCTTCCAGGCGGAAAGGGCGATGGCCGCCACGAACACCACGAGCAGCAGGGGTGCGGATGCCGGCACGAGCAGGCCGGCACCGGTCGCCACGATCACGAGATCGAGCGCAATGCCATATCGGAGGATACGCCGGCGGGTGGCCTCGGTCATGGGTCTCCGGGATTACTTGGACGCTTGCTGCGCGACCGTCTGTTCGATCTTCGCGCGATAGCGCGCGACGTCGTCGGTGATCTGGATGAACGGCAAGGCGCAGTTCAGCTCCTTCTGCGCCGCCTCGTAGCTACCTGTCTCGTACAGCGACACCGCATTGTAGTAGCGAAGGTCTTCCTCCCCTTTCGCGAACGGCGCGAGGCGCTGGAACGCCTGCACCGCCAGCGGGAACGCGCCGGTCTGATAGAGCCCGACCGCCGCCTCGCCGAGGACGTCGCGCGGAATGCCCGCGGAATTCGCGAGGCGCGTGTAGAGCGTGTTCGCCGCGTCGACGTTCCCGTTCGTCGCGAACGCCTCGGCCTGACGCAGGCTGGCGAGATATCCGCGCCGCGCCTCCGCGTCCGCATCGGCGACGCGCTGCGCCGCTTCCTTCGCCGCCGCCTCGCGCTCGGTCGCGATCTTCGCCTCCGTCTGCTGCTGGATCTCGGCGATGCGTGCGTCGGCCTTGCGCTGCGCCTCCGCTTCCGCCGCGGCGATGGCCTGTTCCTGTTCGTGGCGCGCCGCCGCGAGACGCGCGTCGGCCTGCTGCTGCGCCTCGGCGATCTTGCGCTGCGCCTCGGCCTGCGCCGCCGACACGCGCTGATTCGCGTCCGTCTCCGCCGCGCTCACGCGCTGCTGCGCCTCGCTCTGCGTGGCGGACAGCTTCTGCGCCGTCTCGCTCTGGATCGCGCTGACCTGCTGCTGCGTGTTGCTCTGCATCTCCGCGATGCGCTGCTCCGCGTCGCGCTCGACGGCGGCGACGCGCTCGGCCGCGGCCTTGTTCGCGGCGTCGCGTTCCGCGGCGATGCGCGCGTCCGCCTCGCGCTGGATGCGCGCGCGCTCGCGGGCCACGATCTCATCGATGATGGCCTGGCGGTCGGCGCGCTCTTCCGCGAGCGTCTTCTTGACCGTCACCTTCTCGGACGGGGCATTCGCGCTCGCCAGCTGCGGCGCGTTCGCGGGGAGGTTCGCCGTCGGCACGAGCGAGCGCGCGAGGCGATCGAACTCGCTGCCGGTCGTCGGGTCGAGCGGCAGCGTCGCGTACGTCGGCGTGATGCGCTCGGCCGCCATGAGCCGCACGACCGTCTCGCGCGCATCAGCGGCGCGCCCGAGGTGCGATTGGGAGAGCGCGAGGAAGACGAGCGAGCGCTCGAACGACTGCAGCTCGGCGAAGCGGCCGGTGTTGACGTACGCCTGCATCTGATCGGGAGAGAGGAAGCCCTGCGCGGCGGCCTGCAGGTCGACGATTGCCGCGGCGTAGTCACCCGCGCGATACGACGTCAGGCCGCGGTCGAGCAGTTGATCGGGAGAGATCGCGGCCGCCGGAGCCGCGGCGGCGAACACGGAGGCCGACACCACGGCAAGCAACGCCGCAACACGCAATAAGGCAGACGTTCGCACGAGGTACCCTCCCGAAACTCGAATTGGCAACTGCTGGCCGTTTCGAGCGTGCATTCAATTTTGCTGCCGAGTTCGCGGACGGCACGAGAACCGCAGCGGCGAGCGGTGGCGTGCACGACAATCTGATCCACTTCCTGCGCGAGCGGCAGGAGGCATTTCCGTTCCGCCGCGACATCGACCTCCGGCACTTTCTCGCCGACGCGGTCGACCGCGCCGCCCTCTTCCCCGTCCCCGCGAAAATCTTTCTGGCCGACGAACAGCAGCCGAAGGGCTACGGCTTCGCGCTCGCGAAGTCGCCCGTACTCGACGACGTCGAGTCGAAGTTGCAGCGCTGGCTCGACGCGCAGCTGGCCACGCGCGGCGAGCGCAGCGAGCGTGCGGAGAACCTCCTCGGCTCGTACACCGACGCCGTCTTCAAGCTCTCGCGCAACGCCACCGAGTCGTCGATCCTCGCCGACTACGACGCCGTGTTCTGGCATCTTCACGCGCAGCAGGTCTCGCGCATCTTCAGCCGCTTCGGCCGCGGCGCGATCGAAGCCGATCTCTCGCGCGAGGACATCGACCGCCTCAAGTACGCGCTGCACGCGCGCTGGCTGACGGCGATCCGCGAGTCGTCCGGCGCGCACGGCTTCCTCGAGCTCGTGCTCGACAACCCGCTCGTCGCAACCGAGGAGTTCGTCGGGCCCGACCTGCGCGAGCTGCGCGGATACTTCAACGGCTATCTGCAGCGCGACTACACAGCGTTCCGCGATGCGGTGCAGGACATCCGGCAGCAGGCGGCGGACCTCATGGCGAAGGACAAGGTCCTGCGCCGCTCGATCCGGCTCCTCGGCTATCCCGACGCGCCGGCGCTGCACGTGGTCGCGCTGCTCGATCCGCGCGTGCGGCAGCTGCTCGGCGATCATCCGAAGTTCCGCACGCACGGCGATCATGCGCTCGTCGAGGCGATCGCGCGTCCGCTCCTCGAGTTCTGGGTCGTGCAGGCGCTGCGGCGCGGCATCATCTGGATGAAGACGACCGAGGAGGGAGAGAACCTCGCGGACGGCGGAGCGAACGTCGTCTACTCGCGCGCGATCCGTCCGATGAACTTCGGACGCCGCGGCGTCGTCGAGCCGATCGTCTATCGCTACGGTCTCGTCTACGACATCACGTCCTTCACCGAAACCCTCGGCGAGATCGCGCGCGGCGGCAAAGGTGAGGAACAGAGCTCCTACCGGCAGATGCTGTCATTCCAGCGCGAGCTCGCGGAGATCGCACGGCGGCACCTGCTGCAGTTCGAGAAGTTCCTCGGCGACGGCGCGTTCTACACGTCGCGCCGCGCCACGCGCATCCTGCAGGCCGCGATCGACGTCCAGCAGTTCTACGCCGAGTCGCGACGCAACGGCTTCGCCTTCAACAAAGGCATGCGCATCGCGCTCAACTACGGCTACTACCGCCTGCTGCCGATGCGGATCTCCGCCGACGGCACGCAGATCATCGAGTTCTACGGCCCCGGCATCGTCGAGCTCTCGCGTCTCACGACCGGCAAAACGACCAAGGAAGTCGAGGACATGCAGCACCTCCTCCTCGCGCACGGCTACGACCAGAACGACGTCTACCGCTTCTTCGCGCCGCTCTCGCGCAGCGTCGACCGCGGCGGCGTCGAGGAACAGCAGCGCGAGTTCTTCGCGTACATCAACGAGAACGGGCACCTCATCAACGAAGGCATCGTCGTCTCGGTGCCGTTTCTCGAACAGCTCTCGACCGAGATCACCGAAGACGCGCAGAAGGTCTATCGCCTGCGCACGAAGTGGAGCGTGTACCTCGGCTTCGCCTCGAATGGCGGTTATGCCGCGATCCGCCTCCTCGGCGCGGTCTCGCTCAAAGGCCTCGGCCTCCAGGAGATCGGCGAAGTGGTGTGGCTGCGTCCCGACGAGGCGGAGATCTCCGTCGTCGACGAGGCGAAACCGCTGCTGCAGCTGCTGCAGCAGGAGCGCAATCACAAGGCCGCGCGCAACGTGGCCGCGACGTCGACCCTCGTCGAGTCGGATGCGGGTCTCGCCGATCTCGTCGTCTGCGAGGCGCACGCGGAGACGGCCGAGCCGGTGATCCTCGTCGGCGAATGGGATCCGGTGTCGGAGGAGATCCGCCGCCCAATCCGTCTCGACGGCATCGACGCGGAACGCTACGGCCTCGCGGTGCCGCTGACGGTGCAGGGCGTCGAGTCGCAGAGCCTCGCCTATCAGAAGCTCTATCGGCGCCTGAGCCGCATCGAGACGCTGCCGAGCTTCTCGGCCGACGTCGTGCGGCACAACACGAACTTCAGCGGCTTCATCATCGGGGCGACGGTCGAACCGCTGTAAACGCGGCGTCGCGTTTACGTCGCCGCGTCGCGCATCCAGAGCACGACGCCGGCGATCTTGGCGATGTCGATCTGCCGCTCGAGATACTCCCAGATGCCGAGGACTTCCTCGCGCTGGCGGATTGGCGCGACGCGGCGGACGTGCTCGTCGGAGAGCGCGAAGCGCGCGCGGGAGTACCAGCGGCTCGCCTCGACCGGATCGCTGGCGAACTTCTGCACGGCGGAGGTGACGAGCGCGATCTCCTCGTCGGAGACGCCGTCGAGTCCGGCGAGCGAGTCGGCTTCGGTGCGCCGCGGTTTGGCGCGGCGGTCGGGCTGCAGCTCGTGCGCGGCGTTGAGCAGCTCGACCGCGCGCGCGAGCCGATCGGCGTGCTCGATGATGCGCAGGCCGCTGATCGAGAACGTCTCGTCGCCGGAGCGCGCGAGGCTCGTCCAGACGACGCGCGCGCGCATGACGAACGAGCGCGCGGGTTTGAGCAGCGCGAACGAGAGCTTCGCCTCGACGCCGGGGACCAGCGGCTCCGCGTGGCGGATGCGCAGCCCCGTCTGCGAGATCTGAACGATGGAGAACTTCGCGTCGCCGAAGATGCCGCTGATGCGGCGCAACGGAATGAAACGCGGCGTCGAGCGCATGTCCGGCGTTTCGGCGAGCGTGTGGCGCGGACGCGCGCGTCGCGGCGCGAGAAGCTCGCGCGCAAACGCGGGCTCCGCGATCGGCAGATGCGGCTCTTCGGCCGGCGTTTCTTCAGCTGGTAGAGCGTCGCCGTTCGCATCGGAGGCGGCTTCGCTCGCCGCGTCCGGCACCGAGTCGGCGCTCGCATCTGCCGCACTCTCCTCGAGCAGCGGCTGCGACAGCCCGTCCTCGAGCTCCGCCGTCTCTTCGAACCGCAGCCCCGCCTCCGCCCGATAGACGCGTACGAGCGCATCGCGGAGGAACGTCTCGAGCTGCGCGAGCGGCACGCGCGCCTCGCCGCGCTGCATGCGGCAGAGCACGCGTCCGCTGTCGAGCAGACCTTCCACGACGTCGGTCGGAAGCTCGAGAAGCTGGCTGACTTCAGAGAGGGTGAGCGTTCGGTTGAGCATTCAGGCGAGCTGCAATTCGGGGGCGTTTCGCGCGCCCTCGCGGCCCGCTCATGCGACCGATATGCCTGACACGCTTCCGCTGCTCTGGAGGCACCGCCGCAGCGCGGCCATCAGCCGCGACGGCAGCACCGGTTTCGAGAGCGTCTCGCAGATCGTCGGGAAGAGCTTGCGGATCTCCGCGGCCTCGAGTCCGGTGACGACCACGATCGACTCGAGCAGCGCTGGCGTCGTGCTGGCGATGTACTCCATCACGTCCGTGCCGCTGAGCTTCGGCAGCGCGAGATCGAGGATCACGGCCTGGTACTTGGCGTTCGCGAGGTAGTAGACGGCACGCTCGCCGTCGCCGGCGAGATCGCAGTCGCAGCCGCCGTTCTCGAGGATCCGGCGGAGTCCTTCCCGCGTAGCCGCATCGTCTTCGACGATCAATACCCGTGGACGCATCTCTTTAACTAACTCTATCAGCAAGGAAGGGGCCACGGGAAGAGTGCAAAATTACCCCAACGCCGTCAGAAATGGCGCGGCCAGCATGACCGCTCGCGCGAGGTGATCCGCCTCCGTGAAGCCTGACGATTTGCGCGGCTTGAAGGAGTGATCGCCGTCCTCGAGCCACTCGACGCGGATCGAGCGCGACAGCGGATACGAGGCGACTTCGTCGGGACCGCCGAACGGGTCGCGCGTGCCTTGAATGATGAGCGCCCGCGTGCGCAGCGTTTCGAGATGCGCGGTGCGAAGTTGCGCGGGACGTCCGGGCGGATGGAACGGATAGCCGAAGCAGACCAGGCCGCGGACGCCGGCGTCGTCCGCGATCATGCTGGCGATGCGGCCGCCCATCGACGCGCCGCCGATGGCCACGCGCGCGCCGCCGCCGTGCTCGTCGATGACGCGCCGCCACGTGTCGAGCAGCACCTGCGGCCGGTCCGGCGAGCCGCGCTTCCCGCCCTCGCGCCGCGCGGCCATGTACGGGAACTCGAAGCGCACCACGCGGATGCCTTCCGCCGCGAGCCCCCGCGCGATCGCGTTCATGAACGGCCGGTCCATCGGCCCGCCCGCGCCGTGCGCGAAGAGAAAGCGATGCTTCGCGCGCTCGGGTCCGTCGGTGAGGTAGTGCAGTGTCTTCGCAGTCGTCTTGGCCATTGTCATCACCAGCCGCGCACCGGTTTCCACGCGTCGACGAGCTCGCCGCCGTCGACGACGTGATACGTGTCGAAGAGCGCCGCGGTGAGACAGGAGTGGTTCGGGATGATGCGCACTTGCGTCCCGACCGGCACATGCATTTCGGTGCGAACCTTTCCGTGCTCTTGCGACAGCGCGATGAGCGTCATCGGCAGCGGCCGCAGCTCGAGATCGCACACGAGGCCGTAGCCGAAGCGTGGATCGATGTGATCGGGTCCCAGATCCTTGGACAGCGCCAGCGCGCCGGCGTCGACGATGAGCGACTGGCGCTCGGGGTACGAGCCGACCACGGTCGCGAGCACCGAGGCCGCGCAATCGGAGAGGGCGCACGAGCCGATCGTCGCCTGGAAGGCGTCGTAGAAAACATAATTGCCGGGGCGCACTTCATCGCAGTCATCGAAGCGGTCGACGACCGAGAGCGTCGGCGTCGAGCCGATGCTGCGCAGCGTCTCGCCCAGCCCCTCGCCGGCGAGCAGCGCGCGGAAGCGCGCCAGCGACCCCGACTCCTCCGCCGCGACGCGCCGGATCTCCGCGACGTCGCGCGCGTTGTACGAATGCCCCGCATGCGTGAGCAGCCCCTGAAAGCGGATGGTCTCGCTGCTCGCGAGCGCCCGCGCCAGACGCACGCTGTCGGGACTCTCCGGATCGACGCCGGCGCGGTGATAGCCGCAGTCGACTTTGAGGAACGCGTCGAAAACGACGCCGTGGCTCGCGCCGAACTCCTCCATTGCTCGCCGCGTGGTCTCCGAGTCGACGAGCAGCGCCAGGCGCTCGACGCGCCCCGCGAGGTCCGCCGCGCGCGCGAGCTTCTCCGGCGCGATCGGCACCGCGTACGTGATGTCGCGGAAGCCGGCGTCGGCGAAGAACTCCGCCTCCGCGAGCGTCGACACCGTGATCGCGCCGGCGTTCCCGCCGTGCTGCATCCGCGCGATCTCGCGCGTCTTGTGCGTCTTCACGTGCGGGCGGAAGTGGACGTTCGATGCCGACGCGCGCTCGCGCATGCGGTCACAGTTGTTCGCGAGCGTTTTCAGATCGACGAGCAGCGCGGGGGTGGTGAGGTTCAGCATGATTGAATGAAGAACGCAGAACGCAGAATGAAGAATTGAGAACGGGGCTCGGTTTCTTCATTCTACGTTCTGCGTTCTGCGTTCTTCATTCGTCTTTCATGAGAAAGGTTCTTCATATCGACATGGACGCGTTCTACGCCTCCGTAGAACAGCGTGACGATCCTTCGCTGAAGGGCAAGCCGGTCATCGTCGGCTGGGCGGGAGAGCGGAGCGTCGTCTGCGCGGCGTCGTACGAGGCGCGCAAGTTCGGCGTGCATTCGGCGATGCCGGCCTCGCGCGCGAAACGCCTCTGCCCCGAAGCTGTCTGGCGGCATCCTGACTTCGAGCGCTATCGCGCGGTGTCGCAGCAGATCCGCGCGATCTTCGAACGCCATACGCCGCTCGTCGAGCCGCTCTCGCTCGACGAGGCGTATCTCGACGTCACGCACGAGCTGACCGGCATCCCCACCGCGACCGAGGCCGCGGAAATGATCCGCCGCGAGATCCGCGACGAGACGCATCTCACCGCCTCCGCCGGCGTCGCGCCGAACAAGTTCCTCGCGAAGATCGCCTCCGACTGGCGCAAGCCCGACGGCATCTTCGTCATCCGCCCGCATCAGGTCGAGCGCTTCCTCGTCACTCTGCCCGTGCGCAAGATCCCCGGCGTCGGCAAAGCGACCGAAGCCGTGTTGCGCGAGATGGGCATCGTCACCGTCGGCGACCTGCAGCGCTTCGAGCAGCCGGAGCTCGTGCAGCATTTCGGCAAGTGGGGCACGCGCCTCTGGGAGCTCGCACGCGGCATCGACGAGAGTCCGGTCGAGCCGTCGCGCAAACGCAAGTCGTGGTCGAGCGAGAACACGTTCGGCACCGACGTCACGCGCGCCGAAGCCGCGGAATGGATCCGCGAGCAGTGCGAGAAGTTGTGGAACGCGCTCGAACAGCGCGGCCTCCGCGGACGCACCGTCACCGTGAAGCTCCGCACGCCGCGCTTCGAGACCGCGACGCGCCAGCTCACGCCGCCGTCGCCGCCGTCATCCGCCGAAGAGATCGCGGACATCGCGGTGGCGCTGCTGGGCAAGTTTGCATTCGCCGAAGACGCGCGATTCCGCCTCGTGGGCGTGGGGGTGGGGAACTTTGATGAGGAGGAAGAGGAGGGCGGCGGCGGCGGCGAGGCCGAAGAGGCTACGTTGTTCGAAGCACCGATGAATGAAGGACGCAGAACGCAGAACGCAGAATGAAGAAAGGGGAACGTGGCCGCCGACGGCGGCCCACCACAATTCTTCATTCTTCATTCTGCGTTCTGCGTTCTTCATTCAGCTTCTCCTCTACAATGCCCGCCGCCATGACCACCGCCAGCTCCCGTACTCCCATCACCGTCGCGCAATTCGGCATCGGTCCCATCGGCGCCGAGATCGCGCGCCTGCTGTTTTCGAAGCCGTGGATCCACGTCGTTGCCGCCGTCGACATCGATCCGGAGAAGATCGGGAAAGATATCGGCGACGTGATCGGACTCGGCCGAAAGACGGGCGTCGTCGTCACGCGCGAGCTCGACGTGAAGGCCGACGTCGTCTGCCACTCCACCGGCTCGCGCCTGCGCGATGTCGCGTCGCAGCTGAAGATGCTGCTCGCGCGCGGCTCGCACGTCGTCTCGACCTGCGAGGAGCTTTCGTTCCCGCTCGACGCGGAGATCCGCGAGGAGCTGCAACAGACCGCGCGCGCGAACAACGTCGCCATCCTCGGCACCGGCGTCAATCCCGGCTTCGTCATGGACAAGCTGCCGCTCACGATCACCGCCGTCTGCCAGGAAGTGCGCTCCGTCGAGATCATCCGCATCCAGAACGCGTCCACGCGCCGCGAGCCGCTGCAGCGCAAAGTCGGCGCGAGCATGACCGTCGACGAGTTCCGCGCCGCCGTCGCCGCCGGCAAGATCAAGCACATGGGTCTCCGCGAGTCCCTCATGCTCGTCGGCAACGGCCTCGGCGTCGAGTTCGACAGCGTCACCGACGAAGTCATCGAGCCGATCGTCGCCGACCGCGAGATCGTGACGCAGTACCTGAAGGTCGCGCCGGGCCAGGTCGCCGGCGTGCACCAGACCATCTACGGCAAGGGCCGCATCGACGTGTCGCTCGAGCTGCGCATGTACGTCGGCGCGGAAGACGTCGCGGCCGATCGCGTGATCGTGCACGGCGTGCCCGACATCGAGCTCGAGGTGAAAGGCGGCATTCACGGCGACCGCGCCACCGCGGCCATGGTCGTCAACTGCATCCCGCGCATCATGCAGGCGCGCGTGGGCGTGCTGACGATGGACGACGTCGGCGTCAGCTTCCGTTGACACGAACGCGCAGCGCGCGCCACACCAATGCGATCAGACCGAACGCGATCCAGACCACGATCCACGCTGCGCTCGCCGACTCGTGCCAGTTCCACCCGGCGAGCGTGAAGGCCCAGAGCGCGTAGACGAGCAGGAAGACGCGGCGGTGATGCGCGTCGTCGTCGACGCCGGCGGCGATGCTCGCGCCGAGGATCAGCGTGGGGACCAGACCGAGAAGCAGGTTGAGGAAGAGCGTCAACGGGCGAACAATATCCGAGATGAACACGCATCGCCGCATCGCCGCCATCGTCGTGCTGCTGTTCGCGCCGCGCCTCGCGCTGGCGTGGGGAAACTTCGGTCATCAGGTGATCGGCGAGCTCGCGCAGAGCCGCCTGAATCCGAAAGCCGGCGCACGCGTGCTGGCGCTGCTGCAGAGCGACGAGGACTGTCCGTCGAAGCCGGTCCTGCGCTCGATGGGCGACGTGGCCTCGCTGCCCGATGATTGGCGCCGGCCGGAAGGCGGCGAGATCACGAGCGACTGGCACTTCGTCAACATCGACATCGCGAACCCGAAGTACGTCGAGGCGCGCGACTGCCCGAGCGGGGACTGCGTCGTGCGTCGCATCGACCGCATGATGGCCGTCCTGCGCGACAAGACGCGCAGCACGTGCGAGCAGAAGGACGCGCTGATTTATCTGATTCACTTCGTCGGCGACATCCATCAGCCGCTGCACACCGGCTTCGGCCACATGGCCAACGGCGATCCCGACCGCGGCGGCAATCTCGTGAAGGTCACGCTCGACGGGCAGGAGACGAATCTCCATTCGGCGTGGGACACGGGTCTCATCCGCCGCCAGCAATGCTCGCTCGCGGAGTGGCTGCGCCATCTGCGCGCGGACGTCGTCCCGACGCTCACCGCGGCGCAGCGCAACGATCTCGACGCCGTGCATTGGGCGAACGAGTCGCACGGCGAGGCCATTCGCGCGCACGTCGCGGACAAGACCACGCTCCGCGACACGTACATCAAGACCGCGAACGCGATCATCGAGAAGCGGCTCGCGCTCGCGGCGGTGCGGCTCGCGAACGTGCTCGACGAATTACTAGGGAAATAGTTGCCGGCGCGCGTCAGCGATAGCGCAGGTCGATGACCTTGCGCACCGCGTCCTTGGCCGCGTTGGGCAGGTTCTGCATGCGCGTGAGCACGTCGTTGAACGCGTGCGACTCGCCGCCGTGCTTGAAGCATTCGCCGCAGCGCGGCAGGTTCGTGAAGTCGCGGCGCTCGAACGCGGCCTGCATCTCGGCGAAGCGCGGACTGTCGAGAATCTCGCGCAGCGTCTGGGTCTTGAGGTCGCCGAGGATTTGATCGCCGTGCGCGTCGTAGCAGCAGTGCGTCACGCGGCCGTCGGCGAAGACGACCACCCACGTGAAGAACGCGCCCTGCACGCAGCCGAAGAACGTGCCGTGCAGGTCGGTTTCCTCGTTGACGTCGAGCGGCTCGCAGGTCTTCTCGATCACGCGCGCGTTGCGGAACTGCTTGAGATCGAACAGAGCGCGGAAGTCGTCGACGGTTTCGTCGACCGTGAGGCGCGAGCGCATCTTCTGGATCTCGATGCGCAGCGGCGCGCCCTTGGCCTGCACGAGGAACTTGCGCGTGAGGTCGACGAGCTTCTCGAAGTCGCCGCCGGTGCGCAGCTGCGGATAGACCTTCGGATCGATCGAGTCGACGCAGATGCGGATGCGGCGCAGCGGCGAGGCGAGCAGCTTCGCGCCGACCTCCGGCGTCAGCACCAGCCCATTCGTCGACAAGCTCGCCTCGGGGAACAAACGAATCGCATCATCGATGCGCGGGTAAAGCAGCGGCTCCCCCATCTCGTGCAGCCACTTGAGGCGCAGGCCGAGGCCGTGGATCTCGCGTTCGGCCTTCTCGACGAGCGGCCAGGGCATGTCCTCGTACGGACGGCGCAGCACCGGCAGCGGGCACATGCCGCAGCGCAGGTTGCACTTGGAGGTGAGCTCGAGGCCGACCTTGATGCGTGAGGGAGAGAACTTCATGAGAGGACGGATGAAGGCAGAAGGCAGAAGGCAGGAGGCAGAACGATGACCGCCGCAGGCGCACCGCACTTCTGCCTTCTGCCTTCTGCCTTCTGCCCTCTGCCTTCGAGGTTCATTTCGCGTTGACCAAGCGCTTTAGCACCGCCCCATATTCCGCCCAGGAGAATCGCCGCGCGCTCGCGGCCGCCGCGCGCTCCATCGCCTCGCGGTCGCCGCGCGCGAAAAACGCGTCGACGGCACGCGCGAGCGCGGCGGGATCCTCGGGCGCGACGAGCATCCCGTTCACGCCTTCCTCGATGATCTCGGGCAGGCCGCCGACGCGCGTGGCGATCACGGGACGCGCGAAGTGAAACGCCGTCAGCGCGACGCCGCTCTGCGCCTCGATGCGATACGGCGCGAGCACGACGTCGCACGCGGCAAAGTACGTCGCAATCTCCGCGTCGGGGATGAAGCGGAACTCGAGGCGGACGTTCGCGAGGCCGCGCGCGAGCTCGCGATACTCCTCCTCCCCTTTCCACCACGCCTCGCCCGCGACGACGAGCGTGACCTCCGTCTGCAGCTGACGCCACGCGCGCAGCGCGAGATCGAGTCCTTTGAACGGGCGCACGTGGCCGAAGAAAAGCGCCACGTTGCCGGAGAGTCCGAGCTGCCGCCGCGCGTCGTCGCGCGACGGAATCGCGCCGCCGAGCTCGTGCACGGGAAGGAACGTCGCCACGATCGGACGCGGCGTGCGCTTCGCGGCGTCGGCCGCCTCGCTCCGCGCGTGCACGACGAGCACGTCGCCGCGGCGCAGCACGCGATTGGTGAGGAAGCGCTTCCACGCCGCCGGCTCCTTGTCGCCGATGTTGTGACACTGCAAAACGACGCGCGTCGATTTCGGCAGAAACAGGAGCAGCGTCAGGTACGGCAGCGCCCAGACCCAGATCCACCAGACCAGGATCACCGCGTCGGGACGCTCGCGCCGCAGCAGCAGCGCGGTGCGTAGCCACGTCAGCGGATTGACGATGTCAAGGAGAAAGCGCGCGTTCGCGCGCGGCAGCGTCGGATCGACGTCGTCGCCGCCGGGATAGAGAAACTTCGGGAACTGGCGCTTGAACGAGATCACGTCGCACTGCAGCTCGCGAGCGAGTTGGGTCGTGCAGTACGCGATGCCGGCGCGATACGGAAAGACCGGCCCGATGAGAACGGTCTTCACGCCGCCGAGAGGAAGTTTACGACCGTCGACGCGAGATACGCGCCCCACGTGCGCACGTCGAACACGAGCGACGACGACATGAAGCAGGAGTGCGTGCAGTGGCACTCCTTCGCGCGGATGGCGCGGCGCTGCTCGTCGGCCGCGTCCGAGAACCAGAGTTGGTCCCAGTCATAGCCGGTGTCGCGCACGTTGCCGACCGCATCGCGCAGCTCGCACATGCGCACTTCGCCGCGCGCGTCGAGGACGCCCGAGACGCGCCCCGCGTGGCACGGGCGCACCTGCGTCTCCTGCTCGAGCACGGCCAGCTCCATCTTGCGCGAGTACACCTTCACGAACTTCAGGAACCCGTCGTAGTTGCGGTAGCCGCTCCAGTACTCCTCGAGCTTCGGCAGCAGCTCGCGGTAACGCTCCGTCGTGATCGGCTGGATGTTCTTGTCCGGCTGATCGCCGCGCAGCATCTCGAACGAATGGAACGACACTTCCGAAAAATCGCGCCGGACGCCGTCGAACATTACGTCGAGATCGTCGGCGTTGTACGTGCACAGACACGTGTGCACGTTCACGGTGAGATTCGGGTACTTCGCGCGCAGCGGCATGAGCTGCGCGTAGGTCTTCTTCGCCTTCTCGTAGTTGTTCGGCACGCCGCGGATCCAGTCGTGCTTCTCGCCGATGTGATCGATCGACAGATTGACGACGATCTGCGTGTTCGGGCAGCGCTGCAGCGTCGACTCGACCTGCCGCGCGATGAGATCGCTCGTGATCGCGCCGGTGGGGATGGTGATCTGCTTGACGTGGTTGTTCGTCGAGAGGAACTCGCACAGCTCCGGCAGATCGCGCCGCAGGAACGGCTCGCCGCCCGACATCACGATGAAGAGCAGATCGCCCATCGACGAGAGCGTCTTCTTCAGCTCGTCGAGCGAGAGCTCGTGCTCTTTGTTCTTGCGCAGCTGTTCCCAGTTGAAGCAGGTGCGGCAGAACGAGTTGCAGTCGTAGGTCAGGCCGAGGATGAGATAGACCGGGCGCATGCCCCGCTTGTCGACGAGGTAGCGCAGGTACGGCAGCTTGTCGGAGAACTTCATCGCGCGTCCGTGTCGCTCAACCTGTGGTAAGTGTAGGCAATTCCATGCGTAAGCTCATCGCATATCTCGCCATCAGCGCCGACGGATTCATCGCCCGCGCGGACCACGACGTGGCATGGCTGCCGTCGCCGGAAGGCGATCAGGACTATGGCATCCGCACGTTCTACGATTCGATCGACGCCGTGGTCATGGGGCGCGCGACGTGGGAAGTCGGACGCAAGCTCGGCCAGGAGTTCTATCCCGGCCGCAAGAACTACGTCGTCTCGCGCACCGCGGAGTCGACCGAACACGTCGAAGTCGTCCGCGATCTCGACGCGCTCGTCGCGAAGTTCCGGTCCGAGCCGGGCAAAGACATCTGGATCGTCGGCGGCGCGCAAGTCTTCGGCGCGCTGGCCGACATGGGCGAGCTCGACGAGTTGCAGATGCACATCGTCCCGACGCTGATCGGCGACGGCATTCCGCTGCTCGCGCCGCGCATCCGCCAGATTGCGATGGAGCTCATCGACTCGAAGTCGTATCCCGACGGCGTCGTCCAAGTGCGCTACCGGCTCCCGCGACGATCCCCAGCCAGTACGTGAGATGGTGCGCCGCGAACGCGAGCGGCAGCAGCGGCCACCAGCGCATCGGCAGCCGCGTTGCGCGCGCGCCGAGCACGAACGTCAGCGCGTAATACGGCAGCGCGGCCAGCGGCGCGAGCACAATCGCGAGGAACCCCGCGACGAGGAACGCCGCGATTTTCGGATTGCGGCGATGCGCGCGCGAGCCGCCGACGAGCAGCTGTCCCGTCTTCACGCGATAGCGCCAGCGCTGGCGTAAGTACGGGCCGGGAAACGCGCGGCGGCGATGCACGACGCGCACGTGCTCGCTGTAGACGACGCGGCCGCGTTCCATCAGCGTCTCGATGAGACGCGTGTCTTCGCCGATGTAGCCGATCGACTCGTCGAAGCCGGTGAATGCGCTTCTGCGCACGAAGAGATTCACCAGCGCGACATCGCTCGCATGACGTACATCGAACACGCCTCGGCGGTTCTCGTGCGCCGCGACGCCGCTTCCGATCCACCGCGCGGCGAGCAGCGTATCGGCGACGAGCTCGGCCTCGGACGAATCCTCCGGAGCCGGATCGGGGCCGCCGACGGCGAGCACGTCCGGATGCGCGTCGAGGTACGCGCAGGCGTTCGCGAGCCAGCGCGGATCGGCGCGCGCATCGTCGTCGAGGAACGCCAGCACCTCCCCTGCCGCGATGGAAGCCGCTCGATTTCTTCGAGTTGCGGGATTACGATCCGGCTCGACGACGTTTCGTACGCGGGTTTCCGGCAGCAATTCCTGCGACAGTTCCAATGGCGCGGCCGAGACCACAATCAGCTCGAACGGGAACGGCGCTTCCTGACGCAATACCGAGTCGATGGCGCGCTCCGCGTCGCCGCCGACCCGCTCGACCGGCAGGATCACACTGACTTTCATCGCATGAAGCTCATCATCCAGATCCCCGCCTTCAACGAGGAGGCGACGATCGCGCAGGCTCTGCGCGACCTTCCGAAGAAGCTCGACGGCATCACCGCCATCGAGACGCTCGTCATCGACGACGGCTCGTCCGACAAGACCGTCGACGCCGCGCGCAAAGCGGGCGCAAATCATATCCTCCAGCTCAAGACGCACCGCGGCCTCTCCGCGGCATTCGTCGCCGGCATCGACGCCGCGCTGCGCCTCGGCGCGGACATCATCGTCAACACCGACGCCGACAATCAGTACGCGGCCAGCGACCTCGCGCGCCTCGTCACGCCGATCGTCAAAGGCGCGGCCGAAGTCGTGATCGGCGACCGCCAGGTCGCGCAGTCGCCGCACATGTCCGCGCTCAAGAAAGCCTTGCAGCGCCTCGGCAGCTGGGCGGTCGGCAAGGCCTCGGGGCTTTCCGTCGGCGACGTCACCAGCGGCTTCCGCGCGTTCTCGCGCGACGCGGCGATGCAGATCAACGTCTTCAATCCGTTCACCTACACGCTCGAGACGGTCATCCAGGCCGGCAACCGCAACCTCGGCGTGCAGAGCGTGGCCGTGCGCACGAACGCGCCGACGCGGCCGTCGCGGCTTTATCGCGGCATGGGGACGTATCTGCGCAAGTCGATCGCGACCATCTTTCGCATCTATACCGTTTATCGGCCACTGAAGACGTTCTTCGCCATCGGCTCGCTGCTGATGCTCTGCGGCGTCGCACTCGGCGCGCGCTTCCTCGTCTACTTCGCCGAAGGCGATCGCGGCGGCCACGTGCAATCGCTCATCCTCGCGGCGGTGTTTCTCGTCACCGGCTTTCAGACGTGGCTCATCGCGCTGCTCGCCGATCTCGTGGCCGTGAATCGCAGGCTGACGGAGGACGTGCTCATTCGCGTGAAACGCCTCGAGTCGCCGGAACGCGCGACGCGCCGCGATGCGCGTCCGCAGCAGCAGCAACCGCGTGAGCAACAACCGCGCGAGCAGCAACCGCCGCGCGAGCAACAGCAGCAGCCGCAACGCGACGCGCGTCCGCCGCGACCGCAACGCGAGCCGCGCCGCGAGGCGCCGGCCGCAGCGGCCGCGGAAGCGCAGCCCGCGCAGGCGCCGACGCAGTGGGTGTGGCTGCTCGACGAGGAGAAGCTCAACGAGCGCGCGAAAGGCGCGTCCGCATCCGCGCCGCCCGCGCCGTCCGCCTCACCCGCGCCGCCGGCGGAAACCGCCGCGCGCGAGGACGAGGACGACGATGCCGGTGCCGGCGACGACACCGCGCCGTCGCCGAACCCGCGCCGCCGCCGCAGACGCCGCGGCGGTGCCCGGCAGCATACGGAACAGCTGCCGGGCAACCGCGGGAAACATCTCGCGGGCGAAGAAGAGTAGCGGCGCTACTCCTGCTCGAAATCGGCGTTCACGTCGCCGTCTTCGCCGCCTTCATCACCGCCCTCGTCACCACCTTCATCGCCGGGATCGCCCATGTGGCCCGGAGGATCGTTGGTCACGTCGGGATCGGGTGATTCGTAGGGCTTGCCGTTGTAGATCACCGTCGCGGTGTACGGAAAGACGTGTTTGACTGGGCCGGGGTTTTCATTGGTCTCGACCGACACGTACTTGTTGCCGTTCTGCATCGTCGGCGGCGTACCCGGATAGCCTGGCTCCGACGGCTTGAACACGATGCCGTCGGTCGGCGCGAAGGTCGCGCCCTTGGTCGACTGGTTGCTGAGAGTCCAGAAGAGCTTCGCGTTTTGCGAATGCGGGACAGGTACCGATTCCGGATCGAACTTCCACTGCGGGTTGCCGTCGTTGTAAAGAAAGGTCACCTCGATCGAATGATCGGCCATGGGACTACCTCCTCCTTTTTTCCTCAATACCCCTCGGACCGTATGAGGGACTCGAACTCACGATTTCGATAACCGAGCTGCCCGAGATGCGCGATGACGGAGGCCGCATCGTCGCGGCGGCCGAGAGCCATCAGCGCGCGTGCGCGGATGCTCAGCGCGACCACGTCCGATGCGCTCTGCGCCCCGTCGAGCAGTGAGGCCGCGCGCGTCCACGACTCGCGCGCGAGCGCGGCGCGATGCTGCGCGTTCTGAATGCTTCCCAGCGTGAGATACGCGCCCGCGAGCTCCAGCTTCGACGGGATGTCGGTCACGCCTTCGGTGTCGCGCACGGCTTCCTCGGCCTTCGCGCGCGCGGCATCGGTGCGGTTCATGGCCAGCAGCACGAGCGCGTCCACGGCCTTGATCTTCGTGGCGTCGCGGCGCCAGAGCGAGCGTTTCCCGTCGGTGGCGAGCAGCGTGCGATTCTCGTCTTCGGCGGCGCGAACTTCGGACAACGCGCGGAGCAGTTCGCCGCGGCCGAGCCATTGCCGCGCGAGCGAGGAGCGCGCGATGGCGAGATTGCGCTGCCACATCGTGTTGGACGCGTCGAAGTTCACCAGCTCGCTGTTGATGCGCACGCAGGCGAGCCGGTGCTCGAGCGCAAGATCGTCTTCGCCGAGATCGGTGAGCAGTGAGGCGAGATAGCTGTGGCAGACCGCGAGGTCCTGCTTCCAGCGCATCTGCTGGGGATTGCGCGCGAGCAACTCTTTTCGAACGGAGAGCTCGGTCTCGAACTCGCGCCGCGCTCCGGCCATGTCGCCGCTTTGCTGCAGCGCGAACGCGAGCTTGTTCAGCGTTTTCGCGACATCTTCCTTCGCCGTGTCATCCGCGGGATGGCGCGCCGCTTCCGCGTTCTTGATCGCGAGCGTGGTCTCGTACTCGGCGATCGCGCCCTTGTAGTCCCCCTGCGCCTCGAGCAGCAGCCCGACCATGCTGTGCGCGTACGACGCCTCGAGCTGGTACTTGTCGTTCTCCGGCTCGCGCGCGGCGAGATCCGAGGTCAGCGACAAGTATTGCCGCGCGTGCTCGAACGCGTGCGGGACGTCGTTCTGCAGGCGGTAACTGTTGGCGAGCCAGAAGCGGCTCAGTGCGAGCGCGAACTTCGCCTCGTCGTTCTTCGGCTCGCGCCGCACGGCGATCTGCGCGCGGTCGAGCGCGGCGCGGAACAGCGGCACCGCCGCGCTCAGCTTCCCCTGCCCCATGCGCACTTCGCCGAGCTGATTGAGCGCCTTCGAATGCGCGACGAGCTCCTCGCCGGACATGTGGTCCGTGCTCGACTCGCCGACGTACTGCAGCGCTTTCGTGGCGACGTCGTTGAGCACGTCGAGGCGGCCCACCGGCTCGAGCTTCGTGCGGAGATCGCCGACCATGAAGTTGATGAGATCTTCGGCCTGCGCGCGGCGATGTTCCGCTTCCGCGCGCGCGGCGACGGCGATGGCGCGCTCGTGCTGCAGATCGACCGTGTAGCGCCAGCCGCCCGCGGCCGCGACGATGACCAGCGCGGCAACGGCGCCGCGGCGCGCGTAGCGGCGCGGCTTGTCGGCGAAGAAGCGGAGGCGCTGCAGTGCATCGACCGCCGTCGGACGATCCGCGGGCGCGAATGCCTTGAGGCTGTTGATGAGGGAGGTGACGTCGCCGTCGGTGCCGGTGACGGGCAGCGTCTCGCCGCGCGCGACGCGCAGGATGACCGCGCGCGGCGCGAGATCGGCCGGATGCGGATCGAGTCCCGTGAAGAGGACCTGCAGCAGCAGGCCGAACGAGAACATGTCGCTGGCGGTGGTGAGGTTCTCGCCGCGCGCCTGCTCGGGGCTCATGAACAGCGGCGTGCCCATCGTGATGCCGACCGCGGTCGCGAGAAACGGCCGCTGGCTCGGGCTGCTGCCGATCGGGTTCGACTCGTACGGGCTGAGCACGTTCGTGCGCTCGATCGGCACTTCATCCACGTCTTCGCGGAGCGGCATGGGCGCCGCGGCGGGGGCGGCCGCCTGCGCGGCCGGCGTGCGGATGCGCTGCGAGTACATGTGCAGCCAGCGCGCGAGGCCGAAGTCGAGGACTTTCACCTCGCCGCTGCGCGTGAGCATGACGTTCTCGGGCTTGAGGTCGCGGTGCACGATGCCGGCGCGGTGGGCGGCGACGAGCACTTCCGCGATCGCCGTCGCGATGCGCAGCTTCTCGCCGCGCGACATGCCGGTGTCGACGAGTTCGTGCAGCGTGCGGCCGTCGATGTACTCGAGCACGAGCAGATCGACGTCGCCGCTCTCGATGTAGTCGTAGATGCGGCAGATGTGCGGATGGTCCAGCCGCGACAGCGCGCGCGCCTCGCGCAGCAGCCGCTCGCGCGCTTCCGCGTCGAGCCGCTGATCCGCGTGCAGGACTTTCAGCGCGACCTTGCGCTCGAGCTTCTCGTCATAGCCCGAATACACGTCGCCCATGCCGCCCTGACCGACAACATCGGTGACGCGAATGTGGCCGAACCGCCGGCCGATGAGCTCCATGGCGCGGACCTTCTCCTGCTGCTGATTGGTGAGACCCGCGGCATTGTAGCGCCTAAAGGAGTCACGCCGGAGGGCGCGTCAGGCGTAGGCCGAGGCGTAAGCCTCAGGCATAGGCATTGATGAAGTGCGCGGTGAGCTCGGCCGCGGCAACCAGTGCGAACGGCACGTCGATCAGCGGATGGATCGCATTGAACGTATGTCCCGCGCCGCCGATCATCGCGAACGACGCGTCGCGGTAGCGCGCCGCGAGCTCGCGCCCTTCCGCCGCGGGCACGCTGTCGTCGTCGCCGCCGTGGATCACCAGCAGCGGCACGCGCAGCAGCTCCGCCGCCGCGCCGATGTCGAGCCGCGCGCGGTGCGCCTCGTAGTCGTCGAGGATCTTCGTCGACAGGCGCATCACCTGTTTGGTACGCAGGTTGACTACCTCCGTGTACCCGCGCGTACGCCAGTCGCGTTTCGCCGCCTCGTCCCAGCGGTCCGCGCGGCCGATCGGGCTCCACGCCACGACGCCGCGCAGGCCCGGTACGTCGCCCGCGCCGAGGATGGCCACGCCGCCGCCGCGCGAATGCCCGAGCAGGAAGGTCGGCAGATGCGGGAGCCGCTGCTGCGCGTACGCGACGACCTTGCGCAGATCGGCGAGCTGCGTCGAATACGTATCGTCGGCGAAGAGGTCGAGGCGATCGAACGTTTCCGGATCGTCACCGATCCCCGAGCGCGACATGTTGAAGCGGCAGACCGCGAGCCGGTGCTGCGTCAGCCGGTGCGCGAGCCACGGAAAAAAGCTCCAGTCCTGAAAGCCTTTGAAGCCGTGCACGACGACCACGAGCGCGCGCGGCGACTCGGCCATCTCGAGAGTGCCGCGGATCGGAAGCCCTTCGTCGGAGTCGATGGTGAATCGCACGGTCGAGACGTTTGCAGCAGGATTCAGACGTTGAAGCGGAACAGGATCACGTCCCCATCCTGCACTTCATAATCCTTGCCTTCGCTGCGCATCTTCCCGGCCGCCTTCGCGCCCTGCTCGCCTTTGCAGGCGATGTAGTCGTCGAAGCCGATCGTCTCCGCGCGGATGAAACCGCGCTCGAAATCGCTGTGGATCTTCCCCGCCGCCTGCGGCGCGCGCGAGCCGCGATGGATCGTCCAAGCGCGCGCTTCCTTCGGCCCGGCGGTGAAGAACGTCTCGAGGTCGAGCAGCTTGTACGCGGCGCGCACGAGGACGGCGAGGCCCGGCTCGTCGAGTCCCATCTCTTTCAGGAAATCGATCCGCTCTTCCGGCGGCAGCTGCGCGATCTGCGCCTCGAGCTCGCCGCAGATGACGACGATTTCCCCGCCCTTGTCCGCCGCGACACGCCGCAGTTTCTGCAGCAGCGGCGTTTCCTGCCCGAGATCGTTCTCGGCGACGTTCGCGACGTAGAGGACGGGCTTCATCGTGATGAGGTTCAGCTCCGCGAGCGCGTCGCGTTCCTCGTCCGAGAGTCCCGCCGCGCGCAGCGGCGTCCCTTTCTCGACTGCCGCGATCGCCTTCGCCAGCGCCTCGGCTTGCCCCGCGTATTCTTTCTGGCCGACGCGCGCGAGCCGCGAGACGCGCTCGTTGCGCTTCGCCAGCGCATCGAGATCGGCGAGCAGCAGCTCGGTCTCGATCACTTCGACGTCGCGCTCCGGATCGACCGAGCCTTCGACGTGCACGACGTTCGGATCGTCGAAGCAGCGCACGACGTGGAGGATCGCGTCCGTCTCACGGATGTTCGCGAGGAACTGATTGCCCAACCCCTCGCCTTTGCTCGCGCCGCGCACGAGGCCGGCGATGTCGACGACTTTGAGATCGGTGAAGACGATCTGCTTGCTCTCGGCGAGCTTCGCGATGGTGACGAGGCGCGGATCGTTGACGGGCACGATGCCGACGTTCGGCTCGATCGTGCAGAACGGATAGTTCGCGCTCTGCGCGCCGGCGGCGGTGAGCGCATTGAAGATCGTCGACTTGCCGACGTTCGGCAGCCCGACGATACCTACGGAGAGACCCATGCGGTTAACTGCTCCTTCGCGCCTGTTCCAGCGCGCCCAACAGCCCGACCTCTTCGTTGGTGATGAGGTCGACGGGGATGGTTTCCATCAACCCGCGAAACCGTCCTTTACGCAGAAAGGCTTCGACGAATTTCCCATCGGTGAACCAGCGCACGTTTTTCGCGGCGATTCCGCCCGCGAGAAACACGCCTCCACGCGCCAGCACGCGCAAGGCCATGTTCCCCGCCTCGGCACCATAGATGTCGACGAAGATCGTGAACGCGCGCGCCGCACGTTCGTCGCCGGCATCGGCGCGCTCGGCGATCTCGGCGGGGTCGAGCTCCTCCCCGCCGAGGAACGTAAAGATGTTGACCAAACCCATGCCGGACAGCAGCCGCTCCCAGCTGACATGGCCGCCGTACCGCGCCTGCAGCGCGAGAAAGAGCCGCGCCTGCTCTTCGTCCTGCGGCGCGAAGTCGGCGTGGCCGCCTTCGGTGGAGATGACGTGATGGATGTTGTGATGCGTCGTGACGATGGCCTGCCCGAGACCGGTGCCCGCGCCGAGGATCGCCATCGGCGCGCCGCGGTCGCGCGTGCCGGCATGCAGTGAAAGCAGGTCCTTCTCGCCGAGGAGCGGCACGCCCATGGCGATGCCGTAGAAATCGTTGATGAGCGCCACGTGCGCGATCGAGAACTGCCGCGCGAGCGCCGCCTCGTCGATCGTCCAGCCGACGTTCGTCACTTCCGCGCGCCGCGCGTAGACCGGACCCGCGACGGCGAAACACGCGGAATCGACGGGACCGTGAATGCGGCCGAGAAAGTCGCGCACGAGGTCGTCGAACGTCGCGAAGGCGCTGCTGTCGTAACGCTCCTCGTGCAGCGTCGAACCGTCCGCCTCGATGCAGCGCAGCAGCGTCTTCGTGCCGCCGACGTCGCCGCCGAGAAGCCTCACGCGGACTCCACCAGCGCCTTCAGCCGCGCCAGCGCCGCCGACCAGAACTCCTTCTTCTCCGCGACCGCATCCTTGCTCGCCAGCTTCGCGTGCTCGACCGCGACGACGGAACGACCGCCGTCTTTGGTCGAGAAGTTGACGTCGACGTTCGTGTCGTCGCCCCACGTGATGCGCAGCGACTTCACGTCCGATGCCTTGCGGACGGTCAGCTTCTCGCGCCCGAGCCAGCGCGCGCGGCGGCGGCCGTCCGTCCACGCCGCGTACACCTCGTCCACCGGCGCGGCGATGGTGCGGCTGACGTTCGCGACGTAGCCGCCCGCGGTCTGATGCACCTCGCGCAGTCCGCGCTCGCGCTCGTACGTCACCGTGACCATCTGCTGCCACCACGGCGTCGCGCCGTACTTGTCGCCGACGATGGCCACGATCTCCTGATGCGAGCGTTTCCGCGCGCCTTCTTTGTCGAGGATGCGCAGCCATTCGCTCCAGTCGCGTCCCGTAGCCTTGCGCACCGCGTCGTCGCCGATTGCTCTCATCGCCATCGCTCACCTCTCACGCGAACGGATTTTCGTCCGCGCTCGTCCCGTAGATCGCCGGCACCGGCACGTCGAGGAGCCGCAGGTAAACCGAGAGTTGCCCGCGGTGATGATAGGAATGATTGAGGAGGATGTTGCGGACGACGCCGATCTTCGGGAACGTGCGCAGCACGGTGTCGCCGCGGCGCAGATGAAAGTCCTGCTTGAGCTCTTCGTCGGAGAGTCCGCGCAGGTACTCGGTCGCCGCCGCGAGGTTGTCGCGGAAGCGCTGCACGATCGCGGCGCTGCTGCCCGGATCTTCCGTCGACGGACGCGCGCTGCCCATGTCGAGGAAGCCGTCGCGGAGGCGCTTCTCGACGATCGACGGAATCGCGGCGATGTGCGATGCGAGGCGGCCGAGGGTCATCGAGCGCTCGTGCGGCGCCCAGCCGAGCTTGTCGTCGGGCACGCGTTCGAGGATGCGGATCGTCGACGCCGCTTCCATGTCGAGCTCCGACAGAACGTAGTTGATGATGGCCATGAAGTTCCTCCCGAAACGCGAATATATACTTCTCGCACATGCCATCCGGGGGGGAGCCGCCCGCAGCGGAGCCGGCCGGCTCGGTTGCCGGCGTCGAAGACGCCTATAAAGCCCATTCGGCGCTGCTGCGCGACATCGCGGAGAAGAAGTTCAACATCCCGGCCGGCGACGCGGAGAGCGTCGTCAGCGAGGTGTTCACCGCGTATCTCGTGCGGCGCGATCAGGTGCGCGACGCGCGCAAGTGGCTGATCGGCGCGGTTTGCCATGCGAGCCGCGCGTACTGGCGCGTGGCCACGAAGACCGCGCCGCTGCCGTCGGATGTGGCCGAATACACCGATCCGCGGTCGGCAGGACTGGAAGGGCGCATCCTCGACCGCGTTACGATGGCCGCGGCGCTCAACCTGGTCGGCCCGAAGTGCCGGGAGACCCTCCGCCTCTACTACGCCGAGGGCTACTCGGCCGCGGAAATCGCCGAACACTACGGCACCACGACCGGGTACGTCATGCAACTCCTCCACGCGTGCCGGAATCGCATGCGGAAGGCGTATGACGAGCTGCGGAAGGACAAGGGTTGACGCGGCATTACGACGAGTGGGTGCTGCAGGATTACCTGGACGATCCTGACAGCGTCGGAGACCGCGCGGAGCTGGAAGAGCATCTCGCCGGCTGCGCGGAATGCCGCGCCGTGCTCGACGAGCTGCGCGCGTTCGAAGCGGCGCTCGCGGGCGACGAGCTGTGGGAGCTCGCCGGCGATGCGCCGCCGCGCGAGGAAGAGACACCCGAGGCGCTGCGCGCGCTCGCCGATCTCTTCGAGCGCGAAGACCGCGAAGCCTCCGAGCTCCTCGGCACACTGCTCGCCAGTCCCGCCTCGTTCCGCCGCGCGAACATCACCTCGCAGCCGGCGATGCGCACGGCCGGCGTCGTGCGCCGCCTCTGCAGCGAGTCGCGCACGCTGCGCGAACGGCAGCCGATGCACGCGCTCGTCGTCGCCGACGCGGCGATCGCGATCGGCGATCAGCTCTCGCCGGAGCGCTATCCCTCCGCGCTCATCGACGAGCTGCGCGCCGCCGCGTGGCTCGAGCGCGCGAATGTTCTTCGCTACCTCGGCCGCTATCCCGAGGCGCTCGACGCGCTCGACATCGCCGAACGCGGCTTCGCGCGGTCGCCGGTCGCGGCGTATTCACGCGCGCTCGTCGACTACGTGCGCGCGGTCGTCTTCGTCGAAACGGAACGGCTCGATGAAGGACGCCGCCTCGCTCGCAACAGCGCGCGCGTGTTCCGCCAGTTCGGCGAGGACGAGCGCTTCATCCACGCGAAGATCGTCGAGGCGTCGGTGCTGTTCGATCAGCATCGCTACCGCGAGGCGCGCGATCTCTTTCTCTCGCTCGTGCGCGTGGCGACCGCCGTCGGTCAGGGCGCGACGCTGGCGCGGCTCTACCAGAACGTCGCCACGTGTCATCTGCGCCTCAACGAGCTCGACGCCGCCGACACGTACTTCGAGCGCGCGCTCTCGCTCTATCGCGCCCTCGGGCTCGAGACGGAACGCGTGCGGACGCAGTGGAGCGTCGGCTGCGTGCGCATCGCGCGCGGCGACATCGCGGTCGGCCTGGGGCAGTTGCGCGAGGCAAGGCGCGAGTTCGCCGAGCTCGGGCTGCGCAGCGACGCGGCGCTGGTGACGCTCGACCTCGCGGAGACGCTGCTCGCCACCGGCACGCGCCCCGCGATCGCCGAGGCGGCGGAGCTGTGCGGCGCGCTCGTCGAGAGCTTCACCGCCGTCGGCATGACCGGGCACGCGCTCACCGCGCTGGCGTTCCTGCGCGAGGCGTTCGCCGCCGGAACGGCCACGCCGGATCTCGTCCGGCACATCCGGCAGTACATCGAGAGCCTGCCCGATCAGCGCGACCTCCCCTTCCTTCCGCCACCCCGCCTATAAGGTTTTCCCGAGTCACGACACTCCCTTTTTGAGGGCCCTCCATCACAACGCCTTTCGGGGCGGAAGGAGGGGTGCGCGTGGATGTCGTTCTCATTCTCGCCACGATGGTGGTGGTGTATCACCGTCTGTCCATCCCCGGGTCGTAACCTTCCAGGCATGCAGTAAACCCTCTCAACGAGGCGGGGAGAGGGTGCCGGGCTCCGGATGAAGGATCGCTTGAAGCCCATTCCTTCGACGACACTCACCCTTCATTCGGAGCCCGGATCTTGCCGGCCCGGCCGGCAGCGCTGGTTGGCCCAGCCTTCTTCCGGCTCGCTGCTTGACCGCACACCGTTCGCAGTCTTCTAGTTCGCTTCAGGATCCAACTTCACCTTGATCCAGCCCGCCTCGCGGCGGTCGAAGTGCTCGTACGCTTCGATCGCGCCGGTCATCGGCGTCTCCTGCGTGAGGATCACCGCCGGATCGATCGCGCCGGCCTGCACGAGCTCGATGAGCTCGGGGATGTATTTGCGGTGGTGGCAGTTGCCCATCTGCACGGTGAGGTTCTTGTTCATGGCCATGCCGATCGGGAACGTCTTCGCCGTCTCGGGATAGACGCCGATGATCGAGAGCGTGCCCGCCTTCGCGAGCGACTCGACCGCCCACGACAGGACGAGCGACGGCGCATCGCCGGGATGCCACAGATCGCCGTCGGTATTCTGCTTCGGCGCGATCTCTTTCTGCTCTTCCTCGAACTTCTCTTTCTGCGGCGCGGTCGCTTTCGCGGCCGGTCCGTGATGCGGACGCACGGCGTCGACGCCGACGGCATCGATGGCGCGGTCGACGCCGATCTTTCCGGTGAGGCGCTTGAGCGTGAGCACGGGATGCTCTTCCTCGAAGTTGATCGCCTCCGCGCCGAGCTCGCGCGCCTTGTCGAGCCGCGACGGTATGCAGTCAACGGCGAGCACGCGTCCCGCGCCGAGAAGCCGCGCGCTGGCGATGGCGAACAGGCCGACCGGGCCGCAGCCGAACACCCCGACCGTGTCGCCATCGCGGATCTCCGCGAGGTCCGCGCCCATGAAGCCGGTTGGAAAGATGTCGGAGAGCAGGATCGCGCGGTCGTCGTCGAGCGCATCGGGAAGCTTCACCAGTCCCACATGCGCGAACGGCACGCGCACTTTCTCGGCCTGCATGCCGTCGAAGCCGCCGCTCGTCTCCGGTCCGCCGAAGAACGCGGTGCCGGCCTCGCGTCCTTTCGGGTTGGCCTCGTCGCATTGCGCGAAGTAGCCGGCGCGGCAATACGCGCACGAGCCGCATGCGATCGTCGACGGGATGACGACGCGGTCGCCGGGCCGCAGATTGCGCACGTCCTTGCCGACTTCCTCGACGATGCCGACGCCTTCATGGCCGAGGATCGTGCCCTTCTTCATGCCCGGCATGGTGCCGCGGATCATGTGCAGGTCGGTGCCGCAGATCGCGCTCGCGGTCAGCCGCACGATCGCGTCCGTGGCCTCGCGAATCTTCGGCTCCTTCACCTCGTCGAGCCGGATGTCTCCAATTCCGTGAAAAACCACCGCCTTCATGGAACTCCTCCTCTTTTGCTGCTGGTGCAAAGGGGGTGCGCGCTTCCAGGAGGGCACGACGTCACCGCCGGCGCCGCTTCACTGACGGCGTGACGATGCGCGGTACGCGCGCGGGTACGCGAACCAGAGCAGGAGGAACAGCGCGAAGAGGACCGCGGCGACCGCGCCGCTCAGCGCGGAATCGTGCAGCACCATGTTCAGCACCAGAAAGACGTCGAGCGAGATGCCGCCCGCCAGCGCGACCATCGCCGAGAGGAGCAAACGCGACGCGGAGCTCAGGAACCGATCCGTTGCTTCCCGCGGCTCCGCCTGACGATGCAGCGCCGCGGGCGTCATGAGCAGCGCGATCGCCACGACGACCAGCACGATCGCGGACAGATGCAGTTCCTGCTCGCGCGGCGCGAGCCGTTCGAAGAAGCCATTGTTAAAGACCGCGATCATCTGGAACCCGAACAGCGCCTGAATGCCCGGCAGCACCATGCGGCATTCATCGAGGAGGTCGCTGACCGCGTCGGAGAGTTTCAGCTCTTCCCGTTCCATACGACGTCGCACGCGCGCAGTAGCAGAAATGCTGCCTTTTCCCTTGACTTAGCATGGGATACGGCGCAGATTTGCACATCGCGTAACCTTTGGTCGTCTCCTTAAGGTCTTCCCATGGTGTCCACAGGCGAGGTTCTCATCGCCGATGACGATGCCGCCACGTGCAGCCTGCTCGCGGCCATCGTCCTGCGGCGCGGTCTCCGTCCCGTCGTCGTCACCGACGGACGGCGTGCCGTGACCCTGCTCTCCTCGCACGATTACACCGCCATCCTGCTCGACCTGCTCATGCCCGAAGTAAGCGGCGTCGAGGTCCTGGCGTGGCTCGCGTCGACCAAGCCAGAGGCGCTGCGCAATGTGATCGTGGTGACGGCCGCGCACGAAAGCGCGTGGGCCGCATGCCCCGAGATCGCGTTCATCCGCGGCCTCCACCGCAAGCCGTTCGATCTCGATCAGCTGATCGATGCGATCGACGCCTGCCGCGACGCGCAGGAAGAACGTCCCGGCGATCAGCAGCCGCGAAAATCACGCTGACCGCCGGGACCCGGCAGGGACAGGCCGGCGCCGCACTGCAGGCGGCCCGGTGCCTCGAAGGAAACGCGCGACGCCGGCCGTTTTGCAGATCCTGCAAAATTCGTGCGCTCCATCCAAAACCCTGAACGGCGTTTTCGCTGAGGCTGGTCTATCATCCTTCGATGGTCGGAGAGAAACTGCGTTCCATTCGGCTTGGACAGAAGCGCTCGCTCGCGGACGTCGCGGGCGAAGCGAACATCAGCGTGGCGACGCTGTCCCGCATCGAGAACGACAAGCAAACGCTCGACATCGCGATGTTCCTGATGCTCGCGCGCGTCCTCGAAGTCCTCCCCCACGAGCTCCTCGGCGATCTCGGAGGAAACGGCGACGGCGACGGCGTCGATCCACTCGTACGCAAGATCGCCGGCTTCGACGGCCACGCCCGTACCGCCCTCTGGCGCGCCCTCGCCGACGCCTCACGCCGCGCCCAAACCGATCGCCCCCGCCGCGCACGCCTCCGCGAGATCTCCGAATACGTCGAGGAACTCCTCGCCCAACTCGAGTTCGTCCGCGAAGAACTCGACGCCGTGCGTCGCAGGTTGCGCGAACGTTGAGTTGACCGAAGGGCCTCCGGCGGGCCGGCACGGCCGGCAGCGCTGAGGGCATAGCCAGTACGCACGTGCGGCTGCAGTCAACGACGTTAACCGCGACCTCACGTGCGTCTAGGCTAGGCCCTCAGCGCTGCCGGCCGTGCCGGCCCGCCGGAGGCCTCTCGGTTAGCTCAGCGTGTCGTCGTCAAGCATCTCTTGCTGGCGGAAGCGGGCGCGGATCAGGTCCGCGGGGCTGACGAAGCCGATCACGCGATCGGAGTCGTCGACGACGGGGCAGCGATCAATGCTCGCCGCGGACATTCGTGCGAACAGTTCGTACACCGGTTCATCGCCGCGTGCGGCGACGGCGGGGAGCTCCATCAGCTCACCCGCGGTCGACGCGAGCCGCTCCTCGCGCAATGCGCGCGCGATGGAGTCGCCGGAGAGCAGTCCGAGCAGGCGGCGATCCTCATCGACGATCGGGTAGAAGCGATGGCGTGACTCGCGTGTGGCTTCGACGATCTCGGCGATGGTGGTTGTGCGCGAGAACGTGCGCAGGCCTGTGCCCATCAGCTCGCGCACGATGAGGCGGGCGAGCGGATCGCGCGCGGCGTGCGCCTCGTGGTGGTAGCCCTCGTGTTCGAGTTGATCTTCTTCGAGGGACAGCGGCGCGATCGCGTGGGAGATCGCGTGCGACAGCGCGACGCCGAGCATGAGCGGGATCATCAGCGCGTAGTCGTTCGTCAGTTCGAGCACGATCAGCACGGCGGCGATCGGCGCGCGCAGCGTCCCGGCGAAGTACGCGCCCATGCCGACGAGTGCGAATGCGCTGGAGTCGACCGACGCGCCGGCGACGAGCTTCGCCGCGTGGCCGACGAGTGCGCCGAGCGACGCGCCGATGAAGAGCGAGGGCGCGAACGTGCCGCCGAGGAGACCCGCAGAGGCGGCGATGAGAAAGCCGAGTGTCTTCGCGCCGAAGGCTTCCGCATCGAACAGCAGCGAGCCGCCGCCGCGCACGAGGAGCGAGGTCGTCTCGTAGCCGACGCCGAGCATCGACGGCGTGAAGACACCGATCAAGCCGACGGCGGCGCCGCCGATACCGAAGCGCAGCGGCACGGAAGGCACGCGCATGCGGAAGCGCTCGCGCAACTGCGCGCCGACGCGCAGCACCGAGCCGGAGACGACGCCCGCGCTGACGCCGACGAGCGCGAAGACGGCGAGTTCCCACACGTGCGTCCACGACGCGGCGGCCGCGGGCAGGATGCGTTCGTTGTGCGGCGCGAGACCCTGCTGCACCACGGCCGCTGCGACGGCGGCGATGAGCGTGCCGCCGAGGATGCTGCGGCTCGACGTGCCGAAGAGCTCTTCGAGCGCGAAGACGACGCCGGTGATCGGCGTGCGGAAGATCGCCGCGATGCCTGCGGCGGTGCCGACCGGCACCATGCCGCGCAGCACTTTCCTTGGAAATCCAAGTGTTTTCGCGACCCACACCGAAAGGCCGCTCGTCACGACGATGGTCGGTCCCTCGGGGCCCAGCGGCGCGCCGGAGCCGAGGGAGAGCGGCGTGAGGATGAACGTCGCCGCGATCGTGCGCGGATCGAGATGCGACACGTCCTCGGCGTAACTGCGCCGCACGCGGGCGAGGTTCGCGCCGAGCGTCGACGGTGCGAAGCGCTGCACGACGTAGCCGAGGGCCGCGGCGGTGAGACACGGAATCGCGATCAGGAGAACGACGCGCAGCGGGCCGTGCGTCGCGAGCGCATGCGAGAGAAAGAGCCGCCGACTGAGCTCGATCCAGCGATGAAAGAGCACAGCGGCCAGTCCCGAGACGAGGCCTGCGGCGATGAAGATGAGCAGCAGAATGCGACGGCTGAGGCGGGTGAGCGGCTGCACGACGCGTTGCATCGTATCGTTTGGGACACCGTTTGCATTGATTGGGCTCGCCATGATGACGACGATCGGACGTAAGAAACACTCCGGCCGGCAGCGCGGCAACGTCGACGGCGGCGAGGGACGCGGCGTGCCCCTCGGCGGACGCGACGAGCGTCCCGCCACCGGCTACCGCTCGCTCGAAGACGACGAATACTCCGTCGTTGACGATCACGTCTCCGCCTGGGACACCATCGAGGAAGAAGAGAGCGCCGACCGCCGGCGCGATCCGCTGCGCAAGCCCTGATCCGCGGCGTTACTTCCGCTTCTTTCCGTCGAGCGCTTTCCCCGCGCGCATCTCCTCCCACGTCCACCCGTCGTCGTGGAGGAGACCGTAGAGAAAGCGCCGCAGGTCGCGCGCGTCCGCGACCGCGGCGGCGAACGTCGCGTCATCGACCGTCGGCACGTTCGCGTCGCGCAACGTTTGCAGCGGCGGTGGCGGCGGCTCGTCGTGCTCCGGCTCGACGAACTCCGCGCTGAGCACGTGCGCGAATCCCGCGATCGCGCTGCGCAGAGGCTCGACCACCATCGCCGGCAGCCGCTTGTCCTTCCGCGCGCCCTCCGCGATGAGGAACACCGTCTCGTGCAGCGCCACGAGCCGCAGCGACGCGGCCGCGCGCTCGTTCTCGCTGTGAAAGTAATGGAGCACGGGATACGCGAGATGCTCGTCGGTGAAGGCGTGGATCTGCGACGTGAGCGACAGCAGATGCTCCCGCAGCGAATCGAACTCCTCCCCTGTCCACGCGCGCGCGACGATCGTCTCCGTCGTGCCGCCGAGGTCGGAGATGTACGCGCCGAGGGAGCGGCGGTGCACGACGGCGGAAAGGACTTCGAGGAGAAAGGCGATGCCGAGCGAGATCGCGGCGAGGCCGCTGCCGGAACAGATCGCGGTGAGGATGCGCCAGCGCGGACCGTTCGGCGCGATCTCGCCGTTGCCCATCGTGAACATCGTGTAGCCGACGAAGTAGATGCGGCCGGCGAGATCGGTCGCGACGTGCGAGTCCTTCTCGACGAGCGACGCCGCCTTTGAGGAGTAGATCAGCACCCACCCCAGCCACGTTATCGCCACCCAGAAGACGAGCGTCGTGATGAGGATCGTCGAGCCGGCGAACGACAGCAGGCGATGGTTTCTGCGCCGCTTGTGCATCCACAGCGCGGCGCGCCACAGGCCGGCGTTGAGATGGCGCGTGAGCGGTCCGCCGCCGTGCGTGCCGAGCGTCGTCCAGACGATGTCGACCCACGTCGCGAGCAGCACGACGGCGCCGAAGAAGACGAGCAGCGGGTGCATGGCCAAAGCAAGACGTGATCCCGGGCACACCTCTTGCGGCGTTCGCTGACTCGATGCGCTACCGCGGACCGAAGGCGAAAGTGATGCGGCGTTTCGGCGTGCTCATGACCGCGTCGCCGAAATACGCGCGCATCCTCGAGAAGCGTCCGACGCCGCCGGGACAGCACGGCGCGCGCAAAGGGCGCAAGAAGGTCGGCGCGTACGGCAGCCGTCTCGTCGAGAAGCAGAAGCTCAAGGCGTTCTACGGAGTGGCCGAGCGGCAGATGCGGCGTTATGTCGCGGAGGCCATGCGGAAAAAAGGCCCGACCGGCACGAACCTGCTGCAACTCCTCGAACAGCGCCTCGACGCCGTCGTGCATCGCCTCGGCTTCGCGCCGTCGCTGTGGGCCGCGCGCCAGCTCGTCAGCCACGGCCACGTGCGCGTCGACGGCAAGCGCGTCGACATCCCTTCATACTCGGTGAAGCCGGGACAGGCCATCACGCTCTCCGAGAAATTCAAACGCAGCCGACAGATGGCCATCTGGTCCGAACGCGGCGGCATCCTTCCCCCGCCCTACCTCGAACTCGACCGCGACACGATGACCGGACGCCTCGTGCGCCTCCCGGAACGCGACGAGATCCCCGTGCCGATCGAAGACCGGTTGATCGTCGAGTTCTATTCGCGCTGATCGGCGCGGAGTTCTATTCGCGCTGACCCGCGAATGTCGTATCCTCGCCTCGCCCCAAACCGGTTCGATTGCGAGGTGCCTGCATGTCGTCGTTGCCCTCCGTGAACTATCTCTCCGTGCTTGCCGCCGGCGTCGCCATCTTCCTCCTCGGCGGGCTCTGGTACTCGCCGCTGCTCTTCGCGAAGCGCTGGGTCGGGCTCATGGGCAAGAGCGAAGCGGAGCTCAAGCAGGCGGCGCCCGGGCCGCTGCCGTACGTGATGGTGTTCGTCTGCGGCGTGCTGACCGCGTACGCGCTCGCGATCGTGCTCAATCACTTCGGACCGGCGACGCTGACGCGCACGCTGCTGATCGCAATCCTCATGTGGATCGGCTTCGCCGGCGCGACGAGCTTCGGCAGCGCGATGTTCTCCGGCACGCCGCGCCTGCTGTGGCTGATCAACTCCGGCTACAACCTCGTCGCGTTCATCGTCGCCGCGTTGATCCTCGCGTTCTGGCGTTAGCTCGCGCGCCGCGTTTCGCTAGAACTTCCCCGCCGCGCGTTCCTTCGCCGGCAGGATCTCGAGACACGTCGTCCACCAGCCGCTGAGGATCGTCTCGATGAACGGCTCGGGCAGATGCTCGCGCTGCATCTCGTCCGCGAGACGGTGATGGTCGTAGGCCACGGGCACGAACTCCACCCGCAGGTTGACACCGTCAACGTCAACGAGCGCGTACCAGACGTTCGTCCGCCCGTCGTTCGCCGGACGCCCGATCACGCCGGCGTTGATGATGTGGCGATGGTCCGGCAGCGCGCGATACCAGTGCAACCCGGTGTGCGTGCAGACGATCGCGTCGGCGGCGAAGTCGCGGCAGAGCTTTTCGAGGAACGGCTCGGGCGACGTCGAGCGCCAGAGGAACTCGTTGATCCTACGCGGCGATCCGTGCACGAGTAGGAAGCGCAGGCCGCCGGCCTCGAAGCGGATCGTGCGCGGCAACGTGCCCATCCAGTCTTTCAACGCATCGCTCGTATGCGCGAACGTGTAGTCGTAGCTGAGCTGCGCGAAGTAGTTGTCGCGCGGATCGGTGTAGCCGCAATGGCAATCGTCCGCGCGCGTCGAGAGCGACTCCTCGTAGTTACCTTGAATGCCGGCGATGCCGCGCTCGATGAGCAGCTCCGGGACGCGGTCCGGATACGGCCCGAACGCGCCGAGGTCGCCGAGGAAGTACGTGGCGTCGGCGCCGTGCGCGCGGATGTCGGCGAGCGTCGCGACGAGCGCGTGATAGTTCGAGTACATGCCGCCGATGAACGCGAGCCGCGTCACGCGAGCCTCTTGTCGAAGACGTGCTGCGTCTTGGTGATCGCGTAGCCGCGGCGTTCGTAGAAGCAGTGCGTCTCCGCGCGGATGATGTTCGAGCGGACGCGAATGCGCGCGACGCCGCGCTCGCGCGCCCACGATTCCGCCGCGTCGACGAGGTGCGCGCCGATGCAGCGGCCGCGGAGAGCGTCCGCGACGACGAGACCGGTGATCTCCGCGAACGTGCCGCTCTCCAGCGTTTCGACGAACGCGAGCTGGATCCAAGCGACGACGCGGTCGTCATGAATCGCGACCAACACGCGCTCGAGTTGCGATGCGAGGCGCGGGCGCATTTCGTCTTCGCTCGCGGGATAGCCGAGCTCCCCGGCGAGCGATGCGATCGCGGCGGCGTCGTTCATCGTCGCGCGGCGGATCGTCACGTCGTGCATGTCACTCCGTCCACCCAGCACGTGTGGCACGCGCCGTAGCGCAGCGGGAACGGGCGCAGCGTCTCCGCGAGCGTCGCGCCCATGCGCGCCCCCGGCTCGTCGATGAGGATCGGGCAGACGTAGACGCCGCGGCTCGTGACCATGCGGCACGACGAGCATTGCAGCACCTTCGCGTCGTCGCTCGTCAGCGCGTCGGACGTCAGCCGCTCCCAATCCTCGTACGCGCGCGTCCGCGTCTCCTCCGCGCCGATGCGAAACAGCGGCAGCACTTTCAGGCGCGGACGCGCGAAGCCGAAGTTGCGAATGAGCTCGAGGAAGCGCGCGCGCCCGTCGCTCGTCGCCACGCCTTCCGCCGCGGTGGTCACGGTGATGGCGGGATTGAGACCGGCGTCCACGAGATTGCGCAGGCCGGTCATCACGCGTTCCCACACGCCCGCGCCGCGGATGGCATCGTGCGACGCGGCGTCGAAGCCATCGAGGCTCACGCGCAGATCGAGCGAGTACTCGCTCGCGTCGAAGAGCGCGCGCAGCTCGCGGCAGACGTCCGCGCGCAGCAGCATGCCGTTCGTCAGCACCGTCGCGGGTCCTTGCCTCAGCGTCGCCTCGAGGATCGGCAGCAGCTCGCGATTGAGGAACGGCTCGCCGCCGGTGAAGTAGTACTCGCGCACGCCGAGCACGCGCGCTTCGGCGAGCAGCGGCTCGACGTCCGCGAGCGTGAGCAGTTCGTGCGCGTGGTTCGTCGGCGAGCAGGAGATGAAGCAGTGCGTGCAGGCGATGTTGCAGAGCGTGCCCGCGACCTGGAACCAGAGCGTGTCGAGCGCGACGAGCGGAACGTGCGGCGCGTCAGGAGACGGCATCGAGGATCCTCTCCAGCTGCGCGAAACCGGTCTGCAGCAGAAACGTCTTCGAGCGCCCGTAGCCGCGCGAGCCTGCGAAGTAAAAACCCGGCTCGCCGCTTTCGAGATCGCGCGCGGCGACGCTCGGCACGCTGAGGCAATCGGTGACGTTCGCGATCGCGCGCGCGAGCCGCGCGCCTCCCTCCGTGACCGGCGAGACTTCGGCGGCGATTTCCGTGAGAAACGCGGCATCCGGACGGTAGCCGGTGAACGCCGCGATCGCGTCGACGTCGACCGCGCGTCCGCCGGTGAGCGTCACCGCGATGCGATCGTCGTGCTGCGCGACGCGCTCGACCATCGCGCGGCGTTCGACGCGGAGAAACTCCGGCGGCGCCGACGCGAGCTCGTTCGCCCGCTCGACGACCGCACGCCGCTCCGGCAGCGGATCGTTCACGACTTCCTCGCACGGACGGCGATTCGCGCCGCGCACCGCCCAGACGATGCGCGTCGACGGCGCGGCTTCCGCGAGCGCGCTGAGATGCACGATCGCATGCGCCGCCGAATGCCCGCCGCCGACGACGAGCACACGCTTTCCGCGCAGAGCATCGCACGCGTCCGCGAGCGCGCCGAGCGTGCGGATCGGTCCGTGCGCGAGCGTCGGCTCGCCTAGGACCGGCAGGCCGCCGAGGCCGAACGCGCGTGGGATGCGCAGGCCGCCGCTCGCGTCGAGCACGACGTCGGCCTCGAAGACGGCGTCGTTCGCGCAGACGATGCGGAACAGCCGCTCGGCGCGGAGCGGATGTCCGGCGTAGTCGCCGCGCGTGAGTCCGCGTCGTCCGATGGCGATCACCTCGTGGCGTTCGAAGACGCGCCCGTGCAGCGGCTCGCGCGCGGCGAGCGGCGCGAGCACGCGATCCGCGTATTCGGCGCCGGTGAGCAGTGCGTCGCCGTCGAAGTCGGCATCGAGCAGCTCGCGCATGCGCGGCGTCACGTTCATCGAGAGCGGCGAGAAGAAGCGCGTCGCGCCCCACGTGCGCAGCGACGCGCCGACCGCGTCGCGCTCGAGCAGCGCAACATCGTGTCCGCGCGCGAGCGCGCCCAGGGCCGCGGCGATGCCGGACGGGCCGCCGCCGATCACGGCGACGCGCTTCGGCATCAGCCCTCCCGCCGCGCCAGCGCGTTGCACGACTGCGCCCAGTGCGCGATCGTGCCGCCGCCGCGGATCACCGCCGCGACGCCCACCGCCTCCGCCATCTCCTCCGGCGCGATGCCGGCGTCGCTGCACGCCGACGAGTACGAGTCGATGCAGTACGGCTCCTGAATCGCGTACGCCACCGCGAGCGCGATCAGCTTCTTCGTGCGCTCGTCGAGCGCGCCGGGCGCCATGGTCTGCTGATACCAGTTCAGAAACCCGTCCCATCCCTTCGGATTGGCTTTCCCGATTTCGCCGAAGCGCGCGAGGTCTTCGGAAAGGTAGTAGCTCGGCATTGGATCCTCCGTCGGCGGGCAGTGTACGACGCGCGTGCACCGTCTTCTGCCGCCCGATGGACTTGGCAAAGCCGTTGCTCGTCTCGCGCGAGGGAGAACGCCCACACTTTCATCGCGGGTCAAGAATCACATGTCCGACCAACCGTTCCGGATCGTCGTACTGGAGAGGCTCGCCCTGATGGGGCCGAACCTCTACGCCCACCGCCCCTGCATCAAGTGGAAGATCGACATCGGCGCGTTCGAAGAACGTCCGACGAACACGATCCCCGGCTTCGCGGAAGCGATCGAGCGCCTGCTGCCGTCGCTCGAAGAGCACCGCTGCTCCGAGGGCGTGCGCGGCGGCTTTTTCTCCCGGCTCGAAGAAGGCACGTGGCTCGGGCACGTGATGGAGCACGTCGCCCTAGGCCTGCAGAACGTCATCGGCATCGACGCGGGCTTCGGCCGCGCGCGCGACGGCGGCGGCTACGGCATCTACAACGTCATCTACGAATGTGAAGAGCGCGAGACCGGCATCGCCGCGGGCGAGATCGCCATCGAGATGATCGAGACGCTCGTCGCCGGCGCGACGTTCCCGCTCGACGAACACCTCGCGCGCCTCCGCCGCATCTACGACCGCAATTCGCTCGGACCGTCGACGCGCGCGATCGTCGACGCCGCCGTGCGCCGCGGCATTCCGTACATGCGCCTCGACGAGTGGAACCTCGTGCAGCTCGGCTACGGCGCGAACGCGAAGAAGATTCAGGCCACCATCGCCTCGACCACGCGCTACCTCGGCGTCGACATCGCCGGCGACAAGGACAAGACCAAAGCGATCCTCGGCTTTCACGGCGTGCCCGTGCCGTCCGGCGACTACACGCGCCACGTCGACGAGGCGCTGCGCATCGCGAACCGCATCGGCTGGCCGGTCGTGGTCAAGCCGCTCGACGCCTCGCAGGGACGCGGCATCGTCACCAACATCCGCAACGAGGAAGAGCTGCGCATCGCCTTCGATGACGCCAAGCAATACCGCTCGTCGGTCATCGTCGAGCGCTTTCTCGCGGGCCGCGACTTCCGCATGCTCGTCATCGATAACCGCTTCATCGCCGCGGCCGAACGCGTGCCCGCGCACGTCATCGGCAACGGCACGCATACCGTCGCCGAGCTCGTCGACCTCGCGAACCACGATCCGCGCCGCGGCGAAGGACACGAGAAGGTGCTGACGAAGATCAAGATCGACGACAGCACGCATCGCCTGCTCGCGCTGCGCGGACTCTCGCTCGACGCCGTTCCCGAACGCGACCGCGTCGTCGAGCTGAAGACCACCGCGAACCTCTCCACCGGCGGCACGTCCATCGACGTGACCGACCGCGTGCATCCGGCGAACATCGAGCTCGCCGAGCGCATCGCCTGTCTCGTCGGCCTCGACATCTGCGGCATCGACATCGTCGCGCCCGACCTCGAAACGCCGCTGATCGAAAACGACGGTGGTGTCGTCGAGGTGAACGCGGCGCCGGGATTCCGCATGCATCTCGCGCCGACGATCGGCAAGCCGCGCCCGGTCGGCGAAGCGGTCGTGGACATGCTCTTCCCGCCGGGCACCGAGTCGCGCATCCCGATCATCACCATCACCGGCACGAACGGCAAAACGACCACCGCGCGCCTCTGCGCGCACATCGCCAAGATGGCCGGCAAGAGCGTCGGCCTCACGACGAGCGACGGCATCTACATCCGCAATCAGCTCGTGCAGAAAGGCGACACGACCGGTCCCGCGTCCGCGCAGGTGGTGCTGCGCGATCCGTCCGTGAATTTCGCGGTGCTCGAGACCGCGCGCGGCGGCATCCTCCGCGCCGGCGTCGCCTACGACTGGTCGAACGCCGCCGTCGTGACGAACATCGCCGAAGACCACCTCGGCCTCAAGGACATCAACACGCTCGAAGATCTCGCGCACGTGAAGGCGGTGACCGTCGAGCGCGTCGAGCCGCAGGGCTACGCGATTCTCAACGCGGAAGACGACATGACGCCGGTCATCCGCAAGCACGCCGACTGTCGCCTCGCGTTCTTCTCGCTCGATCCGAACAACGCCGTCTTCCGCACGCACGTCGACGAGAACGGCCTCGGCGCCACGATCGAGAACGGCTGGCTGATGCTGTACGAAAACGGCCTGCGCGTGCCGCTCTGCGAACAGCAGCGCGTGCCGATCGCCTTCGGCGGCAAGGCGCGCTTCAACCTCGCCAACGCGCTCGCGGCCGTGCTGGCGACGGTCGCGACGAACATTCACGTGAGCGACATCGTCACCGGCCTGCAGTCGTTCTTCCATTCGCCCGACACCACGCCGGGCCGTCTCAACGTGATCGAGTTCGACGGCTTCAGCGTGATGATCGACTACGCGCACAACGCGCACGGCCTCCGCGCCGTCAGCGAGTTCGCGCAGGCGATGCGCCGCGGCCGGCTCGTCTGCGTCGTCGGGCTTCCCGGCGACCGCCGCGACGCCGACATCCGCGAGGCCGCCCGCGTCGTCGGCCGCGCGTTCGATCGCGTGATCGTGCGCGACGACATCGATCTCCGCGGACGCAAACCGGGCGAGGTCGCGAAGCTGATCCGCGAAGGTCTCGTCGCCGCCGGACTGCGCGAGTCCGACATCATCGACGAACCGGAGGAGGCGGATGCCATCGCGCTCGCCGTGCGCACCGCCGAGTCGGGCGATCTCATCGTCTACATCGCCGACAAGCCGGAGCTCGCCGCGCAGTTCGTGGCCAGCCTGCGCCAGGCCGCGCCGTCCGCCGCCGCGCTCTCGCCAGCATCCTGAACATGCTGGTCGTCACGAACGCCGATCTGTACGATCCCGCGCCGCGCGGCCGCACGACGATCGTCGCCGCCGGCGGCCGCATCGAGAAAATCGGCGAGCTCGACGCCCGCGAGCTCGCCCGCAATCTCGACTGCACGATCGTCGACGCCTCCGGCTGCATCGTCACGCCCGGCCTCATCGATCCGCACACGCATCTCATCGGCGGCAGCGGCGAGAAAGGCTTCGCGTCCGCGTCCGCACCGATCGACGCATCGGAGCTGCTCGCGAACGGCATCACCACCGTCGCCGGTCTCCTCGGCACCGACACGACGACGAAGACGCTTCCCGCGCTCCTCGCGCGCGTCAAAGCGCTGCGCGAGCGCGGCGTCAACGCGCACATGTGGACCGGCGGCTACGACGCGCGATTTCTCACGACGAGCGTCCGCGACGACATCATCCTCATCGACGAGATCATCGGCGCCGGCGAGATCGCCATCGCGGATCGCCGCGGCGCGCATTTCGACGCGCGCACCCTCGCCCGCCTCGCCAGCGACTGCTACATCGCCGGCACGCTCACCGGCAAAGCCGGCGTGCTGCACCTGCACACTGGCGAGCTCGCCGAGAAGCTCTCGATCGTCCGCGACGTGCTCGCGTTCGGCGTTCCCACCGCGACGCTCTATCCGACGCACGTGAATCGCAACGACGCGCTGTTCGCCGACGCGATCGCGCTGACGCGCGACGGCGTCACCGTCGACTGCGACGTCGTCGAGGAAGATCTCGTGCGCTGGCTGCGCGCGTTCGACGGCGACCGCACGCGCCTCACGATCTCGACCGACGCGCCGATCGGCCGCGTCGGCGCGCTGCTCGAACAGCTCCGCGCCGCCATGCGCGACGCGTCGTGGCCGCGCGAAGACGTGCTCGCGCTCGCGACGCGCAACCCGGCACGCGTGCTGAACCTCCGCGATGCCGGCGTCGTCGCGGAAGGCAACCGCGCCGACCTGCTGCTGCTCGACGCGCAGACGTACGAGCTGCGGCACACGATCGCGGGAGGAGTGCTGCAGTGACGACGAAACGCAAAACGAGCTACGACCGCGCGGAGCGGAAGATCGGCCGCCTCCTCGTCATCGGCGGCAACGAGGACAAGGACGAGGACAGCATGACGATCCTCCCGCACTTTGTGAAGATGTGCGGCGGCAAACGCGCGCGCATCCTCGTCTGCGGCACGCCCTCCAAAGAAGTCGAAGAGAAGGAACGCACCTACCGGAAGCTCTTTGAGAAGATCGGCGTCGCGGAAGTCATGGAGCCCGACGTCACGCGCCGCTACGACGGCGACAACGAGGAGCTCGTCGAGATGGTCCGTCGCGCCACCGGCGTCTTCTTCACCGGCGGCGATCAGCTGCGCCTCACCGCCATCGTCGCCGGCACGCCGTTCGGCAACGAGATCCGCCACCGCGTGTTCAACGAAGGTCTCGTCGCCGGCGGCACGAGCGCCGGCGCCGCCGCGATGAGCTCGACGATGATCATCAGCGGCAATTCGAAAGGCACCGTGCGCCGCGCCGACGTCGGCCTCGCTCCGGGCCTCGGCTACTGGCGCGATACCGTCGTCGACACGCACTTCGCGCAGCGCGGCCGCGTGAGCCGCATGCTGGTGATCTTCGCGCACAACCCGCAGATCCTCGGCGTCGGCATCGATGAAGACACCGCCGTCGAGGTCCACCCCGGCGAGCGCTTCACCGTCATCGGCAACGGCGCCGTCTTCGTCTTCGACGGCACCGTCACGTACTCGAACGCGCCCGACGCCGGCGATGACGACGTCCTCGCCATGACCGACTCGATGATGCACGTCCTCCCCGCCGGCTACAGCTTCGACCTTCGCACGAAACGCCCGATCCTGCCGAACGGCGAGATCGTGCCGGCGAAGGCGAGCTGACGCGGGACGGACGCAAACGCGTCCGTCACCGCCGCGGAATGCCCATCGGGAAGTCGAACAGTTTCTTCGGGTCGTAGCGCGTTTTGATGTCGCGCAGCCGGTCGAAGTTGTCTCCGTAGTACTCCTTCATCAGCTCGACAGGGTCGGTGGTGTCGACGCGATCGCGGTCGGGAAAGTTGATGAACGCACCGTCGGTCAACAGTTTCATGCCGTCGCGAAACCGATTCACCCACTCGCAGCACTTCGCATCGAGATCGGGCGTGTTCCACCACGCCTGGTACTGGATGAGGAACGGCTTGCGCCGGTAGGCGAAGGAGCTCCACGTGTCGCGGTTGCGGTCTTCGTCGTTGCGCACGACGCCGCCGAGGGAGTGAAGGCTGACGTAGCGGCGAGCGTTGGGGAGCGAGGTGGCGTTGATGCGCGTGACGAGCTCATAGCGTCCGGCTGTTTGATCGAAGTTGTCGACCGGATAGGCGGACGAGATCTTGTGGCGGAAGAAGGAACCGTTGCACGTGTTGCCGAGATCGACGCCGTCCTGCTGCGGAGGACCTGCCTGGTATTCCGCGGGCGTGAAGAAGTTTCTCGGTGCCGGGCGCGGATCGGGCGGCCACGTCGCAATGGTCTGACAGGAGAAGTTTCCGATGCTGAACGTCGTCGGCAGCAGGCGCTTCAGGTTCTCGATGAGCTCGGGCTTGGCGCCGATGAAGTTTCCCTGGATGAGCGTCGGCTGGTCGATCGGTTCCGTGCCCGGAGCGATGAGGCGGCAGAACGTCGTCAGCCGGTATTCATCGTCGTCCGGGAAGCAGAGCCACTCCTCCAGCACATCGGACATGCGCCTACGATCCGGCCAGGTCATGGTGAATTGGGTGATGAATCTCTGCTGGTTGCCGATGCCGTACTTGTACGGCGGCACCTTGAACGTGAATTCCGTGGCGATGCCGAAGTTCCCGCCGCCTCCCCCGCAGACGGCCCAGAAGAGGTCGTGGTTCGGATCGTCCGCGGCGCCCTTGACGGTCGTCATCGTGAAGGCGTCCGTTTTCGCGTCGTAGATCGCCATGCGGAACTGAGCCACCGAGTCGCACGTGAGGCCGGCGGCGCGGCTGAAGAGTCCCCATCCGCCGCCCTGCACCAACCCGCCGACGTGTACGTCACGACACGCGCCGCCGGGAAAGATGAAGCCGTACGGCAGCACCGTGTCGTAGATGTCGCCGAGCCGCGCACCGGCGCCGACGGTGACCAACGACTTGTCCGCATCGACGATGATCCGCCTCAGGCTCGAGACGTCGATCATCCAGACGTCGTCGCCGGAGCACATCCCCTCGTGATGATGTCCGCCCGCGCGCACGCGGATGCCGCAGTGTTCTGCGCGCGCTTTGGCGATGGCGTCGAGGACATCCTGCTCGCTGTCGCAGAACGCGATCGCCTTCGGCTTGTAATCGATGCGCGCATTCGAGATGCGCCGGTCGCAGTCGTAGCCGTTCTCTCCCTTGCGGACGATGCGCATGCAGTCCTCCTCCTCAGTCGCAACCCTTCGTGGAAGGCCATAGCCTAGCCGGAGGTGCGTCTGGGAGGAAGGACATTCTTCCGGGGTCCATTCAGGGCAGCCGCACGTGCAAACCGGCTATGCCCTTGAGCGCAGCCGGCCGCGCCGGCCCGCCGGAGGCGCTCACGGTCGTCCGTCGCTAGTCAGCCACGAACTTCGCGCCGGGACGCAGGATCTGCAGGCGGTAGGAGCGCGCGTGCGTGTCGGTGAGGCGGTGGTCGGGATCGACGATCGTCACCTCGCCCGCGCCTTCGACGGTCACGATGCCGTCGCGGTTCCAGACGATGGCCGTGTTCTCGTCGATGCCGATGCCGGTGAGATGGTGCGCGTTCGCCGCGTGGATGAGGCGCGACAGGCGGCGGCGCTGGCCGAAGTGCTGATCGATGATCGCATTCGGGATCAGGCCGAGACCTTCATCGAAGGCGACGTGGTCGACGCCGCGCTTGCGGACGCTGTGGGCGATCATGCGCTCGCTGAGAGCCGACGCTCCGGCGCTCGTGCCGGCGTACACCGCGCCGTCGCGTACGGCCTCGCGGATCGCGTCGACGCAATCGGCGGCGCGGAGGAACGCCATCAGGCGCACCTGATCGCCGCCGGTGACGAAGATGCCGGTCGCGTTGCGGATCGCCTCGCGCTCGTCGTTCGTCACGCCGAGCTCGGCGTGCACGGTGCGGACGTCGGTGGCGCCGAGGCGCGTGAACAGCTGCGTGTAACGCTGCGCGCGCGCGGCGGGCTCGACGGAGGCAGAGGGAATGATGACGATGCGCGCGTTGGCGCCGCCCGCGCGCGAGACGAAGGCGGAGAGGATCGACGCGCGAGCGACACGCTTGTCCTCATTGCCGCCAATGGCCATGACACACCCGTTTCCGATCAATTCTTCCTGGACCAACCTTTCGACATTGTAAATAACGTCTGCCGAAAAGTGGTATTTCAATTGCGGCAGCGAGTTGCCATGGATCAGCTTCGCATCCTCGTCGTCGCCGGCTCGCAGCGTCGCCAGTACAACTGTCCCGGTGTCGACGGCAAGGCGCGCACGTTCATGAAGCGCCTCGGCGCGCGTCTCGGAACGCGGTTCGCGATCGACGAGCTCGACCTCGCCAACGTCTACGGCAACGCGCGCATCCAGCCGTGCAACGCGTGCGTCTCGACCTCGATGGCGCTCTGCTGCTGGCCGTGCAACTGCTACGAGAAAGACAACAAAGAAGAGCCCGATCTGCTGTGGGATCTCGACGTCTACGCGCGCCTCGATGAGGCGGACGCGTGGGCGATCGTCGGACCGATCAACTGGTACGCGCCGTCATCGAATCTCAAGGCGATGTTCGACCGGCTCGTCTGCATGAACGGCGGCAATCCGCGCGAAGAGCTCATCGAGCACAAGAATCCGGAGCTGGCGATGCAGCTCGAGCACAGCGAGCAATGGACGGAGCTCAGCCGGAATCATCTCGAAGGTCGCACGGCCGCGTTCTTCTGCTACGGCGATGGCGGAGGCGACGAGCTCGACGAGAGCGGACGTCCGAAGAAGCTGCGGCACAAGGAATGGTTCGATCCGGATGAGGAACCGTTCGCGAACGATCGCGACGCCTACGCTCCGCTCGTCTGGCAGTGCCGCTACAGCGGCATCGAAGTGCCGGACGCGTTGTGGCGCTACGAAGAGTTCGGCCACGGCAAACCGTACAGCGACAACCAGGCGGAAGACATCGAGGCGCAGACGTTCGGCGCGTTCGACGCGTGGACCGACGCGCTCGCGGAGCATGTCGCCGCGAAGGGCAAAGTCCCCCCGGGACGCTGGCGCGCGGCCGGCTACGAGCCGCCGAAGCATCGCTTCGCCGATCTCAAGCTCGCGTGGCGGGACCGGCGGATGCGCGCCGGACATCCGCCGCACGGCAGTTCCCCCGAGGCGCAACAGGAGCGCGGGCTCAACGACGACGTCACGTGGCGGCCGAAAGCCGGCTCGTGACGCGCTGCGCCGCACGACGACGCATCACACCATCTCTTTGATCTTGTCCTCGAGGATCGTCTTCACGATCTTCCCGCGCGCCGGCTCCCCTTTCGCCAGCGCCTCGGCGAGATGCAGCGCCTGCTCCGGCCTGATCTTGGGCGGCATCGGCGGCTCGTACGGATCGATCGCGGCGTCGATGACGACCGGACCCGGCGTTGCGAACGCGCGCGCGAAGACGTCGCTGCATTCCGCCGGCTCGCGTAGCGAGAGGCCGGTGGCGCCGCATGCGCGGGCGACCGCGGCGAAGTCGATCGGCTGGAGCTCCGTGCCGTAGTGCGGATTGCCGAGGAAGATCATCTGCTCCCACTGGATCATCCCGAGCTCGCTGTTGTTCATCACGAGCACGCGCAGCGGCAGCTGATACTTCACCGCCGTCGCGAGCTCGCCCATCAGCATGGTCATGCCGCCGTCGCCGATCACCGCGACGGACTGGCGGTCGGGATACGCGATCTGCGCCGCGATCGCGTAAGGCAGTCCGCACGCCATGGATGCGAGCGTGCCCGAGACCGAGTACATCTGCCCGCGGCGCGCGCGCAGGTGGCGCGCGAACCAGCTCGTGATCGTGCCCGAGTCGCAGGAGACGATCGCGTTGTCGGCGAGATGCCGCGACAGCTCGGCCGCGACGAACTGCGGCTTGAGCGGCGTCTCCGCGCGCGCGGCCTCCGTCTCCATCTGCGCGTTCCACTCCTTCATCGACGCCTGCGCCTTCTCGAGAAACGCGCGGTCGCTCTTGCGCTGCAGCAGCGGGATGAGTTTCTCCAGCGTGCGGCGCGCGTCGCCGACGAGACCGACGTCGACCGGATAGCGCAACGCGATGCGCACGGGATCGGCGTCGATCTGCACCGCCTTCGCCTGACCCGGCTTCGGCAGGAACTCCATGTACGGGAACGACGTGCCGACGAGCAGCAGCGTGTCGCACGATTCCATCGCGTCGGTCGACGGACGCGTGCCGAGAAGACCGATGCCGCCGGTGGTGAACGGGCTGTCGTCGGGGATCACGCCTTTGCCGAGAAGCGGCTTGATCACCGGCGCGGCGAGGATGTCCGCGAGTTGCTCGATCGCATCACCCGCGCCGAGCGCACCGCGTCCGGCGAGGATCGCGACCTTCCCGCCCGCGTTGAGGATCGCGGCCGCGCGCTGCAGGTCGTCATCGCACGGTACGCCTCCGCCGCGCGCGAAGACTTCCGATTGATGGCCGGGGATGTTGCGCGGCGAGCGCGGCCCGCCTTTCTGCTCCTGCAGGTCGACGGGAAAGTTGAGGTGCGTGACCGTGCGATACGCGAGCGCCATGCGGCACGCGAGGTTCGTGACGTTCTCGACGTGCGCCGCGCCCATGACGCGCACGCTGTACGCGGCGACGTTCTCGAAGAGCTTGTCGAGATCGACGTCCTGCTGCGAGTACGTGCCGATGAGGTCGTGGTAGTGATGTCCGGTGATCGCGAGCACCGGCTGCCCGTCGAGCTTCGCGTCGTACAGACCGTTCAGCAGATGAATGCCGCCGGGCCCGGACGTGGCGAGACAGACGCCGAGCCGGCCGGTGTACTTCGCGTACGCGCAGGCCATGAACGCGGCCGACTCCTCATGCCGCACCTGCACGAAGCGGATGCGCTCCGCGTGCGTGCGCAGCGACTCCATGATCCCGTTGATGCCGTCGCCAGGAAGACCGAAGACGGTGTCGACGCCCCAGTCGATGAGCGTCTCGACGAGCAGATCGGCAGCAGTCGGTGAGGACATGCGCGCGTGCGCTGCACGCGGCGTGCACGCGCCGGCGGTGCGATGTGCGACACTCGCTTCCCGTGAGGTCATGCAGCGTAGCGATGGTCGTGTTCGCGATGTTGGCGCCGGTGCTCGCGTCGGCGGCCGTGAACACCGAAGTCACCGAAGAGATCGTGCTCGACAGCCCCTGCTCGAAGACCGAGCCGCACGCGGTGTTGGATCCGCCAGCCTGCAGCGACTACGACTTCGACACGCCGCTGATCGATGCGCTCGGCCGCGGGGATCGCTCGTCCGCACCCGTGCTGCAACAACGCTACGCGCAGGAGCTCACGCTTTCGGAGCGCCATCGCATCGCGGCCGCGCTCGTCGGCCATGTCGCAAACGACGCTCCATACTGGAACGAGGTCGCGGAGCACGCGGCGAACGCGATCCGCTTCGCCTACGTCGACGAGCGGCCGAACCCGGAGCTTGCGACGTGGTGCGCTGCGCGCGGATGGGAGCGGCATCGGTATTTCGACGTGGCGGTCTCCGCGCTCGCCTACGCCGGCCGCGATCCGCGCGGCCGTGCGCTCCTGCGGCGTGCCCTCCACAGTGAGAGCATCGACGTCGTCGAGGCGGCGGTCGTCAGCTTCGCGGCAGCCCATGACGAGAGCGTGCTGCCCGAGATCGAGGAAGCGATCGCACGCTGGCCGGAGGTCGACGAGCTCGCGCTCGCGCTGGTCGATTACGATTCGCCGGCCGCCGATGCCGTCGCCATGCGCGTACTCAGCGAGCCGGGCCGCGAAACCTACGCGGAGCTCGAGCAGCACCAGCACGAGCCCCAGGACGAATAGACTTCTCCCGTGCCCACCCTCACCACCCGCGCCCTCAATCGCGCCACGCTCGCGCGGCAACTGCTGTTGCGCCGTGAGGCGATCGGCGTCGTCGATGCGGTCGCGCGGCTCGCGGGGATGCAGGCGCAGGTGCCGAAGCCGCCATTCCTCGGGCTCTGGTCGCGCGTCGAAGGCTTCACGCGCGAGTCGCTGCGCGACGCCATCGCGCGACGCGAGCTCGTGCGCGCAACGCTCATGCGCGGGACGATTCATCTCGTCACGCGCGACGACTTTCTTGCCTTCCGTCCGGCCGTGCAGCCGGTGCTGACGGCCGGAAGGGAGGCGATCACGAAAGGCGGAGGTCCGATCGACGTCGCGTCCGTCGTCGCCGCGGGACGCGCGTTCTTCGGTGCGCAGCCGCGGCCGTTCGACGCGCTGCGCAAGCATTTCGCGGCCACGCATCCCGATCGCAACGAACGCTTCCTCGCCTACGCCGTGCGCATGCATCTGCCGCTCGTGCTCGTGCCCGACGACTCGCGCTGGAGCTATGCGCCCGACGCAGACTTCGCCGTGGCCGAGACGTTCCTCGATACGCCCATCGCCGCCGAAGCATCCGCGCATTCGCTCGCAATACGCTACCTCGCCGCGTTCGGTCCCGCGACGCCCGCCGACTTTCAGGCGTGGTCGGGTCTCAAGAACGCGAAGCCGCTGTTCGAGGAGCTGCGCCCGCAACTCGTGACGTTCGGCGACAAGAAGCGCGAGCTGTTCGATCTGCCGGACGCGCCGCGTCCCGGCGAGGACGTCGACGCACCGGTGCGCTTCCTCCCCGAGTACGACAACCTCCTCCTCGCCCACGCCGACCGCACGCGGATCATCGACGACGAACATCGTCCGCTCGTCGTCACCAAAAACCTGCGCGTGTTGGCCACGTTCCTCGTCGACGGCGTCGTGGCGGGCACGTGGTCGATCGAGCGGAAGAAGAAGACCGCGACGCTCGTGCTCGCGCCGTTCGGCAAGCTCGCGAAACGCGATCGCGACGCGCTCGTCCACGAAGGCGAACAACTGCTGCGCTTCGCGGAAGACGACGCGACGACGTTCGCAGTGTCAGCGTGAGCCGAGCGCCGCGCCGACCAGCGCCTGCGCTTCCGACTGCAGCGCGCGCAGATGCTCCTCGCTGATGAAGCTCTCCGCGTAGATCTTGTAGATGTTCTCCGTGCCCGACGGCCGCGCCGCGAACCAGCCGTTGCGCGTGGCGACTTTCAACCCGCCAATGGCGTTGCCGTCGCCGGGCGCCTTCGTGAGGATCGCCTCGATCGGATCGCCGGCGAGCTCCTGCGCGCGCACCTGTTCGGGCGCGAGCTTGCCGAGGAGCGACTTCTGTTCCGGCGTCGTGGGCGCGTCGGTGCGCGCGTAGAACGTCGCGCCGTGCCGCGCGACGAGCGCGTCGTACAGCTCGCCCGGATCACGTCCTGTGCGCGCCGTCATCTCCGCGGCGAGGAGGCCGAGGAGAATGCCGTCCTTGTCGGTCGTCCAGACCGAGCCGTCGCGGCGGAGGAACGACGCGCCCGCGCTCTCCTCGCCGCCGAAGCCGAGCGTGCCCGCGAGCAGCCCGTCGACGAACCACTTGAAGCCGACCGGCACCTCGTACAAACGCCGCCCGAGCTGCGCGGCCACACGATCGATGAGACTGCTGCTCACCACCGTCTTCCCCACCGCGGCCTCCGCGCTCCACTGCGGGCGATTCGCAAACAGATAGTCGATGGCGACGGCGAGGTAGTGATTCGGATTGAGCAGCCCCGCGCTCGGCGTGACGATGCCGTGGCGGTCGTTGTCGGTGTCGTTGCCGAACGCGACGTCGAAACGCTCGCGCAGCGCGATGAGCCCCGCCATCGCGAACGGCGACGAGCAGTCCATGCGGATGCGGCCGTCCCAGTCGAGCGTCATGAAGCGGAACGTCGGATCGACGGAGCGGTTGACGATGTCGACGTCGAGGCCGTAGCGCTCGCGGATGACGTCCCAGTACGCGACGCCGGCGCCGCCGAGCGGATCGACGCCGATGCGCACGCCCGCCGCGCGCACCGCGTCGAGATCGATCGCGTTGCCGAGGTCCGCGGTGTACGCCGCGATGTAATCGTGACGGTGCGTGGTCGCCGCGTGAAGCGCATCGCGGAACGGCATGCGATGGATGCGCAGCGGCTCGGCCATCAGCGCGTTCGCCGCTTCCTCGATCGCTTTCGTCGCGGCGGTGCCCGACGGTCCGCCATGCGGCGGGTTGTATTTGAAACCGCCGTCCTCGGGCGGATTGTGCGACGGCGTGACCACGATGCCGTCGGCGAGTCCGCTGCCGCGGCCGCGGTTGTATGTGAGGATCGCGTGCGAGATGACCGGCGTCGGCGTGTAGCCGCGCTGCGCGTCGATCATCACCTCGACGCCGTTCGCCGCGAGCACCTCCATCGCGGAGACGAACGCCGGCTCGGAGAGCGCGTGCGTGTCGATGCCGAGGTACAGCGGGCCGTTGATGTGCTCCGCGCGACGGTAGTCGCAGATGGCCTGCGTGGTCGCGAGGATGTGCAATTCGTTGAACGCGACGTGCAGCGCGGAGCCGCGATGGCCGGAGGTGCCGAAGGCGACGCGCTGCTCGCGCACGTTCGGGTCGGGGCGCTCGGCGTAGTACGCGGCGACGAGGCGCGGCACGTTGATGAGGAGGTCGTCGGTCGGGCGCGTGCCCGGCTGCGCGGCGGTCGTGGCCATGCGGCGGAGCATATGCCACGCGGCGAACTGTGGTAATCCTTCTCCATGCCCGATGCCTCGCTGCGCACCACGCGCCTCTACCTCGTACGCCACGGCGCGACGCAACTGACGGCCGAGGATCGCTTCTCCGGCGCGAATGGCGCCGAGCTCTCCGCGGACGGCCGCGCGCAGGCCGAGCTCCTCGGCGAACGCCTGCGCCGCGAGAACATCGCCGCCGCGTACTGCAGCCCGCTCTCGCGCACCGTCGAGACCGCGCGCCTGATCGTGGCACGCTGCGGGTTGACAGCGTCAACCTCTGACGGCCTACGCGAGATCAGCCACGGCCATTGGGAAGGACTCTCGCGCGCGGAAGTCGAACAGCGCTACGGCGCGGAGTACGCGGCGTGGGAAGCGGATCCGTTCACGTTCGCGCCGGAAGGCGGCGAATCTGGCGTCGAGGTGCTCGCGCGCGCGCTGCCGGCGCTCCGCGAGATCGTGACGCGGCATCCCGGCGAGCGCGTGCTGGTCGTCTCGCACAAAGCGACGATCCGTCTGCTCCTCAGCAGCCTTCTCGGCATCGACGCGCGCGGCTACCGCGACCGTCTCGATCAGGCGCCGGCGTGCCTCAACGTGCTCGACTTCCGCGGCGTCACGCAGCCGCGGCTCATGCTCTTCAACGACACCTCGCATTACTCCGAGAAGCCGCGCCTCGCGACGCACTCGCTGTCGAAGTGGTGGGACGAGCGCGGCGCGTCGTAGCGCGGCCAGCTGGCACGCATCCCGAACCGCGCGTCTCCGTTCATGTTGCGCCGGATGCAAATCGTTCTGCTCGTCGTGTCGCTGGCCGCGCTCGCCTGCGATGCGCCGCGCGATCCGGAAGAGACGCTGACGCGCGTGCGCCGCGGCGGCGTGCTCAACGCGGGTGCGTCCGAGGATCCGCCGTTTCTCGTGCGGCGCGGCGATGATGCGGTCGGGATCGAGGCCGCGCTCATCAAAGACTTCGCAGCGCGGAACGGCGCGCACGTGCATTGGGTGTGGGGCGCGCAGGAGACGCAGTTCCGCGCGCTGGAGAAGTATCAGCTCGATCTCGTTGCCGGCGCCGTGAGCGCGAAGACGCTGTGGAAGAAGCGCGTCGCGGTGACGCGGCCGTATCTCGAGTCGACGACGATCCTCGCCTGCCGGCGCGGCGTCGTGCCGCCCACGGACCTGCGCGACGTGGAAGTGGCCATCGAAGACGGCGATCCGATCGGCGCCGAGATCGAGAAGCAGCACGGCAACGTGAAGCGCATGCATCCGCTCGACGTGAATCAGAACGTGGTCGCCGGCAACCGTACGCGCATCCTCGGACTCGGCTACGTGTTCGTCGAAACGCTGCAGCGCGAGAAGCGCTCGCTCGCGACGGCGCCCGGCGAGAACGCGTTCCTGCAGGCGCTCGAGGTGTTTCTCGCGCAACGTCACGACGCGATCGCAAACGCCGCGGGGGAGCAGCCGTGAAAGCGCGTCCGCGCGTCGAGCTGCCGCCGGACGTCGAGGCGACGTTCGCCCGCGCGATGCGGCTCGAATGGCTCTCGCTCGTGCTCATGATCTCGACGGCCGTGCTCGTGTACGCGACCATCAGCCATTCGCAGGCAATGAAGGCCGTGTTCGTCGAGGACGCCCTGTCGCTCATCCCGCCGATCGCGTTTCTCATCACCGGCCGCATCCGCTGGCGCACGCCGAACGAGCGCTTTCCGTACGGCTATCACCGCAGCGTCACCATCGGCTATCTCTGCTCAGCCGTCGCGCTGCTCTCGCTCGGACTGCTGATTCTCTTCGAGGCGCTGATGACGCTCGTGCATCGGGAGCATCCGAGCATCGGCGTCCTCGGTCTCTTCGGGCATCAGATCTGGATCGGCTGGCTCGCCTATCCCGTGCTGCTCTACTCGATCGCGTGCGAGTACACGATGGGTCGCATGAAGCAGCCGCTCGCGAAGGAGCTGCACGACAAGACGCTCGCCGCCGATGGCCGGATGAACCGCGCCGACTGGATGACCGGCGTGGCGGCGATGCTCGGCATGACCGGCATCGCGTTCGGGTGGTGGTGGGCGGACGCCGTGACCGCCGCGCTGATCGCGTTCGAGATCGTGCGCGACGGCTGGGAGAATCTGAAGGAAGTCCTCACGGACATCATGGATGAAGTGCCGACGAAAGCGGATGAGGAAGAGCGCGCGGACTGGGCCGCGAAACTGCGCGACCACGTGCGCGGCCTCGACTGGGTCCGCGACGCCGACGTCCGCCTGCGCGAGGAAGGCAACCTCTTCACCGGCGAGGTGTACGTCGTCCCGCGCACGCTCGATCGCGCCGAGGAGCGCGGCGCGGAGCTGATCCGCTCCGCGCGCGCGCTCGACTGGCGGTTTTACGAGCTGGAGCTCGTGCTCGTCGAGAAGCTATAGCAGCAGCGCGCCGCGGCTCTCGAGGTACGCGCGCGCCTCGCTTTCGGTGAAGCCGCCGCCACCGCCGCTCCCCGTCCAGCTGATCGTGACGGAATTCGTCGAGTTCGCCGGCAACGTGCCGATGGTCGACGACGTGCCGTTGCTCGGCGTCATGGTCACGTTCACGACCTCGGGGATCGCCACGGCCGGCTGCAGCGTGCCGCTGAGCGACGTGCCGGGCACGTAGCCGTACGCCTGCACCGTCGTGCCGGCCGGCATCGAGAAATTGAACGTGTTGACGTAGGCGGTCCCGTTGCTGTTCCCGTTCGCGCCGGTGAACGTGAAGACGCCGCCGGAAATCGCCGTCGCCTCCTGGAAGGAGGTCAGCAGGCCCAACGCCGGCAGGCTCGCCGCGGTCAGCGCGATGTTGAGAAGGTTCGCTGTGGATTCGCTGGACATGGCTGACTCCTTTCCTCAAGCGGCGTTGGCCGCGATGTCGGCGGCGAAGAAGGCCATCGCTTCTTCCGCCGTGTAGGTGCGTGCATCCGCCGGAATCGTATAGGCGAACGTCATGTGCGTGTCACCGGCTGACAGCGTCGTCACAGGGTTGGGCGGGTTCGTGCCGATCTGCCGCAACGGGACGTCGACCGTCAGCGCGGACGACGCGGCGACCGTGCCGCCGATGAGCGTCACCGACGTCGGCACGGAGAAATTGAGCGACCCCTTATTCGTCCCCGACGGGAACACGAATCCGGCGTTCGACGGCGTGAGCATGACGCCGTAGGTCCCGACCGTCGTCGCGCTCCAGGAGCCGCCCGCCATCGGAGAGTTGTTCAGGTTGACGCCGATTCCGTTTTGAGCCGTCAGGTCACTCGATGGAACGGACAACTGAAACACATAGTAGGTGTTCGCCATGGCTAACTCGTCCTCCTCTCGTTCTAGGAGTGCCGGGCTGGACCGAAATCCCTACCCGCCGCGCGCGCTACCGCTTCACGCGATAGCCGAGCTTCGCCAGTTCCGCGGCCACTTTTTCCGCGTGATCGCCCTGGATCTCGATCTCGCCATCCTTCGCGGTGCCGCCGGAGCCGCACTTTTTCTTCAGCGTCTTCGCGACTTGCTCGAGCGTCGACGGCGTGTGCTGGAATCCCGCGGCGACGGTGACGGTCTTGCCGGCGCGGCGCTTGCGGTCGAGCGCGACGCGCACGGTCTGCTTCGACGGCTCGACGTCTTTCGGCGTCTCCAGCTTCCCTTCATTCCGCAACTGCTTCGCCGCCTCGGGATCGCTGGTCCAGACGAGCTTCGTATCGGCCATACCTTCGCTACTCTACGCGAAGCATGGACGATCTCGATTCCTATCGCGGCTGGCGACGTCCCGGTCCGCGTCCGCCCGGCGGCGTCGCGCCCGACGACGGCGAGACGCTCGATTTTCTCTGCGGACACTTCCGCATTTTTCAGTACACGAAAGGACATCGCTACTCGACCGACGACGTGCTCACCGCGTGGTACGGCACGACGCACGCGCCGCGCGTCGATCGCGCCGCGGACCTCGGCTCGGGCATCGGCTCCGTCGCGCTGATCTCCGCGTGGCGGCTGCCCGGCGCGCGCTTCTGCACGGTCGAGGCGCAGGAGCGTTCGCTTGCGCTCGCGAAGAAGAGCATCCGCTACAACGGTCTCGAAGATCGCTTCACGCTCTTTCACGGCGATCTGCGCGACGCATCCGTTCTCGCAAATGAAGCTCCGTTCGATCTCGTGACCGGATCGCCGCCGTACTTTCCGCCCGGCACCGCGACGGAAGCGCGGCATCCGCAGGCGGTGCCCGCGCGCATCGAAGTGCGCGGCTCGGTGGCCGATTACGCGGACGCGGCGGCGCGCATCCTCGCGCCGGGCGGCCTCTTCGCGTTCGTCTTTCCGACGGCGCAGCTCGCGCGTGTGCACGAAGCGGTCGACGCCGCGCACCTCGCGCTCATCCGCCGCCGCGACATCGTCTTTCGCGACGGCGACGCGCCGCTGATCACGCTCTTCGCGGCGTCGCGCGCGATCGACATTCCGCCGACGTACCGCGCGTTCGTCGAGCCGCCGCTGACGATCCGCACGCGCGACGGCGGCGTCGATCCCGAGTACTCCGCGATCCGCATGAGCTTCGGCTTCCCGCCCGGCAACGTGCCGGCGTGAGTCAGACGCCGCTCGTCGTCGGAACGCCGGGAAGCTCGGCCGGCAGCGTGAAGTGCGCGTGCTCGCGCTGCCACAGCATCGCGCTGATCCACCAGCGTCCGTGCTGCCGGTACAGTTGAATGCTTTTGATCGCGCGGCCGAGCGGCTCGCCGTCGCGCGACGTGCGCGTCGCGTAGCCGCTGAGCACGTGAGCGACGTCGCCGAACGCGTGCGTCTCGCGCGACACCTCGCCTTCCCAGAAACTGCGCAGCGCGCCGGACGCGATCTTCGTTTCGAGATCGCGGCGGAAGCTCCCCGGATCGAACGCGAACACGCCGTCAGCGGTCACGCGCACGAGCCGCGCGCCCGGCGCGAACAGCTCCGCGTGCGCCTCCCAATCGGGCTGGCTGCCTTCTTCAAAGCACATCGACGCGTACATCGCCGTGATGACTTCGTCGAGAGAGTTCGCGCGCATCGCGGGCGCATCGTACAACGCGCCGCGGAGCGCTCATTCACCCCGCGAAGATGCGCGCCAGCGCCGCGGCCTGCTCGCGAATCTCCGGAATGGCGATTGACTCCCAGAGCGCGGGGCGGCGCAGTGTGCCGAGGGTGAAGAGGCCTTCGACGGGGGTGCCGTGCACGTCGAGCAGGCGTCCGTCGGGATCGGTCTCGACGCCGAGGCCGTGCGGGTCGGGGACGAGCCAGCCGTTGCGGCGGAGCTGGACGACGAGCGGCAGATCGACGCGCGCGTAGTCGGTCGCGGGGCCGGTGCAGTTGATCGCGCGCGCGACGCGCAGCGTCGTCTCCTCATCGCTCCCCGCGCGGCGCCACGTCACGTCCAGCCCGCCGTCGACGGGCGTGAGGCGCACCAGGCGTCCACGCTCGATGCGCAGCGCGCCGCTCGCGAGCATTTCCTCCACCGCCTTCGCCACCTCGGGCGCCGCGCGCGAGCGATGCACGTCCCACAGGTTGCGCGCGTGCCGCAGGAACGACGCGCGCTGCGCGCGGCTCCAGCGCTGCCAGATGGCGGGCGTGTGCGAGCGGAGGCTGTCGACGACGGCGCGGAAGTCGTGTCCTTCCGCGAGGCGTTCGCGGATCCAGCGCAGCGCGGCGCGCGGCGACGCGAGGTCGGGCGTGCCTTCGATCGGCCGCGGCGGCGAGGTCGCGTGCGGACGCGGCAGACGTCCGCGCCGCGAGAGTGCGATCAGCGGGCCGCGATGTCCTTCCGCGCGCAGCGCGAGCGCGAGGTCGACCATCGTGAGGCCCGTGCCGACGAGCAGCACCGGCGCGTCGGGCGCGAGTCCGTAGACCGCGCCCGCGCCCCATGGATCGCGCACGTACTCGACCGGCGCGTCGTCGCCGAGGTGCAGCGGATCGTGCGGCGGGAGATTGCCGAGGGCGAGGAGGACGTTGCGCGCCTCGAGCACGCGGCCGTCGCCGAGGTGCACGAGCCAGACGGACTCGCGGCGCGTGAGACCGATCGCGGTGCCGCCGACGCGCTCCACGTGAGCGGCGATCGCCTCGTCGTGCAACAGTTCGGACAAATACGCGCCGTACAGCGGACGCGGTGCGAAGGTCGACGCGTTCGCGCCGGGCAGATGCGCGCGCAGCCAGCGCACGAAATGTTCGGGATCGTCGGGCAACGCGGACATGCGCGAGGCCGGCACGTTCAGCAGATGCGCGCCGTACGGCGTGCCGTAGGCGAGGCCGCGCGCGGCGCGTGCGCCGGCTTCGATGAGCGCGCCGCGCGCGCCCGGTTTCGCGGCGCGTCCATACTGGACGGCCGTCAGGGTTCCGCTCGCGCCCGCACCGATGATGGCCACGTCGAACATTCGGGAAGCGGATGATAAAGGTTCGCGGTTGTGATGCGTTCGACAGGAGGTGTCATGAGAGCAGTCCGCATCGCAGTCCTGCTCCTGCTCGCGCCGCTGGCCGCGTTCGCGCAGGACCTCGCCTCATTCGAGAAACGGACGACCGTCCGCAAGCTCGACAACGGTCTCACGATCATCATCACCGAACGCCACGACGCGCCGGTCTTCTCGTACGCGACGGTGGTCAACGCCGGCTCGGCGCAGGAGAGCGTCGGCATCACCGGCCTCGCGCACATGTTCGAGCACATGGCCTTCAAGGGCTCGGACCGCATCGGCACGAGCGACTGGCCGGCCGAGGAGAAAGCGCTGGCGAAAGTCGAAGAGACGTACGCCGCGTACGACCGCGCGCGCCGTCAGGAAACGAACCGCGACGACGCGAAAGTCGCGGAGCTCGAGAAGGCGTGGCGCGATGCGCTGGCCGAGGCCGACAAGTACGTCGTCGACAACGAATTCAGTCAAGTGGTTGACCGTGCCGGCGGCGTGGGCGTGAACGCCTTCACCGCGCAGGACATCACCGCGTACTTTTTCTCGCTTCCGTCGAACCGCTTCGAGCTGTGGGCGTTCCTCGAGTCGGAGCGCTTGCGCCATCCGGTGTTCCGCCAGTTCTACAAAGAGCGCGACGTGGTCACCGAAGAGCGGCGGATGCGCGTCGAGAGCGATCCGTTCGGACGTCTCGAAGAGGAGTTCGTCTCGGCGGCCTTCGTCGCGCACCCCTATGGCCTCAGCAGCGGCGTCGGCTGGCCGTCGGACCTCGCGAGCTTCTCCGCCACCGACGCGGCGGCGTTCTTCAAGAAGTACTACGTGCCGTCGAACATCGTCATCGCCCTCGTCGGCGACGTGAAGGCGAGCGATGCGATGCCGGTGCTCGAAAAGTACTTCGGCCGCCTGCCGAAGGCGCCCGCGCCGGAGCCGCTGCGCACGGTCGAGCCGCCGCAGCGCGCGGAACGCACGGTCGTGCTGCGCGAAAGCTCGCAGCCGATCTACATGGAGGGCTACCACCGCCCCGCGTCGACCGATCCGAACAACGCCACGTACGACGTCATCTCGATGCTGCTGTCGAGCGGCCGCACGTCGCGGCTCTATCGCTCGCTCGTGCGCGACAAGAAGATCGCCGCGAACGCGGGCGGCGGCAGCGGCTATCCCGGCGAGAAGTATCCGAACCTCTTCGTCGTGCAGGCAGTGCCGACGCCCGGCCATACGCCTGATGAAGACGCGACGGCGATTCACGCGGAGCTCGAGCGCCTGAAGACCGAAGACGTTCCCGCGGACGAGCTGCAGTCGGTGAAGACGCGTGTGAAGGCGGGTCTCATCCGCGAGCTCGACAGCAACTCCGGACTCGCGCTGGAGCTGGCGAGCTATCAGACGTTGTATGGCGACTGGCGCGAGCTGTTCCGCGAAGTGGACCGCATCGATAAAGTCACCGCGGCGGACGTGAAGCGCGTCGCGACCGAGACGTTCGTGCCGCTGAACCGAACGGTCGGAAAACTCGAGTCGACGCGCGGAGGTGCCAAATGAAAACGCTGCGAACGAGCCTCGCCCTACTGCTCGCCGCCGTGACCGCGTCCGCGTTCGCGCAGGCGACGAGCTATCGCGACATCAAGACGCCGCCGCTGCGCAGCTTCGCCATGCCGCAGCCGAAACGGATCGCGCTGCCGAACGGCATGGTGATCTTTCTCGAAGAAGACCACGAGCTGCCTTTGATCTCCGGACGCGCGCTCATCCGCGGTGGCGCGCGCGACGTCGCTCCCGACAAAGCCGGTCTCGCCGGCATTCTCAGCGCCTCCTGGCGCACCGGCGGCACGCAGTCGCAGACCGGCGATCAGCTCGACGACTTCCTCGCCGCGCGCGCCGCGTCCGTCGAGACGGGCGTCGGCAGCGACTCGGCATCCGTGTCGATGAGCCCCCTCAAGGGCGATCTCGACGCGGTCTTCCCGATCTGGCTCGACATCCTGCGCAATCCGGCGTTCCGCGCCGAGAAGATCGAGCTCGCGAAGACGCAGGCCGGCGCCGGCATCGCGCGCCGCAACGACAACCCCGGCTCCATCGCCGGACGCGAGACGACGAAGCTCGGCTACGGCAGCAACTCGCCGTACGCGCGGCAGTCGGAGTACGCGACCCTCGCCTCAATCACGCGCGACGACCTCGTCGCGTTCCACCAGCGCTTCGTCCATCCGAACGACATCATCGTGTCGTTCATCGGCGACTTCGACGCCGCCGCGATGGAGCAGCGTCTGCGCGCCGCGTTCGCCTCGTGGCCGCGCGGACCGCAGGCGCCGAAAGCGCCGTCCGCGTTCGCGAACGCCGCGAAGCCGGGCCTCTACTTCATCGCGAAAGATGAAGTGACGCAGGCGAACATCTCGATGGTGCATCCCGGCACCACGCGCGACAACCCCGACTACCCCGCGCTCGCGGTCCTGAACGAGATCTTCAGCGGCGGCTTCTCGGGACGCCTGATGACGAACCTCCGCTCGCAGAAGGGGCTGACGTACGGCGTGGGCGGCGGCGTCGGCGCGAACTGGGATTACCCCGGCCTCTTCCGCGTGTCGATGGCGACCAAGAGCGGCTCGACGCTGGAGTCGCTCGCGGCGCTGCGCGCGGAGGTCGCGAAGCTGACCACCGCGCCGGTCACCGAACAGGAACTGTCGCTGGCGAAGGAGTCGATCCTCAACGCGTTCGTCTTCCAGATGGACACGCGCGCGAAGGCGCTCTCGCAGCGCGTGCTGCTCGAGTTCTACGGCTATCCCGCTGATTGGTACACCACGTATCCGGCGAAGATCGAGAAGGTCACCGCCGCCGACGTGCAGCGCGTCGCCAAAAAGTACGTGCATCCCGATCAGCTGGCGGTGCTCGTGGTCGGCAACGAGGCCGACTTCGAGAAGCCGCTCGCGTCGGTCGGCACGATCACGCCGATCGACATCACCATTCCGGAGCCGCCGCAAACGCACTGACGCGGGTCACGCGTTCCAGCGCATCCGCAACGCACGCACACGCGTCCTGCCGACGGGAAGCAACGTCCCGTCGGCAAGACGCACCGCGTAGCGCGAGCCTTCCTGCGCGATGAGGCGCTCGATGTGGCGGACGTCGACGAGAAACGATTTGTGGATGCGCTCGAAGCGCGCCGGCAGCAGCTGCTGGATGCGGTCGAGCAATCGGTCATCGCGCACGACGCGGCCGCGCGTCAGTACGAGCTCGGAGTGCGGACCGGCGCCGCGCACGTAGACGATGTCCGCGATGGCGACGAAGCGCGTTTCGCCGCCGTCGCGCACGCCGAAGAGCCGCGGTCGCCGCGGCGCGAATTCGAGCGCGCGGCGCAATGCGATCTCGAGCCGCTCGCGGCCGAACGGCTTCGGCACGAAGTCGCGGATGCCGAGCTCGAAGGCTTCGAGCGCGCGGTCGGTGTGCGCGGAGACGACGACCGTCGGACACGCGCGTAGCGCGGGATCGCGCAGCAGGTCGAAGCCGTCACGCCCTTCGAGATTGAGGTCGAGCACGAGGACGTCGGGCGCGACTTCGGCGACGGCCTCGCGCGCGTCGTCGATGCTGCCGGCGATGCGCACGGTCGCGGCGGGGCCGAGGATGTCGGTGGTGAGGCGCGCGACCCGGCGCGCGATCACTTCCTCGTCTTCGGCGATCACTACACGGGAACTTCGATCGTCGTGCGCCAATGCGCTCCTTTCGCTTCGCTCGTGAGCGACCACTTGCCGGGATAGCGTTCCTCGAGCCGCGCCTTCACGTAGCGCAGGCCCGTCCCTTCCGGCGCCGCGTGCGCGGCAGGCGTGTCGCCGAGGGGCGCGTCGAAGACGTAGCGGCGCGCGTGGGGGCGGCGGTCGACGGAGAGGACGAACTCGACCTCGTCGGCGCGGTAGCGGTTGTGCGTGAGCGCGTTCTCGACGAGCGTGTGCAGCACCGCGGGCGGAATCGTGGCCGCGGCATCGACACCGTCCGCGCGCAGGTGAAAGCGCTTCGCCTTGCGCGCGCTCATGACCGCGAGATGCGAGCGGCAGAGCGCGAGCTCGTCGGCCAGCGGAATCGCGGCGTCATGCGCAATCTTCGAGAAGAGCCGCAGCTCATCGGCGAATGCTTCGAGGAAACCGACGCCCGCCGCGGGATCGTGCTCGATCCACTCCATGACCGCGGTCAACGTGTTCATCACGAAGTGCGGCTCGATGGTCTTGCGCAGCAGCGCGAGCTCGAGGCTCGCGCGCTCGCGCCGTTCGCGCCGCAGCTCGATGGCCATGCTGACGAGGAGGCACGCGATGGCCGCGCAGAATGCGATGAAGAACGCGTTGTCGCTGAAGCGAAAGCCGAAGCGCACGAGCGCCGCGACGAGGATCGCCAGCGCGACGATGCCCGGCACGGCGCGCCGCGTCTGCGCGCGCGCGGCGACGGCCAGCGCCGGCGCGGAGAGCAGCATCGACGTCTGAAACAGCAGCAGACAGCGGTCGTCGGATGCGTTCGGAATGAAGGCAACCGCCGCGAGCACGAGCGCGAAGGAGGTGAGCCAGACGCGCGGGCGGCGCAGCTCGAGCTCGAGCGCGAAGAACGCCGGCAGCAGCAGCGACACGCAGAACGTGAGCGCCGTGATGATCGCGATGCGCAGCGGCTGCACGTCGTACGCGTAGCCGACCGTCCAGCGCCACGTCTCCGCGACCGCGAGCAGCGCCGCGGCGAAACAGAGCAGCGCGAACGTCAGCATCGCGCCGCGGCGCCGGCTGGCGAAGCTCAGCGTGACGTAGTAGATGCCGATGACGACGAACACCGCGAAGCCGGACAGCGGCACGACTTGTCCGACGATGCGGCTGCGCAGCATCCGCTCGTAGTCGCCGATGACCACGCCCTGAAACCACGTCACGCGCACATCGGGATGGGCGACGCGGATCTCGAGCGCGTGCGGCCCCGCCCTCGCGAGCGCGGCCGGCAGCACGTAGAAGTTGTCCAGCGGACCGGCCGCGTCGATCGTGCCGCTGCGGCCGATGCGCCGCCCGTCCCAGAACGTCTCGGAACGCGCGAGCATCGAGACGTACACGCAGCGCGTCCGCTCGGTGGTCGTTGTCAGCGTCACCGTCTGCCGCATCACGAACGCGTCCGCGCGCGGGCGCCAGACGTACGGCGAGGCGACCACGTTGTCGCTGTCGTCGCCAATGGTAAAGACGTTGACCGCCTGCTCCGCGCCGGCGAAACGGGTGGCCTGATCGCCCGACGGGGTGGGACCGACGATCAGCAGCCCGACCGCCGCGGCCAGCACGAGCGGCACGGCCGCGAGGATCGCCGGCGCGATGGTGCGAGACGTTCGTTTTCTCCACGAGCCGTTCATTGCCTGTCGTTCGAGGTTTGCGCCCGATGCTCGCACAATCCCACGCATGAATACGAAAACATTCGTCGTTAGTTTGCTCCTCGCGTTTCAGGCGCTCGCGGGAACGCCGACGACCGCGAAGATCGATGCCATCGTGAAGCCGCTCGTCGAGCGGAACGCCTTCAGCGGCGTCGTCCTCGCGGCCAAAGGCGACCGCGTGCTCGTGCAGAAGGCGTACGGCATGGCCAACTACGAATTCGGCGTGGCCAACGCGCCCGACACGCGCTTCGCCATCGCGTCGGTGACCAAGCGCTTCACCGCGGTCATCCTTCAGCATCTCTTCGACGAGAAGAAGCTCGCGCCGTCCGATCCGCTCGCGAAGTGGGTGCCGGACTTTCCGTCGGCGTCTGCGATCACGGTCGAGCAGCTGATGCGCCACCGCTCCGGCGTGCGCGATCCCGAGAAACTGCGCGGCATCATCCGCCAGAACTTCACGACCGCCGAGGTCGTCGACGCGCTGAAGAGCGAGCCGCTCGGCAGCAAGCCGGGCGAGGAGTATTCGTACACGACCGCGAACTACGCGATCCTCGCGCACATCATCGAGCGCGTCACCGGCAAGTCGTACGCGGCGGTCGCGCAGCAGTACATCTACGGCCCTGCTGGGATGAAAGACTCCGGCGAGCTGACGAGGACGACCGTCGTGCCGCGCCTCGCCACCGGCTACATGCCCGACGCGTTCGGAAACGGCATGTCCGTCTGCGGGCCGGAAGACACGTCGTGGAAGGCGGGCGGCGGCTCGTCGTACTCGACCGCCCCGGACCTGCATCGCTTCGCGCGCGCGCTCTATACGGGAAAGCTGCTGCCGATGAACGAGGTCGCGTCGTCGTGGCAGACATCGAAGATGTTCGACAAGCCGGTGATGAATCTCAGCGGCGCGTTCCCCGGCGCCGGCGCGAATGTTCTCTACTTTCCCGATGACGAGGTCACCGTCGTCGTGCTGACGAACAACTACGCGACGACGGCGGGCGGAGTCGCGCAGTCGATCGCCGCGATGCTGTTCGATCGGCCGTACACGATTCCGTCCGTCACGCTCGCCGCCGATCCCTACCGCCCGCCCGACCCGCGGCTCGAAGGCCACTACCGCGTCGAGGGACATCCGTGGACGTTCACGCTGTCGATCCGCGACGGGCGCGGGCTCGTGACGTGGGCGCGCATCCGCCAGTCGGCGCTGCTGCGCGTCTCCGACGACACGTGGTTCGAGCCGCTCGACTGGGCCACGCTGCAGTTGAAGACCGACGCCGACGGCAACTTCAGTGAGGGGTGGTTCCGTTATCCCGGGCTCGAGCCGGCGAAGGTCGTGCGCGAGCCGTGACGCTTCCCTCTACTGCGGCGCGCCGCCGCCGCGCGCGGCCTGGACTTCTTTCACGAGGCGCACGAGCGTCACCGTGACCTCGTGCAGCGCGTGGATCAACCCGACCTGGAACGCCGTCGGCGGCTCGCCGGCGGCGCACGCGCAGACGTTGCAGGGGCCGCCGCGCCCGCCGTCGTGGCCATCGATCGGATGTCCGCACGCACACGAATCTTTACCGAGTTGCATCCGAGGCCTCCCTCCGCGGCCTCTAAGATACCTCGCATGGACCGCCGCGGATTCGGCATCTTCCTCCTCGCGCTCGCCGCCTGCTCGACGACACCTTCTCATCCGCTCCACCTCGAGGACGAAGCCGATGCGGCCGCCGCCTACGCCGCCGCGAAACGCAGCGGCACCGGCGATCTCGAACGCAGCTACGCCGTCGCGCGCGACGCCATGGCGCGCATGCCGCGCTACGCCACGGGCTCCGAGGAATCGACCGCGTCGCCCCGCGTCGCGACGAACGACTTCCGCCCTCTCAGCACCTGGACGTTCCTCGGCCCCGGCAACATCGGCGGGCGCACGCGCGCGTTCGTCATCGACCCGAGCGACACGTTGAGGCTGTACGCGGGCGGCGTCTCTGGCGGCATCTGGCGGACCAACAACGGCGGCGCGCAATGGACGCCGGTCGGCGACGCGCTGTCGAACATCGCCGTCAACGCTCTCGTCATGCATCCTGTGAATCACGACGTGCTCTACGCCGGCACCGGCGAGGGCTACTTCCGCGAGGACGTGCGCGGGACCGGGCTGCCGCTGCGCGGCGACGGCATCTACGTGACGCGCGACCGCGGCACCACGTGGACGCAAATCCCATCGACCGCCAACGAGAACTTCTACTTCGTCAACAGCTTGACCATCAGCACGCACGATCCCTCGCGCATGTACGCGGCCACGCGCACCGGCGTCTGGCGCTCGAACGACGGCGGCGAGCAGTGGACGCGCGTCCTCGACCCGCACGTGAACGGCGGCTGCCTCCAGCTCGCGTTCCGCGGCGACACCGCCAACGACTTCCTCTTCGCCTCGTGCGGCACGCTCGCGCAGGCCACCGTCTATCGCGCGCGTGCCGCCGAGACCGAAGCGGCGTGGGAGCCGGTGCTGTCGAACACGAATCAGGGACTGACGTCGCTCGCCATCGCGCCGTCGAATCCCTCCGTCGTCTACGCGCTCGCCGCGAGCAATCAGCCGGGCAACTTCAATCAGGGACTGCTCGCCGTCTATCGCTCCGAGCACGAAGGCGACGCCGGCTCGTGGGAGCCGCGCGCGACGAACAACGGCACGGACTTCGTGGCCACGATGCTGCTCACGAATCCGAGCGGGATGTGCGCACCCGAGCAGCAGTTCTATACGACCATGGGCTGGTACTGCAACGTGATCGCGGTCGATCCGGTCGACGCGAATCGCGTCTGGGCCGCGGGCGTCGATCTCTTCCGCTCCGACGACGGCGGCGTGACGTGGGGCCGCGCGTCATCGTGGGAAGCGGAAGGGAACCCATGGTTCGTGCACGCCGATCAGCACGCGATCGTTTTCGATCCGTACTACGACGGCGCGTCGAACCGCACGCTCTACACCACCAGCGACGGCGGCGTCTTCCGCACGCTCAACGCCGTGGCGCCCGTCGGCACCGGAAAGACGGCCGCCTGTAGTTCCGGAATGGAGCAGATGGAGTTCGAGTCGCTGAACCACAACTATGGCGTGACGCAGTTCTATCACGGCGCCGTGTTCCCCGACGGCAGGCACTTCGTCGGCGGCGCGCAGGACAACGGCACGCTCTTCGGGACCTTCGGCGAGGCAGATGACTGGCAGCGCTGGCTCGGCGGCGACGGCGGCTACGTGGCCATCGATCCGCAGGATCCGACGACGATGTACGCCGAGTCGCAGTGGGCCAACATCGAGAAGCTGACCCACAGCCTGCCGTTCTTCATCCCCGCCTCGGACGGTCTCTCCGACGATTTCCTCTTCGTGACGCCGTTCGTCCTCGATGCGAACGATTCGAAGCGCCTCTGGACCGGCGGGCGCCGCCTCTGGCGCACCGACAACCGCGCGACGTTGTGGCGCGCCGCGTCCACCGCTCTTCCGGCGCAGGTCTCCGCGGTCGCCGTCGCGCCGGGCAACTCGAAGCGCGTGCTCGCCGGCACGACCGCCGGTCACATCGCGCGCAATGACACCGCAACCACCGCGAACGGTTTCACGACGTGGACGCTCGTGCAGCCGCGCGTGGGCTGGATCTCGTCGATTACCTTCGATCCGTCCGATCAGAACGTCGTCTACGCGACGTTCGCCGGCTTCGGCGGTGGCGCGCACGTCTGGCGCTCGCTCGACGGCGGCGCGACGTGGAGCGCGCGCGACGGCAGCGGCGACGCCGCGCTGCCCGACATCCCCGTGCATTCGCTCGCCGTCGATCCCACTCACCGCGACCACCTCTACCTCGGCACCGACCTCGGCGTCTTCGTCTCGCTCGACAGCGGCGACACCTGGGCCGTCGAGAACACCGGCTTCGCCGCGGTCGTCACCGAATGGGTCACCGTCGCTCCGGGCGCGCGCGGCCCCGCGGTCTACGCGTTCACGCACGGACGCGGCGCGTGGCGCGCGGAGCTCACGGCGACGGGTCCGCGGCATCGCGGCGTGCGGCACTGATCGTATGGATTACCAGGCATCGGCGATGCGCCGCGCGATCAGCGCGTAGCCTTCGCCGTTCGGATGAAAGCGATCGGCGGACAGGCGGTCGCGATGCGCGAAGAGATCGGCGGTCGGCACGAGCGTGAAGTTCGGATCGCCGCCGAACCGCGTCGAGAGCCGCGCGTTCCAGCGGTTGACGAGCGGCGTGAGCGCGCCGCCCTGCGGCGTCAGCGCGAAGGGGTTGTAGAGACCGATGAAGAAAATCCGCGCGCGCGGGTTCGCGGCGCGGACGCGCGCCAGGATCGCCGCGATGCGGTCGAGCACCGCCGCCATCGTGCGCTCCGGATCGGGCGGCGGCGCGTTGCGCCAGTCGGTGCCGCCCCACAGATCGTTGCCGCCGATCGAGACGACGATCGCGTTCGAGTCGCGCATCAGCTGCTGCACGTTCGCGCGATTCACGACGGTCAGCAAGTCGGGCGTGCGCGCGCCGTTCACGCCGAGGTTCCAGCTGCGGCGCGCGCGGACGTGGCGGCGACGCAGCTCATCGTCGAGACGGCCACCGATGCCGAGTCCCGTTTCGTCGCCCGTGCCGTGCGCGAGCGAATCGCCGAGGATCAGCGGAGAGACGAGCGATGCGTTGGGCGCGGAGGTTTGTGCCGCGGCCGCCGCCATCGCGAGCTGCACCGGCTCGCCGGTATCGCCGCGCAGATAGCTCGCGAAACCGTAGCCGAACACCGCCACCGCGACGAGCGCGGCGACGAGAGGGAGGTACCAGAAGAGCGCGCGCCGCATCGCGGGCGACGGTACCACAGCGCTAAGGCGCCGCCCGCGTACGTCGGTGCGCGCCGACGCACGAAGAACTCCGCGTCGCGCGCGGCTTGCGATAACGTCCGCACGATGGAATCGGGCGGGGACACGGCGCTGGTCGCGGAGCACCTCACGAAAGTCATCGGCGACCGCACGATCGTCGACGACGTTTCGTTCGCGCTGCGCGGCGGCGAGGTGTTCGGCTTTCTCGGCCCGAACGGCGCGGGGAAGACCACCACGATCCGCATGCTGGTCGGCCTCATCGCGCCGACGCGCGGCAGCATCACCATCTGCGGCCACGACGTGCGGCGCGACTTCGAGCGCGCGCTGCGCTGCGTCGGCTGCATCGTCGAGAACCCCGATCTCTATCGCTTCATGACCGGACGCGAGAACCTCGAGCACTTCGCGCGCATGCTCGGCGTCGCATCCGGCGAGATCGAGCGCGTGGCGGCGCTCGTGAATCTCGCGCATCGGCTCGACCAGCGCGTCGGGACGTACTCGTTGGGCATGCGCCAGCGGCTCGGCATCGCGCAGGCGCTCCTCGGCGATCCGCGCGTGCTGATCCTCGACGAGCCGGCGAACGGCCTCGATCCGGCCGGCATCCGCGAGATCCGCGAGCTGCTGCGCGGCCTCGCCGCCGAGCGCGGCATGGCGGTCTTCGTGTCGAGCCATCTGCTGGCCGAGGTCGAGCTCACGTGCGATCGCGTGGCCATCATCCATAAGGGCCGGATTCTGAAGACGGGCAGCGTGCGCGAGCTGATCTCCAGCCAGCGCACGATGGAGTTTCGCGTCGACGACGTCGCCCGCGCGCACGAGCTCTTTCGCGCGCGCGGCGTCGAGGCGGAGTCGTACGACGACACGCTCGTCGCGGCCATCGACGAGACGCAGGCGCCGCCGCTCATCGCGGCGCTGGCCGAGCAAGGCGTCGGCGTGTTTCATGCGCGCGAGAAGGTGCACACGCTCGAGGAGCTGTTCCTCGAAGCCACGGGAGGAGAAACGGTCGGCTGATGTTCATCGCCCTGGTCCGCAACGAAGTGCTCAAGCTCCTGCGACGCCGCCGCTTCGCGATCGTGGTGGGCATCCTCTTCGTCATCCTCGCGCTCGTGTCGTATTCGCAGTACCGGCAACTGCGCGAGTTGCGCACGCAGAACTGGCGCGCGGAGCTGCAGGAGCGCATCGCCCGCTACGAGAACCGCATGCGCCGCGGCGGTCTGAACGACTCGTGGGCGCGGTCGATGCGCGCGGAAGTGCGGCGGCTGCAGTTCTATCTCGACCGCGGGATCAACCCCGAACAGCCGACCGCGCCGCTCGTCGTGCGCACGTTCGCGAACGCCGCGGGGTTCCTGCTGCTGCCGCTGCTCATCGCCGTCCTCGGCAGCGACATCGTGTCGGCCGAGAACGCGGAAGGCACCGACAAGCTGCTGCTGACGCGCGCGCGGCGGCGCTGGAAGATCCTCACCGCGAAGCTCGTCACGCTCTGGCTCTTCGCTTCGCTCACGCTGCTCCTCGGCGCCGTGATCTCGTACGCCGTCACCGCGCCGGTGCTCCCCGCCGGCGGCTGGGACCTGCCGTCGTTCAACGGCTTCTCGATGTCGGACACCGCGTTCCGCGTCGACAGCGTGCGCCAGCTGCCGCTCTGGAAAGACGCGCTGCTCGCGTACGGTCTCGAGTGGTACGCGCTCCTCGCCGTCGCCGCGATCGCGCTCATGCTGTCCGTGCTCTTCAAATCATCCGCGGCGTCGATCGGAACGATGCTCGCCTCGCTCATCGGCGGCACGATCCTCACGCGCGTCAGTCCCGACTGGACGGCGGGCAAATACCTCTTCATCAGCGCGCTGCCGCTCGCCGACTACTACAGCGGCCAGGCGCCGCCGTACGACGGCATGTCCATGACCTTCTGCATCACGCTCCTCGGCGCGTGGGCGCTGGCCGCGCTGGGCGTCGCGTACGCGCTCTTCACGCGGCGCGACGTGTTCGGGTGAGTTGTGACGCGAGCCCGCTAGAATCGCCGTCATGAAACTGCGCTCCGCGCTCGCGCTGCTGCTCCTCTGCACTCCCCTCTTCGCCGCCGCGCCCGCGCGCGTGGTCGTGCGCGGACCGTCCGGCGCGAAGACGTTCACGGCGGCGGAGCTCGCGGCGCTGCCGCAGACGACCGTGACGATCGACGAGCATGGGAAGCGCGGGACGTTTCGGGGAACGGAGCTCGCACATCTGCTGACGGCGGCCGGCGCGCCGTCGGGCGAGAAGCTGCGCGGCAAGGCCATCGCGAGCTACGTGCTCGTCGAAGCGGCCGACGGCTACCGCGCCGTCTTCGCCGCGACCGAGCTCGATCGCGGCTTCTCCGATCGCCCCGTGATTCTCGCGACGACGCGCGACGGCAAGCCGCTCGATGAGAAAGAAGGTCCGCTGCGCGTCGTCGTCTCGGGCGAGAAGCGTCCCGCGCGCTGCGTGCGACAGGTGACGCGCATCAGCCTCGTGACGGCGCCCTAAGCCGCCGGCAGCCAGATCGTGACGGTCGTCCCCGCGTCGGGACGCGACTGCAGGCGCATGCGTCCGTCGTGCGCCTCGACGATCTCATTGCAGAGCGGCAGTCCGAGACCCGAGCCGCTCGTCTTGGTCGAATAGAACGGCACCAGCGCCTGCCGCAGCACCTCGTCCGTCATTCCGCGTCCCGCATCCGTCACGCGCAGGATCGCGCCGCCGTCGGTGCCGCGATGGATCGACACGACGATCGCATCGGGCGCGCTGCCCGACTCGTGCGCGTTCTTCACGAGATTGATGAGCACCTGCTGCAGTTGCGCGCGATCGGCGTTGAGCTCCGTGCGCGCATCGCCTTCGGTCGCGAACGCGTACAACGCGCGCACGTCGTCGAGCACCTCGCCGATCCGCAGGCGCTCTTTGCGCGGCGTCGGAATGCGCGCGAATTGCGCGTAGCCTTCGAGGAACGCGCGGAGAAACTGCAGCCGTTCCTCGATCGACTCGTAGATCTCGGCGAGCTTGTGCCGCCGCTCCGGCTGTTCCTGCGCGATGCGCGCGGAGTGAAACAGAGAGCTGATCGGCGCGATGGTGTTGTTCAGCTCGTGGTTGATCACGCGGATCGCTTTTTTCCACACCGCCACTTCCTGCCGCCGCAGCTCGCTCGTCAGCCGCTCGGCGAGGATGAGGCGATGCTCGAGCGTGTTCAGGCGGAACGTGCGCTGCGTGAGGTGGAACGTCTCGTCCTGACCGGTGCCGTGCAGCGTCACGATCGCGTCCGCCTGCGCGGCCAGCGCGTCGCGCACCGGCGCCTCGAGGCGTGCCGCGATCCCGGCGAAGCGCGAGCCGTCGAGCCGCGCGCCGCCGGTGAAGAGCTCGCGCGCGGCGGCGTTCGAGTAGACGACGCGATCCGCGCCGTTGAGCAGCACGACCGCCATCGGCGTGCGCTGCAGGATCGTGTCGAGCAGCAGTTCCTTCTGATAGAGATCCGCGCGTTGCGCGCGCAGCACGTCCGCGACCTCGTTGTAGAGCTGCTTGATGCCGCCGGTCTCGCGGTCGGCGTGCACGGCCAGGCGCATGCTGAAGTCGCCGTCGCGGAACGCGCGCAGTCCGTCGTCGAGTCCCGTGAGCGCGACGTCGACGTGCAGCGCGATGCGATGCGCGCTGCGCAGCATCACCGGAAAGAGAATGAGGAGCGTCGTCGCGCAGGCCGCCGCCTCGTGGATGCCGACGGCGCGCGCGACGCGCATCAACACGAACGCGAGCACGACCGCGGCGGCGACGTTGCCGAGGACTACCGCGAGGATGCGGGACGAGAGACGCACGCCGACACGTTATCGCGGCCGGCGCTCGAGCACGATGCCGAGCTTCTCCATCCGCCGGTAGAGCGCCTGGCGCGAGAGGCCGAGCGCTTCGGCCGCGCGCGACACGCTGCCGTTCGCGTTGAGAATGGCGAGCTCGATCTGCGCGCGCTCGACCGGAACTTCGGCACTCTCGCGCGCCGCGCCGCTGAAGCCGAGGTCTTCGGGCGTGATGACCGCGTCGCCGCCGATGGCGGCCGCGCGTGCGAGCCGGTTCTGCAGCTCGCGTACGTTGCCAGGCCAGTCGTGTGCGAGGAGCGCGCTCCGCGCGGCCTCGCCGAGCCGCTTGCCGGAGGAGAGGAACGACTCGGCGAGCGGCAGCACGTCCTCGCGGCGCTCGCGCAGCGGCGGCACCGCGAGCTCCACGACATTCAGCCGAAAGTAAAGATCTTGACGAAATGCGCCGCGGGCGATGCCCTGCAGGAGGTCGGCGTTCGTCGCGCACAGCAGCCGTACGTCGACGCGGCGCGTGTCGCTCGAGCCGAGACGCTCGAACTCGCCGCTTTGCAAGACGCGCAGGAGCTTCATCTGGCCGGGCGCGGAGAGATTGCCGATCTCGTCGAGAAACAGCGTCCCGCCGTTCGCGGACTCGAAGCGGCCGATGCGCAGCCGCGTCGCGCCGGTGTACGCGCCCGGTTCCGCGCCGAAGAGCTCACTCTCGATGAGCGTGTCCGGCAGCGCGCCCGCGTTCACTTTCACGAGCGGCTTCTGCCGCCGCCGCGAGTTCGCGTGCACGATCTCCGCGATCTTCTCTTTCCCCGCGCCGTTCGGTCCGGTGATCAGCACCGGCACCTCGGAACGCGCGATCTGCACCGCCAGCGACACCACGCGGTGCATCGCGTCGCTCTCGTAGACGATGCCGCGCAGGTCGTACTCGCGCGCAAGCACGGCCCGCGTGCGCGTCCGGTCCGCGCGGAGCTTCTCGTTCTCCGCCTGCAACGCGCGGAGGTGCAGGAGGTTGCGGACGGTGGCCAGCAGTTTCGCGTCGTCCCACGGCTTCGGCATGTAGTCCGACGCGCCTTCCTTCACCAGTTGCACCGCCGTCTCGAGCGACGTCCACGCCGTGAGCAGCAGGATCGGCACCTCGGGCGCGGCGGCGCGCACGCGGCGGAAGAGCGCGATCCCTTCTTCGCCGCTCGTGGCGCCCGGCGAGAAGTTCATGTCCTGCAGCACGACGTCGACGCCGCCACGCTCGATCATGCGCATGGCGGCGTCGGGATCGCTCGTCGCCTCGGTGTCGATGTCGTTGAGATCGAACAGCATCCGCAGCGCTTTCGCCACGGCGGGCTGGTCTTCGACGATCAGGACTCTCGACATGACGACGTTCGCTTACGGCGTTCAGACGCTCCGGGTTGCGATCGCGGGCGAGACCGTCGCCGCGCGCATCGCCGGCGGCACGGTGGCCACGAGGCCGTTCAGCCACAGCAGCACCATGCCCACCGCGACCAGATACCACGGCAGCTTCGCATCCGTGAACTGGCTGACGAGGAAAAAGTTCAGCGCGTACGTCGCCGCGACGCCGAGCACGAGACCGATCGTCGTCACGATCCAGTTCTCGGCGAGGAAGTGGCGCAGGATGTCGCCCTTCGTCGCGCCGAGGGCGCGGCGCGTGCCGATCTGCTTCGTGCGCTCGGAGACGGACAGCGAGGTGATGCCGACGATGCCCAGCGCCGTGACGAAGACCAGCAGGACGATCACGCCCGTCATCGCGTTAACGACGAGCTTTCCCCCGCTGAAAAAACCCTCCTTCACCTCCGCGATCGTGCGCGAGCGGAAGACGCGGCCGCTGTTGACGGCGAGCAGCCGCGCCTCGACCTGCGAGGCGACGGACTTCAGCGCGCCCGGCTCGGTGCGGATCAGATACGCGCCGCCGCTTTCGTCCCACGCGCGTCCGGGCGTGAAGAGCACGTAATCGCCGATGTCCCAGGCGTACGGGTTGTAGAAGTTGTCGATCACGCCGATGACCGTGCGCGGGCGCGAGCCGTCGTCACCGGTGCTGATGACGTGGCCGATCGGATTCGCGTCGCCCCACAGCTTGCGCGCGAGTCCGCGGCTGATGATCGTCACCTTCGTCGACTCGTTCGGATCGGCGGGCGTGTCATTCGCGGTGAAGTTGCGGCCCTCGATGACCTTCACGCCGAGCGTGTCGAAGACATTTCGGGTGGCGGCGTAGAACTGCGCCTGGAACTTCTCCGGCGTGCCGTCCGCTCGGTACGTGCCGGAGCTGCCGCCGCCCTGCCACGGCAGCAAATGCGTCGCGGCCGCGGCCTTGACGCCGGGGATCTTTTCCAGCGCGCGGATGTCGGCGTACGTGACGCTGTCGGAGTAACCCGGCTGCTTGAACTCCGGCGCGAACGGCGCGTACGAGACGGCGAGCAGGTTGTCGTCGTCGAAGCCTGATTTCTTGATCATCTTCTCGCGCTGGTCGAGGATCATGTTCACCGCGTTGGTGACGATGGCCAGCGTGATCGCGATCTCGAGGATGATGAGCGCGAAGCGCGTGCGGTTGTGCCGCATCGCTCGAAGGATGGGTCCGATCGGCATGATGTCCTCCTATTGAATCTTCAGTTGCATCGCGGGCGCGACCGAGCAGACGCGCCACGACGGGTAAACGCCGGCCATGAGTCCGGCCACGAGCGCGAGGAACAGCGACACCAGCACCATCTCTCCGTCGAAGCGGATCATCGCGCCGTTGTTCGGCGCGTACTTGCCGAGGAGATGGAGCAGGCCGACCGAGAGCGCGAGCCCGATCGCACCGCCGAGGATGCCGATCAGCTCGCACTCGACGACGTGCTGCAGGAAGACTTGCACGCGGCTCGCGCCGAGCGCGCGCCGCACGGAGACCTCCGGCACGCGCGCGAGGAACTTGCCGAGCAGCAGGCCGACGAGATTGAGCGAGCAGACGACGAGGAACAGCACCGACACGATGCTCATCGACTTCACGCCCGGCGGCGTGATCTGCATCGCTTCCATCATCTCCGGCAGCGACGTCACTTCGTTGTGCAGCGGGCGCTGGAAGCGGCCGAGCTTCTTCTGATCGCGCACGTAGTTGTCGACATATTCGCGATACGCCGTCTGCTGCGCCGTCGTCGGCAGCTCGACCCAGAACTGGATCCAGCACGTCTCCGACTGCAGCCCCGCCTCGTATCCGCCGTCGAACGATTTCCAGCCGTCGCTGTTGCCCCACGTATAGATCTGCAGGATCGGCGCGATGTTGAACGGGATGAAGATCCCTTCCGTCGGCGAGGCGCCTCGGTGCGTGAGGTCGTACGGGGCGAAGCCCGGCTTCCAGCTCTCGTCGATGACGCCGACCACTTTGTAGTTGTGATCCTCGATGCGCAGCGTGCGGCCGACGCTGTTGGCGCCGCCGAAGAGCTTCAGGTTCTGGTCGTGGTCGAGCACGACCACATATTCGGGTTTCGCGTCGGCGCTCTTGTCCCAACCCGAGCCGTACTGGAACGGGAGGTCGAACATCGGAAAGAAGTCGCTGAAGACGAGGCGCACCGGCTCGCGGAACGGCCGCGTGGTCTTCGACTCGGGGAAGATGAACATGCGCGACATGAACGAGCCGGTCTGGCGCGTCGGGATCGTCGAGCGCATCAAGCCGCGCATGTCGCGATACGTGATCTGCGTCGGCAGCGACTTCGGATCGTCGGCGTTGTACGCGCGCTGCGGATCCCAGTTGTCCATGCGGACGTAAAACAGTTTCTGGCTGTGCCCCGGAACGGGATCTTTCTCGAAGATGTGGCGCAGCGCGATGAACGTCGTGGAGACGCAGATGCCGAGGGCGATCGCGCCAATCAGCAGCGACGTCAGGACCGGATTGCGGCGGAGGCTTTTGACCGCGGTGCGAAGGTAGTAAACGAACATGAGCGTCTCCGTTCAGCGCAGCGTCGAGGCGACGCCAGCGGAAGCCTGCGGATGCGTGAGCGTGAGCGGCGGCAGGTCGAGATCGACGACGTGGCCGTCGAGCACGTGGATCTGCCGCTGCGCGCGCACGGCGCATTCGGGGCTGTGCGTGACCATGACGATCGTCGTGCCGGCGGCGTTGATGCGGTCGAGCAGGTCCATGATCTCGCGCGCCATGAGCGAGTCGAGGTTGCCGGTCGGCTCGTCGGCGAGGATGAGCTTCGGATCGCCGGCCAGGACGCGCGCGATGGCCACGCGCTGCTGCTGTCCGCCCGAGAGCTGCGACGGCAGATGGCGCGCGCGCGACGAGAGGCCGACCATCTCCAGCGCGCGCTCGATGCGCTGCTTGCGGTCGGACGCGCCGAGGCCGCGGTAGCGGAGCGGGACGTCGACGTTGTCGAAAACGTTGAGGTCGGGGATGAGATTGAACGACTGGAAGACGAAGCCGATGGCGCGGTTGCGGATGCGCGACATCTCGCTGTCCGACAGGCGGCTGACGTCTTTGCCGTCGAGCGTGTACGTCCCCGACTCGAACGTGTCGAGCAGTCCCGCGACGTTGAGGAACGTCGTCTTGCCGGAGCCGGACGGCCCCATGACGGAGACGAACTCGCCGGCCTCGACGTGCAGCGAAAAGTTCTCGAGCGCGTGCGTCTCGATCGTGGCGGTGCGGTAGATCTTCTTGATGTTCTTCATCGTGAGCATGGCGTTCGTTCTCCTGTTTCCTAGCGCAGCAAAACCGTTTTCTTGTCTCCGAACGACGAGGTGTCGGAGAGGATGATGCGTTCCCCTTGTTCGAGCCCGCGCAGCACTTCCACTTCACTCGAGCTCGTGGCGCCGAGCGCGATCTCGCGCCGCGTGGCGATGCCGTTGTCGACCACGTACGCGGTGTGGCCGCCGCCGACGTCGACGAACGCGCCGCGCGCGACTTTGAGCACGTTCTTGCGCGACTCGTAGATCAGCCGCGTCGTCAGACGCTGGCTCTGTTTGAGCCCCGGCGGCAGCCCACCCTGAAACGCCACCGTGGCCGCAACCTGGCTGTTCGTCACCTCGGGTGACACCGCCGTCACGCGGCCCGTGTACTCGCGGCCGTTGAACGAGATGACCGCCGGCGTGCCGATCGCGGTCTGCCCCGCGTACTCTTCCGGCAGGTCGAGGTCGAGCTCGAGCGACGAGAGGTTGACGACCGTGAGCACGGCCTGATTCGGCGCGACCGCGTCGCGGTCCTGCACGGCCACCGCGGCGACCATGCCGTCGAACGGCGCGCGGATGGTCAAGTCGTTGACTCGTTTCTCGAGATCGGCCGTGACCGATTCCTGCGCGACGAGCTGCTGCTCGCGCGTCTGCAGTTCGAAGGAGAGCGTCTCGCGCGAGAGGTCGAGCTCCTTGCGCGCCTGCGCGAGCTGGAGCTGCGTCGTCTGCACGTCGTCCTGCGCGGACTCGAAGTCGGCGCGGTTCGTGAGACCTTCGTTGAACATCTTCTGATTCCGCGCGAGCGAGCGCTTCGCGGCTTCGAGACGCACCGCGAAGAGATCGACCTGCTGCTGCGCGCGGAGCTGCGTCTGCCGCGCGAGGATCTTCTGGCGCTCCAGCTCCGCGCGCATGGAGATGCGCTGCGCGCGCGCCTGCTCGAGCGACGACTGCAGGTCTTTGCCGTCGACCACCGCGAGGACGTCGCCCGCATGCACCTGCGAGCCCGCTTTCGTGCGCAGCGAGACGATGCCCTGTCCCGCGCTGAAGAGCGTCGGATGCAGCGCCGCGACCACGCGCCCTTGCACCGAGATATCGCTCTGCAAGTCGCCGCGCGCGACGGTCGCATAACGGAGCGTCGTGCCGTCGACCGCGCCGTCCGCGCTCAGCCAGCGATGGATCGAGGGAAACAGCACGATGCCGACGAGCAGCACCGCGCCGATGACGATGGCCGCGACGATGGCCGGCGTCCGCAGATTGCGCGACGCGACCACCGGCCGGTCCATGGAAGACGTATCGTGAATCATGATCGCGGTCGCTTAGCGCAACCGCGATGCCATGCACGCTTCCTTTGTTTTCAACGATTTACAGAGTCCGGAAGTCTGTCCGCGTGACAGGTGTCCGCGGACAGATGTCCGCGGACACGCTGCGATCCCATTGCCGCGTCAGTGCGATCCATTCGGCTGCGGGTTGGTCCGCTTGTGCGGATCCTTGTCCCAGTCGTCGATGGTCCTCGGCTTTCCGTCAGCGTTCTTGAAGTCCAGAATGCCGTTCAATGCCTTGGCGAGGATGTCCGTATAAATCGAGCAATCGCCCTGGTTCTTCGTGATGTCCCAGACCTTGTTGTTGTACCAGACGAGCCCGATCCCCTCAGCTGCTTTGACCACCGTATTCGAGCCGAAGGGCACCTTGTTGCCGTCCTTCATGACGTAGTTCTCGACCACCCCTCGTATCACCGTCGTCTTGCTGTTCCACAGGCCGCCGCCGGCCGCGTCGGAATTGGAGTTGACGATGATCGTCGAGTGCGGATCTTTCTCCGTCAGCAGGTGATCCGCACCTTCGACGCGCGCGGTCGGAATGGGAGCATTTTCAGTCACGAAGGCTTCCATCACCCCATCCTCCTTGTTCTTGACGAAGCCAACCACGGTGCTCACATGGGCGACCGGATGCTCATGAGCCGCCCGGAATCCCAGCACGACCACGTCGCCTGGATTGACGTCCCACATCTGCCCGTACAGTCGCGCGATGACCTCGCCTGTCGGATCCCAGGCGTTCATCGGATTGTTCAGAACGTACGTATACCGGTTCCACGACTGCGGCGTGACCGCGTTCCCCGGTTTCGGGTCGCCGGAGAGGAAACGTCCCAGCGCCGCCGCGTAATAGCGGGCATGCATGTAATCGATGTCGCTCTCGTCCTGCGCCGTGCCGTCGTCGTCGCGCTCGTGACCCGTGAACGCCATCCGCTCCGGCAGTTTCTGGTCGAAGAAGAGATTGCCGAACGGCATGTACTTCGAGCCGGTCGAGGTCGTGTTCAGCAGTTCGCCCTGCTGTCCGGTGACGAACCGCACCGATCCGAGGTGATCGACGTGCACGTCGTGCACCTCGGCCTGCCCCGACGCGTTGCGGCTGATCGTGTTCGTGAGGATGTCGCCCGCGTAGACGAAATCCTCTTTCCACGTCCACGTCGACGGTGCGCCGGCGCTGTATCGGCGCTCGACGTCGCGTAGGACGCGATGTCCGCCGGAACGGAACGACCACAGCTCGCGCACGCCGCTCGAGGCCGTGAAGTCGAGCACGCCCACGCGCTCGTCGTTTACGTCGTAAACATAGATGCGTCCGATGTTCGTGCCTTCCGTGTACGTGGCGCGGTTGAACGCGTCGTACTCGAAGTTCAACGTTGCCGTCGGATTCGGTGGAGTGAACTTGCGGAGATCGGGCATCGTCTTGACGTTTCCCGCATCGTCGTACTCGACGCCTCGTGCGGCTTGACCGCCCGACGCCACGTTCTGCAGCCGGCTCGTGGTCTTGTCGACCGTGTAATTTATCGTGCCGCGCTGCTTGAGATTGCCGAAGCCGTCGTACCTGTAGGTTTCCGACAGTGACCCGACTGCAGCATTGGCGATACGCAATGCGTTGTCGTACTGATACGAATCGCTCATGCCGATCTTCGAGATGTTGCCGGCACCGTCATAGGCATAAAGGCCGGTATCCGAGGAGCCGTTCTTCCAATGCCAGACGATCTCGCCCACACGGGCGAGCTTCGAGTCCGTCTCGAGCGAAATGTCGTCATGCACGTCGGCACTGGCGAATTGCACGCCCTTGCGCAGACCGTTGAGGTAGTACGACAGCGTTGCTCGCGGCGTGTGCCCGGCTCCCTCGTTGACGTCCGTCAGCACGTCCGCGGTGTAACCGTAATTGAAGAAACGCGTAGTCGCGTCCGAGAACGGCGTCGGGTAGTCGATGCGGGTGAGGTTCCCCCGCCCGTCGTAGTCGTATTTCACGGTTCCGCTGAGGAACGAGGCCTCGACGCCTGCGGAGGAGACGGTCGACATCGAGGTCGTGACCTGCGTCAGCATGCCGCAGCGCAGGCTGCCGATGCCGCAGTCGTCGTACGCGTATGCGCTGCCGACCTTGTACGTCGCGGGCTTGGCGGTCGCCGCCGGATCGCGAACATAGTTGTAGCGGTAGGCGGCGGCGAGCTGATTGCGCGGTCCGGCCGCGTCGTCGTTGGTGAAGTAATCGAAATGCTTGAGGAGCGGCGCGTTGCCGCGCGGCGTCGCTGCCGGCTGCCATACGTCGCGCAGCCGCTCGGCGCGGTCGTAGGCCATGCGCAGGTTCCACTGATTCAACGACGGGAGCGTCGTCCCGCCACCCAACCATGCGTAATCGACGGCCGTGGCGTGCCCGCGCGCGTCGTACTGGCTCTTGACGAGCACCTGGCCGCTCGGGCTGCGCATTTCGGGATCGGTCTCACTGGTCAGGAACCCGCGTCCGTCGTAGTCCATGCGCCGGGTCTGTGTGTCGCCGGTATCGATGGTCGTCAGCGTGGCCACGGTGAGGTGCGACAGTGCGTCGTAGCTGTATTCGGCGCGCACCGCTCCATCGTTGACGCGGAAGAGACGGCCGAAGGAATCGAGGTCGTGCGACATCTGCACGTCGTGCGGATTCCCGTTGCCCGCGTATTCGGGGGCGAGCGCGATGTCGTGCATCAGGGTGACCGTGCCGCGTCCGCCGACGTAGCTCGTATCGGTCGTATGGCCGTCGGCCTCGCGCACGCTCTTCTCGCGGTCGAAGACGTCGTAGAAATGCTTGTTCGTCCGCACCGCCTGCGGCAGCGTTTCCTCGAATACCTTTCCCGTCGGCGTATAACTGAGGATCGTCTCCGCCTGGCCCGCCGGCGTGTCGCGCAGCGTCGACGTCAGTCGTCCGAGGTAGTCGTACGTAAAGTACGAGGAAGGGCCGCCCGCGCGGGAAACCGACAGTTGGTTGATGCCGCCCGTGCCCGTTTTGCTCTTGTAGCCGAACGTCTGCGGAGTGGCCACTCCCGGCGGCGTGACGGTCTTCACCCGACCCAGTGCGTCGTAGGTATAGCCCGTGGTCAGACCGGAGGCGTCGGTCATCGACGACGGCAGCCCCGCTCCATGCTCGATGTCCGCGCTGCTCGTTTGCACATAGGTGCCGGCGCCGCAGCCGCGGTATTCGGTCGACGCGACGCTTCCGTAGCGCATCGTCGTTTCGATCGCGTAGTCGCTGGTGACGTTCTGGCCCGGGGAAATCTGGTTACCGGACCATGCGCACTCGCCGCTTGCCGCGGTGCAGAGGCCGCCGCCGTCGCCGCCGTAGTTCTCTTCGCGAGTGACCACTTCGTACACGCTTCCGGGCACGGCGGGGCCGCGCCGCGTGTAGAGGGTCAGCAGGTCGTTGGCGCCGTCCGGTACATCGACATCGCGCAGCGACGGCAGCGCTCCTTGTGCGTTCGGCAGCAGATTAACGGATGCCGACAAGTAGCTTTCGGTGAGGTGCCGCGTGGCCTTGAGATATCCGCGCGTCGTGTCGTACAGCGTATGCGTGCTGCCGATCCGCCCGTTTTCGATGACCTTCGCCCGCGACGAGAGCTCGATGAGCCACGCGTGGAGTCGGTCCGGCATGCCGGTCGGATTGTCCGCGTTCGCCTGCCACGAAACAGTCGGGTTGTACAGCGTGTACTCGCCGCGCATGTCGAAGTCGTTGCCGTCGGGATGTCCTTTCGCGGCCGCGCGGAAATTGCCGTACGTGTTCGTCTGGCGGAAGTGTCCGAGGCCGTCGAAATCCGAGAACATCGCCTCGGTGAACGGTACCTGCGGGACAGTCGTATTGAAGTTCACCGTCGCCGGGTCGTCGAAGTAGCGCGTGTGCTCGCTCGTCTCGCGTAGATTGATCTGCCGGCAGTCCGACGGCAGCATGTCGCCGCCGCATTCGTACGAGCTCTCCTCGAAATTCGCATACTTCGCACGGAGCCGCGTTGCGGTGGTCGCATCTTCATTTTCGTGGCGGTATGTCGGGAACATCCGCCGCACGGCGTCCTTGAGGTTTGTCACGAACGGTGAGCTGGGGGCCATGCTGACCGAATACGTCTCGGACGACAGATAACGGGCAGCCTGCGACCGATCGTGCCGCTGCACGGTGTCGACCTTCTCCAAGTCCGGCGTGAACGGCGCGCCGTACCACTGCAGGCCGTATTCGACGTTGTGATAGTTGACCGTCAGGAGGCCGTTCGGATCGAGCATCGTGGCCAGGAATTCCACCGGCGCGCGGCACAAAAGCGGCTCGCCCAAATCCCATTGGCCGTTATGGTTCGGATCGCCGTCATCCCAGCCGTCGTGGTCCGTGTCGATGAACCACCGGTAGTACGCTTGTCCGGAATAGCGCCACGTCGCTTTCACGGCGCCGCCGGCGTCGATCTCCTCGCGTTTCGCGATTCCGACGACGTTGCCGCCGCCATAGGCGCCATCACGCACGCTTCCGTGGCACAGACGGGTGGTCGTCCCTCGGCCCTCATACGAATACTTGTAGCCGCCGCCGGTCGGCGCTTTGACGGACAACAACGCGCCGGACAGACGGCTCGTCGGATACGAGAATCCGTCGGGGCACGCCGTCGTGCTGTTCCAGTTCGGAGCCGTACAGTAGGTGTACGCGAATCCGTCGCCGTCGGCGGTAGTCCCCGGATAGTAATCGAACTTCCATTGCCCGCCGCCCTCGGGCAGCGTCATCGATTGCAGTACCTGAAACGTCGTCGTGTGGTCGTCGTTGTACGGAAACAGCAGTCCGTCTTTCGTCCACGGCAGCACCGACGTGCGCAGCATCCGCAGCGGCGTGTAGTCGAAACTGAAGACCATCGAATAATCGCCCTGCGGACCAGCCAGTTCGGCGCGCGTCAGCCGCTCGCCGATCCACGGATAGTCCGTCGGCGCGTAGTTGCCGTAGATGTCGAAGACGAGCCGGTGCTGCCGGTTGACGAGCAGCGACGTGCGTTCCGGCGACGTGCCGTGATAGTACGGATCGTCGCGCGTCTCCGCATCCGGCAGCGTCCCTTCGACGAGCGTCCAGATCCACTGTCCCGATGCGGGCCGCGTGTCCGAGCTCCGCTCGATCAAGAGCACATTTCCGAACGAATCGGAGATCCAGCGCAGAATCCACTGCGCCTTCCGCTGGCCGCAGCCGCTCACGCACGAGAAGTGCTTGACGGTGCCGTCGGGAAAGTCGACCTCCCGCTCGTTCGTGTCGCCGCCAATTTTGCGCAGGCGGAGGTAGCTTCCGTCCTGCGTGAACGAGGCGCCGACGTCATTGAAGCTCGTCGAATGCATGGACGGCTTGAACTCGTGCGACGCGCCGTTCGGCTCGGTGTACGTTCCGCTGAGGTAACCCTCCGGCGTCGCCACCGCACCGAAGCTGCCGAAGCCGACGCTCCAGCCGACGCCGGCGTTGCCGGTCGGCACCGGCTCCGATCCCGCAAAACCGCTGCCCTCCGGCGCGTCGAGCGTGAAGGTCATGCGATACGTCCGGATGCCGGACGAGCCCTGCGTCGTCACCGCGTCGACGATCGTGGTCGAGATCGTCGACGGTGCGGTGTTGACCGCGTATTTATCGACGAACGCCCAAACGTCCCGCGAATGCTGGAGCGTGAACTGATAGGACAACGCACCGTTCGTTTTGTACTGCGGTCCAATGGGGACGGTGACGCTCAGATCGCCGCTGAACAGATTCACGTTGTCGAACTGCGAGATCTGGTACGACGTATTCGGCTGAAACCCGTGCGCAAGGATCGTGTCGACGCCCGCATACAAAGGCGCGCCGAAGAGCAATACCACAAGGACTACGGTTGCACCGTGCAGTGCGCGAAGCGGTTTGATCGGTTTCATCGCGTCAGTCTCTCCGTTGCGGCGATTGATTGCGTTACTCGACTTACTTATCGTTCGGGCGGAATCGTTGGACCAGCGGCCGCAGGTCGTCGGCCGATGAACTGCTGATGCGCAGCCAGTGCGGCTCCCCCGCGACTCTTACTGTGGCTCGTTGGGAGGATGCTCGCCTGGATTCGTCTCCTGCAAGACCGTCGGGCCCGTGCCTCTCTCATTCGCGAGATCAGCCGCCGCCTTCGCATCGCGGTTCGCAAAGAGGCTTAGCAGCGCAATGCCCAACCAGTTCTGGACATCACCCCCGCCGTTGATACCGCACCACGTAGTGGTTTTCGTACCGATCACTGGAATCCCAACATCATTCGCCAACTTCGCACCGGCACCGCCCGTATAACAGCCGGCTAAAATGATCGCGGATGGCTTCGAGACCACCAAACCCAGCTCGAGCGAGTTGAGAGAGACGTAGAAATTGTTCGCGTTCTGCGGAATCGCTCTGAATTGGTGAACATCCTGAACAGGTGCGGCATTGAGGTTCAAAAACGACGTGCCATTCTGAAATCCGAAGTGCCCCCACAAAACGAGCACATCGTCACTGTGCAGCCCACGCAGCTCATCCATCATTTGAGAATAGGCATAGATCGTCGGCTGGCGAACCTGCACCTCGTGGCCTGTTGAAGCTTCCATTCGCTCGATCCAGGCTTTACTCGGTCCGTCTCCGCTGAAGTGGTAAATGACGGCCCGTGGCTCTTTTCCGTTGGGATCGTGAAATGCCAGTGGGTTGTTACGTACGTACGAGAAGCGGTTCCATCCTTGCAGCAAATCGGGTGTTCCCGACGCAGCGTCTCTGGACAGGAATCTTCCCAGCGACGGCGCGTAATAGCGCGCGTGCATGTAGTCGATGTCGCTCTCGTCCTGTGCCGTGCCGTCGTCGTCGCGCTCGTGGCCGGTGAAGGCCATCCGCTCCGGCAGTTTCTGGTCGAACACGAGATTGCCGAACGGCATGTACTTCGAGCCGGTCGAAGTCGTGTTCAGCAGTTCGCCCTGCTGCCCGGTGACGAACCGCACCGATCCGAGGTGATCGACGTGCAGGTCATGAACCTCGACCTGCCCTGACGACGCGTTGCGGCTGATCGTGTTGGTGATGATGTCGCCCGCGTAGACGAAGTCCTCTTTCCACGTCCATGTGGAGGGCCCGCCCGCGCTGTATCGCCGCTCGACGTCGCGCAGCACGCGCCGGCCGCCGGAGCGGAACGACCACAATTCGCGAATGCCGTTCGAAGCCATGAAATCGAGCACGCCGACGCGCTCGTCGTTCGCGTCGTAGACGTAGACGCGCCCGATGTTCGTGCCTTCGGTGTAGGTCGCGCGATTGAACGCGTCGTACTCGAAATTCAGCACGGCCGTCGGATTCGCGGGACTGAGGGTCCGCAGGTCCGGCATGGTCTTGATGTTGCCGGAGTCGTCGTACTCGACGCCCCGCGGCTGCTGAGTCCCGGACTTCACCGCCTGGAGCCGGCTCGTCGTGTTGTCGACCGTGTACTTCATCGTGCCGCGCTGCTTGAGGTTGCCGAAGCCGTCGTAGGTATAGGTTTCCGACAGCGAGCCGACGGTGGCATTCGCGAGCCGCAGCGCTTTGTCGTACTGAAAGGAATCACTGTTGCCGATCTTCGAGATGTTGCCGGCGCCGTCGTAGGCATAGAGCCCCGTATCGGAGGAGCCGTTTTTCCAGTGCCAGACGATCTGGCCGACGCGCGCCAGCTTCGCGTCGCTCTCGAGCGAGATCTCGTCGTGGACGTCCACGCTGGCGAACTGCACGCTCTTGCGCAGGCCGTTGAGGTAATACGCGAGCGTGGCCCGCGGCGTATGCGCCGCGCCCTCATTGACGTCCGTCAGCACGTCGGCCGTGTAGCCGTAGTTGATGAAACGCGGTGCGGCGTCCGAGAACGGTGTCGGGTAGTCGATGCGCGTCAGGTTGCCGCGAGCGTCGTAGTCGTACTTGACCGTTCCGCTGAGGAACGTCGTTTCGGCGCCGCCGGCGACCTTCGACATCGACGTCGTCACCTGCGTCAGCATCCCGCAGCGCGCGCTGCCGGGGCTGCACGGGTCGTACGCGTAGGCGCTGCCAACCACGTACGTCGCGGGGCTCGCGGTCGCGGCCGGATCCTTGACGTAGTTGTAGCGGGAAGCGGCAGCGAGCTGATTGCGCGAACCGGAGGGATCGTCGTTGGTGAAGTAATCGAAATGCTTGAGGAGCGGCGCGTTGCCTCGCGGCGTCGCCGCCGGCTGCCACACGTCGCGCAGCCGCTCGGCGCGGTCGTACGCCATGCGCAAACTCCACGGATTCAGCGACGGCAGCGTCGCCCCGCCGCCCGACCACGCGTAATCCACCGCCGTGACATGCCCGCGCGCGTCGTACTGGCTCTTGATGAGCACCTGGCCGTTCGGCCCGCGCATTTCAGGATCGGTTTCGCTGGTGAGGAAGCCGCGCCCGTCGTGATCGAAGCGCCGCGTCTGCGTGTCGGGCGAGTGTGTAACGGGATTGTCTTCGGTGGCGGTCAGCGTGGCGACGGTGAGATTCGACAGTGCGTCGTAGCTATATTCCGCGCGCACGGCGCCGTCGTTCGCGCGGAACAGGCGGCCGAAGGAGTCGAGATCGTGCGACATCTGCACGTCGTGCGGATTGCCGCTTCCTCCATTGCCGGCCGCGAGCTCGACGTCGTGCATCAGCGTGACCGCGCCCCGCCCGCCCACATACGTCGTGTCCGTAATGTGGCCGTCGGCACGGCGCACGCTCTTCTCGCGGTCCAACGCGTCATAGGAATGCTTGTTCGAGCGCGTGGCCTGGGGCAGAAGCTCCTCCAGGACTTTGCCCGTCGCCGTGTAGGTGAGCGTCGTCTCCGCTGGGCCGGTCGGCGTATCGCGGAGGGTGGACTTCAGGCGTCCCAGATCGTCATACGTAAAGTACGAGGCCGCGCCGCCGGAGCGCGCGACGGACAACTGATTGATGCCTCCCGTGCCGGTTTTGCTTTTGTAGCCATAGGTCTGCGGCGTGGCCGCGCCGGGAGGCGTCACGGTCGTCACGCGTCCCAATGCATCGTACGCGTAGCCGGTCGTCAGGCCGGACGCGCCCGTCATCGACGAGGCGAGCCCGGAGCCGTGGTCGATGACGGCGCTGCTGCTCTGTACGTACGTGCCGGTACCGCAGCCGCGATATTCCGTCAGCGCGGGGCTGCCGTAACGGAGTGTCGTCTCCAGCGCATAGTCGCTGGTGACGCCCTGTCCGACCGCAATCTGCCCGCCGGACCACGCGCATTCACCGCTTGCCGCGGTGCAGAGACCTCCGCCGTCGCCGCCGTAATCCTCCTCGCGCGTGACCACTTCGTAAACGCTGCCGGGCGCGGCCGGGCCGCGGCGCGTGTACACGGTCAGCAGATCGTCCGCGCCATCGGGCACGTCCACGTCGCGCAGCGACGGGATCTCTCCTTGTGCGTTGGGAAGCAGCCACACCGAATTCGTGAGACTGCTTTCCTTCAGGCGACGCGTAGCTTTGAGATAGCCGCGCGTCTTGTCGTACAGCGTATGCGTACTGCCGATGCGGCCGTTCTCGATGATTTTCGTGCGGGACGAGAGCTCGATGAGCCACGCATGCAGACGGTCCGGCATGCCCGTGGGATTGTTCGCGTCCGGCTGCCACGTCACGTCGGGGTTGTAGAACGTGTACTCGCCGCGCATGTCGAAGTCGCCGCTGTCGGGATGCCCCTTGGCGGCCGCGCGAAAATTGCCGTAGCTGTTCGTCTGGCGGAAGTGACCGAGGCCGTCGAAATCCGAGAACATCGCCTCGGTGAACGGGATCTGCGTGGTGTTGTTGAAGGCGACCGTCGACGGGTCATCGAAATAACGCGTGTGCTCGCTGGTCTCGCGCAGGTTGATCTGGCGGCAGTCGGACGGCAGCATGTCGCCGCCGCATTCGTAGGCGCTCTCCTCGAAGTTTGCGTACTTCGCGCGCAGTTTGGTCGCGGTCGTCGCGTCTTCGTTGTCGCGGCGATACGTCCGGAAGAGCCTGCGCACGGCGTCGCTCAGATCGGTGACGAAGGGCGACGTCGCGGCCATGCTGACCGAATACGTCTCGGATGACAGATAACGCGCCGTTTGCGATTGATCGTGGCGCTGCACGGTGTCGACCTTTTCCAGATCGGGCGAGAACGGTGCGCCGTACCACTGCAGGCCGTAATCGACGTTGTGATAGTTGATCGTCAGGAGGCCGTTCGGATCGAGGGCGGTCGCCAGGAACTCCACCGGCGAGCGGCACAAGAGCGGCTCGCCCAGGTCCCATTGGCCATTGTGGTTCGTGTCGCTGTCGTCCCAGCCATCGTGGTTCGTGTCGATGAACCACTTGAAGTAGCCTTGTCCGGAATAGCGCCAAGTCGCTTTCACGGAGCCGTCAGCGTCGATCTCCTCGCGTTTTGCGACTCCGAGGACGGTGCCGCCGCCGTAGGACCCGGCATCGCGTGCGTGTCCGCCGCAGAGGCGGATCGGCGTGCCGCGGCCTTCGTATGCATATTGATATCCGCCGCCGGTCGGCGCCTTGACGGAACGTAATGCTCCCGCGAGACGGCTGGTGGGATACGAATACCCGTTGGGACACGGCGTGGTGCTGTTCCAGTTCGGCGCCGTACAGTAGGTATACGAGATACCGTCGCCGTCGCTCGTGCTGCCGGGGTAATAGTCGAACTGCCATTTGCCCGCGCCTTCGGGCAGCGTCATCGACTGCAGCATCTGGAACGTGGTGGTGTGCGACGGGACGTTGTACGGAAACAGGAGCCCGTCTTTCGTCCACGGCAGGACCGTCGCCCGCAGCATGTTGACGGGCGTGTAGTCGAAGCTGAAAACCATCGAATCGTCACCCTGCGGGCCCGCCAGTTCCGCGCGCACCAGCCGCTCGCCGATCCATGGATACGGCGTCTGCCGGTAGTCGCCGTAGATGTCGAACACCAGCCGGTGCTGCCGGTTGACGAGGAGGGACGTCCGTTCCCCGGAGGAGCCGTGGTAATACGGATCGTCGCGCGTTTCCGCATCGGGCAGCGTGCCCTCGACGAACGTCCAGATCCATTGTCCCGATGCCGGCCGCGTGTCCGAGCTGCGCTCGACCACCAGCACGTTGCCGAACGAGTCGGAAATCCAGCGAAGGATCCACTGTGCCTTCGCCTGGCCGCAGGCGCTCACGCACGAGAAGTGTTTGACGGTGCCGTTCGGGAAATCGATTTCGCGCTCGTTCGTATCGCCGCCGACTTTGCGCAGGCGGAGGTAGCTGCCGTCCTGCGTGAAGGACGCGCCGACGTCATTGAAGCTCGTCGAGTGCATGGACGGCTTGAACTCATGCTCGGCGCCGTCCGCCTCGGTGTACGTGCCGCTGAGATAGCCCTCCGGCACCGACACGGCGCCGAAACTGCCGAACCCGACGTTCCAGCCGACACCCGCGTTTCCCATCGGCACGGGCTCTGACCCGCCGTAATCGCTGGACGGCGCGTCGAGCGAAAACGTCGTCGTCTCGCGCACGGCCATCCAGCGGTGGCTGCCGGAGGCCGTGACGGTGTCGACGATCGTCGTGGTGTAGGAACTGGGCGCGGTATCGATGCCGTGCCAGTCGATGAACGCCCATACGGCGCGGGAATGCTGGAGCGAGAACTGATACGAGAGCGAGCCGTTCGTCTTGTACTTCGGTCCGATGGGGATATTGACATTGAGCTCGCCGCTATAGAGGTTCACGTTGTCGAACGGCGACACCTGATACGCGGTGTTCGGCTGAAAACCGTGCGCGAGAATCGTGTCGACGCCCGCGTGCAGCGGGGCCGCCAGGAGCAACATCCACAACAGCAGCACCGCGCGCTTCATCGCGAGGCCTCCGTTGCCGCGTCCGTATGTGCTTTGGCTCTGGCCGCGTACATGATCGAGTCCGGCTGCTGGAGCGCCGCCGAGGTGTCATAGGCGCGGAAGGTGGTCACGATGCCGACCCACGAGCCGGTGCCGCCCGCGGAGACGGTATGTCCGTAGGCGCCGAGGGACGTGACCATGCGCTCGTGGACTGCGGTGGTCAGGATGTTGCCGGCGACGGTCTCGGCGATTTCCGTGAAGCCGTTGGTGGGCGACGAGAAGCTCGTATTGGCGGACGTCGCGATCGCGGTGACGACCACTTCCTTCGACTGGTAGGTCTGCGTCGTCAGGCCGCTCGAGAGCGTGCCGGACGAGGTCGCGGCGCCGTCGAGCGCGGTGCGATCCTCGGGCGACGCGGCGGCCATGTTGAGGTATTCGATCAGCTGCAGGGTCTGGTCGCGATAATTGCCGATCGTGAACGTCTCCGTCGTCCTCCCGGCCGGACTGTTGGCGTAGTAGTACATCGACGTCTTGACGTTGTTCCACTCGTACGTATTGGCCAGCTGCCAGCCCGCCGGCACCGTGTAGTTGCCGATCGGATAGCTGTTGTTCGAGGCGGAGACGACCGCCACGAGCAGCGAGCCGGCGCGCGTCGCCTTCGGCCATGTGCCCGTAATGGCCAGTTGCGAGTTCGCGCTGAACGCGGCGGTCTGCCGGTTCTTCATCTGGGACGTCACGGTGATCGTCGCCGTGGCGCTGCGCGCGAAGTAATTCGGATTACAGCCGCTCGTCACTTTCACCCAGTACGAGGTGGTCGTATTGAGCCCGCCGGTCGAATAGGTATCCGACGTCGCGCCCGTAATCGCCACGCTGGCCGGATCACCGCTGATTCCGCGGTACCACTGATAGAGGTAGTTGCCGTCGCCGGAGACCGTCACCCGCAGCGTCGACGAGCCTCCGGGCGAGGTGGAGTCCGACGACGGCGAGGTCACGACGAAGGGCGACTTGCAGACATAGACCTGCGCGACCGCGCTGTCGCTATAAAGGCCGCACGAATTCGAGACGCGCACGAAGTACGTCGTGGTCGAGGACGGATTCGCGTAATAGCTGCCGGTCGTCGCGCCGCTGATCAGCGTCGCGTTCTGCGGCGTGCCGGAGTACCACTGGTAGCTGATGTCGCCGTCACCCGACGCGGCGACGGTGAGGTTCGTCGACTCGCCGTAGTTGATCGTTCGCGACGTCGGCGAGCTGGTGACCGACGGCGTATGCGTGCAGACGTCGAGCGGCACGCTCCGCGTCGTATTGAGATAGGTCGCATTGATCTGCACCGGTGTGCGCGAAGCAACGACGCCGGGTGCGACGAGGAAGTTTACGGCGGTCTGATTGGCGCCGAGGGTCACGGTCGCCGGCACGTTCGCTGCGGACGTGTTGTCGGTCGACAGCGGGATCGCGACGGCACTCGTCGGCGCGACACTGACGGTGAGCGTGGCCGTGGTGGTGCTGCCCATCGACAATTTCGCCGGATTGAAGGTGATGCCGGCGATCGGCGCCGGGAACGTGTGCGACGGCACGACGTCGTAATTCAGCGGCGCCGGACAGGCGCGCGTGTCGATGCCGTTGCCCATCATGCGCGTGATGAACACCGCCGCCTGCGCGCGGTCGACGAGATCGGAGGGACAGAACTGATACGGTCCGCAGCCGATGCTCACGCCGCGGTTCTTGACGTCGCTGATCCAGTTCGCGGCCCAATACGACGGGCACGGGACGTCCGAGAAATCATTGCCGCACGCGGGCGACGCATAGGACGGCCCGAGTTTGGTCCGCAGGACGAAGATCGCCAGCTCGGCGCGCGTCAGCGTCTGATCGGGTGAATACGCGCCGCCGCCGGTGCCGGAGGTCAGGCCTTCTGCTTTCAGCTGCCCGATCCAGGTGGCGTATGCGTTCGTGCACGGCACGTCCGTGAACGGACCGGCTCCCGTGCACGCCGGCGGCTGGTATGTCGCGCCGTGTTCCGCCACGAGGAGCCACTTCGCGATTTCGGCGCGCGTGAGGTTCGTCTGCGGGCAGAACTGCAGATGCGGGCTGCAGGCCGTGGCAACCCCGTTGTGCAGGACGGACTCGACGCTGCCGTACGCCCAGTGGCTCACCGGCACGTCGATGAAGCTCGAGCCGACGTGAATGGTCACGGGGCTGCCGGGCGTCGCCACTCCGTTCGACAGATACGTCTCGCGGAACGTGATGTCATTGTGCGGCTGGCCGTTGCGGATGCCGGGGCTGGCCACGCGTAACGCGTAGCAGCGTCCGGCGGTCCAGCAATCCGAAATTCCGCTGGAAATGTCGTAGCTCTGAACGGAGTCGACCAGCGTCGGGGCCGCGTAATACGAGTCCGTCGTGGTGAGGTTCCCTGCCGTCACCGCGACCAGCGTCGTGGACGCGGTCGTCCGCCACTGCGGCTCGACGACGACCGTCTCTCCCGGTTCGACGATGCCATTGAGATTGCCGTTGGTCGTGTTCCACGCCGAATTCGCGTACCACGACTGCACGTGCGCGTCGACGAGCACGCCGCCCGCTTTCGCCGCGACCATCGGCCCCACGGGTACGGTCTGGTGCGCGCTGCCCGGTAATCCCGCGTCGTCGATCGTAGTGAGAGTGGCGTTGTAGCAGCCGGCCGCCGCGTATTGCTTCGTCGCGGTCGCCGTCGTCGCGGTCGTGTTGTCGCCGAAGTTCCAGTTCCACGCCGTGATCTGGCCGTCGTCTTTGGAAGCCTCGCTGCCGAACGTGCAGTCCCGAACCTTACAGTTGACGCGGATGGCCGGAACGGGCGGCGTGTTCGACACCACCACGTCCTGCGTGGCCGTCCCTTCCATGCCGTCCGCATCGCGCACGCTCGCGGCGACGCGATATGTGCCCGTCTTCGCAAACGTATGCTGCACGAAGGTATAGGGATTCTGCGTGTCGGTCTCGTTGTAGATCGTCCCGTCGCCGAAATCCCACGTAATACCGCTCCATGGGAACGGGCCGTCGTCCACAATGCGGCGCGTGAACGTGTAATCGCGACGGTTCGGGTCGGTCCGCGCGATGTCCATGGTCACGGTCGGACTGCTATTCGTCGCCACGACCGGGATCTGGAAGTCGGTCGGATCGTCGAAGTGCGTGCCGGGATTCCCATCGTCCGGCGGCTGATAGCGCAGCGTGGCGATGTACGTTCCGCTGCGCGCATAGAAGGTCCACGTACGGCACGTGGTCGGACAGAGGCCGAGGGGGACGAAATTGAGCAGCGTCGGAGAGTTGCCGCAGCCGAGGTTGTAGCCGCGCGGCAACTGTGGCGGCACCGCGCAATCGGTGGAGACGGGGCTCCAGTTCATGTAAATCTGCGTTCCCGGCGGGAAGGTATCGAGGCCGCCGATGGTGATGGCCGGCGCGATACCGCCGTTCGGCTCGAGCGTCCACTGTCCCTGCCGGCCATACGCCACCTGGACGTCGACGCGGCCCGTGAGACTCTCGCCCGAGTAGTAATCGACCGTGCAGGAGACGCGATAGAGCCCGTCGATCGAATACACGTGCAGTTCGTTGGCGCGGTAGACGTAGCCGGGCAGGATCGGCTGCCAGTGATCGCCGAAGTCCCACGTGTACGACTTGATGCCGGTGGTGACCTTCGGCGCCGCCGCGAAACGACAGACGCCGTTCGTGCACGAGTACGTGATCGTCACATCGCCCGATGGCGCGTGCACGTACACGGTCGCCTCGGACGTCGTGCCCGGCTGGTTCGTGTCCGTGATCTGGTATTTGAACGTGTAGTCGGCCAGCGTCTGCGGGGGCAGGTAACTGATCGACTTCTTGTCGTCGCTGATCGAAACGGTCCCGATCTGCGGCTGGCCCGGCGTCACGCCGGTGATCTCGAGATTTCCTGACGGATCGACAATGTCGTTCTGCAGCACCGGGATCGTGATCCGCTGGTTCGGCGCGCTCACGAACGCGGCGTCGTCGACCGCGCCGGGCGCGATCTGCGCGAAGTGTCCGCCGCCGCAGTAATTCGTATTGACCGCGGCACCACCACCCGTCGAAACAAGACTCAGCATCAGAATGAACACACCAAGGACACGCTTCATCGTCATCCTCCCGCGTGGTGGACCTATGGACGTTTGTCTGGATGGATTGCCATCCGTCGATGCGCCACAATGAGGCGCAACGGGTGAGCTCGTCGAAGGTGTTGTGACGAATCAGCCGGATGTAGCCGCCGGTCCGCCGTTTCGCGTGACGAGCGGGAACGGCCCGGCAATGCAGACGGCCGCGAGCCCATCGAACGCCGTGCTATCGTCGGCGCGATGAAGCACGTCGTCCTCGCGCTCCTCGCCTTCGCCGCCCTCGCGTGCTCGCAGGAGCAGCCGGCCGTCACCGGCACGGTCGACACGCGGGAGCCGATCCGCGTGTCGTACGTCGGCGCGCCTGAGCTGCCGGTGCATGCGAAGGCGGACGATCAGTCCGAGGTCATCGCGACGTATCAGAACGGCGAGGCGATGTCGGTGCTCTCGGAGAAAGGCGACTGGGTCGAGGTGCGCAGCGGCGACGGCTCGGGATGGGCGCACAAGACCGATCTCACGACCGCCGAAGCGAAGCGCTCGGCGGAGGAGAACCCGGAGCCGAAGTTCCGGATCATGCCGCTCCCCGTCTCCGCGCCAGGCGCGCACGGCGAGGTCTACATCGAGGCGGACGTGAACACCGACGGCGACGTCACCGCCACGCGCCTCATCAGCAACAGCACCGGCTCGACCGCGCTCGCGGCGCAGAACGAGAACGCGCTCAAGAGCGCGAAGTTCTACCCGATCATCGTCCGCAACGAACGGCGCGCGTTCAAGTACTACCACCGCGTGAGTTATTGAGGTAGGGAAAGCAGGCGTCCGCGGCACTCCTTCTTTCAGGAGGACCGCATCCGTGGAAACGCGTTTCACTCATCGTCCGCTCCGCGTCTACGCGTTCGATCCCAGCCAGGGCCGCGGCCTCGGCAACTTCATGACCGTCAAGCTGCCGTACGAGCAGCTGCAGCCCGGTCCGAGCGGCGCCTACATCTCCGTCATCGACTACGACGCGGCAAACGGCGTCTACTACCAGCCGGTCGACCTCAACGACTTCAGCGTCCTCCTCTACGGCGGCCTCGCGCCGACCGAGCTCGATCCGCGTTTCCACCAGCAGATGGTCTACGCCGTGGCGCGCGAGACGATGCATCACTTCGAGCGCGCGCTCGGGCGCCGCCTCAAGTGGGGCTTCCACAAGCGCGAGCCGCTGCGCATCTTCCCGCACGCGATGCAGGAGGCGAACGCGTACTACGACCGCAACGTGCACGGGATCCTCTTCGGCTACTTCGCCGCGTCCGCGGAAGATCCCGGACGCAACCTTCCCGGACAGACGATCTACACGTGCCTCTCGCACGACATCATCGCGCACGAGACGACTCACGCGATCCTCGACGGCCAGCGTCCGAACTTCATGCAGGACACGAACGCCGACGTCCCCGCCTTCCACGAAGCCTTCGCGGACGTGGTCGCGCTCTTCCAGCACTTCAGCTACCGCGAGGCGCTGCGCGACACGATGATCCGCACGGGCGGCCAGCTCTTCCGCGACCGCGTCGATGCGAGGCTGCCGATCGCGAACGACGGCGACGCCGTCGTCGGCGCGCAGCTCGGCCGCAACAATCCGCTGATCGACCTCGCGCGCCAGTTCGGCGAGTCCACCGCGCGCCGCGGCGCCCTCCGCTCCGCCCTCGGCACCAAGCCGAACACGCGCGCGCTCGACTTCACCAGCGAGCCGCACGAGCGCGGCTCGATCCTCGTGGCGGCGATCTTCGACGCGTACTTTACGGCGCTGCAGAACCGCACGGCGGATCTCTATCGCATCGCGCGCGCGGGCGGAGCGTCCGTGACCACGAACGAGTTGCATCCCGATCTCGCCGAGCGCCTCTGCGACGAGGCGGCGAAGACGGCCGAGCACTTCCTCACGTTGTGCATCCGCGCGATCGACTACTGCCCGCCGGTCGACATCACGTTCGGCGATTACCTGCGCGCGCTCATCACCGCGGACACGGACGTCGAGCCGGAGGACCGTCACGACTACCGCGAGGCGCTCATCGAGGCGTTCCGCTCGCGCGGCATCACCATCGACAGCGCGGCCTCGCTCTCGCAGGACGCGCTGCGCTGGCGCGGCGTCAGCGTCGCGAAGGGCGAGCGGGAGCCGTGCTGCGAACCGCTCACATTCGATCTCAACAGCGAAGATCCTCGGAAAGACGAAAATTATCGCCGCGTATGGACGTTCGCCCAGGAGTTCTGGCGACCGCTCCGCCTCGCCGAAAAATATGACTCCAGGAAACCTGGAAACATCGCCTGTCAGGTGCAGTCGGTGATTCCGGTCGTACGGTCAGTGGAAGGACGCGCGCGCATCGAGATCGTTGCCGAGATCGTGCAGCGCGACGACATCCGGCTCGATCCGAACGATGATACAAGCCCGCTAATTCGCGTTTATGGTGGGTCCACCGTCCACCTCAACTACGACGGCTCCGTACGCTACATCATCCACCGCTCGCTCGACGACGACGAACGCCTCAGCAAGATCCGCGATTACTGGCAGACCAAGCGCGCGGGCAACGCGCGGCTCACGTACGTCACTGATGACGCGATCGACACCACGTTGAAGTTCTGTGCGGTACACAGGGGGCTGTGAAATGACGACCAAATCGACTGCGACGAAACTGCTTCCAAAGCACAAGCTGCGCGTGCGCATGTACCGCGTCGGCTTCGGCGACTGCTTCCTGCTATCGGTGCCGAACGCCGGCGGGCACGCGCACATCCTCATCGACTGCGGTGTGCACTTCAACGGCGACATCCACAGCATGGGCGACGTCATCGACGACATCGCGAAGGTGACTGATAAGAAGCTGGCGCTGGTCATCGCCACGCACGCGCATCAGGACCACATCTCCGGCTTCGGCGCGTTTCCGGAGAAGTTCAGGGCGTTCGACGTCGGCGAGGTGTGGCTGCCGTGGCTGGAGAACACCAAGGACAAGGATGCGAAGAAGCTGCGCGCGAAACGCCTCGCGCTCGCGACAACGCTGCGCGCACACTTCACGGCTGCGCCACCGTCCGCCGCCGATGCCGCGGTCATCGAGGACATTCTCGTCAACGCCACCGGCATCACGAAAACGGGTGTCTCTGCAGCAGGAACGAATGCCGCAGCGATGGATCTGCTCACCTCCGGATTCCGTGGCCAGGCCAAAGTCCGCTATCTCGCCGCGGGGGAAGAGTTTGCGGACGTCGCCGGCATCAAGGGCTTTCGCGCACGCATCCTTGCGCCGTCGCGCGACACCTCGTTTCTGGACAAGATGGATCCGCCACTCAGCCAACGTTACAAGCTGAAACTCGGCGATGGCTCCGTCGAGGAACGCGGCGGCATCAAACCGTTCGACGCAGACTGGGTGTTTACAGACTTCCCAGACGGCAAACCGCCGCTCGATTCGAAAGGTCGTCTCCTATTGCAGAAGGCCATCGCCTCGCCGATGGACGCGTTCGCGCTCGCGCTCGACAAGGTGCTCAACAACACGAGCCTGGTCGTGCTCTTCCGCTGCGGCGACGAGGCGCTGCTCTTCCCCGGCGACGCGCAGTGGGGCAACTGGCTCTCGTGGCTCGACGAGAACGGCGACGACGTCCTCTCCGGCGTGACGTTCTACAAGGTCGCACATCACGGCAGCGTCAACGCGACTCCGAAGCGCGCGCTCGAGGCGATGCAGAAAGGCCGCTTCGCCGCGATGGCCTCGACGCAGAGCAAGCCGTGGCCGTCGATCCCCGCGCCGAAGCTCATCACCGCCATCGAAGACCGCACCGACGGCCGCTTCGTGCAAAGCGACTCCCTCCCGGTCGCGGACGCACCGGAAGGACCGAAGCTCGGCAAACTGCCGGCGGCGTTCACGAAGGGCGCGTTGTGGTTCGATTACATCGCATGAGAAGAGAATCACGTATCGTTGTCTCTCTGTAGAGCAGGAGGCTGATCATGAGTACGATCATCGGAACTCGTCGCTGGACCGTTCTCGCCGCGCTTTTCCTCGCCTCGTTTTTCGGCTCGGCGCTCGTCGCGCAGGAGGTCGAAAGCATCGAGGTCTCAGGGTTCGAAGGACACCAGCAGGAAGCCTCCAACTGGTGCTGGGCCGCATCGATCCAGTCGCTGTTCGCCTCGAAAGGCCTCGACGTCGATCAGTCCGCGATCGTCGCGGCCGCGTACGGGCAGGTCGTGAACGCAACCGCTCCCGGATTCGAGGGAACCTTGCGCCTGCTCCATACGGTCGTCGTCGATATCGACGGGACTGAATGGGAGGTTCATGCCCGCGCGGGCGCCAGCTATCCCGACGCGCGATGGCTGTTGCAGCGCTTCCGCAACGACGAGCCGGTCATGATCTGGTTTCACGACGAGTATGCGAACCATTCGATCGTGATCCACGGCGGCACGTACTATGTGAACGCGGCCGGATCGTTCATGGGCTGGCAGTCGATCGTCGCATACGATCCGCTGCTCGATACGGACATGACCATCGACGCACGCAACATTCCGCGCTATGTCTACGGCACGTTCGAGGTGTCGATCCGCGAACGCTAACGCCACCGGCCGAGCGGTTGCGCCTCGGACCACCAAAGGCGCGCCAAGCGCGAGATCGACGGGTCGATCGCCGCGCCGAGTCCGAGACGCTCCAGCGCGTCGACGAACGCCGGCGCGACCTCGGGCGATCGCGGACGCATGAGCGGTGTCGCCGTCGACAGGAACAGCCGGAACCACTGGCGCGTGTGCCGTAATGCCTGCAGATCGGCCGGCGCGGGCGTGCCGGCCGCGAGCTCCATGAATTCCAGCGTCACCGCACCCGACGAATCACCACCGGTGCGATCCATCTCGACGAACGCGAACCGCTCGCCGTGCCGCGCGAAGATGCGCACAGGCGTCATCACCCGCAGTGACGCCCCTGCCGCTTCGCGAGGCGCGACACGGATGCCGTTGAGCCACAGAGCATCCGGCTCTTCACTCCAGCGGACGCGCACGCTGCGCAATTGTCCCGATACGATCTCCGGTTCGACGAGCGACGAAGGATCGCCGTCGTATTCATCACCAGCCAGCTCGCGCAATTGATCGGCCCGCTCGGCGACCACGTCACGATCGGCGTCGCGCTGGGCGACGTCCCGCAGCCAGCGCAGCACCGCAAATGGCGCCGCGACGACACCCGTGCGTACCCGCGATTCCAGACTGTCCTCATCCTCGCCGCGCGGACGCTCCGGCGCCACGGCCAGCAGCAGCCGCCACGCCGTGCGATCCGCGGCGACCTCTTCGTCCACCGAATGCTCTTTCGCCGCGTGATGACCGGCGAGCACGTGCCCAACCTCGTGAGCCACGACGAAGCCGATCGTGCCGAGCAGCACGGTGGCCGCTTGCGGTCCGGCGCATTTCTCCACGGTCTGCGGACACCGAATGAGCTGCTGCGGAAGACGCCCGAGGAACAGTTCCGAGATCGAATTGAGGAGAGGCAGCACCGTACGTCTGCGGTACGGCGTCAGCAGCAGCGACTGCGGAATCGGCAACTCCCCATGGTGCAGCACGTAGAGATCGCGACCGAGATACATCCCAAGTGCGATCAGCTGACTCAATGCGTCCTTGGAAACATAAACCGTCGTGCCATCGGTCCACGCCGGAGGTCCGTTGTCGTCATCGATGGGTCGCACGACCATGCGCGCGAATCGCTTCTGCTCGGATGCGGTCATCCCGCTCGCCAGCATCTCGCGGGTCGTGGCGAGCATCGCGTCCTCGAACTCTTCGAAATCCGCCTGCGTCCACGCCGCGGGAGGCTTGTTCTGCAAGCGCTTCAGCCGTTCCTGAAGTGCGGGCGATGGCTGCGCACGAAGAGACGGTACGGCGAGCAGCGCCGCGATCAGCAACAGCGTCGTTCGAGCGAGTCTCACGGCTTCGGTACGTCGATCGGGATGCGCGCGTCGCGCGCGAGGTCGATTTCCGCGCTGTATACGATGCGCGTCCCGTCGGCGGCGCGAATCCCGTAATGTCCCGGTGGCAGCCGCAGAACGCAACGCGTGTAGCGAAGCCACTGCGTGCCGCGCGAACGCGGTCCGCGATCCGTGATGGTGATGAAAAGCGGCTTCCGCGCGTCGATGTCGATGATGCCCGAGGGTGTCTTCCAAAACTCCGCAACGCTGACGAGATCCGTCATCAGCGCACCTGGACTGAGGTTCGGCGATTCCGCGGACACGCGTGCGGTGTGGAGCACCGCGGCGAGTGCGGCGCCCCCGGCCGCGCCGCTCGCTGGCTGGCCGTCGTGAATGGTCGAGTAGCGGACGGTGTCCAGCAGGGTCTCCGCGAGCTCACAGCGGTCGCCCTTCGGGACCTCCACGCGTTGCCGTGCAGCCATACGATTCACCAGCGCGATGGCATCCGCCTGCGCGCTCGACGGCAGTTCGACGGACCGCGACTTGGCCCAATCGCGGACGCAGCCGACAGAGGTTTGTGCCGATGCGACACGCGGTACGACAAGGGTGATGATGATCGCGGCCGCGACTGCGGCACGGCGCGGGCCCCGAAAGAGCGCGACCGCAATCACCATGACCGCCACGAAGAGGAACCAGAACTGGCAGAGAATCGGGTAGTTCAGAATGGGTCCGAACATATCGTCGAGCGACGCCTCCATGCACCGGCTCGCGCCGATCTGGTAAAGAAATGCGGCATACATCGCGCTGAGAAGAAGGCCCGCGGCGGAGAAGATCCCGCGCTCGACCGAGGCCGCACGTCGCGCGCCCGAAAGCACGAAGGCCACGAGCGCGCCAAAGGCGGTGAAGGCAATCTTGAACAGGAGTTCGGACGTCGAGTTCCGTGATTCGAGATAGAGCTTCTGCACGTCCGTTGCGTTTCCCGTGTATGAGCGCGCAACGGCACCGGGTTTCGTCAGAAGCCCGGCGTCTGCGCAACGATAAAGCAGCGTCGCGATGCTCATTCCAACGAGCATCGTTCCGAAAAACAGGAGCAGCGGAGAACGCAGGCGCTCGCGCCATTTTCTCATCGCTGGACCTCTCGCAATGCCGCGTCGTAGACGGATTTCGCCTGCTGCGCATCGGCATCGTTCATCGCCGCTCGCGCACCGGCGACCGCCGCCGCAACGCGTAGAAATTCGACGCGAAGCTCGATGTCGACGAGATCCGTTCCGGCGTCGCGCTCGATGTTCCGGATCAGGAGCCAGGCTTCCAGCGTTCTTCCGGCGGCGAGCCATGCGTGCGCCAGCAGAATCGCAGCCGCGAATGCATCGTGGACGTTCTCCGCCTGACGCAGGCGATCTTCCAGGTGGGACGCCGCGGCCGCGGCGTTACCCGTCCCAATGCGTCCTTGGAGAACCACGTTCTCGGCCTGCCAGTAGCCACGACGCGCCAGCACATCGATCTCGCCTTCGACGAGAGGCCAGTGCGGCGACTTTGCGTCGAGCAAAGGCACGAGGGCCGTGATTGCGCGCAGTTTGACGAGCGAGTCCGCTGTATTCACGACTTCGACGAACTGCGCGATCGCCGCTGTCTTTTCACCGCGACGCGACGACTGGGCGGCGTACACGAGAGTCAGCGCGGCGTTGGTCAGCCCGAGGAGTTCCTCTTCTCGCAGCGACAACGCCGGACCGGCGAGAGAAGCCGCTGCCGCCTTCAACTCCGTCTCCGCTTCATCGAAGCAGCCGTAGTCATAGTGTTCGAGGCCGCGGCTGTATTGCACGAAAGCGGGCGTTCCGGTGAGGAGGTTCATCTGCACCTGCAGCTCCGGCGGCAGCGTACAGGCAGCTCGAAGCGGAGCGGCAATCCAGATGACGGCTGCGAGAACCGCGATCGGCAATATGCGCATCGTGCTGGAGTTCCGAGCAGAGTGTAGCCGCTACAGGTGCCGGAGGAAGAACTTCATGGAGGCGGTTGTTGCGCACACACCACATTCTTCGCCCTATGAACGACACTCCTTCGACTCACGAATTCTTCGTTCACGCATCGGATGGCCGCGACTACCCGACCGATCTCGCCGCACTCCGCGAATGGGTGCGTTCGAACCGAATACGCCCGGACCAGTACGTCTACTCCTCCGCGACTGGGCAGTGGATGCACGCACGCGACGTCGCGCAGTTACGCGATCTGTTTACGAGCCGTAGTCAAAACACGCGCTCGTCGCCACTGCCGATCGGTCTCCTTGCCACGATTGGAGTGATCGTCGCCGCCGGGTTCGCGATCATGCTCGGCTTCATCGTGCAGGGTTCGTCTCATTCGACCGGATCCGCGAGCCAATCGACGCCCCTTGCATCGCCTGAGACGATGGAGCCGCCGGCCGCACACACGACGCCTGCTCAGCAACGCGTCGCGGCCGCTGCTGCGCTCCAGCACATCTTCGACGAATCCGACTTCAAAGGATGGCAGCTCGCATTCGCCGCGCGCGGCAACCGCTGCGATGTATTGCACGTCGAAGGCGACGTCAATCTCTATCCCGAAATGATGGAAGCGCTCGGCCACGGCACTGTCGCGTATGGCAAAGTGCTCCCCGGCGGCGTGAATCAATATGCGTTCAATGCCGGGTTTCGGGACGTCGTCTATACGAATCCCGGCAACGCGAAATACCGAGCCTTCGGTTCCTCGAAGCTCACGGGCGCACACGCGCGGAAAGCAAGGCGCTGTACAGATGCCATCGCGGCCGCGCTCGATCCGGCGGCGGAGCAGCCGGTCGTTCGTCCTGAGGCGCCCGACTTCGTGCAGCTTTCATGGGACAACGCGGCGGTGGGCACGCGGCTGTACGACGGCTCCTATCGCTACGACGCTACGATTCTCTCCCTCGATCGACCGAACGACCTGATGAAGGTTCGCTACCGCTCCGGTGCAGTCGAGCCGAAGCAGCTCTCTGCGGTCGCGCCGTACTGGTACGTGAATCAGAAGTAGAACGGTCGCGCCGCGCCGTACGGCAGTTTGAAGCCGCGGCGTCGAGCTCCGCTCCGAGCCATCGGGAACAATCCGTCCACTGCCGCGTCCTTCTGACTGAAAGCCGATTCCAGTCAGGAGTCACGACATGCGTGGAGCGGTTGCCGTTCGGGAAGACGTTCGCGAGCTGATCCTCGACGCCACGGAGCGTCTGCTGGTCCGCTACGGGTACGCGAAGATGACGATGGACGATCTCGCACGCGAGGTCGGGGTCGGCAAGGGCACGCTGTACCTCCACTTCGCGAGCAAGGAAGAGGTCGTGCTGTCGCGCATCGACCGCATCGTCGCGCAGATCGTCGGGGAACTGCGTGCGATCGCGGCGCGGAAGCGCGATGCCGGCGCGCGGCTGCGGGAGATGCTCGCCGCGCGCGTGCTGCTGCGCTTCGACCGCGCGCGCGGCTACGCGCAGAGCATGGACGCGATGCTCGCGGCCATCCGGCCCGGACTGCTCGCGCGGCGCGAGAAACATTTTGCGGCCGAGGCGGCGGTGTTTCAGGAACTGCTCGAAGAGGCCGCGCGCGACGGGACGTTTCGCGTAGCGAATCCCGCGGCGGCGGCGCAGGCGCTGCTCATCGCCACGAACGCGCTGCTCCCCTACAGCCTCACCGCGCGCCAGCTCGGCAGCCGCCGCGCGATCGAGGAACGCGTCTCCACTCTCGCCACGCTGCTCGTCGACGGACTGCGGTCCCGGAGGAAATCATGATGCTGCATCGCCTCGTGTCGCTGCTCGCGCTCATCCCGCTGACACTGCTCGCACAAACGAACGACACGCCCTTCGACGCCGCCGCGCGCCGCGCGATCGCGGAGACGGTCGCGCGGACGTTGGAGACGCGGTACGTCCTGCCGGAGAAGGGCGATGCGCTCGCGAAGGAGGTGCGCGCCGCGAGCGCGCGCGGTGACTACGATGCGGCGGCGACACCGGAGGCTCTCGCGAACTCGCTCAATCGCCTGCTCGCCTCGGCGAACGATCGCCATCTCGCGGTGCACGCGGCGATGCCGATGCGCCGCGACGGCGTGCTCGTCGCGGAGGACCTGCGCCGCGACAACTACGGCTTCCGCCGCGTCGAGCATCTCGACGCGAACATCGGCTACCTCGACCTCGGCGGCTTCACGCCGGGCGACGAGGCGCAGCGCGTCGCGGCCGGCGCCATGGCCTTCCTCGCGAACAGCGACGCGATCATCGTCGACCTGCGCCGCTGTCCCGGCGGCGCGGCGGACGCTGTCAACTTTCTGGCCAGCTACTTCTTCGGACCGGAGAAACGCGTCCTCATGAATCGCTACCACCGGGCGACGAACACCTCGATGGAGAGCACGACCGTCGACGTGCCCGGGAAGCGCCTGACGGACACGCCGCTCTACGTGCTCGTCGGCCCACATACGGCGTCGGCGTGCGAGTCGTTCTCGTACACGCTGCAGCAGTGGGGTCGCGCGAAGATCGTCGGCGAGCGTACGGCCGGCGCGGGCTACAACAACGAGCTCGTGCCGCTCGGCCACGGACTCGTGTTCTCCGTCTCCGCCGGCACCGCCATCCATCCGCGCTCGAAGAGAGGATGGGAAGCCGTCGGCGTGCAGCCCGACCTCCCCGCGCCCGTCGACCGCGCGCTCGACTTCGCGCGCGCCGCGATCCTCGGCGTGAAGCCCGCCGCCGCCGAGCCGGTGCAGCCCGCGGCCGCGGTGCCGCCCATCCGTCCCGGCGATTACACCGGCACCTACGGCAACAAGGAGATCAGCATTCGCGAAGGGGCGCTCTACTACCAGCGCATCGGCGGAAGCGGCGGCACGCTGCATCCGCTCGGCAACGATCGTTTCGACCTCGGCGGAGAAGCGGTCGTCACGTTCTTTCGCGACGCGAGCGGCAAGGTCACGCGCCTCCGCCTCGAGTGGCCGGGACATCCGGTCGAGGAGTACGACCGCGCTCCGTGAGCATCGCGCGCCAATCGCGCACCGCATGCATGCGACCGCGCATCGCATTCACGACATCGCCCCATATCATTCATCCCACCGCGCGACGCGTGAATGCGATCGCGCATCGCATTGACGATATCGCCGCATATCCTTCATCCCATCGCGCGACGCATTCATGCGATCGCGCATCGCATTCACGAGATCGCCCTATATCCTTCATCCCATCGCGCGAAGCGTTCATGCGATCGATCGCCGGCATTCAGCGTCGCAACGGCATTGCGTCATCTACCCTGCGCGCTTCAGAATCCGGCGATGCCTGTGGATCTGACCAAGCTCTTTCAGATCGATGATGACGGGAAGCTCTTCATCTCTCCGGTTATCCGAGACTGGGCGATCGTCTCGTCGTACGGCGTCAATACCGTGATCGACCTCGAGGGCGGCTTGGACGACTGCATCCCGACGGTACCGAACGGCTGCCTGTACGTGTACTTCCCGATCTACGACGAACAGCTGCCGGACCTGGCCCGCCTCGAGGCGATCGCAAACATGGGCGCGTACCTCATCGCCAACGGGCACGCGTTGCTTTCGCACTGCGGCATGGGCTTCAACCGGTCGGCGCTGATCGCGGGGCGCATCCTGCACCGGCTGGGCATGCCGGGCCCGGACGTCGTCGAGCGACTTCGCGAGCGGCGTCCCGGCGCGTTGTTCAACGACATCTTCGCCGAGCACCTTCGAAGCCTGACGCAGTAGCGCGCCGCCAAACCCGTTAGAATCGGCCGCTCCGCTCCATGACCGTCAGCCGCTCTGCCAGTTCCGGCGCACATTCGCATCCACACGAGCCGGCGTCTGCACGCGCGGCGCAGGAGCGGACGCCGTACGTATCCGTGCTGCTTCCGACGATGCAGGCGTGGCCGGCGGTGGCGCCCGCGCTCGAATCCCTCCTGACGCAGGGCACGACGGAGAACTTTGAGATCCTCGTCATCGACGGTCACGGCGGCCACGGCTCCGGGACGCACGCATCAGGACATCCGCCGATGGTGCGTTGGCTGTCGCATCCCGGCCTCGATACGTTCGGCTTGCGCACCGCGGGTCTGATGGCGGCGAAAGGAACCGTCGTCGCGATCACGGAAGATCACTGTTTCGTGCCGTCCGACTGGGTCGACTCCATTGCGAAAGCGCATCGCGAGAATGACGCCGTCGCGCTCGTGGGCATCACCAAAAATCATCCCGCGTCCGCCACGAGCGCGCTCGATCGCGCGAATTTCGTGCTCACGTTCGCGGGGCAGAACAACGTGCGGCTCGGCATCGACCGGCAACGACTTCCGGTGCCGACGAATGTTTCGTTCAAGAGGTCGGCGCTCGCCGCGGCTGGTCTGCAGCCCGGCGATCTCGAATATTTCTGGCTGCACGAGCTGCGTCAGAGCGAGCAACTCGACACGGCGCCCGGCGTCGTGCTGGAGCACAAACAACGCTGGGGCCGCGCCACGCTCCGCGTGCATTTTGCGAGCGGCTGCTCCTACGGCGCGTCGGTCCGGCAATGGCCGTGGCGGCCCAGGGCGGCGTGGTGGTTGCGGCTTCCGCTGCTGCCGGTGCGGCTCTTCCGCATGGTCGGGCCGGATCTCTTCGGCGGCGCCGGCGGCACGGCCGCGGGTGCAGCGGACGTCTTCTGCGTGCTCGCGCTCATCACCGCGAACGTGGTGGGACAGCTGAAAGGTGCGTTGTTCGGCGCGGGTGCGAGTCGAGGCAAGCTGTGACGCGTGACGATGCGCACGATGCGTCTCAACGAACTACGTCTCCTCGCGCGTGATCCACTTCTCGACGCGCGGCGGCGTCCACGCGTCGAAGCGCGCGAGGAGCGCGGCGGGGTCGCGATCGATAAGCGCGATCGCGCGGTGCGGGTCCTTCACGAACTGCTCGCGTACGGCGCGGTCGAGGAAGCCCATCAGCGGCTCGTAGAAGCCGTTGACGTCGAGGAAGCCGAGCGGTTTCGCGTGCAGGCCGAGCTGTGCCCACGTCCAGATCTCGAAGATCTCCTCGAGCGTCCCGAGTCCGCCGGGTAGGGCAATGAAGGCATCGGCGAGATCGGCCATCATCGCCTTGCGCTCGTGCATCGTGTCGACGATGTGGAGATCCGTCAGCCCTCGATGTCCGACCTCGCGCGCCCAGAGCGCATGCGGGATGACGCCGACCACGCGGCCGCCGCTGGCGAGCACGGCGTCGGCGAGCTCACCCATGAGACCGACGCTGCCGCCGCCATAGACGAGCGCGATGCCCTCGCGCGCGAGAAGCTGCCCGAGGGAACGCGCGGCTTCGACGTACGCGGGATCGGATCCGTTGTTGGAGCCGCAGAAGACGCAGATGCGGTCGATCACGGCGCGCATTATGCCGGGAGTGCGGCCGGCGCGGCGGAATTCGCGGCGCATCCGCGCGTTAACCCGCGCGCATGCAGCAGTTTCGTTACGACATCCGCAACGTCGCCATCATCGCGCACGTCGACCACGGCAAGACCACGCTCGTCGACGCGCTGCTCAAACAAGCCGGCGCCATCCGCGCGAATCAGCAGGTCGATGAACGGGTCATGGACTCGAACGACCTCGAGAAAGAGCGCGGCATCACGATCCTGGCGAAGAACACGTCCATCCGTTACTTCGTCGATCAGCCCGACGCCCTCGGCCATCCCGTCCATCACGAGGCCACGCACACCGCGTCGGGCCATGACCTCCCCGCGCAGTTCATTCATCCATCCGAGGTGAAGATCAACATCGTCGACACCCCGGGCCACGCCGACTTCGGCGGCGAGGTCGAGCGCGTGCTGTCGATGGTCGACGGCGTGATCCTGCTGGTCGACGCCGCGGAAGGTCCGATGCCGCAGACGCGCTTCGTCCTGCGCAAGGCTCTCGGTCTGGGCCTCCTGCCGATCGTCATCATCAACAAGATCGACCGCGCCGACGCGCGTGCGACCGAAGTCGTCAACGAAGTCTTCGATCTCATGATCGAGCTCGGCGCGTCCGACGAACAGCTCGACTTCCCGATCCTCTACGCCATCGGCCGCAAAGGCATCGTGCGCACCGAGCTCGAGGACTCGAACGAAGACTGCCGTCCGCTCTTCGACGCGATCCTCAAGCGCATTCCGCCGCCGCCGGGCAACGCCGACGCGCCGATGCAGCTCCTCGTCAGCGCCATCGACTACAACGAGTACGTCGGCCGTCTCGGCATCGGACGCGTGCAGCGCGGCAAGATCCGCCAGGGCTCCGACGTCGTGCTCATCCTCCGCGACGGGACGCAGAAAAAAGGACGCGTCACGAAGCTGACGGTGTTCGAAGGACTGCGACGCTCGGAAGTCGAGGAAGCGGCCGCGGGCGAGATCGTCGCCGTCGCGGGCTTCACGGACGTCGAGATCGGCGAAACGTTCGCGGCCGCCGACGCGCCGGAACGCCTCGAGCCGATCGCCATCGACGAGCCGACCGTCTCGATGTTCTGGATGGTCAACGACTCGCCGTTCGCCGGCACCGAAGGCAAGTACGTCACCTCGCGCAACATCAAAGACCGCCTCGAGCGCGAGCTGCGCAAGGACGTCGCGCTGCGCGTGCGCGAGACCGGACAAGCGGATCGCTTCGAAGTCGCGGGACGCGGCGAGCTGCATCTCTCGATCCTCGCCGAAAACATGCGTCGCGAAGGCTACGAGTTCGCGCTGTCGCGCCCGCAGGTCATCCTCAAAAACATCGACGGGCAGACCATGGAGCCGTACGAGGCGCTCGTGGTGGACGTCGAGGAAGCGCACGTCGGCACGATCATGGAGAAGCTGCAGCAGCGCCGCGCCGAGATGACCGACATGGTCAACCCCGGCACGGGACGCGTGCGCATCGAGTTCAAGATCCCGACGCGCGGCCTCTTCGGCATCCGCACGGAGTTCCTCTCCGAGACGCGCGGCACCGGACTGCTGTACCACACGTTCCTCGAATACGGCCCGTATCGCGGCGAGCTCACGAGCCGCAACCGCGGCGCGCTCGTGGCGAAGGAAGCGGGCGACACGACCGCGTACGCCATCGAGCCGCTGCAGGAGCGCTCGACGCTCTTCCTCGGACCGGGAGTCAAGGTCTACGGCGGGCAAATCGTCGGCGAGAACTCGCGCGACGTCGACATGGTCGTGCAGGTCTGCCGCGCGAAGCACCTCACGAACATGCGCGCGTCCGGCTCCGACATCGCCGTCAAGCTCACGCCGCCGCGCAACCTCACGCTCGAGCAATGCCTCGAATGGATCGAGGACGACGAGCTCGTCGAGGTGACGCCGGAGTCGATCCGCATCCGTAAGTCGATCCTCGATCACTCGCGTCGCGAGGTCGAGGCGAAGAAGGCGAAGAAAGCGGCGGCAGCGGAGGCGGAAGGGTAAGCGGTCAGATCGCGTCGGGATCGAACTTCCGCTTGGTCCCCTGCTTTTCCTGCTTTTCCTTTTTCGCCTTTTCGGTGGCCAGCGTCGCTAGCTTCCGGCCGCCCTCCATCGCGGGCGCGTAAATCGGCTTGGTCACGAACAACTCTTTGAACGTGACGTCCTTCTTCTCCGTCGCCGCGAACGAGCGTGACCGTTTTCGCCTTCGCAATCGTGCCCGGCACATCGGTGGCTTTGTCGTCGTCGGAGTCCCAGTCGAGGAAGTTGTAGCTGGGCTCCGACGGGAGCGCGACCTTCTTCAGATCGGCGGGGAATGGGATGCGCGTCTTCTGCGTCTGCGTCTTCTTCGCGCCGCGACGGTGCCATGCATTCCAGAGTCCGCGCCGGTGAATTTCACCGTTGGCTTTATTCGCGATGTACGCCTTGACGGTTGCCGTGGTCACCTTGAACTTCAGGTTGTTCCTGAGCACGTACTGCTCCGCATGCAACATGAGCGGCTGAATGGCCACTGCATTCACCTCGCGCGCGAAGCGTTCCGCCTCCGCCTCGAGGAGCGCGCTGAAGACGACCGCGGTGCCGTCGCCGAATGGGTTCGCGACGCGGCCCGCACGCTGCTGCACGACGTGCGTCAGCTCGTGTGCGAGGAGCTGCCGTCCGCGCGGCGAATGCGGATCGTACTGGCCGGGCGCGAAGTGGATGTTCGAACCATGCGTGAAGGCGGTGGCGCCGAGGGTCTGGGCGGCGGTGCCGGTGTGCACGCGCACGTCGGCGAAGCTCGCGCCGAGCGCGTCTTCCATCCGCTGCCGCACGTCCGCGGGCAGCGGCTGGCCGGGCATCGGCGCAAAGCTCGCGAGCGCCGGCGGGAGCAGCAGAGCGGAACCGTGCGGCGTCGCGCGGAGCTGCAGCGCGGCGGCGGCTCCCGCGGCGGCGACGTGCGGCGCCTGCCGCGGCATGCGCGGCTGCGCGACCTGCGCGATGCGCTGCCGCACCCAGTCCGGATCCGCGCCGTGCGCGGCCGCGGCCGCCGCTCGCTGCAACGTCAGCTGCAACTGCGTCACGCCCGAAGGAAACGAATCCTGAATGACGGATCCGCGCATCGCTACCCCCTCCGCCAGAATCCACGGCGGTGCACGACCCGCAACCGCATGACGCGTGCGGAGCACAACGCTCCGCACGCGCCCTCTGGTCAGTTCGGGGTAATCGTGGTGATGTGCTGGGTCTCGTTGTTCGTCACCGAGACGAACGCCCAGATCGGCATCGACGGCTGCCCTGCGCCGAGGCGCGGGACCTCGACTTTGACGCTGACGGTGTTCTGGCCGGAGGGCAGCGCAGCCGGCAGCGGGAAATCCTCGAAGACGCCGTACGCCGGCGTATAACGATCGGTCGCGGGCTGAAGCGGGACCTGAAAGATCTCGTTGTTCACGGTGACGTTCACGTGGTCGAACTCATTCGAGAGTCCGTAGATGCGCAGCGTGTTGCGGAAACGCGTATCGATCGGAACTCCCAGGAGGACGATGCGCTCGTCGTCGAACTGGCTGCGGTGCACCACCGGGATCTCCGTCCCCTGATCGAGCGCGTCGCGGCTGACGTCCTGCACGCGGAGGTTTGCGGCGAGGTCGCCGCTCCTCCCCTTCTCGACGTAGAACAGTCGGCCGACGCTTTCGGTGCAGTTGGGGACGAGCCTGATTTCGGGGCCGATCGTCATGGCCATGTCCGGGTAGATCGGAGGATCGAAGAGCGTGCAACTGGTGTCGTAGCCCCACAAGCGCACCGGCGTGTCCTTCGCCGCCACGCGCACGATCGTGACGAACTCCGAGCCGAAGCGGCCGTGGGTCGGTTCCGCGTAGATCGGGAAGAGGATCGGATCGAACGCGTCCTCGAACGTACCGGTGTACGTGAAGGCGTTCTCGAGAACCGAGTCGTTTGGATCGGAACCGTCGATTTGCGAAAGGCTGACCGACACCGTGCCCGGCAGATGCGGCGGTGTCACGGCGATGACGGTCGTAGAATCGACGAACTCGACGCTTTGGGCTACCTCGCCGCCAAAGTAGACGGTAGGAGCCGCAAAAGGCGGCGTACAGATGATGCAGCTGTTCGAGAAGCCGGTACCGTGAATCGTCACCGCGGTGCCGCCTTCGGGCGGTCCCGAGGTCGGAGAAATGGACGTGATCACGGGGCTGGCGGCGGCAGTCAGCGAGAGGACGAGGGCTGCGAGTACGGCGAGGGCACGGAGTTTGGGCATGTAGAAGCTCCTTCGATTGCGATTCACGCAATCATCCCGGCTTGATTTTCGATGCGATCACAGCATATTTGATCTAAACCGATCTCCAGGTGAACAACCCGCAACGCGTGATGTCGCTAATACAGCCTTTGCGCGTGCGGAGCACAACGCTCCGCACGCGCGCTCTCATCAGTTCGGGGTAATCGTGGTGATGTGCTGCGTCTCGTTGTTCGTGACCGAGACGAACGCCCAGATCGGCATCGACGGCTGCACTGCGCCGAGGTGCGGGACCTCGACTTTGACGCTGACGGTGTTCTGGCCCGAGGGCAGTGCAGCCGGCAGCGGGAAATCCTCGAACACGCCGTACGCCGGCGTGTAACGATCGGTCGGCGGGTGAAGCGGGACCTGAAAGATCTCGTTGTTGACGGTGACGTTCACGTGGTCGAACGCGTTCGAGAGTCCGTAGATGCGCAGCGTGTTGCGGAAACGCGGATCGATCGGAACTCCCAGGAGCACGATGCGTTGGTCGTCGAACTGGCTGTGGTGCACCACCGGGATCTCCGTCCCCTGATCGAGCGCTTCCCGGCTGACGTCCATCACGCGGAGGTTTGCGGCGAGATCGCCGCTTTTCCCCTTCTCGACGTAGAACAAGCGGCCGACGCTTTCGTTGCAGTCGGGGACGAGCCTGGTTTCCTCGCCTACGATCAACGGGATGTCGGGGTACGCGGGCGGATCGATGATCGAGCAACTGGTGTCGTATCCCCACAAGCGGACCGGCGTCTCCTTCGCCGCCACGCGTACGACGGTGACGAACTCCGAGCCAAAGCGACCCGGCGTCGGTCGCGCATAGATCGGGAAGAGGATCGGATCGAACGCGTCCTCGAACGGATCCGTATAGGTGAAGGCGTTCTCGAGAACCAAGTCGTCCGGATCGGCTCCGTTGTTTTGCCAAACGCTGACCGTCACCGTTCCGGGCAGATGCGGCGGTGTTACGGCGATGACCGTCGTGGAGTCGACGAACTCGACGTGTGAGGCCATCACGTCGCCAAAAAAGACAGTAGGGTCCTGAATGGGCGGGCAGATGATGCAATGGGTCGAGAAACCGCTGCCGTGAATCGTGACCACCGTGCCGCCTTGGGCCGGCCCCGCGGTCGGAGAAATGGATGTAATGAGGGAGCTGGCGGCGGCAGTTAGCGAGAGAACGAGGGTTGCAAGAACGGCGAGGGCACGGAGTTTGGGCATGTAGACGCTCCTTCGATCGCGATCACGCAATCTTTCCGGCTGATTTTTGATGCGATAACAGCATAATCCGAACGAGCGCCTCTTCCGGTGAACAAACCGCAACCGCGTGACGGAGTCGATCCGCATCTGCGAGCCGATGCTCGATCACTCGCGGTGTGCCGGCGAGGCGAAGAACGCGAAGAAGCGGCGGCGGCGGGTCAGCGGTCAGGGTAGGGAACTTTTGATTCGCGGCTCTCCTAAAAGCGGGAGAGGAACACATGGCCTCAGCCGCGCTGTCGCTCGAAGACGAGATTCAGCGGATTTCCGAGTTGGATCAGGGTCGCGCACAGTTTCAGCAGTGGCGTTCATTAGGACACGAAGCACTGCGGCAGCTCGTGGTGTGTCTTGGCCCCCGCACGGACACGCATTGCGTGCGATGGAACCGCTCGCTCGACATCACCGACAAGGCTCTTCTCGTGAAAGCACTCTGCCGCCCGGGAAGCGACACCTCCTTTTATACACAGCCACTCTACGAGCTGCAGCACCAACAGCTCACGAGCATTCTCGGCGAGCCCGAGCAGAGTCCGCTTTTTTCGTCCGGATCGAAGCAGGCGATTTTTCTCGACGCGGCGTTTGCATTCGATGCGCTGGCAAGCGGCCCGGAAGCAGTGCTCGGACCCGGGACGATGCATTACTGCTATGTCGTCCTGCGCGAGCTTTACTATCCGACAGCTCCCAACTGGACCGTAGGCGGTGCTCGGGCGGGCGTGGGCGGCAAGCCGTCGGCATTCACGACAAGTCAGTTCGTCCGCAGTATCTTCAGCTTCGCGCGGATGCTCGAACGGACCGGACACTATCTCGACGCGCTCGCGGAAATGCAGCAGACCGGCCACACCGGTGTCGAAGCGTGGAATGTTCGCGACGCACGTCGCCGCGCACTCTCGCTCCATACCACGCTCGCGAAGCGCGCCTGGAATCTCGCGTTTCCCCTCAAGAACCTCGTGCCAGCTTCATTCGAAGATGACGCGCTGCGAGCGTTCGACTCTTCCGTACAACACGCGCTGCTAGTCGGACTGCAAAGTCTCGCAGACGCATTCACGAACGCGTGCACGACCGTACAGGAGTACCGCGAGCGCGAGGAGAAGGCGGCGGATACAGCCGAGAGAAAACTGAGGGTGCAATGGTCGGAAGGAGCGCACGGCATTGCGCTCGATGCATTGCAGGACGCCGCGCGGCGAGCGACGGAGGCGCGGCGTTCGTTCCCCGAGGTTCCACCCGATCCAAGCCGACCGATCTCAGCGTCGGAGCGCAAACAGTTCGCCGAACGTCTGCGCGCGATCAGCAGACAATTCACGGAAACATCGGTAGGAACTCGCTCGCTCGCGAAACCTGCTCTCGATTATCTGTGGGGGGTCCTGGACCGCGAACTGATCGCCGCTTCCGCAGTCGGAGACGCGGTGAGCTTCGAAGCGTCGGAGATGGCTTCCGCGGCCGCAACCCTCGGCGCGGCCGGACACTGGGCGGATGAACGGCTGATGCGGGCAGCGCAATTGTTGGGCAACGCGATCACGCCGAGTGGCTTTGCCATCGCGCGTCCATTTCATGCGGGAGGTGGTGCCTACTATCAGCCCGTCCAGCCGCACATTCTCGGCGCCTATGCGCAAATCGTCGAACACGTGCAGGCCGACCTCTCGCCCACCGTGCTCCAGCGGATGGCGCAGTACTTTGCGACCACGCGCCGCGAAATCGACGCCACGCGCAGCAGTTGGAGGTGGGCGCACTCCTGGAACGACCACGACCTGCATTCTCCCTATCACACGGCGCTCTCGACCATCGCGCTCGATCGCATTTGCCGCATGCTGGACCGCCGCATCAATGAGCTCGTGCTCAATCACTTCACCTGGCGCCAGATGCCGAGCACCGCGCTCCGGCTGCAGGAGCTTTTCTATCCGGATTACGGCCTCGCCGCGATGTCGCCGGAATCGTCTGGAACACCTCGCATCGCAATCGCAGAGGCGCTCGAACGGATGCGCGCACATGTTTCCGACGTGAAACTTGCGAAGCAATTCGGACCGCGGCTGTATTCGGCCGTGTTTCACGGACCGCCGGGAACGGGGAAGACGACGCTGCTCGAAGCTTTGGCGGCGTCGGCGGATGTGCCGCTTGTAGAAGTCACGCCGAGTGACATCATCGTCGCCGGCGCCGACCGCATCGAGGCACGTGCCCGAGCTGTACTGCGCGCATTGTCCTTTCTGACGAAGGCGGTCATTCTTTTCGACGAATTCGACCCGGTCCTCAAGACTCGCGAAACCGGGGGCACACCGCAATCGATCTTCAACTTCCTGACATCAGGCATGCTGCCGAAGCTGAAGACTCTGTACGAGGCGGCGAAGGACCGCGCGGTCGCCTTCGCGCTCGTCACGAACATTCTGTCCGATCTCGATCCGGCGGCGATCCGGCGCGGACGTTTCGACGCGACGATCGGCGTGTACGCGCCTGACGCACTGTCGCGCTACGGCCGCCTGTTCACCGAGGTCAATGCATACCTCGAGCAACGCTCATGCATCGCTCCTCGAACACTCAACGAACGTTTCCGAGCGGTGATACGGGCGACTGCTGCGATCTCGATGCAGGACGCCGGACGTCGAAACTGGTTCACGCGGCCGAAGCCGGACGATCCTCCCGATGCCGACACGATCTTCGGCTACCTATTCTCGGAGGCAGACAATCCACGCCTGCCATCGCTGAGTACGGAGGGACAACGGCCGGAGAAGAAGAAACGGAAGAAGGCACAGGAGCACGAGGTCGGAAAACCGCAGCGCAGCTTCTGGTCGCCAACGGAGAAACAGGAATGGGAGAGAATCGAATCGCTGGAAAAGCGCGGCGGGCTACTTGGAGATGCAATTTGGGAAGGCGTCGAGAACGCCTTCCTAGGCCTATCGAGCGCCTCTTCCGGTGAACAAACCGCAACCGCGTGACGCCGCTCACGCAACCTTTGGCCGTGCGGCCCGAATATGCACAACGTCATGAGCTACACGGATTGGCTGCGACGGCAGGTGGAACGGCTGGAGGATGAAATCCGGCGGCACTCGGTCTTCGACAGCGACCGCCCCGCGTCGATGGTTCAGCTGCGCGAGCTGCGCTCGAAGGTCGTGATTCACACGTACCTCCGGCAGCAACTGCTGCGGCGCGAGACGCCGGTGGTGCTCGACGAGGAGTACGACACGCAGGAGTTCGTGGTGGTGCGGCGCGCGCAGTAGCCTGTCCGCGTGCTCCTCTTTCTCGCGATCGCGCTGGCGATCTTCATCCCGCTCAACTGGATCGTCTGGCGCGCGCTGACGCGCATCCATCCGCGACGGCGCCGCGCGATCGGCGTCGCGGTCGTCGCCGGCAATCTGCTCTGGCCGTTCATCCCGTTCCTGCGCCGCGACGCCGGCTGGATGCGCGTCTTTCGCGCGCTGGCCGGACCGGTGTGGGTTGGGTGGACGGTGTTCGTGCTGCTGTACGCGATGCTCGTCGTCATCGTCGTGCTCGCGTGGCTGCCGTTCCGCCGGCGCGCGAGCTTCGCGCGTTTCGCGCATGCGCCGTCGACGATCGTGTTGTGGACGTTGCTCATCGGCTTCATCGCGGGCTGGATTCAGTGCGTCGTTCCGCTGCACGTCGCGCGCGTGCCGGTGACGATCGCAAACCTGCCGCCGTCGCTCGACGGCGCGCGCGTCGTGGTGATGGGCGATCTGCACGTCGGCCTCTTCTCGCGGCCGTCGCGGCTCGCGCGGCTCTTCGCCACCGCAGGCGCGCAGCATCCGCGCGCGGTCGTGCTCGCGGGCGATCTCATCGACGACGATCCCCATTACGTCCCGAAGCTGCTCGACGGCACGCGTGCGCTCGCGGCGGACATCCCGCTGTTCGCGGTGTACGGCAATCACGAGATGTACGGCGATCCGATCGAAGTCGCGTCGAAGCTGCGCGGCAGCCGGGTACGACTGCTCGTCAACGAAGGTGCGGCGGTGGGCGACCTCTGGATCGCCGGCGTCTCCGACTTTGCGGCGAGCGGCCGCAATCATCCCGACCTCGCGCCGAACCTCGACCGCGCGCTCGCGTCGAAGCCGCGCGATGCGTTCCCGCTCGTTGTCGCGCATCAGCCGGAGATCGCGCGTGCGCTGCGCGCGCGGCAGCTGCCGCTCGCCGTCTGCGCGCACACGCACGGCGGCCAGTTCGGCATCCGCCCGCTGCACTGGTCGCTCGCGGGCGTCTTCCTTCCCTACCACATGGGTCTGTACAAGCTCGGCGCGTCGCAGCTCTACGTCAGCACCGGCGCGGGTTACTGGGTGCTGCCGTTCCGGCTCGGCATGACGCCGGAGATCGCGGTCATCGAACTGCGGCCGGCAGCACCTCGTCGCACTTCGCCTCGACCTTGAGCGTGGCGAGATCGTCGGCGCGTGTCGGACCGATGTTCACGATCGCGATCGGCAGGCCGCGCTCGGCGGCGCGTTTGACGAAGCGATAGCCGGACCAGACCGTGAGCGACGAGCCGGCGACGAGCATCGCGTCCGCTTCCTCGACGCGGCGGAAGGCGTAGTCGACTTTGTCGCGCGGCACCGACTCGCCGAAGAAGACAACGTGCGGTTTGAGCACGCCGCCGCAGCGGTGGCATTCGGGCACTTCGAAGTCGCTGACGACGTCCGGCGCGACGTCGGCGTCACCGTCGGGAGCAAAGTCCGCGTCATCCGCGTGCAGGCGGTGCCACGGCGCGGCGGCGAGCCACTCCGCGTTGCGTTCCGCGAGGCGCGCCTGCATTTCTTCACGCGGAATGGTGCCGTTGCATCCGAGGCAGATGACGATGCGGTTGCGGCCATGGAGCTGGATGACGGCGCGGCTGCCCGCTTCCTGATGCAGGTCGTCGACGTTCTGCGTGATCAGCTGATGCACGCGTCCGCGCGACTCGAGCTCGGCGAGCGCGCGATGCGCGGCGTTCGGTCTTGCCGCATCGAACCGCGGCCAGCCGCGATAGCTGCGCGCCCAGTAGAACCTCCGCACCTCGGCACTGCGGACGAAGGCGTTGTAGTAGATCGGCTTGTGCCGCGTCCACGCGCCGCCGGGGCTACGGTAATCGGGGATGCCCGACTCGGTGCTGCAGCCCGCGCCGGTGAGGACGACCAGCCGCCGCGCGCGTGCGAGGAACTCTGCGATGCGCTCGCTCATGCAGCGAACCGGAACAAATCTCCGCGACGGTCGATGCCCTCCTTCCGTATCACGAGGCAACATGCGCCGCGCCCTCATCGCTCTGCTCGCCGTCGCCACCGCTCTCGATGTCCGGGCCTCCTGCACCGCCCGCGTCGACACCGCGCGCTTCATCGTGCAAACGAACTGCACGTTCGAGAAGCCGTGCGTCGCGGGGCAACCCGTCACCTTCCGCATTCAAGCGCAGACCGGCTGCATCTCGCCGTGGGTGCCGTGTCAGGACTACGCCTTCGACTCCTGCGATACGGTGACGTGGGACTTCGGCGATGGCAGCCACGCGAACAGCGGGCACTCGCCGACCGTGACGCACGTCTTCACGACGCCAGGCCCGTTCGACGTGTTCGGCCACATCGACAACGGCCGGGGCCACAACGAAGGCGGCACGGGCATCGTCATCTCCTACAACCCGCCGGGATTCGTCCGGTTCGCGCTCGACGACTACACGACCCGCGAAGGCGCGGGCGAGATCACGGTCGTGCTCAAGCGCACCGGCAACGTCTCGCTGCCCGTGCACATGAAGCTCGACGCCGGCGCGCTTCTCAAATTCAAAGACGAGCCGGAGACGCGCGAGCACCAGATCACGATGGCTGCCGGTCAGACGGAGCTGCCGCTGACGCTGCTCGTGCCGGATGACGACGTCTTCGACGGCGAGCGGCGCGAGTTCGTCTACGTCTACTCCAACAGCGGCGAGGCGGTCATGCCCTCGTATCAAACGCTCGCCAGCACGTTCGTGCGCATCGTCGACGACGAAGCGGGACCGCACCTCTCCGTCGGCGACGACGTCACGGTCGCCGAAGGCGACAGCGGGCATGCGCTCATCTCGATTCCGCTCACGCTCTCGCAGCCGATCGCGCAGGATCTCCCGCTCTTCGTCACGTACGTCGACGGTACCGCCACCGTGGGCCGTGACTACGAGACTCCCGACGGCGAGCACGGCGTCATCCACGACCTCACGATTCCCGCCGGCAGCACGCACGCGAACCTCACCGCCTACATCCTCGGCGACACGGAAACGGAGCCGAACGAGACGTTCCACATCGTCCTCGAACGCCCGACCGTCGCGCCGCCGGTGACGCTCGACCGCGGCGAGGTGCTCGTGACCATCGTCGACGACGACCTCTATCACTTCGCGTCCGACGTGAAGCAAGCCGTGGCCGGCGTCGACGATACGCTGACCATCATCAACGGCCATCCGAGCGCGGCGCCGGTCGAGGTCGCGCTGCATTCGTCGGCGCCGACGGTCGTCTCGGTGCCCGTGCACGTGACGCTCAGCGGCGCAAACGCGGCGTTCGCCATGCACCCGCTGCGCGCCGGCAACGCGAGGATCACCGCGACGGCGAGCGACGGCTCGACGTTCGACACGCTCGTCGTCGTCGCGATGCCGCAGGACGAACCGCCTCCTCCCCCGCCGCCGCCCACCACCGTGAACGGCAAGCATCGCGGCGTGCGGCACTAGCGATCGCGCGCGTCACTTCGTCGACATGAACGGGTGCGCGATGCGCGGCTGCGTAGCGATGTCGACGAGCGCGTCGATGAGCACGCGCGCGCCGCGTTGCAGATCGTCGACGGAGATTTTCTCGTCGACGTCGTGCCCGGGATACGGCTTGCCGGGAAACCACATGCCGAAGGCGATCGAGTTCGGAAGTCTTTTCGCGTACGTCCCGCCGCCGGAGATCGCCGGCTTCGGCGACGCGACGCCGGTCGCGCGAGCGTACGCCTTCATCAGGCGCTGCACGAGCGGCTCGTGCGGATCGAAGCCGAGCGGCTCGTCTTCGAAGTAGGTCTTGGCCGCGTTGATCGTCAGCGACGCGCCGGTGCGTTTGTTGAAGTCGGCGACGAACGCCTCGAGATACGCGCGCGCCTGCGGCGCGGTGCGCGGCGGAATGCGGCGCAGGTTCGTGACGAAGACGAACGTCTTCGCATCGTTCGCATCGCGCTTGATCGTGGCCACGTTCACGGAGTAGCGGCCCCATATCGGATCGGAGTCGGTGATGCCGAGGCCCGTGCCGTGGAGATCCTGGCCGGCAAGACGTGCAAACGCGAGGAGATCGTCGGCGCCGCCGGTCGGCAGCTGCCCTTCGAGCACGCGCGCGAGCGCGACGAGCGCGTTGCGTCCGCCTTCGATGTTGACGCCGGCGTGCGCGGAGTGGCCGTACGTGACGACGCGCAGAATCGCGCCCTGCGGACCGAGGACGAGACGCGTGCCCTCGGGCAGCGCGACCTTCGTCAGCGCGTCCATGAGCGGCTGCCAGTTCGCATGCTCGCCGGTCCAGAAGAGACGCGCCTCCGCGTGATCGGGCACGATGCTCGTCGACAGTCCCGCGTCGAGCAGATCGACGCGATACGGCTTCTCGACGCCGGGACGGGAGTCGAGCGTCGTGGCGACGGCAAGCGCGTCCCACGCCTTCTCGCCGACCACGACCGGGAACTCGGAGTCGAGCACGAGCGAGTAATCGGGCGGCTGATGCTCCTTCAGATACTCGGGGATCTCCTTCGCGTCGGATTCCTCTTCGCTGCCGACCAGCAGGCGGATGTGATGCGTGCGGCGGACGCGGCTCTCCTTCAGCGCCTTCATGGCCAGCAGCGCCTGCACGAGCGGACCTTTGTCGTCGGCGGCGCCGCGACCGAGCATGTAGCCGTCGACGACGCGCCCTTCGAACGGCGGAATCGTCCACGCCTCGACGTCGACCGGCTGCACGTCGCCATGCACGACCAGGCCGAGGATCGGCGCGGGCTCGACGCTCGCGGGCAGATCGATCTCGACGATCTTGCCGGTGTTGCGCGCGGAGAAGCCGAGGTCGTGCGCGGTCTTCAGCAGCCACTCCTTCTGCTGCGCGTGCGCCTCGTCGTTGTTCTGATAGGTCGGGAAGCGCACGACTTCCGAAAGCATCGGCACGAGGCGCTGCGCCTCGTGTTTGCGGTAGTGCTCGAGCACCGCCGTCGTGTGCGTGGCGAGCGAGGTGGCGAGAAGGAGCGACGCGACGATCATGGCGTTCATTGTATGGTTCGCGAATGACGATCTCCGGACGTCCCGCCGACGGCGAGTTCGCGGCGTACGCGACGAGCGACATCGACTTCGTCGCCGGCGACGACGCCGTGGCCGCGTTGCGCGCGCAATGCGACGAGGTCGTCGCGCTCTTCAACACGCTCCGCAACGACGACGTTCGCGGCCTCGCCTACGCTCCCGGCAAGTGGACGCTCAAGGAAGTCCTCGGGCACCTCGCCGACGACGAGCGCATCTTCGCGTATCGCGCGCTCTGCATCGCGCGCGGCGACACGCGTCCGCTGCCGGGCTTCGACGAGCAGGAGTACGTGGCCGGGAGCCGCTTCGAGGAGCGCACGCTCGCCGACGTGCTCGACGAGTACCGCATCGTGCGCGCGGCGTCGCTCGCGCTGTTCGCATCGCTCGATGAACCCGCGTGGCTGCGGCGCGGCATCGTGAACGAATACGAGGCGTCGGTGCGCGGGCTCGCGTTCCACATCGCCGCACACGAGCTGCATCACCTGCGCATCGTGCGCGAAAAGTACCTCGCTACTCGACTTTGACGTCGCCGAGGTCGATCTTCGGGTACGACATGTCGAGGGAGTCGAGCGTCTCGGCGATCGTGCGCGCGACGACGTAGTTGCGGTACCACTTCGCGTTCGCCGGCACGACGTACCACGGCGCCCACGCGGTGGAGGTCTTCTCGATCGCATCCTCGTACGCCTTCATGTAGTCCTTCCACAGCTTGCGCTCATCGAGGTCGCCGTGCTGGAACTTCCAGCGCTTGGTCGGATCGTCGATGCGCTCCTGCAGGCGCTTGCGCTGCTCGTCCGCGCTGATGTGCAGGAAGAACTTGAGGACGATGGTGTCGTTCTCGACGAGCATCCGCTCGAAGTCGTTGATCTGCTGATAGCGCTCCCGCCACTGCTTCTCCGGCACCAGCTCGTGCACGCGCACGACCAGCACGTCCTCGTAGTGACTACGGTTGAAGACCGCGACCTCGCCCGCGGACGGCGTCTGCGCGTGAACGCGCCAGAGGTAGTCGTGCGCGAGCTCGTCCGGCGACGGCTTGCGGAACGAGACCACGCGCACGCCGGCGGGGTTAAAGCCGCTCATCACGTGGCGCACCGTGCCGTCTTTGCCCGACGTGTCCATGCCCTGCAGCACGACCAGCACTTTGCGGCGGCGCTCCGCGAAGAGAAGCTCCTGCAGCTCGCGCAGGCGATCGACGAGCTTCTCGCTTTCTTTCTTCGCCTCGGATTTTTTGTCGGCGAGCGGCGTGTCGTCGGGATCGATCTCGCTGAGGTCGATCTTCGTGCCCGGGTCGATGCGATGCTTGTTCACACGCGCATCAGAACAGGCGGCGCCCCTCGTGCGCAAGCAGCCACTGTTTGCGCTCGATTCCGCCGCCGTAGCCGGTGAGCGTTCCGTTCGAGCCGATGACGCGATGACACGGCACGATGACGGCGATGGGATTCGCGCCGTTCGCCGCGCCGACCGCGCGCACCGCGTTCGGCCGTCCGATGCGATGCGCGATCTCGGCGTACGTGACGGTCGCGCCGTACGGCACGCGCAGCAGCTCGTCCCACACCGCGCGCTGGAACTCGGTGCCGCGCGGCGCGAGGTCGAGCTCGAACACGGTGCGTTTGCCGTCGAAGTACTCGCGCAACTGCACGATTGCGGGATGAGACGCGTCCGCTTCGCGGAGTCCGTGCGGACGGAAGCTCACCGCGACGACGCGTTCATCGTCGTCGATCGCAACGTGCAACGGACCAATCCGCGAATCGAAGCTCACCGTACCGTAGAATAACGCCTACCGATCCCATCACAGCGAGGGAACTCTTCATGAAAACCTTCTTCAAGGTCATCGGCATCGCCGTGCTGACCATCGTCGCGCTCGCGGCGATCGGCGTGTCGTGGCTCGCGCTGCGCAAGCCGGCGCAGCGTCCGGCGTCCGCCGAGCGCATCGAAGCGACGCCGGAGCGCATCGCGCGCGGCTCCTATCTCGTCAACCACGTGGCCGACTGCCTCGGCTGCCACTCCGAGCACACGCTTGCGTACGGGTTCCCCATCAAACCGGGACGCGAAGGCGCCGGCGGCATCGTGTGGGACGAGAAGATGGGCTTCCCCGGCCGCCTCGCCGCCGCCAACCTCACGCCCGATCCCGAGACGGGACTCGGCAAGTGGTCCGACGGCGAGATCCTCCGCGCGATGCGCGAAGGCGTCGACCGCAACGGCGACGCGCTCTTTCCGATCATGCCGTACGTGCAGCTGCGCAATCTCTCCGACGACGACGCGAAGGCGATCGTCGCGTACCTCCGCACGCTGCGCCCGATCCGGTACGAGAAGCCGAAGAAGCAGCTGAACGTGCCGCTCAATTTCATCGAGAAGTTCATCCCGCAGCCGCTCGAAGGCCGCGTGACCGCGCCCGATCCGAACGACAGCGTGGCCTACGGCCGCTACCTCACGCGCATCGGCGGCTGCTACGAATGCCACACGCCGCACGACAACAAGGGACCCATCGAGGCGCAGGCGTTCAGCGGCGGCTGGGAAATGATTGGCCCGTGGGGCCGCAACGTGACCGCGAACCTCACGCCGCACCCCGACACGTTCGTCGGCCGCGCCACGAAGGCGGAGTTCATCGGCCGCTTCCGCGCCTTCGCGAACTTCACCGCCGCCAACGCCCCCGCCGCCCCCAAAGGCCGCAACACCGTCATGCCGTGGATCGAGCTCTCCGGCATGACCGACCACGACCTCGGCGCGATCTACGACTATCTGAAGACCGTGACGCCGGTGGCGAAGAAGGTGGACACGTTCCCAAACGCACAGTGAGCCGGTCCGACCGGGCCGGTGCAACCGGCTGCGCTAAAGGCCCAGCCTACCCGCACGTGCGGGCCGGTGCGACCGGCTGCGCTAAAGGCCAAGCCTACCCGCACGTACGGCTGCCCTCAATGTCGTTTGGGGGCGGCCGCATGTGCGCGTCGTATCGTGGGGACATGCATCGCATTCGCCCCGTCTCCGCCGCTGACTGCGCCGCACTAATCCCCGCGAGATAGATCACGGACGGATGAATCGCCGACCGCCCGCCATCGACGACTGCGCGCAACTCGTGCGCAGCGCGGCGAGTGCAGCGCAGTCAGCGGCGGAGATGGGACGAATGCGATGGATGCGCCGCACGATACGACGCGCACATGCGGCCACTCGGAGCGATATTCAGGGCAGCCGCACGTGCGACTAGGCTAGGCCCTTAGCGCAGCCGGTCGGACCGGCGGCTCGCAGCGCGCGCATGAGGCGCTGGGCTTCGAGGTCGTCGATCGGATCGTGAACTATCGCAAGCGTTTGTGAGAGCGGCGACCGCGTGCGGTCGCCGCTCTCACTGTTTCACCTTCAGCTCAGACGGCGCACGGCGAGCGCGGCGAGCAGCGCGGCGACCGCGAGCAGCGCCCATTCGTCGAGCGTTGGGATGGGGAGGATCTGCTGGATGACGACCGGCGTGGCGACGTCGTTGTTCGACGGATCGTCGTCGTTGTCGGGATCGGCATCCGTGCCGTTCTGCGAGATGTCGGTCACCGTCACCCCTTCGGGCGACTGGCCGCTGCCGCTGGTCGAGACGTTGTACGTCTTGTCTTCGCAGTTCGCGACGAGGTGGACGTTGATGTGCACGATCGCGGTCTGTCCGGGTTGCAGCGTCGCGCCGGCGAGCAGCAGGTTCTGATTCGACGCGCCGTTGTACGCCGGGTCGACGGCGAGGTCGCTGCTGGTGATCGACGTGACGCTGTACGTCGCCGGCGGCACGAAGACGCTCGCGAGCGGGGTCGTGGCCTGCACGTTCGACAGCGCGACGTTGCCGAGGTTCTCGAGGCGGACGTCGAAGACGAGATCGTAGACGCCGCAGGTGCCGGTGTACGTCGACGTCACGTTCATCGCCACGCCGATGCGCGGGCTCTCCGCGACGATCGTGACGAGGTGATCCTCGACTTCGCCGTCGGGCGCGAGTCCGGTGACACCGAGGCCGGTCTGCGACGAGATGCGCGCGCGGGCCACGGCGGTTCCCGCCGGCGTGTTGAGCGGCACCGTCATCGGGAACGACTGCGCGGTGTTCGCGGCGAGCAGCTGATCGGTGACGACGTGCTCACCCGCATCGTTCCAGTCGCCGTCGTGGTTGTAGTCGACCCAGAGATTGACGAAGCCGCCGGTGGCGCCGGCCTGCAGCGTGACGGTGCCGTCGGTGCCGGAGACGTAGCTGGCCGCGAACGTCACGCCGTTCTCGTCGTCGATGCCGGCCGTGTCGTCGCCGTCGGCACCGGCGCTCGGCGCGCCGTCGGCTTCCGTATCGACACTCGGGCCGAGGGTCGGATTGTTGGCGACGAGCACGACGTGCCGCGCGCCGTTCGACGCGAGGAGCGTCGGATACGTCGGATCGGGCGCATCGCCGAAGTCGAGACCTTCGACGTCGATGGCGTAGTCCTCGACCTCGCCGTTGGTTGCGGCGCCGGTGGGCGTGGCGATACCGGTGGAGCTGAGGCGGAAGCGCGCGTAGCTGGCGGACGTGTGCGCGTTGCACGGCACGTTCACGGGGATGACGTTCGCGCCGGCGCTCACCGCGAGCGACGTGGCGATGCGGTCGCCGGCGTCGAACGTGCCGTTGCCGTCGAAGTCGATCCATGCGTCGAGGCGCGGCGTGGCGATGCCGGCGGTGTTCGTCAGCGTCACGGTCACGTTCTGCGTCGAGCAGGCGACGAGTGCGGACGGCAGCAGGACGCCGTCTTCATCCGCGCCGTCGCCGGTCGCGCCGCTGCTCGGCTGGCCGTTGCTCTCCGCATCGACGGTCGCGCCGAGGGAGAAGCCGGTGACGAGGATGTGATGCGGGCCGTCGGCCGCGAGCGAGGTGCCGTACGAATCGGGCGCATCGCCGAAGTCGACCGCGCCGATGGTGAACGCGTAGTCCTCGACCTCGCCGTCCGCGGCGTCGCTCGTCGGCGTCAAGCCGCCGGCGGACGAGAGGCGGAAGCGCGCGTACGTCAGGCCTGACGTAGCGTTGCACGGCACGGTCGTGGTGAGCGCGTTCGCGCCGGCGATCACGGGGACGTTGATGAAGATCTGTTCGCCCGCGTCGGCGAAGTCGCCGTCGCCGTTGTAGTCGATCCACGCGTCGAGTTTCGCCGCGCCGCTGCTGGTCACGGTGAACGATGCCGGATCGCACGTCGCGAAGGTCGACGTCAGCACGACGCCGTCCTCGTCGTCGGCGCAAGTGCCGATGCGGCTCGTGCCGGTCGCGAGATCGTCGCCATTTGCGCCGACACTGTCCTGCGACGCGGTCTCGGTGTCGACGCAGGTACCAAGGTACAACGGTACGAGCGGATCGACGACGTGCTCGGCGGAGCCGTAGCTCGCCGGCGCGTCGCCGAAGTCGGCGCCGGTCACGGTGACGGCGTAGTCCTCGACCTCGCCGTCGGCCGCGGGACCGGTGGGTGCGAGGCCGCCGGCGCTCGAGCAGCGGAAGCGCGCGTAGGTCGTGCCAGGGAGCGCGTTCGCGGGCACGGCCGGATTGAGAACCGTCGGCGCTCCGATGGGAATGACGAGCGACGCGGCGATCTGTTCGCCGTTGTCGTTGAAAACACCGTTCTGGTTCCAGTCGACCCACGCGTCGAGCGTGCACGGCGTGGGACCGCCGGACGTGACGGAGAACGCCGCCGTCGCGCCGGGCGTGAACGAGCCGCTGAACGCGACGCCGTCCTCGTCGTCGCCGCCGCTGCAGGTGCCGGTCGTGGTTCCGGCGGCGAGATCGTCAGCGTTCGCGGCGATGTTCTGCGCGAAACCGCCGTCGCTGTCGACGCACGCGCCGAGGTACGGGGCGTTCGAGACGCCGAGCTGATGGCGCGGACCGTTGTCGAGCGCGGTCGTGTTGTAGTCGTTGTGCGCGACGCCCGCGCCGACGTCGGGCGCGTCGCCGTAATCGTAGAGCAGCGGCGTCACGCTGCCGGTGATGAAGCCGAAGTCGACGGTGAGGTTCGTGTCGTTGTTGCCGTCTTCCGACGTCGGCTCGCCGTTGTCGGTGAGCGTCACCGGATCGCTGGCGACGAGCGCGCCGACGTTGGTGCCGTTGTCGTCGCCGTTCACGTCGTCGTCGGGATCGGGCGCGGGATCGTTGCCGGTGCTCGTGGTGAGTCCCGCGAGCGCGCCGCCGCCGTTGAAGTTCTCGGGCGCGACGACGACGATGTAGTTGCCGGGCGCGAGGTTGTCGAAGCGATAGCGGCCGGCGAAGCCGCCGGACGTCGCGGTGGTGGACGAGCCGGAGAACTCGTCGAGCGTCGGCTCGCCGTCGTTGTTCACGTCGCGATAGAGATCGAGGCGGACGTCGTCGATGCCGCTCTCGCCGTTCTGCGGTTCGTACACGCCGTCGTTGTCGGTGTCGCGCCAGACCTGATCGCCGAGGGAGAGCGTGCCGGACGGCAGGATGAAGCCGGCGTCGAACGTGCGGTTCGTCTCGAGCGCGGCCACGCTGAAGATCGGCGTGAGGCCGGCGGCGTCGGGATCGGAATCGGCGGCATCGTCGCCGCCCGCGTTCGGCGTCGTCGCGGACGTCGCGGCCGCGGGCTGCACGAACTCGATGAAGTACGGCAGGCCCGGCGCGAGATGTTCGAAGAGGTAGTAGCCGGGACGTCCATACACGTCGTCGGCGGTGACGGTCGTGGCGATGAGCGGATCGCCGGCGCCCGGCTCGCGGGTGCCGTTGCCGTTGTCGAGATAGAGATGCACGGTGACGCCGTTGAGTCCATTCGTCACCGGCTCGTTCTGGATGCCGTCGTGGTTGCTGTCGAACCAGACGTAGTCGCCGGCGGCGCCGAACGCGGTCGGCACGAGGCCGAAGTCGACGGTCGGATCGTTCTGGTTCGCGGCGAGCGTGACGAGGTGGGAGTTGCCGTTCGCATCGCCGTCGGAGTCTTCCGCGTCGTTCGTCGTGTCGCGCGCCGACGGAGTGTGATTCGGCGGGCGCACGATGTGGACGTAGTAGGCGCCGGGCGCGAGTCCCGGGAACGTGTACCAGCCGGGCGCGCCGGTGGGCGAATCGCTGGTGATCGTCGACGCGAGCGGCACGTCGTCGAGCGTTCCGACGACGCCGTCGGCGCCGGGCGAATAGAGCGTCACCGGCACGCCGTTGAGTCCCGTCGGTCCGTCGTTCTGGATGCCGTCGTCGTTCGTGTCGAGCCAGACGTAGTCGCCGAGGCTTGCGGCGTCGCAGGCGCCGAGCGCGATGCCGACCTTCTGCGGTTCGGCGGCGAGCGAGCCGAGTCCGTCGGCGCGGTCGGCCTGATACGCGAACGAGTTGTACGCGATCGCGCTGGGCGGCACGTTGCCCGGCGTCGTCATGACGAACGTGAACTCGATGAAGTCGAACGGATTGACGACGCGGTTGCCGAATTCGAGCTTGAACGAACGCACGCTCGTGATCGGATCGGGCGCGACGGACGTCCAGTTCGGCGGATCGCAGCTCGTCGTCGGTCCGCCCACTTCCCCGCGACATGGATTGCCGGACGTCGAGTAGTAGATGGTCGTGCCCGATGGCGGCACGATCGGCGCGGCGAGGAGCGGCGACCATTGCGAGCCGCGCGGGTTCGTGTCGCGCACGCCGGTGTCGCCGACGAACGGCAGGATGTCGACGAGCACGAAGTTCTGCATCGGCACGGTGCCGACGTTCTGCACGCGCAGGTGGTATTCGATGCCGCCGCCCGTGAGCGTGCCCGCGGAAGACGACACCGCGCCGCCGTCGCACGTGCCTTTGATCGTTTTGCTGGAGACGAGCTGCGCGATGCCGGCCACGGTGAGCGTGCCGGTGGCGCGGCAGAGCGTCTCCGCGGTGTCGCCGTCGCCGTCGTAGTCGAGCGCGTCCGGCTGCGACGAGCCGCTGCAGCGCAGGGCGAGCGACGGCGCGTCGGAGTCCATGGTCACGTCGTTGGACAGACTTCCGGACTGTGCGCCGTTGCGGATGGTCGTATTGATGTTGATCCAGACTTGCTGATTGACGCCGAGATTGCCGCTGCCGGCGTTCCAGCTCCAGCGCAGCAGCGTGCGGCCGGTGCCGGCGAAGTTCGGGATCTGCGTGAAGTTCTGCGGCGCGGGCAGGCCCGTGGCCTGATCGTCGAACGTCCAGCTGACGAAGACGAGATCGACCGGCAGGAGATCGGTGACGACGAGATCCTCCAGCGGCGCGGGATCGCTCGACTGCGCGGCGCTGCGCACGCGCAGACGCCAGGCGACGCTTTGTCCGGGATTGAAGGGACCGCCGCCGGAGAGGAGATCCTTCGCGGGATTGAGCTGCACGAACGGACCGCTGAGCGTGAAGGAGCGGCAGGCGTTGCGCGTGACGTTCGTCGGACCGGCGGTGTAGAGGGAGGTGAGGGCGGCGCAGTTCTGGATCGTGTCGCCGGCTGCGACGGGACCGCCGGCGTTGTCGGGATTGATGATGCGTCCGGTGATCTGCGGCCGCGTCGACGCCGACATCCCGGCGGCGGCCTGGCCGTACTCCCAGCGCACGCGCGTGACGTACTCGCCCGCGCCGAGGCCGGGAGGCGGCGCGGTGAGCGTCGTGTTGGTGGTCGTGTTCGGCGAGCTGCCCCACAGCGTGAAGACGCCGGGCGCGGTGTTCTTCTCGTAGCTGACGCGCACGCCCTCGCCCGCGGCGAAGTCGGAGAGATTGTTGTACGCGCCGGTGGTGACGCTGGCGAGCTGCAGCTCGACCGGCAGCGTGTCGATGATGACGAGGTTGTCGAGCGGCACGTTGCCGTTGTTCGACGGCACGAGCTCGTAGCTGAAGGTCTGGTTGAGCGTCGGCGGATTCGGCGAGCTGCCGGAGACGTTCTTCTGCAGTGCCGCGCCGGGCGAGGGCACGAACGTCGTGACGTTGTGCGTCGTCGAGCCGACGCCGAGGTTCTCCGACGGCTTGCCGAGCGGCGTCGCGTCGGCGGTGAAGGTGTTCGTCACGCTCGTGCCGGACGGAAACGTCGCCGACGGGAACGTGACGTTGACGCTGACGTCGCAGTTGCTGCCGGGCGTGAGCGGCGTCGCGCACGGCGAGGTCCACGTCACGGTCGCGGGCGTCGTGCCGACGCAGCCGGGCTGGCAGTCGGCGGCGGGCGTCGCGCCGTTGAACACCGTTCCCGAGGGCAGCGTATCGACGACGGGACCGATCGAGGTGAGGTTCAGCGTGCCGTCGGCGTTCGAGTTCGCGATGCGCAGCCGGTACGTCTCGGGCATGTTGAGATTCGCCGGCGACGTCGTTAGCGTCTTCGAGAGCGTCGCATTCTCGGCCGCGACCGCAGTGACGTTCACCGGCGGCGTGGTCATCGTGCCGGGCGACGGGCCGAGGTTCGTCCCGTCGGCGGTGTTCGTCGCGACGGTGCCGTCGGGAGTCGAACCGTTGGGGAACTTCACGTTGATGATGAGGTCCCCGCTATTGCCCGCGGGCAGCGGATTGATGAACGTGAACTGCACGCGCGTGCGTCCGGTGCCGCCGAAGTTCGGCGTCGTGTTGATCGCGGCGACGTCTCCGGTCGGACTCGCGGGCACGGTCGAGACGAGCTGCACTTCCGCCGGCAGGAGGTCGGTCACGCTCGCGTTGAGGCATGGTCCCGAGGTGCTGCTGCAGTTGTACGTGAGCCGGTAGCCGAATGTGGCGCCCGTCTGCTTCTTGTTGCCGGGATCGACCTGAATGGCCGATTTGACGAGCGGCTGCGCGGCGAGCTGCAGCGCGAACAGACAGGCCACGACCAGGAATCCGGAGCGGAAACGGAGCACACCCACCTCCTACCTTGCGCGAACGGATTTCGGGGGACGAGAAACGACCGCGCGCAGGGTAGCATCCCGCGCGCAACAGAACGTCAGCGCGGCGCGAAAGAGGCGTCGTTTCGACGCAAAACTCCTCTGCCGCAATTCCGTATAAGCGGCGCATGTCCCTCGAACTGCGCATTGACGGCCTCTCGAAGACGTACTCCAACGGCGTTCGCGCGCTGCAGAACGTCACGCTGACGATCCCCACCGGCATGTTCGGCCTCCTCGGACCGAACGGCGCCGGCAAGTCGACGCTGATGCGCACGATCGCGACGCTGCAGGAAGCCGACGCCGGCTCGATCCTCCTCGGCGATCTCGACGTGCTGCGCCGCAAGGACGAAGTCCGCCGCGTGCTCGGCTATCTGCCGCAGGAGTTCGGCGTGTACCCGCGCGTGTCGGCCGAGGCGTTGCTCGATCACTTCGCGATCCTGAAGGGCATTCAGAATCGCAAGGAGCGCCGCGAGATCGTCACCGCGCTGCTGCAGCGCACGAATCTCTTCGAAGTCCGCAAACAGAACCTCGGCACGTTCTCCGGCGGCATGCGCCAGCGCTTCGGCATCGCGCAGGCGCTCCTCGGCAATCCGAAGCTGATCATCGTCGACGAGCCGACCGCGGGACTCGACCCCGGCGAGCGCGTGCGCTTTCACAATCTGCTCGCGGAGATCGGCGAGAACGTCATCGTCATCCTGTCGACGCACATCGTCGAAGACGTGAGCGACCTCTGCTCGCGCATGGCCATCATTTCGCACGGCCGCGTGCTCGCGCAGGGTGATCCGCTCGAGGCGATGCGCGAGGTCGACGGCAAGATCTGGCGGCGGACGATCGCGAAGGACGAGCTGGCCGCGTATCAGCGCGAGCACGCCGTCATCTCCACGCGCCTGGTGAGCGGACGCACGGTCGTGCACGTCTTCAGTGAAGCGCAGCCGGACGTCTCGTTCGAGCCGGTGCCCGCCAGCCTCGCCGACGTTTATTTTTCGACGCTGCATCAGGCGGAGGCAGCGTAGTGTTCGGAGCCATCGCGCGGTTCGAGCTGCGGTATCACCTCCGCGGCGCGCTGTTCTACATCCTCCTGCTCTCGTACTTTCTGCTCACGTTCGGCGCGGTGACCACGGACGCCGTGCAGATCGGCGGCGCGGTCGGCAACGTGCACCGCAACGCGCCGTTCGTGATCATGCAGTTCCTCCTGGTGATGAGCATCTTCGGGATCCTCACCACCACCGCCTTCGTAGCGAACTCGATCCATCGCGACTTCGAGCTCGGCACCGACGCGCTCTTCTTCAGCGCGCCGATCAAACGGCTGCAGTTCCTCGCCGGCCGCTTCCTCGGCTCGTTCACCGTGGCCGTGCTCGTCTACACGGGCGTCGCGCTGGCGATCGTGATCGGCGGCGTGATGCCGTGGCTCGAGAAGGCGCGGCTCGGACCGTTCGAGCTGTACCCGTACGTCTTCTCGATCGTCTTCCTGGTCATCCCGAACCTGCTGCTCGCCGGCGCGATCTTCTTCTCCGTCGCGGCGCTGACGCGCAGTTTGATGGCGACATACGCGAGCGTGGTGGCGTTCCTCGTCGCGTACGCCGTCGCGGGCTCGCTGCTCGAAGACATCGACAACGAGAAACTCGGCGCGCTGCTCGATCCGTTTGGCTTCACCGCGTTCGGCGTGGCCACGCGCTACTGGACGGTCTTTCAGAAGAACACGCAGGTGCTGCCGCTCGGCGGCATCTATCTCTGGAACCGCGTGCTGTGGCTCGGGCTCGCGCTGGCCGTGCTCGCGTTCACGTTCTGGCGCTTCCGCTTCACCACCGGCACGCGCAAGGCGTCGCGCCGCGCGCGCAAGGCGGAGGCGATTGCAGAAGCGGACGTCGCCGCGCCGGCCGCGACGCTGCCGCACGTGGCGCAACGCTTCGGCGGCCGCTCCTCGTGGACGCAGTACTTTGCGACGGTCGGCCTCGAGACGCGCGGCATCTTCAAGAGCATCCCCTTCGCGATCATGCTGCTGCTCGGCGTGCTGAACGTCTGGGGCGGCGCGGTCAGCTTCGAAGACCTCTTCGGCACGCCGGTGTATCCCGCCACCCACCTCATGGTCGACGTGATCCAGGGCAACTTCGCGATCTTCGCGCTGCTGATCGCGGCGTTCTACGCGGGCGACATCGTCTGGCGCGAGCGCAACCTGAAGCTGAGCGACGTCGTCGACGCGATGCCGGTGCCGACGTGGACGCAGTGGCTGGCGAAGCTGACGTCGCTGGTGCTGGTCGTCTTCACGACCCTCGTCGCGGCGGTGCTGACCACGATCCTCATCCAGACCGTCAAGGGCTATCACCACTACGAGCTCGGCGTGTACGCGAAGTCGGTGCTGCAGATCGGCGTCTGGCTGGCGCTGCTGACCGGGCTCGCGTTCGTGATGCAGGTGCTGTTCAACCAGAAATTCGTCGGCTTCCTCGGCGTGATGCTCTACTTCGTGGTCAGCCGCGCGCTCCCCGCGCTCGACCACGAGCATCGCCTCTACCGCTTCGCCTCCGTGCCGCCGTTCGACTACTCGGACATGAACGGCTTCGGCCACTTCGTGAAGCCGATCGTCGCCTTCGACTCGTACTGGCTCCTGTTCGTCGCCATCCTCCTCGTCGCCGCGCATCTCTTCTGGGTACGCGGCACGGAAAGCGGACTGCGGCAGCGGCGCAGCCTGGCGCGGCAGCGCTTCAACGGCCGCGTCGCGGCGGCGCTCGCGCTGTTCGTCATCGGCTTCGCGGGGATCGGCGCCTACATCTACCACAACACCAACGTGCTCAATCGCTACCGCACGACGAAGGAGCGCGAGCGGCTGCAGGCGGACTACGAGAAGAAATACAAGCGCTTCGAGCGCGTCGCCCAGCCGCGCATCACCGACGTCGCCGCGGACGTCGATCTCTTCCCCGAGCGCCGCGCGGTCGACATCCGCGGCCATTACACGCTCGTCAACAAAACCGCCGCGCCGATCGCCGAGCTGCACGTCGTCGAAGACGTCAACGTGTTGACCACCACGGAGATCTCCATTCCCGGCGCGCGCGTGAAGAGCGACGACCGCACGCTCGGCTACACGATCTACACGCTCGCGGCGCCGCTCGCGCCGGGCGCGTCGCTGCCGCTCACGTTCCACACCGCCTTCGCCGCGCGCGGCTTCGTCAACGGCGAGTCGAACACGCAGGTCGTGGCGAACGGGACGTTCATCAACAGCTCGCAGTACTTCCCGCACCTCGGCTACCAGCGCGGTCTCGAGCTGCAGGATCCGAACAAGCGCCGGCGCAACGGCCTCGGTCCGCTCGAGCGCATGCGCCCCGCGACCGATCTCGCCGCGCGCGGCAACAACTACATCTCCACCGACTCCGACTGGCTGAACCTCGACACGACCGTCTCCACCGTCGCCGATCAGACCGCGATCGCGCCCGGTTACCTGCAGCGGACGTGGACCGCGAACGGCCGCCGCTACTTCCGCTACAAGACCACCTCGCCGATCCTCGGCTTCTGGTCGTATCTCTCCGCGCGTTACTCCGTGAAGCGCGACCAGTGGCACGGCATGCCGATCGAGGTCTACTACGACGCCAAGCATCCGTACAACGTCGACCGCATGATTTACGCGGTGAAGAAGTCGCTCGACTACTACACCGCGCACTTCTCGCCTTACCAGCACCGCCAGGTGCGCATTCTCGAGTTCCCGCGCTACGAGCGCTTCGCGCAGTCGTTCCCGAACACGATCCCCTTCTCCGAATCGATCGGCTTCATCGCCGACCTGCGCGACAAGGACGCCATCGACTACGTCTACTACGTCACCGCGCACGAGGTCGGGCACCAGTGGTGGGCGCATCAGGTCATCGGCGGCGCCGTGCAGGGCTCGACGATGCTCAGCGAGACGATGGCGCAGTACTCCGCGCTCATGGTGCAGGAGCACGAGTACGGCCCGGCGAAGATGCAGAAGTTCTTAAAGTACGAGCTCGATCGCTATCTGCGCGACCGCGGCGGCGAGCTCGTGGCGGAGATGCCGCTCGTGCGCGTCGAAGACCAGGGCTACATCCACTACCGCAAGGGCAGTCTCGTGATGTACGACCTGCGCGATGCGATCGGCGAGGACCGCGTCAACGCGGCGCTGGCGAAGTTCCTCCGCGACTACGGCTTCCAGCAGCCGCCGTACACGACGGCGCCGGAGCTCGTGCGCTACTTCCGCGCCGTCGCGCCCGCGGACCGGCAGAACCTCATCACCGATCTCTTCGAGCGCATCACGCTCTACGACGTCGAGGCGCGCGACGCGTCCGCGACCAAACGCGCCGACGGCAAGTACGTCGTCACGATGACGGTCGCGGCGAAGAAGCTGCGCTCCGATGCAAAGGGCGAGGAACAGCCGGTGCCGGTCGATGACTGGATCGACATCGGCGTCCTCGGCGACGACGACAAGGTGCTCTTCTCCGAGAAGCGGCACATCACGAAAGCGTCGGAGACGTTCACGGTCGTCGTCAGCGAGAAGCCGAAGCGCGCGGGCATCGATCCGTTCAACAAACTGATCGACCGGAATCCGAAGGACAACACGAAGAGCGTTTGAACGGCTCAGCCTCAGAGCTGCTCGAGCACGGCCACGATGCCGCCCGCGGTGGCGAGTCCCGCGAGCGTCGAGAAGATGAGCGCGGGGCGCGGACGCTCGTGGACGTGCGGGAGCAGATCGCTCGCGCCGAGGTAGAGGAGAAAGCCGGCGAAGAACGCGAGCTGGAAGGCGAGGATGCGCGGGTCGATGTGCAGCACGTTCGTCAAGAGCGCGCCTGCGACCGGCGCGAGCGCGTCGACGATCAGCAGCGACAGCGTGCGCCAGCGGCTGTTGCGCGTGGCCAGCATGAACGTCACGGTGTTGAGGCCATCCGCGAAATCGTGCGCGACGACGGCCAGCAGCACGACGATGCCGACCTCGTTGCCCGCCTGAAAGCCGACGCCGATGGCGAGGCCGTCGAGGAAGCTGTGGAACGAGAGACCGATCGCGCCAGCGAGGCCGACGTTGTGGTGGTGGCCCGGCGTGTCGTGCGACTTTTCGCTGTGGATGATGGTCAGCTTCTCGAGGAGGAAGATGCCGACGAAGCCGCCGACGACCGTGAGCGTCAGCCAGCGGATCGGCAGAGCATGGCTGTGCGACAGGTCGAAGAGCTCCGGCATCAGATCGAGGAAGACGACGCCGATCAGCAGGCCGGCCGAGAAGGCCATGATCGCCTGCAGCGAGCTGCGGTAGCGGAACGCGAACCCGCCGCCGGCGAGAGTCATCACAAACGCCAGCAGCGCCCAGACCGCACTCATGCGGGCGGGATTGTACAGAACGCGGACGCAAAAAAAGCGACGCCCGCGGCGTCGCTTTCGTGCTTCGGATTCTTCTTACGGCGTCAGGCGGCGTAGACGCGCACGAGGAAGACCGAGTCTTCCTTCTTCACCGTCGCAATCGATTCGAGACCGCGGGCGGGGCGCATGAAGCTGACCAGCTCGCAGTCGCTTTCGGTGATGTACTGCGCGATCGCGTCGGTCGCGTTCGTGGCCTCGACCACGGTCCGGCGGGCCTCGCCGTCATACGAAGGGCGGTGGGTGTATTCGTTCGTCAGTTCGCGTGCTTCGATCGTGTATTGCAAAGCACCCCTCCGGAAAAGTTTGCGTCTCCCGCAAGTGAAGCTCAGCAATCGGCAGGCCAGTATTTGAGAAAAACCGAATGAAGAACGCAGAACGCAGAATGAAGAATTGAGAACGGACGACTGGTGCTTTTTTCTACGTTCTTCATTCTGCGTTCTGCATTCTTCATTCAAGCGGCGCACAGCGCCGCGTCGAACTATCTCTCGCGCAGGTATCCGTGAATGAGCTGCACCGCCATCGCCCCTTCTCCCACCGCCGAGCCGACGCGCTTTGCCGAGCCGTGCCTTACATCGCCGGCCACGAACACGCCGCGCATGCTGCTCTCGAGCGGCGCGGGCCAGACGTCTTCCGGCCAGCCGGGCAGCTGCTTGCGGTGCAGCTTGCGTCCCGTGACGATGAAGCCCTGTTTGTCGCGGACGACCGTGTCGGAGAGCCACTCCGTGTTCGGCTTCGCGCCGATCCAGATGAAGAGCGCGTCGGTGCGCAGCTCGCGCTGCTCCTTCGTCTCCGTGTTCTCGACGACCACCGCCTCGACGCGCTCCTCCCCTTTCACCTCGACCACGCTCGTCTTGGTCAACAGCTTGACCTTCTCGAGCGACTCGATGCGGTCGACGAGGTAGCGCGACATGGTCGTCTCGAGTGACTCGTCGATGGTGATGATGGTCAGACGCCGCACGTAGCGCGCGAGCAGCAGCGCGGCCTGCGCGGCGGAGTTGCCGCTGCCGAGGAGACAGACGTCGCGGCCGCGAAAGCGGGCGGCCTCCGCGGCGGCGGCGCCGTAGTAGACTCCGGAGCCGGCGAGGCGTTCCGCGCCCGCGCCGGTGAAGCGGCGGTACGCTACGCCCATCGCCAGCAGCACGGTATGGCTCACGATCTCGGTGCCGTCGTCGAGCTCCACGAGCCGATAGCCGCGATCGTCGCGCAACCCGGTCGCGGATTTCGTGAGCAGGATCTCGGTGCCGAACTTCTGCGCCTGCGTCACCGCGCGCGACGCGAGCTCCGCGCCCGACAGGCCGTCCGGAAATCCGAGATAGTTCTCGATCAGCGCGCTCGATCCCGCCTGCCCGCCCGGCACGTCGCGCTCGATGATCACCGTGCGCAGTCCTTCCGAGCTCGCGTACACCGCCGCCGCGAGTCCCGCCGGACCTCCGCCGACGATCACGAGGTCGTAGAACGACTCCTCGGGTGACGTGCTGAAGCCGAGCTTCTGCGCGAGGTCTTCGTCCGACGGATCGACGAGCTCCGTGCCGTCGGGGAACACGATGCGCGTCGTCGGGTCGCGATCCTCGTCGTCCTCGTCCTCGGAGCCGGTCTCGATCCACTGATACGGCACGCGATGCCGCGCCATGAGATCGCGCACGTCGTGGCAGCGCGGCGCCCACTGATCGCCGATGATCTGCACGATGTCGTTCGCCGCCAGTGCGCTCGTCGCACCGGTCGTCTCCCACGCGCGCAACGCGTCGCGCACGATCGGCTGCAACGACGTCTCGGGCGCTTCCCACGGCTCGGCGATGCTGATGTCGACGAGGCCGTCGCGTTTCGCGGCGGCGGCGAACCCCGGATCGAGATCGTCGGCGTAGAGGATGACGCGCACGCCCGGAGTCACTTCCTTCGCGCGCGCGAGCAGCTCGCGGAACTTCCCTTCGTCGAGCACGTGGCGGACGAGCAGCAGCACGAGCGGCTGTTTCGTCCGCGCGACGTCGTCGAGCACCTTGCGCGCGTCGTCGAGATTGCGCGCGGTGGCGACGTCGAACGACGACGAGCAGTCGCCGCGCAGGAACTCCTCCCCGCGCGCGAGGTGCTCCTCGTGCGGCTCGACGAGCAGGATCAGAGGACGGGCGGTTTCCGGACCCACGCCCCGCCTCGTTTGCGATTCCGATGCCTCAGCGCGCTTTTTGCACGCAGCGCAAAGACGATGTCGGAAGAAACCGAAGGGCGCACCTCGCCGACAACCGCCACCGTTCACCACTCCATCTTCGAGGAAGGCGTGGGAGAGCTCGAGCGGACGTCGTCCGCGCTGGCGTGGTCCGGCGTCGCCGCGGGCCTCTACATGGGCTTCTCCTTCCTCGGCAGCGGCGTGCTGCGCGCGCATCTGCCGCAGGCGCACTGGGAGCCGCTCGTCACCGCGCTCGGCTACACGCTCGGCTTCGTCCTGGTGATCATCGGCCGCCAGCAGCTCTTCACCGAGAACACGCTCACGGTGATGCTGCCGCTCTTTCACCGGCGCGATGCGCGTACGTTCGCGAACGTGCTGCGGGTCTGGGGCATCGTCCTCGTCGCGAACGTCATCGGCTGCCTGATCTTCGCGTTCGTGCTCGCGCGCACGGAGCTCGTCGACGGCGAGGTCTTCGCGGCGCTGAAGGCGCTGGCCACGCAGAGCACGAGCCATACGTTCGGCGTGCAGTTCCTGCGCGGCATCTTCGCGGGGTGGCTGATCGCGCTCGTGGTCTGGCTGCTGCCGTACGCGGAGAACGCGCACGTCCTCGTGATCGTGCTGCTGACGTACACCATCGGCGCCGCGCAACTCCCGCACGTCATCATCGGAACGATCGAAACCATCTTCCTGCTGTTCATCGGGAAAGCGGGATGGAGCGAGTTCTTCATCGGCTTCTTTCTACCCGTGCTGCTCGGCAACGTGCTCGGCGGCGTCGGCCTGGTCGCGGCGCTCGGACACGCGCAGGTCGCGGCGAACGGCGATCTGGAAGAAGAAGAGGATGAGGAAGAGAACGGCTTGATTATTGCTTAGAGCGCCTGACAATGTCCTTGGTTAAGGGTCCCGAGGTCGCCAACGTGCTGGTGGTGGATGACGAACCGGCCATCCGTGCGCTCGTTGCGAAGATCGTCGAGCGCGCCGGCTTTCCGGTCGACAGCGCCCGCGACGGCGCGGAAGCCATTCAGCGCCTCGAGGAGAAGTCGTATGCGGTGCTCGTCGTCGACCTGATGATGCCGAACGTCGACGGCTTCGCGCTCATCGATTACGTGCGCCAGCGCGGCGGCGCCAGACCGGCGATCATCGTCGTCAGCGCGGGGGACTCCGCGGCGCTGCGCCGCCTCGACGGGTCGATGGTGCACTCGATCCTGCGCAAGCCTTTCGACATCGACGTCCTCGGCGACCTGATCACCGCCGCCGCCCGGACGATCTCCGCGGAACGCCAGCAGGAAGAGAAGGCGTCCGAGGGTGCCGTGATCCCGTTCCCGCGCGAAAACGTCTGCTGACGTTGAAGCCTCAGCGCCGCGAACGCCGCATGAGCGCGAACAGCGCGGCGACGCCGAGCAACCCTGCCGCGCGACGCCATCCCGGATGCAGTTCCACCGTGCGCGTGTAGACGCTCGCGCGCCGCGACTCGTCGGAGTAATCGCCGTCGACGTCGGTCTCGTGCGCGGTGTGAAAGAGGTTCGACTCCCCTGCATCGGCTGTGGTGCTGTATTGCTGGCGGAAAAAGTTGCGGCCGCGCAGCATGTACCAGTCGAGCGCGCGCGGGCTGAGGCGGGTGCCCCACGCCATCAACTTTGCGAGCGAGCCGACGTAAACGTCGCGCTGCGGCCGATCCACCGCACGAAGGATTGCGCGCGCGACTTCCTCCGGCGGATAGATGACCGAGATGGGATGCGGCCGCACGCCGAGGCGCGACGCGCCCCAGCGGTAGAACGGCGTGTTGATCGACGCCGGGAGGATCGAGACGACGTCGATCGGCGCGTGAGTCGCGCGCAGTTCCATGCGCAGCGCGTCGTTGAACGACTTGATCGCGGCCTTCGTCGCCGAATACGTCGACAGCAGCGGCACCGCATGCTCGGCGACGGCGGACGAGACGTTCACGATGACGCCGCGGCCGCGCGCGCGGAGATGCGGGATGGCGATGCGCGTGCCGTACATCACGCCGAGGAGGTTCACTTCGACGACGCGGCGCATGGAGGCGGGAGTCATTTCCTCGACGAGCGCCCACTCCCCCACCGCGGCGTTGTTGATCCAGACGTCGATGCCGCCGAATGCCGCGACGGCCGCGTCCGCGACGCGCTCGAGGTCCTCGGCGCGCGCGACGTCGCCGGCGATCGCCAGCGCGGCGCCTCCCGCGCGCACGAGCTCTTCGGCCACCTGCGCGAGCGCGTCCGCGCTGCGGCTGACGAGTACGACCGCGTCGCCGCGCCGCGCGAAGGCGAGCGCGGTCGCATGGCCGATGCCGCTCGAGGCGCCGGTGATCACGACCACGCGTTTCACGCAGGCATGAGGTGTCAAATCGCGTGCCGCGTCTCGGGTTATCCTGCGTCGCATGCAATCGTCGTCGTCGCGGTACGCGTTGCGCATCGCCGTGTTCGTCGCCGGCGCGCTCCTCATGGCGCTCGAGGTCGCGGCGTTCCGCATCATCGGCAAAACGTTCGGCGCCGCGCTGCGCGAGACGACCACCGTGATCGCCGTCTTTCTCGCGGCGATGAGCGCGGGCTACTGGGCGGGCGGACGGGCGGGCGACCGCTGGCCGCGGCCGGAGACGCTCGTCGCAACGCTGGTGCTCTCCGCGCTGTCGCTCTTCACCGTGCCGTGGCTGGACGCCGCGCTCTCGCCGCGCATCGCCGCGTCGTCGCTCGCGCTCGCGACACACGCGTTCATCGCCACGAGCGTGCTCTTCGCGATCCCGACGTTCCTCCTCGCCGCCACCTCGCCGATCGCCATCCGACTCTTCACGACCAGCACCGGCGCGAGCGGCTCGACGGCCGGCTCGATCTCCGCGCTCTCGACCGCGGGCAGCATCGCCGGAAGTCTCGCCACGGCGTTCTTCCTCATCGATTGGCTGGCCAGCATCAGCCGCACGGTGCTCCTCGTCGGCGCCGCCGCGCTCGCGACCGCGCTCCTCGTGCAGCTCGCATCGGCCGAACGCGCCGGCACGCGGCGGCTCGCGCTCGCACTTTCCGCGGCCGCGGCGGTCATCGTCGCGACGAGCGTCTTCGTCGCGCGTTCATCCGCGCTCGAGCAGTCGCTGCTCCGTCCGCTGCCGAACACGCGCGTGCTCTTCGTCGGCGACAGCGGCTATCACCGCGTCACGGTCCGCGACCGCGCGCGCCAGCGCGAGATGCTCTTCAACCTCGGCGTTCAGACACGCATGCCGCTCAACGACCCGTTCGGTCCCGGCAACGCGTACTCCGACGCGCTGCATCTCGCGCGGCTGATGCGTCCGCAGACGAAGCGCGTGCTCGTCATCGGCCTCGGCGGCGGCACCGCGGCGAAGCAATACATGCATCACTACCCCGACACGATCGTCGACGCCGTCGACGTCGACCCGCTCGTCGTCGACGTCGCGCAACGCTTCTTCACCGTCGCGCCGGGACCGCGGCTGCGGCTGCACGTCGCCGACGGCCGCACGTTCCTGCGGCGCACGAACGAGCGCTGGGACCTCATCATCCTCGACGCGGCCACGACCAACCGCTACGGCGATACGTTTCCGCCGCACCTCGCCACGCGCGAATTTTTTACCGAGGTCTCGACGCACCTCACGCCGGGCGGCATTCTGCATCTCCACAACGGCTTCCATGCGTCGAAGCTGATGCCCGCCCTGCACAAGACCGTGGGCAGCGTGTACGGGAGCGTGCTGATGACCGGCGGCGAGCTCCTCGCCAGCGACGGCGCGCTCGTCATCGACCGTCCCGCGCTCGTGGCCCGCGCGCGCGAGAACGGCCTGCTGGCACAGCTCCCGAATCTCGGCACTGCCATCGAGCAGCTGACGGATTCGAAGCCGGCGTACGGCGACGTGCCGCTCCTCACCGATGACTACGCGCCGGTCGACACGCTCCTCCGCAGCCGCTGAGCCGCCCGGCGGTCTCCGCTACGTCGCGGACTTCCTCACGCCGGACGAGGAGCGAGCGCTGGTGGAGGAGATCGATGGATATCCATTTCATGAGGTGCGCATGCGCGGCCAGGTCGCGCGGCGGACGGTGATCCACTTCGGCTGGGACTACGACTACGACGGCTGGAGCATCCATCCCACGACGCCGCCGTCGCCGCGATTGCGCGCGCTGGCCGATCGTTGCGCGGCCGCGGCGGAGATCGCGCCGGAAGCGCTGCAGCAGTTCCTCGTCGCGCGCTATCCGCCGGGAGCGACGATCGGCTGGCACCGCGACGCGCCGATGTTCGGCAGTCCGGTGCTCGGCGTCTCGCTGCTCGCGCCATGCACGATGCGCTTCCGCAGAAAAAGCGGTGAGTCGTACGAAGTGTGGGCGCAGCCGCTGGCGCCGCGCGCGCTCTACATTCTGGGCGGCGCGGCGCGCATGCAGTGGCAGCACTCCATCCCGCCGGTGAAGGCGCTGCGTTACTCCATCACCATGCGCAGCTTGCGCGACGCGCAAAAGTGAAGCCTCAGGCTGGTCTGAATTTCGCAAGCCGCCAGACGCGAAACTGATGCGGACGTGGGTGGCCTGCAGCCTCGTTCTCATGACAGCCTTCGCCGGCTGTAACCGCGCGAACTCTACCCGCCCGAAGCAACTTCCATACATCCAGCGTTACACCAGTTCGCCCGCGACGAGCCTCGCCTCCGTGCTCGCGGACGACGGCCAGTGGGTGATGGCGCCGAAGGACTACGCGAACACGCGCTTCTCCTCGCTCGATCAGATCAACACGAAGAACGTCGGCAACCTGCAGGCCGCGTGGACGTTCTCGACCGGCATCCTGCGCGGCCACGAGGCGGCGCCGCTCATCGTGAACAACACGATGTACATCGTCGGACCGTTTCCGAACCCCGTCTTCGCGCTCGACCTCACGCGTCCCGGCGGTCCGCTCAAGTGGCAGTACAAGCCGGCCGTGATCTCCGGCGCGAAAGGCGTCGCGTGCTGCGATTGGGTCAACCGAGGGGCGGCGTTCGGCGACGGCAAGATCGTCTTCAACACGCTCGACAACCAGACCATCGCGCTCGACGCGAACACCGGCGCCGAAGTTTGGAAGACGACCCTCGGCGACATCAATCAGGGCGAGACCATCACCATGGCCCCGCTCATCGTCAAAGACAAAGTGCTCGTCGGCAATGCGGGCGGCGAGTTCGGCGTGCGCGGCTGGCTGCAGGCGCTCGACCTGAAAACCGGAAAGCCCGTCTGGAAGGCATTCCATACAGGTCCCGATACGGATTGCCTGATCGGCCCCGACTTCAAGCCCTTCTACCCGCTCGACGCCGGCAAAGACCTCGGCGTGAAAACGTGGTCGCCCGAATCGTGGCGGCAGGGCGGCGGCACGATGTGGGGCTGGATCTCTTACGACCCGCAGCTGAACCTCATCTACTACGGCACCGGCAATCCCGGCCCGTGGAACCCCGAGCTGCGTCCCGGCGACAACAAGTGGACCGCGACGCTCTTCGCGCGCGACGTCGACACCGGCGCCGCGAAGTGGGCGTATCAGTTCCAGCCGCACGACAACTTCGACTACGACGCCGTCAACGAGTCGACGCTGCTCGACCTGCACCTGCCCGGCGGCCAGCTGCGCAAAGTGCTCGTGCGCGCGGAGCGCAACGGCTACATGTACATGATCGACCGCGCGAACGGCCAGGTGCTCTCCGCCGATCCGTACGCGTTCATCACGTCGACGAAAGGCATCGATCTCAAGACGGGGCGTCCGATCGAGAATCCCGACAAACAGCCGAAGAGCGGCAAAGTGATTCGCGAGATCTGCCCCGCCGTGCCCGGCGCGAAAGACTGGCAGCCGTCCGCGTACTCGCCGCGCACCGGGCTGCTGTACGTGCCCTCCGAAAACCTCTGCATGGACTTCGAGGGGCTCGAGGCGAACTACATCGCCGGCACGCCTTATCTGGGCGCGAATATCCGTTACTACGCGGGTCCCGGCGGCAACCGCGGCGAGCTGCTCGCGTGGGACGTCGTGCATCGGAAAAAAGTGTGGGGCGTGAAGGAACGCTTCCCGACGTACAGCGGCGCCGTCGCCACCGCGGGCGATCTCGTTTTCTACGGCACCATGGACGGCTGGTTCAAAGCGCTCGACGCCCGCAGCGGCGACACGCTCTGGAAGTTCAAGACCGACAGCGGAATCATCAGCCAGCCGGTGACGTGGCGCGGGCCCGACGGCAAGCAGTACGTCGCGGTACTCACCGGCGTCGGCGGCTGGCCGGGCGCCATCGTCTCCGGCGATCTCGATCCGCGCGACGCCGGCGCCGGCGACGGCTTCGTCAGCGCCATGAGCGACCTGCCCAAATTCACGGAGAAAGGGAGCACGTTGTATGTCTTCGCGCTTCCTTAGCTCCCTCGGCGTCGCGGCAGTCCTTTGCGCGTGCGCCTGCGCGCGATCGAATCCGCCGGTGAAAACGGATCTGCACCAGCTCTCGCGCGACGACGCGCAGTGGGTGATGCCAGCCAAGGATTACGCGTCGACGCGCTACAGCGGCCTCGCGCAGATCAACACCTCGAACGCGAAACAGCTCAAGCTCGCGTGGACCGTGTCGACGGGACACGACCGCGGACACGAGGCCGGTCCGCTCGTCATCGGCGACACGATGTACTACGTGACGCCGTTCCCCAACGATCTCATCGCCATCGATCTGAAGAATCCGACCGGTCCGCCGAAATGGAAGTACCGGCCGCAGAACCTCGAGACCGAATCGCAGGGCGTCGCCTGCTGCGACGTCGTCAACCGCGGCGCCGCGTACGCGAACGGCAAGGTGTTCCTCAACACGCTCGACGGTCGCACGTGCGCCGTCGATGCGGAGACCGGCAAGGAAGTGTGGGTGAGGCAGCTCGCCGACATCAACCGCGGCGAGACCATCACCATGGCGCCGCTGGTCGTGAAGAACAAAGTGCTCGTCGGCGACAGCGGCGGCGAGTTCGGTGTGCGCGGCTGGGTCACGGCGCTCGATTCCGAAACGGGAAAAATCGCGTGGCGCGCCTACGCCACCGGTCCCGATAAGGACGTGCTCATCGGCCCGAACTTCAAGCCGTTCTACGCCACCGACCGCGGCAAGGATCTGGGCGTCAGCACGTGGCCGAAGGACAAGTGGAAGATCGGCGGCGGCACGATGTGGGGCTGGATCTCCTACGACCCCGAGCTCGATCTCATCTACTACGGCACCGGCAACCCGGGACCGTGGAATCCCGAGCTGCGCCCCGGCGACAACAAGTGGACCTCCGGGATCTTCGCGCGCCGCCCCGACACCGGCGAGGCGGTCTGGTACTACCAGTGGTCGCCGCACGACGAGTTCGATTACGACGGCATCAACGAACAACTCCTGCTCGATCTCCCGATCGGCGGCAAGACGCGCAAAGTCCTCGTGCGCCCGGAGCGCAACGGCTACATGTACGTGCTCGACCGCGCAACCGGCGAAGTGCTCTCCGCCGATGCGTACGGCGCGGTCACCTCGAGCTTCGGCGTCGATCTGAAATCCGGCCGCCTCATCCCGAACAAGGCGAAGGAGCCGGGCACGGGGAAAGTGATCCCCGACATCTGCCCTGCCGCGCCCGGCGCGAAGGACTGGCAGCCATCGGCGTACTCGCCGCGGACGCGCCTCATCTACGTCCCGCACCAGAACCTCTGCATGCAGCACGAGGGCACGGACGTGAACTACATCGCCGGCACGCCGTACGTCGGCGCGAACGTCGTCATGGTTCCCGGCCCCGGCGGCCATCGCGGCGAGTTCGACGCGTGGGATCCGGTGCAGCGCAAGAAAGTCTGGTCGATCCGCGAGAACTTTCCCGTGTGGTCCGGCGCGCTCGTCACCGCGGGTGACGTCGCCTTCTACGGCACGATGGACGGCTGGTTCAAAGCCGTCGACGCCCGCACCGGCACGCTGCTCTGGCAGTTCAAAACCTCCAGCGGAATCATCGGCCAGCCCGTCACCTACCGCGGCCCCGACGGCAAGCAGTACGTGACCATCGCCGCGGGAGTCGGCGGCTGGGCCGGCGCGATCGTCGCCGGAGGACTGGACCCGAGGGACGCGACGGCGGCGCTGGGGTTTGTAAATGCGATGAAGGATTTGCCGGGAGCCACCAACAAGGGTGGGGTGATTTACACGTTTGCGTTGCCCTGAAGAGTCAAAGCGAATGAAGAACGCAGAACGCAGAACGCAGAACGTAGAAAGAGGACCGGATGCGCGGAGCGTTTCTACATTCTTCATTCTGCGTTCTGCGTTCTTCATTCTGCTTTTCACGTGTTGCACGGCACAGTCGCCCCATCCAACGCAGCCCGCTCCCACCTTGCGCGTCTGCTCCGACCCCAACAACCTTCCCTTCTCCAACCGCGCCGGCCAGGGCTTCGAAAACAAGATCGCGAACCTCATCGCGAACGACCTTCACGAGAAAGTCGAGTACACCTGGTGGGCGCAGCGGCGCGGGTTCCTGCGCAATACGCTGAAGGCGAAGCAGTGCGACGTCGTGATGGGGTTGCCGACCGGCGTCGACATGGCGGCCGTCACGCGGCCGTATTACCGCTCGACCTACGTCTTCGTCTCGCGCCGCGACCGGCACCTCGGCATCACGTCGTTCGACGATCCGAAGCTGAAGGCGCTCAAGATTGGGGTCCAGATCATCGGCGATGACGGAGCGAACGCGCCGCCCGCGCATGCGCTCGCCGCGCGCGGCATCGTCGACAACGTGCGCGGCTACACCGTCTACGGCGACTACCGCCAGCCGAATCCGCCCGCGCGGATCATCGACGCGGTCGCGCGCGGCGAAGTCGATCTCGCCGTCGTATGGGGTCCGCTGGCGGGCTACTTCGCCAAACGCGAGCCGGTGCCGCTCGAGCTCGTCCCCGTCTCGCCGGAGATCGATCTCCCGTTCCTGCCGTTCGTCTTCGACATCGGCCTCGCCACGCGCTACGACGACGCCGCGCTGCGCCAGAAGCTCGAGCTGATCCTCGAGCGGCGCAAGCCGGAGATCGACCGCATCCTCGCCGACTACGGCGTCCCGCGACTCGATACGGAGCTCTGAACACCATGAGAAACGCGCTCCTCCTCGCCTCGTGCCTCCTCGCCGCAGCAGCCTGCCGCCGCGAGCAGCGCGAGATCGTCCACTCCCCCGCCGCCTCGCATGCGTCCGGCGGCATCGTGCGTCTCTCGGAACTGCAGCCCGGCCAGCCGACGCCCGAAGTCGAAGTGCGGAACGCGTCGGAAGAGAAGGCCTACGACATCAACGAAGGGAAGCGCCTCTTCGCCGCGTACAACTGCAGCGGATGTCACTCCCACGGCGGCGGCGGCATCGGTCCCGCGCTGATGGACAACTACTGGGTTTACGGCAGCCATCCGGAAAACATCCACGACACCATTGTCGAAGGGCGTCCCAACGGCATGCCGTCGTTCGGCGGAAAAATCCCCGACTACCAGATCTGGGAGATCGTCGCGTACGTGCGCTCGCTCTCCGGCCTCGTGAACCCCACCGTCGCCCCGTCGCGCGACGATCACATGCAGGTCAAGGTCGCCGAGCAGTCGAAGAAAGAAGAATCGACGGAAGAGAAAAAGAAACCGTGAGGCTCCTCTTCGCCACGTTCCAGTCGCCGCTGCATCCCGCCGGGCCGTACGCCCGTGCGATCGAGAGGCTGTGGTGGGTCTTCTTCGCGATCACGGCCGTGATCTACGTGCTCATGCTGATCGGCTTCGCGCTCGCCGTGCGCAAAGGCGCGCGCCGCAAGCAGGCCGATCTCAGCGACGAGGCCACGCGCAGCGGCGCGCGCTTCATCACCATCGCCCTCAGCGCGACGACGGTCATCCTCATCGGCCTGCTCTTCACCAGCATCGCCACGGGGCGTGACATCTCACCGGTCGACGACAAGGTCACGCGCGAGATCAAGATCACCGGGCATCAGTGGTGGTGGGAAGTGCAGTACGCCGAGGCGCGGCCGGACATGATCGTCGAGACCGCGAACGAGCTGCATCTCCCGGTCGGCGAGCGCGTGAAGCTCATCCTCGACTCGGACGACGTCATCCACAGCCTCTGGATTCCGAACCTCCACGGCAAACGCGATCTCATCCCCGGCTACGACGGCGTGCTCACGCTCACCGCCGACAAGACCGGCACGTACCGCGCGCAATGCGCGGAGTTCTGCGGCCTGCAGCACGCGAAGATGGCCTTTCTCGTCATCGTCGAGCCGAAAGCGGACTTCGAGCGCTGGCTGACCGCGCAGCGGCTCCCCGCCCCGTTCCCGAAGACCGCCGATCAGCAGCACGGCCAGCAGGTCTTCCTCACCTCGACCTGCGTGATGTGCCACGCCATCAAAGGCACGTCCGCGGGTGCGCGCACGGGACCCGATCTCACGCACCTCGCCAGCCGCCGCACGCTCGGCGCCGGCATTCTGCCCAACACGCTCGGCAATCTGCACGGCTGGATCGCGAACGCGCAAACGATCAAGCCGGGCGTGCTGATGCCGCCGAATCCGCTCGAACCGAACGACCTGCACGCGCTGGTGGCGTATCTGGAGACGCTGCAATGAACGACCAGGAGCTCCATCTCCGACTCTCCGCGACGTGGCACAAGCCGACGGGGTTGTGGGGCTGGCTCACCGACAACCACCACACCACCATCGGCAAGCGCTTCATCATCACCGCCTTCGTCTTCTTCATCCTCGGCGGGATCGAAGCGCTGATCATGCGCACGCAGCTCGCGCTGCCCGAGAACCACGTCGTCAGCAACGATCTGTACAACCAGCTCTTCACCACGCACGGTTCGACGATGATGTTTCTCTTCGCCGTCCCCGTGATGGAAGGCCTCGGCCTCTACTTCGTGCCGCTGATGATCGGCACGCGGCAGATGGCGTTCCCGCGTCTCAACCAGTTCGCGTACTTCAGCTATCTCATCGGCGGCGTGCTGCTCTACGTGGGACTCTTCGGCAACTTCGGTCCCGACGCCGGCTGGTTCGCGTACACGCCGCTCTCCGGCCCCGAGTTCTCACCCGGGAAACGCGTCGACGTCTGGGCGCAGATGATCACCTTCACGGAGATGGCAGCCCTCGGCGGCGCGGTGAGCATCATCGCCACCGTGTTCAAGCACCGCGCGCCCGGCATGTCGCTGAATCGCATGCCGCTCTTCGTGTGGGGGCAGCTCGTCACCTCGTTCATGATCATCTTCGCGATGCCGTCGGTGATGGTCGCCAGCGGCATGCTCGCCACCGACCGGCTCATCGCCACGCACTTCTTCAACAAGGCGGAAGGCGGCGACAACCTGCTGTGGCAGCACCTGTTCTGGTTCTTCGGGCATCCCGAGGTGTACATCATCTTCATTCCGGGCACGACGATGATGTCGACGCTCGTCTCCGCGTTCACGAAGCGCCCCAACTTCGGCTACCTCGGCATGGTGCTCTCGCTGATCGCGACCGGCTTCATCGGCTTCGGCGTGTGGGTGCATCACATGTTCGCGACGGGATTGCCGCAGCTCGGCCTCAGCTTCTTCACCGCGTCGAGCGTGCTGATCACGATTCCGACCGCGTTCCAGTTCTTCTCGTGGCTGACGACGTTGTGGCACGGCAAGATCCACTTCCACTCGCCGATCCTCTATTCGTTCAGCTTCATCGTCATCTTCCTCATCGGCGGACTCACCGGCGTCATGCTCGCGTCGGTGCCGCTCGACTGGCAGCTGCACGACACCTTCTTCGTCGTCGCGCACTTCCACTACGTCCTGATCGGCGGCGCGATCTTCCCGCTGCTCGGCGCGCTGACGTACTGGTTCCCGAAGCTCACCGGGCGTCTGATGAACGAGAAGCTGAGCGTCGTCACCGTCTCGCTGCTGTTCGTCGGCTTCAACGTCACGTTCTTCCCGATGCACCAGCTCGGCCTCATGGGCATGCCGCGCCGCGTATACACGTATCTCCCGAACCTCGGCTGGACGAACCTCAATCTGCTCGCGACGGTGGGCGCATACATCTTCGGCCTCGGCAGCCTGCTGTTCGTGCTCAACGCGCTGATCTCCGCGCGCATCGGCGTCATCGCCGGTGACGACCCGTGGGGCGGCGCGGACCTCGAGTGGGCCACGGCGTCGCCGCCGCCCGCGTACAACTTCCTCTACGTCCCGACCGTTCGAGACCGGTATCCGCTCTGGAGCATGGAGCCCGATCAGCCGCTCGTCACCGGACTGGCGACGGACCGGCGCGAGATCCTCGTCACGAAGCTGATGGACGCCGAGCCCGATCATCTCTACGAGACGCCCGACCCGTCGATCTCGCCGACGCTCGTCGCGTTGGGCGCGGGTATCGGCATCATTGCGGCGATCTTCAACCCTTGGGGCGTGCCGATCGGCTTCGTCCTCGCGGGACTCGGCCTGCTCGGCTGGTTTTGGCCAAAGCCGCCGCACAAGGAACTGCTGGAGCCGCAGCCGTGACGCTGACACCGCCGGCCGCTGATACGACTCCCGCGCCGATCGGACGGCGTCTCGTCGACGTGTCGTCGCTGCCGAAGTTCGCGTTCGGCCATCGCGACCCGCTGTGGTGGGGCGTCTGGCTGCTGATCTGTATCGAAGGAACGATGTTCGTGATGCTCGCGGCGTCGTACGTTTATCTGCGCGGCAACTCCTCGCAGTGGCCACCCGCGGGCGCCGCGAACGCGCCGCTCGCCGTCACCGCGTCGACCGTCGCGCTGCTGCTCATCAGCATCATCCCCACCGCGATTGCGTTCCGCGCCGCGCTCGATGGACGGCTGCGCGTGATCCAGCTCAACATGGTGCTCGTCACATTGATCAGCATCGCCGCGGCCGGGACGCGGTGGCTCGAGCTGACGAGCATCGGCTACAACTGGAACAGCCACGCCTACGGCTCCGTCGTCTGGGGCTTCTACTTCATGCACACGTTCCATCTCGTCTCGGGGGTGTTCGAGAACCTCGTCTTCACGGCGCTGCTCTTCATCGGCCCGGTCGAGAAGAAGCACATGGTGGACATGCGGCTGTCGGCGATCTACTGGCTGTTCGTCGTCGTGGCGTGGACGCTGCTGTGGGGACTCTTCACCTTCGATTCGCTGCTGTTCCGCAACTCGATCATCAGCTGACATGAGCATCCGCGAAGACACGAAGACCGACATCGTCCCCGACCGCGGGAGCGTCCGCCTCTGGACCGTGACGCTCATCCCGCCGCTGCTGTGGGGACTGCATCTGCAGATCTGCTACTCGCTGCATGAAAGCGTCTGCGAGGCGCAGTCGCCGCTGAAGGGCTACCTCGTCTCCGCGCTCGCGCTGGTCATCATCGTCATCGACGCGGTCGTCGCCTGGCGGCTCTGGCAGTCGTGGCCGCCGCCGGATGCGGGCGGCGCGGCCGGCTGGTCGGAAGAGAAAGAGCCGCGCTGGCGCAGCCGCGCGCGCTTCATGGCCGCGGGCGCGTTCGTCGCCGCCTGCTACTTCGGTCTCGTGATCCTGGGACAGACCGTCCCGCTCGTGATGCTGCGGCCATGCGACTGATCTGGAACCTCCTCGTCGTCCTCTGCATGACCGCGTCGCTCGGTCTCTACTTCCGCGGACTCGCGCGGCTGCGCGCACGAAGCGACCGAGGCATTCGCTGGTGGGAAGCGAGCGCGTTCGCGCTGGGGTGGTTCACCATCGGCATCGCGCTCCTCTCCCCCATCGCGCGCATCTCCGACGTCCTTTTCTCCGTGCACATGACGCAGCACGAGCTGCTGATGCTCGTCGCCGCGCCGCTCATCGTCGCGGGCCGGCCGATGATCGCGGGAGTGTGGGGGCTCGGCGAAGACGCGCGCGCGCGCTTCCTCGCCGTCTCGCGCGCGCCCGCGTTCCTCCGCGCGTGGCACGCCATGACCGGCCCGTTCACCGTGCTCATCGTGCACGCGGTGGTGCTGTGGGCGTGGCACATCCCGCGCGCGTTCGAGTGGGCGCTGCACAACCCCTCCGTGCACGCGATGCAGCACCTCATGTTCTTCATCACGGCCGCGCTGTTCTGGTGGGCGCTCATTCACGGGCGCTACGGGCGCGTCGGCTACGGCGTCGCGGTCTTCTTCGTCTTTGCCACCGCGATGCACACCAGCCTTCTCGGCGTGCTGCTCACGTTCGCGCGGCACGTCTGGTATCCGACCTACGCCGCGCACACGCCGCATGCGCTCGAAGACCAGCAGCTCGCGGGCCTCATCATGTGGATTCCCGCAGGCGTGATCTTCATGCTCATCGGTCTCGCGCTCTTCGCCGCGTGGCTCGGGGAGTCGGAGCGACGCGCGCGCATCGTGACGATGCTCGTCCTCGCCTTCGTGCTCGCGCGCTGCTCCGATTATCCGAGCGAGCGCGTCGCCTCGGCCGAACACCTCACCGGCGGCAATGTCGATCGCGGCAAACAGGAGATCCGGCAGTACGGCTGTGCGTCGTGCCACACCATTCCCGGCATTCCCGGTGCGGACGCCACCGTCGGTCCTCCGCTCGACAAGCTCTCCGCGCGCGGCTACCTCGGCGGACGTCTCGCGAACAATCCCGCGAACCTGCTGCTCTGGATCCGCGCGCCGCAGTCGGTCGATCCGAAGAGCGCGATGCCGAACGTCGGCGTCACCGACCGCGACGCGCGCGACATCGCCGCGTATCTGTACTCGCTGAAGTAAAGTCGCCGCCGATGAAACGCCTCGCCTGGGTTCTCTTCGTCGCGTCGCTCGCCTGCGCCAAATCCGAAACGCCGCAATCCGCCACCGCCCAACCGACGACCGCGCAGGCCGCGCCGCCGCCCGCGACGTCTGCCGCGAATCCCGCGCACGGCCAGCAGCTCATCGTGCAGTACGGCTGCACGGCCTGTCATGCGATCCCCGGCATCGAAGGCGCGCAGGGCTCGCTGGCGCCCGCGCTCGCGCACGTCGCCGCGCGTCCGACGATCAGCAACAACAAGGTGCAGAACACGCCCGAGAACCTGCAGCGCTTCATCCAGAACCCGCCGTCGATGAATCCAGGGAGCGGCATGCCGCCGCTGGCGATTCCCGACGCCGACGCGCACGACATCGTCGCGTACCTCGAGACGCTGCGATGAACGCGCGCGCCGCCGCCGCGCTCGCGATGGCGCTCGTCGTTGCGCTGCCCGCGCTCGCGGAACGCATCTACGTCTCGAACGAGCGCGCCGGCACGATCCAGGCGATCGACACGGCGACCGACCGCATCGTCGCCACGGCGAAGATCGGCGATCGTCCGCGCGGCATCGTGCTGTCGCCCGACGGCAAACGGCTCTACGTCGCGCGCAGCTGGTGGAAAGGAAAGCACGCCGGCAGCGAGGCCATCGTCGCGATCGATGCAGCCACATTGAAGATCGTGCGGACCTATCCGGCGGGCACCGATCCCGAGGGAGTCGCGCTGTCGCCGGACGGCAAGCGGCTGTACATGTCGAATGAAGACGCGGCGACGGCGACGATCGTCGACACGTCGACAGCGAAAGAGCTCGAGACGCTGGTCGTCGGCACGGAACCGGAGGGAGTCGCGGCGAGTCCGGATGGCAAGTGGGTGTACGTGACGGCGGAGACGAGCAACGTCCTCACGGTCATCGACGCGAAGCAGAAGAAAGTCGTGGCGAACATCCTCGTCGATCCGCGGCCGCGCTACACCGTCTTCACGCGCGACGCGACGCGCGCGTGGGCGAGCGCGGAGATTGGCGGCAGCGTCTCGCTCATCGACGCGCAGCGCCATCGCGTGCTCGCGCGCGTGAAGCTCGGCAAGACCGACCGCCCCGTCGGGCTCGTGCTCTCGCCCGACGAGAAGCGGCTCTACATCGGCACCGGCCGCGGCAACAGCGTGCTCGTCCTCGACACGACCACGCGCCGCGTCATCGCCACGATCCCCGCGGGCCAGCGCGTTTGGGGACTGGCGCGCACGCGCGACGGCAAAAAGCTCTACGCGGCCGGCAGCCTCTCCAACACGATCACCGTCATCGACACCGTCACGCTGCGCCCGATCGCCACGATCAAGACGGGCGACGGACCGTGGGGACTCGCCGCGCTGCATCGCTGACCGCGAGCCCGGCACAAACATCGCAAACCGCAGAGCCGGGTGGCGTTCTACATTCGTAAAACGCTTGCGCTGGGGCCGATCCGATTCGGCGTCGCTCCCCGCAAGCCGCTCGAGTCGATCGATTCCGACGCCGCGCTCTCGACGGGCGCGAAGGGAGAATTCCTCCGCCGCCAGACGCGCGCGTTCTTCTTCGCCGACAACCGCAGCACGCCGGGCGCGACGCTCCCCGTCACGCGCGGCATTTCCGGAACGCCGTTCTGGAAATCCGTGTTCGACGGCACGACGCGCGGCTGGATCTTTCTCGCCTCCACGATTCTCGGCGTGATCCTGCTTCTCCTCGGCGTCGCCGTCATCGCGCGCAAGGGCCCGCAAGGCTGGGTCGAAGTGATCCTCGGCCTCGCCGCGATCGTCACGCCGCTGGTCATGACCGCGCAGACGCGCCGCAAGATCCGCGAGCAGGAAGAGCGCGACCGCGCCGCGCGCGAGGAAGAAGAACGCCGCAACCGCGAGATGCTCGCCGCCTACACGACCGCGCTCGACAACCTTCGCGCTTCTCCGAACGACGTCGCCCTCGGCGCCGCCGCGCGCGAGCGCGAGGCGCTAACGCTGCCGTACGAGATCTGGAGCGGCCTCGCGCGCCGCACCGTCGTCGCCATCGCTTTCGACGCGCTCCACCGCCTCGGCAGCGAAAAGGCATCCGAGGTGAACGACCTCGTCACGCGCGCCTCGCGTGCGGTGGGCCTCTCGCCTGCGGACGAGCTGGGCGTGAAGGTCGATCTCTATCGCACCGCCGCGTGGCATCTGCTCGCCGACGATCGCGCCGCGAGCGCGCAGGAAGCGTCGCTGCGCCAGCTGCGCGAAGGACTCGAGCTCGGCGAGAACGACGTGCCGCTCGAACTGAGCGCCGTCGACGAGTTCGCGCGCCTGCGCGGCTACTCGCGCGATCACGCGCCGAAGACCGACTGTCCCTTCCCGCTCGGCTTCCACGAGTACTGCCTGCACGTCGCGAAAGGCTCGATCCTCAAGCGCACCAAAGCGCGCGTCGACAAGAAGCGCATCGAGAAGCTCGTCCCCGACGAGCCGTGCACGCTCATCGTCACGAACCGCCGCCTGATCCTCGACGCGAAGAAGCGCACCGAGATCCTGCTGCCGAAGATCGACGACGTGGAGCTCGACGCGGATGAAAACGTGCTCGCCATCCGCGCCGCGAAAGGCATCAAGCCGCTCGATCTGCAGCTCGACGATCCGATCTACACCGGCACCGTGATCGACATCGCCACGAGTCTCAACGAGCGGCCGCGCGGCTTCGCCTGACGTCGCGCATCAGTAGCGCCAGTGTCCCGGCACCCACACGCGGCGCGCGAATGCGCGGCGTTCGTAGTGACCGCTGATCCAGACCGCGCCGGCACGCGGCGGGCGCACCCAGCGGCCTTCGACGAGGACGAGCTCCGCGCGCGGCGGGCGGACGGCGACCGTGGTCGCGCATCCCGACAGCGCCAGCGCGCAGGTGACAGCGAGCGTTGCGAATGTCTTTCTCATACCGAAAAGACGCGGGCCGCGCCGCCGCTGTTTACGGCGTCAACGTCAATGCACGCCGTGCATCCGCAGCAGCATGTGCCACAGCCAGCTCCCGCCACCTGCAGCGAGTCCGACGACGACCACGAGCAGAACGACGACGAGCACGACGTTCGAGCGTTTATTCATACGCGAGTGCCTCCCGAATGGTGAGTTGCGACGCGCGCCACGCCGGCTGCAGGCTGGCGAGTGCGCCGAGGATGAGGACGAGTGCGAGCCAGCCGAGCGCGCCGGCGGGAGCGACGACGAACGGCAGCGGCGCGCCGATGAACATGCGCCCCGTGGTCGCGTTGACGAAGAGCGTGAGCGGCACGGCGAACGCGAGCGCGACGCACCAGCTGAGCGCACTGATCACGACGCCCTGCAGGACGACGTCGCGCGCGAGCGCGTTCGGCGTAGCGCCGAGGGAGCCCATGATGCCCAGCTCGCGCGTGCGCTCGACGACGCTGAGCGCCATCGTCGACGCCAGTCCGAGCGTGCCGACGAGCAGCACCAGCGTCGCCGCGAGCAGCAGCGCGGTGTTGATGATCACGAGATGATCGGCAAACGCCTGGCGCGTGTCGGCCAATGACTGCACGGACGTGACGCGCGGCAACACGCGCTCGATCGCACGCGCGGCGGCGCGGCGCGTGGCCACGTCGTGCGCGCGCGTGACGATGCGGATGCTTCGCGTCGCCACGGGCGGCGGCGCTTCGGTCGTGTAGACGGCGGGAATCGGCGCGAGCTCTTTCACGACGCCGACGAGTCGCAGCGAGACGTCGCGGCCATCGACGCGCAGGCGCAGCGGATCGCCGAGGCGGAGCGGCGGCACGCGTGCGAGCAATGACTGATTCACGACAGCGACGCCGCGGTCGCCGGCGCGCAGCCAGCGGCCCTGCAGCAACGGCAGTGCGAGCAGCGACGTCGGCACCTGCGGCCGAACGAGCAGCGCGTGCTCGTCGTCGAGGCCGTGCACGCGCACGCGGACCGGCGTCTTCACGACGCGCGGCAGGCGCGCGACGCTCTCCGTCCAATACTCCGCGTGCGCGACCTCGGGAACGCGCGCCAGTGCATTCGCGAGCTCCGCGATGGGCCGCGGCTCCGCGAGACGCACGTCGAGGTCGTAGCGCCGCGCCTCCCCTTCTTCCGCGAGCACGCGTCGCCACGCGGCGGCGGCATCGAGCGTCGTCACGAACACCGCGCCGCCCGCGGCGAGCGTCGCGACGGTGAGCGCGAGCCGCCCGCGGCGGCGAAACGCGGTGCGCAGCGAGAGCATCAGCGGACGCGGAAGCCACGCGATGCGCGCGAGCAGTCGATCGAATGCACTCGCGCCGAACGCGCGCCGTCCTGCATCGTTCGCCAGCGCGTCGTGTACCGAGATGCGCGACGCGTGCAGCACAGGACCCGCGGCGACGAGGAGCGGCACGAGCAGTCCCGCCGCGATCTGTGCGGCGATCGCCCACGCCGGCACCGCGTGGCTGGCGACGGTCGCGTTGAGCATGTTCGCCGCGAACGCCGTGTACGCGCGGCCGGCCGCGAATCCGAGCGGCATGCCGAGGATGAGGGCGGCGCAGGCGAGAAGCGACACCTGCACGAGGTACAGCGCCGCGATCTGCGTCGTCGTCGCGCCGAGCGCCTTCATCACGCCGACCTGTCGCAGCTGTTCGGTGAGCAGCGCGTGGATCATCGTCGCCACGAGCACGGCCGAGAGCGCGAGCGCGAGGACGCCGAAGCAGCCGAGGAGAAAGAGGAATGTGGCCATCTGATCGGCGTGCGGGTGGCGGCCCGGGCGAGGGATCTCGATGTCGACGACGTTGAGTCCGCGCCGCGCGAGCAGCGCGCGCACGTCGGACGCGACGACGCGGATGTGCGACTCGTCGAGCCGATCGCCGCGTACGACGACGAGCAATCGCCCGCCGCGCGCGTGCTGCAGCGAACGCGGATTCGCGAAGGCGGCGACGTGATGATCCATCCACCCCGGCGCGAGTCCCGCGGCGTGCACGGTGCCGGCGATGCGCAGCGAGCGCTCGGTGCCGTCGGAGGTTTTCATCACGATGCGATCGCCGACCGCGGCGTGCGCGACCGACATCGACGAGCGTTCGACGAGAATCTCGTCCGGGCGCAGCGCGGCGAGACAATCGGCGATCGCTTTGCCGCCGCAGTCGGACGACGCGATGCGGTCGATGCGATTGCCGTCCATCACGAACAGCGTCATCGCGCGCGCGTCGCCGTTCGCGAGACGCGCGCGGGCGTAAATGGCCGGCCGCGACTCGGCCTCCGCGACGTCCGGCAGCGCGCGCACGGCGGCCAGCGCGGCGTCGTCGAGATGCTCGACGGTCAGCACCGCCGACGCCGGGATCGTTCCGTCGTACGTCGCCTTCAGCTCGCGCGTGAGAATCGTGTACGACGTGAGGATCGTGCCGACACCGAACGCCCCCGCGGTCATCGCCAGCACCGCCAGCGCGCAGCGCACCGGATGCTCGGCGAGATCGCGCACGACCTTCCGCCAGCGCGGCGCGAGCGTCATCGCGTCACCGAGCCGTCGACGATGCGGACCGTGCGCGACACGCCCGTGTCGACGTCGCGCTCGTGCGTGACCACGACCACCGTCCGACCGCCGAACGCCAGCTCGCGGAAGAGATGAAAGATGTCCGCGCTCGTCGCCGAGTCGAGGTTGCCGGTCGGCTCGTCGGCGAGCAGCAGCGGCGGATCGTTCGCCAGCGCGCGTGCGATCGCCACGCGCTGCTGCTGCCCGCCCGACAACGCCGACGGCAGCTTCGCCGCCTGCTCCGCGACGCCGAGGCGCTCGAGGAGCTGCGCAGCGCGCGCGCGGCGCTGCTTCTCGGGGAGCGCGCCGGAGAAATCGAGGGGCAGCATGACGTTCTCCGCGACGGTGAGCGTCGGCAGCAGCTGAAAGAACTGAAACACGAAGCCGACGCTGCGGCCGCGCCACGTCGCAAGCGCGTTCGGCGCGAGCGATTCGATGGCCGTGCCGCCGACGGCGACGCTGCCCGACGACGGCCGGTCGATGCCGCCGATCATGTTCAGCAGCGTCGATTTGCCGCTGCCCGACTTGCCGACGATGGCGACGAACTCTCCCGCGGTGATGTCGAGATCGACGCCGCGCAGCGCGGCGAACGCGCCGGCCGGAGTCGCATATTGTTTGGTGACGCCTCGCAGTGTGATCACAATGCGCGGCAAGCTACGCGGCGCGCGCTGAACGCGTACTGAATGATTCGTTCAGCTTCCGTTCAGCGGCGCCGCGAAAGATGCAGCCATGCGCGTGTTGGTCGTCGAAGACGAGCCTCGCCTGAACGAGCAGCTCGCCGCGAGCCTCGAGGAAGCGGGCTACGCGGTCGATCGCGCGCTCGACGGCGAGCGCGCCGACTTTCTCGCGCGCACCGAGCGCTACGACGCGCTCCTCCTTGACCTCGGCCTGCCCAACGTCGACGGCCTCACGCTGCTGCGCCGCTGGCGCGACGCCGGCATCGGCGTGCCCGTGCTCGTCCTCACCGCGCGCGGCAGCTGGCACGAGACGGTGCAGGGCATCGACGGCGGCGCCGACGACTACGTCGCGAAACCGTTTCGCATCGAGGAGGTGCTCGCGCGGCTGCGCGCGCTCATCCGCCGCGCGACGGGACAGACCACGCCCGAGCTGCGCTGCGGCGCGATCGTGCTCGATCCGCGCAGCGGCAAAGTCACGCGCGCCGATGCGCCGGTGCGCCTCACCAGCCACGAGTACCGCGTCCTGTCGTACCTCATGCACCACCGCGGCCGCGTGATCTCGCAGGCGGAGCTCACCGAGCACATTTACGCGCAGGACTTCGACCGCGACTCGAACACCGTCGAAGTCTTCATCGCGCGCCTGCGCCGCAAGCTCGGCGCCGAGACGATCGAGACCTTGCGCGGCCTCGGCTACCGCATGGAGTGCGAACGGTGACGCCGCGACGCTGGCTCCCGCGCTCGTTCCGCGCGCGCCTGCTCGCCGGCGCAATCCTCTGGACCGCCGGCCTGCTACCGCTCATGCATCTGCTGATGATGTTCGCCGTGCGCCGCCGCTACCACTGGGTCATCACGATCGATCATCACCACCTCGTCATCGCCGCGCTGCTGCTGCTCCTGTGCGGCGTGCTCGCGCTGCGCCGTCCCGTCACGTCGCTCGCGGAGCTGCGCGCGCGCCTCGCGGCGGTGCGCGACGGCCGCGCATCGCGCGTCGACGGCACGTATCCGAGCGAAATCCAGGCGCTCGTCGACGAGCTGAATGCGCTGCTCACGGACCGCGAGCAGCAGGTCGCGCGCGCCGTCGCGAAAGCGGGCGATCTCGCGCACGGCCTCAAGACGCCGCTCGCGCTGCTGCTGCAGGAAGCGGAGCAGTCGCCTCAGGTCGCGCAGCAGGTCGAGCGGATGCGACGCCAGATCGACTATCACCTCGCCCACGCCCGCGCCGCCGCCTCCGGCGCGACCCTCGGCGCGCGGACCTCGATCCGCGATTCCGCGAACGCGCTCGCGCGCACGATGCTGCGCCTGCACGCGACGCGTGGCGTCACCATCGACGTCGACGCCGCGCCCGAGTACGCGTTCCGCGGCGGACGCGAAGACCTCGACGAGATGCTCGGCAATCTCCTCGACAACGCCTGCAAGTGGGCGCGAACGCGCGTCACCGTGACGTCGTCGCTCGACGGCGCGCAGGTCGTCATCGAGGTCGACGACGACGGTCCCGGCATCGATCCGTCGCTGCGCGACCGCGTGCTGCAGCGCGGCGTGCGCGCCGACGAGGCCGCGCCCGGCTCCGGCTTCGGACTCGCCATCGTGCGCGATCTCGCGGAGGTCTACGGCGGCTCGATTGCGCTCGACCGCGCGTCCCTCGGCGGCCTGCGCGCGACGCTGCGGCTGCCGTCGGCGTGACGCGCTCAGCGCGCGACGGCGGGCGTCCGCTGCCACGCGCTCAGCAGCACGAGCAGCCCCGGCACGAGGAAGATCGCCATCGACGGATCGCGCGCGATCGTCAGCAGCGCCGCGATCGCGAAGCCGGTGTACGCGAGCCCGACCAGCAGCGCCGGCGCCGGCGTCGTCGCGCGTCCGCGGCGGGTCTACACGAAATACGCGATCGCGATCGCGCCGAAGGTCACCATCGCCAGACCGGCGAAATGCCACGGCACGCGCAAGCCGCACATCGGCCGCGGATTCTACGACGTGACGCGGTTGCGCCCTTCGCGCTTCGAGCGGTACAGCAGCTCGTCGGCGCGCGCGAGCACCGCTTCGGGCTGCTCGTTCGCCGCGGTCGCGGAGCAGACGCCGAACGACGACGTGAGCTTGATCGCGAGGCCGTCGTACGTGAAGGTCTGCTCTTCCAGCGTGGCGCGGATGCGCTCGGCGATGCGCGCCGCAAGCTCGAGCGGCGTGTCGGGAAGCGCGATCGCGAACTCCTCGCCGCCCATGCGCGCGAAGATGTCGGCGTCGCGCACGAACTGCGTCGTGATCAGCGCCGACGTCGCGCGGAGGATGTGGTCGCCCGCGGCGTGGCCGTACTGGTCGTTGACCTGCTTGAAGTTGTCGAAGTCGAAGGTGATCACGCCGACCGGATGCTCGGTGCTCGCGGTATCGATGAGAAATCCGAGGCGCGCGAGGAGGTAGGCGTTGTTGAAGGTGCCGGTGAGCTGGTCGGTGATCCCGCGCGCGTGCAGCGCCTCGGTGAACTCGACTTCGAGCAGCGAGTCGACGAACTTGAAGACGCAGTTGCCGAGCTTGAGCAGCGCGCCCTGCAGCAGCACCACCGGCGTGCGGATGCGCATCCCGTTGACGAGCGTGCCGTTCGTGCTCGCGAGGTCGTTGATCGTGACCGTATCGCGCACGCGAATGACCTCGGCGTGAATGCCGCTGACCGCACGCTCGCGCACGCGGATGTCGCACTCCGGCCGCCGTCCGATGATCTGCCGTCCGGGATGGACGCGGAAGACCTGACCGGGAAGGTCGCCCTCGAGCATGATCAGCGCGGGCTCGTGCGTCTGCGCGCGCTCAACCGGGTCGTGGCGCTCCGCCGTTTCCACGCGGACTTCGGTGGTCTTGCGGGGTAACGGCTTTTCTTCGGCACCGGAACGCATAACGTGTCTGAACCGCTCGAGCATGGGCGTTGACCGCTAAGTGTAATACGGACCGGGCGTTCGTCGATGCCGCGTCCCGCCTCCGGCACAATCCGCGCAAGAAACCGCGGCGTGGAAATCCGCGTTTCGTCGTGGGCCGAACTGCAGGACGCCGTCTTCGACGACGCGTGGCAGCCCGCGCTGTCGCGCCACCGCTCGAACTGCGTCTTCCGCGGCGTGCCGCGCGCGCGACACGCCCTCGCGACGAGCCTGCAAACCGGCGGATTCGAGGCGCAGGAGCGCCATCTCCTCACCAGCTTCCGCAAGTACGCGCTGCGCAGCGCCGTGCACGGCGACTGGGTCTGGAACTGGCTCTCCGTCGCGAAACACCACGGCCTGCCGACGCGCCTCCTCGACTGGACCTATTCGCCGCTCGTGGCCATGCACTTCGCCACCCACGACATCCGCCACTTCGACGAGGACGCGGCGATCTGGTGCGTCGACTACCGCAAGACGAACGAGCTGCTCCCCAAGCCGCTGCGGAAGATCCTCGACGAAGAAGACGTCAACCTCTTTACTACCGAGCTCCTCAACCGCGCCGCAACAACCCTCAGCGAATTCGACACGCTCGCGAAGCACGACTTCGTGGTCTTCTTCGAGCCGCCGTCGCTCGACGAGCGCATCGTGAATCAGTTCGCACTGTTCTCGCTGCCGTCGAGCCCGACGATGTCGCTGCAGTCGCTCCTCGAACAACGCGAGTCGTCGTACCGCCGCATCATCATCCCCGCGGCGCTGAAGTGGGAAGTCCGCGACAAGCTCGATCAGGCCAACGTCACCGAGCGCGTCCTCTTCCCCGGCCTCGACGGCCTGTCCCAATGGCTGAAACGCTACTTCACGACCAGGCCCGGGGATGACGAGGAGGACCGACGAGGAGCGCCTCCGGCGGGCCGGCGCGGCCGGCAGCGCTGAGGGCCCAGCCAGTACGCACGTGCGTCTAGGCTAGGCCCTCAGCGCTGCCGGCCGTGCCGGCCCGCCGGAGGCGCTCCCGGTCAATTCACCATGTCGGCCGTGCGTCCGTCGCGGTCGCTCCAGGCGCGGATGAACGTCACGGTTTGGAAGCCGCGCGGCAGCTTGAGGCCGCGTTGTGCGCGTTTGCCAAGGTAGGGGTCGAGATCGGCGCCTTTCAGATTCGTGAAGCGCTTGCCGGCGTGGACGACGAGGGTGCCGTCCTGGGGGACGACGGCGACGCCGACGACCTTCTCCGGTGCGATGGGAGTGCGGTGCAGTTTGATCGTTTGCACGCCTTTGCCGCGGGCGAGCGGGGGGAGCTCGGCGGCTTCGAAGAGCAGCAGCTTTCCTTCGGAGGATGCCGCGGCGATGCGGTCCGTCTCGTAGCTCGTGACGCGTTGCGGGCGCAGCACCGTCGCGCCCTTGCCGACGTTCACGACCGCCTTGCCCGCTTTGAGGCGCGTCATCATGTCCTCGAGGCGGGTGATGAAGCCGTAGCCGTCGTCGGTGGCGAGGAGCCAGAGGTCGTCGGGCTCGCCCATCATCACGGCGACGAACGTCGCGCCGGCGGGCGGCGCGAGGGAAGACGTGAGCGGCTCGCCGTGGCCTTTCGCGGACGGCAGCTCGTGTGCGGGCAGCGAGTACGTGCGGCCGGTCGAGTCGATGAAGACCGCGAGCTGATTGCTGCGCCCTTTCGCGGCGTAGAGGAACGCATCGCCCGACTTGTACTGCAGCGCGGTCGGATCGAGATCGTGTCCCTTGCCGGCGCGGACCCAGCCGCGTTCCGAGAGCACGACCGTCACCGGCTCGGAGGGGATCAGCGCCGTCGCATCGAGCGCCTTCGCCGCCTCGCGCTCGACGATCGGTGAGCGGCGACGATCGCCGAACTCCTCGGCATCGCGGAGCAGCTCATCGCGGACCTGCTTGCGGAGACGTGCTTTCGAGCCGAGGACTTTCTCGAGGTCGGAGCGTTCGTCCTGCAGTTTCTTCTGCTCCCCGCGGATCTCCATCTCTTCGAGGCGATTGAGGTAGCGCAGGCGCAGCTCGAGGATGTACTCGGTCTGAATCTCCGTCAGCGAGAAGCGCTTCATCAGCACCGGCTTCGGCTCGTCCTCGGTGCGGATGATGCGGATCACCTCGTCGACGTTGAGGTACGCGACCATGAGGCCGTCGAGGAGGTGCAGGCGCGCGTTGACCTGATCGTAGCGATGCTGCAGGCGGCGCCGCACCGTCTCGATGCGGAACTCCAGCCATTCCGCGAGCAGATCGCGCAGGTTGAAGAGGCGCGGCCTCCCGTCGAGCGCGATCATGTTCATGTTCACGCGGTACGAGCGCTCGAGGTCCGTGGTCGCAAAGAGGTGCGTCATCAGCTCGTCGAGATCGACGCGGTTCGAGCGCGGCACGATCACGAGGCGCGTCGGCGACTCCTGGTCCGACTCGTCGCGCACGTCCTCGACCATCGGCAGCTTCTTGGCTTGCATCTGCTGCGCGATCTGCTGCTGGACCTTCGCGCCGGAGACCTGGAACGGCAGCGCGTGGATGACGAGCTCGCCGTCCTCGATGTCCCACTTCGCGCGCTGGCGGATCGAGCCGTTGCCGGTCTTGTACATCTCGCGAATCTCGGCGGGCGGCGTGATGATCTCCGCGGCGGTCGGGAAGTCGGGACCTTTCACGTGTTTCGTCAGCTGCGCGAGCGTCGCGTCGGGATTGTCGAGCAGCTCCACGCACGCGTTCACCACCTCGCGCAGGTTGTGCGACGGGATGTCGGTGGCCATGCCGACGGCGATGCCGGACGCGCCGTTGAGCAGCACGTGCGGCAACCGCGACGGCAGCAGCTTCGGCTCTTTCAGCGTGCCGTCGAAGTTCTGTCCCCACTCGACCGTGCCCTGTTCGAGCTCGGAGAGCAGCGACTGCGCGAACTTCGCGAGCTTCGCTTCCGTGTAGCGCATCGCCGCGAAGCTCTTCGGATCGTCGGGCGAGCCCCAGTTGCCCTGTCCCTCGACCAATGGATAGCGCATGGAGAACGGCTGCGCCATCAGCACCATCGCCTCGTAGCAGGCCGAGTCGCCGTGCGGGTGGAACTTGCCGATCACGTCGCCGACGGTGCGCGCCGACTTTTTCGGCTTCGCGTTCGGCCCGAGACCGAGCTCCGACATCGCGTAGACGATGCGGCGCTGGACCGGCTTCAAGCCGTCGGCGAGATGCGGCAGCGCGCGGTCGAGGATGACGTACATCGAATAGTCGAGGTACGCCTTGCGCGCGAAGTCGCCGACCGGAAGCTGTTCGATGTCGGGAAGGGTGGGAGGCGGCGGCGTGAAGGTCAGTTGCGAATTGCGCGGTTTCCTGGTGGCCATGAATGCGGCGCATAAAGTAGCGCATCTCCTTCCGCGAAAGCGACTGCCGCACTACCATCGCGCGCATGGAGCTTCCGTGGTCGCTCGATGAAGTCGCGCGCGCGTCCGACGAGCAGGTCGTGCGCCGCCGCTTCGGGCAGCGCAACGTGGTCTGGCTCTTCGTGCTGCTGCTGTTCTACGGCGCCGTCGCCGTCATGGAGATGGTGGCCAGCACGCGCACACCGTTCGATCTCGTGATCGCTTCCGCGAACTTCACCCTCGTCGCGATCGCCCTGCTGTTTCTCCGCGACGCGCATCGGCTCGAGAAAGGCGGAGCGGGCGTGTGGGGGCCGGGACGCTGGATTCGCAACCACGTCAGCGCGGCCGTGATCACGTACGTCACGCTGCAGTTCGTGCTCTCGCTCGCCTTCACGCGGCACAGCAACGACTACACCGGGTGGATCGTCACCGTGCCGCTGATGATGATGGGCTTCCGCATGATCGTCGCGGAGATCGTGCTGCTGCACGCGATCCTCGCCGCGACGTCGGTGATCACGCTGTTCCTCCTGCCGATGGAGAAGCACGAGGGCGTCGGCTTCTACATCGCCATCGCCTCGATCAATGTGATCGCCATGGCCATCGAGCTCTTCACCTCGTATCGCCTGCGCCGCCAGGTGCTGGCCGAGTTCACCGAGCGCCGCTCGCAGGCGCGCGAGCAGATCCGCATGCGCGACGAGCTGCGTTACGCGCGCGAGCTGCAATTGAGCATGCTCCCCGAGCACGCGCCGCGGCTCGACTGGGTCGACCTCAGCAGCATGTCCGTGCCGGCCACCGAAGTCGGCGGCGACTACTACGACTACTTCATCGACGGCGACCGCATCGCGCTCGTCTGCGGCGACGTCGCCGGCCACGGCATGGCCGCGGGACTCGTGCTCTCGGCCGTGCGCAGCGGCTTCACGCTCCTGCGCGAGGCGCTCACCGATCCCGCGCTCGTGCTCCAGCGGCTGCACGACCTCGTCGCGCAGACCAGCCGCAGGCGCATGCTCGTCACCGTCGCGGTCGTGCTGCTCGATCGTGCGACGCGCACCGCGACCGTCGCGAGCGCCGGACATCCGCCGATCGTCCTGCGCCGCGTGGACGGCTCCGTCGAGACGATCGACCTCTACGCGCCCCCGCTCGGCGTGAAGCTGCCCGTCGCGATTCCGCAGCGGCAGCTCACCTTCGCCAGCGGCGACGTCTTCGTCCTGCACAGCGACGGCATCTACGAGACCACGAACGCGCGCGGCGACACGTACGGCTTCGAACGGTTGGAGCGCGTCGTCGCGGAACACGGCGCCGCGCGCGCGGAAGAGCTCCGCGATGCGATCCTCCGCGACGTCGCGGCATTCCGCGGCGAGCGCGAGCTGCACGACGACATCACCATCGTCGTCGCCCGCATCGCGTAAATATGGTGTAGTACCATATCGCCATGCGCCGCCTGCTCGTGCTGCTCCTTCCGCTGCTCGCCGCCGCGTCGATGCACGCGGCGGACTTCTCCGGGACGGACCTCTTCATCCCGGTCGCGGGCCGCGTGCCGGGACAGAACGGCACGTTCTGGCAGACGGACCTCAACATCACGAACGTCGAGGACAGCTCGGCGCACGTGATGGTGCTCTTCTTCGACGGCACGCCCGGCGGCCGCTCGTTCAACGTGACCATCAACGCGCACGGGACCCTCGTCATCAAGGACTTCGCGCGCGAGCGCTTCCAACTCGACAACGCCATGGGTCCCGTCGAAGTCCACTCGATCGCCCCGATCTCGCAGTTCCCCTCCGAACCCGTGCGCCTCCTCGCCAGCGCGTGGATCTACAACGCGCAGGGCGAGCACGCGCAGTTCGGTCAGGTCGTGCAGGGCGTGCCGACGGTCTCGCTGCCGATGAGCAGCGACGTCGCGGGCCTCATCGGCTCGGCCGAGCGCCGCGCGAACGCCGGCATCGCCAATCCGTTCTTCGTCACCGCATCGTTCACCGCGACGCTCTACGATGCGGACGGCGTCGCGCGAAAGACCATCGACGTCGACGTCGAGCCGCGGAACGTCCATCAGTTCAGCGTCTTCCCGGAATTTGGCGTCGAGCCGTTCGACGGCGCGACCGTGCACTTCGCGTCGCACAACGGTGTCCCCGTATACACGTACGGCTCGATCATCCAGAACGAGAATGGCGACCCGTCGTTCGTCATCGGCACCGGCACCGACACGCTGGCGACCGTCGTCACACCGCAGTGCGCCGATCCCGCGCCGCTGTGGCTGGCCGGCCAGCTGGCGCTTCCCGGCTGGTGGTTCACGCTCCGCGACGGCGCGGACGAGGAAGCGTTCAAGGCGCGCTACGGACTCGTCGATCTGCAACCGTTCGCGGACCCCGGTTTCATGGCAACCGCGACGCCGTCGACGATCGCCACGATCCGCTGCGACAGTGACGTCGTCTCGATCGAGCAGTTCTCGGAGGGCACTCTCGTCTCCGGCGCGCGCCACGCGCATCGCTGATCGGCGCGCGGATCACCGGGTCCCGCGCAATCGCGCCAGCGCCTTCTTCGCCGATTCGCGCGACGGATCGAGTTGCAGCGCCTTCTCGTACATCGCGATCGCGTCCTCGTTCCTCCCGTTCGCGGCGAGCGCCTCGGCGTAGCTGTCGTACACGTTCGCATCGTCGGGGTGCAGCACGACGTTGATGCGGAACGGCTCGAGCGACTCGGCGGTGTAGCCGTTGTGCAGAAGGTCGTAGCCGAGGCGGTTCAGGCCGCGCTGGGTTCCGGTGAAGTGCGCCGTGTCCGCGCGCATCTCGTTGTAGCGGATCAGCGCGACGTTCGCACCGCGTTCGAGCAGCAGGCGCCCGTACTCGCGCGTCAGCGAGACGCGGCGGTCGACGTCGAGCGGCGGTCGACCGGTCAACACGTTGACGATCGAGGCGAACTTCGGATCGAAGTCCTCGCCGTCCTCGTTGTCGAAGGCGACGACGGTCTGCCGCTTCGCGCGGTCGATGTAGAGCATGGTGGCGATGCCGCGGTTGTAGCCCGAATGGCCGATGAGCTTCCCGCGCTCCGCGTCATCGCAGACGTCCCAGCCGAGGCCGTAGGAACAACGCGTGTTGTAGGGATCGTACGGCTCGTTGCGGATCGTGCCGTCGGTGAAGCGCACCGCGGTCGTCGCTTCCGCGAGCGTCGCCGGCCGCAACACCTTCCCTTGCTGCAGCGCCTCGGCGAAGCGGAAGAGATCGGGCAGCGTGGTGATGACGTTCTGATCGCCGAGCGTCGCGCCGAGGTTGTACGTCTCGTAGCGGATGTGCCGCATCGTCACGGGATCTTTCAGGTGCACCGTCGTCACGTCGACCGGCAGCGTGTCGTACACCGCCGGCAGGACGTGGTTCTTCACGACGCGTGGATCGGGCGGCGTGTCCCGCGTGCGCACGTACGTGTCGCGCATCCCCGCGGGCGCGAACACGCGGCGCTCGAGATAGCGGGCGAACGGCATGCCGCTGGCCTGCTCGACGATCAGCGCGAGAACGACGTAGTTCGTGTTGCAGTAGCGGAACTGCGAGCCCGGCGTAAACGCGAGCCCCTGCTTCCACTCGGCGAGCGCCGGCAGCACGTCGGCGTTGGCAATCACGCGATCGGGCTCGCGCGCGACGAGCGGCTCGTACAGCTCGAGGTCCGGCAGCCCCGACGTATGCGACAACAGATGCCGGATGGTGATCGCCGGAAACGGAAACGCGCGCAGGTGCGCGACCACCGGATCGTCGAGCCGCAGCCGCTTCGCATCGGCGAGTTGCAAGATCGCGGTCGAGGTGAAGACTTTCGACAGCGACGCCGTCTGGAAGCGCGCGTCGACGGTGTTCGGCGCGCGCATGGCCCGGTCGGCGAAGCCGAAGGCGCGCGCGTACACGACCCGGCCATTCTCCCCCGCGAGCACGGCGCCGTTGAGATACGGCGTCCCGGGGGCGTCGAAGAGCGCGTCGAGCCGCGCCGCGGCGGGCGTCGGCGGCGGCGGAACGGCAGCAGCGGCGGCGAGTGCGAAGGCGGCGAGCAGCGCGAGCATCCGCGTATTGCAGCACATCGCGGCGCGCGTGTGTCTCGAACGCGCGATTCGCCGTGACTGACGCTACTCCAGGATCTCCGCCCGGTTCCCCTCTTCCGTCAGCCACTGCTTGCGGTCCGAGGCGCGGTTCTTCGCGAGGAGCATGTCGATCGTCGCCAGCGCCGGCTCGGCTTCCGCGAGCGTGAGCTTCACCAGACGGCGCGTGTTCGGGTCCATCGTCGTCTCGCGCAGCTGCGAGGGATTCATCTCGCCCAGTCCCTTGAAGCGCTGGATGTTCACCTTCCCGCGAATCCCCTCGGCCTCGATGCGCGCCAGGATGCCCTCCCGCTCCGCGTCGTCGAGGGCGTAGTAAACATGTTTACCAACGTCGATGCGGTAGAGCGGCGGCATGGCCACATGCACGTGCCCTTCCTCGACCAGCTTGCGGAAGTGCTTCACGAACAGCGCGCAGAGGAGCGTGGCGATGTGCGCGCCGTCGGAGTCGGCATCGGCGAGGATGCAGATCTTGCCGTAGCGCAGGCCGTCGAGCTTGTCGGAGCCGGGATCGACGCCGAGCGCCACGGCGATGTCGTGGACTTCCTGTGAAGAAAGGACCTCGTTCGAATCGACTTCCCACGTGTTCAGGATCTTGCCGCGCAGCGGCATGATGGCCTGGTACTCGCGGTCGCGCGCCTGCTTCGCGGAGCCGCCCGCGGAGTCGCCTTCGACGAGGAAGAGCTCCGTGCGGCTGAGGTCCTGCGCCGTGCAGTCGGCGAGCTTGCCGGGCAGCGCGGGGCCGGACGTCAGCTTCTTCCGCTCGACCTTCTTGCCTTGCTTCAAGCGGATCATCGCCTGCGCGATGGCGACGTTGGCGATCTTCTCCGCGTCGGCGATGTTGTTGTTCAGCCAGATCGAGAACGCGTCCTGCGTGACGCCGGAGACGAACGCCGACGCCTCGCGCGACGACAGGCGGTCCTTCGTCTGCCCCGTGAACTGCGGGTTCGTCATGCGCACGCTGAGGATGTAGCTGACGCGCGCCCACACGTCTTCCGGCGCGAGCTTCACGCCGCGCGGCAGAAGGTTGCGGAACTCGCAGAACTCGCGGATCGCCTCCGTGAGTCCCGTGCGAAAGCCGTTCACGTGCGTGCCGCCCTGCGCGGTGGGAATGAGGTTGACGTAGCTCTCGCCGACGACGTCGCCGTCTTCCGGCAGCCACACCACCGCCCAGTCGACCTCGTGATCGTGACCCTTGAAATGCCCCGTGTACGGCGACTCCGGCAGCAACGCGTTGCCCGCGAGCTCGGAGAGGAGATAGTCGGTGAGCCCGTCTTCGAAGTACCACTCCTCGTTCTCGGCCGGATCGAGCTCGCTCAGGAACCGCATGCGCAGCTTCGGCGAGAGCACCGCCTTCGCGCGCATCACGTGCTTGAGCCGCGGCACGCTGAACTTCGGCGAGTCGAAGAACGTCTCGTCCGGCCAGAAGCGCACGGTCGTTCCCGTGTTGCGCTTACCGACCTGGCCGACGATCTTGAGGTCCGCCTTCTTCTTGCCGTCGGCGAAGTGCATCGTGTACTCGTTGCCGTCGCGCCGCACCCACACCTGCAGCTTCTTCGAGAGCGCGTTGACGACGGAGACGCCGACGCCGTGCAGGCCGCCGGAGTAGCGGTAGCTCTTGTCCGAGAACTTCGCGCCGGCGTGCAGGCGCGTCAGGATGACTTCGACGCCGGAGACGCCTTCCTTGGCGTGCTTGTCGACCGGCATGCCGCGGCCGTTGTCCTGCACGGAGAGCGAGCCGTCGTCGTGCAGCGTGACCACGATCTCGTCGGCGAAGCCGGCGATGGCCTCGTCCGCGGAGTTGTCGATCACCTCCTGCGCGAGGTGGTTGGGACGTTCGGTGAGGGTGTACATGCCGGGGCGCTTGCGCACCGGCTCGAGTCCGGTGAGGACTTCGATCGAGGAGCTGTCGTAGGTCGTCATGAGGCTGGCGGATTCTAACGTGCGCCCGTTCGTCTTCACCGCGATCCGCGCCTTACGTCAGGATTTCCGGTCGCGCGCGGCAGCGTCCTCGGAGTAACGTCCGCCCTCCATGCTGTTCCGCGACGCGGCGTCCGCTTTCGTTCGACACTGCGCATCGATCCGCAAGCTCTCGCCGCACACCGTGCGCGCGTACGAGCTCGACCTGGCCCGCTTCTCCCAATTCCTCGGCCGCCGCGCCACCGTCGCGGCCTGCGACCGCAACGTGCTCCACGACTACGTCCGCCATCTCTTCGACGTGCGCGCGCTCAAGGAGTCGTCCGTCAAGCGCCACCTCGCCACGCTCCGCTCGCTCTTTCACTGGCTCGAGGAAGACGCCGCGATCGACGACCCGTTCCGCGGCACGCGCATCCGCATCCGCATGCCGAAACGCCTCCCGCGCGTCATCGCCCGCGCCGATCTGCGGCGCCTGCTGCGCCACGAATCACCGCGTACGGCCTTCAGCGATCTCACCGCGTACGTCGCCACCGAGCTCCTCTTCGCCACCGGCATGCGCGTCAGCGAGCTCGCGTCGCTGCAGGACCGTGCCGTCGATCTCGACGACGGCACGATCACCATCGTCGGCAAGGGCAACCGCCAGCGGCGCGTGTTCATCCCCGACGACATCAAGTCGCTGCTGCGCGACTACCGCACCGCGCGCGACCGCTGCGCGGCGGCCGAGACGTTTCTCGTCAACTCGCGCGGCGCCGCGGCCTCGCCGCAGATGATCCGCCGCCTCGTGCGCATCCACGGCGAACGCGCCGACGTGCGCGACCGCATCACGCCGCACATGTTCCGCCACTCCGTCGCCACCTACCTCCTCGAGGAAGGCGTCGACATCCGCTACGTCCAGCGCCTCCTCGGCCACCGCAGCATCTCCACGACCGAGATCTACACGCAGGTCGCCGACTCCGCGCTGAAGGTGCGCATCACCGAGAAGCACCCGCGCCGCACGATCGTCGCGGTCTGATCGCCCACGAACTTACAATCGGCGCATGAAGCGGATGCTGCCGGTCGTCCTCTGCCTCGCCGCACTCCCCTCGCTCGCCGCCGCGAAACCATCAGCGAAACCGTTCACCGTCGTCGAGGCGTCGATCCCCGAGATGCAGGAAGCGCTGCGCACGGGCCGCACGACGTCGCACGAGCTCGTGCTGCAGTACCTCACCCGCATCGCCACGTACGAGGACAAGCTGCACGCGGCGATCACCGTCAATCCGCATGCGCTCGAGGAAGCGGACGCGCTCGACCGCGAGCGCAAAGCCGGCCACGTCCGCGGTCCGCTGCACGGCATCCCGATCGCGCTCAAGGACAACATCCACACGACGAACCTGCCGACGACCGGCGGCGCGCTCGCGTTTGAAGGCATGATCCCGCCGTACGAGGCCACGCTGACGAAACACCTCCGCGACGCCGGCGCGATCATCCTCGCGAAGACGCAGCTCACCGAGCTCGCGAACTGGGTGGCCGGCAATCCGTCCATGCCGAACAACTACAACGCGCTGAACGGCTTCGGCTTCAATCCGTACGATCCGCGCCGCGATCCGCGCGAAGCGACCGCCGACGGCCGCCCCGCGCTCAACACCGGCGGCTCGAGCTCCGGCGCCGGCACCGCCGCGAATTTCTGGGCCGCGAACGTCGGCACCGAGACCTCCGGCTCGATCCTCAGCCCGTCCAACGCGAACATGCTCGCCGCCGTGAAACCGACCGTCGGCCGCATCTCGCGCTACGGCGTCATCCCCATCACCGCCGATCAGGACACCCCCGGCCCCATGGCGAAGTCGGTCACCGACGCCGCGATCCTCCTCGGCATCCTCGAAGGCGATCCCGATCCGAACGATCCCGCCACCACGCGCTGCACCCCGCCGCCCAACCACGACTACACGCCGTTCCTCAAACGCGACGGCCTCCGCGGCGCACGCATCGGCATCCCCCGCGCCTTCTACTACGAGAAGCTCACACTCCCCGGCGAAGAGAAGCCGCGCGGCGGCCTCAATGCCGACCAGGCAAAAGTGATGTCTGACGCGATCGCCATCCTCAAAGAACAAGGCGCGATCGTCGTCGATCCCGCCGACATCCCATCCATCACCGACAAGGATCCGAAGAACAACTATCTGCTCTGGGGCGTCTGCTCATCGATGGAAGAGGTGAAGGAGCGCAAGTGCTCCATCGATCTCGCCTACGGCATTGAGCGCGACTTCAATCACTGGCTCGCCTCCCTCGGCGACAAGGCACCGGTCAAGACGTTGACCGCTTTGCGCGAGTGGAACACCGCCCACCAGAAGCTCGGCGCGATCAAGTACGGTCAATCGCTTCTCGATATCTCCGACGCCATGGACCTCGAGCTCTTCCGCACCCGCTACGAGTCCGACCGCGCCAACGATCTCCGCCTCGCCGCGACGCACGGCCTCGACGAGGTCATGAACGCCCAACACCTCGACGCCGTCCTCTTTCCCGGCTCGTTCGGCGCATCCATCGCCGCCCGCCCCGGCTACCCCACCGTGATCGTCCCCTTCGCCACCGTCCCCAACACCCCCACCCCCGCCTTCCCCGAATCGTTCCACGCCAATCCCGTCCCCTTCGGCATCAGCTTCACCGCCCTCGCCTGCAGCGAGCCCACGCTCCTCCGCCTCGCCTACGCCTTCGAACAGTCCACGCATCGGCGTGTCGCTCCTGCAGGGGTCCCGTAGGGATACGACGAGGAGCGCCTCCGGCGGGCCGGCGCGGCCGGCGGCGCTGAGGGCCTAGCCTAGACGCACGTGCGGTCGCGCTGATCGTGTTGACGGCAGCCGCACGTGCGTACTGGCTAGGCCCTCAGCGCCGCCGGCCGCGCCGGCCCGCCGGAGGCGCTCCCGGTCGGTATCCCTACGAAACCCTGCCGGAGTACACGTTGAAGCGGCCGTCGCGGACGAAGGCGAGGAGGGTTACGTTCATTTGTTGCGCTAGGTCGATGGCGAGGGAGGATGGGGCGCCGACGAAGGCGATGGTGGAGATTTGGGCGACGACCGCTTTTTGCACCAGCTCGAAGCTGGCGCGGCTGCTCGAGATCAGGATCGTGTTCGGCGGGGGTAAGTGCTGTTCGCGGATGTAGGCGCCGATGAGTTTGTCGACGGCGTTGTGGCGTCCGATGTCCTCGCGGACGCGCAGGAGCTCGCCGCGGTGATCGACGAGGCCGGCGCCGTGCACGCCGCCGGTGGCGGGGAATGCGAGTTGGGCTTCGCGGAGGATGCGCGGCAGCACGCGGATGATGGAGGTGGGGGCGGGAGGTCGGTCGGGGAGCGGCGCGTGGGCGACGCGGATCGCATCGATGGAGGTCTTCCCGCAGACGCCGCAGCTCGACGTCGTGTAGAAGTGGCGTTCGAGTTTCGACGTATCGATGCGCGTGGAGGGGGTGAGCGCGACGCGCACGCGGTTCGGTGAGCCCCAGTGGCGGATGCTCTCGATCGCGTCGCCGGAGGCGATCAGGCCTTCCGTGAAGAGAAAGCCGGCGGCGAGATCGTAGTCGTCGCCGCGCGTGCGCATCGTCACCGAGATCGTCTTCTCGCGGAGCTCGCCGTCGAGCGTCCACGCGGCGGAGATCTCCAGCGGCTCCTCGATCACGACCACGTCCTCGGAGGCGTCGCGCGTCTCCGCGATGCGCGTCACCGGAACCGCGACCATCCGTTCTTCAGCCATGCCGGACGGATGGTACAACGCAACGCCATATTAATAGTTATTTGGCATAACTTCCGCTCTTTCGGACGGTGCTGCACCACTGCACGACAATCGAAGGAGACCCGTTCCATGAAACGCCTCGCACTTGCGCTCGCGCTGCTGTTTTCGGCCACGGCCGCGCGCGCCAACGACTACCGCATCACCATGTGGCTGCGCATCTACTGGGACAACCCGAACAGCGTGTCCGACTTCAACACCAACAACCAGGGCGTCGCCCATGAAGTGAACCCGATGTGGGTCTACTTCACCACGCACACCGGCGCGAACGGCCAGGTCGTGGATCTCACCGACGTCCACGAGTCGCAGGACGTGCCCACGCTCTCCGGCGCGGCGCTCGTCCCCACCGTCAAGAACCACAACGACCAGACCAACCCCTACACCGACTCGCAGTACCTCGGCTTCATCTTCCGCAGCGAAGCCGACATGAACGATCACGCCGACAAGATCGCCGCGATGGTCAACAACAACGGCTGGGCCGGCATCGACCTCGACTACGAGGGCGGCCTCACCGGCGTCTCCGACACCGACATCCCGAAGTGGCGCGACAACTTCACCTCGCTCGTGCGCCGCATCAAGTCGCGGCTGCCGAACAAGATCGTCTCCGTCTGCGTCTACCGCCGCCGCAGCCTCGCCGGCGACACCGACGCGCGCAACGCGCTGCTCTACGACTACAAGGCCCTCACCGCCTCCGGCGCGGCCGACTACATCAAGATCATGATGTACAACGACCTCGACATCGGCGAGCTCGTGAACGACAGCGCCATGGAGACCGCGCTCACCTTCGCCGACGGCCAGGTCGTCGATCACAAGAAGATCATGGTCGCGCTACCGTGGTACGCCGGTAACACCGACACCGAGGATGAGGGATCGTCCGAACCGAACGCCACGGGCCTCGGGCGCAGCACCAGCGACGAGCAGACCTTCACCTCGCCATACAACGGCGTGCAGATCGACGCGCAGGCGCTGCAGCACAAGATCCTCGTCGTCCTCCGCAAGCATGACGTCGGCGGCTTCTCGTTCTACGAGCCGGGCGAAGAGCTCGTCGGAGTCTGGGATGTCATCCGCGGCCGCCTCGGCAAGGAAGGCGGCGTGGCCGTCGCCGGCACGAGCACCGGCAGCGGCGGCTGCGCGGGCAACGGCATCGTCTCGACGTGGACGCCGCCGACGAGCGCGACGTCCGTGCAGTACAACTGGTTCGAGACGCAGTACACCGCCACGACCGGTACGGCCATCCTGCCGAACTGGGTCGCCAGCGGCTCGACCGCCTCGCCGTCGCTGCCGCGCGCGTTCAACACCCTACGCGTCAGCGGCCTCTCCGGCTCGAAGGTCTTCGAACTCGAAGCCGATCCGGTGCGCAACGGCTGTCCGTAATCGCGAATCACGGGAACGGCGCCGCCGCGCAGGCGAGCGGCGCCGTTTACAATCGCGCCATGGCGATGGCATTGCGCGAGCTGCTCGAACAGGTGACCGACGAACCGTCCTTCAACCGCTTCCTCACCGCGCTGCGCGAGGACTGCGAGAGCGAGGAACGGTGCGGCGGGCGCTACTGGGACTGCGTCCAGCAGGATCATTGGGAGACGAAGGTCACGTCGGCGTTCCTTCGCTCGATGGAAGACTGGGCCACGCGCGGCGACTTCGCGGAAGGCGAACATCACGGCGAGCCGCTCCTGCGCCGCTTCGCGACGATGCTGTACGTCGGCCGCAGCCTCCTCCCGCACGAGCGGCCGTACGACCAGTCGCGGTAAGCGTCGCGCGGGCGTGCTTCACGCAAGACATGCGTGAGGCGGGCGCCGCATGGACGACACGCATGCATTGATGTTCTCGGAGTTCACGAATCAGCCGCCGCCGCTGGCGCAGCGCTGGTTCGCGGCGCCCGCGCCGTATCTCCGCGCGCGCTGGCTCTGGCTTCGCGCCCTCGGCCTCGTCTTCTTCTCCGCGTTCTACGCCCTCTGGTTTCAGATCCACGGCCTCATCGGTCCGAACGGCATCCTCCCCGCGGGCGAGTACCTCGTCTACGCGAAGCAGGCCGTCGGCGCGAAAGCGTACTGGCTCGTGCCGTCGCTGCTGTGGTTCAGCGCCAGCCGCGGGATGCTCACCGCGATCGTCGTCGCCGGACTCGCGGCCTCGCTCGCGCTCGTTTTCGATCTCTGGCCGCGGCTCGCAATCGCCGTTGCCGGCATCTGCTTTCTCTCGTTCGTCGCAGCGGCGCAGGACTTCTCCGCCTATCAGTCGGACGGGATGCTGCTCGAGGCCGCGGCGTTCTCGCTCTTCCTCGCGCCTCGCGGCCTGCGTCCTGGGCTCGGCGCGCACGATCCGCCGACGCGCGCGGCCGTCTTTCTCCTGCAATGGGAGTGGTTCCGCATCTACTTCGAGTCGGGACTCGTGAAGATCCTCAGCGGCGAGGAGCAGTGGCGCAACCTCACCGCGATGGACAAGTACTACGAGAACGGGCCGCTGCCGACGTGGCTCGGCTGGTACGTGCAGCAGTGGCCGCACGCGTTTCACGCCGCGTCCGCCGCCGCGACGCTGCTCATCGAGCTCTTCGTCGTCTGGCTGCTGTTCGTCCCCTCCCGGCGCGCGCGACTCGTGGCCTTCGCGATCACGACGCCGCTGCAGCTCGGCATCATCCTCACCGCGAACTACGCCTTCCTCAACTACCTCGTCCTCGCGCTCGGCATCCTGCTCCTCGAAGACCGCGTCGCTCCGACGGAACCCGCGACGCCGCGCGTGCGGCACGTGCAGGTCGTCGCATTGCCGCTCGGCGTCGCGCTGTCGATCCTCATGTTCCTCAGCCCCGGCTCCGCGCCCGCGCGGCTCGTCGAACCATCGCGCGTCATCAACAACTACGGCCTCTTCGCCGTGATGACCCGCGCGCGCTACGAGGTCGAGTTTCAAGGCACGCGCGATGGCAAGACGTGGATCGCGTATCCCTTCCGCGACAAGCCGCAGGACCCGCGGCGCGCGCCGGGCCTCTTCGCGCCGTATCAGCCGCGCTTCGACTGGAACCTCTGGTTCGCGTCGCTCGGCTCGTTCTCCGAGAATCCGTGGGTCGTCGCCGTCGAACAGCGGCTGCTCGCGAATGACGCCGACGTCCTCACGCTCTTCGCCGGCAATCCGTTCGCGTCCGCGCCGCCGCGTTCCGTGCGCGCGGTGGTCTGGCAATACTGGTTCACGACTCCGGCCGAACGCGCGCGCACCGGCGCGTGGTGGAACCGCCGGCTCCTCGGCGATTACGCGCCTTCGGTCTCGCGCTGATCGCTCGCTATACTGCCGCGCATCATGCAGCGCCCTTTCGTCCTCGCAGTCGTGGCCCTCGCACTCGTCGCCCTCTCGCTCGCCTGCGCGTCGACGCCGGCCGCGACGCCCGCGGCACCATCGGCCGATCTCGATATCACGTCGACCGTCCTCGCCACGTACAACGTCATGTCCGGGCCGGCGGGACGCCGCGACTGGGATCGTTATCAGGATCTCTTCGCGCCGGGCGCGCACATCATCGCCGTGAAGCCGGACGGCCGCGACGTCGTGACGCCCGAGGAGTTCGTGACGAAGTGGAAACCGTACTACGAGCAGAATGCGCTGTTCGAGCATCCGGTCGCGACGCAGGTGCAGCGCGCGGGGAACGTCGCGCAGGTGCTGAGCACGTTCGAGTCGCGGCACGCGTCGACGGATGACGCGCCGTACGCGCGCGGCGTGCAGTCGTTCCAGCTCGTGCATCAGGGCGACCGCTGGCTGATCGTCTCGATCGTGCGCGAAGTCGCCCCGTGACCGACCCGCTCCTCTCCGCGCGCGGCGTCACCGCGGTGCGCGGCCGCCGCACGATCCTCGATCGCGTCGCGTTCCACGTCCTCCCGCACGAAATCCTCGGCGTCATCGGTCCGAACGGCGCGGGCAAGACCACGCTCTTCGAATGCATCGCCGGCCTGCAGCCGGTCAGCTTCGGCCTCATCGACGGCGCGGGGCCGCGGCAGCTCTTCTACGTTCCCGACGCGATCCGCCCGTGGCCCGATCAGACCGTGCGCTGGACGCTCGAGGTCACCGCGGATGTTTACGGCGTCAACGTCGACGACGCGCTCGTCGCGCAGCTCGACCTCGCGCGCCTGCAGACGCAGTTCGTGCGCTCGCTGTCGAAAGGCGAAGTCAAGCGGCTGAATATCGCCCTCGGGCTGGTGACGCCGCAGCCGATGCTCTTTCTCGACGAGCCGTTCGACGGGCTCGATTTGCGGCAGACGCGCGCGGTGATGGAGCTGCTGCGCGCGACGGTCGATCGCGGTCGCACGCTCGTGCTCTCGATTCACCAGCTCGCCGACGCCGCGCGCATCTGCGACCGCCTGCTCCTGCTGCACGACGGACGCGCCGTCGCGGAGGGGACGCTCGCCGAGCTGCGCGACGTCGCGTGTCTGCCGGGCGCGGACATCGAGGAGGTCTTTCTTGCGCTCACGTGAGCTGCGCGTCGTGCTGCGCAAAGACCTCGCGGAGCTCTTCGCCTCGCGCGCGTTCTGGCTGCTGCTGCTCTTCACCGGGCTGATCGCGGGACAGAGCTTCATCAGCGCGGTCGAGCTGTACGCGGAAGCGAGCGGCATCGACGGCGGCGCGCCCGCGCTCGCGCAAGGTCTCTCCCCGCTCGACGGTATCCTCTCCCCCACCCTCGGCGCGTACGACCTCGCCATCATGCTGCTCTTCCCGTTCGTGGCCATCCGCCTCGTCGCGGCGGAGAAGTCGTCGCAGGCGCTCAAGCTCGTGCTGCAGTGGCCCGTGTCGCTGCGCGCGCAGCTCGCCTCGAAGCTCGTCGCGCTCGTCATCGCGTGGCTGCTCGCGCTCGTCGCGTTCGGCGTCGCGCTGGTGCTGTGGACGAGCTACGGCGGACATCTCGACGCGGGCGAGACGTTGAATCTACTGATGGGCTACACGCTGCGTTTCCTGCTGACCATGAGTCTGGCGATGGCCGCGGCGGCGGCGATGCCCGGCGCGGCGAATGCGGCGGTGGTCGTGCTCGCGTTCACGATCGGCACGTGGGCGCTCGACTTTCTCGCGACGGGCCGCGGCGGATGGATCGAGACGCTCGCCTCGTACACGCCCGCGTCCGCGCTGCGCACGTTCGAGCGCGGCCTGCTGCGCGCGGACGTCGTGGCCGTGCTGCTGCTGCTCACGCTCGCGCTGCTCGTGCTGACGGCGATCTGGCTGCATCCCGCCAAGCCGCCGCGTCACGCCATCGCGCAAACGCTCGCCACGCTGGCGATGACGCTCGCGCTCTGCGCGCTCGCCTCGCGCCTGCACGCGAGCGCCGATCTCGCGGAAGACCGCCGCAACTCGTTCGCGGACGCCGACGTGCGCGCGCTGGAGCGCATCGACGCGCCGCTCGCGATCACGCTGCGGCTCGCGGCGGAAGATCCGCGCATGAACGACTTCGAGCGCGAGGTGCTGGTCAAGCTCCGGCGCGCGATGCGCGTCACGGTGCGCTATCCATACGCCGGCCGCTCGGGACTCTTCGACAACGATCCGCGGTACGGCACGATCGAATACCACCTCGCCGGAAGGGATGCCGTCAGCCGTTCCACCACGCCCGACATCGTGCTCGAAACGATCTACGGACTCGCGCGCGTGCCGATGCCGCCGCGCGGCGAGCCGTCGTATCCCGGCTATCCGCTGGCGAAGCACGCGCGCGGAGCGGCGGTCGTGTTCTACGCGCTCTGGCCGCTCAGCGTGCTGCTGGCGGCGCGGGGTGCAGGACGTAGTCGGCGAACTGGCTGACGCTGTCGGTCTTCGACCACGTCCCCACTTTCCCGGAGACCGGCTCGGCGAGCGTGTACTCGAGCAGCAGCTTGTCGTCGAGATAGCCCTTGAGCGACGTGCCGTCGACGGCGATCTTCATGCGGTGCCACCCGCCCATCGCGAGGTGCACGTTCTCGCTTCCCTTCTTCACGAAGCTGCGCTTGCCGCTCTTGAAGGTCCAGAGCACGAGGTTGTCTTCCTTGCCGTTGAAGCGGACGGTGAGGTAGTCGCCGTTCGGCTTGAGGTTGAAGAGGATGCCCGCGCATTGATCGAGCTGTCCGCCGAGGAGGCGGAAGCGCATCGAGATGTCGCCGTTGCGGAAGTCGGGGATGTCTTTGGCGACGCTGTACGGGTAATACGCGTACGCCTTCACGCTGTCGATGAACTCCTCGTGCTGCGCGCCGTAGATCGTGCGCGCCTTCGCGGCCAGGCCCGCGGACGGCTGGCCTTTGATCCACTGCCGGCCGTCGACTTGCAGGACCTTCGCGCCGGCATCGTTCGCGACGGACCAGTCTCCGACGATGGCGAGGAAGTGATCGGGCGAGACGGAACCGGCGGTCGCGGCGGCGAGGGCGAGCGTGGCGAAGAGGAACGTTGCGGCGGCGAGGGATTTCATCGCCGGAAAAATATAGGATTCGCCGCATGACCGTCGAGAGAATGCTGGCCGCACTGCAGGAAAACTTCGATGGGCAACCGTGGCACGGCTCGCCGCTGCGCCGTCTGCTCGACGGCATCGACGACGCGCGCGCACACGCGCATCCCCTCCCCGCCGCCCGCAGCATCGCCGAGCTCCTCGCGCACCTCAGCGCGTGGATCGAGATCGCCGACCGCCGCATGCACGGCGAGGAATTCGAGATCACGCCCGAGCTCGACTTCCCCGACGCCACGAACGCGCGCTTCGCTGACCTCGTCTCGCAGCTCGAGTGGCGTCACGCGTCGCTCCTGCGCACGGTCCGCGAGCTCGGCGACGACGGCCTGCTGCGCATGGTCCGCGGCAAGCCGTACTCGATCCAGTGGATGCTGCACGGCGTCATGCACCACAACACGTATCACGCCGCGCAGATCGCGCTACTACGGAAATCGTAGGCGTGCGGGTTCTGCGCGCGGCTACACGCACGCTCGCGCCGGGCGCGGCCGGCGGGCCGCACTGCCAGCCCACTGCGGCTTCACACCAGAGCTGGGCGGACGGGATCATCGCAGAATGAGTCACGACGTCCGCATCTACGCGCTCCTCGCGCGGTCAACGGCTCGGGCGGTCGTATTCCGGCGCGGGCCCTCAAAACGAGTCTTTCTATTGGGCTGGAACACGGCCAACGATCAATTCGAGCAAGGTCAATGGCTCAAAGGGCGAATCTACGAGCGACGGTGCGATCTCTCGCCGGACGGGCAGCTTCTTCTCTACTTCGCCGCCAACTATCAAGAGCCCTACTTCTCCTGGTCAGCAATCAGCAGACCGCCGTACCTGACGGCCCTCGCGCTGTGGCCGAAAGGTCTGACTTCAACTTTGAACTGCAACGCTGACGAATGAGCAGATGGTACAGGTTCTGTGCGTAGAGCGAGTTGAAGCCGCAGAGCGTCAGCCACTGATTCAAGTCGCATGAGACGGTGAGCGGTCGCGCAGCGTGACTCCGATCA
>JAFATB010000005.1 GCA_019244185.1 Acidobacteriota bacterium
CTCGCCGCAGATGTAGGCCCCCGCCCCGCCGTGCACCACGATGTCGCAGTCGAAGCCGGAGCCGAGGATGTCGGCGCCGAGGTAACCGGCGGCCCGCGCCTCCTGCACGGCCGCGGTCACCCGGCGGATGGCGTGCACGGCCTCGCCGCGCACGTAGATGACCGCGAAGTGGCAGCGGACCGCGTACGCCGTGATGATCACGCCCTCCACCAGGGAGTGCGGGTCGGCCATCATCAGCGGGAGGTCCTTGCAGGTGCCCGGCTCCGACTCGTCGGCGTTGACCACGAGGTAGTGCGGCTTGCCGTCGCCCTGCGGGATGAAGCCCCACTTGTTGCCGGTCGGGAAGCCGGCGCCGCCGCGGCCGCGGAGCTCGGAGTCTTTGACGACCTGGATGACTTCGTCGGGCGTCATCGACGTCACGGCGCGGCGTGCGGCCTCGTAGCCGCCGGCGTCGAGATACGTCGCGATAGCGGTGGAGTCGGGCTTGTCGATGTTCGCGGTCAGTACTTTGATCGGATCCATATCAGTCGAGCCGCGTCACTTGAGCCGCGTGAGCAGCGCATCCATCTTCGCGACGTCCATGTTCTCGTGGTAGTCGTTGTTGATCTGCACGACCGGCGCGGTGCCGCACGACCCGAGGCATTCGACCTCGGTCACGGTATAGAGGCCGTCGCGCGTCGTCTGGCCCGGCTGCACGTCGAGCTTCTCGCAGAGGTGCTCGTAGATGTCGTACGCGCGCGTGACCATACAGCTGAGGTTCGTGCAGACCTGCAGGTGGTACTTCCCCACCGGCCGCTGGTTGTACATGTTGTAGAACGACACGACGCCGAAGACGGTCGCCGGCGCGAGGTCGAGCAGCTCGCCAACGTAGACGACGACTTCCGGCGAGATCCACCCCCACACTTCCTGCGCGAGGTGAAGCACCGGCAGGAGCGCGGCTTCCTTGTTCGGGTAGCGCGTGAGGATGTAGTCGAAGCGCTGCTTCGCCTCGTCGGAGAACTCGACCCGCTTGTTCGGATCGGGAAAGCGTTCTTTCGCGTAGGGATTTTCGGGATGCAGATCGGCCATGTGCGGTGACTACTTCCAATCGAAAGCGTTCTTCTTCCAGACGTAGACGTAGCCGACGCCGAGGAGAAGGATGAAGACGAGCATCTCGCCGAAGACGAACCAGTTGAGGCCATTCGGCGTGCGGGTGGCGTCGCGGTAGATGACGGCCCACGGGTAGAGAAACGCCGCCTCGATGTCGAAGAGGATGAACAGCATCGCGATCTGATAGAAGCGGACGTTGACGCGCTTGCGGTTCTGATCGAGGAGCGGGACACCGCTCTCGTACGGCGCGAGCTTGGCGGGATTGCGCTGGTGCCGGCCGAGGATCCAGTTCAGGCCGAGAAAGAACGCGGCCAGCGCGCCGGCGAGGAACAGCATGATCAGGATCGGCAGGTAACTGTTGGTCATAAAAACGGGCGCAATCCTAGTGCGTGCGCACTGGCATAAGCAACTCGGAGGCCGTGCGCGCTAAGCGACGGATTCGGTGAGGTACTGCATCGCCGTCTCGCGCGAGTCGAAGATCTTGAAGACGGTGTCGAGCTTCGTGATCTTGAGCAGGGCGAGGATGCGGTGCGAGGGCTTGACGAGCGCCATCTTGCGCTGCCGGTCTTCGAATTTCTGCAGATAACCGATCAACTCGCCGAGGCCGGTCGAGTCCATGTAGTTGATCGCTTCGAAATTGATCATCACCGGGCCGGTCTCGTCGTTGAGCACTTTCTCGAGATAGCTGGAGAACTCGCGGGCGCTCTCGCCGAGCTTGATGACGCCCTGGATGTCGAGCACGGTGACGTCCTGAACCCGATTCTTGATGATGTTCATACTGGACGCCGCGAAGTGTACCAGATCATCGCGCACGTTCTGACGCTCCTCCGATGCGGTTGGTGACGAGAGTGACGAGCGACAACACGAGCGCGCCGACGAACGCCCAGACAAAGCCGTGGATGTCGAATCCGGGGACGAGCGCGGCGGTCAGCTCGAGCATGATCGCGTTGAGCACGAGCAGGAAAAGTCCGAGCGTGAGCACGGTCAGCGGCAGCGTCAGCACGAAGAGGATCGGCTTGATGATGGCGTTGAGCAGACCGAGCACCGCGGCGGCGATGGCGAGCGTGATCCAGTTCGGATGGCTGAAGCCGGGCACGAACGTGACCACCACGAACAGCGCGAGCGTGTTGAGGATCCAGCGGACGAGGAGACCCATCGCTATCCCTCCGAAATGTGCACGTCGATCTTACGCTGCGCGAGCTCCTGCATGAAGGCGTCGGGCGGAATGCAGCGCTCCTGCGGCAGCGCGCCGCGCGAGGTCGTCTGTCCCCGCGCCATCATCAGCGCGACGATTGAGGCCGGGAACGCGGTGGTGCGCATCATCGCCGAGAGGCCGGTCTCCGGATCCTGGCGATCGATGATGTCGTAGCGCAGCCGGCGGCCGTCGCCCGCGAATTTCACGCGCACGAGGACGACGTCGGGCTCGTCGTGCGGCAGGTTCTGCACGAGCAGGTCGCCGAGCACGCGGCGCGGCTTGACGGTCACGCCGTCGACCGTCATCGGCTCGCTGCTGCAGAGACCGAGGTCGATCATCGTCTTGAACTTCGCGCAGTGTCCCGGGAAGCGGATCGTCTTGTAGTCGAGCTCTTTCACGTTGCCGAGGAACGTCTCCACGAGCGTCGACGTGCCGCCGGAAGTCTGGAACGCTTCCATCTGTCCAAACGGCGGCGGGAACTCGAGCGACTCGACCTCCGTCATCGACTCGACGATCGTGACTTTGCCATTGCGAATGACGCGCGCCGGCTCGATGTACTCGTTGATGAGCCCTTCGACGGAGAACACCAGCTGGTAGTCGAGCGGCGGACGCGGGTCCTGCGGCAGGCCGCCCACGCGGATGTGCACTTCGTCGAGCTGTTGGAACTGCTGCGCGCCGTGCGCGACGAGCACGGCCACCATGCCGGGCGCGAGGCCGCAGTCGGGGACGATGTTGACGCCGGCGGCGCGCGCTTCGGCGTCGAGCGCGAGCTCGGCGTCGACGACGTCGTTGTTGCCGCCGAGGTCACAGAAGTGCGTGCCCGCTTCGATGGCCGCTCGCGCGAGGCGCTCGTTGAGCCAGTAATTGACGCAGCTGATCGCGGAGTCGTGGCCGCGCATGAGCGCGACGACCGCCGCGTGATCGTTGCAGTCGATCTGCGCCGCGGTGACTTTCGACGGGTAACGCCGCGCGATGTCGTGCGCTTTTGCCGCGTCGAAGTCGGCGACGGTGACGCCGGTAACGTCGGGTTGGGAGACGAGATCGTGAACCGCGCCGAGGCCCATGCGGCCGGCGCCGAGAACAAGCATTCGCATGACGGCGGCGGATTCTATGCGAGGTACTGCTGAATCGACGACATGAACGTCTTCACGTCGATCGGCTTGGAGATGTAGCCGTCGCAGCCCGCCTCGAGGAAGCGGTCTTTATCGCCGCGCATGGCGTGGGCCGTCAGCGCGAGGATGGGGATGCGCTTCGTGCGCGCGTCTTCCTTCATCGCGCGCACGACCGAGAGGCCGTCCATGCCCGGTAGATGGATATCCATGAGAATGAGGTCGGGGGCGTCACCGTCGGCGTCCTGGGTGATGGCCAGCGCTTCCTCCCCGCTCGTCGCCTTCACGATCGTGTAGCCGCCTTCCTCGAGGAGGAACTCGACGAGCTGCATGTTCATGTCGTTGTCTTCGACGACGAGGATCTTCCGCGAGCTCATGTGGGATGCGTCAGTGTAACGCTATCCATTCGGATTGCGGCCGTTCGGCGACGACATGCCCGGCGTCGCCATCGGCATCGTCCGCAGCTGCGGTCCGGCCGGGAAGAACGACGGATCGAGATCGACCTTCGCGCTGCGCTGGAGCTGCGACACCGCTTCTTCCGCGGCCTCGCGCTGGATGGCCTGCGTCAGCATCGGGCGGAGGTCTTCCATCGTCGGCTGCGCGACGCTGAAGATGTGCACGCCGAACTGCGTGCGCACGGGATCGCTGATCTCGCCCGGCTTGAGCTTCGAGACGACGGACGCGATCTCCGGCGGCAGCCCTTCGAGCGGCGTCGCGCCGATGGAGCCACCGCGCGCGGCCGACTGCACGTCGTCCGATTCCGCGCGCGCGACGTCTTCGAATTTCGCGCCGGCGCGGATGCGCTGCGCGAGCGCACGCGCCTTCGCGATGGCCGCGTCGGGCGCGAGCGGGTTTCCGTTGCGCGCCGGCACCTGTCCGCCCTGCGCGGCGATGAGGATGTGCCGCAGCACCACCGCGCTCGTCTTCTGCTTCTCGTACTCGCTCTGCAGCCGCGCGTCGATGCGCGCCTTGACGAGCTTCTCCAGCGCGCGGCTGGCCGTGATCTGCGCGGTGACCATGTCGATCTGCGTGCGCACCTCGGGATCGTTCTCGATCCCCTGCCGCCGCGCTTCCTGTTCGAGCGCTTTCAGTTTCACGAGCTCGTCCGCCATCGCGCGGCGGCCTTGCGGCGACGCATAGAACGCCTGCGCCTGTTGCGGCGCCGCGCGCAGGAACGAGTTGAACTGTTCTTCCGTGATCGGCTCGCCGTTGACGCGCATGACCACTTTGCCGTTCACCGCTTTCTTCTGCGGCGACGGCGCGGACGTTTTCGCCTCGGCGACGAACGGATGCGAATCGATGGGCGGGAGATCGCGCTTCACCATCGCCACGCCGAAGCAGAGCGCGAGGACGACGAGGACGGCGGTGAGAGTGATCGAGAGGTCTTTTTTCAACGGGTACGTCCTTTCAGGAACGATGAACGATCAACGATGAACGATGACTCGCGGCGTGGCAGTCATCGTTCATCGTTCATCTCTCATCGTTCGTCGTTGACGCTCCTCTCCTCTATCAGTATCCTGCGCCCTTGTGAAACTTTTCACGGACTCGTCCGTGAACGTCGCTTCACCGCCCCGCATCCCGGCGCCGGACAGCAGGCGCTCAATCTGCATCGATCAAACAACTTATGGCTAAAGTTACCATCGACGGAATCGAAGTCGAAGTCCAGGATGGAATGAACGTCATCGAAGCCGCGAAAGCGGCCGACGTGCACGTTCCGCACTTCTGCTATCACCCCTCCCTCAGCATCGTCGGCCAGTGCCGCATGTGCCTCGTCGAAGTCGAAGGCATGCCGAAGCTGCAGGCGGGTTGCGCGACCCCGATCCGCGACGGAATGAAGATTCACGTCTGGAACGAGAAGGTCGACAAGGCGCGCAAGGGGCAGATGGAGTTCCTCCTCATCAACCATCCGCTCGACTGCCCGATCTGCGACAAGGCCGGCGAGTGCCCGCTGCAGGACTACTCCTTCAACTACGGCTCCGTGACCTCGCGCTACGGTGAGTTCAAGCGCACGTATCCGGGCATGGACCGCACCGCCATCGGCCCGCACGTCATTCAGAACATGAACCGCTGCATCCACTGCACGCGGTGCATCCGCTTCACCGCCGAGATCACCGGCACGAGCGAGCTGGCGTTCTTCAAGCGCGGCGCGGCGACGGAAGTCGGCGTCTTCCCCGGCACGCCTCTCGACAACTGGATGAGCGCGTGCGTCACCGACATCTGCCCGACCGGCGCGCTGACGCCGCGCGAGTTCCGCTTCGAGTCGCGCGTCTGGAACCTCGACTCCACCGAGTCAATCTGCAACGGCTGCGACGTCGGCTGCAATCTCTTCATCGGACATCGCACCGGCCAGATCTTCCGCTACCGCCCGCGCGTCAATCCCGAGGTCAACGATCACTGGCTGTGCGACTACGGCCGCTTCTCGTACGAACGCTACGAGACCGATCGCGTGGTCGTGCCGAAGGTCCGCAACGAAGACGACTACCTCGGCATCGCCACGTGGGAGGAAGCGCTCGACTCGATCGCGCAGCACGTCCGCGGCGCGGCGAACGTCGCCGTCATCGCCTCCGCGCAGATGACGAACGAGGAAGCGTGGCTGGCGAAGACGCTCTTCGCCGGCAAGCTGAACGCGAAGCTCGGTGTCATGGTCGATCCGATCGGCCCGATCAAGATGAAGTCGCGCACCGACTGGATCGTCGGCGATCAGGCCGGACCGAATTTCCGCGGCGTCAAAGCAGTCATCGGCGACGCGTCGATCGACGAGTTGCTCACGAACGGCGCGAACGGCGTCGACGTCCTCTACATCTGCGACGCGCAGTTCAGCGATCGCGCGAGCGATCCGGCCGTCATCGCCAATCTGCGCCAAGCGAAGTTCCTCATCGTGCATTCATGGGACGCGAACCATCCGCTGACGGAAGTCGCGGACGTCGTCATCCCCGGCGCGATTCACGCGGAGAAAGACGGCACGTACACGAATCTTCAGGGACGCGTGCAGCGCATCCACCAGGCGTTCCCGCCGAAGGGACAGGCCGTCACCGATCTCGAGGCGTTCCGCCGTATCGGCGCGCGCCTCTTCCCGAACGACGAGGCGTTCCGCAGCGCGGACGCGTACGACGTCTTCGCCGCGATTCGTGAGGAGATGCCGCAGCTCGCCGAGGTGAGCGCGTAATGGGTCACGCTTTCGATGCGACCGACATCACGCTCTCGATCGTCAAGATCGCGATCGTGCTGATCATGATGCTGCAGATCACGCCCATCATGGTGTGGGTGGAGCGGCGCGGCAGCGCGCTGATTCAGGATCGGCCGGGACCGAACCGCGTCGGCCCGCTCGGTTTGCTGCAGTCGTTCGCCGACGCGCTCAAGTTCATCCTCAAGGAAGACATCATTCCGAGCGGCGCGCACAAGTGGCTGTACACGCTCGCGCCGGCGCTCGGTCTCTTCCCCGCGCTCACGACGATCGCGGTCGTGCCGTGGGGACGCGGCTTCCTGCTGCACGAGCGGCTGTTCCTCGGGCGCAGGCTCTTCGCCGGCGGCCGCTGGTTCGAGCCGGTCGTCGCGGACGTCAGCGTCGGCCTGCTGGTCGTCTTCGCGCTTGCGTCGCTCAGCGTCTACGGCATCACGACGGCCGGCTGGGCGTCGAACAACAAATACTCGCTCTTCGGCGGCATCCGCGCGTCCGCACAGATGATCTCGTACGAGCTCTCGCTGACGCTCGCCGCGGTGAGCGCGCTGCTCGTCGCGGGCTCGCTGCGGCTCACGGATGTGGTGTGGCAGCAGACGGGATCGTTCGTCCTCTTCAACACGATCAAGCTCCCGGCGTGGAACGTCTTCTCGCCGGCGATGTGGCTGAGCTTCATCATCTTCACCGTCTCCGGATTCGCGGAGACGAACCGTCTGCCGTTCGACTTCGCGGAAGCGGAAGCGGAGCTCGTCGCCGGCTACCACACCGAATACTCGTCGATGAAGTTCGCGCTCTTCTTCATGTCCGAGTACATGGCCATGGGGACGATGTCCGCGCTCATCACGACGCTCTACCTCGGCGGCTGGGACATCCCGTGGTATCACGAGCCGCCGACGTTCCTCGGCTTCATCCTTTCGGCACTCTGCTTCCTCGCGAAAGTGTCGTTCCTCATGTTCGTGTTCGTGTGGGTTCGCTGGACGATCCCGCGGCTCAAGTACGACATCCTCATGCGCATCGGCTGGAAGATCTTCCTGCCGCTGGCCTTCCTCAACATCGTGCTCGTGGCCGCATTCATCGCGGCGGGGTGGATCTGATGGAATTCGCCATCTTCTTCTTCTTCGCCGCCATTGCCGTGATCTTCGCGCTGGTGGTCGTGCTGCACCGCAACCCGGTCGTCGGCGCGCTGTCGCTCGTGGCGTCGTTCTTCGCGCTCGCCGTCATGTACGTGCTGCTCGAAGCGCCGTTCCTCGCCGCGCTGCAGATCATCGTCTACGCCGGCGCGATCATGGTCCTGTTCCTCTTCGTGATCATGCTGCTGAATTTGCAGCACGTCGCCGAGCCGGCCACGCGTCCGGTGCAGCAGTTCCTCGGCTATCTGACGGCGGCCGCATTCGGCATCGGCCTCATTTACTTCGTGCTGAAGTACGCCGTCTTCGCCGCGCTGCCGAAAGGACCGTTTCTCGCGAACGCGCGCGTCCTCGGCATCGACATCTTCCAGGCGTACGTCTTCCCCTTCGAGATGGTGTCGATCCTTCTCCTCGCCGCGATCGTCGGCGCGCTCGTGATGAGCGGCCGCTCCATGAAGGGCGGACGCGCGGCGATCGGCAACGAGGTGCCCCGATGATCCCGACGCACTACTTCCTCGTGCTGAGCGCGATCCTCTTCACCATCGGCGTGCTCGGCGTGCTCACGCGCAAGAACGGCATCACCATCTTCATGTCCATCGAGCTGATGGTGAATGCCGTGAACCTCACGTTCCTCGCGTACGCGCGGCAGTTCCACCAGACCCACGGACTGATCTTCGTCTTTTTCATCATGGCCATCGCCGCCGCGGAAGCCGCGGTCGGGCTGGCCATCTTCATCTCGCTGTTTCATCACCGCGACACCATCGACGTCGACGAAGCCAACCTCATGCATTGGTAAGTGGCGTAAACGTCGCAATCTCATCGGCTACAGGAGCTGATGAGATGGACAAGACCGAAAAGCTCATTGACTGGGAAGAGAACGAACGGGAGGACCGGAACCGCAACGGCCTCAGCGACGACATCGAACCGCCCATTCCGGACATCGCGGCGGGCGCCGCCAACTTCGCGCATCGGCTGAAGAACGATCCACTGGCCGATCCGACGATCAGCGGCGGCGACCTCGACGCGCAGTGGGAAGGCGCGCAGTTCAGCGGGGACGAGTCGGCGGTCAGCAGCATGCCGACGCCGGACCAGAGTGTCGTCGAAGAGATCGGCGCGGCGATGGGCGTGACGTATCAGGACAACGAGGAACTGAAAGTCGGCGAGAAGGAACGCAGCCGCGACATCCGGCGCTGGGAGCTCGATCCCGCCTCCTCGGATGACTATCAGGACCGCGTAAGAGACGAAGAACGATAAGCGTCAGACGAGGCTCTCCTCGCGCTGACGCGAGGAGAGCATGCTCAACTTACTCTGGCTCATCCCCCTCACCCCCTTCGCCGGCTTTCTGCTGAACGGACTGTTCGGCAAGCGCGCGGGCAAGGGGTTCGTGACGGCGGTGGCGATCCTCGCCTCGCTCGCCGCCGCGCTGCTCGGCACCGCGGCCGTGCTGCAGTACCACGGCGCGTATCCGAACGGCGCGCGCCACGTCGACCTCGTCTATAACTGGTTCTCCAGCGGCGGCATCGGCGCTGATATCGCCTTTCAGCTCGATCCGCTCTCCGTGATCATGCTGATGGTCGTGACGTGGGTCGGCTTCCTCATCCACGTCTACTCCGTCGGCTACATGCACGAGGAAGAGGGTTACTGGCGCTACTTCGCCTACCTCAACCTCTTCCTCGCCGCGATGCTGATCCTGATTCTCGGGAGCAGCTATCTCTTCATGTTCGTCGGGTGGGAAGGCGTCGGCCTCTGCTCGTATCTCCTGATCGGCTTCTACTACACGACCGACTACGCGCCCGCCGCGGGAAAGAAAGCGTTCGTCGTCAACCGCATCGGCGACTTCGGCTTCCTCGTGGCGATGTTCCTCATGTTCGCGTACCTCGGCACCGTCGATTTTGCCGGCGTCCAACAGCGCGCGGCGGCCGGCGGCGTCGACGCGTCGATCCTCACCGCCATCTGCCTGCTCATGTTCCTCGGCGCGTGCGGCAAGTCTGCGCAGCTCCCTCTCTACGTCTGGCTGCCCGACGCGATGGCCGGACCGACGCCCGTCTCCGCGCTCATCCACGCCGCGACGATGGTCACCGCCGGCGTCTACATGATCGCGCGCTCCAACGTGCTCTATCGTCTCGCGCCGAACGCGATGATGGTCGTGGCCATCGTCGGCGGCCTCACGGCGCTCTTCGCCGCGACGATCGGCTTGAGGCAGTGGGACATCAAGAAAGTCCTCGCCTACTCCACCGTCTCGCAGCTCGGCTTCATGTTCATCGGCGTCGGCGTCGGCGCATTCAGCGCGGGCGTCTTCCACCTCGTCACGCACGCGTTCTTCAAAGCCTGCCTCTTCCTCGGCTCCGGCTCCGTCATTCACGCGATGAGCGGCGAGCAGGACATCCGCAACATGGGCGGCCTGCGCGACAAGATCCCACAGACGTTCCGCACGTTCGCCATCGCCACATACGCGATCTCCGGCCTGCCGCTCGCGGCCGGCTTCTTCTCGAAGGACGAAGTCCTCGCCTCCGCGTGGGCCACGCCGTACTTCCCCGCGGTCGGCAAGCTCGTGTGGCTCCTCGGCACGCTGGCCGCCTTCTGCACGGCCTTCTACATGTATCGCCTGCTGTACCTCACGTTCTACGGAAAGTTCCGCGGCACGCACGAGCAGGAACATCACCTCCACGAGTCGCCGGCCACGATGACCGGGCCGCTGTGGATCCTGGCGATTCTCTCCGCCATCGGCGGACTGCTCTCGCTGCCGGAAGGCATCTGGCACGGACCGAGTCTCGCCTCGTGGCTCGCGCCGATCGTCCCCGAAGTCGAGGGCGCGCATCACATCATCGAGATTCCGATGGCGCAGGAGCTGACCGTCGCCGTGATCTCGACGATCGTCGCGGTCCTCGGCTGGTGGGTCGCGCGCAGCCTGTACAAAGAGAAGCAGCTCGCCTCCGACGCGATGCTCGAGCAGCGCGCGCCGGGACTCGCACGCGCGATCGAGAACAAGTGGTACGTCGACGAGTTCTACGCGGCGACGGTGGTCCGTCCGCTGGCGGGGCTCTCGCGCTTCTTCTGGCGCGGCGTCGACGCGGTCATCGACGGCATCGCGGCGATGCTCGGCTTCATCGTGCGCGGCATCGGCGATCTGCTGCGCTTCTTCCAGACCGGCAACGTGCGCAACTACGCGCTCATGTTCTTTCTCGGCGTGGTCGTCTTCATCGCATTCTTCGTGTAAGGGCTCGTAATGCCGATACTCAGTACGATCCTCTGGCTGCCGCTCGCGGCCGCCGTTCTTCTGGCCTTCTTCCCGCGCACCGCGGAGAGCGCGATCAAAGGCTTCGGCCTGCTCGCCTCGGCCGCGGCGTTCGTCGTCTCACTTGGCCTGCTCCGCGGCTGGGACGACGCACAGGCCGGCTTCCAGTTCGTCGAGCACAAAGGGTGGATTCCGCAGTGGGGCATCTCGTACGGCCTCGGCGTCGACGGCATCTCGCTCTGGCTGGTCCTTCTCACCACGTTCCTCACGCCGCTCATCTTTCTCTCCGCGTGGAACGCGCTGCACAAACATCCGAAGGAGTACGTCATCTCCTTCCTGGTGATGGAGACGGCCATGATCGGCGCGTTCCTCGCGACCGACCTCGTGCTCTTCTACGTCTTCTTCGAGCTGATGCTGCTGCCGATGTATCTCGTCATCGGCGTCTGGGGCGGCGCGAACCGCATCTACGCCGCGATCAAGTTCTTCCTCTTCACGATCGCCGGCTCGCTGCTGATGCTCCTCGGCATCATCTACCTCGGCTTCCAGAACTATCACCAGAGCCTGACCGGTACGCCGACCTTCAACATCGTCGACCTCTATCACACGCAGCTGACGCCGCAGGCGCAGATGCTTCTCTTCTTCGCGTTCTCACTGGCGTTTGCGATCAAGGTGCCGCTCTTCCCGCTGCATACGTGGCTGCCCGACGCGCACGTCGAGGCACCGACCGGCGGCTCGATCATCCTCGCCGGCGTCATGCTGAAGATGGGCACGTACGGCTTCCTCCGTTTCGTGCTGCCGTTCTTCCCCGAGTCGTCGTCGCGCTGGTCGACGCTGATGCTCACGCTCTCCGTGATCGGCATCATCTACGGCGCACTGGTGGCCTGGGTCCAGCCAGACATGAAGAAGCTGGTCGCCTACTCGTCGGTCTCGCACCTCGGCTTCTGCGTGCTCGGCATCTTCGCCATGAACGAGACGGCGATCTCCGGCTCGATCCTGCAGATGGTCAACCACGGTCTCTCGACCGGCGCGCTGTTCCTCCTCGTCGGCGTGGTTTACGAGCGGCGGCACACCCGCCTCCTCGCCGACTACGGCGGCATCGCGCGTACGATGCCGGTCTACGCGGTGCTGTTCGTCATCGCCGTGCTCTCGTCCGTCGGACTGCCGGGACTCAACGGCTTCATCGGCGAGTTCCTCATCCTCTCCGGCACCTTCCAGGCGAGCCCCGTCGCCGCGACGCTCGCCGCGACCGGCGTCATCCTCGCCGCGATCTACCTCCTGTGGCTCGTGCAGAAAGTCTTCTTCGGCCCGATCACGAACGAGGAGAACCGCAACATCCCCGACATCGCGTGGAACGAGATCGCCGCGCTCGTGCCGATCGTCGTCTTCATGGTGTGGATCGGCGTGCACCCGAATACGTTTCTCAGGAAAATGGAGCCGAGCGTGAAGCACCTCGTGGCCACCGTCCGCGGCGAGCGGAATGACAAAGTGATGTTCGCGAACGCCGATGCAACCGCGAGCGCGAACCGCAACACCACCGCGACGGCGGAGGTGGGACGATGACCCTCCATCCGCTCCTCGAGCCGGGCTGGGTGCAGGCCATCCTGCCGGAGCTCATCCTCTCCGCCGGCGGCATGCTGCTGATCCTCGTCGACGCGTTCCTGCCGCGCATCAAGGGGATCCTGGCGCCGCTCGCGCTGCTGCTCTTCATCGCGGCCGCGTGGGCGGAGGCGCTCATCAGCCGCGGCGGGATCTACTTCGGCGGGACGTACGAGATGAGCCCGATCACGGCGCTCTTCGATCTCACGTTCCTCCTCGCCGGCATGCTGGCGGTGCTCTTCGCGCGCGAGTACCTCGAACGCGAGAACATGGAGGGCGGCGAGTTCTACGCGCTGCTGCTGTGGGGCACGGTCGGCATGATGATGATGGCCAAGGGACTCGATCTCCTGCTCATCGTCCTCGGCCTGGAGATCCTCTCGATCTGCATCTTCGTGCTCGTCGGCTACAACCGCCGCGCCCCGGTGTCGAACGAAGCCTCGCTCAAGTACTTCCTCATGGGCGCGTTCGCGACCGGCTTCATCCTCTACGGCACCGCGCTCTTTTACGGCGCGACGCAGTCGACGAACATCGGCGTGATGACGCGCTGGTTCAGCGGCGCGCAGTCGACGCCGCTCCTCACCGTCGCCTTCGTGCTGCTGATGTCGGGCTTCGGCTTCAAGCTCGCGCTCGCACCGTTCCATCCGTGGGCGCCGGACGTCTACCAGGGCGCGCCGACGCCGGTCGCGGGCTGGCTCTCCGTCGCGCCGAAAGCCGCGACTTTGATCGCACTCGTGCGTCTGTTCAATGCAATGGGACCGATGCTGCCGAAGGTGTCGTGGATGTCGATGGTGGCCGCGCTGTCGACCCTCTCGATGATCGTCGGCAACGCCGTGGCCATCGTGCAGCGCGATTTGAAGCGCATGCTCGCCTACTCCGGCATCGCGCACGTCGGTTACATGACCATCGCCATGCTCACCGTGCGCGACGACTCCGTCGCCGCGATCACGGTCTACACGATCGTCTACGCGCTGATGAACATCGGCGCGTTCGGCGTTGTCTCGCTGCTGACGAAGAACGAGAACGATCCGCACACGCTCGACGACATCGCGGGGCTCGGCTTCCGCCGCAAGTTCTACGGCTTCGCGCTGGCGATCTGCATGTTCTCACTCTCGGGACTGCCGCCGACGGCCGGCTTCATCGCGAAGTTCTACATCTTCAAAACGGCTATCGAGTCGGGACACACGACCGTGGCGCTGGTCGGTATCCTCACCAGCATCACCTCGGTCTACTACTACCTGCGCGTCGTGTACTACCTCTACATGAAGGAGCCGGCGGAAGGCTCGACGCCGGCGATGTTCGGCGGCATCTTCGCCACCGGCGCGCTGACGATCGCGATCATCGGCATCCTCGGCATCGGCATCTTCCCCGCGCAGCTCTTCCAGGCGGCGGGGAACGCAGCACGGATTCTCCTGCGCCAGTAAGTCATCCGCTCGCATGGGACGCACCGCGAACTCGGACCGCGAAGGCATCTCGGAACTGACCACCGGTCGGTTATCCGTCTACCTCCGCTGCCTGACGTTCCTCGAGTCGCAGGGACAGAAGACCGTCTCCTCACACGAGCTCGCGGAGAAGTTCCATCTCAACTCCGCGCAGATCCGCAAGGACCTCGCGTGCTTCGGCGAGTTCGGCACGCGCGGCGTCGGCTATGACGTCTCGCGCCTGCGCCGGCAGCTCGTGGAGACGCTCGGCATCGATCGCGTGCGCAATGCCATCATCGTCGGCGCCGGCAACCTCGGCATGGCGCTCGCCGACTACGCGGGCTTCAACAGCAACGGCTTTCACATTGTGGCGATGCTCGACACCGACGCGTCGAAGACCGGCAAGACATCGCGGCAAGGCATCCCCGTGGTGGCGTGGGAGCGCCTCGGCGAGCTCGTGCGCCGCAACCGCGTCGACATCGGCATCATCGCCGTTCCCGGCGAGCACGCGCAGCACGTCTACGACGCGCTCGCCGACGCCGGCGTCCTCGCCGTGCTGAACTTCGCGCCGGTGCAGATCCGCCTGCGCCACGGCGTGAAGGTAAAGTCGGTCGACCTGCGCATCAACCTCGAGTCGCTGTCCTTTCATTTGAAGAATGTCGAAGACGGCGTGATCGCCTAGCGCTCGCGCGTAATTGATAGACTGCGCGACCATGAAAATCAAACGCAACGCATCCGCGCAGTGGAACGGCGGACTCAAAGACGGCAAGGGCACCATCTCGACCGCGAGCGGCGTGCTCCGCGACACGCAGTACTCGTTCTCGACGCGCTTCGAGGACGGCATCGGCACGAACCCCGAGGAGCTGATTGCGGCGGCGCACGCCGGCTGCTTCTCGATGGCGCTGTCGGGACAGCTCACGAACGCGGGCAAGCCGCCGGAGAGCATCCGCACGACGGCGAACCTCACCATGGAGAAGACCGATGCCGGCTTCACCGTGACGGCCATTCATCTCGACGTCACCGCGCGTGTGCCGGGCATCGATCAGGCGGCCTTCGACACGGCCGCGCAGAACGCGAAAGCGGGCTGCCCGATCTCGCGTCTGCTGAAGACCGAGATCACGATGGACGCGAAGCTCGAGTCGTAGAGCGGCCGTAGAGCGGCGCGGTCGGCGCGCGCGCTCTACTCGGCTTTCTGCACGAACTGCATGCTCGGGTCGTTGGTCGTGTTGTCCGTCGTCGCGCCGTAGACGAATGCACTGCCGCGGGTGACCGTGATGGCGATGCTCTCGCCGCCGGTGAGCGTGTAGTCGAGGAACATCGCCGAGCCGGGCTGCGTGAAGAACGTCGGATCGTAGCTCTGCGTCGTGGTCTGCACGACGACGCCGTTCTTGTCGCGCACGACGATGGCCATGTCCACGCCCTGCTCGAGCGTGCGCACGCCGATGTTGAGGCGGAAGTGCGTGAAGTCGGGCGGCGCGATCAGCGTCGCCGTCTCACCGGTCTGCAGCGCGTCTTCGGGACGAAGCTGCGGCTCGGTGAGACCGGTCGTGCCGTTCGCGCCCGCGTCATTGAAGACACGCACGGCGCTGATCGGCAGCAGCGAGCCGGCATCGGAGACGATCTCGCCCGTGCCGAGGCCGCTGAGGCCTCCCATCGCGGGCAGGAGGTCGTCCCACTGAAGCGTCTGACCCGGTTCGAGCGCGTACGCGAGGAACGGATCGTTGTCGCTGCCGCTCGCGCCAGCGGGGTGATAGACGATGCGGCCGGAGATCGCGGACGCGTGCGGGTTGTGGATCTGCACGCCGGTGCGGAAGAACGAGCCGAAGTTGCCGGGCGTCGAGCCAATGACGGCGAGGATGCGCTTCGCGGACGGCGTGATCGCGGGTGCGTTGATGAAGACGGAGACGACAGGCGACGCCGCGGACGTGAGGTCGCACGTGCCGGCGCGATTGCGCGCGCGGACGCGGTAGTAGTAGCGCGTGTCGGTCGTGACCGCGTGCATGAACGACGCGAGCGCTTCCGCGGTCGTCGTCGTGGTCACCGACGTGAAGTCGGCGTCGGTCGACTCGTCGATGACGTACTCGGTGGCTTGATCGATCGGCAGCCACGAGAGCGTGTACGCCGCGCCGCTGTCGACGCTCGTCGCGGGACCGGCCGGCTGCGGCGCGGCGGGCGTGGCGCAGTTCGACGTCGGCTCCTGCACGCGCACCGTGGCGGTGTCGCTCGCGCCGCCCGCGCTCTGCGGAAGCGTCGCGGTGATCGTCGTGGTGCCGGGTGCGACCGGCGATGCGGTAAAGCTGACCGACTTCACGCCCGCGGGGATGTTCACGGTCGCGGGCACGGTGGCGGCGGAAGGGTTCGACGACGTCAGCGTCACGGTCGTCGACGACGTGAGCGCGGCGCTCAGCTTGAGCGTGATCATCCCGCCACTGCTGCCGGTGAGGATGTTCTGGTTCGACGGCGTCAGCGACACCGTCGGAAAGCTGACGTTGATCGCGCCGTTGACGAGGTGCAGCTGGCCGTTTCCTACGGTTTCTTTAGTAGCCGCGCTGCCGCCCGCGTCGGTGAGCTGCGTGAGCGACGAATCGAGCGTCAGCGTGATCGTCGAGCCGGGCGTCGCCGACGCGGAGAGCGTCACGACGAGATGCGCGACCTGATTGCCCGGGGCGGCGGCGTTCAGCGTGAACGGAATGGGATTCGTCGACTCCTGAAACGTGTCGAGGAGCGACACGGAGTTCGACGTGGCCGGCGTGAACTCGGAGGTCGGCGTGAGGTTCGCCGTGATGCCCGCGCGTGAGAACGAGATCGACGAGATCGCGCTCGTTGGCGCGTACGTCACCTTGATGCTGTACGACTGGATCTTCGAGCCGGCGGGACGATCCATGCCCAGCGGCGTGCCGGAGACGTCGCGGATGTACACCGGGACGTCGACCGTCGAGCCGCTCGCGGAGACGGTACCGACCGTCACCACGTCCTGGGCGCGGACCGCGCTCGCGGATACCACCGCGAGCGCGGCAAGAAAGAACGAGCGAACTACTACGAGGAACCGGGGCTTTGTCATCACCGTACCTGGGGCAAACCGGGTGGAAGCGAATCAGAATTTCAAACGCAGTGCAGCCACGGCCAGTGCCGCGGCGAGCAGGCCGAGCGCCCACGTGCTGAGCGTGGGTGCGGTCGGCGCGAACGGAGCCGTCACCGTGACGGATCCCGGAACGACGGCCAGCGTGCCGCCGGCCGTGGTCTCACTCGTGGTTCCCGCCTGATTCGACAGCTGCGTGAGCGTGGCGTCGATCGTGAGCGGTACGACGAAACCGGCAGGCGTGGACGGAGCGAACGTGAAGTTCACCTGCCCGATCTGATTGCCGGGCAACGCGGCGTTGGAGGTGAACGGAATGAGGTTCGTCGGCTCGAAGAACGACGCGATGAGCGTCGTCGAGCCGGGCGACGTCGGGTTGCTCTCGAACAGCGGCGTGAGCGGCGCGGTGATGCCGGCGCGCGTGAACGTCACGTTGGTGATGTTCGGCGACGTCGGGAAATCGACCTTGATGCTGAACGCCTGGATACGCGACCCAGACGGCTGATCGATGCCGAGCGGCGTGCCGGAGGTGTCTCGGATGTACACCGGCACCGAGACCGTCGGGCCGGTGCCGCTCACCGTGCCGACGGTGACGACGTCCTGCAGGACCTGCGCGTGGGCGGGTGCGGTCAGAAGACCGCACACCGCCACGAGCGCGAATGACAGGCGAAGAAGCGTTTGCACTCGAAGTTTCATCATTGCGTTCGTTTCACTTCACTTCGTTCTACTGTACTTGCGGCGAGGCCGGACGGCGCCCGCCGTTGTTGCCGGCGAGCTCCGTCCCGTGAATCTCGAGCGTGCCCGCGGCCACCGTGGCCTTGTGCGCGCCGAGGTCGGAGAGCATGGAGAGGTTCGCGTCGATGGAGAGGCGGCCGCCGGTGGCGCCGGCGAGCTCGATCTCCGCGACCACGCCGCGTCCCGCGCCCGTGAGCAGGCTGCCGTTGCGGCCGTCGAGGGCGAGGAGATACGCGGTGCCGTCGGCCGTCGGACGCGACACTTCAAAGATCGGAGACTGCGCGGAGACCGCGGCGGTGCGGCGGACGGCGACGATGTTGCCGGCGCCTTCGAGGCGGAGCTTGAGCGCGATCGCGAGCGGCTCGATGGTGGAGCCCGGCGCCGAGGTCACGATGACCGGCACGAACGTCCTGCCCTCGCGCACGACCGGCGCGCCGAGGCGGATGCCGCCGGCGAGCGTCTCGTGCGATGCGCTCGTGGAGACGCGCGGGTTCGACGGCGTGGACATCGGCTGCGGTCCGCCGAGGAAGAGGTAGTTCACGACGTAGAAGATGTCGGCCGGATCGACCACGCCGTCACCGTTCGCGTCGCCGGAGAGCATGCCCGCGGCACCGCGCGGCGGCAGGCCGCCGTCGAAGAGGTAGTTGACGAGATAGAAGATGTCGGACGGATCGATCGAGTTGTCGCCGTTCGCGTCGAACTGCTGCAGGACGTAGGTGAAGGCGTTGCTCAGGCTGCCAGTCGACGTGTCGGTGTTCGTCACGGTGACGGTCACCGAGCCGACGGCGTGTGCCGGCGTGACGGCGGTGATCGTCGTGGCGTTCACGACGACGACGGAGGTCGCCGCCGTACCGCCGAACGTCACGGTCGCGCCGCTGGCGAAGCCGGTGCCGGTGATCGTGACCGGGCTGCCGCCGTTGTGCGTGCCGGTGTTCGGCGAGACGTTCGTGACGGTGACGGTCGATGCGACCGCCGTGACGGTGACGTTCGCGGAGCTGTTCGCGCTGCAGTTCGAACCGCTGGTCACGGTGACGCCGAGCGTCATCGTGCCGGCGGCGCCGGCGGTGAAGTTCACCGTGCGGCCGGAGTTGCTGCCGTTGATGGTGCCGTTGGTGATCGTCCACGCGTACGACGCGCCGAGGCCGGCGTCAGGCACGGAGGCGCTGCCCGCCGCAGCGGCCGCGATGCTGCCCGGCGCGGTGATGGTCGCGTCGGGATTCATGTTGACGGTGACGGTAACGGTGGCCGACGCGTTGCTCGGGCAGTTATTGCCGTCGGTGACGACGACCGTGTAGTCACCCGACTGCGAGGCGATGTACGTGTTGCCCGTGGCACCCGTGATGTCGGAGCCGTTGAGGCGCCACTGGTTGCCGGTCGCGCTGTTGGACGTCAGCGTGACGCTGCCGCCCGTGCAGAACGTGGTTGCGCCGCCCGGCGTGATGGTGGGCGTGTTCGGCAGCGGGTTGACGGTGACGTTCACCGCGGCGGACGGGCTGCTCGCGCAGCTGCCGTTCGTCACGACGACCGTGTACGCGCCGCCCTGCGACGTCACGACGTAGGTGTTGCTCGTGGCGCCCGAGATGTCGGAGCCATTGAGACGCCACTGGTTGCCGGTGGCGCTGCTCGACGTCAGCGTGACGCTGCCGCCGGCGCAGTACGTGGTCGGGCCGTCCGGCGTCGCGGTCGGCGTCGCCGGGACCGGGTTGACGGTGACGGTCACCGCAGCCGACGGGTTGCTCGCGCAGCTGTTGCCGTCAGTGACGACGACCGTGTACGCGCCGCCCTGCGTCGTAACGACGTAAGTGTTGTTCGTCGCGCCGACGATGTCGGAGCCGTTGAGGCGCCACTGGTTGCCGGTCGGGCTGTTGGACGTCAGCGTGACGCTGCCGCCCGTGCAGTACGTGGTCGGGCCGTCCGGCGTCGCGGTCGGCGTGGCCGGCAGCGGATTGACGGTGACGTTCACCGCGCTCGACGGGCTGCTCGCGCAGCTGCCGTTGCTGACGACGACCGTGTACGCACCGCCCTGCGTCGTGACGACGTAGGTGTTGTTCGTCGCGCCGACGATGTCGGAGCCGTTGAGGCGCCACTGGTTGCCGGTCGCGCTGCTCGACGTCAGCGTGACGCTGCCGCCGGTGCAGTACGTGGTCGGGCCGTCCGGCGTCGCGGTCGGCGTCGACGGAATCGGGTTGACGGTGACGTTGACCGCCGCCGACGGGTTGCTCGCGCAGCTGTTGCCGTCAGTCACGACGACCGTGTACGCGCCGCCCTGCGTGGTAACGACGTAGGTGTTGTTCGTCGCGCCGACGATGTCGGAGCCGTTGAGGCGCCACTGGTTGCCGGTCGCGCTGCTCGACGTCAGCGTGACGCTGCCGCCGGTGCAGTACGAGGTCGGACCGTCCGGGGTCGCGGTCGGCGTGGCCGGCAGCGGGTTCTCCGTGACGATCTGCGGGTTCGACATCGCGCTGAGGCAGCCGCTCGACGTCACCTGGACGGTGTAGCTGCCGGCGGTGCCGGCCGCGTACGTCTGGTTGGTCGCGCCGACGATGGCCGTTCCCTCGAGGTACCACTGGTTGCCGGTGGCGCTGCTGGACGTGAGAGTCGTGGTGGTGCCGGTGCAGAAGGCGGTGCCGCCGGTGATGGACGGCGTCGCGACGACGAGGATGGGCACGTCAACGCTCGTCGCGGCCTCGCAGCCGGAGGCGACCGTCGTGGTGAGCGTGAGATGCACGTTGCCGCTCGCGCCCGCGGTGTACGTCACGGTCTGCGACGTCGCGCCGCCCGTGATCGTGCCGTTGGCGATGGCCCACGCGTACGAGGTCGCGCCGGCCGGGCCGTCGGCGGTATTGCCAGTCGAGCTCGAGCACACCTGCGCGGACGCGGGCGTCACCGACGGAGGCGTGGTCGTGGAGCAGTCATTGAGCTGATAGCAGACCGTGACGTCGGAAAGGATCGGCGTTGCGTTGACGTCGGTGGTCGAGAGATACGCTTTGTACTTGAGGTAGCGCAGGCCGTTGAACTGGCTCAGCGAGGCGCCGCTCGTGGTGAAGAACGTCGACGCCGTGCCGTCCGGTCCGACGAAGTTGAACGGACCGCCGGGGTTGTTGCTGCCGGCGACCTGGAACTTCACCGCGGTGTTGGCCGGCGTCGTCGCCGTCCAGCTGAGCGTCGTCCACGCCGGGGTCGCGCCGAGCACCGGGTTCGTGTCTTTCAACGTCGAGACGAGGTTGCCGGAGAGCTGGTACGACGGCGCCCCGAGCATGTAGGTGACGAAGAAGAGGTCCGTGTTGACCGCGGTCCACGTGGTGCCGCTGCCGGTCCCCGTCTCCGCATTACCCGACGCGTACGGATTGCAACCGGGGCTGCTGGCGCAGGCGGCGATGATGCCGTAGGTGCCGCTGCTCGCCTGGCGCACGACGATGTGGTAGGTGGTGCCGGCCGTCAGCGCCACGCCGGGGCTGAAGTTCGCGGTGAGGAGCGTGCTCGAGGCTGTCGTGAACGAGGGAAGCGTCGCGCTGCCGAGAACCGTCGTGCCCGGAACGCCGGCGTTGTTGTTGCGAATCTCGACCGTGATCGCGCCCGCGGTTCCGCTGCTGTAGAACATGCGCAGATCCATCGAGACGAGATTGGCCGTCACACCGGGCACGAAGCTCTGGCCCGCCCACGTCGTGTTCGTCACCGCGCGGCCGGAGTTGCTGGCGGTGCTCTGCTGCTGGTCGACCACCGGCGGGTTCGCGAGGAGCTTGACGTCGCCCGGGCTGCTGACGAGATCGAGGCTGGCCGTGTAGCTGCCGCCGCCGAGGTCATTCTGCGTCGTGTCGGTGAGACACGCGCTCGACGTCGTCGCGGCGAGATTGAAGTTCTGAACCGTGGTCGTTGCGTCGGAGACGACGACGCCGGACGCGCTACCGGTCGTGTAGCCGGCGAGCGCCGCCGTCACGGTGTACGTGGAGGACGGCAGACCGACGATCTGATAGAAGCCGCTGGCGTCGGTCGACGCGGTGTACGCGCCGGCGGTCACGAGGACGCCGGAGAGCGGCACGCCCGCCGAGGAGACGACACCCTGCAGGATGCCGCAGGAGCCGCCGGACGCATTGAAGACGATCGGCGCCGAGGCGGCCGACACGGTCGTCATCGCCGTGAGCGCGGTGCCCGGGCAGTTGTTCTTCGCTTCGACGAAGTAGTAGTACGTCGTGCCGGCGACGCCGGTCGTGTCGAAGTAGCTGGTGCCGACGACGTTCGAGGCGAGCGGTGTGCCGCCGGGGAAGGTCGACGTGGTGCTGCGGTAGATCGAGTACGTGCCGCCGGTGGCGTTGGTGCCCCAGGCGCCCGGAACGCTCCAGTTGACCTGCGTGCCGGCGATGCCGCACGTGTTCGTCACCGCGGGCACGGCGACGGTGGTCGGTGCCGTGCAGAAGACGAGCGTCGACGACGCCGCATCTTCACGACGCGTCGGCGAGACGGTGTCCGCCAGCGGGAAGAAGCTGCGCGAGTCCATCCAGAACGGGTGCACCTGGCGGTTCGCGGCGACGATGCCGGAGTAGTCGCCGTACTGGTTCGCATTGCGCGTGGCGTTGTCGCTGGTGTTCTCGTCCGAGTAGTTGATGAGGTTGCGCCACACCACGCCGCCGTTATCGGTGACGAGCATGTTCGGCTCGAACGTGATGCCGCCGTTCGAGGAGCGCGCGTAGAAGAGCTGCGTCCTGCGGTTGTTCGTCGGGTCGACGCGCGTGTCGTACCACGATACGTGCACCGTGCCGTCGCTCTGGTCGACCGACAGCCACGGGAAGAACTGCGTTGCGTTGCCGCCGTCGTCGTTGACGCGCACCGGCGTCGACCACGACGTGCCGCCGTTCGACGACGTGACCACGTACACGTTGATGTTCGTGCCGGTGGTCGAGCCGGACGGGAAGTCGGGATACGCGACGTACAGATAGCCGAAATACGGCGAGTTCGGGTTGTTGTCGATGCCGATCGAGCCGAAGGCGTTGAGGCCGCGCGATTCCTGCGCGGGCGGCTTGTTGTTGCCGCCGAACGAGAGCAGCGACTGCGTCGCCACCGCCACCGGATCGGACCACGAGTCGCCGCCGTCCTCCGACTTGGAGAAGAACGTCATCTCGCCCGTCTGCACCGCGCCCGGGAAGATCAGGCTGTTCCAGACCACATAGACCGTGCCGTCCGCGCCGACGACGACGTTGCCGCCGATGTCGCCGTCGCCGACGGGCGCGGTCGGAAGGACGACCGTCGTCCACGCGGCGCCGTCATCGGAGTACGCGACGCGCTCGATGTTGCCTTCGTCCCAGACCACGTAAATACGGCCCGGGTGCGATTTCACGCTCGCCGGACCAGCGGAGTTGTCGATGGCGACCATCTCTTTATCGTCGAGAGCGGTCGAGATGTTGATGCGATTGACGATGACGCCGAGCGGCGTCCACGTGTTGCCGACGTCGGTCGAGCGCGCGATGACGATCGACGCGCCGGCCAGCGTGCCGGTTCCGTTCTGCGAGAGGAGCATGTAGACCGCGTACGCGCGGCCCTGGTTGTCCCACGCCATCGCGGGGTCGGAACCGAAGTACGCGTTGGCACCGGTGACTCCCGCGGTGACCGACGGGTGCCACGGCGCGCAGCGATAGGTCCACGTCACACCGCCGTCGCTCGAGCCGTACAGCGCCTGCGTGCCGAACGTCACCGACGATCCCGCGGGCGCCTGGCAGGTCGCGCTCGGGTCGCGGTAGAACGAGTTCGCACCGGCGATGAGCTGCATCGGGTTGTTCGGGTTCACCGAGATCTGCATCTCGCCCTGGTAGTTCTCGACACCGTTGTTCGGGTTGACGTTGCTCCCGATCGATGCCGCGAACGACTGGAACGTGAGATCACCGGGCGACGGCCGCAAACTCAGGCCTTTCGTCCCCTCGGGGACGCTGGCCGTGTTGCCGAGGCCCTCGGCGTGCGCGAGCTCGCGCCACAGACGGCTCTGGCATTCGATGACGGGCGAAGCCTCCATCATCGAACGATGCGCCGTGCGCCATTCTTCGAATGTCACGAGCGGATCGACCGTCATCGAGCGAACGGCGGCGACCATCGTCTGCGTGAGAACGGCGTCGCAACCCGGAACCTCGATGTCGTCGTCCATCACCACGGGATGGAGCAGCGACACCATCCCGCGATCCTCTTCGGCGAACGCGGTCGTGCCGACGACGAAGCACAACAGTACGGCGAACCATGCGGCAAATCGTTTCATCACTGGACCCTTCATGAGCCTTGCGTTGGAATGGACACGTGCAGAGAAGCGGCGCTCCCGGCGCCGAGCGCGCCGAAGACCGCTTCTCCGAGAGAGACGAGGGGTTGAGGTTTGGTGAGGATGGAGGCGTTGCGATCGCCGGCGTCGCGCACCAGGTCGGGCGAACCGTAGCCGGTCAGGACGATCACACTCGCCTGCGGCTGACGCTCGCGCACGATCCCGAGCAGCAGACGGCTGTCGTCATGCAGCGAGCCGGTGAGAAACGGATCGACCACGACCACGGCGTAGCTCTGCGAGGCGAGCAGCTGCTGCGCCGCGCGAGCCTCGAGCGCCACGTCGACCTGACATCCGTGCTCGACGAGATAGTGCCGCAGCGAGCCGGCGACGAGCTCATCGTCGTCGACCAGCAAGACCCTGCGCGAGGTGTCGCTGAACGCGGTTGTCATGTTGCCGGGAAATGGACTCGCGCATCATCGCCGCGCGCCGCCGCGCCGTGAATGCGGCGATCACTGGTTTGTTTGTAGGTAAATTACCTACAGCAGGTGGTGCTCCAACGCGTATTGCACGATCTCCGCGTTGTTCTTGAAGCCCATCTTCATCAGCAGCCGCGCGCGGTGCGTGCCGATCGTCTTGACGCTCACGTTCAGCTCCGCGGCGATCTCGCGCGGCGGCTTTCCCGCGGCGATCATGCACAGCACCTGGAACTCGCGATCGGACAGCAGCTCGTGCGGCCGCTCGCGCTGCGTCTCCATCATCCCGAACGCCAGCTGCTCGGCGACGGCCGGCGTGAGATAGCGCTCGCCGCGCGCGAGCTTCCGCAGCGCGGGGATCAGATGCTCGCGCGCGCTGTCTTTGCTGACGTAGCCCGCCGCGCCGCCCTTGAGCGCGCGCGCCGCGTACGACGGCTCGCGATGCATGCTGAGAATCAGCACCGGCAGTTCCGGCGCGAGGTTGCGGATCTGCGCAAGCACGTCGAGACCGGGGCGATCAGGCAGATTGAGATCGAGCACGACGACCTGCCATCCGCCCTGCCGCACGCGCTCGATCGCCTCCGCGCCGCTGCGTGCCTCCCCCGTCGCCGCGATGTCCGAGGTCTCCGCGACGATCTGCTTGAGACCGGCGCGGACGATGTCGTGATCGTCGACGATGAGGACGTGGATCATGGAAGGGAATCCGCGAGCGGAATGCGGACCGAGACGATCGTACCGCGCCCGTCAACGCCCTCGAACTGGACCGAGCCGCCGACCATCGCCACGCGTTCGCGGATGCCGATGAGACCGAACGACGTCGGACTCTCGAGCTCGTCGGCGCGAACGCCGCGTCCGTCGTCGCGAATCTCCAGCAGCAACTCTTCCGCGCGATTGCGCAGCCGCACTTCGACGCGTGTCGCGTTCGAATGCCGCACGACGTTGGTCAGCGCCTCCTGCACGATGCGATAGACCATCGTCGTGTACTCGGGATCGACGGCCACGTCGCCCGCGACCGAGACCTCGCATTCGATGCCCGAGCGCTCTTCGAGCAGCCGCGCCTCGGCTTCGATCGCCGCGACGAGGCCGAGATCGTCGAGCATGCTCGGGCGCAGTTCCGACGAGATCCGCTGCACGGCCGTCACCGTGCTGTCGAGCGTGCGCAGGATGCGCTCGCGCAGCGCTGCCTGCGCCGGAGGCTGCGGCGTCGACTGCAGCAGGCCGACGATGTCCATCTTCAGCGCCGTCAGCGACTGCCCCAGGTCGTCGTGGAGCTCGCGCGCGATACGGCCGCGCTCTTCCTCCTGCACCGTGAGCAGACGTTCCGATAGCGCCTTGAGCTTCCGCTCGCCGCTGCGCATCCGCTCGTCCGCTTCCTCGCGGCGGTCCATCATCTGATTGAAAGCGTGCGTGAGCCGCACGATCTCGCGCGGCCCCTCGCTCGTCCGCACGCGCTCGTACGCGCCCTCGTCCGCGGCCGCCGCGGCACCGGCGAGCGCGTAGATCGGGCGCCCGATCTTCCGCGCGAGCACGAGTGTCATCACGACCACGATGAAGATGATGCCGATGCCGCCGAGGGACGCGTTGAGCAGCATCTCGCGCACCGGCTCCGCGAGCGCCCATGACGGCACGCCGCCGTAGATCGTCCAGCCGAGCTTCGGCAGCTGCACGAACGCGTATTGACGCGCGACGCCGTCGACGCCGCGAGCATCCGCGAGCCCTTCGCTGGCGGGCCATGCGAGCTGCGCGTGCCGCGCGACGCTCAGCTTCCGATTCGCCGGGATCGAAGGATCGGAGCGCGCGACGACGGTGTCGCCGGCGTCGGTGATGAGGATGACCGCGCCGGGTACGAACGCGGTGCGCCCGAGGACATCGACGAATTCGAGCAGCACGATCGTCCCGCGATCGCGCACCGGCATCGCCGTCATCGAGATCGCCTGCGTCCCGAACGTATGCATGACCGCGCCGCCCGCGCGCAAGTGGCGCGCGCGCACTTCATTCGCAATCCACGGCTGCGCGAGCAGCGACAGCTGCGCGTTTGCGGGATCGTTGTTGCCCGAGCAGACCAGCGTTCCCGTCGTATCGAACAGAAAGACGTCCGCGTAGCGCGGCAGAAAATCGACGACGGACAGCGCGGCATGACACGCCGCCGGCTCGAACGCCAGCACGCCCGGCTGCGCGGCCATCCGGCGCAACACCGCGGTCGATTCCGCATTCATCAGCCGCAGCCGGCTCGCGGTCGCGCGCGCGATCCGCAACGCCATCTCCCGCGCCTCGGTCTGCTCGCGGCGCACCTGCGTCACACAGATGACGACGAGGAGCAGCAGCACCGGCGCCGCGACCGCCATCACCAGTCCGCCGAGCCACAGCCGCACCGACCCAGGTCGCGCCGAAGCCATCGCGTGCAGTGTAGCGTGCGGCTGTGCCTGCAGCGGTGCCTCAGCTGTGCGCGCACGTGAGGCGCGGCGTCACGCGCGCGCCAGCGCCTCGCGCAGCTCTTCGATCGCGCACGCCAGCTCCGGCAGCAGCTGCGCCGCGCGCGCGAGCTCGCCGCCGCGCGCCGCCTGTTCGAGCTCGCGCGACAACGCGACCGCCTGTTCGCGCGGAAAGTGACTCACCGATCCCTTCAACTTGTGCGCGAGCTTCGCCGCCTCGGTCGCGTCGTTCCGCGCAATGGCGTCGTGAATCGCGGCGAGCAGCTCCGGCGTCTGCCGCGCGAACGCGTCGCGCACTTTCTCGAGCAGGGCAGGATTTCCGCCGACGACATCGAGCAGCGCTTCGCGCGCCGTCGCTGCCGCGATCGCCTCGGCGAGCTGCGGCGCATCGACCGGCTTCACCAGCACGCCGTTCATGCCGGAGACGAGACAACGGTCGCGATCCTCGCGCGACGAATGTGCCGTCAGCGCGATGATCGGCGTGCGGTCGCCGCGTCCGCGCGCGCGCCGCGTCGCCTCGAGACCGTCGATGCCCGGCAGCTGCACGTCCATCAACACGACGTCGAACGACTGCGCTGCGAGCAATGCCAGCGCTTCCTCGCCGTCGACCGCGACCGACACCGTGTGCCCGATGCGCCCGAGAAGCTCCGCGACGACCTCGCGGTTCACTTCGTTGTCGTCGACGAGCATCACATGCAGCGGCGCGTTCGCGCGGATCGCCGTCGCGAGCGTGTACTCCGCGGGCGCGTCGGTGAGTCCGAGCGCGAGACCGACCGCGTCGATGAGCTCGCGCTCGCCGACGGGACGCATGACCTGATTCGGCGCGTCGCTCGGCTCGAGCGGCGAGGTGATGACGACCTGCGGCTGAACGTCGACGGTGGGATCGGCGGTGACGGCGCACGCGAATCGTCCCGCCGGCGCGTCGCTCGCGCGCGCGAACGCCGACGCGAAGACGCCGCGGCTGCGAAGGATCTCCGCGAGCGTTGCGCGCGCCATCGTCGCGGGCTCGACGATCAACACCGAACGTCCCGCGAGTCCCGATTCCCACGCGCGGCGCTGCGGCGCGACGCCGACGGCATCGGTGATCAGCGGCACGATGAACGAGAAGACGCTCCCCGCCCCCTGCTCGCTCCGCACGTCGACGCTGCCGCCCATCGCCTCGAGCAGACGTGCGACGATCGAGAGGCCGAGGCCGGCGCCGCCGTAGTTGCGCGACGCGGAGGAGTCGGCCTGCGCGAACGGCTCGAAGATCTTCTGCCGCAGCGACGGCGCGATGCCGATACCGGTGTCGTGCACTTCGAAGCGGATGTTGTTGCGCGGACCGAGCGTGCCCGCGCACGCGACACGCACCGCGATCTCCCCTTCCTGCGTGAACTTGATCGCGTTGCCGACGAGGTTCACGAGGATCTGCCGCAGCCGCAGCGGATCGCCCCAAACGACTTCCGGGACTTCCGCGGAGACGGAGTACGAGAGCGTGAGCCGCTTCGACGCGGCGATGCCGCCGAGCGACTTCATCGTCTCCGACATCAGCTGCCGCAGCGGAAAGTAGACCGGCTCGAGCTCGAGCTTGCGCGCTTCGATGCGCGAGAAGTCGAGCACGTCGTCGATCATGCCGAGGAGCGCGCGCGCGGAACGGTGCGCGATGTCGAGACGGCGCGCGCGCGACGGCGAGGACGCCTCGTCCGCCGCGGTCAGTTGCAACATGCCGATGACCGCCTGCAGCGGCGTCCGCATCTCGTGCGACATGTTCGCGAGGAACTCGCTCTTCGCCGCGCTCGCCTCCTGCGCGCGCAGATGCGCCTCGCGCAGCTCGGCCGATTGCTGTTCGAGCCGCTTGATGAGATCGCGCGACATGCGCACCGCCGACGTGAGCTGCGCGCGCCGCGACTCGGCCGTCCGCGCCGCGAGCGCGATGTAGACGCCGGCGAAGACGAGGAACGCGAGCTTCGTCATCGCCACCGGCATGTTCAGCGGCCGCGACGCCGCCGCGATCGCAAGCATCGCGCAATAGAGAATGTCCGCGAAGAGCGCGAACGAGATCGCGCGCCGGAACGTCGTCTGCGTTTGATCCGCGACGCGCAGCAGCAACACGAAGAAGAGCAGACTCGTCTCGTGCCCCGAGCACGCGATCGCGAACGTCCAGACCACCAGATCGCCGACGAGCACCGGCAGCGTGAGATCGCGCCCGCGCCGCAGCCCCGCCAGAATCGCTAGCCACGACCCCGCCGCGTACACCGCCAGCGCAATCGACGCCAGCACCCACCCGTCGCCACGCAGCAGATAGTGGTTGTGCAGATAGACCGCAACCGCGAGAAAAACCGAACCGACCGCGCGCAGCCGCGGCAGCTCGATCGCCGCCAGCCGCCAAGCGCGCTCGCGCCGCACGCGTTCGAGCTCACCCGGATCGATCACGACGTCGGACATCGACGTTCAGTGTACGACCGGCGAGCGCGGTGCGACGCGGCGATCGACTAACCGCCGTTCGCCGCGCGTAGCTTCCCGTGGCTCCGCTGCAGAATCCCGCGAATTTTCGGCAGCAGCACTTCCTTGCGGATCGGCTTGCGCAGAAATCCGGCGGCGCCCATCTCGAGGCTCTGCGTCTCGACGTCCGTTCCCTGAATACCGGTGATGAAGAGCGCCGGCGTTTCGATGCGCTTCTGCAGCATGATCTCGAAAACCTGCAGGCCGCTGATGGTCGGTATGTTGATGTCGAGAATCAGCAGATCGAAGCGGCGCCTGCCGAGTTCCAGGAGCGCATCCGCGCCGTCGGGAACGGTCACGACCTCATAGCCGGCCTCGGACAGAAATCCGTCGATGAGCGCCGACGACACGAGATCGTCCTCGACGACCAGCACGAGCACGGGACGGTCGGCGGCGATCGAGCCGACTTCGCGCGGCGCCGGCGTGCGTTCGAGGGCGGCGACGATCTCGCGATGCAGCCGCTCGGTTTCCGGCGACGGCTCGCGTTGATACTCGCGGCGCAGGATGTCGGCGCATTCCTGATAGCGGCGCAGCGCGGCGTCGGGGCGTCCCTGTTCGAGCTGCAGGCGCATGAGTGTCCGGTGCACGACCTCCTGCGACGGATCGAGCGACAGCAACCGCCCCGCGGTCTCCACCGCCTCCTCCCACCACCCCGCGCGGATCTGCGTCGTCAGCAGATTGCCGAAGATCGCGATGGCCGCGCGCCAGCAGTTCAGCCGCTTCTCCGCGATCCATTCATCGAACGCGCGCATGCCGGTCGCGAAGTGCTCGAGCAGGTTCCCGCGGTAGTACTCGGCCGCGCGACGGATCGTGTTGATCGACGGTGAGGCCACGAGCTCACTGAAGCGCTGCACGTCGACCTCGACCACGTCGCGGTTGAAGCGCACGCCCACGCCGTCGTCGAGCAGGATGTCGTGCGGCAGATAGCGCAGCGCGTAGCGAAGATCGCGCACTGCCTCGCGCACCTCGCCCTGCGCGCCCGCATCGCCGAACAGTAGCGCCGCAATCTCCGCGAACGAGCTCCGGCCGCTGATGCGCAGCGCGAGGTACACGACCAGCGACTGCGTGCGGCGGTTGCCGATCGACAGCGCATTGCCGCGATAGTCGAGTGCCGCAAATTCTCCGAGCAGACGAATGGAGAGGAGGACCATTGGGGACGGAAGTATTCTACCGCAATCTTTCCGCAACGTCCCGCGTTCCTCCCAGCACGTCGATTGCATGCGGTCGCCGTATCGCAACAAGACCAAAGAAAGGAAACGTGCGCTCGCGTCGTCGCGCACCACCCCAACCCCAAGGATGCGGAACGATCGAATCGTCATCACCGGCATCGGCGCGCTCAGTCCCAACGGCATCGGCCGCGAGTCGTACTTCCGCGCGACCGCCGAAGGCCGCAGCGGCATCCGCAACATCACGCAGTTCGACGCCTCGTCGCTCCCCTGCCGCATCGCTGGCGAGGTCGACTTCGATCCGACGCAATGGGTCGATCCGAAGAACATCCGCCACGTCTCGCGCGTCGTGCCGCTCGCGATCGCGGCCGCCGATGAGGCGCTGCGCGACGCGAAGCTCGATCCCTCCGCGGTCGATCTCGAAACGCGCCGCACGATGGCCGTGATGCTCGGCTCCGGCGGCGGCGCGATCGAGTTCAGCGAGCGCATGTACGAGCTCTGGTACAAAGGCGCGGCGAAGCAGGCCTCCGTCTACTCCGTTCCGTCCGGCACCATCGGCACGATCGCCTCCGAGATCTCGATGGCGTACGACCTCCACGGCTACTCCCACGTGATCTCCACGGGCTGCACATCGTCCACGGATGCGATCGGTTACGCGTATCGCAACCTCAAGCTCGGCGTCTGCGACTACGTCGTCGCCGGCGGCGCGGACGCGACGATCACCGAGGGCGTGATGACCGGCTTCTGCATGATGCGCATCGTCACGAACACGCACAACGCCGACCCCTCCGCCGGCTCGCGCCCCTTCACCGCGAACCGCGACGGCTTCGTCCTCGGCGAAGGCTCGTGGATGTTCATCATGGAGCGCGAATCGACGGCACGCGCGCGCGGCGCGCACATCTATGCGGAAGTCGGCGGCTATGCGTCGACGTGCGACGCGTATCACCGCGTGCGCATGGATGACTCGGGCGAAGAGCCCGCGCGCGCGATGATGCTGGCGATGAAGGACGCGGGCGTCGATGCGAGCGACGTCCAGTACGTGAACTACCACGGCACGTCGACCGACCTCAACGACCGCATCGAGACGCGCGCGGTGAAGCTCGCGTTCGGCAAGCACGCGACGCGCCTCGCCGGCTCCGCGACGAAGTCGATGATCGGACATCCGCAGGGCGCATGCGGCGCGGCCGGCGTCGCCGCGACGCTGATGGCGTTCCGCGACGGCACGCTCCCGCCGACGATCAACCTCGACACGCCCGATCCTGAATGCGATCTCGACTACGTGCCCGACATCGGCCGCCGCGCGCGCGTCGACGTCGCGGTCTGCAACACGATCGCATTCGGTTCGAAGAACTCCGCGCTCGTCCTCAAGCGCTGCTGATGCCGATGCTCACTCCGCGCCGCGTGACCTCCGAGGAGTTGCTCGATGAGCACGATGCGCCGAGGGAGGACATGGAGCGCTCGCTGCGCGATCTGCGGCGCATCAACAGATGGCTCGGCGGCGTCGCGATCTACCGCCGCCTCGCCCGCCGTTTCTCTCCGCGCTCCATCCTCGACCTCGGCGCGGGAACCGCGGACAACCTCGAGGCGATGCCGCAGGTTCCGCTGCGGATCGCGCTCGACTTCAAGCTCGATCACCTGCTCTATCTGCGCGCCGGCTCGCGCGTCGTGCGCGTCGTCGGCGACGCGCAGCGGCTGCCGTTCCGCGACGATGCCGTCGACCTCGCGACGTCCGCGCACTTTTTCCATCACTTCTCGCCCGACGAGAACGTCGTGATTCTGCGCGAGGCGCTGCGCGTCGCGCGAAAAGGCGTGGCGGTGAACGACACGCGCCGCCACTACGCGCCGCTGCTGTTCGTGCTGCTGCTCTCCGCGCTGCGCGTCGTCGGCCGCATCACCCGCTACGACGCGCCGGCATCCGTGCGGCAGGGCTACACGCTGGACGAGGCGCGCGCCGTGGCGCAGCGCGTCGAGGGCGGGCGGGCGGAGGTGGTGCGGGTGTGGCCGTTCCGGTTTGGGCTACTGCTGTGGAAGTCGACGTAGCGATCGTCGGTGCCGGCCCCGCGGGCTCGACGCTCGCGGCGCTGCTCGCGCAACGCGGCGTCCGCGTCGCGCTCCTCGATCGCGAAGCCTTCCCTCGCGACAAGCTGTGCGGCGAGTTCCTCTCGTACGACGCGCTGCCGGTGCTCGCACCGCTCGGCATCGTCGACGCGATCGACGCCGCCGGCGCGCCGCACATCACACGCGGCCGCATCGTCGGCTCGCGGCGCACGTACGAGTTCGCGCTGCCGTGCGCGGCGCGCGGCGTGTCGCGCCTCTTCTTCGATGATCTGCTGCTGCGCACCGCGACGTCGCATGGCGCGATTCGTCTCGACGGCACCGCCGCGACAACGATCGACGCGACGCGCGTCAACGACATCCGAGCGCGCGCCGTCGCCGGCGCGTGGGGACGCTGGGGACGCTTCGACCAGCAGCTCGGACGCGCGTTCGTGCGCGACCGCGCGCATCGGCACTTCGGCTTCAAACGTCATTACCGCGGCGATCACCCGCGCGACACGATCGATCTCTACGCCTTCCCGCGCGGCTACCTCGGCGTGAACGCCGTTGAACGCGAGATCACGAACATCTGCGGCCTCGTGCACGCCGATCGTCTCGCCGGACATCGCGGCCGCTGGGACGCGTTCGTCGAGACGATCTCGCGCGAAGAGCCGCACGTCGGCGCGTTGTATGCGCGGCAGCAGCCGGCGCAGGAGGGATTTCTCTCGTCCGATCCGGTGATCTTCCGCGCGCGCGATGCGGTCGAGGCGGGCGTGTTCATGATCGGCGACGCGTCGGGCGTGATCGATCCGCTCGCGGGCAACGGCATGGCCATGGCCGTACAGTCGGCGCTGCTCGCCGCACCGTTTCTGCTGCGGCTCGTCGAGTCGCCGGCGCATCGCGAACGAATCGAGCGCGAGTACCGCCGCGCGCATCGTGCCTTCTTCGCGAAGCGCATCGCGTGGAGTCGACGCGCCGCGTTTTTCCTCTCGCGTCCGCGCCTGCTCGACGCGGCGCTGGCGACGCTGCGCGGCACCGGAGTCGCGGAGCTGTTCCTGCGCCGCACGCGCGCGTCGCACGAGGACGTGAGCGCGCTGGCCGAACGCTGGTTCTGTTAGAGTTTTCCATTCCATGGCGCCGTTGCCCGAGGGCGAGTTTCTGCTGCCGTTGTTCCCGCTGCCGAACATCGTCTTCTTCCCGCACACGCGGCTGCCACTGCACGTTTTCGAGCCGCGCTACCGGCAGATGGTGAAGGACGTGATCGAGGCGGATCAGCGCTTCGGCATCGTGCTGCTGCGGCCGGGATGGGAGCCCGATTACTTCGGCGCGCCGCCGGTCTTCGAATGCGGCACCGTCGGCACCGTCGAGCAGGCCGTGCCGCTGGAAGACGGCCGCTTCAACATCGTCGTGCGCGGCGACGTCCGTTTCCGCATTGTCGACGAGGTGTCGCGCGTCCCGTACCGCACCGCGCGCGTCGTCGCGCAGCCGGAAGTCGAGCGCGATTCCTCAAAGGCGTACGCGCAGCGCGAATGGCTCGCCGATCTCTCGCGCCAGTACCTGAAGTATCTCCCCGACCAGACCGCGGTCCCCGAGATCGAAACCGTGAGCCTCGACGCGCTCGCGAACGCGCTCATCATGTCGCTCAACCTCGACGTCGAAGAGAAGCAGAAGCTCCTCGAGCTCAGCGACGTCATCGCCCGCGCCGAGGAAGTCGGTAACGAGCTCACGAGCCGCATCGAAAGTTTGCGGTTCCTCGCGCCGTATCGGAAGGCGGGGGATCCGACGCACAACTGAGGGGGAATTCTCCGCGCGATGCCCTCTCACAAGGCATGGCCGAACGGTACGGAGTTCTCCGCCCGACCCCTCCCACGCCCCGCCGCTCCCCCGAAGTCGAACATGATGTTCGCGCCGCGCGCGACCGGCGTGTCGATCCGCTGCGGCCGCGCGCCGTCTTCGTCGCGCACGGTATGGGTCAGCAGGTACCTTTCGCGACGATGGACGATGTCGCGCGCGGGCTCTGCAAGACGGTCGAAGACATGGGCGGGACGGTCGAGGAAGTCAATGCGCGGACAGTACGCATTGGCTGCGAGACCGTGCAACGGCTCGAGCTCGAACTAAAAGCGAAAGACGGCGCGCCGCTCGCGCCGATCCACCTCTACGAAGCGTACTGGGCGCCGCTCACCGAAGGTGCGATCGGACTTTGGCAGACGGTGCGCTTTCTGCTGAGCGGCGGCATCAACGCGCTACGTTCGAACGCGCGCCTGAATCGGTTTCTGTTCGGCCGGCCACGGCAGTTTCACATCAAGCGTTTGGATATCTTCTTTCTCCTCGTTGCCGTCGTGTCGATCGTCGCGATGCTCATCGTCGGCACGACCATCGGCGCCGTGGCGGTGGCGCGACTGACGTTCGCCGGCGCGCAGTGGGTGACCGAGCCGCTCGTACGCGAGCTGACGACGCTCTGTGAGACATTCGTCGGCGTGATCGCCTGCGCCGTGTCGACCGCAGTAGCCATCATTGCCATAGCCCGGATCGTTCGGCGCTGGAGCGACGGCGGCGCGGCGCGATACATCAGCATGTTGGCGATTGTGCCGGCCGCGGCCATCCTCATCGCCCTCGGTCTTACCGCATACATCGCCATCCCGCTGGCTTTCCTGTTCAACGAAAAGATGCCCTTCGGCGCGCGCACCTGCGAGTGGTGCAAGTACTCATCCACCGGCTGGGGTAAATCGTTCGCCAACACCGTGGGGCGGCTCCACGAATACCTCCTGCGGATCCAGCACTGCAGCCTGCCCGAACGGTGGGCGTGGTGGGCACTCGTCGGAACTGCGGCTGTGATCCTGTTTTACGCGTTGCAGGCGATTGTCTTCGGCGGAAAAGACGAAGCCGGTCGCACAGTCGGTGGCCGTCTGACCGGCGCTTTGCTCTCCTCCATTCTGCTGCTCGCGGTCCTCGCCGTCTGCAACGACAGCGGCATGCTTGCCCTGCTCACCTGGCTGCTGCTCGCCGGTTCGGCGCTCTTCGTCCGCTCGTTCCTCATCCAGTACGTCGGCGACGTTGCCATCTACGTCGCGCCGCATATGGTTGACCGGTTTTTCGACTTGCGCATCCGCATCAAGGCTGTCGTTTGGCGCGCCGCGCGCGCGGTGTACGCCTGTGTCGGCGAGGACGGCGAGTTGCTGTACGACAAGGTCGTCATCGCCGGACACTCGCTCGGCTCCGTCGTGGTTTACGACGTGCTCAATCGCCTCATCAACGAAGACGATCTCGCCGGCGGCGCCGCGCCGGAGTGCTGCGAGGACGCGCCGGTCGAGTTGCTCGACGTCAGCCGGCGCACGAAGCTGCTCCTCACGTTCGGCTCGCCGCTCGACAAGACCGCCTTCGTCTTCGCGCGGAACGATCCGCACGGCGGCAGCGAGCGCGATGCGCTTGCGTCATCGGTACAGCCGCTCATCGCCCGCGAGCGCGACTTCGCGTGGGTGAACGTCTGGACGCCCTTCGACATCCTCGGCGGTTCGCTCGAGTTCTATGACACGCCGGAGGGCGATCCCGATCGAAACGAGCCTCGTGTCGTCAACAAGATCGATCCCGACGCGATCACACCCATCGCGGCCCACAACGAGTTCTGGCACAACTCGCTGATCTACAAGTACATGTACTACGCGCTGGAATGACGACGCCGCGCGCCCGTCCGTATCACCGTCAATGCCCCGCCCCATCGTCGTCGCGCTCGTTCTCGCCCTCCTTCCCCTCCCCGCCCTCCCGCGCATGCGGGCGCCTGCGAGTCGCATCGACGCGGCGCGGCGGGTGCTCGTCATCACCGCGCATCCCGACGATGAGTTGCTGCTCGCGCCGTTGCTCGCCGATCGGTGTCTGCGCGCGGGGGCGAGCTGCGCGTTCGTGGTCATGACGTCGGGGGAGCACGGCGCGTGTGCGCTGGGCGCATGCGTGCCGGACCTCGGCACCGTCCGCAGGAACGAGATGGCGCGGGCGGCGGCGATGTTCGGCGCGCGGCTGACGCAGTGGGCGTTCGCGGACGTCATGGACGACGTCGACGCGACGTGGGCGGCGCAGGCGGGAGGGCGGGAGGTGCTCGTGCGGCAGCTCGCGGATGTCATCGCCGCGGAGACGCCCGATCTGATCCTCACCTTCGATCCGGCGCATGGCTCGACCGGGCATCCGGCGCATCGCGCGGTCGGACAGCTCGTGCTCGACACCGGCGCGCGCAACATCTATCTGCTCGAAACGCTGGCGCGGTTCGACGGCGACGGCTTCGTGCTCGGCAACGCGTCACCCGACGCGTCGGTGTACGTCGCGAATGACGACTGGCAGTTCCTCGTCGACGACGCCGTGAACCACGCCAGCCAGTTCACGCCGGCGCAGGTCGAACATCTCCGCGCGCTGCCGGTCGAGCAGCGCCGCGTCTGGTTCAAGCCGGCGCGTTGAGCGGGTCACGGAAGATCGTGTCGTGCGGCGCCGACTGCTCCTCGCGCGGCCGTCCGGCCGTGTAGTAGTAGAGCGACACCGACTTGCGCGTCACGCCCGCCGGCGACTGCAGCGGATGCGGATGGCCGTGATACGAGGTATCGGTCGTCGAGAAAATGACGGTTCGGTTGAACGACGGCAGGATGCGCTGGCGGCACTCCGTCATGGAGGCGTTCCACAGCTCCAGATGGCCGCCCCATTCGTCGCGCCATCCTTCATTCAGATAGACGAGCATGTTCGCGCGGCGGTCGAGCCGCAGCTTCGGATGCACGTTGAAGTCGGCGTGAATCTTCAGAAAGCCGCCCGATTCGATCTGGTGCACGCCGCCGCCGCCAAAGTACGGATCGGGGATCAGGCCGTCGATGCCGGTGAGCGCCTCGAGGAACTGCAGCATCTCGAAGCCGTTCATCGCGTCGAGGAACGCGCGGACCTCCGGCGCGATCGTGCTCTTCTCGTGGTAATACCCGAGCTTCTTCTCCGTCACCGAGTCGAACCGCAGCCAGTCCGTTTCCTCGGGACGCGGAAACGCGGCCAGCACGCGGCGCAGTTCCGCATCGTCGAAGAGCCCGTCCAGCACGATGTGCGGGAACGGATCGGCGGACTGGTACTGCGCGCGCAGCGCGTGCGGATCGTGGTGCAACGTCACCGGTGCCATGTCAGGTCGGGTTGCCGCGCGAAGTCGAGCGCGATCTCGGGCGAGTACGTGACCCATCCCTCGGGCGCATCATAACGAATGCGCAGCGCGAGCCGCGGCACGCCCGCGAGGCGGAAGCCGTCCTCGCGCGGGACCTCGAACGCCTGCACGCCGTTGCCGAGGAGCACCGACCAGCGTCCGCGCGCATAGGGACCGAATTTCCAGAAGAGCGATTCGCCGCGATGGTGGAACTCCGCGCGCAGCGGCGCATCCTTGCGGATCGAGCCACACCACGCGCGCGCGTGATCGGGAATCCGCGCCGTGACCTCCACCACTTCGCGACGCTCGGGGACGTATTCGTAAATGTGCTTGCCGTCGAGCGCGGCGCCGCACAGATAGAAGTCGTCGTAATACCAGCTCGTGCCGCGGCCGCGGCGGAAGTGCTCTTCCTTCAGCCACTGATACTCGGCCATCGACCCCGCGGGAATCGCCGGCGCGTGCAGCACCGCGTTGCCGTCCATCGAGAAGAACGCGCGCGCCTCGTCGCTCATCCGCTTCGCGTGCGCGTACGTCGCCGTCCACTCCTGACGATTCGCCACGATCGCGGCAGCGCATGCGGCGACGATGAGCGTCTCGCGCGCTCCGCTCCGCCAGCGCGCAACGCCGATCGCGAACGCGACGGACAGCCAGAGCCACGGCACGAGCGCGTAGCGGCTCTGCATCTCTTTTGACACCGGCAGGATCGGCGCGATGGCGACGACGAACGTCAGCGCCGCGGCGATCCACGCGTGACGCGTCCGCAACGCGGCGGCGGCGCCGAGCGCCGCGAGCGCGACGAGCAGGAACCCTACCGCCGTGCCCGCGCCCGCGCAGGCGGCGATGACTTTCCACGGAAGCTCCACGATCACCGCGGGAAGCTCGCTCGGCGCGATCGCCCAGCCGTAGCCGCCGAAAAGCGTGCCGAGGATGCGCCAGCGCCAGACAAAGTACGCGGCGAACGCGAGGCCGTGCAGCGAGAGATGCCGCGCGCGTACGCTGAGCGCGCGTTCCGGCAGGCAGACCAGCAGCACCGGCAGCGGGATGGCGATCTCCTTCGCCAGCATCGCGAAGAAGTACAGCAGCGCGGACAGCAGATTGAGCGGCACCGACATCCGCCGGAACGCTCCGACGAACGCGATGACGGAGAGCGTGCCGAGGAGAATGGCCTCGAGGTAATGCACGGTCATCAGCTGCGTCGCGAAACTGCAGAGCGGCGGGCCGGCGACGAAGAGCAGCGCGCCGGCGAGCGACGGGATCGTGCGCACGTAGAACCGCAGCGCGGCGAAGAGCGCGACACCGCACGCGCCGAGGAGCACGAGGTCGACGCGGTACCAGCGCGCGGGGTGCAGTCCCGCCAACTGCATCAGCGCCTCGTACGTCGCGGTGAGCAGCGGCGTGAAGAGCTTCTGCGGCCAGACGTCGGCCTGCGTGAACGCGTCCGTCCACGGGCGTACGAGTCCGATGTGCAGAATCCACGCATCGTCGTACGTCCACCACAGTCGCGTCACCTTGCGGTAGAGCAGGACGACGATGGCCAGCAGAAACAGCGCCGCGGCGGTGCGTTTCACGGGAATCGCACCATCATAGAATGCGCGCGTGTCTTCGGACCCCCTTCCGTATCGCGAGTTCTACTACCCGCTGAACGTGTTCATGCACATTCTCACGCACGAGGAAGGCGGCGTGAGCGCGCTGCACTACGGACTCTTCGCCTCGCCCGATGAAGGGATCGCCGCCGCGCAGGAGCGCTCGACGGCGATGCTGCTCGAGCGCCTCCCCCCGCCTCCCGCCCGCCTCCTCGAAGCCGGCATCGGCCTCGGCACCACGCTCGAGCTGCTGACGCGCATCGGCTACGACGTCACCGGTATCACGCCCGACGCGCAGCAGATCGCGATGGTGAACGAACGCTACGGCGACGCGGTGCGCGTGCGCTGCGCGAAGTTCGAGGAGTTCGACGAAGGCGCGACCTACGACGCGATCGTCTTTCAGGAATCGTCGCAGTACATCGCATCCGAGGCGCTGTTCGCGCGGGCGAAAGCGCTCGCGCCGCTCGTCGTCGTGCTCGACGAGTTCTCGCTGAAGCCGATCGACACGCCCGGTGCGCTGCATGCGCTCTCGGAGTTTCTCGAAGCGGCGGATCGCCACGGGTTCGAGGTCACCGAGGAAGTCGACCTCTCCGCGCAGGCGGCGCCGTCGATCGACTACTTCACCCAGCGCTTTCCGCGGTATCGCAACGCGCTCATCGCGGACCTCGGCCTCACCAGTCAACAGGTTGACGAGTTGATCGCGGGGGGCGTCGTGTACTCGGGACGCTACGCGGACGGCACGTACGGCTATCGCCTGCTGCGCCTCGAACGGCGCACGTGAGAGATCAGCCGCGGCGCGCGAAGACGCAGTCGCGGCACATGAAGTCGTCCGGCGCCTGTTCGAGGCCGTAGACCCACCGCCGGAGCTTCGCCAGCTCGTCGCCTACGAGCACTTCCGCGATCGTGCTCTGCGTCAGATCGCCGACGACGTACTTTTCGTCGTAGTCCTCGCAGCAGAGCACGCACTTGCCGTGCGGCGTGATGTGCAGGTGCTGCAGCGGACGCGAACCGACGTTGTCGCAGCCCGCGAGCGGACGGCTGCGCTCCGATGCCTTCAGTCCGACGTCGAGCCAGCCGGCGCGATCCATGACCACGTGCTGCTCGACGCTGAAGCGGCTGCCGGCGTAACGCTCGCGAATCTCGTCGAAGTCGCGCGCGTGCACGTCGTCGCCCGTGCCGAGGACGACGATCTTCATCTCGTGCGCGACGGCGCGATGGGCCATGTAGTCGACGTTGCGCACGACCGCCGCGAGATGATCCTCGCCGCGCGTGGCTTTGTAGCGCTCGCGGTCGAGCGTCGAGAGATTGATGCAGAGGTAGCGCAGCGGACCTTCCGCCGCGAGCGCGTCGGTCTTCGCCGGCGTGAAGCCGGAGCCGTTGCTCAGCACCGCGACGGGAAAGCCGGCGGCGAACAGTGTCCGGCACTGATCGAGGAAGCGGCGGTCGAGCGTCGGCTCGTTGTAGCTCTGCAGGAACACACTGTCGAGCGTCGCGCGATACGGCGCGAGCTCGCCGACGATGCGCGCGAACAGCTCGTCCGGCATCGTGTAGTCGGCGCGCGGCGCGATGGACACCGGGCAGAAGTAGCAGCGCTGATTGCACGTCGTCATCGTCTCGAGCGAGACGATCTTCAGATGATGGCGGCGTGATAAGTCCGCGCCGTTGCGCAGCAGCCAGCCGTCGCGCTCGAGCTCCGCGTCCTCACGGCCGTCGCGCTGGAACGCGCGGAAGCGCTCGTATGCCCCATCGCCCGGCACCAGCGCGCGATCCGTCAGCGGATCGTAGACGCGGTGCTCGTCGATGTGCAGAAACGGGCTCGGGCGGAGCATGTGCGCGACCTTCAACGCGAGGAGCGGCGCCGCTGTTCCGCGCGCGCGTTCCGCGTATCATGCGCCCGCATGCCGACGGCCGTTCTTTATCCGCGCTTCGAGCATCCGGCGATCGAGGAGCGCTACGCCAGCTGGCAGACGCAGATGCTGCTGCGGCAGGGCGTCGCGCGGCCGAAGCTCGTCTATTACGAGAGCGACGAGCGCGCGTCGGACGTCGTCGCGGACGTCGACGACGAGATCGTCCTCGTCGTCACCGATCCACTGCTCCTTCCCCCCGCCGGTCTCATCCCGCGGCTGCGCGACGTGCTCGCATCGAGCGGCGCCGCCGCGGTCGTGCCGGTCGCAAACGAGGCGCAGCATCCCGCGCAACGCCGCTCGGCCTCCGCGCCGTATCTCACCCTGCGCGAGTTGCAGCAGACGATGGAGACGATGGCGGCGCAGCCGTCCGCCGTCGAGCGCGTGACGTGGGATCGCTCCGATCCGGGCATTTATCTCTGCCGCGCGGAACTGCTCGATTCGATCGACGCGCCGCTCGCGCTCGCGCTGCAGGGACGCGACGTCGCGATCTCGACGAACGACTACGTGCATCGCTGGAGCTCGCTGCGCGGGCAGACGCGCTACGACCTCCTCGCGATCATCAGTCCGGAGGCGAAGTCGATCCTCGAGTTCGGCTGCGGCGAAGCGCCGTTGGGCGAGGCGCTCAAGCGGCGGCAGCGCTGCCGCGTCGTCGGCATCGAGCTCGACGCGGCGGCGGCCGCGGTGGCGAAGAAGCGCATCGACGCGGTCTATCGCGGCGACGTGCGCGACATCGTGGCCATCCTCGACGAGCAGTTCGAATGGATCATCGGCGGCGACATCGTCGAGCACCTCGACGAGCCGTGGTCGTTCCTCGGCGAGCTGCGCCGCGTCAGCGCGCCCGGCGGACATCTCCTGCTCAGCATCCCCAACCTCGCGAACGCCTCCGTCGTCAGCGACCTGCTGCGGGGGCGCTTCGACTACGTGTACATGGGCCTCACCTGCGTCGGCCACGTGCGCTTCTTCACGAAGCAGTCGATCGCCGACATGCTGACCATCGCCGGCTGGACCGTCGTCGAGATCACGCCGCAGGAGCTCGGCGCCGCGCCCGCGCGCGATGAGCTGATCGCCGCGCTCGACCGCGCCGGCTTCGCGTACTCGAAAGAAGACCTCGTGCCGACCGGCTACTACGTCGTCGCCCGCAACGGATGAACATTTCCTATCTCGTCGAAGACACCGCGCAGTCGGGAGGCGTGCGCGTGCAGCTCATGCAGGCCGACGCGCTCATCGCGCGCGGACATCGCGTGCGGCTCGTGACGAAAGGCCTGCCGCTGACGTGGCGCAGCTCGCGCGCGGAGTGGGTCTACGTCGACGACTTCCGCCACTACGACGCGCGCGACCAGGACTTCGTCGTCGGCACGTTCTGGCCGACGGTGCCGCACGCGTACGAGATCGCCGGCACGCGCGCGGTGCATCTCTGCCAGGGCTACGAGGGCGCTTTCTCCGCGTACGCACCGATCCGCGATCAGATCGAGGCCGCGTACCGGCTGCCGATTCCGAAGCTCGTCGTCGCCAAATCGCTCGTGCCGGTCTGCCGTCAATTTACGGATGACGTGACGTACGTCGGGCAGATCGTCGAGGAGGAGTTCTACCGTGCCGTCACGCCGCGCGAGCATGAACCACCGCGCGTGCTGCTTTCCGGACAGGCGCAGGGCGACATGAAAGGCATTCCGGAAGGCTACGGTGCCGTCGCGCACGCGCGCTGGTTCCACCAGACGCTCGACCTCGTGCGCGTGTCGCCGTGGGTGCCGTCGCGCGAGGAGCCGCTCGACGCCGTGCAGGAGTTCCACGTCGGCCTCACGACCGCCGAGATGACGCGCCTCATGCATTCGTGCGACGTGCTTCTCGCGCCGAACCATCGCGAGGAAGGCTTCGGCTTGCCCGCGGCGGAGGCGATGGCGTCGGGGATTCCGTGCATCGTGACGGCGATCCCGTCGTATCTCTCGTTCGATGACGTCCACGATTACGCGCTGTTCGCGCCTGAAGAGAACGCGGTGGAGCTCGGCGAGCGCCTCATCGAACTGCTGAGCGATGCGGATTTGCGCGAACGCCTGCGCACGCGCGGGCGGGAGGTGGCGGAACAGTGGCGCGCCGAGCACGTCGCCGCGCGGCTGGAGAAGTTTTTCGAGGAGCGGCGGAGTTAGAATTTCGGCGATGGAAGAAGGTTACTTCGGCACCAAGGAAGAGATCCTCGCACGACTCGAGGCGTTCCGGAAGTTCAACGAGTGGGAGATGGAGAACATCCCCGACTGGTCGCCTGAGCAAGCGCTGGCGTTGACCGACGAGCTCTACTCGATGATGCCGGAAGAGGCTCGCATGGAGCGCGAGGATCCCACGTACGAGGGTGCACGGTGGATGATGTCGGTGCTGGCTCGGCTGAAATAAAGCCGCGCCTCGAAAAAGCGCTCGTCGACATTGCGTCGTGTTTCGATGCGGCGGGTATCGATTACATGGTCATCGGCGGCATGGCCAATTCTATCTGGGGCAATGCGCGCGCAACGACGGACGTCGACATCACGGTTGCGATCGATCGCGAGCACGTGCGCGAGGTGTTCGCCGCGCTGGGCAATCGCGTTGCCAGAGTCCCGCCGGATCTCGCCGAGTATCTCGCTGGCGGCGTTCTGCCGTTTACGCACCGCATCGAGGTCCATGTCGATTTGCTGCTGTCGCGGCATCCGTACGCGCGCGCCGCAATCGAGCGCGCGGTCACGATCAAGGTGCTACGGAAGCCTGTGAAGTTCTGCACCGCGGAAGATCTCGTTCTTCACAAGATCATCTCGGAACGCGATCGTGATCAGCGCGACGTCGAAGCCATCCTTCGCCGCCGCCGAAAGACGCTCGATCGCGAGTACCTCGATCCGCACGTGCACGAGCTCGCGGTGATGCTCGATCGCCCTGAAATCGAGCAGACGTATCGTCGGCTGATGGACCGCTGAGACAGCGGCCCGCGTCTCGCATGACACTCCGCGCGGCGCGTCCGCGCAACCCTTGTGAAAAGTTTCTCAAAATCGCATAGAATCGCGTTCCCGCCTCGTGTTACCGAGCTAAGTTATGCCAGTTCAGAAGATTGACACTCCCAACTCGATCATCCCGCGCAAGGCCGGCGTCGCTCCGGGCGAAGGGCCGGAGAAGGGTCTCATCACCCTCCCCGGCGAGGCCGCGCGCGACACCGGCGACGACCTCGGCGGCGCCACGTACCTCACGACCAAGCTCGATCAGGTCGTCAACTGGGCGCGCGGCAACTCGCTCTGGCCGCTCCCCTTCGGCACCGCCTGCTGCGCCATCGAGTTCATGTCGATGGTCTCGTCGCATTACGACATCTCGCGCTTCGGCGCCGAGGTCGTGCGCTTCTCGCCACGCCAGGCCGATCTCATGATCGTGGCCGGCACGATCGTCGACAAGATCGCGCCCGTGCTCAAGACGATCTACGACCAGATGCCCGAGCCGAAGTACGTCATCGCCATGGGCGCGTGCGCGACGTCGGGCGGCTTCTACCGCGCCTATCACGTCGTGCAGGGCATCGACGAGATCGTGCCGGTCGACATGTGGGTGCCCGGCTGCCCGCCGACGCCGGACGGTCTCATGTACGCGATCCTCAAGCTGAAAGAGAAGATCGAGCGCGGGGAGATCCGCAGAGGATGAGCACCCTAACGAAACTGAGCGCGATCCCCTACACCGGTCCCGCGCCGACCAACCGCAACGTCTACACGCCCACCGAAGCGCCGGCCGCCGACGCGCGCGGCGAAGCGATCCTCGCGGCGCTCAATCTCTCCGCGCTGACGCAGGAGCGCGGACAGGATCTGCCGACGTTCATCGTCGATCGCGCCGAGATCATCAACGTCCTGCGCGCGCTGCACGACCACGCGTCGCTGCAGTTCACGCTGCCGCTCGAGCTCTTCGCCGTCGACTATCCGAATCGCGAGCAGCGCTTCGACGTCGTCTATCAGCTCTACTCGCTCGCCAACAACGAGCGCGTACGCCTCAAAGTGCGGCTCGCCGACGGCGAAACGCTCGCGACGAGCAGCGGCGTCTATCAGGCATACGACTGGTTCGAGCGCGAGATCTTCGACATGTTCGGCATCCGCTTCGACGGCCATCCGAACCTGCGCCGCATCCTCACGCACGAGAACTTCCAGGGCCACGCGCTGCGCAAGGATTACGACCCCGCGCAACGCTGGCTGCTCACCGACGCAGGCATCGCCACGATCCACCCGAAGATCGCGCCGCAGTTCGTGCAGGAAGAGGAAGACTCGGACTTCGAGCGCGTGACGCTCAACCTCGGCCCGTCGCATCCCGCGACGCACGGAACGCTGCGCATCGTGACGACGCTCGACGGCGAGACCATCGTCGGCGCCGACTGCGAGATCGGCTACCTCCACCGCTGCTTCGAGAAGATGTCGGAGACGCACACCTATCAGCAGGTGATCCCGTACACCGACCGCCTCAACTACTGCTCGGCGATCATCAACAACGTCGGCTACTGCATGACCGTCGAGAAGATGCTCGGCGTTACGGCGCCGGAGCGCGCGCAGCACGTGCGCCTCATCCTCTCCGAGTTCTACCGCATCTCCGATCACATCATCTGCATCGGCACGAACCTCGTCGACATGGGCGCGCTGACGAACTTCTGGTGGCTGTTCCAGCCGCGCGAAGAGATCATCGCCCTCGCCGAGTCGTGCAGCGGCGCGCGTCTGCTGCCGAGCTACCTGCGCATCGGCGGACTCGCCGTCGACGTGCCGTCGGACTTTCTCGCCAACGCGCAGCGCATCGTGAACATGCTCCCGCGCTACATCGACGACGTCGAGGCGCTGGTGATGAAGAACCGCATCTTCCGCGACCGCGTCGAAGGCGTCGGCGTGATCTCGCGCGAAGACGCGATCAACTTCGGCTTCACCGGTCCGTGCCTCCGCGCGACCGGCGTTCCTTTCGACGTCCGCAAGTCGAACCCCTACCTCGGCTACGAAACCTACGATTGGGACGTGCCCGTCGCCGAAGGCGGCGATACGTTCGCGCGCTTCCTCGTGCGCTTCGAAGAGATGCGCCAGTCGCTGCGCATCCTGCAGCAGGCCATCGATCGCGGCCTGCCGCCGGGACCGGTGATGGTCGACAACCCGTACGTGGCGCTCCCTCCGAAGGCGAAGGTCTACAACGAGATGGAGTCGCTCATCTATCACTTCAAGCTGATCATGCACGGCATCCAGCCGCCGGTCGGCGAAGCGTACTTCCAGGTCGAAGGCGGCAACGGCGAAGTCGGCTTCTACATCGTCTCCGACGGCACGAAGCACCCGTACCGCGTGCGCGCGCGTCCGCCGTGCTTCCCGATCTTCGAGGCGTATTCGAAGATGATCACCGGCCAGACGATCCCCGACGCCATCGCCGCGCTCGGATCGCTCAACATCATCGCTGGGGAGCTCGACCGCTAATGCCCACTACCCGTCTCTCGCCCGGCGTCGTCCGAGTCGAGCGTCAGTCGATGACGTTCTCGGAGCGTTTGTATCTGCCGCAGGTCATCGGCGGCATGTTCCGCACGCTGAAGCACCTGACCAAGAATCTCTTCAACATCAAAGGACTGCCGACGATCTCGTATCCCGAGGTCAAGCGCGTGTACTCGGAGCGCTTCCGCGGACGGCACATCCTCACGAGCCGCGAGGACGGCACGACGCGCTGCGTCGCCTGCTACATGTGCTCGACCGCGTGTCCCGCGGAGTGCATCACGATCGAGGCGGGCGAAGACCAGCGCACGCGCGAAAAGTTCCCGGTGCGCTACGACATCGATCTGCTGCGCTGCGTCTTCTGCGGCTACTGCGTCGATGCGTGTCCCGAGGATGCGATCTACATGACGCGCGACTACGAGATGGCCATCGACACGCGCGCGCGCGCCGTCGTCGGTCTGCGCGATCTCGTCGTGCCGCCGAATTTCCCCGTCGGTCCGATGGGCTGGCGTCCGTATTACGGCGCGATCGAAAAGCACGGCACCGCGGGCGGCACCGGCATCGGCCAGCCGCTGCGCACCGCGCCGTACGAAGACGACGCGCCGCCCAATCCGGACCTCTATCGCGGCGCGTAGGTACGGGCGCAGAGCTATGATGCTCCCGGGTCGATGAAACCGCTCGAAACGACGGTCGAGGAAGTGCTCCGCGAAGCGATTCAGTCGGAAGCGGAGACGCGCGTCTATTACCAGAAAATGGCCGAACGCGCGGCGACCGCCGAGGTGCGCAATCGCTTGCTGCAGCTCGCGGACCTCGAGCTCGTGCATCGCGCGAAGCTCGAGCGGCGTTACCGCGATCTCGTCGGCAACAATCCGCCGGAGCCCGCGCCCGTCTCGCTGGAACTGCCGCTGGACATGAGCGATCTCGATCTCAGCCGCGCGCTGAAGTACGCGCTGGAACGCGAGCGCGACTCCGAAAGCCACTATCGCTTTCTCGCCGAGCGCGTTCCCACGACGACCGACCTCGGCCGGCTCTTCATGGAGCTCGCCGAGATCGAGTGGAAGCACAAGACCGATCTGCAGGCCGAGTACAACGCCGCGGCCGAGCCCGACCGGTTCCTCCTCGACATGTAGCCCGAAAACAGTTCAGGGGAGCGACGCCGAGCATCGCTCCCCCGAATCTGCTCTCTCTCATACAACACGCTGCCGGTTCTCGACGATGCGTTGTATTTCGAAGATGAAGTGTAGGCGGCGGTGGTGATTCGCCCGTTGCGCCACCATAAAAAAGTGGTGAGCGGGAACGCGCGGGTGTCAAAAGCGTGAGCTTCGCGTCGGATGCGCGTCAGCGAACCGCAAAACGCGCCAATCGCCGTAGAATCCGCGTGATGCCGGAGACGATCTACCTCGACAACAACGCCACCACGCGCGTCGCCGACGAGGTGATCGCGGCGATGACTCCCTACTATCGCGAGCTCTACGGCAACGCGCACGCGATCCATCGTCTCGGCCGCAGTTCGCACGACGCCGTCGAAGACGCGCGAGCCGAGCTCGCCCTACTTCTCGGATGCAGCGCGGGCGAAGTGATCTTCACGAGCTGCGGCACCGAGGGAAACGCGATGGTGCTGCGCGGCCTCGTCGATCGGCATCCCGATCGCCGGCGCGTCGTCACGACCGCGGTCGAGCATCCGTCCGTGCTCACGCTGCTGCGCGCGCTCGAACGCGAAGGTGAGATCGAGCTCGTGGTCGTGCCGGTCGATACGCACGGCGCGATCGATCTCGACGCGATGCGTGACGCGATCGGCGACCGCACGCTGCTTGTCTCCGTGATGCTCGCGCAGAACGAGACGGGCGTGCTGCATCCCGTCGCGGAGATCGCGGAGCTCGCGCACGCGCGCGGCGCGTACGTGCATGTTGACGCCGTGCAGGCCGCGGGAAAAGTGCCGCTCGCGCAGCACGAGCTCGGCGCCGACTTCCTCACGATCTCGGGACACAAGTTCCACGCGCCGAAAGGCATCGGCGCGCTGGCGATCCGCAAGGGTCTCGCGCTTCAGCCGCTCTGGTACGGCGGCGGTCAGGAGCTCGGCATGCGCTCCGGCACCGAGCCCGTGCCGTCGATCGTCGGCTTCGCCGCGGCCGCGCGACTTGCGCGCGAAGCGCTCGCGCAGTACGACCGCGTGCGCGCGCTGCGCGATCGTCTCGAAGCCGCGATCGCGCAGCGCGTCGACGAGACGACCGTCAACGGCGCGACGCAGCCGCGCCTCGGCAACACGGCGAACATCTCGTTCCACGACGCATACGCCGACGAGATCGTGCGCGCGCTCGATGCGGAAGGCGTGTGCGTCTCCGCCGGCGCCGCGTGTCATTCGGGCAACGTCGAACCGAGCGGCACGATGAAGGCGATGCGCCTGCCGCTGCGCGTCGCGATGGGCGCGGTGCGTTTCTCGCTCTCGCGCTACACCACTGTCGAAGAGATCGACCGCGCCATCGACGTGGTGTGCGCGGTCGTGCCGAACCTCCGCCAGGCCGTTGCACCATGACGCACTTCGAAGCGCTCCGCTCCTTCCCCGCCACGCTCCGCGCGATCTACCAAAGCGTCCCCGCCGATCGCATGCGCCAGCGCGCCGGCGACGGCAACTTTGCGCTCGTCGAGCAGTTCTGGCACCTCGGCGATCTCGAAGTGGAAGGCTTCGGCGCGCGCATCGACCGCATCCTCCGCGAAGACGAACCGTCGCTCCCCGATTTCAACGGCCTCGCCATCGCGCGCGAGCGCCGCTACATCGAGCGCGATCCCGCGCAGGGATTGCAGCGTTTCGAAGAGGCGCGCCGCGCGAATCTCGAGCGGCTCGCGTCGCTCGACGACGCGTCGTGGCTGCGCGCGGGACATCAGGAAGGCGCGGGCCGCGTCACCCTGCGCCGCGTCGTCGAGATGATGGCCGCGCACGACGCCGAGCACGCCGAAGAGATTCGCGTGCTGCACGAGCAGCTCGTGCGCGCCTGAACGCCGCGACACGGCTAGAGCACGATCGTGTAGCCGAGCGTGCGCAGGTCGGACATGCGGTCGATGTAGATGTGGCCGTCGGTGTGATCGATCTCGTGCTGGAAGATGCGCGCGGTGAAGTCTTCCACCTCGACGTCGATCGCCTCGCCGTCGTGATCGATGCCGCGCACGCGGATGCGGCGGTAGCGCGGCGTTTCGCCGCCGAGGAACGGGACGCTGAGGCAGCCTTCCCAATCGGTGATGCGGTCGGTGCCGGCCGGTTCGTACGTCGCGTTGAAGATCGCGCCGGCGCCGACCGACTTCACACCGCGGCGCTTCGCCACGCGCTCCTGCACTTCGAACACGAAGACGCGCAGCGGCAGATGCACCTGCGGTCCGGCGAGGCCGACGCCTTCGTAGGCGTGCATGGTCTCGACCATGTCGTCGATGAGCGTGCGGAACTTGCCCGCCTTGATGTCCTTCAGTTCGACGTCGGATGCTTTCTCGCGCAGGACGGGATGCCCGAGGCGAGAGACTTTGAGAATGGCCATGGCGGGAGTTTATCCGACGCGCGCGTGCGGCTCGACGGCAAGGTCGCGCATCGACAGCGCGATTGCCAGCGCGACCGCCATCAGCGCCGCGCCGCCATAGAACGCGCCGGCCGCGCCGCCGAGGTCGTAGAGAAATCCGGCCACGATCGGTCCGAGAAAACGCGCCAGCGAACCGACCGATGTCGCGAGGCCGAGCAGGCTTCCGCGCTCGCTCTCGGGCGAGATGCGCGAGACCAGCGACGTCAGCGACGGATAGCAGAGCCCCTGTCCGATCGCGACGAAGAACGTCGCCCCGTAGAGCAGCGGCACGCGCCAGATCGACGGCACGAGCGCGAAGCCGATCACGAACGCCGCGGCGCCGACGATCACCAGCCCCTTCTCGCCGATCCGCTTCGCGAAGCGGCCGATGAGCCCTCCCTGAATCGTGGCCACGATCAAACCCATGAAGAGAAAGAAGCGCGCGAGATCGAGCTGGCGGAAGTGAAAGCGCTCGCGCGCGTGCAGCGTCACGCTGATCTCCATCCCGGCGACGGCGAGCAGCGTGAGAAAGAGGCTGGCCATCACCGCGGCGAGGAGACGATTCCCCGCGACCGTGCGCCAGATGCGCGTGTCGAACTGCGGCGGGCGTCCCGAACGCGGCACGAGGTCCGGCGGCTTCGACTCCGCGAGCACGAAGAACGCTAGAGTTAACGCCGTCAACGAAAGGCCGGCCGCCACGAGTCCGGGCAGCAGGTTGTCGTGCAGTCCGTGCTGGCCGCCGATGTGCGCGAGAAAGCCGCCCAGCGGCGGGCCGAAGATGAAGCCGATGCCGAAGGCGGCGCCGATGAGACCCATGCCTTTCGCGCGATCCTCCGGCGGCGTGCTGTCCGCGATGTACGCCTGCGCGGTGCCGATGTTCGCGCCGCCGATGCCCGCGATGACGCGCGAGGCGAGCAGCATCGCGAGGCTGCGCGCGAACGCGAAGAGCAGGTAGCCGCTGCAACTCGCGGCGAGGCTGAACAGCAGAATCGGGCGGCGTCCCACGCGATCGGAGAGGCGTCCCCACACCGGCGCGAAGAAGAACTGCATGATCGAGTAGATGCCGACGACCGCGCCCACCGTGATGCCGCTCGCTCCGTATTCGCGCGCGTAAAACGAGAGAAACGGGATCACCATCCCGAAGCCGATGAGATCGATGAAGACCGTGAGGAACAGGACCAGCAGGGAAGACTTTCTCACGCCGCGCGAAGTCTATACTGCGCCGCCATGCGTCTGGTTCTCTTCGACATCGACGGGACGCTCCTCTCCGACGGCGGCGCCGCGCGCGAGGCGTTCGCCGACGCGCTGGCCGCGGTTTACGGCTACGACGGCGAGCTCGCGCGCTACGACTTCTCCGGACGCACCGACCCGCAGATCGCGCACATGGTGTTGCGCGACGTCGGCCTTTCCGCCGCCGCCATCGACTCCCGCATGCCTCGCCTCTGGGAGCACTACCTCGGCGGCCTCGCGCGCAACGCGACGCCCGCACGCGTGCGCGTACTGCCCGGCATGCGCCCGCTCGTCGACGCGCTCGCCGCGCACGACGGCGTGGTGCTCGCGCTGCTGACGGGAAACATCGAGCCGGGCGCGCGCCTCAAGCTCGGCGGCGGCGCGCTGAACGAATACTTTCCGTTCGGCGCGTTCGGCAGCGACTCCGCGGATCGCAACGAACTGCCGCCGGTCGCGGTGCGCCGCGCGTCCGAAGCGACCGGACATCGCTTCAGCGGCGAAGAGGTCGTGATCATCGGCGACTCGATCTACGACGTGCGCTGCGGCGTGCCGTACGGCGCGACCACGATCGCGGTCGCGTCGGGAAAGACGGCGATCGAAACGCTGCGCGCCGAGCATCCGCGGCACTTGTTCGAAAGTGCCGAAGACCTCGGCGCGCTGATGAACGCGATTCTCGGTTAACGGCGGAAACGTTCGGGGATCGACACGCGTCCCGCGACGCGCTCGTAGTCGATGCCGCCGCTCGACTTCTCGCCGACGGTGAAGTTGCCGCCGATGTCCGTGACCTCGATCGAGCCCGACGAGTCGGAGTCGATGAGCACGTCGTGGCGGACGTTCTGCACCGTGATCGAGCCGGAGTCGTCGTTCGGGATGTGCAGCGAGTCGACGCTGGCGACGGTGATCGAGCCGGAGTCGTCCTCGATCTCGACCGCGCCGGCGACGTTCTTCACCTCGATCTCGCCCGAGTCGTCTTCGATCTTCACGGCGCCCTGCACGCTGTCGACGTCGATGCCGCCCGACTCGTCGTGGATCGTGAGGTTGCCGTGCACGTTGCGCACTTCGATCGAGCCCGAGCCGTCGTCGATCGACGTGGGGCCGACGTTCGCGACTTTCATCCAGCCGCTGCCGTCATCGATCGAGACCGGTACGCCGTCCGGCACCGCGACGCTGAAGTCGAGCCGTGCCTGGAAGAAGCCGAAAAGCACCGTCTTCTGCGGGATGCTCGCCTCGACGTGCAGTTCCGAGCCCGACTTGCGCATCGTCAGCGTCATGCGCGGGAGGAAGTCTTCGTCGGACGTGCACGCGGTGCCGTTCGCGACCACCTGCGGCGCGCCGGGCGTGCCGGTGACCGTGAGCGAGCCCGCGTCGGCGTGGATGACGATGCGCGTGATGCCGCTCGACGGCGTGGTCAGATGCCGCGCCGCGCTGTAGCGGCAGTCGGACTCGTTGTCCGTCCAGTCTTCGGCGAAGAGCGGCGCGGCGAGCACGAGACACATCAGAGCTCCGATCGGAACGAGTCTCATCGGAATCCCTCCTGCGGCTCTCTACGGCGCGCGCCGGGCAAAGTTGCGTCACGGCCGCAGATTCGAAGCGTGGAGATGCACGATCCACCACCGCCCGCCGCGCCACGCGAGCACGAGCGTCCGCCGCGAGCTGACCTCGGCCGTTCCGACGTCGAACGTTGCGACCGCCGTCGTGCCGCTGCGCTGAACGCTGAGATCGTGATGCGCGAGATGCATCGCGCCCGAGCGCGCGCGTTCCGCGTCGAACAGCGGCCGCAGCGCGGCGACGATGGCGGCGCGCCCGGTGAGCTTCGCGCGGTACTGCGGCATCGGCAGAAACGCGGTCGCGTCGTCCGCGAACAGCGCGCCGACGGCATCCGCATCGAGCCGATTGAACGCGTCGAGAAACGCATCGACGGCCTGCTCCGGCGGCGCGATGCGCGCGGACGCGCAGCCGCACACGACGAGCAGCAACGCGAGCGATCCTAGGCGGCGCATGCGGACGCCACGATACGCGCGTGACATACTCCCGCGCCATGGACCGGCAGTTGCGCGCGCGCATCGAGGCGTTCGTCCGCCCGCTGTATCAAGACCTCGACGGCGTCTCGCGCTTCGATGACGTCGAGCGCATCGCCGCGATCGCGCGTCGCCTGTACGTCCCGCGCGACCCCGCGGACATTCGCGAGTTCGAGCTCCTGCTGCTCTTCCATCGACTCGGCAAATGGCTCGATCGCGTCGGCAACCTCTCGCGCACGCTGCTCGTGATTCGCGATCTGTCGGAAGAGGAACTGCGCCGCACCGCCGCCTCCGCGCGCCGTCTCGAGGAGCCGGTCACGCATGCCGAACGCGCCGTCGCCGCCGCGGAGCTTATCGACAACGCCGGCGTCCGCGGCCTCACGGAACGCTTCGCCCACGCCCGCCGCGAAGGCAGCTCGATGATGGACGTTCTTCGAGCCGCCATGAGCGACGTCGCCGTCCCCGACTGGCTCCCGCCCCACGCCGAGGAATGGCTGCACGCGCGGCGAGAAGCGCGGCGGGAGGTTTGTAAGAAGTTGTTGGAGGAGCTGGCGCTGGAGGATTTCGGGGGGTGAGGATTACGGAGCGCGACCTCTACGTCCGCAACACCCCGGCCCGCTCGAACACGCGCGCTTCGATGAACGTGTCGACGAGCTGCGAGTCGAGCAGGCCGTCGTTCACTTCCATCTTCAGGATGTCCAGCGCGCGCTCGGTGGGGACGGCGCGTTTGTAGGGGCGGTCGCTGGCGGTCAGGGCGTCGTAGATGTCCGAGACCGTCATCATGCGCGACTGCAGCGGGATGTCGCTCGCCACGAGCTTGCGCGGGTAGCCGCGGCCGTTGAGCTTCTCGTGGTGCGCGTACGCGATGTCCGCCACCGCGGAGAGGTCGCGCGTCCACGGGATTTTCTGGAGAAAGTTGAACGTGTGCGTGACGTGGCTCTCGATTTCCTGCCGCTCCGCCGCATCGAGATTGCCCTTGCGGATCGACAGGATGCGCGCCTCCTCGGGATCGAGCAGCAGGCGCTTGTCGCCGCGGATGTCGGCGAAGGCCTGCGTGGCGAGCTGCTGCAGATAGTGGAAGTCGCCTTCCGGCAGCACGCTCGGCTCGTTCGACTGGGCGATGAACGAGAAGTCCTTCTGCAGCCGCAGAATCTCGGCCGCCGTTTCCGCGTCGAGGTGAGCACAGAAGTCGTCGAAACCGTCGCGGCCGTGCGCGAGCAGGTAATCAAGCTTCTTGCGATACGCGTCGTTCTCGGCCGACTTCATCACGAACTCGAAGCGTGAGCGAATGGCCTCGAGCTGCAGCGGATAGAGCTTCTTCTCTTTGACCAGGATCTGCTCGCGGACGCCGACCTTGCCGAAGTCGTGCAGCAGCGACGCGTAGCGGATCTCGCGCACCTGCTCGCTCGAGAAGCGCACCTCGCGGAACGGGCCGCTCTCGACCCGATCAATGACGCGCGCGAGCTCGACGGTGAGGTCCGCAACGCGGAACGAGTGACCCGACGTCGTCGGATCTCGTTGTTCGATCGCGGTGACGGCGGCGGTGACGAAGCCTTCGAACAGCCGCTCGATCGATTCGTAGAGCAGGTTGTTCTCGACGGCGACCGCGGCCTGGCTCGCCAGCGCGCGCATGATGTCCGCCGTCGCCTCGTCGAATGGAATCACGTGCTCGGGCACGGACGCCGCGGTGAGCCGCGCCGTCGCGCCGCTGCGGCGCCGGTTGATCAGCTGCAGCACGCCGATCACCTCGCCCGCGTGGTTCGTCATCGGGAAGACGAGGAGCGAGCGCGTGAGGTAGCCGTTCTTCTCGTCGAAGGTGCGGTTGATCTCGTACTCGGCGCCGGCGGGCAGGTTGTACGCGTCGTCGATGACGAGCAGATCGCCCGTCATGGCGACGTAGCCGGCGAGGCTCTTGCGCGTCACCGGCAGGATTTTTTCTTCGAAGGCCTCGACGTCGATCGAGTCGTTCTGCGCGAGCTTCCAGCGCAGCACCGGCTGGCCGCCGACTTCATCGAGGAGGTACAGCGAGCCCGCGTCCGCGCGCGAGAGCTCGCGCGCCTTGCTGAGGATCATCGTCAGCAGCACGGAGTGATCGCGCACGGTCGACAGCGCGGCGCCGACTTCCGCGACTTCCTGCAGCTCACGCGTGCGCTCGCCGAGCTGCTTCTCCAGCTGATCGGCGCGCTGCTTCTGATAGAGGAACTGGAACGCGCGCTTGATCGCGCTCATCAGCACGGCCGTCGACGGCGCTTCCGGCAGATGGAGATACAGGCTGTCGTCGGCGAGCCACTTCGGCTGCTCCTCGAGACCCACGCCGACGACGGCCGTGCGCGGATCGAGCTGCAGGATGTGCTTGCGTCCGTTGGTGATGGCCGCATCGACGAGCACCACGCGCAGCGCGCTGCCGTCCAGGCTCAGCAGCTGATCGAGGTTGTCCAGACGCCGCGATGAGATCGCCTCCAGCGTCAGCGCATCGGCGTACTGGCCGATGGGAAACGCCTGCGAATGGAGGAGCGTGAGCGTCTGCATTGGTGAACGCGGCCTGCAACCGCCGTGCGAGGGGCGTTCTTCCACCCCCTCACGTCGCCGCATTATCGCACTGGAGCGGCGCGACATCGCCGCGGCGGGCTCCGCTATTGCCGTTCGCGGCAGCGCGAGATGAGCGTTCCGAGTCCTTGCCGGTTGCCGAACGAGTCGCGCGCCTTGAGCAGCTCCGGCAACATGTCGGGCGAGGTGATCTCGTCGATGGCCTCGTCGATCTCACCGTCCGCGCTCTCGACGGCCGTCGCGATGTACGGGATCGCGCGCGCGTCGCGGCGTCGCGCGAGCCCCAGGGCCGCTTCGTTGGCGACGCAGCGATCGGCGTCGTGCAGGCGTTCGGCGAGCGCGGCGCGGATGCGCGGCGTGTCGTGATCGGACAAACTCCCCACCGCGAACGTCGCGCGGTCGCGCACGGACGTGTCGCCGTCGCGCATGAGCATCAGCAGCACGCGCTCCGCGCGCTCGTCGGCGATCAGATCCTCGAGCGCCGTCGCCACGGCCCAGCGCACGTTCGACGCATCGTGCGCCGCAACGCGGGCAAGCGCTTCAATTGTTCGCGCGTCCTGTCGCTGTCCGAGCGCGTGCACGACCGCTTCGACGACGAGCGGCTCGGCGTCGCCGAGCATGCTCGCGAGCAGTTGCAGCGCATCGTCGGACCACGTGTTGAGCTGCCCGACGATGTCCGCGCCGGCGATGCGTTCCGCGACGTCATCGCTGCGGCAGAGACGCGTCGCGCGGTCGAACACTTCGCGCGTGCCGAGGGCGTGCAATTCGCGGATCGCGCCCCAGCGCGCCTCGTCGTCTTGTTCCCGCACGACGACACAGAAGAGTTCATCGACGGAACGCACGACGCGATGCTACCTTAACGCGCCGTGATGCGTTCAAGCCCCCTTCTCCTCGTCGCGGTTCTGCTCGCCGGCTGCGGCGAGCTCGCCACTCCGACCTCGCCCGACGCCCAGGAACCGCCGCCGAATCCGGCCGCCACGTTCACGCGCGTGCAGAACGAAATCTTCACGCCCACGTGCGCGTCGATCGGCTGTCACGATCGCATCGGCCAGCAGGAAGGAATGATCCTCACCGCCGACCGCTCGTACGATCTCATCGTCGGCCACGCGAGCACCGAGATCCCGTCGCTGCTGCGCGTCGCGCCCGGCGACCCCGCGAACTCGTATCTCTATCGCAAGATCACCGGCTCCGGCATCACCGGCGACCGCATGCCGCAATCGCTGCCGCCGCTGAGCGACGCGCAGATTCAACTCGTCCGCGACTGGATCCGGAGAGGAGCTCCGCGTGATTAAACGCCTTCTGCCGATGCTCTTCGCCGCGCTGCCGCTCTTCGCGCAGAGCGACGTCGTCGACCAGCCGTTCCGCACGCTCTCCCTCGGCGACACGCTGCTCTCGCTGCCCAGCTCGCACATCTCCGGGCAAGGCATGTGGGAAGTGCGCTTCACGCATCGCTTCAACCAGTCGCTGAGCGACGGCAGCTTCAGCGATCAGGTGCACTCGCTCTTCGGTCTCGACACGAACGCCGACGTCGTCATCGGACTCTCCGCGGCGATGAGCCGCAAGCTGCAGTTCTCGTTCGCGCGCAGCAACACGAACGACACGCTCGAAGGCGGCGCGAAGTATCTCGTGCTGCAGCAGACCGAGACCGCGCCGCTCTCGCTCGCGCTGCGCGGCGGCGTCGACTGGCGCACCGAGCGCGACCTCGGAGACCGCACGTCGTTCTTCGCGCAGGCCATCGTCTCGCACCAATTCGGACGCAAGGCGGAAGTCTTCATCATTCCGACCATCGTCACCAAAGCGGGGCGCGCGGTGAGCGGCACCGCAACGCAATCGGGCGCGCTGTTCGATCACGCGTTCAACATTCCGGTCGCGGTCGCGTGGATGCTCGCGCCGGGAACGAGCGTCGTGGCCGAGCTCACGCCGCCGAACCGCGATCTGCCCGACGACATGCACGCCGATCTCGGCTGGGCTCTCGGCCTCAAGCGGCAGATCGGCGCGCACTGGTTCGAGATCCTCGTGACGAACAACCAGTCGTCGCTCACCGACCAGTTCGCCACGACAACGTTCCAGGGAACGCCTCTCGACGCCAGCGAAGTGCACCTCGGCTTCAACATCGAGCGGCGGTTCGGGCGGCGGCGCTGAGGCAAATTCGTATGGCAGCCCGGTTGCAGTAAACGCCACCCGTGCGCTGTCCCGAATGCCACTTCCTGAATGAATCGAACGCGGCGGCCTGCACGAACTGCGGGCTGCTGCTGCTGAAGGTCGCCCAGGAGACGACGGCGCCGAAGCGTCGCGCGGAAGACCTCGCCGTCCAGCGGCGACGCGCGAGCGATGCGGAAGCGGAGACGTGCCGCTTCTGCGGCGGCGCCATCGCGAAGAACGCCATCCGCTGCCAGCACTGCTCGGAAGTGCTCGACGAAGACTTTTACCGCGAGCGCGCGCAGCGGCTGCGCGCGCGCATCAACTACGCGAGCTGGGTGCTGTACCTCTTCGGTCTCGCCGCCCTGCTCGTGTTCCGTCCCGTCGGCGTGATGTCGATCGCCGGAGGTTTGCTGCTCTCGATCACCTACTACGCGATTCCCGTCGAGCCGCCGGCGTCGTCGCGCGCGAAGAAGAAGCAGCGGCTGCCGCTCAAGGAAGTGCTCAAGCGCCAGCTGAAGTTCGAGCGCGTCGCCATTCCGATTCCCGCGCTGCGCCACAAGAAGCTCGTCTTCGTCGGCACACCGCTCATCGCCGCGCTCATCGGCTACAGCGCGAACCTGCTGCTGTTGCAGGAGCCGGTCAACGACATCCTCCGCGAGAACGCGGCCTTCCGCGGCATGCGCGTCTCCGCGCACTACCAGTACTACGTCGTCCCCGGCGTCGTCGTGTACGACCTCGAGGGTCTCAGCTTCCGCCAGACGCCGATCGACGTGCATACGGCGTTTCTCGAGTTCGCGAAGAAGCTGAAGGAGAAGCGCTACACGCGCGTCGATCTCTCCTACAAAGGCCACACGAAGTTCTCGATCGACGGCGCATCCTTCTCCCGCCTCGGGCGCGAATACGCCAACCGCAACTTCGACTTCGTGCTCTACAACTTCACGCGCCTCTTCCACGCGGAGGACGGCACGAAGCCGATCGATGCGAAGGCAAACGACCGCGACGCGCTGCTGCAGTTCCACCGCAGCTGGTACGGCGAAGACCAGATGACGCGCACGGTCAAGAACGCGTTCTAGCGACGCGTCAGAGCAGGCCGTCCGCCGCGAGCGCGCGCGTCAGCTGCTCGGCGTCGATGAATTGATATGCAACCATCCCCACCGAGCGCGCGGCGAGCACGTTCTCGCTCAGGTCGTCGATGAAGACGACGTGCTGCGGCAGCGCGCCGAGGACTTCGAGCGCGCGGCGGAAGATCTCGGGATCGGGCTTCGCTACGCGGAAGCGGTGCGAGAAGACGAAGCGGTCGTCGCGGCGGAAGAGTCCCGAGAAGCGGCGCGGGATCAGCTCCGCGTGGATCTCGTTCGAGTTCGACAGGAACGCGATGCGGTAGCGCTCGCGCAGGCGGTCGAGCAGGTCTTCCATCCCCGGAATCGTGCCGTCGAAGAAGTCGCTCCAGACGGCGCGAAAGTCGTGCAGCGAGCCGCGGTAGCGCGTCTTGTCGACGAGGAACTCGTAGAACTCGCGGAAGGTCACCGCGCCGCGCTCCATGTCGCGGTAGCCGCCGGGCTGCTCGAGGATCTCGATGACCTCGTCGCGCGTCACCTTCGCGTTGCGGCAGATGCCCGCGATCACCCGCTCGTACGCGAGCTTGATGAGCGTGTTGCCGAGATCGAAGAGAAACCAGGTCGTCGCTGCCATCACATCCTGAAGACGCCGAAGCGCGGCTCCGCCATGCGCGCGTTGTACGCGATCGACAGACCCAGGCCGAGGTAGACGCGCGTGTCGGCGGGATCGATCACGCCGTCGTCCCACAGGCGCGCGGTCGAGTAGTACGGGCTGCCTTCCGCCTCGTATTTCGCGAGCACCGGATCGGCGATGGCGCGCTCCTCTTCCTGCGAGAGCTCCTGCCCCGCGCGCGCGAGCTGATCGCGTTTGACAGTCGTCAGCACGCCCGCGGCCTGCTCGCCGCCCATCACGCTGATCCGCGCGTTCGGCCACATCCACAGAAAGCGCGGCGAATACGCACGGCCGCACATGCCGTAGTTCCCGGCGCCGAACGAGCCGCCGATGATCACCGTGAACTTCGGAACGGTCGAGTTGGCGACGGCGTGCACCATCTTCGCGCCGTCCTTCGCGATGCCGCCGCGCTCGTACTGCTTCCCCACCATGAAGCCGGTGATGTTCTGCAGGAAGATCAGCGGAATGCGCCGCTGGTTGCACAGCTCGATGAAGTGCGTGGCCTTGAGCGCGCTCTCCGAGAACAGCACGCCGTTGTTCGCGAGGATGCCCACCTTGTATCCGAAGATCCGCGCGAATCCCGTGACGAGCGTCGTCGCGTAGCGCTCCTTGAATTCCTGGAAGCGCGAGCCGTCGACGATGCGCGCGATCACCTCGCGCACGTCGTACGGCTTGCGCAGGTCGCGCGGAATGACGCCGTACAGTTCTTTCGGATCGTAGAGCGGATCCTCGGATGCAACGCGCGTCGGCGGCTCCTGCTTCTCGAAGCGCAGGTTCTCGACGATGTTGCGCACGATGGCGATCGCGTGGTGATCGTCTTCCGCGAAGTGATCCGCGACGCCGCTGATTCTCGTGTGCACGTCCGCGCCGCCGAGCTCCTCGGCCGTCACTTCTTCCCCCGTCGCCGCCTTCACGAGCGGCGGTCCGCCGAGGAAGATCGTGCCGGTGTTCTTCACGATCACGGCTTCGTCCGACATCGCGGGCACGTATGCGCCGCCCGCGGTGCACGAGCCCATCACCGCGGAGATCTGCGGGATCTCCTGCGCCGACATGACGGCCTGGTTGTAGAAGATGCGGCCGAAGTGCTCGCGGTCGGGGAAGACGTCCGCCTGCAGCGGCAGGAACGCGCCGCCGGAATCGACGAGGTAGATGCACGGCAGCTGGTTCTGCAGCGCGATCTCCTGCGCGCGCAGATGCTTCTTCACGGTCATCGGAAAGTACGTCCCGCCTTTGACCGTGGCGTCGTTCGCGATGATGAGGCACTCGCGGCCGTGGATGCGGCCGACGCCGGCGATCATGCCCGCGGCCGGCGCCTCGTCGTCGTACATGCCGTTCGCGGCGAGCGGCGCGAGCTCGAGGAACGGCGTGTCGGGATCGAGCAGTTCCGCGATGCGTTCGCGGGGCGGCACCTTGCCTTGTTCGCGATGACGCGCGAGGTATTTCGGTCCGCCGCCCTGACGCGCGGCGGCGATTCGCTGGTTGAGTTCATCGACGAGACCCTGCATGCGCTCCGCGTTCGCGCGGAAGTCGTCGGAGGCAGGATCGAGATGGGTATCGAGCGCTTCCATGAGCGCCGAAGGCTATCAGAACGCGGCGAGCCTGCGCGCGAGGAGCACGAGCTCTTCGCGCGACAACGCGTGCGCGGATCGCCCGAGCGCTTTCGCGAAGCGCACGTCGCGGCCTTCGAGGCGCGCGAGCTCGTCGTCGTGCGTCTCGGCCACGCGATCGACGAGTCGCATCTGCACCGCGTCGTCCGCGGACAGCACGCGGTTCGCGAGAAACAGCTGATGCGCCGCCGGACGCGACACGACTCCGCGCCAGCGCGAGGTGCCGCCAAAGCCGGTGACGATGCCGAGGCGCGCGCCGGGATGCGCGAACCGCGAGCGCGGCGTGGCGAAGCGGAGGTCGAACGCGAGCGTGAGGTCGAGCGCGCCGCCGAAGCAGTCGCCGTCGATGAGCGCGACCGTGAGATACGGCAGGCGCTCGATGGTGTCGAAGAGCTCCTGGCCGAGGCGCGCGAAGTCGTCCGCGTCGCGCGCGGTGAAGCGCTGCATCTCCGCCATGTCCGCGCCGGCGGCGAAGAGACTGGGGCGGCCGGAGCGGAAGACAAACAGCGTCGTGTCGTCGTCGTGCGGGAGCGCGTCGCGAATCCGACGCAGCGCCGCGCTCGACAGCAGGTTCATCCCGCCGTCGTCGAACACGAACTCGCGGCGCATCGGCGCGCGCTCAGCGCTGCACGGCGTTGCGGATCGCGTCGACTGCCGCGGACGTCGGCGTGCCCGGCAGGAAGATCTCGCGGATGCCCATCGCCTTCAGCTTGGCTACGTCCTGCTCCGGGATGATGCCGCCGGCAACGACCACGATGTCGTCCGCATCGCCTTCCTTCAGCAGCCGCATGATCTCGGGGAAGAGCACGTTGTGCGCGCCCGACAGGATCGAGAGTCCGATCGCGTCGACGTCTTCCTGGATCGCGGCGGCGACGATCTGTTCGGGCGTCTGCCGCAGTCCGGTGTAGATCACTTCCATCCCCGCGTCGCGCAGCGCGCGCGCGATCACTTTTGCGCCGCGGTCGTGGCCGTCGAGGCCGGGCTTCGCGATCAGCACGCGGATTTTTCTGTCGCTCATGAGCGTGTCTCCTCCGGCGCGCCGTCGCGGAAAATCGAGAGGATCACGATGTCGTGGTACGACCCCTCGCGATAGAACTCGCGCGCCAGACGGCCCTCCTGCACGAAGCCATGCGTTTCGAGAATGTGCTTCGCGCGATCGTTGTAGTCGAAGATGTGGATGCGCAGCTTGCGCAGGTTCATCTCATCGAAGGCGAACCGCACCAGCGTGACGATGGCGTCCGTGCCGAAGCCGCGGTTCCACGCGCTCGGCTCGCCGATGAAGAGGCCGAACTCGCCGGTGCGCGAGACCCAGTCGATGTCGTGGATCGATGCGTTGCCGACGTGCGAGCGGTCGTCCTTCCGCTCGATGGCGAAGTGACGCTCGGAAGGACTCGGATGCATGGCGCGGTCGAGCCATTCGATCTCGTTCTGAAACGCGATCGGATAGCGCGACTTCAGCGTGCGCACGATGTTCGGATCGTTCATCCAGCGATAGCAGCGCTCCGCGTCCTCGCGCTCGAACGCGCGCAGGATCACGTGCTCGCCGGCGATCATAAAGCGCCGTCGCGAGGTCTCGCGCGGCTCCGGCGCAAACGCGCGTTCCGTTCGGTCTGCCATCCGTCGGCGCGCGATTATAGAGGCATCGATGCTGCAGCGAACGCGCGTCATGACCACCCGCACCGCCGATGCTTCCGCCAGCGGCACGTTTTCCCTCGGCCACGACCTTCCCGTCCACCGTCTCGGCTTCGGCGCGATGCGCATCACCGGCGACGGCGTGTGGGGTCCGCCGAAAGACCGCGCGGAGGCGATCGCCGTGCTGCGCGCCGCCGTCGAGCACGGCGTCAACCTCATCGACACGGCCGAATCGTATGGACCGCATGTCAGCGAAGAGTTGATCGCCGAGGCGCTGCATCCGTATCCGCAAGGGCTCGTCATCGCGACGAAGGGCGGCTTCGACCGCTCCGGTCCCGGCAAGTGGGAAGCGAATGCACGACCGGAGCGGCTGCGCGAAGAGCTCGAAGGCAGCCTGCGCCGCCTGCGCGTCGACCGCATCGATCTCTGGCAATTGCACCGCATCGACAGCAAGGTTCCCGAGGACGAGCAGTTCGGCGCGATGCGCGAGTTCCAGCGCGAAGGCAAAGTGCGGCACGTCGGCTTGTCCGAGGTGAACGTCGAGCAGATCGAACGCGCGCGCAAGTTCGGACTCGACGTCGTGTCCGTGCAGAACCGCTACAACCTCGCCGACCGCGAGTGGGAAGATGTCGTCGACTACTGCGAGCGCGAGCACATCGGCTTCATCCCGTGGTACCCGCTCAACACCGGCAAGCTCGCGAAACCGGGCGACGCGCTCGCCGAAATCGCCAAAGCCCACGACGCCACCCCCGCCCAGATCGCCCTCGCCTGGCTGCTGCGTCGCGCGAAAGCCATGTTGCCGATCCCGGGGACATCGCGCGTCAAGCATCTCGAGGAGAACATGGTCGCGGCGTCGATCGAGTTGAGTGACGAGGAGTTCGCGAGGATCTCGAGCTAACGCAACCGAAACGCGCCTCCTCCGTATACTCCCCGCATGCGATTCGTGCGTCTCGCCCTGCTACTGCTTTCCGCCGCCTCACTCTTCGCCCAGTCCGCTCCCCAGCATGGTCCTGTCATCGCCGACATGGACAAAAGCGTCGACGCCTGTACGAACTTCTACGACTACGCCAACGGCGCCTGGCGCGCGGCGAATCCGATTCCCGCGTCCATGGAGCGCTGGAGCCGCCGCTGGGCGGCGGGCGAACAGAACAAGGATCAGCTGAAGACGATCCTCGAGGAGACCTCGCAGCGGCACGACTGGGCGGCGAACAGCGTCGAGCAGCAGATCTCCGACTTCTACGGCTCGTGCATGGACGAGAAGCGGATCAACGCCGCCGGCGCGAAGCCGCTCGCGCCGATCTTCGCCGAGATCGACGCGATCCACGACAGCGCATCGCTGCAGAAGACCATCACGCACCTGCACGATCTCAACGTCTTCACGCCGTTCGGCTCGACCTCGTCTCCCGACAACCACAATCCCACCGACGTCGTCGGCCGCATCTTCGCCTCCGGCCTCGGCATGCCCGACCGCGACTACTACCTCAAAACCGAGAAGCGCTTCGTCGAGGCGCGCGCGAAGTACCGCGAGCATCTCGTGAAGATGTTCCAGCTCGCCGGCTACAGCAAGGACGCCGCGAAGAAAGCGAGCGACACGGTCTTCGCGTTCGAGACGCGTCTCGCGAAGTCGCACCTCGACAACGTGCAGCTCCGCGATCCCGCGGCCACCGATCACAAGTACATGGTCAAGACCCTCCAGGTCATGACCCCGCACTTCAACTGGAACCAGTATCTGCAGCGCACCGGCATCAACGTCACCGAGCTGGCCGTCGATCAGCCGCTGTTCATGGAAGCCGTCGAGCACGAGCTCGTGGCCACGCCGCTCAGCGACTGGCGCACGTACCTCAAGTGGAGCGTGCTCAACACCGCCGCGCCGTTCCTCTCCGACAAATTCGTCAAGCAGGACTTCGAGTTCTATCAGGCCTATCTCCGCGGCGCGAAAGAGATGAAGCCGCGCTGGAAGCGCTGCGTCGAAGCGGAGGACAACCTCCTCGGCGAGGCGCTCGGCCGCAAGTACGTCGAGCGTTACTTCCCGCCGGAAGCCAAAGCCAGAATGCAGGAGATGGTGAAGAATCTCCTTTCGGCGATGGGCGACACCATCCGCGGCCTCGACTGGATGACGCCCGCCACGAAGCAGCGCGCTCTCGAGAAGCTGGCCACGTTCAATCCGAAGGTCGGCTATCCCGACAAGTGGAAGGACTACAGCAGCGTCCACATCACGCCCGACTCCTACTTCGCGAACGTCCTCGAAGGCATCCGCTACGGCATCGCCGACGACCGCTCGCAGATCGGCAAGCCGGTCGACCGCGGACGCTGGGGCATGACGCCGCCGACCTCCGACGCGTACTACAACCCGCTCCTCAACGAGATCGTCTTCCCCGCCGGCATCCTCCAGCCGCCGGCGTTCGACGTGAACGCGGTTGACGCCGTCAACTACGGCGCCATCGGCGTCGTCATCGGCCACGAGATCAGCCACGGCTTCGACGATCAGGGCGCGCAGTACGACGCGCAGGGACGACTCAACAACTGGTGGACGCCCGAGGACCTGAAGGCGTTCCAGGCGCGCACCGCGTGCGTGGTCGATCAGTTCGAGAACTACTTCATCGAGCCGGGCATCCATCACAACGGCAAGCTCGTTCTCGGCGAGTCGATCGGCGACCTCGGCGGCGCGAAGATCGCGCACCTCGCCTTCCAGAAAGCGCAGCAGCAACACCCCGCGCCGACGCTCGACGGCTTCACGCCGGAGCAGCAGTTCTTCATCGCCTGGGGCCAGTTCCGCGGCGACGCCACGCGTCCCGAGACGATGCGCATGATGGTGCAGGGCGACCCGCATCCGATCGCGAAGTACCGCGTCATCGGACCGCTGTCGAACCTCCCCGCGTTCGCGCAGGCATTCGGCTGCGCGGCGGACTCCGCGATGGTGCGTCCGGCCGCGAAACGCTGCGAGGTCTGGTAGTGGATCCGCGCGCGACGGCGCTCGTCGTCATCGATCTGCAGCGCGGCGTGGTCGCACGACCCGCCGCGCCGCACGCGTCGAGCGACGTCGTCGCGCGCGCCGTGCGGCTCGTCCACGCGTTCCGTCGCGCCGGCGCGATGATCGTGTTCGTGCACGTCGGCTTCTCCGCCGACGATCGCGATCGCCTGAAACCGCACGCCGATCAGCCCGCGGTGCCGGCCGCGCAGATGCCGCCGGATTTCGCGGAGTTCGTCGACGAACTGCCGATCGCCGACGGCGACCTGCGCATCCGCAAGCGTCAATGGGGCGCGTTCTACGGCACCGAGCTCGATCTGCAGCTGCGCCGCCGCGGCGTCACGACGCTCGTCTACACCGGCATCGCCACGAACTTCGGCATCGAGTCGACCGCGCGCGATGCGTACGAGCGCGGCTACGAGCAGCTCTTCGTCGAGGACGCGATGTCGGGACTGACGGCCGAGGCGCACCAGTTCGCGGTGTCGACCATCTTTCCGAGGATGGGCCGCGTCGTCTCGACGGACGACGCGATCGCGAAAATCGGCGGCTAACTGAGCGTCACGATTTCGAGGTGCTCGATCTCGTGCTCGAGGAACTCGCCGGCGATGCGGCGGAAACGCTCCTCGGCGTCGGTGACGAGGAACTGATGCGGCGGATCGCTCATCCCCGCTGACGCGCCGAGCGCGCGTCGCACCGTTTCAGCCGTCGTCTCCGCGCTGTCGACGATCGCCACCGCGCCGCCGACGACCTGCTCGATCGTGCCGCGCAGGATCGGGTAATGCGTGCAGCCGAGGACTAGCGTGTCGATGCCGGCGTCGATCAGCGGCTCGAGGTAGATCTCCGCGACTTCGCGCGCGACGTGCGTGTTCGCCCAACCTTCTTCCGCGAGCGGGACGAACAGCGGCGCCGCCGACTCGATGACTTCGACGTCGGGATCGATCGCACGGATCGCATGCGTGTACGCCTTCGCGCGCACGGTCCCCTCGGTGGCGATGACGCCGACGACACCGGAGGTGTGCTGCACCGCCGCGCGCGCGCCGGGCTCCACGACGCCGATCACGGGGATCGACAGCTCTTGTTGCAATGTCGGCAGCGCCGCGGCGGTGGCGGTGTTGCAGGCGATGACGAGCATCTTCACGCCGCGCGCGACGAGATGCTGCGCGGCTTCGCGCGCGTAGCGCAAGACCGTCGCCGGCGACTTCGTCCCGTACGGCACGCGCGCGGAATCGCCGAGGTAGACGAGCGGCTCGCGCGGGAGCGCGCGTGCGATCTCGCGGAAGACCGTCAGTCCGCCGACGCCGGAGTCGAAGACGCCGATCGGACGCGCGCCGTTACTGGACTTCGGCTGCATCCCCGGGCGTCACTCCTGCTCCGGCCTCTCGTTTGATGTTGTACTGCTCGATCTTCTTGTAGAGATTCGACCGCGGCGTGTCGATCGCCTCGGCCGTCTTCGAGACGTTCCAGCCATGCTCGCGCAGCTTGGCGACGATGAACGCCTTCTCCGCCTCGTCCTTGAACTCCTGCAGCGTCGAGAGGCGCATCGCGGAGCTGATGATGTCCGTCGGCGTGCGGAAGAACTCCGCGGGCAGATCGGTCACGTCGATCGTCTCCGACGGCACCATGATCACCAGCCGCTCGATCATGTTGCGCAGCTCGCGCACGTTGCCGCGCCACGGCGCGTCCGCGAGCGCCTTCGCCGCCGCCGCCGTGAATTTCTTCGGGTGATAGTTGTGCTCCTCGGAGAAAAGTTTCGCGAAATGCTGCGCGAGCACCGGCACGTCGTCGCGCCGCTCGCGCAGCGGCGGCGTGCGCACCGGAATGACGTTCAGGCGGTAATAGAGATCTTCGCGGAAGCGTCCCGCGCGGATCTCTTCGGTGAGGTCCTTGTTCGTCGCCGCGATCACGCGCACGTCGACTTTGACCACCGTCGCCGAGCCGACCGGCTCGACTTCGCCTTCCTGCAAAACGCGCAAGACTTTCGCCTGCGTGCGCAGTGACATGTCGCCGATCTCGTCGAGGAAGATCGTGCCGCCGTCGGCCGCGACGAACTTGCCCGTCTGCTTGCGCACCGCGCCGGTGAACGATCCCTTTTCATGCCCGAAGAGCTCCGATTCGATCAGCTCCTCGGGGATCGCCGCGCAGTTCACCTGAATGAACGGCATGTTCGCGCGCGACGAGCGGCGATGCACTTCGCGCGCGACGAGCTCCTTGCCGGTGCCGGATTCGCCGGTGATGAGCACGGTCGCTTTCGTCGGCGCCGCGCGCTCGATCTGCGACTTCAGCTCCGACATCAGCGATGAATTGCCGACGAGCTGATACTCCTTCTGCTGCTTCTCTTTGAGCTCGGTGTTTTCTTCTTCGAGCGAGCGCTGGCGCACCGCGTTGCGGACGGTGAGCAGCAGCTTGTCGCGGTTCAGCGGCTTCTCGAGGAAGTCGAACGCGCCGCGCTTCGTGCATTCGACGGCCGTGTGCACGTCGCCGTGGCCGGAGACCATGACCACGGGGATGTTGATGCGCTGCTCCTTGAGGTTCTCGAGGACCTCGATGCCGTCGAGCACCGGCATCTTGATGTCGAGCAGCATCGCGTCGTAGGGGACTTTCGAGGCTTTGTCGAGCCCCTCCTGCCCCGAACGCGCCTCATCGATGCGATACCCCTCGTACTCCAGCGTCATCCGGATCGCTTCCCGGATGCCGGTCTCATCATCGACGACCAAAATGCGGTACGCCATAAACCTCGCTTTCACTGCATGAGTTCGGCCAGCTGGGGGTGATTGTACGTGGGACGGCCGAGGTAGACTCGGGTGCGATGCAGTTCGACGAGGTGCTGCGGACGTTCAGCGGGTTCTTTGAGAGAGAAGGGATTCGCTACGCGGTGATCGGAGCGTTGGCGATGCAGGCGTGGGGACAGACGCGGCTGACGAAGGACGTCGACTTCGTCGTCGATCTCGCCGCGCGCGACCGCGTGATCGCGTACGCGGAGTCGATCGGCTACGAGACCCTGCACGTGAGCGACGGCTATTCGAATCATCTGCATCACGACGAAGGCTTCGGACGCGTCGACGTCATGTACGTCAGCGGCACGACGGCGGACACGATCTTCGGCGCCGTCGTACGCAAGCCAATCGTCGGCGAGCAGACGCTGCCGGTGCCGAGCGCCGCGCATCTCGCGATGATGAAGGGACTGTTCATGAAGAATGTCCCGCGACGCGAGTTCGCCGATGGCGACGACGTTTGCGTGCTGCTGAACGTGCCCGGCGTCGATCGCGCTGCCGTACGGAGCTACTTCGCGCGGCATGGCTTATCGAGGCAATACGATGGAATCGAAAAAGCCAGTCGAACCGCTCGATGAGCTTGAGTTCGACGTGCCCACCACGCCGGAAGACAACGAGATGCTGTGGCGCGTGCGCGAGCTCAACACGATGACTCCCCAGCAGTACCTCGCCTTCCTCCTCGAGCTCACCAAGGGCCTCCCCCAATCCCGCGAAACCAACCGCGACACCGACGAGCCCTTTACGCTGTAGCGACTTCTTTGCGGATGTCCGCGCGCTAGAATGCGCGCGCCATGCAAGTCGACATCAGCCGCGTCCCGAACCTCGCGAAATTCGATCATCTGTTCGTCCTCCTTGCGGAAGGCGCGGCGGAGGTCGAGCTGGCCGAAGCGCGGGACGCGATCGCGCGCGCGAAATTCGAGGGACGCGGCGACGAATCGATCACCATCCTCGCCGACGGGCCGCGCAAGATCACGCTGATCGGCCTCGGCAAGCGCGAGTCGCTCACGCTGCGCGGCGTGCGCGCGGCGCTCACCTCCGTCGGCCGCATCGCGAAGAAACAGCGCGACAAGAAAGTGGCCGTGCTCTTCCCGGAGTTGCTGCCGCAGCTCGACGCGGAAGAGTCGCTCGTCGCCGCCGCGGACATGCTCGGGCAGAGCGACTACAAGTACGACCCCTACATCACCGTCCGCAAAGAGCAGAAGCGGACGCCGATCGCGGCCACGCTCCTCGCACCGGCGTCCATCGAGCCGAAACGCCTCCGCGCGCTCACCACGCGTTTGAAAGCGGTGTACGACGGCGTCACCACCACGCGCGACGTCTCGAACGCGCCGTGCAACGTCATGACGCCCGAGGCGCTCGCGGATCGCGCGGTCGAAGTCGCGAAAGAGACCGGCATCAAGTGCACGGTCTACGGCAAGCGTGAGATCGAGCGGATGAAGATGGGCGGCCTTCTCGCCGTCAACCGCGGCTCCGTGCTTCCGCCGCGCTTCGTGGTCATGGAGCACGCGCCGCGCGGTGCGAAGACGCACGTCGCGCTGGTCGGCAAAGGCATCACCTTCGACTCGGGCGGCATCTCCATCAAGCCGTCCGAGAAGATGGAAGAGATGAAGTTCGACATGTGCGGCGCCGCCGCCGTGATCGGCATCATGGAAGCCGCGGCCAAGCTCGCGCTGCCGGTCAAGCTTACCGGTATCTTCGCCGCCACCGAGAACCTTCCCAGCGGCAGCGCCTACAAGCCGGGCGAGATCATCACGATGATGAACGGCAAGACCGTGGAGATCGTGAATACCGACGCCGAAGGACGCATGATCCTCGGCGACGCGCTGCATTACGCATCGAAGCTGAAACCCGATCACATCCTCGACTACGCCACGCTCACCGGCGCGTGCGTGGTCGCTCTCGGCAGCGAGACCGCGGGCCTCTTCAGCAACAATGACGAGCTGGCCCGGAAGTTGATTGAATCGGGGGAACGCGTCGGCGATCGTGTGTGGCGACTTCCCGCGTGGAGCGAGTACAAGGAAGGGATTCGCAGCGAATGGGCCGACATGAAAAACACGGGCGGACGCTGGGGTGGCGCGATCACCGCGGCGGTCTTCCTCGAGGAGTTCGTCGATTGTCCTTCCTGGGCTCATCTCGACATCGCCGGGACCGCGTATGCGGAGAGCGAGACGGCGCGCGAAGCGCGCGGCGCGACGGGCGCCGGCGTGCGCGTCACCATCGAGTTCCTGCAGTCGCTTTCGCGGCGCTGACGCTCGCGCTGTCGTTGCTGCTCGCGGCCTGCGGCGGCAGCGCCGCGAAGAAAGCCGTTGCGCCGCCGCCGGCCGAGCCGCAGATCGACTTCACGCTCATCGACTCGCCGAGCCTGCAGTTCCTCCCCCGCCGCGAGGAAGCGCAGGGCTGGCGTCTCGATGAAGACCCGGTCGTCGTTCCGGGCGAGCGCATCGGCTCGTACCTCGGCGCCGACGGCCAGAACTTCGCCAAATACGACGTCATCGATCTCACCGCCGGCAAGTACACCGCGACGAGCGGCGCCGGATTCGCCACCGTCGAGATCTTTCGCTTCCCCGACTTCGTCAAAGCCTTCGGCGCGTACTCGATCCGCAAGGAAGTCTCACGCCGCTTTGTGCCGATCGACAACGAGGCCTACGTCAGCAAGTACACCGTGCACGTCTGGCGCGGCCCGTTCTACGTGCGCGTCACCGGCGGCTCGGAGAAGGCGTTCGAGGCGCTGACGTCGCTCGCCTCCTCCGTCGCCGAGCGCATGCCGCCCGCGCCCGCGAAGCCGGCCGTCTTCGCCTTCTTCCCGACCGACACGCGCGTGCCGAACAGCGAGCGCTACTCCACCGACAAGACGCTCGGCCTGGCCATTCTCGCCAACGCGTTCCAGGCCACCTTCAACGTCGGCGGCGACACGATGGAAGGCCTCATCATCCCCGCCGCGAACAAGAACGCCGCCGCGAAGATCCTCAACGAATACCGCGATCTCTACGTTCGCAACGGCAAGCTACTCGACCCGATCCCGAACCTCGGCGAGGACAACTTCACCGCCGAAGACCGCTTCCTCGGCCGCACCATCGCGTTCCGCATCGACCGCTTCGTCATCGCCTTCAACGGCTACAAGGAGCGGCAGAAGCTGATCGACCTCGCCGTCGCCACCGACACGCGCATCCTCGGCACGATCCGCAAGCAGCTCGTCACCGCGGAGAAGCAGGCCGAGGCCGCGAACGACACGTCGAAGACGACGAACGACAAGCGGCCGCCGTGGGCAAGGCAGTAGGATTCACCGTTCCCACGTCCCCGATTTTCCGCCGGACTTGCGGACGAGCTGCAGGCCGTCGATCGTGATCCCCTTCTCGGCGGACTTGCACATGTCGTAGATCGTCAGCGCCGCGACCGCGCACGCGGTCATCGCTTCCATCTCGACGCCGGTCTTGGCCTCGCAGCGGACGATCGAGCGCACTTCGATCGTGCCGCTCGCGGGATCGAGATCGAAGGTGATGTCGACCGACTCGATGGCGATCGGATGCGCGAGCGGAATCAGCGACGGCGTCTGTTTCGCCGCGAGCACGCCGGCGATCTTCGCGGTGGTCAGCACGTCGCCTTTCGGCAGTGCCGCGCTCATGAGCTTCGTCAGCGTCGCCGCCGACATGCGCACGGTCGCCACGGCCACCGCCTCGCGCTGCGTGGCGCGCTTCGCGCCAACGTTCACCATCGAGATGCCGCCGGTTTCGTCGAGATGCGAGAAATCCTTGTCAGCCATCGTCCTGCGCCGCCTTCCACTCCTCGACCGTATTCACGTTGCGCAGCGGCTCGCCGCGGAAGCGCGCGCGCAACGCCGCCTCGCCGATCATGTCGCGTTCGACCGCCGACCGCAAATCGTAGCGCCGCCGCGCGATGCGCTCGCGCAGGCGCGGCAGCGACGCCGCGTCCCACACCGCGCACAGCAACTGCGGCTCGCCGTCCCACAGCGGCACGCGGCCGTCATCGCGCAGAAACGCGAGCACGTCGCTCGTGATCAGCGGATAGTCGACCGCGAGGATGAACGCGCGCGACCGCGCGTGCTCGAGCGCGCGCGCGACGCCGAAGATCACGCCGTCGCCGTCGTGCGGCTCTTCGAAGATCGTCGCGATCGGCATCGCCTCGCCGCCGAAACGCTGCACCGCGACGACCTCGTCGAACACCGGTCGCGCCGCCTCGACGATGCGGTCGAGAAACAGAGCGCTCTTCGACGTTCCCATGCGGCGCGAATGTCCGCCGACGAGCACGTAAGCGTTCACGAACGCGTACGTTACCATCGCGCGCGTGGCGGCCCGCGTGAGCGTCATCATCCCCGCGCTCGACGAAGCCGCGCGCATCGGCGCGACGATCGACGCCGCGCTCGCGGCCGGCGCGGCCGAAGTCATCGTCGCCGACGGCGGCAGCCGCGACGCGACCGCCGGCATCGCGCGCGCGCACGGCGCGCAGGTCGTCACCGGCGAACGCATGCGCGCGCGGCAGCTCAACGCGGGCGCGCGCGCGGCGTCGCACGACGTGCTGCTGTTCCTGCACGCCGACACGCTGCTGCCCGCCGGCGCGTGCGACGCGGCCGCGGCGGCGATCGAACGAGGTGCCACGTTCGGCGGCTTCCGCATCGCGTTCATCGAGCCGGGACTGGAGCGCGTCGCGTGGTTCATCAACGCGCGGACGCGGCTCACGCGGCAGCCGTGGGGCGATCAGGCGCAGTTCATCCGCCGCGACGCGTTCCCCGGGTTCCGCGAGATCCCGCTGATGGAAGACTACGCGCTCGCCCGCCGCATGCGCCGCGCCGTGATCCTTCCGCTCGCCGTGCGCACGTCCGGCCGCCGCTTCCTCGCCAAAGGCATTCTCCGCACGGCGATGGTCAACTGGTTGATCATCGCCGGCTATCACCTCGGCGTCGCGCCGGAACGGCTGGCGCGATGGTACCGACGTTGACTACTTCATCTGCTCGCGCGAACGCCGCTCCATCTCCTCGGAGCTCACGTCCTCGAAGTGCGTGGCGATCCACCAGAGATTGCCGGCGGAATCCTTCACGCCGGCGTTGCGGTCGCCGTAGAACTGATCGGCCGGTTCCATGATCGATGTCGCGCCGGCGCGCAACGCCGCCGCGTACGTGACGTCGGTGTTCTCGACGTAGAGGTAGAGCGCGCCGGGACGCGCCTCCGAGCCTTCGCGCGCCTGCCCCATCATCACCACCGAGTCGCCGATCACCGCTTCGGCGTGGCGCAGCTTGCCGGACGCGTCGGGGATCGCTTCCTTGATCATCGCGCCGAACGCCGCCTTCACGAACTCCACGAGACTCGGGAGATCGTCGACGGTGAGATACGGCGTGATGGTGTGGTAGCCGTCGGGGATCGCTTTCACGGTCATCGTTTCTTTCGTCCTTTCCCTTTCGCCGCGGTCACGCGATGCGCCTCGGCGATGAGCGATGCGATGGCCGGCCATCCGAGGCCGGTGTCGAGGTTGATGCCGATCCAGCCGCCCTTGCCGACGTACGGCGGCACGAAGAAGTGCTTCGGATCGGCGGCGACGATTGCTTCCTGCGCTCCGTCCGGCGCGTTGCACCAGATCGCGAGGCGGCCGTCGCCGTGGTGATTGTTCGTGAACATGACGAAGAGCCGCTCGTGCACGCGGAACGTCGGCTCGCCCCACGCGAGCTTCTCCGTGGTATCGGGGAGCGCGAGGCAGATCGCGCGCACGCGTTCGAGCGCATCCGCCGCGGTCTTCGCGGAGGCCTGACGTTTCTTCGCCGCCGTCACCGCTTCTTCCGCTCTTCGTCGGCGATCTTCTTCGCGTGCCGCGACTGGCCGAGGGAGACGTTGATCGGGTGGCTGCGATCGAGGAACGGCACCGCGGGCTTCGCGCGCACGCCGACGAGCTGCCGCACCGTCAAGAGATAGTCCTGATCGGGTGCGATCTTCAGTCCCTGCTCGAGCGTCTCCAGCGCCTTCTTGCGATTGCCCGCGGCGAGATAGATGCGCGCGAGGTTCGCGTAGTGATCGCCGTTGTAGAACTCGAGCTCGATCGCGCGGCGGCACAGATCGATGGCCGGCTTGAACTTCTTCTGTACGAGTGCGAGGCAGAGCGCGAAGTACGACAGGCCGGCCGCCGCCTTCGCGGTGTTCATCGGCGGCGCTTCTTCGGTGCCGTAGATGTCGAGGAACATGGTCAGCGCGTGGAGGAAGTCCTCGTCGCGCGTCGTGCGAATCGCCTCTTCCACCGTCGCCATCAGATCGTTTCCCGCGAGCGCAGCCGGTGCACGAAGCGCGAGATGCGCGCGCGCTCGTCCTCCGACGGATCGAGAAAGCGCATCCCGTATTTCGACATCGACCCGGAGAACTCCGCTCGCAAGACCTCGGCCAGCAGCTGCAGCGGTTGCGCATCGCCGGGCAGGTAGAAGTGCAGCCGCACCGGCCCTTCCTGCGGGAGCATGCGATCGACCTCGATGAGGATGCCGGTCGCGGAGATGTTCACGCTGCGCCCGAGGACGAAGCGTCCGTTCTTCTCGAGCGAGACCTCGATCTTCGTGATCGTGCGCAGCTGCCGCCGCACCGGGATGCGCGTCAGCTTCTCGACTTTCTGATCGAGCTCCGGCTTCTGCAGCGGACGGAAGATCACGTCGTTGCAGCCGGCGGAGAGGCAGAGGTCGCCGTGCTCGGCGTGATCGCGGTCGCAGACGAGCAGCAGCGAGATCGCGCGCGTCAGCTCGTCGGCGCGGATCTCGCGGCAGAACTCCGGCGCGGTCATGTCGAAGAGGTCGTAGCCGAAGATGATGAGGTTCGGCTTTTCCATGCGCGCCTTGACGAGCCCCTCGGAGCCGGCCAGCGCGGTCATCACCTGCATGTCGCGGCGCCGGAGGATCGTCTCCTGGAAGAGAAGCGCGCCACGGGAATGGTCGACCAGGAGAATGCTGCCCTGCGCGTCCGACGTCATGCCGCCGTGATCTCCCTCAGTTTGCGGACCGCGCGGCCGAGGTCCGAGACCAGGAGCGCCACGTGATCGCTGGTATTCGACTTCCCGAATCCAAAACGAATCGAGCCCATCGCCGCTTCGTCCGAGAGACCGATCGCCTTCAGCACGCGCGACGGTCCGCGGTCGCCGGCGCTGCAGGCGGAGCCCGACGAAAGCGAGAATCGTTTCATGGCCAGGATGAGCGAGTCGGCTTCCACGCGATCGAAGCTGACGTTGAGATTGCCCGGCAATCTTAACTCCCGCGGTCCATTGATCGAAACGCCGTCGATGTTCGCGACGATGCCGTCGCGCAGTTCTTCGCGCAGCGCGACGAGGCGCACCGCCTCGTCGTGCATCTCGGACGCGCGCAGTTGCAGCGCCGCCGCGAAGCCGACGATCGCCGGAACGTTGAGCGTGCCGGCGCGCACGCCGCGTTCCTGTCCGCCGCCGATGACCACCGGCTCCACGCGCGTGCCGCGACGCACGAACAGCGCGCCGATGCCTTTCGGTCCGTAGACCTTGTGCGCGGAGAACGACGCGAGGTCGACGAGCGACAGGTCGAGCGGAATCTTCCCCGCCGCCTGCGTCGCGTCGGTGTGAAAGAGGACGCGACGTTCGCGACAGACCGCGGCCAGCGCGCCGATCGGCTGGATCGTGCCGATCTCGCCGTTCGCCGCCTCGATCGACACGAGCCGCGTCTCCGGACGCAGCGCCGCGCGCAACGCGTCGGCCGTGATGAAGCCTTCGGAGTCGGGCTCGAGGATCGTGACCGCGACGCCGCGTTTCGCGAGCCGCTCCGCGGGCACGAGGATCGACTTGTGCTCGGTCGCGCTCGTGATGAGGTGGTCGCCCTCGCGGAGCAGATTCAGCGCGATGTTGTTCGACTCCGTCGCGCCGGCGGTGAAGTAGATCTCCGGCGGCAGCACGCCGAGAAACCGCGCGATGGCGATGCGCGCGTCTTCGACGGCGGTCGACGCCTTCCGCCCATGCGCGTGCGTGATCGACGCCGGGTTGCCGAAAAAGTCCGTGAAGTACGGCAGCATCGCCTCCACGACGCGCGGATCGCACGGAGTCGTGGAGTGATGATCGACGTAGATGACGTCGAGGGGCATGGCTCGAAGTGTAACGCGAGCGGTGGAACGTGCGGCGAGACGTGTTGCGCAGTCCTCTACCGGCTCTTCACGCGCGCTTTACGAACGAGGGCAGACGGCTTTACGTCCGCAGACCTAGGCTTGGTGCATGAACCGATTTGAGCCGAATTCGCGCGGCCAAATTCACATTGGGCACATGCCGGCTGCAACGGCCGGCAACCGGCATCGCGCCATGTTCGCGGCTCTCCCCGAGCCGACGGAGGTGCGAAATGGCTAACCGGCACGGGTAAGACCCGCCTCCCGCTCTCATTCTCTTTTCACTTCTCGCACGCCGCCTCGTGATTGGCGGCGCTCGGAGAACGTGTCGATTCCGGAGGCAACGATGTTGTCCGTAGACAGACTTCCCCTCGTGCAGACCTTCGCCCATCGTGCACATGGATTGGTGCGCACGCTGGAGCTCATGCACCTCGCCGATTTCGTGATCGGCTTCACCCACAGCCATCTCGCGCTGTTGCTCGCGCCGCTGCTGACCAGCACGAGTTCCGCGACGTCTCCCGCGCTCCTCGGCGCATTCACCATCGCCGCGATGTTCTTCCCGGGATTTGCGTGGAAGCGGCGCCGGCGGTCGAGCAAGCGCGCGCGCCGCCAGCGGACGCGCATCGTCGAGCGCATCCACAAGCATCCCGACGGCTCGGAGGATCGGGAGACGATCACCACGCGCGAGTCCGACGAGCCTGGTTGAACGGAACGATGATTCGCGATCCGTGCGATCGCGAGTTTCCGTCGAACCCTACCGCCGCCTGCGCCGCCGCCGCTTGACCGTGCCCTGCTCCGCTTCCTCCTGCGCGCGCTTGACGCGCACGGCAAACGCCTGCCACTGGCGGAAGACGTCGACGTAGCGTCCGGACGAGAGGGCGTAGAGCTCAAGCAGCGCGAGCGCGTCGTTGAACGGCTCGCGGTAGACGGCGCGGAATTGCGAGCGGCGGTCGGTGGGCGGCTCGAGCAAGCGCCAAAGCGTTTCGAGCGCCTGTTCGATCTGATGGCGCGTGCCGGCGGCGAGCGACATGCGCGCGCAGAGCGGCTGCGTGAGGTCGCGGATGAAGGTGATCACGTCGCCCATACGCATCCGCGAATCGCGCCGCTGCTCCTCGCGCTCGATCTCGTCGATGACCCACGGCAGCATCAGCACCGCGAGCAGCACCGCGTCGGAGATCTTCCGCCCCGCCTGCACGGTGCGGTCGAGCACTTCGAGCATCTTCCAGAAATACGCCGCGTGATCGTCGCGGATGGCGGTGTAGATTTCCGGCAGCAGCGGCTGCAGGAGCGCGGTATCGACCATGAGGCGGATCGCGCCGCGCGACCAGCCGCGGCGCAGCAGTTCGAGGATCTCTTCGGACACGCGCGGCGGCGAGGCCTTCAGGATCTCGTTGCGATGCCGGAGGATGCCTTCGTACGTCTTCTGCTCGATCTCGAACCCGAGGCGCGAGGCGAACTCGATCGCGCGCATCATGCGAACGGGGTCTTCGCGGAAGCGCAGATCGGGATCGCCGATGACGCGCACGCGCCCTTCCGCGAGATCCTCGAGGCCGCCGACGTAGTCGATCACCGAGAAATCGGCGATGTTGTAGAAGAGCGCGTTGATCGTGAAGTCGCGGCGCCGCGCGTCCTGCAGCGGCGAGCCGAACGTGTTGTCGTCGGTGATGAGGAAGTCTTCCGACTCCACGTCCGCGACGGTCCGTTCCGGCTCGCGGCGGAACGTCGCCACTTCGACGACCTGGTCCTGAAAGATGATGTGCACGAGGCGGAAGCGGCGGCCGATGATGCGGCTGTTGCGGAAGAGGCGCCGCACTTCCGCCGGATGCGCGTCGGTGACGACGTCGAAGTCCTTCGGCGTGCGGTCCATGAGCAGATCGCGCACGCTGCCGCCGCAGAGATACGCGCGGTAGCCGCTGCGATGCAGGCGGTAGAGCACCTTGAGCACGTTCTCCGGGATGCTGCGGCGCGAGATCGGATGCGCGCTGCGGTCGATGACGTTCGCGTCGAGAACGTGATTCGCGTCAGCAGCCACGGCGGCGGCCCCGGCGGCAGCATCGGCCGCATTCGATGGCGGATCGGCCACGGCATCCGGCGCCGCGGCGGTCGCCTGCGTCTCGCTCGTCTCGTTCACATCCGCCGGCGGCGTCTCCGCCGCGCCACCGTTACTCGTTTCCATAGGCACTGATGCCGGGCGTGTAGTGATACTTGCTGTCGACGACGAAGAACGTCCGCTTCCAGCGGGTCTCGTCGAAGAAATGCAGCAGCACGTTCGTCAGCTCTTTCGCGCGCTCGGAAGGCGGGCTGCCCTGCGGCGGCGGCTCGCGCTCGAACGACCAGTAGACCATGAACGCGCGGCCCTTGATGAGCGAGCGCGGCACCGTGCCCCAGTAGCGCGAGTCGCTGGAGCGGTCGCGGTTGTCGCCCATCGCGAAGTACTGCCCCGGCGGTACGGTGACCGGCCCGAACTGATCGCGCGAGCGGTACGGCTCGGGCAGCGCCGGCTGATCGGGATAGATCTGCGGATCGTCGTGGACGACGTACGGCTCGACGAGCGGCTTTCCGTTGATCGAGACGACCTTGTCGCGCACGGTCACGACGTCGCCCGGCATGCCGATCACGCGTTTCACGAAGTCGGTGTCGGGATCGAGCGGATAGCGGAAGACGATGATGTCGCCGCGGCGCACGTCGCGCAGCGGAAAGATTCCGGAGAGCAGGCTCTCGCCTTTCGGCCCGTAGATGAACTTGTTGACGATGATGTGGTCGCCGACTTTCAGGTTGTCTTCCATCGATCCGGTCGGGATCTTGAACGCCTGGAAGACGAAGATGCGCGCGAAGTTGACGAAGATGAGGGCGATGAGGAGTGCTTCGTAATATTCGCGGACCGTCGATTTTCGGGCCGGCGACTGCTCAGCGGCGGCTGCCATTCGTGGAGCGGTTCCCCTTCAACTGATCTGCGATGAAGCCAGCGGCAAACGATTGTACGACACCGGGCGGGACGGCCACGACGCGCGTCTCCCGCCGATAGCGTCCGGCCGGCAGCTTCGCATCGCCCACGATGCTCCTCGTTGCGTTCGGCGCGCTGCCGCCAACGAGGTACACGCGTCCGCCGTCGATCCACGGAACCTCGTGCACGGCCTTCCACAGCGCGTCGTCCGCGTTCTTCGCGATCACGAGCGCCACGCGCGCATTGCGCAGGAGCGCGCCGCGCGCGTCGTTCCAGCGGTAGAGATCGTCATCGAGCCAGACCACGAGCGGCAGCTTCTCGTCGTAGCGCAGGTCCAGCGGACGGAGGATGATCGCGCCGGCGGCGAACGGCTGCACGTCGACATCCAGCCGTACGGCAGGCGAGATGTCGATCCGCCGTGCCTCCCCGCCGTATTTCATCGATTCCACCCGCTCCGACGCGTCCGGCGTCGACCAGATTACCGAGTAGCGCTCGCCCGCGTCGTCCCACGTCACCGTACGCACGCGGCCGAACGGAAAGTCGTTCGCCGTCATCGCCGAGGTCGGGATGTGCACCGTGCGCACGATGTCGCCCGACTTCGCGCGGATGACGTAGCTCGCCTTGTTGCCGCGCGGCGCCCATTCCACGCCGACTTCATCGACCGGCTCCGGCGGCACCCAGTTGATCTTGCCGCCGTCCGTCGAGACGAGGCCGATGTCGAAATTGTCGCGGCGTTTCGCCGAGAACACGACCTCGCCGCGCGCCTCGGACACGTCGAACGAATCGATGTCGATGAACGGATCGGTGAGCGGCTTGTCGCCGTTCATGAGGCGCGGCCGGATCGGATTGCGCTGGATGCGCACCGCGCCCGTCGTCTTCGGCTCCGCCGCCGGCATCGTCGCCGCGTGCGGCACGCTGAGCCACGCGTCGGGGATGCGCGTCGTGGACGGCGCGCCGCCGGCGAGCACCGGCAGCGCAGCCATCGTCAGCGCGAACCGCAGCGCGAGCCGCCGCATCGGAGTCGCGTCAGAAACCCTTCGCGTCGCGCACCACCTTCGGCTGCGCGCCGACTTTCCGCGAGATCGCCTTCGCCTGCAGGAACAGGCCGAGGTAATCGCGGCCGCCGGCTTTCGAATCGGTGCCCGACATGTTGAAGCCGCCGAACGGATGCACGCCGACGAGCGCGCCGGTGCACTTGCGATTCAGATAGAGATTGCCGACGAAGAACTCCTCGCGCGCGCGCTCGAGCTTCTCCTCGTTGTCGGTGAAGACCGCGCCGGTGAGCCCGTACTGCGAGTCGTTGGCGATGCGCAGCGCATCGTCGAAGTCCTTCGCTTTGATCACCGCGAGCACGGGGCCGAAGATCTCTTCCTGCGCGATCGTCGAGTCGGGCGACACGGGACCGATCACGGTCGGCTGGATGAAGAAGCCTTCCTTGCCGTCGACGTCGCCGCCGGCGAGCACGTCGCCTTCCTTCTTCCCCTTCTCGATGTACTCGCTGATCGTCTTGAACGCCTTCTTGCCGACGACGGGACCGAGGTGCACGTCGTCCTGCGCCGGATCGCCGATGCGCAGCTTCTTCGTCTTCTCGACGATCATCGGCACGATCTCGTCGAAGACCGCCTCGTCGATGATGACGCGCGAGCAGGCGGAGCACTTCTGTCCCTGGAAGCCGAACGCCGACGCCACGACCGCGGCCGCGGCCTCGTCGAGGTTCTTCGTCTCGCGGTCGATGATGATCGCGTCCTTGCCGCCCATCTCGGCGACGACGCGCTTGATCCACAGCTGGCCCTCGCGATGCTTGGCCGCCTGTTCGTTGATGTGCAGGCCGACCTGCTTCGAGCCGGTGAAGGAGATGAAGCGGATGCGCGGATGCTGGATCAGCGGATCGCCGACCTCGGCCCCGCCGCCGCTCACGAAGTTCACGACGCCCGCCGGCATCTCCGCTTCCTCGAGCAGCGCGAAGAAGCGATACGCGATCCACGGCGAGTCCGACGACGGCTTGAGGATGACGCAGTTGCCCGCGCCGATCGCGGCCGTGGTCATGCCCGCCATGATCGCCAGCGGGAAGTTCCACGGCGGAATCACGGCGCCGACGCCGAGCGGAATGTAGACGAGATGGTTGTCTTCCGATTCGATCTTCGTGATCGGCTGTTCGCCTTTGTAGCGATACGCCTCTCGCGCGTAGAACTCGAGGAAGTCGATCGCTTCCGCCGTATCGGCGTCCGCTTCCGCCCACGTCTTGCCGACTTCGAGCACCATCGTCGCGGAGAACTCGTGCTTGCGCTCGCGCAGCAGCGCGGCGGCGCGCAGCAAGAGGCCGGCGTGCGTGTCGACCGGCTGCCGTTTCCACGACTCGAACGCGGTCCACGCGGCGTCGAGCGCCTGCTCGACGTGCTTGGCGTTGCCGGACGAAAACTTGCCGAGGACCTCGTCCTTGCGCGCGGGGTTGATCGAGTCGAACGTGCCGAGTCCCGTGATGCGCTCGCCGCCGATCACCAGCGGGTACGTGCGGCCGATCTCGCCGCGCACTTTGGCGATGGCGGCCTCCATCGCGGACTTGTGCTCGGGCTTGGAGAAATCGGTGAGGGGCTCGTTCCGGAACTCGGGAAGGGACATCGGATTTCCTTTCAGGCGCTCGTGTTGCTACAAGAGAGCGCGGCGCATGTTATCGAAATCACTTCTGAGAGCAACCATCCTCGGATTGGCCCCGTTCGCCGGCGTTTTGTTTGCCAGCGGATGCTCGCACCTCATCCGCACGCCGTGGCGCAACGAGCCGATCCGCAACGAGGTGAACCTCGCGTTCACGCTGGAGCGGAACCTGATCCGGCTGCCGTCGATCCGTATCGACAATCACGACGGCCGTTTCATTCTCGGCACCGCGTCGCAGCGCACGATCGTCGACGCGAGCTTCCCGCTGACGGCGAGCTCCGCGCACGCGCTCGAGATGGGCGACCGCGAGACCGTGCGCATCGACCCGCGGCGCATCGACCTCGCCGGCGCCGCGGACGGCATCGTCGGGGTCGAGGCGTGGAGCGCGCACGCGATCACCATCGATTACCACGTCGGCGTCGTCACGTATCAAAAGGACGGCATCCATCCCGCGTACATGCAGCTCTACTCGTTCAGCGGCGAGCCGATGATCAACCTCAACGTCGATGGCCAGACGCTCTCCGCGATCGTCGACACGACCGTGCCGGATACTCTGCTCCTCCCCGGCGCGAACGGCACGCGCGGGCGTGCGCATGTCGTCGTCGGCACGACCGACTTCGGCGCGATCGACGTCGGCTACGCGAACGTGGCCCGGCCGCGCGTCGGCAACCGGCTACTGTCGCGCTTCCTCGTGTCGATCGACTACGGCCGGCGCGTCGTCGGGCTGTGGCGCGATCCGCGGATTCCGCTGTAGACGGCGGATAATCACGCGATGCGCGTGTTGCCGTTCGTGCTCGCCGTCGCCGCCGCGGTGCCGTCGTTCGCACAATCGTCGTCGTTGCACTTCGACGGCTACGCCGCCGCGCAGACCGTGAACGCGACCGGCCCCGAGTCGTGGCGCACGGGCGACTTCGGACGGCTCGACGCCGGCGCCGCGCGCGACCGCGTCTTCGGCGTCGCGCAGCTCGGCGGCGACTGGGCGCCTGCGAAATGGTTCGACGTGCACGCCAGCGGCGCCGCGCGCCGCGATCCTGATGACTACCGCGGCGACGACGCCGGACTCGTCGAGGCGTACGCCGATCTGCGCGCGACGTTCACGAACGACGAGCTGCAGTTGCGCGCGGGGCAGTTCTTCCTGCCCACGTCGCGCGAGAACATCGATCCGTTGTGGACGTCTCCGTACACGATTCACTTCTCCGCGCTCAACAGCTGGATCGGCGAGGAAGTGCGGCCGCGTGGCCTCGACCTGCAGTGGCGGCATACGCTGCAGAACGGCGCGAGCCTCACCGCGGCCGCCACGGCGTTCCGCGACAACGACACCATGGGCGCGCTGCTCGCGTGGCGCGGCTGGAGCGTCGGCTCGCGGCTCTCGACGTGGAACGACGTCCTCCCGCTGCCTCCGGTCAACGTGTTGACCACCTCGTTCCCCGCGCAGCGCGACGACGGCACCGTGCCGCTCGAGCGCGACCTCGACGGCCGCACCGGCTACTCCGCGCGCGTCCGCTACTCCGTGCCGCAACGCGCGCTCGTGCAGTTCACGATGCTCGACAACAAAGGCGACCGCGAGCTCTATCGCGGCGAGTACGCGTGGCGCACGAAGTTCCAGCTCGCCGGCGTGCAGCTCGGCGATCCCGACGCGTACTCGTTCGCCGCCGAGTACATGACCGGCTCGACCGGCATGGGCACCGCGCCGCGCTTCGTGCAGGCGGACTTCCGCGCCGCGTACGCGCTGCTGTCGGAGAAGCGCGGGCGCAGCCGCTGGACCGTGCGCTACGACCTCTTTCGCGTGACGGACGAAGACCACTCCGCCGCCGGCTCGAACGAGGACAGCGGCCGCTCGTGGACGCTCGCCTATTTCCTCGATCTCTCCAAAGCATTGCGCGCCGGCGGCGAATACACGCAGGTCGTCGCGAAGCGCCCCGCGGCGCAGGAGTCGGGCTTCGACGAAAGCCAGAACGGACGCGAGGTGACGCTGGAGCTGCGCTACCGCTTCTGACAACCGGCACGTTGCAGGCATGCACCGTTCCGCGATGCGCGTCGCCCTCTTCACTCTGCTCGCTCTCACCTGCGCCCAGGCGCCCGTCGAACAATCGCATCGTTCCGCAACGCGAGCTCCCGCCATGCACACCGACTACGACGTCATCATCCGCGGCGGCGACGTGCTCGACGGCAGCGGCGCGCCACGCGTCCGCGCCGACGTCGGCATCCGCGGCGACACCATCGCGATCGTCGGCGATTTGTCGCACGCGACCGCGAAGACGACGCTCGACGCGCGCGGCAAGGTCGTCGCTCCCGGCTTCATCGATCTCCTCGGCAATTCGCAGTCGGCCGTGCTCATCGATCCGAAGCTCGAGGGAAAAATCCGGCAGGGCGTCACGACGGAAGTCACGGGAGAAGGACTCTCGCCCGGCCCGCTCAGCGAAGCGATGGCCGCGGAGATGGAGCGCACGAAGCCGCGCGGCTGGCCGCCGGTGACGTGGCGCACCCTCGGCGACTTCATGCGCGTCGTCGAGAAGCGCGGTTCCGCGCTCAACTTCGCGTTCTACATCGGTGCGCGCAATCCGCGCGAGATGGTCCTCGGCGACGCCGACCGCGCACCCACGCCCGACGAGCTGCGCCGCATGCAGCAGATCGTCGAACAGGCCGTGCGCGACGGCGCGGTCGGTCTCGCCAGCGCGCTCATTTATCCGCCGGGACGCTTCGCGACGACCGAGGAGCTGGTCGCACTCGCGAAACCCGCGGGCGCGTACTGGACGCATCTGCGCAACGAGTCCGATCACATCGACGCCGCCATCGACGAGGCGATCCGCATCGGACGTGAGGCGCACGTCCCCGTCAACATCTTCCACCTCAAGATCGGCGGGCAGAAGAACTGGGGACGCATGCCGCGGGTCGTCGCGAAGATCGAGGCCGCGCGGAAAAACGGCGTCGACATCGCCGCGAACATGTATCCGTTCACCGCCACGTCGACGGAGCTGCTGTCGATCGTGCCCGCGTGGGCCGTCGAAGGCGGCTATCTCAAATTCCTCGAACGCCTGCGCGATCCCGCGACGCGCGCGAAGATCGCGGACGAGCTGCGCGCCGGACGCCTGCGCGAAGGCGGCGCGTCGACGATCGCCGTGCGCGGCGCGGCCACGAAACGCCTCGACGCCATCGCGCGCGAGCTGCACGTCGATCCCGCCGAAGCGACGCTGCGGCTCTTCGAACAGAACGCGAAGTCGCCGATCGCGATCTTCTTCTCGCTCAGCGAAGACGACGTGCGCGTCGTCGTGCAACAGCCGTGGGTCGCGTTCGGCTCCGACTCCGGCGCCGTCGTCACCCGCGACGAAGGCGCGCACCCTCGCGCGTACGGCACCTTCGCCCGCATCCTCGGCCATTACGTCCGTGACGAGAAGCTGCTCACGCTGGAAGAGGCCGTGCGGCGCATGACGTCGTTCGCCGCGTCGCGCGCGAAGCTCGCCGATCGCGGTTTCCTGCGCGCCGGGATGAAGGCGGACGTCGTCGTCTTCGATCCCGCGACCGTGCGCGACGTGGCGACGTACGAAGACCCGCATCACTTCGCGGAAGGCGTCGCGGACGTCGTCGTCAACGGCACGCCCGTGCTGCGCGACGGCGCGATGACCGGCGCGCTGCCCGGACGCATCCTGCGCAAACCGTGACGTGTCGGGAGAAGCAGACCCGCGCTGTCTGCTTCTCCGAACGGTGCGCGCCTCGGTGGGTACATCGACAGACCGCACGAACGCGCGTCATCTCGCAAACAGCAAACGACTTATCGCGATGCACGCGCGTGAGCGATCTCTCGCGCGCGGCGGCCTTCCCCCTGCACTCCTGCATGCCCCGACATGCACGTACTCCTGCTCCCCTCGTGGTTCGACACCGTCGACAAGCCGTGGCGCGGCACGTTCTTCCGCGATCAAGCCACCGCGCTGCGCCGCCGCGGTGTCGACGCCGGCATCGCCTTCGTCGAGCGCCGCAGCCTCGGACATCTCCGCCCGCGCGCGCTGCACAAGAGCCACTTCCAGGTCACGTTCGAGCACGGCGAGGTACCGATCGCGCGCATGCGCGGCTGGAGCGTCGTCGCGCAGACGGTGCCCGGCGGCCTCCTCTGGTGCTCGCTCATGCGCCGCCTCGTGCACCGCTACATCGACGTCTACGGCATGCCCGATCTCATCCACGGCCACGCCGGCCTGTGGGGCGGCTACGCCGCGCTCCGCACCGCGAGCGAGCTCGGGATTCCGTACGTCGTGACTGAACACGCGAGCCGCGTGCTCGTCGGCGAACGCGAGCCGAGACGCCGGCAGCTGCTCGCGGAGACCTACCAGCACGCCGCCGCCGTCATCACCGTCAGCCGCGCGCTGCAACGCTCCGTCGAGCCGCTGATGAACGGCCGCCGAACGATCGTGGTGCCGAACACCGTCGATCTCGATTTCTTCACGATGCCGCGCAAGCCGCGCACGCGCACGCCGTTCCGCTTCCTCACCGTCTGCGATCTCGTCGCAAGCAAACGCGTCGATCTCGCCATTCGCGCCCTCGCGACGCTGCGCCAACGCGGCGTCGACGCGACGCTCACCTGCGCCGGCACCGGCAAAGAAGCCGCCGCGCTCGAACAACTCGCCCGCGATCTCGGTATCGCCAACGCCGTCACATTCACCGGCGCCCTCCCCCGCGACGCCGTCCGCCGCGAGCTCCACCGCGCCAACGCGCTCGTGCACCCCAGCCTGTTCGAGACCTTCGGCGTCGTGCTCATCGAAGCCCTCGCCACCGGCCTCCCCGTCCTCGCCACCCGCTGCGGCGGCCCCTCCGAGATCATCGACCCGTCCCTCGGCGAGCTCGTCGATCCCGGCAGCGAAGATCAGCTCACCGCCGCGATGCTGCGCATGACCGAGCGCACGTTCGACGCGAACGCGCTGCGCGCGTCGGTCGCGAACCGCTTCAGCTACGACGCCATCGGCGCGCAACTCGTCAGCCTCTACCAGCGGATCCTCGGCGACCGCTACGCGGAAAGGTGGGAACTGGCCGCGGGGTGACGCGGCGCGCGAAAACTTCGCCGCGGAGCTGCGCGCGGATTCGCGCTGCAGCCGACGCAGCGCAGCGCGCTGGGGCACGTTCCGCGTAGTACCACCGGCTGGCGCCTCCTGCGCATGCGCGCAGCGGCCACGCGCATGGTCGCCCGCACGCGCTACGGCGACTGCAGCGGGACGCGCCCTCTCCGCCTTCACCGCATCGCGCACAACACTCGCTCAGCCGCGCAACGCCCCATGACACTGCGCGTCATACTCGGTGAGCGGATGCGCGTTGCGCGCTCGCTGCTCGGGCGCCTCCCGCCGCGGCGCCGCATCGATGCGCGCCCCGCACGCCCGACGCCGACCACACCGCACGCGATTCGCGGGCCGTCCCATCGCCACCCTCGACTCGCTCAGCCGCGCAGCGCCGGCTGCAGCGCAGCGTCACGCGTCATCACCACGCCGTCGCTCGCGCGCCTCCTGCGCATCGCGCCGCGGTCATGCGTCGATACACGCCTCGCAGGCACCACGCGCCCGCAGTGCGCGTGATCTCTCCGATCTCACCATCGCAACCGCGCGACTCGCGCTCAGCCGACGCAGCGCGGCGCGCTGCGTCGGCTGCAGCGCCGCCCCCACCCCTAATGCCGCGCCGCGCGCCGCTTCGCGGGCGGCGCGGCGACCGGGCCGCGCAGGTTCGCGTCGAGAAAATCGTCGATCGCCTGCACGTATCGCGTCTCATCGAACGCTTTGCCGCCGTGGTCGCCGTTCGGGATCAGGATCAGCTGCGACGCCACGCCGCCGGCGCGCAGCGCGGTATCGAGATCGACGCTCTGCTTGTACGAGACCAGGCAGTCGAGCAGGCCGTGCTCGATGAGGAACGGCGGGTCGTCGGGCGTGATGTACGTCATCGGGCTCGCCATCATCGTCTCCGCGCGGCACGACTGACTGGATCGCGCAGCCCATCAGCAGCGACGGCGGCATGAACGACGCGTTTCCATCGAGCGGGATGCACGGCAGTTTCTGTTCTTCCAGCTTCAGCAGATCCGTCGGTCCGTAAAGATCGACCACCGCCTTCACGCGGCTCGAGAACTGCGGATTGCCGAGCGACAGCCCTTCGAGCGTATCGACGCCGCCGCTCGTGCCGAGGACGGCGGCGAGATGGCCGCCGGCAGACGTGCCGAAAACGCCGATGCGGTTCGGATCGAGATGAAAGCGCGCCGCGTTCGCGCGCAGCCAGCGCACCGCGGCCTTGCAGTCTTCGATCTGCGACGGCCACGTCCACGCCGGCGCGAGCCGGTAGTCGATGCTCGCCACCGCGTAGCCGCGCGTCGCCTGCCGCAGCGCGGGGCCGCCCGTGCGGTCGCCGGTGATCCATGCGCCGCTGTGCAGATAGAGGATCACCGGATGCGGACCGGCGCCGTCGGGCACGCGCAGATCGAGTTGCAATGACGTGCCGCCGACGTTCGCGTATTCGAGCGACTCGTACGTCGTGAACGTGCCGGCGGACGCGGCCGTCGCGCACGCGAGGAGAACCAGGGCAAGCAGGGACCGGGACATGAGTCCCTGAAAACTCAAACTTTCAGAATGATGTTCCGCCGGTAGAGCTCCCACGCCACCGCCAGCCAGAACAGGACGAACGTCATCCCCCACAGAAACGACGCGAGGTGCGGCTCGAAGTAAGGCTTGAACGTGAGCTCGTAGCTGAGCGGCTGCAGCGCGCGGCCGTGAATCTTGATCAGGCCGAGCAGCCGCGCCATCAGTCCCGAGCCGACGAAGAGGATCAGCGGGTTGACACCGTAAACCACGAACGGCTTCGTCCACCCGCGCCACCCTCGGATGTCGATGCAGTAGATGCAGAGCGCCAGCAGCACGCACGCGAAGCCGGCCGTGAACACAACGAACGAGCTCGTCCAGAGATTCTTGTTGATCGGAAAGACGAAATGCCACGCCTGCCCGATCGCCAGTCCGGCGATGCCGCCGATGGTCAACAGCTTGACGTTCCGCTCGCGGATCCATGGCGTGACGAGCACGCCGAGGAGCGCCGTCGCGATGGCCGGCAGCGTCGACAGCGGCCCCTCGGGATCCCACGTCTCGCTGATGGACCAGATGTGATGTTCGCCGAGAACCGCACGGTCCACCTGCGCCGCGATCGTCGCGCCCGGCGGCTCCAGCGGACCCAGCGACAGAATCGCCCAGTAGCCCAGAAGAATCGCGATCACGATCGCGATCATCACGCGCCGCGATGCGCGCCAGGCGATCAGCGCCGCGATCGTGTAGACGATGCCGATGCGCTGCAGCACGCCGAGGTAGCGGAGGTGCTCGACGCGGTGCACGATGCGATCGCCGAGCGTCGCGCCGGGCGGCATCTTTCCCCACCAGTAGAACGGAAACCAGTTGAGCAGCAGGCCGCAGAGAAAGATCAGCGCGCCGCGTCTCAGGATCGCGCGCGGCTCTTTCCGCGAGAGTCCCGTCGTGACGCCGACGATGAAGAGGAAGAACGGAAAGATGAGATCCGTCGGCGTCCAGCCGTGCCACTCCGCGTGATCGAGCGGCCACCAGACCGCGCTCCACGTGCCGGGATCGTTGACGAGAAGCATCGCCGCGATCGTCGCGCCGCGGAAGACGTCGAGCGCCACGAGGCGCGGCCGCGGTTCCGCGCTCATGCGAGATTGCGATACGCCTTGAGGTGCCGGATGGCGGCCTGCTTTTCGCCGCGCCGCTCGTAGATGCCGGCGAGGTTGTAATGCGCGTCGGCATTCGCTCCGTCGAGCGCGATCGCACGCTTGTACGCCGCGATGGCGTCGTCGAGGCGGCCAAGGTCTTCGAGCGCGACGCCGAGGTTGAACGCCGCCGTCTCGTGGCGCGGCTCCGCGACGAGTGCAGCTCGGTAATGCTCCTCGGCCGCCGCGGGCTCGCCTTCCTCGTGCAGCAGACGCCCGAGGTTCACGTGCGCGTCGGCGTGATCAGGATCGAGGCGCAGCGCGCGCTCGTAGGCATCCTTCGCTTCGTCGAACGACGTCATCTCGAGGTCGCACGCGAGGTCGTACCACTCCTCCGCGCTGAGGTCGCGCTCGCCGTCACGCGCGGCGGCCGCGTTGCGATGAAGGAGCGGCGCGGCCGCGGCTGCGATGTCGGCGACCGAGAAATCGAAGAGCGACTGTCCCGACTCCGGGTTCCACACCGTCTCGCCGTCGCGCACGATCACGCGCTCGCCGTCCGCCGCGATGCGCACGCCGGTCAGCGAGCGTCCCTCGGGTAACTGCTCGCGTAATGCCGCGAGCACGCGCCGCACCTTGCGCTGCGGAATGCGCGCGGCGGTCAGCTCGCCGGCCGTGCGGAGGATGATGAGGTCGTGAAAGCCGAAGCGCAGCTCGCCGCGCGGCCCGCGCTCCGGCTCGAGAAATCCCTTCGTGGCGTACGCGCGAATCTGCGCCGGCGAAATGCCGAGCATCGCCGAGACCTCGCGAAGGGAGTAGGACATGCCGAACTCCATTGTACGTGGAGCGGCACGCGGCGCCCGAGGGTTAGACTGGCGACATGGGCGACGACGCCATCGACGAGCTCTATCGTGCGTGGAGTGACGCGTTTCGCACGGGTGACTTCGACGCGATCGCCGGACTGCTCACGCCGGATTACGTGCTCTTCGCACCGGGTCGTGAGCCGGTCGGGATCGATGCGCTGCGGCCGCAGCTCGAGCGCGTGTTCGCCGCGTTCGAGGTGTCGATCGCGTTCGAGCGCGAAGAGCGGATCGTGTCGGGAGAGCTCGCGTACGAGCGCGGCTGGGATGTGCAGACCGTTCGGCCGCGCGACGGCGGCGAAGTGCGCGAACAACGGCAGCGGGTGTTTCTGATCCTGCAGCGCGGCGACGACGGCCGCTGGCGCTTCGCGCGCGGCGTGGTGCTGCCGTAGGCTCAACGCGCGTTCGCGCGCATCACCGGCTGCATCATCGACACGCGATTTCCCTCCGTGTCGAGAAACGACACGTAGAGGCCGACGCCGGGGATCTCCATCGGGTCGCCGAGGACGTTGCCGCCGGCGCGCTCGACATTCGCCATCGCGGCGCGGATGTCGTCGACGGCGATGACGACGGACGGCACCTGATTCGGCCAGCCTTCTTTCTTGGGGAAGAAGCCGCCGTTGATGGCGCCGGGATGGTTCGGCTGGCCGTTCTCGTCCGACTCCGTCGTCCTGGCGAGGACGTAGTCGTTCATCTCGGGACCGAGGAGCTGCGTCTGCCAGCCGAAGGTCTTCGTGTAGAAGTTCGCCATGCGCTGGCGGTCTTCGGCTGGCAGTTCGAAGTGGATGACGGGATTCATCGACAGCTTGCGCTACCGCGCCTTGCTCTTCGCCAGACGCGCGACCTTCGCCGCGCGCGGCGCGCGTTTCGGCGCCTTGCGCTCGCGCGCCTTGATGGGCAGCTTGTCGGAGACGGCGAGCTTCGCGGCGACGCTCGTCTTCGCCGCCGCCGCCGCGCGTTTCGGCGCGGGCGCGGCTTCCGGCTCGGCGGCGCCGAGGCTGCGGCGCAGCGCATCCATGAGGTCGATGACCTGCGCGCGCGGCTCCTCGGCCGTCGCGTTGGTGATCTCCTCCCCTTCGATCTTGCGCTGGATCAGCTCGCGCACGCGATCGGAGACGTCGTCGCGATACTGCGCGGGATCGAAGACCTCGGTCGCGCTCATCTCGGCGAGCTGAATCGCCATCTGCAGCTCGTTGTCGCGGATCTCCGTGTCGCCGAGGTCGAGCTCATCGATCGAACGGATCTCGTTCGGGTAGTAGAGCTGCTGCATCACGAGGCCGTTGCCGAGCGGACGCAGCACGACCACGTAGCCTTTGCCGCGCGCCGCGTACTTGGCGACGGCCCAGCGGCCGGTCTCCTGCAGCGCACGGGCGAGGAGCGCGTACGCGCGCGAGCCGCCCTTGTCGGGGCCGAGGTAGTACGGCTTCGCGAAGTAGATCGGATCGATCTGGTCGGAGCGCACGAACTCCGTGATCTCGATCTGCTGCGTCGACTTCTCCTCGAGCGCCTTCAGCTCGTCCTCGTTGAAGAGGACGTACTGGCCGCGCGTGAACTCGTAGCCTTTCACGACCTCTGCGCGATCGATGGTGCGCTCGTCTTTGGGACAGAAGAGCTGCTGCTGGACGCGGCTGCCGCAGTCGCGGTGCAGCATGTTGAAGGAAATCTTTTCGGACGTCTCGGCCGCGGAGAAGAGTTTCACCGGGATCGAGACGAGGCCGAAGGCAATCTGTCCTGTCGCAATGGCTCGTGGCATGGGAGACACCTTTCAGTTGCTCGTAAAACCAGATTTCGCCTGCCGATAATCCGTTCCTGGCTGCCCTGGGAACTGTGCATTTTACAATGCTTGCGATGTCGCGCTACGCGAAGATACAGGCCGTAGTGAAACGCATCCCGCGCGGCCGCGTGGCCACCTACGGCGACATCGCCACTCTCGCAGGATTAGAGGGCCACGCGCGGCAGGTCGGCTACGCCCTGCACCATCTTCCCGAGCGCAGCGACGTCCCGTGGCACCGCGTGATCAATGCGAAGGGTGAGATCAGCCCGCGCAGCGCCGGAGACTCGCACGAGCTGCAGCGGATGCTGCTCGAAGCGGAAGGCGTCGCGATCAGCCTGGCGGGGAAGATCGATCTGAGCGTGTACCGGTGGAAGGGGACGCGAGCGGCGCCGCCTCGCGGCGCCGCTCGCGTCTCGCCTACTCCGTCGGCAGCCCGAGCGCCACGCGCGCCTGCCCGCCGAGGTACGTCGCGGAAGGCGGGTCGTAATTCGAGAGCACGATGATCGTGTACGGACCTTCGAGCTCGACGACCGCGTTCGCGCCGGGCGTGCCGCCGGCCCAGCTGACACCGGGAACCTTGCCGACGAACGACTCGTACGTCTTCGCGCCGAGGAGTTGCGGCAGCGCACGCGTGAATCGGAGCAGATCCGCCGCGGTCGCGTAACCGCCTCCGGCGGATGAGCCGCGCGCCGGAAGGAAATTCGTATTCGGCACGCGCCGATGCGGCTCGCCGGTCATGCCGGTGGCCCGATTCGCGACAGCGTCGCTGGCCGCGAAACTGCCGCTGCTCATCATGCCGGCGGGCTTGTAAATGTGGTTGTGGATGTAGTCGTAGTAGGTCTGCCCGCTGAGTTTCTCGATGACGAGGCCGAGCGCGATATAGCCGGCGTTCGAGTAGCGGTGCTCGGTGCCCGGCTCGAACTGGAGCGGCTGATCGGCGAACAGCTTCAGGTAGTCCTGCAGCGAATCGAGCGAGGCATGTCCGGCCGCGAATCGCTCGCCGAAAACGTCGCCCATCCCGGAGCTGTGATCGATGAGCTGCTGGATCGTGATGCGATCGGCGATCTTCGACGGGAAGTCGGGCAGATACGTGCGCAGCGTCTTCGAGAAGTCGAGCTTGCCCACGTCGCGCAGCTGCAAGAGCGCAACCTGCGTGAAGATCTTGTTGATCGACCCGATGTTGTATTTCGTGTCGTCGTCATTCCCCTTGCCGTACGACTTCGTCAGCAGCGGTTTGCCGTCTTTCGCGATGAGGACCGTGCCGGCGAAGAGATCGCGCTCGTTGAGCGCGCGCGCGAGCGCGTCGATCGAGCCGAACGCGTCATCGCTCGCGGCGAGCTTCGGCCAATCCTTCGTCACTTCTTCGCCGTTACCGCCGCCGATGCGGATGATCTTTCGCGGCTGCTGCGCAAGCGCGGTGCAGGCAATCAGCAGAATCCATAAAACACGCTTCATGTCGTTCTCTCCTTTGCACCGGAGCGTACGAAGCGCGGATCAAGATTTGATGAAGGGCAGCGCGACGATGAACGCCGGCTTCTCGTAGCGGATCGTGCCGCCGTGCAGCTCGACGAGCTGCTTCGCGATGGCAAGGCCGAGACCCGCGCCGCCGCTGCCTCGCGCGCGCGACGCGTCGACGCGATAGAAACGATCGAAGATGCGCTCCACGTGCTCCGGCGGCACGCCGGGACCGTCATCGTCGACACGAATGACGGCGAGGCCACCTTCGCGCGCCGCGTGCACGTGAACGCACGACGACGCATGCGCCAGCGCGTTGACCGCGAGGTTGCGCACGACCTGCACGAGGCGGCGCGCGTCGGCGCGGACGACGAGCGCGGGCTCGACGTCGTGCGTCAGCGCCGCTGCATGGGCCGGCAGGTTCGCGAGCGCGCGAGCGACGATCTCGCTCACCGCGACCTCCGCGAGCTCGAGGCGCAACTGGCCGGCGTCGGCCAACGAGAGCTGCTGCAGATCGTCGACGAGCCGCGCGAGGATTGCGGTTTCTTCCTCGAGTGATGCGAGGAGCTTCGTGTCGGTCGCGATGACGCCGTCCTGCGCCGCCTCGAGCTGCACGCGGATGTTCGTGAGCGGTGTGCGCAGCTCGTGCGCCACGTCGCTGACCATGTTTCGGCGCGCGCGCTCGTTCCGCTCCAGCGCCTCCGCCATCGAGTTGAACGCACTCCCGAGCTCCGCGATCTCATCGTTGCCGCGGACGCGGACGCGGGCATCGAGCCGCCCGCTCGCGAGCGCCCGCGCGCCGCTCGTCAGCGCGTCGACGGGCGAGAAGACGCGGCGGAAGATCGTCAGCATCACCGCGACCGCGAGCAGCGCGCCAGTGGCCAGCCCGGCGATGAGCCAGCGGTCGACGGAGACGCGAAACGAGCGCCGTAACGCATCCGGCTCCGGCGGAACGAACGTCACGGTGCCGACGCCCGCGATGCGCTGCGATGCGCCGACGATGCGGATCGCCGAGATCGAGCCGTTCGTCCGCGCGGTCAATACGAGCTCTCCGCCGGGCCTGACCGTGATTGCGTAGCGCGCCAGCTCCGGCGGATAGCGCGCGATCACGCGGCCGCCGGGATCGAAGACGAGCGTGCGGACGCCGTATTGCCGGTGCGCGCGCACGAGCGAATCCTGCAGCCGTGCGAGGCCGCCGGCGCGGATGAGCGCCAGCGCGCCGCGGAAGTCGCGGCCGCGCTGCTCGATGAGAAAGCGGTCGAACTCGTGCTTGACGGCTACGCTCGAGTAGATGCCCGCGGCGGCGAGCATCGCCGCGACGATGGCCGTCATCGCCACGACGAGACGCCAGCGCAGCGAGCGGATGATCATTTCGCGAGCTTGTAGCCGACGCCGAAGACCGTGACGATCGCCTTCCCCGGTTCGCCGAGCTTCTTCCGCAGGTTCATGATGTGGACGTCGACGGTGCGATCGAGGCCTTCGTACTCTCCGCCGAACGCGCGCTCCACGAGCTCCTGCCGCGTGAAGGTGCGGCCGGCGGCGCGAGCGAGCGCGTCGAGCAGCCGGTACTCGGTCGGCGTGACGCTCACGGCCTCGCTGCCGACTCGGATCTCGCGGCGCGCACGGTCGATGGTCATGCCGTGCAGTTGCACGAGGTCTTCCTCTCCGGCGCGCCGCAGCACCGCGCGCACGCGCGCCATCAGCTCCCGCGGGCTGAATGGTTTCGTGACGTAGTCGTCCGCGCCGAGGTCGAGGCCCGCCAGCGTGTCCTCCTCGGTCGACCTCGCCGTCACCATGATCACCGCCGGCCCGCCCGCCTCGCGCAGCGCGCGGCACACCGCAAACCCGTCGAGACGCGGAAGCATGAGGTCGAGAATGACGAGATGCGGTTCACGCTCGCGCGCCAGCTCGAGCGCACGAACGCCATCGGCCGCCGTAGCGACCTCGTAGCCGTCGCGCTGGAGGTACAGCTCCACCATCGAGCGCGTCTTCGGATCGTCCTCGACCAGCAGAATGCGGCGGCGCATCGCGGTCATCGTACGGAGGACGGATGAAGAAGGTGTGAAGAAAATGGCCGCCGCGCCGTAACGACGCGGCGGCCTTGCGGAGCTATCGATTGACTTTGATCTCGGGCACGACGAGCTTCTTCGGCGGATTCTTCGCCAGCTCGTCCATGAGGTACTTCACGGCCGTCTCGAGCGACGGGTCGTGTCCGGCGACGACCAGGTCCGCGCGATCGACGACTTCGATGTCCGGCGCCACGCCCTCCCCTTCCACCGCCCACAAGCCCTGCGTGTCGAGGAAGCGGAACTGCGGCGCGGAGACGTTGCCGCCGTCCATGAGATCGGGATTGCCGGAGAGTCCGATCAGCCCGCCCCACGTGCGCGTGCCGATGATCGGCCCGAGCTTCTGCTCGCGGAAGTAGTACGGCAGCGCGTCGCCGCCCGAGGCCGAGTAGCCGTTGATCAGCATCGCCTTCGGTCCGACGTGCGCGAACGCCGGCGTCGCGCTCGGCTTCTCGTTGCGGCGCACCCAGTAATTCAGCACCGGCCGCGAGAGCAGCTCGATCATGCGATCCGGGATGAAGCCGCCGCCGTTGTAGCGGTCGTCGATGATCAAGGCGTCCTTATCGACCTGCGGATAGAAGCCTTTCACGAGTTCCCGATTTCCCTCGGGACCGGTATTCGGCAGATGGATGTAGCCGATGCGCCCGCCCGACGCCTTCTCGACGTACGCGCGGCGCGAGGCCACCCAGTCGAGGTAGCGGAGGTTCGTCTCCTTCTTCACCGGACGCACGTGCTCTTCGTGCGCGCCAGCGGCGTCGGGACGCGCGTTCACGAGCAGCGTGACGACGCGATCGGCTTTGTTCTCGAGCAGGCGGTAGAAGTTGTCGACGCCTTTCGTCGAGACGCCGTCGACGGCGAGGATGTAGTCGCCTTCATGCACCTTCACGCCCGGCTCGGTGAGCGGGGAGCGGAAGTCGTCGTGCCAGTTCTCGCCGGGGAAGATGTGCGCGATCCGGTAGACGCCGGAGTCGCCGACGATCTCCGCGCCGAGCAGACCGTTGTCGACGCGGTCGACGCCGATGCCGTCGGGCGAGGTGACGTAGACGTGGCCGGAGTTCATCTCACCGGCCACTTCGCCGAGGATGTAGTCGAGATCTTCGCGGCGCGCGACGTAGGGAACGAGCGCGCCGTACTTCGCGCGGATCGCGTTCCAGTCATTGCCGTGCATGTTCGGGTCGTAGAACCAGTCGCGGAGAATGCGCCACGCGTCGGTGAACTCCTGCGTCCACTCGGCACGCGGATCGACTTTCATCTCCATCGTGTCGAGCTTGAGCGCGCCCTCGGCCACCTTCTGATTCGGCTTGAGCGGGACGATCGTGTACGTGTTGCCGCTGCGCGCGATGAGCTTGTCGCCACCGGACGCGAGCTCGTACGAGGCGACGCCGTCGAGGATCGTCGCTTCCTCGCGCTCGTCGATGTTGTAGAGCTTGAGCGCGCGGCGCGGGCCGTTACCGGTGAGATACAGGATGCCGTTCGCGGTCGCGGTGAGCGTGTCGTAGTTGCCGGACGGGCCGGGGATCGCGCGCACGCGGTTCTCGAAGCCCGCCGGATCGATCTTCACGACGAGGCCCGCGGGCTTCTTGTCCGCCGGCTTGTCGGCAGCCGGTGCGGGCGGCGGCGCGGGCATCGACGCTTTCTCTTCGTCGCTCTGCGGGAGGAAGAGCGCGGGACCGTCGGCGGCGAGCACGGCGACGTAGACGCGCGTCGGATCGGTGTAAACGTAGTTGAACTCCCAGCCGCTGAACGTGAGATTGAAGTCGCGGTTGGAGACGAAGTAGAGGTAGCGGCCTTTCGGATCGAAGACCGGCTCGCCGTCGTTGGTCATGCCGCTGGTGAGGCGGTACGACTTCGCGTCGCCGAGGTTGTAGACGTAGATCGACGAGAAACGGGCTTCGTTCAGTTTGGTGTAGGCGAGCCAGCGCGAGTCGGGCGCCCACTGGTACGACTGGATATCGCCGTACGGATCCTTGTCGACGTCGGTGACTTTGCCGCTGGCGACGTCGACGTAGCGCAGCATGTGGTCCTTGTCGGAGAACACGAGCTTCGTCGAGTCGGGCGACCAGCGCGGCGGGAAGCGCCACGATGAGCCGTTGCGCGTGAGCTGGCGCTCGTCGCCGCTGCCGTCGGCGTTGCGCACGTAGATCTCGTACTCGTCGCCGTTGCGATCGCTGAGATACGCGATGGTCTTGCCGTCGGGCGACCACGTCGCCGACATCTCGCGCACGCCGGGCGTCGCGGTGAGGTTGCGGATCTCCCCTTCTTTCGCGGGGACGCTGAAGATGTCGCCGCGCGCGACCATGAGCGTGCGCGCCGCGCTGGGCGACGGCGAGAACCACTCGATGTTCTCTTTGACGTTCTTGAAGTACGGCACGGTGCCGCGGAAGTCGCCGTACACGCGGATCGGCACGCGCTCGTTCTGGTTCGACGCGGGATCGTAGCGCCAGATGTAGCCGCCTTCCTCGTAGACGATCTGCGAGGTGCCGGCGCTCGGCCAGAGGACGTCGAAGTCGGTGTGGTTCGTGACCTTGCGCGTCTGCTTCGTGGCGAGGTCGTAGGCGTAGAGATTCAACTTGCCGGCGGTCGTCGCGCCCGCGTCAGCCCTGTTGGCGTCGGGACGATCGGACGTGAAGTAGATCGTGTTGCCGATCCACATCGGCTGGTTGTCGGTGTACGGCTCGTTCGTGATCTGCTCGGTGGTGTTGTGGACGAGGTCGTAGATCCAGACGTCCTGCGCGCGTCCGCCGCGATAGCGCTTCCACGTGCGGAACTCGCGCTCGATCGGCGTGTACACGAGCTTCGTGCCGTCGGGCGAGTACATGCCGCCGCCCGCCTCGGGGATCGCCAGCGGCGTCTCCATGCCGCCGGTGGCGGGGATGATGTACGGCCGCGCCATGCGGTCGCTCCACGGCACGCGGTGCGGGAGGAAGAGGATGTTCTTGCCGTCCGGCGTCCAGCCGAGGACGCGGTCGTCAATGCCGCCGCGGGGAGGAAGCGCGCCGACGTCGTTGTAGAACGTCAGCTGCCGCGGCTCGCCGCCGTCGACGCTGATGACGTAGACCTGGCGGCTGCCGCTGTACTCGCCGGTGAAGGCGATCCAGCGTCCGTCGGGCGAGAACTTCGGGAAGTACTCCATGCCCGCGTCGGAGGTGAGGCGCCGCGCATCGCCGCCTTTCGCGGAGACGGTCCAGAGATCGCCCGCGTAGACGAAGGCGATGGTGTCGCCGTGAATGTCGGGCTGGCGCAGAAGCCGCGTCAAGCGCTCCTGTGCCGCCACGCCCGACGCCGTTGCGGCGAGCGCGAGAATGGTGATGAGCTTTTTCATGACAGTTGCATAACACGGCTGGCCTGCGGTCCGATACCGTTTTTCAGCTTCGTAACGGAAGGAGATTGTTATGCGTAGTCGAGGGTTCTCCGTGAGTCTGGCCGCGTGCGTCGTGCTCGCCGCCGCGTGTGCGTCGGGTCCGAAACGTCCGGCGAACGTCGCCGCACCGGCGCTCGACGTGCGCATGGCGCACAACCTCTTCTTCGGCACGTCGACGAGCACGCCGGCGACCGTCGACGTCCTGCTGCACAACAACGCCGACGTGCCGATCACGATCCGCCGCGCGTCCGTGACCTCGCCCGGCATGGGGCAGTACGGCATCCTCACGACGACGCATGACTTCCACGAGATCGTTCCGCCGGGCGGCACCGGACGCGTATCGCTCTACGCCACCGCCGTGCGCAGCGTCGACGATCCGACCGAGCCGCTCACGCTGCGCGCCACGGTCGAGCTAGAGGCGGCGGGCGCGCGCTGGCGCGAGATCATCACCTCGCGGCGCTGAACGCAGGCGCGCTCACAGATAGCGCACGGTGAAGTCGATGAGCTTCTCTTTGAGCTTCCCGACGTACGGCGGATAGAGCAGCTCGATCGCGCTGAAACGCAGGCGCTGATCGAGCACGCCGCGCGCGTTCGAGAAAGCCTCGAAGCCGTAGAAGCCGTGCGACTTGCCGACGCCGCTGTTGCCGACGCCGCCGAACGGCAGCTCGAGCTGATAAAAGTGCACGAGCGTGTGGTTGACCGCGGTGCCGCCCGCGGTCGTGCGGCGCAAGACGTTTTTGACGACCTTGCGGTCGCGGCTGAAGACGTACAGCACGAGCGGCTTCTCGCGTCCTTCGATGACCGCGAACGCTTCGCCCAGCGTGTCGTACGTCAGCACCGGCAGGATCGGACCGAAGATCTCTTCCCGCATCACCGCCGCGTCGGGCGAGACGTTCGTCAGCACCGTCGGCGCGATCTCGCGCTGGCGGAACACGCCGCCGGTGACGAGCTCCGCGCCGCCCGCGACCGCCGCGTCGAACAGCCGCTTCACGCGGGCGGCGTGGCGGTCGTTGACGAGGATGCCGCGCGACGCGTCGCCCAGCGCCGCGATCGATTCCTTCAGCTTCTCGAGGAACTCCTCGCGCACGCGCTCGTGCACGAGGACGTAGTCGGGCGCGATGCAGATCTGGCCGCAGTTGAAGAACTTTCCCCAGGCGATCTTCTTCGCCGCCTCGGCGACGTTCGCCGTCGCGTCGACGATCGCCGGCGACTTGCCTCCGAGCTCGAGCGTCACGGACGTGAGATGCTCCGCCGCCGCTTTCATGACGATCTTCCCCACCGCCGGACTGCCGGTGAAGAAGATGTGGTCGAACTTCTTCCGCAGCAGCAGCTCGGCCACGCCCGCGTCGCCTTCGACCACCGCGACTTCGTTCTCGTCGAACAGCTCGCCGACGATGCGCTTGATGCACGCGGTCGATGCGGGCGTCATCTCCGACGGCTTGAGGATCGCGCAGTTCCCGGCCGCGATCGCGGAGACGAGCGGCCCGAGCGTGAGATTGAAGGGAAAGTTCCACGGCGCGACGATCAGCACGACACCTTTCGGCTCGTAGACGATCGTCGAGCGCGAGCCGAGCAGCGCGAGCCGCGTACCGACGCGCTTCGGCTTCAGCCAGCGGCGCAGGTGCCGGACGGCGTGGCGCGCCTCGCTGACGACGGGATAGATCTCGGAGAGGTCGACTTCCGCCGCGGGCTTGCGGTAGTCGTCCCACATCGCGCGGCGGATCTCGTCGCGGTGCGCCAGTATCGCGTGCTCGAACCGCCGGAGCTTGGCGATGCGCTCGGCGGCGGTCGTCGCGGCGATGGCGGCGCGGTTGTGCTGCTGCGCGTCGAAGAGGCGGTCGATCTCGTCCGAAGCGAGCGTGGGAAAACTGCGCGGCGCGAGAGTCACGCCGCGCATTGTAACCGCTCCGCTTAGAATTACTTACGGAAATACGACTTCCGTGACCTGGCCGAACGGGATGTAGACGAACTTGCCGGTCACGTGCTCGCGGCCGATGAAGTCGACCTTGTAGCCCTCGCAGCTGTCGACGAAGATCATCTCCGCCGCCGACGCGGTCTTGGTCTCGATGGTGATCTTCTGCTGGTTCGCGCCGTTGCAGCAGCCGCTCGAAGAGATGAAGGTCGACGGGCCGGTGATGCGCTTCATCTCCGTGCGGTCGATGCGCAGCGCGGCGTGATCGGAGAGGCGGCAGAAGTCGTCGTACGTCGACGAGAGATAGCCGCTGAACGGCACCGCGTAGCCGAACTCGATCGAGTCGGCGTCGATCTGCAGCACCGTGGAATCGGTCTGGCGCAGCGTGACCAGCGGTCCGCTCTGCAGGCGGATGACCGGGACGTCGGTCGCGGCGCTGATCACGGTGTTGCCGGTGACATAGCCCGTGCGCGACGCGACGAGGGTCAGCGGACCGAAGGCCGTGAAGTTGCGGAAGGTGAAGTGGCCGCTGCCGTCGGTGAAGGTGCTCTTCTCGTTCGCCTGCACTTTGGCGGAGACGACCGGCTGCCCGGTGACCGCGTCGATGACCGTGCCGTTGATCGTGGCGGTGAAGGTCGGCGCGTTCGCGGGATGCGCGACCGCGCGGTGCTTGCCGAAGGCGGGGAACGCCGCGAGGACTGCGAGCGCGAGTACGACGAGAGACTGCGACGGACGACGGGTAACCGGATTCATGGGTCTCCTCAGTGTCATTTCGTTGCGACGTGCGGGCACCGCCCGGAGTTTCGGATGGTAACACCCGCCGTTTCTTCTACGGCGCGGCGTTCCCGTTCGTTTGCTAGACTCCGCCGCGCGCGTTCGCCCGCGCTACGAACAGGAGGTGCCATGCGTTCACTCCCGCTGCTCGTTGCTCTGCTCGTAACGGTTGCCTGCACCACCACCACGACCACGACGGCACCCGCCGCCGTACCGGCTGATTCATCGATGACTGCATCCGAAGCCACGCCTCCCTCACCGCCCGCCGCCGCCGCGACACCCGCACCCCCGCCCGCCCCCACCGTCGCCGACGCCGAAAAGTTCGTCAGCGACGCCGAAGCGCGCCTCGCCGAGCTGAGCGTCAATCAGCAGCGCGCCTCGTGGGTGCAGTCGACGTACATCACGTACGACACGCAGATCCTCGCCGCGAACGAGAACGAGAAGCTGATCAACGCCGGCGTCGAGCTCGCGAAAGAAGCCGCGCGCTTCGACAGCATCGAGCTGCCGTACGACACGCGGCGCAAGCTGAATCTCATCAAGCTCTCGCTCACCACGCCCGGCCCGTCCGATCCCGCGCTCACCGCGGAGCTCGCGCGCATCGGCGCCGAGCTCGAAGCGGCGTACGGCGCCGGCAAGTACTGCCCGCCGGGCAAGAGCGGCGACGCTTGCCTGGATATCAATGAAATCTCGAACATCCTTCGCACCAGCCGCGATCCGCAGCGGCAGCTGGACGTCTGGCGCGGCTGGCACACCATCTCGCCGCCGATGCGCGAGCGCTACACGCGCTACGTCGCGCTGATGAACCAGGGCGCACGCGAGCTCGGCTACGCCGACACCGGCGCGCTCTGGCGCTCGAACTACGACATGCCGCCCGACGCCTTCGCCGCGGAGATGGATCGTCTCTGGGGCCAGGTCAAGCCGCTCTACGACTCGCTGCACTGCTACGTCCGCTGGAACCTCAACAAGAAATACGGCGACAAGATCGTGCCTCCGCACGGCCCCATCCCCGCCCATCTCCTCGGCAACATCTGGGCGCAGGAATGGGGCAACATCTACGACGTCGTGGCGCCGCCGAAGGCGAGCTCCGGCTACGACCTCACCAAGATCCTCGAAACGCGCAAGGACATCGACCCGCTGGCGATGGTGCGCATGGGCGAACACTTCTTCACCTCGCTCGGCTTCGCGAAACTGCCGCAGACGTTCTGGGAACGCTCGCAGTTCGTGCAGCCGCGCGACCGCGACGTGGTCTGCCACGCCAGCGCGTGGGACATCGACAACGTCGAGGACCTGCGCCTCAAGATGTGCATCGAGAAGAATGCCGAGGACTTCACGACCATCCATCACGAACTGGGACACAACTTCTACCAGCGCGCGTACAACCGGCAGCCGTTCCTCTACCGCAACAGCGCGAACGACGGCTTCCACGAGGCCATCGGCGACACGATCGCGCTGTCGGTGACGCCCGCGTATCTCGTGAAGATCGGACTGCTCGACAAGGAGCCGCCCGCGTCGGCGGACATCCCGCTGCTGCTGCGCGACGCGCTCGACAAGCTCGCGTTCCTCCCCTTCGGCCTGCTGATGGACAAGTGGCGCTGGGGCGTCTTCTCCGGCGCGATCGCACCGGCCGACTACAACAAGGCGTGGTGGCAGCTGCGCCTGCAGTATCAAGGCATCGCTCCGGCCGGCGATCGCGGCGAGGAGTTCTTCGATCCGGGCGCGAAGTACCACATCGCCGCGAACGTGCCGTACGCGCGCTACTTCCTCGCGCGCATCCTCCAGTTCCAGTTCCACCGCGCGCTGTGCAACATCGCCGGCTACAAGGGACCGCTGAACCGCTGCTCGATCTACGAGAACGCCGAAGCGGGAACGCGGCTCGCGAAGATGCTGGAGATGGGCGCGAGCCGTCCGTGGCCGGAGGCGCTCGAAGCGCTCACCGGTCAGCGGCAGATGGACGCGACCGCGATGGTCGACTACTTCCGCCCGCTCCTCGACTGGCTCGACAAGCAGAACGAGGGAAAGGCGTGCGGATGGTGATCTGAGTTGGCGCGCTCGGTGGCCGTTGTCCTCGATTCGAACTACGCGTCGTCACTCGGCGCGCTGGCGTTCCGCACGCCGGTCTGGATCGTCGACACGCCGCCGAACCGCGCCGCGGCGGAAGAGGCGTGGCGGTCCGCGGTCGAATGGCCGCACATCACCGTCACGCTCTTCCGCGACCCCGGTGCGCATCCAACGAAAGACGACTGGCGCGCGCTCATCGAACAGCTCGTGCTGCACGAGGGCGCGCTCGACACCGTCGACGTGCTCGGCTCGGCGGTGACCTTGCCTTCCCGCGCCGCGCTCGCGGAAGCCGGCTTCACGCGTTTCGACGAGACGCGCGACGGCTTCCGCGCGCGCAGGGCGTGAGCGCGCGCGCCACATTTCCGCCACATTCCGCGCACGAACGTTTCACATCTCCGGCATGCGCAGGTCGCAGAAAGCGCGCTCAATGGCAGTCGTCATGGAAACGACATCGCTGACGACGAACTATCGCCTCGAACGCTGGATCGCGTTTCTCCTCGGCCTGCTGTTCTTCCTGCCGTTCCTCGCGCGCGGCTGACGGTCAGCGGTCGTTCCGCGCGAGCCATTCGTCGCGCAGGATGCCGTAGAAGACGAGGTCGACGTACTCGCCCCACTTCAGCAGGTGCTGGCGCAGCGTTCCCTCGTACGTCATGCCGATCTTCTGCATCACGCGCCCCGACGCCGGATTGCGCTTGTAGTGCGCGGCGAACACGCGATGCAGCCCGCGCTCCTCGAAGCCGTAGCGCAACACCGCCAGCGCGGCTTCGCTCGCGTACCCCCGGCCCCACTGCGGCACGCCGATCCAGTAGCCGATCTCGCCGATGCCGTCGCCCTTCAGCACGAGTCCCATCGCGCCGACGAGCGCGCCGTCGTCGATCGCAAAATGCACGACGCGGTTCTCGTCGAAGTCCGCCTGATGTTTCGCGATCCACTCCGCCGCCGCGCCCTCGGGATACGGATGCGGGATCATCAGCGTGTTGCGCGCGATCTCGTACTGCGAGCACGACTGCTGGACCGCGGGCGCGTCGCCCGGCGTGAACGGACGCAGCGTGAGACGTTCGGTGCGAAGCGTGGGCGCCTGCATCATGCGATTGTAAGCACCTCGCGCACGCGCCGCGCGATCTCCTCTTCGGCATCGACCGCGATGTCGCGCTCGCGCTCCGCCGCCTCGAGCAGCGACCGCAGCGCGCGGTACGCATCGCCCCGATCGCTGCGCTCTTCGAGCAATACCGCGGGCGCGACGCCGAGCTCCGCGTCGACGCGCTGACGGATCTCCGCGGCGCTGCGTCCTTCGACGATCTCACGCACGCGACGCCGCACCGCGAGCGCACGCCGCGCGCGCGGAATCGCCTCGAATGCGAGCACCACCGCGAGCACAATGCCCGCGACGATCGGCCAGCGCCCGCGCCGCGGCGCGGGCAGACTGTTGTCGCCGCCGCGATTGGGACGATCGGGCACCGCGCGCGAGCCCTGCGCGACGAGCACCGACGCCTTGCAGCGCAGCTCCTTCCGCTCGTGCGTCGCGGGGACGAAGACGTTCATCGCGATCGGCGGAATCTCGAACACGCCGGGATGCGCGGGAAAGATGAGATAGCGCCACCGCCGCGTCATCGTCAGCGGCCCGTCGTCGTGCGCGATCGACGTCTCCCCGCCGTCGACTTCGACCGTGCCGTCGACGGTGCCCGCGAGGCGCGGCGCCGGCGCGGCGCGCACGTTCGCGAAGCCGGAGAGCGTCACGCCGGCGACGATCGGTCCGCCGTTGCGCTGCTGCGGGATGTCGCAGTTCAGCGCGAGATCGCCGACCGCGTCGACGGGCGGGCCGGGCGGGAGCGGCTGGACGTCGAGCGTGACCGGCGCCGAGGTGTAGCTCGTGTCGACGAGCTCCCCTTCGAACATCGAGAACGGCCCGCCGCGCACGCGCCGCATCACCGCCGCTTCGAGCGTGAGCCCTTCGATCTTCAGCGTGCCGTCGTGCAGCGGAAAGAGCGCCGCGCGGCGGATCGGCAAGCGCTGCATCAGCACGCCGCCGACGTACACGCGTTCGAGCGCGTCTTCTTTCAGCGGCAGTTCCTCGACCCAGAAGTCGGCGAGCTTCGGCAGCCCCACGATGTGCCACTCCTGCACCGTCGTCGCGTTGTAGAGCATCCACGTGACGAGCACCGGCTCGCCGGCGACCGCGCCGTGCTTGTCGACTTCCGCGACGACGAACAGCGGATCGCGGTTGCTCGCCAGCAGCTCGCGCAACACCGTCTCCGCATCGTTCGACCCGCTGATGCGATCGGCCAGCACATTGACCGCGACCGCCGGCAACGTCTCGCGTTGCCCGTCCGGCGACGACAACACCACCGGCCCCACCATCGCCGCGCCCGCCGCCACCCCGCGCACGCGATACCGAAACGTCTTCCGCCGCGACGCGCTCCCATTCATCCACGCGAACTCGCTCGACACCCACGGCTCGCCCACGAACGCCAGGTTCCGCAGCGGCACGTTGACACTGTCAACCGAAGCGAACGGCCCGTCGACGGTGAGCGTGACGGTGGTGAGATCGGTGAGGGGGAAGGCGCGGGGGTCGACGGAGAGCTCGGAAGCAAAAGCTGAATGAAGAACGCAGAACGCAGAATGAAGAATGAAGAAAGCCACCACCCGCGCCCATTTCTTCATTCTTCGTTCTGCGTTCTGCATTCTCAATTCATCTTCTCTCCTCACCACCCCACCCGCCCCTCCCCCGCCCGCGCTTTCATGCGGCGGATCTCTTCCTGCTCCTGTTGCTGGACGCTGCGCAGGAGCGCGGAGAGGTCGGGTTGGCCGGGCTTCGGCGACGATTTCGTGCCGGGCTGCTGCGGTTGCGGCTGCGGGTTGTTCTTCCCGTGGCCGCCTTGCTGGCCGCCGCGCGTCGATTGCTGGTCGGCTTGTTTGCGCGCGAGCGCGAGCTCGAGGTTGCGTTTTGCGCCGGCGTGATGCGGGTTCGCGCGGAGCGCCTCGATGTAGTCGGCGATGGCGTGGTCGAGCGCTTTGGCGGCGAAGGCGCTGTTGCCGCGGTTGAAGAATGCATCGGCGCGAAGCTGCGGATCGCGCAGCGCGGGCTGCAGCGTCGTCGAGCCTTGCTCGCGTTGTCCGGCGGCGATCTGCGCGGTGCCGAGGTTGAAGGCGGATTGCGCGGACGGCGCCAGTGCGTTCGCGCGCGTGAACGACTGCACGGACTGCGCGTACTGCTGCTTCGCGTACGCCTGCGCGCCGCGCGCGCTCGCGGCGTGCGAGTTCGTGTCACGCAGGAACGCGCCGAGGCTGATCGCGGCGAGGATCACGAGCGGCTTCATTCGGCACCTCGATGCGCGAGCGAGCCGAGGAAGAAGGCGACGAAGGCGAAGCCGAGCGCCCACTGGTAGCGATCGACCGGCACGCGCGCAACGGTCTCGCGCGCCTTCGCCACGCGCGCGCTGCCGAGGAGCGGATCGAGCGCGTGCGCCGCGAACGGGTTCTCCAGCATCGTGCCGCCGGTGCCGTTTGCGATGTCGCGCAGGACGTCGCCGCGCGCGTAGGTCGTTACGACGTCGCCCGTCGCATCGCGCAGCGGCCCGTGTCCGGTCGGAATCGTGGCGCCGTTCGCGGAGCCGAGGAGGATCGTCGACACGGGCACGCCACGCGTCTTCGCGCGCTGCACGGCTTCGGCGACGCGCGCTCCTTGTTCCTCGCCGTCGCTGATCAGCACGAGATCGGCTTTTTGCGAGGGATCGCTGTCGATGAGGCGGAGCGAGCCGAGGATCGCGCTGCCGAGGTCCGAGCCGGGCTCGCCGACCTCGCCGGCCTGCAGCGTGTCGACGAGCGCGAGCACCGCGTCACCGTCGCTCGTGAGGGGCGAAACGACTTCCGGCTCTGACTCGAAGACGACGAGCCCGATCCGTCCTTCCTGCGCGTCGATGAGCCGCTTCGCGATCGCTTTGGCCGCGTCGAGGCGCGAGGCACCGACGTCTTCGGCGGCCATGCTGTTCGAGACGTCGATGAGGATGACGCGATTCGCTTCGCGCGCGACGACCGGCATCAGCGTGTAACCGGCGTACGGCCCCGCAAGCGCGACGACGGACGCGGCGAGCGCGACGCCGAGGAGCCACGGACGCAGCGCGCGCGCGGGCATGGTCACGCCGCGCAGACGCTCGCTCGCGAAGCGCCGCGCGAGGCGAATGCGCGTGCGCTCGCGCGTCACGAGGAACAGCAGCGCGAACGGCACGAGCGCGAGGAGCCAGAGCAGCAGCACGTCGCGGAAGCTCATGCCGGCACCTTCAGCCAGAGCGTCTCGCCGCCGAGGAGCGACAGCGCGAGCAGCGCGAGCGCGGCACCGAGCGGCCAGACGTACAGCTCGTCGATCTGCTCGCGCTTCGGCGCGGTGAGGCGCGTCTTCTCGAGCGCGTCGATGCGCTTGAGCACCGCGCCGAGCGCCTGCGCGTCCGTCGCGCGGAAGAACGCGCCGCCGGTCGTCGACGCGATCGCTTCCAGCGTCTTCTCATCGAGCTCGCCGCGGATGTGCGTGTAGATCGTCTCGATCGCGCCGGTGAACGGATTCTGCCGCTTCACCGGCAGCGGCACCGGACCTTCCGAGCCGACGCCGATCGTGTAGACCTTGATGCCCGCGGCGGCCGCGAGTTGCGCGGCGACGAGCGGATCGATCGAGCCGGAGTTGTTGACGCCGTCCGTCACGAGGATGACCACGCGGCTGCGCGTCTTCGAGTTGCGCAGGCGGTTGACGGCCGTGGCGAGCGCGTGGCCGATCGCGGTGCCGTTGCCGTGCTCGCCGATCTCCGCCTTCGCGAGCACGGCTTCGATGATGCGGCGGTCGTACGTGATCGGCACGCGCGTCGCCGCGCGGCTGCCGAACGTCACGATGCCGATGCGATCATCGGTGCGGCGGCGGATGAAGTCGCCGATCAGCTCTTTCGCGACGGCGAAGCGGTTGCGCGGACGAAAGTCTTCCGCGGCCATGGAGCCCGAGGCGTCGAGCGCGACGACGATGTCGATGCCGTAGCGGTCGCTCGCCGCGAGGCGCACCACGCGCTGCGGACGCGCCAGCGCGACGACGAGCAGCAGCATCGCCAGCGTCTCCAGTGCGAACGGCAGCGCCGCCGTCATGACACGCAGTCCCGGCGCCGGCGCGACGAGCGCGAGCGACGAGTAACCGAACGCGCCGACGCGCTGCCGCCGGTCGCGGACCACAAGCGCGACGCGCGCGGCCACCGCAAGCGCGAGCGCGAACCACAGCGGATCAGCGAAACGCGTCATGCCGCCCGCTCCGTCGCAGCGATCGGCGGCGGCTCCGGCGGCGGAATGAGCGCCAGCGCGTCCGCAGCCACCGCATCGAAATCGCGCTCCTCGGCGCCCGACGTCGAGAACTTTTCGAGATCGCCCTGCCGCAGGATCATGGCGACGGCGTCGCGCTCGTCGCCGAGTCGCGGCAGCAGCTCGCTCGTGGTCAGCTCGCGGCCGAGTCCCGCACGCGTTGCCGCGAGAAACACGCGCGTCTCGTCGGCGAGGCGCGACCAGCGCAACGGCTCGAACGGATGCGCGCGCAGCGCGTCGATCGCGCGGCGGAAACGCTCGTCCGGCGGCAGCGCGGGAACCGTTGCAGCCATCGTCTGCTTCGCGCGACGCCACACGAGCAGCCAGACGCCGAGCGCGCAAAGCGCCGCGATCGCGATCGCGACGAACGGCAGGCGCGGATACGCCGTCGCGCGCGGCGGCGCGAGCGGCGCGGGCTTGCGGTCGTCGTTCGGCTTCAGCACCGAATGCATCGGCACGACGAGGTTGCGAAAGTGCACGCCGCGCACGACGCCGCTGAGCGCGAACGGTTTCGGATCGAACGTGCGCACCACGACGTCCGCGCCGCGCTGCGACACGATCTCGTACGCGGGCGAGGCGTCCAGCGTCACCGGGCCGTCGAAGTGGATCGCGATCGGATCGCCGACCGTCGGCGCGGCCGGTTGAAACGTCGCGGTGATCGCCAGTGCGAGAACGGGAAGGATCATGCCGGTCGGTGCTGGCGCGCGCTCCGCTCGCGGAAGAAGCGCAGCAACGCGCGGTCGTAGGGAACAGCCGTGGACACGGCGAGGTGATCGATGGCCGACGCGCGCAGCCGACGCTCGAGCTGCGTGCGCCGCAGCGCGCCGCTTTGCGCGACGCCGGAACGCCGCAGATCGACGAGGCGCGCGCCGCCGCTCTCGAGATCGACGAGCCGCGCCAGCCCGCGGTCGGGAAAGCGCTCCTCGCGCGGATCGACGATCGGCACGGCGATGACGTCGTGCTTGCGGTTGAGGCGCTTGAGCGGCCGCTCGAACGCGATTTCGAGAAAGTCCGACAGCACGAGCACGACCGCGCGCTTCACCGCGACGCGTTCGAGAAACCCCGCGGCGAGCTCGAGGTCCGCGCGCCCGTGCGGCCCGCGCATGGCCGCGTCCACCGCCGCGCGCACGAGGACTTGCGCGTGCGCTCGTCCGCGCCGCGGCGGGATGTACGCGCGGATCGCATCCGAGAACAGCAGCAGCCCGACGCGATCGGAGTTCTCGACCGCGGAGAACGCGAACACGGCCGCGAGCTCCGCCGCGAGATCGCACTTGCGCCAGTCCACCGAGCCGAACGCCATCGAGCCGGAGACATCAACCGCGATGAGGATCGTGAGGTCGCGCTCTTCGATGAACTCCTTGACGTGCGGCACGCCGCTGCGCGCGGTGACGTTCCAGTCGATCGTGCGGATGTCGTCGCCGGGCAGATACTCGCGCACCTGCGAGAACTCGATGCCGCGGCCGTGAAACGCGGAGTGGTAGTCGCCCGCGAAGCCCGCGCGGATCATGCGCGCCGAGACGAGCTCGAGGTCGCGCACGCGCCGCACGACCGGCGCGCGCAGGTCGGGAGTCCGGCGCCGGAACCTCACGGCACCGCGACCGCTCCCAGGATCTGGTCGAGGATGCGATCGGCCGGCATCTGCTCCGCCGCCGCCTCGTAGCTGAGCACGAGCCGGTGCCGCAGCACGTCGTGAGCGACGGCCTTGACGTCTTCCGGCACGACGTACGTGCGCCCGCCGAGGAACGCGTGCGCTTTCGCAACGTGCGCGAGCGCGAGCGTGGCGCGCGGAGACGCGCCGAACGAGATCAGGTTTGCCAGCGACGGCAACCGAAAGTCTGCCGGCCGGCGCGTGGCGTTCACGAGCTGCACGATGTACCGGCCGATGCGTTCGTCGGTGTGCACGCTCGCCGCGAGTTTCGCGACGCGATGAATCTCGTCGATGCCGAAGACGCGCTGCACGCCGACGCTCTCGCGCGTCGGATCGAGATACAACCCGAGCATCCGCAGCTCTTCCTCCGCGCTCGGATACTCCACCTTCAGCTTCATCACGAACCGATCGACCTGCGCCTCGGGTAACGCATACGTTCCCTCGTGCTCGATCGGGTTCTGCGTGGCGATCACGACGAACGGATCCGGCAGCGCGTACGACTGATCGCCGATCGTCACCTGCCGCTCCTGCATCGCCTCGAGCAGCGCGCTCTGCACTTTCGCCGGCGCGCGGTTGATCTCGTCGGCGAGGATGAGGTTCGCGAAGACGGGGCCAAGGCGCGCGTTGAACGTGCGGCCGGCGGGATCGAAGATCTGCGTGCCGGTGATGTCGGCGGGCAGCAGATCGGGCGTGAACTGGATGCGCTTGAACGTGGCGTCGAGCGCCGACGCGAGCGTCTTCACGAGCAGCGTCTTGGCGAGGCCGGGCAGGCCTTCGACGAGCACGTGGCCGCGGATCAGAATGGCGATGAGCAGACGGTTGACGATCGCGTCCTGCCCGATGACGACGCGCCCGACCTCGGCGCGCAGCCGCGCAAGCGTCTCATGAGCCTGTTCGGTGGCTTCCTGCATGCGGCGATCAGTCTAAACTGCGCGCCGTGCGCCCGAAGAAAAAGTGGGGTCAAAACTTTCTCCGCAATCGCGGCGCCGTGGCGAAGATCGTCGAAGCGGTTGACGCACAGCCGGACGAGGTCGTGCTCGAGATCGGCCCCGGCGAAGGCGTGCTCACCGAAAAACTGGTCGCGCTGCCGAATCCGCTCGTCGCCATCGAGATCGATCCCGAGCTCGCCGCGCGACTGCGCGCGCGTTTCGGCGAGCGGCTGACGCTGCGCAACGAGGACGCGGTCGACGCTCCGCTGCCGGAGACGCCGTATCGCGCCGTCGGCAACCTGCCGTACAACGTCGGCACGCCGATCCTCCGCCGCGTCATCGCCGACCCGCACTGCCGCCGCGCGGTGTTCATGCTGCAGAAGGAAGTCGCGGACCGCGTCGTGGCCAAGCCCGGCAGCGATCCGTACGGCTATCTCACGCTGTACGTCGCCGCGTTCGCGAGCGCGCGCATCGCCATGACGCTCGATCCGCGCTCGTTCCATCCGCCGCCGAAAGTACGCAGCGCCGTGGTCGTGCTCGACCCGCGCGATCCGCAGCTGGCCGCCGAGCGCACGCTCGTACTCGATCTCGTCAGCGCGTCGTTCCGCATGCGCCGGAAGAAGCTGGTCAACAACTTGACCGGTTGGCGGAACCTCACGCGCGAGGACGTGCTGTCCTTGATGCAGCGCGCTGCCATCGACCTCGACGTCCGCGCGGAGACGATGTCGCTCGCCGACTTCGACCGCTTCGCCGTCGCCTACTCCGCGCTCGCGTCGCCCGGCTCGTAGCGCCACTCCGTCTCATGCTTCGCCCCCTCGGCGAACCGTGGGTCGACGTAGTCCTCGAACGCGATGTCATGGTCGAGCACTCCGGTCTCGCGCATCAGCCGGACGATCAGCTCGAAGTCTTTGCGCAGCGGCGTGAGCGGCTGGTACTGCACGCGTTCGAGCGGCTTCGTCAGCGCCCACTTGAGCAGCTTCGGATCCTGGCGATAGTAGAAGCGGCCGACGAAATCGGCGGCGTGCTCGCGGCGCGCGCGGCGCTTCGGCGGGTTCTCGAGCCACAGTCCCGACCGCGCGATGCCGTCGACGAGCACCTGCACCGCCTCCGGCCTGCGGTCGATGACGTCCTGCCGCACGACGAGCACGCAAGAGATGAAGTCCGGCCAGTACTGCCGCGCGTGGAAGAGCACGCGCCCGAAGCCAGCCGACTCGGCCTGCGACGGATACGGCTCGCCCATCGAGAACGCGTCGATTGCGCCGGCCGCGAGCGCGCCGGCGACGTCCGGCGGCGCCATCTCGACAAGCCGCAGGTCGCGCGCGCTCATGCCGTTCGCCGCCATCGCGCGGAAGAGGATCAGCCGCTCGTCCGAGTAGCGGCTCGGCACGGCCACAATCCTCCCTTTCAGATCGGCGAACGAATGCACCGGTCCGTTCTTCTGCACGACCACGGCGCTTCCGTAGCGGTGTCCGAGGTAGACGATCTTGATCGGAACGCCCTGAGCACGCAGGGCAATCGCCATCGGCGCGACCATGAACGCCGCCTGCATCTGGTTCGAGATCAGCGCTTCCTTGATCTCAGGGAACCCCTGGAACATCCGCGGAATGAACAGATGCCCCGACTTCGAGTAGGCGGAGATGTAGTCGGTGACCGGGCACGCGAGGTGTCACGTGACCGGGATGTAGGCGACGTTGAGCTTGCGCTCGCGTTCCGGCAATCGATCGTTGAGCAGCACCTTCCAGTCGACGTTCATCGACAGGTGCGCGGCAGTGATGAACGCCAGCCATGCGGCAACGGCGACTCCGATCTTTCGCACGCGACTCCTCCTTTCGTTCGTGTCATTCGTGAAATGCCCAGCGCACCGCGCGCAGCGTCTCGGCGCGGCGGATCAGCGTGTCGAGAATCAGTCCGAGCAGGCCGATGAGCAGCATGCCGCCGACGACGAGGTCGTAGCGCTTGCCGGCGTTGCGCGCGTCGATGATGAGATAGCCGAGCCCCGAGTCGACGGCGATCATCTCCGCCGCCACGAGCACGAGCCACGCGACGCCGAAGGCGATGCGCAGCCCCACCAGAATGCGCGGCAGGATCGCGGGAAAGAGCACGCGCGTGATGAGCGCCCGCGTCGAGAGCCCGAAGTTGCGCCCCGCCTGCACGTACATCGGCGGCACGTTGCGCACGCCGTTCATCGTGGCCACGATGATCGGGAACACCGAGGCGAGGAAGATGAGGAAGATCGGCGCGAGATTGCTGACGCCGAACCAGATCACCGCGAGCGGCATCCACGCCAGCGGCGAGATCGGCCGCAGCATCTGAATGACCGGATTCGCCGCGCGCGCGAGCGAGCTCCACCACCCCATCGCCAGGCCGACCGGAATCCCGATCGCCACCGCCGCGAGATAGCCGCACGCAACGCGGAACAACGAGTCGCCCATGTACGCCCACAGCAGTTTTCGTCGTGCGAGCTCGAGCAGTCCGCGCACGACGTCCATCGGCGAGGGAAAGATCTTCGTTCCGCTGACGACGACGGCGAGCGCCCAGAACGCGAGCAGCACGAGGCCGAGCACGACCGCACGGATGCGTCCTTCTGCCCTCTGCCTTCTGCCTTCTGCCTTCATATCTGATGCGCCAGCCCGATCTCCCCGAAGATCTCATCGCGCAACGCGATGTATCGCGGATCGCTGAGATCGCGCGGATGCGCGAGATTCACGTCGACGACGCGCCGCACGCGTCCGGGCCGCGCTGACAGCACGACCACGCGGTCCGCGAGCTGCACCGATTCCTCGATGTCGTGCGTCACGAAGAGAATCGTCTTCCGCTCCGCCTGCCAGATCCGAAGCAGTTCGCGCCGCATCTGCAGGCGCGTGATGGAGTCGAGCGCGCCGAACGGCTCGTCGAGATAGAGCACGTCGGGATCGACCGCGAGCGCGCGCGCCACTTCGAGCCGCTGCTTCATGCCGCCCGAGAGCTCGCGCGGATACGAACGCTCGAATCCCTGCAGGCCGACGAGCTGCACGTACCGCGCGATGCGCGCGCGCTTCTCGTCGTCCTTTTGGCGAAAGAGTCCGAAGCCGATGTTCTCTTCGACCGTGAGCCACGGAAAGACGCCGCGCTCCTGAAAGACGAAGATGCGCCGCGGATCAGGTCCCGTCACCGGCTCGCCGTCGATGGTGACGCGCCCTTCGGTCGGCGTCACGAATCCGCCCACGATGTTGAGCAGCGTCGACTTGCCGCAGCCAGAGGGGCCGAGGATGCAGACGAACTCGCCTGCGTTGACCGAGAGGTTGATGTCGTCGAGCACGCGCACGCCGCCGAAGCGCATGCCGATCGAGTCGAAGTGAACCTTCATTCCGCGGCGTACCCCCAGCGCACGGATGGCAGCCGTTCGAGCCGGCGCATGAGCAGGTCGAGGCCGATGCCGATGAGACCGATGAGCACCATGCCGGCGACGACGAGGTCGTAACGGTTGCCGGCATTGCGCGCGTCGACGATGAGAAAGCCGAGACCGGAGTTCACCGCGATCATCTCCGCGGCGACGACGACCAGCCACGCGATGCCGAGCGTGATGCGCATGGCGACGATGAGCTGCGGAAGGATGCCGGGGACGACGACGCTCCGCACGAGCTCGGCGTGCGAGAGTCCGAAGTTGCGCCCCGCCGCGAGATGCACGCCTTCGAGGTTGTGCACCGCTTCGACCGTCGCGGTCGTCAGCGGCAGCACCGAGGCGAGGAAGATCAGGAAGATCGCCGCCGCGTCGCCGACGCCGAACCAGAGGATGCCGATCGGAATCCACGCGAGCGGCGAGATCGGCCGCAGGATCTGCAGGATCGGATTGACCGCGCTGTCGCCGCGTCGCGAGAGGCCTAACGTGACGCCCGCGGGCACCGCGACGGCGACCGCCGCAAGGTAGCCCCACGTCACGCGGAAGAGCGAGGCCACGACGTAGCGGACGAGGAGCCCTTTCTCCGCGAGCTCGCCGATCGCGCGCAACGTTTGCCACGGCGTCGGCACGAGCGTGCGCGGCGAGGCCGCGACCGCGAGTTGCCACGCGGCGACCGCAACAGCGATTCCCAGCAATGGAAGGAGTCGTTTCAGACGCAAACTCGGGCGAGAGAGTAGCCGGTTTTGTGACCCCCGTCACGCGCAGCAAATAACCGGCACCTCGTTTGCTCCGAACGCGCCCTCAATGGCGACCCGCTACGAGACACCCGCACGACGACGGAACGAACTGGAGCCCCCGACTCCCACGCGCGTTCTCGCCGTTGACGATGACTCCGCTTACCTCCGCCGCCTCGAGGTCGTCCTGACTCGCGCCGGCTTCGACGTCGTGACCGCCTTCGACGGTCCGACCGCGATCGAGCGCATCCGCGAAGACGGCGACATCGAGATCCTCATCAGCGATCTCACCATGCCCGGCATGGACGGCATCGAGACCGTGCGCCAGGCACGCACCGCGTGCGCGTTCCCCGGCCTCTACACGATCCTCCTCACCGCGAACGACGGCGCCGACGTGAAGCTCCGCGCGCTCGACAGCGGCCTCGATGACTTTCTCACCAAAGCGTCGACCGACTCCGAGATCGTGGCCAAGCTCCGCAGCGCCGCACGACGCCTGGCCATGGAACGCCGCCTCCAGGTCGAAAACGAAGAACTGCAGACGCTCGCCCTGACCGACGAGCTCACCGGCATCGCCAACCGCCGCGCACTCTTCCGCGCCGCCGAAAGCATCCTAGGCGCCGGCCGCACGATGACCGTCGTCCTCTTCGACCTCGACCGCTTCAAGCAGATCAACGACAGCTACGGCCACCTCATGGGCGACCGCATCCTCGCCGACGTCGCCGCCTGCCTCAAAGCCCACACGCGCGTCGGCGACGTGATCGCCCGCTATGGAGGCGACGAGTTCGTCCTCCTCCTCCCCGACACCCCCACCCCCGAAGCCCGCGCGATCACGCAACGGATCCGCGCCAGAATCGCCGCCCTCCGCTGGACCCATTCCGGCAGCGTCATCTCCATCAACCTCGGCACCGGCCTCTCCACGGCCGGCTCCGCCAGCACCATCGAAACGCTGCTGGCGGAGTCGGACGCAAAGCTGTACGAGGGGAAGGTGGGGAGGCATCAGGAGCTGGATCTTTCGATCCAGCTCTGATGCCTTTGGTTCTTACTACAGTTCCACGCCGGTGACCGCCGGTTCGCGGCCTAGCAGCGCAAGGAATACCGCGCCGGACACGTGCTGTCCCATCGCGTTACCCGTACCGGCAACGATGTAAAGGTCATCGCGGTCCGGATACTTCAGCCAGACCGCCTGAAGCAACTGTTCCGGGACATCGAGGATACGAATGAGCACCTCGGGCCGGGAGTCTGCTCCATCCACGATCTCCTCGATTTGCAGCGCCATGAAACCAGCTGCGATCTCGACGACCTGCTCGGTGCGCGAGCGTGCAAACGCGGACGCGCGCTCGCCGACTCGCACTTGATGATGCCAGCCAGTATGCTCGGCGATCTCTTCGATCCGCGTCGCCTCCGGCGGAACCTCTCCTTTGTACGTCCACACGGCAATGGATTGCTCGAGTGCGACCCTGCTCTCGCGCAACACGCCGAACAATGACGTAAAGCGTGCGGCGATGTCGTCGCGCAATGCTTCCGGTACTTCGTAAGTGTCAGTCAGTGCCATGATGAGTCCTTCCCTTCAGTCGACGATCCACGTCTGGACCCACGTGCCGTAATAGCCGGTCGGCAGGTGCGGCCGCGGTACGGCTCCAGTGGAGTTGTTCTTTGCGCAGTCGAGAATCATTACCTGGTCCGGAGCCGAGACGCCGACGACCAGCGCCATGTGACCGGTCACCCTCCGGCCGCTCGCGCGGCGGAAGCCGAGGATCAGGAGCTTATTCTCGTCAACGACGTTTGTTTGTATTTCCGCGAAGGACAGCTGCGGCTGCGGAGCGGGCGAGACCGTGAGACCTTCGGTGGGGCACACCAGGGTTTCGAAGTCCCGAGAGTCACAGGAAACATTGCACCGGAAGGGTCGGGTGCAACAATCAAGGGACGCATCCTGCAGAAACGTCTGCACGATCTCGCACTGGCTTCTCGTGCTTCCACGACTCTTCAGAACCATCTGCACAGTCGCTGCCCAGCACCATTCGTTTTGCTCTGCGCCGCACCACGTCACGGGAGCGGCATGCAGCCTCGGCGTCGCTGCGAGCGGTTGGGTTAACAGAATCTCATTGTTACGAAACATGCTGAATTCTCCTTATGGCAGCCACAGCGCCGGCGGACAATTGTGTCCACCCGCGGTGCCGTATCGAATGACGGGCGCGGTTCGCACGCCGGCGTCGTACTGTTGCGCGATCAATGCGAAAGTCATCTCAGCGGGCGGGTTCTCAATCAGATCGACCTGATTGAGCCGGTGTGAATGCGTCTCCTGCGGTGGATGCGGCAGCCCCACAGGGTCGGTATGGCCATAGAGATAACGCAGCGGCGCCGGCGGGGGCGTGTGGCACATTGTGTAATACAGTGGAAAATGCCGATCGACCTCGCAGTCCGACATTCCATCGAGCTCGTCGTCGAGGATGATTTCCTCCGAGGGCACGTTGCCGATGCGCACCTCGATTGTATTCAGACCTCCGACCGAGCCGATCTTCAGCACGTCGGTACCGGCGGCGTCTGTCATGCGCAGTGTGATGAATTCTTTGTCTGTCTGAAAGTTTAGGCAAACGTCCTGCGCGATGAACTGATCGAAGGGGCCTTCTTCAGCGAAGCCCCATTTGAATTTGGGCGCGACCCATGTCGCGGATAGATGGCCCCCAGTGAGCTTCAACCGGCCCGAGACGATTCGAGGGTTGGTCGACGCGAAGACAGTCTGTGAGAAACGGGCGTGCACGGGGTTGGGGACCGCGGCCGTCATCGGCAGGATGTAGAGTGTGTTCATCGAGAAGCCCGTCTGTGGCATCTCGTCGATCGACAAGGCCTTGCCGTCGAGATAGAACGCGCTGAGTGTAGCTGGTACTTTTTTTAGCCGTCGATGATTGTCGATTTCGTCCGGCACGCGGGTCGAGCCGGGCTGCAGCGCCGCCGACTCGGCGAGCACATAAGCCTGATGCGGCTCGGGTGCGTCGCTGAAATTTTTGAGTATTACGGTCGCGCCCGTGTCATCAGGTACGAGTGCCGTGATACCTGTGAAAATGATGTGTACATCCTTCATAATCGTTCCTTTGTGTGGTGGTGTGGCAGGGACAGCGTGAGCACACGCTCAGCGCGTCGGTGTAGTACCAGTCATAGATTGTTCGCGAATCGACCCGGACCTGCGCAGCAGCGTTGCCGCTTCCTTGCTGCACAATGGAGGGACGCGGCGCTCGTTTTCCCGATGAAAGTTCGGGAGGTCAGGCGGAGATCGTTTGCGCCGGCAAACGCCGCTCGATCGGCCCAAGGACGCGAAGTGCGCCCCAATATTGAGGCCTTCGGCGGAGCGGACTTGGGGAATGGAGATATTGCAGTTGTGTGCCGCGCAATGCGTCGGCGGCGGTCATTCCGCCGCGGATGCGGCGATGAAATGAACTGAAGAAAGTCGCAGCAAACGTATCGTCGATGTCGTACAGAGGAGCGACGACGGCTCCGGCTCCGGCGGCGAGGAAGGCTCGCGCGAGACTGAGAGAGCCTTCAGCCCTCCGCGTTTTTCCGGTGGCGGTCCTGCAGTTCGCGAGCACGACGAGCGGCTGCCGTCTCAGCGTCCACGAACCGACCGTCTCCGGCGACAAGGTCGTCTCCTGCGCGCCGAGCGCAAAACCAGGACCGTCATCGGCACTCGTCGCCGGCTTCGAGTGACCAATGAGGTGAATGACGTCCGCGTCCGTAGCCGCGGCGCGAATGACGTCCTGCGTCGCCTGCCGGTCGTAGAAACTGGTCGACCGCGGATAGGCCCCGATCACACCACGAGCTTCGGCGTCGGCGCTCGCCAGCGGCGTGAGCTGGCGATCGCCGCCGGCAGCACGCTCGGCAACCACAAGGACAGTATCTCGTGCTGACGAGGCAGCCGCACCGGAGAGTGCTACCGCCGCACTCGGTGCGACGATCGCCGCGTGCTGCTCGATCAGGTATTCGCCACGACTTCGGTCGTATAACGCCGAAAACGGCACCTCGTCGTCGAAGGCAGCATCCGGAACCAGGACGAGCATCTCGTTTGGACCCACGCGTGCGCGCAAGGCCAACGGCAAGAGCAAGTCGTGGAGGTCGGCAACCGCGCCTTCACACGGCAAGGAGAGCTGGGCCATGCATGTGGCGACTCGATGCACCGCCGCCGCAACCGTCTCCGTCGGCGCTGCGATCCGCACGCCAATCACATCGTTCGAAGTCACACACCACACGAGCAGCGCGTCCGGCAAGACGGCCCACTCGAGGAGCGCCGTGTTCGCCGGCACCTGCGCGGCGATTGCGCGTGCGTCGTTCTGCGGCGCGACATTGCGACGCTCCGCGAGCAGCCGTGCCCGTGAGTGTTCGGCGACGATCAGCGCCTCTCCCCACTCCCCATCGCGCGACAATTCTCCTAGCAGCCGCTGACTCGCCTCCGCCGCGACGTCGAGATACGAGATCCGCTCCACGGGATTCAGGAGCTCGCGTCGTTGCTGCTCCACGTACCGCAGCGCCGTTCGGAAATCGGCACGCGCTGCATGCGAATCGCGCAGTTGCTGGTGCGCGATGCCGCGCGCGAGAAACACGTCGGCGACACGAAACGTGTCGGAACGCCGCGCCGTGCGGCCGAGGTAGCGATTTGCAGCCGTCATGGCGATTGCAGGTTCGGTGGCGGCAATCGTCCGAGCCAAAACCGCGTCGTAGTTCTCGACCGCGCGCTCGCGCGTCGACGGGTCGGCGATTGCAGTCGCCGCGTAGGACGCGCGTCGAAATGCTGCCTCTGCACGACCGCGCGCGCCAGAACGATGCATAGCGACCGCGTACCAGAGATCGGCGTCCGCGATCGCAGTCGGATCGCCGCTGACGTTCGCGATCGTCTTGAGCCTGCTCGCCACTGCGACCGCAAGCCGTGGATGCTGGTCATCGCGCAGCAGAGACTGGAGCATCTCCTGCAGGGAAACATGCAGCCGGTCGTGATCGCCCGCTCGGTACAACCCGGCGATTCCCTCGATGCGCGCCCCCCAACCGTCGTCGGCCGCTCGGAGGTACGATGCTCGCTCGGCGATCATTGCCTGGAGAGCGGCAATCGTGTCGGTTTCGCCGGCCTTTGTGAGTTGCGCCAGCGCCGAGGCGTAGGGACGGCCGGCGGCGCCGGCGCGGTCTGACGCAACGTACGCCAAGCCTTCGATCCATGACAGCCTCGCGTCAAGGGTCGGGTACCGTTTCGCGTCGTAGGCTGGCGAACCGCGGACGCGCGCGATCTCGCGCAATGCAACGTCGTAGCGTGCGCAATACCACTGCGCACGGGCAGTCGCGAGACGCGAAAGCCACTCCAGCCGCGTATATGCCCGCAGATGCTCGCTGGCGGCTTCAAGAAGCGTCGCCGCCCGTTGCACATCGGTTTTCTGAAGTTGCTGCCCCTGCCGCAGTTCCTGTAAGCCGGACGCCGCGCCCGCGGAACCGTTGCGCCGCAGATCCGCCAATGCCGCGGCGAGAAAAGCATCGCCGCGGCGTTCGAACGTGGCGGCAGCGGTTCGCAGGGCAAAGTCGTCAGAATCCGCTCCATCGACGATCCGCGCCTCTGCGGCGTCGCGCATTTGTCGTGGATGCTCGGCCACGAGGCGCGCAATCGCCGCCGCGTCGGATCGCGCGATCGCGCGCGCGAGAAGAGCGCCCCCGTCCCACGAGCTGCTGCTGGTCGGCTCATTGAGATCGGATAGCTTCTGTCGCGCCTCGGTCGCCCAAGGCGACTGCGGATCGAGGCGGAGGTAATCGGCCCAGGCAACCTTTGCGTCCTCCTGAAGACCGACCGCGGTCAGGGCGAGTGCACGATTCCAGGCGATGGGGGGCGAATGCTCGAGGTTCCATGCTCGCTGGACGCACTCCGCTGCGGCGAGATCATCCGTGCGCGCGCGCGTGTAGAGGGCGCGCGCCGAATAGGCGGCGGAGAGATCGTTGAGCAACGTAGCGTCTTGCGAGGCGGTGATTGCCGCACTTATCGATGACTGATGCGTCTCACGCGTCAACGCTTTTTCGAGCGTCGTGACTGCCGCTCGCGGGTCGCCGAGCAGCAACTCGGCAACGCCGACGGCGTGTAGGTTCTTCGGCGTCGCGTGCGCGTCGGCGGCATGGCGGATGTCCGCTGCCGCAGCCATGAGCGCCCAGCGATGCTCGTCGCCTTTGTCGCTGCCGTCCTGGCCGCCTTCGCCACCGCGCATGTGGTTGTACTCTTTGTACGAGAAACCTCCGCTCAATCGTCCCTCGATCGGGCGACTCTCGAGATCGTCCGCAGCTGCAATCAGCTTGGCGATATCCGCCGAGCCGGAACGGCCGGGCAGGAAACGATAGACGTACAAAGCCGCAATCGCCGCGAGCAGCGCCGCAGTTGCAGCCATCCACCAACGCGAGCGGAAAGGCCGGATTCGAGTGGGCTGAGCCGCGGTGGAGAGCTCGGTCGCCGTCATGAAGACAGAGCGGCACTCGCCGCAAACACTGACGTGTTCGATTGCCGCGCGGCGGGCGCTCGCGTCCAATGTGCCATCCGCTAAGCCGGCGAGGGTCTCCGGGTCGAGATGATTGGACGGTTCGGTGAGAGTGCTCATGGAATTGCGCCCTCCCCTTTTGTGACCTTCGCCCCTCCGGAAGTCCCACTCGTTGTGGGAGGCCCACCTACGGGATTGGTGGGACGGAAGGCATGGATTTCCCCACCATGGGAAAAGAAATCGAAGTGGATGTCCGTGTCGCCGCGATCGAGAAGCGTGGCGACATCGCTCCTTGCGACGCCAGCCCGCTCGAGCGTGCGTCGCATCGTCCCGTAAAGCCGGTCCAGTCGCTTATAGAGGCGCTTCTGTTCGATGTGCAGCCTTTGCGCGATGTCGGGCACTTTCAGGGCGTGCCAGAAGCGCATCTGCAGGATGAGGCGGTCCTCGGCGTCGAGAGTGCCGAGGAGCTCGTCGATGGCGCGGGCGGCGGTGCGGGCGGCGCGTTCGCGCTCATGGATCTCGACGCGTTCGTCGGCGCCGGCGTCGACGGCGGGCGCGTCGGCGCTCACCTCTTCCGAGACGATCGTCGGGCGGGGGGTGCGGGGCGGGAGGCGGACGTAGATCGCCTCGAGCTCGCAGGCGGTGTATTGCGAGCCGGCCGGGGTGGTCAATACCTTGACCGCCTCGTCGAACGTGTAGCCGTCGCGGGTGACGAGGCGTTCCAGCGTAATGGCCTTGTCGCCGAGGCGTTTGGCTTCGGCGGAGGGGCGCCATTTCCCCCAGCGTTCGACGCGCCATTGATGCGCGAGGCGGGCGATCACGGTCGTGAGGTAGGTCGAAAACGAGCTGCGGCCCTCGAACTTGCGGATGACGGCGTAGTCGTCGTCGAGGAGGCGGACGCGGACCTCCTGCATGAACTCGAGGGTCTCGTCGCGGTTGAGATGGTCCCGGCGCGCGACGAAGGCGGCGATGCGCTCGATCGTGCCAAGGTGCTCGAGGTACGTCTCTTCCGCGTTCATCGGACCCAGTGACGCTTAGGCGTCTTACGCAGCCGCGGCGAGCCGCGGGACCTATAGATTTCGGGAACGCCGTCAGTCTAACAGGATCGGTGAGGAACGGAAGGTCGGACGCGGCGGACGGAACGTCCACCGTGTCCGAAAGTTTTTAGCCGCGGCCTTTGCGGGTGCTTGCGACGTCGTCAGTGCCGTCGAGCCGCTCGACCTGCTGCTTGCCGCCGAGGCCGTCGTGCGCGGCCTCGCGCGTCTGGCGCTCGTCGAGTTTCGCGCCGGTGCGCTGCGACTCCCACTGTTCGGTGGTCAGTCCGCGCGGGCGTTCCGCGGCGTCGCCCTGGTACAGGTTGCCTTTCACGATATGGATGACACGGTCACCTTTGACGCGCGTCTTGCGGTCCGGCGAGCCGGCTTTCGGATCGGGACCGCGTTGGTCGTCTCTCATGGTTGCCTCCGCCTTCGGAAGAGCAAAGGACATGCACGGTGGACGCGAAAAAGAAACTTGACATCATCCCGATTAGACTTATTCTAAATTTCGTGAACGTCAAACATGAGCCCGGCGAGCAGTTGCGCGAGCATGGCATCCAGCCTTCCGCGCAGCGCGTGGCGGTGGCGGATTACGTCCTGCGCACGCTGGAGCATCCGTCCGCCGACCTCGTCTGGAAGCGGGTCAAAGAGAAGTTCCCGTGGATCTCCCGCGCGACGGTCTACAACACGCTGAACCTCTTCGTCGACAAGGGCCTGCTGCAGCGCCTGACCATCGCCGAGGACTGCGTGATCTTCGACCCGATCACGGAGACGCACCATCACTTCATCGACGAGTCCACCGGCGCGATCCACGACGTGCCGTGGGAGCGCGTGCAGGTCTGCAACATCGAGTCGCTGCGCGAGTACGACGTCCACGACTACCAGGTGGTGATGCGCGGCAAGCTCCGCCGCACGCCGAAACGCACCAAGTGAATCACCCGCCCGGCCCCGCGCCGGGCACAGTACGCAAAAGGAGAAGATCAAGATGTTGACTGTTGGAGACAAGTTTCCCGAGTTCAAGGTGACGGCGAACGTCGGCCGCGAAAAAGGCAAAGAGTTCAAGGACGTCACGAACAAGGACTTCGCCGGCAAGTGGCTGGTCTTTTACGCCTATCCGAAGGATTTCACCTTCATCTGCCCGACGGAGATCGTCGAGTTCGGCCGCCACACGAATGATTTCGCCGACCGCGACGCCGTCGTTCTCGGCGGCTCGACCGACAACGAGTTCTCGCACCTCGCGTGGCGCAACGCGCATCCGGACCTCGCCGACATGCCCACTCCGCTCGTGCACATCAACCCGAAGCTCGCCAACGAGCTCGGCATCGTGCACAAGGAAGGCGGCGTCGCGCTGCGCGTGACGTTCGTCGTCGATCCGGACGGCATCATCCGCTCGGTCAGCGCGTACGACCTCTCGGTCGGCCGCAACGTCGGCGAAGTGCTCCGCACCCTCGACGCCCTTCAGACCGACGAGCTTTGCCCCTGCAACTGGCAGAAGGGCGAAGACACGATCAAGGTGGCGTAGCGATGAGCGCCGCGATGGAAGAGCTGCGCGCCGGAATCCCCGATGCCGCGCGCGACATCAAGCTGAACCTGCAGAGCGTTCTGCAGCAGAGCTCTCTCACGCCGGCGCAGCGGTGGGGCGTGGCGATCGCTTCGGCGGTCGCCACCCACAACGCGCGTCTGCGCGATGCGCTCGTGGCCGACGCGAAACAGGAAGTCGGTCCAGAGGTCATCGATGATGCGCTCGCGTCGGCGGCGCTCATGGCCATGAACAACGTGTACTACCGCTTCCGCCACATGATCGCGAAGGAGTCGTACGAGCGGATGCCGGCGCGGCTGCGCATGCAGCGCATCGCTCGTCCCGCATCGAACAAGCCGGACTTCGAACTGTTCTGCCTCGCCGTCAGCGCGATCAACGGCTGCGAGATGTGCATCCGCTCGCACGAGCAGGCGGTGCTGCAGGGCGGGCTGACGGAGGAGCAGGTCCACGACGCCGTACGCGTCGCGGCGGTCGTCAACGCCGCGGCCATCGCGATCGAGTTGCCCGCCGACGTCGCCGCTCCGGTCGCGTAACGCGCGGCACGCTCAGCGCGTCACGCGGATGTTGTTCTCGACTTCCCGCACGCCGCGCACCGACTCCGCGAGATCCTCGGCCAGCCGCTTCGCGTGGCGTTCGTTGACGCTGCCCGTGAGGACGACCACGCCACCGCTGACCGACACTTCGATGTCGGTCGCGTCGACGTCGTCGTCATCCGCGAGCCGCTCGCAGATGTCCTCGCGGATGCGGTCGTCGCCTCGCTGATAGTTCTTCGGGCCGCGCCCGCGGTACGACGGGCGCGCGCCGCGATCGTCGGCGTGGCCGACGTTCCAGCTGCGATCGTTCTCGAGATCGCGATAGCCGCGCGGCCCCGGCGTGTAGTCGAAGCCCTCGCCTTCATAGCCGAACATGCCGCGGTTCGGCGTGCGGTCGATTCCCATCGGAACACCTCCTGCCCGCGAAGCGAGAGCAACTAAAATGCCGCCATGTGCCGCTGGTGCAAAGGGGCGGTGAGCGGGCGCAGGCGGACGTTCTGTTCCGACGCGTGCGTGCACGAGTGGCGGCTGCGGTCGAGCCCGTCGTATCTGCGCGACTGCGTCTTCGCGCGCGACCGCGGCGTGTGCGCGCTCTGCGGCATCGACACGGAAGCTGAGCGCCGGCGCATCGCGCGCATGCCGTTCGGCACGCGGATGCGCGAGCTGCGCATGCTGCAGGAGCACGGCCTCATTCATTGCGGCCGCAAATCGTGGTGGGAGGCGGATCACATCATGCCGGTGGTCGAAGGCGGCGACTCGAATCTCGAGAATTTGCGGACGCTCTGCATCCCCTGCCACCGCGGCGTGACGACGGAACTACGGCTGCGACGAGCGATCAGATGACCACGCGCGTCGCGATCGTCGCCGCCTCGAGCGAGCGCACGATCGCCTGCGCGATCTTCCGTCCGCCGCGTCCTGACGGTTCGATCGGATTCGCGTAGTCCGAGGGCTCCGTGCAGACGAGACGCAGCTCGATGACCGGCAACGCGTGCGCGACCGCGGTGCGCAGGATGACGTCGTTGAAGAGCAGCAGCGCGATGCGCGCCTCCGCCGGCGGCAGGTTGCCATTGTAGATCGTGCAGAGCGTCACCGGCTTCTTCGCGCGCAGCGCCGTTCCCACCATCGCCACGTACTCCTTCTCGAATACTTCGCTGCGTTTCCGAAAAATCTCCAGCGCCTCGGTCGTCGATTGCACCGGCAGCGCGAGGAGATCCGTGTTGCCGAGGGCGTCGTTGCCGCCGGCGGAGATCACGAGGTGCGTGGCGTCGACGGGGACGCGGCGCAGTTGCGCGGAAACGTTCGCGACGACCGCGCCGTCGACGGCGAGCAGCGTCGCGGTATGGGAGCGCGGCAGGAGCTCGCGCAGGTGCGTGACGACGTCGGGCTCGCCGCGCGTGTAGGACCCGTTGTCGAAGATGGAGTCGCCGAGGAGGATGACGTGCATGGTGTGCGACGATAGGTCGTGAGCAAGGAGCGTGCGCTGCGCGCGGCGATGGGGACGGCGGTGGCGTTGCGCGTCGTGCTCGCGCTCGTCGCGTGGCGCTCGCACGGCACGACCGCGTTTCTCGCGGTGGACTCCGCGACGTACCTCGCGCCGGCGATGTCGATCGCGACGCATGGCGCGTTCGAAAATGCGAACGGACAGGCGGAGCTCTTCCGCACGCCGGGCTATCCGCTGCTGCTCGCGTTTGGATTGATCGCGGGGCATCCGCTGCTCGTGCCGCTGGCGACGCAGGTCTTGCTCTCCGCGCTGCTCGTCGCGCTGACGTACGCGCTCGCGCGGGAGCTGTTCGACGAGCGCGCGGCGCGGCTTTGCGCGTGGATCGCGGCGATCGAGCCGACGATGCTGCTCTGGTCGGTGAAGCTGATGCCGGAGACGCTGTTCACGTGCGCGCTCGTGGCGTTCGTGTACGCCGCGATTCGCGCGCTGGCAACGCGCGACGCGCGTTGGACCCTCGCGAGCGCGCTGGCGTTGTGCGCGGCGATTTACGTGAAGCCGATCGCGTATCCGCTGGCGTTCGTCGTCGTACTCGCGGCGCTGTTCGTAACCGCGAGGCACGCGCTCGTGTTTCTCGCAATGTGCATGCTGCTGCTCGCGCCATGGCACGTGCGCAATTACGCGCGCGCGCGGTACGCCGGCTTCACGACGCTCATGGATCACGCGGTCTATCTCTCCGCGGGCGGCTCCGTCGCGGCGCGGCAGCAGCACGAATCGTTCGTGGCGATGCGGCAACGGATGCTCGCGGACGCGGCGCGCATCGACGGCCCGGCGCGCTACGCGACGATGCGGCGCGACGGGCTCGCGCTCGTCCGCACCGATCCGTTCGGCTACGCGCGCACGCACGTCGCGGGCATGCTGCGCACGCTCTTCGATCCCGGCGCGGTCGAATACGCTCGCCTCTTCGGCGCGTATCCGGAGAACGGCGGCGCACTCGCGGGCATCGTCGATCGTGGACTCGCGCGCGGCGCGCTCGCGTTTGCACGCGCGCGGCCGGCGCTGTTCGCGGCGGCCCTCGCGCTTGCGTTGCTGCTCGCGCCGCTCGTGCTGCTGCCACTCCTCGGCATCGCGCGCGATCGACGCGTACCGTTGGTGTTCGTCGCGCTGGTCGTCGCGTATCTCGTCGTCGCGAGCGGCGGCGTGCCGGGGTCGAGCCGCTTCCGCGCGCCGATGGTGCCGCTGCTCGCGCTGCTCTCCGGCGCGGCGCTGCGCGATCGGGTTACACTCCAAAACTGATGATCCTGCTCCTCGCCGCGCTGCTGCTCACGACCGCGGTGTGCGTCGTCGGCGGCTACGCGGCCTGGCTGCTCACGGCGCCGCGACCGCGCGCGCAGCGAGCCGCGGCGCACGAGTTGCCGCACGTGCTCATCGTCGTGCCGGTGTTCGACGAGGCGGCGCTCATCGAGCGGAAGCTGGAGAACCTCGCCGCCCTCACCTACGCGCCGAAGAGTGTGGTCCTCGTCGACGGCGGCTCGTCCGACGGCAGCGTCGAGCGCATCGCGCGCTGGATCGACGGCCGCGACGACTTCGCGCTGCTCGCGACGAACCTCCGCGACAAGACCGCGCAGATCAACGAGGCGCTGCGCGTCCACCGCGGAGCCGAATGGATCCTCGCCACGGACGCCGACGCGTTGCTCGCGCCGAACGCGCTCGACGAGCTCGTCGCCGTCGCGGCGTCCGACGCGTCCATCGGGGTCGTCGGCACGCGTGTGCGTCCCGCGTCCGCGCACGCGCTCGAGGCATTGCACTGGCGCGCGACGGACTGGCTGCGCGAGCGCGAGTCGGCGCGCGGTTCGGCCGGCATCGTCGCCGCGCCGTGCTATCTCGCGCGACGTGCACTGCTCGCCGATTTGCCGTCCGACACGATTGCCGACGACGTCCACGTCGCTTGTCGCGCGATGAGCGAAGGGCTGCGCGTCGGCCACGGCGCGACGCTCGTCGTCGAGCTGCGCTCGCCGCGCACGCTGCGCGCGCTCCTGCGCCACAAGTACCGCAAGGCCGACGCGTATCTCCGCGAGATCTTCCGCTTCCTCCCGCGCGCGCGGCAGTTGCCCGCGGTGTTCCTCTGGCGCGCGGCGCTGCTGACGCTCGTGCCGCTCCTCGCCACGCTCGCCGGCGTCGCGCTCGTCGTCGACGCCGCGCAACGCGCGTACGCGACCGACGCCGCCGCGCTGCTGACGATCGCGCTCGCATTCGCGCTGCTCTTCACCGCGCGTCCGCTGCGTCATGCCGCGCGCTTCGCCGCACTCGCGTTTCTCCTCATCGCGGTCTCGGCGGCGGCACTCCTCGCCTATCCGTGGTCGCGGCAGATCGCATCGTTCCCCAAAATCCTGTCGTCCGACGAGCTCTCATGAAAAATCGCGACAAGCTGCGCATCGGCGGCAGCATCCTCGCCTCGAAACTCACCGGCCGCCCGCGGCCGTTCTTCGTGCAGTACTCGCTGCTCAACGCCTGCAACGCGTCGTGCGGCTACTGCAACTGCCCGCAGCGCGAAGATCCGCGCGCCGATCTCGCCACGCATCTCCGCACGCTCGCCGACTTCTCCCGGCTCGGCGCCGTCCGCATCAAGTTCCTCGGCGGCGAGCCGCTGCTCCACGGCGACATCGCGCAGCTCGTCGACGTCACGAAACAACACGGCATGCGCGCGGCGATGGTCACGAACGGCTTCCTCATCCCGCAGAAGATGGACGTCGTGCGCCGTCTCGACGAGGTCGTGATCTCGATCGACGGCAGCGAGGCCGCGCACGACGCGCAACGCGGCCGCGGCACGTGGAAGAAAGTCATGAACGCGATCGATGCGTGCGCCGCCGAGGGGCTCGACTTTTTTCTCAGCGCCGTCGTCACGCGCGACACCGTTGGCGAGATCGACTGGCTGCTCGACACCGCGCGCCGCTACCGCGTGATGGTCAACTTCCAGATCCCGCAGTTCAACCCGGAGATGTACGGCAGCGGCGCGAAATCCTGGATGCCGATGCCCGACGAGATCCGCAACGTGATCGCGCGCATCATCGCCGCGAAAGAAGACGGCGCGCCGGTGCTCTTCTCGACGCGCTCGTACGGCCGCACGCTGCAGTGGGAAGACTTCTCGCGCGAGCGCGACGAGCGCAGCGGCGAGGCCTCGCCGTGCACCGCGGGCAAGTACTTTCTGCAGCTCGAGCCGAACGGCGACATCTATCCGTGCGTCCTGCAGATCGGCTCGTTCCAGCCGAAGAACGCGTTCCGCGACGGCGTCGAAACGGCGTGGCGTCACGCGTCCGCGCATTCGTGCTTCAGCTGCTACAACACGTGGCTGAACGAGAACCGCGGCATCTTCGAGCTGCATCCGTCGATCCTGCTGAACTTTTGGCAAAACTATCTCCGCGCGCGCGGCTGATGCGCGCGACGATGTTTATCCTCGCGCCGGATGCGCAGGATTCTCATCGTCATCGCTCTCGCGTTCGCGACTCCGGCGTTCGCCGCGAATGACGTTTCCGCGGCGTGGATCAGCCGTCTGCCGGCCATCGACTACGTGTGGGACAGCGCGAATCCGCGCGTCGAAGGCTGGCCAGCCGAGGGCTCTTCGGTCACCTGGCAAGGCCACATCCGCAACCTCGGCGACAGCGACGTCACCATCGACTATCAGTGGCGCCTCGACGGTCACGTCGAACGGCGAGGCGTCGTGACGATCGCCGCCGGCGCGCTGGCCACCGTCGACTTCCCGTGGACGTGGACGTTCGCGCGTCACCGCCTGCAGCTCGAGCTCGATCCGGCGAACGAGCTCGTGGAAACGGAAGAGCGGAACAACGACCTGCTCGTCTACACCGACTCGATCGCGGCCGGCTTCTGGATCGAGCAGAGCGTCTGGGACTACCTGCGCGGCCGTCTGCCGCAACTGCACGCGGGAGTGGCGTCGTTCGACGACTGGATCCAGCTGCGGATGCGCATGTTCAACGACATGGCGGCGGTCGCCATCTATCCCGAAACGCCGGACGGCGTGCTCGATCGCATGCGTGTCGAGAAGATCGTCGTCGTTCCCGACGGCACGCTGCCGCTCGGCGTTCTCCAGAACCCGCAGGGGAACGACCTCGCGGGACAGGCCGTGCACTTTCCCGATCCGAACGACCGCACCATCGACCTCGAATGGGGCTACCCCGTCAAGCCGTCGCTCGCCAGCCTGCAGCATTTCAACGACGAGGCGTTCTTCGACGACTCGCTGCTGCACGAGCTCGGGCACGCGCGGTATCTCGTCGACGTCTACGGCTGGTACGTGCTCGACGCGCCGCCGCTGCACGTGGTCGATCTCGACGTGCCGCGCCAGAACGCGCAGGTGCACGACGTGTCGGAGCACGGGCTCATGGTGCAGCACTACACGTTCCTCGACCGCTACAGCGCGGCCGCGCTCAACCGCATCGCCGGCGCGCGCGCCACGCGCGGCCACTACAACGAGCCCGAGAACCTCGGCAGCTTCCTCAACGATCTCCCCGCGCAGAACCGCGTCACGTTCGTCGACGCACAGGGACGCCCGCTCGCGAACAGGCAGGTGAAGATCTATCAGGCCACGGCACCGTCCGGACACTACGACGGCACCAATAGCCCGTACGGCAAGCACTACGACAACAACGCCGATCTCACCGTGCAGACCGACGCGAACGGCGCGGCACTCGTCGGACGTAATCCGTTCTCGCACGGCGCGATCGTGCACACGAACGACTTCTCGAACGTGACCGCGATCATGCGCGCCGGCGATCAGTACGGCTTTCTCGAGTCGCTCGACTTCAACCTCGCCTGGTGGCGCGGCGAGCAGGAGCTCGCGAACCATACCGTCGTCGTCGGCGGCCCGAACTGCGCCGTGTCGCTGCAACCGTTCGTGACGTCGCCCAATCACGAATCGATCGTCGCGACGAACCGCGTGACGCTGACGTGGAGCCGCTCGACGATGCCCGGCACGACCTACACGCTGTTCGTGTCCGAAGACGATCAGAAGCCGCGCGTCGCCGGCACGACGACCGCGACGACGTTCACCGCCACGCTCGGCGGCGACGTGCAGTGGTGGGTCGAGGCGAAGTATCCGAACGGCTGCGTGGAGCGTTCCGACACCGGCCGCTTCTCCGCGCCCCGCGCGCCGCGCCGGCGTGCTGTGCGGCCTTGAGCGAACGACGAGGAGCGCCTCCGGCGGGGCGGCGCGGCCGCCTGCGCTTAGGCTGGCACGTGCGGCTGCTCTGAACGACGTTCCCGGCAGCAACACGTGCGTCTAGGCTAGGCCCTGAGCGCAGGCGGCCGCGCCGCCCCGCCGGAGGCGCTCCCGGTCGCTCCCGTCAACGCCCGAATGTGTCGCAGTCGCTGATCTTGCCGGACTCAAAGCCGCGGCGGAACCATTGGGCGCGTTGTTCGGACGAACCGTGCGTCCACTTCTCCGGGTTCACGGCGCGTCCGGACATTCGCTGGATGCGATCGTCGCCGACGGCCGCGGCGGCGGCGAGACCTTCATCGACGTCGCCTGACTCGAGGATGTTGCGTTGTTCGGTGGAGTGGCCCCAGATGCCGGCGAAGCAATCCGCCTGCAATTCGAGGCGCACCGAATATTCGTTCGCGCGGGATGGATCGTTCTGTTCGGCGTTGTGCACCTTGTCGGAGATGCCGATCAGATTCTGGATGTGATGTCCGACTTCATGCGCGAGGACGTACGCCTGCGCGAAGTCGCCCGACGCGCCGAAGCGCTGCTGCAGCTCGTCGTAGAACCCGAGATCGATGTAGACCTTGCCGTCGTTGGGGCAGTAGAACGGACCGGAGGCGGCTTGACCGTAGCCGCAGCCGGTATCGGTCGCGTCGCGGAAGAGCACGAGCGTCGTCTTCTGATACCGGACGCCCTTCTGATCGAGCGTCTGCGCCCACGTCTTCTGCAGATCGTCGAGCACGAACGAGACGAACTGCACTTCCTTCGCCTCGGCGGGCGACTGGTTCGCGGGCGGCGTCTGTTCGCCCGGCGCGCGTTGTTGCTGTTGTACCGCGCCGCCGCCGCCCGAGCCGTCGAAGAGGGCGAAGAAATTCTTGCCCGTCAGAAGGCTGAGCACGAGCAGCACGATTGCGCCGCCGCAGCCGATCGTCGGTCCGCGGCCGAAGCCGAATCCGCCGCCGCTGCTTCCGCGGCGATCTTCGATGTCCGAGCTGACTCCGCCTGGTGTCCATCGCATGACGGAACGCTCTAGCAGAAGCGAGGCCAGCTGGCGTGTTTCTCTTCGGACGAGCCGCGCGTCTAAGCGTGCAAAAGGAGAATGACCATGCGACGAATGGCTCTCGGGCTTGTGGCAGCGGCGGCGCTGCTGCTGGCGTCCTGTCAGAAGAATACGGCGGTCACGGACGTGCCGATGAGCGCGGAGAACGGCGGATACGCGTATCCCGTCGCGGCGCCGCCACCGCCGCAGCAGCGGGCGGCGAACGCGGGCGACACCGCGTTGTTCGACGCGAAAGAGCGCGACGTCCCGATGAAGACCGAAGAGTACGGCCGCATCGAGGAGAACACCTTCCTCCGTCCCGCCGACAACCCGCTCTCCACCTTCTCCATCGACGTCGACCGCGCGTCGTACGCGAACGTGCGCCGGCTGCTGACGGCCGGCGAGCGTCCGCCGCGCGATGCCGTGCGCATCGAGGAGATGGTCAACTACTTTACGTACGATTATCCCGATCCTTCAGGCAGCGATCCCTTCTCCATCACCACCGAGCTCGCGGCGTGTCCGTGGCAGAAGGACCATCGCCTGCTCCTCATCGGCCTGCAGGCGAAGCATCTCCGCACCGAGAACCTGCCGCCGAACAATCTGGTCTTCCTCATCGACACCTCGGGATCCATGGACGAGCCGGACAAGCTGCCGCTGGTGCAGAGCGCGATGAGCCTTCTCGTCGATCAGCTGCGTCCGCAGGACCGCGTGGCCATCGTCACCTACGCGGGCAGCGCGGGACTCGTGCTGCCGTCAACGCCGGGCTCGGAGAAAGGCGCGATCCTCTCCGCGCTCGAAAACCTGCAGGCCGGCGGCTCGACCGCGGGCGGACAAGGCATCGTGCTCGCCTACGAAACCGCGAAAGCGAACTTCCTTCCGAAGGGCAACAACCGCGTGATCCTCGCCACCGACGGCGACTTCAACGTCGGTGTCACCAGCGACGGCGAGCTCGAACAGCTCATCGAATCGAAGCGCAACGACGGCATCTTCCTCACCGTCCTCGGATTCGGCACCGGCAACATCAAAGACTCGAAGATGGAGCTGCTGGCCGACAAGGGCAACGGCAACTACTCGTACATCGATACGATCGCCGAGGCGCGGAAATCGCTCGTGCAGGAGATGGGTGCGACGCTCTTCACGGTCGCGAAAGACGTGAAGATTCAGGTCGAGTTCAATCCCTCGCAGGTCGGCGCGTACCGGCTCATCGGCTACGAGAATCGCCTGCTCCGCGCCGAAGACTTCAACAACGACAAGAAGGACGCGGGCGAGCTCGGCGCCGGACATTCGGTGACCGCGCTCTACGAGATCATTCCTCCGGGCGGCGACATCCCGAACGCGAGCGTCGATCCGCTGAAGTACCAGAGCATCTCCGCGCAGCACTCCGGCGGCAGCGAGCTCGCGACCGTGAAGCTCCGCTACAAAGAGCCGGACGGCGACACGAGCAAGCTGCTCACCGAAGTCGTCGGCGCGGCGCCGGAACCTGCGCTGTCGGACAACCTGCGCCTCGCCGCGTCGGTCGCCGAGCTCGGCATGATCCTGCGCGGCTCGACGAACAAAGGAGACGCGTCGTTCGACGACGTCGAGCAGCTCGCGCGCTCGATCCGCGCGCGCGACGACAACGGCTATCGCGCCGACTTCCTCCAGCTCGTCGCGAAGGCGAAGGAAACCGGCGGCGTCGAACGCGTCGCATCTCAGTAGAATCACGCGCCATGCGCGCGCTGATCGCTGCCCTGCTCTTCGCCACGAACCTTCTCGCCGCGCCCGTCGTCATCCGCGCTCCGCGCGTGATCGACGGGCGCGGTCGTCTGCTGCAGAACGCCGCGGTGGTCGTCGACGGCGGAAAGATCGTCGCCATCGACGAACATCCGACGCGCGCCGATATCGACCTGAAAGACGCGACGCTGATGCCGGGCGGCGTCGACACGCACGTGCACATCGCGTGGCACTTCGACGCCGACGGCCGCTCGCACGATGACGAAACGGACCGCAACGAGACGCCGGCGGAGAGCGCGCTGTTCGCGGCCGAGAACGCGTATCGCACGGTGATGGGCGGCATCACGACGGTGCAGTCGCTCGGCGCACCGATCGACAAGCCGCTGCGCGACGCGATCGCGCGCGGCACGCTGCCCGGGCCGCGCATCCTCACGGCCATCGATCCGCTGTACGACGAGAAGCTCTCCGTCGCGGAGCTGCGCACGCAGGTCGACAAGGCCGCGGACGAAGGCGCGGACGTGATCAAAGTGTTCGCGTCGCAGAGCATCCGCACCGGCGGCGGACCGACGATGTCGCAGGAGCAGATGGACACGATCTGCGCCGAGGCGAAGGCGCGCGGGCTGCGCGTGGCGGTGCACGCGCATGGACCGGAGAGCGTGAAACGCGCGGTGCTCGCGGGCTGCACGTCGATCGAGCACGGCGCGCTCATCGGCCAGCCCGAGCTCGATCTCATGGCGGCGCACGGGACGTACTTCGATCCGAACACCGACCTCGTCTTCCGCAATTACTTCGAGAACAAGTCGCACTTCCTCGGCATCGGCAGCTACACCGCGGAAGGTTTCGCCGCGATGGAGAACGCGGTGCCGCGCGTCCTCGACGTCTTTCAGAAAGGGCTGAAGACGAAAGGGCTGAAGATCGTGTTCGGCACCGACGCCGTCGCCGGCGCGCACGGCCGCAATTTTCAGGAGCTCGAATACCGCGTGCGCACCGGCGGCCAGAATCCGATGGACGCGATCACGTCCGCCACGTCACTCTCCGCCGAGTCCCTCGGCCTCGGCAATCGCATCGGCACGCTCGCGCCGGGCTACGACGCGGACCTGATCGCGGTCGCGGGTGATCCGCTGAAGGACATCGGCGCGCTCGAGCACGTCGTCCTCGTGATGAAGGGCGGCCAGATCTTCAAGCGCTGACGCGCGCGCTCACGCGAGATCCTCGGCACGGATCGGCAGCTTGCGCACGCGCTTCCCCGTCGCGGCGTGAATCGCGTTCACAAGCGCCGGCACCATCGGCGGCACGGGCGGCTCGCCGGCGCCGAACGGCGTGTCGCCGTGGCTCGGGATCAGATGCACTTCGATCTTCGGCGCCTCGTCGATGCGCAGCACTTCGAAGTCGCGATAGCTCGACTGCTCGGCGCCGCCGTTGCGGAACGTGAGCTCGCTCTTCAGCGCCGACGAGAGACTCCAGATCACGCCGCCTTCGACCTGCGCCTCGATGCCCGCGGGATTGACGACGACGCCGCAGTCGAAGACGCAGACGACGCGATCGACGCGAATCTTTCCTTCGCGCACGGTGACTTCGGCGCTGTACGCGACGTGCGTGTCGCCGTCATAGACGTTGCACGCCATCCCGCGGCCGGAGCCTTTCGGCAGCGGCTTGCCCCAGTCGGATTTCGCGCGCAGCGTTTCGAGCACGCGGCGCAGACGCGGGCGATCGATCGTGACGTCGCCGGCCGTGAGCTTCTCCGCGCCGCCGAGGTGCGCGAGCCGGAACTCGATCGGATCGAGGCCGGCGGCGTGCGCGAGCTCGTCGAGGAAACTCTCTCGCGCGAAGGTCGACGACGGCGAGAACACCGCACGCCACGGTCCGATCGGCACCGGCGTCGCGACGGGAAGGTACGCGGTCTCGATGAACGGGATGTCGTACGGCACGTCGTAGACGCCCCACGAGATGTCGCGGAAGAACGTCGGATCCTGCATCTGCTCGGCGGTCGGCTTCGAGCGCGCGTTGTGCGGCGACGAGACTTTCTTGTGCGACCACGAGACGAGCTTGCCGTCGGCGTCGAAGCCCGCGCTCATCTGATGCAGCGACGCCGCCTGGAAGTAGCCGTGCTTCATGTCGTCCGCGCGGCTCCAGAGCACCTGCACCGGACCACCGCCGGCGGCTTTCGATACTTCCGCCGCTTCGACCGCGTAGTCCCAGCCGAGGCGGCGACCGAAGCCGCCGCCGATGAGCGTGACGTGCACGGTGACGTTGTCCTGCGGGATGCCGAGGAGCGTCGCGACGTTTTTGCGGACATCCTGCGGCGCCTGCGTCGGTGACCAGAGCTCGCAGCGATCGCCGCGCACATCGGCGACGGTGTTCATCGTCTCGACCGGCGCGTGCGCGTAGAACGGATACTGATACGTGCTCTCGATGCGCTTCACGACCGGCGACGAAATGCTGCCGTCTTTGCGCGTCGTGAAGCCGGGCTGCGCCGCCGCCTCGCGCATGCGCTGCGCGTGGAGCGCGGAGCTGAACTCCGCGTTCGGTCCCGCGTCGAAGACGACGTCGAGCGCTTCGCGTCCTTTGAGCGCGGCCCACGTGTGGTCCGCGATGACCGCGACGCCGGTCGAGACCTGCACGACCGCGCGGACGCCGGCGATTTTCTTCGCGCGCGTCGCATCGAACGACTTGACCGAGCCGCCGAGCACCGGCGGACGCACGACGGTCGCGTAACGCATGCGCGGCACGCGCACGTCGATGCCGTACCGCGCGCGGCCGGTGACGATGTCGTGGCCATCGAGACGTCGCGTCGCTTTGCCGATGATGCGGAACTCGCTCGCGTTCTTCAGCGGCACGTTTTCCGGCACCGGCAACGCCGCCGCTGCGGCAACGAGTTCGCCGTACGGAATGCGCTGCTGCAGCACATCAGACACGACAAAGCCGCGCTCCGCGCGCAGCGACGCGCGCTCGACGCCGAGACGCGCCGCGGCCGCGGTCAGCAACAACTCGCGCGCGGTCGCGCCGGCCTGCCGCAACGGCTTCCACTGCGACTGCACGCTGAAGCTGCCGCCGGTGCCGAGACTGCGATACTGCGGCCCCGGCGAGGCCTGCTCGAGCCGGACCTTGGTCCAGTCGGCTTCCAGCTCTTCCGCGAGAATCATCGGCAGCGACGTCCGCACGCCCTGCCCCATCTCCGACTTGCCGACGACGATCGTCACCGTGCCGTCCGCCGCGATGCGTACCCACGCGTTGGGCTGGAACACCTTCCCGTCATCCGCATCGGCCTCGTCAAACCGAAACCCGATCGCGAGCGCGGATCCCGCGAGCAGCGACACTTTCAAAAACTCGCGGCGCGTGGTCACTTCGTGCCTCCGAGCTTCGCCGCCGTATGCACCGCGCGACGAATGCGCACGTACGTTCCGCACCGGCACACGGAGTCGCGCAACGCCGCGTCGATGTCCGCATCGCTCGGCTTCGGCGTCCGCCGCAGCAGCGCACACGCGTTCATGATCATCCCCGCCTGGCAATAGCCACATTGCGAGACGTCCTCTTCCAACCACGCGCGCTGACACGGATGCGTGCCGTCGCTCGACAATCCTTCAATCGTCGTGAACCGCTTCCCCTGCGCCTCCGCCGCCGTGACCTGACACGCCCGCACCGCACGATCGCCTTCGAGCACCGTGCACGCGCCGCACACGCCAACCCCACACCCGAACTTCGTCCCGGTCATGCCGAGCAGGTCACGCAGGATCCATAACAACGGCATCGCGCCGTCGACATCGACCGCCTCGTCCCGCCCATTGACGCTGAACCGGATCGTCATGCGCCAACGGTAGCGAACGTTGCACGGACGGTGTGCGCAACATCTGGTGAACGGATGTGACGAAGAGCGCCTCCGGCGGGGCGGCGCGGCCGCCAGCGCTAAGGGCTTAGCCAGTACGCACGTGCGGCTGCAGTCAACGTCGTTCAGCGCGACCGCACGTGCGTACTGGCTAAGCCCTTAGCGCTGCCGGCCGCGCCGGCCCGCCGGAGGCGCTCTAGGTCGTTACTCCAATAACAGCGTAACGAGTGCAGCCGCGTCGTACGTGTCGCCGAGTAGTTCACGCACGATGGTGCGGGTGTCGTCGTTTTCCTGGGCTTCACCGATCAGCGACGCGAGCACGCGGCGGAGGTCGCCGTGGAGCAGGTCGGTTTCGCCGCGGAGCACGTCGGCGACGAGGGCGGCTTTCGAGGGCCAGCGGCGGTAGATCGTCGTTTTCGCGACGCCGGCGCGGCGGGCGATCTCGTCGAGCGTGATTGCGCCGTAGCGTTGCGTGCGGAGGAGCTCCGCGGCGGCGCCGAGGATGTCCGCGTCCGATTCGGCGCGACGGGGGCGGCCGCGGGGTGCCATCGCGTTAGATCTGGCCGCTTGCGGATGGGTAATCGTCGGCGCGGATCAGGACCTCGCGCGGCTTCGAGCCTTGGGAGGGGCCGACCACGCCGTTCGCTTCCATGATCTCGATGAGGCGTGCGGCGCGGGAGTAGCCGAGTTTGAGGCGGCGCTGCAAGTAGGATGCGCTGGCCTGGCCGGTCGTGAGCACGACGCGCACCGCTTCGTCGTATTTCGGATCGTCGAGATACTCGATCCCATCCGCGCCGCTCTTCTCCTCGGCCATCTTCGTGATTTCTTCGAGGAACTTCGGCTCGCCCTGATTCTTCTTCACGAAGTCGACGATCTCGTTGATCTCGCGTTCGGACAGATACGCGCCGTGGATGCGGCGGACGCGCGCGGTGCCGGGCGGGAGGAACAGCATGTCGCCGTTGCCGAGGAGCTTCTCGGCGCCTTGGGCGTCGAGGATCGTGCGGGAGTCGATCTTCGACGCGACCTGGTAGCTGATGCGCGACGGGAAGTTCGCCTTGATCACGCCGGTGATCACATCGACGGACGGGCGCTGCGTGGCGATGATGAGATGGATGCCGACGGCGCGCGCTTTCTGCGCGAGGCGCGTCACGGAATCTTCGACGTCTTTCGACGCCACCATCATCAGGTCCGCGAACTCGTCGATGATGATCACGATGTAGTGCATCGGATCGGGCAGCTTCACCGGCTCGCCCTCGGGGAGCTTCATCGCGCGGCGATAGCCGTCGAGGTCCTTGAGCAGCGCGTTGTACTGATCGATGTTGCGCACGCCGCATTCGGCGAGGCAGCGGTAGCGGCTCTCCATCTCGTTCACGGCCCAGATCAGCGCGTTCGATGCGAGCTTCGGGTCGGTGACGATCGGATGCAGCAGGTGCGGGATGTCCTCGTAGATCTTCAGCTCGACCATCTTCGGGTCGATCATCAGCATGCGCAGCTGCGTCGGCAGCGCCTTGTACAGCAGCGACACGATCATTGAGTTGAGGCCGACGGACTTGCCCGCGCCGGTGGCGCCGGCGACGAGCAGGTGCGGCATCTTCGCGAGATCGGTGACGACCGCGTCGCCGTGGATGTCCTTGCCGAGGGCGAGGCTGAGGAGCGAGGTCGACGCGCCGAAGGTCTCGGTGTCGATGATGTCGCGCAGCGTGATCAGCTCGCGCTTGCGGTTCGGCACCTCGATGCCGACGGTGGACGAGCCGGAGATGCGCTCGATGCGGATCGACTCGGCCTTGAGCGCGAGCGCGAGATCGTCGCCGAGGTTCACGACCTTCGCGTACTTCACGCCGGCAGACGGCTTGAACTCGAACGTCGTGACGACCGGGCCGGGATGATAGGCGGTGACTTCGCCTTCGACGGAGAACTCGCGGCACCGATCCTCGATGAGGTGCCCGATCTCGAGGAACTTCTTGTGCACCTCGTCGTTGATCGTGTCCTGCTTCGGACCTTCCGCGAGCAGGTTCACCGGCGGCAGCAGATCGTGCGTGAGTTTCAGCTCGCGGCGCGTGGGCTCTTTCGGACGGCGCGCGCTCGGACGCGGGATCTGCGGTTTCGGACGCGCGGCTTCCGGAACCTGTGCCGGGATCGGCGGAATGAGCGCGCCGCTGTCTTCTTCGTAGAGGGGATCTTCAAAGTCGGGCTCGAGCTCCGGCTCCGGAATGCGTCGCGGCGCCGGTGCGGGAGCGGGCTTTCGGATCGGCGCGGGCGGCGGCGGATCTTCCTTGCGATACAGCTCGAACGGGTTTGGCGTCTCCTGCTGCGCGAGCGCCTCGGCGGCTTTCCGGAGGTCCGCCTTCGTGACTTTCCGGATCTGAAATCTTCCGGCGCCCTGCACTTCCCGAACGACGGGGCTACGGCCAGACGCAGGTCCGTCAATGGCCGGAACGAGGCGCAGCTGCGGCGCGTCCGCCTTCTCGAGATGCTTGCGGACGATCGCGTCCTTCATCTTCTCCTTGCGCCGGCGTTCGGTGAAGCGGGCCCAGTGGAACGACAGCGCGCGGCCGAAGGCGAGGCACTGGCGGTGCAGCGCGAGAAAGACCGCGGCGAGCGAGATGCGCGTCGCGAGGAGCATGCCGACGAGGAGCGCCGTCACGAGCGCGATCGCGGCGCCGGAGGTGTTCATGTTGCCCGAGACCGCGCGATTGATCTCGTGGCCGAGGTAACCTCCGGAGGCGAGTAGCGCGCCGCGCAGCCAGACCTTGCCGAACGAGAGATCGAAGAGCGGCGGCAGCGCGAGCGCGAGGATCACGAAGCCGATCAGCTTCGTATGGAAGTACTCGAGGTCGCGTCCCCAGAAACGGTTCCAGCCGATGAACAGCAGGACCGTGGGAAACAGCAGGCTGGCGAAGCCGAAGAAGCCGACGAAGATCCACGCCAGCGTCGCGCCGTAATAGCCGATCGCATTGTGAACGACGGTGTCGGTGGAGGTGTAATACGCGGAGGAATCGTTGGGGTGATAGGTGAGCAGCGCGGCGCCGAGACTGATCGCGATCGCCACGACGACGATGCCGACCAGCTCCCCTCCCCGCCTGCTGCGAAAGAATTCGAGTAGCTGCACCCTTCCCACACTCCCAGCTTCTTCGACGCGAGTGTAGCACGCACGACGCGTGCCGTGATGCAGTCAACGCGCGGCCGCGCGCGAGTTCAATGCGCGCGCGGCCGCAGCATGCGATCAATAGTGAGGAGGATCGACCGTCGGTCCGCCGATGTCGAACGAGCCGTTCATCGTCGTGTGTCCTTCGCCGCACGTCTCGTGCGTGCAGAAGTAGATGTACGTCCCTTCGCTCGGCAGCGTGATCACGCGCTCGACGGCGTTCATCGTGACCGGATCGACCTGGATCAGCAGTTCGTCGTGCGGTCCGACGAGCGTGAAGCCGTGTACGTCTTCCGACGTGCGGATGATGAACTTCACCGTGTCGCCGGCGTGCAGCGGCTTCGACGGCGTCACCGTGTAATCCCAGTTGCGCGCGACGACGTCCACCGTCGTCTGCTGCGGCGGCTGATTCGTCGGCGCCACGCCCGTATCTTCCGACGCCGTGACGAACGTCGGATCCTCGGCACCGTTGTCGACGATCGAGCCCCACACGAACAGCGGCTGATCCGAGTCGTAGCTGATCCACGAGTCGGTGAGATCGGCGGTTGGCGCATCGAACGTGTCGGTGATGCGCGTCGGCGCGATCGCGGCGAACGGCGGCATGTCGATGGTGGCGGTGGCGACGACGGCGTTCAGCTTGTCGTACAGCTTCATCGTCATGTGCGCGGCGGTCGCGTTCGGATTCACCGCGCCCCAGTTCGTGCGGAACGACGCCGGCGAGCCCGCGAGCGTGGTGTCGCCGTTCTTGAGCTGCAGCAGCGCGCCCTTGCGCTTCGCGTCGGTCGAGGTGAGTCCCGGCACGAACTGGCCGAGCGTGCCGTGCTGGTGATCGGCGCGCTTGTCGGCGTAGATGCGCTCGGTGGCGAGGAAGTCGTCGTCGGACGTGAGGCGGATCGCGCCGAGCGCCGGGCCGCCGCCGAACATCGAATGCACGACGTCGTCGTAGATCGCCATCGACCGCTTCGGGACCGTGATCGTCTTCGTCGCGACGCCGCTGTTGTCGCCGTTGCCGGTCGGCAGATAGCGCGCGGTGATGGTGATGTCTTTGTCGAACGACGGATTCAGGATGCGCGCGTCGGCGAAGAAGCCGTTCGCGCTGCCGCCGATGGAAATGTAGATATCTTTAGCAAAGGCGGATGTTGCAAAAATCAGAGTAGTCAGAAGTAACGTCCGTGCACGCATCGTCATCCTCCCGGTTTACGGATGGACGGATCATAGTCGCGAAGCGCTTACATCGGAGCAGGTTGTTACCGATTCGTGACGGCGAAATCGTCAGGCCGCACGGACGCGGGAGAGCCCGAGCATGCCGAGGATCACGGCGGCCGCGCGCTCGCCCGACTCGACCGCCGAGTTCATGAAGCCGGACTCGTCGACGGTGTGCTCGCCGGCGAACACGAGGCGCCCCTGCGGCCGCGCGAGCGCGCCGTAGTAACGCTGATACTGGCCGGGCTCGTAGCAGGTGTAGCTGCCGAGGGACCACTCGTACTTCGGCCAGATCTGCCGGACGGCTTGTCCGGTGTACGCGGAGGCGACGCCGGGAAAGACCTTGTCCGCCATGCCGGCGAAGTCGCGCGCGCGATCCTGCAGCGCGCCTTCGCCGACGACGAAACCCTGGCGTCCGCCGGTGAAGTTCGTGAGGATGCCGTGCGTGCCGGCCTGGCCGCGGCTCGTTTCCCAGCACGCCTGAAACGCGAGATCGGTGAACGTGTACGCGCTGACGTTCATCTGCACCCACGGCCGCGCATTGGTGCCGATCATCAGCTTCGAGTTCGTGCCGTAGCCCTGCTTCTGGATCGCCTCGCGCTGGATGGGCGTGAGGTCGAGGCGCGTGAGATCGAGCTTGCGCATGACCGGAAGCGGAATCGTCGTCACGAGGATGTCGGCCTTGATCGTCGCGGGCGCGGAGCCGCGGCGCACGGCGACGTCGAACCCGCCGTCGCGGCTGCGGATCGCTTCGACCGCGGTGCCGAGTTGCACGGACGCGTCGAGCTCCTGCGCGAGACGAATGGGAATCGTGGCGTTGCCGCCGCGCGTGCGATAGCGCTCGCTGCTGCCGCCGAAGAGCTCGAACATGCCGGGCGCGGTGCCGACCGAGCAGAGGAAGTTCAGCGCGCTCTGGCGATCGAGCTCGAGGCCGAACTCGCCGACGTACGCCGCGTTGATGAGGTTGCGGATCGTGCCGGTGACGCCGTTCTTGTCGAGCCACTGCGCGATGCTCATCGCGTCGAGCTCCTTGCCGCGTTCCGTGCCGCTGTTCCACGTCACGTCGCAGTTCGCGCCGTCGTCGCCGATCTCGCGCCGCACCAGCGCCGCGATCGGACGGAACGCCTCGATCCAGTCGGCGTCGACTTTCGAGAGCTTGCCGTCGAAGTAGTAGTCGTGTCCCGCCGAGCCGTCGAGATACGCGAGATCGAGCAGCTCGATGCCGAGCTCCTTCGCGAGATTGCGGATCGCGTGATGTTCGGTGTCGATGAGCTCTCCGCCGAGCTCCGCGATCTGATCGTCGGGAAAGTAGTTCGCGAGCGAGTACATGCGCCCGCCGACGCGCGGCGCGGCTTCGACGATGAACGACGCGACGCCACTCTGCTGCAGGCGATACGCGCACGTGAGTCCCGCCGCGCCCGCGCCGAGAATCACGACGCGCCCGGCGTCCTGCGCGCGTGCGACGCGTGGGAAGAGCAGCGGCGCGACCGCGGCCCCGGCGGCCGCCGACGCGGACGCGCGCAGAAACTTGCGGCGGCTCCACGCCGCTTCCGCGGCGCGTTCGATCGCGACGTCGGTCGGCGTGCCGCTGCGCTCGAGCGCATCGGCAGCGCGCATCGCAACGCGAAGGCGGGAGAACAGCTCGCTTTTCGGCATGGGGAAAGAATACCCGATGCCGTCAGCGCGTCGCTCACATCAGAACAGCGCCGGCTCCTGGTACGTGCCGAAGACGTCGCGGAACGCGTCCGAGATCTCGCCGACGGTCGCATACGCCTTCACGGCGTCGATGAGCAGCGGCATCGTGTTCGCGTTCGGATCGGCGGCGGCGTTGCGCAGCGCCTGCAGCGCGTCCTGCACCTTCTGCTGATCGCGCTCCGCGCGGATTTTGTTCAGCGACGCGATCTGCTGCTCCGTCACCGACTCGTCGATATAGAGGATCTCGTACGGATCTTCGGTCTGCATCTGGAACGCGTTCACGCCGACGACGACCTTATCGCCCGAGTCGACCGAGCGCTGGAACTGATACGACGCGTCCCAGATCTCGCGCTGCGGGAAGCCGGCCTCGATCGCCTCGATCATGCCGCCGAACTGGTCGATCTTGTCGAAGTAGTCGAAGCAGCCCTGCTCCATCTTGTTGGTCAGCTCTTCCATGAAGTACGAGCCGCCGAACGGGTCGACCGTGTTGATGACGCCCGACTCGTGCGCGAGGATCTGCTGCGTGCGCAGCGCGATGCGCGCGGCCTGTTCGGTCGGCAGCGCGAGCGTCTCATCGAGCGAATTCGTGTGGAGCGACTGCGTGCCGCCGAGGATCGCGGCGAGCGCCTGCACGGTCACGCGGACGATGTTGTTGTACGGCTGCTGCGCGGTGAGCGAGGCGCCGGCGGTCTGCGTGTGGAAGCGGAGCATGAGCGAGCGCGGGTCCTTCGCGCCGAAGCGGTCGCGCATGACCTTCGCCCAGATGCGCCGCGCGGCGCGGAACTTCGCGACCTCTTCGAAGAGGTCGTTGTGCGAGTTGAAGAAGAACGAGAGCCGCGGCGCGAACTCGTCGACGTCGAGGCCCGCGCGGATGCCGTAATCGACGTACTCGATGCCGTCGCGCAGCGTGAACGCGAGCTCCTGCAGCGCGGTCGAGCCGGCCTCGCGGATGTGATAGCCGCTGATGGAGATCGTGTTGTACTTCGGCACGTTCTCGGTGCAGAAGCGGAACGTGTCCGTGATCAGCCGCATCGAGGGACGCGGCGGATAGATGTACTCCTTCTGCGCGATGTACTCCTTGAGGATGTCGTTCTGCAGCGTGCCGGAGATCTTCTTCCAGTCGGCGCCCTGCTTCTGCGCGACGGCGAGGTACATCGCCAGAGCGATCGGCGCCGTGGAGTTGATCGTCATCGAGACGGTGACGTCCTCGAGGTTGATGCCGTCGAAGAGCACTTCCATGTCCGCGAGCGTGTCGACGGCGACGCCGCACTTGCCGACCTCGCCCGCGCTGTACTCGTGATCGGAGTCGTAGCCGTAGAGCGTCGGCAGATGGAACGCCGTCGAGAGGCCGGTCTGGCCCTGCGAGAGGAGGTACTTGAAGCGCTCGTTCGTCTGGCGCGCGGTGCCGAAGCCGGCGAACTGGCGCATGGTCCAGAGGCGGCCACGGTAGCCGGTCGGATGAATGCCGCGCGTGTAGGGGAACTGGCCGGGATAGGCGATCTCGTGGAAGTCCTGATCGGCGACGTGCAGCGGCGTCGCGAGCGGATTGATCTCCATGCCGCTCACGGTCGTGTAGTCCTTCTTCCAGAACGGCTTCTTGGTGAGCACGGGTCCGAGGACGTCGCGGCGCCATTGCGTGTCCTCGTGCTGCACGGCGCCGAGCGCGGCGGCGTCGAAGAGCGGGAGCTGTTCTTCGCGCGCCTGCGGCGGACGCGGCGGAGCGGAGGTCGTGCTGCTGCTGCGGAGATCGGCTTCGTTGCGGCTCATCTGGTTCTCCCGGACCTCAACTATATGTCGGCTTCACCTTGGCGAGGAACGCGCCAAGTCCCTTCTGCGGCTCGCCGATGGCGAAGAGGCGTGCGAACGCGGCGCGTTCGAGTGCGTCGCCGCCGCGCATGCGCACGAGCGCCGCGGCGGTATCGAGAGCGATAACGCTGCGGCCGCGCATCCATTCCGCGAGCCACGCGTCGGGCGCGACGCTGGTCACGTCATCGCACAGCCCCGCGTCGCGCGCCTCGGCCGCGGTCAGCGGCGACGTCACGCGCACGACCCCGCGCCCGAGCCGCCACGCCGCCCCCGCCCACCCTTCCGGCGCATCGAGCATGAGCCGCGCGTCTTCATGCAACACCGCAAAGTCGGCGAACAGCAACGCCGCCGCGGCGAGGCCGCGGACGTCGCCATCTGCGTACGCGACGACGAGGCCGGACGTCGCGAAGAGGTCTTCGAGCGAGGTCAGCGCGCGGAGCGCGGCGGGATCGAGAAAGCGCATCGCGTGGCGATTTTACGGCGGCTACACTGACGGCATCATGTTCGAGCGCTACGACGACTGCGCGCGCCGCGCGATGTATTTCTCTGTCTACGAGGCCTCGCGCGCCGGCAAGAGCGCCCTCGGGTCCGAGCCCATCCTCCTCGGCATCCTGCGCGAGGACGACGTCGTCACGCGCGAGCTGTGGAAGGGTTTCCGGATCTCGGCCGACGCCTTGCGCGCACGATATCCCGCGGTCGTCAGCGACGTCCCCGCGTCCGCCGAACTGCCGCTCGAAGACGACGCGAAGACGATCCTCGCCTACGCCAGCCATGAAGCAGAGGAACGGCAGGATCGCAACGTCTCGCCGCATCATCTGGTGCTGGCGATCCTGCGCGTGCCCGAGTGCGCGGCGGCCATCGTGCTCGCGGAACACGGCGTGGAGTACGAGGTCGTCTCGGAGATCGTGCGCGAGGTGCGCGTGCCAGCAGCGGACGCGCAATTCGACCCGGTGGAATTGCGCGCATCGCACCACGAACTGCTCGCCGCGATCGCGCGTTCGATGGTGTTTGCGCCGGCGCGCGAAGAACTCGTGCTCGCCGTCTTCGACGCGCTCGCTGCATCGGGGATTCGCAACGCACGCTTTCACGACGCGGCCGCGTTCGAGTCCGCGCTCGCGGAGCTCTTCGCGGCGTGCTGGCCGCCGTCTTAGCGAAATCGCCGACTAAAATGTCGAGCGTGTCCGCAGCGTCCGACGAGCTCCGCAAACTCCGCGATGATTTTCGCGGCGCTTCGCTGTTTCGCGTGCTCTCGCAGCCGGGCTACTGGGGCGTGGTGAATCACCGCATCGCGGCGGCGCTCGTGCGCGCGCGGCTCTTCAAGCCGCTGTATTACGTCTACGCGCCGGTGTGGCGCGCGATCACGCTCATCACCGGCATCGAGATCTCGCCGCGCGCGACCATCGGCGCGGGGCTGCGCATCATGCATCACGGCCAGATCTTCGTGAACTCCGGCACGACCATCGGCCGCAATGGCTTCCTCTACAACAACGTGACCATCGGCATCTCCGGCTTCGAAGGCAACGCCGGTCCCACCATCGGCGACAACCTCCGCGTCGGCGTCGGCTCCCGCATCCTCGGACCGATCACGCTCGGAGACGACTGCACCGTCGGCGCGAACTCGGTCGTCACGCGCTCGTACGGCTCGCACGTCGTGCTGGTAGGCGCGCCGGCGAAACCGGTCGAGCGCGACATCGGGAACGCTACGTCTTCTTCCGCGCCGTGAGCACGAGGCCGACGCCGATCGGCAGCCAGCGAAACCACTGGTCCGTTGCAAAGAGACCAGCCACCGCGCGCACGAGTCCGCGCATGCGACCCGCGGTCGCGACCGCGCGCAGCCCCGCATCGCTCTGCACCGGACGCCGCGCGCGGCGCAGGTTCAGCGGCAGCATGAAGAGATAGTCGTACGCGACGACGAACGGAAAGCCCCAGTAATCCGCGCGTTTCACCACGAACCCGCGCGACGCGACGAGCCGCACGAGCTGCGCGCGCGTGTAACGACGCAGGTGTTCGTAGTACGTGTCGGAGAACGTGCGCAACGCCTCGAGCGCCGGCACCGTGACGATCAGCGCGCCGCCGTTCTTCAGCACGCGCGCGAACTCCCCTGCCGCCGCGCCGTCATCGGGCACGTGCTCGAGCGTCTCCGCGGACGTCACGCAGTCGAACGCCGCGTCGCGGAACGGCAGGCGCGTGACGTCGGCGAGGACGAGCGGCGCGGAACTGCGCGTGCGCGCGCCGAGGAGCACGTCGAGCGAGAGATCGGCACCGATGACGCGATGTCCGCCGCGGCGCAGACGCTCGGCGACGTCACCGAGGCCGACCGCGGCCTCGAGCACGAGCGAGTTCGGCGAGAGCTCGCGCAACTCGCGGAACATCAGCCCGACGCGATGGGCGTTGCGCGGACCGAACATCTCGGTCTGCGTGCCCCACCACGTGCCGGCCATCAGTGGCTAGTGCACCGTCACGAACGCGGGCGCGCTGTCCGTCGAGCCGCACGGCGTGGTCACGCGGACCCAGAACGGCGTCGTCTCTCCGAGCGGCGGCGTGATGAGCGTCGGTCCGGTGGCGCCGGTGATCGGGCTGAAGGTCATGCCCGTGTAGCCGGTGTACCACTGGTACGTCTTCGGACTGCTCCCCTGCGCGGTGACGTTGAGCGTGGCGCGCGTGCCGCTGGCGACGCTCTGGCCGACCGGCTGGCCCGTGCCGAGGATGACCGGCGGGGTGCAGTTGACGACCACGTTCACGATCGACGACGACGTCGCCTCGCCGGCGTGCGAGGTGATGGTCACGACGTACGTGCCGGCCGGCGTGGTCGGCCCGACGTTCACCGTCATGGTCGAATGGATGAAGCCCTGCGCGTCCTGCGTGAACGGCGTGAACGAGACGCTGGAGTCTTCCGGCAGTCCGCTGCTGGTGAGCTGCGCCTGCGTGTTGACGTTCGCGTAGAAGACGTCGAGCGGCACCTGCACGCTCTCGAGGTTGTTGACGGTAACGAGGTTCGTGGTCGGGACGATCACCGGCGCGATCTGCACGCCGGAGATGCCGCCGCGGGCGATGATGACGGCGGAGTCGAGAATGTCGTCGGACGTGTCGGCGATGGCGATGCGCACGTGATGCGTGACGTTCGGCTCGACCACGGCCACCGCGGTGAGCACGGTGGTCATGCCGTCGAACTGCGTGTCGATCGACGCGTCGCCGTTGTCGCGATAGAGGTTCGTGTTGCGCAGATGGTTGATGGTGTTGATCGTGATCGGCGTGATCGCGCCGGGCGTCAGCGCGATGTTGCCGCCGTCGACGAAGAACGCGAACACGTCATTGAACTCGGAGTCCACATACTCCCGGTACTCCTCGGAGGCAAAGACGTATTGAATCGAGAACGTCGGCGTGGCGGTGATGACGTCGAACTCGATGACCGCCGCGTCGTGCGTCTTGAACGGAGCGACGATCGCGTCGAGCGCGGGATGGCCGGGGGCGCCGAGCCCCACGCCCGAGCCGGTGTTGCCGTTCGGACCGGCCGCGTCGCTGATGTTGCCCGTGCTGAGGATGATGCCGTCCGAGAGGCCGAGGTTGCCGCCGTTCGTGAACGTGCCGATGGCGCTGCCCGAGCCGGTGAGGGTGACGTTGGAGATCGTCGCGCCCGGCCCGGTCATCATCGCCGCGAGCTCCGCAACGGACAGCCCGTCCGCCATGCTCTTCGTCGTGATCGCGTACAGCGGAGCCGCCAGCACGAGGACCACAATCGCCGATAAGACGCGTCGCACCATACATTCCTCCCGTTCACCCGTGGCACGGATGCGCAAGAGGTTACCGGAGAGCGGAGGAGCCGTCAAAGACGCGCGTCAGAAGGCGCGCCGCACGATGTCGAGAATCTCGTCGCCCGGTGCATTGCGTCCCATCGCCGTTTCGACGGCGAGGCTGACGTCGTCGCGGAACAGCGTGGCCACGGCGTCGACGCTGGTGCCGTTGCGGAAGACGAGCGCCGCGTTGTGCTCGTCGAGCGAGCCGAACGTCAGCACGTCGTCGGCGCGCTCGGCGTGACCGACGTACGAGAAGACGAGGTCGTAGTGCTGGCTCCAGAAAAACGGCACGGCCGTGAACGCGTCGCGGCGACCGGCGGCGTTGCGCGCCGCCGTCTGACCTTGTCGCCCGGCGACGACCCAGTGCTCGACGCGTAACGGACGTCCGCTGCGCGCGTCGGGAAAGCGCGCGGCGTCGCCGGCGGCGAAGATATTCGCGACGCTGGTCTGCAGAAATTCGTCCACGACGATCCCGCGGTCGATGGTCACTCCCGCGCTCTCCGCGAGCGCGAGCTCCGGCTCGACGCCGGCGCCGATGACCACCACGTCGCACGCGACGCTGCTGCCGTCGTCGAGCGCAACACCATCGCCCTCGATCGCGACCGGCTTGCGCCCGAGGCGGAAGCGAACGCCGTGCGATTCATGCAGGCGCTGGATGAAGGCACCCGCTTCGCGGCCGAGGACGCGTTCGAGCGGCAGCTCCTCCATGCCGACGACGGTGACGTCGACGCCGCGCTCGCGGAGCGACGCCGCGGTTTCGAGACCGATGAAGCTCGCGCCGATCACGACGGCGTTGCGCGCGCCGTCGGTGGCTTCGCGCAGTGCGTCGGCGTCGGACCACGTGCGGAGGTAGTGCACGCGCGCACCGTCGGCGGTCGGGACGTCGAGGCGTCGCGGACGCGCGCCGGGCGCGAGGATCAGCCGGTCGTATGCGAGCGGTTCGCTGCCGGCGAGCACGAGCTCGTTTCGCGCGGCATCGATGCGCTCGACGGTCGCGCCGAGGCGCAGGTCGATGCGATCGTTCGCGTAGTCCGAGGATTCGCGCAGCGGAATCCATTCCTGCGGCGCGCGGCCGGCGAGATAGTCCTTCGACAGATTCGGCTTGTCGTACGGCAGGCGATCCTCGCGCGTGATGAGCGTGACGCGGCCCGCGTAGCCGATGCGGCGCAGCTCCATCGCCGCGAACGAGCCCGCCGCGCCGGCGCCGAGGATGACGATGTGCCCCGCGGCGACGTCACCCGACGATTGCGTCGCCGGCGCGGCCGCGTCCTGCGGCAGCACGCGCACGACGTCGCCTTCACGCTCGATCGCGTACACGCGCAACGCGCGCATGGCCGGCGCGCTCCCGTGGCCGGTGCGCAGTTCGAAACAGGCGTGATGCCACGGGCAACGCAGCGTCTCGCCGAGGAGCGCGCCTTCAGCGAGCGGGCCGTGATAGTGCGTGCAGAAGGCGTCGACGGCGAAGAACTCCTCGCCCTTGCGCACGAGCAGCACCGCGTCCTCGCCGACGTGGCCGGCGAGCATCGCGCCGTCGGCGACGTCGGCGATGCGCACGCCCTGTTGCAGATCGGGACCGGGGGCCGCGTCGTCGCTCATCGCCTCACCTCACGCCGTTCCGCAGAGACGCAGAAACTCGGAGCGCGTCTCCGCATTGTTGCGCAACGTGCCGAGCATGGCCGAGGTCACGAGCTGCGTCGCCGGCAGCCGCACGCCGCGGCAGCCCATGCACAGATGATGGGCGCTGACGATCACGCCGACGCCGCGCGCCTCGAGATGGGTTTCGACCGCGTGCGCGATCTGCTGCGTCATGCGCTCCTGAATCTGCAGCCGTTTCGCGAAGCAGTGGACGAGCCGCGCGAGCTTGCTGATGCCGACGACTTTCCCCGGTAAGTAGCCAACATGCGCGACTCCCTGGAACGGCAGCAGGTGATGTTCGCAGATCGAGTGAAAGTCGATGCCGCGCAAGATGATCAGCTCGTCGGAGCGCTCGTCGAACGTCTTCGAAAGGATCTCGGCCGGCGATTCGTCGTAGCCGGTGGTCATCTCGAGCAACGCCTTCACCACGCGCTGCGGCGTGTCGAGCAGGCCGTCGCGCTCGGGATCTTCGCCGATGTGGCGGAGCAGCGCTTCGACGGCGCGCTCCGCGTCGCCGGTGTCGGGTCGTTCCACGGTTCGAATGTTCTGCATGTCCGATTAGAGCGCGCGCCGCGCGATCGGTGACAGCGAACGCGCGTCCGCGCGTCAGCGCGGAGGCTTCGGCGGCGGCGACGGCGCTGCGCCCGCTTTCTCCGGAAGCGGTCTCGCTTTGGCGAGCGAGAGGCAGAGGCGGCGGAGTTGGGAGACCTGGCGAAGCCGCATGGTGATCGCCGCTTCCGAGTAATCGACCGGCGTCATGACAGCCGCTCGATATCGGCGAGATCCTGATAGCTATTGCGAAAGCGCTTCAGCGCGATGAGCCCCTCGCGCGATACGACGGAGATCATGCGCCCGCTCCACGGAAGGCGTTCGCGCGAATCCCAGACGTGTTGCGTCGGCGGGGTGACGAGCAGGAGATCGAGCATCAGAGTCTCTCCATCGTGCGGGTCGATCTTGGTGACGCGATGAATGCGCACCGCGCCGTCCGCGAACGTCATCGGATGCGCGCGAAACGTGTATCCAAACGTCGCGGCGAGTTCTTCGATGCGATCGGCATCTTCCGCGCGCACGAAGAGGTCGATGTCGATCGTCGCGCGCGGCGCTCCATGCACTGCCATCGCCAGGCCACCGCAGACCGCGTACTCGATCATGGAATCGTCGAGCGCTTTCACGAGCTTCCGAAGCTCGTCCTCGAGATCCAGCACCGCACCAGTCTACCGCCTCTACCACTGCGCGAGCTGCAGCGGCCCGCCCTCCCACGCCGCCCGGAATGCCGCGCGTGTTCGCGCCACCGGCTTCTTCTGCGCGGCGAGCGATTCCGCGAGCCCGTACAGCGAGCGCGGATTCCTCGGATTGCGCCGGAGGTCGTCGCGGAACACGCGCTCCGCGCCTGCAGCATCGCCGCTGCGCAGCAGCGCGGCGCCGAGCGTCTCGCGTGTCGGATAGAACCAGTCCGCCGGCTCGTTGTAGTCGAGCGCATCTTCCGCTTCGACCGCGCGCCGATACGCGGCAACCGCGGCCGCACGATCGCCGGACGACGCCGCGACCGCGCCGTCGAGCAATGCGCCCGCGACCGTCGCGAGTTTCTTCGGCGAGTTCTGCAGGAAGCCGACGTCGTCGCCGAGCTGCGCCGAAGCCGTCGCGAATGCCGCGCGCTCGCGCTCCGCGCCGGGGACGTTGCCGAGGTGCGCGTACGCGAGGCCGCGCGCAAAGTGGAGGAACGCCGTCGACAGCGGACCGGGCGCGGTCTCCGGCACCTTCAGGATGTCCGTCCAGCGTCCGAAGCGGATGAGCACCTTGAGCGTCGCCGACGCGAACGCCTCGACCGGCGGGATCTGCGCCGCGACCATCGTCGCGTTCGACGTCATCTCATCCGCCATCTTCTTCGCCTCGGCGAACTTGCCCGCCATCGCGTACGACGCCGCGCCGAAGTCGAGGTTGTGGTTGTAGTACATCGCCATGTACATGCTCTCGTTGCCGTACTTTTTGGCGAAGTCGCGGTCGCGGTCGGCGCCGTGCGCGTTCGCTTCTGCCGCGAGCGCGTAGTCGCCGGTGCGCTGGAAGATGTGCGCCGGCATGTGCACGAGATGTCCCGCCGCGGGCGCGAGCGTGCGCAAACGCTCGGCGCTCTTGCGCGCGCGCCCGGGATCGTTCGACGCCTCGACCGCGTGGATGTAGTAATGATTCGCGCCGACGTGGTTCGGCGCGCGGCGCAGCACGGACTCGAGCGTGCGCACGATCTCCTCGGTGTCCTCGTTCGGCGTGCCGTCGTGCGACCAGAGCTTCCACGGATGCAGATCCATGAGGCTCTCCGCGTAGAGCGTCGCGAGATCGAGATCGTCGGGATACTTCGCCACGAGCGCGCGCATCGCCGCGCTGTACTCGCGAGAGAGCTGCTTGAGGTCCGCGCCGGAATCCGTCGAGTAGCGCTTCGCCAGCGCCGCGATCGTGTCGCGCTCTTTCTCCGATGCGTGCGACGCGTGCGCGAGCGCGGCCTGCACCGCGTCGTACGCCTGCTTCTCGCGCGCGGGATCGACGTCCATGTTGATGTTCGGACCGAGCGCGAGCGCCGCGCCCCAGTACGCCATGGCGAGATCGGGATCGAGCTCCGACGCGTGCTGGAACGACGCGACCGCCTGCTCGTGATTGAACGCGTAGACGTAGCGCAGTCCCTGATCGAACCACCGCTGCGCCTCGGCATTCGACGTCGTCACCGGATGATGCAGCGTGCCGAGCCCGGCGTCGATCGCCGGCGGCGGCGCGTGGTGCTCCATCGAATGCTCCTGCGCCACCGCAGGAAGAGAAAGGAGAGCCGCGGCCACGAGAGCGGACGTGATGCGCATGAAACGCCTCCTGTCGATGTGACGAGCATCATAAGCGGAGCCCGCTCGTTTGCTAGCATCGCGCGATGCGCGTGCTTTCTGCCGTTCTCTTCTCGCTCGTTCTCGCCGCGTCCCTGCACGCCGCGACCGATCTCGTCACCGCCGCCGACATCGAGAAAGCCACCGGCCTCACCGGCGTGCACAAGGTCGCGAAAGATCCGGCCAAGGGCGCGGGCGGCGAGCTGAATTTCGCGGGCAAAGACGAGAAACTCGTCGCCATCGTGATGATCTCGCCGTCGATGTTCGACTTCTGGAAGAAGAAATACGCGCCGAAATGCGAGAGCGTGAGCGGCATCGGCGACGAGGCCTACCGCACGAAGCGCAGCGCGACCACGCAATACCTCTTCTTCCGCAAGGGAGCGAACGCCGTCTGGATCCAGTCGATGGGCTGGACGAAAGACTACGCGCCCGTGCCCGACGCGGCGCAGCTGACGACGCTCGCGAAAGTTGCGGCGTCGCGCATGTAGTCGCGACGCCGCAACGTCATCACGCTCTTACTTCCCGAACGCCTCGACACCCGCTTCGGCGCACTTGATGTCCTGCTCGACGGTGCCGCCGCTGACGCCGATCGCGCCGACGACGGTCTCGCCGCGCTTGAGCGGAATGCCGCCGCCGAAGATCATCACGCGTCCGCCGTTCGAGACGTGAATGCCGAACGCCTGATCGCCCGGTCCCGCGATTTTGCCGAGCGCCTTCGTCGGCATGTCGAACGCGCGCGCGGTCCACGCTTTGTTGATGGCGACGTCGATGCTGCCGATCCACGCGTTGTCCATGCGCACGAACGCGACGAGGTTGCCGCCGCCGTCGACGACCGCGATGTCGCTCGGCTGCCCGTTCTCGTTCGCCTGCTCGATGGCCGCATTGATGACGCGGCGCGCTTCATCCAGAGTGATGGTCATTCGTCCTCCTTCGTTCGCGGCGCACGCTGCAAGCGACGCACCGGCACGACATCGGCACGCCACACGCGCATGAAGACCAGACGCATCGGATCCCTCGAAGTCTCGACGATCGGCCTCGGCTGCATGGGCATGAGCCAGTCGTACGGACCCGCCGACGAAGCGGAGTCGATCGCCACGATCCATCGCGCCATCGAGCTCGGCATCACGTTCTTCGACACGGCCGAGGTGTACGGGCCGTACCACAATGAAGAGCTGTTCGGGCGCGCGATCCGCGGACGTCGCGAGGGCCTCGTCATCGCCACGAAGTTCGGCTGGAAGATCGAGGACGGGAAGATGAACGGCGTCGACAGCCGGCCGCAACGCATCCGCGACGCCGTCAACGGCTCGCTGCGCCGCCTCGGCATCGAGACCATCGACCTCCTCTATCAACACCGCGTGGATCCCAACGTGCCGATCGAAGACGTCGCGGGCACCGTGGCGGAGCTCGTGCGCGCCGGCAAGGTGCGTCACTTCGGTTTGTCGGAAGCGGGCGAGCAGACGATCCGCCGCGCGCATGCGGTGCTCCCCGTCACCGCGCTGCAGAGCGAGTACTCGCTGTGGGAGCGCAATCTCGAGGCGCGCATCATTCCGCTGCTGCGCGAGCTCGGCATCGGACTCGTCCCCTTCAGTCCCCTCGGCCGCGGCTTTCTCGCCGGCAACGTCAAGCGCGCCGAGGAGTATCCGGACGGCGACTTCCGCCGCGGCGATCCGCGCTTCCAGGGCGAGAACTTCGACGCGAACATGCGCGCGGCGTCGGTGGTGCACGAGATCGCCGATGCGCGCGGCGCGATGCCGGCGCAGATCGCGCTCGCGTGGCTGCTGCAGAAGGGCGACGACGTCGTGCCGATCCCCGGCACGAAACGGCGGAAGTATCTCGAGGAGAACGCCGCCGCGACGTCGATCGCGCTCACGCCCGACGAGGTCGCGCGCCTCGACCGCGCGCTCGCGCCGGAAGCGATCGCCGGTCCGCGCTACAACGAGCGGACGATGAAGTACGTCGATCGCTGACTCGCGCCGTTACTTGCGTACGGCGCGTCGCCGCGGCGGCGCAGGCGCCTGCGTCGACTTCCACGCGCGCAGCAACGCGCGCAGCGCCTCGGGCGCGTTCTGCGGCGGCGGCGCGCCGAGCTGGTCGTGCGTGTTGACGCCGTGGCACGCGCCGCAGACGCGCACCTCGCCCGGCTGGAACGTGAGCCAGTAGCGCTCGCGCACGACGGGCGTTCCCGCGGGATCCGTCAGTTGCCAGCTCATCGCACGATGCGCGGGCACGAACGCGGCGACGGAGCCGTCGGCGGCGACCTGCACGCTGCCCGCCGGTCCCGACGTCGGCGCGTTCTTCACCGCCGGATCGTGCATCGGCCGCGCGAGCACGCGGCGTCCCGCGCGCGGCGAGGCCGTGCCGCCGAGGCCGCGGAGTTGATCGGCCTGGAAGAGTTGAAGGTGCGCGACGTCGAAAATCTTCGACGTGCCGGTGATCTTCTGCGTCGCGCTTCCGGTGACGCGCAGGTTGTACGGCTGCTGCTTGTCGGCGAGGTCGCGCGCGGTGACGTTGCGGCTGACGATGACCGCGAGATCGTGTTGCGCGAGGCTGGCGCGGAACGCCGCGGGATCGACGCCTTCCTCGCGGAAGACGCGCGCCTCCGGCTCTTCGAGCGGCGTCGTGCGCCGCGCGGGCCGCGGACGCGCGCGCACTTCGACGGGGCTGAGCTCCCACATCGTGCCCGACCACGTCACGAGCTCGTCGGGATCCCAGTACGAAACGTTGCCCTGGATTCCCGACGTGAGCGTCTCGCCGGGAACGTACGTGCCGCCCTGCGCGGCGAGCGTGCGGATCCGGAACGCGTAACGCGACTGCGGCGCCGTGCGCGTGCCGTCGTTCGCGTCCGCGCGCATCTCGCTCGTCTGCACGGCGAGCAGCGTGCCGTCGGTGAGCGGCAGCGGTTCGCGGTAGTGTCCCGTCGCGTCGGCGGGCGGCGTGCCGTCCGCAAAGTCGCGCGTCGAGCGCGGCGTGATGTACTCGACCGCGATGCGATCGGCGGGCAGCGACGGCGGCGCGCTGAAGCGCACGATCTGTCCCGCCGCGTGCGTGTAGAACTCCGGCGCGTCGACGCCGAAGTAGACGCCGGGATGCGCCGGGTCTTCGCGCAGCTGCAACAGGTTCTCGACGACGTTCGCGTTCGCGCGGTCGACGTTGACGTCGTAGAACTCGGAGAGCCCCGCGTCGTTCATGCTGCGATCGAAGTACGAGAACAGCTCGTGGCGTCCGACGTGGTTCAGCGTCTCTTCCGACGTGCCGTCTTCGTTGATCTCCCACGGAAAGAAGTGGTTGATGCTGACGCCCTGCAGGTTCGTGCCGTTGAGCAGGTCCGTGCGGCTGCTGCGCGGCTCGGGAAAGACTTCGACGCGGTCATTGAGACGCGCGGCGTTCGCCGATTCGTCGGCGTAGTCGAACGTACCGTACGAGCCGCCTTCGACCGCGTCGCTGTCCGCCTGCTGGTCGCGCTGCAGATGGTCCCAGCGCGTGAAGACGATGCGTCCGAAGCTGTCGATGGACGGCGAGAAAAGGCCCGACGGCGCGTGATTCAGCATGCGCAGGTCGCCGGTCTCGGGATCAAGGCTCCAGAGTCCCGTGACCGTCGGCGCTTCCTCGTATTCATCGAGCTGCGGATAGAGATGCGCCTCGCCGCCGCGCGGTCGATCGGAGGTGAAGAGAATGCGATCGTCGGTGCCGTAAAACGGACTGACGTTGTTGTACTCGGCGGGCTGGTTCGCAATCTTATGAATCGCCGGCGTGTCGTGCTCGCCGAGTCCCGTGATCTCGTAGATCTGCCAGCGATACGTTTCCCAGACGTAGCGGCGCGTCGGTGCGCCGATGACCATGCTGAAGAGCGCCTTCGTGCCGCTCCAGTGCACCGACGGCTCGCGCACCGCGATCGACGTCGCGCCCTGCATGCCGTCGCCGCCGAACCCCGCCGCGCGCGTGAGGTTCTTCAGCGTTCCGTCGGGATAGCGGATCCACAGATCGCCGCCGCGCGGCGCCTCCGCCACCGCCGCGTTCTGATTCCCGAACGTCGACGCAACGGCCGTGAAGTCCCCAGGCACCGGCACCTGCGTCACGAACAGAATCGGATTGCGCAGCTGCACGGCAGCTACGACCGCGGCCAACAACAAAGCATGCATATGCGCGGCATTATCGGGCGTGCCGTGCACGAACGGACGTGCGTTGGATCACGCGTCCAACGCACGTCCGAAGCAACCGCTCACTGCCCGCCCTGGAAGAGGGTCGCCAGTTTGTTGATCTGGAAGAGGAAGCCCGCGAAGATGCGGATGTCGTCGGGGCCGCGCCCCGCGTTGATGTGGAGCCCCACGTAAAACGGAATCGCATCCCCGCCGAAACCCGGGAACCTCGTGCCCGCGTCAACCACAATGCGATTCGCGTCCCGCTCGTTCGCAAACTGTTCGAAGCGCCCGTATGAGAGCTCGACAAAGCGGAGGGGCACGATGTTCTCGACATCGGTTTCCGCAGTTTCAGCTGCGGTCTGATGCTGCGTGAATCGGAAGCCGATCTGTGCTCGGTAAATCGTCGTATCGCCGTTGGCCTCCTGCTTCTGGCGCGTGGTGAGGCCCGTGCGCGTGAAGACGCCCAGGCGCAACGCATCTGTCGGCACGCCGGTCTTCATCGACGTCTGGGTGTAGCTCGACCAGCGTTCCGGCTGCCAGAGCATGAAGTAGGTCCCGGAGAACGCGTTCTCCAGGCCTTTCGGACTTTTGTCTGTCGTCGGCGCCGGATCGTCGGCAGATGCATGCGCCTTGCTCGCGGCGGTGCCAGGCGTCTTCGTCGCGTCGCCGAACGGGAAGCTCGATACTTCCATGTCGATGCCGGTGTGGAAAAGCGAACGACCGAGAGGGCGGCGGTCGAGAGGCTCTTTGCTGTTGTACCAGATGGTGTCGAACGTGGCGCGCACGAGCGGGTCCGTCTGATTGAATCCGGTGCTGTTGCCGTCCTGATCGTAGTCGTTGGTGAACGTGCCGCCCATGAAGAGTTCCGTATAGAGGCGCCGGCTGTGGAAGGTGTCGAACGTGCGGATCGCCGTCAGCTGAAACGTCTGTTCGTGCTGCGTGTTGAGCGCGCCGCTATCGTCGAGCGGCGTGACGAGGAGCTCGAGCTCCGTATCACTGCCGGTCTGCAGTGAAAACGGTGCGCGCCCGTTCGCGTCGGTCACGACGTCGACTCCGGCGTCGCTTCGCGCCGCTTTCGGATCGCTGAAGACGAAACCGTCCTTGTTGCCGAGGATGCGGATGTGAAGTTTCTGAAATCCGGCGGGATCTCCGTTCTTTCCGGTGGCGACGACCGCGAGCAGATCGTTGCCGTAGATCCGCTGCGGCTGGAGGGCGCCGGTCTTCTGATCGAGCACGACTTTCGTGATGTGCCGCAGCGGAAAGACCTGCGTCAACGCGCCGTCTTTCGTCGAGACGGTGAGCACCACATCGGCCGTAGTCCCGAGCTTCATCGTGAAGTCGTTCGTGCCCGGTGCGAGCTCGAGGGACTGGGCGAAGGCCGCGCCGCCTTTCGGTCCGACCCCCGCATCGGGCGTCACCTGCAGGACGATGGGCTGCGCGGGCGGGGCGCCGGTATCGGTCTTCACCACGATGGCGAGATCGTGGTTCTGTCCCGTTTTGAGCGGGCCGTCCGCGCCCGTGAGCTCGATGGACTTGACCGTTTGCGCGCTGAGGCTCGAAGCCCACAGCACCGCTGCTGCGCCGATCAGGCGGATGGCTCGTGATTGCATGGCAGTCTCTCCTTGCTCGGTGAGAGAGACTGGGGCGGCGAATTCCCTCGTGCGCTTGCGTGGCGGCGCTCAGCCGCGCGCCGAGGCGCGCCGGCTGCAGCGCCTACTTCGCCGTGAACGTCACGCTCGGGTGATCGTTCGCGCTGACGGTCACGATCTGCGGCTCCGGCTCTTTGCGCATCTCGGGATACCAGACGTGCAGGGTGTACTGGCCGGGCTCGAGTCCCGCGATCGAGGCGCGGCCGGCTTCGGTCTTCGCGAAATACGGCGTGTCCACCACCACGACGTAGGCGCTCATCTGCTCGTGGATGTTGCAGCCGAGGAAGACGACGCCGGGGGTGCCGAACTGCACCGGGTAGGCGGGCTTGCCGGCGTAGAGCGGCAGTTGGAAGCGCTTCGCGGGCGAGAGCGAGTAGACCTGGTGCCGCACGTTGTCGCTGTTCGGGAATTCCACCCAAGTGCCGGTCTGGATCGGCAGGACGTGCGGAATGAAGGTTCTATCCCGCTGATCCATCGACGCCACCTTGTGTCCGACCGGGATCGGATGCGGCGGAATCGCGTAGACCACCGCGTCGGACATCGCGGCGCCGCCGGCGTTCGAGACCTGAACGTCGATCGTCGCGGCGGCGAGGGGAAGAGCGAGCAGGAGCGCGAGCACGGCCGTCACAGAACGGTGCATGCCGCTCGCAAACAGGAGCGCCGCGAGTATCCTTCCCCCGATGCGTTCGGCTTCCGTTCCCGCCGCGGTGCTGCTCGCGCTCCTGCTCGTTCCCGTTTCCGCCGGCGCCGCGGACAGCGTGCAATGGAACGGCTTCGCGCTCGTGCGCCCCGAGACGCCCGCGAGCGGCGTGCCGCTCGACGACGACTCCTTCTCCGCGCAACTGCAGGCCGGCATCGACTGGCGCCCCTCCCCCACGTTCGGCACCCATCTCCATCTCCTCGCGCGCAACGAGAGCGACGGCTCGCGCCGCGGCCGCGTCGGCATCGTCGAGGCGTTTTTAGAACAAAACATCCAGACGCGCGGCGGACGCCTGCATCTGATGGAAGGCGCGTTCTTCCTCCCCACCTCGCGCGAGAACATCGACTCGCTCTGGGAGACGCCGTACACGATCACCTCGTCCGCGCTGAACAGCTGGCTCGGCGAAGAGCTCCGTCCCGTCGGCGTCGACGCGTCGTACGCGCATCGCCTGCATCACGCCGGTCTGCTCAACGGCACCGTCATCGGCGGCGCGACGCTCTTCACCGGAAACGACACGTTCGGCGCGCTTCCCATCGATCGCGGCTGGGCCTTGCGCGATCACTGGGCGCTCCTCGGCGAGCACCTCCCCGTCAACGCCACGGGCACGCTCTTCACCTCCGTCTCCGCCGAAAACGATGACCGCCTCGGCTGGTCCGCGCGCGCGAAGTGGAACAACGACCACGCCACGCTGCAGCTCACGCACATCGACAACCGCTCCGATGCCTTGCGGTACGGAGAGCTCTTCAACTGGGCCACGCGCTACAACATCGTCGGCGCCGACTACACGTGGCATCACTGGACCGCCGTCGGCGAGACCAGCTGGGGCACGACCGCGATCCAGCCCGCGCGCGGACGTTTCTCGTTCGACCTCCGCGCGAGCTACCTCCTGCTCTCGCGGCAGTTCTCCGACTTCCGCGCGAGCGTCCGCGCCGATCAGTACGAAAGCGGCGCCGATCACGGACACGCATTCACCGCCGCGTTCTTCTGGGAACCGCCGCACGGAAAGCTGCGCACCGGACTCGAAGGCATCACCGCGGACGGCGAGAAGCGCGCCGCGCTCGAATTCCGCTACCGGTTCTGAGCGCGCCGGTTCTGACCGCGAGACGCCAGCACGCGCAGCACCGCCGCCGCGACCTCGTGCGGCTCGACCGGCTTCGCGAGATGCGCCTGGTATCCCGCCTCCAGCGCGCGCTCGCGATCGCGCGCGTCGGCGTACGCGGTCACGGCGACGGCGGGGATGCGCGCGTGCGCGTCGGACGTCGAACCTCGCAAGTGTCGGATGAACGCGTAACCGTCTTCGTCCGGCATGCCGATGTCGCTCACGAGCACGTCGGGCCGCGCGTCGCCGAAGCGTTCCATTGCTTCCGCGGCGGACGCCGCGTGCGTCACGCGCGCGCCGAATGCGGCGAGCATCGTGGCGATGATCTCGCGCGCAGACGCGTCGTCATCCACGAGCAGCACGTGCACGCCGTCGAGCGCATCGCCGTCGACCGCAACGTCATCGCCGCGCATCGACGGCAACGCCGCTTCCGCGAACGCGCGCGGCAATCGCACGACGAACAGCGCGCCGCGATTCGTCCCCTCGCTCGACGCGGCGACCGAGCCGCCATGACGCTCGACGAGATGCTGCACGATGGAGAGGCCGAGCCCGAGGCCGCCGAAGCGACGTGTGAAGCCGCCGTCGCTCTGGCGGAAACGTTCGAAGACGTGCGGCAGGAACTCCGGCTCGATGCCGACGCCGCTGTCGCGCACGTCCACTTCGATCGCATCGGGCTCGTGCCGCAGCGTCACGTGCACGGCGCCGCCGGCGGGCGTGAACTTCACCGCGTTCGAGAGCAGATTCCAGACGACTTGCTGGAGACGCGTCGCGTCGCCGGTGACGAACGCGGGGATGCCGCCGAGGTCGGAGGTGAGGCGGATCGAGGCAGCGTGGGCGGCGGGCTGAATGACGTCGATCGCGTTGCGCACGACAGTCGTGAGATCGAGCAGCTTGCGGTCGAGCGTCATCTTGCCGGTGACGATGCGTGAGACATCGAGGAGATCGTCGATGAGGCGCGACTGCGTGCGGCTCGCCTGCTCGATGCTCTCGATGCCTTTCTTCGCCGTCGCCTCGTCGGCCATGCCGCTGCGGATGAACGTCGCCCAGCCGTAGATCGTCGTCATCGGTGTGCGCAGCTCGTGCGAGAGCAGCGCGAGGAAATGATCCTTCGTGCGGCTCGCCTCGTCCGCTTCCTCGCGCAGGCGGCGCTCGCGCGCGAGCAGCCCCTCGCGCTCGAGCTCGAGCGTCTTGCGGCGCGTGACGTCGATGGCGATACCGGCCATGCGCACGGGCGTGTCGCCGTCGAAGCTCACGCGTCCCTTGCCGTGGATCCAGCGCACGCTGCCGTCGGGTGCGAGCGTGCGGCATTCGATCTCGTAGTGGCCGGCGCGGCGTTCGAACGCGTCGCGCACGGTCGCTTCGACGCGCGCGCGATCGTCGGGATGCACCGTCGAGAGGTAGTCGGCGAAACCGAACGTCGTTCCCTGCGGCACGCCGTGCAGAAAGTGGGAGACCGCGGACCAGACGATCTCGTCGCGGGCGATGTCCCAGTCCCAGTAGCCGACGCCCGCGCCTTCGCCGATGAACTGCATGCGCGCTTCGCTCTCGCGCAGCGCGGCGTTGACGCGCAGCTTCTCGACCGCGGTCCACGCGCGCTCGGCGATGGCGTGCATGAGCGCGACGTCCTGTTCGCTCCACTGCCGCGGCACGTCGTCGCTGACCCAGAACTCGGCGACCCACCGCCCGTCGCGCAGGAGCGGCACGGCGACGTACGCGCGCTCGCCGACCGGCTCGTAGGTCTTCTCGTATTCGCGTTCGGTGCGCGGATCGAGCTTCGCGTCGCGGTTGACGACGATGCGCCCTTCTTCCATCTCCCGCCGCGTCGACTCCGCGTAGTCGCTGATGCGATACACGCCGGCGACGCTCGGCACGCCGCGGCAGTAGTCGCGCCGCACGATGCCGCGGTCGTGCTCGTGATCGAGCTCGGTGAAGAGCGCGCGCCGCGCGAAGAGGTGCTCGCCGACCGCGCACGAGACGTCGTAGAGCAGCTCCGCCGGATCTTCTGCGACGCCGATGGCCTCGCTGACGCGCGCGATGAGCGCGAGCCGCGCTTCCGTGTCGCGCTGCGGCGTGAGATCGGCGAGGACGCCGCGCACGCGTACGAGCACGCCGGCGTCGTCGAACGTTCCGCGCGCGGCATCGCGCACCCAGTACGTGCGGTGGCCGGACAGCACGCGATATTCGCGCACGAGCTCGGGCTGTTCGGGACGCAGCTCGTCGAACGCCGCGCGCAACGCGTCGCGGTCGTCGGGATGAACGCGGGCGAAGAAACGGTCCGCGGTGTCGCCGAGCTCGCCGGCGATCGGCGTGCCGGTGCGGGTCACGCGGCCGGTGACCACGTCCCAGTCGTACGCGTGCATGCATCCGGCGGCGAGCGCCGTGCGCAGCAACGCGTGGAGCTCGGCGTCAGACATTTCCCGATCTTTATAGCAGAGCGCCGGAGTGGCAGGTTTTGCGCAGTGTGCAAACGCGCGCGCGGCCGAAGCTCGGGCGCCGCGAAGGAGAATACGTGAAAGCACTCTGCTGGTATGGCCACGGCGACGTCCGTGTCGAAACCGTTTCCGATCCGACGATCCAGGAGCCGACCGACGCGATCATCCGCATCACCTCGACCGCGATCTGCGGCTCCGATCTCCACCTCTACGATCACTACATGCTCACCATGCAGAAGGGCGACATCCTCGGACACGAGCCGATGGGCGTCGTCGTCGAGGTCGGCAGCGCGGTGAAGAAACTGAAGAAAGGCGACCGCGTCGTCATCCCCTTCACCATCGCCTGCGGCGAATGCTTCTTCTGCAAAAAAGGGCTGTGGTCGTGCTGCGACGTCTCGAACCCGAACAAGGAGATCGCCGAGAAAGCGATCGGCCATTCGCCGTCCGGCCTCTTCGGTTACTCGCACATGATGGGCGGCTTCCCCGGCGGCCAGGCCGAGTACCTGCGCGTGCCGTACGCCGACGTCGGTCCGTTCAAGGTGCCCGACAGTCTCACCGACGAGCAGGTGCTCTTTCTCTCCGACATCTTCCCCACCGGCTACATGGCCGCGGAGAACGCGGAGATCGAGGCAGGCGAGACGGTGGCGGTGTGGGGCTGCGGCCCGGTCGGGCAGTTCTCGATCAAGAGCGCGTGGATGCTCGGCGCGGGACGCGTCATCGCCATCGACAACGTGCCGGAGCGTCTGGCGATGGCGCGCGAGCACGGCAAGGCCGAGACGATCAACTTCGACGACGGCAGCGTCTACGATCGCCTGCAGGAGCTGACGAACGGCCGCGGTCCCGACCGCTGCATCGACGCCGTCGGCGCGGAGGCGCACGTCGGCGGCAGCATCGACTCGTACGTCGACAAGGCGAAGGCGATGGTCATGCTCGCCACGGATCGCGCGCATGCGCTGCGCGAGGCGATCTACTGCTGCCGCAAAGGCGGCACCGTCTCGATCCCCGGCGTCTATCTCGGATTCCCCGACAAGCTCCCGTTCGGCGCCGTCGTGAACAAGGCGCTCACGCTGAAGTCGGGCCAGACGCACGTGCACCGCTATCTCGCGCCGCTGCTCGCGCGCATCGAGAAGGGCGAGATCGATCCGTCGTTCGTCATCACGCACACCGTGCCGCTCGACGACGCGCCGAAGATGTACAAGACGTTCCGCGACAAGGAAGACGGCTGCATCAAGGTGGTGCTGAAGCCGTAGCGTTACCCGCGCTCGCTATCGCTGCGCGCTCAGGCGCGCTCGCTATCCAACGCCTTCATTTGACGTTCGTCGTAGCGCGTGCCGGCCACCGCGTCGGCCGGCACCGCGCTCTCGATCTCGCGCAGCTCGTCGTCGGTCAGCGCCACGTCGAGTGCGCCGAGCGATTCGTCGAGTTGCGCGCGCGTGCGGGCGCCGATCACCGGAACGATGTTCGTTCCGCGCGCGAGCACCCACGCGATGGCGAGCTGCGTCGCGGTGATGCCGCGCTCGGCGGCGACGCGCTGCAAGGCGTCGATGAGCTTCTGGTTCTGCGCGCGGTTCTCGTCGCGGAAGCGCGGCATCGCGGCGCGAAAGTCGCCCTTGCCCGGCACCGAGCCAGCGAGCAGGCCGCGCGACAGCACGCCGTACGCCGTCACGCCGATGCCGAGCTCGCGCAGCGCGGGAAAGATCGCGCGCTCCGGCGTGCGGCTGATGAGCGAGTACTCGATCTGCAGGTCGGTGATCGGATGCACGGCGTGCGCGCGGCGGATCGTTTCCGCGCCGACTTCCGACAAGCCGATCGACCGCACGTAGCCCGCCTTCACGAGCTCGGCGATCGCGCCGACCGTCTCTTCGATCGGCACGTTCGGATCGAGGCGCGAAGGTCGATAGAGATCAATGGAATCCACGCCGAGGCGCGTGAGCGAGTACGCGAGGAAATTGCGGATGGCGGCGGGACGCGTGTCGATGCCACCCCACGCGCCGTCGGGTCCGCGCATCGCGCCGAACTTCACGGAGAGCAGCACGCGGTCGCGGCGGTCGCGGACCGCGCGGCCGACGAGCAGCTCGTTGTGGCCCATGCCGTAGAAGTCGCCGGTGTCGATGAGGTTGATGCCGCGGTCGATGGCGGCGTGAATCGTGGCGATGGACTCGCGCTCGTCCGCGGCGCCGTACATGCCGGACATGCCCATGCAGCCGAGGGAGAGCGGGAAGACGTCGTAGCTGCCGAGGCGGCGGGTGGCGGTGGTCATGAGGATGAGTGCGATGGAAAGGCGGGGCTCACGAGCACCCACGCGTTGCGGCCGTTGTGCTTGGCCTCGTACAGCGCGCCGTCGGCCATGTCGACCACGCGCTCGAACGACACCTCGCGCGGCGCGCGGTGCGAGACGGGCCAGGCCGCAACGCCGATCGAACAGGTGCGGCGCAGCGTCGCGCCGTCGGGCAACGGAAACGCGTGCGCCTCGACGGCGACGCGGACTTTTTCGGCGATGTCCGGCGCGAGCGCGCGGTCGACGAAGCGGATCACGATGAGGAACTCCTCACCGCCCCAGCGCACGATGACGTCGGACGCGCGGACGCTCTGCTTCAGCACGCGCGCGAGCTCGGCGAGGACCATGTCGCCCGCCGCGTGGCCGTGACGGTCGTTGACGCTCTTGAAGTGATCGAGGTCGATGAGCAGCACGACGAGGTCGGTGCGTCCGCGCATCGCGAGCTCGAGATCGGCGTCGATGGTCTGCTCGAGATAGCGGCGGTTGCGCAGCTGCGTGAGCGGATCGGTGAGGCTCGCCTCTTCGATGCGCCTGAGGCAGTCGACAGCTCGCTCGTGCGCTCCGCGACGAGCGTCTCGAGCTGCAGCTGCCGCGCGCGCAACTGGCGCACGCGCAGGCGGTACGCGAGGTAGATCAACGCCGCGAACGCAAGCGCCGCGAGCGCGCGGAACCACGCGGTCTGATAGAACCGCGGGATGACCGTGACGGGCAGCCGCAGCTCGCGCGCGCTCCAGCGGCCGTCGCGCGTCGTGACGCCGGCGCGCAGGACGTAGTGGCCGGGCGGGAGGCGGCTGTACGTGATCGAGCGTTGCGAGGCGCCGGCGAGCGTCCAGTCGGCGTCGAGGCCGTCGAGCTTGTAGCGGTATTGCTGGCGCGCCGCGTCGGCGAAATCGAGCGCGGCGAGATCGAGCGTGAAGCTGCGCTCGCGCGGCCTCAGCGTGAGCGCGTGCAGCACTTCCGCGCCGGCGCGTTCCTTCCCTTCGACGCGCAGCGCGGTGGCGACGATCGGCGCGTCGTCGCTCGCGCGCGGGAGCTGCGCGGGATCGACGAGGAGCAGGCCTTCCGGCGAGCCGAAGAGCAGCCGCCCGTCGCGCGTCCGCGCGCGGCTGGCGATGAAGAAGTTGCGGAAGGTGACGCCGTCGGCGGCATCGAACGTCGTCACGGCGAGTGTGCGCGGTTCGACGCGCGTCCGCGGGCCGATCCAGACGTGGCCGCTCGCGTCTTCGATGAGCGCCTCGGCGGACGACGAGGTTACCGGTGTAAACCGTGCGGTGTGTCCGTCCCACGACTCGAGGATCGCCGCGCCGCCGGCGGTGCCGGCCCAGAGGCGGCCGTCGCGCGCGAGGAGCAGGTCGGGCACCCAGTTGTCCGGCAGCGTGTCGCGCCGCGAACGATCGCGCGCGATGCGCGTCGCGATCTCCGTCCGCGGATCGAATGCGTAGAGGCCGTTGTCGCTGCCGATCCAGAGCGTGCCGTCGGGCGCGGCGACGATTGACTCGATCGCCGGCGACGACTTCGCCGCCGCCCCCGGCCAGCGTTTGTACGTGCGCGCGGCCAGCGTGCGCGGATCGATGCGCGCCATCCCTTCCGCCGCGCCCGCCCAAACGATGCCGTCGCGCGTGAAGGCGATGCTGCGGATCGGACCGCCCGCGAGCTGCGCGGCGGCGATGCGCTCGAAGCGCGTCGCGCCGGGACGCAGCCGGTGCAGCATCGAGTTGAGCGTTGCCACCCACATGCTGCCGTCGTCGGATTGCGCGAGACAGGTGATGCTCCCGTCGGCGAGCGCGCCGGGATCGTTCACGTTCGGACGGAAGCCGCGCACGCGATGCAGGTCGCGATCGAAGACGTCGATGCCGTTGCCGTTCGTACCGACCCACAGCGAGCCGTCGCGCAGCTCGAGCGCGCGCACGGCGGCGCGGTGCGTGAGTCCGTCGATGCGATTGGGACTGAAGCGCAGCGCGCGGAACGCGCGCGTGCGCGGATCGTGTCGCGCCAGTCCTTCGCCCCACGTGCCGACCCACACGATGCCTGAACGGTCGCGGAAGATCGCGCCGATGCGGTCGTCGCGCAGCGTGTCGTCGAGCAGCGGATCGGGACGCAGCCGGTCGACGATCGCCAACGTTGTTTCGTCGATGACGTCGATGCCGCCGCCGAACGTCGCCACCCACAGCTCGCCCGGCGCCGCTTCCGCGAACCCGTAGACCCAGTAGTGACTGAGGCCGTTCGGATCCCGCGGCCGCGGCATGAACGGATGCACGGCGCCCGTCGCCGGATCGAGCATCGCCGCGCCATGCTCCTCGGTGCCGATCCAGATCCGCCCGCGCGCGTCTTCGAAGAGCTTCGTGACGTACTGCCCCGCGAAGCCGAAGCGATCGAAGCCACGTCCGTCGGCGCGCTGGCGCTGCAGCCCATCACGCGAGCCGATCCAGAGCTTGCCGTTGCGATCGACGAGCAGCCCGCGCACGCGGTCGTCGGCGAGGCTCTGCGGATCGTTCGAATCATGGCGGAAATGCGTGATGCGCTTCGTGCGCGGATCGAAGCGGTCGAGTCCCGCGCTCGTCGCGATCCAGGTCGCGCCGTCGCGCGTCTCCGCGAGTCCTTCCACGCGGTCGTACGCGATCGTGTTCGCGTCGCGCGGATCGTGCTGCATGCGCGTGAAGCGTTCCGTGCGCGGATCGAAGATCGAGATCCCGCCGCTGAAGCTGCCGGCCCACAGCCGTCCGTCCGACGCCACGAGCAGCGCGCGCACGTAGTTGCCGGCGAGCGTCGACGGATCGGACGGCGTCGCGCGGAAGACGCGGAAGTCGTAGCCGTCGTAGCGCACGAGACCGCCCTGCGTGCCGAACCAGAGCAGCCCCGCGCGATCCTGCGCGATGGCGCTGCACAGATGCGCCGGCACGTCGGGCGGAACGGCGACGCGCTGGAACGACACGAGCGCGACGCGCGATGCATCCGCGAACGCGGAACAAGCCCACGCGCAGGCGAGCGCCATCACGACGCGGCGGAGGTTGCGGACCACGGGCGCGATTTTACGCGCGGTGTCGCGGTCCGCTGAACGCCCTGCCTACGCGCTCAGCAGCTCGCGCAGCGCGCCGGTGGCGCGGTCGAGCGCCTCGTTCAGCTTGTCCGCGTCCTTGCCGCCGGCTTGCGCGAGGTCGGGCTTGCCGCCGCCTTTGCCGCCGACGATCGGCGCGAGCTTGCCGATGAGCGTGTTCGCCTGCACGCGGTCGAGGAGGTCCTTCGTCACCGCGGTGAGGAGCGTGACCTTGCCGTCCGCGGCGCTGCCGAGGACCACGACGCCGGACTTCAGCTTCGAGCGGAACGTGTCGGCGAGGTTGCGCAGGTCGCCGCCGGACACGTCGTCGACGCGGCGCGCGATGAGCTTCACGCCGTCGACGTCGACAGAATCATCCGAAGGCTGCGCGCCAGCCGATGCGCCGCCGCCGGTGGCGAGGCGCACCTTCATCGTCTTCAGCTCTTTCTCGAGCTGCTTCTGCTTCTCCTGCAGCGAGCGCACGTACGCGGGCAGCTCGTCGAGCGCGACGTTCGCCTGCGAGGCGAGCGTGTGCGTGGCGTCGTCGAGCTTCTGAAAATACGCGAGCGCGCCGGGGCCGGTGAGCGCTTCCATGCGCCGCACGCCGGCCGCGAGCGAGCGGTCGGAGGTGATCTTGAAGACGCCGATGTCGCCGGTGCGGTTGACGTGGCAGCCGCCGCAGAACTCGCGCGAGTAACCGCCCGCGGCGACGATGCGCACCATGTCGCCGTACTTTTCGCCGAACATCGCCACCGCGCCGCTCTGCTTCGCGTCGGCGATCGGCATCACGGTCTTCGTCACTTCGAGATTCGCGCGGATCTGCTCGTTCACCGCGGCTTCGATCTGCTTGAGCTGCGCGTCGGTGAGCGGCTGGTGATGCGTGTAGTCGAAGCGCAGGCGATCCGGCGCGACGAGCGAGCCGGCCTGCTGCACCGTCGGCCCGAGGATGTCCTTGAGCGCCTTGTGCAAGAGGTGCGTCGCGGTGTGGTTCGAGGTGGTGGCAAGACGCACGGGTACGGGCACGGAGGCTCGGATGTTCGCTCCGACAGAAAGCGAGCCTTCGTCGACGCGCACGCGCGCGACCGGCAGCTCGCCGACCGGTTTGAACGTGTCGAGCACGGTGGCGCGGCCGCCGTCCCACACGAGCGTGCCGGTGTCGCCGATCTGTCCGCCCGACTCCGCGTAGAACGGCGTCGGCGAGAGCACGACCTCCCCTTCGCTGCCGTGATGCAGCGCGTCGCGCTCGGCGCCGTCGATGACGATGGCCTTGACTTGGGAGTCGACGTCGGTGAGGCGTTCGTAGCCGACGAACTCGACGGGACCGGCTTTCTCCGCAATCGCGGCGAAGGTGCCGGCATCCGCGGAGGTCTGGAACTTCGACGACGCCTTCGCCTTCGCGCGCGCGTCGCTCATCATCAGCTCGAAGCCGGCGCGGTCGAGCGTGACGCCTTCCTCTTCCGCCATCTCCGCGATCAGGTCGATCGGAATGCCGTAGGTGTCGTAGAGGCGGAAGACTTCCGCGCCGCCGAGGGTCGTCTCGCCGCGGTGGCGGACATCGTCAAGCACTTGACCAACGCGCTCCATGCCGGTGGTGAGCGTGCGGGAGAAGCGCTCCTCTTCTGATTCGAGCGTCTTCACGATCGCCTCGCGGCGGTCGCGCAGTTCGGGATACGCGTCGGCCATCGCATCGATCACGGAGTCGACGAGCTGCGTGAGCAGCACGGCGTTCGGCAGCTTGCGGCCGAAGCGGATCGCGCGGCGAATGATGCGGCGCAGCACGTAGCCGCGCCCTTCGTTCGACGGGATGACGCCGTCGCTGATGAGGAACGTCGACGCGCGCGCGTGATCGCAGAGCACGCGCACGGCGGTGTCGAGGTCGTCCTCCATGTCGCCGCCGTACGTGTAGCCGCTCAGCGACTCGATGCGGCGCAGGATCGGCGTGAAAAGGTCGGTGTCGTAGTTCGTGCCGGCTTTCTGCAGCACGAGCGCGATGCGCTCGAGTCCCATGCCGGTATCGACCGACGGCGCGGGCAGCGGATGGAGCACGCCGTTCTCGTCGCGGTCGTACTGCATGAAGACGAGGTTCCACACCTCCATCGTGTCGTCGCCGGGACCGTTCACGAGCTCGGGGACGTTCTTCGAGAGATCGTCGCCGCGGAAGTAGTGGATCTCCGAGCACGGGCCGCACGGACCCGTGTCGCCCATCTGCCAGAAGTTGTCTTTCTTGCCGAAGCGCAGCACGCGCTCGGGCCGCGCGCCCGCCTGGATCCAGAGCTGCTCCGCTTCCTCATCCGCCGGCACGCCGTCGGTGCCTTCGAAGACGGTGAACCAGAGGCGCTCGACTTCGAGGCCGTAGACGTTGACCAGGAGGTCCCACGCGAAGCGGACCGCGTCCGCTTTGAAGTAGTCGCCGAAGGAGAAGTTGCCGAGCATCTCGAAGAACGTGTGATGGCGCGCGGTGCGGCCGACGTTCTCGAGGTCGTTGTGCTTGCCGCCGGCGCGGACGCATTTCTGCGAGGTCGTGGCGCGGTTGTAGTCACGCGGCTCGCGGCCGAGGAAGACGTCCTTGAACTGATTCATCCCGGCGTTCGTGAAGAGCAGCGTCGGATCGCCCGCGGGGACGAGCGACGAGCTGGCCACGCGGCGGTGGCCGTGCTTCTCGAAATAGCGGAGGAACTCTTCACGAATCTGGCTGGCGGTCAGCAACCTGGATCTCCTTCAGCGCCTGGGCAATGAGCCCGGCATCGTAACCTTGATTCAACAGATAAATCGTCAGTTTGTTTCGCCCCTCCGCCGTCCGCAGGTACTCCTCGCCGTGGCGGCGGACGAGCTGTCGCGCGCGGCGTGCGGCGACGGAGGCCAGCGCCTCGCGCTCGCGCTCCTCGTCGACGTGCTCGGCCACGGCGCTGGCGGCGAGGCCGGCGTCGACGCCGGCCGCTTCGAGCGCGCGGCGGATGCGGTTGCGTCCGACTTTCTTCAGCGCCTGCGTGCGCACGAACGCGCCCGCGAAGCGCTCGTCGTCCAGCCAGCGCTCCGCGCGCAGCTTCTCGATGGTGGCGTCGATGACGTCGCGCCCGAACTTTTTCGCGCGCAGCTTCCGCCGCAGCTCCCCCTCGCTGTTGAAGCGGTACTGCAGGATGCGCAGCGCGGCCAGATGGCAGGCCTCGACGGTGTCCTCGGGCATGACCGGAAGTGTAGCGGATGGACCGACATTCAGCCGCGACGCTGAATATCCGTTGACAAACATTCAGCCGCGTGGCTGAATGTCGCACGGGATGGCGGGGCGGGAGTCGAAGTCGCGTCTGGACGCGTACGAGGCGGTGTTCGGCGCGCTGGCACATCCGGCGCGGCGGCGCATCCTCCTCGCGGTCTACTTCGCCCACGGCGAGATGAGCGCCGGCGAGATCGCGGCGATGTTCCCGCACGCGTGGCAGACCACCACGCGGCATCTGCAGGTACTGGAGGCGGCGGGGCTGCTCAGTCACGAGCGGCAGGGGCGGAACCGGATTTACCGGCTCGAACGGAAGCGGCTGACGCTGGTCACGGAGTGGCTCGCTACGTTTTTCAGAAAACCTTGACGGAGGATTCCATGACCCAGAAATCGAACCCCGACACGCCGCAGCTGTTCCGCCTGAACATCGAGGTCGCCGATCTCGAGAAAGCGATCGCGTTCTACGGCGAGCTTCTCCGTCTCGACGGACGCCGCCAGCCCGGCGCGCGCTGCTACTTCCAGTGCGGCGCGGTGACGGTCGTCGTCCTCGACGTCTCGTCGGTGCGGCCGCCGCAGATCGCTCCGAAGGCGCTCTACTTCACGGTCAAGGATCTCGACGCCGTCTTCGCGCGCGCGCAGAACCTCGGCTGCCTCTCGCAGGAGTCGGTGCACGACGCGCCCGGCGGCGGCATCGTGGTGCGGCCGTGGGGCGAGCGCTCGTTCTACGCGGAAGACCCGTGGAAGAACCCGCTCTGCTTCGTCGAGGAAGGCACCGTCTACCCCGGCTGAGCGGCGTACCATCGCGACATGAAGCGTTGGCTCGCGCTCTCGCTGCTCGTGCTCGCGCCGGTTCTGTTCGCAGCGCCGGTGACGATCGCCGTCGACATCACGAAGAGCGGCCAGGTCTTCGTGCCCGTGCGCCTCAACCGCTCGCGCGCGCTTTCGTTCATCCTCGACACCGCGGCGCCGACGTCGGCCGATCCGTCGATCCTGAAGGAACTGCAGCTCCCGGTGCAGCGCGGCTATCGCGGCCAGGGCACCGGCTCCGCGCCGGTCGATCTCACGCGCACGGCGGACGTCGACCTCACCGCCGGCGCGTACACGCTGCGCATGCCGCTCTTCGGCACGCGCGTCAAGCCGCTCGAAGCGAGTCTCGGTCACACCATCGACGGCATCCTCGGCGCGGAGCTCTTCGCGCGCACCGCCGTCGAGATCGACTACGAGCATCGCCTGCTGCGCATCGGCGTCGCGCCGCCGAAACGCGGCGTGCGCATCCCGATCGCGATGAAGCACCAGTTCCCGCACGCGGACGTGACGCTCGACACCGGCAACGGTCCGGTGAAGGGCACGTTCCTCATCGACACCGGCGCGAACACCACGTTCGACATCTACAAGCCATTCGCCGACGCGCACGCGATCACGCCCGCGACGGCGCTCGGCACCACGACCGGCGCGGGCACCGGCGGCCAGTCGCAGCTTCTGAAAACGACGATCAGGACGGCGACGCTCGGCTCCATCGCGCTGCACGATCTCACCGTCTATCTGCCGCAGGACACGCAGGGACTGCTCGCCGTCAACGACGTCGCCGGTCTCCTCGGCACGCTGCTGCTGCAGCGCTACGACGTCGTCATCGACGAGCCGCGGCAGACGATGATCCTCTCGCCCCGCTGACGGCGCATCGGACTATCGCGCGAACCACGGCGTCCAGACGACGTAGCCGTAGTCGTGGCTGCGCACACCGATGCGCACGTTGCCGGACGCGCCGGTGATGCTCGCCTTCAGCTGCACGCGCTCGCCGGCGGCCACCTCGTACGTCTCCGAATGCCGCCACCCCGCTACGGCGTGCCGCGCGTGCGTACTGCCCGACTGCACCTCGACGATGAGATACGGATGCTCGAGCGTGCCGCCGAAGACGAACGGCTCCTGCGAGTAGTTGCGCAACTCGAGGATCACGTCGCCATTCGTGGTGACGGAGCCGACCGAGAGCGTCAGCCCGATCGGCGGATCTTCGCCGTCGTCAGCGCCGTTGTCGCGCGGCGCGAAGACGCCGGTGCCGGTGCGCGTGGAGGACGTCGTGGTGACGCAGGCAGAGGCCAGCACGAGCAGTGCAATCGCAGACCATCGCATCGAAACGTCCTCGCTGTTTCGAGCGATTGTAGAAGCGCGCGGCGCGCGAACGCGTTCGCGGCGCGCGAATGTCACCACTCCGTCATCGCTACAGCGAGTTGCTGAAGTCGAACGGGCTCTCGTCGCCGAACGGATCTTCCGGCGCGCCGGAGATGGTGAGCTTCTGCTCCATCTCCTCGCGCGACATGTCGGACGTCGACTGGATGCCCGACAGCTTGAGGCGGAACTCGTCGGGATTCGACGCGCGACGCAGCGCTTCGTCGAGCGTGATCAGGCCGTTCTTGTACAGCGTGTAGAGCGACTGATCGAACGTCTGCATGCCGTACTGCGACGTGCCGGCCGCGATCGCGTCCTTGATCAGCTTCGTCTTCTCCTTGGTCTCGATGCAATCCCGGATGTAGCCGGTCGAGATCAGCACCTCGGCCGCCGGGACGCGGCCCAGGCCGTCGGCGCGTGGCAGAAGGCGAAGGGAAATGACGGCCTTGAGCACGGCCGCGAGCTGGAGGCGGATCTGTTTCTGCTGATGCGGCGGAAAGACCGCGATGATTCGGTTGATCGTTTCCGTCGCGTCCATCGTGTGGAGC
>JAFATB010000014.1 GCA_019244185.1 Acidobacteriota bacterium
GCACCCGGCTTCGGTAGCCCACTGCCCGCGGCGAGCAACGCTTTCCCGAGCGCTTCGCCCACGGCATCGCCGAGGCCCATCACTTCGCCCGTCGACTTCATCTCGGGGCCGAGATACGTATCGACGTGCGTCAACTTGTTCATCGAAAACACTGGCGCTTTGGCGGCGATCAACTCGCCTGCTGGCCAGAGGCCGCACTCCTGCAGAGGCAGGCCCAGCGCAGCCGCGATCGCCAGGTCAACCATCGGCACCCCGGTCACCTTCGAGAGGAACGGCACGGTTCGGCTGCCGCGTGGATTGACCTCGATGACGTAGACGACACCCTCGAAGACGACGTACTGGATGTTGAACAGTCCGCGCACTCCGAGCGCACGGCCGAGCTCGGTGGTGTACCGAACGATCGTGTCGATCAGCTCCGGCGTGAGGGACTGCGCCGGATACAACGCGATGCTGTCGCCTGAGTGCACGCCAGCCCGTTCGACGTGCTCCATGATCCCTGGAATAAGGACCCGGCTTCCGTCGCAGATGGCGTCCACCTCGATCTCGGCGCCCTCCAGGTACTTATCAACCAGCAGCGGCTTCTTGCCCGCAATTTCCTTTGCCGTCGCGGCGAACTCCATGAGCTCGTCCGCCGTGCGGCACACCTCCATCGCGCGTCCCCCCAGCACGAAGGACGGTCGCACCAGTACGGGATAGCCGAGCTGCTCGGCCAGGCTGACCGCGTCGGGTGCCGACTGCACGATCCCGCCCGGCGGCTGAGGAATGCCGAGCTGGTCCAGCAGCTCGCTGAAGCGATCACGATCCTCGGCGACGTCTATCGCGTGCAGATCGGATCCGAGCAACGTGTAGCCCGCGTGGACCAGTGGTTCGGCAAGGTTGATCGCCGTCTGCCCGCCAAACTGCGCCAGAACCAGCGGTGCCTGGCCGTCGAACGTTTCGTTTTCGAGAACGTCGCGAACGGATTCGTCATCCAGCGGTTCGAAATACAGGCGTGTGGAGGCATCGAAATCCGTGCTGACGGTCTCGGGGTTGGAGTTGATCATGATGCTGCTCACGTTCTGCTCGCGCAGAGCGTTCGCGGCCCGTACAGAGCAATAATCGAACTCGATGCCCTGGCCGATCCGGATTGGACCCGACCCGAGCACAACGACTTTGCGGCCGGGCAGTGCGGGCGCCTCGTTCTCCGCTTCGTACGTGCCGTAGAAGTACGGCGTAACGGCTTCGAACTCAGCCGCGCAGGTGTCGACCATCTTGTACGTCGTTCGGATGCCCCAGGCCTTCCGACGGTCGCGCACGCGCTCGGGCATGTCGTCGAGCAAGGTGCCGATCTGTTGGTCCGAAAAGCCGAGGCGCTTGGCGCGTCTGGCCAGCCCGGGCGTGAGGCTCGGCGCCTGGAGCAGCGAACGTTCGCAGTCGACGATGTTCTGGAGCTTGTGCAGGAAGAACGGGTCCATGCCGGACCAGTCGGCCAGCTTCTGCGGCGTGTGTCCACGTCGCAGGGCCGCCATCAGCGCCCAGAGACGTTGATCGTTCGGCTCGCGGATCATTCGCTCGAGATCGGCTGCCGTCCAGTTCGGGTCTTCCCACAGCAGGTCGCGGCTGCGCATCTCGAGCGACCGCACCGCTTTCTGCAGCGCAGCCTCGAAGCTGCGGTCGATCGCCATCGCCTCGCCTGTCGACTTCATCTGAGTGCCGAGTCGGCGGTCACCGTCAGGGAACTTGTCGAATGGCCAGCGCGGGATCTTGACCACCAGGTAGTCCAGCGCGGGCTCGAAGGCGGCGGTCGTGCGTTTGGTTACGGCGTTCGGGATCTCGTGCAGGCGCCGACCGACCGCGATCTTGGCCGTGACGCGCGCGATCGGGTACCCGGTGGCCTTGGACGCCAGGGCAGACGAGCGGCTGACGCGCGGATTGACCTCCACGACGGCGTAGTCGCGCGACTTCGGGTCGAGCGCAAACTGGACATTGCACCCGCCGATGACACCGAGCGCGCGAATGATGCGCAATGCCGCCGACCGCAGCATCTGGTATTCCTGATCCGAGAGTGTCTGTGAGGGCGCGACGACGATCGAGTCGCCGGTGTGCACGCCCATCGGATCGAAGTTCTCGATCGAGCAGACGATGATCACGTTGTCGGCGCGGTCGCGCATCACCTCGAGCTCGAACTCTTTCCAGCCGATCACCGACTCTTCGACGAGCACGCGATGCACGGGCGAGAGGTCGAGCCCGCGCGCCATGATCGTGCGCAGCTCTTCGACGTTGTACGCGATGCCGCCGCCCGAGCCGCCGAGCGTGAACGATGGGCGAATGACGAGCGGATAGCCGATGCGCGCGGCGAACTGTTCCGCGTCCTCGATCGTCGCCGCGTACGCCGACTGCGGCACGTCGACGCCGATCGACGTCATTTTCTCTTTGAAGAGCTGCCGGTCTTCCGCGGTCTTGATGGCGTCGTAGTTCGCGCCGATCAGTTCGACGCCGTGGCGTTCGAGCGCGCCGTTCTCATAGAGCGCAATGGCGAGGTTGATGCCGGTCTGGCCGCCGACGGTCGGCAGGATCGCGTCCGGCTTCTCGCGTTCGAGGATGCGCTCGAGCGTCGCGGGGGTGAGCGGCTCGATGTACGTGCGGTCCGCGAACTCCGGGTCCGTCATGATCGTGGCCGGGTTCGAGTTGACGAGGATGATGCGGTAGCCCTCGTCTTTCAGTGCCTTGCACGCCTGCGTTCCCGAATAGTCGAACTCCACCGCCTGACCGATGACGATGGGACCGGAACCGATGATGAGGATGGAGTGGAGATCGGTGCGTTTCGGCACTGCCGGCATAGTATACGGACGTGCCTCGCTTCCTCGAATGGGATTCGATCGACGTGCGCGTCGACGGCGCGAAACTCTCCGCCATGGCGCGGGAGATGACGGTGTCGGAGCCGATGCTCGAGCGCCTCGAGCTCACGTTCGCGAACGGCCTGCTGCGCGTCGACGGCAGCATCCGCAAGTTCATCAGCATCCCGTTCCGCGTCGACATCACGCGGATCGAGGCGAGCGGCACCACGGTGCGCGTGCCGCTCGCGCGCATTTCCGCGGGGCCGATTCCGATCCCCGCGTTCCTCATCGGACTCGTGCGCGACCGGCTGCCGAAAGGCGTCGCCACATTCGAAGATCCCGCCACGCTCGTCGTTTCGCTGGAGCGATTTTTGCCACCGTTCGTCTCCGCCGACATCCAGAAGATCTGGATCATCGACGGCGGCCTCGCCGTCACCCTCGGCCGAGGCGGCGCCGACATTCCACACGGAGGTTTCAATGGCAACGAACCGCGACACGACGGCGGGTGAAACGCCGGACGACGACTTCGACACGATGATGAGCGACAGCAGCGAGGCGCACGGCGGCATGTCGCAGGACCGCGCCGAGCGCTACTACGATCGCGTGCGCACCGCCATCCGCCGCTATCTCGAGAAGAAAGGCGACGTCGCCGCGAAGACCGGCGAGTACCTGCTGCTCGTCCCCGACATCTTCATGCTGCTGTGGCGTCTCGTGAACGACGCCCGCGTGAGCGCGAAGAACAAAGTGCTCCTCGGCAGCGGCATCGCCTACTTCGTCTTTCCGCTCGACCTGATGCCCGAGGCGCTCCTGGGCGGCATCGGCTACGCCGACGATCTCGTCTTCGCCGTCTATCTCCTGCAGAAGATGCTCGGCGATACGGACCCCGAGGTGCTGCGCCAGCACTGGAGCGGCAGCGAGGACATCCTCGCCACCATCCAGAAGGTGCTCGGCGCGGCGGACCAGCTGATCGGGAAGGACATTTTCGGGAAAGTCAAAAGCGCAATGAAGTGACGAAACGCTACGTGCGGCAGAGTCGCGGCGGCCTCGACAGTGCCGCCGCTTTTTTTATTCAGCTCGTGGAAATTTGTGGACAGCAGTGGGTGATGGTGGTAAAAACAGGCATCTCTTAAGCGGATTTGACCCGGTTTCAAGGCTCTACCGATCGTGGAACTGAACGTACTCATGGGGCACAGCCCCGCGAAGATCGACGAGAAGGGGCGCCTCAAAGTCCCGGCGAATTTCCGCAAGATCATTGAAGAGCGTTACGGCAACGACTGCTTCATCACCTCGATGGACGGCGAGCGCGCCCTCGTATATCCGCTCGCGGTCTGGTTCGAGTTCCAGTCGCGCCTGGCGAAGGTGCCGTCGGCCTCGCAGGCGAAGGCGAAGATGCTGGAGCGGGTGAACTACTTCGGGCAGGTCGCCACGATGGACGCGCAGGGACGCGTGCTCGTGCCGCAGGTCCTGCGCGACGTGGCCGGCATCGCCGACGACGTGGTCGTCCTCGGCAGTCAGGACCATCTCATCGTCGAAAACGATCAGAAGATGCAGCAGCGGCTGAAGGACACGCCGCTGACCGCGGAAGACTTCAAGGAGCTGGAGCTCCACGGTGTGTAGGTTGCTGCTGATTCAGCAGCCATGAAACACGACCCTGTTCTTTTAGAACCTGTTCTCGAGTACCTCGAGCCGAGCCGTAACGACGGAACCATCGTCGATGCGACCGTCGGTCTCGGCGGACATACGGAAGCGCTGCTGGAGCGCCATCCGGACGTCCGGCTGATCGGGATCGATCGCGACCCCGAGGCACTCGAACGATCGCGGGAGCGGCTGAGCCGTTTCGGCGATCGCGTGACGCTCGTTCGCGGACGTCACGAATCGCTCATTGACATCCTGAAGCAGTCCGGCACGCCGCAGATCAGCGGCCTGCTCGCCGACCTCGGCGTCTCGTCGATGCAACTCGACGACGCATCGCGCGGATTCTCGTTCCGCTCCGATGCGCCGCTCGACATGCGCATGGGCTCCGACGGAAGGACGGCGGCGGATCTCGTCAACGCGATGGATGAGCGCGAGCTCGCGAATGTCCTTCGCGACTTTGGCGAGGAGCCGATGGCGCGGCGGATCGCGCGGGCGATCGTCGAGGCGCGCGGTACGGCGCCGATCGAGACGACCGCGCGGCTCGCGGAAGTCATTCGCAGCGTGAAACGCGCACGGCCGCACGAGATCGATCCGTCGACGCTGACGTTCCAGGCGCTGCGCATCGCGACGAACGAGGAACTGGTCGGACTCGACCGCTTCGTCGACGACGCGGTGAGCGCGCTGGAGTCGAAGGCGCGCGTCGCGATCATCTCGTTCCACTCGCTCGAGGATCGCATCGTCAAGCGCGCGTTCCGGCGGCTGGAAGGGGAGTGCACCTGTCCGCCGAACATGCCGGTGTGCGGGTGCGGCGCGAAGGCGATCGTCAAGACGTTGACCAGACATCCGGTCACTGCTTCAGAAGAGGAGATCCAAAGGAATCCGCGGTCGCGCAGCGCGAAGCTGCGGGTGGCGGAGAAGTTGTGAAGTGCTGCAGTGCCTCGCTCGAAGTCGTCGAGCAAGGGTGAAGGTTGGGGAAGGGTTGGGCGTGTGTGCGGTGTGGGGAGCTCGGGAGGGGTGGAGCGTGGAGCGTGGGTGTGCGTGGATGGCTCGTCGCGCCGTGCTTGTAGGCAGATCTTCACCCTTGTTTGACGATTTCGCATCCGCCGATCTGGCGACTGACGATCTCGCGTCTCACGTTTTCGCGGCTCCCGGTCATGTACACGCAAAAGAAACCGATCGACAACACCCACATCGTCCGCGAGCGCGATCGCAAGCGCGTTCGTGAGCTGCTCGCGGTCCTCTCGCTGGGCATCCCGATCGGTCTCTTCCTCCTGCTCTTCACCTGGCAGAACCTCGAGGTGATCCGTCTCGGCCACGAGGCCACGCGCCTGCAGAAGGATCTGAAGGACGTCGAGGCCGCGCACAAGTCGCTGCAGCTCGAGCTCGATCGCCTGACGTCGTTCGACGCCGTCGAGCAGCAGGCCTCCGCGCTCGGCTTCGCCGCCACGGACGCGAAAGCGGTGGTGCTGGTCAGCCGCGACGCGACGCGGACTCCCGCGCCGGCAGCGGCGCCGCCCGGAGTCCGCTGATGGCGACCTCGCAGCGCCGTCTCCTGCAGATCTTCGCGCTCCTCGCCGCGTGGGCGGTGGTGGTCGTCGGACGGCTCGTGCAGGTTCAGCTCGTGAAGCACGACGACTACGTCGCGCGCGCGAAGGCGCAGCAGGAGCGGACGCTCGCGCTCAATCCGGTGCGCGGCTCGATCCTCGATGCGCGCGGCCGCGTGTTCGCCGAGAGCGTCGCCGCCGAGTCGATCTACGCCGATCCGCAGGCGGTCGGCGACAAGCGCGACGCGGCGAAGAAGCTCGCCGCCGTCGACGGCCTCGGTCTCACCGCGCGCGAGGTCGAGGTGAAGCTCCGCTCCGGCGGCAGCTTCGCGTGGATCGCGCGGCAGCTGCCGCTCGACGTCACCGCGCGCGTACGCAAGCTCGCCATTCCGGGCATCTACTTCCTCGAGGCGCACCGGCGCTCGTATCCGCGCGGTCCGCTCGGCGCGAGCGTCGTCGGCTACGCGGGACTCGACGGCGACGGGCTCGCCGGCATCGAGCATTCGTTCGACGCGTACGTGCGCGGCACGCCCGGCAAGGTCACGCTGCTCAAGGACGCGCGCAAGGGGATGTACCTCGTCGGCGGCGACGGCGCGAACCGGCCGCGCGATGGCCAACATGTTGTCCTCACCATCGACTCGGTCGTGCAGTTCATCGCCGAACGCGCGCTGGAGAAGAGCATCCGCCAGTACCGCGCGTCGGGCGGCTCCGCGATCGTGATGGACCCGAACGACGGGGCGATCCTGGCGATGGCGTCGTGGCCGCCGTTCGATCCGAATCATTTCGCCGATGCGCCGCGCAACGCGTGGCACAACCGCAACGTGCAGGACCTGTACGAGCCGGGATCGACGTTCAAGATCATCACCGCGTCGGCGGGACTCGAGGAGCGCATCGTCACGCCGTCGCAGATCCTCGACTGCGGCAACGGCTCGATCACGATCGGCAACGTCACCATCCACGAGCACGACGGCAATCGCTACGGCCTGCTGTCGTTCGAAGACGTGATCGTCAACTCCTCGAACGTCGGCACCGCGCACGTCGGCCTCGAGCTCGGCCGCGACCGCTTCTATCAATGGATCCGCCGCTTCGGCTTCGGCCAGCGCACCGGCATTCCGCTGCCGGGCGAGGCGAGCGGCATCCTGCGCGGCACCGACAAGTGGACGCCGGTGTCGAACGCGAGCATCGCCATCGGCCAGGAGATCGGCGTCACGCCGCTGCAGATCGTGCGCGCCGCCGCGGCGGTCGCCACCGGCGGCCTGCTCGTCGAGCCGCGCATCGTCGAGCGCGTCGTCGATGACTCCGGCAAGACCGTCTACGAGCCGCCGCGCCACGCGCCGGTGCGCGTGATGTCGGAGAAGACGGCGGCCGTGCTCAACGAGATCCTCAAGAACGTCGTCACGCGCGGCACCGGCAAGCTCGCCGCGCTCGCGGAGCACGTCGCGGCCGGCAAGACCGGCACGGCGCAGAAGTTCGTGCACGGCACGTATGCGAACGATCGCTACGTCGGATCGTTCGTCGGATATGTCCCCGCCGACCGGCCGCGGCTGGCGATTCTCGTCGTCGTCGACGAACCGCGCGGCGGCGTTTACTACGGCGGCACCGTGGCCGCGCCGGCGTTCCGCGAGATCGCCGAAGGCACGCTCCGCTACCTCGGCGTCGCGCCTTCGATTCCGGCGCGTTCGATCGAGTTGCAACCGCCGTTGCTGGCCGCGTTTTCGCAACATCCGGCGGCGGCATCCGCGACCTCCGGCGTTCCCGATCTGCGCGGTCTCGACGCGCGCGCGGCGATCGCCCGGGCGGTTGCGAGCGGACTGACGGTCCGGGCCATCGGAAGCGGCGTGGTGACATCACAACAACCGGAGCCGGGCGGAGCCTTGCCGGGGGATCGGCGGCTGACGCTCATGTTGTCGGCGGAGAGCGGCGCATGAAGCTGGCCGAGCTCCTCCGCGACGCACCCGTGCGCGCGGCGCAAGGCGCGCTCGACGTCGACATCACGTCGGTGACGCCCGACTCGCGTCTCGTGCGCGACGGCGCGCTCTTCGTCGCCATTCCCGGCACGGCGAAAGACGGCACCGCGTTCATCCCGCAGGCGATCGAGAAAGGCGCCGCCGCAATCGTGGCGACGGACGCGGTCGACGACCGCGCGAAAGCGACGATCGTCGTCGACGATCCGCGCGCCGCCCTCGCGCTGCTCGCCGCGAACTTCTACGGCCGTCCCGCGGAGAAGCTCTCGCTCGTCGGCATCACCGGCACGTCGGGCAAGACCACGTCTTCGCGCATGGTCGAGTCGATCTTCGACGCCGGCTCGGAACCGGTCGGCCTCATCGGAACGATCGAATACCGCGCGGGCGACGAGCGTCTCGTCGCCGACCGCACGACGCCGGACGCCGTCGTGCTGCAGGAATGGTTCGCGAAGATGGTCGACGCCGGCGTCCATCACGCCGTGATGGAAGTGTCGTCGCACGCGCTCGCGCTCAAGCGCACGTACGGCATCCACTTCGCCGCGGCGGTCTTCACGAATCTCTCGCGCGAGCACTTCGACTTTCACAAAGACTTCGAGGACTACTTCGCCGCGAAGAAGATCCTCTTCACGCAGATCGACCGCTCGCGGCAGACCGCGGTCGTAAACATCGACGACGAGTACGGCCGCCGGCTCGCGAATGAGCTCGGCCCCGTGGCGATGACGTTCGGCCGCAACGCGGACGCGGACCTCCATCCCGCCGACGGCTTCGTGATCTCCGTCGACGGTCTGCACGGCACCGTCGTCACGCCGCGCGGCGACATCCGCATCGCGTCGCGGCTCCTCGGATTACCGAACCTCTACAACTGGCTCGGCGCGATCGGCGCGGCGCTCATCGTCGGCATTCCGGTCGAAACGATCGAAGCAGGCATTCGCAACCTCACATCCGTGCGCGGCCGCTTCGAGCGCGTCGCCGCGGAGAACGGGCCGACCGTCATCGTCGACTACGCGCACAAGCCGGACGCGCTCGAGAAACTGCTGCACGCCGTGCGCGAGATCGCCGGCACGCGCCGCGTCTCGCTCGTCTTCGGTTGCGGCGGCGACCGCGATCGCGGCAAGCGCCCGGAGATGGGCGCGATCGCCGCGCGCCTCGCCGACAACATCATCGTCACCAGCGACAACCCGCGCAGCGAAGAGCCGCGCGCCATCATCGAGGAAATCACCAAAGGAATCGCGGGCAAGGAGTACCTCGCCATCGCCGACCGCCGCGAGGCGATCGCGAAGACCATCGCCGAGGCGCTGCCGGATGACGTCATCGTCATCGCCGGGAAGGGTCACGAGACGTATCAGGTCGTCGGCGATCAGGTCATCCATTTCGATGACCGCGAGGAAGCCGAGCTCGCGCTGAAAAAGAGACACGCATGAAGATCCCGTTTTCTCAGCTTGCGGAGATGGTTCACGGCACGCTCGTGCAGGGCGGCGACGTCGAGTCGAGCTCCGTCGTCATCGACTCGCGCGAAGTCAAACCCGGCGCCGCGTTTTTCGCAATCAAAGGCGAGCGCCTCGACGGACATCAGTTCCTCGCGCAGGCGCTGCAGACGGCCGCGGGTGCGGTCGTGTCGCGCGTGCCCGACGACGTGCCGCCCGGCAAAGGCATCGTCAAAGTCGATGACACGACCGAGGCGCTGCAGCAGCTCGCGAAATCGATCCGCGACAGCTCCGACTTTCTCGTCATCGGCATCACCGGCTCCGCCGGCAAGACCACGACGAAAGAGATGATCGCGACGGTCGTCGCGACCGAACGCCGCACGCACAAGTCGTGGGGCAACTTCAACAACCAGATCGGCGCGCCGCTCTGTCTCGACAACGTGCCGGACGGCGCGGAAGTCGTCGTCAGCGAGATGGGGATGAACCACGCCGGCGAGATCGCGCAGATCGCGGGCCTCATGCGCCCGCACGTCGGCGTTTACACGAACATCGCGCCGGTGCACATCGAATTCTTCGGCACGATCGAAGGCATCGCCGCCGCGAAACGCGAGCTCCTCGAGAACGTCGTGCCCGGCGGCACGATCATCATCAACAACGACAACGAGCACGTCGTGCGCATCAGCCGCGACTTCGAAGGCCGGCGCGTGACGTACGCCGTCGAGCACGAGGCCGAGTATCGCGCGACGAACATCCGCGAGCGCGGCCTCCTCGGCACGCGCTTCACGCTCGAAGCCGAAGGCGCCGCGCGCGACTTCGATCTCGCGCTGCCCGGCCGCCACAACCTCGACAACCTCCTCGCCGCCATCGCCACCGCTCGCGCCATCGGCATCTCGTGGGAGAGCATCGAGCGCGGCGTGCGCGACGTGAAGCCCGCGTATCACCGCGGTGTCATCGTCGAGTGGCGCGGCGCGACGATCTACGACGATACGTACAACTCGAACCCGTACGCGCTGCAGCGCACGCTCGAGCTCATGACCCAGGCCGAAACGCGCGGCCGCCGCATCGCCGTCATCGGCGACATGCTGGAGCTCGGCGAACAGGAGCTGCAGTTTCACCGCGACGCGGGACGCGGCATTCCGAAGGCCGTCGACGTCGTCCTCGGCGTCGGCAAGCGCACGCGCGCGCTGCTCGAAGGCGCGCGCGAGGCCGGATTTGACGAAAACGCACTGCACTACTTCGGCAACGCGCAGGACGCCGGCGCGTTTCTCATGGACGAGATCCGCGACGGCGATCTCGTCCTGATCAAAGGCTCGCGTGGCGTCGGCCTCGACAAGATCGTGACCATGCTGGAGGGCGCGCCGTAATGCTCTACCACCTGCTGTACAGCCTGCGGACGCACTTCGTCGGCTTCAACGTCTTCCGCTACATCACGTTCCGGACGGCGTTCGCCGCGCTGACCGCGCTCATGATCTCGTTCATCCTCGGCCCGTGGCTGATCGAGCGCATGCGCCGCATCAAGCTCGGTCAGTACATCCGCGAGGAAGGGCCGAAGTCGCACCAGCAGAAGGCCGGCACGCCGACGATGGGCGGCATCCTCATCAACGTCGCCATCCTGATTCCGACCATTCTCTGGGCCGACATCTTCAACCCGTACATCTGGATCATCCTCTTCGTCACGTTCGCGTACGGCGCGATCGGCTTCGTCGATGACTATCGCAAGCTGATCAAGAAGCGGAACCTCGGCCTCACGCCGAAGGAGAAGTTCACCGCGCAGTTCGGCGTGGCGTTCCTGGCCGCGCTCGCGATCGCGTATCTGCCGATGCTGAAGAACAACTACTCGACCGCGATCACGTTTCCGTTCGTGAAGCAGGTCGTGCTCAACCTCGGCTTCCTCTACATCCCCTTCGTGATGGTGATCCTCGTCGGCGCGTCGAACGCGGTGAACCTCACCGACGGTCTCGACGGCCTCGCCATCGGCTCGACGCTCATCGCCGCCGTCACGTACACCGTGCTCACGTACGCGGCAGGCCACGCGCGCATCGCCGACTACCTCCGCATCGCGTGGGTGCCGCAGACCGGCGAGCTGGCGGTGTTCTGCGGCGCGATGGTCGGCGCCTCGCTCGGCTTCCTCTGGTTCAACGCGCATCCCGCCGAGATCTTCATGGGCGACGTCGGATCGCTGGCATTGGGCGGCGCGATCGGCTGCCTCGCCGTGATGATCAAGCAGGAGATCCTGCTCGTGCTCGTCGGCGGTCTGTTCGTCGTCGAGGCGCTGTCGGTCATTCTGCAGGTCGCGTCGTTCAAGCTCACCGGCAGGCGCATCTTCAAGATGTCGCCGTTGCACCATCACTTCGAGCTGTCGGGCTGGAGAGAAACCAAAGTCGTCGTGCGCTTCTGGATCATCGCGATCATGTTCGCGATGATGAGCCTCGCGACCTTGAAACTGCGATGAGCCGGATCCTCGTACTCGGGGCCGGCAAGTCCGGCGTCGCCTCGGCGAACTACCTCGCGCAGCGAGGCGACGACGTCGTGCTCACCGACGTGAGCGCGCATCCGAATCTGCCGTTTCCGCTCGACCCGCGCGTCGCGCGCGAGTTCGGACGTGACGACGACGCATTGCTCGACGGCATCACCTCGATCGTGCTCAGCCCCGGCGTGCCGATGACCATTCCTCTGCTGCAGCACGCGGCCGCGCGAGCGATTCCGGTCATCGGCGAGATCGAGCTCGCGTACCGGAACCTCAAAGGCACGATCATCGCCGTCACCGGCTCGAACGGAAAGTCGACCACCACCGCGCTCATCGGCGAGATCCTGCGCGTCGCCGGACGCCAGCCGATCGTGGCCGGCAACATCGGCGAGCCGCTCATCGCCGCGCTCGATCCCGACAAAGCGCGCACGTACGTGCTCGAGCTCTCGTCGTTCCAGCTCGAATCCGTCGATACCTTTCACGCCGACATCGCGCTGCTGCTCAACATCACGCCCGATCACATGGATCGCTATCCGAACTTCGACGCGTACGCCGCGGCGAAATACCGGATCTTCCGCAACCAGCGCTCCGGCGACGTGGCCATCGTGAACGGCATCGAGCGCCGCTCGCTCGCGCGCGAGACGCCGGGGCGCGTCTGGCGTTTCTCCGCGACGAAGCGCGTCGACGAAGGCGCGTGGCTCGACGGCGATCAGCTCGTGCTCTCCGTCGGCGGCGACACGCGCCGCATTCCGCGCGCCTCGCTCGCATTGCAGGGCACCGCGAACGTCGAGAACGCGCTCGCCGCGTGGCTCGCCGCGCGCGCCGCCGGCGTCGACGACGTCGACGTGCAGATCGCGTTCGGCACGTTCCAGGGCCTGCCGCACCGCATGGTGCTCGTGCGCGAGCTCGACGGCGTGCGCTGGATCAACGACTCGAAAGGGACGAACGTCGACGCCACGCTCAAGTCGCTCGAAAGCTTCGGCGACGGCAGCGTGATCCTCATCCTCGGCGGCAAGGACAAGGCCGGCGAGTTCGAGCGGATGCGCGACCTCGTGGCCGCGAAAGCGCGCGCGGTCCTGACCATCGGCCACGCGGCCGAGCGCATCGGCGAAGCGCTCGAAGGTTCCAGCGCGATCGTGCCGTCCGAAGACATGCAGCGCGCCGTCGCGTGGGCGCGCGCGAACGCGAAGTCCGGCGAGACCGTGCTGCTCTCACCGGCGTGCGCGAGCTTCGATCAGTACCGCAACTTCGAACATCGCGGCGAGCACTTCGAGGAACTGGTGAGAGCGTTATGAGTCGCAAGCTCTCGTTCGACACCTCGCTCTTCGGCGCCGCCACGCTCATCGTCGTGATCGGCCTTGTGATGATCTACAGCGCGTCGGCGATGCTGGCCACGCAGCGCTTCGGCCACGGCGCGTCGTACTTTTTCATGCGGCAGCTCGTGTTCCTCGCCGCGGGCGCGATGGCGATGGTGTTCCTGATGAACGTCAACCCGGCGCTGCTGCAGGATCGCCGCGTCCTCTACACCGGCCTCGGCGCGATCGGTCTTTTTCTCATCGTCGCGCTGTTCCAGTCGCCGATCAACGGCACGCACCGCTGGATCGTGCTGCCGTGGTTTCAGCTGCAGCCGTCGGAGTTCGCGAAGCCGGCCATCGTGCTGTTCCTCGCGTCGTTCCTCGCGCGGCGCGAGGAGCGCATCAACGACCTCACCACGACCATCCTGCCGGTCGGCTTCATCCTCGCGCTCTTCGCGGGACTGATTCTGCTCGGCCGCGACTTCGGCACCGCCACGACGCTCGTGCTCGTCGCCGCGGGGATGATCTTCGCGGCCGGCATCGCGTGGCGTTACGTCGCGCTCATCGGCATCGCGCTCGTGCCGGTGGCCGGCTACTTCGCGCTCAGCGCCGCGTATCGCCGCGAGCGCGTGCTGACGTTTCTGAATCCCGAGGCCGATCCGCTGGACAAAGGGTTCCAGGCGCTGCAGTCGCTCATCGCGCTCGGCACCGGCGGCTTGTCCGGACTCGGCATCGGCAACGGACGACAGAAGCTCTTCTTCCTGCCCGAGCCGCACACGGACTTCATCTTCTCGATCATCGGCGAGGAGCTCGGATTCCTCGGCGCGATCGCGCTGCTCGCGCTCTTCGGGTTCCTCGCGTGGCGCGGCTTCCGGATCGCGCGCGACAGCCAGGATCGTTTCGCGTTCTACGCGGCGCTCGGCTGCACGCTGATGATCGCGGTGCAGGCGCTGGTCAACGTCAGCGTCGCGCTGTGCCTCCTGCCGACGAAAGGCTTGCCGCTGCCGCTCGTGAGCTACGGAGGCTCGTCGCTGATCGCGAGCCTCATCGCGGTCGGGCTGCTCCTCAACTTCTCACAACAATCCGGCTGAAGGACATCGACATGGGCGTGACGGGCGTGAAGACATTGATGATCGCGGGCGGCGGGACCGGAGGCCACATCTATCCCGCGATCGCGGTCGCGCGCGAATTTCTCGCGCGTGATGCCTCGCGCCGCGTCGTCTTCGTCGGCACCGAGCGCGGACTCGAAAAGCAGATCGTGCCGAAGGCGGGCTTTCCGCTCGAGTTCATCCAGGTCGGCGGACTGAAAGGCAAAGGCGGACTCGATCTGCTGCGCAACCTCGCCCGCCTGCCGCTCGGCTTCATTCAGGCGTTTCGTCTCATCGGCAAACATCGGCCGAGCGTCGTCATGGGCGTCGGCGGCTACTCGTCCGGACCGGTGCTGCTCGCTGCAATCCTGCGCCGCGTGCCGACGATCATTCACGACGCGAACGCGTTTCCCGGCGTCGCGAACCGCGCGGTCGCACGCTTCGTCACCGCCGCCGCTGTCGCGTTCGCGGAAGCCGCGCCGCGACTGAAACGCGCCGATGCCGTCGTCACCGGCAACCCGATCCGCGCGGAGTTCTTCAGCGCGCAGCGCCCGCCGCGCGGCGCGAAGCAGCGGCTGCTCATCTTCGGCGGGTCGCAGGGCTCGCGCGTCATCAACGACGCGATGGCCGGCGCGCTGCTGTTTCTCGCGCGCCTCAAAGACACGCTCGACATCGTCCATCAGACGGGGCCGAACGATCTCGAGCGGATCCGCGAGTCGTATCGCACGTCCGCGTTCAGTGACGCGCGCGTCGTTCCGTATCTCGACCCGATCGTCGACGAGCTCGCGGCGGCGGACCTCGTGGTCTGCCGCGCCGGCGCGATGACGCTCGGCGAGCTCGCGGCGGTCGGGCGCGGCGCGGTGCTCATCCCGTTCGCGGCGGCCACGAACAACCATCAGGAGCTCAACGCGCGCGTCGTCGAAGCGGCCGGCGGCGCGGTGGTGATCACGGAAAAAGAATTGACGCCGGAGCGTCTCGCGTCGGCGATCGAGAGCATCGCCGCCGACGGCGAGCGCGCGCGGCGGATGGGCGAGGCGGCGAAGACGCTGGCCGTTCCCGACGCAACAAAAAGAATTGTCGATTTGATCGAGAAAATCGCGGCACTTTAATTTAGAATTTCAAGAGATCAGTTCAGGATGAATTTTGATCGAATTAGCGCCATCCATTTCGTCGGCATCGGCGGAATCGGCATGAGCGGCCTGGCGGAGATCCTGGCCAATACCGGCATCTCCGTCTCCGGGTGCGACCTCAAACGTTCCGCGGCCACGGACCTCCTCGCGCGCCGCGGCATCTCCGTCTCCATCGGTCACGATCCCGCGCACGTCGCGGGACAGGACCTCGTCGTCGTCACCGCCGCGGTCAAAGGCGAGCACGCGGAAATCGATGCCGCGCGCATCGCCGGCGTGCGCATCATGAAACGCTCCGAGGTTCTCGGCGCGATCGTCAATGCGAAGCGGTCGGTCGGCGTGTCGGGCACGCACGGCAAGACCACCACCTCCGCAATGATCGCGACGGTGCTCGAAGAGGCGGGACTCGATCCGACGATGCTCGTCGGCGGAATGGTCCGCAACTTCCAGACGAATGCGAAGAGCGGCGCGAGCGACTTCCTAGTCGTCGAAGCCGACGAATACGACCGCACGTTCCACCACCTCCGCCCCGAGATCGCGGTGGTCACGAACGTCGAGGCCGATCATCTCGAGTACTACCAGTCGCTCGAGAACATCGTCGAGGCGTTCCGCATCTTCCTCGGCCGCGTGAAGCCCGGCGGCGCGATCATCGGCTGCGTCGACGATCCGCTCGTCGCCGAACTGCTCGACGGCGTCGACGGCACCGTCGTCCGCTACGGTCTCTCGGAACGCGCCGAGCTGCGCGCGACGAATCTGCAGTTCGCCGAGCGCGGGCTGTCGTTCGAGATCGAAGGCGTCGGCCACTTCAAGCTGTTCGTGCCCGGCGAGCACAACGTGCGCAACGCGCTCGCGGCGATCGCCGTCGGTCTGCAGCTCGGCATCGCGCCGCACGCGATCGCCACCGCGCTCGCCCGCTTCCTCGGCGTCGACCGGCGCTTCCAGATTCTCGGCGACTACCTCGGCGCGATCGTCGTCGACGACTACGCGCATCATCCGACCGAGATCCGCGCGACGCTCGAAGCCGCGCGCCGCGGCTATCCGGGACGCCGCGTCGTCGCGCTGTTCCAGCCGCACCTCTACTCGCGGACGCGCGACTTCGCTCGCGAGTTCGCCGAGGCGCTGCGGATCGCGGACGTGCCGATCGTTGCGCCAATTTATGCGGCGCGCGAGCAGCCGGTCGAAGGCGTCTCCGCGCGCCTCATCGCCGACGGCGCGAAAGGCATCGAATTCCTCGACCGCAGCAACGCGCAGATCGTCAACGAGATGCGCCGCCGCCTCGAGGCGAACGACATCTTCATCACGATGGGCGCGGGCGACGTGCACGAGGTCGCGGAAGAGTTGGTGAGGGGAGGCGTCGCGTGAACTTCGACACCACCGCCTCCCGTTTCCTCCGCCCCACCGACGTTGCGCGCCTGCGCCGCAATCAGCGCCGCATTCAGGTGCAGCGCCTAGCGATCATCATCCGCAACGCGCTGCTGGCGGCGGTGCTCGCCGCCGCCGCGCTTTGGGCGTGGCGGCAGACGCAGGCCAGCGCGCGGTTCGCCGTGCGCACGATCGAGCTCGCGGGCGTCGTGCACACGCCGCGCGCGGCCATCGAAAGCGTCACGCGGCAATACGTCGGCCTCAATCTCTTCCGCATCGACATCGCCCGCGTGCAGCGCGATCTCGCGCACCTCGGCTGGGTCAAGCGCATCGACATCGAGAAGACCATTCCCGACACGCTGCGCATCAAGATCACCGAGCGCGCACCGGTGGCGCTGCTGCGCGACGGCGAACGCCTGCTCTACGTCGACGACGAAGGCACCGGCTTCGCGGAGCTCGCGCCGTCGGTGGGCGACGACGACCTGCCGGTGATCGTCGACGCGCAGGGCGACGAGCTCGCGCGGACGATCGCGATGCTGCGCGAGCTGCGCGCGCGCGACCGCGAGCTCTACGCGCGCGTCTCCGAGGTGCGGCCCATTCCGCCGCGTGGCTTCGCGCTGTTCGATCGCCAGCTCGGCGCGTTCGTCTACGCCGACGCCGATCGTCTTGCGGAAAAGTGGCGCAGCCTCTACGCGATCCTGCGCGCCGAGAACCAGCCCCACATCGAATACGCGGATCTGCGCTTTGCCGATCGCGTCATTGTGAAAGCGTTGGAGACAAGTCATGTCCAGAACTGAAGACAAGTACATCGTCGCTCTCGACATCGGCACCTCGAAGGTCTGCGCCCTCGTCGGCGAGATCAACGACCGCGGTCACGTCGAGATCATCGGCAAAGGCACCTCGCCGATGAAAGGCACGCGCCGCGGCAACATCATCAACCTCGATCAGGCGATCGACGCCGTGAAGAAGGCGGTCGATGAAGCGGAGGTGATGGCGGGGCTGCAGATCGAATCGGCGTATGTGGGAGTGGCGGGCGATCACATTCGCTCGGTGAACTCGCGCGGCGTCGTCTCGGTGATGGGCAAGCACAAGGAGATCGGGCGCGAGGACATCGATCGGGTGATCGAAGCCTCGAAGTCGATCGCCATTCCCGCCGAGCTCGAGCTGCTGCACGTCATCCCGCGCGAGTTCGTCGTCGACGGGCAGGACGGCATTCATGATCCGCTCGGCATGACCGCGACGCGCCTCGAGGCGAACGTGCACATCGTCACCGGCGCACGCACGCACGACCAGAACATCCTCACGTGCGTCAACAAGGCCGGCATCGCCGTGCACGAGCTCGTGCTCGAACAGCTCGCCGCGGCCGAAGCCGTGCTGACGCAGGACGAGCGCGAGATGGGCGTGCTGCTGATGGACATCGGCGGCGGAACGACCGACTACGCGGTCTTCCTCGAAGGCAACGTGGTGCACACGAACGTGCTGCCGGTCGGCGCCGGACACTTCACGAGCGACATCAGCGTCGTGCTGCGCACGCCGATGGAAGACGCGGAGCGCATCAAGAAGCGTTACGGCTGCGCGCTCGCGTCGCTCGTGACCGAAGACGATCCGATCGAAGTGCCGACCGTCGGCGGACGCGCGCCGAAGATCCTCAGCCGGCAGGAGCTCACCGGCATCCTCGAGCCGCGCGCCGCGGAGATCGCGAAGCTCGTCTACCGCGACCTCGAGAAAGTGGGACTGGACAAGGAGATCCGCTCCGGCGTCGTGCTCGTGGGCGGCGGCGCGGAGATGGACGGCATGGTGGAGATGGTCGAGCAGGTGTTCGACCAGCAGGCCCGCCGCGGCGTGCCGCGCGGCGTGGGGGGTCTCTCCGACACCGTCGGCGGACCGGAGTGGGCGGCGGCGGTGGGGCTGCTGCTGTGGGGACTCAAAGATCAGTCGCGCGTGCGGAAGCGCCCGCGCAAGGGTCTGGCGAAAGTCGCGGACTCGTTCAAATCGCTGTTTGCGTGGACATGATTTTTCATTCGTGAAAATTGTTTGAAAGTCGTACACGAAATGCTTACTATCCTGGGAGACGGTAAATGATCACGTTTGACGAACGACCTGGCGACGGATCGCTGGCGGTCACGCTCGATGAAGAGCTGCACCTCGGCGCGAAGATCAAGGTCATCGGGGTTGGTGGGGGTGGCGGGAATGCCGTCAACCGGATGATCCAGGCAGGCATTCGCGGCGTCGAGTTCCTCGTCGCGAATACGGACCTGCAGGCCATGCGCGCCTCGCTCGCGCCGGTGAAGCTGCAGATCGGCGGGAAGCTGACCAAAGGCCTCGGCGCCGGCGCCAATCCCGAGATCGGCAAGGAAGCCGCGCTCGAAGACACCGATCGCATCCTCGAGGCGCTCAGCGGCGCCGACATGATTTTCATCACCACCGGCATGGGCGGCGGTACCGGCACCGGAGCCGCGCCGATCATGGCCTCGCTGGCCGCGGAGCTCGGCGCGCTGACGGTCGCCGTCGTGACGAAGCCGTTCGGCTTCGAAGGCAAGCGCCGCCGCGTGCAGGCCGAACACGGCATCCGCGCGCTGCGCGACACCGTCGATACGCTCATCACCATTCCGAACGAACGGCTGCTGAACTTCGTCGAGCGGGGAACGTCGCTCTCCGACGCGTTCAAGATCGCCGACGACATCCTGCGCCAGGCGGTGCAGGGCATCTCCGATCTCATCACCGTTCCCGGCGAGATCAACCTCGACTTCGCGGACGTGAAAACGATCATGCACGGCATGGGCATGGCGCTCATGGGCACAGGCGTCTCGTCCGGCGAGCATCGCGCCGTCGAGGCCGCGCAGCGCGCGATCTCGTCGCCGCTGCTCGAGGAAGCGTCGATCGAAGGCGCGAAGGGCGTGCTGATCAACGTGACCGGCGGCCCGGACATGACGCTTTTCGAAGTGCACGAGGCGGCGTCGATCATTCAGGAAGCGGCCGACGAGGAAGCGAACATCATCTTCGGCACGGTCATCGATCCGAAGATGCGCGACGAGGTGAAGGTGACGGTCATCGCCACCGGCTTCGACGCGGCCACGAAAGGCTTGCTGAACGCGCGCGGTGAATCGCTGTCATCCGCGCACGCGCGCGCGGCGTCGACGTCGTCATCGTCCGCGGCGCAGGCGGAGAAGCCCGTGCCGTACCGCCCGTTCGCGCCGAAGGAAATCGCCGCGCAGCACGAAGAGCCCGCGCCGCCGCAGATCGGCGCCGAGGGAGAGATTTACGATCCACCCTTTTTTCGAAGAGGCTTCACCCGCGCCGATGGTTCGGGAGGATTCGGCCCGATGGCGTCGAGTGATTTCGGCAATGATCTCGACATTCCGACGGTGATTCGCAATCTGAGCGATTAGGCATTGATTCAAACCGGACTCGTTCCGGTGCCGGTGCACCCCTCATGTGCACCAACAAGGTCCGGGGGAGAGGGCCCCGGGACCACTGCTCCCGACGGGGCGCGGTTCTTCCGACCGCGCCCCGTTTTTTCGAGAGGATGATCCGTCGCGCGCTGGCGAAGCGCTGGTTCGTATTTCTGGCCACGGTCGTGGTGCACGCGCTCTCCACGCGCGGGCGCGCGCTCGCCTCGCCGGACACCACGCTGTACATCCAGCTCAGCGACGGGTTTCTGCGCGGCGATCCGTCGCAGACGTTCACGACGGCGGCGGTGCGGTGGACCAAGACGCTGTATCTGCTGCTGCTCACCGGCGCGCGCGTCGCGGCGCCGGTGCACTGGATGGCGCTGATGGTCGCGTTCAATGTGATCTGCAGCGGCATCGTCGCCGTGCTGCTGGTCGGGATTGCGTTGCGCGCCAGTCGATCCGCGGCGGCGCCGCTCGTGGCGTGGCTGGCGTATCTCGGCTGCTACGAGCTCGTGCAGTGGCTGCCGTTCGTGCTCACGGACCTCATGTTCTGCGCCGCGGCGCTGGTGCCGTTCGCGCTGGTCGCGCGTCGCATTCTCGAGCCCGCGACACCGCCGCGGCCGTGGCTGCTCGCGATCTCGCTGGCGATCGCCTGTTTCTGCCGGCCGCCCGGCGCGCTGCTGATTCCGCTCGTGCTGTTCGCCGAGCTCGTGCTCGTGCGCCGCACGCTCTCCGTGCGCGCGGCCGCGGCGATCATCCTCGGCATTGCGGCCGCGGCCTTGATCGTCCGTACGGCGGTCGTCTACGAGCCGGCGCGGTGGCCGTTCCGCTTCGTGCGGCCGAAGCTCGAGGAGTTTTCGGGCCGCGAGAAGACAGGCGAAGTCGTCTACGATCGCAAGGAAACCTTTCGTCCGCCGCCGAAGACCGCCGCCGATCACGTGACCATCGAGGCCGATCGCTTCGCGCGTTTTTTTCAGTTCACGTCGTCCGCTTACTCGCGCGCGCACAACCTCACCAACGCTGTCTTCTTCGTCCCACTGTACGCGCTGGGGATCTTCGGCGCGATCGCGGCGATCCGCGGCGACGATCGCCGGCGGCGCGCGTACGTCGCGGCGCTGCTCGTCTGGATCGGCGTGTACGCGTATTTTTTCGCGTTGACGGTGCTCGACTACGACTGGCGTTTCCGCGTGCCGCTCATCCCGCATTTCATCCTGCTCGCGGCCTGCGGTGTCGACGCGCTGGCGGTTCGCCGTCAGCCGATCGCGTCGAGATGACGGAGCACCACGTCGCTCGCGCGCGTCGCCCGCTCCACGTCGAAGTAGCGGTCGTTGAATAGATTCACGATTTCGGCATGCAGCCGCGCGGCGACGGCGAACTTGCCGTGCGGCGCATAGTGGCGGCTGGCGAACAGTCCCGCATCGAAGAGCCGTTCGACGAGCCGTTCGGCGGCGGGCACGCGCAGGTTGAAACGCCACTGCTGGAACTCGGCGTCGAGTGCGACGTGAGCCGGCAGGCGCCGCAGGTAGATCGCGTTCAGCGCTTCCTTCTGCGCCGCGGCGGCGTCGACAGCGCGCGAGACGCGACGACGGTATTCGTCCCATGAGTCATCGGGAGGCGCGAGGTCGAGCCACGCGGGACCATGCGCGTCACGCGCGTACGGCAGCCGTTCGCGGAGGAACGCGAAGCCGCCGCGGCCGAGGTCCGCGTACTTTGCGTAACCGCTGCTGAAGAGCGAGACATCCGCGGGAGGGACGAGCGAGGTGCCGTCGAAGTCGGGACGCGCGAGGCAACGGTCATCGATGAGGACGAAGTCGGAGCGCAGCGCGCGCAACGCGTCGAACAGCGCGAGCGGCGGACGTTCGCTTCCGTACGGGCGGACGAAGAGCAGGCCCGCGTAGGCGCCGGGCTCCGCGCGTACGAGCTCGATGCAGCGATGCGCGTCGATCGCCAGCGAAAGCTCTTCGATGTCGACGAGCGAATAGGGCTGCCGCGCCGCGGCGAACGTCTCGATCACGACGGCGCAGACGTTCGCCGGCAGAAGAAACGGCCGCGGGTCGCCCAATCCGCGCAGGAGGTGAAAGAGGATCGCCGACGCGCGGCGCTCGTACGCGATCACCGCCGCGGTCCCTCCCGGAGTTTCCGATGCGCGGTCTCGGACAGGAACCAGAATCGCGACTCACCGTCCGGAAATGCGGAGACGCGTTCGAGGCGCTCGATCTCGCGCGCGGCGTTCGCCGGCGTCGCCGCATCGTCGTCGAAGCCGGCGCGTACGATCGTGTATGGCTCGCGGAACGCGCGCAGGACGCGTGTCGCGTCGGTATCCCCGAGCGAGCTCTCGTAGCCGAGCAGCCGCAACTCCGGAAGGCACGCAGCTTCGACGTACCGCGCCACGTCGTCCGGCAGCGTATCGCGATAGCGCGAGACACTGGCGCCGGAGACGCCGTCGTGGTCCGCGAACGACGAGTTCCCGCGCCAGCGCTGCCCATCCGCATCGACGAGCTCTTCGCGCGCCTGCATGGTGCCGAGCTCCAAACGGTCGCCCAGCCGCGCGAGCTCCGCGGACGGGTCGTCCACGAGGTCCTCGTAACGACACCAGTGAAAGCGCGGCTCACTTTCGAGCGACAGCGCGATGGCGACGCTCTTGCGCCAGTTGCGAATGTTGAAGAGCGTCGGCTTGAGTTCGCCGCCAAATTCACGTCCGCGTCCGTGATTGAGCGACGCGAGGACATCGCGCGGATCGCGAATGATGATCGCGCAGCGGAAACCGCGGCTGCACAGTGCGGGCATGTACTCCTCGCTCACGGTTTCCTTGAGGCCGCAGAACGGCGCGGAGGGGTCCGGCGCGAGCGCGCGTGCGAGCGAGGAGATCACGGCGGCAAAGTCGGAGTCGCGTGGCAGCGACGCGAGTGCGGTGCCGACCGTTTCGGTGTCGAACCGCGCGTACTGGCCGGAGTAGCTTCGCATCGCCGCGAACTGGGCGGCCAGTGTTTCCGCGTTCGTTCGCCACGATGCGAGAAATGCCGCGAAACCGGCCGCTGTGTAGCGGCGTTCGTGAAACAGATGACCGAGCGGATAGGAGTCGCCTCCGCCGTCATCGAGCGTGCCGAGGAATGCCCGTTTGGTTTCGACGAAGAGGAACGGGAACGGCTGCGAGAGCATCGAGACCTGCGGCTGCATCCCGAGCAGCTTCTCGAGCAGCGTCGTACCGGATCGCTGGGCGCCGGAAACAAAGACCGCTCCGTCGATCATGCGTTCTCGCCGCGCCAGCCCCAGATGAAGCGCGGCGCGTCCGGCCCGGTGTGAAAGAGCAGATCGAGGATGGTCACCTCGTGCACGAACGGCGGATGGAGTTGCTCGTACTCGGGGTAGCCGGCGTAATCCTTCCAACGCAGCTCGATCGTCTCCGCGGCGAAGCGATCGGCATCGAGATACGTCTGCGCCGCGGGACCGGAGACGTACGTCGTCGCGCCGGTTTGTCGCAGAATCTCGAGCACGCGTTCCTGTTTCTTTCCCTGCAGTGCGAGCTCGCGCGTGTCGAGAAAGCGCGTCTGCAATCCGAGCTGTTGCGCGATCGTGCGGATCGCGTGTTGATTCAGCTCCGACAGCGATCGAGCGCTTCCGCCGTAGATCTCATCGAGCAGCGGGCGAAAGGCGGCGAAGAACGGCGCGCGTTGATACGCGGCCGTCAGTCGTTGCCGGTGTGCGCGCATCCAGTCGTTCGCCGGAAGCGGGACGTCGCAGATCCGCCGCCGTTCGTCGCCGCCGACCGGGATCGTCAGCCAGGCGGTTCCGGCCGGCGTTTTGATGCGGTTGCGGTTCCGCCAGTCCTGCCTGGTGTACTGCACGTCGTCATGGAAGATGAACTCGTCGACGTCGTGGATAATGTCGAAGTATCCCTTCCATGGAATGTAGCTCGATTGCAGGATCGCGACGCGTTTCGGCATGGGACCGAGGCTTTCGAGTATATGCGTGAACCAGCGGGTGAGCCGCGACTGGTGTCGGTGGTCGTGCCGGTGTACGACAGCCCCGCGATCGAGGAACTGACGTCGCGCATCGAGGGAGTCCTGTCCGCGCGCGGCGGCGACTACGAGATCATTCTGGTCGACGACGCCTCGCGCGATCCGGCGATGTGGCCTGCGCTCCGGAAGCTGGCCGAAACGCGTGCAAACGTACGCGCCGTGCAGTTGTCGCGCAACTTCGGCCAGCAGGCGGCGACGCTATGCGGGCTGCGCGAATCGCGCGGCGACGTGGTGGTCACGCTCGACGACGACCTGCAGCACGATCCCGCCGACATCCCGCTGCTCCTCGCGCACGCCGGCCGCGACATTGTGATCGGCCAGTTCGCCACGCGCGAGCATTCGCTCCCGCGGCGCATCGGCAGCCGCGTCAAACGCATGTTCGACCGCCTGATCCTCGGCGCGCCGCGCGACGTGCAGTTCACCTCGTTCCGCCTGCTGAGCCGCACGGTCGTCGACGGCATGCTGTCGATCCGCACGCCGCATCCCTTCCTGCCCGCGCTCATGCTGCACGTCAGCCGCGATCTCGTCGGCGTGCCAGTGACGCATGGGAAACGTTCCGCGGGACGCAGCGGCTACACGCTGCGCAAGCTGGTGCGGCACTTCAGCAATCTGCTGATCAGTAACTCTTCGCTCCTGCTGCGCGCGGTCGCGTACGCCGGCGCGTCGCTGGCGGTGGTGAGCTTCATCCTCGCCGCCTGGGCAATCGAGCGCCGTCTGGTCAATCACGTGCACGCGCAGGGCTGGACGTCGCTGTTCGCGGCGCTGTTGCTGATCGGCGGTCTGCTGCTCTTCAGCGTCGGACTGATCGGCGAGTACCTGATCCGCATCGTCGAAACGACCGAGGCGAAGCCGACGTACATCGTGCGCCGGCGGACCGGCTGATCGGAAAGAGCCGATCAGAAGTCGAGAACGGCGTCGATGACGCGCGTTTGTTCGTCGGCGGTGAGCGTCGTGAACAGCGGAAGCCGCACGATGCGCTCGCTCACCGATTCGGCGACGGGACACTGTCCGGGACGGCCGCCGAACTGCGCGCCCATCGGCGACAGATGCAGCGGAAGGTAGTGAAAGATCGCCTGGATGTGGCGGCGCCGCAGATGCGCGATCAGCGCCTGCCGCTCGCCGAGCGACGGCATGAGGATGCGGAAGAGATGATGCGACGAGCCGCAGCGCTCGGGAACGTGCGGCAGTTCCGCGCCGCGCGCCGCGGCCCATTCCGCGAGCGCGTTCCGATAGCGGAGCCAGAGACGCTGCCGCTCGGCCTGGATGCGCTCGTGCCGTTCGAGCTGCGCGAGGAGAAACGCGGCGAGGAGGTCCGACGGCACGTAGCTCGATCCGACGTCGAGCCAGGTGTACTTGTCGACTTCGCCGCGAAAGAATCGCGAGCGGTCCGTGCCCTTCTCCCGCAGCACCTCGGCGCGCGCGGCGAAGCGCGGATCGTTGATCGCGAGAGCGCCGCCTTCGCCGCAGAAGACATTCTTGGTCTCGTGGAAGCTCAGCGCGCTCATCGCGCCGAACGTGCCGAGCGGACGGGAGTCGTACGTGCCGAACAGGCCGTGCGCGTTGTCTTCGACGACCTCCGCGCCGGCGCGCTGCGCGATCCGCACGATCGCGTCCATGGCGCAGCCGACGCCGGCGTAGTGCACCGGCACGATGGCGCGGGTGCGTTCGGTGATGGCCTCTGCCAGCAGCCGTTCGTCGAGGTTGAGCGTGTCGGGACGGATGTCGGCGAAGACCGGACGCGCGCCGCGCAGCACGAAGGCATTCGCGGTCGACACGAACGTGAACGACGGGACGATGACTTCGTCGCCCGGCCGGATGTCGAGGAGCAGCGCCGCCATCTCCAGCGCGTGCGTGCACGAGGTCGTCAGCAGCACGCGCGCATCGTTCAGCAGCTGCGACAGCACCGCCTCGCATCGGCGGCTGTAAACGCCGTCGCCGGAGAGATGGCCGCGCGCGATTGCGTCGTGCACGTACTCCATCTCGTTTCCGATGAGCGACGGACGGTTGAACGGGATCGACGAAGCGATCGCCAGGCTTTCAGCTGCGGTGCTCATGCGCCGATGCCAGAATAGCGGAAAAGATGCACCGCACTAAGGGTCTGTATCGCGTGCTGGAGCGGCCGTCGGTCTACGAGCGATTTCAGAAAATGCTCGGAGCGGATCGCGTGCGCGCGCGCTTCGTCGAAGAGTTTCTCCGGCCCTTCGCGGGCGCGCGGCTCATCGACGCCGGCTGCGGCACCGGCTCGCTGCTCGACTATCTGCCCGCCGGCGTCGAGTACGTCGGCTTCGATCCGAATCCGCGTTACATCGAGGCCGCGCGCGCGCGATACGGCGCGCGCGGCACGTTCTTTTGCGCGCGCACGAGCGAAACGGCGCCGTTCGAGGAGGCCGCGTTCGACATCGTGGTGGCGAAATCGCTCCTGCATCACCTCAGCGACGGCGATGCGCACGCGCTGCTCGCGTCGGCGCGGCGCTGGCTGCGGCCGGGCGGCGCGTTCGTGTCGAGCGACGGCGTCGTGCACGCGCGGCAGCGAACGATCGCCCGTCTCCTCACGGCGCTCGACCGCGGCGCCAACGTGCGCACTCCGGAAGGATATCGCGCGCTCGCGACGCCGTACTTTTTGCACGTCGAGAGCTGGCTGATGAGCGACATGGCGGCGATTCCGTACGATCACTTCATCCTGCGCGCGAGCTGAATCGATGCAGCTCGTGCGCACACGCCGGCGGCATCTCTCCGGAACAGAGCTCATCGACGCAACGGATGCGTGTCCGATCTGCGGCGCGACGGAGACTCGGAGCGGATCGGTTCGCCTGCAGCGAGATCCGGACGTCGTGTTGCTCGTCTGTCCGCGTTGCCGCGGCGCGTCTGCCTCGCACATGCCGCGAGCCGCGGTGCTGGAGCGCTACTACGCGACCTACTACGATGGCCACGAACGCGAAGTGACGATTGCGAACCCCGCGCAGCTGGCGCGGCGCATCGTGCGCACCTTGCCGCGCGCTGCATTCGGCGAGCGCGTGCGGATCCTCGACTTCGGCGGCGGCGACGGCAGCGTTGCGACGGCGGTCGCAGCGACTTCGATCGCGCATGGGCCGGCGCGATTCGCGGAGATCGTGGTGGTCGATTTCGCGGAGCGGCCGCCGCGAACGTCCGCGACGATCGCGGTTCGTCATCAGTCACCCGAGGCGCCGCTCGACGGGACGTTCGATCTCGTGCTCGCAAGCGCGGTGCTCGAGCACATCCCCGAACTGCAGCGCGTTCTCCGTATGCTGTACGCGCACATCGGCGTGCGCGGTTTCTTCTACGCGCGGACGCCGTACGCGCTTCCGCTGGTACGCGTCTGGCCTTCCTTCGACCTCGGCTATCCGGCACACGTTCACGATCTCGGCAGCGGCTTCTGGAACCGCGTCGGCACGACGTTCGGCTGGCAACTCGAGACGATCGCGTCGCGACCTTCACCGGTCGCTGCGTCGCTGCGCGCCGATCCGCTGCGCGCCATCGCTGCCGCGCTGCTCAAGATGCCGGCGTCGCTCGAGAATCGCCTTTCGCCGCGTGCGCGGCGCGACCGCTGGTGGAACCTCGTCGGCGGATGGGAAGTGCTCCTGCAGCGTCGCGCGTGAACGAAAACGGCCGCCGGAATCCGGCGGCCGTTCGCAAAACACGATGGCGGTTGGTTACTTCGGAAGGTTGTTCTCGCGTTCCACTTCGAAGTCGAGATAGCCCTTGCGGATGCCCTGTACGAAGTAGTCGAACTCGGCATCGGGCGCGCCGTCGGCCACTTTGATGACGACCTTTTCCGGCGTCTTCTCGGCGACGTAGAGCTGACCCGGAGCGCCGACCGGCGTGATCTGGACGGTCATTCTCTCGGTCTCGGTGATGCGGGAGAAGTAACCCGGGAGCTGGATGACGACTTTTCCGTCGACGGTCTTCGCGGTGCCGCGATAGTACGTGCCCGCCTCGGGGCCTTCGAGCGCCGCGTAGTAGATGGCCTTCTTCGAGTCGGCCGGATCGACGACCGCGAAGTTCTTCGTGCCGCCGGTGACGGTGAAGTTGCCGGTGACGGTCACGCCACCCGTGGCGCCGATCTCGAGACGATTCGTGGAGTTGGTGCCGAGCACGAGGTTCGTCGCGTTCGCGGTGCCGACGATCAGACCATTGCCGGCGGAGCCGAGGAACTCAGCCCAGCCGCCGAGGGTCTTGCCGAAACGGCTCAGCGTGCGCGCGCTGCTGTGCGCCTGGAAGCTGACGGTCGCGGTGTCGCTCTTGGCCTGGAAAGCCGCGTTCGCGCTCGTGCCGGTGGTGCTGGGGTTCTCGATGAGCGAGATGAGGTTCGCGTCGACGTCCTTGTATGCGTGCACCCACTGGCTCGGCGAGGCCGTACCGATGCCGACGTTGCCGCTGGCGGCGATGTCGATGGAGCTCGTCGGCGCGCCCGGACGGACGCGGAGCGGGAGCTTGGAGCCGCCGGTGAGGTCGCGGACGAACCAGTTCGCCTCGTTCGCGCCGATGTCCCACGTCTGCGCGGTGAAGCCGCTGGAGTTGGTCTGCTCGAAGCGGATGGCCGGCGTGTCGCCGGTGGTGATGTGGAGGTCGAGGAGCGGGTTGGAGTTGCGGAAGCCGATCTTGCCCGTGCTGTCGATGTAGATCGAGTTCGTCGGCGACGCCGCTTCGATGTTGAGGATCGTCTTCGAGTTCGTGACGTCATCGATCGAGAAGCGGTTCGCGCCGCCGCTGGTCGTGTCGTTCGCGGTCAGCGACCAGCTGACGTTCGGATAACCCGCCGACGTGCTCGTGTCGTCGAAGTTGATGCGGAGGTTGTTCTCTTTGAGGCGGATCGTATCGAAGCCGAACGACTCGTTGTTGACGCAGTCGAAGCCGAAGCAGCCGGAGCCCTGCACGATGAGGTCATCGGCGATGACGTTGTCGTTGACGACCGGCGTCAGCGACGGATGCGATGCGTTGCCGGACGCCGGAGCGGTGGTGCCGCTGCCGTTCGAGGCGATCGGGCGCTGCGGCCCGCGGCTGACCGGCTCCTGCATGTTCGGATCGAGGATCGAGCCGTTGACGACGGTGAACGTTCCCGACTGGACGGCGGGGTTGCCGAGGCCGTTCGCGGTGATGATGCGGTGGATCGCCTCATCGTCGTTGTTTGCGCGCGCGTCGATGAGCTGCTGGCGCACGGACGCGGAGACCTGCGGCATCGCGCGCAGCTCGTAGTGATACGCGCCGTCCGCGATCGGCTTTCCGGCCATGTCCTGCAGGCGGAACGAGGGCGTCGTGCCGGCGGCGAAGTCGCGCGAGAAGGTGTCGTGATTCGGCGTGACGACGATCAGCTGATAGTGATCGACGCCCGACGCGTTGGCCTGCCACTGGATCGAACTGCCGCCCGCGGTGGGGCGCGCGATCTCCCGGGCCGTGTCACCGGCGAAGAGTGGAGCGGCGATGGAGAGCGTGAATAAGAATGCGGTACCAAGTTTGAGAGAGCGCTTCATCACATTCCTCCTTAAGACGAAAAAAGACAGTCGTTCGCGCCTGCGGGTACGCCGTCAGCGATGGGGGCCTGCTTGAATTGTCCGATCAGACGCGGATGAGTAACTATAGGTCCGCGGTAGCAAATGCGGAAGGGGTCAGGGGCGGAAAATTTTTTAGCGCGAACGCCGGAAGTCGGGATTGGCGACGAGCCGTCATTCCCACTCGATGGTGCTGGGCGGTTTGGACGACACGTCGTAAACCACTCGATTCACGCCACGTACCTCGTTCACGATACGCCGCGCCATGCGATCGAGCACGTCGTGCGGCATGCGAAACCAGTCCGCCGTCATGAAGTCCGTGGTCGTCACGGCGCGGATGGCGAGGACGTTTTCGTACGTCCTTTCGTCGCCCATGACGCCCACACTCTTCACCGGTAAGAGTACGGCGAAGGCTTGTGAGATCTCGCGATAGAGGCCGGCCCTGCGAATCTCGTCGATCACGATCTCGTCGGCGTTCTGCAGCACCTCGACGCGCTCGGCGTTCACCTCGCCGAGGATGCGCACGGCGAGTCCGGGGCCGGGGAACGGATGGCGCCAGACGAATTCCTCTTCGAGACCGAGCTCGATGCCGAGCTGGCGCACTTCATCCTTGAACAACTCGCGCACCGGCTCGATGAGCTTGAGGCCCATCTTCTCCGGAAGTCCGCCGACGTTGTGATGCGTCTTGATGACGGCCGAGGGTCCTTTGATCGACACCGACTCGATGACGTCGGGATAGAGCGTGCCCTGCACGAGGAACTCGACGTTCGGAATCCGCTTCGCTTCTTCCTCGAAGACGGCGATGAACTCGTTGCCGATTCGCTTGCGTTTCACTTCCGGCTCTTCGACGCCGGCGAGCTTTTCGTAGAAGCGCTGGCGGCCGTCGACGGCGACGATGTGCATGCCGAGGCCTTCGCTGAGACGCGAGACGACCTGCATCGCCTCGTGTTTGCGGAGCACGCCGTTGTCGACGAAGATCGCCGTGAGCTGATCGCCGATCGCCTCCGCGACGAGGAGCGCCGCGACGGACGAGTCGACGCCGCCGCTCACCGCGGCGATGACGTTGCGGTCGCCGACCTGCTCGCGGATCTCTTCGACCTTGCGCCGCCGGAAGTCGCCGAGATCCCACGACGGCTCGCAGCCCGCGATGCCGAACAGAAAATTCTCGAGCAGCTGTGATCCCGCCTCACTGTGCGTGACCTCGGGATGAAACTGGATGCCGTAGCACGCGCGCGCGCGATCTTCGAACGCCGCGATCGGCGCGCTCGGCGAGGACGCGGTGACGGTGAAGCCTGGCGGCGCGGCGAGAATGCGGTCGCCGTGACTGGCCCACACGCGCTGGTGCGCGGGCGTGTTCGCAAAGAGCGGGGAGTCGTTTGCGTCGACGTCGATCTGCGCGCGGCCGTACTCCCGCTCCGTCGCCGGTTCGACGCGGCCGTCGAGCAGGTACGCGGTGAGCTGCATGCCGTAGCAGATGCCGAGGAGGGGGATGCCGAGGGAGAAGATCTCGCGCGAACAGTAGGGTGCGGATTCGGCGTAGACCGACTGCGGACCGCCGGAGAGGATGATCGCTTTCGGCGCGATCGCGCGGATCTTCTCGGGCGCGAGATCGAACGGATGCACGACCGAGTAGACGCGCTTGTCGCGGATGCGGCGGGCGATCAGCTGCGTGTATTGGGAGCCGAAGTCGAGGACGAGGACGGTCTGTTCGGGCTGCACGCTCATGCGGCGCGGATTGTAAGGCGGGGTGGGCCGCCGGTGTCAGCCTGTTGCACCGGCGGCCGGAAGGATGGGGAGGTGGGGCTTGTGCATCACGGGGTTTGGTGATGCGGTGAGCACATCTTTCGTCCTTTGTTTGGACGATTGGGGCGAAAGGATGTTGCTCACCTTCCGGTGAACAAGCGGCAACCGAATCAGAGCAGGTTGCGCAGTTCCTTCCCCGGCTTGAAGCGGATCGTGTTGCCGGGAGGGATCTTCACCTCGACGCCGGTCTTGGGGTTGCGTCCGATGCCCTTCTTCCGCTGCTTCACCTGAAACACGCCGAAGCCGCGGAGCTCGATGCGCTGCCCGCGGGCGAGCGCGTTCCGCAGTCCTTCGATGACGGTATCAACCGCCTGCGCCGCCTTGATCCGGGAAATTTCCGACGTCTCGGCGACTTTGTTGACGATGTCCGCCTTGATCATGCATTTCCTCCGAAGGCGCTGATTATACGACTCTTACGATGGAACGACATCGCATCGACCTGTGGCTGAAGCTGGTCTGCCTCTTCAAGCATCGCGCGGACGCGACCGAGGCGTGCAAGGGCGGGCTGGTGAAGATCAACGGCGAGCGCTGCAAGCCGGCCGCGACCGTGAAGGAAGGCGACGTGGTCGAGTTCTACTCCGGCGACCGCTTCCGCCGCGTCGTCGTGCAGGCGATGCCGGCGGGCAACGTCTCGAAGGAAACCGCGCGGACGATGTACCTCGACCAGTCGCCGGAGCAGCCGAAGCTCGATCCGCTGACGAGCATCCTGCGCGAGCGCGGCGCGGGACGTCCGACGAAGCGCGACCGCCGCGAGCTGGACAAGCTGCGCCGCTGAAGCGCAGCGCGAGCGAACTTTCTCGCGGCCGCGGCGTCAATCGTTCGATGCCCGGCGCGTTCCGCCTTCGCCGCCGCTCCTTCGCGCCGCACGCGTCGACGCCGCGGCACGAGCACGACTGCGCGTATTTCTGTCTGATCGCGCGCGGCGACGGACGGCAGCATTCCGGCGGCATCGCGCGGACGCGCGCGTGCGGCGAGGTGTTCTTCTATCCCGCCGGCGAGTCGCAGTCGGAGACGTTCGGCGCGGACGGCGGCGCGGTGTTCGCGGTCGATTTCTCCGCGCGCGTCGACGGCCTGCCCCCGCGCTCGCACGAGGTCGACGGCGCGGCGGCGCTCCTCGTGCGGCGGCTCGCGTTGCTACAGGCGGACGACGTGCTCGACGTCGACGAGCTCGCGACGCTCGCCGCGAGCGCGCTCGCACGGATGCGGCGCGACGCGATGCCGTGGCTCGAAGCCGCGCGCGAGTACATCCACGCGCATTTCGCGTCGCCGCTGACGCTCGACGAGATCGCGGCGACGGCGAACGTGCATCCGGTGCATCTCTGCCGCACGTTTCCGCGCCGTTTCGGCACGACCATCGGCAGCTACGTGCGCGCGCTGCGCCTCGACGTTGCCGCGCGGCAGCTCGCGACGACGGCGCGGCCCATCGCGGAGATCGCCCTCGACGCCGGCTTCTCGTCGCAGGCGCATCTCACGCGGCATTTCACGGCGCAGATGCGCGTGTCGCCCGCGCTGTATCGCGCGTGGGTTGGGCGGTGAGGTGGGAGGAGGTAGGCGCAGTTGTGGGGAGTGAGATGAGAGTTGGTTCGCGCCCCCGCACTGGATCGCGCGTGTGCGGATCATCGCCGGACCTGTGCTGATGATGCAGGCAGGAGGGTTTCGCGCTCGCGGCGATTCGTTGCCGCGACGCACGATGGATATCGACCGACGTCAATCGTAGCCGCGCGATCGCATGAATGCGTGCGGCGAACGCACGATTGATATGAGGCGATATCCATCGTGGACTCGGTGGTCGCGTGAATCCGTGCGGCGAGCACGAGATTGACGTGCGTTGATATCAATCGTGGCCGCGCCGATCGCATGAACGCGTGCGGCGAACGCACAATTGATATGGGGCGATATCCATCGTGGACTCGGCGGTCGCATGAATGCGTGCAGCGAGCGCACGATTGATATGCGGGTATATCCATCGTGGTCTCGCGTCGCTGATCCACGTGCACCGCCGCTGCACGCTGTTGCGCGTGCGCTTGTTCACCTCGCGCACTTCGATGCGGTGTACGCCTGCGAATGCGGAGTTGCAGACCTCGTCGTGCCGCGAGCGGAATCGAGTGGGCGTCGCGGCGTTGTCGGCGAGTGAGAGTTGGCGTGCGCGCTCGCCACGATCGCGCGTGGTTAATCCCGTGAAAGACGCGGCGCCTCCTCGCGCGCCATCGTGTGCTCATGAGAAACGCGCTGCTGTTCGTCTGTTGCCTCGCCGCCTGCACCATGTCCGCCGCGATTCGCTGGGAGCCGTTCGCCCTGCCGCCGGAAGCGCGCGACCTCCACGCCGACCTCGGGCATCTCACCGTTCCTCTCAATCGCGCGCATCCGGACGCCGGCAGCGCGGAGCTCGCGTTCGTCCGCTTGCGCGCGGGCGACGGCAGCGCGAATCCGCCGATCGTCTATCTCGCCGGCGGCCCGGGCAACTCCGGCGTCGACGCGGCGCGCAATCCGTACGCGCTGCCGTCGCTCGCGCGGCTCGCACGCGTGGGCGATGTGATCCTGCTCGACCAGCGCGGCATCGGCCTGTCGACGCCACACGTCGCGTGCAAGGCGACGCCGCTTCCGCCGCGCGAGCGTTTCATCGCGCTTCCCGCGGCCGTCGCGCGTTACGCCGAGCGCACGCGCGCGTGCGTCGCGGAGCTCGCGTCGAACGGCATCGACGTCTCCGCGTTCAACGTGCGCGAGAGCGCCGCCGACGTCGACGAGCTGCGTCAGGCGCTCGGCGTTCCGAAGGTTTCGCTCCTCGCGCACAGCTACGGCACGTACCTCGCGCTCTCGGTGATTCGCGACTACGGCGCGAACATCCATCGCGCGGTGCTCCTCGGCACAGCCGGCCCGAACGACATGCGCAAGCTGCCGCTGATGCTCGACACGCAGCTCGGCAAGCTCGCCTTGCTCGCCGCCGGGGATCCCGCGGTCGGCCGCGACGTTCCCGACCTGGCCGCGCTGCTGCGCCGCGTGCTCGACAAGCTCGAGAAGAAGCCGATCGACGTGACCGTCACCGATCGCGCGACGAAAGAGCTCGTGACGTTTCCCGTCGGCCCTGACACGCTGCGCTCGTTTCTCGTCGCCGACATCGGCGATGGCAACGACTTCCCGTTCTTTCCCGCGCTGCTGCTGACGATCGAACGCGGCGATCCGTCGATCCTCGAGTGGTTCGCGGAGAAGCGCTACAACCAGCGCGCCGCCGGCGTCGATCTCATGGTCCTCGGCATGCGCTGCTCCGCCGGCGCCACCGCCGCGCGCGATCGCGAGATCGAGCGCGAGGCGTCGCTGTCGCTGTTCCGCAACGCCGTGAACTTCCCCTTCCCCGACGCTTGCAATGCGCTCCCATCGATCGACCTCGGCGATGCGTTCCGTGCGCCGATCGTTTCGAACGCATCCGTGCTCTTCATGAGCGGCACGCTCGACAGCAACACGCCGCCGTATCAGGCCGAAGCCGTGCGCTGGGGCATGCCGAACGCGACGCATCTCATCGTCGACAACGCGGGACACGAGGACCTCGAGCCGAACGAAGACGTGCAGGCAATCATCGCGGACTACCTCGCCGGCAAGGACGTCGCGCAGCGGCGCGTGTCATTGCCGAAGCCGCACTTCCTCAGCGTCGACGACGCGAAGAAGCAGCGTCGCGCGTCGCGCTTCGGCAACGCCACGTCGCATTGACTACGGCGCGTTGACGAAGCGGCGCATGTCGACGTTCAGGATCAGGCCGATGGCGATGAAGAACATCATCGTCGACGAGCCGCCGTACGAGATGAGCGGCAACGGAATGCCGGTCGTCGGCAGGATGCCGATCTGCATCGACACGTTGATCATCACGTGAAAGATGATGAACGAGATCAGCGAGATCACGAGGAAGGTTCCCCCGCGGTCTCTCGCATGTTTTGCGAATGAGAGCGCCTGGACGACTAAAAACAAATACAACCCGAGCACGACCACGACTCCGATGAAGCCCCACTCTTCGCCGAGGACGGCGAAGATGAAGTCGGTGTGGCGGGCGGGGAGGAACTCGAGCTTCGCCTGCGTGCCGTGCTTGAACCCTTTGCCGTGGATGCCGCCGGAGCCGATGGCGATCTTCGCCTGCGTCACCTGATAGCCCGAGCCGAGCGGATCGCGCTCGGGGTTGAGGAAGATCATGATGCGCTCGCGCTGATACGGCTTGAGGAAGAAGAAGTAGCCGGCCGGAATCGAGATCAGCGCGATGAGGATCATGGCGATCCAGACGCGCGCGCGCACGCCGCCGAAGAAGAGCGCGACGGCGAAAAGCGGGAAGAACGTTGCCGCGGTGCCGAAGTCGGGCTGGATGATGATGAGGCCGACCGGCAAACCGATGATGCCCATGGCCACGAGGAACGAGCGCGCATCGAGATAGGCGCGGTCGTTCGAGTCGAAGTAGCGCGCCAGCATCAGCGCGGTGAAGATCTTCATGAACTCCGATGGCTGGAACTGGAAGCCGCCGATGTGAATCCACGACTTCACGTTCGCCGTGACCTTGCCCCACACGAGCAGGTAGACCAGTAACAGGTTTCCGATGCCGTAGAGGATCGGCGCGACGTCGAACAGCACGTGGTAGTCGACGACCATGAAGGTGATCATCAGCGCGAGGCCGATGGCCATCCAGAGGATCTGCTTCTTGAAGATGCCCAGCGCGGGATCGCCGTAGTAGGTCGCGCTGTAGACGAGCAGACAGCCGATGCACGCGATGACGATCGCGGTGCCGAGAAAGTTCAGGTCGACATTCGGTCGGACTCGTTCGCCGAGAATCATCGTGTGGTGGGGAGCGGCAGCTCGCCTTCCTTGATCTGTTCGAGCGTCTGCGGATTGGAGAGATCGAGGCGCGCGCCGGTGACCTGGTCGCGGAAACGCGCTTCGTAGAGGAGCTTCGCAAGCGGCGCCGCGTCGGTGCCGCCGTGGCCGCCGTGCTCGATAAACACGACCACGACCATCTGCGGATTGTTCAGCGGCGCGAACGACGCGAACCACGCGTGGTCCTTGTAGCGGAACGGCAGCCCTTCGGTCTTGACCCAGCCGTGCTGGGCGATGACCTGCACGGTGCCGGTCTTGCCGGAGATATCGAGACCGTCGATGCGCGCGTTGCCGCCGGTGCCGCCTTCTTCGTTGACGACTTTCCAGAGTCCCTCGCGCACCGACTGCAGCGCGTTCGGCGCGAGCGTCACCTCGTGAATGACGCGGCTCGGCACGCGGAAGCGCTTGTACTCGCCGTTCGGCTGCACGCGGTCGACGTAACGCACGACGTGCGGCTGGAACACTTTGCCGCCGTTCGCGACGGCCGCGAGCATGTTTGCCACCTGCAGCGGCGTGACGATGAGCGGCCCCTGGCCGATGGCGACGGAGATCGTCTCGCTGGGATACCACTTGCGGTGCTGCTTGTTGGTCGCCCACGCGGTCGACGGCACGATGCCGGGGCGTTCGCCGTCGAGATCGATGTGCGAGATCTCGCCGAAGCTCAGCTTGTGCGCGTATTCGGCGATCTTGTCGACGCCGAGCCGCGCGCCGACGTTGTAGAAGTAGATGTCGCACGACACCTTGATCGCGCGGGCGAGATTGACGGTGCCGTGGCCTTCGCGCTTGTAGCAGCGGAAGCGGCGGCCGAAGAAGACCGCGCTGCCGCCGCAGCCGAACTCGGTGCCCGGTGAGACGACGCCTTCCGAGAGTCCGGCCATGCCCATGACGATCTTGAAGACCGAGCCGGGCGAGTAGAGACCCTGGATCGCGCGATTGAGCTCGATCTTGAACGGGTTGCTGGTGATCGTCTTCCAGACGTCGGGCGAGAAGCGTTTCGAGTAGACGTTCGGATTGAATGCCGGCGAGGAGACCATCGCCAGCACTTCGCCGCTCTTCGGATCGAGCGCGACCGCGGCGCCGACCATCTCGTTTTCGGCGAAGTACTGCTCGGCGCGCCGCTGCAGCTCGAAGTCGAGCGTGAGATAGATGTTGTCGCCCGGCACCGGCTGCTTGCGCGCGGGGATGTACTCGCTGAGGCGGCGGCCGTCGGCGTCGTACTCCCAATACTCCGCGCCGCCGCGGCCGCGCAGGTACTGGTCGTACATCAGCTCGACGCCGCGTTTGCCGATGAGGTCACCCTGCGCGAGCTCGTTGTTCTGCTTGAGCTCTTTCTCGCCGACCTCGCCGATGAAGCCGAGGACGTGGGCGGCCATCGTCGCGTAGGGATAGTTGCGGCGCTGCACCGGCACGACGTTGATCTCAGGGAACGCGATCGACTCGGCCTGCAGCGACGCGACCTGCGACATCGTGAGGTCTTCGGCGATCGGGAACGGCCGCGTGAACGGCACTTCCTTCGCCTCTTTGTCGTAGCGCGCGGTCAGCTCCGGCACGGGCGTGCCGAGGACCGTCGAGAGGAATGCGACCAGCTTCGCCTTGCGCGCGGGATCTGCTTTCGCGAGCGGCTTCATGACCACGCGGTCGATCTCGAGCGAATACGCCGGCTGGTTGTCCGCGAGGATCTTTCCGTGGCGGTCCATGATCAGCCCGCGTTTGGCCGGGATCTGGATCTGCCGCATCGCGTTGGCCTCGGAGAGCCCGCGATATTTCTCCGCCTGCACGCCCTGCACGAACCAGAACGAGCCGGCCAGGAAGACGAACGCCGCGACGATGCCCCACATCACGGCGTTGATGCGGAACTGCAGGAACTTCTGATCGTCTCGATAGACGCGCATGGGATCGGATCACCAGGCCGCGCGACGCGTGGCGTCGATCGGCTCTTCTCGCAGGAACAAGGTGAGGAGCTGGTACACGAGCATGCCGAACAGCAGCGTGAAGATGGTCTTCACCAGCAGCCCCTGTTCGAACATCTCGATCTTCTGGCGGACGAGGATGTTCACGAGCAGGTAGATCACCAGCTCGTTGACGATGACGGCACCGCCGAGGCAGGCGCCGAAGGCCAGCGTGCCGCGAAGCACGAGGCGCGCGTTGATGTAGGCCACGATGTACGCGCAGACGGTGAGCGAGAACGCGTGCAGGCCGAACATCACGTTCGAGAACGCGTCCTGCACGAAGCCCGCGGCGATGCCGGCGAAGATCGCGCCGACGATGTTGCCGCCCATCGCGTAGTACGTCACGAGGATGATGTACGGATTGAAGAACGCCAGCGCGTTCGGATAGAAGCGGTCGAGCAGCGAGTGCAGCGTGAGCGCGATGAGCAGCCCGACCGCGAAGCGCAGCGCCCTCACGGCGTGTACCTCATCACGTTCTCGGAGATTTTGTGCGTGTGGATCACGATCACTTCCTCGATCGTCCCGAAGTCGACGGACGGACGCACGGTGATGGTCTTGAAGAGCGACTGTCCCGGGTCCGCGCGCACGACCGTGCCGATCGGGATGCCTTTCGGATAGATGCCGTCGATGCCGGCGGTGAGTACGACGTCGCCCGCCTGCACGTCGGAGAGCGACGGGATGTCGAACATCTGCAGCGCGGAGGTGCCGCTGCCGCGCACGACGCCCTGGCGCCGCGTGCGCTCGATGAGCGAGCCGATCGAGCAGTTGTTGTCGGTGAGGAGCTGCACCTTGGCGAGGTCGCGCGTCGTGAGCACCACGCGTCCCACGAGGCCGTTCGCGTTGGCGATGACGTCGTTGACTTCCACGCCGTCCGCCGAGCCGCTGTCGATGATGATCGATTTGAAGCGGCCCGCGGTGTCGAGCATGATCGTCTGCGCCATCGACGTCTGCAGGTTGAACTGCTCGGAGTAGGCGAGGAGGCTGCGCAGCCGCCGCAGGTCGCCTTCCGACTGGCGCAGCTTGAGGTTCTCGGTCGTGAGCGACGCGACCTTGCGCCTCAGCTCGAGGTTCTCGTTCACCGCGCGGCGCATGTCGAGATAGCCGTGATACATGTCCTGCGCGACTCCGCCGACACGGCTCACGAGCTTCGGCACGGGCGAGAAGATGGTCATCACCGTGCGCTCGAACATCGTGCGCGTCTCGCCGACGTAACGCGTCTGCGAGCTCACGCTCATGAGGAAGAAGAGCACGGCCAGGACGATGATGAACAGCAGCGTCGGCCGGCGTGGAATGACGTCAGTGGGTACGGCCATGATTCGTCGAGCCGGTTCAGCAGAATTCGGGCCAGAGAGACGCGAGGCATGGACGAGCCATGCCCCACGCCCTTCACTCGATGGAAATCTTTCGCAGCAGGTTGAAGTCGGTGAGCATCTGCCCCGTGCCGAGGGCCACGCACGCGAGCGGATCCTCGGCGAGCGTGACCGGCAGACCGGTCTCCTCGCGCAGGCGCTTGTCGAGGTTCTTCAGCATCGAGCCGCCGCCGGCGATGATGATGCCCTTGTCCATGATGTCGGCGGAGAGCTCGGGCGGCGTGCGCTCGAGCGCGACGCGCACCGCTTCGACGATCGTGGCCACGGTCTCGGAGAGCGCCTCGCGGATCTCCTCGTCGCTGACGACGAGCGTCTTCGGCACGCCTTCGACGAGGTCGCGGCCTTTGATCTCCATCGTCATCTCTTCGTCGAGCGGGAACGCGGAGCCGATCTCCATCTTGATCTGCTCGGCCGTGCGCTCGCCGATGAGGAGGTTGTACTTGCGCTTGATGTACTGAATGATCGCGTCGTCCATCTCGTTGCCGGCCACGCGCACCGAGCGCGAATAGACGATGCCGGCCAGCGAGATGACGGCGACGTCGGTCGTGCCGCCGCCGATGTCGACGATCATGTTGCCGGTCGGATCGGTGATCGGCAGTCCGGCCCCGATCGCCGCGGCCATGGCCTGTTCGATCAGATAGACCTCGGTCGCGCCGGCGCGCAGCGCGGAGTCTTTCACCGCGCGCTTTTCGACCTGCGTGATCTCCGACGGCACCGAGATGACGATGCGCGGCTTCACGAGGAAGCGCCGTCCATGCGCTTTCTCGATGAAGTACTTGATCATCTTCTCGGTGACTTCGAAGTCGGCAATGACGCCGTCTTTCATCGGCCGGATGGCGACGATGTTGCCGGGCGTGCGGCCGAGCATCTCTTTCGCTTCCTTGCCGACCGCTTCGACGTTGTTGTTGATCTTGTTGACCGCGACGATCGAAGGCTCGCGCACCACGATGCCTTTGTTCTTCGCGTAGACGAGGGTGTTCGCCGTTCCGAGATCGATCGCGAGATCGTTCGAGAACATCGAGAGAAGCGATTTCACAGCCATGCGAGTGTTTGTGTCCTTGCTTGAGTTTGGCCTGCGCGGCCGCGGTGCAAAACGCTCACCAGAGGGAGGGCGGCAGTGCCGGGCGGCTACTCCTCCACCAGCACCGACTGCGATTGTACCGTCTGATTGCCCGCCGGATCGACGGCTTTCACGACCACCGCGTTGCGTCCGATTTTGTTGAAGCTGACCAGCTTCTGGAACGAGCCGTTGCTCTCGACGTCGACTTCCTCGTCGTTGATGAAGATCGTCGCGCCCGGCTCGGTGCTGCCCGCGATCATGTAGAACTGTCCGCCGAGCTTGAACGGCGCCTTGAGATGCAGGACCGGCGGCGTCGTGTCGGTGCTGCTCGACTTGCCGCCGCCGCTCACGCGGAAGCGCCGGAAGGTGGAGAAGGGTCCCGGCGTACCGTCGGCGCCGACCGACGCCACGCGCCAGTAGAACGCACCTTCGGACGTCACGCGCGCGGACGCGGTCGTCTTCTGCCGCCGGGAGTTGATCTCCTGCGTCGCGAAGAGACGCGAGCGGGAGACCTGCAAGAGGTATCCGGTCGCGCCGCTCTGCGGCTCCCACGTGAACTCGACCTTGAGTCCCGGTCCGAGCTGGAAGGTTTGATTGTCGCCGGGACCGACGAGCGCCGGCGGCTGTGCGAACTTGCTGACTTCCGAGATCGCGCCGACCGGCGTCGAGTTGACTTTCTCGCCCGCCGCGAGCCGCACGCTCGTGCCGCCCGCCTCCGGTGTGACCGCGGCCTGCCCGCGTACGCTGACGACCGACGTCGCCTGCGTGCGATCGACGCCGACCTGCGTCGACGAATCCGACTCGACGACGACCTGCGTTCCCGGCGTGCGCACGGTCGACGGATCGTCGGACGTCGCCACTTCCACCGAGCCGACGCGCATCTTCACGGCGTTGGTCTTCTTCGTGGTGCCGGGATTCACGCCGGCGTAAATCTCGAGCAGCGCGTTCGCGCCGACGGTGTAGAGCGAGCCGTTCGAGAAGATGAGCTCGGCCGACGCGCGGTCGCCGGTCTTCACCCAATCGCCGTTGAAGAGCGGCGTGCGCGGCTCGGCGTCGTTCCAGTCGCTGGACGACGCTTTCTGAAACTTGACGTCGCCTTCGACGGTGAGGAACTGCGCGTCGTTCTCGGACTCCGCGCCCGCGCTGCGCGCGGTCCTGCTGATCGTCTGCGATTCGATCGCCGCGCCCTGCGCCTCGGCGAACCGCGACGCGGTGAAGTGTGCGTTCGCCTCGTCGAGCTTCTGCTGCGCGCGCGCGAACTCGTTGCGGTGCGCGTTGAACTCCGGCGAGGCGGCGAAAGCATTCAGCGCCTGCCGCGCATCGGCGATGGCGGACTCGGCGTTCGACTTCGGATTGGCCTTCTGATTGTGCCAGTACCAGAAGCCCGCGCCGCCGAGGAGCAGCAGGAGCACGACCAGGCCGATCTGCTTGAGGCGATCGACCGAGATGAGGTACCAGTCGATGTTGATTACGCTCGACCGCTTCGCCGTCTTCTTCGCCATCGGGGACGGCCCGGGAGTTTATAGCATCCGTGGCGTTATGCCGCGGGAATAGGTAGACTGCGCCGCTTTTTCTGCAACTTCGGCTCAGATTTCCAGGCGTTTCGAAAGGTCGTTTTCTTCATGCTCAAGTCAATGCGGGACAGCTTTCACAAGCTGAAGTGGATTCTCCTCGCGGTCGTCGCGGCATTCGTCTTCGGGTTCGTGTTCATCGACATGGGCCTCGGCCGCGCCGTCGGCGCGAGCCAGACGGACCAGAACTTCGCCGCGCGCGTCAACGGCGACACGATCAGCACCAGCGAGTACTACCGCGCGCTGAAGAACTACGAGGACATGTATCGCCAGATGTACGGCGAACGTTTCACGCCCGAGGCCGCCGAGCAGATGGGCATCCCCAAGCAGGTGCTCGACGCGCTCATCGACCAGCGCCTCCTCGAGCAGGAAGCCGCGCGCCTGCACCTCACCGCCACGCCGGAAGAGGTCCGCAAGAAGCTGCTGGCGATGCCGACGTTCTCGCCCGACGGGAAGTTCGTGGGCATGGAGCTGTACACGCGCTACGTCACCGGACCCCTCGGCTATCCGAGCGCCGCCGCGTTCGAAGAACAGCTCGGCCGCGAGATCGCGCTGCAGAAGATGGAGAGCGCGCTGACGAGCTCCGTCGTCGTCTCGCCGCAAGCCGCCGACGCGGAGTACCGCCGCGCGAATGAAGCGGCGAAGGTGAAGTTCGTCGTGGTCGACGCGGCGCAGCAGGCCGCGAACGTGACCGTCACGCCGGCCGAAGTCGAGACGTACTACCGCAACAACCAGGCGAAGTACACGCACGGCGAGCAGCGCTCGTTCCGCTATCTCCTCGCCGACTACGCGAAGCTGCGCTCGCAGGTCCAGCCGACCGAAGCCGAGCTGCGCCGCCGCTACGAGTCGGTGCGCGACACGGAGTACAAGTCGCCCGAAGCCGCGCACGTCCTGCACATCCTCGTGAAGGTCGATCCGAAAGCGCCGCCCGCCGTCGACGCCGCCGCGCGCGCGAAAGCGCAGTCGCTCGTCGCGCAGCTCCGCGCCGGCGCCGACTTTGCGGCGCTCGCGAAGGCCAATTCCGAAGATCCGTCGTCCGCCTCGAACGGCGGCGACATGGGCTTCGTCGAGCGCGACACGACGGTCGAGCCGTTCGACCGCGCGATCTTCTCGCTGCCGCTGAACACGATCGGCGATCCGATCCGCTCCGCCGAATACGGCTATCACATCGTGAAGGTCCTCGCGCGCCGCCCCGGCGGCTACCGCAGCTTCGAGGAAGTGCGCCCCGAGCTCACCGCCCGCGCCGCCGACGAGATGGCGAAGGAACAGGCGCGCGCGGAGATCAACCGCATCTACACGATCCTCAAGAACAATAAGCCGAAGGACGTGAACACGTTCATCGCGTATGCGAACGACAAGGTGACGTCGAACGACAGCGGCTGGTTCGGCCGCGGCGACCAGATCCAGGGCATCGGCGCGAACCCCGTCATCTCGCAGTGGGCGTTCGCGGCGAAGGAAGGCGACATGACCCAGCCGTTCGGCACGCCGCGCGGCATCGCCATCCCATATCTCACCGCCACGCGGCCGGCCGGCGTCTCGGCGCTCGCCGACATCCGCGCGAAGGTCGAGGAAGACGCGCGCATCGAGAAGGCGCGCGCGCTCGCGAAGTCGCAGCTCGCGTCGATGATGACCGGCGTGACGTCGATCGATCAGCTCGCGGCGAAACTGAACACGCCCGCCCGCGACGGCAACGTGAACCGCCAGGTCGGCGTCTCCGGCCTGCAGGGCGATACGTCCGCGGTGGTCGAGGCGGCGCTCACCGGCGCGCCCGGCACCGTGATCGGTCCGATCTCCACCGATCAGGGCGCGGTGGCGCTGCAGATCCTCGAGCAGAAGAAGGTGTCGCCGCAGGAAGTCGCGCAGAACCGCCCGAGCTACATCGAGAACCTGCGCTCGCAGCAGGCGCGCAATCTCCGCGGCTCGCTCGTGAAGCGCCTGCGCAATGCATCGAAGGTCGAAGTGAACGACGCGGTGCTCGCACCGGCCTCGTCGCAGTCGCAGCAGCAACAGCAGCAGGGTTGATGCGTGGGGGACACGCCGGCAAAGTGGGATGAGCCCGCAATCCGCGTGCTGATGATGCCGCGCGACACGAACGCGCACGGCACGATCTTCGGCGGCGTGATCCTCTCGTACATCGACCAGGCCGGCGCCATCGAAGCGCGCCGCCAGGGGCTGAAGTTCATGGTCACCGTGTCGATGGACAAGGTGGTCTTCCACGAGCCCGTGTTCGTCGGCGATCTCGTGAGCTTCTGGACCGAAACCCTCCGCATCGGCACGACCTCGATCACGACCAAAGTCGTGGTCGAGGCCATCCGCTCCGGCGATCCGTCGAAACGCGTGACCGTGACCGAAGCCCAGGTCGTCTACGTGAACATCGGCGACGACCGCAAGCCGGCGCCGATCGAGCGCGTGCCGGCGAGCGCGTACTGAGTCGACGAGGGATACCGACCAAGAGCGCCTCCGGCGGGCCGGCGCGGCCGGCAGCGCTAAGGGCTTAGCCAGTACGCACGTGCGGCTGCAGTCAACGACGTTCACCGCGACCGCACGTGCGTCTAGGCTAGGCCCTTAGCGCTGCCGGCCGCGCCGGCCCGCCGGAGGCGCTCCCGGTCGGTATCTCCTCGTCACCTCCGACGCGCGCCACGCATGCGCTCGAGCCGCTCCTTGATCGCCGCTTCGGCGCCGGCGTCTTTCGGTTCGTAGAAGCGGCGGCCGGCGAGGGAATCGGGGAGGCACTCCATCGCGGTGGTTTGCTCCTCGTAGTCGTGCGCGTACTGGTAGCCGCGGCCGTAACCGACGTCCTTCATGAGGCGTGTCGGAGCGTTACGGATGTGGAGCGGGACGGGTGGATTGTCGCCTTGCCGGACTTCCCGAACCGCTTCTCCGTAGCCGACGTAGGCGGCGTTCGACTTGGGGGACGCGGAGAGATAGGTCACGAGTTGGGCGAGTGCGACGCCGGCTTCCGGCATGCCGAGGAAGTGCACGGTTTGCTGGACCGCGATCGCGAACACCAGCGCTTGCGGATCCGCGTTCCCGATGTCCTCGGACGCCGCGCGCACGAGGCGGCGTGCGATGTAGAGCGGGTCCTCGCCGCCTTCCAGCATGCGCACCAGCCAGTACACCGCGGCGTCCGCGTCGCCGTTGCGGAGCGACTTGTGGAGCGCGGAGATGATGTTGTAGTGCTCCTCGCCCGACTTGTCGTACATGAGCGATCGGCGCTGCAGGATCTCTTTGACTTTCGCGACGTCGATCGGGCTGTCGTCGCGTGAGGCGGTCTCCGCGACGAGCTGCAGGCTCGTGAGCGCCTGGCGCGCGTCGCCGGCGGAGGTCGCGGCGACGAAGTCGAGCGCGTCGTGCGTGAGCTCGATGCCGAACTTCTCGACGGTGGGGTGGTGCACCGCGCGTTCAACGATCGCGAGGACCTGTTCGCGTTCGAGCGGCGGGATCACGACGACCTTCGCGCGCGAGAGCAGCGCCGAGTTCACCTCGAAGGACGGATTCTCGGTCGTCGCGCCGATGAGGACGATGTCGCCGGCTTCGACGTAGGGGAGAAACGCGTCCTGTTGCGCCTTGTTGAAGCGGTGGATCTCGTCGATGAAGACGATCGTCTTCGCGCTGCGCGTCTGACGCGAGCGGCGGGCCTCTTCCATCAGCGCCTTGATGTCCTTGATCGAGCTCGAGGTCGCGGAGAACGTCACGAAGCGCGCGCGGGTCGTCTTCGCGATGATGCGCGCGAGGGTCGTCTTTCCGGAGCCCGGCGGACCCCAGAAGATCATCGACGGGATGCGGTCGTTCTCGATCGCGTTGCGGAGGAACTTCCCCTTGCCGAGGAGATCGTCGAGGCCGACGACGTCATCGAGGGAGGAGGGGCGGAGGCGTTCGGCGAGCGGCGCGTCAGCGCGGACGGGAGGATCGGGCGGCGCGGTATCGAAGAGGGAGCCGGTCATGAGGCGAGAAGCGAATGAAGAACGCAGAACGCAGAATGAAGAATTGAGAAACGCGCGCGCGCAGCGCGCCACCACAATTCTTCATTCTTCATTCTGCGTTCTTCATTCTTCATTCAACACAGAATCGAAAAGTCGAGGTTTCCGCCGCTGACCATGATGGCGACCGGGCCGCGCGGCTTGATCGCGCCGTTGAGGAGTGCGGCGATGCCGAGGGCGCCGGTCGGCTCGATGACGAGCTTCGTGCGGTACATCGCCCACTTGGTCGTCTCGAGGAGAACGTCGTCGTCGACGGTGACGATGTCGCGGACGCGTTCGCGGATGATGGCGAAGTTGCGCTCGCCGATGTGGAGCGTCCGCGCACCGTCGGCGATCGTCTTCGGCGGCTCGATGGTCACGATGCGGCCGGTGCGGAACGACTGCTGGCCGTCGTTGCCGGCGGCGGGCTCGACTCCGTAGATGTCGATCGATGGATGGACGGAGGTCGTGCCGAGCGCCGTTCCGGAGAGAAGTCCGCCGCCGCCGAGCGGCGTGATGATGGTCGTGACATCGGGCCACTCGTCGACGATCTCGAGGCCCGCGGTGCCGGCGCCGGCGATGATGCGCTCGTCGTCGAACGGCGGGATCACGGAGGCGCCGTTCTTCTCGGCGATCTCGCGCGCGATCGTGTCGCGCGTGGCGGCGGTGACGCCCGCCTGCACGACTGTCGCGCCGTAGGCTTCCGTTGCCGCCACTTTCGACGCCACCGAATTCTCCGGCATCACGATCGTCGCGGGGATGCCGAGCGTCCGTGCGGCGAGGGCGACGCCCTGCGCGTGATTGCCGGACGAGAAGGCGACGACGCCGTGCTTCCGCTGCGCTTCATCGAGCTGCAGCAGCGCGTTCATCGCGCCGCGGATCTTGAAGGACCCCGCGCGCTGGAGGTTCTCGCATTTGAGGCGGACTTCGACGCCGGCGCGTTCCGAAAGCGAGCGGCTCGGCAGCAGCGGCGTGCGGTGAATGTGCGTGCGAATGCGCTCCGCGGCGGCGCGGATGTCGGCTAAGTCGATTGTGCTGCTGACGTTTGGCGAACTCACCTGCCGTAGTATAAACTCGCGTCGATTATTTGATTTCTCGAATCGAGCGGCGTAGATCGTCGGCGTGATCCGCTGACACCAAGGTCATCTTCGGGTTGGAGGTTGGGGTTATGTGGAGATGGGTTACCCGCGGCCTGGTACTCACCTTTGTTGCGGCGCTGTCCGCGCCGGCACTTTTCGCGCAGACATTTACGTTCACCGGTGACGTCGATCGCCCCGATCCGGCGAAGACGCAATCGGGCATCATCGAGGTCCGCGGCTGGGCGCTCGATCCCGGTCAGATCTCGCGCATCGAGCTCTGGGTCGACGACCAGTTCAAGCAGAACGCGGTGATGTTCCTCCCGCGCATCGACGTCGAGCAGGCGTTCCCCGACTGGCCCGGCATCCACACCGCCCGCCCCGGCTTCATCACCGGCTTCCATACCACCGACGGTCCGCACACGATCGAGATGCGGATCTATACGCAGGACGGCCAGGTCCACTTCCTCGGCCGCCGCGTCATCAACGTCAACAACAGCATCAACCAGCCGCCGTTCGGCTTCGTCGACATCCCCGACGGCAACGGCGTCTACAACGTGTCCGGCGCGTTCCCGGTGAACGGCTGGGCCGCGGACCTCGACGGCGTGCAGAAGGTCGAGGTGCTGATGGACGACGGCGTGCTGCAGGGCGCCGTCTACGGCGACGCGCGTCCCGACGTCGCCGCGACGTATCCCGACTTTCCCGCCGCGGCCTTCAGCGGCTGGGTCGCGAACGTCGACACCACGCGCATCGAGAACGGCCCGCACACGCTCACCGTGCGCGTGACCGATCGCAATGGCGTCCCGGCGCTCATCGGGCGCCGCACGGTACAGGTCATCAACAACGACAACTTCCTCAAGCCGTTCGGCTTCATCGACGAGCCGCAGCGCGACGCGGTGCTCTACGGCACGCTGTGCGGCGAAGGCGATCAGGGCGGCCCGATCGTGTCGCCGCCGATCCGTCCCACCGCGCACATCACGCCGGTCCGCGGCTGGGCACTCGACCTCGGCACGCGCGAGAACACCGGCCGCGTCGCGTACGCCGAGCTCCTCGTCGACGGCGTGCGCTGGCTCTCGACCAACAACTGCGGCGTCGTCGAAGGGGAGTTCGCGAACTGCTACGGCCTCCCGCGCTTCGACGTCGCCAAGTACTACCCGTCGTTCCCCGACGCGCCGCGCTCCGGCTATCTCTTCACGCTCGACGTCGGCGCGCTGCTGAACCTCGGCGTACGCCCCGGCAATCACACGCTTTCCGTTCGCGTCGGCGATCGCGAGGGCACGTTCTCCGAGATCCCGAACGCCGACGGCATCCCGGTCTTCTTCCAGTGCGCGGAATCGACGCTGCACTTCCCGGCGCAGGGATTCATCGAGTTCCCGGCGAACTTCGACTACGTCGGCGGCACGGTGGTCTTCCGCGGCTGGGCGCTGACCGAGGGACCGGCCGACGTCGTGATCGGCGTGGAGCTGTTCGTCGACGGCACGTTCGTCGGCACCGCGCAGTACGGCTTCCCGCGCACGGACGTCGAGGATCAGTTCCCGTTCATCACCGGATCGCTCAACTCCGGCTGGATGTTCCAGATGGACACGCGCATTCTTCCGAACTCGCGCCACCAGCTCACGGCGGTAGCGGTCGACAACCGCGGCACGCGCACGATCATCGGCTCGAGCTACTTCTACACCGAGAACAACAACTAGCTCGCGCGCAACACTCGAGACGCGAAAAAGCCCGGCGCGTTGCGCCGGGCTTTTTCATTTGCGGAGCTAGAAGAGCTTGAGGAAGACGACGTTCGCGACGAAGCCGTCCTGCGCGTTGCGGCCGATGGTCTTGCCGATGTCGAGGCGCAGCAGCGTGCCGTACGGGCCGACGGTCTGCCCCGCGATGCCGAGACCCTGGAACGGCTCGCGGCGCAAGCCGGCGCTCGCGTCGTCGACGACGGCGTGGTCGTAGAACGCCTCCATGCGGAACTGCTCGGAGAAGACGAAGCCGTACGAGAGGTGACCGAGGATCGCGCGCTCGGCGCGGACGGAGCCGGATTCGACGCCGTGCACGCGCTGCGCGCCGAAGAAGCCGAGCTCGTACTTCGAGAAGCGGTCGAGACGCGTGCCGTCGAGATAGTTCACGTCGACGCCGATACGCTGGAACTTCGGCAGGTAAAAGCTCTTGCCGATCGACGCGCCGAAATGCGCGAACGACTTCTGGGCCGGGTCGTATTCGGAGATGCCCGGCGCGCCCCACGGCTCCCATTCGCTGCGGCGGTTGTAGTCGTAGTACGCGGAGGCGCTGTAGCCGTGCCGCGCGTACTGCGCGCTCACGGACGGCGAGAAGACGAACGTGTCCGACGGGATGACGAAGTCGGCCGCGGTGTCTTCCGCGCGCTGATACGTGAAGTGCGCGATGCCGAGGGACGCGTCGATCTTGCCGAAGCCGAAGACGGGATGTCCCGCGCGCAGCGTGAGCGACGCCGGCAGCGTTTTCACCGCTTCGGACGGCTGCTCCTCGCCGTTGCGGAACATCGTGTTCTGGAACGGCACCGCGAGGCCGAAGAAGTCGGCGCCGACGTTCGTGCGCGTGTTGCCGACGTTCGGATCGGTGGCATTCGCGGCCACGATCACGCCCGCGAAAAAGACATTGGTCTGAATGCCGCGATTGAGCAGGTTGAAGTTGAAGTAGTCGATGCCGCCGAGCGGGACGACCGGGTAGTCGAGACCGGCGTCGTGATGGATGCCGCCGAGCATGAAGAGGCGCGACGTGTCGAAGCCTTCCTTCACCTCGCGCGTGCCGTCGCCGCGCTTCTCGAGGTAGCGCATGCCCTCCGGCGTCTCACGCACCATGCGCGCTTCCGACGCGGACGCCTCGGCGTGCAGGCGGTCGTACTCCGGCGGATCGAGCCGGTAGTTGGTGAAGTCGGTCGCGCGCTCGACGACGCTCGCGCGGCCGGCGGCGGAGATCACCTGCTGCGCGTGCACGTCGGACGGCAGCCAGACGATCAAACGCGGATCGGACTTCGCGACGTCGGCGGCGCTGAGCGGCTCGTGCGTGACGCTCGCGAACGGCGCGAAGTCGACGCGCTCTTCGTTCGACAGCACTTCGCCCGTGAGATGCAGTTGCACCGTCGCGACGCGGATGCGCGCCCACGTCCGCGCATCGATGAAGACGGTGCCGCGGTACAACGGTAGGTCGGCCGGTGCATTCGGCGGCGGCTCGAAGCGAACTTCGTAGACGTGATAGCCGTTCAGCTCCGTCTCGCGCACGAGCTCGTAGCGGTAGTCGTTGGTCAGATGGATGTCGAGCGGCAGCTGCGCGACTTTCTCCGGCTGGATGAGCGGCAGCTCGGGGATGCGCCCGTACTTCCACTTCACGCCGTTGATGTAGAAGTCCTGCCAGACCCAGTCCGAGCTGCCGTGCGGGTCGGAGAAGTAGTCGCCGGCGATGGTGGCCTCGATTGCGTCGGCGCCGCTGCCGATGTCGAAGCGCAGCTTGGTCGTGTTGCGCGCAATCGTGCGCGGCACGAGGGTGTCCTGATAGGCGCGGTACGCCTGATGGTTGCGGATGATCTCTTCGACCGAGATGCCGCGCTGCGTGGCGACGCTGATCGATTCCTTCGTGACGTTGTGCTCCGGCTTCTCCGCGTGCTCGACGAGCACCGCGTACGGCGCGGTCGTCGCCGGCGTGCCGACGAGCAGGCGTCCGTTCTTCTGTCCCGTGTCGGTGATCGCGCGCTCGCCCGCGGCGTCGATGCGGCGCGGCGTCGTGTAGCGCTCGCCCGGCAGCGCGAGGATCGACGCGGACGCGGCGTCGCCGCGTGCGACGAGCAGCGTGCGCAGGTCTTCGCCGCGCACGAACGTGAGCACCGGCATGTCGATGCTGTTGCCTTTCGCATCGAGCACCGCGGTCTTGGACGTCGAGTCGAACGCCCAGTCGCCGGTCATGGTGCGGTTGAACTGCGCGAGCGCACGCGCGTCGGCGGGGCCGGATGCGTACGCGCGCGACGCGCCGGCGGCGAGCGCCTGCGCGAGATCGAACAGAGGATTCGGCGACTGCAGGGCGGTGACGGCGTAGATCTTCTTCGAAGGATCGTGCTCGGCCAGCGTTGCCAGTGTGATCGGAACGTACTGCGCATAGACGACGACCGCGTCAAAGTACGAGCCGGCGCCGCTCTCGAACGCGTCGATCAACTCGGAGTGGTCGTGCAGCTCCATGCTCACGTTCGCATACATCGCGTTGCGGTTGTCGAAGAGGATGCGCTGCGCCGCCTGTTGTCCCTGGGCCATCACCGAGAGCCGTTTCGTGGCGTAGGCGACGAGCGCCGGATCGGTGCTGTCGATATGCACGCCGATCGCGTCGAACGGGCCGTGCGCCTTCGCCCAGTCGACGATCGCTTTCGTCTTCTGTTCGACGTCGTCGACGTTCGCGGCTTTGTAGTCGATGACGACGGCGACGTTCGCGGCATTGGCCGCGGCATACGTCGCGTAGTTGCTCTCATCGAGCCGGACGAGCGCCGGCGCGACGACGCCGTCGCCACCGAGCTGGCCGACGCAGAGCGTGCAGGCGCCCGGCGTCTGCGAGGGTGCGGGCGTCTGCGCCAGCGCGGCCGGTGGGACGCCAATTTGCAAAAGCGGGACGAGCAGTAGAAGGAAGGACAGTTTTTTCATGAGATTCCGCGTATTTCCGGCGTTTTTCAACGCCGTGGCGTGAGCTGAAATTGCCAGTCAAAGGCGTGCTGTTTCTGAATCGTTCATCGGGCGCGAAACTGCCGCCTGCCGAGGCCGAGGCGCTGCGCGCGGCGGCCGGGGAGGCGAACGTCGACGTGATCGCGCTCGCGCCGGACGTCGACATCCCGCGCACGATCCGCGAGCACCTCGCCCGCGGCACGCGTCTCTTCATCGCCGCGGGCGGCGACGGCACCGTGCACCACGTCCTGCAGCCGCTCGTGAACACGGAGGCGTGTCTGGCCGTGCTGCCGATCGGCACGTACAACCACTTCGCGCGCGATCTCGACATCCCGCTCGACTGGCGCGCCGCGCTGGAGGTCGCGCTGACCGGCGACAAGCGCCAGATCGACGCCGCGCGCGTGAACGACCGCTACTTCGTCAACAACCTGTCCATCGGTCTCTATCCCGAGCTCGTGGCGCGGCGCGAGGAGCGCGGCCGCGATTACCCGCGCTGGAAGGCGCGCCTGTGGGCGGCGTACGTCACGCTGCGCAAGTATCCGCATGTCACGGCGACGCTCGAGTCCGAGCACCATCACGAGGTCCTGCGCACGCACGTCTTCATCGTGTCGAACAACTCGTACGACCTCTCGCGGGCCGGAATCGAAGCGCCGCGCTCGACGCTCAGCGAGGGACGCCTCTCGGTCTACTGGCTGCCGCACGTGCCGCGGCTGCGCCTCACGCGCTACATCGCGCGCTACCTCGCGGGACGCGTGCACCAGGCGCCCGGCTTCCGCTCGTTCCGCACCACGCGCATGCGTTTGCAGTCGTCGCGCAAGAAACTCTCGGTCGGACTCGACGGCGAGCTGTTCGTGCTCGACACGCCGCTCGTCATCACCAGCGTGCCGCAGTCGCTCCTTGTCAAAGTCCCGCGTGAGGGATACTGAGCGCGATGCCGGGCATCTTCGACACCGTGGTCGATCCGCGCGTGCAGTCGCTCTTGCGCCGCGAGCAGCGGCTGCTCGTCGAACTGCGCGAGACGCTCGAACGCGAACAGGGCGACGAACGGCGGCGCGTCGAGGAACTGCTGGCGACGCTCGAGGATCTCTTCACGATCGTGATCGTCGGCGAGTTCAACGCCGGCAAGTCGTCGCTGATCAACGCGCTCTTCGGCGCGAAGCTGCGCGTCGAAGGTCCGATCCCCGTCGATGACGTGATCTCGATCCTCCGCTACGGCGAACAGGCTTCGCAGAAGCGCATTTCGGATTACGTGACCGAGCAGTTCTATCCGGTCGATTTCCTGCGCAACATCACGCTCGTCGACACGCCGGGCACGAACTCGATCGTGCAGCGGCATCAGGAGATCACCGAGGATTTCATCCCGCGCGCGGATCTCGTGCTGTTCGTAACGTCGATCGATCGGCCGCTCTCCGAGTCGGAGCGCCGCTTCCTCGAATACATCCGCGAGTGGGGGAAGAAGGTCGTCTTCGTGTTGAACAAGGTCGACACGAAATCGGACGACGAGATCGCGCAGGTGCTCGACTACCTGAAGACCAACACGCGCGCGATCTTCGGCTTCGATCCGACGATCTATCCGACCGCGGCGAAGCTCGCGCTCGAGGCGAAGCTCGGCAACGCGCCGCCGCGCGACTGGACGCGCAGCCGCTTCGAGGCGCTCGAGGACTACATCTTTCAGGTGCTCTCCGAAAAAGAACGCGTGCGCCTCAAGCTCGCCGCGCCGCTGGAGACGATCCTCAGCCTCTCGCGCAAGCAGTTCCGCATGATCGAGTCGCGGCGTGAAGTGCTCGCCGCCGATCAGGCGCGCATCACGTCGATCAACGACCAGCTCGAACGCGCGCGCGCCGATCTGCAGTCGAACTTCCGCCAGTTCGTCATCCGCATCGACAACCTGATGATGGACCTCGAGCGCCGCGGCATCGACTTCCTCGAACGCTACGTCCGCATCCAGCACGTGATGATGCTGCGCGACGCGCTGCGCTTCCGCGAGGAGTTCGATCGCCAGGTCTTCGCCGGCTGGAAAGGCAACATCGACGCGACCATTCAGGAAGCGGTCGACTGGATCGTGCGCGAGAACATGAAGCTCTGGTCCGGCACCGTCGAGGCGTTTCATCGCCGCGCCGAATCCGACGCGCGCAACGAGGAGATCGTCGGCCGCGTCGGACGGGAGTTCGCGTACAACCGCGAAGAGGTCTACGCGCGCATGCGCACGAACGCGGAGCAGCGCCTCGCCGCGTACGACGTGAACGTCGAATCGCGCCGCATCATCGACAACGCGATGCGCGCCGTCCTCCACTCCTTCGGCCTCGGCGCCGGCGCGCTCGGACTCGGCTATCTCCTCACGACCGCCGTCAGCAGCACCGCCGTCGACGTCACCGGCCTCACCGCCGCGACGATGCTGCTCGTCACGAGCTTCCTCATCCTTCCGTACAAGCGTAGCAAGGCGAAGGACGAGTTCCGCCGCCGTATCGAGGAACTGCGCACGCAACTGCAGGAGTCGCTCGACCGCGAGTCGAGCACCGAGATCGACCGCATGCTCCGCTCGATCACGTCCGCGTTCGAGCCGTATCAGCGCTTCTACGCCGCGGAGTCCGAAAAGATCGAACGCTTCGCCGCGAAGCTGACGTCGATCGACGGCGAGGCGCGCGCGATCACGGGCGAGATCGAGAAGCTCTGAGCGCGCTCACGTCTGCGCGATCGCATCGTCGGACAACACAAAGGAGCTCTGCGCGAGATCGGCACCCGGCTCGAGCAGATCGGGGAAGACGATGCCGGGGAGCACCTGGATGTCGAAGATCTCCTGCACCGAGCCTTCGAAGCGCACGAACGCCACGATCGCGCCGCTGCGGACATCGATCGCCCAGATGCCGCAGGAGCGCTCGTCCGCGCGCAGCCGCTCGCCGAGAGGGATGTTGTCGAAGACGCGCTCGCGCACCTGCGAGAGTCCGACGAACGCGATCGGTCCCGCGAACGCGAGTCCGCGCGTGAAGCCGGGAAGCTGGGCGATGGTCTCGCGCCGTCCGCTGCGCAGGTCGAGCGTGGCAAGCGTGCCGGCGGCGCTCTCGAGGATGTAGGCCTGTCCGTTGTAGAGGCGGGGCGAGTGCGGCATCGCGAGTCCCGTCGCCACGAGCTCGCCCGTCGGGATGTCAATGACGATGCCGCCGCTCGCTTTCCGCTCGCGCCAGCCTTCGGCGGTGTCGGTGGCGCCGAGGGCGGTGGCGTAGCGCGGCACACCATCGACGATCGCGAGGCCGTTGAGGTGGCAGCGGTCCTCCGCGGCGAGCTTGCTGATGAACGGCGGACGCCAGCGCGGCAGGAAGCTGTGCTCGGAGTCGAGCGTGCAGAGCGCGGAGAAGCGCGTGTTCACGAGCCACAGCTCGCCGTCGTCCGCGAAGGCCAGCTCGTGCACGCGGATGTCGCCGGTGACGTGCATGTTGCGCGGGAGGAAGCACGCGTCGTGACGCGCGGGATGCAGGCGCGCCGCGGCGCTCGGGACGTTGCGGTAGTCCCAGATTTCACCGAGCGTTCCGATCGCGAGGCGAGTGCCGTCGAAGGCGAGTCCCATCGGGCTCGCGAAAAAACGGAAGTGCGTGTTCAGCCGCTCGCCGTCGGCGCGCAGCAGCACGACGCGGCCGCTCTGATACGTCGAGACCGCGAGCGAGATGCGCAGCTCCGCGAGCAAGCGCGGGAAGTTCGTCGTGTGCACGCTGCGGAAGTCGGTCGCGTTTTGCGGCGGCGCATCGGCCGACGTTGGATTCGCGGCCGGCGCGCGCGCCGCCGATGCGGGCATCGTGCGCTGCCGCGGCGCGGACGCGAAGAGATCGCGCGCACGCGCCGCCGCTGGCTCGATGAGCGGCAAGAGTGGCGCGAGCTCCGTCGCATTGCGCTGCCACTTCGCGGCATCCGGCGGCGTCAGCGTGTGCCGCGACGGCGGGAGCGGCGCCGTGAGCGTGCGGTCCCAGCGCAGCCCGACGTAGTCGCAGAGCCGCTCCATCGTTTCCTGCGGCTGCTCGATCAGCGCGTCGTAACTCGCCACGCACCACGATTCCGGCGGCAGCATTTCCAGATCGTCGAGCACGACCGTCGTCGCCGCGATCCACTGCCGCGCGACGACCTCCGCCAGCGGCCGGCCGATCGTGTCGCGCCAACCCGGCGTCAGCAGCAGCGACCACGGTTGTCCTTCCCATCCCGGCAAGTCGGGATACGTGATGAAGCGTCCCGATCGCCACGCGTCGAGCATGCTGCTGATCGTCGCCCGCTCGTCGCGGTAGAGATAGATGAAGAACGCGTCGGCGAAGAGCGCGCGCAGAAACGGGATGCGCAGCGCGTTCTTCGGCGTCTTCTCGAGAAAGCGGAAGCGATGCGTCGCCGGCGCGCGCCCGTCGCGGTCGACGGCAGCGGAGGCGAAGCGCGCACGCAAATCGTCCGCGACGGATTCGCTCGCATCGGGCGCCGTCAGCCGGTTCGACTCCCAGCCGTGCGCGGCGGGATGCAGCGCGCCGATGCCTTCGATGAGCGCGTGACTCTCGCCGCCGATGGTCATCACCTCCGGCGCCTGCGCGAGCGTTTCGAAGAGCAGCGACGATCCGGAGCGCGGCGACGAGACGATGAAGATCGGACGATCGAATGCGTTGCGGCTGCGCGCGATCGACGGCGCCGTGCGGCGCGCGAGATCGGTGTTGAGCGCGGGACGGAGCAGGATCTGCTGCACGGCCTGCGCGGCATCGATGCCGTTCGGCAGCATCCACGCGCCGAGGTGCCGCGCGATGCGCTGCTCGGTCAGCTCGAGCAGTTCGGCGTACGCGCGCCAGCCGCGCGGCGCCGCCTCGTGCATGCGCCAGAGCGACTGCCACGCGTCGAGGAAGCGCACGACCTCGTCGCGCAGCGCGCGTCCGGCGGCGCTCGCGTCGAGATCGGCGGCGAAGATCTCGAAGAGCGCATGTTGTTCCGCCGGCGCCATCACCACCGGGAAGTTGTGGACTTCCATGCGCGGCTCCGCGGATCGCGCTTCATCGAATGCGATCGTGGTTGCCTCGGGCGCAGGCGCGCCGGAAAACGGATCCCAGCCTTCGTCGATGAGCGCGCGCAGGCGCGGCGAGCCGGCCGTGTCCGCGACGAGATGAATGCGCCGCGTCGGATTCGGATTGATGACGTTGTGCAGGCGCCACGTATCGAAGATCCACGTCTCGCCGGGCGCCATGTGCAGCTCGCGGTCGCCGCAGAGAAAGCGCACCGCGGGATCGGTGACGATCGGCACGTGCACGCGCACGCGCGTCTGCCAGTAGTAGTTCACGTCCACATGCGCGGTCGCCTCGGCATTGCCGTCGATGCGCATCAGCCGCGTGCGTCCGATCGGCGCCTCGAATGCGGCGAGCAACTGCCGCAGCGCCGAACAACGCGCCAGGTGCGGCGTCGCGCGCATCTCGCCCTTCACGCCATCGTCGTTGGGATCGCCTCCGACCGCGATCAGCGGCAGCGCGAAATTGCCGGGATGACCTTCGGGATGCGGACGCCAGTCCGACTCGGCGAACGCGGACACCTCCGCCGCCAGTCGCGCCGCGTCGAAGTGCAGGGGAAGTCGAAGGAATTCAATGGGTAACCGCATAGCTCCGGCAAAAAGCATCGACAGGCGGGGGTTCCGCTCCGATAATCCCATAGTTTCCAACTTTGGCCGAAACGGAGACCTTCCCTGAAACCTCGTGACCAACGCCCTTCCTCGCAGTTCGACCGGCGATCTGCGGAGATCGGCGCGCGACGCTCGGTGCTCCGTGACTCGAAGCCGTCAGGGTCCCTCGCCGCCGCGATCGCCGCCGGCGCCGTGACGCTCACCGCCGCCGGCGCACAGGCGGCGACCATCACCGTCAACTCGATTGCGGACAACACGACCGCCGGCGATGCGCAATGCACGCTGCGCGAGGCGCTCGCGAACGCGAATGCGAACGCCGACACGACCGGCGGCGACTGCGTGGCGGGCAGCGGCGCCGACACGATCAACCTGACCGCGCTCGCGGGCACGATCACCCTCGGCGGCACGCAGCTGACGATCAGCGATTCGACGACGCTCACCGGTCCCGGCGCCTCCACGCTGACCATCGACGCGGCGAGCAACTCCCGCGTCTTCTACATCTACAACAACGCAACCGCGCTCACCGTATCGATCAGCGGACTCACGGCGACGCGCGGCCGAGGGGCGACCGGCGGCAACATCGTCGCGAAGGGCGAGATCGTCACGCTGAACGGCGTCACCTTGAGCGGTGGTGTGGCGGCGACGGCGGGCGGCGGCGTCGCCAATGTCGGCGGATCGCTCACCGTTCGCTCGAGCACGATCAGCGGGAACACCGTCCAGGGCGTCGTTGGCGGCGCCGCGATCTACAACGTCGGCGGAGCGCTGACCGTCGACACGTCCGTGATCACGTCGAACTCCGCGAGCTCCCTCGCGGCGCGCGCTGGTGCGATCGCCATCCTGTCGACCACCCAGCCCGCCAGCATCACCAATACGCAGATCACGAACAACACGAGCGTCGCAAAGGGCGCCGCCTTCGGCGTGAAAACGACGGCCGCGGGCGGAACGCTCACCATCGATCACAGCGTCATCACCGGAAACACGGCCACCGGCCGTGGCGGTGCGTTCTTCCTTTATCGGAGCGGCGGCGCGATCACGCTGTCGCACGATCAGATCAACAACAACACGACCCAGAACCGCGGCGGCGCGATCTTTCTCTACAACGCCAGCGCGAACGTCACCATCAGCGACACCACGATCTCCGGAAACACCGCGCCGACCGCGGCTGGAAACGGCGGAGGCATCTTCTTTTACAAAGGCAGCGCCGGCACGAAACTGTCGATCCAGCGCAGCACCATCAGCGGCAACTCGGTGAATCGCGCCGGTGGCGGCATCTTCTTTTACAAAGGCAGCGCACAGCTGGAGATCGAAGACTCCACGATTGCCAACAACACCGCCGGCACGACCGGTGGCGGCATTTTCGACAGGGGGCCTTTCGGCGGGACCGCGTCGATCGCAATCGGTGAGTCGACCATCACCGGCAACAGCGCGGGCACGAGCGGCGGGAATCTGAGCGTCACCGCGGTTCCGATGACGATCGACAACACGATCGTCGCCAACGGCACGGCGCCGGCGAGCCCGGACATGGCCAGCGGCGCCTCCAACGTAACCATGAACTACTCGCTGCTCGAGAACACCTCGGGTGCGACGTTCACCGGAACGGGCAATATCACCGGCGTCGATCCCAGTCTCGGACCGCTGCAGGACAACGGCGGCCCGACGTTCACCCAACGGCCGAACATCGGCAGCCCGGTGCTCGACGCCGGCGATCCGTCCTTCACGCCGCCGCCCAGCACCGACCAGCGCGGTCTGCAGCGCGTCTACAACGGACGCATCGACATCGGCTCGCTCGAGCAGGGAGCGATGAGCTCCATCTCGTTCTCCACTGCCGGCGCGACGATCTCCGAGGGTGCGGGGTCGGTGACGGTCACGGTGAATCGCGGCAGTGGCGAAGGCACGGCAAGCGTCAACTACTCGACGAGCAACGGCACGGCGCAAGCGGGCGCCGATTACACGGCCACCTCCGGCACGCTGACGTGGGGATCCGGCGACTTCACACCGAAGTCGTTCACGATTCCGATCCTCGAAGAAGCGATCTTCGAAGGGAACGAGTTCTTCAACGTGACGCTCAGTGCGCCGTCGAACGCGACGCTCGCGGCACCGGCGGCGGAGACGGTGACGATCGCGGACAACGATCCGCAGCCTGCGCTCTCCATCAACGGCGTCTCGCAGGCGGAAGGGAACTCCGGCACGACGAGCTTCCCGTTCGTGGTCTCGCTGTCGAATCCGTCCGCGCAGACGGTGACGGTGAACTACACGACCGTGAACGGCACGGCCATCGCCGGCAGCGACTACACCGCGCAGAGCGGCACGCTCACGTTCGCGCCCGGCACCACCGTCCAAACCATTCCGGTCTCCGTCCTCGGCGATGCGCTCAATGAGGCGAGCGAGACATTCACCGTGACGCTCTCCTCCCCGACGAACGCCACCATCGCGACGACCACCGGCACGGGCACGATCGGCAACGACGATCCGCAGCCGTCGCTGTCGATCGGCAGCGTTGCGAAAGCCGAGGGAAACAGCGGCAGTACGAGCTTCGTGTTTCCGGTCACGCTCTCCGCGCCGAGCGGGCAGACGGTGACGGTCGCGTACGCGACGGCGAGCGGCAGCGCGACCGCGGGCAGCGACTACACGACCACCAGCGGCACGCTCACGTTCACGCCGGGCACGACGGCGCAGAACATCACCGTGCCGGTGACCGGCGACACGACGAACGAGACGAACGAAACGTTCACCGTGACGCTGTCCGCGCCGACGAACGCCACCATCGGCACCGCCACCGGCACAGGCACGATCGACAACGACGACGCTGCTCCGGCGGTGTCGGTCGGCGACGTCACGCAGGCCGAGGGAAACAGCGGCAGCACGAGCTTCGTCTTTCCGGTGACGCTGTCCGCGGCCAGCGAGCAGACTGTGACCGTCAACTACTTGACTTCCGACGGCAGCGCCGTCGCGGGCAGCGACTACACCGCGGCCAGCGGCACGGTCACGTTCGCGCCGGGCGTGACGTCGCAGTCGATCTCCGTGGCGGTCGTCGGCGACACGACCAAAGAGCCGAGCGAGACGTTCACCGTGACGCTCAGCGCGCCGTCGAATGCGATGCTCGGCACCGCGTCCGCGACCGGCACGATCGTCGACGACGACAGCGCGCCGGTGCTCGCGATCGGCAACGTCTCGCAGGCCGAAGGCAACAGCGGCACGACGACATTCTCGTTCCCGGTCACGCTCTCCGCGCCGAGCGGACAGACGGTCACCGTGAGCTACGCCACCGCGAACGGCAGCGCCGTCGCCGGCAGCGACTACGGTGCGACCAGCGGCACGCTCACGTTCGCGCCGGGCGTGACGTCGCAGACCGTGAACGTGCCGGTCACCGGCGATCTCACGAACGAGGCCGACGAGACGTTCACGGTGACGTTGTCGTCATCGACGAACGCGGCCATCGCAACGGCCACCGGCACCGGCACGATCGTGAACGACGACGCGCCGCCGCTGCTGTCGATCGACGACGCCTCGCAACCGGAAGGCAACAGCGGCTCGGCGAGCATGCCGTTCGCGGTGACGCTCTCGACGCCGAGCGAGCAGTCGATCACGGTCAACTACACGACGTCCAACGGCAGCGCGGTCGCCGGCAGCGACTACACGGCCACGAGCGGCACGCTGACGTTCGCTCCCGGCGCGACGGTGCAATCGATCAATGTCCCGATCAGCGGCGACACGACGGCGGAGACGAACGAGACGTTCACGGTGACGCTGAGCGCGCCGTCGAATGCGGCCATCGGCGACGGCAACGCGACCGGCACCATCGTGAACGACGACTCCGGTCCCGTCGTCTCGATCAGCGGCGTCTCGCAGGCGGAGGGGAGCGGCGGGACGTCCGCGTTCACGTTCAACGTGACGCTGTCGCAGGCCAGCGAAGAGACCGTGACCGTCAACTACTTGACCAGCAACGGCAGCGCGATCGCGGGCAGCGATTACACCGCCGCCAGCGGCACGCTCACGTTCGCACCCGGCGTGACGTCGCAGACGGTCACCGTGACGGTCATCGGCGATACGACCAGCGAGCCGGACGAAATGTTCTCGGTCATGCTTTCCGCGCCGGTGAATGCGAGCGTCGGCACCGCGTCCGCGACCGGCACGATCGTCGACGACGACACCGCGCCGGTGCTCGTCATCGGCAACGTGTCGCAGTCCGAAGGCACGGGCGGCTCGACCACGTTCACGTTCCCCGTCAGTCTCTCCGCGCCGAGCGGACAAACCGTCACCGTCCATTACGCGACCGCCGACGGATCCGCGGGCGCAGGCAGCGATTACGGCGCGACGAGCGGCACGCTCACGTTCGCGCCGGGCGTGACGACGCAGACGGTCGACGTGCCGGTCACCGGCGATGCCACGAACGAAGCGAACGAGACGTTCACGGTGAACCTCTCCGCCTCGACGAACGCCGCCATCGCCACCGCGACCGGCACCGGCACGATCGTCAACGACGATCCGGTGCCGTCCCTCTCGATCGCGGGGACGGCGCAGGCGGAAGGGAACAGCGGGCTCACGAACATGCCCTTCGTCGTGACGCTGTCCGCGGCGAGCGAACAGACCGTAACGGTCAACTACTTGACGAACAACGGCAGCGCAATCGCGGGCAGCGACTACACCGCCACGAGCGGCACGCTCACGTTCGCGCCCGGCGTCACGTCGCAGACGATCGACGTACCGATCGCCGGCGACACCACCTCGGAGACGGACGAGACCTTCACCGTCACGCTCGGCACGCCGTCGAACGCGGCCATCGCCGTCAGCAGCGCCACCGGCACGATCGTCAACGACGATGCCGGTCCGGTACTCTCGATCGACAGCGTCTCGCAGGCCGAAGGCAACAGCGGCACGAGCAACTTCACATTCAACGTCACGCTCTCCGCGCCGAGCGAGCGCACCATCACCGTGCAGTACGCGACCGCGGACGGCAGCGCGACCGCGGGCAGCGATTATGTCGCGACGAGCGGCACGGTTGCGTTCGCGCCCGGCGTGACCTCGCAGAACGTCGTCATCGCGGTGAACGGCGACACGGCGAACGAGCCGGCGGAGACGTTCAGCGTCACGCTCTCGTCGCCGGTCAACGCCACGATCGGCACGGCCAGCGGCAGCGGCACGATCGTCGACGATGACGGCGCGCCGGTGCTCGCGATCGGCAACGTCTCGCAGGCCGAGGGCAACAGCGGCACGACCACGTTCTCGTTCCCGGTCACGCTCTCCGCGCCGAGCGGCCAGACCGTGACCGTGCAGTACGCGACCGCGAACGGCAGCGCCGTCGCCGGCAGTGACTACGGCGCGACGAGCGGCACGCTCACGTTCGCGCCCGGCGTGACCTCGCAGAACGTCGATGTGCCGGTCACCGGCGATCTCGCGAACGAAGGCGATGAGACGTTCACGGTGACGCTGTCGTCGTCGACGAACGCCGCCATCGCCACGACCACGGGAACCGGCACGATCGTCAACGACGACGGCGGTCCCACGGTCACGATCGCCGACGCATCGCAGGCGGAAGGCGACAGCGGCAGCTCGAATCTCTCGTTCGCGGTGACGCTCTCCGCGCCAAGCGAGCAGACCGTCACCGTCAGCTACGCCACCGCGAACGGCACCGCGACCGCCGGCAGCGACTACACCACGACGAGCGGCCTGCTCACGTTCGCGCCCGGCGTGACCGCGCAGACGATCGACGTCCCCGTCATCGGCGACACGAACATCGAGCCCGACGAAACGCTCTCGCTGCAACTCTCCGGCGCGACGAACGCGACGATCATCCGCGCGCAGGCGACCGGCACGATTCTCAACGACGACGGCGCGGTCACGCCCGCGATCTCCGTCAGCGACGTCTCCGTCCTCGAAGGCAGCGCCGGTACCACGCCCGCGACCTTCACCGTGACGCTCAGCGTTCCGACGACGCAGACGGTGACGGTGCACTACACGACGACGTCGGGCAGCGCGCAGGCGGGCGCCGACTTTGCGCCCACGCAGGGCACGCTCGTCTTCGCGCCCGGTACGACCTCGCAGACCGTGACCGTCGGCGTCGTCGGCGACACTGACGTCGAAGCCAACGAGACCTTCACCCTCGATCTCTCCGCGCCCGCGGGCGCGACGATCGCGCGCGCACGTGGCACGGCCACGATCGTGAACGACGACTACGCGGCGCCGCCGTCAACGCTGCCGGCGCTTCGCATCAGCGACGTGCGCGTCGCGGAAGGCGATCGCGGTCTCAGCGACGCCACGATCGTGGTGACGCTCAGCGCGCCGAGCGCCACCGACGTCACCGCCGACTTCAGCACCGCCGACGGCACGGCGACCGCCGGCGTCGATTACGCCGCGACGTCCGGCTCGGTCGTCGTTCCCGCCGGCACGCTGTCGCGCGCGATTCACGTGCCGATCGTCGGCGACACCGCGGTCGAAGGCGACGAGACGTTCCACGTCCGCCTCTCCGGCGCGAACGGAGCGACGATCGCGTCCGGCGATGCGACGGTGACGATCGTCAACGACGATGCGGCCGCCACGGAAACGCGCGCGTACATCGCCGTCGCCGGCGCGACGCCCGGCGCATTCGGCTCGTTCTTCCGCACGACGCTCCAACTGCACAACGACAGCGACGCCGCGGCGTCGGGCAGCATTGTCTTCCATCTGATGACCGGCGGCACGCCGGCCACCGTTCCGTACACGCTCGCGCCGCACGAGACGAAGGTGCTCGACGACGCGGCGCTGTCCGCCGGCATCGGCACCGCGGATGTCGTCGCGGAAGTCGGCGCGCTGCCGCTCGCGGTCGTGCGCATCACCAGCACGTCGCCGTGTGGCACGGTCGGTCTCGCGACGGAGTCGCTCGATCCGGTGCGCGACGCGCTCACGGTTTCCGACCGTGCGATTCTGCTCGCGCCCTCCGACCTCGGCACGTCGCGCTTCAACATCGGCGTCCGCGCGATCGGTCACGACGCGACGCTGCACCTTACGCTTCGCGATCGCAGCGGCAACGTGAAGACGCGCGTCGATCGCCAGTTCGACGCCGACACGCTCGTCCAGGTCGCCGCCTCCGATCTCCTCGGCGTCGCCGTCGCCGCGGACGATTCCGTGCTCGTCGAAGTCACGTCCGGCACGGCCATCGTCTACGCCTCCACCACCGACAACTCCTCGCAGGATCCGGCCATCCAGCTCGCCCGTCCGCTCCCCTGAGCGGACGGCGACCGGACGGCGACCGGACGGCGGGCTGGCGGCGCGAACGTTGATAGAATCCGCCGCCTCATGGCCACGACCACCGTTCGAATCAAGGATTTACCGCAGTACGTCGGCGAGACCGTCACGGTCAACGGCTGGCTGTACAACAAGCGCAGCTCCGGCAAGCTGCAGTTCCCGATCGTCCGCGACGGCAGCGGCGTCGTGCAGTGCGTCGTCTCGAAGAAGGAAGTCGACGAGACGTCGTGGAACGATTCCGACCGCGCCACGCAGGAGTCGACGCTCGCCGTGACCGGCAACGTCGTCTCGGAAACGCGCGCGCCCGGCGGCGTCGAGCTGCACGTGAAGGAAGTGCGCCTCATCGGCCTGGCCGATGCGTATCCGATCTCGCCGAAGGAACACGGCACCGACTTCCTCATGAATCACCGCCATCTCTGGCTGCGCTCGATGAAGCAGCATCACGTGCTGCTCATCCGCAACGAGATCGAGAAGGCGATCCGCGACTTCTACTACGACCGCAACTTCGTCCTCATCGACTCGCCGATCCTCACCGCGAACGCCGCGGAAGGAACGTCGACGCTCTTCGAGACCGATTACTTCGGCGACAAGGCGTACCTCTCGCAGTCGGGGCAGCTCTACCTCGAGCCCGCGGCCGCGGCATTCGGAAAGGTCTACTGCTTCGGTCCCACGTTCCGCGCGGAGAAGTCGAAGACGCGCCGGCACCTCATGGAGTTCTGGATGGTGGAGCCGGAAGTCGCGTTCCTCGACTTCGACGGCTTGCAGGCGCTCGCCGAGGAGTTCATCGAGTACATCGTGGGGCGCGTGCTCGAGCGGCAGATGGAATCGCTCAAAGAGCTCGAGCGCGACATCACGAAGCTCGAACAGGTGAAGCGGCCGTTCCCGCGCATCACGTACCGCGACGCCATCGAGCTGCTGAAGTCGAAAGGCATGCCCGCGAACTTCGGCGACGACATCGGCGGCGATGAGGAAACCGTCATCGCGAACTCGTACGACCGTCCGGTGATCATCACGCGCTATCCCGCCGCGATCAAAGCCTTCTACATGCAGCCCGATCCGAACGATCCCGAGCTCGCCCTCGGCATGGACATGATCGCGCCCGAAGGCTACGGCGAGATCATCGGCGGCTCGCAGCGCATCCACGATCACGACCTGCTGCTGCAGCGCATCCAGGAGCACGGCCTGCCCGTCGACAAGTTCCAGTGGTACCTCGACGTCCGCAAGTACGGCACCTTCCCGCACTCCGGCTTCGGCATGGGCGTCGAACGCGTCGTCGCATGGATCAGCGGCGTGCCGCACCTGCGCGAGACGATTCCGTATCCGCGCATGCTGAACAGGATCTATCCGTGAACGATGATTGCTGAACGATGAACGATGAACAGGTACCGATGAGCGAGCACGCGACCAGCGACGATCGTTCATCGCTCATCGTTCCTCGTTCCTCGTTGCGCGTCATCCCCCTCGGCGGCCTCGGCGAGATCGGGATGAACCTCATGGTCTACGAGCTCGGCGACACCGCCATCCTCGTCGACTGCGGCATGATGTTCCCCGACGCCGCCACGCTCGGTGTCGACGTCATCGTTCCCGACATGACGTACCTCTTCGACAATGCGTCGAAGGTCAAGGCGCTCTTCCTCACGCACGGCCACGAAGACCACATCGGCGCCGTGCCGTTTCTCGTCGACGAGCTGCCGCTGCCGGTCTACGGCACGCCGCTTGCGCTCGGCTTCGTCGCCGACAAGCTCGCGGAGTTCGGCATCGAAGGCATCGAGCTGCGCGAGATCCAGCCGCGCGAGACCGTGACCATCGACGACTTCCGCATCGAGGCCATTCGCGTGACGCATTCGATCGTCGACGCCGTCGGCTACGCCATCTCGACGCCCGTGGGCACGATCATCCATACCGGCGACTTCAAGATCGATCACACGCCGATCGATGCGAAGCCGACCGACCTCGCGCGCTTCGCGCAGTACGGCGAAGACGGCGTGCTGCTGCTCGTCAGCGACTCGACCAACGCGCTCGTGCCGGGACACGGACCTTCCGAGAAGAGCGTCGGCGGCGCGCTGGATCGACTCTTTGCGAATGCGAAAGGCCGCATTCTCGTGACGACGTTCGCGTCGCACATCCATCGCGTGCAGCAGGTCATCGACCTCGCGCGCAAGCATCGCCGCAAGGTCCTGCTCGTCGGCCGCTCGCTCGTCGACAACGTCGAAACCGCGGAGCGCCTCGGCTACCTCAAGTTCCCGCGCGAGACGCGCGCATCCGGCCCCGAACTCGCGCCGCGCGACCTCGTCATCATGACCACGGGGACGCAGGGCGAGCCATCGTCCGCGCTCGCGCGCATGGCCGTCGGCGAGCACAAACAGGTCTCGATCGAACGCGGCGATCTCGTCGTCATCTCCGCGCGCACGATCCCGGGCAACGAGCGCGCCGTCGCGCACGTCATCGACAACCTCTATCGCCGCGGCGCCGAAGTCGTGCATCACGAGCAGCCGGACGTCCACGTCTCCGGCCACGCGTGCGAGGAAGAGCTGAAGCTGATGCTGAACGTCACGCGGCCGCGCTTCTTCATCCCCATGCACGGCACGCTGCGGCATCTCATCCACCACGCGCGTCTCGCCGAAGCGGTCGGCGTGCCGCACGGCGTCGTGATCACGAACGGCCAGGTCGCCGAACTGGACGGCGACGCGATCCACGTCCTCGAAGACCGCGTCGCGCACGGCAAAGTCTTCATCGACTCGGAAGCGGAGGAAGTGCCCGACGTCGTCGTGCGCGACCGCCAGCACCTCGCCGAAGACGGGTTCGTGATCGTGGTCGTCGCCGTCGACAACAACGGGCGCCTGATCCGCGATCCGGAGATCATCACGCGCGGTCTCGTGCACGTCGATGCGAGTCAGGAAATCCTCGCCGAGGTGCGCACGCTGCTCGTTGGCATGTTTGACGAAAGTCCGGCGGACGAGCTGCGCGACTCCGATCTGCTGCAGGAGAAGATGCGCGCGCTGCTGAAACGCTACTTCCGCAAAAGCATGGGACGGCGACCGATGATCCTGCCCGTGATCTGGGAGATGTGAATGTCCATCCTCGAAGCGATCGTCCTCGGCCTCGTGCAGGGCCTCACCGAGTTCATTCCGATCTCGTCGAGCGCGCACCTCAAACTCGTCCCCGAGCTTCTCGGCTGGGGCGATCCCGGCGCCGCGGTCTCCGCGGTCATCCAGTTCGGCACCATCGTCGCCGTGATCATCTACTTCGCGCGCGACATCCTGCGGCTCATCGCCGGCTTCTTCCGCGGCCTCGTGACCCGGCGTCCGTTCGCCGATCAGGATTCCGCGGAAGCGTGGTACGTGATCGTCGCCACGATCCCGATCCTCGTCCTCGGCGTGCTGCTCAAGGACTTCATCCACGGCGTCTTCCGCAGCACGTGGGTCATCACGATCCAGCTCGTGACGATCGCGGTGCTGCTGCAGCTCGCGGAAGCGTACGCGCGGCGCCGCGGCTTCCGCACGCGTGAGGACTTCAACATCAAAGACGCCGCGATCATGGGCGCGGGGCAGTGCATCGCGCTCATCCCCGGCTCGTCGCGCAGCGGCTCGACGATCATGACCGCGCTCTTCCGCCGCATGACGCACGACTACGCCGCGCGTTTCTCGTTCCTGATGAGCATCCCCGCGATCACCGCCGCGGGCGTGTACGAGCTCTTCTCCGAACGCGCCGCGCTCGCGAAGATCGGCACGACGCCGATCGTCGTCTCGATCCTCGTCGCCTTCGTCTCCGGCTGGGCGTCGATCTGGTTCCTGCTGCGCTACCTGCGCACGCACACGACGCACGTTTTCATCTATTACCGCTACGTGCTCGCCGTCGTCGTCGCGATCGCGTTGTGGACGGGCTACATGAAATGAAGCGCGCCACCGCGATCCTCGTTCTTCTGGCATGCTGCACGCCGATGCCCGCCGCGCCGCACGCCCGCTATCTCGCCCTCGGCGACTCGTACACGATCGGCGAGAGCGTCGCGGCGTCGGAACGCTTTCCGATGCAACTCGCGGCGCTGCTGAAGCTCGGTGAGCCGGAGATCATCGCTAAGACCGGCTGGACGACCGACGAGCTGAACGCCGCCATCGACGCCGCGAAGCCGCACGGTCCATACGAGCTCGTCACGCTGCTCATCGGCGTCAACAATCAATACCGCGGCCGCGACACGGAGCAGTACCGGCGCGAGTTCGCGGCGCTGCTGCAGCGCGCGATCGGCTTCGCCGGCGGCAACGCGAAGCACGTCGTCGTCGTCTCGATTCCCGACTGGGGCATCACGCCGTTCGCCGAAGGCCGCGACCGCGCGAAGATCGGCCGCGAGATCGATCGCTTCAACTCAATCAATCGCGAGGAAACGCAACGCGCCGGCGCGCACTATGCGGACATCACGCCGGTCTCGCGCCGCGAGACGACGCTCATCGCGCCGGACGGACTCCATCCGTCGGGAGCGATGTACACGAAGTGGGTGGATGTGATCGCGCCGGAAGCGCGGGCAGCGCTCGCGCGCTAATCGGACAAAACCTGCACTTCGGGGATGTTGCGGTACTTCTCCGCGAAGTCGAGGCCGTAGCCGATCACGAACTGCGGGTCGATGCTGAAGCCGACGTACTCGGGCGTGAACGGCACCTTGCGCGCCTTCGGCTTGTCGAGGAACGCCGCGGTCTTCACTTTCGCCGCGCCGCGGCTCTCGATGTAGTTGTGCACCTCGCGGATGGAGAGGCCGCTGTCGATGATGTCCTCGACGATCAGCACGCTCTTGCCGCGCATGTCGAGCTGCGGCTCCTTGAGGATCGTGACCACGCCCGACGAGTATTTCTGGTTGCCGTAGCTCGAGATCTGGATGAAGTCGAGCGCGACGTCCATGGTCATGTTGCGCACCAGATCGGCGCAGAAGAACATCGCTCCTTTGAGCACGCAGAGCGCGATCAGTTCCGTGCCGGCGAACTCCGCTTCGATCTCGCGCGCCATCTCGGCCACGCGCCCGTCGATCTGTTCACGAGAGATTAACGTCGTCTGTGCCATTCGTGCCAGAATCATAGCATCGGGTTTCAACGTGTCCGTCGCTGACGTCGAAGCACTCCATGCACGCTACGTGAGGGTCGCCGATCGCTTCAAAGCGATCTGGACGTACCACCAGTTCGCGACGGGAATCTTCCGCAATCTGCTCGACCGGCCGGCGCCGTATCAGCTCGATTTCAAGCGCGTCTACGAACGCATCCGCAAGGCCGGCGGGAAGCTGAATGAAGCCGAAGCCGCCGACGCGCGCGACGCCCTCGATGCCGCCGCACGCGCCCTCGACGACGCCACGAAAGCGCTCCTCGGCGCCGACGACGCCATCGCCACCTCGCTCGTCCGCCGCTTCTTCGACAAGCTCAATCTCAAAGACGAAGAGATCATCTACTTCCTCATCAAGTTCTATCTCTACGCGGACGCCGTCGAAGGCGACCGCCGCGACAAGCTCGATTTCTTCTTCACGCGCATCGGCGAGGAACTGCTGCCCGAGCGCGGCGCCTACATCTCGCGCGAGTCGCTCGAGTTCCGCGAGCGCGTCATCGCCCTCGTCTCCGCGATGCGCACCGCGCCCGCGCCGCGCGACGAGGTGCTGCGCATCATCCGCGCGATCCGTTCGATGCGCGACGAGATGCAGCAGGCCACGACGTTCGAGGACCTGACCGACCGTCACCTGCTGAAGAACGCGCGCACGTTCAAGCACCGCATCGGCGATCTCTACTTCGACCCCGACGTGCTCCTCGCCGTCGTCGAGCTGAATGTCGCCGCGAAGAACCGCTTCATCGAGCTCTATCAAATCGAGGAGCAGCGCATCCTCGAGGACTCGCAGAAGCTCCTCGCGCACGGCGACGCGATCGAGCGCAACTTCGGCGAGACGAACCCCGAGCTCGCCGAAGCGATCGGCCGGTTCCGCGAATACAAGGAGCGCTTCGACGCGCTGCGCGCGGAGTCGAACGTGAAGCACGACCTCGTGACGCAGCTCAAGACCAGCATCGGCGAGGTGCTCTCGCAGCTCGACCGCGGCCTCGCGCAGGACTCGGCCAGCATCGACGACGACGTCGAGGAACTGCCGCCGGCGTTCTTCGACGAACAGCAGCAGGTCGAGACGATGAGCGAGCGCTTCGGACGCCACGATCCGCTGCTGCCGCAGCTCGTGCGCATCGCGTCGGCGCTCGACTATCTCTCCGTCGAGATCGCACCCGAAGAAGTGATCGAGCTGCCCGCCGCGCGCGAGCTGCGCCTCGAGGCGTGGGAAGTGGCCGCGTATCAGAAGCTCTTCGAGCGCCGGCCGCCCGACGCGGAAGAGGATACCGAGGAGCTGTGGATGCTGTTCGTGCGCGCGGCGGCGCTGCGGATCAAGGTGGACGAAGAGGCGACGATCCTCGCCACGACGATGGCCGCCGGCGTGAGGCCGGAACCGGAGCTGCTCGCGCGCGCGAAGAAGAGCCTCGACCTCGCGAAAGAGCTCGACGAGCAGTTCGGCGACTTCCTGCAGGAGGCGGTCTACTACTCGAACCGGCCGATCCTGCACCAGCTCTACCGTTCGCGTTTCCGGCTGCTGCGCGGCTTCTCGGGGCTCTGGCTGATTTATGATCGCCAGTCGTGAAGACGTATCGCTTCGAGCACAACGGCCGCATCTCCGAATCCTCCGAGCTTCCTGAAGGCGCGCGACTCCTCGCGCCGGTCACGCCGTCGAAGATCGTCTGCATCGGCCGCAACTACGCCGATCACGCGAAGGAGCTCGGCAACGAGGCGCCGTCCGAGCCGATCATTTTTCTCAAGCCGCCGAGCGCACTGCTCGATCCCGGCGCGACCATCGTGCGTCCGGCGATGTCGCAGCGCGTCGACTTCGAAGGCGAGCTGGCGATCGTCATCGGACGCACCGCGAAGAACGTGAAGGCGGCGCAGTGGCGCGGCGTCGTGCGCGGTTTCACCTGCGCGAATGACGTGACCGCGCGCGATCTGCAAAAGAAGGACGTTCAGTTCACGCGCGGCAAAGGCTTCGACACGTTCTGCCCGCTCGGCCCCTGCATCGAGGACGATCTCGACGTTGCCGATCTGCGCCTCACGACGCGCGTCGACGGCGCGACGCGGCAGGACGGCCGCACGTCGCAGATGATCTTCGCCTGCGATTTCCTCGTCGAGTTCATCACCTCCATCATGACGCTCGTGCCCGGCGATGTGATCCTCACCGGCACGCCCGCTGGCGTCGGCCCGCTGCAAAGCGGCGAGACGGTGGAGGTGGAAATCGAAGGCGTCGGCGTCCTGCACAATGACGTTCGATGACGAATTGGCGTGAGCAGCTCACGCAACTCTTCCCCGCGCTCGCGCATCTGAGCGACGACTCCTACGTCGTCGGCGGCGCGATCCGCGATCTCCTCCTCGGACGCACGCCCGCCGACGCCGACGTGGCCTGTCTCGACCCTCTCACCGCCGCGCGTCGCGTCAGCCCGCGCGTGATCCGCCTCGGCAATCAGGAGCACCTGAGCGCATACCGCGTCGTGCTCCCGAATCACATCTACGACTTCGCCGCGCTCCTCGACGGCCACATCGACGCCGATCTCGCGCGCCGCGACTTCACGATCAACGCGATGGCCGTCGATCTTCGCGCCGATGAGCTCCTCGACCCGCACGGCGGCCAGCGCGACGTCGCCGCGCGCACCGTGCGCATGGTTCGCCCCGAGAACTTCGACGACGATCCGCTGCGGACGCTGAAAGCGATCCGCATGGCCGTGAAGTACGACTTCACCATCGACGACGCGACGATCGCCGCGATCCGCTCCCGCGCGCATCGCATCACCGAGGTCGCCACCGAGCGCGTGCTCTACGAGCTGACGGTGATCCTGTCCTCGAACGCGCTCCGCAAAGCCGTCGCACTCTTCGACGCCACCGCTCTCGCCGAACCCCTCGGCCTCCACCTCCGCGCACTCCACGCCGACGAAGTCCCCCTCGCCGCCGCCCTCGCGCTGCTCGTCGACGATCCGCGCGCATCCGCCGAACGCTGGCGCTGGAGCGATGCGCTGCTCCACGACGTGCTGGCCCTGCAGCACCTCGTCGACCATCACGACCGCATCGCCCTCTTCGACGCCGGCGAATCCGTCGCGCGCCAGCTGCCGCCACTCCTCCGCGCCCTCGGCCGCGACGACGCGCTCGACTTCCCCGACTTCACGACGCGCGCGCTCCTCACCGGCAACGAGATCGCACAACTCGCGAACGTCCCACGCGGCCCCGAACTCGGCGCGCTCAAACGCGCCCTTCTCGAAGCGCAACTGCGCGGCGAGGTGGTGACGCGTGCCGACGCTGAGAGATACGTTGGGGAGTCGACCGTGAGGCCTCCGGCGGGCCGGCCCGGCCGGCAGCGCTAAGGGCCTAGCCGCGACGCACGTGCGGCTGCCGTGAACGACGTTAACTGCAGCCGCACGTGCGGATAGGCTAAGCCCTTAGCGCTGCCGGCCGCGCCGGCCCGCCGGAGGCCTCTCGTCGTCTCCTCGTCGTCCCTCAGCGACTCAGCGTCACGTTCACTTCGCCGACGGTCGTGTGCACGTTCACGTGGGAGCGGCCGCCGGTGGGGTTCACGAAGTGCGTGCGGCCGGGGAGGATGCCTTCGCGGTCGACGAGTTGGGTGCCGAGGTTGGCGTGGACCTCGCCGATGCGGCTAGAGGCGTTGAGCTCGTGGACGGAGTCGCGGGGGACGTTCACGCGGATCTCGCCGGCGCGGAGGCCGATCTCGAGATCGCCGAAGTTGCCGTCGACGTCGATCTCGCCGGCGGAGGTGGCGAACTCCACGTCGACGCCGGGCGGGAGCTCGATGCGGACGTCGATGCCGGTGAACTTGCGCGCGCGCCAGCTGTCGGCCTGCGGGCCGAACTTGCGGCGGAGGGTGGCTTGGGCGCCGTTGACGACGAACTCGATCGACGTGTCGTCGACGACCTTCTGCGCCCAGTCACGTTCGTGCTGGCCGTCGTAGTCGCGGGACGCGATGCCGGAGAGCGCAAGGCGATCGGCGGTGCCGTTGCGGACGGTGAACGTGCCGAAGGGGACGTCGATGAGGACGCGCTGGACCTGGCCGCGGGGGACGGTGGATTGGAAGCGGTGTTCGACGTCGACGGCGAAGGCGGACGACGCGAGGAGGAGCGAGACGGTGGCGGCGAGGAGGATGCGCATGATGTCAGTTACGCGGCGACGGCGCGAAAAGTTGCGAGAGCAAAAAAGAAAGGCCGGCTTACGCCGGCCTTTCAGTACGACTCCCCAAAGGTTCGGTGATGATCGCTTACTTCTTCTTCGACGACTTCTTGCTGCTGCTGCCGCCGCTGGACTTCTTCGACGAAGACTTGGAACCGCCCTTCTTCGAGGCTGCCATTAGTGCTCACCACCTTTCATGCCGTACGGGACCTCCCGGTCGCGCTTCTTGGCATAACGCGCCGGATCGCTCCGGCAAACTCGTTACCGATGTGCGGGGGAACCGGGGAAGTGGAGATACGGGTGATGACGACCTGCGACTTGACTGAATCTTTCATCCAGTAGGCGATCATCATGTACTGATCAAAAGTAGGATCGTTAATCCATATTGTCAAGCGATTTGTTTATCGAAATCGTAATTCTCACCCGTTGTTCCACGATGTTCCACGCTTTCGCGCCTCTTCGTACGCTTCCGCGGTGCGTTCCGCGCATCGTTTCCAGGTGAAGACGCGCGCGCGCGCGACGCCGCGAGCGGCTAGTTGCGCGCGCAGCGATGCGTCCCGCGCGACGCGCAGCATCGCATCCGCGAGCACGTGCGCACCGCGCGCGTCGGCGTGCAGCGCGGCGTCGCCGGTGACTTCGACGAGCGCGGGCGCGAGCGAGGTGATGACCGCGGTGCCGCACGCCATCGCTTCCGCGGCAGGAAGTCCGAAGCCTTCTTCACGCGACGGCATCACCAGCGCGAGCGCGCCGCGGTAGAGCGCGAACAGTTCGTCGTCGCTGACGCGGCCGCGCGCGACGACGCCGTCGACATGCGCGAATCGCGCGAACGGCGCGCCCGCAAGCACGAGCCGCACGTCCGGCAACTCGCGGCGGACGTGCGCGAAAGCCTCGACGAGGGTGCCCACGTTCTTGTGCGGCTTGTCATTGCCGACGAAGAGAAAGTCGCGGCCCGGCGACGCGACGCCGGCGGGCACGTCGACGCCATTCGGCGTGACGACCACCTCGCGCGCGCCGAGCTCGCGCTCGAGCTGGAGGCGCACGCTCTCGCTCACTGTGAGCACGCGCGCGGCCTTCCGCACCGCCCGCCGCAGCATCGTCCGCGCGTACACGCGAGCCAGCGGATGCAGCGGCTGGTGCAGATGAATGAGGTCGTGGATCGTGACCACGACCGGCAGCCGCGTGAACGGGACGACGTAGTGCGGCGCATGCAGCACGTCCACGCCCGCGCGCTCCGCCGCGCGTCCGACGACGAGCAACTCGCGCACCGAGTAATGCGGCGCATCGACGACGACGTGCTCGACACCGTCGGGAAGCGCCGCGTCCGCTGGCGCGAACGCGACGTACGTGTCGCCACGCTCCAGCGCGACGAGCCCGCGCAGCAGGCCGCGGATGTACGTGCCGATCCCAAAGTCGGCGATCTTGCGCGCGTCGATGCCTACGCGCATCGCAGTAGCTCCGCCATCGTTCGCGCGCTCGGCTCCCACCCGAACCGCCGCGCGCGTTCCGGTCCGCGCGCGCGCAGGTCGCGGCGCAGCGCGGCGTCGCGCAGGACGCGCGTGAGCGCGTCGCGCAGCGCGTTGCGGTCGCCCGGTGGCACGAGCAGCGCGGCGTCGCCGGCGAACTCGGGGATCGCGCCGGTGCGCGTGGCGATCACCGGCGCGCCGCACGCCATCGCCTCGAGCGGCGGAATGCCGAAGCCCTCGTAGTGGGACGGGTAGACGAACGCCTTCGCGCCGCGGTACAGCGCGCGCAGGCGTTCGCGCGGCACGTAGCCGGTGCGCTCGATGCCGTCGTCGTTCGCCACCTTCGTCTTCCAGCCGGCGTCGCCGCAGAGCACGAGGCGGGGGCGGGGGCGGGGCAGCGAGCGCCACACCGCGAGCAGGTCGTCGATGCCTTTGCGCGGCTCGAGCGTTCCGGTGAAGAGCACGTAATTCTCTTCCTCGCCGCCAGGCGTGAAGAAGTCGTCGACGCCGTTCGGCACGAGCTCGAGCTTCGCGGCGTCGACGCCGAAGCCGCGCATCGCCTCGTCCGCGACCGCGCGCGAGACGCACGCGATGCGCGATGCGAGTTCGAGGCTGCGGCCGATGAACAGGTTGAACGAGAGGATCGTCTGCGCGCGGTGGCGGTGCGGCATGGTGATCGACGTGAAGTCGTGCAGCGTCACGACCGACCGTTTCTTCCACGCGACCGGCAGCGTTCCGTGCGGTCCCCACAGCACGTCCGCGTCGATGCGCGGCAGCGCGAGTTGTTGCCAGAGGACGCCGAGCGGCATCGGGTCGACGCGGAAGGTGCAGCGTTCGAGGCCGGAGCGATCCGCGATCTCCGCGTGCGAGGCGATGAGCGGCGGGTCCGGCAGCCGCCGCGCGATCTCGGCGGTGTGCACGCCGATCCCGGTGCGATGTCCGACGAGCGGGCGGCCGTCGATGAGAACGTTCAACTCGTCAGAGTCTAGCGGCCCGCCGCAGCACCGCCAACGTTTCGTCCGCCGCGCGCGACCACTGGAACTCCGCGGCACGCGCGCGCCCGCGCGTCGCGAGCTCCGCGCGCAGCGCGTCGTCATGCAGCACGCGCGCGAGCAGCGTCGTCAGCGCATCGACGTCGGTCGGTTCGAAGTACAACGCCGCGTCGCCGCCGATTTCCGGCAGCGACGAGCTCCGCGCGGCGATCGACGGCACGCCATGCGCCATTGCCTCGAGCAGCGGAAAGCCGAAGCCCTCGTAGAGCGACGGAAAGACGAACGCCTCCGCGTGCTGATAGACCGTCGCCAGCTGCGACGCGCGCAGATAGTCGAGGTGCACGATGCCGGGTCCTCGCAATCGTCGCGCGATCGCTTCCGACTTCCAGCCGATCTTGCCGACCACGACGAGCTTGCCGTCATAGCTCGCGCGGATGCGTTCGTACGCATCGAGCAGCGTGCCGAGGTTCTTGCGCGGCTCGATCGTGCTGACGAAGAGGATGTAGCGCGAGGGCAGTCCGTCGACCGGCTCCGCGGGCGGGAGCGCGCCGAGGCCGGAGTGGATCGCGAAGGCGCGCGAGGGATCGACGGCGTAGTAGGCGAGGAGATCCCGGCGCGTCGACTCGGAGACGCAGACGATCGCGTCGGCGACGGCGATCTCGCGCAGCATCTGCCGTTCGAGATTGTCGAGGGTCTCCTTTTGCAGCAGCTCGGGAAAACGCTTGTAGGTGAGGTCGTGAATCGTGATCACGCGACGCCGCGCGACCGCGCCGTGCAGCCGCGGCAGAAAGTAGTTCGCGCCGAAGAAGACGTCGCAGCCGGCGAGCGCGAGCCACGCGACGTACGCGGCGGCGGTGAGCGGGCGATCGAAGCGGCCGATGCTCTGTCCGCGCAGATCGAACGTGCAGAGCCTCGCGTTCGCAGGAAGCGAAGCATGCAGATGCGGCCCGAGATCCGTGGCGCGCGCGTCGCCGAAGAGCAGCAGCTCGATGTCGTCGTGTTTCGCGAGCTCATGCAGCAGGTGATGGAGGTACCAGCCGACGCCGGTGAGCGGCTCGTAAAACGGGCGGATGTCGACGCCGATGCGCAGCTTGCGCTCGCGGCGCGACGCCGCACCCCATGCGCGGCGCGCGCGATCGGCGAGCGCCTGGCGTAGAGTGTGAACGACGACCACGGCTGTTCCGCGCAGCGACATCGGCGCGGGATCGTAGCAGCATGCGCATCGCCCTCATCATTCTGATCGTTCTCGCGCTGATCGCCGGCGGGCTCGCCGCGTATCTCGCGTTCACGACGCCGCACGCCGCGGCGCCGCTGCGGATGCCGCTCACGAACGCGCAGCGCGCGCTCCTCGCGCATGCCGGTGCGGACGCCGACACGCTCGCGTACATCCCGCGCGCGGCGGTGCTCCGCGCGAAGCTGCTCGCGAATCCGGTCACGCGCGACGCCGTCGAGCGCTGGACCTCCGCCGAGTCCACCCCGCCGCCCTGGCTCCTCGGCGGCGCCGACGTCGTGCTGTGGCACAGCGAGAAGCGGACGAGCTACGCCGTGCGCCTCGACGCGTTGCGCGCGTGGCTCGCGCGCGCGTGGCTCTCGTTCGCGACGAATGCCGACGCGCGCTGGGACGGCGACCTGCTGCTGATGAATGCTCCGGTCGAGCCGATGATCGGCGACGCCGCGCTCGCGCCGATTCTGCAGCTCGCGAGCGGCTTGCCCGAGGGAGACGTGTTCATCGTGCAGCGCGAAGGCGGGCGCGGTGCGTTTCCGCCGATCGCGCGTCCGGCGGTCTCGTCGGTGCGCGTCGCCGCGAGCGATCTCGTCGTGGTCTCGCGCGCGAACGCCGACGAGACGAACAGCGCGCCGCACGCGCCGGTGGTCGCGCGTTTCCCGCGCGGCGCGCTGCTCTCCGCGACCTTCGCCGCGCCGCCGCGCATTCTCGGCGACGTCCGCCGGCTGCTCCTCGGTATCGACATTCAGTCGCTCGTCGACGACGGCGGCTCGATCGCGCTCTACGACGTCGACGCCGGCACGCTGCTGCCGCGCCCGAACGGCGTCATCGTCATCCCCGCGAACGAGAAGACGCGCGCCGCGGTCGACCCGATCGTCCGCGCGGCCGAGCTCGTCGGCGAAACGCGCGATACCGGCAGCGAGCTCCTCGTCGCGGTCGACCGCACCAGCCTTCCCCTGTATTTAAAGGATACGTTCGTCCCCGCGACGTGGCCGGCCAACGGCTGGGCGCTGCGGATCGACCCGAAACGCTTCGTTCCGCTGCTGGGAAAGCTCGGCGACAACACGGGCCTGCGCTTCGCCGCGCCGCGCATCCATCGCGCCGCGCGCGACCTGCGCCGCTGGATCGGCGCGCTCGAGCAGGCCGAGGCGATCGAGGCGGCTGACTCCGTCAACGGCGGCGTCGAGGAACTGCGCGTGCGGGTTGCATCGAAATAGATTGGCCTCCCGGCCAGTTACGGCTTCGGCTCAGCCGGACGCAACATGAACGACATCATCAGTTTCGACGAGATCGACGAACACGGGTCGCAGACCGTGCGCGGCGCGTACGACGTTCCGCCCGCGGAGCTCGACCGCGACGAGGCGGCCGGCGGTGCGCGCGTCGAGATCCAGGCGACCGTCGCGAAGGGCGATCTCGAAGGGGAGTACGTCGCCGACGGCACCGCCGTCGTCACGGCCGACCTCGAGTGTTCGCGCTGCGTCGAGCCGTATCCGTTTGCGAACACTTCCGGCTTTCACGTAAGATTCCGCCCTCGTCTCGAGGTCTCCGAGGAGAACGAGGAGATCGAGATCACCGACAAGGAAGAGCTGGACGTTGAGTTCTACACGGAACGAACGATCCCGCTGCGCGAGTTCGCGCTCGAGCAGGTCCAGCTGGCGATCCCGATGAAGCCTCTGTGCGACGAGAACTGCCTCGGCCTTTGCCCCACATGCGGCGCCGTCCGCTCGCGCGAGAAGTGCTCGTGCGAGAACTCCATCGTCGATGAACGATGGGGCGCGCTGCAGGGCATTCGCGAGGAGCTGTCGAAGAAGAAAGACGTTTAACCTCAATCAGGAGTCATCACCATGCCGAATCCCAAACGACGCCATTCGAAGGCGAGAACCCGCTCGCGCCGCGCGCACGACTTCCTCGACGCGAAGTCGCTCTCGACGTGCCCGCAGTGCCACGAGGCGAAGGAGCCGCACCGCGTCTGCCCGAAGTGCGGGTACTACAAGGGCCGCGAAGTCCTCACCGTCAAGGACGCGCTCTAGTTCCTCGACGCGATGGCTGCTGACGGAACGCCTGCCGTCCGCATCGCGCTCGACGCGATGGGAGGCGACAACGCGCCCGACGAGATCATCAAAGGCGCGTTGCTCGCCGCCGGCGAGTCCCCCGTGGCCATCACGCTCGTCGGCCGCGAAGAAGTCATCGCGGAGAAACTGAAAGCCTTCGCCGGCGGCAATCCGTCGTCCGCGATCGACATCGCCGACGCGCGCGAAGTCGTGGAGATGGGCGACACCGCGCTCGCGCCGTTGCGCCGCAAACGCAACTCGTCCATCCGCATCTGCGCGAACCTCGTCGCCGAAGGGAAAGCGGATGCGATGGTCTCCGCGGGCCACACCGGCGCCGCGATGACCAGCGCGTACAAGGTCCTCGGCACGATCGAAGGCGTGAGCCGCCCCGCGCTCGCCGCCATTCTGCCGAGCGCGAAAGGGCATACCGTGCTGCTCGACGTCGGCGCGAACGTCGACTCGAAGCCCGCGTATCTGCGCGAGTTCGCGGTCATGGGCCACTTCTACGCGCAGATGATCTTCGGCATCGAGGCGCCGCGCGTCGGCCTGCTCTCGATCGGCGAGGAAGAAGGCAAAGGCAACGAGCTCACGAAAGAGACGTTCCGCGTTCTCAAGGAAACGGGACTCAACTTCATGGGCAACGCCGAAGGGCGCGACGTCTTCAACGGCAACGCGGACGTCATCGTCTGCGACGGCTTCATCGGCAACGTCGTGCTGAAGGCAGGCGAAGCCCTCGGCGAGATGGTCAGCAAGATGCTGCGCGCCGAAGTCACGCGCACGCCGGTGCGCAAGGCCGGCGCGCTGATTCTCCGCGGCGCGTTCGACGACATCAAGAAGCAGATGGACTACTCCGAATACGGCGGCGCGCCGCTCCTCGGCGTCAACGGCGGCTGCATCATCTCGCACGGCCGCTCGAACGCGAAGGCGGTGAAGAACGCCATCCGCGTCGCGCGCGAGTTCGCCTCGAACCGCGTCGACGCGAAGATCCGCGCGAAGATCGGCGACCTGCACACGCGCGAGCACGCGTCGGCCATCCTCGCCCAGTAAGCGCGGGAAGCCGCGGGCCGCGCTATCATCCGCGCGCCATGGAACACAACACCGCCTTCGTCTTTCCCGGCCAGGGCAGCCAGTACGCCGGCATGGGGAAAGACGTCGCCGAAAAATACCCGGCTGCGCGCCGCGTCTTCGACGAGATCGACGCCGCCCTCGGCTTCTCGATCTCGCAGCTCTGCTTCGAAGGTCCCGACGAGCAGCTCAAGCTGACGCAGAACACGCAGCCGGCCATTCTCGCCGTGTCGAGCGCGATTCACGCCGTGCTCGAAGAACGCGGAGCCGCACGACGCGATCTCGTCGCCGGGCATTCGCTCGGCGAGTACAGCGCCATCGTGAGCGTCGGTGGACTGACGCCGGCGGACGCCGCGAAGATCGTCCACGCGCGCGGCACGTTCATGCAGGACGCGGTTCCCATCGGCACCGGCGGCATGGCCGCGCTCATCGGCCCGAGCGTCGACGACGCGCGCGCGATCTGCGAGGAAGCGGCGCAGGGCGAGATCGTCTCCGTCGCGAACATCAACGCGCCGGGACAGATCGTCATCGCCGGCACGAAAGCCGGCATCGAGCGCGCGATCGAAGTGGCGAAGAAACGCGGCGTGCGCCGCGCGCTGCCGCTGCCGGTCTCCGCGCCGTTCCACTGCGAGCTGATGAAGCCCGCGGAAGAGCGACTGCGGCCGATCCTCGACGACGCGCCGTTCAAGGACCTCTGGACCTCGCTCGTGTCGAACGTCGACGCGTCGCCGATCGGCACCGCGACGGCCGTGCGCAATGCGCTGCTGCGGCAGGTCGCGTCGCCGGTGCGCTGGGTCGAGTCGGTGCAGAAGATGGTGTCGATGGGCGTGAGGCGTTTCGTCGAAATCGGCCCCGGCAACGTGCTCACGGGACTCATCAAACGCATCGATCCGAACGTGGAGCTCGTGAACGTCTCGGACGTTCCGTCGCTCGAGGCATTTCTCGCATGAACATCGATCTCACCGGAAAGACCGCTCTCGTCACCGGCGCCTCGCGCGGCATCGGCGAAGCCATCGCGCGCGGGCTGGCGCAGTCGGGCGCGCACGTGCTCTGCGCCGCGCGCTCCGCGGAGCGCGTGAACGAGCTCGCCGCGCAGCTCGGCAACGCCACCGGCGTCGCGCTCGACATCGCCGCGCCCGACGCGCGCGAACGCGTGGCCGCGCTGGTAAAGGAGCGCGCCGTCGACATCCTCGTCAACAACGCCGGGATCACCGAGGATGATCTCTTCATCCGCATGAAGCCGGAGGCGTGGACAAACGTCATCCGCACGAACCTCGACTCCGCGTTCGCGGTCACGCAGGAAGTGGTCAAGAAGATGATCCGCGCTCGCTGGGGCCGCGTCATCAACATCTCGTCGGTGGTCGGCCTGATGGGCAATCCCGGCCAGGTGAACTACGCGAGCTCGAAGGCGGCGATCATCGGCTTCACGAAAGCGCTCGCGCTGGAGATCGGCTCGCGCAACGTGACCGTCAATGCGATCGCGCCCGGCTACATTCAGACCGCGATGACCGACGCCCTCGGCGACGACGCGCGCGAGAAGCTCGCCGAGCGCATCGCCCTGAAACGCCTCGGCACGGTCGAAGACGTCGCGAACGCCGTCGTCTTCCTCGCGAGCGAGCAGGCCGGCTACATCACCGGCACGGTCGTCAACGTGAGCGGCGGCCTGTACACGTAGCGCTATACGTAGCGCTCACATCGCGGTGGCCATCTCGACGTAGCGGCACAAGCCGTTGACGAGCTTCATCTGCTCCGGCGTCTTGCACGCGACGTCGAGCAGCCGCGGATTCGCGACGACGACTGCCAGACAGCGCGCGCGGGAAATCGCGACGTTGAGCCGGTTGCGGCTGAAGAGAAAGTCGATGTCGCGCGGCAGCTCCGCGCCGCTCGACGTGGCCATGCTGAAGAAGACCACCGGCGCCTCGCGGCCCTGAAACTTGTCGACCGTTCCGACCGGCACGTCTGCGAGGCCTCGCGCGGCGAGCGCCTGCGTGAGATGCCGCACCTGCGCGTTGTACGCGGCGACGACGAGAAAGCTCGTCGCGCGCAGCGGCGCCGTCGCGCCGTCGCTGTTCGTGAATGCGCCGCGGATCATGCGCGCGATCTCGTCCGCGATGCGCGCTGCTTCCTCGTCGGACGACTGCGTGTTGCCTTCGTGCGCGACGGCGAGGAAGCGCAGGCCGGTCGCGCGCGCGCCGTCGATCGTCACCGCCTGCCGCGCGCAGCTCTCGTGCGAATGCAGCCGCGACTCGTAGACGACTTCGGAGACGAACGCGCAGACGTCGGGATGCATGCGCCGCGTGTGCTCGAGGAAGATGCCGCGCGACGGCCGCACGGTCGCGTCGTCGCCGAGGAGATGTTCGAGGACCGAGCACGCGGCGCCGTCGGGATGCGAGCCTTGCGAAACCTGCGCGAGCTGCAGCGGATCGCCGAGGAGCACCACGTTGCGCGCGGACGTCGCGACGGCGAGCGCGGTCGCGAGCGACATCTGCCCCGCTTCGTCGAGAAAGAGATAGTCGAGCGACGCATCCATCGCGTCGTCGGAGAAGAGCCACGCGGTGCCCGCGACGAGCTGCATCGCGCGGTCGGCGCACTCCTTCGTTTCGCTGGTGGACTCGATCATCGGATTCGGCAGCTTCGAGACGAAGCGCGTCCGCGTGTCGGAGCCTTTCTTGAGGCCGCGCAACCAGTAGCCTTGCGCGCGTGCGACGTCTTCGACGGCATGCAGCAGGTTGTGAATCGCGGCGTGCGAGTTCGACGTCACGCCGACGCGCTTGCCGGCGCGCAGCAGCTTCACGATCGCGTGTGCGCCGTTGAACGTCTTGCCGGAGCCGGGAGGTCCTTGCACGAAGATGTACGAGTCGTCGAGCCGCTGCGCGGCGCTCGTGACGTCGTCGCCGAGCGCGCCGTCGCGAACGCGCGGCTCGCGTGCGAGCAGGATGTCGTACGCGGCGCGGTACGTCGTCGCATCGCCGTCGCGTACGATCGACGTTGCCAAGCGCTGCAACGCTTCGCGAATGGGCGCGGTGGAGATGTCGGGCTTCATGAAGAGCGCGTCGGGCGGCGGCAGGTCCTTCAGTTTCGGTCCGCGCCGCAAGCGCACGATGCCCTTCGCGTCGTCAATCGATTCGATCGTGCCCGCGGAGTTCGCGCGGTCGTGCACCGCGTCGCCCGGATCGAGCTTGTGCTCCTGCGGCGGAAACGTGTACGTGACGATGACCGACTTCTTGACCGGCTCGTCCGGCGTGTTCGGATCGGGCGCGAGTCCGCCGAGGCATTCGCTGTCGGCGATCAGCTCCTCGTCGGTCATGTTCGTGCGGCGGTCGAACCAGCGCCACCACGCCGGCCGTTCCTCGCGCCGGTGGTAGTAGAGCAGTTGGGCGAGGAGCGGCATGCCGCGCGCAACGAGCTCCTGGAACAGCGCGTCGTTGCGCTGCTCCTCGGCGATGCGATCCTCGGCGCGCTCCTGCGCCGGCGGCGGCTCTTTCCACGCCACGTCGTCGGGGCGGATCGACACGAGCCAGCGCCGCATCTCCACGATCGAGACGCAGTCTTCGCGGTTGTACGACTCGATCTCCGCGAGCATCGCGCGGTCGTTCGTCTCGAGCCACTGCTCGTACGCGAGCACGGCGCCGCCGGCGTCGGCGACGCCTTCCGACTTGCGCGTGAAGTAGAACGTCTCGATTTTCTTGAGGCCGTAGCTCGCGTGCGAGACGCGCATCCCCTGGCGGACGATCGACGCGAGGTCGACGAACGCCTCGCGGCGCAGCAGATCGTCGAGCTGCGCCTCGCGCGTGCCGTGCCGTCCCATCAGCCGCTCGAGCGACGACTTCTCCAGGCCGCCGTAGTGGTAGATGTGCGCGCCCGCTTCAGCGGTGAGCCGCGCGACGAGGAAGTCCATCACCGACTCGAATGACGCGCGTTCTTCCGCGGCGTCATGCGCCCACCACGCGCGGTACTGCGTCGAGCCGTTTTCCTCCCACGCCGCGCCGAACAGATACGTGATGCCGTCGCCGAGGAACGGATCGCCTTCGAGATCAAGAAAGACGTCGCCGGGGGAGGGGCGGGGCAGACGAAAGAAGCCGCGGTCTTTCTCGCGCGGCAGCAGCTCGAACGTGTGCTCGCCGGTGCGGCGCTGCTGCAACTGCAGGCGCGCCTGTTCGTGCAGCGTGACGAACGACTCCTCGGGCAGCTTGGCGATGCGCGTCGTCAGCGGCGACTCCGCGAGCGCGGTGAGCGTGTGGATGTCGCCGCGTTCGAGCCGCGTCACCTGCGCGCGCTGGATGTTCGCGACGAGTGAGAGATGATCGACCGCGCGCCAGTGCGCGGAACAATGCGCCCACCAGTCGCACAGCGCGCAGAACTCGACGGGATACGGCGCCGGCGCCCGGCCGTTCGCGACGAAGTGTTCGAGCGACGTCCGCACGTGCCGGTAGTACGCGGCAAAGTCGGCGACGCGAAACGACTGCCGCTCCTCGGTGCCGATGACGACGTGCATCGACTCCGGCGCGACGCCCTGCAGCCGCGCGAGATGCATGCTGTAGTCGGCGAGCTGCAGCAGAAAGTGTGCGCGGACGCTGCGCGCGAGCTTCGTGTCGATGACCTCGTAGCCGTACGCGCCGAACGCCGGCGAGGGACGCTCGACGCGCATCAGCAGATCGGCGTAACCGATCCAGCGTCCGTCGAAGAACGCGGCCTGATAGACATAGTCGGCGCCGGCCCGCATCGCGGCGAGCGTCTGCGTTTCCGCGCGGCGCAGCGCCTCGGGAGTCCACGGCGCGGGCTCGATCGCGACGACGCGCTTGCCGTCCGCGCGCAGCTTGTCGACGTACGCGCGCTCGTGCTCCTCGCCCTTGCGCGCGATCAGCTCGTCCATGGCGGACGGCGGCCGGTACGCGAGCGGCGCGACGCTGCCGCTGAGCGTGCCGCGATCGAGGAACGTCGCGTGATCGCAGCGCACGAACTTCGTGAGGTCGCTGGTGGCGAGAACGAGGTCATTGCCGAAGAGCCGCATGCCCGCTTTCGACACGCCGCGCAACCGCTTGTGGCGCGCGCCACCTTTCGCGCGGAAGCGTGTCGTCAAAGCGGGGGGAGTTCTTGGACATCGCAAGGGGATCCGCCGCACCGACGCGGCTCGAGCGCATCCTGCAGGCGTCGATCGACCGGAAGCGCAAGCTCGAAGCGCTCGCGCGGCAGGCCGCCGAAGTCGTCGCGCCGCCGCAAACGCAACCGCGCGCCGCGACGACTGGCGAGTGGCTGCCGCGGGGAACGAGCGCCGGCGTGCACGGCTTCGCCACCGGCGACTTCGTCTACGTCGGCAACAAGCTGCGCGCGCTGAACGGCTACGGCGTCGAGCCGTCGCTCATCAATCCCGCGCTCCTCGTCGACTCGACGAACGCCGACGCCTCGGGCAGTGACGTCTCGTACTGGCCGTCGTACACGAACCTCTCGCCATCCAGCCGCCGTGCGTATCTGCAGTGGCTCGCGGGCGGACGCAACGATCCAGAGATCTCGATCGGCTACGTCTTCGTCTTCTTCTACGGCCTCGAACGCCGCGTCTGCGAGTACGTGCGCGATCGCGGCTCGGACGCGGACGAGGTGCTCGCGATCGCGCACGAGGTCGCGCGTCTGCTCGACCTCTACGCGACGACGAGCCATTCGTTCGCGTCGTACGCGCGGGCGCTGCTGGAATTGATTGCCACGATCGAGCCGCGCTCGCGCACGCTGCTGCGTGGACGCGACGACGACTACACGTACGGTCCGTCGCAGCGGCTGAAGCTCGCCCTAGGCGAGCTCGCCGTCGCGCACAAGCCGATCCCCGCCGCGCTCGCGTTGCGTTGGGTTCGCGCGTCCTACGCGCGGACGACGCCGATGAAACGCTGCGCCGCCGAATTCGAGCTGCTCTTTCACGTGCGCTACGCGACGCAGTTCGGCGATGGGCTCGTGGTCAAGCCGAACAAGACGTACGTCGACGCGACCTACTCTGCGGCGAGCAGCGCGCTCGACACGCTCGTCGTGACGCAGCAGCGCGTCCCCGACATCACGCAGCTCGCGCGTCCGATCGCGAAGCTCATCGCGCTCGCGCAGGAATGCACGAACGCGCTCGATCCCTTCAGCCGCTTTCTCGGCCGCAACCCGCAAGGGCGGCAGTCGCTTTCGGCGTTCGCGCTGTTACCCGAGGACCTCGTGGAGGCGACGCCGTCCGCGGACGCGGCGTCGCTCGCGTCGCTGGTGCGTTCGCGACTCGACGGCGACGGGCTCGCGCTGCTCGGCGCGGGCGAGCTTCTGCCCTTCGTCCGGCTCGCGCGCCCGGGCAAAGTGTCGAAGAGCGAGTCGATGTTTCTCGCGCAGGCGCTCGAGAAGCTCGGCTACGGCATCGAGCCCGACGTGCGCCTCGGCGGTCCTGCATTCGACGTCAACGGCCGCGCGATTCTGTTCCGCCGTCTGCCGGATTGTCCGTCCGTCGCATCCGTTGAATATGCGCTGGCGATGCTCTGCATGCGCCTCGGCGCGATCGTCAGCGCGGCGGACGACGACGTCTCCGCGGTGGAGCGCGCGCTCCTGCAGAAGCACATCGCCGACACGCTGCAACTCTCCGCGGGCGAACGGCAGCGCCTCGCCGCGCATCTCGCGTGGCTGCTCGAAGAGAAGCCCGGCACGAGCGGCCTGAAGAAACATCTCGCCGCGCTGACGACCGACGCGCGCCATCACATCGGCCGCCTGCTCATCACCGTTGCCACGACCGACGACGTCGTCGATCCGCGCGAGATGAAGATGCTCGAGAAGCTCTACGCGCTCATCGGACTCGACACGGCCGCGCTCTACGCCGACCTCCACGCCGCGCTTGCGACCGACGACGAACCGGTCGCCGTCGATGCGTCGCCTGCCGTCGCGAAAGGCTTCGCCATTCCGCCGCGTGCGCCGGCGACGGCCATCGACATGAACCGCGTGCGCCTCAAGCTCGCGGAAACGCGGCAGGTGTCGTCGCTCCTCGCCGAGGTGTTCGCGGAGGAGGAAACGTCCGCGCCGGTGGCGCCAAAGGCCGCGCAGGCGAACGCGATCGGCACGCTCGACGCCGCGCAGTCGGAACTGCTGCGGCGTCTCGCGCAGCGCGCCTCGTGGTCGCGCGACGACGTCGAGCATCTCGCCGGCGAGCTCGCGCTGCTGCCCGACGGCGCGCTCGAGGCGATCAACGACTACGCGTACGCCACCGCCGGCGAGCCGGTGTGGGAAGACGAAGACCCGCTCACCATCAACACCAACGTCGCCAGGGAGCTCATCGCATGACGCAAAGCGAGACCGCGATCAAACCGAAGCACCGCGAAGCCATCATCCAGTCGTTGCGCGCCGGCGTCGTGCCGCGCGCGGGGCAGCAGCACATCCAGGTCGGACGCCACGCCGAAGTGAAGGCGCTCCTCGGCGACATCGACCGCATCGCCGCGGGCGGCTCCGCGATCCGCTTCATCATCGGCGAGTACGGCTCGGGCAAGACGTTCTTCCTGAACCTGATTCGCGCCATCGCGCTGGAGCGCAACCTCGTCGCCATCAACGCCGATCTCTCGCCCGACCGCCGCCTGCACGCGACCGGCGGCCAGGCGCGCTCGCTGTACGCGGAGCTGATGCGCAACCTCGCCACGCGCTCGAAGCCGGAATGCGGCGCGATGGCGAGCGTCGTCGAGAAATTCGTCAGCAGCGCGCTCGGCGAGGCGCGCGGCAGCGGACGCAGCGTCGACGAGATCATCCGCGCGCGGCTCGCATCGCTGCAGGAGCTCGTCGGCGGCTACGACTTCGCGCAGGTCATCGAGGCGTACTGGCGCGGCCACGACAGCGGCAACGAAGAACTGAAAGACGCCGCGCTGCGCTGGCTCCGCGGCGAGTACGCGACGAAGACGGACGCGCGCGCGTCGCTCGGCGTGCGCACCGTCGTCAGCGACGCGAACGTCTACGATCAGCTGAAGCTCTTCGCGCGCTTCGTGCGTCTCGCGGGTTACGCCGGGTTTCTGGTCGTGCTCGACGAGCTCGTGAACCTCTACAAGCTCGCCAACGCGCAGGCGCGCAACAGCAACTACGAACAGATCCTGCGCATCTTGAACGACGTGCTGCAGGGCAGCGCGGAAGGCCTCGGCGTCCTCCTCGGCGGCACGCCGGAGTTTCTCCTCGACACGCGCCGCGGCCTCTACAGCTACTCCGCGCTGCAATCGCGCCTGGCGCAGAACCAGTTCGCCGCGAACGGCTTCGTCGACTACAGCGGCCCCGTGCTCTCGCTCGCGCAGCTGACGAAGGAAGACCTCTACGTGCTGCTCGGGAACATCCGCAACGTCTACGCGTGCGGCGACGCCGCGAAGCATCTCGTGCCCGACGAGGCGCTCGAGGCGTTCATGCAGCACTGTTCGACGCGCATCGGCGACGCGTACTTTCGCACTCCGCGCAACACCGTCACCGCGTTCGTGAGCCTGCTCTCCGTGCTCGAACAAAACGCGCACGCCGACTGGCGCGAGCTCCTCGGCGCGGTGACGATCGCGCCGGAGCACAACCCCGATCTCGAAGGCGAGATCGTCGACGACGCGGCGCCGGCAGCAGGCACAGCGAAGGACGAGGACGACGACCTTGCCACCTTCCGCATCTGAGGCGTCGTCGTCGTTCGCGCTGCTGCACGAGCGCGTGCGCCGCTGGATCTGGGACCAGCAATGGTCCGAGCTGCGCGACGTGCAGGAGCTCGCGATCCAGACGATTCTGCGCGGCGACGGCGACGCGATCGTCACCGCGGCGACGGCGGCGGGCAAAACGGAAGCGGCGTTTCTGCCGATCTGCTCGACGCTCGTCGGCGACGCCGCGCCCGGCGTGCAGGTGCTCTACGTCGGCCCGCTGAAGGCGCTCATCAACGATCAGTGGCGGCGGCTCGACGGCCTCTGCGAGTCGCTGGAGATTCCGGTGCATCGCTGGCACGGCGACGTCACGATGAGCGCGCGGCAGAAGCTCATCCGCGATCCGCACGGCATCCTGCTCATCACGCCGGAGTCGCTCGAAGCCTTGTTCGTGCGCCGCGGCAGCGAAGTCGGCCGCATCTTCGCGGCGCTGCGCTTCGTGGTCATCGACGAGCTGCACGCCTTCATCGGCAGCGAGCGCGGCATGCAGCTGCAGTCGCTGCTGCACCGGCTCGAACGCGTGCTGCACCGCCGCGTGCGGCGCGTCGGCCTCAGCGCCACGCTCGGCGACATGACCGTCGCCGCCAATTTCCTCCGTCCGCCGAACGATCGCGCGCAGGCGCCCGCGATCGTGAAATCGGAGGAAGCGGGCACCGGCGTGAAGCTGCGCCTGTACGGCTTTCGCCATCCGCTGCATGCCGATGACGAGACGAAGAAAGAGAAAGACGATCCCACGCTCGCGTCGATCGCGCGACATCTCTTCGAGCATCTGCGCGGCTCGAACCATCTCGTCTTCGCGAACGCGCGCGGCAGGGTCGAGGGACTCACCGACCGCCTGGCGCGCATGTGCAACGAGGCGAAACTGCCGCAGGAGTTCTTCGCGCATCACGGGAGCCTCTCGCGCGAGCTGCGCTTCGAAGTCGAAGATCAGCTCAAGCGCGGCGAGCGTCCGCTGACCGTGATCTGCACGAGCACGCTGGAGATGGGCATCGACATCGGCGCGGTGAAGAGCGTCGCGCAGATCGGCGTTCCTCCCGGCGTCGCCGCACTGCGCCAGCGTCTCGGCCGCTCCGGACGCCGCGGCGAGCCCGCCATCCTGCGCATCTACATTCAGGAAGAAACCGTGACCGATCGCTCCGCCCCGCAGGATGCGATCCGCGCGACGCTCGTTGAAACCATCGCCATGGTGAACCTGATGCTCGAGAAATGGGTCGAGCCGCCGCTCGCGGAACTGGTGCACGGCTCGACGCTCGTGCAGCAGCTCCTCTCGCTCATCGCGCAATACGGCGGCATCACCGCCGCCGACGCGTACGCGCTGCTCTGCGCGAGCGGGCCGTTCCGCCACGTCCCGCGCGCGATGTTCACGTCGCTCGTCGAGCAACTCGAAACGCGCGAGTTGATTCGCAGGGAGCGCGACGGCCTGCTGCTGCACGACGAGAAGGGCGAGAAGGTCGTCAACCATCACGACTTCTACAGCGCGTTCAAGAGTCCCGACGAATACCGCCTCGTGAGCGGCGGCCGGCAGCTCGGCACGCTGCCGATCGTGAATCCGGTCAGTGAAGGCTCGTTCCTCATCTTCGCCGGCCGGCGCTGGCGCATCGTCGCCGTCGACGCGGAGAAGCGCGTCATCGACCTCGTGCCGTCGGCCGCCGGCCGCCTCCCCATCTTCGATCCGAGCGATGGTCCCGACGTGCACGACCGCGTGCGCCGCGAGATGCTCGCGATCTACACGAGCGACGACACGCCGGTGTATCTCGATGCCGAGGCTGCCGATCTCCTGCATGAGGGCCGCCGCAACTTCGCGCGCTTCGCGCTCGCAAACACGAACTTCATCGCCCGCGGCGACGGCGCGCTGTACTTTCCGTGGTACGGCACGCGCGCGATGAACACGCTCGCGCAGCAGCTCGCCGCGCGCGAGATCAAGGTCTCGATGGAAGGTCTCGCGCTCGTCGCGCTGCACATCACGCCCGACGCTTTGCGCGACGCGGTCGACGCGTGCGAGCGCGAGCGCCCCATCGACACCATCGCGCTCGCGGCGAAAGTGAAGAACACGCTCGAGGAGAAGTGGGACTGGGCGCTCGATGACGCGACGCGTTTCGCCTCGTACGCGAGCCGCAAGCTGGAGCGGAATCCCATGCCGTCCGCGCGAGCGCGCTAAAACTCGCGATCGCGCAGATGGAACGGCGAGTGTCCGCGCTGGATCGCGGGCGCCCAGACGACGGCGAGCTTCTCGCGCGGTCCCGCGAAGCGATGCGCGCCGCTCGCGAGCGTACGCGCGCCGGTGAACGGCGTGCCGTCGAGCGTGCCGCGCACTTCGCCGCGCTCGCTGACGATCGTGTACTCGCCCGGCACCGCGATGGTGAACGTGCCGTCGTCGCGCAGCCATTGTCCCGACGCGCGCAGGCGTCCCATGTCGAGAAAGTTCGCGCTGAGGAACGCGCGTCCCTGCGGCGGCCACATCGGGCCGTCCGCCTGCGCGACGTGCGTGCGCGTGCGAATCACATCCGCCGCGAGCGTGTCGGGGATCAGGCCGTGCGCCATCTGCGCGCGGGTGATGTTCTCGAGGACGTAGTAGAACGGGCGACGCCGATAGATCGTCTCGCCCTTGAGGTCGAGCAGCAGCTCGCCGGGATGCGTGAGCCGCAGCGCCTGCGCCATCATGGTCGTGTGCCAGCGCGTGTCGTTGCGGAACTGATTCGCGTAGTGCACGAGCGCGAGCAGCAGCACGACGACGGCGATCGCGAACGCCTGCAGCGGATTGCGCGCGCGCACGAGCATCGCCGCGACGAAGATCGCCGCGAGCGGCATGAGCGAGAGCAGGTCGCGCGGCGAGATCAGCACCCAGAAGCCGCCCAGCGTGATGACGTACACGCCGATGGCGACGGCGAAGAAGAAGCGCGCGGAGTCGTGCGTCTTCGGACGCAGCCGCATCGCCGCGTAAACCAGCGCCGCCATCGCGAACGGCCACGCCACGCGGCCGATCCAGACGCTGCGCCGCGTCAGCACGATGTTCTCGTTGAACGTGAAGACGCACCACACCAGGCGATCCCACGCGCCGAGCGCCACGAAGAGCACGACCAGGATCGCCGGCACGAGGACGAGGCCGCCCAGCAACGGCAGCAGCGGCGAGAGCGCATCGCCCCGCTTCTCGATCCAGCGCACGATCGCCGCGGCACCCGCGAGCGTCGCGAGGAGCAGCGTCGTCTTCAGCGAGACCGACATCGCGCATCCGAGGAGCAGGCCGGCGAGGAACGTCCAGCGCGGCGTCCACGGCTTCAGCGCGAGCACGACCAGTGCCGCCATCCAGAACGCGTTCCACAGATTGTCGGTGCGGTACTCGAGCGACTTGAGAAAGAACGGCGGAAAGAGCGAGAGCAGCACCGCCGCCCACGCCGCCACGCGCGCGTCGTAGAGCCGCCGCGCGAGCGCATACGTCGCCCACACCACGAAGGCGAAGAGCGCGAGCATCGGCACGCGCATCCAGAGCAGGATGTTTGCGCGCTCGCCGAACAGCGCGAGGATCGGCGCGGTCAGCAGATGAAAGAGCGGCGCGTGGTTGTCGAAGTAGTCGCGATACTGCACGAGCCCCTGCGTCCATCCCCACGCCACGTGCAGGTGCTGCTGCTCGTCGGAGTCGAAGCGGTAGCGGAAGAGCGCGACGAGGCGCAGCACGACCGAAGCCGCGCCCGCCGCCGCGAGCAGGATGCGTTCCGCTTTGCTCAAGATGAAGAAGCCGCCGTTTTCGATGGCGCGCCCTGAGGGATTCGAACCCCCAACCAGCGGTTCCGAAGACCGCTGCTCTATCCGTTGAGCTAAGGGCGCGCAGGCGCCGCGCCATCGTACTCGACACGCCGCCGCTCCGTGAATAGAATGCGCGCCCACGCTGTTCCGGTGGTTCCTTACGCCGATGTAGCTCAGTTGGTAGAGCAGCTGATTCGTAATCAGCAGGTCACCGGTTCGAGTCCGGTCATCGGCTCCATCTGCATCAACGACTTAGCGCCGGCCGTGAGGCCGGCGTTCTCGTTTTCCCACAAGATTTCCCACAAAAGTCAGCAGTTCGTCGACGGCAGCATCGACGCCGGCGCACTCTTTCGCCGCGCCACCGATGCATCGTTCCGGCGCGATCGCGTACGCCGCCGCGGCCTCAGTCGGCGTTTGCGTAAGCGGCAGGTCCTGCTTGTTCACGAGGTACACGATCGGACGCCGATCCGCCGCCGCGTTGAAGAGCGTGAGCGCCGCGAGATTGTGCGCGTGCCTCGCGACTTGCGCGTCGAGCACGAAGAGCACGCCGTCCGCCGCACGATAGAACTCGACTGCCGCCGCGGCCGCGGCATCTGTGGCCGCGGCATCCAGGGTTTCGAAGTACCGGTTGCCGGGCAGCACCCGCGCGAGCTGCACGCGATGAACGCCGCGCTGGATCGACACGAAGTCGCTCGCCGTCGCGGAGGACGTCCGCGCGAGGCATTTCATGACTTCCGACCGCCCCGACATCGGCGGGCCGGCGACGGCGATTCGCATCCAACCAAGATAAGCCGCGCGTCCGTCACGCCACAAAAAAATCCGCGCCGTGTCTCTGCACTTCCGAAGGGGAACGCATGCGGAGATGGATCGGCGGTTGGATCGCTGCGGTGCTGTTGTTGTTCGCGTTCGGTGTGCCGTGGCTGCGCGCGCAGTCGAACGCGGCGCGCGTGACGACGACGCAAACGGAAGAAACCGTCGACGCGACGGGGACGGACGGGGTGCAAACCACGTCGACGACCACCACCACGACGTCCGTCATCGAAGGCGGCATTCCGTCGACCTCCGCCGCGCCGCCGCCCGCGTGGACGCACCTCGTGCGCATCGCCGCGAACGCCGGACCGATCGCGTTCCTGCTGCTGGCGTGGCTCATCGGCGGAATCATCCACGTGCGCATGGTCCGCCGCGAGCAGGCGCAGTTCCCGGTGCTGCGCGGCAGCCGCGCGCCGCAGACGGTGCCGATGATCGTCAGCGCGCTCCTGTTCCTCGTCCCGGCCATCCTCTTCATCGTCTTCGAGGTGCGCTCGCGCTACGAGATCCGCCGCGGCCTCGCCGGCGTCGTCGACGAATGGCAGCCGGTCACGGTGCACGCGTGGACGGCGCTCGTGATCTGTCTCGCGCTCGCGTTGATCCCGTGGCTGCTCGCGCGCCGCGCGGACACGGTCGCATAGGAAGGACGGAATCGTGGCGAACTACCTCATTGCGGTCGGCGGCACCGGCCAGCACGTCGCACTCGCGGTGGCCGATTTCATCGCGCTCGCGTACGAGATCTACACCGAAGAATTTCCGAACGTTCAGATGATTCTCGTCGACGCCGATCAGGCGGCGGACACGGATCAGCCATCAGCGTGGCAGGAGGCGCGCGCGCGGCTCAACGCGCTCGGTCTGCTCGCCGGCGACAGCTTCGAATGCGTCCCGCTTCCGGTGCACTCGCAGCTCGCCGACTCGCGGCGCATGTACGAGTTCGTGAATCGCCTCGGCGCGTCGTTCGGTCCGAACGCGGCGGACGCGCTGCTGCTGCGCGAACAGCGCGAGGTCGACGTGACGACCGGCTTCTACGCGCAGCCACGCGTCGGCGCGATGATGGCCGAATGGCTCTTCAATGAAGTGACGCGCGGCGACGGCGTGAACCCGCAGCTCGCGCGCATCTTCGCGCTCGCCGGCGATCCGGCGAATCGCATCGTCGTCGCGGGGTCGGGCGTCGGCGGCACCGGCGCGGGCTTCGCGCCCGCGCTCGTGCGGCGGCTCTCGGCGGCAAGCGGTGGTGGCCGGCTGATGGCGCTCATGGCCACGGAATGGTTCCGCCTCTCGGGCCTGTGCGCGAACCGCCTTTCGGAATCGGTGCAGAAGAGCAACGCGAACTCCGCGCTGTGGCACGCGGCGCATTCGGGCTCGAGCGCCGTGCGCACGATTCTGTTCGGACATCCGTCCGTCTCGCGCGCGCCGGAGGAGGAATGCCAGAGCGGCGCGTTCCAGGCGCGCAAGCGCAACCTCACCATTCCGTACTATGCGGCCGCGGCGGCGCTGTCGTTCTTCGCCGGCGATGCGAATGGCGGCACGCACGTGCCCGCGGCGACGCTCGCGGGCGACGTCGTTGCGCTGCCGAAGTCGCTGCGGATCACGCCGCGTCTGACGTTGCGCGAGCTCGTCGAGTCGAACGTCGAAGCGGTCGGGCGACTGACGCTCGCATCGGAGTATCTGCGCGGTCGCTATCAGGGATTCGTGCTGCCGTTCTCGTCGCTGAGCGGCCGGATCGCGGCGCTCGATCAGACCGACCGCCAGCGCATCGACGGTCCGCTCGCCGCGAAGCGCGCGGCCTTGCGCAACCTCGGCGTCTCCGACGAGAAGCTGCCCGTCGTGCCGCGCATTCATCGCGGTCTCGCGACGCTGCGCGGCTGGGTCAACGGCAGAGTCGATCGTCCGTACGATCTCTGGAAGGACGTTCCGGTCGTGCCGCCGCAGACGACCGAGCGCAAGGCTGAAGCCGTCGCGGCCGACAGCGACACCGCGGCGCTGCTCATCCGCAAGATCGGTTATGCCAGCCGCGTGACCGGCGGCAACGTCGTTCCGATCACGCAGGCGCAGGTGCGCGAGCTCGTGACCGTCGACGACGTCGACGTATCGAAAGTGCCGGCGTCGGACGCGGTGGAGCTCACGCTCGGCGACATCTTTCGCAATTGGGAAGCGCGCAACGGCGAGGAGAAGGCCGAGCTCGCGGCGCTGCTCGTCGAGGACGGGCGCGTGCGGCGTCCAGTGCTCGTCTCCGGTGACAAGGGCGACCGTCCGCGCGAATGGCTGAAGCGCTGGCTGCTGCTCGCGAACCTGCTCGTCGAGAACAAGCTGACGGTCGAACCGAAATCGCTGCCGTTCACGACGGGAAAGATTCTCTCGTTTCGCGGCATCCCGATCGGCGAGCTCTCGCGCGAGTTCGTCTGCCTGCCGCTCGTCAACGGCTACTGGAACGACGAGGCGACGATCGGCGCGCTGTGGAATGCGGCGTCGCGGCTCGAGTCGCTCGCGACGTGGTGCCGCAACACGGCCGCGGTCGCGCGCTGCCGAACGGCCGCACTGCCGGCGTGGCTCGACGTGCTGCTCTTCGCGACCTCGCGCTACGCCGGCGTGACCAAGCAGTTCACGTCGCAGAGCGTGACTGTGCGCTGGCCCGGCATCGCGGAGCCGGTCTCGCTGCCGCTGCCGAATGCCGCCGCCGGCAGTGCCGACGCGAAAGACTGCGTAGCCGCGGCGGCGGAGGCGTTCGGCGTGCTCACGCCGCAGCCGTCGCCCGCGGAGATGTCGCCGGCCGTGCGCGCGGTGGTGCAGGAGATCGCGCGCATCGCGCTCCCGGTTCCGCGGCTCGGCGGCGGCGAAACGAAGAGCATCGTCTTCTCGGAGTTGCTGCCGCCGGCGGCGCGCGACTGCCTCTTCGGCGAGATCGTCGTCGACACCGACGCGCGATGCGCGTGGCGGCTCGAAGCGACCGCGCGCATCGTCACGTCCGTCGCCGGCGAGTTGCTGACGGAGAACGTCGGCTGCTTCCGCAACGAGCAGCGGACGGAGTGGCTGACGCCGCTGCGGCGCGAGTACGTCCCGCTGCTCAAGTCGGGCGTCGTTGACGTGCGCAGCGAGGAGCACGGCCAGGAGCTGCGCGTCAGCGTGAGAGTCCACGACCGCACATTCGTCGAGTCGTACGCGGCGTCGCGCGTGCGTGCGATCAATCCGCTGCTGTTGCATTGGCCGGCGGCCGTCGCCAGTCCGTCGGCGAGCCTCACGGTGCTTTTCGACGTGCCGGAGCATCGCTACAGCCCGCAGACGGTGTACGCCGTGATGCACGACGCGCAGGCGAAGGCGTGGACGCTCTCCGCGCCGCTGAGCGAGCGGCACTCGCTGCACTACCTCGCCACCGACGGCAACGTGCCGCACAGCCTCTCGTTCGACCTCGAGCGTCACGACGTCGGCTTCGTGAAGATCGAGCGCGCGGTGCAGCACCTCGAAGACGCCACGCAGCGCGTCGCCGTCGACTTCGGCACATCGGCAACCGTCGTCGCGATCGACGGCGCGCAGAAAACGGAAGTGCTCGATCTCCTCGCCGCCGGCGCCGATGCGACCGCCGAGGTGTGGAAGGGGAGCGCGCTGGAAGCGTTCCAGTGGTACGGGACGCGTCCGGTGGATTCGACGATCCGCGAGAAGCGTCGCGCGCCGAGCGCGCTGGTCTATCTCGGATCGGCGAAAGATGCGCGTCCGCCGCGGCCGCAGTACGGCGATCACGTCCTGCTCGATCAGGACGACTGGCAGTGGAAGAGCGACGGCACGTCGCTGCTCTTCGACATCAAGTGGACGCGCGAGCGCGCGTATCGCGAGGCGTTTCTCGTCCACCACCTCGAGCAGTGCATCGCCGCCGCACTCAGCAAAGGCATCGTGCACAGCCGCCGGCTCTCCGTCATCTTCACGATGCCGCTGCGGCAGCGCGCCCGCGCGGCGGATTTCGTCGCGGAGATCGAAGGCGTCATCGCGACCTTGCACCGCCGCACCGGACTGCAGCTCGAGTCGCGGTTCGCGTACGAGTCGGAAGTCATCGCGCCGATCGAAGCGCCGGCGACCGATGTCGACGCGATCGTGATCGCGGACCTCGGCGGCGGAACGCTCGATTTGTTCGCGAAGCACTTCGGCCGCGGACGCAGGGGCGGCGCGCGCAACGTCGTCTTTGAGAGCGCGCGCATCGGCGGTCACTCGCTCGTCGAATGGCTGACGCGCGACTTCGGCGGCACCGAGCTCGCGGAGTATCGCCGCAAGCTGCGCATCGGCTCCTTGCCGCAGCTCGACGAAGCGTCGTCGCGCATCGCCGCGAGTTACTTCGACGTCGTGAAGCGCTTCACCGCGCTCTGGATGGATTCGGTCTGGCGCTACTGGACCGGCGGCGACCAGCCAGGCCGCGTGCACGTGCAACTCCTCGGCATGGGCTGGTCGCTGCCGGCGTCGCCGGACGAGCAGATGGCGCTGCATCTCACCGACATCGCGCGCGCCCTCGGCTCGCAACTCGCGTACAGCCGCTACGAGGATCCGACGCTGCCCGGCAATCCGAAGGAGCTGCTGGCGCGCCGCACGATCCTGCACGGCGGCGCGACGCGCGGCGACTTCGTCGCGTTCGAACCGGCGGCGGTGAACGGCATCGAAGTCAGCGTCGCGGGCGAAGTCCGCCGCGACGACGAGCCGCTGCGCGGGCTCGGCGCGAACACGCCCGCCGTCGGCATCACCGCGAACGGACTGCAGCGCATCGCGAAGCTGACCGGCGCGCGCGAGGAGATCGTCGCCGCCGTGCGCGACGGCACGCGCATCGCGCTCACCACGCGCTCGACCGGCGTCGACAAACACGACGGCGCCGTGCTCGAAGGCGTGAACGTCTGGGTCGCCAGCCCGCTGGCCATCGCCGCGGAAACGTACACGCGCCAGGTGCTGCTGCAGGTGCACGCATGAACCAGATGCCGGTGATCCTCGCGCTCGCGGTTCTCGCGCTGACGATCGTGCTCACCGCGCTCGCGCTGACGATGCGCCTGCGCGCGCTCGAGAAAAGCGTCCACGCGGCGCAGGACCGCGGCCGCGCGTCGAAGGACAAAGACACGCGGCGCGAAGAGCTGGCGCAGCTGAAGAGCGAGCTGCAGAAGAGCATCGAGTCGCTGCGCTCGACGATCGTGAATGTGCCGGTGGAAGTGGTGCGTCGGCTGCCGCGGCAAAACTTCGATGCAGCTCCGCCGCGCGCGATGAATCCGCCGCCGGCATCGCGCAGCGTGTTCCGCGATGAGCGCCAAGCCGAGCATTACGCTGAGTCAGTCTCCGCGGAAGACGGAGCCGCGCAGCTGCTTGCGCTCGCGAACCGCATCGTGCAGCAGAACTCCACCACGCTCGACGCCGTGCGCGCGAGCACCGACGCTCTCGCCGCGCACGTCACCGTCTGGCCGCCGTCGGGGGAAGGCACTCCGATCGCGTTCATCGTCGAGCATCGCGGCACGTGGTACGCGGTCCCGAACGTCGTCAAGCCGGCGCGGCTGCCGAACGACTGGTTCAACCGCGCCGACTTCGGCGTGAACGACGAGATCCGCCGCGTCGAATCGCTGCCGCGCCTCACGCGCCGCGGCGACGACTTCGAAGTGCAGCACGCCGGAGTGTTCTCGCGATGACGGTGCTCTCGCTGCAGGCTCCTCGGCCTCCGGCGCGGCGGCTCTTCTGGGAGCCGTGGCTCGCCGTCGTCGTCGCGGCGGCGCTGTACCTGCGCGTCGCGGCCGGCCAGTGGGGCGGGCTCGCCGCGCTCGCATGCGAGCTCGCGCTCGCGGTGATCCTGCGCGCGCAGCTGTTGCGGCGCGCGGACGAAGAGGCGGAGCTGACGGAGCGCCTCGCATCGCGCGACCTCTCGATCACCGACGTCGATCGCCTGATCGGCAGCACCGCGGAGCGTGTGCAGGGGATGTTCGCCACCGCGTCGAGCGCCGTGCTGGCCACGGGGATGGCGGCGTCCGCGTTTCTGCTGCTGTTCTACGCGAGCGCCGGAACGACCGGCGGCGGCATCGTGTCGGTCGCGCCGAAGGCGTTCGTCGCGACCGGCTACGCGATCCTCTGCGCGCTGGCGCTGACGCGCGACGCGCATCACCTGAACGCGACGATCTTCGAGCCGCTGCGGCGGAAGAAACTCGACGACGCGAATCGCGAGCCGACGCCGGCGACGCGATCCGCGGTCGCGCCGGAGTCGCGGACGTCGCGCGTCGAGGAGCTCATCGAACAGCTCGTCTCGATGCAGATCAGCCAGCTGCAGGCGCTCCACGAAGCGAATCAGCAGCTCGCCGCCGCCGCGTCGGAACGCGTCGACGAAGAGTCGGGCGCGGTGCGCGTGAAGCTCGCGAAGGGACTCACCGATTTCCGCAAATCGGTCGAGCAGCTGAACGAGATCGTGCAGTCGCTCAACGCGCGTTTCGACGCACTCACGCACGAGGACGCGGCGCTCTTCGAGCAGCACCGGCGCGAGCTCGTGAGCGAGATCGTGCGGTTACCGCAGCAGGTCATCGACCGCACCGCGGGACTCATCGCCACGTCGGTGACGCGGGTCGAGGAGCAGTTCCGCGCGACGCTGCAGACGATTCACGACGACGAGATCCGCCGCGCGCGCGATCTGCTGGCCGGCGAATTCCGCACGCTGCGCGATCAATTCGAGCTCACGGAGCATTCCGTCTCCGCGATCAGCACGCGCTTCAACGACGTCGTCTCCTCGCTCGACGCGCTCGCCTCCGCGTTCGACCGCGGCGCGAAGTCGGTTGTCGGCAGCGCCGCGGAGTTCACGCGCGAGGCGGAGTCGCTCGTCGCGTCCGTCACCACGGCGTTGGGCCGGCTGGGCGACGCGGACGAGACGAACGCGTCGCTGCTCACGCCGCTCACCGAAGCCGCGACCGCGGTGCGCAAAGCGTCGTCGCTCGTCGCCACCGACATGCGCAAGGTCGCCGCGGAACGCGAGCGCCTCGGCCGCGTGCGGCTGAAGCTCCTCGAGCTGCTGCCGAACGGGCAGGAGAACTGACGATGTTCGGGCGCGGCGTCAACTACTGGATCTCGTGGGCCGACCTCACGTTCATGCTCTTCATCGGCGGACTCGCGGCCGTCGCGTTCAGCGACGAGCAGCGGACGGCGGCGCAACAGGAACTCGCGGCCGCGAAGGGTGCGCTCGCGGAAGCGCGCGGCGAGCTCGACGTCCTCCGCAGCCACAGCAATCCGTGCGCGGATGCGAGTCCGTTCCTGGCCGGCTTCTCGAGCTGCGTCGCGCGGGCGACCGGCCGCAGACAGGTGCCGGGCAGCGGCTGCTTCGTGACCGTCGGCGAAGACGTGATCCGCTTCGAGAAGGGGAAGGCCGTGCCGCTCGACGCGTCGTCCGCCGACGCCGTGGCCGGCTGCCTCTACACGAACGCGCTGCGGTTCGCGGCGGCGGATCCGCGCTCCTTCAACGCGATCACGATTCACGTCGACGGACATACCGACTGCGTCGGCACGCGCGCGGGAAACGAGAAGCTCGGCGCGGACCGCGCGTTCAGCGTGTACGCGCGCCTCCTCGAACGCGCGGAGAGCGATCCGGTCTGGCTATCGCCGAAGCAGCGGCGCGCGTTCCTCGGACGCATCGCCGTGCGCTCGTTCGGCGACACGCGTCCCGTCGAAGGCTCACGGTGCATCGCGCCGTTCGGCTGGGAAGGCGATCGCCGCGTCGTCGTCTCCGTGCAGCTCGCGACCGAAGGCGCCGCGGGGAGGCGCGGGTGATCTCGACGATCGTGATGGTCGCCGTCGTCGTGCTGCTCGCGTTCACGCTCGCCGCGGCGCGGCGTTCGTGGCAGCGGCAGCTCGAACTGGAACGCGCAAACGAGACGATGCAGCGCGAGCTACAGCGCCACCGCGACACCGTGCATTCGATTCTTCGGGAGTTGCAGAATCCATGAGAAAGCCTGCGTTGCTGCTCGCGGTCTGGTTCGTCGTGACGGCGTGCGGTGGAGGTGAAGAACGCGCCGTCACCGTCGAATGCCGGCCGTCCGTGAGCGTCGTCATTCCGGCCGCGGGCAACGCGCGACGCAAGGCGGAGGCGGCGCAGGCGCGCGAAGTCGTGCAGGTGTACTGGGACGTCTCACGATCGATGCGCGATTTCGCGGTCGCGCGCAAGCATGGCGGCGGCGCGGAAGCGACCGACGATCTCACGCCGGTAGTCGAAGCGCTCGACAGCGGTGTCTTGCTTTCCGCGCATGCGGAGGCGGTCGAACAGTACGGCGTCGGCGAATCGATCGCGCGGCTGGCCACCGCGCGCGCGGCGCTGCATCCCACCGCGAACCGCACCGCGCTGCATCTCGCCGCGGAGCAACTCGGCGACGCGCTCGCAACCGGCCGCGCGCAAGCCGCGATCGTCGTCTCCGACATGGAGCTCGATACGCCGCCGCGCGCGTCGACCGACGCCACGGTCTGCGGCGGCGTGCCGCTGCCGAGCACGCCGCTGGCGGGCTCGCTGTTCGGCCGCTGCTTCGAGAACGCGGTGCTCGCCGTCGACGCGCCGAGCGCCATGCGCGCGCGCCTGCTCGCGCACGTCTTCCGCAAGGCCTCGCACGGACGCGAGCTGTTCATCCTCCTGCTGGCGACGGACCACGCGTTCGGCCAGCACATCTCCGAACAGATCGTGAGCCGTCTCGACTTCGAGCGGCAGGTCATCTTCGATGCGAACGCGGTGGCGGCGTCGAACGTCCGCGGCTGCCGCTTCACGATCCCCGAGTCGCGCGTGCGTCCGCGCGATCTGCCGCGGTGCGGCGCGAAGTGCTTCGATCGCGACGCATCCATCGAAACCGAATGCGATCTGCGCCGTCCGGCGAACGATGCTTGGATCGAGCCCGCGGGACGCGGCTCGACCGGCACCTCGTACGAGTCGCTGCAGAAACGGGCAGGCGACCGCGAGGAGCCGGCGCGCATGCGATTCACGATTCCGTGCAGTACGCCGCCTGGGCGATTCGACGCGTCCGTCTCGTTCACATGGCGCCGGCGTTTAGCGCGCAACGCAGCCGAGCCGTTCGCGCAAAAGGAAAGTGTGCGCGATCTCTTCGACAGTCTCTCCGACGCGATCGTGCGCGTCGTCGCGCCGCGCACGCTGCGCGTCAGCGTGAATCTCCACCAATGAATGACGCTCCCACGCCGGCGACCGACGGCCTGCTCAGCTGCGCGATCGCCGCGGGCGTGCTCTGTCTGACGCTCGTCGTGCTCGCCGTGATCGCGCTCAGCGCGGCGTCGTGAACGCCCCAAGGTAGGGACTCGCCCGCTTCCCGACTCTCCATGGTTGTGGAACGTAAAGGAGACGTGATGAGTCGACGTGTAATCCGAGGTTTGGCCGCGCTCGTTTTCCTCGTTGGGGCTCTTTCCTGCAAGCAAGAGACGCCGTCGCCGGCGGTCGACAAGGCGCCGCCGCCCGCGCCGAAGCCGGCGGTGGTGACGACGGTGAATCTGCCGCCGAACTCGTGGCAGGTGCCGGTCGACGTCAGTCCCACCCCGCCGCCCAATCCGCCGCAGAACAACTACCTCAACCTCGGCTGGCAGACCTTCGTCGCGCTCAACTGGCCGGCGCTCTCGCCGTCGTCAGGCGGACAGAACGCGCAGCCGGACACGAACTCCGTCATCGGCGCGGTGGCACCGAACGGCGCGATCGTGCCGACGGTGTGGAACACGTACCGCGATCTCAGCACGATCATGCTCGATCAGGGCGCCGATCCGGGATCGACGTACACGCAGCAGGTTTCGATCCCGTCCGCGTGCGCGGCGATCACGCCGGCCAATCCGGTCGCGCCGGGCTTCCAGCCGATGTACATCGACGGCTCGACGTTCCAGACCGCGACGATCGTGCGCGACTACATCAATCAGGCCACCGGCAATCCGCTCGTCGATCAGAAGGGGTGGTACACGATCACGGACATCCGCGTCGATCCTTCCGAGTACGCGTACATCCAGCAGAACGGCTACTACCTCGGCGCGAATCAGGTCGCGGCGTACAACAAGTCGGGCCAGTTGCAGCCGTTCCCGAAGAACGGCACCGAGATCACGCCGCCGCTGCCGTCGTACGCGCAGTACGGCGCGCTCGAGGTGAAGGCGACGTGGCGCGTGCTGAATCCCTCGACCGACTCCGCGATCATCCCGCGCTACTACACGCAGTGGGGTTACTTCATGCAGCCGGACGGCAAGACCTGCCAGGGACCGGCGCTGTTCGGCCTCATCGGCATGCATATCCTTCGACTCACACCGTCGATGGGCGGCACGTGGTTCTGGGCGAGCTTCCAGCAGGTCGACAACGTCGCCGCACCGAACGGCATCGCGCCGACGCTCGCGAAGCTGGGCACGCCGAACGGCAACTGCGGCGGCAACTACAACAAGAAGCCGCCGCAGGTCACCGGCAACATTCCGTGGAACGGCAACAACACGCCGGACGACATCTGCCAGGTCAAGAACATCCCGAGCGAAGTGCAGCAGGTCAATCAGACGTGGCAGAAGAATCTGAGCGGCACGGTCTGGCAGTACTACGAGATGGTGCACACGCTCAACCCTTGCCCGTCGGGCGCGAAGGAATGCTACGTCTTCCCGCCGATCAAGGATCAGAACAACAAGATCGATCTGAAGATCTTCGGCAACAACGCCATCGAGACGTACTTCCAGACCAGCAACTGCATGACCTGTCACGGCTCGGCGTCGGGCAACGGCGCGCCGTCGCCGCTGACCGGCACGAACCAGATCTTCACGTTCGTCCTGCTCAACGCGTACATGCCGCAGACGACGCAGACGAACGCGAAGCGCAGCGAGATCAAGCGGCTGCTCGAGGTGCTGCCGCAGAGCGACGCCGTCGCCATGCATCCGTAGATCGTTTCAACACGAACGCGGCGTCCGGGCGCAAGGCTCGGGCGCCGCGTCACAGGAACGCTACAAACGCTTCGCCGCGCGTGCGCCTATCGTGAGCGGATGCGCAAATTCGTCGTCTGTGCTCTGGTGATGTTCGCGGCCGCCGTTGCGTCCGCGGCCGATCTGCAACTCACGAAAGAGACGCTGGCGGACGGCGTGTATCTCTTCCGCGCGCCGTCGGATCTCGATCTGTGGACGGCGACGAACGTCGTGGCCGTCGTCGGCGACCGCGACGTGACGGTGTTCGACACGTGCACGCGCCCGGTCACCGCGCGCATGGTCATCGCGGAGATTCGCAAGATCACGGACAAGCCGGTGCGCACGATCATCAACTCGCACTGGCACATGGACCACTGGATGGGCAACGCGGAGTTCGCGAAGGCGTATCCTGGCGTCGAGATCATCGCCACGGAAGAGACGCGCGCGTACATGCAGCGCATGGGCAACGCGTTCTTCTCCGGCTCGATCGCGAAGGGTGTGGCGCGGCGGCGCGCCGACCTCGCGAACGCGACGAGCGACGCGCAGCGCAAGCAGCTCGAAGACGAGATCGCGTTGTACGACGCGTTCGCGAAGGAGAGCGCCGAGGTGCCGCACGTGCTGCCGACGCTGACGTATCGGGAGGAGCTCACGTTCTGGCGCGGCAAGCGCGAGTTCCGGCTGATGAGCGTCGTGGGCGACGCGACGGGATCGACGGCGCTGTTTCTGCCCGCGGAGAAAATCCTCGTCACCGGCGACGCGCTCGTGCATCCCGAGAGCGGCGACGGACCGCCGCCGTGGACGACGAACTCGTACGCGATCACGCCGTGGCTGGCCACGCTGCGGAAGTTCCAGGCGCTCGACGCGCGCGTGATCGTCCCGGGTCAGGGGCCGGCGTTTCACGACGAGGCGTATCTCGATCTGACCGCGGAGCTCTACCAGTCGATCCTCGATCAGGTGCACGGCGCGATGGAGCGCGGGCTGACGACGCTGGCGGACATTCAGGCGGCGGTGAACGTCGATGCGATCGGCCTGCGCTACACGCCGGGAGCGACGGCCCCCGATCCCGACTTCAAGCGTCTCGTCGGCGTGCTGACGAAGAAGGCGGCGCAGGAGGCGTTCGACGGCGTGGAGCGCTGAGCGTCATTTGCTGAGCGGTCATTTGCGCGCGTCGAGCTTCAGCCGCAGCCCGTTCTTCGCCGTGCCGACCGGATTTCCCTGCACGTCGACGTAGAGCGTCGCGCCGCGCGCGGTGGTGATGGCGATGTCCAACTTCGTGTCGTGATTGCGATCGGCGACGTGCAGGCTGGCGATGGTCTCCGTGCGCGGCATCAGGTGTCCCGACCAGAGCGGCTTCGCGTCGCGCAGCTTCTTGGGATCGTAGACGAGCACGCGGTTCGCGCCCGCGACGGCGATGCGCGGCGCGTAGTGCGGACCGGCGCGGTAGATCTCGACGGCGCGCAGTTTCTCGGGCGCCTCGCACGTGTCGCCGCGGCCTCCTTCCGCATCGTAAATGGCGATGTGCCCACCCCACAGCGCGACGAAATGGTGATGACCGTTGCGGAACAGATCGCCCGCGGTGAGCTCGCGCAGCGGCTCGGGTCCGGTGATCGTCCAGACGCGCGTGCCGATGCGGTCGAAGCCGATGAGTGCTTTGCGCGTGCCGGCGACGATGGTGCCGTCGGCCTGCGCGGTGTGCGTGATCGGAGCCTCGACGTCGTTGCGCCAGAGCAGCTTGCGCGGCGACTTGAGAAAGGTGCGAAGCGTATGTCCACTCGCAACCACGATGACAGGCGGTGGAGGCGGAACGCTGCAATCGGCGAGCGGCATGTTCTTGGCCTCGCCGTCGAGGCTGATCTGCGTCGCCGAGCCGATCGCGTGGTCGACGTGGTCGCGGATCCACTTGCGCACGCTGCGCTCGACGTACGCGTGCAGCGTCGTCGCGGTCACGCGCTTCCGTAACGTCGTGGCGTTGCACTGCAGCCCTTCCATCACCGCGGCGGTGAAGACGCCGTTGCGCCGGTCCGGATCGTCGTATGCGGCGCCTACGGTCGAGAGCACGACCTGTCCGTGGACGCGCGGCATCTGCTTCGCGAGCGTCATCCCCGCGTACGACAGCGCGTCGACGCCGCGGCTGCCGGCGATGCGCTGCTTGCACGCGTCGATGAGGATGAGCGAGCGCGGCACGCGGTGCGCGGCGATGACGTCGAGCAGCGCCGCGGTCGACACCGGTTGTCCCGACGCCGCCACGACGTGCTGGATGCCGCCGCGGACGAAGCCGTGCGTCGCGAACGAGACGATGAGAAAGCCGTGGCTGCCCGCGATCGCCGCCTGCTGCCCGGCGAGGGCGAGGATGTGGTGCGGCTCGGCTTTCGCGACGCGCGCGCCGGCGCGGATCAACTCGCGCAGCCGGTTGCTTGACTCCGGTTTGTCCGGCGCGCCGGAGAGCGCGAGCACGATGCGCTGCGGCGGCACGAGGCGCACGCGGCGATCGAAGGCGAAGAGATACGCGAGATCGATCGCATCGTCGACGGCGTACGGGATCTCGCGCAACGCGCCGCGGTCGAAGGTGCGGATGCCGACGAAGAGCGCCGCCGCGCGGCCGCCGTCGGCCGGCGCGGACGTGCTAGCGTCGACGAGTGAGAGCGGCGTCACCGAGCGCTGTCCCGCAAACTCCGCGGCGCCGAATGCGGCCGATAGACAGGCGAAGGCGACGAACGTCCAGCGCTTCACGGAGCTCACACGATACCGTTGCCCTGCGTCTGCGCCGTGACGCCGCCGAGGAATCGCACCGCCGCCGCGAATCCTTCTGCGATCCCCGATTGCGACACCTGCACGACTTCCTGCAAGCCGCCCGCGCTGCGCAGCTGCAGTTCGTCATAGAGGCAGATCGGCAGCCGCGGATTGCTGGCGAAGCGGCGATCCGGACCTCCGTCGCGGTTGACGTAACGCCAGGTGTAACCGACGACCAGGGCGTCGAACGGCGCGGGAGGGGTTTGGATCATCCGCGACTCGGTGACGCTGAGCTCGAGCGAGCGGTATGCGAGCGCGCCGATGCTGCGGCCGTCGTCGATGAGCAGGCGATCGGGTAGGAAATAGAGCGTTCGCGCGCCCAGGGCGAGGCTGGGGATCGCGACATTCGTGCGTAGATAGGGCGGTGCGGCGAAGCGCATGCGCGTGAGCTCGCGCGGCACCAGCGGACTCGCGCCGGCGTTGTACTTCCAGTCGTACACGCCGCCCGATGCCTCCACGTGCCAGAGCCGCTCCGACACCGCGAGCGCCTGCGACCACTCGAGCAGGCGGTGAAACGCCTCCGCCGCCTGCGACTGAAGGTCGTACAGGACGACGACGTGCCTACGCCGCACGTCGCTGTACTTCGCCGCCGCGATCGCGGCGATGCCGACGGCGAACGCGAACAAGATGAAATCGGCCGATCCCGTCGAAGCAGCGTAGAGGAAGAAGAGAAACGCGCCGACGATCACCGGCAGCGTGATTCTGGTCGCGCTCCGCGCCGCGCGAATTTGTTCGAGGAGCTGCATCGAGGACGAGTCGGCGAGCGACGCCGCGTCAGGGCCGCTCGTCTGCAGCGGCAAGAGCGCCGGCGTTGCGACGCGCGTGGGTGCATGCGCGCGCGGCAGCGTGTGGTGATACGACACGCCGCCGAGGCCCATGCGCACGTAGTTGCCGCGCGGTCCGGTGCCGACGCGGAAGCCGCGCACGCCGACGGACATGCCGACGCCGGAGCCGGAGAGATTGAAGCGGAACGGACCGACGGAGACGCTCTTGCGGTACGAAAAGCCCATGCGCCGTCAGACACCGCCGCCTCGCTTTTGTGGCGTCGACTCCCACGTCGTCCGCTCAATCGACCAGTTCGACGGCGTGACGACGGCGCGCGTGGAGCTGCCGAGCGACGCGAGTAGCTCTTCGAGCGGTGTCGACGGCCGCGTGCCGTTCGACCGCACGCCGTTCCATTCGAGAAGCGACGGATTCGGCAGCGGCTGATCGGTGGTCAGCAGCACGTACGTGTCGACGCCGTACGGCGGCGAGACCTCGAAAGCGCAGAGCGGGATCTCGGCGGGCGGCGCTACCGACGGGTCGATCGGGAAGCGGTTCTCCACCGAGCCGCTCGCGGCGCGCGGATAAAGAAGGATGCTCTGGCCGCGGCTGTCGATCACGAAGAGGTAGACGAAGCGGCCGTCGACGCGCGGCGGCAGATTCACGCCGCGCAGCACCGCCTGATAGCGCTCGTGTCCCATGACGCTCGTTCCGTGCACGAGCGCGTTGTCGTGCGCGCGCCGCAACGCGAGGTGATACGGCGAGCGCGCCGCGGGCGGCGAGTCGAGCAGTTGCCACGCGGCGATGCGGCGCAGGCGGAGCGCGGTGTCGCGCAGCGTCTCCGCGTCGCTCGTCCACGCGCTGCGCACCGGCAGGCCCGACTTGCGGCGATCCGCGCGCGTGACGCCGGGGCGGATCCACGCGTACGCGAGCCGCCCGTTCACGAAGCGTCCGGTGAGGATGTAGTCGGCCTCGGCGGGATCGTTCGCGACATCGTTCGGCGGAATGGCGAGCCGTTCGACGATGGCCTGCGGCGCGGGCAGCTGCACGAAGAGCGACGCGCCTTCCGGCACCGCGCGCACGGCGTTCTCCGCGCCGTCGGTATCCGGCGTGAACGCCGTTGACGCGCCGCGCGGGCGCAGGAGCTCCCACTGCTCGTTACCGCGTCGCAGCACGTACTGCGGCGTCGTGGCGGTGGGATCGTGAATCCAGCGCAGACCGCGTTGCGCCGCGATGCGCGTGAGCGCGCGCGCGAGTCCGCCGATCGAGACTTCGCCCAGCGCGACTTGCGGCAGCGCGACGCGCAGCGGTCGCGCGGGCGCGGCGAGCCAGCCGGACGGTTCGAGCAACGTCCCGGCGTCGACGCGTCCTTCTTCCACACGCGCCTCGGCATTGCCGAGTCCGACCAGCGCCGTGACGCGGACGCGCGTGCGCGGATCTCCGGCCACGCGCAGCACGCTGCCGGCGGAGAGTCCGTTCGCCCAGCCGCCCTGCAGCAGCACGTTGCCGTTCGCGAGGAGTTTGGCCACCGCGACGCGCGTGCGTTCGTCGCCACGTGCACTACGGCGTTCGTCACGCGTGCCGAGGAACGGCGTGTTGCGCGCGGAAGCAGTCGCGGCGAACACCGGCTCCTGAAACGGCATCTCCGTGCGCAGGCGCGCCTGCGTGCGCAGAAACATCTCGAACGCCGACTCGTCCGGCGCGGCGTCGCGCATCGCGCGCATCCAGCCCCACGTGAACGCGCCGTGCAGATTGTTGCGGTCGTCGCGTTTCTCGCGCGCGTCCTCGAAGTCCTGCGACGCGGCGATGACGACGGCGCCGCGCGACTCCGGACGCGGTCCCGCGTCCGCGCCGTCGGCGACGTCGCGCTGATCGGGCTTGATGCCGCGCGCGACCGCGCCGGTCGGCAGTCCGCGCGCACCGGAGCCGCTGTGGCAGTCGTCGAGCATCACCGTGAGGCGCGCGCCGCGATCGAGGACGCGGTTGAAGAGGCGGCGCAGTTCCTTGTCGCGGATGTCGGGCGCGCCGCGACGCGAGTCGGCGGGGACGATCGATTCGTCGAGATGATCCGGCTCGTCCGAGCGCGAGTTGCGCACCTGCGAGCCGTGGCCCGCGTAGTAGAAAAACACGATGTCGCCTTCGGCCGCCGTCGCGACGAGCTGCGTTTCGATCGCGCGCAGGATCGCCGCGCGCGTCGCCGCCTCATCGGTCAGCGTCACGATGTCCTGCAGTGCGAAGCCGCGCAACGCGACGAGCAACTGCCGCATCGCCTCGACGTCGTTGACCGCGCCGCCGAGGGGCGGCCAGTCGCGTTCCGGCGCGGCGGGTCCGAGCGACGGGAGATGCGAGGCCGAGTAGTCGTTGATGCCGACGAGCAGCGCGCGTTTGTGCGGCGCGGCGGCCGCGTCGTGGGCGAAGATCACGGCGCAGAGGAGCGCGAAACAGGCGTGCTTCAGCGACATTTGACGAGCCTCTCTGCTTCGTCCTGGGTCACGTCGCCGTACGTCCAGATGCATTTGGAGACGTCTTTGTAGGCGACGCCGCGGAATTCGTGCAGGCGCAGGAAGCGCTTCACGCCGCCGCCGTACGCGTCGTATTCGCCGGCGCCGTAGTGCATCGCTTCGATCATCGAGCCGTCGAGGATGATCCCGGTCTCGAGGAGCAGCACGCGGCAGTCGCGGCCGGCGGCGTTCGCGCGGATGTGCCACGCGTGGAAGCGCGACGCGTCGTACAGCTGGGCAAGCGACCGGGCCGCCGCGACGTGCTGGCCGGCGTTCGCGGCCGAGCGCTTCGCGGTGCATTGCGCGCCGCCGAGGATCAGGAGTGCGCCGAGGAGGAATGTGCGCGCCAAGGGTTGATCCTTTCGAAAAGGTGCGCCGCCCGTTGCCGGGCGGCGCACCGCGGAAACGAAATCAGTGCGTCGGCGGGCAGAGGATGCGGTCGTCGGGGCCGCGGCCGACGTTGAGGCGCAGTCCGTTCAGCAGATCGGACCAGAGCTCCGTCGTCGGGTGGATCGTCGCCCAGCTGACCTGCGGATACGAGCCGACGGTGGACGCGGGACCGGCGAACGGCACGAGGCGCTCTTCGCGCGCCGGCGCGTTGTCGGCGAGGTCGTAGTACAGCTCGAAGTGCTTGCCGGGCGCGGGCGACGGATTGCCGGTCGTCAGCGGCGGCGTGCGCGACGGCAGGTTCACCACCGCGAGCTCGATCTTGCCGTCTTCGTCGGGCGTGAGGTGCATCGTGCGTCCCGGATCGCCGTCGAACTTCGTCTCGACGAGATCGATGCTGTCGCCGGTGACCTCGATGTCCGCGCCGACCCACGTGGCGATCGCCTGCGAGTACGTCGAGACGCTGCCGGTGCCGTCGAGGCGGCGGAAGTTCACGGGCGTGACGTCGCTGCCGATGCGCGCGACGGAGTACGTGAAGAGGTTCCCCGAGCGCAGTTTGAAGCGCGCCACCACGAGCCCCTCGGGCGGCGTCGACGAGGTGAGCGCCGACTTGAACGTGCAGTCGGGGCAGATGGACTGAAGCGCGGCCACCCACGAGAAGTCGCGGCGCTCGGTGGCCGTCGTCGGAATGACGGACGTCACCCCGTTGACGACCGCGCGGTCGCCGGTCTCGATGGTGAGCGACGGCAGATCGGCGGCCGACGTGCTGCCTTTGCGCAGCGTGAGATCGGAGGCGTCGAGCAGCCACGCACCGCCGCCATCGATGGCTGCCTCGAGCGACGCGAGCGCCGCCGTCGACGACTGATCGGGATACATGAACGCCGCAATGGCGCTGTCGTTGGTCGGGCAATCGCCCGTGCAGCTGCCGCCGCGCGCGAAGACGAGCGGTTTGTGCGGCGGCAACGCGGTGCCGTCCGACATGTGGTAATGCTGCGCGCAATCGCCCGCGCTGAGCAGCACGACGTCCATTTCCGTCCCGTTCTGCGACGGAATGAATGCAATGAGACCACTGAAAACGATGTGCAGAATGAAACTACCCACGGTTGTTCTCCTTTTTCGTTTACCGCGCGGGCGCGAACGGTGACGAGCCATGGCCGATCACCTGAAACGGAGCCCACACGAGCACCGACTGGAGGCCGGAGGAGTTGTTTTTCCGGAGCAGTTCGATTTGCGCTTTCTGCATCGCCACTGCCGCGTCGTCGCCCATCCTGTAGTGCTGATGGAAAGACACGAGCAGGGGCTCCACTGTGGCGTCGCCGATGTTCCATAACGTCCCGACGACGGCTGGGACGCCATTGGCGATGAGCGGCCGTACGAGCGGACCGACGCCTTCCGCGCCGACCGGCATACCGGCCGCGCTGCTGCACGCCGCGAGCACGACCAGCCGCGCGCGCCCCGGCTTCAATTGCGACAGCAGATGAGCGGCGTCGAGAGCGCCTGGTTGTCCCGGCGTCTGCGCGAAATGCAATGAGGAACTGGAAGGCGTCTGTGCGTCGACGATCGCGTGCGCGGCGACATGAACGATCGCATCGTCGCGGACGCCTGTAATGAACGCGTCCGCCGTGGCGTCCGCTCCCGTCCGCACGACCGCCCCTGCATACGATTGCGCGATCGCGTGCACTTCCGCCTCGGCACCGGGCAAATGCGCGCCGTCCGGATTCCCGATCAGCAGCGCCGACGTGTCGCGCGGTAATTGCGCGTCGCGCGTGACCGACAGCGTGTACAGTGCCGCGCTCCCGGCCGTTTCGACCGGAGCATCTTCAATGACATAGCGGCGCGTCTCCGGATTGCGCAGCGCGGAAAACGGCAATCCGTACATCGGTCCGTCCGGCACGAATACCAGCCGCGCGGCGCCGTTCGTCATTTGTGCCACGGCGCGCAACGGCTCGGCGAGCAAGGCGTCGTATGCGGCGAACAGCGTGGCATCGAGTGTCGTCGTATCGCGCGTCGGCACCGCGCGCGACAACGCATTGTTCCAGCGCTCGACGTCGCGCTGCCGCACGCCGAGCGGGAGCAATCGCCACGCGTCGCGGCTGATGACCCACGCGTACGTGCGGTCCTCCATCACCGTGTATTCAATGAGAAACGTTCCGGGCGGCAAGGTGCGCTGCAGCGCGGGCAGGTCGAGCTGGCTCGGCGCGTTCGGCGGCGGCGCGAGCTTCAAGGCGAGATTGAGCGGCTCGAACGCGCGCGAGCGGTCGGCATAGACGAACGCCTCCGCCTGCCGGTTCGTCTCGATCAGCTCGCGGATGAGGACGTGATACGCGTCCTCAAAGCGCGAGAAGTAATCGCTCCAGAGGATGTCCTCCCCGCCGCGGACGCGCTTCTCGAGGACGCGCGCTTCCTCCTGATGGAGCAGGTCGAGCGCCGCGCGCAGATCGGCCTCGCTCTCCCGCTCCAGCCCGGCGCGCCGTTCCGCCGCGGCGCGTTGTGCATAAAGGGACGCGCGAAACGCGCTGTATTCGAGGCCGCGCGAGAGATCGATGGCGGACGTGAACGCGGCCACGGCGCGTCGCGGATCGCGCGGTGCATAGGCCTGAGCTTCCACCTCGGCAATGCGCGCGTCGAGCGCGACGCGGTATTGCGGAGAAGGATCTCTTGCGCTGAGCCGCCTGGCTTCGGCGAGATCCTGCAATGCGGCATGGTTGTGGCCGGTCAGGAGCTGATAGTCGGCGCGCCGGCGGAGTGCAATGGCGATGTTCGTCTGCAGATACGCGATCGCCACGAGCCGGTCGGGCGGCGTTTCGACGGACATCTGCTGGACGAAGCGGACGCCTTCATTGGCGTACTGCAGTGCGGCTTGCGGATGGCCGAGGGCAAGCGCCGATGCGGCCGATTCACCGAGGACGAGGTGCCGGTCGCGCGGTTGTCCGAGGAAGCGGCGATTGCGAACGGTGGCGAGCGCGTCGCTCCAGCCGCGCTCGGACTGGCCGAGGACGCGCAGGATGCCGAAGCGGCGCGTGGCGGTCGCGGTGAGACCTTCCGGATCGTGCAGCCGCCGGTACATCGCGCTGGCCTCGTCATAATGGGCCAGCGCCTCGAGATGCCGGTCCTGTTGCCAGAGCTGATACCCGGCGCCGGAAGTGAGCCACGCCTCGATGTTGGCGTAACCCCGCGCGTGCGTCTCGCGGCGCATGGCCTCGATCGCCGCGACGTCCTTCTTGGAGAAGGCCAGCCCGCCTCGGGCGTACAGAGCCGCGGGACTGCCGCCGAGCTGTAATTGCGGGACCGCCGCCGCGTAATACGTGTTGATACCGGGAAACGTCGTAATGCGCCCGTCGCGCAGCGCCGCGTAGCCCGCCTTCAATGCCGCGCGTTGCGCCGGATTCGCGGACGCCACCGCCGCGATCTCGTCGCGCGCGTAATGATTTCCGGTGATCCGCGTCCATGCGTCGGCGAGCGTGCGCGCATAAGGCAATTGATCGGGCAGCAGCTCGTCTTCCATGTACAGCAGCGCGCTCGACGGATGCAGGCGGACGATGCGCTCGACCGCGCGGCGGTCGCCGGCGCGCAGCGCGGCGTGGAGCCACCGCGGCGACCATTGTTCGTCCCTCTGTTGTTGCAGCCGCCGCAGACGCTCGCGGGAGGTGGCGTCCTCGTTCTGCAGCGCGCCGAAGATCGCCATTGCGTCGGTCGTTAATCCCAGCGCTTCCTCGCACAAGGCGAGATTGAAGCGCGCGGCGGCCGGCGGCGGGATCGCGTTCGCGGCGTGAAACGCGGCGTCGAAGGCATTGAGGTAATCGGCGGGCCGGTTCTGCCGCTGCGCGCGGATGTAATACGCGGCGGCGAGATCGCTCATGGCCGTGGCGTCGCGGTCGGCGAAATTCTTCAATGCCGCGATGCCGGCGTCGCTGCACGCCGTCTGGGCAATGGCCACGGAGACCGCCTGCTGCTCGGTGCGGATCGGGCGGCAATCCTTCTGGTCGGCAAGGCTCCAGTCGACCTCGACGCTCAGGCGCGGCTCGAGCCCCCACTCTTTGCGCGCATTCGTGTCTGACTTGGTGCAGTCGATCGATAGACTGCAGAGGACGGCAGCGATGGCGATGAACGCGGAAGCTCTCAAGACTCTCATACGATACGCGTTTCGCGGAATCGAGAGCAGGCGATGATGCGGAGGAGACACGGAGACCGCGACGACGCGCGCTTCGAGGCGTTGTACCGGAAGTATTACGCGCGCGTATACCGCTTCTTTCGCGGCTACGGGCTCGCCGACGATCAGGCGCAGGACCTCGCCCAGGCGACGTTCACGCGGATCTACGAGAGTTTCGACCAGTACCGCGGCGAGGCGGAGTGGGGCTTCATCCAGACCACGGCGCGCAACGAATTACTGAACTGGATCCGCTCGCGCAAGACCGCCAAGCGCAACGCCGACGTCCAGAGCATCGATGAAGTATTGACCAGCGAAGAGCCGCGCGTCGAGGAAGGCCCCGACCTCGCCGAACGGCAGCAATCACAACTGCGCAAGGCACGCCTCTGGGCGGCCATCGCCGGACTGCCGGAAGGGCAGCGTCAGTGCATGGAGCTCTGGCTGAGCGAGGCGAAGTACGAGGGCATCGCGCGGACGCTCGGCATCACCGTCGATGCCGTCAAGTCGCGCATCCGGGACGCCAAACGATCCTTGCGCAGCACACTGGGAGAAGCCCTCCCGGAGGACGACGAATGATCACCAAGGCGGAACTGCAGGCAATTCACGGGCAGGTCCAGGCGGAACGGCGAAGGCTGCTCGCGCCGCCGACGAATGAAGAACTGTTCGCGTTCATGCGCGGCGAACTGAAGCCGGAGGAGGAGGCGCGCGTCCGCGAACTGCTCATCGCGTATCCCGAGCTCGTGCGAGCGATGACCGAGCCGTTCCCCGTCGACGACGCGCGGCCGGGCGACCCCGGCTATCTTTCGGAGAGCGATCTCGACGTGCAGTGGCGCTCGCTGCAGACGCGCATCCACGGCGATGCGTCGACGTCGAACCTGCGCTTCTGGCGGCGGACGTCGTTCGCGCTCGCGGCCGCGCTGGTCGTGGCGTTCGGCGGTCTCGTGTGGCAGTCGACGCGCGCGCGGCAGGCCGGGCTCGCGCCGCGCGTGGCCATCGACGGACAGCAACTGCTCCCCGACGGCGAGCGCGGCGCCGCGCAGCCGGTGACGCTCCTCGCGCGCGGCGACACGTTCCTGCTGTACACCTCGCTCATCAACCCGCCGGGCTTCGCGTCGTACCGGCTCGAGCTCGTGCGCGAAGACGCGCCGGCGCATCCCATCTGGAGCAGTCCGCCGCTGCCGCGTCCCGCGAACGATACGTTCCAGGTCGTCGTCCCCGCCGCCTTCCTCGCGCCGGGCCGCTACCAGATGATCGTCCTCGGCGTGAGCGGCGCGCGGCAGGAGCGGCTCGCAACGTACTCGTTGCACGTCGCCGACACGCGTCCGATGTGAGGCGGTTACCATGATGCCACGCCATGCGTGGCTCGCTCGCCCTCGCTCTCGTGCTCACCGCGTTCTCCCTTTCCGCACAGGAGCGTGAGCTCGACGCCGCAACGACTCGCGATCTCGATTTCGCACTGACCCCGCGCACGGCGAAGCTGTCGGGCGATGCGTCCGTGATCCCGATCGAGATCGCGATCCCCGCGGACGAGCTGCAGTTCGTCGAGGAGGGCGGCGTGCTCGCCGCGACGTTCTCCGTGCGCGCGGAAGCGCGCGGACAGACGACGCGGCTCGACGAGCCGCAGCGCATCACCGCGCCGCGCGGCACGACGCCCGCGGGCGCGGTGACGCGGCGCTTCGACGTGCATGTGGAGCGCGGCACGACCACGATCGACGTCGTGCTGCGCGACGAAAACGCGCAACGCGAGGCGCGCCGCACGCTGGCCATCGACGGACACGAGGTGCATCTCGTCGACGTGGCCGACGTGCGCGCGGCGGATGCGCTCTGGCGCGACGCGCTCGACCGCGCGCAGCGCGAGCACAAACCGATCGTGGTCTTCTTCGAGACGCGCCCGTGCAGCCGCTGCCGCACGTTCGCGAGCGCCACGCTGCCGCATCCCGCGATCCAGCGCCGCCTCCCGCCCGTGGTCGTCGTCACATTGCCGGCGCAGGCCGGCGAGGCGGCGCGGCAGTGGCAGTCCGCCGACGCGGGTGTCGCGTTTTTCGATCGACGCGGCGTGCTGCGCGCGCGCTGGCCGATCGTCCCCGACACGACCGACTTCGGCATCATCCTCGACTCCGTCGCCGCGGTCGCGAATGACTTCGAGCGCGCCGCGCAGCTCTTCGACGCGAACGACCCGGGCGCCGCGGAGCTCGCCGTCGCGAACGGATTCGGACGCCTGGGGCGCATCGCCGACGCGCGTGCGGCGCTCGCCCGCGCGCAGGCGTTGCAGGATCGCGCGACGCAGCAGGCGGCGCTGGTCATCGGCGCGATCTTCGACGCGAACGAAGGCAGAGTCGCGGACGCGCTGACGCTGCTCCAGCCGCTCGCCGCCTCGGCGGTGAATGCGCAAATCGCCGCGGATGCGTGGCTCGCGATCGGCGCGCTGCAGCGCGCCCGCGGCGCGAACGACGCTGCCGCACGCGCGTTCACCGCGGCGCTCGAACATCTCGACCCGAATGCGCCGCGCGCGGCGGACGCACGGCAGGCGCTCGATGAGCTGCGCAACGGGATGCGCGTCGCCGGCGCCGTGCGCGTGTTGCCGCCGTCGCGACAGGTCGTCAGCGGCCGGCAGCTCGTACGCACGCACGTCGGCTCGCCCGCCGTCGCGCGCGTGGCGTTTTCCATCGATGGCAAGGAAGCCGCGCGCGTGACGCGGCCGCCGTTCTCGGCCACGCTCGATTTCGGCGACGTGCCGGAACGCCACGTCATCCGCGCGGTCGCCGTCGATCGCAAAGGCCGCGCGATCGGCCGCGACGAGCGCGCGGTCAACGACGCCGGCGAGACGTTCTGGCTGCACTTCGTCTCGCCGCGGGAAGGTCCCGCGGACGGCAGCAAGGTGCACGTCGCCATGAACCTGCGCGTGCCGCCGACGCAAACGCTGCGGCGGCTCGTCGTGTCGTGGAACGATGCCGAGCGCGCGGTGCTGCAGGCGCCGCCGTGGGAGACGGACGTCGCCATTCACAACGGCGAAGTCGGCGTGTTGCGCGCGGTCGCGGAGCTGAACGATGGGCGCACGTCGGAAGACGCGGTGCTCCTCAACGCCGGCGGCGCCGCGGGCCGCGCGGACGTGCAGCTCGTCGAGCTGCGGATGACGATCGCCGGCCGCGACGGCAACGCATCCGCCGTCACCGCGCAGGACATCGTCGTCCGCGAAGGCACGCGCTCGCGCCGCGTCGAATCGATCGCCTCCGCCGGGGAAACGCCGCTCACGATCGGACTGCTCATCGACGTCTCCGCGAGCATGCAGGCCTCGCTCCTCGACGTGCAGGAAGCCGCCATCGGTTTCCTCGAGTCGATCCTCGGCCCGCGCGACCGCGCGTTCGTCATCACCTTCGACACGCGCGCGCGCCTCGTGCAGCCGGCGACCTCCGACGTCGCGCAGCTCCGCCGCCAGATCATGACGCTGCGCCCCGACGGCCTCACGTCGATCCACGACGCGATGGTCCTCGGCCTCCTGCAGTTCGAAGGCGTGAAAGGCCGCCGCGCGATGATCGTCTTCACCGACGGCCTCGACATCACCAGCGAGTACAAAGTCGCCGACGTGCGCGAGCTCGCGCGCCGCGTCTACGTGCCGATCCACGTCATCGCCTCGACGCCCGGCACCGCCGCGCGATTGCGCGCGTCGAGCGAGCCGCCGAAAGCGGAGCGCAGACTCGACGCGCCGAACGCGGAGCTGATGTCGATCGCGCGGGCCACCGGCGGCTCCGCGCAGACGCTCGACAACCTCGCCGAGCTCCCGCGCCTCTACGCGCAAATCGAGTCCGCCCTGCGCGCGCAACTCCTCGCCTTCGTCCGCACCGACCCCGGCACGCGCGCCAACGAATGGCGCCCGGTTACCGTGCACGTGAACGGCCGCAAAGACGCGGAGGTGTTTGCGCCCGAGGGGTATTACGCGCCGTGGTGAGGGGCGCGGTGTAACCTCCGCGCAGCCATTGCGGCATGACAGGCCGTGCCGGGAGCCTGATGCGTGCGGCTTCGGGTCGCAAAGGTTCATACTGCCCCCATCCCATGAACTCCATCGGCGGGGGCTTCGACGACACCGAGCGGCTCGGGGCGGGCGGGGACGGCGCGGCGTTGCCGTTCGAGGACGAGCGGCGGATGCCGGCGAGTGTCGGGCGGTATCAGATCGGCGTGCTCCTCGGGGCGGGCGGGATGGCGGAGGTGTATCGCGCGTTCGATCCGATGCTGAACCGCGCGGTCGCGTTGAAGTTTCTGCGCGAGACGAATCGCGAGCATCTGACGCGGTTTCTGCGCGAGGCGCGGGCGCAGGCGCAGGTGGGGCACGACAACATCTGCGACGTCTACGAGGCCGGCGTCGCCGACGGGCACGCGTTCATCGCCATGCGCTGCATCGACGGCGAGACGCTCGCCGACGCGGCGCCGCGCATGTCCGTCGACGAGAAAGTCGCGGTGCTGGCCGATGTCGCGGAAGCGGTGCACGCGGCGCATCGCACGGGGCTCGTGCATCGCGATCTCAAGCCGAACAACATCATGGTCGAGGCGAGCCCCGAGGGCGGGTGGCATGCGTGGGTGCTCGACTTCGGGCTCGCGCGCGACTCGTCGATGGACACCATGACCACCATCGGCACGATCATGGGCACGCCGCCGTACATGGCGCCGGAGCAGGCGCGCGGCGAGCGCGCCAGCATCGACCGCCGCACGGACGTTTACAGCCTCGGCGCCACGCTCTTCGATCTGCTCAGCGGACGTCCGCCGTTCGTCGCCGACTCCAGTGTCGCCGTGATGCTGAAGGTGATGAACGAGGACGCGCCGTCGCTGCGCGCGCTCGATCCGTCGATTCCGCTCGACCTCGAAACGATCGTCCTCAAGTGCCTCGAGAAAGATCCGCAGCGCCGCTACGACTCCGCGCGCGCGCTCGCGGAAGACCTCCGCCGCTACCTCGACGGCGAGCCGATCGCCGCGCGGCGCACGACGTTCGTCTATCGCTGGATGGTCCGCGCGCGCAAGCAACCGGTCATCGCCACGCTCCTTGGCATCGCGTTCGTGGCGGTGCTCGCGTCGATGGCGTGGGCGGTGACGACGTCGATCCGTTCCGCGGAACGCCAGCGCGCCGCGCAGCGCTTCGGCCAGGAGATCGAGCGCATCGAGGCCGTGGCGCGTTACGCGAACATGCTGCCGCTCCACGACGTGCAGCGCGAGCGCCGCCGCATCCGCAATGCGATCGGCACCATCGAGCGCGAGATGCGCACGCTCAACGCGACGTCGGCCGCGCCCGCGCATTACGCGATCGGCCGCGGCTACCTCGCGCTGCGCGAATATGACCTCGGCCGCCGCCATCTCGAGGCCGCCTGGAACGGCGACTACCGCGCGCCGGAAGTCGCGTACGCGCTCGGCCGCGTCATCGGCGCGCAGTATCAGGAGCAGCTCGAGGAAGCGGACCGCATCGCCAACGCCGACGCGCGCGCGGCGCGGCGCAAGCAGGTCGAGCAGCAGTATCGCGACGCGGCCCTCGGCTGGCTGCGGCGCAGCTCGAGCGCGGCCGGCGAGTCGCCCGCGTACGGCGAGGCGCTGATCGCGTTCTACGAGAAACGCTACGACGCCGCGCTCGCGCGGGCGCGGCAGGCGTTCGCGGACGTGCCGTGGATGTACGAGGCGAAGACGCTCGAAGGCGACATCTGGACCGAGCGCGGCACCAATCAGTTCAACAGCGGCGCCGTCGACGACGCCGTGGCGAGCTACACGCGCGCGGGCGATGCGTATCGCGAAGCGGAAGCGATCGCGTCGAGCGACGAGACGGTGATGCTCGGCGAGGCGGAGCAGGCGTTCCGGCTGATGGTCGTGGCCATCGCGCGCGGCGGCGATCCGACGGAGATGTTGCAGCGCGGCCTCGCCGCGGCCGAGCGCGCGACGGCCACGCGCGGCGATCTCGAGGCGAGCTATCGCGAGGAAGCGCTGCTCCTCCAGCGCTACGCCGACTGGCAGCAGTCGCAGGGACAGTCGCCGCTCGCCAGTCTCGACCGCGCCATCGCGTTCGGACGCAACGCCGTCGCCGCGGACCCGAAGAGCGGCGCCGCGTTCCTCGCGCTCGGCTCCGCGCTCTTCATCCGCGCGCGCTACGCGGCGATGCACGGCGAGGATGCGATTCCGCTGTACGACGCGTCGATCGCGAACCTGCGGCGCTCCGTCGCGCTCGAACCGCGCAACGCGAACATCCTCATGAGCCTCGCGAACTCGCTGCGCAGAAAAGCGGAGGCGCTGGGGGAGAAAGGCGGCAATCCGCTGGCGCTGCTCAACGAGTCGATCGTGTACTACGACCGCGCCACCGCCGCGAATCCGCAGTGGCCGAACAGCTTCAACGACCGCGGCCTCGCCTTCATGACGCGCGGCGAATGGGAAGCGAACAACGGCATCGACCCGACCGCGTCGTACGAGGAATCGGCGCACAGCCTCGAGCGCGCGATCGCCATCAATCCGCGCTTCTCCGTCGCGCTGCTCAACCTCGGCACCGTGCACGTCGACCGCGCCAGCGCGGCGCTGCAGGCCGGACGCGATCCGCGACCGGCCGTGCAGCAGGCGAACGACACGTTTGCGGCGGCGCTGCAACTGAATCCGAAGCTCGCCTTCGCGTACTCGAACGCCGGCATCGCCAGCGTCATCGGCGCGCAGTGGGCGCTCGACGTCGGCGACGATCCGCGCCCATGGCTCGAGCGCGGCAAGGCGGCGTTCGCGCACGCGCTGGAGATCAATCCGCAGCACGCGAACTCGTATCTCTACACCGCCTCGCTCCTGCTCGCCGGCGCGCAGTGGACGGCGCGCAACGGCGGCGATCCGACGGCGCTGCTCGACGAGGCGCGCGCCAACGTGCGCCGCTCGGATGCGATCCGTCCCGACAGCGGCGACACGCTGCAGGTCGCGGCGTCGATCGAGGCGGAAGCGGCGCGCTACGCGCTCGCGCAGCATCGGTCCGCGGATGCGGCGCTGCGCGCGGCGCAGGCGTCCATCGACCGCGCGCGGCAGCAGAACGCGAGCGACGCGAAGATCTTCTACACGGCGGCGGACGTCGCGTACTTGCGCGGTAACGACGCCGACGCGATGCAGTTCGTCGATCGCGCGCTGGCGCTCGATCCGCGCGACAGCGACAGCCACGCGCTGCGCGGCGAGCTGCTGCTGCGCGGCCACGACGCGAAGGGCGCGCTCGGGGAGATCGACCGCGCCATCGCGCTCAAGCCGCCCGCGCGCGGCAAATGGGCGGCGCTGCGCGAAGAGGCGCGGCGTGCTACTTTCCCGCCATGAGAATTGCAGCGCTCGCCCTCTCGCTCTCGCTCGCTCTCACCGCGTTCGCGCAACGTCCGGCGCAGACTCCCGCGGCGCCGCATGTCATCGCGCTCAAGGCCGCGCGCATGTTCGACGGCACGTCGAACGACGTCGTCGCGCCGGGACTCGTCGTCGTGGAAGGCTCGCGCATCCGCGCGATCGGCGGCGCGGTGCCGGCCGGCGCGGAAGTCATCGATCTCGGCGACGTCACGCTGTTGCCCGGCTTCATCGACGCGCACACGCACCTCTCGTTCGAGTCGGGCGACAACTTCTACCGCGAATACTTCGAAGGGCTGATGCGCCATCCGCCGGAGCAGGCGCTGCTCGCGTCGACGTACGCGCGTAAGACCATCGAAGCCGGCTTTACCACCGTGCGCGACGTCGGCTCGAACCAGTACATCGACGTCTCGCTGCGCAACGCCATCAACGCCGGCATCATCGTCGGACCGCGCATGCTCGTGGCCGTGCACGCGATCAGCGCGACCGGCGGCCACGGCGACTCCGACGCCTACCCGCCGTCGCTCGGCATCCCGCAGTCGGGACCGATCGACGGCATCTGCAACGGTCCTGAAGAGTGCCGCGCGGCGGTGCGCTACCAGATCAAATACGGCGCGGACGTGATCAAGGCCATGCCCTCGGGCGGCGTGCTGTCGCTCGCCGATCCGGTCGACGTGCCGGAGCTGACGAAGGACGAGATCACGGCCATCGTCGAGGAAGCGCACGCGTGGAAGCGCAAGGTCGCCGCGCACTGCCACGGCGACGCGGCGGCGAAGACGGCCATCACCGCGGGCGTGGACTCGATCGAGCACGGCACGTTCCTGCAGCCCGACACGCTGGCGATGATGCGCGACAAGGGCACGTATCTCGTGCCGACGCTGCTCGCGGCGGAGACGCTGAAGACGAAGCTCGACGGGCTTCCGCCGGCCGTCGCGAACAAGGCGCGCGCGGCCATCGCGGCGCGCGACACGATGTTCCGCAACGCGCTCAAGAGCGGCGTGAAGATCGCGTTCGGCACCGACTCCGCGGTCTCGCGCCACGGCGTGAACGCGCGCGAGTTCGCGCTGATGACGAGCCTCGGCATGTCGCCCGCCGCCGCGCTGCGCACGATCGGGACGAGCGCCGCGCTCCTCGGCGTCGACGACCGCCTCGGCTCGCTCGCCGCCGGCAAGCTCGCCGACGTCGTGGCGGTGCCGGGTAATCCGCTCACCGACATCACCGCGACCGAGCGCGTGTCGTTCGTGATGAAGGAAGGGACGATCGTGAAGCGATGACCTTCCAGTGGATCTTCATGTTGTGGGGCGTGAGCGAGATCGTGCTCGCGATCGCGAAGCGCTCCGGCAGCACCGGCGCGACGCGTAAGGATCGCGGCTCGCTGTCGCTCCTGTGGCTCGCGATCGGAGGTGGGATTGCGCTCGCGGTGTGGCTGGCGTACGCGCAGCTCTCGCCGATCGCGCTGCCGCGCCGCACGATCCTCGCCGTCGCGGTGTCGCTGCTCCTCGCGGGTGTCGTGCTGCGCGTCGCCGCCATTGCGACGCTGAAGAAATCGTTCACCGTCGACGTCGCCGTGCGCGCCGATCAGACCATCATCCAGCACGGGCCGTATCGCTGGATGCGGCATCCGGCGTACACCGGCGCGCTGCTGTCGTTCTACGGCTTCGCGCTGTCGTTCGGCGACTGGCTGAGCGTCGCGGCGGTCGTCGTGCCGGTGACGCTCGCGTTTGCGTATCGCATCCGCGTCGAAGAGCGCGCGCTCGTCGAGCAGTTCGGCCGCGAGTACGAGGACTACATGCGCCGCACGAAGCGCCTCGTGCCCGGCGTGTTCTGAGCGGCGCGCGCGTTTTCGCGCGCGCCGCGTTCGCGGCGATAATCTCCGGAATTGCTGCGAGAAGGATCGGTCCTCCGCCTCAGCGAAACAGTCGTCGCGGCGTTGCTCGCCATCATCTGCGCGACGTTCGCCTTGCGCGCGCCGCAGGCGCTGCCGCTGCACGCGGCGCTGTTCATCGCATTCCTCGCGACGGCCGCGCTCGCGCGGCGGCATGACGGCATCCGCGCATTCGCACTCGTGGCGGTGCTGATGACGCTCTACTCGACGCTGGCCGAGCCGGCGTTCGTGGCCATGCGCGGCGCGAAGGACGCGACGCTCGCCGCCGTCGACCGCGTGCTGGCGTTCGGCCACGATCCCGCGCTCGTGGCGCAGCACTTCGTCACGCCGGCGAACCTCGAGTTCTTCTCGTTCATCTACGGCTTCTTCATCCCGTATCTGTGGATATCCATCTTTCTCGGCTGCGTCGGACGTCCGCGCCCCGAGCGCGCCGCGTTCCTCCTCGGCCTCACCATCACCTACACGCTCGCGTACCTCGGCTATCTCTTCGTCCCCGCGCGCGGGCCGGTCGAGTGGTACGCGTTCGCGGCGCCGCTGCACGGCGGCCGCTTCCACCGCATCGTGCTCGACTCCGTCGTCGCCACCGGCGGCAACCACGGCGCGTTCCCGAGCCTGCACGTCGGCGCGTCGGCGTATCTGTGTCTCTTCGACCTGAAACGCAATCCGCTGCGCGGGATGACCTACGTGCCGATGGTGCTGCTCATCACCGTCGCCACGATCGTGCTGCGCTATCACTACGTCATCGACATCCTGACCGGCCTCGCCATCGCGTTCCTCGCCTTCACGGCGACGGAGCGTGCGCGATGACGCTCTTCCGCGCGCTCGCGCGCGCCGGCACTTCGCTCTTCTTCGACGCCATCGAGATCGAAGGCGCGCCGCCGGCGGACGGGCCGCTGCTCGTCGTCGCCAATCACACCAACGGCCTCGTCGACGGACTCGTGATCACCGCGGCGATACAACGGCGCGTGTCGCTGACCGCGAAGAGCACGCTGAAGAAGAACCCGCTGCTCGCCGCCATCATCTGGCTGGCGGACGCGGTGCCGCTCTATCGCAGGCAGGACGCGGTGGACGTGGCGAAGAACCTCGACTCGTTCGCGGCCGTGCGCGCGCGGCTCGCGGGCGGCGGCGCGGTATGCATCTTCCCGGAAGGGCAGAGCCACTCCGACGCGTCGATGCGCGAATTCAAAACGGGCGCGGCGCGCATCGCGCTCGGCTGCCGCGGCATCGGCCTGAAGATCGTGCCGGTGGGACTCGAGTACGACGCGAAGCAGCGCTTTCGTTCGTCAGTCATCGTGCGCTTCGGCGACGCGATCGACGCCGACGCCTTCGACGACATCCACGCGCTGACGAACGAGCTCGAGGCGCGCGTCGGACAGCTGGCGACGCAGTTCCGCAGCGTGCGCGAGATGCTGTGGCTGCGATGGACGGCGGAACTGCTGGCGACGAATGCCGAGAATCCGCGTCCGCTGGATCGCGAATCGAGCACGTTTGCCGCGCGCGCGAAACGCATCGCGGAGCTGCGCGACGCGTACGAACGCGCGAACCGCGACGACGTCGTCGATCTCGTCGCGGAACTGCGCGCGTATCGCCGCGAGCTGCGGCGCCTCGGCATCGCGCCGCACGAAGTGTGGCTATCCATGCATCCGCTGCAGGCGCTCTTCTTCACCATCCGTGAGCTCGAACTGCTGCTCGCCGGCGGCGCGATCGCCGCGATCGGCGCGGTGCAGCACGGACTGGCGTTCCTCGCCGATCGCGTCGTGACGAAGAAGACCTCCATCGATCTCGATCACTGGGCGTCGAACGCGATCTTCTACGGCTTCGCGCTCTTTCCGCTCGTGACGATTCTCGGCATTGCCATCGTGGCCGCGCTCGCGGGCTGGCGGTGGGCGCTGCTGTACGCGCTCGCGGCGCCGTTCACGCTCGTCTATTCGATCCGGTGGAGCGAACGCATCGCCCGCGCGGCGCGGCGGGCGCGCACCTTTTTCACGTTCCTCGTGCATCGCGGCCTGCAGCGCGAGCTGCAACGGCGCGGACGCGCGCTGATCGACGCGATCTCGCGCGCATGAAGCGCATGAGACGACAGGAGAACCGATGATTCTTCCCTTCGACGATCCCGCGGCCACGCAACTCGCCGTCAGCGGCGGCAAAGGCGCGTCGCTGGCGAAGCTCTTCCAGGCCGGCTTCGACGTCCCGCCCGGCGTCATCATCCGCGCGTCGGCGACGATGCCCGACGACGCGGCGTTCGCCGATTCCTTGCGCGACGCCACCGCAGCCCTCCTCGCGCGCGGCGCCGTCGCGGTGCGCAGCTCGTCGACGATGGAAGATCTCGCCGGCGCCGCGTTCGCCGGTCAGCACGACACCTTCCTCGGCATCACCACGTTCGAGCAGCTGCTCGACGCCGTGCGCAACTGCTTCGCCTCGCTCTGCACCGACCGCGCGGTTGCGTATCGCGAGGCGCGCGGCTTCGATCACGCGAAAGCGACCATGGCCGTCGTGGTGCAGTCGCTCGTGCACGCCGACGTTGCCGGCGTCGCGTTCTCGATGAACCCGATCACCGGCAACCTCGGCGAGATCGTGCTCAACGCGTCGTACGGCCTCGGCGAGACGGTCGTCTCCGGCGAAGGCGACGTCGATCAGTTCATCCTCGACAAGAAGAGCGGCGCCGTGCGCGAGCGCTCGATCGGCGCGAAGCTGCGCAAGATCGTCGCGAGCGGCGACGGCACGACGCGCGAGGTCGAGCTCACCGAAGACGAACGCGGCGCGTCGTCGCTGAGCGGAGCACAGCTCGAACAACTGCGCGCGCTCGTCGTCCGCGTCGAACGCTTCTACGCGTTTCCGCAGGACATCGAATGGGCGTTCGCGGGCGGCTCGCTTTACCTGCTGCAATCGCGGCCGATCACGAAGTTTCCCGCGCGCTGGACGCGCGGCGAGTCCGCCGAGCGCTTCCCGAACGTCGTCACGCCGCTGACGTGGGACTTCGTCGTGGAAGGCTTTCACGCGTCGCTCGAACACTCGCTGCGCCTCATGGGCATGCCGCCGTTCGAAGGGCACTGGTTCGAGCTCTTCGACCACTACGTCTACGGCAACGAGACCGCGGTGAAGCTCTTCACGTCCGGCCAGCAGGTCGCGTTCGACTCGCTCGACGCGCTGCGCGCGCTGCAGCCGGTCATCCGCGAGCGTTACCAGTGGGTCGTGCAGCTGCCCGTCGCGTGGGCGCGCGATCTCGACTGGTATCTCCTGCGCCTCGGCGCGCACGGCGCCGCCGATCTCGCGTCGATGAACGAGGCGCAACTCTGGCGGCAGATCCAGTCGATCAACGAGACCGGCACGCGGTACTTCCTGCCGAACATCGCCATCTCGATCACGCACGGCATTCTCCACCGCATGCTGTACGGACTGGCGATGCTCGTCGCCGGCGCGGAAGGTCCGGCGCTGTACGACTCGCTGACGTGCTTCTGCGACACGAAGACGAACCTCGTGAACCTCGACCTGATGCGCCTCGCCGCGTCGATCCGCAGCGAGGCCGCGCTGCGCGAGCTGCTCGCGAAGAGCGATCGCCGCGCGCTCTGGAACGAAGGCAGGCTGCGCGCGTTTCCCGAGTTCGCGCGCGCGTTCGAGACGTTCCTCACGAACCACGGACATCGCGAAGTCGACTTCGACACGTATCACCCGACGTGGATCGGGCAGCCGTGGGTCGTGCTCGAAAACCTGCGCCTCATGGCCGAGCGCGACGACGCGGGCGATCCCGCCGCGCGCGAGGTCGCGCTGCGCGAGCGGCAGCAGGAAGCGGAGCGCAGCCTCGGCGCGCGCGTGCCGGAAGACCTGCGCTACTTCGCGCTCGAGCTCGTGCGCCTCGCGCGCGCGTACACGGCGCTCGACGACCTCGAACACTACGAGACGACGCGGCTCTCCGTGCCGTTCCGCGCCGCGATCGTGGAGCTCGGCGCGCGTTTCGCGCAGCGCGGCATTCTCGCGCGCGCGGAAGACATCTTCTTCCTGCGCAAGCAAACCATCGCGCAGCTCGTCGACGGTTCGACCGATGACGCCGCGGCGACCGCGGAAGCGAACGATGCGTGCGCAAAGTACGAGGCGAACAAAGTGCGCACGCCGTCGTGGGCGCTCGGCGACGTCGCCGACGAAACGCCGGCCGGCGACGTGCTGCGCGGCTTGCCCGGCTCGCCCGGTGTCGCCGAGGGACAGGTGTTCCGCCTGCACGGCGTCGACGACTTCGGACGCTTTCCCGCCGGCGCCGTGCTCGTCGCGCGCACGACCAATCCGGCGTGGACGCCGCTCTTCCACACCTCGGTCGCGGTGATCACGGAAAGCGGCGGACCGCTGTCGCACGGCGCCGTCACCGCGCGCGAGGTCGGCATTCCGGCGGTGATGGCGGTGCGCGGCGCGCTCGGGATTCTCGCGGACGGCGAACGCGTGCGCGTCAACGGCACGACCGGCGTCGTCACGCGCATCGCGTCGTGAACGCGACGCGTCGCGCCGTGTACCATCACGCGATGCTGCCGTTTGCGCCGCCGCTCGCTCCGATGCTCTCCGCCGCCGCCGATGCGTTGCCCGAAGGAGATGGTTGGCAGTTCGAGCCGAAGTGGGATGGATTCCGAACGCTCGTCTTCCGCGACGGCGCCGACCTCACGCTGCAGAGTCGCGACGAGAAGCCGATGAATCGCTACTTTCCCGAGCTCGTCGAGCCGCTGCTCGCCGCGCTGCCGGAGCGTTGCGTGCTCGACGGCGAGATCGTGATCGTCGGCGCGAACGGACTCGACTTCGAGGCGCTGCTGCTGCGCATTCATCCCGCGGCGTCGCGCGTGAAGCTGCTCGCGAAGGACACGCCGGCGTCGTTCGTTGCGTGGGATCTGCTCGCGCTCGGCGACGAAGACCTGCGCGAAGTGCCGCTCGAAGAACGGCGCCGCCGTCTTGAAGAGGTGCTCGCGAACGTCGCCGCGCCGCTGCATCTCTCGCCCGCGACGCGCGACCGCGCGCTGGCCGAGGATTGGTTTCAGCGTTTCGAAGGCGCGGGGCTCGACGGCGTGATGGCGAAGCGGCTCGACTCGCCGTACCGCGCGGGCGAGCGCACGATGTTCAAGATCAAGCACTCGCGCACCGCCGACTGCGTCGTGGCCGGTTTCCGCTGGCACAAGAATGGTCCGGGCACCATGATCGGCTCGCTGCTTCTCGGCCTGTACGACGACGAAGGGCAGCTGCATCACGTCGGCGTCACGGCGGCGTTCACGACGGCGACGCGCAAGAAGCTCGTCGAAGAGCTCGCGCCGCTGCGCGAGAACGCGCTCGAAGGACATCCGTGGCAGCACTGGGCGGAAGCGCAGCAGGAAGCGAACGTGAACGGGCAGCGCTTGCCCGGCGCGACGAGTCGCTGGAATCGCGGCAAAGACCTGAGCTGGGAGCCGCTGCGTCCCGAGCGCGTGTGCGAGGTGTCGTTCGACCACATGCAGGGCACGCGCTTCCGCCACGCAGCGCATTTCCTGCGCTGGCGCTTCGACAAGCGCCCCGAGGATTGCCGCTACGATCAGCTCGAGGTGACGCCCGCTTACGAGCTCGAGCGCGTCTTCGGCGCCGCGCGCTGAGACGCCCACGGATCGTAATCGGGATCGGGCGCTTCTTCGGCGGGACGCAGTTCTTCCGGCACGTGACGCAGGTTCACGCGGATGCGCGTCCACGTGCTCGAGCGTCCGCGCATCGCGTCGACGAGCACGTCGTCCACCGCGAGCTTCTCCGCGGCCTCGGAATGCCGCGCTTTCCAGCGCTCGAGTCCCGCGAGCGCTTCGTCTTTGTGCTGCGCTTTCGCGACGGTGATGAGCGGCTCTTTCGAGACGCGGCGTCCCGTGCTCGATGATGACGACGACTTCTTCGCAGATGCTGGTTTCTGCGCGGCCGGCTTCTTCGCGGACGTTTTCTTCGCGGACGTTTTCTTCGCGCGGGAGGGCGCGACGCGCGGCGGCTCGCCGGCTTGCTTCTGATAGTTCGGCGGCCACGGCGCGTCGCCGAGTCCCGCGGCTTCCTGTTCGGCGGAGAGCGCGAGCAGCGGCTCGAGCGAGTCAGCGCGTTCGTCGATCGCGGCGGATGCGTCGCCGTGCTCCGCAAAGTACGCGGGCGCGGTGGCGAGGGTGAAGCGCGCGGGATCGCACGTCGCGACTTCGTCCCACGCGAGCGGCATCGACACGCGCGCGTCGGGCGTGGGGCGCACGGAGAACGCCGACGCGACGGTGCGGTCTTTCGCGTTCTGGTTGTAGTCCAGGAAGACGCCGTGGCGTTCTTCCTTCCACCACTTGCTCGTCGCGAGGTCGGGGACGCGGCGCTCGACTTCGCGCGCGATCGCGAGCGCGGCGCGGCGCACCTGATCGAACGTCCACTTCCGTTCGATGCGCACGTTGATGTGAATGCCGCGCGAGCCGGACGTCTTCGGCCAACCGCGCATGCCGCGCTCGTCGAGCACGTCGCGGACGACGAGCGCCACGCGGCGCACGTCCTCGAAGCTGACGCCGGGGCCGGGATCGAGATCGACGCGCAACTCGTCGGGGTGGTCGAGATCGTCGGCGCGTACGGGATGCGGGTTGAGATCGATGCAGCCGAGGTTGATGATCCAGAGGAGTTGCGCGGCGTTGCGGATCACGATCTCGCGCGCGGTGCGGCCGGAGGGGAAGAACAGCTCGACGGTCTCGATCCAGTCGGGATGCTGATCGGGCGCGCGCTTCTGGAAAAACGGCTCGTGATCGGCGCCGTTGACGTAGCGCTTGAGGACGATGGGACGGTTGTCGATGCCGCGCAGCGCGCCTTCGGCGACCGCGGCGTAGTAATGCACGAGGTCGAGCTTCGTGTAGCCCGCCTCCGGGAAAAAGAGCTTGCTTGGGTTGGTGATCGTGACTTCGCGGCCGGCGATCTCGATCGTCGTCTGCTCTGACTTCGCCATCGCGGCAAGTGTGGGTGCAACGCGGCGGCGCGCGCAAGAGCATCGCGCGCAAAAAGAAATCGCGGCCGTTGCCGGCCGCGATTTCTGAAGCGGTGCCGCGCGCTCTCTCGTTTAGTGACGGTGTCCGCCGCGTCCGCCGTGTCCGCCGCCGAAGTGGCCGCCCGGGCGGTAGTAGTGTCCGCCGCGGTAGCCGCCGAACCCGAAGCCCAAGCCGATCGACAGGCGCGGTCCGTACCAGAACGGATCGTAGTAATACGGCGAATACGCCGAATACCACGGGTCGTAGTACGGGCGGACGTAGACGGTCGAGTACGTGCGGCCGTCGGTGTGGCGGTCGCCGCGCTCGTCGCGGTCGTACGCGTAGTCCATCACCGCGTCGAGGACGGGCTTGGAGACGTGCGCGTCGGTGAGGGCGATGATGACGTCGGCGTCGACGACGTAGCGCTCGCGCGAGTCGCGCACGAACTTGATGATGGCGTCGTCGCCCACGCCCGCCTGGGTCATGCGGATCACGTCGTCGATGACGCTGGTGCGGTCGCGGCGGTCGGTGCGCGTCTCGCGTCCGTCGCGGTCCGGGGAGTCGAGCGCGAACATCGGCGCCGCGGCGGTGAGAGACAGCAGTACGGCAACTGCAGGTAAGAAACGTTTCATGGATCGATGGTCTCCTTCGTTCGCTGCAGCGTCTGCATGCGACGGCTGAGCCACCATCCCGCTCTCTGCGCGTGGTTTTCGAGCGCGTGAAAAGCTCCTCTCGCGAGGACAGCGCGTCCACGAAACAGGCCGCTGCCGCGCACCGCTGGAGGACGGTGCACGGCAGGCGGATCATCGCGAGTTGCGAATCAGCGGAGCCAGTTCAGCGAGTCGATCTCGATGCGGCCGCCGCGGAAGATGCCGCCGAGCGAGAGCGAGACGCCGACGCGCAGGTTGTTGCGGCCGCGGTTGCGCATGCGCGCCTGCGGGATCCAGTACCAGTCGCGGCCGTGGTCGATCTGCACGAGGTAGCCGCCGTTCTGGCGCGTGATCGCGGTGACGCGTCCGCGGGCGTTGATGCGCTCGTTCTCGCGGTGGCCGCGGTACGAGCCGCGGTTGTCGCGACGGTCATTGTCGCGGGAGTCGTTGTTCCGGGAGTCGTACCCGCGGTTGTCGTTGTAACGACCGTTGTCGTTGTAACCGCCGCGGGGCGCGGGCGCCGCGAAGACGGACGTCGACATGAGCAACGCCAGCGCTCCGGCGCCGGCCACGTTCCACTTTGCTGTTCCCTTGCTTTTCATCTTGATCTCCTTCGTTACGCACAAGAAGACAAGCGGGCGAAGGGCGATCTTTCGGCGAAAACACGAGGCGCACCGCGGCATCACGAACGGCACGGCGGCGTCACGAACGGTCGGCGCGCATGCGGCGCGCGCCCGAAACAACAACGTCCGAAACAACAACGGCCGGATGAGAGCCATCCCTCATCCGGCCGTTCTCCGCTCGGTCACTGGCAGGTGAGGTTCCGAGCGGAAAGACAGCTTCTCGAGGCGATGCGCACGTGCAGCGATCCGTTCGGATCGGAGCCGGGACGAACCGGCGACGGCAGGACGAAAGTCGGGGTCTTCGAAGGCATCGCGTCTCACCTCGAACACGCCAGGTAGTGTCACTACCAGGCACGGGGAAAGGGAAGCATTGCGAATGCCATATTTCGTAAACTGCTGCATTCATTTGAGTTATTTCGGTCGCAGTGCTACCACCGATCCAGCCCGTGCCGCTCAGCTGATCCAGCCGCCGATGATTTGCGCCGTCCACTTGCCGTCTTTCTTCGTGACGCGATACGTGTTGGCCGCCCAGCCGCTGTTGAGCTCGAGCACGGCGCGGGTGCCGCTCGGGTCGATCGCGAAGTGGCGGATGTGCGCGGCGTAGGTCGGCCCGAACTTCTGCTGATACGCGTCCAGCTCGCCGGCGGTCAGCACGATCGTGCGGCGGCCGGCCGCGAGCGGCGCGAAGAGCGAGGCGTCGCCGACGAAGAACAGCACCGCATCGGCCACGTTGCTCGTGCGCAGCTCGCACGCGTTCTGCGCCGCGGTCGCGTCGTCCGCAACGCCGACGACGATGCGTCCCGCGCCGAGCCGGAAGTCTTTGATCACCGCCGCGAGCACTTCCGCCGCCGGCGTGGCCTCGGCCGCCACAGCGACGCGCGGGAGTGCGTCGACGCCATCCGCCATGCCGTCGCCGTCGGTGTCGGCGTCGCGCGGATCGGTGGTGAGCCGCTCTTCGAGCAGATCGGTGAGACCGTCGCCGTCGCTGTCGCGCGTCAGCTCCGCGAGCGGAAACTCGAGAAAGAGGCCGTGCTCCTCGCGTTTGAGGCGCAGTCCGACCGGCGGAAACGTGATCGAGCTCGTGTCGAGCTCTTTCACGTCGACCTCGATGCGCAGGCGATCGCTCGCGCCGTCGAAGAGCGGCAGCGTCGATGCGCGCGCGACGACGTACGGCATGTTCTCGCGCAGGCCGGTGTAGTACGGCGTCCACGTCGTGCCGCCGTCGGTGGAGCGAAGGATCCAGTAGCCGCCGAGGCCGACTTCGCCGATCGGATCGACCGCGGAGGAGATCGTGACGGCGACGACTTCGTTGCCGCGGCGTTCCATGCGTAGCGGCGAGACGTTCGGCGGCAGATGCGTCGTCGCGGCGACGCGCGCGGCGTCGCTGCAGTCGATGACGACCGGCGCGGTCGCGGTGGACGCGAGCTCGTCGAGATGATGTTCGGTGAACGGCACGAGGCGCGCGTCGGCGAGCGATGAGCGCGCGAGTCCGGCGGGATTGGCGGCGTGCGTCAGCTCCTGCGCGTGCGCGCGATCGCTCGCGTGCAGTTCGGCGGCGCGGTGTTCGACGAACGCGGTGGTCTCGCGGAATGGCGGCGCGATCGGCGTCTCGATCGTCCAGTTCCAGAGCTCTCCGAGGATCTCGGCGGCGAGCGCGGGATAGCCGTGGCGTTCGGCGAACGATGCGAAGAGGCGCAGGCGGATCGGCGTGGGGAACGAATCGGCCGCGACGGCAGCGATGACCTCGAACGCGTCGTCGTGCGCCTGCGGCATCGACGCGGCGATCAGTCTGCGCCACGCCTCGTCGTGGTCGTCGCGCGCGGGTTTCGCCATCGCGACGAATCGCGCCGCGAGCTCCGGCTCTCCTTCGAGCAGCGCCGCGGCGGCGAGATCGAGCGCGACTCCGTCGGCTTCGCTCTGCGCGAGCACGCGCGGACGCAATTCCGCCGGCAGCGCGTCGAACGAATCGAGCAGCAACTGCGACAGGCCAAGGGTGGCGAGCGCGCGGAACTGGCCGGCGATGCGCGGCGCGACGTCGGCGTGAATGCCGGCCGGCGGCAAATGCAGTGCGACGCCGCGCTCGGTCAGCTGCAGCGGACCGAATGCGGCGTGGATGCGGTCTTCGGATACGTACTCGCCGATTGCCGTTGCGATCTTCGCGTCATGCGCGCGCGACCACGCCGGCGCGAGGAGCAACAACACGACGTCGTCGTTGGCGTACAGGGCGCCGTCGACGGCGGCGATCGCGAGCTCCGCGTCGTCGCCGATGAGCGGCAGAAGCGCGCGGTACTCGGCGAGATGATCGTCCTTCGGCGCGAACTTCGCGAGCTCCGCGAGCATGGCGATGAGCGGCGCGCGATGCGGCTCGCGTTCCGCGGTACGGCGCAGCGACGCGCGGATGCCGTCGAGCAGCGCGGCGTCCGACGGCTTGTCGACGTCGTCGAGCAGCAGCAGGAGCCCGGCCGGCGCGATCGCGTTCGCGCTTTCGCGCGAGACCGAAAGCTCGTCCGCGAGCCGCGCGATCACCGCATCCGCATCGCCGGCGTTCACGGCCGCGTTGCACACGATCTCGCTGGGCCTCGACGCGCCGGAAGAGCAGCTGTCGAGAGCGCTGCCGGCGCGAGCCTTCGCGAACAGCGTCTCGGTCGTTCGATCGGCCGCGAGCGCGGGCAACGACAATGCGGCGGCCGCGAGGAACACTGCCAGGCGTGCGTGCATGGTGATTCTCATTGTCCGTTGGACGCGGCACGCCCGCGTCACGGAACCGCGAAGACTCAGTTCCCGCTTTTTCGCGCCGCGGCGATCGCTTCCGGCGTGTAGCCTTCCCACTCCCATGGCGTGACGGTGTCGCCGAGAATGCGCTCGAGGAGCGCGCGGAACGCGAGCTCGCCGTTGTCGCTGTTGGTCAGCAGGATCATGCAGGTCTGATGGCGATCGAAGCAGACGACGTAGTTCTGCGCGCCGTCGCCGTGGCCTTCCTTGAAGAACGCCGTTCCGAACGTCGTCTTCGTCAGCAGTCCCCATCCCAACCCGTACGCAAGACCGACATTCTTCGCCTCGGCGCCTTCGGGCTCGTTCTCCGCGAGCGCGAACTGGTGCAGCGTGCGGATCGGAATCACCGGCTCGAACATCTTCGCGCGCGTGGCGGGCTTGAGAATCGTTCCGCCGAAGAGCGCGGAGAGGAAGCGCGCGAGATCGTCGGCGGTCGTGGTCATCGAGCCCGCGCCGCGCGCGGGATTGCGGCGCGTCTTCGCGTGAAACTTGCCGTCCGCGTCGAAGCGATCGGAGATGTCGTCCTCGAACTCCTTGCGGAAGACCATGCCGGTGCGGGTCATGCCGAGCGGTGTGAAGAGCGCGTCCTGCATGAGCGTCGCGAGCGGCTGTCCTTTCTTCTGCTCGATGACGAACTGCAGCAGGTTGATGCCTTCGCCGGAGTACGAGTAGCGGCTGCCGGGCGCGAAGTGCAGGCGCATCTTCTGATCGGGCTCGAGGAACGCGAAGTTGAGCAGGCCCGAGGTGTGCGCGAGCAGCATGCGCGGCGTGACGCGCGGCCATTGCGGATCGGCGACGAGCAGCGACGCCGACTCGTGATACGGCTCGTATTGGTCGAGAGGCTTCTCCAGCTGTCGCGCGACCGGCACGTCGAGATCGAATTCGCCGCGCTCGACGAGCTGCAGCACGTACGTCGCGAAGACGCTCTTCGTGATCGACGCCGCCCACGTCGTCGTCGTGCGCTGCATCGGCAGCGCGGGATCGAGGCCGCGCATGCCGAACGCCTCGCTCCAGACGAGCTGCCCTTCGTTGAGGACCGCGAGCTCGGCGCCGGTGACGTGCTGCGCGGCGAGCGTTTCGCGCGCGAACTTCGACGCCGCGTCGAGCGTGATGCGCGAGCCGTCGAGGCGGCGGATGCTCTTGACCGTCGCCGCATGCGCGGCGAACGGGACGAGCAGCAGGACGAGCGCGGAACAGACGTGACGTCGCATCGACGTCATCGTCTCACGGAGACGTCATCTCACGAACGCAGCGCCTGCACCGCGCGCAGCAGCTCGTCGGGATCGAACGGTTTCGCGACGTGGCGCGCGAAGCCGGCCTCGCGCACGCGCTCCTCGTCCTCGGGCCGCACGTACGCGGTGATCGCGAGCGCGGGCAGCCGTTTGCCATGCTCGCGCAGGCGGCGCAGCAGCGCGTAGCCGTCTTCGTGCGGCATGGCGAGATCGCTCACGAGCACGTCGGGACGCCACTCGTTCACGGCCTTGAACGCGTCGGCGGCATTCGCGCACGCGAGCACGGTTGCGCCGGACGACTGGAGCACCCGCGTCATGAGCTGCCGCGCGCCAGGGTCGTCGTCGACGACGAGGATGCGCGTGCCGGCGAGCTCGCGCGCGTCGCGCGGCGTATGCGCGGTCTCGGCGGCGGCGACGCGCGAGCCGTGCTCGAGCAGCGGCAGCGTGACGATGAACGATGAGCCCTTGCCGATGCCTTCGCTTTCGGCGCGGATGTTGCCGCTGTGCGCCTCGACGAGCGACGACACGATCGCGAGGCCGAGGCCGAGGCCGCCGTGCTTGCGGCTCGACGACGCGTCGGCCTGGCGGAAACGGTCGAAGACGTGCGGGAGAAACTTCGGGTCGATGCCTTCGCCGGTATCGCGCACGACGACTTCCGCGTGTCCCGCGCCGCCGTCGTCGCGGTGCCGCAGCGCGACGTCGACGGCGCCGCCGCGCGGCGTGAACTTGATCGCGTTGACGAGCAGGTTGCCGAACACCTGCTTGAGCCGCGTCGCGTCGCCGTAGACGGGCACGACGTCGCGCGCGCCGACGCGCAGCGCGATCTGCTTCGCCTCCGCGGACGGCCGCACCATCTCCACCGCGGCATCGATGACCGAGCCGAGGTCGAGCGGCTGGAAGTCGACGTGCAGCTTTCCCGACACGATGCGCGAGACGTCGAGCAGATCGTCGATGAGCTTCATCTGATTGGCGAAGCTCTCCTCGATCGCGCGCAGGCCGGTGTCGAGCATCTGCGGATCGCGCGTGCGCGCGAGCAGCTTCGCCCAGCCGTAGCCGGACGTGAGCGGCGTGCGCAGCTCGTGCGACAGCGTCGCGAGGAACGCGTCCTTCGCTTCTTCCGCGCGCTTGCGATCGGTGATGTCGACGACGGACGTGAGGATGCACGGCCGCCCGCTGATGTCGACCAGCGCCGCGCCGACCATGCACGTCAGCTGGCTGCCGTCCTTCATCCGGAACGATGCTTCGACGTCGGTGATGTGCTCGCCCGCGCGCATCCGCGCCAGTCCGGCCGCGCGCACTTCGGGATCGATCCACAGCCCGAGCTCTTCCGGCGTGCGTCCGAGCGCCTCGGCGCGCGAGTAGCCGGTGAGGCGCACGAAGCCGTCGTTGACGTCGATGAGGCGGCCATCGGCGGCGGAGGTGATCGTGAGCGCGAGCGGGCTGCGGTCGAACGCGGTCGCGAACTTCGCCTCGGATGCCGCGAGCGCGCGCTGGACGTCGCGGCGGATGCGCTGCATGCGCACGTGCGCGTCGACGCGCGCGAGGAGCTCCTTCGCGCTGAACGGTTTGATCAGGTAGTCGTCCGCGCCCGCTTCGAGTCCTTCGACGCGCGACTCTTCGCCGGCGCGCGCGGAGAGGAGGATCACCGGCACGCCGCACGTGCGCTCGTCGCCGCGCAGCGCGCGCAGCAGCTCGAAGCCGTCGAGCACCGGCATCATGACGTCGGAGAGCACGAGGTCGGGGAGCTTGCGCCGCGCGGCGTCGAGCGCGGCCGCGCCGTCCGCCACGGCTTCGACTTCGTACGTGTGGCCGAGGATGCGCTGCACGTACTCGCGCATGTCGTCGTTGTCGTCGGCGAGGAGGATGCGCGCGCGCTCGCCGCCGAACTGTGAAACGTCCGGTGCGGTTTCCGGCGCGGCTTCGAGCGCGCGCAGCGGCTCGTCGAGATACATCTCGCCGCGCACCGAGGACGTCGCGAGCTTTCGCGGCGCGCCGATGCGCTCGGGCGGAAGATGCGCGCTGCCGCGCGGAATGCTCACTGTGAACGTGGTGCCGCGATCGACGACGCTCTCCGCGCGCACGCTGCCGCCGTGCAAGCGCGCGAGCTCCTGCACGAGCGCGAGGCCGATGCCGCTGCCCTCGAACGTGCGGCCGCGCGCGTTCTTCACGCGATGGAAGCGCTCGAAGAGATGCGGCAGCTCGTCTTCCGGAATGCCGGTGCCGGTATCGCGCACGGTCAGCTCGACGCGGTCGTCGTGTTCGCGCAGCGCGACTTCGATCTCGCCGTCGAACGTGAACTTGAAGGCGTTCGACAGCAGGTTGAGGACGAGCTTCTCCCACAGCTCGCGATCGACGTACACCGGCTCGGAGAGCGGCGGGCAATCGACGAGGAAGCGCAGCCCGGCGCGCTCGATGGCGGAGCGGAACACGCCGGCGAGATCGGCGGTGAGCTCCGCGAGCGCGGTCGGCTCGTACGCGGCGTCGATGCGTCCCGCCTCGATGCGCGAGAAGTCGAGCAGCGTGTTCACGAGCTTCAGCAGCCGCAGCGCGTTGCGGTGCGCGAGCGCGAGCCGGTCGCGCGTCGTGGCATCCACCTCATCGGCCGCGAGCAGCTCCTCGATCGGACCGAGCATCAGCGTGAGCGGCGTGCGGAACTCGTGGGAGACGTTCGAGAAGAACGCCGTCTTCGCGCGGTCGAGCTCCGCGAGCGCCTCGGCGCGCTGCCGTTCGACCTCGTACGCGCGCGCGTCCGCGATGACCGTGGTGATGTGGCCGGCCACGAGCGTGTAAAACGCGCGGTAGTCGTCGTCGAGCGCGCGGTGCGGGCTGATGCCGGCCACGAGCAGGCCGGTCGTCTCTTCCTCGCCCGGCACGTTGAGCGGCAGCGCGATCGCGCGTCCCGGCCAGATCTCCGGCGGCTCGTTCCAGTCGAAGTGCGACGGCGGATGCACGGGTGGACGTCCGACCGCGGCGATGCATTCGGCGCGGTTGCCGGGGCGGCGCAGGTAGATCGCGGCGAACGGCACGTCGTGCGGATTCGCCTCGAGCAGGTCCGCGGCGTTGCGGCACGCTTCCTCGACGGAACGCGCCACGCTCGCGCGCGCGGCGAGCTCGCGCAGCGTGTCGAGGCGGCGCTGCCCGATCACGCGCGACGTCGTCTCGAACACCGCCGTGAAGATGCCGCCGATGCCGCCGCTCTCGTCGACGATCGGGCTGTACGAGAACGTGAAGTACGTTTCCTCGGCGTAGCCGTGGCGATCCATCAGCAGCATCTGATCGTCGGACCACGTCGCTTTTCCCTCGCGCATGACCTGCGTGAGCATCGGGCCGATGATCGGCCAGATCTCGGGCCACACGTCGCGGCCGGGGCGGCCGAGGGCTTGGGGATGTTTTGTGCCGAGGATTTGGGCGTAGGCGTCGTTGTAGAGCTTGATCAGCTCCGGGCCCCACCAGATCAGGATCGGGAACCGCGACGCGAGACAGATGCTCAGCGACGTGCGAAGACTCTGCGGCCACGCCTCGCGCGCGCCGATGGGAGTCTGCGACCAGTCGAAGCGGTCGATCCGCTCCTGCATCGAGAGGGCATCGGGCTGTCGCAAGGGATGAATGCTACCGCGCTCTGCCGCGAATGTGGCGAACGTCACGCCGTCCAGCTCGCCGTCCATGATTCAATCCGTCTTTCAATCGAGGAGGATGAGATGAAACGAGCGATCTTCACCGTCGCCGCGACGGTGCTCGCGCTCTTCCCGCGTGTGGGCGCGGCGAGCGAGAGCTTCACGCTGACGATTCCGCAACGGTTCGACGCGACGCAGGAGATCGGCGAAGTCCGCATCGTCCTCGGCCTGAACGCCGCGCCCGCCGGCGCGCAGCTCGTCGTCGGCGGCAGCGCGACGATCGCGCTCGGCGCGACGCAGACGGTCGCCGGCGATTCGATCGCGTTCTCGAGCGGCCCCGGCAACGCGGTCATGATCCGCTACCGCCCGCTCTCGAACTTCGGCGCAGATTTCTGCGCGGGTGCCGGCGCGACCGAGAAGAACATCGCGCTGCGTTTCTCCGGCGCGCAGGACGTCGTCGAGTACCGCCTGAGCTCCTTCGTCGTCGGCGCGCCGAATGCGGAATGCTCCGACGTCTCGCGCCGCGTCGCGGACATGGCGGCCACGATCGTGCCCGCCGCGGACGGCGTCGCGCCGGCGCTCAGCGCGACGAATCGCGGCCGTCTGCCGCTCGATGTGATCCTCGTGCTCGACAAGTCGGGGAGCATGGCCGATCCGCCGCCCGACGCGGGACCGAATTTCCCGACGTCGAAGGCGGCCATTCTCAAGTCGGCCGCCAAAGCGTTCGTTGCGCAATGGCGGCAGATCGACGCGCCGACCGGCAGCGGCGACTGGTCGGAAGACCGCATCGGCGTCGTGCTCTTCGACAGCACGGCCACGCCGCAGTCGCTCGCCGGCGGCGTGCCGCCCGCGAACTTCTTCGTGAAGCGCGGCTCGTCGGCGGCGCCGGGACCGTGGGATGCGGTGACCGGCGCGATCGATGGTTTGACGCCGGGCGCATCGACGTCGATCGGCGCCGGCATCAACGCCGCGCACCAGCAGTGGAAGAACGATCCCGCGCACGACCTCACGTGCATCGTCGTCACCGACGGCATGCAGAACACCGCGCCGCTCATCACCGCGGCGCCGAGCGGCTTCCTGAGCCTCACGCCGGTCGCGGGACTGGCGGCGGAGCTGCGTCAGCGTTTCATCCCGATCCAGACGATCGGCTTCGGCACGCCGGCCGCGGTCGACGAGAACCTGCTGCGCAACATCTCGTTCGAGACCGCGGGGCGTTCGTACATCAGCGTCAACGCGACGACGATGTTCGACGCGTTCGGCATGACGCTCGTGTCGAGTCTCAAAGGCAACACGGCATCGATCGCGACGCGCCAGTCCGCCTCGCTCGCCGGCCTCGGGCCGACCGCCGCGAAGCCGGTGATCGTCGACAAGTCGGCGCGCCGCGTCGTCTTCTCGCTGCAGTGGACGCCGCCGCTGCGCAACGCGCTCGAGCTCGAAGTCTTCCGTCCCGGCAGCACGAAGCGCGCGACGCCGACGCGCGGCGAGCATCTGCCGCAGGCGTCGCTGCAGACGTTCGATCTGCGGCCGTCCGACGTCGGCACGTGGAGCGTGCGCGTGCGCGGAAAGCTACTCGATCAGAAAGCGCCGATCCCGTACACGCTCAACGTCTTCTTCCTCGAGCGGCACCTCGACTACCGGCTGACGCTCGATCCGCCGCACCCGGGCGTTGGGCAGGAGATGCATCTGCGCGCGGAGCTCTCGTACGACGGCAAGCCGCTCACGCATCTGCCCGCGGGCGCGGTGCGCGTGCGCGTGCTGCGTCCGAGGAAGACGCTCGAGGCCGTGCTGCGCGATGTGAAGGTCGTGAAGCAACGCCCCGAAACGCACGGCGATCCGCTGTCGGCGACGGAGCGCGCGCTCGCGTCGCTCACGCCGGCGCAGCTCGCGCAACTGCTGCCGTCGGACGCCGAGACCGTCACGCTGAAGGAAGAGAAGCGCGGCTTCTACGGCGTGACGATCGACAAGGCGCTGCTCGGCGGCTCGTACGCGTTCGAAGTCGTGCTCGACTGGACCGACTCGCGCACGGGTCGCGTGCATCGCGAGGAGCGGCTCGAACAGCTCGTGACCGCGCGTCCGTAGAGTCCGCGGGACGGCATGGTGGCGCGCGCACTGCACGCGCGTTGGACGTCGAAAGGAGACGTCACCGATGACCTTGCCGCCCTGCTGGACTCCGCCCGATGACCACGACGCGCCGCAGGAAGATGCAGCGGCGGCACCGCCGCAGGAGTCGCCGCTGCATGCGACGCGTCGCTCGTTCCTGATCGGCTCCGCGGTCGTGACCGCGAGCGCGCTCGTCGCTCCGTTGCTCGGCGAAGAAAAAGCAGCGGCGGCGGCGCACGACGCGGGGCCGAATGCAGTGAGCGTCACGCTCAATGTGAACGGCAAGCCGCACGCGCTGCGGCTCGACCCGCGCACGACGCTCCTCGACGCGCTGCGCGAGCGGCTCGATCTCACCGGCACGAAGAAAGGCTGCGATCAGGGCGCGTGCGGCGCGTGCACGGTGCTCGTCGACGGCCGCCGCGTCAACTCCTGTCTCACGCTCGCCGTCATGCACGAGCACCAGCAGATCGTCACGATTGAAGGGCTGTCGCAGAACGGCCAGCTGCATCCGGTGCAGGCCGCATTCATCCGCCACGATGGCTTCCAGTGCGGCTACTGCACGCCGGGGCAGATCTGCTCCGCGGTCGCGCTGCTGCGCGAAGGGCACACCGGCAGCGATGACGAGATCCGCGAATGGATGAGCGGGAACATCTGCCGTTGCGGCGCGTACGTGAACATCGTCGCCGCGATCCGCGACGCGGAGAAGAACGGAGGCGCGCATGCATCCCTTTGATTACGTGCGCGTGTCGACGGTGCCCGAGGCGGTGAAATCGGGGTCGCGCGAATCGGCGAAGTTCGTCGCGGGCGGCACGAACCTCATCGACCTGATGAAGTGCACGGTCGAGCGGCCGGCGCACGTCGTCGACGTCAACGCGCTGCCGCTCGCGTCGATCGAAGCGGTGAGCGGCGGCATTCGCATCGGCGCGCTCGCGCGCATGTCCGACGTGGCCGCGCATCCGCTCGTGCAGCAGCGCTTTCCCGCGGTGTCGCAGGCGCTGCTCCTCAGCGCGTCGCCGCAGTTGCGGAACGCCGCGTCGATCGGCGGCAATCTCATGCAGCGCACGCGCTGCCCGTACTTTCGCGAGCTGATCTGGACGCCGTGCAACAAGCGCAATCCTGGCAGCGGCTGTTCGGCGCGCGAAGGAGAGAACCGCATGCAGGCGGTGATCGGCACGTCGGACGCCTGCATCGCCACGCATCCGTCCGACTTCGCCGTCGCCGTCGCCGCGCTCGACGGCGTGCTCACGCTGCACGGGCCGAAGGGCGAGCGGCGCGTGAACGCGGTCGACTTCCATCTGCTCCCCGGACGCACGCCGCATCTCGAGCACGACCTCGCGCACGGGGAGCTCATCACGTCGGTCTTCCTGCCGGACGCGCCGCACGCCGCGCACTCGTCGTATCTCAAGGTGCGCGACCGTTCGTCGTACGAGTTCGCACTCGCATCGGCCGCGGTCGGTCTCGCGCTGGACGGCAACACGATCCGCGGCGCGCGCGTGGCGTTCGGCGGCATCGGCACGAAGCCGTGGCGCGCGCGTGCCGCCGAGGCGGTGCTCATCGGGAAAGCGGCGACGGTAGACGTCTTCCGCGCCGCCGCGGATGTGGAGCTGAAGGACGCGCGCGGCTACGGCCAGAACGACTTCAAGATCGAGCTCGCGAAGCGCACGCTCGTCCGTGCGCTCGGCGATCTCGCCGGAGGTGCCGCATGAGCGAGATTCCGATGATCGGCGCGGGGCGCGACCGCGTCGACGGTCGCGCGAAAGTCACCGGCACCGCGCGCTACGCCGCCGAGAACAACCTCCCGAACCTCGTGCACGCCGTCGTCGTCTCGTCGACGATTCCGTCGGGAACGATCCGCGCGATCGACACGACCGCGGCGAAGAAAGCGCCGGGCGTCCTCGCCGTGCTCTCGCACGTCAACGCGTCGAAGCTCAACCCGCCGCCGTCGCAGGGCGGCGGCAAGAGCGAGACCGGCGGCGGCGGTTCCGCGAGCGGCGGCGCGGCCGGTGGCGGCACTGGTGGAGGCGCCTCCGGAGGTACATCCGGCCAGAAGCAAGGCGGCCAATCCGGAGGGCAGCAGCAAGGCGGCGGACAGCCTTCCGGCAATTTCGCCGAGCCGCGCGCGACGCCGTTCAGCGACGGCACGATCCACTACCTCGGCCAGCAGATCGCCGTCGTCGTCGCCGACACGCTCGAACACGCGACGCACGCCGCGGAGCTCGTCGAGGTGACGTACGACGCGCGTCCCGGACGTACCGACATGAACGCGCTGCGTCACGAGGCGAAGGACAAAGGCGCGCAGCAGGCGCCGCCGTTCGTGAAAGGCGATCCCGAGGGCGCGTTCGCCGGCGCCGCGGTGAAGATCGATCGCACGTATCGCACGCCGTATCACCATCACAATCCGATCGAGGCGCATTCGATTGTCGTCGCCTGGGATGGCGATCGCGTCACGTTGCACGATTCGTCGCAGAACATCTTCGCGTCGCGCCAGACCATCGCGCACGCGTTCGGCATCCCCAAAGAGAACGTCCACGTCGTCTCGCCGTTCGTCGGCGGCGCGTTCGGCAGCAAGGGCTCGACCTGGCCGCACGTGCTCGTCGGCGCGCTGGCCGCGCGCGAGGTGAAGCGTCCCGTGAAGCTCTGGCTGCCGCGCAAGCAGCTCTTCTTCACGAACGGCCATCGGCCCGAAACCGAGCAGCGCGTGGCCCTCGGCGCGACGTCCGACGGCAAGCTCGTGTCGATCATTCACGAGGGCATCAGCCAGTCGAACGCCGTCTGCGACTACAACGAGCGCTTCACGCGCCCGACGCGCGTCATGTACGCGACGCCCAACATGCGCGCCGAGAACCTCGTCGTCGATCTCAACGTCTCCAGCCCGACGTACATGCGCGCGCCCGGCGAGAACCCCGGCATGTTCGCGCTCGAGTCGGCGATGGACGAGCTGGCGTACGCGGTCAACATCGATCCGGTGCAGCTCCGCCTCATCAACTACGCGGAGGAAGATCCGAGCGACGGCAAGCCGTGGTCGAGCAAGTCGCTGCGCGAGTGCTACGAGCGCGCGGCGGCGCGCTTCGGCTGGGCGGACCGCAAACGCGAGCCGCGTTCGATGCGCGACGGTCGCCTGCTCGTCGGCCAGGGCATGGCCAGCGCGACGTATCCGTCGCACCGCTCGCCCGCCTCGGCGCGCGCGCGGATGAACGACGACGGCACGGTGGTCGTGTCGTCTGGCTCGCACGAGATGGGCATGGGCACCGCGACGGTGATGGCGCAGCTCGCAGCGGAAACGCTCGGCATTCCCGCGGAACGCGTGCGCTTCGAGTACGGCGACACGAACCTGCCGCAGGCGCCGATCTCCGCCGGCTCGATGACTGCGGCCAGCGTCGGATCCGCCGTCTATCAGGTCGCCCGCGAGCTGCGGCAGAAGCTCGTTGCGCTCAACGGCGGCGACGAGATCGCGAACGCGAACGACTACGCCGCGCTGCTGCACGCGCATTACACGCCGGATGTCGAGACGCGTGTCGACGCGAAGCCGGACCCCGAGGAGGCGCATTACTCCGCGCATGCCTTCGGCTGTCACTTCGCGGAAGTGAGCGTCGATCCCGACCTCGGTCTCGTGCGGCTGCGGCGGATGGTGAGCGCGTTCGCCGGCGGCCGCATCCTCAATGCGAAGACGGCGCACAGTCAGTTCCTCGGCGGCATCGTGCAGGGCATCGGTATGGCGCTGCTCGAGGAGACGCACCTCGACCGCCGCTTCGGCTCGTATACCAACGTCAACTTCGGCGAGTATCTTGTTCCGGTGAACGCGGACGTGCGCAACCTCACGATCCTGATGCTCGAGGAGCAGGACCCGCACGTCAATCCGATCGGCGCGAAAGGCATCGGCGAGGTCGGTATCGTCGGCGTCGCGCCGGCCATCGCGAACGCCGTCTATCACGCCACCGGCAAACGCGTGCGCGACCTGCCGATCACGCTGGAGAAACTGTTGTGAGCCGTGAGCTCGATCGAGTGCTCGACGCGGAGCGCGCGATCATGCGCGACGGCCGCCGCGGCGTGCTCGTGACGCTGCTGCGTACGTCGGGCTCGACGTATCGCCGCGCCGGCGCGCGCGCGGTGCTCGCGGATGGTGCGGTCGCGTGCGGACTCGTGAGCGGCGGCTGCATCGAACGCGATCTCGCCGAGCGCATGCACGAATGGCTGGCGGACTTCACGCCGCGAGTCGTGACGTACGACAGCACGAGCGATGCGGATCTCGTCTTCGGCAGCGGCCTCGGATGCCGCGGGACGCTCGAGTTGCTCGTCGAGCCGTTCGACGCCGCACATCCGCCGGCGATCGACGCGTTCCGCCGCAACGGACGCGAGCCGGTGGTCTGGACCACGCGTCTCGGCGAACGCGAGCTGCTCGTCGAAGTCATCGAGCCGCCGCGCGCGCTGGCGATCTTCGGCAACGGTCCGGACGTCGCGCCGCTCGTCGCGTTCGCGCAGCAACTCGGCTGGGATGCGACGCGCTTCGCCGCGGCCGCGCGCGACGTCGACGTGCACGCGTTCGATGCCGCGGTGGTGATGACGCACAACTTCCTGCACGACGTCGAACTGCTCGAGCTGTTGTTGCCGTCGCCGGTGCGTTACGTCGGCATCCTCGGGCCGAAACGTCGCCGCGAGGAACTGCTCGCGCACGTCAGCGACGCGGCCCGCGCGCACGCGGATCGTCTGCGCGGACCGATCGGACTCGACCTCGGCGCGGAGACACCCGAGGAGATCGCGCTGTCGATCGTGGCGGAGGTGCAGGCCGTGCTGCACGGACGCGATGCGCGCGCGCTGCAGGAACGCCGCGCGCCGATCCACGAGCCGGAAGCCGCGTGCCCCTGACCGCGATCGTGCTCGCCGCCGGCTTCTCGCGCCGCTTCGGCAGTCCGAAGCAGCTGTTCGAAGTCGACGGCGAGCCGCTCGTGCGCGGCGCCGCGCGCGTCGCGCGTGCCGTCGCGCGGACGATCGTGGTGATTCCCGCGAACGCGCTGCAAATCCGCGATGCGCTGCGCGAGCTCGACGTGACGATCGTGGAGAACGCGGATGCCGCCGAAGGCATCGCGTCATCCATCCGCGCCGGCGTCGCCGCGTGCGAAGGCGACGTGCTGCTGCTCGTCTGCGACCAACCTGGCGTCGATGCGATGCATCTGCGCGCGCTCATCGCGACGCATTCGCCACTCGCCGCAAGCAGCTACGACGGAACGCTCGGCGTCCCCGCGTTCTTCGCCGCCCGCTACCGCGACGAACTGCTCGCCCTCCGCGGCGACGCCGGCGCGAAACGCGTGCTGCTCGCGCACGAGAGTGAGGTGGCGCCGGCGCCGCTGCGCGATGCGAGGGATTTGGATGTGCGGCCGTGAAGGCGCGCGTTCAGCCCTCAACGATCAGGAGTCGTCCGCGCTCGATTCGCGAGATTGCCGCGAGCACGTGCGGAACGAGCGGACGCAGATCGGACATGCGGTTCCGCACGCGCGTGATCAGGACGACGGCGATGCCGATGTCCGCCAGGTTCTGCTGATGGCGCAGAGCTTTGTCGGCGGTGATGAAGACTTCGATCCCGGCATCCACGGCGGCGCGGAGCAACACGCCGTTTCGCAGGCCGAGCCAGTCTTGCGCGCGAACGGTGGTCACGTCGTGGCCGCGCAGTTCGGCCGCGAATGCGACAGGCAGCGACTCGTCGACGAGAAGTCTCAACTGCCGATGACCGCGTCCTTCGCCAGTTCGAGTGCGCCGACCGCCTGCTCGCGACTCACGGAAGGAAACTGCTCTAGGAACTCATCGAGCGAATCGCCGGCTTCGAGATAGTCGAACAGGTTGTAGACCGGCACGCGCGTGCCGGCGAACACCGGTTCTCCGCCCATGATGTCGGGATCGCGACGAACGATCTGCTCCTTCACCATCGCGTGATTCTAGCCCCCCAAAATGAAAACGCCGGCCTCGCGGCCGGCGTTTTCGGGTTCATGGCGAAGAATCAGCCGCGGTGTCCGAAGCGGCGGCCGGTGGTCGGGCGCGACGGGCCGAATGCGGCGGGGGCGAGGCGGTTGGCGGCGGCGTTCAGGTCGATGAGGCCCGCGCCGAAGACGGTGTCGGCGCCGGGGGTGCCGAGGTCGGTGGCGGTCTGCAGGAGCGTGGTCTTGAGCTGCGCGGGAGTCGCGCTCGGGGCGAGCGTCCACAGCAGCGCGACGGCGGCGGTCACGTGCGGGGTCGCCATCGACGTGCCGTTGAGGTAGCCGTAGTCGTCGGTCTCGTTCGCGATGGTGATCGTGCCGGTGCCAGCGGCCTTCAGCGCCTCACCGTCCGCTTTCGTGATGCCGACGGCGAGCGGCCACGCGTACGTCTTCGTGGTCGGGTCGGCGTCGTTGACGAGCGTCCAGGAGATCGCGGAGTCGTCGTTGTTGTAGATGACGACGGCGATCGCGCCGCGCTCTTTCGCGTTGCGGGTCTTGTCGCCGAAGAAGAGCTCACCGCGCTGGATGAGCGCGATCTTGCCGGAGAGATCGGCGGGGAAATCCTCGGGACGTCCGAGGCCGCAGTAGACGTACTGGCCGGTGACGGTCGAGATCGGCGCGCCGTCGAGCGCGGACGCGAACTTCTCCGCGTTGCCGCTGCGCAGGTACGACGCGGTGCCGGTGCCGAGGGGCACCGTCGAGAGGACGTGCACGCCCGGCGCGACGACGGCGAGCTCGGGACCCTGATTCGAGAAGTCGGCGATGGCGGAGTTCTGATCGACGGCGCCGACGGCGAAGACGCTCGGATACGCGGCCGGATACGAGACCGGCGCGGGCGTGTCTGCAGTGGAGTCGTTGCCCGACGCGGCGACGACGATGACGCCCGCGTCGGAGGCTCGCTGGAACGCTTCCGCTTCGGCCTGGCTCGCGGAAGCGCCGCCGAGGGACATGTTCACGACCCAGTTCCCGCCGAGCGTCTGCTTCTGCTGCACGACCCAGTCGAGGCCGCGGAGGATGCGCGAGTTCGTGCCGCTGCCCTGCGCGTTGAGCACCTTCACCGCCCAGAGGCGGATGCCCGGCGTGACGCCGACGACGCCGCTCTGGTTGTCGGCCGCGGCGATCGTGCCGGCGACGTGCGTGCCGTGGCCCGCGTCGTCCATCGGATCGGGCGTGCTGGCCACGAAGTTGTAGCCGCCCATGTACACCGGCGCGAGCTCGGGATGGCGATAGTCGATGCCGGTGTCGACGACGGCGACGTTCACGACGCCGCTGCGATGGCCGAGGTTCGCCTCGTGCGAATGGATCATCGCCACGCCGTACGGCACCGTCTGCACGGTGTTGTTCTTGATCGCGCTGAAGGCGTGACGCTCGACGACCGGCTCGATCCAGCGGACGCTGGCCGAGTTGCGCAGCGCCGCGACTTCCTCCGGCGTGAGGTCGGCGGCGAAGCCGTCGAAGGTCTGGAAACCGACGACGTTGCGCGGACGCACGGTACCGCCGGCGTCGCGGATCGCTTCCGCGAGACCGCCCGTCTTGAAGGCGTGCTTCGTGGCGACGAGATACTGCTGCGTCGCATCGGCGGCGAACGCGCCACCCGCGACGAGCAAAGCGAACACGGCAACAACAAAACGCGACGTGCGCGTGACGACGACCGGACCGTTGTTCATGGGACTGGGTTCCTTTGCGGCTGGTAAACGCGCGCATCCCGCGGCTTCTTTCCACATCGCCGAAAAAAGCTCTGATAACGTACGCGCCTCAGAGGAGAAACGATGACCGACTGGCAGGCCAACCTCGTCACCGACAACCGCGGCATCGCGGAGCTGCTGCGCGACACGAAAACGATTGCGGTCCTCGGCATGAAGCCGGAGTCGCATTCCGGACAGGCGGCGTTCTACGTCCCCGAGCACATGGCTTCCGCCGGCTTCGACATCATCCCCGTTCCCGTTTACTACCCGGAGGTGACGGAGATCCTCGGCAAGCCGGTCTTCCGCTCGCTCGCCGCGATCGGGCGTCCGATCGACATGGTGAACGTCTTCCGCCGCCCGCAGGACATCCCGCCGCACGTCGACGACATCATCGCGGCGAAACCGAAGTCGGTCTGGTTCCAGCTCGGCATTCGCAACGACGAGGCCGCTCGGCGTCTCGCGGAAGCGGGCATCCAAGTCGTGCAGGACCGCTGTCTGATGGTCGAGCACGGGAGGCTGGGGCGGTAACGGCGCGCCTCGCGTTTCCGCCGTACGCGCTGTGGGAGACGCGCGTGGGCGCGGGCACGCCGGTCGTGCTGCTGCACGGCCTGAGCGGCTCGACGCGCTGGTGGTCGCGCAACATCGAAGCGCTCGCGGCGCGGCATCTCGTCGCCGCGGTCGATCTGGTCGGCTTCGGCCGCAATCGCCGCTTCCTCGGCACGCCCGCGGTGCTGCCGCCGCTCGAGGAGACGACGGCGCTGCTCGCGCGCTGGCTCGAGACGTTCGGCGAGCCGGTGCATCTCGTCGGACACTCGATGGGCGGCCAGCTCGCGATCGCGCTCGCCGCGGCGCGTCCCGAGCTCGTGCGCTCGCTGCTGCTCGTCTCCGCGACGGGACTGCCGTTCCATCTCGATCCGCGTCCACACGTGCGGATGCTTCCCCGATCGCTGCGCCTCGCACGCATCGCGCGGGTGCTCGTGCCCGACTTCCTGCGCGCGGGCCCGGCCTCGATCGCAGTTGCGGGAACGCGCGTGCTGCTCGGCGATCTGCGCGAGGACTTGCACGCGCTGCGCGTGCCGGCACTCCTCGTGTGGGGCGAGGACGATCCGCTCGTGCCGCTCGTGTATGGCGAGGCGATGCAGCGCGCGATCGAAGGTTCGCGACTCGTCGTGCTGCCGCGCGCGGCGCACGTGCCGATGTGGGACGCGCCGGAAGCATTCAACGACGCCGCGCTCGCGTTCTTCGATGAAGTCGAGTCGCGTCTGATGCACGCGCCCGCGCCGCCGCGTTTCACGTGGGGCATCGCGGGCTTCGTCGACGGCATCGCCCATCGCGAAGCCGGACATCGCCGCGACATCGTCCTCCTGCACGGCCTCGGCATGTCGAGCGCGTACCTCGGCCGTCTCGCGCGCGAACTGTTCGCGCGCGGCTGGAATCCGATCGCGCCCGATCTGCCCGGCTTCGGCGAGAGCGCGAACGCGCGCGCGATGCCGCCGGACGAACACGCGCGCGTCCTCGCGGCGTGGAGCGATGCGCTCGGCATTCGCGATGCGGTGTGGGTCGGTCATTCGATCGGCTGCAACGCGGTCGCGCGTCTCGCGCGTCTGCGGCCCGACGTCGTGCGCGAGGCGGTGTGCATCGGCGCGCTCTGGACGCATCGCCCTTTTCCGAATGCGCGGCTCTTCGGCCTGCTCGCGCTCGACGCACTGCGCGAGCCGTTCGCGCTCTTTCGCTATGTCGTCGCCGCGTACTGGCGCACCGGCGTCGCGCGCTGGCTGCTGACGTGGCTGCGCTACGCGCCCGACATCGCCGCGGCGCCGCCGCGCGACGCGCGTTTTCTCGCCGGCGTGCGCGATCCGATTCCCGATCGCGATGCCGCGCCGACGACCGAGGTGCCGGGCGCGCACGCGTGCGTGTTCTCGCATGCAGACGCGGTGGCGGACGCGCTCACCACGACTGCATGACGCGGCGCCAGCGCGCCGGCTGCGCATCCTCGGTCCACAGAATCCCCGAGTGCGGCAGGAACTCGATCGTCGTGTCGGCACCCGAGGCGCGGACGATGACCGCGTAGCGCTCGGCGACGTCGCGGCGGATGCTCATCCGCGCGCGCATCGTCTTCACGAGCGGCGGAATCGTGCGCCACGCGATGAAGCCGCCGAGCGCCGCGAGCACGATCATTCCGCCGTGGATGTCGATCGCGCCGACGAGACCGGCGACGATCGCGGCCACGCCGAGCACCGCCAGGAGCGCGCGCTGGAACGTCACCGCGGGCATGTGCCGCCGCAGTTCGCCGAGCTCGTCGTCGCTGAGGCGGCGCTGGTGCGCGGCCACGTTCTCGTTCACCGGCTTCAGGAAGTTCGCGGCCATCACCGCGTGATCGGGCACGACCGCCGTCGCGCCGCGCGCGACGAACACGCGCTCGTACTTGCGCGCGCCGTTCACGCTCCACAGCAGGTCGGATTCCGGCAGCACCTCGATTGCGACCTCATCGTTGCCGCAGATCAGCACGCGTCCGCGCTCGAGATCGCGCAGCGACGCGGCGAGAAACGCGCGGATGCGTCCGAGCGACTGCGCGCGGCGCGAGCGCAGTCCGAGGATCGTCGTCCAGACGACGGGAAGCGCGAACGTGCGCGTTTGCGGAAAGCACGCCGCGGCGACGCCGCCGGCGAGGATCGCCGCGATGGCCACATGGTTGAGGATCCATTCGCGGCGCGCCTCGCGCCGCAGCGTCGCGAGATGCGCGCGCTCGTCCGCGTCGAGGTCGCGCTCGCCCTTCGGCGGCAGCCCCGCATACCACTGTTGTTGTCCGGGAGCGGGGGAGGACGAGGACATGCCGCCAGTTTACAGGTGCGGCGCGTCCGCCATCACGCGCGTGAGCCACAAATTGGTCAGCTTCTCGAGCACAGTGTTCTGCCGCAGCCGCGCGCGCAGGTTCACGAAGTCGACGTGATCGAGCTCCTGATCCTGGTTGAAGCAGCTGAAGACGAACGATTCCTTGCCCGTGACCGGATCGACGTGGCGCTGCAGGCACTGCGCGCAGACTTGCTTCATCATGCATTGCATCGGCGAGTTGATCGAGCCGATGCCGACGTGCGCGGCGTCGAGGAACGGCGCGAGCGCGTGGTGACGCGCGTCTTTCACCGCGCGCATCATGCCGTCGGAGCCGATGGCGATGAGGCGCCGCGCGTCGCGCAGGTCGAACATGCGCGGTTGCGAGGCGTACCAGAGCATCGACTGCACGATGTTGCCGACGAAGCCGAGGTCCTGCTCGCGGCGCGGCTCGATCGGTTCGCCCGCGTCGACGGACCAGATCACCTGATCGGTGCCGGCCTCGATCTCGTCGCGCTTGAACACGTCGGCGGCTTTCTTGTAGCCGGCGAAGTAGACGACGCGGCAGTTGTTGTCCTTGAGAGCGCGCGCGATCGAGAAGAGCACCGCGTTGCCGAGGCCGCCGCCGGCGAGGAGCACGGTCTCGTTGGACGGAATCTCGGTCGGCGTGCCGGTCGGTCCCATCAGCACCACCGGTTCGTCTTTCTTCAGGAGCGCGCACAAACGCGACGAGCCGCCCATCTCGAGCACGATCACGGAGAGCAGTCCGCGCTGGGGATCGGTCGACGCGCCGGTGAGCGCGATGCCTTCCATCGCCAGCGACGAGCCGCCGGCGCGCGGCGCGAGCGCCTCGAAGTTCTGCAGCCGGAAAAACTGGCCGGGCTGGAAGTGACGAGCGGCGAACGGCGCGCGCACGACCACTTCGACGATCGTCGGCGTGAGGCGATTGACCTCGTGCACACGCGCGACGAGGCCGTCGTCGAGCGTGGCCACGAGCTCGCGCCACCGCGCGTCGCGCGCGCGCTGCGCATCGACAGAACGATCCATCGTCAGCAGCTCGTGCGCGAAGACGGAGACGACGCGTGGATATCCATCTTTCGCCGAGGCCATGGCCTTCACGACGTTGCCCGCGTACGTCGGATGGTTGTCGCCGTAGAAGCTGATGAGCTTCTCGCGCCGCGACGGATGCTGGTACGACGTGAAGAAGCCGCGCTCGCGCGCCGCCTCGTCGTCCTGAATGAGCTCGAGCCCGTCGCCGAGCGCGTGCGACTGGAAGAACTGCTTCCACTGGTCGAGCTTGAACGTGCCCGGATGTTCTTTCTCGTAGATGACGTTCGGGCTCGTGCCCGCCGCGATCATGACCGTCCGCGCCGGAAGCTCGACGATCGTGCCGGAGTCTTTCCAGCGGCCGTCTTCGACGATCTGCTTTTCGAAGAGCAACGATTGCACGTGGCCGTACGCGTCGGAGACCGCCTCGACCGGCGAGAGCATCTCCGCGTACGCGATGCCTTCCTCGAACGCTTTGTCGATCTCCTCGTAGTTGAGGCGATACGCCGGCGAGTCGAGCATCGACTTGCGGTACGCGATCGTGACGCCGCCCCAGCCGCGCACGAGCGGAATGAAGTCCGGCAACTCGTTCGCGGCCGCCGCGCGCGCGCGTTCGTCCCGCACCGCCCGCCCATGCCCGAGGAATTCGTCGAGCACCGCGAGCTCCTCGGCGTCGTATCCCGCGCGCACGTGCTCCTCGCCGAACTCCGCGCACATCGTCTCGAAACGCTCGAGCACTTTCTCGACCTGCACCGGGTAGTACGCGAAGAGCTCCGTGGCCGTGTCGATGGCGGTGAGGCCGCCGCCGATCACGATCGCCGGCAGGCGCACCTGCAGATTGGCGAGCGAGTTTTTCTTGAATGCGCCGGTGAGCTGCAGCGCCATCAGAAAGTCCGACGCCTGGCGCATGCCGCGCACGAGGTTGTTCTTCATCCGCACGATCGTCGGCGTGCCCGCGCCGGCGGCGATGGCGATGTGATCGAAGCCGAGCGTGTCGAACGCGTCCTCGATGGTGAGCGTCCCGCCGAAACGCACGCCGCCGTAGACGCGCAGGTTCTGTTTGCGCTCGAGCGCGATGCGGATGACTTTCAGGAAGTTCTTGTCCCAGCGCACGGTGATGCCGTACTCCGATACGCCGCCGAAGCCGGCGAGGATGCGGTCGTCGAGCGCGTCCCACAATGTGCGCGCGTCGCGGATCGGCCCGCGCAGCAGCGCCTCGTCGAGCGGCTCGATCTTGAGACCGTCGATGGCCACGACGCCGAAGCCTTCGTTCGCGAGGTAGTGCGCGAGCGTGTAGCCGGCCGGCCCGAGGCCGACGACGAGAACGTTCTTGCCGTTGTACGGCAGCGCGAGCGGACGCCGCACGTCGAGCGGATTCCACAGCGTCAGCAGCGCGTAGATCTCGAAGCCCCACGGCAGAAAGAGGACGTCGGTGAGGACGCCCGTCTCGACCTGCGGGATGTTCACCGGGTCCTGCTTCTGGAAGATGCAGGAGCGCATGCAGTCGTTGCAGATGCGATGGCCCGTGCCGGGGCACATCGGGTTGTCGATCATGACGATCGCCAGCGCGCCGATGGCGTCGCCTTCGGCGCGGAGGAAGTTCATCTCGCCGATCTTCTCGTCGAGCGGACAGCCTTCGAGCGCCATGCCGAGCGGGTTCGGTTTGTACGTGCCGTTCGGCTGTTCGAAGCCGTGCGAGCAGGAGTCTTTCTTCCGCTCGTGGCAGTAGATGCAGTAGTTCGCCTCGTCCGCGATCTCGCGCGGCGTCATGCGCGCGTCGGTGAGCCCGAAGCCGTCGCGGCGGCGGAAGTGATGCGCGTCGCCGCCGAAGCGCACGTCGTCGACCGCTTCGGTGTCGACGAGCTTGTCGAAGACGAGCGGCTGCGGCAGGCGGAAGGACGTCCAGCCGTCGAAGCGGCCTGCCTTCCACTGCGCGGCCGTCCAGTGTGCGAAGGCGTCGACGAGCGCGTGCAGCGCGGCGGCGTCGAACGGCTCCGGCGCGCCGATGCGAGTACCCAGTTCCGCGAGCGCCGCGCGTGCGTCGTCCGTCGGCGCGAGCTCTTTCGCGCCGCGCGGGAACTCCTTCTCCAGATCGAGCAGACGATTCGCGGCCAGCGCGAGCGCGAGCTCTGGATCGTCGCTCGGATCGCCGAGGAGCGGCACCGGATCGAATGCGGCGCCGCTCGGATTCTGAATCTTCGCGACGCGCTTCGTGACGAATTCGCGTTTGAAGCGCGCGACCTCGTTGTCGCGCCGCGCTCGGTCGCGCAGCGCCTGAGCGTCCTCGCCGATCGCGAAGAGTCTCGTGAGAAATGCGCCGAGGTAGCGGCCGGTCGCGATCAGCAGCGCGGAGGCGTCGGGCGCGGAGAGGCCGCCGTGCGCGATGCCGTTCTGCATGGCCAGGCGATACGCGTCGAAGCGGCGAAAGAGCTCCGCGTCCTGCTCTTCGACGAAGCGGTCGAACGCGAGCGCGAGGTCGGCGCGGCGTTCGTGGGAGGCGAGATCTTCGTAAGTGAATCCTGCGATGCCGAGGTTCATTTGCGTTTGATGTAGACGACTTTCTCGATCGAGGCGTGCGGAACGCCGTCGGCGTCGACGAGGTCGACATTGTAGATTCGGTCGACGGACTGCCCGTCCGCCGTGGCGGCGCGGATCGCGTCGAGCTCCGCCTCGTCGATGCGGAACGTGGCGTACAGCGTCGTGCGGCCAGGCTTGCGAAACCGGATCGAGGCCGCTTTATCCCAAACGATGAACTCCGGCCCGAGATTCTTCATCAGCAGGAGCATGTAGACGGGGTCGACCGCGCCGTACAGCGAGCCGCCGAAGATCGTGCCGACGACGTTGCGCGAGCGCCACGACAGCGGCAGCTTCACGCGCAGCTCGCGAAAGTCGCTCGCGACGTACGCCACGCGCGCGCCGGTGCCGCGATACGCCGGCACGAGGTTGAACATCCATCGCATCCGCCTCGACGCCCACGACTCAGGCATGCTCATTCCTCGGCGCGCCGTCGCGCGATGCAGCGAGCCACGCCGCGGCCGCCGCGGCGATGACGAGCAGCGCGACGCCGTTGGCCATGAGATCGGCGCGCTGGTTCTGCAGCAGCAGCGCCGCGCCGGAGAGCGTGCTGCCGAGGAAGAACGCGAGAGGCCACGCGAGCGGATTCGCGGCCAGGACGTAGCGCGCGATGATCCACACCAGCGCCGCGAGCACGAGCGCGTGCGCCAGCATCACCGGCGCCTGCGCGCTCGTCACGAGCGGATCGACCGCCGCGCAGAAGACCGACACGAGCGTGATGACCGCGGTGTATCGCCGCGCCGTGTGCGTGAAGAGTGCGACCGCCGCCGAGCCCGCGAGCGCGAGCAGCGCTGCGCGCGCGAGGATGAGCAGCGCCGGCAGCGGCAGCCCGAGTTCGTCGGGAACGCTGAAGTCGACCGAGGCCGCGGCGGGGAACGCGTGTGCGATCGCGCGCGAGACGACTTCGACGAGGACCATGATCGACAACGCGGTCAGCGCCGCCACGACGGCGCTGCGCCCGAAGCGCGCGCGCCCTTCGCGCGTGAAGAGGCTGAGCGCGTACGGCGCGACCGCTTCGATGCCGGCGATGGCCAGGAAGATGAGGCCGAGCTGCTTCGCGACGGAGATCACGACGTCCGTCGCCAGCGCCACGCGGAACGTTGGCCACGCGACGCTCGTGCTGTAGCCGAAGAGCATCTGCTCGTAGCCGGCGAACGTCGTCGCGATCGGCACGATCGCGGCGATGGCCGTCCAGCGCAGCGCGCGCCGCCACGGCAGGCCGTGTTTGCGCGACGCGGTGACGAGTCCGGCGATGACGAGCGCGAGGATCGCGATCGCGCCGGCGAGCTTCATCGCGAACAGCACGACGTTGAGCAGCGTGCGCGTCGTGGCCTCGCGATAGACGCTGTCGGGCACGTGGATGTGCTTGTTGAACTGCGTCACCTGCGCGCCTGCGACGCGCACGGAGACGCGGCGGAACGCCTGCGCCGCGATCGGCGTGCGCTCCTCGAAGTGAAAGAGCCAGTCGCGCCGCGCCGGCTGCTGGAAGCTGAGCGCTTCCTTCAAGACGAACGCGCGCGGATCGAGGCCGTACGTTACGAACGCGCGCTCCGCCAGCGCGAGCGCGAGCGGCTGCGGCAACTGCGCGCCGGGCGCGCGCTCGTCCTGATAGCGATGATGGCCGATGGCGCGGCCGATGCGCGGATCGACCTCGACGAACCACTCGTCCTTCTGCATCGGCGTGAAGAAGCGCACCACCCAGTTCGCCGCTTCGATGCGATAGCGGAAGACGTTGACCAGCTGACGCGCGCTCAGTCCGTGCTGAACGAGATACGTGGCGGCGATCGAGTCGAAGTCGCCGGGCACGCCGCCTTCCTCGCGCGACGAGCCCGGATCCCATGACCGGAAGCCTTCGACAGGCGTGGCGATGATCCGCTTCGGTAGCGGTCCCGGCGCGAGCCGCCGCAGATGCGCGGTGGCGATGTCTTTCGCGGTCTGCTCCGAGATGCGGTAGTCGATCGCGTCGTCGGGTGTCGGGGTGGCGAACGCAAACGCGACGGCCGCCGCGATGACGACGACGATGCAGAGCACGAGTCGCAGGCGCGTCACGCGCACCGCCGGCGGGAACGGTGCCGCCGCCACGCTCGCTTCCACCACCTCGGCCGCGGCCGGCGGATGCAGCGGCAGCGTGTCGTTCGAAAGGTCGTCGTCCGGCGCGAATCCGCCGTTGCGCACGTAGCGCGCGATCGACAGCAGCAGCGGAATCGCGAAGACGAGACTGGCCAGCGCCGCCGACGCGATGTAGTACGCGTTGCCGCTGGCGAAGAGCAGCGTCGCCGTGTACACCGCGTCGATGGTGTAGTGCCAGATCAGCAGCGGCAGCAGGCCGAATCGGCTGAAGAGAAATCCCGCCGCGACGCCGGCCATGCCCACTTCGACGCCGCGAATCCAGAACGGCTGATTCGGATACGTCGCGTGGCCGAAGCCCCAGATGAAGCCCGCCAGGACGATGGCGGCGACGCGCGAGCGCATCAGCTTCTCCAAGAACGGGATCGAGAACGCGCGCGACAGAAACTCCTCGGATAACGCCGGGAAGAATCCCGCGAAGACGACTGCGAGCCACGGCACGGCGCTGTTGAGAAGGTCGTCGTACGGCACTTCCGCCGGCGCCCACGCGCCGTACTTTTGCGCGACGACGTAGAAGATGACTTGATATGCAACGAAAATCGCGACGAGCGCGTAGCCGAGGACGAGCGAGCGGAAGACCCGCTTCGAATCGAGCGCTTTCCACGTGCCGAGGCGCGGGATCGCGAGCTGCCGCGGCTGCCGCTCGCGGTACAGCACTTCGCCCGCGCCGCAGATGACGATCAGGAACATCGCCGTTCCGATGCTCGGCATCACGACGTCGAGCAGCACGAGGTTCCCGACGAAGCCGGCGAACGATTCCGTGGTCTCGTAGTCGGCGAGCCGCGACGGCAGCGAGTTGAGCGCGGAGCCGCCGACGAGCACGATCGCGGCCACGCCGATGCCGAGGAGGAACTTGAGGCGCAGATCGCCGCGGCGCAGGCGCGCGATGAAGACGACCACCGCGGCGATGAGCGTCGCGGCGATGAACACGAGGTCGACCGAGCCGGCCGCGCCGTTCTTCGAGCGCAGCTCGCGGTACGAGCGCAGCCACGCGTCGGGCACTTTCACGCGCTGCGCGTAACCGGTGACGAGGTCGCCGTCGACGGTGACGGTGTGGCGGTACGCGGCGTTCGCGGGCCGCGTTCCGATCGACTCGAACGTGAAGATCCGCTGCACGCGATGCGGCAGATCGCGCCGGCTCTGCTCGATGAGCCGCAGCGCCGCGGGATCGACGTGGATCTGCCGGAGGAACGCGAGCACGACCAGACGCGGATCGCGCGTCGACGGCATGGCGCGGTCTTCGGGGATGCGATGCGCGAACGCGATGATCTCGCCCGTCGGAGCGACGTCGACGCTCAGCTCTTCCTCGACCAGCGGCCGGAACCATCGGTGATGCCAGGACCAGATGTGCACGGCGCCGCGCGTCAGCGCGTTCGCGCGCGCGAGTCCGAGAGAACGTTCGAGGAAGATGCGCGCGGCGTCGTCGGAGTCGAAGCGCACCGCGTGCTTCATGTCCTTCGTCGCGAGCGCCTGCGTGGCGAGGAAGCGTTCGGCCACGGCGCGCGAGGCATTGCGGTCGAACTTGAAGTCGATCGATGCCTGCGGGAACGCGGAGTCGAAGTAGCGGACGATGAGCGCGACGGAGAGCGCCGCGAGGGCGAGGCAGATGCCGAGGAAGGTGAAGTCGCGCCGAGTGAGACGTTCGCGCATCTGCGCGAGCCGTTATAGCAGACCGGTGAGGATCAGATCGGCCACGGCCTCCGCCTGCGCGCCGAGGTCGTATTCTTTTTCCGAAAGCATCCAGGATGTAACCATTTCGTCGAGGATGCCGAAGATCGCTTTGGCGACGAGGCGCGAGTGCACATTGCGTCGGAACGCGGCTTCGGCCTGCCCCTGCTCGACGATCTTGCGGATGATGTTGAGGTAGTCCGCCACTTCCTCCTGCGACAGGAGGCTCATGAACTTGAGGCTGTGCCGCAGTTCGACTTGAGAAACGATCGCCAGCGCGCGGTCGCGCCCGAGCGTTTCGAGATGGTGGCGCACGGCGATGCGCAGCCGCTCCTCGGCGCGGTTGATGTTCGCCAGCTGCTGTTCGAGAGCGCGGAGGTAATTGCGCGTGTGCTCCCGAAAGATGGTGATCAGCAGATCTTCTTTGCCGTCGAAATAGAGGTAAATCGTGCCGTCCGCGACGCCCGCGGCTTTCGCGATCTGCGCCACTTTCGCGTTGAAGTAGCCATGCGCCGCGAAGACGTCGATCGCCGCGCGCAGGATGCGCTCGCGCTTCGAGGTCCCGCGAAACGGCTCCGTCGCGGCGGCCGGAAGGGCGGTGGTGGAGGTGGATGCGTGGCGGACCATCGGACGAATGAATGCTCATTCAGCGCGAGGCGCGTGTCAAGTCAAGTGTGAAGCGACGCGCGGCCGAGCGCCTCGCGCAACGCATCCACCAGCCCGTCGTCGTCCTGCGCGGACTTGCCGTCGAACGCGGCGAAGACGTCCGCGCGCGTCCAGGATGCGGGGGCCGGATAGAGATGGACGTGCAGGTGCGGCGTGGCGATGCCGAGCTTGAGGGCGATGGCGCGATCGGCGCGGGTGAGCGCGAGCAGCTCGCCTTCGACGCGATGCCAGAGGCGCGCGAGGTGCAGCCACGCGTCTTCGTCGAGCTGCGACGGGTTCTCGACGTGCGCTTTTGCCACGAGCATGAGATGCCCGCGCGGGGAACGGTCTTCGTGGAGGATGACCCACGCGTGCGCGTCTTCGTAGACGACGACTCCGGTGCGCGACGGGTCGGTGCAGAAGGCGCACGTCATGCGAACGCCTTCACGCCGCTCTGTTCCCGCCACAACGACGCGTACAGTCCGTCGCGCGCGAGGAGCTCGGCGTGCGTGCCGGTCTCGACGATCGCGCCGGCGCGCAGCACGTGAATGCGGTCGGCGTGCGCAATCGTCGAGAGGCGATGCGCGACGAGCACGGTGAGGCGCGCGTCCGCGGAGACGACGCGGATGGTCTCGGTGATCGCGCGTTCGGTGATCGAGTCGAGGTTGCTCGTGGCCTCGTCGAACACGAGAAGATCGGGATCGCGCAGCAGCGCGCGTGCGATCGCGACGCGCTGGCGCTCGCCGCCGGAGAGTTTGATGCCGCCTTCGCCGATGCGTGTGTCGAGTCCCTGTCCGCCGCGCGTCAGGATCGGACTCGCGGCCGCACGTTCGAGGACCGCGAGGCACTGCTCATCCGTCGCGTTCGGCCGCGCGATTTGCAGATTGTCGCGCAGCGTGCCGGCGAAGAGCTGCGTCTCCTGCGTCACGAGGCCGATGCGCGCGCGGAACGCGTCGAGGTCGGCGCCGGCGAGATCGTGGCCGTTGACGCGAAGCACGCCGGACGTCGGCGTGTAGAGCCCGACCAGCAGCTTGACGAGGGACGACTTGCCGGAACCCGACGGCCCCGCGAAGGCGACCGTCTCGCCGGCGCGCAGCGTGAGCGTGACGTCGTGCAGCGCCGGCAGGTGCGACGGATCGTAGACGAGGGTGACGCGATCGAACGCGACCTCCGCGATCGGGCCGATCGCCGCCGCTTCCGCCGGGCGCTCTTCCTTCGGCTGATCGAGCACCGTGTCGAGCGTGTCGAACGTCGCCCGCGCTTCCTGGTAACGCGCCACCGCCGTCCCGAGCTCGGCCAGCGGCATGAAGATCGTGTTCGAGTAGAGAAACAGCGACAGGAACTCGCCGGTCGTAATCGAATGGTCGTAGACGAGCCAGAGCATCACGATGAGCAGCACCGCGCGCGTCACGTGAATGAGGCTGCCGACGATGAACATGAAGAGGCGGATGAGCTGCAGCTTGCGCTGTTCGAGCGCGAGGATGCGGTCGTTGACGTCGGTCATCCGCCCGATTTCCTGCGTCTCGATGCCGAGGCTCTTCACGAGCTCGATGTTGCGAATCGCTTCGGTGGCCGTGCCCGCGAGCGCGGCACTCTCGCGCGTGATGCGGAACTGATGGCGGCGGATCGGACGGCCGATGGTGATGGTGACGATGGCGACGACCGGCGCCGCAACCACATGGAGGACGCCGAGCAGCGGATGCACGGTGAACGCGTAGATGGTCACCGCCACGATCGCGAGCCCGCCGAGGTAGAGGCGGACCGCGCCGCTAATGCCGCTTTCGGCATCGGTGCGCGCGCGCTGGATGGTGTGCAGCAGCTCGCCGCTGCGCTGATTCTCGAAGACGCTGTACGGCATGAGCAGCGAATGCGCGACGCTCTTCGCGTAGAGGCTCGCGCCGACGCGCCGCGCGATCGTGTTGATCGTGTACTCCTGCAGCGAACGGAAGAGGCGCGCGAGGAGCGAGACGACGATCGAGGCGCCGATGAGCAGCAGCACGCCGCGGAAGAAGACGTCGCGCGGCATCGCGCCGACGTGCTGCACGTACTTGTCGACGATCACGCGGAGGATCTGCGGGTCGGCGAGCTGCAGCAACTGCGCGACCGTCGCCGCCGCGAACGTCGCGATCAGCGCGCGCCACTGCTGCTTGAGATACGGAAGAAGGATGCGCATCAGCCCCGCAGCCGCCTTCGCACGCGCAGGAGCAGTTGCACCGGCATGCGCAGCGCGCGCGCGTTCAACAGACGCACGCGCCACGGACTCGCCGCGCGCGGCGCCTGCGCATACAGATGCGGCGTGACGTGCGCGAGCGACGCGCCGATCGCCGCGAGGTCGTCGCGCGGATCGACGTCGATCGGCGACGCGAGCAGCTCTTCGTAGAGCTCGATGTACTGCTGCGCGAGCAGGTCGACGCCCGCGCTCGCGCGGATGCGATCGGTGACCGGCGCGGCGTCCGCGGGATCGTACCGATCGAGCTCGGCGAGAACGCTCTCCACGGTCGTCGGCGTGTCGAGCAAACGATGTCCGAAGTTCAGCACGCGCATCGCGTCGAGCCGCTCCGTCGTGACCATGCCTCCGATGCCGCGCAGATCGGCGGCGACGACGGCGCAACCGCTGGCCATCGCCTCCAGCGCCGAGCGTCCTTTCGCGAAGACGACGTCGTAGTCGCGCAGCACGTTCTCGGGAACGATGACGTTGCCGCTGGCGACGCCCGCGAGATCGACGGCGATGCCGCGGCGCGCACACGCATCGCGGATCGGCGCGGCGAAGGTGTTCTCCGCGGCGCTGTTGCTGAAGACGAGCGCGCGGCGCGGCTTCTCGGGGAGCGGCCCGCGCCGCGGGAAGCGTTCGAGATCGACGGCGTTCGCGAAAATGCGGATGTCGCGCTCGGGAATGCCGTGCTCGAACATCATCCGATCGCGGCAGTTGCGGTCGACGGCGACGTATGCGCGCAGGCGCGGCCCGCGCGGCGGGATCGAGTGCCACGAGATCGCGTCGTGGCAGACGAACAGTGCGGGCACGCCCGGAAAACGCGCCATCGCGGCGATCGTCTCGAGGTGATGGTGGCCGTGGATGACGTCGGGTGCCGCGGCGAGATCGGCGACGTCGCTGACGACCGGCACGCTGGCGTTGCGCACGGAGCGGCGCAGCGCGCCGACGCGCGTCGCGTAGACGACCGGCTGCACGCCGCGGCGTTGCAGCGTGACGGCGAGATCGCGCGTGTAGAGGTCGGTGCCGCTTGGTGCGTCGAGCGCGGCCGTCGCGATGAGGATGCGACGCGGCTCAGGAGTGCTCATGCCGCATGGCGCGATTCTAACAAACGTATGATTCCGCCCATGCGCACCATCCGCCTCGGCCGCACGAACGCTCACGTCCCCGCCATCAGCCTCGGCACCTGGGGTCACGGCGGTCCGCGCGTCACCGACAGCGGCGCCTCCGTCGGCTGGAGCGGCCACGACGACGCGCAGGCGCGCGAGGCGCTACTCGCCGCGCACCGCGCCGGCATCACGCACTGGGATACCGCGGATGCGTACGGCGACGGTCACGCCGAGGAGCTCATCGGCACGATGTGGAACGACGTGCCGCGCGACGAGATCTTCATCGCCACGAAGGTCGGCTACATCTTCGGTCCCGCGAACCGCGCCTACGAGCCGCGCTTCATGCGCGAACAAGCCGAACGCTCGCTGCAGAACATGCGCACCGACGTGCTTGATCTCTACTACTTCCATCATTCGGACTTCGGACCGAATGACGAATGGCTCGATCCCGCGTTGGAGGTGATGCACCGCCTGCGCGACGAGGGGAAAGTGCGCTTCATCGGCCTCTCGGCCTGGAACGCGTCGCGCCTCATGCGCGTCATCGAGCGCATCGATCCCGACGTCGTGCAGCCGTACCGCAATCTCGTCGACGACGACTACGAGTCGAGCGGACTCAAAGCGTGGGTCGACGCGCACGATCTCGGTGTCGCGTTTTTCTCGCCGCTGAAGCACGGCCTGCTCCTCGGCAAGTACGAGCATCCCGTGACGTTCGAGGAAGGCGACTTCCGCAGCACGGTCGGCGACTTCCGCGACGCGGATGCGATCGGGCGCTACCGCGCCGCCGCGGCCGCGATGCGCGAGCGTTTTGCCTCGCATCCCGAGCCCGTGCTGCACGCGGTCACCGGCGCGCTGCTGACCGGCAACCCGACCGCGTGCGTGCTCCTCGGCCAGCGCAATCCGCGACAGGTTGCCGCCGCCGCGTCGGTGGGCGAAGCGCTCAGCGCGGAGGACGCCGCGTGGGTGCGCGCGCAGTACAATTCGGGGCGTGGCTGAGCGGCGGAACGTGACGGTGAAAAAGTACCGGCTGGGGGAAGAGCCGGAGTACGACGAGTTCATCATCTCGATGACGCACGGCGCGCGCATGGAGCTCGTTTGGGAGCTGACGAAGAACGCGTGGTCGTTCAAGGAGCCCGGCTGGAGTGAATCGAGACTTCGCCGAGATGTTGCGCGCGTTGTCCGAAGCGCGCGCTGACTTTCTCATCGTGGGTTCCTACGCGCGTGCCGCCTATGGCGAGCCGCGCGCGACGAAAGATCTCGACCTCTGCGTGCGAGCGACGCCGGACAATGCGCGACGCGTGTGGACAGCGCTGCTCGCATTCGGCGCGTCGCTCGCGGATTTGACGCTCGGCGATCTCGCAACGCCCGGCACGACCTTTCAACTCGGCGTCGCGCCGTACCGCATCGATCTCGTCACGAAGATCAGCGGCCTCACCTTCGACGAAGCGTGGGCGAATCGCATCGAGGCGGATTTCTGGGGCATCCGCTGCGCGGTCATCGGCAAAGCGGACTACGTGAAGAACAAGCGTGCCGCAGGACGGCCACAGGATCTTGTCGACGCCGATCACGTCGAACGCAGCCCGATCGTCTAATACGCCGCCAGCCTCCGCGCCGCCCGCTCCACCTCTTCCTCGCTCGGCAGAAACACCTCTTCGAGCGGCGGCGAATACGGCACGGGCGTGTCGAGCGCGCCGATCACGACGACGGGCGCATCGAGGAACTCGAACGCTTCCTCCTGGATGATCGCGGCGAGCGATTCGCCGATCGAGCCGGTGCGGGTGTCTTCGTGAATGATCAGGACGCGGCTGCAGTGGCGGGCGACGGCGAGCACGGACTCGCGATCGAGCGGTGCGAGGCTGCGCAGGTCGAGCACCGCGCACTCGATGCCGTCCTTCGCGAGCGTCTCCGCCACGCGCATGGCGACGTGCACGTATGCGCCGTACGAGATGATCGCGAGATCGTCGCCGGCGCGGCGCAGCGCGGCCTTGCCGATCGGCAGCGGCGCGGGCGGCTCGTCGGCGAGCGACTGCTTGACCTTCGGATCGCGGTACAGCGCGATGTGCTCGTAGTAGAGCACCGGATCGGGATCGTTGACGGCGGCGAGCATGAGCGCGCGCGCGTCGTACGGCGTCGACGGCGTGACGATCTTCAGTCCCGGCGTGCGGTAGAACCACGCCTCGGTATTCTGCGAATGGTACGGACCGGCGTGGCGCAGTCCGCCCCACGGCATCCGCAAGGTGAAGGGAATCTCTGCGCCCCAGCGGTAGCGCAGCTTCGCCGCGTTGTTGACGAGCTGATTGAATCCCGTCGCGACGAAGTCGTTGAACTGGATCTCGCCGATCGGCCGCAGGCCGGCGAGCGCGGCACCGACGCAGACGCCGATCGTCGAGCCTTCCGACAACACGGAATTGAAGATGCGGTCGCCGAACTCTTTCAGCAGCGGACGCAGCAGGAGAAACGCGTTGCCGTACTTGCCGCCGACGTCTTCGCCGTAGACGAACACGCGCTCGTCCGCGCGCAACGCGTCGCCGACGCCGAGCATCACCGCCTCGAGGAACGTCTTCCCTTTCGCGTCGAACGCCGGACCTTCATCGAGCGGCGGCAGCGCGAGGTTGCGCGACGTCTCCTGCCGCCACGTTTCGTCGAGCACGTCGATGCGCGCGCGGCGCGGCTCGTTCGCGAGCACGCCCGCACCCGCGTCCGCGGCCTCCGGCCACGGCGCGTCGATCACAGCGCGCGCCTCGGTCTCGACGAGCTCTTCGATCTCGCGCTTCCACTGTTCGACTTCGCCCGCGTCGACGAGACCGTCCGCCTCGAGCTTCGCCGCGTACGTGACGATCGGATCGCGGCCGCACCAGTACTCGTACGCCTCGCGGTCCGCGTAGCCCGCTTCGGTGAGCGGCGGATACGACCACGACGGCTGCGCGTCCTTGCCGAGGTAGAGCATGTCGTCGTGATGGGCATGGCCGCACATGCGCATCGCGATCAGCTCGATGAGCGTCACGCCGCGGCCGTCGCGCGCGCGTTCGGCGGCCCACGCAAACGCGGCCGCGATCGCGTCGGGATCGGTGCCGTCGATCGTGATCGCGGGCACGCCGTAGCCGATGCCTTTGTCGGCGAACGTGCGCACCGCGGAGTTCTCGCGCACGGGCGTCGACAGCGCGGTCTGATTGTTCTGGATGCAGAAGATCGCCGCGAGTTTGCGCGCGGCGGCGGCGTTGATGGCCTCGTGCCATTCGCCGAGGGACGTCGAGCCTTCGCCGATGAACGACACGGCGACGCGCGGCTCGTTGCGGAGGCGAAACGCCATGGCGACGCCGGCGATGGTCAGCGCGGGGCTGCCGAGCGGCGCCATCGCGGGGAGAATGCCGTGCGCCCAGTCGCCGACGTGAAGGTCCTTGCCGTTCATCGGCGGACCCGCTTTGGCCATCTGCGCGCTGAGCACCATGCGCACGGTCTCGGGCGCGTTGTGCATCGCGAGCACGGCGCCGAGGTCGCGGATCATCGGCGAGATGACATCGCCGGACGGCTCGCGGCGCAGGCGGATCGCGGCGGCGTAGATCGCTTCCTGTCCCAATGAGCGGAAACCTTTGCCCTGGAACGACGCGCTGCCCCAGCGCACATCGCCGCCGGTGAAGAACTGCTTGAGGCGGTTGTCGGTGGCGCGGGTGAGGAGCATGCCGCGGAGGATCTCGCGCTTCTCGTCGCGCGTCAGCGACGCGGCGATCGCCTCGCGGCGGAGGAAGCCCTCGCAAGCGTCGATGAACGACTCGCGCGCGTGGCGCAGGCGTTCATCGGCGGTGACGCGCGGCGTCGGTTCGGGAAGCTCGCCGAGGGTGGCGGGAAGCGTGGCTTCGAGTGCATCGCGCAGCGCGGCGGCGTCGGGCGTGCCGCGTTCGGCGACGACGCGTTCGAGCGCCTGCATCGCCTGCGTCGCGGCGAACGGCTCGCGCTCGGCGACGAACGCTCCGAAGCGCGCGAGAAGGGTCGTGGTCATCGCGCGGGATCGTAGCAGAGCGCCGCGGCCTAGTTGCGTCTCCAGAACACCACGTCTCCCTCCTCGAAGTCGGGATGGAAATGCGACTGGATGTACTGCCAGACGAGCGGCGCGCGTTCGGCGCTGGTGAGTCCGTCGACGGTGTGGCGTCCGACGACGTGTCCGGGCAGCAGCACGGCGCGCACACGCGGGTTCGTCTCGATGCAGCGGATGACTTCGCGTTGCCCGGCCTCGGTCTCGTAGAACGCGACCTCGTATTCGCGGACCGGGCAGTCGCGGCGGAAGAGGTGATAGAGGAAGCCGCGGTTCGTGAAGTCGAAGAACGTCTCGTCCGGCGCGAGCGAGAGGCGGATGTACTTCGCCGTCGCTTCGACGACCTGCGCGTCGGAGAGATGCCACCACGCGCCGCGCGCTCGCGGCGGCTCGCGCAGCTCGATGAAGTTCGGCTCGACGGGACCGCGCGCGTGGCGCATCCAGCCGAGGACGCCGAGGTGCGTCGTGGGGCCGGCGAGCACGATCAGCGCCGCGATGGCGGGGAACGCGAGCGGATTGCGGCGCCGCAGGAGCCGCATCACGACGAAGACCGCGAAGAGCGACGCGATGAGGCTGAAGTAGAGATGATGCCGCTCGGCGTACGAGATCGCGACGAGCACGGTCCAGATCGAAATCACCAGCAGCGGCTCGTAGCGGCGCGACGGACGTCGCGCGAGCGCGACACCGACGAAGACGACGATGGCGCACCAGAAGAAGTAGTGAAACGACTCGCGGTCGAGCACGGCCGCGAGGACGTCGGGGAACGCGCGGTTCGCGGCCATGGCGGTTGGCGGAGTGAACAGCGTCAACGTGTAGGCGGAGCTGACGGCCGGGACTTCGACGAACGTCGCGCGGATGAAATCGCCGAGGATGCCGTACATCGCCAGACCGACGACGAGCGGCACGACGCCGATGGCGACGCCGATCGCGGCGTCACGCCACGCGCGGCGGTCGCGGAAGCGCAGCAGCGCGAACGCGAGCGTCACGAACGTGTAGAAGCCGAAGTCGATGCTCATCACGCCGCAGACGACCGTGCCGAGTCCCGCGGCGCGGAAGAGTCGCGGGCGACGGCGGCGCACGGCGGAGGCGAGCAGCACGAGCGTGATCAGCGGCGGCAGCAGCCGCACGTTCATCGTGTACGCGCCGGTCATGAAGCAGAGCATCACGCTGAGCAGCGCGCCTTCGGCGGAGCCGGTGATCGCGAGCGCGAGGAAGTAGAGCGCGACGCAGTTCAGATTGCCGAGGAAGAGGCGGATGCGGAGGCGCGTGCCGACGGTGGGATCGGCGGCCTTCATGATGAGGTAGTCGAGACCGCCGTCCTGCAGCAGGCCGTGCGCGGGCAGGATGTCGCGGTACGGGCGCTCGCCGCGCGCGTACTCGGACGCGGGGAGCATCTCGTGCGAGTCCTCGAAGGAGTTGACACGCGACTTCCCTTCGGCGGTCGGCTGGCTCATCGCGTTCGCGTAGCAGTAGAGCGCGAGCGGATAGACGACGAGCACGATGGCGCGGCGCCACCAGCGCTTGTCTTTTTGGAGGACGCGCAGCACGAACGGCGTGACCGCGGCCAGCGCCAGCGCGTGCCAGCCGAAGTAGCGCTGGTCGCGCGCGAAGAAGCTCGTCTGCAGCAGAAGGCCGAGCGGCGCGAGCGCGAACGCGCAGGCGACCGGCAGCGGCGACGGCACGAGCGCGACGCCGACGCGCAGCGCGAAGACGAGCAGCGCGGCGACGAGCACGGCGCGGTCGACGGAGAGATTCGGCGCGACGTCGATGATGCCGAGGAGCACGGGGAGGAAGACCGGCAGGAGGATGAAGTCCGTGCGCGTGAAGGCGAGCTCGCGGCGGCCGAGCGCGGCGCAAAGAGCGATCGCAATCGCGCAGGGGATCAGCGTCCACCAAATGCCCTGGCTGATCGTGGCGATCCAGAGCGTCACGAGCACCGACGCGGCGACGGCGTTCGTCGCCCATGCATGCGCGCGTACTAGCACGCGCGTCAGCGGACGCAGGAGCAGCGGCAAGAGCGCGGGCAGGAGCATGAGGCCGGCGACGAAGCGGAACGGTGCGTGCGCGTCGAAGCCGAGCTTCGTGGCCAGACCGGGGAGTTGTCCCGGCGGCGCGGGGCGCAGCCACACCGGCGCGAGCGCGATGGCGATGGCGAGGCCCCACAGCGCGAACGACGCGGAGACGATCCGCTCGCGCCGCGCCGCGCTCACGCTGTCCGTTCGGTGATCCATCGCACGACCAACTCCTCCGCCCAATACTCGCACTTCCACGGCGCGCGTCCGCCGACGAATCCGACGTGGCCGCCGCACGGCGTGGTGCGGAAGTCGACGGCGGCCGACGCCGCGTGCCGCGCGCGCGGCAGGATCTCACGCGGCAGGAACGGATCGTCCTCCGCGTTCAGCGCGAGCACCGGCGTATCGATGCGATCGAGAAAATGAATCGAGCTCGAACGCGCGTAGTAGTCGTTCGCGTCGGCGAAGCCGTGCAGCGGCGCGGTGGCGATGTCGTCGAATTCGACGAACGTCCGCGCGCGGCGCACCGCGTCGAGGTCGAGGAGCGGCATGATGTCGGCGCGCATCGCTTTCTTCCGCAGCGTCACGAGGAACTGCGCGAGATAGAGCCGGCCCGCGCGCGTTTTCTCCATGTGGCGCGCGCCCGCGCCGAGGTCGTAGGGCACGGAGAGCGTGGACGCGGCGGCGACGAGCAATTGGCCGGGATGTTCGCCGAGCCACTTGAGCACGACGTTGCCGCCGAGGGACGCGCCAAAGGCGGCGAAGCGCTGCGAGGGGTTGCGCGCGGCGAGCGTGCGCAGGACGAAATCGAAGTCGGCGGTGTCGCCGGAGTGGTAGTAGCGCGGGCGGCGATTGGGGATCGAGCGCGAGAGCTGCCGCGGATCGCGCGCGCACGAGCGGAAATTGATCGCGGTAGCGCGATGCCCGTGCCGCGCGATGACGGCGAGGATGCCCTGCATGTAGACGGAGTACGAGCTGCCCTCGAGACCGTGCATGAGGATGAAGTGCAACGGATCCGGTGCAGTGACCGGCGCGTCGAGATGATCGACCAGCAGCTCGTCGCCGTCGGGCAGCGTGAGCGACTCGCGGCGAAAGCTCACCAGCTTCCGCGGACGCGCGAGCCGGCCCCACACCGTTTGCAGGTGAGGGTGGGGGAGGAACCAGGCGGGAGAGAAATCGAACATGAATGAAGAATGCAGAACGCAGAATGAAGAACGTAGAAAGGAAGACTCCCTTTCTCAATTCTAAATTCTGCGTTCTGCGTTCTGCGTTCAGCTTTTGCAAGCAAAGATCGGCGATGTCGCTTCTCGCCGCAGCGTTCGTTCTCGCGCAAGCGTCCGCTTCCGCTTCCGCCTCCATCACCGTCACCGCCACCCGCACGGAGACGCGAGTCGCGGATACGCCGGCGAGCGTGGTGGTGGTGTCGAAGGAGAATCTGGACGCGACGGCGGCGCCGACGCTCGACGACGCGCTGCGGCAGGTGGCGGGGTTCACGTTGTTTCGCCGAACGGGGAGTCGCGTTGCGAATCCGACGTCGCAGGGAGTGTCGCTGCGCGGGGTCGGCGCGAGCGGGGCGTCGCGGGCGCTCGTGCTCGATGACGGCGTGCCGCTCAACGATCCGTTCGGTGGGTGGGTGTATTGGGGACGCGTGCCGCGCGCGGCGGTCGAGCGCGCGGAAGTGCTGCGCGGCGGCGCGTCGGACCTGTACGGCAGCAGCGCGATGGGGGGCGTCGTGCAGTTCATCCGCCGCGCGTCGCCGGCGCTCGCGATCGACGCATCCGCGGGCTCCGAGCGCACCGCGACGACCTCGCTCTTCGCGGCGCGGCAGGCCGGGGCGTGGCTCGCCAGTCTCGATGCGGACCTGCTCACGACCGCGGGCTACGTGCTCGTGCCGGCGGAGCAGCGCGGCGCGGTCGACGTCGACGCCGGCGCGCGGCATACGAGTCTCGACGGCGCGCTGCGGCGCGACGGCCTTTTCGCGCGCGCGTCGTACTACCGCGAGTCGCGCAACAACGGGACGCCGCGGCAGACGAACGACACGACCATTCGCCAGCTCGCGGGCGGCGACGATTTCGCGGCATTCGGCGGCACCCTCGCGCTGCGCGCGTACGGCTCGGACCAGGATTACTTTCAGACCTTCTCGGCGATCGCGAACGACCGCAACTCCGAGCGGCTGACGATCGACCAGAGCGTTCCCTCGCGTGGCGCGGGCGCGACCGCGCAGTGGACGCGCGGCTTCGCGAACCGCCACGTCGTGGTCGCCGGCACGGAAGTTCGGTATGCCGAGGGGACGAGCGACGAGCTGCGCTTCGCCGCGAACGGCACGACCACGCGCGTGGCCGCGGGCGGCACGCAGCGCATCGCCGCCGCGTACCTCGAGGACGTCTTCGCGCTCTCGCCGGCGCTCACGCTGACGGCCGGCGCGCGCACCGACTGGTGGCGCAACGAAGGCACGGGCGGGCGTCTCACGGAAGGGCAGTTCAATCCGCGCGCGACGTTGCTGTGGCGCGCGAACGACGCACTCGCGCTCTCCGCATCGGCATACACGGCGTTTCGCGCGCCGACGCTCAACGAGCTCTATCGCGGCTTCCGCGTCGGCAACGTCGTCACGCTGCCGAATGCGTCGCTGCAATCCGAAGACGTCACCGGCTTCGAGCTCGGCGCGCGCGCGCGCAACCTCCGCCTCACGATTTTCTCGATGACGGTCAGCCACGCGATCGCAAACGTCACGCTCTCCGAGGCCGCCGGGACGATCACGCGGCAGCGCCAGAACCTCGGCACCACGCGCTCGAACGGCGCGGAGCTCGACGGCGACTGGCGCTTCGGCGACAACTGGCGCGCGTCGCTCGGCTATCTCTTCGTCGACGCGTCCGTGCGCGACGGCGCGCTGCGCGGCAACCGCGTGCCGCAGGTCGCGCGCAATCAGGCCACCGCGCAGCTCGGATGGCGGCATCTCGCGCTGCAGGCGCGCTGGTCGGGCGCGCAGTTCGACGACGATTTCAACGTGCTGCCGCTCGATTCGTACCTCGTCGCCGATCTGCTCGCGTCGCATCCGCTCGCGCGCGGCGTGGAGCTCGCGTTCGCGATCGAGAACGTGACGAACGCGCGCGTCGAGGCGAGCGCCACGCCGGTCGTCACCCTCGGGCAGCCGCGCGCGTGGCGAATCGGCATACGCTACGGCTCGTAAAGCAATTCGTAACCGCAATGGCGTGGCGCATCGAACAGCAGGCCGACGGGCACTTCGCGATCTACTCGACGCGGCTGCAGGACTACATCGTCATCGACGCCGACGCGGCGGAGATCGAGCGGGTCTACGCGGAGAAGGGCGTGACGGTGTATCTCGCCAGCGCGAGGGCGCAGATGGCGAAGCAGATCGCCGTGCCGGCGGAGAACGAGGCGCTGATCGACGCCAGCCGGCGGCGCGGCGCGACGCCGAAAGAACCAGCGGAAGCGATCGGCGCGACGGGGTTCGTTCGTGAATGAGGAGATGATCGAGGAGTACCTGCGGCGCATCGGGTACGACGGCGCGCGGAAGCCCACGGTCGACGTGCTGCGCGCGCTGCACGAGCGGCATCTGTGCAGCGTGCCGTTCGAGAACCTCGACATTCACTGGAAACGCACGATCGTGCCCGACCTCGAGCGCATCCTCGCGAAGATCGTTCACGAACGGCGCGGCGGTTTCTGCTACGAGCTCAATGGCGCGTTCGGCGCGCTGCTGCGCGCGCTCGGCTTCGACGTGGCGATGCTGTCGGGGCGCGTGGTGACGCCGGAAGGCGGCTTCGGTCCGCCGTTCGATCACATGGCGCTGATGGTGCGCGCGGGCGACGGCACGCGCTGGCTCGCGGACGTCGGCTTCGGCGACTCGTTTCTGCTGCCGCTCGCGCTCGACGAACGCGGGCCGCAGCGCGATCCGGCGGGTGTGTTCCGGATCGAAGGCGGCGGCGAAAGCCGCATCGAGAACGACGCTGAGTGGCAGATGCTCGTGCAGCGCGGGGACGCGTGGTTCCCCGAGTACCGCTTCACGCTCGAGCCGCAGCCGCTCGAGGCCTTCGCCGAGATGTGCGCGTGGCAGCAGACGTCGCCGCAGTCGTCGTTCACGAAGCGGCGCATCTGCACGCTGCCGACCGAATGGGGACGCCTCACGATCACCGACGGCCGCGTGATTACGACGCGCGGCGGCGTGCGCGAAGAGCGCGCGGTCGCGGACGACGAATGGGAGCGCGAACTGGCCGCGCTCTTCGGCATCCGGCGCGAATCCGCGGTTTAGTCCAGAAATAACTGGACGACTCGCGGCGAGACGACTACGCTGCCGTCTTCCAATCGTCCAGCTTCGTCCAGCACCACGTCCCGGTTCCCTGTTCGTCTAGGAGGTCTGCGTGAATCGCTTTACTCGCGCCATGTGGCGCACCTTGCCCGTGCTGTTTTGTTTTTCGGCTTTGTCCGTCTTCGCGCAGGTCGCTCCCGAGCCACCGGTGAAGGGCACGAATCCCATCAAGACGCTGCGCATGCTCGACGCGCGCGTCAACTACCCGCAGGGCGCGGAGACGGCGCTCAACGCGCGGCTCGAAGCGGCGCGCACGGGTCTCACGCAGGCGCGTACGTTCGCGGGGCAGATCAACACCGCGGCGCAGGCGTTGCGCACGACCGGCATCCCGGGCCTCGCGGTCCGCGTCTCGCCGTACACGGCGGGCATCGAGATGATCCGCAACGAGCGCGGCTCGCTGACGCCGGCCTCCGGCGGCACCAGCACGGCCATCGTGCGGAACTTCCTCACGCAGCACGGCGACGTCTTCGGCCTCGCCAAGTCGGACGTCGATGACCTCGTCGTCCTCGGCGACAGCGCCGGCGGCTACAGCGGCCTGCGCATGCTGCGCATGGAACAGCAGATCAACGGGCGTCCGATCTTCCAGAGCGAGACGCGCTTCATCCTCACGTCGAACGGGCGCCTGATGCAGGGCGCGGGTCGCCTCGTGCCGCACGCGCGCAGCTTCGCGGGCGGAATCTCCGGCGCGAACTACATGCCTCCCGGCGACGCGTTCCGCGCGCTGATGAGCATCGAGGGGAAGACGATCGCCCCGGCGAAGATCACCCTCGGCGCCGTCGATGCGACGCACGCGGAGCTGACCGTCGACGACGACTACATCGCCGGCACGGTCGGCGCGCGTCAGGTGCTCTTCCCGCTCGCGCCGGGCCTCGTCGTGCCGGCGTGGTCGCTGTACGTCACGACCACCGGCGAGGCCGCGTGGTACGCGGTCGTCGACGCCGAAACGGGCGCGGTGCTGTGGCGCAAGAACGTGCGCGCGTACGCCTCGCTCCACGACGCGCGCTTCCGCGTGTACGTGCAGGCGGACGGCGTGACGCCGGCGGACAGCCCGGCACCCGCGTCGCCGAACGCGTTCGCCGTCGGCAGCGGCACGCAGGCCGCCGCGATCCCGCCGACGATCGTCAGCATGCACACCGCGATGGACGCGACCGCCAGCCCGAACGGCTGGATCGACGACTGCCCGGGCGGCGTCTGCACGGCGAACGAATCGCAGACGCTCGGCAACAATACGCTCACCTGCCTCGACCGCGTCACGCCCGCCGATGTCTGCGACACCGTCGCGAGCAGCGTGCTCGACGGCAACGGACGTCCCACCGGCAACCCCGATGCGAACGCGCGCAACCGTGACTTCCTCGGCACCGCGCCGCGTGACTTCCAGACGAACTTCCTGCCGCCGCCTCAGGGTGGAAATCCGGAAGCGGGCCAGACCGCGACCGGTAACGGCAGCAGCGGCACGGCCGCGGTCGACCAGTTCCGCCGCGGCGCCGTCACGCACCTCTTCTATCTGACGAACTGGTATCACGACAAACTCTATCGCCTCGGCTTCGACGAAGCGGCCGGCAATTTCCAGCAGACCAACTTCAGCGGCCAGGGCGCCGGCGGCGACCGCGTGCTCGGCGACGCGCAGGACGCGAGCGGCACGAACAACGCGAACTTCTCCACCTTCCCCGACGGCACCTCGGGCCGCATGCAGATGTACCGCTTCACCGGACCGACCATCGACCGCGACGGCGCCCTCGACGCCGACGTCGTGCTGCACGAGCTCACGCACGGCACCAGCAACCGTCTCGTCGGCGACGCCGCGGGCCTCAACTGGGATCCGGCCGCGGGCATGGGCGAGGGCTGGAGCGACTTCTTCGCTCTCTCCCTGCTCAACAACACCAACGCCGACGATCCGAACGGACGCTACGCCGCCGGTGCGTACGCGACCTACAAGTTCATCAGCACCGCGTATCTCGACAACTACGTCTACGGCATCCGCCGCTTCGGCTACTCGACGGCCAACAACGTCGATCCGCTGACGTGGGCCGACGTCGACGACGTCACCAACGACATGAGCGGCGGCATCCCGGTGTCGCCCGTGAGCCCGAACTCGGCCGGCGGCATGGAAGTGCACAACATCGGCGAGGTCTGGGCGCTCACGCTGTGGGAGATGCGCAGCCGCATCATCGCCGACCCCGCGGGCGCGAACGGCGACGTGCCGACCGGCAACCAGACGTCGCTGCAGCTCGTCACCGACGCGCTGAAGATGACGCCGGTCGATCCGAAGTTCACCGACGCGCGCGACGCGATCCTCGACGCCGACTGCGCGACCAACGCCTGCGCGAACGAAGACTCGATCTGGGGCGCGTTCGCGGACCGCGAGCTCGGCTACGGCGCGTACACGCCGTTCTTCCTCTCGTGGTCGTTCTTCTCCAGCCACATGGCCGTGCACACGTCGACGTCGCTGCCGTACCTCGACGTCGTCGACAAGTCCACCGACGTCACCATCGACGACAGCGCCGACAACAACAACGGCGCGATCGATCCGGGTGAAGCGATCAAGATGACGGTGAAGCTGACCAACCCGTGGCGCCGCGCCACGAAGGCGGTCACCAGCGCCACCGCGACGCTGACCTCGTCGACGCCCGGCGTCACGATCTACGACAACACCTCGACCTACGGCGCCATCGCGCCGCTCGGCTCGGCCACCGGCGACACGTTCACGTTCACCGTCGCGCCGTCCGTCACCGCGGGCTCGACGCTCGCCTTCGATCTCTCGGTCACGTCCAACCTCGGCACGACCGTCACGAGCTTCACGGTCCGCGTCGGTACGCGCAACGGCACGGATGCGCCGGTCACGTACAGCACCACGCCGAACGTGGCCATTCCGGACGGCAACCAGCTCGGCGCGAAGAGCCCGATGACGATCACCGACGACTACGAGATCGCCGATGTCGACTTCCGCGTCGACAGCCTCACGCATACCTACGACGGCGACCTCAATCTCATGCTCCGCTCGCCGAACGCGGTGGGCGAAGACGTCATCGGCCTCATCGGCCTGCTCGTCGCGCCGGATCAATTCGGCAGCGCCGGCGCGAACCTCACCAACATGGTCATCGACGACGAGGGCACCGGCGACATGTTCGCGGCGCCGGATACCGAGGCGCCGTACACCGGCAGCTACGTTCCGATCTACAACTCTCCGTCGTGGATCACCGGCTTCGGCGTTCCGGGCGACCCGAAGGGCACGCTGTCGTATCAGGACGGCACGAGCACGAAAGGCACCTGGAACGTGCTCGCGGCCGATCACGCCACTCCCGACTCGGGCACGCTGAACACGTGGTCGTTGATCGTCACGCCCGTGCACTTCGACGTCGCCGCATTCGTGGCCGGCGCCAACGTCACCGCCACGAAGACGGTGAGCGGCACGTTCCGCGTCGGCGGCACGGTCACGTACACGGTCACGCTCACGAACAACGGCACCGCGAACCAGGGCGACAACCCCGGCAACGAGTTCGCCGACTCTCTCCCCTCCGGCGTCACGTTCGTCAGCGTGAACGCCACCAGCGGCACCGCGGCCAACGTCTCGAACATCGTCACGTGGAACGGCACGCTCGCCCCGCTCGGCGGCACGGTCACGATCACGATCACCGCGACCGTGAATGCCGGCACGCAGGGCACTGTCATCAGCAACCAGGGCGCGGCCTTCTACGACGCCGACAACAACGGCACGAACGAAGCGACGGTCTCCACGGATGATCCGAGCGTCGGCGGCGCGACCGATCCGACGAACTTCACCGTCGGCAACGCCAACTTCACCGGCACCAAGACTGCCTCCGGCACGTTCAAGAGCGGCAGCACCGTCACCTACACCGTCACGCTGACCAACAGCGGCAACAGCGCCACGCTCGACAACAGCGGCAACGAGTTCTCCGACACGCTGCCGGCCAGCCTGACGCTCGTCAGCGCCAACGCCACGAGCGGGACCGCGGCCACCGCGGGCAACACCGTGACGTGGAACGGCAGCATCTCCTCCGGCGGCATCGTAACCATCACCATCACCGCCACCATCAACGCCGCGGCGCCGGGAACGGTCATCTCCAACCAGGGCACGATCAACTACGACGCCGATCTCGACGGCACGAACGAGTCGTCGACGACCACGGACGATCCGAGTGTCGGCGGCGCGAACGACGCCACGAGCTTCACCGTTCAGGGCGCGACGCTCGCCGCGACGAAGACGGTCAGCGGCACGTTCAGCCCGGGCGGCGCGGTCACGTACACGATCACCATCAACAACACCGGCACGGCCGCGACGACGGACAACCCCGGCAACGAGCTGACCGACATTCTCCCGGCGAGCCTCACGCTCGTCAGCGCCAGCGCGACGTCCGGCACCGCCACCCCCACCGTCATCTCGAACACGGTGACGTGGAACGGCGGCGTGCCCGCGAGCGGCAGCGTCACCATCACCATCAACGCCACCGTCAATCCGGGCACCGCATCGGGCACGGTGGTCAGCAATCAGGCGTCGCTCGCATACGACTCCGACGGCGACAACACCAACGAGACCACAGCCTCGAGCGACGATCCGGCCGTCGGCGGTACGAGCGACCCGACGAACTTCACCGTGAACGGCGCGACCGTCACCGCGACGAAGACGCGCAGCGGCTCGACCGCGGTCGGCGGCGCCGTCACCTACACCATCACCCTCACGAACTCGGGCAACGTTCCCGCCGGCGACAACCCCGGCAACGAGTTCACCGACGTGCTGCCGGCGAGCCTCACGCTCGTCAGCGCCAGCGCCTCGTCCGGCAACGCCGTCGCCACCGTCGGCACGAACACCGTGACGTGGAACGGCGCGGTCCCGGCCAGCGGCAGCGTCACGATCACCATCAACGCCACCGTCGATCCGGGCACGCAAGGCCAGACGATCAGCAACCAGGGATCGTTCAGCTACGACTCGGACAACAACGGTACGAACGAGTCGAACGGCGTCACCGACGATCCGAGCGTCGGCGGCACGTCCGATCCGACCTCGTTCGTCGCCACCGGCGCGTCCGAGACCGTGACCAAGACCGTGACCGGCAGCTTCGTCACCGGCACCGACGTCACATACACGCTCGTCATCCACAACGCCGGCAACATCGCCTCCGGCGACAACCCCGGCAACGAGCTGACGGACATCCTCCCCGCCGAGCTCACGCTCGTCAGCGCGAGCGCCACGTCCGGCACGGCCACGGCGACCGTCGCCACGAACACCGTGACGTGGAACGGCAGCGTGCCCGCGGGCGGCGACGTGACGATCACCATCGTCGCGACGATCGAGCCGGGTCACGAAAGCGCCACCATCAGCAACCAGGCCACGCTCAGCTACGACACGAACGGCGACGGAACGAACGATGCGACGACCACGAGCGACAGCCCGGCGGCCGGCGGCACGAACGATCCGACGACGTTCTCGGTCGCGGCTGCCGCGGTCGCAACGCCGATCCCGACCGCGTCGGAGCTCGGCCTGCTCATGCTCGCGCTCGGCCTCGCCGCGCTCGCCGCATGGAAGCTCACGCTCCGCTGATCCGCAACTTCACGCAGCAACGAAAACGGCGGCCGCAAGGCCGCCGTTTTCCTTTGCGCGCGACGCGAAAAAATCAGACGCGATTGCGGCGCGCGGCCGGCTTCTTCTCGAGCTCTTCCCACGCCTCGACGCCGGCCACGGCGCAGCGCGGGACCTTCTCGCCGAGCGTCTCCTCGATCTTGCGCACCATCGGCAGGTCCTGCCACGTCGCGATCGTGGAGACGATGCCGAGGGCGCGGCCGCGCGCGGTGCGTCCGGCGCGGTGCACGTAGTCCTCGACGTTCTCCGGGATGTCGAAGTTGATGACTTGCTCGATGCCGGGGATGTCGATGCCACGGCCGGCGATGTCGGTGGCCACGAGGATGCGGTGCTGCCCTTCGCGGAACGTCTTGAGCGCGCTGACGCGCTTGCCCTGCGACTGGTCGGCGTGAATGCGCGCGACCGGATGTCCCTGCCGCTCGAGGATGTGGAAGAGCCACTCCGCGTCGACCTTGCGCCGCGTGAAGACGAGCGTCGAGCCGAGCTCCTGCTGCAGCAGCGCGAGCAGCGCCGGGCGCTTGTCTTCCTGCTTCACGAGATAGAGCCGGTGCGTGATGCCTTCGGCCGCGGCGCCTTCGGGCATGATGTCGACGCGCACGGGATCGCGCATGAAGTCGCGCGCGATCATCTCGATCGAGTCGGGCATCGTGGCCGAGAACATCATCGTCTGGCGGTCGCGGGAGAGGCGGCGCAGCACGTCGCGGATCTGCGGGAGAAATCCGAGATCGAGCATGTGGTCGGCCTCGTCGAGGACGAGCATCTCGATCTTGTCGAGCGAGACGCTGCGGCGCTGCACGTGATCGAGCAGGCGCCCCGGCGTGGCGACGACGATGTCCGGCTGCGCGCGCAGCTCGTCGAACTGCGGCTTCATCTTCACGCCGCCGATGAGACAGGCGGTGCGCAGCTCGTGTTCCTTGCCGAAGAGATCGAGGAACGCCTTCGTCTGCAGCGCGATCTCGCGCGTCGGCGCGAGGATGAGACCGCGCACGCCCTGGCCGTGCGTGAGGCGCTCGGCGAGCGGCAGGACGAACGCCGCGGTCTTGCCGGAGCCGGTCTGCGCGAGACCGATCACGTCGCGGCCGGTGAGCGCGGTGGGGATGACCGCGGCCTGGATCGGCGTCGGATTGAGGAAGCCGAATCCCTCGATCGTACGGAGAATCGGCTCCGAGATGCCGAGGTCGGAAAAAGATTTGTCGGTCGTGGAGACCGGATGCTGTGGAATTGCGACAGTTGTCATCGTTAACGAAATACCTTCGCGTAGACGCCGGCGTTGACCAGGAGCACGACCACCCCGATGGCGATCTCGAGCCCGCGCGTCAATCCGGACGGATAGATCAGCGGAAGAATGTAGTGCGCGATGAAACCGCCGTCGTAGCCGGCGCGTCCCGCCGCGCGGAGGAAGTGGTTTTCCCACTTCGTCAGCGGACAGTACCATCCTCCGAACTCGATCAGCATGCCCCACAGCGCCGCGGGGAGATGCAGCCACACCAGCTTCGGCCAGCGCAGCAGCAGGAAGCCGCCGAATAGCACGAAGAAAATGAAGGCGAGGTGGAAGAGCGCGATCGCGCTCGCGGCCACTTGATCCGCCATGCGTCGCATGAGTCCCGGAAGAGACTACCTATAATGCCCGCGCGATGAAACGGTCTTTCCCCCTGGTTCTCTTCCTGCTCGTCCTCGGATGCGCCTCCGCGCCTCCGCGCGCGGCGGAACCGGTGCACGTGGTCATCGTCTCCACGACGGACGTCCACGGATGGTTCAACGGCCACATCGAGTCGCCTCCGGGCGGCGGCGCGGGCGTGCTGTGGGGCGGCCTGCCGACGCTGGCGAGCTACATCGACGCGCTGCGCGACCGCGATCCCGGCCGCGTGCTCGTCGTCGATTCCGGCGATCTCTTCCAGGGCACGCTCGAGTCGAACCTCTTCGAGGGCGAGCCGGTCGTCCGCGGCTACAACGCGATCGGCTACACCGCCGCCGCCGTCGGCAATCACGAGTTCGATTTCGGCCCCGTCGGCCCCGACTCCGTCGCGCGCACGCCCGGCCAGGATCCCCTCGGCACGATCAAGCGCAACGCCGAGCTGGCCATGTTCCCGTTCCTCTCCGCGAACATGCTCGACCGCGCGACGCACAAGACGCCGTCATGGGCGCGACCGTACACGCTCGTGCGCGCCGGCGCCGCGCGCATCGGCATCATCGGTCTCTCGACGCCCGACACGCCGAACACCACCACCGCCGCGAACGTGGCGTCGCTCGAGTTCACGGATCCCGTTCCGGCCGCCGTCGCCGCGGCGAAGGAACTGCGCGCGCAGGGCGCCGATGCCGTCATCGTGATCGCGCACATGGGCGGCCGCTGCAACGACGTCAGCGATCCGCACGTGCTCGCCGGCTGCGAGACGCAGCAGGAGGCGATGGAGTTTCTGCAGCGCATCCCGCCCGGCACCATCGACGCGTACTTTGCCGGCCACACGCACGCGCAGATGCGGCATTACGTGAACGGCGTGCCCGCCGTGCAGGGGCTCGCGTTCAGCCGCGAGTTCGGCACGGTCGATCTCTGGATCGACGCGCAGCACGACCGCGTGACGAAGTCGGAACTGCGTCCGCTGACGATGATCTGTTCGTTCGTCTACAGCGGTACCGAAACGTGCGATCCGAAGAAAGCTCCCGCGGGCGCGACGCTCGTGCCGCGCGTCTTCGCCGGCGAGACGATCGCACCCGTGTCGCGCGTCGCCTCCGTGATCGATCCGTATCTGCGCCGCACCGCCGCGAAGCGCGAGGAGAAGCTCGGCATCCGCACGTCGGCGGCGATTTCGCGCGCCTACATGGAAGAAGCGCCCCTCGGCGACGTGCTCGCCGATGCGCTGCGCGCGGCGACCGGCGCGGACCTGGCGATGATGAACTCCGGCGGCATCCGCTCCGATCTCCCCGCGGGCGAGCTCACGTACGCGGACGTCTTCGCCGTGAGCCCCTTCGACAACTATCCAGCCGTCGTCGCGCTCACCGGCGCGGAGGTCACCGGCATCCTGCAGGCGATGTCCGGCGGCGCGCGCGGGATCATGCAGGTCAGCGGCCTCCGCTACACGATCGACGAGGCGAAGGACGCCGACAAGCCCGCCGCCGAGCGCAATCGCGTCACGAGCATCACCCTCGAAGACAGCTCGCCGCTCGATCCCGCGAAGCTCTACCGCGTGGCGATGCCCGACTTCATCGCCGCCGGCGGCGACGGCACGCAGGACGTGATGAAGAACGTCCCGAAAGACCGCATCCAGATCTTCTACTCGACCGCGCTCCGCGACGCCATCATCGACCCGATGCGCAAGATGCCGCAGCCGCTCACGCCCGACAAACGCGGACGCGTGACGATCCTCAACCACGACAAAGCGCCGAAGTAGCGGCGGCGCTCACGTCAGGCGGCGCAGGTAGTACGCCCAGAACGCGGCGTCCTCGCGCACGAGGTTGAACGGCATCGACCACGGCACGGAGTCGTGCGAGGGGACGGTGAAGACTTCGACGCCGTAGCGCTGGTACGTCATCTTGATGCGCGGCAGGTGGTAGAAGTGACTGACGACGAGCACGCGCGCCGGTCTCTCGCCGAGCATCGCGCGCGTGTTGCGCACCGACGCCTCCGTGTTCACGCCGGCCGCGTCTTCGACGATCGCCTCGCGCGGCACGCCGAGCGACTCCGCGTAACGGCGCATCACCCGCGGCTCGCTGAACGCGCCTTCGCCGGGCCCGCCGGAGAAGACGAGTTGCCGCACGAGTCCCGCGCGCTGCAGCTCGCACGCGGTCCGCACGCGATCGGCGAGCGCGTGCGACGGCGTGCCGTTCGCGAACGCGCGCGCGCCGAAGACGACCGCGACGTCGGCGCGCCGGCGGTAGTCGGTCGTGCCGAAAAACGCGATCTGCGCGAGCGGAAAGACGACGACCGCGACGACGACCGCGATTCCGGCGACGAGCGGCCGCGCCGGCTCCTCGTCGTCGCGCACGAAGATGAAGAAGCCGAGCAGCAGCGCGACGGCGAGGGAGAGCGGCAGCGGCACGAGCGGCTCGATCGCGCCGTTCGCGACGGCGACGTAGAAGCGGATGCTGTCGACCATCGCCGCGACCGCCAGCGCGCCAAGCAGCACGCTCGCGGCGCGGCGTACGTGTCCCGCGCGCCGGCACGCGTACACGAGCAGCGCGGCGGCCGCGCAGAGCAGCACGACGCGCTGTGCGCCGATCGGCAACGGGCGGAGGTCGATCCACCAGAGGTTGCCGTTCGCGCCCGCGAACCGCAGATCGCCGGCGACGTTCGCAATGGCGAAGAGGCCGAGGAACAGCGCGAGACCGCGAACAATCGAAGCGCGCATGCGATGTTCGTCCTCAGCCTGGAACGGCCGGCTGCACGGCAGGCGTGCGGCGGCGGACGCGCTTCACGATCCGCCACAGCACCCACACGAGCGCGAGGAGCACGATCGGCACGACGAGTGGCGCGAAGATGGCGATCATGGAGAGCCCGAACGAGAAGATATCTTCGAGCACCGAGAGGAACGGGTTCGCGCAGCCGAGGGTCGCGGTCGACGACGCAACGCGCGTCCCTGCCTTCAGCGTGTGCAGGCCGAGCGATGCGGGTGCGCCGACGATGAGCCCGACCACCGCGGCGACGGTCGGATCGACGACGCTGGCGAGCACGGACGCGGTCGCGGTCGCGCCGGCGAGCGGGCGGATGAACGTGCCAGCGGCGTGCAGGAAGTGATCGACGGCGGGGATCTTGTCGGCGATGAGCTCGACGATGGTCGCGAGGACGAGCACGGCCAGCGCGGTGTCCGTCTCGAGCCACGCGAACTTCGCGCCGAGCGTCACTCCGGCGATGTGGAAGTGCGCGGCGGCGGAAAGCAGCAGCAGCGGAAGAAAGGTATTCAGTCCGGTCGAGGCCGAAAGGCCGAGGCCCAGCAGAAGGGCGAGGACGAGCTGCGTGGCGCTCACGCCATGATGGTAGCGCGCTTGCCGTCGTGCCGGCTCGCGCGCGCGGCGGCGAGCTCCATCTGTTTCTCCAGAAACTCGCGGAAGCCGATGCCCGCCTCGCGCAACTCCTGCGGCACGAGCGAGCTGGTCGTCAGTCCCGGCAGCGTGTTCGTCTCGAGGAAGTAGACGCCGTCTTCCGCCGCAATGAGATCGCTGCGCGAGTAGCCTTCGCACCCGAGCGCTTCATGCGCCGCGAGCGCGGTCTGTTGCGCATCTGCCGTGACCGCATCCGGAATCTGCGCCGGACAGATCTCCCGCGTGCCCGCGCCGAGGTACTTGCCCGCGTAGTCGAACGCGCGATTCGTGTCGACTTCGATCTCGATCACCGGCAGCGCGAACGGGCCGTCTCCGTGATCGATCACGCCCACCGTGAGCTCGCGCCCCGCGATGAACTGTTCGAGGATATACGGCATCTTCCGTTCGATGACCTGCCGCGCGACCGCCTCGCGATCGTCCTCACGTCCGAGAAAAAACAATCCGCGACTCGAGCCCGCCGCGAGCGGCTTCAACACGATCCGCTCGTAACGCGACAACAGGTCGTCGATCGCCGCGCGAATCTCGTCCGCGTTCCTCGCAACCCGCGACTCCGCCATCCGCACGCGCCCCCGCACGAGTTCTTTCGCGCGATCCTTATCGAACGCCGCCGCGCTCGCTGCCGATCCGGATCCCGTGAACGGGATCCCGCGCTTCTCCAGCATCGCCTGCACGGTGCCGTCTTCCCCCTCGCCCCCATGCAACGCGAGCAAAAACAACGGCTCTTCGACGGGCAACGTATCGAGAGCCTGTTCGAGATCGGGAAAGATCGCAGGCCGCACCGGCACGAAGTCGAGCTCGAACGGACGCTGCTGCTCGATCACATCACTCGCCCGCACGTCGTGCACGCTCCCCTCCGGCGCCCAGTACCACGCGAGCACACGATCGAGCGTCCGCAGGACGTTCTGCGCCGAAGCCACCGAGACATGGCGCTCATCCGAACGCCCCCCAAACAAAACAATCGGAGTCACGGCTGCTGCTCTCTGCAACGGTTCTGCCCGAGGAGAGACCGACGAGGAGCGCCTCCGGCGGGCCGGCGCGGCCGGCGGCGCTGAGGGCTTAGCCTATCCGCACGTGCGGCTGCTCTGCGCGTGTTGATGGCAGCCGCACGTGCGTACTGGCTAAGCCCTCAGCGCTGCCGGCCGCGCCGGCCCGCCGGAGGCGCTCCCGGTCAACGGTCGCTCTCGGTCAGACCGTTGCGAATGCCGCGTCCAAGGCCGCGATCAGTTCGTCGATGTCGCTCTTCGTGGCGATGAGCGGCGGGCCGAGGCGGATCACGTTGCCGAAGAGGCCACCTTTGCCGATGAGGACGCCGCGGCGGCGCGTTTCCTCGAAGACCTTCAGGACGGCTTTCGGTGCGGGCGTTTTCGTCTGGCGGTCTTCGACGCATTCGATCGCCTGCATGAGACCCATGCCGCGCACGTCGCCGATGATCGGGTACTTGTCCTTGAGGGCCTCGAGCTTCTCGCGGAGGTAGGCGCCGACGACGGCGGCGTTGTGGGGGAGATCGTGCTCGTCCATGTAGCGGATCGTCGCGAGAGCGGCGGCGGACGTCACGGGATTCCCGCCGAACGTGGCGAACGTCAGCGAGGGGAACGCCGCGGCGATCTCGTCCGTCGTGGTCGTGCAGCCGATCGGCGAGCCGTTGGCCATTCCCTTCGCGAACGTCATCACGTCGGGCTCCACGTCCCAGTGCTCGATGCCGCACCACTTGTCGCCGGTGCGGCCCCAGCCGGTTTGTACTTCATCGCAGACGAAGATGCCGCCGTAGCGATGGATGATGTCGGTGACGACCTTGAAGTACTCCTTCGGCGGCACGATGAACCCGCCGACGCCGAGGATCGGCTCGGCGATCATGCCGGCGATGCGGCCGTCCGTCGTCGTGAGGATGAGGTCCTCGATGTCGGTCGCGCAGCGCATCCCGCAATTGTCGGGAGTCGCGCCGAACGGGCAGCGGTAGCAGTAGGGAGCGTACGCGTGCTTGATCCCCGCGACCGCGGTGCCGCCGTGGCGCCACGTCGAATGGCCGGCTGCGCTCATCGAGAGCATCGTGCGGCCGTGGTACGCGTGGCGCAGGGCGATGATCTCCTGGCGGCCGGTGTAGAGGCGCGTGAGCAGCATCGCCGTCTCGTCGGCTTCGGTGCCGCTGTTCGTGAAGAAGCTGCGGGTGAGCTTTCCGGGCGTCACGCGCGCGACTTCCTTGCCGAGGTCCGCGGCCGGCTTGTTGATGTAGAGCGTCGACGTGTGCGAGACCTTGTCGATCTGCTCGTGGATGGCGCGGTTCACATCGGGATTCGCGTGACCGACGGAGACCGTCAGCACGCCGCCAAAGCAGTCGAGGTAGCGGTTGCCGCCTTCGTCCCAGACGTGCATGCCTTCGCCGCGGTCGATCACGAGCGGCTCTTCGTAGTACGTCGCCGCGGCGGGCCACGCGTGCTGTTTGTATTCGGCGACGGTGTCGGTGTTCTCGAGAAGATCGGTCATCGTGGTTCCTTCCGAATGGGCTAGGCGGTGACGAGCGGGCGGGCGTAGCCCTCGTGCTCCTCGTCGTAGCCGCCGTGGTACTCGCGGGTCTCGGGGCGTTTGATCTGCGAGTGCGCGACGACGCGGTCGCGGCGGAGGCCGCGGAAGTCTTCGAGCGAATTGAAGCCGCGGCGTTCCATGAACTCGCTCATGCCGTTGGTCAACATCTTGATCACATTGGGGCCGACGGCGTGGTCGAGCATCGCCGCGGTGCAGACCTGCACGGTGCCGCAGCCGAGGAGGAAGTAGCTGAGCGCGTGCTCGAAGGTGGAGACGCCGCCGATGCCGGAGAACGCCTTGTCGGGGAAGCGGCGGGTCATCTCGGACATCTTCGCGAGCGACAGCGGGAGGATGGCCGGGCCGCCGAGGCCGCCGGAGGAGACGTAGCCCTCGACGTTCATCTCGAACTCCAGCGATTCGGGATCGATGGGGGGGAGCGAGGGGAACGTGTTCGACGACGAGATCGCGTCGGCGCCGCCGCGGAACGTCGCTTCCGCTTCCTCGCCGATGTTCGCGGTGGCGGGCGTGAGCTTCACCCACACCGGCACGCGCGCCACTTCCTTCACGGCCATCGTCACGACCGAGCAGAGCACCTTGTCCTTGCCGACGTTCGAGCCCATGTCGATGCGGTCCATGTGCGGGCAGGAGAAGTTCAGCTCGACGCCGTCGGCGCCGGCGTCCTGCACGCCCTTGGTCAGCTCCTGCCAGTGATGCAGCTCCTTGTCGTTGCCGGAGCCGGCCATGATCGACGCGATGAGGATGCGCGTCGGGTGCGCCTTCTTGATCGACTCGATGCGTGGCAGCCACCAGTCGATGGTCTTGTCGGAGATCAGCTCCCAGTTCCACGACGCGACGAGCGTCGTCGACGGCCGCTTGTTCATCGAGAGGCGCGTGGCCTCGTTGTCGGCGCGCAGGAACTTCGTCTTCGGACCTTTCACATTGACGACCGGATGCAGGCCGATGGTCTTCGTCACCACGCCGCCCCAGCCGGCGTCGAACGCGCGGAGGATGTTCGCGTCGGATTCGGTCGGCGGTGCGGAGGCGAGCAAGAACGGATTTTCGAAACGAAGTCGGGTAAACGTCGTCGACAGATCGCGCATGGGTTTGGGTCCTCTCGGCGGAAAGAGCGACGAGTGTACGTCCATTCGGCGCGGCCTTACAATTCCGGGCTCATGACGAACAGCTCGGAAGTGATCCGCCACGCCGATGGCCGCGTGGAGCTGCGGGACTACGCCTCCATCGAGTCGAGCCGGCTGTACAGCGAAGACCTCGCTCCGGTGCCGGTCGCGAAGCGCAACTGGTCGACGTACAACTACGCGGCGCTGTGGATCTCGATGGCGCACTGCATCCCGACGTACATGCTCTCGTCGGGTCTCATCGCCGCCGGCATGAACTGGTGGCAGGCGCTGATCACGATTCTCCTCGGCAACACGATCGTCCTCGTGCCGATCCTCCTCAACTCGCATCCCGGCACGAAGTACGGCATCCCGTTCCCGGTCTTCGCGCGCGCGAGCTACGGCACGGTCGGCTCGAACCTCCCCGCGATCATGCGCGCGCTCGTGGCGTGCGGCTGGTTCGGCATTCAGGCGTGGATCGGCGGCCAGGCGCTGCACACCTTTCTGCACTCGATCCTCCCGTCGTGGCCGACGCTCCTCGGCGGCCCGATCGGCGGGCACACGCCGACCGAATGGCTCTCGTTCCTCGTCTTCTGGGGGATGAACATCTTCATCATCTACCGCGGCATGGACCTGCTGCGCATGGTCGAGAACTGGGCCGCGCCGTTCGTGCTCGTGATGACCGCGCTGCTCCTCGCGTGGGCGCTCAATCGCGCGGGGGGACTCGGACATCTCGTCGCGCATCCCGGCAAGCTCAACTCGTGGGCGGCGTTCAAGCCGGTGTTCATCCCGTCGCTCACGGCGATGATCGGCTTCTGGGCGACGCTCTCGCTGAACATGCCCGACTTCACGCGTTTCGGCCGCAGCCAGCGCGAGCAGGCGCTGGGACAAAGCGTCGCGCTGCCGACGACGATGACCATCTTCGCCGCGATGGGCGTGATGATCACCTCCGCGGCGATGATCATTTACCCCGGCGAAGACATCAACAAGCTGTGGGATCCGGTGCAGCTCGTCGGACACTTCACCCACGCGTGGATCGTGGCGATCTCGATGTTCACCGTCGTCGTGGCGACGCTCTCCGTCAACATCGCCGCGAACGTCGTCTCGCCCGCGAACGACTTCGCGAACGCGTTCCCGAAACACATCTCGTTCCGCACCGGCGGTCTCATCACCGGCATCGTCGGCATTCTGATGATGCCGTGGCGCCTGCTCGCCGATCCGAGCGGCTACATCTTCGCCTGGCTCCTCGGATACAGCGGCGGGCTCGGCTCGATCGCCGGCGTGCTCATCGCCGACTACTGGCTCGTGCGCGACAAGGAGCTGCGCCTCGCCGATCTCTATCGCGAGAACGGCGCGTACACGTACGAAGGCGGGTGGAACTGGCGCGCGGTCGTGGCCACGCTCGCGGGCTGCTTCTTCGCGTGGATCGGCCTCGCGGTGCCGGCGCTCAAGCCGCTCTACGACTACGCGTGGTTCGTCGGCTTCGGCGTCGCGTTCGCCGTGCACTATCTGCTGATGAAGGTCTCGAAGCCGAAGATCGTGCCCGCGGCGGAAGTCGCGTAGCGCCGCGGCAATCCATCGCTCGTTCCGCGCCGTAGTGACGGCGTAAGGAGACGAGCACCATGGAATCGATCGTCAGCAATGCAAACGACGGCGTGCGCCTGCGCGTCGTCGGCGACACGATGCGCGTCCTCGCCACGAGCAAGCAGACCGGCGGCGCGTACGAGGTCTTCGAGATGGAAGGGCCGGAAGGCAGCGGTCCGCCGCCGCACGCGCATCCGTGGGCGGAGGCGTACGTCGTGCTGGAAGGGGAGGCGGACGTCTTCCTCGACGGCGCGCATCTCGAGGCCAGGCCCGGCTGCTTCTTCCAGATCCCCGCGGGTATCACGCACGCGTACCGCATCAAGTCACCGCGCGCGAAGTTCGTCGTGATCACGAGCCCCGGCGGCGCGCACGACTTCTTCCGGGAGATGGACGCGGAGACCGCCGGCGGCTGCGACGACATGCAGAAGGTCATCGCCGTCGCGTTGCGTCACGGCTTCAGCGTTCCGCAGTAACGCGCGCCTGTCTCGCGGCGGCGGATCCCGCCGCCGCGGCGCGTCCTTTATCATCACGCGCATGGATGATTTCGACGCGCTGTGGCGCTCGTCGGTGCGCTTCCGCCGCGCATCGCGCGAGCTGCAGACGCTGCTGCGCGGCGTGCACGATGCGTTCGGCAGCGACGACGACGCGCAGCTGCGCGCCGCGCTGGAACGGCTGCTCGTGTTCCTCGCCAGCTCCGAAGGACGCACGGACGCGAACTGCGCGACGACGTACTACTTCATGACCGCGGCCGAGCCGCGCTGGCGTGCCGCGCGCGCGGAGCTGCGCGCGATCTTCGACGACATGAGCGGCACGCTGCAGGACTCGGTCTACGCGCCCGACATCGCCAGGACGTTCGAGGCCACGCCGGAGCAGCTGCTCGCGCGACTGCGCGCGGTCACGACATCCAGTTGACGCCGGCTTCCTTGTTCCACTTCGTGGTCATCTTCTTCGCGCGCGTCCACAGCTCGATCGAGCCGCGGCCGGTGATGTCGCCGGTGCCGAACTTCGACTCGTTCCAGCCGCCGAAGCCGAACGGCTCGCGCGGCACGGGCACGCCGACGTTGACGCCGACCATGCCGGCGCTCGCCTTCTCCATCACGTAACGCGCGACGCCGCCGCTCTCCGTGAACACCGACGCCGCGTTGCCGTAGCGCGAGCGCTGCTGCACCGCCAGCGCCTCATCGACGTCGTTCGCGCGGATGATGACCATCACCGGTCCGAAGATCTCTTCCTGCGCGATGCGCATGTCGGGCGTGACGTGATCGATGAGCGTCGGTCCGACGTAGAAGCCGTTTTCTTTCCCCGGCACCACGCACCCGCGTCCATCCACGAGCACTTTCGCGCCCGCCTCTTCCGCCTCGGTGATGTAGCGCTCGATGCGCTCCTTCGCCGCCTTCGAGATCACCGGGCCGATGTTGACGCCCGGCACCATCGCCCGGACGACGCGCACCATGCGCTCGATGATCGGATCGGTCTTGCCGACGGCCATCATCACCGACGCGGCCATGCAGCGCTGACCCGCGCAACCGGACATCGACGCCACGACGTTCGTCGACGTCATCTCCGGCTCGGCGTCCGGCATCACGATCAGATGATTCTTCGCGCCGCCGAGGGCGAGGACGCGTTTGAGGCTCGCGGAGCCGCGGCGGTAGACGATCTTCGCGACGTGCGTCGAGCCGACGAAGCTGATCGCGTCGATGAAGGGATGGTCGCAGATCGCCTCGACGGTTTGCTGGCCGCCGTGCACGATGTTCAGCACGCCGTCGGGCAGGCCCGCCTCGCGCAGCAGCTCCGCGATGCGGCCCGCGCTGAGCGGCACCTGCTCGGATGGTTTGAGCACCATGCAATTGCCGAGGGCCAGTGCGTTCGGGATGGTCCAGTTGGGGACCATGTTGGGGAAGTTGAACGGCGTGATCGACGCGACGACGCCCACCGGGTAATGCTCGACGCGGCATTCGACGCCGCGCGAGACCTCGAGCACTTCGCCCGCGACGATTTGCGGCAGCGAGCACGCGAACTCGCACAACTCCGCCGACTTCAGCACTTCCGCTTCCGCTTCGCCGCGCACTTTTCCGTTCTCTTCCGACACGAGCGCGGCGAGGCTGTCGATGTTTTTCTCGAGCAGCGCCTTGTAACGGTAGAAGACCTGCGCGCGCTCCTTGATCGGCGTGGCCGCCCACGCCGGCTGCGCCGCTCGTGCCGCATCGACCGCGCGGTCCACCTCCGATGCGCCGGACAGCGGCACACGCGAGATCACCTCGCCGGTCGACGGATCGGTGACGTCGAGAAACTCGCGCTCGGGGGCGTCGACGAACGAGCCGCCGATGTAGTTGCGAACATCAGGATGACGGGTGGGCGCTTCGCGCTCGATGGCGGACATTGGATTCCTCCGGTTGATCGGCGCCAATGTACGCGAAGCCGCGCGAGAGTCAATGCGCCGGCGACGGCGCGAGCGACCCGCCCGCGTCGCGCCACTTGCCCGCATCGACGCCTTTCGCGAGGAACCACACCGTCATCACCACCAGCGCGAGGAACATCGGCAGCAGCATCACCTCGGACGTATACGCCGGCGTGAGGACATACGTGAGGCTGCGCACGATGAACGAGAAGCCGGCCAGCGCCAGCACGAGGCCGACGAGCTTCGGCACGTAGCCGGAGCGGAACATGAGATAGCCGCGGAGGAGGCTGGCGAGGCCATAGAACACCATGAAGATCGCGCCGCAGCAGCCGTACGCCTTCAGCGAGAGCAGCGCCAGCGTGTGCAGCTGCTGGGGCGTGAAGGTCTTCAGATACGCGGCGTCGCGCAGGAGCAGCGTCGGCGCGAAGTAGAAGAACTCGGCCACGCCGAACAGCGCCGTCGAGATCAGGCCGAGGAAGGCGGTGAAGAGCGCGAGATACTTCTGCACCGGCGCGAGCAGGACGTAGAACAGCAGTGCCAGCGCGACGTCGCAGACGGCTTCGACGAGATAGCTCGCGAAGCCGGCGCGAAAGAGCGCGTTGGAGGTGATGATGGTGCGCGCCGTCACCTCCGCGTCGTTCGACGCCAGCATCTTCGACGGCACGTAACCCTCGCCGATGCCGCCGGCGATCATGGAGAGCAACAGCAGTACGCCGATGATCCGCGCGTAGGTCTGAATCGTCATCGCAGACTCCTTGTGTATGTTGAGCATACGCAGGTCGCCGCCGATGGTTGCCGTCACGCTCCGCCGCCCGCGCAATCCGCTTGACCCGTTTGCGGTCGCGCCCGCATGATTCGCCGCACATGTCGATGATCGGGCAGTTGCTCCGCACGAAGTCGCTCGACGAGCTGGTCGCCGAGACCGAAGAAGAGGGGCACCAGCTCAAGAAAGCCCTCGGGCCGTTGAACCTCGTCGCGCTCGGGATCGGCGCGATCATCGGCGCGGGCATCTTCGCCACGATCGGCACGGCCGCGGCGGGCGATCCGTCGCGTCCCGGAGCCGGTCCCGCGTTGATGCTCTCGTTCGTGCTCACCGCGATCGTCTGCGGCTTCACGGCGCTCTGCTACGCGGAGTTCGCGTCGATGGTCCCCGTGGCCGGCTCCGCGTACACGTATTCGTACGCGACGCTCGGTGAAATGGTGGCGTGGATCATCGGCTGGGATCTGCTCATCGAATACGCGATCGGCAACGTCGCCGTCGCCATCTCGTGGGCGAACTACTTCAACACGCTCATCGAAGGCACGCCGTTCCGCTTACCGGCGTGGCTCACCGTCGACTACCACACCGCGCTCACGCGCATGCCGCAGGTCGTCGCCGCGGCGCCGCACATCTTCGGCATTCCGATCATCTTCAATGTCCTCGCGGTGGCCATCGTCACGCTGATCACGATCGTGCTCGTGTGGGGCGTGCGCGAGTCCGCCGGCTTCAACTTCTGGATGGTGGCCATCAAGCTGGTGGTCCTCGGCTTCTTCGCGTTCGTCAGCTTCAAATACGTCGACACGAAGAACTGGCACCCGTTCGCGCCGAACGGCTTCCACGGCATCCTCACCGGCGCGTCGATCGTCTTCTTCGCGTACATCGGCTTCGACGCCGTGTCGACGACGGCGGAGGAAGCGCGCAATCCGAAGCGCGACATGCCCATCGGCATCATCGGCTCGCTGATCATCTGCACGATCATCTACGCCGTCATCGCGGCCATCTTCACCGGACTCATTCCGTATCAGGCGCTGGTGCACACGCTCTCGAGCGAACAGGCCGAGCCGCTCACGCTGGCGATGAAGTACGTGTCGATGCCGGGGTGGATGGTGAAGGTCGTCGCCTTCGGCTCGGTCATCGCGCACACGGCCGTGCTGCTCGTGTTCCAGATGGGACAGCCGCGCATCTTCTTCGCCATGTCGCGCGACGGCCTCCTGCCGCCGGCGCTGGCGAAGGTGCATCCGAAGTACAGGACGCCGCACGTCGGCACGATCATCACCGGCGTCTTCGTCGGCGTGGCGGCGCTGTTCTCGTCGCTCGACGAGATGGTCGACCTCACGAACATCGGAACGCTGTTCGCGTTCTTCCTGGTCTGCATCGGCATCATGATCCTGCGCGTGCGCGACCCGCACCGGGAGCGCGGCTTCCGCGTGCCGGGGCCGTACTGGTTCCTCCCGGTGCTCGGCGCGATCTCGTGCGTCGTGCTCGCGGTCGCGCTGCCGTGGAAGTCGTGGTGGCGCTTCGGCATCTGGCTGGTTGTCGGCCTGGTCTTCTACTTCCTCTACGGTTACCGCCACAGCCGTCTGCGCACGGGGCGCGGACCGAACCTGCCGCCTCCGGCGCACAAGCTCGCGCACGGATTCAATCCGGAGCAGCAGTTCCCGGATCGCGACGTGAACGAGCGCTAGACGTGCATCCGCGCGCGCGGCAGCTCATCGACGCGCGCGGACTCGCGCCGCATCCCGAGGGCGGGTGGTACCGGCAGGTGTTCAAGTCGGAGGAGCGGGTGGTGCGGCTGCACGACGGCGCGAACCGCAGCGCGCTGACGACGATCGAGTTCCTGCTCGTCGAAGGGACGCACAGCGCGTGGCATCGCGTGCAGTCGGACGAGGTGTGGCATTTCTACGAAGGCGATCCGCTCGAGCTCATCGTGCGTGACGACAAGCGCGAAACCGCGGTCGTGCTGGACGAAGATTATCGCGTGCACGTCGTGCCCGCGCGCGCGTGGCAGTCGGCGCGTCCGCTCGGCGCGTACGCGTTCGTCGGCTGCACGGTCGGACCGGGCTTCGAGTTCGACGACTTCACGATGACCGGCGACTGACGCGCGTCATGCGCGCGGATTCGGCGTCGCGGAGAGCGTCCGGATGCGCCACTCGGCGCCGTCGGCGAGCAGCATCACCGACAGGCGATGCGGGAGATCGTACGGGCGGCCGTTCGGCGCTTTCACGTCGCGCAGAATGCCGTCGATGTCGGCGACCGTGACGTCGTGCTCGCGGCGCCGTGCACGACCTGCAACTCGCTCGCGGACATGCTGCCGGCGTGTTCCTCGCGCAGCACGCCGAGGATCGCGTCGCGGCCGACCGCGCGCCTGCCCCACGGATGATTCAGCTCGCCGTCGTCGGTCCAGAGACGCGCCAGCGCGTCCGCATCGTGACGATTCCACGCGGCACAGAAGCGCGCGACCAGATCCTGCAGCTCGTCCATCGCCACGCGATCGAGCAAGCTGCACGCCTGCCTCGGCCGCGACTGTCCGAAATCGGACAGCTCGTCACGCAACTGAACAGCATGCTGTTTGTAAATCGATGAAAACAAACGATTCCGAGTTGGCGTGCCGCTCGCGATAGAGCGGCGTCGATGGATCGGGAAATCGCACAGGACGTTCGCACGCGGCGCACGATGCGGCGCGTCATCACCGTCGTCATCGCGCTGGCGGCGGTCGCGTTCTTCTTCGCCGCGACGGTGGCGTGGCTGCGGCCTTCCTTGCGGCGGAACGATCTCGTCTTCGCGCGCGTCGAGCGCGGCTCGATCGAGGCGACGGTGCAGGCGAACGGTACGGTCGTCCCGCTCGTCGAGCAGGTCGTCTCCAGCCCCGTCGAGGCGCGCGTGCTGCGCATCGTGCACCGCGCCGGCGATCGCGTGCATGCGGGCGACGAGCTGCTGCAGCTCGACACCGCGGCCGCGAGCCTCGACGCCGCGCGGCTCACCGAGCGCGTCGCGCAGAAGGAAAGCGAAGACACGCAACTGCGTCTGCGGCTCGAGGACTCCGTCGCGAACACCGCCGCGCAGCTCGAACAGAAGCGGCTCGACGCGCAGATCCTCCAGTACACCGCGCAGCAGAAGGGCAAGCTCGGCGCGGAAGGCCTCGCGACGCAGCAGGAAGTGCTCGCCGCGCAGGCGGCGGCGAAGAAGAGCGACATCGAGATCCGCCAGCTCGAGGAAGCGCTCGTGCGCGCGCGCCGTTCCGCCGCCGCGCAACTCTCCGCCTCCTCGACCGACCTCGGCATCGCCCGCCGTGAGCGCGACGAGTCGCGCCGGCAGCTGGACCTCGCGATGCTGCGCGCCGACCGCGACGGCGTCGTCACGTGGGTCGTGCCCGACGAAGGCGCGACCGTGCGCCGCGGCGATCTCGTCGCGCGTATCGCCGACCTCTCCGCGTTCAAGGTCGTGGCCACGATCTCCGACATCCACGCCTCCGAACTCGCGCCGGGCATGCGCGCGCGCGTGAAGCTCGACGAGGCGAACGTCATCGGCGGCGCGGTCTCGAGCGTCGATCCGCGCATCGAGAACGGCGCGATGACGTTCACCGTCGCGCTCGACCGCGCGTCGCATCCGATGCTGCGCAACAACCTGCGCGTCGACGTCTTCACCGTCACCGGCCATCGCGCCGGCGTCCTCTCCGCGCAACGCGGCGTGCTCGGGCGGCGCGGCGAGGACTACGCGTTCGTCGTGCGCGGCGACGAGCTCGTACGCGTGCCCGCGCAGTTCGGCCTCGCCGGCGACGACCGCATCCAGATCGTCTCCGGCCTCCGCGAAGGAGACCTCGTCGTGGTCTCCGACATGAGCGACTACAAAGACGTGGCGCGCGTGCGCCTCAAGTAATCGAAGGAGAAACCGTCATGATCAAGTTGAACAACGTCGAGAAGGTCTATCGCACCGACCGCGTCGAGACGCTCGCGCTGCAGAACATCAACCTCGACATCGCGCCCGGCGAGTTCGTGTCGATGATGGGACCGTCCGGCTGCGGCAAGAGCACGCTGCTGAACCTCATCGGCCTGCTCGACGCGCCGACGGCGGGCGAGCTGGAGCTCGACCGCCAGAAAGTCCGCGGCTGGCGCGACGGCGACCTCGCGCGCTTCCGCAACGAGAAGCTCGGCTTCGTCTTCCAGAGCTTCCATCTCGTCCCCGATTTGAAAGTGGTCGACAATGTCGAGATCCCGCTGCTCTATCGCAAGGGCAGCACGGCCGCCCGACGCAAGGCCGCGCGCGAGGCGCTCGACCGCGTCGGCCTCAGCTCGCGCGTCACGCACTTTCCGACGCAGCTCTCCGGCGGCCAGCAGCAGCGTGTGGCCATCGCGCGCGCCATCGTCGGCAAGCCGCGCATCCTCCTCGCCGACGAGCCGACCGGCAACCTCGACTCGGCCATGGGCGAGGAGATCATGGACATCCTCCACGACCTGAACAAGAAGGACGGCACGACCATCGTCATGGTCACGCACGACGAGCGCTTCGCGCGCCGCACCGACCGCATCGTGCGCCTCTTCGACGGACGGCAGGTGGCGTGATGATCGGCAACTACATCAAGCTCGCGCTGAAGGTGCTGCAGCGGCGGAAGTTCTTCACCTTCATCTCGCTGTTCGGCATCTGCCTCACGCTCGTCGTGCTGATGGTGGCCACGGCGATCCTCGACAACCTCTTCTCGCCGCGCGCGCCGGAGTCGCGCTTCGGACGCACGCTCTGCGTCTACACGATCGCGATCTTCGGCGACTCGTACTCCACGACCGGCACGCCGGGCTACGGCTTCGTCAACGAGTACGTGCGCAATCTGCCCGGTGCCGAGGCGACGTCGGCGTTCTCGAACTTCTCGGGGACGGCGTTCTTTCATCAGGGGCGCAAGATCGAGAGCAACATCAAGCGCACCGACGGCGCGTACTGGAAAATCCTCGACTTCCACTTCCTCGAAGGCGCGCCGTTCACGCAGGAAGACGACGACCGCGGCAACTTCGTCGCGGTGATCACCTCGGATCTGCGCCGGAAGTTGTTCGGTGGCGCGTCCGCGATCGGCAAGACGTTCACGGTCGAAGGGCAGACCTTCCGCGTCGTCGGCGTCGTGCCGCCGGTGCCGATCACGCGCATCGCGGCGTTCTCGGAGATCTGGGTTCCCATCCACACGCAGAAGCGCGCGGGGTGGGCGACGCAGATGACCGGCGAGTACAACGGTCTCGTGCTCGCGCGCAGCACCGCAGACTTCCCGCGGCTGCGGCGCGAGTTCGCGCAGCGGCTGACGCATTTCCGGTTCGAGAAGAACTACGACCACGTGAACGTCGGTCTCGACACGCCGTTCGAGGCGTTCGCGCGCTCGCTCAGCGATCAGCGCAAATACAACACGCAGACGCCGCTGCGGGTGAAGCTGATCCTGCTCGCGATCGCGCTGCTCTTCATCACGCTGCCGACCATGAACCTCGTCAGCATCAACCTCTCGCGCATTCTCGAGCGCTCGTCGGAGATCGGCGTGCGGAAGGCGTTCGGCGCGTCGTCGCGCGCTCTGGTCGGGCAGTTCCTCGTCGAGAACGTCGTGCTGACGATCATCGGCGGCGCGTTCGGCTTCGCGCTTGCGGTGGCCATCCTCTCCGCGCTCACGAACGCGGATCTCATTCCGTACGCGGTGTTCGACGTGAACCTGCGCATCTTTTTGTACGGCGTCGCCATCGCCGCCGTCTTCGGCGCGATCTCCGGCGTCTATCCGGCCTGGAGGATGTCGCGCATGCATCCGGTGAACGCGCTGCGTGGAGGTGTTCAGTGACTCGTCATCTGCTGAAGCTCGTTTGGAATCGCAAGCGCACGAACGCGCTGATCGTCGCGGAGATCTTCATCTCGCTGCTGGTGATCTTCGCCGTGCTCGCCGGCGCGGTGAACTTCGCCACGAACTGGCGGCGCCCGCTCGGCTACGACTATCACGACGTCTGGAACATCCGCGCCGATCTCGAGCACGAGGAGAACCCGGAGAAGAACCCGCACATGCACGAGTCGATGATGCACGTGCTGCACGAGGCTCAGTCGTTCCCCGAGGTCGTCGCCGCGGCGGGATCGAACACGCCGGCGTACGGCTTCTCGACCGACTCGAACGGCACGGACATGAACGGACACTACGTCGACCTGATCGTCGACGACGTGACGGACGACTTCACGCGCACGATGCAGTTGCACGTCCTGCGCGGACGCTTCTTCACCCGCGAGGACGACGCCGCGCAGTACCGCCCCGCGGTTGTCGACGAGAACACCGCGCGGTCGCTCTTCGGCACACTCGACGTCGTCGGGCGCAAGATCACGTGGAAAGACACGCCCGAGGACACGCTGCGGATCGTCGGCGTGGTCAGTGGCTACCGCAAGGCGGGCGAGACGAGCGATCCGGTCAACATGGTCTTCCGCCGCGTGGCGCCCGATCACAAGTTCGGCGGGCTCATTCGCAACATCATCGTGCGCGTGCGTCCCGGCACGAGCGCGGCGTTCGAGGAGACGCTGCTCAATCGCCTGCAGGCCGCCGCGCCCGACATGTCGTTCCGCCTGCAGCACATGGACCGCATGCGCCGCGACGCGCTGCGTTTGTATCTCGCGCCGGTGGTGTTGCTGAGCGTCATCGCGCTGTTCCTCATCTCGATGGTGACTCTGGGACTGACGGGCGTGCTCTGGCAGAACGTCACGCGCCGCACGCGCGAGATCGGCCTGCGCCGCGCCACCGGCGCGACCGGCAGCCGCGTGCATCGCCAGATCCTCGGCGAGGTGCTGCTGCTGGCCAGCATCGCCTGCGCGATCGGCGTCGTCGTGATCCTGCAGCTGCCGATCCTCGGCGCGTTCCGCGTCGTCACGCCGGCGTCGTTCACAACGGGACTCATCGGCGCACTTGCGGCGATTTACGCGCTGACGCTACTTTGCGGGCTCTATCCCAGCTGGCTCGCCTCGCGGCTGCAACCCGCGGACGCGCTGCGTTACGAGTGATGGTTTGAACGAAGCGATTCTCATCGTCGACGACGACGCGTCGATCACCGCGTCGCTGGCCCTGCTGCTCAAGCAGCACGGCTACCGTTCGGTGTCGGCGCATTCGCCGGTCGAGGCGCTCGCGGCATTGAGCCGCGAGCGCCCCTTGCTCGTGCTGCAGGACATGAACTTCAGCCGGCAGACGAGCGGCGACGAGGGGCTCGAACTCCTCGCGCGCATCCGCGCCGCCGATCCGCTGCTGCCCGTGATTCTCATCACCGCGTGGGGCTCGATCGCTTTGGCCGTGGAAGGGATGAAGCGCGGCGCGTCCGACTTCATCACCAAGCCGTGGGAGAACGCGACGGTGCTGCGGTCGGTCGAGACCGCGCTGAAGCTCGCCGGCACGGCGGAAGAACAGCACCTCACGCGCGCGGAACTCGACGAGCGTTACGACTTCTCGAATCTCATCGGCAACGATCCGAAGATCGTGCGGCTGCTGGAGATGATCGGCCGCGTCGCCGCCACCGACGCGTCCGTGCTCGTCACCGGCGAGAGCGGCACGGGCAAGGAGCTGGTCGCGGAGGCGCTGCACCGCAACGGCCGGCGCCGCGGCGGGCCGTTCGTCAAAGTCAACCTCGGCGGCATCTCCGCGACGCTCTTTGAAAGTGAGATGTTCGGCCACGTGCGCGGCGCGTTCACGGACGCGCGCGAGTCGCGACGCGGTCGCTTCGAGCTCGCGGACGGCGGCACGATCTTCCTCGACGAGATCGGCGAGCTCGAAGCGGCGTCGCAGGTGAAGCTGCTGCGCGTGCTGCAGGACCGGACGTTCGAGGTGTTGGGATCGAGCCGCCCGCGCGCGGTCGACGTGCGCGTCGTCGCGGCGACGAACCGGCAGCTGCACGATCTCGTCGAGCGCGGCGAGTTCCGCGAAGACCTGCTTTATCGGCTCAATCTCATCAACATCCATCTGCCGCCGCTGCGCGACCGGCGGGGCGATGTGCCGCGGCTCGCGAATCATTTCCTGCGGCTGGCGAACGAGGCCTATCGCGCGAACGTCGAGACGATCACGCCGCGCGCGATGGAGTGGCTGCGCGCGCAGCCGTGGCCGGGCAACATCCGCCAGCTGCGGCAGACCATCGACCGCGCGGTGCTGATCCGCGGCGGCCCGTCGCTCGACGTCGACGACTTCTTCGCCGTGCGCGACGCGGCGTCGAGCGACCGGCGCGAGGTGGCGCTGCCGGAAGCGGGCACGATCACGCTTGACGAGCTCGAAAAGAAGATGATCGTGAAGTGCATGGCGCACTACGACGGCAACGTCTCGCGGGCCGCGGAGGCGCTCGGCCTCTCGCGCGCGGCGCTGTACCGCCGGCTCGAGAAGTACGGGATCAGCGCGGAATGACGCTGCGCGCGAAGATCCTCGCGTACATCATCGCCGTGCACGTCGCGCTCGGCGCGGCGGCGTGGTTCGTCATCGACGCGTGGTTCAACGTCTCGGAGCTGCGCTTCCTGCTCTTCGCGGTCGAGGCGTTGTTCGTGCTGTCCATCGCCATCAGCGCGCGCCTCATGCGCGCGCTCTTCGTGCCGATCGACGTGCTGCGCACCGGCGCGGAACTGCTCGCCGAGCGCGACTTCACGTCGCACTTCGCGCCGGTGGGGCAGCCGGAGTTCGACGCGCTCGTCGACGTCTACAACCGCATGGCCGAACGGCTGCGCGAGGAACGGCTCGGCGCGGAAGAACAGCATCAGCTGCTCGAGAAGATCGTCGAGGCGTCGCCGGCCGGCATCGTGATCTGCGACTTCGACGGCAACATCGCGCGCGCGAATCCCGCGGCGGAACGGCTGCTGACGCCGGAGCTGCGCAGCGAGCTCGCGACCGTCGCGACGGGCGAGTCGCGCCTGGTCACGAACCGCGGCGCGCGGCGCGTGCGCGTGCGGCGCGCGGAATTCCGCGACCGCGGTTTCGCCAAGAGCTTCTTCGTCATCGAAGAGCTGACCGAGGAGCTGCGGCTGTCGGAGAAAGCGGCGTATGAAAAGCTCATTCGGATGATGTCGCACGAGGTGAACAACTCTGTCGGCGCGGTGCGGTCGCTGCTCGAGTCGTCGCTGCGCTACGCGCCGCAGGTCGGCGAGGCGGACCGCGACGACTTCGCGAACGCCCTGCAGGTCGCCTCCGCGCGCATGGACGCGCTGAACCGCTTCATGGCCGCGTTTGCGGAAGTGGTGCGCATCCCGCCGCCGGCGAAGACGCGTACGAACGTCGCCGAGCTGGTCGAGCGCGTCGCCGCGCTGCTGCGTCCCGAGCTCGCGCGGCGCGCGATCGCGCTCGACCTGAAGCTCGACGACCGCCGCGCGTTCGACGTCGATCCCAACCAGCTCGAGCAGGTCGTGCTCAACATCTTCCGCAACGCGATCGACGCCGTCGCACGCGACGGCGCCGTGTTCGTGACGTTACGCGACGGCGTGCTGGCCATCGGCGACACCGGCCCCGGCATCGCCGGCTCCGTCCGCTCCGAGCTCTTCACGCCGTTCTTCACCACCAAGCGCGACGGCCGCGGCCTCGGCCTCACGATCGTCCAGGAAATTCTCGCCAACCACGGCCTCGCCTTTTCGCTGGAGAACCGTCCCGGCGGAGGAGCGGAGTTCCGGATCGCGTTCTAGCCTTACTTCGCGACGAGGATCTGCTCGATCAGCGACAGCGCGCGCGGGTCGTTCGTCTGCGCGAGCCAGAACATGGCGCGCTCGCGAACCTTGCGGCTCTTGTTCTTCTTCACGAGATCGATGAGCAGCGGCACGGAGCGGTCGGCGGGCAGCTGCGAGATGGCGAAGACGGCCTGTTCTCTCACCGAGTCGTCGGGGTCTTCGTCGACGGCGCGGCGCAGCTCCGCCGCGGCTTTCGCGCCTGCTTTCTGGCCGAGCCAGAAGAGCGACTCGCGGCGGACGTCGGAGCGCGGATGATGCCGCGCGAAGTCGATGAGCGCTTCGGTCGCGCCGACGCCTTTCGATTCGGAGAGCGAGAACACCGCGCGCTTCTGTAGCGACCCGTTGTCGCCGTCGCGGATGAAGTCCGTGAGAAAGCGCGCGCCGCGATCGCCGCCCTGCTGGCCGATCCAGAAGAGGGCGTCCTCGCGGATGCGGTTCGTGTACTTTGCGCCGCTCAGCGCCTCGAGGCGCGGCTCGGCCGCGGGGCTGTCGTGCATGGCGATCGCGGCGAGCATCGACGAACGGTCGCTGCCGTCGCGCTCGACCTGTTCCGCGAGGAAGTCGATGCTCTCCTCGGGTGTCGGCGAGAGCCACTGTAGTCCCGCGCGCTGCACCGGGCAGTCGCCGTCGACGAGACGCAGCCGTTCGACGGTGGCGCCGTTCATCTTCGCGACGACCGTCATCGTGCCGCTGGAGGCGACGTCGTCGCGCGTGGAGAAGCCGTGCGACTCGAGATCGCAGTCGCAGCACCCGCGGCCGCCGCGGTCGTAGTTGCAGCAGATCGAAGCGTGGCCGGACATCGGCACCTTCCACGCGACCCACGCCGCACCGGCGGGGATCGTGAGTCGCGCGGAAGCGGAGAGCGCGAGGGCGAACGTGGCGGCGAGGAGCAACGTCAGGCGCGTGGTCTTCATCGTCTACTCCTATTCCTGATCGAGGATCTGCAGCATGTAGTCGACGGCGTCCTTGTCGTTCATCACGGAAAGCTTCTCGAGCGCGTCGTGCTTGAGCTCGCGGTTCGTCTCTTTCTTCACGATGTCGATGAGCGCCTTCGCGTTGTCTTGCACGAAGAGGCCTTCGATGACGGCGCGCTTCACGCTCATGCTCGGGTCGCTGCTGTAGAGCTGGAGAAGGAGCGGCGCGGTGTGCTTGCCCATGAGGCCGAGCTTGCGGATCGCGTCGGCGCGAAGCTCCACGTCTTTCTCGCCGCGCGCGAGCTCGCTCATGCGCTGCGAGTCGCCGGCGACGAAGAGCGCCTCGATGATGGCCTCGCGCACGTTGCGCGCGGTTTCGTTCGCGTAGAGCGAGGCCAGCTCGCCGCGCGCGTTCATGACGCCGAGGGTGCGGATCGCTTCCTCGCGGAGATCGGCGTCCTTCTCGGAACGCGCGGCGTTGACGACGCGCGCCTCGTCGCCGGCGATCATGAAGGCCTGCAGCACTTCCTTCTTCACCTCGCGCGATGCGGAGGAGGAGTAGAGCTCGGCGAGGAGCTGGCGGTTGTGCTCCGTGCCCTGGATGCCGAGGTACTTCACGACGGACTTCTGGAGCTCGGGATTGGTCGTGCCGCGGGCGATCGACGAGATGAGCTGCTGCGCGCGCGGAGAGTCGGACTGGCTGAGGATGAACAGCGCCTGATCCTTGACCTTGTGCGAGGCATTGCTGCGCAGGATCTTGTCGAGCAGCGGATACGCGCGCTCGGGATCGGTGTTCATCAGCGAGTTGATGGCCATGATCTTCAGCTCGTCGTCCTCGACATGCTCGGGCGCGACGCGCTCGCCGCCGGCCTGGCGCACTTCGAGATCGAGCGCGCGCGCGTCGTCGAGCCACTTGCTCTGCGGATACGCTTTCTTCAGCGTGGCCACGGTCTGCAGCGCCTCGCCGCGGCGCCCGAGCTTCGCCAGCGCGTACGCGGTCCAGTAAAGGGCGCCGTCGGCGCGCTTGCCTTTCATCTCCGCGACCTGCGAGAAGTACTTGATCGCGTCTTCCCACTCGCCGTCGTCGATGGCGTCGGTGCCGTCGCCGTAGAGATCGCTCTCGCGTTCGGCGCGCTCGCCTTTTTCACCTTGTTCGGCGGAGGCGTCGACGTACGCGTACGCTTCGGCATCGGCATTCCAGTTGGCGAGCAGCTTGGTTGCGTTGCCGCTCAGGAGGAGGACGGCGAAGATTGCCGCGAGAATCGTTTTCGTGTTCATGGTCGTGCTCCCGTTCATACGCTTGGTTGCTGAATCGGCATCCGCTCCTGCGTGCGCACGCCGGCGCGCACGACGCGGAGCTTGAAGACGAGTCCCTTCGCCGCGACGCGCTTCTGGATCCGCCGAAGCTCGTTCGGCGAGAGGTCGTCGGGCGCATGGGCGATCTGCAGCAGCACCGGCTCGAGCTCGCCGAGGAGCGTGGCCACGTTCTCCTCGCCGCGATCGGTGGCGGTGCGTCTGTAAAGTCGATTGCTGGCGAGCAGCGCCTCGGCGTGCTCGCGTTCGTTGCTGATATCCACCGTGCCTTCGCCCGGCGTGAGGTTCGTCAACTCGACGAGCACGCGTTCGGACTGGTCGAAGTGATCGCCGACGACGACGAGGAGGATGCGCTCCTTGCCGCCGCCGGTCGCGTCATTGGCGCGGTTCGGGTTGTTGCTCGCCGTGGCGAACGGCGCGTTCTGCTGCGACGTCGCATGCGGCGCGGTGGTCGTCGGCGAAGTCGTGGTCGATGACGCCGGCGTGGCGACGCGCGCGACCTGCTGCTGCTCCTGCTGCGGCGTGCGCCGCCACACCATGCCGGTGCAGAAGCCCATGCCCGCGACGGCGGCAACAGCCGTCCACTTCACGATCGCAGGCGTGAGACGCGCGCGGCGCTTCTCGCCGCGAAGGCGCCAGCGGAGTCGATCCCAGACGCGCGCCTCATAGTCGGCGCCGGGGTCCGGCACCTCGTACGGCGTCACGGTGTCGAGCGTCGCCGCGAGGCGGCCGAGCTCGGACTGGCACTCCGCGCACTGCGCGAGATGCGCCTCGTGCACGGCCGCTTCCGGCTCGCCGTAGTAGATGAGGATGAGGTCTTCCTGAGTGAGGTGATTCATACCAGTGATCCCGTGAAAGGCTGCAACTGCTCGCGGAGCTTGCGCACCGCGCGAAAGATGGTGTTCTTCGTGGCGTTCATGCGGGTCCCCAGGACTTGTCCGATCTCTTCGAGCGGCATTCCTTCGAAGTGGCGGAGGACGAACGCCGTCCGCTCGTTGCCGGACAATCCGGTCAGCGCCGCGGCGACGGCGCGCTGCATCTCGAGTCCGTGCACGACGCGGTCGGGTTGCGCGTCGTGCGAGGCGATGGTGGAGAGGTCGTCAGAAGCGTCGATGCGTCCCTCGCGGCGCCGGCGCGCGTCGAGGAGATCGAGCGAGCAGTTCACGCCGATGCGGTGCAGCCAGGTCGTGAAGGTCGCTCGCGCATCGAAGGTGTCGAGGCGGCGGTACGCGCGGAGAAACGTCTCCTGCACGACGTCGTCCGCATCGGCGGGGTTGCCGGTGATGCGGTAGGCCATGCGGTAGATCGCCCGCGTGTGGCGTTCGACGAGCAGCCGGAAGGCGTCTTCGTCGCCGCTCCGGACGCGCTCGACCAAACCGCTGTCGTCGTGCGTTTCCATTCGAGCCGGTTAGACCCGCGATTCCGGAAAGAGTTAGTTCCGGGCCGAGGTACAGGACATCGCAAACGCTACTACGCGAAACCCGCTTCGCGCACGATCCGCGCGCGCAAAGCCTCGTCCGGCATCGGCCCCTCGCCCGCGCGCAGGTTCGCGCGCAGATGCTCGAGGTCCGACGTCGCCGGAATCGCGCACGTGATGGCCGGATGGGCGACGACGAACTTGAGCAGCAGCTCGCTCCACGTCGCGCACTGCAGTTCTTTCGCGAAGTCGGGCAGCGGCTTGCCGCGCAGCGAGCGGAAGACGGAGCCCGAGCCGAACGGACGGTTCGCGAGCACGGCGATGCCGCGATTCGCCGCGAGCGGCAGGAGTCGCCGCTCGGCCTCGCGCTCGGCGACGGAGTAGTTGAGCTGCACGAAGTCGATGCCGCCGCGCTCGACGAACGGCTCGAGCGCCGCGTACGCGCTGGCGGTGTAGTGCGTCACGCCGAGGTAGCGGATGCGGCCTTCGCGCTTCCAGGCGGCAAGGGTGGAGAGGTGTGTTTCCGCATCGACGAGATTGTGGATCTGCAGGAGATCCACCCTGCCGCCCATTTTCTCGATGGATGCTTGCATCTCCGCGATGCCCGCCGCGCGTCCGCGCGTCCACACCTTCGTGGCCAGGAAGAGCCGGTCCGCGATGCCGAGCGACGTCGCGAGCTCGCCCACGACCGCTTCGGCACGGCCATACATCGGCGAGGAGTCGACGACGCGTCCGCCGCCGTCGACGAAGGCCGAGAGCACGTTCGCCAGCGGCTCGCGCGCGGAACGCGAGCCGCCGACGTCGAACGTCTGCCACGTGCCGAGTCCGATGACGGGAATCGCTTCGCCGGTCGACGGAATCGGACGCGTGAGCATGGCTTACGGTCGCGTGCGGCCGCGCTGCGCGCGCGGCGCGGGAGCCGGCGGCGCCTGCGCGGAACGCGCGTGCGGCGCGGGATGGTTGCGATGCTGCGGCGGGCGCTGCTGCGTGCGCGCCTGCGGATGTGACTGCGAACGCGACTGCGTGCGCGGCATCATCGGCTGCGGCGCCGGCGCGCGGTCGGTGTAGTCGAAGCCTTCGAGCTGCTTGCGCGGAATCGGGCGGCGCGTGAGCTTCTCGACGTCGCGCACGTACGGCGCGTCGTCGTTCGTCACGAAGCTGATCGCGTCTCCGATCGCCTGCGCGCGTCCCGTGCGCCCGATGCGATGCACGTAATCCTCGGCATGCATCGGGAAGTCGAAGTTGATCACGTGCGAGATCCCTTCGACGTCGATGCCGCGCGCGGCGATGTCGGTGGCGACGAGCACGCGGACGTTGCCCGACTTGAACGCTTTGAGCGCGGCGACGCGCTGTCCCTGTGAGCGGTTCGAGTGCAGCGCGGCGGTCTCGATACCGGCCTGCTTGAGCTTGCGCGCGATCTTGTCGGCGCCGTGCTTCGTGCGCGAGAAGACGAGCACGGAGTCGAGCGCGTCGTGCTGCAGCAATGCGAGCAGCAACTCGACCTTGCGCGACTTCGGCACCGGATACAGCGCCTGCGCGACGGTGTCCGCGGGATTCGAGCGGCGGCCGATCTCGACCGTCTCCGGATTCTGCAGGAACGCCGAGGTGACCTGTTCGATCTCGTTCGAGAGCGTGGCCGAGAAGAGCAGCGTCTGCCGGTCTTTCGGCAGCGCGCCGACGACGCGGCGGATCTGCGGAAGGAAGCCCATGTCGAGCATGCGGTCCGCTTCGTCGAGGACGGCATAGCGGATGTCGCGCAGGTCGACGTGACGCGACTGCATCAGATCGAGAAGACGCCCCGGGGTGGCGACGATGATGTCGACGCCGCGGCGCAGCGCGTCGATCTGCGGCTGTTCGCCGACGCCGCCGAAGATCGCGACGCGGCGGAAGGGGAGGTGGCGCGAGAGCGTGGCGATCGACTCGTCGATCTGCGCGGCGAGCTCGCGCGTCGGGGCGAGGACGAGCGCGCGCGGCGTGCGGCGCACGTGCGGCGGCTGCGATGCGAGCATTTCGAGCAGCGGAAGGACGAACGCGGCGGTCTTGCCGGTGCCGGTCTGGGCGATGCCGATCAGATCGCGGCCGGCGAGAGCGTGCGGAATCGCGGCCTGCTGAATCGGCGTCGGCTCGGTGTAGCCGGCGTCGGTGACCGCGCGAAGAAGAGTCGGACGAAGTCCGAGTGTAGAAAATGACATGCGGCGCCGAGAACCGGAGGGGGAGGGCGTAAATTGCCTGGCTCGAGGGTAGGGAAGAGAATCGTATTGGCTCTCCTTAAAAACACTCGTTCAAGGATCGACTATGACTCTCTTCCTCGTGATCTTCGGTGCTCTCGCGTTCGCGGCCGTCGTGGTTCTGGCCGTTCTTCTTCGCAGTCAAACCCTTCAGCGAAATCAACTGGTCGAGCGATTCCGCGGTGTCGTCGATGCGGATGCGGAACGCAAGCGCGTCCTCGCTGAGCTCGAACGCGAGCAAAACGCGGCGCGCTCTGAGACCGAGCGGCAGCGCGCCGAGGCCGCGGCGCAGCTCGCGTCGATCCGCAACCAGACCGCCTCGGATGCGCAACAACTGGCTGAGCTCCAGCGGAACATTCAGGGCCTGCGTGCGGAATTCGCGGCCCTCGATGAGGAGGCGAATCTCCAGTCGTTCGGCTTCTACAAACCGCATTACGCGTTTGCGGACTCAGCGCACTACGCGGCAGAGCTGGAGCGCATTTGCGACGCGCAGAAAGAAATGCTGAAACAGAAGCGCGCCGCCGTCTGCCAAAGCGAGTGGACCGTGAACGGCAGCAAGGCCGAAGGTCGCAAGCAGGTGAATCAAACCCTCAAGTTGATGCTGCGCGCGTTCAATGGCGAATGCGACGCGGCCATCGCCAAGGTCCGCTACAACAACGTCCACGTCATGGAAACGCGGATCAACAAAGCGTACGACGTCATCAACAGCCTCGCCGAGGTGCAGCGTTGCGACATCACGCGCGAGTACCGCGAGCTGAAGTTGCAGGAACTCCGGCTGGTGCACGAGTACGAGGAGAAGCTGCAGGAAGAAAAAGAAGAGCAGCGCCGGATCCGCGAGCAGATGCGCGACGACGAGATCGCGCAACGGGAGCTGGAGAAGGCGCGCCTCGACGCGGAGCGGGAAGAACAGCGTTACGAGAAGGCGCTCGCGAAGGCGCGGGAAGAAGCCGAGCGTGCGGTGGGCGCGAAACAGGAGAAGCTGCTGAGCGAGATCGACGCACTGCGGCAGCGGCTCGCGGAAGCACAGGCGAACAAGGAGCGTGCGATTGCGCGCGCGCAGATGACGCGTTCAGGGCACGTCTACGTGATCTCGAACGTCGGCTCTTTCGGTGAGCACGTCTACAAGATCGGTATGACGCGGCGGCTCGATCCGATGGACCGCATCCGCGAGCTCGGCGACGCGTCCGTGCCTTTTCAGTTCGACGTGCACGCCGTCCTGTTCAGCGAAGATGCTCCGGCTCTCGAGAATCGGCTGCATCGCGCATTTCACCAGCGCCGCGTGAATCGCATCAATGAACGGAAAGAGTTTTTCCGCGCGACCATCGACGAGATCATCACCACGGTCCAGCAGCATCACGGCGACGAGATCACGGTGACGCGTGCGGCGGAGGCGACCGAGTATCGCAAGACGCTCGCGCTGCTCGAAGCGGAACGTCAGCAGACTGCGACGCTGCCGATTCGCGAGGCCCCGGCGCCGGTGCGTTCCGTCGCCGCGGTCTGACGCCTACGACACGATTTCCAGCTCCGCGACCGTCGAACGCAGCTCGCGCGGGAGCCAGCAGTACGGGCCGATTTGCGTGAAGCCGGCTTTGCGGAACGTGTTGCGGTAGAACGCGGCGGGACGGCGCATGAGGCCGTCGAGGTCGCCCACGATGTCGTCTTCTTTCGTGAGGACTTCGAGGAAGGCGAGGCCGTCGCATGCTTTCGCGATCGCGGCGATGCCGGGGCGGATGTCGCGCTCGGCGACGTAGTGCAGGACGTCGGAGCAGATGACGAGATCGTGGACACCGAGGTCGAGGGAGGGGAGCTCGTGGAAGGCGGCCTTGTGGATGTTGCGCGTGCGGCCGAAGCGCTCGACGGCGTAGTCGGAAGGATCGAGTCCGGTGTACTCGATGCGGCTGCGCAGCGCGCGGAGATGCGGGAGCCACGCGCCTTCGCCGCAGCCGACGTCGAGCACGCTGCGCAGCGGGCGGCGCATCACGTACTCGGCCATGGCCACGGCGAGCGCCACCTTGCGGCGCACCTCGAGGTGCGAGTTCACGCGCGTGTCGGGGCGGTGGTACCAGCGTTCGAAATACGCGCGGTCGTACTCTTTGGGCATCGGCGCGAATCGTATTACGGCTGCCTGGTCGCGTAGGCGACGAGGCGGAACTGGCGGATCGGCGCGGCGCTCGGCGTGAGGCACGTGGCGTACGCCGACTCGACCGCGGTGTAGTGCTCGAGCGTGACCTCGTGGATCGTGCCGCTGTTGTCGCGCAGCTCGATGCGCGTGTGGCCGTCGACGAGCGACTCGCGGCTGACGAAGTGCAGGGCGTCGCGCGCGTGCAGGCTCGTGGCGCGGCGGACGAACGTCTCCGCCGCCTGTACCGGACGCGAGACGGAGCTGCGCCCGCGATACGACGGCAGGAGGATCTCGTCGCGCGCGATCGAGGCTACGAGCTCGTTCGCCTGCGACGGCTCGACCGGGCCGTAGTAGAGACCCCACGGCAGCACGAGCGCGTTCGCGGCGAAGCGATCGCCGCCGATGTGCGAGCACTGCCAGACGTCGATGCCGTCGTAGTGGCGCAGCGCGTCGTAGAGCGGATAGCCGCGGCGGCCGCAACAGGAGTCGTGCTGGCCGTGCGTGCAGACGAGGACGAGCGGCTTCGCGACCGGCGCGATCTCATCGCGCAGCGCCTCGAACGAGAAGGTCGCCAGCTCGTCGATCGAGTCGAGGTCGCGCATCGCGACGCCGGGATGGGGCGTGCTGCGCGCGACGTAGACGCGGATCGGGCCGAGGCATTCGTTGCGGCGGCGGATGAAGACGACGCGGCTGCGCTGGATCGCGCGCGTGGCGCGGAGCAGCGCGGTGCGGGCCGCGGGCGGCATCGCCGCGTCGGACATCGGCTCGCGTCCCCAGGTGATCGGCAGTTCGACGAGGATCCAGAGATCGACGCGCGCGGCGCTGGCGATGTTGTCGTCGCCGCGCAACCGCGCGGCGTCGGAGCAGAACGGGCGCCTCACGCGTCCGGCTCGCCCGTCACGTTGACGAGCCCCTGCCGCGCGAGGTCCGCGACGAACTGCTGCACGGCGTCGGGCGCGAGCGCATCGCCGGCCGCGGTGCAAAGCTCGGCGACCGTCGCGGGACCGCGCGCGAGCGTGTGCAGCAGCGGCTCGGTCGCGGCCGCGAACTGCCACGCGCGGCCGTTCGCGTCGAAGCGGATCGCGTCGGCGTCGCGGACGATGTGCAGTTCGCGCGGTGCGGCGAGCATCACGCGCGCATCGAGCGGCAGCGCCGTCGCATCGGCAACGCTCCACGGCAGATTCGCCCAGCCGCGCGAACGCGCGCGTACGTCGTGATGCGCGAAGTAGCGTGCGAGCAGCTCGTCGTCGAGCTGGTCGACGAGTTGGCGGCGCAGTTTCGCGAACTGCTCCCTGCGTTCGTCATCGGATGCGAAGCGTCGCAGCGGCGCGCGAAAGTCGGTCGACGCGCGCAGCTGATCGCCGAGCCAGTGCACGAGATTGACGCCCGTGCGCTGGTGGATGCCGAACGTGAGATGCAGCGTGACCTCGCCGACGCCCGACGCCTCGTGCCACCAGCCGCGCGGGATGTAGAGCGCGTCGCCGTCTTCGAGCAATCCTTCCCATACGACCTTGTCGGGCGCGGTCTTGTTCGGCGCGATGTCGTCTTTCAGCGGATGCGGACGTCCGCCCTCGTACACGCGCCAGTACTTTTTCCCGTAGACCTGCAGCACCACGACGTCGTGCGTGTCGCAGTGGCGGTTGAAGCCCTGCTGCTCGCGCCATCCCGCGTACAGATTCACCTGCACGGCTTCATGCAGCACCCGCTCGAAATCCTCGGCCAGCCGCATCACGCCATCGGCCATGTCGTCGACCGCGTCGATGATCAGCGTGTAGCCGTCGCGCAGCCGTTCGGCGAGCTTCTCCGGCACGACGAACGGCACGCGTCCGCCGTCGTAGCGGAGATACGCGTTCTTCGGCGCGAACTCTCCCTTGCGCACGAGGCGCAGGCGCGGCGGCTCGAGGCGGTGCTTCTGCAGCATCGCATTCACTTCATCCCACGAGAGCAGCGACTGGAAGCGCCCGCGCTCGCCGGGGAGATGCGCGAACGTGCGGCCCCAGACGCGCGTGAGGAAGTCATCGGCGCCGTTCGCGCCGATGACTTCCGTGAAACTCGTGCCGCGTGACGCGACGTCAGGCGTTGTCGGTGCCGTCGGAGTCACCGCCATCGGTGCCGTCGTCGTCTCCTTCTTCGTCATCGTCGGCCGCGTCGCCGTCTTCGCCGTCGGTGCCGTCACCGTCGGTGCCGTCGCCTTCGCCGGCGTCGCCGTCTTCACCGTCGGTGCCGTCGCCGTCCGTGCCGTCGGCGTCGCCGCCGTCGGTGCCATCCGAATCGCCGCCCGGCTTCTTGCCGGGCGCGTCGGAACCAGCGGTGGCGGCGAGCATCACGGCATCCAAATCGCGAATCTCATCGATCAACTGCATCTCTTCGCTCATGCAAACCTCCAAATCAGATGAACCCGACGCGTGCAGTGCTCGGGCCAAATGCAAAGGACGGCCCGGGGGCCGCCCTTTTCCGACTGCACCGCGCGCGACATTCTAGAGGGTTGCCCGCGCCACCGCGTGTGAATTCGGCGTGCGGCCGTAGCGCTGCGTGGCCCAGCCGACGATCGCGCCGACGGCGCTGCCGGGAAGCATGACTTCCCAGAAATACTTGCCGCCCTGCATGGCCACGATGCCGTACGCGAGCAGCGCGCCGACGGCGAGTCCGAACGCGATTCCGGCGGCGACGTTCTGCACCTTGCGCGCGAACCATCCCGCGGCGATGCCGGCGATGATGCCTTTGAAGGTGGAGCCGATGACGATGCCGATGATGGCCGCGCGCACCTCCGGCGTGAACCACGCCGTCATTCCGTCGAGCGCGCCGAGGATGGCGCCGAGCACGATTCCGAGCAGTACTTTGTTCATGGTGATTTCCTCCTGGCTACCTGTTCAACGCCGCCGCGAAATCCTTTAACGAGCGCGCTAACGATGCACCGCGATGAGGACGATGACGCGCATGATGAGGTACGCGACGACGACGGCGACGAGCGCGCGGTTGCGCGCGAGCCAGCGTCCCGCGCGTTCGAAAGCGTTCTCGCGATACGCGGCGAGCGGCGCGCCGTCGAGGTAGCGGACGAGGTCTGCCGCGAGCTCGCCGGCATTCGCGTAACGCGCATCGCGATCGGCGGCGGTGGCCTTGTCGATGATTGCGCGCAGGAGTTTCGGCGGCGCGACGAGGAGCGCGCGCAGCATCGCGCCGAGGGCGTAGACGTCGGCGCGCGCGTCGACCGGCTCGCCGCGTTCCTGTTCCGGCGCCATGAAGCCGCGCGTGCCGGCGAGGACGCGCGTGTTTGCGTCGACGCGTGATTCGTCGACGGTGCGAGCGACGCCCCAGTCCATCACCAGCACTTCGCCGAATGTACCGGTCATGACGTTCTGCGGTTTGAGATCGCAGTGCACGACGCCGCGCGCGTGCGCCAGCGCGACCGCCTCGCAGACGCGAAGCAGGATGCGCAGGAGCTCGGTCGTGCCGCACGCGAGCTCGTCGAGGCGCTGCCCGCGCACGAGCTTCATCGCGTAATAGATGCGGCCGTCCGCGAGCGTGCCCGCGTCATGGAGCGGCACGATTCCCGGGTGTTCGAGCCGCGCCACGACGCGCGCCTCCGCGCGCATGCGCTCCGCCGCCGCGGGACTCGCGGTTTCCGTCGCGAGGACTTTGATGGCGACGCGCCGATCGAGCTCGCGATCGTGCGCCTCGTAGACGACGCCCATGCCGCCGCGCCCGAGCTCGCGCACGAGGTCGTAGCGCGTGCCGGAAAAGTCGGGGAGCTCGGCCGCGTCGCGAAGGCGCCCGACGGCGGCGTCGGAGAGCCAGGTCATGGGGCGGCTCCGGGTGGGGAGGGGGAGGGGGAGGGGGCGTGCGTGGCGGCGCGCCGCGTGCCGGAAAAGTCGGGGAGCTCCGCCGCATCGCGAAGGCGCGCGACGGCGGCGTCGGAGAGCCAGGTCATGCATCCACTCCGAGAAGCGCGCGCACTTCCGCGCGGAACTCGCGCTCGGAGGCGGTGGCGTCGCGCAAGACGTCGAGCACGTGCTCACGAAAGTGGCGGCGCATCGCGGCGAGGCGGTTCGTCACCGTGGTCTCGCTCATGCCGAAGCGGGCGCCGAGCTCGCGGTACGACAGGCGCGCGTCGTCGAGGTCGTACGCCTGGAAGAGCGCGAAGTCGTCGTCGCGCGCGCCGGCGCGCAGTCGCTCGACGGCCACGCTGAACACGCTTCGCGCCCATTCGCGCTGAAAGTACTCCTCGGGCGATCCGCCGCGGTCGTGCTCGCGCGCGAGCTCGGCTTCCGCCTCATCGAACGGCAGGTCCGCCGCGCCGCCGCCGCGTTTGAGGCGGCGCTCCGCCTTCATCTCATTGGCGAGATGGCGATCGAAGAGCAGGCGCAGGAACGTGCGGAAGCTCGCCTTCGCGGTGTCGTACGACGCGAGCGCGTTCTTCTCGAGCACGTATGCGAGAAAGCTCTGCGTGCGGTCTTCGGCATCGTCGCGGCGGTGGGCGATGCGCGCGTACTTGTAGAGCGGACGCCAGTAGATCGAGACCACCGCATCGAGGGCGCGCGCCCGTTCGAAAGCGTCAGTGCTGCCGAGGGCTTCGACCACGCTCCGGCGCGTCGTGGGGAAGAGGGACATGGACGCCGGAAGGATACGTCAGAGAGCGCGGCCTTTGCGGCGCTGCTCGGGATAGTAGGTGAGGAACGCGCGCAGGCCGTCCATCACGTCGCGCACGCCCGCGGGGAGGTCCTTGAGGCGCAGCCAGTAGCAGCCGGGATCGAGAAGGCTGCGCAGCAGCTCCATGAAGTGATTGAGCGAGAGGTACGTCGACTCGTAGACCTTCCCTTTGATGCTGCCCTCTTCGCGGTCGCGCATCACCTTCGTCACGACGCGCGCGGCGAGGTAGTACGGCGTCTGCAGCGCGTCAAACTCCTCCTGCGGCATGCGCGGGCCTTTGGTGATGTGCTGGCGGTTGACGGTGGCCTGCAGGAAGTCGAGCACGACCACGACGGCGGTTTTCGGCACGGGGCCGGAGCGGCCGGATTCGATGGCGGCGGTGAGAAACGTGACCAGCGCCTTGATCTGTTCGGAGTCGGGATAGGAGAGCTCGCGGAGGCCGTACTTTTTGGCGATGGCGCGCTCGTCGAGCTTGGGGAGCGGCGTCTCGATAGTCTTCTTGTCGTCGCTCAAGCGGCGGCAGAATAGCACGCTAGAATCAGCGCGATGCAGACGTCCGAAGTTCTCGCGAATGCACCATTGTTCAAGCTGCTCGACCCGGCTGAGCGCGCCGATCTCGAAGGCGTGCTGACGCGCCAGGAGCTCACGGCGGGCGAGAAGATTTTCACGCACGGCGAGCCCGGCGACTCGCTCTACATCGTCGGCAGCGGACGGGTCGAGCTGTCGGTGCGCGACGACGGCGGCAACACGATCGTGCTCACCTCGTGCGGTCCCGGCGAGGTCTTCGGCGAGCTCTCGCTCTTCGACGGCGGCGCGCGCACGGCGAACGCGATCGTGCACGACGACGCGACGCTGCTCGTGCTCGCTCGCGAGGACCTGCTCGCGTTCCTGCGCAAGCATCCCGACGCCGCGCTCGACCTGCTGACGACGATGGGGCAGCGCATCCGCAGCGCGGACGAGATGCTGCGCCGCCGCGTTTCGCGCAACATCAACGAAGAGATGCAGGTCCGCTCGACGCGCCTCGAGCACATCGCGGACGTGATCGCGGAGTTCAGCGGAAGCATCACGTTTCTACTGTTGAACGCGGCGTGGTTCTTCGTCTGGATCGTCTGGAACACGTTCCCGCGCATCCCGCACTTCGATCCGTATCCGTTCGGCTTCCTGACGATGGTGGTCTCGCTCGAGGCGATCTTCCTCTCGATCTTCGTGCTCGTCAGCCAGAACCGCCAGGCGGCGAAAGACCGTTTGCGCGCGGACGCGGAGTACGAGGTGAACCTGAAAGCCGAGCTCGAGATCGGCGGCCTGCACCAGAAGATCGACGTGCTGACCGAGGAACTGCTGGCGCGGCTGCCGAAACGGGAGCGCGGAAACGGCCGTTAACGCGGTTAACGAACCGTACGCACGCGCCAGCCTACTTCCAGGTCATTTCGAAGGTGCAGCTCTTGTCGCCGTGGCAGTGGCACTTTGTCTCGACCACGTTCGGCTCGGTGCCGCCGTGGCGCAGGATCGACTCCTGAAAGTAGCCGATGGCGCTGCCGCAGAAGATCGGGCTGTACACCGGATAGTTCGTGTAGATCATCCGGCCGCCGTTCGGCGTCCGCTCGAAACGCACGCTGCCGAACTTCTGATACTGATCGTGAAACAGCGCGTTGTTTTCCAGAAAATGCACGAGCTCCTCGGAATCGAGCGAGCGGTAGATGCGTCCGATGCCGAGCTCCGCGCTCGCGGCGCCGATGAGCGCGAGCACGTTCGGATACTGCGCCTTCAGCGTCTCGTGAATCGTGCGATCGAGCTCGACGAGCGATTCGAACTCGCACCAGCTCGAGGCGAGCGGCGTCTTCACATAGCCGCGCGTGCGCGGCGTGAGCTTCTCGAGCAGCCGCGCGAAACCGTCTTCGCCGGCGGTGTCGAGGAGGAACTGCTTGCGGCCGCCGAACATCACGCCTTTCACTTTCGCGATCGACGGATCGGGGCCGACCAGTACTTCTTTACCTTCGAGTTTTGGGAGCGTAGCAGGAGCTTTGCGCTGCATCAGGAGGGACATGGCGCGCATTCTAGTCGCCGCCGCTGCCGGCGCGTGCGAAGTTGTCGCAAAGTCTTACGAACGATGCAGTCGCGTCAGGGAGTCTTGTCGAGCGACTGCGTGAGGTAGTTGTCGAGCAGCGACGCGAGCCCGACGTTGATCTGGAAACCTTTCTTCACGTTGGCCTCGTCGTGATTGGCCCAGCTGAGCGCGACCGGCAGCGAGACCGAGCTCGTGATGTAGAGGTTCGCGTTCACCTGCAGCACGCCGACGTTCTTGTTGTTGCTGTCCGCGTTGCGCCACCACTTCGCGGCGAGCGTGGCGTCGAAGCGGCCGTCGTTGAAGCGGCCGATCGTCGCGCCGCCTTCGACCGAGATCGCGCGCACCTGGTGCAGGTTCTTGTGCTGGTAGTGCTGGTTGAAGTCGCCTTCCGCGTTGAGGTTCACGGTGAGCTTCGGCGCGGAGTTGTACGCGTAGAGGATCTTCACCGACGTGTAGTCGTCGATGGTCGTGTCGCGATGCGCGCTGCCGGCGAGCGAGAGCTGCTGCTTGTTGTTGAGCGCGAGATACGCGTTCGTGAGAGTGCTCATCTGCAGCGTCGCCGCGTTGGCGGTGCTCTGCGCGAGCGCGACGGCCGCGGCGCAGACCTGCAGCTGCGTGTTCTGCTCGGCCGTGACGCTGAGCTGCGGACCGACGATCGTGTCGAGCTTCGCGCGCAGCGAGCCGGCGGTGACGCTGCCGGCGCTCGTGACGAACTGCTGCAGCGCGACGAGTTGCTGCGTGTAATTCGGCATCGTCGTGACGGGCGCGCACGCGGTCGCCTTCGCCTGGTCGCGCTGCTGGATCGGCGCGATCAGCGGCTGGAACTGATCGATGAGCGCGATGTCGCGGGGGCTACGGTTGCCGAGGACCGTCCACTTCACCTCGCCCGAGTCGACGCTGCTGAAGTCTCCCTGGTCGACCGACGTGCCGCTCGTGAACGACGCGGAGAGCGCGATGTGGCGGAGCGCGGCGTAGTCGCGCCAGTTCTGCGGCGAGTCGCGCACGCCGACGAAGCCGCCGAGGAGGTAGGGCGTGGTGCTGAGCGTGAGCGCGGTGCCGTTCGACTGCGAGTTGACGGCGCCGCGCTCGACGGCGAGCGAGAGCAGATCGGCGAAGCCCGTTTTCTCGGACGCGCTCGTCGCGCCGGGCGTGTTCGGCGACGCGCCGACCTGCACGTCCGTGCGCGTGTTGTTCGCGGCCGTCACGTAGTCCGCTTTCGTCGACGCCACGGCCTGCGTGCCGCCGGCGCGCGAGGCGAGGTAGAGATCGAGCACGTCCGCTACGGGCGGCGCGGTTGGATTCTTCGCCACGAGATCGTTGAACGCGGCGTCGGTGGAGAGCGGCGCCGTCTGCGCGAACGCGCCGGCGCAGGCGAGGAGCAGCAGGAGCGCGATCGTCGCGTGCTTCACTGCGCCGGCTCCTGGATGATGACCACGACTTGCGTGAGCGCCTGATATGGCAGCACGGGCGTGGTGAGGATCGGGATGAGCGTCGTGTCGAGCACCGCGCCCTGATCGTCGACGGTGATGATCTGGTACTGCGCCTGCGGCGTCGCGCCGATGGTGAAGAACGTGCGGATGTCGATGGTGTGCATCGCGCCGGGGCCGTTCAGCATCTCCGGTGTCACGCGCACGTTGCTGCCCGATTCCGGGAACGACAGCGCGGTGGAGTTCACGCCGGCGACGACGAGAAAGCCGGTGCCGACGGCGGAGACGGTGATGCTCAAGCCCTCGCTGGGGGTCAGTTGATAGATGCGCTCTGCGAGCTTGGTGGCCATGGACGACTCCTCTCTCTCTTTCTCGTTCGACGCGCGTCAGGAGTCCGCGACCGGTTCCATCGATTCGATGGATATCCCTTCGTTTGCCACGAACTCCGCCAGCGCCTGTTCGGCGACCGCGCGTTCTTCTTCTTCCCTGACGCTCACCTCGGCGATCTGCAGCGGCGAGCGCGTGCGGCCGGCGGCGAGCTCGCGTTGTTCCGCGACCATGCGGTGCACGCGGTCGAGCGTGTCGCCCGCGCCGCCGATCGACGTGATCGTCCCCGAGGCCAGCGTCGCGAGCTCGGCGGTCGCGCGTTGGACGCGCGCGTCGTCGAGGCCGCTCTTCAACTGCTCCAGCTTCAGCTGCGCGGCGTGTACGGAAACGTCGCGCGCTTTGATCAATTCTTTGTACGTCGTCTCGGCGTGCGTCAGCTGCGTGCGGTTTTCGGCGAGCTCGCGCCGCGTCGTCTGCAGGCGCAGCGCGTAGCTCGCGGCGGCGTTGCGATTCGCGGCGCGGAGATTCGCGGCCGCTCGCGCGCGCAGCTCGCGTTCTTCCTGTTCGAGCCTGCGGATCTGCGTCATGAGCCGCTCGCAGAGACCGGCGTGCGCGGCGAGGCCCTCGTTGTAGTTCGCGATCTGCCGGCGGAGGTTGTCCTTCTCGACGTCGAGCAGCGCCTCCGGATTGCGGCGTTCGATCCCGGACGCGACGCGGCCGAGGAATCCGCGGAGGAGATTCGCGAGCCGTCCGACCATGCGGCGAAGTGTAGCCGAGGAGCGCGCGGCGCCGTGGCACTGTTCCTGCCTCACAGCCACGCGGAATGGGCAGCTCGGTGCTGATCGTCGACGACGATCCGACGGTCGCGGAGTCGTTGCGCGAGGTGATGAATGGGTACGACATCTCGCTCGAGATCGCGACGAACGCGGAGTCGGCGGCGAGCCTGCTCGACACGCGGGGCTACTGCGGCGTGGTGCTCGATCTCGTGCTGAGCGGCGGCAACGGCTTCGACGTGCTGCGCCACATGCGCGCGCGCGGCGTGATCATCCCGACCATCGTCATCACGGAGAAGCTGCCGTCGTACGTGCGCGAGATGCTCGACGAGGATCAGGTGAAGCTCGTCTTCCCGAAGCCGGTCGAGCCGCGGCTCCTCGCCGCGGTAGTGCGCGGCCTGTGCGGGATCGCGTGACGCGCGTCAGCGCGTGAGCGCCGCGAGCGCGGGAAAGAGGATCTCCGCGTTCTCGATCGCGAACGACTTCTTGAGGATCGCGTGCACCGCGCGGTGGTTCGCGACCTCGCGCACGTCACCCGAGCCAGCCGCGGAGATGACGATCACTTGCGCGGGCGGACCCGGCTTGCGCGAGACGCGCGCGAGCACTTCGGCGCCGCTCAGCTTCGGCAGCCGCAGATCGAGCAGCAGCATGCGGTAGTCGCGCATCGCCGCTGCGTCGAGCGCCGCGTAGCCGTCCGCTGCCTCGTCGACCGTGCAGCCCTGCTTCCGCAGTTCCGCGACGAAGAGCTTGCGGATCGGCGTGTCGTCTTCGACGACGAGGAAGTCGCGCGTGCGCGAGCCGCGGATGCGCACCTCGATGTCTTCGAGCGCTGCGGTGATGTCGCGATGCGGCGGCAGCGGCAGGCGGCCGTCTTCCATCTGTTCGAGCTCGCGCGTGGAGACGCCGAGCTCGCCGGCGAGTGCCGCGAGAGAAAGGCCGATCGCGAGACGTCGCGAGCGCAGTTCTTTCGGAGTCATGGACGAGACCGTTGCCCCGTATCGTACACCTCCTGCGCGAGGACGCAGGTCGGATGTTCTTGACAGGAGCGGGGGAGGCTCCTAGACTGCGCGGCAATCGCAACAAACCGACCGGTCGGCCGGTAAAACCGGAGGGAGACAAATGAACCCCACCATGCATCGTTGGATCGCGCTGTGCCTGCTGCTCCTCGCGGCCGCCGCGCCCGCCGCCTTCGCACAGATCGACAAAGGCTCGATCGAGGCGGTCGCGCTCGACCAGACCAAAGCTCCTCTCCCCGGCGTGACGGTCACGGTCACGCGGCCGGAGACCGGCTTCGAGACCGTTGCCGTCACCGACTCCTCGGGCACGGCGCGCTTTCCCTCCCTCACGCCCGGCACCTACCAGGTGAAGTTCAACCTGGAAGGCTTCGCGCCCGTGGCCGCGCAGACGATCACGCTGCGCGTCGGTCAGGAAGCGAAGATCGGCGCGGCGATGCAGGCGTCGGCGAGCGAGACGATCACCGTGAGCGCGGAGGCGCCGGTCGTCGACGTGCACAAGACCGACTCGTCGACGAACATCGTGCCGGAGCAGATCGAGTCGCTGCCGGTGCAGAACCGCGACTTCCAGAACCTCGCCTTCCTCGCGCCGGGCGTGCAGCGCGAGCGCGGCGGCTTCCGCTTCATCACCGGCGGTCCGGTGATCGGCGCGGGCGGCAACGCGTCGCAGTCGACGATCTTCGTCGACGGCGTCGATCTCACCGATCAGGTGAACGGCCTCGCCCGCGCGCGCTTCAGCCAGGACGCGGTGCGCGAGTTCCGCGTGATCACGAACCGCTTCGACAGCGAGATCGGCGGCTCGTCGGGCGGCGCGCTGTCGATCGTGACGAAGTCGGGCACGAACGACATGCACGGCAGCGCGTTCGGCTTCTTCCGCGACGCGTCGCTGCGCGCGAAGGGCGCACGCGACCTCAAGAAGAACGACGATTACTCGCGCCATCAGTTCGGCGCGACGCTCGGCGGACCGATCGTGCGCGACAAGGCGTTCTACTTCGCCTCGCTCGAGCAGATCAGCGAAGACAACGCGACGCTCTTCCGTCCGGGCGGTGCGTTCGCGTCGCAGGCGGCCGACATCGGGCTGCCGCTCGACCAGACGCTGCTCTTCGGCAGCGGCGACGTCAACATCAATTCGCAGATGGACGCCGGCGTGCGCCTCGTCTACGAGAAGTTCTCGCAGGACAACTTCCGCGTCGGCTCGACGTTCGGCGATCCGACCACCGACGAGTCGTACGGACAGACGCTCGACCGCAAGAACTGGAACGCGACGTTCGAGCACAACTGGTCGCTCTCGTCCGCGTCGTCGAATGAGGCGCGCCTGCAGTACGGCAAGCGCCGCTTCGCAGAGCCGACGAATTCCGACGCGGTCGCGGAGTGGTATTCGAGCGGCAACACGCTCAAGACCGGCGGCAACATCCTCGGCGATCTCCTCGGCGACGGCTCGACGTGGGAGCTGCGCGACACCTTCCATCACCACTTCGCCGCCGGCCGCGGCTCGCACGACTTCAAGGCCGGCGCGTCGCTGCAGCACGTGAAGGAACGCTTCCGCCTCGACACCTACGAGCACGGCCTCTTCATCTATCTCACCGACAACCGCACGCTGCCGCTCGCGTACGCGTACGGCGTCGGCTCGTCCGACGTCACGACCGACACCGACATCTACGGCGCATTCCTCGAAGACTCGTGGCGCCCGAACGAGAAGCTCGTCATCAACGGCGGCCTGCGCTACGACCTCGACACGAACGGCAACAACGAGGGCTTCACGCATCCGCTGATTACGACGCCGCGCAAGCGCGACACGAACAACTACCAGCCGCGTGCGTCGTTCAGCTACGACTTCTTCGGCAACGGCACGAACGTACTGCGCGGCGGCGCCGGCAAGTTCACCGGCCGCTATCTCCTCGTGCCGGCGCTCACGGAACGGCAGGCGAACGGCGTCACCGGCCGCGTGACGTTCACGCGCGTCAACGGCGCGCTCCTCGGCTTCCCCGCGCTCGCGCTCGATCCGAACAACCCGACCACGACCGGCATCGTCTCGAAGCCTGCCATCACGCTGCTCTCGCCCGACTATCACCAGCCGGAGTCGACGCAGGCCACGCTCGGCTACACGATGAAGCTCGGCGCCTCGCGCCTCTTCCTCGACGCCGAAGGTATCTACGTGAAGGGCGACGACGAGATCGTCATCCGCGACATCAACTGGAGCGGCAACGCCACGCGCCTCCGCCCGCTGACGCAGTACGACCAGGTCAACGAGTACACGAACGACGGCCACTCGAAGTATCAGGCGCTCGTGCTCTCGCTCAACGGCAACATCCGCCAGAACGATCTCCTCACGGCATCCGTGACGTTCGGGAACAAGAAGAACGTCAGCGACGACTTCAGCCCCGACTTCCCGACCGGCTATCCGAACGATCCGGCAAACATCGAGGCCGAATACGGCCGCGCGCGCGGCGACGAGCGCTATCGCGTCGTGCTGTCGGGCGTGTTCCATCTGCCGCTCGGCTTCCTCGCCGCGCCGATCTTCGAATACGGTTCGGGCCAGCCGTGGACGCACCGCCTCGGCTACGACTACAACGCCGACGGCAAGAACTCCGACCGCGAGATCGATCCGCTGCATCCGGAGCTCGGCTCGTACGAGCGCAACGCCGAAGACGGCCCGAGCTTCAAACAGCTCTCGCTGCGCTTGACGAAGGCGTTCGCCGTCGCGGGCAGCCAGCTCGAGCTCATCGCCGAGGCGTTCAACCTGACGAATGAGACGAACTTTGATGTGCAGTCGGTGTCGGGCGGCCAGTATCTCAGCGGTCCGACGGCGGCGCAGGTCGCGGCGCACAACGCGAATCCCGCGGTGGCGCTGCCGGCGCTGGTCCCGAATCCGACCTTCGGCCGTTACAACTCCACGCTGCCCGCGCGCGAGTTCCAGCTCGGCGTGCGCTTCGTGTTCTAAGAACGAATGGACCTCAACCTCCAGGACAAAGTCATCATCGTCACCGGTGGCGCGGCCGGAATCGGCCGCGCCACCGTGGCCGCGTTCGAGCGTGAGGGCGCGCGCGTGGTGTCGTGGGACGTCACGAGCGAGCCGCGCATCGACGTCACCAGTCGCGAGTCGGTGGAAGCGGCGACGAACGCGGTGCTGCAGCAACAAGGCCGCATCGACGTGCTCGTCAACAACGCCGGCATCGTCCGCGACTCGCAGCTCATCAAGTGGAAGGACGGCGAAGTCGTGGCCACGATGGACGATGCCACGTTCGACGCCGTGATCAACGTCAACCTGCGCGGCGTCTTCGTCTGCACGCGCGCCGTCGTGCCGCACATGATCGCGCGCGGCGGCGGCGTGGTGCTCAACGCGTCGTCGATCGTCGGCCTCTACGGAAACTTCGGCCAGACCAACTATGCCGCCACGAAGGCGGGCGTGATCAGCTTCACGCAGACGTGGGCGCGCGAGCTGGGGCGCTACAACATCCGCGTCAACGCCGTCGCGCCGGGATTCATCAGCACCGAGATGGTCAAGGCGATGCCGGAGAAGGTGCTCGGCGTGATGGCGGCCAGGACGCCGCTCGGCAAGCTCGGCGAGCCCGACGACATCGCCAACGCCTACGTCTGGCTCGCGTCGGACGCCGCGAAGTTCGTGCACGGCACCGTGCTCTCCGTCGACGGCGGTCTGGTGATGGGAACCTGATGGCCTACGCAAACATCGTTTCGACCGGCGCGTACGTGCCGGAGATCGAGATGACGAACGCGCGGCTGCGCGAGCGATTCGCCGCGACGGCGCCGGAGTTCGTCGACAAGATGGAAGCGGCCAGCGGCATCCGCACGCGCTGGTACGCGCCCGACGAATGGTCGGCGTCGGACCTCGCGCTGCGCGCGACGCAGGAAGCGCTCGCGCGCGCGAACAAGTCGCCCGAAGACCTCGACCTCATCATTCTCGGGACGGACTCGCCCGACTACATCACGCCGGCGACGTCGGTCGTGCTGCAGGGAAAGCTCGGCGCGAAGAACGCCGGCACGTTCGACGTCGGCTGCGCGTGCGCGTCGTTTCCGACCGCGCTCGCGAACGCGGCCGGCCTCATGGCCACGAACCGCGCGCTGAAGAACGTGCTCGTCGTCTCCGTCTATCAGATGCACAAGCTCGCGAACGCGAGCGATCCGATGATCTTCTTCTACGGCGACGGGGCGGGCGCGGCGGTGCTCGAGCGCGGCGACGCGCCCGGCTTCGTCGCCGCGGCGTTCGCCGCAGACGGCACGTACGCGAATCGCTGGCTCATTCAGGCCGGCGGCACGGTCGAGCCGGCGAGCGAGGCGGCCGCGCGCGAAGGACGCACGCTCGTGCGCATGCTCGAACGCTATCCGCCCGAGATCAACAACGACGGCTGGCCGAAGCTCGTGCGCCGCGTCGCGGAGAACGGCGGCTTCGCCGTCGGCGACATCGACTTCGTCATCTTCACGCAGGTCCGCAAGCCGACCATCGAGCTCGTGATGGCGAACCTCGAATTGCCGATGAGCAAGACGCACACGGTGATGGAGAAGTGGGGCTACACCGGCTCCGCTTGCATTCCGATGGCGCTCGACGACGCGCTGCGCGAGAAGAAGATCAAGCCGGGCGATCTCGTCGTGCTGGTCGGCTCCGGCGTCGGCTACAACCAGGCCGCGGTGGCGTTGCGCATGCCCGCGGCGGAGAGCCGGCTCTTTGGAAATTAAATCGTCCGCCGACTTCGTGCGCATGACGCGCACGCTCCTCGCCACGAGCGGTTTCACGCGGCACGAGCGCGACGGCTTCGTCTGGTGGACGGGCGGCGCGGAAGACGCGCCGCCGCTCGTGCTCGTTCACGGCGTCAACGATCAGGCGGGGACGTGGTTCCCGATCGCGGGCACGCTGGCGAAGCGATTCCGCGTGATCGTGCCCGATCTTCCGGGACACGGCGAAAGCGGACCGAAAGAAGGACCGCTGCCGCTCTCGCTGATGATCGATCGCCTCCACGAGATCATCCCCGAGCACGCCACGCTCCTCGGCAACTCGATGGGCGGGTGGCTGGCGATGTTCTACGCGATCGTGCATCCGGAGCGCGTCGATCGGCTCGTGCTCGAATCGCCGGGCGGTCTCTCGCGTCCGCTGAGCGCGCCGCTCTTCACGCACGATCGCGACGAGGCGCTCGCGATCCTGCGCGCCGTGCACGGACCGTCGTACGTCGCGCAGCCGTGGGTCGTCGACGCGCTGCTCGAACGCGCGAAAGACGCGCCGATGCTGCGCCTCACGGAGCTCACCGAGCATCTGCTCGACGAGCGCCTGCACGAGATCCACGTGCCGACGTCGATCCTCTGGGGCGCCGACGACGGCGTCGTGCCGCGCGACTACACGGAAGCGGTGCACGCGGGGATCGCCGGCTCGACGCTGCACATCATCGAAGGCGCCGCGCACATCCCGCATCTGCAGCAACCGGAGCGAGTCCTCGCATGTTTGACCTCGATCTTCTGAGCGAACGCGCGCGCGTGACGCCCGACCGCGTCGCGCTCGTCTCCGTCGCCACGCGTTCCGGCACCACGAGCGTACGCCTCACGTACGCGGAGCTGAACGCGCGCGCCGAACGCGCCGCCGGCACGCTGCGCGCGATCGGTCTCGAGGCCGGCGATCGCTTCGGCCTCCTCGCGCACAACTCCGTCGAGTTCCTCGACTACTTTTTCGCCGCGGGCAAAGCAGGCGCGATCGTCGTGCCGCTCTCGACGCGCGCCACCGCGCACGAGCTCGCGCACATCGTGGCCGACTGCGGCATGAAGGCGCTCGTGCACGGCCCCGAATTCGACGACGTCACCGCGCAACTCGACGTGCCGCGCCATTCGCTGCACGCACCGCACGAAGCCTCGTTCGCCGGCGAAGCGCGCGATCCCGAAGACGTCTACTGCCTGCTCTACACGAGCGGCACGACCGGGAAGCCGAAGGGCGTGATGATCCCGCGCCGCCAGCTCTACTGGAACGCGTACAACACCGCCATCAACTGGGGTCTGCGCGACGACGACGTCAGCTCCATCTTCACGCCGCTCTATCACGCGGGCGGCATCGCCGCGTTCCTGCTGCCGATCTTCGCCGTCGGTGGCGCGATCGTGCTGCATCGCGGCTTCGACGCGACGGAAGTCTGGCGCACAATCGAACAGGAGCGCTGCACCGTCGTCCTCGGCGTGCCGACCATCTGGAAGATGCTCATGGACGCGCCGGAGTTCGCGAGCGTCGATCTCTCGCACGTCCGCTGGCTGATCTCCGGAGGTGCACCTCTCCCGCACTTCATCATTAAGGCCTACCAGCAGCGCGGAGTGGTGTTCAAGCAGGGATATGGCATGACGGAAGTCGGCGTGAACTGCTTCACCATGACCGTCGAAGACTCGTACCGCAAGCCCGGCTCGATCGGACGGCCGATGCTCTTCACGGAAGTGCGGCTGGAGAACATGGACGGTGAAGTGGGCGAGATGTCGATCCGCGGGCCGCACGTCTCGCGCGGCTACTGGAACAACGAGGAAGCGACGCGCGCGGCGTACGGCGAGGACGGCTTCTTCCGCACCGGCGATCTCGCGCGGCGCGACGAGGACGGCTTCTTCTACATCGCCGGGCGACGCAAGGAGATGTTCATCAGCGGCGGCGTCAACGTCTATCCGGCCGAGATCGAGGCCGAGCTCGTGTCGCATCCCGGCGTCGCGGATGCGGCGGTCGTCGCGGTGCCGGACGACACGTGGGGTGAAGTTGCGGTGGCGTTCGTCGTATCCTCTGCGAGCGAGGCCGAGCTGACGTCGTATCTCACGCTTCGGATCGCGAAGTACAAGGTGCCGAAGCGGTTCGTGTTCGTCGAGGCATTGCCGCGCACGCCGTATGGAAAAGTCGTGAAGGAGACGCTGCGCAAGACGCTCGCATGACCACGATCTCGATCGGCGAACCGACGGTTCGCATGACGCAGGAAGAACGCTCGGAGAAAAGCCGCCAACAGATCCTCGACGCCGCCCTCAAGCTGTTCTCGCACAAGGGCTACGGCGCGACGAGCGTCCGCGACATCGCCGAGGAGGCGGGGCTGTCGAAAGGAAACGTGTATCACCACTTTCCCGACAAGGAGACCATCTTCCGCGGATTGCTCGACCGCTACTTCCAGGCGATGTCGCAGCCGGACTTTCCGTTCAACCGCGCGCTCGCGGAAGGCTCGTTCCCGGAGAACCTCGAGGGGATCGGCAATGCGGTGCGGGAGATCGTCCGCGACTATCGCGAGTACGTCGCGCTGATCTACGTCGACGTCGTGGAGTTCGACGGCACGCACGTCCGCAAGTTCTACGGCGACATGGCCGAGCGCTTCAACTCCTTCATGAAAGCGCACGGGATGGAGAAGGAGCTCGAGGGGAAGCTCGCGGCGGGACTCTCGCCCGTTTCCGCCGTCATGCTGGCCACGCGCATCTTCTATAACTACTTCACGGTGGAGATCCTCTTCGGCGTCAAGGACCACTTCGGCAAGGACACCGACGCCGCCGTCCGCGAGATCTCGCGCATCCTGCGCCACGGGATGCTCAAGCCGAACGCGTAACAATCCGGTAGCGTCCGCTCCCAACCGCCGTGGAATCTTCGCGGATCGGCTTACGATTCTCGTCCACGGAGAAAACTCGCTATGCGCGCCCTCATCCAACGGCTGTTCGCGCTGTTCCTCATCGTCCCCGCGACCTTGTTCGCGCAACAACAGCAGCAACCGTTTCAGGAGAAGGTCACCGTCACCTACGTCGAGATCCCGGTGACGGTGGTGCGCAACAACGAGCCGGTGCGCGGGCTGACGAAAGAGAACTTCGTCGTCACCGATGACGGCGTGCGGCGCGACATCGAGTCGTTCGACGCCGTCGACTTCGCCGCGGCCACCGAGCCGGAGAAACGCATCTCCCCGCTGAATCCCGCGTCGCGCCGCAACTTTCTCCTGCTCTTCGACCTCTCGTACTCGACGCCGAACAAGGTCTCGCGTGCGCAGCAGGCCGCGCGGAACTTCATCGCCCGCAGCGTGACCGAGCGCGACCTCGTCGCCATCGGCACCGTCGACGTCGACCACGGCTTCCGCTTCGTCACCACGTTCACGACCGACCGCGAGCTGCTCACCGCGGCGATTGCCAATCCGCGCCACTACCGCGCGCTCGATCCGCTGCAGATCGCGAGCACGGACAATCCGCTGGTGACCGAGTCGCAGCCGCAGACCTTCGGCGCGGAAGGAGTCGCGACGCAGGCCGATGCGGGCACCGACGCGATGGCGGAGTTCGTCCGCGGCCAGACGAAGATGGATGAAGCGTACCGACGCCTGCGTCTCACCAAGCAGGTGGAGATGCTCGGCGTGGTCGCGCACTCGCTGCAGAAGCTCGCCGGCCGCAAGCACGTCGTGCTGTTGTCGGAAGGCTTCGACGCGCGGCTCGTCCAGGGCCGCGGCCTCGGCGAGACGGGCGTGGAGGCGGCGGAGAACGACGCCATCCAGAACGGCGAGCTGTGGAAGGTCGACAGCGACCAGCGCTACGGCAACGCTCGCGCGCAGCAGGCCATCGTGAAAATGGCCGAGGAGTTTCGCCGCGCCGACGCGGTGCTGCATACCGTCGACATCCAGGGCGTGCGCGTGAAGAACGACGTCCGCTCCGGCGCGACCAACAACAACAACGAGGGCCTCTATCTCCTCGCCAACTCCACCGGCGGCTCGGTGTTCCGCAACTCGAACGACATCGGCGCCGACTTCGATCACCTCACGCACCAGCAGGAAGTGGTCTACGTCCTCGGCTTCCAGGCGCCGGTCGACAAGCCGGGCACCTTCCACAAGCTGAGCGTGAAGCTCACCGGCGTGCCGAGCGCGCGCGTGCAGCACCGCGGTGGCTACTACGACGCCGGCGCGGAGTCGACCATCGAACGCTCGCTCTCCACCGCCGAGATCATCCTCAACGATATCCCGCAGGACGACATCGACGTCGCCGCGCTCGCGACCTCGTTCCCCACCGGCGGCACGAAGTCGCAGGTGCCGGTGATCCTCGAGATCTCCGGCAACGATCTCGTGAAGCACGCGAAAAACGACCTCGCCACGACGGAAGTCTTCGTCTACGCGTTCGACAGCGACGGCGTCGTGCGCGACCGCATCTACGAGCGCATGAAGCTCGACGTGAGCAAGGTCGGCGACCGCCTGAAGGCGAGCGGCGTGAAGTTCTACGGCACGCTGTCGCTGCCGCCGGGCAAGTACGCGATCAAGTCGCTCGTGCACGTCGGCGAGACCGATGCGAAGGGCTACAAGCGCGTCAACCTCGACGTCGCGAAAGACGGCGACGTCGCCGTCGTGCAGCCGCTCTTCTTCCAGCAGGCGGCCGGCGCCGACTGGATCATGGTCAAGGCCGACTCGAAGAAGCCGCAGCCGTATCCGTTCGTCCTCGGCGGCGAATCGTTCGTACCCGACGCGCGCGCCACGCTGCGCGCCGGCGAGCCTCGCCTCTTCGCGCTTTACGTCTACAACGCCGAGCCGGACGAGCTGACGTGGGACATCGCGCCGACGGCGAAGCTCGTCTCGCAGAACCGTCCCGCGGGCGGCGACGTCACGCAGTACGTCTTCGCACTCGAGAACGTGCCGCACGACGCGCGCGAGCTCGGCGTGACCATCCACAAGAAGGGCTCGTCGGACGAACGACACGTGACGGTGCCGATCGTGGTGCGGTGAAGCACGTCCGCTAAACACGTTCGCTGAAGGCGCGCGAAGTTGTAGGATTCGCGCGCCATGGGCGCAATCACTGATTTCATCGACCACCACTACCGCCACTTCAACGCCGCCGCGCTGAAGGCCGCGGCCATCGATTACAACAAGCACCTCGCGAGCGGCGGGAAGATGCTCGTCACGCTCGCGGGCGCGATGTCCACCGCGGAGCTCGGGCTCTCGCTTGCGGAGATGATCCGCGCGGGCAAGGTCCACGCGATCAGCTGCACCGGCGCGAACCTCGAGGAAGACATCTTCAACCTCGTCGCGCACGACTGCTACGAGCGCGTGCCGCACTACCGCTATCTCTCCGCGCTCGACGAGAAGCTGCTCCTCGACCGCCACATGAACCGCGTCACCGACACGTGCATCCCCGAGGGCGAGGCGATGCGGCGCATCGAAAGCGCGGTGCTGCGGCACTGGGTCGAGAAGGACCAGCAGGGCAAGCGCCTCTTCCCGCACGAGTTCATGTACGAGATCCTGCGCGACGGCTCGATCGCGGAGTTCTACCAGATCGATCCGAAGCACTCGTGGATGATCGCCGCGGCGGAGAAGAACCTGCCGATGTTCGTCCCCGGCTGGGAGGACTCGACCCTCGGCAACATGTACTCCGGCCACTGCATCTCCGGCGACGTCAAGAACGTCCACACCGTGCGCACGGGCATCGAGTACATGATCGAGCTCGCGGAGTACTACACCCGCACTTCCGGCGAATCGTCGATCGGCTTCTTCCAGATCGGCGGCGGCATCGCCGGCGACTTCCCGATCTGCGTCGTGCCGATGCTGCATCAGGACCTGCAGCGCACGAATGTGCCGCTGTGGGGTTACTTCTGCCAGATCAGCGACTCGACCACGAGCTACGGTTCGTACTCCGGCGCCGTGCCGAACGAGAAGATCACCTGGGGCAAACTCGGCGTCGACACGCCCAGCCACGTGATCGAAAGCGACGCGAGCATCGTTGCGCCGTTAGTATTCGCGTATGTCCTCGGCTGGTAAGCTCGCTCTCGCCTTCGCCTGCAGTGTCGTGCTCGCGGCCGCGCCGCAGCCTCCGATCGAACGCCACATCCGCACGCTCGCGGCGGACGACATGGAAGGCCGCGGCCTCGGCACGCAAGGCATCGGCAAGGCCGCGAGCTACATCGAAACGCAGCTGCGCGACGCGAGACTGCGTCCCGCGTTCGGCTCGTCGTACCGCCAGAAGTTCCCGGTGAAGATGGGCGTCGCGCTCGGCGCGAAGAACGCGATCGAAGGATTATCGGCGGACGACTGGACGCCGCTCGCGTTCTCCAGCGCCGGCTCGTTCGCGGGCCCGATCGCCTTCGTCGGCTACGGCATCGACGCGCCGCCGCTCGGCTACCTCGACTACGAAGGCATCGACCTCAAAGGCAAGGTCGCGCTGATGCTGCGCTACGAACCGCAGGAGCGCGACGACAACTCCGTCTTCGATGGCCGCAAGCCGAGCCGCTGGTCCGCGCTGCGCTACAAAGCGATGCAGGCGCGCGAGCGCGGCGCGGTCGCGGTCGTGTTCGTGACCGGGCCGCAGCAGGACGAAGACAAGGACAAGCTGCCCGCGCTCGTGAACGACGGTCCCGAATCCGCCGCGGGCATTCCGGTGCTGCAGGTGAAGACGTCCGTCGCGCAGCAGTGGGTCGATCTCGCCGGATTTCAGAAAGCCGTCGACGCCGACCTCAAGCCGCGCTCGCGCATTCTCGATCGCACGCTGAAAGGCAACGTCGACGTCGCCGCGAGCTACGTCGACGCGGAGAACGTCGCCGGCTTGCTCGCCGGACGCGGCAAGCTCGCGGACGAAGTGGTCGTCCTCGGTGCGCACTACGATCACCTCGGGTACGGCGGCAAGGGCTCGCTCAAGCCGAACGAGCACGCGATCCACAACGGCGCCGACGACAACGCGTCCGGCACCGCCGCGGTGCTCGTCGCCGCGCAGCGGCTAGGCGAGCTGCTGAAGGACGCGCGCGATCGCCGCACGATTCTCTTCGCGCTCTTTTCCGCCGAAGAAGTCGGCCTCGGCGGCTCCGCGTATCTCGTCGATCATCCGCCCGTGCCGCTCGACAAGATCGTGGCGATGGTGAATCTCGACATGGTCGGCGCGCTGCGCGACGACAAGCTCGTCGCGTTCGGCACCGACTCCGCGCCGGAGTGGAAAGCGCTCGTCGATCGCGTCGGCGCGGACGCGAAGCTCGCGATGACGGAGAGCGGCGACGGCTACGGGCCGTCCGATCAGACCAGCTTCTACGCGAAGCGCATCCCCGTGCTGCATTACTTCACCGGCACGCACGACCGCTATCACACGCCGGAAGACGACGCCGACGCGATCAACTTCGCGGGCGCGGCGCGCGTCGCCGAAGTCACCGCGCAGACCGTCGCGTCGATCGCGCGCGGCGACGTCACGCCGCACTACGCGCGCGTCGCCTCCGCTCCGGCGATGGAAGGCGACAGCCGCGGCTACGGCGCATACCTCGGCACGATCCCCGACTACAGCGCGATGGATGCGACCGAGGGCGGCGTCAAGCTCGCGGATGTCCGCGCGGGCGGACCGGCCGATCTCGCCGGCATCAAAGGCGGCGACGTGCTCGTCGAGATGGCCGGCACACGCATCGCGAACCTCTACGACATGACGTACGCGCTGCAGGATCATAAGCCGGGCGAGACGATCGACGTGGTCGTCGTCCGCAACGGCGCGCGCGTGCCGCTGCGCGCGACGCTCGGCTCGCGCGGCGCGCAGCCGGCGCCCGGCAGCGGCGCGCACGGCGTCATGCCGCTCGAGATCAAGGCGGGCAAGCCGTTCGACAAGACGTTCGACGGCGAGAAGCATCTGACGGACGTCCGTCAGCTGACCTTCGGCGGCGAAAATGCCGAGGCGTACTTCAGCCCCGACGGAAGAAAGATCATCTATCAGTCCACCTCGGAGCGAGGCGGCTGCGATCAGGAGTACGAGATGGATCTCGCCACCGGCGAGACGAAGCTCGTCTCGAGCGGGAAGGGACGCACGACCTGCGGCTATTTCTCGTATCCGAACGGCGACCGCATCATCTACGCGTCGACGGAAGCGGCCGATCCCGGCTGCCCGCCGCCGCCCGACCGCTCGCGCGGCTACATCTGGGGCGTCTACAAAGGCTACGACCTCTACATCGCGAACGCGGACGGCTCGAACAAGAAGCGGATCTCGCTGACGCCGGGCTACGACGCCGAGGCGACGTGGTGTCACAAAGGAGGCCGCATCATCTTCACGTCCGTGCGCGACGGCGACCTCGACCTCTATTCGATGAACGAGGACGGCAGCGACGTGAAGCGCCTCACGAACACGGTCGGCTACGACGGCGGCGCGTTCTACAACGCGCAATGCACGGAGATCGTCTGGCGCGCGTCGCGCTTCACCGATCCCGCGGCGCTGGCCGAGTATCAGTCGCTGCTCGCCGACGGCTTCGTGAAGCCTTCGAAGATGGAGTTGTACGTCGCGAACGCGGACGGCTCGAACGCGCGGCAGCTCACCGCCAACGGCGCCGCGAACTTCTGCCCCTGGTTCATGCCCGATCAGAAGCGGATCATCTTCTCGTCGAACGTGCTCGACCCGCGCGGCCGCGAGTTCGATCTCTTCATCGTGAACAAGGACGGCAGCGGCACGCCCGAGCGCGTAACCACCGCACCGGCTTTTGACGGTTTCCCGATCTTCAGCCCCGACGGCAAGTACATCGTGTGGGGCTCGAATCGCGCGAATCCCGAGGGACACGACACGAACCTCTTCATCGCGCGCTGGGTCGAGTGAAGCGCGGCGTCAGCGCGTGATCGTGACCACGGTCGACGCGTTGGTCGCGGTCCCGCTGTCGTCGACCGCCTCGACGCGCAGCTCGGCCGAGACGCCGCCGAACAGGCGCTCGTCGGGCACGTCCTTGCGCGGCGCGAAGTGGTAGCGCGCCTCGCCGTTCGCGCCCAGCTGCGTGTTGAAGCCCATGCCCTGAATCTGGCTCGCGTCCCAGCTCTCGCGGCCGAGGGTGAGGCCGCCGGGAGCGAAGACCGTCGCGGAAACGCGCGTCACGTGGATCGGCCGACCGCCGGTCTCGCGCACGACGACGTCGAACGGGAACGTGTACGTGCTGCCGGAGACCAGGCTCGCGACGATCGGGTTCGGCACGACCTGCACCGCCACCGCGCCGTGGCCCGGCACGGCCGTCACGCCGCTGTGGCCGCCGCTGCAGGCGGCGAGGAGGAGCACGCAGAGGAAGAGCGCGTTGCGTTTCATGCGCGGAACGAGTGCAAGGCAGACGCCGGGCGGGAGGCGTTGACGGCCTTAAGGGCGGACGGTAATCTTTCCTCAAAGGCATCCAGAATGAGATACGTCACCTATTGGTTCCTTGCCGTAATGGCGCTTTTCGCGGTCCCGATGTCGGCGGACGTCTGCGTCCGTTGCGTCGCGCGCAACTGCGTGGTCGACGTTCCGGGCGGTTACGTGCAGTGCATGAGCAACGGACGGGAGTGCATTTACTGGCAGGATTGCATCGGCACGACCGTGGCCGTGCCCGACGTGCCGCTGAAGGGTGAGCCGCCGCTCCGGCCGCAGTGGCGCGTGGCGTCCGTCGACGTCATTCCCGCGCCGCGGCAGCGCGCGCTGCGCTGGCAGCTCGCGGCCTCGACCTTCGCCGGGACGAGCTTCGCGCATCGATGATGCTGCTCTCCGCGCTCGTGCTGCTGGCCGCGAGCAGCCTCGCCGCGCCGGCGCCGGCTCCTGTCGCCGGTGAAGTGTGCGTGTTCGCCGGCACGCGACAGCTCGAATGCCGCACGACGTCTGCGCGCCGGTTCGAACTGCCGCGCAAGGATGGCTCGTCGTTCGTCTGGCATGACCGCGCCTGGACGGAGCTCGCCCTCGGCTCGCTGACAACCTCGCAGAGCGTGGTCGATCTCGACGCGCGCGACTGGCGCGGACACGCGGTCGCGTTGCGCGTTCTCGGCGACGAGCCACCCGAAAGCGCGACGCTCACCTTCGCGAACGTCGATGCGACGCTCACGCCGAAAGCGATCGCCTCGCTGCGCCGCCTCTGGCTGCCACGCCTCTCACTGCCGGGCACGGCCGGCACGCTGCTGTTGAGCGCCCCGCACTTTCGCGACGCCTCGCGCAACGTGAAGAACGATACGGAAGGACTGGGCACGCTCGCGTTGCAACCGCTGCCGTCGCTGCGCGGCATCGTCGTCAACGCCGACGACAATCAGCCGCGCGGCGACGCGACGATCGTGTCGCCGTCGAACGAGACGCTCGCGCGCGCGGGCATCGACGGCCGTTTCCGCGCATGGATCGAGAACGACTGGCCGCCCTTCGTGCGCGTGAGCGCGCCCGGCCGCGCGACGCTGCAGCTCGCAATTCCGAAAGTCGTCGCCGACGCCGACCTCGGCACCATCGCGCTCAATGCCGGCGGCGCGCTGCACGTCACGCTCGATGAGACCGCGCCGCTCGATCTGCGCGTGCTGCGCCGCAACGGGCGCACGTGGGACGAGGTCGCGGCGCGCACGCACGTGAGCGGCGCAACGGAGCTCGCGCAGCTCGAGGCGGGGAGCTACGCCGTCGTCGTGCGCGGCGACGGTCCGCTGCAGCGGCTCGCGCTCGAAACGAACGTGCGCGAAGGCGAGACGACGGAGCTGCCGGTGAAGATCGAACCGGCGGAGCTGAACGTGTTCGTGCGCGGACAGGAACCGGGCAAGCCGGTGACGATTGCGCTCGGGCCGTCGAATCAGACGTGGCAGACGTCGATCGCGACGGACAACGATGGCCGCGCGACGACGGAGCTGTGGCAGCGTGGCGAGTACGTCGGCTGGATCACCGCGGACGGCACGATGCTGCCGCGCGTCGCGACGCTCGACGGCGCGCAGCGCATCGAGTGGACGATCGATCTGCCGCACGCGACGCTCGAAGGGCACGTCGTGGATGACGCGAATCAGCCGGTGAGCGGCGCCGAGGTGCAGCTCGACACGCATGCCGAGGGTGCGGCGTCGACGCAGCGGGTCGAGACGACGGATGCGGCGGGCCACTTCGCGTTCGAGCGCGTCGCTACCGGCACGCAGACGCTCACCGCGACAGCCGAAGGTCATCTGCCGGCGACGACGTCGCTGCTCTTCGGCAGCGGCGAACAGCGCGAGTCGGTGACGCTGCGCATGCGCAACGGCGTCGCGCGCACGTTGCAGATCGTCGACGCGAATGGTGCGCCGGCCGCCGACGCGACCGTCGTCGACGAGAGCGGCTTCGAGAACGAGCGCCACACCGACGCGAACGGCTTCGTCACGTTCACGCTCAGCGCGGGCGAACAGAAGACGCTGTACGTGCTGCCGCGCAGCGGCTCGTTCGCGATCGTCGACGTCAGCGGCGATGCGAAGAACGCCAGCACTCCGCTGCGCGTGGTCGTGCCCGCGGGCGTCGCGGCGATTCGCGTCGCGGCGCAGACGACCGGCGGCGCGCCGATGACGAACGTCGCGTTCGCGCTGCGCGTCGGCGGACGCATGCTCTCGCCGATGATCCGCTCGGTGATGAGCAACCGCGCCGGCATTCCGATCCGCACCGGCGACGACGGCAGCGCGCTGCTCGTCGCGGTACCGGCCGGCGTGTACGAGCTGTGGCCGTACTTCACCGGCGACCAGCTGCGCGCGATCCTCGCCGGCACCACGCCGCCCGAGGCGCGGATCGTCGCGCAGCCGGGTCTCAATCAGGTCGCGTTTCGATTCGAGCGGCCGTAGGTTCGCTAGCCGTTCACTGCTGCAGCGTCACGACGCCGCACGCGATGCGCGGCCCCGCGTTGCCCGACGGCTGCGACTTCAGATCGTCCGTGCCGCCGTGCAGGATGAACGCGTGCCCGATCGCCGACGCCTCGCCGGCCGACAGCGTGATCGACTGCGTGGTCACGGTCGTGTGCACTTCGCCGTTCGCTTCGGCGGTGACGTTGCCGAAGTCGCCGGCGTGGTGCGGCATCATGTCCGGCGCGCCGTGCTGCATCGCGGTCGGGTTGAAGTGGCCGCCGGCGGCGTTGCCGTTGTCGCCGCAGTCGCCTTTCTCGTGAATGTGAAAGCCGTGCGTTCCCGGCGGCACGCCCATGAGATCGATCTTCATCTGCACGCCGCCCCCGGCGAGCTGCGTGAGCTTGACGGTGCCGTGCGCGTTCGAGCCGCTGGTCGGCGCGAGCGTCGCCAGCCCCACCGGCTGCGAGGTCGTCATGCAGGCGGCGGCGACGAGCAGGAGAAGTCCGAGGGAGAGCAGGGAGAGGTTCTTCATGAATGCTCCTTCCTTCCAATGATTACGATTCTCTGGCCGATGCATCATTGTGACCACCGCGCCAGCGCGCGACCCACGCCGCCCAGCCACCCGTTCGCGACGTCCTGATAGTAGAGCGACGCGGCTTTCTGCACGCCGTCGGCGAGCGACGGATACGGCGAGATCCGCTGCGCGAGGTCGCTGACCTTCATTCCATTGCGGCGCGCGAGCACGAGCTCCTCGATCACCGTCGATGCGTGCGTGCAGAGCGCGTGCGCGCCGAGGATGCGGCCTTTCGCATCGCAGACGATCTTCAGCAGGCCGGCGGATGCGCGATCGACGACGGCGCGGTCGACGTCGTGCAGCTCGGTCTTGAAGACGCGCACGCCGTCGCCGTGACGCGCGCGCGCCTCCGCTTCCGTCATGCCGGCACGCGCGGCCTCGGGATCGGTGTAGATCGCCCACGGAATGTCCGTGTAATCGACGGCAGACTTGCCGGGGAACAGCAGGTTGCGCACGAGCTTCACCGCCTCGTACGCGGCGACGTGCGTGAACTGCAGCCCGCCGTGCACGTCGCCGCACGCCCAGACGCGTGGCACCGAGGTCTGCAGAAACTTGTCGACGACGACGTACGAGCGTTCGACGTGCACGCCGGCCGCTTCGAGGCCGAGGTCCTCGGTATTGCCGCGGCGTCCCGATGCGACGAACAGCTCGTCGACGGCGAGCTCGCGCGACGGTCCGTCGTGATGTTCGATGCGCGCGAACTTCTTCACGCCGTCGCTGCGCACCGACTTCACCGCGAAGCCGGTGATGATCTCGATGCCTTCCGCTTCGAGCAGCTCGCGCAGGCGCGCGACGATCTCCGCGTCTTCCTTCGCGAGGATGGTGTCGGCCATCTCAACGACGGTGACGCGCGCGCCGAAGCGTGCGAAGACCTGCGCGAACTCGATGCCGATCGCGCCGCCGCCGAGAATCAGGAGCGACGCCGGAAAGTCATCCTGCTGCAGAAACGAAACGTGGTCGAGAAAGCCGGCGTCGCGCAGACCGTCGACCGGCGGCACCGCGGTGCGCGAGCCGGTGGCGAGGACGACGTCTTTCGCGGTGATGCGGCGGCCGTCGACGTCGACTTCACCCGCGGCGACGAGTCGCGCGCGGCCGATGATGACGTCGATGCCGAGGGCGCGGAACTTCGCCGGATCGTCGTGCGGCGCGATGGCGGCGCGCTGCGCGCGCATCGAGTCCATCACCGACTTCGGTGTGATCCGCGGCGCGACCGGCTCGAGGCCGAACGCATCCGCGTGACGCATCTGATGCGCGAGCTTCGCGGAGGCGACCAGCGCTTTCGTCGGCACGCAGCCGGTCCAGAGACAATCGCCGCCGAGGACCTCGCGTTCGATGAGCGCGACCTTGCGCCCGAGCCGCGCGCAGCCGGAGGCGGTGACGAGGCCGGCGGTGCCGCCGCCGATGACGACGACGTCGTATTGCGCGGTCATGAGACGTACACCGTCACCTTCCGCTCGCGCGGTCCATCGAGCTCGACGAAGTAGATCCCCTGCCACGTGCCCAGCACGAGCCTGCCGTTGCGATACGGCCACTGCAGCGAGCAGCCGATCATCATCGACAGCAGATGCGCGTCCGAGTTGCCTTCGCCGTGCGCGAACCGCACGTTCGGGATCATCGCGCGCAGCGCCTTCACGAGATCGGCGGGGACGTCGGGATCCGCGTTCTCGTTGATGGAGATCGCGCACGTGGTGTGCGGCACGATGATGGTGCAGATGCCGTCGCGCGCGTCGAGCGCTTGCAGCGCGTCGTCGACTTCGCGCGTCACCAGCAGGATCTGCTCGCGCGCGCTCGTGCGCACGCGGAACGTCCGCTCTTGCATCGTGCGATCATATAATTCCGGTTACAGCCGCACCCCCACGTCATGGCCTTCTTCTGCATTCATTGCAAATCGGAAGTCGATCCGAAATTCAAGGCCTGTCCTTTCTGCGGCGAGCCGATCACCGAGTTCCTCCGCCGCTATCTCGAGACGCCGCTCGATGGGAAGTACCAGATCCTCTCGCGCCTCGGTGTCGGCGGCATGGGCGAGGTCTACAAGGTCCTCCACATCCATCTCAATGCCATTCGCGTCATCAAGCTGATGCGCGCGAACATCGCCACCGATCCCGCGGCGCACGAGCGCTTCCTGCGCGAGGCACGGCTGGCGACGAAGATCCATCACCCGAACGTCGCCACGCTCTTCGACTTCTCGACGCTCGACGAGACCTCGCGCTACATGGTCTGGGAGTACATCGAGGGGATCAATCTCCACGAACTCATCGACCAGCGCGGGCCGCTCTCGCCGCGCTACGCCGCACGCCTCGCTGTCGAGGCGCTGCACGGCCTCGACGCCATTCATCGCGCCGGCATCGTGCACCGCGACGTCAGCCCCGAGAACCTCATGATCACGCGCGATGATGAAGGCGACGAGCGCGTGAAGATCATCGACCTCGGCATCGCCAAAGGCTCCGGCGCCGAGGACAACAAGACCAAGACGGGGATGTTCGTCGGCAAGTGGAAGTACTGCTCGCCCGAGCACCTCGGCATGCTGCCGCCCGGCGAGCGCATCGACGGCCGCGCGGATCTCTATTCGTTCGGCATCGTCTTCTACGAGATGCTCACCGGCGTGCCGCCGTTCCAGGCCGACACGCCGCACGCGTTTCTGATGATGCACGCCTCGCAGCGGCCGCGCGCGCTGCGCGAGACGAATCCCGGCATCGCCGTGCCGCCGGAGCTCGAGGCGCTGATCTTCCGAGCGCTGGAGAAGGATCGGAACAACCGCTTCGCGAGCGCGCGCGAGTTCGCGACCGCCATCGAGCGCATCGCGCCGTCGCTCTCCGATGAGGCGGGCGCGCCGCCGCCGTTGCCCGCGAGCGCGGAGCTGACCGACAACGCGACGCGCATGTCGGCGCGCGAACCGAACGACGTCGCCACGGTGATGTCCGTCGCCAGTCACGCGCCGACGGTCGCCACGGAACGCCCGACAGCCGCCGCTGCCGAACGCGCGCAACCGGCCGCGCAACGCACGCTGCATCGCGTGCCGCCGGCGGAGGAAGCGCCGCAGCCGTCGGCGCGGCGCGGCGGATTGTTCGTCGCGGCGATCGTGCTCGTCCTGCTCGCGCTCGGCGCGTTTGCATGGATGAAGATGCGTGGCGGCGATGCGAAGCCCGACGTTGCCGCGCCACCGCTCGCCGCGGCGGCCGTGCCGTCGCCTGCCATCGCCGCGGCGCCGGGACACTTGGGTATCAATGCATTCCCGTGGGCGAACGTCACCAGCATCCGCAATCTCGACCGCAATGAGAACGTGGAGGTCGGCGCGCTGGTCACGCCGGCGCCGGTCGATCTGCCGCCGGGGCGCTACGAGGTCACGCTTTCGAACCCGAACTTTCCCGCGCCGATCACGCGCACGGTGAACGTCGCCGCCGGACGCGATGCGACGCTCAGCGTGCAGTTCGCCGATCCGGCCAGCGCCGCGCTGCCCGACTTCGGAGCGGCGCGATGAAGCGGCTCACGTGCGCGCTGCTGCTGTTTGTCGCGATGCCCTTGTTCGCGGCGACGGACGCGTGGTGGGACGCGTATCAGCGCGGCACGACGGCCGTGAACGCGCGCAACTATCGCGCGGCCGCGGACGCGCTGCAGCAGGCGCTGGCGAGCAATCCGAACGAAGGAATCAACATCCGCACGGGGAATCTCCTCGTCACGTACGTCCCGCATTTCTGGCTCGGCATCGCGAAGTTCAACCTCGGCGATCCGGACGGCGCGCTGCGCGAGTGGCGCATGTCCGAGGAGCAGGGGGCGATCGCGAAGACGGAGTACTACGCGCGGCTAAAGGACTGGGTCGCGCGCGCACAGACGGAGAAGCAGCGCATCGCCGACAACGCGGCGTCGGGACCGAAGAAGAGCGCCGGCGATGCGATCAGCCGCGCGGTGCTCGCGCAGGCCGCCGCCGCGGGCGCGGGCGGCGATCGCACCGACAGCTATGTCGCCGGCTTGCGCAAGCTGCAGGAAGCGAACGCGCAGTTCCGCAAAGCGGGCGCGGACGTCGACGCGTATCGCGGCGCGGAGCAGATCGCGCAGCAGGCGAGCGCGCTGTTCTCGACGGCCGCGGATCAGGCGAAGAAAGAGAAGGCCGCGCGCGCCGCGGCCGCCGCCGCGATTCCGCCGAAGCCGCGCGAGACCGCGATCGTGGTGCCAATGTCGACGCCCGCGACGACCACGACCGCGCCGCCACCCACGCCGTCGCCCGCACCGGTCGTGACCGCGAAGCCTGCGCCGGCGCAGGCTCAAGCGCCGAGCCAGACATCGGGCGACATCCAGAGCGAAGCGGAAGTCGAGGCGAACGTCGCCGTGCAGCAGTACCGCCGCCACATCGGCGATGCCGTCGCCGCCGCGCGTACGCCGCTGCAACATCGCTTGCTGCAAATCGAGACGCGCGAAGGCGAGACGCTGCGCAGGCAGCTCGCCGCCGCGACGAACGACGCGGAGTTCCAGCGCATCGCCCGCGCCGCCGCCGCGCGCGAGCAGGCGCTGACGAAGCGGCTCGCGGAGCTGATGCCCGCGCCACCGCCCGCCCCCGCGGCTGTTGCCGCGACGACGCCGGCCTCGTCGCCCGCCGCCACCCCGGCGCCCGCGTTGACCTCCGCGCCGACGGCGACGCACGCCTCCGCGCCCACCGCGACGCCCGAACTGCGCGACGCCTTCCGCGCGTATGCCGCCGGCGACCTCGCGTCGTCAGAAACGCTGCTCACGAACCTCCTCGCGCAGCACGCGACCGCGGAGGCATACCTGCTGCGCGGCATCGCGCGCTACACGCGAGCGATGCTCTCGCGCACGCCCGATGCGCTTCTCGCGCAGGCGACGGCGGACTTTCGCGCCGCGCTCACGCAGAACGCCGCGCTGCGCCTCGACACGAACGCGTTCTCGCCGAAGCTCGTGTCGTTCTTCGACCGCGTGCGGACGGGGCGCTGATGCGCTGAGCGCTACGATGACCCGCACCATCGACATCGCGCGCGCCGCGGCGCGGCTCGCGTCGTACGCCTCAGCGACGCCGCTCGTGCCGTCGCTGCTCCTCTCGCGCGAGCTCGACTGCGAGGTCTTCGTGAAGAACGAGACCGTGTCGCCGATCGCCTCGTTCAAGTGGCGCGGCGCGCTGAACGCGATTCTCCGCGAGCACGCCGCGCCGCGCGGCGTCGTCACGTCATCGACGGGCAATCATGGGCAAGGCGTGGCGTGGGCGGCGCGTACGGCCGGCATCCCCGCGCACATCTTTCTCCCGCTCGGTGCGAATCCGACCAAGCGCGCGAAGATCGCGCTCCTCGGCGCGACGATCCACGACATCGGTCACGATCTCGACGCGGCGAAGGAACTCGCCATCCAGTTCGCGCGCGACGAAGAGCTGCTCTTCGTCGATGACGGCGAGAGCGACGCGGTCATCGAAGGCGCCGGCACGATCGGCCGTGAGATCGCGCAGACGCTCGACGCCGTCGACGTCGTCTATACCGGCATGGGCAGCGGTTCGCTCGCGAGCGGCGTCGCCATCGCGGTGAAGGAGCGCTTTCCGCAAGCGCGCATCGTGACCGTGCAGGCGAAAGGCTCGCCGGCGATGGTGGAGAGCTTTCACGCGCGCCGCGCGATCGAGCGTCCGATCGAAACGCGCATCGCCGACGGGCTCGTCGCGCGCGTGCCGGCGCGGCTCGCGCTCGAGCTGCTGCTCGCGTACGTCGACGACGCGATCGCCGTCTCCGACGACGAGCTGCTCGCCGCCACGCGCGCGATGATCCTCTCCGCGCAGCTGCTGGTCGAGCCGTCCGGCGCCGCGGCGCTCGCGGGCGCGCTGCAGCAGCGCGCGTCGTTTCGCGGCAAACGCGTCGTGCTCATCGCCACGGGAGCAAACCTGACGGCGGAGCTGTTTGCGAGGCTGCATGACGGCACCCGCTGAAGTCCTCCTCCTGGGCGACGCGCGCCTGCGCGTGTGTTCCGCCGAAGTCGAGCGCTTCGACGACGCGAACGCCTTCGACACGCTCGCGGCGACGCTCGACGCGTTTCGCAGGACTCACGGCTTCGGCCGCGCCATCTCCGCGCCGCAGATCGGTATCGCGCAACGCTTCATCGCGACGAACCTCGGCCGCGGCACGTTCTTCATCGTCAATCCGGTGATCACGTGGCGCAGCGCGGAGACGTTCACGATGTGGGACGACTGCATGAGTTTTCCCGACCTCCTCGTGCGCGTGGCGCGGCACGAATCGATCTCGCTCGATTACGTCGACGAGACCGGCGCGGCGAAGACGTGGAAGGAGCTTGATCGCGCGGTCGCGGAACTGCTGCAGCACGAGATCGATCACCTGGACGGCATCCTGGCCGTCGACCGTGCGCTGGACCGCGACTCGCTGGTGATGAAGCGCGTGTACGACGCGGAGCGAGAACGGTTCGACGCGATGGTGGATTACACCATCGCGTCGACGATTGTCTGAGCGCTACTTCGTGAGCTCGACGCCGTTCGCGACGAAGGAGACTTCGCGCGCGGTGCCGTCGGCGTTGCGCGTCAGTTTCGCGCCTTCGCCTTCGAGGTGATCCGCTTCCTCTTTGGTCAACGTCTTGACCGTCGTCACGCCGGCGAGCCGGGCGTGATAGCCGTTGCTCGCGGTCGGGACGAAGAAGCCGTAGTCCTTGAAGGTCACGCGAACGCCGGTCTTGTCGTTCGCCGGTGCGAGCTGCATCCAGCAGCCCATCTCCTGGCAGGTCGCGGTGATGACGCCCTCGGTAACGACGGCGTCCTTCGTGTACGCCTCCGGCTTGTCGAGGATCTGCGCGAGTGCGACGACCGGCGCGTCCTTCGCGATGGCGGCGCCGCGCGTGACGACCTCGCCGCCGGCAAGCGTGCCGGCGACGAGGAGGGAGAGAGCGATTGCAAGTTGCTTCATGCGATTAGTGTGCGTCCGTTTCGGCGGTGCCGATGCGCATTCCGTAGAACGAACGGTAAACAAACGTCATCGCGATCAGCAGGAACACCGCGGAGAGCACGCGCGTGAGGCCGCCTTGGCCGGAGCGCGTCATCTCCACCGCCAGCTCGACGGCGAGGAGGCCGAAGAGCGTCGTGAACTTGATGACCGGGTTCATGGCCACGGACGAGGTGTCCTTGAACGGATCGCCGACCGTGTCGCCGACGACGGAAGCCGCGTGCAGCGGCGTGCCCTTCGCCTTCAGCTCCGTCTCGACGATCTTCTTGGCGTTGTCCCACGCGCCGCCGGCGTTGGCCATGAAGATCGCCTGATAGAGACCGAAGAGCGCGATCGACACGAGATAGCCGATGAAGAAGAACGGCTCGAAGCACGCGAACGCGAGCGTCGAGAAGAACACCGTCAGGAAGATGTTGAACATACCCTTCTGCGCGTACTGCGTGCAGATGGCGACGACCTTCTTCGAGTCTTCGACCGACGCTTTCTCCGCGCCGGTGTCGAGCTTGATGTTGGCCTTGATGAACTCGACCGCGCGATACGCGCCGGTCGACACGGCCTGCGTGGCCGCGCCGGTGAACCAGTAGATCACCGCGCCGCCGACGACGAGTCCGAGGAGGAACTGCGGGTGGAGGAGCGAGAGCTTGTCCATGTCCACCGTGAGGCCGCGCGTGAGCATCATGATGATCGAGAAGATCATCGTGGTCGCACCGACGACCGCGGTGCCGATGAGCACAGGCTTCGCGGTGGCCTTGAACGTGTTGCCCGCGCCGTCGTTCTCCTCGAGGTACTCCTTGCCCTTTTCCCACGACGGGCGGAAGCCGAAGTCGCGCTGGATCTCCGCTTCGACGCCGGGGATGGTCTCGATGGTCGAGAGCTCGTAGACCGACTGCGCGTTGTCGGTGACCGGGCCGTACGAGTCGACGGCGATGGTGACCGGTCCCATGCCGAGGAAGCCGAAGGCGACGAGGCCGAACGCGAAGATCGCGGGAGCGATCATCAGCGCGCCGTCGCCGGTCGGGAACTTGCCGCTCATCCACGCCGCGATGCCCATGAGGCCGGCGATGGTGAGTCCCATCCAGTACGCGGAGAAGTTGCCGGCAATGAAGCCGGAGAGGATGTTGAGCGACGCGCCGCCTTCACGCGACGCGGTGACGACCTCGCGCACGTGGCGCGATTCGGTCGAGGTGAACGCCTTCACGATCTCGGGGATGATCGCGCCGGCGAGCGTGCCGCAGGTGATGATCGTCGACAGCTTCCACCACATCGTGGTGTCGCCACCGAGGTTCGGGATCATGAGGCGCGAGACCACGTACGTGACGCCGACGGAGAGGATCGAGGTCAGCCACACGAGGAACGTGAGCGGCGCCTCGAAGTTCATCTTGTCCGCGTTGCCGTAGCGCGCCTTCGCGATCGCCTCGTTGATGAAGTACGAGACCGCGGAAGTGATGATCATCAGCACGCGCATGACGAAGATCCAGACGAGGAGCTGGACCTGCACGGTGGCGCTGCTGACCGCGAGCAGGATGAACGTGATCAGCGCGACGCCGGTCACGCCGTAGGTTTCGAAGCCGTCGGCGGTCGGACCGACCGAGTCGCCCGCGTTGTCACCGACGCAGTCGGCGATGACGCCGGGGTTGCGCGCGTCGTCTTCCTTGATGTTGAAGACGATCTTCATGAGGTCGGAGCCGATGTCGGCGATCTTCGTGAAGATGCCGCCCGCGATGCGCAGCGCCGCGGCGCCGAGCGACTCGCCGATGGCGAAGCCGATGAACACCGGGCCGGCGTAGTCGCGCGGCACGAAGAGCAGGATCGCCAGCATGATCACGAGCTCGGTCGAGATCAGCAGCATGCCGATGGACATGCCCGCGCGCAGCGGAATCGAGTACGTCGGGAAGGGCTTGCCCTTCAGCGACGCGAACGCGGTGCGCGAGTTGGCGAACGTGTTGATGCGGATGCCGAACCACGCCACACCGTAGCTGCCGGCGATGCCGACCAGGCTGGCGATGAGGATGATCACCACGCGCGCCGCGTCGTAATGCCGCAGGAAGCCGAAGTAGACCACCATGATCGCGCCGATGAAGAGCTCGAGCAGCAGGATGAACTTGCCCTGCGTGACGAGGTACGTCTTGCAGGTCTCGTAGATCAGCTCCGAGATCTCGCGCATGGCGCGATGCACCGGGAGGTTCTTGAGCTGCATGTACATCCCGAGGCCGAACAGCAGGCCGAGGACGCACACGACGAGACCGCCGAGGAGCAGCCGGTTCCCCGGCATCCCCAGAAAGTTGACGCTGCCGAGATCGGGCAGGATGAGGTTCGCCTCGGTGCGGGCTTCCGCCGGCTGGCCGGCGAGCTGCGATTCCGTCGCCGCGACCGATGGGTCGCCCGAGGGATGCGCCTGACCATCCTGCGCGTAGGCGATGCCGCCGAACGCGAGGAGGCCGAGCAGTGCGAGCACCAGGGCGCGCATGGACCAGGACTTCATGATTCCTCCGTGATGTGGATGAAGGACCCGACTCGGAGAGGCAGCGAGGGCGCGCCTCTCCCGTGGCTCCGGGTCGTTTGGGCGCGCGGATTGTAGCGGATTGCCGCCGCTACGTCACCACGGCCGCGCTTACTTCTCCACGAGATCGAGATCCGCGCCGATTTCCAGCGCGAAACGGCCGCGGCCCGTCGACGCGATCTGGATCTCCGGACACTTCTCGCGCAGGCGGTGGCGCAGCAGGATGAGCCGGCTCTCGAGGTTGTCCTTGAGCTCCGGCAATCCGAGCGTGCGGTCGAGGCGCAGCTCACGGTTCGTGAACGCGGTGCGCCCGTCTTTCTTCCACGCGCCGAGGAGCTTCCAGAGGATGCGGCCCGGGACGTTGCGGATGAGGTACTCGCCGTCGAGAAAGACGCAGTCGTCGTTGCGGTAGTAGGTGAGAGTGCGCCGCACGGTGGCGGGACGCGGGATGGGCGGCGGGGGAGGTGCGGGGCGCGGCTCGGCGCCTTCGGCGGGATCGTCCTGCAGCGCGCGGTCGATGCCGAGGGCGATCTGATTGCCGATGATGGCGAGGTAGGTCTCGTCCCATTCGCCGAACGCCATCGCGTCGCGGCTCTCCGCGGCGAGGACGCCGATCAGCCGGTCCTCGATCAGCAGCGGAATCACGAGCGCGCTCTGCGCATCCGGAAGGCCGGGAAGCGGGATCTCCGGACGGACGCTTCCGCTGCGGTTCATGACCGAGCGCCGCACCGCACGTCCATAACGAAGTCCTGCCTCCAGTCCGGTGATCCGCAGGACGCGCTGTTCGCTGGCGACGGTGCCGATCAGACCTTCGCCGACGGCCACTTCCGCGCCGACGCCGCCGCCGTAGCCGCGGCAGGCGATGGTCACGAGGCGCTGCACGTCATTGTCGTAGAGCAGCACCATCGTGTGATGGAAGCCGAAGTAGACGTCGAGCGCGTCGAGCGCGGCGGCGAGCAGCGTCTCGAGATCGTCCGCACGGTTGATCCGTTCGGAGACGAGCTGCAGGCCGCGCAACTCGGTCCGCAGGCCGGTGACGGAGACTTCCTCGTGCGCGGGCGCTTCGCCCGGATCGTTGAGAAAGCCCTCGACGCGCGTCGCGCTCAGGACTTCGAAGACATCGGCCGCGATGAGACGGAACACGCCGTCCATCCCGGTGTGCGACGCGATGGCCTGGATGCGCATGGCCATCGTCTCGAAGAGCGGCCCGCGCTTCTCGGAGCGCACGAACTTCAGGCGCAGGCGATACGCCTGCATCGTCACGGGGTCGAGCAGCTCGGCGCTGATGAACGGGTTCGCGTCGAGATTGCGGCGCGTCTTGTTGAAGAACTGGCAGGAGAGCGCGACGTGCTGGTCGTCGATCAGATAGACCTGGCTGACGTACGTGACGTTCGGCATCCCGTGCGCGTCGCTCGAGGCGATGATGGTCGGGATGACGCCCTGGAAGCAGCGGGAGAACTCGATGAGCCTCATGCGAGCGGCGCTCCCGCGTTCGGTCCCGGTGTCTGGTCGTAGACCTCTTCGACCGACATGTCGATGGCGAACGCCGGCCAGTGGTTCATGCTGCGCGTCAAACGGCGCGGCAGGCCGAGCGCCTCGAGGATGTCCGCGAAGCCGTAGACGTATTCCTTGACGAAAGGCTCGTCGGCCGCGGGCGCGAGACGCACGCCGGTCGTGAGCCCTTTCATCTGGATGGACGTGTTGTCGCGCGGCAGCGAGAGCGAGACCGCAATGCGCCGCGTCGTGGCGACGTTGGCGACGATCTCCTGTCCGGTCGCCACGGGGACGTACACCGTGAGCGTCTCGAAGTCGTCTTTCGAGCGGACCGCCGCGCCGCGGCAGCAACTCGGGACGTGTTCCGCGTCCGCTGTTCCGACGATTACCGAGAGTCCGCGTTCCTCACACCACCGCACCTGTTCGGGAGTCATGGCCGCGGGGGATTTTAAGGTTTCTTTAGGATTTCGTCTGCCCCGCCGTTTGCGCCGCGCGGAACTTTTCAGATCGAGGTAGGCAAGTCTTAGGAAGCGCGCCGCGGCCGCCGCCCTAGATTGCTCGCGACGACAACAACGTGAACGCGACGATCGCGAAACGGGAGGACGACGCCATGCAACGCTACGATCTCTACCGCAACATCCACAAAGGCATCCGCGTGATGCTGTTCGACCTGATCCAGAAAGCCGGCCGTGTCGATTTCCGCGATCTGCCGGCCGTCGCGCGGCTGCGCGCCGACACGAAAGAAGTCTTCGAGCTGCTCGAAGGTCACGCGCACAAGGAAGACCTCTTCGTGATGCCGCTGGTGCGGCTGCACGCGCCCGACGTCGCGCGCTCGTTCGACGAACAGCACGAGGATCAGGAAGCGCGCCTGCCGGGGCTGCTCGCCGCGCTGGAGATGCTCGACACGAGCGCGCCCGATGCGCCGCGTCGCGGCCACGCCTTCGTCGTGCAGCTCTCGCGCATCGCGGGCGAACTGCTCACGCACATGGCCGACGAGGAGACGAAGATCAACGCGGTGCTGTGGATCGCGCTGACGGACGACGAGCTCGCCGAAGTCGAGCAGCGCATCGTCGGCAGCATCGCGCCGGAGATGATGGGACGGTTCGCGCGCTGGATCCTGCCGGCGCTGAACACGCCGGAGCGCGTGGAGTTCTTCGCGAAAGCGCGCGCCACCGCGCCGGCCCCCGCGTTCCAGTTCCTGCGCGGCCTCGCGAAGCAGGTGCTCAGTCCCGCCGACGATCTCGCGCTCGACGCGGGTCTCGCGGTAATGACCTACGCGTGAAGCGCAAACGGGCGGCGGACGCAGCGTCCGCCGCTCGACGCACGCGCGCGAATCACGCGCCGAGAATCTTGCGGACCATGACCAGCTGGCCGAGGTGATAGGAGTTGTGGTCGGCGGCGAGAATGAGCTCGCGCAGCACGGTCTGGCCGTCGCCGCCTTCGATGCGTGCGAAGAGATCGAACGACAGATCGTTCGCGATCTCCGCCAGCGCGCGCATGCCGTCGCGGACTTTTGCGACGCTCTCGTCCCACGCACCTTCCGACGGCGGCTCGGGAGCTGACGGCCAGTAGCCCGACGGCCATTCCGGCGAGACGTGCCGCTTCGCGTCGCGCGTGAACTCGACGATGTCCCACTGCGCGATGCGGATGTGCTCGAGCAGTTCCCACGCGGAGTGCGGCCCACCATCCGGACGCTTACCGCGCAGTTCCACGGGGAAGTCTTTCACCGCGTCGTCGAACTTGATGTGCGCCTCGCCCCAGTCGGCGATGCGCGCGAGCAGAGTGCGCAGTGCGCGTTCCTCGTTCGTCATGATGCCGCTACCTCATCGCAGCCTAGACAATGAAACGGCGGACGCATCGCGTCCGCCGTTTCATTGTTGTCGCGTGCGTTACTGCGCCGGCGGCGCCTGAATGTGAATCTCGACGCGGCGGTTCAGCTGCCGTCCCTCGGCCGTGTCATTCGTCGCTTTCGGCCGGCTCTCGCCGTAGCCGTAGACGACCACGTTGCGCGACGGCACGCCCTGATCGATGAGGTAGTCGGCCACGTTCGCGGCGCGCTGCTCGGAGAGGCGCTGGTTGTACTCGTCGGTGCCGACCGAGTCGGTGTGCCCTTCCACGTTGATCCGGTTGTCCGGATACTGCCGGAAGTTCGACGCGAGATCATTGAGCGTCGTGCGCGACGCCGAACGAAGATCGGCCGAGTTGAAGTCGAAGAGGATGTCGCTCGTCAGGCGCACGTCGATCTCGCCCTCGGACGGACGCGTCACTTCGACGCCTTCGATCTGACGGAGCTCCTGCTCCTGCTTGTCCATGCGGTGTCCGACGGCCGCGCCGACCGCGGTGCCGACCGCCGCGCCGACGACCGCGCCCGTGCGGTTGTTGCCGCCCTGGTTGCCGATGACCGCGCCCGCGATGGCGCCGGCGACCGCGCCGATCGCCGCACCGCGCTTCGTCTTGCGGTTGTTGTTCGGCGACGACGACGTGCTCGTGTCGTTCGTCGTCGCGCAGGCGACGGCGAAGATCGTGGCGAGAATGAGAACCATACCTTTGCGTAGCATCTGAAACCTCCTGTGCTGCAAAAAGAGACGCTCGTTGCCGAGCGTCCCGTTCATTTCACGATCGATACCGACTGGCGGCATCAGCTGTTGGCGCGCACATACAACTCGACGCGACGGTTCGCCTGACGGCCGCTCGCGGTGGAGTTCGATTCCTTCGGCTTCGCTTCGCCGTAGCCGACCGCGTCGAGACGCGAGCCGCGCACGCCGACGCCTTCGAGGTAGCTCGCGACCGAATTGGCGCGGCGCTCGGAGAGGCGCTGGTTGTACGCACTCGAGCCGGTCGAGTCGGTGTGGCCCGCGACGACGATGGTCGTGTCGCCGTACTTGTTGAAGACGTCGGCCATCTCGCGGAGCTCGCTGCGGGAGCTCGAGCGGAGCGCCGCGGAGTCGTAGTCGAAGAGGATCTCGTTGCGGACCGTGACCTTCAGCTCGTCTTCGTCGGTGCGCTGGACGTTGATGCCCTCGATCTGCCGGAGCTCGCGCTCCTGCTTGTCCATCATCGCGCCGACGATTGCGCCGGCGGCGGTGCCGGCGAGCACGCCGACGGTGGCGCCGCGCTTCGCGCTGTGATGGCCGCGGTTGTTGCCGATGATCGCGCCCGCGATCGCACCGGCCACGCCGCCGATTACGGCGCCTTTCTTCGTCTTGTCGCGCTCGGTGGCGACGTCCGCGAAGGCAGTGGTTCCGGCGAGGAGCGCAATGAGGATGCTGGCGATGAACTGTTTCATGTGTTCCCTCCGTGTCTGCCCTGGATTGCGACCGAGGTGCCACGGCCGACATAGATCCGTCAAAAAGTATCCGCGGCGTGGCCGAGCCCGCCGCGTCGGGTGCTACCATGCCGCGCCATGCCGGCCGAGCGCTCGATGCAGGACGTGCTGCGTAACCTATTGCAGTACGGCGAGTTGTCGTTTCGCGACTTCATGGAGGTGGCGCTCTATCACCCGCAGTTTGGCTACTACGCCACGCGCGAAAACCCGGTCGGCCGCAGCGGCGATTACGTCACCGCGCCCGTGCTCAGCCCGGCATTTTCGTTCGCGATCGGCAGGCTCGTCCGCGAGTTCGTGCGCCGTGCCGAGGGCGCGATGTGCTCCATCGTGGACATCGGATGCGGCGACGGCGGGCTGATCCGCGCGATCGCGGCGGAGATCGACGCGCCGCATGCGCGCTTTTTCGGGGTCGACCGCGCGCTCGGACGCGTGCACGACGAGCACGCGCGCGTCACCTTTCTCAACACGCTCGATCAAGTGCCGCGCGACGGCATGCATGTCATCCTGTCGAACGAGCTCTTCGACGCGTTTCCGTTCGCGCGGCTCATGCAGCGCGGCGAGCACCTGCACGAGTTGTGGGTCGGCGAGCGCGGAGGAACGCTCGACTGGGTCGAGCGCGAGGCGCCTGGTCCGTACGAGCACTACTTCGCCGAGCGCGGGATCGAGCTCGCCGAGGGGCAGTTCGCGGACGTTTCGCTGGAGTGGGAGGCGTACTACGCGGACGTCGCGCATTTCGTGCGGCAGGGAATGATCGTCACGTTCGACTACGGCTTTCCGCAGCAGAAGCTGTTTCATCCGCGCGCGCGCCGCTTCGGCACCGCTGCGGCGTACGCGGGGCAGCGCGTCTCGCGCGATCTGCTCGCGAACGCGGGCGAGCAGGACCTCACCGCCCACATCAACTTCACCGACCTCGAGCGCGCCGGCGAACGTGAAGGCGCGACGACGCTCTTCTTCGACCGCCTCGCTCCGTTTCTCCTCGGCGTCGGCATCGCCGAGCATCCGCTCTTCACGCCGGTGCACGAGCTGTCGGTGTCGAATGCGGAGCAGGGGATGGCGCTGATGGAAGCGCGCGAAGACGCGCGGCGGCTCGTGCTGCCGGACGGAATCGGCGAGGAATTGCGGGTGCTGGTGCAGGGGAAAGGGATCGCGATGGAGGGCTGGTCCTTCCAGAGTCCGCTGATTCCTTGACTCTACGTTTTCGCCGTCTAGAATGAGCGGCGGTCGTCGTCAGCGAGAACAAGGATGGCAAATTACTCGGTGCTGTTGGTCGCCGCGCTCATCGTGGTCTCCGTGCCGGTACTGACACTATTCATCATCACTCCACTCGTCCGCGCGTCGCGGGCGAACAAGGTGAAGCTCGAGCCGTATGAATGCGGCATCGCGCCGACGTCCTCAGCATTCGACCATCGTTTCTCGGTCCGCTACTTCCTCATCGCGGTCCTCTTCATCGTCTTCGACGTCGAGACGGTCTTCCTCTTCCCCTGGGCGATCAGGTTCAAACAACTCGGATGGTTCGGTGCCGTCGAAATGGCGGCGTTCCTGGCGATTCTCCTGATCGGGTATTTCTATGCGTGGAAGAGGAAGGTCCTTTCATGGGTCTGATCGAGAATCGATTCGAGTCGAACGTTCTCACGACGACCGTCGACAAATTCTTCAACTGGGCGCGTAAATCTTCTCTCTGGCCGATGCAGTTCGGCCTGGCCTGCTGCGCCATCGAAATGATGGCCGTGCTCGATCCGCGGCACGACATGGCCCGCTTCGGCGCCGAGGTCTTCCGCGCTACGCCGCGCCAGGCCGACCTCATGATCGTCTCCGGCACCGTCACGGAGAAGATGGCTCCGATCGTCCGCCGTCTGTGGGACCAGATGCCGGACCCGAAGTGGGTGATCTCGATGGGCTCGTGCGCGACGTGCGGCGGCCCGTACGACACGTACGCGGTGACGCAGGGCGTCGACCGCCTGATTCCTGTGGACGTCTACATTCCCGGATGTCCGCCTCGTCCCGAGGCGCTCATGTGGGGATTGATGGAGCTCCAGAAAAAGATCGAGCGGATGCACATCCTGCGGAAAGGCGGCGAGGCGTACGACTTCGCGCGCGCCGCGGTCCGCGACTCGCTCCGGCCCGCGCATGAAGGTCCGGCGCTGCGCGCGGAGCAGGCCGCGCAGCTCAAGCCCGCGCCGATCTCCGGCGTCAAGCGCGCGCCCACGCCGGCCGCGCCTCCGAAACCGAAAGCAGTTCCGGCCGCCGCCGCGGAAACGGCGGAAGCCGCGGACGTCACGCAGGCCGACATTCAGCAGGCCGCCGCCCCCGAGATGCCGCTCGATCAGCCGGAAACCGGCGCGTCGCCGGCGGTGCCGTTCCATCGCGACGATCTCACGCTCCCCGAGCGCATGACTCTCGCCAACGAGATGGGCGGCAACTGGGTGACGAAGCTCTTCGCGTCGATGGCGCAGACCGACTGCGGCGCGTGCGGCTGGGACTGCGAAGGCTACGCGAACGCGCTGGCCGAGGGCGAAACCGACGACATTTCTCTCTGCGTCCCCGGCGAATCCGAGACGCTCGACATGCTGAAACTTCTGATGGAGGAGGCGGGCAAGAGCTACTCGGGCGTGTAAGTCCCGCAGCGAAATGTCAGAGACAACTCCGCCGAGCACACCGCCGCCCTCCGCGGCGCCCGCCGCGCCCACCGCACCTCCCGTGCGCGGGGCCGACGAGATTAAACGCGACCCGCTCGTCGCCGCCGCGGTGGCGCGCGCGGCCGACGCCGTGCTCGACGCGAGAGAGCTCGTCGGCGAGATCACGCTCTTCATCGACACCGCCCGCATCGCCGATGTCTGCCGCACGTTCAAGGACGACGGCTTCGTCTATCTCGTCGACCTCGCCGGCGTCGACTACTCGAAGTTCCCGAATCACACCGGCCCGCGCTTCAGCGTCGCCTACACGCTCTACTCCTTCCGCCGCAACGCGCGCGTGCGGCTGCGCGTCTGGACCGACGGCGACGTGCCGTCGGTGACCGCGGTGTGGAAGACCGCCAACTGGCACGAGCGCGAGACCTTCGACATGCTCGGCATCAACTTCACCGGCCATCCGAACCTCGAGCGCATCCTCATGTGGGACGGCTTCAACGGACATCCGCTGCGGAAGGACTTCCCGATCCGCGGAATCGATACCGGGGCGCGGATCTATCCGGAAGTCTTTCCGGAAGGCGGCGGTCCGAAGGCCGGCTCGACCGGCAAGCCGGTGAACGATGTGAACCTCTACAAGGGCGAATGGAAGGCGTACGGCAGCTCGCCCGCCGCGCAGATCGGCGGCGGCGCGAAACCGGCGCCGCCGAAGCCCGCGCCGAAACCGGTCGCCGCGCCGGCGCCCGCACCGGTGGCGGCGGCAGCCGATGACGACGCGGAGGAGGAGGCCTGATGTTCGACGTCCACGAAATGGAGGTCAACTTCGGTCCCCAGCATCCGTCGACGCACGGCGTGCTGCGCGTGCTGCTCAAGATCGACGGCGAGCGCATCATCGAGGCGAAGCCGGTCATCGGCTACCTGCATCGCGGCACCGAAAAGCTCTTCGAGCACATGGCCTATCCGCAGTGCATCCCGCACACGGATCGGATGGATTACGTCGCCTCCGCCACGAACAACCTCGGCTTCGTCGAAACGGTCGAGAAGCTGATGGGCGTCACGAAACAGATCCCGCGCCGCGCGCAGATCCTGCGCGTGATTCTCTCGGAACTGCAGCGCATCTCGTCGCACCTCTTGTGGCTCGCCACGCACGCGATCGACATCGGCGCGATGACGCCGTTCTTCTACTGCTTCCGCGAGCGCGAGCAGATCCTCGACTTCTTCGAGGCCTACTGCGGCGCGCGCCTCACGCTCAACTGCATGCGCATCGGCGGCATGCCGGAAGACGTGCCGGCCGGCTGGCTCGAAGACATCGAGGCGTTCTGCGACAAGTTCGACGCGGCCGTCGACGAGTACGAGTCGCTGCTGACCACGAACCGCATCTGGAAGCGCCGCACCGTCGGCATCGGCGTGCTCTCGCCGGAAGAAGCGATCGAGTGGGGCATCACCGGACCGCCGCTGCGCGGCTCCGGCGTCGAATGGGACCTGCGCCGCGCGCAGCCGTACGAGATCTATCCCGAGCTCGACTTCGAAGTGCCGGTCGGCAAGAACGGCGATACGTACGACCGCTACCTCGTGCGCATGGAAGAGATGCGGCAGTCGAACCGCATCCTCAAACAATGCATCCCGCTGATTCGCGAGACGCCTGCGGGTGACCTCAAGGCGAAGATCTCGAAAGTCATCCGCCCGCCGGAAGGCGAGGTTTATCACTCCATCGAGTCGCCGAAAGGGGAGCTCGGCTACTACATCGTGTCCGACGGCAAAACGCAGAACGCGTATCGCTGCCACGTCCGCCCGCCGAGCTTCGTGAATCTGCAGGCGCTGCCGGCGATGGCGCGCGGACATCTGGTCTCGGATCTCGTGGCGCTCATCGGCACGATCGACATCGTGTTGGGAGAGGTGGACAGGTGAAAAAGATGAATGAAGAACGCAGAACGCAGAATAAAGAATTGAGAAAGTGCGCCACCCGCGCAGCGTCGTCCTCTTTCTACGTTCTTCATTCTGCGTTCTGCGTTCTTCATTCATCTTTTAACGAGGTGGCCGCATGAACAAGGCTCTCCTCACCTACCTCGTCTGGCCGCTGGTGAAGTTCCTCATCGCCTTCATCATCGTGCAGCTCATCGTCGTCGCCATGACATGGATCGAGCGGCGGCTGCTCGGATTCATCCAGGCGCGGCTCGGACCGAATCGCGTCGGACCGTGGGGCCTCCTGCAGGGCATCGCCGATCCGGTGAAGCTGCTGCTGAAGGAAGACATCCTTCCGACGAGCGCGGAGAAGATCGCGTACTTCCTCGGACCGATGCTGCCGCTCATTCCGGCGTTCGTCGTCTTCGCGCTGATCCCGTACGGACCGCCGCCGGCGTTCACCGTCACGCGCGTCAACGTCGGGCTACTGCTCATCCTCGCCATCACGTCGACCGCGGTGTACGGCATCATCCTCGGCGGCTGGGCATCGAACAACAAGTACTCGCTGATGGGCGGTCTTCGCTCGGCGGCGCAGATGGTGTCGTACGAAGTGCCGTTCGGCCTCTCCATCGTCGGCGTGCTGATGATCACCGGCTCGCTCGATCTCGTGCAGATCGTCCGCTATCAGGAAACGAACGCGTGGAACTTCCTCCCGCAGCTCGTGGCCTGCTTCATCTTCTTCGTGTCGATGAACGCGGAGAACAACCGCACGCCGTTCGATCTGCCGGAAGCGGAATCGGAGCTCGTCGCCGGATTCCACACCGAGTACTCGGGGATGAAGTTCGCGTTCTTCATGCTCGCCGAGTACTCGATGATGATCGTCAACTCGTGCCTCATCGTGACGCTCTTCTTCGGCGGCTGGACGTTCGGCATGTTCGGCGTCGGCCTCACCACGAGCGTGCTGCGCGGCATGGGCTTCTTCGGCGGCATTCTCGGCGCCGCCATCTTCTTCGCGAAAGTCATGGTCTTCATGCTGGTCTACGTCTGGTTTCGCGCGACGTTCCCGCGGTTCCGCTTCGATCAGCTGATGGACCTCGGATGGAAGTGGATGATCCCGCTCGCACTGGGGAACATCTTCGTCACCGGCCTCTTCATCCTCGCCGGACAGGAGCGGCTGATGTACTGGATCGGCCTCGCGCTCCTCGGCGCCACGGTGTTCTATCTCGGACGCAAACCGGCTCCGCGTAAGGGGATTCATGCAAGTCGAGTATCCGAAGCCTAGCTGGTCGCAGAAGTTCCTCGTGCTCGACCTCCTCGAGGGGTTGAAGACGACGTTCCGCGAGCTGTTCAAGCCGAAGGTGACGGTGCGTTATCCCGAGGAGCGCAACGAGCCGACGGACCGCTTCCGAGGAATGTTCAAGTTCTCGTACGACCGCTGCATCGCGTGCAAGCTGTGCGCGGTGGCGTGCCCGATCGACATCATCTACATCGACGTGCACGACGACATGATCGAAGAGGGCGGGAAGAAGAAGAAAGTCAAAGTCCTCGACCGCTACGACATCGACGTGAAGCGCTGCATGTTCTGCGCGCTCTGCGAAGAAGCGTGCCCCACGAAGCCAAAGTCGATCTGGCTGACCACGAAGACCTACGAGCTCGCGACGTACGATCGCAACGATCTCTACTTCAACATGCAGGAGCTCGAGTACTGGGAAGACCGGCCGCGCTACACCGGGCTGCCGGAGGAGGACGAGAAGCCGCGCCTCGACGAGACGCGCCTCCTCAAATAGCGATGGACGCCGTCAGCTCCAGCATGCCGCTGCTCGTCTTCGTCGTCATCGGGACGATCGCCGTCGCGTCGTCGATCCTCGTCGTGGCGATGCGCAACCCGGTGCATTCCGCGCTGTTTCTCCTGCTCACGTTTCTGTGCGTGGCGGTGTTGTTCGTCCTGCGCAGCGCGGAGTTCGTCGCCGCCGTGCAGGTGCTCGTCTACGCGGGCGGCATCATGGTGTTGTTCCTCTTCGTGGTCATGCTGATCAACGTGCGCCATCTGCCGGAAGAGCGCGTGCTCTCGCCGGTCTGGCTCGGCGGGATCGGCGTCGGTCTCGCGATGTTCGTGCTCTTCGCGACGATCGTCCGTCCCGGCACTTACCACGATGAAGTTCCAAACGCCGACAAGAAGCTGACCACCGTTGACGAGACCTATCTCACGCAGGACGCGACCAATCCGAACCGCCTCGTGCGCCATCACCGCCAGCGTGAGAACCGCAACGCGGAAGCAGTGGGCATGGCGCTCTACACCGACTATCTCGTGCCGTTCGAAGTCGCGTCGCTCTTCCTGCTCGTGGCGATGATCGGCGCGATCGTGATCGGCAAGCGCGAGCTCTCCGCGGCGGAAGAAGAGACCGCGCCCGACTACATGCTCGAGCGCGTGGAGACGGAGAAGGAAGTGAAGGAGGCGCTGAGCGCCTAGCGCTCGCGAGCACGATGCCCAGCACGCAGGCGTACCTGATGTTGTCCGGCACACTCTTCGCCGTCGGCCTGGTCGGCGTGATCATCCGCCGCAACATGATCACGGTGCTCATGTGCATCGAGCTGATGCTCAACGCCGTGAACATCAACCTCGTCGCCTTCTCGCATCACATCGCCTCGCTGGAAGGGCAGGTCTTCACGATCTTCGTGATCACCATCGCCGCGGGCGAGGCGGCGGTCGGACTGGCGATCATCATTCAGCTCTACCGGCTGCGCTCCACGATCAACGTCGACGAAGCGAGGACGCTGCATGGCTGAGGCGCTGCTCCTGGTCGTTCTGCTTCCCGCGCTCGGCGCGCTGATTAACGGCACGCGCGCGTTCACGAATCCGCACGGCCCGAAGAACAAGACCGTCACCAACGCCGTCGCGCTCGGCGCGACCGCGCTCTCCGCGATCGTCGCCACCATCGGCGCCGTCATTCCGTTCGTGCGCAGCGGCACGCCGTTCGAGCACGCGTACTACACGTGGATCCCCGCGGGCATCGGCCACGCCGGCAACTTCATCGCCAGCTTCGCCGTCGACTTCGCGTTCCGCATCGATCCGCTCTCGTGCACGATGCTGATGATCGTCACGTGGGTCGGCTTCCTCATTCACGTGTATGCGACCGGCTACATGTCGCACGAGAAGGGCTACACGCGCTTCTTCACCTACCTCAATCTCTTCATGTTCATGATGCTGCTGCTCGTGCTCGGCGCGAACTACATCGTCATGTTCGTCGGGTGGGAAGGCGTCGGTCTCTGCTCGTATCTCCTGATCGGTTTCTACTACGACAAAAACTTCGCCGCCGACGCCGGCAAGAAAGCGTTCATCACGAACCGCATCGGCGACTTCGGCTTCATCCTCGGCATCTTTCTGATGTTCAACACCTTCGGCAGCGCGACGTACTCGAAAGTCTTCGCGCTTGCCGCGACGGGCGGCGCCGCGCAGTACGGCGGCATCGCAACGGCGATCTGTCTCTTGCTCTTCGTCGGCGCGTGCGGCAAGTCCGCGCAGTTGCCGCTGTACGTCTGGCTGCCCGACGCGATGGCCGGACCGACGCCTGTCTCCGCGCTGATCCACGCCGCGACGATGGTCACCGCCGGCGTGTACATGGTCGTGCGCTCGAACGTCTTGTTCCGCATGGCGCCCGACGCGATGCTCGTCGTCGCCATCGTCGGCGCGCTCACCGCGATCTTCGCCGCGTCGATCGGCCTCGCGCAGAACGACATCAAGAAAGTCCTCGCGTACTCGACGGTCTCGCAGCTCGGCTACATGTTCCTCGCCGCGGGCGTGGGGGCGTTCACCGCGGCGATCTTCCACGTCATGACGCACGCGTTCTTCAAGGCGTGCCTCTTCCTCGGCGCCGGCTCCGTCATTCACGGCTGCGGCGGCGAACAGGACATGCGCAAGATGGGCGGCCTGCGCAAGTACATGCCGCGCACGCACTGGACGATGCTCGTGGCGACGATCGCCATCGCCGGCATCCCGCCGCTGGCCGGCTTCTTCTCGAAGGACGAGATCCTCGCGAACGCCTATCCCCACCACTTCCCGATCTGGATCCTCGGCGTCGTGACCGCGGGGCTCACCGCGTTCTACATGTTCCGCCTCTACTTCATGACCTTCCACGGCAGCTACCGCGGCGCGGAGGTCGAAGGGATCGAAGAGTCGGAGCCGGCGCACGGCGGGCACAATCTGATTCCGGACCGCCGCCATCTCCTCGACGGCGACGAGCACAGCGACAAAGCGCACGGACACCACACGCACGCGCACGATCCGCACGAGTCGCCGTGGTCGATGACGGGCGTGCTGGCGATCCTCGCGGTGCTCTCGATCGTCGGCGGCTGGGTCGGAATCCCGGCGGTGCTCGGTGGCTCGCATCCGACCGCGTTCCAACGCTGGCTCTCGCCGGTGCTGCTGCCGATCGGCGGCGAAGCGTACGAGTTCCACGAAGCATCCGTTGCGCTCGAATGGACGCTGATGCTGATCAGCGTCGCCGTCGCCGCGTTCGGGATCTTCCTCGCGTGGCGCTTCTACAAACGCGATCCGCTCTGGTCGACGCCGAAGCGATTCGCCGAGACGTTCGCGCCGGTCCATCGGCTGCTCGAGAACAAGTACTTCGTCGATGAGCTCTACAACGCCACAGTCGTCGGCGGCACGCTCGCGCTCAGCCGCGCGATGTGGTGGTTCGACAGGTGGATCGTCGACGGCATCGTCAACGCCGTGCGCCATCTCACGGTCGTCCTCTTCGGCCACGGCTCGTGGATCTTCGACCGCTACATCGTCGACGGCGCGGTCAACGGCGTCGGCTGGAGCGCGCGCGGCGGCTCGATGATGTTCCGGCGCGTGCAGAGCGGCTTCGTGCAGAACTATGCCTTGATCATGGGCGGCGGCGTCGTCCTCGTCGCTGTCGTCTATCTGTTTATGAAACCGTGAGGAGCGGTGCGTTCATGGGCATTCTCAACGTCATCACCTACATCCCGCTGATCGGCGCGCTGGTGATCCTGTTCTTCGTGAACCGGAGCAACGCGCGGATGATCCGGGTCCTCGCGACGGCGACGGCGGTCCTCGACTTCCTTGTCTCGCTCTGGTTGTGGCCCAACTTCGACCGCGCCGCGACGGGCACGAAGATGTGGCAGTTCCGCGAGACGTACGACTGGATCCCGTCGCTCGGCGTCAAGTACGACTTCGGCATCGACGGCATCTCGCTCCTGCTCATCCTCCTCACCACGTTCATGGGCATCATCGCGGTGGTCTCGTCGTACACGGCGATCCATCACCGCGAGAAGGAGTACTACACGCTGCTGCTCATGCTGCAGACCGGCATGATCGGCACGTTCTGCGCGCTCGACTTCTTCCTCTTCTACGTCTTTTGGGAAATCATGCTCGTGCCGATGTACTTCATCATCGGCATCTGGGGCGGCGCGCGGAAGCTCTACGCCGCGATCAAGTTCTTCCTCTACACGCTCGCCGGATCGGTGCTGATGCTGCTCTCGATCCTCGCGCTCTACTTCTTCAACGACGGCGGCATCGGCTTCCTCAACATCAAAGGCCTCGGCAATCCGGGCACGTTCAGCGTCCTGCAGTTCCACGAGATCGGCCATCTCATTCCGCCGTCGCTGCAGTTCTGGATCTTCCTCGGATTCTTCTTCGGCTTCGCCATCAAAGTCCCGATGTTTCCGTTCCATACGTGGCTGCCGGACGCGCACGTCGAGGCGCCGACCGCGGGCTCGATCATCCTCGCCGCGGTGCTCCTCAAGATGGGCACGTACGGATTCGTGCGTTTCGCGCTGCCGATCCTGCCCAGCGCCACGAAGCAGCTCCTCGTGCCGATCGTCGTGCTCTCGCTCATCGGCATCGTCTACGGCGCGCTCGTGTCGCTCGTGCAGAAGGACATGAAGAAGCTCGTCGCGTATTCATCGGTCTCGCACCTCGGCTTCGTCATGCTCGGCATGTTCGCGCTCAACCCGATGGGACTGCGCGGCTCGGTGCTGCAGATGATCAACCACGGCATCTCCACCGGCGCGCTCTTCCTGCTCGTCGGCATCATCTACGAGCGGCGCCACACGCGGCTCATCGCCGACTACGGCGGGCTCGCGAAGCAGATGCCGATGTATGCGGCGCTGTTCCTCGTCGCCGCGCTGTCGTCGATGGGACTGCCCGCGCTGAACGGCTTCATCGGCGAGTTCACGATTCTCCTCGGCGCCGCGAACTCGACCGCGTTCGGCACGATGGCCTACGCCGTCATTGCCGCGATCGGGATCGTCCTCGGCGCGGCGTATCTGCTCTGGCTCTATCAGCGCGTGTTCTGGGGCCCGCTCGACAATCCTGAGAACGCGAACGTGCCCGACGTCAACCGCCGCGAGCTCGGGCTGATGCTCGCGCTGATCGCGTTGATGTTGTGGATCGGCATCTATCCGAAGCCGCTCTTCGACGTGCTCGAGAAGCCGGTCGACTACATCGTGCAGAAGGTCGAGCCGACGTACTTCGACAAGCAGCCGCTCACGTATCCAGCCTCGCCGGCGGCCACGACCGAGCATCGCGAGGTGGCCGAGAAATGATGACGTGGGGCGACGCGCTGTTCCTGCTTCCCGAGCTCGTGCTCGCGCTCGGCGCGTCGCTGCTGCTCATCGCGCCCGTCGTCGGGCGCGGCGAGACCCGCAGATCGGGAGACTCCGCGAAATGGGCGATGCTCGCGCTCCTCGCGATCACCGCGGGCGCCGTCTTTCTGAGCTCGTGGGGCGTGCAGAGCGTGCATCAGTCGCGCGGCTTCCGCGCGATGTTCGCGCTCGACGGCTTCTCGCTCTTCTTCAAGCTGCTGTTCCTGGTCATTCTCGCGCTCGTCACGCTGCTCTCCGACGGCTACCTGCGCGGCACGCGATATTCGGCCTGGGAGTACTACTCGCTGCTCGCGTTCGCGCTTTGTGGCATGTTCTTCATGGCGTCGGGCATTCATCTCGCGACGATCTACGTCGGCCTCGAGCTGATGTCGCTGTCGAGCTACATCCTCGCCGGCTACTTCAAGAACGAACAGAAGAGCACCGAGGCGGCGATGAAGTACTTCGTCCTCGGCGCGGTCAGCTCCGCGATTCTGTTGTACGGAATCTCGCTGATCTACGGTGTCACGGGGACGCTGAGTCTGGTCGGCGTGTCGAACGCGATGGCGACGCTCGTGACGAACGACGCGCTGATGTTCGGCATCATGATGTTGGGCGCGGGACTCTGCTTCAAGATCGCGGCCGCGCCGTTCCACGTCTGGACGCCCGACGTTTACGAAGGTGCGCCGACGCCGGTCACCGCGTTCCTGTCGACCGCATCGAAAGCCGCGGCCTTCGCGATCTTCGCGCGCATCTTCTACGTCGGCGTGCATCACTTCCGGCTCGACTGGCAGTACGTGCTCGCGATCGTCGCGGCGCTGTCGATGATCCTCGGCAACCTCGCCGCGATCACGCAGGACAACGTGAAGCGCATGCTCGCGTACTCGTCGATCGGCCACGCCGGCTACGTGCTGCTCGGCATCATCTCGGTGAGCGAGATGGGCTTGCGCGGCATCCTCGTATACTCGGTCGTCTACGTCTTCGCCACGCTCGGCATCTGGGCCACGGTGCTCATGCTGCAGCAGCAGGAGTACGCCGGTGAGCTCGTCGACGACTTCGAAGGACTGCATCGCCGCGCGCCGTTCTGGGCGTTCGCGATGGTCGTCTTCCTGCTCTCGCTCGGCGGCATTCCGCCGACCGCGGGCTTCATCGGCAAGTACTTCCTGTTCTACGCGGCCGTCGGCGCCGGCTTCGGCTGGCTTGCCATCATCGCGGTGCTGATGTCGGCCGTGTCGATGTTCTTCTACTTCCGCCTGGTGATGGCGATGTACCTGCGAGAGGGGAGAGAAGACGCGCTGCCCGCGCAGGGAACGCTGCGCTTCGTCGCGGCGATCTGTCTCGTGGTCACGCTGCTCTTCGGCATCCTGCCGTCACCGCTCATCGATCAGGCGCGCATCTCCGGTCGCGGCGTTGCCGCGCGTGCCGCCCTGGTGACGCCGAATGGACGATAAAGAGGGGCGCGACTTCCGCCAGATGATGGAGGCCTCCTCCATCGGCTGGATGTTTCCGATCGCGATGGCGCTCGGCTTCGGCTGGGGCTGGGGGATGGACAAGCTGTTCGGCACGAAGCCGTGGCTGACGGTCGTGTTCACGCTCTTCGGCGTGATCGCCGCGTTCATCAACCTTTTCCGCTTCGCGTCGAAAGATGGACCACCGTGAGGTCCCCTCTTACGAGCGCGAGACACCCGCGGAGGTGTTGCGGCGGATCAAGCGAAACGCGCTCGCGGCGTGCGCCGGATTCGCGGTAATCTCGTGGTTTTTGGGCGGTTTTCGCGGTCTTCTCGGATTGACTTGCAGTGCAGCGGTGACTATCATCAGCTTCCTTTGGTTGGAGGAGATCGTGACGACTCTCCTGCAACCGGCGGCACACCTGCACGCTCGGAGGCTGATGTTGCGCACCCTTGCGCGCTTCGCTCTCCTCGGTGTGGCGCTCACGGTCACGATCATCATTGCTCGTTTCACTGCCTTAAGTGTGTTGTTGGGGTTCTCGGTCATCGTGGTGGGAATCTGCGGCGAAGCTCTGTATTCGCTCTACCGCAGCTTCACTGAGGAGTAGCTCGAGAGGTACATGGAACACGAACACTCAATCCTGTACGGGCCGGTCAATCACTTCTTGAAGCCGCTCCTCGGCTTCGAGGTGCCAGACCACGTGCTCATGGCGCTCGTGGTGCTGCTCATCAGTTGCATCGTTTTCCCGCTCATGTCGCGCCGCATCAGCCGCGACAACCCGAGCGGCTTCCAGCACATGCTGGAGATGATCGTCGGCGGTCTCAAGGACCTGCTCGAGGACGTCATCGGCCACGGCGCCGCGGAGAAGTACCTCTACATCATCGGCGCGTTCGCCTGCTTCATCTTCGTCTCGAACATCTTCGGACTGTTCTTCTTCCTGCAGCCGCCGACGAGCAATCCGAACACGACCTTCGGCCTCGGCCTGACCGCGTTCCTCTACTACAACTGGCAGGGCATCAAGACGCAGGGGCTCGGGCATTACCTCAAACACTTCGCCGGCCCGATGCCGCTGCTCGCGCCGCTGATGATCCCCATCGAGATCATCGGTCATCTCGCGCGCATCCTCTCGCTGGGCATGCGTCTCTTCGGCAATATCTTCGGCGAGCACACCGCCACCGGGATCTTCATGGGGATGCTGCCGTTCGTGCTGCCCTGGCCGATGATGGGCCTCGGTATCTTCGGCGCGTTCCTGCAGACGTTCGTCTTCATCATGCTGACGATGGTGTACATCGGCGGAGCCGTCGCGGCGGAAGAGCACTAGATCAACGAAACCAACAGACCTGAACGGTTCGGACTTTTTTCGAAAGGAGAGAATCAGAGTGAAGAAGAAACACATCCTGTTTTCCGTCGTCCTGGCGCTGACGTCCTTCTCGGCGTTCGCGCAGGATGCGGTGGCGACGAACCCCGGTGTCCGCTGGGGCGTCATCGGTGCCGCGTTCGTCCTCGGCATCGCCGCCGCCGCCGGTGCCATCGGCCAGTCGCGCGCGATCGCCGCGTCGGTCGAAGGCATCGCCCGCAACCCCAGCGCCGCCGGCGCGATTCGTCTCGCGATGATCATCGGTCTCGCGCTCATCGAGTCGCTCGTCATCTACGCGCTGCTCATCGCGTTCTTCGTCTACAAGCTGTAATCGCGGCAACGCATCGCTCGAACGCGAAGCCCCGCGCCTCACGGCGCGGGGCTTTTGTTTTCTCCGGCAGCCTTCTTGCTGACTCTGCTCGCGGAGGTACCACCGTGAGCTGGTTCAATCTCTCGTTCGTCGGCTGGCTGATCGTGATCGTGGCGCTGGCGCTCGTCGCCTACAAGTACGACGTGCCCGGCTTCTGGATCGGTATCGGAGCGCTGCTGCTGCTCGGCGTGGGGATCATCACGTCGGTCAAACACGCAAAGCCGAGGATCTGAGGCAACAAAAAAGCCGGCGCGGAGAGCGCCGGCTTTCGTTGCGGCAACGAAGTGCGCGTGTTGAACTAGTGGTCGCTGACGAGGCGGCGGATCGCGTCGACGGCCGCGGAGCTCGTGAGCTCGTCGTCGAGCGCCAGCGCGCGCGGATCGCTCCAGGCGCCGTCCTTGAGAATCGCGTAGCGCACGGCATGACCGTCGCCGACGTAGAACGCCAGGTGGTCATTGTCGTCGTAGATCCCGCCCATGGTGCTGTTGGCCTGCATGCCGAGCGTCGGCGCGGGGAAGCCGCCTTCGCTGCGGCCGCCCGGAACGCGGAGGCGTCCGTTGGTCTCGACCTTGTGCGGCGTCACGCGGACTTCGTGGAACGTGTGCGTCTGCATGTCGCCGTAGACGAGCAGCACGCTGTCCTGCTTCGCCGAGGGGAAGATGAGCGGCTGCTTGAGGATCGAGACGTCGACGTTGTCGTTCGCGACCTGATCGGTCTGCGCGACGCGGAAGACATCGAGGTTGATGAAGTCGGTCGACACCGCCTTGCCGCCTTCGATCGCGATCATCGCGTAGCGCGCGTTTTCCTTGCCGGTCGACGATTCGAACTCCCACCAGGTGAGGTGGACGCTGATGCCGGCGGAGAGGTTGCCTTCATCGTCGGTGACGCGCTTGGTCACAGCGATGCGCAGGTTTTCGCGGTAATCGAACGGATGGCCGAACGCCGTGGTCTCGCTCCAGTTGCCCTGCGCGTCGAGCGACGCGAACAGCAGCTCGCTCGAGAAGAGATCGTGATGATGGACCCAGAAGACGAACAGCGTCTGCGATTCGGCGTCGTACGCGAGCGCCGGATTCTCGTGCTGGCCGCCGTTCGTCGTGGCCGGCACCAGCTGGTGCGAGACCTCGCCATCGTGACGGGTCGTGAGCACGAGCGGAAGCGACGCGCCGCCGGTGGGATCGGTCGTGTCGGTCGCCGCCTGCGTCTCGATCGAGTACAGCGTGCCGTCCGGGGTGAGCAAAGCCTCCGGCGACTGCGCGCTCGCGAAGAGCGGCAGAAACAGAAGGGCGGCGAACAACGCGAGTTTCTTCATAGTTTGAGGTTCACCATCGACCGCAGGTCGATGGCGAAGAGCAGATGCTTGAGGTTGCGGAACTGCGGATAGAACTTCGCGAGCTGCGTGAAGTGATGGTCGGCTCCGTCCGGATCGCCCGACTTGTAGCAGGCTTCGCCGAGGAGGTAGTGAGCGTTGCGGACCTGCCGCTGATCCTTCGCGATGGCGAGACCCGCCTCACCGTAGTGAAGCGCTTTCTCGAAGTCGCCCTGTTCGAGGTAGCCGTAGCAGAGATCGATGTACGCCTCGGCGCGGCCGATCGGATCGGAGAGCATCTCCGCCGCCTCGTGCACGTACGCGAGCCCGTCCTCGATCCGTCCCTGCAGCAGCAGGCAGTAGCCGAGGTTCTCGACCGCGTATCCGTGCGAGAGGTCTTTTTCGTTGAGGGGTGATTCCTCGGAGATCGCCAGCGATTCCTGGAAGCATTCGATCGCGGTGGGAATCTGCGAGTCGAGCTCGTAGATGTTCCCGAGCTCGAGGAGAACGATGCGGCGCCACGACGCTTCGCCCGCTTCTTCCGCGGTGCGGAGCGCGAGCTGCCCGTAGAAGAGCGCGCGCTTCAGATCGTTCTCGAGGCGGTGCTTGTACTGCAGCGCGTACGCCGCGAGGTACACGTGGCGAAGGTTGCGCCGGCGCATGATCACGCGCGGCAGCTCCGCCACTTCGGGACCGGTGCGTTCGAGTGCGACGAGCGCGTCCGCCTTGTTGATCGTGATCAACTCGCGGAGCTCGTCGTCGTTGGTGAGCGTGAGCGCCTCGTCGTACAGATCGAGCGCCGCCTCGTATTCGCCCGCGCGAACGCGGGTGCGCGCGAGCTGGCGCAGCTCTTCGACGCGCTGGATTTGTTCGTTAAGCATCGACCCCGCCCTCCCCCCCATCGAACTCACCCGAGTCTTCCTGCGCGCGCTTGAACTCGATGAAGCTCTCGACTTCCTTCTGCGCGTTCAGAGACAGCGAACGGTACTTTTCGAGCACGCTGTTCGTCCGCCCCGTCTCGTCAAAGAAGTCTCCGATGCTCAGATCGAAGCACTGCAGGATTTTGAGCAGCGTGTCGAGACCAACTTTGTACTCGCCCTGTTCCATGCGCGAAAGGTCGGACTGATGGATGCCGATCTTCTCGGCGAGCTCCACCTGCGTCAGCTTGCGCTGCCGGCGGAGTTGACGGATCTTCCGTCCTACGAGTTCGAGTTGTGCTGGCCTGTTCATCGCGTGGTTCGTTGACTTTTATGCTATTGAACAATAAAGTGACGCAACTTTCAATATGCGGGCTGGGATTCTTCCTGTCAAGCCCGAAGGGCTCGCCAACACGTACGCCAGATTGCACCTGCTCCGCGAGCTGATCAAACGTGACTTCAACGCGCGTTTCACCGGCTCGGCTCTCGGCCTTGCCTGGGCCGTCCTCCAACCCCTCAGCCTCGTCGCGCTCTACTGGTTCGTCTTCACCTTCATGATTCCCGGCGGCCGCGCCGGCGGCAGGGGAGACACCTACATCTATTTTCTCATCGCCGGGCTGCTCCCGTGGCTCGGCGTGAACGAAGGGCTGATCCGCTCGACCACGTCGATCGTCGACAACTCTTCGGTCGTGCGCCGTCTCCCGCTCCGCAGCGAGCTGCTCGTGATCGTCCCGAACGCGTCGGCGCTCATCTTCGAATGCGTCGGCCTGGCGATCTTCCTCGCGGCGCTCGTCGCGCGCGGCATGTCGCTCCGCTCGCTCTGGCTGCTGCCGCTCGCGCTCGCGCTGCAGCTCGTGCTGCAGCTCGGTGTCGGATTTTTCCTCGCCGCGCTCTACGTCTTCTTCCGCGACCTCACGCAGATCATCGGCTTTCTGCTCTCGATCGTTTTCTATCTGAGCCCGATCCTCTACCCCGTCGGCGGGCGATACGAGAAGTTCTTCTTCTGGAATCCGATGACCGCGCTGCTCGGTTTGTTCCGCAGCGCCATGCTCGCCTCCCCGTTACCTGACGCCGCCTCGCTCGTCTTCTTACTGTTCGTTGCGACGACGCTGCTCGGTGCGGGCCTTCTTTTTTTCCGGCGGGCGCAGCCGACGCTGGTCGATCTCATCTAATCCTTTTCAGGAGATAAGCATGTCAGTTCGTAAGGTTCTCCCGGTCGTCATCACTTTGACTGCGCTCGCGACCGCGCTCGCCGGCGTACCGGCGCAGGCGCAGGCAACCGCGCCCGCTTCTTCCGCGCCCGCGGCGACGACGACCGCGAATGCCGCAGCCGTTCCCGACGGCGGAACGCCTCACTACATCCGCCCCGAGACGCCGCAGCAGCGCCAGGACCGGCTCGGGACCATCTCGGATCCGGGATCGAATCCCGATCCGAACGTGGTGTGGTCGCGGTTCGGCCGTCGCTTCAAGATCGAGCGCTTCGAGAAGAAGTGGGCGCGCGCCGTGCCGCAGCCGGGCTGGATCCGTCCCGTCGGCAACGTCAACTTCGTCGAAGAGATCTACCAGGAAAACGAAAAGTACGTCTGGGCGTGGATCGAAGAGCCCGAAGAAGAAAACCCGGCGGCGGCCGCGGCCGCGGAGATCAAGGAACACGGGACGGCGAAGGAAGTCTCGGATGTGGCGGTGAAGTACTACAACGACTTCCGCAACGACTTCACGCCGCTCGATCCGCCGAAGTCCGGCGTCACCGTCAAGTTCGAGGAGTCGTCGAAGGGACTGCCGACCGAAGGCTCGTGGCGCAACGCGCTCGCCGTCGCGGACATGAACGAAGACGGCAATCCTGATCTCGTCCTTCCGCCGCAGCGCGGCGAGGCGACCTCGCCGGCGATCTTCCTCGGCGACGGTAAGGGTCACTGGCAGCGCTGGGACATCAAGTGGCCGCGCCGCTTCAACTACGGCTCCGTCATCGTGGCGGACTTCAACAAAGACAAGCACATGGATCTGGCGTTCGCGGTGCATCTCACCGGCATCGCCGTGTTCCTCGGCGACGGCAAGGGCAACTTCCGCGAAGTCACGCAAGGTCTGCCGACGAACTTCCCGACGCGGCGCATCGTCGCGGCGGACGTCGATCACGACGGCTGGACCGACATCGTCGGCATCAGCGAAGGGCCGATCGGCCGCGGCGCGACGATCTCGAGCGACCTCGGACGCCTGCGCGCGTACCTCAACCGCAAGAAGGGCGAGGCGTGGGAGTCGGAAGTCATCTCGCAGCGCCAGGATCCGCTCGGCGGCGACTGGCTCACGACGGGCAACTTCAACGGCGACAAGTATCCCGACTTCGCCGGCTCGAGCGTCTACTTCAACAGCGTTCACACCATCTACCTCAGCGACGGCGCGAACAAGTGGACGATGGCGGACGACCGCGGCGTCATCATCCCGTACCGCTCGTACTACTACGGCGTCACGTCGGGGCACTTCACCTCGCGCGACCGCGACGACATCGTGGCCGGCTACTTCCGGCAGTGGCCCTCGAATCTCGATCCTTCGAAGATTCCGTCGCCGGCGCTCGACAACGTGGTCGGCCTCGATCGCATCTCGTGGACGAGCGGCAAGCCGACGCGCACGTCGATCATGCGCTGGAAGGGCACGATCGTGGTCGGCGTCGGCCACGGCGACTTCGACGGCGACGGCAACGAGGACATCATCTTCACGCGCAACGAGCCGCGTGAGGCAGTGCTCTTGCTTGGCGACGGGAAAGGGAACTTCAAGCAGGCCACCATCGAGGGGCTGCCGATATCGCTGCTGCGGAACTACGATCTGACGGTTGCGGATGTGAATCGCGACGGCCGTCCGGATGTCATCATCATGTACGAATCGGACTCGCGAACGGCGCTCGCGCCGAAGAACGGCAAGGTTCAGGTGTTCCTGAATCAGGGCGTCGCGGGCAAATAGCCATCATTGGTGCTTGCGACGAGGGAGGGGATGCGAGTATATTCGCCGAAATCGGCCAACTGGATATGGGGAAATCGCATAAATTGTGGCGCAGGGTATTGACTTCGAGAATAATTCGCCATACTTTAGGCGCAGTTCACCAGATTAGCTCGACAACTCTCGTTGTAAGAGATTTGAAACTTTGAACGCGGAGGTGATCGTATCGTCTGGATCGGGTGAGCAAACCTTCGTTCGTTTTCAAGTCAACTTGAAGTGTAGGAGATAGAAATGAAAAAGACTTTCGTTTGGGCTTTGATGGCCGCCCTCGTCGTTTGCGGGTCGGCGTTCGCAGCTCCGGGCGCGGGCGTGGTTGCCAATGCCACGTTCGACACCGGTGCTCCGACGACGACCAACAACGACGACAGCTGCGACATCGGAAACGCGCCGGCAGCCACGCTGCTGCTGCCGTATTTCGAAGTCGACATCGTTTCGCCGGCCGGCGCTGGTGAGACGACGCTGTTCACGATCACCAACGTGTCCGAGCTTCCGCAGGTGGCGCACGTCACCCTGTGGACGGATTACTCGTTCCCGGTGGTCGACTTCAACATCTTCCTGACCGGTTATGACGTCCAGAGCATCAACCTGTACGACATCATCGCGCGCGGCCGCATCGCGCCGAACGCCGGAACGGGTGCCGACAAATCCAATGAAGGCGACCTGTCGGCTGACGACAACCCGGTCGTCGACGAAGACACCTGCGTGAACCTCCCGGTTCAGCTGTCGCAGGCGTACATCACCCGCATGCAGAGCGCGTTCACGCTCGGCCGCGTGCCGGCGCTCGGCACCACGCCCGCCTGCAACACGGCGGGTGGCGTGCACACGAATGCCGTTGGTTACGCGACGATCGACGTTGCGGGTCTCTGCTCGACCTCGCTCCCGATCGACCCGTCCTACTTCGCGACGGAAATTCGCTTCGACAACGTGCTGATCGGCGACTACCAGCAGGTCAACGGCGCGCAGAACTTCGCGCAGGGCAACCCGCTCGTCTCGATCCGCGCGATTCCTGAGGGTGGCCTCCCGGGCGCGCTCGACACCAACTTCGATCGCACCTTCTACAGCCGCTATCAGGCTGGTGGCACGGCCGACCGCCGTCAGCCGCTTCCGGCCCTCTTCGCCGCCCGCTGGATCTCCGGTGGCGCGACGGGCTTCCAGACCTTCTACAAGATCTGGCGTGAAGGCCGTACCGGTTCGACCGCTGCCTGCTCTGCGTACCCGACGAACGCGACGCTCGGCATCACCGAGTTCGTCCGCTTCGACGAAGAAGAGAACCCGACGACCCTCGCTCCGGGAGTCGTCATCTCGCCGCCGATCGAAAGCGCCCCGACGCTGCCTGAGACTTCGCTCACCAGCGCTTCGGACGAGGCTCTCTATCCGCCGAACCCGACCGCTGCGGTCGCCGGCTGGATGTACATGAACCTCAACTCGGGCGCGCCGGAAATCCCGGCGGAAGTCGCCAGCCAGAACTGGGTCGTCGTTTCGATGCGCGCCGAGGGTCGCTTCTCGGTTGACTTCGACGCGTCGTGGCTCGGTAACGGCTGCACGGGTGCCATCGGTCAGAGCAGCGCGATCAGCGCTCTCGGCGATCCGATCGGACCTGCGCCGAACACCACCCCGTAGTCTGCGCTACATCGCAGTAGCCGAAAGGCGGGCCGGATCTCCGGCCCGCCTTTTTTTGTATCGGTCGAACGCCACATCCGCGATGTTGCGCTCGACGGGTCCAAAAAATTCGTTTGCAAAGAAACCGATGACGCTTACAATAACAGTGTCTTTCGTCCACATGTCAGGTAAACCATCCTCGGGGGTGTCGGTTTGAACGTTACTCGTATTTTTGCGGCTCTGGCTCTGCTTGCCTGCCTCTTGTTCCCGGCCGCACTGCACGCTCAGTTGTACCCATTCCCGGGCAGTGATCGGCAGTCTCCAGTGCTCTGCACGGGTTGCAAAGGGAGCAATGCCGCGGGCGAGCCGAATGCGGGAAAGCCCACGTGGCCGTATTCGCAGCCGATCGTTCGCTTCGTCGGCCGTATCGTCGATTCCAGCTCCACCGGCAGTGTTCAGAACGACGGCATCCGGACGCTCCGCGCCGGCCGTATCCGTGTGGCGAAGACACAACGGGGCTCGGCTCCGCCGCGCGCCTATATCCAGCTTGGCTCCGCGGTGGCGGCCTATAACCTCAGCACGTTCTTCACGACGACGCTCGGTTCGCCGCTCGTGGCTGCAAACCACATCCTGACGGGTCAGTCGTTCAGCGTCTTCCCGTCACGGACTCCCTTCGAGAAGTTCTCCCAGTTCGACGAGTTTCTCTATCCGGAAGGCCGCAGCACCGGCTGGACGACGGTCATCATCGACGGCCAGGATCGCCTGTTCGATTACGACTATGACGATCGCGGCAACCTCTACGCCGCGTACTCCGTCTTCGGCTGGGGTGTTGTGCGCGACGACGGAGCCACCGGCGGCGGCATGCTGGCGCCGGCTCTGTCGCAGACCTTCGCGAGCATCGATCCGGCCGTCATTTCGGCCTTCAATGTCTCCTCGAAGTATTACGCCGTTGTCAGCGACCAGAATGCGATTACCGCGCTGCTCTATGACGTGACGAATCCCGCGTCGCCCTCTTTGGTTGCCACCCGCACCGGCCGGACGAACGGTATTACGACGTGGGCTCGTTATGACAACTCGCGCTTCCTTGCCGTCGTCAACGGTGACGGCCAGTTGCGCCTCTATACGTACTCTGGATACCTGAACAACACTCCGATCACCACGATCGCGCCGGCGAGCGGAAAGAAATTCGTCGATCTCGACTTCGACGACACGGGCAAACTGTGGGTCGCGGAAGCGGCCAACAATGCGGCCACGAACGCGCTCATTCGCGTCACGATGTCGGAAACGGGGGCGGACGTGCAGCGCTACCCCGACGCCTATCACGGCAACTTCAATCCCGTGAAAATCTCGGCGTCCGCGGGCTATGTCGTCGTCGGCGGCAACAGCTACGACGACGGCGCGAAAGCGCTCGACGCACGCCTCTTCAAAGTCGATGCAACGGGCCCCAATTACGTCGACCTCGGTGCGTTCTTCCGCAAGTACTACCATCGCGCGCCCGCCGGCTACGCGCAGCCGTCGGACGACGCCGGCAATTACGTCTCGATCATGGGTGGTGTCGACGTCGTCGATTCCGGCGGCAAGACCTACCTCATCTACGACGTCTATGGCATCGGCGACGTGTACGAGATCAACGCCGGCAATGCGCTCGACGCGAATTCCACCGGCGCGCCGTATGGCACCGTCAACCCGCACGCACAATCGACCGACGCCGGCCCGTATCCGGGCGACGTCCTGAAATTCACGGCCAGCGCCACCGGCACGACCGGCGGTGTCGTTCCCGTGTCATGGGACTTCGACAATGAGGAGTCCGGCCTGGCGAACCTCGCCGCGAGCAACACGGGACAGACGGTCACGCATCAATACACCGGCATCAGCAGCGCGAGCGGCATTACCACGCGTACGGTGACGGCGACCGGCACGAACGACAGTTCCCTCACCGACAGCGTCACGGTGCCATTGAAGGTCCCGTCGGCGCGCGTGCTCGTGCCCGGCGTGACGAACGCGGTCACGGCGTCCGGCGCACTGCCGAAGGTCGTCGCCGGCGACACGTTCTTTGACGCATCCGACGGTTCGGTGGAAAGCCACCTCGCGCGTTGGAACCAGGACGGCACGGCCACGAACCTCAAGCCGGACGCGGGTCTCCCCGCCGGTGCGATGGGCTCGCACACGCTGACGTTCTCCGGCGCATACGGCAAGTACGACTCGATCACGCTGCAGTCGGTGGGCACGCCTTACAGCACGCCGACGCTCACCTTCACGTACGACGTTCTGCCGTTCCTCTTCAATCTCAAGACGCCGACGAAGTCGGGCACGAACGTGACCTTCGGCGCGACGCCGCGCGTCACCGGCGTGACCGGCACGATCACCGCCACGACGTGGACCGTGACGTGGACGCTGAAAGACAAGAACGGCACTGCGCTCACGACGCCACAGACCGGCTCCTCGGCCATCGGCACGATCCCGAATTTCGTCGTGCCGTCGAGCGCCGTCGTTTCCGACAGCGTCGTCACGCTCACCGTCACCGTCGATCCCGCCGGCCTCGCTGAGGCGGCGCAACAGTTCAACACCTATACGCAGTCGCTCACGTTGACGACGCCGTCGCCGGCGGTCACGAAGACCGGTTGCGCGCACGCGCTCGAGACGTGCACTCTGACCGCGTCGTCGGCCACGGGCGGCTCGACCGCCGACTGGACGTTCACCTGGACGCTCAAGAAGAACGGCGCGACCGTCGACACGCACACCGGCAATCCGTATCAGCCCACGATCGTCGAGGCGGGCAGCTACGTCGCGCAGGTCACGGCGGTGCAGGGCATCTTTGAAGGCACGGCACAGTCGTCGTTCACTACCGCGGCCGCGCTCTGTGGCCCCGGCCCGACGGCCGATAGCGTATCGATCGACCCGACCTGCATTACAGGTTGCTCGACGACCGAGACCATCACGTTCTATGTCGGCCTGTTCGGCTACAGCCGGCAGGACTGCGACACGTTCACATGGAACTTCGGCGATCAGTCGGCGACGTCGACGGCTGTTCCGGCAACGCACAAGTATTCGAAGAACGGAACCTACCGCGTGTCGCTCACGATCTCGAATCCGAGCAGCGCGTCGGTCACCGTCAATCAGACCATTGTCGTCGGCGGCACCACGGAACCACCGCCGCCGCCGCCCGACTGCACGATTCCGCAGAACATCGCGCTCACGTACACCGGCAGCAAGGGTTGCCAGCCCGGCGTCGACTGTAAGACGGGCGAGGTGATCGCGTTCCATGCGCTGCGCGGCTCCACCGCATTACAGACCTGCGACGTCGCGGCCTGGACGTTCGGCGACACCGCGGTATCGAACTCGAAATCGCCGTCGCACACCTACACCGCGGCGGGCCAGTACCCCGTCCAGGTGACGATCACGAACTCGTTCGGCAGCTCTCCGGCAAACGTCACGATCAACGTCGTGCCCGATACGACGACCGGTGGCTGCACCCACGCCGTCTCGGAATCCGATTTCATCGTCGACTACACGGGCCAGACGAGCGGCTGCACGCTTCTCAATGGCTCGACGTGCCGTCGCTCCGAGTCGATGAAGTTCATCCCTCGCGGCGTCTTCTATACCTTCCAGAGCTGCGACAAATTCGAATGGAACTTCGGTGACGGCTCGGCTCTGTCGACCGAACAAAGCCCGGCCCATACCTTCGCCGGAACCGCTTCGACGTACCACGTCACACTGCGCGTCTACAACACCGCCAATGCCACCGGCGGCACCGTGGGCGTCGACATCAGCGTCGACGGCGGCGCGCCGGTCAAGCCGGCACCGGTGCTGACGCCGGCGTTCCCCTCCACCGCATCGAAGAGCACGAGCGTCACCTTCAACGTGACCTCCGACATCGACGCCACGGGCTGGGTATGGAACTTCGGCGACGGTACGGGCAACAACAGCAGCCAGGCTTCGGCCGTCGGCAAGAGCAGCTCGATCACGCATACGTTCGCCAACACCGGCACGTTCAACGTGCGCGTCACCGCGCGCAACGCCGCCGGCAACTCGGGCGATCCGACCGGTCAGGCGGCGGGCAACATCGTCGTCTCCGACACGCCGGAGTACCGATTCCTCCTGCCGGTCGTCACGCACATCGGCGGTCTCTCGAGCAGCCAGTGGCGCACCGACGTGCAGATCTACAACCCCGATCCGAACGTCTCCGCCGCGCACCCGCTCGTGATGACGGCGGTCTTCGACAGCGCCAGCTCCGGCCACCACGAGCAGACGCTCAACATGACGCAGGCGACGTTCATCTACTCCGACTTCATGCGGAACTTCACCACGCAGGATGACGGCGGCCCGATCGTCATCTCCACCAAGGCGAAGGTCGCGCCGATGATCTGGACGCGCACGTACAACGTCGCGCAGGGCGGCGGCACGTTCGGCCAGTTCATCCCGGCCATTCCGCTCACCGACGGCGGCACGGGCGGGGCGGTGGCTCCGGGCAACTACTACCTCGCCGGACTCCGCAACGACGTCCGCTACCGCACGAACGTCGGCTTCGTGAATCCGACGCTCACGTCGATGAATGTCACGCTGAAGGTCTACGACGACCACCGCGTGAAGCTGAAGGAGTTCACCAAGACCCTCGATCCGTTCCAGCTCGTGCAGTTCCCGATCACGAGCGAGGTCTCGAACCTGCCGTCCGACGCGCCGTTCAGCATCGAGATCGACGTGCCGAGTGCGCAGTGGGTGATCGCGTACGCGTCGTTCATCGACGGCGCGAGCAACGATCCGGTGTATCTGCAGGCGGTCCGCGACGGCGATCTCGCCTCCGAGGATTACCGCGTGAGCATCATCCCCGGCGTGGGTCACCTCACGCAGCCGGACGGTGATTGGCGCAGCGACGTCACGATCTTCAATCCGGACGGCGAGGGCGCGCAGCTGAAGTTCGAATACTTCGACGGCACCGGCACCAAGCGCGCCGAGGCCAGCGCGGTGCTCGATCCGCTGAAGTTCCTCCAGTACACCGACATCCTCAAGCAGGGCGTCCTCGGCGGCGGCGTTCCCGACTCCGCGGGCATCCTCAAGGTGACGGCGCTCTCGACGCACCAGCGTTACCCGATGACGTTCTCGCGCACGTACTTCGATCGCGGTGCGATCGGCTCGTACGGCCAGGGCATCCCGGGCTTCGCCGCCGCGCGTCCGAACGTCGCGCCGAACAAGCCGGCGGTCATCCCCGGCGTGCGCAACAACGCCGATTACAAGACCAACGTCGGCATGGTGAACATCTCCAGCACCGACGTCGTCGTGCGCGTCACGCAGCTCGACTCCAACACCGGCGCGCCCGGCGACTACGAGGAGGTCACGCTGCATCCGAACCAGACCGTCATCGGCAGCTTCAGCTGGATTCAGGACAGCGGCACGCTGCGCGTCGACGTCACTGGCGGCACCGCGTGGGTCTTCGCGTCCATCATCGACGGCCACACCAAGGATCCGGAGTACGTCGCGGCCACGCCGCTGCAGTAAGCCTCATCCCGTGCAGTCTTCGAAGTGGCGGGCTCCGGCCCGCCACTTCGCTTTTTGGACGCCTTTCCGCGCAACTCCGTAGAATGACGCCAATGGAGCTCGCCGTCCGCGCCGTCGACGTGTCGAAACACTACGACATGTACCGCCGGCCGATCGATCGCGTGATCGAGGTGCTGACGCGGCGGCCGCGCCACGTCGTCTTTCCCGCGCTGGAAAGCGTCTCCTTCGACGTGAAGCAGGGCGAGACGGTCGGCATCATCGGCCAGAACGGCGCGGGCAAGAGCACGCTGCTCAAGCTTCTGTGCGGCGTCGCGCGGCCGAGCGCGGGCGAGCTGCAGACCCACGGCACGATCGCGTCGATCCTCGAGCTCGGCACCGGCTTCCATCCGGAGTTCACCGGCCGCGACAACGCCGCGCTCAACGCCGCCATCCTCGGCCTCACGCAGGCGGAGATCCGCGAGCGCCTCCCCGCGATCCTCGAGTTCTCCGAGCTCGGCTCGTTCGTCGACCGCCCGGTGAAGACGTACTCGTCGGGCATGTACATGCGCCTCGCGTTCTCCGTCGCGGTGAACGTGAATCCCGACATCCTCATCATCGACGAGGCGCTCGCCGTCGGCGACGGCCACTTTCAGAAAAAGTGCGTCGAGAAGATTCGCGAGTTTCAGGAAGAGGGGAAGACCATTCTCTTCTGCTCGCACTCGCTGTACTACGTCTCCTCGATCTGCCGCCGCACGCTGTGGCTCGATCGCGGACGCGTGATGCGCTTCGGCCCGTCGCTCGACGTCGTGCACGACTACGAGTCGTTTCTGCGCGAGCGCGACAAGCAGCTGCCGGCGAACGACGAGCCGGTGGAACGCGCCACGCCCGCGCGGTTTCGCGACATTGTGGTCTGCGATCGCAACGGCTTTCCGCGCGACCGCTTCGCGCGCGGCGAGGACATCCACGTGCGCGTGCGTATCGATTCCGATCAGCCGTCGCAGCCGCTGCACGTCATCGTCGGCGTGCATCGTTCCGCCGACGATCTGCAGGTCTTCGCCGTCGGGACGCACGCCGACGGCATGGCGCCGCTCTCCGGCCGTTCCGAATACGAGCTCACCGCGCGTCTGCTCGACGTGCCGCTCACGCGCGGCGACTACGAGATCATCGCCTTCCTCGGCGACGAGCACGCGATGGCGGTCTTCGACCGGCGCGACGTGCGTCCCGCGTTTGCGATGACCGGCGACCGCTTCGAGATCGGTCTCATGACCATCGATCATCGCTGGGACGCCGGCAGCGCCGCGGAGCCAGCGGCGGAGCTCGTGCGGCAGCGCCGATGATCTCGCTGCTCGTCGTCAACTATCGTTCCGCCGTACTGGCCGCGGACGCGATCCGCACCGCGCGCGCCGCGTCGTCGTCGCCGCTGCAGGTCGTCGTCGTCGACAACAGTGAAGATCCTGCGGAAGCGCATGCATTGCGAGGCATCGCTGATGTGTTGATCGTGTCGTCTACGAATCGCGGCTACGCCGGCGGCATCAACGACGGACGCCGCGCGTGCGACGGCGACACCATCGTCGTGACGAATCCCGACGTGCGCTTCGCGCCGCAATCCATCGATCACCTGGTTGCCGCACTCGACGCGAAGACCGCGGTCGCGGGACCTGCACTCTTCTGGGACGACGCTCATGAATGGCGCTTGCCGCCGGGGGACCTCGGCACCGGTTGGCAGAAGCTCGACGAGCTGCTCGCGTCGCGCTCGCGCGCGTGGGCGGACGTGCGCGACGCACGCCGCAGCCGCGCGCGCATCGCCTTCTGGTCGCTTGCGGACACGACGCACGTGGCGATGCTCTCCGGCGCGGTGCTCGCGATCCGCGCGTCGGACTTCGACGCCGTCGGCGGCTTCGACGAGCGCTTTCGTCTCTACTTTGAAGAAGCGGACTTTCTGCGCCGCGTCGCTGCGCACCGCAAGCGCATCGCGTACGTGCCCGCGGCGCGTTGCCGGCATCTCTACAACCAGAGTGCGGGGCAGGAGCGCGAGACCGCGGCGGCGCGCTACGCGGAGTCGCAGCGGAAGTATCTCGAGAAGTGGAACGGTCCGTTCGCGGCGCGTGCTCTCGAACGTTTCGCGCGACCGCTGCCCGCACACGACGCGCAGCCGCTCGATGGTGCGTTGAGGCTCGATCGCGACGGCGTGGTCGTCGAAGTATCGCCGCTGGCGAGCTTCGCGACCGCTGCCGGATTTTTCGCAGACAGTCGCCACGTCGTGCTGCCGCCGGACGTACGTGCGGCGTTGCGCGATGACGAGCTCTACCTGCGTGTCGTCGCGCGCGACACGGCGCGCGTACTGGCGACGTATAAAATCACCGCATGAGCTCGACCAGCGTCTCGGTCGTGGTGCCGTGCGGCGGACGCGAGCGCGAGCCGCGCCCGACGCTCGACGCGATCGCGCGCTATCTCGAGACGACCGGCTTCACGTTCGAGATCCTCGCGCCGCAGGACGAGACGTTCGGCGGCGCGCTGCGCCGCGGCGTGAGCGATGCGCGCGGCGGCGTGGTGGTCATCGTCGATCCCGCGCTGCCGTATCCCGTGAGCGCGATCGGCGACGCTGTCGCGATGGTCGAGTCGGGCGCGACGGACATCGTGTTTGCCAGCGCGCGCGCGGATTTCCGCGGATCGGCGTTGCTGCGCGCGCTGCTCGTGCCGATCGTGCCCGATCCGCGTGTGCATCTCGCCGCGTTCTCCTCGTCCGCGGCGAAAATCGTCGTCGCCGAGTCGCGGCTGGTCTCGCGCGGCGTCGAGCTCGAGATCGCGTTTCTCGCGAACAAATACGGCTTCCGCATCGAGCGGCTCGTCGTCGGCGACGGTGCGCGCTCGCGCTCGTTCGGCGCGATCGGCGGACTCGCTCCGGCGATCGCGATCCGCCTCGCGAACCGGCGCAACGCGTACCGTGCGGCGCGGCGCTGTCCCGTTTGTTTCTCGCATGAGGTTTGGAGCTGCGCGCAGATTCCGGGGAACGTCGTGCGCGCGTGCCGCCGCTGCAAATGCCGCTACCTGAATCAATTCACCGACGGCGAGAGCGGCCAGCCGGTGCGGCGCGTGCTGCGCGCGCACACTGATTCCGCGCCGCCGTCGTACGAGTCGCATTCGCCGTCCGCGCGCGAGAAGACGAGTCTGCGCCGCTTCAACGGGCTGCGCCGCCAGCTGCCGCTGCGCGCGCGCGTGCTCGAAGTCGGCGTGCGCGACGGCAGCTTCGGCGCGATCGCGGAACGCGAGTACGAATACGTCGGCATCGATCCCGCCTCCGCCGCGGCGCGCCACGCCCGCGCGCGCGGCCTCGACGTCTACTGCGCGTCGCTCTCGTCGTTCGTCAACACCGGCCCGGCGTTCGACGGCATCACGCTCTTTCACGTCTTCGAGAACATGGCCGATCCGCACGACGCGCTCGCGCGCATCAAAGAGCTGCTCAAGCCGGGCGGTGTGCTGTTTCTCTCGACATTCGATACGGAAGGCCTCATTTATCTCTTCTCCGAGCAGAAGCGGATGGCGCAGAACTTCCGCACGCATCTCGTGCTGTACTCGCGCTCCGCGCTCATCGAGCTTCTCGAACACTCCGGCTTCGAGATCGACGACATCGGTCCCGACTTCGAGTATCGCGATCACAAGTTCCTGCGGCACTGGCTCGCGTCGCATCATCCGCTGCTCGCGCCGCTCGTGAACGCGATGCTCCGGCTCCTGCCCGATCCGCTCATCGTCAGCACCGGCTCGATCCGCATCGTGGCCAAGCGCCGCGCCGGGATGTCCGCGAACGCGCGCGCGATCCGCTCCGTCGAGCCCACGCATGCCCGATAGCGCATCGACGAGCGGCGCGTCGTTCACGATCCGCGCGTATCGCGACCGCGACGAGCGCGCGATCCTTGACCTCTTCGCGCGCTCGTTCCCGCACGCGCCGCGGGGCGTCGAGCACTTTCGCTGGAAATATCGCGAGAACCCGTTCGGCAACGAGCACATCAGCCTCGCGTTCGACGCCGATGCGCGCCTCGTCGGACACTACGCCGGCTACGCGGTGCCGTTCCGCATCGACGGCCGCGACGTCCTCGCGCATCAGATCGGCGACACCATGACCGACGTCGCCATCCGCCACATCGGCCGCGGCCCGACCAGCATCCTCGGCCGCACGGCGCTGCACTTCTACGAGCATTTCTGCGACGGCCGCGTCGCGTTCAACTACGGCTTCAACGTCGCCAACATCCAGAAGTTCTCGCTGCGCTTTCTCCGCAGCGATCGCGTCGAGCCGGTGATGTATCGCGTGCGCGATCTTCGCGCGCATCCGCTCGCGCCGCTGCCGCGCATGCAGCGCTGGGCGCGTGGCTATCAGCTCGAGTTGGTGCGCGAGACGACCGCGGAATTCGACGAGCTCTTCGCGCGCGTCGCGCCCGCGTATCGCTTTCTCGTCCGCCGCGACGCGCGCTACCTCCGCTGGCGTTATCTCGACTGTCCGGACACGCAGTACGTCGTCGTCGCGATTCGCAAGTGGCGCACGCTCGTGGGCTGGATCGCGTTTCGGATTCGCGAGAACCGTTTCGTGTGGGGTGACGCGCTGTTCGATCCCGACTTTGCCGATGCCGCCGAAGTCGTGCTGCGCCATGTCGTGCCGTCGTATCCGGTCGATGCGATCGAAGCATGGTTCCCGCCGCGGCCCGCGTGGTTCGACGCGACGCTGCGCGAGCTCGCCTTCGAGACGCGTCCCGAGCCGCAGGATCTCTCCGTGATGTGCGTGCCGTTTGCGCTCGCCGACGCCACCGCGCGCATGCGTGACGGGCTGTACTACACGTGGGGCGACTCCGACCTCTTCTGACGGCTGGCTCGCGCTCTGCAAGCCGTTCTCATCCGTCGGTACAATGACGGCACGCCCATGAGCATGACGCACGAACCGCGGGACACGAGAGACAAGCGCGTCGGCGCCGTCGATAAAAAGCGCGTGCTCGTCATCGACGACGACCTTCCGCTGCGCGGCATGCTCGCCGCGGCGCTGCGGCAGCACGGCTTTCAGGTGCTGCTCGCGGGCGACGGCGCGGAAGGGCAGCGCGCGCTCACGATCCATCGTCCGGACATCGTGCTGCTCGATCTCGCCATGCCCGACGTCAACGGCTGGGATTTTCTGCAGCGCCTTCAGGAGACCGGCCACCTTGGCCGTTTCCCCATCGTCGTGCTCTCCGCGCACGCGCGCGTGGAGCCGCAGGCGCTGCTGCAGATGGGCGTCGCCGCGATTCTGCCGAAGCCGTTCAACCTCGGCGAGCTGATTGACCTCATCGAGCATCTCGCGGCGTGATGGCTTCCGCGCGCGCGGCCGACGTTGCCTCGACGCTCGCGTCCCTCTACGACATCCGCTCGCTCCGCACGTACGTCCGTTGGAAAGTGCGCAGCGATCCCGCGTACGCCGCCGTGCTCGCGCGCGTGCGCGACTACGCGCAGCCGCTGCTCGACCTCGGCTGCGGCGTCGGCTTGCTGCCGTTTTATCTGCGCGAGCACGGTGTCGGCGTGCCCATCCTCGGCATCGACTTCGACGACCGCAAGATCGACGTCGCGCGCAAGGCGGCGCAGCGCTATCGCGGCATCGATTTCATCCGAGGAGACGCGCGCGACGCGTTGCCGGAAGGCCACAACATCGTCATCCTGGACATCCTTCAATACTTTCCGACGGCAGACCAGAAACGCATCCTGACGCAGGTCGCGAAAGCCGTCGCGCCGGAAGGAATCGTCGTCATCCGCTCCGGCGTGCGCGACGCGTCGTGGCGCTTCCGCATCACGCGCGCGGTCGATGCGTTCGGACGCGCGATCCGCTGGATGCGCGCGGAGTCGCTGAACTATCCGGCGCGCGAGGAGATCGTCGGCGCATTCGACGGCTTCCACGCCGGCGTCACGCCGTTGTGGGGCGGCTCGCCGTTCAACAACTATCTCTTCGTCTTCACGCGCGGAGCTGCGCGTCGTCCGGAATGACGAACGCGTAGCCGCGCTCGTGCACCGCGTCGATGACGCGCTCGAGTGAGGGCAGCGAATGCGCGCGTCCCTGATGCAGCACGATGATCGCGCCGGGGCGCAGCCGCGGCAGGATGCGCGCGGCGATCTCCTCCGGATCGCTCACCACCGCGTCGAACGCGCGCGCCGTCCAGCCGATGAGGCGCATGCCGCGCCGCGCGAGCGCCGGATGCACGAACGGATTCTTCATCCCGACCGGCGCGCGGAACCAGCGCGGCGTCGCGCCGGTGATCTCCGCGAGCGCGCGGTTGCAGCCTTCGATCTCATTCGCGATGCGCGCCGGCGGCGAGCACCAGAAGCTGCCTGCCGGATGCGTTTCCGAATGATTGGCTACGCTGTGGCCGCGCGCGAGCATCTCTTCGACGAGCTCGCGATGCTGCGACGCGAGCGTGCCTTTCACGAAGAACGTCGCCTTCACGCCGCGCGCGGCGAACGAGTCGAGCAGAGCGCGCGTGTCGTCGGTCGGGCCATCGTCGATCGTCAGCCACACTTCTTTGCGCGGCGTATCGAAGTGCGTGATCACGTCGCCGAGCCACTGCACGTTCGGCCGCAGCGTCGGATAGAGAATCAACGCGTGCGAGAGCGCAAGCACCGCGATGCCGCCGAGCGGCGAGTGTGGCCACAACGCGACGAGCGCGAGCGGCGCGATCGCGGCGAAGCCGAGGATCAGCCTTCGGATGCGAACCTCCGCTCCAGCCGCGCGATCGAGCCGCGCAGGAGAAACACGATCGCCGCCGCGACGACGTTCAGCATGACGATGCCGAGAAACTGCCACGCCACGAAACTGAGCCACGACTCCGAGCGCGCGTACACGAGCGCGCCGATGAAGATCAGCAGCAGATACGCGGCGTCGATCATCGCGACGTGGCGCTCGATCGGCACGCGCACGAGCGGCAGCAACAGGCCGACCGCGTACAACGGAATCTCGATCAGCACGATCGTGACCGGCACCGCGGCCGCGAACGCGAGCGGTAGCGGCCACGGCTCGAACAGCTCTCCCGCGACGAAGCAGAACACCATCAGCAGGATCCAGACGCTCACGCCGAACTGCTCGCCCGCGCTCTGATCGCGATCGATGAACAGCGCCACCTCTTTCGGCTCGGGACGCGCGCGGAGCAGTCGCAGATACGCGTACAACCGGAACAGCGCATAGCGGTGCCGCGACGGCAGCCACCGCGCCTCCGCATGTCCGCGAATCGTCTGCCTCAACCGAGCTCCTCCGAGTACGGCTGAAACGCGAACCACTGAAACCACGCGTCGCGCAACACGCGCTCGAGCTCGACGGTCCATTGCGCGACGGCGCGCTCGAACGCTTCCGTGCGGTCGCGCGTGCGCAGCACGTCGAACGGCGCGAACGCCGCGAGGCGATAGCGGCGACGGCCGAGGCGGAAGATGAAGATCGGATAGATCGGCACGCGCGCCGCCATCGCCAGCGCGAACGGTCCGGCGGGGACCGACGTCGTTTTGCCGAAGAGCTTCGCCGGCAGCGCCGAGATGCCGGGCGTCACGCGGTCGCCCTGGATGGCGATGATCTCGCCGCGCTGCAGCGAATGCAGCAGATCGAGTGCGAGCTCGCTCGCGCGCGAGCTGAAGTCGACTTTCAGATTCTCCTCGAGCATGCGCCCGTGCTTCGCTTCTTCATACGCGCGCGTCTGCGGATCGATCTCGGGCGCGCGTACCATGACGATCTGCCGGTGCGAGTTCTCGGCGAAGATGTGCGCGCCGAGGTCGTAGTTGCCCATGTGCGCGGTGAGGATGATCGCCCCGCCGTCGCGCGCCTGCAGGTTCTCGAAGTGCTCGAGTCCGACGAAGTCCCAGTCGGGGCTGATGCGCTGCTCCTGAAAGCGCACGTTGTCGGTGATCGTCCACGCGTAGTTCCAGAAGACGCGGAACGTGCGCAGGAAGTTGCCGGCCGACGTCGAGCCGGGAAGGATCGCGGTGAGATTGCGCATCACGCCGCGGCGGCCGGGACCCCACAGCAGGAAAAAGAGCGACCACGAGCCGATGACGATCGGCTCGAGCCAGAGCGGCACGTGCAGCACGGCCCAGCGCAGAAACTGGCGCCAGAACACGCCGTGCACGAGGAAGCGCCGGTGCCAGTTCACGCGCGGATGATATCGCCCAGCTCGCGGTCGACGGAGCGCAGCCGCGGGCGCAGCAGCGAGAAGATGGGACCGCGCAGCAGCGCGTCGTCGCCAGGATACGTCGGCACGACATGCAGCGGGAAGCGCTCGAAGATCTCGGCGTCGCTGCGCTTGCGGCGGCGCTGCACGTCCGCGCGTTTCTCCGCGAGCCGCGCTTCGTTGCGGAAGATCCAGTCGAGCGCGCGGAACTGCATCGCCGTCAGCGGATCGTCGATGGCGGCGAGCGGCGGACGCATCGCGCGATTGCGCAGGCGTTGCACGAAACCGGCGCGGCTCGGCCGCCGCGGCGCGTGCAGCTCGCCGATGGCCGCGCGCGTCAGCTCGTTCGCCCGCGCGTTGCGGGTCGTGGCGTAGTGATGGAGGCGGTGGAGGTACGTGTAGAAGACGGACGCGCCGCTCGCGGCGAGGTCTTCGTAGTTCTTCATCGCCGTCTGCAGGGCGTTGCGCTCGAAGAGCACGCCGCGCTCGAAATCGCCGAGACGGTTGCTGGTCGTGCTCGACGCATGGCGCACGAGCGCGCGCGGCTCGAAGAGCACGCGCCCGCCGGCGATCCACGTGCGCCAGCCGAAGTCGACGTCCTCGAGGTACGCGAAGTAGTCGCCGTCGAAGCCGCCGAGCTCCGCGAGCTTGGCGCGCCGCGAGATCATGTTGCCGCCGCACGCGAAGAGCAGCTCGTCGCCGGACCGCGGCTCGTCACGAGAGCCGACGGGATAGCGGAAGCCGTTCTGAAACGCGTGGCCGTCGAACGTCAGCACGCCGCCGATGAAGTCAAGCTGTTGACCTGTTGGGTCGACGATCTTGCCGCCGACGGACACAACGTCGTCCGACGCATCGTCGATCGCGCGCACCAGCGCCGCGAGCCAGCCCGGCTCCGGCACCGCGTCGTTGTTGAGGAACACGACGTTCGTCGCATCGGAGCCCGCCAGCGCCGCGGCGAGGCCGCCGGTGAAGCCGCGGTTCTCGCGCAGCGCGAAGAGCTTCACGCGCGGATGCTGCGCCGCGAGCGCGGTGACGCTGCCGTCGGTCGAGCCGTTGTCGACGACGGTGATCGACGCGCCGCCGGCGTCGCCGAGCTGTGCCTCGACCGCGCCGACGCACGCCAGCGTCTCGCGGCGGTTGTTCCAGTTGACGACGATGATCTCGGTCGTGCTCATGCCGTCGTCGCGCGCCGCAGGCGCCGTTTGATGCGATGCAGGATCGAACGCGAGCGATCCGGCAGCACCGGCTTCATCGCGAACGTCTCTTTCGTGTTGTCGAAGCGCGGCGCGCGGCAGAACGCGCGCAGCGGCTCGAGCGTGCGGCTCCACTGATGCTCGTCGACGAACGCCCGCGCGCCGGCGACCATCGCGTCGTAGCGCGCGCGATCCTGCACGATGGCGAGGATCTCGTCCGCGAATGCCTGCGGCATGTCGCGCGCGACAATCGCGCCGGCGCGGTAGCGTTCGAGGATCTCGTTCGTGCCGGGCGCGGAGCTCGTCACGATCGGCAGTCCGCACCACAGATAGTCATAGATGCGCGTGCGCATCGACAGCTCCGTCTCGATCGACGACGGAAACGTCAGCAGCGCCAGCGCGAAGCGTTCGAAGAACGACGCGCGCTCGTCGTACGCGGCCCACGGCTCGAAGCGCACGAACCGGTGTCCGCCCTCGCTCGCGTAACGCAGCGCTTCCGCGAGCTTGCCCTGCGGCGTGATGTCGGGATTCGGATGGCGCGTGAACGTCAGCGTCGCGCCGGGCAGCGTTCTGCGCACGATGGCCACCGCGTCGATCGCGGCGATGGGGTCGTACCAGTCGTAAATGCCGCCGTAGAGAATCGCCGGCGCGGCGAGCTCGCGCGCGACCGGCACGCGTGCCGGCTGCACGCCGAACGGCGCGAGCGCGACGAGCGACTCGAGCCGCGGATCGTGTGCGAAGAGCATCGGATTGAGACGCCCGACGGCGAGCAGCATGCCGAGGTAGAAGAGGCGCTGCGCGTCGGACGCGCAGAGGAAGAAGTCGCCGCGCAGCAGCGAATGCGTCAGCGTCAGATGATCGTGGTTGTACACCTCGGCGCCCTGCTCGCCGAAGTAGTGCAGGTTCTCGATGAGAAACGGATCGTACAGATCGACGACCGTCGGCAGCGGCTGTCCCTGCAGGAACAGCGCGTTGGCGACGTGCCCCTGCACGATGGCCGCGTCATGCGCGCGCGTCTCGCGTTCGAGGATCGGCGGATTGATGTAGTCGCCGCGGCACCCGTCGATCGTGCCCGCGTCGGGCGAGAGCATCGTGATGGCGTGGCCGTCGTCGCGCAGCACGCGCGCCATCTCCAGAAAGCGGATGCCTACTCCCGCGGGCTGACCATGTCCGAGCGGCTCGGGACAGACGAGCAGCAGCCGCGTCATCCACGCCCTCGGGCGCGCTCGAGCAGCGTGTGCACTCGCCACGTCTTCGAGCCATAGATCGTCTCGAGCAGGCCATTGAGGCGCGCGATCTCGACGCGCGCGCGTTCGAGTGCCTCGTGCGTCTCCGCGTTCGCGCGGCGCAGCGCGTCGTTCTCGCGCGTGGCGCGATCGAGCGCGAGCACTTTCTGCTCGTGGTCGCGCGCGATCTCCTCGAGGAAGCTCATCGACGCGGTCACGCCTTCGAGCTCGCGCACGCGCTGCGCGTAGCCGTTGATCGTGTGATGCGACTCGCCGAGCTGCGCGATGAGCGTCTGTTTCTCGCGTTCGAGCCGCGCGATGTCGATGTGCGCGGAGTCGGCGCTGCCTTTCGCTTCGATGACTTCCGCGTACAGCGCGCCGGTGCGACTCTTCTGCCGTTCGAGCACGTTCGCGAAGACGTCGTTGTCGATGCGCGCGGCGTGCTTCGCCCACACCTGCCGCTTCGCGTCGCGGAAGCGTTGCGAGCCTTCCGGCGCCGCGAGCACGACGGAGCTGCCGCCTTCGAAGTGGCGGATCTCGCACGTCACGCGCGGCACGCGCAGGAAGTCGCCGCGCTCGGCAAGGCGAATCAGAAAGTCCCAGTCTTCGAACAGATCGAATGCCGGGTCGAAGCCGCCAACCGCGAGGAAATCGTCGCGGCGGATGAGCAGCGTCGGCAGCGGGATGTAGTTATCGACGAGCAGCAGCTCGCGGTCGAAGTCCTGCGCGAAGAGGCGCAGGCGCGCGTGCGCTTCGTACGCGCCGCTCTCCGCCGGCCGCAGAAAGAGCGACACCGCGTCCGTGTACCACGCCGCATGCGACGAGCCCAACGCCGCGGTGGCGAGCGTCTGCAGATGTTCGGGATAGAAGCGGTCGTCGTCATCGAGGAACGCGACGAACGCATTCGTCGCCGCGCGCACGCCGGCGTTCGCCGCCTCGGAACGCCCGCGCGACGTCTCGTGCTGCACGAGCGTCACGCCGTCGAGCGCGAGCGCCGCGCCGCCGTCGTTCACGACCACGATCTCGCACGGATAGCCGGTCGCGCGCACGGAGTCGATCGCCTCGCGCAGCAACGCCGGGCGATCCTTCGTGCGGATGACGACGCTCACCGGCAGCGGCTCGCGCGCCGTCTCCAGCGCGGGAGGCGTGCCGCATCGCGCGCGCAGCTCGCTGAGCGGCAGCGTGTGCAGCGACGGCAGGTCGATGACGAAGTAGCCTTCCGCGAACTTCGTCTCGCGCGGTAGCGTCATGGCGCGGTACGCGTTGAGACCGCGCGCGTAGCTGACGTAGTCGCGCGTGGCGAGCTGCGACGCGTGCTCCGCGATCGCGGCGTACTTTGCGTCCGCAACGCTGGTGATGTCGACGAGCGCGTTCGGACGGATCGGCTGCCCGACCTCGTAGAACGCGACGCGCGTCACGGCGAGATCGGCGAAGAGCGTTTCACCGCGTTGCACGAGCTCGCAGAAGATGCGCGCGAGCGCGAAGTGATCGGGATGAATCTCGATGGGACTCGGGACGAGCACGAGATCGGGGCGGAACGCGAGGAGATGCTCGCGCAACGGCTCCGCCGCGGCGTCGTTGAGGGCGCGATCGGGGAAGCGGAGGAACTCGAGCTGTGCGTGTCCGCCGAGGGAGGCGAGGGCGCGGCGCGATTCCTCCTCGCGTGTCGCGGCGTCGCCGGCCTGCGCGCCGTCGGTCGCGACCACCACGCGCACCGGACGTGCTTCGGCGAGGTGCAATGCGACGAGGCCGCCGCAGCCGATCACCTCATCGTCGGGATGAGGGGCGAGCACGAGCAGCCGCTCGCCGCGAAGCTGCGCCGGTTCGTACGGAATCGACTCCGCCTCGATGAGCACGGCCGCATTGTATTACCCACTACAATGACGGCGGGTTCGCGGATGGGGCAGGAGCAACCGGAGCAGGAGCTCGCGCGTCTGCGCGAGGAGCATCGACAGATCAAAGACGTCCTGGCATTGATCCAGGAGCTGACCTCGCGCGTCGTCCGCAGCGACTCGGTCGGCGATCTGTTCTGCCGTGCGTTCTCCACGCTCTTCCGCTGCGTGCCGTTCGACGTCGGCATCGCGGTGATGATCGAGCAGAACCTCGATCTCTTTCTGACGACGCGCGAAGGCGCCGGCGCGCTGGTGAGCGAAGAGCTCATCGCCAAGATCCGCGCCACGCTCGAGCGGCTCATCCCGGTCTCGTTCGCGACGACCGAGGTCGTCGTCAAATCGGAGACGCACGAACTGCCGGCGGGCGAAGCGTACAGCCTCCGCTGCGAGGCGGTGGCGCTGCTCGAACAGGAGAGCCGCACCGCGGGCGTGCTGCTGCTGTATCGCGAGAAGGGATTCACCGACGACGAGCGGCGGATCCTCGCGATCTTCTCGACGCAGGTGGCCATGCTGCTCGCGACCATTCACGCGCGCGAGAAGATCACCAACCTCGCCGACACCGACGATCTCACCGGCATCTGGAACAAGCGCTACTTCCGGCGGCAGTTGCCGTATGAGATCGAGCGTGCGCGGACGTTCAACGTGCCGCTGTCGCTGCTCTTCTTCGACATCGACGGCTTCAAGCAGATCAACGACAGCTTCGGCCACGTCATCGGCGACGTCGTGTTGTCGGAGCTCTGCGGCGCCGCGCGCGAGACGCTGCGTCCGACGGACACGCTGGCGCGTTTCGGCGGCGACGAGTTCGCGATCATCCTGCCGCATACGGATCTCTACGGCGCGAGCAAGGTCGCGGAACGGCTGCTGCAGCGCATGCGCGTGATGACCATTCCCACCGATGACGAGAGCGCGATTCGCTGTTCGATCTCCATCGGCATCGCGGAGTACGCGCGCGACGAGAGCGCGAACGATCTCACGCGCCGCGCCGACGAGCGGCTCTACCAGTCGAAGCGGCAGGGGAAAAACCGCTACACTGCCTGACGGATGCCGTACCTCATCGCCAACTGGAAAATGAACCTTCCGCCGGAAGGGATCGACGCGTACATGGCCACCGTCGGCGCGGCGGAACCGGGCGACGTCACGATCGTGGTCTGTCCGCCGTTTCCGTTCCTGCGCACACTCGGCGCCTGCGGCGCCGGCGTCTGCGTCGGCGCGCAGAACTGCAGCGATCAGCAGAGCGGCGCGTTCACCGGCGAAGTCGCGCCGTCGATGCTGCGCCGTTCCGGCGCCGACTTCGTGATCCTCGGCCACTCCGAACGCCGCACGCTCTTTCACGAGAACGACGCGCTCATCGCGCGCAAGCTCTCGCTCGCGCTGGAGACCGGACTCACGCCCGTGCTCTGCATCGGCGAGGATCTGCGCGTGCGCGACTCGGGACAGGTCTCGCGCTTTCTCGCCGATCAGATCAAGGTCGCGGCGGTCGACGCGCTCGCGTCGGGAGAGAAGGTGATCCTCGCGTACGAGCCGATCTGGGCGATCGGCACGGGACGCAACGCGAGCGGCGCGATGGTCGCGGAGACGCTCGTCGAGATCCGCGCCGCGCTCGAGCGCTTCTGGCCCGCGGCGCACGCGCGCGCGCCGATTCTCTACGGCGGCAGCGTCACGCCGGACAACGTCGACGACCTCGTCGAGCACGGAACGATCGACGGATTTCTCGTCGGCGGCGCGAGCCTCGACGCGCGAAAGTTTCTCGCCATCCACGCGGGATTGCGGCGCGGCTGAACGCTCTTGACACCGCGCCACCTTCCGGGAAGAATTCGCACCCCTGACCGGTTCACTGTCAGCGCACCGGAGAATCCATGATTGTTCTTCTCGTCATTTTGCACGTCATCATCAGCCTGTTTCTGATCCTCGTCGTCCTCGTCCAGCAGGGCAAGGGAGCGGATCTCGCGGGCGCGTTCGGTGGCGGCGGCTCGCAGACGGCGTTCGGCGCGCGCGGCGCGACCACGCTGCTGCACAAGCTGACGACCGGATTCTTCGTCGCGTTCGTCGTCACCTCACTGGCCCTCGCGGTGCTGCAGGCTCGTCCGCGCAGCTCCGTCATGTCCGGATCCGCCGCCGCTCCGACCGCGCCGGCGAAGAAGTAACGAAGCTCTTTGTACTGCCTGCCCAAGTGGCGGAATTGGTAGACGCGCACGTTTGAGGGGCGTGTGGAGAAATCCGTGCCGGTTCGAGTCCGGCCTTGGGCACCATTCAGCAACCCGATCGAAAGCTCGCCGCACGGCGAGCTTTTTCGTTTTGCGGCGAACCTTCGGGAACTCCAGCGTCGCGTCTCTCTCATCAGCCGAAGGACGAGACGACGATGCTGCGATGGATGAGCGTTCTCCTGGCACTCTGCATGACCGCCTGCGGCACGATGCGTTCGACGGCGATCGTGCGGCGCGGCGGCGTTCCGAACGAACACGTCGAGATCGCGCGGCTCGCGCAGCAGGTCGATTCCGAACTGCAGTACCTGCCGGTCGCCGCCGCGTTCAGCGCCGCGGTCTACGTCGACGCCCCGCTCACGACTCCGCTCGCGCAGTTCGAGCCGAAGACGGCCGATGAACGCGACGCGATCGCGCTGCTTCCTTCATCCGGATGGGTCGAGCGCACGGACGCGGATCTCCCGCGCACGAAGATCGCCGGAAAGCGGCAGACGCCCGACCTGACGTATCGCTTGTGGGTGACGACGGAAGGCACGCCCCGCGTGGCGATGCTCGTCTTTCGCGGAACGCACATCCGCGCGGACTGGATCTCGAATCTCCGCTGGTTCGATTCCTGGTGGTATCCGACCGAAGATCATTACGAGCAGACCGAGCGGATCACCGGCGATCTCGTGCAGTGGATTCACGCGCACTACGGCAACGACGCGATCATCTACACCGCAGGCCATTCCCTCGGCGGCGGGCTCGCGCAGACGGCGGCCTACACGGCGTGCGGCGACATCCGCTCCGTCTTCGCGTTCGACTCGACGCCGGTGACGCGGCATCGCGCCGCGAACGGGTGCGGCGCGCGACGTCCGCGGGAGTTCTGGCGCGTCTACGAGCAGAGCGAGATCCTCTCGTACGCGCGCTTCGTCGTGCGTGTCCTGCTTGATCTGAAGGTCGCGCGTCCGCAGATCACCGAGCTGAAGGTGCATCTCTTTCCCGGCGTCGGCGTACGCGGTCACAGCATGCTGAAGCTGGCCACGGAACTGAAGGCAAAGTCCGCGCAGACGTCCGTCGCCGCGCGCGACGCGCTCAGCGCTCGCTGATGCGGCGGTCGTAATCGGCGGCGCGGTCGAGGAACGACTCGATGCTGCGGCCGAGGGCGAGCTTTTCGGTGAGGTCGGTGGCGCGGTCGAAGTCGGTGCGCAGGCGCTCGGCTTCGGCGAGGTAGTAGTCGCGCAGTCCCGTTTCGATCTTGAACTCGGGGTACTTCTCGGCCAGCGTCCGCATCCACTCTTCGACCTGGCGGCGGCGGTCCTTGTCGCCGGAGCCGCCCTTGAGGTCCTCGAGAAGCTTCGTCACGACACCCGACAGGATCTGCGTCCGCTGCTGCTGCAAAGCTTCGTTCATGGCGGGCGAATGGTAACAGCTACAATGCGCGCGCGATGAAAGTCCTCGTTGCGAATCGCGGCGAGATCGCGGTGCGCGTCATCCGCGCCTGCCGCGAGCTCGGTTACCCGACCGTCGCCGTCTACTCCGAACCCGACCGCACCGCGCTCCACGTCGTCTACGCCGATCAGGCCATGCCCATCGGTCCCGCGCCGTCGCGCGAGAGCTATCTGCGCATCGACCGCATCCTCGACGCCGCGAAGAAATCGGGCGCGGACGCGGTCCATCCCGGCTACGGCTTTCTGGCGGAGAACGCGGAGTTCGCGCGCGCGTGCCGCGACGCGGGACTCGTCTTCATCGGACCGTCGCCCGAATCGATCGAGGCGATGGGCTCGAAGACCGAGAGCCGCCAGCGCATGCAGGCCGCGGGCGTGCCGGTCGTGCCCGGGCTCACCGAGCCGGTGAAGTCGTTCGACGAGATCGAGGCGTTCGCACGCAGCACCGGCTTTCCGATCATGATCAAGGCGTCGGCGGGCGGCGGCGGCAAAGGCTTGCGGCTCGTCGAGCGCGAGGAAGACCTGCGCTCGTCGTACGAGCGCGTCACGAGCGAAGCGGAATCGTTCTTCGGCGACGGCGCGGTCTACGCGGAGAAGTTCATCAGCTCACCGCGCCACATCGAAGTGCAGGTCGTCGGCGACCAGCACGGCAACATCGTCCACGTCGGCGAGCGCGAATGCACGCTGCAGCGCCGCCATCAGAAAGTCGTCGAGGAATGTCCGTCCGCGGTCGTCGACGCGGAACTCCGCGAGCGTCTCGGCGCGATGGCCGTCAAAGCCGCGGCCGCGGTCAACTACTACTCGACCGGCACGATCGAATGCCTCATGGGACCCGATCGCGAGTTCTACTTCCTCGAGATGAACACGCGTCTGCAGGTCGAGCATCCGGTGACGGAGATGGTGTGGGGCGTCGATCTCGTGAAGGAGCAGTTGCGCGTCGCGCGCGGCGAGCGGCTCTCGTTCACGCAGGACGAACTGCGGCCGCTCGGCCACGCCATCGAGTGCCGCGTCTACGCCGAGGATCCGGCGCGCAAGTTCGCGCCGTCGCCGGGGCTCATTCGGTATCTCAATCTGCCGGAAGGTCCCGGCGTGCGCAACGACAACGGCGTCTACGCGGGCTACACGGTGCCGGTGTTCTACGACCCGATGCTCTCGAAGCTCATCGCGCACGGCAAGACGCGCGACGAGGCCATCGGCCGCATGCGCCGCGCGCTCTCGGAGTATCGCGTCGACGGCATCATGACCACGATCCCGTTCTTCACCTTCATCATGCAGCATCCCGACTTCATCGCCGCGCGCTTCGACACCGGCTTCATCGACCGCATCCTGCCGACGATCGACTTCAGCCATCGGGCGGAAGACGACGCGCAGCTCGACGCCGCGTTCGCGGCGGCGGCCATCGCCGCGTTCGAGGAGTCGCAGAGCGTGAAGCTGCCCGAAGACACGCCGTCCCGCTGGCGCGAGACGGGACGCGGCGACGCGTGGCGGGGGCGGCTGTGAAGTTCATCGTTCGTGAAGGCAGCAACGAGCGCGAAGTGGAAGTCCTCCGCCACGGCAGCGGCTATCGCGTGCGCCTCGGCGATCGCTGGCTCGACGCCGACTTCGTGAACATCGGCGCGTCGGTGCGTTCTCTACGCCTCGAAGACGGCACCCAGGTCGCGCTCCTTCATCACAGCAGCGGTACGACGCACGAGATCTCCCTCGGCCACGGCACGGTGCAGCTCGACGTCGTCGATCCGCTCGCCGCGCGGCGCCGCGGACGCTCGGACGACATGGGCGGCGGCGGCGTGGTGAAGGCGCTCATGCCGGGCCGCGTCGTGCGCCTCTTGGTCGAGCAGGGGGCGAGCGTGCGCAAGGGCGCGGGGCTGCTGATTCTCGAAGCGATGAAGATGGAGAACGAGATTCAGGCGCCGGCGGACGGCGTCGTCGACGAGGTCTTCGTCACCGCCGGACAGACCGTCGAGAGTGGGGCAGAGCTGTTACACATCAGCGCGAACGCGTGATGGGCACGCGATCTGCTGCGCTCCGCTTACACGCTGGAGCAGGTAACGCGCTACACTCTCCGGCAGCAGCAGCGGAGCCACGACAGAAACGTCAACCCGTCCTGCCGCAGAAAGGGCACACCGAGTGGGTGCAAAAGTTTTTGTAGGGAATCTCGATTTCAAGACGACGCGAGACGAGGTCGAAGCGCTTTTCGCGCAGGTCGGCGCCGTGCGCGACGTCTTCCTCCCGATGGATCGGGAGACGGGCCGGCCGCGTGGCTTTGCTTTTGTCGAGTACGAGTCGGACGAACATGCAGCGCAGGCCATCGAGAAGTTCAACCAGTACGAGTTGAGCGGCCGTGCGCTGCGCGTCAATGCTGCCGAGGATCGTCCGCGCCGTGAAGGTGGCGGCGGTGGCCGGCCGGGCGGTGGTGGCGGCGGCTACGGCGGCGGCGGTGGTTACGGCGGCGGTGGCGGCTACGGTGGTGGTGGTGGCGGCTACGGCGGTGGTGGCTACGGCGGCGGCGGATATGGCGGCGGTGGCTACGGTGGTGGCGGCGGCGGCGACCGCTTCGGCGGTGGTGGCGGCGGCGGTGGCGATCGCTTCGGCGGCGGCGGCGGAAAGTCGAAAGGCAGCCGTCGCAACATCCGCGCGAAGAAACGCGGCCTCTGAGCTGCGCCGATCGCGCGGCCTCTGCGCCGCGCCATCTACGACGGACATTCTCTTCGGGGTTGTGAGGCCGCAAGCCTCCAACCCCGAAACTCTATAATTCCACCATGTCCGCCAATCGGCCCCTCGGTCCCTATCGCATCGGTGAACGCCTCGGCACGTCGGTCTGGCTCGCCGAAGACACGCGCAACGGCAATCGCGTCGCCATCAAGCTCCTCAGCAAACAACTGCCGAAGGACGATCGCCGTGACGGACTGATCCGCGACGTGCGCGTGGCGGCGGCGCTCTACCACACGTTCCTCGTTCCCATCGTCGACATCACCGCCATCGACGACAACCTGATCATGGTGATGGACGTCGTGCCCGCGCAGCCGATCGCGACGCGCCTGCACGGCAGCGCCGCCGAGCGCGCGGACGTCTACCGCATCGCCTACCAGCTCGCGTCCGTCGTGAAGTACCTGCACATGAAGGGACTGCTGCACGGCAACATCAACGCGGACTCCGTGTTGGTGACCGCCGAGGGACAGGTGAAGCTCGCCGGCCTCAATCTCGGCAACCTGCTGCGCCGCGAGCGCACGTCGATGTCGTATCAGCAGAAGGGGAGCGATCCGCGCTTCGTCGCGTACATGGCGCCCGAGCAGATCGCGCACAACGCCATCGACGAGCGCACCGACGTCTTCTCGATGGGCGTCATCCTCTACGAGCTCGCCACGGGACGCATTCCGTTCAGCGGCAACAGCGCGCCCGACATCGCGCGCGCGATCGTCGAAGGACAGCCGGCGTCGCCGCGCGCGATCAATCCGAACGTCGACAACGGCGTCGTGAGCCTCATCGGCGGCTGCATCTACCGCGACGCCTTCAAGCGCTTCAAGGACGCGCGCGCCGTCGTCGAGGCGATCGAGAAACTCGATTCGTCCGCCGTCGAGTTCGCGCAGCAGCTCGAGAAGAAAGTCATCACGGCGTCAAATCCGAACGTGCAGCATCGCGCGTCGATCCTCTTTCTCGCCGAAGTCGCGGGTTACGAGGAGCTCGCCGCGCACGATCCGGACGCCGCGACGAAGGCGAGCGCGAAGATGCAGCAGGTCCTCGGCGAAGCCGTGTATCTGTTCGACGGCAAGGTCGTCGACCCGTTCAGCGCGCGGCTCGTCGCGGAGCTGCCGTCGGTCGACGCGGCGCTCGAGGCGGGACGCAAAGGGGAGTTCGATTTCCAGCCCGCGCAGCAGGAAGGCGATGTGCTGCAGGTGCACATGCTGCTGCACGCGGGCGAGGTGACGATGGTCGACGGCTCGGCCACCGGTCCCGCGATCGCGCGCGGCGCGGAGACGCTCGCGCAGCTGCCGCCGAACACGCTCTTCGTCTCCGAGGAGTTCGTGAAGCTCGGACGAGGCAGCGTGCGCCTTCGCGACGCGGGCGCGCGCGGCGGCATGAAGCTCTACACGATCGTGCCGGCGGAAGCGGCGCCGGCGGAGCAGGAGACCGAGCTCACGCCGCAGGCCGACGAGACGGAGCTCGAAGCCGCGGCCGAGCAGGCGCGCGCGCTGCGCGCAAAGCAGCGCATGCCGATGATCGTCTCGGCCGCGGCGGCTGTGCTGCTGCTCGTGATCGCGGCGGCGGTGGGCGTGATGTGGAAGCGTCGCGCGAACGAGAACGCGACGCCTGTCGCGCAGGCCGCGCCGCAGCCGCAACAGCCGACGGCCGCGCATCCGCGCGCGGTGTTCCTTGCGCCGTTCGCGGTCGACGGCGCCGATCCCGCGCTTGCCGAACGCGCCGACACGATCCGCCTCGGCGCGATCGAAGTCCTGCGCAGCTATCCCGAACTGCGCGTCCTCGATGCGCAGGCGCCCGACGCCGCCGTCTTCACCGCGCGGCTCGTGCCTGGCGCCGCCGGTCCCACGCTCGTGCCGCTCGCGGGGCCGAAAGCCGCGCCGCCGGTGCTCGTCTCCGACGCCGCGAGCGGCATCTCGTCGATGGTGCAGTGGGTCGCGCACGAGACGAAAGCGCGGCCGCGGACGTACGCGGTCGCCGGCGCATTGAACGCGTTCGCCGATGCGGTCGTCGCCAAGTCGCACAACGATGCGGGACGCGCCGACCTCTCGTTGCGCGCGGCGATGACCTCCGATCCGACGTTCGTGCCCGCGCAGGTGCTGGCCATGCAGTTCTTCGCGTCGCGCGGCGATGAGGCGGCGTCCGTCGCGGCGGCGCGGCAGGTGGTCGCGCTCGAGCCGGCGAATCTCGACGCCGCGCGCCGCGTCGCGCGCGCGAGCCTCGGCGCGGGCGATCTGCAGCAGGCGTTCGCGATGTACGACATCGTGCTGCGCAACGCGCCGGACGATGCCGAGGCGCTCAATCTCGTGGCGCGCTACTCGGGCGCCTCGAACGATGCCGCGCGCTTCAACGGCGCGGTCGCGCGGTTGCGGCACGTCTCACCGACGCAGGTGGCCGCATACGCCCCCGATCTCCTCGCGAACGCGGGTCGCCTCGGCGTCGCCGCCGATCGGTACTACGACCTCACCGAGAACGGCCGCGGCCCCGCGCTGTCGCTCAAGCTCGGACGCTTGTCGGTGTTGCGTCACGCGATGCCGCTCGCCGAAGACGAGGTGCAGCGGCTCTCGCAGTCCGATCCGCTGTACGGCTATCACCTTCTCAACGCGTACGTCGCCGCGGAGAAGCGCGATCGCGGAACCGCGGAGAAGGAGCTGCAGGCGGCGCTCAACGCGTCGACGCCGGGCGACGATTCGTGGACGTCCGCGGCGGAGATCTACGCGATTCTCAACGACACGCACAACGTGCTCACGTCGCTCGAGAAGGCCGCGCAGCGCAAAGAGCCGACCGCGGCGTACGTGCTCGCCAACCCGCTGTTCCGGTATCTCCAGAGCGAGCCGCGCTTCCAGAAACTGCGCGACACGCTGACGGCGCAGCAGGGGGAGATCCGCACCGCGCTCGCACAAGTCCGCTCGTGAACGTGCGATCGGAAGACTAGCGCCCCTGCACGCCCATCACGCGAATCGATTCCTTGTAGTCGACGATGGCCAGCTTCGTGGCGTTGCGGAACATCTGCACGCGGAAGCGACTGTTGAGCGCGCGGCGGTAGCCGCCTTCGAGCCGCGTGGTCGAGATCGTCAGCACGTCGTCGTCCTGGCGCAGGTAGACGAATCCACGCGTGACGAAGCTCGCCAGCGACTGTACGATCCTGTCCGGCAAGACGAAGACCCCGTTGTGGCAGACGACGTACTGCGATTCGTTCTCATCCATGCAATGTGCTCTCGGCGAAAAGGTGAATCATGATCGTGACCGCGCGACTGACGTTCTCGGCCGCCCATCGCTTGCACAATCCGAACCGTGATGCGGAGTGGAACCGCCGCACCTACGGGAAATGCGACAACCCGCGCGGCCACGGCCACAACTACGCGCTCGAAGTCAGCGTGCGCGGCCCGATCGATCCCGAAACCGGCATGGTCATCGATCTCAAGACGCTGAAGGACCTGATGCGCGAGCGCGTGATCGACCGCGTCGACCATACGAATCTCAACGAGGACGTCGACTTTCTCCGCGACGTCATTCCGACCGCGGAAAACCTCGCGCGCGCCTTCTGGCAGCAGCTCGCGCCCGCGGTGTCGCCCGGGACGCTCTACGAAGTCGCGTTGCAGGAAACCGAGCGCAACTCCGTCCGCTACCGCGGCGAGGACGAGGCGTCATGAACTACGACCTCGCCATGATGGCGCTGGAAGGTCTCGCCCGCGCGCCGCTCGCCGTGCGCAGCGAAAACGGCGAGCTCGTGATCGAAGCCGAGGCGGCGTCGTTCAAGGAGCTCGCGCGCCTCTGCCTCCTCCTCGGCGGCACGAACAGTACCGACGACGAGTTCGAGCTCTCGCCCGGCGTGCACGTGGAAGGCGATTCGCCGCGCGTGCGGCTGCGGCTGCGCGCGGAGTGAGACTCTGCCGGACTTCCTTTTTGGGGTAGGGAAATGATTCTTTTCTTCCTCTCTTCCATCAAAGGAGAGCAGAGGCATGACCACGGCGGCGTTCGGCTTCGGCATCGGCGCAACGGGCGGCAGCGGTACACCGGTCACCGTCAAGAACCGGGATGAGTTGGCGAACGCGCTGCGGTCGAAGCTCGACGGCAAGATCATCGAGCTCGCGGCGGGCACGTACGACTTCACGGACCTGAAGAAGCAAGACCGCACCTTCACGATCAGCGGCGATCCGACCACCATCCGCGGGAGAGCCGGCGCGAGCGTGGTCGTGAAGAACTTCCAGTTCATCGTCAACCTCGATGTGAGAAACCGCATCCTCATCGAGAACATCGCCTTCCGGTCGAACGGCACGAAGAGCGGGACGAGGGACGGCATGGACCTCGTGGCGACGGTGCCCGGCGACAACGATCGCGCGAGCAGGGAAGTGAGCAGCATGCGCATCACCCAGTGCTCATTCGATGGCTACCTCGACATCTCCATCGATTCGCACAACATCGCCGGCCGCCCGGCCCTCCTCGTCACGGTCGATCACTGTCTCTTCTTCGACAGCCATCCGGGACAGTACGGCTTCGGGGACACGTCCTTCAAGGATCGCGGCGCCGTCAACATCGACGTGGCCCGCAAAACCAAGAAGGCCGCTCGAAAACCGGGCAACTCGAAGTACACGGTCGCGAACAACGTCTTCCTCGACGTCTGGCGGCGCTCGCCGCGCGTGGCCGAGAAGAACTTCGCGCACGTCTACAACAATCTGCTCTATCGGTGGGGCTTCACCGCGCCCGACTCGCCCGACCCGAAAAACAAGACGTGGCGCGGTATGGAAGTCGGCGGCGGCAACTCGGGCGGGGACAAGAAGGAACCGAACGGCACGGCCATCATCTAGGCGAACCGCTTCATTCCGTGGGCGGACAAGGACGTGCCCGCGGTGGCGATCAAGGTGCACAAGAATTCGGCCGTCGATTTCGGAGGTCCGAAGTTTCCGAACCGGTACGACGACCCGAAAGGCGGAGCTCGATCCGAACCGAAAGAGTTCCAGGGCGGAACGTCGCTGACGGTGCAGAGTTTTTACGATGCGCCCGTGAAGATCGAGGCTCCCAAGCCGGTCGCGGCGGACAAGGTGGATTGGCTGGCACTCCTCGATGCCGCCGGCCCAGCCGCTCTGCGCGGCGCCGACGATCCGCGGGGACCGTTGCGCAAGCTGCTGGCGAAGTGATCAGAGATCGCGCGTGGCGCGGCTACGACTCGTAATCCGGCGAGTACGACACGAGCTCGCTGAGGAACGTTGCCTTCGCGCGCTGGTGCGCGTCGTCGACTTCCAGCAGGTCGCGGATCGAGATCATCCCGACGAGCTTTCCGTCCTCGACGACCGGCAGATGACGCGAGCCGATGGCGTGCATCTTCTGCAGCGCGCTGTCGACGCCGTCGTGCGGTCCGGCGACGACGAGCTCTTTGGTCATCACGATCGCGACCGGCGTGTCGTCGGGATCGAGTCCCTGCGCGACCACGCGGGCCATGATGTCGCGCTCGGAGAAGATGCCGGCCAGCGTGCCGTCGGTGACGACCGCCACCGCGCCGATGTTGCGCTCGGCCATGCGCCGCGCGGCATCGCGCACGTTGCTGCTCGGATCGATGACCGTCAGTGTCTGCCCTTCGATCAGTTCCGCGATCAGCTTCATGAGAAGCTCCTCTCGTCAGTACCGCAGCACGGCGTGGAACGGAGTGTCCGTCCCCATCTTCTCCCGCCCGTTGAGGAACGACAGCTCGATGACGGTCGCGGCGCCGACGAGCGTCGCATCGAAGCCGCGCACGAGGTGCGTGGCCGCTGCAAGCGTGCCGCCAGTGGCGAGGACGTCGTCGATGACGAGCACGCGGTCGCCGCTCTCGAGCGCGTCGTCGTGCACTTCGAGCGCGTCGCTGCCGTACTCGAGCACGTACTCGTGCCGGCGCGTCGACCACGGCAGCTTGCCCGGCTTGCGGATCGGAATGAAGCCCGCGCCGAGGTTGCGCGCGACGATGCTGCCGAAGATGAAGCCGCGCGACTCGATGCCCGCCACCTGCGTCACGTTCGCATCGCGGAACGGCTCGGCGAGCAGACGGCACGCGGTCTCGAGCGCCCGCGGCGAGCGCAGCATCGGAGTGATGTCTTTGAAGAGGATGCCCGGCTTCGGAAAATCGGGCACGTCGCGGATGAAGTTGCGCAGGTCGTTGTCGGTCATCAGAACTTCACGTCGAAGTCTCCGAGGCGTCCGGAGTACTCCTTCGATTCCTGATCGATTTTCGTGACCTCGGCGTAGCGCGGACCTTCCTTGAGCTCCTCGATCCACTCGTCGATGTCCTTCTTCTCACCTTCGACGAGCGCCTCGACCGTGCCGTCGCGCATGTTCTGGATCCAGCCCTTGAGGTTCATGCGGCGCGCGACACGCGTGGCGAAGAAACGGTAGCCGACTCCCTGGACCTTGCCATGGATCCGCAGGTGACGCGTCTCTTTCATATGGTGCGCGATTGTAGCTAACGCCGCTTGCGGGTGCTCTTCTTTTTCGGCGGCGCGGTCTTCTTCGCGGGCGCGGGCTTCGGCGCCGGCGCGAGCGGCGGCGCGGGCTGCGTGATCGTGACGACTTTCGGCGGCGCGTTCTTCACGTCGAGCACCGCCTTCTGCAGCTGATCGAGGAGCAGCGTCTGCTGATTCGTCTGCCGGCGCAGCTGCACGACGGCGCGCTGCAGCTCACCGCGTTCTTGCTCGCCGATCGCCACCAGTGCGACGGTGGCCGCGGCGGCGCCGTCGGTGCGCGGATACTGCTGCACGACCTTCGCGAGCGTCGCGCGCGCGTCGGCGTCTTTGCCCGCGGCCATCTCGCGCTTCGCTTGTTTGAGCAGCGCGTCCGCGCGGAGATCGTTCGGCACCGTGAGCGCGACGTAGACCGCGACGCCGCCGACGATCGACGACACGATGGCAGTGAGCCAGAGCAGCGCCCGGACTCTCACGACATCGCCTCTACTCGCGCCAGCCGAAGCGGCCGACGAGCGGCACGAACTCCGCGGTGCCGCAGTCCTCGATCTTGACGCCCGTGCCGACGCGTACGACGCGCGCGAGCCGCTGCTTGCCTGCCTCGCCGATCGGGAGCACGAGCTTCCCCGTGCGCGCGAGCTGCTGCACGAGCGGGTCGGGCACCGCCGGTGCCGCCGCCGCGACGATGATGCGATCGAACGGCGCCTGGTCCGACCAGCCGTACGTGCCGTCGAACACCTTCACCGACGCGTTGTGGATCTTCAGCTCGCGGAACAGCTCCGCCGCGCGCAACGCGAGATCGTTGATCCGTTCGATGGAGAAGACTTTCGCGCACAGCTTCGACAGCACCGCCGCCTGATATCCCGTTCCCGTGCCAATCTCCAGCACCTTTTCGGTGCCGCGCAGCTCGAGCAGCTCGATCATCTTGGCCACGATGAACGGCTGCGAGATGGTCTGCTTCGCGCCGATCGGCAGCGCGCCCGGGCCGTATGCCTTCGCCGCGACGACCGCGGGCACGAACTTGTGCCGCGGCACCTCGCGCATCGCCTGCAGGATGCGCTCGTCCGCAATGCCGCGCGCGGCGACGTGGCGCTCGACCATCAGCGCGCGCTGATGCGCGAGCTCGCGTTCCTGATCATCCCTTCGCGGCGTGCTGGCCAAGGAGCTCCTCGAGGGGCTTGAGTCGCGGAATGGACGCGTGGTGCGTGAGATCGAGATGGAGCGGCGTGATGGAGACGAAACCCTGCTGCACGGCCTCGAAGTCAGTGCCTTCGCCGGGATGCCACACCGGCGGCTCGCCGCCGATCCAGTAGTACTTTCTCCCGCGCGGATCGAGCCGCTCGATGATGCCCTCGGAGTAGATGCGCTGCCCGAGCTTGGTGATGCGCACGCCTTCGAACTCCGCGTTCGGGAAGTTGACGTTGAGGATGATGCGCGGATCGCGATGCTGCTCGAGCGCGACGCGCGTCAGCTCCGCCGCGAATGCCGCGCAGCGGTTGAACGAGAAGTGCGCGCCGACGAGCGCGGAGAGCGCGATCGACGGGATGTTCAGCAGCGCGCCTTCGAATGCCGCCGAGATCGTGCCGCTGTACGTGACGTCGTCGCCGAGGTTCGGGCCGAAGTTGATGCCCGAGACAATGAGATCGGGGCGCTGTTCCTTGAACAGTTTGAGGATCGCCAGGTTCACGCAATCGGTGGGCGTGCCGTCGACGATCCACTCGTTTTCCTCGATCTGCAGGAGGCGCAGCGGACGGTTGAGGGTGAGCGCGTGCGAGGCCGCGCTCTGCTCGCGATCCGGCGCGACGATGACGATCTCGCCGAGCGGTTCCAGCGCCTTGGCCAGCTTCCGCAATCCCTCCGAATAGATGCCGTCGTCGTTCGTGACGAGGATGCGAGGCATGCGCGGCATCATACCTGCGACAACACCATCGCGCCCACGATCAGCGCCGCGCCGATGAAGAACGCCGCGGTGAGCGGCTCGCCGTAGAACGCGATCGACACGAGCGCCGCCGCCACCGGCTCGAACGAGAGGATCACCGCCGCTTCCGTCGCCGTCACATGCGCCTGTCCCCACATCAGCGCCGCGAACGCGAGCGCGGTGGTGACGACGGCCGTGAACACGATCGCGGCGACGACGCGGAAGTCCCAAGGCGTCGGCTTCGCGAAGATCGCCAGCGGTCCGGCGGCCAGTCCGACGAAGAGCACCTGCACCGCCGCGAGCGCCGTCGCCGTCTCGTGTTTGCTCCAGCGCGCGGACAGCACGACGTGCAACGCGAAGAGCACCGCGCCGCCGAGCGTGAGCAGATCGCCGAACGTAAGACGCGCTTCGAATCCGCCGCCGATGAAGACCCACGTGCCCGCGAGCGCGAGCAGCGCCGCAAGCCATGCCGCCGGCTTCGGACGCCCCGACGTACGCCACTGGAAGAACGGCACGAGCACGACGTAGATGCCGGTGAGCAGCGCGGAGCGCGACGGCGAGATGGTGAGCAGTCCGCGCGTCTGCGCCCAATAGCCGAAGAAGACGAGCAGGCCGAGGGTGATGCCGGGACGCAGCAGTGCACGCGTGAAGCGGCCGCGCATCGCGGCGAAGACGCAGAGGATCGCGCCCGCGAGCGTGAAGCGCCAGAAGATGAACGGCTCGGGCGCAATGCGTTGGATCACGCTCTTGACGAGCACGAACGTCGCGCCCCAGGCGCCGGCCGTGGCGAGCAGCGCGAGCGCCGCGAGGTGATGGCGTTTCACCGCGACGGCGCCGGCTGCGACTGCTCCTGCTGCAGTTGCTGCATCGCCACGAGCTGGCGGTACATCATCGAGAAGACCAGCGCGAAGCCGAGCAGCATCACGATCAGCACGATGCGCATGCCCCAGCGGTTCATCGCGCGAAACGCTCCGCGTGCTCGGCCGCCCAGCGGATCGCGTACGCCATCGGCGCCGCGTCGGCGATGCCTTTGCCGGCGATGTCGAAGGCGGTGCCGTGATCGACGGACGCGCGGAGGTACGGCAGCCCGAGCGTGACGTTGACCGACTGCTCGAACGCGAGCGTCTTCACCGGAATCAGCCCCTGATCGTGGTACATCGCCATGACCACATCGTACCTGCCGCGGGTCGCGCCGAGGAAGACGGTGTCGGGCGGATGCGGGCCGGTGACAGAGAGGCCGTCGCGTTGCGCGAGCGCGACGCCGCGCGCGACGAGCTGCTCTTCGTCGCCGAAGCGTCCGCCTTCACCCGCATGCGGATTGATGCCCGCGACGGCGATGCGCGGCGCGGCGCCGTAGAGCTTCGCGTAGTCGCGCGTCGTGAGCCGCGCCAGCGCGGCGATGGCGTCGGCGTCGATCGTCGTGATGGCCTCGCGCAATGGCACGTGCACGCTGAGCAGCACCGTCCGCAGCGACGGCGAGTCGAAGTACATCGCGTAGTCGTGCGCGTAGCGCGCGAGTCCCGCGCGCGCGGCGAGGAGCTCGGTGTGCCCCGGCACGGTCGCGCCGGCGAGGGCGATCGCTTGTTTGTGAATCGGCGCGGTGACGAGCGCGGAGCACTCGCCGCGCGCGATGGCGTCGAGCGCGTCATCGATCGCAGCGAGTGCGACGCGCCCGTATTCGGCGGAGATCTCGCCGTAGCGGACCGGGCTGCGCGTCGTTCCGAAGAGACGCACGGGCACGTCGAGCGACGCGAGCGCTTTCTCGACGACTTCGGGGCCGATGCCCGCGGGATCGCCGAGCGTGATCGCGAGCGGTTTCACGCCGCGATGGTAAGCCAGACGCGCGCCGCGTTACTCGACGAGCTCTTCCTGCTTGAAGAGGTACTTGATGCAGTGCTTCTGGATGAGCAGGTTCGGCGCGCCTTCGCGATTCACTTTGAGGCAGGCCTTGTCGTACCACTCGATCCAGCCGCGCACCTCTTCGCCGTCGGTGAGGACGATCACCATCGGCGTCTTGGAGTTCATCTGTTTGAGGTAGTAGAAATTCTCGGCGTTGGTCGCCTCGGGTGGGGCGGCTTTCGCGTTCCGGTTCGCGTACCCGTTGCCGTTACCGTTTCCGTCGCGCGGCTTGGTGCTGCGTTTGAAGTCGAGAGTCCGGAAGCTCCGGCGTCCGGTCATGGGCTGGTGGTCCGCTTCGTGCGGCCTGCTCGAAAAGGGCATTGCTGTCCTCCGTGTTTCGGGTACGTGCTGGGGGTGGTGAGGCTGAGCAGATCCCGTTTGCGATTTGCGTGCCTCCTCTCTAGAATGGCGGCCCGGCTTCGGCCGCCCGCCGCGGGCATTTCTTCCCTCGAGCCGCGGCCACAAACACGCAAATCACCTGGAGGTCCCGTTTGAACTCCGTCGTCTGTATCAGCCATGTTCCGGATACCGAGTCCCGCATCAAGATCGCCGCGGACGGCCGCAAGGTCGACGAGGCGGGGCTGAAGTTCATCGTCTCGCCGTACGACGAATTCGCGCTCGAGGAAGCGATCCGCGTGAAAGAGAAATCCGGCGGCGGCGACGTCACCGTCGTGACGTTCGGCCCCGACCGCGCGCAGCAGGCGCTGCGCGAGGCGCTCGCGCGCGGCGCGACGAAAGCGCTGCACGTGAAAGGCGAAGCGTCCGACGCTGACTCGCTCGGCATCGCCAAAGTGCTCGCCGCCGCGATCAAGACCGTGCCGCACGATCTCGTCTTCCTCGGCAAGCAAGGCGTCGGCACCGACAACGCGCTCGTCGGCCCGATGGTCGCCGAGCTCCTCGGCTATCCGCAGGTCAACGTCGTGACGAAGCTCGAAGTCGCCGACGGGAAGCTCACCGCGCATCGCGAGATCGAAGGCGCGGAAGAGATCCTCGAGACGCCGACGCCCGCCGTCGTCACCGCGCAGAAGGGACTCAACGAGCCGCGCTACGCGTCGCTCAAAGGCATCATGGCCGCGAAGAAGATCGCCATCGACACGAAGTCGGTCGCGGACCTCGGCCTCAATGACTCCGACATCTTCAACCAGCGCGTCGCCACCGTCGCGCTCGAGCTGCCGGCCGAGAAGAGCGGCGGCAAGAAGATCGACGGCGCCGATGCCGCCGCGGCCGCGCGCGCGATCCTGCAGTACATCAAAGACGAAGCGAAGGCGCTCTAGGAGATCGTCATGCCTGGTGTTCTCGTATTCACCGAATCCTCGAACGGGAAGCTGAAGAAGGCGTCCCGCGAAGCTCTCTCCATCGGCCGCACGCTCGCCAACGCCGCGGGCGGCGACCTCGTCGCATTCGCGACCGACGCCGCGGCGGCGGAAGACGCGGGCCGCTACGGCGCGAAGAAGCTCTACGTCGCAAACGCCGGCGCCTACTCCACGGAAAGCCATACCGCCGCCCTTGCGGCTGCCGTGAAAGAAGCGAATCCGGCCATCCTGCTGTTCGGCGGAACGTCGAACGGCCGCGATCTCGCGCCGCGCGTCGCCGCGCGTCTCGACGCCGGCGTCGCCTCCGACGTCGATCGCCTCGAATGGATCGACGGCAAGCTGCGCGCGCGCCGCCCGGTGTACTCCGGCAAGGCGTTCGCGACGGTGGAAGTGAGCGGCACGCCTGCGATCGCGACGACGCGCCCGAACGCGTTCCCCGCGGAAGAAGCGGGCGGCGGCGCGGCGGCGGAAGTCGTGAACGTGTCGTTCGACGCCGGCGACGCCCGCGTGAAGCTCGTCGACACGCACACGCCGGAAGCCGGCGAGATGAGCCTCGCCGAGGCGGACATCATCGTCTCCGGCGGCCGCGGCCTCAAGGAAGCGACGAACTTCTCGTACATCCGCGACCTCGCGCACGCCATCGGCGGCGCGGTCGGCGCATCGCGCGCGACCGTCGACGCGGGCTGGATCGATCACCAGCATCAGGTCGGCCAGACCGGCCGCGTGGTCAGCCCGAACGTCTACATCGCCGCGGGCGTCTCCGGCGCGATCCAGCATCTCGCCGGCATGTCGTCGTCGAAGCACATCGTCGCCATCAACAAGGATCCCGAGGCGCCGATCTTCCGCGTCGCGGACCTCGGCGTCGTCGGCGATCTCTTCCAGATCCTGCCGGCGCTCACCGAGGAAGTGAAGAAGGCGAAAGCGCACTGATGGCGCATCCGGCCAAGGTCGCGGAAGTGGTCTGGTACGCGACCGGCCGGTTCTACGTCGACACGAACGGAAAGGTGTTCGACGTCGGCTACTTTCTGCACCTGCAGGGCATCGACGCGCCGCTGTTCGACGGCAAAGCGAAGTCGGAGGCGAACGCGCGTTTCACGTTCGCCGCGGAGCCGTTCGACGCGCCGCCCGTCGACAACGGCGGCCTGAGCATCGGCCTCGACGAACGCGGGACGTTCTCGCTGTATCTGCGCGAGCGCGGCGACGGCGCGTCGTTCGACGATCCGTCGAGCTTCGCCGCGGGACTCCGCGTCGCGACGTTCCGCCGCGTAGCGATCGTGCCGACGGTGAAGATCGCGACGTCGTCGACGGTGACGGTGCTCTCGAACGTCTTCACCGCGCGGCTCATCGAGTCGACGCCGTTCGAATTCGACGGCGCGCGCTACGACTTCGCGGAGCTCGCCGGCTTCGGGATCACGCAGTGGGGCACCGCCGCGACCGAGCCGCTCTCGCCGCCGCCCGGCTACACGTCCGTGGTCCCGTTCCTCGGCTCCGCCGTGCGCGTCGGCTGAAACACGAAGGGCGCCGATCGCTCGGCGCCCTTCGCTTCACAGCGCGCTTCGAATCAGAAGACGTAGCGGATCTGCAGCTGGAACATGCGCGGCGGATCGACGTTGGCGAATGCGGGGAGCGCGTTGGCCGCGTTGCCGGCCGCGACGAGCTGGCCGAACGTCGCGTTCGGCGTTCCCGTGTCGCCGTACACCGTCTGTCCGCGGCCGAGGTAGTTGCCGTGGTTCGTCAGGTTGAAGCCTTCCACGCGCAGCAGGAGCGTGCGATCGAGCACGTGAATGCGTCCTTCGACGAACGCGCCGATGTCTTCCGTCGGCGTGCCGCGGAACGCGGACTTTTTGAGCACCTCGCCGTTGACGACCGGACGATCGTTGTTCGCGCCGTCGCCGTTGTTGTCGATGCCGGTCGTGGCGTTGAACGGCCGCGCGGACGCGTACTGCGTGAGCGTGCCGACCGTGATGTCGTACGGCAGGCGATAGGCGAGCGTGAGCACCGCGCGGTGGCGCTGGTCGAGGAGGCTTGGTCCCTCTTCCTCGTCGCCGAGGCGCGAGATGATGCTCTGGTTCGGACCGACGCCGTTGCCGTCGGGCTCGGCGGTGTTCGTCGCCTTCGACAGCGTGTAGCTGAGCGACGCGAGCAGGCGCGGGTTGCCGCGGTAGCTGATCTGCGTCTGCAGGCCGTTGTAGTTCGCCTCGCCGAGGTTCATGAGCACGTTGACCTGGCGCACGCCGCCGGCGACGGGAAGGATCGGACGCGTGGCGTTCGCCGCGGCGACCGTGCGCACCTGACCCGGCGCGGTGCGGTCGAACGGGGAGGGCGCGTTGAGATCGACGGTGCGATCGAGATCGGTCCAGTGCTGGTGCACGAAGTCGCTGCCGACGAAGAAGCCGCGGCCGAACTCGCGCTCGGCGCCGATGGTCATGACCTGGCTGCGCGGATTCACGAGTTCGTCGGGATAGTTCGGCAGCAGATCGAAGTTGAGGCCGTAGCGCGCGAACTGCGCCTCGTAGAACGAGCGCCGGCCCGGCTCGATGGTGATGTCGCGCGCGGGGATCTGCGACGACGGCAGCGTGCGCGGATCGAGCGCGAGCGGCACGCAGGTGAGGCAGGTCGGGAAGCCGAGCTGTCCCGGCACCGCGGTGTACGTCGTCAACCCATCGAGTCCGCCGACGAGCGCGGATGCGATCGCGTTCGCGCGGATCTGCGTGTAGTACATGCCGTAGCCGCCGCGCACGGCGAGCCGCGGATCGCCGCCGGGATGCCAGCCGAAGCCGAGGCGCGGCGCGATGTTCTTCTTCGCGTCGGTGAGCGTCTGCCGGTCGTAGCGCAGCCCGAGGTCGAGAGTGAGGTCGTTGCCGATGTGCATGCTGTCCTGCACGAAGGCGGTGTAGAGCCACTGCGACAGCTCGTAGCTGTTGATGCCGAAGTCGATCGGCTGCGTGTACTGCTGCACGTCGCCGAGCGTGAGCTGGTCGAACGGCGCGGTCGTGGTGTTCTTGAACGTGAACGTGCCGAGGACCGCGGTGCCCGGCTCGCTGCCCGTGCCGCCGGAGGTGTGGTGAATCGCACTTCCGCCGATGCGGAGGTAATGATCGCCGCGCGCCCACGAGAGCGTGTCGGCGAACTGCAGCTGGCGGCCGTGCAGATCGGAGAGACGCGACTGGCCGATCGTGAACGGCACCGAGCCGCTGCGCGTGTACGTCGTCGAGAGCGTCTGCGCTTCCCACCGGGTCACGGGATCGCCGTTGAGGAACGCGAAGCGCGCCTCGTTGAGGCGGTTCTCATCGATGACCGACGTGAGGTTCGCCTGCCCCGTCACCGACTTGCGCGAGTAGCGGCGCGCGACGCTCGGCGCGTTCGTGCCGCCGACGGCGTCCTGCGGGTTGTCGTCGTAGAAGCGGTCGAGGTTCGTGCGGAGCATGAGCGACTCGCTCGGCGTGAACGAATGATCGACGCGCCCGTCGAAGAGCGTCTGGCGATAGTGGCCGGTGTACGAGAGATCGCCGTTCGACGGCAGCACGAACGCGGGGAGCGCGCTGGAGAGGAACGTGGTGCGGTTCTGGCGCGTGTAGTCGGCGGACGCGAAGAAGAACGTGCGGTCGCGCACGATCGGTCCGCCGATCGAGCCGGAGAACTGGTTGAGCGCGTCCGGCACGTCGACCGGATTGATCGCGTCGAGCGTCGCCGGCGTCGTGCACGTGTCGACCGACGGCGGGCAGAAGCCGCTCGTCGAGAAGTGCTTGGCCTGTCCGCTGCCGGGACGGCTCATGTAGAGCAGCTCGCCGTTGAAGGCGTTCGTGCCCGACTTCGTGACGATGTTCAGTGCGGGGCCGGAGGTCCAGCCGTATTCGGCGGAGAACGCGTTCGAGAGGAGGGTCATCTCTTCGATCGCGCCGATCGGCACGGTGGCGATCATGGTCTGCCGCCCCCACGCCTCGTCGTTGTTCGCGCCGTCGAGCGTGACCGTGGTCTGGCGGCGGCCGCCGGCGCCGGTGACGAAGTACGTCGCGTTGACGAAGAGATCGCCCGTGCCTTTGGCCTGGCGGAACGCGGCGTTGAGCAGCGGCAGCGTCGTGACTTTGCGGCCGAGGATCGGCGTCTCGTCGATGCGCGTGCTGTCGAGGCGCATGCCGATCTGCGGATCGGCGCGCACGCCTTCCGCGGTGCCGTACACGGTGACTTCCGCGGTCTGCGAGCCGACCAGCAGCTTCACGCGCAGCGTCGCGGTCTCGCCCGCGCGCAGCGTGATGTTGCCGCGCTCTTCGTTGCCGAAGCCTTCGTGCGAGACGGTGACTTTGTACGTGCCGGTGAGCGACAGCGCGGGGAACGTCGCGCTGCCGTCGTTGTTCGCCGTGGCCTCGCGCGTGGCGCCGGTGGCAACGTTCACGAGCGAGACATGCGCTCCCTGCACCGGCGCGCCGGCCTGGTCGGCGACGGCGACGACGAGCGTGGCGGTATTGGGAGACTGCGCCGCGAGCGGCAACGCCAGCGCGGCGAACAGCATCAGCAACAACAACACACGATGACGATGGAGCATCACGGAAGAACCTCCACTCTCAGCACAGGATGGATTTCGAACCAGCGATGGTCCGGACTCGGGTCGTAGCGGCTGACGCCCCACACGCGCACGCGCGAGCCCGGCTTCGGCGGCGTCATCGGATCGCCGTCGAGGATCTCGCACACGACGAACGCGTTCGGGTTGTGCGGATCGGTGAGGCGGAAGCGATGGCTGCCTTCGTCGGTGTCGCCGGACGTCTGCGAGACGACGCCCTGCACGATGACGTGCGGGTCGTCCGTCGCGGCGATCTGTCCGACGGCGAGCGCGCGGAACGACGAGAAGTCGAACTGGCGGTTCCGCGCCGACGCGGCGTGCGTGTAGAAGAGCGTGAAGATGGCGAAGAGCACCGTCGCGATGAGCGCGTCGGCGGCGAGGTGGCGCAGCACGCTCGGCACGGCGAACGAGAAGCGCCGCTCGCCGCGCGGCGCGCGCGCCATCACGCGCTCGAACGCCGGCGCCGCGAGCGGCGGCAGCTCGCCGAGCAGGCTCTTCGCGTCGCGCATGCGCACGAGGCGCGCGCGGCACGCGCTGCAGTCGAGCAGATGCCGCTCGATGCGCGCGGTGGTGCGCGACGGCGCGGCGCCGTCGAGATAGAGCGGGAAGAGGCGGTGCAGATCGAAGCGAAGACAGGGCATGATCAACTCCTGAGGGGGCGGAGAATGCGTTCGAGACTGCTGAGCGCGCGGGCGAGGCGCGAGGAGACGGTGCCGATCGAACAGCCGAGGACCGCCGCGATCTCCTCGTACGGCATTTCCTCGACGTAGCGCAGCACCACGACGGTGCGGAGTTTCGGAGAGAGCTCGAGGAGCGCGCGCGCGACGATCTGGTCGATCTGTTTGACGGCGTGGCGCTGCTCGGGCGAGGCCGCGCCGTCCGCCCAGCCGAGGATCGCGTCGAGCGGCACCTCCTCGGTACGCGCGCGGCGGCGCAGCTCGTCGTTGCAATGATTCACGGCGATGCGCCACAGCCACGTGCCCGCCGCGGCATCGCCGCGGAAGCGCGAGGCGTTCTGAAAGGCCTTGAGGAACACCGACTGCACCGCGTCTTCCGCCGCGGCGTGCGAGCCGAGCGCGTAGTACGCGAGCGTGTGGATCCGCCCCGCGAAACGGTCGTACAGCTCGCGGAGCTCGTCGGCGACGACGGTGGGCATCGTCGGTATTAGACGTTTTGCCGCCGATTCTCTTCCCTGGCGCCGTATTCTTTGGGCATCCGCCGTCATGCAGCGTTCATGAAGGCGCTCCTACGATCGGCGGCCTCGAAAGGAGAAAGTTCATGAATCGTCGTCGCATTCTCTCCGGACTCGTTCTCGCCCTGACGCTCACGACCGGCTTCATCGCCGGCCATGCCGCGGCCGATCAGCCGCGCATGCATGCCGCGCTCGAACACCTCCGCGCCGCCAAGACGGAGCTCGAGCGCGCGGACAACGACAAAGGCGGGCATCGCGCGCGTGCGCTCGAGCTCGTGAACGGCGCGATCGCGCAGGTCGAAGAAGGGATGAAGTTCGACCGCCGGCATTGATCGCCGCCCCGCGCATCCGCAACGCGGCGCGTGATCCGCTCACGCGCCGCAAACCTCCAGCGATCCGCGAAACCTAGCGATCCGCAAAAGCTAGCGATCCGCAAAAACTAGCGGCTCGAGCCGTTCGGCCGCGACGCGGTTCCACCCTTGGTCGTGGAACTCGCCGCTGTTCGACGTGATGGCGAAGGTGACGTTCTCGCGCGTGAAGTGCAGCAGCAGGGCGTTGTGGCCGACGTCTTCCTGCCCGCGCGCGAACACGACCTCGCGCCCGAGCGCGGTCTTCGTCGTGAACCATCCCGAGGCGATGTTCGTCGACGAGTCCGGCCTTACGAGCTTCGGCGTCAGCATCTCCGCGAGCGTCGACGGTTTCAGGACGCGTCCGTTCGCGAGCGCGAGCCACCAGCGCAGCAGATCGTGCGCGGTCGTCAGCGCACCCGAGGAACCGAGATCGCCCCAGTTGCGCTTGCGGCGATGCTCGGCCATCGGATGGCTGAATGCGGCGAGGCGCACCTCGTCCGCCGGCGTGGTCGAGCCCCAGAAGCGCATCGTCACGCCGGCGGGCGTGAAGAGCTGCTGCCGGAGGTAGTCCTCGTAGCGCAGGCCGGACGCGATCTCCACGATCGCGCCGAGGAGCGCGTAGTTGTCGTTGCTGTAGTGAAAGTCCTTGCCGGTGGTGAGCTTCATCGGCCGCGAAAGCACCGACGCTACCGCGGCGTCGCGTTCGGCGAACCCGTCGGCGGCATAGTTGTCGGAGTAGCCGCTGGTGTGCGTCAGCAGCTCGGCGATGGTGATCGCGCGTCTGTCGGCGGGCACGTCGAGGAAGAACCGCGTGATCGGATCGTCGAGCGACAGCTTGCCCGCGTCGCGCAGCCTGAAGATCGCGGTTGCGGTGAAGCTCTTGGTGATCGACGCGACGTAGAAGAGCGACGACGGCGTGATGCCGGTGCCCGCGGCGCGCTCGTAGACGATGCGATCGCCGCGCGCGATGGCGATCTGTCCGCGGAAGCCGTCGCGCACGAGCTGGTCGACGGCGTCATCCAAAGCGGAGTGTTTCGGCGTCGCCGCGACGGCGAGCGCGAGACAGACGATGACGAGGAGAACGGCGCTTCGTTTCATGCAACCTCTCGTTCGATGCGCGACCAGCCGAGCGTCTGCGCGAGGCGGTCGAGATCCTCGCGAACGATGAGATACCGCAGCTGTCGCACGTCGCCGCGCGCGCGAACGGCGTCGGGCAGCGCGAACCAGAGCCGCGGCGCCACGAAGACGGGCGCGCCGTCGCGCGTGCGCGGAATCGCGTCCATCGCACGCACGATGCGGAAGACGACGTCGAAGCGCTCCGGCGGGAACAGCTGCGGCAGATCCGCGGCGACGCTCGCGGCGCGCGAGCGGTCGGCTTCCGCGACGACGACCCGCCGCTTCCCGCGCCTGGGCGCCAGGTCGCGTGCGAGCCGCGGATCGGGCTGCACGGCGACGAAGTGCAAGCCGGCCACGCGATGCGGCCAGCGCTCGCGGACTTCGTTGTAGTGAAAGTACGTCGCCAGGATCGGCCCCGGCGGCGGCTCGCCCGGCGCATCCAGCGAGAACGGCCGCGCGTCGACGTTCCAGCGGCCGCGCAGTTGCTCCGCGTAGTCGGCCGCTTGTCCCGCGCTGCATTCGACGACGTGAATGATCGGGACGAGAGCGCGCGGCGAGCGCGGAGCGCCCCACGCGGCGATCCGCGCCGCGAGCACCTCTTGCGAGAGGCCGTACTTCGCCTTCGCGGTGGCGATCGTGCGGGCGATGAAGGGTTCGTCCGCGGCAACCGGCGCCGTGAGGACGCGCGCGCCGCTGCCGTGCCGCAGCTCGATGAACTGCTGCCGCGCCAGCTCCTGATACGCGCGGCGGACGGTGTGGAGGTTCACGCGCCAGCTGGCCGCGGCCTCGCGCAGCGGCGGCAGCATCGCGCCTTCGCGCAACTGCCCCGTCGCGATCCGATACTTCACCGCCTCGGCGATCTGATGGTAAAGCGGGATCGGGTTGGCCGGATCCAGGTCATCCATTGTTCTACAACAGTAGAACAATCGCACTCGCGCGGAAACCGCGTGGAGGAACGTTTCTGCGACAACCGCGCGCCGTTACTGCGGCTGCTGTTGCTGGACCGGGCGGTCGGGCGACGGCACGGGCGGGTTGCCGCGCACGACGGTGTCCTTCACCGAATAGCCGGCGCCCATCGAGCTCGGGATGCCGGTGGCGTCGTCGCCGCAGCTGAGCGCGATCTTGAGGACGTGGCGGGCGAAGGGCGACTGGCACTCCTCGGAGACATGCGCGCGGAAGATGCGCGGGCTGCGCGCGACCACGCGGCGGCCGTCGATGAGCACGACGAAGTACTCGATGTCGTCGCCGGTCTCGAACTTCGGCAGCACGATGCGGGAGAGCGGGCCTTCGTTCACGCCTTCGACCGAGCACCAGTCGGTCGTGTTGATGCGGCGGAAGTACGCGCGCAGCTCGCCCTTTTCAGCGACGCTCATCTGCAGCAGACCGAGCTCGCCCGCGCGAATGCACGTGGTGGGCGTGAAGTCGATGGGCGACTTCTTCTGCGCGCTCGCCGCGAACGCCGCGAGCAATCCGATGCCGATGTAGAGCAGCCGTGTCTTCATGTTTGCCTCGAGTAGTTTGCGTGATTGTAGCGCTTCGCCTTCATGCACGCGAGCCGAGTAACGCCCGCATCCGCTTCAAAAATCCGCCGTTCCGCTCCATCGACGGCTCCGGCTCCCACGCCAGCGGCCGGTTCTCGATGACCGCGCCCGGATTGCGCCGCGTCACCGCGTCCGCCACGTCGTCCCCCGCCACCGCTCGCACGACCTCCAGTGCCTCGCGCATCTTCGGCGGACGCTTGGTCGTGTTGTGGGCATCCGTTGCCACGATGTGCACGAGTCCGCGGCGCAGCCATTTCTCCGCGGCCACGCGCGCCTCGGGACCGAACGCGCCGGTGAAGCTGCCCGCGGTGATCTGCGTCTTCATGCCGAGGTCGATGAGAGACGCGAGGAGGTTCGACTTCGACTGGAAGACGATGTTCCGCTCCGGATGCGCGAGGATCGGGATCCAGCCGTCGAGCTGCATGCGATACAGCGGCTGATCGAGCAGCGGCGGCACGCTGTTGGACGCGAGCTCGATGAGGATGTAGCGGCTGCCCGCCAGCGGAACGATCGCCGTGCCCTCGCGCAGAACTTCGGCCACGTCGTGGCCGAAGAAGTACTCGGAACCGAGGAGGAGGCGAGGGGAGGCGCCGACCTTCTCGCGCAGCGTGGCGATGCGCGCCTCGAGCTCGTCGCGCCGCGCGCTGCGCCAGCGTCCGCGCAAGACGTGCGGCGTGGCCACGATCGTGTCGATGCCCTCGTCCGCGGCCATGCGGCACATAGCCACCGCCTCGTCCCATTCGCGCGGCCCGTCGTCGACGTTGGGGAGGCAGTGATGATGGATGTCGATCATGCCCGGCACGCGCGACTACCTCGCCTGCCGTTCGCGCGCGCCGCCGGTCTCTTCTTCCGAGTCGGCGTAATACGAGTAGTAGCTCTTGCGGTACGTGTAGCCGTACTGATGGAGATCGAGGTTGTTGAGCAGCGCGCCGAGCACGGGGATGTTCGACTGCCGCAGCCGCTCGGCGGAGCGCTGCACGAGCTCGCGCGGCGTCTGGCCGCCATGCACGGTGAGCACGACGCCGTCCGCGCTCGCGGCGAGCACGATCGCGTCGGTCACGGCGAGCACCGGCGGCGAGTCGAAGATCACGTACGCGAACTTGCTGCGCACGTCTTCGATGAGATGCTTCATGCGATCCGAGGCGAGGAGCTCGGAGGGATTCGGCGGAATCGGCCCGGAGAGCACGATCGAGAGGTTCGGCACTTCCGTCGGCTGCACGATGTCCTCGAGCGGGATGCTCGCCGCGAGGTAGTTCACGAGACCGAGATTCAGCTTGCCGGGGAAGACTTTCTGCAGGCGCGGGCGGCGCAGGTCGGCGTCGACGAGCAGCACCGGCTTGCCCATCTGCGCGAGCACCGTGGCGAGGTTGACCGAGGTCGTGGTCTTGCCTTCGCGCGCGAACGACGAGGTGATGACGATGACTTTCGGCGAGCTCGCCGACGCGAGCAGCAGCGACGTGCGGAACGCGCGATAGGCCTCGGAGACGGGCGAGCGCGTGTCGGTGTGCGGAATGAGCTCGACGCCCGCGGTCGGCGGTTGATCCGCCGGCGTCTCGACCGGACGCAGCTTCGCGGGACCGCGGCCGTACGTGTAGCCGTAGCCGCGCTGGTTGTTGATCGTGCCCGCGGCCGGAATGACGCCCAGCGAGGCGAAGCGCGTCATACGCTCGAGCTCTTCCGGCGTCTTGATCGAACGGTCCATGTACTCGAGGAAGAAGATCGCGGCGAGGCCGAGGATCACGCCGAGCGGAAACGCGCTCTGCAGGTTCTTCTTCATCGAGAGGTTGAAGCGCGCGCCGGGGAGCTGCGCGTGATCGACCCAGCGGATGTTCGACGAGGTCGTGCCGTGGATGCGGGCGAGCACCTGCGTTTCGCTGAGCTGCTTCTCGAGCGCGCTGAGGAGCGCCTGCTTCGTCTCGACCTGCATGCGCAGATCGACCCAGTGCGCGGCGTCGACGTTCTGCTTTTCCGCTTCGTGCTGCTGCTCCGCGTACGCGTTGCGCACCGAGGCCTCGCGCGCCTGCGCGGCGGAGTAGACGGCGCGCGCGGACTCGACCGCCTTCTCGTACGCCTGACGGACCGCGGTCGCGCGCGCGGCGCGCGTCTTCTCGATCTGGTCGCGCAGCGCGACCATGATCGGGTGCGCCTCGAGGTACGAGGTGCGTTTCTCGCTGTACTCGCGCTCCTGGCGGGAGAGCTCGTCGGTGAGGCGGCTGACCAGCGGATCTCCGGTGGCCAGCGCTTCCGGCGCCGTGCGCGTCGTCGACTCGAGCGCGGCCTGCTTCTCGAAGCGGAGGTTCTGCGCGTCGATGACGTCGGCGTTGAGCTGCGTGAGCTTCTGCACCATGACGTTCGAGCCGTCGCTGCCGACCGGCACGATGCCTTTGTTCTCGCCGTACGCCTGCAGTTCCTGCCGCTTGCGGTCGAGGTCCGTCTTCACGGTCGAGATCTGCCGCGTGAGGAACTCGCTGGCCTGCTGGACGCTCTCCAGTTTCTGCTCGACATTCAGCTGCTTGAACGACTCACCCCACCCTTCGGCGATCTTCTGCGCGAGGCGCGGCGAGGTGCCTACGTACGAGATCTCGACGAGCGAGGTCGCGCGCACCGGATCGACGGAGATCCCGCCGAGCAGGCCGCCGGCCATGCTCTCGGTGATGCGGTGGATCTCGGCGGGCGTGCGGCCGGCGATGCCGGGCGGATAAAACTCCGGATCGCTCAGCAGGTTGTGATCGGCGATCACGCGCTCGGCGAGGCCGCGCGTGCGCAGCAGGACGTACTGGGTCTGCAGGAACTCCTGATCCGACGACGGGATGCCGAACAGATCGTCGATGGTCATGCTCTGGTTCTCGCGCTCGATCTGCAGCTGGATCGTCGAGCGGTAGAGCGGCTGCGAGAAGTAGCTGGCCAGGAAGGTGCCGAGCATCACCACGACGAGGATCGCCGTCGCGACGCTCCAGCGCTTCCGGATGATGTTCCAGTAATGGGAGAGGTGGACTTCCTGCGTGCTGGTGTTCAGGTCCATGGTCGCCCCGTCGCTCTATCAGAATAGAGCTTCGTCGACGACGACGGTATCGTTATCGAGGAGAACGACGTCGCGCACCCGGCCGCGGACGATGTTCTTGTAGTCGGCGCGGAGGGTCGTTTCCTTCCCGTTCACCATGCGCTTGATGATGATCTTGCGCGAGGCGCGGTCGGTGAGACCGCCGGCGTCGGCGATGGCCTGGAGGAGCGTCGGCGTCTGCGAGCGGCGGAACTGCGCCTTGCCCGGACGCATGACTTCGCCCGTGACGTAGACGGTGACCGGCGTGTCGAGCGGCACGTTCACGAGGTCATTGGGCGCGAGCGGGATGTTGAGGTCGGCGTTGCCGTTGACCATCAGGTCTTCGATGTCGATCGCGACCTGCTCGCTGAGACCGTTGCGTCCCGTGCGCAGCACGTAGAGCTCGCGGCCGTAGCCGGGAGTGAGTCCGCCCGCCTGCGTGATGGCCTGGATGAGCGTGGTGTTGCCGGTGGCGCCGATGCGTCCCGGACGCACGACAGCGCCGACGACGGAAATCGGTTTGCTCGCGAACTCGACGACCTGCACCGAGACGGTCGCCTTCGTGATGAAGCTCGTCTCGAGCAGCGTCTTGAGGCGCGCCTCGATCTGCGAGGCGGTGAGACCGGCGACCTGCACTTTGCCGACGACGTTGAGCGCGACCGAGCCGTCGTCGTTGATCACCGTGCGGCCGCTCATGGTCGGGTCTTCGAGCACCTTGATGTCGAGCGTATCGCGCGGACCGACGGGGGAGTCGTTCGAAAGGATCGGGAGCTCCTGCGCCGACGCGAACGTCGCCAGGACCACGATCAGGCTGAGGAACCATCCACGAAGCTTCATCGGCGTCTCTCGCAAACTCGTCCGCTGACCGCCGCCGGGCGCATCCTGCGCGCCGGCAGCGGGAAGAACGGACTCACACTTCCCGACCAGGACCGATTTCAGTCCTGCACACGCTACCGTCCTCTTGTCACCGCCACGATGACAAAACCGTCAGTCGTGCGTGAAAACCACAGAGGGGCCTTTTTTATTTTGGACCTTGGACCTTACGGGGTAAACGACAAGTGCAGGACATAGCGTATTCCGGAGTCTTCGTCTCCGAACGCCGTGGTCGTGCGCTCGTAGTAGCCGACATCGATGCCGGCGCGAATGCGACGCAGGGTGTAGAGGAAACCGACGCTGTTGAAGGTGACGGTGTCGCGGCGCAGGCGCCCGAGGACCGGCGTGTCGAACCGGTCGTGCTCGTAGGCGCTGTTGGCGCGCAGCGAGAGACGGCGCGAGGCGATGTAGTCCACGCCCACCTGCGCGGTGTCGGCGACGAAGTAGTTGTTGTCGACGAAGATCGCGAAGCCGAGGTCGCGGTTGGCGTTGAGCGAGTACGTCCAGCGCCCGTTGCCGCGCGTCGCGGCGAACGCGCCCTGAATGCCCTGATAGTCGCGCTGCGTCGGATCGTCGAAGCGCAGCCGCGCCGGCCCCGCCTCGAGACGCATCGACGTGCGGCCGCGGTCGTAGAGCAGTCCGGCGCTGGTGTAGAGGCGCTGGCTGTTCTTGTACGTCGCGCGGCTGAAGTCGTACTCGCTCCCTTCCGCCGCGAGGAAGAACGACGTCAGCGGAAAGGTCTTGTGCACGAGCGAGACGCGCGCGTTCTTCTCGGTCCGGTTGAGCAGCGAGACGTCGCGCGCGGGATCGGCCGGCTGCAGGCGGTTCGGCGGGTACTTGTCGTCGATGTAGCGCACCGTGAAGATGCCGCTCGTCCGGCTCGAGTACTTCGCCTCGCCCGACAGTCCGGTCTCGCGCGATTTCAGCGTCGCCAGCGTGTTGACGTCGGCCACGTGCGCGCGCAGCTGATCCGACTGCGCGGTGTACAGATCGAGATACAGATGGTTGAGCAAAAAGTGCGCGTCGCCGCGCGCCGCGTAGTTGAACTGCCCGCGTTTGTCGCCGCTCGAGAGGAAGCTGTATCCGGGGATCACCTCCGCGGAGAGGACGATCTTCCGCTGCGGGACGAAGTACAGCCGGTTCGGCGCCTCGACCGTGAGCGACACGCCGCCCGTGCTGTCGCTGGTCGGGACGTAGTAGTCCTCGCTGTATCCCGCGTCGCCGATGCGCAGGCGCGAGAAGAGGTAGAACGGACCGCTGTGAAAGTTCGCCTGCTGCAGATCGGAGGCGACTTTCTTCGCGCCCGCGAGATCGGGGTCGCGATCACGCATGCGTTGCGCGTCCTGTGCAAACGCAAGGATCGGTACTGCGATGATGATGAAGAAGGTTCGGACCAGATGGCGAAGGCTCACTCCCACACGGCTCCTTCCGCCTAAGCGCTGAATTCGCGCGAGTTTAGCACGGAGATCCGGTGCAGCCGCTACAATGCGGCAACCGATGCCAACGAGCGTGCGCTGGATTCCGATTGCGGAACGCGGGTGCCTCGTGGTGTTCTTCGCCTGGCTGGCGGCGCTGCCGCTGCCGTTCGGCTCCGTCGTCGAAGGCGCGCGCCTGCCGCTCATCGCCGTGCCGCTCGCGCTCTGCACGATCGCCGCGCTGCTCCGCTACTACGCGACGCGCGACCGCACGAACACCGCGCAGCCGACGCGCGCGTGGCTCATCTGGGCCCTCGGCGGATTTCTCTTCGTGCTCGTGGGCGCCGCGCAGCTCGTGCCGCTGCCGTCGTCCGTGCTGCGCATCGTCTCGCCGGAATCCGACGTGATCTGGGCGCGCGCTTCCGCCGTCGCCGCGCTGGCCGGCGTCCGCGGCGGCACCGCGCATCCCGTGACGATCGATCCCGCCGCGACGAAGCTCGAGGTGCTGCGCATGATGGCGCTCCTCGGGACGTTTCTCTTCTGCGCGCTGCAGATGCGCCATCACGTGCGGCGCATGCTGCTCGCCGCGGTGCTCTGCCTCGCCGCGCTGTTCGAGACGCTGTACGGCGTGCGCGAGGCGGTGATGCAGCGCTACGCGATCTGGGGTTGGGTGAACCGGCTGATCTTCAACCGCGTCACCGGCACGTTCGTGAACCCGAACCACTTCGCCCACTACATCGCCATCGTGCTGCCGATGGCGGTGTTCCTCATCGCGCTGGCGTGGCACGACGCGGGACCGCCGCGGGTGAAGGTCGTGCGTCGGCTCGCCGCGCTCGTCGAGCACCAGCTGTTCTTCGTCGGCTTCGCGGTGCTCTCGATCATCGCCTGCCTTTCCGCGATGCTGCTCGCGTCCTCACGCGGCGCGCTGCTCGCGCTGGCCGCCGGCTTTCTCGGCTGCGGCGCGCTCCTGCCCGGACGCCGCGTGCTGCGCGTGACGCTCGCCGCCGCGGCAGGCGCCGTCGTGCTCACGGCGCTCATCTTTTTCCTCGGCATCGGACGGACGGTCGGACGCTTCACGCCGAGCGCGGGCGAGCGCGAGACGTTCGGGGGACGCCGCGTCGGCATCACCGCCGCCGCGCGCGTCTGGGAGCGTTTCTCCCTCCTCGGCAGCGGCCTCGGCACCTTCAGCCGCGTCGTGTCGATGGAACAGCGCGAAGACCTCGACCGCCTCTACAACCATGCGCACAACGACTACATGGAGTTCGCCGCCACGAGCGGCACGCTCGGCATCGTCATCGCTCTGGTCACGCTTCTCGGCGGCACCATCACGCTCGTGCGCATGACGTTTGGCGCCGCGTCGAAGGAGCTCTCCTGGCGCCGGCGCGCGTATCAGGCCGCCGCGCTGACGAGCATCTTCATCGCCATGGTCCACGCCCTCGTCGACTTCAACTTCTTCATCCCCGCGAACCCCGCGACGCTCGCCGCCATCGCCGGCGCGGCGGTGGCGACGGTCGATCACGATTTGCGCGCGCGTCGCGCGTCGGTGTGAGCGGTCGAAGGCGCGTCACTCCGCCGCGGGCTCGTTCTTCTTCCGCCCACGGAACTGCTGCGTCGCCTGATAGGCGCGTCGCATGCGCTCGTAGTACGGCCGCATGTAGGCGTCCTCGGGCCGGCTGCGTCTGAAATAGATGCCGAGGATCCGGTAAATCTGCAGGATGGCCGTACCGAGGCGGTGCTTCCGTTTCAGGTTCGCCGCCTCGATTCCGTCGAGGATGGCCCGTAGTTCGACGATCACTTCTTCCCACCGGCGGATCTCTTCCTGCTCCTGACGCAACTCCTCACCGCTCCGCTTCGCGATGAGCTGCGTGTCGCGCCAGACCTCCGCCGCGTGCAGCCCGCTTTCGATGAACTCCGCATCGAGGTTCGCCGCGCGTGCGCGCGATCGCTTTTCCCGTACCGACAATTGCGTGAACCCCGGGATGCGCTGCTGCAGCTGCCGCAATCCCTCGACGAGCATCTCCGGCTCGGCCACCGCAGGCGGAGCCGCCTGCACCGGCGCCAGGAGCTCCGTCGCCACGGCAACGGGTGCCGGTGCCGTTTCGGCTGCTTCGACTGTGACCGCAGGAGGCGCGGAATCGTGCGGATCATCGGCAGACATGACTTGATTATGCAGAAACGAACGCGCCGCGCACGCGCGGATTCGTTGCCGCGATGCACGATCGATATCCAGCGATATCGACCATCCCCTCCGCGATCGCATGAATCCGAGGCGACGACGCACGATGGATATGGCCCGACCTTAATCGCGCTCGCCGCGATCGCATGAATGCGTGCGTCGAACGCGCGAGGGATATGAGGTGATATCCGTCATGGCTTCTGTGATCGGGTGAACGTGTGCGGCGCACGCACGATTGATGTGGGGTGATATCGATCGCGGTCGCAGCGATCGCGCGCTCACGACGCCACCGCGTGCTGCTCGATGACTGTGGTCAGCGAATGGCCGTTGATGTCGAGATAGACGTGACGCTCGGTCACGGACAGCGACAGCTTCACCCGCCGCTCGAATCGCTCCGCCACCTCTTTGATGAATCCGGCGCCGAACGTGTAGATCGCGATCTCCTCGGCGCGGTGGATGCGCTTGCCCTCCAGTTGCCCGAGGAGGATGCGGACGTCGCGGTGGCAATAGACGGCGACGTGTGGCGCGAGCTTGCTCGCGCGGTGCAGGCGCGAGGCGTCGGGTACGCCGACCTCGATCCACGCCGTGAGGCGGCCGGTGAGGTCGCGCGCCACGATGGCCGGTTCGTCGGTGTCGGACAGGCCGGCGGCGCTCATTTCGATGCCGTCCGTGTATTCGAGGCAGTAGGCGAGGAGGCGCGTGGCCATGTACTCCATCGCCTCGGATGGATGCAGCGCCAGGCGCAACTCGAATGACTCGTAGACGCCGCGGTCGACGTCGCTGAGCTCGACCGACGCGTTGTAGATCGTCGAAGTCAGCGCCATCGTCACTCCGGCCGCAGGCGCACGAGCTTCTCGAACAGATGGTCGAGCGCGGTTTGCGGCTCCTCGTGCACGCCCGAGTGAACGTCCGACGTCTGGATGATCGTGCTGCGCGGCGCGACGAGCCAGTGAAAACGTGCGCGCTGCGGCAATGCGCCGATCGAGCCCGCCTCGCCGCCGCCCGCGCAGATCTTCGGAATCGCGTCGAGGTAGCTCTCGACGAGCGGCAGGTCGGCCGACGGCGCGAGGGCGCGCAGCCGCTGCCGATCGAGCTCGATGCGGCAGTCGAGAAAGGCGCGCGTCGAGCAGAAGACGATCACGCCCGCGTTCACGAACTCGCCTCGCTCCACGCGCGGGACGACGCGGATCACCGCGTAGTCAAACGCGAAGCGTTCGCGCACGCACGGCCTCCTCCACCCACTCGCGCGGCGTCTCGAGGCGCTGCAGCAGGTACTCGCGATAGACGTCGCGGCTCGGTCCCTCCTCCAGCCACGCGTCGGGAATCAGCGCCAGCACGCCGTCGATCGCCTCCGCGGTCAGCCGCGGCGCGAGCTGCGCATCGGCGGCGCGCAGGTCGTCGGCCCACGGCAGCAGGACGTGATCGCGGATCGCCGCGAACGGCGTGCGGCTGCGCTCGCGATAGCTCTCCCACTGGTGGTGAAAAATCAGCGTCGCGCCGTGATCGATCATCCAGACCTTGCGGTGCCAGACGAGGAGATTCGTGTTCTTCGCCGTCCGGTCGACGTTGGTCACCAGCGCGTCGAACCAGACGATGGCCGAGGCGAGCGCGCGCTGCGCGTCGATGGCCAGATCGACGATCGGGTCGAAGGTGATCGAGCCGGGGAGGTAGTCGAGCGCGAGATTGAGGCCGGCGCTCTTCTGCAGCAGCTCCTGGATCTCGGGATCGGGCTCGGTCTTGGCCATGCGCGGATCGAGCTCGGCGAAGACGATCTCCGGCACGGGCAGGCCGAGGATGCGGGCCAGCTCGCCGGAGACCAGCTCGGCGATGAGCGCGCGGATGCCCTGGCCCGCGCCGCGGAACTTGAGCACGTACGTGCCGTCGTCGTCGCCGGCCACGATGGCCGGCAGCGAGCCGCCTTCGCGCAGCGGCATGACGTATTCCGTCGGGATGATGGTGCGCAGCATGCGAGGGGAGATGATACGCGGCGCGTCGCGTCGTGCGCGCCGCGTCAATCGACGCGCACGCGCCGCTGCACGCCGTTGCGCGTGCGCTTGTTCACCTCGCGCACCTCGATGCGGTGGACGCCGGCGGGGAGGTCGAGGGTGAACGTGCGGGGCTCGCGGATCTCGCCTTCGGCGGTGAGCGCGTCGTCGGCGTAGACCTCGACGTACGGCGGGACTTCGTCGCTCTGCACGGTGTCGATGCGGATGGCGATCGGGGCTTCGTCGGCGTAGACGTCGGCGAAGGCGGAGTTGCAGACTTCGTTCGTGCCGCAGCCGCCGGTCCAGACGCGCGGTTGTGCGGCGAGCGCGACGAGCTGTTCGTGGACGCGTTTCGCCGCGTCGGTGTCCTCGCGGCGCACGGCGAGCTCCTCGGTCACGGCGAGCACGGGCAGCGTGACGGCGACCGCAGCGGCGCGTTCCAGCGCCGCGTTTGCGTCGGCCTCGTTGCCGTGTGCGGCCTGGTAGCGCGCGCGATCGAGCAGGTACGGCACCCATTCCGGCGCGCCGGCGACGCCCGCGGCGAGCTCGATGCGCGCGGCGGCGTCGGGCCGGCCGAGGGCGAGCGCGATGCGCGCGCGGAGCGGATCGTAGATGACGCGTTCGGCGTCGATGAGCGGCTCGAAGCCGGTGAGCGGCCCGAGGTGATGGCGCACCGCGTAGTCGGCCACTTCGCTCGCGCGCCCTTCGACGTGATTCGGCATGAACGGACGCCGCGCGACTTCCTCGATGATGCGGCGCACGAGCGGCTCGTCGCCCGCGTCGAGCGGCGGAAACACGAAGTCGACGAGATCGGGCGCGCTGAGGCCGGCCTGCGTCGCCTCGAAACGCTGCAGGCGTTCGCGGCGAATGTCCTCGCGCAGCTCGCGATAGTCGGCGAAGCGGCCGTTGACCACGGCGAGCTCGCGCAGGTTCACGAGCGCGGACGCGGTGTGCGGCGCGACGCGGCGCAGGTACGTGAGGTCGTGCGTCAGCTCCCAGAGCGGCCGGGCGAGCGAGTCGAAGATCTCCTGATCGTGCAGCAGCGGCGCGGCCTCGTCGAGCACGAGCTTCCGATCGGACGCGCCGAGCTCGTACCAGTGGAAGAGCCCCGCGCGCACGAACGACGCGGCGCTGTTCGGGCGGCGCGGCGCGAGGTACTTCGCCGCGTCGTGCGCCCAGTGCCAAAGCTCGATGCGGCGCGGCAGCGTGGTGTCGAGCGCGGCGTCGGAGATCTCTCCGGCGACGAGCCAGTCGGCCGGATGCGCGGCGAGCCATCGCGCCATCGCCGTCACGTCGTCGTGCGGCGGAGGCGCATCGCGCAGTACGTCGCGATGCGTCAGCAGCAGCGCGAGCGTCACCGCCATCGTCGCCGCGGTGATCGCGAGAAACGCCTGCCGCCGCTCGCGCGTCACGCCACCGCCTCCAGCACGCGCTCCCACGCCGCGAACGCGTGCTCCGGCGCGAAGCGCGCGAGATAGAGCTCGCGTCCGCGCCGTCCCATCTCCGCCGCCGCCTCAGGATCGGCGGCGAGCGTGCGGATCGCGCGCGCGAGTCCTTCCGCATCACCCGGCGCGACGACGAAACCGCAGCGATGCGCGTCGATGATCCGCGCCAGCTCGCCGTCGCGCGCGCCGATGAAGAGCACCGGCCGTGCGACCGCGAGAATGCCGTAGAACTTGCTCGGGACGATCAGCCCTTCGAGCGACGGCTGCAGCGAGACGAGGTGCGCGTCGACGGACGAGAGGCTCGCGCTGAGCTCTTCGCGCGGAGCGTAACCGCGGAACGTGACATTCGCGCCCGCGGCGCGTTTCACCGCATCGAGCTGCGCGCCGCCGCCGGTGAAGACGAACTGCACGTCCGGCAGCATGCGCGCGGCGGCGAGCATCGTGTCGAACTCGTGCGCGCGCCCGAGGTTGCCGGAGTAGCCGACGGAGAAGCGCGCGTCGTCGTGTACGATCGGCGCGAGCGCGGCGTCGGCCCAGTTGTGAATCACGACCGCGTTCGGCACGCGCGCGGCCATGAGATCGCCGAGGACGACGTTCGTGCGCGCGCGGCGCAGCGACCAGTCGCGCAGCCGGCGCAACACGCGCGGCGCGCGGATGCCGAGCGCTTCCGCGACTTCGGGGAAGAGATCCTGCACCCAGTTGACGACGCGGCGTCCGGCCAGTGCGGCCACGACGGACAGCAGCGGCGGATCGGTCATGGCGATGATGATCGCATCCCGCGAGCGCAACATCGCAAAGAACGCGCTCGCGTAAAACGTCAGGTAATCGAGCGCGCGTCCCGCCAGCCCGCCGCGTCCGAAGCGCGTCGACCAGACGCGCACGATGCGCACGCCCTGCACGCTTTCCCGCGAGGCGAGCCCCGCGCGCGCGTCGTCGTAGCGCTGCCGGCTCGTGACGGCCGTGACCTCGTGTCCGCGCGCCGCGAGATGAAACGCGAGATCGGACGCGATCTGACTTGTTGCAGAATGGTCGGGATGGAAGTAGCGATTCACCAAGAGCACGCGCACGCATGATCATTTTAGGCATCAACGCCCACCACGCCGATGCCTCCGCCGCGATCGTCGTCGACGGCAAGCTCGTCGCCGCCGCCGAAGAGGAACGCTTCCGCCGCCTCAAACACTGGGCCGGCTTCCCGAGCGCCGCGATCGAATACTGCCTGGCCGAGGCCGGCGTGGGGATCAACGACGTCGACCACATCGCCGTCAACCGCGACCCGAACGCGCGCCTCATCCAGCGCGCGAAGTTCCTCGTGAAGAACCGCCCGTCCCTCGGCGCGGTGAAGCGGCGGCTCGAGAACCGCGCGAAGATCCGCGATCTCAAAACGGAGCTCGTCGAAACGTTCCGGCTCGACTCCTTGAAGCCCGCCCTGCATCATGTCGAGCACCACCGCGCGCACCTCGCGTCGTCGTTCTTCGTCGCGCCGTTCGAGGAAGCGGCGGTGCTGTCGATCGACGGCTTCGGCGATTTCGTGAGCTCGATGTGGGGCGTCGCGCGCGGCAATCACATCGAGGTCCTCGGCGAGATCGGCTTCCCGCACTCGCTCGGCATCTTCTACACAGCGATGACGCAGTACCTCGGCTTCCCGCACTACGGCGACGAGTACAAGGTCATGGGCCTCGCGCCGTACGGGCAGCCGTCGTTTCTGAAGGAGATGCGCGACATCGTGCACGTCGAGAACGGCCGCTTCGCGCTGAACCTCGACTACTTCACGCATCACACCGCGGGCCTGGACATGACGTGGCAGGGCGGCTCGCCGACGATCGGCCCCGTGTTCTCGGAGAAGCTCGTCGAGCTGCTCGGCCCCGTGCGCGATCCGCGCGATCCGATGGAGCAGCGCCACAAGGATCTCGCCGCGTCGATGCAGGCGATGTTCGAGGAGGCGTACTTCGCGCTCGCGAATGCGCTGCACGCGAAAACAAAGCTCTCCGCGCTCTGCCTCGCCGGCGGCTGCGGCTACAACAGCGTCGCGAACGGGCTCGTGTTCGATCGCTCGCCGTATCGCGATCTCTACATCCAGGCGGCGGCGGGCGATGCGGGCGGCGCGATCGGCGCGGCGTACTGGGTCTGGAACGAGACGCTGCATCAGCCGCGCGGCTTCGTGATGGATCACGCGTACTGGGGTCCGCAATACGACGACGACGCGGTCGACCGCGCGGTCGCGGCGCGCAAGGCGGATCTCGACGAGGCGCACTGCACGATCGAGCGCGTGCACGACGAGCGCGCGCTCTGCGCGCGGACGGCGGCGCAAGTCGCCGAGGGGAACGTCGTGGGCTGGTTCCAGGGGCGGATGGAGTGGGGGCCGCGCGCGCTCGGCAACCGCTCGATCGTCTGCGATCCGCGCCGCGCGAACATGAAGGACATCCTCAACCAGAAGATCAAGCGGCGTGAGTCGTTCCGTCCGTTCGCGCCGTCGATCCTGCGCGACGCCGTGGGCGATTGGTTCGAGACCGACTACGACGTGCCGTTCATGCTGCAGGTCTACCAGATCCGCGAGGAAAAGCGCGCGCAGATTCCGGCAGTGACGCACGTGAACGGCTCGGGGCGGCTGCAGTCGGTGACGGAGGCGCAGAATCCGCGCTACTACCATCTCATCGAGGCGTTCCGCGACGCGACCGGGATTCCGATCGTGCTCAACACGTCGTTCAACGAGAACGAGCCGGTCGTGAACAATCCGGCCGAAGCGCTCGACTGTTTTCTGCGCACGAAAATGGATCTGCTCGTGATGGGCGATCTGATGATCCAGCGGGTCTGATGAAGCGGCACTGAATGAAGCGCGTCTGGATTGCGGCAGCCGCATACGCGGCGGTGCTTCTCGCACTGGGCGCTTTGCATTACTGGCGCGCGCCGCTCGGTTTCGACGAGGCGCATTTCTACGCGCCCGCGGTCGACTACTTCGCTGCGCGCCTTCCCCACGTGCCGCTCGACTATCCGATGCCGATGCCGCCCCTCGGATTGCTGATTCAGGGCTCGCTGGCGCGGCTCGGCGCGAGCGTGGCGATGCTGCGCGCGCTGACCACGCTCGCCGCGGTCGGCATCGTCTGCGTCACGGCGGCGCTGCTCGCGGAGCGCGACTCGTGGCGCGCGGCGCTGCTGGTGGTGATGAGCGGCTGCTATCCGCCGCTGCTGGCGAACGCGTTTTCACTGAAGCACCACGAGATCGCGATCGTGCTCATGGCCGTCGCATATCTCTGTGCGCAGCGCGGGCGGCGGTGGACGGCGGTGCTGATCCTCGCCGCCGCGGCGATCATTCATCAGGCCGCGGCGGCGATGGCGATCGCGCTGGCGCTGCGCGCGCTGCTGCGCCGCATGCCGCGCGAGATGGTGCTGTACGGACTGTCGCTCGTGCCGCTCGCCGCGCTCGTGCTGTACTGGCGCGGCGCGGTGCCGCCGGCGTTCACGGCCGCGGCGATCGGGCGTCCCGTGCAGGGATTGAATCCGCGCGCGCCCCTTGGCCTCCTGGTCATGGCCGGCGTCTGGATCGTGCCGCTGCTGCGGGTCCCGTGGAAGCGCGCGCTGACGACGACGGCGATCGCGGTACCGTTCACCGCGGTCTGGACGTATGCGACGCGGCTCATGGATCGCACGGCGACGATCAACGACTATCTGGCCGGTCCGGTCGCGACGCTCATCGCGGCGTCGCATTCGTATGCGTTTGCCATCGCGGCCGCCGCGCTCCTGGCCGCGTTTGGCGCGACGCTCTTCACGACGCCGCGCAACGACGAGATCGACGAGCTGCGCGTCTGGACGGTCGCCGCGGCCGGACCGGTCGTGGCGATGTCGGTGACCTACGAGCTCTACTTCGCGCCGTTCGTCACGATCGCGTGGCTCATCCTGCGCCGGAGCATCGTCGCGTCGCGTTCGCGGATGATGGTTGCGTACGAGCTGCTCGTCATCGCCGCCGCGTTCGCGTTCCTCATCGCGAAGGCCTGAGCAGTTCCCACGACAGCATCAGCTCCGCGAGGAAGCGCTCGAGCGTGTAGCGCAGGCCGACCGCGCCGTCGCGGATCACGCCGCGCACGAAGAGCGTGTGCAGCACGACGGCGAAGGGCGCGACGACGATCAGCTTGCGCACGCGCGCAGCGGCGTTGAGCGTCTTCGGATCGGCGGTGCGCAACTTCTCCGCTTCCTGGCGCATGTAGCGACGCTGCCGTTGGAGGAAGCGGCGGAAGTCTTTGCGGTCGTCGTGAATGATGCGTCCGCGGAGATGGCCCGGTTCCGCGTCGGGCGTGAATCGCGGCGTGTGGCCATCCTGCCAGACGCGCACGTGGTCGCGGTGAAAGAGCACGATGCGCGGCGGATACAGCGACGCGCGCAGCGGCTTGCCGCCAATCGCGTACGTGAAGCCGATGATGTACGCGTCGCGGTCCGGCGCGAGCGCGCGCAGCTCGTCCACGAGCTCCGGCGTCACGAAGTAGTCGGCGTCGAGCAGCAGCATCCACGGCGTGCGCGCGGCGGCGATGCCGTGGTTCGACTGTCCGGCGATCGAGTCGATCGCGCGCGAGAGCACGCGGACGTTGGGAAAGCTGCGCGCGATCTCCACGGTGCGATCGGTGGAGAGGCTGTCGACGACGATCACCTCGGCCGCCCACGTCAGCTGGCCGAGCGTGCGGGCGATGTTCGCCTCCTCGTCGCGCGTCAGGACGACCGGTGTGATCTGATCGAGCACGAATACGCCTCTTCCATCTGCTGCGCCACGCGTTCCCACGTGAAGCGCGATTCCACGAGCGTGCGGCCGTTGCGTCCCATCTGCGCGCGACGCGCGCCGTCCGCGAGCAACTCTCCGACGCGTTCCAGTCCGACGACGCCGGCATCCGCGCGCACGACGTCATCCGCGAGACCGACTTCGGACGAGAGCACGACCGGCGTCTCCATCGCCAGCGCTTCCAGCACCGCGTTGCCGAAATTCTCCGAGCGCGACGGCAGCACGAAGAGCGCCGCGCGCGCGAGCAGCTCGTCTTTCGCCGCGCCGTAGACCGCCCCCGGAAACGTCACGCGCGCGGCGACGCCGCGTTGCTGCGCGAGCGCCTGCAGCTTCGGCGTCAGCTGTTCCTCATCGTTGCCGGCGATGACGAGGTGCGCGTCCGGCGGCAGCGCCTCGATGGCGCGGTCGAGTCCTTTCTTCCAGTTGATGCGGCCGAGAAAGAGCAGCATGCGCTCGTCGCGCGCGACGTCGGGACGCGGCGGGACGTCGACGCCGTTCGGCACCACGAAAGGCGACGGCAGCGGCACGCCGGTGCGTTTCGCGTCGTCCCATTCGAGCCGCGAGGTGAAGTGGATCGCGGCGGCGCCGGCGAGGGCGCGGCGTTCGACGAGGCGCAGCCAGAGCGTTTTCGCGGCCCGGCTCTTCGCGCGGATCAGCTCCGGCACGAGCATGCCGCGCGGCGTGATGACGTACGGTACGCGATGCCGCCGCGCGCGCCGCGCCGCGGCGACGCCCGGCCAGAGATAGACGGCGTGGCTGTGCACGAGGTCGGCGTTCGGCACTTCCGTCTCGAGGGCGCGCCGCATCTCCGGAGACCAGTAGAGGCGGGGAAACGGCGAGGCGCAGTAGCGGACCTCGACGCCGTCCATCGTGACGGAAGGCGGGACGTCCAGCGTGCCGTCGCCGTCGACGCTGGTGGTCAACACCTTGACTTCATGGCCGCGCGCCGCGAGGGCCTTGCAGAGTCCGTGGACGGCCACGATCGGGCCGCCGTAGCGGCGCGCCGGGAGATACGTCGGGACGACGTGGAGCAGCCTCACGCGGGCGCTACGGTGCTACGCGGTCGCCGGTGCCGTCAACTGCTGCGGCTGCGCGGCGTCGCTCTTCTCCGCCGCCGGCAGACGCTCGTCGAGCGCGGCGGTGGCGAAGAGACAGCCGATGAGGAACGCCGTGAAGAGCGACAGCACGGCGTCCGTGTACGCCTGCGCCGAGGCGGTGAAGGTGGCCGCGTTCGCGAGAAAGAGGCCGAACAGCGAGACGCGGCCGAGCTGCGAGGAGCCGGGGACGTCGGGGATCTTCGTCAGCCGCATCAGCATCGCCAGGAGCAGCCACGCGACGAACGCGATGGCGAGGAGACCGGGCAGGCCGACTTCGATGGCCAGCTTGCCGAGGCCGCCTTCCTGCCAGCCGAGCTGCTCGGTGCTGCCCTTGAGCACGTGCTGCGCGCCCTGCGTCGCCGTGCCGAGTCCCGCGCCGAGGAAGCCGTATTGCTGGAACGTGGCCCACGCGCCGCCCTCGAGTCGATGCGTGATCTCGTCCTGCGACGCGGCGGCGGCGCGCGCGTACGCGCTCGACTGCTGCCCCGCGGCGATGTGGTGCATGACCGTCCAGAGGATCAGCATCACGCCCGCGAGCGAGAACACCTGCGCGTTCTGCACGCGGCGGAAGTAGCGCCACAGCACGACCGCGGCGTAGACGACGACGAAGTACGTCGCCTTGCGGCGGCCGGCGATGAGACAGGTGAGGAACGCCCACGCGGAGACGCTCATCCAGATCAGCACCTGCTTGCGCACGCCGGAGCGCAGGGCCATGGTGATGGCGATGGCGGTCAGCGTGGCCGCGTGCCACCCCATGATGTCGGGGCTGCGGTAGAAGCCGGAGAGGAGGCGCACTTCCATGCCGCTGAAGTAGCGGATGTAGTCGACGCCCGGCTGCGCGACCAGTCCCAGCACCGGCGACCGCACGCGGAAGTACTCGAGGATCGTGCCGATGAGCGCGATGGACGTGATGGCCGCGTAGACGCGGTAGAGCTGGTAGAGCTGCTCCTCGCGCTGGAGCCACGTGTAGCCGAGGATGATCGCGGGGAGCGGCGCGAGATAGGTGAAGAGGCCGAGCATCGGCACCTTCCAGTTGTCGACGCCGTACGTCACCAGGCCGTTCATCGCCGCGATGGCCAGCGTGAGAATGAGGATGAACGTCGCGGAGTAGAGGTTGGCGAAGCGCCGGCTGAAATCCGTCAGCGCCGCGGCCATCTCCTTGCGCGCGGTGAAGAGGATCATCGCGTAGATGAGGATGATGCTGAACGAGATGGTGACCGGCGTGCCGGGCGTGAGCTTGCGCACCGGATCCTGCAGCACGCCGCAGGCGAGCAGCAGATACCAGCCGCGGCGCCAGTCGAGGCTGGCGTACGCGGTGCAGCCCGCGAGGAGCATGAGGTAGGCGATCAGCGCCATCGCAGCGTTGAGCAACCGGTGACGGACAACTATTCCCTTCGCCCCTGATGTTGCGCCTGACGCCGCGCACGTAAAGCCGCCGCGAGGCCGCGCAGTTCGCCGACGAGCTTCGGCGCGATCGCCCACGGATGCCTGAGGTGATAGCCGGTGGCGACGTTCTGCCGCAGGCGGCGCAGCGCGTAGCGCCAGAAAGCCGGCACGTGTCTACGAGCGAAATAGTAGTCGCCCATCGAATGGGCGGGGGAGGCGCTGGTGCGGTGGTCTCCGTACGCGCGCACGCCGCCGGTGGGGATCTTGAGATGCCGGATCGACGCGCGCGGCTCGTAGCGGATGCGGCCGCCCGCCTCGACGAGACGCAGCGCGAAGTCGGTCTCGAAGCGATACGCGGCGGCGATGAAGCGCTCGTCGAAGCCGCCGATCGACAGCGCCCGCGCGCGGTCGACGGAGAGATTGCCGGCCATGACGTTCTCGACGTCGCACGCTTCGTCGTGATGGAAGCGGAACTCGAGGTCGCGGATCGCGCCGCGGTGCAGCGTCGCGTCGTCGTAATGCCGCGGCGTCTCGCCCGGCTGCAGCACCTGTCCCACCACCGCCCACACGCCCGGCGTCTGCAGTGCCCGCGCGTGCGCGGCCACGAGGTCGGGCGCCGGCGCGATGTCGTCGTCGAGGAAGAGCACGTACGGGTTGCGCGCTTCCGCGAGCGCGACGTTCATCGCGTGCGGGATCGACGGCGCGTCGAGTCGGATGACGCGGATCGCGCCCTCGGCTTCCCACGCGCGGAGCCGCGCGTCGATCTCCGGCGGATGCGCGCGGGTCTGGTCGACGAGCACGATCTCGTCCGCGCGCGGCGCCAGCGCGAGCAGCAGCGGGATCGTCTCGACCAGCACCGCGCCGCGGTTGTACGTCGGGATGGCGATGGTCAACATGTGGACCTCAGCGCCTCCAGCACGCCGCGGACGCCGGCGGCATAGTCCCACGCGGCGATGATCTCGCGCGAGCGCTCGCCCATGCGCGCGCGCAACGCGCGGTCCTCCGCGAGCGCATCGAGCTGCCGCGCGAGCGTCGCCGCATCGCCCGCCTCGAAGACGAAGCCGTTGTCGCCGTCGCGCACGATGTCGCCCGCCGAGCCGGAGGCGCTCGTGGCGATGACCGGGAGGCCGCAGGCCATGGCTTCGTTCACGACGGCGCCGCGCGGCTCGTACGTCGACGGCAGCACGAAGACGTCGCCCATCGCGTAATGCCGCGGCAGGTCGCGCTGGTTGATGAAGCCGGGGAAGCGCGCATCGAGCCCGCGCGCGCGGGCGAACGCCTCGAGCTCGTCGCGCAACGCGCCGTGGCCGAGGAAGACGACGGTGGTGCGGGCGCGGTGGCGCATCGCGTCGACCGCGCGGAGGAGCGTCATCGGATCTTTGCGCGGCAGCAGCTTCGCGGAGTAGATGACGACGAAGCGGTCGTCGTCCGCGCCGAAGCGCGCGCGCAGCGCCGCCCGCTCGCCCGGCGCGAAGCGGCTCTCGTTCGCGAAACGGTCGTTGTCGATCGCCCACGGCACGGAGAAGAAGCGCCGCCGGTCCGCGCCGAAATGCGCGTAGTAATCGGCGTTCGTGTTGCCGGAGACGAGGAAGCCGTCGACGAGCGCGAAGAGCGCGCGCCGCAGTCCGTGCGCGAGACTGCCGCCGCGCGGAATCTCGTTGCTGTCGCCGTAGACGAACACCGGCAACCCCCGCATGCGGCACGCGGCGAGCGCGAGGAGCGACGTGATCGTGCCCCAGCCGAGGAAGAGAATCGCGGCGTCGTAGCGGCCGAAGAGAAGCTGCGGGACGATGCCGGGATTGACGAGCCGCGCCCACCCTTCGCCGCGCCCGAAGTTGCGGAGAAACACGTGGCGATAGCCGGCCAGGAGATCGACGTCCCACTGCAGCGTCGTCTGCATCTCCGCGTCGTGATACGTCTCCGCGCCGGCGCGCGAGCCGTAGAACACAGTCAGGTCGAGCTCCGGATGCGCGGCGAGGAGCCGGTAGAACGGCGCCTGGTACTGGATGACGTGCGAGGCGAGAAGCGCGACGCGATACACGCGCGGCCATGATCGCATCGTTGCCGTCGCCGCGGTGTTCTTCGCCGCATTCATCGCTGCAGCAGCGACAGCCACGCTCTCACATGCAGCGGGTTCTTCGCCAGCGCGCGGCGCAGGTACGCGCGCCACCTCGGATTGCGCCGGCGGCGCAGGACCTTGGCGATGAAGTAGAGTCCCGCGGCCTCGCCCTTCGGCGTGACGCGCGGCCGGTGGATCCGATCGGCTTCCGCGAGCAATGCCGCGTCATCGGCGCCGTCGTTCGCACGATCGCGAAGGGCGACCGCGATGGCCGCGAGCCGCGCCTGCGGCCGATGGCCGATGCCGCTGATGCCGCGCGGGTCGAGCGTGGCCTCGTACAGCACCTCGCGCGCGATGCCGATCGTGCCGCGCGCGGCGAGGCGGATCCAGAGGTCGAGGTCCTGCGCGACGTGGAACTGCGGGCGGTAGCCGCCCGCGGCGAAGTAGTCGTCGCGGCGGAACAGCGCGGAGCCGTGCGACGGAATGCCGTGCACGCGCTTCCGTGGATCGCGCAGCAGGCTGTCGCGCACGGCCGTGCCGTCGGCGTGCGTGTCGTACAGCAGCTCGCCGTCCGGCGTCACGAAGCGCGTCGCGCACGAGACGAGGACGTGTCCTTCGCCGATGAGCGCGAGCTGTTTCGCGAAGCGCTCCGGCAGCGAACGGTCGCCGCAGTCCTGACGCGCGAGCAGCGCGCCGCGCGCCTCACGGCACGCGCGCACGAGCGCGAGCGTGAGGCCGGTGTTCGCCTGTGGCAGCACGCGGATGCGCGGGTCCCGGGCGGCGTAGCCGGCGAGGATCACGTCCGTCGTGTCGCTCGAGCCGTCGTCGACGACCACGACCTCGAAGTCGCGGAACGTCTGCGCGAGCAGGCTGTCGAGCGTCGCCGCCAGCGTCGCCGCGCCGTTGTAGACCGACATCACGACCGAGAGCGTCACCATCGCAGCCGATCCGAGAGGATGGACAGGCGCCCTGCGCCGGTCCAGCCGATGAGTTGCGCGACACGCGCGTAGACGCGGTACTGCAGGCGGTCGCGCCCGTCGCCCGCGGCCTCGCGCGAGAGCTCGAAGAGCGTGCGCGACTCGTCCGCCAATCCCGCCGCGCCGCATTGCCGTGCCAGCAAAAAGAGCTCCCGGGAGAAGTGCTGCATCTCCGGCACCTCGGGGCTAATGCCCGCGCGCTGCGCGTGGCGGAGGATGAGCGTGTGCGCGCGCGTGCGGTCGCGCAGCACGTCGGGACGAAGCCCGTTCGCCGACAGCTGCCCCAGGCCGTGCAGGCGGTAATGGCAGATCCATTCGGGCACGTAGTGCAGGCGCACGCCGAGGGCCGCGACGCGCGCGTCGTACTCCCAGTCTTCCTCGTTGCGCATGTTCAGCCACGGGCCGGCCTCGTCGAGGAGCGACGCGCGATAGAGACCGGTGAGCGTGTGCCACCAGCGCGAGGCGAGCATCGACGGGAACATCGTCTCGATGCGCTCGCCGGTGCGTTTCGTCGGCGCCGGCTCGTAGCTGCCGTCGGGATTCTGCGCGCGCGTCCAGCCGTACGAGACGCCGCATTCGGGATGCGCGCGCAGTCCCGCGACCTGCAGCGCGAACTTGTTCGGGTAGAGCAGGTCGTCGCTGTCGAGGTGCTGGATGAACTCCCCGCGCGCGGCGCGGCGGCCCGCCTCGCGCGCGAGACCGACGCCGGTGTTGGCCTGATGAACGACGCGGATTTCCGGATGCGTGGCGGCGAGCGCGTCGGCGGCGGCGGGCGTGTCGTCGGTCGAGCCGTCGTCGACGATCACGATCTCGATCGGCCGGTACGTCTGCGCGAGCACGCTCTCCACGGCCTCGCGCAGCATGGCCACGCGGTTGTAGACCGGGATGATCGTCGTGACGAGAGCCGGCTGCATCGGCGCAAGGATACTTACAATGCGTGCCGTGCCGCGCCTCTTCATCTGCACGCCGTCGTACTACCTGCAGGGCGGCGTCGAACGGATCCTCGAGTCGCTGGCGCGCGGACTGCCCTCGCGCGGCTTCGAGGTGGTGTTCGGCCTCGCGAAAGGGGCGCGCTTCCACGATCCGGCGCGGTTCCGCGCGGCCTTTCCCGATGTGCGAGGCGTTGACGTCGACGGCACGAGCGGCACGGTCTACGGCCGCCGTAGCGCGCTGCGCCGCGCGATCGAGGCCGTCGATCCCGACGTCGTGCTCATCGCGCGGATGTTCGACGCGTATCCGGTCTGCAGCGAGCTGAAGTTGCGCGGACATCGCCTGCGTCTCGCGGTGACGGTGCAGGCATACGAGGCGGAGTACTTTGTCGATCTCGCGCGGTATCAGGACTTCGTCGACCTGTGCGTGACGAGCGGCGAGCGAATCGCGGCGACCGTTCGCGCGTTGACGACGTTGACGAATGTCGTGAGCATTCCCGGCGGCGTCGCGCCGCCGCATCGCGTACGCGTCCCGCACGACGGGCCGCTGCGCATCGGCTACGTCGGACGCATCGAGCAGGTGCAGAAGCGGCTGCGCGATTTGCCGCTCCTGCGCGACGAGCTCACGCGCCGCGGCGTGCCGTTCACGCTCGACGTCGCCGGCGACGGCACGCTTGCGGACGAGCTGCGCGCGCAGCTGCCGGAGGCGCGGTTTCACGGCTGGCTGTCGGCGCGCGAGCTGTACGAGCGCGTCTATCCCGAGCTCGACGTCGTCGTGCATTTCGCGGAGTGGGAAGGGATGACCATCGCTCCGCGCGAGGCCATGGCGCACGGCGTGGTGCCGGTGGTCTCGCGCTTCACCGGAGCCGAGGATTTCATCGACGGCGTGAACGCGCTGACGTTCGACGTCGGCGACATCCGCGCCGCCGCCGATGCCCTCGAGTCGCTGCATCGCGACCGCGCGCGACTCGAAACGCTCTCACGCGCCGCGCGCGACTCGCAGCAAGGCATCCGTTCCGAGGAGGGCGCAATCGACGCGTGGGCCGCGGCGTTCCGCGACGCGCTCGCGCGACCGCCGCGGATCGGCACGACGTTTCCCGATGCGCCGCGCGACGCGGGACTGCTCACGCGCCTCCACCTCCCGCCCACCCTCGCCGAGCTCGTGCGCCGCGTGCGGCGTCGTGCGCACGCGGCGCCGGGAGACGAGTGGCCGCATTGGTCGGGGATGCCGGACGCGGCGATCGTGCGCGCGGTCGCAGAAGGGGCGGCACCTTCGGGGCAATCGTCCGTTTGACTGGCCGTTTCTCCTTCACCTCACCAGCCCATTCCGCACCAGCGCCACGTCGGCCGCGCGCGTCTGCTGGGAAATGTCGGTGTAGAGAAGATTGATGATTTTTCCGTGGCCGTTTTCGTTCGAACGAAGCTGCGCGCGGAGGTCCGCCAGCGAGTCGACGAGGCGTTTGGTGGTCTCCTTGTTGTAGTTCACCGGCGGGCTGCCGCCGACGGTGATCGTCCACGACAGCAAAAACAGGTCGCACGGCACGTTCTCGCTGGCTGCATTCTGGAAGCGGCAGACGCCGTCGAAGAGGCGGTACTTCGGGAACTGCCCCTGGGGAAGACGGCTGCCGTCGCGCGCGACCGCATGCGTTCGATCGGCATCGTCGTCCGTCCCACGAACCATGGTCTCGAAGGTCGACGTGTTGCTGTAGATGTCGAAGACGGTGAGGTCGCCGTTCTGCGGATCGGCGCATACCAGTCGCGGTATCTGCGGAGGACTTTGTAGGTCCGCAGCGTCGGATCGAAGTCGAACTCCGCTTTGGTCGCGTCCGAGTCGTCGTTGTTGTCCACGAAGACCAGTACGGCCCCTGCGTTCCGGCCGATGAAGCGACTGATCGGTGTCGCCGCGACGCGGTTGTCGAGAGCGCCGGTGACGAGGTACGGGCCCAGCCTGTTGACGATCAGCAGGAGCGCGGAGCGGAAGCGCTCGGCATTGAAGTCGCGGAAGTGCGAGATCTTCAGAAGCACCAGTTCGTGATGGCTGGCCATGAAATTGCCGACATCGTCCAGCACGGTCGCGAAGTCGACGCCGTAGAAACGCTCGTGATGGATCTTGAGCTTGCCGTCGGCGTAACCGACGCGGAGATCGAACCAGCGGATGCCGGCGGCGAGTTGCTGGCCGATCGTCAGGGTCTGGGCCTGCAGGGCGACGCCTGAGTCGTACTGCGCCGAATCGTGGGACGCGGCGAGGACGAGCTCGCGCAGCTTCTTGTCGCCCAACTGCTGGCGATGATCGCCCATCCAGTTGGCGCGATCGAACACGACGGAGGCGTTTCCGAAGAGCGTCGATGCGCTCTCCGACTGATGGACCTGCACAGCATACGAGCCGTTCGTCGCGACACTCGCCCGCTGGCCGTCGTCGAGCTCGTAAGAGAACGTGCCTTTCTTGATGAAGTCCTTTCAGTCGATCGATGCTCCGTCGGCGGAGATGGTGCCGACGCGCTCGTAGAGCGTCCTGGAGAGCGCGGCAGTGTGCATCTCGAATACCGCGCCGTCATCGGTGAGCGCGACGGAGGGATTGTCGCCGTCGTCGTACGACTGCTCCGCATGGAACGTGATCGAGGCGGATGTCTGGCCGCGCGGAGCCACGTACTGGCCGACGCGGTAACGGAGAGAATCTCCCTCTTCGAAGACCACCACCACCCGCCCGCCGGCATTGATCGCCACGGACGGATTGGTGCGGTTCGTCACGAGCGTCGCACCCGCGGACCAGGTCAGCGCCCGGCCGTTGAGCTGCCCGACGTGCCAGACCAGATCCGAATTCTTTGCGTACACCACCACCGCGACGCCGTGCGTATTCACCGCGATCGCGGGAGTGGAGCGGGTGGCGCCGGAAGCGCCGGGATCGTTCGGAAACTCGACCACGCTGCCTGCCGACACGGAGTCCGTCTGCAGCGCGCCGACGGAGTAGAACACCTTCCCGTTGCCGTCGTCGTGCGCTTCGATGACCGTATCGCGCACGACCGCGACCGACGGATTCCCGCCCGTCGCGAACGACGCCGGCGCTTCCTCGAACTTCAGCGAGAGATTCTTCAACTCCGCCACCCGGAAATGCAGCCCGTTGTCGTCGGCCCGGTGAATGGCTACCACCTGGTCATCCCTGTTGATGGCGACCGCGGGGTCGTTGCCATCGCGCTCATACGGGCCGGGGGTGAGTCCGAAATAGACGCTCTGGATTGCAGGCATGAAGTCCTCCTCGGCACGCAGGGTAATCGTGGTCTCTGCCGAATTCCGCCCCTATTGATACGTATCGACGATTTTCATGCGGATATGTTCGGCATGAGGGCCGTACCGGATCGCGTCGAGCAGCCGTCGAACGGGCCCGCTAGAATCTGCGCCGCATGTCCCTCCGCCAGCGCGCCGGCGCGCTCGTTTACGACTGGCCGAATTTTCTGCGGCACATCGGCGGCGACTGGACGCGCATTCGCAATCGCGACGAGCGCATCGTCTCGGATGGGCGCGGCGTGCGGTGCGAGTGGGCGTTCACGTCGAACCTGCATCTGCCGGCGGTGTATCCGTCCGCCGGGCATTGGCTGATGCGGCGCGCGTTGGCGCAGTGGCCGATCGCGATGCGGGAGACGCCGGCGGCGCTGTCGGCGACGCCGGAGGTCACGTTTCTCATCGGGCATCGCGGCGTGGAGCGGCTGCCGAATCTCCTGGCGACGCTGCGCAGCATTGCGGGGCAGGAAGGCGTCGGGATCGAGTGCATCGTCATCGAGCAGTCGGCGCGGCGCGAGATCGAGCGCGAGCTGCCGTCGTGGGTGCGCTATCTCCACACGCCCGTCGCGGCGGACTTCGACTATTGCCGCGCGGCGACGTTCAACGACGGGCTGCAGCTCGCGCGCGGCTCGGTGCTCGTACTGCACGACAACGACATGCTGCTGCCGTCAAAGTACGCATTCGAGCTCGCGGCGCGCGCGCGCGACGGCGCGCACTTCATCGATCTCAAGCGCTTCATCTTCTATCTCGAGGAAGCGGAGACGCGACGGATCTTCGACGGCGGCGCGTTGCGCACGGACGTCGACTCCTCGGTCGTGCAGAACCTGCGCGGCGGCTCGGTGGCGGCGACGACGGCGGCGTATCGCGCCATCGGCGGCTTCGACGAGGAGTTCGTCGGCTGGGGCGGCGAGGACAACGAGTTCTGGGAGCGCGCCGAGGAGCATGGCGGCGTCTACGCGTTCGGCTATCTGCCGATCGTCCATCTGTGGCACCGGCCGCAGAAGGGGAAAGAAACGCGCGACGCGCCGGCGCAGCGCCGCTACTACGAAATCCGTTCGATCCCGCCGGCGGAGCGGATCACGCGGCTCACGCGCTCGGCGAAGTTCTCGAACGAAAAGTAGTCGAGCCCTTCCGGGATCTGCTTGCCGCGCGCGAGCGACTCGACGATCGCGTCGCGCAGCTCGCCGGGATCATCGGGATCGACGAGCATCCCGAGCTGGCCGTCGCGTAACGCTTCGCGTCCGCCATCGATCCTGCTGCCGATGACCGGCACGCCCGACGCCAGCGCCTCCAGGAAGACGAAGCCGAAGCCTTCGCCGCGGCTCGGCATCGCGTAGACGTCCGCGAGCGCGTAGAGATCCGGCTTCTCGCGATCGTCGAAGAGCCCCGTGAAGCGCACGCGATCGCCGGCGCCCGCGTCCATCGCCAGCCGCTGCAAGCGCGGCGCGTCGTCGCCGCCGCCGGCGATGAGATACACGACGTCGTCCGGCAGCGACGGCAGCATGCGGATGATCTCGTCGAAGCCTTTCATCCGCTCGCGCGCGTCGAGCCTTCCCACCGTCAGGATCACGCGCTTTCCGGCGAGCCCGTATTTCGCGACGAGCTCCGGGCGTTTCGCGCGCATGCCGTATTCGTCGGCGTGAATCGAGTTCGGCACGATGAAGGTCGGGCCGCGATAGCCGGACCACGCCAGCATGCGGTCGCGCGTGATGGCGCTGATGGAAACGACCGCGCGCGTGCGATGCAGCAGCGGACGCGAGAGCTTCCGCGCCGGCGGCTGCCACACTTCGATGCCGTACACGACCAGCAGCGGCCGCCGCGCGAGCATGCACGCGAACGGCAGCAGATTCACGTGTCCGCAGATCACGAGGTCCGCGCCGCGCGCGCGTCGCAGCGCATTCAGATACGCAACCGGTCCGCGCGCGGCGTCGGCGACGAACGTCACGCTCGGCGGCACGTCGTGGATCTCCGTCTGCATCACGCGCGGGATGACCGTCACGTGCTCCGCGACGCGCGTCAGCGCCAGCGTGAGCTCGCGGAGATAGAGCGCGATGCCGCCGTGGCCGCCGTACGCATCCGGCGCGAGCAGCAGAATGTTCACGAAATCCGCCGGCGCGGCAGATAGCGCAGGAAGAGCAGCACGAGCAGCGCGAGCGCGCCGGAGCCATAGCCGACCCACTTCGTTTCGCCGACGACGGTCAGCACCGCCGACGCCGCGAAGAGCACGGTGATCAGCCAGATCGCGAAGATCGCTTTGCCGTCGCTGCCGTAGCGCTCGACGAGGATGTGGTGGATGTGCCGGCGATCCGCGGTGAAGACGCGGCTGAGGCGCGTGCCGAGCGTCGCCTTTCCGGTGAAGCGCTGCTGCATCACGATGAGCGTGTCGATCACCGGCAGCGCGAGCGCGAGGATCGGCCCGCCGATGATGAGCGCGGTGGGCGACTTGCTCGGACGCGCGATCGAACCGGCGGCGAGCAGCAGGCCGATGAAGAGGCTTCCCGTGTCGCCCATGAAGATCTTCGCCGGCGGGCGGTTCCACGGATAGAAGCCGAGCAGCGCGCCGCTCAAGGCGATCATCACCACGAGCGAGAACGCGTCGTGGCGCAGCACGGCGATGATGCAGAAGGCGATGGCGATGGTGATCGACACGACCGTCGCCAGCGAGTCCATGCCGTCGATGAAGTTCATCGCGTTCATCACGCCGACGACCCAGAACATCGACAGCAGCGCGCCGAGAAGTCCCAGATGGATGACCGCGCCGGCGACGGAGACGAACTCGAACTGGAAGCCGAAGGAGACGAGGATCAGCGCGGCGAGGAACTGCACGGCGAACTTCTTCTGCGCGTTCGTGCCGATGAGATCGTCGTACACGCCGAGGCCGACGATGAGCGAGCCGCCGGCGAGGACGGCAAACAGATACGTCAGATTCTTGGAGACGAGATCGGCGGCGCGCGGGTTCGCGGCGAGGAGCAGGAGCGGAAAGCCGAAGCCGAAAATGATGGCGATGCCGCCGAGGCGCGGCGTCGCGATCGGGTGGATCTTGCGGTCGCCGGGGACGTCGACCAGTCCGATGTGCTGCGCGGCCTGACGGACGATGGCGGTAGCCACGTACGAAGTCAGCGCGCTGCAGAGGAAGAGGAGGACGAGCGGCGCGTAATACTCGGTCATCGCGCGGGGGAAGGATAGCAGAGGCTCGGAGCGCGTGGCCTCGTCATAGAATGCCCGCGACTTACGCGCACGAGGAGCTGATCCGCATGGCCGAACTTCCGGGTATCGAACGCGAGACTCTCGACGTCGACGTGGTGATCGTCGGCGCCGGGCCGGCCGGTCTCGCGGCCGCTTACAAACTCGCCGAGCTGGTTCGCGCGCACAACGAGAGCGATGCGGAGAAGAAGCTCGAAGGGCTTTCCATCGCCATCCTCGAGAAGGGCAAGGAGATCGGCGCGCACGGGCTCTCCGGCGCGGTCATGGATCCGCGCGGCATCGCCGAGCTGATGCCGGACTGGCTCGAGCGCGGATGTCCCGTCGAGTCGCCGGTGAAGTCGGACGCGTTCTGGTATCTCCTCGAGAAGTCGAAGATCGTCGCGCCGGTCATGCCGCCGCCGCTGCAGAACCACGGCAACTACGTCGTCTCGTTGGGCGAGCTCTGTCGCTGGCTGGGACCGATCGTCGGCGACATGGGCGTCGATCTCTTCCCCGAGTTCGCCGCGACGCGCGTGCTCGTCGAGAACGGCCGCGTCGTCGGCGTGCGCACGGGAGACAAGGGCATCGACAAGAACGGACAGCCGAAGCCCAACTTCGAGCCGGGCGTCGACATCCGCGCGAAGCTGACCATCCTCGCCGAAGGTCCGCGCGGCACGCTCGCCAAGCAGCTCGCGGGACTCTTCCATCTCTATGAAGGCAAGAACCCGCAGGTGTACTCGGTCGGCGTGAAGGAGCTCTGGCAACTGCCGGACGATCGCTATCCCGCGGGTAGCGTCATTCACACGCTCGGCCATCCGCTCGACATGGACACGTTCGGCGGCGCCTTCATCTACGGGATGAAAGACCGCATCGTCGACATCGGACTCGTCGTCGGTCTCGATTACAAGAACCCGACGCTCGATCCGCACAACGAGCTGCAGCGCCTCAAGCTGCATCCATCGGTGCGCGCGATCCTCGAGGGCGGCAAGCTCATCGCCGCGGGCGCGAAGGCGATTCCGGAAGGCGGCTACTACTCGATGCCGCGCCTCTACGGCGACGGCTTCATGATCCTCGGCGACTCCGGCGGCTTCCTCAACGGCGCGCGCCTCAAAGGGATTCACCTCGCGTTCAAGTCGGGCATCCTCGCGGCCGAAGCGGCGTTCCACGCGCTCCTCGGCGACGACTACTCCGCGAACCAGCTGCAGGAATACGAGACGCTCTTCGAGGCGTCGTGGGCGAAGGAAGAGCTGTGGAAGCAGCGCAACTTCCATCAGGCGTTCGACAGCGGCCAGCTCGCCGGCATGATCAACGCGGGCCTCGGCATGGTGACGGGCGGACGCGGCTTCGGCGTCGCGAACCGCCTCGAAGGCCACGCGGGACACGAGCGGATGGTGCGCATCAAACGCTACTTCGGCGCGGACGATCCGCATCCGCCGGCGAAAGTGAAGTACGACGGCCAGTACACGTTCGACAAGGTGACGAACGTCTACAACGGCGGCGTGATCCACGAGGAGAATCAGCCGGCGCATCTGCTGATCCTCGACACCGAGGTGTGCATCACGCGCTGCACGGAAGAGTATGGAAATCCGTGCTTTCACTTCTGTCCCGCGAGCGTCTACGAGCCGAAACCGACGGCGGACGGGCGCGGCAAGGTGCCGTTCCTCAACTTCACGAACTGCTTTCACTGCAAGACCTGCGACATCATGGATCCGTATCAGGTGATCACCTGGGTGCCGCCGGAGGGCGGCGGCGGGCCGGATTACAAGAAGCTCTGAGCCCGACGCCGCGCGATTGATGCGCAACGTCATCCGCTACGCGATCGCGGTCGTGACGACGGCCGCGGCCATCGCGCTCACGCACGGTCTGGCGGCGTTCCTCGCGCCGATGCGGCTCTTCTTCCTGTGGGCGGCGGTGCTGACCACCGCGGTTGTGGCGGGCACCGGACCGGCGATCGTGTCGATCGTGATCTGCTGCTTCGCGGCGGCGTTCCTGATCCTGCCGCCGCTCGGCTCGTTCGCGGTGCACAGCATGCTCGACGCGGTGCGGCTCGCGCTCTTCGCCTCGTTCGCGACCGGCATCAGCATCGCCGTCGGCGCGCGCCGACGCGCGGAACAGCGCGCGGCGGCGGCGAACGAACGGCTCGCGCGGAGCGAGCTGCGCTACCGCACGCTCGTCGAGTCGGCGCCGTCCGCGCAGGCGCTGTGGCGCGCGACGTCGGACGGCCGCATCGAATGGTCCGACGAATGGGGCGCGATCATCGGGCAGACGCGCGAGGAGTTCGAGGCCGGCGGCCGCGCGCGCGTCCTGCATCCGGACGACTCCGCGCGCACGATCGCGCTGTGGCGCGCGGCGCGCGACACCCGCACCGCCTACGAGGACGAGATCCGCGTGCGCGTGGCGAACGGCCGCTATCGCTGGTTCACCATCAAAGCGGTGCCGGTGTTCGACGGCGCCGCTCTGCGCGAATGGATCGGCGTCACCGCCGACATCCACGAGCGCAAGCAGCACGAGGAGCACGCGGCGTTCATCAATCGCGCGACGGAGGTGCTGTCGGCGTCGCTCGATTACGAAGAGACGCTGCGCAGTTTCGCGCGGCTGTGCGTGCCCGCCCTCGGCGACTGGTGCGCGATCGACATCGTGCGCGACGCCGGACCGTACCAGCGCCTCGTCGTCGAGCACACCGATCCCGCGCGCGTCGAGCTCGCGTTCGAGCTGGACCGCCGTTTCCGTCCCGCGCCTCAGGTCGACCCGGTGACGCGCGCGCTCGCGAGCGGCAGGACGCAGTTCCTCGAGACGATCACGGATGCCGATCTCACTTCCATCGCGCGCGACGCCGAGCATCTCGCGCTCGCGCGCGGACTCGGGCTGCGCTCGTCGATCATCGCGCCGATGATCGCGCGCGGGCGCACGTTCGGCGCGCTCGTGCTCGTCACGGGCGAGTCGGAGCGGCATTACGGTGAAGACGATGTGGCGTTCGTCGAAGACCTCGCGCGGCGCGCGGCGATGGCGCTCGACAACGCGCGCCTGTACGAGGCAGCCGAGGCGGGGAGCCGCGCGAAGGACGAATTCCTGGCGACCCTCTCGCACGAGCTGCGCACCCCGCTCACCGCGATCGCGGGCTGGGCGCACATGCTCCACCTCGGCCTCGCCGACGAGCAGTCGACGCGCACCGGCATCGAGACGATCCTGCGCAGCGCGCGGCAGCAGGGAGAGCTCATCGACGATCTGCTCGATCTCGCGCGCGTGGCGTCCGGCACGCTGCACCTGCAGTTCGCGCCCGCGGACCTGCGCTCGATCGCGGGCGAAGTCGTCACGGCCGTGCGTCCGACTGCCGAGGCGAAGTCGCTCGCGCTGGCGTTCGACGCGGACGCGCCGGCGGTGCTCGTGCGCGGCGACGAGCGGCGCCTGCGCCAGATCGTCTGGAACCTCGTGTCGAATGCGGTGAAGTTCACGAAGAGCGGCGGCAGCGTGCGCGTGACGCTGACGACGCGCGACGGCCATGCGCGCGTCGACGTGACCGACAGCGGCCGCGGCGTCGATCCGGCGTTCCTGCCGTATGTCTGGGATCGTTTCCGGCAAGCCGACAGCAGCACGTCGCGCGAGTTCGGCGGCCTCGGGCTCGGCCTGTCCGTGGTGCGCCATCTCGTCGAGCTGCACGGCGGCACGGTGCACGCTTCGAGTCCCGGCATCGGAGGCGGCGCGACGTTCGGCTTCGAGGTGCCGCTGCTGCGCGACGGCGAAGAAGAGGCGAGCGCGCCGCGTGCGAAGGCGTTCGGCGAGCTGCTGCGCGGGCGTCGCGTGCTGGTCGTCGACGATGATGACGACGCGCGGGTCGTCATCGCGAAGATGCTCGAACAGGCCGGCGCGGCGACGACGCCGGCGAGCTCCGCCGCGGCGGCGATGGAGGCGGTGCGTCGCGAGCGCTTCGACGTGATCGTCAGCGACATCGCCATGCCGGGCGAAGACGGGTACGCGTTCGTGCGGCGCGTCGGAACGGTGGCGCGCGTGCCGGTGATCGCGGTGTCGGCCATCGCGACCGGCGACGACGACCGCCGCCGCGCGCTCGACGCCGGCTTCGCCGAGTTCCTCCGCAAGCCGGTCGATCCGCAGCAGCTCGCCGCCGCGGTGGCGCGCTGTCTTTGAGGAACCTCTGCACGAGTCGGAGCCGTGCCGTTGCGGCGGCGCTGCGCCGTCTGCCGCGCCGTCGCTCCTCAGCGATATCCCGCATCGCCTCGTCGCGACGACTCGCATCCGTCACAGCGGCGCCCGCAACGGCATGGCTCCGACTCGTGCAGAAGTTCCTAAAATAAGCCGGGCACGGAATTCGTTACCTCGTCGACCTGCGCGACGTAAACATCACGATGGCCAGCGAAGCATTGCCGATCTCCCGCTCTCTCGACCGCATCGCCGCGTTGCAGGCGAACGTCGAGCGCGTCATCCGCGGCAAGTCCGAGGTCGTGCAGTTCTGCATCGCGGCGCTGCTGGCGAAGGGCCACATCCTGCTCGAGGACGTGCCCGGCGTCGGCAAGACCACGCTCGCGCACGCGCTGGCGCGCTCGCTGTCGCTCGAGTTTCAGCGCGTGCAGTTCACGAGCGACCTCCTGCCGGCGGACATCGTCGGCGTGACGATCTACAACCAGGACCAGCAGGAGTTCGAGTTCGTCAGCGGGCCGATCTTCACGAACGTCCTGCTCGCCGACGAGATCAACCGCGCCACGCCGAAGTCGCAGTCGGCGCTGCTCGAGGCGATGAGCGAAGGCACGATCACGGTCGAGAAGCGGCGCATGCCGCTGCCGGAGCCGTTCCTCGTCATCGCCACGCAGAATCCGATCGAGCACGTCGGCACGTATCCGCTGCCGGAGTCGCAGCTCGACCGCTTTCTGATGAAGCTGACGATCGGCTATCCGAACGCGGCCGACGAGCGGAAGCTGCTGCGCGAAGGCGGCGGCCAGAACGCGCTCGAACATCTCGAGCCGGTGATGAGCGGCGACGAGCTGCGCGCGCTGCAGGCGCGCGTCGACGACATCCACGTGAGCGAGCCGCTGGTCGAGTATCTGATGACGATCGTGCAGACGACGCGCGCGCACGCCGACGTCGCGCTGGGCGTCTCCACGCGCGGCGCGCTGACGTTCTTCAAAGCGTGTCAGGCGTTGGCGATGGTCAGCGGACGCGACTTCGTCGTGCCGGACGACGTCAAGCGCCTCGCCACGCCCGTGCTCTCGCACCGCATCGTGATGAAGGATCGCCGGCTCGCGCGCGGCGAGCAGCCGCCGGAAGCGAAGTTCATCGCGCGCATCGTCGGCGAGCTCGCGGTGCCGCGGTGAACCGCGCGCTCGCGGCCGCCGTCGTGCTGCTCGCGGCGCTGCCGCTGCACGCGCACGATGACGACGCGCCGCGCGCGGATCCGAAGATCGTTGCGTACGCGCTGAGCTCACCCGAGCGCGCGTGGAACTTCATCACGGCGCCGGAGTCGGCATACGCGGAGCGGCTCGCGGTCGCGCGCGAGGCGGCGACGAAGTTTCCTCTGGCGGCGTTAGTGCCGCGTTACTTCGAAACCAGCGGCGTGACGGCGGAGCGGTATCCGGAAGAGCGGCCGAATGGCGTGCACAGCTACGAGGTCCGCGCGGACGTCACTCCGGTGATCGACCTCGCTCCGCATGTGGTGTCTTCGCGGTCGACCGGTCGTCCGCTGACGTTCGCCGAACGCGCGCGCCAGCCGTGGCAGCAACAGGTCTCCGACGCCGCAGCCGCGTACTGGCAGACGCTGCAGCGCACGCGGACGGCGGACGACTGGTACGCGTACGCGCGCACGCTGCCGTGCCGCTCGCGCGTGGACGTGGCCCGTTTCCGCCAAGTCGTGCGAGCCGGGGCCATCCATGCGGACGTTCCTCCCGACGACATCGCCGGCGCGTGGCGCAATCTCATCCGCCGCTCCGGCGCCGAGGTGGAGTGGTCGGCCGATGACGTCTTCCGCAATCCGCGCGGTCGCGAAGCGATGGCGGCGCTGCTGCTGCTCGAGCTGGTGAAACGCGATCACGTCTACGAGGCCGCGTTCTACACCGGCTACATGACCGGCATCCCCGCCGCGGAGCCGCTGCGCGATGCGGTCGCGTACGAGGCCGGCCGGCGCATTCTCGCGAACAGCGAGATCCGTTCGTACGAGCGCGCCACGGGCGGCTTTCTGCTCGCGAAGATGTACGGCGACATGCTCGCGCCGTACGACGACACGCTGTTCGAAGCGAAGCACGCAGCGCTGATCGCCGCTTTCACGCGTTGGTTCGCCGCGCACGAGGAGACGCTCGCCGCACGCGCGCGCCTTGCAGCGCCGGCTATCGCCGCCGCGGAGGCGCGCTACACCTCGGAGCTCTGCAAATGAGACGCGCGCTCGCGGCCGTCTTCGTGATCCTCGCGGCGCTGCCGCTGCACGCGCAGGATGACGATGCGTCGCGCGCGGATCCGAAGATCGTCGCGTACGCGCTGAGCTCCACGGAGCGGGCGTGGAACTTCATCACGGCGCCGGAGTCCGGCTACGCGGAACGGCTCGCCGTCGCGCGCAAGGCCGCGCTCGCGCTGCCGCTGTCGTACCTTCCGCGATACTTCGCGGCGCGCGACGCGACCAACGGCCGCTGGTACGTGCAGATGCCGCCGGAAAGCGCCTTTGCCACGGTCTACATTCCTCAGCCGCACGGCACGATCGAGGTCCTCGGACATCTGTTCCAGGTGCCGGAGAAGCTGATTCCGTTTCCGAGGACATTCGAAGAGCGCGCGCGTACGCCGTGGCCGTGGCAGGTCTCCCGCGCGCTGGCGGAGTACTGGCAGGAGCTCGTCCGCCATCGGCCCGCGGACGAACTGTTCGCGTACGCGCGCACGATGCCGTGTCGGTCGGACGAGGAGCAGCGGCGGTTCCTCGACATCACGTATCTCTCGCTCGTTTTTCCGGCGGTCGCGCCGGACGACATCGAAGGTGCGTGGCGCAACATCGTGCGCCGTCAGGAGGGCGGTGCCGCGATCCTCGTCAACGGCGCGATTCCGGCACAGGGACGGGAGATGCTCGTCGCGCTCGTTGCGCTGGAGCTCGCGCGGCAGGACAAGGTCAGCACCGCCGCGTTCCATCTGAAAACGCTCGTTTCGGATGTGGATGATGCGGACGTACGCGACTTTCTCGCCTACGAGATCGGCCGCCGCATCGTTGCCAATCGCGCCATCTCTCTCGACGAGAGAGCCGACGCCGGCTTCATGGTCGCTTGGACGTACGACGACAAGCTCATTCCGCTCGAGAAGCGCTACAGCAAAGAACTGTACCCGGCGCTGATCGCCGCGTTCACGCAATGGTTCGCCGCGCACGAGGAGACGCTCGCCGCACGTGCGCGACTCGCGGCGCCGGCCATCGCCGCCGCGGAGGCGCGCTACACGTCGGAGCTCTGCAAGTGAGCTTCGAGTTCAACGGCGTCGTGCGCCTCACGCGCATCGGCACGACCTACATCCTCTCCACGATCGTCCTCGCCGTGGCCGCGCTGAACACGGGCAACAACGCGCTCTACATCGCCGTGTCGTTCATGCTCGGCTGCCTGCTGCTCTCCGGCATGGCCTCGCGCGGCGGACTGAAAAGCATCACCGTCGAAGTCGGCGGCATCGGCGAGGCGTGGGCGGAACATCCCGCCGACGGCACGCTGCGCGTCCGCAACCGCTCGCGCATCTGGAACGTGCGCGACGTCGTGCTCGTCTCCGACAGCCTCGCCGCGCCGGTGCTGATCCCGCTCCTGCCGCGCCGCGCCGAACGGCTCGTGCCCGCGTCGTTCCTCTTCCATCGCCGCGGCCTCGCGCGCGTCACCGCCGTCGACTCGTACACGCGCTATCCGTTCGGCTTCTTTCTCAAGAAGCGCCGCCTGCGCGTCGCCAGCGAAGTGGTCGTCTTTCCGAAGATCCTCGCGAACGCGGCACTCGAAGAACGCTACCGCGCCGTCGCGGGCGAGGACGCGGGCTCGCAGCGTCCCGGCGCCGGCTCGGAGATCCACGCGTTCCGCGAGTACACGCGCGGCGACTCGCTGCGTCACGTGCACTGGAAAAAGTCCGCGAGCCTCGGCCGCTGGATCATGAAGCAGACCGAGCTCGAGTCCGCGCGCTCGGTGCACGTGGTCGTCGATCCGTACAAGCCGCGCGAGGTCAGCGACGCGGCGTTCGAGGAGATGATCAGCGCCGCGGCGACATTCCTCCTCGATGCCTCGCGCCGCGGCGCCGACGTCACGCTCTCGCTGCCGCGCGTCGACCTCCGCGCGCGCTCCGGCGAGTCCGCCGCGCCGCTCTTCCGCGCGCTCGCGCTCCTCGAGCCGCGCTTCGAGCCGCTGCACGCGACCATCGATCGCGACACCGTCTTCTTCTCGGCCGCCGGAGGGACTCGTGTCCAGCAAAGCGCGTGAGCTCGAGGCGCTGGCGCTGCCGACGTTCGCCGCGGTGCCGCTGTATCTCACGGCCGCGATCGGCGTGCTGCCGCTGATTTTCTTCCACGTGGTGATGCTCGGCATCGCCGTGCGCGTCGCCTCCGGACGCGGACCCGATCTCTTCCCCGCGCGCCTCATGCGCTGGATCGCCGTCGCCTACGTGCCGTTCTACGTCGTCGACGCGGCCGTGCTCTCGCGCAGCGCGATCGCGGCGTCGACGCACCTCGTGCTCTTCATCGCCGCGTATCAGCCGAGCGAGTCGGTGCTCCGCCAGAACCACGCGCAGCGGATGCTCACCGCCGCGCTCATCGCCGTGGCAAGCCTCGCGACGTCGACGCACATCACGGTGGTGCTGTTCGTGATCGGCTTCGCGTTCCTGATGTTCCGCCAGCTCGTCTTCGCGAGCCACGCGGAAACGATGCGCTCCCTCGGCCGCACCTACGAGGACGCGCCGTCCGGCCGCGCGGCGCTCTTCTATCTCACCGGCGCGACGCTCATCGGCGCACTGCTCTTTCCGCTCCTGCCGCGCGTGCGCAATCCGTTCATGCAAGGCATCACCGGCTCGCTGCCCGGCGCGACGACCGCGCTCAGCGAGACGATCGATTTCCGCGAGCCGCGCGTGACGCCGGGCGATGCCACCGTCGTCGCGCGCATCTGGATGAACGAGCGCACCGCCGCGCTGTTCACGCCCGTGCGCCTGCGCGGGACGCTGTACGACCACTGGGACGGCGGCGAATGGATCCAGTCGTTCCGCGGCCTGCGCGAGGTCGTGCCGCACGGCGGCGTCTATCAGGTCGAGAAACCCGGCGGCGAAGTCCGCGACGCGGTGATCCAGCTGCGCCCGCAGCAGGGCCGCCTTTATCTCCCGTCCGGCACGTTTGCGATGACGGGCATCAACAGCCTCTACGAAGGTCCCACGCGCGGCGCGTACTACACGTACCAGAACGGCACGCTGAATTTCGATCTGCGCCTCGCCACGGAAACCGCGCCGCTGCGCCCGCAACGCATCCGCCCCACCGGTTATCCCATTCGCCCGGAGATCGCCGCGCTCGCTCACGGGATCATTGGCAACGAGCAGCGCCCCGAACGCCGCGCGCGCCTCATCGAGCAGTGGATGCTCCGCAACTTCCGCTACGTGCCGAACCCCGCGACGCCCGACCACCCGATGACGGTCGACGATTTTCTGCTGCACGTCCGCGCCGGCCACTGCGAGTACTTCGCCGCGGGTATGGTCGTGCTGCTGACCGCCGTCGACGTGCCCGCGCGCATCGCCGGCGGTTTCTACGGCGGCCGCTACAACCCGCTCGCGCGCTACTACACGCTGCGCCGCGAGGACGCGCACGCATGGACGGAAGTGTGGGACGGCGCGCGCTGGCAGACGTTCGACTCGACCCCGCCCTCCCTCCGCCCCGGCAGCGACGCGCCGTCCGCTCTCCGCGCGTATTTCGCCGCGCTCGCCGATTCGGTCACCTACGTCTGGGACCGCTACGTCCTCACCTTCGGTCTCTCGGATCAGATCGCACTCTTCTCCGACCTCTTCACGTGGATCCGCGACGCCGCCGCGGTCGTCCGCCTGCACGCGATGACGGCGACCGAATCGGCCTCGTCTCTCGCCTTACCTCTCACCGCACTCGCATTGCTCGCTCTCGCAACGACGCTCCTGCTCCGCCGCCGGCGCGGCGTCTTCGATCTCCTTGCCCGCGCCCTCGCCGAACGCGGCGTCGCCATCACGCCGTCGATGACGGTCGAAGACGCACTGCGCGAACTGCGCACCCGCGACAAAGCATCCGCCGACGCGCTTACTCCGCTCGCCGCCCTCTACGAACAAGCCAAGTTCTCGCGCGATCCTGCGCGCGTACGCCGCCGCGACTTCCGACGGAGGCTGGAAGCCGACGAGGAGCGCCTCCGGCGGGCCGGCGCGGCCGGCAGCGCTTAGGGCTTAGCCAGTACTCACGTGCGGCTGCGATCAACGTCGTTCACGGCAGCCGCACGTGCGGATCGGCTAAGCCCTAAGCGCTGCCGGCCGCGCCGGCCCGCCGGAGGCGCTCCCGGTCGGTCTCCCTACGTCCCGCGTGGCAGTCGGCGCGGGTTGCGCATCAACGTGGCCATTTCGCGGACGGCGGCTTCGAGGCCGACGAGGGACGCGCGGGCGATGATCGAGTGGCCGATGTTCAGCTCCTCGATCTCGGCGATTGTGGCGATGCCGTCGATGTTGCGGTAGTTCAGGCCGTGGCCCGCGTAGACGGTGAGGCCGAGTTTTTTGGCGGCGCGCGCGGCGGTCGCGATTTTCTCGAGCTCGGGCGCCCACGCGCCGCTTTTCCACGCGTCCGCGTACTTGCCGGTATTGATCTCGATTTTAGGAGCGCGGAGCTTGTGGCAGTGGCGGATCTGGTCGATCGACGGATCGACGAAGACGGAGACATCGATGCGCGCGTCGAGCAGCTGGTTGATCGCCTTCTCGATGTTGCCGGAGTGCAGCATCACATCGAGCCCGCCCTCGGTCGTGATCTCGTCCTTGCGTTCGGGGACGAGGGTCACCTGATGCGGTTTGATCGTTTGGGCGATGCGCATCATCTCCGTGGTCGCGGCCATCTCGACGTTGAGGTGCGTCGCGACCGTCTTGCGCAGCAGTTCCACGTCGCGGTCCTGGATGTGGCGGCGGTCGCCGCGCAGATGGACCGTGATGCCTTGTGCCCCGGCGAGCTCGCAGAGGACGGCGGCGGCGACGGGATCGGGCTCGTCGGTCTTGCGGGCTTCGCGGATCGTGGCGATGTGATCGATATTGACGGCCAGGCGCATGACGGCAGGGTAGCGCGTGCTGCATGCGTCATAGACGCGCTGTCATAGTGGCGGCGCGGGCGGTTGCACGTCGAGATCGGCGCGCGTGAAGCCGAGGGAATCGCCGGCTTGGAGGATCACCTTGCAGACGTACTTGCCGGGTGGGAGCGTCAGCGGCTCCTCGACCACCACGTTCGCGCGCGCGGCGGAGGTGACGTGCAGGCGTTTCGCGTCGTAGCGCACGGCGGCGCCGTGCTCGTCGAAGATGTACAGCATCAGCGTTGCGTCGACCTCACGCGTGCCGAACTGCGCGACGAGATCCAGCACGGGGACTTCGACGCGGAGCCGGCCCGCGGACGACGATAGGGTCGCGGCGAGACCGGTCTGCGGAATGTCGTTCTGCAGAATGTCGGCGATGCGGAGCGCGTCGTTGCCGGAGGACGCGTTGATGTGCGTCGAGAAGCCGCGGCGGAAGGAGACGTTCGCGCCGCGCGGCAGATTGCGGATGCGCACCTCGATCGTGTTGTCGCCCTTCTTCGCGTTGGCCGGAACGGTGAAGCCGAGGCGATAGCCGGCGGCGGAAGAAGTCACGACGCGGTTGAGGGCGGTCTTGAAATTGTTCTCGTGCTGGACGAAGAGACCGCCGGTCTGTTGCGCGTAATAGGCGAGGCCCTCGTTCGCGCCGAGCATACGGTCGCCGCCGACGTCGATCGTATCGATCACCGCGCCCGCGGCGTGGAACGCCTTCACCATCTTCTGCAGCGATTCCACGAGGCGCGCGTCGGGCGTGTACGCGTTCGAGTAAACGAGATCCGTATTGAAGCCGGTCGAGAAGACGAGGACGTGTTTGTAGCCTTCGAGCGCGCCGAGGCGTGAGGCGATGGCGCCGAAGCTGTCGAGCTGATTCTCGATGAGGCGCTTCTCCGGCATGCTCGCGTTGGTCACGCCGATGCTGAGCGCCTCCTGCGTGAGGACCATCGGCTGGTCGATGAACTCGTCGTCGTCAGGGCGCGTGTCGACGGTCACGACCGGCGCGACGAGCGCCGCGCGTTCCGACGGCGACACCGCCAGCGACAGCGGATCGTGCGCCTCCGATGCGCTGAGCGTGAGCGCCGCGTGCGTCGCGACGGCGTGGTCGTTCGTGAACGGCACGATGAACTGCGCGCCGCGCTGCGGCGTGAACGTCGCGACGGCGAAGTAGTCGCTCGGCGGCGCGTGCTCGATCATCGCCATGGCGGCGCGTCGCGCGCGGTCGAGCGCGAGCGGCTTCGTGAACGCGAGATCGAACATGAGCAGGAACAGGCGCCGCTCGCGGCGGTCCGCCGACGGCGCGCCCGCGTCCGCGAAGTCGATCGTGTCGAAGTAATCGATCGGCTGCTTCCTGCCGTTGACCAGGAGCGTGAAGTCCTCGCGCGTGAGATTGCGCACGGGCTGATTGTTCAGCGTGACGTAGACCGGCACGTCGACGACGTTCACCGTGACGCTCTCGCGCGTCTGCGCGGCCGCGACGCCGGCCCAGGCGGCGAGGAACAGCAGCATGCGGAAGTTCATCGCCGCAGAATAACGGCCGGTCCACTGGTTTGGCGAATGCGCATGCGACAGCGGATCGCTCTCGTCCTCGCGCTGCTCTTCCTCGTGGCGGGCGGCGCGCTGTTCGTGTTCGGCCGCGGCCTGTGGCTGCCGCTGCTCATGCGCATCACCGGCGAGCGCACGGTCGCCGACGTGCTGGCGAAGATCGGGCCGGCGGCGCGCGCGCAGCTGCGGCCGTCATTCGCGCACGCGGGCGTCGCGTATCCGCCGCGCGAGCTCGCGCTGCTCGTCTTCAAGCGCGAGCGCCGCGTCGCCGTATGGGCACGCGATGCCGGTGCGTGGCGTTTCATCCGCGCGTATCCCGTCTTCGCCGCCAGCGGACATGCGGGCCCGAAGCTGCGCGAAGGGGACTACCAGGTGCCCGAAGGGCTGTACCGCTTCGCGTGGCTCAATCCGAACAGCAGCTAGCACCTCTCGATGAAGGTGAGCTACCCGAACGCCTTCGATCTGGCGATGGCCAAACGCGACGGCCGCACGCGCCTCGGCGGCGACATCTTCATGCACGGCAATGCGCTGTCGATCGGCTGCATCGCGGTGGGGGACGCCGCGATCGAACAGCTCTTCACGCTGGTGGCGGATACCGGTCTCGCGCGGACGCGCCTCGTGATCGCGCCGAACGATCTCCGCGTGGGCGGTGCGATCATCGACGACGGCGCGCCGCCGTGGGTGGGGCAGCTGTATCGCACCATCGCCGCCGCCCTCGCGGAGTTCCCCGTCGCGCTGGAATCGAACAGCGCCGTGCGCGTCGACGGGTCGGCCCGGCCGACAAACGCTAAAGACCTAGTCCTTTCCCACGTGCGGCTGCCTTGAATGTCATTGAGGGCCAACCGCACGTGCGGATAGGCTGTGCCCTTAGCGCAGCCGGCCGTGCCGGCCCGGCAGGAATGGCTGGAGGCGCTCCTCCACTTCTAGGCTCCGGCATGCTCTATCGCTTCGACAACGTCGAGAAAAGTTACGGGCCGCACGACGTCCTCAAAGGCGTCACGTGGCAGCACAACCCGGGGCAGCACGTCGGCCTCGTCGGCCGCAACGGCGCGGGGAAGACCACGCTCTTCCGCCTGCTGCTCAAGCAGGAAGAACCCGATCGCGGGCAGATCCTCCGCTCGTCGGGACTGACGGTCGGCCACGTCGGCCAGCACCTCGACGCCGAGCCGGGCCTGTCGCTCTTCGACTTCGTCGAGACGGCGTTCGCGGAGGTGCAGCGCATCGAGCGGAAGATGCGCGCGATCGAGCACGACCTCGCCGACACCACGCGCGCGGATCACGAGCGGCTGCTCGAAAAGTACGCGGAGCTGCAGCACGACTACGAGCATGCAGACGGCTACACGCTGCACGCGGAGGTCGAGCGCGTGCTGACCGGCGTCGGGTTTTCGGACAAGTCGGAGTGGGAGCGCCCGATTCACGAGTTCAGCGGCGGCCAGCAGAACCGGGCCATGCTCGCGCGCGTGCTGCTGACGCGCGTCGATTTGCTGCTCCTCGACGAGCCGACGAACCACCTCGACCTGAAGGGCATCGAGTTCCTCGAAGAGTTCCTGCAGGACTTCAAGGGCAGCTACCTGCTCATCTCGCACGACCGCACGTTTCTCAATCGGACCGTGTCGACGATCGTCGAGCTCGCGCACGGAAAGCTCGTCGAGTACCACGGCAACTACGAGCGCTTCCTCCAGCTCCGCGCCGAGCGGATGGAGAAGATGGCGAAGGACTACGAGCGGCAGCAGGAGTACATCGCCGAGACGCAGGAGTTCATCCGCCGCAACCTCGCCGGCCAGAAGACCAAGCAGGCGAAGTCGCGGCGCAAGATGCTCGACAAGCTCGACGAGTTCGAGCGTCCCGAGACCGACGAGACGCTGGCGAAGTTCACGCTCGACGGCGGCGCGCGTTCCGGCGCGGTGGCGCTGACGATCGATCGCATCTCGGCGGGCTACGGCGCGAAGCGCGTCGTGACCGACTTCTCGTGGCAGATCCGCCGCGGCGAACGCTACGCGATCATGGGGCCGAACGGCTCCGGCAAGTCGACGTTGCTCAAGACGCTCGCGTCGCGCATCGCGCCGCTGTCCGGCACGGTCGCGTACGGCCAGAACGTGCAAATCGGCTACTACGACCAGACCCTCGGCGATCTCAAGCCCAACGGCATCGTCATCGACGAGGTGTGGGACCTCGACCATACGCAAACCGAGGAGGAAGTGCGGTCGTATCTGGCGCGCTTCTCGTTTTTCGGCGAAGACGTGTTCAAGAAAACGCGCGATCTCTCCGGCGGCGAGAAGGGCCGGCTCGCGCTCGCGAAGATCATGTATGCCGGCGGCAACGTCATGCTCCTCGACGAGCCGACCAACCACCTCGACGTCTACACGCGCGAGGCGCTCGAAGAGGCACTGGAGAACTTCACCGGCGCGCTGATCGTCGTCTCGCACGACCGCTACTTCGTCGACCGCGTCGCCGAGAACATCATCGTCGTCGAAGAAGGACTGGCCGAGGTTTACAGCGGTAACTACAGCGAGCTCGTGGCGCGGACGAAGGAAGGGACGGCGAAGCCGCTGACCGCGCCGGTGATCATGACCATCGCTGCGCCGGTGGCGCCGCCGCCGAAACGCGAGGAACCGGCGAAGCGCGACGAAGCGCCGAAGGTCATTCCCGATCGCACCGAGCAGCGCAAGCGCGACAAGCGCATCAAGAAGATCGACGAGGAAGTCGCGCAGCTCGAGACGCGCATCGCCGCGGCGGAAGCGGAGCGCGAGCGCAACGATCTGCTGCTCTGTTCGCAGGAAGTCTTCCGCGACGGAGAGCGCGTGAAGAAGATCCAGCAGCAGAATCACGATCTGAAGGCGATGATCGACCTGCTGTACGGCAAGTGGGAATCGCTCGCCAAAGAAAAAGAAGAGCTGGAAGGCGCGGTCGCATGAATGCAGCCATTCTCGCCATCGGTTCCGAGATGCTCGGACCGACGCGCGTCGACACGAACTCGCTGAAGATCACGACCGCGCTCGAACGCTACGGCATCGCGCTCGCGCGCAAGTCCGTCGTCGGCGATCTCCTCGGCGATCTCGTCGACGAGATCCGCTACGCCATCGCGCGCGTCGACTTCCTGATCATCACGGGCGGCCTCGGCCCCACCGAAGACGATCTCACGCGCGAGGCCCTCGCCGCGGCGTTCGGTCTCACGCTGCGCGTCGAGCAGTCGATCATCGACAAGATCGAGGCGCGCTTCGCCGCGCGCGGCTGGAAGATGCCGGACGTCAACAAACGGCAGGCGAACGTCTTCGTCGATCAGCAATGGCTGCCGAACGAACGCGGCACCGCGCCGGGCTTTCACCTGCAGGTCGACGGCGGCAAGCACGTGTGGGTCTTTCCCGGCGTGCCGCACGAGCTCGAGTGGATGCTCGCGACGTACTTCGTGCCGTGGCTCGAGGAGCTGAGCGGCGGACGCTCGCGTTACCGCCGCATCCTCAAGATCGCGGGACTCACCGAGTCGGGCGTCGAGGAGAAGCTGAAGCCGTACTACGAGCATCATCCCGGCGAGCTCGTGACGATCCTCGCCACGAGCGCCGCGATCGAAGTGCATCTCATCGGCGAAGGCGACGAAGCCGCCGCGAAGGCGCAGCTCGCGACGCGCGAGCGCGAGCTCCTCGACATCTTCGGCCAGCGGGTCTTCGGCTACGACGACGACACGATCGAGAGCGTGCTCGGCGCGCTGCTCGCCTCGCGCAACGAAACGCTCGCCACCGCGGAGTCGTGCACCGGCGGTCTCCTCGGCTCGCGTATCACCGATATCTCAGGCAGCTCCCGCTACTACCTCGGCGGCGCCGTCTGCTACACCGCCGCCGCGAAGAGCGCGCTCGCGAACGTCGACGCGGCGCTCATCCGCGAGCACGGCGAAGTTTCGGAAGAGGTTGCGGTGGCGCTCGCGCAGGGCATCCGCGCGCGCTTCGGCGCCACGTACGGCGTCGGCATCACCGGCATCGCCGGCCCCACCGGCGGCACGCCCGAGAAGCCGGTCGGCACCGTGCACATCGCCGTCGCGACCGCCGACGCCCACCACCACCGCAAGCTCTTCTCGCAAGGCCCGCGCACGATCGTGAAGTGGTATTCGACGCAACAGGCGCTCGACCTGCTGCGCCGCGTGATCCTCGGCGCGATCTGACGATCATTGCGGACATCCGGAACGATGGCTATCATGCCGCGGCTCCCGGTCCGTTGCGCCAGCGATCGATCTCGTCGTCCACGTCGCGTGCGAGCTCGTCGATCGTCCGGCGAAGCCAGGCCGAGATGCGCAGGGCGAAGCGGATGATCGTCTCGATTCCGTGTACCACGAGCACGACGGCGATGAAGCCGCCGATCACGACATCGAACACGTCTTTGGTCCCGTTGAGCGTCATGATTCAGGTCTCCTGGAAGCGAGCTCTCAGCGCAACCGGGAGGCCAGCCGTAAATCGCGATTTGCCAAGACTTACGGAGCGTTACGTAAGGATCGGTAAAGGTTGTCAACGTTTAGCCGCCGCATAGTCGTTCGGCGCAATTTGTCGGTCGGAGTGCCGCAGGTTGGCAGGAGGATGAATGCCGCTTTTCGCGGTGAAGGCTGAAGAGATCGCGCTCATCGACGCGCTGCCGGTGCCGGAGCATCCGTCGACGACGTTCGACGATGAACGTTACCGCGCGCTGATCGCGCGATCCTTCTCCATTACTGCCGACGAGAAGCGGAGCATCCTCGAAAGCACCCCGAAATTCACGCAACATCAGGTTGACGAGCTGTTTCGCATTCTGGAGGAAGAGCGGCAGAAGTTTTCGGAGCTGAATGCACGGCACGAAGCGCGGATGGTGAGAATTGCCGAGGAGCGGGGGCAGGTCGTGATGACCTCCGTGGCGCGTTCTCAGACGACACAACTCACGAATCAAGAGAAGGCTGCGCTGGTGCGCGAATCCATTCCGGATCTCGTGGCGCCGCTCGGTGGAAAGGCGCTCAGTTGCATGCGCGCATTTTTGGCGCGTTTCGCGGACCGCATCGAACAGACCGGGGAGACTTCGATCGAGGGGACCCTCGATGACCTCTTCTCTGACGAACTGCGGAACGCTGACCTCAACGCGCAGCACGCGGACTGCAAGGCCGATCCCACCTTCATCAAGAACACCATTCATCCCATGCTCTCGAACCTTCGTCCGCGGACGGAGAGCGCGCGCTATGCAGGCGGGAGTCGTCACATCATCAGTCTGGTGCTCGACGAGGCGAAGGCGCCGCGCGGCCGCGTCAAGGCGCAGCATCGCTTCTCGATCCTGATCCGTCCGGACATGCCTCCGGCACTGGCAGCGGAGAACCTGCGCACGCAGATCCTGCGGGCCGCGATCGAAGGCGTGTATGCAGTGGGTGTCGAACAGTGTCTCGACCGCGACGTGCTACGGCATTTCGGCACGATCGCGCGGCGGATCGCGGAAGACGAAAAGCCTTCGACCAACACGCAACGTGTTTACCTCCAAATCACCGGATTACTGGCGACGACGGAGAGCATCGTGCGGTTGCTGCCGGGCGATCGCATTCCTTTTCTCACGGCTCTGTTCCGCTTCGAGCTTCGCAGTCGTCACGACCCGACGCGAGCCGCGGAGTACTTCGACGCCTGGTTCATCGATGCCGCGAAGGAGATCGGTATCGAAGCCGAAGCGGACGGCGAGCGCGCGTTCAAAGATCAGCTGACCGCGTACGGACAGTTCTCGTTTCCCGAGAAGCTGCTGGTGCTGAAGGCGTGGCTCGTGGGAGACGAGAAACGGCGCGAAGAACTCTCTCAGCTGATGGCCCGAACGTCGCTGCCGTCGCCACCGAAGCAGGAGCCGTACGTCATTCGTCCCGGGGTGTTCGACGTCGAGAGCGCGGTCGCGGCGTGTCTTGGGAGTGCCGCCGACGGCTTCGACCTCATCGTCGACCTCAAGACGCGCGAGGCGGTCGAATCGCTGCAGGTGCGCGGCGAGCTCGCCCGCCTCCTCACGCCGTCGGCGGTCACCCGTTCCTGAACCGCAGCACGTTCGAGATCACGTCGTTGTAGAGGACGACGATCATGAGCGTGGCGAGGACGGCGAAGCCGAGTTGCTGGATGCGTTCTTTGACGCGGAGCGAGAGCTCGCGGCGGGCGATGCCTTCGATGACCAGGATCATGAGGTGGCCGCCGTCGAGGACGGGGATCGGCAGCAGGTTCATGAAGCCGAGTTGCAGGGAGATCGTGGCCATGAGGCCGATGACGTTCATCCAGCCGTGGCGGAGCGCTTCGCCGGAGATGCGGGCGATGTTGATCGGGCCGCTGAGCTCCTTGACGCTGCCTTCGGCGCGGAAGAGGCGGCCGAGGGCGGAGACGGTGAGCTTGAGCATCTCCCAGTTGTCGTTGACGCTGTAGCGCAGCGCGGCGATGAGCGGGAGCTTGAGGAACTTGGACGGCGAATAGATGCCGCGGCCGATGTCTTCGTTCGGCGCGAAGGCGAGCGTGGTGGTGATTGCGCGTCCGGCGCGGTCGACGGTGAGCGGGAGCGGCTTGCCGTCGAACGGCGTGACGGCTTTGACGAACTCGGAGAGCGTGCGGATCGGCTTGCCGGCGACGGCGGTGATGCGGTCGCCGGACTGCAGTCCCGCCTTCGCGGCGGGGGAGCCGGGCTTCACGCCGCCGACGAGCGCCTCGCCGCCGTAGGTGATGTTCGCGCGGCCGATCTGGCCGAAGTCTCCGGCCTCGCGGTCGGGCGTGAGGGTGGTCTCGTGGCGGACGCCGTTGCGCAGGTAGACGACGTGCAGCGGCGTGCCGGCGTTCATCGAGACGAGCATGCGGACGTCCTCGAAATCCTCGATCGGCTCGCCTTTGATGCTGACGATGCGGTCGCCGGTCTGCAGGCCGGCGCGGGCGCCCGCCTTGCCGGGCGTGACGTCGCCGACGATCGGCGTCGACACGGGCCGGTCGAAGCCGACCATGACCAGCGCGGCGACGAAGGCGACGGCGATGACGAGGTTCATCAGCGGTCCGGCGACCAGGATCAGGAACCGCTGCCATTTCGGTTTGGAGAGAAATTCATCCGGATTGCCGGAGACGTTTTCTTCCGGAGAATCGCCGGCCATGCGCACGTAGCCGCCGAGGGGGATGAGGGAGACGCGGTAGTCGGTCGAGCCGCGGCGGAAACCGAAGAGGCGTTTGCCGAAGCCGAAGGAGAAGACCAGCACGCGCACGCGGAACAGCTTCGCGAAGAAGAAGTGTCCCGACTCGTGGGCGAAGATCAGGAATCCGAGGACGATGACGAACGCGAACGCGTTCGTGACGAGGTCTTGCGCGTGAGCCATAAGGTTTTACCGTCGGACTGCAACATCGATTCCGCGGGCTTCGTTCCGCGCCCAGCGGTCCCACGCCAGCGCGTCGTCGACGGACGCGATCGGGTGGACGTCGCCGGCGTGGCGGTCGAGCACGCGCTTCACGATGTCTACGATTGACGTGAAGGGAAGTTCTCCGGCGAGGAAACGCTCGACCGCGATCTCGTTCGCGGCGTTGAGCACCGCGGGCATCGAGCCGCCGGCGCGGCAGGCGGCGTACGCGAGCTCCACGGCGGGGAAGCGGCGCGGGTCGACGGGCAGGAACTCGAGCGTGCGGATCTTCGCGAAGTCGAGCCGCGCGAACGGCGCGGCGACGCGCTCGGGGTAGAGCAGCGCGTACTGGATCGGGAACTTCATGTCGGTCGTCGACAGCTGCGCGATGATCGAGCCGTCGACGTACTCGACCATCGAATGCACGATCGACTGCGGGTGGATGACGATGTCGATGCGGTCCGCGGGCTGGTCGAAGAGATGATGCGCCTCGATGACCTCGAGGCCTTTGTTCATCATCGTGGCCGAGTCGATGGAGATCTTGTTGCCCATCCGCCAGGTCGGATGCGCGAGCGCGGCGTCGATGGTGATGGCGTCGAACGTCGCCAGGTCGCGATGGAGGAACGGGCCGCCGGACGCGGTGAGAATGATGCGCTGCAGTTCGGGATGCGTCCCGCAGCGGATGGCCTGGTGCACGGCGTTGTGCTCGGAGTCGACCGGGAGGATCTCGCCGCCGCATTCGCGCGCGGTGCGGGTCATGACGTCGCCGGCCGCGACGAGCACTTCCTTGTTCGCGATGCCGACGCGCTTGCCCTTGCGCAGCGCGGCGTAGACGGGCGGGATGCCGGCGGCGCCGACGATCGCGGCGATGACCGCATCGGCCGAGGCCATCGATGCGACCGCGCACGCGCCCTCGATGCCGGGGACGATCTCCGGTGCGTCGGAGAGGAGCGCGCGCAGTTTGTGCGCGTCGTCTTCGCCGCGGACGGAGACGAGCTCGGGGCGGTACTTCGCGATCTGTTCGGCGAGCAGCTCGACGTTCGCGCCGGCGGCGAGACCGACCACGCGCAGCTCGTCGGGAAAGGCATCGACGACGCCGAGGGTGCTGCGGCCGATGGAACCGGTGGATCCGAGGATGGAGATCGCGCGCACGGGTCAGCCCTGCATGATGTTCAGCGTGCGGAAGCCGTGCACGATGAGCGTCCAGTAGCAATAGAGAATCGGAGTGGTGAAGAAGATCGAGTCGAAGCGGTCGAGCATGCCGCCGTGTCCCGGGAGCAGCGTCCCGGAGTCTTTCACGTCGGCCGAGCGCTTCCACATCGACTCGGTGAGGTCGCCGATCATGCCGGCGATCGAGAGGATCACGCCGGCGATGATCGCGTGCAGCAGCGGGAACGCGGGGAAGAACGTGAAGTGGATGATGACCGCGGCGACGACGGAGGTGAAGACGCCGCCGATGCCGCCTTCGATGGTCTTCTTCGGGCTGATGCGCGGCGACATCTTGTGGCGGCCGAACGCGCGGCCGAAGTAGTAGGCGCCGGTGTCGCCCATCCAGACGACGAGGAGCAGGAAGAAGACGAGCTTCGCGCCGTCGGGGAAGTCGTTGCGCAGGCGGATGAGCGAGCCGCCGAGCATGCCGACGTAGGTCGTGGCGAGCACGGAGACGGCGCTCGACGGCAGCGAGTCATCGAGCGGACGCGCGCCGAGGACGTACCACGCGGGGATCACGAGCAGCGCGACGAAGACTCCGAGTTCGACGGAGAGCTGGGGGAGGATGAACGCCGTCATGAGGATGAGCGTGACGACGACGCAGAGCGGGATCGGGATGTCGTAGCCTTTGCGGCGGCCGAGGGTGAGGAACTCGATCATGGCCAGGATGCCGATCGCGGCGACGGCGACGTCGAAGACGTAGGCGTGGCTCCAGCCGACGATCCAGACCGCGACCGGCGCGGCGATGAGGGCGGTGATTTCGCGGGCGAAGCGCATTCGTCAGGATGGCGTCACGACGAGGCGGCGTCGTCCGCCTCGATGAACATCTCCGCTTCCGCGCCTTCGACGCCGCCGTAGCGGCGCTCGCGCGACTGGAAGTCGATGATGGCCTCGAAGAGGTTGCGGCGGCGGAAGTCGGGCCAGAGCACTTTCGTGACGTGGATCTCGGCGTACGCGATCTGCCAGAGCAGGAAGTTCGAGACGCGCAGCTCGCCGCTCGTGCGGATGAGGAGATCGGGATCGTCGACGTTCGCGGTGTAGAGGTGGCCGGCGAAGAAGTCCTCGTCGATGACCGCGTCGCTCATCTCCTTCTCGCGGAGGATGCTCATGATGCGGTTGCAGGTGTCGACGATCTCGGCGCGCCCGCCGTAGTTGAGCGCGATCTGAAAGAGGAGGCCGCTGTTCTCCGCGGTCTTCTCTTCCGCATAGCGAAGCTCGCGCTGCACGCTCGGATCGAGTCCGTCGACGCGGCCGATCGGCGTGAAGCGGATGTTGTTCTCCATCAGCGTCTGCAGCTCTTTGCGGAGGTACTCCTTGAGCAGCATCATGAGCGTGGCCACTTCGTAGCGCGGGCGCTTCCAGTTTTCGACGGAGAATGCGTAGAGCGTGATGACGCCGAGCTCGAGGCGCGCGGCGGTCTCGACGATCTCGCGTACGGAGGCGATGCCGGAGCGGTGGCCTTCGACGCGCGGCAGGTTGCGCGCGCGTGCCCAGCGGCCGTTGCCGTCCATGATCACGGCGACGTGGCGCGGCAGGCGTTTGAGGTCGATCCGTTCGAGGAGCGTCTCCTCGATCGAGCCCGGCTCGGCCAGCTTGCGCACGTCGATCACAGGTGCGGGATGTTATCTCAATACCGCACGTCGATGAGCACCAACCCCCGCGCCGGCGCGGTCCAGCGCGCGTCGTCGAAGAGCGCTGCCGCGTCGAGGCGTCCACGCCCCACTTCGATGAGCGAGCCGGCGATGCGGCGCACCATGTAGCGGAGGAAGCCGTCGGCGGTGACGGTGATGCGGATGCGCTGCGCGTCGCGCACGACCTGCAATGATTCGATCGTTCGCGTCGTCGATGCGACCTCGGGATCGGCGACCGTGAACGGCGCGAAGTCGTGCGTGCCGACGAGCGCCCGCGCGGCGGCGTCCATCGCGTTCGCGTCGAGGTAGCGCGTGACGTGCGCGTGCGTTTCGGCGGCGAAGACGTCGGCGACCTCGTCGTTCCAGATGCGGTACTCGTACGTCTTGGCTTTCGCGGAGAAGCGCGCGTGGAAGTCGTCCGCGACCGGCTCGGCGCGCGTCACGCGGACGTCGGGCGGCAGCAGTTGATTGAGGCCGAGGACGAGGCCGCGCGGCGGGATCTCGAAGGGGACGTCGGCGTGCGCGCGCTGCGCCGCGGCGTGGACGCCGGCGTCGGTGCGGCCGGCGCCGTGGAGGCGGACCGGCGTGTCGAAGAGCTGCGCGAGCGCTTCCTCGACGACCTGCTGGATGCCGAGCGCGTTGGTCTGCGCCTGCCAGCCGCCGTAGCGGGTGCCGAGGTATTGGAGGGTGAAGAGGAGGCGCAGGCGCGCCTCCTCAATCTTGAGCGATGATCTGTTCGCGCCGGAAGCCGGTCGTGTTCGACACCGAGTCGATGACGCCGATGGAGATCTTGTTGAGGCCCTTCTCCATCAGCAGCTCGAGGCTGTACGTGTAGTACTTGCCCGAGGTCGACTTCATGTCCGCGGCGGGCACGTGGATCTGGTGCGTCTTGCGCGCGACGTCGGACATGTCGTTGTTCTTGTTGGCGACGGCGACGTAGAGGTCGAAGCCGCCGGCGAACTCGGTGGTGCCCTGCGGCACGAACGTGAGCGAGTCCATCGGGATCTGCACGTCGACCGGCACTTTGTAGAGGCCGTCGTCGGTGGGGCGCGGGCGGCCGACGCGGGCGAGCAGTTTGAGGTCGTTGTCCTTGGTCGAGTAGAGGAGGTTCGCGATGACGCGGTCGCTCATCTCGGCGAAGACGGACTTCTCGACGAACGTCTGGCGGTTGCGGACGGTGTAGTCCTTGTGGTTCTTGACGCGCACGCGGAGGTAGCGCTGGCGGTCGACGCGCTCGGTGCCGGCGCGGTAGCCGAGCGAGTAGTAGGACTCGAGGTCGCGCTGGATGCGCTGGAAGGCCGCGGCGAAGTTGTTCGTCTGCACGGAGGCCTCGCCGCCGGTCATCTCCGCCATCAGCTGCATCGACTCGGTGGTGTTCTGCATCGCCGCCGAAGTGACGGCGTACGAGATCGGCTGCTGGCGCTCGGCGGACATGTCGTTCGAGCCGATGAGGCCGCCCGCGTGGATCGTGTAGAGGGTGATGTTGTTCGCGTTCGCGGTGCGCCCGACCGACTGCACGAGCGTGGTGTCGTCGAAGGTCATGCCCTCGAGCAGCGTGCCGCCGTTGTTCCAGCCTTTGTCCTTGGCCACTTCCTCGATGAAGTAGTACGCCTCGCGGCCGGGCTGCATCGGGAAGCCTTCGCTGGTGAGCACGAGGACCTTCTTGCCCTCGATGCCCGCGAGCGTCGACATGAGCGCGTTGAGCGAGGCCACGCTGGTGCGGAGGTCGTGCTCGACCGACTGCGCGTACGTGCGCGCCTGCGCCGAGGCCTCGTCGTAGCTCTGCGCGTCGCGGATGCGGTCCTGCGTGGTCTGCCATTCGCTCTTGGCGGCGACGCCGAGGCCGGACTCGGTGCGGAGCGAGTCGAGCATGGAGATGATGGCGTTCTTGTCGCGCGTGAACGGCACGCGCACTTTCATGCTGCGGTTGTAGGTGGCGATCATGGCCTCGTCGCCGGGGCGCATGGCGTCGTTGACGAACTTCTTCATCTGCTCGAAGACGCGGTTGCGGTTGAACGGCGCGAGCGAGAGGTTGTCGACGTAGAAGACGATGCGGCGCTTGAGGCTCTCGGGGATCTCCTGCTTCGCGCCGGGTGCGAGCTCGGGCGCGGGCGTCTCGCCGACGACGTTCTTCGGCGTGCCGCCTTCGACCTCGTAGAAGTTCGAGATCGTCTTCGGCACGTTGTTCTCGAGGAGCTCGAAGTCGTCCTGCGTGAGGCCGCGGACCGGATTGCCTTTGCGGTCGGTGACGACGACGTCGACGTTGATGACGCGCACGTCGATGTTCTCGACGAGGCGCGGCGGCTCGGGATCGACCTGTTTCTGCGCGTAGACGGCGCCGCTGGACGCGAGCGCGAGGATCAGGGCCAGGATGCGTTTCAAGGTGGTGCCTCCGGGACGTTCGACGATTGCGGTCCGCCGCACGTTCCGCGCGAGGTGGCGCGCGTCATGCGAAAATACAGGACCGCCGGAAGGAAACCGGTGCGCCCGCGCAAAACTTCCGGTGTCGAAGAGGCCGCACAAGTGCAACCGTCCAAACAAGATGCGCTCGGATTCGCCAAGATGGCCGGAGGCGGCAACGACTTCGTGGTGGTCGACAACCGCGCCGCGAAGATCGCCGACGCGGGCGAGCTGACCCGCCGCATCGCCACGCGCGCCCTCTCGGTCGGCGCCGACGGCCTCATTCTCGTCGAGAGCTCCGCGCGCGCGACGTTCCGCATGCGCTACTACAACTCCGACGGCGGCCTGGCCGCGTTCTGCGCGAACGGCACCCGCTGCGCCGCGCGCTTCGCGTTCCTCAACGTCATCGCCGGACGGAAGATGACCATCGAGACCGACGCGGGCATCGTCGGCGCGGAGATCGGCGACGGCGGCGCGGTCACGCTCTCGCTGCCGGCGCCGTACGAGTTCCGCCCGCGGCGTCCGCTCGCGGTCGGCGCGACGACGGTGCACGGCAGCTCGATCCTGGTCGGCGTGCCGCATTACGTCGCGTTCCTGAACGGCGAGCTCTGGCCGCACGACATCGTGCCGATCGGACGCGCGCTGCGCACGCATCGCGACCTTGCGCCCGACGGCGCGAACGTGAACTTCGTCAGCATCCGCGACCGGCACTCGATCGACGTGCGCACGTACGAGCGCGGCGTGGAAGGGGAGACGCTGTCCTGCGGCTCCGGCGTCGTGGCCTCGGCCGTCGTCAGCGCGCTCTTCGGACGCGTCGAGGCGCCGGTGTCGGTGCGCACGCGCAGCGGCATCGTGCTGGAGGTGTCGTTCCGCATCGACGGCGGGCATGCCGAGGACGTGCGGCTGAAGGGTGACGCCCGGCTCATCTATCGCGCTACCATCACGCCCGAGACTCTCGAAGGGTTCGATCCCGAGTTCGTCCGCGATCCCGCCGCGAGAGTCACGGTCTCTTCGTGAAGGAAGACTCGCTCTCGCCCGCCGGCTGGATCGCCGCGGCCGCGCTCTCGGCCTGGGCTTGTCATCTCGCCGTTCGCTTCACGACGCCGATCGACTCGGCGTTGCCGTTCGTGGCCGTGCTGGTGACGCTCCTCGCGTGGGTTGCGGATCCCGCGTTGATGCTGGCGACGCCGCTGCTGATCGCGGCGGAGCTCGCGCTGCCGGACGAGGGCGTGCGGCTGCTCGCAGTCGGTGCGATCGTGGCGGTGGCGTTCGCGTGCGCGGTCGTGCGCTCGCCGTTGCGCGCGGATGTGCTGGCGGTGATCGCGCTGCTGTTGCTGCGCTGGATTCCGCGGCCCGCGCAGATCGGACGCGAGCTCGCGTTGCTCGTGCTGGCGCTGGTCATCGTGTACGTCCTCGGCCGCACGCCATTCGCGATGGCGGTGGGCGTGGCGGCGGCGTTCTTCACGCCCGCGTTTCCGCTGCGGACGCTCGCGCTGCCGCTGGCGGTGCTCGTCGTGGCGATGGCGGCGCGCGTGTTCGGGATGCCGGAACTGCGGCTGACGATCCCGTCGTTTGCAGCGGTGGCCTTCGCGCTGACGTTCTTCGCGTGGAGCGGACTCGTCGCGCGCGCGTTGCCGTACTTTTTGCGGCCGCCGTCGCGCGAGCCGGTGCGATTCATCGTCAATCGCGCGCTGGCCGCGAATCAGGCGCTGCAGCTCGCGGTGCCGGACGGCGCTCGCGCGCTCGTGCTCTCCGGCGCCAACGTGCCGCACTTCCGCCGCGGCGCGGTCGTCGGGCACATCGATCCGGGACACCTCACCGTGCGCATCGGTGACGTCGCCGATTGGGGCTACCTCCGCCGTGAGACGTACTACGCCTCGCACAATCCGCTGCCGCGCGATGCGGCGGGAAAACTCCGCGGCTACGGCTACGACGCGTGGCTCGACGGTGCCGGCCGCGTCGCGCTGCCGCGCGGCGCGCCCGTGGTGACCGTGACCGCCGACGCGTCGCTGCCGGCCGGCGCGTCGCTGCAAGTCGAAGGATTCGAGCTCGCGCCGCGATGAGTTTCTTCGTCGTCGCCGCCGCGCTGCTCGTCCTCCCGCTCGTCGCTCTGCGCGGCCGGACGCTCGTGCGCTGCTACGTCGCGATCGGCGGTCTCTGGCTCTTCGCCGCACTGCTGCATCTCCGCATCCCCGACTTCGATCCCTACCTCGGCAACGTCAGCGTCGCCGTGCTCACGTTCGCGGTCTTCGCGCTGTTCCTCGCGCGCGGCGAACACGTGCGCTGGTCGGCGAATCGCGCCGCGGCGATCGCCGCGATCGTCTATGCCTGCACGATCCCGGCGATGCTGCGCACGCCGATCGATGGCGACGAGCCGTTCTATCTGCTCGTTACGGAGTCGCTCGCGCACGACGGCGATCTCGATCTCGCGAATCAGTACCGCACGCTCGCGACCTCGCAGACCGGGCGCCGCGATCTCGCGCCGCAGCCGGGCGATCCGCGCGGCCCGCACGGCGAGCAATACTCGCGGCAGGAGCCGTTTCTCTCGCTGCTGCTGCTGCCCGGCTACGCACTGGCGGGGCTCTACGGCGCGCTCGCGACGATCGCGCTGTTCGGCGTGCTCCTCGTGCGCTCGACGATCCGCTGGATGGAAGACGAAGGCGTGCCCGACGACGCCGCGCGGGCGGTGTTTCCGCTCTTCGCGTTCGCGCCGCCGGTGCTCTTCTACGCGACGCGCATCTGGCCGGAAGTGCCCGCGGCGTTCTTCTTCGTCGAGGCGATGCGCGGCGTGCGCAATCAACGCCTGAAGCGCTGGCTGCCGTCGCTCTTCGGCCTGGTGATGCTGAAGCTCCGCTTCGTGCTCGTGGCCATCGGCGTCGTCGCGACCACGCTGCGGCGCACGCGCGCGCGACTTCTCGCGCTCGGCATCGTGGTGATCCCGCTCGTCGTGATGTGGCTGATCAGCGGCCGCGCGACGAACGTCCACGCGTGGAGCGAGATCCTGCCGACGACGCCGATGAAGTACGTGGTCGGCCTCGCGGGGCTGCTCGCGGACGGCATGAGCGGGATCGCGTTCCAGGCGCCGTTCTATCTTTTCGGACTCTTCGCGCTGACGCGCTGGCGCCACACGCCGCGCGGCTTTCGCCTCGGCATCCTCGCCAGCCTCCTCTACATCCTCTATCTATTGCCGCGTCCCGAATGGTTCGGCGGCTGGGCGCCGCCGCTGCGCTACGTCGTCTTCGTGATGCCGGTCCTCGCGCTCGGCATCGCGTCGCAGTGGGAGCGGCTCTCGCGCGGCGCGCTCGCCGTCGTCGCGCTCTGGACGGTCGCGCTGGCGATCCACGGCCTCGCGTATCCGTGGCGGCTCTTCCACATCGCGAACGGCGAGAACGCGCTCGGCGAGTGGCTGTCGTCGCTCGCGCGCGCCGACGTCTCGCGCATGTTCCCGAGCTTCATCCGCATGAACCATGCGGCGTGGCTCGGCGCGGGCGCCGTCGTGCTGCTCGCGTTCGCGCTGCGCCGCACGCGCAACGATCTCGCCGTGCCGCTCTTCGCGCTCGCGCTCGCGGCGGGCTTCGCGTACGCGCAGCAGCCGGGGCCGCGCGTCGAGTTCGAGGACATCCATGTCGAACATCACGGCGGCACGCTGTACCCCGAGCTCTACGCCGTCATGCGCGTCACGTATCGCGGCGGCTGGACGCTGAACGCCGGCGACTCGCTGACGTTCCTCGCGCGCGGCGGGCCGTCGACGCTGCACTACATCACCGGCCCCGGCGCGACCATCGAGCTTGCCGGCCGGGCGTATCACCTCCCGCCGGCTCCCGCGTACACGACGGCGCGCGTCGTGATCCCGCGCGCGGGCCGCGTCACGCTGCGCTGTCTCGACGGCGCGGTGAATCTGGACAGAATGGACCATGACGACGACAGACGTTGATGTCATCGTTCTCGACCTCGACGGCGGCGCGATGCTGCGCGACTGCTTGGGCTCGATCCACGCGCAGAGCGTGCCGCCGCGGCGCATCGTCGTCTTCGACAACGGGTCGCGCGTGCCGGTCGAAGTCCCCGGCGCGGTCATCCTGCGCAGCGACACCAACCTCGGCTTCGCGCGCGGCGTGAACGAGGCGTTCGCGCGCACGTCCGCGCCGTACGTCGCGCTGATCAACAACGACGTGGTGCTCGATCGCGACTGGCTCGCGACCGTGCGCGACGCGCTCGATCGCGACGAACGCCTCGCCGCCGTGCAGACGCTCATCCGCCGCCCGGACGGTCTCCTCGACGGCGCGGGCATCGACATCAGCGACGGCACCTATCGTCAGATCGGTCACGCGCAGCCGGTCGGCGCGCCGCTCGCGGTGCCGTGGGGCGTCTCCGCCACCGCCACGCTCTACCGCCGCGCCGCCCTCGGCGCGCGCGTGTTCGACGAGCGTTTCTTCGCGTACTACGAAGACGTCGAGCTCTGCGCGCGTCTGCGCCGCGACGGTTGGCGCCTCGCGGTGCTGCCGTTCGTCGAGGCGACGCATCGCGGCTCCGCGACCGGCGCAAAGCTCGGCGCGCGCGCGCTGCGCCTCCGCACGCGCAACCGCTACTTCGTCGCGCGCCTGCACCGCGGCGTCGGACGCATCCGCGCGCTGCTGTGGGAAGATGCGCGGCTCGCGCTGCGCGGCCGTACCTCGCCGCGCGGCGTCGTCGAAGGCCTATGGTCCAGGTTGTAGTTCACACTCCCGACGTCGTCGGCGCGCGCATGGCCGGTCCGGGCATCCGCGCGTGGCATCTCTCGCGCGAGCTCGCGAAGCATTTCCCGACGACGCTCATCGCGCGGCGCGAAGGCGACGGGCACGCCGCCATCGTCGAACACGGCAGCGACGCCGCGCGGCGTGCGTTGCGTGACGCGGACGTCCTCATCGGCCAGCCCGCGCGCGGCTTTCGCAAGCGCCGTCGCGCGCAGCGCATCGTGTACGACCTCTTCGATCCGACGGTGCTCGAGCTCCGCGAGTTGTACGGCCACGCGCCGTCGCCGCGGCAGCGCGTGCATCTCGCCGCGGAATGGTGGCGTCTCGCCGAGGCGCTGCTGCGCGCGGATCTGCTGATGTGCGCGGCGCGGAAGCAGCGCGCGTTCTACGAGACGCTGCAAGGCGGGGAAGCGCGCTGGATCGAAGTGCCGTTCGGCATCGACCTCGAAGACGCCCGTGCGTGCGCGAAGCCGCAGGACAACATCGTGGTGTGGGGCGGCGGGGTGTGGGAGTGGCTCGATCCGGCGACCGCCGTCGACGCCATCGTCCGCGTGAACGCGCACGGCACGCGCGCGCGCCTCCTCTTCCTCGGGCGCGCGCGGCCGAATCGCAATCTCGTGGATCGCAGACGCGACGATCGCTTCGACGCGCTGCTCGCCCGCGGGCGCGGGCTCGTCTCGGCGAACGAAGAGTGGATTCCGTACGGCGAGCGGCTCGCGTGGCTGCGCGCGGGCAAAGTCGCTATCATGCTCCACCGTCGTACGGCGGAAGCCGAGTACTCGATCCGCACGCGCCTGTTCGATGCGATCGCCGCGGCCGTGCCGGTCGTGGCCACGGAAGGCGGGTTCGCGGCGGAGCTGGTCGCGCGCGAGGGTCTGGGGATCGTCGTGCCGGCCGAGGACGTCGCGGCGGTCGCGGAAGCGGTGCGGCGGCTGCTGACGGACGACGGTCTGCACTCCGCGTGCGTAGAGAATCTCGAGCGCATCCGGCCGCGCTTCGCGTGGGAGGTCGTCACGCAACCGCTGGTCGATGCCATCATGCAATGGCAAACCTGATGATGGATGCTCTTCACGAGCCGGTCACGCAGCCGCGCACGCGCGCGCTCGACCTCTCCGTGCTCATCGTGACGTGGAACAGCGAGCGCTGGATCGAGCGCTGTCTCCGCGCGCTTCCGGCCGCGTGCGACGGACTCGACTACGAGGTGCTGATCGCCGACAACGCGTCGACCGATGCCACGCTCGCGCTGGTCGAGACCTCCGACGCGCAGGTATTGCGCGCGCCGAGCAACGAGGGCTTCGCGAAGGGCACGAACCGCGCGCTGCATGCCGCGCGCGGACGCTACGTCTTCCTGCTCAATCCCGACTGCGAGCTCGCGCCGCGCGCGCTCACGCAGCTCTTCGACTGGCTCGAGCGCCATCCGCACGCCGCGGGCGCGGTGCCGCTGCTGCTCGATGATGGCGGCGACTCGCAGCGCGAGTTTCAGCTGCGCCGCCTTCCGACGCTCGGCACGTTCATCGCCGAGGTGCTGCTCCTCGGCAAGGTGTTCCCGAGGAACCGCACGACGGCAAGGTATCGCTATCGCGACCTCGATCTCACGGAGCCGCGGCGCATCGAACAGCCGGCGGCGGCGGCGCTGCTGCTGCGGCGCGACGTCGTCGACGCGGTGGGACCGTTCGACGAGCAGTTCACGCCGGCGTGGTTCGAGGACGTCGACTACTGCCGGCGCCTCGCGAACGGGCGGAAGGAAATCTGGGTCGTGCCGTCGGCGGAGGCGCGGCATTTCGGCGGCGCGAGCCTCGAGCATCTCTCATTCGTGCACTTCGCCGACATCTGGTACGCGAACATGTGGCGCTACGCGCGCAAGTGGCTGCGGCCCGCGCAGGCGGAAGCGCTGCGCTGGGCGATCATCGCCGGGATGCTGCTGCGCTGCGCGGCGGGATTGCTCGGCCTGCGCCCGGAAGGCGTCGCGCGCGCGGAGGCGTTTCGCGCGTACGCCGGCGTCCTGAGGAGAGCCTTCGAACGATGGGACGACTCGTCTCGGTCGTCCTCGTAACGTGGAACAGCGCGCCGTATCTGCGCCGCTGCCTGGAAGGGCTCGCGGGGCAGACGTATCGCGAGACGGAGCTGATCGTCGTCGACAACGCGTCGAGCGATGACTCGGCCGCGATCGTCGCGGCGCATGCGACGCGCGTCATCCGCAACGATGTGAACCGCGGCTTCAGCGCGGCCGTGAATCAGGCTGTCGCAGTTGCGCGCGGCGAGTACGTGCAGCTCGTCAATCCCGACTGTTTTCTCACGCCGGACTACATCGCGATGCTCGTCGACGCGCTCGAACGCGCGCCGGGCTTCGGAAGCGCGACCGGCAAGCTCGTACGCGCGCGCGGCTTCGCCATCGAGCCGGCGGAGGGCATCGACTCGATGGGCATGCGCATGACGCGCAGCGGACGGCATCTGGACATCGAGGAAGACGGCGCAGGCGGCGAGGTCTTCGGCGTCTCCGGCGCGGCGGCGCTTTATCGGATGTCGTTTCTCCGCGACACCGGCGGCTTCGACGAAGACTTTTTCGCGTACCGCGAGGACGCGGACCTCGCGTGGCGCGGCCGGCTTTTCGGCTGGCGCGCGCTCTGCGAGCCGCGCGCGGTCGCGTATCACGTGCGCCGAGTGACGCCGGAGACGCGGCGCGCACTGCCGCCCGAGATCAACTTTCATTCGGTGAAGAATCGTTTTCTGCTGCGACTCAAAAACGAAGGCGCGTACCTCGCGCTGCGCAACGCGCCCTTCGAGCTCGCGCGCGATCTCGTCGTCCTCGGCGCGGCGCTGACGATCGAGCGCACATCGCTGCCGGCGTTCGCGTGGCTCTGGCGCAATCGCAAACGCATCGCTGGGAAACGCCGCGCGATTCAGTCGCGGCGTGTCGTCACCGATCGCGAGCTGGCGAGGTGGTTCCGATGAGGCTCGCGATTCTCGGCACGCGCGGCGTGCCGCCGAACTACGGCGGCTTCGAGACGTTCGCCGCGGAGCTGTCGACGCGGCTCGTCGCGCGCGGACACGAGGTGTTCGTTTACTGCCGCGAGCGCGGCGAACCAACATGGAACGGCGTGCATCGCATCGAGCTGCCGGCGATCGGCCACAAGTACCTCGAGACGGTTTCGCACGCGTGGCTCTCCGCGGTCGATGCGCTGCGCAGAAACTTCGACGCGGTGCTGGTCTGCAACGCCGCGAACGCGTTCGTGCTGCCGCTGCTGCGCGCCGCGCGCATCCCGGCCGCGATCAACGTGGACGGCATCGAGCGCCGCCGCCGCAAGTGGAACCTCCTCGGGCGCGCGGTGTACGCGATCGGCGAGGCGTTCTCCGTCAGCTTCGCGAACGCCGTCATCGCGGACGCGGAGGTCATCGCGAGCTACTACCGCGAACAGTACGGCGCCGCGCCGATCGTGATTCCGTACGGCTCGGAGTTCCCGCGCGAGGAAGACTCCGACGTGCTGGCGCGGCTCGGGCTGCGTCCGCGCGAGTACGTGCTGTACGTCAGCCGCTTCGAGCCGGAGAACAATCCGCTCGAGGTGGTGCAGGCGTTTGCGCGTCTCAAGGGCGCGCCGCCGCTGGTGATGGTCGGCAAGGCGCTCTACGCACCCGCGCTTGCCGCCGAGCTTGCGCGCCATGCAAACGAGCGCGTTCGTTTCCCCGGCGCACTCTACGGTGCCGACTACCGGACGCTGCAGCGGAACGCGCTGCTGTACATCCAGGCCACGGAAGTCGGCGGCACGCATCCGGCGCTCATCGAGGCGATGGCCTCGGGCGGCGCCGTGCTCGCGCACGATACGCCGGAGAACCGGGAAGTCGGCGGCGATGCCGTCGGTTACTTCCGGCTCCGGCCCGTCGAGACGCTCTCCGGCACACTTCAGGAATGGCTCTCGAACCCGACGCACCGCGAGCGGTTCCGCTCGCTGGCGCGCGCGCGGGCAGCGGAGCGATACTCCTGGGAACGCGTCACGGACGCCTACGAACGGCTCTTCGAGAGCCTCTAGACGTTCCGCTGCCGCGTTGCGTATAGAGAAACGACGGCATGCTGAAGCAGAAAGCGCGGATGGTGGCGAGGATCGTTTACGCGAGCGATCTCGCGCTGACGACGGTCGCCTTCTTCACCGCGTTTTTCCTGCGCGACCTCCTGCTTCCGCGCCTCGCTCCCGGCCAGTTCCCCACCGGCCTCTTTCCGCTCACCGACTACCTCAAGATCTACCCATTGGTGCTGATCATCTGGTCGGTGCTGCTGTTCACCTACGACAGCTATCACTCGCATCGCACCGTGCCGCTGACGCGCGAGGCGCTGACGACGGTGCGCGTCGTCATCTCGGGCAACGTCATCCTGGCCACGCTCGCGTACCTCCTGCCGCTGCGGCAGCTCTCGCGCTCGTGGTTCGTGCTCTTCGGCGTGCTGGCGGCGACGCTGCTCGTGGCCGAGAAGATCGGCGTGCGCGCGCTGGCGCGGTGGGTCCGCTCGAAGGGTCTCAACTATCGAACGGTGCTCATCGTCGGCACCGGCCGCCGCGCCACCGACATCGCGCGCATGATCGTCGGCCACAAGTACTGGGGCTACAAGATCCTCGGATTCGTCTCCGACGGCCACCATCTGTCGAACGGCTGGACGCGCTACCGCATCTTCGGCAGCGTCCCCGATCTGCGCCGCATCCTCGAAACGAGCGAGATCCCCGAGCCGATCGACGAAGTCGTCTTCGCCGTCACGCGCAAGAAGCTCGACGAGATGAAGCAGATCTTCCTGCTCTGCGAGGAGCTCGGCATCCGCACGCGCGTGGCGATGAACATCTTCCACAACCGCGTCGCGCGCGTGGAGCTCGAAGAGCTGGAAGGCGTTCCGTTCCTCACGTTCACGACCACGCCGTCGAACGAGACGCAGCTCGCCGCGAAGCGCGCGCTCGACATCGCCATCTCGCTGATGCTGCTCGTGCTCACCGGTCCGGTGATCGCGATCGCTGCTCTCGCGATCCGGCTCTCGTCGCCCGGCTCGATCGTCTTCCGGCAGAAGCGCATCGGTCTCAACGGTCGCAGCTTCACGCTCTACAAGTTCCGCACGATGATCGAGGACGCGCACGCGCGCCGCGAAGAAGTCGCGCACCTCAACGCGATGAACGGCCCGGTCTTCAAGGCGAAGGACGACCCGCGCGTGACGCCGGTCGGGCGTTGGTTACGAAGGTTCTCGCTCGACGAGCTGCCGCAGCTCTGGAACGTGCTCAAAGGCGACATGAGCCTCGTCGGCCCGCGCCCGCCCATCCCCGAGGAAGTGGCGTCGTATCACCGCTGGCACCGCCGGCGGCTGTCGATGAAGCCGGGACTCACGTGCCTCTGGCAGATCAGCGGCCGCAACGAGATCGCCGACTTCGATCGCTGGATGCAGCTCGACCTGCAGTACATCGACAACTGGTCGCCGTCGCTCGATCTCAAGATCCTGCTGCGGACCATTCCCGCGGTGCTCTCCGGAAAAGGCGCGTCATAATCGCGCCTCATGAAGCTCGATCCAACCTCTGACGAGTTCCGCGCCGCCGCTCACCGCGCGGTCGACTGGATCGCCGACTACCTCGATCACATCCGCGACTACGACGTGCTCTCGCGCGTGCAGCCGGGTGACATTGAGAAGCAGTTCGCGGCGCAAGCGTCCGAGGATGGCAAGCCGTACGACGAGCTGCTGCGCGACTTCGAGACGAAGATCGTTCCCGGCATCACCCACTGGAACCATCCCGCGTTCTTCGCCTACTTCAGCAACACCGGCTCGCAAGCCGGCATCCTCGGCGAGCTGCTCTGCGCCGCGCTCAACGGCAACGGCATGCTCTGGAAGACATCGCCGTCGCTGACCGAGCTCGAGACGCTGTCCTTGCGCTGGCTGCGCGACGCGCTCGGCCTGCCGAACGATCTCTTCGGGATCATCAACGATACCGCGTCGATCAACGTGTTTTTCGCGCTCGCGGCGGCCCGCGAAGCGTTGGGTCTCGACATCCGCGGCAAAGGGATGACCGGCCGCGATCTGCCGCCGCTGCGCGTGTACTGCTCGGAGCACGCGCATTCGTCCGTCGACAAAGCCGCGCTCGCGCTCGGCTTCGGGCAGACCGCGATCGTGCACATCGCCAGCGGTGACGACTTCCGCATGCGTCCCGAAATGCTCGCGGAAGCGATCGCGCGCGACCGTGCGGCGGGCGCGCTGCCGTGCGCGGTCGTGGCGACGCTCGGCACGACGTCGACGGTCGCCATCGATCCGCTGCCGGAGATCGCCGCCATCGCGAAGCGCGAGCATTGCTGGCTGCACGTCGACGCCGCGTACGCCGGCTCCGCCGCGATCGTGCCGGAGTTTCAGTGGCTGTGGCGCGGCATCGAGCACGCCGACTCGATCGTCGTGAATCCGCACAAGTGGCTCTTCACGCCGATGGACTGCAGCGTCCTCTACACGAAGCGCCCGGACGTGCTGCGGCAGACGTTCTCGCTCGTGCCGGAGTATCTGAAGACAACCGACACCGCCGAGATCAACTACATGGACTACGGCCTGCAGCTCGGCCGCCGCTTCCGGGCGTTGAAACTCTGGCTCGTCCTCGAGCACTACGGCCTCGAGCGGATGCGCAACACGCTGCGCGATCACGTGCGCTTCGCCGAGCGCCTCGCGGACGAGCTGCGCAAACGCAACGACGTCGAACTGCTCGCGCCGCAGTCGTTCAGCGTGGTCGTGTTCCGTCTCAAAGCGGGCGACGACGCGACGATGCAGCTGATGGAACGCATGAACGCCACCGGCAAGCTGTTCGTCTCGCACACGAAGATGCGCGGCCAGTACGGGATCCGTGTCGCGATCGGCAACGGTGCGACGGAATGGGAGGACGTCGCGCAGGTCCTCGCGTTTTTGGGCTGACGCCCCGCGCTACGGCGCCGCTTCCGCGTGCGCCGCGATCTGCGCGATCACCGCGTCGCCGAACGCCTCCAGCTTCGCGTCGCCGATGCCGTAGATGCCGCGCAATTCGTAGCGCGTCGTCGGGCGGGCGCGGGCGAGCTCGCGCAGCGTTTTGTCGCTGAAGATTACATACGGCGGCACGCCGCGCTCTTCCGCCTCGGAACGGCGCCACGCGCGGAGCACGTTGAAGAGATCCCGATCGTACGGGCCGTCATCCACCGCGGGACGCCGCGCCGGCGACGAGGACGCCGAGCCGGCGACGCGATCTTTCTTCCGCACCGCCGGCTGCCGCAGCTTCACTTCCGCGTAGCCTTTGAGCACGTCGCGCGCGCGGCTGCCGAGGCGGAGCGTGGGGTATTCGGCGTTCGTCTGGAACAGGAAATCCTGCGCGATCAGCTGGTAGATCCATTCGCGCACGTCGTGGCGCGTGCAGCCTTTCAAGAGTCCATACGTCGACAGTTGATCGTGCCCGCGGTCGCGGATCTTTTCCGTGTCTTCGCCGCGGAGGATGCTCACCACGTGCGCGACGCCGAACGACTCGCGCACGCGATAGACGCACGACACGATCTTCTGCGCGACCACGAGCGCGTCCTGCACCTCCTCGGTCTCGCCGAGGCAGAGATCGCAGGCGTTGCAGCGCTCGGCGTCGTAGGACTGGCCGAAGTATTCGACGAGAGCGCGGTGGCGGCACGTCGCGCCGGCGCAGTAGCGGTCGATGTCCTGCAGATGCCGCAGCGTCGACGCCGCATGCTGCGGATCGGCCGCGGTGTCTCCGAGCATCGACTTCCACGTCATGAAGTCGGCGCCCGAGTAGAGCAGCACGCACTCCGCCTCTAGACCGTCGCGTCCCGCGCGTCCCGATTCCTGCTGGTAGTGCTCGATCGACTTCGGCATCGCCGTATGCAGCACGAAGCGCACGTTCGAGCGGTCGATGCCCATTCCGAATGCAACCGTCGCCACGACGAGATCGCACTTTTCATTCGAGAACCTGTCCTGCGCCTCGCGTCGCTCGTCCTGCGAGAGTCCCGCGTGATACGCGACGGCGTCGTGGCCGCGGCGGCGCAACTTCTCGGCGAGCGAGTCGACGTCCCGGCGGCGCATGCAGTAGATGATGCCGGCCTCGCCGCGGTGGCGCTCGATCACGTCGACGACCTGCTTCGCCTCGTCTTCGCGCGCGAGGACGCGATACGTGAGATTCGGCCGGTCGAAATCGCCGACGAGCTCCAGCGGCTCGCGCAGGCTGAGCTCGTTCGCGATGTCGCGCCGCACCTCGGGCGTCGCGGTCGCGGTGTACGCGTGCACGGCGGCGCCGGGAAACTCCTCGCGGATCGCGCGCAACTGCCGGTACTCAGGACGGAAGTCGTGTCCCCAGTGGCTGATGCAGTGCGCCTCGTCGATGGCGAACGTCTTCACGTTGGCGATGCGCAGCAGCTCGCGGAACTGCGGCGTGGCCAGGCGTTCCGGCGAGACGAAGAGCAGCTTCGCGCGGCCGGCGAGCACGTCGCGCTCGGTCGCGCGGAGCTCGTCGAGCGACTGCGAGCTGTTCAGCTGCGCCGCGTGCACGCCGCATTCGCGCAGGCCGTCGACCTGGTCTTTCATCAGCGAGATGAGCGGCGAGACGACGACGGTGACGGACTCCTGCAGCAGCGCCGGCGCTTGGTAGCAGAGCGACTTGCCGCCGCCGGTCGGCATGACCACGAGCGCGTCGCGGCCGGACAGCGCGGCCAGCATCGCTTCCTCCTGTAGAGGTCGCAACGACGAGTAGCCCCAGTGCTTTTGGATGACGTCGAGGAGGCGGGCCTTCACTGGCGACGATTATCGCATCTGTGCTATTTGTCGCCGCCGTGCAGACCCTTCTCGCGAACGCGCGCTACACGCGAGCCATCGACGCGGTCGCCGAACTGCTCGCGCGGCTGCGCGTCGACGCGATCTTCGTCGGCAACATCGCCCGCGCGGCGTGGCTCGGCGGCGAAGTCGAATCCGGCACCATCGACGTCCTCGTGCTGATGGCCGAGCCGCAGAAGAATCAGCTGGCGATGATGGCGTCGAACCGCGGCTTCCGCGTCGAGCGCGAGGAACTGCAGGCCGCCGACGAGCTCGACCTCGTGCCGATCGGTTTCCGCGACGACGAGGGCGAGGTGCGCGTGTTCGTGCTGCTCGCCACGAATGCGCTCTACGCGAAGATGGTGACGGCGGGACGCGAGACGATGTTCGGCGAGCGCCTGCTGCGCGTCCCGGCGCCGGAGGATCTCGCGCTGATGCTGATGATGGCCGAGGATGACGGCACGCTGCGCAGTCTCACGGAGTTGCCGGAGTTCGACCTCGCCGCGTTTCGCGAACGGCTGACGTCGATCGGATTGGGCGGACGGGTGGCGGCCGAATGAAGTGGATCGATCGTCAGGACGCGCTCGATGCCGCGCTCGCACGGGTCGGCGCGCAGAGCGAGATCGCCGTCGATACCGAGGCGGACTCGCTGCATTCGTACTTTGACAAAGTCTGCCTCGTGCAGATCTCGCTGCCGGATGAAGACCTGATCGTCGATCCGCTGGCGGGCATCAACCTCTCGAAGTTCGGCGAGGTGCTCGCCAATCCCGCGGTGACGAAGATCTTCCACGGCGGCGACTACGACCTGCGCATCATGAACCGCGACTTCAACTTCACGGTGCGCAATCTCGTCGACACCTCCGTCTGCGCGCAGCTCCTCGGATACGAAGGCATCGGCCTCGCCGCGCTGCTCGACCGCCACTTCGGTTTGAAGCTGAACAAAACGCATCAGCGCGCCGACTGGTCGATGCGTCCGCTGCCGCCCGACATGCTCGAGTACGCGTCGACGGATACGCACTATCTCGCCGCGCTCGCCGCGAAGCTGCGCGAGGAACTGGTCGCGCTGGGGCGGTGGGAGTGGGCGCTCGAGGAGTTCGCGCGCCTCGAGAACGTTCGCTACAAGGAGAGCGAGGACGACGGCGAGTCGTGGCGCAAGGTCAAGAACATCGGCGCGCTCGACCGGCGCTCGCTGGCGATCGTGCGCGATCTCTACCGCTGGCGCGATGCGCTGGCGCGGAAGGCCGATCGTCCGCCGTTCAAGGTCCTCGGCAACGACGCGCTCGTCGAGCTCGCGCGCGTGAAGCCCCCGTCGCTGCGCGAGCTCGCGGCGGTGAAAGGCCTGCCGCGCTATCACGTCGACCGCTACGGCCGCGAGCTCGTGAACCTCATCCGTCGCGCGATGGAGATCCCGGAAGCCGAGCTGCCGGAGAAGAACGAGCCGAAGCCGTGGATCCGCGACAAAGCGCTGGAAGGCCGCATCGAACGTCTGAAGCGCGTGCGCGACAAGTTCGCGAAGGAGCTGAAGATCGACGGCTCGGTACTAGCACCGCGCCACATCCTCGCCGCCGTCGCGACGACCGGCTCCCTCGACGCCCCCGCGATGCGCGAGTGGCAGAAGAAGCTCCTCGGCGACGCGTTCCTCGACGCGCTGAAGCCCGAAGCCAAGCTGTTCTGACGCGCGCGTTACAATGCGCGCCGCATGGAACGGGAACGCGTTACCGACTATCAGGTCATCATCATCGGATCGGGGCCGGCCGGTTGCACGGCCGCGCTGTATCTCTCGCGCGCGAACATCAAGGCGATCGTGCTCGAAGGGCTGCAGCCCGGCGGACAGCTGACGATCACGACGGACGTCGAGAACTATCCCGGATTTCCGGAAGGCATTCTCGGGCCGAAGCTGATGGACCTCATGCGCCAGCAGGCCGAGCGTTTCGGCGCGGTCTTCCGCGCGCTGGAGCCGGTCGAGAACGTGAACTTCCGCACGCATCCGTTCGAAGTGCAGACCGATCAGCGCTTGTATGTGGCGCCCGCGGTCATCGTCGCGTCCGGCGCGTCGGCGAAGCAGATCGGGCTGCCGTCCGAGCAGGCGCTGCAGGGCTTCGGCGTGTCGTACTGCGCGACGTGCGACGGTTTTTTCTTCAAGAACAAAGAGATCGTCGTCGTCGGCGGCGGCGACTCGGCGATGGAAGAGGCGACCTTCCTCACGAAATTCGCGAGCAAGGTCACGGTCATCCACCGCCGCGAGGAGCTGCGCGCGTCGAAGATCATGCAGGAGCGCGCGCTGTCGAACTCGAAGATCGAGTTCGTGTTCAACACGACCGTCGACGAGGTGATCGGCACGAAGGAGAACGGCGTCACCTCGCTCAAGCTCCGCAACCTCAACACGAACGAGGTCACGGACTTTGCGACGCAGGGCCTCTTCGTCGCCATCGGCCACACGCCGAACACCGCGCCGTATGTCGGCCAGCTCGAGCTCGATCAGGCGGGCTACATCTGCCTGCCGCATCGCCATTCGACGGTGACGAACATCCAGGGCGTCTTCGCCTGCGGCGACGTCGTCGACCACATCTACCGGCAGGCGATCACCGCCGCAGGCAGCGGCTGCCAGGCCGCGCTCGACTGCGAGCGCTGGCTCACGCACCAGCGCATCACCGAGCGCTGGGGCCTCGCGCAGGGCGAGGAAGAGCGCGTCGACACGTAGGCGGAAACGCAGCCCCCCGTTCGGCAGGTCGTGAAACGCTTCAGCCCTCGCTCGCACTAATGAGGTGGAGGTGTGAGCATGAGAATGAGGCTTGTTGTGATCTCTTTAGCGGCGATCGCGTTGGTGACGCGCGATGCATCGGCAAAGTGGATGGCGTGCTGCACGAACGGCATCGCGTACACGGCAGACACGCTGAGCGGCCAGTGGACACCGGCGGGTGGATGTGCGGACGGACCGTGGATGATCGAATATCGCGCCATCCCCAGTGGTGGCGGGAAGAAGGTCGACATCCTCAAGCAGACGGTTGGATCGTTGCCCGTCGCGCTCGAACGTCAGCGTGCGAATGACACGTTCACGAAGCCCAAGAACAGGAAAGAGTGGGTCGCTCGGCTGCAGGAGCGGGGCAAACCGTAACAGCGTCCACGGCGAGCGCCACGTCCTTCAAACAAAAAAGGCCGCCCTCGCGGGCGGCCTCGCTCCTTGCGTGAGCGACTGGTTCAGAACGCGTTGAGGATGTACTCGAGCGGGTTCACCGGGTTGTTGTTCACGCGGACCTCGTAGTGGAGGTGCGGGCCGGTGGAGCGGCCGGTCGTGCCGACGAAGCCGATGATGTCGCCGCGCTTGACGTGCTGGCCGGGGTGGGCGTTGAAGCTGGAGAGGTGGCCGTAGCGCGTCGAGTAGCCGTAGCCGTGGGAGATGTAGATCACGTTGCCGTAGCCGTTCGCCCATTCGGCCTTGATCACGATGCCGTCGGCCGGCGCGCGCACGGCCTGGCCGATGGCGGAGGAGATGTCGACGGCGTTGTGCTGGCCCGGCTCACCGGTGAACGGATCGCTGCGGCCGCCGAAGCCGTCGGTGAGAATGCCGCGCACGGGCGCGATCGACGGCGTGGAGGAGAGGAGCTGCGACTGCGCGACGAACTTCTGTTCGAGCACCGCGAGATCCTTCTGCAGGTTGCGCGAGCGGAAGCTCATCTTGTCGATGTCGTCGCGGTACGGATTGTTCGAGTCGTCGTTGCGCACACCGCCCGAGCCGCCCTGGCTGGTCTCGTCGAGCGTGGTGATGCCGGCGATGATGGCCAGCTTGCGGGTGCGGTCTTCGACGGTGTGGAGCTGGCCGCGGAGCGATTCGACCGAGCGGCTGAACTGTTCGTTGGCGGTCTGCAGCTCTTTGTTCTCGCGGCGCAGCTTCGAGAGCTCGTGCGTCTGCGAGAGAGAGGTGAAGTACTGCACCGAGAAGAACGTCGAGAGGCAGAGCGAGGAAGTGACGACCGAGATCAGCGAGAAGAGCAACCGGTGGGACACCTTCAACTTTCGGAACTTGGCCCGCGCGTGCGGGACAAAAATGATCGTTGAATAGCGCTTATCCATGCGTGCTCCCCGTGAACGAATTAGTGAACTGGGCCGTTCGTGAGCGCGTATTCTGGTCAAGTCGGGCGGGGGAGTCAACCTCAAAACCGCCCTATTACGGAAGGTGCCGGCATGGAGGTAAACCCTCGAAAAACAAGCACTTGTCGGCACGATTTATGGCGAAACCGCATATTCGTCCGCGATTCCGGCTTGTTCTCGTCCATATACGCAAATAACACTCGGAGCGCACGAAACGTCTCCACGACCGATGCTAGAATCCCGCGCCTCATGCGAGCGGACTGGCACACGTACTTCATGGGCATCGCCTCCCAGGCGGCCACGCGCGCGACCTGCCTCCGCAAGCACGTCGGCGCGGTGATCGTCCGCGACCGCACCGTGCTCTCGACCGGCTATAACGGCTCGGTGCGCGGTTTACCGCACTGCGAAGACGTCGGCTGCGTGATGGAAGACGGCCACTGCGTGACGACCGTGCACGCCGAGGCGAACGCGATCCTGCAGGCGGCAAAGAACGGCGTCTCGGTCGACGGCGCGGAGCTCTACACGACCGCCTCGCCGTGCTGGAACTGCTTCAAGCTGATCGCGAACGCCGGCATCCGCAAGATCTACTACGGCGAGTTCTATCGCGACGAGCGCTCGCGCGAGACGGCCGAGAAGATCGGCATCGAGCTCGTCGACCTGAAGATGAAGGCGTGAGCGCGATGCTCGTCCTCGCCGCCGACACGTCGCTCCCGATCCTCTCCGTCGCGCTCATCAACGATGAAGCGCTGATCGGCGCGCTCGCGCTCGAAGGGCGCGGCTCGCGCAACGAGAAGCTGCTCCCCGCGATCGACTGGCTGCTCAGCGAAAACGGCATCGACCGCCGCGCGATCGAGCTCTTCGCCGTCACGCGCGGCCCGGGCTCCTTCACCGGCGTCCGCATCGGCCTCGCCACGATGCAGGGACTCGCGCTCGCACTCGGCAAGCCGGTCTGCGCGATGTCGACGCACGAGGCGCTGGCGTACGGCGAGAGCGGCCGCGTGGCGGTCGTCGACGACGCGGGCCGCGGCGAGTCGTACGTCTCCGTCTTCGACGAGGCCCGCGAAGTCCTCGCCCCGCACCTCGGCACGCCGCCCGCCGATGCGCGCGTCGTGCACGCGAACGAGCTGCTGCAGCGCGACAACGTTGCGCTCCGCTGCGCGCGGCGCGCGCTGGCGATCGAGCGCGCGGGCGACGGCGCGCGCTACCGCGACGTGACGCCGATCTACGTGCGGCTCGCGGAGGCCGACGTCAAACTGCAGCAGAAGCAGAATGCCTGACGCGCTCACGATCGGGCCCGCGACGCGTGCCGATCTCGACGCCGTGCATGGGTTGGAGACCGAGGCGTTTCCGGCGCCGTGGCGCCGCGAGTTCTTCGACAGCGAGCTCGCCGCCGACTGGCGCTTCAATCTCGTGGCGCGGCGCGACGGCGCGCTGGTCGGCTACCTCTTCGCGATGTGGCTCTTCGACGAGATGCACGTGAACAAGATCGCGGTCGCGGAGTGGGCGCGAAGGCAGGGGATCGCCGGCGCACTGATGGCGCGCTGCTTCACGTTCGCGCGCGAGCACGGCGTGAAGACGATCTCGCTCGAGGTGCGGCGCTCGAATCACGGCGCGCAGGATTTCTACCGGCAGCTCGACTTCAAGCCGTCATACGTGCGGCCGCGCTACTACCCCGACGGCGAAGCCGCGGTCGTGATGACGCGCGACCTGTGATCGTCAATCCGGCCAGCGCAGCGAATACTGCTTCGGCCGCACGAGCTGCGCGCGCACCGCGTCTTCGACTTCGGTCGCGCTGACGATGACGTTCGCGTGGCGCTCCGCGTGCGCGAGCTGCTCGGACGTGATCTTGTCGTCGCGCAGCACCGCCGCGAGCGGATCGGGCTGGATCCAGCGGCCTTCCAGCGCGGCGATGCCGGCGAAGAGATCGACCGGCTCGATGGTGAGCTCCTGTTTGTCCGGCGCGTGAATGACGATGCGCGCCGGGAAGGGGTTGTAGACGAGGTCCGCCTCCTCGGCGAACGTCGTCGCGCGGCCCTCACTCGCATCGAGCTTGTCGGCGAGCGTCTCCATCGCGTGGCGCACGTTCTCGACGAGCGGCTGCTCGTCCTCCGTCACCATCGGATCGTTCCCTGCCTCGTCTTTCTCATCGAGCACCGCGGCGAAGACGTAGCGCGCGCGGTCGGAATGTTTGTCGAGATACGAGTAGAGGTGCTGCACGGCGTTGAAGTAGTGCGCGACGTCGCCGCTCCACGCCGACAGCGCCTCCTCGAACTCGCGCCGCTGTTCGCGCGTCGCGCGGGAGCTCGTGCCGGGATAGAGCGTCAGCTCGCGCCAGCCGTCGCCGCGGACGAGACTCACCGTCACGTTCATGTCGGAGAAGATGCGCTGCAGATCGTCGGCGGGGATGCGCACCGCGCGCGTGACGCGATCGAGCGTGCCGCGGCTGCGATCGAACGTGAGTCGCTCCGATTCCGGCGAGAGTCGCGCGAAGCGCGCGGACCACGCGTCGGTGCCGGCCACCGCGGCATCGCGCGCGGTGTCGATGCGCGTGCGCATGGCGCTGTTCGCCGGCTGCGACAGGAAGTCCGTCTGCACGGTGACGCTCACGAGGTCGCCGTCGCGCGAATCGGCGAAGTCGATCGTCACCTCGTCGCTGACCGGCACGCGCGCGCACGCGGTGATGACGGCGAGCAGCGCAACGAGCGCGAGTCCGAGTCGCCGGCGCATCAGTCCTCCTTGATCGCGGAGATCGGATCGAGCCGCGAGGCGATGCGCGCCGGGTACCACGTGGCGATGACGGAGAGAAGAATCGCGACGATGTTCACGCCCACGATGTCTTCGACGTCGAGCTGGAAGGGAAGGTAACTGAGAAAGTAGATGTCGGGCGGCAGTGGCACGAGGTGAAAGCGGTTCGCGGCCCACGCCGCGCCGAGGCCGAAGAGGTTGCCGAGAAGCGTGCCGGTGAGGCCGATGAGCAGGCCGACCTGCATGAAGAGCGAGAGGATGTTGCGCTCCGTCGCGCCGAGGGTACGCAGCACGCCGACGGAGGGACGCTTCTCGAGGATGAGCATCGACAGCGACGAGACGAGATTCAGCGCGGCCACGAAGATGATCAGCGAGATGGTCGCGAACATCACGATCTTCTCGAGCCGCAGCGCGAGGAAGAGCGGGCGGTTGATCTCTTTCCACGTCTTGAACTGCGCGCCGGTGAAGCGCGCCTGCAGCGCCGCCTGCGCCGGCTCCGCGCGATCCGCCTGTCCGTACATCTCGATCGCGGTCGGCTCGCCGTTCGTGCCGAAGAGGTGGGCGGCTTCGTTCGGATCGAGCCAAGCGTCGGTCGACGCTTCGTCGCTTTCGGGGAGCACGAGACGCGTGATGCGGTACTTCTTCATCACAGGCACGGGGCCGAACGGCGTGAGGCGCGTGCGCGGCGCGACGACGGTGAGCGCGTCGCCGAGGTCGAGGCCGAGGGACGCGGCGTAGCCGCGCGCGAGAAAGACCTGCGGCTCGTTCGGGTTCCAGGCGCGTTTGCGCGCCGACGCCGTGTCCGGTGCGGGCTCGTGTCCGCGCGCGTACGAGCGCACGCGCATCGGGCGCCCCTGGCGCAGCCGCTCGTTGCCGCCCCAGGCGATGCCGCTGACGAACGGCCGCACGTCGGTGAGGCCGAGCTGGCGCGCGGCGGCGACGATCGCGTTCGCGTCGGCGATCGTGTTGCGTCCCGCGGGCTCGACGAGCAGCTGCGGACTCGACTCGATCAGCCGCGCCTTGATCTGTCCCTGCATGCCGGAAAGCAGCGCGATCGACAGCAGCAGCGTGAACACGCCGACCGCGAGGCCGAGCATGCTGATCGACGAGAGAAACGCCGTATGCGCCTGCTTGCGCGCGGCCCAGAGGTAACGGCGGGCGATGCGGGTCTCGATCGGCATCGGCGCGCCGACTATAGCGCGCGAAGCGCGTCGACCGCTTCTTCGAGCACTTCCATCGAAGTCGAGAACGACATCCGCAGATGCCCTTCTCCCTCGGGGCCGAAGACGACGCCCGGCACCGACGCGATCGACGTCCGCTCGAGCAGCGTCTCCATCGCCCGCCACGAGTCGTTGCCGAGGCACGCGCGGACGTCGGGGAACGTGTAGAACGCGCCGGGAGGCGTGAGGCAGTCGAAGCCGGCGTTGCGGAAGCCGCCGACGAGCAGATCGCGGCGGCGGCGGTACTCCTCGCGCAAACCGTCGAACGCGTGTGGATCGTCCGTGACCGCCGCGAGCGCGGCGAACTGCGTCGGCGTCGAGACGCCGTTCACGCTGTTGAGCACGAGCTTGCGCAGGAACTCCATGAACAGCGGCGGCGCGGCGACGTAGCCGATGCGCCAGCCGGTCATCGAGAAGCTCTTCGAAAACGTGAACACCGTCAACGTCCGCTCGAACATCCCCGGGAGCGACGCCATCGAGACGTGCTCGCCGTCGTAGACGAGGTCTTCGTACGCTTCGTCGGCGATGACGGTGAGGTCGTGCGCCTTCGCAAACGCGGCGATCGATTCGAGCTGCGTGCGCGTGAGGAGGTCGCCGGTCGGATTCGCGGGCGAGTTTACGTAGATCACGCGCAGGCGGTCGGTGCGGTGCGACTCGAGGACGTCGCGGATGTCGTCGCGGCCGCGGACGTCGTCCCACGGCACGCGCACGGCGACGCCGCCCGCGAAGCGCACCTGGTCGCGGATCGGCGTCCAGTACGGGGAGAAGAACATCACCTCGTCGCCCGGATCGACGCTCGCCTGGAACGCGCAGAAGAGCCCGTGCGCGCCGCCGGAGGTGACGATGAGATCGCCGGTTGCGAGCTCGATGTGGTTCTTCGCGGCGAGCTTCGCGCGCAGCGCCTCGAGGAGTTGCGGGATGCCGGACGACGGCGCGTAGCGCGTCTGGTTCGCGGCGAGCGCATCGCGCATCGCGTCCTTTACCACGTCGGCCGTCGGCATGAACGGCTCGCCGCCTTCGAGCTGCAGGACTTTGCGTCCCTGCGCGCGCAGGTCGAGCACGCGGTTGCGGATGCGAACGATGTCGGAGAACCCGAGAAGCGAGGCGCGGTCGGCGAGCTTCAAAACGCGCGGATTGTATGTGAGGTCATGCGGAACGCGCGGCGTGCAGCGCACGCCGCGCGTTCCAGATGCGCGCTCATTGCGGCGGATTCGTGGTCGTGTTGGGCGGCTGCTGACTGGCCGGTGGTTGCTCCGGCGCGGTGTTCGCCGGCTTCGGAAGCAGCGGCGGCTTCGTCGCCGCGCGGCGGCGGAGCTCTTCCTGGCGCGCGGCGCGCGCGGCACGCACCGCGGCGGGATCCCTCGGCTGCGCCGTTTGCGTGGCGGGCTGCGGCGGCTGCGCGGTGTTGCTCGACGGCGGCACCGGGATCACGACCGCCTGTCCCGGCGGATGCGACTGCATCGACGGATCGGTGACCGGCGCGCCCGGCGTGACGACGTTGCGCGGCGCCGCCTGCGGCGAAGGCGCCTCGGGTGCCGTCCGCTCGCGCACCGCGACCGGCGCGCCCTGGAACTGCATACTCGCGCGCGAATGCGCCTGCGGATACGCCTGCAGCAGCGCGGCGTCCGTCAGATGCGAGTCGAGGATGCGCGGGTTGACGTCGACGTCGAGCAGCGCCGGATTGATCGAGAACGCCTTCGCGTAAAAGTGCATGGCGCGGTCGATGTTCTGGCGCTGCTCTTCGATGAGGCCGAGCTGGAAGAGCGCGGCGGCGTGGCCGGGCTTGAGGTCGACCGTGCGGTAGAACGCGCGGCGCGCGCCGATGCGGTCGCCGTTCGCGGCGCGCACGAGGCCGAGGTTGTACCAGCCGGCGTAGTAGTGGCGGTCGGCGTCGACGGAGCGCTCGAACTCGCGTTCGGCGTCGCGCGGGAAGCCCTTCTGCACCAGGAGCGAACCGAGCTGGTTGTGCAGCGGCGCGGACTCCGGCGTTTGCCGCAGCGCGTCGAGCGTGCGCTGGATCTGCGCGTCGAGTGCGCTGCCGGTGTTGAGGTACTTCGCGTAGAACGGATTCTCGTACGGGTTCTTCGCCTGCCGCGCGAACGCGGACGAGGCGGCGACGAGCGCGGCGAGAGTGACGATGGGGAGCAAACGTTTCATGGTCGGGCTCAATCCTGCAGTGGTTTCGCTTTCAGTTTCACCTTCCCGTCGACGGTCTCGACGCGGAAGGCGACGGTGTGGACATGGTACTTGTCGCGCACGATCTCGGTCTGCTTCTGCACCATCACGGCGAGCTGTTCGAGCGTGAGGTTCGGCAGCTTGCCGAGCTTGGCGTGCTCGCGCTCGATCGCGTCGAAGAGCTGGCGGATCTGTTCGCCGTTCGCACCCGGCGTCATCCTTACATACGGATCGGCCGCGCCCGACGTTACGCGCGGCGGCGGCGGCGCGTGCCTCTCGCGCTCCGGCTCCGGCGCGCTGAGCGCGGCCTGGCGGCGGCGGTAGTCGAGCGGACCTTCCTCGCGCTCGCGCATCTTCCGCGCCCACATCTCGCGGAACTGGTTGTAGCGCGACAGGACGGTGTTGAAGCGGAAGCGGCGCGTGTTGTCGCGCATCTTCTGCTTGCTCAGCTCGTGGATGTAGGACTCCAGCTGATGCCGCTCGAAGCTGGGCGGAATCTTGATGATGCCGGTGAAGAACTGGTCGTACTTGTTCTTCAGCTTCCGGATGTCTTCCTCGAGCTTGTCGAGCTCCTCGTCCTGTTTGATCACGGTAGGCTCGGACTAAACTAACGCAACAATGGCTAAAGCGCCTGCCGGGGCCGCTCATTCCGACGCCGCCGCGAGCCTGCGGGCCATCCCTTCCGTCGAGCGAATCCTTTCCGCTGCACGCTTTGCGCCGCTGATCGCGGAGTGGGGACGCGAGCCGGTGAAAGCCGCCGTCGTCGCGCATCTCGACGCGTTGCGCGCGGATGCCGTCGCGTGGAACGAGGACGACGCGCTGCACGCGATCGGCGCGACGCTCGCCGCCTCGCTCGCGTCGACCCTGCGTCCGGCGATCAACGCTTCCGGCATCATCATCCACACGAACCTCGGCCGCGCGCCGATCGACGACGGCATCTGGGCCGACGCCGCTGCCATCGTCACCGGCTACTCGAACCTCGAGTTCGATCTCGAGGCAGGAGAGCGCGGCGCGCGCGACGAACATCTCTCCGCGCTCTGCCGCACGCTCTTCGGCTGCGAGGCCGCAGTGCTGACGAACAACAACGCAGCGGGGACGATGCTCCTCCTCGCGGCGACGGCCGCGGGACGCGAGGTCATCGTCTCGCGCGGAGAGCTCGTCGAGATCGGCGGCGCGTTCCGCGTCCCGGACGTCATCCAGCAGGGCGGCGCGAAACTGCGCGAAGTCGGCACGACGAACCGCACGCGCGCCCGCGACTACGCCGACGCGATCGGTAAGAAAACCGCCGCGATCCTGCGCGTGCATCGTTCGAACTTCGACATCGTCGGCTTCACCGAAACGCCGGAGGTCGCGGAGCTCGTCGAGGTCGCGCGCGCGAAGCGCGTGCCGTTGCTCTACGACGAAGGCTCGGGACGCGCGGTCGATCTCGCGCGCTACGGTTTCGCGCCGCGCGCGACGTTGCGCGAGCTCCTCACGCAAGGCGTCGACGCGATCACCTGCTCGACCGACAAGCTCCTCGGCGCGACGCAAGGCGGTCTCATTCTCGGTTCGGAAGCGATCGTCGCGCGCTGCCGCAAACATCCGCTGATGCGCGCGGTGCGCGCGGGGAAGGAGACGTACGCCGTCGTCGCCGCGACGCTGCGCGCGTTCGCGAGCGGCAAGCACGAGGAGCGCATCGCGATCTATCGCATGCTGGCGACGCCGATCGAGGAACTGCGCGCGCGTGCCGAGCGTCTCGTTCGCGGTACGCGCGTGCGCGTCGTCGAGACGCGTTGCGCCCTCGGCGGCGGGACCACGCCGACGGAGACGATCGCGTCGATCGGCATCGAGGTTCCCGGCGACGCGAACGCGCTGCAGACGCGCTTCCTGCGCAACGATCCGCCGATCGTCGGCCGCATCCACGACGGCCGTTTCACGCTCGATGTGCGCACGCTGCTGGAGCGCGATCTCGGCGCCGTAGCGCGCGCTCTCAGCGCGGAACCGTGAGCATCGACTCGATCTGCGCGCGCGACTCGTTCGCGAGCCGCTCCTTGTCGCGCAGCGAGAGTCCGGCGGTCGCGATCGGCGTGCCGATGCGCACGGTCACGACGCCCGGTTTCACCTGCAGCGTCCGCGCGGAGAGCACGTCGTACGTGCCGTCGATCGCGATCGGCACGATCGGCTGCTCGGACTTCAGCGCGAGCAGGAACGCGCCGCGCTGAAAGGGACGCATCTCGCGGTCGCGCGAGCGTCCTTCCTCGGGGAAGATCACGATCGTGTTGCCCTTGCGAATGCGGTCCGCGGCGAGGTCGAACGACTTCACCGCGGTGCGGCGGTTCTTGCGGTCGATCGGGATGAAGCCGGCGCGGCCGATGGCCCAGCCGAAGATCGGGATCTTGAACAGACTGCTCTTGGCCATGAAACGGATCGGCTGCGGCACCGCCGCGAAGACGCACGGGATGTCGAGGTAGCTGTGATGGTTCGCGACGAGGATGTAGCGCTGCTTCGGGTCGAGCGTTTCCATCCGCTCGGTGCGCAGCTCGATGCCGGCGGCGCGGACGATCGCGCGCGCCCAGAAGCGGATCACCGGCTCGATGAGCGGCGACGTCGAACGGACGAGCGCGATGGCGATCGTGAGGGACGCGCAGGGAATCGTGACGATGATCGCGACGATCGCGACCCAGGCGGTGCGCAACATCCGCGCATGATAGAGGATGCTTCGCGCAACTCCGCGCGGCCGCATTCAGCGGCGGCGCCCCGTCATTCGCGGCGCAGATAGAGGTCGTCGAACCACGCGTCGAACGGCGGCGCGGCGGCGAGACTGGCGATCACGAACAGCAGGCTGCGCGTCGACGCGCCGGTGCGGAAGCGGAAGTCGTAGCGCTGCCACGTGAGCGGCGCGTTCGCGCGGAAGCGGTTCTCGTTGTCGCGCGTGAAGTCGCCGCCGCAAGCCGGCTGGTCGTATTCGAGCACGGCGATGGCCTCCTGCCCGCCTTCGCGCGAGGCCGCGCGCACCACGCCGCCGTACGCGTAGATCACGCCCGATTCGGCGTCGACGCACTGCAGCCGCTGAAAGCCGCGCGTCGTGCCGGTGCTGCGCATGAGGATCGAGCCAGACGCCGCGCTGCCGTTCGCGTCTTCGGTGCTCCACAGCGCCTCACCCGGTCCGTTCGGATAACGATCCTGCCAGCCCCACGGCTCGAGGCCGTGGTCGAAGTGGCCGTTGACGAGGAGGCTCGTCTCGACCGGCGGCGAGACGACGACGTTCGCGTCCTGCGCCACGAGATACGGCTGCCCGGCGATGCGCAGCGTCGCGGAACGCGGCAACTGCGTCGGATTCGGCGCGATGTTGACGAAGAGCTGCGACCCCGACGGCTGCAGCACGATCCAGTCGACCGGCGAGAACGCCAGCCACGACGTGCACGTCGCGCTCGCCCCTTCGACCGTGACGACCCGCACCTCTCCGCTCGAAGGCACCGCATCCGCGGACGCCATGAGCGTGAACGAGCAATCCGACGGCACGCGGACCGCGCGTTGTTTCGCGGCATGCAGCGGGAGCGCAACGACGAGAACAAGGGGAGCGACGAGCAGCGATACGCGCGGGAACCGGAGAGCCATGACCGCGGCGAGAGTACCAGAGTTGCGGCGCGAGCCTCACTGCGCGAACGGCGATTCGTTCGTCGGTTCTCCTTTGAGTTGCTTGTAGAGGTTCGCGACGGCCGGCTCCTCGAAGTACTCCGCGAAGTGGCGCTTCCGCGACGCGATGCCTTGCGTGAGCGCGTCGGCGTAGGTCCGGATGTCCATGCGCTTGCGCGTCTCTTCGAGCGTGAGGCCGGCGTTCACCGCCGCCTGCACCTGGGCGACGACGCTTTCGAGCAGGCGCGTCAACGCGTGCAGATGCTCCTCGTCGTGTTCGACGGCGCCGTGTCCGGGGACGATCGACGTCGCGTCCATCGCATCGAGTTTCTTCAGCGCCGCGATCCATTCCGGCAGATACGAGCCGGTGGCGAACGGAATCGGCGCGACGAGCAGATCGCCGGTGACGAGCACTTTCGCGTCGGGGACGTAGACGATCGCGTCGCCGGCGGTGTTCGCGCGGCCGAGGAAGCGGACCTGGATTTCGCGGCGCCCGAGGTGGATGGTGAGCGCGTCGGTGAACGTCACGTTGGGCAGCTCCATGCGCGCGGTGAGGAACTGCGGCATCGCCTTCTCGACGTCGGAGACGAGCGCGCGCTGCGCGTCGAGCTGCTCCGACGTCATCGGCGTGCCGTCGGTGTTCTTGCGGCTGTCGAGCTGTGCGCGCAGTTTCTCCGCCATGGCCATGCCGCGCTGCTGATAGCCGGTGAGGATCTTCGCGTCGAAGTCCGCCATCGCCTCGCGCGTGAACGGCGTCGAGAGGATGGTCACGCCGGGGAACGCGTCGCGATAGACGAAGTTGCCCATGTTGTGATCGTTGTGCCAGTGCGTGTTGACGATGTAGCGCACGGGCTTGCCCGTCTTCGCGCGGATCTCGTCGATCATCCGTTTCGCGAGCGACGGGATCATCCCGGTGTCGACGACGAGCACGCCGTCGTCGCCGGCGATGGCCACCGAGTTGCCGCTCGCGAGCGCCGACTTCGGCTCCGGCGCGATGAACGCCCAGATGCCGTCGGCGACCTTCGTCGTGGTGTAGTCGGAGGTCACGTCGCCGCTTTGCGCAACGCTGTTTTGCGCGAGGAGCGCCGGCGCGAGCAGCAGAGCGAGGAGCAGTGTCTTCATGCGCGCAGTGTCGGCGAAGCGTCGCATCGTCCGCTTTCAGATTCTTGCGGCGGCGCGGTGAGCGGCTGACGTCAGCTCGGCGATGAACCGCGTCGGACTCGCGTCGAAGAGCGCGCGGAAGCAGCTCGTGAAATGGCTGTGGCTCGAATAGCCGAGCTCCAATGCGAGGTCTGTCACCTGTCCCTCATAAGCGGGGAGCAGGTCGAGCGAGGAGACGAGGCGCAGCCGCTGGCGGAAGTCGCTCATCGTCAGTCCGGTCGCGGCGTGAAACACGCGGCTGAGGTACGCGGGCGACGCGCCGGTGTGCCGCGCGAGCGCGCGCAGCGTCACGGGCGCGGAGAAGTTGACGAGGAGGCAGCGGATCGCGCGATGGACGAGCTGCTCGTTCGGACGCGGCGCGGGCGGCGGCACGGCCGCGGCGCGCGCGACGAGCTCGCGCGTCAGGCTCACGAGCTCCTCTTCGACGGCCAGCGCCTCGGTGGGCGTTCCGCGGAGCAGGCGGCCGAGGAGGCGGCGCTGGCGGTAGATCGTCGCGGGAGGGACGACGGTCTGCTGCGCGCGAAAGCAGCGCTCGCGGACGTGCGCGTCGCGCAGGATCTCGTCGAGCAGCTCGTCCGCCAGCGTGTACCACGTCGCGTACGTGCCGCGCGAGGAGATGACCTCGCGGCGGTACTCCTCGCCGCGGTTGAAGAACGACACCGCGGTCGGGTTCTCGAGCATGGCCGGACGGCCGCGCCGCAGGATGCGCGTCGACGTCGACGGAAAGACCACGCAGTGCGCGTTGGACGGACCGGAGTCGGCGTACAGCGGCTCGTCGGGCGTGCAGGCGAACTCCGCGACGAGCGCGAGCTCGCTGCGGAAGAGCGGCCGTTCCATTGGTTTGAGGGGCACGTCCATCGACTCGATTGAACGACGGAACGCCCTGAAAGTTTATGGACGATGCGCAACGATTTGATAGCGGCACGTTGCGGCTGCCGGCACGCTGGTCGGCATGAGAGTCGTGCTCGCGTGGATCGTGCTGAGTGTCGCCGCGACGAACGCGTTCGCGGCGGCGCGGCATACGAAGCCGTTCTGGAAAGCGATCGTCGACAGCGGCTTCGCGGTGCCGGCCGGCGAGCAGCCGGGCGCGCTGGTGATGGAGCTGACGGCGGACTTCTCGTCGCCGGATCCCGTGCTGCGCGACGACTACGCGTACTCGATCCTCGCGCAGTGGGTGTACGCGAAACGGCTCTTCACGCCCGCGGAGCTTCGTTCCTTCATCGCCGCGTGGACGGCCAGGCTGCGCGTCGGACTCGACGATCATCGCGTGAGCGCGGTGCTCGGCCGCTCGTTCTCCGCGCTCGCGCTCTCGACCGTCGCCGCGCTCGACAACGAGCAGCCGTTTCTCGAGAAACTGGAGTTCGACGCGCTGCTCGGCCACGCGCTCGCGTACCTGCACGACGAGCGCGATCTCCGCGGCTTCGACGACCGCGCCGGCTGGCTCCACGCTACCGCGCACACCGCCGACCTCCTGAAGTTCCTCGCGCGCAGCCGGCACCTCGATCCCGAACAACAGCCGCGCATCTTCGCGGCGCTCGTCGCGAGGCTCGACTCCGCGGACGTCGCGTTCGCGCACGGCGAGGAGACGCGGCTCGCGCGTGCGGCACTCTCGCTGTTTGTGCGCGCGGACTTCGACGCCACGGTGGGGCACGAAGTGGATCGACGCGATCGCCGTTCCAAAGTACGCGGCGGACGAGCGCGTGCTCGTACGGCGCGGCAACCTCGAACGCTTTCTCACCGCGCTCTACGTCCTCATCGCCACTGATCCGCGACTCGGCGACGCACCGCAGGCGCGCCAGCTGCGCGCGTCGATCGACGCGGCTCTCGTCCAGCTCCGGTGAGTCCCATGCGTTCGTTCGACGACACGCCGTTCAATCGCGAGCTCGGCTTCACGCTCGTCGAATATGGCGACGGCCGCGCGTCCGTGGCCGCTGGCGTGTCGCCGTGGTTCCTGCAGGAGAACGGCGTCGTGCACGGCGGCGTGCTCGCGGCGCTCGCCGATACGGCCGGCGTCTACGCGCTGCGCGGCGACGCGCGCTTCAGCGGAGCACTGACCGGGGTCGAGCTCAAGATCAACTTTCTCGAAGCCGCGCGTCCCGACCGCGGTCCGCTCGTCGCCACCGCGCGCGTCCTCCGCCGCGGCCGCACCCTCGGCATCTGCGAGGCGAATGTGAAGCAACGCGAAATCCTCGTCGCGACGGCGCTGCTCACGTATTTGTTCCTCGCGCGGCGGCAGTAGCATGTACGCCATGATCGACCGCACGATCTACGAGACGAGCTCGGTGCAGATCGGCGTCTTCCGCTGCTCGGCCGACGATCCGTCGTTCGGCGATTCCGGTCCGATCGAGACGTTCTGCTTCGTCTTCCCGCGCTCGTCGGTCGTGATCGAACATCGCGAGGGCACGCCGTTCGTCGCCGATCCGAACGTCGTCGTGCTGTACAACCGCGGGCAGCTCTACCGGCGCAAAGCGGTGAGCGCGGACGGCGATCGCTGCGACTGGTTCGCGGTGTCGGAAGCGGTGATGCGTGACGCGGTCGGCCGCTACGATGCGCGCGCTGCCGAAGCGAGCGAACGGCCGGTGCGCTTCGCGCGCGTCGCGTCGGACTCGCGGCTCTATCGCGAGCAGCGCGAGCTGTTCGTGGCCGTGCGCGAACGGCGCGCCGATCCGCTCGACGTCGAAGAGCGCGTCGTCGGCATGCTCGCGCGTCTCCTGCGCAGCGCGTATGACGCGTCGCCGCGATCGACGGCCGCGAACGCGCGCGCCGACTCCGAGCTCGTTCACGCCGCGCGCGCGTTTCTCGGACGGCACTTCGCCGAACCGCTCGCGCTCGCGGACGTCGCTTCCGGGGTGCACGCGTCGGTCTTTCATCTCTGCCGCACGTTCCGGCGCCAGACCGGGATGACGCTGCACGCGTATCGCGAACAGCTGCGGCTGCGCGCATCGATCGAGGCCATCGAGCGAACGAGCGATCTCACCGAGGTCGCACTCGATCACGGGTACTCGAGCCATAGCCATTACACGGCTCGCTTCCGGAGAACATTCGGACTCGCGCCGTCCGCGTTGCGGCGCGCGATCGGCAACTGAGCAAGATGGTGATAGCGACGGTGCGCGCCGCGCCGCTAGAACGGAGCGATGTTCACGATCGTCGCGCTCGTTCTCGCCGCCGTGCTCGCGCAGGCCGTTCCGCCGCCCGCCACGCCTCCCGGATTGCAGGAAGGTCTCGCGTTTGCGCAAGCGAAAGACTGGACGCACGCGGCTGAGGTGCTGCGCGGCGTGACCGCGCGCGAGCCGAAGAACGCGCTCGCGTTTCGCGTCCTCGCGCTCTCGCTCATCCGCCTCGGCAAGTACGACGACGCGCTGACGGCGCTCGCGACCGCACGCACGCTCGATCCGCGCTCCGGCGCGGCGATCTACAACACCGCCGTCGCGTACGCGCTGTCAGGACGGACGGACGATGCGATCGCGTGGCTGCGGGAGGCGAAGGCATCGCGTCGCGTCGACCTCACGGGAGCCGCGGCGGACAACGATCTCGCATCGCTGCACAACGACGCGCGGTTCGTCGCGCTGCTGCCGAAGCCCGAAGACTTCGCACAGCCGTTCGTCGAGCACGTGAAGGTGATCCGCGAATGGGACGGCGAACATGCGGAGGATCAATTCGGCTGGATCGCGCGGCCGATCGGCGACGTCGACGGCGACCGCGTGCCCGACTTCGTCACGTCTGCGCCGACCTCCGGCGCGAACGGCACGAACGCCGGCCGCATCTACGTCTACTCGACGAAATCGGGCGCGCTGCTCTGGAAGGCCGACGGCGAGGCGGAAGACCAGCTGGGCACCGGCGTCGAGGCCGCGGGCGACACGAACAAAGACGGCATTCCGGATGTCATCGCCGCCGCACCCGGCCACTCGAAGGCATTCGTTTATTCAGGCAGAGACGGCGCGGTGCTCTTCACGATGCATGGAGAGAAGGAAGACGACGAGTTCGGGAACCACGCCTCGGGATGCGGTGACGTCGACGGCGACGGCTACGCGGACGTGCTCGTCGGCGCGCCGGGCAACGACGCCGCGGGCGCTGACGCGGGACGCGCGTACGTCTACTCCGGGAAAGATGGACATCCATTGTTCGTCTTCACCGGCGAGCGCGCCGGCGATCGCTTCGGCAGCACCGTCGCCGGCGCGACGAACGGCAAGCAGCGGTTCCTGCTCGTCGGCGCGCCCAAAGCCGGTCCGCGCAAGACCGGCCGCACGTATGTCTACGACGCGCTCTCCGACAAGCCGAGGTTCGTCATCGACTCCGACGCCACCGGCAATGCGCTTGGCCTCATGTTCCTCTCCGTACTCGGCGACACGAACGGCGACGGCATCGCCGACGTCTACGCCTCCGACTGGTCGAATGCCGCGAACGGCGCGTCCACGGGCCGCGTCTACGTGCACTCCGGCGCCGACGGCGCGCGCCTCCTCACGCTCACCGGCGAAACGGCGGGCGAGGGATTCGGAACGTGTCCCGCGAAAGCAGGCGACGTGGATGGCGACGGACGCGCGGACCTCATCGTCGGCGCGTGGCAGTACGCCGGTGCCGCGGTTTCCGGCGGACGCATCTCGCTCTACTCGGGTCGCGATGGCCATCGCATGCGCACGTACACCTCGCGCGTGCCGGGCGAGACGCTCGGCTTCGACGCGCAAGGGATGGGCGATGTCGACGGCGATGGCACGGTGGATTTTCTCGTGACGTCCGGCTGGAGCGGCGTGCACGGCCATCACAGCGGACGCGTCTTCGTGATCTCCAGCGGCGTGAAAGCGAAGCGGCGCTAGTCGATCGCGGCCGTCACCTTCACCGAAGGTTTTCGACGAGACTCCGGCCGCACCGGCTACATTGGCCGACGCCCAAATCGGAACACGGATGGAGTGAGACGATGACGATCAGCCGCCGGGATTTCATCAAAACTGCTGCAGCCCTTGGTGCTTCGCTCGCGTGGGTCGGACCGGCCCATGGCTCGAGCGTCAACTGGCGCGAGCGGCGCGATCTGTATCCGCAAGGAGTCGCCTCGGGCGATCCCGACGCGCACAGCGTCATCCTCTGGACCCGGCGTCCGTTCACCGAGGGCGAACGGCATGTCCTGACCGTGGAGGTCGCGGAGGATCAGGCGTTCCACCGCGTCATTGCGCACGCGCAGGCACCGGTCGCAAGCGCGTCCGATTGGACCACGCGCGTGTTGATCGGCGCACTGAAGCCGGCGCACACGTACTGGTATCGATTCACCGATGCCGACGGAAACGGCAGCCGCGTCGGCCGCACGATCACCGCGCCGTTGCCCGACGATCCGCGCACGGTGACCTTCGCATTCGTGAGCTGTCAGGACGTCAACGAGGGCAAGCTCAACGCCTACCGGCGGATGATTTACGAAGACGAGCGCGCGCCGGCGGACAAGCAACTCGACTTCGTGCTGCACCTCGGCGATTTCATCTACGAGGTCGTCGAATACCCGGAGGAAGTCAAGACGCGCTACGACCGCACGATCTATGAAGTCGCGCGCTTCACGGACGGCTTGAAGGGTGGCAACTTCCACGTCCCGCTGACGGTCGACGGCTACCGCGCGGTCTATAAAGGCTATCTCGCGGATCCCGACCTTCAGGACGCGCGCGCGCGCTGGCCGTTCATCCCGATCTGGGACAACCACGAATTTTCGTGGATGGGCTGGCAAAGCATCGTGAAGGGCAGCGGCTATGAACAGCCGGGCCAGAGTGTCAAGATCGCGGCGAATCAGGCGTGGTTCGAGTATCTGCCCGCACGCGTCGCTCCGCCGAGCGGATCGCTCGATCACTTCGGGCCGCCCGCGGTGAAGAACGTCGCGATCACGCAGTTCGACAGCAACGGTCTTGGGACGGAGCCGAACAATCTGATCGCGATCAACAGCCTGAAGGCTTACCGGGCATTACGCTACGGCCGCAACCTCGACCTGATCCTCACGGACCAGCATAGCTATCGGAACGCCGATCCGTTCAGCGATCCCTCGCTCGCTAAGCTCGGCGGCGACGAGTTCATCGGCATGTCTCCCGAACCTCTCATGCAGGTGCTCGACGGCGGGCGCGCGTACAACGGCGGCAACCCGCCCGCGGAAGTCAGCTTCAACGACGCGCACGTCCCCAATCCGCAGCGGAACGCGCCGCCGCAGACGATTCTTGGGGCGGAGCAGAAGGCATGGTTCAAAGAGAAGCTCAAGAGCTCGACGGCGACCTGGAAAATCTGGGGGAACTCGCAGGGCGCTCTCGATGCGCGCTCCGATCCGCAAAACCTGCCCCCGGGTCTCACCAAGGAATCGTGGCCGGCCAACACGTACGCCTTCATGGGCGCGAGTGATTACGGCGCCGCGTACATGGAGCGCGCGGAGATCTACGGCCTCGTGCGCGACGCAAAAATCACAGGCTTCGGCATCGTCTCGGGCGATCGCCACAGCTTCTGGGCCGGCTACGCGACTTCCGAGCTTCCGCCGGGAAAATTCGATCCGGTCGGTCTGAGCTTCGTCGGCGCGTCACTCTCCAGCCCCGGCACCATGGAAGCGCTCGAGCATCGATTTCCGAAAGATTCCCCGCTGCGGCCGTTGTTTCTGGTGGACAAGCCGGGCGGCGGCCCGCCGGACTGGACTCACAACATGCTGCTGAGGCACGGCGTGCGTTCCTGCCTCGAATACGCGAAGAGCTTCGACCTGAAGCGCGCGCGGGCGCTGTCGAACCCCGATGTGGCTCCGCACCTCGAGTTCATCGATCTCGGCGGCCACGGTTACGCGACGGTCCGGTTGTCTCCGGCGGAGATGCGCACCGAGTTCGTCTGCATTCCGCGTCCTATCACGCGCAGCGAACGACCGGACGGCGGGCCGCTGCGGTATCGCGTCGTCCACACCGCTGCACTGTGGAAGCACGGAGAGCGGCCGCGGCTGAAACCGTCGGTGCTCGAAGGCGACGTCGGACTGTCGATCTGACTCGCTGACGGCTGGTTCTTCTTCGGCGCGGCAGAGCCGGTTTCGGCCGGTTCTCCGCGCTTTTTGGTGGGTGGGAGTACAATGACGGCTCCCAGAAAAATGGAATCTTCCGTCCCACCGGTATGTCCACTTCCCAGAGACATAAGGAGACCAACGTGTCCGAGACCCTGATCGCGGCGGACCCCGCCGAAGCTGTGGGCGCGGGCGCGGAACCGATCGTCAACGACTTGACCATTCATGTCGCGACGGTCAACGGTTCCGGCTCGCAATCGTCGAACAATGTTCTGATGCGGTCCATCTTCCAGATGGGCGTGCCGGTGAGCGGGAAGAACATGTTCCCCTCGAACATCGCCGGTCTCCCGACCTGGTTCACGATCCGCGCGAACAAGGACGGCTGGATCGGCCGCAAGAAGGAAGTCGACCTGATGGTCTGCATGAACGCGCAGACCGCGCGGGAAGACGTCGACGCGTTGCAGCCGGGCGCGCTCTGCATCTACGACGCGCCGCTCAACTGCAAGACCTTCCGCAACGACATTCACTTCTTCGAGGTGCCGTTCGCGAAGCTCGCCGCCGATCTCGCCGAGGACTCGAAGCTGCGCAAGCTGCTGACGAACATGATCTACGTCGGCATCGTCGCGGAGCTCATCGGCATCGACCGCGCGGAGATCGTCACCGCGATCACGAAGCAGTTCAAAGGCAAGAAGAAGGCGATCGATCCGAACGTCGCCGCGATCGACAAAGGCTTCGCGTACGCGCAGGCGAACCTGCCGCGGCAGAACCGCTGGCGCATCGAGCGGATGCACGCGACGGAAGGGAAGATCATCATCGACGGCAACGCCGCCGCCGCCATCGGCGCGATGTTCGGCGGCGTCACGGTCGTGACGTGGTATCCGATCACGCCGTCGTCGTCGCTCTGCGAGTCGCTCATCGACTACATGAAGGAGTACCGCATCGAGGAGGACGGCAAGGCGACGTTCGCAATCGTGCAAGCCGAAGACGAGCTCGCGGCCATCGGCATGGTCCTCGGCGCCGGCTGGGCGGGCGCGCGTTCGATGACGTCGACAGCCGGTCCCGGCGTCTCGCTCATGGCCGAGTTCATCGGCCTCGGCTACTTCGCCGAACTGCCCGGCGTGATCTGGGACATCCAGCGCGTCGGTCCGTCGACCGGACTGCCGACGCGCACCGCGCAAGGCGACGTCAATCAGGTCGCGTATCTCTCGCACGGCGACACGCAGCACATCGTGCTGATCCCGTCGAGCGTCGGCGAGTGTTTCGAGTTCGCCAGTGAAGCGCTCGATCTCGCCGAGGAGTTCCAGACGCCCATCTTCGTGCTGAGCGATCTCGACCTCGGCATGAACAACTGGATGTCGGACCCGTTCCCGTATCCGACCAAGCCGATCAAGCGCGGCAAAGTGCTGAACGCGGAACGGCTCACGGAGCTGCAGGGCAAGTGGGGACGCTATGCGGACGTCGACGGCGACGGCATTGCGTGGCGCACGCTGCCCGGCACCGATCATCCGTTCGCGTCGTACTTCACGCGCGGCTCGGGCCACGACGCGCAGGGGCGCTACTCCGAGAAGCCGCAGGACTACAAGGACACGGTCGATCGTCTCGCGAAAAAGTACGAGACGGCGAAGCTTTTCGTGCCGCAGCCGGTCGTCGATCGCCGCGAGAACGCGAAGATCGGATTCATCGCGTACGGCACGACCACGTGGGCGCTCGAGGAGTCGCGCGATCAGCTGCGCCGCGAGCGCGGCATCGAGACGAGCTACTTCCGCCTGCGCGCGCTGCCGTTCACGGACGAGCTCAACGCGTTCATCGCCGCGCACGACCGCGTCTACATCGTCGAGCAGAACCGCGACGGCCAGATGGGGGACATGATCCGCCTCGCCGCCGGCGAGGACCAGCGCAAGCTGCGGAAGATCCTGCACTACACCGGACTGCCGTGCGACGCGCGCACGATCACCGACGCCGTGCTGCAGATGGAGTCGACCATCGAGCTGCCGGAGCCGCTGCTGCTCGTGCGCGCCGAGGCGCGCCTCACCGGCAGCGCCGTCGCGTTCGTTCCCGGCGCCGTCCCGCAGCGCGAAGTGCGGGTGGAGGACTAGTCATGGCGGACAGCACACTGAAAATCGGCGCGGCCACGGTTCCGACCGAGAACCGCCTCGGCCTCAAGGCGACGGATTATCACGGCGGCAAGTCGACGCTCTGCGCCGGCTGCGGCCACGACGCGATCAGCAACCAGATCATCCGCGCGTTCTACGAAATGAGCGTCAAGCCCGAGAGCGTGGCGAAGTTCTCCGGCATCGGCTGCTCGTCGAAAACGCCCGCGTACTTTCTACAGCGCTCGCACGGCTTCAACGCTGTGCACGGACGCATGCCCGCGATCGCGACCGGCGCGATCCTCGCGAATCACAAGCTGCAGGCCATCGGCGTGTCCGGCGACGGCGACACCGCCTCGATCGGCCTCGGCCAGTTCATGCACATGGTCCGGCGCAACATCCCGATGATCTACATCATCGAGAACAACGGCGTGTACGGCCTCACCAAAGGGCAGTTCTCCGCGACCGCGGATGAAGGCTCGCGTCTCAAGACCGGCGTCGTCAACGATCTGCCGCCGATGGATCTCTGCGCGCTCGCCGTGGAGCTCGGATGCGGCTTCGTCGCCCGCGGCTTCGCCGGCGATCCGAAGCAGATGGTGAACATCCTCAAGGCCGCCATCGCGCACGACGGACTCTCCGTCATCGACGTCATCTCGCCCTGCGTCACGTTCAACAACCACGACTCGTCGACGAAGAGCTACACGTACGCGAAAGAGCACCAGGAGCTGCTGCACCAGATCGGCTTCGTGCCCGAGTACGAGCAGATCGAAGTCGATTACGAGGCCGGCACCGTGCGCGAGGTCGAGCTGCACGACGGCTCGAAGATCGTGCTCAAGAAGCTCGAGGAAGACTACGACCCGAGCGACGACGTGATGGCGCTGCAGCGCCTGCACCGCGCCGTCCGCGACGGCCACATGCTCACCGGCATCGTCCACCTCCGCCCCGAAAAGAAGAGCTTCATGCAGCTGCTCAACGTCGTCGACGAGCCGCTCACCACGCTGCCGCTCGAGCGCACGCGTCCTCCCCAGGAAGCGCTCGACGCGATCATGCGCGACCTGATGTAGGCCTGCTTCCCCGTGGGATGCGCGCAAAAAAAAATTCGCGCGCATCCCACGAAAATCGCGCGTCCGTGTCCGTCTCATTCGGGGGAGATGGTGTGGCGCTGTACAAACGCAGGCCGTACGTTCTGGACTCCGATCTAGCCGTCTTCGAGGTTCGCCATGCGCCGGCGACGCGCGTGGCGAATCCCGGCATCTATCGCTGCACGGGCTGCGGTGAGGAGGTGCCTGTCGCGAAGGGACACCTGCTGCCGCGCGGCGAGCAGCACGAGCATGGGCCGGAAGACGGCAAAGTGGAGTGGCAGCTGATCGTGTTCGCGCAACAGAAGCGCTGACGCGGGCGTCGCGCGCGGATCGTCAGCGCTTGCGCAGCGCGTCGAGCCGCGACCGCGCCTGCGGATGATCGGGCGCGATCTTGAGCACGTCCTCGTAGCACGTCTGCGCGCGCGAGGCGAGGCCTTCCGCTTTGTAGAGATCGCCGAGGGAGATCATCGCGTCGACGAGATTCGGATCCGCCGACAGCGCGCGCTGGAAGCTCTCCGCCGCCTCCCGCCGCCAGCGCGGATTGCGTTCCTGACATGCGCCGAGGAGATGCCACGCCTCGGCGTGATCGGGGAGGAACTGGACGGCTTGTTTCAAAAGCACGATCGCGCCGTAGTAGTCGCCCTGCGCGCTGAGCTCCTTCGCTTTGGCGAAGTTATGCTCGGCGATGGAGCGCTGGTTCATGCGCTGCTGAATGGCGATCTCGCCGCCGCGCAACTCGCCCGTGCGCGTGGTGAGCAGCTTGTCGTATGCGCCGCGCCGCGCCGCGTCCTTGAGCACGTTCACCGCCTCGTCGACGCGGCGGTGGATGGTTTGGATCGCGTCGCGCACGATCGCCGGATACGTCGCGGCGTCGTAGCGCTTGCGGAGCGCGTCGGCGGCGGCGACGAGCTGTTGCCGCGTCGCGGCGCGCGGCACGTCGAGCACCTGATAGTGATCGAGCGTCGACAGCCGGCGCGAGAATGCCACCGCGCGCAGCGAGCGCTGGTCCGACGAGCCGATCGCCGCGAGCAGCTCGAGATCGCGCTGCATGTCGTCCGCGCTCGCGGGCGGCTCGTCGCGCACCTGCTCTTCGACCGCGGTGAAGGTGCCGACCGCGAGCAGCGCCACGACGACTTTCGCCGCGACGAGCGAATGCGCGGAGAAGTGGCGCAGGAACGATTCGGTCGCCACCGGCTCGTGCAGCGCCGCCGCGATCGCGCGCTCCTGTTCGCCGAGCGGCAGCGCCTCGATCGGAAAACGCGGATTGCGCGCGGGCTGGATCGGGCGTTTGAGATCGCCGAGCGAGCGCCGCAGCACGAGACCGTTCGTGATCGAGCGCACGCCGTCGACGATCAGCGCCGCCGTCGACTGCAGGAAGATCCGCTTCTCCGGCGGCAGCGCTTCCTCGTCCGTGAACGCGGACGTGCCTTCGTCCAGCGAGAAGAGCGGGAGGAACTGCGATGTCAGCCATTCGCGCAGCAGCGTCTGGCGCGCGGAGAGATCGAGCAAGCCCGACTCGTGCAGCCGCGCCACGACGTCGTTCGGATCGTCGCCGAAGAGTTGCAGCGCGCGATCGGCCGGTACCGCGCCGCGGCGCACGAGAAAATCGGCGAGCGAATCGTGCGGCTCCGCCGACGCCGCCATCACCAGCTCGCCCTGCGACCAGTACAGCACTTTGCGCATCGGCGGCTTGAGGATCGTCAGCGAGCCGGTCCTGCGTTGTTGCAGGACTTCTCCCACGATCACGGCAACCGGGGTGATCTCGATCCGCTCCAGACTCACGCGCGCACAGGCCTTTCACACGCTTTTAGCACATTCGACACCTGTTTATTGACGGTGCGTCCAATACTGGCGAGGCGCCGATGCGTTTGGCACGGTTGCGGCTCAAGAATGCGCGGGGCGCGCCCTGCTGTTCACTTCCGATCGAGTACTGACATGAAAATCCTGAAAGCTTCCTCGCTGGTCCTGCTCGCGGCGCTGCTCGTTCCCGCCGTGGCACGCGCCCAGGAGTTCCCCGCTGAACCGTACGAGTTCCTCCAGGCCAAGCTCGCCGCCGAGGAAGGGCACTTCGATGAGGCGCTCAAGATCCTCGACCGCATCATCGAGAAGAACGCCGCCGATCCCGTGCTGCGCTACGAGCGCGCAATGGTGCTCATCGACGCCGGCAACGTCGCGCGCGCCGAGACCGAGCTTCGCGCCGTCGTGAAGACGAATCCCGATTTCTACGACGCGAACCGCGTCCTCGGCCGCCTGCTGCTCGACCGCTCGAACAACGACCGCACGAAAGTCGACGAGGCGCTCGGCTATCTGCAGGCCGCCTTCAAGGCGAACCCCGACGATCTGTCGACCGGACTCGCCGTCACGCAGATCCTCACCTCCGCCGGACGCAACGCCGACGCCGAGCGCGTGATGGCCACGATGCTCGAACGCGCGCCCGATCAGCGCGCGCTCAACTACAACTACGCGCTCATCCTCACGAAGCTCGGACGCGGCAACGAGTCGCGCCAGTACCTCGAGCGCGCCCTCGCCGCCGATCCGACCTTCAGCCCCGCCATCCAGCAGCTGCTCGAGATCTATCAGCAGCAGAACGACTGGGGCAAAGCCGCCGAAACGCTGCAGCCGCTCATCGAGGAAGATCCGATGAACCTCGACCTGCAGCGGCAGCAGGCCGTCTTCTATCTGCGCGCCGGCGACGCCGAGAAGGCGCGCGACCGCTTCAAGACGCTCGCCGCCGCCGATCCGAAAGACACGCGCTCGCAGTACTACCTCGCCGAATCGCTCAACGATCTCGAGGAGTACGCGGAGAGCGAGAAGATCTTCCGCCAGCTCCTCGCCGCGACGCCGAACGACGCCGATCTTCTGGCGAGCTTCGGCCTCAGCCTCACCGGTCAGAAGAAGTGGGACGACGCGGCGAAGACGTTCAACGCGTTGCTCGCCGTGCAGGACGTCCCTGAGAATCTCGCCGCGCTCGCGCGCACGCAGCTCGCGTATATCGATCTGCAGAAGGGCAACTACGAGGCCGCGTACGCGACCGCGAAGGCCGTGCTGACGTTCGGCAACAAGCCGAATCCGCAGGCGGTGAACATCGCCCTCGAAGCGCTGAAGAAACTGAACCGCGGGAACGACGCCGTGGCGCTGCTGCAGCCGCTCGCGACGACGTACGACAGCGATCCGTTCATCGCCGCGCGCACGATCGAGGCGCTCTCGCGCGCGAACCAGAAGCCGGTCGCGCAGCGTCTCGCGCTCACGCAGGTGAAGCTCGGCACGCGCAACGCCATCGCCGCGACCGAGGCGTACGTGCAGGCCGGCGACTCGACCGCGGCCATCGCGCTGATGAAGTACGCGACCGACGCGAAGCCCGACGATCTCGATCTCCTCTTCGAGCTCGGCTCGGTGTACGAGCGCGCCGGCGACCGCAAGTCCGCCGAGGCGACGTTCCTCGAGGTGCTGAAGAAGAATCCGGAGCACGCGCCGACACTCAACTACCTCGGATACATGTGGGCCGAGAGCGGCGTCAATCTCGACCGCGCGCACGACATGCTCAGCCGCGCCGTCACCCAGGAGCCGAACAACGGCGCGTACGTCGATTCGCTCGGTTGGGTCTACTTCCGTCTCGGACAGCTCGATCTCGCCGAGAAGTATCTGACCGACGCCGCCAAGCTGCTGCCGCGCGACGCCACCGTGCACGAGCACCTCGGCGACGTGCTCGCCAAGCGCGGCGACGCCGAGCGCGCGCTGCAGCTCTACCGCACCGCGATCACGCTCGATCCCGACGCGAAGGAAGTGGAGAAGATCCGCTCCAAGATCGCGGAGCTCGAGCACCGCAACCAAACGTCGCAGCGATGAGCCTTCGGCGTTCGCTTCGTTTCCTCGCGGCCGCGCTGTTTGCGGCCGCGATCGTTTCGTGCAAGAGCACGCATCCGAGCGGCACGCCCGTCGCGACGATCCCGTCGTCGACGCCGGAGCAGACCGCGCAGCAGCTCCGCGCGTTGCGCGCGAGCTTCCACGGCATGAAGAGCCTCATGCACGTGCGCGCGACGACCGGCGGCAAGACGCAGTCGTTCCGCGCGCAGCTCATCGTGCACGACGCGCGGCGCATGGAGCTCATCGCGTACACGCCCGTCGGCACGACCGCGCTGACGATGAAGGCGGACGGCGATGCGATCACGACCGATCCCGCCGTCGCGCCGGAGTCGTTCGCGTTTCTCCGCGCCGCCGGACTCACGCCCGCCGAGACCGGCATGCTGCTCCTCGGCATCCCGCCGCGCGACGACGTCCGCGTGACCTACGGCGCCGGCGGGCTTTCCTCGGCGAATGCCGGCGAGATCGCGGTGACGTTCGAGCCGCCGGCGTTCCCCGCGAAGCGCATCGTGATCGCGCGCGGCGACGACCGCATCGAGCTCGAGCACCTCGAGGTCGTGTCGGAGTGATGCAGGTCGAGGCGTACGCGAAGATCAACTGGTCGCTGCGCATCACCGGCAAACGCGCGGACGGGTTTCACGATCTCGAGACGCTCTTTCAAACGATCTCGCTGCACGACACGCTGACCTTTCGCGAATCGGATTGCCTCACGCTGACATGCGACGACCCATCGATTCCGACCGACGAGACGAACCTCGTGCTCCGCGCCGCGCGCGCGCTCGGCGCGCCGCCCGTCGCGATCGAGTTGCAAAAGCGGATTCCCGCGGGCGGCGGCCTGGGCGGCGGCTCGTCGAATGCGGCGGCGACGCTGGTGACGCTCTCGCGCATGTTCGGCATCGATGCGGATCTTGAATCGCTCGCGCTGTCGCTCGGCTCCGACGTCCCGTTCTTCCTCGTCGGCGGCACCGCGTACGCGACCGGCCGGGGCGAAGTGCTCACGCCCGTCGCGCCGCTCGCGGACACGCCGCTGCCGCTCTTGTTGCTGCTCCCCGACGAGCGCGTTCTCACCCGCGACGCGTTCGCCCGCATCACGCGCTACTCCGAGCCGATCGGCCGCGACGACCACGCGAGCTTCGCCGACTTCACGAACGACTTCGAAGAGCCCGTCTTCGCCCTGCTCCCGCGCCTGCGCGCGTTGAAGACGCGGCTGCTCGACGCGGGTGCGACGTGGGCGCAGATGAGCGGCTCGGGTTCGACGATGGTGGGCGCGTTTGCGGACGCGAACGCGCGTGATGAGGCGGCGGCGCGGTTCGACGATGTGCGCGCGGTGCGTGCGGAGACGGTGGATGCGCGCGGCGTTCTCCCCGCATCTCCGCGTTGACCGTCACCCGCGTGAACGCCGCACCCGTGTCGCCGTCGCGGCCCGCTTTCCCTTCGCCGGCGCCGCCGCCCGCTTCGTCGCCGCCGCCTTCTTCGCGCCGCGCCCAGTCTTCACCGCCCGCAAACGTTCCAGCCGCTCCTTCACCGCCTTCTCCGCGCGGTCGAGTGCCTTCGTGTCGTTGCGGAGGTAGTACGCGAAGTTCGCTCCGAAGAAGAGCGAGTTGAGCTCGAAGGCGAGTTGCGCGGGGTCGGTGCGGCGGTCGATGTGACCCTCGTCCTGCGCCATGCGCACGGCTTTCTCCAGCGCGCCGATCCAGTCGTCCATGAGGCGCCGCACGCGGTCGCGCACGGGGCCGGGGCGGCCGTCCACCTCGAACGACGCCGCGGCGAAGAAGCAGCCGCCGGGGAAGACGCCGCGGCGGAGGTAGGAGAGCCAGCCCTGACAGATGGCCAGCAGGCGGGGAAAGCCGCGCGGCTCCGCGAGCGCGGGCGCGAAGATCTCGTGGATGTAGCGCTGCGACGCCGCCTCGATCGTGGCCAGCTGCAGCTCTTCCTTCGAGCCGAAGTGCGCGAAGAGGCCGCTCTTCGACATCTCCAGCTCGTCGGCGAGACGGCCGATGGTCAGCCCTTCAAGGCCTTCGAGCGACGCGAGGTCGACGGCGCGCTCGAGGATGCTCTGCCGCGTGCGGACGCCTTTCATGCGTAGGCCGGCAGATCCTTGAGCAGCGCCGCGTGCGCGCGGCGGAACGCGCTGTCCCACGCGGCGGGGGAGTGCGAGGCCGGGTCGAGGTTGACCACGCACCGCTCGCCGCGCGCGTACGGCGTGCGCCCGTCGTCGCTCGAGCAGAGAAAGCCGTACGTGCAGGTGTAGTCGCCCAACTCGTCGACCCACAGCTCGATGCGCAGCCGCTCGGCGGCGAAGACCGGATTGAGCGGTTCGAGCGTGACGCTGCCGCCTTCCGGCGCCCGTCCGTCGAGGGCGATGATGGCGTGATCGACGTGCTCGGCCAGCTGCCCCGCCTCGAGCAGCGCGTCACGAACCGGGGAGAAGAAGACGAATTTCGGATTGAGGTCGTCGATGGGGTGGCGGTCGTCGGCGAAGGTCATGAACGTGCCTCCTTCAAGTCGTGGCGAAAAATAGCACGAACGTTCGTTTTCGTGCAAGCGGCCTATACTTTTTTCCTCCCATGCGCCGCGCCCTCGTCCCGTTTCTCCTTGTCTTCTCGCTCGTTTCCGCGCCGCTCGCCGCACGCCAGCACGCCGTCCGCGCCTCCGCGCCGCTGGCCGTCCCCGGCATCGACGCCATCGCCCAGCACGCGCTCGACCAGGGCATCCCCGGCGTCATCATCAGCGTGAAGAAACGGAACGCGTACTTTCACAAGGCGTGGGGCTTCAGCGACACGGACGCGCACGTCGCCCGCCGCGACGACGACGTCTTCCAGGTCGGCTCCGTCACCAAACAGTTCACCGCGGCCGCGATCCTCCGCCTTGAGGAAGCGGGGAAGCTGCACGTCTTCGATCGCATCCGCACCTGGCTCCCCGAGCTCGACGCGCGCTTCGACGCGATCACCATCGAGCAACTCCTCACGCACACTGCCGGCCTCGGCGACTACCTCGCCGACCTCGGCACGGATCTCTTCGCCACGAAGTCGGAGCGGGAGATCCTCGCGCTCATCGCCTCGAAGAACCTCCTCTTCGCCCCCGGCTCGCACTGGTCGTACAGCAACAGCGGCTACTACCTCCTCGGCGTGATCGTCGAGCGCGCCGCGAACGAGCCATACGACCAGTTCCTCCGCGACACGTTCTTCACGCCGCTCGGCCTCGACCGCACGAGCTACTGCGGCACGAACGGTCCGGTGCCGTCCGGCTACTACCTCGACGTGCCGAGCGGCGCAACGGTGCCGATGCCGAACCTCGATGTCTCGATCCTCTACTCCGCCGGCGGCATCTGCTCGACCGCGAACGATCTCCTGCGCTGGAATCACGCGCTCGTGTCCGGAGCCGCGATCTCGACGGCGTCGTACGCGCGCATGACCACCGGCGTGCGGCCGACCGAGGAGCGCCCGCCCGGCTATGGATACGCGCTGGTCATCGACCGGCTCGACGGCCGCCGCTGGATCTGGCACAACGGCATCGTCTTCGGCTTCCAGACGCACCTCGCCTGGTTCCCGGACGAGGACCTCACCATCGCCGTCTCGATCGACGTCGACGCGGTGCCGAGCGAGCTCGCCACACCGATCGCGATCGACGTCGCGCGGGCGATGGCGCCGTGATGCGCGACGACGCGTTCTACGCGCTGGTGACGCGCCGCGACGGCCACTTCGCGCTCGAGTCGGGACATCACGCGGCGCTCTGGCTCGATCTCGACGCGCTGTTCGCGCGGCCGGACGCCATCTCGCCGTTCGTCGCGCGACTCGCGGAGCAGCTCGCGCCGTACGCGCCCGACGTGATCTGTGGCCCGCTCACCGGCGGCGCGTTCCTCGCGCAGGCGCTGGCGACGTCGATGCACGCGACCTTCGCCTTCACCGAGCGCGTGCCCGCGTCCGACGGCTCCGCGCTTTACGCCACGCGCTACCAACTCCCGCGCGCCTACGCGGAGCATGTGCGCGGCAAGCGCGCGGTCATCGTCGACGACGTGATGTCCGCCGGCTCCTCGCTCGGCGCCACGCACGACGAGCTCGCGACGCTCGGGGCCGATGTCGTCGCCGCGGCGGCGCTGCTCGTCCTCGGTAGTCAAGGTCTTGACCGTTTCGCCGCGCGCCGCATCCCGGTCGAGGCGGTGCTCCGTGAGCCATACGAGTTGTGGCCGCCGAACGCGTGCCCGCTTTGCGCGCAAGGCGTCGAGCGCACGCGCTGAGCGTCCGACTCAGTTATCGCCCTCGCCATAGATCTCAACGTGGGGAACCCCATCCGCGCCGATCCACCCGCGGTACATCCCCTCGGTGTTGAACGTCATCGCGAAATTGCCGCGGGCGTCGAGCACGATCACGCCGCCGTCGCCATCGACCGCTTTCAACTTGCGGTTGATCACCTCGTTCGCCGCGTCCTTCACCGACAGTCCTTTGTACTTCACCAGCGCCGCGATGTCGTGCGCGACCGTCCAGCGGATGAAGAACTCGCCGGTGCCGGTGGCCGACACCGCGCACGACTCGTTCTCCGCGTACGTGCCGGCGCCGATGATCGGCGAGTCGCCGACGCGGCCCCAGCGCTTGTTCGACGTCCCGCCGGTCGACGTGCCCGCGGCGAGGTTGCCGTCGCGGTCGAGTGCCACCGCGCCGACGGTGCCGAACTTCTTGTCCGCCGGCACCGCGTACTCCGACACCGGCTTGCCCTTCTTCTCAGCGGCCAGCTCGTCCTGCAGTTCCTTCCAGCGCCGCTCCGTCCAGAAGTACTTCGGATCGACGATCGTGAGGCCCGCGCTCTTCGCGAACGCCTCCGCGCCGCGGCCGATCAGCATCACGTGCTTGGTCTTCTCCATCACCGCACGCGCGGCGCTGATCGGATTTTTGATCGTCGTGACGGCGGCCACCGCGCCCGCCCGCTTCGTCTTTCCCTCCATGATGGAGGCATCCAGCTCGTTCTTTCCTTCGTGCGTGAACACGGCGCCTTTGCCCGCGTTGAACAGCGGCGAGTCTTCCATGACGCGAATGGTCGCCTCGACCGCATCGAGGCTCGTGCCGCCCTTCGCGAGCACCGCGTGTCCGGTGCGCAGCGCCTCCGCGAGCGCGTCGCGGTACTGCTTCTCGACCTCGGCGGTCATGTTCTTTTTGAGGATCGTTCCCGCGCCGCCGTGGATGACGAGCATCGTGGTTCCTTTCGGCTGGTCTGCGGCGGCGAGGCTCGCGAACACGAATGTTGCAAGGAGAAAGGCCAGTCGCTTGAACATGTTGCGTACGGTATCACTGCTCTTCGCGCTGCTGCTCGGCCCGACGCTCGCCGCGCAGGGACCGTCCGCGGACTGGCGCACGATCGAGACGCCGCACTTCCGCGTGCACTACCCGAAACCGTTCGAAGCGTGGGCGCGCGCGGCGGCGGAACGGCTCGAATCGATCCGCGACGCCGTGTCGCGGGAAGTCGGTTACGCGCCGCGGCAGGTCGTCGACGTGATCGTCACGAATCCGGAAGCGTCGCCGAACGGCGAGGCCTGGCCGCTGCTCGACACGCCGCGCATGATCTTCTTCGCCGAGCCGCCCGGACCGGACGAACAGCTCGGCGCGTACGGCTCGTGGATCGAGATCCTGGCCGTGCACGAGACCGCGCACATCGTGCACATGCTGCGGCCGTCGCGAAATCCGTTCGAGCGATTCCTGGAGCACGCCGCGCTGCCGGTCGATCCAATCGTGCTGCACGCGCCGCGCTGGGTGCTCGAAGGCTACGCCACCGTCGTCGAAGGACGCCTCACCGGTGCGGGACGCCCGAGCAGCACGCTGCGCGCGTTGATTCTGCGGCGCTGGGCCGAAGGAGGACGCCTGCCGTCCTACGCGCAGCTCAACTCCGACCAGCGATTCCTCGGCATGTCGATGGCGTACCTCATGGGCTCCGCGTTTCTCGAATGGCTCGAGCAGCGCGGCGGCCCCGACTCGCTGCGGCACCTCTGGGCGCGCATGACCGCGCGCGAGCGGCGCTCGTTCGACAGCGCGTTTGCCGGCGTCTTCGGCGATCGTCCCGACCGCTTGTACGGACGCTTCGTCGCGGAGCTCACGGCCTCCGCGATCGCGATTGACCGTGCGTCGACGCTCGTCGAGGGAACGCTGTGGCAGGAGACCTCGCGCGCGACCGGCGATCCCGCCGTCTCGCCCGACGGTAAAGAGCTCGCGATCGTCCTGCGGCCGAAGGAAGGTCCGCAGCAGCTCGTGGTGTGGTCGACGGCGGCACCGGACGAGGAAGAGGAAAAGTTTGCGAAGCGGCTGCGCACGATCCTCGCGAGCGATCCCGAAGACGTCGCACCGGTGCGGACGAAACCGCTCCCGCGCAAAGCAGTCCATACGTTGACCATGCCGGACGGCGGCGACATCGTCTCGCCGCGCTGGACGCGCGACGGCAAGTCGCTCGTCTTCGCCCATCGCGTGCGCGATCCGCGCGGCGCGCTGCGCTTCGACCTCTATCGCTGGGACTTCGACACGCTGACGCGGGTCACGCATCTCGCCGACGTGCGCGAGGCCGATCCGCTCGCGAACGGCACCGCCGTCGCGATCCGCAGCCGGTTCGGCGCCGTGCAACTCGTGAACGTCGATCTCGCCACCGGCGCCGTGACGCCGCGCACGGAACCGTCGATCGACGTGATCGTCTCGCATCCGCGCGTGAGTCCCGGCGGCAAAGTCGCGTGGGTCGAACATCGCGGCGGACGCTGGACGCTCGTCGTCGACGGCGCGCCGATCGCGCTGAGCGGCGATGTCGCCTCGCCCGAATGGATCGATGACGACGCGCTCGTCGTCACCGTGTCGAACGGCGGCTTCGCGGAACTGCATCGCGTCACGCGTGCCGGCGACGACCGCGTCCTCACGCGCGCGCGCGGCGGCGCCTTCGATCCCGCGCCTATGCCGCCGTCTGCAGGGGACGGGCGCGTCTTCTTCATGTCGCTCGATCCCGATGGCTACGTCGTGCGCGCCTTGCCTGCGACGACGAACGCCGCGCCCGCGCCGCCCGCGTACGACGCGCTCCTCGTCCCCGCCGTGCCGCCCGCGCCGCCGCGCGTGACGTCGTTCGCAACGCGGCCGGTCTCCGCGCCGCGCGCGTACGGCATCGGGCGGCAGGAGCTCGGCTGGTTCGTCGGGCAGGACGTCGCGCCGCGGCAGCGCGCCACGCAGCTCGGCGTGCGGCTCGGCGACGTCGTCGGGCGGCTCGACACGATCGCCGTCGTCGCGCTTGGAACCAGCGATGCCGGCGACAACGACGAGCCGCGCGGCGCCGCGCTCGTCACCGCGTGGCGCGGCTGGCCGATCGAAATCCGCGCGCACTTCTTCGAGACGAATCGTAAAGACGGCGTCGAGGTGCGCGGCATCTGGACGCGTGGCGGTCCGCGGTCGCGGCTCACGCTCGAAGGCGGCGCGCTCTCGCGCGAGTTCGCGTTCGCGAGCGCGTCGCTCGTGACGCAGCAGGTGCGCGGCCTCTTGCGGCTCGAAGAGAGCGAGCGCGTCGATGTCGATGAGAACCATGTCCGCGCGATCGCCGGCGTCGCCGTGCGCAGAGGTGCGATGCGCGTGGCCGCGCGTTACCAGCACGACAGCGGCGACCTCACCGTCGGCGGTCTCTCGTATTCCGTCTATCCGCGCTCGGTCTCCGCGCATCGCATCATCGATCCCGCGCTGACGCTGGCGACGCTGATCGGGAACGGCTACGATGGCTGGCGGATCGAATCGACCGTGCCGCTTCTGCCGTTCACCGCGTTCTACCAGCGCCACGAGCTCGGCGCGACACGTCTCTCGCTGGCGGGACTGGAGTGGACGTTCGCCTCCGATCCGCTGCCGATTCTCAAAGTTCCCGGTCTCGACCTCACGCTCGGCGCGGCGCGCGTGCTCGACGCTCCGCTGCGCGGCCATACGAACTGGTGGATCGGCATGCGGTGGCGTCCATGATCCATTTCCACAACGGCGACATCGTGATGGCGCTCGCGAAGCGCAGCGGCATCGACGGCGAGCACATCTCGTTTCGCGAGTCGCTCGTCACGGGGCGCGTCGTTCCCGATGACGCGTGGATCGAGACCCGCGCGCGCACGCTCGCCGAGGCGCATGAGATCGATTTGCTGCGCGTGCGGACGGAACTGCTCGAACAGGAGCAGGTGCTCGACGCCGCGGCGGGGAAAGGGGAAGAGATCGTGTTGTGGTTCGAGCACGACCTCTTCTGCCTCGTGCATCTCGTCTATCTGCTCAACCGGCTGCGCGGCGCGCGGCTGTCGCTGGTGTGGTGTCCGGAGCCGCTCGCGCACAACGAGCCGCGCGAGCTGCATCTGCTCTTCGACTCGCGCGCGGCGGTGACGCCGATGATGAGCAAGCTCGCCGCCGACGTCTGGCGCGCGTACACGTCCGCCGATCCGCTCGCGCTCAACGCGTTTCTCGAGCGCGACATGCCCGACTTCCCCTTCCTGCGCGACGGACTCACGCTGCACGCCTCGCGCTTTCCGTCGACGGCGAACGGCCTCGGCGAGATCGAGCGCCGCGCGTTGACGCTGTTGACGACCGGCGCGATCGATTTCGCGACGCTCTTCCCGCAGATCGATCCGGCGCCGCCGCGCTTCGGCTTCGGCGACGGCGAGGTGCTGCGTCAGCTGCGCGCGATCGCGTGGTGCGCGGTGCCGCTGGTGACGATCGTCGAATCCGCCGACGCTCAGCCGCCGAAGGCGCTGCTCACGATCACGCCCGCCGGCGAGAACGTCGTGCGCGGCGCCGTCGACGCGCTCGCGGTCAACGATCCCGACGTCTGGTTCGGCGGTACGCATCTGACGAAGGAGAACCTCTGGCGATGGGACGCGAACGCGCGCCGGATCGTGGCGAGCCCCTCTGCCGCCTCGTGAGGTTCGAGGCGACGGACGGCGTCGAGCTGGCCGCCCTCCTCTTCGAACCGAAACGCGCCACGACGCGCGCCGCGATCTTCCTGCACGGCACCGGCGGCTCGTCGGTCTTCGAGTCGAAGCGCACGAACGTCCTCGCGCGGGAGCTTCTCGACGCCGGCATCGCGTACTTTCCGTTCAACAACCGCGGCGCGCTGGTCATCCGCCGGCTGCGCAACGCGAAGAAGAAGAAAAGCCTAGCCGGCGGCGCCGCGCACGAACGCATCCGCGAATGCGTCTTCGACATCGACGGCGCGATCCGCGAGCTGCGCCGCCGCGGTTACCGCGACATCACGCTGATCGGCCACTCCACCGGCGCGAACAAGATCGCCGTCTACGATCACTACAAGCCGCGCAACCCGATCAAACGCTACGTCCTCCTCGGCGGCGGCGACGACACCGGCATGCTCTACGCGCCGCTCGGCCCGCGGCGTTTCGCGAACGCGCTCGAGAAAGCGCGCGCGATGATCCGCGCGCGCCGCGGCGAGGAGTTCGTGCCGCGCGCGCTCTCGCCGATGCTCCTCAGCTGGCAGTCGTTCCACGACATGGCCAACCCCGACGGCGACTACAACGTCTTTCCGTTTCTCGAGGCGATGCAGAACGTGCGGCTCGGACACAAACCGCGCTTCCGCTATCTGCGCGGCATCCGCAAGCCGGCGCTCGTGCTCTACGGCGAGCACGACGAGTACGCGTACGGCGACGTCGTGCGCTGCGTCGCGATTCTCGCGGACATCACGAGCGCGCAGCCGAACGTCGAGCTGGGCATCATCGCGGACGCGGACCACGGCTTCGGCGGCAAGGAAGCCGAGCTCGCGGACGCGATCGTCAATTGGTGGACTGCTTCGCTCTGATCATCGCCACGACCGACTTCGCGAGGTCGTTCGGGATGGGGATGGTCAGGTTGTACTGCGCGACCTTCCACGCGCCGCGGATGCGCCGCGCGACGCCGGTGCCGCGGCAGTCGCCGTAGCTCGCGCTGTCGAGCTTCTCGTCGAACCACGCCACGTCGCCGACGATCGTGACGTGGCGGTCGTGCGGCGTGAACGTCCACGCGGTGCCCTTCGCAAAGTACGGATGCGCGAACGCGCGGAACGCCTCGCGGTTCCAGCGCTCGGAAGCGTCGGTGCCGAGGAAGACGAAGTCGGGCGACATAACTTCGAAGTAATGCGCCTCGTCCGCGACGGCGGCGGCGTGGTGCCAGTCGTCGAGCATGCGGTTGATCGGCGCACCCGGATCGGCGGCGAACGCGGAGGAGGCGAGGGTGACGAGGACGAGCGCGGCGGCGACGGTTCGCATCCGCCGATTATGCGGTACCGAGGATGCTCGCGAGCACGTCGAACGACTTCAGCTCGTGCCCGAGGAAATTGCGTCGCACGAGACCCGCGAGCGAGCGCAGTTCGAGCAGCACTTCCGCCGGCGCCGCGCGCGTCACGAACTCCGCGACGGGTTGGCGGAACAGCGCGTCGAGCGCGTCCGCGGCCTCATTGCTCACCACGAACGCATCGCGTCCCGCGCAGTGCTCGCAGATGAAGCCCTGCAGGCGCTCGTCGAAGCGCAGCGGGCGGGCGAGCGAGCCGCCGCATTCGATGCACGTCTTCGCGGAGGGAAAGATGCCGCCGAGGCGAAGCATCCAGATCTCGGCGTAGGCGATGACCGCGAGCGCGGGCGCGCCGTCGAGCAGCGCCTCGGTCGTGCGATCGAGCAGGCGATAGATCAGCTCCGCGGGATCGTCGGCGGGCGCGAACGTGTCGACGAGCTCCGCGATGTAGGTCGCGGCGACGCTGCTGACGAGGTTCTGCTGCGCGGGAAACAGCGAGCGAATGAGGTCGACCGACTCGATGCGCAGCACCTCGTCCGACTCGCGCTCGACGTAGCCGATGCGGACTTTTGCCAATGGTTCCAGCGCGGCGCCGAAGCGGCTCTTGATGCCGCGCGCGCCGTACGCCCACGCCTTGCGCTTGCCGTGCTCCGGCGTGAGGAACACCACCATCTTGTCGCGCTCGCGCGCCGGCCAGGTATGCAGGATGATGGCTTCGCTGCGCTCGACCTTCATTGCCGCGAATGTACACTGCGCGCGCAATGCTCATCCATCCGGCGGAGGCGCGGCGGCAGTTCCGCGAGCTCGCCGCGGGCGACATCGGAAACGACAACCTCGCCCGCGTCGCGCTCCTCATCGCGCTCGAAGACCAGCCGCGCACCGACGTCGCCGCGGCGCTGCGCGCGCTCGACGACCTCGCGGAGCGCGTGCGCCGCCGCGGCACTGGCGGCGAGCCGCCGATCTTCCGCCTCGGCCATCTGCACGCGGAGATGTTCGACGTCGACGGCTATCGCGGCGACACGGCCAGCTACTACGACCCGCGCAACGCGTATCTCAACGAAGTCATCGCCCGGCGGCTCGGCCTGCCGATCACGCTGTCGATCATCTTCATTCACGTCGCGACGGCGGTCGGCCTCAATGTCGCGGGAGTCGGGCTGCCGGGGCATTACATCGTCAAGGTGCAGTTCGAGCTCAACGAGGTCTACGTCGATCCGTTTCACGGTGGCACGACGCTGACGGTCGCGGAGATCGCGGAACTGCTGCGGCAGGTCACCGGCGGAAAGGCGCAGCTCGCGAGCGAGCATCTGCGCGCGTCGTCGGGCCGCGAGACGATCGCGCGCGTGCTCGCGAACCTGCACAGCATGTGGGGCCGCGCCGGGGACGCGCGGCGTGCGAACGCGGCGCGCGAGCGGCTCGACCTGCTGCGCGAGCTGCAGCCGAACTGACATGCAGCTCTTCGCCACGATTCTCGAGGAGACGGCCGAGGCGGCGCTGCGCGTCGTTCGTGAACTGCGTGAAGACTGCGACGGCATCGAAGTGCGCGCGGAGAGCTTCGCATCGCTCGACCTCCACGCGCTGCGCGCGGCGACCGCGAAGCCGCTCATCCTTACGTATCGCGGCGCGGAGGTGCCGGATGCGCGCGCGGCGTTCGAGGCGGGGATCGACTTCGTCGACGTCGAATGGCGCGAGGACGTCGAGATCGTGGATCCCGCGCGCACGGTGCTCTCGCACCACGACTACGAGGGCATGCGCGACGTCGAGCAGATCGTGGCGGCGATGCGCGCGCGTGGCTGTGCGCACACGAAGCTCGCGGCGACGCCGCGGAACTTTGCGGACAACGAGCGGCTGCTCGCGCTACTCGCGCCTAGCGTGAGCGTCATCGGCATGTCGGAGCGCGGGCTCTATTCGCGTATCCTCGCGCCCTTCCGCGGCTCCGCGCTGACGTTCGTCGCCGCGACGAACCTCGCCGCGCCGGGGCAGCTCACGCTCGAACGCGCGCTCGCGATCTACGGTGACGACCGCGCGAACCTGCGCGCGGAGAAAGTCTTCGCCGTCGCCGGCAATCCCGCGGGACACAGCCTCTCGCCGTCGATCCACAATGCGCTCTTCCGCGCGAAAGGCGTTTCGGCGGCGTACACGATCGCATCGGTGGAATCGTTCGCCGAGCTGACGGACGCGTTCCTGCGCGGGGAGCCGTGCGGCCTCAGCGTCACCGCGCCGTTCAAGGACGACGCCTTCGCCTTCGCGACGTCGATCGGCGCGGAGCTCGGCGTCCACGCGCTACGCGCGCGCGCCGTGAACACGCTCGTGAATCTCGGTGAGCGCATTCTCGCCGACAACACCGACGTCGACGGCTTCGCCACGCTCATCGCGCAACTCGCGCCGCGTCCCGTGCGCGCCGCGATCGTCGGTGCGGGCGGCACCGCGCGCGCGGCGCGTGTCGCGCTCGAAGACGCCGGCATCGCGTGCACGACCTACAACCGCACCGCCTCGAAAGCCGACGCGCCGCTCGACGCGCTCGCCTCGTCGGGCGCGGACCTCATCATCAACACGCTGCCCGCCGGCGCACGCGTCGACATCCCGCTGTGCCGCGCGTACATCGAGGCCGCGTACAGCGCCGCGCCGCGCGAGTCGGTCGACTCCGGGACGCGCATCGACGGACTGGCGTTGCTCCACGCGCAGGCGCAGAGGCAACACGAGCTTTTCATGAGAGTCTTCGAACATGGATCATGACGTCATTCCCGTCGTGCGCGAGCTGAGCGCCGACACGCTCACGCCGCTCGTCGCCTTCGCCGCGCTCACCGAAGCGGGCGACGAGGCGTTTCTCTTCGAGAGCGTCGAGCGCGGCGAGAACCTCGGCCGCTACTCCTTCATCGGCTTCGAGCCGCGGCGCAATCTCACGTTCGACGCGCGCGTCGCCGATCCCGTGCGCGTGCTCAACGACGAGCTGCAGCCGCTGCACGTCGAAGGCGAGGCGAAGCTGCCGCCGTTCTTCGGCGGCGCGGTCGGCTACTTCGGCTACGGCGCCGGCGGCTGGAGCGAGCGCATCCCCGACACGCACGCGAACGACCTCGGCATCCCCGACGCGAAGCTGCTCTTCTTCGACAACGTCGTCGTCTTCGATCACGTGCAGCAGCGGCTCTACGTCGTCGCGAACCTTTTCCGCGGCGGCACGCTCGACGATGCGAACCGCCGCCTCGACCGCGCCATCGCGCGCCTGCACGATGCGCGCGTGGCCCTGCTCGCGCTGCCGCGCGAGGCGCCGTCCGCCGAGTTCCGCGCGAACATGACCCGCGACGAGTTCGAGTCGATGGTGCGCGCCGCGAAGGAGGAGATCGTCGCCGGCGAGATCTTCCAGATCGTCGTCTCGCAGCGTTGGGAGACGGAGTTCCCGACAGCCGAAGCGCTGACGCTCTATCGCGCGCTGCGCTCGATCAATCCGTCGCCGTACATGTTTCTCCTGCGCACGAACGAATGCACGCTCGTCGGCGCGTCGCCGGAGATGCTCGTGCGCGTCACGGGGAAGCGCGTCGACACGCGGCCGATCGCCGGCACGCGTCCGCGCGGCAAAACGCACGAGGAAGACGTCGCGCACGAGCAGTCGCTCATCGCCGATCCGAAAGAGAACGCCGAGCATCTGATGCTGGTCGACCTCGGACGCAACGATCTCGGGCGCGTCAGCCGCGGCGGCAGCGTCGAGGTCACCGACTTCCGTCACGTCGAGCGCTACAGCCACGTCATGCACCTCGTCACCGACGTGCACGGCACGCTGCGCGACGACTGCACGCCGGTCGACGCGTTCCTCTCGTGCTTTCCCGCGGGCACCGTCAGCGGCGCGCCGAAGATCCGCGCGATGGAACTCATCGACCGCTTCGAGCCGACGCGCCGCGGCCCGTACGCCGGCGCCGTGGCCTACTTCGGCTTCTCCGGCAATCTCGACTCGTGCATCACGATCCGCACGGTCGTCCTCGCGAACGATCGCGCATACGTGCAGGCGGGCGCGGGAATCGTGTTCGATTCCGATCCGGCGGCCGAGTACGAGGAGGGCGTGAACAAGAGCGCGGCGTTGCGGCGCGCGATCAGCGTGGCGAAGGCGGTGCTGGGACGCTGACGAAGCGCACGCGCGTGAAGCCGAACGTGTGCAGCAGCTCGGCCATCTTCTTCTCGCCGTTCTGCGACGCGAGGGTGAGGATGCCTTTTTTCAGCGCCTCGGCGCGGATGTTCTCTTCCGCGTGCTGCCGCGCGCGCGTCTCGAGATCGACGTCGGCGCGGCGCAGCATGCCGGTCTTGCGCGTCAGCACGCGCGACTTCGCGTTGTCGACGCGCGTGACGAGCACCTGCGGCGGCGGCATGCGCACGTTGAGCGTGCCGTCGGGCGAGCGCCAGACGTCGTTGCCGTGCAGCTGCGAGAGATCGATGCCGGCGATGACGTCGCCCTCGGCGAGGAACGTGATCTCGTCGCCGCCGAGGGCGTTGGGGACGAGGTTGTACGACTGCGTGATCGTGCCGATGTGAAAGACGCGCATCGACGCGGTCTCCAGCCGGTTCAGCTCGCGCACCTGCGTGACGAGCGTCCCCAAATCGACAGTTGTCTCTTTTGGTGTCAGAACTTCTCTGACAACGGTGCGCTTCGCCGCGCGCCACACGAACACCGCCGTGGTGAGCGTCACCGCCGCCGCGAGCGCGACGACGCCGAAAATCACCAGAACCCAACGGCCGCGTTGCATGGAATTCACCAGTAGTGGCGCTTCTACTAAAGCTGTGCTAGGCTGTGCGCCTCCCGGTAAGGTTCAAGGAAGCGTCCAAGGATTCTCCACGGTCCCGAGGCGGCGCCTCGCTCTTCAGAACCGCAGCTCCTCTCCCGTCAACTGCCGGTACGCCTCGAGATACTTCTCGCGCGTTTTTCCTACAACGTCGTCGGGCAATTCCGGCGCCGGCGGCTCCTTGTCCCAGCCAGTCGTCTCCAGCCAGTCGCGCACGAACTGCTTGTCGTACGACGGCGGATTCTTGCCCACGACGTACTGATCGGCCGGCCAGAAGCGCGACGAATCGGGCGTCAGCGCCTCGTCGATCCACACGACGCGTCCGTCGAGCAGACCGAACTCGAACTTCGTGTCGGCGATGATGATCCCGCGCGTGAGCGCGTACTCCGCCGCCTCGGTGTACAGCGTTAACGTGAGATCGCGCAATTGCGAGGCGAGGTCTTCGCCGATGATCTCGGCCATCCGCTCGAAGGAGATGTTGATGTCGTGGCCGGTGTCTTCCTTCGTCGCCGGCGTGAAGATCGGCTCCGGCAGCTTGCTCGCGGTGGTGAGCCCTTCCGGCAAGTGGATGCCGCAGACCGAGCCGGTCTCCTTGTACTCCTTGAGGCCGGAGCCGACGAGGTAGCCGCGCGCGACGCATTCGATCGGGATGACGTTGCACTTCTTCACGAGCACGCTGCGCCCGCGCAGCTCATCGTGCTGCCGCAGCTCCGCCGGGAACTGCGCGAAGTCGGTCTCGAGCAGATGGTTCTCGAGCGACGTGAAGCGGCGGAACCAGAAGTTCGAGATCTGCGTGAGGATCGAGCCCTTCTCCGGGATGCCGGGCGAGAGCACGACGTCGAAGGCGGAGATGCGATCGGTGGCGACGAAGAGATAACGGTCGCCGAGATCGTACACGTCGCGGACTTTGCCGCGGCGGGCGAGCGGGAAGGGAAGCGAGGTTTGCGTAACGGCTGCGCTCATGCGAGCGCGATTGTAGTGGAGCGGCGCGCGTTCGCCACGCGCCGCCCCGAAAGCGAGAGGCTGTTACTTCGTGATCTGCAGTCCTTTCGCGGTGCGCGTGAGGTGCGCGGTGCCGCGGCGCTCGGACTTCGCGCGCACTTTTCGCGCGTACGACATGTCGAGCGTTTTGACGACGCTCTTCGCTTTGGTGGCATTCGTCGAAGACGCGCCCACGGTGCTGAAGAGCTGCGACGGCGTGGCGATGAGCAGCGGCGACTGGTACGACGGATCGCCCGACTTCGAGTCGATGGTCGAGGTGTAGGGGAAGACGATCGCGTAGTTGTTGTCGTCGTTCGCGCACGGATCGTCGACGTAAAACTCGACGGTGCCGGCGTCGACGTTCACCGGAAGGTTGCCCTGCGCGTGCGCGAGCGCCGGGATCGAGAGCGGCTGCGCCTGCGCGATGGTGTTGCCGTCGGCGTCGTAGATGTCGGCGAAGAGCGTCACGCTGCAGCCGCCGAGGTTCAGCGCGCCGAAGTTCGTGCGGAAGCCGGTCGTGCCGCCGTTGCGGATGCCGTGCGCGATCGCGGTGATGCCGTCGGTGTCGACGTCGAAGAGTCCCGTGAGGGCGCCGGGAATGGTCTGGCCGTACGTGCCGCTCGGCGCGTTGTTGTACGTCTCGGAGTTGACGAGGAAGCTCAGCGCCGAAGTCGTGTCGTCGACATCCGGGTTGTCCTCGGCATACGCGACCACGAGCAGCGCGCCGCCGCCGCCCACATCGTACAGATCGGAGAGCAGGTTGTCGGAGAACGCCGTCGCGTTGGCCGGCACGTCGATGAGCTCTTCGAGCGGCGTGCCGCCGCCGGTCGGCACGAGCGAGACGCTGATCGTCAGCGGATAGTCGTGCGGATTGAAGAGACTGAAGCGCGTGGCCCATTGCGTGTTGTTCGCGCCGGGGAGATTCGCGCTCGCCGGGATGACGTACGCGTCATTGATCTGCGCGGCGAGCGGCAGTGCCGAGCAGAGAAGCAGAAGAGCAGCGAGGAGCAGTTTGTTCGTTCTCACGAGTAATTCCTTTCGCGATTCGCTGCCCGCGCTTGTGCAGCAGCGGTGCCGTCGCGCGGCGAGCGCAGCCGCGTTGCGGCTCAACGGTTTGCGGGCGATGCGCGGCCTGTGAACGAGTGATGGCGGCCTCCGCACGGTACACTTCCGTCCATGAATCAGATCAGCGACCGCCTGCGCGGCCTCGTGCAGTCCGACATCCGCCGCATGTCCCGTGAATGCGAGCGCGTCGGCGGCATCAACCTCGGCCAGGGCATCTGCGATCTGCCGACGATCCCCGAGCTCGTCGAGGGCGCGTGCGACGCGATCGCATCGTCGAAAGCGACGTATTCGAAGTTCGAAGGCATCGACGTGCTGCGCGAGCGCATCGCCCGCAAGATCGAACGCTTCAACGGCTTCCGCGTCGACCCCGCGAGCGAGATCGTGGTGACGGTCGGCTCGACGGGAGGCTTCGCCGCCGCCGCGATGGCGACGCTCAACGCCGGCGACGAGGTGATCCTCTTCGAGCCGTACTACGGCTACCACCTCAACACGCTGAAAGTCCTCGGCATCACGACAAAGTACGTGCCGCTGCAGCTGCCCGACTGGTCGATCGACTTCGACGCGCTGCGCGCCGCGTTCACGCCGAAGACGCGCGGCATCGTCGTCTGCACGCCGTCGAATCCCTGCGGCAAGGTCTTCACGCGCGACGAGCTCGAGAAGATCGCGGAGCTCTGCCGCGAGTTCGGCGCGTGGTGCTACACCGACGAGATCTACGAATACATCGTCTACGACGGCCGCAAACATCTCTCGATGGGCTCCGTCGCGCGCGACGTCACGATCACGATCAGCGGCTTCTCGAAGACGTTCTCGGTGACCGGCTGGCGCATCGGCTACGTCGCCGCCGACGCGAAGATCGCGTCGTCGATCGGCCTCGTGAACGATCTCTTCTACGTTTGCGCGCCGACGCCGCTGCAGTGGGGCATCGCGCGCGCTCTCGAGATCGGCGACGACTACTACCGCAACCTCGCCGCCGACTACGAGAAGAAACGCGATCTGCTCGCCGAAGCACTGACCGACGGCGGCTTCCGTCCGTTCGTCCCGCAAGGCGCGTACTACATGCTCGCCGAGATCCCGGAAGGGTTCGCGAACGCAAGCGAAGCGGCGATGGCGCTCATCGAAGAAGCGCGCGTCGCGTCGGTGCCCGGCCCGTCGTTCTACGCCAGCCACGCCGGCGACCGCCTGCTCCGCTTCTGCTTCGCGAAAGATTTCGCCGCGCTCGAAGAAGCGTGCAAACGCGTGCGCGAGTTTCGCGGCGCGCGGGTATGAAGCGAAGGCTCGCGGCGCTGCTCCTGGCGTTCGCGTGCGCGCAGGCGCCGCGGCTCGAACAGCGGCTCCGCGACGGCGACGTCATCTTTCAGGAGTCGCGCTCGTCGCAGAGCCGCGCGATCCAGCTCGCGACGAAAAGCCCGTACAGCCACATGGGACTCGTCGTGCAGCGCGGCGAGAGGTGGTTCGTCTACGAGGCGGTGCAGCCGGTGAAGCTCACACCGCTGCGCGACTGGATCGCGCGCGGTGCCGGACATCACTTCGTCGTCAAGCGCCTGCGCGACACGAACGTGCTGACGCCCGCCGTCCGCGCGCGCATGCAGCGCGTCACGGAAACGTATCGCGGCAAGCCGTACGACCTCTACTTCGGCTGGTCGGACGAGCGTATCTACTGCTCGGAGCTGGTCTGGAAAATCTACGCGCGCGGCGCGAACGTCGAGCTCGGACGCCTGCAGCATCTCCGCGACTTCGATCTCTCGAATCCGGTCGTCCGCGCGAAGCTGCGCGAGCGATACGGAACGCACGTGCCGCTCGATGAGCCGGTGATCTCGCCCGCGGCGATGTTCGCGTCGGAGATGCTGATCGAAGTCGCGCGCGAGTGACGCGCGCCGCCGCTACTGCGCCGCCCTGAGGTCCGCGAGGATGTCCTCGGCGTGCTTCTCCGTGTCGACCTTCTTGTAGATCTTCTTGATCCGTCCGTCCGGGCCGATCCAGAACGTGGTGCGTGCGACGCCCCACACTTTGCGGCCGTACATGTTCTTCTCTTTCCAGACGCCATACATCTTGGCGATGTCGGCGGTCTCGTCGGAGAGCAGCGGGAAGTTCAGGTTGTACTTGCCGCGGAACTTGTCGTGGCTGGCCAGCGAGTCGATCGAGACGCCGAGGACGATGGCGTGCTCTTTGGCGAGATCGTGCTCGTGATCGCGGAACGAGCACGCTTCCTTCGTGCAGCCGGGCGTGTCGTCCTTCGGATAGAAGTAGAGGATCACGTCCTTGCCGCGAAACTCCTTGAGGGTCGTCTCTTTGCCGCGCGTCGACGGCAGGCGGAAGTCGGGAGCCACGTCGCCGACTTTCGGTTCGTAGAAATCCTGCATGCGTTTCCTCTTCAGTTCGTGCTGCCGGTGCCGAACAGCACCTTCTCGGCGATGAGCACCGCGTTGAGCGCGGAGCTGCGGCGCAGATTATCGCAGACCGCCCACACCCAGAACCCGCCGCGAACGGTCGGATCGCGCCGCACTTCCGCGACCAGCACCTCGTCCTTGCCCGCGGCGTCGATCGTGCCGAACTGCTGATCGCCCTCCGCAAAAACGATGGCCGGATTCGCCTGCAGCGCCTCGGCGATGCGCGGCTCGTCGAGCTCTTCGTGCGTCCGCAGGAACAGCGAGAACGTATGGCCGTGAAAGATCGTCCCCTGCGTGATCAGCAGCGCGAGCTCGGTGCGCGGATCGGTGAGCCCGCGCACCTGCGAGACGATGAACTCCTCGTTGTGCTCGAGCGCGGGATAGAGATTGAACGCGAGCTGGCGGTCGAAGATCTCTTTCGGAACCGCGTGGATGTTGAGGACGCTGATGGTCTGCTGCGCGAGCTCCTCGACGCCGGCCTGCTCGAACTCCGACGCCGGCTGCACGACCGTGGCGGTGCAGAGGTCGACCGGCGCGAGCGTGCGAATCTGCTGAAGGATGAGCGCGATCGGAATGGCGACGGGATGCGGCGAGACGAGCACGCGATCGCCCTCACCGAGCGACTCGAGGTTGATGCCGGCGATGGCGAGCTTGCCGTCTTCGGCGGTCGTCGGCTGCGAGAGATCGACGGCGATGAAGTTGTCTTCCTCCGCGCGCGCGATCCACTCGCGATTCTGTTCGGCGCGGCCGCAGAAGAAGACGAGGTCGAGCGAGTCGAGCTCCGCGGCGGAGACGGGCGAGACGACGGCGGGCTCGTCGCCCATCTCCGTCAGCGCGCCGGCGGTTTGTCCGCTGGCGTCGAGCAGTGCGATGTGGTCGTAGGGAAACGCGCGCTCGCGCAGGATGGTCTTGATCTCGTTGCCGACGAGCGTGAGCGGATTGACGATGCCCAGGCGAATGCCGGAGCTGGATTTCGGGTGCGCCATGCGGCGCCCTTGTATCACGCGAGGCCGGTTTCGATCGCCGGCTCCGGCGCGATCGGCGGGCGGCGGTTCGGGAACGCGATCGACCAGAGCTTCGCCAACGGTCCGGAGACGAGATAGCCGACCGAGCCGGCGAACCAGAACTCGCGCGGCCACCAGTAGCCGAGCGCGCCGATCGCCGCGAGCGCGAGGAAGTACATCAGCGACCGCTCCTTCTGCAGCGCGAGCCCTTTCTGGCTGCGGTAGCGGATCGGCGAGACCATCGCGAACGCGGTGGCGATCGTCACGAGCATGACGATCGTCGCGAAGCGGCGGTCCGTCACCGGCACCGGCGCGTAGAAGATCATCGACGCGAGCGTCAGCGCGCCCGCGGGACTCGGCAGTCCGACGAAGTAGCGATAGTCGGTCTTGCCGGTCTGCACGTTGAAGCGCGCCAGGCGCAGCGACACCGCCGCCAGGAAGACGAAGGCGATGCCGCCGCCGAGCTTCTCGAAGACGTGCAGCGCCCACGCGTAGACGAGCACCGCCGGCGCGGCGCCGAAGGTGACGATGTCGGCGAGCGAGTCGTACTCCTTGCCGAACTCGCTGGTCGCGCCGAGCGAGCGCGCCACGAGTCCATCGAACGTGTCGAAGACGGCGGCGATGAGAAGCGAGAGGCACGCGGTCTCGAGAAAGTCGACGACGGCGGCGGTGTGCCCGAGGACGTCGGCTTCCATCGCGCGCGTGGCGTAGATGATTGCGCGGAAGCCGAAGAAGATGTTGAGGAGGGTGAGCGACGTCGGGATGACGTAGATGCCGCGGCGAAAGTTCGGCCGCATCGGCTTCACTCCGGGATCTCCGCGATGATGGTCAGCGCGACTTTCGGTTTGTCGCCGACCTTCACCCGGATCTCCGCGTTTGGCGGGAGGAACACGTCGACGCGCGAGCCGAACTTGATCATGCCCACGCGTTCGCCGCGCGCGACCTCGTCGCCTTCTTTTTTGTCGAAGACGATGCGCCGCGCGAGGAGCCCCGCGATCTGCTTGAACGCCAGCGTCGCGCCGCGGCCGTCGGTCATCACGATGAGGTTCTGCTCGTTGTCGGTCGACGACTTGTGCGACATCGCCGGGATCTTCTTGCCCGCGCTGTAGCGGTAATGAACGATGCGGCCCGTGATCGGCGCGCGATTCACATGCACGTCGAAAACGGACATAAAGATGCTGACCTGTTTCGTGAGGCCGGGCCAGATCTCGCCGTCGGGGATGTCTTTGATCAGGACGACCGTGCCGTCGGCGGGGGAGAGCACGTCGACGTGCCGCTCGGAGCCGGCGCGGTGCGGGTCACGGAAGAAGTTGATGAGGAACGCCGCGAGGAGTCCCAGGACGATCGCAGCGACGTACCACTGCGTCAGCAGCGCCAGCGCCGCCAGGATGATTACCGGGATGATGAAGATCCATCCCTCGGGCGCAAATCGCAACCGCATCGCGCGGATGTTATGCAAAGCGAGTTCCGTTGGGAAGCGGAATGCCTTGAAACACGACGAGCCGCGAGAAGAATCGCGGCTCGTCTGGCGGATGTCAGGTTGTGACTGCGGATGTGATGGCGGGGCCGGCGCGTGCCGCGCGGGTCTTACGCGACCGCGTGCTGGCCGGCTTCGTACGAGCGCATGCGCTCGGCCATCTGGTCCTTCAGGTGGAGCTTCCGCTTCTTCAAATGTTTCTCTTCGATCTCTTCGTCGTTCGTGATGTCGCTCTTGGTCGTCAGCTCGTGCAGCCGGTGCTCGCATTGGCGATGCTCTTCGGCCCACTGCCGGAACTCGGGATCCTGATCGGCGAGAATGTTTTGAATGTCAGCGGTCTGATTCGACATCGATGGTCTCCTCCTTCGAAGTTCCAATCCGCGAGCAGAATTTTAGCACTCCGCTTGCCAACCGGCGGCGGTTTCGGGCGCGCGTTCAAGTTGTGATGCGTCAGTGACTTGCCCTATGATCCGCGCCGATGCCGCGCGCTGCCGCGATCGCTCTGGCGATCGTCGTCGTCTCTGTCTTTCTCTCGCCGCTGCAGCGCGAGCTGTACGTCGGCGACGAGACGAAGTACACGGAAGTCGTGCGCGAGATGCGCGCGGGCTCGTTCTTTCTGCCGACGCTGAACGGCACGCCGTTCACGCACAAGCCGCCGCTGCATTTCTGGCTCGTCGATCTGCTCACCTATCCGTTCGGCGTCTACTCGATCTGGCCGTTCGTGCTGCCGTCGCTCGCCGCATTCGTGCTGCTGCTCTGGCTGATGCATCGGATGGCGGGACCGCTCGCCGCGTTCGTCTGTGGGACGTCGCTGATGTTATGGGGCTCGGCGCAGACCGCGCGCATGGACGTGAGCTTCACGGCGCTCCTCGCGCTCGCGGCGTGGATGGTGGAGCGTTTCTTCGCCGGCGAACGACGCGCGCTGCTGATTGCCGCGATTGCGACCGGGCTCGCGTTTCTGGTGAAAGGTCCGATGGCACCCGTGATCGTGATCGCACTGTTTGCGTTCGAAGCGCTGCGCCGCCGCGGCGCGCCGCGCGGCAACTACGCGCTCGCCGTCGCGATCATATTGGTCATTCCGCTGCTGTGGCTCGTGCCCGCGGTGATGATCGGCGGCGAGCCGTTCTGGCGCGAGATCTTCTACAAGCAGACCGTCGGCCGCGCCGTCGGCGCATGGGTGCACCGTTCGCCGCCGTGGTTCTACATCGTGCGCGCGCCGGCGACGCTCGCGCCGTGGTTCTTTCTGCTGATCGCGTCGATCGTGGCCATTTACAAACGCCGCGACGAGCGGGGGAAGTTCGCCGTGAGCTGGATCCTCGCCGTGCTCGTGCCGTACACGGTGCTCTCGTCGAAGCTCGACGTCTACATGATCGCCATGCTGCCCGCGGTGGCGCTGGCGATCGCGCGCGGCGCGGAGGAGCTGTGGGGCAAGCGCGCGAATCTCGTGATGCTCGGCGTGTTCGCGCTGGCGGGGATCGCCGGCTTCGTCGTGCACGGGAAAGGCCCGGACGGCGCGCTCCTGGCGCTGCCGCGCGTGCGCGTGCTCTTCGCGTTGCTCGTGTTGCTTTCATTCGCGGCGATCGTCGTGACGCTGCGCTCGACGCTGACGATGTCGACGTTCGCCACGGGACTCGTGCCGGTGCTCGCGTTCGCGTACGCGGCCGTCGCGCTGACGCCGCTCGCGAACGACCTCGCGTCGACGCGGCCGCTCGTCAATGCCCTGCTGCGCGCGCATGTGGCACCCGAGGATGCGGCGCTGTACGTTTGTCCGCATTTGTGGGTGCGGGACATGCCGCCGGCGCTCGCACGTGCGAGACAGGTCGACACGGACGATCTGCGCGCGCTGCATCCGCCGCCGCGGCTGATCGTCGCGCGCCGCAAAGATGCGGACGCGATCGCGGACGTGCTGCGCGGCTATCACAAGGTCGACGAGCTGCGGATGATCGGAAAGTGGTTCGACGTCTATGAGCGCTGATCCGCTGGCGCGCAAACGCCGCCTCGCCGCCGCCGCGTTCGTCGCGCTGCTCGTGCTGTCCGTGTTCTGGCCGTCGCCCGTCGTCTCCGTGAACCGCCTCTGGTTCGGCGCTCCGCTCCCCGTCGACGAGCTCTCGTTCCTCGGCCGCGAGGCGCCGTCATGGGACATCGCGTTCTGGTGCATCGCCGGACTGCTGCTGCTCGCCATCGTGCAAACCAGTGACGCCGCCGCCGACGCGCGCGAGCCGCTCACGCAAGTGCGCGCGCTCCGCTTCGATCGCGCGCTCATCGGCCGCGCCTGCATCGGACTCGCGCTCGGCGCCATCGCCACGCTGCTCGTCTGGCGCTTCGCCGACGCCGCGGGCCTGGCGTGCGCGGAAGGCGTGCAGTCCGACTGGAGCGAGGCCTTCGTCCGCATCCTCAACCGCCTCGGCGGCGGCATGAACCCCGTGCTCGTCGTCGCCTTTTTCCTCGTCGCCGGTACGGCGTATCGCGAGCGCCGCTGGGTCGCGCACGCCATCGCCATGGCCCTCGCCGGACTCGCCGCCGGCACGCTCGCCCAGATCATCAAACCCCTCGCCGGCCGCGCCCGCCCCGAGCTCTGGCTCGGTCCCGCCCACTACACTCCCGGCGCCTCGACGTCGTTCCCGAGCGGCCACACCGTCGGAGCATTCGCATTGGGTGGCGTGCTCGTCTTCGCCTCGCGCAACATCCCGCTGCGCGTGATCGCGCTCGTGCTCGCCGCGGCCATCGCGCTCTCGCGCGTGCTCGCGTTCCGACATTGGCCGTCGGACGTGACCGCGTCCGCGGCGATCGGGCTGGTGAGCGCGTGGGTGGCGACGCGCGTATCATTTCCGCGTGCAGAAGTTGAAGGAACGCCCCGCGACGTATGAGGACCTGCTGAAGGTCCCGGAGCATCTCGTCGCGGAGATCGTGGAAGGGGAGTTGTACACGTGGCCGCGCCCGCGGCGGCGGCACGAACGTGCGGCTGGCGCGCTTTATCGCCGCATTGGTGACGCGTATGACGACGGCAACGGTGGCCCCGGCGGTTGGTGGATTGCGGGCGAGCCGGAGCTACATCTCGGGACCGAGATCGTAGTTCCCGATGTCGCGGGCTGGCGCCGCGAGCGGATCGCGGCGCACGAGGATTTCGCCGCGTACGACATTGCGCCCGACTGGATTTGCGAAGTGATCTCGCCATCCACCGGCCGGCACGACCGCGTGCGGAAGCTTCCGCTGTACGCGCGCGAGGGAGTGCCGCACGCGTGGCTCGTCGATCCCGCACTCCAGACGTTGGAGGTCTATCGACGCGAGGGAACCAGCTGGCATTTGGCTGCGGCGTTCGGCGGCGAAGACCTAGTGCGCGCGGAGCCGTTCGAAGAGCTCGAGTTTCGGCTCGCAGACCTCTGGCTCGCGGAACCTCCCTCCGCAAATCCCGCCTAACGCCCCCGCTTTGGCGGCTTCCCTTTCGGCGTGAACGGCCGCGCTCCGCGCGGACCTCGCGTGCCGCGGGCGTCGCGTGAATCGCGAGTGTCGCGCGTATCGCGCTCGTATCGCGGCCGCCCGAACACTTCCTTCGGGCCGAACGGCGCGCGCCGTTCGCGGGAGTCGGGACGCGTGTCGCGCGACGCCGGCCGCGCGTCGCGGCGCGGCGTGAACTCGCGCGGCGCGTATGGTTCGCGCGCATCGCGGCGCGGAGCGGCGCGATGCGGTTCCCGATGCGGTTCCCGGCGCGACGGGGCGGTGGGCGGGGGGACGCGTTCGGCGCGTTTGAAATTGACGGCGCGGCCGCGGAATCTCGCCTTGCCCACGCTCGCGATGACCTGCTCGACGAAGCGTTCGGGGATGCCGACGTAGGTGATCTCGTCGCGAATGTCGATCGGACCGATGTCGCGGCCGGGGATGTTGGCCTCGTTCGCGATCGAGCCGACGACGTCGGCGGGGCGGATGCCTTCGCGCTTGCCGACCGACATCTGCAACGTCACGGTGCGATCGTCTTCCGCCGCAATTTCAGCTGATGGCGTTGCGGCCGTCGCGCGCGGCGGCTCCGGCTCGACGGCGAGCTTGCGTCCGCTGCTCGCGATCTTCGCCGCGGCGGCGGCGATCTCGGCGATGTCGAACTGCCCTTCGTCGACGAGCTGTTCGACGAGGCTCAGGTACAGATCGAGATCGCCTTCGCCGATGGTCTTGCGGATGTTGTCCTTGAACTGCGCGACGCGGTGCGCGGCGATGTCGGCGCGCGTCGGCATCTTCATCGGCTTGATCGGCGTGTTCGTGTAGCGCTCGATCTCGCGCATCATGCGGCGCTCGCGCGGTGTGATGAAGAGCGTCGCCACGCCGCTGCGCCCTGCGCGTCCGGTGCGGCCGATGCGATGCACGTACGCCTCGACGTCGTACGGGATGTCGTAGTTGACGACGTGCGTGATCTGCTCGACGTCGAGCCCGCGCGCGGCGACGTCCGTCGCCACGACGATGTCCACCTGTCCCGCGCGCAGGCGGCGAATCACGCTCTCGCGCAGCGGCTGGGTCATGTCGCCGTGCATCGCCACCGCCGCGAAACCTCGCGCCTCGAGCTTCTCCGCGAGCTCCGCGGAGCCGGTCTTCGTGCGCCGGAAAATGAGCGTCGCATCGTTCGGCTCGAGCTCGAGGATCTGCGTCAGCACCTCGAGCTTCTGACCTTCGGAGACATTGAGGAACCGCTGCTCGATCGCGGGAGCGGTCAGCGCGCGATGTTCGATCTCGACGCGCGCGGGATCGACTAGGTAGCGCTGCGCGATGCGCAGCACTTCCGCCGGCATCGTCGCGGAGAAGAGCGCCGTCTGCCGCGGCTGCGGCGCGCCGGAAAGAATCCGCTCGATGTCGTCGATGAAGCCCATCTTCAGCATCTCGTCGGCTTCGTCGAGGACGATCAGCTTCACCGCGTCGAGTTTCAGGCTGCCGCGGTCGAGATGATCGATGAGACGGCCCGGCGTGCCGACGACGATCTGCGCGCCGCGGTCGAGACGCTTGAGCTGCGGCACGATCGGCGCGCCGCCGTAGACCGGCAGCACGTGCACGTCCGTGAGCTTCTGCGCGTACGAATGCACGGCTTCCGCGACCTGCATCGCCAGCTCGCGCGTCGGCGCGAGGACGAGCGCCTGCGTCGCGCGCGAAGTGAGATCGATGCGTTGCAGGATCGGCAGCGCGAACGCGGCGGTCTTTCCCGTGCCGGTCTGCGCCTGGCCGATGAGATCGCGCCCTTCGAGCAGCACGGGGATCGTGCGCTCCTGAATGGGCGTAGGCGCCTCGTATCCGAGGTGGGTGAGGGCGGCGACGAGCTCGTCGCGAAGGCCGAGGGCGGTGAAGGCTGCGTTGCTCATACGATGGAGGCGGTCCGTGCAGGCGCGATACCTGAATTCATGCGACGCCTCGTTCTCCTCTTCGCTCTCGCTCTCCCGCTCGCGGCGCAGGACAGCGCGCTGTTTCCGCGCTTCAGTATCACTGGAGCGGTCTCGCCGTCGAATTTCACCACCACCGCGCGCATCGATCCCGACGCCTCCAATGCCGAAGGGACGCGCGTCGGCTTCGAGCGAGACCTCGGGCTCGAACGCTCGCACACGCTGCAGCGCTACGCCGTCGAATGGCGTCCGTTCCGCCGTCACGAGCTCGCGGCGACGTACTTTTCCGCGCCGCGCAGCGGCCTGCAGCAGATCGACCGCGACATCATCTTTCGCAACCAGACCTATCCGGTCAGCGCGCTCGTCGGCACGCAGTTCGATCTGACGTCCGCGAGTCTCACGTACACGTATTGGGCGCGGCGCTCCGACCGCGATGGTCTCGGCATCACCCTCGGCGCCTCGACGCTCTCGCTCGACGCGAGCGTCACGGCGACGCAGGCCGGCAGCTCGATCACGATCCAGCAGACCGCCGACACCGACGTCCCCGTCGCGCTCGCGGGACTGCAGGGACGCGTCGCGTTCACGCCGTCGCTCCTCGGCGAGGCGAGCGTCGCCACGCTGCCGCGCGTCACGATCTCCGACTACACCGGCCACGCGCTCACGGCCGATGCGCGGCTCGAGTTCCGCGCGCTGCGCTGGCTCGGCATCGGCGCCGCGTATCACTACTTTCATCTGAACGTCGACGTCGCGCAGACGACGCTCAGCGGCACGCTCGACATGAAGATCCGCGGACCGGAAGGCTACGTGCGGCTGGCGTTCTGACGCGCGGCGAGCGCCGCTATACTGCCGGAACGATGGATCGGTTCCCGTCGGAATTCGAAGCGCTGCTCAACCGCAAAGGCCGCCGCGTGCTCGCGGACGCGCCGCAACTCGAGGACCTGATCGCGAAGCGCCGCACGCCGATCGTCTTCTTCGACGACATCATCGACCGCGGCGTCGTCGACGACTGCATCCGCCTGCTCGACGACGCGCTCTATCCGTGCCTGCGGCGCATGCACACGCCGATTCCGCGTGAGTCGCTGACGGGGATGACGGCGAACTACTCGGAAGCGCTCGCGAAGACCGTGCGCGTGCGCACCGCGACATTCAACTCGCGCGCGTCGCAAGCGCTCGCCGCCGCGCGCGAGAGCGGCCTGTACGACATGATGACCTCCGCGAGCTTCCGCCGCTTCGCTCAGGCCGTCACCGGCTCGCATCTGCGCGAGGACTTCTGGGGCCGCCAGGTGATCTGCTACGAGTCGGGCGACTACAGCGGGCCGCACAACGATCACCATCCCGAGCGGGCCGAGGCGCGCAACGGGTTCATCGACTTCCACGTGATGTTCTCGAACGCCGCGGTGGCGAATCAGCTGCTCGTGTACGAAGAACGCGGCTTCCTCTCGTCCGCGCGCGACGTCTCGTGCCGCTCCGCGATCGCGATCTACCGCCTGCCGTTCTGGCATTACACGACGCCGCTCGTCGCGCGGGCGGGACGCGAGTCGGAAGCGCGGCGCTGGCTGCTCCTCGGCTCGTTCGACTACGACCCGCCGCTCGACACGCTCGCGTACTGACGCGCTCCCTCGCGCGTGGCGCGAGGGAGCGCGTCGTCTTCGCGCGCATTACGGAGTTGCGACCGGCGGCGGCACGACGAGACCGCTCGTGCGCAGCGCCCACGCGTTGCTCACGTACGTCGTCCAATGGATGCCGTTGTAGCGGGCGTTCACCTTCGCCGCGGCAACGGAAACGTCGACCGGATGAATCGTCTGCGCCGGCACCTGCATCGATTCGACCGTGAGCGTCGCCGGCACTTCCGCCGCGACCTTGCCGCCGGTGTCGATGATCTGCAGGCGTCCGTCGACGTCGCCGGGCGCGCGCGGATCGGCGAAGGCGCGCAGGCTGTAGTAGCCGGCGGGGAACGACTGTCCCGGCGAGTCGACGTAGGCGACGCCGAGGTTCACGCCGCGGCTGAAGTCCGCGGGCGCGACCTTCTCCAGGCCCGCGGCGGGCGCGGTGTAGAACGCGGCGCCCCACTGCGCGTAATGCACCATGGGCGTGGTCTGCAGCGGGACGCCGAGGCGGTTCGCCTCGTCGCGGAGCATCTGCTCGGTTTCGCTCGTCCACTGCCTGGTGGCGTCGGCGATCGTGCGCGGCGCCGCGGTTCTGGAGCAACTGCAGCCGGTCAGGGCCGCAACGGTGAGGGTGAGGAACGCAATCAGGATGGGCTTACGCATGGCATGTTCTCCTCTTTCGGTTTTAGGACTTAATAACGTCCATACGCCCAATAGTGCAGTCATCCTGCGAAACGTTTCAGCGCGTACCATGAGCCCATGACGAAGAAGTACGCGCTCGCCATCGCTCTGCTCGTCGTCGGCACGCTTGCGGGGACGCAGATCGCGCCCGACTACTACGACCGCGGCCGCATCGGATTCGTGGCCATGCTCGCCGTGGGCTGGATCGCGGCGTTCGTCGCGGCGCGGTGGGCGCGCGCGTCGGAGCCCGCATACGTCGCGACGTGCGCGATCCTTCCGTGGTCGCTCGCGCTCGGCGGCGTGTCGTATCTCGGCTTCATTTTTCTTCCGCTGGAAGTCGTCGCGACGGCGTTCATCCTGCGGCGTCTGACGCCGCTGCGCGGCGCGCGGCTCGCGCTCGTGGCGATCGTCATTCGCGCCGTCGCATTCGTGCCGATCGTGCTTCTCGGGATGGCTGGCGCTTCGTTTGCCGTTACACGTTGATGATGATCGCTTTGAATCCGTATCTGCTCGCTCTCGTCGCGCTCGTGGTGGTCGTGGCGCTCGGCTTCACCGGCGCGCCGCTGATCCTGTGGGCGCTCGCGCTCGGCGCGATCCTCTACCTCGCGTCGGCGCCGCTCTGGCTGCTCGCCGCGTTCGCCGCGGTGATGCTCGTCTTCCTCATCGTGCCGATCCGCCGCGTGCTGGTCTCGCGTCTGGTGATGAAGATCCTCGGCCCGGCGATGCCGGCGATCTCGGAGACGGAACGCACGGCGATCGAGTCGGGCGCGGTGTGGGCGGAGGGCGAGCTCTTCTCCGGCAAGCCGGACTTCCGGAAGCTGATGAACGAGAGCTATCCGACGCTGACCGCCGAAGAACGCGCGTTTCTCGACGGTCCCGTCGACGAGCTCTGCGCCGTGCTCGACGACTGGGAAATCTGGGAGCGCCGCGAGCTGCCGCGCGAGGCGTGGGATGTCATCAAGCGCCACAAGTTCCTCGGCATGATCATCCCGAAGGAGTACGGCGGACTCGGATTCTCCGCGCTCGCGCACAGCGAAGTGATCCTCAAGCTCGCGAGCCGCTCGCTGCCCGCGTGCATCACGGTGATGGTGCCGAACTCGCTCGGCCCCGCGGAGCTGCTCGTCCACTACGGCACCGACGAACAGAAGCGGTACCTCTTGCCGCGACTCGCGAGCGGCGAAGAGATCCCCTGCTTCGCGCTGACGGAACCGGGCGCGGGCTCCGACGCCGGCTCGATCACGTCGAACGGAACGCTCTTCAAAGGCGAGGACGGCAAGCTCTACATCCGCCTCGAATGGAACAAGCGCTACATCACGCTCGCGGCGATCGCGACGCTGCTCGGCCTCGCGTTCCGCCTACGCGATCCGGAGAACCTGCTCGGCCAGGGCGAAGACCTCGGCATCACCTGCGCGCTGATTCCGACGACGACGCCGGGCGTCGTGCTCGGCCGCCGTCACGATCCGCTGTTCACGCCGTTCTACAACTGCCCGACGCAGGGCCACGACGTAGTCGTGCCGGTCGACGCGGTGGTCGGCGGCGTCGAAGGCTGTGGCAAAGGGTGGCGGATGCTCACCGAGTCGCTCGCGGCCGGCCGCGGCATCTCGCTGCCCGCGCAGAGCACGGGCGGGACGAAGCTCGCCACGCGCGTCATCAGCGCGTACGCGTCGATCCGCAAGCAGTTCGGCCTGCCGATCGGCAAGTTCGAAGGGATCGAAGAGCCGATCGCGCGCATCGCCGGCTTCAACTACCTGCTCGACGCCATGCGCAAGTACACGCTCGGCGCGATCGACAGCGGCATCAAGCCGGCGGTGGTGACGGCGATGGCGAAGTACAACGCGACGGAGATCGGCCGCAAGGTCGTGAACGACGCCATGGACATCGCCGGCGGCTCCGGCATCTCGCGCGGTCCGCGCAACCTGCTCGCGCACTTTTACGTCGCCACGCCGATCGGCATCACCGTCGAAGGCGCGAACATCCTCACGCGCACGCTGATCATCTTCGGCCAGGGTGCGTTGCGCGCGCATCCGTACGCGCTGCTCGAGGTGAACGCGATCGCCGCGCGCGATCTGGCCGCATTCGACCGCGCGTTCTGGGGACACGCGGGTCACATCGTGCGCAACCTCACGCGCGCGATCGTGCTGTCGGTGACGCGCGGCGCGCTCGCCGGCAGCCCTGTGAGCGGCAGCACGGCGCGCTACTACCGGCGGCTGTCGTGGGCGTCGGCGACGTTCGCGATCATGGCGGACGTGGCGATGGGCGCGCTCGGCGGCTCGCTGAAACTGAAGGAGAAGCTCACCGGCCGCTACGGCGACATCCTGTCGTGGATGTACATTGGTACCGCGGTACTCCGCCGCTACGAAGCGGAAGGACGGCGCAAGGAAGACCTGCCGTTCGTCCACTTCTCGATGAACCACGCGCTGTACGAAATTCAGAAAGCATTCGACGGCATCTTCGCCAACCTGCCCGTGCCCGGCCTCGGCTGGTTCTTCCGCGGACCGCTGCGCATGTGGTCGAACCTCAACGCGCTCGCCGGCGAGGCGAACGATCAGCACACGCACAAGATCGCGACGCTGATCCTCAGCGACACCGAACAGCGCCTACGCCACACGGAAGGCATTTACATGCCGCAAAACACGCTCGAGCACCTAAGCCTGCTCGACGAGACGTTCCGCCTCGTCAAGCGTGCCGAGGCGGCGGAGAAGAAGGTGCGCGCGGCCGTGAAGGCGAAGGCGCTGCCGAAGCTCAAGGGCGCGGCCTCGTTCGATGCCGCACTCGCGAACGGCGTGATCACGCAGGCCGAGCGCGACGACCTCGGGCGCGCCGACGAGTTGCGCGCCGAGGCGATCGAGGTCGACTCCTTCACGCAGGAGGAGTACCTCAACCACCAATCGCCCGGCGTGCTCGAGCGCGTCCACGAAGCGGAGGAGCCGCTGCTCGTCGATACGGTGGCGTGAGCCGCGGCTGCGATCACGGGTAACCGGAGTTCGAGCAGTCGGGGCCGAGGCCGACCGGCGGACCGTCATCGTCGTCGGGTTTGCCGCCGTGGCAATCGACGGAGTACGACCAGTCCTTCGGGTGGCCGAGGAGCGCTTTCGCGACGCCGAGGTGCAGTGCGAAATGCGGTTTGTCGTGGGGCGGTCGATCGTCGCTCATGTGCGTGATGGTGACCGTTGCGTTGTTCTTCAGCGGGATCGGTACGCCGCGTCCGGGAGCATCGATCGGCGCGACGATCAACTGCGGCGACGGCAGCTCGACTTCGAGGTATGCCGCGGTCGCCTGGCCGTAGCATTCGGTGCTCAGCGCTCCGGCGTAAACATCGAACAGCGCGTGGACTCTCTGGCCGAGCATCACGTCAGGGTCGGCGACGACGGGACGTTGTGGCGTACGTAACCGGGGCAGCTTGCGCCAGCTGTCCGCGCGCAACGGTGTGCCCGAGCCTGCGAGCCGGAACGCTGCCCGATTGATGCTCCACGTGTACACCGGCTCGTCCGGTTCCAGCGTGAGCAGTGCCGGAATGCGTGGCGGATCGCCGTCGAGATCCGCCTGCGCGATCGTGAGCCTCGGGAAGTGATGAGGGATGTCGTCGAACCATTCATCGGATCGTTTCTGCGGGAGCAGAACACGATGGGGGATCTCGCCGAGCGGCCATTCGCCTTCGTCTTGTGGCCATTCTTCTCGATTGAAGTGCGTGCAGATGCCGATGAACTTCACTGTGATCGCCACAACCTCCTCCTTTCCTAAGGCACGTGATTCGTGAGCAGCGCGAGGCTTTGCCAGCCGCGCAATCGTTGGCGTTGCACTTCGCGCAGCGCGTCGATGGGGGCGACGCCGCGTTGGAGCTCGCGATGGAGTTCGAGGAACAGCGCGTGCGCGTCGGCGTCGGCGACCGGCGTGAGCGTGCCGATGACGTCGCGGGCGCCGGCGGCGGCGAAGGCGGCGCCGAGGCTGAGCGCGCGGGCGTCGGCGGCATCGGGCGCGCGCAGGGTGTTGCAGCCGGCGAGGACGACGAGCTGCGCGCGGATCGGCGTCGACGCGATCGAGGCGGCGTGGACGCGGCGTCCGGCGAAGACGAGCGCGGCGCCATCGTCGGGCTCCTCCGCGGTGTGGCCGGCGAGATGGACGACGTCGGCGTGTGAGGCGGCGTCGACGAACGCGGGAAACGTCGCGCGGCTCGCCTCGACTTCGACCACGTTCGCGTAGAGCGGCCGCAGCTCCGCGATCTCGTTCGCCGCGCCGGGCAATGCGGCGAATCCCGTTCCGGCGCCGCTCGGGAGCATCACGGCAGCGAGCGAATGCGCGACGCGCGGCGGCGTATTCGGCTGCAGATCGCTCGCGCGTGCGGCGCGCGCGACGGCGACGCGTTCGACGAGCGCGTGTTGATGCGCATCCTCCAGCGCGGCGAACGGCGTCGTGTCGAGCGGCGGCTCGGCGACGAAGACGACCGCGCGGCTCGCGTCGAGCGCGTGCGAGAACGGCCGCACCGCGACGTCGTAGAGATGCTCGCGATCGCCGCGCGCGACATCGAACGAGCTCGCGGTCACGCAGAACGCGACCACTTCCCGCGGCAGCAGCGCGAGCTCGATGACGGCGGTGTTGCTGCCGCGCAGCCGAGCCTGCAGCGTGACGACGTCGATGTTGCCGGAGCGCGCTTTCTCCGCGAGCGCGAACGCGCGCTGCCGATCGTCGCGCGCGAGCGCGAGAGCGATCGCCTCGTCGAACAGCGCGTCGCCCGCATCGAGGACGCCCGTGCCGACGATCGAGCCGGCGACGCGGATCGGATGTCGCGCGAGCGCGGCGATACCGTCGTCGAGATCGCGCGCCGCTCCCGCCGTATCGCCGCGCGTCATCGCGTTCCTCGCGCGCAGCAGCAGCGCCTCGGGCAGATAGAGCGGCAACGCGCGCGCGCGATACGTCTCGATCGCGCGCGTCAGCGGCGTCGCCGCATCGCCGCGCAGCGCGAGCGACACCGCGCCGTCGGCGAAATCGACGTCGGCGAGCGCGCGCGCACGCCGCGCGGCGTCGGCGATCCGCGCGGCGGCGGACGCGGCCTCGCGGACGATGGTCGTCGCCGAGGAATCGCCGAGGCGCGACGCGAGCACGGCCTGGCGCACGAGCGCGTCGGCGACGAGCGCGTCGTCGCCGGTGTCGCGATCGGCGTCGAGCTCGAGGGCGAGCAGCGCGCGCGCCGGGTCGAGGTGTCCGGCGCGCAGGTCCATGCGGCTCGCGTCGCCGAGGCTCACGGCGAGATTGATCGCTTGCCCCTGGGTGCCGAGCGCCGCGAACGAGCGGATGCGCGCCGCCCACGACGCGTCGCGGCGGCCGAGCGACGCGAGCGCATCGGCGAGCAGCGCGTCGGCGAACGCCGCGTTGCCGCGTTCGCCGAGGCGATGAAACGCGGACTGCGCGGAATCGAGCAGCGGCTCCGCGCCGCTCCAGTCGCCGTCGGTCATCGCCGCGAGTCCGAGCTGCCGCTCGACTTGCGCGCGCATCGCCGGATACGCGGGCGGAAGCTCGTCGCGCAACGCGGCGAGCTCCGCGCGCGCGTCCTGCTGCTGATCGAACGCGGCGCATGCGGCGAAGAGCCGCGCGACGAACGCCATCGGACTGTGCGCGGCTGCGAACGCGCTTGCGGCGCGGCGCAGTTCCGGCTCGGCATCGCGCGGCTGGCCGCGGCTGTAGACGATGCGCGCGCGGCGATACGTCGCATGCGCGTCGGCGAGTGCGCGCCGTTCGTCGGCATTCGCGCGATCGATCGTCGCGACCGCATCGCGCAGGAGTTGCTCGCCTGATTGCGCGGCGATTGCGTTGCCGGACGCGCGGGCGAGCGCGAGCGCGTCGTCCGCGGCGCGCGTGTCGCCGTGCAGCAGCGCATCCGCCCACTGGCCAAGCCATTCCGCCTCGCCCCACGTGCGGCACTCCTGCGGGAACTCCGCGACGAACGCGCGCACCGCGGCGTCGTCGTGCGCGGCGACCGCGCGCGCGAAACGCGGCAGCTCGCGGCGGAAGCGCGACGTGTCGCTCTCGCGCGGCGCGCGCCGCAAGTGTTCGCGCGCTTCGTTGGCCCACGGCGACGAAGGATCGGCGTCGACGTAACGCTGCCACGCGCGGGCCGCCTCGTTCGCGAGGCCGAGGTGCTCGAGGATCAGCGCGCGGTTGAAGAGCGCGGGCACGAAACGCGCGTTCACGCGCAGCGCGCGATCGGCGGACGCGAGCGCCTCGCTGAAGAGTGACGTGTGTCCTTGCGCGGTCGCGGCGGCGTCCTGCGCCGCGGCGAGGTCGCTCCAGATCGCGGGATCGTTCGGCGCGTGTTCGACGGCCGCGCGCAGACGCGCGATCGCCGCGGACGGATCGTCGACGACGAGCATGGCCACGCCGGCCGCGTGTTGTGCGTCCGCCGACGGCGCGCGCTCGGCGGTTTCGTTCAGTTCGCCGGCGAGGCCGATGAGCTTCATCGACGCGGTGTCGCGACGCGTCGACGGTCCGCGCTCGGGGCCGCGATACGGCGCCCACGGGAACGCGCCGGAGAGGCGCGCCTCGACCGGACGCGCGTCACGCGGCAGCAGCGCGGCGATGCGCGCGAGCGGCGCGCGGCGTTGCAGCGCGTACGGCACCGTCACCAGCAGCGCGAGCATCGCCGCCGCGGCGACGGCGAGCCACCAGCGATTCGTCGCCGGCGGCTGCGCGGTGATGCCCTCCTCGTGAAAGGCCTCGTTCGCCGCGTCGATGGTCGCGCGGCATTCGGCGCAGCCGTCGAGGTGCGCGACCACGGTCTGCAGTTCGGCGCGCGTCAGCCGGCCTTCGACGAAGGCGGCGAGCGTTCCGGGTGGCGGGTGCGGCGTCGTCACGTGCGAGACTCTCCTTCCGACTTGGACTGCCGCGGCGGCTCCGGTTTCCCGAGGCCGAGGTCGGGCGCGTCGATCGTCTCGAGCGCGTCGAAGAGCGTGGCGGCGTCGATGGACGCGGCTTCGAGCGCCTTGCGCAGCCGCGCGAGCAACGCTTCCTGACGGCGATACAGCGGCCGCTGCGGCACGCGCAGCATGCGCGAGACGTCGGCGATGCTGACGTTCGAGCCGAAGCGCAATCGGATCAGCACGCGATCTTCCGGCGGCCACGACTCCATCGCCGCGCGGATCGCGTGCGCCGCGCGCGCGGCGGTGCGCGACGCGTCGCGGGCGAGAGCGCGCGCGTCGGCGGTGTCGGGCGCGGCGACGGCGACCCCATCGTCTTCGAGCACGACCGCGCGCATGCGCGGCGCGCGCTGCGGCAGGCGCGCGACGAGCGCCTCGAGTCCGGCGCGCGTGAGCTCGGGCTCGAGTCCGCGCGCGAGCGGCAGCACTTCATCGAGCGGACGGCGGTCGCGCAGGACCAGCGTTTCGACGAGCACCGCGGCCGCGCCGAGGCGCCGTGCTTCCGCCGACGGATGCCAGCGCCCGGTGTCGTGGATGCGCTGATCGAACAGCATCCGCTGCATGACCACGGTGAGATACGTCGCCACCGACGAACGCTCCTCGAACGCGCGCAGCGCCGCGTAGTCGCTCTCGATCATCGCCACCTTCACGTCGGACGCAAAATCCTCCGCGTCCGCGTCGGAGAGTCCCGCGCGGCGGCAGAGGCGTACGGCAATCCGGTCGATCAGCGGCAGCTGCTCCCGAAAGAGCTCCGCGGCTTCCATGGGCGTGAACGAAGTGTACGCGGAAGGGTGGAGAGATGGCAGGGTGTCGAGGTGTCCGGCCGAGCTCGGCTACCATTCGCTCATGGCGGAACAGAACGGCGCGCGTTATCCGATCGGACGAATCATCTTCGCCTCCGGCCTCGGCACGATGATCGAGTGGTACGACTTCTACATCTTCGGCAGCCTGGCCGTGGTCATGTCCGAGCTGATGTTCCCGTCGGGCAATCCGGCGTGGGCGCTCATCAAGACGTGGGCGCTCTTCGCCACCGGCTTCATCGTGCGGCCGTTCGGCGCGATCGTGTTCGGGCGCATCGGCGATCGCGTCGGCCGCAAGTACGCGTTCATGGTCACGCTCACGATCATGGGGCTCTCGACGTTCCTCATCGGCCTGCTGCCGACGTACGCGACCATCGGCGCGCTCGCGCCGGCGATCCTGCTCGTGCTGCGCCTTCTGCAGGGACTCGCGCTCGGCGGCGAGTACGGCGGCGCGGCGGTGTACGTCGCCGAGCACGTGCCCGATCGGAAGCGCGGCTACTACACGAGCTTCATCCAGATCACTGCCACGCTCGGCCTTTTCGTCTCGCTCGGCGTCGTGCTGGCGGTGAAGAAGTCGATGACGGACGCGGACTTCAAGGCGTGGGGCTGGCGCGTGCCGTTCCTGCTGTCGCTCGTACTCGTGGCGATGTCGTTCTACATTCGGATGAAGCTGCAGGAGTCGCCGCTGTTCCAGAGCATCAAGTCGCAGGGGAAGGCGTCGCTCGCGCCGCTCATGGAGAGCTTCGGCAACTGGAAGAATGTTCGCCTCGTGCTGCTGGTGCTTCTCGGCGCGACGGCGGGGCAGGGCGTGGTCTGGTACACGGGGCAGTTCTACGCGCTGTCGTTTCTGCAGACGGTGCTGAAGTTCGATCTCGTGACGGCGAGCGTCATCGTCGCGATCGCGCTCGCGCTGGCGATGCCGTTCTTCGTCGTGTTCGGCGCGCTCTCCGATCGCATCGGGCGGCTGAAGGTGATGATGGCCGGCAATCTCCTCGCCGCGCTGACGTACATCCCGATCTATCACGCGATGAAGACGTATGGTGATCCGCGGCATCCGAATCTCACGATGCTCGTTTTGCTCGTCTTCGTGCAGGTGCTGTACGTGACCATGGTGTACGGACCGATCGCGGCGTTCCTGATCGAAGCGTTCCCGGCGCGCGTGCGCTACACCTCGTTCTCGCTTCCGTATCACCTCGGCAACGGCTGGTTCGGCGGGACGCTGCCTCTCATCGCCGGCGTGCTCGTCGCGCGCACGGGCAACATCTACGCGGGGCTGTACTGGTCCGTCGGCATCGCGCTGATGACGTTCCTCGTCGGCTCGTTCGCGCTGAACGAGAGCCATCGCGTGCGCATCTGGGACGAGGCGCACGACGCGGTGCGGCCGGTTTGACGTCAGGTTCCCTAGACCGTGCCGCTGCGCTGATCGCCGAGGTAGTCGCGGACGGCGGAGGCGTCGCGCGGGGAGTAGAGGTAGCGGGTCCACGCCATCTGCTCGTGCAGCACGGCCCCGAGCTCCCACACGCAATACGTGCCCTTGTGCGTGCCCTGCGGGAACAGCGCGAACGGCTCGTCGCCCTCTTTCGCGTAGACGGTCTCCCACAGCTCGTTCGCGTTGCGCCAGGTGCAGACGATGAGGAAGTAGAAGCTGCCGCCGCAGCGATGCAGGATGACGAAGCCGAGGTCGCCGCGGACGTCGAGGCGTCCCGAGTCCGCCTCGGCGCAGAGGAACTCGCGCGCCGATTCGCGCAGCGCGGGATCGATCGAGCCGGCGTCGCGCTCGAGGTCGTACCACTTCAGATGCGCGCCGTTCGCGACGAGCTCCTCGCGCGGCGTGAGCTGCTTCGGGTAATGCGTGTATTCCATGCGCGCATCGTAAAGAGTTTTCGCGCGGCGCGTCGAGGCGTCTAAACGGACATGGACATGAGCGTCGCGAGCGTCTGCGTCAATCGTCTGGTGTTCGTCCAACTGACGATCGTGGGTCTGCTGCTGTATCCGCTGGTGCTGCTGATGCTGCGGCGGCGCAATGGCCCGATCGGCGCATCGGTGCTGCCGGCGACGCTCGTGCCGCTGTTCGTCGGCCTCGGCGGAGCGTGGCTCACGCTGTTGAACGTGATGGGAGGCATCGCGGCCAGCGGGCGTCACAGCATCCTGGTCGTCGCCGCGGGCGTGGCGTCGGCGCTGGCGCTCGTCGTCTACGGCGGCGCGATCTCTTGTCTGGTGAGCGTCACGATGTGCGTCTTCGGCCTCCGCACGCGCGCGGACGCCGGCGCGCCGGTAGCGCGCGGCGCGCGAATCGCCGCGCTGGCGACGGTCGCGCTGTTCATCGCCGTCGCGGGTACGTTCGCGTTCGCCGTGCGCGCGTTCCTCCATGTGACCACACGCCTGCCGATCTGGCCGTACGCGCCGTTGTTCGAAGCGGGATTCGCGTACGCCGGCGCGCTCGCGTCGTTCGTCTGGTTCGTCGTCGCGCAGCGGCGCCCAGCCGCGCAGTTGCAGCTGGGACGGCTTGCGATCGCGGGCGCGTGCGCGATCGGCTGCGCGATGCTCACCGGGGCGGCGTGGGCGTCGATGAAGATGTTCGCGTCGATTGCAATGTTCGGATAGCGGCGTCGAGCTGCGCGTCGGCGTCGCTCGCCGGATCGCGTTCGACCGCGACGTCCGGCTCGAGTCCGTGACCTTCGAGCAGCCAGCCGCTCTCGTCGTAGAACGGCGCGTTCGGCACGTTCACCGCGCCGCCGTCGATGAGCGCGGGCGCGCCGTTGAGTCCCGTGAGGCCGCCCCACGTGCGCGAGCCGACGATCGGACCGATGCCGAGCTTGCGGAAGTAGTACGAGAAGTTCTCGCCCGCGGAGACGGTGATGTGATTGACGAGGAGCGCCTTCGCGCCCGCGTGCACGCCGAAGCGCGGCGACGGCCACGGCTGGTTGTAGCGGCCGGCGGCGAAGTTGAGGTCGCGGCGCGCGAGCAGTTCGGCGACCGCCGCGCCGGTCGAGCCGCCGAGGCTCCAGCGCGCGTCGATGATGAGCGCGTCCTTGTCGAGCTGCGCGTAGAACTGCCGCGCGAGATCGCCGTAGCCGGCGTTCGTGAAGTCGGGGATGTGCACGTAGCCGATGCGGCCGCCGCTCGCGTCGGAGACGTGCCGCCGATTGGCCTCGATCCACGCGCGCCGGCGCAGTTCATTCTCGGATGCGAGCGGCGTGACGGTGAGGACGCGCGACGACGCGTCGACCGCCGGATTCGGACCGACGGTCAACTGCACGGACTGGTTCGCGCGGCCAACGAGCGCCGCGTGAAGGTCGCGCGCGACGTCGAGCGGTTTGCCGTCGACGGCGAGCACGTATTCGCCTTCGCGTGCGTCGTGCAACGGTGAGCGCGCGGCGTCGTCGAACGGCGCGCCTTCGACGATGCGCGTGATGCGGAACGCGCCGCGCTCGACGGTGAAGTCGGCGCCGAGGGTGGCGGCGTCGTCGGGAGGGCGCGGACCGATGTCGCCGCCGCTCGCGATGTACGCGTGGCCGACGGACGACTCGCCGATCATCGCGGCGAGCACGAGGTTCACTTCCTCGCGGTTGCGGCAGCGCGCGAGCATCGGCTCGTAGCGCGTCGCGACCGCGTCCCAGTGTGCGAGCGGTTGCTTCGGCGCGTAGAAGAAGTCGCGATACGCGCGCCACGCGTCGCGGAACAGCTCGCGCCATTCGGCGGCAAGGTCGACGTGCATCGTCATCGACGCCGTGTCGACATGCGGCTGCGAAACGGTGTCGAGGTCCGTGGAGTCATCGGCGACGACGTTCTCTTTCCGCGCGCGGAGGTCGTAGCTGCGCACCGAGCGCTTGCCGGCGAGATCGACGAGCGCGTAGAGCGGATTGCCATCGGCGGTGACGGAGAGCGCGACGATCGAGCCGGCTGTCGTCGGCAGGCGCAGCGCGCGGCGTTCGACGGACGGCATGTCGAGCGCGGCGCCGCGCAGCGGCACGTCGACGATCGTGGCCAGTCCCCGATTGATGATGCGGCTCTGGATCCAGTCGGAGGCGATGTTGCTGAAGTTGCGGTAGCTGAGGAAGAAGAGATGCTCGCCGGTCGCGTCGAACACGGGCGTCGACGCGTTGAAGGCATCGGCGGTGAGCGGCTGCGACGCGTTCGTCGCGAGGTCGTAGCGCCAGAGTTGGGTGAGGCGATTCGGCGCGGTCTTCGTGTAGGCGAGCCACGCGCCGTCGGGCGACCAGGCGAGCTCGGTCGGTTCGACGCCCGCGCTCCACGTCTCGCGATCGACGCTCGTCGTGCGGCGCGTGTCGACGTCGAAGATGACGATGGCGCCGGTTTCGTCGGTGAACGCGAGCCGTTTGCCGTCGCGGCTCCAGACGGGGCGGTAGCGGAAGCCGCTCGTGAAGCTCGTGAGCGGCTGCGGCGCGGCGTCGCGTTCGAGATCGCGCACGTAGAGCTGGTACTCGCCGGTCGCGTCCGACCAGTACGCGACCGCGCGTCCGTCCGGACGCAGCGAGGCCTCGCGCTCGAACGCGCCGCTCGTCGCGGTGAGATTGCGCGGTGCGGCGTTCGCGCGCGCGATCCAGAGATCGCCGCGTCCTTCGAGCAGCACGACGCCGTTCGCGGCCTGGCGAAACGTGACGAAGCGGCTCGCGTCGACGTCGCGCACGAGCGGCGTCGCCAGAATCGTGGCGCGCACGACGGACGAGCGTTCGCCGCGCAGCTCGAGCAGCCGCAGCTCGGGGCCGAGCGCGAAGACGATCGCGTCGGGACCGATCGACGCATCGCGCACGTCGTATTCGGTGAAGTGCGTGACCTGTCGCCGCGCGTGCGTGCGCGTGTCGTACGCCCAGACGTTGCGCCGTCCTTCGGCGCCTTCGTCGCTCACGTAGTAGAGCGTCGCGCCGTGCCACATCGGCCGCACGTCGCTGCCGGCCCATTCGGTGATCCGCCGCGACTCGCGCGTCTGCAGATTGAACAGCCAGAGATCCGGCGCCGCGCCGCCGCGATAGCCCTTCCAGTTCGCGATCAGCTGATGCGACCAGCGCGGCGTGTACGCGAGCCACGTTCCGCTCGCGTCGAGGGCGCCGTCGGCGCCGAAGGCGAGCGGCAGTGGACGCGGCAGCTCGCCGCGCGGCGACACGGTGAAGAGCTGCATCTCGATGTGGCTGAACGAGAGCGCGTTCGTCGAGAAGAGCAGACGATCGTCCGCCGTCCACTGGCAGAGCAGTTGTTCCGACGGCAGGAACGTCACGCGCGTGGGCACCCCGCCGCGCACCGGCACCGTATAGATGCTGCCGCTCGTGTACGCGAGCGTCGCGCCGTCGGGACTGAAGCGCGCCGACGATTTCTCGCCCGGCGTGTTCGTGACGCGCACGGCCGCGCCGCCGCCGCGCGGGACGAGCCACAGTTGTCCCGCCTCGATGAAGGCCACGTGCGTGCGGCTGACGGCGGGATCGTGCGGCAGCGCGAGGAGCGGTGCGGCGAGGAAGAGCAGGGCGAACAGAGTTTTCACGCCGCGCACCGTACGGAATGAAGTTCGCGTCGCGATAGAACGCGCTTAAGGCGCTGGAACGCGTTGCGCGCGGCGCGTCAACGCCGGCGCACGGCCGCGCGGTACGCGGCGGGCGTCACGTGCATCGCCTCTTTGAACGTGCGCCCGAAGTGGCTCTGGTCGGCGAAGCCGGCGGCGAGCGCGATGTCGGCGAGCGGCGCATCCGAGGCGGCGAGCTCGCGGCAGGCGAAGTCGATCCGCAGCTGCCGCACGTACGCGGCGACGCTCGCGCCGTAATGGCGGCGGAACGCCGCCGCGAGATGGACGGGATGCACGCCGGCGGCCGACGCGAGCTCCGCGAGCGAGAGGTGCGCGACGGGATCTTCGTGGATCCGCGCGCGCACGCCAGAGAGCCAGCGCGGCGCGCGCTGCTCGAGCCGTCGCTCCGTGCGCGCGGCGTCGGCGAAGAGGCCGAGCACGAGCGCCTCGACCGCCAGCGCGGAGACATCGTCGCCGCGCGTCAGCTCCGTGTGCAAGCGCCGTCCCGCGACGGCGAATGCGCTGCCGCGATACACGCCGGAAGTATCGAGCGGACGCACGAGCTCGCGGACGCGTGCGAGCCATTGCGGCGGCAGCTCGACGTTGAGGCAGCGTCCGCCGCCATCCGTGAAGCGATCCGAATGCGGCTCGCCTTCGGGCCGCACGATGACCGCGCCCGGCTCGACTTCGCGCGTGCTTCCGTCGCAGCGCTCGCGAAAGGTGCCGCCGAGGACGACCACGAGGCAGGCGTACTCGTGCGCGTGCGTGGCGAGCTCCGCGCCGGCGGCGTAGCGCGTCTCGCTGAGCACGAACGAGCCCGCCGCGCGCGCGCGCACGACCGGTGCGGGGAAGCGGGTGGGCGAGTAGTGCAACGCATTCATCGTAGCGTGCGCTTCGAAGATTCTGACGGCGCGGACGCGAACAGGTTGGGAATGTTTTGGCGCCGTGCAGTTCGTGACACGCGCGTGCGGCTCGTGCTGCACGGGAAAGAAGCACGGTGCCGCTCGTGTCTTTTCCTGTGCAAGTCCAAGGAGACCGAGACCATGAACACGAACAGGAAGTTGGCAGTTTCAGCGGGAGCGCTGGCGCTCCTGCTGACGACCACCGCCTTCGCCGACGCGCGCGACAACGACCGCAACCGCGACCATCGCGGCGAGCGCGGCACGTACCAGCGCAGCGGCGAGAACCGCGGCAGCAGCAGTGCGGCAGCGACCGCAGCGGCGGCGCAGAACGCCGCCCGCGATGCGTTCAACCGGAATCGCGGCGAGCGCGGCACGGCGACCGCGCCGGAAGTGCAGAACAACCGCGGGACGTACAACGCCGGCACGTACAACCGCAACGACGCGAATCGCACCACGACGAGCGCCGGCGCGTACCAGAGCAACAGCCGCGGCACGTACGACAACCGTGGCAGCAACAACCGCGGCAGCGCCGATCGTAACTACGACCGCAACAACGGCAACCGCAACAACGCCAACCGCGGCGTGTACAACGGCGGCACGTACAACCGCGGCAACGCGGCGCGCGTGTACCACGACAACGACCGCGTGACGTATTCGGGTCGCGTCCGCTCGTTCTCGCGCGAGCGCGACGGCTACCGCGTGTACCTCGACGGCGCGCGCGAGTCGTACTGGATTCCGGCCTCGCGCTTCGGCCGCGGTCACGAGCTTCGCATCGGCGCCTCGCTCCACCTCGGCGGCATCTTCCGCGGCGGCATCGTGAACGTCGACATCCTCGACTGGCCCGACTACGGCTATGACCCGTACTACGGCGGCGGTGGCTACTACGGCGCCGGCTACGGATACGGCAACATCGGCGGCGTGGTCGAGCGCGTCGACTATCGCAGCGGGTTCCTCCTGCTCCGCGATACGCGCGACGGCCGCACGTTCGAGGTCGACATGCGCGACACCGTGCGCGCCAGCCGCGTCGACTTCGGCGACCTCCGCCCCGGCGACTACGTCGAGCTGTCCGGCAGCTGGCTGCGCAACGGCGCCTTCGCCGCCGCGCGCATCGACAGCGTCGATACGGGTCGCTACTGATCCCCTCTTCCACCGGCGGTGCGCGCGTGAATGCGCGCACCGCTTCGCCGTTCCGGCGGCGTCCTGAACCTCACGCGATCGCGCCGAGCCACGTCTCTTTCAACTGCTCGACGTGCGCGCGGTAGTTCGCCATGGCCTCCTCCGCCCGCCCCTCGTCGATCAGCGCGACGCAGCGCGCGACGAGCGACTCGTACAACTCGCGGAAGAGGCGCGGCGCCTCGGGATGCGCGCGCATCGCGCTGACGATCGCGGGCGCGATGCGGTAGTACTCGCCGATCAGCGCGCCGCCGTCGGGAAGCGCGGCGACGTACGCATCGCGGAACGCGCGCAGCGTCTCCAGCTCCCGGCAATCGTCCGGCAGCCCTTTCGCTTCGACGCAGGCGGTGGTGAGGAAGCAGCACGAGCAGCAGCAGGCGCTGCTCTGCCTCGGCTGCGGGGGAATCAGCCGCTGTCGTTCGGAGTGGCGTTCCTGCTTCGGCTTCGGCTTGAAGCTGAAGGACGGCGCTTCGAGGACGTCCAACTTCTTGCGCGTCTGGAGCAGCAGGTACGATTCCGCGGATTTGCTCAGGAGCGCCTCGAGCGTCTCCTCATCCAACCGTGAGCCGACGTGCTGGAGGAACGCGTCCGGATTCGTGAAGTAGAAGTCGACCAGTTTCTCGCGAGTGAGATTGGTCTGCTTCATGACGTCGCGCAACACCTGCTGTTCCTCGACGTAGACCCGCTCGCCGTCGTCGGCGCCGCCGCTCGCGAGGACGCGCAAGGTGATCATCTCGGTCGCGCCTTCGCACGCGGTGCCGCCCCATCGCGCTTTCAGATCGTGCACGGCCATCGCGTGAACGATCTCGTGCACCGCGTAGTGAAGGCGCGGATGCGATTTGCGGAGGTGCGACGTCCCGTTGGTTTCATAGCCTTTCACCAAGGCGATCCTCGCCGCCTGGTGGGCGATGCCTTCCGGCTTGCTCTGCTGCGCGATCGTCAAATAGTTCAGCTCGAACTTCCGCTTCGAGAGGATGACGATGTTCTCGATTTCCTGTGGAAACTGATGGATGAACTTGGCCGTCAGTGCGCACTGTTCGAGCAAGTGCTTCGCGTCGACCGCCAGGCTCTCGACGGTGACGTCGGACTCCACGCCGTGATGCTCCTCGTTCGCGGTGAGGATCTGGCGGAGATGGGACACCTCCTCGATCGCCGCCAGCGTCCGCTCGACCAACGACTCTTCGCCGAGTTCGTGGCCGTACGCGCCGATCTCGTCCTTCCAGCGCCCGTACGCGTCCAGCCATTCGTCGCCGAGGTGACGCCGTGCGTCCTTGTCGGTGATCCGCTGCACGGTGCGCGCGACCTGCCGTCCCATGCGCGCGGCTTCCGCGCCGAGCGCGCGGTCCTGCACGATGGCGACGCCGCCGCCGAACGGATTCGCGACGCGGCCGCTGCGCTGCTGCACGACGTGCGCGAGCTGGCGGCCGAGCGCGTACGGCGTGCACTGTCCGGGCGCGAAGTAGACATTGCTGCCATGCGTGAATGCCGTCGCGCCGATCGAGGCCGCGTGCGGTCCGACGTGAACGCGCACGTCGGCGAAGTTCGCGCGGAACGTCCGCTCGAGCATCTGCCGGACCGGCAGCGGCAGCGCGCGCCCGCCGCCGCGCGGAAACGACGCGAGCTGCACCGGCAGCTGCACGGCGCCGGAGCGATGCGGCTGCGGGGGAGCGGGAAGGTGCGTGCGCGGCGGCGCGGCGATGCGCGCCGGCTGCGGAACGCGTGACACGGCGGCTGCTTTCATCTGCGCGGCCCGCGCTCCTCCGGCGCCGCGCGCGATCGCGTCCTGCACCCACGACGCCGCGCCCGCCGCCATCTTCGGCTGCACCGCGGCGGGAGCGTTCACAAACCGCGGGAGAGCACCGGGAAAGTGCCCCTGAATCACATTCGCCTGCGCCATCCGCGTACCCCTCCCGCACTTCCTCTGTGGTGGATCGCGGTCATTCTACCGCGATGGAAAGGCGGCGGGACGGCGTTACTGCGCCCGCACCGCGCGCGCGATCAGCCCGATCCCGCCCGCGAGCAGCACGAGCATCAGGATCGTGTTGAAGAGGCTCGTCGGACGAAAGTAGATCTCGAGGTTCGTCAGGATTCCCGCAAGGATGATGACCGCGCCGGCGAACGTCAGCAGCCAACCGGCGATCGAACGGCCGTTGAAGAACAGCAGGCCGATGCCGAGGAGCAGCGGGATCAGCGAGAGGCCGAAGGCGTTGTAGCCGCCCCAGTGCCAGTAGCCGGACGTCACCGTCACCTGCGTCGTCAGCAGATAACCGCCGGCGATGGCCATGCCGAGGCCGAAGAGGAACGTGCCGATGCCGCCGGAAGTCCCGCCCGCGCCGCGGCGGAAGTCGTGATCCGTCATGCGGCGATTGTAAGTTTCTTAGCGTCCTCTTAGGAAACCGCGCGCCTCCGCGCGCGTCGCCGCGCATCTTTTCCGATCCGCATAGCGAACTCTTAGCAACGCGCCCTCCGCGGGATCTCTACATTGCCTCTCGAAGACGAAAGGAGATCCCTGTGACGATCACTGCTGACGAAACGACCACCACCACGAGCGCGGAGCGCGGCGCCGCCGCGAAGGCGCTCGAGATGATGCTGCTCATCCGCACGTTCGAAGAGAAATCCGCCGAGCTGCGCGCGAAAGGACTGTCGCCGAACATGTGCACCTCCGTCGGCCAGGAAGCGAGTGCCGCCGGCGTGATGCGCGCCCTCGGGCCGCAGGACCTCATCCTCACCAATCACCGCAGCGCCGGCCATCTCCTCGCGCGCGGCGCCGATCCGGGCCGCGTCCTCGCCGAGATCCTCGGCAAGAGCACGGGCTACTGCAAAGGGAAGAGCGGCAGCCTGCACATCTCCGTCAAAGAGCTCGGCGTCGTGCTGACGTCGACCATCGTCGGCGGCGAGCTCTCGCTCGTCACCGGCGCGGCGCTCTCGCTGGCGATGAAGAACAGCGGCGCGCTCGCGGCATGCTTCTTCGGCGACGGCGCCGCGTGCGAGGGCATCTTCCACGAGTCGCTCAATCTCGCCGCCGTCTGGAACCTGCCCATTCTTTACGTCTGCGAGAACAACCAGTGGCAGGCGTACGTGCACCGCAAGCAGACGATGCTCACCGATCACGTCGCGGAGTGGGCGCGCCCGCTCGGCGTCGAGGCGATCACCGTCGACGGCAACGACGTCGAGGCCGTGACCGCCGCCGCGCGCGAGGCCGTCGCATACATCCGCGCCACCGGCAAGCCGTTCCTCCTCGAGACCTACACCTACCGCCAGCGCGGCCACATGGAGCCCGACGATCAGCAGTACGTCGACAGGAACGAGCTCGCGTCGTGGATCGCGCGCGACCCGATCGCGACGTACGAGGCGCGTCTCGCGCAGCGCGGCGAGCTGACCGGCGACGAGATCGCGGAGATCCGCGAGCGCGCGCGCCTCATCGTCGAGGAAGCGGCCGACTTCGCGCTCGCGTCGCCGTATCCCGCTTTCGCCGAACTGACCACCGACGTCTACGCCTGAACCGAAACGCGGAGCTGAAGGAGAACGCCATGAGAACGATGACTGCAGATCAAGCGATGAACGAAGCGCTGGCCGAGGAGATGCGCCGCGATGCGAATGTGATCGCGTTCGGTGAAGGGGTCGCGACGAAGGGATATGCATTGGTTCAGGAGTTCGGCGCGGCGCGCGTGCGCAACACGCCGCTGTCGGAAGGGATCATCGCCGGCACGGCCGCGGGCGCCGCGGCGACGGGGCTGCGTCCGGTGATCGACCTGCTCTTCGCGCCGTTCCTCACGTTCGCGATGGACGAGATCGTGAACAGCGCGGGCAAGCTGCGCTACCTGTCGGGCGGCCAGTTCTCGTTCCCGATGGTGACGATCGCGCGCACCGGCGCCGGCTGGGGCGTCGGAGCGCAGCACAACCACAATCTCGAAGCGTGGTTCGTTCACACGCCGGGCGTGAAGGTCGTGATGCCGTCGAACGCGGCGGACTTCAAGGCGCTGCTCAAGAGCGCGATCCGCGACGACAACCCGGTCATGTTCTTCGCCGACGTCGCGCTGCTCCACCAGCCGGGCGAAGTGCCGGACGGCGATCACGTGCTGCCGATCGGCAAGGCCGCGGTGCGCCGCGAGGGAACGGATGCGACGCTCGTCTCGTACGGCAAGACCGTGCAGACGTGCCTCGAGGCGGCGAACGTGCTCGCGGAGAACGGCGTGTCGTGCGAGGTGATCGACCTGCGCTCGCTCAAGCCGCTCGACGAGGAGACGGTGCTCGCGTCGGTGCGCAAGACCGGCCGCGCGGTGCTCGTGCACGAGGCGGCGGGACCGTGCGGCGTCGGCGCGGAGCTCGCGGCGATCCTCAGCGAGAAAGCGTTCGCGAGCCTGAAGGCGCCGGTGCTGCGCGTGACCGGCCCCGACGCGCCCGCGCCCGCGTCGTTCCCGCTCGAGCAGGCGTTCGTGCCGAGCGCGGAGCGGGTGGTGGCGGCGGTGACGCGGATTCACTGACGCGCGGGTTTACCTGCGATGCGACGCGCGCGCTGCTCCGGCGGCGCGCGCGTTCGTCTTTCTAGTCGCGAAACGCTTCGGCGACGAGCTCGAACGAGCGCCGCCGCGCCGCATGATCGTACGTGTTCGTCACGATCATCAGCTCCGACGCGCCGTACTCCTCGGCGACCGCTTCGAGCCGCGTGCGGATGGTGTCGGGCGTGCCGAGGACGAGGCGGCGGCTGAGCGGCACGCCTTCTTTTTCGAGGAAGCGCTGCGCGACGTCGGGCGGCGGAATGGGGATCAGCTGTCCGCGCTGGAGAAGCGCGATCATCATGCGGCCGCTCGCGGCGAGGCGCTGCGCTTCTTCCTCGGTCTCCGCGCAGAGCGTCCACACCGCGGCGATGACGCGCGGCTCGCTGAGCGTGCGCGCGGGCGTGAAGTGCTCGCGGTAGTGTTGCGCGATCTCGGCGCCCTGCGGGTTGATGAAGTCGGCGAACGCGTAGGGGAGGCCGAGCTCCGCCGCCCAGAGGCCGCTCTGCGGTGAGCTGCCGAGGAGCCAGAGGTCGGGATGTTCGGGGCGGCCGGGGAGCGCGGTGAGGCGCGCGAACGGATGGTCCTGCGGCATGTCGTCGTCGAGGTACGCCATCAGCTCGACGAGTTGTTGCGGGAAGTCGTCGGGCGACGCCTGCCGCCGATCGCGTTGCAGCGCGAACGTCGTCGTCGGATCGGTGCCGGCGGCGCGGCCGACGCCGAGGTCGATGCGATTCGGGAAGAGCCCGGCGAGCATGCTGAAGGTCTCGGCGACGTGCAGCGGGCTGTAATGCGGGAGCATCACGCCGCCGCTGCCGACGCGGATGCGCTTCGTCGCCGACGCGATCGGGCCGATGAGCGCGGGCGGACTCGCGCACGCGAGCGCGGGCGTGCCGTGATGTTCCGCGACCCAATACCGCTCGTACCCGAGCTCCTCGGCGAAGCACGCGAGGTCGACGGAGTTGCGCAGCGCCTGCGCGGGCGTCGAGCCGGCGGCGATCGGCGACTGATCGAGAACGCTGAGACGGAGCGGAGCAGACATCGCGAGGGCGAGCGGTGCACATCTGCCGCCCGATTCGAGAGCGCCGTTGACGCAAGCGTGTAGGATCGCGCGCAATGCGGCGCTTGCTCGCGTTTTGGAAGCGGCCCTTCCGGCTCATCGCGCAGCACCGAGGGCTGGAGTGATCGAGCTCGTGATTCCGGAGCGGCCGGCGGCGCTGGAGCTCGACGGCTTCACGGTCGGGCGCGTGCTGCCGTACGTGCGGCGGCGCATGGTCGGTCCGTTCATCTTCCTCGACCACATGGGACCGGCGGAGCTCGTGCCCGGCAACGGGCTCGACGTGCGCCCGCATCCGCACATCGGCCTGGCGACGGTGACGTATCTCTTCGACGGCGAGATCGTGCATCGCGACTCGCTCGGGTACGTGCAGCCGATCCGTCCCGGCGAGATCAACTGGATGACCGCGGGCCGCGGCATCGCGCATTCGGAGCGGACGTCGCCCGAGCTGCGCGCGAGCGGCTCGACGCTGCACGGGATTCAGATCTGGGTCGCGCTGCCGAACGCTGCCGAGGAAGTCGAGCCGTCGTTCGATCACTACGCGGCGGACGTGCTGCCGGAGACGCGCGTTGACGGTGTCAACATCCGCATGCTCGCCGGCAGCGGCTACGGACTCGTCTCGCCGGTGCGCACGTTCTCGCCGCTTGTCTACGCGCAGCTGACCTTCGACGCCGACGGCGTCGTCCCGCTGCCCGAGGAGCATCCGGAGCTCGCGCTGTTCCTCGTCGACGAACGGCGCATGCTCGTCCTCGGCGACCGCGACGGCGAAGAGTTGCGGATGACCGCCGGCACGCGCGCGCTGCTCATCGGCGGTTCGCCGGTCGGCCCGCGGCACATCTGGTGGAACTTCGTGTCGAGCTCGAAGGAGCGCATCGAACAGGCGAAGCGCGACTGGCGTGAAAGCCGCTTCGCGAAGATCCCCGGCGACGACGTCGAGTTCGTCCCGCTCCCACAACGCTCATGAGACGCACCCTCCGCCTTCTCCTCGGCGCCGCCGGCGCCGGAATCGCCGGCATCGCCGCCTACGGCTGGTCGCTCTCCGCACCGCGCTACCGCGGCGCGACGTCCGACCATTTCGACGGCAAGCGCTTCCGCAATCTCACGCCGACGCGACACGCCGGCTTTCTCGACCTGCTGCGCTGGATGGCCACGCGCGATCACGCGCCGTGGGATCGCTGGCGCAACACGCCGCCCGGGGCGCCGCCGCCACAACGCGTCGACGGCGACGCGCTGCGCATCACGTTCGTCAATCACGCGACGCTGCTCATCCAGACCGCATCGGTCAACATCTTGACCGATCCGATCTGGTCCGAGCGCTGCAGCCCGGTCGGCTTCGCCGGTCCCATCCGCCACCACCCGCCAGGCATCCGCCTCGAGGATCTGCCGCCGCTCGACGCGGTGCTCATCAGCCACAACCATTACGACCATCTCGACGTGCCGACGCTCGCGCAACTGCGCGCGCCGCGCATCATCACCGGCCTCGGCAACGCGGCGTTCCTGCAGTCGCAGAACATCGAGCACGTCACGGAGCTCGACTGGTGGCAGACGACGGAGCTCGCGTCCGGGGTGCGCATTCACGTGGTGCCGGCGCAGCATTTCTCGTCGCGCGGCTTCGGCGACCGCGACGCGAATCTCTGGTGCGGCTTCGTCATCGAGACGCCCGGCGGCGTCATCTATTTCGCGGGCGACACCGGCTGGGGCGAGCATTTCGCCGAGATCCGCAAACGCTTCGGCCCGCCACGCGCGGCGCTGCTGCCGATCGGCGCGTATCGTCCGGAGTGGTTCATGTGCGCCGTGCACATCTCTCCCGCCGATGCCGTACGCGCCGCCGACGCCCTCGGCGCGAAGCTGTCCATTCCGATGCACTACGGGACGTTCGACCTCGGCGACGACGGTCAGGACGAGCCCGTGCACGCGCTGCAAACGGCGCTCGCGACCGCACCGCACGCGCGCTTCCAGGTCGTGCCGCCGGGCGCGTTCGCGGAGCCGTAAAAGCATACGGTTGAGCGAATATGTACGTGTGCCGCGATGTTAGAAGGCGCATGACAACAATGAAAGGATGGCTGGCCGCGGCAGCGGTCGCCGCGCTCAGCACGACCGCCGCATTCGCCGCGCCGAACAACGAGACGCTGCAGTACGACTGGAAGCTGCGGGGCGCCCTTTCCTGGGTCGCACGCGTGAAGTTCCCCACCGCCGGCACGGGCGTGCTGCAGACGCAGCCGGCCGGCGCCGCGAACGTGGACAGCCGCCTCCGCATCAGCTCCGGCGGCACGGACTACATCGAGTACCGCTCGCGCATGGACAACACGCAGCGCACGCTCGCCAGCGTGAACGGCTACACGTTCGGCTCGAAGTCGGAACACAAGGAAACGGTGTACGACTACACCGCGAACATCGCCCGCCTCGAGGAGCGTGCGGACGGCCAGACCGAGACGAAGACGAAGCCGCTCACCGTCGACGCTGCGCGCGACGTGCTCACGACGATCGCGTACCTCCGCGATCACGCCGCGCAGATCAACGCGCCCGTCGTCACCGATGTCTACGCGGAAGGCAAACCATACCGCGTGCGCATCGAGCCCGCCGGCCTCAAGTCCGCCGACTGGCAAGGCCGCACCGTCTCCGCCCGCGAGTTCCACGTCGTCGCCGCCCCCGGCGAGAAGAAGAAGTTCCCCGGCCTCACGGTCTGGATCTCGGAAGACGACCGCCGCCTCCCGCTCCGCATCCTCATCGACCAACGCTACGCGAGCATCGACCTGCGGCTCAAAGCGTCGTAGAGCTGACGTAGGGGAACCGACGAGGAGCGCCTCCGGCGGGCCGGCACGGCCGGCAGCGCTGAGGGCCTAGCCAGATGCACGTGCGGCTGCTCTGAACGTCATTGATCGCGGAACTAAGCGCTGCCGGCCGTGCCGGCCCGCCGGAGGCGCTCCCGGTCGTCCCCCTCGTCACTCCGTACGACGTTGCGGCCGTCGCGTTTGGCGGCGTAGAGCGCGCGGTCGGCGCGGTCGATGAGGGATGACGGATCGTCCGCCGCCGACCGCGCGGCGACGCCGAACGAGGCGGTCACCTCGCACGATGCCGCGATGCCGGCGCGGAGGCGTTCGGCGATGGCGGAGGCGGTGGACACGTCGGCGCCGGGGAGGAGGATCACGAACTCCTCGCCGCCCCAGCGTGCGACGACGTCGCCGGAGCCGCGCACGATGCCGCCGATGTGTTGGGCGACGCGGCGGAGACACTCGTCGCCGGCGGCGTGGCCGCGCGAATCGTTCACGTCCTTGAAGTGATCGAGGTCGACCATGATCAGCGAGAGCGGATCGCCGCGGCGTTCGGCGCGCTTCCATTCGTCGAGCAGGGCGCGGTCGAAGAAGCGTCGGTTCGCGACGCCGGTGAGATCGTCGACGAGCGAGAGCGCTTCGAGGCGTTCGTTCGCGCGGCGGAGCAGCACGGTCTGCTCCTCGACGCGCTGCTGGAGCACGCGCGCGTTGCGGCGGAGCGTGCGGGTGCGGATCTGGATGAACGCGACCACGAGCACGGCGCCGACGAGCGTCCAGAGTGCGAGCGCCCACCAGGTGGCGTACCACGGGGCGAGGACGCGGAACGACCAGCGCGCCTCGCTGCTGATCGCGCCGCGCGCGCCGCGGGTGCGGACGCGGAACGTGTAGTCGTCGGCGCCGAGGTTCGTGAAATCGAGGAAGGCCTGCGAGGTCCAGGGAGTCCAGTCCTGGTCGATGGGATCGAGGCGGTACTGGTACTCCGTTTCCGCGCGCGACGACAGCGGCGCGATCTCGATGCGCACGCGGCCGAATGCATGGCGCAGCGTGACGGGCGCGTGCGCGCCGTTCACGTTGCCGTCGAACAGCACGCGGTCGTTGCCGTCGACGACGCGATGGATGAGCGGCGCCGGTTGCGTGGTGCGTCCGTGCGTGGCGGACGGTGCGACGCGGTAGAGGCCGCGCTCGGTGCCGAGCCAGTTGATGCCGTCGGCGTCGGCGTAGAACGTCTCGATGTCGCCTTCGAGCGTGCCGATCGCGTGCGCCTCGGACTCGTACGTATGTGCGTCGATGAGGCGGACCACGCGCGGCGGGCGCGTGGCCAGCCAGAGATCGCCCGCGGCGTCGACGCCGGCGAAGAAGTTCGAATTCGGGAGCTGGATCGACGCGAGGCGCGGATCGGGATGCAGCGCGCCGTTCGCGTCGGCCAGCACGAAGCGTCCGTTGACGGACAGCACGACTTCGTCGCCGGACCGCATCACGCGCGCGAGTCCCTTGCCGTACGCCGTCACGCGTCCGTTCGATTCGATGCGCACGAGACCGTCGGATTCGCTCGCGGCCCACGCCGTGCCGTGCGCGTCGCCGACGGAGCGCACGTGCGGCGGCGTGTTGGGAACAATCCCTTCGAACATCCAGCCGCTCGCCGTGTGGCGCAGGCGTCCCACGCCGCTCTCGCCGCCGGTCCACACCAGCGCCGGATCGCTGTGCGACGGCGCGAGGTCGAAGATCGTCTCTTCTTTCGTGCCCGCGATCAGTTCCGCGGGACGGTCGTCGTGCACGACGTAGATGCCGCCGTACGCGCCGGCGAGCAGATCGCCGTTCGTCGACAGTAGTACCCACGGATTCGCGTTGTCGACGTCGAGGCCGGGGAGCTTGCGCGCGCGGGCGCCGGACGGCGTCGCATCGATCGCGTAGATGCCGTGCTGCGTGCCGGCGTAGAGGCGGCCGTTGTGGCGCGTCACCGCCTGCAGGCTGCCGGGAAGGTCGACGCGGCGGTCGAGTACCGTCGCCGGCGAGCCGGCGTCGACGCGCACGATGGCGTTGTCCATCGCCAGCCAGAGCGCGCCTTCCTGGTCTTCGACGATGTCGTAGAGAAAGACCTCGGGGAGTCCCGTCGACGCGTCGATGATCTGATCGATGCGGCCGTCGGGCTGCATGAGGAGCAGGCCGTAGCGCAGCGTGGCGATGGCCCAGCGGCCGTCGTGCAGGTGCTGCGCGCGCATCACGCCTTTGCCGCGCAGCCACACGGACGCCTCGTCCTGGTACGGCGTGCCGTTGGCGTGGACGAAGCCTTCGTTGCGCACGATGATGCGGTCGGGGGCGAGCACCGCGTCGATGCGCTTGGCGGTGAGGAACGATGGGCCGCCGAGGACCTTCAGGCCGTCGAAGGCGCCGACGTACAGCTGGCCATTGATTTCCTCGCAGTGGCGCGTGCGTTTGCCGTCGGGATGGCGTTCGAGGACGCGCAGCCTCTGGCCGTCCCAGCGCGCGATGAAATGCCGAGCGGCGAAGATGAGATCGTTCTGGAAGACGCAGAGCTGCGGCTGATCGATGTTCGCGCGGAGATCGGGCGGCAGCAGCGGTACGAGCGAACGGTACGCGAGCGTGCCGTGCGCGTTCGGCTCGAGGATGCCGATCTCGTCGACGGGCCCGACGCCGACGACGCCGCGCGGCGTGGCGAGCACGGAGAACGAGACGTTCCCCGGCACGTCGACGCGCGACCACCACGCGCCGTCGTAGATCAGCACCGTCTCGAGATTGGAAAAGTAGAGGCGCCCGCGCGCGTCGATCGCGGCGGCGAAGTTCTGCGTGCCGCCGTGATGCTGCTCCTGGCGATAGATCGTGAGCGACGGATAGCCGGCTTCGCTCGCGGAGAGAGCGGTGCTGCACAGCAGCGCCGCGGCGATGCAGATGCCGAGGAGACGTTGGGGCATGCGGAAGGATAGCGCGAACCGCGAGGGATGCTAACCTCCCGCACTGCCATGAACGCCCCTCGCTTTCTGTACGGCACCGCGTGGAAGGAAGACGCCACCGAACAGCTCACGCGTCTCGCGCTCGACGCCGGCTTTCGCGGCATCGACACCGCGAACCAGCGCAAGCATTACTTCGAGGCCGGTGTGGGCGCCGCGATGGCGGGCGCGATCGCCGACGGCGTCGTGCGTCGCGAGGAGCTCTTCCTGCAGACGAAGTTCACGTATCAGCACGGACAGGACGAGCGTCTGCCGTACGACCCGAACGCCGGCGTCGGCGCGCAGGTGCGCCAGTCGTTCGCGAGCTCGCTCGAGCATCTGCGCGTCGAGCAGATCGACTCCTACGTGTTGCACGGTCCGTCGCGCGGCCGCGGCCTCGGCCAGGTCGACTTCGAAGTCTGGCAGGCGATGGAAGCGCTGCACGCCGACGGCAAGACGCGCTTCCTCGGCATCAGCAACGTCTCGCTCGAACAGCTGCAACTGCTCTGCGCGCGTGTCCGCGTGCAGCCGTCGTTCGTGCAGAACCGTTGCTACGCGCGCACCGGCTGGGACGCGCACGTGCGCGCGTTTTGCCGCGAGCGCGGCATCGTCTATCAGGGCTTCTCGCTGCTGACGGCGAACGTGCGCGAGCTGCATGCGCCCGCGTTCCGCTCCATCGTCGCGCGCACCGAGCGCACGCCCGCGCAGGTCGTGTTCCGCTTCGCGCTGCAGATCGGCATGCTGCCGCTCACCGGCACGACCGATCCCGAGCACATGCGCGAAGACCTCGGCGCGCTCGACGGCTTCACGCTCACCGACGATGAGGTCGCGACCATCGAGCGCATCGCATGACCACGGTTCATCTCATCGACGCCAGCCCGTATTTGTTTCGCGCGTGGTTCTCGCTGCCGCGCACGATCGTCGATCCGGCGGGCAAGCCGGTCAACGCGGTGTACGGCTTCACCAGCTTTCTCGCGAAGTACCTCGCCGACACGCACGCCACGCACGCCGCGATCGCGTTCGACCGCCACTTCAACGGCAGCTTCCGCAACGAGTTCTATCCGCCGTACAAGGCGCAGCGCGAGGCCTCGCCGCCGGAGCTCGACGCGCAGGTCGATCCCGCGGTCGAGGTCGTGCAGGCCATGGGCTTGGCGGCGTTCATCGACGAGCGCTTCGAAGCCGACGATCTCATCGCGACCGTCATCGACCGCATCGACGACGACATCGAATTCGTGATCGTCAGCTCCGACAAAGACCTCGCGCAGCTCGTCTGCGATCGCATCGTGCTCGTCGATCCCGCGCGCGAGCTGCGCTTCGACGCCGATGCCGTCGTCGCGAAGTTCGGCGTGCGTCCCGAGCAGATGACCGACTTCCTCGGACTCGCGGGCGACAGCGTCGACAACATCCCCGGCGTGCGCGGCATCGGTCCGAAGACGGCCGCGCAGTTGCTGCAGCGCTACGGCTCGCTCGAAGGCATCTACGAGAACGTCGCCGCGATGCGGCGCAGCCTCGTGCGCTCGGAGATGACGCTCGCGTCGAAACTCGAAGCGGATGTCGAGATGGCCGGTCTCTCGAAGCGGCTCGCCACCGTGGCGCGCAACGCGCCGATCGAGGTCACGCTCGACGCGCTCGTGTGCCGCGGCCCCGACGACGCGCGCATCGACGACGTCTTCGGGCGGCTCGGCTTCGGAAATCTCCGGCAGCGCGTGACGGCGCGCGGCTGAATCCGATTAGCATGAGCGCCATGCGCTTCACGCTCGTGCCCTTGCTGCTGCTATTCGCGATCGCGGTGCATGCCGACTACCGCGAGTTCACCGAGATCCCTGTCGATCCGCGCCTCGCCACGCAACTGCGCCAGGCTGCGGAGGCGACGCTGAAGGCGTATCCGAAACTGAAGGCGGAAGATCTCGCGCTGAGCGCCGTCGACCTGACGAACCCGAACACGATCGGCCGCGCCGACGTGCAGGGCGACGCGCCGTTCTATCCCGCATCGGTGATCAAGCTCTGCTACATGATCGACGTCTTCGCCACGCACAAGGAGCACATCGGCGACGTCGACCGCGCGCTGCACGAGATGATCTCCGTCTCCGACAACGACGCCACCGCGTATCTCGTCGACATCCTCGCCGGCACGACTCCCGGCCCGCCGCTGCAGGGGCGCGCGCTCACGCGCTACATCGAGCGGCGCCGTGCGATCACGAAGCGTTTCCAGCGCCTCGGATACACGGACAGCGTCAACGCCATGATGAAGCCGTGGAGCTTCGGCCCGTTCGGCCGCGAGCTGCAGGCGCTCGGCGAGAACCGCGTCAACCGCAACAAGCTCACGCCGAACGCGACCGCGTCGCTGCTGCTCTGGATCGTGCGCCGCCACGCGCCGTCCGCCGACGCGATGATGACGCTCCTCGAACGCCCGCTCGCGCCGCCGCGCAAGGAAGAGAACCAGGTGTCGGAGTTCATCGGCGCGTCGCTGCCGGAAGGCGCGAAGCTGTGGTCGAAGGCCGGCTGGACGAGCGAGGTGCGCCACGACGCGGCGTACATCGAATTGCCGAACGGCCGCAAACTCGTGCTGGTCATCTTCACGCGCGGCCTCGCCGACGACGTCACCCTCATTCCCGCCATCGCGAAATATCTCCTGACGGAGCTCCAATGAAACGGATCGCCATCCTGCTGGTTTTCTGTTTTGCCGCCGTTCTGCAGGGCGCGCCGAAACGCGCCATCACCGAGACGGACTTATTGAAGTTCAAGTGGGCCGCCGATCCGCAGCTCTCGCCCGACGGCGCGCAGGTCGCGTACGTCGTCGTCAACGTGAACGAGAAAGGCGAGCGCTACGAGACCGCGCTCTGGCTCGTCGCGTCGACGCCCGGCGCCGCACCGCGCCAGCTCACGCACGGACCGCGCGACAGCGCGCCGCGCTGGTCGCCGGACGGCAAGACCATCGCGTTCCTGCGCGGCGTCGAGAAAGACGGCAAGCCGCAGCCGCCGCAGATCTATCTCCTTCCGCTTGCGGGCGGCGAGCCGCGGGCGCTGACGAACGACGCGACGACGCCAAAAGGCGCAAGCTCGATCGCGTGGTCGCCGTCCGGCGATCGCATCGCCTTCACCGCCACGACGCGTCCCGACGACTTCCAGCCGAAGAAAGACGGCGAGCGCGAGTCCGACGTGCGCGTCGTGACGCAGGCGGAGTATCGCGAGGACAACGACGGCTACGCCGATCCGTCGCGCAACACGCACCTCTGGGTCGTGAACGCCGAAGGCGGCGACAAGCCGCTGCAGCTGACCAGCGGCGACTTCGACGAATTCAATCAGGCGTGGAGCCCGGACGGCACGCGCATTTACTTCCTCTCCACGCGCACGGCCGAGTCGTACTACGACGCGCCCGACGTCAACGTGTACGCCGTGCCCGCGCGCGGCGGCGAGCTCACCACCGTCGCCGACATCCACGGCCCGATCGGCGCGTTCGAGCCGAGCCCCGACGGCAAGTGGATCGCGTTCTCGGGCTGGGAGAGCGACACCACGCGCTCGTACAACGAGTCGGATCTGTTCGTCGCGGCGATCAGTGGCGGCGCCGCGCGCAACGTTACTTCATCGCTCGACGGTGACGTCCTCGGCGGACTCGCCGCCGATCAGCATCCGCCGCGCGCGAACCGCGGTCCGCGTCCGCTGTGGAGCGCCGACTCGAAGACGATCTACGTCACCGTCGCCGCGAAAGGCGTGTCGAACCTCATGCGCGTCGACGCCGCGAGCGGACGCATCGAGCCGTGGACGCGCGGCAACCGCGAGACGCTGACGTATACGCGCGCGAGCGGACGCACCGTCGTGCTCGTGTCGACGCCGACCATCATCACGGACCTCTTCAGCGTCGACGACAAAGGCACGCTCGCGCAGCTCACGCGCGTCAACGACGCGCTCTTTTCCGAGCTCACGCTCACCGAGCCGGAAGAGCTCTGGTTCGACAGCTTCGACGGCCGCAAGATCCAGGCGTGGATCCAGAAGCCGCCCGACTACGACGCGGCGAAGCAGTACCCGCTCATCCTCAACATTCACGGCGGCCCGCACGCGGCGTACGGCTACACGTTCGTGCACGAGTTCCAGTGGATGGCGGCCAAGGGCTACGTCGTGCTGTACGTCAACCCGCGCGGCAGCTCGTCGTACGGTGAGGAATTCGGCAACGTCATCCAGTACAAGTATCCGGGCGACGACTACAAGGATCTGATGGCCGGCGTCGACGTGCTCGTCGCGCGCAAGCTCGTCGATCCGAAGAAGCTCGGCGTCACCGGCGGCAGCGGCGGCGGCGTGCTCACGAATTGGACGGTGACGCAGACCGACCGCTTCGCCGCGGCCGTGTCGCAGCGCTCGATCTCCGACTGGGCGTCGTGGTGGTACACGGCCGACTTCACGATGTTCCAGCCGATGTGGTTCCAGAAGACGCCGTGGCAGGACCCGCGGGAGTTCGCCTCGCGCTCCGCGATCACCTACGTCGACCGCATCCACACGCCGATGATGTTCATCGAGGGCGAGTCCGACTATCGCACGCCGCCCAGTGCCGGTGGCGAGGCGCTCTTCCGCGCGCTCAAGTATCTGCACCGCCCGACGGTGATGGTGCGCTTCCCCAACGAGCCGCACGAGCTCTCGCGATCCGGTCAGCCATGGCACCGCGTCGAGCGCCTGCAGCACATCGTCGGCTGGTTCGACATGTGGCTTCTCGGCAAGAAGAACGAGGCGTACGAGAAAGGTTTACGGCGTTGACATGAAGTGCATCGGCGCGTTGCTCCTGCTGTTCGCGATCGCGTGCTCCGCGTTCGCCGCTCCCGCTCCGCAGCTCAGCGACCGCGAGCTCCCGCCGGGCCTGATCGTGCCCGAGGCGGCGAAGCCGGGGCCGGACTTCGACGTCGAGCGCGCGACGCAGGCATATCTCGACGTGCTGACGCCGGAGCAGCGCGCGAAGTCCGACGCGTACTTTGAAGGCGGCTACTGGCTCGAGCTGTGGGGCTTGCTCTACGGTCTCGCCGTCGCCGCGCTGCTGCTCTTCGGCGGTCTCTCCCGCCGCATGCGCGACGCCGCGCAGCGCGTGACGCGCCGGCCGTTCCTCTCGACGTGGCTGTACGTCGCGATGTGGCTCCTCGTCGCGCAGCTGCTCGAGCTGCCGCTGGCGATCTACAGCGGCTACTTCCGCGAACATCAGTATGGGCTCTCGACGCTCACGTTCGGCGGCTGGCTGCGCGAAGGCGCGATCGGCCTCGGCGTGTCGCTGATCCTCGTGCCGCCGCTGGTGGCGCTGCTCTACGTCGCCGCGCGCAAGGCCGGCGAGCGGTGGTGGGTGTGGGCGAGCGGCATCATGTTCGTGGCCATCCTGCTGCTGATCATGATCGCGCCGGTCGCGATCGCGCCGCTCTTCAACAAGTACACACCTTTACCATCCGGCACCGTGCGCGACGAGGTGCTCTCGCTCGCGCGCGCGAACCGCATCCCCGCGACGAATGTCTATCTCTTCGACGCCTCGAAGCAGACCACGCGCGTCAGCGCCAACGTCTCCGGGATGCTCGGCACGACGCGCGTCTCGCTCAACGACAACCTCCTCGCGCGCACGTCGCTGCCCGAGATCCGCGCCGTTCTCGGCCATGAGATGGGGCACTACGTGCTCAATCATCCGATGCGCCTGACGATCTATCTCACCCTCGTCGTCGCCCTCGGATTCTTCATCGTCCACCGCGCGCTCGATGCCGCGCTGCGCCGCTGGGGCTCGCGCTGGGGCGCCGGCGATCGCACCGATCCCGCAGCGCTGCCCGCGGCCGTCGCGATCTTCGCGATCTTCTTCTTTTTCGCCACGCCGCTCGTGAACACGATCACGCGTCAGGCGGAAGCGGAGGCCGACGCCTTCGGCATGAACGCAGCGCGCGAGCCGCACGGGTTCGCGACCGTCGCCATGCGCCTCTCGACATACCGCAAGCTCAATCCCGGTCCGCTCGAGGAGATCCTCTTCTACGACCATCCGAGCGGCGCGGATCGCGTGCGCCGCGCGATGACGTGGCTGAAGGAAAACCAGAACGACCCGCACGTGCTCGCGTCGATGGCCACCGCCGCGAAAAAGTAGCCGCGGCTACGGCGTGTACGGCGTGAGCCGCGGCAGCCAGCGATGAACGTGCCGGCGGTACGCGGCGTATTCGTCGCCGAACGAGCGCTGCAGCTTCGGCTCCTCGTAGAGCAGTACGAGGAGCGTCACCGCGCCGGCGAAGATCGCCGCGAGCCAGAACAACTCGTTGCGGATCGGCGGCAGCAGGAACGCCTCGCCGAGAAGGCAGAGCAGCATGCCGGCGTACATCGGATTGCGCACGAAGCGATAGCAGCCGCGCGCGACGAAGCGGCGCGGCGGATCGAACGGCGCCGGCGTGCCGTGCCCCGTCCAGCCGAACTCCCACGTGCAGAGCAGCATGACGCCGAGGCCGAGGGCCATCGGGATCAGCGGCCAGCCGATGCGCGGCGCGAGCGCGACGCCCTTGCCCGCCGCGATCCAGCGCGGGAAGAACCACGTCCACATCGACACGAAGACGGCCGCCATCACGAACGACCGCAAGAGAGCAAACGCGCGCGTCATGGAGCCTCCGCTGGTTTCACCCCGCTGCCGAAGACGAGCATCGCGAACCCGATCGCGAAGAGCGTGTAGATCGCCGTCACGATGACGAGCGAGGGCGTTGCGTGCGCGATCACGACCTTGAGCAGCGTGATCGCGCCGATGGCGAAATGCGTGAAGTTGCCGACGGAGACGGGACGGTTGTAGATGCCGCCGATGAGGCTGTTCTTCGCCAGCCAGTTCACCATCGCGAAGCCGACGTAGAGCGAGCCGGTGACTTGCGTGAGCAGCGTGGGGACGAGATCCGCGGTGATGCTCATCGCGCGCAGCAGCTCCTGCGGCGCGAACAGCGCGACGACACCGGCGATCCCCATCGCAAGCGCACTGGCGGTCATCACGATTCGGCTTTGCATGCGCCGATCTTAACGCTACGATCCGTCATCCCTAGGACTGGAAGAGCATGACCGATCGCTTCGATCATCTGTCCCGCAGCAGCAGCGGCCTTCATTACGTGCGCGACCGCAAAGGCGGCGTCATGCGCGTGCTCACCGACTCCGAGCTCGCCGACTTCGACGATCCGCCGCCGTGCCCGCAGTGTTCCGAGCAATTCGGCTGCGACCATTTCAACTGTGCCGGCGAGCCGCTCCTCGGCGAGCAGGAGCTCGAATCAAATGTCCCCGCCGAATGGCTCCCGTTCGCGAAGGAAAACGGCGTGAGTCGCGGCGACGTCGAGCGTCTGCGCGCGATCGAGTTGCACGAAGGGGAGTACCGGCTCGCGGCGGGCGCGCAGGCGGACATGCGCACGCAGGAGCTCGTGCTGCTGCTGAACGAAGAGCGCTGAACGTCGACGCTGGCCTCAGTCGCCTGCGCCGACGAAGATCAGCTCCGCGCCGGGGTGGTCGAGCCAGTCGGGCGTGTCGAGCTGCGCGTAGCGGCGGTCGCGGAAGCGCTGCTGCAGCGACGGCGGGAACGGCGTCGGAATGGTGACGTGCAGCTCGAGCCCATCGAAGAGCTCCGACTGGAGATCGGGCGGATCGCTGAGACCCCACAGCGACGGATCGGGATTCGCGACGGTCACGATCACATCGCCGCTGCGTTCGAGCGCGAGGTGCGCGGCGACGGAGTCGTTGCGCTTCCGCTGCACGTGCCAGCGCAGATGCGCGTGCGCGCCGTGCCACATGAGGTCGTACATGCCCTGCGCGAACGGCTGCGCCGCGGGCAGATGGCGCAGGCCGCGCGTCTTCGTGCCGTACACCTGCGCGCCGAGGGCCGCGTGCATGTCGTCGGGGGTCAGTACGAGATCGACGAAACCCCAGAAGCGATCGTGGCCTTTCGCGCGCGGAACGCGTTTGCGGCCGATGGCGATGAGGCGCTCGAACACGCCATCGGCCGGCGAGAGCAGCATCAGCAGACGCTGCACGTCGCCCAGGTCGGTGGGATGTTGTTCTTCGACGCGCGGACGGTAGAGAAACGTGATCGAACCGTGCTCGAGTGTCTCTTCCGCCGCGACCGCTGACGTTCGCGCCATCATCCTTCACTACTTCAAATCAGGTGCCGTCAATCGCCGGAAACGAGTGCATTCATCCGCCATTTCTCGCCTTCTTTGAGGAAGCCAGCCCGCAGCGCGATCGGGCTGCGGATGAGCGCGTCTTCGACGTAGCCGGAGTGCCCGTCGAACGTCGTGATGCGGCGCCAGCCGTGCTGCGCCGGCTCGAGCTTGACGATGTCGTACGAGAGGGTCGCGATCGGCTTGCCGTTCGGCGCGTCGTGCAACGGAACGGAATCGCCGAGGATCGCGCCGCTGGTGAAGGCGTCATGGGATTCAGGCCAGGCGCTGTAGACGTACGGCGCCCAGAACATCCCTTCGCGGAACGAGCCGCCGTGCGTGAGGATCGTCGCGAGCTCGTCCCACGCGCCGGGACGCGCGAGCGCGTCGCGCAAGGCCGCGCTGCCGCCGCCCGCGCCGAACGACGTGCGGATCTTCGGATCGCTCAGCGCGACGACGGCGTCGACGTCGCGCCGATGCACCGCGTCGAGGAGCTGGTGGCGATACGCGGCGAAGCTCGCGTCGCGCTTGCCTTCATCGACCGGCGTGAGCTTCGGCCCCGCGACATTCGGCAGCGTTGGCTGCGCGGCTTGCGAGGTCGTCGGCGGTGGCGATGGCGGCGTCTGCGATTCCGTCTGCGCGGGCTCCGGTTGCGTCTGCCGCGTACACGCGATCGCCAGGAGAACACCGACTGCGAAAAAGCGCTTCATGCGCCCGTTCTTTGCAACCCTCGGGCGCGGAGGATCACCATGGATGTGAAAGGTCGCAGAATCGCCATCATCGTCACCGACGGGTTCGAGCAGATCGAGCTGACGAGCCCGCGTGAGGCGCTCGAGAAAGCGGGGGCGAAGTGCCTCGTGCTCGCGCCGAAAGGCGGCGAGGTGCAGGGTTTCAAACATCACGACAAAGCGGACAAGATCAAAGTCGATCTCGAGCTCGGCAAGGCCGACCCGAACGACTTCGACGCGGTACTGCTCCCCGGCGGCGTCATCAACGGAGACGCCATTCGCGTCGAGGAGAAGGCGCAGCAGTTCGTGCGCGACATCGACCGCGCCGGCAAGCCGGTCATGGTCATCTGCCACGGCGGCTGGATTCTCGTTTCGTCCGGACTCGTGCGCGGCCACACGATGACCAGCTGGCCGACGCTGCAGGACGACATCCGCAACGCCGGCGGCACGTGGCAGGACAAGGAAGTCATTCGCGACCGCAACTGGGTCAGCAGCCGCAAGCCGGACGATCTCCCCGCATTCAACCGCGCCATCGTCGAGCTGCTCGCGGACACCGCGAACCGTGCGAACGCGCGTCCCGAGTCGCGCGACGAAGCGCGCGCGTGAGGTGATGCGAGCCCGCGCGACGGCGCATGTGCGTCGTCGCGCGGGGATGCGTCGTCACGGCAACGGCCGCGACTTTCCGCCGCGACGCGCGTTATTCTCCGCGGCGATGACGCGAAGGCACTGTCCGCTCTGCGGTGAGGATCGGCCGCGCCTGCTCGCGACGGTCGCGGCGCGCACGATCTGCGACGGCAACACCACGTACCGTCCCGACGCGCCCTCGCTCCTCGGCATCGACACCGCGGCGGAATTCGCGTTCGTGCGTTGTCTCGCGTGCGGCTTCGTCTACGCGCAGGACGCGCCCGGCGCGGCGCTGCTCGAGCGGCTCTACAACGTTGTCATCGACGCGGAGCGCGCGTACGCGGAGTCGCATCAGCCTTCGTGGGTCGCGCATCAGCTGCAGCTTGCGGCGACGCTGCTCGCGCGCTTCGAAAATCGCGAGACCGCGAACATCCTCGACTACGGTTGCGGCCACGGCGCGATCGTGCGCGCGCTCGCGTGCACCGGCTACGAGTACGCGGAGAGCGTCGCCGCCGCGGGACGCGCGCGCGGTTTGGCGATCTTCTCCGACATGAACGAGATCCGCGCCCGCGCGCCGTTCGACGGGATCGTGCTGAGCGACGTCCTCGAGCACGTGCCGGAGCCGCGCGCCACGCTGGCCACGTGCCGCGACCTGCTGCACGCCGGCGGCTGGATCTGCGTCAGTGTTCCCGACTTCAGCGAGCGCCGTGCGCGGGCGGTGTTCGACGCGCTGCGCCGCGGCGAGGCAGTCACGCGCGAGGTGAACCCGTGGGAGCACCTCAACTACTTTTCGCCGGAGACGCTCGCGGCGATGCTGACGCGCGGCGGTTTCGTCGTCGAACCGTACGCGACGGCGACGTTCGGGTTGCGTCCGGCCGGGTGGGGCAATGCGCTCAAGTCCGCCGGCCGCATGCTCGGGTTCGCCGCGCGTCCGCACGCGACGACGACGACGCTCCTCGCCCGGCGCGACTGAACCGGCCCGGAGCATGCACAGCAACCTGTGCATGGCGGCTCGAGCATCGCAGCCGGCGCAGCGCTGCCGGCGCAAGTTTCTGCGCTTCTTCCCGGAGGGCTTTCGCGACGAGACGTATCTCGCGTGGGAGCGCGACTACAAAGCGGAGGCACACGCGAGGTGGTCCGAGGCGCTGGGGAAGGATGCGTTTCGCGCGCTGCTGCGGAAGCGCGCGTGGAGCGACGTCGCGGCGACGGCGGTGAAGATCGAGTCGCGGACGAACCTTCTTTTCTCGTTCGAGAAGATGGCGTTGCGCGATGCGGTGCGCGACGCGAACGGCGCGCGGACGTTCGCAGAAGGGCTGTACGACTGGCTGCACGGCAGCGGCTCGATGGAGGCGCGTTTCGCGCGCTGGTGCGAGGCGGTGGCGTCGTTGCCGCGGCGGCAGACCCGCGTGCTCACCTGGCCGCTGGTCACGGTGTGGGGCTTTCTCGCGCTGCCGAAGGAGCACATCTTCCTCAAGCCGAACGTCACGAAGCGCGCGGCGGCGGAGTACGCGTACGACTTCGACTATCGCTCGCAGCCGAACTGGACGACGTACGCGAGCCTGCTCGACTTCGCCGCGACCGTGCGCCGCGACCTGCGCGACCTCAGGCCGCGCGATTTGATTGATATCCAATCATTTTTGTGGGTCCAGGGCTCGGACGAATACGAGGAGTAAGATCGAACCATGGCACGCGGATGGGAATCGAAGTCCGTCGAGTCGCAGCAGCACGAAGAGTTCGGCGAAACGCGCCGCGGCGCGGCCGGTGAGGACGCGGAACGCGCGCGCAAACGCGAGAGCCTCGAGCTCTCCCGCCGCCGCATCGCCCGCGAGCTCGAGACCGCGAAGTCCGCCGTGCACCGCGCGGCGCTGCAGAACGCGCTCGCACATCTCGACGGCGAGCTGGCGAAGCTGGGGTAGGCCGAGGACGCATGGCCATCAATCCGTAAAAACGGCGAAGTCTCGGTTCCGGTCCCTCCAACCGTTGGAGGTGACCCATGAAACCGACGATCCATGCACGTCCCCATGGCAATCGAATCCGCGGAACCGATCTCTCGCGCAGCTCGCCGCTGTTCGAGGGACCGTTCGGCCGCATTTTCCGCGCTCTGCCACCCGCCGACTTCGGCCCGACCGATGAAGCATCGCAGGCCGCGCTCAACAAACTCGGGGCGGCGATGGTCGCCGACTTCGACCCGCCGAAAGACGGCCCGGACGACGAGGAAAGCGGCATTCCCGCGGCGTTCACGTACTTCGGGCAGTTCATCGATCACGACCTGACGTTCGATCCCGCGAGCTCGCTGCAGCGGCAGAACGATCCCGACGCGCTGGTCGACTTCCGTACGCCGCGCTTCGATCTTGACAGCGTCTACGGCCGCGGCCCCGACGATCAGCCGTACCTGTACGCGGACGGCCGCACGTTCAACCTCGGCGAGGCGCTCACCGGCGCGGCCACGAATCCGCGGGCGCGCGATCTGCCGCGCAGCCGCGTCTTCGACGGCGAGAAGTTCAATGCCGCACGGGCCATCATCGGCGATCCGCGCAACGACGAGAACACGATCGTCTCGCAGCTGCAGGGACTCCTCCTCCGTTTCCACAACAGCATCGCCAACGCGCATCCCGACTGGGACTTCAAGCGCGTGCAGCGCGAGGTCCGCTTTCACTACCAATGGATCGTGTTGAACGACTTCCTTCCGACGATCGTCTCGCACGACGTGCTCGACGACGTGCTGCCGCATCTGAAGAAGAAGACGAACATCGTCGCGGATCCGCCGCGGCTTCGCTTCTACCATCCGAAATACGACCTCTTCATGCCGCTCGAGTTCTCCGCGGCGGCGTACCGCTTCGGTCATTCGATGGTGCGTCCCGGCTATCGCGTCAGCGAGACCATTCCGCCGCTGCCGATCTTCGACTTCGATCCGACGAAACCGTCGCTGACCGGGTTCCAGCCGGTGATCAGCACGTGGGCGATCGACTGGAATCTCTTCATCGATCTCTCGCCGCGCGACCCCGACGATCCGACGCGCCTCCAGCTCGCCTACAAGATCGACACGTCGCTCGTGAATCCGCTCGGCAAACTGCCCGAGCGCGTCGCGACGAATCCGCCGAACCTCGCGCAGCGCAATCTCCTGCGCGGCTGGCGGCTGCGGCTGCCGAACGGCCAGGACATCGCGCGCGCGATGGGACTGGTGCCGCTCGCCGACGATCACATCCGCATCGGCAAGTTCACCGGCGCCGCCGGCGACATCAAGGGCGACATCGTGACCGTCGGCGGTCCGGAGTTCGCCGGCAATTGTCCGCTCTGGACGTACGTCCTTGCCGAGACGCAGGAGGTGAACGTCAAAGTGCACACGACCAAAGGCACGCGTCAGATCAAGACGCGCCGCCTCGGTCCCGTGGGCGGCCGCATCGTCGCCGAGACGTTCGCCGGTCTCCTCCTCGGCGACAGCAGTTCCTATCTGTCGCAGGATCCGCTGTGGAAGCCCGCGACGACGCCGTTCGGTCTGCGCGAGCTCGTCGCCGCGGCGCTGAATGGCTGATTCCTGCCGGACGGCGGCGCGTGGTGAGCCGCCCCGCCGTCCGGCATTTCCCGTGCACCGCCGCGCGTCGTGGCCACGCTCGCCGTCGTGCTGTTCGTCGTCGTCGCCGTCGCGCTGATTCTGCTGCGGCAACCGGTTGCGTTGGCGCAGGGCGCGGTGCTCGGCGGGCGGCTGGGCGCGGGCTGCGTCATCGCGCAGGCGGTGCTGCTGTTGGTCGCGGCAGGAGTGCTCTTTCTCCTCCGCGACCAACTCTAGCGCCGGCGCCCGTTACGCTCCCGGGCGCGCGGGCGGCGGCGGCGCGAGCACGGCGTCGGGCACCTGGTTGTGCACCGGCTTGATCGTGCGCAGGTACGCGTACACCGACTTGAGGTCCTCGTCCGTCATCTTCGCGTAGTTGAACCACGGCATCGGCGGGAGGATCGGGCGCGACACGCCCCAGTGGCGGCCGGTGCGGATGGTCTTGATGAACATCGCCTCGTCCCAGATGCCGATGCCGGTCATGCGGTCCGGCGTCAGGTTGCGCGCGTAGCTGATGCCCCACGGCCCCGCGAACGCGGTGTTCGTTCCGTTGCCGCTCCACATCCACGCGGGATCGCCGTGCTTCGGCGCGGCGGAGATCTTCACCTCTTCGGGATGTCCGGAGAGCATGCGGCTCATGTCGGGCTCGGGGCCGTTCGCGCCCATCTTCAGCGGCGTGTGGCAGTCGTTGCAGCCGCCGACGGTGACGAGGTACTGGCCGCGCGCGACGCGGGCCCGCGCGAGCTGCGCTTCCTGCTTCGCCGCGCTGTTCGCGCTGACGCGCGCGGAGCCGAACGCGGTGATGGAGATCGCGATGGCGAGGCTCACGATGGTGAGCGCGAGGGTCGTGATGCGGTGGCGTGTGGTCATGATGTCCTCCGTTCGTTGCTGAACCATTCGTTGCAGAACTACGGAGAATCTAGGCGGCGCGACCACGCGTCATTCCTAAGTCTTTCCTAGCGTCATGCGAAAAGATGCGCGCCACCGTGCGCGCGGCGTCAGCGCATTCCTAAGCGTTCCTTAAATTCACGACTTTTTCATGGCCGGCGCCGGTTATGCGTGACGAAGCCGACCTATATTCACTTCGGTCCGAAGGTCCAGCATGTTGTCATTCCTCAATCGAGTTTCCGGAAAAGGGACGCAGCCGCGGGCAGCCGGGGCGCGCGACGAGCGTCTGCGCGGCGCGTTCGACGTCGCGCCGATCGGCCTCGGCATCGCCGCGCTCGACGGCCACTGGATCCTCTTCAACGACGCCTGCTGCGCGCTCCTCGGCTACACGCGCGATGAGCTCCACCGCGTCCGCCTCAACGACATCACCCATCCCGACGACGCCGCGCGCGAGCTCGCGTTCATCAAGCGCGTGCTGAACGGCGACGCGCAGCGCTACCGCATCGAGAAGCGCACCATCGACAAGAGCGGCGCGTATCGCGACGTGCACGTCACCGTCGCGCTGGCCCGCGGCGGCGAGAGCGGCGACAGCTTCGTCTACGTCATCGAGCCGGCGCACAAGCAGGTCGAGAGCGGCCGCGACGCCGAGCATCTCGCCGCCGTCGTGCTCGACCGCCTCTCCGAGACCGCCGTCATCCGCACCGACGCGCGCGGCGCCATCACCGGCTGGAACGCCGGCGCCGCCGCGATCCTCGGCTACACGCGCGAGCAGATCGCGGGCAAGAACCGCCGCGTGCTCTACCGCGATCAGGACAACTGGGACGATCGTCCCGGCGATCAGCTGCGCATCGCCGCCGAGCAGGGCCACTGCGAGCGCGAGGAGTTCCGCGTGCGCCGCGACGGCACGCACGTCTGGCTCCGTAGCTCGGTCCTGCCGTTCGCGCCCGGCGGCATCGTGCGCGGCTACATCGAAGTCCTCACCGCGCCCGCGAACAGCGAGCCGGAGCTGCGCGAGGCGCTCACCCGCACGCAACATGAGCTCGAAGCGGAGCGCACGCGCGCCGCGTCGCTCAAGACGCTCGCCGCCAGCCGCGCGCGCGAGCTCAAGCTCGTCGCGATCGCGCTGCGCCGCGAGATCAACAAACGCAAAGCACTCGAGAGCGAGCTCGCCGCGTCGCGCGTATCGCTCGTGAATCCGACTCCCACAACGGTGCCGGCTCCCGCCGAGCCGCGCATCGCGATCGCGATGATCCGGCCGACGACGCTGCCGTCGCCGCCGGCCAGCGCGCCGGCTGCCGAGGAGATCGCGCATTTGACGGCGACGGGGGATGTGATCCTCGAGCCGGAACGCCACGCCTGGTCGACGCTCGGCAACCGCTCGCCGCTCGAGCTCCTCGGCGAGCTCGTCGAAGCACAGCGCAGCGGCCTGGTGATCTTCGTCTGCGGCGAGCGGCACACCGCGATCCATCTCGAGCGCGGACGCATCTCCTCGTGCGCGTCGAACGATCCCGCGTCGTTCCTCGCCGAGCGGCTCGTGCGCAGCCAGATCATCAGCGAAGGACAGCGCAACAAGGCGCTGGAGATGGCGGAAGAGACCGACCTCGCGTTCGGACGCGTGTTGATTCTCCTCGGCATCCTCACCGACGAGCAGGTCGCGCTCGCGGTGCGCGAGAAGGTCGAGAACGAGATCGCCGCGCTCGCCGAATGCCGCGACTGCCGCTGGAACTTCGTCGAGAAATCCCCGCCGCGCGGCAAGCTCGTGTCGATCAACGTCGACTTCCACGAGCTCCGCGCCGTGCGCGCGCAACGCACGCGCTTCATCGCCTCGCGCACGGGCACGTCGTATCACCGCGCCGGCTGCATCTCGCTGCGCAAGGTCGCCGCGTCCGCGCAGCTCGTGCTCGCGGGCGAAGACGACGCGCGGCGCCGCGACCTCAAGCCGTGCCGCATGTGCCTGCGCCCCGAAGCCTGACGTACACTTCGGGCCGTCCATGAATCGTCTCGTGCTCGCGGCGGCGGCGCTGGCCGTCCTCGGCCTCATCGCGCTCGTTTTCGGCAAGCGGCACGCGCGCCGGCTGCAGCACGCGCGGCGCATCCGCATCGATCGCTTCAAGCTCAAGCGCCGCCACGCCGAGATCGAGCTCGAAGTCTTCGGCAGCCGCGAGGTCGTGCGCGCGATTCAGGACTACGCGCGCGAACATCGCGTGACCATCGACGAGGCGCGGCGGCAGGCAAGCCAGTACCTGCGCGAGATCGTGCCGAAGTTCAACCTGCTCGCGTACTACCGCGTCGGCGCGCCGCTGGCGAGCGCGATCATGCGCTTCCTCTATCGCGTCGTGGTCGAGCGCAAGCCGATCCGCGAGTTCAACGAGCGCGGGATGAAAGGCGCGACGGTCGTCTACATCATCAACCACCGCTCGAACGCCGACTACGTGCTCGTCGCGCACATGCTGTTCAAGTTCATCTCGCTCTCGTACGCGATCGGCGAATGGGCGCGCGTCTGGCCGCTCAATCACGTCTTCAAATGGTTCGGCGGCTATTTCGTGCGGCGGCGTTACCGCGAGCCGCTGTATCACGCGGTGCTGTCGAAGTTCGTGCAGACGATCACGAAGCACGGCGTGACGCAGGGCGTCTTCATCGAAGGCGGCCTCTCGCGCGACGGCGCGTTCCAGAAGCCGAAGCTGGGGATGCTCGACTACCTCGTCACCGCGAAACGCGATCCGGAGTTCACGTCGCCGCTGTTCATCATTCCGACGGCGGTGAACTACGACCGCGTCCTCGAGGACCGCACGCTCACCGACGAGCTTCTCGGCCGTGAGGAACGCGCCACGAAACGCGAGAAGCTCGCGACGACGTTCGACTATCTCTTCCGCAACTTCTTCCGCGGCCTCTTCCGCCGCTTCAAACGCTACGGGTACGCGATGGTCACGTTCGGCGCGCCGATCTCGGTCGACGCGTTCCTGCGCGAGCATCCGGCCGCGCTCTCCGAGGAGTTCGAAGAACGCAAGGCGGATCTGCAGGCGCTCGCGGAACTGGTGATGACCGAGATCTCCGACGCGCTTCCCGTGACGCCGGTGACGCTCGCCGCGACCGCGTTTCGGCGGCGTCACGTGCTCACCGAACGCGCCATGCTCGCGGAGCTCACCGCGCTCCGCGAGGAATGGCGCGGCCGTCCGTGGCTCATGCGCGAGAAGACGCCGCTCGAGATCTGGAACGCCGCGAAGTTCGTCCTCACGCTGCGCCACCTCATCCAGCCCGCGGCGGAATGGCGCGACGAGCTCTTCGACGGCGGCGATGCCGGCGCGCCGGCGCTCGAGGACGCGTGGATGTGGAACCCGTCCGAGACGACGCTGCGCGACTATTACGCGAACGCGCTCGTGCCGTTCGCCGACGTGCAGCAGCGCGGTTGGCCGGAGCGGCCGAAGAAGCGAAGCAAACCTTGAGACGCACCCGCCAACACTTTGCCCCGCTGGCGCGTTTTCCTGGCGTGGAGAGCGGAGTCGAGGCGATGGCCCTGCCCGGCGAGATGTCCGGCGAATTGTCCGGCGAGCTGCCGGAATGCGAGGCGCGGGAGCGGCTCGAGCGGCTGTACGACCGCTACAGCGCGCGGCTCTTCCGCTTCGCGTTGCGGATGGCGGTGGACGACGGCGAGGCGCGCGACTTCGTGCACGACGCGTTCGTCCGCGCCGCCCGCGGACTCGCGCGCGTGCCGGCAGGGGAGGAGGCGATGGCGTGGCTGATGCGCGTCGTCGTGAACCTCGCGCGCGACCGGCACCGGCGGCGCGTGGTGCGCGCGGCCTTCGCGCGATTGCCGTTCCGCGTCGCCGACGATCCGCGCGCGGCGCTCGAGACCGCGGGAAGCGTGCGGGCGGCGCTCGCGGAGCTGCCGCCGCGGCAGCGCGCGATCATTGCGCTGCATCACTTCGACGACGAGCCGGTGGCCGCCATCGCCGCGACCCTCGGACTCTCCGCGGCGACGGTGCGGTGGCATCTCGCGAAAGGCCGCAAGCGCCTCGCCGAACTGCTGAAAGGACTCGCATGAACGACGACCTGACACGCCTGCTGCGCGCGCACGATCCAGCGGCTGGAAAGACGCTGCACCCCGCAACTCGCGCGCGCCTCTTCGCGGAACGCGCGGCGCCGCGTCGCGTGCAGCGTTGGCGCGTCGCGGTGGTCGCCGCCGCGCTCGTACTGCTCGCGGGCATCGCCGCGCTCGTCCGCCGTCCCGACCCGGAGCCGCCGCGGCGGCAGATTCAATACGCGACGAAGTCGGGAACGCGGATCATCTGGACGCTCGACCCGAACTTCAGGATGTGAGGAACGCGATGAGACACCTGCTCGCCGTGCTGTTGCTCTGCGCTGGCGCGCCGCTGCTGGCGGACGAAGCGGCCGCGCCCGCCGCGCCGCCTCCGCGTGCGAATGCCTCCGCGGCGCCCACGCGGCTCTTCCAACTCACGCTGCTGCGCGCGTCGAACCATGGCAGCGATGAACTGACCGGAGTCTCCGAGGGGGCGAAGAAGGCGATTCGCGACATCCATGACTTCCTGCCGTTCCGCAGCTACCGGCTGCTCGATGCGGCGCTGATCCGCTCGTCGGACGTGACGAAGGTGCAACTCGATGGCGTGCCGCCGCAGCGTTACGACGTCATGCTCGGATTCCGTGCGGCCGGCGAAACGAAGTTGTCGATCTGGACCTTCACGGTGACGCCGGTGCGCCGCGGCGGAACGCCGTTGCCTGCCGGCGTCGCGCCGTCCGCGGAGCGGGCAATCATCGATACCTCGTTCACGATCGACGCGGGCGAGACGATCGTCGTCGGCTCGTCGAAGCTCGGTGGCGACGAAGCGCTGGTCATCCTTCTCACGGCTTTGCCGAAATCCATTCACTAAAGGACTCGACATGAAACGCATCGCACTCCTGCTGCTCCTCGCAGCAACGCTCGAGGCTCGTCCGATCGCAATCGTGAACGTCAACGTGATCGCGATGACGAGCGACGCGGTCACGCCGTCGCAGACGGTGATCGTCGATCGCGGACGCATCGTGACGATCGGCAGCGTGTCGACGACGCCCGTGCCCGACGGCGCGCAGACGATCGACGGGCAGGGCGGCTATCTCATCCCCGGCCTCTGCGATCTGCACGTGCATCTCACCGATCGCGACGATCTCGCGCTCTACGTCGCGAACGGCGTCACGACCGTGTTCAACCTCGACGGCGACGAGAGCACGCTCGCCCTCCGCAAAGCGCCGCCGCCGCTCGCGCCGCGCATCCTCACTGCGGGCCCGAAACTGATCGGCGTCCCGGGCGCGGAACGAGCACGCGCGATCGTCGCGGAGCAGGCCGCGGCCGGCTATGACGCGATCAAGATCTACGACGACATCGCGGCCGATGCGCTGCCCGAGCTCGTGCGTGTCGCGCGCGAGAAAGGTCTCCTCAGCATCGGTCACATTCCGCGCAACCTGAAGTGGCAGGACATGCTCGCGGCGCGGCCCGACGCGATCGCGCACGCGGAGGAGTTTCTCTACAGCCCTGTTCTCGACGGCGACGAGGAGCGCATCGCCGCGTCGATGAAGGCGAACGGCACGAGCCTCATCGCGACGCTGATCACCTACGACACGATCGGGCTGCAGGTCGACGACGTCGACGCGATGCTGGCGCGGCCCGAGAACGCGTACGCGAACGTCGCCATCCGCAATCTCTGGTCGCGCGCGAACAACCGCTACGCGAGTCGCTGGGACGCGTCGAAAGTTCCGACGCTGCGCCGCCGCCTCGTCTTCCAGAAGACTCTCGTGCGCCAGCTCGGTGCCGCCGGCATTCCGATCCTCCTCGGCACCGACGCCGGCGGCGTGCCGTTCGTCATCCCCGGCTTCTCCGCGATCGCCGAGCTGCGCGAGCTCGTCTCCGCCGGCCTCACGCCGTACGCCGCGTTGCGCGCCGCCACCGCGGGCGCCGCGCACTTCATCCGTCGCGATCAAGACCTCGGCACCATCGAAGCCGGCAAGATCGCCGATCTCGTGCTGCTCCGCGGCAATCCGCTCGCGAACATCGACGACGTCGCATTGCGCGCGGGCGTCATGACGAACGGCGAGTGGCACGACGAGGCGCAGCTGCAAGGCGCGCTCGCGCATGTCGCGGAGATCAACGCGGCCGAGGCGGCGGTCGTCACCGCGTGCAACGGAACGATCGACGCGTGCGTCGCCGCGGCGCGCAAAATCCGTCCGCGCGACACCACGCTCAACGAGCTCGCGTATCAGCTGCTCTACATTTCCAAACGGAAAGACGACGCGGTGCGCCTCTTCCGCGCGAATGCCGAGCTCCATCCGGAGTCGGCTATCGCGCGCGGGTCGCTCGCGGAGGTGGTGGGGAAGAAGGAATGACGGCGATCGGCCGAACTCCTGCCCGGCGATGAGCTGGAAGGAGTCCGTCAGCGTCTTGCAGTCGCCGTTGCGCTGGGCGAAGCGGTCGAAGCCGCCCGGGGCCATGCTGTAGCGAAAGCGGCGGCGCGCGAAGAGGCGGAACAGCTTCGCGATCCGGCCGGCGTCATCGAGAGCACGGTAGCCGTCGTCGAGCTCCAGCTCGGCGGCGACATGCCTCCGGTTTCCCGCATAGACCTCGTTCGTGTAGCGAAGCCCGGTATACGGGCTGCGGCCGTCGATCTGTTCGACGCGGCGGCCCGCGCGTCCGAGGTCGCGCAGTGCGTCCGCCTCTCCACCGGAGGTGAGCCAGCGATAGCCGCCGTAGACGAGACCGGCGATGGCGACCCGCACGACGCGTCGGCGATGCTGCTGCCGCCCGCTCTCGCCGCGTTCCACCACGGTCCGGGCCATGCGCTCCCGCCGCTCGTGCGCCAGCCGCTCGAAGCGGCGTTCGGTGCGAGCTTCGCGGACGTGCGCCTCCATGTCGGCTCGCATCCGTCGTCGCTCGGCGCGACGGCATTCACCCACGGCGCGAACATCCACTTCGGCGCCGGCCAATGCAACCCCGAGACTGCGCACGGCCAGCAGATGTTCTGCCGCCAGCTCGCGCGGGTCGTGCAGCAGCGGAGCGGCCGCGTGCGCAATCCGTTCGGCGGCGGCAGCGCCGTCGTGCAGGACCGCATGCTCGATCTCGAAGCGGATCGCATCGGCCGCGCCGCCGCGGACCGGCTGGCGATGTCCCGCGTACAGCGCCTGCTGACGAGGATACGCCATCACGGCGGAAATCCGTGGAGATTGAAGAAGGACGGTCCGCGATTGCGCGAGCCGTCCTTCCGATGTCGCGTTTCGTTACGCCGTCACGCTGTCGAGGAACGCGTACAGCGCGTCGAGGGTACGGCCCGCCGCCCGCTCCGCTTCCTGCGCCTGCTCGTCCGTCGCGCAGAGATCACGGAGGATCTCGCGGGACGTGTTCGCGTGGACGACGTCGGCGTCCATGTGCACGCGGAAGAAGGCCGTGTCGCGGTCGGCGGAGATGCCGTACCACTTCGCGAGGCCTTCAATCTTCGCCTTGGCGACGGCGGGGATCTGCGACTCGTACGCGTAGAGCGAGGCCAGTCCCTCGTGCAGCGCGCCTTCGCGGGCGAGGTCGCGCATCGTGGCGATGAGCGCGCGCGTCGAATCGTTGGCGATCCCGCGCTTCACGTCCTCGCGGTCGAGTCCGAGGGACTCGCAGAAGCGGAGCCAGAGCTCGGGATGATTTTCGGGGCCGCGCTCTTCCTCGATGAGATTCTCGAGGAGCAGCTGGCGCGTCGGCAGATCGTCGGTGTGCGCGTGCATCGCGCTCACGAACGTCGGGAACGCCATCGCGTAGTGAAAGTACTGCCGCGCGTACTCGCGCAGCTCATCGGCGCTCAGCGTCCCGGCGTTCCAGCGCTGATAGAACGTGTGGTCGAGGAGATGGCGCGACGCAATGCGCGCATCGAGAGCCTGAATGGGATCCATGGGGTACCTCCTGCTTCGCTTGTGTTGAAGCGCGGAGTGTATGCCGGTTTGAAACGAAACACACGCGCTCCTCACTACCAAGGCGAGGTGAGGAACATGAGAGCGACGAACATCATCCGTGTGGCCGCGCTGCTGCTATTGGCGGCGGCGCTTTCGAGCAACGCACAAACCAACACGCAGACGAACGTCTGCGCAAACAACGTCGTGCAGAACGGCGACATCGTGAACGCGACGCTGCCGTCGAGCGGCTCCGACATCAACGCGACGAACGTGCCGCCGTGGAAGCCGGCGTACGGCTCGCCGCAGCTCGACACGAGCCAGGGCTGCCACGACAAGAACTCGATCACGATGTGGGGGAATCAGGCCGTCGGCGAGGCGGTCATGCAATCCGTCGCGTTTCAGGCCGGCAAGACCTACCAGATCGAGTTCTGCGCGAAGTATCGCGACAACAAGGTCGGCTACGCGAACGTGCAGTTCCGCGCGTCGAACGGCAGCCTGACGAATCCCTCGTGTCCGGCCGGCACGTGCGAGGTCATCGGCACGACGCCGAATCTCACCGCGAACTGGGACACGTATCGCTTCTGCTGGACGCCGAAGCGGGACTACGACACGCTGACCATCAACACGACGAACGGCATCAACGCCGACGACGGCAACAAGGTGTCGTGGTCGAACGTCGACGACATCTGCATCATCGTCATTCCGGCAGCAACGATCACCGGTCCGGCGACGAGCTGCACGGGCACGGCGACGTACTGCTCGAATCCGGCGAACCCGAACTACACGTGGACGGTGCAGAACGGCACGATCGTCGGTCCCGCGACCGGCGCGTGCGTCATGGTGCATTGGAACGCGCCGGCCGGCGGCCACGTGCACGCGGACCTGCCGCCGCTCTCCTGCCAGCCGCCGCTCGACCTCACGGTGCGCGACTGCCCGCATCCGATCTGCTGTCGCGACAACAACGTCCGCGTGCAGTTCGGCGATCCCGCGGCGCGCGCCGGCAACGTCTACACGATTACGCCGATCATCACCGCCGGCTCCGCGACCACGGTGAAGGCGACGATCCTCAGCGCCACGCGTTCCTACTCGCTGGCCGCGTGCGGTGCCGCGGCGCCGGTCGACGTCTATGCCGCGGCGGCGCAACCGCCGGCGCCCGCCGGCTGGATCGGACCGGCACTTCCGGTGACGAACAGCTCACAGTTGATCTGGGACGCGGCGGGGCCGAGCGCGCCGGTGTCCGGATCGTTTCCGTTCGACGTGCAGTTGCCGCCGGTCACCGGAGGACGGTTCTGCAACGAGAAGATCACGATCTGCGTGCTCTTCGAGGTCACCAGTCCCGACTGTCGCACGTGCTCGGTGACGAGTTGCTTCACGATTGCGCGCAGGGCCGTGATCAACTACGAGTCGATTGAGGTTCCGAAGCACAACTGAGCCGCGCGAAGCGAGGGCGGCCTCCGCGCCGCCCTCGCACGAAACATCTCTCTTCGCAGGCCGTACGTTTGCGGCATGCACGCGCTTCTGCTCGCCGCCGTTCTCAACATCAGTGACGTCGCAAAGGACGCGATCGCGAAGAACCATCTGCCGGCGATGTCGATCACCGTCATGAACGCGGACGGTCTCGTCGCGCAAGGCGTGGCGGGCGTGCGCAAGATGGGCTCTCGCGCGCGGGTGAAGCAGGACGATGCGTTTCACATCGGCTCGTGCACGAAGCCGATCACGGCCACGATCGTCGCGCAGCTCGTCGAAGAAAAGAAGCTGGCCTTCGACACCACGATCGGCGCGGCGTTCTCCGACTGGAACGACATCCGTCCCGAGTACAAAGACGTGACCGTCGCGGAGCTGCTCAGCCACGAATCAGGACTGCCCGCGTTCGACGACGACGCCGACTTCAAAGGGATGCCGGCCGATCGCACGGCGTTCGTCCACGAAGCGCTGAAGCGTGCGCCGGTCGTCAAGCGCGGTGAGTACAAGTACTCGAACGCCGGCTTCTCGACGGTGGCCGTGATCGCCGAGCGCGCGAGCGGCATGTCGTGGGAGCGGCTGGTCGAAACGCGGATCTTCGCGCCGCTGCATCTGCGCACCGCGGGCTTCGGCTGGCCGCGCGAGGTGTGGGGCTTCGCGGAAGGAAAGCCGGTCGATCCGAAGGGCGCGTATCAGCTCGGCAAGACCATTGCGCCGGCGGGCGACATCCATATGAGCAGCGGCGATCTCGCGGAGTTTCTCCGCGCGCATCTCCGCGCGCTGCGCGGCACGAAGACGCTCATCACGCCGCAGACCGCCACGCTCATGCACACGCGCCGTCTCCGCAGCGGCCTCGGATTCGGCGTGCAGAAGATCGGCGACCTCGAGCCGGTCAGCGTCTACAGCGGCAGCGCCGACACCTTCGTCACCGTCTTCGCCGTCGCGCCGAGCGCGAACGTCCTCGTCGTCGTCGACACGAACGCGGGCGACGAGAACGCGCAGAAAGCGGCCGGCGCGACGCTCAAGGCGCTGCTCGCGCGCTTCGCATCGAAGCCGTGACGATGTGCAGCAGACGTCGACGAACCCGCCCGCGGCGGGCCGCCCTCGCTTGACCCTCATGACGGCGCGTCAATAGACTCGCGGCCGTGATGCACAACACCTTCGACACCCTCGATTCGTTTCCTCTCGCCGGCGGCAAAACGGGCCGTTTTTACTCGCTTCCGAAGCTCGAACAGGCCGGCGTGGGCGCCGTCTCGCGGCTGCCCGTCACGATCCGCATCGTCCTCGAGTCCGTGCTGCGCAACGTCGACGGCAAGAAGATCACCGAGAACGACGTCCGCACGCTCGCGAACTGGGCCTGCAACTCCGAGCGCACCGAAGAAATCCCGTTCATGGTCGCGCGCGTGCTGCTGCAGGACTTCACCGGCGTGCCGCTGCTGGTCGACCTCGCGGCGATGCGCGCGGCCGCGAAACGGCAGGGCGGCGATCCGCGCATCATCGAGCCGCTCGTGCCGGTCGATCTGGTCATCGACCATTCCGTGCAGGTCGACTTCTCGAACCGCGCCGACGCGCTGCAGCTGAACATGGACATCGAGTTCAAGCGCAACCAGCAGCGCTACCAGTTCCTCAAGTGGGGCACGCAGGCGTTCAACGGCTTCCAGGTCGTGCCTCCCGGCATCGGCATCGTGCATCAGGTGAACCTCGAGTACCTCGCGCGCGGCATCCTGGAGAAGGACGGCGTGTGGTATCCCGACTCGCTGGTCGGCACCGACTCGCACACGACCATGATCAACGGCCTGGGCATCGTCGGCTGGGGCGTCGGCGGCATCGAGGCAGAGGCCGGGATGCTCGGTCAACCTGTTTACTTCCTGACGCCGGACGTCGTCGGCGTGCATCTCACCGGCGCGCTCAAGGAAGGCGTCACCGCGACCGATCTCGTGCTCACGATCACGCAGCTGCTGCGGCACGCGAAGGTGGTCGGCAAGTTCGTCGAATACTTCGGCGAAGGCGCCGAGTCGCTGCCGGTCGCCGACCGCGCCACGATCGCGAACATGGCGCCGGAGTACGGCGCGACGATGGGCTACTTCCCGATCGACGAGGAGACCTGCCGCTATCTCGCGCTCACCGGCCGCACCGACGAGCAGATCGAGAACTTCCGCAACTACTACACCGCGCAGGGGCTCTTCGGCATCCCGCGCAAGGGCGAGGTCGAGTACACGAAAGTCCTCGAGCTCGATCTCTCGACCGTGCGCGGCAGCGTGGCCGGGCCGAAGCGCCCGCAGGACCGCATCGAGCTCGACGTCCTCAAGCCGACGTTCGCGAACATGCTGCAGGCCGAGACGCCCAACGGCTACGGCAAGCCGGCGTCGGAGATCGAGCGGAAGGTGAAGACGATCGCCGGCGTGGCCACGACGCAGGCGCACGTCGAAGGCGGCGGCGATCAGGCCATGGAGTCCGTCCCGGCGCCGCACGACACGCGCAACACCAGCGAGCTGACCGAGTACGAGATGGTGAACAACCGCCCGTCGCCGGACCGCGTCGACGCGGGCGAGCTCGCCGACGAGTTCCCGCTGCACGTCGCCGAGCTGCACCACGGCGACGTCCTCATCGCCGCCATCACCTCGTGCACGAACACGTCGAATCCGTCGGTCATGCTCGCCGCGGGCCTGCTCGCGAAGAAGGCCGTCGAGAAGGGACTGCGCGTGCGGCGCGTCGTGAAGACGTCGCTCGCGCCCGGCTCGCGCGTCGTCACGCGCTATTACGACAAGGCCGGCCTCTCGCAGTACCTCGACCAGCTCGGCTTCCAGACCGTCGGCTACGGCTGCACGACCTGCATCGGCAACTCCGGACCGCTCGATCCGCGCATCGAGGACGCGATCACGTCGCACGACCTCATCGGCGTCTCGGTGCTCAGCGGCAACCGCAACTTCGAGGCGCGCGTGCACCAGTCGATCCGCGCGAACTTCCTCATGTCGCCGCCGCTCGTGATCGCTTTCGCGCTCGCGGGACGTATCGACATCGACATGGCCAACGATCCCCTCGGCCGCGGCAAGGATGGTCAAGACGTTTACCTTCGCGACATCTGGCCGTCGCTGGCCGAGGTGCGCGACGTGATGGCCGAGGCGCTCACGCCGGACGACTTCCGGCGGATGTACGCGAGCTTCGCCGAACAGAACCCGCTGTGGAACGAGATCCCGGCCGCGGGCGGCGTGCTGTACGAGTGGGATTCCAACTCGACCTACATCCAGGAGCCGCCGTTCTTTGCGGATATGGGCGCGCAGGCGCGCGCCGGCGCGACGGACATCAAAGGCGCGCGTCCGCTGGCGATCTTCGGCGACTCCGTCACCACCGATCACATCAGCCCCGCCGGCTCGATCAAGACGACGTCACCGGCGGGCCGCTATCTCATCGAGAACGACGTGCAGCCCGAGGACTTCAACAGCTACGGCTCGCGCCGCGGCAACGATCGCGTGATGACGCGCGGCACGTTCGCGAACGTGCGCATCAAGAACCTCATGGTGCCGGGCGTCGAAGGCGGCGTGACCGTTCACTATCCGTCCGGCGAGCGCCTGGCCATCTTCGACGCGGCGATGAAGTACGCGGAAGAGGGAACGCCGCTGGTCGTGCTCGCGGGCCAGGAGTACGGCACCGGCAGCTCGCGCGATTGGGCCGCGAAGGGCACGAAGCTCCTCGGCGTGCGCGCCGTCGTGGCGCAGAGCTTCGAGCGCATCCACCGCTCGAACCTCGTCGGCATGGGCGTGCTTCCGCTGCAGTTCGAGGAAGGCTCCGGCGCCGCGACGCTGAACCTCGACGGCACCGAGACGTTCGACATCGTCGGCATCGAGGGCGTGCTGCGTCCGCGGCAGAAGGCGACGCTGCGCGTGCATCGCCAGGACGGCTCGGTGACGGAAGCGCCGGTCATCGTGCGCATCGACACGCCGATCGAGGTCGACTACTACGAGCACGGCGGCATCCTGCCGTTCGTGTTGCGGCAGTTGATGGCGAATGCGGCGGCGGTGGCGTAATCACGCCGCCGCGCCGCCGCATCAGCGCCGCGGCACCTGCAGGCTCGAGTCGTTCGTGGCGTTGTCGATCATCGATCCGTAGACGACGGCGTTTCCGCCGAGGACGTTGACTTCGATCGAGTCGGTCGCCTGCAACGTCGTGCCGAGGAACACGTCGACGGGATTCTGCTCGAAGGCGACGGCGGCGAACGCGCGCATGCGGCGGAAGCGCTCGGTGCCGCTCGCATCGCGGACGACGAACTCGATCGTCGCGCCCGATTCGAGCGTGCGGATGCCGAGGTTGAAGCGGTAGCGCGTGAAGTCGCGCGGCGCGATCAGCGTGGCGCTGCTGCCGACGACGAGCGCCTCCGTATTACGAACGCGTGGCACCGTCGCGCCGGTGGTGCCGTCCGGCTGGTCGTCGTACGCGCGCGCGACCGCCTCGGGTAACTCGCCGCGGTCGACGAGGATGTCCAGCGAGCCGAGGCCGGTCGAGCCCATCGCGGCGACGACGTCGTCGTACGCGATCGTCGCGCGCGCGGGGAGGTCGTAGCGCAGCAGCGTCTCCTGCGGATGGAGGATCAGCCAGCCCGCGGCGGAGGCATCGCTCGCGTTGTGCAGCTGCAGCTCGGTCTTGAAGAACGCGTTCGACTGACCGTGCGTCGAGCCGACGACGGGGATCACGGCGTCGACCGGTTTCTCCGAAACCTGCGCGAACGCGGCGGCGGCGACGAAGAAGAGCGGCAGCGCGGCGAGCTTGTTGTGCACGGGCGAATGATAGATTCCGCGGCCATGAAACGCGTGCTCCTGCTTCTTCTGCTCGCGCTGCCGCTCGCGGCGCAGCGCAAGGTTCTCGACCTCGATGCGATCTACGATCCCGCGAAACGGGTCTACTACAGCGGTGCGATCCAGAGCGGCTTCGACTGGATCGACGACACGACGTTCGTCTGGCCGCAGACGGACGAGCTGGGAGAGCTCATCAGCTGGCGCGTCTTCAACGCGACGACCGGCAAGAGCCGGCCGTTGTTCGACAGCGCGCAGCTTCAGAGCGCGCTCGAGGCCGCGGGTCTCGATGCGGACGACGCACGCGAGGCGGCGTCGTCGGACGAACTGACGTTCGACGCGAAGAAGAGCGCGATCGTGCTCGACGTCGCCGACGATCTGTATCTCTATTCGCTCACGCGCGGCACCGCGACGCGGCTCACGTCCGCGCCGGGCGCCGAGGAGCAGGCGACGTTCAGTCCGGACGGGCAGAAGATCGCGTTCGTCCGCGCGAACAATCTGTACGTCGTCGATCTCGCGGGACGCGAGCGGCAGCTGACCACCGACGGCAACGCCGACATCCTCAACGGAAAACTCGACTGGCTGTATCAGGAAGAGATCTACGGACGCGGCATCTTCAAAGGCTACTGGTGGAGCCCCGACTCGTCGCGGATCGCGTTCCTGCAGCTCGACGAGCGGCCGGTGCCGCGGCACACGATCCTCGACCACATCCCGTATCACGAGGGCGTCGAGGTGCAGTCGTATCCGAACGCGGGCGATCCGAATCCGGTCGCGAAGCTCTTCATCACGCCGGCGAGCGGCGGCGCGATCACGGCCGTCGACAACGCGCGCTACAGCGGCGGCGAGTTCCTCATCGTCAACGTCGGCTGGAACGGCTCGACGCTGATGTATCAGGTGCAGGATCGCGAGCAGACGTGGCTCGATCTCCTCGCGGCCAGCAGGGGCGGCGAGACGCGCCGGCTGCTGCACGACACGACGAAGGCGTGGGTCGATCCGATCGCGAACGCGACGTGGCTCGCCGACGGTACGTTCCTCTGGCAGTCGGAGCGCTCCGGTTGGCGGCATCTCTACCACTACAAGGCCGACGGCACGCTCATCCGCCAGATCACGAACGGCGAGTGGGAAGTGCGCGACCTGCACGGCGTCGACGAGAAGAACGGCTTCATTTACTTCTCCGGCACGGAACGCTCGCCGATCGGCCAGGACGTCTATCGCGTGAAGCTCGACGGCAGCGGGCTGCAGCGTCTCAGCGGCGAAGACGGCACGCATACCGCGACCTTCAATCCGTCGATGACGATGTACGTCGACAAGTGGAGCGACATCGCCACGCCGGATCAGATCCGCCTCTATCGCGCGGACGGCAAGCTCGCGCAGGTCGTCTTCGAGAACAAGGTCGCAGAGCTGGCCGCGCTCGCGCTGCCGCGTCCGCAGTTTCTGCAGGTCAAGACGCGCGACGGCTTCGTCATGGAAGCGATGATGATCAAGCCGGCGAACTTCGATCCGGCGAAGAAATATCCCGTCTACCAGCATCTCTACGGCGGCCCGCACACGCAGACGGTGCGCAACGCGTGGGGCGGCCAGCGCGGACTCTTCCACCAGTTCCTCGCGCAGCACGGCGTGCTCGTGTGGGAGTGCGACAACCGCACGGCCAGCGGCAAGGGCGCGGTGTCGACGTGGCCGATGTACAAGAACGCCGGCGAGAGCGAGCTGCGCGACATCGAGGACGGCGTTGCGTGGCTCGCGCAGCAGCCGTACGTCGACGCGTCGCGCGTCATGCTCAACGGCTGGAGCTACGGCGGCTTCATGGTCAGCTATGCGCTGACGCACAGCACGAAGTTCGCGGCCGGCATCGCCGGCGGCTCGGTCACGGACTGGCGCGATTACGACAGCGTCTACACCGAGCGCTACATGCTCATGCCGCAGCACAATGAAGAGGGTTACAAGAAGACCGCGCCGCGGTGGGCCGCGAAGAACCTGCACGGCAATCTCCTGCTGCTGCACGGCACGACCGACGACAACGTGCACCTGCAGAACACGATTCAGTTCGCCTACGAGCTGGAGAAGGAAGGGAAACTGTTCAGCCTGCAGCTCTATCCGCGCTCGCGCCACGGCGTGACGCAGAAGCCGCTCGTCGCACATCTGCAACGAACGATCTGGGAGTTCGTCCGCGCGAATCTCCTTGGCAGCCCGTTCGCACCATAGCGAGGCATGAGCAAGCAAAATCCGAATCAGGACTACTACAAGATCGGCGGACGCTCGCAGAGCGACGGCCCCGACAAGCTGCACGCGAACGTGAACGGCGACAAGCACGAGCTTGCGCAGAGCGATCCGCATGGAAAGAATGCGGAACATCCTGCCGTACGGAGAGCCAAGAAGAAGTAATGACCTCGCTTGATAAGCTTCACGATGAGCTTCACGAAGAGCTTCAGACGCGGCGCGCGCCGGCGATCTCGCGGCGCGCGCACGCGATGCCCGCATCCCCGATCCGCAAGCTCGCGCCGCTGGCTGAGGCCGCGAAAGCACGCGGCACCCGCGTGCTCCATCTCAACATCGGCCAGCCAGACATCGAGACGCCGTCGTGCATCCGCGATCGTCTGCATCAGCTCGAGTCCAAGGTGCTCGAATACTCGCCGTCGACCGGCACACCCGAGTTCATCCGCTCGCTGCGCCACTACTATGAGCGCCGCATCGGCGTGACGCTGGAGACGAGCCAGCTGCTGGCGACGACCGGCGGCAGTGAGGCCATCCTCTTTGCGTTCCTCGCGTGCGCGAATGAAGGCGACGAGGTGCTCGTCATCGAGCCGTTCTACGCGAACTACCGCGCCTTCGCCACGATGGCGGGACTGAAGGTCGTGCCGGTGACGACGCGCGGCGGCGACGGGTTCCATCTGCCGCCGAACGAGGTCTTCGCGCGCGCGCTCACGCCGCGCACGCGCATCGTCATCGTCTGCAATCCGAACAATCCCACCGGCACCGTCTACTCGCGCGAAGAGCTCGAGCGCGTGGCCGCGTTCTGCCGCGAGCACGGGCTGTTCCTGGTGTCCGACGAGGTCTACCGCGAGTTCGTCTACGACGGCGCGCGCGCCGTGAGCGCGCTCGAGCTGGAAGGCGTCGACGATCTCGTGATCGTGGTCGACAGTCTCTCGAAGCGCTACAGCGCCTGCGGCATCCGCCTCGGCGCGCTCGTCACGCGCAACACCGAGGTGTACGACGCGTGTCTGCGCATGGCGCAGGGGCGTCTCTCGCCGCCCGGCGTCGCGCAGTTCATCGCCGTCGGCGCGGAGTCTCTCGGCGACGACTACACGCGCGGCGTCGTCGACGAATACCAGCATCGCCGCGACGTACTCTACGAAGGTCTGCGCGCGATCCCGGGCGTGTTCCTGCACAAGCCCGAAGGCGCGTTCTACTGCATCGCGCGGCTGCCGGTCGAAGACGCCGAGCATTTCGCCGCGTGGCTGCTCACGAGCTTCGAGCACGAAGGTGCGACGGTGATGCTTGCACCGGCGAACGGCTTCTACGCGTCGGAACTCGGCAGGAGCGAAGTGCGCATCGCGTACGTGCTGAAGGAAGAGGATCTCCGCCGCGCGCTCGACGTGCTGCGCGTCGCGCTGGAGCGCTACCGCGAGCGGTAGCGCCCCACTTACGGCGGCGGGAGCGGTGGTGTCCACGGCTCCGACCCGACCGCGATCGAATTGGGGAGCACGGTCAGCGAGGGCCACTGTACTCCGTCCGTCGACGAAGTCATCCAGACGTTGTTGTTGTTCAGATCCTGGAACAGCACGTACAGCCGATTGTTGAACGTCGCGATCGTCGGCGCGGCCTGCGAGGTCATCGTCGGCGGCAGCTGATGCAGATCCCACGTCGTGCCGTCGGTCGACTTCGAAATGAACATCGTGTGGTCGCTGCTCGATGACAGGAACACCATGAACAACGCGCCGTTCATCGCGGCCATCGCCGGCGAGCTGTTGGTCGTGATCGCGGGCGGCAGCTGGGTAAGATCCCAGCCGGTGGTGGCCTGCGATTTCGTGACGAACAGCGTCTTGTCTCCCGACGATCGGAAGGCCACGTACACGGTGCCGTTCAGCACCGCTGCCGACGGCGAAGACGAGGTGGTGATCGCAGGCGGCAACTGATGCAGGTCCCAGTTGGTTCCGTCGGACGACTGCGTGACAAACAACGTGTTGTCTCCGCTCGAGGAACGGAACACCGCCCACAACGCATTGCCGTTCGCGACCAGCGTCGGGCTGATGTCGGTCGTGATTGCGGGCGGCAAACTGACGACGCTGTTGGACTGGTTGTTTGCGATCTGCAGCGTCTTCTCGCTGCCGTCGGAGGCGCCGAGAACGTAGAGCGTGTTGTTCCAGACGGTCGCCGACGGCGCGACGCTGGAGACCAGCCAAGCCGGGAACCGCGTCGGCGGCGGCCACGTACTCGCGTCGGTCGACGTCGAGATCGTGATCGTCTCGTCGGCCTGAGACGGATAGAGGACGGACAGCGACTGTGCGGATGCGGCGGTGGCGAAGGATGGAAGTGTTGCAGTCGACATGTGAAGTCTCCCTATAGTGATTTACATAAGGAGATACTTATCAATCTAGAATCCCTACCTCACCGGCTGCGATTCATCGCGTTCTCGACGATCTCCTCGATCAGCCGCTCGTAACTCCGCCCGCTCTCCTTCGCCGCCATCGCCAGTTCCGCGGCGGGGTCGAGCCACGGATTCGGGTTCGCCTCGAGCACGTAGACGCGGCCGTTCTCCGCGAGGCGCAGGTCGATGCGGCCGTAGTCGCGCAGCTTGAGCGCGCGGTACGCGGTGCGCGCGACGTCGTGGATGCGCGCGGTGGTCTCGTCATCGAGATCGCGCGCCGGCGCCGACTTCGTCACTTTGTACGCCTCGGTATTCACATCGAACTTCACTTCGTAGCCGGCGATGCGCGGCATGCCTTCCGGCAGCTTCGACAGATCCAGCTCGATGAGCGGCAGCGCCTCGGCATTCTCGTTGCCGAGAACGCCCGCGTAGATCTCGCGGCCTTCGATGTACTCCTCGAGCAGCGACGGGCAATTGAACTCGTCCTCGACGTAGGCGATGCGTTCGAGCAGCTCTTTCAGCGAATGCACGACCGACGCGGCGTCGATGCCTTTCGACGCGTCTTCCGACGCCGGCTTCACGATCAGCGGAAAGCGGATGTCCTGCGCGTGCTCGACGCGTCCGCGGTGCACGACGGCGGAGTAGGGCGTGTAGAGCTCGTGGTAGCGGACGATCTTCTTCGCGACGGACTTGTCCATCGCCAGGAACGAGCCCTGCGGTCCGGCGCCGGTGTACTTCTTCCCGACGAGATCGAGGAACGCGGCGAAGTGCATCTCCATCGTGTCGTCGCCGGCATACGACTCGACGAGGTTGAAAAAGAGCTCCGCGTCGCTGCGCGTGACTTTCGTGAGCGTCTGCGTGCGGCCGTCGATGGGCAGCGTCGTCGGTTCGTGCCCGAGGTCGCGCAAGGCGTCGCCGATGGCCTCGATGTCCGTCTTCTTTTTCTTCTTGCGCTTGCGCGGCGAGGCCGCTTCGGCTGCCGCTTCTGCGTTCGCGCCGGGATACTCCTCGTACCCCTCGAACGTGTTGTAGAGAATCGCGACCTTCATCGATCGGGCCTCCGGTGGCGCAGCGGCTTCTTGCCGGTGAGGAAGGTCATCGAGAGCGTGGTGATGTAAACGGTGAGCTCCATCATCTGCTGGCGCGAGCGGTCGCGTTCGGCGACGAGCTGCAGCTCGCCGAGGCGATGCTCGATGGCGAGGACGAGGGCGCGCACGAGCGTGCGGCGCACACCAGTCCAGTAGTTGACTTTATCGACGAGGTCGCGGCGATGCTCGGCGAGGAGCTCCGCGGCGGAGCGCGTCTCGACGCCGTGCTGCGCGCGGCGCGCGAAGATGTCGGTGAGGTCGGCCTCGAGCGCGAGCTCGGCGATGAGCGGCGTCTCGTCGACCTGGAAGTCGCGGTAGAACTCCTCGACGGTCTGCTGCATCTCCTCGACGGTGATGTCGGTCTCGCCGGTCGGCCGCGTCGGAGGGAGATCGCCGACCTCGCGTCCGATGCGATCGACGTAGTCGAGCTTGCGGATCGCGCCCCAGTCGCGATAGCGCTCGCGCCACGCGGAGTCGGGATCGAGCCACACCGCGAACGTCTCCGCGAAGTCCTCGTCCGGATGCTTCTGCGCGTACCAGCCGGCGATGTGGCGCACGTAGTCGCGCGAGAAAGGGACGAACGGAAAGTCGTCGCGATAGGGGCGGCGGAACGACCCGAAGAGCGCGTGCCACTCCTCGGTGCGATAGAGCTCGTACGCGTAGTTGAACGCGTGGCCCGCCTCGTGGCGGAGGTACATCATGATCTCGCGCTCGCCTTCGATGTCGTTGAGCGCGTCCTCGACTTTCGCCACGCGCGGATCGCCGAGGTAGAAGGGGATGCCGATCACCGGCTCGCCGGAAGGGCAGCCCCATTCGTCGGAGAGATAGCAGTGCGGGCGGAAGTGATGCACGCCTTTCGCGTCGAGCTCCGAATACAGCCGTGCCACGAGCTCCGCGACCGGCGAGGCTTCGAGCGACATGCCGAGCTCGCGGATCGGCATCCCGAGCACCTGCCGCGCTTCGGGCGGCGCTTTCTCGAACTGCACCGCAGAAGCCGGTTCAAGAGCGCTGCCATATCATTCGCCGCATGAAGTACTGGCTGATGAAATGCGAACCATCCGCGTACTCGATCGACGATCTGGCGCGCGACAAGACCACCAGGTGGGAAGGCGTGCGCAACTATCAGGCGCGCAACTTCATGCGTGACGAGATGCGCGCCGGCGACAAGGTGCTGTTCTACGCGTCGAATGCCGATCCGTCCGGCGTCACGGGACTCGCGGAGGTGAGCCGCGAAGGCTATCCCGACGCGGAAGAGCCGTGGACGCTCGTCGACATCCGCTTTGTCGCGAAGTTTCCGCAGGTCATTTCGCTGGAGACGCTGAAGGAGACGCGCGGACTCGAGGACATGGTCGTGACGAAGAAAGGCTCGCGCCTCTCGATCCAGCCGGTGACGAAAACGGAGTACGACATCGTGGTGAAGCTGGGGCGGAAGAAGTGAGTCTCGAGCTGCATCGCGGCGACATCACGAAGCTCGCCGTCGACGCGATCGTGAACGCCGCGAACTCCTCGCTCCTCGGCGGCGGCGGCGTCGACGGCGCGATCCACCGCGCCGCCGGTCCCGAGCTCCTCGCGGAGTGCCGCCGCATCGGAGGCTGCCCGACCGGCGAGGCGCGCATCACGCGCGGCTACCGCCTGCCGGCAAAGTACGTGATTCATGCGGTCGGTCCCGTCTGGCGCGGAGGCGCGAATGGCGAGCCGGAGCTGCTCGCGTCGTGCTATCGCAACAGCCTCGCGCTGGCCGTCGAGCACGACGTGCGCACGATCGCGTTTCCGGCGATCAGCTGCGGCATCTACGGCTATCCCGTCGACCAGGCCGCGCGCATCGCGGTCGCGGAGACGCGGCGCTTTCTGGAGGAGCAGCCGTCGACGATCGAACGCGTGCTGTTCGTCTGCTTCGGCGAGGACGTCGCGCGCGCGTATGAAGCCGCGCTAGATGCCGCTTAGCGCTCGATGACCATCCGGCGCAGCGCGTCGGTGGCGCGCTCGGTGCCGACGTCCGTCGTCGTGATCGAGCGCGGCGCGGACCATGTGCCGTTCGAGAACAGCGAGTAGGTCATGGCGTCGCCGTCGAGGTGGTAGAGCACGAGGTTGTCGCCGTCTTTCGGCGCGATCACGCTGATGCGGCTGTTCGCGGCGAGCTGCAGCGCGGGCGCGCCGATCGGACCTCCGGTGCGGCCGCCGGGGATGCGGATGCGGATGTTGGGAATGAGTCCGACGGTCACGCGGCGGAGCGTCTGCGCGGCGAGATCGCCGTAGATGATGTCGAGCGTGTCATGCGCCGGCACGATCATCGGGTGGCGCAGGAGCTCGAGATCGACGTCGGCCAGTGCCTTCGGGACCCGAGGCGGTTCGCCGACGGCCTGCTCGTACAGCTCGTTCATGCTGTGGCGGTCGATGTTCGTGACCTGGCCGCCGTCGATGGTGAGCGTCGCCAGGCGGGCCATTTCCGCATCGGCAGCCCGCTCCCACCAAACGGCGTTGACGACGAGTAGTCCGTCGCTGTGCACCGCGGCCACGCGAAGGTTGTCGCAGCGCTGCGCGTCGGAGGAGGAAACGACGGTCGCATCGGTCCAGGCGCCGCCGTGGTACGACGCGATGAGGATCTCGCTTGCGTCGTCATGGCCGTGCTGCCAGACGAGGAAGAGCGTGTCCGACGCGGCGTCGAACGCAAGCGACGGCAGCGCGTGCGTGCCGGCGGCGAGCGACGCGGGCACGAGGGACGTGGTGCTCTGGCCGTCGATGGTGGTCGTGAGCTGGAGCAGGGACGTTGCGGCGATTTCTGCGTTCGCCAAGTCTGCGGCGGAGCGTGCGTCAACGGTGTAAAGCGTTCCGTTCGGCGCGAGGAGGACGTCGTGATCGAGACTGCGCACAGACGTGGCGTTCTGCGCCCCCGCCAACGCGGGGAGAAGAACGAGAGCAAAAATCACGACGAGTCGTTTCATGTCAGAGGTAGAGATGAATCATGCTGCGCAAGTCGACGGCGAGGAGCAGTTGAGTCAGGTTTGGGAAATTAGGATAGAAGCGCGCGAGCTCGCTGAACCAGCGCTCCGCGCCGGCGAAGTCGCCGCGATGATACGCAACCTCTCCCAGGAGATAAAGCGAGTTCCGTGTCTGCCGCGGATCGGCGGCGGCGTCGAGACCGAGGCGCCCGTAGTACTCGGCGCGATCGAGTTGATCGCGTTCGAGGTACGCAAAACAGAGCCCGAGGTAACAGTCTCCGAGCGGAATCGTGGCGCCCTCGGGATCGTCGATCACGGAATGCACGATCGCGATTCCCTCATCGCCACGGCCGAGCAGCATGAGACTGTAGGCGCTGTTCGCACGCACCGCCGCCTGGGCGTACCGGCGGTCGTTCTCATCCTCGATCGAGGAGACGAGTGTCGACGCTTCTTCGAACACCTCGACGGCGCGTGCGAATTGGGAATCGCTCTCGTAAAGGACGCCGAGGTCGTTCAGCGCCTGCACGACGCGCATGGAGTTGTCCATCTCGCGTGCGACTTCGAGTGCGATTTCACCGTAGAACAAAGCCCGCTTCACGTCGCGCGTGAGGCGGTGCTTGAACATCAGCGCGTACGCCGCATAGAACGTGTGATGCGGGTTGCGGCGTCGCATGAGGATGCCGGGGAGCGCGCGCACTTCGGCGCCGTCGCGCTCGATCGCGATCATCGCGTCCGCTTTGTTGATCGTCAGCAGTTCGCGCAGCTCTTCGCTCTCTACGACGAGCATGGCTTCGTCGTAGAGCGTGATCGCGTCGTCGTACTGCTCGGAACGCACCAGCGCCAGACCACGCTGCCGAAGGCGTTCCGCATGCTGCTCGTTCTGCACGATGCGCGGATTGTAGCCTTCTGACGCTAATAAGTCTCGGTCAACAAAATGAAACAGGCGCTACGGCGCAGGCGTGCGCGTCCACGTGAGATCCCACGCCTCACGCCGCTCGACGAACCCCGTGATCTTTCCCGCAGCGTCGCGCTGGAAGATCTTGCGGTAGCGCGGGCTGCCGGGCACGAAGAAGACGTCGGGCGACTCGGCGAGCAGCGACTCCGCGGGACGTCCGTTCCGCTGGCCTTCGAGCTTGCCGTCGCGCTGGCGGATTTCGTACGTGATGCCGGGCGCGAGCACATAGGTACCGAGGTACGGCGCGGACTGTTGCGCGGACAGCGTGATCGCCGGCGGATCGGTGCGCAAGGCGAGCACCTGCGAGGCGATGAGGCGCCATCCCCGCGGCGTCTTCACCCACGTATCCGTCGAGCGGTACTGACAGTGCAGTTGCTGCCCGTGATACGTCTCGTGCTCGTCGGAGACATACGTCGCCACCGCCACCGAGCCGTGATCGACGACGTTGAAGTCGATCGCGCGGATGTCGCCGGAAACGCCGGCGGCGAGCGGCTTGATGTCCTTCACCATTGCCGCTTTCGTCGCCACGGTGCCGTCTTCCGCGGTCACGACCGCGTGTTCGTCGAGATAGCGGTCCCACACCTCGGGCGTGCCGTGCGTGATCGCGTCGAGCAGTTCCTGTGTCTGCGTATGCAGGATCGCTGCGGTGTCGGGCGCCGGTGTCGTTTCGGCGGCGAACAAGGGGACGGCCAGCGCGGCCGCGAACAAAATGGTGAACCGCATGCGTTCTCCTCTCCGGACGGCGACCGTGTATTGTACGGTTGCACCCGAACCCTGAAGGAGAACAGCCGATGAAACTTCGCTTCGTGTTTCTCGCCGTGGTTGCAACGCTTGCTTTGACTCTCGGTGCCGACGAGCCGTCGACCATGCCCGCGGCCGGCGCCGCCGCACCGGTCTTCACGCTGCCGAGCCAGGACGGCAACGCCGTCGCGCTCGATGCCTATCGCGGCAAGTGGGTGGTGCTCTACTTCTATCCGCGCGACTTCACGTCGGGTTGCACGCTCGAGGCGCACAACTTCCAGCGCGATCTCGACAAGTACACGCGGAAGAACGCCGTGATCCTCGGCGTCAGCGTCGATCCGGTCGACTCGCACAAGGGCTTCTGCACGAAGGAAGGTCTCAACTTCAAGCTGCTCGCCGACACCGAGCACACCGTCACGACGAAGTACGGCTCGCTCATGAATCACGACGGGACGATCTTCGCCGCGCGCAATACGTTCCTCATCGATCCGCACGGCGTCATCCGCAAGGTCTACACGAAAGTCTCGCCGGCCGGTCACAGCGACGAGATCCTGAGCGACCTCGCGACGCTGCAGGCCGCGAAGTAAGCGCATCGGAAGGAAGCGCGCATGACGGTCGTGAATCCGCAGATCACCGACGCCGTTGCGCCCGAGACGCTGCAGGAGGGCAACGTCGCGATGGCGAACCTCTACCTCCAGTGCTCCCAGGCGCTCGCGCTGGCCGCCCACAACGCCGCGAGCGCCCAGGCGCAGGGCTACGTGACGATGCAGGCGGCGACGGCGGCGGGGGTCGCAACGCTGTACGCGCTCGACTCCGCCTCGACCGGCGAGGCGACGAAGAAGATCTACAGCGATGCAACGCGGGCCGTCCACGAAGCCACGCCGGCCACCGCCGCGCTGGCGTTACCGTCGAGCAAAGTCTCCGACGATTTCCCGTACGCGATGCGCACGTGCGGCGTCGCGTACGCGGCGGCGCTCGACGCCATGAGCGCCGCGCTCAGCCGCAACTGCCAACGCGCGCTGGAGATCGCCGCCACCGCCGCGTGCTTCGCGGCCATGGTCGCGAATCCCGACAAGACCGACCAGTACAACGAAGTGCTGAAGGCGATCCGCACGCTGTCGTAGGTTCCCTAGCGCCAGCGTGCGGTCGCGTGCGTCTCTGGAACGCCCTTTGCGCCATGCCTGGGTATGGCTGTGCTTCCCAGTTGTCCCGTGCTGGTCGTCCATGAGGACGATGTATTTCGGAAGGCGCTGATCGCGGCGCTGGACCGCGAGTACTTCACGGTCACGTTCACCGCCGACGGCGAGGGAGCCGTGGCGTTGTTGCGCGAACGCCGCTTCGAGGTCGTGGTCGTGCACGTGCGCGCGACCGACAACGGCAACGGCGGACCGGTGGCCGCGTTTCTGCGCGAGGCGCGCGCGCGGCTGCGCTGCGGCGTGATCATCCTCGGCGAGCCGGATCCGCAGATTCGCGAAGTCGCCGCGTGGGCGGACGAGACGCTGCTCAAGCCGGTCGACGCCGCGTACGTCGCCACGCGCGCGCGGACGTATTGCACGTGCTGAGCTGCACGTGCTGAGCTGAACCGCCGCGGTTGTTTCTGCGTCCGCCCGTGCGTCCAACGGTGCGAATGGGAGGAATGGCCGTGAGGAAGTTCGTACCGGTTCTCTTGATGTTGGTCCTGCTCGCCGCGTGCAAGAAAGGCGAAGGAGTTGCGAGCAACGAGGTGGCGACGCAGGCCGCGCCACCACAGGCACTGCGTGTGGTCGCGGACAAGACGACCGCGCAGGGCGCGACGGCCGCCGTCGCACAACAGCCCGCGCCGCAGCCGCGCATGATCGTGCGCACCGCGAACGTCCGCATCATCGTCGCCGACACCGCGAAAGCCGTCGACGCGATCTCGACCGCAGTCGAGGTAAGCGGCGGTTACGTCGCGGATTCGAGCGTCTGGCGCGAAGGCGAGCTGCTGCGCGCGCGGCTCACGCTGCGCGTCCCCGCGGACAAGCTGACGCCGACGCTCGCGTCGATCCGCGGCGTTGCCAAGCGCGTCGACAACGAGACGGTGTCCAGCGAAGACGTCTCGCAGGAGTACGTCGATCTCGCCTCGCAGCTGCGCAATCTCGAAGCGACGGAAATCGAACTGCGCGAGCTGATGACGAGCATCCGCCAGACCGCGCGCAAGGCATCCGAGGTGCTGGAGGTGCATCAGCAGCTGACCGCGATCCGCGGCGAGATCGAGCGCACGAAAGGCCGCATGCAGTACCTCGGGCAGATGTCGTCGATGTCGACGATCGCGCTCGAGCTCGTGCCGGACGCCATCGCGCAGCCGGTGGTGCAGCCCGGCTGGCGTCCGTTGGTCGTGCTCCGCGACGCGAGCCGCGCGCTCGTTTCCGCGATGCAAGGACTTGCAACCGCGGCGATCTGGTTCATCATCTACCTCGCGCCGCTGCTCGTGCTTCTGCTGCTGGTCGTCCTCGGCATCCGGAAGCTCGCGCGGCGCCTGCGTACCGCATGAACGAGCTCGTCGCCTACTTCGATCGCATCCGCGCGCGCACGATGCGCCTCGTCGCCGTCGTGCCGCCGGATCGCATCGACTGGACGTACAAGCCGGGCAAGTTCACATTCGGCGACGTCATGCGGCACCTCGCGGCGATCGAGCGCTGGATGTACGCGGAGAATGCGCAATTCCGGCCGAGCCGCTACGAGAGCCACGGACGCGAGCTCGCCGACGGCTACGACGCCGTCGTCGCGTACATGCAGCGGATGCACGCGGAGTCGATGGAGATCTTCGCCGCGCTCACCGACGAAGAGCTCGAGCGCCGGACGATGACTCCGGGCGGCGCCGAGCTCTCCGTGCGCAAGTGGCTGCGCGCGATGATCGAGCACGAGGTGCATCACCGCGGGCAGCTCTACCTCTACTGCTCGCTGCTGGACATCCCGACGCCGCCGCTCTACGGCCTCACCTCGGAAGAAGTCGCGGCGCAGTCGGCGTCGGCGAAACGTTAGCGCAGGTACAGCTTCAGCACGAACGCCGCGCCGATCGCGCCGCCGTTCGTGGTCGGACCGCCGGCCCACCAGACGTTCACGTCGTACGTGCCCGGCGGGACATCGCCCGGCCCGGTGCCGACGCGCTGGAAGAAGTTGGCGCCGATCTCGTCGACGTCCTTCTCCGCCTCGATCGCCACCGCGGGCGCGGGACGGCCGAACGGCGTCTCGTAATGCCCGAACATGTGCCGGTGCGCGGCCGTGCCGGCCGCGGTGAGCGTCACCTGAAACATGGTGATGCTCGAGACGCCGTACGTCTGGCGGCTGCCGACGAGCGCGCTGAAGTGCGCGTCGAGACACGTGCCGGCGCCGAGCTTCACGCGCGTGGTGAGGATCGGCGTCTTGTCGAACAGACCGCCTTCACCGCCGCCCGCCGGCGCGTTCCAGTTCGCGGCCGTGGTCTTGATTCCTTCGAAGCCGACGTCCTGCACGTACGTGATGGGCGCGCGGCACTCGCTGGCGGCGGGATGCGCGAATGACTTCGCGCCGGGGATCTGCCGCGGCGCCTGCGCGGGTTTGGACAACATGCCTCCGCGCTCCTGCGCGAACGCGCCGAAACCGCAGAGAACGATGACAACACTGAATGCGATCCTGATCTTCATGGAACGCACCTCCTTGTCCGGATAGTGCGTCCCGCGGCGGAACCGTTTCAGCGTGCGTTCTAGCGTTTCAGTGCACGGCGCGGCGCTTCGGCGGCACGCGCGTGAGCGTCACGTGCGTGGTCTGTCCGCTGTTGCGCGGAATCGTCAGCACCGTGCCGTGCGCGGTGCGCGACGAACGCACGTCGCTCGTGTTGAACGCGCCCGGAAGCGTGAGCTGGAACGAGCCGCTGGCATTCGCGCTCGGATCGGCGGCGTAGAGTTGCATCGTGTTGAAGTCGCCGGTCATGTAGACGACGGCCGCCGCGCTCGACGAAATGCCTTCGACGCTGCCCGCGCGCCAGAAGGCGATGCCGAGCGCATTCGTGCGCGTGTCGCGCACCGCGCTGACCGTGTCGTCGTTCGCGACGATCGCAAGCGGACGCGAGGCCGCCCACGCGCGCATCTGCGACGACGTCACGTTCGGCACGATCGCGTACTCGGCGGTCGCATTCACGGGACTCGTGCCGTGATCGAAGCGCAGCGTGACGAACGACTTCGTGTGCGGCGTCGTATCGCTCGAGCCGCCGAGGGCTGCCCAGGTGCCGGTGCGCGTCTCGCGCGAGGTCTGCACCGCGTCGGCGCCGCCGGGGAACCAGTAGCCGACGTTTTCGAGCTGCGCCCAGTCGGTGCCGCGCGCGAGCTGCGACGTTTCATTTACGAGCGGCCACTGATTGACGATCGTTTCGACGCGATTGCCGCTCAGCGCGGTGATGTCGTTCGCGAGGAAGACGATCGCGTCGTCGAAGAAGAACCACGACTTCTTCGCGGTCATCGACGATCCGAGCGGCGCGAGCTCCATCGCGGAGACGCCGTTCTGCGCGTCGCCGGTGCCGCCCGCATACGAGCGCGTGCCGAGGCCGTAGAGATCGTTCGCGGTGTCGGCTTTCTGTTCGACCGTGATGCCGGGGAGGCGCGTCCAGTCGAGCGCCGGCCAGACGTCCTGGTTGAAGTATTCATCGCCGCGGATGACGAGATAAAGACGTCCGTCCGACTGCCGCGCGCCGTGGAGATTCTCTTCGTTCGTTTTCTCGCCGGACTTCGTGCGCGTGGAGAACATCTTGATCGACGCGAACCAGTTGGGCCGGCGGTGCACGGTGTAATCGGACGTGAAGTAGTGGCGATGGCCGGACGGCCACGCCGCGGCGAAGCGCGCGCTCTCGATCTGCGCGGCGAGGCCCGCGAGCTCGGTCGGCATCGTGCCGTGCCACGTCTCGAGCGCTTTCGCGGCCGAGGCGCGGAGCTCGTTCGCGCGCGGGGACGCGAACTGCGAGGCCTGCAGCAGCGCGGCCACGCCGTTGTAGCCGCTCGTCGTCGGACGCGCGACTTCGCGGCTGATGACGGAGACGTCGAAGTAGTTGCCGTACAGCGACCACGCGATGCCGTCCTGTACGTAATCCGCGAACGCGGAGAGCGCGTCCGACGTCAGCTCGTACGGCGTATTGCGCGTGAGCAGCGCGTAGCGCGCGAAGTCGTTCGCGAACGAGCCGCCGTAGCCGCCGGTGTAGAGCTGCGCGCCGTGCTGGTGGAACGAGCGGTCGCTCTGGATGCCGTCGCCGGTGGTCGTGCGCGTGACGCCGCTCATCGCGTCGCGCACCGCCGCGAGCATCGTCGCGTCGTTCTTCAGGATGCCGAGCGAGAGATGCGTGTAGCAGGACCAGACGAGGTTCTCGCCGGTCGGTGTCGGACCGATGATGCCGCGCGACGCCGGCGAGCTGCCGATGCGCACGTACATCGCGGTCGTGAGATCGCTCAGCGTCTGCGGATCGATCTCGTCGCGCATGAGCACGAGCGTCGGTCCGAGGTCGAGCGGAATGCCCATCGTCCAGAACCACCAGTTGCCGGTGGGGATGATGGTCGCGCCGTAGAACTTCTTCTCGTACGCGAGCGCCGCGTCGATCTGCGTGCGCAGCCGCGCGTCGCGATAGAACGCCTGCCCCGGCGTCTGGTACGCCTTGGCCATCACCAGCGCGCGCTGCGAGTGACTCCACGGGCTCCAGCTGCCGTCGGGCGTTTCGCTGTAATTGACGTCGGACCAGCTGCCGTCGTCGCGCAGGAATCCCGCGGCGGTGATGCCGCGCGTTTCCGCCTCGAGGTTCTGCAGCGCCTCGGTCATGCGCGGCGTCGTGCGATCGGCGCCGGCGGCGGTGTAGAACGCGACGAACTGCTGGCGAAGCACGTCGGACGCCGACGCGGAAAGCGACGCGAAGGAGAGCAAAAGCAGCGCGAGGGAAAGGGTCCGTTTCATGGTCTCGGAGAAACAAAAAGGACGGCGCTACGCCGTCCTTTCATCCATTGTGGTTCTGTCGTTGATTAGACGGGAACGACGTTCGCGGCCTGCAGGCCCTTGGGTCCCTGGACGAGATCGAACTCGACCTGAGCTCCCTCGGCGAGCGAGCGGAAGCCCTTCGACTGAATCGCCGAGAAATGGACGAAGACGTCTTCGCCTCCCTCGGTAGTGATGAAGCCGAAGCCTTTTGCGTCGTTGAACCACTTGACTTTACCGGTGCTACGCATACCTCGAGGTTCTCCTTCTTCTGACGACCGTACGTGATTGGACTGCACGGAGATCAACGCGTGCCGATCGCAACACCTCATTTCGACAAATAAATTTCAAGGCATTACGCGGGGCGCAAAGTTTACCCTGCGGTGAAGTAGACGTTCTGTTCGCGACCGCACATAGCGCACTGGCGCGTGACGATGGTCATGTCGCGCTCGCCATACCGCGCGCGCTGCAGCTCGGGCACCGACCACGCGCGCGTGCCGCACGTGCAGGCGAGACCGGCGAGATGCGCGTCGATGCCGGTGCGGTCTGCGACGGCGACCGCGACGGCGGGCGCCTCGCCGGGACGGAAGCCGACCCGCGGCACGACGGCCGTGGCGCGACGCTTCGAGCGCGTGGCGAATAATCCCGACGCTCCGAAGACGAGCGCCACGATCAAGAGGCCGACGCCCCACTTCAGCGGCGACGCGGCCGCGCTCGCGGCGGCGACCGGCTGCTCGCGCTGCACGCGCGCGCCGTCGGGCGAGAGTCGGTAGCCGAGGGAATCCCAGATCGCGTTGATCTGCGTGAGGTGTTCGGGGACGTCATGGACGTCGACGTAGTCGCGGCGCGCGCGCAGCGACTTGCGCAGCCAGACGCTGCGGCCGTCGCTGTCGACGACCGACTCGTAGCGGAACGTCGGCGTCTCGGTGACGCTCTTCGTCTTCTCGATGTCTATGCGCTCGGGCAGATGGAACGTCACGGTCTGCCGCACGTCGAGCGGATAGTCGAACGCGAGCGGCATCGAGCGGATCATCGTGTCGGGGCGATCGAAGTGCGCGTCGAGCACGCGCGGATACCACGTCCAGTTGCCGTCGTTCCAGAGGTCGGGGATGCGGTAGTGCTCGTTGACGACGATGACGTCGCGCAGGCGGTCGTCGTCGATCTTCGGCGCGCCGGCGGACGCGATCTTCGGCTGATCGGCGGCGAGGTCGTTGATGCGGTCGTGCGCGAAGTCCTCGACCGACATCCGCGCCAGCGACGCGCGCATGTCGTCGGCGTCGGCGCCGGTGTAGGTCGTCTTCACGTCGAGCAGCGTCGGCTTCGCGTAGTCGGTGGTCGTGTACGTCTGCTCGACGACGGTCGAGCCCTGCTCGTTGGTGACGATGTTCGCGAGCGCGCGCGTCTCCGGACGCACGACCAGCGCGCGGCGGTCGTTCGGCGTCTCGAGCGTGCGCAGCGTGCCGCCCTGATCGGCGATCGTGCCGTCGACCCAGTACGTGCGGCCGCCGTCGATGACCTGCGTGATCACGTGATCGAAGAGGAACGGCGAGGGGAGGCGATCGGCGAGCCGTTCGCGCAGGCGCGTGTTGACGAGCGCGGGATACGCCTCGAGGCCGAGCTCGCGCAGCAGCGCGACGAGCAGGAACGTTTTGTCCTTGCAGTCGCCGTAGCGCTGGTCGAGCGTTTCCGACGGCTGATGCGGCTCGTGCGAGTTGCGGCCGAACTCGATGCCGAGGTAGCGGACGTCGTCCTGCACGAACCGGATGGCGGCGGTGATGCGCGCGTCGCGGTTCGGGTTCTCGCGCGTGAGGCGCGCGGCGAGCGCGCGCACGGCGTCGCGCGAGCGCGCGTCGAGCTGGAACATCGCGTCGGACCAGCGGGCGACGTCGTTCCAGCTCGCGAAGTCGGTGACCTGCACGAGGTCCCACGGCTCGTACCACGACGGGATCGCGTCCTCGACGTCGAGCGCGTGCACGTTCGCGCGCTCCCACACGAGCTCCTGTTCGGCGCCATACGGCGTGATGCGCGGCCGCGTGCCGCGCCAGAAGAGCGGGCGATTTGCGGGGAAGAGCAGGCGGCAGCGCACGCGCCGGGTGGGCACGGCGGAGCTGAGGTCGTACGAGTCGGCGTAGCGACCGTCGAGCAGCGGATTGTCGCCGTCGATCGACCACGCGTAGTCGATGACGTCGCCGGGACGAACATCCTTGAGGAAGACCAGCGCGCTGCGCTCGCCATCGTAGATGTCCTCGTCCGCATCCTCTTCTTTGTCGACGACGCGCACGGCGTCCGGCTCCAGCGCGTCGACGCGTTTGCCATCGCGGACGATCGTGATCGCGTGCAGCGTCAGCCGCTCGTACGACGGATCGAAGTCGAGCGAGAGCTCGGAGGCGTTCTGCACGCCGCTCGGCGAGAGCACTTTGCGCACGGTGCGGTGAAAGTGCGACGTCGTGCGATCGGCGACGCGCACCTGATGGTCTTCGAGGATGTCGTAGATGCCCCAGCGGACGTTCGACTTCGCGACGGAGAGCGTCGTGTCGGCGTCGGCGCGATCGACCCACGCCGGAACCGGGCGCACGTCGAACTCGCGCGCGGAGGCCGCGAACGCGACGAGCGAACAGAGGAAGAGGAGAATCGTGGACCGCACGAGGCCGAGGATTGTAAGTTATTTGGTAGCCCACGAACAGATGAGGCAGGCCTTTGAGTCGTGTCCGCGCGCCGGACAGTACTCGCGGCCGAAGTAGATCAGCTGCAGGTGCCGCTTGCCCCATTCTTCCGGCGGGAAGAGCTTCTTGAGATCGCGCTCGGTCTGCTCGACGCTCTTGCCGTTCGAGAGACGCCAGCGCTGCGCGAGGCGATGGATGTGCGTGTCGACGGCGAACGCGGGCGTGCCGAACGCCTGCGACATCACCACGCTCGCGGTCTTGTGGCCGACGCCGGGCAGCGTCTCGAGCGCCTCCATGTCGCGCGGCACCGTGCCGCCGTAGTCGTCGACGAGCGTCTGCGAGAGCTTCTTGATGTTGCGCGCTTTCGACGGCGCGAGGCCGCAGCTGCGAATTGCGCCGAGGATCTCCGCTTCGCTCAGCTTCGCCATCGCGTGCGGTGTCGACGCGAGGGCGAAGAGCGCGGGCGTGACTTTGTTGACCTGGACGTCGGTGGTTTGTGCGGACATCAGCACCGCGACGAGAAGGGTGAACGGATCGCGATGCTCCAGCGGAATCGGTGGCGTCGGATACAGCTCGTCAAGAATCTCACCGATGCGTTTCGCTTTGTCCGCACGCTTCATCGCGCATCCTCGGATGCGCGCCACTGCTCGACGAACACCGGCAGCGGCGGCGAGGTCGTCTCGGCGATGTCCATCATCGCCAGCACGTCGCGCGGCGGAATCGTTCCCTGCTTGCTGCGAATGACGGTGCGTGCATGTGCGACCGCACAGAATTCGGCGGCGCCCTTTTCAGCGTTGCGCTTTTCGACGATGTGCTCGAGGTAGAACCAACGCTCGTCCCAGCCGACGAGCCGCGTGCGGATCGTGAAGCGCTCGAACGGCAGCACCGACTTGCGATAGCGCACCACGATGCCGCCCATCACCGGACGCCAGCCGCGCGCGAGCATGCGCCGGATCAGCCGCATGCGTCCGATCAGCTCGATGCGCGCGATGTCCATGAACGAGACGAAGCGCCCCGCGTTGAGATGGAAGTTGAGATCGCAGTCGGTGGGCAGCGCGGTGAAGGTGACCTGCGATTCGTCGAGCGTGCCGAGGCGCTTCCTCAGCACGCTCGCGAACATGGCCAGGAGAAACCGCGGCAGCAGCAGCATCAGTCGAGATCGAAGAGCAGCGCCTCGGCGCCGCGTCCCACGATCGTAACCGATGCCTCGTCTTCGATGGCCGCGCCGTCGCCCGCGCGGAGCGTCGTGCCGTTGACGTCCACTTCGCCGCGCGCGACCTGCAGCCAGCCCGCGCGGTTCGGCGCGAACGCGTGCGTCACCGACGCGTCGCCGTCGAGCAGCGTCGAATAGACGGACACGTTCTGATGGATCGTCACCGAGCCGTCGCGGCCGTCGGGCGAGGCGACGAGGCGCAGCGTGTTGTGGCGCGCGTTCTCATCGAAATGCTTCTCTTCGTAGCCGGGGGTGAGGCCGCGGCGCTCGGGGAGAATCCAGATCTGCAGAAAGTGCACGCCCTCGTCTTCCGACGGATTCATCTCGCTGTGCAGTACGCCGGTGCCGGCGCTCATGCGCTGCACGTCGCCGGGACGGATCGCGGAGCCGTTGCCCATCGAGTCGCGGTGCGCGAGCGTGCCCTCGAGCACGTACGAGAGGATCTCCATGTCGCGGTGGCCGTGCGTGCCGAAGCCGACGCCCGCCTTCACGCGATCCTCATTGATGACGCGCAGCGAGCGGAAGCCCATGAAGCGCGGATCGTGGTAATCGGCGAAGGAAAACGTGTGGTACGTGTTGAGCCAGCCGTGGTCGAAATGACCGCGCTCGTCGGCGCGGCGGACGGTGATCATCGTGTGCCTCCTGCCACCAGCAACAAGCATGCATTCCCGCTATGATGCTCCGCCAATGCACGACGAGCCTCCGCCGCGCGAGCTTCCGGAGCGCACCGGCAAGCATTACTGCGTGACGTGCCTCGCGCAGGTGCCGGCCGACGAGTATTTCGCGAACGATCACATCTGCAATGCCTGCGCGTTGAAAGAGAGCGAGAAAGAAGCAGGCAATGAGCCGCGTCGCCGTCGTCCATGACTGGCTGACCGGAATGCGCGGCGGCGAGGCGGTGCTCGAGGCGATCCTCGACGCGCTGCCGTCCGCCGAGCTCTTCACGCTCTTCCACTTTCCCGGCTCCGTCTCCGCGAAGATCGAGTCGCGCACGATCCATACGTCGGAACTGCAGCCGCTCGCGCGGCGCGCGCGCGACTACCGGACGCTCCTGCCGCTCTTTCCGCGCGCGGTGCGGCGCTGGGACTTCCGCGAGTTCGATCTCATCGTGTCGTCCAGTCATTGCGTCGCAAAGGGCATCGACGCGCGCGGCAAGCCGCACCTCTCGTATTGCCACACGCCGATGCGCTACATCTGGGATCGTTTCGACGATTACTTTCCGCGCAAAAACATGCTGCGGCGCGCGGCCGCGCAGTCGATCGCGCCGTGGCTGCGGCGGTGGGACGTTGCGACAGCGAAGGAAGTGACGCACTTCGTCGCGAACTCGCGCTTCGTCCGCGACCGCATCCGCCGCTACTACGACCGCGACGCGGAGCTCGTGCATCCGTATGTCGATGACGAGTTCCTCGAGACGCCGCTGCGCGAGGGGCGCGACGACTACCACATGATGGTTTCCGCGCTCGTTCCGTACAAGAAGGTGGAGCTCGCGGTTGCCGCGGCGGTAGCGTCCGGCCGGAAGCTGGTCGTGGCCGGCGGCGGACCGCTGCTCGGCGAGCTGCGCGCGCGCAGCGGGAGCGGCGTGACCTTCATGGGACCGGCGTCGAGAGCGAGTATCATCGAGCGGCTGGCACGGGCGAAAAGCCTGATTTTGCCGGGAGTCGAGGACTTCGGGATCACGCCGCTCGAGGCGATGGCGCTCGGGACTCCGGTGGTGGCGCTCGGCGAGGGCGGCGTGCTGGATTCGGTGGTCGACGGGGTGACAGGAATTTTCTTTCCACGGCCGGACGTAGAGTCGCTGCGCGGCGCGCTCGACGCGGTCGAAGCCCGCGTGTGGGACCGCGCGGCCATTCGCGCACACGCCTCCGCCTTCTCGCGCGCGCAGTTCGACGCGCGGTTCGCGGCGGCGCTGGAACGAGTTCGCGGATGATCGAGAAAAAGCACAAGACCCTCGCGTCGGTGTACCTGGTCAACGACGCCGTGGCGTCGAACCTGGCCATGCTCAGCGCTTGGTTCCTGCGCTTCCAGTTCGAGCTCATCCCCGTCACGAAGGGACAGCAGGAGTTTGCGACGTACGCAAAGCTCCTCCCGCTCGTGACGATCGTCTTTCCGCTCGCGTTCGCCGTGCAGGGGCTCTATCGCATCCGTCCCACGCGCGGCAAAGCGGAAGAATGGGTCGGCGTCGCGATCGGCTCGATCGTCGGCACGGTCGTCCTCTCCGGCGTGCTGCTCTGGATCCGCCCCGACTCGACCGCGGTCTACTCGCGCGCGACGCTCGCGCTGTTCCTCGTGCTGGCGATGATCTTCACCGCCATCGGACGCACGCTCGTGCGCGTCGTCGTCGAGCGTCGCCATCGCGAAGGGAAGGATCTCGACCGCGTGCTGATCGCCGGCAACGGCGATCTCGCGCGCGCGGTGCTCGAGCGCGTGGCCTCGCATCGCGAGCGCCTCGGCTTCCGCATCGTCGGCTATCTCGCCAACGGTGACGGCAATGGCGACGATAGCGACCTCGCCGGCGTCCCGCGCCTCGGCCGCATCGAGAACGCCGAGGAAGTCGTTGCCGAGCACGCGATCGACCACGTGTTCGTGGCCATGCCGCACGCGTCGTCGCAGGCGATGATGGCGCTGCTCGACCGGTTGATGCGCAGCTGCGTTTCGATTCACGTCGTGCCCGATCTCCTGCAGTTCATGGCGCTGCGCTCGCGCGTCGAAGACCTCGACGGACTGCCGACGATCAACCTCTCGGAGACGCCGCTCGAAGGGTGGAGCCGTTTCGTGAAGCGCGCGTTCGATCTCGTCGTCGCCGCCGCGGCGCTGCTGCTCTTCTCGCCGGTGATGCTCGCCGTAGCGCTCGCGATCTGGATCGAAGACGGGCTGCCGGTGTTCTACCGCCAGACGCGCATGGGACTCGACGGCAAGCCGTTCGAGATCCTGAAATTCCGCTCCATGCGCGTCGGCGCGGAACAGCAGACCGGCGCGGTGTGGGCGGAGAAAGACGATCCGCGGCGCACGGCCGTCGGTCGCGTGATCCGCGCGTGGTCGCTCGACGAGCTGCCGCAGCTTTGGAACGTGCTCGTCGGCGACATGAGCGTCATCGGCCCGCGTCCGGAACGCCCCGAGTTCGTGCAGCAGTTCCGCGCCGAGTTCCCGCACTACATGCTCCGCCACAAAGTGCGCGCGGGCATGACCGGCTGGGCGCAGGTGCACGGCTGGCGCGGCAACACGTCCATCCGCATGCGCATCGAGCACGACCTCTACTACATCGAGAACTGGTCGCTGCTGCTCGACGTGAAGATCCTCTTCATGACCGTGCTGCACGGGCTGCGTCACGAGAACGCGTACTGACGATGGTCCTATGCACATAGTCAATGTCTTGACCGTTCCCGGTCTGTGGAACTCCGGTCCGCAGCACTGGCAGACGCACTGGGAAGCCGAGTCGCCCGACGAGTTCCGCCGCGTCGTGCAGCGCGACTTCGACCATCCCGATCGCGACGAATGGGTGTCCACGCTCGACGCCGGGATCCGCGCCTGCGACGCGCCGCCGCTCCTCGCCGCGCACAGCCTCGGCTGCTCGCTCGTTGCGGAGTGGGTCCGTCAGCGCGGCGGTGCGGGCGTGCGCGGCGCGTTCCTCGTCGCGCCGAGCGACGTCGAGGCGCCCGACTATCCGATCGAAGGACGCAGCTTCGCGTCGATGCCGCTCGTGCCGCTGCCGTTTCCGTCGCTCGTCGTGGCCAGCACGATCGATCCGTACGTGAGCGTCGCGCGCGCCGAGGAGTTCGCGCGCGCGTGGGGCAGCCGGATCGTCTTCATCGGCGACGCCGGACACATCAACGGCGCGTCGGGATATGGCCCGTGGCCCGAGGGAAGATCGCTGCTGCGGCTCATATAATCCGCCGCGACTATGGGTAAGCAATCGGACGCTCTTTTCCAGCGCGCGCAGGACGTCATTCCGGGCGGCGTCAACTCGCCGGTGCGCGCATTCGGCGGCGTCGGCGGCACGCCGCCGTTCATCGAGCTCGCGCAAGGCTCGCGCATCTTCGACGCCGACAATCTCCAGTACATCGACTGCGTCGGCTCGTGGGGGCCGATGATCCTCGGGCACGGCCATCGTTACGTCGTCGAAGCGGTGAAGAAGGCGGCCACGCGGGGCTTCTCGTACGGCGCGCCGACCGCGGCGGAGATCGAGCTCGCGGAGATGATCGTGCAGGCCGTGCCGTCGATGGAGATGGTGCGCCTCGTCAACTCCGGCACCGAGGCGACGATGAGCGCGCTGCGGCTCGCGCGCGCGGCCACGGGGCGCAACAAGATCCTCAAGTTCGAAGGCGGCTATCACGGCCACGTCGACTCGCTGCTCGTGAAGGCCGGCTCCGGCGGCGCGACGTTCAACGTGCCCGACTCCGCGGGCGTGCCGAAAGAGCTCGCGGAGCTCACGCTCATCGCGCGCTACAACGACCTCGACGACGTGCGCGCGCAGATGAGCGACGAGGTCGCGGCGATCATCGTCGAGCCGATCGCCGGCAACATGGGCTGCATTCCGCCGAATCCGGGATTCCTGCAGGGACTGCGCGAGATCTGCGACGACCATGCGTCGCTGCTGATCCTCGATGAAGTCATGACCGGCTTCCGCGTCGCGTACGGCGGCGCGCAGGCGCGCTACGACGTGCGCCCCGACATCACCACGCTCGGCAAGATCATCGGCGGCGGCATGCCGATCGGCGCGTACGGCGCATCGAAGCTGCTGATGGAGTACGTCTCGCCCCTCGGCCCGATGTATCAGGCCGGCACGTTGTCCGGGAATCCGGTGGCCGTCGCCGCCGGACGCGCGACGCTCAGCGTGCTGCGCAACTCGTCGATCTACGACGACCTCGAAGAGCGCAGCGCGGAGTTCGAGAACGGCGTGCGCGCGGCGTCGGAGAAACACGCCGTGCCGCTGACGTTCAACCGCGTCGGTTCGATGTGGACGATCTTCTTCACGGAAGGTCCGGTGACGGACTTCGCGTCGGCGAACAAGTCGAACCGCGAGAAGTTCTCGCGCTTCTTTCACCTCATGCTCGGTGAAGGCGTCTACCTCCCGCCGTCGCAGCTCGAAGCCGCGTTCTTCTCCGCCGCGCATGCGAAGAAGGACATCCTGCAGCTCGTCGAGCGCGTGGATCGCGTGCTGAAGAAAGTGGCGTGGGAATTCGGGACTTAGTCGCTGTCGCGAACGACGCGAAAGCCGATGCTGAAGCCGCGTAGTTGCGGCTCGTGCGTGTAGCGCAACGCGCTGCGCGCGCTGTCGGCGCCGAAGTACCAGCTGCCGCCGCGGATGACTTTGTATTTGCTGCCGCACGCTTCGAGCGGATACGGGCAGTACTCGGTCGCGCACCACTCCCAGACGTTGCCGTGCATGTCGTAAAGGCCCCAGACATTCGGCGCGAACGACGCGACGCGCATCGTGCGCTTGCCGTCGAAGTTCGCCTGCCGCGTGGTCAGCGTCGCGCCGAACGCGTACGGTGTCGTCGTGCCGGCGCGGCACGCGTACTCCCACTCCGCTTCGGTCGGCAAACGGAACCGTCCTTCGCCGAACGCGTTCAATCGCCGGAGGAACTCCTGCACTTCGAGCCACGACACGCGCTCGACCGGCGCGTTCGGATCGCCGCGGAACCAGCTCGGATTGCGGCCCATGATCGCCGTCCACTGCGCCTGCGTGACTTCCGTCGCGGAGAGGAAGAACGGCCGCGCGATGGTGATGCGATGGAGCGTTTCATCCGCGCGATGACCGGGATCGCTCGCGGGCGAGCCCATCGCGAACGTTCCCGCGGGCACGCGCACGAAGCGAAGGTGCGTGTGCGCTTCGACGAACGTCTCGCGGCGGCAGGCGAGGAGCGCCGCCGCCGCGAGGAGCGCGAGCAGGCGTTTCACTGCGCGGCAGTATCGCCCGCGCGGTGCTCGACCGCCTGGAACTTCAGGAACGCGTGGATCGCTTCGATCGCCTCGGCGTTCTTGGTCATGAGGTGCACGCGTCCGCCGTCGGGCAGCGGCTCGTAGTGATACATGATCGACGCGTGCAGGCGCTGCATCGTGTCGACGCCGTCGGGCATGCGTCCGTGCACGAACTGCGGCTTCGAGAAGTCGTTCTTCGCGAACTCGCCGCGGATCGACTGCAGATGCTTCTGGATCGCGGCGATGGTCTTCGCGTCCGCGGCGTCGTTCGCGCGCAGCTCGATCGTGCCGCCGTCGTCCGTCGCGGTGAACCTGTGATGCGCCGCGTCGTGGGCCATACCGAACGAGTCGTGGCGATGATCGACTTCGGCGGCGTGATTCCCGTCCGCATGCGCGTCGCCGGCATTCGCATTCGCGGCGGCTTCGGCCATGTGCTGCGCGTGCAGCGGACACGAGGCCATTGCGGCGTCGTCGGCGAGGAGCAGGTTTGCGGTGAGCAGTAGTGCCTGAATCATTTCGTTTCCTCCATCAGCGTCTCGAATAAATTCGCGAACGCGCCGTCGGGCGTGTCGCGAAGGCGGTCGTCCCATGAGCTGAGCGTGTCGACGAGTGCCGCGCGCACGGTGGTGAGGGCGGCGATGCGCTCTTCGACTTCGGCGAGCTTGCGGTCGGCGAGAGCGCGCACCTCGCGGCACGGCGGCTTGCCCGCCGCGCGCTGGCGGAAGATGCGCGAGAGCTCGTCGAGCGTGAAGCCGAGCGTGAGCGCGCGGCGGATCATGCGCACGCGCTCGACGGTGTGCGGCGGATAGCGGCGGTAGCCGCTGGCGTCGCGCGCGACGTCGCGCAGCACGCCGACCCGCTCGTAGTGGCGGATCGTGTCGACGCTCACGCCCGCGGCGTTCGCGACTTCACCGATCAGCAGCAGTTCCATGGGTACGCAAGGTAGGCCATGGAACCGGTTCGAGGGTCAAGTCAACATTGTGCGAACAGTGCGCGGTTACTCGGCGGACGAGTTGCCCGCGCGATTCGCCACCGTCTGGAACTTGAGGAACGCGCGGATCGCGGCGACCGCGTCGGCGTTGCCCGTCTGCAGACGCATGCGCCCGCCGTCGGGCAGCGCTTCGTAGCCGTAGGAGATCGAGTCGTGCAGGCGTTCCATCGCGTCGACTCCCTCCGGCATGCGGCCGTTGACCGACTCCGCCTTCGAGAAATCGTTCGTCGCAAAGTCGCCGGCGATCGCCTTCAGGTACTTCTGGATTGCGTCGATCGTGTCGAGGTCCGCGGTGTCTTTTGCGCGGAGCTCCATCGAGCCGCCGTCGTCGGTCGCGGTGAACTTGAACTGCACGGCGTCGTGCGCGAAGCCGTGCGCATCGTTCGCGGTGGTCTCGGCGGCCCCGGTGCGCACGGCGGCGGCGGCCTGCGCGGTCGCGGCGTCGTCAGCGAGGAGCAGGTTCGCGGTCAACAGCAATGCGTGGATCATCTCGACTCCTTCTCGATCCGGGGGCTCGGTTGGACGTTGTGCCGCACAGTGTACGGCGCAAAGACTTCGAGGAACAGCCGCGCCGCGAGTTTGGCCGTGCGGCCGTCGACGTCCCACGGCGGCGAGAGCTCGGAGAGATCGGCGCCGATGAGCTTCGGCGACGCGGCGAGCTGGCGCACGATGGCGATCGTCTCGCGCGCGGTGAGCGTGCCCGGCGCCGCGGCTGACGAGCCGGGAACTTCCGCGGCGTCGATGTCGATCGACAGAAAAATCGCATCCGACGATTGCTCGAGCTTCGCGCGCACCTCGGCTGCCAGCTCCCATGCCGCGTGCAGATCGAACCAGTCGACGGGAATCGTGGTGATGCCCTGCTCGCGCACCCACGCGTCGTAGTACGACGAGTTCGCGAAGTCGCGCGTGCCGAGGATGAAGGTGCGCGAGCCGTGGCAGATCGGCGTCTCCAGCGCGCGGCGATATGGCGTGCCGCTGGAGAGCGAGTCCTCGTCGTCGTATTCGCGGACGTCGTAGTGCGAGTCGATCACGACGAGGCCGAGCTTCAGGTTCGGACGCGCGTCGGCGAGTCCGCGGAGGATCGCGCCGGTGAGGCCGTTGTCGCCGCCGATGAAGAACGGCGTCGCGCCGGCGGCGAAGACGTCGCGCGCGAACGCGTGCACGCGCTGGTGCGCCGCGCGGATCGAGTCGAGCGGCAGCTCGAGATCGCCGAGGTCGCGGCAGATGCGGCCGGAGAGCTCGATGCCGTTGCCGAACGTCGTGAGCGACGGCAGCGCCTCGCGGAATGCGTGCGGACCGTGTTTGGCGCCGGGACGCGAGCGCGCGGGAATCGAGCTGTCGAACGGCAGTCCCGCGAGGACGAAGTCGCCGCGGTCGAACGTCGTCGACGGCACGAGCAGCGACGAGGCGCGCGGGTCGCGCGGATCGGCGGCCATCACGCCTGCTCGCGCAGCTTCACGAGGATCTCGTCTTCGGCGAGCGCGTGCCGCTCGCGCGACTGCTGCCACGCCGCGTCCGCGCGCGCGAGCAGCGACGTCTTGCGCGTTGCGTCGGTGAGTCCCGCGAGATTGATGCAGACGTTCTGGTACGCGCCCGCGGCCGCCGCGCGCGCGGCCTGCGCACCGACGCCCGCGTCGGACAGCGACGCCTGCATGCCGATGCGCGCGATCTCGCGACAGAGGTCGATGATCTCGGGACAACTCTCGAGCACGCGCAGCGGCACTTCCGCCGCGACGACCGTCGCATCGGCCAGCGCCGCGTCGCGCGCCGCGATTTCCTCGGGCGTGCCTTTCGGCATGCGCATCGCGTCGAGCAGCGCGTCGAATGCGGCGGTATCAGCGTCAACGGCGGCGAGCTGTTGATCCTTCAGCTCCTGAGCGCGATTGGCGATGCGATCGAGCGCTTCGTGTTTCGACTCGAAGCCCTTCTTCGTGTGCGACAGCACGGCCACCATCGCGGCGAGTCCCGCGGCCATCGACGCCGCGAGCGCGGAGACCGAGCCGCCGCCCGGCGCGGGCGACTCGCTCGACAGCTCGTCGACGAAGTCGCGCAGCGAGAGCGACGCGAGACGCGGCGGCAACGTAGCGAGGCGATATTCGATGACGCGCTCTTTCGGATCGAACGGCTTCACTTCCGACAGGCCGAGCGTGCGGATCGCGGCGTGCACGAGCGCGCCTTCCGGCACGCCGGTCGGACGTCCCATTTTCGCGAGCGCGTGGCGTCCGGCGTCGAGCAGGACCTGGCGCGGCACGAGACCGACGATCTCCGAGCCGGTGACGCGCAGGCCGCGCTCGCGCGCGCGCTCGTCGCACGTGTCGAAGACGACGTGCAGCGGCGTGATGTCGAGATCGGTGAGGTTGATCGACACCTGCGCGCAGCCGAACTCCGGGATCACCCAGCCGACCGCTTTCACGGACTTCAGCAGCCCCGGCTCCCACACCGGCTCGCCGTGCTCGTCGAGGGTCGGGTTGTCGTCGGCGTCGCGTTTCATGCGGCCGCGCTCGCGGATGTCGAACGCGACGCGGTTCGCGAGCCGCTTGTCGAGCGTGTTGAGGTTGACGTTGTACGCGACGAGGAACTTGCGCGCGCCGATCACGATCGCGCCCGAACGCGGCACGAAGGTGTTCGGTCCGAAGTCCGGCTGCCACTGCGGATCGGCGAGCTTGCGCGCGCAGCCCTCGTACTCGCCTTCGCGGACGTCGGCGAGATTGCGCCGATGCGGCGCGCTGCACGCGTGCTCGTAGAGATACACCGGCACCTGCAGCTCGCGTCCGACGCGTTCGCCGAGCTTGCGCGCGAGCTCCGCGCACTCGTCCATGGTCACGTTCGCGACCGGGATGAACGGCACGACGTCGACCGCGCCGATGCGCGGATGCGCGCCGCGGTGCGTGGTCATGTCGATCAGCTCGATGCCTTTCTTGACGAGCCGGAACGCCGCCTCGAGCACCGCGTCGGGCGCGCCGACGAACGTGATCACGGTGCGATTCGTATCCGCGCCGGGATCGACGTTCAGCAGCGTGACCTCGGAGACCGACGCCGCGGCGGCAGCGACGGCGTCGTAAATCTCAGCGCGGCGGCCTTCGGAGATGTTGGGAACGCACTCGACGATCTGCATGCGCGGGCGATGCTATTCGCTTCGCTCGCGAACCGACAACCAGCTTCCGAACCAGCCCGCGACCATGCCGCCGGCGACGAGCGCGGCGACCTTCTGCCACGGCAGGAACGTCGTGAACAGAAAGCCCCACAGGATCGAGCTCGATGGCGCGAGCGCGTGCTGCGCGCCGCGGAAGAGCGCGTAGAGCAGCGCGACCGCCACGAGGCCGCCGAGTGTGCCTTGCAGGAAGCCTTCGATCAGGAACGGCCCGCGGATGATGCGCTCGGTGGCGCCGACGAGGCGCATGATCTCGATCTCTTCGCGGTACAGCATCATCGTCAGGCGGATGACGTTCGCGATCGTGAACGCCGCGGCGATGGCGAGCACGCCGCCGGCGACGAGGCCGATGCCGTTGATCACGCTCACGAGCCGGCGCAGGCGCGTGATCCATTCCCAGTCGTACTGCACCTGATCGACGCCGGGCGTCGCGCGCAGCGCGTCCATGCGCTGGTGAAACACGCGCGACTGCGCGAGGTGCGGCGCGACGTCCGCCTCGTACGACGCGGGGAACGGATTGTCGTCGAGCTGGCCGACGACGTCGGAGAGGTTCGCAAAGTACGTCTTGAAGCGCGCGAGCGCTTCCTCGCGCGTCACGAAGCGGCGATGCGTGAGATCGGGGATCGCCGCGAGCGTGGTGTCGACGGCGTGGATCTGTTCCGGCGTCGCGTCGACTTCGAGATAGACGATGACGCGCGACTTCCCCTGCCATTCTTCCGCGGCGCGGTTGAGGTTTTCCGCGATGAGGAGGAACACGCCGACGATCAACAGCGAGATCGCGATCATGGCCACGGCGACGAAGCTCGTGCGCTTCGACACGTAGATCCGCCGCACCGCCTCGCGGAAAAAGTACGAAAACGTGTTCGACGGAGTTTCGGGCTCGCGCGTCGACATGAGGCGTTAGCCGCCGAGGCCGAAGACGCCTTCGCGCGCGGGCCGCGGCTCGACGACGCGCGCTTTCTCTTCGGCGAGGCGTCCGTGCTCGAGGAGGATCGTGCGGCGCCCGCTGCTGCGGATGAGATCGCGGTCGTGCGTGGCGAGGAGCACCGTCGAGCCGCGCAGGTTCGCCTCCGCGAAGATCTGCACGATTTCGTGCGAGAGGTCGGGATCGAGGTTGCCGGTCGGCTCGTCCGCGACGAGCACGAGCGGGTCGTTGATGAGCGCGCGCGCGATGGCCACGCGCTGCTGTTCGCCGCCGGAGAGCTGCAGCGGATACGCGTTCAGCTTGTGGTGCAGGTTCACCATCCGCAGCGCCTGGTACGCCTTCTTCTTGTGCTCCTTCGGCGGCACGTTGAGCACCGTGAGGATGAACGAGAGGTTCTCGAACACGGTCATGCGCTCGATGAGCTTGAAGTCCTGGAAGACCATCCCGATCTCGCGGCGGAACCACGGCAGCTGCGACTTCTTCATCGCGTTGAGGTTCCGGCCGTTGACGACGACCTGCCCTTCGGTCGGCGCCATCTGCCGCAGGATCAATTTCAGCAGCGTCGACTTGCCGGCGCCGCTCGGTCCGGTGAGGAACACGAACTCGCCTTTGTCGATGTGGAACGTGACGTCGTACAGCGCGGTCGAGTAGCGGTCGAAGCGCTTCGTCACGTGGTAGAAATGGATCATCGGTTTCCGATGACATGATACGCGACGTGCTCGCGCGCTTTCTCTACGTCTCGCTCGGCGGCGCCCTCGGCAGCGCGGGCCGCTACGCGACCGCGCTCGCGGCCGTGGCGTGGCTCGGTCCCGGCTTTCCGTACGGCACGATGATCGTGAATCTCATCGGTTCTTTTTGTATCGGCGCGGTGATGGAGCTCGTGCCGATGTCCGACCTGCGTCTCTTCCTCGTCACCGGCGTCCTCGGCGGCTTCACGACGTACTCGAGCTTCAACGAGGAGACGCTGCGCATGCTGCGCGACGGCGCGTTCGGCGGCGCGGCCATCAACGTCGCCGCGACGGTGGCCGGCTGCATGGCAGCCGGCACCGCCGGATTTCTGATCGCGCGAATGTTTCGCTAGCGCTCGCGCAGCGCGTTTGCGACGGGCATCCGCGCCGCGCGGATCGCGGGGAAGAAACCGCCCACGAGTCCGATGAACAGCGCGTACACGATCGCCCACGTCATGAGGCGTGCGTTGACGTCGAACGCGAACGTGACCTGGCTGAACGTCTGCCAGTTCATCGTCGCCGCGCGGTAGCCGTCGAATGCGACATACGCGAGGCCGGCGCCGAGGACGCCGCCGGCGACGGCGAGCAGCAGCGCTTCCACGATGACGGACATCATCACCGCGAAGCCGCCGAAGCCGAGCGCCTCGAGCGTCGCGATCTCACGCGCGCGCGCCGCGACGGCGGTGTACATCGTGTTGAGCGCGCCGAAGATCGCGCCGACGCCCATGAGGCTGCAGACGATGAACGCCAGTCCGGTGACGAGCCCGCGCAGCGTGCGCGACTGCGACTCGTAGTACTCGGTCTCGGTCTGCACCTTCACGCTGAGCTTCGGATCGGACGTGAGCGCGTCCTTGAACTGCTGGAAGCTGGCGGGCGAGGCGAGCTTCGCGATGACGATCGAGTTCGACGCGTGGCGCTGATACGCCGGTCCGAGGACCGCGGCATCGGACCAGAGCTCGGACTCGGAGATCGAGCCCTTCGCGTCGAAGATGCCGACGACTTTCCAGACGTTCGTGCCGAAGTGCAGCTCGGAGCCGACGTCGGTGCCGGCGAACTCGCTGTGCGCGCCGCGACCGACGATCACTTCGTTCTTGCCCCACTCGAACGTGCGGCCTTCGATGATCTTGACCTCGGGGCGGATGGCGAACGCTCCCTGCGAGATGCCGCGCAGCGGCACGTTCGCGTCGGTGTGCGACGAGCGTTTCGGCAGGTCGACGACGACATAGAGCTCGGGTGAGAGGAGCGGCTTGCCCTGCGCGTCTTTTGCGACGCCGGGCGCGTTGCGAATCAGTTCGACGTCGTCGCGGAGCAGCACGGACGTCATCTCGTTGTCGGCGCCGGCGCGGAGCACCATGGCCGTGTCGGGTTTTCCGGCGACGACCATCACGCGGCGGAAGCCTTCGCCGATCGAGAGGACGCCGACGAGCACGGCCACGACGCCGGCGATGCCGAAGACGGCGGCGCCCGCGGAGCCGAGGCGGCCGCGAAGCGTGCGAACGTTGAATGCGATGAGCGCGGCGAGTTGACGGAACGGTTTCATTACTCTCTCCGAAGTGCGTCGACGGCGTTGAGCCGCATCGCCTGCAGCGCGGGCAGCGCGCCCGCGACGAGGCCGAGGGCGAGCGCGATCACGAGACCGAGCGTGCGCGCCTCGGGCGGGAAGAAGAAGATCGGCAGCGCGCCGTGGGTCGGATCGCCCTGCGCGACCGACATCCAGCCGAGACCGAGGCCGGCCAGGCCGCCGACGATGGCGATGAGCAGCGATTCCGCGAGGACGAACGAGAGCACCTGCGCGTCGGTGAAGCCGATCGCTTTCATCACGCCGAGCTCGTTGATGCGCTCGCGCACCGCCTGCGCCATCGTGTTGCCGGCCACGAGCAGGATCGTGAAGAAGACGGCGGACAGGATCGCCTGCACGATCGCGCCGATGTTGCCCATCTGCTCGGCGAAGCCTTTGACGAACGCCTTCTCCGTCTCCGTCTTCGTCTCCTGCGGCGAGTTCGCGAACGTCGCGTCGACCTTGCGCGCGACGTCTTCCGCGTACTTGGGATCCTTCACCCGAATGCCGTACCAGCCGGTCATGCCTTTGCCGAACATCCGGTTCTCGTCCATGTAGTCGTGGCGGAAGTAGAACGCGGTGGTGTCGGTCTCGGGATTCGCGCCGTCGTAGATGCCGACGAGATCGAACGTCCACGCGTTGCCGCCGGTCTTCGGTCGCAGGTACGTGGCCGTGAGGACGATCTTGTCGCCGACTTTCCAGTGGTACTTCTCGGCGGTCTTGCGTCCGGCGATGGCGCCCGTGCGCGTCTTGAACCACGCCTCGCGCTGCGCCGGCGGCAGGATGAACTCGGGGTACATCTGGAGGAACTCGGGCGGATTGACGGCGATCTGCGCCCACGCGGTCGGCTTGTCCTGATAGAGGCCGCCGAACCACGCGTTCTCGGTCGCGTCGACGACGCCGTCGATCTGCTCGATGCGGCGCTCGTAGCTCTGCGGCAGCGGCTGGATGAGCGACACGCGGTGGCGCACGACGAGGCGGTTCGCGCCGGCGACGCTCACGCCCATCTGGAACGCGCGGCGGATCGCCGAGAGATACGCGAACAGCACGAACGCGATGAGGATCGAGCCGATCGTCAGCAGCGTGCGCAGCTTGTGGCGCTTGAAGTTCGAAAGGATCAGCAGCGCGTATTTCATGCGGCCATCTCGCTGGAGAGCTGTCCGTCGACCATGTGCAGGCGGCGCGACGCGCGGTCGGCGGCGTGCGGGTCGTGCGTCACCATGACGATCGTCTTCCCGTGCTCGCGGTTGAGACCCTGCAGCAGGTCGAGGATGCCGTCGCCGGTCTTGCGATCGAGGTCACCGGTCGGCTCGTCGGCGAGGATGAGCGTGGGGTCGGTGACGATCGCGCGGGCGATGCCGACGCGCTGCTGCTCGCCGCCCGAGAGCGTGCGCGGCGTGTGCTTGGCGCGATGCGAGAGGCCGACGATCTCGAGCGCCGTGGCGACGTGGCGCTTCCGTTCGGCGGACGAGAGATTCGTCAGCAGCAGCGGCAACTCCACGTTGCGCGCGGCCGTCAAGACCGGCAACAGGTTGTAGAACTGGAAGACGAAGCCGACGTGGCGCGAGCGCCAGTGCGCGAGCTCGCGGCGCGAGAGCGTGTCGATGCGCTGGCCGTCGATCTGGATCGAGCCGGCGCTGGGGCGGTCGAGGCCCGCGAGGAGATTGAGCAGCGTCGACTTGCCCGATCCCGACGGACCCATGAGCGCGAGGAACTCGCCCGACGCGATGGTCAGGCTGAGGTTGTTCAGCACGCGCACTTCCTCGCTGCCGCGATGGAAGACTTTCTCGACGTTGGACAGGCTGACCAGGGTGTTGGGCATTGGGTTGTTCTCCTGCGTTGATTGTTGACGGCGTCGCCGAGGCCTCGACGACGGGGCGCCTATGGTTTTTACTGCGACGAGGGCTCGCCTATGGTTTGACGGCTTCGCCTAGGGTTTGACGTTGACGGCGTCGCCGTCTTGCAGATCGGGTCCTTCGCTCACGACGCTCTCCCCCTGGGAGACGCCCGACGCGAGCCGGGCGAAGTCGCCTTCCGATTCGGCGACCTTGACGGCGCGTCGTTCCGCCTTGCCGTCCTTGACGACGAAGACGACATCCTGATCGCCGTCTTTGCGGACGGCGGTCTTCGGCACTTCCACGAGCGGCGCGGCGGCGGGCGCGCTGTCGTCGGTGATGAAACCGACTTTCACGCCCATGTCCGGCAGCACGCGCTGGTCGCGCGCGTCGAAGGCGATGCGCACCTTCACCGTCGCCTTCTGGCGGTCGGCGGTCGGCACCGCGGTGATGACGTGCGCGGGGATCTTCCAGTCGGGATACGCGTCGAGGATCGCCTCGACTTTCTGGTTCGGATGCACGCGGTTGATGTAGGCCTCGTTGACGTCGACCTCGATCTCGAGCGAGGCCATGTCGACGATCGTGCAGATGCCGGTGCGCGTGAAGCCGCCGCCGGCTGACATCGGCGAGATCATCTCGCCCGGCTGCGCGTCCTTCGAGACGACGATGCCGTCGAACGGCGCGCGCACGATGGTGTCGTCGACGTTCTGCCGCTGCAGCTCGACCTGCCGTTGCGCGCTCGCGTACTGATCGCTCTGCGCGGCGAGGCGCGCCTTGGCGGCATCGAGCTCGGCGAGCGCGCGGTCGGCGTCCGCTTTCGACGAGATCGCGCTCGCGGCGAGCCGCGACGCGCGGTCGTAGTCGAGCTGCGCCTGGCGGATGCGCACGCGCGTCTCCTGGAGCGCGCTCGACGCGGACGTCGCTTCCGCTTCCGCGAGCCGCAGCCCTTTCTGCGTGAGCGAGTCGTCGAGGCGCGCCAGCTCCTGGCCCGCCGTCACGTGCATGCCTTCTTCGATGAACAGCTGATCGATCTTGCCGGTCACTTTCGCCGACACCGTGGCCTGCCGGCGCGCGGTGACGTAGCCGCTCGCATTGAGCACCGCGCCGCCGTTCGTCGACGCCGCGGCGATCGCGCGCGCCTGCGCGACCTTGACTTCTTTCTTCGAGCCGCGCGTCAGCGCCCACGCCGCGATCGCGACGACGAGCACGATCGGGATGACGATCCACCAAGGCTTGCGCCGCGGCGCGGCGACGGTTTCCGTGCGGGCGATGCGAAGGCCATCGAGTGCTGTTTTATCGACCATTGGACGGCGTCATTATGGCGATCGGCCCCTCCTTTGTCAGTTGACGTTTGTCAACCCGTTCACCTGCCGTTCATCACCGTAACGTCGTTTTACATCGTGTGACGCGGGAGGGGCAGACTGCCCGCGCCCGCGGCGCGCATCGTCGCGTCATGCGACGCACGCTGCTTTTTCTACTGCTCGTAGGGACAACGAATCTCCACGCCGAGCCCGCGCACATCGACCTCGCCAAACGCTCCGGCGGCGCCATCACGATCGACGGCGATCTCGCCGACGCAGGCTGGGCGCACGCGACGCGCATTGACTCGTTCGTCGAGTACTTTCGCGGCGACAACACCGCGCCGCCGGTGAAGACGTCGGGATTGCTGACGTACGACGATCAGGCGGTGTACGTCGCGTTCCGCGCCGACGATCCGCGTCCGCGCGAGATCCGCGCGCCGCTCGTCGACCGCGATCAGGTGCGCGAGGATCAGGACTACGTCGCGGTGATGATCGACACGGCCAACGACCGCCGCGCTGCCGTGCAGTTCCGCGTGAACCCGCGCGGCGTGCAGACCGACAGCGTCTACAACGACACGAGCGGCGACGAGGACTTCTCGCCCGACTTCGTCTATCAGGCCGTGGCGCGGCGCACGCCGGAAGGGTGGGCGGCGGAGCTGCGCATCCCGCTCTCGTCGCTGCGTTACCCGTCGACCGATCCGCAGACGTGGGGCGTGCTGCTCATCCGCAATTACCCGCGCGACTTCCGCTACGTCATGGCCAACACGCCGATCCCGCGCAACTCGAACTGCTTCGTCTGTCACTCCGCGGTCGCCAGCGGCATCGCCGGACTGCCCACCGGCAGCCATTTCACGCTGACGCCGTATTCGACGATGCGCGAGCAGGGCTTCGATCTGAAGTGGAATCCCTCCGCGCGCCTCACGTTCGACGCGACGCTCAATCCCGATTTCTCGCAGATCGAAGCGGATGTGCCGCAGCTCGCCACCGACAGCAGCTTCGCGATCTCGTATCCGGAAAAGCGCGCGTTCTTCCTCGAGAGCGTCGATCTGCTCGCGACGCCGCTCACCGCCGTCTACACGCGCGCCATCACCGCACCGGCGTGGGGCATGCGCGCCACGGGACAGAGCGGCACGAACGCGTACACGCTACTCCTCGCCGAAGACCGCGGGGGCGGCTCGACGATTCTGCCCGGCCCGTACGGCTCGAGCGAGATCCCGCAGGAACAATCCGAAGTGCTCGTCGGACGGCTGCGGCACACGCTGGGAACGTCGTTCGTCGGACTTCTCGCGACCGCGCGCGAGAACGAGTCGGGCACGTACAACCGCGTCCTCGGCCCCGACTTTCTCTGGAAGCCGTCGAAGCGCGACCGCGTCGCGGGCCAGCTCCTGCTCAGCGACACCGACGGCGCGCGCGGCAACGCGGCCCGCGTCTACTACACGCACGACGCGCCGCGCTGGGACGCGTACGCCGGCGCGCGGCAGTACTCGCCGGAGTTCCGCGCGGATGACGGCTTCCTGCCGCAGGTCGGCATCCGCCAGACGTACGTCGAAGTCGCCGGGCACCTCTATCCGAAGAAAGGCATCACGTTCCTGCGCACGTACTTGGGTGTCGACTACGCGCACGAGTACGACGGCGCGGCGCGCGTGCACACGCAGTTCTTTCCCGGCTTCTTCTTTCAGGGCAAGTGGGGGAGCGAAGGCTGGGTGACGCTGCGCGCGCACAACCAGGAGCGCGTGAACGGACGCATGCTGACGACGCAGTTCGTCGAGTTCTCGCTGCGCGCCGCGCCCGCGCGCTGGCTGCCGGCGCTCCGCTTCGAAGGCGCGGCCGGCGAGAAGATCGACTACGCGGAAGGGCGCACCGGCACCGGCGCGAATCTGTCGCTGAGCGGCACCGTGCGTCCGACCGATCATTTGCAACTGCAGGCGACCGCCTCGCGCGAATGGCTCGACCTCGATGCCGGACGGCTCTTCGACGCGCAGTCCGCGTTCGTGCAGGCGACGTACACGTTTTCCGCGCGGTCGCTCATGCGCGTGGTCGCGCAACAGGGGACTACGACGCGCAACGCGGCGCTGTATGCGGGCGACGTCGTCGAGCACGAGCGGAAGCGCGTCGTGTCGGCGCTGTACGGCTACAAGCTGACGTTCCAGACGGTGTTCTTCGTCGGCGTCAACGACGATTCGGTCTTCGCGAAAGTCGCCTACGCGTTCAACCGCTGACAGGGACGACACAAGTTGTGACAAGTGCCGTCCGGAGGTCGTGCGACGATACCGCCGACCCGATGCGTCATCTCTTCCGCCGTTCGATTTTCTGGCTGCTGCCGGTCGTCATCGTGCCGCTCATCGCGCTCGTGGTGATGCAGTACCGCTTCCTGCGATCGCTGGAACAGAAGACGATGATGGCGGAGCGGAACTCGATGCGTACGTCGCTCGAGCTGGCGACGTCCGAGATCGAGACGCGCATGCGCCACGACGCGCGCATGGCCCTCTCGCTCACCGAGCTCCAGCTCCGCGACGTCATGCACCTCGGCGCGCACTTTCGCGCGCATCCCGTTCCCGGCGCGCACACGTTCTTCGCCATGCGCTTCAAGGGTCCGGTCTACGAGACCGGCTACTTCGACGCGAATGCCGTCGAGCGCCTGCCGCACGACGACGAGATCGAAGCGGTGAAGATGGCCACGGTTTCGTGGCACGTCGCGCACAAGCTCGGGCGCGTCGCGCAGCCGTCGCTCAGCGTCGACGAGCGCGATCCGCGGCACGCGATCATCCTGCGGCCGGTGGTCGATGCGTCGTGGCGCGTGGTCGGCGTCGCGGGCGTCGTGCTCGATCCGGAGCGCACGCGCTGGGCGATGACGGAGATCGGCGCACGCGCGCTGAAACGGCACATGCCGTCCGATCCGATGGCGCTGCGCATCGGCGAGCAGTTCCCGAAGATGCCCGGCGGCAGTCCGTTCATCACGCAGCCGCTCGGCTTCGTCTTCACGAACTGGCGCGCGGGCGTGCGCGACCTCTGCGCGAGTCCCGAGGAGATCGCGGCGTACAACTTCCGCAACAACGTGCTGTGGACGGGCGGCGCGTTCATCGTCCTCCTCGGCGCGATCGGACTCGCGCTGGCCGCGGTCGCGCGGCAGATGCGCCTCTCGCAGATGAAGAGCGACTTCGTCTCGAACGTCTCGCACGAGCTGCGCACGCCGCTCTCCTCGATCCGCGTGTTCGGCGAGTACATGCGCCTCGGCCGCGTCGAAAAGCCGGAGAAGGTGCGCGAGTACGGCGAGTACATCGAGGCCGAGAGCCGGCGGCTCACGCAGCTCATCAACAACATCCTCGACTTCTCCAAGATCGAGTCGGCGGAGAAGAAGTACCGCTTCTGCGCGACCGACATCGTGGCGCTGGTCGAGCAGACCGTCGACGCGTTCGCGATGCCGCTGCGCGAAGCCGGCGTGGCCATCGCGTTCCGCGCGCCGGCCGCGCGTCCGGTGCTGCCGCTCGACAAGGACGCGCTCGGTCAGGTGCTCGTCAACCTGCTCGACAATGCGGTCAAGTACTCCGGCGACCGCAAGGAGATCGACGTCGCCGTCGACGTCGGACGCGAGGTGCGCGTGGCCATCCGCGACCGCGGCATCGGCATCGCGCCGTCCGAGCAGAAGAAGATCTTCGAGAAGTTCTATCGCGTCGGCAGCGGTCTCGTGCACGACGTGAAAGGCAGCGGCCTCGGGCTCTCGATCGTGCAGCACGTCGTGCGCGCGCACGGCGGACGCGTCGAGGTCGCGAGCGCGCCGGGCGAGGGGAGCACGTTCACGATTGTGCTGCCGTTCGCCGCGAAACAGGAAGTGCCGATCCCAACGACGACGGAGTTCGCATGAGCAAAATCCTGATTGTGGAAGACGATCCCGCGATGTCGGTCGCGCTGCGCGACGGCTTCGAGTTCGAAGGCTTTCAGGTGGAGATGGCGGCCGACGGCGAAGCCGGCCTGCACCTCGCCATGCGCGGCGGCCACGACCTCATCGTGCTCGACGTCATGCTGCCGAAGAAGAGCGGCCTCGATGTCTGCAAGGAGCTGCGGCGGATGAACGCGCATACGCCGGTGATCATGCTCACCGCGCGCGGCCAGGAGATCGACAAGATCGTCGGCCTCAAGCTCGGCGCCGACGACTACGTCACGAAGCCGTTCAGCTTCATGGAGCTGCTCGCGCGTGTCGAGGCCGTGCTGCGCCGCACCTCGCGCGTGGCGGCGGGCGACGAGGTCGAATTCGGCGACGTCCGCGTCGACTTCCGCACCTACCAGGCGACGAAAGGCGAGCTGCCGCTCGAGCTCACGCCGCGGGAGTTCCGCATCCTCCGCTACTTCATCGATCACACCGACGAAGTGGTGTCGCGCGACGCGCTGCTCAACCACGTCTGGGGCTACGACAGCGCGGCGTTCACGCGCACGGTCGACACGCACATGGCGCGGCTGCGGCAGAAGATCGAGAGCACGCCGTCCGAGCCGCGGCACCTCATCACCGTGCACCGCGTCGGCTACAAGTTCGTGCCCTGACGCGACGCCGCGCCGAACCGCGCGGATTCGTGCCGCGGAGCGAAGGGATGCGAGACGTTGGTTCGGACGTCGAGCAGTTCGTGTCGCGAACGTTGCTGCGACTCCGCGGCGATCGCACAATCCAGCCCATGAACGCCAAGCGTTTCGCTGTTCAATCGCTCAGCCAGTGCGCGATCCTCCTTTTTGCCGTTGCCACCGCGACCGCCGCCGTTCCGCCGTCACGGCAGGAGCTCGACCGATCGGTCGCACAGTATGTCGCGCCGTACGTGAAGTACCACGCGTTCAGCGGCGTGGTCCTGGTGGGAAAGGGCGACGACGTACTGATCAACAAAGCCTTCGGGAATGCGAACTACGAGTTCGGGGTGCCGAACACGCCCGATACGCGTTTCCAGGCAGGCTCGATCAGCAAGCGATTCACGTTTGTCGTGGTCATGCACCTGGTCCGGGAGAAGAAGCTCGCCTTGACGGACGCGCTGTTCAAGTGGGTGCCCGACTTTCCCTCGGCCGACAAGATCACGGTCGCGGATCTTCTCGATCACCACTCCGGCATTCAGGACTCGGACAAATGGCGCGGGATCTTTCGCCGGAACTTCACGACCGCCGACGCCGTCGATGCAATCAAGTCCGAGCCCCTCGACAGCGTCCCCGGACAGAAGTACTCCTACACGACCTGGAATTACGCCGTGCTCGCGCACATCATCGAGCGCGTGACCGGCGACTCGTACGCGAACGTGGTGAAGAAGTACGTCTACGATCCGGCGGGCATGCGCGACTCCGGCGAGTTGTCGACGACGGTCGTCGTTCCGCGCCTCGCGAACGGCTACATGCCGGGGCCGTTCAGCGACGTCCTGTCCGTCTGCGGGCCGGAAGACACGTCATGGAAAACCGGCGGCGGGGCTTCGTACTCGACGACGCGCGACCTCATGCGATTTGCACGCGCGTATACGACGACACTGCTCACGAACGAAGAACGGGCGCTGTGGGATACCGAAGACGAGAACACGACTCTGCTCGATCGCAACGTCCTGGAGGCGAACGGTTCTGCCCCCGGCGCGAACGCGATCATCAACTATTTTCCGGAGTCGGAACTGAGCGTCGTCGTGCTCTCCAACAACAATTCTCCCGTCGCAAGGACGATCGCGCGCGATGTGGCGTCGATGTACTTCCGCGAGAAGTACACCGTGCCGACTGTTTCGCTCGCGCCGGGCAAACCGTTCGACGCGCGCCTGCTCCGCGGATACGCGCTCGAGGGGAGAGACTTTACGTTCGAAATCCGGCTGCACGACGGCACGCCGTTCGTTCGCTGGGGCCAGACGCGATGGGAAGCCATGCTGCCCGAAGGCGACGATCGGTGGTTCCTGCCGCTCGACTTCGGGCACATGACGCTGCGCCTCGATGACACGGGTCAGCTCGTGGAAGGGACGATGACCACGACGTGGAGTCGCACGCCGATGAAGGTCATTGCCCGGTAGACGCGTCGACAGCCGGCAGCGTTCACGATGCGCCGAAGCGCGCGAGGATGCCGAGGACGAGCGCGGTGAACTGCTGCTGCACGCGCGCGGTCGTGTCCATCACTTCCTGATGCGTGAGCTTCTGCTTGAGGATGCCCGCGGCCATGTTCGTGATACACGAGATGCCGAGGACGGGGATCTGCATGTGCGACGCGGCGATGACTTCGGGCACGGTCGACATGCCGACGGCGTCGGCGCCCAGCACACGGAACGCGCGGATCTCCGCGGGCGTCTCGTACGTCGGTCCGGAGAGCGCGAGGTAGACGCCTTCCTTCAACGAGAGTCCGAGTCCGGCGGCGACTTCTTTGGCCATGTTGCGCAGCGACTCGGGATACGCCTCGCTCATGTCGGGGAAGCGCACGCCGAGGTCGTCGACGTTCGGACCGCGCAGCGGATTCACACCCATGAAGTTGATGTGATCGGAGATCAGCATCAGATCCCCGGGGACATACGACGTGTTGATGCCGCCGGCCGCGTTCGTGACGACGAGGCGCTTGATGCCGAGGCGGCCGAGAACGCGCGCGAGGAACATCACCTCGCCCATCTCGTAGCCTTCGTAGAAATGCACGCGTCCCTGCATGATCGCGACGGGGACGCCGTTCGCGCGGCCGAGGATGAGGCGGCCCTGATGTCCGAGCACCGTCGACGCGCGCGCGCCGGGGATCTCGCCGTACGGAATCGAGGCATCGGTTTCGACCGCGTCGACGACGTTGCCGAGGCCCGAGCCGAGGATCACGCCGGTCTGCGGCGCGAGCGAAGACTTGCTGCGGATGTACGAGACGGCGGTGTCGAGCGCTTCGAGCATGGCGCGCGAGTATAGCGTTGACAGCCGACCGTCCCTCGTTCATAAAGCTGGCGGCGGTTCTGCCCGAAAAATCCAGCCAACGAACGGAGCGTCCAGATGGAGCGAGCCACGGCCCTCATCGGCTTCTTTGCGATTCTGCTGATCGCGTTTGCGATGTCCACGAACCGAAAAGCCATCAAGTGGCGCCCCGTGATCTGGGGCCTCGCGCTGCAGATCGTCGTGGCCATCTTCGTGCTGAAAGGCACGCAGATCTCCGCGCTCTTCGCCTCGATCACGCCGCCTCTCACGCGCGCTGGCGCCGCGCTGGTGTTCGTCGCCGTGGCCGTCGTCGTGGCCTTGCTCGCGAAGCGCATCGCGGCCGAAGCGCGCCGCATTCTCTGGATCGTCTTCGGCATCGTCTCGCTGTATCTGTTCCTCGCGTTCAACCTGCTCGCGTATCTCTTCGAGACGATGAAGGGCGTCGTCAACAATCTGATCGGCTACACGCAGGTCGGCGCGACGTTCGTCTTCGGCGACCTCGGCGCCGCGAACAGCAAGATCGGCTTCGTCTTCGCGACCCAGGTGCTGCCGACGATCATCTTCATCGCGTCCATCTTCGCGGTGCTCTACTACCTCGGCGTGATGCAGATCGTGGTGCGCTTCTTCGCGAAGCTGATGTCGCGCTTCATGGGCGCGTCGGGCGCGGAGTCGACGTCGGTCGCGGCGTCGATCTTCATGGGCCAGACCGAGGCGCCGCTGACCATCCGCCCATTCCTGCCCGACATGACGCTCTCGGAACTGATGACCATCATGACCGCGGGCATGGCGCACATCTCCGGCGGCATCATGGCCGCGTACGTCCTTGTGGCGAAGGTGGACGTCATTCACCTGCTCACGGCGGTGATCATGACCGCGCCGGGCGCGATCATGATGGCCAAGATCATGGTGCCGGAGACGGAGCAGACCAAGACCGGCGGCGACGTCGAGGTGGTCGTGCCGAAGCAGGACGTCAACGTGATCGATGCGGCCGGACGCGGCGCGATCGAAGGACTGCATCTGTCGTTGAACGTGGCCGGCATGCTCATCGCGTTCATCGCGCTGGTCGCGCTCGTGAACGGGATGTTCGGCTACGTGCACGGCTACTTCGCCTGGTTCCCCGCGAGCCTCGACGTTCTCCTCGGCTGGGTCTTCGCGCCGATCGCGTGGGCGATGGGCGTAGCGTGGAAGGACGCGATCACGGTCGGGAATCTCCTCGGCACGCGCATGGTGCTCAACGAGTTCGTGGCGTTCGCCAAGCTCGGTGAGCCGGGCGTCGGCTCGAGCCTCTCGCCGCGCAGCTTCGTGATCGTGACGTACGCGCTCTGCGGCTTCGCGAACTTTTCGTCGATCGCGATTCAGATCGGCGGCATCGGCTCGCTCGCGCCGTCGCGTCGCGGCGATCTCGCGCGGCTGGGCTTGCGCGCGATGATCGCGGGGACGCTGGCGAACTTTCTGACGGCGACGATCGCGGGAGCGATTTTGTAGGGAGCAGGTGAGGGATCGCTACTCCTCTCCCTCCTCCTTCACCGGCACCATCGAAATCGTGATCGCGTAGCGCGTGCCGCGCGTGCGCGGACCGCGCGCCGCGTTCTGCGTGCGGGTGAGCGCGCCGAGGAGGTCATCGCGGAGCGCGCGGGCAGCGCGTTGGGAGAGGCGGAGCACGCCGCGCACGGCGACGATCAACTCCGACGAGTCGTCGTCCGCCGTCGCCAGCGCGCGGGCGAGCTCGTTGCGCGCTTGATCGAACACCAGCATGCCCATCGCGGCGCGTTCGCGCGCGCCGGCGCGTGACGTTGGGAACGTCTGCTCGTCGGCGAGAAAACGATGGGCGACGGCCTCGAAGTACTTTTCCGTCGTCCCGCGGTTCGGCCGCGTCTCGCGCAGCCGGATGAGGCCCGCACGTTCGAGCGCGGCCACGTGGTGGTAGAGCCGCGTCGGAGACTCGTCCATCGCCTCCGCGGCCTGCTTCGTCGTCCGCGGGCGCGCCGCGAACAGCTCGAGCAGACGGAGGCGGGTGGGGTGGGAGAGGGCGCGGACCTGCGCGAGTCCGTTCACCGTTTGCGTTGCACGCTTCCTGGCCATGTCGCCGGCGAATGTAGCGTATTTGACGATTATTCAACTTTTATTGAATAATCGCGCGGTCATGAATGAACTGCTCGCGCTGTGGATCGTGCTCGTCAACCCGCTGGTCGATGTCGTGCTTTACCGACAGCTGGGCCGTTCCTCCGCCGCGAGCTCGCGGCTGCGCTACTACGCGATCGGTCTCGCACTGCAGTGGACGGTCACGCTCTGCGTCCTCTTCGTGTCGCGGCGTGACGCCGCCGCGTGGCAGGGCTTTCGATTCGCGGTTGGACCACCGCTGCGGTTCGCGCTCGGCTTCGCCATCGGCGCCGCTTATCTCGCGGTGATGCTCGCGCAGCGGCGGAAGCTCATCGCGCGGCCGGAGCTGATGCCGCTCGTCCGCCGGTCCTTCCATCGCGCGGAACTGCTGCTGCCGCATACGCGCGCCGAGCTCCGCGCGTTCACCGCGATCGCGCTGACCGCGGGTTTCACCGAGGAAGTGCTCTACCGCGGCTTCCTGCTCACGTATGCGAACGCGTTCCTCGGACTCGGACTGGCCATCTTCGCGAGCTCGCTCGCGTTCGGCTTCGCGCACGTCTACCTCGGCTGGCGTCACGTCGCGCGTACGGCGATCGTCGGGCTCGCATTCGCGGGACTGCTGTTTCTCTCCGGCTCGATCTGGCCCGCGATCGCAACGCACGCCGCGATCGATCTCGTGGCCGGCAACCTCGGATGGCATGCGCTCCGCGGCGCGGATTGAGGAACCTCTGTACAAGGCACAGGTTCCCTAGCGCAGCGCGTCGAGCAATGCCGCGAAGTCCGGCGCGAGCGGCGCCACGAACGTCATCCGCTCGCCGCTGCGCGGATGCGGCAGCGTGATGCGCGCGGCGTGCAGCGCCTGCCGCGTGAACGACGCGAGCGTGCGCTGCACCTTCTTGTCCGGAATGCCGCGCCACTGCGGGCCGGAGTAGAGCGGATCGCCGACGAGCGGATGTCCGGCGTGCTTCAGATGCACGCGGATCTGATGCGTGCGCCCGGTGCGGAGGCGGCACTGCACGAGCGAGACGTACCGCAACCGCTCGCGCAGCTCGTAGTCCGTCACGGCGCGGCGTCCACCGTTCGCGACGACGGCCATGCGTTTGCGGTCGCGCGGATCGCGACCGATTGCCGCGTCGATGGTGCCGCGATCGGGATCGGGCGTGCCGTAGACAAGCGCGAGGTACTCCTTGCGCATGGCGTCCGTGCTCCACGCCTCGGTGAGCCTGCGGTGCGCGTCGTCGTGCTTCGCGATCACCATCACGCCGCTCGTGTCCTTGTCGAGCCGGTGCACGATGCCGGGGCGGATCTCGCCGCCGACGCCGGAGAGGTCCTTCACGTGGAAGAGCAGCGCGTTGACGAGCGTGCCGTCGGCGTGTCCCGCCGCGGGATGGACGACGAGTCCCGCGGGTTTGTCGATCGCGACGAGGTCGTCGTCCTCGTAGAGGATCGTGAGCGGAAGGTCCTGCGAGACCGCCGAGGACGGCGCCGCATCGGGCACGTCGATCGCAACGCGCTGCCCGTCCTCGACGCGCTGCGACGGTTTGGCCGCGACGCGATCGTCGACGCGCACGCGTCCTTCTTCGATGAGGCGTGCGAGGAAGTTGCGGCTGTGCTCGGGGAAGAGGATGCCGAGGGCACGGTCGAGGCGGAGACCGGCGTGAGCGGGGGTGATGGCGGCCTCAGACGTAGTGCTCACGAGGGTGACGTTCTCCGGATGTGATCCGTATACGTTCGTTGACAACGATGTGGAGCAGCAGCGCGCGATTCGCGTAGAATGCGGCGGCAGCATATCGTTGGATGCAGTGCAGACCAATATCACGTGGTGTTAAAGGGGAGAATATGTTCATGAAGAAACTCGGTGTCGCGGCGGCCATGATGCTCTGCGCGTTCGGCGCATCCGCGAGTAACTTCCGCGGTGCGGACCAGGTGTATTTGCCGGTCGCCGGTCACGTGGGTGGTTCGAGCGGTACGTTCATCTCGGACGTGTATCTGTCGAACCTCAGCCAGACCGAAGACGTCGACGTGTCGGTGATCTATCAGCCGATCGGCGAAGGTGGCGGCTCGGGAACGGAGTTCAAGAACGTCATCACGCTCACGGCCGGTGAGCGTCGCGAGATCACGGACTTTTTCCCGACGGTTCTCGGCCAGAACGGCTACGGACAGCTGATCTTCAACGGCTGCCTCAAGGGCGCGAACTGCGGCCCCGAGACGCAGGACGACAACGGCAACAGCCCGAACTATCGCGCCATCAGCGCGGAGAGCCGCATTTATCAGATCCCGAACGGCGGCTCGGTCAACGACGGCACCACGGGCCAGCTCTTCTCCGGCATTCCCTGGTACAACTTCGTGAGCTCGCTCCAGAGCGCGCAGGGTCTCGACAAGATCTTCATCACCGGCATCCGCCAGACCGGTCTCGCCGGAGCCGCTGGCACGTTCCGCACGAACATCGGCCTCGTGAACGCGTCGCAGTACAACACGACCGAGATGGTCGTCACGCTCTATCAGGGTTCGACCAGCGCGACCAGCAAGAAGGGCGAGTATCACCTCGACCTCGGCCCGCTCGGCAGCGTGCAGAAGGGCTTCGGCGAGATGTTCGGCAACGACATCACCGGCACGAACTTCTTCGTCACCGTCGAGCAGCGCAACAACCGCCCGAGCCCCGATTCGCCGAGCGGCTGCACGCAGGGCTGCCCGGCCTTCCTCGCGTACGGCTCGATCCTCGACAACAAGTCGGGTGACGCGACGACGCTCGAAGCGCAGTACATGCAGGCGCTCTCGCCGGAAGCGATCACCGTCATCTACCCGAACGGCTCGGGCAAGACGCTGATGCACCGCAGCGTGCACCACTAAGATCCTTTCCCGGGACGTTGACGCAAGGCCGCGCCGAGAGGCGCGGCCTTTTTTGTACCATTGCGCCGCATGCAAAGCCCACGAACCCGCCGTGTTCAGCGGGTGCACCTGGCGCAGCCTCTGCTCGCGCGGCTCGGCTCGACGCAGGTGGTGCTCGTCGACGTGAGCGTGCTCGGCGCGCGGGTGGAGCATCACGTGCCGCTCGTGGCCGGCGCGCATGCGCGGCTCTCGTTCGTCTGCGAGGGGGAAGAGATCGCGACCGACTGCCGCATCGTCCGCTCGCGGCTGGAGCGTTTCTCCGTCGGCGCCGACGGCCTCACGGTCTATCACTCCGGACTCGAGTTCGAGAACCTCGACGAGGCGACGCGCGCGCAGCTCAAGACCATCATCGGCCGCTGCATCACGCGCGCGCTCGAGGAGCAGAAGCTCAACGCGCGCGGCGTGCTGCCGCAGCATTCGATCGACCGCATGCCGATCTTCCGCTTCGGACAGCTCACGGCCGACGCGCGCGACAAGGAAGTGGCGGGCGCCGCGTATCTCCCCGCCGCGCGCGTGGCGAACGAGACCGGCTACATCTGCTACGCGCTCGAGAACGATCACTGGCGTCGCAAGCGCACGCACGATCCCGGGCAGCCGCACGAGGGCTTCACGATCTCCGCGAATGAAGACCACGATCAGGCCGAGCTGCTGTGCGATGCGTACCGCCGTTCCGACCGCGACGGACGCAGGCTCATCCAGCTGTGCGCGCAGCTCAGCATCGTCGACGGCGAGGGGATTTCGCCGGGGCGTTTCGACCCCTGACCGGCGAGCCGTTTCCGGGAATCGTCCCCGGGAAGCCTCTGTTGTCGGCAAACGCAGTGCTGTGTTAGTCTTCGACGGCTTTCGAGCAACACCTTTCGAAAGCGGCCGATTCGGCCGCTTTTTTTGTTGATGGGGCTAATGAACGGACTACCGGAACGGGTCGAGCAGCAGGTCCAGCGGATCGTCGAATCCGAAGGGCTGGAGCTCGTCCACATCGATTATCGGCGCCAGGGACACGCGTTCCTGCTGCGCATCGATATCGACAAGGAGGGCGGCGTCACGATCGACGACTGCTCGCTCGTCTCGCAGCAGGTGTCCGCGTGGCTCGACGTCGAGGATCCGATTCCGGCCGAGTACGAGCTGCAGGTGTCGTCGCCCGGCCTGGACCGGAAGTTCTACCGCACGTCCGACTACGAGAAGTTCGTCGGCCGTCTCGTGCGCGTGAAAACGAGCAAGGCCGTCCGCGGCCTGCACGTCATCGTCGGGACGCTCAAGCAGTTCGATGGAGCCACCGTCGTCGTCACCGATCCGGTGGTGAAAAAAGATCCGGACTACGCGATCCCGCTCGCGGACATCAAGGAAACGCGTTTGGAAGTGGAGATCTAACGGGATGTTCAACGACAAAGACATCAAGGCGCTGGCTTACGAGAAGTCGATCGAGCCGGATCGCGTCTACGCGGCGCTCGAAGATGCGCTTTCGACCGCGGCGCGCAAGTACTACAAGACGCGCGAGCCGATCGAGGCGAAGATCAACCGCACCGACGGCTCCGTGATCGTCATGGCGGTCAAGGAAGTGGTCGCCGACGAGAACGAGATCGAAGACCCGCAGGCGCAGTGGACGCTCGCGGCCGCGCGCAAAGTCGACTCCAACGCGGAGATCGGCACGCCGATCCGCCTGCCGTTCATCACCAAGGAAGTCGTGGACGTCGTCCGCGATCCGAACACGCAGATCCGCACGTACGAGGCGCAGAAGCTCGACTCCGAGGTCGAACAGGGCGATGAAGTGAAGATCGTGCTCAGCGGCAATGCCGCAGAGTTCGGCCGCATCGCCGCGCAGTCGGCCAAGCAGGTCCTCTATCAGAAGGTCCGCGAGGCGGAGCGCGAGAAGGTCTTCAACGAGTTCAAGGACAAGATGGGCGAGCTCGAAAACGGCTACGTGAAGCGTTTCGAGCGCGGCGACATGATCATCGATCTCAACGGCAAGACCGAGGGGATCATCCCGCGCTCGCAGCAGTCGCGCGCGGAGCGTTACTCGCAGGGCGACCGCATCAAGGCCGTCATCGTCGACGTCCATACGCAGCCGAAGGGACCGCAGGTCGTGCTCTCGCGCACGGACCCGCGTCTGCTCATCAAGCTCTTCGAGATGGAAGTGCCGGAGATCTACGACGGAACGGTCGTGATCAAGGGCGCCGTGCGCGAGCCGGGCGAGCGCGCGAAGATCGCGGTCATGTCGCGCGAGCGCGACGTCGATCCGGTCGGCGCGTGCGTGGGCATGAAGGGCTCGCGCGTGCAGTCCATCATCCGCGAGTTGCGCGGCGAGAAGATCGACATCATTCCCTGGCACGACGACATCGTGAACTACGCGCAGAACGCGCTCGCGCCGGCGAAGATCACCCGCGTCTCCGTCACCAGCGACGAGAGCGCGCATCGCCCGCACCTCGACGTCATCGTCGACAACGACCAGCTCTCGCTCGCCATCGGCAAGCGCGGCCTCAACGTCCGGCTCGCGGCGGAGCTCATCGGCGCGAAGATCGACATCAAGTCCGAAGAGGAAGTGAAGGGCGAGGTCGCGGACGCGCTTGCGGCCATGCTGCAGGAAGCGATGGCCGAGACGCGCGCGCAGACCGCCGTCACCGAGATCGAAAACATGCCCGAGGATTGGGCGCAGCTGCTCGAGGACGCCGGCTACGACGACCTCGACTCCGTGATCAACGCCTCCGTCGAAGACCTCACGGCCATCGAAGGCGTCGACGAGGAGACCGCGGCGAAAATGATCGAGCTCGCGCGCAAGCACGAGCAGGTCGATGAAGGCGATGGCGATGCTGTCGCCGAAGAAGGCGACGAAGACGACGATGCAGCGGCGGAAGAGGCTTCCGACGAGCAGCAGGAAGAAGCCTCGGTCGAATGATCGGGTCCCTCATCATGTGACGCGCGAAGCCCGGCGGTAAACAGATCCAAGGAGATTGAATGGCGGCAGCAAAGATTCGAGTGAGCGACATCGCGAAGAGGATGGGCAAGTCCGAGAAGGACGTCATCTTCCAGCTCCAGTCGCTCGGCGCGGAGGTCTCCGACGCCTCCCAGGTGCTCGAGCCTGAAGTGATTCAGGCGTTGATCACCGGGAAGAAGCTGACCACGCGCACGCGCAGCGTCATCATGCGCGAGGACAAACCGCAGGTCGAAAAGAAGAAGGAAGCGGTGCGTCCGCCACGCCCGATCGTGCAGCCGCCGGTGCGCGCCAAACGCGAGGTGCCGAAGGAAGAGCCGGTCGTTGCGCCCGCGCAGCCGGCTGTCATCATCCAGGAGTTCGTGGAGGCCGCGGAAGCCGAAGAGCGCGCCGCGAAGGAAGCGCCGCCGGCTCCCGAGAAGCACCCGAAGGTCGCCGCCGAAGCCGCGCCCGCCGTCGAAACGCCGGAGCCGGAAGTCAGCGAAGCGCCGCGCGAGGCGCCCGCCGCCGCAGCAGCGGCGCAGCCGTCCGCACCGGCGCCGGCAGCACCGGAGCGTCCGCGCGTCACGCCGCCGCGTCCGATCACGCCGCCTCCCGCGGGCGCCGATCGCCGCCCGACCGGTCCCACCGGTCCGCGCGCGCGTGCGCCGCAGGGTCCGCGTCCGAACTACGCCGGCCAGCAGACCGTGCCGACCGGCCGTCCGATGAACGCGCCGGGCGCGCCGTCGGGTCCGCGTCCCAACGCGCCGATGGGCGCGCGTCCCGCCGGTCCTGGCGGTCCGCGTCCCGGCGGTCCGATGGGTCAGCGTCCGGGCGGTCCGATGGGAGCGCGTCCTGCCGGTGGTCCTGGCGGCATGCGCGGTCCGGGCACGGGTCCGGGCAACTTCCGCCCCGCGGGCGGACGTCCGATGAATACGCCGCCTCCGCCACCGATGGTGCCGGGCGCGAACATCATCCGTCGCAAGAAAGAAGACGAGACCTCGGACGATCGCGAGAAGAAGAAGAGCACGCAGAAGCGCGGCAAGACCGTGCGCGCCGCGGAGTTCGATCAGGAACTGCTGACCAAGGGACCCTTCTCGGGCACGCAGGTCATCAACGACGACATCGGTCCGGACATCGTCCTGCCCGACGTCGACGAGCCGAAGCGTGTCTCCTCGCGCCGCGACGCCCGCAAGCAGTCCGCGCCGAACGCGCGCGTGCTCGAGTTCAAGCGTCCCACCGGACGCGTGGCCCTCACCGAAGGCGTCACCGTGAAGGAACTCGCCGAAAAGATCGACGTCAAGGCGAGCGATCTCATGAAGCACCTCTTCATGAAGAAGGGGCTCATGGTCTCGATCAACCAGCCGCTCGGCGGCGAGCTCGCACTCGAAGTGTCGCGCGAGCTCGGCATCGACGCGGAAATCGTCTCCTTCGAAGAAGCGGTCGAGATGGAAGCGATGGAGCGTACCGAGGTCACCGGCACCGTGCCGCGCGGCCCGGTCATCACCGTCATGGGTCACGTCGACCACGGCAAGACCTCGCTCCTCGACGCCATCCGAGAAACGAATGTCGCCGGCGGTGAAGCGGGCGGCATCACGCAGCACATCGGCGCGTATCACGTCGAGAAGCGCGGCCGGAAGATCGTCTTCCTCGACACGCCGGGCCACGAGGCCTTCACGATGATGCGCGCGCGCGGCGCGAAGGTGACGGACATCGTCATCCTCGTCGTCGCCGCGGACGACGGTGTCATGCCGCAGACGAAGGAAGCGATCGATCACGCGAAGGCCGCGAAGGTCCCGATGATCGTGGCCATCAACAAGATCGACAAGCCGAACGCGAACGTCGAGCGCGTGCGCCGCGAGCTCGCGGATGCGAACGTGCTCGTCGAGCAGTGGGGCGGCGAAGTCGTCTCCGTCGAGGTCTCGGCCGTGAAGCGCCAGGGCATCGACGACCTGCTCGACATGATCCTGCTCACCGCCGACATCCTCGATCTCAAGGCGAACCCCGACATGCCCGCCAAGGGCGTGGTGCTCGAGGCGCGCAAGGAAGTCGGCCGCGGCATCGTCGCCACCGCGCTCATTCAGGACGGCACGCTGAAGATCGGCGATCCGTTCTTCTCCGGCTCCACGTGGGGCCGCGTGCGCGCGATGACCGACGAGCGCGGCGAGCGCATCAAGGACGCCGGTCCCGCGACGCCGGTGCAGGTCACCGGTTTCGAAGACGTCCCGAACGCCGGCGACTCCATCGCCGTCGTCGACGACGATACGCAGGCGCGCATGATCGGCCAGATGCGGCAGGAGAAAGTGCGCGAGGCGGCCCAGCAGAAGGGCGGCCGCATGTCGCTCGATCAGCTGTTCCAGCGCATGCAGAGCGGCGGTGTCAAGGAACTGAACCTCATCGTCAAAGCGGACGTGCAGGGCTCGGTCGAAGTGCTCAACGAGACGCTGCGCAAGCTCTCGACCAGCGAGGTCAAAGTCAGCGTCATCCACTCCTCGGTCGGGGCGATTTCGACGAACGACGTGCTCCTCGCGACGGCGTCCGACGCGATCGTGGTCGGCTTCAACGTCCGCCCCGAGCGCAACGCGTCCGAGCTCGCGGAGAAGGAAGGCGTCGACGTCCGCCTCTACACCGTCATCTACACCCTGGTCGACGAGATCAAGGGCGCGATGGTCGGCCTGCTCGATCCGAAGTTCCAGGAAGTCTTCCAGGGCCGCGCCGAAGTGCGCGACACGTTCAAGGTGCCGAAGATCGGCGTCATCGCCGGCTGCATGGTCACCGACGGCGTGATCCCGCGCACGGCCAGCGTCCGCCTGCTGCGCGACAACCGCGTGATTTACGAGGGAAAGATCGGCTCGCTCCGCCACTTCAAGAACGACGTTGCGGAAGTCCGCCAGGGCTTCGAGTGCGGCATCGGCATCGAGAAGTTCCAGGACATCAAGAACGGCGACGTGATCGAAGCCTTCAAAATCGAGAAGCTCGAGCCGGCGCTGGGCTGATGCGTCAAACGATGAATGCTGAACGATGAACGATGAACCGGGCGAAACCGGTCATCGTTCATGTTCATCGTTCCGCGTTCATCGCTCATCGTTCGTGTTCACATGATCGTCGCCGTCGCGCTGTTCGAGTTGCACATCGAGTACGCCGAGTCGCTCAAGGACAAGCGCATGGTCGTGCGCAGCGTGCGCGACAAGCTCCGCCGCCGCTTCAAGGTCGCGGTCAACGAGGTCGCGTTCCAGGATCTGCATCAGCGCGCGCGCCTCGCCGTTGCCCTGATCGCCGACCGCAACGACTCGGCAGACTCGTTGCTCGATACAATCCAGCGGTTCGTCGAGTCGAACACCGACGCGGTGCTCACCGGCTGGATCAACGAGAAGCTCGACTTCGACGAAGAAGCGGATCTATGAAATGAAGAAAACACGCAGAACGTCCCGCGTCGGCGAGAACGTGCGCGATGCGCTCGCCGCGGTCCTTCGCCACGATCTGAAAGGCGTCGACGTCGGCTGGTCGTCCATCAGCGAAGTCGAAGTCAGTCCCGATCTTCACTACGCCCGCGTCTACATGACCGGACTCGAGGAAGAGAAGACGAAGGAAGCCGTGGCCGCGCTGCGCAAGGCCGCCGGCCAGATCCGCCACGCCCTCGGCAAGCGCATTCACCTCCGCTACACGCCGGAGCTCGACTTCCGCTACGACGAGACGGCCATGCGCGCGCTGCGCATCGAGACCATCCTCCACGAAGTGATGCCGCCGAAAGGCGAAGACGCCGAACCCGAAAGCCCCGACGCGAATGCCGACGACGCGAATGACGACCACGGAAACGACGAACCCGACACCGAATCCTGACGCCGCCGCGCGCGAGGTCGCCGAGCGCATCCGCGCCGGACGCAACTTCCTCATCACCTCGCACCGCAATCCCGACGGCGACGCGCTCGGCAGCGGGCTCGCGTTGCAGGGACTCATCCGCAAGATGGGCAAGGATGCGCGCGTCGTCGTGCGCGACGGCTTCGGCAAGCCGCTCTACAACATCCCCGGCGCGCGGGAAGTGACGGTGAGCGACGTGCTGCCGCCCGACTATCCCTCCGCGTACGACGCGATCTTCACGATGGAATGTCCCGAGGTCGAGCGCACCGGCTTCAACGTGCTGCCCGGTCCCGCGGTCAACATCGATCATCACCTCGGCAATCGCATGTACGGCGAGATCAACTACCTCGACGTCGACGCGCCGTCGGTCGGCGAGATGGTGCTGCAGCTCAACCGCAATCATCTGCAACTCGAGCTCGATCGCGACATCGCCATCGCGATGTACGTCTCGCTCGCGACGGACACCGGCTTCTTCCGCTATCACAACACGACGTTGCGCGCGTTCGAAGCCGCGCGGGAGCTCGTGCGCCACGGCGTCGTCCCAGGAGACGTCTCGCTCTGGATCAACGAGAGCGTCACCCGCGGCTCGATCCAGCTCCTCGGCCTCTGCCTCACCACGCTCGAGATGCACGCCGGCGGCAAGATCGCCACGCTCGAGCTTCCGCGGCGCTTCTTCGCCGACGCCGGCGCGACGCCCGAGGACACCGAGGGCATCGTCAACTACGGCCGCAACATCGAAGGCGTGCTCGTCTCCGCGCTGCTGAAGGAAGGCGACAACGGAACGACGCGCGTCTCGCTGCGCGCGAAGCCCGGCATCGACGTGCAGCAGGTCGCGGCGCGTTACGGCGGCGGCGGACACGCGGCCGCGAGCGGATGCACGATGCCGATGGCGATCGGTGACGCGAAGCGCGAGCTGGTCGCGATTCTTGCGGCGATCGTCTAGTTTTTGAATTCGTTCAAATTTCTCCTTGACGCTGGCGAGCCACCGACTTACCTTACTTTTGAACACGTTCGAAAGAGAGGAAGCCAATGCTCATAGTCACCACCTACGCCGTCTACCTGGTCATCAGCATCACCGTCACGATCTGGGTCGCGCAGACGCTCCAGAAGCACGGGCGGGTGTTTCTCGTTGACTCGTTTCTCGGCAACGAGACGCTCGCCGACTCGGTCAACCACCTGCTCGTGGTCGGCTTCTATCTGATCAACATCGGCTACGTCTCGCTGGCGTTGCGAATGAGCGACCGCCCGGCCGACGCGGCGGAGGCGATCGAGCGGCTGAGCACGAAGATCGGCGTCGTGCTGCTGATCCTCGGCGTGATGCACTTCATCAACATCCGCATCTTCTCGTCGATGCGCCGCCGCGCCATCGAAGGCGCGCGTCCGCCCGTGCGCCCGCAGCAGTACGTCGTGCCGCCGGTGGAGGCCTGACCGTGAAGATCGTCATCGCCGGCGGCTCGGGGCACCTCGGCCGCATCCTTACGCGTGCGCTTTCCGTTGAACACGACGTCGTCGTGCTGACGCGCGACGAGAACCACGCCGGCGTGCTGTGGGACGGCAGGACGCTCGGTCCTTGGTCGGCGGAGCTCGATGGCGCGGATGTGCTCATCAACCTCGCCGGACGCAGCGTCGACTGCCGCTACGACGCGGCGCACCGCGCGGAGATTCTCGCGTCACGCGTGGAGTCGACGCGCGTCCTCGGCGAGGCCATCGCCCGCGCGAAGCGGCCGCCGCGCGTCTGGCTGCAGTCGAGCACGGCCACGATCTACGCGCATCGCTACGACGCGGACAACGGCGAGGTCACGGGACGCATCGGCGGCAACGAGCCGGACACGCCGGAAGCGTGGCGCTTCAGCATCGAGGTCGCCGAGGCGTGGGAGCGCGCGTGCGATGAGGCGCGCACGCCGAGGACGCGGAAGGTGAAGCTGCGCACGGCGATGGTGATGAGCGCGGAGGAAGGCGGCGCGTTTCGCGCGATGCTGCGGCACGTTCGGCTGCGTTTCGGACGCTTCGGCGACGGGCGGCAGTACATGTCGTGGATACACGAGCGCGATTTTGTCGCCGCGGTGCGCTGGCTCATCGCGGATGACGAGGTCGGCGGCGTCGTGAACCTCGCCGCGCCGCATCCGCTGCCGAACGGCGACTTCCTGCGCGCGATTGCGAAGGCGTGGGGCACGCGGCTGGCGATTCCGACCGGAGGACTCGTGCTGCGATTCGGCGCGTGGCTGCTGCGCACGGAGCCGGAGCTCGTGCTCAAGAGCCGCCGCGTGGTGTCGCGGCGTCTGGCGGAGCGCGGCTTCCGCTTCGCGTTCACCGAATGGCCCGATGCGGCGCGCGAGCTCTGCGCGCGTGTGCGCGCCGGCGCGGAAGGGAGCACGTGGTGATCGACACTCTGTACGTGTTGTACGACGCGCGTTGCGGCATCTGCTCGCGCGTCCGCGCGTGGATGCAGCAGCAGCCGGCGTACGTCGCGCTGGCATTCGTCGCCGCGGGCTCGGAGCGCGCGCGGCGGCTCTTCCCCGATCTCGACCACGACGCCGACCCGCGCGAGCTCGTCGTGATCACGAACGAAGGCGCGGTGTACGTCGACGACGCGGCGTGGCTGCTCTGTCTCTGGGCGCTCGCCGACTATCGCACTTGGGCGTTCCGATTCGCGCGCGGCCCGCTGCGGCCGCTCGCGCGCGTCGCGTGGCAACTGCTGTCGGAGAATCGCCGCGAGCTTGCACGTATCCTTGCGTTACGCAGTGATGAGGAGGTGGCCCGTGAGCTCGAACGGCAGCCGGAGACTTGTTAGCGCCTTCGTCGCCGCGCTGTTCGTCGCCGCGGTGATCGACGGCCTGATCGCGCTGTCGACGGACATCGCGTACTCGTACGGTGTCGCGCTGTTTCTCCTCGTGCCGTTCGTCATCGGCTTCTCCACGACGGCGCTGCTCGCAATCACGGCTCCGCGCACGCTCGGCTTCTCGGTGCTGATCTCGCTGCTCAGCGGTGCCCTGGTCGTCTTCGGCATGCTGCTCATGCAGCGCGAGGGTCTCGTCTGTGCGCTGATGGCGTCGCCGATCGGCATCCCGTTCGTGATCGGCGGTGCAGCGACGTCGTATGGCTTCTTCCACAAACGCCGCGTGCCGGGCGGAGGTACCGCGGCGATCCTCGCGTTCGTGCTCGCCGCCGGTGCGATCGTGCTGGAGGCGTCGGTGCGCCGCGCGTCGTCGCCGGTCTACTCGGTCGCGGACTCGATCGTCGTCGACGCGAGTCGCGCGGAGGTCTGGCGCACGATCGTCGCGCTCGGCGAGGTGCGTCCGGCCAAAGGCGATCTGCTCTTTCGCGCCGGCATTGCCTGTCCGCTGCAGACGCGCATCGCGCGCGGCAGCGTCGGCGGACTGCGCGTCTGCACGCTTACGACCGGCACGCTCATCGAGCGTATCGATGTCTGGCAGCCGGGCCAGCGGCTGGCGTGGCGCGCGCTGTCGACACCGCCGCCGCTGCACGAGCTCAATCCGTTCGGCGAAGTCGATCCGCCGCATTTGCACGGCTTCTATCGCAACATCCGCGGCGAGTTCGTGATCGAATCGCTCGGGCCGCGGCGCACGCGCGTCACGCGCCGCACGTGGTATCAGCACGACTTGTTTCCCGCCGCGTACTGGCGTATCTGGTGTGACTTCGGCGCGTCGAAGATCCAGCGCTTCGTGCTGGAGGAAGTGCGGCGCCGCGCGGAGGGCTTGCCGATTTGACGACGGAACGGGGACAGACGGCGAAGGCGGAGGAGACGCGCGGGCGCATTCTCGACGGCGCGCTGCGTCTCTTTCGCGAGCACGGTTTCGCGGAGACGACGATGCGCGATGTCGCATCCGAGGCAGGCGTGGCGACGGGAGCGGCTTACTACTATTACCGGTCGAAAGAAGATCTGGTGATGGCGTTCTACCTCCGCTCCGACAAGGAGGCGGGGGAGGCGTTCGCGAAGGCGATCGCATCGTCGAAGGACATCAAGAAGCGCATCCGCGGAATCATCGACGCGAAGTTCGCGCAGTTCGCGGAGCATCGCAGCCTGCTCACCGCGCTGCTGAAAGCGGGCGTCGATCCGCGCGATCCGCTCTCGCCGTTCGGACCGGAAACGAAGGAAGTGCGAGACGACAACATCGCGTGGTACGCGCGCGCCATCGAAGGCTCCGATCTCACGGTGCCGAAAGACGTCGCGCCATATCTGCCGCGGATGCTGTGGCTGTATCACATGGGCCTCATCTACTTCTGGATCATCGACGAGTCGCCGGGGCAGCGGCGCACGCAGCGGCTCGTCGATACGTCGCTCGATCTCCTCGTGCAGCTCCTGCGCGTCTCCTCGCTGCCGCTCATGGGACCGCTGCGCAAGCGCGCGCTGAAAGTGCTGCGCGCGGTCGAGGAGGAGTGAACTATCATCCGCGCCGGATGATGGAGCAGAAGAAAAGCGTCGACGGCGTGGTGCTCGTCGACAAGAAAGCGGGCATCACTTCCCACGACGTCGTCGAGACGTTCCGGCGGCGCGCGAAGATCAAGAAAGTCGGCCACACCGGCACGCTCGATCCGCTCGCGACGGGCCTCCTCGTGCTGTGCGTCGGCAAGGCCACGCGCCTGCAGGCGTATCTCATGGGGATGGAGAAAACGTACGAGGGCACGATCCAGTTCGGTTGGGCTACCGACTCGTACGACTCCACCGGCACGCCCGCGGGCGAAGCGGTCGAAACGGATGTGACCCACGTCGACTTCGCGCCGCTCGTCGACCGCTTCCGCGGCGAGATCGAGCAGATGCCACCCGCGTTTTCGGCGAAGAAGATCGACGGCGTGCGCGCGTACGAGCTCGCGCGCAAAGGCGAGGAAGTCAAACTGCAGCCGAAGCGCGTGACCATCTACGACTTTGAGCTGCTGCGCGTCGACGGCTCGCGTCTCGATTTCCGCGTGCGTTCCTCCGCCGGCACGTACATGCGCTCACTCGCGCACGACCTCGGCCAGGCCGCCGGCATTCCCGCGCATCTCTCCGCGCTGCGCCGCACCGCCATCGGCAACTTCCGCGTCGACGACGCGCTGCCGTACGACCGCGCCGCCGAATCGAACCTCGACGTGCTGCTCGCGAAACCGCACTTCCAGTCGCTCGCCGAGATCGACCTGCCGCTCGAGAAGCTGCGCATCGACTGGCCGCAGCAAGCCCGCCTTATGCAAGGCCAGCCCGTGATCATGGTCCCGCGCGTCCCTGTCCGCAAAGGCGATCTCCTCGCCCTCGGCAATCCGCACGATCAACTCGTTGCGATCGCCGAGGTGGTGAACGTGCTGCGGGAGGGCGGCCCGGTCGAGGTCAGGCCGAAGGTGGTTCTGGCGGGGTGAGGGATTCGAGTTGTTCGAGGAGTTGCGGCACGGACACGGTGGCTGCTTTCCAGACGATATCCAGATTGATCGCGAAGTAATCGTGCACGAGCCGGTGCCGCATGCCGATGATGTCGGCCCACGGGATCTCGGGATGCGCGTCGATGAACGCGCGCGAGATGCGGCGCGCGGCTTCGCCGATGCTCTGGATCGCATGAGTCAGCGCAAATTGCAGCTTGACGTCGTCGTCGAGGCGCTCTCTCGTGGCGCCGGCGACGAGCGTCATCACGACGTGCGACAGATCGCGAATGTGGCCGAGAAAGACGCTGTCGTCAGTCCTGTTCGACATACTCGGGAATCGCCTCGCCGAGGACTCCGGCGCGCACCCAGCGGTTAATGCCGTCGAACGTGCCGAGGTCGACGCGCCGGCCGCCCAGGATCTGTGAGAGCTCGTTCGGGATCGTGCCGAAGAACTCCCAGCCCGGAATCCGATCGGGTTTGAACTCCACCAGCACATCCACATCGCTCTCCGGCCCGAAGTCGTCGCGCACGACGCTGCCGAAGAACGAGAGCTTGCGGATGCCCCACTTGCGGCAGAATGCCGCGATCTCCTCGTGGGGGATTGGGATGGCGAGGGAGCGGGTGGCGGCCACGGGGGGATTTTAGCGCGGCGGGCGGGATTGATTTCGGCCCGAGCCGCTGTTATGGTGTCGCGTCTTACAGCGATACGTGTATTCAGGCAACGGTTTCAACCTCTACAGGAGACGGATTTTGTCGACCACCAAGGAGCAGAAGTCAAATCTCATCAACCAGTATCGGGTCCATGACGCCGATACCGGATCGCCAGAAGTGCAGATTGCACTCCTCTCGAACCGCATTACCTACCTCACCGAGCACTTCAAGAGCCACACGAAGGATCACCATTCGCGTCGCGGCCTCCTGAAGCTGGTCGGGCGGCGCCGCCGTCTTCTGGACTATCTCAAGAAGACCGACGTGGAGCGCTATCGCTCGATCATCGACAAGCTCGGCATCCGTAAGTAAAGCGATCCCTCTTCGGGGCGGGCTTCGGCCCGCCCCGACTGTTTTTCAGGCTCGGAGCCTGCAGCAAAATCCCACCGGCCGGATCCCATCATTCGGCCCCAAGCGGACAAATCAACAGCACGCGGTGATGAGTGGTCGCGTGCCACCGAAGGAAATCAATGGCGTACAAAAGAGAACTGGAGATCGGCGGGAAGTCCCTGTCGCTGGAGACGGGTGCGATCGCCAAACAGGCCCATGGCTCGTGCGTGGTGCGTTACGGCGATACCGTCGTCCTCGCCACGGCCTGCTACAAAGACGGCAATGTGCTCGGCGACTTCATGCCGCTGACCGTCGACTACAAGGAGTACACCTACGCGGGCGGCCGCATCCCGGGCGGCTTCTTCAAACGCGAAGGACGTCCCACCGAGAAAGAGACCCTGACCTCGCGCCTCATCGACCGGCCGCTGCGCCCGTCGTTTCAGAAAGGCTATCGTCAGGAAACGCAGATCATCGCCCTCGTTCTGTCGGCCGACGGCGAGAACGATCCCGACGTGCTTGCGATCAACGCCGCGTCGACCGCGCTCGTGATCTCGGAGATCCCGTTTCACAATGCGATCGGCGCGGTGCGCGTCGGCTATGTCGACGGCCAGATCGTCATCAACCCCACCAACGCGCAGCGCGATCTCTCCGACCTCGACCTCGTCGTGGCCGGCACCGACAGCGCGATCGTGATGGTCGAAGCGGGCGCGCGTGAAGTCGACGAGAGCGTTGTCCTCGACGCGTTCGACGCCGCGCACGCGGAGATCCGCCGCATCTGCGCGCTGCAGAATCAGCTGCGCACCGACGTCGGCAAAGAAAAGCTGAAGGTCGAGTACACCCCGAAGTTCACCGATGAGCAACTCAAGGAGCTGATGGACCAGCACGGCGCCGCGCTGCGGCAGGCCATGCTCACCACCGGCAAGCACACGCGCTACGCGGCCATCAAAGCCGTCAAGCAGCAGATCGTCGGCAGCGTCCCGGCGGAAGAACCGGAGCGTCTCGCCGCCGTCACCGCGGCGTTCGGCGAGATGGAAGTGCAGATCTTCCGCAACCTCATGCTGCAGGAAAACATGCGCGTCGACGGCCGCCGCTTCGACGAGATCCGTCCGATCTCGATCGACCTCGGCGTCCTCCCGCGCACCCACGGCTCCGCGATCTTCACCCGCGGCGAGACGCAGGCGCTCGTCACCGTGACCCTCGGCACGCCGCAGGAAGCGCAGAAGATCGAAGACTTCGAAGGCGAGACCTTCCAGCGCTTCATGCTGCACTACAACTTCCCGCCGTTCTCGGTCGGTGAAGTGAAGTTCCTGCGCGGTCCAGCGCGCCGCGAGATCGGCCACGGCAATCTCGCGCGCCGCGCGCTCGCGCCGCTGCTGCCGACCGAGGACGAGTTCGCGTACACCATCCGCATCGTCTCCGACATCCTCGAGTCGAACGGCTCGTCGTCGATGGCGTCCGTCTGCGGCGGCTCGCTCGCGCTGATGCAGGGCGGCGTGCCGATGCGCGCCGCCGTCGCCGGTGTGGCCATGGGTCTCGTCAGCAGCGACGACAACGCGAAGCAGGCCATCCTCACCGACATCGCCGGCATGGAAGACCACGAAGGCGACATGGACTTCAAGGTCGCCGGCACGCGCACCGGCATCACCGCGCTGCAGATGGATATCAAAGTAACCGGCCTCTCGCGCGAAGTCATGGCGCGCGCGCTGGAGCAGGCCAAGGCCGGCCGCCTCTACATCCTCGACCGCATGGACGCGGTGATCGCCGAGCCGAAGACCGAGCTCTCCGAGTTCGCGCCGCGGCTCTACACGATCCAGATTCCGAAGGACCGCATCCGCGACGTCATCGGTTCGGGCGGCAAGACCATCCGCTGGATCGTCGAGGAGACCGGGACCAAGATCGACGTCGCCGACGACGGCAAGGTCACGATCGCGTCGACCGACGCGAAGTCGGCTGAGCGCGCCATCGACATCATCAAAGGTCTCACGGCCTCGCCGGAGATCGGCACCAACTACAAAGGCACGGTCAAGCGCATCGAGCCGTACGGAGCGTTCGTCGAGATCCTGCCGGGTCAGGACGGACTGCTGCACATCAGCGAGATGGCGCACACGCGTGTCGGCCAGGTGACGGACCTCTTCCAGCTCGGCGACGAAGTGGAAGTGCAGGTTGTCGGCATCGAGCCGGAGACGGGCAAGATCCGTCTGTCGCGCAAGCCGCTCCTGCCGCCTCCCACCGAGGAGGAGCTGGCAGCCGCGCGCGAATCGCGTGGCAATCGCCCGCCGCGTGAAGGTGGCGAAGGCGGCGGTCACCGCGGTGATCGTGGCGACCGCGGCGGACATCGCGGCGGCGATCGCGATCGCGGTCCTCGCCGTGAGGGTGGTGGTGGTGGCGGTTTCCGCGACCGTGGCCCGCGCCGCGAAGGCGGAGACCGCGGCGATCGCGGCCCGCGTCGCGAAGGCGGCGGCAACTTCCGTGAAGGCGGCGAACGTCCGCCGCGCCGCGAAGGCGGCGAGGGTGGGGGCGAGTCGTCCGGCGGCGGCGGGAACAACAATCCGCAGTGAATGAACGAAGGCCGGCGGCAACGCCGGCCTTCGTGTTTCAGCGACGCTTCGTTAACTGTGCGCGGACGATGCGCGCCGGTACTCATCCGGCGACATCCCCGTGCCGCGGCGGAAGGCGCGGAAGAACGTACGGCGCGTGCCGAAGCAGGAGAGGTAGCCGATGCGCGTGGTCGACAGCTTCGACGATGCGAGGAGGTTTTGCGCGAGCGCGAGTTGCTGCGCCTTGAGATAGTCGGAGAGCGCGACGCCCGTCGCGGCGGCGAAGTCGCGGCTGACTTTCTCGCGGGTCATGCCGAGCCGCTCGGCGAGGTCGGAGACGCGGGGAGGGGTTTCCGTCGCGAAGCAGTGCTGGAGGTATTGCTCGATGGCTTCGCGGATTTCCGACATTCGGGACAAGCTTGCCCGCGTTGCCGCGTGCGCGTGTTGACGCAGATCACAGCGTTCGCGCGCGGGATACACTCTCGCCGATGCCGCGCACGCTTCGCCTCACGCTCACGCTCCTCGGCGCGCTCGCGGCGATCTACGCGCTCGTCGTGACGTGGCGGAAAAACGAGCGCGCGGCGGGTCTCGATTTCTACATCTACTTCGTCGCGTCGCAGCTGCCGGCGCGCGCGGACGTCGACAACATCTATGCGCCCGAAGTGCAGGAGCGCGTCGGCGAGGAGTATTACGAACGCGCGCTGCGCAGCGGCTCGGAACTGCGGATTTACGACGCGAAACGGCGGCGTCGGCTCGACAACGTGTCCAGTCCGTTTCTCTACACGACCTTCCGCTGGGTGAGCCGCAACTACGAGCGCGCGCTGACGCAGGACCACGTGCTGCTCCTCGCAGCGTTCGTCGCCGGCGTGCTGCTGCTCGCGCGGCGCGTGGGCGTGTCGTGGGCGGCGGCGCTCTTTCTGCTCGCGGCGCTGCTGCTGTGGTATCGCGGCTTCGAAGCGGATCTGCGCGTGGGCAACGTGAACTCGCTCCAGCTCTTCGCATGCGCCGCGATGTTGTGGGCGCCGCCGCTCGCGGCCGGCGCGATCCTCGGCGCGCTGCTCGCGTTCAAACCGAATCTGCTCGCGGTCGCGCTGCTGCTCGCATTCGCGCGCATCGCGACGCGTGAGTTTCACCGGCTGCGCATCGAGATCGCGGGCGGTGCGATCGGCGGCGCGTTCGCGTTTGTCGCGGCGTCGATCAACTTTCATTCGCCGCGTGTCTGGCTGCAGTGGATCGCGGCGGCGAATCAGTTCTGGCACCGCATTCCGACGCGCCTAGAGCGCAACGTCACGCCCGCGCTGGCGCTGTTCGAGAAGCACGGCACCGCGCCGTCATATGCGATCGCGTTCGTGCTCTTCGCGATCGCGTGCGCGGCGATCTGGCGCGGACGCCGTGCCGACGATCCGCTCGTCGTCGGCATCGGCATCCTCATCTATCTGCTGTCGGCGCCGGTCGTGTGGCTGCACTACATGGTGCTCGTCGTCCCGGTCGCGATTGCGCTGCTGCGCTGGCGCGTGACCGGCGCGATCGCGCTGCTGGCGCTGGCGATGATTGCCGAGGTTCCGTTCGAGCGGCTCACGCAGGTGCCCGCGGCGAACGTTGAGGCGATGCTGATCGCGCCGGCGCTGTTCGCGTTGTACGTCTGCGCGATCGTCAGACTCTCACAGCGAGATCCAGCCGCCGCTTGACGCCGAGCGCCGCGCCGCGTCGAGCACGCGCTGCTGCGCGAGGCCGTCCTCGAAGGTCGCCGCGGGAGCGAGCGCGTCGCGGTCGCCGTCATCGAGCGCCGCGCGCAACGCGCGCCCGAGGTGCAGCGTGCCGGTGCCGAACGCACCGCCGGGAGAATTGCCGGGACGCTGTTCCAGGGGACCGCCGCCGATGCGCTCGTACGGCTGCTGGTTGCGCGAGAGGAACACTTCCTCGCCAACGAAACGCATCGCGCCGTGCTCGCCGTGAATGGTGATCGTGGCCGCGTCGTCGGGCGCGCTCGATACCGTGCTGATCGTCAGCGCGCCTGCCGCGCCGCCGCGGAAGCGCAGGTGAATCGCCGCGAAGTCGTCCGCGGTCACCTCGCGCAGATCATCGCCGAACGGCCGCTGCGCGATGAGCGAGCGTAGCATCGCCTGCACCGCTTCGATCTCCAGTCCGAAGTAGCGCAGCGCGTCGATGAAGTGCGAGCCGACCGCGCCCCAGATTCCGCCGCCCTGCGCCGCGTCGCTCCACCAGTTCCACGCGCGCTTCGGATCGTTTCGTGCCGGGCTCGCGTACCGCACCTCGGCATACCGCGGCGCGCCGATCGTGCCGATGCGCGCGCGTGCGTCGCGCCACGAGGGGAGGAAGCACAGCTCGTGATCGATGAGCGCGAGCTGCGACGGCCGCTGGCGCGCCGCGTCGACGAGTGCTTCCGCTTCGCCCGCGTCGAGCGCCGTCGGCTTCTCGCACAGCACATGTTTCCCCGCTTCGAGCGCGGCGAGCGCCATCGCGCGATGTTCGGACGGCGGCGTGACGATCGAGACGAGATCGACGTCGCTCGTGACGAGTTCGCGCCAGTCGTCGTACGCCGTGAGGCTGCCGAGGTCGTCGGCCGTCTTGCGGGTTTTCTCGGGCTGCGAGCCGGCGATTGCGACGACCTCGAGCCCCGCCTCGCGGAACGTCGGCACTTGTACGCGCGCGCCCCAGCCTGTCCCGACAATGCCGATTTTGGCCATTTTTTCGATCCTTGGCAGCTAATTTGCCAAATTACCGCTCAGATGGCTCGCCGCAGAGCGGATCTTATCGTTCCGATTCACGATCGCCGAAAACACCGGCGCTTCGTGACGCTGCGGAACTTCCGGAACACGCTGCTCGTGTTCGTGGTCTTCTTCGTCGCGCTGACGGTCGCGTCGGAGCTGCGCAAGCCGGTTTCGGGTGCATACGGGCGGCTGGTGCAGGGCGAGTTGCAGCCGGACGTCGCGCAAAAGCCGGTCGAGGTCGTGCGCGAGGCGCCGCCGCCGGTCAGCGATCAGACCGGTGCCGATCCGATGCTGCTCGAGCCCGCGGCGCGATCGCAGTATCTGCGCGAGCTGAACACGAACGCGCCCGCGCCCGTCGAGCCGATCGCCGCCGCGCGCGCCGACACGCTGGCGACGCCCGTGTACGAGCCGCCGCCGGTGCGCGGCGAGAACGACATCGCCGTCGTCGGCGGTGCCGACGGCGTCACGGTCGTGCAGCGCTCGCACGGCAAGCCGGTGCTGTCCGGCGGCTTCGGCCGCCACTGATTGACGCCGCGTCAGTGTCTAGTGTATGGTGACACCATACACTGACATGCTGCTGCGCATCGATCCCTCCGACCGCCGTCCGATCTACCGCCAGGTAGCGGACGAGATCAAGATGCTGATCGCGGGCGGCAAGCTGCGCGAAGGCGCGCCGCTCCCGTCCGTGCGGCAGCTCGCGTCCGACCTCGGGGTGAACCTCAACACGATCGCCACGGCCTATCGCGAGCTGCAGGACGAAGGGCTGATCGCCGTGCGCCACGGTTCCGGCGCGGTCGTGACGTCGCGTACCTCGCAGAGCTCCGGCGCGGAGCTGCGCCAGCCGCTGCGCACCGCGCTCACGGAGCTCGTCCTCGGCGGTCTCTCACGCCGGGAGATCCTCAACCTCGTCTCGACCGAGCTCAATGACCTGACCAAAGGAGCGAAGTGATGTTCGACCCATTCGTCCTCGCCGCCTACGCATTCCTGGCCATCGTCCGCTGGCTCGGTCTGCCGCCGTTGCTGCGCCTCGCGACGCATCGCGGCCGCGACTGGTTCTTCGACGTCGAGCTCCGCGACGATCTCGCCGTGCGCGACCGTTTCGTGTGTGACTATCGCCGCGCGATGTTCGCGACGTCGATCGCGTTCGAGCTCGCGGCGCTCGCGGATCTCGTCGTCTTCCGCGCGTGGTCGCACATCCTCTACGTGCAGATGCCGCTGCTCCTCGGCGTCGGCGTGGCGCGGCGCATCGTGCTGCGCAAGTACGTGCTCACGGCGCGCGAGCGGCGCGTGCCCGCGTCCGGCGAGCGCGTCGCGTTCTCGCTCGTGCCGCGGCGTCTCGTCGATTACACGAGCCGCACGTTCGAGCTCTGCAACGCCGCCATCGCACTCGCATCGCTCGCCGTCATCGATCGCGCGGGACGCTCGCCGATGTTTCTCGTCGCGTTCCTCGTGCTCTACCTGCACGCGGGCCTGCTGCTGTGGAAAGCGCGTCTCGTGCGGCAGCGCGTCGTGCTGCCCGCCGATCGCGCGGACGAGTATCTCGAACTGGTGGACGAAGCGTTCCGCGCCGGCATGCGCACGTTCGACGGCGCGCGCTCGGTGGTGACTTTCTTCCTGTTGATGCTCGCCGTGCGCGCGACGTACTGGGACGCGTGGCGCGAGCGGACGCAGACGATCACCGCGATCGCGATTCCCGTGCTGATGGTGGCGTGGCTCGTCGTCATGACGACGCGCGGACGCCGCGTCACCGCGACGCTGCTCGCCCGCGCGCGCGAGTTCCGCCCACCCGCGATTCCGCGCTTCACGCCCGATCCCGCGCGCCTCGGCCTCGCCGGATTCGTCTACTGGAACGCCGACGATCCCGCGGTCGTCGTCGACGGCGGTCCGCTGCGCTTGTCGATCAACGTCGCCAATCGCTACACGTACGTTTACCTCGCGTACTGGATCGTGCTCGCGCTGCAGGTGCGCGCGCTGGCGGGTGCGCTGTGACGCGCGCGCGGGTCACCGGCCTCACGCCGCTGCTGGTCGTGAGCGACCTGCAGCGATCGCTCGCGTTCTACGAGCAACTCGGTTTCGGCGAGCCGAACGCGTGGGGCGAGCCGCCGTGCTTCGCGATGATGCATCGCGACGGCTTCGAGCTGATGCTCAGTCTCGTCGAAGGCGACGCCACGCCGCGGCCGAACGGCGCGAGCGAAGTGTGGGATGCGTACCTGCGCGTCACCGATCTCGCCGCGGAACAGGCGGCGCTCGCCGCCGCGAACATCCGCGTCGACAAAGGTCCGAGCGACACGTTCTACAACATGCGCGAGATCGAGATCCTCGATCCCGACGGCTATCGCTGGTGCATCGGACAGGACACGAGCGACATGCCGGAAGTGTGGGAGGGGACGCTCGACGTCGGAACGAAACTGCGGCTCGCGCTGCGGATCGCGAAACGCGACGGCGCGTTGCACGTGACGCTCGACAGCATCGACCAGGGCGCGATGAATCTGCCGGTGACGGCGTTCACGCGCCACGAGCGCGCGCTGCACTTCGAGCTGCCGGCGATCGGCGCGAGCTACGACGGCGTGCGCAACGAGGAGGATGGTTCGTTCAGCGGCCACTGGTCGCAACGAGGCAACCAGTGGCCGCTGGTGTGGCGGAAGGTTTCGTAGCGAATCAGCGCACCGCGCGGCGCCGCGTCGGCAGCACGATCGCGGGCGTCGACGCGGGACCCACGCCGGCGTCGTTGAACGCGCGGACGCGCAGGCCGACGACGACGCCGGTGAATCCGAAGCGGATCGTGGCGGCGTGCGTGTTCGCGTCGTACCACCCTTCGACTTCGTTCCAGGTGCCGTCGTTGATGCGGTACTCGATGCGATAGCCGTTCACGGGCTGCGACGGTGCGGTCCAGTCGACGGTGATCAGGCCGTCGTGCGGCGTCGCCGAAACGCGCGGCACGACGGGCAGCTCGGGCAGCGGAATCGAGTCGGCGATCTGCATCACGATGCGCCGCGAGCCGTGATGCGGCGCATCGGGCCGCGGTGCGATCGTGATGAGCGCAGCGTTGCCGTCCGGCAGCGCGGTCCATTGCGCGGGAGTATCGGCCGCGTACGTCGTGCGCAGGGTGACGGTGCCGTCGTGCGCGAGCAGCACGGCCTTTCCGTGATGCGTGATCCCGACGCCGCCGCTCACGGCCCGCACGATCGCCGCGTTCGTGTAGCGCGGTTGGTCCTGAAGAACAGAGACGGGAGCCCCGACCTTTGTCCCGTCGGCTCCGATGCGTTGCATCAGCTCCTCGGTACCCCTCTGCCAAACGGCGACGAAGGACTCTCCGTCCCACGCCACGCCGCCCGCCAAATCGATCTCGTCATCGAGAAGGATGGCCGTTCCATCGATGGGCTGGAGAGCTGGCGTGAGGCGGACCGCCTCGAGGCGAGAAGTTCCCACGTTACAAATCAGGCCGCAGTGCTCGTACGTTTTGCTCCAGACCGCGAGCAGCTCTGTGCCGTTGAAGGCAATCGTCGCGTCAAAGGGAACGATGTCGTCGACGGTATGCTGGAGAAGGACCGGCGGGAGAAGCGTACCGGAGGGTGTGATCTCGGCGCCGAGGAGATTGAGCGTGAGGTCGAACCCGACACCATCGGGCGCATCGTCATCCGCCCATCCGACCACGACGTAGCCGCGGCCGTTGGCGGCGAGATCCATCGGCTCAAATGGCAAGGGACCGGTGGTCCCGGTGAGACGTCCCCGCGAGTCGAAGACGCGGACGACATATTCAAATGACGCATTGCGTACCACGAGCGCGAAGCCGCTAACGTCGCTCGCAGCGATGAGCGGCGTCTCTCCGTTAGCGACGACGCCCTCAGTCCAGCTTCCGTCACGCTGCCGCAGGCCGATATGCAGTTTGTTCTCGTCATCCGGCGACTCGTTCCATGCGACGAACGTCGTGTCCGCCGAGGACGCCGCGACGCTGTTCTGTTGATCGGTCGCCGCGATCGCCGCCGGCGTGCCGTTGCCGGCAGCGGACGCATTGCGCACGACGATGGGGTTGACCGACTCGTACGTTCTCCAGGCGATCGTGACCGCGCCGTTCACCGCGGCGAGACTGGTCATGGTGTCGAAGTTCACTGCCGCGGTGGGCTCGTTCGCGACGACACGGCCGGCCGTTGCATCGACGCGAACGATCCGCACCTCGTATGATTCCGCGCCCACGGCGACATACGCCACCGTGTACGACGAGCCGTTCCACACGACGGATGGACTATTGAACGGCACGGTATAAGCCGTCGTGGGCTCCGCGAGCGAGAATCTCGGCTCGACCACACCGTCCCGGCGCACGCGCGCCGCGCTCACCTCGCCCAGCTTGTTCGTCCAGACGGCGAGCGCGTCGGATGGGCCGCTCGCGATGGCGACACCCGTCGGCTCGAACCCGGACAAGACGCCAGTCTGCGACTCCAGCAGTCCGTTCGCCGTGTACTGAAGCACGCGCACGACGCCGTCGTGGATGCCGACTCCGGCAAAGCGGCTGCCGTTGGCGGTGAGTTGCTGCGGCCCGTGCGTGGCGGTGCCGTACGGGTCGTTCGTCGCCTGGCCGCTCAGCGTCAGAAGTTGCGATCGCCATTCGAAGCCGTAGAGGTACGTGAGCAGGAGGTTCTGGCCATTGCTCGCCAGCGCCGGCGCGGAGCCCTGCGTCAGCACGAACGCGGGGCCGAGCGGCTCGCCGGTCGTGCCGTCGAGGAGGCGGCCATAGATCGTGTACGGATCATTGGTCGCGGTTGCCGCGAGCAGGAACTGCGTGCCGGTCCACACGATCGCCGCCTGATTCGTGGCCGGAAACACCAGCCGTCCGACGCGCTTCTCGCCGTGAGCCAGACGCGTGAAGCGCAATCCGTCCAGCGTGTTCCAGAGGAGGAAGACGTCGCGGCCGTTGGCGACGAGCTGCGGCCGCGCGTCGTACGCGCCGTAGCGTGTATTCGTGAGGGGAAAGGGGGCGCCGAGGTGCGTGGGTTGGGCCGTGAGCGTCGTTGCGAGAACGAGCGTGAAGAGCGCGGCGACAGCGGTACGCAGATGCGGCATGACGAGCAATATATGTGGTTATGCCATAAAGCGCCAGCCCCACCTACAATACGCGCCGCATGAGCGGCGGAATCTCATTCGGGACGGATGGCTGGCGCGCCGTCATTGCGGAAACGTTCACCTTCGACAACGTGCGGCGCGTGGCCGACGCCATCGCCGTCGCGGCACGCGGCCTCAAGCCGCCCGACGACATCGATGCGAACGCGCTCCTCGTCGGCTTCGACCGCCGCTTTCTGTCGCGCGAGTTCGCCGGCGTCGTGGCGGAAGCGCTGCGCGCGGCCGGCTATCGCGTGCTGCTCTCCGATCGCCCGACGCCGTCGCAGACGATCTCCTTCACCGCGAAACACCGCAAGGTCCTCGGCGGCGTCGTCGTGACCGCGAGCCACAATCCCGCGACGTACAACGGCCTCAAATTCAAAGCGTGGTACGGCGGCTCCGCGCTGCCCGAGACGTACGCCGCGATCTCCGCGAGCGTCGGGCAACGCGACGCGCGCGACGGCGGCACGATCGAGGAGACGAACATCCTCGACGACTACCTCGATGCGCTGCGCGCGCAGCTCGATCTCGCGCTGCTCAAGAACGCGCGCCTCGCGATCCTGCACGATCCCATTCACGGCGTCGCCGCGTCGCTGCCGTCGAAGATCCTCGGCCTCGACTACACCGGTGCGCATCGCATTCTCGAGCGCGACGCGCGTCCGATCGAGACCACGATCGTCGACGGCATCCGCGGCGAGGTGAATCCCGGCTTCGGCGGCGTCAATCCCGAGCCGATCCCGGAGAACGTCAACGCCGCGCGCAACGTGATGCTCGCCAACGACTACGACCTCGCCATCTGCAACGACGGCGACGCCGACCGCCTCGGCATCCTCGACCAGCGCGGCAACTTCGTCTCGCCGCACAAAGTCATCTCGCTCCTCGCGCTCTATCTCGTGCGTGAGAAGAAGCGCGCGGGCGAGCTCGTGAAGACGTTCTCCACGACGCGCCTCATCGAGAAAGTCGCGCGCAGCCTCGGCGCGACGCTGCACGAGACGCCAATCGGGTTCAAGTACGTCGCCGATCTCATGCTGACGCGCGATGTCCTCATCGGCGGCGAAGAGAGCGGCGGCATCGGCATCGGCGCGTTTCTCCCCGAGCGCGACGGCGTGCTGTCGGGACTCCTCGTCGCGGAAGCCGTCGCGTACTACGGTCTGCCGCTCTCCGATCTCATCGAGCGGATGGAGAAGGAGTTCGGCGCGCTGCATTACGACCGCCGCGACGTGCATCGTCCGATGGAGCAGTGCGCGCGGCTCATCGAGCGCGTTCGCGCGGGCGCGCTCGACGGCGCGTTCGGCGTCGCGTTCGCGCGGCTCGAGGAGACCGACGGCGTCAAGATGAACTTCGCGGACGGCTCGTGGCTGCTCTTCCGCAAGTCGGGCACCGAGCCGATCATCCGCCTCTATTGCGAGAGTCCCGATCCGGAGCTCGTGCAGTCGATGCTGGCCACGGCGATGCGCGAACTGGATCGCGGCTGAAATGCTAGGATTTCGCGCGGAGAACCACGTGTCGACACCTGAGACCCAGACCACGCGTACGCAGTTCACGCGCGAGAGCATCATCGAGGATTACCGGATCGCCGTCCGGAGCCGCCACGCGAGTCTCATCGGCCGGCGCGAAGTGCTGACCGGCAAGGCGAAGTTCGGCATCTTCGGCGACGGCAAGGAGATCGCGCAGCTGGCGTGGGCGCGCGCGTTCCGCCGCGGCGACTGGCGCTCCGGCTACTACCGCGATCAGACGTTCATGTTCGCCGTCGGCGCGGCCACGCTCGACGAGTTCTTCGCGCAGCTCTACGCCGACGCCGACGTCACGCGCGATCCGTGGAGCGCGGGGCGTTCGATGGACGCGCACTTCGCGTCGCGCTTTCTCGACGACGACGGCAACTGGAAGTCGCAGCTCGACGCCTACAACGTCTCCGCCGACGTCTCGCCGACCGGCTCGCAGATGCCGCGCCTCGTCGGCCTCGGCTGGGCGTCGCGGCTCTACCGCGAGCTCGGCATCGATGGCGGCCGCTTCTCGCGCAATGGCGACGAGATCGCGTGGGGCACGATCGGCAACGCGAGCTGCGCGGAAGGGATGTTCTGGGAGTCGCTCAACGCGGGCGGCGTGCTCGGCATCCCGATGATCGTCTCGATCTGGGACGACGGCTACGGCATCTCCGTGCCGAACGAGCACCAGATCACGAAGGGCGATCTCTCCGAACTGCTGAAGGGTTTTCAGCGCGAGCCGAAATCGAAACAAGGCTACGACATCTACACCGTCCGCGCGTGGGACTACGCCGCGCTGTGCGAGACGTACATCGCCGCGGCGACGATCGTGCGGCACGAGCACGTCCCCGCGATCATTCACGTCATCGAAGTCACGCAGCCGCAGGGACATTCGACCTCCGGCAGCCACGAGCGCTACAAGTCGAAAGAGCGGCTCGAGTTCGAGAACGAGTTCGACGGCATCAAGCGGATGCGCGACTGGATGATCGCGCAGGGCATCGCGACGGCCGAGGAGTTGGATGGATTCGAGAAGGACGACGTGAACCTCGTGCGCGAGGCGCAGCGCCGCGCGTGGGAGGCGTATCGCGCGCCGATCGACGCGGAAGTGCGCGACGCGATCGGCATTCTCGACCGGCTCGGCGCGCAGGAGCTGAAGAGCGAGCTGCAGCGCACGCAGGCGCCGTATCACCGCGACGCGGTGCGCGCGGTCGCCAGCGCGGTCATTCAGACGCGCGACGAAAGCGCCGCGGAGTGGCTGCGCGCGCGCATGGCGGAGGGCGACGAGCGCTACGACTCGCACCTCTACAGCGGCGGCGCGCAGTCCGCGCTGCGCATCGAAGAAGTGAAGGCCGAATACGCGGCCGACGCGCCGTCGCTCAACGGCTTCGAGATTCTTAATCAGTGCTTCGAACAGGCGCTGCGCCGCGACGAGCGCGTGCTGATCTTCGGCGAAGACGTCGGCAAGCTCGGCGACGTCAACCAGGGCTGCCTCGGCTTGCAGGAAAAGTTCGGCGTCTGCCGCGTCGGCGACACCGGCATCCGCGAGACGACCATCGCCGGGCAGGCAATCGGCGCCGCGCTGCGCGGCTTCCGTCCCATCGCCGAGATTCAGTATCTCGATTACATCCTGTACGCGCTGCAGATCCTCTCGGACGATCTCGCGACGACGCGCTGGCGTTCGGCGGGCGGGCAGAAAGCGCCGGCGATCATCCGCACGCGCGGACATCGCCTCGAAGGCATCTGGCACTCCGGCTCGCCGATGGCCGGCATTCTCAACCTCGTGCGCGGCATCTACCTCTGCGTGCCGCGCAACATGACGCAGGCCGCGGGCTTCTACAACACGCTGCTGCGCGCGGACGATCCGGCCATCGTCGTCGAAGTGCTGAACGGCTATCGCTCGAAGGAAAAGCTGCCGGCGAACGTCGGCGACTTCACGGTGCCGCTCGGCGTGCCCGAGGTGTTGCGCGAAGGGCGCGATGTCACGCTGGTGTCGTACGGCGCGACGCTGCGCATCGTGCAGGAAACGGCGGATCTGCTCGCGACCGTCGGCATCGACGCGGAAGTCATCGACGTGCAGACGCTGCTGCCGTTCGATCTGCGCGGCATCATCGCGGAGTCGGTGAAGAAGACGAACCGCGTCGTGTTCATCGATGAAGACGTTCCCGGCGGCGCGTCGGCGTTCATGCTGCAGAACGTGCTCGAGCGCGATCGCGCCTACGAATGGCTCGACTCCGAGCCGCGCACGATCGCGGCGAAGGAACATCGTCCCGCGTATGGCTCCGACGGCGACTACTGGTCGAAGCCGAACCGCGAGACGATCTTCGCCGGCGTCTACGATCTGATGCGCGAGACGGACCCGCGCAAGTTCCCGCGCATTTTCTGATGACGACTCCCGCGCGCACGCCCGAGCCTCCGTACTACGCGGTCATCTTCACCTCGCGTCGCACGGAAGGTGACGACGGCTACGGCGACATGACCGCGAAGATGATGGAGCTCGCGCCGCAGCAGCCCGGCTTCCTCGGCGTCGAGTCCGCGCGCGGCGCCGACGGCCTCGGCATCACGGTCTCGTACTGGGAGAGCGAGGAAGCGATCGCGAACTGGCGCAGCCACGCGGAGCATCGCATCGCACAGGCGAACGGCCGCGGCCGCTGGTACGCGGAGTTCGTCACGCGCGTCGCGAAAGTCGAGCGCGCGCGGTCGTTCGCGCGGGAGTAGACTTCGGGGCGATGCTCGCCGAGCTGCTTCTGAAGTGGCCGTTGCTCCGCCAGATGCGCGGCGGCGGCGACGGCACCGGTGCCGAGGCGCTGAGCGAGCGGACGCGAGGACTGCGCAAGAAGAATGAAGAGACGCAGGTCGCGCGGTCGATTTGTCCGTATTGCGCCGTCGGTTGCGGACAGCTCGTCTTCCACCGCGAGAACAAAGTCGTCAGCATCGAAGGCGATCCCGCGTCGCCGATCTCGCGCGGACATCTGTGTCCGAAAGGCGCGGCGAGCCACGAGCTCGTAACGCACGCGGGACGCGCGACGAAGGTGAAGTACCGCGCGCCGTACGCGAGCACGTGGAGCGAGCTCGATCTCGAGACCGCGACGGCGATGGTCGCGGATCGCATCTGGGATTCGCGCAACCGCACCTTCGACGCGGATGCGAATCACACCACCGGCGTCGCGCACCTCGGCGGTGCGACGCTCGACATCGAAGAGAACTACCTCATCAAGAAACTCTTCACCGCGGGACTGGGGATGGTCTGCCTGAGCAATCAGGCGCGGATATGACACAGCTCCACGGTGCCCGGTCTGGGCACCTCCTTCGGCCGCGGCGGCGCAACGACCGCGCAGCAGGACCTCGCCAACGCCGATGCGATTTTGATCATGGGCTCCTCGATGGCCGAGAACCATCCGGTCGGCTTCCAGTGGGTCATCGAGGCGCGCGAGAAAAACGGCGCGAAGATCATCCACGTCGATCCGCGCTTCACGCGCACGTCCGCGATGGCGGACTACTGGCTACCGCTGCGCGCCGGCAGCGATCTGGTCTTCCTCGGCGCGCTGATCAACTATGTAATTAGTAGCCAGCGCGAGTTCCGCGAGTACGTCGTGCACTACACGAACGCCGCGACGATCCTGCGCGAGGACTTCCGCGACGCCGACGACCTCGGCGGCGTCTTCTCCGGCTGGGACCCGGAGACGAAGACCTACGATCCGACGACGTGGCTCTACGAGGGTGCGAAGCCGGAGCCCGCGCCGGGGATGGATCCGAAGGCGGGAGGTCACGGAAAAGACCGCGGCGGCGAATCGCAGAACGACGAGAAGCCGCGACGCGACGAAACGCTCGAGCATCCGCGCTGCGTCTTCCAGGTGCTCAAGCGCCACTTCGCGCGCTACACGCCGGAGCTCGTCGAGCAAGCGTGCGGCATTCCGCGCGACGCGTTCCTCGAGATCGCCGATGTCTACACGAGCGCGTCCGGTCCCGAGAAAACGGGCGCGATTTGCTACGCCGTCGGCTGGACGCAACACTCGACGGGCGTGCAGACGATTCGCGCCGCATCGATCCTGCAGTTGCTCCTCGGCAACATCGGACGTCCCGGCGGCGGCATCATGGCGCTGCGCGGACACGCGTCGATCCAGGGCTCGACCGACATCCCGACGCTGTACGACATCCTGCCCGGCTATCTGCCGATGCCGGTCGCGGAAGATGCAGACCTGCACGCGTACCTGAAACGCAACCAGTCGCCGAAAGGCTGGTGGTACAACATCGACAAGTACATGATCTCGCTGCTCAAGGCCTACTACGGTGAGGCCGCGACGCGCGAGAACGATTTCGGCTTCGCGTGGTTGCCGCGCCTCACCGGCGATCATTCGTACTTTGCGTACTCGTTCGACATGGCGGACGGCGCGCTCGAAGGGCTGATCGTCATGGGACAGAACCCGGCGGTCGGCTCGCCGAACGCGAAGCTGCACCGCGAAGGGTTCGGCAAGCTGCAGTGGCTCGTCGTGCGCGACATGGTCGAGATCGAGACGGCGACGTTCTGGCAGGACTCGCCCGACACGATCGGCACGGAAGTCTTCTTCTTCCCCGCGGCGTCGCACGTCGAGAAGGAAGGGACGTTCACGAACACGCAGCGCCTGTTGCAGTGGCGCGAGAAAGCGGTCGAGCCGCCCGGCGACGCGCGCAGCGAGCTGCACTTCGTCATCGATCTCGGCCGGCGTCTGAAAGCGCGCGCGACGAACGCGGCGCGCGACGCGGGACTGCGCGCGCTGACGTGGGACTACGCGGATGAAGACGCCGACGAAGTGCTGCGCGAGATCCACGGCAGTCCGCACATCAAGCACTTCGGCGAGTTGAAGAACGACGGCTCGACGTACTGCGGCTGCTGGATTTACTCCGGCGTGTACGACGGAAAGAACCGCGCGAACGGTCGCGAGCCTCGCGGACGCTACGGCCACGGCTGGGGCTACGCCTGGCCGCTCGACCGGCGGATTCTCTACAACCGCGCGTCCGCGCGTCCCGACGGCGCGCCGTGGAGCGAGCGCAAGGCGCTCGTGTGGTGGGACGAGGCGAAGGGCGACTGGACGGGACACGACGTCGCCGACATCACGCGCGGCAAGCGTCCCGACTACGTGCCGAACGACGAGAAAGGCGGCGACGAGGCACTGCCCGGCATCGCGCCATTCATCATGCATCCCGACGGCATGGGCTGGCTGTGGGTGCCGTCGGGCTTGAAGGACGGTCCGCTGCCGGTGCACTACGAGCCGCTGGAGTCGAACGTGCGCAATCCGCTGTATCCGGAGCGGCAGACGAATCCCGCGGCGCAGGCGTTCGAGCGCGATGACAACGTCTACGCGAGCTCGCCCGATCCGCGGTTTCCGTACGTCCTCACGACCTACCGCCTGACGGAGCACCATACGGCAGGAGGGATGTCGCGCACGCTCTCCCACCTGGCGGAACTGCAGCCGGAGCTCTTTGCGGAACTCTCTCCGGAATTGGCGCGGGAGATCGGCGTGGCGAACGGCGACGTCGTGATCGTCTCGACGGCGCGTGCATCGATCCGCGCGCGTGCGCTGGTGACGACGCGCATGCCGTCGCTCGACGTCGCCGGACAGCGCGTGCATCAGGTCGGCCTGCCGTATCACTGGGGACCGAGCGGCCTCGCAAAAGGGGACGTCGTCAACGACCTCCTCGCGATCTCCGAGGAGCCGAACGTGAGGATCTTCGAATCGAAGGGACTCACGTGCAAGGTCGAGCGCGCCTGACCCGACGTTCCGCGCGCGCGCCGCGTATTCGTCGTTGTCATGCGTGCCCCCGTGCTCCTCGTTCTCCTCGCCCTGTTCTCGTTCGTCTCCGTGCTTCACGCCGCGGAGATTCCCGTCTCGGAGACGGTGCAGTACGTTCCCGATCCCGGCGACGACGTCTCGCGATTCGTTCCTCAGGTTGCGGCGGGGGATGGATTTCTCGTCGTCTGGGAAGACCGGGTGTTCGCCGGCTATCCGGGCGACGTGCACATTCGCGCGTATGACGATGATGGCGCGCCGCGCACACCCGCGGCGACGGTCATCGACAGCGGCCATTCGGCACACGTCGTATGGACCGGCAGCGACTATCTCGTCGTATACGCGAAGTGGCTCCCGCCCTTCGGCAGTCCGTTTCCGCTGCCGCTCTTCGTGGCGGTGCGCGTGCGCGCGGATGGCTCCGTCGTCGAAGGCTCGCGCGTGGTGGTTCGCGAAGGTCGCGCAAACGGCGACATCGTGAGTCTGGTGTGGACGGGCGAGAACGCGATGCTGCTCACGAGCGAGCTCGATGGCGCCGGACTCTACTCGCTCGATGCGTCGGGACATCCGATCGGCGACGCCAGCGCGTCCGTGCGCACGCATCCGCCGGTGGCGATCGCCGCGGCGCCCGGCGCACCGCTCTACTACCTCGCGCCCGAACGCGGCGACGTCGCGGCGGTGCGGCCGGGCGAGATCGCGGTGCTCGACGACACGGTGCTCGGCACGATCGCGGCGCTTTACGACCTGCAGGGAGCAGTCGTCGACGCATTCCTGCTCGACGCGGTGCACGGTATGCGCTCGCTCGTGTGGGACGGCGCGGCGTGGGAGGGCGTCTACGCGACGAGCGATTCCATCTGCACGGTGCGCTTCACGCGCGCGTCGGACGTCGCGACGCAATGCACCGCCGGCGGTGTGCATCCGCAAACGCCGTCGATCGCCGCGGGACGGACGCGCACGTTTCGCGCGTGGACGGAAGGCGACACGCAGTACTCGATCGGCGGTGCACGCGTGATGACCGACAGCGGCATCGCGTCCGTCTCCGTCGCGAAGAAACGGTTGCCGGCGGCGACTGTCGATGCGAGCGGTCTGCTCGTGGCGTGGATCGAAGCGGAACTCGTCCACATCGGCGGCCTCGCGAACGACGGCAACCGCCGCGCGGAGGTCGTGCTCGACGGCGACGCCTCGCTCGTCGCACCGGCGATCGCCGCGGCAGGAACGCAGTCGCTCGTCGTGTGGAGCGGTGACGGCGAGATTCATGCGGTACGCCTCGACGCGTCCGGACATCCGCTGCCGCCATACCTCGACCTCGGCAGCGGCACGAGTCCCGCCATCGCGACGGATGGCGAGCGCTGGCTCGTCGCGTGGCAGCGCGACGGCGAGATCGCGACGACGATCGTGTCGGCGAACGGCGATCCGAACGGCGTGTTCGCATTCGCCAGCGACGCGCAGCCATCGACGCCGTCGGTTACGTTCGCCGACGGGCGCTATCTCATCGTGTGGCGCGAGAACGGCGTCGAAACGACGACCATCGCGGTGGCCGCGCTCGATCGCAACGGCGCGTCGATCTCCGGAACGGTGCGGCATACCGAGGAAGGACTCACGAGTGGACATCCGCCGGCGATTGCATGCAGCGCGAACGGCTGTCTCGTCACGTGGTTCGAGCTGACGACGTCGACGCTGCTCGGCGCGGCGCTGTCGCTGGACGGCACGACGCTCGGCGAGCCGCACGCGCTCCTGCCCGGCGACGCATTCGCACGCACGATCATCGTCGCGCAGAGCGACGGCACGTTCCGCGTGTACGAGCGCAATCGATACGCGATCGTCGGGCGTGACGCGTCAGTACTCGGCTCCGCGACGTGGATTGCTGACGATCCGAGTCTCGTGCTCGGCGCGGTGCTTCCGTTCCGCGCGAACAGCGTCGCCGTGTACGAGCGCGCCGGCCCCATTTACGTCCGCGACTTCGCGGCACGGACGCGTGCGGTTCGTCATTGACGCTGGTGTAAGCTCCGTCGCGTGAGCGTGACGGGGTTCTTCACCGACTCGACGCTGTGCATCGGATGCAAAGCGTGCGAGGTCGCGTGCAAGGAGTGGAACGACGTCCCCGAGGATGGGCTGAAGTTTTCGGGGAACTCGTACGACAACACCATCGCGCTCGGGCACTCGACGTGGCGGCACGTGAAGTTCGTCGAGCACGAGGCCACGATCGGCGCGGGCGGCAACGCGCCGCGGCTGATGACGTGGCAGTTCTCGTCGGACGTCTGCAAGCACTGCGAGAACGCGGGCTGCCTCGAGTCGTGTCCGACCGGCTCGATCGTGCGCACGGAGTTCGGCGGCGTCTACGTGCAGCCCGACATCTGCAACGGCTGCGGCTACTGCGTCGTGAACTGTCCGTTCGGCGTGATCGACCGCCGTCCGACGGACGGCCGCGCGTTCAAGTGCACGTTCTGCTACGACCGGCAGCGCGCGGGCGAGCAGCCGGCGTGCGCGAAAGCGTGTCCGACGCAGTCGATTCTCTTCGGCGATCTCGAGGAGTTGCAGCTGGTCGCCGACGCGCGCATCGCGAAGCTGCACGCGAACGGGATGACGGACGCGAAGATCTACAACCCAACGGACAGCAGCGTCGGCGGCGTGCACGCGTTCTTCCTCGTGCGCGGCGACGCGCGCGAGTACAACCTGCCCGCGAATCCGGTCGTGCCGACGGTGTACCTGCGCGACGCGTGGGGCGCGGCGGCCGCGGGCGCGGCGGCGATCGCCGCCGGCGCGCTTGTCGTGTTTGCGCTGGGGGGTAAGAAGCGAATGAAGAACGCAGAACGCAGAACGTAGAATGAAGAAAGGGGCGCGATTGCGTTCTCAATTCTGCGTTCTGCGTTCTGCGTTCTTCATTCATGTCTACCTATTACGACCTTCCGCTGCTCAAGCCTCCGGTGTGGACGTGGGAAGTGCCCACGTACTTTTTCGTCGGCGGTGCGGCGGGAGCGGCGGCGGCGCTCGGCGCGATCGCGCAGGTGACAGGCGCGGATCAAACACTGGTGCGCGACGCGCGCTGGATCGCCGCCGCGGGCGCGACGCTTTCCGCGCCGCTGCTCGTCGCGGACCTCGGCCGTCCCGAGCGTTTTCTGAACATGCTGCGCGTGTTCAAGCTGCAGTCGCCGATGTCGGTCGGCGCGTGGACGCTCACCGCGTTCGGCAGCGCGTCGAGTGCCGCCGCGTTCGCGGAGCTCGTGCAGCGCCGCACGAATCTGCCGGTGCGCGTCGTCGGCGATGCGTCCGCGGTCGTCGCCGCGGCGACAGGCCTCGTGATGGCGACTTACACCGGCGTGCTCCTCGGCGCGACGGCGATTCCGGTGTGGAACGAAAACGTCCGCCTGCTGCCCGTGCACTTCGGCGCGTCCGCTCTCGGCTCGGCAGTCTCGCTGCTGGAACTCCGTGGACATCGCGACCGCGCGCTGAACGCCCTCGGTCTCGGCACCGCGATCTTCGAGACGCTCGTCGCGGCGTCGCTCGACGCGGGTGACGATCGCGTCAACGCTCCGCTCACGCGCGGACGCAGCGGCACGCTCGTGCGCCTCGCCGGCGCGCTCTCCGGACCCGTGCCGCTCGCGTTGCGTTTGTTCGGCGCGCGCAAAGCCGCCGCGATCGCGACGCTCGCCGGCTCGTTGGCGACACGATTCGCGTGGGTCGAGGCGGGGAAGGCGAGCGCGCGCGATCCGCGGGTCGCGTTGTAAGTGAGCGCGCGCTACGCCGCGATGCAGCGCGTCGCCGACAACCGATCGGGCAGTGACTGCCGCGAAGGCAAGGCCGCGAGGAGAAAGCCGATGCCGGCCGTGAGCAGCGAGAGATACACCGCCGCCCATCGCAGCGTCGCGTTGCGCAGCGACATCGCGGAGTCCGACGCGGCGATCACGCGCACGTCGAAGATCGCGCCGCCGATGGTCTTGCCCCACAGCAGCCACGCGCCGACGAAGTAGTAGTACGAGAGCACGACTACGAAACCGGCGAGCGACGCCACGTGCCGCCAGTCGCTCGGCTCCGGCAGCAGTGGCGAGAGCGCGAGCACGAGGGCGAAGAAGAGCGAGAGATCGATGAGCAGCGCGAAGAGCCTGCGCATGCGCGGCGCGGCATCGTCGTCATTCGCTTCAGGCAGCGGCGCGGCCGTGTCGTCGACCACTCCTGGCTCGATCTCGATCTCGTCGAAACGCTGCATCACACCCTCCCACGCGCTGGCGTTTTACGTCGGTTGCCGCAACGGCAGATATTTTACGTAGATCTGGTAGAGGAGATCCTTCGTCTCGTCCTTGTAGTGGACGGCGAGGTCGCGGCTGCGGCGCGCGAGCTCGTCGTTCGGCTCGGACTTCAGCACCTCGTCGAACTCGCGGATGGCCTCCTCGGTCTTCTCTTCCTGCAGCGCGGCCGCGCCGAGGTTGAAGTGCGCGTTCACGATCATCCGGGCGATGTTCTGGTTCTGCGGATCGGCGGCGAGCAGCGGCTGCAGCGCGGCGATGGCGTCGCCGTACTTGCGCTCGTCGAACAGCGTCTTCGCGGCGTCGAGCTTCGCCACCTGCTGCGCGGCGTTGTCGTACAGGGCCTTCACCTCGGGCGGCAGCGGATGGACTTTCTGCGCGTCGTCGAGGTCCGCCTTCGCGGCGGCGTAGTCGTGCGCGTTGAACGCGGCCTGCGCGGACGTCACCTTCTGATCGTAGTACTGGCTCGCGGGAACGCCGTCGATGAGCGACGCCGTCTTCGACTTCTTCTGCTGCAGGTCGGCGATCATGACCAGCGCGCGGTCGTGCTGCGGATCGGTCGCCGGGACGTCCTGCAGCAGCGCGATGGCTTGATCGTACTTGCCGTGGTTCGCGAGATTGGTCGCGCGCGCGAAGACCGCCTGCGTCGCCACCGGCTGCGGCTCGGCCTCGCCGTGGAAACGCGACCACGCGAACCAGCCCGCGGCGCCGAGGACGAGCACGCCCACGATCGCGGCGAGCGCGCCCATCGGCAGCTTGCGCGCGGCGGCGGGACGCGCTTTCGACGGCTCGCTCTTCTTCGCCTTCGCCGCCGCGGGCGCCGCGGCCATCGCGCCGGGATCGGGTGGAATCAGCGGCGCGTCGCCGGTCGCAGGGAGTTCGTCGTCGAACATCCCGAAGTCGAGATCGTCCGACGCGACCGACGGCGGCGGAATGGCGAGATTGCCCGCGGCGGTGGCGGGACGCCCCGCGGCAGGACGCTGGAGCGTCGCGGTCTCGATGCGGTCGAGGTAGTCGTGTGCCTGCGCGTTGTGCGGGTCGAGGCGCAGCACTTCGCCGAGCTCGTTGCGCGCGGCGTTGAAGTCGCGGCGGTCGAACGCGGCCGTGGCCGATGCGAGGCGCGTGTCGAGCTCGTCCTCGATGTCGCGGCGCTTCGACTTCGCGCGCTCGATGCGCTCCGACGCCTGCTCGTTCGTGACGTCGATGAGGAAGATGCGCGACCAGAGATCGATGGCCTGCTGGTAGTCGCCGGCGTTGTACGCGCGGTCGCCGTCGGTGAGGAACTGCGCGATCTTCTGCTGATCGTCGTCGCTCGTCGCGATCGAGGCGGTGGTGAAGTCGAACTCGTGCGGCGTACCCTCGACCGGCGCCGCGCCGCCGTCGAACGAGAAGCCGGAGAACGGCGAGTCGGATGCCGGCGTCGCGGGCGCGTCGAAGGAGAAGTTCGAGAAGTTCGAATCGTCGACCGGAGTGGCGGCGCCGGAGTCGAAGGAGAAGTTCGCGAACGACGGCGCGTCGGCGGCCGGTTTCGCGTCTTCCTCGAACGTGAAGCCGAAGTCGGCGGCGGGCGTCGACGCGCGCCCCGTGGCCTGTTGCGTGCGGTCGTCGACGACGAACGAAGATGACGGCGGCGGCGGCGGCGCGGGTGCATTCGCGCGCGCGGCGATCGCTTTCCCCACCCGCACGACCTCGGGATGCGTGGCGTCGAGCGCGCGCGCTTTGTCGAGCTCCATGCGCGCGCCGGCGACGTTGCCGGCGGCGAGCTGCTGATCGCACTTGCGCGCGAACTGCTCGACGAACGGCGCGGCTTCGAGCTTCTCGCGCGCCTCGTCGCCGAGGAGCCGCGCTTCCTCGTTCATGAGATCGTTCGTGAGGATCTCGCCGGTGATGTGGATGACGCGGTTGAAGTCGCGCGACGCCATCGCCTGGCGCGCGGCCTCGAGCTGCGGAAGTCCGGGCGCGGCGGCGGTGCCGAGCGAGTCGACGTCGATCGGCGCGGCCGGATTGCGCGTTTTCTCCAGCAGCTTCTTGGCCGGATCGAACATCGGATCCATCTGCAGGATGAGGTTGCATCCGGCGAGGACGTCCTCGCTGCGGCCCTGCTTGTAGAGCGCGAGCGTCTGTTGAAACGTCGACGCGACGCGGTCGCGCACGGCCGCGGCCAGCGAGGGGTTGCCAGGGTAGGTCATCGGTCGCGCGATTATAGCTATACTGCGCCGCCAGAAAGGATTGCATGCACATGGATTACGTCGCTACCGACGCCGCGCCGAAAGCGATCGGCCCGTATTCGCAGGCGGTCAAAGCGAACGGACTCGTCTTCACGTCCGGACAGATCGCGCTCGACCCGGCGAGCGGCAACCTCATCGACGAGAGCTTCGAGGCGCAGGTCCATCGCGTGTTCCGCAATCTCGAGGCGGTGCTGCGTGAAGCGGGGAGCGACTTCAGCCGCGTACTGCGCGCGACCGTCTATCTCACCGACCTCGCGAACTTCCAGACGCTGAATACGATTTACGCGAGCTACTTCGGCGACCACAAGCCGGCGCGCACGACGGTCGGCGTGGCGCAGTTGCCGAAGGGCGGAGCGGTGGAAATCGACCTGGTTGCTCTTACGTAGAGACGCGCTGACGTAGAGACGGCGACGTGGACCGCCGCCGTCTCCGGAAGGATGGCTACTGCGCCGGGATGTAAGTCGGTGCCTGCGTCTGCATGTCGACCACCGAGCCGTACGCGGTGACGCGGCCGTCGCCGTCGACGACGCGAACGGTGATGCGCGCGTTGTAGATGTTGTCGAGCCCGAAGCTGGTGAGGATCGGGATCTGCGTCGACTGGAACGGCGCGAGCGGCACGGTGACGACCGGCGTGATCTTCGAGTCGGGCAGCACGACGGAGACTTCGACCGTCGCGGCGTGACCGGTGACTTCCGCGAGTCCGAGGTTCGTGCGATAGCGCACCGATTGCTCGGCCTGCAGGATCTGCAGCGTGCGCTCGCCGCTGCCGACCGCTTCGCTCGGGGTGACGGCGGGGATGAGCTGGCCGAGCGTGCCGCCGGCGGTCTCGTCGTACGTGCGGCCGGTGACGATGAGCGGCGCCGGCGCCGGCGTCGTCACATGCACGGCGCCGCCGATGTTCGCGACGCCGAAGAAGGACTGCAGCACGTCGTCGAGCGCTTTCACTTCACCAGGATTCACGGTGAGCGTCTGCGAGGACGGCGGCGCCGCGGGATCGTTCGGGAAGAACGTGAGCGTCGCCGGCTGCGGCTGCATGCTGCTGTTGAAGATGCGCAGGTCGGTGCGCCAGTGCGCGATGCCGGTGTCGAGGTTCGCGACGCCGGGCACGATGAAGCGCGTGGCGCCGTCGCTGCCGAGGCGGACGCCGCTCGCGAGCATCGGATCGTTGCTGGCGTTGTCGATGACGGACGCGTACGCGGTGACGAGTCCCTCGCCGTCGGTGACCTGCACTTCGACGTGGCCGTTCGCGAGTGAGAGATTGTTTGCGGCGAGGAAGCCGTTGAGTTGGCGCTGCTCGCCTGCGTTGAGCGAGACCGGAACCTCGAGCAGGCGGTTGCCGCTGCCGTCGAAGACGCTGACGAGGACGTTCGCGGGTTTGCCGGCGGATTCGACGAGGCCGAGGTTCGTGCGGTAGCTCCCGTTCTGCGCGATCTGCTGCAGCGCGAGGATCGAATGCGTCGCGGCGCCGATGAAGTCGCGGAAGGGAACCGCGGGGATGAACTGGCCGAGCGTGCCGCCGCTGGCGAGGTTGTACGTACGGCTGGAGACGATTGCGCCGAGCGCGGCGTCGGCGGACAGCGGCTCGATGACGAGCGTGCCGTTCGACGAATCGCCGAGCGAGCCGATGCCGTACCAGTTGCGCACGATGTCGTCGAGCGCCATCGTCGCGCCGGCATCGACGGTGACGATCGTTTCGCGGACGCCGTCGGACGGATCGCCGGTGCCGCGATTGAACGAGAGCCGGAACTGCTGTGCGAGCGCGCCGGTGTTCGCGAGCCGCACGTCGCTCTGCCAGTTCGAGTTGACGCCGGCGAGATGGCCGACCGCGGGAATCACGAGTGCGTTGCTGCCTGGAGTCGTGAGCGGCGCGGGATCGACTGGCGTGACGAGGCTGATCGAGATCGGGATCGAAAGCGTGGTCGAGCCTTGCGACGTCAGGCGGTCGTTCACGCGGACGTCTCCGTAGACGACGAAGATCGTGCCGGTCCACGTGCCGTTGGGCAGTGACGTCGGATCGGCGGAGATCGTGAGCAGGAGTCCGTCGGGCGTGATGATGCCAGACGTCGGCGTCACGGAAAGCCACGGCTTGTCGACGGTGGCGATGAACGACGTGCTGCCGGCGGGGAGGCCAGGCACGAAGACCTGGAACGTCACCGCGTGCGTGCTGCCGGCGGGCGCGACGACGCTGTGATCGACGCCGCGCGGATCGGGCAGCGGAACGATGACGATGCTCGACGCCGCGGAGAATCCGGCGCTCTGGCCGCACGCGGCGACCCCGCGCACGCGGTAGAAGAAGCGTTTGGCCTGATCGACGTTCTTCGTGAACGCGCGCGTGTTGCCTTGGACAGTGAACGTGACTGCATCGTCGAACGAATCGCTCGTCGCTTCCTGCAGTTCGAACGTCGCGCTGCTGTCGGTCGAACTCCACGTGACGTTGTACGTCTGGCCCGTCGTCGCTTCGCCGACGACGCTGACGACCGGCTTCGGCGGCGTGTTGCAGACGACGAACGGCGACGGCGTCGACGTGATCGAGCCGCAGCCGCTGTCGCCGATCGCGGTGACGCGCGCCGTGTAGGCGCCATTCGGCAGCGCGGCGGTGACGAACGGATCGAACGTCGTGAGTACGATCGGAGCGCCGCTGCCCTGAATCGTGACGGTGTAGCTCGTCGCGGCGGCGACGGGAGTCCAGCGGAACGTGACCGGCGACGTCACCACTGCATCGGCGGCGGGGCTGGTGAGCACCGGCACGTCGCTCGGGCACGTGACGATCTGCAGCGTGCTCGAGCGCGTGTTGTTCGATGCAACGGGATCGGCCTCGGCGCCGGACACCGTGGACGTGTCGACGATGGTCGTGGACGTCGTCGCGGAGACGAGATACGTCGTCGTGATGACGGTGCTTAGCGTGGCGTTCAACGTGCCGAGGCTGCAGGGATATGGCGTCGTACAGGCGCCGCTGTTCGAGACGAACGTGAGGCCGGCGGGCGTCGGATCGCTGACGACGACAGCGGTGGCGTTCGCGGGTCCGTTGTTCGTGACGGTGATGGTGAACGTCACGTGGTCGCCGGGCGCGGCCTGGCTTGGACCGATGCGCGCGATGGCGAGATCGGCGCTCGCCGGCGGAGGCGGCGGGCCGGTGACGGTGGTCGTCGCGGTGCTGCTGTTGTTCGCGCTGTTGGTGTCGGGCGTGGAACTGCTGACGGTGGCGGTGTTCGCAACCGAGCCGCTCGCGTAGCTCGCCGGCACGTTGTAGGTCGACGTGATCGTCGCGGTCTGACCGGCGGTGAGCGTGCCGAGGCCGCACGGATACGAGTTCGTGCAGGCGCCGCTGTTCGCAACGAACGTCACGCCGGCCGGCGTCGGATCGTCGACGAAGATGTTGTTCGCGGCGAGCGGCCCGTTGTTCGTCACGGTGATCGTGTACGTGACGTTCTGTCCCGCGGTGACGCTGGGCGGGCCGCTCTTGATGAGCGAGAGATCGGCGTCGTTTGCGGTGGGCGTCACGTGCGTGGTCGCGCTCGCGGAGTCGTTCGAGTTGTCGGGATCGCCGGTCGTGCTCGAGACGGTCGCGGTGTTCGTCACGTTGCCGTTCAGCGAGACGTCGGAGGAGTAGGTCGAGGTGATCGTCGCCGACTGACCGGCGGTGAGCGTGCCGAGGGTGCAGGGATAGGTGCTCGTGCACGCGCCGCTGTTCGAGACGAACGTGAGACCGGCGGGGGTCGGATCGCTGACGATGACGTTGTCAGCCGTCGACGGTCCGTTATTCGTCACGGTGATCGTGTAGGTGATGGGCTGGCCGGCGACGGCGTTCGCGGGGCCGGTCTTGCTGAGGAGCAGATCGGCTTCGGCGATGACGGTCGTGGTCACGCTGTCGGAGTCGTTGGCGTTGTTCGCGTCGTTGGCGGACGACACCGTCGCGCTATTGGAGACGTTGCCGCCGCTCGCCGGCGCGGTCATCGAAATCGTGAGCGTCGGGAACTGCGCGGCGTTCGCTATCGACGACGAGGTCGTGCACGTAATCGTGGTCGTCGCGGCGCCGCAGCTCCAGCCGCTGCCGTTCGCGCTGACGCCGGTGGCGCCGATCGGCAGCGTGTCGACGACAGTGATCGTGCCGCTGGTCGTGTCGGGACCGTTGTTCGTGATGGTGATGTCGTAGCTGAGCGGCGCGGCGGCGGTGACCGACGCGGGACCGCTCATGCTCATCGCGAGATCGGCGCTGCTCGGCGTCACGACGGCGGTGAGCACGAGCGACGTCGGCGTGTAGTTCGACGTGATCGAGCCGTGCCCGCTCGCGTAGGTCGGGTAGTTCCGCGTGGCGAAGTCGCCGCTGCGCGACGCGAAGGTCAACACTGTAAACGTCTGGGCGTTGGCCGGCTCGTAGCCGCCGATGAGCGTGACGTCGTGCGTGCCGTCGAGCGTGGCCGAGCCGGAGACGGCCAGCACGTCGTACGACGCCGCGGAGGCGAGCTTCGTCGTCAGCGTGCCGCCGCTTTGCTGCGTGTAGCTGCCGGTGACGTTGATCGTGCCGGTGCTGCCGGTGTCGCCCGGCGCGACGTCGCCGCCGTTGTCGACGTCGCCGTCGATCGTGCCGCTGCCGGTGAGCGAGCCGCCGCTCATCGCGAGCGACGACGCGACTTCGATGTCGCCGCCGTCGAGCGTGGTCGTGCCGCCGGATTGATCGTACGTCGAGAGGAAGTTCAGCGTGCCGCTCGAGGCGAGGACCGTCCCGTCGTTGGAGAACGCGGCCTCGATGTCGCTCGTGCCGCCGCCACCGCTCTTCTCGAACGTCGCGCCGCTGTTGTTGTCGATCTCGCTGGCGAACGACACGAGATCGGCGGCGAGGCCGCGGTCGTGGTGCCGCGCACGCGCGGCGGCGGACGCTTCGTTCGCGACGCGCGCGGCGATCGGCGTCACGGCGCTCGCGTGGATGGCCTGGTCGGCCTGGATGTCGAAGGTGCCGTAGTTGTCGACGAGCGCCGCGTTCGCGAACGTGAGGCTATTCGTCGTGGCCGTGTACTGCACCGTACCGTCGTTGCGGAAGTAGAGTCCGTCGAGCGTGACGTCGGCGTTCGCGGCGTCGATGACGAACGTGGCGTTCGTGCCGACGGTGACGCTGCCGCTGCCGTCGAGCGTGCCGGCCGACCACGTGCCGCTGCCGGTGATCGTCAGCGCGTCGTTGAGCGGCACGGTCGTGCTGCCGCCGTCGAACGTGAAGACGTTCGTGCGCGCATCATCCGCGAACGTCACGCTGCCGCCGCGCACCTCGGTCGTCCCGCCGACGTCGAAGTAGCCGTTGATACTCGCCGTGCCGCGGAACGTCAGCGTGCCGTCGCCGCCGAACGAGGAGCTGTTGGTGAACGTGTCGCTGCCGGTGAAGACCAGCGCATTGCCGCTGCCGAACGCGTTGAAGGAGCCGTTGTGCGTGCCGCCGCCGTCGAACTGCAGCGTGCCGCTGAAGGTGTATGCAGTGGCGTTGTTGTCGAGCGGCGGAGCGATGGTCATCGTGCCGGAGCCGCCGCTCTTTTCGAGGACGCCATTCGGCGCGACGAGGAACTTCGCGGGCGTCGTGCCGGCGATCGTGCCGTCGGTCTCGACGTCGAACGTGCCGTAGTCGGCGAAGAGCGCGCCGTTCGCGAGCTGCAGCGGATTGGGGCTCGGCTGGTAGTCGATGACGCCGTAGTTGTTGAAGGTCTTGTTGTCGAGCACCATCGTGCCCGCGGTGCCGTAGAAATCGGCGCTGCCGGTGCCCGCGAGCTCCGCGGTGCCGCTGCCGGTGAGCGTGCCGCCGCGCCAGTCGAAGAAGTTCGTGACCGACAGAAACCCGGCGCCGGTGAGCGTGCCCGCGGTCATGTGCAGTTGATCGGGTTGCGTGACGCCGCCGGCGGAGAGCGTGCCGCCGCTGATCGAGAGCGTGCCGCTGCCGTTGATGATGCCGTTCGGCGTCGTCGTGTATGTGCCAGACGGGAAGTCGAGCGTCGCACCGTTGGCGAGGCTGAACGGGCCGTCGCCCGTGCCGCCGCCCGACAGCGACAGCTGCCCGGAGCTCACCGTGACGCTTCCCGTGCTGCCGACATTGAACGCGGCGCTGACGTTGTTCGTACCGTTCGCCTGCGCGATGCCGTTGTTCGTGACGCTGCTGCTGCCATCGATCGTGCCGCCGTTCAAATCGAGCGTCGCGCCGTTCTGGATCGTGAGGCCGGAGTTCACGGTCAGCCGGCCGCCGCTCATCGTGAGCGTGCCGCCGCTGAGGCTCTGCGCGGAGCTCAGCGTGGCGTGACCGCCGCTCTGCACGTCGATGCTGCCGCTCGTGAGGGCGAGCGTTGCGCCGCTCTGGAGGGTGAGGTTGCCGACGTTTGCGATCGTGAGCGTGCCGCCGCTGACTTGCAACGTGGCGCCGCTGCCGATGCTGGCACCGCCCGCCAGCGTCAGCGAGCCGCCGGGCTGCACGTCGATGACGCAGCCGGCGCAGTTCAGGTTGAGACCGATGATCGGGTTCGGGATGGAGCTGTTGACGACGATCGTCGTCGGCGAGGAAGGGACGACCTGCACGGCATCCCCCGGCGCGCAGCCCGGGAAGCCGCCGTTCGGCGTCCAGTACGTCGTGTCGGTCCAGTTCGCCGTGGGAGGTGGCGTGCCGGAGCGGCTGTAGATGGTGGGAACGCAGAACGCGGCGGCGATCGCGGCGAGCATCAACGACGCGAGGGTGATGCCGGCTGAAACGTAAACCTTCCTCGACATGGCTGAGCTCCTTCCGGGTCGAATGGCGGCAACGATGTGCGGAGGGGACCGGCCGCGAATCTATCACACGCAATGTGGCAGCCCGGTTGCAGTTGAGCGACGCATCATGTCCCGCTCCGCGGCCGTTGCCACTCTCGCGTTTCTCCTTGCAGTTCCGGCACTTGCGGCAACGCGGATGACCTACGACATCCACGGCACGCCGACGCCCATCGAGTGGTCGCCGACGGCCTTTCCGCTCCCGTACACGATCGATCAGCGTGTGGTGCAGGCCGACGCCGACGCGCCGGCGATCATCGACCGCGCGTTCGCGGCGTGGGCCGCGGTTCCCGACGCGCAGCTCTCGTTCCAGTCGCGCGGGACGACCAGCGGCTCGCTCACGCGCACCGCGGGCGGCGTGACCATCTCGCTCGCCGACGATCTCTTCCGCGATCAAGGCGCGCTCGCGTTGACGACGTACACCTTCGGCGACGACGGACGCTACGTCGACGCCGCGATCCAGATCGATCCGTCGCTCTTCCACGGCAACTGGAACGCGCAAATGGCGATCGAGCACGAAGTCGGTCACGTCCTCGGACTCGATCACTCCGGCGTGCTCTCCGCGATCATGTATCCGTACGTCGCGACGGGAGCCGGTGCGCCGGTGCTCGACAGCGACGACCGCATCGCCATCGTGACGACGTATCCGAAGAGCGATCAGGTGCGCGACGGCGCGACGCTCGAAGGCCGCGTGGTCGGTGACGGCGGCGGCATCTTCGGCGCGCAGGTCGTCGCCCTCAACACGCACGGCGAGCCGGTCGCGACGGTGCTCACGGACGCCTCGGGCGATTTCACGATCGCCGGCATTCCGGAAGGACGTTACCGCCTCTATGCGGAACCGCTCGACGGGCCGATGCTGCCCGACTCGCTCCAGGGCTCGTGGCGGCAGGCGAAGGCGAACGCGTTCCCGACGAAGTTCTTCGACGGCGGTGCGATGGACGTCCAGAACGGACGCGTTTACGGCAATCTCATGCTCGGCGCCGCCGGTGTCTCACAGCTCAACCCGCGCTGGGTCGGCTGCACGAAGCCGGACGCGAACGCGATCAGCCTCTCCAGCGCGCCGGTCAGCGTGAAGCCGGGGGATACGTTCCGGCTCGCGGTCGGCGGCGACGGCTTCACCAGCGGCATGACGCAGTTCGAAGTGACGAACCCCGCGTTCCGCCGCACCTCGGATTTCTCGTGGCAGTCGAACTACATGACCGCGACGTTCACGGTCGATCGCGACGCGGAGCCGGGCTCGGCGGTCATCCTCGTGAGCAGCGGCAACGAGACGGCGACGCTCACGGGCGCGCTGCGGATCGAGGGTCTGACGAAAGCGCGTTCCGTAAGGCATTGATCGCGGCATCGTCGTCCGGCAGCAGCGCGAGCCCATCGATCGTCTTGCGGATGCCTGCGAGGCCGTTCGCGACGCGCGGCGTCTTCAGCGTCACCAGCCACCGCGGCTCTTCGAGCATCGCCACCTTCAGCACGCCGCGCCGTTTCCAGTCGCGTTCGCCGCGGATCTCTTCGACCGACGCGATCTCTTCGAGCGGAATGGCGACGCTCCAGCGCAAACCGTAACGCAGCGTGAGCGCGTGCTCGTCGAGCGTCGAACGGCGCAGACGCAACGCGTGGTAGTCGCCGATGAACCAGATCACCGCCCATAGATCGAGCGCCGTCCAGCCCCACGCCGCCTTCGTGCTCCAGCGCGCAAGGAGGAAGTGCATGCCGAGGCCTTCGAAGGCGATCATCATCAGAATGCAGGCGACGATCGTTCCCCAGCCGCTGCGCTGGTGAAACGTGAGCGTCTGTGCCGGCGTCTCGCGCGGCTGCTTCCGCCAGCAGAAGAGCGCGTAGTAGAACATCGACATCTCGGACGCGATCGCGTCTCCGATGCGTCCGCCGGCGATCGCATGTGCGGCGGTCGAGATGCGCGCGTACGGATCGTCGGTCGCGAAATCGTTCCGGCGCAACGCGGCGACACGACGCACCAGCGCGACGATCACCACGACTTCGACCGCCGACCCGACGAACGTGCCGAGCTGATGGAGGAACTGCTGCTCGCCGCGCGGCACGACCAGAGCCGCGATCGCGGAGCCGACGAGGAACACCGGCGCGATCGTCAGCGGCCGCGCGTGGCCGGTACGGACGACGAAGAACCAGTACAGCAGCGGCAGCGTGATCGTCAGATCGAACGTCACGCCCCACGCGGCAACGTCCGGATTGCGCGCGAAGAGCGAGGTGTGCACGAGCGTCGCGCACGTCGCAATGACGAGCAGCGCGGCGGCGTAGAAGCGGGCCGAAGGCGAGCGAAGGACCGTGGAGCTCACAATCAGATGATACGCGGGCGCGTGTGCGAGGTTGCGAATCAGCGCAGCAGGTCGTCGAGCGGAATCTCGGCCGTGTGCGGCCGCGGCAGCGCGCGCGCCAGATAGGGGAGGATCGCCGCGGGCGGAAGCGGCCGGCTGAAGAGATATCCCTGCAGCAGATCGCACGCGTAGTGCCGCAGGAACGTGTACTGCTCTTCCGTCTCCACGCCTTCGGCGACGACCTTCAGCTGCAGCGTATGCGCGAGATTGATCACGTACGACACGATCGCGGCCGCGGTGTCGTCGAACGTCACCTCGCGCAGGAACTCCTTGTCGATCTTCACCGTGTCGATCGGGAAGTGCTTGAGATAGATGAGCGACGACTGGCCGGTGCCGAAATCGTCAACCGCGATCGACACGCCCATCGCGCGCAGCTCGCGCAGCACCGTCAGCGTCGACTCGAAGTTCTGCATCGCCGCGCTCTCGGTGATCTCGAGCTCGAGCAGATGCGGTGAAATGCCGGACTCCTCGATCGCCGAGCGCACCGTCGTCACGAGATCGCGCTGCTGTAACTGCACCGCCGAGATGTTGACGGCCATCCGCAGCGACGTCAGTCCTTCGTCGTGCCATTGCCTTAATTGCAGACAGGCGGTGCGCAGCACCCACGCGCCGATGGCGACGATCATCCCGGTCTCTTCGGCGAGCTCGATGAACTCTGACGGCGGCACGAGGCCGCGGTTCGGATCGCGCCACCGCAGCAGCGCCTCGACCGACGCGATGCGCCGGCCGGCGCGGTCGTAGATCGGCTGATATTCGAGCTCGAGCTGCTGCCGTTCGATCGCGTGATGGAGATGCTGTTCGAGCGCGAGCCGCCGCACGTAGCGCTCGTTCATGCTGGCCGTGAACAGCTGCGCCTGATTGCGGCCGAGCTCTTTCGCGCGATACATCGCCGCGTCAGCGCATTTGAGCAGCGTCTCGGCGTCGTCGCCGTCGTTCGGAAAGCAGCTGATGCCGATGCTCGCCGTGACGATGAGTTCGTGTCCTTCGACCGAGAACGGCTGTGCGAGCGAGTCGAGGATTTTCCGCGCCACGCCCGCCATCGCCTCGGTATTCACGACTTCCGGCAGCAGGATGCTGAACTCGTCGCCGCCGATGCGCGAGATCGTGTCCGACGCGCGCAGCGCGCCCTGCAGCCGCCGCGCGACCTCGGCCAGCAGCGCGTCGCCGAGCGAATGCCCGAGGCCGTCGTTGATCAGCTTGAAGTGATCGACGTCGAGATACATCACCGCCACGCCGACGCGGTTGCGTCGCGCGTGCGCGACGGCGTTCACGAGCCGGTCGCGAAACAGCAGCCGGTTCGGCAGCGCGGTCAGCGAGTCGTAGTACGCGCGGTATTCGAGCTGCTTCTCGGTTTCCTTGCGCTGCGAAACGTCGCGGTAGTTGAGCACGACCGCGCCGACGCTCGTCTCGTGCAGCAGGTTCTGCGCGAAGCCTTCGAGCCAGACCCAGTTGCCGTCGCGGTGGCGGAAGCGCAGCTCGCCGTGGCCTTCGCCGGTTTCCGACGCCACGATCTGCGCGAAGATCGCGCGCGTGCGCTCGGCGTCGCGCGGATGCACGAAGTCGAACAGCGAGCGCCCGAGGAGCTCGTCATCGCGGTAGCCGAGAAGGTGTTGCGTCGACGAGCCCACGAAGCAGAAGCAGAGCTCCGCGTCGACCAGCGCCACGCCGCTCCAGCTCTTCTCGACGATCGTGCGGAAGCGCTGCTCGCGCATCTCCAGGCGTCGCTCCGCTTCCTTGCGCGCCGAGATGTCGTGGATGAACGCCGTCAGCGTGAAGTCCGCGTCGCTGCCCGCCGGCGCGATCGTGACTTCCGCCGGGAACTCCTCGCCCGACGCGCGCCGTGCGCGGATCTCGAGCCGCCGCCGCAGCAGCCGGCTCGGCCGTCCCGCGCGATGCCGCTCGAACGCGACGCGCAGCAGATGCATCGTGCCCTCGGGAAAGAGCGACGGTTGCAGCGGCTGGCCGATCACGTCGCGCGCGGCGAGGCCGAACGTCGTCTCCGCCTGCCGATTCCACTCCGTCACGAGCAGCGAGCGGTCGACCGTGAGCACGGCGTCGACCGTCGTGGCGATGACCTGCCGCAGCCGCGCCTCGGAACTGCGCAGCGCGTGCTCGGTGCGGCCGCGCGTGATCGCTTCGCCGAGGATGTTCGCGGTCGAGCGGAGGAACGCCAGCTCGTATTCGGCGAATGTGCGTTCGTTGTCGGAGTAGGCGAGGAGCACGCCGAACGGACCGTACTGCGTGCGGATGACCACGCCCGCGCCGCTGCGGATGCCGTGGAAGTGCCGGAGATGCGGCGCTTCGAAGCGCGTCTCGTCTTCCAGTCGCGCGAACGAGACCGGGCCATCGGCGAGCAGCGTGAGCATTCCGATCGACTCGTCTTCCGCGCCGTCGCGGTCGCAGTGGAGGAACGTCTCGTTCGCGCCGAGCGCCGCGCGCACGCGCATGCCGCCGCCGGGTGCGAGCTCGAGCGCGCGACAGTGGCTGACCTGCAGCGTGAGCTCGACGAGCGCGCACGCCTGGCCGAGGAGCATCAGCGGATCGACGCCGGTGAGGGCGCCCTGGCCGAGCTCGGCGATGGCGGTTTCCTGCCGGTCGCGCGCCGCGAGCTCCGCGCGCAACGCCTCCAGCTCCGCGTCGCGCGCGTTGCTCCGGCCGTTCGGGAGCAGGTGGAGCGGCGTCGGCTGCTCGGGCATGTGCGGTTGGGCGAGAGTGTACGCGAGTCGGAAGCGGGGGCCGGATCGGAAGTCGGGAAGGAGACAACGGCGGAGGCCGTTGAAGTGCAAAATAAGTTTTTTATCCGGTGTTTTCGGAAAAGACTGCTATCATGAACTTCGTCCATTTCCCCCGGGGTGAAGTGTGTCTCTCAGGAACTCCTGAGGGGGGCACCGGTCCTAAGAAGGAATTATACAATGATGGCTCTGCGTCGTCTACGTCTCGCTTTGATCCTGAGTGCGATCGTTTGGGTACCTCTCGCACATGCCGCCACCTCGGACTATCGAGTCCTGATCGACGCGGACAACAACGCAGCCACCGGCTGCTTCGTCGGGGCCATCCCCGGCATCGATCAGGTGTTGACGACGCGCGTGACGACAACGGATACGGATGGTTCCGTGACGTTGACGCAGCGGCAGGTCTGCTCGACCGGCGTGCTCGGCGCGCCGATCACGATCAGCACGACCCCGTGGCCGGCCGGCTTTAACGCGAGCAGCGGCAGTCTCCTCATCGAGACCCGCATCCCGTACTCGGCCTTCAGCGGCGGCGTCGCGCCCGAGGTCATGCATCTCTACTTTGACGGTACGCTCGGCGTCGCGAATCAGATTGTCACGACCAAGCCGAACGGCGATCCGATCCTCTATCCGACGGCGCCCGCGGGACGGCGTCACTCGGTGCACGTCGGCGACCCGCGCATGATCACGCTCGACGGGCTCGCCACGGACTGGGGCATGATCTCGCCGCTCGTCGAAGGGCTCGCCTCGGGCGGCACGCAGGCGCTGCGCCTCATCAAGATCTACGCGTTCTCGAATCCGAACGACGGATTCATCTACTTCCGCTTCGACGCGAACATCTCCACGAACAGCCCCTTCGCGGCCGACGACACGTACTCGCGCGCGCACGGCGCCGGCCTCACCGTTCCGGCGCCGGGCGTCCTCGCGAATGACGGCGACCCGAACGGCGCGCCGCTCACCGCGAGCCCGGTCGGTTCGCCTGCCCGCGGCACCGTCACGCTCAACCCCGACGGCAGCTTCACGTACGCGCCGGACGATCCGACCTCGAACACGGCCGACAGCTTCGACTACAAGGCCTCGAACGGCTCGAAGGACTCGAACGTCGCGCACGTCACCATCAAGGTGTCGACGTCGACCAACACCGCGCCGCATGCGAACGCCGACTCGTACAGCACCACGGAAGACGTGCCGCTCGTCGTGCCGCCTCCGGGCGTGCTCGCGAACGACCACGACGATGAATCCGATCCGCTGACCGTGACCCTCGGCGCGAACGCGACGCACGGCGACGTCGTGCTGCAGGCGAACGGCGGCTTCACATACACGCCGGACGCGAACTACTTCGGCGCCGACAGCTTCACCTACACCGTCAGCGACGGCCACGCCACCGCGACGGCGACGGTCACGATCGCCGTGACCAGCGTCAACGATCCGCCGAAGGTGACCGACGCGGCGTTCTCGATTCCGGAGAACAGCCCGAACGGCACCGCCGTCGGCACCGTGCACGTCACCGACAACGACGTCGCCGACAGCCACACCTTCTCCATCACGGCCGGCAACACCGGCAACGCGTTCGCGATCAACGCCACCAGCGGCGCGATCACCGTGGCGAACACGACCGCGCTCAACTTCGAGACCACGCCGTCGTTCACGCTGACCGTGCACGTCGTCGACAACGGCGTGCCGAACAAGTCGGACAACGGAACGGTCACCATCACGCTCACCGACGTGAACGACAAGCCGGTGGCGCAGCCGGATTCCTACACGATCGGCGAAGACGGCACGCTCACCGTGCCGGCGCCCGGCGTGCTCGCGAATGATTCCGATCAGGATGCGGGCACGACGCTCACCGCGGTCCAGAACGTCGCGCCGCTGCACGCGGCGTCGTTCGCGCTCAACGCGGACGGCTCCTTTACGTACGTCCCGGCCGCGAACTACAACGGCACGGACTCGTTCAGCTACCACGCGCACGACGGCTCGCTCGACTCCGACGTCGTGCTCGTCACGATCACGATCACGCCGGTCAACGACACCCCGAGCTTCACGGGATCCGGCGACGTCTCGTCGCCCGAGGATGTCGCGTACAGCGCGACGTGGGCGACGGCGATCAGCAAAGGACCGAGCGACGAGAACGCGCAGACGCTGACGTTCAACGTCAGCAACGATGCGAACGCGCTCTTCAGCGTGCAGCCGGCGATCGCCGCCGACGGAACACTGACGTTCACCCCGGCCCCGAATGCGGTCGGCCTGGCGCACGTCACCGTCACGCTTTCCGATAACGGCGACGGCGCGAACACGTCCGCGCCGGTCAACTTCACGATCAACATCACGGCGGTCAACGACGCTCCGGTGCTCACGGCGGGCGGCGCATCTCCGGCGTTCACCGAAGACGGCGCGCCGGTCGCGATCGATCCGTCGATCAGCGTGAGCGACGTCGACGACGCGAACCTCGAGTCGGCGACGATCACCATCACGAACCTTCTCGACAGCGGCTCCGAGACGCTGGCGGCGAACACCGCCGGCACGTCGATCACCGCGGTCTACAGCGCGCCGACGCTGACGCTGTCCGGCAGCGACACGCTGGCGAACTACCAGCAGGTGCTTCGCAGCATCACGTACGCGAACAGCGCGCAGGATCCGAACACGACCGCGCGCAGCATCAGCATCGTCGTCAACGACGGCGACGTGAACAGCAACACGGTCACGAAGACGATGAGCGTCACCGCGGTCAACGACGCGCCCGTCGTGACGACGAGCGGCGGCACGACCGCGTTCGTCGAAGACTCCGCGGCCGTCGTCGTCGACAACGCGCTCACGATCACCGACGTCGACTCGACGACGCTGACCGGCGCGACCGTCACGATCTCGAACCTCCTCGACAGCGGCGCCGAGACGCTGGCCGCGCCGACGCTCGTCGGCGGCGTGACCGCCGTGTACGTCGCGCCGACGCTCACCTTCACCGGCACGGCCACGCTCGCGCAGTACGAGACGATGCTCCGCGCGGTGACGTACAACGACGCCGCCAACGCGCCGAACACGACCGCGCGCATCATCTCCTTCCAGGTCAACGACGGTGCCGCGGCGAACAACCTCTCCAACGTCGCCACCAAGAACGTCTCCGTGACGCCGACCAACGACGCGCCGGTGCTCGTCGCCGGCCACACGGTCGCGTACACCGAGAACGGCAGCCCCGTCACGCTCGAGCCGGCGCTCACGATCACCGATCCCGACTCCGCGACGATGCAGTCGGCGGCGGTGCTCGTCTCCGGAAATGCAGGTGCCGGCGACGTCCTCGCGTGCCCCGCGTGCGGCACGACCGTCCCGGGCATCACCGCGATCTTCAGCAGCGGGACGCTGCAGCTCTCCGGCGTCGACACGCTCGCGAATTACCAGACCGCGCTGCGCAGCGTCACGTACGCCAACGCCAGCGACGCCCCGTCCACCGCGCAGCGCGGAATCGACTGGTTCGTGACGGACGCCGGCGGCCTCCAGAGCCAGGACGACGCGCAGAACGACACGCTCGTCAACGTCACCGCCGTCAACGACGCGCCGGTCGTCACGACCAGCGGCGGCACGACCGCGTTCGTCGAAGACGCCGGCCCGGTCGCCGTCGACAGCGGCCTCACCGTCACCGACGTCGACTCGACGACGCTCACCGGTGCGACGGTCACCATCACGAACGTTCTCGACGGCGCGGCGGAAGCCCTCGCGGCACCGTCACTCCTCGGCGGCGTCACGGCGAGCTACAACGCCGGCGTGCTGACGCTGAGCGGCACCACGACCCTCGCCAACTACCAGGCCATGCTCCGCGCCGTCACCTACGACAACGCGTCGGACACGCCGGCCACCACCAGCCGCACGATCGCGTTCCAGGTCAACGACGGCGGCGCGGTGAACAACCTCTCCACCGTCGCCAACCAGACCGTCTCCGTCACGCCGACGAATGACGCGCCGGTCGTCACCACCACCGGGACGACCAGCGCCTTCACCGAAGACGGCTCGCCGGTCGCCGTCGACGGCGGCGTCACGATCAGCGACGTCGACAGCGCGAACCTCACCGGCGCGACCGTCACGATCACGAACCTCCTCGACAGCGGTGCGGAAACGCTCGCCGCGCCGACGCTGCTCGGCGGCGTCACCGCCAGCTACGTTGCGCCGACGCTCACGCTCACCGGCACCGCGACGCTTGCGCAGTATCAGACCATGCTGCGGGCGGTCACGTACACGAACTCCTCGAACGACCCGACCACGACCACGCGCGTCATCTCGTTCCAGGTGAACGACGGCGGCGCGGTGAACAACCTCTCGAACACCGCCACGAAGAACGTTTCCATCACCGCGTCGAACGACGCGTCCGTGGTGACGACCAGCGGCGGCACGAGCGCGTTCGTCGAAGACTCGCCCGCCGTCGTCGTCGACGGTTCGGTGAGCGTCACCGACATCGACTCGACCACGCTCACGGGCGCGACGGTCACGATCACGAACCTCCTCGACGGCAGCGCCGAATCGCTGGCCGCGCCGACGCTCCTCGGCGGTGTGACCGCGAGCTACAACGCCGGCACGCTGACCTTCAGCGGCACGACCTCGCTCGCCAACTACCAGACCATGCTCCGCGCGGTGACGTACGACAACTCGTCGAACGCGCCGAGCACCACCGCCCGCGTCATCGCCTTCCAGGTGAATGACGGCGGCGCGGTGAACAACCTCTCGAACGTCGCCAACAAGAGCGTCTCCGTCACGGCGACGAACGACGCGCCGGTGGTCACGCCGACCGGCACGACGACGCCGTTCACCGAGGATGGCGGGGCGGTGGCGGTCGACAGCGGCGTCAGCGTGAGCGACGTCGATAGCGCGAACCTCACCAGCGCTACGGTCACGATCACGAACCTCCTCGACAGCGGCGCGGAAACGCTCGCCGCGCCGACGCTGCTCGGCGGCGTCACCGCGAGCTACGTCGCGCCGACGCTGACGCTCACCGGCACCGCGACCGTCGCGCAGTACCAGACGATGCTGCGGGCGGTGACGTACAACAACTCCTCGAACAACCCCACCACGACCACGCGCGTGCTCAACTTCCAGGTGAACGACGGCGGCGCCGTCAACAACCTGTCGAACGTCGGCGCGAAGAACGTCTCGATCACCGCCGTCAACGACGCGCCGGTGGTCACGACCACCGGCGGCTCGAGCGCGTTCGTCGAAGACTCGCCCGCGGTCGCGGTCGACAACGGACTGACAATCACCGACATCGACTCGACGAACCTCACCGGCGCGACGGTCACGATCACGAACCTCCTCGACGGCGTGGCGGAATCGCTCACGGCGACCTCGCTCGTCGGCGGCGTCACCGCGAACTACGTCGGCGGCGTGCTCACCTTCACCGGCACGACGTCGCTCGCGAACTACCAGTCGATGTTGCGCGCGGTGACGTACAACAACACGTCCAACACGCCCAACGTCACCGCTCGCGTCATCGCCTTCCAGGTCAATGACGGCGGAGCGGCGAACAACCTCTCGAACGTCGCGACGAAGACCGTCAGCGTCACCGCGACGAACGACGCGCCGGTCGTCACCACGACTGCCGCGATCACCAGCTTCACCGAAGGCGCCGGCGCGGTCGCGATCGATTCGCTGGTCGCCGTCACCGACGTCGACTCGCCGACCCTCGGCAGCGCCGTTATCACGATCACGAACCTGCAGGACGCGGGACTGGAGACGCTGGCCGCGCCGACGCTGCTCGGCGGTGTGACCGCGAGCTACGTCGCGCCCACGCTCACGCTCACCGGCACGGCCACGGTCGCGCAGTATCAGACGATGCTGCAGGCCATCACGTACAACAACTCCTCGAACGCGCCGAACACCACCAACCGCTCGGTCTCGTACCAGGTGAATGACGGCAGCGCCAACAGCAACGTCGCGACGAAGACGGTCAGCGTGACGTCCGTCAACAGCGTCCCGGTCGTCACGACGTCGGCGGGCACGTCGGCGTTCGTCGAAGACGCGGCTCCGGTCGTGGTCGACGCCGGCGTCACCGTCACCGATCCCGACACCGCGACGCTCGCCTCGGCGACCGTCACGATCGCGAACCTTCTCGACAGCGGCGCCGAAACGCTGGCCGCGCCGACGCTGCTCGGCGGCGTCACGGCGAGCTACGTCGCTCCGACGCTGACCCTCACCGGCACGGCCACGCTCGCGCAGTACCAGACCATGCTCCGCGCGGTCACGTACAACAACGCGTCGAACACGCCGAACGTCACCGTGCGCACGATCAACTTCCAGGTCGATGACGGCCAGAGCACGAACCACCAGAGCGCAGTCGCCTCGAAGAGCGTCAGCGTGACGCCGTCGAACGACGCGCCGGTCGTGACGACCAGCGGCGGCACGGCCGCGTTCACCGAGGATGGGGGAGCGGTGGCGGTGGACAACGGCGTGACCGTGACGGACGTGGATTCCGGCACGCTCGCCAGCGCCACCATCACCATCACGAACCTGCTCGACAGCGGCGCGGAAACGCTCGCCGCGCCGACGCTCCTCGGCGGCGCGACTGCCAGCTACGTCGCTCCGACGCTCACCATCACCGGCGTCACGACGCTTTCCAACTACCAGACGATGCTGCGCGCGGTGACGTACAACAACACCTCGCAGAATCCGAACGGCACCACGCGCACGATCTCGTTCACGGTCAACGACGGCGCCGCCAACAGCAACACGGCGACGCGCGGCGTGACCGTGGCGTCGGTCAACGACGCGCCGGTCGTCACGACCAGCGGCGGCACCAGCGCGTTCGTCGAAGACTCGCCGGCCATCGCCGTCGACAACGCGCTCACGGTGACCGACGTCGACTCGGCGAACCTCACCGGCGCGACGGTCACGATCACGAACCTGCTCGACGCCGGCGCGGAAACGCTGGCCGCGCCGACGCTGCTCGCCGGCGCCACCGCGAGCTACGTCGCGCCGACGCTGACCATCAGCGGCACGGCCACGCTCGCCCAGTACCAGACCATGCTCCGCGCGGTGACGTACAACAACTCGTCGAACACGCCGTCGACCACGAACCGCTCCATCTCGTTCCAGGTCAACGACGGCGCGGGCGTGAACAACCTCTCCAACGTCGCCAGCAAGACCGTCTCGATCACGCCGACGAACGATCCGCCGGTGCTCACGGTCAGCGGCTCGCTCAGCTACACCGAGAACCAGGCGCCGGCTGCGCTCGGCGTCACGGCGTCCGTGACCGACGTCGACTCGACGAACATCACCTCCGCGACCGTGACGATCTCCGCCGGCTTCCAGAGCGGCGCCGACGTCCTCGGCTTCACGACGCAGAACGGCATCACCGGCAACTACGTCGCGCCGACGCTGACCCTCAGCGGCTCCGCGACGCTGGCGCAGTACGCCGCGGCGCTGCAGAGCGTCACCTACCAGAACACCTCGGACGATCCGACGACGGCCGCGCGCACGGTCACGTTCCAGGTCAACGACGGCAGCGCGAACAGCAACACGCAGACGTCGACGATCAGCGTCACCGCGACCAACGACCCGCCGGTCAACAACGTCCCGACGAATGCGCAGTCGGTGAACGAAGACACGCCGCTCACCTTCACCGGCGCGGGCAACATCGTCTCGATCACCGATCCGGACGCGCAGTCGGGGAACATCTCCGTCGAGATCAAGACCACCAACGGCACGACCACGATCGTCACGCCGACGGGCCTCACGTTCGCCCCGCCGGCGGGCAACGGCACCGCCGACTACACGATCAGCGGCACGCTCGCCAACGTGAACGCGTCGCTGGCCACGCTGCGCTTCAACCCGACGGCCGACTTCCCGTTCGCCGCCGCCTCGGGCACCGCGTCGATTCAGCTCATCACGACCGATAACGGCAATACGCCGGCGCCGGCGAAGGGCGACGACGACACCTTCAACATCACCGTCAACCAGGTCAACGATCCGCCGACGGCGGGCAGCGACACGTTCGACACCATCGGCAACACCGAGCTGCGCGTCGACATCGGCGTGGCCGGCACGACGCCGAACGTGGTCAAGACCAGCGTCACCACCCTCAAAGGCGTTCTCGGGAACGACTCCGACAACCCGAACGAGAACAATCCGTTCACCGTCACGTCGATCGTCGGCTGCGCCGACATGAGCAACTGCACCCTCGCGTCGGGCTCGATCGTCTCGATGAACAGCAACGGCACGTTCACCTTCAAGCCGTCGCCGACGATCCCCACCGGTGCACCGGCCTCGGACACGTTCCAGTACGTCATCACCGACCAGCCGGCCGGCGGCACGCCGCAGACGGCGACCGGCACCGTCACGATCCACATCTTTGACAAGGTGTGGTACGTGAAGGAAGGCGGCACGGGCAACGGCCGCTCCGATTCACCGCTCGGTGCCTTCACGACTCTCAACGGCGCAGGCGGCGCCGGCGACGTCGACGCCGCGGGCGACTACATCTTCGTGCAGCGCAACTCGACCAACCCGGTCAACGGTCCGATCGAGCTCGAGGCGAATCAGCACCTGCTCGGTGAGGGCGTCGGTCTTTCGATCCCGCGCGCGCTCAACGGCAACGCCTCGCCGGTCAATCTCGTCGCGGCCGGCACGAAGCCGCCGATCGCTTCGGCGAGCGACGCCGTCCAGATCAAGGCGGCCATGCCGGTCGAAGTGCGCGGTCTCGACATCAGCGCGAGCGGCGGCAACGACGTCGATCTCACGGCCACCGGAGCGTTCAGCGGTTCGCCGACGCTGACGATCTCCGACAACGTCTTCACGACGGCGTCTGCGGAAGACGTCGACGTCAACGCCGGCGCGACCGGCACGCTGGGTCTCACGATCCAGAACAACAGCTGGGGCACAGGCGCTCACGGCAACAACGGCATCGACATCCGCACGACGGCCGCGAATACGCTGAACCTCCTCGTGGCGAACAACACCGGCATCGGAGTGACCGGCACCGGCATCCTGATCGACGGCAGCGGTGCGACCGTCACCATCACCGACTTCTCCAGCAACACGATCACCGGCGCCACCGGCGGGACCGGCATCTCGATCAACAACGCCAAGTTCGACCAGACCCCGACCGGCGGCTTCCAGGCCGTCTCCGGCGGCACGACGACCATCGGCGTGACCGGCAACGGCGTCGGCGGCGCGGGTCTCATCATGACGAACGTCACCGGTGACCTCAGCTTCAACGATCTCGACATCGTGGCCGACAACGGCACGGCGCTGCGCGCCACCAGCGGCGCCACGTTCAATTCCGGCGCCGGCGCCGGCTTCCAGATCGCGGTCACGTCCGGCGCGGGCACGATGACGTCCACGAACGGAGCCGCGGTCGACCTCACGACCGTCACGGCGTCGCTGCCGCTCGGCGTCATCAGCAGCACCACCAGCACGGGCACGGGCGTCAACCTCGACACCGTCCTCGGCACGTTCTCCGCGGCCTCCGGCAGCGCGATCAGCAACGCCACCGGCACCGACTTCAACATCAACGCCGGCAACGCCAACGTGACGTACAACGGCACGATCACCGATACCAGCGGCCGCGTCGTCGCGATTGCGAGCTCCACCGGCGGCACCAAGCAGTTCACCGGCGCGATCACGAACAACGGCGGCACCGGCATCTCGCTCACGAACAATACCGGTACGACGATGACCTTCAACGGCGGCGTCGTCCTGTCGACCGGCTCGAGCGACGCCTTCACGGCGACGGGCGGCGGTACGGTGAGCGTCTGCGACGAGGCGGCCTGCAACGCGGCCGTGGGCGGCGCGCTGGTCAACACGTTGACCACCACGACGGGCATCGCGCTCAACGTCGCCAACACCACCATCGGCGCCGGCGGCCTCGAGTTCCGCAGCATCAACGCGGGCACGGCCGCCAGCGGTCCGGCCAGCGGCATCATCCTGAACACCACCGGCGCCACCGCGGGGCTCACCGTGCGCGCGAACGGCGGTACCTGCAGCAGCGCGGGTACGTGCACGGGCGGTGCGATTCAGCACACCACCAGTCACGGCATCTCGCTCAACAGCACGCTCTCGCCGACGTTCGACCGCATGTTCATCGACACCACCGGCGGCAGCGGCGTCAACGGCCAGACGGTGACGAACTTCACCTTCACCAACGGCGTGATCAGCAACTCCGGCAACGCCCTCGGCGAGTCGAACATCGCGTTCAACGGCAGCGGCGCGCTGTCGGGCAACAACATCTCCGGCACGCTCACCGTCACCAACAGCACGCTGACGAATGCGTTCGACGACGGCATCGACGTCACCAACGACGCGGGCACGATCTCCAATGCGGTGATCACCGGCAACACGCTGACCAGCACCACCAGCTCGGCCACGTCGCAGAACGACGCGATTCACCTCATCGGCATCGGCAACGGCACCACCGCCTCCTCGCTCACCAAGGCCACCATCGACAGCAACACCATCCGCAACTTCCCCGGCGGCGGTGGCATCCAGGTGAGCTATGGCAACGCCAGCGTGACCGGACCGGGCGGCTCTGCCGGTACGGCGGGTAACGCGACGAACATCATCAACATCACCAACAACACGGTGCAGGGTCAGAGCGCGGCCGCCCGCATGAACACCAGCGCGATCATGATCCAGATCAACGGCGGCAACTCCGGCAACCGCTCGCAGGGCAACTTCAACGTGTCGAACAACGGCACGGTTGCGAACCCGCTCGGCAACACGGACGGCACGGTCATCCTCGTCGGCAACAACGGCTACGCGACGATGACCGGCACGATCAGCGGCAACCGCATCGTCGCCAACAACACCGTCGCGTCGAACGGCATCGGCGGCGGCAACGGCGTGAGCGTCGGTACGTCGGACACCCCGCTGCTCACGCTGACGGTGAGCAGCAACAACATCAGCGCCACGGACGGCAACGGCATTCTGCTCGTCAGCCGCGGCGTGACCGGCCAGGCCAACCTGACCATCACCAGCAACACCGTCGCCGCGCCGCTCAGCGGCAATCGCGAAGGCATCCGCGTGGATGCGGGCAACGCCGCTTCGGTCGACGACGCGGTCTGCCTCGACATCCGCAGCAACACCAGCGCCGGCAGCGGCGTGGCCACGGGTATCGGTCTGCGCAAGCAGGGCACGAGCAGCACCGTCAACGACTTCGGCATCGAGGGGATGGCCGCGACGGCGACTCCGGGCGTCGAGTCTTACGTCAACGGCAACAACCCCGCGGGCGGCGGCACGGAGCTCATCTCCGGCACGTCCGGCTTCGTGAGCTGCAACAGCGCTCCGTAAATCTCTCTACTCGCTGTATCGAAAAGGCCCTGCGCGGATCCGCGCAGGGCCTTTTTTTACGTCTGCGCTGACAGCGGCAAATGAACGCTTGCGCATGGGTGGAACAGACGTTAAATTGTCTGGCGATCGTCCGAGAGAGATAACGAAGTCAACGCAGGCAAGTCGCCTTTCCGAGACCTTTTTGCGGAACGGCGGTGCGATTCATTCACGGTCCAACGGTTACGAACAAACGTTTCCTGCAGCGATCCGGAGGGGTTTCCGTATGCGTTCCCTGTCATTGCGGCTTTTGCTCTCGTTGCTGTCTCTGATCGCCGTGCCGGTCGCATTCGCGCACGACGTGACGATCAGCGGAACCAACTCGTTCGCGGCTCTCGACGGCTCTGCCGTCGACCACGATCACGCCGTCAACGGCGTCTTCACCGTGAACGACGGCAACCTGATCGTGAACGGCACCGTCAACTGCAATGACGACGGCGCCTCCGCCAACAGCGCGTGCGCGATGGCGTTCGTCGTCAGCGGCAACGTCACGATCAACGCGGGCGGCGCGCTCTACGCGGAGAACCGCGCAGGAAACGGCTCCGGCGGCGCGATCTCGGTCAGCGCCGGCGGGAGCCTCACGCTGAACGGCAACGCGATCATCTCCGCGTCGTCGAACGGCGGCTCCTCCACCTCGAACGGCGGCAACGTCAGCATCACCGCGGGCGCCGTGACGCTCGGCTCGACGAGCACGATCGACGCCGGCGCGTCGGGCGGCCAGGCCGGCAGCATCACCATCGGCGCGGGCGGCGTCGTCACCATCGCCGGCAACGTCCTCTCCGGTCCGAGCCGCGCGCTCCTCGCCACGCGCCTCACCGGCGCGGTGCTGAACGGCGGCGGCGGGAACCAGAGCGGCGGCGCGATCACCATCGCCACCACGACCTTCATCGAGCCCGCGCTCGTCGTCTCCTCCACCGCAAACATCGTGTCGCAGGGTGAGAAGAACGGCGCCGGCAACGTCACCCTCGATGCGTGCGGCATCGAGATCCGAGGACTCGTCGCAGCGGTGTCGACCAAGGATCTGCCGGCGCATGTGATCGTGCGTTCCGGCAAGAGCCTCCTCGTCGATGGCCGCGACCTCGGCGCGACCGGCACGCGCATGGGCCGCGTTCGCGCGGACGCGCTCAACGACGGCGCGACCGACGACGGCGTCGATCTCTTCGCGCGCGGCGACGTCTCCGTCTACGGCCCGCTCACCGGCTCGCTCTTCGTCGTCAGCTCCGTTCCGGGCGGCAAGGTGAAGAAGGACGGCTCCGGCACGATCCGCGTCGTCTCGCTCGAGGGCGCCGCCACCGTCTCCGGCAAGGCGTTCATCGCAGGCATCGACGGCAAGGGCACGCGCGGCGGCACGATCTCGATCGACAGCGCCGGCACGGCCACGCTCGACACCGCCACCCTCGTCGCCATCGGCGACTACACGAAACCGAAGAAGCAGAGCGCCGGCGGCCACATCGCCGTCCGCTCGTACAGCGGCGACGTCCTCTGGCGCAACGGCACCGGCGACATCCGCCCGGTCGGCTCCGATGCCGACGTGCCTCCCGCGGATCAGGGCACGATCGTCCTCACCGCATGCGGCACCGTGAACACGACCGGCTCGTCGTTCCCGACCACCGGCGTCGCCACGAGCGTCTTCCCGCAGACGCAGACCGGCGTCTGCTCGCCGGCCGCGCCGTCGCTGCCCGCCGGCACGCCGCCGCTCGTCACGTGCAATACGCCGCCCGTCGCGAACGACACGAGCGCCTCGACGAACGAGGACAACGCCGTCACCGTGCACCTCAGCGGCAGCGACGCCGACGGCGACTCGCTCACGTTCTCCATCGTCACCCCGCCTGCGCACGGCTCCCTCGGCGCGGTCGTCTCCACCGGACCGACCACCGCCGACGTCACCTACACGCCGGCGCTCAACTACAACGGCAGCGACAGCTTCGTCTATCGCGCCAACGACGGCAACGGCGGCACCGACGACGCGAACGCGACGATCACCATCGCGCCCGTCAACGACCCGCCGTCGTTCCTCGCCGGTCCCACCGTCACCGTGCTCGAAGACTCGGGCCCGAAGACGGTCGTGAGCTGGGCGACGTCGATCTCGCCCGGTCCCGCCGACGAGTCGGCGCAGAGCGTGACCTTCACCGTCACCAACGACAACAACGCGCTCTTCGCCGTGCAGCCGGCCGTCGCGCCGAACGGCACGCTCACGTTCACGCCGGCCGCGAACGCGTACGGCTCCGCGACCATCACCATCGTCGCGCACGACAACGGCGGCACCGCGAACGGCGGCAACGACACCTCCGCGCCGCAGACGAGCACGATCACCGTCACCGCCGTCAACGACCCGCCGTCGTTCACCGCCGGTCCGAACCAGACCGTGAACGAGGACTCAGGCGCGCAGAGCGTCGCGAATTGGGCGACGTCGATCTCGGCCGGTCCGAACGAATCGGGGCAGGCGCTCACGTTCCACGTCTCGAACGACAACAACGCGCTCTTCAGCGCGCAGCCGGCCGTTTCGCCGAGCGGCACGCTCACGTACACGCCTGCCGCGAACGCGAACGGCACCGCCATCGTGACCGTCTATCTGCAGGATGACGGCGGCACCGCGAATGGCGGCGTCGACACCTCCGCGACGCAGACGTTCACCATCACCGTCAACGCCGTCAACGACGAGCCGTCCTTCACCAGCGGCGGCAACGTCAGCGTGCTCGAAGACTCCGGCGCGTACAGCGCGCCGTGGGCGACCTCGATCAGCGCCGGCCCCGCCGACGAGAGCGGCCAGACGGTCACCTTCTCGACGTCGAACGACAACCACGCGCTCTTCAGCGTGCAGCCGTCCGTCGCGTCGAACGGCGTGCTGTCGTTCACTCCCGCCGCGAACGCCTTCGGCACCGCCACGGTCACCGTGACGCTGTCGGACAACGGCGGCACCGCGAACGGCGGCGACGACACCTCGCCGTCGCAGACGTTCACCATCACCGTGAACGCCGTCAACGACGAGCCGTCCTTCACCAGCGGCGGCAACATCAGCGTGCTCGAAGACTCCGGCGCGTATTCGGCGCCGTGGGCCACCGGCATCAGCGCCGGTCCGAACGAGTCGGCGCAGGCGCTCACGTTCCACGCCTCGAACGACAACAACGCGCTCTTCAGCGTGCAGCCGAGCATCGCGCCAGACGGCACGCTCACGTTCACGCCGGCCGCGAATGCGAACGGCACCGCCACGGTAACCGTCTATCTGACGGATGACGGTGGCACCGCGAACGGCGGCGACGACACCTCGCCCTCGCAGACCTTCACCATCAACGTCACGGCCGTCAACGACGCGCCGTCGTTCACGAGCGGCGGCAACGTGACGGTGAACGAAGACTCCGGCGCGTACAGCGCGCCGTGGGCCACGTCGATCAGCGCCGGCCCCGCCGACGAGTCGGGCCAGACGCTCACGTTCCACGTCACGGGCAACAGCAATCCGTCGCTCTTCTCCGTGGCGCCGTCCATCGCGCCCGACGGCACGCTGACGTTCACGCCGGCCGCGAACGCGTTCGGCAGCTCCACCATCACCGTGACGCTCTCCGACGACGGCATGACCGCCAACGGCGGCGCCGACACGAGCGCGCCGCAGTCGTTCACGATCACCGTGAACAACGTCAACGACGAGCCGAGCTTCACCGCCGGCGGCAACGTCACCGTCAACGAAGACTCCGGTGCGTACTCCGCGGCGTGGGCGACGGGCATCAGCGCCGGTCCGAACGAGGGCTCGCAGACGCTGACGTTCCACGTCTCGAACGACAACAACGCGCTCTTCGCCGCGCAGCCCGCGATCAGCGCGAGCGGCGTGCTCACCTTCACGCCGGCGTCGAACGCGTTCGGCACCGCCACCGTAACCGTCTATCTGCAGGATGACGGTGGCACGGCGAACGGCGGCGACGACACGTCCGCCAGCGTCACGTTCCAGATCACCATCAACCCCGTGAACGACGCGCCGTCGTTCAACTCCGGCGGCGACGTGACGGTCAACGAAGACAGCGGCGCGTACACCGCGCCGTGGGCCACGTCCGTCAGCGCCGGCCCGGCCAACGAGTCCGGCCAGACGCTCGCCTTCGTCATCACCGGCAACACCAATCCGTCGCTCTTCGCCGCCGGTCCATCCATCGCGCCCGACGGCACGCTGACGTTCACGCCGGCCGCGAACGCCTTCGGCTCCGCGGCCATCACCGTGCACCTGCAGGACGACGGCGGTACCGCAAACGGCGGCGCCGACACCTCGGGCTCCGTGACCTTCAACATCAACGTCACCTCCGTCAACGATCCGCCGTCGTTCACCGCCGGCGGCAATGTGACGGTCAACGAAGACAGCGGCCCGTACTCGGCGACGTGGGCGACGAGCATCTCCGCCGGCCCGGGCGAGTCGCAGCCGCTGACTTTCAACGTCAGCAACGACAACAACGCGCTCTTCGCCGTCCAGCCCGCGATCAGCCCGAGCGGCGTGCTGACGTTCACGCCCGCGCCGAACGCGTTCGGCTCCGCGAATGTCACCGTCACGCTCTCCGACGGCATCGACACGACCTCGCCGGTGACCTTCGTCATCACGGTCAACGGCGTCAACGATCCGCCGACCGCGAACAACGATACGTGGGAGACGGAAGGCAACACCGAACTGCGCGTCGACGTCGGCCCGTCCGCGACGCCGCATGTCTCGGATACGACGCCCTCCGGCCGAGGCGTTGCCGACAATGACGCCGACACGGTGGAAGGCGATCCGTTCAGCGTCACCGGCATCGTCGGCTGCGCCGACACCACCGCGCCGTACGTCTGCAGCGTCGCCGGCGGTACGGTCACGATGAATGCGAACGGCAGCTTCTCCTTCATGCCGTCGCCTGGCGCGACCAGCGCTACGTTCCAGTACACCGTCACCGACCAGCCCGCGGCAGGCATCCCCGCCAGCGCCACCGGCACGGTCACGATCACGATCCACGACATGATCTGGTACGTGAACGGCGGCGCTCCCGCGGGCGGCAACGGCACGTCCGCCTCGCCGTTCAACTCGTTCGCGCCGCTCAACGGCGGCGGCGACGCCGACGTCGCGGGCGACTACATCTTCGTGCACGCCTCCACCGTCAACGGCGGCATCGCGCTCGAGCCGAACGAGAAGCTGTGGGGCGAGGGCGTCGGTCTCATCATTCCGCGCAATCTCAACGGCAACGGCTCGCCGACGACGCTCGTCGCGCCCGGCGTGAAGCCGCTAATCGCCGCCTCGGTCGGCAACGCGGTCGACGTGAGCTCCGTGAGCGGCGTCGAGATCGCCGGTCTCGCGCTCTCCGCGCCGACCGGCAACGGCATCGACGTCACCAGCCCGATCGCCGGCGCTGCCGCGGGTGCGCGCATCTACAGCAACAGCATCACCGCCGCCGGCCAGCAGGGCATCGACATCAGCGCCTTCGGTCCGATCGGCACCGACGTGTCGATCGACAGCACCTCGATCGTGTCGACCGGCACGGGCATCGCTCTCTTCGGTTCCGACGGCACGGTGACCTTCTCGTGCACCAACACCTCGATCCGCTCGATCGCGGGCTCCGGCATTACCGCCGATGCCAGCGCTGCCGACGCGTTCTACGTCACCGGCCTCGCCAACGTCAGCGTCGATGGCGCGACGCCTGGCGCGGGCATCTCGGTCACCGGCGCGACCTTCGATGCGAATCCGTCGACGGCGGCGTTCGACACCGTCAACACCGGCACGCTCAACATCGGCTCGAGCGTCGACCCGGTCGGCACTTCGGGTCTCACGCTCACGAATGCGAGCGGTGACGTCGCCATCGGCACGCTCAACTCGTTCGCCGCGACGCAGGCGCTCGGCGTTGCCGGCAGCGGTCTCTTCACCGGCACGACCGGCCTGCAGCTGACGTCCGGCGGCGGCTCGCTCGCGGCCACCGCGGGCGTCGGTCTCAGCGTCACCAACACCACCATCGGCGCGGCGAACCTCTCGTTCACCAGCGTGTCCGCCGCGGGCGCGACCAACGGCATCGTGCTGAACAACACCGGCACCACGGGCGGACTCAAGGTCCTCGGCACCGGCTCCGCGAACAGCGGCGGCACGATCCAGAACACCACCAGCCACGGCGTCCTGCTGACGAACACCACCGCGCCGTCGTTCAACAACGTGCGCGTGCAGAACACCGGCGGCAGCGGCGTCAAGGGCACGCAGGTGAACGGCTTCACGTTCACCAACGGCTCGATCGCGAGCTCCGGCACCGCCGGCGGTGCGGACGACAGCAACATCGCGTTCAACACCTTCACCAGCGGCAACGAGCAGAACGTCTCCGGCGTCGTCACGATCACCGGCAACACGCTGACCACCGCGCTGTGGAACGGCATTCACATTCGCAACGGGAACGGCGTGCTGGCGAACGTCATCGCCTCGAACAACACCATCACCAGCGCGACTACGACCGCCGCGTCGAAGGGCACGGGCATCAACATCGAGCTCCTCGGGAACGCTTCGACGGTGGCGAGCCTGACCAAGGCGAGCTTCGCGAACAACGTGATCTCGAACTTCCCGAGCGGCGGCGGCATCCAGATCCTCGGCGGCAATGCGAACGCCGCCGGACCGGCAGGCACCGCCGGCATCGACGGCGATCCGGCGAACGTCGTCTCGATCACCGGCAACTCGATCAAGGGTCTGAGCCCCGCGAGCCGCATGGGTACGAACGCGATCGTCGTGTCCGTCGGCGGCAAGGGTCAGGGCAACTTCGCCGTGAACAACAACGGCGCGGCCGGCAACCCGATCACGAACGTGCTCGGCGCCGCGATTCTCGTCGGCGTGAACGGCAACGCGCACGCGACGGTCGATACGAGCAGCAACGTCATCGTCGCGAACAACTCGCTCGGCTCAGCGGGCATCTCCGGCGGCACCGGCATCACGTTTGGCAACACCGACACGCCGATCCTGTCGTGGACCATCAACGGCAACAGCGTCAGCGCCACGGACGGCAACGGCATTCTCGCCGTCGCGCGCGGCGCGGCGGGCCAGTTGAAGACCGCCATTACGAACAACGTCGTGGCCGCGCCGCTGACCGGTGCGCGTCCCGGCATCCGCGTCGACGCCGGCACCGCTGCCTCGACCGACGATGCGGTCTGCCTCTCGATCTCCGGCAACACCAGCGCCGGCAGCGGCGGGCTTCAGGGCATCGGTCTGCGCAAGCAGGGGAGCAACCCGACCATCAACGATTTCGCGATCGTCGGGAACCCTGCCACCTCGTCGCCGGCGGTCGAAGCGTACGTCGACGGTCTCAATCCCGCCGGGGGCGGGACGGTGCTTCTTTCCGCAACCACGGGATTCACGAACTGCACGCTGCCCTGAACGGGCGGCGTGCAGTTCTCGATCGAAGTTTGTAGACAGGAGGAAATCGATGGCAGAACCATTTCTCTCGGAGATCCGGATCATGAGCTTCGTGTTCGCGCCGAAAGGGTGGGCTCTGACCAATGGGCAGTTGCTGCCCATCAATCAGAACCAGCCGCTCTTCTCGCTGCTCGGCACCACGTTCGGCGGCGATGGCCGCGTGAACTTCGCGCTGCCGGATCTTCGCGGACGCGTGCCGATTCACGTCGGCAGCGGGCACACGCTGGGCGAGCGCGGCGGCGAGCAGGCGCATACGTTGTCGATCGGGGAGCTCCCGACGCACACGCACGTCCTGAACGCCACGAGCATCGACGCGACCACGAACACCGCCGCGAACAACGTGCTGCTCGCCAAGACGACGGCGGCCAACATGTACGCGCCGGCGAGCTCGAACCTCGCCGCGATGGCGCCCGCGGCGATCGCGAGTGTCGGCGGCTCGCAGGCTCACCTGAACATGCAGCCCTTCCTCACGCTGTCGTTCTGCATCGCACTGCAGGGCATCTTCCCGTCGCAAACTTAGAAAGGAATCGCGATCATGGCCCAGCCCTACGTTGGTGAGATCAGAATGTTTGCGGGCAACTTCGCGCCCGCCGGCTGGATGTTCTGCGAGGGACAGCTCCTGCCGATTTCGGAGTACGAAACGCTGTTCAACCTGATTGGAACGACTTACGGAGGCGACGGACAAAGCACCTTCGCGCTGCCCGACCTCCGCGGCCGGATTCCGCTTCATCAGGGGAACGGCTTCATCCTCGCCGAGACCGGCGGCGCCGAGGAGATCACGCTGACCGTCGCGCAGATGGCGGGGCACTCGCACGCGCTGCTCGCCACGCGCAACCCGGCCTCCAGTTCGTCACCGGGATCGAGCGTCCTGCCCGGCATCACGGCCGCGTCGACCATCACGCCGTACGGTACCGACGCCCCGCGCGGTCCCGCGGCCCCGAGCGCCGTCAGCGCGGTCGGTGGCAGTCAGCCGCACAACAACTTCCAGCCCTATCTCTGCGTGGACTTCATCATTTCGCTGTTCGGCATCTTCCCGTCTCCGACTTGATGCCATTGGTGGAAGCGCCGCATTCGCGAAAGAGAGGAGAAAACGATGGCCGATCCGTTTGTTGCTGAAATCCGCATCTTCCCCTTCAACTTCGCCCCCAAAGGGTGGGCGTGGTGCGACGGGCAGCTCCTGCCGCTGTCGCAGAACACCGCGTTGTTCTCGCTGCTCGGAACGACCTATGGCGGTGATGGCAAGTCCACCTTTGCGTTGCCCGATATGCAGGGCAACACCCCGATGCATCCGGGACAGGGACCCGGACTGTCGCTGCATGACCTCGGCGAGACCGGCGGCTCCGAAACCGTCTCGCTGCTCGAGTCCGAGATCCCGTCGCACAGCCATGGCCTGATGATCTCGTATCAGGACGGCACCGATCAGTCGCCCGTCAACGAGCAGTACTCGAGCGGCGTCGGCATCGGACAGTGGGCCGTTCCGGGGGCGCTGGTCGCGCTCTCCGACAACGCCCTCGCCCCCGCCGGCGGCGACCAGCCGCACAACAACATGCAGCCGTACCTGACGCTGTACTTCAACATCGCGCTGCAGGGCGTTTACCCGCCGCGCACCTGATTCACGTTCACGTTCATCGAGAGAGAGACAAGACTGGAGATCCGCATCATGAACACGACCTGCCGCCCTGGTGACATTGGCAGACGTGAGTTTCTCGTGCTGTCGTCGACGTGTGCCGCCGCGACAGCGGCCTTCGGACCGAAGCTGTTCGCCGCCGAATCGCAGGCGGTGGCGAAGCGGCTTGCCGTCGGCTTCACTGATGCCGAGGAGGGAGCGGCGTTCGTTCCGGCGGCGCAGATCCCTTCGGGCGACGGCGGCTTCATCAGCCGGGGCGCACGCATCGCGGTCTCGGGCGCAAGTGGAGTGCCCGCGGCTCCGGATGCACGCCGCACCGTCGAGTTGCGTACGCACTTTCCGTACTTCGAAGGGGCGGACCGCCGCGAGGCGTTGTATCTCGCGTGGGGTTCGAACCGCCGCACCGGCAGTCAGGGTGCGCCGGTGAGCTTCATCGCGCCGGTCGACGTCGAGCAGAAGGTTCTGCTCAGCGTCGCCGTCGAATCGGGAGCGGTCGGCGGTGCGCCGACGCGCCGCCGCGCCGTGGGTGGCGCGGGCACGGCGTCGTCGAGCATGCTGCCGCTCACGCTCGCGCTCACGAGCGAGGCTGAAACGCTGAAGCTCGTGCGTGGCTACTACGCGGTCGTCCCGCTGTTCGAGAACGACCGCGAGCCGCGCTGGTCCGACTACACGCTCGCGCGCAAGGACGCGCGCTGGGCGCTGGTCGACCGCAACGGCGAAGTCGCACCGTTCGAGCATTTCGTTCTCCGCATCGATTACGCCACCGTCTGATCGTGACCTCATCCGCTTCGGGTGACCGCGCCGCCGGCGCGGTCACCCTTCGTCCCGCCACCGACGCCGACTACGCGTTCATGCGTTTCCTCTACGGCTCGACACGCGAAGAGGAACTGCAGCATTTCCCGTTCGACGATGCGCAGAAGTCCGCGTTCCTCGACCAGCAGTTCGCCGCGCAGTACGAGCATTACCGCGTGCATTACCCGACCTGCGAGCGCAACATCATCGAGGTTGGCGGCGAGCTCGCGGGCCGGCTCTGGCTCGACGAATGGCGCGATCAGATCCGCCTCGTCGACATCGCGCTCCTGCCGCGGTGGCGCGGCACCGGCGTCGGCACGAGCCTCGTGCGCAACGTGCTCGCGCGCGGCGCCGCGGCGGGGAAGCCGGTCACGATCCACGTCGAAGCCTACAACCCCGCGCTGCGGCTCTACCAGCGCCTCGGCTTCGAGAACGTCGACACCAACGGCGTCTACCTCCTCATGCGCTGGGCGCCGCCCGATCAGGCGAAGACGGCTTCGTACTGATAGACGTCTTTCGTCTCGCCGACCGGCACGAGGAAGATGTCCATCGGCTCCGCGGTCTCGTGCGTGACGTGATAGATGCGCTGCTGCAGCAGGTACGAGCGCGGGCCGATGAAGTAGAGCGAGAACGGATGGCGCGGCAGCTGCGCGGCCTCGCTCTCCATCACTTTTGCGGCGCGCTCGAGCCGCAGTTCCACCTTCGCACCATTCGGGAATTCGGCCCAGAAACTCGTTCCCACGAGCGGTTCGAACGATTCGACGGTGAGCTGATCCAGCATGCCGCGTTTTTAGCACAGTTTCGCGTTGCGCTACGATGCCGGACGTGGCTGTCGATGAACGCCTGACGCCCGCCGCGCCGCCGCAGGATGTGAACTCCGACCTCGGCTTCGGCGCCGTCGTCTCGCGCGAGAGCCGCGCGCGTCTGCTCAACCGCGACGGCAGCTTCAACGTCCGCCGCACCGGCCTGCGCGTGTGGGAGTCGCTCTCGATCTACCACTACTTCCTCACGCTGTCGTGGCCGCGCTTCCTCTCGTTCGTGATGGTCGTATACGTCGCCACGAACGCGCTCTTCGGCCTCGTCTACGTTTCGCTGGGAGACGGCGCGCTGCAGGGCGCCGAGCATCTCGACGCGATGCATCGCTACGCGAAGTCGTTCTTCTTCAGCGTGCATACGCTGGCCACGATCGGCTACGGCAACGTCGTCCCGGCCACGCTCTCCGCCGACGTCGTGGTCACGCTCGAGTCGCTGGTCGGCATCCTCGGCTTCGCCGTCGTCGCCGGCATCGTCTTCGCGCGTTTCGCGCGGCCGGTGGCGCGCATCGTCTTCAGCCGCAACGCCGTCATCGCGCCGTATCGCGGCAGCCGCGCGTTCATGTTCCGCATCGTCAACCAGCGCTCGACGCAGCTCGTGCAGCTCGAGGCGCGCGTGCTCCTCGCGCGGCGCCGCGTGCCCGGCGCGCGCACGGCCGACCGCGAGTTCGTACAGCTCGAGCTCGAACGCGATCACGTCGTCTTCTTCCCGCTGGCGTGGACGATCGTGCATCCGATCGATGAGCGCAGTCCGCTCCGCGACTGGACAGAAGAAGACCTGCGCGAGTGCGATGCCGAGTTCCTCATCCTGCTCAATGGCTTCGACGAGACCTTCTCGCAGACCGTGCACGCGCGCTCGTCGTACAAGGTGCAGGACGTCGTGTGGGGCGCGCGCTTCGCGAGCATGTTCAATCCGACGGAAGACGGCGTGGTGAGCGTCGACATCCGCAAGCTCGACGACCTCGAACCCGCGACCGTCTGAGCTACACTGAAGGCAAGCATGCAGGTCATCCTCCAGGGGAGTCTGCGGCACTTTCCGCCGGCAGAGCTCCTCTCGTTCCTGTCTCGCCGCGGGCAGCGCGGCACGCTCGATCTCGAGACCACCGGCCGCCGCGCGCGCATCGTCTTCGAGCGCGAAACGATCGTGGCCGCGGAGTCGAACAAGGCCAACGACGCACGTGACGCGGTGCTCGACGCGCTCTCCTGGCCCGGCGGCTCGTTCACGCTGCTCGACGATGCCGTATTGCCCGAGAACGCGGCCAAGCTCGCGCTGCCGCTCGATGCTCTTCTCGAAGAAGCGAAACGCCGCGCCGCCGCGGGCTCGGTCTACGCCGACGCGACGAGCTTCCGCGTCATCGACGCGCCGTCGCTGCAGCAGCAGGTGAGTCTCACGGCCGAGGAGTTCAAGCTGTTGTTCCGCATCGCGAGCGGAAAGACGTTCGTCGAGCTCGTGACGGAGCTCGGCGTCCCGCGGCAGGAGCTCGCGGAGCGATTGCAGCGGCTCGAACAGATCGGACTCGTCGCCGCGATGCGCGCGGAGCCGGGCACCGATCCGGGCGCGGAGAAGACGGCGCCGCAGGCCATGCTGCCGCGGCAGCGCACGCTCGTCGGCTCGCTCACGCCGGACGACGCGCCCGACAGCGTGTGGCCGCTGCTCGACGCGGAGGCGACGATGGGCCGCGCGCCCGCGAATGCGATCGTCATTCAGGACGGCAGCGTGTCGTCGCGCCACGCGCGCATCGTGCGCGGCGCCGACGGCTTCTATCTCGAAGATCTGCAGAGCCGCAACGGCACGTTCGTGAACGGCGAGAAGGTCACCGAGAAGCGCCTCCTCGCCGACGGCGATCTCATTCGCCTCGGCAAGATCATCATGACGTTCAACGTCGCGCGCGAAGGGAAAGCGGGCGATACCACGCAGCCGGAGGTCCGGGTCGTGTAGCCCGCCCGGCGCGCCGATGACCTCCTACGATCTGCTCATCGTCGGCTCCGGTCCCGCCGGTCTTGCCACCGCCTCGCACGCGCGGGACAACGGCCTCGCGTACGCGCTCCTCGAACGCACCGATCATCTCGCCGACACGATCGACAGCTATCAGGCGCGCAAGTTCGTCATGGCCGAGCCGGTGATGATCCCCGCGCGCGGCGAGCTGCCGTTCGAGGCCGGCTCGCGCGAGTCGATCCTCGACGCGTGGCAGCGCCATGTCGCGGAGAAGCAGCTCAACGTCGTCTTCAATGCCGAGGTCAAGTCGCTCGAGAAAAAAACGAGCGGCTTCGTCGTGAAGACCGCGGCAGGCGCGGTTTACGAGGCGAAGAACGTCGTACTCGCGATGGGGACGCAGGGCAACCCGCGCAAGCTCGGCGTGTCCGGCGACAGTCTGCCGCACGTGCGCTACCGGCTCGTCGATCCGGCGGAACATCAGGATGAAGACATCCTCGTCGTCGGCGCGGGCGACTCCGCGCTCGAGATCGCGATCGCGCTCTCCGACGAGAACCGCGTCGGCCTCGTCGTGCGCGGCTCGGAGATCACGCGCGCGAACGAGATCCTCACGCGCGAAGTGCTCTCGCGGCAGGCCGCGGGACGGATGACGGTCTGGTACAACGCGACCGTTCGCGAAGTCTTCGAAGGCTACGCCGATCTCACCGTGCGCGGCGACGTCACGCGCGTGCCCGCGGAGCTCATCTTCCTCAAGCTCGGCGCCGATCCGCCGCGTCGCTTCTTCGAGGCCGCGGGCATCCGCTACAGCGGCGACGCGAAAGACGCGCGGCCGATCCTCAGCCCCGTGCACGAGTCGAGCGTGCCGGGACTCTTCCTCATCGGCGCGGCCAGCGGCCGCGATCTCATCAAGCTCGGCATGAACCAGGGGTGGGAAGTCGTCGAGCATCTGATGGGACGCGAGGTCGAGCCGGCGGACGAAGCGGTGCTCAAGGAGCGGCTGCCGTTCTGGAGCGGCTCCGTGCGCGAGCGCATCGCCGCGATCCGCAGCCGTGTGCCGCTGCTCGCCGCCGCCGACGAACAACAGCTGCGCGACACGTTTCTCGCCACGCGCGTGCGCGAGTATCGCGACGGCGAGACGATCATCCGCCAGAACGACTACACGAACGACTTCCTCATCATCGTCGCCGGGCGCGTCGCGCTCTTTCGCCAGCCCGAGCAGTCGCAGAGCGAGGTCCGCATCGCCGAGCTCACCGCCGGCAACTTCTTCGGCGAGATGAGCCTCATCTCCGGCCGCCGCCGCACCGCCACGGCGCGCGCGGTGGGGGAGACGCGGATGATCGAGATTCCGCGCAAGGCCATTCTCAAGATGCTCGCGTCCGCGCCGCGCGCGAAGGCGCTCGTCGACCAGGCGTTCCTCCTGCGCGCGTTCGGCGGCTATCTCTTCCCCGGCGTTCCCGAGGCGCTCCTCGGCGAGCTCGTGGACAAGGCGGTCGTGCAGACGTTCGGCAAGGACGCGCCGGTCTTCAAGCAGGGCGACCACGCCGACGCGTTCTATCTGATCCGCAACGGCATGGTGAAGATCGCCAAGAAGTCGGGCGACAAGGAAGTCGTGCTGTCGTATCTCGTCGCGGGAAACTTCTTCGGCGAGGCGGCGCTCTTCTCCGACGCGAATCGCACGGCCAGCGTCACCACGATCTTTCCGTCCGATCTCATCAAGCTCTCGAAGCGCGACTTCGACGCGTTCCTCGCCGCGCATCCCGATCTGCGCGAGGCGCCGCTGCGCAAGCTCGAGGAGCGCCGCATCGCCGGCCTCATCGCCGAGGGGACGCCGGGCTCCGGCAACATCCTCGGCGATCTCATTCGCGAGGAAGTGGTGATGGGGACGCAGACGCTGCTCATCGACGAGCACCGCTGCATCCGCTGCAACAACTGCATCCGCGCGTGCGAAGGCGTGCACGACGACGGACAGGCGCGCCTCTCGCTGACCGGCATCAAGCTCTACAACCTCCTCGCGCCGAACTCCTGCTGGCAGTGCGAGAACCCGCTGTGCATGCTCGACTGCCCGCCCGACGCGATCGCGCGCGATCCGCGCGGCGAGGTGTACATCAAGAGCAACTGCATCGGCTGCGGCAACTGCGAGCGCAACTGCCCCTACGGCAACATCTTCATGGTGCACAAGGAGCCGTCGCGCTCCGTCTTCTCCTGGATCAAAGCTCTCTTCCGCAAAGAGGCCGAGCCAAGCGCCGAACAGACCGTCGCCGTGAAGTGCGATCTCTGCCGCGGCATCAGCGGCGGCCCCGCGTGCGTGCGCGGATGCCCGACCGGAGCGGCGATCCGGCTGACGCCGGAGCAGTATCGGGAGACGCTGGAGGAGATCGTGATCTCACGAGGCGAGCGATGAATGAAGAACGCAGAACGCAGAACGCAGAATTGAGAAAAGGGAGCCGGTTCTCCTTTCTTCATTCTTCGTTCTGCGTTCTGCGTTCTTCATTCAAGCGGAGGCCAGCATGGCCGTAGCGCGGTCAGGTCCCTTCTGGCGCCGCACCTTCGTCCTCCTCCTCATCGCGCTCACCGCGTCCTACATCAACTACGCGCGCCGTGAGTTTCCGCACGGCGGCTCGCGCTACGGCCTCGCCTACGGCATCGGCGGCTCCGCGCTGATTCTGCTGCTGGCGTTCTTCGGCATCCGCAAGCGCTGGTATCGCTCGCGTTTCGGGACGCTCGAGCAATGGCTGCAGTCGCACATCTACCTCGGCGTGCTCGCGCTGGTCGTGCTCGTGTTCCACACCGGGATGCGCTTTCACGATCGCATCGCCGTGACGACGTTCGTGCTCGTCGTGATCGTCGTCGTCAGCGGGATCTTCGGCGCGATTCTGTACGTGACGCTGCCGCGGATGCTGACGGAAGTCGAGAGCAATCTCACCGTCGATGAGATCTCCGAGCAGCTCAACCAGCTCGCGCGTTCGATGGCGCGCATCGCCTCGGGGCGCTCCGCAGCGTTCCAGCGGATCTACGACGAGCTCCTGCGGCAGTCGATGCCGCGCGGACTCGCGGGCTGGCGCCTGCTGCTCTCGGTCGGCAGCGCGCGCCGCAAGCAGCAGGAGACCTCGGATTGGGCGCGGCTGCTCGGGCTCGTGCCGATCGACGAGCAGGAAGAGCTGCGGCAGATGCTCGTCGTCTCGCGGCAGCGCAAAGAGCTCCTGCTGCGGCTCGTCTATCGCCAGCGCTACAAGAACGCGCTCGAGGCGTGGCTCTACGTGCACGTGCCGTTCACCATCGCGCTCATCGTCTTCGCCGTCGTGCACGTCGCGGCGGTGTTTTATTACGGGAGGGTCTGGTGAGCTTTCTCATCCAGCGGACGGCCGGCCGCGGATTGACGCTCACGCAGGTGCAGGCGCCGGTGCTGCGCATCGGCCGCGGCACGAATCAGGAGCTGCGCTCCGAGAACCCCGCGGTCGCGCTCGAGCACGCGGTCATCGAAGTCGACAGCGCCGGCTACGTCATCACCGACAAGGGCTCGATCACCGGCACGTACGTCAATCGCCGGCCCGTCGAGTCGGCGCGTCTCGCGAAAGGCGACGTCATCGAGATCGGCGACCTCCGCGTCGAAGTGCAGCTCGCCGATCCCGCGAAACCGCTCTTCCTCCGCGTCGTCACCACGCGCGTCGCGACGGCGGTCGTCGTGGATGATGAAGAAGAGCACGCGGCCGCCGCGGCGGTCGTGGCGCCGGGCGCGCGCGTCGTGCGCGCGAAAAAGATCGATTACGCCGGCGCGTACCGCCTCGCGCGTCCGTATCTGACGAAGCTCTCGCTCACGGCGATCCTGCTCATCCTCGCGCTCGGCCTCATCGGCGCGCTCGCGCAGCCGGAGAACCAGCGCTTCTTCCGCCCGGGCGACGTCTCGTCCGCGCACGCGCGCGCGGCGGGCGGCATCGGCGATCGCTGCGACGCGTGTCATACGCCGTGGCGCAGCGTCGACAACAACAAGTGCAAGAGCTGTCACGCGCAGCAGGCGCACGCGACGCTCGAGAAAGATCCGCCCGCGTGCTCGACGTGTCACGCCGAGCATCGCGCGCAGATGAAGCTCGCGAACCTCCCGCAGTCGCGCTGCACGAGCTGTCACGCGAACCTGGGCGCACACGTCGTCGCCGCGCCCGCGCAGCTCGTCGCGTTCCGCGCCGCGGACGACCGCTACGACTTCGACGACATCGCGCACATCGCCTCGTTCGACACGCACCCCGACTTCCGCTATCTGCCCGACCGCGACACGCTGCGCTTCAACCACAAGCTCCATCTCGCGCCGCGCGGCATCTTCAACGCATCGGGCCGGCGCGAGATCCTGCAATGCGTGGGCTGCCACGAGCAGATCACCGTCAAAGGCAAGACCGATCCCGCGCCGATCCGGTTCGAGAAGCACTGCCAGCGCTGCCACCGCCTCACGTTCGACGCGCGTTTCGGCGACGCGGAAGTGCCGCACGGCGGCGATCCCGGCATCGTCTACGGGTTCGTCGTCGGCATGTACACCGGCAACCGCGACCTCGCGAGCAAGTCACCCGAGGAAGTGCGGCGGATGCTCACGACGGGGCGCGCGACGTCGAACGATCCGGGGGCGGTGCTGCACGCCGAGCAGGTCATCAAGACGAAGTGCACGAAGTGCCACGACGTGCAGCGCGCGGGCGCGCGGCTCGCGGTGACGAAGCCGGTCCTCGCGTCGGTGTGGCTCACGCGCTCGCGCTTCTCGCACGGGCCGCATCGCAACGTCGCGTGCGAGAGCTGTCATCGCGCGTCGAACAGCGTCGCCACGAGCGACGTGATCATGCCGCACCGCGACGACTGCGTCACCTGTCACGCGCAGAACGCGAAGACGATGCAGGCGGCGAGCACATGCCTGGGCTGTCACGAGTATCATCAACACACCCAGAGACCGGTTGTGACGGCATCGCTCGCCCAGGCAGGAATGGGCGGGCTCGGAAGCGGAGGGCGAATGCTGCAGGGGATCCTGCTCGCGGTGATCGTGGTGTTGCTGCTGGTCGTGCTCGTGCCGGTCGGCATCGCTCTGTTCCAGCGGTTGCGTCCGGAGCGTTCCGCGCCCGCGCCGCGCGAGCGAGCGACGCCCGCGCCGCCGCCACCGCCGGCGATGCTCGCGCGTCCCGACGGCGTGACGGACAAGGTGCCGCGCCAGAGCGCGCCGCCTCCGCCCGATCTCACGCCGCGCGCCGCGGAAGCGCCCGCGCCGCCGTCCACGGTCGTCACGCCGATCCGCGAAGACACGGTCGTCAACCTCGACGAGCCGAAAGCTTCGAGCACGGAGATGGTGCAGTGGTACGGCATGCTGAACTGCACGGGCGGCCCGCTCGAAGGACAGCGCTTCATCATCGACGAGGCGGGCTTCTACATCGGCCGCGATCCCGCGCTCGCGAAAGTCGTGGTGCCCGACACGCGCGTTTCGAAGCGCCATCTGCGCATCGTGCCGCGCGACGGAAAAGTGTGGGCGATCGATCAGGGCTCGACGAACGGAACGTTCCTCACGTCGGCGCCGACGCAGCGGATCACCGAGGTGCAGTTGAAGCGCGGCGATACGCTGGTGCTCGGGGATAACGCGGCCACGTTCATCTATCAGATATGAGACGCCTCGCCGCGGCACTCCTCGTCGCCGGGGTGGCGTGGTCGGCGGAAGCGGCGCGCGTGCGTGCGGTGCGCACGGGCGGCACGCCCGCGCCGGTGCCGCAGGCGATTCCGGTCTATCCGGAGCCGGCGGGTTGCGCGGTGCCGCCGGTGTTTCCCGGCGCGACGTGCAGTGAAGGCTCCGCGGCGTTCGCGGCGTTGCGCGACAACGAAGTCGACGCCGTCGTGCGCGCCGCGGCGAAAGCGCTCGACGTGCCGATGACCATCGCCGTCGTCGACCGCGCGGGACGCGTCCTCGCGCTCGCGCACAAGGCGGGAGCGGGCAGCGCGACGGACGATGATCTCGCCGTCGGTGTTGCGCGCACGGCCGCGTTCTTCAGCCACGACATGGCGCCGCTCTCGTCGCGCACCGTGCGCTTCCTCAGCGGCGTGCACTTTCCGCCCGGCATCACGAACACGCCCAGCGCCGCGCTGTACGGCATCGAGAACACGAACCGCGGCTGCGACATGAACCTCGACTTCGTCGCGGGGCAGTGTCTGCCCACGGCGCGCAGCGTGAACGGTTTGCCGTGCGACTCGACGAACGCGTCCGGCTGCGGCCCGGGTATCGTCACCGGGAAGGTCTTCCCGAACGACGCCGATCCGTCGAGCGTGAACGCCGGAGGAATTCCGCTGTACCGCGTCGACGCGAACGGCGGCGTCGTGTCGAATGGAAAGCTCGTCGGCGCGATCGGCATCAGCGGCGTCGGCGGCGACTCGCAGCGCGCGGAGTTCGCGTCGGTCAGCGGCGCATTCGGCTCGCTCGTCACCGGCATCGCGCCCGTGCCGTTCTATCCGCTGCCCGATCCCGGCAACGTCTTCATCGACGGCGTGCGCCTGCCGTTCCTCGGCCCCGATCTGCGCCTCACGTTCGCGAACGACGGTCTGCCGAACGGCGTGCGCCGGCTCGACGGCACGAGCGCCGGCACCGACGCGACGCTCGTCTACGCGATCGCACCGGGCTTCGGCGGCTGCGCGCCGAACGGCTATCTCGTCGCGCCGCGTGCGAGCAGCGTGTCCGCGTTGAGCGCGGTCGACGTCGACACCATCGTGCAGCGCGCGATCGCGACGGCGAAGAAAACGCGCGCGGTCATCCGCCTGCCGCTCAACAGCTACGCGCGCATGGTCATCGCCGTGGCCGATACCGACGGAACGATTCTCGCGCTGTACCGCATGCCCGACGCGACGGTCTTCTCCGTCGACGTCGCGGTGGCGAAGTCACGCAACGTCGTCTACTTCAGCCAGCACGGCATCGGCTCGTCGGTGCCTGCGGGAACCGCGGTCAGCAACCGGACGATTGCATTCGGGGGCCAGCCGACGTTCCCCTCCGGCATCGACTCTCACGTCTTCGATCCGCGCGAAGGGCCGTGGTATCAGTCGCTCTTCGTCCACGACCTCGCCAATCCCTGCTCGCAGGGCACGCAGCCGGCGAACCCGAATCAGAACGGAATCGTCTTCTTCGCCGGCTCGACGCCGCTCTATCGCGGCTCGACGCTCGTCGGCGGCCTCGGCGTCAGCGGCGACGGCATCGAGCAGGACGACTACGTCTCATACTACGGCGCCGGCGAGCTTCTCCCGCCGCAGTCGATCTGGGCCGATCAAATCGTCGTCGACGGCGTGCGCCTGCCGATGTTCAAGTTCCCCCGTCACCCGGAAGGAGTCACCGAGTGCGGAGGGCAGCCGTGCAGCTGATCGCGGTCCTCGTCGCCACGCTCCTCGCGAACGGCGTCATCTTCACCGACGAGATCCCCTTCACGCTCAACGGCACGACCGCGGCGGCGCCGGGCACGCGCGTCGTCGTGATGGTCGCCGGTGCGCGCGGCGAGACCGTCGTCGGCGCGGACGGCACGTGGTCGCTGCTCTGGACCGCTCCGCTGAAAACCGGGACGTATGACATCACGGTGGATGTCGGCGGAGCCGTCGAGACGCAACTCCTGCGCGTGCAACTCCCCGGAATTCTGGCTCGCCAGCCGGGCATCGAGCCGTCCTTGCCGAAGTATGCCGAGCCGCCGCCGCCCGAGCCGTCGCTGCAGGAGATGACCGATCGCTGGCGGATCGTACCGCCGCCGTACGAGCTCGACGAGCACTCGCGCGGCCGTCTCGATCCGTACAACCAGAACGTCCTCAAGGGCGACTTTCCGATCAGCGGCAATGACACGTTCTTCGTGCTGACCGGCATCAGCGACACGCTCTCCGAAGCGCGCACGCTGCCGACGCCGAGCAACGTCAGCTCCGACCGGCCGGGGAGCTTCCGCTTCTTCGGACGCGACGCGCAGGGACTCTTCGTTCAGAACCTCATTCTCTCGGGCGATCTCTTCGAAGGCGACACCACCTTTCAGCCGGTCAAGCAGCGCGTGAAGATGACGCTCGTCGCGAACGCGAACTACGTGCGCGTCGAAGAGAACGGCATCCTCAAACCCGACGTCCGCCGCGGCACCACGCGTGGCGACGGTCGTCTGTCGCTGCAGGAGCTCTTCTACGAGCGGCGCCTGCGCACGCTCTCGCCGAACTTCGACTTCGTCTCGTTCCGCGCCGGCATTCAGCCGTTCTCGAGCGACTTCCGCGGCTTCATCTTCTCCGACACGAACGCGGGCGTCCGCGGCTTCGGCAACCTGCGCGCGAATCGCATCCAGTACAACCTCGCGCTCTTCGACCGCCTCGAGAAAGACACGAACAGCGGCCTCAATCTGCTGAAGCGCCGCGACCAGCAGGTGCTCGTCGCGAACGTCTACCTGCAGGACTTTTTCCGCCACGGCTACACGCAGTCGTTCTCGATCCACCACGTGCGCGACGGCGCGTCCGTCGCCTACGACCGCAACGGCGTGCTCGTGCGGCCGGCACCTGTCGGCGAAGCCAAGCCGCACGACGTCGAGGCGACCTACGTCGGCGAGGCGGGCCTCGGACACCTCGGCCGCTTCAACGTCGATCATGCCGCGTACTTTGTCTTCGGCCGCGACTCGCTCAATCCGATCGCCGGCGCCGATCCGCTGCTGCGCGGCCGCGACTCGGTGCGCATCGGCGCGGGGATGGCTGCGCTCGAAGTCTCCTACGATCACGACTGGCTGCGCCCGCGTCTCGGCTTCTTCTACGCGAGCGGCGACCGCAATCCGCGCGACCGCACCGCGCGCGGCTTTGATTCGATCTTCGACAACCCCGCGTTCGCCGGCGGCGGCTTCTCGTTCTTCAACCGCCTCGGCATCCGCTTCGCGTCGACCGGCGTCACGCTCGTCGACCGCGGCAGCCTCCTGCCGTCGCTGCGCAGCAGCAAGGACGAAGGGCAGCCGAACTACGTCAACCCCGGCGTGCAGCTCGCGACGCTCGGTCTCGACGTCGACGTCACGCCGCGCCTCAAGGCCATCTTCACCGGCAACTACATCCGTTTCGATGCGACGGAGTCGCTCGAAGAGATTCTCTTCCAGGGCAACATCCGCAAAGACCTCGGCACCGATCTCAGCGCCGGCTTTCGCTACCGGCCGTTCCTCAGCAACAACATCGTCGTCGTCGGCGGGGCCGCGGTGCTGCTGCCCGGCCGCGGCTTCGCAGACATCTACGAGAAAAAAGACCCGCTGTACCACACGTTTGTGGACCTCATTCTTCAGTTCTGATGCGAAAGACGCTCATCGCCACCGCGCTCGCGGCCGCCGCTGCAACGATCCTCGCGCAAGCGCGCGACACGTCGTCGCCGGCGCCGATGCCGTCGCTGCGAACGCAGACGCAGGCGCAGGCCGACGCCAAGTCCGCCGGCTGCCTCACGTGTCATCACGGCATCGAGCCGATGCACGCGTCGGCCGCGGTGCGTCTCGGCTGCACCGACTGCCACGGCGGCGACGCGAGCGCGCGCACGAAAGAGGCGGCGCACGTGCAGCCGCGCGATCCGTCGCTCTGGAAGACCTCCGCGAATCCGCCGCGCACCTACACCGCGCTTTTGCGCGAGTCGCCCGAGTTCGTGAAGTTCATCAACCCCGGCGACCTCCGCGTCTCGCACGAGACGTGCGGCGGCTGCCACGCGAAAGAAACCGCCGCGGTGCCGCGCAGCACGATGACGACGAGCGCCGTCTTCTGGGCCGCCGTCGGCTACGCGAACGGCCTGCTCGGCCAGAAGCCCGCCTTCCTCGGCGAGTCGTACAACCGCGCCGGCAATCCGCAGATCCTCCTGCCCGCGACGCCGCCCACGCCCGCGCAGATCGCGAAAGGCGCGCTCCCGCGGCTCCTGCCGCTGCCGCGCTGGGAAATCTTCCAGCCCGGCGAATACCTGCGCGCGTTCGAACGCGGCGGCTCCGCGAACAACACCATTCCGCCGGAGATCGGCAACCCGAGCGCGAACGACGAAGCCGGCCGTCCCGACATTCGCCTCGGCAATCGCGGACGCGGCACCGGCTCGCGCATCTCGCCCGGCCTCATCAACCTGCAGAAGACGCGGCTCAACGATCCGCATCTCTCGTTTCTCGGCACCAACGATCATCCTGGCGACTACCGCTCGTCCGGCTGCAGCGCGTGTCACGTCGTCTACGCGAACGACCGCGATCCGCTGCACTCCGCGTCGTTCGCGTCCGCGGGAAACACCGGACTCTCGCAAACCGGCGACCCGACCATCCCGAAGAACGAGAAAGGTCATCCGATCCGCCACCAGTTCACGCGCGCCGTGCCGACGAGCCAGTGCATGAGCTGCCACATGCATCAGCCGAACTCCTTCGTGAACACGTACCTCGGCTACACGATGTGGGACTACGAGACCGACGCGGAGCTCTTCTGGCCGAAGGAGCAGCGCCATCCGACGGAAGCGGAGAAGCGCGCGTCGCTCGATCACAATCCCGAGGGCGCGGCCGTGCGCGGGCTGTGGACGAATGTCGATTTTCTGGAGCGCGTTTCCGAGCTGAACGCAAAGGCGAAGCAGACGCAGTTCGCCGACTATCACGGCCACGGCTGGAACTTCATGGCCGTCTACAAACGCGATCGCAAGGGGAACCTGCTCGACGCGAACGATCGTGTCGTCGATTTCAACGATCCCGCGAAGTTCAGAAAAGCCGTGCACCTGCAGGACATCCATCTCGAGAAGGGGATGCACTGCGTCGACTGCCACTTCTCGCAGGACGAGCACGGGAACGGGCAGCTGTACGGCGAGTACGGCAACAACATCGAGATCGAGTGCCAGGACTGCCACGGCACGACGAACGCGTACACGAACCTGCGCACGTCCGGTCCCGCGGCGCCCGCGAACGGAACCGATCTCGCGATGGGCACGACGCCGTTCGGACGCCGACGCTTCGCGTGGGTGAACGGCACACTCTTCCAGCGCTCGATGCTCGACCCGAACCTGCAGTGGGAAGTCGTGCAGGTGAAGGACACCATCACGCCGGGACATCCGCGCTACAACGCGCGCTCCGCGTACGCGAAGACCATCCGGAACAGCGCAGGCGGCGTCGCGCACAGCGACGCGAAGATGACGTGCTACGCGTGCCATACGTCGTGGATGACGTCGTGCTCCGGCTGCCATCTGCCGCAGGAGCAGAACGCGAAGAGCGAGACGCATCACTACGAGGGCACCGAGACGCGCAACTACGCCTCGTACAACCCGCAGGTCATCCGCACGGACGCCTTCATGCTCGGCGTGAACGGCACGACGAAGGGACATCGCCTCGCGCCGGTGCGCTCGTCGAGCGCGCTCGTCATCAGCTCGACCAATCAGCTGCGCGACCGCATCTACATCCAGCAGCCGCCGATCGCCGCGTCGGGCTACAGCAGCCAGGCCTTCAACGCGCACGTGCCGCACACCGTTCGCGCGCGAGAGACGCAGGGCTGCGGCAGCTGCCACCTCACGAAAGAGAACGACAACAATGCGTGGCTCGCGCAGCTGCTGCTGCAGGGCACGAACTTCGTGAACTTCATCGGCCGCTACGCGTACGTCGCGACCGGCAAGGAAGGCTTCGAAGCCGTTGCGGTGACGGGGTGGGACGAGCCGCAGGCGGTCATCGGCTCGTCGCTGCAGCGCATCGTCTATCCCGACGACTACGCGCGTCACGAGCGCAATCACCGCGAGCTCGAGGTCGCGCATCACCACGATGCCGGCGACGCGCGCTCGATCCAGCTGCGCGGCGAGTACGTCTACGTCGCCAGCGGCGCGGATGGCTTCGCGGTGTACGACGTCGCGAACGTCGACAACAAGGACTTCTCCGAGCACATCACCAGCGCGCCGGTCTCGCCGCTCGGCCAGCGCACGTACGTGAAGACGAAGTTCGCCAGCGCCGTCGCGTTGCCGACGACGATGCCGATGGATCCGACGCGCAAGACGCAGTTCATCCCCGAGAACGAAGAGCAGCCGATCCATCCGCTCTATCGCTACGCGTACATCGCCGACCGCGAAGAAGGGTTGATCCTGGTCGACGTCGACACGCTCACCGACGCGAACCCGTCAAACAACTTCCTTGCCCGCGCGCTGACGTTCAATCCGAACGGCGCGCTCGCCGGCGCGAACAGCATCGCCGTCGCCGGACGCTGGCTCTTCATCGGCGCGCGCGACGCGCTCGTCGTCGTCGACATCGACAAGCCGCTGGCGCCGCGCATCGTGGCGACGCTCCCCGAGGTCAAGAACGCCACCGGTATCGGCGTGCAGTTCCGCTATGCGTTCGTCACCGACGCGCGCGGGCTGCATTCGATCGACATCACCGATCCCGCGCATCCGCGTATCGCCGCGAGCGTGCCGATCGAAAACGCGCGCAGCGTCTACGTCGCGCGCACGTATGCGTACGTTGCCGCGGGCAAGCGCGGCGTCGTGATCGTCGACGTCGAGCGTCCGGAGAAGCCGTTCGTCGACCAGACCTTCAGCGATGGCATTCACGACGCGCACGACGTGAAAGTCGCGTCGACGAACGCCAGCACGTTCGCGTACGTCGCCGACGGCGAGGAAGGGCTGAAAGTCCTGCAACTCACGTCGCCCGAATGGACGCCCGGCTACGCCGGCTTCAGCCCGCGTCCCGCGCCGCGCCTCATCGCCGTGCGGCACACGCACGGTCCGGCGCTGGCGATCTCGAAGGGACTCGACCGCGACCGCGCGGTCGACGAGAGCGGCGATCAGGTCTCGACGTTCAACCGCATCGGCGCGCGCCCGATGACCCTTCCCGAGATGCAGCGCCTCTACCTGCGGAACGGCGCGATCTACACCGTCAGTGAGGAACCGAAATGAAACGCGTGAGCCTCGCGATCGCACTCTGCGCTGTCGTCGCCGTCGCCGCACAGCAGCCGCCCGCCGCGCCGCCCGCACCAGCGCCCGAAGCCGCCGCGCCGTCGTCGACGCCTGGCCACTACGCCGGCGTGGCGTCCTGCGCGAACTCCGGCTGCCACGGCTCGACCCAGCCGCTCAACGCGACGCGCGTGCTGCAGAACGAGTACTACACCTGGCTCAATCACGATCGCCACGCCGGCGCGTACAACGTCCTCTTCAACCAGCTCTCCGCGCGCATCGCGAAGAACATGCGCCTGCGCAAGCACGCGTACGAGGAAGCGCTCTGCCTCGACTGTCACACCACGAACGTTCCCGCGTCGCTCGTCGAAGGACGCGTCGACGTCGAAGACGGCATCCAGTGCGAGGTCTGTCACGGCCCGGCCAGCGGCTGGCGCGCCGAGCACACGGAAGAAGGGTGGACGCACGCGCAGAGCGTCGCGCGCGGCATGATCGATCTGCGACGCATCTCCGCGCGCGCGCAGGTCTGCACGGCCTGTCACGTCGGCAGCGCGCGCAAGGAAGTCGACCACGAGCTGATCGCGTCGGGACATCCGCAGACGCCGTTCGAGCTCGATAACTTCACCGAGGTCGAGCCGCCGCACTGGACGCCGGGCAGGGAGACGCATGGCGTGCCGGCGTGGGCGGTGGGGCAGGTGGTCGCGTTCCGCGAGTCGCTCGACAACCTCGCGCGTCATGCGCGCGGCGAGAAGTGGCCCGAGTTCTCGGACATGAGCTGCTACAACTGCCATCACGATCTCAAGGACAGCCAGTGGCGGCAGGAGCGTGGCTGGCCGGATCGGGCCGGACTGCCCGCGTGGAGTCCGCAGCGCTGGGCCGTGCTGCGCTTGCTCGTGGGACGCGTGTCGCCGTCGTCGCGCGACGCGCTCGATCCGCTCGTCGCGCAGCTCGCGCGCAACGTCTCGCGCATGAACGATTCCGCGGCCGTCGCGGCGACGGCGGAGAACGTGCGTCGCGTCGTCGAGCCGCTCGTCGGAAAAGTCGAAGCGGCGCGCTGGAACGAAGGCGACGTCCGCGCGCTCATGGCGTCCATCACCGATGATCGCGGTGTCCTTGCCGACGTGCATTCCGCGCAGCAGGCCGCGCTCGCGCTGCAGAGCCTCGCCAGCGTGCTCACGCGCCGCGATCCGCGTCTGTTGCGCGGCGCGCTCGTGAAGTCGATCGACGCGCTCTTCGACGACGTGCAGAAGCGCGACGAGTACGAGCCCGCGCGTTTCGCGCAGAAGCTGGCGGCGGTGAAAGCCGCGCTGTAGCGCGGCGTTCGCCTGCTATCATCGTCGCGGGTCAGATCCCCACCACAATTCGAGCGGAGGTCGAGATGGCGGAACCCTTCACCGGTGAAGTCCGGATGTTCGCGTTCGAGCTCGTGCCGGAAGGCTGGGCGCGCTGCGATGGACAGATCCTCCCCATCAGCCAGAACCAGGCGCTCTACAGTTTGTATGGGAAGACGTTCGGCGGCGACGGCATGCGGACCTTCGCGCTTCCCGATCTCCGCGGGCGCGTGGCCATTCATCCGGACCGCGAGCTGCCGCAGGGAAGCAGCGGCGGCGAAGCGGAGCATGTCCTCAACGCGTACGAGATGCCCGCGCACACGCACCGTCTGCGCGCCGCCAACGCGCCGCCCTCGACGAACGATCCTTCGCGCGGTGTGCTCGCGGGCGCGCCGATCTGGATCGCCGCGAAACATGGAAACGTCGAAGCTCTCGCGTCCGGCACGGTCGTTCCCGCGGGCATGCACAAGCCGCACGCGAACATGCAGCCGTATCTCACGGTCTCGTTCTGCGTCTCGCTCGTCGGGCATTACCCGAGGCGTTAGAAGTTCCTCAGGAGGAAGCGATGTACGACGCGTTCATCGGTGAGATTCGCATGTTCGCCGGCAACTACGCGCCGGAAGGATGGGCCTTCTGCGACGGCGCCGAGCTCTCCATCGGCGAACAGCCGGTGCTCTTCAGGCTGATCCAGACGAAGTACGGCGGCGACGGCCACAGCACCTTCCGGCTGCCCGACCTCCGCGGACGCGCGCCGGTGCACGCGGGCAATGGCTACGCCCTCGGGCAGAAGGGCGGCAGCGAGACCGTCACCCTCACGCTGGCCGAGCTGCCGATCCACATTCATGGGTTCAACGCCAGCACCGCTGTCGCCACCGACTCCACTCCCGAGAACAAACTCTTCGGCGAGGCCGCGAGCATGTCCATCTACGCGGCCACGGCCAACGCGCCCGTGCCGAACGCGCTCGATGCGGCCGGCGGCGGGCAACCGCACGAGAACATGCAGCCGTTCCAGGTCGTGAACTACATCATCTGCATGCAGGGCTACTACCCGCAGGGGTGAGGAGGCGCCATGGAACCGTTCATCGCGGAGATCCGCATCATGCCGTATTCGTTCGCGCCGGATGGCTGGGCGATGTGCGAGGGGCAGTTGCTGCGCATCGCACAGCACAACGCGCTCTTCAGCATCATCGGCATGCAGTTCGGCGGTGACGGCCGCGACACGTTCGGCTTGCCCGACCTGCGCGGCGCCGTCCCGATCGGCCGCGGAGCGGCACCGGGGCTCACGAACCGCAACCTCGGCGAGAAGGGCGGCGCCGCCACCGTCACGCTGACCGAGCGCGAGATGCCGGCGCATACGCACACGCTGCTCCTCTCGTCGAGCGCGCCCAACTCGCTCCGCCCCGGCGGGAAGGTGCCGGGCGCGGCGAAGCTGTATGCGCCTCTCACGAATCCGGTCGCGGTCGCGGAACAAGTCATCGGCGTCGCCGGCCAGGGCATGCCGCACAACAACATGCAGCCGTATCTCTCCCTGAATTACTGCATTGCGTTGCGCGGCGTCTTCCCGATGCGCCCGCGCTGAGCCGCGTCTGCTGAAACTGATGTAAACGCGGCGATGTGCTGCGCTGTCCAAAGCGCATCATGCGAGTTCTCGCGCTTCTCGCCGCCGTCGCCGTGACGGCTCCCGCCGCGGCGCCTGTCACCACAGCCGATTGCCCGCGTGCCGTGCTCGGCAGCGCGAACGCCGCGTCCGCCGCGCTGATCCACCAGCTCTCCGTCCACGCGGAGAAGGTCGCGCCCACGCCGCCGGGAAAACACCGCGCCGTCGCGCATCCGTCGAACGCCGCGCTGCCGGTCGCGAACTACATCGACACGTGGATCGCCGCGAAGCAGACCGCGGATCACGTCGTGCCGACCTCGCTCGCCGGCGACGAGGAGTTCCTCCGCCGCGTCTCGCTCGATCTCACCGGACAGATCCCGACGTCCGCGCAAGTCACCGCGTTCGTCGCCGATCCATCGCCGGCGAAGCGCGCGCACGAGATCGACGCGCTGCTCGCCTCCGACGCGTTCGTCGACCGCTGGACGATGTGGTTCGGCGATCTCGTGCAGAACGTGCAGGTCTCGACGAACGCGCGCGAGTTCTACGTCGGCCGCAACATGTACTACGGATGGATCCGCGACTCGATCCGCGCCGGCAAGCCGTACGACGTCATGGTGCGCGAGCTCCTCGCCGGCAAGGGCGATTCCTTCGTGACGGGGACGCCGAACTATGTCGTGCGGCAACTGCAGAACAACGGACCTCCGCAGGACACCTACGACAACCTCGCCGCGCATTCCGCCGAGAAGTTCCTCGGCATCCCGATGCTCTGCATCTCCTGCCACGACGGCACGGGGCATCTCGAGCTCGTGAACTGGTATCTCCGCGGGAAGAAGCGCTACGACTTCTGGCGCATGGCCGCGTTCTTCGCGCGCGTCACCGCGAAGTCGAGCCCGTACACCGATCCCGCGAATCCGAACGTCAACCTGCCGCAAGTTCGACGTCGAGGAAAATCCCAACGGCCGCTACCTGCTGAACACCGACTCCGGCAACAAGACGCCGCGCGCGCCCGCCGCCGGAGCGACGACGAACGTCGTCACGCCGGCGTTCCTCCTCACCGGCGAAGAGCCGCGCGCGGGCGAGCCGTATCGCGACGCGTACGGCCGCATGCTCACGGCCGACCGCCAGTTCGCGCGCGCGGCGGTGAACTATCTCTGGAAGGAGATGTTCGGACTCGGACTCGTCGAGCCGGTGAACGCGTTCGATCTCACGAAGCTCACCACGCAGCCGACGCATCCCGAGCTGCTCGAAGCGCTCGCCGGCGACTTCATCGCCAAGAACTACGATCTGCGCGCGCTGCTGCGCACGATCGCGAATTCGAGCACGTATCAGCTCTCCGCGAAGTACACGCCGGCGACGTGGCAGGAAGCGTGGGTGCCGGACTACGCGCGGCGTTATCCGCAGCGGTTGCCGGCCGAGGCGCTGCTCGATGCGATTGCGACGGCGACGGCGCTGCCGCCGGACATCAACGTGAACGGCGCCGCGACGGTGCATCGCGCGATGCAGCTGCCCGACACGACGGAATCGCGTCGCACCGCGAACGGGCGCTTTCTCGACGCCTTCGGACGCGGCGATCGCGACGAGAACAAACGCACGAACGACGCGTCGATCTCGCAGGCGCTGTCGATGCTCAACGATCCGATCGTCACGACGCGCGTGCGCCGCGCGACGAAAGGCTCGACGGTGTCGGCGGTGCTCGCGTCGACGAACGATCCCGGAACGATCGCGGACAAGCTGTACCTCGCGACGCTGTCGCGCAATCCGACGGCGAGCGAACGGCAGCTCGCGATCGACTATCTGCGAAGCGGCAACCTCGGCGATCGTGCCGAGGATCTGCAGTTCGCGCTCATCAACAGCCTCGAGTTTCTCTTCAACTGATCATGTGCGACCGCGACGGATCGTTCTCTCTCCACGGTGACGGCTTCTCGCGTCGGCGCTTTATCAAAGTCGCCGGCACCGGCCTCGTCGCCTCGTACTTTGCCGACGTGCTCGAGCCGCGGCTGCTGCTCGCGGATACCACGACCGCGAACGTGCATCTGCAGAACAGCGCCAAGAGCTGCATCTTCATCTTCCTTGCGGGCGCACCGAGTCAGACCGACTTGTGGGATCTGAAAGAGGGGAGCTGGACGCCGGCCGACTTCGCGCCAACGTCGCATGGCGACGTGCGCTGGCCGCAGGGACTCCTCGGCAAGACCAGCGATCATCTCGCGCGCCTCAGCATCATCCGCTGCTCGCTGGCGTGGGCGGCGGTGCATTCGCTCGGGCAGGCGTGGGCGCAGATCGCGCGCAATCCCGGCGGCGCGACCGGCTCGATCGCGCCGCACATCGGCGCCGTCGTCTCGCTCGAGTCGCAAGCCGCGCGCACGCCGAGCGAAGTGCTGCCCGGCTTCATCGCGCTCAACGCCGGCTCGATCCCGACGTCGGGTTATCTGCCGGCGAAGTACGCGCCGTTCGGCGTCACGACGGCGTCGACGGGACTCTCCGCGCTGCAGCATCCCGACGGCGCCGCGCGCTTCGCCTCGCGCTGGGATTTTCTGCATCGCCTCGACGCCGCGCGCAGCAGCGACTCGCTGGGCAAGCGCGCCAGCGACATGGACGATTTCTACGACGCGGGCAAGCAGCTGATGGACACGCCCGCCGTCAACGCGCTGTTCTCGTTCAGCGATGCCGAGCACGCCCGCTACGGCGCGTCCGACTTCGGCGACTCGCTCGTCGTCGCGCGCAACCTCGTCTCGTCCGGACTCGGCGCGCGCTTCGTGCAGGCCACGCTCGGCGGCTGGGACCATCACTCCGACATCTACGACAACAGCGCCACGAGTTCGCTGTACTCGCAATGCGCGCAGTTCGATCCCGCGTTCGCCGCGCTGCTCGCCGATCTCTCGTCGATGCCGGGACTCTCCGCCGGCAAGACCATGCTCGACGACACGCTCATCGTCGTCGTCGGCGAGTTCGGCCGCACCGTCGGACCGCTGAACAATCAGGGCGGACGCGATCACTACCTGCGCAACTCGGTCGTCCTGGCCGGCGGCGGCACGCGCGGCGGCAAAGTCGTCGGACAGACCGACAGCGTCGGCGACAAGGTGACGGACTACCAGTGGTCCGGCAATCGCGACGTGCGTCCCGAAGACATCACGTGCACGATGTACTCCGCGCTCGGCATCGACTACACGAAGGTGCGCACCGACGATCCGCTCGGCCGCGGCTTCGAGTACGTGCCCGGCGCGGGCATCGGCGAGTACGTTCCACTCGACGAGCTGTTCTGACGTCGAGCTGTTCTGACGCGCGCCTCCGCATCGGTGGCGCCGCGCGCGGCAGCGACGTATGCTCGCCGCGCGTGACCATCGCCGAGTTTCTGCTCGCGCTCATCGCGATCTTCGTGGCCGCGAAAGTCTTCGGGACGCTCGCGGAGCGCGTCGGCCAGCCCGCGGTGCTCGGCGAGCTCGCGGGCGGCGTGGTGGTCGGCGTCTCCGGCCTGCAGCTCGTCGATCCGCACGACATCACCGTCCGCCTGCTCTCCGAGCTCGGCGTCGTCCTGCTGCTCTTTCTGATCGGCCTCGAGACGGATCTCAAGAAGCTGATGGAAGTCGGCGGCTCCGCGACCGCGGTCGCGTGCGTCGGCGTCGCATTGCCGCTCGCCGGCGGCTTCGCGCTCGGCCAGCTCCTCGGCTACCGCGTGATGGTCTCGGTGTTCCTCGGCGCGGCGCTCACCGCGACGTCCGTCGGCATCACCGCGCGCGTGCTCTCCGACCTCGGCCATCTCCGCGATCCCGAATCGCAGGTGATCCTCGGCGCCGCCGTCGTCGACGACATCATCGGCCTCGTGCTACTGACGCTCGTCGGCACGCTGGCCGAAGGCGGCGAGCTGACGTTCCTCGGCGTCGGCCGCGTGATTCTCGTTGCCTTCGGCTTCGTCATCCTCGCCATCGTGATCGGCTCGCAGCTCGCGCCGGCGCTGATCCGCCTCATCGACCGCATCGACGTCGCACGCGGCCTCTTCTTCTCCGCGATCGTCTTCGCGCTGCTGCTCGCGTATCTCGCGCAACGCGTCGGCTCCGCGATCATCATCGGCTCCTTCGCCGCGGGACTCGTCCTCGCACGCACGCACCGCGGCAAGGACATCGAACGCGAGGTGCACGACGTCGCGCAGTTCTTCATCCCGATCTTCTTCGTCGTCGTCGGCGCCGCGATCGACCTGCACACCGTCAATCCGTTCGACGCGCGCGCGCGGCCGTTCCTGCTGATCGGCCTCGGCCTCACAATCGTCGGCGTCGCGGGCAAGATCGCCGCGGGGTTCGTGGTGTGGAAGAAGGAACTGAAGCGCAGCGTGATCGGAATCGGGATGATTCCGCGCGGCGAGGTCGGTCTGATCTTCGCCCAGATCGGCCTCACCACGAAGCTGCTCTCGCCCGGTCTCTACAGCGCCGTTGCGATCATGGTGATGCTGACGACGTTCATCACGCCGCCGCTCCTGCGACGCCTGCTCGTCGCGGGAACGCCGATGAAGTTCGACGGCGTCTCCGCCGACTACATCATGGATGCGCCGATGGATCGCCTCGACGCGGACGACGACGCGACGGATGCGTCAGGCACGGCGTTGCCGCCGGCCTGACGTTTGTCTCCTCCGCGCTACTGCACGCGACGCCGCGCGTCCTGGAACGCCGGCTCGTCGGTGACGCCGCCGGGGCCGAGCTGCTGCGCGCGCGCTTCCGCGTCGCGGATGCGCGACTCGGTCGTCGGGTGCGTGGCGAAGAACTGCTCGACGCGACTCGGCTCGCTCTGCTGATGCGCGAGCAGCACGCGGAACATCGCCGCCATGCCGCGCGGGTCGTACCCCGCATCGTGCATCAACCGGATCCCGAGCTCGTCCGCCTCCGCCTCCGCCTCGCGGCTGAAACGCGCGATCGCACCGCCCGCGACAATCTGCGCGACGATCTGCTGCAACTGTCCCGGGTTCTGCCCGAGGACGAGTCCCGCGAGGATCGAGAGGCCGTACTCGCGCGAGATCTGTTCGGTCGTGTGCCGCGCCGTGACGTGGCTCATCTCGTGGCCCATCACGCCCGCGAGCTCCGACGCGTTCTCCGCGGCTTTGATGAGCCCCGTGTTGACGTACACGTGGCCGCCCGGGATCGCGAAGGCGTTGATGTTGTCGTCCTGCACGACCTGGAACGTCCACGGCAACGTGTTGAACGGCGCCGGCGTGCGCTCGCGCAACCGATTTCCGATCTGCTGGATGTACGCGTTGACCGCCGGATCGGTGTTGAACCGGACCTGACTCGCGACCTCCTGCGACAGCTGCTGCCCGAGCTGCCATTCCTCATCGATGGAGATGAGGTTGAAGTCTTTGACGCCGCCACCGCCGCCACTCGATCCGCACTGGACCGAGAACAAGGTGACGAGCGCGACCGCGACGAGAGCTGTGCTGCGTTTCTTCATGCCGAGGCGACGTGCAAGAGAAACGCCCGGGAGCGCCTCCGGCGGGCCGGCGCGGCCGGCTGCGCTAAGGGCCTAGCCAGTACGCACGTGCGGCTGCCGTCAATGTCGTTTAGGGCAGCCGCACGTGCGAATAGGCTAGGCCCTTAGCGCAGCCGGCCGCGCCGGCCCGCCGGAGGCGCTCCTCGTCGGGAAGCCCCTTACGGCCGCTCTTGTTGCGCGCGGCGATGGTTCGTCGTCTGGTGCTCCTCGTCTTGCTTGCGCTCCCGGTGCTCGCGCAGCAGACGCAGCCGAATGCCGCGAGTGCGCTTGCGAATGCGGCGAGCCGGTACGTGCGCGACGGGGCGGGGAGTCCGGTTGCGTGGCAGGCGTGGGGACCGGCGGCGTTCGAACGGGCGAAGCGCGAGAAAAAGCCGCTCTTCGTCTCGATCGGGATCGCGGCGTCGTACGACGTCTATCGCATGCAGCGCGAGGCGTTCACGATCGGGGAGCTCGCGGAGACGCTGAACACGTATACCGTCCCGGTGCTGCTCGACCGGTTGGAGTATCCCGAGATCGCGGAAGCGCTGGCGACCGTCGCGAAATCGATGCAAGTGGGGGATGCGCAGGGCAATCGCGGCTGGCCGCTGAACGTGCTGCTCACGCACAACCTCGAGCCGTTCGCGGCGGCGGGCGCGTTGGCGCCGGACGCCCTCGGACGCTTTCTCGTCATCAACACCAATCGGTGGACGCATGAACGGGCGGCGGTGGATGCGGAAGCGCACGCGAATGTCGAGAAAGCGCGGGCGCTGGGGGAGAAGAGGGCGCCGGGCGACGTCGACGCGGCCGTGCTCGACGCGCTCGCACCGGAGCTCGCGAAAGAGACGACGCCACGCGCGATGGCCTTGTCGTTTTTGCTGCGCAATGCGGATCGGCTGAAGAACGACGCGCAACGTGATTGGGTGGTGGATCGTTTGCGGCGCATCGCGGTTTCGCCGCTGTACGACCAGTTCGGCGGCGGTTTTCATCGCACGCCGGACGCGTACGAAAAGATGCTCGGCGATCAGGCGCTGATGGCCATGTTGTACACGGATGCGTGGCAGCTCTCGCACGATCCCGATCTCGCGCTTGTCGCGCGCGCCACGCTCGACTACGTCGTGCGCGATCTGCATGCGAGGGGCGGCGGCTTCGACGCGTCGCAGGATGCGGGGAGTCTGATTCCGGGACAAGGTCCCGAACTGCACAACGGCATCTTCTATCTCTGGACCAAAGACGAGATCACGCGGCTCCTCGGGCGCGACGACGCCGCGAAACTCTTCGCTGCGTTTCACATGAGCGAAAACGCGGGCAACCGTCCGCTGCTCGGCGATCCGACGCATCTGCACGAGCTGCGCGACACGCTCGCGGCGCCCGTCGCGAAACTGCTCGACGTGCGGCAGAAACGCCCCGAGCCGTTCCGCGACTTCGACGAGATCGCGAGCCTCAACGGCCTCATGATCTCCGCACTCGCGCGCGGCGGCGCGGTGTTCAACGAGCCGCGCTATACAAACGCCGCGACCGAAGCGGCGCGGGCGGTCACCTCGAAGCTCTGGCTGGCGCCGCAGGGAAAGCTCTATCGCAACGACGCCGCGAGCGCGCCGCACGCCGACGCGCTGACCGAAGACTACGCGCTCCTCGTGCAGGGACTGCTCGACCTCTTCGACGCGAGCTACGATGCGCAGTGGCTCGAGCGCGCGATCGCGATCCAGCAACGGCAGGATGCGCTCTTCTGGGATGCGAGCTGGGGACGCTACACGACGGGAAGCAGCACGCCGGAGTCGCTGCGCGGGCTGCACGTCGAGCGCGACGATGACGTGCCGTCCGCGAACGCCGTCTCCGCGCAGAACCTCCTGCGCCTCGCCGCGCTCACCGGCAATGCGACGTGGCGCACGCGTCCGGCCACGATCTTCCAGTCGTTCGGCGCGCGCCTGCGCCGCGACGGCGCGTCGCTGCCGCAGCTCGCGAACGCGTATGTCGCGTCGCTCGTCGCGCCGAAGATCGTGGTGGTCACCGGCGATGCGCGCAAGAAGCCGACGGTCGACCTGCTGCAGTCGCTCGCGGCGCAGTGGGATCCGATGCGCGCGCTCGTGTTTCTGCCGACCTCGGGGCCCGCGCGCGATCGCATCCTTCGCGATCTCCCGTTCGTGGGCGCGCTCACCGCGGCCAAGGACAACCTGCCACTCGCGTACGTCTGCGCGAACGGGCGCTGCGAGAGACAGTAAACTCTTCGCACATGCGCCCCGCCAACAGCGTCGTCGCCGTCGTCGATGACGAGGAGAACATCCGCGAGACGGTCGGCTTCGCGCTGCGCCGCGAAGGCTATCCGGTCGAGCTTTACGCGACCGGCCTCGAAGGCTGGCGCGCGTTTCAGCAGAAGCTGCCCGGCCTCGTCATCCTCGACATCACCATGCCGGAGATGGACGGCCTCGAGCTCTGCCGCCGCATCCGCGCGGTCTCGGAATCGACGCCGATCATCTTCCTCACCTCGCGCGACGAAGAGCTCGACCGCGTCCTCGGGCTCGAGATCGGCGCCGACGACTACCTCTGCAAACCGTTCTCGATGCGCGAGCTCCTCGCGCGCGTGAAAGTCCTCTTCCGCCGCGCCGCCATCGACCACGGCGCCACGCGTCCCGCCGCCGACGCGCCCGTGCGCTTGGGGGAGCTCGAGCTCGACCTGCAGCGTTACGCCGTCCGCTGGAGAGGCACGCCGATCAGCCTCACCGTCACCGAGTTCATGATGCTCCACGCCCTCGTGCGCTACCCCGGCCACGTGAAGACGCGCAAGCAGCTGCACCAGGACGGCTACCCGCACGACGCGTACGTATCCGACCGCACGATCGACAGCCACATCAAACGTCTGCGCCGCAAGTTCGAGGAAGCCGACGAGACGTTCGATCGCGTGGAGACGGTGTACGGGCTGGGGTACCGGTGGAGAGACGAATGAAGAATTTAGAATGCAGAACGCAGAATGAAGAATTGTGGTGGGCCGCCTTTGGCGGCCGCGTCTCTCGTTTCTGCATTCTGCATTCTGCGTTCTGCATTCTTCATTCGCTTCATCCATGAAGCGCCTTCCTCTCCGTCTCCTCGCCTTCAACCTCCTGCTCGTCTTTCTGCCCATCGGGGGCGTGTTGTTTCTCGGGCAGTACGAGGAGCGGCTCGAGTCGGCCGAGGTGCGCGACATGACGCACCAGGCGCGGCTCGTCGCGGGGACGGTGGCGCGGGCGGGATCTCTCGATGCGGATGCGTTCGAGGATCTGATCCGGCGCGCGCGCAGCGACGTGCGCGTGCGGCTCATCGACTCGCGCGGGAACGTCGTCGGCGACTCGCGGGACATCGTCGGCCTCGCGCCGCAGCGTCCGCCGCGCACCGACCGGCGCAACGCGCTCTATCGCGTCGGCGCGTTTCTGCTGCGTCCCGTGCTGCGCTGGGTCCGGCCGCTGGAGCCGGCGCTGGAGTTGGACTTTTACGAAAACGCGCGGCGGCTGACCGGTCCCGAGATCGCCGACGTGCTGCGCGGACGCGAAGGCTTCGAGAAGCGCATCACCGCGCACAACAAACGCTCGGTCACGCTGTACCGCATGGTGCCGGTCGTCGTGGGCGGGTGGACGGTCGGCGCGGTCGTGACGTCGAAGAGCACGTACACGATCCTGCAGGACCTCTACGCCGTGCGCTTGCGCGTGATGCGCGTCTTCGTCGCTTCGCTCGCGCTGGCGCTCGTCGTCAGCGTCTTCTTCTCCGCGACGATCGTGAAGCCGTTGCGCGAGCTGCGCGTCGACGCGCGCGCGGTGCTGGACCGGCGCGGTCGCATGCGCGGCACGCGTTTCAAAGGCTCGAAGCGGCGCGACGAGATCGGCGAGCTCTCGCGCGCACTGGAGCGCATCATGCGGCGCCTCGACGCGCATGTGGCCTTCATCGAGACCTTCGCCAGCGACGTCGTGCACGAGCTCAAGAACCCGCTCGCATCGATCCGCAACGCGAACGAGATGCTCGGCGACGTCGCCGATCCCGCGGATCGCCGCCGCTTCGTGCGCGTCATCGAGCAGGAAGTGGCGCGGATGGAACGCCTGCTCGCCGGGGTGCGCGAGATCTCGAAGATCGACGCGGGACTCGTGCGCGAGGCGCCGCGCACGATCGACCTCGGCGCGCTGCTCGCGAAGATCGTCGACGGCTTCCGCCTGCGCGAACCGGCGCTGCACTTCGACCTCGTCGCCGGAGACGGTCCGCTCCTCGTCGACGCCTCGGAAGACCGCTTGATTCAGGTCTTCGAGAACATCCTCGACAACGCCGCCAGCTTCTCGCCGCGCGGCGGCACGGTGTCCGTGCGCGTGGCGGCCGAGGGGAACGAGGTCGTCACGCGCATCGCCGATCAGGGGCCGGGCATCCCCGACGCGAACCGCACGCGCATCTTCGACCGCTTCTTCACGCACCGTCCCGACGAGTCGCGCCACGACGGCGGCCACACCGGTCTCGGGCTGGCCATCGTCAAGACCATCATCGAAGGCCACGGCGGCAGCGTCGGCGCGGCGAACGGGGAGGGTGGGGGAGCGGCGTTCACGATCGCGCTGCCGAAGAAGTAATCGCTCTTGACAAAACAATTTGTCGGCGAGACGATGGCGGCATGCCGCTCGAGCTCGTCGACCGTTCCGCCAGCGCGGCGGCCATGCTCCATCCGATGCGGCTGCGCATCCTCGACGCGCTGCGCGAGCCCGGCTCCGCCAGCGCCGTCGCGCGACAGCTCGGCGTCCCGCGGCAGAAAGTGAACTACCACCTCCGCGAGCTCGAGAAGGCCGGCTTCCTCGAGGAAGTCGAACAGCGCCGCGCCGGCAACTGCATCGAGCGCATCGTGCGCGCGAAAGCGACGCACTACCTCATCGACCCGCAGCTCCTCGGCGCGCTCGCCGCCGACGGCACGTCCGTCGAAGACCGCTTCTCGAGCACGTACCTCATCGCCCTTGCCGCCGGCGCCATCCGCGACGTCGCCGCGCTGCAGCAGAAAGCGGCGAAGGCGAGGAAGCGCGTGCCGACGTTCGCGCTGCAGACCGACATTCGCTTTGCGAGTGCCGAGGAGCGGGCGGAATTCACGAATGCACTGGCCAACGCGGTGGCGCGGCTGGTCGCGAAATATCACGACGCGGAAACGCCCGGCGGGCGCTCGTTCCGCTTTGTCATCGGCGCGTATCCCGCGCGCACGAAGGAGGATTGACGATGTCGGACGAAACGAAAACTCTCAACCTGGAGATCGCCCTCGACGCGGACGCGGAAACGGTCTGGCGCGCCGTCAGCGAAGGCGAAGAGCTGAAGCGCTGGTTCCCGCTCGACGCGCGCGTGACGCCGGGTGTGGGCGGCGCGGTCTGGTGCTCGTTCGGCGGCGGGATGGACTGGGAGACGCCGATCGAGGTGTGGGAGCCGAACCATCATCTGCGCACCGCCGATCCGCCGCCGTCCGGCATCGCCGTCGACTACTTCATCGAGGCGCGCGGCGGCGAGACCGTCCTGCGCATCGTGCAATCCGGCTTCGCGGCCGCGGGGTGGGACGACGAGTTGATCGAGACCGCGCAGGGCGGGTGGCGTTCCTTCCTCGCCACTCTCCGGCATTACCTCCGCTTCCATCGCGGCGAGCCGCGCACGATGGCGTACGTGCGGCATGATGCCGTTCCGCTTTCGCGGCCGGAAGCCTTTCAGCGGATGCTCACTGCCTTCGGCTTCGTGCCCGCGGAATTACGCGAGGGTGGACGTTTCGACGTCACCGCGGCGAACGGCGACCGCTTCACCGGCGTCATCGACGTGCTCAATCCGCCCATGCATCTCAGTGGCTCGTTCGAGAATCACGGCAACGCGTTTTTCATGATCGAGATCGAGCCGGGGAAGGAGCGCTGCCGGCCGGCGATCTGGGTTTCGTTGTACGGCGAGGCGGGGCGCGAGGCGCCGGCGCTCCAGGCGCGTCTGCGCGAGCTCGTGGTCAGCACCTTCGGACGGTGACGCAAGTCGGTCCGGCTGGATGTCCACCCGAAATTGTGTTGCGAATCGCAACCGAGCGGGTAATATGTTGCTGCGTTGGAGTGCGACTCTCCAGCGCTCCCAAAGGTCCGGTAGCAACAGCTCGCAGAGTAGAGGCCTCGTGTCTGTGGTAAGGCTGTACGTGATTGACGATGTACGGCCTTAGGCAGGTACGGAAAGATAGACATCGGCCGGTGAAGGAAGTAAACTGCATTCGCCTGACACCGGCCGTCTAAACCAACACCGAGGAGTGCGTGTGAGCCCTGCAAAAAGCAATCGCGGTCGTCCCATCGTCCACACCGAGCCCTGGGCGAAGATCACGGTCGTCCTGCTCGACCGTCACGTCGCCTATCTCGATCGCCTGGCGATCGACATCCGGCTCAAGCACGGCAAGGCCATCAGCCGCGCCGAAATCATCCGCGGCCTGATCGAGGCGGCTTTCCAGAGCGGAACCGACCTCTCTCAGGCAGACTCGATCGACTCGATCGTCGAGCTGTTGACGAGCTCGAAGAAAAAAGTCGCGCGCTAGGACGCGGAGCACTTCGCCGCAGCCCCTGGTTTCGGAGACGCCCCGCGGCGAGCCGGGCGATCTCTTCTTCGCTACAGGCGTCCGTCAGGTCGATTCCGCTCTCCTCGATTCGGTCGAGCAAGGCGCGAATGAGGAACGGCAGACCGAACGACGCCGGCATGTCCGGATTCAATTCGTGAGCAAGTTGCCCCAGATAGTCGAGATGCTTCCCGGAGAGGGCGATCGTCTCCAGCTCGCCATGCGAGCCGGTACGCCCTTCCTGTGGAAGCGGTGGCATGAGGTCCATTCAGGCAGCTCCGACTTAGGAGTGACTGGCGCGCCCGTTTCCCTACCCTCGATCTCGTAAATAGTTCGAGCGGGAGCGTAAAGCGCTCCCGCTCAACCCCTTCCCAAAACCCTCAGTTCGTCAGTCCGCCGCGGTTCTCCGGCTTCTCGTCTCCATGCCGGTGCGGCGCCGGGTTCGGGTCGAGGTTCTCGATGCGCCCCGCGGCGCTGCCGCTCGTCGCGCCCGCGTTCGACAGCTCGCTCGATCCTTCCGCTCCCAGCGCCTCGGCCTGCACCGATTTGTCGGAGCCGCCCGAGACATCATCTTCGTGCGGCCGGTACTCGGTCACGGCACCATGCTTGCGGATCTCGTCGTCTTTGGACATCGTGTCCTCCTGAACCGTGATGAGCGACGCACGTGCCACTGCAACCTCGTATGACGCCGTCGTGGTCGGCTCCGGCCCCAACGGACTCGCCGCCGCGATCGTGCTCGCGCGCGCCGGACGCTCCGTGCTCGTCCTCGAAGAGAAAGAGACGATCGGCGGCGGCGCGCGCACGCAGGAAGTGACGATCCCCGGCTTCCACCACGACATCTGCTCCGCCATTCATCCGATGGCGCTCGTGTCGCCGTTCTTCCGCGACCTGCCGCTCGCCGACTACGGCCTCTCGTGGGCGTACTCGCCCGCGGCCATCGCGCATCCGCTCGACGACGGCAGCGCTGCGACGCTGGAGCTCGATCTCGACGCCACCGCCGCGCGCCTCGGCGACGATGCCGCCGCATACCGCTCGCTGCTGCGGCCGTTCGCGAAACGCGCCGGCGCGATGTTCGACTCGATCCTCCGTCCGATCTCGCCGTTCACGCGGCATCCGCTGCTCCTCGCGCACTTTGGCCTGCTCGGCCTGCAGCCGGCGACGCGTCTCGCGAATCGCTTCCGCACGAATCACGCGCGCGCGCTTCTCGCCGGCTGCTCCGCGCATTCGTTTCTCCCGCTCGACCGCGTCGGCTCCGCGTCGTTCGGACTCGTGCTCATGCTCGCCGGTCACGCCATCGGCTGGCCCGCCGCGAAAGGCGGCTCGATCGCGATCATCAACGCGCTCGCCGCGTATCTCCGCTCCCTCGGCGGCACCATTCGCACGGGACATCCGGTACGCTCGCTGCGCGACGTGCCCGACTCGCGCGCGGTGATCTTCGACGTCACGCCGCGGCAGCTGGCCGCGATCGCCGGCGACGCGCTCCCCGCGCGCTACGTGCGCCGGCTGCAGCACTTCCGCTACGGCCCCGGCGTCTTCAAGATCGACTTCGCGCTCGACGGTCCGATTCCGTGGAAGGCGGCCGAATGCTCGCGCAGCGCGACGGTGCACGTCGGCGGCACGCTCGAGGAGATCGCCGCGCACGAGCGCTCGGTGTTTCATGGACGCATGACCGACAAGCCGTTCGTGCTCGTTGCGCAGCAGAGCATGTTCGACGACACGCGCGCGCCGCGCGGCCAGCACACCGGTTGGGCGTACTGTCACGTGCCGCAGGGCTCGACCGATGACGCGAGCGAGGCGATCGTCGGGCAGATCGAGCGCTTCGCGCCCGGCTTCCGCGACCGCATCCTGGCGCGCCGCACGATCAACACCGCGCAGTACGAGGCGTACAACGCGAACTTCGTCGGCGGAGACATCGCCGGCGGCGCGAACGTGATGCTGCAGTTCCTCACGCGTCCGTTCCCGCGCGTCGATCCGTACGCGACGCCGAACCGGCGCCTGTACATCGCCTCGAGCTCGACGCCGCCGGGCGGCGGCGTGCACGGCATGTGCGGCTACTGGGCGGCGCGCAGCGCGCTACGGCACGCGTTCGGACGCCACTGACTCGTGCGCATCCTTGCGTTTGCGCGCGTCGATGAGCGCGCGCACGCGCCGCTCGACGTTCTCCGCGTCCTCGCCGCGCAGCATCTCCTTCTCCTGCTGCACGCCGCTCGACGTGCCGCCGCTCGCGTCGATGACGCGCTGCACGACCGCGCGCCAGTTCGCCGACTGCGCCGCCGCCCCGATCGTGCGGATGGCGATCCAGTCGACGACGTTCGACGCGCGCGCCCAGACATCGATGCTGAACTCGATCGCGCCGGCGTGATCGCGGCTCGTGAACTCCACGATGCCGGCGAGCGGATGGCCTTCGATCGTGGCGAAGACGACGTGCGTCGGCTCCGCGACCTCGACGCGCACCTGGAAGTTGCCGCGCAACGGCAGCGCGCCGGTTAGCGTCTGCCCGTGCTCGACGCGCTCGGGCACGTCCGGCTCCGCCGCGAACTCGACCGGCATGAAGTCGTTGACGCGGTCGCGGAAGAGCGTCATCAGCGTCGCCGCGGTATGGCGCGAGTTGCGGATCTCGGCGTGGAAGCGCTTGTGCTCGAGCGCGCCGAAGCCTTCGTCCGGCGTGACTTCCGGCAGCGAATCGGCGAGGAGGCGCAGGCCGTGATCGAGCGGCGTCGTGTCGAGCTCGAGAAGCGCGACGGCGTTGCGGCCGCGCGAGACGTTCTTCTCCTCGAGCATCTTCAGCTCGGACTCGTTCACCGGCAGGTCGACGGCCATCGATGCGAAACGCGTCGTCAGCTGCGCGAGCGCCATCGGCACCGGTATGCGCAGCGGCTTGCGGTCCGTGATCGCGCCGAAGCGGCGCAGGAGATCGTTCATCGTCGTGATCTCGGGACCGGTCGCGTCGAGGATCTGTCCCGCGAGGTCGTCGTGTTCGAGAATCGTGGCGAGGATTTTCGCGAGGTCCTGGTGCCAGATCGGCTGGAACTCCTGCTCGCCGTCGTCGATGATCGGCACCGCGGGGAGCGCGCGCACCATCTTCAGCAGCAGCGAGATCACCTCGTCGCCGGGGCCGTACACGTTGCCCGGCCGCACGATGGTCCAGCGCAGCTCCGAACGTTCGACCAGCCCTTCCGCGGCGTGCTTCGACTTGTGGTAGTCGGAGGTGCCGAAGTCGGCGCCGAGGGAGGAGACATGCACGAATCGCCGCGCGCCGGCGCGTTGGGCGGCGTCGAGCATGTTGCGCGTCCCGCCGACGTTCACCTTCTCGAACGTGCGCTCGGGCGGATCCTCATCGACGATGCCCGCGATGTGCAGCACCGCGTTGCAGCCGTTGGCCGCGCCTTCCAGCGAGGCCGCATCCGAGACGTCGCCCGGAAACGGCTCGACGCCTTCCCATTGCCGCGCGTCATCGTCCGCGTGACGCGAGAGCAGACGAACGCTGTGGCCACGCGCGAGCAGCTCCGTGATCGCGCTCGCGCCGATCACTCCGGTACCGCCGGTCACCAGGATCTTCATGCGCGCCCATCGAGCATGCGCGGTGCCATTCAGCGTGGCAAACCGAGCCTGTAGTACATCCCGCACAAGACGAGCTCGCGGAACTTTCGGCCGCGTGCGGCGTTCGTGGAACAGTGGGTCCGCAAATGCTGATCAGAACGGCGAACGTCGCTGCCACGCTTTTCGTCGCCGCCGTGGCCGCGGCTTCGCCGCTTCTCGAACGCGCCGACGCGAAGTTCCGCGACGGCGACCTCGACGCCGCGCAGAAACTCTACGCGGCGAGCTCTCCCGCTACCACTGCCGCCGCGGCCACGGGCCTCGGCAACATCGCGTTTCTGCGCGGAGATCTCGACGAAGCCGTCCGCTGGCTGAAGTCCGCGAACCGCCTCGCGCCCGACGACAAGCGCGCCGCGAAACTGCTGGCGCAGGCGTTCTATCGTCGCAACGACTTCGCCCACGCCGCACCGTTGTACCGCGCCATCGGCCTCGATGCGATGGCGAAGAAACTGGAGAGCTTCCACGGCCCCGCGCCGTATCGCATCAGCGGCGCCGCGGACGTCGTGCATCTGTCGTGGCTGCAGTCGGATCCGCTGCCGGTCATCCGTGCGCGCGTGAACGGCAAGGTCGACGTCAACCTCCTCATCGACACCGGCGGCGCGGAGCTCCTCCTCGATCCCACGATCGGAGCGAGCGCCGGCGCGACGACGTTCGGCGAGAACAAAGGCACCTTCGCCGGCGGAAAGCAGTCATCCGTGCAGCAAGCCCGCGTCGACTCCGTCGCGCTCGGCGGCTTCACGATCCATAACGTTCCGCTGCAACTCCTCGACACGCGCCGGTTCGCCGCGGCCGCCGGGGGCAATCTCCGCATCGACGGCGTCCTCGGCACGGTCCTGCTCGCGCAGTTCATCCCGACGCTCGACTATCGCCGCGGCGAGCTCGTGCTCCGCCGGCGTACGCGCGCGCAGCGGCACGCGACGGATCGCGCGGCAAGCGTGGGAACGACGCTGCCGATTCTCTTCGCCGGCGATCATCTGATTCTCACGCGCGGCTCCGCCGGCGCGGCGCGGCCGATGCTCTTCCTCGTCGACACCGGCCTCGCCGGCGGCGGCTTTCTCGCGCCTGATTCGACCCTGAAAGAAGCAGGACTCGTTCCGGACGGAGCGCAGGTCGAAGGCGTCGGCGGTGGCGGCAAGCTCACCGTAACCCCGTTCACCGTGCCGGACGTCAGCCTCGGATCGATTCACGTGAAGAACGTGGCCGCATTCGCCGGCGCGTTTCCGCCGTCGCTGGAGACGAGCGAGACCATCCGCATCGGCGGCCTCGTGTCGCACGACTTCTTCAGGAACTTCGCGGTGACGTTCGACTTCGACCGCATGCGGATGATCGTCGAACGCTGATCGTTCAGTGCGGCAGCCCGAAGAGGTAGTACAGCGCGCAGAGCAGCGCGAGGACGATGCTGCCCGCATGCAGCTCGCGCGCGCGTCTGCCGAGGAGCTTCACGAGCGGATAGAGCATCAGCCCGGCGGTCAGGCCGTTGGCGATGTTGTAGGTGAACACCATCATCACGATCGTCGCGAACGCGGGCACGAGCTCGGTGAGATCGTCGAAGTCGATGTGCGCGACCGCGCCGAGCATGAGCATGCCGACGATGAGCAGCGCCGGCGCGTACGCGTAGCGCAACGACTGCATCGGCTCGAAGAGCGGAATGAAGAAGAGCGACAGCGCGAAGAGCGCGGCGGTGACGACGGACGCGAGTCCGGTGCGCGCGCCTTCGCGGATGCCGGTCGACGACTCGATGTACGCGCCGCTGGTCGACGTACCGACCAGGCCGCTGAAGACGCACGTCAGCGCGTCGACGAGCATCGGCTTCTCGATGTCGGGCAGATCACCGCGCTCGTCGAGGAGGTTCGCCGCCGCGCCGAGGCCGACGAGCGTGCCGAGTGTGTCGAGCAGCGACATGAGGAACAGCGTCAGCAGAATCGGCAGAAAGCTGATGCGCAGCACCGAGTTCAGATCGAGCTGGAAGGCGAGCGAGGAGAGATCGTACGCGCCGGTGAACGGCAGCGCCGCGACGTGCGACGGCGCGTGTCCTTCGCCGAGAAGTACGCCCGCGACCGCGGTGACGGCGATGCCGATGAGGATCGCGCCGGGCACGCGGCGATGCGTCAGCACGGCGATGACGAGAAAGCCGAAAATCGCGAGGAGCACCGGCGCGCTGCGCACGTCGCCGAGCTGCACCGGCACCGCCTGCGCGGACTTTACGATGCCGCTCTCGTACAGGCCGATGAACGTGAGAAAGAGTCCGATGCCGGCGGCGAAGCTGTGCTTCATCGACGGCGAGATCGCGCGCGCGAGCCACGTGCGCACGCCGAAGAGCGTGATCGCGAGGAACACCAATCCGCTGAGAAACACCGCGCCGAGGCGCTGCTGCCACGTGATGCCGAACGCGGCGAGGCCAAAGGCGATGAACGCGTTCTCGCCCATGTACGGCGCGACCGCGATGGGACGGTTCGCGTAGAGCCCCATCAGCAGCGTGCCGAAGACGGCGGTGAGGATCGTGGCGACGGTGGACGGGCCGGGCGGAATGCCGGCGAAGGCGAGGATCGCCGGATTCACGACGATGATGTACGCCATCGAGACGAACGTCGTGATGCCGCCGAGGACTTCTACGCGAACGGTGGTGCCACGCGCGCGGAGATCGAACACGCGCGCATTGTAGTTGCGGTGAGGAACGCGGACGAGGGATGCGGCCTGGCCGTCATCCCTCGCTCGCGCGTGTGAGCCCGGTGCGTCAGCCTACAGTGAGGCCGCTCGCGTCGACGCTCCTCACGCCGTCCACGCCGCGCACTTTGGCGATGATGGCGTCACGGTCCGACGCGCTGTCGACGTGACCCGACAGAGCGACCACGCCGCCGTCGTGCACGTTCACTTCGATGGCGAACGTCTTGTTCGGAACGGCGGTGGCGATGGCGCCGCGGACGTCCGCTTCCATGGCGGTCTTGTCGACTTGCTTCGGCAGGACCTTGTTGGTCGCGCAGGCGGCGGCGGTCAGAAGAGCGATGAGGGTCAGAGCGATGAGGATCCCGGTGCGATTGCGATTCATGTGATGCGAAAACCTCCTTCGGCCCAGTCGGGTAGCAACGGCTGTTCCCGCCGCGGCAAGAGGCACGTGCATTGCTCTTAATAACTGCGCATTCGCTGCGCCATCTCTGAAGGAGGCAACATGCGCAAGACTCTCGATCCACGAAACTTATCCGAGCGGCCGCTAGCGCGCGCGCTGGCCGCGCTTTCGCTCTCGGCCTCGCTCGCCGCATTCGGCTGTTCCACCAACCACATGCCCGGCAACGGGCAGCCTGCCGGCCTCGAGCCGACGGTCGGCACGACCGCTCCGGGCGTGAGCGGCACTTCGTCCGGTACGTCCACGCCGCCGCCGATGGTGTCGTCGTCGACGTACGACGCGTCGATGCTGAACGCTGCCACGGTCAACACCGTTAACTCCGGCGCGAGCGCCACCAGCATTCACCGCCGTACGGCCGACGAAGCCGCGGCGATCATGGCCGGAGTCGCTCCGCTCCGCGGCCGCGTCCTCGGTCCCGTGTCGCCGGCGACGAATCGTCCGGCGCAGTCGGCTCCGGCGATCGTGACCGGGCAGTTCATCAATCCCGCGCTCCGCACGAATCCCGAAGTGACCGTGAACTCCTCGATCAGCTCGCCCGCCACGCCCGCGATCACGAGCGGCGCGGGTGACGGACTCGATGCGGACGCCGTGTTCGCCGAGGCCGTGGTCGCCGGCGCGTCGACGACCGCGGCCGCGACCGTCGGCACCGCGGCCGGCACCACCGCTGGCACGGCGGCGACCAACACCGCCGCCGCGACGATCGTCCCGACGACGACCGCGACCGGCGGCAACATCGCCGCGTCCGGACTCGGCGGCCTGCTGACGTCGAACGCCGCGGCGGTGCGCAGCGGCATCGGCACGGGTGTGCCGACCGGCGCGCTCGTCACCTCGAACGCCGCGCGCGTCACCGGCGACGTCGGCCCCGGCATCGCCACCAGCGCCATGACCGGCACCACCGGCCTGACGCTCGGCGACGTCGCGCCGGCCACGACCATCGGCACGACCACGACTCCTGCAACGACGACCACCACCGGCACGAGGACGGCGGCCGATACTGCATCGACCACCGGCACGACCGTGACGGCGACCACCGGCAGCGTGAGCGGCAACACCGCGGCGCGCGGCACGCGTGCGCTCGCCCGCGCGACGAGCCGCGGCACGACGGCGTCGACCACTTCGTCCGCCACGACGACCACGTCCGGACGGACGACGACCGCGTCGGGTCGCAGCGCGACGACCACGTCCGCCAGCCCGGTGCGCGTCACGCGCTCCGTCAACGGCACCGTGACCGTCACGAACGTCGGCAGCAGCGGCAGTTCACAGCGTTAACGATTTCACACGCGATGCGGCGGCGTGGGATCCCGCACCGCCGCATCGACGCCACGCCTGGAGCGACGACAGATGGCAGAGATCCGCATCGGCACGTCCGGCTATCACTACAAACACTGGGTCGGCCGCTATTACCCGGCCGGCATCAAGTCCGCGGACATGCTCGCGCACTACCTGCGCGACTTCGACACGGTGGAGCTCAACAACACGTTCTATCAACTGCCGAACGAGTCGTCATTCGAGACGTGGCGCAAGTCCACGCCCTCCGATTTTCTCTTCGCCGTCAAAGGCAGCCGCTTCATCTCGCACATGATCAAGCTGAAGGATCCGGAGCGTGGGCTCGTGAACTTTCTGCCGCGCGCCGAGCGTCTCCGCGGCAAGCTCGGACCGATCCTCTGGCAACTGCCGCCGGGCTGGAAGGTCAACCTCGAGCGGCTCGAGACGTTCCTCGAGCTGCTGCCGCGCGAGCATCGCTACACGTTCGAGCTGCGCAATCCGACGTGGATGACGGACGAGGTGTACGAGATCCTGCGCAAGTACAACGCGGCGTTCTGCATCTACGAGCTCGCCGGATACCAGTCGCCGATCGAAGTCACCGCCGACTGGACGTACATCCGCCTGCACGGCCCGACCGCCTTCAAGTATCAGGGGAGCTACACCGACGAGCAGCTCGCCGCGTGGGCCGACCGCATCCGCGCGTGGAGTCGCCGCATGAAGGCGATCTACGTCTACTTCGACAACGACGACTCCGCGTACGCGGTCGACAACGCGCTCACTCTGAAGCGGATGTTGAAGCGCCTGTTGAAGGGGCAGTCGAGCCGGACTTCGACGCGGGCCGCGTAGCCTCGAACCGATGCGTCTCGCGCATCACGTGCGCCTCGAGCACCGGCAGCGGCATCGAGCCCCGCGCGAGCACCCATTCGTGAAACTGGCGGATGTCGAAGTTCGTGCCGAGCTCGCGCTCGACGCGCCGCCGCAACTCGATCATGCGCAGGCTGCCGATCTTGTACGCGAGCGCCTGCGCCGGGATGTCGACCGAGTAGCGCAGCGTCTCGGTTTGGATCTCCGTCTCGGACATCAGCGTGTTCTCGCGCAGGAACTCGATCGCGCGCTCGCGCGACCAGCCGAGGGCTTCATGCCGGTGTCGACGACGAGGCGCGACGAGAGCATCGCATCCATCATCAGGCGGCCGTAGTGATCGTACGGATCGGAGTAGAGCCCGAGCTCATTGCCGAGCCACGCCGAGTACTCGCCCCAGCCTTCGACGAAGACGGTGTGGAACGAGCGGCGGCGGAACAGCGGAATGGTCTCGTCCTCGAGCTGCCGCGCGATCTGGAAGTGATGCCCCGGAATGAGCTCGTGCAGCATGAGCGCGCCCGCGAAGAGCAGCGAGCGCTCGTTCGGCTTCGAGCCGTTGAAGTAGTAGTGGCCGGTGGTTTGATGCGCCTTCGGCGCGTCGTAGTAACCGAACGTCATGCCGCCTTCGAGCGCGGGATCGAGACGCTGCACGTCGTACGGCGCGCGCGGCAGCCGCGCGAAGTACTTCGGAATCTGCGGCTCGATCCGTCGCACGTAGGACGTCAGCCGCGCGCCGATCTCTTCGGCGGACGTCGCGAAGAAGCGCGGATCGGTGCGGAGGAACTGGTGGAACTGCGCCTTCGTTCCCGTGAAGCCGAGCTGCGTGCGGACGTCCGCCATCTCACGGTTGATGCGCTCGACTTCGCGCAGGCCGAGCTCGTGGATCTCGCGCGGGTCGAGATCGAGCGTGGTCGACTCGCGCACGAGCTCGCGATACGCGGCCGCGCCGCCGGGATACTGCGCCAGCCCGACGCCCGCCGGCGCGGCGGTCTCGTACGCGGGCGAGAAGATCTCGAGGATGCGCGACAGCGCCGGATTGACGCGCGTGGCGATCGCCTCGCGCACCTGCGCGGTGAACGCGGCGTCGCCTTCGCGCGCGAACATGCTCTCTTCCGGCGGGCGGCGCAGTCCGGCGATCATCGCGCGCACGAGCGGCAGCTCCGGCTTCGGCAGCAGAATCCCGCGGCGCTGCTGCTCGCGCGTGATCTCCGCGATGCCGTCCAGGAACGTTCCGTACTCGCCGACGAGCCGCACGTATCGCGCGCGCTCGTCCGCGGTCGCGAGCGGCATCGACACGATCGCGAGGCCGATGCCGCGGATCGGCGACGCGTACGGCGTCACCCACCAGTGGAGATAGAAGTGCGGCAGGCCGTCGATGGTCTGTTGCTGCAGGTTTTTCAGCACCGCCAGCGTGATGCGGTCGTCTTCGGCGAGCGCGTTCTCATCGATCCCGTCGAGCTGTGCGAGGAGCGACTGCGCGAACGTCGCCTCGGTCTCCTCGTGCGCGTACGAGAAGTCGGGCAGATGCTCGATCGGCAGCCCGAGTTCCGCGCGGGCGTTCACGTCCTGCTCGAGGCGATGCTGCCAGTACGCATCGACGAGCCGCGCCAGCGTGCTTGCGGCGTTGGGTGCCGGCGTGGCGGTCGGTGTCGCCGCGACCGCGGCCGGCGCCGGTGCGGGCGGCGGCGTCGTGGCGCAGGCGGCGAGCGAGAGGACGACAAACGCGAGCGTCAGGCGGCGCATGCGCCGGATGATCGCACACGCGCCGCTGCTGGCCGCTACGCGACGGGCAGACTTTCGATGAGCGCGCCGGCGAGCGCGTCCGCGATCTCCGCGCGCGTCTTTCCGTGCGCGGGACCGACGTTCAGCAGCGCGTCTACGGCGGGGATGTCGATGAACTCCAGCTCGACGAGGCACGCGCGCACGTTCGGACCGAGGTCGTGATCGCGCAGCACGCCGAGCTGCTGTTCCTTCACGCCGCGATTCTTCGTCGCGGGATCGGCCTTCTTGATGGTCATGAAGACCGCGTTCTGGATCGTCGTTGCGAACGCGGCGTCGTCGGCGTGATTTGGATTGTCCGCCGCGGTCGGACGCACGAGCGTCTCCACGCCGCGCGCGTTGTGGCCGTCGCTCGCGTTGCAGTGGATGCTCAGGAACAGATTCGCGCCGTGCGCCTGTGCGACCTGCGCGCGCTGCGCGAGGCCGAGGTTCACGTCGGACTCGCGCGTCAGCACGATGCGCACGTCGTGGCCTTCGGCCTGGGCGCGGCGCTGGACCGCGTCGCGCGTGAGAAACGCCATCTGCAGCGTGATGTTCTTCTCCAGCACGCCGCTGGGACTGGTGGCGTTGTTCGGCGACGAGCCGCCGACTTTCACGGTGCCGCCGTGGCCGGGATCGAGAACGATGGTTCCGCGTCGTTGGGTCATGGCTCAGCTCTCCTCAGATGTCCTGCTCGCCCGGAGCGTCGATGACGGCATTCGCGGCGACCGCCGCCGCGGCGTTCGCGCTGCCGCTCGCGGAAGTGCTGGTGTGATCGATCGACTTCGCACCGAGATACGTGGCGTGGCTGATCGTGAGAATCGCCAGGAGGCCCGATCCGATCGCGGGGAGTTGCGCGAGCGTCGCGGCCTTCGGCGCGGTGAGCAGGTGATTCGCGAAGTGCGTCGCCAGCATCGTGAAGACCTCGGACGCATACGCGACGATCGCGGCGATGGTGAAGAAGAACATCTGCACCTTCGCCATGTCGACGTACGCGGTGTTGCCGACTTCGACGCCTTGGAACATGTCGACGAAGCTCGCGTCGGAAGGCTTCGGGTTGCCGTAGAGCGTGCCCGCGCGGTGCAGCTCGATCTCCTGCACGTTCGTCTGCTCCGCCGCGCTCTTCGCGTTGTCGTTGATCGCCGCCGCGCTGTTCGCCGCGGCGACGTCGGGGTTCGAAGGCTGCTTCTCCTTCTTCATCGCGTGCACGACCTCGCGGCCGACCGCGGACGCCGACGTGATGCCGAGCAGCTTCCACAGCTCCGGCGGCACGGTGATGTTCAGCGCGTCGTTCACGCCCGAGAACGCGCGGATCAGGGCGATGGTGAGGAACGCCGAGACGACGAGCACCGTCCACGCGACGAGCTGAAAGCGCGAGAGGCTCATCAGGTTCTGCTCGTCGATCAGCGCGCCGCCGATGCGGCCGTTGATCTGCAGCCCGATCATCGCGAGCAGCACGATCATCGAGCCGGCGATGAGCCCCCACGCGAGATCGGGTGCGACGCCCTTCACGTCCGCGGTCTGTGGCGTTTGCCACCACTGCAGCGTGCGCGCGCTGTAGTAGCCGGACACGACGACGACGGCGACGAGCAACAGCGCGACGGCGGCCAGTCGCTTCGCGGACGCTTTCGCATCCTTCGCGATGGCGATCTTCCAGACTTCGGTGAAGAAGTTTCCGATCATCGATCTCTCCTCGGTGATCCGTGGGTTCACCGATAGGAGAGACGCGCGGCGTGGTTTTCCCTACCCGCAAAACAAAAGCGCCGGCGTTTCGCCGGCGCTTTCGATCGTGATGCGGAGAAACGTTACCTGCGGCTGCTGCCGCCGCCGAAGAGGCGGAGCAGGAACAGGAAGAGGTTGATGAAGTCGAGATACAGCGCGAGCGCGCCGTAGACGGCGAGATTCTCGCGCAGCTGCGGCGCCGTGGCATACGCCTTCAGCTTCTGCGTGTCGTACGCGGTGAGGCCGAGGAACACGAAGACGCCGATGAGCGAGATCGCCCACGCGAACGCGGGAGACTTCAGGAAGATGTTGACGACGCTGCAGATCAGAATGCCGATGAGACCCATGAAGAAGAACGAACCCCACGAGGTGAGGTCGCGCTTGGTCACGGTGCCGTAGACGCTCATCGCGCCGAACATCCCCGCCGCGACGGCGAACGCCTGGAAGATCGATTGCGCCGTGTAGGCGAAGAAGATCACGCTCAGCGACAACCCGTTGAGCAGCGAGAAGACGAGAAACGCGGATGCGGCCGCGGCCGCGGACATGCGCGTGATGCGCGCGCTGAGATAGAAGACGAGGCCGAGCTCCACGAGCATCAGCACCCACGGCATCGCGCGGTTGCCGAAGATCAGCTGCTGCATCCCTTCCGACAGCACGACCCACAGCGAGGCGCCGGCGGTGATCGCCAGTCCGGCGAACATCCACGCGTACACCGAGCGGACGAAGCTGCGCTCGCGTTCGACGGTCTGCGCGGTGCTGGCGTCGATCCACGCCGGCTGGGCCGGCTGCGGTTGATAGCGGTAATCGCTCATCGAGAATCCTCCAAAGTTACGACGAATCATAACCCCACTTCGTCGCGGCGTAGTCCTTGCACGTTCGGAATTTACAATGCTAGACTCAGGTTTGCTCAGATAGCGAAACTTGATAGCGGAACGCTCAACCGTTCTGAACTGTCAGAAGGAGAAGAACTTATGTCAAAGATCATCGGCATTGACCTCGGTACGACCAACTCGGTCGTCGCGGTCATGGAAGGCAACGAGCCGAAGGTCATCGTGAACGCCGAGGGGAGCCGCATCACCCCGTCGGTGGTCGGCTTCGCCAAGAACGGCGAGCGTCTCGTCGGCCAGGTCGCGAAACGCCAGGCCGTCACGAATCCCGAAAACACGGTGTTCTCGATCAAGCGCTTCATGGGACGCAAGTTCAATGAAGTCAACGAAGAAATGAAGATGGTCCCGTACAAGGTGACGCAGGCGTCGAACGGCGACGTGCGCGTCGACGTGCAGGGCAAGATGTACTCGCCGCCGGAGATCTCCGCGATGATCCTGCAGAAGCTCAAGCAGGCCGCGGAAGACTACCTCGGCGAGAAAGTCGAGCGCGCGGTGATCACGGTTCCCGCGTACTTCAACGACTCGCAGCGCCAGGCCACGAAAGACGCGGGCGAGATCGCCGGCCTCAAGGTCGAGCGCCTCGTCAACGAGCCGACGGCCGCCGCACTCGCCTACGGCCTCGACAAGAAGACGAACGAAACCATCGCCGTGTATGACTTCGGCGGCGGCACGTTCGACATTTCGATTCTCGAAGTCGGCGACGGCGTCGTCGAAGTGAAGTCGACCAACGGCGACACGCACCTCGGCGGCGACAACATCGACCAGAAGCTCATCGACTGGATCATCGACGAGTTCCGCAAGGACCAGGGCATCGATCTGTCGAAAGACAAGATGGCTCTGCAGCGCCTCAAGGAAGCCGCCGAGAAAGCGAAGATCGAGCTCTCGTCGACGATGTCCACCGACATCAACCTGCCATTCATCACGGCCGATGCGTCCGGTCCGAAGCACCTCAACATGCAGCTCACGCGAGCGAAGTTCGAGCAGCTCATCGGCGACATCGTCAACAAGACGATGGGTCCGGTGAAGCAGGCGCTCTCCGACGCCGGCGTCGATCCGAAGAAGATCGATGAAGTCGTGCTCGTCGGCGGCTCCACGCGCATCCCGATCGTGCAGCAGCTCGTCAAGGACTACTTCGGCAAGGAGCCGCACAAGGGCGTGAACCCCGACGAAGTCGTCGCGGTCGGCGCGGCGGTGCAGGGCGGCGTTCTGCGCGGTGACGTCAAGGACGTCCTGCTGCTCGACGTCACTCCGCTCTCGCTCGGCATCGAGACGCTCGGCGGCGTGATGACGAAGCTCATCGAGCGTAACACGACCATCCCCACGCGCAAGTCGGAGATCTTCTCGACGGCCGCCGACAACCAGACGTCGGTCGAGATCAAGGTCTATCAGGGCGAGCGCGAGATGGCCGCGGCCAACAAGCTCCTCGGCGCGTTCCACCTCGTCGGCATTCCGCCGGCGCCGCGCGGCCTGCCGCAGATCGAAGTCGGCTTCGACATCGACGCGAACGGCATCATGAACGTGTCGGCCAAGGACCTCGGCACCGGCAAGGAGCAGAAGATCACCATCACCAGCTCCTCCGGTCTGTCGAAGGACGAAGTCGATCGCCTCGTGAAGGACGCGGAGTCGCACGCGGATGAAGACAAGAAGCGCCGCGAAGAAATCGAGGCGAAGAACCAGCTCGACGGCCTCGTGTATCAGGTCGAGAAGATGCTGAGCGAGAACCGCGAGAAGCTTTCCGGTGGCGACGTGCAGTCGCTCGAGAGCGCGATCAGCGATGCTCGCAAGGCGATGGAGCAGGGCGGCGTCGACAACCTCCGCTCCGCCACCGACAACCTCCAGAAGGCGTCGCACAAGCTCGCCGAGATCATGTATCAGCAGGCGGGTGCCGGCGCCGGTGCGAACGCGGATGCGGGCGCGTCGGGTGCGGCCGGCGGCGGCAACGGCAAGGATGACGTCATCGAAGCCGAAGTCGTCGACGAGAACAAGTAATGAGTCAGCGCGGCGGGCGTCTTAGCCCGCCGCGCGTTTTTCCGGAGATTCCAGACATGGCTCGCCGCAGAGCAGATGGTTACGTGATGATCTCGATCATCGCGGAACGCTACAACATTCACCCGCAGACGCTGCGGCTGTACGAGCGCGAAGGGCTGATCCGCCCCGCGCGCACCGCCGGCAACACGCGTCTCTACGGTGAAGACGAGATCCGCAAGCTGGAGATGATTCTCACGCTGACGCGCGACCTCGGCGTGAACCTCGCCGGCGTGGAAGTGGTGCTGCAGCTCGCGCGGATGATGAACGACGCGGACATGGAGTTCGGCCGCCTGCTCGACTACATCCGCCAGCTGATGCTCGACAAGCGCCACGGCATCGAGCGCACGAACGCGCTCGTCAAAGCCGCGCCGCTCGGCCTCACGAAACGCTAGCTGGGCCGGCACGGCCGACTGCGCTCAGGGCATAGCCAGGCGATACGTGCGGCTGCTCTAAACGACACTCAGGGCAGCCGCGCGTGTAGATAGGCTATGCCTTTAGCGCCCTCGGCCGCGCCGAGCGGCCGAGGTTCGGCAGCGCGTGCGCGGAGAGGAACCGGCGGAGGACGATGCCGCCCAGCGAATGCGTGACGACGTCGACGCGCGTGGCATCGGCGAGGCGTGGCGCGACTTCGCGAGCGAACGCATCCGCGTGTTCCGCGATCGATGCGCTGCGCGAGCGATAGTTCCAGTTGATCACCCTGTAGCCGCGCCGGCGAGCGGCAGCGGCGAGCGGCCACATCGAGCGATGCGTGCGGCCGAGGGCGTGGATCAGGACGAGCGTCTTCATACGTTCTGCTTACGTTTCGTAAGCGCCGCGGTTGCGCCGTCGTAGAATCGCGCGGCAATCAGGAGGTCCTTTCTCATGGCCACCTTCACCTCGCATCCGCCCGGAACGTTCAACTGGATCGAGCTCGCCACCAACGACGTCGCCGCCGCCCGCGCGTTCTACACCGCGCTGTTCGGGTGGGACGTCACCGAGATCAAGGGCGAGTGGGGCTCGTACTTCATCTTCCGCAACAAGGAGCGCGATGCGGGGGCGATGTTCGACCCGGGCGCGGACAAGGGTCCGCCGCATTGGATCTCGTACGTCAGCGTGACCGACGCGGATGAGACCGTGGCGAAGGCGAACAGTCTCGGCGCGACGGTCGTTGCGCCGCCGTACGACGTGTCCGACTACGGGCGCTCCGCCGTGCTGCAGGACCCGCAGGGTGCGACCTTCGCGATCTGGCAGGCGAGGAGCGGCATCGGCCTGCATGTCCGCGACGAGGTGAATGCGCTCTGCTGGAACGAGTTGCACGCGCGCGACGTCGAGCGCGCGCGTCAGTTCTATTCAGCGCTCTTTCAGTGGCGCGCGAAGGAGTCGCCCGAGTACACGGAGTGGCACGTCGGCGAGCATGCCATCGGAGGTATGCTGGCGGGACACGATCCGTCCACGCCGCCGTTCTGGCTGCCGTACTTTTCGGTCGCGGATTGTGATGCGACGGTCGCGGCCGCCGAGGGGCAGGGCGCGAAGGTCCATTTGCCGCCGATGAGCGTCGAGCACATCGGACGCTTTTCGATCCTGGCCGACCCGCAGGGCGCGGCATTCGCGGTCATTCGTCTCGCGAGTTGAGATGACGGAATGCCTTCCGGGGTGGTCGTGTTGTCATGACGGCTTCTGAAGGGATTTGCAACACCCGTGGCGATCTCCTGTCAGGCAGCAACATTAGGAAAGGAGATTCCACACCATGCGTCAGACCGGAACCGTTAAGTGGTTCAACGATGCCAAGGGCTTCGGCTTCATCACGACCGAAGGTGGCGAGGACGTGTTCGTCCACTTCAGCGCCATTCAGTCCCGCGGCTTTCGCTCTCTTCAGGAGGGCGCGCAGGTCGAGTTCGATGTGACCCAGGGCCCGAAGGGCCTGCAGGCCGCGAACGTCACCGTCTCGTAAGCTCGCAACCATCGACAAAACAACAAGGGCGCGCCTGACGGCGCGCCCTTTTGTTTGATATCCACGTGATTCGCTACTTCTTGCGCGAGTACTCGATCGTCATCGACTTGTACATCTGCCCGTCCGGACCGGGCGTCCACATCTCCATGGTGTGGTGATTCGCGTCGACGACGGTGATCGTCTCTTTCACGGTCGTGTCCTTGCCGGTCATCGGATCGGCCATCATGCCGTTGAACGTCCACGACTTGCCGTCGGCGGACATCCCCGTGCCGTTCGACATCATGATGCCGGTGGACATGTTGTCCATCCACGTGCCCCAGTACTGCTTGCGCACGTTGTCGTAGCCGGTGTAGCCGACGCCCTCGAACGGCATGCCCATGAACGCGCCGCTGAAGTTCTGGCGCAGGTAGCGGCCGCCCATGATCCAGTCGTTCTGCGACGTGCCGGTCATGACCATCGGATCGGCGCCCGGCATCATCCACGTGGTGACCTTCGCGTCCCACGCGCCGGCCATGACGTCGAGCTTCTTCTGCGCGTCGCCCGGCATGCCCGCGTCCATCATCGCCTTCATCATCGCGGGATCCATGGCCGGCTTCTTCGGCGCATCGTCCGCGACCGACGCGAGCGCGCCCGCGCAGACCAGTCCCAGAGCCACCCAGGTCTTGAGTCTCATACCATTCCTCCTCCAGTTGTTGCGATGGAGAAATGCTACTCCAACTCGCCGTCACTCCACGGGCGGGAGATGACGCACGAGTTGATGCCGCCCACGCCCATGCTCAGCTTCCCGCTGTAGCCGTGGCGCACTTCGCAGCCGTCGCGCTGCACGAAGTTCGCGGTGTGCACTTTCACGTCGGCGTGCAGCTCGCCTTCGGTGAGCGGCATCGGGAAGAGTTTCCCGCGCGCCATGCCGAGGTGCTGGGCGGTGAGCTCCCAGCCTCCGCCGACGGACATGCCGTGGCCGAACGTGCCCTTGCGCGCGGTGAAGACGACGTCGGGATGCAGGAGCTCGAGCGAGTTCTCGATCTCCGTCGCATCGCCCGGCGTCGCGGTGGCGTGCATGTCCCACGTCGTGATGTCGGTGGCCTGCACTTCCTCCAGCGCCGCGCGCATCGCCAGCTGCGGTCCGCCTTTCGACGGCGTGATGATGTGGTGCGCGTCCGACGACGTTCCCACGCCGACGATCTCCATGCCGACGGGACGGAAGCCCTGCGCGGCGAGCGCCTCCGCGTCGCCGACGATCCAGATGCACGCGCCGCCCGCGACGTGCGTGCCTTTGAGTCCCGTCAGCGGACGCGAGACGTCGGCATCGGCGGAGAGCACGTTCGCATTGTAGAACGCGCTGATGACCATCTCGTGCGGCGGCGGATCGGTCATGCCGATGACGACCGCGGTCGCCTCGCCGCGCTGGATCGCGTCGACGGCGAGCTTCGTCGCGACGCCGAACGACGCGCACGCCGCGACCGGCGCGAACGCCGGACCGACGATCTTGCCGAGCATCGAGATCTGCGATGCGGGGATGTTGGCGATGTTCCAGAGCAGGTTCGGCGACACCGCCGCCCACGGCTCTTCGGGGCAGCCCCATTTGCGATTCAGGTTGCGGATCTTGTTCAGCTTCTGCCGGATCGTGGAGAGCTTCGCGGAGCCGGACGACGGCGGCACCGGCTCGCCGTGAATCGCGCGCGCTTCGTCCAGATACTCCGCGAGCGCGTCGCTCTTCGCCGCCCAATGCGCTTCCCACGCGTGCTTCGCATCGATCCACGCTTCGGAGCCGAGCGGCGCGTCCGCCGGATTCGCCGGCGCGCTCGCGTCGGTCTCGCCCTCGAGATGCTTGCGCAGCGCGCTGCAACGTTCCGGCTTCGCCCAGAACTCGTTCCACTTCCGCAGCGCGCGGTCGTACCCGAGCGCCTCGGCTTGCGTGACCGTGATCTCGCCGAGGCCGGTGCCGACGTAGATGTGGCAGCGCGTGCCGAGCGCTTGCAGATACTGCTCGATGCCGGGGTTCTGCCCGAGGGATTGGATGAATGCGCCGATGGCGTACTTCACCATCGGTCCCATTTTCTCTTTCAGCTGCGCGAACTTCGCGGGCGGAAAACGCTCGTCGAACCACGCGTGGTATGTTTCGAAATCGAAGTCCGGGTAACCGACCAGGAAGTTCGACTGCCCGTAACCGGTGAACGGCGAGAGCCACGTGTCGGAGCTTTCGAGGTTGCGTTCGAAGGCGTCGACGTTCGGCGACTTCGGCGCGACGATGCCCCACCCGAAAACGCCGACTCGTTTGCGGTCCGACATAGGCGGTGCATTGTAATTGCATCAGACGACAGCCGCAGCAGCGAACTCCGCGAGAAAGAGGGATCCGTGAAGAGCTCAGCCAGGCGTTTCGCCGTCGTCGTTCTCCCCGTCGTTCTGATGGCGCTCGTCGCCGCCGCCGCGTGCGGCAAGCGCGAGAGCGCCGCGACCGGAAGCGCGACCGAGACGATCGCTCCCGCGCCGCCGCAACCGGCGACGACCGGCACCGACGCTCTCACGCAGACCGTCGACGTGGAAGACAGCCGCTCGGAAGCCGAAGGCGGCGCGCTGACCGAGCCGACCACGGCGCAGACGTCGACCGCCTCCGCGACGACGAGCACGACTTCGACCGCGGCGACAAAAACATCGGCGTCCAAGAAAACGGCTCCCAGCAAGAAGCACTGATGTCCAACGCGCTGTACGCGCCGCTGATCGAGCGCGAGCTCGACGCGATTCCCGCGGCCGCGCACGCGTTCGCCGACGCGCATTCGGACGACGAGCTGTGGCTCGCGATCGCGCGTTTCGCCGTGCTCGCGTACGCGCCGTCGCAACACGCCAAGCGCGCGCTCCTCGCATGCCGCGCCGCGCACGAGATCCGCGACGAGACCGGCGAACGTTGGCGCGAGCTGCTCATCGCGTGCGCCGTCTACGTGGCGGAGAGTCGCCAACCGTGGAGCGAGCCCCCGATCCTCGAGCCGCCGCACGTCGATAACGCGCAGCCGCAAACGCTCGACGAGCTCCGCGCCGCGATGACGGAACGCGATCGTCTGCGCGGTGAACGCTGGCTCGCCGCGCGTCTGCACGATCCCATGCTGACGAACGAGCTGCGCGCGCTCGCCCGCGGCGACGCGCTCCTCGTCGTCGATGGCGTCCTCGCCTTGCTCCCGCTCCTCGGCGAGAAAGGCCGCTACGCGTTGCTACGCGTCGCGGTGTGGGAACTCGTCGCGAACGAGTCGGACGGCGATGATGCGCGCGAGTCGCTCGATGCGTGCATCGCGCGCGCCGTCGCCGAACACGGCTCGATTGCGTCCGTGCAGCCGGTGCTCGTCGCGATCGCACGCGAGCGCGCGATCGCGCCGCTCGCGCCGCCGTCGCGCACGTTCGCGCCATATCCGCTCGCGCGCGACTACGCCCAAACGCTGCTCGCCCACGCCGCCGCCCGCCGGCTCGACGCGCAATCCGCCGATGCGTTTCTCACCGCCGTGCACGACAATCTCGCCCATGGCGAAAGCTACGCGGATTTCAGCTTTGCGTAATTCTCAATTCTGCCTTCTGCCCTCTGCCTTCTGCCTTCTGCTTTTGACCTCCTGCGCAACGACAACGACGTCACCACTGCGACAAGCGATCGACAGCGAGATCGCAAAGTTCCCAAGAGCTCTCTGGTTCGCCGACGTCGAAGACGACAACGGCCACGTGCTCTACGCGCGCAACGCGAGCCTCCTCGCCGTGCCCGCTTCCAACCGCAAGCTCGCTGCTGCCGTCACCATCGCCAACTGCCTCGGCACCGACACGCGTCTCGCCACGACCATCTGGCGCGACGGCGACGATCTCGTCGTCTCCGGCGACGGCGACCCCTCCCTCGGCTCGTGGCGCTATGAACGCGACAACGACTTCGACGTCGTCGCCAATGCGCTCCGCGCGCGCGGCATCACGCGCGTCCGCGATCTCGTCGCCGACGTCTCGTCCTTCGGCGACCGCATCACGATTCCGCCGGCTTGGAAAGTGAACTACCTGCCCGAGACCTACGGCGCGCCCGTCGACGCGATCGCCTGGGAAGAGAACGGCGCGAACGGCCACTCGATCCCCGATCCCGGCATGTTCGCGCTCGCCGCGCTGCGCGACGCGCTCGTGCTGCACGGGATCGCCGTCGACGGCACGCTGCGCGTCAACACGACAGCGCACGCGTTGAATGAGCAGATGGGCGAAAAGCTGCTCGAGATCCCGTCGCCATTCGTCGGACAGCTGCTGACGACGGTGCTGAAGAACAGCCAGAACCTCTACACCGAAATGCTCTTCAAACGCGCGAGCGACGGCACGTACGCGAGCTCGTTCGCACGCGAGCGCGCGCTGCTCGCGTCCGATATCGGCGCGCGCGGCGACGCCTTCCGCTTCGTCGACGGCTGCGGTCTCGCGCCCGACGATCTCGTCGCGGCCGAGACGACGGTGAAGATCCTCCGCTGGATGAACGACCCCGCGCGCCGCGGTTTCTGGTGGACGGTGCTCGCGCAACCGGGTGAGGAAGGCACGCTGCATCGCCGCGTCGTCGCGCTGCACGACCGCATGCGCGGCAAGACCGGCACGTTGAACGGTGTCAACGCGCTGAGCGGCATCATCGCCATGCCCGACGGCCACTATCGCTACTTTTCGCTGATGGTGAATCACCAGGCCAGCGACGCGGACGCGGAAGACGCGCTCGATGCGATGGCGCTGGCGATCGCGCGGTAGCGCGCGTTCCAACGAATCGCGTTTCGCGACGTCTCTAGGCAGGGAGGGATTCGTATGCCTCGCAGGACGTTGGCGCTCCTGTCGTTCGTCGTTGCACTGCATGTCGCGGCAGATCCGGCGAAGCCGTTGACGCTTCCGATCGGAACGCCGGCCCCCGTGCTCGAGGTGCGGTTTCTCGATGGCTCGAAACCGAAGCCGTGGCGGGAGCTCCGCGGGCGCGTCGTCGTGCTCGAGTTCTGGGCGAGCTGGTGCAGCCCGTGCGTCGCCGCGATCCCGCACATCGACGCGCTGAAGCGCGAGCTCGCGAACGAGCCGGTCGACATCATTTCCATCACCTACGAACCGAAGGCGAAGACGGACGCGTTTCTCGCGAAGCATCCGATGTCGACAAACGTGGCGCTGGACCACGATCTCGCGACATTCACCGCGTACATGGCCTGGGGCATTCCGATGGCGTACGTGATCGACAAGGAAGGCAACGTCGCGTCGGTCGTCTATCCCGCGAAGCTGACGGCGGCCGTCATTCGCGACGTCATGGCCGGACGGAAACCGGACGTCGAGCAGGAGCAGGGCTGGTCGGATCCCGAGGGGGCGGCGAAGTACTTCCGCGAGCAGTTGGAGGCGGACCGGAAACAATTCGGCAGCAGCGAGCCGTGAAGTCGTGCGGCGAATTCAACGCCGCGTGAAGGTCTCGTCGAAGAAAGTCAACGTCTTGACCGTCCCGTCGACATCGCTGCTGAACGCCACCTGCTCGTCGACGTCGTCCGGCTCGGAGACGGCGGTGAAGACGTCGTAGTGAAAGTGGGCGAGGGGAATGGTGAGGCGATTCCACCGCAGCACGAGCCCGTTCTCCGCGAGCGAGATCTTCACCGTACCGTACGCGCGGCTCTCGTAGTCGCCGGCGTACGCGGCGAGCGGATGCGACGGCGTCGTGTTCGGCTGGCGCCTGGCCTGCCGATCGAGCTTCTCCTTCGCTTCTTTCTCGTCCGCCTTGCGGTCGACCATGAGGTAGTACGCGTTCCAGTCGCGCCCCATCTTCGCGGTGAGCATGTCGATGAGCGTGTTACGCAGCGCGACGAGGGCCATGCCGCGGCCGAGGTTCGAGAGGATCACGAAACCGATGTTGCGGCGGGGGAGGAGATCGACGTGCGTGCGGAAGCCGTTGAGCGCGCCGGCGTGCGAGACGAGCAGCTCGCCGCGGTAGTCCTGCACGTTCCACCCCATCGCGTACGAGAGCAGTTGCGTCTCGGGGTTCGTGTCGCGCGTGAGCCCATCGAGCCGGATCACCGTCTGCGGCGTCTTCGTCTCCCCGAGCCCCTCGGCACTGACCAGCTGCCGGTTGTCGAAGAAGCCCTGCGCGAGCTGGAAGCGGATCCAGTTCGCCATGTCGTGGGCGCTCGACTTGATCGCGCCGCCCGCGCCGATCGTGGTCGTGTCGATCGGCTGCTGCGGCGTCACGCGCTCGGTCGTGAAGTCGTAGCGGAAGCCGTTCGCGTGATCGGACGCGGCCCAGTCGGCGTCGCTCGTCACCGTGCGCGTCATCTGCAGCGGCTGGAAGATGCGCGTCTTCACGAAGTCGTCCCAGCGCATCCCCGACGCGTGCGTCACGACTTCGCCCGCGGCGATGAACATGATGTTCTGGTACTGGTACTCGGTGCGGAACGGCTTCGACAGCGGCACGAAGCCGATGCGGCGCACCACGTCCTCGCGCGTCAGCGGCGTGTTGTCCCACAGCTCGTCGTGGCGCGAGAGGCCGGTGCGGTGCGTGACGAGATCGCGGATCGTCACCTGCGACGACGCGCATTCGTCGGCGAGGCGAAAGTACTCGAGATGCTCGCGCACCGGGTCGTCCCACGAGAGCTTCTTCTCGTCGACGAGCATCGCCAGCGCGGCGGTGGTGAACGCCTTCGACGTCGACGCGATCTGGAACAGCGTGTCGGAGGTGACGAGCGCGTTCGTCGTGAAGTCTTTGACGCCGTAGCCGTTCGCGTAGATCACGCGGTCGTTCTGCACGATCGCGATCGCGGCGCCGGGGATCTTCCACGCGCGCATCGTGTTCGTGACCGCGCGGTCGAGCGTCTTCGCATCGAGACGCTGCTGCTGCGCGAACGCGCCGGCGGCGAAGACACAAACAACGACAAAGGCGCGAAGCGGACGCATCAGTGCATTGTACGCAACGCCCGCCGCGTCAACGCTTCACGTCCGAAGTAGAAGAGGACGCCCGCGGCCATGACGTACAGCGCGGCGACGCGGAGGTGTTTGTCCGGCGAGACCACGACGTAGCCCCAGAGGCCGAGCGCAACGATGGCCGGCAGCGGATAGAGCCACATGCGGAACGGCCGCGGGCGGTCCGGCTGGCGCACGCGCAGCACGACCGCGCCGACGATCTGCGCCATGAACGGGATGATCGCGCGGATCGTGAGGATGCCGGCGATGATGTGCCGGAGCGGCAGCCAGCAGAAGACCGCCGTGACCGCGCCGAGGAAGAGGATGGCCACGAACGGATACGACCCGGTGGCGTGCAGGCGCGCGAAGATCGCGAAGAAGTTGCGGTCGCGCGCGGCGGCGTAGAGGATCCGCGAGTAGCCGAGCATCACCGAGAAGATCGACGCGAAGCCGGTCCAGAGAATCATCCCGGAGACCCACTGCGCGGTGCGCGGTCCGGCGAGCACGCGCATGTAGTCGGCGACGACGGAGGTGGACTTCGACGCAACCTCGTACGGCAGCACGGAGATGATGCACGCCTGCATGAGGATGTAGAGCGCGGCGATGGCGAGAATGGAGATCACGATGACGCGCGGAATCGTTTTGTGTGCGTCAATGACCTCGTCGCCGATGGAGGCGATGTTGTAGTAGCCGAGGTAGTCGTAGACGGCGAAGATCAGCGCGGCGCCGAGTCCGGTGAAACCGGCTTTGCCGTCGAAGCGCGGCGCGGACCAGAACGCGAACGCCGACAGCTTGAGATGCGGCAGTCCGGCGGCGATGACGACGGCCATCGTGCCGAGGACGCCGATCCAGAGGATGATCGAGAAGCGCCCGATCGCGTCGATGCGGCGCAGGAGCAGCACGACGATGGCCGCGCAGATGAGCGTCGCCGCGACGGGGATATGGCCGCCGACGCGCGGCACGATCGGCTCGAGGTACTGCGCGAAGCCGATGCAGCCCGACGCCATCGAGAGCGGCGCGCTGACGAGGATCTGGAAGAGGAAGAGAAAGGAGAGGAGGCGTCCCGCGCGGCCGAACGACTCGCGCAGGAAGACGTACGAGCCGCCCGCGTGCGGCATCTGCGATCCGAGCTCCGCGGTGACGATGCCGTCGCAGATGGCGAGCAGTCCCGCCAGCAGCCACGCCGCCATGCAGCGCGCGCCGCCCATCTTGGCGAGGATCAGCGGCAGCGTGATGAACGGCCCGATCCCGACCATGTCGATCATGTTCAGCGCGACGCCGCGCCACAGACCGATCTGGCGGGGAAAGGGAGGGTGGGCGGCGGGCGCGGTGGCGGACATCGCGGCGGAGTGTAGCGCGGGAGGGAGGCGGGAGGGGGGGCGGGGGGAAGGCAGAGGGCAGAAGGCTGAATGAAGAATGAAGAACGCAGAATGAAGAATTCAGAATGAAGACGCGCCAGGCGGGGTGGCGGCGTTTCTCAATTCTTCATTCTGCGTTCTGCATTCTTCATTCGCCTTCCATCAACAACACCATCTCGAAGAGCCGCAAGAGTTCCTCGAAACGCGCGTGCGGCTTGCGCAGGACCGGCACATTGACGTCGGCATCCAGTGCATCGCGATCGCTGACGAAAATCACCGGCACCGCGGAGCCGATTTCGTGCGCGATATCCAATGCGCGTAGATCGGGTAAATCGAGATCGAGAATCAAAACGTCCGGCTGCAGTCTACGGACCGTGTCACTGGTGTCCGAATTCGCAGGAATTACCGAGCATTCGAGCTCCATCAGGCGGAAGAACATGTGCAGCATTTCCGCAGCGTCCCGGTCTCCCTCCACGACGGCTACATGCCGGGTTGTGAACAATTCGAGGCCGGGACTATCCTTGATCGGCTGCAATGGCTGCTACTCGTCTTCCCCTTCCAGATCGAACAACTCGAAGGCGCGCACTTCCTCGCCCGACAGCCGCCGGCATGCCGCCGCAATGGCGGCAATACAGCGCCGCGTCGGTTCCATACGCCCCATCCGAATCCGCAGAAGATGCTGGCGGCTGTATCCCGACTCCCGCGCAAGGTGCGCCGGCTTGATCCCTCTGCTCTTCAAAAACGATTCGAGGCGTGTGGCCATGTGCAATATTCTGCATAGTAGGCAGGTGCAGGATGGATGTCAATCCGCAAGTGCACAAATCGTCCACTGCGGCGCAACATAGTGCGCAAGCTACAGTAAAGATTTGACTTGCGCATAGTCGCGCAAACGTTCCATTTCGCGCCCACCTCCAATCCCCCCTTGTTCTACGGGGGGTGGAAATGTGCTCTGGCGTCACACCGTGTGCGAGAGTGTGCGTGCATGAAGTGACCGGCACCCCGAGTTCGCACTGAGCGGCCGCACTCTCGCTGCCCTCGGATCCGGTTCCTCCACAGTGTTCCTTGGCCGTCGTACGACTCTGGTGAGAAGTAACTTTTAAGTGTCTAATGTCTGACGCCCTTATGCTCGGCGAAACTGTTCGGCAAGCACGCATTAAAAAGAACCTGACGCAGGCTCGACTGGCGAAGCTTGCCGGCGTCAGCCGCCGCCATCTCGCCGCCCTCGAAAAGGGCGCGAATGTCTCCGTCAACATCCTCCAGCGCGTCGCCAACGTCCTGGAACTGACGGAGATCCCGCTCGGCGACCTCTCCTTGCGTTCGCAGGAAAACGAGCGCAACGTGAACGTCCCGCTCCTCACCGACACGATCCGCGAAGCCCGCGCGGAAGCGGAACGCGCACAGGCGATCCTCTCGCGCGCGGAATCGCTCCTCGGCCTGCGCGAAGCGTCCAACGGCACGACGCCGCTGATCCAGGTCGCCTTTCCGCGCATGCCCGTGCGCCGCATCACGCCGCCGCCCGGCATCACCGTCGGCGTCGACATCCTCCGCGAACGCCCCGACTACGCGGAGATCGAGACCGCCGGCGAGATCCGCCACGGCGAGCCGATCGACGAGACGAAGCGCGAGAAGGTCGCCATCCCGCAGTCGCTGCTCGAAGACGGCGAGATCATCTTCCGCGCGCGCGGCGACGGTCTGCGCGATCAGGGCATCGAAGACGGCGATCTGCTGGTGGTTGAATTGCGCGCGCGCGGCCGTGCCGCGAACGGCGAGCTCGTCATCGGCCGCATCGGCAAACAGGTGTTCGTCGGCCGCTGGTGGCAGAAGCACGGACAGAAAGCATTGATGTCCAACGGTCTCTCCGAGGTCACGGTGGGACGCTCGGCGCGCTCGCTGAAAATCGTGGCCGCGATCAATCAGATTGTGAGGATGTAGCGCGCGTTCGCCGTTATAGGATTTGCGGGCCATGAAACCGCTCATCCCCGCACTCGCGCTCGTTCTCGCCGTTTCCTGCGCCACCGCTCCGAAAGCGCCGCCGGTCGTGGAAGCGCCGCGTCCGAAGCCGCTCCTCGGCGAGCACGGCTTCGACCTCACGCAGATCGATCGTTCCGTCAGCCCGTGCGACAACTTCTATGACTATGCGACCGCGGGCTGGCGCAAGACCAATCCGCTGCCGTCGACGTACTCGCGCTTCGGCCGTTTCGAGGAAGTGGCGGATCGCAACCGCGCGACGCTGCGCTCGATCCTCGAGGCATCGGCGAAAGAGACGAATGCGGCGCCCGGATCGAACACGCAGAAGATCGGCGACTTCTGGTCCGCGTGCATGAACGAGACGCTCATCGAGCAGCAGGGCGCCGGACCGATTCAGCCGTCGCTCGACCGCATCAACGCGATCAACTCGCGCACGGATGTCGTGGCCGAGGTGCGCCGCGAGAAGCTCGCCGGCATCAACTCGCTGTTCCGCTTCGGCGCGCAGAACGACTTCAAGAACAGCCAGCAGATCATCGCCGGCATCGGCCAGGGCGGACTCGGACTGCCCGACCGCGACTACTACCTGCGCGATGACGGCACGTTCAAGACGACGCGCCAGCAGTACGCGGCGCACATCGCGAAGATGTTCGCGCTCGCGGGCGTGTCCGCCGCGCAGGCGCAGACCGACGCCGATCGCGTGGTCTCGCTGGAGACGCAGCTCGCGCAGGCGTCGATGGCGCGCGTCGAACAGCGCAATCCCGAAAACATCTACCATATCACGCCGGTCGCCGACCTGCAGACGCTCGCGCCGCAGCTCGACCTGCCGTCGCTCTTCACGGCCGCGGGACTGCAGGACCTGCGCTCGGTCAACGTCGCGCAGCCCGACTACTTTCGCGAAGTGAATCGCCTGCTCGATGAAGCGCCGGTCGAGACGTGGAAGGCGTACCTGCGCTGGAAGGTCATCGACGACGCGGCGCCGCTACTGTCGTCGCCGTTCGTGAACGAGGACTTCGCGTTCCGCGGCGTGACGCTCTCCGGCCAGAAGGAAATCCAGCCGCGCTGGCAGCGCTGCGTGCGCGCCGCCGATGAGAACATCGGCGAGATTCTCGGCCAGGAGTACGTGAAGCGCGCGTTCACTCCCGAAGCGAAAGCGAAGATGAACGCGCTCATCGACAACCTCGTCTCCGCGCTGCGCGAGGACATCCCGACGCTCACGTGGATGGGACCCGAGACGAAGCGCGCCGCGCTCGAGAAGCTCGACGCGTTCCGCCGCCGCATCGGCTATCCCGACAAGTGGATCGACTACACGAACCTGCAGATTGGCCACGACTCGTACGCGCAGAACGTCTTCGCCGCGAACACGTTCGCCGTGCGCCGCGCGTCGGGCCGCATCGGCAAGCCGGACGATCCGAATGAATGGGGCTTCTTCACGCCGTCGACCGTCAACGCCGGCTACAACCCGCCGCAGAACAACATCACGTTCCCGGCCGGCATCCTCCAGCCGCCGTTCTACGATCCGAACGCCGACGACGCGTACAACTACGGCGGCATCGGCGTCGTCATCGGTCACGAGATGACGCACGGCTTCGACGATCAGGGCGCGAAGTTCGATCCGCAGGGCAACCTGCGCAACTGGTGGACCGACGCGGACCTCAAGAATTTCCAGCAGCGCGCCGCCTGCATCGCGAACACGTACGGCGCGTTCCCCGTCGAAGCCAACATCAATCTGCAGGGCAAGCTCGTCACCGGCGAAGCCATCGCGGACCTCGGCGGCGCGACGATCGCACTGCGCGCGTACGAGAAGTCGCTGCAGGGACACGATCGCCAGGTGATCGACGGCTTCACGCCCGAGCAGCGCTTCTTCCTCGGCTTCGCGCAGGTCTGGGCGCAAAACATGGCCCCTGAAGAGGCGCGGCGCCGCGCGCTCACCGACCCGCATGCGCCCGGTCCCGCGCGCGTGAACCTCACCGTGCAGAACATGCCGGAGTTCGCCGACGCGTGGAACTGCCCGGCCGGCGCGAAGATGACGCGGCCGGCAGGGGAGCGGTGCTCGATCTGGTGAACGAAGCGCGTCCGCTGGAGCCGTCCGCGGACGAAATGCGCACGCTCGTCGATGCGGCCATGCGCCGCATCGTCGCGCACATCGAGTCGCTGCCGTCGCAGCCGGCGATGAACGTCGACGGCGCGACGGACTACGCGCGCACGCTGATCGAGCCGTTGCCGTCGCATGGCAGCGACTACGAAAAGCTGCTCGACTTCCTCTTCGACGAAGCGATCCCGCGGTCGTTCACGGCCGCCGGTCCCGGCTACCTCGCGTACGTGCCGGGCGGCGGGCTCTTTCACTCCGCGATCGCGGACCTCATCGCCGACGCGGTGAACCGCTACGTCGGCGTCTGCGCCGCCGCGCCCGCGCTCGTGCAGCTCGAGACGAACGTGATCCGCTGGTTTGCGGAGATCGCCGGCTATCCGCGCGGCGCGAGCGGCGTGCTCACGAGCGGCGGCTCGCTCGCGAACTTCACCGCCATCGTCACCGCGAGGAAGGCGTTATTGCCGGACGACTTCCTGCGCGGCACGCTCTATTGCTCGCAGCAGGTCCATCATTCGTTTCAGAAGGCCGCGAATCTGGCCGGCTTTCCATACGGCAACATCCGCGAAGTGCCGGTCGATGCGGAGTTCCGGATCCGCATCGATGCGCTCGAAGAGGCGATCGCGCGCGACCGCGCGGCAGGCTGGACGCCGTTCCTCGTCGCCGGCAGCGCGGGCACGACGCCGACCGGGGCGGTGGACGATCTCGAGGCGCTCGCGCGCGTCGCGAAACGCGAGTCGCTCTGGTTTCACGTCGACGGAGCGTACGGCGCGTTCTTCCGCCTCACGGACCGCGGACGTGAGACGTTGCGCGGCCTCGAGCAGTCCGACTCGCTGATCCTCGATCCGCACAAGACGCTGTTCCTGCCGTTCGGCACCGGCGCGCTGCTCGTGCGCGACGCGCACGCGCTGCGCCGCGCGCATTCATCGCACGCCGATTACCTGCCGGACATGCAGCAGGAGGACGAACTGGTCGACTTCTGCGAGATCTCGCCGGAGCTCTCGCGCGACTTTCGCGGCCTGCGCGTCTGGCTGCCGCTGAAGCTCTTCGGCATCGAAGTCTTCCGCGAGCAACTCGATGAGAAGCTCGATCTGACCGCGTATGCGGTGGATGGTCTGCGGGCGATCGACGGCATCGAGATCGTCGCCGAGCCGCAGCTGACGATCGCCGCGTTTCGCCTCTTGGTCGAAGGCCGCGATCCCGAAGAGCTGAACCGCGAGCTGCTCGCGCGCATCAACGCGAAGAAGCGCGTGATGCTGACGCCGGCGATTCTCGACGGCCGCTTCGTGATTCGCATCGCGATCGTTTCGCACCGCACGCACCGCGACCGCGTCGACATGCTGCTCGAAGACGTGCGCGCCGCGGTCGAGTCGCTGCGATGAACCGCGCGGCGATGGCGTCGATCGTCGTCGCGCTCGCGCTCTTCATCTACTTTCGCCCGCTCAGCGTCTACTTCGGCGCGCGACGCGTGTATCTCTGCGCGATCGGCATGCGCGGTCACGACGCGAACGTCGGCGGCCATCGCATCCACTACCTCGCCGGCGGTGACGGTCCGCCGCTCGTGCTCGTGCATGGCGTGGCGATGCGCGCCGAGGATTGGGCGCCGCTCGTGCGTCCGCTGCTCCGTTCGCATCGCGTCTACATCCCCGATCTCCTCGGATACGGCGACTCCGACAAGCCGCCGGCCGCCGACTACGCGATCGCGGCGCAGGCAGAGCGCGTGCGCGGACTGCTCGACGCGCTGCGCCTCGAACGCGCGGACGTGATGGGCGTGTCGATGGGCGGCTGGGTTTCGCTCGCGCTCGCGGCGTCGCATCCCGAACGCGTGCGGCGGCTCGTCCTGATCTCCAGCGCCGGCCTGCGCTTCCGGACGTCGCTGCGCGAGACGACGTTCTCGCCGCGGAGCATTGACGAACTGCGCGCGAGCCTCGCGCTGCAGACGGATCGCGCCGGACGGCTGCCGTCGTTCGTGCTGCGCGACTTTCTGCGCCGCTCGCGCGAGAAGGCGTGGATCGTCACGGCGTCGATGCACGCGATGTTCACCGGACGCGATCTCCTCGATGGCAAACTGCAGCGCGTGCGCATGCCGGTGCTGCTCGTCTGGGGCACCGCCGATCGCATCGTGCCGTACTCCGTCGCGTTGCAGATGCAGCGCGAGCTTCCGCAAGCGCGGCTCATCACCGCGCGCGGTTGCGGACATCTCGCGGTGATCGAATGCCGCGCGCAGATCGTGCCGCCGATCCGCGAGTTTCTACGTTAGATGCGACGGCAAGCGCGGCGAGGAGAGGAGCTCGGCGAAGACGCTCCAGCGTTTCGCGCGGTCGCCTTCCGCGCGGCGCTCGACGTAGTTGCGGACGAGATCCTTGCCGAGGTTGTAGTTGATGACGTAGGAGCGATATTGGTCGAAGAACGTCACGCGCTGGCGTGCGCGCGCGGGCGCCATGAGCGCGTACATCGTCAGCCATTCGGCCGCGGCGCCGGCGTCGATCTCGCCGTCGAGGTAGCGCCGCGCGGCCTCGTTGCCGGCGTAGCCGGTGCGCGCGACCAACTCGTGCACGCGGTAGTACTGCGCGGCACGCGCGCCGTCGAGTCCCGCGATCGGGAAGAGCGTCTCCGCTTCCATCGCCACGCGCTCGTCGGCGGGAAAGGCGACGTCGATGCCGTAGTTCGCGCTCCCTTCGGCGATGAGCGATTGCGGTGAGAACAGCGCGTAGACGGAGAACTCCGGCCAGCCGCGGTCGCGCACGAGCGTCTTCTCGAGCAGGGCGTTGTAGACGTGATGTCCGGGATAGCCTTCGTGACACGCGAGATCGATGGCGCGGTCGATGAAGATCGGCAGGTCGGTGTTGACCTGGATGAGGCTGCGGAAGTTGCCCTGGTACCAGTTGTAGCCGCTCCACGCTTTGTCGTTCACGTATTCGACGGTGAACGTCTCGCCGACCGGCAGCGCGATCTCGTCGGCGGTGCGCGCGCGGCAGACGTCGATCGCGGCGCGGAAGACGTCGTCGAGCTTTTCGCGCGGAATCACGAACTGCATGCGGAACGCTTCGACACGCTCGACGAGCGCGCCGTCGCCGGGGAGCTCGGCTTCGATCGCCGCATTCAGCGCGCGGAAGTAATCTTCGCCGTGCGTCGGCGCGACGGCGTCGTAGAGAGCGCGCGACTCGTCATCGAACCGCAGCGTCGCGCCCTGAAGAATTTCCGCGCGCGCGATGAGCGCGTCGGTCTGACGGCGGAGATAATCGAGGCGCAGCGCTTCGACGTTGTGCTGTGGCCGCGCGATACCTTCGAGCGTTCCGCGCAACGCGCGCGCATCGGCGAGGATCGCGTCGAGCGTGCGCTTCTCCGCACGCACTTCGTCGCGCCATTCCGCGGGACCGTAGAAGGCGTCGACATAGTCGGAGTCGTGCTCGCCCATGGCCAGGACGAGCTTCACGTAGCGCTGCGCCGCATCGTTCATGGCGCGGGAATCTAACATCCGCCCGCGCCGAGGGCACGCTTTTCGCGTCGCGTGGCGGCATGATCCATTGCGCAACCTGCGGCGCGCCGCTTCCGCCCGGCGCACAGTTCTGTCCGCGCTGCGGCGCTGTCGTGGCTGCGCCGCCAGTGACGCCGTCTGCGCCGCCGCCCGTCACGCCCGCGCAGACGCCGCCCGTTCGCGCCGCGCGCGCGACGTGGTGGATCGTGCCGGCGACGATCGTGGCGCTGCTGCTCATCGCGTGGCTGCTGCTGAAGGGGATGCCGTTCGGCGGCGGCGAGGATCGCGCGACGACGACGCGCGTCGCGACGGAGACCATCGCCGAAGGCACGGCCACAACGGCGCCGCCGTCATCGACGCCGAGCGACTCCGGCACGGTCGTCGATCTCACCGAGACGCAATCGGAGACGACGCCGCCGAATGTCGCGACATCGGCGACGACTTCGACGGCAACGTCGACCGTACCGGTCACGCCACCGCCGCGGACCGCGATGGAGATCACGCCACCGCCTCCTGCACCGCGTGAAACGCCGCCGCCCGCCCCGCGTCCGGTGGAGACGACACCGCCTCCGTCGCCGTCCTCTTCAGCAGAGATCAGCGAGTCGGAGGCGGTGGCGGTGTTGCGCGGCTACGTCACCTCGCGCGACTACTACGGCATCGGCGCCGCGTGTACGAACATCACCAGTCACGGCTACCGCAACGTCGGCTACACGATGGAAGTCTTCGACTCGTGCAGCCATCGCATGCTCGGCCGCTGGCGTGTCGATGCGAAGACGCGCGAGGTGTTCCGGCAGCAGGACGACGGGCGCTATCTGCGGCCGTAGTCGATTCGCGCGATCACTTCTGCCGCTTGCACGTCTCCTGTGACGTCTTGATCCACTTGCCGCCCTGCTCGATCGCGCCGGTGTGCATCATCTGCGACTCGCTCTCTTTCACGAACGTGTCGCGGCTCTGCACGGTCGTCCCGTTCATGTGCCACGGGCCGGTGAACGTGAGCGTGTTGCCCTGCCACGGGCCCGCCTCGATCGAGTAGCCGCCGATGCTGTCGACGCCGCCGAGGACGAACGCCTTCTGCTGCCGGTCGTAGCCCATGTAGCCGCTGATGGCGAACGGATGCGCGTTCTTCGGCGTGGCCGTTTCCATGTACGAGAACGCGACCCAATGTCCGTTCAGGGCCCACGTGCCGTTCACCGTTGCCGCCGTCGCGTGCTCCGGCATGTCCTCCATCGCGAACGCGGTGCCGGTGCACTGCCATTTCCCGACGAAGTATCCGAGGGGAGCGACCGCTGGATCGGGGGCCGCGAATGCGGCCGTGGCCGCGAGGACGAGAAAAACCACTACCATCGCCTGTTTCATCATTCCTCCAAGTCGTTTCGTGTGACGCCGACTCTACGGACGGCGAACGCGGCTGGATTCGTGACGCGGAAATGCTCCTCGGCCGGCTACGGTTGACAGGAGGTCACCCCATCCGTATGGTGACGCCTCGCGGGCGAACGCCCGCGCTTTGTTCGTTGAAGTCGCGGGCCCGTAGCTCAGTGGTAGAGCAGTTGGCTTTTAACCAATTGGTCGTAGGTTCGATCCCTACCGGGCTCACCACCCGGCCCGCCCCCCGCACCCCTCGAGTCCCCATCGTCTAGAGGCCTAGGACATCGCCCTTTCACGGCGACAACACGGGTTCGAATCCCGTTGGGGACGCCATCCCATCTTTCGCGGTTCCCGTTGGGGGACCGGCATGCTTCGCAACGTTTTCTTGTGGCGGAGCTTTGTTCGCTGAGGCTTCTCCCGTCTCTGCGGCCTCTTGCCGTTTATCCCGACGGGAAGGTGTTGTGATTGGGGCCACACCGATGCTTGCGCCAAACGTCATTTGCGACCCGGCCGTCACGTTCATCGGCTGTTTATGTGATCGCGCGCATCTTGGAACTCTTGAAAGAGACACTCTAAAGGAGAGCCGATGAAATACAGGACCATCGCAACACTCGTAGTGACTTTCGCGACGGCGATGCTGATGTTCGCCGCCGCGGGTGCGAAGCCGAAGATCACCATGAAGCAGGCGCGAGCCATCGCCCTGAAGAAAGCGCCGGGCAGAGTGCAGAGCGAGGAACTGGAGAACGAGCATGGCAAATTGATCTACTCGTTCGACATCGCAACGTCAGCCAAGCACATCACCGAGGTGAACGTCGATGCTCTGAACGGGAGAATCGTCGCCGTACAGCAGGAGAACGCGGCGAAGGAAGCGGCGGAGAAGAAGCAGGAAGAACGAGAGAAAGCCGGCAAGCACTGACGCTCGCACGGAAATCCCAATTGGGAGAAATGGTGATTGGCGTGCGGGCTGTCGCGTCCTCGTTATGACGGTCCCGCACGCCGCGTCGCTCATACGTTCGAGCGGTCAGGGATAGTCGAGAGTTCCTGGAAGCAGACTCAGTCCGTCACCGCCGGAACACGAATAGTTGTTCACGGGCATCCAGATCCACATGCGATTCGCACTTCCGGAAAGACTGCCGAACCACAACCCCGTACCCCAGGCATAAAGATTCGACGGTAGATTACCGATCGCGGTCGGCGAAGTCCAAACGCCGCTGGAAAGCGAGGACGAGGTCTGCCAGTAGACCGTTCCGCTCCAGTCCTGAACTCGCACCCACCAGCCCTGATTGTCGTCATGCTTCAGGTCGCCCGACCCAAACGCGTAATTGTTCATCGAGTTGTAGATTCCGATGACATGGTCGCCGTTCGCCAGCAGGGTGCCGTCGCTGCCGTATCCGTCGTCCGACCAGACGAACTGGCCCGAGTTGTTTTCCCAGGTTCCGTTATGAAAGACCTGGCGAACCGATGGCCCAAACCCATACGCATGCGCGCTGCTGTAATCAAAGCGATACACGACCGGAGAGAGCGTGCCGGAGTTGTAATGGTAGTAACTCATGAAAACGTAGAAGTAGCCGTTCTCGTACGCGAGTTGGACCTGTCCGATTCCATTGGGGTGTTGTCCGTTCCCCACGCAGTCTCCCGCGTATTTACCGAATAAGACCGGCGTCCACGTCTCGCCCGGAGGCGGATTGACGTTGTACACGGACCAGTTGATGCCGTCATTGGAGACCGCCCAATAGATCTTTCCGTCAAAGTAGTCGGCGTTTCCCCCGCTGAACGCCATGAAATACCGGCTATCGCCCGGTACCTGTACAACGGACGGGCTGGCGATGGGCCCGTGCACGGTGGACGAGTACCCGCACCGCGTGTAGCCGCCCATGAATTCCGGGCAATTGGTTGCGCCCATCGCGCTCCATGCACCGCTGCTCTGATTCCGCGTCGTTCCGAAGAACGAGTCGATGTTGGTGCACGAGTTCATCGTGTTCCCTCCCTGCGTCAACAGATGGAGGTCGCCGGAAGGCAGCTTGTAGAGCGTGGGGTCGTACAGCGTTTGCCAGCTACATCCGCCGCTGCCCTGCGTGAGAGGCGTGTAAGTAGAGCCGACGTGATAGTTCTGACCGAATACGGTCAGCGATAGTGTTAGTTCTGCGAGAAGCAACCACTTCTGTACTTTCATCCGGATACCTTTCTTTCCGCAAATGCAGTGCAGTAGGTATGCCGTCCGTTTTAGTGCAAAAACGACAAAGCCCTCCGTCGCCGGAGGGCTTTCGTCAATTGCGATCTCTAGTATTTACGGCGCGACGACCACGTTTCGTTCGCGTTCGATCGATGGCCGGCCCGGCTGTTCGATCTCGACGCGGACCTTGTACGTGCCGGGAGCCGCGAACGTGAACGTGGCGGTCGTGCCGCGCGGTCGCGAGTCATCCGGCAGGCGCCATTTGAAGGAGGCGCCGGACGGCGGCGGAACGTCGGACGTTGCGGTGAACGTGACCGGTGCGCCCGCGCGCGGCGACGACGGCGACCACGAGAAATCGACGCTCGTCACCGCCGTGCCGCCGCCCGTGTTCGTGCCGCCGCCGACGTTGATCACGTGCGTCGCGTGCAGCGTCGTGCTGCCTTCCTTCTCCTGCTCCAACTCCACTTCGAACGAGCCGGCGCTGGCGAACGTGAACGTCACGACGCTGCCGGTCTTGCGCACGCCGCCGGGGAACTGAAAGCGGAACACGCCACCGTTGCCGCCCGTCGCGGTGAACGTGACTTCCTGACCGGCCGCGGGACTGGCGGGCGACCACGCGAAGTCGACCGCACCGCCGCCGCCACCGTTCGGGCTGCCGCCGCCGACGTTGACGGTGTGTCTCGCGTGCAGCGTCGTGCTGCCTTGGTGCTCCTGTTCGAGCTCGACTTCGAACGAGCCGGCGCCGGCGAACGTGAACGTCACGACGCTGCCGCTCTTGCGCACGCCGCCCGGGAACTCGAAGCGGAACACGCCGCCGTTGCCGCCCGTCGCCGTGAACGTGACCGGTTCGCCGGCCGCGGGATTCGCGGGCGACCAGGTGAAGTCGATCGCCGACGGCGTGCCGGTCGACGGCGTGCCGCCGACGCTCACGACGTGCGTCACCTCGCCGCCGCCGTTGCCGTCATGCTCGAGCTCGAGCTCGACTTCGAACGAGCCGGTCGACGGGAACGTGAAGGTTGCCACGGAGCCGGTCTTGCGCACGTTGCCGGGGAACTTCCACTTGAAGGAGCCGCCCGCCGTCGTGCCGGTGGCGGTGAAGGTGACTTCCTGACCGGCGGCCGGTGCGACGGGCGACCAGGTGAAGTCGATCGGACCCGTGCTCGTGCCGCCGCCGCCGTTCGCGACGACGTGGACGTCTTCCTGATCGCGCACGATCGCGCCGCTCGCGAGCGTCACGACTGCCGTGACGGCGAACTCGCCCGCGCTCGCGTACGCGTGCGTCGTCGTCGCGCCGCTGCCGGTCGTACCGTCGCCGAACGTCCACTGCACGCTGGTGATGCCGGCGGCGTCGCCGATCGAGAAGCCGACCTGTGCGCCGATGGCCGCCGTGCGCGGCGTGATGCGAATCTCGAGCTCGTGATGCCGCTCGTTCTCCTGTTCCGCCTCATGCACCGAGGTGTCGCCGGTGCGGTTGTCGACGCTCGAGGCGACGGCGGTGACGGAGACGCCGTTGTGCGTCTCGACTTCGACTTCGCCCGAATGCACCTGCGCCGCGCCGCGGCTCAGCGAGATCTGCGTCATCGCCTCGGCCTCGACGTGGAACGGCTCGACCTCCACTTCCTGTCCGTTGTCATCGAAGAGACGCACCGTGCCGTCCGCCGCGCCGGAGTGGCCGGAGAGTGCGACGTTGAGGCGGTACGCATCGTCGCGGCGCACGCCCTGAATGCGCACCAGAGAACCGCGCACCGCGTTGTCCTGCGCGAGCAGCGCCGAGCCGTACGTCGAGCCGTCGGTGAGCGTGTTGAAGACGCGCACGGCGGAGACGACGGGGACGGTGGCGGTGATGGTCAGCGCTCCCGAGCCGTTGCCCGCGCCGACGAACGTGTTGACGTCTTCGGCCCGCACGGTGCCGCGCGCGGGAAGATCCGCGGTGGTCGTGACGAGCTGCCCGGTCGTGTTGTCGCGATATGCGAACGTCACCGTTCCGGCGACATCGGCGCGCGAGCTCACCGCGGCCGACGTGCTCCAGAACGTCGACTGCGCGCCCGGCGTACGGCCGACGACAGGGAAGAAGAGCTCCGTCGCGCCGTTGACGGACGGGATGTTGGTCGGGTCGTTCGAGAGGTTGTCGACGACGCTGGCGAGCGCGTACAGCGGCGTCGTCGAGATCCATTCGACGAGCCGGCGTGCGTCGTCCGTCGTCGAGGCGACGTCGCGTGCGAGCGCGATCTGCACGGTCGAATGCGCCGGCACCGCGAGCTGATCGGTCGCCAGCAGCGCGCCGCTCTCGTCGCGAACGGCATACGTGACGATCGCAAGGTCACCGGTGGCGTTCGCGTACGCGACGTTCGAGCGATAGCGGCGGCTCTGGATGAGGCCACTCATCGCGCCTTCGTTCGGCAGCACGGAGGGATCGAACGACTCGTACGCGCTGCCGTACGTGCCGCCCGCGGTCGCGCTCGTGTACGTGTGCGCCGAGGCACTGACGTTGCCGTCCGAGCGGACTTCGAGCTGGCCGCCCCAGCTGGTGGGATTCGCGCCCTGAAAACTGTCGGGACGCACGGCATCGGCGAGGAGCAGCGAGCCGTTCGCGGGAAGGGTCACGGTGCGCACGACGGCCGCGCGATCGTCCGGATGAAAGACGAGGTCGACCGAGCGCGCCACATTGTCGTTGTTCGTCAGGCTGACGTCGGTGGCCCACGACGTGCCGTTGGCGCCCGGCAGATGGCCGGCGATGGGGATGACTCGCGTACCGGCCTGCAGCGTGAACGCCGCGGCGAGCAGGACGAGGAACGCAACGATCCAGCTTCTCTTCATGATGATCTCCTGTTTGGCTTCCATGGACAGACCTCCGGCGGACGTGCCCGTGAGGAACGCCGTTCGATTCGGTTTCGGTGGTGGTTAGCTTGGTGGCAGCGGCAGAACACTGCCGCCGGATGAGCGATCGGCCGTGAGGCCGAGGATGTGGAGAGGGGCGGAACTGCGGATGCGGATCCCGTACGGCGCGACGACCAGACCGAACGCCTCGGTGGCCTCGCGCACGACGGTTTGGTTGGGCTCGATGGTCAACGTGTTGACTGCATACGGCTGGCCGGCGAAGTCGAGCAGCTCGACCGTCGCCGTGACCGCGGATGCATTGAGGTTCTGCACGGCGAAGCCGTACGTCTGATGTCCGGAGCCGCGCGCGGGACCGGCGGCCCGGCGTTTCGCCGGCGCGGGGCGCGGGAAGCGCAGCGTTGCGTCGGTGTACGTCACGGGCGCGAAGAGCGGCACCGCGCGGCGGAGGAGATCGTCGTTGCTCGGCGACGACGCGGTGCGCTGATACGCAAAGTACGTCGACTCGGCATTGCCGCTGCGCGCGCGGACGCGGATGCCGCGCATGTCGGTGGAGCGCGCGAGCACGACGTCGATGCGGCTGCTGCTGATGTAGCGCGTCTCCGCGACCTGCGACTCGGAGAGCTGGATGCGCGTGTCGGGAGTGAAGTTCACGCCGGAGATGTGCACGACGCCGCCCGCGGGGACGACCGTCTCGCCGGGCGAGACGTCGCCGATCGTGATGACGTTCGCCACGGTCAGCGTGCCGTTCTTCAGCTCGAGCGGATACTGCACGCCTGCCGGCGTGAGGAACTGCAGCGCGCCCGCGTCGAGCGTCTGCGGAAACGTCTGTCCGCTGTGCGCGTCGGGATCGACGACGCCGGCGATGGTGAGAATCGGATAGTCGGCCGCGGTGCCGAACAACGCGGTGGGCGAGTGGATGGCGAACGTCAGCTCGTCACCGTCGACGAGCGCGACCCCGTACGTCTGCGGGTCTTCGCTGCCGAGCGCGATGCCGTGCAGATTGCTGATGCCTTTGGTTTTCACTTTGCCCTTGCCGGTCGAGATCGGCTTCGGCTCGGTGACGTCGACTTTCACCTGCACGATGCTGCCGGCGGGCGCGGACTCGTCGCGGATGCGTAGCGAGAGACCGGCGAAGCCGTCGCCGAGTGCGGCGCCTGCGCCGAGGAGCGCGGCGGCGGCAAAGAGGTATCGGATGGAGCGGATCATGGACGTTATCTCCCGGGCACCGGAACTGCGACTCGAAACCGCTGGACTCCGGAGGAGGCCAGCTCATCGGAGCCGCGGCGCGCCGCGACGTCCCACAGCAAGGTCTTGCCGGGCGCACACTGCGCCACGACGTTCGGCGGTAACACGATGCGCGTTGCTGATGTTTCCGAATGCCACAGCAGCGTGCGGTCGACTTCGGTGATCTCGACGGTGTACGCCGTCGCGCCCGCCACCGCGTTCCAGCGCAGCTCGCGCGGCGCCGCGGCGAGGTCGCCGAGCGGCGCGACCGCGTCGAGGCGTCCCGTGCGATAGACGTTCGTGACGCCGGCGTCGCCGAGCGACGGCTCGCGCTTTTCCATCCACAAGCCGGCGACGATGACGAACACCGCCGCGGCGGCCGCTGCCCAGGCAAACCGCGGCGCGCGCCGGCGCGGCTCGAACGCGGTCACGTTCGCCGCGCCGTCGAGCCGCCGGTGCAATTCTGCGGCGACCCATGCGCCTGCACGCGTCTCTTCCGGCGTCGCCTCATCGCTCGTGAAACTCTGGAAGAGCGCGAGCTCGGACTGGCAGCGCGCACAGGTGTCGAGATGCTCGCGCTCGGCGGCCGTCAATGGTTCGCCGAGGCGTTCGAGGGCGAGGCAGTCGGGTGTTGCGGCGAGCGCCTCGCGCCACGCATCCCGCGGATCGTTCATGGCCGGTCTCCCCGCGCGAGGATTCGCTGCGCGGCGCGCGCGAGCTTCCGCTTCGCGCTGACGATGTACGCTTTCGCGCCGCTGCTGTTCTCGAGCCGCAGCAGGCGCGTGATCGCGTCGAGCGGCAGCTCGTCTCCGTAGTGCAGTGTGAACACGGTCCGCTCCTTCTCGTCGAGCGTCTGCGCGAGAAAGGTCTGCAGCCAGCGCGCGCGGCTGTTGCGTGCCGCGAGCTGCTCGGGATCCGGCTCCAGCGTCGCCACGTCGAGGAGCGCCTCCTCCGAATCGTCCATCGGCAGCGCGGCTCGTTTCGAGCGGTTGATCGCCTCGTTGCGCGCGATGCTGTACAGCCAGGTACCGAACTGCGAGTTGCCCTGAAACGAGTCGAGATGGCGATGCGCCTTGAGAAAGACGTCCTGCGCCAGATCGGCCGCCGATTCGCGCTCGCCCGTCAGCCGGAAGCACCAGCCGCCGACGCGCTCGTAGTAGCGCGCGAAGAGGCGATCCGCCGCCGCGCGCCTCTGCTCGGGCTTCGCGTGACGCCAGGCTGCGAACAGCTTCTCGTCCGTTTCGGGCGAGGGCGTCTGATCCATCGGTTTCATTATAGTGAGCGCTTCGCATGATTCCCGGTCTCGTTCCCTTGAGACAACGCGCAGGTCTCCGGCGGAACAGAAATCTTTCGATGGTCGTGCTGCTCCTCGCGGGCTTCGCAGTGCGCGCACCGGCCGCGACCGTCGAAGAGACGCTCGCGCGGGCGCAGGCCGCGGTGAATGCGGGCGACACGGACGCGGCGCTGGCGACGTATCGCGCGCTCCTGCCGTCGCTGCCGCGGAACGCGCGGCAGCGGGCGGAGGTGCTCGATGAGCTCTCCGCGATCGAGACCGACGCGGGTGACTACGACGCCGCGGTGCGCGATGCGAAAGCGGCCGCCGACGTGTACGCGGCGCTGGGGGACGGACGCGGCCGCGCGTCATCGCTGAATCAGGCCGGGCTCGCGCAGATGTATGCGGGAAGTTACGCGATCGCGCGCGAGACGCTCGGTCGCGCGCTGCGCATTGCCACGCTCGCGGGCGATGCGGAAGGCCGCGTCGAGGAACTGATGAACCTCGCCAGCGTCGACTTCTACGTCGGCCGGTACACCGACGCCGCGGCCTCGTACGACCTCGCCGCGCGGATCCTCGACGAGCAGCGCGCCGCGCCGTGGACCGCGCGCCGCCGCCGCATCCTGCTCGCGAACCGCGCGACGCTCGATCAGCGCCTCGGCCGCTATGACGAAGCGCTCGCGCAGTACCGCCTCGCGCTGGCGGACACCGCGAACCTGCGCCCCGCGGAGCACGCGCAGATGCTGGTGAACCTCGGCGTCGTCTATCGCCGTCTCGGCGATCCTTACAAGGCGCTCGCGGCGTACGACGAGGCGCTGCCGCTGTTCGCGCGCGACGAGCAGCTCGATGCGGAGCTGGGCGTGCTGAAGAATCGCGGCATCGTCCTCGCGCTCGACCTCGGCCGTCTCGTCGAGGCGCGGGCGACGTTCGCCGATGCCTTCGCGCGCGCGACGGCCTCGGGGAACGCGCGCGAAGCATTGCAGGCGCGGCTCTACGGCGCGGAAACCGAACTGCGTCTCCGCAATCTCACGGCGGCCGCGCGCGAGTTCCGCGCCGCGCTCGACGAAGCGCGGCGGCTGGAGACGGTCGAGGAACAGTGGAAGGCGCTGTACGGCCTCGCGCGGTGCGAGCTCGCGCTGCGCGACGTCGATGCGGCCGAACAGCATCTGCGTGCCGCGCTCGACGTCATCGAAACGATTCGCGAGGGCATCCGCGTTCCGTCGCTCAAGTCGGACTTTTTCAACGACAAGCGCGAGGTCTTCGACGCGTTCATCGCGCTGCGTCTGCAACGGAAGGCCGGCGCGCGCGAGTTGTTCGAGCTGATCGAGCGCGGGCGCTCGCGCGGCTGGCGCGATCGCCTCCGCCTTCCCGCGCACGTGGAGCTCGCGGCCGTGCAGCGCGCGCTGCCGGACGACGCGCTGCTCCTCGACTTCTGGACGTCGTCGTCAGGCTCCGCCGTCATCGCGATCGGCAGAACGAGCGCCGCGGTTCGCGCGATCTCCGTCGACACCGCCGCGGTCCGCGCGCTCGCCGATGCCTTGCCGCGCGGCGCGGCGTCCGCGTGGCGTGCGCCCGCGTCGACGATCGCGCGCGGACTGCTCCCGCCGCTGCCGGCCGCGGCGACGCATCTCGCAATCGTCACCGATGGCGCGCTCGCGTCGATTCCGTTCGAGCTCCTGCCGGAAGGTGAGCGCCTCCTGATCGAGCGCCACGACGTCACGTATCTGCCGACCGCCGCGCTGCTGCTCCGCGGCGCGACGCGCATTCGTCGTTTCGCCGCGCCGTGGTCGGTGCAGTTTCGCGGTTTCGCCGACCCGCTCTTCCGCTCGGCCGCGCTCGACGATCCGCGCGATGTGCGCGCGCGCCTGGCCGGCTCCGCGCGCGAGGTGCGCGACGTCGCGTCGGAGCTCGGCGGCGCCTCGCGCCTCTACCTCGGCGCGAACGATCGGAAGGCGTATCTCGACGAGCAGGACGCGCCGCCGCTCCTGCACATCGCCAGTCACGCCTTCGTCGATTCCGGCGCGATCGAGCAGTCGCGCATCCTCTTCTCACCGGCGAACGCCGCCGGTGCCGCCGATTACCTCTTCCTCAAGGAAGCGTACGACCTGCCGTTCGCGCAACTGGAGCTCGCGGTGCTCAGCGCCTGCGACACCGAGCGCGGTCGGGTGTTGGCAGGGGAGGGGATCGAGAGTTTCAGCCGTGCGTTCCTCGCGGCGGGCGCGAAGAGCACGGTCACGACGCTGTGGCGCGTTCCGGACGAGAGCACGGCCGCGTTCATGCGCGTCTTCTATCACCACCTGCAGCTCGGTGCGACGCGTGCGGAGGCGCTGCGCCGTGCGAAGTTGCGTTTCGCGCACAGCAACACCGCGCTCGCCGACCCGCACTATTGGGCCGCGTTCGTGCTGACGGGCGACGGCTTGCGTCCGGTGTCGACCGCGCTGCGCTGGCGGACGCTCGCGATCGCGCTGCTGCTGGTTGCCGCGGCGGCCGTCGCCGCGTGGATCGCGCGGCGCGGGTGACGTAGCGGTGGTCCCGCATCGGAGTGTCGTCGCTCGGCCGCGTGCGCCGGTCAGTAGTGGCTTGTCGCGCGCGTCGTGAGTGGCCCTCGCGGCGCGCGAGCCACGCGGCATCATCGCGGGCGATCGTATGGACATCGTTCGCGTCGACGTTGCGCAGCGCAAACGGCAGAAGATTGCGCTGCAGGTTGCCTTCGTCTGCATTGCCGTCTCCGTCGCGGCGGTGGCGTGGTCGCGATTGCGGCCGGCGTCGCCGAAACTCAGCCGCTCGCAGGCGTGGATCGACACCGTGCGCCGCGGGCCGCTCGCCATTCAGGTGCATGCCTCCGGCGTTCTCGCGCCGGAAGACGTGCAGTGGATCGCGGCGGCGACGGACGGCCGCGTCGAGCGCGTGCTCGTGCTCGCGGGCACGGTGGTGCAGCCGGAGACCGTGCTCGTCGAGATCCAGAATCCCGAGCTGCAGCAGGCCGCGACCGACGCGCAGTTGCAGTTGCGCGCCGCGGAAGCGGAACTGCAGAACCGCAGGAGCCAGGTGCAGAGTGCGCTCCTCGCGCAGCAGGCTGCCGCGGCGGCGGCGCGGGCCGACCACGAAGAGTCGCGTCTGCGCGCGGCGGCGGACGAGGACCTCGCGAAAGCGGGATTGATCTCGCCGCTGACGCTGCAGTTCTCGCGCGGGCGTGAAAAGCAGCTCGCCGTGCGCGCCGACGTGGAGGATCAGCGGTTGCGTCTCGCGCGCGCGAATGCCGGCGCCGACGTCGCGGCCGCCGTCGCGCGCGTCGACCAGATCCGCGCGCTGGTCGCGCTCAAGCGCCAGCAGTGCGATGCGCTTCGTGTTCGCGCGGGCCGCGCGGGCGTCGTGCAGGAAGTGCCGCTCGAAGCGGGACAGCGCGTCGCCGCGGGCGCGGTGCTCGCGCGCGTCGCCGCGCCCGAGCCGCTGAAAGCCGTCATTCAGGTTTCGGAAGTGCAGGCGTCGCAGATTGCGACGGGGCAGCAGGCGGAGATCGACACGCACAACGGCATCGTCACGGGCCGCGTCGTGCGCATCGATCCGGCGGTGCGCAACGGCAGCGTCACGATCGACGTCGCGCTGCCGCAATCGTTGCCGCCCGGCGCTCGTCCCGATCTGTCCGTCGACGCGACGATCGACGTCGCGCGCATCGCCGATGCGATCTATGTCGGACGGCCCGTGCAGGCCGCGCCGAACAGCAGCGTGGCGCTGTTCAAGTTGCTCCCCGACGGCGTGACCGCCGTCCGCACGAACGTCCGCGTCGGCCGCGCGTCGTTCAACGCGATCGAGATCACGGGAGGCCTCGCGCCCGGCGACCGCGTGGTGCTTTCGGACACGAGTGCCTTCGACCGCTTCGACCGCCTCACCATCGCCGATTAAGGAGACCGCATGCCTCTCATCGAGCTCAATCACGTCAGCAAGATTTTTCAGACCGAAGAAGTCGAGACGCACGTGCTGTCCGGCGTCGATCTCGCGATCGAGCGCGGCGAATACGTCTCGATCGCCGGCCCCTCCGGCTGCGGCAAGTCGACACTTCTCTCGATCCTCGGCCTCCTCGACGTGCCGACGTCGGGCGAATACCTCTTCGACGGCCGGAGGCTCGATCAGCTGTCGCTCCTCGAGCTCGCGCAGATCCGCAATCAGAAGATCGGGTTCATCTTCCAGAGCTTCAATCTCATCGGCGATTTGAGCGTGGCGGAGAACGTCGCGCTGCCGCTGCTGTATCGCCGCGTTGCGACCGCCGATCGCGACGCCGCGGTCGCCGAGGCGTTGTATCGGGTGGGAATGGGCCACCGCGCGAAACACTATCCGTCGCAGTTGTCGGGCGGCCAGCAGCAGCGCGTGGCGGTGGCGCGCGCGATCGTCGGGAAGCCGCCGGTGCTGCTGGCCGACGAGCCGACCGGCAATCTCGATTCGAAAAACGGCGCCGCGGTGATGGCGTTGATCCACGATCTGCACGCGGGCGGCGCGACGATCTGCATGGTCACGCACGACCCGCGATACGCCGAGCACGCCGATCGCACCGTGCATCTCTTCGACGGCAACCTCGCCGACCGGGACGGCGTCCTCCACGGCGTCGGGAGCGCGTCATGAAAGCGCTCCTTCTTCACGAGCTCCGCAGCGTGCTCGCCGCGTTCCGCCGGAGGCCGCTGGTGCCGTTCATCGCGACGTCGATGCTCGCCCTCGGCTTCGCCGCGAATGTCGCGGTGTTCACCGTCATCAGCCGCACGCTGCTCCGGCCGCTGCCGTATGCGCGCGCCGAACGCATCGTGGTGCCGACGCTGACGTTCATCGGTCCCGGCCAGGCGGAAGATCCGGGGCCGGCCGGAAGCGTCGAGCTCGTGCAGTGGAAGTTGCGCAGCCGCGTGTTCACGGCCATCGAAGGCGTGCGCGACGTGTACATGACGCTGCGCGACCGCGGCGAACCCCAGGGCATCGCGGGGTCGACCGTGACCGGCGGCATCTTTCGCCTCTTCGGCGTACGGCCGATCGTCGGCCGCGACTTCGCGCCGGAGGATGACGTGCCGAACGCGCGCGTCGTGATCCTCAGTCACGGCTGCTGGCAGCGACGGTTCGGAGGCGACGCGAACGCGATCGGCCGCACGATCTTTCTCGACGGCAAACCGATGGAGATCATCGGCGTCATGCCGCGCGGGTTCGAGATCGCCACCGTCGACCGGCAGCCGGAGATCTTCGTACCGGCGGGCTTCAGTCTGGCGAACATGCCGACGCCGACCTCGCGCGGCTATCACGTCTTCGGCCGTCTTCGCGACGGGGCGACGCTGCAGCAGGGTCGCGGCGAGCTTCGCCGCATCACAGCGGATCTCGGCCGCGAGTATCCGGCGACCGAGCAGCGGCTGAGCGCCGACGTGCAGGACCTGCGCGAGGCCGGATTCGGCAAGCAGCGGCACGCGCTTCTCGTGCTGTGGCTGATGGTCGCGGTCGTGTACGTGCTGGCGTGCGTCAACGTCGCGAGCCTCCTCTCCGCGCAGATCGCCGACGAGCGCGGCATCACCGCGTTGCGCCTCGTGTTCGGCGCGGGACGATGGGAGATCGTCCGCTATCGACTGCTGCAAACGCTGATCACCACGCTCGCGGGCGCGGTCGCGGGGTATGCGCTTGGCCGGCTCGTGCTGCGGGTCGTGCTCGCGAACGTCGCCGATCCGAAGCTCACCAATCCGGTCGAGCATGTCTGGGTCATGCCGCTCTTCCTCCTCGCGGTTTCGCTCGTCACCGGCATCGCGGTCGGTCTCGTTCCGGCGCTGCGCGAGACGCGCACGCGTCTCACGAGCGCGCTGAGCGAACAGAGCACGCGCATGTCGTCGAGCGTCCGCGCGACGCGGCTGCGCGAAGCGTTCATCGTCACGGAGGTCGCGCTCGCGGTGCCGCTGCTCCTCGCCACCGCGGCCACGATCCATCAGTTCCGGGCGCTGCAGCAGACGCCCCTCGGGTTCGACACGCGGAACGTGCTCATCTCGCAGATCGTCGTCTCGCCGAAATACGACAAGGTCGCACGCGCGCGTTTCGCGCGCGAGCTGATCCGGCGGATCGAGGCGATGCCCGGCGTCGAGACGGCATCGACCACGACCTGCTTTTTCACTCCCGGCAACACGATGACGACGTCGGTGGGAAGCGATCGCCTGCCGGAGCCGATGTCGGTGAACCTGCGCCGCATCACGCCGCACTACTTCCGCGCGATGCGCATGCCGCTCGTCGCCGGACGCGCGTTCACGGACGGCGACGGCGTCGACGCACCGCCGGTGGTCATCATCAGCGCGTCGCTGGCGAAGCGCCTGTACCCGAACGAGAACGCGTTGGGCAAGCGCGTCCTGCGCGCGCCGCCCGCGGCGCCGGCGACGATCGTCGGCATCGCGCCGGACGTGTACGACGAAGGGGCGAGCGTCGAACTGCAGCCGACGTACTACTCGCCGTACCTGCAGACGAACAACATCTACATCACGATCGTCGTGAAGACGAAGGTCGATCCGCTGACGCTGCGCGAGCCGGTCCGGCGCGCGGTCTGGTCGCTCGACCGCGACGTGACGCCGTCGAACGAGGCCGCGCTCGCGGATCTGATGCACGACGCGATCGGCAATGAGCGGCTGCAGATGCAGATGCTCACCGGCTTCGGGCTCGTGGCTCTGCTCCTCGCGACGGTCGGGATCTACGGCATGACGTCGTATGCGGTCGCGAGCCGCACGCGCGAGATCGGCGTGCGCCTCGCGTTCGGCGCGACGCCGCGGGACGTCATCCGCGAAATCGTCGGCCGCGCCGTGCGCTCGGTGTCGATCGGCCTCCTCGCGGGAGCGCTGCTGTCGTTGGTCGTGCAACGTGTCGCGTCGGCGCTGATCTACGCGGGCGCGAAGCTCGAATGGCAGTCAGTCGTGGCGATCGGCGCGGTTCTCTTCGCCGCGGCGCTCGTCGCCGCCGCCGTTCCGTCGATGCGCACGCGCGCGGTGCAGCCGGTGTGGCTACTGCGGGAAGGCAACTGAGCCGGCCGGTGCGAGCCGGCTGCTTCTGCGGAACTCCGCGGGCGTCATGCCGGTCTCGCGGCGGAAGACGCTGGTGAAGTGGCTCTGATCGTAAAAGCCCAGCGCGAGCGAGATGTCGGCGATCGGCTCGGAGGAGGCGAGGCGCCGCCTGGCCTCCTCGATGCGTCGCGCGCGCAACCACTGCACCGGCGAGCAGCCGGCATGCGCGCGGAACAGCTTGCGCAGATACGGCGCGTGCACTCCGGTGAGCGCGGCGAGCTCCGACATCGCGGGCGGCGTGGCGAGGTTGGCGCTGAGGAACTCGCACGCCATGCGGAACGCGCGCGCGTCGTGGGACGCGACGTGCGTGCGGCGTGAGGCGGTGGCGACGATCTCCAGCGCGAGACCCTCGAGCGCGAAACGCGACACGCGGTCGGCCGTGCGCAGCTCGCTCATGATGCCCGCGATGAGCGGCGTGAGCAGCGGCGTCGACTTCGCCCCGTCGAAAAGGGAGGACTCACTCGTCACCATCTCCAGCGCGGAGTCGTGCACGTCGATCGTGAGACAGACCGTCTCCGCGGCATAACGATCGGTGTGGCTGATGTCCGGCGGCTTGATGAGGAGCGTGCGGCCCGTGCACTCGAACGCTTTGTTCGTGAACGTCTCGGTGTAGGCGCCGCGAAGAACGGTGGACATCTTCGCGCGCTGATGACGATGGGCCGGGAGGGCCACGCCGCCGAAATACTCCGTGACGCGGAACTCGAAGGCGCCCGCCGCGGCGACGAAGATGTCATGGCCTTGCGTGGATCCGACGAGGGGAGCGACCACGTCAGCAGGGTACCACGCGGCCCTGCGCGGTTTGTTTCTTCCCACGAATCGCCCTGTTTTCCAAGAACGGGCGCGCTCCTGCACGCGACACTGCGTGCATGCGGCGTGGCGCTCTCCTGTCGAGCATCGCGGCGTTGCGGTGGAGCGGAAACGTACGCACCACGCTCTACCGCGAGCTGCGCTGTCTGATCACCGGCGGTCATCTGCGCGCCGGCTCGCGCCTTCCGTCCACGCGCATGCTGGCCCGCGACCTCGGCATCTCGCGCAATTCCGTGCTCGCCGCCTTCGAGCGCCTGACCGCGGAGGGCCTCATCGTGTCGCGGCACGGAAGCGGTTCGTTCGTGAGCCGCTTCGCCGCCGGAAAGAAACCGCATCGCGCCGCGATCGAACACGATCCGCACCTGCGCGTCGCGCGCCGCAGAGAGACGTCCGAGCCGCGCGACGTCCGTCCGGCAGCCGAGCACTTCCCGCTCGACGCGTGGCAGCGATGCATGCGAGCCGTCGCCAACAGCCTCGTCGCCGGCGATCTGCACCACGACGTCGCGCCGGCGCTGCAATGCGCGATCGCCGAGCATCTCGCCGCGACGCGCGGCGTGCGCTGCGATGCGCGACAGGTCGCGGTCTTCAACACGAAGCGCGAGGCGATCGAATTCGCGATGCGCGTCGCGACTGATCGCGGCGACGCGGTCGCGTCGACCGATCCCGACGACCTCGTCGAACTCGCGACCGTCCTCGGCGTGCGTGTCGTCGATCGCGACGCGACGCCTCAGCTGATGCATTGCACCTCGTTCGCGGAGTCGAGGCGCGACGTCCTCGCGATCGCGTCGCGCGCACACGCGTGGGTGCTCGAGGACGATGCGTACGGTCATTTCGCCACCGACCCGACGCTGTACTCCGGCGACCGGCACGGCCGCGTGCTTTACCTCGGCACGTTCGCCGACGTCCTGCATCCCGTCGAGATCGCGTTCCTCGTGCTGCCGGAGCGCCTCGCGACGAGCGTGCGTAGCGGCGTATCCGTCTTCGACCAGCACGTGCTCGCGGCGTTCATCGCCGGCGGATATCTCGCCGCCCACATGCGCCGCCTTCGCGCGATGATCGCCGCGCGCCGGGAAGCCTTGCTGCGCGATCTATGTGCGACCGGCTGCGAGATCATCGTGCGGCCCCTCCACATCGAATTGCGCGGTGACCGCGACACGACGCGCATCCCTCTCGCCGATCTCTTCCCGCCGAACGCGGACGCGATCACCGGCAGCCGGCGCATCGCGTGAGCGTGATCATCCGTGTGGCCGGTGGATCGCGTCACCGCGCCCATTGGCTGGTACTGCGGAAGCGGCCGTGTTCTTTCGCGAAGACGAGATAGCGGTGAGCGAGTGCGTTGTCGTACGGTCGATTGCGTCCGTCGACGACGTCGTAGACGACGTAGGTCCGCGCCTTCATGAAGGTCACGACGTCATGGAAGTCGGGGAATCCTGGCCGGAAGTGGAAGAAGGATGTCTCGATGATCACGATTTCACACGATGCGAGCAGCTCGCGCGCGCCTTCCAGTACATCGAGCTCGGCACCTTGTGCGTTGATTTTCAGCAGCACGTCTCCCCGTATGTCGAGCTCGCGCGCGACATCGTCGAGGCGGACGACGGGAACCTGGCGGATTTCGCCCTGCACCTCACCCGCGAGAAATGAGCTGCCGCCCGGATCTTCATCGACGTAGAGAGGGAACGTGCCTGCAATTCTGCCGGCGCCCGCGATGACGCACGCGCCGCCGCGTCGTCCGGTCCGCTCACGTAGTGCCTGCTCGTGTTCCCTCAACGGCTCGATGCACAGCAGCCGGCTACGATCGAAGACGTCGAGCGCGGGCGTGCCCTGCGCCGCGCCGACATCGACCACCCACGATGGCGCGTAGCCCAGCCTCGCGAGATGCGAGAGCGCGTCGTGCATCGATTGGCGAACCGGCGTGACGGCGTCCGGGTCGAGGCGCGGAATCCGTCGGACTTCGACCCCGAGCAGGGCGAGCCCGCGTCGTACCCAGGACTTGATCGTTCTCATCGTTTCCGTGACTCGCGCGAGCCGAGTTCGTTTGCGAGAGGGCTGGAACGCTCGATGTTAACGTACGTCTCCCTTCGCGAGACGCCGCTCTGCGATGGCGGCTGCGCGGCGCCGCTTCACGTGCAATCCACGGACGCAAGGATGCGGGGCCCGTGTCCGCGGGCCCCGCATCCTTGCGCTCAGGGGTTCGTGATCTTCGTGACGAACGCGTCGACGTCGCCGCCGCCGTACGTGTTCTGGATGGAACTGCCGGAGGTGCCGGGGAAGCTCGTGGAGCTCGTCCAGCCGGTGAGATACGCGGCGCCGGAGCCGTCGACCGCGATGCGCACACCGAAGTCGTCGCCCGTGTCGCCGAGGAACGTCGACTGCACGATCGCCGAGCCAGCGGCATTGAGCTCGGTGAAGAACGCGTCGATGCCTCCCGCGTTGGCGGACTGGATCGAACCGCCGCTCACGCCGGGAAACGACGTGGAGAGCGTCGAGCCGACGATGTAGACGTTGCCCGAGCCATCGACGCCGACGCAGCCGACGAACGTCGCGTCGATGTCGGCGTCGCCGAGGAACGTCGACCAGGAGATCGCCGAGCCGGCCGCATTCAGCTTCGTGACGAAGATGTCGAGCGAGCCTGCGTTGGCCGGTTGCAGCGAGCCGCCGCTCACGCCCGGGAACGACGTGGAGTCCGTGTTGCCGACGACGACGGCGTTGCCGGAGCCGTCCACGGCGATGCCGTTGCCGACGTCCATGCCGCTGTCGCCGAGGAAAGTGGAGTAGACGATGGAGGAGCCGGCGGCGTTGATCTTCGTGACGAATGCGTCGAGCCCGCCGCCGTTTGCGCTCTGGATCGAGCCGCCGCTGACGCCGGGAAAGCTCGTGGAATCCGTCTGTCCGGTGACGTACGCATTGCCCGAGCCGTCGACGGCGACCATGTTGGCGACTTCGTCGCCGCTGTCGCCGAGGTAGGTCGCCCAGGCGACGGTGCCGGTGGAGCCGACTCTCGCCACGAACGCGTCGCCGTTGCCGCCGATGCTCGACTGCACGGCATTGAGCACGGGGAAGTCGCTCGAGGCTGTCGAGCCGGCGACGTACGCATCGCCGCTGCTCGTCACGGCCAGCTCCTGCGCGACGTCGTCCGCGCTGCCGCCGAGGTACGTCGACCAGAGGATGGACGAGCCGGTGGAGTCGAGCGCGGTGAGGAACGCGTCGCGCGTGCCGCCGCCGTACGACGGCTGATAGGAGCCGCCGCTGACGCCGGGGAACGAACCGGTCGTGCCGCCCGCGACGTACGCGTTGCCGGAGCCGTCGACACCGATGCCCTGGCCATAGTCGGTGCCGCTGCCGCCGAGGAACGTCGAGTAGACGATGGCGGTGCCCGCGGCGTTGATCTTGGTCACGAACGCGTCGTAGTCGCCGCCGTTCGCCGGCTGGAGCGAGCCGCCGCTCACACCGGTGAACGACGTCGATTCGACGAGGCCGGTCAGGTACGCGTTGCCGTCTCCATCGACGGCGATGGACAGGCCTTCGTCCGCGGCGCTGTCGCCGAGGTACGTCGAGTACGCGATCGTCGGATCGATGACGAGCGGCTGGTTGCGATCATGACGTCCGATGGCGAAGCCGACCTGCCGATGAGCGTCGAGCGTGTAGCGCCCATCGATCCGCCGCCGATGGCCGTCGATGTCCTGATAGACGTCCGGCCGCGGCTGCACGAGATCGCCGGCCGCGGTCTGCAGCACGAGATCGCCGTTGGGCGCGAGGTGGAGGGCCCGCGCGCCGTCGAACGCCATGCGGATCTGCCGCGCGTTCGCGCCCGGCGCGAGAACGAAGTCGTACTCAAGGCGCTGCCGGTTGCCGTGATAGAGGAGATCGATGCCGGGATAGACACTCTCGTAGCGCACCCTCCCGTAATTCGGGACGCCTGTATGCCACTGCGAGGCGTCGTTGCCGTGGAAGTAGTTCGTTTTCGTCGCGAGCGGCTCTTCGCCCGCAATCCGCGGCGTCGCGTTCGCGCCGCTGAGACGCCAGCGGACGGCCGCGCCGTCGAGCTTCACGATCGCTTCGCGCTGCGTGAAGAAGACGCTGTAACCCTGGCCGCGGCTGAGGAAGCGGACCTCCGGATCCGCCTGCCCGCGATTCGCCTCGAAGACGAGCGGCAATTTTCCGTACGCACCCGCGATCCGGGCGTGCTCCACCGCGCGCGGCGCGCCCAGGGCGGCCGTGGCGAGCAACGCGCTCGCCGTCAGTACCGAGAGTGACTGCAGAGAAAGACGCATGAACCCTCCTTTTTTAGAACCGATGGAAGGGCCAACGGTGTATGGCCATGCGTCATTCCGGCCTTATTTCTTTTTGTGATGCGGTGGCTCGATGCTGCCTCGCGCGTTCCCATTCGACCCGCGCCGCATCCAACGTCGTGGCGCAGACGCCGAACAGCGTCTGCGCCACGGTTCAATCACATCAGGGGAAGCAGTCGCCTTCGTCGCCGGCGTCGTTGGCCCAGATCGAGAAGTCGCTGAAGCTCGTGCCGAGCGACGACCGGCCGAACCAGCGGACCAGCGTGAGGTCGGGGGTGGCGGTGAGGCTGGCCATGCCGAGCGGCCGTCCGTACAGCAGGTCGAGCTTTCCGTCGCCGGTCGTGTCGCCGAGGCGGAACAGGTCGCCGGCGTCACCGGCGTCGTTGGCCCACGTCGTCACGTTGCCGAACGACGAGCCGGTCGACGGGCGGAAGAACCACGTCACGCCGAAGCTCGAGTTCACGCGGCCGTAGACCAGGTCGGCCTTGCCGTCGCCGTTCGCATCGCCGACGTACAGCAGGTCGCCGTCGTTGCCGGCGTCGGTGTTCCACGTCTCGAGCTTGCCGAACTTGGTGCCGTCGGAGCGGCGGACGAACCACGTCACTTCCGTCGGCGAGACCGCGCGCGCGTACACGAGGTCGGCTTTCTTGTCTTTGTCGACGTCGGCGACGAAGAACAGATCGCCGACGTCGCCCGCATCCTCGGCCCACGTGGTGAAGTTGCCGAAGCTGCTGCCGTTCGACTTGCGCACGAACCAGCGCACCGTGTTCTCGTCGAGCGGACGTCCGTAGACGAGATCCGCGCGGCCGTCGTTGTTGACGTCGGCGAGGCGGAAGATGTCGCCCGAGTCGCCGGCGTCTTCGGCCCACGTGGTGAAGTCGCCGAAGCCGCTGCCGTTCGAGAGGCGCACGAACCACGTCACCTGATTCGTCGCTTCGATGCGGCCGTAGACGAGGTCCGCGCGGCCGTCGTTGTTGACGTCGCCGGTGAGGAAGATGTCGCCCGCGTTTCCGGCGTCAGGGGCCCAGGTGGTGAAGTTGCCGAACGCCGAGCCGCTCGAGTTGCGCTCGAACCACTGCATGACGTTCGGCGACGAGAGGCGGCCGTACGTGAGATCGGCTTTCTTCCCGGCGTCTCCGTCGAGATTGGCGAGCGGCGCGAAGTGATTGCGCAGCTGCACGGCGCTCTCGAGAACGCGCCGTTCCGAGTGCACGCTGAAGAAACGGTCGCGCGTGGCGCGCTGAGGCATGGTGAGACCCCACGACGCGCCGCTGGACATCGTGTGGAAGTTCACGTTCATGTCTTTGGTGTCGGTGAAGGCGTCGTCGCAGCCGATCGTGATCGCGTCGTCCGCGGCGTTGCAGTGGTCGAGGCCGAGGACGTGTCCGAGCTCGTGGCTGGCGGTGTGCGAGATGCCGTTGGCGATGCGCGCCGTGGTCGCATTCGAACCGGTGAAGTTCCCGTCGTCGGCGAAGCTGCCGGAGTACACCTCCAGCGCGCTCTCCATCATCTCGTTGAAGCTGCCGATGCCGGTGCAATCACCTTTCTCGCAGCAGCTTCCGCCCGCGCATCCGAAGGAGTTGCCGCCGTCGGAGTCCATGCTGAGGACTTTGACGCGCGTGAACCGCCCGTTCGCGGGCTTCGCGGTCGTGATGACGACGTCGAACGTCGCGTAGTCCTCGGTCATGTTGGCGATGACCTGCCGTTTGATCGCCGCGAGATCCGAGGCCTGCGGCGGCTTGTTGCCGTTCACCGAGGACCACTTGTTGAGGTTGAAGCCGGAGAAGTCGACCCAGACGACGTGTCCCGCCCACGCATGGGCCGTGGACAGCATGCAGATCAGGAAAGACAGAATGAGAAATCGTTTGTTTTTCATGGCGTTCTCTCTTGCTTAGCGGTTCGCCTGCAGGCGCGCGAGCGTCTGGCTGGCCAGCTCGCGAACGAGCTCGTTCGGATGCGTTCTGCTGATGGAGGACAACGGATCGACGACCGAGTCGCCGCCGATCATTCCGAGCGCGACGACGACGGTCGAGTGGAGCGAGAGGTCGTCGCCTTCGCTGGCGACGCGGAACAGATCGCGCACGGCCGCGGGATCTCCGATCTTCCCGAGCGCGAGCACCGCGGCGTCGGAAAGGCCGGCATCGGATCGACGGCTCTGCGCGTCGTCGGTCGGAACGCTATCCGGCTCGACGTCGCCGTCGGGAAGAGTGGACGGCGTGCCCGGACGCTCGTCGTCGACGGTTGCCTGGCCACCGCGCTCGTCGGGATCGGCGACCGGCGACGAATCGTCTTCCGGATCGCTGGCGGGACGGACTTCGGGCAGATCCTCATCGCCCCGCGCGCTGATCTGCTGACCGGGCAGCGGCGCGATGAGCGTCAGCAGCACGGGCACGCTTTCGGACATCCGCAGATCGCCGAGGGCGGTCGTGGCCGCGATGCGCGTCGCGCGGTTCGACGGGTCTTTGACGAGCGATTCGAGACACGGACGCGCGGCGGCGACCTGCAGCTGCCCCGACTCTCCGATGGCCCAGAGCTGCACGGCCGGCATGACGCTGCCGTCGCACGCGAAGCGCGCCAGTTGCTCGCCGTCGGCGGACGGCGTCACGTGCGCGCTCAGCTCTTCGAGGAGCGATGCGAGCAGCACCGGCGGCGTTTCGCGCGCCGTGAAATACGGCGTCACGTCGCGGAGCTGCAGGTCGGCGCCCTTCGCGAGCTCCGTTCGCACGATCGCGCTCACGACGCGAACCGCGTCGTCGCCGGAGAGGGTCTGCACGCCGTGCTCGCCCGCCACCGGCTGGAGCGTGCGCGCGTCGAGAAACGTGAGGATCCGCATTCCCGCGGACAGCGGGCGGACGTCCGTCGGATCGACGGAACTGGCGACGATCTGGACGCTTTCCTGCGGCGTCCCTTTGAGCGTCTGCTCGACCGCGACGGACATCAGGTACGTGCCGCCGTCGACCTGCCGCGTCGCGGTGACGTGTCCGATCAGAATCGTCCCCGCGCGCGCCGCCAGCTGTCCGAGCGGGATGATTCCCTGGTCCGCATGCAGCGGAACGTTGATGAGTAGCGCGAGAGCCGCGCCGGCCAACCACTTCATTCTCTTCATGAATCCCTCCTTGTTTGGATGCGGAGGAATCTAAGAATTCGGCGCGTGCCGGTCGGGACGGACTGGTCACGGTTTGGTGACCCGGCGGAACTGCTTTTGTGACGGCCGGTGGCGCGGTGCGCGCCTGCGGATCTAATTAAAGATAGAAATTAATCTGAATTTGCCCTACGATGCTCCGCGAGAGGAGTCAGCGATGACCGTGATGGAGTCCATTTTCACGCTCCCCGGATGCACCTTTTCCGAGCCGGACGACCAGTGGTGTCCGCCGCTCGCGGAGAACCTCGGCGATTCCGTTGGAGAGCCGCGGCCCGGCCACTTCGGCACGCCCGAACGATTCTTTCAATGGTTGAAGACGATCTGGGCGTTCCCGGTCGACGCGGACGCGAGCTTTCCGCCCACCGACTTCACGCGGAACTGCCTGCTCATGGATTCGTTCGCCACCGTCTGCGGCGCGCTGCACGGATCGCTCTACTTCCGGCTGATCTTCGCGTTCTTCCCGAACCTCAGCGGTCCTCACTTCGACTTCGCCGCCAACGAAAGGATCTTCATCACCAACTGGGCGTTCGAGACCACCAACGGAAAGCAGGACATTCTCGTCCCGGCGATCGACATCTTCGGCTTCCGCAAAGGCTACGTGAACTACCGGCTGGCGACGTTCGACGTGCCGACGCTCGTGCGCGCGTTGCTCATCGCGTATGGCGGCACGCTGCATCCGAACTTCGAGGGCAACATGGAAGAACGCATCAAGCGGTGGGCGACCGATTTCGAGTTTGCGGAGCGGGAGTATGCCGCGGTGAAGGCGATGGGTCCGGTCGCCGCCAGCGCGGTGCCTGCCCGTATCGTCTCGTAACGCCGCGCCACGGACGGCGTCGAGGGAGATGCCGTCTTGACACGCCCTGCGCGCGCAACCACCATACGCGCCGTCCGTGGTCGAGTCCGTTCGCAGGGTTTTGCTCGGTGTTGGCGTCGTCGTCGCGGCGTCGATGATCCTGTTGCTTTCCGATCTGCAGCACCGCGAGCGCGGTGCGCGGAAGGCGCTCGCGCAGAAGCACGCGTGGAAAATCTGCTTCGTGCAGTACAACGACGTCGTCGACGTGAAGGACGCGGAGCGCGGCGTCCTGGACGGCCTGCGCGAATCGGGACTCGAGGACGGCCGCGACTTCGAGGTGAAGATCCTCAACGCGCAGGGCGACATGGCCACGGTGTCGGCGCTGATCGACACGGCCGTCACCGGCGGCGCGGATCTGCTGATCACGTTCTCGACGCCGACGCTGCAGGCCGCGCTGCGGCGCGCGCAGAACGTGCCCGTCGTCTACAACTACGTCGCCTCGGGGCTGAAGGCGGGAGCGGGGAAGTCGAACACCGATCACGCGCCGAACGTCACCGGCGTCAGTCTCCTGCCCGCGAACGATGAAGCGCTGACGCTGCTGCGCACGTACTTTCCGTCGATCCACCGCATCGGCGCGCTGTACTGTCCCGCGGAGACGAACATGGTCTACGCGAAAGCGTCGCTCGATGACGCGGCGAAGCGCGCCGGCTTCGAGGTCGTCTACGTTCCCGCCGAGACCGCGACGGACGTGCCGGACGCCGCGGCAGCGCTGATGTCGCGCGACATCGACGCGGTGCTGCAGATCCCGGGAAACCTCACCGCGTCGGCCTTCGGCAGCATCGGCGAGGCCGCGCGACGCGCGCACGTGCCGGTGTTCGCGTTCCAGAAATCGCAGGCCGTCGGCGGCGCGATGGTGGTCGTGGCGCGCGACTACGAAGACAGCGGCCGCCACGCCGCGCGTCTCGCCGTGCGCATCATGCGCGGCGAGAATCCGAAGAAGATTCCGCTCGAGGATTTCAGCAAGACGAATCTCATCGTGAACCTCGACGCCGCGCGCGCCCTCGGCATCCCCATGCCTCCGGCGCTCGTGCGCTCGGCGAAAGAAGTCCTCGGAGACGCGCATGGAAATCGTTAAGGAACGCGCCGGCAACGCCGTGCACCTGCGCCTCTCCGGACGCCTCGACAACCATTGGTCGCAGTCGCTCGACGAGGCGCTGCACGAGGTCGCACGCGAAGGCGCGCGCCACGTGCGCCTCGATTGCTCCGGCGTCACGTATCTCAGCTCTGCCGCCGCGGCGGTGCTGCTGAAGCATCATCGCGACGCGGCGGCGCTCCACGGCTCGCTCGAGATCTCCGCGGCATCCGAACGCGCGCGCAACACGCTGCGGCTCATGGGATTCGTCGAGCTGCTGCTGGCGGGATCGGGGAGCGGTGCGGCGCGGCGCAAAACGCTGTCGATTCCGCTGCCGCTCGAGTCGGAGCGCGCGACGTACGAGAGCCGCATCCTCGACGGACGCAAATCGGAGCTGTCGGTGATCGGCGATCCCGAGCTGAAGTCGTCGTCGTCCGCGCTCTCGATCTACCGCGACGTCTTCGCCCTCGGCGTCGGCGCGCTCGGCGCGAACCACGACGACTGCCGCGAGCGTTTCGGCGAGTTCGTGGCCGCCGCCGGCGGCGCCGCGTTCATGCCGACGGACGGCACCGCCACTCCCGATTACATGGTCAGCGCGGTCGGACTCGTACCGACGGTGCACGCGCTGTCCGCGATCACGTTTCGCGGCGCGCCGAGCCATCAGCTGCGCTTCGAATCGAACACCGCGGATGCGGGCGTGCCGCTGAGCGACGTCGTCCGCGCGAGCGCGTCGCTCGCGGCCACGCCTACGTTCGGCATCGTCATGGCGGCCGACATCGCCGGCCTCGTTTGCACGCGCCTCCGCCGCTCGCCCGCGCGCGAAGGCATTCAGTTCGATTTTCCCGCCGTGCGCGACTGGCTCTCGTTCACGAGCGAGCGCGAGTTCGCGCGCTTCAGCTGTCTCGTCGTCGGCGTCGCCTCCGCGTCGCCGTCCGCCGCGCTCGCGCCCTTCGTGCGACCGATGAGCGACGAGCATCACGGTCACTTCCACGCGGTCGTGTCGGCCTTCCGCTCGCTGCCGCGCGGCAAGCTGCAGGTCGGGGACATCGTCACCGCGTGGCTGCAGCCGCGCAGTCTCGTCTCGGTCGTGCACCTGCTGCGCGACGCACGGACGCCGGAAGGCGGTAGCGAGAGCGAGTTCCAGCGCGGCGCATGCTGGGTCTTCCCGATCGCGGAGGGGAGCGCGTCATGACGCTGCTGCTCTCCGCATGGACGATCGGCTTGATTCTGTCGCTGCTGGCGCTCGGCATCTACATCAGCTACCGCGTCTTCAAGTTCGCCGACATCACGGCCGACGGCTCGATCACGTTCGGCGCGGCGGTGGCGGCGGCGATGCTGACGCGCGGCGTGCATCCGGTCACCGCGAGCGTGACCGCATTCTTCGCCGGATGTCTCGCCGGACTCTGCACCGGCGTGCTGCACACGCGCTTCAAGATCAATCAACTGCTGTCCGGCATCCTGGTGATGACCGCGCTCTATTCGATCAACCTGCATGTGATGGGCTCGAGCAACATCCCGCTGCTCTCTGTCACGACCATTACCACGTACGCGCAGAGCCTCGGCCGCTGGATCACCGGCCACGACTCGGCGACACTCCTCGGCTGGCCGGTGAATGCGCGCGACGTCGGCTCGCTGCTGCTCGTCGGCGCGATCGTGTTCGTCATCGCCCTCCTCGCCTGGCTGTTCTTCCGCACGAACCTCGGCAGCGCCATGCGCGCGTCCGGCGACAACGAGCAGATGATCCGCGCGCTCGGCGTGAGCGTGGAGAACATGATCGTCCTCGGCCTCTGCGTCGCGAACGGCCTGGTCGCATTCGCCGGGGCGCTGCTCGCGCAGTACCAGGGCTTCGCGGACGTGCAGATGGGCATCGGCATGATCGTCTGGGGCCTCGCGAGCGTGATCATCGGACGCGCGCTGATCGGCACCGACAGCGTCGGCGCCGCGCTCATCGGCACGATCATGGGCTCGGTGTTGTTTCGTCTGATCGTCGCGCTCGCGCTGCGCTGGGGCCTCAATCCGAACGACCTCAAGCTCGTCACCGCGCTGTTCGTGTTCGGCGCGCTCGTGCTGCCCACGCTCATGCAGAGAGTGAAACGCCATGCTCCAGCTACGTGAGTTGCAGAAGACGTTCTTCGCGGGCACGCCGAACGAAGTGCGTGCGTTGCGCGGCGTGTCGCTGCAGATCGAGGACGGCTCGTTCGTCATCGTCATCGGCACGAACGGCTCGGGGAAGTCGACGCTGCTGAACGCGGTCGCGGGCAGTTTCTTCGTCGATCGCGGCGCGATTCAGATCGCGGGGAAGGACGTCACGCGCTGGCCGGAGCATCGCCGCGCGTCGATGATCGGACGCGTCTTTCAGAATCCCTTCAGCGGCACCGCGCCGACGATGACGGTCGCCGAGAACCTCGCGCTCGCGGCGCGGCGCGGTCAGCCGCGCGGGCTGGGGCGGCTGCTGCCGGCGCGGATCCAGAAAGAGCTGCGCGACCGCGTGGCCTCGCTGAACATGCAGCTCGAGACGCGCATGCACAATCCGATCGGCACGCTCTCCGGCGGCCAGCGCCAGGCGCTGACGCTGCTGATGGCGACGTGGCGGCGCCCCGATCTGCTGCTGCTCGACGAGCACACCGCGGCGCTCGATCCGAAGAGCGCCGATCAGATCGTGCGGCTCACCGAGGAGATCGTGTCCGAGCATCGGCTGACGACGCTGATGGTGACGCACTCGATGCAGCAGGCGGCGACGCTCGGCGACCGCATCGTGATGATGAATCAGGGCAACGTGCACGCCGACTACGCCGGCGCGCACCGCCGCCACCTCCGCGCCGACGATCTCGTCCGCCGCTTCGACGAGATCCGCCGCGAGGAACGCCTCGACGCCTCCGCGGCGCAGCTGTTGCGCGAGACCTACGTCTGACGCGCGGCCCGTCCTGTACGACCCATATCGTGTTTGTTGTTGAACGGCGCTCATTCGCGCACGATCTGGTACGCGATGAGAATGACACCGACGACAAACAATGCACATGCCGCGGCGACTGAGGGGATCTCCGGCGGCCGATGGCCTTTGACAATTTCGTACAAGCTCGAAAAGGCCCCGCTCAGGAATGCGCCGCCGAGCATGCCGCAGAGGGCGTGCAACTTACGGCGTCGTTGCCGCGCGATGTTCTTCACCGCCATCGTTACGTAAAAACCCGAGATCGCAGGCGCGTCGTGCCGACGCATCACGCCGACGCATTCCATGAGGAGGTCGTGAATGTACCGGTCGACAGAATCATGAAAGGCGCTGAGGCCGTCCGGTGCAAACGGCGAAACCGGAAGATTGCGCAGCTGCTTACGCGCCGCTTCGGTGATCGTGGGATTCGTGATGCCAAGAGTCATGTCCCTGCTTCCTTCCTGTGCGAGACCCGCCGCTCCGATTGCGCGCCGGTAGACGTCTTTCGTCTGCCGCTCCAGTGCTTTCAGCATGGTCGAAGCGCTTCGTCCAGGCGTGTTCGCGAGCAACCGCGCGACCGCCGTGATGAAGCCGGCGAGAATGGCGATGAGGCTCACGGTGAGCTCGCGTTCGAATGTGAGGGCGAACATGCCAGCGACCGAGACCGCCCCGGTAAGTGCGGTGGCGATGGTGACCGTTACGCTCAGGACGAACCGTGACGCCGACGAATCACTCTCAATCATTTTCTCGACGCGGCGATAGACCTCAGCAGCACTGAGATTGTTCGCGCGCAGACGACGAAGCTGCTCCAGGAGCTCTTCCAGCGTTTTTCTGTTCACACGCGTCCCTCGAGAGATTCCTGGTCGGCCTTGTAGTCGAGCAGCCGCTGCGGGACCGTGGTTCCGAAGCGATAGTTGGACGGGTTGTCGCCGCAACGATCGAGTACGGCACGCCAGAAGGTCTTCAATTCATGGACAGGTGGACGAGCCACGCGCTGTCCCGACGTCGGCACTGTCGGCAGAATCGCAGTGACACTTGCACCGTTTAGTTGCAGCAACGATACGGGCGGGAGCGCGCGGGCCGCGGCGATTTCGCGTTCGATGGAGGTCTTCTGCAACTTCACCGGCTTGTGCAGCAGCGAATCGCCGCAGTCTTCGAGCATGTCGCTGACCACCACGATCTCGGCAGCGGTGCCTGGTTCCGTAATTTCTTCCGCTTTGCGGAATGCGCCTGAGACGCATGTGTGATTCCGGCCGTCGGCCGGCCCGGCAAGTAATGTTCTCAGTTTGTCCGCGACGTCCCGGCTCCATTTCGCGCGCGCCATATCGACGGCTACGGCATCGCTCGTAGTCTGAATCTGCGGCAGTTGGTCATTGAAGACGGCTCCGGCGCGCTGCACGTCTTCAAGCAGGGGAAACACGTACAAGTGAGCGCCTGTCGGTAGGAGACCGATGATCGTTTGTACGTTGGCAATGACCGACGCCTGTTCCTGCGGCGTAAGACTGCGGGTGACGTCTGCAAAGACGATGAACAGACGCGGTGATGCCGGTGTTTCGACCGATCCGGCCGAGGAGGACGCGGACGGTGCCATCGCTGCGTTGCTGCCGGTTGATGTCGTCGGCTGCTTACCGCCGCAAGCGATGACGACGGCGACGACGACGAGGCTCAGCGCGGATCGCCGAATCACGATGACGTTCTCTCCTGGACTGGTGCTGCAGTTTCGCTGAAGTGACGTTCGGCGACGCCGAGCCTACGTTTCAATGCGACCTGAATGCGCTCGTGCAACCGTCGCCCGTCATGCAACGTCTCCGGGACGAGAACGCCTCTCAGGAATCCTTGTTCGTAAAGGCTCATGGCTACGGCCTCAACGCGTCCTGCGTCGAGTTGAGCTGCCGCGGCAGCCTCGTTTTCGGCGCTTTTCACGAGGGCCTCGGTCTTCCGCGCTTCGGCCATCAGCTCGTCCGCAGCGGATCGCGTCTCTCGACAGCTCTTTCTCAGGACGCGATACCGATTGATGTTCTGAATGCGACTCCAGCCGACGGACGCACAGATGCCGCCGATGATCGGCAGCGTCAGCGTCAGCAGCACGAACGACATTCCGGCGTCTCTCTGCATCTTTGCGGTAAGGCCGACGACGTCGGCGGCCATGCCGTTCGTATCGGTTGCCGTCGCGCGCCGCGCTTCCTGCAGCGATTTAACGCCGGTGCGCAGTTCCGCGAGGTAGTAGAGATTCCACGTGACGAGCGTAATGAGCCCGACGACCATGACGCCGGACACGATGCGCATCCAGAGCTTGTGCTGTAACGCCGGCTTGAAGAAGAAGTCCGCGACGAATTTGAAGAAGAGACCCAGCGCCGCGATGCCGATCGCGAAGGCGAGCGGTTCCCACATGGATCTCCAGTCCAGCCGGATCGAGTCGAGGTTTGCGAGTTTCGCGTAGTTCGTTTTGATCTCGAGACCATCGGCGGCGAGAAGCGAAAGCGGCAGATCTGCAATCCAAAGGATTGCCGCTACGACGCAGTAAACGACACCCAGAGGCCAGGAAAAACTTGCCGGACTGTCGAGACGGTGGCGCTCGAGCGCGATGAATCCCTCTTCGATCCGTACGGCGTCGCCGCGCGCCCGGTCGGCACGCTCGACGGCCGTGTGCATATCGGCTTTCGCCAGTTCGACGCGATGCGTCGTCGCTGCGCGTACTGCAGCGCACCACTGCTCGGCGCGATGACGGTAGACCGCTGAAATCTGCGGTGCGCGAACGCCGAGGCGACCGTCCGTCCAGCCCCGACGGTACTCCGCTTCACCGTACGAAGTCGGTAGCGGTTCACCCGAACTGTCATCGAAGCGTTCGTTGGTGTCGTTGCCTGCCAGTGGCCATGCGGAAACTTCATGTACTGTGTTGTCCGTCATTTTTTCGTCCCTTCTGGGAGCGGAGGGGGAAGGGGTATCGCAAACCGGAGCGAGCGTGTGGCCGCCTCCTGAGAGAGAATCAGGAGCCGCAGTTCGTTCGCTCCTTTTCCCGCCCGCGCGATCAGTTCGGCGTCCTCGGCGGTGGACTCATCGACCCGTCCTTGCGTCTCTGCCAGTTCGCGGCGAAGTTCCTTTCGCCGTTCGAGTGAGGTCTCCCGTTCGATCTCTTCGATCTTGTTCGCGATTCGTTGTTTGCTCTCCTCCAGGCGCGAAATTTGACGTGACAGCTTCGTGATGGCCTCGAACAATTCGGGCGGCAAACCAGCGTCGAACGCCGCGAACTCGAAAGACGCAGTGAGCTGGGAAGTCTTCTTCCGCGATAACGGCCATAGGCTCACGGTGTACCAGTGTTTCTTTCCTGAGTTGCCGTTCGACATGCCATACCCGTTGCCGAGGCTTAGCGCGCGTTGAAACTTTTCAATACGCAAACGCTCGCGCGCGTAATCGGCGTCGATCTGGATCTGCCGTTGCAGCGCACGGCGGGAAAGCTGTGGTTGCTCGGGGCCGTACGTGTAGAAGCGGGTGTCAGCTTCAATTTCGCGCAAGCGCTCCTGCGTTTTGTCCACGTCCTTGTAAACACCTTTGTAGACGAGACCGTAGGCCAGCGACAGAGAGCCGAGAAGCATGAAAAGCATCCAGAGACCCCACCGCGCATCGCGCGCGAGGTACGCTGCCAACGTCACTGCGGCGATCAGGGCCAGCGGCGCGACCGCGAATTCCCATGAACTGCTGAAACTGCGGCCATCGTTCCGCGGCTCGATGATTTTGATCGCATACATCATTGTGACCGCGGCGGTGAGCATTGCGATCGTGCTTCCGATCGCCGTGTTGGTGAGGGTCGACAGTAAGTGACGGAAAACGCCCTGCTCCGTGCGGCCTGCGGCAACGAATGCTACGATCATGCATCCCGCGAGAACGTAGGGTAGCGACGCGATCAGCCTGATGTATGAATGGCGCGTGATGTCGGCCTGGCCGAAATGCAGGCCTGGAATGGACGTCGAGCGCCGTTCGAGTTTTTTCCATGAGTCGTAGAAACGGTGCATCAGCCAGTCGACACCGATCGTTGCGAATAGGAGTAAAAGGACGCATGCGAAAAGCAGCGTGAAAGGCGTCTCAAATCGTGACAGCGACTGGTTCGGTAAGTCCGCGAATGATCGGGCTGTCGTCAGCACCCAGTCGATGGTGAAGTCGTCATCGATCAATTGAGCAAATACTGCTCCGATTGCCGGAACGGAGGCGTATCCGACCCACGCCAGGAATCCTGCGAGAGTGCGGGTGATGAGGGCCGCGCTCAAGCGAGACGATCGCTGCTCGACTTCCTCTGCTAGTGTGCGCAGTTTCTCCGTCCGCGCTTTGAGCTCTTCGAGCTTTCGGGCACGACTCTCCGCCGCTGCCTCCCACGACTTTTTCCGCTCCTGAAATTCTCTGAGCGCGTCGCCATGGAGCCTGTCGCGAGCTTCCTGGCGCTGAATGTCGAGCTGCTGGATTTGAGCTGCAACTAGGGCCTGTGCGTTGGCCAACCGTTTCTCGTTGAGCTCTCGTTGGGCCCCGTCGAGTTGCGCCTGAAGGCCATCGAGCTCGCTGTCAATCCGCGCCGCCTCCGCGGAGTGCTCGCGGAGTTCCTCGGCGAGCGGCGTATGGACGGCCAGTTCTTCGTGAATGCGAGCCGCGTTTTGTAGAAGTTGTGAGCGTTCCCGATCCCCTCGAGCGATAATTGCAGCGCGTACGTTTCCCTCGATCGTCCTGACCCATACATCCATTTCGCGTCCATCCGACCCGCCATCGGGGAATGCCGCGCGGACGGTCGCTGCGTCGAGGACATCGTCGACCGTTACGAGGCCGGACGCCGGCCGTAGCAAGAGCACGGGCGTGCTTGCCGCGTCTTCTTTTGCGTCATCGTCAATGTCCATCCTCTCCTCCGCCGGACGGCACTCTCTGCCTGCTACGGACACCAGCCATTTCGCGAATGTGAGATGAACGCTGACTCATGTTCGTGGACGGCGCGTGAGTCCTCGCACGAGCAGGCAGGCAGCGGCCGCGGATATGAAGATCGCAATCGCGATCCACGTCACTGGCGGCGTTTGTTCGAATGCGACATCCGCCGGCGTAAAGCAGACGTTGTAGGTCTCAGGGAGCAATGCGCGCTCCGCCGAGAGATGTAGGCGATAGCGTCCGGGTGCCGCCGCGCCCTCGATGTGCGCCTCCAACACGCCGTTGCGCACATGGAACGCGGCGCGGTTCGGAGTCAGGTGATCCTCACGATAGACCGCAAGACGGAGCCACTGCGGCGCCGGTCCCGTATCCAGTGAGTACCAGTCCACGCGGCGGCGCGCTTCGTCACGGCAATCGATCGCGATCCGCGTGGGCCATGTCCACATGCCCATGGCGACGGTGCTGGTGCGGAAGGCACGGACGCGACAGTCGATCCGCTCGGCAGGTGTAACGGTAAAGCCCGACCAGTGGTCGTGAAAGATCGCTAGTTCGCGGCCGTTGATATTCCGCGTGGTGATCCGGACATCGGTCCAGTAGCGGCCGGCGCGATGACAGGCGATGGAATGTGCAACGATGAACGTAGCCGGTGCGGACGCACGCACTCGCACCATGGCCGTGGGAACATGCGCGCCTGCTGGCGTCACCAGCATTAGCGACAGAGAAAGAGGGTATTCCGGCAGCTCGAGCATCGGCGTGCCATTGCTGTCGACGAGTCGGTACGCGATACCGACCTCGTCATGCTGCCGCGGAGCGGTGCCGACGGACGGATACAGAAGCATCCCGCGCGCGAAGAACTGTTGAGAGAAGATCTTCACGTGCAGGCGCCCGGCGGGTACGCGGAACAACCATTGGCCCGGCGCCGGACGATGGACGGTCACCGCGACGAGTGTGTCTCCCAGATGTACGCGTTCGACGCCCGCACTACTGTCGTTCAGCGGCCACAACGTGTCGGGCGCGTAGATGTCGACCCGTCCCGTGGGCTTGGATCGCGAGACGATGTCGAACACAACCACATCAAGATAGGGCGCTACAACCAGCACCTCGGCCGATTCCGATGCGGCAGTCGTCGTATCGCTTTCGCGCGACGGAGCGCCGAGGATCGTTGTGAAGACGGAGTGGATTGCCCGCACCGCGGTGATGCGGTTGCGCTGTAAGGCGTGTACACGGTTGTGAGAAACGGATTGCCATAAACCTCGAGGCACACCGCCATGGATGCCATTGAGCAAGAAAACATCGATCGTCGCCGGCCCGAGATCGGCGGCCGTCATGCGCAGCAACTCACATGAGACACATCGTCCGCCGGCGGGACGACCGTTGGGAATGCCATCTGTCACCAGTACAACTGCGCGGCGCCTTAGCGGGTCGTCCGGCAATGACGCCAGCAAGTCGCGTGACGTTTCGAACGCGCCGACGAGGTTTGTCCGTCCGAGGTGCGTTCGAGCGGTCGCATCAATGACGCGCCGGATCCCTTCGTGGTCTCGAGCGACGACCGTGAAGGGGAGGTCGATGCGTACGGTCGTACCGAAACTGACCAATGCGAGCCGGTGCATGAGGTGCGATGTCGTCGCGCTGTGTGCGAGCAACTCGGCGGCGACGATGCTGACCGTGGAGGAAATACCTGCAGAGTCCCTCGTGCTCGCTGACCGATCGATGAGCACGAGCAGATCGACACCGGCATCCGCGTACACGGCCCGACTGACCAGGATCAGCGCGAGCAGTGTCGGGACGACGAACCTGGACACGCTGAGTCCTCACGACTGCCGGGGATTTTCGTCTGGCGCTGGTTCGTTCTGATTGCGATAGCGCCGGCGGTCGTACAGACGTGCGAGTGCCCGATATCTGCCGTTCGCGAAGAGCGCTTCCGCTTTGTCCGGCTGGCGCAGGAGATACCGCAACAACAGCTCGATCAACTCGATCTGGCAGTTTGTGTTCGGCGACGCCGTTTCATTCCAAGGCCGGATACGTAGCCGGATGCCGCCGTGCGCGTCCCATACCTGGTGTGCCGCGTCGACGACTTCCGTGACGAGCGTTTGGTGCGTTTGCGTATCGAGTGGCGAATGGGGCTCGTCGAACTTTTCGGGCGCCTCACGAAAGATGTGCATCGGGTAACGGTCAGGCGCTTTGTTGCGTTCCTGATCGCCGATGTGCGCCGCGTATTGCGCGAACAGTTCGTGCATGCCGTCCAGCGCGTTCGGAGGAATGCCGTAAATAAAGCTGACCACCCCCAGTTGCAGAGGGTCCGTTGAAACGAGCCGGTTCATTCGGCCGAGGGTTCGGCCGAACACGTCCGGCAGGATCAGGGATGGCGGGGCGAGGAGGTAACTCTGCAACTGCTGGCCGACCGCGGCGCGCGAAAAGCTGACGAGCGGTTCGGCGCCCTCGTCGAGCGCTTCGGCTGCCGACCCGTGCAACTCTCGGGCGACTTGCGGCAGCATCCAGCCGTTGTCGAGAAACGTGAGTGCACCGGCGGTCATCGCCTTTACGTGCTGAAAGAGGATTTCAATCGTCGTAGAACGATCGAGCGATGACAGCGTTTTCGAAGTCAGGCGATGGCAGTCCCGCGCAAGGCCGTTGCCGTGCAGCGGCGTGAGCACCACGTCCTCGGCGCTCACCTTCGCGACGTGTTCACCGAGCTCTTTGAGGAGCGTGTCGCTTGCAATGAGCCGTGTCGTGTACGCTTCCCACCGGCCGCGTGCATTGCTGCCTCGATATTTGCGCAACGCGACGCGGGCCAGGCGCCAATTATTATTCGCGAGAGTAGACGCGTTTTCCGCAGCCGTGATGGCGGGAGCAAGCACCTCATCGCGCCACCTCTTCAATTCGGTTGCAGCGATGACCCAGGCCCGTGGCGCCAGCGCATTGGCGACGTATGCGGTGCGGTGCGCGATCAATTGCTTGCGCAAGCTCTCCAGATCGCGTGCGATGCCGCTGAGTGTCTGGGTGAAAGCGCCACTGTGCGGAGATGGTGCGATCTTGAGATGAACGAGCAGACTGCGCCCCATCGCACGCCAGCCACGCTGTTCCAGTCGTTGTTTCTGCATCAACCCGCCGAGCCGGCTCTCGGCCGCATTGACCGCGTCTGCCAGGCTCGTCATCGAGGGGCGTTTGCTCGTTGCCGCCGCCTGATCCTCGAGTACTCTGGCGGCACGACTGAGAAGATCGTTCAGGAAGTGAAGGCCACGGCCCGTAGCCGGCTCCCAGGCCAAATCCCATAGACGTGCCGCGATCGCGCCGCCGTCGCGCAGGCCTTCATCCCAAACCGATTGCCAGCCCGGAAGCGCGTTGGCGAGCAATGTGGCAGCCGAGACGATGGTTCCGCTGTCTGCTGCCCGCGGTGCGACCAGAGAGGCGTCACGTTTCAAATCATCAATCGTGGCACGCGCCGCCTCCAAAAACTTCTTCGCGAGATCCACGGCGCGGTCGGGAAGCGTGGATGGGCCAGGCGCGGGCGGAAGACCTTTGCCCGGATCAGCGTCAGACTGCACGCGCGAGAGAAGGTCATCCCGCACGAGACCAAGTTCCGCCAGCAGACCATCCGGCTGAATGGCGCCATCCGAGAAGCCGAGGATCGTGTCGAATTCGTCGACCGGCTGTTGCTCGCGCCGGCGTGGCTTTCCATTGAGGGCGTGTTCAAGGGCCTCGCGAACCCAACCCCACCGGAACCAGTCTTTGATTTCTTCCGCCGGAAAACGGACGTTTCGAACTCCGAAGCTGGCGAGAAACGTTTTACGCGAGCCGGTCTCCAGGCGTTTGCGCGTGTCCTCGGACAGGAGATCTTTGTTGTCGGCGTGAATGAATTCGGAAGCGTAACCGCGAACGCGCTCTTCGCGCTGGTTCGGCAGTAATTCGGAAATTTTCCTTCCCACTTCCGTCACGCAGAGATGCAGTTGTGCCTCGGCGATCGTCCACGCGACTTCGGCGAGGCTCCGCGTGGAGCCGCCCGCGGATTCCGGCCGGCCATCGATGTAGTAAACCCAATCGAAGAGCCGGTCGTCATCGCGCGTGTTGCCGATCGAGATGACCTGGTCGCGCAGGCGATAGGCGCTTCGAAACTCGTGGTCCGCCGCGAAATGGTGTAATTCCTTCACCAGCGCATACGTCGATGCGCGCATCCGGTCGCGCTGGTCCTGACGCAGCGGCACCGATGGATCGTCGAGATAGACCGTCGGTCCGACGAGAAAGAAGAAAATCCGCGGACTCTCGCCTCGTTCGCGAAAGTAATGGCGCAGCAGCGCGGCCGCATCGAGAATCATCCCGGCGCCCGTACCACCGCACGCGCTCGCCGTCAGGAATACTTGGAGCGGCTGGGTCGGCGACGTGCGCCGTTCGCGCAGACGCGCGCAGGCCTGCTCGACGAGGCTGGAAAAATCATCGCGACAATTTACGAGGCTGGCGGCGCCGAAAATCCGGGTGATGCCGCAGCCCTGGGACGAGTCGACCACCGGATGGTCGCCAATGTTCTCCGGGAAGCGGTGTTCGTGGAACTCTTTGAAGATGGGTTGTTCGAACTGATAAACATTGCGATAGCAATAATGGCGCGCGCGTTCGTGATCCTCGACGGCCGGTTCCTGGGAATCGATGAAAAACGGCTCGATCAGCTGTCGTTCGTCGGGTTTTAAGTTCTCTATGAGCGTCAGCAGAGATTTACCGGCGGCGATTCCGCTACCGCCGAGATACAGCGACAGCGTCGGTTGAAGCGTGGAGATCTCAGTCCTGGTCAGCATTCAGATCATCTCGTGTAAAGCCAATCGAACGGCATGTAGTACGCGAGGTGCGACGCGAAATCCGTGTGCAATGCGGCATGCAACGCCCAAAGAATCAGCGCGCTGACGGCGAGGTTCTTGAGCAGGCGTCCGAGGGACCAGCCGGGGCTCGTTTGCACGACCACCTCACCGCTGGTGGCGGGGTCGTACTGAACGTATTCGAACTCCCAGACACTCCTGTCGATGTCGGCGGGATCGAGGATGCGGATTACGTCGCCTGGCGCGAGTTTCGATTGCGGCGGCGTAAGATAGCCGGAGGTGTCGTTCAAGTACTGTTGATGACCGGCGCGAGTTACCGTGCCCACGGTCGTGTCATCGAGTTCGGATCCGTGCTTCGGCAACAGCAGCGCGCCGGCGGCGTCGCCGTCCCCGATCGCGATGGGGCCGAAACCGAGCGGCACGAAACGGCCTGTCTGGAATCGCCAGAAGCGTTTCACGAGATTGGACTGCCCCCAAGTCCGGAGCGCGACGACCAACGACCCGAGAAGCAGAAACATCGCACTGGCGACGATGACGCCGTGCAAGGTGAGCTTTCCCAGAAGCGGCAGCGTCAGCGGTCTGGGATTGTGGAACACCGGTTTCGGCTCGAGGGTCATACCGAGGTCCGACGCGATGTGAATCTGCAACTCGCGCCGGATCGGATGGGTCGACCAGCCGCTGTTCGGGTCCGGCGTAACGACGAGGTCGAGATGCGCGCCTCCTCCAGGGGGGAGATCGACTGGGCCGTAACGAAGTTTTCCAGACTCGAACGGTTCTCCTTCCAGGGATTCGCCATTCACGTTCAGCGCGAGGTCGGCAATCTTTCCCGTCAAAGGATCGGTGATCGCCTCGGGGATCGTGACGGTGAACTGGCTCGCAGCGCTGAGATTCGTCTGCAGAGTACCCAAACGGACTGACCGCGTTTTGGATGGGTCCCACCACAGTGCGAACGATTTTCGCTCGTGTGCGAGGACGAACTTCGGAACGCTGACTTCGACGGTGAAGGGGATGGTGAGGCTCGGCGCGTCGTTCGTGCTGACGATGATGGACCCTGGGTATTTCCCTGGCTTCGGCAGCGGCCGTGATGGATCCATCGTCAGGCGGAGATGCAGTTCGAGCCCGCCCGGTGGAATCGTGTATCGCGCGGGTGCCGGCCGGATCTCGCTGCCGTTTGCCGTGAGTTTGCCGATCCCCGCTGGCACGCTCCAGGTGAACGAGGCTGCCTCCGGTCGGGAAGGCGTACCTTGGGCAAACTCTGCGAAGACTTTGAAAGACTCTTCAACGTCGGGATGCGCAGCGCTCAACGGGGGATCGAAGGCGAAGTTTTCCGGCGACGCGCGGAGGATCGGAGGTGGCTCTTGCACGGCCAGATACTCGATGCGCGCCTCGGCGCGGTTCATCAACGCCGGCAGTTCGACGTGCACGATGACTTTGTGCTTACCCGGAGTAGCAGGGACATTAAACGTGCCGCGGAAATTGTTGAATGCGATTGCCGTCGACCCACCTGCCGCGGTTTGTACCTCGCCGCTGACCTTCGCATCCGTAGCCGCAACCGGTCCGCTCGCCGTGACGGCGACGACGTCGATCGCGACTTGCTGATTGAAGAGATATTGCGGTTGCTCCGGCGCTGCTTTGATCGCCACGCGGAGATTCGACAGTGCCTCCATGAAAAATCGCAGCCCGAGGTGCCCTTGCGCGCCCGGCCTGGTGACACGAATCTGCAGCCGATAGTGGCCGGGTGCGCTAAAAAATGCCGTCCACGCCGCGATGCGCGGTACTCCTTCCGGCTCGACCGTGTACCGCTGCTCGCTGAACGTGGAACCGGTGAGCGAAAAGTCGATCTCTCCAGGCGCGAACTCCGTCGGATGATCGAGGATGAGCGTCAATCGCGCGCGATCGACGCCCGGCGGCACGGTGAACTCATGTTCCGTGACGTTTGACGCGAGCGTCCCGCCATCCAGAGGATAGATATTGTCGAGATTACCGACCAGTTCTTTCGCCTTTTGCAGCAATTCTTGATGCTGTTTGGCGATGAGCGTCCTGCCGCCGGTCGGAAGCGTGAGAGTGTCGAGGAATCTCTGATCGATATTGGTCGTCACGCCCAGGGCGAAGATCTGAATACCGGCCGCTACAGCGTGAGGGACGATTGCCGAAGTGATCGGCGTCGAAGTCGTCGGCATGCCGTCTGAGATCAGCACGATGCGACGTAGCGATGCCTTCGAGGTCGCAAGAATCGTGAGTGCATCGTCAAGCCCGGCCGCCATGTTCGTACCGCCCGCTGCGACCGGCAAACGTCCGGCCTGAAGTCTTCTACGGATTTCGTCTGGCGGGTGCAGTCGGCCGTCGGTTGTCGTGCCGTCAGAAAAAAACACGACACCTGCCTGCACATCCGACGCGAGCTCCACGGCGTCGAGGATCAGACTGGCGGCGACTCCGCGCAGCGACAGTGGATCGGAGCCGGTCGGCCCGCCCATGGAACTCGAATTGTCGATGACGAACACGATGTCCTGCTTCGACAGCGGCGGCAGCGCCGACTGCGCGAACGCCGTCGCAGTCATCATCGGAAGTACGCACAGGACGGCGAACAGCGTCACGCAACGTGCTGGAGTAGGCATGGTCGATTGGCTCCCGTGCATCTTGGACACGTCGGACCAGACAGATGTGAGACGCGTCAGTGCGCCGTCCAACGGCCTTGCGGATCGCCGGTCAGGGTGAAGGCTGCCCAGGCGGCCGGGCTGCGGAAGCGTGGATTCTTCAGCATCTCGCACTGTGCATCACGCAATGCCTCCGCGGCAGTGGCTCCGTGCAGGAGATGCTCGTAGAAGATCTTCATCAACGCTTCGGCGGCGTCATCGCCGATGTCCCACAGCGACGCGATGACTCCGGGTGTACCGCCATAGAGGAACGCTCGGGTAAGGCCGGTGATCTCATCGCCGCCGCTGCGGACGCCTGCCCCGGTGCTGCACGCAGACAGGACGACCAGATTGACGCCCGTGAGATCGACGTCAGAGAGGATCTCGTGAACTTCGAGATTCCCGTCCCGCGTCTTTGTCGGTGCGAGGGCGATACGGCTGAAGAGCGGATTTCGTGCGTCGTATTCACCGTGGGCGGCGATGTGTACCAGATCGTATTTGCCGGCCAATCCGTAGAGAAGTTCCTCAGTGGCCTCTTTGCCGAGGACCGGCTTCACGCCGAGAGCGCGAGCGATGTCTTCCGCTTCACGCTCTGCGCCCGGTAGCCGCTGCCGCTCCGATCCCGCGTCCGGATCTCCGAGGACGAGCGCGTGGCCCGTGACGGGGGACTCCTTCTGGCGAAGGAAGGCAATCGCGCTCGCGCTCGGCGCGTAAGTCAGGGTGTAATCCTGAACGAGATAGCGTTCGTTCTGAGGATTCTGGAGCGCGCCAAACGGCACATAATGCAAGACGCCGTGCGGGACGATCCAGACGCGTGTCGTACGGATGTACGGCCGCACCGGCGCAAAGATCTTTGTGTAAAGTTCTCGAGCGTCAGCAGGCGGCGCGCATGGTGATAGCGGTGTTCCGCTGCGGCTTGCGGCCAGCACATTTGACCAGCAAAGCGCGCGCTGCTGATCGTTCCGATCGAACGGCAGTTTCACGTGCGTTACGTGGTCGCGATCGACGATCCATGCGTACGAGCCGAACGGCGAGAGGAAATAGCTGACCAGCGTCGTGCCGGGGTCGAGCTGGTGCTGAACGTCACGTGTCGTCAGCGGTTCTACTTTAACCGTGGACGTGTACTCGGGATTTGCGGCTTTGAGACGGGTGAGCAATGCGCGATACCTGTCGCGGCCTTCCTGCAGATCCTTGTCGAGTTTGACGCTCGGCTGGCTGGCCCGCTGCTGTTCCCAGCGAGCGATGTTCAGGCGCAACGCTTCGGCCTCGGCAGCGAGAGGATCACGGCCGTGAGCCGGCTGGATTCGCGTATTGCCGATGACCTGCAGAAACGCACGGGCGCGAGCTCGCTCGGAGTACGCAAATGCCTCGTCTGAACGGCCGGCGCGGAGTAGTTGCTCGATGATCAGGTCAAAGTAAATTCCGCGGCCGCTGCCGAGATATCCGGCGAGCAATTCCTCGACCCGTACGTCATAAATTGTGCCTTCAATGGCCTTCGCGGCACGCTCGAGGTGTTCAATCGCGCCGCCTGCGTCTTGCTCCTTCCAATACGTGACGCCAAGGAGCGCCTCGTAGGAGGCCAGCAGATCGCCGTTCCCGCTTGCCTGGATTGCCTTTTGTAGCAGCTCTCGCGCAGCTTTCGTCTGATTTGTTTCCAGCAACACCTTGACGCGCGCCACGTAGGAGAGCGATGCGACGTTGGGAAGGGGAGCGGAACTGTCGAGTGGGCCGCTGGAACCCGGCATGCCACCGCGCATCCCGATGATGGCGAGCATCGCTTGCTCGGTATTCGTATCGAACATCAAGCCCTCGGCTTCCGCGGTGCGGAAAGCGTTGGCGAGTGTCTGCTCGGCGGCTGCCGCGCTTCCTTTGCCGGCCATGAAGGCCTTCACGGCCGCGATCGATTCGAGTACATCGCACGCGAGCGTGAAGCCGCTGCGATTCGCCAGTTCAATCCCGCGCGCCAACGCCTCGTTCGCGCTGTCGTCAGCGTCCATCAGCATGTAAACGTCGGCCAATATGCTCCAGGCAGAGGCCTCGAGATAAGGCAGCTTCGAGTTTTGAAACAGCCGGATGGACGTTTCCAGTTGGTTGGCGGCGGTGCCATAGTGGCCGCGCATCATGTTCAAGGAACCGAGATCCACGTAGACTGTTGCCTGGTCGCTGAGATTGTTCGCGGTGGTGGCCAGTTGCAGCGCTTCCTCCAGCGTCGTTTCCGTGTCCGTAAAACGGCTGAAACGCAGGTATAGGTCTGCTCGGTCGGTCAGAACGTCGACCACGCGGTGGGCGTCGTTCGATGGCCGAACGATTTCCAGTGCCTTGTCGTTCCAGGCCAGCGCGTCATCGAGGTGCCCCCCCAGCACTTCCAACTCGGCGAGTTTGCCGTAGATGTGGACACGGGTGAGTTCATCGAGATTTCCGATACGCGGTAAGCCCGGCACGGCGTTCAGCGCCTTCTTGTATTCCGTCCGGGCATCGTCGAATCGCCACTGCCTCCTGCGGAGATCGCCAAAATGCTGTGCGATCGAACTGTCGAGAACCCCGCCGAACATCTGCTGTAACGTCGTGGCCTTCGTCAATTCGCGTTCCGCTTCATCCAACTTGCCGCACTCGAGCAAAGCGGAGCCGTATGCGTCCCGGGTCACCGCTTCGGCAAACATGAGCAAAATCGGTTTGAAGACTTCTGTAGATTCGTCGCCGAGTGAAGACAGCATGTTGGCCTGCTGACCGAACGCCGCGGCCAGTGCCTGAAGTGACGTCGTGGAGAATGGCTTGTCGGGCGCCGCGGCATCGGCCAGGTGCTTCAGCGCCCGCTCGGCTGCTGACGCGGCAGCGTCGTAACGACCTTCGTGGCTTTCGAGCGACGCGCGCATCCAAAGGGCGACCCAGGCGCCGAACGAATCGCCGATGGTATCGAAGGTCGTGATCGCTTCTTCCAGGTTCAGCCGTGCTGATGGCGCGTCGTTCATCGCCATGTCGGTGATGGCGAGCATGAGCGAAGCGACAGCTTCGTTGGGTCGATCGGCCTGCGCTCGATAAGCCTGCTGCGCGGCGATGATTTTGTCGCGCGCGGCGGCGGTTTGCCCGGCCACGATCATCGGGCCAATATTCGCGAGCCTGTCGTCGTTGGCCGCCGCAGGCGATGCCAGTAGCATGAAAACCACGAGGAGTCGTTTCATAATCGCGCCTCACCTCAGTGGGACGGCAGCGACTCGACGATGAGCCGGTCGAGCGACCAGCCGCGCGTCTTGATGCGTTGACCGGAGCGTTTCTGCCCCACCGACGACAGCAATGTCTCGAGCGGTGACGCCGTGTCCCGCGTGCGCGTCTGAACGCCGTTCCATTCCAGCACCCAGGGATTTGGCAACGGTTCATCCGTCGACAGGAGAAAGTAGGTGTCCACTCCCCACGGCGGGGAAGCGACGAACGATGCTGGCAGCGCGATTTCAGAAGGCGGTGCGGCAGCGTCCAACGGAAAGCGGTTTTCGACAGAGCTGGCCGGGTAGAGCAAAATACCGCGGCCCCAGCTATCGATCAGAAAGGCATAAACGTAGCGGCGCGCGACAGTGGGCGATGGCGTCGCGCGTGCGCGCAGGCACAGACGATAATTCTCCCCTTCATGCAATAAACTGTCTTCGACCCATGCACCATCGCGCAAACGGCGTACTGCCATGACGTACGGAAATGCAGAGTCCGGCGGTGCGTCCATCGTTTGCCATCCGTGGATGCGTGCGAGACGCAGCAGGTCGTCGTAAAAGAGGGCACCGGAATCTTCAGCCGCGGTTTTCCACGTGGTCCGTAGCGGCAAAACGCTGCGCCGCGCGTCATCAACGGCCAGCCCGGGCCGCACCCACGCGTATTCGACGGAATCCTCGGCGAATCGACCGGCGAGCACGTAATCGGCGACATCGGGATCGCTGACGAAAGTGATATTGCCGCCGCTCTCCTCGTGCTCGTGTTCGATCTCGCTCACCGTCGTGCCTGAAAGGGGCACCTGCACGAACAATCTCGCATTTCGTGGCAGCGCTGCGATGATCGTTGCGGCATCCGTCTCTTTGGAGAATCTCGAACGCTGTCGGTCATCCGTCACGAGTTCCCATCCGGCATCGCGATAGCGCAACAGATGCGTGGGAGAGACGGAGGTTGGATCCTCCGTCCATCGCACGCCAGTGCGCACGGCGATCTCCTTCAACTGGCGGACGAACGGTTCGAGCGCCGTTGCCGTGGCCGGTAGCGCCACACGCAGAGGTGGTGACGGTGGGGCTGCCCATGTACGCATTTCGAAGAGATCGCCGGAGTGGACGGCCTTCGACGCAAGCCGCTCCGGGTTTCCATTCAGCCGCGCTTCGCAGGCTCCGTAGCCGATCAGCGCGGTTACGATCAGCTCCAAAGAGGGATCGGAAGCCGATCGTAGTTCGCTGCCTTCGGTGATGCCGTTGATCCAGCCTCCTTGCAAGACGATGCGATCGCCATCGACAGCGCGGACGGCGACGGCATTGTGGTGCGGCGCCGCGTCGTTGTTGCCAGCAAGGAACGGCCGGACGCGATCATTCGGTGCGGCGGCGAGGACTGGATCCTGGTCGGCGCGCTCCGCGCGCAAGCGAGCTTGCGCGCGGAGAAATGTGTCGATTGTGGTCTCGTTCGGCGTCGCATCGCGCATGGCCCGGGCGAGCGCCCATGAAAATGCGCCATGCATCTTTCCTTCGGCGTCCAGCGTTTCCCACGCGAGATCGAAATCCTGTGCCGCCGCCAGAATCACCGCGCCGCGATCCTCCGGCCGCGGGCCGGCGCCCGCGCCGTCAATCACGGCGCGCGAATCCGGCCTGACGCCGCGTACGGGCAGGCCACTCGGCATCCCTCGGCCGGCGGAGCCGCTGTGGCAACTGTCGAGAACGACCGTTAGCTGGGCTCCGCGATCGAGAATGGCATTGAAAAGCCGGCGCAGTTCCTTGTCACGGATGTCTGCCGCTCCAAGAATCGCGTCGGCCGGCACGATCGTCTCATCGCGTCGATCGGGCTCTGTTGATTGGGGATTGAAAACCTGGGAGCCGTGGCCGGAGTAGTAAAAGAGAATGACGTCGTGCGCGGTGGCCTTCGACGCGAGCGCGCCCAAGGCCTGGAGAATGGCTGTGCGCGTGGCCTGCTGATCCTTCAATGTGATGATGTTCGATGCCGTGAACCCGTATCGGCCGGCGAGGAGCGTTGCCGCGGTTTCGACATCCATGACGGCACCGCGAAGATTGTTAATGCCGCGCGGATTGCGGATCGCGCTCCGTGCGATCGTCGACGCGCTGTAGTCGTTGATCCCCACGAGTAGCGCCCGCTTCACCACCGCTGGGCGTGTGGCTGCTGCCGGTCCGGCTTGGATGCCGAACGAAGTTGCGGCCGTGGCTTGATGAACGAGACACAGAACGACACACGACGCCCAGCAGGCGTTCCAATACGGACTCCTCAAGAGACACCTCCGTCAGGCGGAAGAGCGGATTGTTGGGGAAAGTGGCGGGTAGGCGCGCCTAATACTGGATCATCGGGCAGAGCGTGCGGTCGTAGATGCCGCGGCCCGGCTCGATGCGCAGCCGCGTCAGTAATTCCGACCGCAGCGTTCCATCGGGATCCAGCGTTCGCCACTCGACTGCCGGCTCGTCGCTGCTCGTTCCGGCGTGCGGAATAGGACGCGTCGCCGGAGGTGTCTGCGCGAGCTGGTAATACTCCTCGAAATGCGTCCCGGGCCCGGGCGTCGGCGGAATCTCGCCAGCGGTTGCGACCTCGAACGATGGAATGTTCAACACTGCCACTTCCACGACGCCATCGAGGGGTGTCAGGTGCATGGTGCGCGTCGCGCCGCCGGCGAAGTCCTTGGATATCAGTTCCACCGCGTCGCCGGGGACGCGGATCTCCGCCATCACCCAGTTGGCGCCCGCCTGCGCGTAAGGGCCGTTTTCCGTAGCGCCGAGGGCGCGGAAGTACAGCGGCTTCACTTTGCCGTCGATCCGCACGAGCGAATACGTGGAGATCTTTCCGCGATCGAGTTTCAGACGTGCGGCCACGATGCTCGGAGGCTGCGCGGAAAGCACGGAGGCATTCAGAGGACCGAGCGTAGGCGATACTTGGTCGAGCGATGTGACCCAGCTGAAATCGGACAATTCGCGCCCGTTCGATGGAACCGGTCGCAGCCCATTTGCGTCCGCGCCACGCGTTCCGCTCTGCAGCCAGAGCGGCGGATGCAGGCAGCCGTCGCTGGCATCGGGTTTGTGAACCGAGATGTCGCTGCCGGCGAGTTGCCATGCGGCGCCGCCGGCGAGCGCCTCCTCCAGCGCGTCGAGCGCCTGAGATTCCGATTTGTCGCTGTAGAAAAACGTTGCGACGGCAGGATCGCGGCGTTCACAACTCCCGGTGCAGCTTTGCGCGCGCGCCAGCAGGAACGGTTGGTGATGCGGAAGAGTCGTGCCGTCCGACGTTTGATATCCATGCGTATTCAATAGAACGACATTGAGCTCTTTCTGGTCGGCGCTCGGAATGAACGCGATCATCCCACTAAAGAGAATGCGGAGAACGAAATCCATCAGTTTTCTCCTGTATGGTTGGGCCGAAACGGAGATGAAGCCTGCCCCACGATTTGGTATGGAGCCCACGCGAACACCCAGTGAAATCCGGCGTCGTCGTGCTTTCGTATCTGGATCTGCGCCAGCCGCAGCGCATCGTCGGCGTCGAGTCCGTCTCGGTAATATTGATGGAAGGCGACGAGCAACTCCTCGGACGGAGCATCGCCGACGTCCCACAGACTGCCGACGACGGCTGGGACGCCGGCGGTAATGAACGGTCGCACCAACGGCGCGAGGCCTTCCGGGCCGATCGGTACACCTCCCGTGCTGCTGCATGCGGACAGCACGACAAGGCGTGTATGACCGGTCCGGAACCGGGTGAGTAATTCCTGCGCGTCGATCGTGCTGAGGTGATCGTGCGAAGGCGCCAGCAGCATCAGCGAACGGAACGGCATTTCGGGCCGAGCGACCGCGTGAGCTGCGACGTGAACGATGGCCGCGTCGGGTGCCAGGTCGAAGAAACGTGGTGCGGTCGCGTCCTTGTCGACCAGGACTTGAACCGCGGGGGCATACAAAGGAGCGATACGGCGGACCTCACTACGGCCGCGCGGCAGCCGATCAAGACCGCGCGTGGCGTTGGACGGCACGAAAGCTGGGTCACCGATGAGTATCGCGGAACGGCGCCCGTCAACGGCGAGCTCACGGTCCCGTAATATCGAATAGATGTAAAGCGTTCCGCTTGCCGCGATCGAGAGCCGATGATTTTCAATCAGGTACGGGCTGTCGCCGTCGGATCGCAGGGCGGCGAACGGCAGCCCATGCATCGGGCCATCGGGACTGAACACGAGGCGGGCGTCAGCGGTGTGGGGAATGCTGGCCAACACTTCCAGCGGGCCGCTGACCAAGGCGTGGTGTACATCGCAGAGTGTCGTTTCGAAACCGTCGATGTTCTGTTCGCGGGCGTCCGCGCGCAGCTTGTCGTTCCACGATTCGATCGCCTTTTTGTGCACCGGCAGCGTCAGCATCTCGAAGGTGCGCCGGGAGACGATCCATACATAGGTGCGATCGTCGAGAACGGAGTACTCCAACAGGAACGTATCTGCTGGAAGGCTCGATTGGATTTCTTCGAGCGCCAGCGACCGGCCGTCGTGTGTCCAACGACGAAATGCCTGCGTGGTCAGGGTGTCGAGTTGCAGAACGAGATGGAGCGGCTCGTAAGCGCGCGCCTGTTCGGCGAACGTGAATGCTTCCTGTTTCCGGTTGTCATCCGCGAGAAGACGGATCAGTCGTTGATACGTTTCTTGGGAACGGGAGAAGTACGCGCTCCAGAATTCTTCGCTGCTTCCTCGCCGGCGGCGATCCAGCAGGCCATCCTCTTCGGCACGCAATTCGGCAATCGCGGCTCGGAGATCGCGTTCGGAGTCGGCGCGACGATTCTCGTGACGAAATGCTTCCGCCCGTCCCATCAGCAGTTCCGCGCGAAACGTCCGAAAGGGCGTTTCGGACGCCAGCCGGAACGCATCGGTGAATGCGGTGACGGCCTGTCCGAACCTCTCTTCGCCGAGTGCCGCGTCCCCCTCGACTCCTTTGATGCGCGCCAGTAGCGCCTGGCGGACGCCCTGGTCGTCCTTCGCCGTGCCTTCGCTGATGAAACGGAACGCTTCGGACAGATCGCGGTCCGCTTGGCGGTAATCATTCAACCGGATGTGAACGGCTGCCATACCTCGCAGCGCGATGCCGAGATTGCGGTGCAAGGCGACGATGCGGTCGGAGTCGGTGGAAGGCGTTTCTGCGAGCCGATCCTGAAAAAGCTGAACTGCTGCTGTCTGGTAGAGCAGGGCGATCTTCGGACAGTCCAGAGCCGTTGCAGCTTCCGCGGTTTCGCCGAGGAATTCATGACGCGATGGCGCTTCGACGAAACGCGCCTGATCGCGGCTTGCGAGAAACGACTCGGTCCATGCTTGTTCGGGATCGCCGAGAGTTCGAAGGATGCCGATCTTTCGCGTGTGCGCATTCGCCACGTTTTCGGCGTCGCCCATCCGGGCGAAGGCTTCGATCGCCGCGTCATACCGATCGAGTGCCTCGATGAAGCGGCTTTGGTAGGTATAGAGATACGCCTGATTGGAACGCGCGCGACCGAGGACGTACCAATAGTCGTTCGCATGTGCATGCGCTTCCACGGGCTCGAGTAAAGCCATCGCCTCGGCGAACTGGTTCCGAAACGAGAGCGCAATCGCACGGGCCATCGTGGCGCTGCACGCCAGTTCGCTTTTCGCGTCTGTGAGGAGTTGCTGCGCTCGCGCGAACGTACGTTCCGCTCGCTCCGCACCGATTGCGCGTTCGGTTCGTCTCGCATCCCCGTACGCCGCGTGACCGCGCCGGAGTCGACCGAGCATCACTTCGTCCTTTGCGCGCTCGACCTCGTGAATGCGCTCGACGATCCTCAACAGATAACGGTCGCCCGTCCCGATAGTGAGGGTCTGCGCAATCGCGTCTGCGATCGCCAGTTGACGTTGCGCGGTACCAGCATCACCGGACGCGGCTGCCGCCGCCCACGCCGGCAAAACCTCTTCCTCGACGTAACGGTGCGCCGCGCCGCGGAAGGGGTCGATGAGACTTGCGAGCGCCTTGCGGTCTCCCGCCGCGACGACGGCTTCGATGCGCTCTTGATTGCGCGGCCACTGCGAGGCTGCGGCTCTCGATGCATCTCGTCTCAGCGCGCTCCAGTGCTCGTCTGCCTCACGCGTCCAACCGGACCGAGAGCCGCGGCGCAACTGGTCCCATTGCTCCTCTGCTTCCTTCGGTAGACCGACTTGTTCGAGGGCGAGCGCACGGTTGAATCGCGCTTCGGTCAGTTGCGGGTCCCGCGCAATCGCCGCCTCTGCCGCATCGAGCGAGCGAAGAAGATCCGACGGCCGGTCGTCGCGTTCCGCGCGCAGTGCATAAGCGGCAGCGAGGTCGCTCCAGAGGCGTCCGGCCTGTGGCTGTTGTTCGGCGAGCGTTCGTAGCCGCCGGATTGCTGCATCGGTGCAACGTGGTGCAGCAACGAGTGTGCGAAGTGTTTCCTCGTGATTGCCGATCATGTCGTCGCAGTCTTTGCCGCCAACAGACACGGGTGCATTGGCAATGTGAGACGCGCAGGCCGCTTCCTGGACGATATGCCCGGGCCGGAGCGAAACAGTGCAGGGCGACCATTCCGGCGCATCGGTCAGCCGTGCCAGAGTGCGCCGCGCAGCGACCGGACGCCGTGGCGCGTTGGACGATACGTTCGTCTCGCGGCCGCACGAAGCGGCGACACACAGAACGAAGACGGTGGCGACTCTCGCCACGGTGGAACGCGACTTTTCGAGCATCAGAACTCCCTGCGGATGGACCCTTGCCTCACGGCCGTCTTTACTGAGAGAAGGAGTTCGCTAATGATATTCGACGAATGCACATCGGCGGCTGGAGTGCGGGCGGACGGATCCCTTCCTTCGAGGACTTGTATCAGCGGTACTACCGTCGCGTCGTGTCGTACGTGATGAACTGCAGATTCTCACGCGACGATGCGCAGGAACTCACACAAGAGATCTTCATCCGTGTCTTAACCCACATGGATACGTATCGGGGCGACTCCGAGTGGAACTTCATCCAGACCACGGCCCGCCGCCACGTATCCAACGAGATCCGGCGCCTCCACGCGAAGAAGCGCGAAGCCGTCATGTCTGCGGTTCACGAGCTGGCCCACGACCTCGAAGACAAGGCGCTTCCCGCGGATTTGAAGATCGAGCGGCATGAAGCGATGGCGGATCGGCAACGGAAGTTGCGAGCAGCGATCGCGCAGCTACCGCCAGGGAGCAGACATGCGTTTATCCTGCGGATGAAGGGGAAAACCTATAAAGAGATCGCGCACATTTGCGGGATCACGGACGTTGCGGCTCGGGCACGTTTCCACGAGGCTCGCGTCCGACTGAAGGCACAAGTCGGCGAGGACCCGCCGGGAGGCGACGATGACAAAGAATGATTGGCACGAGGCGGTGCAGGCGGTCTCGGATGCAGAACTGGCGTCCCTGGGTGAGCCGCCAACCGATGAGGAGGTGCTCGCCTTTTCGCGCGGAGAACTGACCGGTGTAGCGGAGGCGCGCGTTCGCGAGTACCTCGTCCATGTTCCTGAACTACTCGACGCGTTGACGGCGCCGTTCCCTCCCGAGGATGCTCCGTCTGTCCTAACGGACGCGGAGGTTGCAGGGGATTGGAAGCGGATACGTGCGCCGATCAAGCCGGCCCGCCCGTGGTACATCCGAAAAGGATGGGCGATCGCAGCATCCGTGACGGCACTCGCTCTGGGAGGCTTGCTCATGGAATCGCATCAGACGAATCGCAGACTCGAGCACGAGTTGGCGGAACCTCGCACGAATCTGGACAACCGTCTGCTCCTGCCCGATGGTGAGCGCGGCCTCGGCGAAGACCGAGCGGCGACGCTGCCGGGCGGCAACGCCGATTTCGTGTTTGCCGCAGCTCTCATCAACGCGCCACGGTACGACGCCTATGCCGTCGCGTTGCTGGATCTCGCGACCACGCCGTCACGGCTGCTGTACAGCGCCAATGGGTTGCGGCGCCATACGGACAACACCTTGACCATCTTCGTTCCGCGTGCCTTTCTCCCGGCCGGCCGCTATAGACTCGTGATTTACGGCCTCCAAGAGTCGCGCCGCGACGTCCTCGCTACCTACACGCTGCGAGTACCGCGCAACTGAGGCGGCGCCGGGTCGCCGAGTGACGGCGCCCGGCGCATCGGTCAGTTGAAGAAGCGGATGAATGGATCGTCGCTCAAAAGCCACCCACCTACCACGCGTGTCGCCCAGATTGCTGCGAGCAGCATGACGGCGATGACCGTTGGGGCGAAACGCTGCGGAATGTGCGCGAGCTGCGTGCAGCCCGTGAACAGAATCGACAGCATGTACGTCCATGCGAAGAGGCTCACCAGCGCCACCGTCTGGAAGTTCGCAATGCCCAGCAGCGCCGCGATGATGAACACGATACTGAATGGTTGAAGGGCCACCCCGCACGACAGCAGATCTGCTCCGAACGCGCCGTCGGCGCGGAACGCCTTTCGAGCTCCGGCGCTGACGCCCGCCATCGCGGCAAACGGCACGAGTCCGACGACCGTCATGCCGAGCAGCAGCTTGGCGATGCCGTTGAACCCGATGTGCGACGCGGTGATCGCGCTCGCGATCCCGACGGCTAGCGCAAATGCGACGCCGAGAGCGATGCCCGCCGCGCGGGCCCGCTCCTCGCCGAGCGTCGCGTACGACCTCGTCAAGCCGCCGATCGGATCCGAGGTGATCTGGCGAATCGCCGTGAATGCATCACCGGACGCCGACTGAATGATTCGCCGCGCATCGGCCGCTGAAAACACCGGCTGATTGGATTTGCCACAGTGCACGCATGCGGCCAGTGTGCTGCCTTCGTTCGCCATCCCACAATTTACACAGAACATTGTTTCCTCCTCAGATTTGTGCCGCGGGTGCCCCTGTGCCACAATCCGCACAGAATCGGGCACCACGGACGAGTGGTGCATGACAGGTTGCGCAGGCGGGCCGTGAATCGGCTCCATGCTTCCGGCGCGCGATCAGAAGCGCCAATCCGGCGATCGTCGCCACGATGATCAGAGTGCTTGCCGCGCGTGAAAACGGAATGGCGTAGCCCCCTGCGGTGATATGGATTGAGCCGCCGGTCGTCGCATCCCAGCGCACTCGTGAGCCGTCGATCTCGCCGTGGTCGCTGGCGCTGATCTTTCCCGGCATCGTCACGGCAATATGCCGTTTGAACGAGCCGTAGCCGACCGGCTGCAGCGTTGCATCCAGCCGGTATTCGCGTCTCAGCCATCCCATTTTGGTGATCGTCAGTGCAAATCGGCTATTGCTGTCGTTGAGAGCCGTGACGTCGGTAAAGTCTTTGCGGAGAATGGCGAAGCGATCTTTCCCTGCTCGTCCTTCTTCCACGACCGTAAAGCCTTCTTTTGCGGCATCCGTCCGGACGGTTCCCAAGTCGCTGGCGAGATCCTCCGGGATCGTGATCTTCAATCGGTAGGTGCCGGAGCCGTCGGCATTGATACGCAGGTCCTCATCGATCGCGCACGCGAAGAAGAGGAGAGAAAGCAAAGCGGCGAATGCTGCGACGCGTGACGGTCTCGCATGGTTCATTTGCGTCTCCGAATTGAGGTGTTCGTCCGCTACAGACACGGTCTTCCGTCACTTGTTAGGGAACTGAATCCAACATTCGCGATCGAGGTGTGTCTATCGCCTCCAAAGCCCGGAAATCACAGGGAAACGCCTCAACGGGTCGGAGGAGGCATGCTCGGTCGCCGTATCGGTAGTTGGATTCTCGAAAAGGAGATTGGCCGCGGCGGAATGGGCGCGGTCTACAAGGCCCGGCACTTCTCGTTGAGCACGGAAGCCGCGGTGAAAGTGTTGTCGCCGGGGTTGGAATCCGCCGAAGGATTCCGGCAGCGCTTCCGGCGGGAAGCCGAACTGCAATCGCAACTCCGCCATCCGAACATCGCGCGAGTGCTCGATTACCTCGAGCAAGACGGTCATTGGTACCTGGTGATCGAGTATCTGGAGCGAGGCAGCTTGTCGGATCGGCTGGCCGACGGGGAGGTCATCCCGCGAGCCCAAGCTATCGCTTGGATGCGAGAAGCGCTGGCCGGCCTCGGACACGCACACGAACGCGGGATCGTTCATCGCGACATCAAGCCCGCGAATCTGATGTTCAACGCGCGAAATGAGATCGTAGTCGTCGATTTCGGGATCGCGCGGGGCGATGCGGCGCCCGGGCTGACGGCCACCGGAGTCACGGTGGGAACTCCGGCCTACATGAGTCCCGAGCAGATTGTGACGCCGAACCAGGTTGATGGCCGCGCCGACATCTATTCGCTTGGGATCGTACTGTACGAACTGCTCGCGCACCGGCGGCCGTTTGCCTCTGATTCCGATTTCGCGATCCTGCAGGCTCACGTCACACAACCGCCGCCGCCGCTGCGTTCTGTCGATCCGTCGATCGGACCGGATCTCGAGGCAATCGTCGCGTGTGCGTTAGCGAAGAAGCCCAGCGATCGTTTTCCGAATTGTGAATCGTTTTCCGCGGCCCTCGCGTCGGCCGACCTTCGGGCCTCCGCGGGAACAGTTTCCATGTCAGCGCCGATCGCGGGCGGCACTGTGCATCAATCGCGCTTCTTCGTTGCTCCGACGGACGCCTCTCGAGGACTCTCTCCCGCGGAAATGCGCGATCGGAAGCGGCGCTCCCTTCAGCGCCGGCTCGTCGCAGGAGGAGCGTGCACGCTCGCCGTTGCGGGGATCTTCGCGGTACGGCAGGCAGAGTGGAAAGCGGAACAGCGACAAGAGCCAGTCCTGGGTACGGTGACAACCGTCGGCACGCCGGCGAGCAACGAAACAAACTCGACGGCCGCTAGCGCGCCGGCAAAGTACGAAGCAACCTCGATCGCCGTAAAGCCGGCGGCTCCCACACATCCCTACGGTGCTGTGTCGCGGCCAGACATTCATCTCCAGCAGGTGATGGCCCCGCCACCGTTCACTCCGGACTCACCGACGCAATCGCGGCCGAACATACCGCCGGTTCCAGTGGCGCCGCACGTGGAGCCGCTGCCGGAACGGCCACGGATCGCCGTCATCGGAGCCGGCGGTGACGCCGTGATGGCGGCCGCGCTGGAGCAGGAGTTCGAGCGCCGCCTGTCCGCTTATGACGTTGCGGACGAGCACGGCGATCCGGCGGTCGAGGAGCTCCTTGGCCGCAAGAACGTCGCGGCCAACGCGCTTGGCGCACAACTTCTCAGTAGCGGCTTTCACGTACTGGTTCTCATTCGCGTTGAAGAGGGCGACCATCGCAGCCTCAGTCTCGAAGGCCAGTCGTTGTCGATGAAGGCGGCGCGCCTGCGCCTCAATGCCTATCTCCTTCCGGTGAACCGCCCCCTCGGCTCGGGATGGACGGAAGGCGTTGAATATTCCGAACTGTCGACTTCAGAGAAAGCGCGACAAGCGTTTATTGGAGCCACGGCGGATCTCCGACAGGCGATCGACCAGAACTGGAGCCAATTGCGTGCGGCAAATGCATCCCGCAATGCTGGAGCCGTGAGATGACCGTCACGAATATCGACGTTCGCGGCGACGCCACTCTGCTCGTGGGACGGACGCCCGACAACGACATCGTCATCAATCATCCGCTGATGTCGCGCAACCATGCGCGTATCGCGCGCACTGCATCGCGGTGGAGCGTTACGGATCTCCGCTCGACCAACGGCACATTCGTCAATGGCCGCAGAGTGCAGGCAACGGCCGCGCTGGCCGTCGGCGATGTCATTGATCTCGGTGCCAGTCGCATCGTGTTGCTCGATGACCAGCGCCTGGAGCGACGCGACTATCGCGGCAACACGCGCATCGAGGCGAGTAACGTCGCGATTCGCGCTGGCAGGCGGGTACTGATGGAGGGCGTCTCACTGACGCTCTTACCGTCCGAACTGGTGGCCCTGATGGGCCCGAGCGGAGCCGGCAAGACGACGCTCATGACGGCACTCAATGGGTATCAACCGCCAAGCAGCGGCCGCGTGCTCTTCAACGGGCAGGATCTTTATGCGAATTTCGATCGATTCCGTCTCGGCATCGGCTACGTGCCGCAGGACGACATCCTCCACGGCGAGCTTACCGTCGGAGAGGCGTTGTATTTCACCGCCCGCCTTCGCCTCCCGAACGATACGAGCCGCGGGGAGATTGCGCGATGCATAGACGCGGTTCTTCAACAGCTGGGGATTGCTCACATCCGCGATTCGATCATCGGCACGCCTACGCGGAAGGTGGTGAGCGGTGGGGAACGCAAGCGCGTCAACGTCGCCATGGAGCTATTGAGCGACCCGCCCGTGCTGTTCCTCGATGAGCCGACGTCCGGCCTTTCGTCGGAAGACGCCCTGTCGCTGATGCAGCGGTTACGGGAACTGGCGCGGGAGGGGCGCACAATTCTCCTCACCATTCATCAGCCGAGCCGCGAAGTTTTCCGGCTTCTCGACAATCTTGCGGTTGTTTCGCGCGATGTTTCGAGCGCCGCGCCCGCGCGCCTCGTGTATTACGGTTCTGCTTATCCGGAGGCAATTCGCTTTTTCAATCCCGGCCGTGAGGTCGGAGACGAACCATCACCGGATGGCGTCCTGCGTGGTTTAACAGCACGGTCCACGGATGAATGGCTGGAGTCGTACCAACGGTCCGCGATCAAAACCCACTATGTGGATGATCGGGCGGGGCGAACGGCGGCCCAAAATCCGGCACAGACGGAGGCGCCACGCCGGCCCTCGGCGTTGAGACAGGCACTGATGTTATTGCGCCGCGGCTTCACGCTGAAGGCACGCGACGGTTGGAACAGCGCGATTCTCTTTGCGCAAGCGCCGATCATTGCCTTTCTGCTCGTAGCCGTATTTGGCGGAGCCAGTCGCGCTTCGGACGCGGGTTCTGCAATTCGTGCAGGGACAGCGACAACGACGCTCCTCTTTTTGATGAACATCGCCGCGATGTGGTTCGGCTGTTCGAACGCCGCGCGCGAGATCGTCGCCGAATGGGCGGTGTTCAGCCGCGAGCGCGTCATCGGTTTGCGTCTCGCGGCCTACGTCACCGCAAAGCTCGGCCTACTGAGCGTGCTCGGACTCGCACAATGTCTGCTTCTCCTGACAATTGTCCATCACGGCTGCCGGATCGATACTTCCGCGACACATCTTCTCCTGTGCCTCTTTCTGAGTACCTTGATTGGTACGTCACTGGGTCTGCTCATCTCGGCGGTGGCGCGGAGTTCAGAAGTCGCGATCTCCCTGGTGCCGCTGGCAATTCTTCCGATGGTCGTTCTGGGCGGGATGATGCAGCCGCCGCACGCGATGGAGCAACCTGCGCGGACGCTGGCGCAACTCGTTCCCTCCCGCTGGGCATTCGAGCTGGCCATTGGGCTCGAAGCGAAACAGAGGCTCGCGCGGGCCGATCACGCCGGGACGGATCTGGCCGAACCTTATTTCCCGACCGCCGGCCGCTCGTCCGCTTCGGCCGACGCCACTGTCCTGCTGACGAATGCGGTGGTGCTGTTGGCCGGGACGCTTGCGGTGCTGCGATCGCGGGATGTCCATCCTTGACACAAGACGCCATACGGAAGGAAAGATGATGACGATCAACGGTTTTCGGCTCCTCTCTGCAGGTTTTTGTTTCGCACTGTTCCTCGTTGTGGGCTCCTCGTTCGCCGAGGCGCCGCGAGGGAGTCTTCGCTACAGCGTGGTCGTTGCGAAGTTTGAGAACAAGACCAGCAGCGAACGTTCATTGGGTGACGAATGGGCAACACTGTTGACCACTAAACTCTATGAAAGTGGTCATTTCATCGTCGTATCGCAGACGGAGACGCAGTTGCAGGCATTGAAGGAACAACTGCGCGTCGGCTCCGGAATCACCGCCCAAGGCAAGAAATCGGCTGTACGTGGCCAAATGACGCCCGCCCAGCTGCTCGTCGAAGGGATCATCACGGACTTCAAGGAAGCGGCCGCCGATCAGGGTGGCGGCGTGGGCATCGGAAAGTTCCGCGTCAACGCGGGACGCAAGACGACCGAGATCCGGGCCACGATGCAGATCGTGGACACCTCCACGGGAGCGGTGGTTGCGGCGCACAACTTCGTCGGCGTTGCGCAGGCACGGTCTTTCTCCGTTGCCCAGTCCGACCGCGGAAACGCCGTGAGCATGGGACGCGATGACAACGTGCAGGCGGCATTTGAGAAAGCGATCGAGGAAGCGATCCCTTGGATGGTGAATCAACTCCCGTCCATCCGCTGGCGCGGATCCGTCGTGAAAGTGGACAAAGACCGGATCATCGTAAACCGAGGATCGCGTGAAGGTGTGAGCGCAGGTGATGAATTCATCGTCGGCGAGTCTGAAATTCTGCGCGATCCCGATACGGGCGAAGTGCTCGACGAGGTCGTGCACGAACGCGCGCGCATCAAAGTTATTCAGGTCAATGAACGTACGGCGGTTTGTACGGTCGTGACCGGAACGGCGAACCAGATCGTCGAACGAATGGGCATCCTGTACAGCAACGAGAGTTGATCATGCCCAACCTGAAGGCATTATCGCTCGTCGCCTTGGTGACGTGTCTCGCCCTCGAAGCCCGTGCGGACTGGCTTCCTCAGCCGGATTCTGCGCCAATGCAGAAGATGGGCGGCCTCGTGTCGATTCCAGGCGCGCCGCTGCCTCCAGTCTCTCCAGATGTGGTGCGCATGACGATCCGGTGGTTTGAGCCGGTGCTGGCGGGTCTGCGATTGTTCGGCGACACGCCGGCCGTCGGGCGCGGTTGCGGGTATCTCGCAACCTTGTATGCCGCGGTTGGCGACGATGCGAAAGCGGAGCAGCTTTTCGACGAAGCGGAAGCCATTCTGAACAAGAGCGGTGCTGCGCCGCTGTATCGGGCATGGGTCGAGAACAATCGCGGGATGTGGCACAACCAGTCCGGCCGGCACGACAAGGCGATCAAGTGTTTTCGCAATGCTGTGGAGCTTCTGCATCCGGAGAAAGAGGAGACTCGCGAACCGCGGCTCATCATGCTGCAGAACCTGGGCACCGCGTATTGGCTTTTGGGCGACGTGGACCATGCAGAGCTGACCTTCGGTGAAGCGATCGATTCACTTCGACCCGCCGGAATGGAGCACAGCCGCACCGCACAGATTCTGCGCGCCGATGTCGAAATGCTCGATGCCTCGATTGGGGATTTCGTTTCGGCGCGGTCGGTCGGCGAGAAACTCCTGGAGGAGCCGAATCTCGACCGGACGGTTCGTTTCCAGGTGCTCATGTCTCTCGGTTACACACTCGCCTCGCTTCGGAACTTCGATCAGGCAGTGAGTCGCCTTACGGAGGCACGTTCGCTCACAGCGGATCGATCGGCGGAGCGCCTGATGGTCTTGATGAACCTGGCGACGGTGTACGCCACCGCCGAGGACTATGACCATACAGACCCGCTCGCGCAGGAGACGCTGGTGCTTGCCCAGAAGCTCAACGGTGAGAACTCCCGCATGGCTGCTGCTGCCATGACGCTTTGCGCACTGACCGCGCTCAGCCGGAATGAACTAGTCGCAGCGGATCGATTGCTGACGCGCGCCATCGCCATTCTCCAGCCGCAGCCCGGCGATGATGAACTTCGCATTCGTGCGATCCGTGAACTGGCGCTCGTCGCCCAATTTCGCGGTCAGACGGAGCGCGCGACCACATTGGGCCGGCAGGCGCACGAGCAGACCAAGCAACAACTGCAGCGCATCCTGGCCTTCGGTTCCGAGATGCAGCGACTCGCTTATCGAGCGCAGGCCGCTCCGTTCGATCAACTGGCGAATCTCGGCGATCCATCACTGCTCGCCGATGCGGCGCTCACCATGAAAGGTGTCGTCCTCGACTCGCTGCTGGCGGATCGCGCGCTGGCGCGCAGGAGCAATTCGCCGGAAGACCGCGATCAACTCGACCGCATCAGCGAACTGAAGGTCCGGCTGATGGAGGAGACCTCCCGCAGCAGCGCCGCCCCCGAGTCACTGCAACGCGAGCTGGTCAGAGAAGAGACTGCATTGGCACGCCGTCTGTCGCGCGAAGCCCCGCAGCATCAGGTGCCCATCAGTCTTCCGGCCGTGCAGCGCACGCTCGGCCCACAGGCGGTGCTTGTCGAGATCATCCGCTATCAGCGATATACGAGCCGTGCGAAAGCGGTGTGGGCATATGGCGGCGTGGTCATTCCCCAATCCGGCTCCGCATCATGGGTGCCGCTCAGCGATGCGGAGCCGATCGACGCCGCGATCAGCAAACTAACTCGCCGGGTTCAGGGCCAGTCACGAAGTGCGACGTCCCAGGAGGTCAACGACGCGCTCGCTGCCTCTGATGAAGAGATGCGAAGCACGCTACGCTCCTTGTATCAGTCGCTTTGGGCGCCGCTGGTCCGTGCGTTGCCAGAGGGTACGCAACAGGTGTTCCTCAGCCCGGACGGTGCCACGTCGTTTCTCCCGTGGGCAGTCCTGCTGGACGAGAAAGACCGTTTCGTTCTCGAAACCTGGCAGCTGACGCAAGTCGGCTCCGGCCGAGACCTGCTGCGACCGGCGCCGCCGTCGTTCGCTCACACGGTCGTTGCGTTCGCCGACGGCAGAGGAGACCTGATCTACAGCCGTCGTGAGGTGGAGGCCATTGCGAAGATCAGCGAGTCGCACGGCTGGGCCGCCACGATACTAGCCGGCGAAGTCGCGACCGAGCATGAATTGGTACGACAACGTAATCCGGGCGTTCTGCACTTTGCGACGCATGGCGGTCAGCTCGACGACGATGCCTCGCAGGCGATCGCCAATCGGCTCAACCGTAATCCGATGTACCGCGGCTTCATCCTGCTGGCCGAAGGTGGCGAGACTCTGAAGCGTTGGAGCCGCGGAGAGACGGTCCCGGCTGCGGACGATGGCATTCTGACCGCCGAAGAAGCGAGCGGGCTCGATCTCAGCCACACGTGGTTGACGGTTCTTGCCGCGTGCGACACCGGCGCCGGCGACGTCAGTGTCGGCGAGGGTATCCTTGGCCTCCGCCGCGGCTTCGCGCTCGCAGGAACGCAGTACCTCCTTTTTTCGCTTTGGCCGATCGACGACGCGGCGACCGCCGCGTTCATGCGAGCCTTCTATGCACGACTCTTCGCCACCGGCGACGCCGCGGCCGCATTCCATGAGACGCAACGAGACGAGCTTCTCCGCTGGAAAGCGTCCGGCCAATTAACGCGAACAGTTGAGATGGCAGGAGCCTTCGTATTGACCAAGTGAGTAACCTGCTCCGTCAACTCGCTCGCCGTGTTGAGGAGTGCGGACGTCGTCTCGACTTACAACGCATAGAGACGTGAGGAACCTCGAGGCGCGGAGGCACGAGCTCATCGACGCCGAGAACGACGTCTACTTCCCGCGGTGGCGCTGGAGCACTGGAGCGGACGCGCGGCTCTGCGCGAAGTGATCGCGCGCTTCCGCGCGCGATCACCTCAGAGGAAGGCATCAGCCACGCGTCAGCCGCAGCGCGCCGATCGCGGCGAGGAGCAGCGCCACCAGCATGAGCATCGTCTCGGACAACGTCGGAACCGGGGCCGCGACCTGCACGACGGCAGACGCCGCGTTGTTCGTGGTGTTGGGATCGGACTGATCCGAAGTCACGGTGGCGGTGTTCGAAACGGTCGCGCTGGACGGTGGCGCGTCGACGATGATGGTGATCGTCGCGCTCGCGCCGCTGTTCAGCGTACCGAGCGAGCAGACGACGGTCGTGGTGCCGGAACAGGTGCCCTGCGATGCCGTGGCCGAGTCGTAGGTCACCTGCGGCGGGAGGTTGTCGGTGACGACGACGTTCGTCGCGGCGTCGGGACCGCTGTTCGCGACGGTGATCGTGTACGAGAACGACGTTCCCGGCTGCACGCTCGTGACCGCCGACTTGGTGATGGAGAGATTGGCGACGCCGGTGCCGTTGTCGACGATCGTCAGCGTCGCCTGCGACGGCGCCGCGAGCTGCGCGCCGGTCGGGTTGCTGAGCACGAGCTGCAGCGTCTCGTCGCCTTCGGTCAGCGTGTCGTTCGTGATGCCGACGCTGAAGGTCTTGAACGTTTCGCCGGGGGCGAACGTGAGCGTGTTCGGCGCGAGCGTAAAGTCCGAGGCGTCCGCGAAACCGGGGCCGGAACCGGTGACGGCCGCGTAGTTCACGGTCGCGCTGCCGCTCGTGTCGCCTTCGCGGATGACGGTGATGTTGACGCTGCCCTGCGTTTCCGCGGCGGCGAAGTTGTCGGCGACGAAACGGATCAGCGACGCGGGCTGCGCCGCGGTCGCGCGCAGCACGCCGAAGAGGCCGTGGGTTTCGTCGGCGATGCCAGCGGTGAAGTAGAGCGCGTTGACGTCGCCGCCATTGCCGCCGTTGCCGAACTGCAGCGCCCACAGCTGATCGATCTCGATCGGCGCACCGCTAGGATCCTGCAGCGTACCGATGAAGGCGCCCGTCGTCGCGTTGTACGCATGCAGCTGGCCTGCATCCGAGAAGTTGCCGACGATCAGATCGCCGCTGAAGATGCCGAACGATGCGGGTGCGACGGCGACACCCCACGGCGCATCGAGCGCACCGTTGTTGATGGCGAAGGTGAGATCGCGCACGCCGTCCGTGTTGAACTTGCGCACGTAGCCGTTGCCGGGCCCGTTCTCCTCCTCGCCGTCCATGCCGACCTTCGCGTACGTGACATAGAGGGAGCCGCCGAGGTTCTGGATGTTGAAGGGGGCGTAGCCGGCG
>JAFATB010000012.1 GCA_019244185.1 Acidobacteriota bacterium
TCACATGCTTCAGTACGTCGGCACGCAGACGTGCCGTTGCGGCTTTGCGATCGCCGTCTGCAGGAAGACTGCGGAACGCTTCATAGGCCTCGAGAGGGAACTTGGCGTCGACGACGATAACGCCTTCGACGTTCGGCACGCGGATCACGCAATCCGGGCGTCTGCCGTTCGACAGCGTGAACTGAAACTCGAACTGGTTGGGCGCCAGCTGGTCGGCGATGATCGCCTCCATGCGCTCCTGGCCGAACGCGCCGCGCGTCTGTTTGTCCGACAGGATTTCCTGAAGGCTGACGACCTGACCGGACAATGCGGTGATGTTCTTCTGAGCTTGGTCAATGACGTTCAGCCGCTCGCCGATGCCCGCGATGGTCGCAGCAGTCTGGCTTGCGCTCGCGCTCAGCGTTTCGCCAAGCCGCTTGTCCAGCGCCTCGATCCGTTCTGACAACGTGCGCTGCAGTGCCGCCTGCGCCTCCACCGTCTGCTGGAACCGGCCCGCGATCTCGCCCTGCTGCGCCATCACGCTGTCGAGCCGCGGATCGGGCGGCGGCACCTCGGGCGCAGCAACGGGCGCACGGCCGCGCATCGCGAAGGCCATGATTCCCGCCGCCGCGACGATCGCAATGCCCAGCACAATCAGCCCTAATTCCATGTGTTTCAGCGTTTCCCTTGACCGTGCCGGGTTCCGCGACTATCTCCCGGCGCATGGCCATCCGACCCATCCTTACCGCGCCCGATCCGCGCCTCAAAGCCGTCTCTACGGCCGTCGAAACCGTCGACGCGGCGGTGCGCAAGCTGATCGATGACATGGTCGATTCGATGTATGAGGCAGACGGCATCGGCCTCGCCGCGGTGCAGATCGGTGAGCCGAAGCGCATCATCGTGATGGACCTCGACCAGAAAGACGGCAAGAAGAACCCGCGCCACTTCATCAACCCGGTCATCACCTGGCGCTCGGAAGAGATCGCGACCTTCGAAGAGGGGTGCCTCTCGGTGCCGGAGATCTGGGAAGATGTTGAGCGTTCCGCGCGCATCAAGGCCGAGTACCTCGACCGCGATGGCAAGAAGCACGAGATCGAAGCCGACGGCCTGCTCGCCACCTGCCTCCAGCATGAGATGGACCATCTCGAAGGCGTGCTCTTCATCGATCACCTGTCGAAGCTCAAGCGCTCGATGGCGCTGCGCAAGCTGCAAAAGGCGAAGCGTCTGAAAGACGCCGGCTAGTTCGCGGTGGCGCTTCGCCTCGCCTTCATGGGCACGCCCGATTTCGCGGTGCCGACGCTCGCCGAGTTGATCGGCCAAGGCCATGACATCGCCTGCGTCTATTCCCAACCGCCGCGTCCCAAAGGCCGCGGCTATGAAACCGAGCCGTCGCCCGTGCACATGCTCGCGCTCACGCACAAACTGCCGGTTCGCACGCCGGTGTCGCTGAAAGACCCGGCGCAGCAGGAGCTGTTCGCCGCGCTCAGTCTCGACGCGACAATAGTCGTCGCCTACGGCCTCTTGCTGCCCAAGCCCATTCTTGATGCGCCGAAGCTCGGCTGTTTCAACCTGCACGGCTCACTCCTGCCGCGCTGGCGCGGCGCCGCGCCGATCCAGCGCGCGATCGAGGCGGGCGATGCGGTCACCGGCGCGACGATCATGCGCATCGACGAAGAGCTCGATCACGGTCCGATGCTGGCGATTGCGACGACGGAGATCGGCGCCGACGAGCGGACGCCCGCGCTCGCGCGGCGGCTCTCCACGATCGGCGCGGAGGCGCTCGCACGCGTGCTGCGCGATCTCGAGCACGCCGTCGAGACGCCGCAGGATCATGCCCGCGCGACGCTCGCGCCGAAGATCGAAAAATCCGAGGGCGAGATCCGCTTCGACGAAGGCGCGCAGGCGATCTACAACCGCTTCCGCGCGTTCGATCCGTGGCCCGGGATCTTCGTCGTCAGCAACGGCGAGCCGATCAAGCTCACCGAGCTGACAGCGGTGCAAGCGTCCGCCGCCCCGCGCACGATCCTCGCGATCGACGACGGCGTGACCATCGCGTGCGGCGACGGCGCGTTGCGCATCGTCGAGATGCAGCGTCCGGGCAAGCCGCGCACGCCCGCCGCCGCCGTCGCGCGCGGCCTCGGCTGGCGCATCGGCGAACGGGTTCCATGACCGACCGCGAGCGCGCGCTTCATCTCCTGCAGCGCATCGAGCGCGAAGGTCTTTACGCGTCGCTCGTCCTGCAGCACGAGACCGGTTTCGTGCGCACGCTCGTCCTCGGCGTGCTGCGCTGGCGCTCGCGCCTCGACTTCGTCATCAGCGAGCTTGCCGCGCGTCCGCTGAAGAAGCTCGACACGCTAGTCGTCGAGGTTCTGCGCACCGGCGTCTATCAGCTGCTGTACATGGACGTCGCAAAGTACGCCGCCGTGTCGGAGACGGTCGACCTCGCGCCGAAACGCGCGCGCGGCATCGTCAACGCCGTGCTGCGCCGCGTGTCCGAAGGGCACGCACCCGAGCCGCGCGATGTCGCGACGCGCACCGCGCATCCGCCGTGGCTCATCGAGCGCTGGACGCGCGCGTACGGCGCGGAGCGCGCGTCGAAGATCGCGGACGCGAATCAGCAGCTCTCGTATCCCGACGTGCTCGCGCTCGCGGGCGAGGCGCCGCCGGACGCGATTGCGTCGACGCTCGTGCCCGAGCTCTGGAAGCTGCACGGCTCGTCGGCCGAGCTCGATCGCGCGCGGTTCCATCCGATGGACGAAGGCAGCGCCGTCATCGCCGCGATCGCGCGCGCGTGCGGCGAGGACGTCCTCGATCTTGCCGCGGCGCCGGGCGGCAAGACGATCTACATGCGCCATCGCGGCGCGCGTGTCGTGGCGAACGACGTCTCCATCGCGCGCCTGCGTCCGCTCGCGAAGCATCACGACCGCATCGTCGTCGCCGACGGCCGCCGCCCGCCCTTCACGCGCAAGTTCGACGTCGTGCTGCTCGACGCGCCGTGCAGCGCCACCGGCACGATCCGCAAGAATCCGGAGATCAAGTGGCGGCTGCGCGAGAGCGAGCTCGCCGCCTTCGCAAAGCTGCAGCGCGAGCTGCTCGACTCCGCGCTGGAGCTCGCGTCGCAGTACGTCGTCTATTCGACCTGCTCGCTCGAGCCGGAAGAGAACGACGCGGTCGTGAACGGCCGCCACGTCGACGCGACACCGTTCGTTCCCGAGGGTGCGCGCGCGTGGATCGACGGCGGCGTGCTGCGGCTCACGCCGGAATCGGGCGCGGATGGCTTCACCGCGTTCGTCATTCGACGTTAGACTCTCGCGCCGTGCCTCGCGACTTACCGATCGGCAACGGCTCGCTGCTCGTCGCGTTCGACGCGCAGTACCGCTTGGCCGACTTTTACTTTCCGCGCGTCGGCATGGAGAACCATGCCGCGGCGCGGTTCCGCTTCGGCGTCTTCTGCGATGAGCAGCTGCATCCGACCGACGAGGCGCCGTGGCAGCGCACGCTCGACTATCTGCGCGACACGCTCGTCACCGACGTGCAGCTGCAGCACGACGGCATCGGCATCCGCCTGCGCTGCTACGACGCGGTCGATCCCGATTCGAACGTTTACGTCCGCAAGATCGTCGTGCGGAACCTGCGCGCCGAGGCGCGGGACATCAAGCTGTTCCTGCATCATGATTTTTCGCTGTACGGCAACGCCATCGGCGACACGGTGATGTTCGAGCCGAACGCCGGCGCGATCGTGCAGTACAAGGCGCGGCGCTACGTGCTCGTCGACTGTGCGGTCGATGGTGACGCGGGCGTGCACGAGTACGCGTGCGGGCGCAGCAGCACGACCGGCGCGGAAGGATCGTTCGCCGACGCGCAGGATGGCGTGCTGTCGATGAACGCAATCGCGCACGGCGCCGTCGACTCGACCATCGGCATTCCGCTGCATCTCGACGCGAACGGCAGCGCGACGGCGTTGTACTGGATCTGCACCGGCACGTCCTACGACGAAGTGCGCACGCTCGATCAGCGCGTTCGCGCCGAGACCGCCGCGCACCTGCTTTCCCGCACCGGCTCGTACTGGTACACGTGGGTCAACAAGCCGGACGCGGATCTCAGCGCGCTGCCGGACGAGATCATCGATCTCTATCGGCGCTCGCTGCTCATCGTGGCGACGCAGTGCGATCGCGGTGGCGGCGTCGTCGCGGCGAACGACTCCGACATCGCGTGGGGCCACAACGATCACTACTCGTACGTCTGGACGCGCGACGCGGCGTTCGTCTGCGATGCGATGGACCGCGCCGGCTTTCCCGAGCTCGCGCGCCGCTTCCTGCTCTTCGCCTGCGACGTCATCCGCGACGAGGGCTTCTTCCTCAACAAGTACAACCCCGACGGCTCGATCGCGCCGCTGTGGCATCCGTGGGTGCGCGACGGCCGTCCGCAGCTTCCCATCCAGGAAGACGAGACCGCGCTGGTGATCTGGCTCCTCGGCCGCCATTACGCCCGCACGCGCGATCTCGACCTGCTGCGCGCCGTCTATCAACGCCTCGTCGTCAATGCCGCCGACTTCCTCGTGCGCTACCGCGACACGGAAACGTGTCTGCCGCGTCCGTCCTTCGACATGTGGGAGGAGCGGCAAGGCGTCTTCACGTTCACGTGCGCGTCGGTGTGGGCGGGTCTGCAGGCGGCGGCGGAGCTCGCGAATCTCTTCAACGACCAGGAGCATCGCGCGACGTACGCGAAGGCGGCGACGGAAGTGCGCGACGCGATGCGCAAGCATCTGTGGCTCGAAGAGGAAGGGCGCTTCGCGCGCGGCCTCGTCGTCGGCGACGATCACCAGCTCGTCTGCGACAAGACCATCGATTCCTCCGCCTTCGCCGCGTTCTACCTCGGCGTCTTCCCCGCCGAGAGCGCGCTCGTCGAGGGAACGATGCGCGCGATCGCCGAGGAGCTGGCGGTGCATACCGACACCGGCGGTTATGCGCGTTACGAGAACGACGCGTATCACCGCATCTCCGAAGAGACCGATCGCGTGCCGGGAAACCCGTGGATCCTTTGCACGCTCTGGCTTGCCGAACACGATCTCGCCAAGGGCGACGTGCAGTCGGCGCTCGACCGCGTGCGCTGGGCGCGGGCGAAGGCCACCGAGTCGCTGGTGCTGCCCGAGCAGGTCGATCCGTACGACGGCCAGCCGCTTTCGGTCGCGCCGCTGACGTGGAGTCACGCGCAGGTCGTGAGCATCGTGCAGGGCGCGCTCGAAACGCTTCGGCGCACGCGCTGAAAACTCGCGCCGCCGCGCGTTTGACAATCCGGAATCCTTTCCCTAGATTGTCGAACAATCCGACAACACGCACATTGCAGCGGTCCCGCAAAGAGGAGGGTTCGTATATGGCTGGTAAGGCCGACGTCATCAACGCCATCGCCGATCAGGCCGGGATTTCCAAGAAAGAGGCCGCGGCGGCGTTCGACGCGTTCGTGGCGTACATCACCGACGTCTGCCAGCGCGGCGAACGCTGCGCGGTTCCGGGACTCGGCAGTTTCTCCGTGACGAGCCGGAAAGCGCGCGAGGGACGCAACCCCCGCACAAAGGAAACGATCACCATCCCCGCCTCGAAGAACGTGCGCTTCAAAGCAGGCAAGGACCTGCGCGACCTGCTCAATGTCGCGCCGAAAAAAGGCAAAGCGCGTAAATAGCCGCTATTCGCCCCACTTGCGCGGCAGGAACAGCCGCGCATAGAGGTTCATCGCATAACGGTCCGTCATCCCGGCGATGAAATCGATGGCCAGGCGTTCGACCGGCTCGCCATTGTGAGTCTGTAGAAATTCGTCGGGATGCGCGACGACATACTCGAACAATGCCGTGAGCATCGCCTGCGCCTTGACGATCTCCGTCGTCACCGGCTCGCGCAAATACATGTTCTCGAACATGTATTTGCGTAATGCCTCCAATGCCTCCAATACCTCGGCGGACATGGCGATCTGCGCGTAATCGCGGGCCAGCGTCGACGTAATGACGTCGCGCACCATGCGGTCGATGCGCGCGCCGCCGGTGCGGCCGAGGGTCGACAGGATGTCCGCGGGGATGTCGTCCTCGCGGATGATGTCGGCGCGGATGCCGTCGTCGATGTCGTGATTGACGTAGGCGATGATGTCGGAGATGCGGACGATGTCGCCTTCGAGCGTCAATGCGCGCGATTTCGGACGCGTGCGCAGCAGTTCGCCTTTTTCGCCTTTGGAGTGCTTGAGAATTCCGTCGCGCACTTCGACGGTGAGATTGAGGCCGCGCCCGTCGTTCTCCAGCACTTCGACGACGCGCACGGATTGTCTGTAATGATCGAATCCGCCGTGCACGAGCTTATTGAGCGCGGCCTCGCCGGCGTGGCCGAATGCGGAATGCCCGAGGTCGTGGCCGAGGCCGATTGCTTCGGTCAGCACTTCATTGAGGCGCAGTGATTTCGCAATGGTGCGTCCGATCTGCGTCACTTCGAGCACGTGCGTGAGGCGCGTGCGATAGTGATCGCCCTCGGGCGCGAGAAAGACCTGCGTCTTGTGCTTGAGCCGGCGGAAGGCTTTGCAGTGGATGATGCGGTCGCGGTCGCGCTGATACGACGGGCGCAGATCGTCTTCGGGCTCGGCGCGGTCGCGGCCGCGCGTTTCTGCGCTTTTGGCCGCCTGCGGGACGAGCGTGTCGTATTCGATCCGCTCGAGCGTCTCTCGAATGTTCATGCCGCGCGCGAGTCTACCTGACCGCGCGCCGCTTCACTTTCGTTCCCGGGACGACGAGCAGCGTGACGCTCTGCCGCGGCAACGTGAGCGTTGCGTTGGCGGCGACGTCGGCCGCGCGCGCGATCGTTCCGTTCGCGAGCTGCCACCGTTGCGCGTTGCCGCGCGGAACGAAGTTCGCGAGCTGCAGCTGCACGGACGCCTCGGCGTCGAGCTGTTTGTTGATCAGCACGATCGTCAGCGCGTTGTCGCGCGTGCGGATCGCCGCGAAGGCCGCGACTTCGTCCGGCTGCGGCGCGGTTGCCTCGACGCTGACGTCGCCGAATGACGATTTCGCGCCATCGTAATTGCGATAGAGCTTGAACGCGTTGTAGACGGGCGAGCCCGTTGGCGGCGTCGTCCAGCGCGCGGCGAGATCGAGTCCTTCACGCCCGAAGATGCCGAGGAGATCTGCCTGCGCCGTCGCGCCGTTCATCAGCTGATCGGCGCCCCAGCTGTATTCGGTGATGCCGGTCTGCAGGCCCGGTGCGTATTGCGCGGTCCACTCTTTGAGGCGCGGAACGAGCCGTACGTTCGCATCGATCCAGCTCGGATCGCGATAGCTCGCGTCCCACAGATCGCGCGTCGATACGTTGCGCTGCAGCTGCGCGGTGCGTGAGTCGTCGTCGCTGAACTCGCGCTGCTGCGGATAGAAGTGCACCGTGAGCACGTCGAGCAGACGCTTGCCGGTCGCCTGTTCGTGCGCGCGGATCTCCCGCAGCAGCCACGGCACATAGTCCATGCCGCCGTGCGCCATGCGATCCGGCGTCGACGACCAGTTCTGATGTTCGTCCGCCCACTGCTGGTCGTAACCGCTGAGCAGATATCCGAGCCAGCCCCATTCCTCGGGACCGAGCATGATCGCGTTCGGATTCGCGTCGCGGATCATCGACGCGTAGTCGATGGTGCGCGCGAGCATCTCGTCCATCGTCGCGCCGGTCGGCTTCACGTCGCGATGCGTCCACTGCCAGAGCGACGGCTCGTTGTCGAGAAGGTAGTAGCGCAGCCCTTCGCCGGCCATGTGCGCGACCCACGCGCGGAAGAACGACGGATCGACGACGAGGTTCGCGTCGTGCGGATCGTTGTTCGCGATCTCGCCGCCGCCGGAATGGACGCCGTTCCCCGCGTCGGGAAACCATTGCCAGTCGCGGTCCTGCTGCGCGCCGTATTTCGCGATGGAGAAGCTCGAAAGCCGCTCGCGATGCGGGCCGAGCCGCGCGACCCAACCGATCATCGGGATCGTGTACGCGGCGCTCGCGCCGCCGCGTTGCGTGGCGGTGATGAAGTCGTCCGCGGCGCCGCTCGGCGTGTTCGGTCCTTCCTCGAGACTCTCGAAGTACCAGTCGCTCGCGTGATTGGTCGCGTTCTGTTCCCAGTTGTAGCGCGTCGTCGCGTTGCCGCCGGAGCGGTTGAACGCCACGTTGAGGTCGCGCAGCTGCGCTTCCGACGCGAAGTTCAGGCCGTAGACGCGCGGGTCGATCGGATGCCGGCCGGCCGCGGCGGCGATGCGAATCGTGACGACGAGCGCGAGCAGAAAGTGCATGGCCACCGCCTCACAGAACGAGCTCCAGAAAGCGCGTTCCCGCTACCGGGTTGTAGCGATACGGCAGGATATCGGTGAAGCCGAGGTGTTCATAGAGACGAATTGCGCGGCCCATCGTCGGCAGCGAATCGAGGCGCATGGCGCGATGGCCGCGGCCGCGCGCGAGCTCGATCAGCGCGACGGCGAGCGCGCGTCCGACGCCGTGCTGCTGATACGCCGGCCGCACGTAGAGCCGCTTCATCTCGCAGACGCCGTCGCCGAGGTCGCGCAGGGCGATGCAGCCGGCAACGTCGTCGTTCCAATGGGCGAAGAGAATCGGATCGTAATGGCCGGGCAGCGTCGCCAGCTCTTCGCTGAAGTGCTGGAATTCGAGATCGACTCCGGTCGACGCGGCGTATTCGCGAAACAGCACACGCACCGCGTCCATGTCGGTCGCCGGCGCGATGCGGAGCGTCACACCACGAGCTCTCCGCGCAGCACCGTCACCGCGTTGCCGCGGAGCTTCACGCGAGCGCCGTCGACGCGCACGCGCACAATGCCGCCGCGCGCCGACGCCTGAAAGCCGGTGAGCTCTTCGCGTCCGAGCTTCGCGGCCCAGTACGGCGCGAGCGCGCAATGCGCGGAGCCGGTCACCGGATCTTCGTCGACGCCGGAGCCGGGCGCGAAGAAGCGCGACACGAAGTCGTAGTCGCCATTCGATGCGCGGCTCGTGACGATGACGCCGCGCACCGGAATCGTGCGCAGCCGCGCGTGATCGGGCGCGAGCGCGCGAACCGTTTCCTCGGAGTCGACTTCGACGAGGTAGTCGAACTTGTTGCGGCCGATGAACGACGCGCCCGCGAGGCCGAGCGCGTCGAGCAGACCATCCGGCGCGTCGGATGCGTTCGCGGCGGTCGCGGGGAAATCGAGCTCGATCCATTCACCGTCGCGATCGGCGGTGAGGAGGCCGCTCTTCGTGTAGAAGCGCGCGCGCTCGTTCGCGTCGAGCAGCTGCTCTTCCCACAACGCGTGCGCGCTGGCGAGTGTGGCGTGGCCGCAGAGCGCGACTTCGACGGCCGGCGTGAACCAGCGCAGCGAGTAGCCGTCGTCGCGCTGCAGCAGGAACGCGGTCTCGGAGAGGTTCATCTCCGCGGCGACGTTCTGCATCCACGCGTCGTCGCGCTCGCGATCGAGCAGGCACACCGCCGCCGGGTTCCCGCGGAACGCGGCGGCGGTGAATGCGTCGACCTGGATGAGGCGCATGCGCGCGCTAGAAGCCCGGCACCTTCGCGGCCTTGTTGTAGAAGACGCGCGTCATGACGAAGCCGAGGATGATCACGCCGGCCGCGTACGCGTCGCGGTACGGGCTGCTGTAGACCTCGAAGTAGTGGTTGCTGATCATGAAGAAGACGAGCGGCACGGACATGTACGTGTTGTGCCGCGAGCGCAGACCGGCGATTTTGACTTCGGGCGAATCGGCCGGCAGCGGCGAGCCCGCTTTCGTCGCGTTGATGATCTTCTGCTGGTTCGGCCAGATCAGCATCCAGACGTTGAGCGCCATCATGGTGCCGAACGTGGCGCCGCCGTGGATGAACAGCGAGCGGCCGCCGTAGTGGCCGACGTATTCGAGCAGCAGCCACACGCCGGCGTAGAGCACGAGGCAGATCGCGGCGGCGACGACCTTGTTCGCCAGCGCCTTCATGATCGCGTTGTAGACGACGAAGCCGACCGCGAGCGTCACCAGATAGATCGCCAGCCACAGCCACGGATTGTTGCCCTGATGCATGTCATCGAACAGCTGCTGGCGCACCTGGTAATAAACGATGCCGGCGAGCAGGATGCCGGTGATCCACGTCCACGCGGCGCCCCAGCGGAACCAGAACAGCGCGCGCGGCATGAGCTCGGGATTGACGGCGCGCTTGGTCGGACCGTCGATCTTTCCCTGGAACGGCCCGTTGACCCAGTTGAAGAAGTAGAGGTGTCCGATCCAGGTGATGCCGGCCACCACGTGGGCCCAGCGGAGGAACAGATTCAGCAAAGAGTTCACGGCGGGATTCATGAGCGCTCCTTCTCCTCAACCTCGAACGTTTCGGGTAGCCTGCGGCGGATTATGAGAGATTTCGACGCAAAAGTCGCGATCGTGACCGGCGCCTCTTCGGGCATCGGACGCGCGACCGCGGAGCGGCTCGCCGAGCGCGGCGCGCGCGTCGTCGTAACCGCGCGTTCGGGCGAAACGCTGCGCGCGATCGCGGCGCCGTTCGGCGATGCGATGCGCGTCGTCGCGGGCGACGTCGCCGACCTCGCGCTCGTCGAACGCCTCTTCACCGAAGCGGAATCGCACTTCGGTCCGGTCGATGTGCTGGTGAACAACGCCGGCGCGATCGACGTCGCGAAGCTCGTCGACACGACGCTCGATCAATGGGAGCGGACGTTCGCCGTGAACGTGCGCGCGGTGTTCCTCGCCTGCCGCCGCGCGTTGCCGTCGATGCTCGAACGCGAGCGCGGCGCGATCGTGAACGTCGCGTCGATCTCTGGCGTGGTCGGCCCCGAAAAGTTCCCCGGCTTCACCGCGTACTGCGCGAGCAAAGGCGCGGTGATCTCGCTGACGGAAGCGCTCGCGGTGGAAGTGAAAACGCGCGGCGTGCGCGTGAACTGCGTCAGCCCCGGCTCGGTCGACACGCCGATGTGGGCGAACGTGAGCGGCGGCGCGCCGGCGTCGATGACGCCCGGCGAAATCGCGGAAACGATTCTCTTTCTCGCCTCGGACGCCTCGCGTCCGATGAACGGTCAGAACCTGCATGTCTACTCTGCCTGAGCTGCGGCCGACGTGGGCCGACATCGATCTCGACGCCTTCGCGCGCAACATCGACGCGATCGTGGCGAACCTTCCCGAACGCTCGCGTCTCGTCGCGGTGCTGAAAGCAAACGCGTACGGCCACGGCGCCGCCGAGCTCGCGCGCCGCTGCTCGCCGGAGAAGGTGGCGATGATCGCGACGTCGCTGCTCGAGGAATCGGTCGAGCTGCGCCGCGCCGGCATCACGCTCCCGCTCCTCGTCCTCGGGCCGGTGCGCGCGTCGCAGCTGCCGCTCGCATTCGAGCACGAGCTGACGTTGGGCATTCCCGGTCCCGAGGAGCTCGCGATCGTCGCGGAAGCCGCGCGCGATCGCGACGTGCACGTGCACCTCAAGCTCGACTCCGGCATGGGACGCATGGGATCGATCGAGGAAGAACTGCCGGGCGTGGTCGAGGTGTTGCGTGGCGCGCCGCGGCTGCACGTCGACGCGATCTACACGCACCTCGCGAATGCCGGCGACGTCGACGATCCGTTCTCGGACGAACAGATCGCGCGCTTTCGCACGCTCGTCGAGACGCTGCGTGAAGCGGGCATCGATGCGCCGCTGCATCACGTCGCGAACAGCGCGGCGACGATGCGCGGACTCGTCGCGCCCGGGGAGCTCGTGCGCGTCGGCATCGCGCTCTACGGCGCGGAGCCGCTCGACCGAGATTCGCCGCGCCTCGAGCCGGTCATGCGCTGGCGCACGGAGATCGCGCGGTTGAAAGAATTGCCGGCCGGTCACGCCATCGGCTACGGAACCACCTTTCACACGACCCGCGTCAGCCGCATCGCGACGCTGCCGGTGGGATACGCCGACGGCTACAACCGTCTGCTCTCGAATCGCGGCGAAGTGCTCGTGCGCGGACGCCGCGCGCCGATCGTCGGACGCGTGTCGATGGATCTCGTCACCGTCGACGTCACCTATATCGAAGGCGCCGCGGTCGGCGACGAGGTCGTGCTGCTCGGCCGTCAGGGTGACGAGGAGATCACGGCCGAGGAGCTGGCCGCGAAACTTGATACGATCTCGTACGAGGTGTTCTGCAACGTCGGCGCGCGCGTGCCGCGCGTCTACCGCGATGGCGGCGTTGCGCGCATCCGGAGTCGCTTCGACGCATGACCGCCATCCTCGACCGCATCGGACGCGCGTTTCTTCGCACGCTCGAGCAGACCGGCCTCTGGTTCGATGCGCTGTGGCGCACGCTGACGTGGCTCTTCCGCCCGCCCTTCGACGTCACTGAATGGCTGCGCCAGATGGTGCGCCTCGGCGTCGACTCGATCCCCGTCGTCTTCCTCACGACGATGTTCACCGGGATGGTGCTCGCGCTGCAGACGTTCCAGGGCTTCCAGCGCGTGCACGCCGAGCAGTTCGTCGCGAGCGTCGTCTCGCTGGCGATGCTGCGCGAGCTCTCGCCCGTGCTGGTCGGCCTCATGGTCACGGGACGCGTCGGCTCGTCGATGGCCGCCGAGATCGGCACGATGCGCGTCACCGAACAGATCGACGCGCTCAAGGCGCTGGCGACCGAGCCGGTGCAGTATCTCTTCGTGCCGCGCGTCCTCGCCGGCTTCATCATGCTGCCGTTCCTCGTCGTCCTCGGCGACGCGCTCGGCATCTACGGCGGCTATCTCGTCGCCGTGAAGCTGATGCACACGAACCCGGTCATCTACCGGCAGAACACGTATCAGTTCCTCGACATGAACGACGTCTGGAGCGGCTTGATCAAGGCCGCGATTTTCGGGCTGATTCTCACGCTCACCGGCTGCGTGCGCGGCTACTACACGAGCGGCGGCGCGGAAGGCGTCGGCCGCGCGACGACGTACGCGGTCGTCTCCGCGTCGCTCATCATCCTGCTCTCCGACTTCTTTCTGACGAAGCTGCTCTTCTGATGATCTCGCTCCAACACGTCTGGAAATCCTTCGACGGGCGGCAGGTGCTGCGCGACATGTCGATCGACGTCGAGCGCGGCGAGTCGGTCGTGATCGTCGGCGGCTCCGGCACCGGCAAGAGCGTCACGCTGAAACACATCATCGGTCTGCTGCGCCCGGACAAGGGACGCGTCGTGATCGACGGCGTCGACATCGGGTCGATGAAAGAAGTGCAGCTCAACCAGTTCCGCCGCCGCTTCGGCATGGCCTTCCAGGAAGGCGCGCTGTTCGATTCGATGTCGGTCTTCGAGAACATCGCCTTTCCGCTGCGGCGGCATACGAAGATGAGCGAAGCCGAGATTCGCGCGCGCGTCGAAGAGTGCCTTGAGGAAGTGCACCTGCACGGCGTCGAGAAAAAACGTCCGAGCGAGTTGTCGGGCGGCATGCGGCGCCGCGTCGGATTCGCGCGCGCGATCTCGCTCAAGCCGGAGATCCTGCTCTTCGACGAGCCGACCACCGGACTCGATCCGGTGATCAGCGACGTCATCGCGGAATTGATTACCGAGATGGACCAGAAACTCGGCACGACCACGGTGACGATCACGCACGACATGAAGGTGGCGTTCAAGATCGCGGACCGCGTGGCGATGCTCTTCAACGGCCAGATCGTGGAGCAGGGATCGCCGGAAGAGTTTCAGCGCTCGACGAATCCGATCGTGCGGCAGTTCATCGAGGGACGCGCGGACGGTCCGCTGACGGACGTCGACTGAAAACACAAAGGGCGCGGAGGAAATCCGCGCCCTTGCGTCGACTGCGAACGATTGCCGCGAGTTAGTCCTTGCGCATGCGGGTGCGCGTCGGGGTCGTGGTCGTCGTGTCGGTGTTGGTGCTCTGCGTGTTGGTCTCCTGCACGGACGAGGTCATCGGAACCGTCGTGGTCTCGGTGGTGGTCGTCGTGGTGGAGGTGCTGGCGGTCGTCGACGGGGTCGTGTAGACCGGCGTGGTGTCGACCGGAGTCGGGGCCGGCGTCGAGTTCATCGTCGTGGTGTCCATCGAGGCGGTGGTATCGACCGTGGACGACGAGGTGCTGAGGTCGGCGCTGTTGGTGACGGTGGCGGAGCCGCGCTTCGGAACGACGTTCACGTTGGTGTTGGTGCCGACGGCGGCGGTGTTGCCGGTGCCCGGAGCGGAGCTCGAGGCATAGACGTTGCCATCGCTGTCAACTTTCGCGGGACCCGGGGCCGGAGCCACGGTCGACGCGGAGCCGGTCTGCTCCGGACGCACCTGCACGGTGTCGTTGTCGCTGGCGACGCCAGCCTGATTGCTGTGAGCGCACGCGCCGGTGAGAAGGAGCGCCGCGAAGCCCGCCGCGGCCAGGGTGGAATTCATCATTTTCTTCATCATGATCGTTTGACTCCTCTGATCAGTTTTCTCTTGATTCGTTTGGCCACCGGTGTGGCCGACGCAGACCTATAGGGCAAAACGCTTGCCTGGTTATTCGCAGAAAGCGGGCGCGGCCGTGGGAGGCGCTAAACTCCTCTCGTGTCCGAACCCCGCGTCTACTCCGTCTCCGAGCTCATTCGCCAGCTGAACCTCGACCTCTATCGCTACAACGACATCTCCGTCGAAGGCGAGGTGTCGAACTTCACGCGCAGCGCGGCGGGGCATCTGTATTTCTCACTGAAGGACGCGCGCGCGCAGATGCGCGTCGTGCTCTTCGCGACGAACGCGCGCTTCCTGCGCTTCCGCATCGAGAACGGATTGCAGCTCATCGTGCGCGGGCGCCTCACGATCTACGAGGCGAAAGGCGAGTTTCAGCTGAACGCCGTCGCCGCGGAGCCGGCGGGGCTCGGCGCGTTGCAGCTCGCGTTCGAGCAGCTCAAAAAGCAGCTCGCGGAAGAAGGACTCTTCGACGCCGCGCGCAAGAAACCGATTCCGATGCTGCCGCAGCGCATCGCCGTCGTCACCAGTCCCACCGGCGCCGCGATCCGCGACATTCTTCACGTTCTCGGACGGCGCTTCGAGAATCTCTCGCTGCAGATCTATCCCGTCCGCGTGCAGGGCGCGAACGCCGCGCGCGAGATCGCGACCGCGATCCGCCATCTCTCGCGCTGGAAGCTGCACGACGTCGTTCTCATCTGCCGCGGCGGAGGCTCGCTCGAAGATCTGTGGGCATTCAACGAGGAAGCGGTCGCGCGCGCGGTCGCGGCATGCGAGATCCCGACGATCTCCGGCGTCGGCCACGAGACCGATTTCACGATCTGCGATTTCGTCGCGGACCTGCGCGCGCCGACGCCGTCCGCCGCCGCGGAGATCGTCATCCGCGCGAAGACGGAGATCTGCATGCAGGTCGACACGATGGTACGGCGTGTGCGGCACACCGTCGAATCGCGCGTGCGCAACTATCGCCACGAGCTGCGCCATCTCTCGTCGTCCGATCGATTGGGCATCGTCCCACGCCGCATCGCCGCCGCGCGCGAACGCCTCGAACGCCGCCGCGTCGCGCTCTTCCGCCTCCTCGACTTTCACGCGCGCCGCATGCGCCGTAGGCTCGCCGCATGCGAAGAGCCGCTCGCCAAAGTTCCGGCGCGCGTCGCGCGCGAACGCGAGCGGTTGCGTGCGACCGTGGCGACGCTCAACGCCGTCTCGCCGCTGTCGGTGCTGTCGCGCGGCTACGCGATCGCATTCTCGAAAACGAAGCGCGGACGCAAGCCGATCTTCGACTCCGCGCAGGTGAAGGTCGGCGAGCCGATCGAGGTGCAACTGCGCAAGGGAAGGCTCGAGGCCACCGTCGACAGACATACGCTCGGCGTCGAGAGTCTGTGGCCGGAAGTCGACGTGCTATAACGACGCGCGATGGCCGTCCGCCCCAAATCGAACGAGTTCGAGAAGGCGTTCCAGCAGCTCGAGAAAATCGTGCAGCGCCTCGAAGCGGAGGAACTGCCGCTCGACGAATCGCTGCAGCTCTTCGAGGAAGGCATCCGCCTCTCGCGCTTCTGCCATCAGCGCCTCGAAGACGTCGAGAAGAAGATCGAGCTGATTCTCGCCGACGCGAAAGGGCAGCCGGTCACCGAGCCGTTCGAGGAAGAAGCGGACGATGAGGACAACGCGGGCGACCGCGAGTAGTCGATGGAGCTGAAGGACTATCTCGCGTCGCGGCGGACGCTCATCGACGAGACGCTCGCGGCGAATCTTCCCCCCGCGGACACGCACCCGCCGCTCATTCACGAGGCGATGCGCTACGCGATCCTTGGCGGCGGCAAGCGCGTGCGCCCGATCCTCGCCATCGCCGCCGCGGAAGCCGTCGGCGCCGACGTCGCGCCGCTCCTCGTCCACCTCTGCGCGCTCGAGCTCATTCACACCTACTCGCTCGTGCACGACGATCTCCCCGCGCTCGACGACGACGATCTGCGCCGCGGACGCAAGACGACGCATGTCGTCTTCGGCGAAGCGATCGGGATCCTCGCCGGCGACGCGTTGCTCACCGAGGCGTTCTCGTGGCTCGCGAGACCGCTCGCGAATGTCGACGCCGCGCGGCAGCTGCGCGCGATCGCCGACGTCGCGCGCGCGGTCGACTCCACCGGCATGATCGGCGGCCAGGTCGCGGATCTCGTCGCCGAACGTTGGGAGCACGCGCCGAAAGACCGCGACTCGCTGCTGCGCGAGCTCGACTTCATCCACCGCAACAAGACCGGCAAGCTGCTGACCGCGTCCGTGCTCCTCGGCGGCGTGCTCGGCGGCGCGTCGGACGCGCAGCTCGACGCGCTGAAACGCTACGCCGACGCCCTCGGTCTCGCGTTCCAGATCGTCGACGATCTGCTCGACATCGAAGAGTCGTCCGCCGTCCTCGGCAAGACCGCGGGGAAGGACGTCGCGCAGGGAAAACTGACCTGGCCGGCGCTGTTGGGCGCCGACCATGCACGTGCCGAGGTCGGGCGGCTGCTCGCGGAGGCTCTGGAGAACGGTGATAGGATCGCCGGTCCCGTGAATTACCTCGGCGCGATCGCACGTTACATCTGTGAGCGCCGCAGCTAGCGCGACAGGGAAATCCGAACGATGGCTCGACTACTCGATTCGATCGAAACGCCGCGCGACCTCCGCAAACTCGATCGCAAGCAACTTCCGCAAGTCGCCGAAGAGATCCGCGAGACGATCGTCGACGTGGTCTCGCGTATGGGCGGCCACTTCGGCGGCAACCTCGGCGTGGTCGAGCTTACGCTCGCGCTGCACTACGTCTTCGACACGCCGCGCGACCAGATCGTCTTCGACACCGGCCACCAGAGCTACCCGCACAAGCTGATCACCGGCCGTCGCGACACGTTCCACACGATTCGCCAGCACAACGGCATCTCCGGCTTCTGCAAACGCGAGGAGTCGGAGTACGACGTCTTCAACGCCGGTCACGCGTCGACGTCGATCTCCGCGGCGCTCGGCATCGCCGTCGCGCGCGACTTCCGCAAAGAGGATTACCGCGTGGTGGCCATCATCGGCGACGGCGCGCTCTCCGGCGGTCTCGCGTTCGAAGGCCTCAATCAGGCCGGGCACCTCAAGCGGCGGATGATGATCGTCCTGAACGACAACGACATGTCGATCTCGACGAACGTCGGCGCGATCTCGGGCTACCTCAACCAGATCATCAAAGGCCAGCGCTACAACCAGATGAAGGATCTGGCCAAGGGCGTGATGGATCGCATCCCGCTCGTCGGCGGGAAGCTGCACGGCCTCGCCTCCGACATGGAGCAGGTCTTCAAGCACATGATCGTGCCGGGCACGCTCTTCGAGGAGCTCGGCTTCAAGTACCTCGGGCCGTACGACGGCCACGATCTCGAGACGCTCTTGCAGGTCTTCGACGAGAACAAGGACTACAACGGCCCGGTCCTCATCCACGTCATCACGAAGAAGGGCAAAGGCTACAAGCCGGCCGAGAACAAGCCGATCTGGTCGCACGGCGTCAGCCCGTTCGACGTCGTGACCGGCGAGGCGCACAAGGCCGCGAAGCCGCTTCCGCCGACGTACACGGCTGTCTTCGCCGACGCGCTCATCGAGATGGCGAAGCAGGATCCGAAGGTCGTCGCCATCACCGCGGCGATGCCGGACGGCACGGGTCTCGACAAATTCGCGAAGGTCTTTCCCGAGCGCATGTTCGACGTCGGCATCGCCGAGGAACACGCGGTGACGTTCAGCGGCGGGCTCGCGACGCAGGGCATGAAGCCGGTCGCGGCGATCTACTCGACGTTCCTCCAGCGCGCGTTCGATCAGGTGTTCCACGACGTCGCGATCATGGATCTGCCGGTCGTGTTCGCGCTCGATCGCGGCGGCATCGCCGGCGCCGACGGCCCGACGCACCACGGCATCTACGACATGGCGTATCTGCGGATCTTCCCGAACATGATCTGCATGGCGCCGAAAGACGAGAACGAGCTGCGGCACATGGTCAAGACCGCGCTCGGGACCGGCCACCCGACGTCGCTGCGCTACCCGCGCGGCAACGGCGTGGGCGTGCAAATGGACGCGGAGATGCAGTCGCTCCCGGTCGGCAAGGGCGAAGTGATGCGTGAAGGTCCCGACGCGGCCATCTTCGCCATCGGCACCGAGGTCTGGCCGGCGGTCGAAGCGGCGGAGCTCCTCGCGCGCGACAACATAAACGTCACCGTTATCAATGCTCGTTTCATCAAGCCTTTAGACGACGAATTGATCGCGAAATACTGTCAGCCGTATTCGCAGGTCTTTACCGTCGAGGAAGGCTCGCTCGCGGGCGGCTTCGGCGCGGCCGTGCAGGAGCGCTGCGAACAGCTCGGCATCCAGGACGTCCGCTTTCACCGCATCGGCATCCCCGACGAATACGTCCACCACGGCGCGCAAGACGTCCTGCGCGCGCAGTACGACCTGCACGCGGAAGGCATCGCACGCCGGGTGCGGGAGGCGGTGGGGGAGAAGCCGAAAGAGGCGCAGCGCTTCTTCGATGCTGTCGAAGAGATCCGCAAAGCCGTGCCCGACGAGGCGTGGCGCGCGGCGCACGAGCAAGGCATGGATTCCGAGCACATCGACGAGATCGTCACCGGCAAACGCCGTGCGGCCGTCAAGTAGATGACGCGCAGGGTATTCGTCGACACGTGGTTCTTCGCCGCGCTACTGGATGCGCGTGATTCGCACCACCGCGAGGCAAGAGCGATCGAGAAACGCTATTCGGCGTACCACCTGCTGACGCACGACGCCGTGCTCACCGAACTGCTCTCGTATTTCTCCGAGTTCGGCGCGCAGATGCGGCGAGCCGCCGTCGCAATTGTGCGGAACGCATTCACGCAAATGCATGTCGTCCACGCCGACGAGGCGCTCTTCCGCCGCGCCGTCGATCTCTACGAAGCCCGCCCGGACAAGGGCTACTCGCTCGCCGACTGCATGTCGATGCTCGTGATGCGCGACCGCGGCATCACCCACATCCTCACGAACGACCATCACTTCCGCCAGGAAGGCTTCACCGTCGTTTCCGACGCGCCATGAAGAAGCAGCGGCTCGACCTCGCGGTCGTCGAGCGGGGTCTCGCGGATACGCGGTCGAAGGCGCAGTCGCTGATCATGGCCCGGCGCGTTCTCGTGAACGGGCAGTTCGTCGACAAAGCCGGCGCGACGGTCAACGAGGACGACGAGGTGCGCGTCGCGGAGCTCGAGCATCCGTGGGTCGGGCGGGGCGGGATGAAGCTCGCGCACGCGCTCGAGCAGTTCGCGATCGACGTGCGCGGGAAGGTGTGCGCGGACATCGGCGCGTCGACCGGCGGTTTCACCGACGTGATGTTGCAGCACGGCGCGGTGAAGGTGTACGCGATCGACGTCGGCTATGGACAGCTCGACGCGTCGCTGCGCAACGATCCGCGCGTCGTGAATCGCGAGAAAGTGAACGCGCGCTATCTGCAGCCGGAGAACTTCGACGAGCCGATCGACTTCCTCTCCATCGACGTGTCGTTCATTCCGCTGAAGCTGATCCTGCCCGCGGTCGTGACATTCCTGCGCGGCGAGCTGGTGGCGCTGATCAAGCCGCAGTTCGAAGTCGGACGGCACGACGTCGGAAAGGGCGGAATCGTGCGCGACGACGCGAAACGCGCGGCGGCGGTGGAAGCGGTGGTGGCGTTCGCGCGCGAACTCCAACTAGACGTCCGCGGGGTGATTGAGAGTCCTGTCAAAGGTGCCGAGGGGAACGTCGAGTTCCTCATGCACGCAACGACAGGTACTCGCGCAATCCCGCACGCCACGACTCCGGAGTAGCGCCGGTGAGCTGCTCGTAGCGCCGCGTCGAGAGCACCGAATACGCGGGACGCACAGCCGGGCGCGGGAACTCGTCGGAGGTGACCGGCTTCACGGTGACGTCGCTGCCGGCTTCCTCCGCGATCGCGGACGCGAAATCGAACCACGAACACTCGTCTGCATCGGCGTAGTGCACGACGCCGCGCGCGTTCGCATCGACGAGCCGCACGATCGCTTGTGCGAGATGCGGCGTGTACGTCGGACGTCCGCGCTGATCGGAGACGACGCGTAGCGGATTCGTTCCCTTGCGGATCTGATTGCGAATGGCCTCGACGAAGTTCGGGCCGTGCACACCGAAGAGCCACGACGTGCGCACGATGAGGTGTCGCTCGGCGTGCGTGGCCGCGATCTCGCCGAGGAGCTTCGAGCGGCCGTATGCGGACAGAGGCCGCGTGGTGTCAGCGGGCTCGTACGGCGTGCGCTTGCTGCCGTCGAACACGAAGTCGGTCGAGAGATGCACGAGCAGCGCGCCGACCTCGTTCGCGGCGTGCGCGAGGAGCTCGACGGCCGAGCCGTTGATCGCGTTCGCGGCGCTCTCGTCCGTCTCCGCCTGATCGACTTTCGTGTACGCGGCGCAGTTGAGAATCACCGCGGGCGTATGTTCGGTGACGCACTGCTCGACGCAGCGTGCATTCGTGACGTCGAGCTCGTCGCGGCGCAGCGCGACGACGCGTTCACCGCGCGCGTCCAGCGTCGCGCGGAGGTCGTGGCCGACCATTCCGCCGGCGCCGGTGATGAGCCAGGTGCTGGGGGACGGCGCGGGAGGCACTACGCGGTCTTGTCGTTCGACGAATCGGACTTCGGAAGCGCCCGGGCGTCGTCACGGCCTTTGTTCAGACCGTCGCGGAAGTTCGAGATGCCCTCGCCCAGGCCTTTGCCGAGCTGCGGCAGCTTGCTCGCGCCGAAGACCACGATCACGATGACGAGAATGACGAGGAGTTCCGGTAAACCCAGCGATCCCATGAATTCAGCCTCCGAGGATTGACGCGACAGTGTTGCATAGAACATCGCCGCGCGGAAATGCGTTCCAAAGGAAGGAAAAGCCGCATGCCGCGCTGCTACCATGCGCGGCGCAAACCCGATGATCGATCTCTCCGGACTCAATCCCCAACAACGCGAAGCCGTGACGCACGGCAGCGGGCCGCTGCTGGTGCTCGCCGGCGCCGGCTCGGGCAAGACGCGCGTCATCACGTACCGCATCGCGTACCTCATCGGCGAGCGCGGCGTGCGCCCGTCGAACATCCTCGCGGTGACGTTCACGAACAAAGCCGCGAACGAGATGCTGCAGCGCGTCGACCACCTCGTGCCCGCCACCGGCGGCGGGCGTCCCGTCGTTGGCACCTTCCATTCGACTTCCCTGCGCGTCCTTCGCCGCTACGCCGACCGTCTCGGCTTCACGAAATCCTTCGCGATCTACGACACCTCCGACCAGCTCACGCTCATCCGCCGCTGCATGCGCGAGCTCAACGTGAACGACGAGGCGTTTCCGCCGCGCTCCGTGCTCACGCGCATCTCCAACGCGAAGAACGAGCTGATCGGCCCGGTCGAATACGAGAAGACGAACCTCGACTTCTTCGGCGCGCGCGTCTCCGAGATTTACCGCCTGTATCAGAAGAAGCTGCGCGAGTTCGACGCGATGGATTTCGACGATCTGATCGGCAACTACGTGCAGTTGCTCGAAAAGAACGACGATGTGCGCGGCGAGCTGCACGAGCGCTTTCCGCACCTCCTCATCGACGAGTATCAGGACACCAACCGCGCGCAGTACGTGCTCGTGAAGCTCCTCGCCGGCAAGGAAGGCAACATCATGGCGGTGGGCGACGAGGACCAGTCGATCTACCGCTTCCGCGGCGCAGACATCAATAACATCCTCAATTTCGAGCAGGATTTTCCAGGCGCTAAAATCATCAAGCTGGAACAGAACTACCGCTCCACCGGCAACATCCTCGACGCGGCCACCGGGGTCGTTTCGAACAACGTCGCGCGCAAGGGGAAACGCCTCTTCACGACGGGGGGCAGCGGCGATCCGGTGCGCGTCGTCACGACGAGCAACGAGCGCGAGGAGGCGCAGTTCGTGCTCGAGAAGATCTCGGCGCTGAAGTCGAAGTACAAGCTCTCCGACTTCGCGATTCTCTTCCGCACGAACGCGCAGTCGCGGCCGTTTGAAGAAGAGCTGCTGCGCGCGAACATCCCGTACACCGTCGTCGGCGGCGTGAAGTTCTACGAGCGCGCCGAGATCAAGGACGTGCTGTCGTTCGTGCGCGTGACCGTGCGGCCGCACGACACGCCGTCGGTCGAGCGCGTGATCAACGTGCCGTCGCGCGGCATCGGCGACACGACGGTCAATACGTTGACCGAAGTGGCTGCGCAGCGGAACGCGACGCTCTGGACCGTCATCGAAGGCGATCTCTCGTTCCTGCCGTCGCGCGCGGCGAAGGCGGTACGCGAGTTCCGCGAGATCGTGCACGACCTCCAGCGCGCGTCGACGAATCCGATTCCCGACTTCATCGACTACGTGCTGCTGCGCACCGGCTACCGGCGCATGCTGCAGGAGTCGCGCGATCTGCAGGACGAGTCGCGCCTCGAGAACGTCGACGAGCTCTTGAACTCCGCGCGTGAGTACTACGAGCAGAACCCGCAGTCGGCGCTCACCGATTACCTCGATTCGCTGACGCTGATGTCGGATCTCGACCGCTACGAGTCGCAGAAGGGCGTCACGCTGATGACGCTGCACTCCGCGAAGGGCCTCGAATTCAAGACCGTGTTCTTGGCCGGGATGGAGGAAGGGATCCTGCCGCACTCGCAGTCGCTCGAGCAGAACGACGAGCTCGAGGAAGAGCGGCGGCTCTGCTACGTCGGCATGACGCGCGCGCGCGAGCTGCTGTTCTGCCTCCACGCGCACGAGCGCCGGCTGCACGGGAAGTTTCGCGAGCAAAGCCCTTCGCCATTTCTCTCGGAGATTCCGGAAGAAGTCCGCGAAGAAATCCGCCTCGGCCGCTTCTCGTCGCCGTCGCGCGAGCCGAGCTGGCGCGAGCGTCCGCTGCCGCCGCGACCTTCGTTCATGCCACCGCGTGGCGGCCAGCCGCCGCGCGCCGCGTCGTCGTCTTCCGCGCCGTCGCAGCCGAAGCGCAACGAGTCGGTCAACGGCGTGCTGTCGTTCTTCCAGAACGCGCCCGTGCAGTTCGATCCCGGCGCGATCAACGCGGCGAAAGCGCAACCGCAAAGCGGCGCCTCGGCGGAGCTCAAGCGCGGCCAGCGCGTGCGCCACGATCAGTTCGGCGTCGGCACGATCCTGACGATGGAAGGGAGCGGTCCCGACGCGAAGCTGACGGTGTACTTCGAGCGCTTCGGCTCGAAGAAGTTCATCGCGCGCTTCGCGAAGCTGACGCGGATCTGAGCGGCTACGACTTGTTCGTCGCGCGCCGCCGGCGTGCGTGCAGGCGGTCGATGAGCTTCGTGGCGCTGCGCACCTGCTCGAGGATCTTTTCTTCGAGTCCGGCGCCTTTGGTCTTGAAGCTCTTCGCGCGGCGGAAGACCTGGCGGGCGCGGTCCTTCTGGCCGCTTTCGAGGAGCGCCATGCCGAGATGCATGAGGTTCGTCGAGGTGGGGCCGAGGTCGGCGGATTTCGAGAGGAAATCGACGGCGCTCTTGAAGTCGCGGCGTTTGAAGTAGACCCAGCCGAGTGCGGCGAGCGGGAACTGCTTGAGCTCTTTCGGCGAGTAGCGGAGCGCGAGCTGCGCGCTCTCGAGCGCCTCGTCGAGGTTCTCTTCCATCTCGGCGAGGTTGTACGCCTTCTCGTAGTAGGCGATCGACTTCGCGTAGTTCGAGGTGTAGTCGCGGAGCATGTCCTCGAGGACGTGGTTCGCTTCCTTGAAGTTGCCTTCCGCGCGCAGCGCCTCGACGAGCGTCGTGTACGCGGCGGCGGCGACCATCTCCGCGGGGTGCTGCTTGAGAATGCGACGCGCGACGGCGATCGCCTCCGAGTTCATATCCAGGTGGGAACAAAGCAGCGCGTACGGCAGGAGCACGTTGACGTTCTCCGGCTCTTCCTGCGCGGCACGCCGATAGTGATCGAGCGCCTCGGCATAATTGCCTTCACTCGTCAGCGACTCGGCGACGTTCATCACCTGCGCGGCCGGGCCTTCGACCGGCACGTGGCCGCGGATGCCCTCGTAGATCTTGACCGCCTGCTGGTACTCCATCTTGTTGGGATTGAGCTCCAGCGCTTCCTGGAAGCATTCGATCGCTTTGCGGTTCCAATTGCGATCGAGATAGCAGATGCCGAGGTGGTAGATCGCTTCCTCGTAATCAGGATCGAGCTTCAGCGCGGCCTGGAACGAGCGAATCGAGCGCTCGATCTGCCCTTTCTCGTAGAAGATCGTGCCGAGCAGGTAGTACGCCTGCGGGATCGCTTCGAGCTGGATCGCTTTCTCGAGGAACTTCTGCGCGCGAAGGAGCTTGCCTTTGCGCGCGTAGATCGCGCCGAGGGAAAAGTACGGGAGGAACGACTCCTGGGAGATCTGGATCGCGCGGCGCAGCCAGCGCTCGGCGCCTTTGAGATCCTGACGCTCGTGCTGCAGGACGCCGTAGAAGACCGCGGCATCGAAGTGATCGGGCTGCACTTCGAGCGTGCGCTCGAGGTACTGCTTGGCGCGGTCGAGATTGCCGTCGTTGAAGAACATCTCGCCGAGGAAGAAGGAGAGCTCGTAGTTGTCGCGGTCGAGGCGGAACGCTTCCTCCAGATGCTTCATCCCGCGGTCGGGATCGAAGCCGTCGAACGCCGCCTCGGCGTCGGCGACGAGGAGCAGGAAGCGCTCGCGCTTTTCGCCGCGGAAGAGCGAGACCATGCGGTCCTTGCGCTCGGTGAAGCGCTGCTTCTTCTCGAGCGCGAGCATCTGCTCGCCCATCTTCGATTCCCACAGCTCGACGACTTCGTCGGACGTGAGGAGATTCTTCTTCTCGAGGATTTCCTTGACGGAGAGCAGACCGGTCTGATTGATGAAGATCGCGCGCTCGTGCTTTTGCACGGCGTCGACGAGCGAGCGAATGGTTTCCGCGCTGCGCTTGACAATCTCCTCGATCGCCGAGACGCGTTCGAGCAGATGCTCGTCGAGGGAGAGGTCTTCTTCTTCCTCGTATTCTTCGAGATCGTCTTCCTCGAACGACTGAACGCCGGAGAGCACGAGCAGCTTGTTCTGGCAGCGAAAGCAGAACTCGCGCTCGTCGTCGTTAAACGCGCTGCAGGTCTGGCAAAGCATGGGTTATCGAGTGTTGAGAACAGCGATCCTATCGCATCACTTCCGGTAGTCGTAGAAGCCGCGGCCGCTCTTGCGGCCGAGCCAGCCGGCGTCGACCATCTTCACGAGCAGCGGGCACGGACGATATTTCGGATCGCCGAATCCCTGCTCGAGCACGCGCAAAATCGCCAGGCAAACGTCGAGGCCGATGAAGTCCGCGAGCGTGAGCGGACCCATCGGATGGTTCATGCCGAGCTTCATCACGCCGTCGATGGCCTCGCGCGTGGCGACGCCTTCATACAACGCGAAGATCGCCTCGTTGATCATCGGCATCAGCACGCGATTCGAGATGAAGCCGGGATAGTCGTTGACCTCGATGGGCGTCTTGCCCATGCGCTTGGAGAGGTCTTCGACTTTCATGTACGTGTCGTCGGACGTGGCGATGCCGCGGATCACTTCGACGAGCGTCATCACCGGCACCGGATTCATGAAGTGCATGCCGATGACCTGCTCGGGGCGTTTCGTCGCCGCGGCGATTTTCGTGATGGAGATCGACGACGTGTTCGACGCGAGGATGCACTCCGGCTTCGTGACCTCGTCGAGCCTGGCGAAGAGCTGCGTCTTCGCGTCGAGTTGTTCGATGATCGCCTCGATGACGATGTCGGCGTCGGCAACGCTCGCGACATCCGTTTTTCGCGAGATGCGCGCGAGCACGGCGTCGCGCTCTTCCGCGGTCATCTTGCCTTTGTCGACGCCGCGCTGCAGGTTCGCGGTGATGGTCGAAAACGCGCGGTCGAGGATCGCCTCGCTGACGTCCACGAGCGCGACGTCGAAGCCGCTCGCCGCGGCGGTATGGGCGATGCCGTTGCCCATCGTGCCGCCGCCGATGACGACGATGTTCTTCATGGCGGCGGACTCTATCGTACTTGTCGCGAGCCGAGGAAGGCGCGTAAGATCGGTCGCTCGGCGGATCGAGATCATGGCCCGGAAATGCTTCATGTGCGGTGCGGAGGTGGGGAGCGGCATCCTCTGCGAGCGCTGCGACAAGCCTCGCAAAAAATCCAACCCACCGACTTCCATCGACAAGCTCGTGAGCGGCGCGTCCGCACCGGATGCGACGCCTCCAACACCGTCGCGCAGCGCGGAAGCAACCGCGCCGCAACTGCAGCCCGATCCGTTTCCAAAAGCTCCGATCCTGCCGTTTCCCGTGGAGTCCGCGTCGCCCGCGATCACGAGCGTCGTGAATCTCCTCGTCGCCTCCGGCGCCGCCTCGATCCTTCTCGGACCCGACCGCAGTGTGAAGTTCGTCTCCGACGCGGCGAAGAAGCTCTTCGATGCGTCGCAGTCGGATCTCGCCTCTGTCGCCGCCTTCGAAGCGCGCGCGGGCATCCGCGTGACGAACCTCAGCGTGCCGACGACCGCCGGCATCCGCATCGGCAACCGCAACTTCATTTACACGCTCGTGCCGATGTCGGGCGGCGCCAGTGGCGCGGTGCTCGTCTTCCGCGAAACGGACGTGGCCAACGAGGCGCACGCCTCCTTCGTCACGTACGTTCGTGAAACCGTTTTCAGCCCGCTGCGCGCGTTGCGCGATTCGCTGCTCGCCGCGGCGCGTACGCGCAACGATCACTTCCTCGCCGACTCCGCCGCGGGACTCGAGCAGGTGCTGTCGTCGCTCGAGCTCGCGCCCGAAGTCGCGGAGTCGAGCGCCGCGCGTCCCGTCCCGACCGTCACCGACGTGGTGCGCCGCGTGGCCGAGCGCTTCCGCGCGTACGCGGACCTGAAAGGCATCGCCTTCGAGGTCGACGTGCAGGAACTCGAGGAACGCATGACCGATCACGAGCAGCTCGCCGACGCGCTCGCGATCCTCATGGACAACGCGCTGCACTACGTACCCGCCGGCGGCCAGGTCGTGATCGGCGTGCGCTGGATGGAGCACAAGGGGAAGCCGCTGCTGCTGTTTTTCGTGATGGACAACGGGCCGCTCGTCCCCGAAGCGCTGCGGCAGACGATCTTCGAACCGTCGTTCGCCTGGAATCCCTCGTCCACCGAACGCACCGGCCGCGCGCTCTTCAAGACGCGTGAATTTGCCGTCGCGCACGCGGGTTCCGTCTGGGTGGAATCGAAGACCGGCAAGGCGTGCACGTTCTTCCTGCGCGTGCGTCCCGACGGCGTCCACTGAGTCCCATGAAACGAGCCCTGGTCCTCCTCGCGTTTGCGTGCGCCTCCGTGCGCGCATTTGCCGCAACGAACAACGACATCAACGCCGAGAACGTGCTCGCGCTGATGAACGACTATCGCGCCGAGCAACACCTTCCGCCGCTGCGGCTCGACACGACCCTCAACGCCGTCGCCGCCGATCGTATGCGCGACATGGAAGACACCGAGTACTGGAGCCACGAGTCGCCCGACGGCACGTCGCCCTTCGTCTGGCTCACCGTCGAGCACTATCCCTACCGCTTCGCCGGCGAGAATCTCGCGAACGGTTTCGAGACCGCGCACCTCCTCGTCGACTCGTGGATGGAATCGCCCGGCCACCGCGAGAACATCCTCTCCACCGACTTCGACGAATGCGGCATCGCCATCATCGACGGCTCCACCAAAGGCCCCGCCACCGGCAAGTCGATCGTCGTGATGTTCGGGCGGCGTCGGTGAGGGATGACCGAGGGGCCTCCGGCGGGCCGGCGCGGCCGGCAGCGCTAAGGGCTTAGCCAGTACGCACGTGCTGCTGCCTTCAACGACGTTAACCGCGACCGCACGTGCGTCTAGGCTAGGCCCTTAGCGCTGCCGGCCGCGCCGGCCCGCCGGAGGCCTCCCGGTCGTCCTACACCACCCGCACGGACGGATCGATCTCGCGCGACCAGCGGGACATGCCGCCGACTAGGTTCTTGACCTTCGAATACCCGGAGGCCTGGAGGAACTGTTGGGCGTGGGCGCTGCGGCCGCCGGAGCGGCAGATCATCACGATCTCGGCGTCGCGGGGGATCTCGTCGATGCGGCGTTGGAGTTGGCCGAGGGGGATGTGCTGCGCGGAGGCGAGATGGCCGGCGTTCCATTCGTGCGGCTCGCGGACGTCGACGAGGACGAGTGCGTCGCCGCGCGCGATGCGTTCGGAGAGCTCGGCGGGAGTGATGTCGGTCGTTTCGTGCACGGGGCTGCAGAACTCCTCGTAGTCGATGAGCCGCGTGATGGCGGCGTGCGCGTCGCAGCGTTTCGCGACTTTGAGCACGCGGAACGTCATCCGCAGCGCGTCGAAGAGTAGCAGACGTCCGGCGAGCGTCGTGCCGATCCCGGCGATGACTTTGATCGCCTCGGTGGCCTGGAACGTGCCGATGATGCCGGGGAGCACGCCGAGGACGCCGCCTTCGGCGCAGTTCGGCACGAGGTGCGGGGGCGGCGGCTCGGGATAGAGGCAGCGATAGCAGGGACCGTCGTTGGTCGCGAAGACGGAGACCTGGCCTTCGAAGCGGAAGACGGAACCGTACACGTTCGGCTTGTTGAGGAGCACGCACGCGTCGTTCACGAGATAGCGCGTGGCGAAATTGTCGGTGCCGTCGAGCACGACATCGTAGGCGCGGAGGATCTCGAGCGCGTTCTCGGACGTGAGGCGCGCGGAGTGCGTGACGATGCGTACCTCGTCGTTGAGATCGGAGAGGCGCGCGCGTGCGGCTTCGAGTTTGGGGCGGCCGACGTCGGACGTGCCGTAGAGAATCTGGCGGTGGAGGTTCGTCGCGTCGACGTTGTCGAAGTCGACGAGGCCGATCGTGCCGACGCCGGCGGCGGCGAGGTAGGTCGCGGCGGGTGAGCCGAGGCCGCCGGCGCCGACGATGAGGACGGAGGCGGCGCGCAGCTTCTCCTGGCCGGCTTCGCCGAATTCGGGGAGTGCGATCTGGCGCGCGTAGCGGTTCAGGGAAGGAGGCGTGACACGATCTCCTGGACCTTCTTGCCGTCGACGCGGCCTTTGTAGCGCGCGGTCGCTTCCTTCATCACCTTGCCCATGTCCTTCTTCGACTGCGCGCCGGTCGAAGCGACGATCTCGCGGATGCCGGCTTCGACTTCCTCGTCCGTCAGCTCGGGCGGGAGATACGACTTGAGCAGTTCCATCTCGCCGCGTTCTTTTTCGGCGAGCTCGGGGCGGTTGCCTTTGGTGTACTGCTCGATCGAATCCTGGCGCTGCTTGACCGCCTTGCGGATGATGGTCAGCGCTTCTTCGTCGGAGAGCTCGTGGCCGAGGTTGATCTGCTCGTTCTTGATCGACGATTGCAGCATGCGGATCGTCGAGAGGCGCTCCTTGTCCTGCGCCTTCATCGCTTCGGTGAGATCGGCGCGGATCTTCTCGCTCAGTGTGCCCATGTTGCGTTCACCTCGGAGCGCATTCTATTCTCGCGCGCCATGACCCTCGACCTGCGCGCGTTGCTCGAGGAAACCGGCGCGCTGCTCACCGGCCACTTCCGACTCTCGTCCGGGCTGCACAGCCCGAACTACGTGCAGTGCGCGAAGCTGCTCGAGCATCCGCGCAACGCGAACGCCATCGGCGCGGCGCTGGGCGAGCGCGTGCGGACGCTCGGCGCGCAGAAGATCGTCGCGCCGGCGCTGGGCGGCGTGATCATCGGATACACGGTCGCGGCGGCGCTCGACCTCCCGTCGATCTTCACGGAGCGCAAAGACGGTGCGATGACGCTGCGGCGCGGATTTGCGATCGGCGACGGCGAGCGCGTCGTCATCGTCGAAGACGTCGTGACGACCGGCAAGTCGACGCGTGAGACCGCGGACGTCGTCGCGCAGCATGGCGGCGTCGTGGCGGGATTCGCATCGATCCTGAATCGCAGCGGCAGGCCGAACCCGTTTGACGCGCCGTATGAATCGCTGCTCGCGCTCTCGCTGGAGACGTACGAAGAAAGCGCGTGTCCGCTGTGCGCGCGCGGCGTGGCGCTCGACGCGCCGGGATCGAGATACTCGCGATGACAGTGAAGGTCGTCACCATCGGCGGCACGTCGTACGACGTCGATCCCGCGCACGAGCCGCTCGAGATTGTGGCCGTCCGTCCGGAAGAGCTCGAAGTCCGCATCGACGGCCGGACGTACCTCGTGCCGTATGTCGTGCAGGGCTCGACGATTCACTTCGCGTTCGAGGGCGAGAGCTACCTCGCGGACGTGGCGGACAAAGGCGCGCGGGCGAAGGGGCGGCATCGCGAGCAATCGACGAGCGCGCCGATGCCGGGCACGGTGTTGAAAATACTCGTGCGTCCCGGCGACGTTGTGGCGAAGGGAGCGCCGCTCGTCATCCTCGAGGCGATGAAGATGGAGCACCAGATCACCGCGCCGCGCGACGGCACCGTTGCCGCGATTCACTGCACGGAAGGGGAAATGGTGCAGCCGGGAGTCGAGCTGGTCGACGTCACCGAACATGAAAATCACGGTTGATCACGTCAAGGTCGTCGAAGTCGGTCCGCGCGACGGACTGCAGAACGAGAAGGTCACGATCCCGACGGCGGCGAAAGTCGCCTACATCACCGCGCTCGGCGACGCCGGGCTGCGCGTCATCGAGGCGGGTGCGTTCGTCTCGCCGAAATGGGTGCCGCAGATGGCCGACAGCGCGGAGGTTTATCGCGAGATCCCGAAGGATCCCGGCGTCGAGTACCCGGTGCTCGTGCCGAATCTGAAAGGATTCGAACGCGCGATCGAAGCGGGCGTGCGCTCGATCGCGATCTTCACCGCCGCCTCCGACACCTTCAATAAGCGCAACATCAACATGTCCATTGATGATTCGTTCGCGAACTACGCGCCGGTCGTGGCGCGTGCGCGCGAGGAAGGAATGCGCGTGCGCGGGTACGTTTCCACCGCGTTCGGCTGTCCGTACGAGGGCGACGTGCCGCCTGAAAAAGTCCTCGAAGTCTCCGCCCGTCTCCTCGACCTCGGTTGCTACGAAGTCTCCGTCGGCGACACGATCGGCGTCGGCACGCCGATGCAGGTGCAGGGCGTCATCGGCGTGCTGCTGCAGGTGATCCCGGCGTCGAAACTGGCGATGCACTTTCACGACACGCGCGGCACCGCGCTGGCGAACACGGTCGCGGCACTCGAGATGGGCATCGCCACGTTCGACGCATCGTCGGGAGGTCTCGGCGGTTGTCCTTACGCGCCCGGCGCGTCGGGCAATCTCGCGACGGAAGATCTCATCTACATGCTGGAGAAGATGAACGTCGATACGGGCGTCGATCTCAACCGGCTCGTGCAGGCGTCGGCGATCATCGCGCCGTACCTCGATCATCCGCTGCCGGGGCGTTACCTGCAGGCGTGCACGAAGGGAACGATGCCGTTCGCGACGAGCGCCGCCGTACAATGACTTCGTGAGCGGCGCAGTGAGCGGTACGTGGCGTGACGGGTGGTTCGTGGTGCCGCATCAGGTCGTGCTGAGCGATCTCGACGCGTTCGGCCACGTCAACAACGCGGTCTTCTTCCGCTACCTCGAATGGGGCCGCACGCTGCTCTGGTTCGCCGCGACGGGCGCGCGCGAGCCGCGCGAGATCACCTTCATCGTCGCGCACGCGGACTGCGACTACCGCAGGCAGCTCGGCGTCGAACCGATCGAGATCGCCACGCGTATCGGCGAGATCCGCAACAGCTCCTTCGAATTCCTCGCGGAGATCCGCAAGGAAGGCGGCGAGGTCGCGGCGACGAGCAAGGTCGTGGTCGTGCTGTTCGACTGGGCACGACAATCGAAGATGTCCATCGACGAGACGTTGCGGAGGAAACTGACCGAATGCAGCCGGGCCGCCTCCTGACTCATCCTGCTCTCGCACGGCGGCGGTTCCTCGAGCTTGCCGCGCGGCCCGATGCGCTGCTCGATCTCGTCGAGGCCTCGCTCGTCATCGCGCTCGAAGAGAATCCCGCCGTCGACGTCGAACGCCACCTCGGTCACGTGCAGCAGTGGAGCGATTGCGTGCGCGCGCGCCTGGAAGGCTCGCGCGACGTCGAGCGGATCGTCGAGACGATCAACCGCGTGCTCTTCGACGAGGAAGGTTTCCGCGGCGAGAACGACGACTACTACGATCCGCGCAGCGCGCTTTTGAGCGAAGCGCTCGAGCGTCACGCGGGACTGCCGATCACGCTGTCGGTGCTGTATCTCGAGCTCTCGCGCCGCGCGGGCATCGAGGCCGCGGGCGTGTCGCTGCCGGGACGCTTTCTCGTGAAATTCAGCGGCGCGTTCGGCGTGATCGTCGTCGATCCGTTCGACGGCGGGCGCGTGCTGACGACGGTCGAGCTGCAGAAGCTGCTCGACGCGATGTACGGCGGCGGCGTGAGGCTGCGCGAGCATCACCTGCGCTCCTTCGCGCCGAAAGAGATCCTCGCGCGCGAGCTCGCGCAGCTGAAGGCGGCGTATCTCGCGCAGCACGATCTCGCGCGCGCGGCGGCGTCGATCGACCGGCTGCTCATTCTCGACGACCGCGACGCGTACGAGGTGCGCGACCGCGCCGCGCTGGCGATGCAGATGCACGCGTACCGTCAGGCCATCGAGCTTTTCGAGCGCTATCTGCTGCTCATGCCTTCCGCCGACGATCGCTTGCGCGTGCGCGACGAGATCGCGTATCTGCGCGCGTGGCTCGATCAGAACTGACGCCGCGAGGCGTCTGTTAACATTAGCCGCTCGCGTGATTACCGGCTTCAACACCGACATCAAACACAACGAAAAGGTCTACCACGTGCAGACCGAGGATAAAGGTGTCGGGAACCCCTACATCGAGTCGCTCGTGTATGTCGGCGGCGAGATTCTGGCGTCGAAAAAGACCTCGTACGCGGAGCAGCTGAAGAGCGGCGTCGACGACAAATGGATCGGCGGGCTGATGGAACAGCAGCACCGCACGATGATCGCCGCGATCAAGCGCGGCCGCTTCGACGCGCCGGCGGACACGACCAAGGCCTCGCAGAAAGCGACGATGGACGGCAGCAGCGTCGTGCTCGAAACGCCCGCGGCGCCCGCGCCGGTTTCGGGATCCGCGCCGCTGTCGACGCTCGCCGAGGAGAAGACGCTCGATCAGGTGATCATCGATTACCTGGCGTCGGAGGCGGAGAGCGAACATCTCGAGCTCGCGCTACTCGACCAGCTCGACTTCTTCGCCGGCGCGTCGATCGAGATGCGCATCGCGGCGCGCAAGAGCCTCTCGCAGGCGCCGATTCCGGCCGCGGCCATCGAGGTGAAAGTGATCTCGACGGTCGAGCCGCCGCGCGTCATCTTCCGCGGCAAGACCGCCGCCGACGGCACGGCCACCGTCCGCTGCACGATCCCGCTCTTTCGCGAGGGAACCGCCGCGGTGATCATCTCGGCCCAAAGCCCCATCGGCAACGACGAAGTCAAACAACTGGTGAAACGCCGCAAGTAATCAGCCTCTTCAGGGCAACCGCACGTGCGGATAGGCTAGGCCCTGAGCGCAGCCGGCCGGGCCGGCCGTGCGGATAGGCTGGGCCCTTAGCGCTGGTGGCCGCGCCACCTGGCAACCTTCTTTCATTGGGCACGAATCCAGATGTTCCGCTCCAGACTCTTCCGTGCACTGAGCCTCCTCGTCGGGATGGCCGCGGTGATCTACGTGATCATCAGCCTTTTCCTCCCCTCGTCGCGCCGCTTGATCTTCGGCGTCGACAAGCACAGCGGAAAAGTGCGGCTCGTCACGAACCACGTCACGTTCCTGCCGCCGCATCAGTTCTATCGACTGTCGTTCGACAAGCGCGACGGCGCGGCGCAGCGCGACGACCTCGTGCGCATCTACTCGAAAGAGCACGTCCCGGTGACGATCAGCTACCGGCTGCGCTTCAGCATTCCGGGCGAGAAGATCCCGGACGCGCGCACGCTCGTGCGCGACGGCTGGAGCGCGTGGATCCGCATGCGCGTCGGCGAGGCCGTGTCGGCGGTGACGCAGCAGGTGCCGATCGAAGAGCTCGTGTCGCCGACCTCGCAGTTCGCGACGCGACGCGACGTCCTGCGCCGCGTCGTCGCCGGACATCTCGCCCGCAGCGGACTGCAGGTGACCGCGTTCGAGATCGCGCGCATCGAGCCGGACCGGCGCGCGCTGCTCGACGCGAAGCGCGCGGAGCTGCGTCGCGGCGCGCGCGGCGTCGCGGGACGCGTGGCCGTTTTTGCCATCGACGGCGCGGACTGGGAGCTGTTGTCCGAGCTTTCCGATGACGGGCGCATCCCGAACATCCAGGCGCTCGCGCGCGGCGGCGTGACGGGAACCACGCAGACCATCCAGCCGACGGTGTCGCCGCTCGTCTGGACCACCGTCGCGACGGGACTCACGCCCGACCGCCACGGCGTCATCGATTTCATGGACGCCGCGCGCAAGCGGCCGGTCGATGCGACCACGCGCCGCGCGCCGGCGGTGTGGGACATCGTAGAAGCGTTCGGGCGCCGCGCGGAAGTGGTCAACTGGTGGACTGATTGGCCGCCGCTGCCCGACAGCGCGGTGACGTACGACGCGCCGGTCGAGCTGCTGCGGAGCGCCGTCTATCCGCGCGAGCTGTTGCCGCGCGTCGGCCAGCTCGACGTCACGCCCGATTCGATTCAGTACGCGCAGGTCGCGCGCTTCCTCAACATCACCGGCGCCGAGTACCAGCAGGCCGTCGCGAGCGGCAATCCGAACGATCCGATCAACGTCTTCCGCAACGTGCTCGCGAAAACGTGGACCGACCATCGCGTCGCGATCAACCTCTATCAGCAGCAGGAACCGCTGCTGTTGATGATGTCGTACGAGGGCACCGACGTCGTCAACCACCTCTTCGCGCCGTACCACCCGCCGTACCGCGAGGACATCAACGAGACCAACTACCGCCGCTACTGGCCGACGGTCGCGAATTACTACTCCGAAGTCGACCGGCTCATCGGCGAGTGGATGAAGGTCCTCAGCGACGACACGACGGTCATCATCGTCTCCGCGCACGGCTTCCGCTGGGGCAAGAACCGTCCGCGCGTGCAGCCGATCGGCCGCAGCGCGCTGTCCGATCACCGCAATCCGGGGATCTTCATCGCGTACGGCAATCACGTCGCGCCGTCGCGCGGCTCGCATTCGCTCTCGATCTACGACGTCGTCCCGACGGTCCTCTCGATCCTCGGCTTGCCCAAGTCCGCCGAGATGCCGGGCAACGCCGTGACGTGGGCGTTCCGCGACATCACGCCGGTGACGAGCGTCGGCGTGGTCAGCTACAACGAGTTCTTCAACACGCGTCCCGTGGCCGGCTTGCCCATCAGCGATCCGAACGTCTACACGCACACGCTGCAGGCGGTGGGGCATCTCAGCGATGCGTCGCGGATGCAGCCGGTCTTCGAGGATCAAGACGAAACGCAGACCGCGGCGAACAAGCCCATTCCGCCGCAGCAGTGGGCCGCCTACGCGTACTACAACAACCTCGGCATCGAGCTGCGCAAGCAGGGCAAGTTCAAGGACGCGGTGGACGCGTTCCAGAAGGCGATCGATCTCAATCCGAGCCGTCCCGCGCCGTATCTCAACATGGCCATGACGCTCTTCGACCGGCAGCAGTACACCGCCGCCGACGAGGTGTTCGTGCAGGCGGTCGCGCACGGATTGCCGAACGCCGACCGCTGGTTCGTCGACTTCGCGGCCCTGTACCGCTCGCGCGACATGAACTCCCGCGCGATCGCGCTGCTCTACAAAGGCAAGCAGATCTTCCCGCAGTCGTACGACGTCGCGGCGAACCTCGGCTCCGCGCTGGCGCAGGCGAGCCGCTACACCGAAGGGCTGCCGGAGCTCGAGCGCGCGCTCGGCCTGCAGCCGTCGTCGACGCTGGTGCTGAACAACCTCGGCATCTTCTACGCGAAGAAAAAAGACTTCGCGCGCGCGCTCGACTTCTGGAACCGGTCGCTGACGATCGACCCGCGCCAGCCGAGCATCCGCTCCGCCGTGAGCGCGGCGCGCACGCAACTCTGAGCCGGCCGGGCGTCCCGCGCTTGACGCCCGCCGCCGCTCTCCCCTAAACTGAGACTCAGTCTCAACTCGTCTCCATGCCCGCCGTCGCCCGAGAAGTCGACCGATTCCAGCAGTTCCTGCAGCAGCAGGGGCTGAAGCTCACCTCCGAGCGCACGGCCCTCGTGCGCGAGATCTTCTCCACGCACTACCACTTCGAGGCCGACGAGCTGCTCTTCAAGATGAAAGAGAAGAGCGTCAAGATCTCGCGCGCGACGGTCTACCGCACGCTCGAGCTCCTCGTGAAGTCGGGCATGGTCCGCCGCGTTCACCTCGGCGAAGACCACTATCACTATGAACACGTCAGCGGAAACTCGCACCACGACCACCTCATCTGCACGACCTGCGGTGGCGTCATCGAGTTTCACGACGAGGAGATCGAGCGGCTCCAGCGCGCGATCTGCGAGAAGAAGAAGTTCACGCCCACCTTTCACAACCTTCAGATCCTCGGCGTCTGCGAGTCGTGCACGCGCCGCGGAGAGACTCCCGACGCGCCGGATCGCGTGAAGATGATCCAGGCGACGCGACTCAGGAAATAACCGACATGCTCCAGGCGCTCATCATCGTCTTTCGCGAAGGCTTCGAGGCTTTTCTCAGCGTGGCCATCATCTTTGCGTATCTGAAGAAGACCGGCCGCGACTGGCTGCGTCCCGCCGTCTGGTGGGGCATCGCCTTCTCCGTCGTCGCCAGCTTCGGCCTCGGCTACCTGCTGCAGCGCGTGAATCAGCCGCTGTGGGAGGCGGTGCTCGGCTTCGTCGCCGCGATCCTCGTGGCGACCTTCGTCATTCACATGTGGCGCGTCGCGCCACGCATGAAGCGCGACATGGAACAGAAGCTCGAGCAGCACGCGACGAGCGGCTCGCGCGCGCTCGCGCTTCTCGGCACGTTCGTCTTCACCGCGTTCATGATCACGCGCGAGGGCATGGAGACGGCGCTGATGCTCATCCAGGTGCGCGTCGGCCGGTTCTGGCTCGGCTGCGCGCTCGGTCTCGCCGCCGCGGCCGCGATGTCGTGGCTGTGGGCGCACTTCGGCCATCGCATCAACCTCAAGCGCTTCTTCCAGGTCACGGGCCTCTTCCTGCTGCTGTTCACCGCGCAGATCGTCTTCTATTCGATTCACGAGCTGGCGGAAGCGGAGGTGCTCCCCAACAGCGAAGCCATTCACGCCGCGACGGAGCCGTATTCGTCGGATGGCCGCTACAGCGTCTGGATCACGCTTGGGATGCTGACGGTGTGCGCGGGGTGGCTCGTCGGCAGCGCGGCCGTCGACAAGGCGCGCGCGCAGCGGGCGGTGGAAGCGGGCTGAGTCAGACGAGCGACGGCAGCCGCTCGATCAACCGCTGCAGCCTCCGCAATGTCCGCTCTTTCCCCAGCACCACCGCGACGTCGAAGATCGGCGGCGACGCGCCGCGTCCCGTGAGCGCGAGCCGCAGCGGATGAATGAGCTTCGCCGCGGAGACGCCGCGCGCTTCCGCCAGCGCGCGCAACGCGGCCTCGCTCGTCGCGACGTCGAACGGCTCCGTCGCCGCGAGCGTGTCGTGCAGCTCGCGCAGGCGCCCGGCGAGGTCGTCGCCCTTCAGATGCTTCTTCACCGCGTCGGCGTCGTAGTCGATCGATGCGTCGTCGGTGAAGAACGGCGTCATCAGCTCCGCGAGCTCTTTCAACGTCCGCGCGCGCGACTTGTTCAACTCGATCACCGCGCGCAGCTCCTCGAGCGGACGCGGATCGTCGCCGAGGAACGGGACGAGATGCGGATGGATCTCGTCGGCCGACATGCGCATCAGATACTGGCCGTTCATCCAGAGCAGCTTCTCCGGATCGAACACCGCCGGCGCCTTGTTGACGTCGGCGAGATCGAAGAGCTGCGCGGCTTCGTCGAACGAGATCAGCTCGCGGTCGCCGCCGGGATTCCAGCCGAGGAGCGTGAGGAAGTTGAAGAGCGCCTGCGGGACGATGCCCATGTCGCGGTACTCCTCGGCGGACGTCGCGCCGGTGCGCTTCGAGAGGCGCTTGCGGTCGCCGCCGAGGATCAGCGGGAGATGCGCGAACGACGGCACGCTCGCGCCGAACGCGCGAAAGAGCAGGATGTGCTTCGGCGTGTTCGAGAGGTGATCGTCGCCGCGCGCGACGTGCGTGATCTCCATGTCGATGTCGTCGACGACGACGGAGAGGTGATACGTCGGATGATCGTCGGAGCGGATGAGCACGAAGTCGTCGATGAGCTCCGCCTCGAACCGCACGTCGCCGCGAATGAGGTCGTGGAACTCGATCGCGCCGGAGCCGACCTTGAAGCGGATCACGTGCGGCGCGTCGTCGGGCTGCGGCTCGCCCGCTTCCGCGCGGCGGCGGCACTTGCCGGAGTAGCGATACGCGGTGCCTGCCGATTCCGCGGCGGTGCGCTCCGCGTCGAGCTCTTCGACGGTGCAGTAGCAGCGATACGCCTTAGCGCTCGCGATCAGCTCTTCGGCGCGCTCGCGGTAGCGGTCGAGCCGGTCGCTTTGGTAGACCGGACCTTCGTCCCACGCGACGCCGAGCCACTGCAGCGAGCTGACGATCTGCTCGGCGTGATGCTGCTTCGAGCGCTCGACGTCCGTGTCTTCGATGCGCAGCAGCATGCGGCCGCCGAAGTGCCGCGCGTGAAGGAGATTGAAGATGGCTGTCCTGGCGCCGCCGACGTGCAGGAAGCCGGTCGGCGAAGGGGCGAACCGGAGTTTCATGCGGTCGCGGAGCATAACGCAAATACAATCGCCTCCATGCGCCAGCGCCAGCGCGGCTTCACGCTCGTCGAGGTTCTCGTCGCGCTGCTGATCCTGACGCTGGTGATCACGACGTCGCTGGCCGCCTTCGTCGAGCGCACGCGGCGCCTCCGCCAGGCGAACGAGATTGTGCTCGCGTATCAGGCGCTGGCGAACGAGGCCGAGTACCGCCGGCGCATCGACTTCGCCGCGGTCGCGCCGTCGACGACGTTTCTCAGCGACACGACCGTCCTCGCGCCGCTCGAGCCGTTCGCGACGGAAGTGCAGGTCGCCGCGCCGAAGCCGGGCGTGAAGAACGTCACGATGATCATCCGCTGGCAGCACGGCGACCGGCAGGCGAAGCTCGGGATCGTGCGCGTCGACACCGGAGGCTCCACGCTGTGGTGACGCGGCGCGCGCGCATGCGCGGCTACACGCTGCTGGAGGTCGTCATCGCCATGGCGGTGTTCGGCATGTTCCTGCTCATCGTGACGATGCTGACCAGCGAGATGCGCAACCTCGAGAAGCGGATGCCGGTCGACTTCATGAGCCATCCGCAAGTCGCGGCCGTGCTCTCGCGGCTGCGGCGCGACGTCGAGGACGTGCACGGCGCGAATCCGTATCCGACGAACGCCGGCAGTTACTCGCAGACGCCGCAGACGCTCATCCTCGAAAGCGTGCAACCGAACGGCGGGCTGCAGACGATCGTCTGGGATTTCTCGTCGCCCGGCGTCGCCGTGCGGCACGCGACGAACGTCGGCATCACCACCGACTGGACCGCGCGCGGTCTGCCGCCGGAGTTCTCGAACCAGTTCGCCATCGACGCGATCGACATCCCCGGACGTCCGTACGGCGTGCGCGTCACCGCACGCGATCAGAAAGGCCGCATTGCCATCGATCAGCTCTTCCAGCCGCGCGCGCACGACTGAACGCCGTACGCGCGGCGGCGAGCGCGGCATCGCGCTCATCACCGCGATCGTGCTGTCGCTGCTCTACTTCATGCTCATCGAGCTGATGCTGATCGACTCCTCGCACGCGCTGGAGTCCGCGCGCAAGTTCCGCGGGCGCGTCGTCGCGGAGACACTCGCGGAAAATGCCGCCGAGCTCGCGGCCGCGAATCTCGTGACGAGCGCGTCGACGACGATCACCGCGAGCGACTGGCAGGGCACGATGTCCGCGAAGATGATGCGCGATGCGTCAGGCGCGTTTCACATCACCGCCTCCGGCGCCGCGACGACGCACGAGCAAGCGATGGTGCAGGTGTACGGCGAGGTGACGGGCACGCACCTGCGTGTCAACTACACGATGCACACGCCGTGAGGCGGTGGGCGGCGGCGAGCGCGAGCGCCCGCCGCCGGAACGTTACCGATACTTGCGCAGCAACCCGGCGCCGATCGCGAGCGCGGCGAGACCGCCGAGCACGAGATGGCCGTTGTCGCGCGCCATGCCGCGGACCTTATTCACGTCGACATTGCTCATGCGATTGCTGATCGCATCGATCTTGCTCTGATCGATGCCGACGCGATTGAGGATTCCGCCGAGGCCGGATGCTTTGCGCGATTCCGTCTGCGGGGTAGCATCCTGCGGCTGATACGGGTGGAACTGGCTGTTGGGATTGACGTTGTCAACCATGCAAGTCCTCCTTTGCAGTTATTATGAATTGCTAATGAAGTGCCAAGACGCTGGATTTTCAGGCAGTTACGGCTGAAAGGTGACCGATGGCAGGCAATCCCCGCGAGCATGTGAAAGACAAGGGATTCTGGGACGGCGGTACGCCGGGCCAGAGCGGCAACGGCGAAACGGCGGGACGTCCGAGCGGCGTGCCCGGCTCGCGCCGGCCGGGACGCGTCGGCGTGAACACCGACATCGACTTCCCGCCGGCGGATCCGGACGGCACGGAGGTCGTGAAGGAGTAAAATCGCGGAGCACTCTCAATTCGATGAGCTCCACGGTCTCCGGAACGGCACTCCTTCCTGCGATCGCACGTGGCGATGTCACGGCGTTCGAGGAGTTGTACGACCGCCACTCCTCCACGGTCTACGCGATCCTGCTCCGCATCCTCGGCAATGCGCAGGACGCGGAGGAAGTGCTGCAGGAGACGTTCGTCAAAGCGTGGTCGAGCGCGAAGATGTTCGACGCGCTGCGCGGCAGCGAAGTGGCGTGGCTCATCTCGATCGCGCGCAGCCGCGGCATCGACCGCCTGCGTTCGCGCAGGATCCGCGTCGAGCGTGAAGACGAAGCGGGACGCGAAGTGGCGATCATCTCCGACGGCGCCGATCGCTCGAACGGCGTCGACCAGGTGATCCGCGCGCAGGAACGCATCGCCGTCCGCGGCGCGCTCGCCGAACTGCCGGAACCGCAGCGCGTCGCGTTGGAGCTCGCGTACTTTGAGGGGCTGTCGCAGTCGGAGATCGCGGCGAAGCTCAACGAGCCGCTCGGCACGATCAAGACGCGCATGCAGCTCGGGATGAAGAAGCTGCGCGACCGGCTACAGGCGTTTCATTAGAGCCCGACGATGTTGTAGCCGCAGTCGACGAACATCACTTCGCCGGTGATGCCGCTCGACATCGGCGAGACGAGGAACAGCGCGGCGTTGCCGACTTCCTCGAGCTCGACGTTGCGGCGCAGCGGCGCTTTCTCGGCGTGGTGATGCAGCATGCCGGTGAAGCCTTTGATGCCGCGCGCGGCGAGCGTGTTCACGGGACCGGCGGAGATCGCGTTGACGCGGACGTTGCGCGGGCCGAGGTTCGCGGCGAGGTAGCGGACGCTCGCTTCGAGCGATGCTTTCGCAACGCCCATGAGGTTGTAGCCTTCGACCGCTTTTTCGGCACCGTAGTACGTGAGCGCCACGACGGAGCCGCCGCCCGATTTCTCGAACAGCGGCAGCGCGGCTTTGGTGAGCGCGACGAGCGAGTAGGCGGAGATGTCGTGCGCGAGCTTGAAGCCTTCACGCGAGGTGTTGACGAACTCGTTCTCGAGATCGTCCTTCGGCGCGTATGCGACGGAGTGCACGAGGCTGTCGAGGCGTCCGAGCTCGGCGTCGACGCGCCCGAAGACGTCGGCCACTTCGGCGTCATTCGTCACATCGCACGGCAGGAGCAGCGAATCGGGCAAGGTCGAGGTGAGCGCGGCGACGCTGTCCTTCAGCCGCTCGCCCTGGTACGTGAAGGCGAGTCGCATGCCTTCGCGCGAGAGCGCCTGCGCGATGGCCCACGCGAGCGAACGCTTGTTCGCCACGCCGAACACGATTCCGGTTTTTCCCTCCAGCAAGCCCATGAGCCCGACTCCTTCCGCGCCGCATCATAGCAGCGCGAAACGGCGGCTCACGCGCAGTGCCGCGCCACTTCCGCGCCCATCGTGCCGGTGAGCATCTTCCAGAGCATCACGTAGTCGGCGGCGAGCGAGTAGAACGGGTGGCCGAACGTGGCGGGCTTGTTGTGCTCGACGAAGAAGTGGCCGTACCACGCGAAGCCGTAGCCGATGAGCGGCGCGCCGAGGAAGAACCACGGACTGACGGTGATGCCGAGGACGACGGACGCGAGCGCGAGCAGCGAGCCGGTGGCGTGGAGCAGGCGCGTGCGCGGTCGCGAATGCGCGCGCACGTAATACGGCCAGAAGTCGGCGAACGAACGGATGTCCATCGGCGGCCCGGGCGTGATTCTCGCACGACGCTCATGGCATGGCGCAGGATTTCGAATCGCTACTCAAAGAGGTTTTCGGCGAGCCGCTGAGCCGGCTCACGCAGTTCCAGACCGATCAACTCGGGCGGCTCACGGGCAAGCTGCAGGAGATCGCGCGCGCGGCCGTGCAGGAAGAGCTCACGCGTCTGCAGACCGAGGTGTCGGAGTTGCGCGCGCGTCTCACGCGGCTCGAAGAAGAGCGTCTGCAGAACGCCGCCGACTCGGTCGAATCCGCCGTCTGACGCGCGGGCGGCTCCGCGGGCGGCGTTGTGGCTGTATGGAAGTGCGTCCTCCCTCGCCGCGCGTCTCTGTTAGCGTTGCGTCGCACGCAAAAACGATTGGAGGCGACTGCATGCGGCAATCCACGCTGACGCTGTGTCTCATCGTGCTTCTCGTTTCCGCCGGCTCTGCATTCGGGCAGGCGATCACCGCGGTCGAACCAGGCTCGTACGACGACGTGAACACCTGCAACGATCAGGGTGCATTCACGAACGTCGCGGGCAATCCGCCGCCGGGCATCATCCTGCAGAAAGGCTGCACGACGGCGACGTTCGCGTATGCCTACGCGGACATCATCACCCCGCTCGAAGGCGGTCCGGTCAGCGCGCTGACGAGCGCCGGCTTCGACGTGCTGAACTCGAGCAGTTGCGGGTCCGGCTCGCCGCGCCTCAATCTCGTGCTCAACGGCGGCGCGATCTTCGTCACGGGTCTCGGCTGCGCCTATGGCGCGCGTGCGGACCTCGGCAACGGCTGGTCGCGCATCACCTTCAGTGCCGCCGACATCGCCACGGCAGTCCTCGCCGCCGGAGGCAGCCCAAGCAGCACGCTCGACGACATGTACATCCTGATGGACGAAGGCACCGACACGCCGACGTCTCCGTACAACACGACGCAGGGCACGGCCTTCGTGGTCACGCCCGGCACGTCGTTCATCGACAACATCATGATCAACGGCGACGTCGTCGGCGCGCCTGCGGCCGCGGCGCCCGTGCCGACGGCGAGCGAGGCCGGTCTCCTCGCGCTGGCGGGGCTGCTCGGACTCGCGGCGATCTTCGTGATGCGCCGCGGTTGACGGTGTGAACTCCCGCTCTCCCCGCGTACGCTCGCGCGGGGAGAGCCCCGACGCCACGTTCTCTAGAACGCGTAGCCGAGGCTGATGAAGTACGTGAACGCGCGCTCGTGCTCGCGGCGCTGCAGGGGCCAGCCGAGGTCGAAGCGCAGCGGGCCGACCGGCGAGAGGTAGCGCACGCCGAAGCCGAGGCCGTAGCGCAGCATGTCGAAGCGGATCGTGTCGTCCTTGTAGACGTTACCCGCGTCGGCGAAGAGCGCCCCGCCGAGACTGGAGACGATCGGGAAGCGGTACTCCGCGTTGAAGAGCAGCAGGCCGCTGCCGCCGAGCGGCAGCACCGGCCCGACTTCCTCGTGCGTCTCGGGATCGATGCGGCGGAAGAGCGTCGGCTGGCAGATGCCGCTCTTGTCGAAGTCGCGCGGATCGGTGCACAGCGTGCCGAGGAGGTCGGTCATGAAGCCGCGGTGCGTGGTCTCGCCGCCGGCGGTGAAGCGCTCGGACAGCGGCACGTCGTCGTGCGTGGTGATGCCGTGCGGCTGAATGAGGCCGAGGCGGCCGGAGAGCGCGAGCACGGTGCGCGTGGAGAGCGGCAGGTAGTACGCGCCCTGCGCGAATTCCTTCGTGAAGTTCGCGTCGGCGGCGAAGAGCGGGAACGCGTACTCGATCGACGCGCTGGTGAAGAAGCCGCGGTGCGGATCGATGATGTCGTCGCGCGTGTCCCAGAAGAACGTCGGCGTGAGGCTGGAGATGGCGATGTTGAGCAGCGAGCGGTCGATGCCTTCGACGGGATCGCCGCTGTTGATCGCGTCGCAGACGTCGCCTTCGCGGCAGTCGGAGATCTTGTACTCGTAGCGCACCGACCAGCGCGTGCGCGTCAGCGCGACTTTCGTGATCTCGATCGACGTACCGCGCTGGAGGATGCGCGTGCCGGGACGCGTGGCGTCGTCGGTCTGGAAGACCTGCAGTTGCAGCGGCACGTTCCAGCGGCTGATGAACGGCTCGCGGTACGTGATGAACGCTTCCTGTTCTTTCTGCTGGCCGCGGCTGAGGACCGTCTCGATGCCGAGGTAGCGGCCGGTGCCGAAGAGGTTGCGGTGCGCGGCCGCGAGCGCGACGCGCGGCTCGATCTGCACGCCGTCGCCGACCGTGCCGCGTTGCGCGCGCAGTCCGACCGAACCGGTCAGCGTGAGGTTGCGTCCTTCCTCCACCTGCAGCACGACGTTGCGATCGCCGACGGTCGTGCCGGCCTGCTCGGGTTGCACCTCGACGCGGTTGAAGATACCGAGCGCGTAGAGATTGCGCTGCGCCGCGAGAAGCGCGGTGTAGCTGAACGGCTGGCCCGCGTGGATGTCGGCCGTGCGCAGCACGACGTCGCGGTCGGTGTACGTGTTGCCGCGCACGGTGACGTCGCCGATGTCCACGTGCGGCCCTTCCGTCACGACATACGTCAGCACCGCCTGCGTTTTGTCGGTGCTGAGCTCCACCCGTGGGGCAACCTGTACTTCCGTATGGCCGGCGTCGGCGTAGTACGTCTGCAGCGCGACGACGTCGTTGTGCTCGAGCTGCGGATTGAGCGGATCGCCCGCCTTGAGCACCGGCTTCGGCGCGTTGCCATGTTCTTTCGGATCGATGCCTTCGGTCGTGACGGTGGTGAGGATCGTCTGCGGACCTTCGGTGATCGGGAAGTCGACGGTCATCGTTCCCGCCGCCTCATTCGGCGTGACCGCCGGCTCCCCGACGGTCGCCTCGGAGAATCCATTGAGGCGGTAGTACGACTCGAGGGAATCGCGGTCGCCGCTCAGCTGCTCGCGCGTGACGCCGGTGGGGCGGCGGAAGATCGTGGCGACGAGGCGCTTGATGCCGCCGCTCGGCGACGTGGCCACGAGCTTCTGCAGCGCCTTGTCGGTGACTCTCGCATTGCCGCTGAACGTGACGCCGGCGAGGCGCAGCTTCGGCCCCGGGCTGACGTTGAACGTCGTCGTCCAGACGTTGCCGGAGAGCGCGCTCTCCGTGTCGACGGCGGCGAGGTAGTAGCCGCGCTCCTGCAGGCCGCGCGTGATGTCGTCGGCGGCCTTGTCGACCGCGTCCTCGCTGTACTCCTGGTTGCGCGCGAACGGCAGCCACTTGCGGACCATGCTGCGCGGCACGCCTTTGACCGCGACCTGCACGGTCGGGCCGACGGTGACGCGGTAGCGCAGCGCGACGGTGTGCGTGGCGGCGTCGTAGGTGTCGCTCACGTACGTGACGTCGGCGCGACGGTAGCCGCGGCGCAGGAGGAAGTTCTTCATGCGCTCGGCGTCGAAGCGCGCGTCCTGCCGCTCGAACGTTTTTCCGGGACGGCGCTTCATCCGCCCGATCAATTGCGCGGTGGTGAACGGCGCCGTGTTGCCTTCGATGGTGACGTTGCCGACCTTCGCCAGTGGCCCGGGCGTCACCTCCAGCGTGACGTCGGCGATGTTGCGCGCGCGGTCGAAGGTCGTCGACGGATCGACGATCGCCTCGAGGTAGCCGTAGCGATGCAGCATGTCCTCGACGGCGAGCGCGCTGTCGTTGACGTCGTCGAGCGAGAGCACCTCGCCCGGCCGCACCGTGAGCTCGCGCTCGGCGCGCGCGCGGTCGTTGTGTCCGACGCCGCTGATGGTGATGTTGTTCACGCGGTAGTGAAGGAAGAGCGAGAACGTGAGCACGACGCCGGCGGGATCATTCGCCGCGTCGACGCGGATGTCGCGGAAGTTGCCGGTGCCGAAGAGGTTCTTGATCGACGACTGCAGCTCGCGCATGGTGACCGGCTGTCCCGGCTTGAGCGTGACTTCCTGCGCGACCGTAGCGGTGTCGAAGCGCGCGTCGGCGCGGAGGTCGATGCGCGCGATGGTCTTGCCGTTCGCCGCGCGCGCGTTGACGGCGGTCACCGGCAATGGCGGCGGCGCGGCGACCGGCGCGGTGCTCGTCGCAGTTGCAGCGTTCGCGACATTCGCCGGCGTCGTCGTGGTCTGTCCCGGCGTGCCGCTGCTGCTGATCGTCGCGGCGGTGGCGTAGTCGTCTTCCTTCGCGTCGCGGAAGCTCCAGCGCGCGTCGTAGCGGCGGCGGAAGCGCGCGTCGATGCGGTACTCGTCGGTCTGGTCGCGCGTGAGCTGCAGCGAGTAGTCGCGGCTCACCGTCCACTCGAGCACCTGGCGGCTCTGCTGGTTGTCGAGCCAGTAGACGAGGAGGAACCGGATCTTCGGCGAGAGGCGCTTCTCGAACGTGACCTTCGGCCCCGAGCCGGTGCCGGTTTCGAGCGTGCCGGGGTCGTACGCGAACGAGTCGACGAACGGAAAGACGCGCGCGCCGACGAGATTGACGAGGCTCTGGTAGAGCAGCGACTGTCCGACCGCGCCGACCGGCTGCTGCGTGCCGTTGGTCGGTCCCATTCCCAGTCCGCCGAAGCCGAGAATCGAGAAGAGCGTGATGTCGCTCGCGGGAGGATCGCTGGTGATCGTCGGCGTGATGCGGTCGAGCGTGCCGGTGATGTTCACCGTGACGTCGTACGGTCCCGACTCCGCCTCGGTGCCGAAGCCGTTGACCGTGCCTTCGATCGTGACGTCGAAGTAGGGATCGATGCGGAACGGATTCTGGAACGCGACCGTGCCGCGCGAAACGCGGTAGTCGACGTTCTGGATGCGCACGGTGCCGCCTTCGTCGAGCGTGACTTCGCCGAGGATGACCGGGTTCGCGACGGTGCCGGTCACGTCGAGCGTCGCGCTGCCGGTGACGTCGGCGATGTTGTTGCGCACGGCGAGCGTGCCGGGCGCGTTGAGGTGCAGGCGCAGGCCGATGCGGTCCTGCCACGTCGCGGCGCTGACGGGCGTCACGCGGTTGCGCGCGAGGATCACGTTGAGCAGCGTCTGCTGGATGTCGAAGTCGCGGAAGTAGAGCGCGCGCGTGACGTCGACGTCGCCGGTGAGCACGGCCTTGTCGAGATCGCCAGACAGGAGCAGCGTGAAGTTGCCCTGCACGGTGACGCCCTCGTAGTAGCGCACCGCGACGTCGGTGCCTTGCAGCGTGATGCGCGCCGACTGCGGCTTGATGCCGTCGAGCAGGATCGCACCGCCCATCACGATCGTGCCGCCGCCGACGGTCGCGCGCAGCTGCTCGATCTCGATGCGGTCGCCGCGGAAGTTGAGCCGGCCGTTGATCTGGTCGATGAGCTGCGGGAAGCCGGCGAACTTCACCTGCGCGTTTTCGAGCGTCGCGGTGCCGGTGATCTGCGGCGAGGTGAGCGTGCCGTCGACGCTCATGGCGACGTCCATGTGGCCGTCGGCGCGCAAGCCCGTCGCGAAGAGTTGCAGCAGCGCCGCTTCGACGCGGCCGCGCACGTCGACGTCGAGCCGCTTCGCACCGATCAGCTCCGCGAAGCCGTTCGCGGTGAACATCGACGTGCCGCTCTGCAACGCGAACGTGTCGAGCTCGACGCGCCCGTTGCGCAGCGCGATGTGCAGCGGCTGCTGCGTGGAGAACGTCTCGTCGGCGATCTGGAGGTTGAACACCGGAGCCGTTGCGTCGATCGTCAGCGCCTCGATCGGCGTGAGATGTCCGCCGAGCTTCAGATCGACGACGATGTTGCCCGACGCCGGCAGCGACGCCGTCGCGGGCGAGACGGCGAGCGCGCGCGCGATGTCGGTGATCGTCACGCGCACGTTGCCGTCGACCGCGAGATTCGGTCCGACCGCGCCTTCGCCTTCGATCGTGACGATGTCGGCGATGTTGCCGCGCACGACGAGCCGTCCGTTGCGAATGGCGATGTAGAGCGACGGCGGCGCCGCGCCTGCCGGCAGCGAGAGTCCGCGCAGCGTGGCGTCGTTGAGCGTCGCCTCGACCACGAGCTCCGGCTGCGCGAACGTGCCCGCGCCGGTCGACTTCAGCACGACGTTGCCGCCGAGGAGATCCTTCAGACTCTCGAGGACCTTCAGCTTCGAGAGGTTGATGCTGCTCGAGGTGATGTTGTAGCTGAAGTTCTGGTTGTTGAGATCGACCTCGCCTTCGCCGCGGATCTCGCCGGCCGGCGATTGCACGAGCACGTTCGTCAGGCGCGCGCGTCCCTGCGTGAACGTGATGTCGGCGCTGGCGAGGTTCACCGGCTCGCCGTAGACGACGCCGTTCTTCACGGCAACCGTGCCGCTGCCTTCGAGCTGCTGCTTCGTGCCCGACAGCCGCAGCTTGCCGGTGAGATCGCCGCTCACGGGGAACGTGCCGAGGTCGAGGAAGGCGATGATGTCGCCGACCGGGAAGTTCGTCGCGGCGATGTCGAGGTCGAACGCGACGTTGCCTTTGCCCGGCAGCCAGTGCAGCGTGCCGTTCAGCGCGAGACTCGCATTCGCGCGGCGCACGTTCACGTTGACGAACGTCGCGCGTCCATCGTCGGGCGTGCCGGCGACGATGAGCCGTCCCGTCGCCAGCCCGTCGCCGATCTTGAGATCGAGTCCGACGGCGTCGATGGCGCGCTGCGCGGGATAGGCATTCGCGTCGACGGCGATGTCGAAGCGCGGCTTGCCGTTCTCCGGAAACGCGACGGTGCCGCTGAGCGCGAGCCGCCCCTGCCCGTTCACGAACGACGCGCGCTCGAACGTGAGCGTGCTCGCGTTGCCGTCGTAGCGCAGGTCGATGTCGGAGTCGCCGAGGAGCACATTGTTGTACTGCGTCGCGCTGCTGACGATGTGCGCGGCGACCTGCGGCTTGTCGATCGGCCCGCTCACCGTGCCGGTGATCGTCCCGCCGCCGCCGAGGCCGAGGAGCGTGTAGTCCTTCTTGCCCGCGCTGTGCGCGAAGTTGTAGCCGAGGCGGTCGAGCTCGGAGAAGTCGGCGCTGCGGATCGTGGTCTGGAAGTTCGTGACGATCTTCTCGATGGCCAGCGTGCCGGTGAGGCTGACGTGCGAGTGATCGGTGTCGAGCTCCGCGCGGCGGAACGTGACCACGCCGTTGTCGAGCGCGAAGTCGGTGCTGCCGGCGATGCCGATCGGATAGCGCGCGTTCGAGAACGCGACGGCGTCCTTGGACAGCTTCGCGGTGCCTTCGCCCGCGCCTTCGAGCACCTTGTCCTTGTTCCAGTGATACGAGAGCTGTCCGGTCGCGGCGGCGCGGATGCCGGTGTTCTCCACCGTCCAGTCGTTGAAGAGCTGTTCGAGCGCGATTCCGTAGTAACGCAGGTCGACCTGCATCGGATACGGCTCGGCGTATTGCGCGAGCGTGTAGTGAGCGCCGATGGTGCCGCCGCCGTAACCGGCTTTCGTCACGTCGATGGTTAGGTGGTCGCCGCGCACGTCGAGCGTGCCCTTCGCGTTCGCGAGCGTGTACGCGTCCGCGGTGAGCTTCGGCGTCGTCCAGCCGCCCTGCAGCGTGAACTCACCCTGCTTGCCGCTGAGACGCCCGTCGAGTGCGAGCGTGCCCGCGAGCACTTTCTCGACGCGGAAGATCTCGCGCACGCGTTCGAGCGCGATCTGCGAGGTGACGCGCAGGTCGTACACGCCGTCCGCGAGCGGCGCGACGTTGCCGGAGAGAAACGCCTCGATGCCGCGGCCCTTGAGCGCGACCGAGCGCAGCGCGAGCTTGTTCGGCGTGAAGCGGAAGCCGCCGTGCAGATCGAGATCGAACGGCTCGTAGTCCTGCAGCCGCACGCGCACGAGCGGGCTGCTCAAAATCCCCTCGTACAGATCCTCGGCACGCGAGATCGTGATCTGCGAGTCGAGCTTCGTGGAGATGGCCGTGATGTCATGCTTGCGGTCGAGGAAATCGAACGCGCCGTTCGTCACGTACATCTTGCCGATGTCGAGATGCACGATCTCCGTGCGCGACTTCGGGCCGCTCGTCCAGTGCGGGAAGTTGTGCACGAGCGGCGAGCCGTTCGGGAAGACTTCGAACCAGAGATGCGGATCGCGCACGTCGACGCGGTCGACTTTGATCGCGCGTCCCCAGAACGACTCGACGCCGCCGGTGATCTCGATCTGCCGCGCGGTCGCAAAGTACGGCGCCTTGCCGCCCGGCGCGTTGGCGATGCGGAGGTCGTTGAGGATCACGCGCTGCGGCCGCGTGCGCACGATCGTGACGCTGCCGATCGTGACCTTGCGGCCGAGGTGCGTCTCGAGGGTCTTCTCGATGCGCAGCTTCACGAGGCCGGCGAAGCTCGACGTACCGAGGTACCACCAGCCGCCGCCGACGAGCACGATGAGCAGAACCGCCGCGACGCCGAAGACCCAGATCAGCGCCTTGAGACACCCCCACATCGGACCGCGGCGCTGGCGTTCGCGCGCGGAGCGATGGCGCTTCTCCCGCGAGGGAGGCAGCAATGGATCTGCCGGGTCGTTGATGCTCATTCGTGGGCCGGGAACAACCGTGGCGTTTGCTTGCGAACGACGGGCCTAGCCGAACGCCTCATCTGCAGTGACGAGAAACAGGTCGCGCAGGTTGTTCCCCGTCGGCGCAATCATAATCGGCTCACCGACTTGCGCGGCGATCCGATACGAGTTCGAAACAGCGAGTTCCGCGTTCGCGACGGCGTCGTCGAGACGCTCGTTCCGCCGCGTCAGATGGATGCCCGCGACGCCGCTGTTGCCGTCGACGCCGTCCGAGCTCGCGAAGAGCGCCTCCGCGCGCGAATGCATCGCGAACCGCACCGCGAGCTCTGTGCAGCGTCCGCCCCGTCCGTCGCCGCGAATGCGCACCGTCGGCTCCCCGCCGGCGACGAGGATCCGGCCGCGCGCGAGCTTCGTCGACGCGAGCGTTCGCGCGACGTCTTCGACGTCGGCTTCGAGCTGTTCGTCGATGACAACCGCGCGCTCGCCGATGACCTCCGCCGCCGCGCGCACGAGCGTCGTGTTGTCGGCGATGAGCGTGCCGTTCGCGACGGGGCCGCTGGCGACGTCGTCGAGTCGTCCGCGCGCGACGTCGGAGTAGATCAGCGCGACGGCGCGGCCACGCACGCGCGCGCCGAGGCGGCCGCCTTTGATCGCGGAGAGCGCGCGACGCCGCGCGTTGATCGCGCCGATCGGCAGCTCGCTCGCGACGAGCCGCGCGTTTTCCTCGATGAGCTCCGCCTCGCTGTGCGGCGGCAGCGCCACTTCGACGCACGCGGAGCCGCCGCCGGACACGAGGAACAGGATGTCGTCGTGACCATCGACGAAGTCGAGGAGCGCGCGTCCAGCCTCGAAGCTCGCGTGCGTCATCCGCGGATGTCCGCCGCGGTGAATCTCCGCGTGCGTGACCGGCGCCCGATATCCGTCCGGCAACGCGACGAACGCGTGCGCGACGTCGTGTACCGCGGCCACGCCGTCCAGCAGCGCGCCCGCGCACTTGCCGATCGCGACGACGTTGCGCGGCAAGTCGGGCGTGACGTGCGCGCGAATCAGCCGCTCCGGCGCGCAACGTTCCAGCGTTGTGAGGTAGATCGCTTTGAGGTCCACCACTCGCCGATTATCCTCGGCAGGTGACCCGCCGCCATCTCCGCTCGCGCGTGCTCTGGCTCACCGGAGCGTTCACGCTCGCGCTCTTCGCGATGGCGTTCGGCCTGAGCTGGCGCGCGCAACGCGCGCAGGCGCGTTGGACGCGGCTGCTGTCGGTCGAGACGAAGGCGGTTGCGGCGCTCGAGGAGCTGATCCGCGCGCAGAACGCGTTTCACGCGCGCTTCACCGCGGGACTCGAACCGGCGTCGCGCTACGGCCTGGTCGTGCAGCTGCTCAACGACGAGTCGCTGGCGACGTTCGATCTCAACGCGCTGCGCGGCCGCGTGAAGGCGTATCGCATGCTGATCCACGAGCCGTCGCCGCGCGCGGTGGATCTCGATACGACGTCGCGCGCGATCGTGAACGAGGCGCTGCAGCTCGCCGCCGCGCGCAAGGAAACGATCGCGCGGCAGCTGCCGGAGCTCGAGAACGAAACGCGCTGGATGATGTCGAGCGGACTCGCGGTCGCGTGGATCGTGGCCATGCTGTCGTTCGCGGCGGTGCAGACCACGCTGCGCAAGGTGGTGAAGCCGATCGAAGAGCTCTCCGCCGCCGCCGATCGCATCGCCGCGGGCGATCTCACGGCGCGCGCGCCTGTCGCGGGAGATCGCGAGATCGCGACCTTGGGCGTCGCGTTCAATCACATGGCGGACGAGCTGAAGGCGCGCGCGCGCACCGACGAGCTCACCGCGCTGCCGAACTTCCGCGCCTTCCGCGAGCGCATCGACGCGGAGCTCGAGCGCGCGGATCGCTATCCGGAAACGTTCGGCATCCTCGTCCTCGATCTCGATCGCTTCAAAAACTACAACGACACGTACGGTCATCTCGCCGGCAACGAGGCGCTGCGCCGCGTCGCGCAGACGATCCGCGAAACGGTGCGCGCCGTCGACTTTCCCGCGCGCTATGGCGGCGAGGAGTTCGCCGTGGTCGTCCCGCAGGTCGACGCCGCGTCGCTCGTCACGATCGCCGAACGCATCCGCACGAACATCGCCGCGCTCCCCGCCCCGCCGGATGGAGCGATCGTGACCGTAAGCATCGGCGCCGCGCTGTATCCGATTGACGGCCTCAATCGCGAGGCGCTCTTCCAAACCGCGGACGCGCGCCTTTACGAGGCGAAGGAAGCGGGGCGGAATCGGGTGGTGGGGCCGGGCGGTGCCTGGAAGGTCGCCGGATCACCAGCTCGCTGAATCAGAATTTTTGCGTCAACAACTTCTGCTGGTCTGACCGGAGAACGTCGAGATTCGGGTGTAGCCACCCGAATCGCTCGAAGAGCCACGTTGTACAACGCAGTGCTTCCTCTGCGGCGGACGAAACAAGGTCCGCAGGAGAGTATGCGTGCGAATAGTGAAACTCGTCCTGCGTTGCGACAAAGTCTGGCTTCCACAAACGGTTGTGGTCGGCCGCTAGCATAAACCCCTTGATGCCCTTGATAGATATCGAGACTGTAACTGAATCGGTATATACCTCCGCCTGCGCGAGGCGTGCGGCGAACTCGAAATATTCTGTGAGGTTATACACGCATTCGACTACAGAGAGAAACCCGGGCACCTCGTCAATGTTGACGCGATCTCGGGCATGCCATTTCATCGTCGTCCGAATCTTTTCGGCCCATTCCGGATCGGTCACCTCCCGCACACTACCCAAGTATAGAAACTGTGAGCTTTGATAAAAGCGCCAGTATTCGAGATGACCCATGAAGTCGCTTGACCCAGCAACCCATGTATCGCCAAATTCGAATTCTGGTTGCGTGGGAACAAACGGGAAATCCCATCCGCGAAGGCGAACGCGTGTCTTGTGGAGAAGATCGATGCAGTCGGACAGCGTCTGGACACGGCTGGCTACGTATGTCGACGGACGAAGATTGACTCGCCAGTGCGGATGCTGCAAGACAGGCACCGCTAGAGGAGCCATAGACGTAATCGCTGAGGCGGTCATCAAAGCCCTCCGAGTTCCTCGTCAAACGCCCTTCGTGCCGGTGGTGCTTCTAATCCGATCTTTCTCGCAGTCTCTAGAATGCGGCGCGCGCGTTTCTCGGCTGCCAATTCCAGGAGATCATGCATCTGCTCCGCAGACCGCACCTCTGTTGTGCGAGCCATACCGGCAGGACGAACGTAAACTGCTCCCTGCCTGATTTGAGAGTTTGGCGGTCATCGCGTCGACACACAATCGGCGTGGCGCCGAACTCAGATACGCTTACGCACAGGAACCGGCGCGCATTCCATGGTACGACGACGAGTATCACGTCGACAGAGGGTGAGGCGAACTTGTGGATCGCATCGATCACGTCATCGACCTGATACGTCGCTAAGTGTTCGTTGCTGATGCCAGGAAGCTCCCATTGGTCCCCACGTTCACTAACGCCAATGACGATCACGCCGCCATCCCGCAGATTGGCCATGGCGAGTGTCGTTCGAATGATCTTATGCTGAAGCTCTTCCCAGGGCGCCGACTCCTTGAAGTCGATCGATTGCACTTCCACGCAGCTTTCGAGTGCGGCTACGGCGCGTTGGTGAAGTGCGCGATGACCGGGCAGGTCCGAAATTGGAATCGGCATCGATGTCCATCGTACCTCGGGCTCTTGCCCGACGACGTCGGGCCGGCTATGCGGACAGCGCGTCGATCAGCCGCGCCACGACCCGCGTGAGCGATTGCAGGTCGCGCTCGGAGATGTGCTCGGCGCCGATGGAACGGACCCATTCGTCATACGCGGGGCGCACCTTGTCGACGACGCCGCGGCCGCGGCGCGTGAGCGCGACGCCGGACGAGCGCAGATCGTTCGGATCGTCGTGTCGCTCGGCGAGGCCGAGCTGTTCGAGGCGGGCGATCATGCCGGTCATGTTCTGTTTCGTGACCATGAGGCGCCGCGCGAGGGCGACCAGCGTCTGCGGCACGTCCTCGTCCGAGATGGCCGCGAGCACGGCCCACTGTTGCGGGGTGATCTTCGACTTCTCGAAGATCGGCGCGAGCCGCCGGTTGAGAAGGTTCGCGAGCTGCATGATGCCACCGACGAGATCGCGTTCGGCCGCCATCCGGTCAATCTATTGACTAAGCGGCCCGGAGTCAAATCGGCGCGTCAGCGGAGCACGGCCGCGACCTTCGTCTCCACCGCGGCGTGCAGCGTCGGCGGCGCGCCGTAGAACACGCCCGCGGTCTTCCCCGTTTTGTCGAAGAGGAAGAGCGTCGGCACGGCGCTGATGTCGCCGAACGAGCGCGCGAGCTCCGGCGTCGCGAGGCCCCAGCGCACCGGCAGCGCGAGCTCGCGCGTCAGCTTGCGCACGTCGGCTTCGGGCGATTCGACGGCGAGGCCGACGACGGCGACGCGGTCGCCATATCGCTTCTTCAACGTCCCGAGCCACTCCAGCGTTCCGCGGCACGGCGGACACCACGTCGCCCAGAACTCGACGATCACGGCGCGGCCGGCGAGTTGCGCGCGCGTCAGCGGCTTGCCGTCGAGGTCCGTGATGCTGAGCTGCGGCAGCGCCGCGATCTCGTTCGACGTCGCGCTCGCGGCGCGCGCCCGTGCGTCGTCGGTCTTGCCGGCCAGCACGAGCTGCAACATGCGCGTGAGATCGGAGCGGAAGCGCTCGTGGCTCGCCGCGCTGCGCAGCGGCGCGTAGCGTCCGGAGTTGCCTTCGCCTTTGCCGAAGAAGCCGAAATCGTTCGGCGTCGCCACGAGGATGTCGTCGACGAAGATCGCGGGATAGCGCTTCACGCCGAAGCGTTGCGCGAGCTTCGACTGCCCGTAGTTCTCGACGACGAACCGCACGCTTCCGTTGAACTGTTGCACCACGCTCTGAGCCAGCAGACCTGCCGGATCGGAGAGGTTTCACGTGTATGGCCAGCGAATGAGCGTGACCGTCGCGCGCGGCGCGGGCAACGCTTTCACCGGCGGCGCGGGTCCGATCGCGGCGAAGTAGCGCGGCAGCGATGCGGACGCGATGGCCGACGCGACCGCGCCGCCGTCCGCGCGTGCGAGATCCGCCTGCGCGCTTTCGACGAACATCCGCGCGATGCTGTGATCGACGTTCGGCGCGGCGGCGATGCGCGCGGACGTCTCGCGCAGACGCTGCTCGATCTCCGCCCGCGCGAGCGGTGTCGTCGCGCGGATCTGCGCCGTGCGCCGCACGGCTTCGAGATAGCGCACGAGCGCGCCGCGGCGCAGTCCCGCGGCATCGAGCTCGCGCGCTTCCTTCAAGAGCGAGCTCGCGTTGATGAAGTCCGAGTGGCGATCGATGGACGCGGGCGGACGATACGCGGCGAGCAGCTCCCGTTCGAGCGCGTCGAGCTCCGGCGCGATCGAGCGGAACGCCGGCGCGCGCTTCGCTTCCGGCTGCGACGCGCGGCGCGCGAAGGCGAGGAAGTCGCGCTGCGCCACGGCCTGCCCGAGGTAGAAGTAACCGGCGAAGGGGCTCGTGTTCTGCGCGTAGATCAGGCTCGCGCCATACAACTCGTGCACCTGCGGGATCGCGGTCTCGAGGAGGCCGCGCACGGCGGCGGGCTGCACGTCGTCGAGTTTCGGCGCGGGCGCGTTCTGCAGTTGCGGGCCGAGGCGCTTCCATTCGGCTTCGAGCCCGTCGAGATTCTGCATCGCCGTCGCCGGTTGTTTTGCGACATACGCGGCGGCACCGAGGTTCGGCCATGCGCTGGCGAGCTGCTGCAGCGCGTAGAGCCGGCGTCCGTCGCGCAGCGCGTCGGAGGCGCGGTCGAGCGCCGGCTGCGCGCCGCCTTTCACCTCGTCCCACGCGCCGCCTTTCGACTGCGCGAGCACCGACGACCAGCGCGCGACTTCCTGCGCGACCGGATCGGCGGCATTCGTCGCGGCGAGCAACGCCATCGCGGCCGCGGCGACGAACGAACGTGCGTGCATGTCAGCGGTATAGCACCGCCCGCCTGCGCGCTCGTTGAACGAACGGCAAACCTACAGCGCCGCTTTGAAAATCGACTTGCCCGCGAACGTCGCGGCGTCGCCGAGCTCCTCTTCGATGCGCAGCAGCTGGTTGTACTTCGCCATGCGGTCGCTGCGCGACGCGGAGCCGGTCTTGATCTGCCCCGCATTCGTCGCCACCGCGAGATCGGCGATCGTCGAATCCTCGGTCTCGCCGCTGCGGTGCGAGATGATCGAGCGGTAGCCGGCGCGCTTGCCGATCTCGATCGCCTCGAGCGTCTCGGTGAGCGTGCCGATCTGATTGACCTTGATCAGAATCGCGTTGGCGATCCCGCGCTCGATGCCTTTGCGGAAGATCTCGGGATTCGTGACGAAGAGATCGTCGCCGACGAGCTGCGTGCCGCTGCCGAGCACTCCGGTGAGCGAGTCCCAGCCGTCCCAGTCGCCCTCGGACATCCCGTCTTCGATGGAGATGATCGGGTACTTCTTCCGCAGTTCGACGTAGTAGTCGACCATGTCGTCGCTGGAGCGGTCGACTTCCTCGAACGCGTAGCCTTTCTTCTTGTCGTAGAACTCCGAGGCCGCGACGTCGAGTCCGAGGTAAATCTGATCGGCTGGGCGATAGCCCGCCTTCTCGATTGCGGATGTGATGAGGTCGAGCGCCTCGGCATTCGTGCGCAGATCGGGCGCGAAGCCGCCCTCGTCGCCGACGGCGGTGGTGAGACCTTTGTCGTTGAGGATCTTCTTGAGCGCGTGGAACGTCTCGACGCCCGCGCGCAGCGACTCGGAGAACGTCGCGAAGCCGGCGGGGATGATCATGAACTCCTGCACGTCGAGGTTGTTGTTCGCGTGCGCGCCGCCGTTGATGACGTTCATGAGCGGCACGGGCAGCATGCGCGCGCCGGCGCCGCCGAGGTAGAGGAAGAGCGGCAGTCCCGCGGCTTCGGCGGCGGCGCGTGCGACGGCGAGCGAGACGCCGAGAATCGCGTTCGCGCCGAGGTTCGACTTGTTGTCGGTACCGTCGATCTGCTTCATCACCAGATCGATCATCGCCTGCTCGCGCGCGTCCATCCCCTCGACTTCCTTGGCGATGATGTCGATGTTGTCGATGGCGTTGCGCACGCCCTTGCCGAGGTAGCGTGCCTTGTCGCCGTCGCGCAGCTCGAGCGCCTCGCGCGAGCCGGTCGATGCGCCCGAGGGCACGGCCGCGCGTCCGAGCGCGCCGCCGGCGAGAAGGCAGTCGACTTCGATGGTGGGATTTCCGCGCGAGTCGAGGATCTCGCGGGCGAAGATTTCGACGATCTTGAACATAGCGGGCGGGATTCTATATCCCGCCCGCCGCAGGCTCACTTCGGTCCGACGAGGATCGGCAGCCCGGCGTCCTTCCAGCCGTGCCAGCCGCCCTGCAACGCGAAGACGTTCTTCACGCCGTGCGCGGTGAGCATCATCGCCGCGCGGCCGGAGGCCTGTTCGGCGCTGCACGCGCAGTACGTGATCACGGTCTTGTGCGGCGGCACCTCGGCGAAGCGCGTAACGATCTGGCTGCCGGGGATGCTCAGCGCACCTTTGATGTGGCCGTAGCGGAACTGGTCGTTCGAGCGCACGTCGATGAAGACGGCGCGGTCCGACTTGTACAGCTGCATGGCTTCCTGCCGCGTCATGCGCGTGAACGTCTGCGCGCCGGTGCGCGTGCCGGACACCTGCAGCGGGCTGCCGGGAACGGAGTGGCCTTTCGGCGGCGTGGCTTTCATCTGCGCGCCGGCGACGGTGGCAACGAGGAACGAAACGAGAGCGAGTTTACGCATGGGCTTTAGTGGAGTCCTTCGAAGAAGCGGTCGAGTCGCGGAACATACCAGTGGGAGCGGTCGAGGGAGAAGGCCACGGCGACGGCTTTGCCGACGATGCGCCTTCGCTCGATGAAGCCGATGAAGCGGCTGTCGTTGCTGTTGTCGCGGTTGTCGCCGAGGACGAAGTACGAGCCCTTCGGCACGGTGAGCGGACCGTAGTTGCGGACCGCGGGGATCTCCGGCGTCAGCATGACTTTGTGAATGTGGCCGTCGAGGTCTTCATCGTTGACGTACGCGGAACCGTAATCGCCGGCGCCGACGATGGCGATGGGCGACTGCTTCGCGAGATGGCCGTTGATGAAGAGCTGGTTGTCGCGGAGCTCGACCTGATCGCCGGGGAGCGCGGCGACGCGTTTCACGAGGCGCGTGCCGTCGACGGGCGAGAAGAGCACGACGATGTCGCCGCGATGCGGATCCGCCCATTTCGTGATCTCGATCGTGGTGAACGGGACCTTGAGGTCGTAGGCGAGCTTGTTGACGACCACGCGGTCGCCTTCCTGGATGGTCGGCTTCATCGAGCCGGTGGGGACGTCGTTCCAGTCGGCGAGCGCCGAGCGCAGCGAGCTGACGATGAGGATCATCAGCGCGAAGACGCGGATCTCGTAAAGAACCTTCTTTTTGTCGATGGCCATGGCACCTCTTCAGTACGCGACGGCCGGTGCAACGTTTCGCGGCGGAAAACTACTCCAGCGACGGAACGGTGACAGTGAAGGGGCGGACGAACGTCTGCCCCTCGAACGATTTACGCCGATTTCTCGCTGCCGCCGATGAGCTTCACCTTCGAGAGGAGCTCCGACATCTGCATGCCGGAGAGCGACTCGAAGAGCGCCGGCACCTGCGCGGCGATCGCGGCGAGGTCGCCGGTGATCTTGTGCGCGCCGGCGGCGTTGGCGTCGCCGGTGGAGACGATGGTGATCTTGTCGACGTTGGCGAGCGGCGCGGCCATCGCGCGCACCATCTCCGGCATCTGCGTCATCAGTTTGTCGACGACCGCGGCCTGGTTCCACTCCTGATACGCCTCGGCCTTCACGTTCATCGCCTTCGCTTCCGCCTCGCCTTTACGGAAGATGATGTCGGCCTCGGCCTCACCTTCGGCGCGCACCGACGCGGCGCGGCCCTCGGCTTCGATGCGCAGGCGCTGGCTCTCGGCGGCGGCGAGCGTCTCGATGCGCGCGCGCTCGACTTCCGCGGACTTGAGGACGTTAGCGATCAGTTCCTTCTCGTGGCGGACGATCTCCGCCTCCTGCACCTTGATCTGTTCCTGCTTTTCGATCTGCTGCACCTTCACCGACTCTGCGATGACCTGCTGCTGCATGACCTGCGACTGGATCTCGTACGCCTTGTCGGCCTGCGCCTGCTGGCGTTTGGTCGTTTCGACGTAGAGCGCTTTCTTGACGTCGAGGTCGCGCTGCGCCTCCGCCTGCGCGGCGAGCGACAGCGTCTCGGCGAGCACCCGCTGCTGATCGGCTTCGGCGCGTTTGATCGCGGCTTCGCGCAGCGCCTCGGCGCGTTTGATGGCGGTGTCGCGCTCCGCTTCCGCGGCGGCGATGTCGGCCATCATGCGGATGCGCGCGATGTCGGGGCGGCCCATGTTGGTGATGTACTCGTTGCCGTCCTTCACTTCCTTGATCGTGAACGACACGACCTCGAGGCCCATCTTGTCCATGTCGTCCGCGCACGTGGCCCGCATGCGGTCGGCGACCATCTCCGGCTGCTTGACGATCTCTTCGACCGTCAGCTGGCCGATGATGCCGCGCAGGTGGCCTTCCATCACCAGGCGGATGAGGCCTTCACGCTGCGGCGGCGTCTTCGAGAGGAACTGCTCCGCGGCGGTGAGGATCGACTCGCGGTCGCTCTTCACCTTGATCTGCGCGACCGCTTCCACGGTCACGGCGACGCCCTGCTTCGTGTAGAGGTCCTGCTTCGGCGCGACGTCGAACGACATCAGCTCGAGCGAGAGCGCCCTGTAGCTGTGGATCATCGGGAAGATGAGCGTGCCGCCGCCTTTGATGACGCGCGTGCCGCCGACGCCGAAGACGACGAACGCCTCGTTCGGGCCGACTTTCCGATACATCTGAGCGATGAAGCCGAGGAGCATCAGCGTGGCGAGCACGATGCCGCCGGCGATCATCCACATCGGTATTTGGTTGAGCATGGACAGTTTCTCCTTCTGCGCTACTCGAGCGCTTTCAACGCGCCGTTGGCCGGCGCGAGCTCGTCCCACGTGGTGACGTAGGCGATTCCTTTTTCATAACGGGTCACGATGACCTCGGTGCCTTTGGCGATGGCGCGGCCGTCGTCGCTGCGCGCGCCGCACACGCGTCGCGTGCCGGCGTGGCGGAAGACGATCTCGCCCGTGCCGTCGACCGCGCGGATGGGGATCGTCGTGCGTGCGACGACGCCGAGCATCGACAGCGGCGCGGCGACCGCCTCGTCGCGCGCGAGACGTCCGATGACGCTGTTGATCACGGACGCGCCGACCGCGCCGATGACGATCGCGCCGGTGGCGATCAGCCGCGGCGACCATGGCGTCAGCCGCTCGATGAGCAGTCCGCCGCCGCCGAACCAGGTCAGGAACGCGGTGATCGCGGCGGCGTTGACCATCGACGCGCGGCGCCCGCCGTGCGCATGCGGATGCAGATGCAGCGCGCGGTGCGCGAACACGCGGTCGAAGACGTTGACGTGCTCGAGGCCGGAGACGAACGAGACGACGCTCAGCCCCAGGCCTGCGATGAAGCAGACGACGAAGAGTGTGGTCATGAAGATGTGCCTTTCAGGCGCGCCGTTTCTTTCGCGCCGGGCGCGGATGGACCTCGAGCGTGTCAACGAGGCGCTCGATGAGCTGCCGGTTCTCGACGATCGAGCCGAGGAGCACGAGGCAGTCGCGCGACTTGTCGTGCTTGGCGATCTTCAGCAGCGCGTCGGCGAGCATGCGGTCCTCGGCGAAGGTCTCCGCGCCGTCGATGAGCCAGAGATCGACGCGGTCGTCGAGCGCGCGGCGCGGCTTCATCGAGTGATGGCCGTCGAGGTCGTCGACGAGATGACCCGGATGCACTTTGAAGAAGCGCGCGAGCAGAAGGCGCGTGTTCGCGGTCATGTGCGGACGCGCGCCGCTCTCGAGCTGCGAGAGATACGACTGGCTGATCTGCCCGTCCAGCTCTTCCCGCACGCCGCGCGCGACTTCCGCCTGCGTCAGCTCGCGCTCCAGGCCGCGGGCGAAGCCTTCCAGCGTTCGCAGGCGGGCCAGCTTTTCTCCGATGGTCATTGCAATTTGCAATATATGGCAAATTGCAATCTTTTGCAAGTGGCGGGGCGGCGGCAGGGTGGAACTCCCCGGGAAACGGCGCCGCTACCGCAGCGCGACGACGACCAGCGTGAGGTCGTCTTCCAGCTCGCCGCGGGCGAAGGAGGTCGCCGCGTCGACGAGCGTCTGCTGGAGTTCTTCGGCCGAAAGATCGCGCGCGTCGGCGACGAGCTCCTCGATCCGCTGCTCGCCGAAGAGCTCTCCCTCCCCGTCGCCCGCCTCGGAGACGCCGTCGGTGAAGAGCACGAGCGTGTCGCCCGGCGCGACGGCGAGCTCGCGCTCCTCGTACGGCTGCGTGAACAGCCGCGAGATGGCCGGGCCGCCTTCCGCGAGCCGCACGATCGTGCCGTCCGCGCGCGCGAGCACCGGCGCGTTGTGCCCCGCGTTACACCAGCGCAGCGTCATCGACGCGGTGTCGAGCGTGGCGTAGAAGAACGTGACGAAGCGTCCGCCGGAGAGACTCGACACGACCACGCGTCGCACGCGCTCGCACAGATCGCGCGGCGAGCCGCTCGCCGACGCGCGCACCGCCGCCTGCAAGCCCGACATCAGCAGCGCCGCGGGCATGCCCTTTCCCGCGACGTCGCCGATGCAGACCGCGAGCTCGCGCTCGCCGAGCTTGATGAGATCGTAGTAGTCGCCGCCCATCGAGCGCGCCGGCTGCCAGACGCCGCTCGCGTCGATGCCTGCGACGCGCGGCATCTCGCGCGGGAGCAGCGTCTGCTGAATCGCACGCGCCTGCGTGAAGTCCGCTTCATCGACGGCCATGCGAATGCGATCGGTGGCGATCGAAATCTGATCGGCGGCCGAGCGGAGGAAGTCGATGTCCTCGACGTCGAACTCGCCGCCCGACAACTTCGGCGCGAGCGCGACGAAGCCGCGCGTACCGATCGGGACGACGAGCGTTGCCTCGATCTTCGCCAGCGGCGCGCTCGCGGCTTCCGGCAACGTCCGCCGCCGCGGATCGAACGGGCGGTCGAGGAACTCGCTGAACGTGCGCGGCACGCGCAGGCGCCCGAGGAGCGCGTCGGCCACGCCGACTTTCGCCACGGCCACGAACTCTTCCTGGCGCTCGACGAACAGCACCACCGCGCGGTTCTGCAGCGCGTGCTGCAATTCCTCCGCGGCGCCGCCGAGGTACGCGCCGAGGTCGTGCGCGGCCATCGTTTCCGCGCCGATCGCCCGCAGCGCCTCGGGGTACTCGTACTTGTGGCGGAAGAGGTTGCGGTCGACGAGCGTCTGCAGCTTCGTCCGCAGCGGCACGAACAGCAGCGCCACGACGAGCGTCGAGGCGATGACCAGCGTCTGGTTCTGCACGTGGGCGATGTTCACCAGCAGCGCGCCGAGTCCGCCCACGATGCCGACGTACAGCACGAGAATCGCGCCGGTCAGGATCGCGTAGACGACCGTTTTGCGGATGATGACGTCGATGTTCATCAGCCGGTACTTGAGGATCGCGAACGCGAACGAGATCGGGATGAGCAGGTACAGCAGCGTCGGCACGACCTGCACGAACTGCCCCGCGCGCAGCCACCACGAGACGTCGCCGCCGCGCATCACCGTGCCCGCGACGACCAGCTGCGAGATGAACGCGATCACCAGCCGCGCCGCGAGCGCGATGAGCGTGCCCCACAGCGGCCACTGCACCTGCCGCCGCTCCTCGGCGCCCGCATCGCGGTACGAGCGATAGAGCGCGATGCAGGCCAGGATCGGATAGACGGCGAGCAGCGGGAACGGCAGCAGCACGAGCATCGCCGCGACGACGACGGCGGCCCACTTCAGATGCAGCGCCATGAAGATGCGCGCGAGGCCGAGGAAGAGCGCGACGATCGAGAAGATCGTCTGCAGCGGACGCAGCGCGAACGCGTGACGCGTGCCTTCCGTGCGTCCGCGATATGCGATGCGCAGCGCCACGAACATGCCGATCACGGCGAGAGCGGCCGAACAGACGTGCACCGCCGTTTCGAGCGTGTGCAGGCGTGCCGCGTTCGCGGTGGGAAAGAGCACCGACGTGCCGAGGAAGACCATCACGCCGGCGACGGCGGACGCCGGCACGCCGTAGACCCAGCGCAGCACGTGCGGCGCGCGCGTCACGATCGGCCGTTCGCGCGGGAAGATCAGCGCGAGGTGGAGCGTGAGCGGCGCGAACGCGTACGCGCCGGCGAGCAGCGCGAGCAGCGGAAAGACGCTCGTCAGCGGCGCGGTGAAGATCCCGCGCATGTTGAGCAGGCTCTCGATCGCGACGACGGCCGTGCCGACGATCGACACCGCGCCGACCGACGTCATGATGCAGAAGACGCGGGCGCGGCGATCGCCGGGACTGCGGCTGAAGACGAAGATGCCGATGGCCACGAAGACGATGGCCACGAAGATGGACGTCAGGAACGCGAAGAGATACGACGCGCCGATCGGCGACGCGAGCCGCACCGGGATGTCGAGCAGCTTGCCGCCGCGCTCCACGCGGAACGTGATGACGTCGCCGGTGTGCACGCGCATGTCGAGGGCGCGCAAACGCGGCTGGTCGTACATCGGAATGCCGTCGATCGCCTTGACCACGTCGCGGACGTGCATCCCGCCGGCGCGCGCACCGCCCGACGGATCGAGCATGATCACCATGCCCGGCTGCAGCCCCATCACCACGCGGCCCGGCTTCGCGCCCTGTTCGCCGCGCGTGTACTCCTGGATGTAGGTGACGCCCGCCGTGCCGGCGTGCCGCCAATGCCGCAGCCGCACGATGCCGTACGCGAGCTCCAGCCCGGCGACGGCGATCGCGATGATGACGAAGAGAGTGACTTTACGACGATCGGACATCGTGCGTATGAGGCTACGAGCCGATTGTCCTACGGTTGCATCAGTCGCGCGAGCCGCGCCGGTTCACGATGGACATGAACTCCTGCCGCGTGCGCTCGTCGTTGAGGAACTCGCCGCGCAGGACGTTCGTTTCCATGAACGATTCCTCCTGCTCCACGCCGCGCATGACCATGCAGAGATGCACGCCGCCCATCCACACCGCGATGCCGCGCGGCTCGAGGATCTTCTCGATCGTGTCGGCGACGTCGTGCGCGAGATGCTCCTGCGACTGCAGCCGCCGCATGTGCACTTCGACGATGCGCGGGATCTTCGACGCGCCGATGATCATCCGCTCGGGGATGTAGCCGATGATGAACTTTCCGAAGAACGGCAGGATGTGATGCGCGCAGAGCGTCTTGTACGTCCCGCCGATGACGACCAGGTTCTGGCAGTTCTCGTCCGCCGCGGAGCACGCCTTGCGGAACAAGGTGGTCAACTTCTTGACGTCCGTGTAGTCGTAGCCGCTGGTCATCGTGACCAGCGAATCGGACCAGCGGCGCGGCGTGTCGAGGAGGTTCTCGTCCGTCAGATCGACGTGCAGCAGCCGCAGCGCCTCGCGGAGGTGATGCTGCAAGGCGTCGCGGTCGATGGAGGGGCGGGGATTCGAGAGCAGGCCGCGATCGTCCAGCACGTCGATCTCGCGGGCCAGAGCGAGTTCGGTTTCGTCCATGACCGCGACAGAGTACGCGCAATGGCCCGTTCTTGACGACTGAATGACCATTCATTCATACTGGCCCGGAAGCTGTATTTCGTAGGAGTCTCGATCATGGCCGAAGTCAAAACGCAGGGTGCCGTCGAAGCGATGGAGGTGGCCGAAGCCTCCCGCGAGACCGAATGGGAAAAGCCTTCCTTCGTCGGCGATCTCTTTCTCGGCAAGCTGAATCTCGACCTCATTCATCCCTTCCCCGAGCAGCCCGCCGCCGACAAGGCGGAAGGCGACGCGTTCCTCACGAAGCTCGAGCGCTTTCTCGCCGAGCAGGTCGACGCGGAAGAGATCGACCGCAAAGGCGAGTACGACTACTCGCTCTTCGACGGCCTCAATGAGATCGGCGCCTGGGGGATGAAGATCCCGAAGGAGTACGGCGGCCTCGGATTCAGCGCGACGAACTACAACCGCGCCATCGGACTCACGGCGACGTGGTGCGGCTCGACGGTGGCGTGGCTCTCCGCGCACCAGTCGATCGGCGTGCCGCAGCCGCTCAAGCTCTTCGGCACCGAGGAGCAGAAGAAAAAGTATCTGCCGCGTCTGGCGAAAGGCGCGATCTCCGCGTTCGCGCTGACCGAGCCGGGCGTCGGCTCCGATCCCGCGAAGATGGAGACGCGCGCGGTGCCGACTCCCGACGGCAAAGGCTGGACGCTCAACGGCGAGAAGCTGTGGTGCACGAACGGCCTCAAGGCGGAAGTCATCGTCGTGATGGCGCAGACGCCGCCGAAGATCGTCAACGGCAAAGAGAAGAAGCAGATCTCCGCGTTCATCCTGGAAACGAACACGCCGGGCGTCGAGATCGCGCACCGCTGCCAGTTCATGGGACTGCGCGGCATCGGCAACGTGCTCATTCGCTTCAACGACGTCTTCATCCCGAAAGAGAACCTGCTGTGGGGTGAAGGTCTCGGCCTCAAGCTCGCGCTGATCACGCTCAACACCGGACGCCTCACGATCCCCGCGGGCTGCGCGGCCGGCGGCCGGCGCATGCTCGAGATCGCGCGCGACTGGGCGAACGAACGCGTGCAGTGGGGCGCGCCGATCGGCAAGCACGAGGCGGTCGCGGCGAAGCTGTCGTGGATGGCCTCGCACACGTTCGCGATGGAAGCGATCGTGTGGCTGACGTCGGGACTCGCCGATCGCGGCGACGTCGATCTCCGCCTCGAAGCGGCGATGGCGAAGCTCTTCAACACCGAGATGGCGTGGAAGTGCGTCGACGAGCTCGTGCAGATCCGCGGCGGCCGCGGCTTCGAGACGTCGTGGTCGCTCAAGGCGCGCGGCGAGAAGGGCTATCCCGTCGAGCGGATCATGCGCGACATGCGCATCAACCGCATCTTCGAAGGGACGAGCGAGATCCAGCATCTCTTCATCGCGCGCGAGGCGGTCGATCCGCACATGAAGCGCGGCTACAAGATCCTGCTTCCTGAAACGCCGACGAACGAGAAGCTCAGCGCCGCGGCGAAAGCGGGCGCGTACTACGCGACCTGGTATCCGTCGCGTTACGTCGGCTGGAGCCGCTTCCCGAAATACGGCGACTTCGGCCGCCTCTCCACGCACCTCGGATACATCGAGCGCCAGTCGCGCCATCTCTCGCGCTCGATCTTCCACGCCATGATGCGCTTCCAGGCGAAGCTCGAGCGCAAGCAGATGGTGCTCTTCCGCATCGTCGACATCGGCACCGATCTCTTCGCCATGTCCTCCGCGATTACGTACGCGGAGATGCTGGCGAAGAAGGGCGAGAAGAACGCCATCGATCTCGCGGACCTCTTCTGCCGCGAGGCGCGCGTGCGCATCGACCAGAACTTCCGCACGCTCTTCGACAACCACGACGAACTCGCCTATCGCGTGGTGCAGAAGTTCATGAAGGGCGAGTATCAGTGGCTCGAAGGGCAGCTCGTCGAGCCGCTCGTGCCGACCGCGGAACAGGTCGAAGAAGCGATCCGGCAGCTCGCCTGACGGCGAGCTGCCTCGCGCTCTCAGATCTTTGCGGCGTCGTCGACGCTCTCGTGCCCCTCGTACTTCATGAGGCAGTCGCGGCAGATGAGCTGCGCGCTGTTCGAGCCGGGGCGCGGCACCCAGCCGTCCTGATGCACGGCGTCGTCGAACGAGCGCGTGTACTCCTCCGGAATCTCACCCACGATCTCGCGTGTGAGCTCGCATTCACCGCAGCGGAGGAGGACCCGTCCTTCCATGGCTATTGCTCTCCGGCAGCCGGGAAGACCGGCGTAATGTCGACCGGGATGTCTTTCAATCCGGCGATCACGCCCTGCATCTCGGGCGTCGAAACGCCGTAGCGATCGAGCAGCCGCTGCGCGCGCGGCAGGTCGCCCGTCGCCTCGATGGTGAGGAGCTCGGTCGCCAGCGTGCGCACGCCGTCGCGATACTTCGTGAAATCGACGTTGTACGTGCCGTTGCCCGCCGGCGTCACGGCGCCGTGCTCGCGCAGCCAGTTCCACTGCACGGCGGTGCCGCGGCCGTGCGCCTCGTCGATGCCGAAGCGCATGGAGCGGAACATGAGTCCCGTGTACGTCGCGAAGAGCTGCCGTTCATCGAACGAGTTGAGCAGCCCGTGATCGCGCGCGTAGAGAATGTTCCAGAGGCCGACCACGTCCGCCTTGCACTCTTCGATCGTCGAGTAGAGGTTCTTGAGGAGGATGCGCGAGTCGACGCGCTGGCCCGAGCCGGCGGGATCGGGGATGAGTCCCGGCCCGAGGCCGTGCGACAGCTCGTGGAAGAGGGTGTGGTTGAAGTAGGCGTCGAACGAGAGGAGGTCGCGCAGCGACGGATCGAGCACGCGGTTCGCGATGGGCACGCCGCTCTGCCGGAACTTCGCGTCCATCACGTTCTTGAGCAGCACCTTCTTCGAGCCCTTCTGCTCGCGCACGACCTCGTCGTTCGGCAGGTTGAACGCGGCGGTCTGCACGCCGCGGCGCGCGTCGCCGGCGGTGTAGATCTCCTGCACGACGCGGATCGGCGAGTCGGTGCCGCGGTTCGGGTTCATGTACTCGGCCGGCTCGGGGAGATTGCGCTCCATGTCCGGCAGATGCTGCGCGTACGCGGCGAGCTTGTCGCTCTCCGGCTTGTCGACGACGGTGACGAACGACTCGAACGCCGCCTTGTAGTTGAACATCGAGTCTTCGTAGACCTCGTACGGTCCGATCACGACTTCGAGCGGCCCGTTGAGATCCATCCACGCGATGTCGCTCTCGCGGTAGTTGTCTTTCATGAACGCCGCGGCGAGCTTGGTGAGGTAATCGCGCAGCGAGGCGTTGTTCGTCAGCGCGGCGGCGTCACGCAGCGACGCGGCGGCGCGATCGAGCTCCGCGGCGTAGTAGCGCGAGTACGGAATCGCCTCGAGATCGTTGCCGCGGCGGCGGATGACGGTGAAGAGTCCCTCGAACGCTTCCTTCTGATCGGGATGCGCGGCCACCCAGCGCTCGAACTCTTCCTTCGACATGTCGGGCGGATAGAACGCCGCGCCTTCCGGCTTCGCGCCTTCCTTGCCGAACGGCTCGATGAACGGCTCGTCCTGCGCGAGACGGTCCCAGCGTCCCTTGTTGATGAGGAAGTACTCGTACGCGTCGCGCTCGAGCGGCGAGTTCTGCGCCTGCGAGGAGAGCTTCGTGCGATAGACGGGATTGCGCTCGTCGACCTGGCGCCAGTAGATCTCGTCGATCACCTTCGACGCGTCGATGAGCTTCGCCACGACCTGGCGCTCGTTGTCGTCGAGCAGCGCGTGGTCGTAGTCGATGGTCGTGCGCGGCAGCTGCGCGAGCCGCTGCGGCACGTCCTGCTTCGGCGCGAGGCGTGCCGGCGCGACGTACGTCGTCTCGGACGGCGACGGCGGATTCGGAGTCGCGGCCGGTTTCGTCATCGGCCCCGTAGTCTGACACGCGAGCGGCAGGAGAAGAGCGAGCGGGAGCAGCAGCAGCTTCTTCATGGCGCCGCGGATTCTATTCGAGTCGGCGGCATGCTATCGTCCGCCGCAGTCTCAGCCGAGGTTGCGCCGCGTGATCATCGAGTGCCCGAATTGCCGTTCGAAGTACCAGTACGACGAGCAGCGCTTCGAGGGAAAACCGTCGAAGAAGATCAAGTGCTCGCGCTGCCAGCAGATCTTCGAGATTCAGAATCCGGCCAACGCAAAGCCGGCGGCCGCACCGGAAACGCCGGCGACAAAGAAAGCCGACGTCAACGCCGACGCCACGCTCACGCCGCGCGATCGCACGCTGCACTCGCGTCCCATCCCGCCGCCCGACACGACCGAACAATCGCCGCTGCCGCCGCCGACCGGGCCGCAGCTGACGACGCCGCAGTTGCCGAAAGGCAAGCGCCTGTCGCTGGCGATCATCGGCGGTCCCGACGCGGGAAGCGTGCATCGCATCCAGCAGCCGCGCACGACCATCGGCCGCGCGGGCGCCGATCTCACGCTCAACGACACCGAGGCGTCGCGGCAGCATGCGGCGCTCGAAATCTACGACACCGTGTGCAAGCTCTCCGACCTCGGCTCGACGAACGGCACACTGGTGGGCGGCGAGAAGATCACCGAAGCGGTCGAGCTGACGGACAAGTCGGAGTTCGTCGTCGGCGCGAGCACGTTGATGCTCATCGTGACGGATGAATGATCTCGCGGTTCTGTTCCGCCACCGCCAGCTCATCGCCGCGCTCACGGCGCGCGATCTGAAGGCGCGCTACCGCGGCTCGATCCTCGGATTTTTCTGGTCGCTCGCGAATCCGCTGCTGCTGCTCGCGGTCTACACGCTCGTCTTCACGCGCTTCTTCCCGAACTCCATCGAGGCGTATCCGCTCTTTCTCTTCGCGGGCATCCTGCCGTGGACGTTCTTCTCCGCCTCCATTCTCGAATCGACGACGTCGATCTCCGCGAACGCGGGCCTCATCAAGAAAGTGATGTTCCCCGCGGAGGCGCTGCCGCTCGTGGTCGTGCTCTCGCACCTCGTGCACTTCGCACTGGCGATCCCGATCCTGCTCGCGGCGATCGTCGCGTTTGCGGCGCTCGGGAAGTTCACGATCAGCGCGACGATCCTGCTCGCGCCGCTGCTCATGCTGCTGCAGACGATCTTCATCGCCGGCGTCGCGTTGATCGTCTCGTCGGCGTCGGTGCTCTTCCGCGACCTGCGCGACATCATCGCGAACCTCATGCAGCTCGGCTTCTTCGTGACGCCGATCATCTATCAGATCTCGACGGTTCCCTCGCGGCCGTTGCGCGCGCTGCTGCGCCTCAATCCGATGACACCGTTCGTCGTCTCGTATCAGAAGATCTTCTTCGAGCGCGCGCTGCCGAATCTGTCGGACAGCGTTCTGATGCTCGTCTACGCGGCGGCGTCGCTGCTCCTTGGCTTCTTCGTCTTCGATCGGCTGCGCGACACGCTGGCGGAGGCGATCTGACATGGCCGACGCCGCGCCGGACTTCGCCATTCAGGTCGAGAGCGTCTCGAAGAGCTATCGACTGTGGGGACGCCGCTCGCAGTTCGCGACGCTCAAGAGCGCGTTGCTCAAGCGCGACCTGAAGCTCGACCCCGACGCGAGCGTGGCCGCGCTGCGCAACGTCTCGTTCACCATCGATCGCGGCGAGGCGTTCGGCATCATCGGCCGCAACGGCTCCGGCAAGTCGACGATGCTCAAGCTGATCTCGGGCATCCTGAAGCCGACGTCGGGCACGGTCGCGGTGAACGGCCGCATCGCCGCGCTCATCGAGCTCGGCGCCGGCTTTCATCCGGAGATCACCGGCCGCGAGAACATCTACATCAACGGCATCATGCTCGGACTCTCGCGCCGCGAGATCGAACAGCGCTTCGACAAGATCGTGGAGTTCTCCGGCATCGCGGAGTTCCTCGATCAGCCGGTGAAGACGTACTCCTCCGGCATGTACGTGCGCCTCGGCTTCGCGGTGGCCGTGCACGTCGATCCCGATATCCTGCTCATCGACGAAGTCCTCTCCGTCGGCGACGAGGAGTTCTCCGCGCGTTGCATCGCCAAGATTCAGGAGATGAAGTATCGCGGCGTGACGCTCGTCTTCGTCACGCACCAGCTCGACCAGGTGCGCAACCTCTGCGACCGGGCGGTGTGGCTCGACCGCGGCCAGCTCGAGGCGATCGGCGATCCGATGCGCGTCGTCGATGCGTACCTGCAGGAAGTCAGCGGCACGTCGCTCGCGGAGCCGCCCGTCGAAGCCGCGCCGGAGGAAACGCCCGCGCCGCCGCCGCGCGACGAGGAAGAACGCTGGGGCAGCGGCGAGGTGCTGATCAAACGCGTGTCGTTAACCGATGAAGAAGGACGCGAGCTCGTCGCGCTCGGCGCCGGTACGCCGGTCACGATCGACATCGACGTCGAGGCGCGCGCGCCGCAGGACGACTTCGTCTTCGGCCTCGGCCTCTACCACGCCGACGGCACGTGCGTGTACGGCACGAACACCGACCTCGAGGGTTACGCATCGCAGCGCCTCGACGGCAACGCGCGCGTGCGCTTCGTGATGCCGTCGCTCGATCTCGTGGCCGGCACGTATCGCCTCGACGTCGCCGTGCACACGCGCAACGGACGCTCGTTCGACTACCGCCGCAACGTCGTGCGCATCGTGGTCGGCTCGCGCGTGCACGACGTCGGCGTCTACCGCCCGAAACACGAGTGGAAGTTCGACGGCGCGATCGCGTTCAAGGCCGTCGATCCGCATCGCGCGAACGTCCCCGCGCCGATCGCGGAGGCGATCAGGGAGGTCGAAGGCGACTCGTCGCCGCAGCCGCTGCGCCCGCGCCGCAAACGCTGACGGACGCGAGCGGGACTATCATCACCGCATGCTACCCGTGTCGTTCTCGCTCATTCTCGCCGTCATCATCGGGATCTACATCCTCTCGTCCATCAAGATCCTGCCCGAGTACGAGCGCGGCGTGATCTTCCGCCTCGGCCGCCTCTTGCCGCAGGCGAAAGGGCCGGGCCTCTTTCTCGTCTTCGCGCCGATCGACCGCATGCAGCGCGTGTCGCTGCGGCAGGAAGCGTTCGAGGTGCCGCCGCAGGACATCATCACGCGCGACAACGTCACGCTGAAGGTGAACGCGGTCGTCTTCCTGCGCGTGATCGAGCCGCGCCGCGCGGTGGTCGAGGTCTACGACTACCGCTACCAGACCTCGCAGTTCGCGCAGACGACGCTGCGCTCCGTCCTCGGCGAAGTGGAGCTCGACGACGTACTCGCGCATCGCGATCAGCTGAACCTGCGCATCCAGTCGATCCTCGATCAGCACACCGAGCCTTGGGGCGTGAAGGTCGTGAACGTCGAGGTCAAGCAGGTCGATCTGCCGGAGTCAATGCTGCGTGCGATGGCGAAGCAGGCCGAGGCCGAGCGCGAGAAGCGCGCGAAGCTCATTCACGCCGAAGGCGAGTTCGCGGCGTCGCAGCGCCTCGCCGACGCGGCGAAGATCCTCGCCAGCGAGCCGGCCACGATTCAGCTGCGCTACCTGCAGACGCTCACCGAGATCGGCGTCGAGAAGAACACGACCATCGTCTTCCCGCTGCCGGTCGACATCATCAGCGGCCTGGCGAAGGCGCTGCAGCGCGAATGAACGAGCTGGCGATGATGGAGGCGGCGCTCTTTCAGCTGCGCGCTGCCGTCGCGGACGATCCGTCTCTTTTGCCGATCCGCCTCAGCGCCGATCTCGTCGCGAACGCCGTGCAGGCGGCGAAGGACGGCGTGAATGCCGCGCGCGTGAACGACATCGACTTCGCGCTGCACGACCTGATGGAAGCGACCGACGACGCCGGCGCACCCGACGCCGTCATTTCCGCGATCGCGCTGCTGCAGAACGACGTCGCCACGCTCCGCGCCGCCACCGCCCTCCCGCCCGCGCTCGTGGCGAGCATCCGCGAGCTGCAGGCGAAGTTGCGCGTGCGCGCGAGCGCGATGGAGCGCGCGCAATACCGTGCCGAAGGTGCCGCCGCCGCCGAGCTTCCGCATCCGCCCGAAGAACTGCGCGCCGCCGCGACGTCGATCGCGCACGCGCTCGCGGACGCCGGCTTCACGACGCCGTCGCTCGACGAACTGCTGCGCCCCGGCGCGCAGCTGCGCTATCACACGCTCAATGAAGTGGTGGACGAACTGGACGTGATCGCCGGCGGCTGAACGCTACGATTCCGAACGGATCTGCTGCGTTAGGTAGCCCTGCAGGCCGACCTGCTCGACGAGCGCCATCTGCGCCTCGAGCCAGTCGACGTGCTCCTCTTCGTCGTGCAGGATCGCTTCGAGCAGCAGGCGCGAGTTGTTGTCGCCGAGCTCACGGCATTTTTCGATTCCGGCATTGAGCCGCGGAAGCGCGTCGAGCTCGAGCGCGTAGTCGGATTTGAGAATCTCCGGCACGTCCTCGCCGATGTTGATCTTGCCGAGGCGCTGGACATTCGGGATGCCTTCGAGGAACAGCACGCGTTCGATCAGCTCCTCGGCATGCTTCATCTCGCCGATGGAGTGCTTGCGGATGACGGCGTGCAGGCGGTCGTAGCCCCAGTTCTCGCACATCTCCGCGTGGACGAAGTACTGGTTGATGGCGGTCAGCTCCGCCGTCAGCACGTCGTTGAGCAGCTCGATGATCGTTCCGTCGCCCCGCATGCGCGGGAGCCTATCACGCGTGTACGGCGTCGATGTGCGGGTGCGGAGGATGCGCGGCGTTCGCCGCGGCGGCGCTGCACGCCGAGGCTGACGCGTGCGCGCCGAGCATCGAGCGGAGCGAGATGTGGCAGGAGCCGCACTGGTCGCCGATGCCGCAGCGCTGCAGGTCGCGCACGGTGGATGCGCCGGCGTCGAGCGCCTTGCGGACTTCGCGTTCCGATTTGCCGCGGCAGATGCAGACGATCAAGGTGAAGGGTTCCGTCCTCTTGCAGATTCTGAGACTCAGTCTCAATCGCCATGATGCCGGTTCTGTTCCCGGACGTCAACTGCCGGCGCGCTCGTAGCTGAAGACATCCAGCCACCGCAGGATGTTCGGATACGGCGGATCGGGCGGGAGTCGCTGCGACGGCAGGCCGAGCTGCCGCGCCAGCAGCTCGGCGTTCTCGCGTACCTCGCTCGTGTCGATGTCCTCAGCGCGCGCGCGCTGGAGCTCGCGCGCGGCCAGCGCGCGGTCGCCGCGGAAGAACGCCTCGCGCGCGCGGAGGAGCGTCCGCACCGGCGCGAGCGACGGGTCGCCGTCGATCGACTTCGTGCTCCAGTGCTGCCAGACGTTCGAGCCGAGGGTCATCGCCAGCAGTCGCAGCGCGGCGGTCGGCGTGGACGGCGGATCGACGGCGTACGCGTCATTGAGTCGCGCGTCGCGTTCTTCCGCGTCACCCTGCTGCTGCGCCGCGTACGCGCTGAGCGCCGACGCCTCGAAGACGCGGTATGTGAGATTGAGCTGCCGCGCGCGCGTGAGCGTGAGCGCGAAGTGGCGCTCGGCTCCGTCCCAGTTGCCGAGGCGCAGCAGCGCCATTCCGGCGAGCTGGCGTGATTCGGCTTCGAGCGTGCCGACGCCTTCCGACGCGGCGTCGTCCGCGGCGCGATCGAAGAGCTCGCGCGCTTTCGCGGCCTGGCCGCGGCTCCACGCGAAGCGCGCTTCGGCGTAGTGATAGAGCGCGGGACGCCGCGCGAGCCGGCTCGCGCGCAGATCGCGTTCCGCGCCGGCGACGTCGCCGAGCGACGCGCGATCCGCGAGCACGAGCGCGAGACGGCGGTCGTCTGGCTTGTGCACGTCGATCTGCTGCAGCTCGGCGCGCGCGGCGTCGCGGTCGCGCTGGCCGAGGTAGATGTGCGCGGCGGCGAGATGCAGGCGCCACGCGGACGGCCGCAGTTCCAGCGCCGACTTCGCGAGCGCGAGCTCGCGTCCGGGGTCCGCCGCGGGAACGACGAGGTACCGCACGAGCAGCGACTCGTACGTCGACGCGCCCGGCATGCGCTTCATCGACGCCTCGCCCCACCGCAGCGCCTCGGCGTTGTTGCCCGCGGCATCGGCGAAGCTAGAGAGAAACGCGGCGGGAATCGCCGTTGGCGCCGGACGCCGCCACGCTTCCTCGAAGAGCTCGATCGCTTTGGGGCGGTTGCCTTCGGCGTCGGCGCGCAACGCGAGCTCGATGAGCCGCGTGGTCTCGCCGTCGCCGCGGACGTCCGACGCGCGTAGGTCATAGCCGTCATCGAGCGGACGATTGCGCACGCGATAGACGAGCAGCGCCGCGCCGGTGACGATGAGCAGCAACGCCGCGAACGCGAGCAGCCGCGGCGCGAGACGCGGCGCGCGGCTGGAGCGCGACCACGTGACGCGCTCGCCGGCGAGCATCGCGCGGATCTTCGACGCGAGCTCGCCCGCGTCGCGCGGACGGTCGTGCATGTTCTTCTCGAGGCAGTGCTGGATGAGCGTGTCGACCTCGCGCAGCAGCGGCTCGCCGGTCGGTTGCAGCCGCGGCGTCGCGTCGTGCAGCAGCGCGACCATCACGTGCGCGGACGACGCGCGCTCGAACGGCAGCCGTCCCGCGACCATCTCGTAGAGGATGCAGCCGAGGGCGAAGATGTCGGTCGCGGTCGCGGGCGAGCGGCCTTCGATCTGCTCGGGCGCCATATATCCGATCGTGCCGAGGACGATGCCGGGCTCGGTCGGGCGAATCTCGGTCAGCACCGCGTCGGCGGCGTACGGCGCGAAGATGCCGGTGGCGCCGCGCGCGAGCCCGAAGTCGAGCACCTTCACGCGCCCTTCCATGGTGATGAAGATGTTCTCGGGCTTGAGGTCGCGGTGCACGATGCCGCGCGCGTGCGCGGCGGCGACGCCGTCGGCGATCTCCAGCATCGTCTCCAGCGCGGCGCGCGGCGAGAAACGGCCGCGCGCGATGCGCATGCGCAGCGTCTCGCCTTCGAGGAGTTCCGTGACGGCGTAGTGGACGTTCTCCTCGCTGCCGAAATCGAAGAGCGAGACGATATTCGGATGCGACAGGGCGGCGACCGCGCGCGCCTCGCGGCGAAAGCGGTCGAGCGCCTGCTTGTCGTTTTCGAGATGCTCGGGCAGCACCTTGATCGCGACCTCGCGCCGCAGCCGCGCGTCTTCCGCGCGGTAGACTTCGCCCATTCCGCCCGCGCCGAGCAGTGCGACGATCGTGTACGGTCCGAGCCGCGTTCCGGGAGCGAGCAAAGGGTTGTCCGCGGTTACGATACGACGAGGGACGAGGCCGCATGAAGCGATTCATCCGCGTGGTCGATGACTTTTACGCCGATCCGCAGGCGGTGCGGCGACGCGCGCTGGAGATGACGTACACCGAGCCGGAGAACCTCGTCGGCTGGCGCACGAAGGCATATCAGCCGCGCGGCATCAGGCAGCGCATCGAGTCGCGGTTCGGCGTGCGCATCCCGTACTGGGAAGCGGACCTCGACGCGATCGAGGCGTGCAACGGCGTCTTCTTCACGAGCTACGCGAAAGGCGCGCGCAGCGAGCGCGTCGGCATCCACTTCGACGATCCGCCGCGGTGGGTGATGTTTCTCATCTACCTCACGCCCGACGCGCCGTACGACGCCGGCACGTCGCTCTGGCAGCACCGCAAAACCGGCATCGTCGCGAAGCCGACGCGGCGCGACGCCGAGCGCCTCGGCATCCCGCTCGATGAGCTCTTCGCCACGATCGAGCACGACGCGAAGATCCGCGGCCGGTGGATCGAGATCGACCGCGTCGGCAACGTCTTCAATCGCGCGGTCATGTTCCCCGGCGGCTTCTATCATTCCGCGTCGCGACACTTCGGCTCCGGCTTCCGCGACGGGCGCATCTATCAGTCGTTCCACTTCCCCGTGGAACTGTTGCGCTGATCACGGCGACGCGACGACGCTCGCCTTCGCGAGGTGCATCATCTCGCCGACGCGCAACCCGTCGCGACGCTGGTCGAGATAGCGCGCGTTCAGCTCCGCGGGGCCGAGATCTTCGATCTGCGTGAAGCCGGCGTCGTGCAACAGCGCTCGCAGCTCCGCGGGTGCGAAGAAGCTTTTCCACGGCTCGCCCGCGGCCGCGACGCGCGCGGCCATCGCATCGAACACGAGTCGTCCGACGAGACTCAGCTCGTGCGGCGGCGTGCCGTAGTCGAAGACGACGGTCGTCTCCGCGTTCTGCATTGCGATGAAGCGCAGCGTGTGCGCGATCGCCTCGGGCTCGAGATACGGCACGACGCCGAGCCACGAGAAGAACGCCGGCGCGCCGCGATCGAAGCCCGCGGCGGCGAGCTCGCGTTCGAGCGTGGTCTTCGCGAAGTCGACCGGCACGTACACGGTGTCCACGGCCGGCGAAATCGCCGCATCGGCGAGCCGTTGCCGCTTCGCGTTTTGCGTGTCCGGATGATCGACCTCGAAGACGCGCAGCCGCGCGTACGGATTGCGCAACGCGAAGGTATCGAAGCCGGCGCCGAGCACCACGTACTGCGCGCATCCGCGCAGCACCGCCTCGCGCAGCTCATCCTCTGCATACCGGCTGCGCACCGCCAGCGCGATGCGCAGATACGCCGCCGCGCGCGACGAATCGTAGGCATGCGGATCGGCGCGCACGCGCGCGGCGACCTCCGGATCGAGCACGCGGAACGCGAACGGATCGTCGAAGACGAGCGGGTCGTCGAGAAGCTGGTGCGCGGCGCGGCGGGCGGCGACGCGTTCCGCGGTCCGGCTGCCCTGTCCTTCCTTCACGCGGCGTTACGGGATGTCGGGCTCGACCAGCTGCGCGAGCAGCGTGAGCGAGTCCTGCCAGCCGAGGTAACAGGCCTCGGCGGGAATCGCCGCGGGGACGCCTTCCTGGACGATGTTCACCTCGGTGCCGACGGAGACCGGCGTCAGCGTGACCGTCGTGGTCATCGAGCCGGGGAGGTTCGGGTCGTCGAACTTGTCGGAGTAGCGCAGGCGCTCGTTCGGCACGAGCTCGAGGTACTCGCCGCCGAACGCATGTTCCTGCCCGGTGCCGAAGTTGCGGAACGACATGTGGTACCGGCCGCCGACGCGCGCGTCCATCGCGTGCACTTTTCCGATGAAGCCGTTCGGCGGCAGCCACTTCGGCAGCGCGTCCGCGTCGAGGAACGCGCGGTAGATCTTCTCGGGCCGCGTGCGGATCACGCGATGAAGGCGGATGGTGTTCGTCGACTTGCCGTTGCTCTGCGTCATGCGGCGAACGATAGCGGAAGAAATCGAGCGCGTCGACCACGTGTTCCGCTCGCCTGATGCACTTCCGCCAGTTCTACCTGAACTGCCTCGCCCACGCGTCGTATCTCGTCGCCTCCGACGGCGAAGCCGCGGTCATCGATCCGCAGCGCGACATCGAGCAGTACCTCGACGAAGCGCAGCGCCTTGGCGCGACGATTCGTTACGTGATCGAGACGCATCTCCACGCCGACTTCGTGAGCGGCCATCGCGAGCTCGCCGCGCGCAGCGGCGCGGAGATCGTGTTCGGCCGCGAGGCGCACGCGGAGCTGCCGCATCGCGCGGTCGCCGACGGCGACGAGCTGCGCGTCGGACGCATTCGTCTGCGCGCGCTGGAGACGCCGGGACATACGCCGGAGAGCGTGTCGTGGCTCGTCGTCGATGAAGACGGCGTCGCGCGCAAGGTGCTCACCGGCGACACGCTGTTCATCGGCGACGTCGGCCGTCCCGATCTCGCGGGCGGACGCGGCTTCACGCCGCGGCAGATGGCGTCGCTGCTGTACGACTCGCTGCACGGCAAGCTGCTGACGCTCGACGACGAGGTCGAAGTGTGGCCGGCGCACGGCGCGGGCTCGGCGTGCGGCAAGAACATCTCGAACGAACGCTCGTCGACGATCGGCCAGCAGCGCCGGTTCAACTACGCGCTGCAGCCGATGACGCGCGAGGCGTTCGTCGACATGATGACCAGCGACCTGTCGCCGGCGCCGCGCTACTTTCCGATGGACGCGGAGCTCAATCGCCGCGGTGCGCGCGCGCTCGACGACGTCCGTGCGACGCCGCTCGATGCACGCGAAGTCGAACGGCAGCTCGCGGACGGCGCGCTCGTCCTCGACGTGCGCGACGCGGCGGCGTTCGGCGCGGGACACATCGCCGGCGCGATCAACATCGGCCTGCGCGGGCAGTACGCGTCGTGGGCGGGAACGCTGCTCGCGCCGGAGTCGCGGCTGATCGTCGTCGCGGACGACGACGCGCAGGCTGCCGAGGCGGTGATGCGGCTCGCGCGCGTCGGACTGGAGAACGCGATCGGCTATCTCGACGGCGGGATCGCGGCGTGGCGCGCGGTGAGACTGCCGCTGGCGACGCTGCCGCAGCTCGCGGTGACGGAGCTGCGCGATCGGCTCGCCGACGTGCGCGTACTCGATGTGCGGCGTCGCGGCGAGTACGCGTCGGGACACGTGCCGGGCGCGGTGAACGTGCCGCTCGATGTGCTCGAAGACGAGCTGGATGCGCTGGCGATCGATCGCGACGAGCCGCTGGCGATCATCTGCGCGGGCGGGTATCGCTCGTCGGCCGCGGCGAGCCTGCTGCGGCGGCATGCGTTTGCCTCGCTCGTAAACGTGAGCGGCGGGACGACGGCCTGGGTTTCTGCGGGATTGAAAACGGAGTGAGAGGCGCGGCGTGAGAGCCGCGCCCCATCATCACTCGTAGCGCAGCGCTTGAATCGGATCGAGCGCGGCGGCTTTTCTCGCGGGGTAGTAGCCGAAGAACACGCCCACGGCGCCGGAGAAGCCGACGGCGATGATCATTACGATCGGCGAGATCACCGTTTCCCAGCCGGTGAAGTGGCCGAGGATCTTCGCGCCGGAGAAGCCGACGATGAGGCCGATCAGGCCGCCGAAGACGCCCATCACGATGCTCTCGACGAGGAACTGCGTGAGCACGTCCGAGCCGCGCGCGCCGATGGCGAGGCGGATGCCGATCTCGCGCGTGCGTTCGGTGACGCTCACCAGCATGATGTTCATGATGCCGATGCCGCCGACGAGCAGCGAGATCGAGGCGATCGCGGCGAGCAGCAGCGTCATCACGCGCGTCGAGCTCTCGGCCGCCTGCGCGAGATCGTTCTGATTGCGCACGGTGAAGTCGTTCGGGTCGTTGCCGGCGAGGCGGTGCGTCTCGCGCATCAGCTCCGTCAGCTCCTGTTGCGCGGCGGGGATGTCCTGCTCGTTGGTCGTGCTCGCGAGGATCTGCGGAATGAACACGCGTCCGGAGAGCGTCGCGCGCGCGGTGGTGTACGGCATCAGCACGATGTCGTCGGAGTCGGTGCCGGTCGCGGTCTGTCCTTTCTTCGACAGCACGCCGGCGATGCGGAACGGCACGTTGCGGATCTGCACTTCCTGGCCGACCGGATCCTGATCGGGGAAGAGGTTTGCGGCGACGGTCGCGCCGAGGACCGCGACCTTGCGCGTGGCGTTCACATCGTCGGCGGAGAAGAAGTCGCCGGACTCGGTGGGCCAGTCGCGGATGGTCTGGTAGTCGACGTCGACGCCGTTGATCTGCGAGCGCCAGTTGCCGGCGGGGCCGATGACCTGCGCGCGGCTGACGACGACGGGCGAGACCGCGGCGACGTACTGCGACTCGCGGCGGATCTTGTCCACATCATCGAGCGAGAGGTTCGCGAACGCCTGCGCGCCCTGGCTCACGCCTGCCGTCTGCGCGGCGCCGGGCGTGATCACGATCATGTTGGTGCCGAGGTTGTTGATCTGGGCGCGGATGCGCGTGCGCGCGCCGTAGCCGACGGCCACCATGACGATGACGGCGGCCACGCCGATGATGATGCCGAGCATGGTGAGCGTCGCGCGCATCTTGTTCTTGCGGATGCTCGCGGTGGCGAGCTTGATGAGCACCGTGGTTTTCATGCCGCGTCCTCCTCGACGTGGAGCAGGTCTTCGGCCGCCTTGCGGCGGTTCGCCACCGGCTCGTCGCGGCGGATGTGGCCGTCGCGGATCTCGACGACGCGCGTGGCGTACGCCGCTACGTCCGGCTCGTGCGTGACGAGCACGATGGTGATGCCCTGCGTGTTCAGCTCCTGAAAGAGCGCCATCACCTCAATGGTCGTTTTCGTATCGAGGTTGCCGGTCGGCTCGTCGGCGAGGACGAGCGCCGGCTCGGTGACGAGCGCGCGGGCGATGGCCACGCGCTGCTGCTGCCCGCCGGAGAGCTCGCTCGGCTGATGGTCAAGACGTTGACCGAGTCCGACGCGCTCGAGCGCGGCCACGGCCAGCTTGCGCGGATCGCGTTTCTTTCCGCCGCGGTCGTAGAGCAGCGGCAGCTCGACGTTCTCGACCGCCGTCGTGCGCGCGAGCAGGTTGAAGCCCTGAAAGACGAAGCCGAGCTTCTGGTTGCGAATGGCCGCGAGCTCGTTCTTTCCCAGGCCGTCGACGCGCACGCCGTCGAGCTCGTAGGTGCCCGACGTCGGCGTGTCGAGGCAGCCGAGGAGATTCATCAGCGTCGACTTGCCCGAACCGGACGAGCCCATGATGGCCACGAGCTCGCCGCGATGGATGGTCAGGTCGATGCCGCGCAGCGCGTGCACTTCCGTCGCGCCGGTGGAGTACGTCTTCGTGAGACCGTGGACTTCGATGACGGCGTCGCCCATCAGAAGCCTCCCGGTCCGCCCGCTCCGCGGCGCTGTCCCTGCGGCTGCTGGCCGCCGCCGAACGGGTTGTTGCTACCGGTCGAAGTCGACGCGGTCGCGGGAGTGTTCTTCTGCGAGGCGCCGGCGACGATTTTCATCCCTTCCTTCAGATTGCGCCCGCGAACTTCGGTATACGTTCCGTCGGTGATGCCGGTGCGGACGCGGACCGGGACGAGCTGGCCCTTCTCATTGAGCGTATAGATCGTGCCCATGCCGCCGCTGCGCGTGCGTCCCGCGCCGCCACCACCCTGCTGCCGGCGCTGCATCCACTGCGCGCGCTGTTCGGCCGTTGGCGTTCCATTCGCGCCGCCGGCATTCGCACCGCCGCCGTTTGCGGTCGACGTGCGTCCGCCCGTGCCGGTCGATGCGGTCGTGTCGGTCTTGACGACGTCCGCGTCATCGGCGGGCTTGAAGCGCAGCGCCGCGTTCGGAACCTTCAGCACCGCGCTGGCGGTCTTGACGAGGAACTCGACGCGCGCGGTCATGCCGGGGAGGAGCTTCTTCTCCGGGTTCTCGACGGAGACGACGACGGTGTAGTTGACGACGTTCTCGGTCGTCGCGGACTGCAGGCGCACCTGCTGGACGGTTCCTTTGAAAGTTTGTCCCGTCAGCGCGGCGACGGTGAACTGCACCGGCTGCCCTTCCTGGATCTGGGCGATGTCGGCCTCGCCGACCTGCGCGAGGATCTGCATGTGCGTGAGGTCGTTGGCGATGAGGAACAGCTCCGGCGCGGAGAGGCTGGCCGCGACGGTCTGGCCGATGTCGACCTTGCGCTCGACAACGACGCCGTCGATCGGTGCGTAGATGTTCGTGTACGACAGGTTCTGGCGCGCGCGGTCGAGGGCGACGCGCGCAGATTTCACGGTCGCGGCGGCGACGTCGGTCGATGATTCGGTCTGTTCGAGCTCGCTCTTGGCGATGAGGCCGGACGCGGAGAGCTCGCGGTTGCGCGCGTAGTCGCGGCGCGCCTGGAGAGCCTGCGCCTGCACCTTCTGCAGATTCGCTTCGGCGTCGGTGACGGCCTGTCGGGCGAGCGTCGGATCGATGCGCGCGAGAAGCTCACCTTTCTTTACTTCATCGTTGAAGTCGGCATGCAGCTCCGAGACCTGTCCGGAGACCTGCGTACCGACCGTGACGGTGTTCACGGCGCTGAGCGTGCCGGTCGCCGAAACGGTGGAGCGAAGGTCACCCTTTTCGACGGTGGCAAAGCGGTACGTCGGCGTTTCCTTCGCGAGAGCCGCGCGATGGACGAGCACGCCAACGACAGCGAGCACGACGATCAGCGCAACAGCGATGAGAGGTTTTTTCGAGTGCATGATGACTCCTTCAGAAAGACTGTGGGAGGCGTCGCCGCCTCCCACGGGTTCACTGCGCGGCGAGACTGCTCACTGATTGCTGCGCTGCTTGCGTTCCTGCATCCGCTGCGCCCGTTCAGCCTTCAGCGTGTCCCACTGGGCGCGCTGCTCGGGCGTGAGGATCTGCGCGATCTTCTGATCCTGCGCGGCGCGGAGCTCCTTGAACTGCGCGCGTTGCGCATCGAGCGTGGGCTTCAGCGCGTCGAGCTTGGCCTGGTCGCCGGCCTGCTTCGCGGCGCGAAGCTCCTGGCGCGTCGCACGAGCCTGCTGGAAGAGCGGCTTGTTGGCTTCGTAGAAGCCTTTGCGGATGTCGCGGATCTGCTGCTTCTGCGCGTCGGTGAGGCCGAGCTTCTCGGCGAACTTCGCGCCGAACGCGCCCTTGCGGCCGTGGCGGCCGTGATGGAACTGACGCTGGCCGTCCGCGGTGCTCGGGTCGCCGGTGGCGCCGAAGGCGAGCGTCGCGCCGAGGGCGAGGACTCCAACTGCTGCGATCACTTTGTTTTTCATGGTGGCTTTCATCTCCTTGGTGCCTAGAAAGACGTTTTCGGGAAGGCGTCTGTTTCGCCAAAACCATGAGCTGCACGGGGTTGTCACGAACTGCACGGAACGCGGCACCAGCGGCAGCGCGGACATTGCACAATGGCGCTGCATGAGGGAAACCGAACGCGATTACGCCCGGCTGAGCCCGCGTGAGCTGGCGCTGATCTTCGCGTTCTGGACCTTCCTCGCCACGCTCTCCTCCGTCAACCGCATCCTCGATCCTCGCGGCCTCGGCTTCCGGCTGATGTCGCCCGCGGGGCCGATCGTGCTCGCCTTTATCGAGTCGTGGCTGTGGGCCGCGTTCACGCCCGCCATCTTCTGGCTCTGCAGCCGGATGACGCACGCGCAGGCGTCGTGGCTCGCGCGCGTGACGCTGCTGATCGTGATCGGGTTCGCGGTGTCGATCGCCGCGTACGTGGTCGTCGACTTCGCGCGCGAGGTGCTGCTGCCCGTCCGACCGCCGCGCCGCCCGCCGCCGCCCGGCGGACCGCTGCGTGACATCCTGCGGTTCCGTTTCGTCAATCAGCTGCTCTTCTACATGGCCGTGCTCGCCGCGGGCTTCGCGCGCGAGTTCTTCCTGCGCGACCAGGCGCGGCAGCGGCAGGCGAGCGTGCTCGCCGCGCAGACCGCCACGCTGCAGGCCCAGCTCGCCGACGCGAAGCTCGACGCGCTGCGCATGCAGCTCAATCCGCACTTCCTGTTCAACACGCTGCACGCGATGTCGGCGCTCGTCGAGCGCGATCCGGCCGGCGTGCGCAAGATGATCGCGCGCATGAGCGAGCTGCTGCGCCGCACCATCGATCGCCGCGCCGCCGACGAGGTGCCGCTGCGCGACGAGCTCGGCCTCCTGCAGCGCTACATCGAGATCATGGAGATCCGCTTCCAGGGGCGGCTGCGCGTCGAGCAGTCGATCGATCCGAACGTGCTCGAGGCGCTCGTGCCGAATCTCATCCTGCAGCCGCTCGTCGAGAACGCGCTCGAGCACGGCGTGAGCCGCATCGAAGGCGAGGGCCGCATCGGCATCAACGCGTCGCGCGCCGATGATTCCGTCGTGCTGCGCGTCACCGACAACGGCCCCGGTCTGCACGAGACGCAGAGCGGCGGCGTCGGTCTCGCGAACACGCGCGCGCGTCTCGAACAGCTCTACGGCGACGCGGCGCGCGTCACGCTCACGCCGGCCAGCGGCGGCGGCGTCGTCGCCGAGCTGGAGATTCCGTTCCACACGTCGGCGGACTTGCGCGCGGAGGGACGCGATGATTGAAGCTCCGGCGAAGAAAACGATTCGCGTCGTCATCGTCGACGACGAGCCGCTCGCGCGGCAGCGCATCGAGGACCTGCTCGCGCGCGAGGAAAGCGTCGCCATCGCCGGCAGCGCGTCGAACGGCAACGACGCCGTCGACACGATCCGGCGCCTGCAGCCCGACCTCGTCTTCCTCGACGTGCAGATGCCGGGGAAGACCGGACTCGAAGTCGTGGAGACGGTCGGCGAGGCGATGCCGGCGACGGTCTTCACGACCGCGTTCGATCAGTACGCGCTGAAGGCGTTCGATCTCGCCGCCGTCGACTATCTCGTCAAGCCGTTCGACGACGACCGCTTCGCGCAGGCGCTGCGCCGCGCGCGCAAGTCGATCGAGCTCGAGGAAGTCGGACGCGTGACGCAACGCCTGCTCGCGCTGCTGCAGGAAGCGCCGGAAGGCCCGCCGCCGCAGCCGGCCAAGCGCGACTATCTCGAGCGCATCTCGGTCGAACTGCGCGGCCAGGTGCGCGTCGTGCCGGTGTCGAAGGTCGACTACATCACCGCGAGCGGCCCGTATGCGGAGCTGCACGTCGGCGACCGGACGTTTGCGATTCGCGAGCGCATGCAGGCGCTCGAGGAGCGCCTCGACCCCGACGTCTTCTTCCGCATCCACCGCTCCGCCATCGTGCGCCTCGACCGCATCGACACGATGAAGCACGCCGCCGGCGGCGACTACGCCGTGCGCCTCAAGGACGGCACCGAGCTCTCCGTGAGCCGCACGCGCCGCGAGGAGCTCGAGCAGCGCCTCGGCATCACCTAGCGTCATTTTCGCGGCCGCAGGATCAGCCGCGCGTGCGCGTAGTCGAACGTGACGATGAAACGCGACAGCACGCCCGCGCCGATCGCGCTCTCGGTTCCCGGCAGCGGTCCGCAGCAGCTCGCATCGACGTCGTGCAGCACGAGCGAGTCGAAGCGGATCGTTTCGACCGTGCCCGCCACGCCGCCGCCTCCCGCCGCGCCGATGCCGTTGCCGACGGTGATCGTCTTCAGCGGCGCCGTCGATCGGCGCAGCAGCGGATGGTTCACCGAGTCGGTCGAGCCGGAGTCGACGAAGAACTCCGTCGTCTGCTCCGGCACACCGGCGACCTTGATGAAGCCGCGGACGTAGATCCATTTCCCCTTCGTGCCGCCGAAACGGATCGGCATCACGACGTCGTTCCGTCGCGGCCGCGCGTCGCGCGCGAAGACGATCCGCCGCGCGTCGGGATCGAATGTGATCGCGAAGCGCGCGAGCAACTCGTAGCCGAAGAAGCCGTCGAGCCGATGACCGATCATCGCCTCGATGCCGGAGAGATCGGCGACGCGCACGCCGTCGAACGTCACGCGCGTGTCGTCGAACGCGAAGGTCACTCGATCCGCGAGTCGCACCGGCACCGCGCCGCCGCCCGCGCCGGAGACAGCAGCGCCTTCGTGCGTCGCGAGCCGCAGCCGCGCGGCCGCGCGCGAATCGAGAAAGGTGTACGGCGAGCCGCTGTCGATGAGAAACCAAGCGGCGCGCTGCCGTTGACGCGGACTGCGAAGAGCCGCAATCCGCTTGCGGAGGTTGTCGGAACGGCGTGCGCGCACGCGGCGAGCAGCGGCAGCGCGCATGCGAGTGCGAGCCCTTTCACAGCATCCTCCGCAACGCGAGCGTCACGTGCAGCGTGCGCGTGCCGCGGCGCACGACGAGCGCGTGCGTGCGTACGGAATGGAACGCTTTCCAGACGCGATCGACGCCGAGGACGAGAGCGGACTGGCCGTCGATCGCCGTGATGATGTCGCCTTTCTGCAGGCCCGCTTCGGCGCCGGGCGAACGCGCATAGACCTGCGCGATGACGAGACCGTCGCGGCCTTGTTCGAGCTCGAGGCCGCTCGTGTCGAATAGCCACGCGTCGCCGAAGTAGCGGTTCGGTTCGAGAAAGAGGCGCTGATGCGGAAAGTCGGCGATGACGTGAAAGCGATGCAGCAGCTCGCCGCCGAACTTTGCGTCGCCCGACGTGGCATTGATGCCTTCGAGGCGGAATGGACCGAGAACGAACCGTTCCGCGCGCGCCAGGTCGGGGCCGATCGGTTCGCCGCCGTCGCTCTTGAACAGCGGATCGGCGAGCGCGCCGCCGGAGCCGCTGTCGACGAGATCGTCGCGCGTCACCGCGTCGTGACCCGCGACTTTCAGCTCCACGCGCACGAACGGACGGTTCTTCACGAGCGTCACCGGAATCGCCGCGACGTCCGGCGGCGGCGTGAACGTCGCGGGATCGTGCAGGCGGACGAGTCCCGCGTCGTAGTCCATCTCGACGACGAACTGTTGAAAGACGTCCATGCCGATCACGCCGTCGAGATGCTTGCCGCTGATGGCTTCGAAGAACGCCAGGTCGAGCGTGGCGAGCTTCGGGACGCGCACGCGCTTGCCCGCGATCGACAGCGTTGCCGGTCCCGCTTTGGTGAGATGCGGATCGATGTACGACGTCGGCGCGGCGGTGTCGAGCAGAAATGTGCGCGGCGGTCCGCCGTTCACGCGCACGGGCACGAGGAGCAGGTTCTCGTGGACGGTCGCGGGAACGAGGTACGCCGCGTCGGCGGTGGCGAGGAGGAGCGCGAGCGCGAGGAACATGCGCGCACGTTGCGGCCGCGCGGAATCGAAGTCGATGGACGAATCATGAGTTTGTGCTGAGCGCGACCCTTGCGGCGAGGCGCGCGTAGACGGCGCCCGGATCGGCGCTCGCGGGAAGCTCTTCGTCCGCCGCCCACGCCTGGCGGTTGTCGGCGACGCGGAAGAGCTGTGCCGTGACGCGGAGCGACGCGCCGTGCTGTCGCACCGCGCCGAGGAGGACGTATTGCGCGTCGAGCTGCCGGCCGATGTGGATGATGCATTCGCCGCTGCGCTTGAACTTCGCGGCGGTGAGCGGGTCGATGACGCCGAGGCGTTGCGGATCGATCTTCGCGAGCGCGGTGATCACTTCCTCGGTCGCCACGTCTTCGGCGCGGGCGGTGCCGCCGAGGTTGTCGAAGGGGAGGACGAGGACGGTCGTGCGCGGCGTCGTCGCGTGCAGGCGGATGCCGCCGGCGAGGAGCGCGAGTGCGAGCGATGCGGCGAGCGCGGGCCAGCGGCGGACGCGCGGTGACGAAGTCGGTATCGGCGTTGCGGCCGGCGTCGCATCGAGCGTTGCATCGACCGTTGCGATGAAGCGATAGCCGCGGCGCGGCACGGTCTGGATGAAGCGCGGTGCGGACGCGTCGTCGCCGAGAGCTTCGCGGATGCGGCGGATGCACCAGTTGAGACCCTGGTCGAAATCGACGAACGTCTCCTCGCCCCAGACGTGACGGCGGATCTCCTCGCGCGTCACGAGCGTGCCGGCGCGCGCGGCGAGGAGCGCGAGCACGCGCATCGGCTGCGGCTGGAGGTGCACGGGCGCGCCGTCGCGCCGCAGCTCGTTGGTGTCGGTCAGTTCGAAGCCGGCGAAGTGCATGCGTGAAGAGTACGGCCGGATGGCGTAGCGGTTGCGAATACTCGCGCTCGCAGTCGATCGAACCTGGAGGCGAAGCTCATGAAAACAAAAGGATTCCTGGCAGCAGCAACGGCGCTCTCGATGCTCATGGGAGCGTCCGCATTCGCGGATTCGCGTCATCGTGACGAGACACGAGACCGCTACGAGTCGAATCGCAGCGTGACGATGGAAGGACGCGTCCAGCGTCTGTCACGCGAACGTGACGGCTACCGCGTGACGCTCGATCGCGGCGGCGAGTCGTACTTTGTCCCGGCGTCGGCGCTGCGCCGCGGCGGGCGCGCGCTCGACCTGCGCGTCGGCGTCTCCGTGCGCTTCTACGGCACGTACGACTCGCGCGGTTACGTCAACGTCTCGTCGTGCGACTGGCTCGACGACGACGGCGGGTACTACGGCAACGACGGCTATCGCAATGATGGCTACCGCAACGACGGTTCCTACCGCGGCGGACGCGAGGCGTTCGTGAGCGGCGTGATCGATCGCGTCGACGACCGCCGCGGCGTCGCCGAACTGCGCGACGGCCGCAGCCGCCAGCGCATCACCATCGTCATGCGCCGTGGCGACGATCGCCGCAACCGCGGCATCGACCTCAACGACCTGCGCCGCGGCGACGCGGTCACGTTCGCCGGCTCGTGGGGACGCAACGGCGTGTTCGAAGCGTGGCGGATCGACAGCGTGAACTCGCGGCGGTAAGGCGAAGGCAGAAGGCGGAACCCGCAGGTGAGGTGAACGGCTTCAACGTTCTGCCTTCTGCCCTCTGCCTTCTGCCTTCAAGTCGCGATCTCGCGCCGACCGGTTAGCATGCTCGCGGATGACGGCACGCGGCGCAGCGACGATGAGCGGCCTCGCCGCCGCGTTTCTCGTCACGCTGCTGCTCGCCGCCGACGTCCCTGCCGCGCTCGAGTTGCCAGCGCGCGATCTCGCGTTGCGCCTGCTGCCGCGGCGTCCCGCGCGCGCGACCGCGATCGTCGCCATCGATGAACGCTCCGTGCGCGCGGTCGGACCGTGGCCGTGGCCGCGCGCGACGCTCGCGCGGCTCGTCGACCGCGCCGCGGACGCGGGCGCGCGCGCGGCGATCGTCGACATCCTGCTGACGGAAGCGCGTCCCGGCGACGAGCTGCTCGCACGCGCGATGAAACGGCTGCCGTCGATTGCGGTGTGCGTGCTCGCGGAACGCGGGCAGTGGCTCGTCCCCGCGCCGGCATTCGACAGTTCCGCGATCGTCGCGCACGGCAACTTCGAGCTCGATCGCGATGGCATCCTGCGCCGTTTCGCGTCGACGAAACAGGATCGCAGCCGCGCGTTCGCCGCTGTGTCCTTCGAGGCCGCGTCGTTCATCCGCGTGACGGCAGTGCCGGTCGGCCGCTCCGTCGCGCCGGCGTTTCGCACCGCGCCGCGCGACGTGCCGGTCGTGAGCGCCGTCGACGTGCTGCGCGACCCGAACGCCTCGCGCTCTCTGCGCGGAAAGCTCGTCTTCATCGGGCCGACCGCGCTCGGACTCGGCGACCGCGTGCTGACGCCCGTCTCCGCGCGACTCGCGCCCGACACCGGCGTCTCCGTGCACGCCGCGGCCACCGAGTCGATCCTGCGCAACGAAGACGTGCGCGCGTTGCCGCCGCTCGCCGGCGGCGCGTTCGCGGGCATCGTCGCCGGAACGATCGTCGGCGTGCGTCGCCGCGCGCGCGGCGTCCGCGTCATCGTCGCGGGCGCGTTTCTCCTCGCGATTCTCGGCGGCGGCTACGCGCTCCTCGCGAGCACCGGCATCGCCGTTCCGTCGGTGACGCTGATGCTCGCGCTGCTCGTCGCCGCCGGCGGCGCGGAAGCGACGCGCATGGCCTCGCGCCTGCGCCAGAGCCGCGAGGCCGCCGCGCGGCTCGAGACGAACCTCGGCTACGCGTCCGCGGCTCCCGGCGACGAAGTCGGCCTGCGCCTCGAGGAGATCGCCACGCGGCTCGCGGAGCGCCGCGCGCAGGAGCTCGAATCGCAGCGCGTCCTCGCGCACGAGCTCAAGACGCCGCTCGCGTCGATGCGCAGCCTCACGCAGCTCCTCGGCGGCTTCGAGCTCTCCGACGCCGAGCGCCGCCGCGTCACCTCGCTCCTCGAGGCGGAAGCGGGCAAACTGCAGCTGATGGTCTCGGGCCTGCTCGATCTCGAACGCCTCGCGCTGCGCAACTTCGACTCCGCGTCCGCCGTCACAGACCTCGGCACGCTCGCCGCCGCGCGCGTCGAGCTGCTGCGCGCGAGCGCCGATCGTCCGGTCGCCGTCGACGCGCCGCCGGGCATCCGCGTGCGCGGCGATGCGATCCTGCTCGAGCGCATCATCGACAATCTCGTGACCAACGCCATGAAGTACACGCCGCCGCGGACGCCCGTGCACGTCGCCGTCGAACGACGCGACGGCATCGCGCTGCTCGCCGTCGAAGATCGCGGACGCGGCATTCCGACGAGCGAACGTGCACGCGTGTTTCAACGCTTCGCGCGCGGCTCGACGGCGGCGGGCACGGAAGGCCTCGGGCTCGGACTCGCGCTGGTCGCCGAGGTCGCGCGGTGGCATCGAGGTGAGGTCGCGGTGGAAGATGCGCAGGGCGGCGGCGCGCGTTTCGTCGTGACGTTGCCGCTGATCGAGGATGAACGCTGATGGCCACCGTGCTCGTGGTCGATGACGACGCCGGCATCCGCGAGAGCGTCGTGCTCGCGCTGACGAAAGTGGGCCATCGCACGCTGCAGGCCGACAGCGCGGGCGCGGCGCTGCAACTGCTGCGCGACCATCGCGTCGACCTCGTCGTCAGCGACATCTACATGCCCGGCGACGACGGCCTCGCGCTGCTGCGCGCGATCTCCGAGCGCCGCGATCCGCCGCGCGTCATTCTGATGACCGCACGCGGCACGATCGAGACGACCGCGCTCGCGCAGCGCTTTGGCGCGTTCGACTACCTGGCAAAACCGTTCGAGCTCTCCGAGCTCGTCGCGCGCGTCGGCGCGGCCACACGGCGCGTGCCGATTGCGGAAGAGCAAATCGAAGCCGCGCCGCCGTCGCGCATCATCGGCTCGCATCCGTCGATGGTGGCGATGTACAAGGCCATCGCGCGCGTCGCGCCGCTGCGCGTGCCGGTGCTGATCCTCGGCGAGAGCGGCAGCGGCAAGGAGCTCGTCGCGCAGTCGATCCACGATCTCGGCGACCGCGCGTCGGGGCCGTTCGTCGCGCTCAACTGCGGCGCGATTCCCGACACGCTGCTGGAAAACGAGCTCTTCGGTTCGACGCGCGGCGCGTTCACGGATTCGCGTCAGGACCGCCGCGGCGCACTCTCGCGCGCGGACGGCGGGACGCTGTTCCTCGACGAGATCGGCGACATCTCCGCCGCGTTTCAGGCGAAGCTGCTGCGCTTCCTGCAGGACGGCAGCGTGACGCCGCTCGGCTCCGACAAGAGCCATCGCGTCGACGTGCGCGTCGTCGCGGCCACGCATCGCGATCTCAAGCATCTCGTCGCTTCCGGCGCGTTCCGCGAAGATCTCTACTATCGACTGGCGGCCTACGAGATCGACGTGCCGCCGCTGCGCGCGCGCCGTTCCGACATCCCGCTGCTCGTCGAGCACTTCCGCCGCCGCATCGCCACGGAGATGCATCGCGAGACGCTTCCCGGTCCGTCGCGCGCCGTGCTCGACGCGCTCGACGCGTACGACTGGCCGGGCAACGTGCGCCAGCTCGAACAGGTGCTGCGCCGCGCCGCCATCGACTCGAACGGTCTCACCGATGCGCGTGCGGTCGAGAGCGCGCTGCAGTCGATCGCGCCGCGCGCGGCGGAGGCGCGCGAGGAGCACGCGGACGAAGCGCCGCGCGACGAGCTCGTGTCGCTCGACGAGGCCGAACGGCGCCACATCGTGGCCGTCCTCCGCGCGACGGCGGGGAATCAGACGCAGGCGGCGTTCATTCTGGGCATCGAACGGAAAACGCTTGCGCGCAAAATGAAGCGTCTCCAGATTTCCCTCGATCAGGAATGAGGCATCGCATGAAACAGGTCCTCGCGTCGCTGTTGACTGTCTTCGCCGTACAGAGCGCGGTGCCGCAGTCCGCGTTGCTCGACTACCGTTTCGAGGAAGTGCGCCACACCGTGACGCTGACCGCGGAGCACAAGAGCGTCGTGACGGGCGAGCACGCGCGCAGCGGCGACGGCGTGGAGACGGGCTGGTTCTCGTACGCGCGCATCGCGTCAGCGACGCACCGCGCCGAGTTCGAGCTCTTCAGCTCGACCAGCGTCACGCTCGCCGGCGGCACGCCTGGCGTCGTGCTCTCGCTCCAGCGCGGCCGCATCCGCGCCGCGTTCGACAAGCTCACCGGCAGCGAGCCGCGCATCGTGCAGACGCCCGGCGCATTGCTCGCCGTGCGCGGCACGAAGTTCGACGTCGAGGTCGCGCGCGACGGCAACACCACCGTCGACGTCTTCGAAGGCGTCGTCGAAGTGCGCTCGCCGCTGCAGCACGAGCCGCTCTTCGTGCGCGCGGGAGAGGAGTCGATCTACGGACACGGACGCGCGCCCGCCGTGCAGCCGATGCCGCAGGATCGCCGCAACAACGCCCCCGGCCACGACGGCGAGCGCGGCACGCAGCCGCACGACGGCTCGCATCGCGACCCGCGCGGCGGCGACGGCAACGAGCCGGGCAACGGTCCCGGAGGCTTCGGCGGTCCCGATGGTCCGAGCGGACATCAACCGCCTCCGCCGCCGAATCCCGGTCCGCCGCCGAACAAGCCGCCCGTCGCGTAACACCGAGTCACTTCGACGCGCCGCGCCCCGCGCATACGCATCGCGGCGCGTCATTCGATCCCGCTCTGCAACCGTCTCCTCTCTGCGCGATGCGTGGCACCGCGCTTGAGCTAGTCGTCCGCCCATCGCGGCGGACGCGCTCCGCCGGAAAAGGAGATCAAGCAGATGAAACGCACACTGGTTCTCGTACTCGCAATGTGGATGATCGCGGCCGTCGCCAGCGCGAACGGCGGTGGTCATGGCGGCCCGCCTCCAAGCGGCTTCGACGATCGCGGCGGCGATCACGGTGGTGGTCCCGGCGGCGAGCCGCTCATCGTCGGCACCGACGGCACGGTCTACATCACGCGCGGCATCACCGACTCGGCGACGAACACCACGACGACCACCGTCAGCGCGATCACGCCCGCGGGCGCCACGGCGTGGACCGTCACGCTTCCGAGCGGCCGCGGTCCGCTGCTCCTGTCGGGCAGCAACCTGCTCACCGTGCGTGAGACGGAAGCGAGCGACGGCAGCGAGACGTCGACGATCACCGCCATCGCGACGTCGAACGGCGCGACCGCGTGGACGCTCAACCTCAATGGCGACGTCACCGGCCTGCGCCCGTTCAGCGGCGGCACGTACGCCACCGTCGTCGTCCCGCCGGCGACGTCGACCGCGAGCCCGACGCGGTCTCTCGTAGCGATCAGCAACAGCGGCACGATCCTCTGGACGGTGACGTTGTAATCCGCCCGCGCACGTGACGTTGTGAGGTCGGCAGGGCGCGCGGCGGAGAGCGACCGTCGCGCGCCTTGTTTTTCACGGTTCCATCTTTACGGCGTCGTGCAATTCCGTTAGCGTCATCCGCCATGCACGTCAGACGCTCGCTCCTGCTCCTCGTGATGCTCGCGTCCCCCTTCGTCGTGGCCGCGCAGCAGAAATCGATCCTCTTCGACGCCGCGCATCAGCAGACCGCCGGCAACGCCGACTGGACACTCGACGAAGACTCGTGCGGTACCGCCCAACGCTACCCGACGCCCGATCAGGCGGGCATCACCTCCGCAACCAGCGAGACGTACTGGTCGGGCGCCTTCTCCGCGATGGGCGTCGATCTCGTGAAGAAAGGCTTTCACGTCGAAAGCCTTCCCAACGGCGGACGACTCTCGTACAACGACACCTCGAACGCGCAGGACCTCAAGAACTACAACGTGCTCGTGCTGCCGGAGCCGAACGTGCGCTACACGGCGGCGGAGATCACCGCGATCCGCAATTTCGTCACGAACGGCGGCGGCCTCCTGATGATCTCCGATCACGCCGGCTCCGACCGCAACAACGACGGCTACGACGCGACGAAGATCTTCAACGAGGTCATGGGCTCTCCGAGCGTCTTCGGCATCACCTTCAACACGAACTCGAGCGACCGCACCTACGGCTGGTTCGACGATCATCCCGACGGCAACTTCACCACCGACACGTCGTCGCCCATCATCTACACGGGCAAGTTCGGCAATCCCTCTTCCTCGCGCGGCCTCGGGCTCTTCGGCTCGACGTCGATGACGCTCGCCTCGCCCGCGAAAGGTCACATCTGGCGCACCGTCGCCACGCACGACACGTCCAGCGGCGTGACGTTCGCGACGTCGACGTACGGCAATGGACGCGTCGCGGCGTTCGGCGATTCGTCCGCCGCCGAAGACGCGACGAACAACTGCGGCCACACCACCTACCTCGGCTACAACGATCCGTCCTACGACAACGGTCTCATCATCGCCAACGCGATCGCGTGGCTCGCCAACGGGACGGTGACGCAGCCGCCGCCCACCGGCACCGACATCTCCGGCTGGAAAGTCGTGCAGGCCAACAGCGCGATCACGTACACCATCCCCGCGGGAACGACGATTCCGGCGAACGGCTACGTCGTCATCGCCCGTCAGGCGACGAAGGCGCAGTTCGAATCGTTCTGGGGCCGCACGCTCGCGTCGAACGTCGTCTTCATCAACAGCAACGGCGCGTTCCCGCAGATCAACGGCGACGAGACGTACACGCTGAAGAATGCGTCGAGCACGACCATCGATGGACCGACCATCGCGATGGCGAGCGCCGCGAGCAAGTCCGTGCAGCGCAAGGATCCGTGCAACGCCGCCGGCACGTCGACGAGCTGGAACGTCCTCGCCACGACCTCCGCGACGCCCGGCTCCGGCGCCGGCGCCGGCTGCGCGAAAGGCGTCGTCATCAACGAGTTCTCCGACGCCGACGGCACGAACAACTACGTCTACGAGTTCGTCGAGCTGCATAACGACAAATAGGCGGCGCACAAGCGCCGCCTATTTGCCTCCGCTTCGCGACGCGCGCGTGCGCATCACGGCAGCGGACCGTTGTACACGGCCACCGTCGCCGTGACCTCGCCCGTGTTGTCGGCGTTGTTGATGTCCCAGTAGTAGAGCGACAGACGTCCCGGCGCGAGGATGGTCATCTCCAGCCGCGTCCCCACGGCGAAGAACGTCTTGCCGGCGTCGAGGCTGCCGATGAGGCTCCCGTAGAGGAACGAGTAGTTGCCGTGCGTGAAGAGGCCGAAGTTGCCGCCCTGCGGATTGCCGAGGCCGTTCGCGTTGGAGGTGCGGTTCGCGGCGCCGGCGCTCCACGTGTCGTCGGGCGACGCGCTGATCGTCAGCAGCTGTCCCGGCTGTAATGAGACGTTGGTATTGAGCGGCGCGCCGCCGCTGATGCTGTTGTCTTTTGCTTTCACAATGAAATCGTGAGCCATGGGGATTCTCCTTTTTCTGCAATTTCCGTTGATTGCATGTCGTCGCGGGGCCGGCCGTTTGTCGATGCACCGGTGTAGTGCGGGCTCGGCTGAAAGCGTTTCATCCGCAGCGTTGCGGCATTGATTGCGAGCGCGATTTATAGCCGCGTCAGCTGCAATAGACCGGTGCACCCTTTGCACTTCTCGCAACGGGAGGACTCAGTCAAATGCGAGCAATGACCTATCGCGGACCGTTCCGTGTCCGCGTGGAAACGAAGCCCGATCCGGAGATCCTGCATCCGAACGATGCCATCGTGCGCGTGACGCGCGCGGCGATCTGCGGCTCGGACATCCACCTCTACCATGGCCTCATGGCCGACACGCGCGTCGGCCAGACGTTCGGACACGAATTCATCGGCGTCGTCGAAGAAGTCGGCCCCGAGGTCGACAATCTGAAGGCGGGCGACAAGGTGCTCGTCCCGTTCAATGTCTGCTGCGGCACGTGCTACTTCTGTTCGCGCGGGCTCTACGGCAACTGCCACAACACGAATCCGAACGCGACCGCCGTCGGCGGCATCTACGGCTACTCGCACACGTGCGGCGGCTACGACGGCGGACAGGCGGAGTACGTGCGCGTGCCGTTCGCGAACTTCGGACCGACGATCATCCCCGACGACATCGACGACGACGACGCGCTGATGCTCACCGACGCGCTGCCCACCGGCTACCACGCCGCGCAGATGGGCGACATTCAGGAAGGGCAGACCGTCGTCATTTTCGGCGCCGGCCCGGTCGGCATCTACGCCGCGCGCTGCGCGTGGCTGATGGGCGCGGGGCGCGTGATCGTCACGGATCACCTCGACTACCGGCTCGAGTTCGTCAGCCGCTACGGTCCCGCGGAGACGATCAACTTCACGCACCTCAAAGATCCGGTGGTCTACTTCAAGAAGATCACCGACTTCGTCGGTCCCGACGTCTGCATCGACGCGGTCGGCTGCGATGCGTCCGGCAGCATGCTGCAGGCGCTGGCGGGCTTCCACCTGAAGCTGCAGGCCGGCAATGCGGTCGCGCTGCACTGGGCGATCAACTCCGTGCGCAAAGGCGGCACGGTGGTGATCATCGGCGCGTACGGTCCGCCGTACAACCTCGTGCCGATCGGCAGCGCGATGAACAAAGGCCTCACCATTCACGCGAACCAGGCGCCGGTGAAGCGGCAGCTGCCGCGGCTTTTCGAGCACATCCGCAACGGCTACATCAAACCGAGCGAGATCATCACGCACCGCTTCCCGCTCGAAGACATCGCCGAGGCGTATCGCGTCTTCACCAGCAAACTCGATGGCTGCATCAAGCCGATCGTGATGCCCACCGCGGCGTAGGAAGGAGCGAGCCATGACCATACGCTATGAAGAAGATCACCGGCAGCATTCGACGCGGCCGACGCGCACGACCGTCGACTCCGCGCACGCGAAGCGGACGCGCGGCGAAGATCCCGCGCCGTCGCCACATCACGAGTTCAACGGCGTGCCCGCGAACTATCGCGAGATCAACGGCTGGGGCGCCGATCTCGATCCGAAGAACCGGCCGTCGTTTCCGATGGAGTACCCGTCCGACGTCAAGACCGCGCGCGGTCCGGTCAAGCACTGGCAGCAGCCGCACACGAAAATCCATCAGTCGAATGAACATCCCGGCCTCACGCCCGTCTTCGGCGAGGCGGTGCCGCCGCACGGCCTCAGCGGTCTGCTGCGCGACTACGCGTATCAGTACGGCGAAGGCACGACGCGCCACTGGATGACGCTGATGCTCGCCGACCGCGTGGACATCGTCGAGAGCATGGTCGTCGACGCGTTCCGCGGACGTCCCGACAACTACGTGAAGGAAAAAGCCTGGAGCGCGAAGATCAAATACGCGGACGCCGAACAGCGCCGCCGCTACCTCTACTACGGTGCGGCGGCGCTCGGCGCGATCGCGGTCGGCATCACGCTCAGCCGCGTGTTCGCGGACCACGAGGATTAACCCGCGACCACGCGCCGGCGGCGCAGGAGGTCGAGCGCCCACGCGCCCGGCCCCTGCGCCGCGATGTACAGAAAGAACCAGCAGAAGAGAATCGGCAGATCGCCGTGATTCTGGATCGGCCAGAAGCCGCCCGCCGCGTGACCTTTGAAGTACGCCGCCGCCATGAGGCCGCTCGCCAGGAATGCGGCGCTGCGCGTGAAGAGGCCGATGGCGATGAGGATTCCGCCGAAGAACTCGATCGGACCGGCGGTGAGCACGATCCACCGCGGCGCGCCCGGCGGCATTCCGCCGAACGCGCCGAACAGTTTCATGGCGCCGTAGCACGCGAACATCACGCCCGCGAGGATGCGCGTGATGCCGAGAATCCGCGGCGCCTGCGCGCGGAACCATTCCACGGCGCTCATGACTGCACGCTCCCGAGGTAGTTGCCGTACTGCTCGAAGGTGCCCGACCAGCCGTTGGTCATCGACGCGCGGTTGCCGTCGAACGCCTTGCGCTCCGTTTCCGTCGCGCGGATCGGAACCCACGTCACCGTGACCGTCGTCTTGCCGCCGTCCTCTTCGAAGTCGAGCGTGGTCAGCGTCTCCAGCGGCCACTCGCCCGCGAGCGGATGCCGCGTGACGCCGCGTTCCGGATCGGAGAACGAGCTCACGAACACGAGCCGCCGCGGCGGCGTGATCTCGCGGTAGACCCACTTGCCCCAGATCTCCAGGCCGTCCGGCATGCGCATGCCGTAGTGCATCACGCCGCCGCGCTGAAGATCGTTGTCGAGCTGCACGATCGTGGCGCCTTTCGGCCCCCACCACTTCGCGAGATGCTCGCTGTCCGTCCACGTGCGATAGACGAGCTCGCGCGGCGCGTCGAACGTGCGGCTGATGACGAACGGCTGCATCGACTCCTGCGTCACGCGCTCTTCGAGCCGCTCCAGCGTCTGCTGCAGCCCTTCCACCGCGCCGAATTCATTCGCCGTCCGGTCGCGCACCTCGGCACTCTCGAACGTCATGCGGACGCTGACTTCCGTCTTGTCGTCGCGATCGTCGAACGTCACCTCGACGTCGAAGACCGGTCCGGTCACGTGGCGATACGTGAGCCGCGACGGAGGCTCGATCGCGCCGTAGACGATCTTGTTTTTGTAATCGCTGCCGTCGGGCCCGTGCATGATGAAGTTCCACTCGCCGCCGGGACGGACGTCCATCGAATGGATCGTGTTCGTGAAGCCGCGCGGCCCCCACCATTGCGCGATGTGCTCGGGCTCGATCCACATCCGGAAGACGAGCTCGCGCGGCGCGTCGAACACGCGGGAGGCAACGATGTCTCGCGTGCCTTCCATCGTTGCGGCGTTACTTCTTTCGCTGATTACGGCCATGTTTCTTCTTCTCCTTGCTTTGCAGTTCGCGCAGGTATTCGTCCAGACGGTCGAAGCTCTGCTCCCAGAATTTGCGGTAGGTGGAGACCCAGTCGGCGACGTCCTTGAGCGGCGCCGCGGCGAGCCGGCAAGGACGCCACTGCGCGTCGCGGCCGCGGGCGATGAGCCCCGCGCGTTCGAGCACTTTGAGATGCTTCGAGATCGCCGGCATGCTCATGTCGAACGGCTCAGCGAGCTCGGTCACCGACGCTTCGCCCGACGCCAGCCGCGCCAGGATCGCTCTGCGCGTCGGATCGGCCAGAGCCGCGAAGGTGATGCTGAGATCGTCGGTCGCCATCGTGCTCAACTCATCGGTTAATTAACCGATAGGCTAAATATAGGCCGCGATCGCGCGTTGTCAAGCAGGGAATGCCGTTTTCGCCGCCGCTCGTTCCGCTGGACGAGACTCCCCATGCCCTCGGCCCTTCATCCCGTGCAGAGCTTCGCCGCGCCCGACGCGCTGAGCGTGCAGCTGATCCACTATCCGGCCGGGCTGCAGCTGCCGCCGCACGCGCACAACGCCGCCGGGTTCGCGTTCACGTTCAGCGGCGGCTACGTCGAGCGCTACGCGGGCATTGCCTTCACGTGCCGCAGCGGCGTGGTCACGTTCAGTCCGCCGGGCGAGCGGCATTCAAATGCGTTCGACGGCGCGCCGAGCCGCTGCCTCGTCATCGACCTGCATCCCGCGTGGCTGCAGTCGCTGGAGCTCGCGCCGTCGTTCGCGACGCGTCCTGATTTCTTTCGAGGAGAGCCGTTCACCGACGTCGCGCGCCGCTTCGTGCGCGAGCTGGGCGAGAGCGACAGCGCGACGCCGCTGGTGATGCGCGCGCTGACGATGGAGCTCCTCGCGCTGGCCATGCGCGGCGAAGAGCGGCGCCACCGCCGCGCGCCGCAATGGCTGCTGCACGTGCGCGAGCGGCTCTCCGACGACTTCGCGCACAACGCCACGCTCGCGGAGCTCGCGCGCGAGGCCGGCGTGCATCCGGTGCATCTCGCCACGCAGTTCCGCGCCCACTTCGGCTGCACCGTCGGCGAGTTCCTCAGGCGCCGTCGCATCGAGTTCGCCTGCGAAGAGATCCGCGGCGGCGAAGCCTCGCTCCTCGACATCGCCCAGCGCGCCGGCTTCGCCACGCAGAGCCACTTCAGCCGCGTCTTCCGGGCGGTGGTGGGGCGGACGCCGACCGAATTCCGCGATGCGACGCGCGCCGGACGCTGACGCGCCCGGCGCGGCGCTGACGCATCTGTTACTCCGTCGCGGCCTCGCCTGACGCCGGCCGGCAGCCCCACCGCGAGCGCATTCCTTCTCGCATCCGCTCGCGTTCCTCGGGGGTCATCTGCTCCCAGCGCGCGGCCATGTGGCGTCCCATTCTTCCGCGCGAGCCGCGGTGGAAGCCGAAGCCGCCGAAGAGAATCCTGCAGAGCGCGAGGAGGCCGAGCGCCTGCCAGAAGGTCACCGTGCGGAAGCCGAAGAGCGGCGGCAGGAGCCAGTTCCACAGCGCGCGCACGATGGCGCCGCCGAGGAACGTGAAGAGCACCATGCCGGCGATGGCGGCGGGGATGATGAAGATCCATTTCTTTCTCATGTGCAGACTCCTCATGGATTCGTGAGCTCGTCGTAGATGCGCTGCAGTCGTTCGCGCAGATGCAATACGGCGTAGCGCTTGCGCGAGAGCAGCGTGTTGAGGTTGACGCCCGACGCCGCGGACATCTCTTTGAAGCTGCGCCCTTCGAGCTCGTGCGCGATGAACACCTCGCGCTGCTCGTCGGGCAATTCGCTCAGCGCGAGCTCGAGCTCCTCGAGCAGCACGCCGCGCGCGTAGACCGCATCCGGTCCGTCGTCGGGCGATGGCAGCACGTCTTCGAGTCGCAGCAGCTCGTCGTCGTCGGTGACGAACGTCTGCTCGCTGAAGGTCTCCGGCGTCTTCTTGCGAAAGAGATCCGTGATGCGATTGCTGGCCACGCGGAACAGCCACGCCGTCACGTGATCGACCGGCATGAGCAGGCGGTTCGCCTCGACCAGGCGCTGAAAGACGTCCTGCAGGATGTCATCGACGTCGCGCGGGTCGCGCACGCGGCGCCGGATGAACGCGCGCAGCCGGCTCTGTTCCCGCCGGACCACGTCTGCAATGCGCTGGTCCTGCTCGAATGCCATCCGCTCCGGCCGTGCCGCGTCGTTCATCCACGAGCGTAGACGAACGGCGCGCGCGGATATTGTGAACGCGCCGCGTTACGAACGCTGTCCGGGAGGCCGGCCGGTCCAGCGCTTGTACGCGCGCGAGAACGCGGCCGGATCGGAGAAGCCGAGGAGATAGGCGGTCTCGCTGACGGCAAGCTTGCGTTCGCGGAGGTACTGCACGGCGAGCCGGTGGCGCAGCTCGTTGACGATTTGCTTGAACGTCACGCCTTCCGCGCGCAGCTTGCGGAAGAGCGTATGCCGTCCCATGCCGAGCTCGCGCGCGATGGCATCGACGCTGACGTCGGCCGAGCGCAGGCCGTTCGCGAGCAGCGCCTCGACGCGGCAGCGCGTCGACTGCATGGGCGCGCTTTGCAGGACGGCGTCGGCGCGCGTGCGCACGATGTCGAGCATGTGCGACGCCGCTTGCGGCATCTGCTGCAGCACGGCCGGATCGAGAAGCACCGCGTTGCGTGCGCTGCCGAAGACGATCGGCATTTGAAAGATGCGCTCGTACTCGGTGCGATCCCGCGGCTCCGCGTGGCGGAAGTGCACGGCTTTGAGGAAGTGCGATCCGGGAAACACGCGCCGCGCCATCGTCACGCATCGCGCGTAGCTCGCTTCGGCGCCTTCCGGAAAGTCGTGATGCATCGGGTCGGCGATCCAGATTCCTTCCGCGTCGTGCACGAGCTCGTAGCGTCCGGCGTTCGCGCCGGCGGCCCGCGGATCGCGCACGACCTGGGCGAAGCCTTCCGCAACCGTCGGCGAGAGCACGCCCAGCATGCACGCCAGCGTGCGCTCCGCGCCGTACTCCGATTCGCCGAAGTGCAGCGCGAACGCGGGATCGCCGCACAGCGCCTGTCCCGCTTTCATGAGCGCCGCGTAGCGGTCGAGCGGCACGCGTCCTTCCTCGTCGAGCAGATCCAGCGTGTCGATGCCGGATCGCTCGACCAGCAGCGCGCGGCTCGCACCACGCGACACCGCGAAGTCCATCAGCGCGCGTGCGGCGGTCGCACCGATCGCGCGCTCAGGCATCGTGCGTTTCCGTGCTGCAACCGGTGGTCATGCGTTTGCGACGCCGCGTCATGTCCATGGAGCTCCGTCGTGTCTAAGGTACACGCATGAGCACCGCAGCAGAAATCTCTCCGCGCCGCATGGCCAGGCTGGCCGGCTTCTTTTACATCCTGATGCTGCCGATCGGCATGATCCCGATGCTCGTCGGACGCGTGCCGATCACCAGCGATGCCGCGGCGACGGCGGCCGCGATCGTGGCGCATCCGGCCGCGTTCTACACCGGGTTCCTGGCGGACATCCTCATCGTTGCCGTCTACATCCCGGTGACCGCGCTTCTGTACCGGTTGTTCGCGCCGGTCGACCGCGCGCTGTCGTTGACCGCGGCGTTCTTCAGTCTCGTGGGCTGCGCCGATCAGGCGTTCGCGTGCTTGTTTCGCGTCGCGCCGATGACCGTGCTCACGAGCGTGCCCGCGTCGCGCGCGTTCAGCCGCGCGGCAATCGAGACGCTCGTCCAGTTCCTGTTGAATTTCTACAAGCTCGGCTACGGCATCGCGCTGGTGTTCTTCGGTGTCTATCTCATTCTCATCGGGACGCTCATCGTCCGTTCGACCTTCATGCCGCGGCTCCTCGGCATCCTCGTGATGCTCGCCGGCGTCAGCGGGCTCACGTTTCTGTGGCCGCCGCTGTCGCAGTCTCTGTGGCCGCGCCAGGCGTTGTGCTTCGTGATCGGCGAAGGAAGTCTCGTTCTGTGGCTGCTGATTCGCGGCGTGGACGCCGAGCGCTGGCACGCGCTGGCGCGCGGGACCGCGGTCGATTGACCTTACGAGGCCGTCGGCAACGGACGGCGGCCGCGGACGCGCCACAGCCAGTAGAACATCGCCACGAAGACCAGCAGCACCGGCAGCGCGCGCATCGGCCCGGTGGTGAACGGCTCCGGCAGAATCTTCGCGACGCGATGGCGGATCGAGAAGAACGATCCCGCGGCGATGAAGAGCGCGAAGCACATACGCCACAGATGACGCGCGAGGCGCGCGCCGCCGCGCGGGACGCCGTGACGCAGCACGCGCCAGTCGCCCAGCGCCGCCATCGCGGTGATCGCGCCGAGGAAGAAGAACATCGGGAACGGGACGCCGTTGAGGATTCCGCGCGGGCTGTTGAAGGCTTGCACGCCGGCGGTGAAGTCGAGGATCGAGAGGACGCTGACGAAGATCAGCGCGACGGCGTTGATGATGCGCGTCGCCGTCGTCGCGGGGCGAACGGTCGTCAGCGCGGTGGCCACGAAGTAGATCGGCATCATGCCGCCGATGACGTTCGGATCGGACGGACTCTTGAGAAATCCGAGGAGCGAGGCGGTGAAGCCCATCACCGTCATCGCGTAGACGAACAGCAGACCGCTGCGCCGGTGGATGCTCCCGCCCTTCCGCACCAGCAGCGCGACCGCGCCGAGGATGATGGCGAGACCGCCCGCGGCGATGTGGATGGGGAGGAGCATGTGCGGATGTACGCAGCCATCGTACGAAAGTTCTCCCGCTCCGGCGCGCGGATGCTCCGCGCGATATCCTTGCGCCTCCGCAGGCTCCACGAAAAATCGACGAGAGAGAAGGATTGCGAATGCTCGATCTCAACATCAAAGCGAATGGTTCCCTCACCGCCAACGCCGCCGTCGCCGCGAAGGAAGTTCCGTCGTTCGTCAGCATGGTCAACTCGGCCATCGCCGCCGCGCCGAAAGCGACGGACGCGGCCAACACCGTTACCGTGCAACCGGGCGGCAAGACGTTCACCACCATCACGGCCGCGCTGAACAGCATCAGCGACGCGAGCCTGCAGAAGCAGTACGTCGTGCAGGCCGGCCCCGGCACGTACAACGAAGTCGTGGTCTGCAAGCCGTACGTCTTCATCACCGGCGCCGGTGTGGCGCAGACCACCATCACCGCGCCGGCCGCCGCCGATCAGGCCAGCAAAGGCACGGTGAAGGCGGCGAGTAACTCCGCGATCCAGAACGTGTCGATCGTCTCGAGCGGCGACGCGTGGGGCAGCTGGATCACCGCCGTCGACTGCGTCGGCGCGGTCAACTTCGACATCGAGAACTGCGACCTCGAAGGCGACGCGACCGGCAACGGCCCGAACCTGGTCACGCTCTCGGTCGACTACAGCCCGGCCGGCGGCGGCTCGCAGATCAACGTGTCGTACACGATGGTCGGCGCGCACGGCGGCGCGCAGCCGATCGGGCTCCTCGTCTACGCGCGTGCGTACGTGCACGTGATGGAGTCGAAGATCGTCGCCGACGGCGCGTCCACGGCGTGGGGCGGGACGGCGAGCTACGAGTCGGCGATCGACCTGTACGGCTCCACGGTGGCGGGCACGATGTCGCTCGTGCTGTCCGACAGCAGCAGCCACATCACGGCCACCGACTGCAAGCTCATCGGCCCGTATTCGCCGGACGTGGTGGTGAAGACCTCCGGCAACTCGTAACGTTCGCGCGAGCGGCGGGTTGTGGGGCTCGCCGCTCGCGTGTTCAGCGCCGCCGCGCGCGCAGACCGCCGAAGAGAATCGCCGCCGCGGCGAACGGTGGGGACCGCCGCCGCGATCGCGAGCCGATCGGTCCAGCGACGCGGCTGCAGTGCAGGCCGGCGGCTGATGCAAATCGTGGTGATCGCGCCGTCGCACAAAGCCGCGACGGCGGCGGCGCGCGCCAGCGGTCGTCGCCAGCGTTTCGCGAGCGACAGCAGCACTCCGCACATCACCGCATCGAACGCGACCCAGCCCGCCTGCTCGCGTCGCGAGGCGAACCAGCGTCGCGTGTCGGCTGCCGCGAGCACGATCGTCCACGGCACGAGCAGCGCGCCGAGGCCGAAGATCACCGGCGCCGGTCCGCGGCCGACCGCCTGCAGTGCGAAGCGAATCGGCCGTCCGGCGGCGAACGCGGCGAGCACGTCGAACACCGCCGTGACCACGCTCTGATCGCCGGGCCACGCGATGGAGATCGGCGTCCAGACATCGGGCCGCAGCTTCGCTTTGAACGCGCGCAGTCCTTCGAAGTTGTAGAAGCCGCCGAGGAGTTTGCGGACGAGCCGTTGCCACGGCTCTTCGCCGGCGAGCGGCGCCAGTCCCAGCGTGACGAACGAACAGCCGTCCGCCGCGACGTCGCGCATCGCGGTGTCGATCATCAGCTCCGTCGTGCCGCTCGGCGACGACGGATCGCGCAGGATGTCTTCGAAGAACCATCCCGCGCGCTCGTACACCGGCACGGCGATGAGCGTGCCGACGACGCGCCCTGCCGCGCGCGCGACGTAGTAGCGGCGCTCGTCCGCGAACGAGAACGGCTCCAGCGCCACGAGAAACGACATCGGCGGCATCGGCCGCGCGCAGAGCCAGCGGTCGATGAGCTGCTCGAGCTCCGCGCGCATCGCGCCGGCCGCTTCGTGCGACGGCACGCGCGCGATGGACACGCCTTTCGCACGCGCACGCCGCAGCTGCTCCTTGAAGCTGCGATGCCCGCAATGCCCTTCCGTCCACGCGCGCGGGTCCCACGACGGCTGCTCGCCGACCGCGAGCGAACGCATCGACGCGCACGCGAGAAAGCGCGGCTCCGTCGCGAAGAACACGGTGCGCCTGCGCTGCCGCCGCGCTTCACTCGCAAAACGTTCCGTGACTTCCGCGCATCGTCCGAGGGCCGCAATCGGCGCGCCGGCGACGACCCACGCGCGGCCGGTGTCGAGATACGCGACCGCTGCATCGCCTTCCGGATCGAACCAGTAGCGGAAGCCCTGCTCCATCACCTGGAACGAGGTCGCGTTCCAGCCGTGGCGGCGCAACAACTCCAGCAGGCGTCGTCGCTGCGGATGTTCACCATCCATGCGAGGGATTCGAGGCGTGCCAGTTGGATGCCCGGGAAGGGGTACCATCGTCCGCGTTCAAAGGACATCGACAGTGCACGGCGGTCTGCGATCCATGGCGGTGATGGCGTTTCTGCTCGTGCTCGGCGGTCTTCGCGCCGTGCAAGCGCAGCCGGCGACATCGACGGCGAAGACTGCCGTCGATCCCGCGCGCGCCCAAGTGCAGTGGTCGGAGCGCGAGCTCGCGTATCTCCAGAGCCGCGGGCCGATCCGCATGTGCGTGGCTCCCGACTGGATGCCGATCGAAGGGATCGATCGCGACGGCGGGTACACCGGCATGGCCGCGGACTTCATCCGCCTCATGATCCGTCGCGGCGGCTTGAACGTGCAGCTCGTTCGCACGCGCACATGGGACGAGTCGTTCGCCCTCGGCCAACGCAGGCAGTGCGACATCTTCTCGCTGCTGATGGACTCGCCGTCGCGGCGATCGTTTCTCGACTTCACGACTCCGTATCTCGAGATCCCGGGCGTGATCGCCACCTCGGTCAACGTTCCGTTCGTCGCGAATCTGGAGCAGGTCCGAGGCAAGCGTCTCGGCCACATGCGCGGCTTCGCGGGCATCGAGCTCCTGCGCCAGAGCCACCCCGGCATTCAGCTGATCCCGGTGGACAGCTACGAAGAAGGGTTGACGAAGGTGCAGGACGGCGAGCTGTACGGGTTCATCGGCAACATGATGAGCGTCGGCCGCGCGCTGCAGGAAAACAAGATCTACGACGTGAAGATCGCGGGGCGCATCGGCCACGACAACCTGATGAGCGTGGCCACGCGCAACGACCAGCCCGTGCTCCGCGACGTTTTCCAGAAGCTCGTCGACACGATCACGCCCGCGGAACGGCAGGACATCATGAACCGCTGGATCGCCGTCCGCTTCGAGGAAGGCTTCGACTATCGGCGCTTCTGGCAGATCTTCGGCGTGTTCGCGCTCGTCGGCGTAGTGACGCTGTTCTGGGCGACGAAGCTGCGCCGGCTGAACGCGGAGCTGCGCGCGGCCAACTCGCGACTGGCCGAGACGAGCCGCCGCGACGGCCTGACCGGCTTGTATAACCGCATGCACTTCGACGAGATCGTCGTGCCGACGCTGCACCTCTGCGCGCGCAACGCGCTGACGATGACGCTGGCCATCATCGATCTCGATCGATTCAAGGACATCAACGACACGTACGGACATCCCTTCGGCGACGCCTGCCTGCGGCACGTCGCGGCGGTCCTGCGCAAATCGTTTCGCCGCGACTCGGACACGGCGGTGCGTTACGGCGGCGAAGAGCTCATCGTGATCAGCGTCGGCGGAACGCCGCCGGAGATGATCGAACGATTGGAGGCCTTCCGCCGCGAGATCGAGCAGTCGCTCGTCGCGCTCGACAGCCGGCAATCGAGGCTGACGCTCAGCATCGGAGTGTGGTCCGCCATCCCCGACGTGCATGACGATCCGATGCAACTGCTCAAGCTCGCCGACGCCGCGCTGTATCGCGCGAAGCGGGAAGGCCGCAACCGCCTGGCCGTGGCCGGCGACGCGGTGTCCCAGGTCAGCTCGCAGGGGGCGTGAGCCGCGTACGCCCGCGGGCGAAACCGCCGTTCGTCCGCGCAAATCCGCCATTCGTCGCAAGCGGGTTGCGGCGCGACGTCGGACGCGCGAGATTGCATCGCATGCAGACCGCCACCAGCTCCGCCCTCTCGCCCGCCATCGCGTATCGCGACTCGACTGTCGACGCGACGTCCCTCATGAGGCCTCGCGTCATCGCCCGAGCGGCGGGCATTCTGCTGCTGCTGACGCTCATCGGCGGCATCTACGCGCAAGGCTTCGTCAGCGACCAGCTGATTTCGTTCACCGACGCCGCGCTGACGGCGCGCAACATCCTCGGGCATCAGTCGGTGTTTCAGCTGAGCTTCGCGGTGTTTCTGCTCGAGATGACGTGTCAGATCGCGTCGGTCGCGCTGTTCTACCGGCTGCTCAGTCCCGTCAGCCGCAGCCTCGCGCTGGTCAGTACGTGCGTCGAGCTCAGTGGCGCGGTGATCAAGACGCTGAGCCGGCTCTTCTACATCACGCCGCTGTTCGTCCTCTCCGGCACGAGCGCGCTGAACGCCTTCAGCGCGGAGCAGCTCCGCGCGATCGCGCTGCTGTTGCTCAAGATCAACGATCGCGGCGCGGCGATGGCGCTGGCGTTCTTCGGCGTCAGCGCGGTGCTGCACGGCTATCTCATCTTCCGCTCGACGTTCCTGCCGCGCGCGCTCGGCATCGCCTGCATGATCGCCGGCGCCGGCTGGCTGCGCTTCTACTACCCGCCGCTGCACTTCCCGTCGTTCATGATGATCGCCGCCCTGGCGCTGCTCGTCTCCGCGGTGGAGATCTTCTGGCTGATCGTCTTTGGCGTCGACGAGGAGAAGTGGAAGGAGCGTTACCGCCTGTCGAGGTAGGCCTTGATCTTCTGCCAGTACTGATCGCGCCACGCCTGTTCGGTTTCGGGGATGAGATCCTTCGGCACGCCGCGATGGGTCAGCACGAGCTCGGTCCCACCGTCCGGCGTCCGCTTCAGCGTCACGGCCGCCATCGAGAAGATCCCCTCGGGGAACCGGCGGTGCCGCCACGCCTGCACGATGCGCTGGCCGGGAACGAGATCGACGTTGATGCCGGTGACGTCACTTTCACCAATGGAAAACGCGCCGCCGATCTCGCCGCTGATGACCGCACGTTTGCCGGTGATCGCGCTGTGCTTGCGCGAGTCGGCGAGCAGCTCGTAGACCGTCGCGGGATCGGCCTTGAACTTCACACGCTGTTTGATGGTCTTGCACATACTTGGGCGAGAATACGCGTTCGCGCGCGATCGCGCACAAGGAGCCGACGAGCATGCAGCCGAAAAACACGATCTGTCTCTGGTTCGACAAAGACGCCCTCGACGCCGCGGAGTTCTACGCCGCCACGTTTCCGGACAGCAAAGTGACCGCCGTGCATCGCGCGCCCGCCGACTACCCGGGCGGCAAGAAGGACGACGTACTGACGGTGAACTTCACCGTGGTCGGGATTCCGTGCATGGGTCTCAACGGCGGCCCGGTGATGCGGCACAGCGAAGCCTTCTCGTTTCAGATCGCGACGGACGATCAGGAAGAGACGGATCGCTACTGGAACGCGATCGTCGGCAACGGCGGCAAGGAAAGCGACTGCGGCTGGTGCAAAGACCGCTGGGGCCTCTCCTGGCAAATCACGCCGCGCGCCCTCACCGACGCGCTCGCGGCCGGCGGCGACGAAGCGAAACGCGCGTTCAACGCGATGCTGACGATGCAGAAGATCGATGTGGCCATGATCGAGGCCGCGCGGCGGGGATGAGCGTGAACGCAGGTGCGGCAATCACGCGTCTGACTAGCGCAACGATTTCTCGAGAATGTCGAGTCCCGCCTTCGCGGTGCGTCGATCGAGAGTGAGCGGCGGAAACATCGTGAGCGCGTTCCCGGCTGTCGTGATCAGCAGGCCGTTCTTGTTGCAGCGATCGTCGATCTCGGAGACATAGTCGTCGTCCTCGCCTGCCTCGACGGCGATGGCCATGCCGCGGATGCGTATCTCTTTTAGATCTTCGAACTGCATCCCCGCGAGCCGCTCGCCGAAGTACGCGCTGATTTCGGCGGCGTTCCCGAGAACGCGCGCCTGATTGCGAATGAGCCACCGAACGTTGCGGATGGCGATGTCCACCGTCGACGGATGCCAGCCATAGGTTGAATAGAAGCCGACTTCACCTTCGACGGATTTCGCGACCTTGCGCGTGACGATCGTCGCGCCCATCGGCGCGAATCCGCCGGTGATGGCCTTGCCCATACACAGGATGTCGGGCTCGAGATCGAAGTGCTCCGACGCGAACAGCTTTCCGGTGCGGCCGAATCCGCACGCCACTTCATCGGCGATGAACAGCGTTCCGTAGCGGCGGCAAAGTTGCTGCGCGCGCTTCATGAACGCGTCCTCGGGAATCAGCACGGCGAGGTTGCAGCTGATCGGCTCCATGATGAGCGCCGCGACGTCGCGCTTTTTCAGAAGCGTCTCCAGCCGCGCGATCGCCACGATCGCCGAGGGGCGGCGAGATCGTGACGCAGCTCGGCAGCAGATTCGGATACGGCTCGCGCTCTTCGCTCGATGCCACGCTGACCGTGCCGATCGTGTTGCCGTGATAGCTCCCCTCGATCGAGACAAACTTGCGGCGGCCGGTCGACGCCATGGCGAGCTGCAGCGCGATGTCGACGGCTTCCGATCCACCGGTCGCACGGTACGTCTTCTCGAGTTGCCCCGGCGTGATCTCGGCAAGCAACTGAGCGAGCTCCACCCACGGCTGGTACAAGTACTCGGGGTAGACGTAATCCGGCCGCCGGCGCGCCGGCGACTGCTTGATCGCGGTGTTGTCCCAACCGAAGTTGCCGACGCACCAGCCCGACAGGAAATCGATGTAGCGTCTGCCGCGGGCGTCATACACGAATGCGCCCTTCGTTCGCGCGACCTGTACGTCTTGCGCCGGCGACTCGCGTCCCAGGTATTTGCGGTCGAGCTGGCGCAGATTCACACGGAGCGAGCGTGCACGAACGAAGCCCGGGATCGTCGCGACCGTCGCGGTCGCACTGGTGTCGCGCAAATTCTTCAGGACGGAAAACGCTGGAGAGGAGGCAGCCTGAAGGAGGCTGGGCCAACAAGCGCTGGCGGTCGCACCGCCTGGCTGGGAGACAGGGACTCGAACCCCGATTCAGCGGTCCAGAGCCGCTTGTCCTACCATTGAACGATCTCCCAGCAAATGGCGGGGCGGGATGCTACTCCGCGGCAAACGCCAGGGTCAAGGTGGACATTCCAGCGTTGCACGCTTGCCGAACGTGGCACAATCTTCGAGAGGATCGACGCCCATGTTGCCGGAAGTCTTCGAGTGTCCGCAGTGCGAGCGCCAGTTCGTGGTCGAGCTGGTGGAGTCGTCTGCCGAGCGCTCGATTCACTGCCCGCAGTGCAAGCGCTACCTCGGCGAGAAGGACCTCAACTTCATCATCGTCAGCGAGATCGAAGAGCTCGCGGAACGCCTCCGCTTCGAGCGCGACCGGCTCGAACGCGATGAAGCCGTTTACTCGATGACCGACTGCGACGCCGAGCTGCGCACGTACGGCGGCGAAGTCCACAAGGTCCTGCACATCCTCCGGCGCACGCTCGCCGATCTCGACTCGCTGAAGCAGACGTACCGGTGACGACGCTCCCGCTGGAGGGCATCCTCGTCGCCGATTTCTCGCGCGTCCTCGCGGGGCCGCTCTGCACGCAGCTCCTCGCCGACGAAGGCGCGCGCGTCATCAAGGTCGAAGAGCCGGAGCGCGGCGACGAGACGCGGCGCTGGGGACCGCCGTTCGCTGGAACAATCGGCGGCGGCATCAGCACGTACTTTCTCTCGCTCAACCGCAACAAGGAATCGCTCGCGCTCGACCTGCGCGGCGACGAAGGGCGCGCGCTCGCGCGAACGCTCATCGAGCGCGCCGACGTCGTCGTCGACAACTTCCTCCCGCCGCAGCGCGCGCAGCTCCTCGGTGACGTCGCGGCGATCAACCCGCGCGCGATTCACTGCTCGATCGGCGGCTTCGATCCTGACACGAGCGACGCGAACACGCCCGGCTATGACCTGCTCGCGCAAGCCGGCGCGGGGCTCATGTCGATCACCGGCGACGACGAGCCGATGAAAGCCGGCGTCGCGCTCTCCGACGTGCTCACCGCGCATCACGCGCACGGTGCGATCTGCGCGGCGCTGTACGCGCGCACGCAGACGGGACGCGGCGCGCGGCTCGAGGTGTCGCTGTTCGCGTCGACGCTCGCGTCACTCGTCAACGTCGCGCAGGGCGCACTGGCGACGAACGTCGAGGCGCAGCGTTACGGCAACGCGCATCCGTCGATCGTTCCGTATCAGCTCTTTCACGCGAGCGATCGCATCTTCGCGCTCGGCGGCGGCACGGATCGGCACTTCCGCATGCTCTGCGAGCGCGTGCTCGAGCAGCCGGAGCTCGCGGACGACGAACGCTTCGCGACGAACGCCGCGCGCGTGGCGCATCGCGAGGTGCTCGTACCGCTGCTGGAGGAATGTTTCCGCGCGCGGACGGCGGACGAATGGATCGCGCGTTGTCGCGATGCGAACATTCCGTGCTCGCTCGTCCAGGGCGTGCTCGAAGCGTTGCGCAGCGACGCCGGGCACGTCGTCGTCGCGGAGGTCGCGCATCCCGAGATCGGCCGCTACGAAACCGTCCGGCATCCGGTGCGCTTCGACGGCGAGCGCTTGCCGGTGCGCTTGCCGCCGCCGCGGCTCGGCGAGCACACCGAGGCGCTCGTGCGCGAGCTCAGTGCTGACCGGCGAACGACAGCGCGAGCAGCACCGTACAGGCAGCGAAGACGAAGCCGAGGACCGCGATCATGAGGATGAAGGGCGGCTTCTTTCCGGAAAACGAGCGGAAGGTGAAGAAGAGGATGGCCGCGGAGATGAGCGCGATCGAGCCGCCGAGGATGGAGACGAAGATCATTGCGCGCTGAAAGGCCGGATCCACGCGCGCACGGTAGCAGGTTCCGCGCGGCGATCTTCGATTTCGACGAGACCATCGTCAACCTCGAGCCGCAGCACACCGCCGCGCACCAGGCGCTCTGTCGCGCGTACGGCGCCGACTACGCGTCGCTGCCGGACAGCTTCCGCAACGGCTCCGGACGGCGGATCATCGACGACATCCGCATCATGCGCGCGCATTTCGGCTGGAGCGCGTCGGAGGAAGAACTGTTCGCGCTGCGGCAGCAGCACTTCGACGCGATCTGCGCGCGCGGCGGGCTGCGCGCGATGGACGGCGTCGTCGAGACCGTGCGCGCGTTGCAGGAGCGCGGGCTGCAGCTCGCGATCGCATCGTCGGCGGTGCGCGCGTCGATCGAGAAAGTGCTCGTGCAGCTCGGCCTGCGCGACGCGTTTCCGCTCATCGTCGACGGCAGCGAAGTGACGCACGGCAAGCCCGATCCGGAGATCTACCGCATCACCGCGACGCGTCTCGGCGTCGAGCCGCACGCGTGCGTCGTCTTCGAAGACTCGCATGTCGGCGTCGTCGCGGCGAAGCGCGCGGAGATGTACTGCATCGCGGTGCGCAACGCCGCCGCGCTCGAATGGCAGGACCTGTCGATGGCGGACGTGGTCGTCGAGCGGATGTCGGACGCGCTCAGCGTTCTGCCACGGTGAGGTCGGCGAGGACGCGGATCAGATCGCGCGACTCGGCGTCGGAGCTCTCGTAGGTGCGGCAGAGCGACTCGACTTCTTCCTCGTCCTCGTGCTCGGGCACGGTGAAGCCGTCGACCGGCTGCACGCGCGAGGTCGTGCGCGTGCGCGACCAGCGTTCGCCGTTCCAGCGGTAGGCGAAGTAACCGCGCGAGCGGGTGCGTCGTGCTTCGCCGAGGCGCGCCAGGATGTTCGCGCCGGCAGCGTGCGACTCGCCGGCGGCGTTCGCTTTCTGCGCGTCGAGGACGCGCGTGATGAACGTCGTCATCAGATCGTGCAGTCGCCGCCCGGACTCGCCGACCGCCTCGACGAAGCGCAGGCCGGAGTGCGAGACCGGACTCGCGCCGTCGCCGCCGGGCGTTTGCACGACGCTGCTGCGCGTAACTTCACAGAGGAACTCGACGTCTTCACTTTGCCAGCGGAAGGCGAGCCGGAAGCGTTCGCCGGGCTGGACGGTTCCGTAATGTTCGACGAAGGCGCCGTTCATGCCGATGTCGAGCACGAGCGCATTTTGCGAGCGCATCGTGGCGAGAATCGGTTTGGAGAGCCTCAGGCGCTGCGCGCCGCGCCGTTCTTCCGGTCGCATCGCGCGGAATGGTAAGGCCTTTGCTGGCAAACAATGACGATCGAGGCCATGTGACGCCGAAAGGTCCCATCGATCGACGCAGTCTGTGGCGCGTCGGGCCGGAGAGCACGTGGACGACCGTGGTTCCGGTCGTATTCATCATCGTGTCGCTGCTCTCGCTGGTCGTGTTGCCGCTCGTCGTCGCGAAGAAGACGGCGCGCATGCGCAATGAGATCAGCCGGCTGGCCGAGCCGGCGCGCGTCCACGCGAATCAGATTCAGGTCGACCTCTCGTCCGAGCTCGACAAGATCATCGCGTATCAGGTCACCGGCCAGGAGCAGTTCCGCCGCGAGTATTTCGACGCGGTCGCGCGCGAGGAAGCGAACCGCCGCGCGCTCGAGCAAGTGCTCCCGGTCCTCGGCGAAGACCTCTCGTCCGATCTGCGGCTGCTGTTCGTGCAGATGACGCGCTGGCACGACGCGACCCGGCGGGGCGAGCTGCTCGCGCGCCAGCTGCCGATGGAAGTCTTCCTCGCGCGTCTCTTCGAAAGCCATCCGGCATACGAGCAGTCGCTGCACGCGGCCTCGGCGCTCGAATTGGGATTGCAGACGGGGATCGAGGACCGGCTGGAGCAGATCCGCGACGCCGAGCAGCTCAACATCTCGCTGACGATCATCCTCACGCTGCTCGCGCTCACGTCGGCGATGCTCGTGGCGGGGCTCGGCCGGCAGATGCGCCTCCTCGCGCGCGAGGCGATGCGGCGGCGGCTCGAGGCGGAGCGCGAGACGAACGAGGCGCAGCGCGCGCGCGAGGCGGCCGAGCGCGAGGAACGGCGCGCGGCGTTCCTCGCCGCGGCGGGACAGGAGTTCGCCGGCTCGCTCGACTACGAGCAGACCATCGGCACCGTCGCGAAACTGATCGTGCCGAACCTCGCGGAGCTCTGCGTCATCGACATCGCCGAAGAGGAAGGCGGGTTGCGGCGCGTGGCCATCGCGCATCGCAATCCGGAAGAAGAACCGCGCCTTGCGGCCGGCATCGGCTCGGTGCGCGATGAAGTGCCCGAGGCGCTCGTGCGGATGATGCAGCAGCGCGAGCCGGCGCTCGTCGGCGCGACGTCAGGCCTCTACGAGTACATCACTGGCCAGAGCGACGGTGCGGGGCGCACGCTCATCTTTCTGCCGCTGGTGACGCGCGGCCAGTCGATCGGCCTCGCCGCGGCGGTGTCGCGTGAGGGGAAGCCGTTCACGCCGGACGATCTGCCGCTCTTCGCCGAGCTCGCGCGCCGCGCGTCGCTCTCGATCGACAACGCGCGTCTCTATCTCGAGTCGCAGCAGGCCGTGCGCGCGCGCGAGGAAGTGCTGGCCATCGTCTCGCACGACCTGCGCAATCCGCTCAACGCGATCATGCTCGGCGCGTCGCTGCTGCAGACTTCCGAGAACCTCGGCGACGAGGACCGCGAGCAGCTCGACGCCATCGTCGTCTCCGCCCGCCGCATGCGCCGCCTCATCGCGGACCTGCTCGACGTCACGCGCCTCGAAGGCGGCAAGCGCCTGCCGATCGAGCCTGCGCCGGTGCCGATCGCGGACGTCTTTCGCGAGGCGCAGGAGCTCTTCCGCGCGCAGGCGTCGGTGGCCACGGTGGCGATCGACTACGAGGCGCCCGATGCCGTCGTGCACGCGGACCGCGATCGGATCATGCAGGTGCTGTCGAACCTCATCGGCAACGCGCTCAAGTTCACGCCGCCGGGCGGCCGCATCTCCGTCTGCGCATCGCACCGCGACGGCGAGGTGCTGGTCTCGGTGCGCGACACCGGCCCCGGCATCCCGCACGAACACCTCGGCCACATCTTCAGTCCCTACTGGCAGGCGAAGCGCGCCGAGCGCCTCGGCGCGGGACTCGGCCTGCCGATCGCGCGCGGCATCGTCGAGGCGCACGGCGGACGCATCTGGGCCGAGAGCGAGCCGGGCTCGGGTACGACGTTTTTCTTCACGCTGCCGCTCGCCAATGCAGACGCCGGCGCGCTCACGTCCGCGGCGGAATCTGCAGCACCTGGCTCACGCTGAGCTCCGCGAAGAGGCGGATGAGGCGGCGCCCTTCGTCGTCGGAGGCCTCGTAGACTTCGCAGAGCCGCCGCAGCTCGTCCGTGTCTTCGCCGCGCGCGACGGTGAAGCCAACGACCGGTTGTTCCGGGAGAAAAATCGGGCGCCGGTGCCACGCGCCGTTCTCGAGCCGGTACGAGAGGAACTGCGCGTCGGCGCCGCGCACGGTCTTGTCGCCGTCGATCTGGCGGATGTGCAGGCGCGTCGCGCTCGCGTCGTGACGCTCTTCCAGCGCGCGCATCACGATCTCGGCGAGCATCGCGCGCAGACGATCGCCCGACTGTCCGAGCGCGGCGAGGAAGCGGATGCCGGACTCGCAGCCCTGCCCGGGATACTTCGCGCGATCGGGGCCGACGGTGCGCACGATCTCGCAGCGCATGGTGATGTCGCCGCCGCCCCAGTGGAAGCGGAGCTCCGCGCGCGGCAGCTCGAGCGACGGCGGATGGTGCATGCGCGCGCCGAGGACGCCGACCTCGAGGAGGTGGACCTCGCGATCGCCGAAGGTGGCCGCGAGCGGTGGATCGAGCCGGAGGCGCTGAAACTCGCGGCGTTCCTCACCAGTCGTCTGGTGCATGCGGAACGATTTTAATGCAGAGCGCGAAGTCGCAACGAGGCCATGTAGGTGTTCTGGACGCGCTCGCGATAGCGGTGCTCGCGCACGTTGACGCGCGCGATGTAGTCGCGCGTCTCGGGGAACGGCGGGATGCCGCCGAAGCGCTCGACGTTCCCTTCGCCGGCGTTGTACGCGGCGAGGGCGACGTTCTCGTTCTCGAAACGGTTGAGGAGGTAGCGGAAGTACTTCGTTCCGGCGGCGATGTTCTGTTCGGGATCGAACGGATTGGCGATGCCGAGGAGACGCGCGGTCTCGGGGACGATCTGCATGAGCCCCTGCGCACTGCGGTTCGACACGAGCCGCGGACGGAAGTCGGATTCGGTGTGCACCATCGCCGCGACGAGCTCGGGGCGCAGATCGTTGCGGCGCGCCTCGCGGTAGATGATGTCGCCGTACGGCACCGACGTGCGGAAGTACTGTTCCTTCACGACGTCGAGCGACATGACCGTCGCCGCGGTGCCGGGCGTGAGGAACTGGTTCTTCATCGCCGGCGTGGTGAAGATCGGCAGCGTGCGCGCGGGCGCGACTTCGCGGCGGAGCGCCGTGAAGTTGAGGTTCATCGCCTTCATGGTCGGCAGATCCGCGATCGCGAACGCGATCGGAATCCCGACGAGCACCGCCACGCCGCGAGACGTCACGCGCCACGCGCGACGCCACAGCGAACGCGAACGCGCGTGCCGCTGGCAGTCGCAGACGATGCGGTAATCCCGCCCCGGCCGCCAGTTCGTTGCCTGTTCACGCGATGACATCGGTGGAGCGCAGGGGCAAAAGAGAGGCCAAGAGATGAAAAGCGAATGAAGAACGCAGAACGCAGAACGTAGAATGAAGAACTTAGCCCGCGCCAGCCTCGTCGGGGGCGGGCTTCTCAATTCTTCATTCTGCGTTCTGCGTTCTGCATTCCGGCCCGTGCGCGCCTACTGCGTTCCGCTCGTATCCGTCGCCGTCACCGTCTCGGTCGCCGTCGTTTCTGTCGTAGCCGTCGTCGCGCTGCTGTCCGTCGTCTCCGTGCTTTCCGCCGGCCCCATGTCCGTGTCCGTCACCACCGCGCTCGTCGCCGTCTCCACCGCGGCGGTCTCGGTCGCGGACGTATCCGTCGCCGGCACCGGCTTCTTCTCCGCCAGCACCTGCCGCTCGAAGACGTAGCCCCAGCGGCGCATGCGCGAGAGGATCATGCTCTGGCGCCACCGCAGTCGTTTGTTCGGATGTCCGGGCACCATGATGCGCGGGTTCGGCAGACATCCGGCCAGCAGCGCGGCCTCGCGCGCGGAGAGACTCGCGGCACTTTTATGGAAATAGTAGTGAGACGCGGCTTCGGCGCCGTAGACGCGCTCGCCCATCTCAACGACGTTCAAATAGATCTCGAGGATCCTCTTTTTCGTCAGATGTTTTTCCAGCGCCTCGGCGAGGAAATACTCCCTGATCTTGCGCAGCGGATTGCGCGACGGCGAGAGGTAGAGGTTCTTCGCGAGCTGCTGCGTGATCGTCGAGCCGCCGTGCGTGAGCTTGCGGTTCTTCCAGTTGCGCTCGAAGGCCTCGCGCATCGCGTCGACGTCGACGCCGCCGTGCTCGTAGAACGAGTCGTCTTCGGCGACGAGCACCGCGCGGCGCAGCGACGGCGAGATGCGGCCGTACGGCACCCACGTCCATTCGATGCGATCGTCCTTGCCCGCGTCGCGCAGCTCGGCCTTGCGGCGTTCGATGAACGCGGTCGTCTTCGGCGGCTCCTTCGCCAGCGCGGCGACGTCGGGAAACGTCAGCCATTCGTACGCGGCGTACGCGATGACGAGCAGCAGAAGCGTGACGAACAGGCGCTTCAATCGGCGCTAGACTAACACCCATGAAACGCCTGCCTGTCCTCGTTTGCGTGCTGCTCGCGGCGGCGTCCGCGTTCGCGTTCGACACGACGCGCGCCGTGAACGCCGGACCGCGCATCGGCATCCTCCGCCCGCCGGTCGATCCCGATCCGCGCGTGCAGGCGGCGGTCGAACGCGCGCTCGCGTCCGAGCTGCGCGCGCGCGGCTACGACGCGATCGAGACGGGACAGTCGTTCGACGACGTCTCGCGCGACGACCGCAACGATGTCGACTACTACGTCGAGCTCGTGGGCGACAGCAGCGCCGACGGCTTCGGCGGCATCGACGTCGGCAGCCGCGCGGTCGACGTGTCGCTCGAGCTCGTGGTGTCGCGCGTGGCCGCGGAGCTGCGCGTGTACGACGCGCGCAATCTCGAGGTCGTGACCTCGCAGCGACTGGCGAAGAAGAACACCGCGCTGATGCCGACGGGCGTCGGCGTCGGCGGACGTTCTCTCTTCGCCTACATCGCCCTCGGATTCGTGCAGCGCGCGCAACTGCGCAACGTGACGACCGCCACCGCGCGCGAGGCCGCGACGCGCGTCGCCGCCGCGATCGGCGCGCCGTGAACGACGAAGCGCACGCGCTGCTCGTTCTGACGACGGTCGGCGCCGGTTTCGACTCCGCGGCGCTCGCACGCGCGCTCGTCGAGCAGCGTCTCGCCGCGTGCGTCAACATCATCGATCGCGTGCTGTCGGTCTATCGCTGGGAAGGACGCGTGGTCGACGACACCGAAGTGCTGCTCGTGATCAAGACCACCGACGCGCGCGTCGATGCGTTGCGCGAGGAGCTGTTTCACCGCCATCCGTACGACGTGCCGGAGTTCGTCGTCGTCGAGCCGGCGTCACTCTCCGACGCGTACGGCGCGTGGCTGCGCGAGTCGGTTTCGTAGCGCGAGGAACGCGATCGCCGCGAGCAGCGTCGCGATCGACAGGTTCCTCCCGCGCGTGAACGCCTCGGGCCGAAAGAGCAGCCGTACGTCGTGCTGCCCGGCGGGCACGAAGATGCCGAGGAAGGCATGGTTGGCGTACTGCATCTCGACGCGGTGGCCGTCGACGTACGCGCGCCAGCCGGGCCACGCGCTCTCGGAGACGACGACCCAGCCGTCGCGCTCCATCGTCGCGTGGATGCGAAACGACGTGCCGTCGCGCTGCAACGTCAGCGTGCCGGGGCCGTTCGCGATCTCGTGCGGCGGATAGTTGCGCGCGGTGATCCATGCGACGTCCGCGAAGTCGCGATTCTCGAACATGCCGCGCAGCACGTCGGTGGCGCTGCGCTCGTAGCGCACGCGCCGCGGGATGAACGCGCGCGGCAGCACGCGCGTGTTCTCGAAGAGGCGCGAGTCGCGGTCTTCGAACGCGATCCGCCAGCCGTCGGGCGGCGCGGTGTCGCGCCCGCCGAGGACGTAGCGGACGTTGAGAAACGAGAGGAACGGCTTCGAGAGGTCTTCGATCGTGTTGAACGAGATGGGCTGCGCGAAGCTCCACAGCGGAAAGGTCTCGGTGAGGCGGTGGAAGGTCATCGCCTCGTAGCCGCGCGCGTCTTCGAGTCCGTAGAGCGCGGCGGTGTCGGGGACCAGCGAGAAATAAAGTCCGGCGATGCGGAAGGGCTGCGAGCGGTCTTGCGGGATGTGCCGCAGGATGGGGACGCGCGGATAAAACGCGTTCGCCGGCAGCGCCGGATACATGAGGCCGTCCGCGATCGTGCGCTGCAGCAGGACGAGCCCGAGGACGAGCGGAACGGCGATGCGCTTCGGCACGCGGAAGAAGAGGAGGAGCGCCGCGGCCGCGAGCGGAATGAGCTCGACGTTGCGCAGAAAAACGATGAGCTCGCGCGGCACGCCGGCGCGGATCAGCGGCATGCGCACGACGTTTGCCGCGTACGCGAGCACGCCTCCGAGAAAGAGGACGACGAAGGCGGCGGCGAACGCGGGCGGCTTCGTCGACGGCCACGCATCCGCCGCGATCGCGGCGAGCATCGACAGCGCGAATGCCGCTGCAATCGCGAGCCGCTCGTTCACGGTGATGTCGAAGAGCGGCAGCGCGTGCAGGAGATCGGCGACCGGCCACGCGTTCAATGCCGCGAACGCGCAGACGACGGCCAGTCCGAAGAAGAACGCGGTCTCGCGGCGCCGCGACGCGACGACCAGCGCGACGAGCGCGAAGGCGAGCACGATGCTGCCGGCGCGCACGTTCGTCGGATCCCACAGCGGCGTGAAGCTGTGGCGCTCCGGCTGTCCGCCGTAGAACGCGAACGCGGAGCTCGCGGCGCGTTTGCCGATCTGCTCCCACGTGGTCTCGAAGTGGCCGGTCGCGTAGAGATTGCGCCGCATGTCGTACTCGTTCGTCTGCGGCGCGGCGGCGAAGAACGGCAGGAGCGACACGGCGGTGAGGCCGAGCGCGACGGCGCCGCTCGCCGCCGCGAGCGCGACCGGCTGCCAGCGGCGCACCGCCGCGAGCTCGAAGAGGCCGTAGACCGCGCCGCACGCGACGATGTGCAGCACCGACTCCGGATGCCCGGCGAAGACGAGCAGCGTGAACGCGAGCGTGAGCAGGATCGCCGCGCGGAGGTTCGTCTCGCGCACGACGAGGCGCACGCCGAGCAGCACGAACGGCAGAAACGCCCACGCGTGTGCGAGCGGCCAGCCGATGAAGAACGCGAGCATCGCGGAGAACGCGTAGCCCGCGGCGGCGATCAGCGCGGGCACTTCGCCGAGCCCGATCGCGCGCGCGAAGGCGAAGGTGAAGAACGCCGCGAGGAAGAACGTCATCGCGGCGAAGAAGGTGAGCGCCTGCGCGTGCGGCAGCAGCATGCCGGCGAGCTGCACGAGATCGTACGGCGCGGCCTGCATGTTCGCGGCGAGGATGCTGCCGCAGAGCAGATACGGGTTCCACAGCGGCCACTCGCCGCGCGCGAACGACTGCCGCACGGCGCTCTGCCACGGGATGATCTGCGAGTAGAGATCGGAGAGCGTGCCGTTGTGCACCGGCTGGATGCCGTAGTCGGCCGCGTACTCCTTGAGCGGCTCGGACATGTACGGCAGATCGATCGGCGCGTAGACGCGCGCGGTGAGGAGCGCGCGTCCGGTGAAGCAGAGCGGGAGGAGCAGCAGCGCGAGCGCCGCCGCGCGGCTGATGCGCTGGACGAAGCGGTCCCACGCGAACAGCAGCGCGAGCGCGACGATCAGGTAGAGAACCGCGGCCGGCAAGCGGCGAACATGATAGCGGCGAGGATCGCGAGCGTGGCCAGCGAGATGGCGCGCCCGCGCGTGAACGATTCGGGGAGATAGACGAGCCGCACGCGATGGCGTCCCGAGGGAACGTAGACGCCGAGGAACGCGTGATTGGCGAAATGCGTCTGCACGCGGCGGCCGTCGACGTACGCGCGCCAGCCGCGCCATGCGGTTTCGGAGACGACGATCCACGCGGCGGACTGGAGATCCGCGTCGATGGAGAACGCGCTGCCGTCGCGATGCAGCGCGAGTGCGCCGCTGCCGTTCGCGATCTCGTGCGGCGGATAGTCCGCTTCGATCCACGCGAGGTCCGCGAAGTCGGCGTTCTGCTGCATCGCGGGCACGACGGCGGCGGGATCGCGCTCGTAGCGGATGCGGCGCGGCAGGAACGCGCGCGGTAGCGCGTGCGGGTTGTCGAAGACGCGGTCGCCGTCGACGATCGTGCGGACGTTGAGAAACGAGAGAAACGGCCGCGTGGGATCGTCGATGCGGTTGAACCAGGCTTGTTGATACTGCGACCAGAGCGGGTAGGTGTCGTAGAGGCGGCGGTTCGTCATGGCCTCGTAGCCGCGCACGTCTTCGATTCCGTAAACGGCGGCGGTGTTCGGCAGAAGCGCGGTGCCGGTGCCGGCGACGCGCGCGTCGCGCGGGATGCGGTCGATGAGCGGCGTGCGTGGGTAGAACGCCGCGCGCGGCTGCGCCGGATAGATGCCGCCGTCTTCGCTCGCGCGCTGCAACAGCAGCAACGCGACTGCGACGAGCGCGACGCGGCGCGTGCGAAGAACGAGCAGCAGCGCGACGACGACGAGCGGCGCGAGCTCGGCGACCGCGGACTCGTTCAGCAGCGCGCGGGCGACGTGCGCGGCGAGCTGCGCGTCGCGTGTCAGCGCGTGCGCGACGCCGAGCGCGACCGCCGTCAGCAGCAGCACGAGCGCGATCGTGCGCGGGCGTTCACGGAACGCATCGACGGCGATCGCGGCGAGCATCGCCAGCGCGAAGACGGCGGCGTACGCGAGGCGTTCGTTGAGCGCCATCGAGAAGAGCGGCAGCTTGTGCAGGAGATGCGCGACCGGTCGCGTGCCGAACGTCGCGGAAAGACACGCCAGCGCGAGCAGCGCGAAGAACCACGTCTCCGCTTTGCGCGGCGCGACGGCGAGCGCCGCGAGCGCGAGCCCGAGGATGAGGCTGCCCGCGCGCGCGGACAGCGGGTCGAAGCCTTGCGCCTCGCCGCGCCACGGCACGCCGTTCCAGTGCGGGAGAAACGTACGCGCGATGCGCACGTCGCGGATCGCCGGCTTGAGCATCACCTCGTACGGCGTCGCGGCGTAGAGGTCGTGGCGGATCGCGTGCTCGAGCGTCTGCGGCAACGCCTCCGCGAGCGGCAGCAGATACACGGCCGTCAGCAGCAGCGCCGCGATTCCCGCGCCGATCGCGAGCAACAGCGCGCGCGGTTTGCGCACGCACGCGAGCTCGAACGCGCCGTAGACGGCGCCGACCGCGACGACGTGCAGCAGCGACTCCGGATGTCCGGCGACGATGACCAGCGCCAGGGCGAGCGTCAGCAGCAACGCGTCGCGCACGCGTGACTCACGGATGCCCGCGTTGCGTACGAGCGCGCGCGTGGCGAAGAGCACGAACGGGAAGAGCGCCCACGTCCGCCCGAGCGGCCACGCGACGAAGAACGCGAGCATGCCGCAGAACGCGTAGCCCGCGGCAGCGACGAGCGAGGCGGCTTCGCCGCGGCCGAGGCTGCGCGCGAACGCGAACGTCGACAGCGCGGCGAGGAAGAACGTGAGCGTCGCGCCGAACGTCAGCGCGAGCGTCAGCGGCAGCACGAAGCCGAGCCACTGGAACGGGTCGTACACCGCGGGCTGCGCGGCGGCGGCGAGGATGTCGCCGCAGAGGATGGACGGATTCCACAGCGGCCACTCGCCGCGCCGCAAGGCCGCGCGCACGGCGCTCTGCCACGGGATGATCTGGCCATGGAGATCGGAGAGCGCGTGGTTGTACGAGAGATCCAGCGGCGCGTAGACGCGGTCCGTCAGCAGCGCGCGGCCGGTGAAGACGAGCGGCAACAGCAGGAGCACGATCGCGGCGCCGCGCGAGAGACGCTGCACGAACCGGCTCCAGAGCCAGAGCAGCGCGGACGCGGTAAGCCCATAAACGAGAAACGTCATCGCGGGGTGCCGCGTACACTACACAACAAGTCGATGGACCGCCGCAGCTTCCTCCGCTTGTGCGCTCTCGCCGGCCTCGCGCCGTCCGCCGTGTTGGCCGCCTCGCACGCGCAGCCGCGCATGCTGCAGATGAACGGCTATCCGATCAACGCGGAGACGCCGCTCGAGCTCCTCACCGACTACCTCACGCCGGCGGAGCTCTTCTTCGTCCGCAGCCACTGGCTGCCGCGCATGCCCGATCCAAAGACGTGGAAGCTCACGGTCGACGGCGACGTGGCGAAGCCGCTGACGCTCACGCTCGCCGATCTGAAGAAGCTGCCGCGCGCGGAAGCGACGTGCGTCCTGCAGTGCTCCGGCAACGGACGCGCGCTGCACAATCCGACGCTGCCGGGCGTGCAGTGGCGCTACGGCGCGGTCGGGAACGCGCGCTGGAGCGGCGTGCGCGTGCGGACCATTCTCGAAGCCGCGAACGTGAAGCCGTCCGCGAAACACTTGCATCTCTTCAGCAGCGACGATCCTCCCGGCAAAGTGCCGCCGTTCCGCCGCAGCATCGAGCTCGAGAAAGCGCTCGCCGACGCGATCGTCGCGTTCGAGATGAACGGCGCGCCGCTCCCGCCGCAGCACGGCGCGCCGCTGCGCCTCGTCGTGCCCGGCTGGGCCGGCGATCACTGGATGAAGTGGCTCGTGCGGATCAGCGCGCAGCCGCAGCCGCAGACCGGCTTCTACATGGACACGGCGTATCGCTGGCCAAACAACGTCGGCGCGCCGGGCGTGGCGTTCAAGCCGGAGGAGATGCATCCGGTGACGGAGCTGTTCGTGAAGTCGAACATCACGACCGCGCCGGCATCCGCGCACGTGGGAACTCCCGTCGACATCCGCGGCTTCGCGTTCTCCGGCGTTCCCGACATCGCGAAGGTCGAGCTGAGCGATGACGACGGCGCGACGTGGCGCGCGGCGACGCTCGATCCGCGTCACGATCCGTACGCTTGGCGCTTGTGGTCGTATCGTTGGACGCCGAAGCGCACCGGTTCCGCGATGCTCTTCGTGCGCGCGACCGACATCAAAGGCAACAGCCAGCCGCGCGAGGCGATCTGGAATCAGAGCGGCTACCTCTACAACGCCTGGCATTCCGCGACCATCGAGGTGAAGGCATGACGTTCCTCGCGTTCCTCCTCGCCGCCCTCCCCACCCTCGGCACGCAGTTCAAGCAGCTCCCCGCCGGCAAAGGCAAGGCGCAGGTCGAGGCCGCGTGCTACGCCTGCCATTCGGCGGACCTCCTCGCGCAGCAGCGGCTCACGGCGAAGCAGTGGACGGCCACCGTCGAGAAGATGATGAAGTGGGGCGCTGCCGTGCAGCCTGCCGACAAGCAAGTCGTCATCGACTACCTCGCGAAGCACTTCGGTCCGGCGAACAAGTTCACACCGACGGCGACGAAGCCCGTCGGAAAGTGAACAGTGTCAACAAGAGGGCGAGCATCGCGATGGTGATGCCGCTGATCCACGCGCCGATGACGAACGCGCGCGGCCAGTAGGCGAGCCGCACGCTGTGCGTGCCGGCGGGAACGTAGACGCCGAGGAAAGTGTGGTTCGCGTAGCGGAGCTGCGCGCGGCGGCCGTCGATCGTGGCGCGCCAGCCGCTCCACGCCGTCTCGGAGACGACGATCCAGCCGGCGCGCTGCATCACGGCTTGGATCCGCAGCTCGCCCGCGTGCGGCACGCGCGTCGTGACGCGTCCCGGGCCGTTGGGACGTTCTTCGGGGACGCCGCCGATGCGCTCGATCCAGCTGAGCGCGCCGAAGTCGCGCGCGTGTTTCATCTGCGCCAGCGCGGCGCCCGGCGTGTTCACGAGGCGCACGCGCTGCGGCACGAACGCGCGGCCGAGGACGCGCGTGTTCTCGAACAGCTGCGCGATCGGCGGGCCGGGGACGCGGCGCCAGCCGATCGGCGGCGTGACGTCGACGGACGCGACGGCGAAGCGCACGTTCATCGCGGAGAGGAACGGGTTCGTCAGGTCGTCGACGCGATTCCACCAGATGCCCTGCGGCGTCGACCAGAGCGGAATCGTCTCCTTCATGCGCCGCAGCGTCATCGCCTCGTAGCCGCGCACGTCCTCGAGGTCGTACATCGTGGCGAGGTTCGGCACGAGCGTCATCGAGAGGCCCGTGACGCGATACGGCTCGGCGCTTGGCGGGAAGAGCTTGAAGAAGCCGACGCGCGGGTAGAAGAGATCGGGATGCACGGACGGATAGGTGCCGCCGTCCTCGATCGTGCGTTGCGCGACGAGCGTGGCCAGCAGCAGCGCGCAGGCGAGCTGGCGCGAGCGCGCGGAGAAGCTGATCATCGCCACGAGCAGCGGCGCGCCGATGAAGACGATCGTCTGCTGCACGAGGAAGCGTTCCGACAGTCCCATCGCGCGCATGCGCGGCCACGCATTCGCGCAGAGTGCGCCGAGAATCGCGGCGGTGACGAGCGCGGTGACCGCAAGCGCGCGGCGGTCGAACGCCTCGACGCCGAGCGCGGCGAGAATCGCGGTGCCGAGAATCGCCGCGGCAATCAGCCGATCATTGAGCGCGATGTCGAACAGCGGCAGCTTCGCGAGCAGATCGGGGAACGGCGGGAACTGGACGCCGAACGCGAGTCCGCCCACGACCAGCGCGAGCGCGACCCACTTCACCCGCGCCCGCGAACGCCACGCGCCGAACGCCGCGAGTGCGACCGCGGCGCTGCCGCAGTAGCCGCTGCGCGGTTGCGGCGCGAACGGCATGTTCTGCTCCGGCCACTCCGAGCTGTGCGGCTGGCCGTGGATGAACGGGATCGCCTGCGCTTCGAGCTGCTTCACGGCGAGCGGCAGTGGCGCGGACTTGTGCAGCTTCGCGTAGTACGCCGCGCGCATCGAATGCTCGTAGGTCTGCGGCAGCGCGTCTACGATCGGTAGAAAGTAGACCGCGCAAATCAGCAGCGACACGACGCCCGCCGCGCCGCCGAGAAGCGCCGCGCGGACGAAGCCTTTGCCGCGCACGGCCCACAGCTCGCCCGCCGCCCAGAGCAAGCCGATGGCGACGATGTGCAGCGCGCTCTCCGGATGTCCGTTGAGCAGCATCATCAGGAACGCGACGGTGAGGATCGCCGCGCCCCTCAACGAGCGACTGCGCGCCGCGCTGTCGCGCACGATGCGCCGCACGCCGAGGAGCACGAGCGGCATCCAGTAGAGGGTCGAGGTGATGACCCACTCCAGCCAGAAAACGAGGAACGTTCCGAACGTCCACGTCGCCGCGCCGATGAGCGACGCGCGCTCGCTACAGCCGAGCTCGCGCAGAAAGAGGAACATCAGCAGCGCGCCGATGAAGAACGTCATCGCCGCGAGATACGTGAGGCTGTTCGCCATCGGCAGGAGCAGGCTGAGCAGAAACAGCGGCTCGTACGGCGTCGGCTGCGCGGCGGCGGCGAGGATGTCGCCGGAGTAGAGCGACGGATTCCAGAGCGCGAGCTCGCCGTGCGCGTACGCGCGCCGCACGGCGTACTTCCACGGAATGTTGAGGCAGTAGACGTCGGAGAGCAGTCCGTTGCGCGGACCGTTGCCGCCGAGGGCGTCGCGATACCACGACAGCGGCTCGGCATCTAAAGCGAGGTCGACCGGTGCGTAGACGCGTCCGGTCAGCAACGCTTTTCCCGTGAACGCGAGCGGCAACAGCACCAGCACGATCGCCGCCCAGCGGGAGACGCGCGTGACGTAACGATCGGCCAGCCCTAGGCATACGAGCGCGGTGGCGAAGTAGAGGAGCGCCGTCGTCATTCCACAGCCCGTAGAGTGGGAACAGCCTCGTGCCCGGCGGAGTTAGATTGATTCCTCACCATGGATTCGATCGTCATTCGCGGTGCCCGCGAGCATAACCTCAAGAACATCGACGTCGTCGTCCCGCGCAACAAGTTCGTCGTCATCACCGGCGTGTCGGGATCGGGGAAGTCGTCTCTCGCCTTCGACACGATCTTCGCCGAAGGACAGCGCCGCTACGTGGAGTCCTTGTCGGCGTATGCCCGGCAGTTCCTCGAGCAGATGGAGAAGCCGGACGTCGACTCGATCGAAGGACTCTCGCCGGCAATCTCGATCGAGCAGCGCACGACGTCGCGCAATCCGCGCTCGACGGTCGGCACGGTCACGGAGATCTACGACTACCTGCGCCTGCTCTACGCGTCGATCGGCATTCCGCACTGCACGCAATGCGGTCAGGAGATCCGGCCGCAGACGATCCAGCAGATGGTCGACCGGCTGCTGCTCAATCCGGCGGGCACGAAGTTCACGATCCTCGCGCCGTACGTCCGCGGCAAGAAGGGCGAGTACCGCAAGCAGATGCTGCAGATGGTGAAGGAAGGCTTCACCCACGCCATCGTCGACGGCGAGGAAGTGGAGCTCTCCGATCCGCCCACGCTCGACAAGCAGAAGAAGCACACGATCGACATCCGCATCGATCGCATCGTGGTGAAGGAAGGCGTGGCGCAGCGCCTCGCCGACTCGCTCGAAACCGCCACGCGCGTGACGAAGGGTCTGGTCAAGATTCTCTACCAGGAGGGCAAGCGCGAGGAGCTGCTGTCGCAGACGTACGCCTGTCCCGATTGCGGTGTCTCGATCGGCGAGATCACGCCGCGCCTCTTCTCGTTCAACTCGCCGTACGGCGCCTGCCAGCGCTGCTCGGGACTCGGCGTGCTGCTCGAGATCGACGAGCGCAAGGTCGTGCCCGATCCGACGAAGACGCTCGAGGAAGGCGCGCTCGCGCTCTGGAAGGAAGGCGCGGAGAACTGGCGCTTCCGCCAGATCGAAACGCTCGCCAAGCACTACAAGTTCAAGCTCTCGACGCCGTGGGAGAAGCTCCCCGAGAAGGCGCGCAACTGCATCCTCTACGGTTCCGAGGACAAGATGCGCTTCGAGTTTCAGGGAGGCGAGAGCGCGTATCACTACAACGGCACGTACGAGGGCATCGTGCCGATGCTCAAGCGCCGCTACAAGGAGTCCGACTCCGACGACATCCGCGAAGAGATCGAGCGCTTCATGACGCCGACGAAGTGCCCCGAGTGCCATGGCAAGCGCCTCAAGCCGGAAGCGCTCACGGTCACCGTCGCGAACCGCTTCATCGACCAGATCGTGGCGTTCAGCCTCGCCGACGCGCACGCGTTCTTCGCCGGCATCGAGCTCACCGGCCGCGAGGAAACGATCGCCGGCAAGATCCTCAAGGAAGTCCGCGACCGCCTCGGCTTCCTCAACTCCGTCGGCGTCGGCTATCTCACGCTCGACCGCAACGCCGCCACGCTCTCCGGCGGCGAAGCGCAGCGCATCCGCCTCGCGACGCAGATCGGCTCGAAGCTGATGGGCGTGCTCTACGTGCTCGACGAGCCGTCGATCGGTCTCCATCAGCGCGACAACCGCCGTCTCATCGAATCGCTGCTCGAGCTCCGCGATCTCGGCAACACCGTCATCGTCGTCGAGCACGACGAGGAGACGATCGAGACCGCGGACCATATCATCGACCTCGGCCCGCGCGCCGGCGTGCACGGCGGCCAGCTCGTCGCCGAAGGCTCGCTCGAGCAGGTGATGACCTTCCCGAGCTCGCTCACCGCGAAGTATCTCCGCGGCGAGTCGCGCATCGAGGTTCCTGCGAAGCGCCGGCCCCTCGGCGAGAACAAGCTCGTCATCCGCGGCGCGAAGCAGAACAACCTCAAGAACCTCGACGTCGAGATTCCGCTCGGCGTGTTCATCGCCGTCACCGGCGTGAGCGGCTCCGGCAAGTCGACGCTCGTCAATGACATTCTGTACAAGGCGCTCTCGCGCCATTTCTACGACGCGCTCGATACGCCGGGCGAGCACGATCGCATCGACGGGCTCGAGCTGATCGACAAGGTGATCGACATCGATCAGTCGCCCATCGGCCGCACGCCGCGCTCGAACCCCGCGACGTACACGCAGCTCTTCGGCGAGATCCGCAACCTCATGGCGCAGACACCCGAAGCGCGCATGCGCGGATACGGGCCGGGACGCTTCTCGTTCAACGTGAAGGGCGGACGCTGCGAGGCGTGCAAAGGCGACGGGCAGATCAAGATCGAGATGCACTTCATGCCCGACATCTACGTGAAGTGCGACGTCTGCGGCGGCAAACGCTACAACCGCGAGACGCTCGAAGTGAAGTACAAAGGCTTCTCGATCGCCGAGATTCTCGACATGACCGTCGAGCAGGGGATCGACGTCTTCCGCAACGTCCCGCGCATCTTCAACATCCTGCGCACGCTCGATGAAGTGGGCCTCGGTTACATCACCCTCGGCCAGTCATCGACGACGCTCAGCGGCGGCGAAGCGCAGCGCGTGAAGCTCGCCAAAGAGCTCGCGAAACGCGCGACGGGCAAGACGCTCTACATCCTCGACGAGCCGACGACCGGCCTGCACTTCGACGACGTGCACAAGCTCCTGCACCTCATGCACGGCCTCGTCGAGCGCGGCAACACGGTGGTGGTGATCGAGCACAACCTCGACGTCATCAAGACCGCCGACCACGTGATCGACCTCGGCCCCGAAGGCGGCGAAGGCGGCGGCCGCGTGATCGCCACCGGCACGCCCGAGCAGATCGCCCGCGTGAAGAGCAGCCCGACAGGCGCGTATCTGGCGAAGACGCTGGCGAAGGAAGTCGGGACGGCCGCCGCGAAGTAGGGGCGATGCGAATGCGCGGCGCGCAGGCCGTGCAGTTTGACCGTGCCCTCGAGCAGCCGCGCAACATAAACCCACGCAGCCGCCGCACGTGCAGCTTGGCTCGGCCCTAAGCGCAGCGGGCCGCGCCCGCCGGCCGTGCGGAAATACTGCACCTGTGCCCCTTCGTTCGCGCCTCCACATGCCCGCACGGCTTTTCCTTCTCTCGCCGGCGAACCTCGGCGGGTTGCGCGCGAAGCAGCTCATGTCGCCGCGGGCGCGGTTCGCGTTGGCGATGCAGTATCAGACACCGGAAGGCGTGCCGATCGGCGATGCGTTCGCGTTCATGAGCGCGCTCTACTTTCGCGGAAAGATCGCGTACGCGCGGCGCTTCGCGGTGCCGTCGCCGCTCATCGGCGGTGACGGGATCTTCATCATTACTTCGGGGTATGGCCTCGTGCCGCCGGACTGGCGCATCACCGCCGAGCGCATGAAGCGGATGCGGAAGATCGACGTCGACCTCGCCACGCGCAACTACGTGAAGCCGCTGCGCGAGCACGCGCAATTGCTCGCGCGCGCGCTCGACACGGAAGGCGACGCGAACGCGGAAGTCGTGCTCCTCGGCAGCGTGGCGACGGGCAAGTACGTCGACGTGCTCTGGCCGATCCTCGGCAGCCGTCTGCGTTTCCCGATCGCGTTCGCGGGACTCGGCGACATGGCGCGCGGAGGGCTCATGTTGCGCGCCGCGCGCGCGGGCATCGAGCTGCAGTACACGACGCTCGACGCGAGCCGCAAACGTCCGCCCGGCGCGACCGGCAAGATGCCGCCGCTCGAGTAGCTCTACCGAGCGTGGACGTTTCCGCGCGCACGATACACTCCTGAATCGTGGCGGCCGCGAAACGCGTCGAGATTCCCAACGCTCCGGAAGCGATCCTGCGCTTCGGCACGCGCGAGGTGCGCCTCACGAACCTGCGCAAGCTGTTCTGGAAATCGCGCGGCATCACGAAGCGCGATCTCCTGCAGTTCTACGCCGACGTCTCGCGCTGGCTGCTGCCGCATCTCGCGGATCGCGCGATGGTGATGAAGCGCTATCCGAACGGCGCGGAAGGCGACTTCTTCTACATGAAGCGCGCGCCCGCACCGCGCCCCGACTGGATCGAGATCTGCGACATCCTCCACAACGAAGGGAACGTCAACTTCCCGATCGTGCAAGACCTGCCGTCGCTCCTCTGGCTCATCAACCTCGGCTGCATCGATCTCAACCCGTGGTACGCGCGCTGCGACGACACGGATCGTCCCGACTTCCTGCACTTCGATCTCGATCCCGGGCCCGGCGCGAACTTCGAGAAAGTCCGCGAGGTCGCGTTCCGCGTGCGCGACCTGCTCGCCGCGCTGAAGCTGCCGACGTATCCGAAGACCACCGGCTCGAAAGGCATTCACATCTACATCCCCATCGTGCGCGGGCCGCGGCAGAAGGAAGTGTGGGCGTTCGCGAAGACCATCGCCATCGAGCTCGAACGCCGCCATCCGGAAGTCATCACCGCCGAATACCGCAAGGTGAAGCGGCCGCACGGCCGCGTGCTCGTCGATTACAACCAGAACGCGTGGGGCCGGACGCTCGCGTCGATCTACTCCGTGCGTCCGACAGGTAACGTCTCGATGCCGGTGACGTGGGACGAGCTCGAGGCAGGTGCGCGCATCGAAGACTTCACGATGCAGAACGCCGTCGCGCGCCTCAAAGAAGTGGGCGATCTCTGGAAGCCGGTGCTCGGCAAGCGCCGCGTCGATCTCTACCGGTTCCTCAAGGCCGCATGACGCTGCTGCTCCGGCCGCCGTATGCGCCGATGGAGGCGAAGCGCGTCGACGCGATTCCGACGGGCGACCGCTGGCTCTTCGAGCCGAAGTGGGACGGCTTCCGCGCGATCGTCTTCCGCGACGGCGACCAGGTCGCGATTCAGTCGAAGGCAGGGCAGCCGCTCGCGCGCTACTTCCCGGAGCTCGTCGACGCGATCCGTTCGCTGAGCGTGAAGCAGTTCGTGCTCGACGGCGAAATCGTGGTGCCGATCCGCGGTCGGCTCTCCTTCGACGATCTCTTGCTGCGCATGCATCCGGCGGAGTCGCGCGTGCGCATGCTGGCCGAGGAGACGCCGGCGCATTACTACGTATTCGATGTGCTCGTGATGAAGAGCAAACTGCTGGCGACGATGCCGATCGAACATCGGCGCGAGAAGCTCGAGACGTTCTTCGAGAACGTCGATCACGAGCTGCTGCATCTCTCGCCCGCGACGACCGATCGCAAGCTCGCCGTGCAGTGGTTCGAGAAGTTCGGCTCCCTCGGACTCGACGGCGTGATGGCCAAGCGCCTCGGCGAGCCGTATCACTCCGGCGACCGCGACGGCATGGTGAAGGTGAAGCATCTCAGGACCGCGGACTGCGTCGTCGGCGGCTTCCGTTATGGCGAGGGGACGAAATCCGTCGGCTCGCTGCTTCTCGGCCTCTACGACGATGACGGCCGGCTCGTGCACATCGGACATACGTCGTCGATCAAGAAAGCCGACCGACACGCGCTGACGCAGCGGCTCGAAGCGCTGCGCGGAAAGAATCCGTTCGAGGTGCGCGTGCCGGGCGGGCCGAGCCGCTGGGCGTCGGAGCGCAGCGGCGCGTGGGAGCCGGTGCGTCCGAAGCTCGTCTGCGAGGTCGAGTACGACTACTTCTCGCAGGGACGCTTCCGCCACGGCTCGAAGTTCCTGCGCTGGCGCCCGGACAAGAAGCCGCGGCAGTGCACGATGGAACAAGTGCTCGACGCGACGAAGCCGGCACGCGGAACGCGGAAGCGTCCGCGCCTGTTGTGATCGGCGTGCTGCGCTCCATCGTTCATCGTTCCGCGTTCATCGTTCTTGCGTTCGTGGCCATTACGGCCCACGCGCAGACCGTGCGCATCACCGAAAAGCCGCAGACGCTCGTCTCCGGCATTCTCTACGTGCCGGTGGTGGCGACCGAGCCGGTCGAACGGCTGTCGCTCTCGATCAACGGCGTGCCGTACACCGAGACGCGCGGCCGCGCGATGACGGCGCAGGTGAATCTCGGCTTCTACATCCGGCGCATGCGCATGCGCGCGACCGGCTACGACGCGCAGGGCAACATCGTCGGCGAAGACGAGATGGTCGTGAACGATCCGCGTCCGCCGTTCCGCGTGCGGCTGCAGGCGCCGCCGCAGTGGCCGGAGACCGGCGTGGCGGGGCTGCACGCGAACGTCTCGCATCCGGTGGAGATCGTGATTCGCGGCGTCGACTTTTACGTCGGCGAAGAGAAGGTCGCGAGCGACGACGCGCCGCCGTACGAGACGAACGTCGACGCGGCGAAGTTCCCGCACGCCGTCTACGCGCGCGTGGTGGCGCATGCAGCGGACGGCAGCGAATCGAACGACGTCTTCTTCTTCGGCGACCGCGCCCGCGAGCAGATCGACGTCACCGTGCAGCAGATTCCGGTGTCCGTCGCGGACAAGGGCGCGGTGTTGCGCGCGAATGACCTCACGCTCATCGACGACGGCACGCCGCGGCAGATCGAGAACCTCGTCGCCGCGGGCGATCAGCCGCTGCATGTGATTCTCCTCATCGACTACTCGGAGAGCATGCTCAAGGAGTTGCCGGTGGTGAAAGCGGCGGCGAAGAATTTCGCGCGCGCGCTGCTGCGGCCGCAGGACCGCATCGCCGTGGTCGGCTTCAACCAGCGCACGTTCTGGTTGACGCCGTACACCAACGACTGGAACGCCGCCGCGCAGGCGGTCGACCGCGTGCAGCCGATCGGCGAGACGCACCTCTACGACAGCGCGATCGAGATGCTGTACGAGCTGCAGAAGACGCCCGGCCGCCACGCGCTGGTCATCCTCACCGACGGCGTCGATCAGGGAAGCCGCTTCAAGCTCGAGCACCTCGTGCACTACGCGCGCTACGCCGGCGTGCCGATCTATCCGGTGGTGAAGAACGCCTCGCTCTCGCGCTGGATGCGCTTCGGCATCGGACGCCTCGAGGCGCGGAAGCTCGACCGTATCGCCGAAGACACCGGCGCGACGTACTTCATCATCCAGAACGAGCGCGAGCTCGGCGCCGTGTACGCGCGCATCGCGCAGGAGCTGCGGCAGCAGTACCAGATCGTCTTCTACTCGGATGCGGCGACGGCGGATCAATGGCGCTCGCTGCGAATCGAATCGAAGAGCGGACTGCATCTGCGGATTCCACGCGGCTACTTTCCGTAGCATCCGCGCCGAGTGACATCGAGCTGCAGCCGCACGTGCGACTAGGCTCTGCCCTCAGCGCAGCCGGCCGCGCCGGCCCGGCCGGGCACGGCTCGTGAACTTTTTCGGCGCGTCGTGACCGAGCCCGACCATCCCGGATCACCGCTCTATCCCGAGCCGCAGCAGCGCCACCGCATCCATCGCGGCCTGGTGACGCCGCGGCAGGAGCACATCTTCAACTGGAGCCTGGTCGTGCTCGTGCTGCTGTACGTCACGGCGTGGATCGGCGCGCTCGCGCAGATCGAGCGCGTTCGCAACACGCCCGAGCCGGTCGGGCCGGGCGAGCACTCCGAGCCGCCGGAGAGTCCCGTCGGGCCGGCGGAAGACATCACCTCGCGCATCTTCGGACCGCCCGCGCCGAAGACCACGTACCTCGCCGACACCGTGCTCGCGTTTCTCCATCCGCTGCGCGGGGAGAGCGGCGCGCTGCAGTTCGCGCCGGTGCTGCCGGGGCGCGCGGTCGTCAGCAATGTGCCCGGCGGCGTCGGCATGATCGTCGGCGAGAACGCGCAGCCGAGCACCACGGCGCCGAACGATCCCGGCATCTACAAGCTCGCCGTGGCGATGAACGAGGCGCAGCGCAGCGTCGACGACATCAGCGTCATCACGCTCGTGCCGCTGTCGGCGAAGCAGAACGGCCGCATCGGCTCGTACTTTCTCGGCAACTGGCCGTTCGAGAGCGGCGGCACGCCGAAGACGCCGCGCTACGCCGCGCCGTCGGGCTTCATCCAGGTCACGCCGCAGAACGAGAACTTCGCCGTCTCCACGCATTTCCGCCTGCGCGACTTCCTGACGAAAGACCAGTTCAGCGTCTGGCCGAAGTATGTGCCGCTGCAGCCGCAGCTCGTCGACAAGCTCGAGCTGACCATTCAGGAGCTGGAGAAGCAGGGCATTCACGTGCGGCACATGACGATCATGAGCGGCTTCCGCACGCCGCGCTACAACGCCGGCGGAGGCAACACGCAGGGGCGCGCGAACCTCAGCCGGCACATGTACGGCGACGCATCGGACGTCTTCGTCGACAACGACGGCAACGGCGTCTCGGACGATCTCAATCACGACGGGCGCGTCGACGTGCGCGATGCGGAGGTCGTCGCGGCGGCCGCCGAGCGCGTCGAGAAGAGCCACGGCTCGCTCGTCGGAGGAATTGGCGTTTATTCCGCATGTTGCGGGCACGGACCCTTCACGCACATCGACGTGCGCGGCTACCGCGCGCGCTGGCGTGGCACCGGTTCCGGGTAGCCTGCAACGAACAGGAGGTAGTGTGGCTGCAGCAGAAGTGAACTGTCCCGAATGTCAATCGCCGCGCGCGGATCCGAGCGTGGTTTGCCCGACGTGCGGCGCGCCGCCGGTGCGCAAAGGCGACAAGCGCACGACCGATGAAGAAGTGCGTTCGGCCGATCTCGAGCCGTACGTGACGCTGCGCTACATCGCGCGGCTCTTCAAGGTGCTGGCGGTGCTGATGGTGGTGATGCTCATCGGCGAGATCGTCGCCGGCGTGCGCGCGGATGCGGCCGAGGCGCTGCCGACGCTCATCGGCGAGATCACGCAGATGCTCGTGCTGGCGGGACTCATGTGGGGCGGCGGCGATCTGACGCTGCTGTTCATCGACGCCGGTCACGATCTCCGCGTCGCGCGCATTCTCCTCGGGCGCATGAACTCCGAAATGCACCGCAAGAACAGCGAAGACAGCCGCGGCGCGGTGGGCGTTACGACGGTGCCGCCGCCGACGCCACGATCGACCGTGTGAGCAGTTCGCGCAACTCGCGGAAGACGTTCTCGGGCGGCAGTCCCATCTCGCGATAGCCGGCCGCGCGCTTGAGAACGTTCTCCGCGGTCTTCTCGTCGAAGATCCGCGAGTCGACAGTGCGGTTGTTCAGCGCGCAGAACGCGATCAGCGATGCGAGCGAGACGCGGCGGTTGCCGCCGCGGAACGGCCGCGCCTGCAGCAGCGCGAAAACGAGCGCCGCCACTTTCTCGGGAAACGTCGGATACGCCTCGCGCCCGAGGGTCGTGACCTGCGGACGCTGGACGGCGCTGAGCAGGCCGAATTGCGACTCGACGACGCCGGGATGCGCGGCCGTGCCGCCGAACTCCGCGCTGACGGCGCGGTGGAGCTCCACCACGTCCTGCACGGTGAGGTAACGAACGCCGCCGTCAGTCGGTGAGGCGGCGGAAAGCGTTGTTGTACTTCTTGACGGCGTGCTTGAACGCGGCGCCGATGACGGGGTTGGAGAAGGAGCCGTTGTTGTCTGCGGGGACACGGCCTTTGCCGCGGCTTTCGCCGGAGGCGCTGCCGGCTTTTGCGGAGCCGCCGGTTTTTTCGCCGGAGCTGCTGCCGCCTTTTTGGCCGGAGCCGGCTTGCTGTTTTTCGGTGCTGCTTTGGTGGCTGCCGGTTTTTGCGGCGGCTTTGCTGCTTTTGCCGTCGGTTTTGCCGGCGGCTTTGACGACGCTTTCGCCGGCGCCTTCGCCGTTTTTGCCGGTGCTGCTTTTTTTCCCTGAGGCTTGGCTGCTTTTGCCGTCTTTGGCTTTTGCTTTGTCGCCATGCGTCATCTCAGTCCTCGGGCGGATAGGATAGCCCTGTTAAGTGACTGAGTCAACGTGGGTTAGGGGAGCGTCGCGGCTAACTCTCTGAAGGTAAAGTAGTTTACCGTCTCGAAAAAATGCACCGAACCTTGTGCATCAGACGCCGTCCACGCCGTCGTTGAGCGCGGCGGACACGGCGGCGTCGCTCGTTTCCTCGATCCCGGGCAGCGCCTCGATGGCCAGAAAGTCCTTCCCCTTGGCGGTGATGGCGAAGTTTTCCTTCGCCGCGTCCGCTTCGAGAAAGCCCTTCTCGACCAGCGTCACGGCCGGCGTTTCGCCGCCGCCGATGGGATGCTTGATCCCTTTGATCGTGGCGAGCGGCAGCGTCTGCGCGTTGAGGCGACGGTACTCCTGCAACACGCGGATCTCGGCGGTGGTCAACCCGAGCGGAAGGATGATGGCCATGCGGGCGCGATTATACGGTCTGGCACTTCGGACACCAGTACGTGCCGCGCGCGTTCGGCCCCTGCTTCGCGTAGCGGATCGGCGTGCCGCACTTGCGGCACGGCTTGCCGCCGCGGCCGAAGACGTATTGCGTCTGGCGCGGATCGAGGCTGAAGGTCGTGATGCGTCCGGCGCTGCGTTTGGTGATGTTGGCGAGCATGAGCTTGCGCATGGTGCGGAGAAGCAGCGCGAGCTGTTCGTCGGTCACGTCGCGCGTTTTCGCGAACGGATTCACGCGGCTCATGAAGAGCACTTCGTTCTTGAACTCGTTGCCGATGCCGGCCACGACGCGCTGGTTGAGCAGCACGTCCGCGATCTCTTCGTCGGGACGCGCGCGGATGCGGCGTAGCGCCTCGTCGAAGTCGAACGTCGCCGCGGCGAAGTCGGGGCCGATGCGCGCGAGGTCTTCCTGCCGCGCGAGCGACGCGTCGTCGTGGAACTCCGCGATCGGCACGTTGAACGCGACGGCGATCCAAGGATCCGTCTCGATGACGAGGCGCATGTCGCTGCGGCGCCGCCGCCACTTCTCGCCGCTTCGATAGAGATGCCACGAGCCGTGCATGCGCATGTGCGTGCGCAGATGCAGTCCGCCGGAGAAGTCGATGATGAGGTTCTTTCCTTCGGCGACGACGCGCTCGACGACGCGGCCGGCGAGCGGCGCGTCTTCGTCGACGCGCGCGAGCTGCGGCAGCACGCTCTCGAAGCGCGTGATCGTCTTGCCCGCGAGCGCGGCGTGCAGCGTGCGCGCCGCGCGGTGGATCGTGTCACCTTCCGGCATTGCGCAGTTGATATCCCATCGCCGTCGCGACGAAGCCTTCTTCGACGAGGAACGGCGCGAGCGGCGAGCGCGCGGCCGGCTCGTCGTTGATCTCGCCGAGGAGCAGCGCGCGGCGCGAGCCGTCGCGCACGAGCGAGGCGAGCGTCTGCGCGACCGCGCGCGCGACGTTGCCGCGCGACGGCTCGTCCTCGGGCAGGAAGAGGAAGAGCTGCTTCTCGCCGCGCGAGAGGTAGCCGGCCATCAGTCCGTTGACGAGGATGACGTGCGCGCCGACGCTGCGCGACAGCGTCCGTGCCGAAGCAACGGCGGATTCGGGCCACGGCACGATCGCGCCGTACGGATTCGCGGGATCGGTCGCGGCGAGGAACACGCGCTCGATCTCTTCCGGCTCGTCGCGCATGCCGCGCAACAGATCGATCGCGCCGCCGCTGGCGAACTGCGTCGCGCCGAGTCCGGCCACGAAGTAGCCGCGGCGAATGCGTCCCGCGTCTTCCATCGCTTTGAGGATCGGATAGACGGCCGAGAAGCCGCCGAAGATGTTCTCGAGCGCGGGCGCCTCGCGCGTGACGACGCCGTAGCGCGCCAGCAACTGGTGTGCGAGCGCGTTTGCGCGCTGCGTGTCGTTGCCGGCGGCGGACGGCACGAGCGACCAGCGTCCCTGCGTCGACGCCGGCGCGACGCGGCGCGAGCGGAACGCTCCGGCGCGCGCCGGTGCGCTGCGCGTCTTCGACGTGCGCGTGAACGCGCGCAGCGCGTGGAACGTGTCGTTCGTGACGGCGCCCTTCCAGACGAGATCCCACAGCGTGTCGATGAGCTCCGCGGGGAAGCCGCCGACTTCGGCCTGCATCTGCGCGAAGAACGACGCGCCGCGCGCGCGCAGGTAATCGACGAGCGGCGACTCGACCGGCTCGCGCGCGGGGACGAGCAGCGGCAGATGATCGGTGAGGTAGAGCGCGATGCGGCCGTCGCGTTCGCCGAGCGGCTCGACGCCGACCCACACGATTTCGCCCGCGGCGCTGAGCGTGTCGAGATCGGACGGTTTGTAGTCGTCGACGCGCGACGCGAGGATCTCGCTCTCGAAGATCGACGCGGCCATCGGGAAGCCCTGCAGCGTTTCGACGACTTCGAGCAGCGCGTCGAGCCCGCGGCGTTTGCGCGTCACGCCCTGCCAGTTCGTGAAGAGGCGCGCGAGCACGGACGGGTCGACCGGTTCCGCTTCCTTGCGCAACTTCGCCAGCGATCGCCGCCGGATCGTGCGCAGCACGTCGGCCTCGCACCACTCGCGCTGCGTGCCGCCGGGACGGAACTCCCCTTCGATCAGGCGTCCGCGCTCGACGAAGCGTTCGAGCGCGTGCGTGACGACGGCGATGCCGAGGGCGTAGCGCTGCGCGACGTCGTGCGGCGTGAACGGACCGTGCGTGCGCGCGTAGCGCAGCACGAGATCGCCGACCGGATCGGCGACCGGCTGCAGGTACCGCTCCGCGACGCCGTGCGGAATCGGCGTGCCGAGCGCGTCGCGAAAACGCGACGCGTCTTCGACGGCGATGATGCGCTTCGTGCGCGCGATCGTGACTTCGAGCACGCGGCGCTGCTTGAGCAGTTCGCGAATCGCGGCATCGGTCTCGATGATCGCGCGCGCCGCGAGTTCGTCGGGCGAGAGATCGCCGAGGCGCAGCAGCAGATCGTGCACGCCGTCGACGCTCTTCGCTTTGCGGTTCTCGTCGAGATGCTGCAGTTCGAGCTCCGTCTGCGCGAGCGCGTCGGGATCGAGCAGCTCGCGCAGCTCCGGCTCGCCGAGGAGCTCGCGCAGTTGCGACTGATCGATCGCGAGCGCCTGCGCGCGGCGTTCGGCGAGCGGCGCGTCGCCGTCGTAGAGAAAATTCGCGACGTAGCGGAAGAGCACGGACGCCGCGAACGGCGACGGCTTCTGCGTGTCGGCGGTGACGACGCGAATGGTCCGCGCACGGATGCGCCGCGTGAGCTCGACGAGCGCGGGAACGTCGAAGGCATCGCGCAGCGTCTCGCGGTACGCCTCGAGGATGATCGGGAACGAGCCGAAGCGTGACGCGACCTGCAGGAGGTCGTAGGCGCGCTTGCGCTGCTGCCAGAGCGGCGTTCGTCCCTGAATGCGCGTGCGCGGCAGGAGCAGCGCGCGCGCCGCGGCCTCGCGGAACTTCGCGGCGAACATCGAGCTCGCGCCGAGCTGGCGCAGCAGGAGCTGTTCGACCTCGTCGGGATCGGGGAGTACGAGCTCCGCGGCGGGCGGCGCGTCGGTCTCGGGGAAGCGCACGATGAAGCCGTCGTCGCTCCACATGGTCTCGACGTCGATGGCCAGCTCGTTGCGCACTTTCGCGGTGACGGCCATCGCCCACGGCGCGTGAATCTTGCCGCCGAACGGCGAGAGCACGCAGACGCGCCAGTCGCCCAGCTCGTCGGTCACGCGCTCGATGACGATCGTGCGATCGTCGGGCACCGCGCCGGTCGCTTCCTGCTGATCGTCGAGGTACTGCAGGAAGTTCTCGGCGGCCATGCGGTCGAGATCGTGGCGCGTGACGAGACGCTCGATCGCGGCGGGCTTCTTCGTCGCGCGGATCTCGCGCACGAGGCGGCCGATCGCTTCGCCGAAAGGCACGGTGCGTTCGGCGGCATCGGCTTTCCAGAACGGCATCTTCCCCGGCTCGCCGGGCGCGGGCGTGACGACGACGCGATCGTGCGTGATCTCCTCGATGCGCCACGTCGACGCGCCGAGCATGAACGTGTCGCCCGGCGACGACTCGAAGACCATCTCTTCATCGAGCTCGCCGACGCGCGCGGATTGGTTCTTCTCCGCGCCGGCGAGGAAGACGCCGTACAAACCGCGATCGGGAATCGTGCCGCCGCTCGTGATGGCGACGCGCTTCGCGCCTTCGCGCGCGGTGATCGTGTTCGTGACGCGATCCCACGTCACGCGCGGGCGCAGCTCCGCGAATTCGTCGGACGGATAGAGGCCGGAGAGCATGTCCAGCACGCCGTCGAACGCGGTGCGCGACAGCTCCGCGTACGGCGCGCACGAGCGGATGGTGCGATAGAGATCGTCGACGTTCCAGGCGTCGACGGCGATCATGGCCACAAGCTGCTGCGCGAGGACGTCGAGCGGGTTGCGCGGATAGCGCGTCGGTTCGATCGCCCCCTCGTGCATCGCCTCGGCGACCGCCGCGCAGGCGATGAGATCGCCGCGGAACTTCGGGAAGATGATGCCGCTCGACTCCGCGCCGACCTGATGGCTCGCGCGTCCGATGCGCTGCATGCCCGACGCGATCGATGGCGGCGCTTCGATCTGAATCACGAGATCGATCGAGCCCATGTCGATCCCGAGCTCCAGAGAGGACGTGGCGACGAGCGCGGGCAGCCGTCCCGACTTCAGGTTGTCTTCGATCTCGGTGCGTTGCGCGCGCGCGATCGAGCCGTGGTGCGCCTGCACGAGCGTTTCGCCGGCGAGCTCGTTGAGCGCCGTGGCCAGACGTTCGGCGAGCCGCCGCGAGTTGACGAAGATCAGCGTCGAGGTGTGCGCGCGAATGAGCTCGAGGAGGCGCGGATGCATGGCCGGCCAGATCGACGGCGAGCGCGGTCCGAGCGACGCGGGGCCGCTCGCGATCTCCTGCGTGGCGGCGAGCTTGGCCATGTCTTCGACCGGCACTTCGACGCGCAGCGTGAGCTTCTTCTTCTCACCGGTGTCGACGATCGTGACGGGACGGAACGTCGCGTGCGTGCGGTCGGCGAATTCGTCGTGGAGTTGTTCGCTCGCGTTCTCTTCCGCGCGCGGCGTCTGCGCTTCGGGCGTGGCGCCGCCGAGAAAGCGGGCCACTTCGTCGAGCGGCCGTTGCGTCGCGGAGAGGCCGATGCGTTGCGGCGGATGCAGCGTGCGCAGCGCGAGGCGTTCGAGCGAGAGAGCCATGTGCGCGCCGCGCTTGGTCGGCACGAGCGCGTGGATTTCGTCGATGATGATCGTCTCGACGCCGCGCAGTTGTTCGCGCGCGTTCGACGTCAGCATGAGATACAGCGACTCCGGCGTGGTGATGAGGATGTCGGCCGGATCGCGCGCGAAGCGTGCGCGCTCGGACTGCGGCGTGTCGCCGGTGCGGATGGCGATCTCCGGAACCAGGTAATCGTCGCCTCGCGCCTGCGCGACGTTCGCGATGCCGGCCAATGGCGCGCGCAGGTTCCGCTCGACGTCGACGGCGAGCGCCTTGAGCGGCGAAACGTACAGAACGCGGCAGCGCTGTTCCTTCGGCGGACGCGGCGCGAACATGAGGCGGTCGAGCGCCCAGAGGAACGCCGTCAGCGTTTTCCCGCTGCCGGTCGGCGCGAAGATGAGCGTCCAGTCGCCGCGCGCGATGGCGGGCCATCCGAGCTGCTGCGCGCGCGTCGGTGCGGCGAACGACGACGCGAACCATTCACGCACGGCGGCGTGAAATGGCGCGAGCGTGGCATCAACCTTCAATGGGCGAGGCATCTGTGAGCGGCGTCACTCCGCTGGACTTCCCGGGAGCGCGCTGCAAGAATAGTGGCCAGTCCCCTCGCGCGAAAGCTGACTGTGAAGGATGGGAGATGCGGCTGAAGGTGCTCGGCGCGTATGGAGCGTCGGATGCAGAACATAACCTGACCGGGTACCTGATCGACGACTGGTTCGCGGTGGATGCCGGCACTCTCACCTCGAAGCTCTCGTTCGCGCAGCAGGGCCGCATTCAGGGCGTGTTCATCACGCATCCGCACGCCGATCACATCCGCGACCTCCCCCATCTGATCCACAATCGGTTCAGCCAGAACGTTGGCTCGCTGACGATCTTCGCCGCGCGCGACGTGCTCGACCTCCTCGTGCGCGACGTCTTCAACGGCATCGTCTGGCCCGACTTCTCGGAGATCGTCTCGCCGCTCAGCGGCAAGCCGGCCGTGCATTACCGCGCGCTGACGCCGGGTAAGCGCATCACCTTCAACGACGTCGCGCTGACCGCCGTGCCGGTCGATCATCAGATCCCGGCGTCGGGCGTCATCCTCGAGCTGAACGGCCAGTCGATCGTCTTCACCGGCGACACGGGGCCGACGCAGGAGATCTGGAAGCGGACGAACAAGACGCCGAACGTCGTCGCCGTCGTGACCGAGGCGTCGTTCCCGAACGATCAGCAGGCGCTCGCCGACGAGACCGCGCATCTCTCGCCGCAGACGTTCGGCGAGGAGCTGAAGAAGATCACCGTCGACGCGCCGGTGTACGCGAGCCATCGCAAGATTCCGTACGAGCGCGACATCGAGTCGCAGATCCGGAACCTGCGCGACCGCCGCGCGCGCGTGCTGCTCGAGAAGAATTACACGCTGTAGGCGTGCCGAAGCGCCTACTCCGGCGCGATCCCCAACTCCGTCCACAGTTCTTTCGGATTGAAGATCTTTCCGTCCTTCACCACCGTCGCCACGTGTCGGATGTCGCTGATGTTCTGCGTCGGATCGCCGTTGACGATGATGAAGTCGGCGAGCTTGCCGGCTTCGATCGTGCCGAGGTTCTGCTCGCGCTTCAGAATCTGCGCGGGGCGCAGCGTGGCGATGCTGAGCACTTCCGGCGCGGGGATGCCGGCCTTCACGTAGAGCTCGAGCTCGCGGTCGAGCGCGAAGCCGGCGAAGTCGTCGGTGCCGGCCACGATGCGGATGCCGTGGTCGCGCAGCGCCTTCACCATGTCGAGCATCTTCTGGAACGACGCGCGATAGCGCTCGTCCATGCCGTCGGGCACGGGTAGTCCGCCGGTGAGGAGGCCGCGGCGCAGCTGCGCGGGGAAGCGGTCCGCGACCATGGCGTAGCTCGGCGAGACGCTGCCGTTGCGCGCGGTGAACATGCCTTCGAAGGCGACGAGCGTCGGATCGCTGACGGTGTTGTGCGCCTTGAGCTTCGCGAAGAACGCCTGGACTTCCGGCGAGTTCAGATCGAGATCGGCCGCGCGTTTCGCGACTTCGGTGAAGCGCGCCGGCGTACGCGTGTCCTTCACGTCCGGCATGAAGTTCAGCAGCAGCATGTTGACGTGCTGGATCTCGTCGTAGCCGGCGTCGACGGCCTGCGACGCGGTCATGAACGCGGGGATGTGACCGCTGACGCGCATGCCTTTCGAGTGCGCGTACTTCGCCATGAACGGCACGAGCTCGGGCTTGATGGAGCTGTAGATCTTCAGCCCCTCGTAGTGGCGGCCGGCGAAGAAGTCGATCGCTTTCTTCGCTTCCTCTTCGTTGTCGGCGAGGATGTTCGTCGGTCCCTTGTACGGTCCGCGGCCGTCGACCAGTCCGGCGAGCGAGATGCGCGGTCCGATCGCGGCGCCGCTCTCGAACTTCTGCTTCAGATCCATGACGGTGTCGCTGTCGTTGCCGAGGTCGCGCGCGGAGGTGACGCCGGACGCGATGTCGAGCAGGCCGTCGATCTCGCTGAAGTGCTGGTGCATGTCCCAGAGGCCGGGCAGCACAACTTTGCCCTGTGCGTCGATGAGCTCCGCGGCGTTGCGCTCGGTCGGCGTGCCGACGGACGCGATGCGGTTGCCTTCGACGACGATCGTCGTCGGCTCCGAGAGCTTCATCGTGCGCGGGTCGAAGATGCGCGCGTTGGTGACGACGATGCGGTTGCCGGCCGGCGTGTGCGTGTACTTTTTCGCGAGCTCCGCGGTGCGCGCGTGGCCGCGCGCCTCCTCCTGCTCGATGAGCTGCTTCGCGTCGGCCTCGAAGCCTTCGCGGATGGTCGACGACCACGCGGAGACGCTGGCGAAGAAGTTCTGGTGGTCGTCGAGCCAGATCTCGAACGGCTGCAGCCCGAGGCCGCTCAGTTCGTACGCGGTGACGTGCGTGCCGTGCAGATCCGCCTCGCCGGTTTTCCGGATGGCCACCGTTCCGCTGGGAAGGACAGGCAGCGATCCGCCCGCCGCCAACAGCGCCTTCGCCAGCACGCCCACTTCCTCAGGTGGTCCGTACATGGTCGGGTAATACGCGCCGGCGTTGCCGTGCCCCGACTCCGAGGTGTTCTTCCACGACGCGACGCCGTTCGTCGTGTCGAAGTGTTCCTCGATCGGCTGCTTGAGATAGTCGTTGCCGGTGATCTCGACCGACTCCGGGACGCCGCGCGCGTCGAGGTGCATGACGGTGTGCGTCTTCGGTCCGCGCCCGCGGTCGTTGAACTCGTAGTCGACCGTGAGCTCGTTGCCGTTGCGATGCACGACCTGCGAGCCGGCGGTGTTCGACGCCATGAGCACGGTCGAGCGCGTGACGCTCTCCGGCGCCGCGCTCATCGCCTGCGACGACGACGAAGGCGAGGCCGGCGGCGGCGTGGTCGCCGCGGGCGCGCTCCCGGTCGTCGCCAGCACCGGCGGCGCGGGCGTCTCCGGCGTCGTGGTCGGCATCGTGGTGTGGGCGCATGCGGCGGCGAGCAACGCGAGAACGGCGAGCGTTTTGTGGTGCATGGTGCGCATTCTAGAATGCGCGCGGCCTATGGCGCGCCCTTCCGTCACGGTTCTCATTCACACCCTCAATGAAATCGAGAACATCGAGGAGTGCCTCCGCTCGGTCGAATGGGCCGACGAGATCTACCTCCTCGACTCGTTTTCCAACGACGGCACGATCGAGCTGGTCCGCGAACGTTTCCCCCGCGTCCGCATCGAACAGCGCGAATACCTCGGCGCGGCCTCGCAGAAGAACTACGCCATCGACCGCGCCGCGAACGACTGGATCTTCGTCATCGACGCCGACGAGCGCGTGACGCCGCCGCTGCGCGACGAGCTCCTGCGCACGCTCGAAGGTCCGCTCGACGTGTGGGCCTACTCCGTCGGCCGCCGCAACTTCATGCTCGGGAAGGAAGTGAAATACAGCGGCCTGCAGCGCGACCGCGTGACGCGCCTCTTTCACCGCGGCCACGCGCGCTATCCGAACAAGCGCGTCCACGCGGACCTCCTCGTCGACGGCGCGACGGTCGACCTGCGCGCGAAGATGCTGCACTTCTACATCCGCTCGTTCGATCACATGATCGCGAAGATGACGCGCTACGCGAACTGGGGCGCCGCGCAGATGTTCATCGACGGCAAAACCACCGGCGTGTGGGGCATCTTCAGCCACGCCTTCGCGAAGTTCGTGCGCGACTACGTCTTCAACCTCGGCTTTCTCGACGGCGCGCGCGGCCTGATCTCCGTCGGCATGCACGTCTATTACACGTTCTGGAAGTACGCGAAGCTCTGGGAGTTCCAGCAGCTCAAGCGCCTCGGCAAGCCCGTTCCGCTCCCCGCGCTCGACGAGGGCGAAGGGCGGTGGGAACTGCCGTGGGTCAAGAACAGCTAATCCGCTGCTTCGACGACGACGCGCAATCCTTCGACACGCCGCACGCGCACCCGTGAGCCTTCCTCGATCGGCGATTGCGCGGCCTGCGCGTTCCAGAGCGAGCCGTGCACGAAGACCTTGCCGTCGGCATTGACGTGCGTGCGCGCGATGCCGATCTCGCCGACCATGGCCTCGCTTCCCGTCGCGACGCGGTTCTTCCGCGCGCGCACGACGAGCGTCATGAGGAACACCGCGATCGCGCCGATGGGGATGCTCACCGCGAGCGCCGTGACGAGGCGCACGCGCAGCTCGGGGATCGGTCCGTCGACGAGCGTGATGGCGCCGAAGATCATGCAGATCACGCCGCCGATGCCGAGGACGCCGTGCGAGGTGTACCTCGCCTCGAGCGCGAAGAGGACGAACGCGGCGCCGATCAGCGCGACGGACGCGAAGCGCGTCGGCAGCAGATTCAGCGCGAAGATCGCGAGCAGGATCGCGATGAGACCGACGACGCCCGGCAGCACCGCGCCGGGATGGTTGAACTCCGCGATCAGCGCGAGCGCGCCGAGCGCGAAGAGCAGGAACGCGACGTTCGGATCCATGATCCACGCGAGGAGGCGTTGCTTGAGCGTCATCTCGAACGGCGTCACCGGTTGTCCGGCGACGCGCAGGATCGTGGTCGTGCCGTTGAAGCGCTTGATCGTGCGGCCGTCGGCCCAGCGCAACAGCGAAGGGACGTCGGGCGCGATGACGTCGATGACGTGCTGCGTCAGCGCTTCCTGTTCCGTGAACGACTTCGCCTCGCGCACGGCCGCTTCGGCCGCGGCGACGTTGCGTCCGCGCCGCTGCGCGATGCTGCGGATGAAGGCCGCCGCGTCGCTCTGCAGCTTCATCTTCATCACGTCATCGAGCTTCTCGCCCATCAGCACGGGATGCGCGGCGCCCGTGTTCGTGCCGGGCGCCATCGCCGCGATGTCGGCCGCTTCGAGCACGAAGAAGCCGGCCGACGCCGCGCGCGAGCCGGCCGGGCCGACCCACACGAGCACCGGTACGGGCGACTTGAGGATGTTCTCGACGATCTTGCGCATCGACGACTCGAGTCCGCCCGGCGTGCGCAATTCGAGCACGACCGCGGACGACTTTTGCGCCACCGCGCGATCGAGCGCCCGCGCGATGAACTCGTCCGTCACCGGATGAATCGCGTCGTCGACGACCACGTGCACGACGTCGGCGTGCGCGAGGTTCGCGACGAGGAGCAGCACGAGCGCGGCGATCGTCTTCATGAATGAATTCCTCATCGGAACGAAACGCAGCGGCTTTTACGCGCGATTCCGTTCGCCACTACCGGGCGCGCGACCGGGTCGCTCGCGCGGAGGAACCGAGCGGTCGTCGGTCGATCGGTCTTGCGACGACCGCTCGCCGATTCCGTCGCAACACCCTTCGGAACACGCATCGCGCCGTAGACAACCTGTCGGACGTTCGTGCCGCTTTGAAGATGGCGTTTTTCAGCGGAAGGGCTGCTTCGTCGACATTCTGTACGCCGTGGAGTCGTGCGTCGTCTGTCAAGAATCGAATTGCACTCAACAAGAAGTTCGCTTGGCTGGCTCGCATGTACGCCTCACAGGTTTTGAGCAGCTTACTCGCCGGATTTTCACAGTGGATTTGGACGAGCGAACGCCGGAGGTGAATATCCACATGGATCTCACTCTCCCGGCAGGTACTCCGGCTGTGGTTCGTAATTGAAGAACTTCGTGATGTCGTTGCGGAACACGAGCTTGAAGTCGCCGATCGGACCGTTGCGCTGTTTGGCGATGATGATCTCGGCGATGCCCTTCTCTTCCGAGTCCTTGTTGTACACCTCATCGCGGTAGATGAAGGCGACGAGATCGGCGTCCTGCTCGATCGATCCCGACTCGCGGAGGTCGGAGAGCTGCGGACGGTGGTCGCCGGTGCGTTGCTCGGGACGGCGCGAGAGCTGCGAGAGCGAGAGCAGCGGCACGTTGAGCTCTTTCGCGATCGCTTTCAGGCCGCGCGAGATCTGCGAGATTTCCTGCTGCCGCGATTCGATCTTGCCTTTGACCGACATGAGCTGCAGGTAGTCGACCATGATCATGTCGAGGCCCACTTCCATCTTGAGGCGCCGCGCCTTCGCGCGCATCTCGAGCGGGTCCATGCCCGGCGTGTCGTCGATGTAGATCTTTCCCTTCGACAGCCGCGCGCCCGCTTCGGCGAGATCGCGCCAGTTGCGCTCGGAGAGCATGCCGCTGCGGATGAGGTGATTCGATACGCCCGACTCCGACGACAGGATGCGCAGGCCGATCTGCTCTTTGGACATTTCTAGCGAGAAGACGCCGACGCCGTACAGCCGCTCGCCGCCGTTGCGCGGCAGGCCGTCTTTGCCCGGGATGGCGATCGACTCGGCGATGTTCATCATGAACGAGGTCTTGCCCATCGAAGGCCGCGCCGCGAGGATGATGAGGTCCTGCGGCTGGAAGCCGGACGTCATCTCGTTGAAGCGGTCGTAGCCGGTGGGCAACCCCGTCACGAGGCGTCCCGCGTTCGCATGGATCTGCTCGATCGCGGACATGTTCTGGCGCGTGATGCGGTCGAGGCCGACGAAGCCTTTGTCGGTGCTGCCTTCGGCGATTTCGTAGAGCGACTTCTCGGCGATGGTGAGCACTTCGCTCGGCTCGCTCGGCGCGTCGAGCGCCGCTCGCATCACGCTGTTGCCCATGACGATGAGGCGCCGCAGCATCGACTTCTCTTTGACGATGTGCGCGTAGCGCTCGACGTTCGCGACGTCGGGCACGACGTCGATGAGCGAGGAGATGAACGCGGCGCCGCCGACCTGCTCGAGCTGCGCGTGCTTCGCGAGCTCTTCCTTGAGCGTCAGCAGCTCGATCTCCAGACTCTGCTCCGCCATGCGGCGCATGGTCGCGAAGATCACGCGGTGCGCGTCGCGGAAGAAGTCATCGGTGTCGATCGTGCCGATGACGCGGTAGAAGGCGTGGTTGTTGAGGAGGATCGAGCCGAGGACCGCGCGCTCCGCATCCGGGCTCTGCGGCATGGGCCGATCGAGGGCTACGTCGAGTTGGGCAACGCTCATTGGACGAGGAGCGCGATTCTACGAGGCGTAGTTCGCGCGGACGTGCGCATCCCCAGGTTTTCAACAGCGTCGCGGCGTCGTGCCTGACAGGAAATCCACAGGTGTGGAAAACGCACGAATCATGTTGACACGAAAACGGCGCGGAATGCCTCTCCCCGCTGTGGGGTTGGTCAGCGCGTTCGCGGCGTGGCGGAACCTCGTCCGGCCGTGCCGCGTCTGAGACTTCGCGTTGTCAAACGAAGGGAGATTTCCGTCCATGAAGCGATTCATCCTCGGTGCGCTGCTCGCCGCGCCGCTCGCAGCACAACAGCCCGCCGCCGCGCCCGCGGCCGCGCCGGCCGATCCGTCGAAGGTCGTCGTCGCCGAAGTCAACGGCGACCCGATCACGCAGGGGCAGCTGGACGTGCTCTGGTACCGCCTCAGCGAGAACATGCGCGACCAGTACCGCAAGAACGCGGGCGGCAAGCGCGGCCTGCTGCAGAACTACGTGGCCAAGCGCCTCATCGTGCAGGAAGCGGTGGCGAAGGGCTTCGACAAGCGCCCCGAGGTGCAGGCCGAGCTCGCGGCCACGCGCGAGTCGCAGCTGTTCGATCTCTACATCCGCGACGTCATCGCCGCGCCGATCGTGAGCGAGGAGCAGGTGCGCGCGTTCTACGACGAGCACAAGACCAGCGAGTTCGTCTCGCCGCCGCGCGCGAAGGCGCGGCACATCCTCGTGACCACGAAGAACCGTACGCCCGTCGAGGCGCGCGCGATCGTCGCGCAGCTGATGAGCGACCTGCAGCCGGTGCGGATGCAGGCCGCGACCGCCGGCAGCTTGAGTGCCTTCACGCAGAAGTTCGCCGACGCCGCGGCAAAAGTCTCCGAGGACGCTGCCACCGCGAAGAACGGCGGCGACCTCGGCTGGGTGACCGCCGACTCGATCGATCCGAAGCTCGGCGACGCGATCTTCAACCTCAAGCCCGGCGCGATGAGCGGCATCGTCGAAGCGAACGACGGCTATCACCTCATCTACGTCGAGGAGCAGGAGCCGCAGGACATCGTTCCCTACGAGCTCATTCGCCCCGCGGTCCGCGAGTTCCTCTTCAGCCAGAACACGGCCAAAGTGATGGACGCGGTCTCGAAGCGCTCCCTCGAGCTCCGCTCGGCGGGGAAGGTCGCGATCTACCCCGAGAAAGTGCAGTAGCGCGCCGGTGGTGCCGTTCCGTGCTCGCGAGAGCGAGCACGGAACGGGGGGCGGTGCGGATTACGGTTTGACGACGATGTCGGGATCGTGAGTCTGTCCGTTGGCCGTAATTGAATACTTGTGCGTACGCTCGTCCGGGAATGGGCCGGTCTTCGCGTGATACGGCGCCGTGGACGAATGCTTCACGTCACTGTACCCGTCAATGTCGACGGTGAACGGGAAGTCTGCTTCGAAGCGGATCTTGTGATTGTTCTTCCGGACCTCGATCGGATCGTGATCGGGCACGGGCAGCCCGGTGCCATCGAGCGTAATGCGAACGGCTTTTTCAGGATGATCGTTAGCCATGCGGTAGCTCCTCCCTGCGGTTAGTTCTCGCGGGGCTTGGACCGGAACCCCGCGATGATGGATTGCAGCCTACCGCTTTTCGTCAGGTTCGCAAATTCAGGGTCGCGCAGGATGTCGTCCGCGTTGTAGCCGAGACGAAGTGCCTGCTCGATGCGCGCATCCGTTTCATCGCGCGCACCCTCAATGTTCGCGATCACTGCCGCTTCGTACGCATTCGACGCAAAGCGCGGATCGAGTTCGAGCGCGCGCAGGATCGAGACGCGCGCCTCGCGGTCCCGGCCGAGTTTCGCCAATGCAGTCGCACGCTGCATGTACGCATATGCGTCGTTGGGATTCACGCGGATCGCATCGTCGCTGAGCGCCACGGCTCGCTCGTAAGCGGTATGGGCTTTCTGAGGAGAGGGCAGCCAGCGATAGGCATCGCCGAGGTTGCGCCAATACACGTACTCGTGCGGCGTAATCGCGACGGCATGTTCATCGGCGGCGGCCGCCGCCGCATAGCGGCCGAGAAAGTAATAGCAGGTGCCGAGATTCGAATAGCCCTGCGATGACGGCAGCCGTTTGACCGACTGCTCGAACACCCGCACGGCGTTGTCGTACTGCCCAAGCCTCTGGTACATCGCGCCGAGGTTGTTGTAGCCGCGGTCATTGTCGGGCACGAGCTCGACGACCTTTTGGAATTGCGGGATCGCGTCGGCGTAGCGGCCCTGCGTGTAATAGAACGCGCCGAGCTTGTTGTACCCACCCCAGAAATTTGGCTGCAGGGCGATGGCTCGTTTGTACGACGCTTCCGCACCTTTGAAATCGCCGGACGCCTTGTACGTCTCCGCGAGTCCGAGCACGGCGTCGGCGTTGTTCGGCTGTTGGGAGAGCACGCGCAGGAAGGCGTCGATGGCTTCGTTGTAGCGGCCGGTCTGGCGGCGCAGTTCGCCGAGGGTGATGTTGACGTCGAGGCTTTGCGGGTCCTGGGCGAGGGCGCGGTCGGCGGCGCGGCCGGCGGCGGCGGCGTATTGCGGCTGGCGCGTGTTCTGGAACTTGTACAGATACGCGCGCGCCAGCGCCGACTGCACGCTCGGCGATTCGCCGAGTTGATCGAGGATGCGGATCGCGCTGTCGAGCGACGTCTCGCTGTCGTAGCGGCGCAGGTGTCCGAGCGCCTCGAGGTAGCGCTGCTGCGAAACCGTCGGGTCGAGCGCCACGCGCACGGCGCTCGTGCCGAGGTTCAGGTTGCGCGCGACGCTGTCGGCGACGTCGTCCTGCACGGCGAACAAATCCGACACGCTGCCTTCGATTAGATCGCGCCACGTTCGCCTGGTCGCCGGATCGACGACCGAGTACGTGACGCGGATGCGGTTGCCGTCGCGCATCATCGAGCCGGTGAGCACGAGGTTCGCGCCGAGGTCGTGCGCGACTTTCGCGGGATCGCCGTTGCCCGCGTCGGACGTGGGCGCGCGCATCACCTGAATGGTCGGAAAGTGCGCGAGGCGCGCGATGAGCGTTTCGGCGAAGCCGTCGACGACGAGCTGGCCGTTCGGCTCGCCGCTGAGATCCTGAAAGCGCATCACGGCGAGGTACTTCTTCGCCGCGGGCTGCGCGGGCGTTCCCGCGACGGACGCGGCGTTCGCCGCCGGCGCGGCGACGCTCGACGAACGCCGCCACGCGAAGAAGAGCGCGCCGCCGAGGATGAGCGCGAGCACCACCGCGCCCATCGTGAGCGTGCGTTTCTCCGCGAACGGCGAGTACGGCGCGGAGCGATGAAAGCCGCTCTCTTCCGCCGCGACGCGGTCGCGCAGCAAACGCACTTCGGTGGCGAGATCGCGCGGCGACGCGTAGCGCCCGTCGGGAGACTTCGACAGCAGCCGTCCGATGATGCCGGCGAGCTGCGCCGGAATGTGCGGGTTGTATTTGGCGATCGGCGCCGGCTCCTTGTGCAGGATCGCGGCGAGCGTGTCGATCGCGGTCTCCCCTTCGAACGCGGAGACGCCGGTGACGAGCTCGTAAAGGATCGCGCCGAGCGCGAACTGATCGGAGCGGAAGTCGAGGCGGCGCCCGGTGGCCTGCTCGGGCGACATGTAGCCGACGGTGCCGAGGATCGTGCCGGGGTTCGTGCCCGGCGTCTCGAGCTCCACGGTATGGTCGCTGCTTTCGCCGGCTGGCTGGATGATCTTCGCGAGGCCGAAGTCGAGGATCTTCACGAAGCCGTCGCGCGTGACCATGATGTTCTCGGGCTTGAGATCGCGGTGGATGATGCCGCGCTCGTGCGCGGCGGCGAGGCCGTCGGCGATCTGCGACGCGATCTCGAGCACCTTGCGCGCGGGAAGCGGACCTTCGGCGATGAGCGCGCGGAGATCGGTGCCGTCGATGTACTCCATCACGATGTACGGCGCGCCCTCGCGCGTGCCGACCTCGTGGATCGTGACGATGTTCGGATGATTGAGCGCGGACGCGGAGCGCGCTTCCTGCGTGAAGCGGCTCAGGTTGTCGCGGTCGTTGATGAGCCGCGTGGGGAGGATCTTGATGGCGACACGGCGGCCGAGCTTCGGGTCGCGCGCGGAGTAGACCTCGCCCATTCCGCCCGCGCCGATCGGGCCCAGAATCTCGTAGTGGCCCAGAGTCTCCCGAAGAGTTCCCATGAATGTCGTTGAACCGGAGTTGTCCCGGATTCTACTTGCTGAATGCGCCGCGAGAGTGCTTTTCTCCGGCGGCGTATAATCGCGGCCGTTCCCTTCGCAGGTGCGTGGTGTCATGCGGCGCTGGACGGTCCCCATTGCGGCGATCTCCCTCCTGCTGACCGGAGCCTCGGCGCTCGCGGACGGGGAGCCTGCGGCCGTGCTCGTCCCGTGGAAGCTGCTCGTGCACGACGCGCACGAGGTGCCCGGCGACGCCGCGCTCGTCCTCTACTGGGTTCCGGCCTCGCCCGACGAGCTGCGGCACGCGGCGCTGCTCGCGTCGGCGGAGCTCGTCGCGGCCTCGCATTGCGTCGCGATGCGCGTCGTTCGTTCGGACGATGCGGAGATGCTCGAGCGGCTCGACGTCGAACAGTTGCCGGTGGCGGTGCTGGCGGATGGCGACGGTCACGTCGTCGCGCGCATCGAGAGCCGCAACGGCGTGCTGGGACTCGCGGACGTCGAAAGCATGGTTCGCAAGGCGCTCGAACGGCAGCGCGCCGCTGCCGAGGAAGCGCTCGACGACGCGGCGAAGCACGCGGATGCGGGCGAACGCGATGCGGCGGTCGTGTTGTACGAGCGCGTGGCGAAGCAGCGGTGCATCTGTCCGCGTCAGGCGCGCGACGCGCAGCGGGCGCTGCGCAAGATCCGGCAGTGAGGGGAAAACGCGGAGCGGCGGGCGCCGCTCCGCGTGGGCAAAGGTTACGCTGCCTGTTCGAGCATCCGCACGGCGCGCTTCCAGTGACGGCGCGAGCGGCGGACGTGGCGCTTCGAGAGTCGCGTCTGCTGACGCCACGTCGCGAAGCCTTGCGCGCGCGCTTCGAGTCCGGCGCGCCAGAGTGCGACCGCGCGCTCGAGGTGACGCGTGGCCACGTTGAGGCGGCGGCGCGCTTCATCGGCGATCGTGCCGCGCGCGGTGGCGATCTTCTCCTGCACGAGGCCGATCGCGGCGCGCATGCGCGCCTGTTCGATCTGCGGCGCGGGCGTCGCGATGAGCGACTTCGCGAGACCGGTGAGGCGCAGCGCGCCGATCCACCACTTCGCCGGATCCCACTGGTACCAGCGGATGCCGTTGCGGAAGTCGGCGGGGAAGCGGTGATGGAACGAGTGATAGCCCTCGCCGAGCGTGACCAGCGCGACGAGCCAGTTGTCGCGCGCGGAGGCTTCCGCGTTGAACACCGGCTTGCCGAGGGTGTGCGCGAGCGAGTTGACGAAGAACGTGGTGTGGTGGATGACCACGATGCGGGCGAAACCGCCCCACAGCAGGCCGGCGATCGGATCGCCGAACGCCGCGCCGATGAGTGTCGGCACGCCGAAGCCGCCCACGATGAGGATCGCTTTGTGCCAGCGGTGCTGCCACATCACGATCTTGTTCGCGAGCAGGTCGGGCGCATTCGCGAACGTGTCGTCGCGCTGATCGTTGCGGTAGAAGATCCAGAGGATGTGCGCCCACCAGAAGCCGCGGCGGATGTTGTACGGATCCCAATCCTTGTCCGCGTACTTGTGATGCACGCGGTGGCTCGACGACCACCAGAGGATCGAGTTCTGCGCGGCCATCGCGCCGAAGAACGCGTAGAAGAGCTGCACCGGCCACGCGGCCTCGTAGCTCTTGTGCGAGAAGAAACGGTGGTAGCCGGCGCAGATCGAGATGCCGACCGCGCCGTACATGGCAACCATCAGGATCGGCATCCAGAGGTGAAAGCCGGCGTACCAGGTGTACGCGGCCGTGCCTGCGATTCCGATGACGGGCGTGAGGGTGAGGAAGAGAATGTTCACCCAGTCTTTTTGCGGCTGCTGCGTGTCGCTGATGATTCCACCTCCTGGAAGTGCTGCCGAGAACGTCCGGGGTCGCGAACGTATTCGCATTCAACCACGATGAGCGACGGTCGTGTCGCGAATGTTGCTAACGGATCATCGGCAGATCGACGCCGCGCTGCTGCGCGACCGCAATCGCCTCGTCGTAACCCGCATCCGCATGACGCATCACGCCCGTCCCCGGATCGCTCGTCAGTACTCGTTGCAGCCGTGCGGCTGCAGCTTCCGTTCCGTCCGCCACCACGACCATGCCCGCGTGGAGCGAGTAGCCGATGCCGACGCCGCCGCCGTGATGTACCGACACCCACGTCGCGCCCGACGCGGTGTTGAGCAGCGCGTTCAGGATCGGCCAGTCCGCGATCGCGTCCGAGCCATCCTTCATCGCCTCGGTCTCGCGATTCGGCGACGCGACCGAGCCGGCGTCGAGATGATCGCGGCCGATGACGATCGGCGCCGAGACTTTCTTCTCCGCCACGAGACGGTTGAACAGCAGCCCCGCCTTGTCGCGCTCGCCGTAACCGAGCCAGCAGATGCGCGCCGGCAGTCCCTGAAACTCGACGCGCTTCTGCGCCATACGGATCCAGCGATGCAGCGCCTCATCGTGCGGGAAGAGCTCGAGGATCGCCTCATCCGTCACGAACAGATCGTTCGGATCGCCGGAGAGAGCCGCCCAGCGGAACGGACCCTTTCCTTCACAGAACAGCGGACGGATAAACAGCGGCACGAAGCCGCCGACGTCGAACGCGTTCGCAACGCCCGCTTTCTGCGCCTGACCGCGCAGGTTGTTGCCGTAGTCGAACGTGATCGCACCGCGGTTCTGCAGCTCGATCATCGCGCGCATGTGCCGCGCCATCGCCGCGTACGACAGCGCGATGTAGTGCTCGGGATTCGCGACGCGCAGCGCGAGCGCCTCGTCGAACGACATCGCATTCGGCACGTAGCCGGTCAGCTCGTCGTGCGCCGAGGTCTGGTCGGTGAGCACGTCCGGCACGATGCCGCGCTCGATGAGCGCCTCGAGCAGTTCGACCGCGTTCGCGACGACGCCGATCGACACCGCTTCGCCACGGTCGCGCGCTTCGAGCGCGCGTGCGATCGCAGCGTCGAGCGACGGCGCCTGCTCGTCGAGGTACCGTTTGTCGAGCCGGCGCTGGATGCGCGTCGGATCGATCTCCGCGACGAGCGCGGTGGCCTCGTTCATCGTCGCGGCGAGCGGCTGCGCGCCGCCCATGCCGCCGAGGCCCGCGGTGACCACGAGCTTGTTGCGCAGCGAGCCGCCGAAGAGCTTCTTCGCGACGGCGGCGAAGCATTCGTACGTGCCCTGCAGAATGCCCTGCGTGCCGATGTAGATCCACGAGCCGGCGGTCATCTGGCCGTACATCGTCAGTCCGAGCGCGTCGAGGCGGCGGAACTCGTCCCAGGTGCCCCAATGCGGAACGAGGTTCGCGTTCGCGATGAGCACGCGCGGCGCGTGTTCGTGCGTGCGGAAGACGCCGACCGGTTTGCCGGACTGCACGAGCAGCGTTTCGTCGTTGCCGAGGCGCTTGAGCGTGTCGACGATCGCGTCGTAGCACTCCCAGTTGCGCGCGGCCTTGCCGATGCCGCCGTACACGATGAGCTGTTCGGGCCGTTCCGCCACCTCGGGGTCGAGGTTGTTCATCAGCATCCGCAGCGCCGCTTCCTGCTGCCAGCCGCGGCAGGAGAGCGCGGTGCCGCGCGGCGCGCGAATCGTGCGAGGCTCGTGAACGGTCGTGGTCATGAGAGGATTCTATGACGTTATGCCCGATCTGAAGGTCCGCGCCGCCGAAGTCAACAAGCGTCTGAAGAAACGCCATCCGGACGCGCACATCGAGCTCGACTTCATGAACGCGTTCGAGCTCCTCATCGCGACCATCCTGGCCGCGCAGTCGACGGACGTGCGCGTCAACATCGTCACGAAGTCGCTCTTCCGCAAGTACCCCGATCCCGCCGCGTTCGCGAACGCGAACCTCGTGGAGATGGAGACCGACGTCAAGCAGACCGGCTTCTTCCGCAACAAGGCGAAGGCGGTGATCAACTGCTCGAAGGCGATCGTGGAACGCCACGGCGGCGAGGTGCCGCAGACGATGGAAAAGCTCGTCGAGCTCCCCGGCGTCGGACGCAAGACCGCGAACGTGGTCCTCGGCAATGCGTTCGGCAAGAACGTCGGCATCGTGGTCGACACGCACGTGACGCGCGTCTCAGGACGCCTCGGCCTCACCGCGAGCGCCGATCCCGTCGTCATCGAACAGGACCTCATGCCGCTCGTGCCGCGCAAGGAATGGACGATCTTCGCGCATCGCCTGATCTTTCACGGCCGGCGCACGTGCCACGCGCGCAAGCCGGACTGCGAGTCGTGCGTGCTGAACGATTTCTGTCCCAGTGTTGAAATTACGGCCGATCGACCGTCCCCTGCTTCGTCCACGGGCCGCAGCGCGCGAGCCGCCACGCCGTCTTCAGCGAGCCCTTCGCAAAGCCGTACTTCACGATCGCCTCGCGGCCGTAAGCCGAGCAAGTCGGTCTGAAGCGGCAGCGCACGACGCCGCGCAGATGCGGCGAGACATGCGCGCGGTATTCGTCGATGGCCAGGATCGCGCCGCGCGCGGCGAGGCCGCGGCCGTGGGGCACGGCAACGTCGTGGAGAGTGACCGCGGCGACGACGAGCGCGGCCAGCGTCGCCAGAAAGCGCAGCCGCGTCATTGTGTCTTCGCGTCCTCCCACAGCGCATCCATCTCCTCGAGCGTCAGCTGATCGATGTTCTGCCCGCGCTCGTGCACGCGCGTCTCCATGTGCGTGAAGCGCGACTGGAACTTGCGGTTCGTCGACTGCAGCGCTTCCTCCGCGTTCACGTTCACCTTGCGCGCGATGTTCGCGATCGTGAAGAGGAGATCGCCGATCTCCTCGTGGATGTTCGCGGCATCGCCCGCGGCGACGGCGGCGCGCAGCTCGGCCATCTCTTCATCGAGCTTGTCGAAGACGTCGTCCGTGCGGCGCCAGTCGAAGCCGACGCGCGCGGCTTTCTCGGTGAGGCGCGACGCCTTGAGCAGCGCCGGCAGCGACTGCGGCACGCCGGAGAGCACGGACTTGTTCTCCGCCTTGCGCTCGTCGCGCTTGAGCTTCTCCCAGTTGACGAGCACCTGTTCCGCGTCGTCGGCCTGCGCGTCGCCGAAGACATGCGGATGGCGGCGCACGAGCTTGTCGTGGATCGCGGTGATGGAGTCGTAGATGTCGAACGTCCCTTCCTCGCGCGTGATCTCGGCGACGAACACCGCTTCGAGCAGCAGGTCGCCGATCTCCTCGAGCAGCGCCGCGCGGTCGTCGCGATCGATCGCGTCGACGACCTCGTACGCTTCCTCGATGACGTACGGTTTGAGGTCGGGCAGCGTTTGCTTGCGGTCCCACGGACAGCCGTCCGGGCCGCGCAGCGTCGTCATCAACCGGACCAGATCGTCGAACGTTTTCTTCTGCGGCATGGCGCGCATTTTATGAGAGACCGTTCTGCTAGCATGTCCGCCGGAATCCCAATGCGCGATCAGGTCCTCATCGTTGCGGCGGAGCACGCGGCCGAGACCCCCGCCGAGATCGCGCGTGCTCTCCGCTACACGCCGGTCATCGCCGGCACGGAAGCCGAGGCGTTCGCGCTCATCGACCGCGAGCCGTTTCGCCTCATCGCCGTGAGCAGCGACTCCGCGTGGCGGCGCGTTCGAGACGCGGCGGAGAGCAAACAGCCGATGACGCGCGTGCTCGAATTGCCCGCGAGCGCCAGCGACGACGCGGTCATCCGTCAGCTGATGGTGCGTTATCTCTCGCCCGCGTCGTCCGACCGCGCGCGCTTCACGACGGAAGAGCGCTATCGCTTTCTGTCGAACATTCTCGAGACCTTCACCGGCACGCTCGAACTGCGCGAGGTGCTGCGCCGCATCGTCGTCGTGACGCGCGAGCAGTTCGGCGCGGACCGCGCGTGGCTGCTGCATCCCGTGCACGAGCAGGCGGAGTTCGCGAAAGTCGCGTTCACGACCGCGGCGCCGGGCGCGGAAGGCGATCTCACGGACACCGGTCCCGTGCCGCTCACCGGCTCGCGCGCGCTGATCCGCCGCGCGATGGAGACGCCGCATCCCGTCGTCGTGATGGCGAACGACGCCGACCTCGACCCCGAGCTCGCGCAGCGCTTCCAGATCGAGTCCGCGATCATGCAGGTGCTGCGTCCGCGCGAAGAAGAGCCATGGGCGTTCGGCATGCACCACTGCGACGCGCGCCGCGAGTGGACAGACGAGGAAGTCTCGCTCTTCCACGAGATCGGCCGCTACGCCACGCTCGCGCTCAACAACACGCTGCTGCACAACCGCTCCGTGCGCGAGATGGCGAAGGTCAACGCGATCCTCGACCAGATCCCCGAATCCGCCGCGATCTACGACGCGCACGGCAAGCTCGAACGGATGAACGCGGCCGCGCAACGCGAGCCGGCCGTGCTCTTCACGCCCGATCCCGACGGCCGCGTGCGCGGCAACCGCCATCGCTACATCGATGGGAGTCCGCTGTCGGCCGAAGAGCTGCCGTCGATGCGCGCGCTGCGCGGCGAGCTCGTGAAGTCCGACTACCTCGTGCACGACGTGCGCTCGAACGACGACCGCGTCGTGAACCTCAAGGCCGCGCCGATCCGCGACACCGACGGCCGCATCGTCGGCTCGGTCGTGCTCTCGCGCGACGTCACCGACGAGCGCCAGAACGCGGAGCGCGAGGCGCGCCGCCGCAAACGCGCCGAAGCGCTCGCCGACCTCGGCCTCGAAGTCGTGGCCATGGAAGCGAGCTTCGACAACCTCGACGTCCCCGCCGCGCGCATCGCGCAGGCCGTGGCCGGCATGGTGCGCATCTACGTCTATCACCCCGTCACCGGCATGCTCGATCTCGTCGGCTTCGCCGCGACCGACAAGGAGAGCGCGCAGTTCCGCGACTACTACACGCGCAATCCGTATCGTCCCGGCGAAGGCTTGCCCGGCACGGTCTTCCAGATCGGACGCCCGCTGCTCTTCTTCGAAGTCCGCGGCGATGCGCTGCTCGACTTCGCGCGCGACGAGCAAGAGCGCGCCGTGAAGGCGGCGCTGCAGGAGCAGAGCCTCATCGCGACGCCCATCGAGTCGTACGGCGAGCGCGTCGGCGCCGTCGTAATCTCGCAGAACGATCCGCGCCGCAACTTCGACGCCGAGGATCTCGAGTTCGCGCAATCGGTCGCCGAACGCCTCGGCGCCGCGAGCCACATTCACCGCCTCACCCGCATCGCGCAGGACGGCCATCGCGCGGCCGAAGAGCTGGCGCGGCGCGAAGTCGACGCGCGCGTGCGCTTCGAGGCCGTGCTCGAAAGCGCGCCGATCGGCATCGCCGTCATCTCCGCCGACGAGCTGCGCTTCGAGCTCGCCAACGCGCGCTTCGTCGACTACGCCGCGGAGTTCGGCAAGATCTCGTTCGACACGCGCCTCATCACGCTGCGCGCGGATGAAGTGCTGCCCGACGTCGAAGGCATCCTCAAACAGGTCGCGGATTCCGCCGAGCCGCGCGTCGACGTGGAGCTCGTCGTCGGCAAGCGCTACGTCAATCGCATCATCTCGCCGGCGCGCGGCCGCTTCTCCGGCATCACGCAGAGCCTCACGGTGCTCGTGCAGGACGTCACCGATCAGGTGCGCGCGCGTCGCGAGATCGAAGACCTCGCCACGCAGATGGCCGAGCGCTCCGCGCGTCTCGACTCGATCCTCGGCTCGATGACGGACGGCCTGTGGGTCTACGACGCGAACGCGCGCGTCGTCGACGTGAACCAGGCCGCGCTGAACATGTTCGGCCTCGCGTCGCGCGCGGAGGCGATCGAGCACGGTCGCTTCGACAAGCTCGATCTCCGCGACTCCGACGGCCGCGCCATCGCAGACTCCGAGATGCCGTACGCGCGCGCGCTCGCCGGGCAGACCGTTCCCGACTACCTCGCCGTCGGCAAGCACCTCATCACCGGACGCGATCTCGATCTCTCGATCGCCGCGGCGCCGATCGAGAGCAAAGGCATCGTCGGCGCCGTGCTCGTGATCCGCGACATCACGGCGCTACAGGAGCTCGACCGCAAGAAAGACGAGTTCCTCTCTGTCGCCTCGCACGAGCTGCGCACGCCGCTCACGACGATCAAGGGCTACACGCAGCTGCTCGCGCAGACGGTCAACGATCTCGCGCCCGAAGAGCGCGCGACGTACATCAACGCGGTGCTCGGCGAGATCGAGCGGATGATGGGCCTCATCTCGGAACTGCTCGACGTCTCCCGCATCGAGACGAACCGCCTGCAGATCCATCCGCAGACGATCCGCTGGATCGAGTTCATCGAAGGGCGCGTCTCCGCGTTCCGCGTGCAGCATCCGACGCGCGACATGCGCTTCGACGCGCACGCCGCGGAGTCGCTCGTCATCGCCGATCCCGATCGCATGCGCCAGGTCGTCGACAACCTGCTGTCGAACGCGCTGAAGTATTCGCCGGAAGGCAGCGACATCGAGGTGCGCGTCGCCGAAGAAGAGGGCGTGATGCGCACGTCCGTGAGCGATCGCGGCATCGGCATTCCGAGAGACGAGATCCCGCAGCTCTTCGAGCGCTTCCACCGCGCGCGCAATGTCTCGAGCCGCTACTACGGCGGCCTGGGACTCGGCCTCTACATCGCCCGCGCGATCGTCGAAGCGCACGGCGGCGTGATCACGGTCGAGAGCGAAGAAGGCTCGGGGTCGACGTTCACGATGACGTTGCCGTTGAAGACCACGTAAGCGGCCGGCGCGGCCGGCTGCGCTGAAGGCCTAGCCAACGTGCACGTGCGGCTGGCGGAAGAGCACAATTAGGGCGTGACGCTCGCGGAGACTCGCATCGCGCTCGTGGAGGATGATCCGGACCTCGCGTTCACGGTGCGGCTGAACCTCGAGCGCGCGGGCTACGTCGTCGGGAGTTTCGCGAACGGCCACGACGGACTGCGCGCGGTGCAGGCGGGCGGCTTCTCGTTTCTCATCCTCGATCTGAACCTGCCGGACCTCGACGGCTTCACGATCTGCCGCGAGCTGCGGTCGCATCCGCCGACCGCGAAGCTGCCGATTCTCATCCTCACGGCGCGCAGCGCGGAAGGCGATCGCATCATGGGACTCGAGCTCGGCGCGGACGACTACCTCACCAAGCCGTTCAGCGTCCGCGAGCTCCTCGCGCGCGTTGCCGCGGTCCTGCGCCGCGCGAAGGGAAGCGAGGGCGAAGGCGAGGTGTACGACGACGGCGAGCTGCGCATCGATCCGCGCACGCTGCGCGTGCACGTGCGCGGCGAAGAGGTGAAGCTCGCAAAGAAAGAGTTCGAGCTCTTATGGATGCTCGTACGGCTGCGGCCCGCGGTCGTGCCGCGCGAGCGGATCCTCGCGGAGATCTGGCAGGTCGCCGAGGATGTGGAGACGCGGACGGTGGACGCGCATGTGCGGAACCTGCGGCGGAAGATCGGAAAAGACCGCATCACCACGCTGATCGGCTCGGGCTATCGCTTCGAGGCAGCGCCGGGCTCGCCTAGTTGACATAGAATTCGCCCGCCTTCCAGGAGGATGTTCGTGGCGCGCTTTCGACTGATCCCCCGTGAGGAGAAGTTCTACGACGACTTCAAGCTGATGGCGGACCAGCTCCGCCACGGCGCGCGCCTGCTCGAGCAGATGCTCGCCACCGATCCTCCCATCGCCGACAAAGAGCACGAGATCAAGGAAGTCGAGCATCAGTGCGACTTCCTCACTCACGGCATCATCCAGCGCCTCAACAAGACCTTCGTCACGCCGATCGACCGCGAAGACATCCACGAGCTCGCGCGCACGCTCGACGACGTCATGGACGCCATCGACAACGCCGCCGCGCTCTTCGCGCTCTACCGCATCGACCGCATCCGCACCGGCGCGCGCGAGCTCACGCGCATCATCATTCAGCAGACCGACGAGATCCGCGCCGCGGTCGAAGCGCTGGAGCGGCGCACCGGCGTGCTCGAACGCGCCATCGAGATCAACCGCCTCGAGAACGAGGCCGACCGCATTCACAAGCTCGCCATCGGCCAGCTCTTCGACGAAGAGACGAACCCGATCGTGGTCATCAAGTGGAAAGAGATCTACGACCTGCTCGAGGAAGCGACCGACGCCTGCGAAGACGTCGCGAACCTGCTCGAGAACGTCGTCGTGAAGCACGGCTGAACCGATGCTGCTGCTGACCGTCGTCGCGCTGATCACCGTCGCGCTCGCGTTCGACTACATCAACGGCTTTCACGACGCCGCGAACTCCATCGCCACCGTCGTCTCGACGCGCGTGCTCTCGCCGGGGCAGGCCGTCATCTGGGCCGCCGCCTTCAACTTCATCGCCGCGTTCACCTTCGGTACGGCGGTGGCCAAGACCATCGGCAAGGGGATGATCGAGCTCTCCGCGGTGACGTTCGGCGTCATCTTCGGCGGGCTCATGGGCGCCATCATCTGGGACCTCATCACCTGGTACTTCGGCCTGCCGACGAGCTCGTCGCACGCGCTCATCGGCGGCTACGCCGGCGCGGCCGTCGCGAATTACGGTCCCGACGCGATCATCAGCTCCGGCTGGACGAAGACGCTCATCTACATCGTCATCGCCCCGCTCCTCGGCATGGTGCTGGCGTTTCTCATCAGCGTCCTCACGCTCCACGTGTTTCGACGCGCCACGCCACGCCGCGTCGACCGCGTGTTCCGCAAACTGCAGCTCGTCTCCGCCGCCGCGTACAGCCTGGGCCACGGCGGCAACGACGCGCAGAAGACCATGGGCATCATCGCCGGCGTGCTCTTCACCGCCGGCTACATCAAGACCTTCGACATCTCGCTGTGGGTGATCCTCGCCGCGCACGCCGCGATCGCCCTCGGCACGCTCAGCGGCGGCTGGCGCATCATCCACACGATGGGCAGCAAGATCACGCGCCTGCAGCCGGTGGGCGGCTTTGCGGCCGAGACCGCCGGCGCGATCACGCTCTTCATGGCTACCTCGTTCGGCGTGCCGGTCAGCACCACGCACACGATCACCGGCGCGATCGTCGGCGTCGGCGCGACGCGGAGGCTCTCCGCCGTGCGCTGGGGCATCGCCGGGCGCATCGTCTGGGCGTGGGTGCTCACGATTCCGATGTCCGGCCTCATCGGCGCGATCGTGTTCTGGATCTGGCGCGCGTGCGGCGGGCGGTAGACGCCGCGCCGCGGGCCGGCCGCAATTTTTCTCGTATACTCGCCGTTTCACAGCACCTGGACCGAGAAATCCATTCGAGGTAAGTTCATGAAACCAGAGATCCATCCCAAGTATCAGCAGGTCAACGTGCACTGCGCGTGCGGCGAGCAGTGGACCACCGGCTCCACCCGCAAAGAGCTCCGCGTCGAGATCTGCTCGAAGTGCCACCCGTTCTTCACCGGCAAGCAGAAGCTCGTCGACACGGCAGGCCGCATCGACCGCTTCACCAAGAAATACGCGAAGGTCCCGGCCAAGGCGGCGGGCAAGTAATGTCGTTCGGGCGCTCCTGGCGCGGCGCGGCGCGGCTCATCGCGGGGGCGTTCGGCGCCTTCACGAACGGGATCACGTCCGCGATGCCGAGCCAGGGCGACCGCCCCGGCAGCGACCGTAACGTCGACATGCTCATCGGCGGTCAGGCCGTGCTCGAGGGCGTCATGATGCGCTCGCTGACCGGCTACTCCGTCGCGGTCCGCCAGCCGGATGGCGGCGTCTCCATCCGTAAGGACAAGCTGACCTCCGTCACCGCGAAGTATCCGTTCCTCAAGTTCCCCGTCCTGCGCGGCTCGGTCGTTCTGATCCAGTCGCTCATCCTCGGCATGCGCGCGCTGAACTTCTCCGCGAGTGTCGCCGGCGAAGGGGAGGACGGCGAAACGGAGATGTCGAACTGGGCCATCGCCAGTTCGATGCTGCTCGCGCTCGTCCTCGGCGTCGGCCTCTTCATCCTCGCGCCGCTCGGCATCACCAATGCCATCCGCCACTGGCTGTGGCCGCACATGGGGAACGTCACGTACAACGCCGTCGACGGACTCCTGCGCGCGCTGTTCTTCTTCGTCTACATCGCCTCGATCTCGATGATGGACGAGATCCGCCGCGTGTTTCAGTACCACGGCGCCGAACACAAGACCGTGTTCACCTTCGAGGCGAACGAAGATCTCACCGTCGAGAACGCCCGCGGCAAGTCGACGCTGCATCCGCGCTGCGGCACGAGCTTCCTGATGTTCGTCATGGCCATCTCGATCCTCGTCTTCTCGCTGATCCCCGCCACCGCGCCGTTCATCGCCAAGTTCGGCGCGCGCGTCGTGCTCATCCCGCTCATCGCCGGCCTCGCCTACGAGGTCATCCGCTTCTCCGCGCGCCACCTCGGCAATCCCGTCTGCCGCACGCTGATCCAGCCCGGCCTCTGGCTGCAGCGGATCACCACCAAAGAGCCGGACGACCAGCAGCTCGAGATCGCCCTCATCGCCCTCAAAGAAGCGCTGCTGTACGACGCCGTCGAGCCCGAGCAAGCCGCCGTCGCTTAGCGACTCTCCGCGCACACTCTTTCCTTCTCATATCTGAGGAGCGCCGTTGCCATGTTTGAAAAACTCGACGAAATCGAAAAGCGGTACGAAGAATTGCAGCGGAAGATCGCCGATCCTTCCGTCGTCACCGACGTCGCCGCGTATCGCGACACCATGAAGGCCATCGCCGAGATCGAAGAGGTCACGGCCAAGTACCGCGAGCTGCGCGACGTGCGGAAACGCCTCGGCGACGCGCGCGAGATGCAGCGCTCCGACGACGAGATGCGCGAGCTCGCCGAGCTCGAGCTGGCCGACCTCGAGCCGCGCGAGCCGCGGCTCGAAGCCGAGCTCCGCGTGCTGCTGCAGCCGAAGGATCCGAACGACGAGAAGAACGTCTTCGTCGAGATCCGCGCCGGTACCGGCGGCGACGAAGCCTCGCTCTTCGCCGCCGAGATGATGCGCATGTACATCCGCTACGCCGAGACGCGCCGCTGGAAGGTCGACGTCACCGACGCGAACTACTCCTCCGTCAACGGCATCAAGGACGCGACGCTCCAGATCGAAGGCGCGAAGGTCTACTCGCGCCTCAAGTTCGAGTCCGGCGTGCATCGCGTGCAGCGCGTGCCCGCGACCGAGACGCAAGGCCGCATTCATACGTCGGCGGTGACCGTGGCCGTGCTGCCGGAAGCCGAAGACATCGACATCCAGATCGCGGAGAAGGACCTTCGCATCGATACCTTCTGCTCGTCGGGACCCGGCGGTCAGTCCGTCAACACGACCTACTCGGCCGTGCGCATGACGCACCTTCCCACCGGCGTCGTCGTGTCGTGTCAGGACGAGAAGTCGCAGATCAAGAACCGCGCGAAAGCGCTGAAGGTCCTCAAGGCGCGCCTCTACGACATCGAGCGCCTCAAGCGCGAAGCCGAGCTCTCGGCCACGCGCAAGGGCATGATCGGCTCCGGCGATCGTTCGGAAAAGATCCGCACCTACAACTTCCCGCAGGACCGCGTCACCGACCACCGCATCGGCCTCACCGTGCACAACCTCCCCGAGGTCATGAACGGGAACCTGGATGTGGTGATCGAGCCGCTCATCTCCCACTTTCAGGCGGAGAAGCTGCGCGAGGCGGTCGAGGCGCGGTAGACTCCGACCCGATGCCCGCCACGCTCGAAGACGCGCGCCGGATTGCGATGGAACTGACGCGCGATGACCGGCTGCAACTTGCGGAAGAGCTTGCGGCGACTTCGTACGATGCCCGCTGGCTGGCTTCCTGGCGTGCGGAGGTGAACCGTCGAGCGGCGGATCTCGAGAGCGGTGAAGATCCCGGCCTGACGCCGGACGAGTTCTGGTCTGACGACATCGCGTGAGGGTCGTCTTCTCGAGCAACGCGCGTGCGGATCGTCGCGAGGCTCAGGCGTATTACGCGAGCAAGTCGCCGGCGGCGGCCGACGCCTTCCGCCGCGAGTTGCGGCACGCACTCCAATTTCTCACCGAGTTTCCCGCCGGCGCGCCCGTGTATTTCGACGACGTTCGCGCCAAAATCATGCGGAACTTCCCGTACACGATCTTCTATCGCGTGATTCGAGACGGATCTTCGTCCTCGCCATCGCAAATCAAGCGCGCGATCCGCGGCAATATCCGGATCGCGAACGCATTCGCCTTGACAAATACGAACTCCGACCGCATATTCGCGAAAGCGAATGTGAGCGGAGGGTTCGTATGGATATCAAAGAAGCGGTTCGCGACAAATACGCGCAGGCTGCGCGCTCGGTGAGTTCGGGCAAGGCGTCGTGCTGCGGCGGGTCGGCGTGCGGGACGGCGGGTCCGATCACCTCGAATCTCTATGGCGATGAAACGGCGGGACTGCCGGAAGAGGCGCTGCTGGCGTCGCTCGGCTGCGGGAATCCGACGCTGCTCGCGGAACTGCATCCCGGCGAGACGGTGCTCGACCTCGGCAGCGGCGGCGGCATCGACGTCCTGCTTTCCGCGCGGCGCGTCGGACCGGAGGGGAAGGCGTACGGCCTCGACATGACGGACGAGATGCTCGCGCTGGCGAACGAGAACAAGCGCCGCGCGGGCGCGGAGAACGTGGAGTTCCTGCGCGGCGAGATCGAGCAGATCCCGCTGCCGGACGGCTCGGTCGACGTCATCCTCTCGAACTGCGTCATCAATCTCTCGACGGACAAGCCGCGCGTGCTCGCGGAAGCGTTCCGCGTGCTGCGGCCCGGCGGGCGCTTCGCGGTGTCCGACGTCATCCGCCGGCGCGAGGACATCCCCGAGGAGCTCGCGCGCGACGTCGAAGCGTGGACGGGCTGCATCGCCGGCGCGCTGCACGAGCGCGAGTACGCGCGGCTGCTCGCGGACGCCGGCTTCACGTCGATCGACATCGAGCCGGTGCGGGTTTACGAAGAGTATGGCGACGGCGCGTTCATGAGCGGTTTCGTCCGCGCGCGAAAGCCGTCGTAACATCGCACGCGATGAAGGATCGGATCGACGCCATTCTCCGACGCAACCAGGCGGAGTATCTCGAGTCGCTGCTGCCGCCGCGCGATGCGTTGCTCGAAGAGATGGAGAAGTTCGCGGACGAGCACGGGCATCCGATTGCCGACCCGGAGGTCGCGCAGTTGATGCGCGCGCTCGTCCGCGCGGCCTCGCCGCGGCGCGTTTTGGAAGTCGGCACGAACATCGGCTACTCGGTGGTCGTCATGGGGCGCGAGTGTCCGGCGGAGGCGCTCATCGAGACGATCGAGATCGATCACAACACGCTCGCGGTGGCGCGCCGCTTCGTCGGTGAAGCGGCGCTGCCGTGCCGCGTCGTCTTTCATGAGGGCGCGGCGCTGGAGGTGCTGCCGCGGCTCACGGGGCCGTTCGACTTCGTCTTCATCGACTGCGTGAAGACCGAGTACGAGGCGTATCTCGACGCGCTGCTGCCGAAGCTCGAGCGCGGCGCGATGATCGTCTGCGACAACCTGCTCTGGAAAGGACAGGTCGCCGCGGGCGAGCACGACGCGGCGACGGATGCGCTGCGCGCGTTCAACCGCAGGCTTTCCTCCGATCCGCGGCTCGTGACATCCATCCTTCCGCTCGGAGACGGCACTGGCATTTCCGTCGTGGTGTAAATGAAAAAAAGCCGGCGTTGCCGCCGGCTTTTGTTCCGTCGATGCGGAGTGAGGTGGTTACTTGCTGTTCGACGCGCTGGCCGTGGCGGTCTTGACCGTGCCCTTGAGGGGAACGACGACCATCGGCTTCGTCTTGTCGTTGGTGTAGATCGTGACGTTACCGTCGAGCGGGCCCTTCGCGTCCTTGCCGACCTGGAGCGTGACTTCATACTCGCCCTTGTTGGCGGTCGGCTTCACTTCGGCGGTGACGCCCGGGACGCCCGACTCCGCCTTGGTGACGACGAAGTTTTCGGGAGTCTTGAGGTCGTTCGAGCGGACGATCACGCTGCGGGTCGCGGCCGCATCGGTCGGCGCGACTTCGCCGAAGTTCACGCCGCTCGGCTCGACGCGGAACGTCGGACGGACGACGCCGGAGACGCTGATGTAGTAGTCCGGCTGGTGCTTGGAGGTGGTGATGACGTGGACCTTCTCGGCGAGCGGACCGACGCGCGAGTCGGGGCCGCCGACGGTGATGTCGAGCTTGTACTGGTTGGCGCCGGCGCGGCCGACGTTCGGGAGGTTGTCCTTGGCGTCGAGCTTCTTCGCGTCGACGTGGATCCAGTCCTGCGGGCTCTCGACCTTCACGATCTCGAACGGATCGGTCTCTTCGGAGTAGAGCGTGACGCTCTGCTTGTCGATGTCGCCCTGCAGCATGTTGAAGCGGACGAAGCCGGCGGGATACGCCTCGACGAACGGCTTGACCACGGCGGTGATCGTCACCTGCGCGTTCGGCGTCGCCGGATCGTTCGACTCGATCGTGATCGTCTTGGCGATCGGACCGGCGAAGTTCGTGGTGTCGACGTGCGCGGAAACCTTGCCGGTCTGGCCGGCCTTGATGACCTTGTCGAAGTCGGCGACGGTGCAGCCGCAGGACGGGCGCGCCGCGATGATCTCCAGGTCGGAGGCGCCGGTGTTGCGGATCTCGAACGCCCAGTCGAGCTTCTCACCCTTCGGCACCGTACCGAAGTCCTTGATGGGGGTGACGACCAGCAGCTTGGGCGCCTTCGAGTTGTCCTTCGCCGCGGCCGTCTCAGCGGCGACGGCAAACGGGGCCACGATCGACAGAGCCAGTGCGATCGTCAGGGCAAAGATTCGCTTCGACATTGATCCTCCTGTGGTTGAACCGTTACGTTGGGTCAGCGTGTCGAACAGCCCCGCAAAAGGGGCCATTCCAATGTGATTTCATGTCCCGGCCGCGGGAAAGCACGAATTTTGCGAAGTGGACGGACGATGCCGCACATCAAACAGTTGAACGAAGTCAAACGAGTCTATCTGATCGGAATCTGCGGGACGGCGATGGCGTCGCTGGCCGGCATGCTCCAGCAGCGCGGTTACGAGGTGGCCGGCTCGGACGAGCATGTCTATCCGCCGATGTCGACGTATCTCGAGCGTCTCCGGATCCCGGTGCTCGAGGGGTATACGAAACAGCATCTGGAGACGTTTCGGCCGGATCTCGTCGTGATCGGCAACGTGGCCGCGAATACGAACCCCGAGGCGGCCGCGACGGTGGAGATGGACCTGCCGTATACGTCAATGCCGGAGGCGATCTACCACCTCTTCATCAAAGACCGGCACTCGATCGTCGTCACCGGCACGCACGGCAAGACCACGACGACCTCGCTGATGGCGTGGATCCTCGAGGCCGCCGGCCGCGATCCGAGCATGGTCGTGGGGGGCATCCCGGTCAACTTCAATCAGAACTTCAAGCTCGGCGACGGCGCCGACTTCGTCATCGAAGGCGACGAGTACAACACGTCCTTCTTCGACAAAGGTCCGAAGTTCCTCCACTACCACGCGAACACGCTGCTCGTGAACAACATCGAGTTCGACCACGCCGACATCTACGCGAACCTCGACGCGATCGTCGGCGCGTTCAGAAAGGCGGTCGAACAGGTCGCGCCCGGCGACGTCATCCTCGCCAACGGCGACGACGCGAACGTCCGCCCGCTGCGCACCTCCGCGCGCGGCCGCTGGATCACGTTCGGCTGGGACGAGCACTGCGACACGTACGCGACCCACGTCGAGCTGCTTCCGGATGGCAGCGAGTTCACGGCGTGGTGGGAAGGCAAAGAGTGGGCGCGCTTCCGCACGACGCTCTCCGGCCGCCACAACGTCCTCAACGCGCTCGCCGACGCCGCCATCGCGCGGCTGCGCGGGCTCTCCGCCGACGAGATCCAGAAGGGATTGGAGACGTTCCAGGGCATCAAGCGGCGCATGGAAGTGCGCGGCGTCGAGCGCGGCGTCACGGTCATCGACGACTTCGCGCATCATCCGACCGCCATCGCCACGACGCTCGACGGCGCGCGCAAGCGCTATCCCGGCCGGAAAATCTGGGCGCTCTTCGAGCCGCGCTCGATCTCGTCGTCGCGCAAGGAATTCGAGAGCGGCTACATCGACGCGTTCCATGAGGCCGACCGCGTCGTCATCGGACCGATCTTCCACCGCGACCGCTACGAGACGCGCTACGGACTCGACAAGATGATGTCGGTCCCGGCCATCGTCGAGCGGCTGCGGCACGACGGCATTCCGGTGACGCAGATCGACAACTTCGACGCCATCGCCGCGCACGTCGCGAAGGAAGCGGGCGAAGGCGACGTCGTGCTGGTGATGTCGTCGGGCGCGTTCGGTGGCGTGCACGAGAAGATCCTCGAGGCGCTCCGTTCGGAATAGCGAAGATAGGGCGGGCGTTCTTCCGCGCTCAACGCAGTCTCAAACAAGGGGAGAGCCATGCCCGATCAGAAAGCCCACGACCTGCTGCGCAAGCACAACATTCACGTCGACGACGTGAAGGAGCGCCGCACGTCGCTGCACCACCTCCGTCAGATCGTTCGCGCGGAAGACCTTCCGTTCGACGTCTTCAAAGCGCTCGTCAAGCTCCGCCGCTAAGCGGCCGCAGCCACGCGCGGGAGTCGCCGGACGGCGGGTGCCAGCCCGCCGCTCCGTTTGACTTACAATCTCCGGCCCATGCCTTTCCGCGAAGACGCCGGACGCCTCATTCAGCAGAAAAATTACGACGAGCTCGAGTCGCTGTGGATGGCGCAGCTCGACGCCGATCCGAGCGACGTCGACTCGTTTCTCCACGCCGCGAAGGCGCTCCGCAAAGCCGAGCAACGCACGCAGTCCGATACGCTCCTCGGCCTCCTCGCCGACGCGCTCAAAGACCGCCAGCTCTGGCCGCAACGCCTGCAGGTGCTGAAGGAAATCGGCCGCCTCTCCAAGCATCCCGCGCAGATGCGGCCGCAGTTCGAAGAGGCGCTCAAGAAAAGCCTCGGCACGCACAAGAGCTTCGCGCGCGCGTTCCAGTTCGCGTCGTTCGCCGATCCCGCCAGCAACCCCGTCGAGCGCACCGAGAAGATCGAGACCTGGCTCACGTACGACGAGGGCGAGTGCTTCTTCATGAGCGGCCGCGGCGCGGGCTGCGTCACCGAGCTCAATCCGGAGCTCGGCATCTGCCGCCTCGACTTCGAAAAAGAAAAGCGCGTCTCCGTACCGCTCGGCGCGGCCGGTAAGTTCCTCGTGCCGCTTCCCGAAGGGCACATCCTCCGCCGCAAGTTCAGCGATGCGGACGGCCTCAAGGCGTCCGCGAAGTCGTCGCCCGCGGAGTTCTTCGGCGAGCTGCTCAAGAGCTTCGGCCGTCCGATGGTGATGGCGGAAGTGCGCGACGCCGTGATCGGCATCGTGCCGGAAGAGAAGTGGGCGTCGTGGTGGACGGCCGCGCGTAAGAACCCGCAGGTCGTGACGAGCGGCACCGGCGCGAAGGCGACGTATGCGTTCGCCGGCTCGTCGTCCGACGCGGAAGCGGCGATCCGCCGCGAGTTCGACCGTGCCGATCTCAAGACCCGGCTCGAGCTCGCGCGCAAGCACAGCGGCCGCAGCAAGGCGCTCGCGGACGCGTTCTCTTCCGCGCTCGCTGCCGACGCCGCGAGGCTCGCGCGCACCGACGCCTCGAACGCGTGGCAGATTCTCACCACGCTCGAGGGTCTCCCCGGCCACTACGAGTCGCCGTTCGATCCCGCGTCGCTCCTCGGCGGCCCGATGGCCTCCCGCACGATCGCGGGCGTTCACGACAAGGCGCTGCGCGAGAAGGCGCTCGCCGACGTCCGCGCGAATCATCCCGACTGGCCGAAGGTGTACGCGGAGGCGTTCTTCCTCGACGACGAGCCGCGCATCCTCACCTCCATCATGACGGAGCTGGAAAATGCCGGACAGACGGAGGTGCGCGACCGCCTCATCGACGAGACGCTCCGCTACCCGCGCCGCCATCCGCGCGCGTTCTTCTGGTACGTGAAGCGCCTCAACGACGACGAGTCGCTCGCGGCGACGAAAGCCACCTATCCGCTCCTCTTCCAGATCCTCGACGCGCTGACGCACGACGAGTTCTCCGGCGTCCGCGCGCGCCTCAAGGACCTCTTCGACAAGGGCGGCCTCGCCGTGCGCATCGTGATGAATCAGGACAACGAGGAGCAGGCGCGCCGGCTCGTGGAGACGCTCGACCGCTACGGCGCCGTCGAGGAGTACCGCCGCGACATCGTCAAGCAGGCCGCGCTCATGAAGTACCCGTCGCTGCGCGAGCCGCAGGCTGAGCCGGTGTACGCGACGGCCGAGTCGCTCACCGCCAAGCGCGCCGAGCTCACGCACCTCAAGAGCGTCGAGATCCCGGCGAACTCCAAGGCGCTGCAGGCCGCGCGCGAGATGGGCGATCTGCGCGAGAACTTCGAGTACAAGGCCGCGCGCGCCCGTGCCGAGTATCTCTCCGCGCGCGTCGGCGAGCTCGCGTCCGAAATCTCCCGCGTGCGCGTGCTCGAGCCGAACCTGATCGACACCAGCGCCGTGCGCGTCGGAACGAAGATCGCGCTCTCGAACGGCGACGTCCGCCGCGAGGTGGTGATCCTCGGGCCGTGGGAGTCCGACCCCGAGCGCGGCATCTACTCGAACCAGTCCGACGTCGCCAAAAAGCTCATCGGCCACACCGCCGGCGAGGCGGTCACGTTCATGGGCAACGACTACATGATCGAGTCCATCCGCCGCTGGAACGAGTGACGTACAATTCGCGCCATGGCTTACGTGATCGCCGAACCGTGTGTGACCACCAAAGACACCGCCTGCGTCGACGTCTGTCCCGTCGACTGCATCCATCCGCGCAAGGACGAGTCCGGCTTCGCCGAGGCGACCATGCTCTACATCGATCCGGAAGTCTGCATCGACTGCGGCGCCTGCGAGCCCGCGTGCCCGGTCCAGGCCATCTTTCCCGCCGACCTCGTGCCGGCGCAGTGGGCGCACTACACGCAGATCAACGCCGACTGGTACAAACAGAACGCGTGAGTTTTGTGACGTAGCTCACGATCGCCGCTCCGCGCGTGGTATACATTGCGTCGCGGGTTGAGCAACAACGCGTCGGCAAGCGGCAACTAAGGGGCGTAACGCCCCTTTTCGTTTTTCAGGCTCTTTGAGATTCCGATCGAGACCCTTCAGTTTGCGCCCACCTCGGACCCAAACCACGGAAGAGCGGGCGAATGGGCGTGCCTCCGTGGACAATTGCTGAAGCTACCTCTCTCTCTCTGCAACGCGAGCCGGAGGGTCTCGATGGGAATCTCAGGTGCCTGCCCGGTCACTTGAGCAAGCCGAAAATCCCGCGCATCACCTCGCGCATCCCTTCCCGCGCGACGGTTCTCACCGCCTGATTCACCGCCTTCTCCGCCATCGACTGCCGCGGACGTCCCGCGCTCGCGCGCCGCGGTGCCGGGGCCGACGCGCGCCGACGCCCGCCGCTGTTCCGCCATGCGAAGTCGTCGTCCTGCGCCGAGCCGCCGCCGCGCTGCCAGTCGAAATCGCCGCCCGATGCCTGCGTCTGCGGCGCTTGCTCTTCCGGCTCCGGCTCGCGCTCCGCGCTCGCGGCGAGCTTCTGCTGCAGGATCTCGTGCGCGCTCTCGCGGTTGATGGCGTTCGCGTACTTTGGCGCGAGCTGCGAAGCCGCCAGCACGCGCTGATACTGCGCATCGTCGACGGCGGTCATCGACGACGACGGCGCGAGCACCTGCGCCGGCGCGACGACGGTCGGAACGCCTTTCGGATCGAGGATCGTCACCAGCGCCTCGCCGATGCCGAGGGTCGTCAACGACTTGACTACGTCGACGTGATCGCTCGGCGGGAATGTGGAGGCGGTCGCTTTCACGTTCTTCGCGTCCTTCGGCGTGAACGCGCGGATGGCGTGCTGCACGCGGTTGCCGAGCTGCGCGAGCACGTCCTCGTCGACGTCCTTCGGCGTCTGCGTGATGAAGAAGACGCCGATGCCTTTCGAGCGAATGAGCCGCGCGACCTGCTCGATGTGCTCGACCAGCGCGGACGACGCGTCGTCGAAGAGCAGGTGCGCCTCGTCGAAGAAGAAGACCAGTTTCGGCTTGTCGGGATCGCCGACTTCCGGCATGCGGTAGTAGAACTGGCCGAGGAGCCACATGAGGAAGGTCGAGTAAAGCCGCGGCTTGTCCTGCACATCGGCGAGGGAGAGGATGTTCACGACGCCCTTGCCGCCGACGTTGCGCATCAGATCGTTGATGTCGAGCTCCGGTTCGCCGAAGAAGCGCGCCGCGCCCTGCTGCTCGAGCTCGACCATCTTCCGCACGAGGACGCCGACCGTCGCCGTCGACATGCCGCCGTACTCCTTCAGCTCCGCTTTGCCTTCGCCGACGAGATACGTGAGCACGTCGCGCAGATCGTCGAAGTCGAGGAGCGGCATGCGGCGGTCGTCGCAGTACTTGAAGACCATCGCCAGGACGCTCTGCTGCACGTCGGTGAGATCGAGCACCTTGCCGAGGAGCACCGGGCCGAACGACGAGACCGTCGCGCGCACCTGAATGCCGCGGTTGCCGGTGAGGCTGAAGAACTCGACCGGGAACGCTTCCGGCGTGAACGTGCGGCCGACCGCTTTCGCACGCGCGACGAGCCGCTCGCTCGCCTCGCCGGCGACGGACATGCCCGCGAGGTCGCCTTTCACGTCCGCGAGAAACACCGGCACGCCGTTGCGCGAGAGCTCTTCGGCGAACAGTTGCAGCGTGCGTGTTTTCCCGGTGCCGGTCGAGCCCGCGATCATGCCGTGGCGGTTCATCATCCGCAGCGGAATGCGGATCGGCAGCTCGGCGGCCGGCGAGCCCTCGCGCAGCACGTGACCGACATCGATGGAGGGAACGTCGAAGCCGTAAGCGGTGCGGTAGGTCTCGTCGAACGAAGTCATCGCGTTGAAGTTTAAACTCCCGCAATGAAACTCGGATTTGTAGGTCTTGGCGCCATGGGGTTTCCGATGGCGCGCCACCTCGCCAAAGAACACGACGTCGTCGTCTGGAATCGCACGCGCGAGAAAGCGGAGCGCCACGCGCGCGAGCACGGCACGACGCTCGCGAACGACCTCGCTGAAGTCGCCGATGCGGACGCGATCCTCACCATCCTGCCAACCAGTCAAGAAGTTGACGAAATCGTCGACCGCCTCCTGCCGCATCTGAAGGAAGGCACGCTGTGGATCGATGCGACGAGCGGCGATCCGAACGCGAGCCGCCTGACCGCGAAACGGCTCGCGGAGAAAGGCGTGGCGTTCGTCGACGCGCCCGTGACGGGCGCGGTCGTCGGCGCGGAGAACGCCACGCTCACGATCATGATGGGCGGCTCCGAAGAGAACGTCGCGCGGGCGAAGGAGATCCTCCGCCTCAACGGCAAGACGCTCATTCACGTCGGCGGCGTTGGCGCGGGGCACGCGATCAAAGTGCTCACGAACTCGATCATGGGCGCGACGGTCTGGATCACGTCGGAGTGCCTGCTGCTCGCGAAGCAGCTCGGCATCGACATCAAGACCGCGCTCGAAGTGACGAATGCCGGCAGCGGGCGCTCGAACGCGTCGGAGAACCTGCTGCCGATGCGGCTGCGGGATCATCAGTGGCCGCTGGTCTTCAAGCTCGCGCATCACGACAAAGACATCCGCATCGCCGCGTCGCTCGCGCACCAGCAGCACGCGTCGACGCCGCTGCTCGCGCTCACTTCGCAGCTCTTCAGCGCCGCGCTCCACGAGCTCGGCGATCAGGCCGACTACATCGAGGTGGCGAAGCTCGTCGCGCGGATGAACGGCACGTCGTGGGACTGACGTGATGCCGCGCGTCACGGTGATCATGGCGACGTGGAACTGGAGCACGGTGCTGCCGTACTCGATCGGCAGCGTCCTCGGCCAGACGATGACCGACTTCGAATTGCTCGTCGTCGGCGACGGCTGCACGGATGACTCGGAAGCGGTGGTTCGCGCGGTCGACGATCCGCGCGTGCGCTGGATCAATCTCCCGCAGAACACCGGCCATCAGTCCGGCCCGAACAACGAAGGGTTGCGTCAGGCGCGCGGCGAGTTCATCGCCTACCTCGGCCACGACGATCTCTGGCTGCCGCATCACCTCGAGGTGCTCTGCGCGGCGCTCGACCGCGGCGCCGATCTCGCGCACACGTTGATCGCCTTCGTGCCGCCGCCCGGCAGCGGCCGCACTCTCACCGTCGGCCGCCGCGAGTGGAAGCCGCCGTCGTCGGTCATGCATCGCCGCAGCGCGACGGAGACCGCCGGCGGCTGGCGCGACTACCGCGGCATGATGGACACGCCGGAAGGGGAGCTGTGGGCGCGCATCGAGGCCGCGGGATTTCGCGTCGAGTTCGTGCCGCGGCTGACGGTGATCAAGTTCCCCGCGCTGTGGCGGAAGAACGTCTATCGCCAGCGGCCATGCGAGGAGCAGAAGGCGTGGCTCGCGCGCATTCGCGCCGAGCCTGATCTCGAACTGGTAGAGTTGGCGAAGATCGCGTCCGGAATCCAGCCGCGTTTTTCCGATCGTCTGCTGCGCCTGTTGCGCTCGCCGTCGGAATGGCCTTCGGTGCTCTGGCGCCGTCCAGGCGCGCGCATTCGGGCGTGGCAACGTTACAAAGGCGTGCGGCACTGAGCCGCGCACGAACTGAGCTGCACAGAGGAGACGCGACATGCTGGCAGGAGCGCAGAAAGACCCGCAGATCGTCACCAGCGACTGGCAGAAGATCGCGCCCGGACTCGAAGGCGTCATCGTGCGCGAGGTGCTGCACGTGCCGCGCGACCACGGCGTCATCACCGAGATGTTCCGCCCCGAATGGGATCCGACCGGGCTCCCCGTCGTGCACATCTATCAGTCGCGGCTCTTCCCCGGCGCGATCGGCGCGTGGAGCTGCCACATGAAGTCCGTCGACCGCCTCTTCGTGAATCAGGGACATCTCAAGGTCGTGCTCTTCGACGGCCGCGAAGAGAGCCCGACGTTCGGCCGCGTCGTCGAGCTGCACGTCGGCGACGCGCGCCCCGCGTTCCTCGTGCTCCCCACCGGCATCTGGCACGGCCTGCAGAACCTCGGCTCGACCGACGCGCTCGTGCTGAACTATCCGACACACGCGTACGATTACGCAGATCCCGATCACTGGCGCCTGCCCTACGACACGCCGGAGATCCCGTATCAATGGCACGTGGCGGGCGGCACGCGTTTACGTTCTGACGCGCGCGGCTAGAACGCCGCCGCAACGCGTCCATGACCCGAGCCGCCGCGCCGCATGAACCCACGAAGCGACCGCACGTGTCGCTAGGCTAAAACGTGCCGCGATACAGCCCGCCGTCCACCTGCAACGACGCGCCCGTCACGTACGACGCGCGTTCGCTGCAGAGAAACGCTACCACGTTCGCGAGCTCGCGCGGATCGCCGTAGCGTCCCATCGGAATCACCTGCTCGGAACGGCGCAGGTACTCCTCGGGCGTGATGCCCTGCGCCTTCGCGCGGATCTCGCTGAGGTGCTTCTGGCGATCGGTGAGGAAGTGGCCGGGGAGCACGGCGTTGACGGTGATGCCGTCGCGCGCGACCTGATCGGCGAGCGTCTTCGTGAGACCGGAGAGTCCCGCGCGCAGCGTCGAGCTCACGGTCAGCAGCTCCACCGGCTGCTTCGCGACGAACGACGTCAGATGAACGATGCGTCCCCACTTGCGCTCCTGCATCGCGGGGATGGCCAGGCGGCAGAGGCGAACGACGTTCATCAGCGTCGAGTCGATGCCGCTGCGCCACTGCTCTTCCGCGAGCTCGAGGAACGGCGCCGCGGGCGGACCGCCGGTATTCGTGACCACGATGTCGGCGGCGCCGAAGCGTTCGGTCGTCGCGTCGTACCAGCGTTGCAGATCGTCGGCTTTGGAGACGTCGCAGGCGACGGCGAGCGCGTGCTCCTCGCCGATCGCGTCGCGCACCGGCGCGAGTGCTTCGACGGTGCGCGCGCAGATCGAAACGCGGCAGCCTTCGGCGGCGAGTGTTTCGGCGATCGCGCGGCCGAGGCCCTTCGATGCGGCCGCCACCATCGCCACGCGGTTGCGGATGCCGAGGTCCATGCGCGGACGATATCATCGCGCGCTCGTGACCACTTGTCCGCATTGCGGTTCGGAGAAAGTACGGCGCGGCGGGAACGCGATCTGGCTCGTGTATCTCGTGCTCATCGCGCTCGCGGTGCCGGCGGTGCTGATCCTTCATCTCAACGCCGCGATCGTCGCCGGAGTCATGCTCGCGGCCATCGCCATCGCGCATCTCGTGCTGAATCAGCGCGTCTGCGTCGACTGCGGACATCAGTGGCGGGGATGACAAATCGCCGTATCCGTGTTAATTGGCCCGCGAATGCCCGATCCACAGTTGATCCGTAACTTCTCGATCATCGCGCACATCGACCACGGCAAGACCACCTTGTCCGACCGGCTGCTGCAGATGACGGGTGCCGTCGAACAGCGCGAGCTGCACGAGCAGATGCTCGACGACATGGACCTCGAGCGCGAGCGCGGCATCACCATCAAGGCGCGCGCGGTGACGCTCCAGTACCGGGCCAAGAACGGCGAGACCTACACCTTCAACCTCATCGACACGCCCGGCCACGTCGACTTCAGCTACGAGGTCTCGCGCAGTCTCGCCGCGTGCGAGGGCGCGATCCTCGTCGTCGACGCCACGCAGGGCGTCGAGGCGCAGACGCTCGCGAACAGCTACCTCGCCATCAACAACGATCTCGCGATTTTGCCGGTCATCAACAAAGTCGACCTGCCGTCGGCCGAGCCGGAGCGCGTGCGCGAGCAGATCGAGAACGTCATCGGCCTCGACGCGCACGACGCCGTGCTCGCGTCCGCGAAAGCCGGCATCGGCGTCGAAGAGATCCTCGAGAAGATCGTCACGCACATCCCTGCGCCGAAAGGCGATCCCGACGCGGAAGCGCGCGGTCTGCTCTTCGACAGCTGGTACGACTCGTATCGCGGCGTCATGTGCCTCGTGCGCATGGTCGACGGCCAGCTGCGCCGCGGCCAGAAAATCAAGTTCCTCTCCACGGGACGCGAGTACGAGATCACGGAGATGGGCACGTTCACGCCGAAGCCCAAAGCCGTGGACTCGCTCGCGGTCGGTGAAGTCGGTTTCTTCTCCGCGAACGTGCGCGACATCGCGCAGGCCAAGATCGGCGACACGATCACCGACGCGAAAGCCAATCCGTCGCCGCTGCCCGGCTTCCAGGAAGTGAAGCCGATGGTCTTCGCGGGACTCTTTCCGATCATCACCGAGGAGTACGAGAACCTGCGCGATGCCGTGGGAAAGCTCAAGCTCAACGACGCGTCGTTCTCCTACGAGCCCGAGAACTCCGTCGCGCTCGGATTCGGCTTCCGCTGCGGCTTCCTCGGCCTGCTGCACATGGAGATCATCCAGGAGCGGCTGGAGCGGGAGTTCAATCTCGAGCTGCTCACGTCAGCGCCCGGTGTCCGCTACCACGTCAACCTCACCGACGGCGAATCGATCTGGATCGACAACCCGCAGAAAATGCCCGACCCCGCGACCATCGCGAGCGTCGAAGAACCGTTCTTCGAAGTGACCATCCTTACCACCGACGAATTCGTTGGCCCGATTCTGGCTCTGGCGATTGACCGGCGTGGACAGCAGAAGAAGCTGGAATACGTCAGCGCGAACCGAGTCATGATCGTTTACGAAATGCCGCTCAACGAAGTGATCCTCGATTTCTTCGACAAGCTGAAATCGATCTCACGCGGATACGCCTCTCTCGA
>JAFATB010000006.1 GCA_019244185.1 Acidobacteriota bacterium
CGTTCGCGATCGAATCGGGCAGCAAGGGCGGTCCGCGCACGAGCCGGATCAGTGTCGAGCGCGCCGAGATCAACGTCGCGGTCGATCCGACGTGGTTCAAGATGCCCGCCGGCGCGGTCGCGCGCGTGATCATGCCTCCCGCGGGCGAAGTGAAGCCGGAGCCGATCAACGTGCCGGCGCCGGCGGGCCGGGCCGCCTTCGACTCGGGCACGATCGCGGGCCTGCGCGCGCGCAACATCGGCTCGGCGGCGATGAGCGGCCGCATCGCGGCGGTCGCGGCCACGCACGACGGCGGCAAGACGACGGTGTTCGTCGGCGCAGCCTCCGGCGGCGTGTGGCGCAGCTACGACGACGGCACGACGTTCAAGCCGGTGTTCGACAAGCAGGCCGTGCAGTCGATCGGCGCGATCGCGATCGATCCGAGCAACCCGAAGACGGTCTGGGTCGGCACGGGCGAGGGCTGGACGCGCAACTCGACGTCGTTCGGCGACGGCATCTACAAGAGCACCGACGGCGGCGAGACCTGGAAGAACATGGGTCTGCCCGAGAGCGAGCGGATCACGAAGATCGTCGTGCATCCCAAGAACAGCAACATCGTGTACGCGTGCGTGCCGGGCAAGCTGTGGAGCGACTCCGCGGATCGCGGCCTCTACAAGACCAGCGACGGCGGCGCGACGTGGCAGCTCGTGCTCAAGGGCGCAAACCTGTCGACGGGGTGCTCGGGGATCACGATGGATCCGTCGAACCCCGACGCGCTGCTCGCCGGCATGTGGGACTTCCGCCGCAAGGGCTGGACGTTCCGTTCCGGCGGTGACGGCGCGAACGCGTCGAGCGGCAGCGGCCTGTTCAAGTCGACCGACGGCGGCGCCACGTGGCGCGAGCTCTCCGACAAGAACATCAAAGGATTGCCGCCGAAGCCGTGGGGCCGCGTCGCGGTTACGGTCGCGCCGTCGAAGCCGAACGTCGTCTACGCGTTCATCGAGGCGGTGCCGCCGCGGAACGCGCTCTATCGCTCCGATGACGGCGGCGAAACGTGGTCGATGCTCGACCGCAGCCAGATGATGATCTGGCGCCCGTTCTACTTCGCGAACCTCATCGTCGATCCGAACGACGAGAACAAGATCTACAAAGTCGGCGGCGGTCTCATCGTCAGCAACGACGGCGGCAAGAGCTTCAGCGGCATCGCCGGCGGCGCGCACGGCGACTTCCACGACGTCTGGATCGACCCGCAGAACAGCGACCGGCTCATCACCGGCGACGACGGCGGCCTCTGGTACTCGTACGACGCCGGCAACCGCTGGTGGAAGGCGAACAACCTGCCGATCTCTCAGTTCTACCACGTGAGCGTCGACATGGACGCGCCGTATCACGTGTACGGCGGCCTGCAGGACAACAGCTCGTGGGTCGGTGACTCGCAGTATCCGGGCGGCGTCACGAACTCGCGCTGGGAGAACTTCTTCGGCGGCGACGGCTTCTGGATGTGGGCCGATCCGAGCGACAACGACTACATCTACGCCGAGGCGCAGGGCGGCGAGATCGGACGCGTCAATCGCAAGACGCACGAGACGCGCGGCATCAAGCCGCTGCCGCACTACAACGAGGGCAAGCTGCGCTTCAACTGGAACACGCCGATCATGGTCAGCCCGAATCAGAAGGGCACGATCTATCTCGGCTCGCAGTTCCTCTTCCGCTCCAGGGACCACGGCCAGACGTGGGAGCGCATCTCGCCTGATCTAACGACGAACGATCCGCAGAAGCAGAAGCAGGAAGAGTCGGGCGGCGTGAGCATCGACAACTCGTCCGCGGAGATGCACACCACGATCTACGCGATCTCGGAGTCGCCGCGGAACGGCGACGTGATCTGGGTCGGCACCGACGACGGCAACGTGCAGGTCACGCGCGACGGCGGCAAGTCGTGGACGAACGTCGTCGGCAACATCACCGGTCTGGCGAAGAACGCGTGGGTGTCGTACGTCGATACGGGCCATCAGAACGACAGCACCGCGTACGCGACGTTCGACCTGCACAACTTCGGCGACATGCAGCCGTACGCGTACAAGACCACCGACTTCGGCAAGACGTGGACGTCGCTGATCCCGAGCGACGCGCCCGTGCGCGGCTACGCGCACGTCATCAAGGAAGATCCCGTCAATCCGAACCTGCTGTATCTCGGCACCGAGTTCGGCCTCTGGATCTCGCTCGACGGCGGCAAGCAGTGGGCACAGTACAAGGGCGGCGATCTGCCGAACGTGGCCGTGCGCGACGTGGCCATTCATCCGCGCGACAACGATCTCGTGATCGCCACGCACGGCCGCGGCATCTGGATCGTCGACGACATCACGCCGCTGCGCGCGCTCACGCCGGACATGCTGAGCAAGGACATCGCGTTCCTCTCGACGCAGCCGGCCGTGCAGACGATCAACAGCTTCGGCGGCTGGCCGGAAGGCGACGCGACCTACACCGGCCCGAACCAGCAGGGCGGCGCGACCATCACGTACTACCAGCGCCGGCGCCACGTCTTCGGCGACCTGGCGATGGAAGTGGTCGGGCCCGACGGCAAGCAGGTCGCGACCGTGCCGAGCAGCAAGCGCCGCGGCCTCAATCGCGTGAACTGGCCGATGACGCTGAAGGCGCCGCACGTGCCGCCCGCCGCGACCGGCGCGTTCGGCGCGGCCGTCGGCCCGCGCGTGCTTCCCGGCGAGTACACGGTGAAGATGACGAAGGACCGCAACGTCTACACGACGAAGCTCGACGTCGTCCTCGATCCGCGCGCGACGTACACGGCCGCGGACCGGCAGCAGCAGTTCGAGCTCGCGACGAAGCTGCACACGCAGCTCGAGAACATGACCTACGCCGTCGAGGAGATCAACGGCGTGAAGTCGGCGCTCGACGACCGCGCGTCGAAGCTGCCCGCGAACGACGCGCTCGCGAAGAAGCTGCGCGCCGCGTCCGATCAGGTCGACACCCTGCGCCGCAAGATCGTGGCGACGAAGGAAGGCGGCATGATCACCGGCGAAGAGCGCCTGCGCGAATTCCTCGCGTCGCTGTACGGCGAAGTGGTCGGCTACGAAGGCCGCCCGTCCGCAACGCAGGTCGAGCGCACCGAAGCGATCACGCACGAGCTCTCCGACGTGATGACCGCGTTCGACGCGTGGGTCGCGAAACAGCTCCCGCCGATCAACGCCGCGCTCGCGAAGAAGAAGCTCCCGAAGATCGAGCCGCTCACCCGCACCCAGTGGGACAAGCAGCAGATGGCAAGCGCCGGCGGCGGATCGACCGCCGTCGCCGCGAATCCGTTCGAGCGCGACTGAGGTTTACGTCTCTCCCCTCGCGGAGCGGCGGGCGTTCGCCCGCCGCTCCGTTACCGTTCGGCCGAGATCACGATTGACAGAACGGGAAATGGGAACGAATTTGACCTCGTTGGAGAAAGGCGAGCATGCCTAGCCTGAGCGTTGATGAGCTCGTTCAACTCGCGGGAACCCGCCTCACGCGAACGGCGTCCGATGGCGATACGAGCTGGCGCTCCATCGTTGCAGACGTCAACGAAGCGGGGCTGGTCATCGTGACCAAGCACGATGAGCCCGAAGCAGTGGTGCTTTCCGTCGAACAGTTTGCTGAGCTGACGAAACGCGCGGCCGTAGCGGATGCGTTGACGGAGCTCCGGACGAAGTGGGACGGCGAACTGGCCTGGCTGAACGAACCTGCGGCATCGCAGGAGTTGATGGAGATCTTCCGCTCCACCCCCGAGGAGATCGCCGCGTCGGCGAACGCGGTCGCAGCGCGTCGTGGCAAGTGATCCGTCCGACGCGCCCACGATCTTCGTCCTGGCCGGCGTGAACGGCGCTGGTAAGAGTTCGGTCGGCGGCGCGCGCCTGAAAGACTTGGGTCGGGACTACTTCAATCCCGACGTCGTAGCGAGAGAGATCCGCGAGACGACCGGCTGTTCTCTGGAAGAAGCGAACTCCCAAGCATGGCAGGAAGGCAAACGCCGGCTCGAGCAGGCGATCCGCGCACGCCGGAACTTCGCGTTTGAATCGACACTGGGCGCGCACACCATGCCGGCGATTCTGACTGACGCTGCCCGTCAGGGCTTTCGCGTCGTGGTGTGGTTCGTGGGCCTCTCATCGCCGGAAAAGCACATCGAGCGCGTGCGACTCCGCGTCGAGGCCGGCGGTCACGACATTCCGGAAGCGAAGATCCGCGACCGCTGGAACACCTCCCGGCAAAACATCATCGATCTCCTGCCGTCGCTCGAAGAGCTCAAGGTCTTCGACAACAGTGCCGATCGCGATCCCGTCACTGGTGAGCTTCCACCGCCACGCCTCTTGCTGCACTGGCGCAATGGCGCTGTCGTTGAATCCGCGGCAGAGCCTCCGGAGTGGGCGAAACCGATCCTCGACAGCGCGCACGCTCTCGAGCGGCAGCGCAAGGGCTGACGCGACTCGCAATACACGCGTAGTGCGGCGCGAGCGTCCTCGCCCGCGCCGCACGCGTCAGCGATTCACGGTGGCCATGTTCGGATAGCGGTCGCCCGCCGTCACGCCTTTCGGCGCGACCTCGTCGATGCGGGCGAGGTCTTCCGGCGAGAGCTCGATGTCGGCGGCCTTCGCGTTCTCCTCGAGATGGGCGATGCGCTTGCTGCCGGGGATCGGCACGATGTCGTCGCCCTGCGCGAGCAGCCACGCGATCGCGAGCTGCGCGGGCGTCACGCCTTTCTCCTTCGCGATCGTCTCGATGCGCTTCACGAGCTCGAGGTTCTTCGCGAAGTTCTCGCCCTGGAAGCGCGGCGAGTTGCGGCGGTAATCGTCCGGCTCGAGATCGTCCATCGTCTTGAACTTGCCGGAGAGAAAGCCGCGGCCGATCGGGCTGTACGCGACAAAGCCGATGCCGAGCTCGCGCACGGTCGGCAGGATCTCATCCTCGGGATCGCGGCTCCAGAGCGAGTACTCGGTCTGCAGCGCGGTGATCGGATGCACCTTGTGCGCGCGGCGGATCGTCTGCGGTGCGGCTTCGGAGAGTCCGAGGTACCGCACCTTGCCCGCCTGCACGAGCTCGGACATCGCGCCGACCGTCTCCTCGATCGGCACGCTCGTGTCGACGCGGTGCTGGTAGTAGAGATCGATGTGATCGACGCCGAGGCGCTGGAGCGAGCCGTCACACGCGGCGCGCACGTATTCGGGGCGGCCGTTGATGCCGATCCAGCCGCCGTCTTCGCGGCGCTGGTTGCCGAACTTCGTGGCGACCACGACTTCGTCGCGGCGGTCGCGGATCGCGCGGCCGACGAGCTTCTCGTTCGTGAACGGGCCGTACATGTCGGCCGTGTCGAGGAAGTTCACGCCGATGGCGAGTGCGCGGTGGATGGTGGCGATCGATTCGGCATCGTCGCGCGAGCCATAGAACTCGGACATGCCCATGCAGCCGAGGCCGAGGGCGGAGACTTCGAGAGAGGCGAGCTTGCGGTGTCTCATTGCGGTTCGCGGCGGTGCATACTGCGTGCTGAATGACGGCTGCCGAACAGGTCCATGCGATCCATCACCCCGCACCGGCACTGTTCCGATACTACATCCTGCGCTCGTTGCTCGTCGGGCCGCTCTTTTTCGTCCCGCTCATCTACTTCTACTTCCGCTACCACACGATGCGCTACGACTTCGACGAGGAAGGGATCTCGATGCGCTGGGGCATCCTCTTCCGCCGCGAGATCACGCTGACGTACGCGCGCATCCAGGACATTCATCTGACCAGCAACCTCGTCGAGCGCTGGCTCTCGCTCGCGCGCATCCAGATCCAGACGGCGAGCGCGAGCGCTGCCGCGGAGATGACGATCGAGGGACTGCACGAGTTCGAGCTCGTGCGCGACTTCCTCTACACGAAGATGCGCGGCGTGCGCGGCGGCGCCGCACCGCAACACGTCGAGACGCCCGCGCACGACGCGAGCCTCGCCGCCGCGTTGCGCGAGGTCGCGTCGGAGCTGCGCGCGGTGCGCGAGGCGCTGGAGAAGCGATGAACTGGCGGCCGCCCGTGCTGCGGCTCATGCGCGTGCCGCACGAGCCCACGCCCCCGCCCGGCTCGCCGCCGCGCGTCTTCCGCGCCGCGCCGAACTTCCTCGCGCTGCGCGCGTTCGAGTTCGGACTCAAGCAGCTCGTAGCGATCATCGGTCTCACGTTCGCGGTGATGTTCTCCGTCCTCACGCTCGACCGCTTCGATCCTCCGCGCTGGGTGCTCCTCATCATTCACCTCGGCGAAGTCGTCGCCGGACTGGCCATCGTCGGCGAGATCTTCCTCGGCTGGATGCTCGTACGTCTCGATTACGAGCTGCGCTGGTACATGCTGTCCGATCGCGCGATCCGCATTCGCGAAGGCATCACCACCGTGCGCGAAAAGACGGTGGCGCTCGCGAACATTCAGAACATTTCGATCAAGCAAGGCCCGCTGCAGCGATTCCTCAAGATCGCCGACGTGGAGGTCAACACGGCGGGCGGCGGCGGCTCCTCGGCGCGGCAGCCGGGAAAGAAGCAAGTCGCCGAGCCGATGCACGTCGCGTACTTTCGCGGCGTCGACAACGCGGAGCAGATCCGCGACCTGCTGCTCGAAGGCGTGCGGCGGCAGAAAGACGCGGGACTCGGCGATCCCGACGACGCGCATCACGCGCCGGCAGTCGTCGCGCCGGTGGCGGAGGTTGACGATGTCAACGCCGCCGTCGCCGAACTGCTCGCCGCATCGCGCGCGCTGCGCATCGCGGCGAGCATGCCGCAGGCGGCATGGCGCGCGGCGCCGCCGGAGTAGCGGCGCACGACCGGCACATCGAGCGTGGAAGCGGGTGGGCTCAACGTCGCGACGCGCGTCACGCGCCGCGTGCAGTCGTCGCGTCCATTGCGACCGATGACGATGTCAACGCGGCCGTCGCCGAACTGCTCGCGGAGTCGCGCGCGCTGCGCATCGCGGCGAGCATGCCACAGGCGGCGTGGCGCGCGGCGCCGCCGGAGTAGCGGCGCACGACGGGCACGTCGAGCGTGCGCAGCTCGTCGCGGAAGCGCGCGAGCTCGGCGTCGGTGGCGCGGCGGTAGCCGTCTTCGCGCGTGTCATTCACGTCGATCAGATTCAGCCGCAGCGGAACGCCGTCGAAGAGGCGCCGCAGCGCGGCGACTTCGTCGCTGCCGGTGTTGATGCCGCCGAGGACGACCAAGGCGATGGTGATGCGTCCGCCGGTGGCGCGTTGATACGCGCGGATCGCATCCGCGAGCACGTCCACCGGCCACGCGGAGGCGGCGGGCAGCAGCTCGCGGCGGCGCGCGTCGATCGCGGACGTGAGCGACACGATGAGGCGATACGGCTTGCACTCGTCCGCGAGCTTCAGGATCGCGGGCACGAGGCCGACCGTCGAGATGGTGATCGCTTTCGCGGAGATGCGTCCGCCGCACGGATGCGCGAGGACCTCGGCGGCGTGGAGGACGTTCGCGTAGTTGTGCAGCGGCTCGCCTTGTCCCTGGAACACCGCGCCGGTGACGGCGCCCGGCGCCTCGTCGCGCACGGCGACGAACTGCGCGACGATCTCCCACGGCTCGAGGTGGCGCGTGAGCCCGAGGCGACCGGTCGCGCAAAAGGTGCAGCCCATCGCGCAGCCGGCCTGCGACGAGAGGCAGACCGTGAAGCGGCCGGGCGCCTCGAGCGGAATGCGCACCGCCTCGACGAGCGCGCCGTCGCGCAGACGGAAGAGGTACTTCACGAAGCCGTCGGAAGGATCGAGCGCGCGCTCGACGATCTCCAGCGGCTCGCGATCGGTCAACCTGTTGACCGCTTCCTCGACGTGCCGCGGCACGGGTCGCGATGCTGGAAAGCCGGCGCGCCCGTGCGCGACGACATGCGCGAGCACGCGCCGCGCCTCCGCGTCGCGAACGGCGACGCCGTTCGCGAGCAGATGCGCGGCGAGCGCGTCGGCCAGCAGGCCGAAGAGATGCGGGCGCATGGGGGGATGGTAAAGCTGAATTGAGAACGCAGAACGCAGAACGCAGAATGTAGAAAAGGGGACCGGCGCGAGCCGTTCCCCTTTCTCAATTCTTCGTTCTGCGTTCTGCGTTCTTCATTCAGCCTTTCTCTACATCACCTCCTTACCGGAAGGATATAAAGAAATCCTTAATCCGTAAACTATCTATTTCGTGTACACCGTTACTTCCGCGCTCGCGCCGACCGGCACGCGATCGGCGGCCGGTCCGGTCCACTTCACGCGCACGGGCACGCGCTGCACGACCTTCACGTAGTTGCCGCTGGCGTTGTCGGGCGGGAGCAGCGAGAACGTCGAGCCGGTGCCGCCGGAGAGGCTCTCCAGCGTGCCGTCGAACTCGCCGTCGACGGCGTCGACCTTCACTTTCGCGCGCTGGCCCGCGCGCATGGCGCGCACCTGCGTCTCCTTGAAGTTCGCGATGACGTAGGTCTGCAGCGGCACGAGCTGGACGATTGGCTGGCCCGCGGTGACGAGCGAGCCGGCGTGCACGGTGAGCTTTGACGCGATGCCGTCGCGCGGCGCGGTGATGCGCGCGTACGAGAGGTTGAGCTGCGCGGCGGCGAGCGCGGCGCGTGCGGTGTCGACGCGCGCGTGTGCGAGCGCGTCGTCCGCTTCCGCGGCGCGGATCTGCGCGTCGACGGGCGCGGTCTGCTGCAGCCGGCCCACCGCCTGCTGCACGTCCGCCTCGGCCTGCTGCTTCGACTGTTCCGCCGATGTCAGGTGCGCGCGCGCCTGCGCGAGCTCGGCCTGCGCGGCCTCGTTCGCGGCGCGCGCGGCGTCGACCTGCGACTTCGAGATGTCGCCCTTGCCGCCAAGCTCCTGCGCGCGCGACCAGTCGTTGCGCGCCTTGTCCGCGTTCGCCTGCGCGCGCGAGACGGCGGCGCGCGCTTCCGCGATCGCGCTCGACTGCGTGCCCACCTTCTGCTGCGAGCTCTGTACGGCTGCCTGCGCGGTGGTGAGGCCGCCGCGCGCGGTGGCGCGGGCGACGGAGAGGCGCGCGTCCGCGGCGTCCGCCTGCGCGCTCGCCGTGGCCAGCTCGCTCGTGGCCTGCTGCACCTTCACCTGCGCGTCGCGCGCGTCGAGCTGCACGAGCAGGTCGCCGGCGCGGACGTGCTGGTTGTCGTGCACGAACACTTGTTCGACCTGGCCGGGGATGCGCGGCGCGACGGCCACGACGTCCGCGGCCACCTGCGCGTCATCGGTCGATTCTTTGTTCGACGTCATCAGCGCATACGCGCCGTACGCGATGAGCAGCAGCACGACCACTGCCCCGAGAATCATGAACATCCGGCGCGCGCGTGCCTTCGGCAGCACGGGATCCGGACGGGTAGTTGAGCTCTGTTCCGACATCGTCACATCTCCACATGGACTTCGATCTTCTCGCCGCCGCGCTCGGGAGCGCGGAGCACGAAGACGAGCGGCAGCACGAGGATGAAGAGGATCCCCGCGAGGTAAAAGAGTTTTTCGAAAGAGATCATCATGGCCTGGCGGCGCACGAGACCATCGAGCATGTTGCGCGCGAGCGCCTGCGACGACACCGCGTCATAGCCGCGCGCGGCGAACGACTTCGCCATCGCGGCGATGCGCGTCATCGCTTCCGGATCGCCCGCGGCGAAGTATCCCAGCATCGACTCGCGGGCGTGCGTCGTGTTGCGCGCGAGCAGCGTTGCGAAGGCGGCGAGGCCGATCGAGCCGCCGACCTGGCGCAGCAGCGAGTTGAGACCCGTGGCGTCGGAAAGACGATGCCGCGGGATCGACGCGAGCGCGAGCGTCGTCAGCGGGATGAAGAGACAGCTGAACGCGATGCCCTGCAGGACGAGCACGGTCACGACGCCGCGCGAGCTCGTCGACAGCGTGTAGTGCCCCATCAGCCACGCGGTGTAGCCGAAGAGCAGGATGCCGAACGCGATGACCGCGCGCGGCGAGACTTTGTTGTAGATCCTGCCGACGATCGGCATGATGAAGATCATCGTCAGCGAGCGTGGCATCATCGCCAGACCCGCCTGCGTGGCCGTGTAGCCGAGCAGCAGCTGCATGAAGAGCGGCAGCAGGAACGTGACCGCCATCAGCATCGCGAACATCACCGCGCCGACGAGCGTGCCCGACGTGAAGATGACGTCGAGGAAGAGCGAGAAGTCGACCGCAGGGACGGGCGCCGACAGCTCGCGAATGATCCACGCCACGATCGTGACGACGGAGAGGAACGCCAGTCCGGTGATCAGCGTCGACTGGAACCAGTCGTTGCGGTTCCCTTCCTCGAGCACGTACTGCAGCGTGCCGAGTCCGACGATCATCAGAATGATCCCCGCGTAATCGAGATTCTTCCGCTGCTCCTCGGCCATCGCATGGTTGTGCGCGCGCACGTCTTCCGGCTCGTGCACGAACGCGGTGACCATGACCAGCGAGATGAGGCCGATCGGCAGGTTGATGTAGAAGATCCACGGCCAGCTGTAGTTGTCGACGATGTAGCCGCCGAGCGTCGGGCCGAAGGCGGGTCCGAGGACGACGGCCATGCCGAAGATGGCCATGGCCATGCCTTGCTCTTCGTAGGGAAAGGTCTGGCGCAGGATGGCCTGTTCGGTCGGCTGCAACGCGCCGGCGCCGAAGCCCTGCAGCACGCGGCAGACGACGAGCACCGGCAGCGTGCGCGCGAAACCGCACAGCATCGAGCCGAGAATGAAGAGCACGAGCGAAGCGAGATAGACGCGCTTCTGCCCGAACAGGCGCGCGAGAAATCCGGTGAGCGGCATGACCATGACGGTGGCCATGACGAAGCCGGTGGTGACCCACGTGATCTGCTCGACGGTCGCGCCGAGGGAGCTCTGGAGATGCGGGACGGCGACGTTGACGATCGACGCGTCGATCGCGCCCATGAGCGTGCCGAACGTGACCGAGATCGTCACGAGCCACTTGTTGACGGGCTTGCGTTCGGTCACTGCGCGGCTCCGCGGACGGGCGGTGGGGGCGGCGGCGCGGGCGTGGTGCTCGCGTCGGGCGACGTCGTCGTGGTGGGCGACGCGTTCGTCGATGACGTCGCGTTCGGCGCCATCGTGTTCGGCGTGGTCGTCGTCGACGGCGCCGCGGTCGTCGTGGCATTTGCGCCGTTCGCCGACGCCGGGGGATTCGACGTGATCGGCAGCGTGCCGCCGACGTTCGGCGTCGCGTCGCCCGATGTCGCGGACGGCGTTGGCGTCGCCGGATGCAGCTCGCCGGTGGCGCGGCGCAGTTGCACGTTCGCGAGCGCGGCGTCGGCGCGCGCGGCGATGAGCGCCTCGTGCGCCTGCTGGTACTGATCTTCGGCGCGGTCGACTTCGACCGTCGAGCCGTAGCCGGCGGACTTCCGATCGCGCGCGATGGTCAGCGCGTCTTCCGCGACCTGCACCTGTTCTTCGGCGACGCGCACGCGCTCTTCGGCGTTGCGCAGGCTGAGAACCGCCGTGCGGACATCCTGCTCGACGTCGCTGCGGAGGCTGCCGAGTCGCGTCTCGAGGTCCCGCACTTCGAGTCGCGCGCGGGCGATGTTCGCCGGGATCGTGCCGCGGAACAGCGGCACGCTGGCGACGGCGGTGATGCGGCGCGTCCAGAGCAGGTTGCTCGTCTGCAGGCCGCCGTAGTCGCCGGCGAACTCGATCGCGAGCGACGGCAGGTACTGCGCGCGCGCGGCGGAGAGCGCGAGCTGCGCCTCGCGCACGTGCGCTTCCAGTGCTTTGACTTCGGGACGCTGCGCGCGCGCGGTGGCGAGCGCGGCGTCGACGTCGGGCGCGGGCGGCGCGGCGACGACCGGATCGGTGAGCAGGACGTCGGAGGCCTGGTTCTCGCCGATGGCATTGAGCAGCGCGAGCACGGCGGCGCTGCGGTCGTTCTCCGCGGCGAGCAAACCGGAACGCGCGCGCGACAGCTGGAGCCGCGCCTGCGCGACGTCGAGCTTCGTGCCGGTGCCGGCTTCGAACTCGTCGTTCGCGACGCGCAGCAGTTCCTGGAAGAGCTTCATGTCCGCCTGGCGCGACACGATCTGCGCGTCGGCGCGCTGCACCATGACGTACAGCCGCGAGACGGAGGCGACGACGTCGCTTTCCGCGCGTGCGACTTCGTAGCGGCTCGCGCCCGCCGCCGCGTGCCGCGACTGGTAGAGCCGCAGCGCGGCGAGGTTGAACAGCTGCGCGGCGGCGTTCACCTGCACCTGGTACACGTTGAACGGTCCGATCACGGACGGAACGCCCGGCAGCGTGAAGCCGAACTCCTCGAGGTTGACCGACTCGTTCGAGCGCATGAGGCGCGCGTCGCCCTGCGGCAGGAGGCCCGTGAGCGCCTCGCGCTCGGCGATCTGCGAACGCTCGGCCGCCGTCTGCGCCAGACGCGCCGTCGCTCCCTCCGACAGCGCGCGTTGCAGCGCGTCGTCGAGGGTCAGGCGGATCGTCGCCGGTGCGGTTGCTGTCGTCGTCGTGGTGCTGGTCGTCGTCTGCGCGCTTGCGGTTGCCGCAAGCAACATCATCAGAATCGCGGTACTACACTGGCGCAAGTACTTCCTCCTCCGCCGCCTCCATGTGCACGTGCGATTCCTCTTTGCCGCGCTTCGAGCGCAGCTTGTCCATGTAGACGTAGAACACGGGCGTGACGTAAAGCGTGAGTGTTTGTGAGAAGAGCAGGCCGCCGACGACGGCCAGGCCGAGCGGGCGGCGCGACTCCGCGCCGGCGCCGAGGCCGAGGGCGATCGGCAGCGTGCCCATGAGCGCCGCCATCGTCGTCATCATGATCGGACGAAAGCGGATGAGGCAGGCGTCGTAGATCGCGCGCTCCGGTTCCAGCCCCTGCTTCTCCGCCTCGACGGCGAAGTCGACCATCATGATGCCGTTCTTCTTGACCAGACCGACGAGCATGATGATGCCGACGAACGCGTAGATCGACAGATCGACATGGAACACGAGCAGCGTGAGCAGCGCGCCGAAGCCGGCGAACGGCAGCGCGGAGAGAATCGTGAGCGGGTGGATGAAGCTCTCGTAGAGGACGCCGAGCACCATGTAGATCACGGCGATGGCGACGATGAGCAGCATGCCCAGACCCTGCATCGAGGATTGGAACGCCTGCGCGGTGCCCTGGAACGACGTGCTGATGGTGGCCGGGAGCGTGGTGCGCGCAACGCCGTTGATCTGATTGACCGCATCGCCGAGCGATACGCCCGGTTTGAGGTTGAACGAGATCGTGACGGACGGCGTCTGGCCGGAGTGATTGACGGTGAGCGGGCCGACGCTCGGCAGGAGCTTGGCGAACGTCGACAGCGGCACGAGCTCGCCCGAGGCGGCGCGGACGTAGAGCAGCGAAAGCGAGCCGATGTCCTGCTGGTACTGCGGCGCGGCTTCCATGATGACCTGGTAGCTGTTGGTCGGCGCGTACATGGTCGAGACCTGGCGCGTCGCGTACGCGGAGAAGAGCGCGTCTTCGATCTGGTTCGCGGTGAGGCCGTACGACGCGGCGCGGTCGCGGTCGATGGCGACGCTGACCTGCGGGTTGCGGATCTGCAGATCGCTGGCGACGTCGACGAAGCCGGGCAGCGTGCGCATCTTGTCGGTCATCTTCGACGCGGAGGCGTAGAGCTCGTCCGTGTTCGGACCCTGCAGCGTGTACTGGTAAAGAGCTTGACTACTGCGTCCGCCCAGGCGGATCGGGGGCGGGTTCTGCAGATAGACGCGCACGCCGGGAACGGCGTTCACCATCGGCCGCAGCTTCGCGATCAGCTCGTCCGCGGAGATGTCGCGCTCCTTGCGCGGCACGAGACGCACCGAGATGATGCCGCTGTTGTACGCGCCGCCGCGGATGCCGACCGCGGAGAAGAACGCGGCGACGCTCGGCTCCTTCTGCACGATGCGCGCGACCGCGAGCTGGTGCCGCACCATGTCCTCGTACGAGATGCCCTGCGGTCCTTCGAGCTGCAGGTAGATCTGTCCCTGATCCTCGCTGGGAAGGAAGCCTTTCGGCACCTGCACGAAGAGGAAGCCGGTGGCGATGAGGATGGCCAGCGACACGAGCATCGTGGCGCGCTTGTGGCGCAGCACGAAACGGAGGCCGCTCGCGTAGACGGCGAGCATCCGCTCGAAGAAGCGCTCCGACATTTCGTAGAAGCGGCCGTGGCGGCCATGGTGCGGACGGATGAAGCGCGCGCTGAGCATCGGCGTGAGCGTCAGCGAGACGAAGCCGGAGACGAGGATCGACGCGCCGATCGTGACGGCGAACTCGTGGAAGAGCCGGCCGAGGATGCCGCCCATGAAGAGGATGGGGATGAAGACCGCGGCGAGCGAGATCGTCATCGACAGAATCGTGAAGCCGATCTCCTGCGAGCCTTTGACCGCGGCCTCGAACGGCTTCTCGCCCTGCTCCATGTGGCGGACGATGTTCTCGAGCATGACGATCGCATCGTCGACGACGAAGCCGACCGACAGCGTCAGCGCCATGAGCGAGAGGTTGTCGAGCGAGTAGTCGAAGAGGTACATGACCGCGAACGTGCCGACGAGCGACATCGGCAGCGCGAGGCTGGGGATGACCGTCGCGGAGACGTTGCGGAGGAAGAGGAAGATCACGAGGATGACCAGGAACAGCGTCAGCATCAGCGTGAACTTGACGTCGGTGACCGACTCGCGGATCGAGTCGGCGCGGTCGCGGTGGATGTCGAGGTTGATCGACGCCGGCAGTTCCTGGCGGAAGCGCGGCAGCAGCTTGCGGATCGCGTTCGACACTTCGACCGCGTTCGTGCCGGGCTGCTTCTGCACGGCGAGGATGACGCCGCGCTTGTCGCGGAACCACGCCGCGGTCTTGTCGTTCTCGACGCTGTCGAGGATGCGCCCGAGCTGTTCGAGCCGCACCGGCGCGCCGTTGCGGTACGCGACGGTGATCGGGCGGTAGTCGTCGGCCTTGAGCAGCTGGCCGTTCGCGGTGATGGTCGCGGCCTGATACGGGCCGTTCATCACGCCGGTGGGAAGGTTCACGTTGCTGTTGCGCACGGCGGTGACGACTTCGTCGACGCCGATGCCGCGCGTGGCGAGCTGCTGCGGATCGAGCTGGATGCGCACGGCGTACTTTTGCGCGCCGTAGACGATGACCTGCGCGACGCCGGGCACGGTCGAGAGGCGCTGCCCCATCTGCGTCTCGGCGTACTCGTCGAGCTGGTAGAGCGGCAGCGTGTCGGACGTGAGCGCGATGTAGAACACCGGCTGGTCCGCGGGATTGACCTTGTTGTACGACGGCGGCGTGGGCATGTTCGGCGGCAGCGAGCGCTGCGCCGCGGCGATGGCGGCCTGCACGTCCTGCGCGGCGGCGTCGAGAGGGCGCGAGAGCGCGAACTGCAGCGTGATCGACGTCTGCCCCAGGCTCGAGGACGAGGTCATCGAGTCGAGGCCGGCGATGGTGGAGAACTGCCGCTCGAGCGGCGTCGCCACCGACGCGGCCATCGTCTCCGGCGACGCGCCGGGAAGCGACGCGTTGACGTTGATCGTGGGGAAGTCGACGTTCGGCAGATCGCTGACCGGCAGCAGCCGGTACGCCATCGCACCGAACAACAGGATTGCGATCATGACCAGCGTGGTCATGACGGGGCGGCGGATGAAAGGCGCGGAAAGGTTCATCCCTTGATCTCCACCTTGCTCTTCGGCGTGAGGCGCAGCTGGCCGTCGGTGACGACGGTCTCGCCGGCGTTGAGGCCGTCGGCGACGATCGTCTCCTGACCGATGGTGCGGAAGACGGAGATCTGCCGCATCTCGACCGCGTTGCCGGGTTTGACGACGTAGACGAACTGCCCGTTCTGCCCGATCTGCACGGCACGAGCCGGCACCACGATCGCGGACGGCCGGTCCTCGATCGTCATCGACACGGTGACGAACTGCCCCGGCCAAAGCGCGCGGTCGTGATTGTCGAAGAGCGCCTTGAGCGTGATCGTGCCGGTCGACGTGTCGACGGCGTTGTCGACGAACGAGAGCTTGCCGTGCGCGGTGGCCGCGCCACCCGACTGCGGCGAGGCGGCGACGGCGAACGTGGCCGCGCCGCGCGCGCGGATCTGCGCGAGCTGGTCCTGCGGAATCGCGAACTGCACGTACACCGGCTCGACCTGATTGATGACGACGAGCGGCGTCGTGTCGTTCGCGTGCACGAGGTTGCCCGCGTGCACCTGCAGGCTGCCGGTGCGTCCGCTGAGCGGCGCGCGGATCGTGCAGTACGAGAGCTGCAGCCGCGCGTTCTCGACCGCGGCGCGATCGGCCGCGACGACGGCGCGCGCGGCTTCCGCGCCCGACGCGATGCGGTCGTACTCTTCCTTCGTCACGTAGTCCTTCTTCACGAGATCCGCGTAGCGCGCGGCATTCGACTCGCCGTTGCGCAGCTGCGCCTCGTCGCGCGCGAGGTTGGCCTGCGCCTGCTGCATCGCCGCGACGTACGGACGCGAGTCGATCGTGAAGAGCACCTGTCCCTTGGTCACGTCGTCGCCTTCATGGAAGGAGACGTTGAGCAGCTGCCCTTCGACGAGCGCGCGCACGGCGACGGTCGACAGCGGCTGCACGTTGCCGATGGCCTGGATGCCGAGGGGCATGTCCTTCTGCTGGACGGTGGCCACGGTGACGGGCACCGCCTCTTCGCGCGGCGCTTCCTTCTTTTCGGCGCAGGCGACGGCGGCAATGAGCGAGAGAAGCAAGAGACTGCGTTTCATCGATTCAACCTTCCGGTGTCGTGAGCGAGTTGTGCGAGCGAGAGGAACCAGTCGGCCCGCGACTGCACCTCTTCGGCGCGCGCGGTTTCGAGCGCGGACTGCGCGGTGAGCACGTCGACGATCGTGCCGACGCCCTCGCGGTAGCGCGCGCGGGCGACGTCCGCCGACTGCTGCGCGCTGTTGAGAAGATCGCGGCTCGTGGCCAGCCGCTGCCGCGCCGTGCGCAGCCCGTAGTAGCTGGTCCAGACGTCGAGCGAGACCTGCTGCGAGAGATCGCGCAGCTGCTCCCGCGCGAGCTCGGCCTCGAGCTCCGCCTGCCGCACGTCGTAGCGGTTCCGCCAGCCGGTGAAGAGCGGGAAGCTCAGCCCGACCGCGGCGGAGTACGGCGTCGAACGCTCGCCGCCGTTGCCGATGTTGAAACCGGTCGACGCCGACGTGACGACGCGCGGCAGAAAGCTCGAGCGGACCTCGCGGATGCGCGCGGATGCACGTTCGGCGAACGCGCGCGAGGCGGCGAGATCGGGACGCGCGCGCTGCGCCGCGTCGATGAGCACGTCGATGGCGTCGGAGACGTCGTTCGCCGGCACGTCGTTCGGCAGCTCGCCGACCTCGAAGCGCGTCGTCGGAGACACGCCCATCGCCGTCGCCAGCGCGCCTTCGATCGCGCGCAGGTTGCCTTCGATCGTGTCGTAGGTCAGCTGCGCCTGCGAGAGCGCGGTGCGCGCCTGCAGCACGTCGGCAATCGTGGCGACGCCCGCGTTGTGACGCGCTTCCGCGGCGTCGAGACTGGTCTTGCGCTCGGAGAGCGTCGCGCTCTGCGCGGCGAGCTGCGCCTTCGCGTCGAGGTACTGGTAATACGCCTGCTGCGTCTGCAGGATGACGTCCTGAATGGCCTGGTTGTGCAGGAAGTCGGAGGCAATGAGCGTCTGCCGCGCCTGCTCGACGCGCGCGTCGCGCCCGCCGAAGTCGAACAGCAGATACGTGAGCGCGAGCGACGGGCCGATCGACGTCTGCGAGCTCCCGCCCGCCGCCTTCACGCGCGCGACGCTCGCATCGAGATCGACTTCGGGAAGCCACGCCGCCTGCTCGCTGCCGACCGCCGCTTCCGCGGCGCGCGCGGTGAGCCACGCCTCACGCGTGCGCGGGTTGTTCTCGAGCGCGATGTCGAGGACGCGCGCGAGCGTGATCGGACCGGTCGAATCCGCCGCCGTCGCAACAACCGTCGACGGCACCGCCGGGATCGCGACGTTCTGCGTCACGGTCGGCGTCCACGGCTTCGACGGCGCGTCGGACGTCTTCACGTCCGGCTGGGCCGTGCGGCACGCGGTGACGGCAAACAGCAGCGCGAAGAACGCGCAAATTCGTTTCATCAGTTACTTCCTGCTCCTCGTTTTCGGTTCGGCTCCCTCGGCCGCGAGACCATGCAGCAAGAGGTCGGCGATGAGTCGCGCGTCGTCTTCCACCGGCGCGCTCTCGTCCGCGAGCAGCCGCTGGTTGACCATCGCCACGACGGCGTCGACGAACATCGCCGCGACCTTGCGGCTCTCCGTCGGACGGAACACGCCCTCCGCGATGCCGTCATCGATGACCTTCGTCACGCCGTTCAGCAGCTTGCGATAGCGGTCGTGACGGTAGCGGCTGCCGTGCGTGCGCATCACCTCGCGCTCGTACAGCAGGATGCGGAAGAGGTCGCGGTTCTCGTCAAAGTACGTGAGGTAGCGCAGCGCGTACGCCTCGAGCTTCTTCGGCGCCGGCGCGTTGCCGGAGAGGATCTGGTCGATCCGCGCGGTGAGCGGCTCGAGCGACGACTCTTTCACCGAGTCGAGCAGTTCCTGCTTGTCGCGGTAGTGGAGGTAGACCGTGCCCTTCGCGATGCCGACTTCCTGCGCGACGCGCTCCATGGTCACGCTGTCGAGCCCCTCGCGGCACATCAGCCGGACGACGGCCGCCTGGATGCTTTGTCGCTTGAACTCCTGCCACAGCTTCGGCTCTTCTTTGCGTGCGGGTCTTGCCATAATGACCGTTCGGTCATTTTACGAACCGAATGGGTCAGTGGGTGATTCCATTCAGTGACAAAGCCTCCATTTGAACGCAGAACGGCCGGCGAGAGCGCCGGCCGTTCCGTTCACATCTGTTGCAATTCCGTCGTTACTTCGTCGCCGGCGGCTTCTTGAGGCCGCGCTCGATGAGCAGCGGATCGGCGATCGGATCGCGGCCGCGGAAGTTGCGGTAGAGCACCGCCGCCTCCTGCGTGCCGCCGCGCGAGAGCACCATGTCGCGGAAGCGCTGGCCGTTCTCGCGGGTCATGCCGCCATGCTCCTTGAACCAGTAGTACGCGTCGTCGTCGATCAGCTCGCTCCACATGTAGGCGTAGTAGCCGGCCGAATAGCCGCCGCCCCAGATGTGCGAAAAGTACGGCGTGTGATAGCGCGGCGGAACGGCAGCCATGTCGATCTTGAAGCGCTGCAGCGCGGCCGGCTCGAACGTGGCCACGCTCTGCAGCGGCGCGTCGGCGGGCAGATCATGCCACGCGAGATCGAGGAGCGCCGCGGCGAGATACTCGACCGTCGCATAGCCCTGATTGAACGTGCGCGAGTTCTTGATCTTCTCGACCAGCGCCTGCGGGATCGGCGCGCCGGTCTGGTAGTGCTTCGCGTAGTTCGCGAAGACGCGCGGCTCGAGCGCCCAGTGCTCGTTGAACTGGGACGGGAACTCGACGAAGTCGCGCGGCACGTTCGTGCCGGCGAGCGTCGGGTACTTCACGTTCGAGAACATGCCGTGCAGCGCGTGCCCGAACTCGTGGAACATCGTGTTGACGTCGTCGAAGCTGAGCAGCGCCGGCTGGCCCGGCGACGGCTTCGTGAAGTTCGTGACGTTGAAGACGACCGGCTTCGTTCCGAAGAGACCGCTCTGGTCGACGAAGCTGTCCATCCACGCGCCGCCGCTCTTGTTGTCGCGCGCGAAGTAGTCGGCGTACCAGATCGCCAGCGAGTGGCCGTCGGCATCGAAGACTTCGAAGACGCGCACGTCCGGCTGATAGACCGGGATGTCCTTGCGCTCCTTGAACGTGAGGCCGTACATCTGGTTCGCGGCGTAGAAGACGCCGTCGTGCAGCACGCGGTCGAGCTCGAAGTACGGCTTGACCTGCGACTCGTCGAGGTCGTATTCGGCCTTGCGCACCTGCTCGGCGTAAAAGTCCCAGTCGGCGCCGGTGAGCTGGAAGCCGCCCTTCTGCTTGTCGATGAGCTTCTGCATCTTCGCCGCTTCCTCGCGCGCCTTCGCGGTCGAGGCGGGGACGAGATCGGTCAGCAGCTTGATCGCGTTCTCCGGCGTCTTGGCCATCTGATCGTCGAGGCTGTACGCGGCGTAGTTCGGATAGCCGAGGAGCTTCGCGCGCTGCGCGCGGAGCTGGGCCATGCGGGAGATGATCGCGGTGGTGTCGTTCGGGCCGCCGTGGCTGCCGCGCTGCACGGACGCGTTGAAGAGCCGCTGCCGGACGGCGCGATTCTTCAGCGACGCGAGCGCCGGCTGCTGCGTGGTGTTGCGCAGCGTGAGCACCCACTTGCCGTCGAGCTTGCGATCCTTGGCCGCCTGTGCGGCGGCGGCGATGTCGCCTTCGCTGAGGCCGTCGAGGTCCTTCACGTTGTCGATGACGATCGCGGACGCGGCGGTGTCGGCGAGCACGTGGTCGCGGAACTGCGTGCTGAGCGTCGACTCTTCCTGATTGAGCGCGCGCAGCGTGGCCTTGTCGGCTTCGCCGAGCAGCGCGCCCGCGCGCACGAAGTTGCGGTAGTAGCGCTCGACGAGGAACTTCTGCTCCGCGTCGAGGCCGAGCGTGTCGCGCGTGTCGTACAGCGTCTTCACGCGCGCGAAGAGTTTCGGGTTGAGGAAGATCGCGTCGCTGTGGGCGGCGAGCTTCGGCGACTCTTCCGCCTCGACCTTCTGGATGGTGTCGTTCGTGTTCGACTGGGCGAGGTTGAAGAACACTTTCGCGACGCGCGTGAGCAGCGTGCCGGTGCGTTCCATCGCCTCGATCGTGTTCGCGAACGTCGGCGCGTCGGCGCTGTTCGCGATCGCGTCGACTTCCGCGATCTGCTGGCGCATCCCTTCTTCGATCGCGGGCTGGTAGTCGCTGTCTTTGATGCGATCGAACGGAGGCGCCTGGAAGGGAAGCGTGCTCGCCTGCGCGAACGGATTGTTCGCGAGGACGTCATTGCCGGCGGCCGTCGTCGCCGGCGGGGTTGCCGTCTGCTGCGCAGGAGCCGTCGCGGGCGCCGCGGTCGCGGTGTCGGCAACGGGAGTTGCCGCGGGTGCGGTTTGCGTCGTGGGCATTTGCGTGCAGCCGGCCACGGCCAGGGTCAACCACGTGAATAGCAAAGTTCGATTCATAAGACTCCGACAACGACCCGGCCGAGGGCGCGATTCCGGCAAAGAGCGGTTTTCGTGAACCGTTCCGTGTCGACGCGCTGCATCCTCCTCCTCGCTTTTGCAGCGGGTGCGACGGTCGCCAACCTCTATTACAGTCAGCCGCTGCTCGCCGAGATCGCCTCCGAGCTCGGCGTCAGCGCGGGCGCCGCGAGCGCGATCTCGACCGCGACGCAGCTCGGCTACGCCGCCGGTTTGCTCTTCCTCGTGCCGCTCGGCGATGCCGTGGAGCGGCGCAGGCTGCTCGTGACGACGACCGGCGCGATCACGATCGCGCTGCTGCTCGTCGCCGTCTCGCATTCGCTGACGGCGCTGCTCGCGTCGAGCGCGATCCTCGGCTGCGCGACGATCGTGCCGCAGCTCGTCGTGCCGTTCGCCGCGCACCTCGCGTCGGCCGAGGACCGCGGACGCGTCATCGGCATCGTGATGAGCGGCGTGCTGATCGGCGTCATCCTCTCGCGTTCCGTGAGCGGCTTCCTCGCCGGCACGATCGGCTGGCGCACGACGTACGTCGCCGCCGCGGGCGCGATGGCCGTGCTCGCGCTGCTGCTGCGGTTTCAACTGCCGCTCGCGCCGCCGGAAGTTGACCTTCGCTACGGCGAGCTGCTCCGCTCCCTCGGCTCGCTCATCCGCACGCAGCCGCTGCTGCGCCGCCACGCGCTCATCGGCGCGTGCGGCTTCGCCGCGTTCAGCATCTTCTGGACGAGCCTCGCCTTTCATCTGCAGAAGCTCTCGCCCGCGTACGGCACGAAGACCGTCGGCGCGTTCGGCATCGTCGGCGTCACCGGCGCATTGATCGCGCCGCTCGCCGGACGTCTCTCCGATCGCCTCGGCTCGCGCACGCTCAATCGCGCGGGACTCGTGCTGATGGCGCTGGCGTTTGCGCTGATGGCCGGCGGCGGCGCGTCGCTGGTCGTGCTCGCGATCGGCGTCGTCTTCCTCGACGCGGGCGAGCAGACCAGCCATATCGCCAATCAGGCGCGCATCTTCTCGCTCGACGCCGCGCTGCGAAACCGCCTCAACGCCGTCTACATGGTCGCCTTCTTCATCGGCGGCGCGCTCGGCTCGATCATCGCCGGATTGGCGTGGCAGCACGGCGGCTGGCTCGCCGTCTGCGCGGCCGGCGCGGCCGCGTCGATCGCGGGCGCCGTAGCGGCGTCGGTGAAGTGAGGAAGTGCGCTACCATGCCGGCCGGTCGCTTCGATGGATCAGGATCAGCTTCGCGTCCCCACGATCGCGCTTCCGGCGACGGTCCGCTACTTCGACGAGCGACCGCTCACGGGCCGCATCTTCCTTCCCGTCTGCGCGCAGCATCACGACGGGCCGATGCGCGTCGATGAATGGATCAACCAGTCGAGCGTCTTCTTCCCGTTCGTGCAGGACGGCGCGGAGCGCGCGACCATCCTCAACAAACGCTACGTCGTCATCCTCACCATCGAAACGGCCGACGATCACGACGCCGACACCGGCACCACGCAGCGCGTCTCCGTCGAGTGCGGCAACGTGCGCGTGGAAGGTCTCGTGCACATCGACATGCCCGAGCATCAGAGCCGGCTGCTCGACTGGGCCAACCGCGCCGAGCCGTTCCTCGTGGTGAACGACAACGACCGGCGCCACATCATTCAGAAAACCCGCATCACGTTCCTTCGCGAGGTCGATTAGTGTCGCTCGAATCGCTGCTCCGTCAGGCCGCCGCCGCCGGCGGCCGTGAAATCCGGCTCGTCGCCGGTCGAAAAATCGTCGTCGTCACACCGTCGGGCGAGCGGGAGATGCAAGGTCCCGACGTCACCGGCGCGCTCATCCAGCAACTGATCGTTCCGTCGATGCCCGCCGAGGCGCGCAAGGCGATCGCCAGCGGCCGCGCGGCGTGGACCGTGCCGGTGGCGGAGCTCGGCCTCGTGCGCGCGACCGCGGACGTCGTCGGCGGTGCGCCGCGCGTGACGCTCGCCTTCGACGACGCCGCATCGTCATCGCCAGCACCGATTTCTGCTCCCGCGCCCACGCCGCCGCCGATCATCGAGTCGACGGGGCCGACGCGCGAGATGGACTCGCTCTTCCGCCAGATGTACGACATGAAAGCGTCGGACCTGCATCTCTGCGCGGGCTCGGCGCCGCTCGTGCGTCACGACGGCCAGATCAAGCCGCTGCCGGGACGCAATGTGCTCACCGCCGCCGACGTCGAGCGCATCCTCATGCCGATCGCGCCGCAGCGGAACCGCGAGGAGTTTCGCGAGCGCAACGACACCGACTTTGCGTACGACCTCGCCGGCGTGTCGCGCTTCCGCTGCAACTTCTTCATGGACCGCAAAGGCATGGGCGGCGTCTTCCGCGTCATCCCGAGCCGCATCATCACGGCCGAGGAGATGGGGCTGTCGAAGGAGATCCTCGACCTCTGCTTCCTGTCGAAGGGACTCGTGCTCGTCACGGGACCGACCGGCTCGGGCAAGTCGACGACGCTCTGCGCGCTCGTCGACTACATCAACCGCCACCGCACCGATCACGTGATCACGATCGAAGACCCGATCGAGTTCGTGCACGAGAACAAGCAGTGCCTCATCAACCAGCGGCAGGTCGGCGAGCACACCGGCTCGTTCAAGCACGCGCTGCGCGCGGCGCTGCGCGAGGACCCCGACATCGTGCTCGTCGGCGAGATGCGCGACCTCGAGACCGTGGCCATCGCCATCGAGACCGCGGAGACCGGGCACCTCGTCTTCGGCACGCTGCATACGTCGTCGGCCGCGACGACCGTCGACCGCGTCATCGACCAGTTTCCGGCCGAGCGTCAGGACCAGATCCGCGTCATGCTCGCCTCGAGTTTGCGCGGCGTGATCAGCCAGATGCTGCTGCGCAAGATCGGCGGCGGCCGCATCCCGGCGCTCGAGGTGATGCTCGGCACCGCATCGATCGCGAACCTCATCCGCGAGGCGAAGATCTTTCAGATCCCGTCGATCATGCAGACCTCGCGCAAGCAGGGCATGGTGCTGATGAACGACAGCCTGCTCGACCTCGTCAAGCGCGGCATCGTCGAGGCCGAAGAGGCGTACGCGAAGGCGGTCGACAAGCTCGGCCTGGCGGCCATGTTCAAGGCGAACAACATCGCCTGGCGCGAGGGGGCGGCGTAGCGTCTCACGCGAAAACACGAACGGCGACGCGTGCGCGTCGCCGTTCGTCGGGAAGCGGTCGAACGTCAACTACTTGACGAACGCCGTGAAGTCGGTGCCGCCGGTCATCGCGGCGAACGGCGTCGTGTACGTTTTCACCGCGTTGTTCTTCGTGTCGGTGATGGTGAGCTCGATGCGCAGCGGCGAGGCCGAGCCGTAGAGCACGGCGATGGTCGGCGTGCCGCTCGCGGTCGTGTTGCCCTGATCGAGCATCTTCAGCAGCATCTCGATGTTATTCGCGCTGTTGAAGTAGAAGAACACGGTCTCGCTGGTGGCGCTGCCGAAGCCGGTGACCGGCTTGACCAGCGCGTCGGTGTCGGCGGCCGCGTTGTCGAACGCGCCGCGGTAGCGCACGCGCGCCTGGAAGCGGCCGTTGAGGAGGCACGCGGTCTTCGTGTCGGGGACGCAGCCGCCGGCGAAGGCGACGCTCAGCGTGTACGCGCCGGTGGTCGGCAGGCTGCCGCCCGCGCTCCAGAGCGTGTCGGCCTCGATGAGGTACGTGCCCGCCGTGGCGAAGGTGTGGTGGATGCGCGCGCGGCTCGTGCCGGAGCTGAGATACGAGACGCGCGTCACGTCCGCCGAGGTGCCGTTGTTGAGGTACATGTAAAGGAAGATCTCGTACGCGTGCGAGGAGTAGTCGATGTCGATGGTCTGCCCCGCGGTCACGGTGACGGCGTAGACGTCCTCGCGGCCGTCGAGGAAGTCGCGGCACGAGCTGGTGGTGAGCACGCCGTTGATGGTGGTCGGCGGATGGATCAACGTGGACGGGCACGTCGTCATCGCCGAGATCCCGGCGTGATGCGCGTCATGTTGCGCGCGGAGCGACTCTTCGGCGGCGGCAGGATCGTTGGTCTGCGCGAATGCGCCGAGCGACACAACGAGCAGCGACAAAACGGCGGCGATGCGAACCTTCATCGTGAACCCTCTCTCGATCTCTCTGTTTTTCTCTCTCTCGTGGTGGGTGGACGGACTCCGGAAAAGCACGCGTTTGCAAAGATTATTTCAACGAATGGCTTGACAAAGTCGCGCGGCCGCGCCGATCATGTCAAAAATTTAACATGGCCCGCCAGGAACTGAGCCGCCGCGAGCGGCAGATTCTCGACGTCATCTACCGCCTCGAACGCGCGACCGCCTCGGACGTGCTGGAGCGCCTCGACGACGCCCCCACCTACACGACGGTGCGCGGCCTGCTGCGCGTGCTCGAAGGCAAGGGCCACATCCGCCACGAGGACGAGAACGGCCGCTACGTCTACTACCCGACCGTTGCCAAGCAGCGCGCCGCAAAGTCGGCCATCAAGCACGTCGTGAGCACGTTCTTCGACGGCTCGCCCTCAGAGGCGCTCGCGGCCTTGCTCGGAGGCGAGCGGAGCTTGAACGCGCAGGAGCTCGAGCGGCTGGCAAAGGTGGTGGACGAGGCGCGGCGGAAGGAGAGGGCGTGAGGGGGCGGGGGCTGGCCGCGACGCTGACGATGGCGGGGAGGGCGCCGCGCGCGGAGACGTTCGCGCTGTCCGCGCCGGCGTCGCACGCGCCGGCATCACCCGACGCGCGGCGGAAGGAGACGGCGTGAGCGTGAGCCTCATCGCGAGTGCACTGGCGAGCCGCGGCGCGAGCGTCCTCGCGAGCCTGCTCGCGAGCGCGAGCGCCAACGCGCTGCTCGCGGCGACGCTGAAGGCGACGCTCGCGTTCGCCGCGGCACTCGCGTTCGTGCGGCTCGCGACGCGCGCGTCTGCCGCGACGCGACACGCGATGCTCGCGGCCGCGCAGCTGGCGGCGCTGACGATGCCGCTCCTCGCGTATGTTGTCCCGCCGCTGACAGTGGCGTGGAGCGCGCCGCGCGCCGAGACGTTCGCGCTGCCCGCGCCGGCGTCGCAGACACCGGCATCAACCGCGAGCGCCGCACCCGCAGTCGCGCCGCAGCGGCGCGTGCCCGTGAACCCGCTCCTCGCATGCTGGCTCGCTGGCATCGCGATCGTCGCGACGGCGCGTCTGCCCTCGCTGCAGCGCGCCGCGCGCATCGCGCGCGGCGCGCCGGCGTGGGAGGCGGAGTGGGAGCCGGCGCAGACGGAACACCGCGGCCCGCGCGTCTACCTCACCGACGCCATCGACCAGCCGGTCACGCTCGGCTCGCGCATCCTCCTCCCCACCGCCGCCCTCGACTGGCATCCGGCGCAGCTGCGTGCGGTGCTGCTGCACGAGCGCGCGCACGTGGCGCGGCGCGACTCGCTCCTCGGCCTCGTCAGCGACTTCGCCTGCGCGGTCTACTGGTTCCATCCGCTCGCATGGCTCGTTGCACGACGGGCGCGGCTCGAGCGCGAACAGGCGTGCGATGAAGCGGTGCTCGCGCAGGGCGTGCGCCGCACCGACTACGCCGCCGCGCTCCTCGACATCGCGCGCAATGCCGCGCGCGCCGCGCACGGAATGGCGATGGCCGAACGCCCGCAGCTCGAGGTGCGCATCCGCGCCATCGTCGCTGGCGCGACGCCGCATCCGCGCCGCGGCGCACGCGCGGCCGTGGTGGTCGCCGCCGTCGCCGCCGCGCCGTTTCTCGCCGCGCTCACGCCGCTTGCCATCGCGCGTCCGTCCGCCGGCGAGCCCGATCTCCTCGGCGACGCGATCGCCTCGCCGCGCAGCGAACGCCTCGGCGCACCCGCGGTGAGCGTCGTCGCGAGCGGCCCCGACGCCGCGCTCATCGCCACTCTGCAGCAGTACGCCGCGCAGCCGCCGCGCGACGAGACCGATCTCGTCGCCGACCGCGCGCGCTGGGCGCTCGGCCGCGTCCGCGACGGCGAGCTCGTACGCCCGATGCTCGACGCGCTCGACGATGCGGACTGGCGCGTGCGCGCGTACGCCGCATGGACGCTCGCCATCGCCGGCGAGCGCCGCGCCACGCCCGCGCTCGTCACGCAGCTGCGCGATCCCGTCTGGCGCATGCGCGCCATGGCCGCGTACGCGCTCGCGGAGCTCGCCGATCCCGCCGCGCACGACGCGATGCAACGGGCGCTCGCCGATCCGGCGTGGCAGGTGCGCACGTGCGCCGTCCGCTATCTCGCGGCGCTCCACGATCCCGCCGACCGCGCCCTGCTCGACGCCATGCGCGCCGACCGCCACATCGCCGTCCGCACTGCCGCGGAGCAAGCCTTGAATCGCTCGTGATGCTTTTCAGCCCGTCGATGTCAAATTTTTAACACCACCAGGAGCCACGCATGAAAGCTTTCGCCTGCAGCATCCTCATCGTCCTCACCGCCGCGACCGCGGCGTTCGCGCAAACACCCGCGTGGCCGGCCGAGCTCGACGCCTACATCGAGAAGGCGCGCACCGACTGGGAAGTGCCGGGGCTCTCCGTCACCGTCGTGCGCGACGGCAAGCTCCTCGTCGCGAAAGGCTACGGCGTGCGCACGCTCGGCCGGCCGGAGCGCGTCGACGAGAACACGATGTTCGACATCGCGTCGGTCTCGAAATCGTTCACCGCCGCCGCCATCGCCACGCTCGTCGACGAAGGGAAGATGCACTGGGACGATCCGGTGCGGCGCTGGCTGCCGCAGGTCGAATTCTCCGATCCGTACCGCACCGCGAACGTCACCATCCGCGATCTCCTCTGCCACCGCGTCGGCGTCGAGCAGGGCAACTTCCTCTTCCGCTTCACCGGCTACACGACCGACGAAGTGCTGCGGCGCATGCGCTATCTCAAAGAGAAAGACGCCTTCCGCACGACGATGATCTACTCGAACGTCGGCTACACCGCCGCCGGCGAAGCAGCGGCCGCCGCCGCGGGCATGCCGTTCACCGAACTGCTGCGCACGCGTCTCCTCGAGCCGCTCGGCATGACCGCTTCGACGATCGGCGTCCCGCACACCGCGTCGCCGAATCACGCGTCGCCGCACGGCCCCGTCGACGGCATCCAGCGACCGATCGATCACACGAAAGCGCTGAACATCCTCCCCGCGGACGCGATCAACTCGACGCCGCTCGACATCGCGAAGTGGATGCTCTTCCAGCTCGGCGACGGCACCTGGAACGGCAAAACCCTCATCTCCAAAGCATCGATGACCCAGATGCACGAGCCGCAGAACATCATCGCTACGACGCCCGACATGCGCGCGAACCGCGGCGTGCAGTTCTTCGCCGCGTACGCGCTCGGCTGGCAGGTGATGGACTACCGCGGCCACAAGCTCATCTGGCACAGCGGCTCCGGCGACGGCATGCCGGTCTACATGGCGCTCCTCCCCGACGAGCACATCGGCGTCATGGTGATGATCAACACCTGGAACGCGCCGGTGCTGCACGGCACGATCGCCGCGAAGATCTTCGACGTGCTGCTCGGTCTGCCGAGCACCGGCGGCGACACGGCGGCGGAAGCAGCCGCGTATCGCAAACGCACCGCGCAAGCCGACGCGGAACGCCGCGCGCTCGACACGCCGCCCGCGCCGATCGCGAAGCCGTCGCGCCCGCTCGACGCCTACGCCGGCACGTACGTCGATCCGCTGTACGGCGAGATGCACGTGACGCTCGTGAACGGCGCGCTCGTGCTGCAGTTCGCGCGCGGCGAACGCGCCGATCTGAAGCCGTGGCAATACGACACGTTCCGGGTCGCGTGGCGCGATCGCGTGTACGAGGACTTCGACACCTTCGCCACGTTCTCGCTCGACGCGCACGGCACGCCGCACCGTTTCGACATGCAGCTCAACCGCGACAACGTCGAGGCGACGCGGTCGCAATAGGCCGCCGCGCGGAAGCAGTCGCGGCCTCGCGCTGTTACGCGCCGGGTCATGATCTCCTTCGCCAACGTCAGCAAGCAGTACGGCAAACAGGTCCTCTTCGTCGACGCGTCGTTCCAGCTCAACCCCGGCGAGAAAGCCGGGCTCGTGGGGCCGAACGGCGCCGGCAAGTCGACGCTGTTCCGCATGATCGTCGGCGAAGAAGCGCCGGACGACGGCGTCGTCAGCCTGCCGAAGAAAATCTCCATCGGCTACTTCCGCCAGGAGGTCGACGAGATGGGCGGCCGCCCCGTCCTCGATGAAGTCATCGCGGGCAGCGGCCGCCTCGGCGCGCTGCATCACGAGCTGCTCGAGCTCGAGCAGGCCATCGGCGACGTCGCTCGTCCCGACTACGACGCCGTCCTCGAGCGCTTCGGTCACGTGCAGGAGGAGTATCAGCACCTCGGCGGCTACGAGCTCGAGGCACGCGCCCGCGAGGTGCTGCACGGCCTCGGCTTCGCCGACGAGCAGATCGACGGCGACGTCGGTGCGCTCTCCGGCGGCTGGAAGATGCGCGTGTCGATGGCCCGCATCCTCCTCGGCAAGTTCGACGTGCTGCTGCTCGACGAGCCGACGAACCACCTCGACATCGAATCGATCGTCTGGCTGGAGCGCTTCCTCAAGAGCGTTCCGTCGACGATCCTCATGACCTCGCACGACCGCGACTTCATGAATCGCATCGTCGCGAAGATCATCGAGATCGACGACGGCGACATCCTCACCTACTCCGGCAACTACGACTTCTATGTCCGCGAGCGCGAGCAGCGCGAGGCCAATCAGGAAGCGGCGTACGCGCGGCAGCAGGCCAAGCTCGCGAAGGAGCAGCGTTTCATCGAGCGCTTCACCGCGCACGCCGCGAAAGCCGCGCAGGTGCAGAGCCGCATCAAGATGCTGGAGAAGCAGGAGCGCATCGAGCCGCCGAAGAAACGCCGCGCGATGAAGTTCGACTTCCGCGCGCCGCAGCGCTCCGGCGAGGACGTGGCCATGCTCGAGTCGGTCTCGAAGTCGTTCGGCCCGCGCACGATCTACGACGGCTTCTCGTTCAAGATCCGCCGAGGGGAGCGGTGGTGCGTGATGGGGAAGAACGGCGCGGGCAAGTCGACGCTGCTGAAGATGGTTGCCGGCGCGCTGACGCCCGACGCCGGCAACGTGCGCCTCGGCGCGAGCCTGAAGCTGGGCTACTTCGCGCAGCAGTCGCTCGACCTGCTCGATCCCGAGCTCACGGTGCTCGAGCAGATCCAGAAAGACTTTCCGCTCGAAGGCCTCGGCACGCTGCGCAACCTCCTCGGCGCGTTTCAGTTCTCCGGTGACGACGTCGACAAACGCATCCGCTCGCTGAGCGGCGGCGAGAAGTCGCGTCTGGTCATGGCGCGCATGCTTCTCGATCCGCCGAACTTCCTCGTGCTCGACGAGCCGACGAACCATCTCGATCTCGCCACGAAAGAGATGCTCGTCGACGCGCTGCAGGACTTCGAAGGCACGATGCTCTTCGTCTCGCACGACCGCACCTTCCTGCGCGGCCTCGCCACGCGCGTGCTCGAGCTCGCGCCGGACGATCATCCGTCGCCGCTGCCGTACGGCGGTTCCTATGTCGAATACGTGGAGAAAACCGGACGCGAGGCGCCCGGCGTGCACGCGTGATTACAAGACCCCGAACGCTCGCTCCGTCACCTTCCGGCCATTGATCACGACCACCGCGCGATGCGGTCCCGGCATCCAGTGCGACGTCGCGCCGGTCGAGAACGCCGCGTAGCGCGCGCCTTCGGGAACGTGACGCGATTCGGTGCGCTCGACCGCGCCGTCCGCGTTCACCCACTTCACTTCGATCAGCGCATCGGTGCTCGCGCCCGAGACGTCGATCGACAGAAAGACATCCTGACCGCGCGCGAAGGAATCGATCGTCGCGTCCGCCGGCACCGCACCCGACGGCGCGAGCGCGGATCCGAGCGCATACGGATCGCGCGCGAGCGCAGCCGCCGTATTCACTGCGGCGCGCGCCGCACGCACTGGTTTGCGTCCGCTGCTCGAACGCCCCACCACCGCCACCAGCAACAGCAGAGCTGCCGCCGTACTCAATGCTTTCGTCAAACGAGATCCTCCGGGACGAAAACTGCTGATTTAGGAGGCGGTCACTGCAGGTTCCATGCAAGGTTATTTGCAGCCACGAGCGAGCTCGAGCGCCGCACGCGCGCTCGGATACAGCGCGTGCGCCGCGTGCGCATACGCGCAACGCTCGCGTCGCCGCGACACGCGCGCGGCGCGCAGCTGGATACGATAGCTGCCGGGATCGACGTGCGCCGCGTGCGTGACCGATGCGCGGTCGCCCTGCACGTAGAGGTTCATCGCCACGATCGACGACGCGCTGTGCGTCGCGCCGAGCGCGCAGAGCGCGAGCGCGGCGAACGCGATCCAGCGCGGCGCGCGGGTGGGCGGGAGGGGGGGTGCTGGAGGAACCACAGGCGCGGATGCGACGACCTCAGCGGACGCGATTGCATCCGCCGGCGTATCGACATGCAGCGGCTCCGCGACATTCACCGGTGCGGAGACAGGCGCGGGCGGCGCCTGCGCCGACAACACGCCGAGCGTCGTCCAGACGAGCAGCGACGGCAGCGCGAGCAGCAGCACGGCGTCGAACGCGCCGGCGACGGCCGCCGCGGCGAGCGTGCCGAGGAGCGCGACGGCGGCGAAGGCGTCGGCGGGATCGCGTGACGTGCGCAGTCGCGCGAACGCGCTGGCGGCGATCCGCAGGAGCGCGAGAAAGAGCAGCGCCGCGGCGGCGATGCCGCGTTCGGAGACGAAGGCGATCCAGTCGCTGCTCGGCCACGGATTCGACGTCATGCCGGTGTCATGCGGATCGAGCGACGGATCGTGGCGCGCGGCGCGCGACGGATAGACCACCGGCCAGTTGCCGGGACCGACGCCGAGGAGCGGATGGCGGAGCGACAGGCGCAGCGACTCGGCGTATTGCACGAGGCGGCCGTGACCGCTGCCGCTCTGATAGTCGCCGACGCGCTTCATCGTCTCGAGATACGGGTTGTCGCTGCGCCAGTGCAGTGCGTTCGGCAGCAGCAGCGCGAGCGCGATGCCGGCGCCGCTGCAGACGACGAGTGCGAAGAGGCGCCGCCACATGCGGCCTTCGCGGCGCAGCGCGGGCGCGAACACGATCGCCGCGAAGAGCACGACCGACACGATGCCGAATGCGAGCAACGCCGCGCGCGAGCGCGTGAGGACGAGCGTCGCCAGCACGAGCGCGCTTCCGATCGCCGGCCAGCGCACGCGTCGCGCGCGCATCGTCACGAGCAGCAGCGCGGGCCAGCCGAATGCCGCCGCGTGCGCGACGAAGTTGCGGTTGCCGAGCGTGCCGCCCGGCGCGCGGTTCTCGGAGAAGATCGTGAGGTCGAGGCCGTACGTCTGCAGCAGCGACGTGATCGCGATGAGCACCGTCGCCCACGCCACCGCGGTGACGAGGCCGCGGTCGCGTCCCTGCTCGCGCAGCGCACGCGCCGTCCAGAAGACGACGAGCGACGACGCGCTGATCGCGAGCGCGCGTTCCGCCGCCCAGCGGTTCGTCGCGAAAAGCGCGGAGAGCGCGGACAGGCCGAGGTACGCGGCGAGGAAGCGATCGGTGCGCGACCACGACATGCGGCCGAGCGCGCGCCACGCGCCGATGCCCGCGAGCAGCGCCGTCGCGTGCAACACGAGCTCCTTCGGCACGAAGAAGCGATCGAGCTCGAACGCGTTCAGCGTCGCCACCGCAATCACGATCGCGAGCGCGCCGAGTTGCAGCACGCGTCGAGCGAAGCCCATCGGCGCGATGATACGGTAACGCGACCGATGACCGCATTCGTCTCCGTCTCCTGCCCGTACTGCGGCGAGCCCGCGGAGCTCGACGTCGACGATGACGGCGCGAGCCGCCAGTCGTACATTCAGGACTGCCCGGTGTGCTGCCAGCCGTGGCAGGTCGAAGTCACGCGCGACCGCGACGGCGACTGGAGCGCCACGCTCCGAACGGGCGACGAGTAACGCTATCGATCGCGCTATGTCAGCGATCCCGATAGAACAGATCGACCACGATCTCCGGCCGGCGATGCCCGAGCTGCTCGCCGGTGTAGCGCGCGTCGTACTGCATCCCGAGCCGCGCGGCGACGCGCTTCGACGCCTCGTTCGGCGGATCGATGATCGCCACGACGCGCGGATGCGCGAGCGTCTCCAGCACGTGCTGCATCGCCGCCGCGCCCGCCTCGGTCGCGTAGCCGCGTCCCCAGACTTCGCGCGAGAAGATCCAGCCGATCTCGTACCTGCCGGTCGTGCCGAGGGGCTGCGTGCCGCTGATGCCGACGAGGCGGTTCGTCGACTTCTCGATCACCGCGCCCATGCAGACGTCGAGCTCTGCCATCTGCCGCTCGTGCCGCGCGAAGAACTCATCCGTCTCCGCTTGCGTGTACGGCAACCCGCCGTGCACGTAGCGCATGACTTCGGGATCTTCGGTGAGCGCCTGAAATTGCGGGCGGTCTTCGGCGGTCCAGGGGCGGATGACGAGGCGTTCGGTCTCCAGTCGGAACATGGGGCGAGAGAATACCGTTCTATGAGCGCTTGAGCGACAACACGCAAATCGAATGGACGGACGCGACGTGGAATCCGCTGCGCGGCTGTACGAAGATCAGCCCTGGCTGCACGCATTGCTATGCCGAGACGTTCGCCGAGCGCTTCCGTGGCGTGCCCAACCATCCGTACGAACAGGGCTTCGATTTGCGCCTCGTGCCGGAGAAGCTCTCCGCGCCGCTCGAGTGGCGCCGTCCGCGCCGCATCTTCGTCAACTCGATGAGCGACCTCTTCCACGAGGACGCGCCGGCGGAGTACATCGCCCGCGTCTGCGACACGATGCGCGCCGCCGACTGGCACACGTACCAGGTGCTGACCAAGCGCGCCGATCGCCTGCACGCGATGCTCAATGGTCCACTGGTTGACCATGCCCGGCTGCCGCACATCTGGTGGGGCGTGAGCGTCGAGAACCGCAAGTACGGACTGCCGCGCATCGACCTGCTGCGCGACACGCCCGCCGCGGTACGCTTCCTTTCCGTCGAGCCGCTCCTCGAAGACCTCGGCACCGTCGATCTCACCGGCATCCACTGGGTCATCGCCGGCGGCGAATCGGGACATCGCGCGCGGCCGCTCGATCCGGAGTGGGTGCGCTCGCTGCGCGATCAATGCGCCGCGGCGGGCGTCGCGTTCTTCTTCAAGCAATGGGGCGGACGGCAGAAGAAGAAAAACGGCCGCGTGCTCGACGGCCGGACGTGGGACGAGATTCCTTCGTTCAACTAGAGGTGCCGGATGGTGATCCCGCCCCATTTCGCGGCGAGATACTCCGCCGCGATGCGGCGATGGCAATGTTCCGGCGTGGCCTCGCTGCAGAGCAGTACCGAGCGCACGTCGAAGAGCGAGCGCGGAAGCTCCTTCTCCACTTTCCGCTCGCGCAACAGCGCCGCATACGCCTGCTCGTAATCCGCCCACGTGAGCTTTCCCGCGCGATACGCCTCGAAGTCTTCCTGACGCGGCGTGAGCAGCAGCTCGTGCACGTACTCCGCGTCCACGATCTCGCGCAGGAAGAACTCGAGGTCGTGCTTCTTCGTGAAGCCCGCCAGCTGCGAGACGTTGTTGAGGCGGACGTCGATCAGGCGTTGGACCTTCGCGCGTCGCAGCGCGCCGAAGAAATCGGCGGCGCTCTTCTTCGTGAAGCCGATCGTGCAGAGCTCGATCACGCCCGTAGAATAGCCGCATGGGGCAGAAATCGAAGGAAGTCGACGCGTACATCGCGAATGCCGCGCCGTTCGCGCGACCGATCCTCGAGCGCATCCGCCGCGCGTTTCACGAAGCCGATCCCGACCTCGTCGAAACGATCAAGTGGCGCAATCCAACCTTCGAGCACGACGGCATCCTCGGCGCGATGTCGGCGCACAAGCAGCACGTGAACTGGGGCTTCTGGCTCGAGCTCGCGAACGAGGGGCTCACGCGCGTGCACGACGTCTCCGAGCTGCCGTCGGAAGAAGAGATCGTCGCGCGCGTGAAGAACGCGATGAAGCTGCGCGCGTCGGGCGCGAAGCTGCAGCGCGCGCCGCGCAAGGAAGCCGCGCCGGTCGACGTCCCCGACGATCTCGCCGCCGCGCTGAAGAAACACGCCAAGGCGCGCGCGACGTTCGAACAGTTTCCGCCGAGTCACCGCCGCGAGTACATCCAGTGGATCACCGAGGCGAAGCAGGCCGCGACGCGGGAAAAAAGGATCGCCACCACGCTGGAATGGCTCGCGGAAGGAAAGCCGCGGAACTGGAAGTACATGAAGAAATAGCGCGGCAATTACGGCTCGTCGAGAAACGAGAGGATGATCGGATTCACCCACTCCGGCCGCTCGCCGAACGTGTTGTGTCCGGTCTTCGGCAGGATGCAGAGGCGCGCGTCCGGCAGCGCGCGGTAGAGCGCGATCGTGTGATCCATCAGGATCTCGTCGTGATCGCCGGCCAGGACGAGCACGGAGCGATGGAGGCCGTGCAGCAGTTCGGGACTCAGCTCCGCCGGCGTCGGCGACGTCAGCCAGAGATGATTGAGTTTCGCGTCGAGCGAGAGCTGCGCGGCGCCGGTCGTGCGCGCCTCCTTCTCGCGCATCTCCGCGAGATCGGGCAGGCCTTCGGGTGAGAAGTTCGCGCCGCTGACGATGAGGCGGCGCACGAGATCGGGACGGCGGATGCCGAGGATCAGCGCCACGATGCCGCCGTCGCTCCAGCCGACCACGTCGACGTTCTTCAGATGCAGTTCGTCGAGCAGCGCCGCGGTGTCGCTCGCCATCGCCGCGTACGACAGCGGACCTGTCGTCGCCGGAGTGTGACCGTGCCCCACCTGCTCGGGCGCGACGATCGCGTGCGACAGCGCGAAGCGCGACAGCTGATGTGAGAACGAGCCGTCGACGGTGTTGCCGCCGCCGTGGAGCAGCAGCAGCGGACGTCCGGCGCCGCGCGTCTCGTAGTAGAGCGGATGTCCGTTGACGGTCGTCGTGTGCGAGCGCGCGAAGCAGCCGGTGGCGGCGAACGCGAGCAGGAAAAAGAAAAAGCGGCGCGTCATGCCGTGCATGATGCGCCGCCGGTTGCTGACTCGCGAAGAACTACCGCGAGTTCACGTCGCGGACGAGCAGGATGCGCTGCGCGAGCGGCAGCGACGAATTCGCGTTCGTCACTTCCACCTCGATCACGTCGCCGCGTTCGAGTCCGCTCAGCGGATACGCGCGGCCGCTCATCTCGATCTGCGCGTTCGACGGGAACTGGACGGTGATGCTGTTCACGCCCGTGCCCGCGTTCGTGTTGAAGCCGGAGATCCAGTTCGCGGAGTCGAGCTGGATCGTGCGGCGGCTGAGATCGACCGAGCGCACGGTGCCGCGGATCGTCGAGACGTTGTTGTACGTGCCGTTGTTGCTGGATCCGTTGTTGTACGTCCCGTTGTTGTTGCTGCTGATGCTGCGCAGCACGTTGATGTCCTGCGCCGAGTAGCGGCCGTTGCCGAGGTCCGTCGTACGGATGTCGACTTCATCGCCGCGCTCGAGATCGCTCACGCGGTAGGACTGGTTGTTCCAGTACACCGGCGTGTTCGTGCTGAAGTCGACAAGCACGGTCGAGCCGTAGCCGCGATCCACTTCGATGGTCCGGCGGCTCGTGTCGATCGAGCGCACGGTGCCGCGGATGCTCGTGGTGTAGCTGCCGTTCGGATAGTTGCCCGTCGGGTAGCTCGAGCCGTTGTTGTTCGTCGCGTCGTAGAGCACCGACACCGACTGCGCCACGAGCGTGTTGCCCGACTCGTCGACGCGGACCGAGATCTGATCGCCGCGCTCGAGGTCCTGCGGACGATACGACTGTCCCTGATAGTCGACCGGCGTATTGGCGTCGTAGTAGACGCGCACGGCGCTGCCGCCGCCGTTCGAGAGCATCGAGGTGTTGTAGCCGCTGACGTTCGTGAGATAGATCGAGCGGTTGCTGAGATCGACCGAGTCGACCGTGCCGCGGATCTCGTAGTTGCCGTTCGCGCCGTTGCCGCCGTTGCCGCCGCCGAGGATGTCGCCGATGCCCGACGAGCCGCAGGCGGCGAGCAGGAGGAGCGCTAAACTCGCTGCTGCCAATGATTTGTAGTGTTTCATCGTACGTAGTCTCCCGCTCCTCGGAAGAGCAGAAAGCGTGCCCTGATTCGCCGGCTTGGGTTGCCAACCGGCCGGTCGGTTTACACTAGCGCGCATGCCGAGCACCGCCGATCGCGCTCCCGCGTACTCCTGGTACGCGCTCGCCGTCCTCACCACCGTCTACGTCCTCAACTTCCTCGACCGCACGCTCATCTACATCCTCTTCACGCCGATCAAGGCGGAGATGCATTTCTCCGACGTGCAGCTGGCGCTGCTCGGCGCGACGTCCTTCGCGATTTTCTACACGCTCCTCGGCATTCCGTTCGGCCGCCTCGCCGACCGCGTTGTGCGCAAGAACCTCATCGCCGTGGGCCTGGCGACGTGGAGCCTTTTTTCCGGACTGACAGGGTTCGCGAACAGCTTCTGGACATTGTTCCTTTGTCGCGTCATGGTCGGCGTCGGTGAAGCGACGCTCGGTCCCGCGGCGCTCTCGCTCCTCAGCGACTACTTTCCGCCGCGGATGCGTGCGACCGTGCAGTCGGTGTACTCGTCTGCGATCGCGGTGGGCGGCGGCATCGCGTACTTTTTCGGCGGCGTGATCGCGCAGCGCTTCGGCTGGCGCTGGGCGTTCTATCTCCTCGGCTTCCCCGGACTCGCGTTGGCGCTGCTGGTCTTCTTCCTGCGCGAGGAGCCGCGCGGCCGCACCGAAACCGTCGCCGCGCGCTACACCGCAAGCGACTGGCGCGTGCTCTTCCGCTCGCCCGCGCTCTGGTGTCTCTACCTCGGCTACGGATTCTTCTCGCTCGCCTCGAACAACCTCGGCATCTGGGTGCCGACGTTCTTCGTGCGCGTGCACCACATGAGCGTCGCGTTCATCGGTCAGGCCGCGGGCATCCTCGCGCTGGTCGTCGGCGTGCCGGTGACGATCCTCGGCGGCTATTACTCCGATCGCTTCAGCAGGATGGCCGGCGGCGGACGCATGGCTTTCACCGCGGCGGCGGCGCTCGCGTCGATCCCGCTGTGGCTCGGGCTCCTGTGGAGCAACAACATGATCCTGCTCGTGCTGCTGAACATGCTGCTGTACGGGCTCGCGCTGATGTGGGTCGCGCCCGCGGCCGCGGACATCCACGACATCGCCGGACCGCACCTGCGCGGCCTCGGCATCGGCATCTTCTTCTCCGCCGCGAACGTGATGGCGTATCTCGTCGGCGCGCCGCTCATCGGAAAGCTCAACGACACGCTCGGCGTCGCGACGGATCCGGGGCGGATGCGTCTCGCGCTCCTCGTCTGTCCCGTCGCGGCGTTGTGCAGCGCGCTCTTGCTCTTCCTCGGCAGCCGTGCGCGTTCGGCGAAAGCGCCCGTGCACGACGCACGCGTCGTGGCATAAGCTACGGCCATGAACAACCGCGAATACTTTCTCAAGCGCTGGGACGGCGAGCAGCGCGCATTCTCCGAAGTGCTGCGCGCCGTGCCGAACGATCAGCTGTCGTACACGCCGCACGAGCGGTCGACGAAGGCGGGCGACCTCGCCTGGCAGATCGCACTCGAGCAGCGTCTGCTCATCGATCTGCTCGACAAGCAGAAGATGGTGTGGGAGTCGCTGCCGCGGCCGGAATCGATCGACGGCATCGTCGCCGCGTACGACGAGGCCACGAACACGCTGCGCGACAAGCTGAAACACTTCGACGATTCGAAGTGGGAACTGCCGGCGAAGTTCATGTTCGGCGAGCACGTCGCCGGCGAGTCGACCGTGCAGGACTTCGCGTGGGGCTTCCTCTTCGACCTCGTGCATCACCGCGGACAGCTCACGGCGTACTTGCGTCCGATGGGCGCGAAGGTGCCGTCGATCTACGGTCCGTCCGGGGACTCGGGCGCCGGCAGTTAGCCGGCGCCCACGTTTCACGGCCTCACTTCATCGCCATCGACGGATACGAGAGATCCGGGCGATACCAGCCGGAGTGCGTCTCGTATTTGCGCGTGATGGCGAGCGCGCGCATCTGGATGGCGTTGAACGCGTCGCCGAGAGCGGCGCGGTTGCGCTCGTCCGCGGCCGCGTAATCCGCTTCGCTCTTGCCGCTGACGGCGACGGCGAGGAGCGGCAGATCGTTGCCGGTCTCGCCCATGAAGACGTCGAAGCCGTCGGTCATGTTCTTCGCCTTGAACAGCGCCGCGCAGTCGCGCGCGACGGCCGCCGCTTCCTCTTCCTTGCCGGGCATGAGGTAGTACATCAGCCAGCGGACGTAGCGCTGCTCGTCCGGCTTCACGCGCGGCGTCGCGGGCGTGTACGAAAGATCGGGACGGCGGCGCACCACGAGCTCGCTGTACTGCTCGATGGGCGCGGTGCCGCGCGACATGAGCGACTGCCAGCGCTCCTTGCCGACCGAGTCGGCGATCGACTTCCACGCGCCGTCCATCGAGTCGAGTTTGCTGTACGCGTTCAGCGGCAGGATGTAGAGGTAGTGCAGGTCTTCGGTCGTGTAGACGTGCATGCCGAAGACGTTGGGATCGGCCTTCTTCTCGGTCAGCGCGGCGAGGATGTCGTGCGTGGCCGCCTCGTACTGCGGAATCATCCCCAGCCGCGGCACCTCCGCGTGAATGAGATAGAGCTGCGGCATCGCCGGTGGGGTTTGCGTTTGTGCGGTCGCCACGAGCGGACACACCAGGAGCAGCAGTGCTGCGAGCACCAGTCGTTTCATTGAGGTTTCCTCCTTCTGATGCCTCGATGTACGGGCGCCGATCGCAATCGGATGTCAGACGAGTTTCGCTTCGAGCTCCGCCCACCGCGCGTACAGCCGCTCGACCTCCGCGTGCGCCGCCTGCAGCTCCGCGTAGCGCGTCTGCAGCGCGCCGGCGTCGGCGGCGATCGACGGATCTTCCGCGCGCCGCTGCGCTTCTTCGACGCGCGCTTCGGCGGCGAGCACCGTTTCCTCCATCGCATCGAACTCGCGCTGTTCGAGGTACGAGAGGCGCTTCGTCTTCGGCGCGGACGGCTTCGGCGCCGCCGTTGACGGTGTTAACGATGCGGCGGGAGTGTCGCGCTGCGCGGCCTCCCACTGCGGGAAATCGGCGAAGAACTCCGCGTTGCCGCGGCCGTCGAGCGCGAGAAGGCGCGTCGACACGCGGTCGAGCAAGTAACGGTCGTGCGTCACGAGGACGAGCGCGCCGGGAAAATCGAGCAGCGATTCCTCGAGCACGTCGAGCGTCGGGATGTCGAGATCGTTCGTCGGCTCGTCCATCACGAGGAGGTCCGCCGGCTGCAGCATCAGTCGCGCGAGCACGATGCGTGCTTTCTCGCCGCCGGAGAGCCGCGACACCGCGGTCTCGAGCTGCTCGCTGCGAAAGAGAAACCGCTTCGCCCAGCCGGCGACGTGAATGGGTCGGTCGCGATAGATGACCGAGTCGCCTTCCGGTGCGAGCGCGCGTTTCAGCGTGACATTCGGATCGAGGCTCTCGCGGTTCTGTTCAAAGTACACGACGCGCAGGCCGTCGGCGCGCTCGATGCTGCCCGCGTCGGGCGCGAGCGTGCCGACGATCATCCGCAGCAGCGTCGTCTTGCCGGAACCGTTCGGGCCGAGGATGCCGAGGCGCGCGCCGGGCGTGAGGAGCAGATCGAGGTTGCGCACGATCGGCTGGTCGCCCATCGTCTTCGTGAGCCCGCGCGCGGACCAGAGGCGTTTCGTCTTGCGCTGCGAGGCGGTGAAGTCGATCTCGGTGTTGAACGACTGCGCACGGTCGCGCCCTTCGGCCAGCTCGTCGATCAGCTTCTCCGCGTTCTGGATGCGCGCTTTCGCTTTCGTCGTGCGCGCTTTCGCACCGCGGCGCAGCCACTCCATCTCGCGCCGCACGAGGTTCGCGAGCGTCTCCTGATACGCGGCCTCGTTGCGCAGCACCTCGTCGCGCTTCTCGAGGAGATCGCTGTAGGTGCCGTCAACCGCGAGCAGGCCGCCGGCGTACGCGCGATTCAGCTCGAGCATCCGCTTGGTCACGTTCTCGAGAAAGTAGCGGTCGTGGCTGACGACGACGAACGCCTTCGGATCGCTGCCGAGGAGCGATTCGAGCCAGAGGATGGCATCAACGTCGAGATGGTTCGTCGGCTCATCGAGGAGGAGCACGTCCGGCTCGCGCACGAGCTCGCGCGCGATGGCGAGGCGTTTGCGCCAGCCGCCGGAGAGCGTCTCCGTGCGGATCGCGCGATCGGTGAAACCGGCGCGGCCGAGCGCGAGCGCGACGCGCGCGAATTTCTCGTGCTCGTCGAGACTCGTGTCCGATGACAGCGCGTCGAGCAGCACGTCTTCCGCGGAACGTCCCGGCGCGAACACCGGATCCTGCGGCACGTAGCCGACGCGCACGCCCTTGCGCAGCGCGCGCGTGCCGGAGTCGGCGTCTTCCGCGCCCGCGAGGATCTTCAGCAGCGTCGACTTCCCCGAGCCGTTCGGGCCGACGAGTCCGACGTGATCGCCTTCGAAGAGCGTGAAGGAGAGATTCTCGAAGAGCGGCCGCGCGCCGTAGGCTTTCGTGAGACCGTCGGCGGAAAGAAGAACGGGCGGCATGGAAGGCGGAAGATACCAGCGAACGAAACCGGCGCAGCCCGTGTTTAGGCGTGCATGAAGAACTCCTGGACCGGCGGAATGGCCGCCACGCTCGAGGAGAACGGCGAGGCGACTCTGGCCGTGGCGGTGCATCGCTGCGAGCCCGGCGCGCTGGAGCGGCTGATCGACCGCTTCGAAGGCGCGCTGTACGGCTACGCGTACGGCATCCTGCAGAACACCTTCGACGCGCAGGAAGTCGTACAGGACGCGATGCTGCGCGCGCACCGGGCGCTGACGCGGCAATACGACGAGGCGCGCTGCGCGGCGCTGGCGCTCCGGCCGTGGCTGTTCAAGATGGTGCGCAACCTCTGTCTCAACAAGCGCCGCTCGAAAACGCGCGCGCTCGAACAGCCGCTCGCGTCGTTCGACGACGACCGCCTCGGGCCGTTCGTCCGCGAGCACGGCTCCGAGCTCGAGCGGCGCGAGGACGCGGAGCTGCTGCGCGGCGCGATGGCGCGCCTCCCGGTCGAGGCGCGCGAGCTCATCGTGCTGCGATTCATGGAAGAGATGTCGTACGCCGACATCGCGAAGACCGTCGGAGCGTCCGAAGCGGCGCTGCGCGGCAAGGTGTTCCGCTCGCTCAAGCTCCTGCGGGACGCACTGGAAGAAAAAGGGGTGGCCCATGCGGTGTAGATCGGTTCTGACTCGAGTCGATGCGCTGCGCACCGGCGAGCTTCCGCCGGACGAACGCGGCGAAGTGGAGACGCACATGGAGACGTGCCGCAGCTGCAATGCGTCGGTGCACGACGTCGGTACGCTCGCGCATACCATCAAGGCGATCGCGCCAGCGCCGCCGCGCTCGTGCCGCGACGCGCTCGCGGATTCGTACGATCGCGTCGGCGAAGTGTGGGTGGCGTTCTCCGACAGCGGCCTGCGCATGCTCCATCGCGGCGGCAGCTTCGAGGAGTTCCGCGCGCTGCACGCCGAGCGCACCGGACGCACGCTCAAGTCCGCGACGCTTTCCGACAAGCTGCGCAAGCAGGTCGTCGCCGCGACGAGCGGCGAAGGCGTGGACAAGCCGCAGGTCGACTGGCGCGCGGACGCGACGCCGCTCGAGCGCGCCGTGCTGGAGACGCTGACGCGGATTCCGCGCGGCGAGGTGCGCACGTATGAATGGGTCGCGCGGCAGGTCGGACGGCCGCGTGCGACGCGCGCCGTCGGCTCGATCTGCGCGAAGAACTCGGTGCCGTTCGTCGTGCCGTGCCACCGCGTCGTGCCGTCGACCGGCGGCGTCGGTCAGTACGCGTTCGGCAGCGCGGTGAAGCGCGACCTGCTGCGGCGCGAAGGCGTCGACGTCGACGCGCTCGACTCGCTCGCGAAACAGCGCGTCCGCTACATCGGCTCGCGCACCACGAAGATCGTCTGCTTCCCCACGTGCAAAGACGCGCGGCGCATCCGCGAGGACAACCGCGTCCCTTTTCACGCGGCCGGCGAAGCGCTGGAGAAAGGATTCCGGCCATGTCTGCGATGCAAGCCGTTCGCGGCCTGAGCGTTCCCGAGATCCACGCGGTGTCGCGGCCCGCGCGCGCCTTCACCGGCGACTTCTACTTCACGCACCGCGAAGGCGCGCGCACGTGGTTCGCCCTCGGCGACGTCGCGGGCAAAGGTCTGCCCGCCGCGATCGTGATGGCGATGATCCAGGAGGAGCTCGAGCTGCGCATCGCGTCGTGCGCGAGCGCCGCGTGCGATCCGGCGACAACCACGCGCCGCCTCCACGAGTTCCTCGCGCCGCTGCTCCCGCGCAATCGCTTCGCCACCGCCGTCCTCGGCCATCTCGACGACGACGGCACGCTGACGATCGTGAACGCCGGCCACTGTCCGCCGCTCCTCGCCCGCGCCGACGGCCGCGTCGAGGAGCTCGGCTCCACCGGCCCGCTCCTCGGCATCCTTCCCTGCCCGCGCTGGAGCTCCGTCAAACGCCGCCTCGAACCCGGCGACGCGCTCGTGCTCTACAGCGATGGCGTGACCGAGGCCACGATCGATGGCGGCGAGGAGCTCGGGGTGGAGGGTTTGCGCGAGCGCGTCGCGCGTCGCGAGAACCTGCTCGACGGACTCGACACGCACGACGACGTGACGCTCGTCGTCGTGCGACGGCCGTGAGCATCAGTCATAGACGAACCGTTCGTCGTCATTCGGCGTCGCACCCTTACGAACGATGACGGCGAACGGATCGACCTGCGCCAGTCCGCCGGCGAGTTGCCAAAGCGTGATGAAGAAAGCGCGACCCAGTTCCTCGCGGCGCAGCGGCGTCGCCGCAAGAATGTTGCTCGCTTCAGCCATGAGCTTTCGCTGTTGCACCGCAATGCTCTGAACGGCGTCATCGATCGCGCGGCCGGAGAGGTTGATCTGACGCATCGACTTCAATTGCCCAAGCATCCGCTCGAACGCTAGAACGACGCGCAGCGCATTGGAGACGGGGAGACGCTGCGCAGCGCCCACCTGGACCTGCGTTTTCTGATCGTCGGCACGGAAGTTCGCGTTGTCGAAGACGACCGTGGTACCGCCCGGCACCAGTCCAGTCTCACGGACGTGTTTCCATCGCAGGAACAGCAGTCCGTTGCGATCGCGGATCGTAAAGGGATTCGGCGAATCGGAGAGATATAGCGCGGTCAGGTTCTCGACGAACTGCTCCGATGCGGTATCGACGCTTTGATTCAGGATCGTTTCGAGCTCACTTTCGCTGAAATCCAGAACGGCGCTCGCGACGAGATCTCCAAACGGCTGCTTCGATGCCGCATTGACGACCAGTTCCGTGAGCGCGGTCGTCGGTCCGGCGAGAACGCCCAGTGCGATCATCTGTTTTTCCCAGTCGGAGAGCTGCGTGCGTGTCGGCGGCGGCGTCCACCGGATGGATGCGTCCAAGCTGACATGGTCGCTGACGCGTGGGTCGCGTAGCTTATCCGCGGACGTGACGACCGCAAGCACACGCGTATCGGCCAGGAACGTGACGCTGCGCAGCGCACGCCAGCTCTTTGACCACGCTTCGATCGAAGTCCGCACGCCGAGATTGAGATCGCCCGTTGCCGTGACCTCGTAATCCCAGTCCTGCTGCAACAGTGTGCCGACTCCCGCGTTGAGACCGAACGCGGAGATGTTCAGCGACGTCTCGATACGAAGTCCACCGGAACCGGACCACGTGGCGTCGTTCAGCGTGACACCCGCATCACCCTGCCGCGCCAGCGCGAGCGCCTCGGTGAAGTCGCCGTGCACACATTTGCGGAAGGCCGGCAGCGCAGGATCGATGGACAGATCGAGCGCCGTGGTGCGGGTATCGAAGCGCGATCGTTTATGGGCGAGCTCGATCCCGATCTTCACCTCCGCCGCGGCTTTCACGGCAGCGTTCACGCGCTCGAGCGCGCGTTGGTATCGGACGACGAGTTCCTTTACCGCATTCAACAGCGGATTGAGGTGGTGCTGGAAGTCATCGACGAGCGCGCCCGTCCGAGCGTCGATCGCATTCGTCAGCGCTTCTTTCAGTTTCGCCTTGAGATCGACACTTACACCGATCCGCGCGAGCCACTGTTGGAGCTGCGTGGTGACACTCTGGCTGTTCAGCAAGTGATTGACGGTCGCGGAGAGCTGCTGATCGAACAGCTGGTGCAGATCGCCGAAGGTCGTGAGATCGTTCTCGATCAGCTTCACGAGCGGAGCGAGCGGTGTGGTGATCTGAGAGACGACCGCGCTCGCAACTTTGTCGATGCCGGTGATTGTGACGCCGACACCGGCTTTCAGCGCGATGCCACGCGAGGACTCGCGCACTTGTACGAGTCGGACGCGAACACGGTTCGTTCCCTTGTCACGCGTCAGAAGAATGTTGAAGCTGCCGTTCACTTCCGCGTTGAAGTCGAGCGAAGCGGCAATCTTCGCCTCGGCGGTGATCGGCGCCGCAGCGAGACCGAGGGTCTTTTCGCTGACCTCGCCCGTCATCACGACCGTCTTTCCGAACGAGAGACCGCCCGACACGGCGATCGAGCCGGTGTTGTGCAGACGCACGACCTGCCCGTCTCGGAGGTGGGCGGCGTCGTACGGCAACTTGAATGCACGCACGTCATCGATGAGCGCTGTGAGCGCGGAGTCGGAGACCGCGTGCTTGAAGTAGTTGCCAACGGTGACCGACGCGTTCGCGCCGAATGCCGCCTTTCCGCTGACAACACCAATGGGGAACGACGGCACATTTCCGAGCGCGGAGACGGCGCCGTCGATCACGAACGAAAGGAATGCCTCGCTGTCTTTCTCGTACGTGATCGCGCCGTCGTCGAACAGATCGCCATCGTCGTCGCCCGCTACGGTCGCGGACGCGTTCGCGCCGAGCTCGATCGCAACGGCGTTGACGTTCAGCGTGTTGTCCACGGCGACCGGCCAGGAGAGCTTCTGCTTCGCTGCCGCACCAACGTTGCCGAGGAGGAACGTGAGCGCGGTACGGTTGTTTGCAATGAAACTCTGAATTTGCTGCGCGTTGAGATTGAGCCGCGCAATCGCATCGGCGACCGGACCCTGCGCATTCGGATTGGCCTGGTAGGCCACCAATGCATCGAGAATGGCTTGAGGACTGTTCAGCGCCCGCAGTTCGTCCAGCAGTTTCGGGATGTCCTGGAGAAGCTGTACCGCACGGGTTCCTTGCTTGAGGATTTCCATCGCAGACCTCCGTAGCGGATGAGAGGGACGCGATGCGTAAGTTCTCTAGCGCAAGTTCAAGCGCGCGAACGCAGCCACGCCTTCGCGCGCCACCACACGCGTGCGAGATCGTCGCGGCGGCGGGCGCCGGCGGTCGGAACGCCGGCGTCGCGGAGCCAGACCACGCGGTTCGCGTCGTCGACGTCGCGGAAGCGCTGCACGACTTCGTCGGAGAACTGCGAGCGGTGGCAGGCGACGACGCGCACGAGATCGTTCCACGTCGCGCGCACGTCGACCGCTTCCGCGCGCGGATCGGCGCGCGTGAAGCGCAGCGGCGCGTGCAGCAGCTCGACGCGCGACTCGACGAGCGTCAGCGGAACCGGCAACGCGAGCCGTTGCACGAGCGTGCCGGTGGCGCGGTGATCGGCGTGCCACGTACAGCCGTGGTGGCGATTGAACGTCACGATGCGATCGGGGCGCACCTCGTCGACGAGCGCGCGGACGTGCGCGTGCAGCGCCCGCGTCCCGCCCGCGGCGTGCGACCACGCGCGGAGCACGTCTTCGGGCTCGTCGCCGCTGCCGTCCGGCAGGCGCGCGAAACGAACCTCGCCGCCGAAGAGCGTGGCCGCGGCGCGCATCTCGTCTTCGCGGATGCGCGCGACCTGCTCGGGATCGATGTTGCCGAGAAGGCCGCGTCCGCGCTCGCCGGAGGTGAGGACGAGGAAGTGCACGCGCGCGGAGGACTGCAGGACGAGGCGCGCCAGCCACGGCGCGACGAAGAGCTCATCGTCGGGATGGGCGCCGATCCAGAGCAGTTCCATCGCGGCAGGTCAGCGGATGGTGGCGTTCACGTCGAGCGACGCCGCGACGCTCGAATCCTTCTTCAGCGTGATCTTGAGGGCTTCGTGAAAGGCGCCGGGCTTCGCGCGCGCGCCGTCGATGGTGATGGTCACGGACTGCTTGCCGTTCGGCGGCACGAGGTCGTTGTATTTATAAAAAAGACAGCGGCACGACGAGCGTGACAGCGCGATCGTCGCCGGAGCATCGCCGTGGTTCGTGACGACGAACTGCCGCGCGGTGCGCGTGCCTTTGCGCACGATGCCGTAGTCCTGCGATGCCGGCGTCACGGTGAGCACGTCGGGCGGCGAATTCGGCGTGGCGATCGTGTCGTCGACGGCGCTCGTGCCGCTGGAATCGCTCGCCGTCACCGACGTCGACGTCCGTTCCGCAACCGGCTGCTCGACGATCGTCGCGGGCGTCGTTTTCTTCTCCGAGCTCGCCCGCCAGATCAGCCAGCCGATGAGCGCGAGCACGACCACCGCCGCGATGAGGATGCCGACGACGCGCGTCGCCGAACCGCCCGTGTCCGGCGGCGGATCGTAGACGCCGACGCTGCCGGCGGGCGGCTCGGATTCGGGAGACGTGGCAAGCGGGCGGAGGCCGGGCTCGGTCTTGAAGCGCGGCTGAGGATTCGCCGGTGGCGCGGCAACAGGCGCCGCCGCGGCGGTCCCGCCTTCGAGCTCGTCGAGCTTCACGAGCGCCGCGTCGAGGTCGCGGATGAGGCGCTGATATTCGGTGGCGAGATGCTCGGTGGGCGCGTCGGCGGTCATGTTGACCAGCGCCTCGCGATGGCGGCGGTAACGCTGCCGCAGCAGCTCGAGCTCGCGCGCGCGTTCGCCGCGAGTCGCATTGACGGTGCCGAAATCGTCCGACATCAGCGTTGATCTTTACAAAAAACCAGCTCGGACACCAGACAACAAACCGACGCGATGCCCAGGCCCGCGGTCCAGCCGGCCACGACGTCGGACGCCCAGTGACGATCGCGCACCAGCCGATTGATCCCCGCGCCGACCGGAATCACGACGATTCCCGCCAGCGCCGCAGGCGTCAGCAGCTTCTCGCGCACGAGCACGTACGCCGGCACGAGCAGCTCCGCCGTCGCCGCCATCGCGTGGTCGCTCGGGAACGACGGCTTCGGCCTGCCGTCCTTCGACGTCGGCGCGTACTGCAGCGGCAGCATGCGCTCGCACGTCATGCCCGCGGCCTTCACCAGCGCCGGTCCGAGCACGACCGGCAGCCAGGCGCGCGCGCCGCGCCGACACGTCCCGAGCGCGACGAGACCGTTCATCGTGAGAAGGAACTCCGTCGCGCTGATGGCTTTGAAGAAGAGCGCGACCGGCGATTCCGGATCGGGATCGCGCGCGAGCACTTCCTCGCGCACTTCCTGATCCGTCTCCGCCAGTTCGCGGTTGGCGACCGCGCGGAACATGCGCGCGAGCAGCGCCGACGCACCGAGGGCGGTGAGCGAAAAGAGAGCGATACGCGCGGCAGACTTGCGGCGATCCATCGCTCGTCCTCCGAGCAAGCGCAATGCCGCAAACCCACCAGAAACCGCACAAGGCGTGCTACACTGCCGTCAGTCCATCAGACCATTATTGTTTCCATGTTTAGAGACCGCCGGCGGGAGCTCCAGTTCCGCGTGCGCCGTCGTACGCCGGCAAGGGAGACCAATCGTGACCACGCCTCAATCGCGCATCGCCGACCACGTCCACTCCGCCCTCGACGTCGTCCCGCAAACCCCGATCATCGAGCCGCTGCGCCGCGCCTTCGCCGCGCATGAAGGCGCGCTGGCCGACATCGAGAACGCGTTCCGCACCTTCACGTCGGCCGCCCCGACTCCCGAGCGCGCACGCTACTTCTTCCACAGCTGGAGCCTCACCAACCACAGCGCGATGTGCGTCTCCGGCATCGGCAACCGCATCACGCTGCGCCTCCTCGACGAGCGCAACGGCATCGACAAGCCGCGCCTCACCTCCGCCCTCCTCGCCCTTCACCGCATCTCCGACGAGGACCTCGGCGCCCTCGGCGGCACGCTGCACGCCGATCTGTTCTACGAGATGGCCGACCTCTTCTGCGACGGCGACGCGTGGATGCGCCGCGGCTTCGCACTCGACAGCGCCCGCGCGTTCAAAGACTACAAGAACCGCACGGGCCTGCGCATGCCGGACCTGATGTTCGGACTGCTCTCGACCGTCGCGCACGAGGTCTACACGCACGGCGAAGTGGAGTTCATCCTGCCGCTCTTCCGCGGCCTCGTGCAGCAACACTTCGACATCGATGAGAAACAGCAGCGCCGCCGCCTAGCCTGGATCAGCGTCCACTGCGGCCCGACCGAGCGCGAGCACTTCCGCCACGCGGTCGAAGCGATCGATCATTACTGCGCCGCCACGCACACGGACCTCGGCGCCTACGAGCTCGAACAGCTCTTCGGCGAGTACATCGAGAACAAGGCCGCCGTGATGCGCGATCTCTCGCGGCTGATGACGACGCTCAACTAGCCGCCCGCATGCGTCACCTGCGCGAGCTCGGCACGACGGCGGACGCGTTCCGCGCGCATCGCACGGAGTTCCTCGCCGCGATGGCGCGCGCCGCCGGCCGCGCCGTCCCGTGGGGCGATGAGCTGTTCAATCCGTATCCGTTCGCGCTCGACGAGCCGTACGTCGAGCGCCTGATGCGCTTCGGCCGCGCGGTGCACGCGGGCATCCACGCCGTCGTGCAGAACTTCGCGCGCGACGAGCGCATCCGCGCGCGCTACGCGCTCGACCCGCGCCTCTTGCCGATCCTCGAGCGCGCCGCACACGAGCCGTACACGATCGGGATGTTCCGCCCCGATTTCGTGCTCGACGAGGACGGCGACTTCCGCGTCTGCGAGATCAACGCGCGCTTCTCCGCGAACGGCTACGCGATCAACGACATCATCGACGGCACGCTCGCCGCGCTCACCTATCTTCCGCCGAACGTGCACCGCGTCCCCGGGATGTCGACGATCCGCGAAACGATGACGCGCGCCTTCCGCGACGAACGCCCCGTCGCGATCGTCCTCCGCAGCGAAAGCGGTAGCGAGATTCACCTCCTGCTCTCGGAACTCGACACGTACACGATCGCACCCGCGGACCTCGCGCACGACACGCGCAATCCGCACTACGTCCTCGAGCTCGATCGCCTCGAACTGCTCGACCTCGCGCCGCATGTGCTCGAGCGCATCATCCGCACCGGCTCCCGCAACGACGTGCGCACGCTGATCCTCGTCCACGACAAACGCCTGCTCTCGATCCTCTCCGATCCCGCGATCATGCGCGATCACGTCGACGCCGATGACTGCGCGCTCCTCGCCCGACACATCATCCCCACCCGCCCCGCCTCCGATCCCGAAGCCCGCGCCGCCGCACTCGACACGCCCGAGCACTGGGTTCTCAAACCCAGCAGCGGCGGCCGCGGCGTCGATGTCTGGATCGGCTCCGAAACGCCGCGCTCTCAATGGGAGTCGCGCCTCCACACGCACGATCACACCGACACGCTGCAACGCTTCATCCCCCAACGCCGCTTCACGATCCGCCACCTCGACGGCGACACGCTCCGCGACAGCGAGATGCACGTGGTCGGCCTCCTCCCCTGTTTCGAAGACCACGTGTTCGGCCCCGGCATCTTCCGCGCCGGCACCGGCAGCGTGATCAACGTCCACCAACAACGCGGCGAGGTGCTGCCGTGTGTTGTGGATACCAAGGGCTGACGAGAGGCCTCCGGCGGGCCGGCACGGCCGGCAGCGCTAAGGGCCTAGCCTAGACGCACGTGCGGTCGCGGTTAACGTTGTTGACGGCAGCCGCACGTGAGTACTGGCTAAGCCCTTAGCGCTGCCGGCCGCGCCGGCCCGCCTGAGGCCCTTCGTCAGCCCCTGGTATCCACAATCCGGCGAATCTTGCGCGACGTCGGCGAACGTTCGAGGTCTTCGCTGCGCATGGGGCGGATGTGAAGGAGGAAGTCGGCGCCGGTGGCGCCGAGGAGCTCGTGGACGCGCGATTCGAGCGCCTGCTGGCGGGTGGCGTCCCAGTTCGCTGGAGGCACGACGCGGATTTCGAGGCGGTCGCGGAGCGACTCCGCGTCGGACGAGAGGTGCAGCTGATAGTCCGTCATCTCCTCGAACACTGGGGCGACGGCGGGGAGGTTGAAGTAACTGCCGTCGAGCGTGAACGAATTCGACTCGCGTCCGACGAACTGGAACGTCGCGCGCGTTTCGGATTTTGCGATCCAGCGCACGCGGTCGCCCATGCGGTAGCGGAGCACGGGGATGCGGCGGCGGATGAGATTCGTCACCACCATGTCGCCCACGCCGTCGGCGTCAGGATTGAGGATCTCGATGTGCAGCATGCGCGGGTCGTAGTGGAAGACGTCGGGCGCGTCGTTCGCGCCGCGGTACGCCCACACGCCAGTTTCCGCGGAGCCGTATGCGGAGACGAAGACGTCGGTTTGGAAGGCTTCCGTGAAGAGCTTGCGCTGCGCGGGGCGGACCGCTTCGCCGGCGGCGAGGATGCGTTTGAGCGGCAAACGCTGGTTCGTGTCGACGAGATGGCGCGCGAGCTGCGCGAGGCGCCCCGGCTCGCCCATGATCATGTCCGCGTGGAACGCGCGCGCGACCTCGACGGCGACCGCGTCGGTGGCGGTCGATTCCAGCGGCAATGACGTCGCGCCGATCTGCTCGCAGTAGTCGGTGAAGATCTCCATCGAGCGATACATCATGCGGCCCGCGAACAGATTGAGCGCGATCGCATCCGGCGGAATCACGCCCGCTTCCGCGAGCATCGGCGCGAAGCGTCTGCGCTGCTCGTGGTTGTCTTCCGTGTCGACGGGGAAGCAGAGATACGACCGCGTGCCGCTGCCGCCCGAGGGGCTCAGATAGAGGCCGTGCAGGTTCGCGGGATTCGTGTAGAAGGTCTGCAGCGCCGCGTCGAGCGTCTGCTTGTCAAGGAGCGGAACGTCTTCGAACTTCGTCGCGGAGAGGTCACGTCCGGCGTACAGCGGATGCACGCGTGCCAGGGAAAGGATTTGTTCGGGGGTCACGCCTTCCATAATGCCACATAACTATCGTTGCGCGGCGCGTTTCAGGCCTGAATCCACGATTTCCTGAATCAATTCCGGATACGTTTTTCCCGATTTTTTCGCCGCCGACGCGAACTCCTCGGATCTCGCGATGTCGGGATTCGGATTCGCCTCGAGGAAGTAGAGCTGCTCGTCCTTGCCGAGGCGATAGTCGATGCGGCTGAAGCCGTCGAGATCGAGGATGCGCGCGATGGCTTTCGTGTTGTCGATGACGTGCGCGCGCAACGCGTCGGAGAGCTCCGCCGGCACCTGATAGATGCTGTGCTTTCGCTGATACGCGCGGTTGTGTTTCGCGTTCGCGGTGGCAATGCCGTACGCGCCGCGCGGCAGCTCGCGGAACTGCAGCTCCCACACGGGCAAGACTTCCACGCGCTGATTGCCGAGGATGCCGACGTTCAGCTCGCGGCCATCGATGAACTCCTCCGCGATTGCATCGGAGCCATTGCGGCGGTGGATGAACGCCACGCGCTCGCGGAGCTGCGCGTCGGTGTCGACGACGGACTTTTGCGAGATGCCGAGCGAGGCTTCCTGCACGAGGCTCTTCACGATCAGCGGAAACGGGAGCTCGCGCGGACGGACGACGCGTTGGTTGCGAGGAAAGACGGCGAAGCGCGGCACGCGGATGCCGTGATACGCGAGGAGCTTCTTCGACATCGCCTTGTCGCGCGCGAGCATGAGACCGCGCGGACGGCAGCCGGTGTACGGCATCTGCATCAGCTCGAGGTACGCGACGACGTTCCAATCGAGCTCCTGCCGTCCGAGAAACTCTTCCAGCAGGTTCCAGACGATGTGCGGGTGCCAGTCGTCGATGAGCGCACGGAGCGGATCGAGTGAGTCGGAGACCGCGACCACGCGCGTCTCGTGGCCGAGCTCGCGCAGCGTCGACACGACGTCGTATTCGGTCTTGCAGTCGTACCACTGTTGTTCGCTGAGACCGTCGAGCGAGTCGGGCGGCACGAGCGACGGGTGCACGAGGACGGCGACGCGCAGCTTCTTCCGCGTCATAGCGCGAACGTGTTGCGCCGGCGGTAGTGCACGTCCATGGTCGTGACGGTGAGCAGGATCGCGAACTCCATCTTCAGGCGGCTTTCCGGGCCGGCCGCGCGCAGTTTCAATTCGCGGCTTCGGCCGATGAGATCGTGAAAGACCTGCTCGCGAGTGTACTGAAACTCCCCCGTGAAGTTCGACACGAGCCCGCGGATCTCCGCGCGGTTGCGGCGCAGAAAACGGGACGCGAGCTCGTGCTGCCGGTCGCGCGGATCGTCGGAGAAGAGTCGTTTGAGGTCGCCGTCCCACGTCGTCGGGAAGCTGACGTCGTACTGGCTCTGCTTCTTCTCGTAGTACTCACGCAGCGTCATGTCGAGCGTGCCGATCGCCTCGGTCTGCACCTTCTTGCGGCGGCGCGGCTTCCGATCGCGCAGCTCGCGGAGCAGCGCGTCGACGAACTCGAGCTTCTCGAGCGCGGGCCAGTCGAAGTACTGCTTCTGCCACGTCGCCCGTCGCGCGCCGAGGACGACCGCGAACGTTTCCGCGAAATCCTCGTGCGGATGCGCCTGTGCGTAGTAGAGCCGCAGGTGCTGCACGAAGCGCCGGCTCGCGGGATTGGGGCGGTACTGCTTCGGATACCGCGTGGTCCATTTGCCGAAGAGCGCGCGGACGCGTGCGTCGCGCCCGAGGACGAAGGCGTTGTCGAGCACGTGCCCCGACTCGTGGCGCAGGATCTTCATCAGTTCGACCTTCGTCCCGCCTTCGACATCGCGCATCTTTTTGCGCTCGAGCTGCATGAGCCGCGGATGCGCGAGATAGAACGGGATGGCGATGCCGGTCGCGCCGCGCGGGACGAACCATTGCGTCGAGAGCCACGCGTACGGCCGAATGGCGAGATGCCGCCGCGCCAGCTCGCGATGCAGTTTCTCGATCGCGGGCTCGAGCCACGTGCCTTCGATGCGCAGTCCGAGCTCGCGCAGCCGCACGTCGAGCAGTTCCTCCTCGCCGAGGGTCTCCCACGCAAAGCGAGGCGCCTCCATCCAGCCCGAACAGTTCCAAACCCTTGCCAGCCGGCCCGGCCGGCTGCGCTAAGGGCCGAGCCTATTCGCACGTGCGGCTGCACTGAACGTCATTGAGTGCAGCCGCACGTGCGGATAGGCTATGCCCTAAGCGCCGGCGGCCGCGCCGCCCCGCCGGAGGCGCTCGCGGTCAGGCTCTTGAACGTAAACGCGAACTCCGTCGCCCCATGCGCCTCGAGATGCGCGAGCCGCTCCTTCGCTTCATCGATGCTCGGGATGTGACCCGCGGGAACCCACCAGAGCGCGACGGACGCGCCGGCGAACTGGTCGAACCATGAGCGGCGGTCGCGGAGCAGTTCCGCATGGGCGGTGCGGTAGACGTACTGCTTCAGCGACTCGATGTCCTTCCATACCGACAGATTGAAGAGGATGCGCTCGTCGTCGTAAGGGCGGAGATACGTCGCATTCCCCTCGCCGGTCTGGAGGCGCCAGACGAAGCCGGGGCTGCCGTCGGCGAGCGCGTTGATCTCCTCGAGACGCGCGACGAAGCCGGCCATCACCGGCGAGTCGAGCGGCTCCTTCATGCGCGCGATGTTCACCTGGGCAATGTGCAGCTCGCTCATGAATGTATCGTAGCCGCCCAGTTAGATCGGTAGCCAGTACGAGAACTTCACCAGGAAGACATCCTGCGACGGCGCGCCGGGGAGCGCGGAGAGATCGCGGCGGAAGCGGAAGTCGCCGAACGGCACGACGTCGGAACGGTTCTCGTTCCAGACGACGAAGAGCGCGGAGCCGGGGCGGAACTCCCACCGCACGACGGCGCTCCCGCGCACGCTGCGGAAATTGAAATCGGGATCGCCGAAATCGTACGTCTGCGATGCGAAGCGCGCGGTGTACGTCGCGTCCGCGGCGTCGTGCAGCGTGTCGACGGGCGAGTAGCGCAGCTCGCGCGCCTCGTCGAGTTGTTTAAAGGAGTGATAGTCGCCGCTGGCGATGAACGGCTGCACGTACAGCTGCATCGACAGGCGCGCGGTGGCCGTCCAATCGGCGCGGATGCCGACGTCGAGCGTGCGCTGGTCGAGCGTCGCGAAGAGATACCGGTTGCCGAACGTCGGCGTGTACGACGCGTCGGGAACCGTGGCGACGTACTGCGCGGCATCGCGGCTGCGGTTGAAACCCGGATCGATGCGCAGGCGCAGCGACGGCGCGGGGCGGTATTGCAGGATGAGGCTCGTGCGGCGGAAGTAGCCGCCGAGTTCATCTTCCGAATCCTCGATGTACGGCTCGACCCAGAACTTCTTGCGCGAGTCGTTGCCGGCGCCGACGTAGACGTCGAACTGCTTCGGCCGCACCGCCGCGGGACCGCCGCGGGTGAGCTGCGCGTCGATGGCGCGCCAGTCGTAGCCGCCGCCGCCATACACGTACCAGTAATTCTTGTGTTCGACGTACCAGTTTCCGTAGAAGCCGTTCGCCGTGTTGTCGCTGTCGAAGTTCCAGTTCTGGTATTTGCCGATCCACCAGCTCCGCTCGCGCGTGTACTTGCCGACGTCGGTGTTCGTGTACTGCATCACCGCGTGCGTGGCGATCGTGTCGGTGCGCGGCAGGTAGCCGACGTCGTTGAGCTCGAAGCCGGGCGAGAGCGCCATCACCTGCAGGTTCGGGCGCCAGTGGCCGGTCTGCTTGCCGATCATCGCGCGTCCGCCGAATCCGGCGAGCGAGGTGCGGTTCGGATCGAGCTCGACGTGACTCGCATCGGGGCGCTGGTAGTAGCGCGCGGGACTCTCCTGCGCCAGCGTGATCGCTTCCTTCGAGCCTTCGATGAGCGTCGTGCCGGTGAGCCATTCGAAGAGCCACGACTTGTTCGCGAAGCGCGTGTAGCCGTCGACGCCGCCGAAGTACGCGTTCGAGCGCAGCGTCGGCTCGAGGTTGTCGGTGAGCCTGCGGTTGACGGACGTGAAGAGGAAGCCGGCACGCGAGTCGCGGCCGTACTCGCGCGTGGCGCGCGCGACGAGGTAGTTCGTCATCGGCTCGACGGTCGCCTTGCCGATCTGCGCGCCGGTGCGGAACCACGCCTGTTCGCGGTCGGTGAGCGCCTCGATCGCGCCGACGGTCCAGCCTTTGCCGAGCTTGCCGGTGACCTTCGCGGCGCCGAGGATCGTGGTTTCGCCGGGAGCGTCCGTCCAGTCGGCGGCGATCGAGCCTTGCGGCGCACGGCCGATGCGGCGCGAGTAGAAGAACGTCGGGAAGTACGTGTTGAAGCCCCAGCGGCTGTTCGCCGGACCTTCGCCGAAGTTGAAGATGTTCCCGCCCTCGGTGAAGAACGGCCGCTTCTCCGGGAAGAACGTCTCGAACTGGCTGAGGTTGAGCACCGCGGGATCGACCTCGACCTGGCCGAAGTCGGGATTGATCGTGCCCGTGAGCGTGAGGCTGGACGAGAGGCCGTACTTCACGTCGACGCCCGCGTCCATCCGCTGCGAGCTCGGCGTCACGAACGGATTGTCGTTGCGGCTGGCGAGGTCTTCGCGCGCGACGCCGTACGGCACGACCTCGAACGCGCGCCGCGGCTTAATCCCTTCGATGCCGGTGAGATCGGCGAAGCGCGAGACGTAGCCGTTGTCGGTTTTCTTCGAGAACACGAGGCGCGAGCCCTCGTGCAGGCGCGCGTTCCAGCGGCCGATGTTGAAGCCCCAGACGTACGACGGCTGCTCGGGAAAGCGGAGCTGCGAGTACGGGATGCGGATCTCCGCGGTCCACCCTTTCGCGCTCGTCTTCGTCGCCGACTCCCACACCGCGTCCCAGCTCGTGTCGTCGTAGATGTCGTTGTACAGGATCATGTCCGCCTGCACGTTCGACGGATTGATCATGAACTTCGCGCCGCTCAGGCGGTCGTGCTGCGAGTCGATGCCGATGGTGAGGTAGTCGGCGGATTCGAGATCGCTGTCGCGGCGCGCGAGCAGCGGCGTCGGCGGCGCGTCGTCTTCCATCACCGCGCCGAAGTAGATCGCGTCGTCGTCGTAGACGACCTTCACGCGCGTCTGCCGCGTGGCCGGCTCGCCCTCGTGCGGATCGCGCTGCGTGAAGCCGGTGATCTCCGGCGCGTTCTGCCACGCGGGATCGGAGAGATCGCCGTCGAGCACCGGCGCCTTCTCCGCGCGCACGGCGCGATACGACGGCCGCGGCTTCGGCGCGTCCTCCGCGAAAACATTCAGCGCGAGAACCGTGTTGCAGAGTACGAGGCAGAGAACGCGGAGCGATGGTCTCATCGGTTCCTCACGGGCAAAGGTGATACGTTTCTCCAAGAGACGCCTGGGATGCGAAAAGGTTTGGCAAGCGGCGCATGAAGGTCTTCATCGGACAGATCAATCCGACGGTCGGAGCGTTAACGAGCAACGCGGAACTGATTCGCCGCGCGTACGCGGACGGCGTCGCCGCGGGCGCGGACGTCGTGCTCGTTCCCGAGCTCGCGGTGACCGGCTATCCGCCGCGCGATCTGCTCGACCGCGCCACGTTCATCGACGCCGCGGCGGAAGTGCGCGACGCGCTCGCGGCGCTGACCGGCGACACGACGCTCATCTTCGGCTGCCCGGTGCGCACGCGGAACTGGTGCGGCAAGCCGCTGCACAACGCGGCCATCGTCGCGCGCAACGGAAAGATCCTGCTCGAACAGCACAAGACGCTGTTGCCGACGTACGACGTCTTCGACGAGCTGCGCTACTTCGAGCCGGGCAACGACGTGCGCATCGTCGAGATCGCGGGCCACCGCGTCGGCGTGTCGATCTGCGAGGACTTCTGGTTCGACGACGAAGCGTTCGGCACGAAGCTCTACTGCCGCAATCCGGTCGACGAGCTCGCGCGCCAGGGCGCGGAAGTGCTGCTCAACATCTCCGCCTCGCCGTTCAACGCCGGCAAGCGCCGCTCGCGCGGGGAGATCTTCTCGCGCATCGCCTCTCGGTATCAGATTCCGCTCGTCTACGTGAATCAGGTCGGCGGCAACGACGAGCTGCTCTTCGACGGCTCGTCGATCGTGTTCGATGCGAGTGGCCAGACGATCTTCTGCGCGCCCGCGTTCGAGGAGCACAACTCGCTCGTCACGCTCACCGGCAGCCCGTGCGAGATGGTCCTCGCCCTCGGCGAAGAGGAAGAGATCGGCCGCGCGCTGATCCTCGGCCTCCGCGACTACATCCGCAAATGCGGTTTCCGTGACGTCGTGATTGGCCTGTCCGGCGGCATCGATTCCGCGCTCACCGCGGCGATTGCAGCCGAGGCCATCGGACCGGAGCACGTCACCGGCATCGCCATGCCGTCGCAGTTCTCGTCCGAGCATTCGATCGCGGACGCGCGCGATCTCGCCCGCAACCTCGGCATCGCGTTTCATGTCGCGCCGATCGCCGACGTCTACGCCCCGTACGAGCAGTCGCTCGACGCGCTCTTCGGCGAGCACAAGTTCGACACGACCAACGAGAACGTGCAGGCGCGCATCCGCGGCAACATCCTCATGGCGTGGTCGAACCGCACCGGCGCGATGGTCGTCTCCACCGGCAACAAGTCCGAGCTCGCCGTCGGCTACTGCACGCTCTACGGCGACATGGCCGGCGGCCTCGCGCTCCTCGGCGACGTCTACAAAACGATGGTCTATCGCGTCTCGCACTGGATGAACCGCAACGGCGAGCGCATCCCGCAGTCGACGATCACCAAGCCGCCGTCGGCGGAGCTGCGTCCCAATCAAAAGGATCAGGACTCGCTGCCGCCGTACGACGTGCTCGATGCGATCCTCAAGCTCTACATCGAAGAGTGGCTCGAGCTCGACGCGATCGTCGCGGCGGGCTTCGATCGCGAGCTCGTCACGCGCATTCTCAAGATGGTGGACACCGCGGAGTTCAAACGCCGCCAGGCCGCGCCGACGATCCGCGTTTCGGAGAAAGCGTTCGGCAGCGGCCGCGACATGCCGATCGCGCAGCGCTGGCGGCGGGATCCCGCGCGAGCGGTCAAGTGAGGTAGTCTCTCGCGCCGACGCATGCGACGCCGATCCGCCGCCCTCGTTCTCCTGTTCGCTCTCCTCGCCTGTGGCGCCGAACGCGTCGACCGCGCGCGCTGGCAGCGCATGTCGCACGACGACCGCGTGCTCTGCGTGAAGTCGCTGATCGGCGCGGAGAAAGTGAAGAACGCGAAAGGCGGCGGCGGGCGCGTCTACGATCGGCCCGCCGACGAGTACGTGGCGAGGATCGATGCCGCGTACGCGAACGGCGATCGGCGCGACGTCGCGCAAGTCTTCACGGAGGTCGCATCGCGATGAAACCGGTGGCACCGCATCCGCCGCTCACGAAGTACTACGGCGATCCGACGGAGCGCGAGCATTACGTGCGCGACATCTTCGATGAGACCGCGCCGTGGTACGACTGGGCCACGCGCTTCATGTCGTTCGGCTCGGGACATTGGTACCGCCGCGAGGCGCTCAGGCGCATCGGACTTGCGCCGGGGATGAAGCTGCTCGATCTCGCCAGCGGCACCGGCGTCGTCGCGCGCGCGGCCGCGGAAGTCCTCGGCGATCCGCGCGCGATCGTCGAGATGGACGCGAGTCTCGGCATGCTGCGCTCCGCGAAAACGTCGAGCGTGAAAGTCGAGTCGGCGGCCGAGCGCATCGCCGCGCGCGACGAATCGTTCGACCGCCTGACCATCGGCTTCGCGCTGCGCCACTTCGCCGATCTCGCCGCCGTCTTCGGCGAATGCCGGCGCGTGCTGCGTCCGGGCGGGCGTCTGCTGATCCTCGAGATCACCGCGCCCGAAGGCCGAGCATCGCGCGCGATGCTCGGCGTGTACATGGGCGCGATCGTGCCGAACGCGATCCGGCTCCGCACGCGCAGCCGCCGCGCGGCGGAGCTCTTCCGCTACTACTGGGAAACGACGCGCGACTGCGTGCGCCCCGAAGTCATCCTCGACGCGCTGCGCGAGGCGGGCTTCCGCGACGTGCAGCGCCGCGTCGAGATGAAGATCTTCAGCGAGTACTCGGCGACGCGGTGACCGCGTCCGCGACGAACATCGCGTGCGCGTCGTCGAAGCGCACGTTCGGCGCCGTCGTGAGACCCGCGCGCTGCGTGCCGGGCGTCAGGCGGTGCTGCACGAAGTTCTGGAACTGCTCCTGCGACTGCCAGACGTCGAAGACGTGAAAGCCGTCCGCGCCGAACCACGCCACGTGCACGAGGCCGCCGTCCGGCTGCTCGTTTTCCCAGTTCACGCTGCGCCGCACTTCCTCGTACTGCTCGCGGCTGACCTCGGGCCAATGCATCTGCATCACGATCGCCATCGGATTCTTCCTCCGAAGGCGTTCTACGGACGCCGCGCGCGAACGGATGTCCGCGCGCCAGCGTCATTCCGCGGCGGCGGCGGCTTCGGCGGCGCGCAGCTCTTCGAGGCGCGCGATCTGGATGCCGAGGAACTCGCGGAGCGGCTGCTCCTGCTCGGGCGCGAGCGGCAGGAACGAGATCGCGGAGCGGAACACGTACTCGGAGCCTTTGTCGTTGCGCCGCACCTGCACGATCGAGCGCAGCACCTCGCACGGGATGTAGATGCCGCCGTAGCTGGGAAAGACGAGCGTCGCGGCGGCGCCGGCTTTCACCGGCGAGCGGTGGATGACCGCGGCGCCGCTGAGACTCAGATCGATCAGCTCTCCGTTGACGTCGGAAAGCTGCACCGGAATCGAGGCGGTGGGATACCGCTCCGCGCGGCGACGATCTTTGGCGGCCATCGACGAGCTCGATTATACCGGCCGCAACTCGACGCGCTCGAGACGCCGCAGCTGCAACCGTTCCGCGGCACTCGCGTTCGCGACCGAGATCTCCACGCAGCCGGTCGAGCCGATGATGAGAAACGCTCCCGGCGCGGCGTCGCCGTAGTTCGCTTCGATGCGATCGATGCGGACGTCGCGCATGCGCAACGCGAACGGCGCGAACGGCACGCGCGCGCGTTCGAGGTCGGTGATCGCGTTGCCGAAGCGGTCGATCGCCACGATGGTGCCGCGCGCGAAGTCGCCGGCGTAGTGCGGCGGCTGATAGTCGAGCGTCACGAGACGATCGAGCGGCGGACCGAGCTCCGCGAGCGCGGTGCCGTTCGCGAGCGCGGCCGCAACCGGCGCGAAGCGATCGCGCCCGTGAAAGGTCGTGCTGCCGCCGGGAAGAAACAGCTTCTCGTTCGTCACCGCATGCGCGCGCGTGCCGTGCCAGACGAACGTGAGCAGGCCGTTGTCGGGCGCGAGAAACGTGCGGCCGTCTTCTTCGAGCGCGACGATCTGACGCGACGTCCCGACGCCGGGATCGACGACCGCGACGAAGATCGTGCCCGTGGGCCAGTACGGAGCGACGCTGCGCAGGAACCACGCGCCGCCGAGGATGTCGAAAGGTGGGAGGTCGTGCGCGAGATCGTGAACGGGTGCGGTGGTGCGCGACGCGAAGACGCCCTTCATCGCAGCAACGTACGGATCGCGCGTGCCGAAGTCGGTCAGCAGAGCGATGCGGCGCATCGCGGCACTATACTCGCCGCCGTGCTCGCGAACGCGTTCCCGACCGTTCCGCCGCCGGCGCAGCGGCTGCTCGTTTTCGCGCGCCTGCCGCTGCACGGAACGGTCAAAACGCGCCTCGCCGCGGAGCTCGGCCACGACCGCGCGCTCGAACTGTACGAGGCGATGCTGCGCGACCTGCTGACATCGATCGGCGCGCCAACGCGCGAGACCGAGATCGAGTGCCTCTGGCCGCCCACGCCGCACGCGAACGGCGCGCTGCTGCGCCGCGCGTTCGCGGATCACGCCGTGGCCATGCAGACCGGCGCGGACCTCGGCGTGCGGTTGTCGATGGCGTTCTCCGAGCGCTTCTTCTTTCACCGCACGCGCAAGATCATCGCCATCGGCGCGGACGATCCGACGCTGCCGCGCGCGCTCATCGATCACGCCTTCGCGCTGCTCGACTCGTGCGACTACACGCTCGGACCCGCGACCGACGGCGGCTACTACCTCATCGGCTGCCGCGCCGCGTCGTTCGATCCGCGCGTCTTCGAAGACATCGATTGGGGGACGCCGTCGGTTTACGCGACGACGCGCGCGCGCATCGCGGAGCTGAACTGTTCCGTCGCCGTGCTGCCCGAGCGTTACGACATCGACGTCGCCGCCGATCTCGAACGCTTCGCGGGCGAAGAACACGACGGCGAGCTGGGGAGACTGCTGCGCTCATGAAGATCCTCACCGCGGACGAGATGCGCAACATCGACCGCCGCGCGACGGAACGCTTCGGCGTGCCGTCGATCGTGCTGATGGAGAACGCCGCCATCGCCGTCGTCGACGCGCTCTTCGAACATTACGCATCGGCGGAACGCGTGGCGCTCGTCTGCGGCACCGGCGCGAACGGCGGCGACGGATTCGCGGTCGCGCGGCATCTCGAGAACCGCGGCGTCGTGCCGGTGGTCGTGATCGTCGGCGACCGCACGCGCATCGCCGGCGACGCGCGGACGAACCTCGACATCTGCGAGCGCCTCGGCATCCCGATCTTCGCGATCGCGGACGAAGCGGACATCGAGACCGAGCTCGCGCACGTCGCCGACTGCGACGTCCTCGTCGACGCGCTCTTCGGCACCGGCCTCAATCGTCCGCCGGCCGGCGTGCACGCGGGCGTCATCCGCGCGCTCGCGGAGCTGCGCATCCCGGTGCTCGCGATCGATCTGCCGAGCGGCCTCGATGCGTCGTCGCCCGCGCCGTTCGAGCCGTGCGTGCAGGCCGAGGTGACGGTCACGTTCGCGGCGCCGAAGCTCTGCCACGTCTTCGAGCCAGCCGCGCTCTACTGCGGCGAGGTGATCGTCGCCGACATCGCCATTCCGAACATCGCCGTCGACGAGGAGAACGTCGCGCTCGCGCTCATCACGCCGCGCGATCTGCAGCCGCTCGTCGAGCCGCGCCTCGCCGCGACGCATAAGGGCACGTACGGCCACGCCGGCATCATCGCCGGCTCGCCCGGCCGCAGCGGCGCCGCCGTGCTCGCCGCGCGCGGCGCGATCCGCATTGGCGCGGGACTCGTCACGGTGATGACCGACGCGCAGACCGCGACGCTGGTGAACGCGGGTTCGATCGAGTCGATGACCGACGCGCGCGGCGACCTCGCCGCGTTCCTCGAGCGCAAGGACGCGATCCTCATCGGTCCCGGACTCGCGGACGACGAGACCTCATACGCGGACATCCGCGCGACCGTCGCCGCCATCGAGCTGCCGCTCGTCATCGACGCGTCCGCGCTGAACGCGTTTGCATTACGCGCGAACGAGCTCAATCCGCGTGGACTGCCGCGCGTCCTCACGCCGCATCCCGGCGAGCTCGCGCGCCTCACCGGCGGCGACACCGCGACCATCAACGCGAACCGCATCGCATCCGCGCGCGCGGCCGCGCGCGCGACGAATTGCGTGGTCGTGCTGAAAGGACATCAGACGCTCGTCGCGGAGCCCGACGGGCAAGTGCACGCCAATCCGACCGGCAATCCCGGCATGGCCAGCGGCGGCATGGGCGACGTCCTCGGCGGCGTCATCGCGGCATTGCTCGCGCGCGGCGCCGATCCGGTCGATGCGGCGTGCGCCGGCGTGTACCTGCACGGACTCGCGGGCGATCTCGCGAAAGAGGAGATCGGCGACACCGGCCTCGCGGCTCTCGATGTCGCCGATCGGATTCCGAAGGCGATTCAGCGCGCGCGCAGTTTCTGAAGCTGCTTCACGACGTCGCGGAACCGCTGTCCCGAGAACTCCGCCGCCGGCGCCGCCGCCGCGTTGGGCGCCTGCCACGCGCCCGCCGCATCCGCGGGAGCGGACAGCGCGAGGCGCGGCGTCGAGCTCGCGGCGATCGCATGCGCGCCCGCTTTCGGATACATCTGCGCGATGAACTTCTTGTCGCCTGCCGACAGATCGGTGTTGTTCGGCGTGGCCTTGCCGCCGATGATCAGCGACGCATCGAAGTGATACAGCATGATCGACTTCGCATCGAACTCCGTCGCGTTCAGCTGATTGATGCTGTATTTCTGAATGATGTTGAAGTCGATGGTCTGCTTGTCCCAGTTGTTCGGCGGTCCGCTGAACGCGGCGTAGACGCGCGGCAGATTCCACTTGATGCCGCCCTTCGGATTCTGATGCTCGTGAATCGCGCCGAGGGCGTGGCCGAATTCGTGGACGACGACGCGGCGCCATTCGACGTCGTCGGTGTCGTCGCGCAGCCAGCCGAAGTTCATCGTCGGCTGCGTCTTCGGGAACGACCCGGTCTGCAGGCAGTCGACGCCGACCGCGGACCAGGAGCCGGACTGGCGGAAGGAGATGCGGATCTCCGCGGTGGCGCCGCCGTTGAAGTCGAAGGTGACGTTCGCGAACTGCGACCATTCGTTCGCGAAGCGCTGCACCTGCTTCTTCTGCGTCACGCTCCCGTCGAGAAACTTCACTTTCAGCTTGCGGCCGTTGCTCCATTTCTTCTGCGTGACGAGCGCCATCCGGAACGGGTGCAGCACCTCGCCGGGACGCAGCACGATCGGCGGCGGCTCGTTGGCGGGGTTCTCGTTCATCGCGAGCACCGCCGCATCCATCGCGTGATGCGGCTGCACCACGCGGTCCACGCACATCCTCATGTCATTGAAGTCGGGACTCCTGCGCGCCATATTGATCTCCTTATGGTTTGAAGGAGACCATTCTGCGCCTAAAATCGCCGGCCGTGCGATTCATCTGCGCCACCGAAGCGGAAACGGAAGCAGCCGGCCGGCAGCTCGCCCGCGGCTTTGCACCCGATGCCACCGTGCACCTCGTCGGCGACCTCGGCGCGGGCAAGACCTTCCTCGCGCGCGCCATCGCCGCCGAGCTCGGCGCCGATCCCGCCGACGTCGCGTCGCCGTCGTTCGCCATCGTCCACGAATACCCTCGCGCAGGCGCGCCGCCGATCGTGCACATCGACGGCTATCGGTTGTCGGAGAACCGCCGCGAATGGCTGGAGATCGGCATCCCGGAACTGCTCTCCGGCCCCGGCGTGAAGCTGATCGAATGGCCGAAGCGCGCGTTCACGGAGTTCGAGAGCGCGCACGTCGAGATCGCGATCACAGTGCGCGACGACGGCGCGCGCGTCATCGACGTCCGCGACGACGGCGCGCGCGTCATCGACATCACGCCGGCGTAGCTTCGCTCAGCGGTAATCGCGCGACAGCGACGCCACCGCGGTCGGCTCCGGCGAGAGCGGACGCAGCGGACGGCGGCCTTCGTTGCCGGAGCGGTCGAGCGGATGCCCTTCGACGTCGTACTTGCCGTAGACCTCGCCCGTTTGCGTGTCGTAGACCCACAGGCCGAGGAGCTGCGCGTCGATGGCGTACTGGAACGTCTCCTGTTCCGTCGGCGAGTCGATGGTCGCGTCTTTCCAGTTGAAGCCGGTCACATCGTGGAGATCGGCGCGCGTCTCGGCGGTCATCCGCTGCGGCACGCTTTCCGGTCCGAGCGTCGCGACGGCGAGGACGCCGAGGCGGTCTTTCACCGCGCGCGCGTTCTCGACCGGCACCGCGACCTTCAGCGCGACGATGCCAAAGTCCTGATCGGGCAGGATCAGTCCCCACTCGTGCCACGTCGACGACTGCACGGTCACCGTCGCACCGAACGCGTTGCTGGCCTGATGCGTGCCGTCGACCTTGCCGGTGCGCTGCAGCACGAGCAGTCCGCCATCCGCGGACTCGCGGCCGCGATGCACGAAATCGAAGTAGAGGTTGATCGTGAATTTGCCGGTGTCGGCGTCGTAGTTCACCGGGCCGATCGGTGCCGCGTTGAACGCGTAGACGCCGTGCGGCACCTTGTTCTTGCGCGCTTCCCACTGCGCCGTCGTTTCGTATTCGTCTTTCGGCGGAATCGACAGCACGCGATACACGGCCTGGAAGTCGGCGGGCTTGAAGCCGGCCGGCAGCGAAGTCACGGAAGGATCGAACTCGGCCGCGCCTTTGTCGGCCGCGGCAGGTTGCGCGGCGAGCGGCAGCACGAGGAACGCGAAGACTGCAATCGCCTTCTTCATGCTCCCCGGAGATTACAATCCGCGCGCCATGGAGATTACGCCGCAAGTCATCGCCGCTCACGGCCTCACGACCGACGAATACGAGCGCATCCTCCAGATCCTCGGCCGCGCCCCGAACTACACCGAGCTCGGCATCTTCTCGGTGATGTGGTCGGAGCACTGCTCGTACAAATCGAGCCGCGTGCATCTGCGCAACTTCCCGACCAGCGGCGCGCGCGTCGTGCAAGGCCCCGGCGAGAACGCGGGCGTCATCGACATCGGCGACGGCTGGGTGGCGGCGTTCAAGATGGAGTCGCACAACCATCCGTCGTACATCGAGCCGTATCAGGGCGCGGCCACGGGCGTCGGCGGCATCCTGCGCGACATCTTCACGATGGGCGCGCGTCCGATCGCGTGTCTCGATTCGCTGCGCTTCGGCGAGCTCGACGCGCCGCGCATGAAGTACCTCGTCGACGGCGTCGTGCGCGGCATCGCCGGCTACGGCAACTGCATCGGCATCCCCACCATCGGCGGCGAGACGTCGTTCCACGCGTCGTACAACGGCAACATCCTCGTCAACGTGTTCGCCCTCGGCGTCACGAAGCGCGAGAAGATCTTCAAAGGCACCGCGAGCGGCGTCGGCAACCCGGTCATCTACGTCGGCTCGAAGACGGGACGCGACGGCATTCATGGCGCGACCATGGCGTCCGCTGAATTCGACGAGGCGTCCGAAGAGAAACGCCCGACCGTGCAGGTCGGCGATCCGTTCACGGAGAAACTGCTGCTCGAGGCGTGCCTCGAGATCATGGACTCCGACGCGGACGCTGATTGCGCAGTAGTGGGAATCCAGGACATGGGCGCCGCGGGCCTGACGTCGTCATCGTTCGAGATGGCGGGCCGCGCCGGCACCGGCATCCGCATGGAGCTCGATCGCGTGCCGGTGCGCGAGAGCGGCATGACGCCGTACGAGATCATGCTCAGCGAATCGCAGGAGCGGATGCTCATCGTCGCGAAGCAGGGACGCGAGGCCGACGTCATCCGCACGTTCGAGAAGTGGGATCTCAACGCCGCCGTCGTCGGCACGGTCACGGATGACGGTTTCGTGCGGCTCATCTGGCGCGGCGAGGAAGTCGCGGCGATCCCCGTCGAGCCGATTTCGACGGAGGCGCCGGTGTACGAGCGTCCCGTCGCAAAGCCGCAGTTGCCGATCGAAACGATCTTTCCGCGCGAGCGCGTGGCCGACGGCGATCTCACGGACACGCTGCTGCGTCTCGTCGCATCGCCGAATCTCTGTTCGAAGCACTGGCTCTTCGAGCAGTACGACACGACCGTGCGCACGAACACGATCGCCGGCCCCGAGGCGCGCGACGCGGCGATCGTGCGCATCAAGGAGACCGGACGCGCGCTGGCGATGACGTCCGACGTCAATCCGATGTACTGCTTCCTCGATCCGTACGAGGGCGGCAAGCAAGCCGTCGCGGAAGCGGCGCGCAACGTCGCGGTGTCGGGCGCGCAGCCGGTGGCGATCACGGATTGCCTGAACTTCGGCTCGCCGGAGCGCGCGGAGATCATGGGGCAGTTCGCGGAATGCATCCGCGGCATCAGCGACGCGTGCCGCGCGCTCGACACGCCGGTCGTCTCCGGCAACGTGTCCTTCTACAACGAGACCGAGGGACGCGCGATCCATCCGACGCCGACGGTGGGCATGGTGGGCATTCTCGAGTCGGACCGCGGCGGCTGCGGCCTCGCCTTCGCGGACGCCGGTCTCGATGTGATTCTCCTCGGCAGCACGCGCGACGAACTCGGCGGCTCCGAATGGCAGCAGATGTTCGCCGGCGATGCGCGCGCGCTGCCGCCGCGCGTCGATCTCGATGCGGAGAAGGCGCTCATCGCGCTCGTGCTCGAACTGCACGCGACGCAGACGCTCCGCGCCGCGCACGACCTCGCGAATGGCGGCCTCGCGGTGGCGCTCGGCGAGATGTCGTCGCGCGGCATCGGCTGTCACGTCGACCTCGGCGCGCACGCCAACGACCTCGACGCGGTCGCGCTGCTCTTCAGCGAGTCGCAGGCGCGCGCGGTCGTCGCGTGTCAGCCCGCCGATCGCCAGCGCGTGCTCGACGCCGCCGCGAAACACGGCGTCGCCGCGCAGCGCATCGGCCACACCGCGTTCGGTACGTTCCTCATCGAGCGCAACGGCGTGCCGCTCGTCCGCGTGGCGGCGCAGGAGCTCGCGCGCGTCTGCCGCTCCTCCTTCGCCCTGCTCCTCGGCGGCGACACGATCGACGGCGTGCTGCGCGGCGCGGGCGAGGAAGCGCTGGATGTCATCGCACACTGACGCGCCGCACCGCACAGAATCCTGTGCATCGGCTACCATCGCGTCATGCAGACCCTCGATCCCGACGCGCGCGTGGCGCAAATCACGTTCAACGAGACGTTGCAGGCCGAAATCCGGTTCACGGACGGCCGCGAAGTCGTGTGGAGCGGACCGCTCGCCGCAGAGCTCCGAGAGTCGGTGCAAGCCGCCGTGCGGCGCGGCTTCGCGCGGCGCAGGCCCGGCAGCTCGGGTCCGAACTCGATCGCGAACTGAGTACAGCGCCCCGGAAGAACGTGTCCGCCTCTTCGCGCGGCGGCGAGAGCGCCGTGCGGAAGTGAGCTACGAGATCGCGGGTCGCACGACGCCGCGGCATTCGCCGAAGCCGATGCGCGCGTGGCCTTCGCGCTCGCAGTAGCCGCGCAGGATCACTTCGTCGCCGTCCTCGAGGAACTTGCGCGTCTCGCCGTCCGGCAGCGCGAGCGGCTCGGTGCCGCGCCACGTCAGCTCGAGCAGGCAGCCGCGCGAATCCTTCGCCGTGCCGGAGATCGTGCCGCTGCCGAGGAGATCGCCGGGGCGAAGGTTGCAGCCGTTGGAGGTGTGATGCGCGACGAGCTGCGCGACCGTCCAGTAGAGATCGCGCGCGTTGCCGCGGCTGATGCGCACCGGCTCGGACATCTTCGCGCTGCGCAGCCACACTTCCACCGTGACGTCGAACGCGACGGAATCCTGTAAGTAAGGAAGCGGCTGCGGATCGCCGTCCGGACGTTTTTCCGGAGAGACGCGAAACGGCTCGAGCGCGTCGAGCGTGACGATCCACGGCGAGATCGTCGTGGCGAAATTCTTCGCCAGGAACGGGCCGAGCGGCTGGTACTCCCACGTCTGGATGTCGCGTGCCGACCAGTCGTTGAGCAGACAAAAACCGAAGACGTGGTCGAGCGCGCGGTCGATTGCGATCGGCTCGCCGAGCGCATTGCCGGCGCCGATGAACGCGCCGAGCTCGAGCTCGTAGTCGAGGCGCTTCGATGGACCGAACAGCGGCGCCGCATTCGCGTCGTCGCGCGTCTGCCCGCGCGGGCGGCGGACGTCGGTACCGCTGACGACGATCGACGAGGAGCGGCCGTGGTAGCCGATCGGAATCCACTTGTAGTTCGGCAGCAACGGATTGTCGGGGCGGAACATCGAGCCGACGTTCGTCGCGTGATGCACGCTCGCGTAAAAGTCGGTGTAGTCGCCGACGCGCGCGGGAAGCAGCAGCCGCGCGTCTTTCATCGGCACGAGGTGCTCGTCCGCGGTGCCGCGCGTCAGCAGCTCCTGCACGCGCTCGCGCACGGCGCGCGCGGCGGGACGGCCTTTCGCCATGAGCGCGTTGAGGTCGGGCTCGCGCAACGCGGGCTCGTCGATGAGACCGGCGCGCGCGCAGGCGTGGAGGTCGAGGACGTCGTCGCCGAACGCGGTGACGATGTGCGCCTCTCCGTCGCGCTGCATGACGCCGAAGGGGAGGTTTTCGATCGGAAAGTCGTTCACAGCCACCCGAGCTCCTCGAGGTCGGCGAGCGGTTCTTCGAACGAGCACGAGCCGAACGAGATCGCGAACTCGCGGCGCGTGCGTTCGAGCTCCGCGAGGCTGACCTGCGCGTCGCGCCACGACGCGCCGTCGTCGTCGAACGCAAACGCGTGCGGATCTTCCTCGCGCAGGATCTCGTCCGCGCGGTCGAGTATCGCCGCGGCGAGGAAGACGTTCACGAAGCCGTGCATCGTGCCGGTTGGCGCGTGCGGCTCGTACGTCAGCGCCTTGATGCAGCGCACCGGATGATGCAGGCCCGCCGTCGCCTTGAACGCGACGCCCGCGCGCTTACACGCGCGCAGAAACGCGGCCACGGAATCGGGCGCGGGGAACGCGTCGGCGCTGATGCCGCCGGTGCGGATCTTCGCACGCAGACCGTGCTCTGCGATCGCGTCGAGCAGCGCGACGTCGGCGATCTCGACGTAGACCGTTCGTCCGTTCGCCTCGCCTGCGATGCGCTCGACATCCTCGCGCGTCGACGCCTTGATCTCGTCGATGCCGAGGACGCTCAGCGGAAAGTCGGACGGCACCTCGTGCGCGCGATCCTGCGGCACGACGAACTTGCCGAGGGCGAACGCGAACTCGCCTTCGCGGTAGCGCGCGTAGTTGCGCACCGCGTCCTGCATCGACAGGCCCGCGGGCGGAAAGAGGCCCGCGTAGTCGATGAGCTGATCGAGAAAGATGCGCAGCGACGGCTTCATTCGTTCGTGAAGTGCTTTTGGAGGCCGTTCCAGCAGCGCCAGTAATCGCGTTGCAGGAGCGGCGTTTCGAGCGCGAACTTGGTCGGTCGCAAGATGAACCGCGTCTCGAACATGAAGGCGAGCGTGTCGCCGAGGTAGCGCGGCTCGAGCTTCGCGGTGGAGGCGGTCTCGAACGTCTGCGCGTCGGGGCCGTGGCCGGACATGCAGTTGTGCAGGCTGCCGCCGCCGGGCGCGAAGCCTTCCGCCTTGGCGTCGTACACGCCGTAGATCAGGCCCATGAACTCGTTCATCACATTGCGATGAAAGTACGGCGGGCGGAACGTGTTCTCCGCCACCATCCAGCGCGGCGGAAAGATGACGAAGTCGCAGTTCGCGGTGCCGGCGATCTCGCTGGGCGAGGTCAGCACGGTGAAGATCGACGGATCGGGATGATCGAACGAGACCGTGTTGATGACGTTGAACTGTGCGAGGTCGTACTTGTACGGCGCGTAGTTGCCGTGCCACGCGACGACGTCGAGCGGCGAGTGATCGATCTTCGCCGACCAGAGCGCGGCGCCGAATTTCGCGACGAGCTCGAAGTCGCCGTCGACGTCTTCGAACGCGGCGACCGGCGTCAGAAAATCGCGCGGATTCGCGAGACCGTTCGAGCCGATGGGCCCGAGATCGGGGAGACGGAACGGCTGCCCGAAGTTCTCGCAGACATAGCCGCGCGCGTCGCCGTCGTTCAGCGCGACGCGGAACTTCGTGCCGCGCGGGATGACCGCGATCTCGCCCGGCTTCACCTCGATGATGCCGAGCTCCGTGCCGAGGGTGAGCGCGCCCTGCTGCGGCACGAGCAGCAGCTCGCCGTCGGCGTCGTAGAAGAAGCGCCCTTCCATCGAGCGATTCGCCGCGTAGAGATGAATGCCGACGCCGGCGTTCGCGAACGAGTCGCCGTTGCCCGCGATGGTCACGAGCCCGTCGATGAAGTCCGTGGGCTCGTCGGGAATCGTCAGCGGATCCCAGCGCAGCTGATTCGGCGGCGTGGGGACTTCGTCGAACGGCGAGCCGCGCAAAAGCCGCATCGCGCGCGGCGCGAACGGCTCGTGCAGCACGCTCGGGCGGATGCGATACAACCACGAGCGGCGCTGCATCGGCCGCGGCACCGTGAACGGCGACCCGGAAAACTGCTCCGCGTACAGCCCCCGCCCCACCCGCTGCGGCGAGTTCCCCCGCGCCGGCAGCACACCCGCAATCGCCTCGGACGCGAACTCGTTCCCGAACCCGGATTGATCGTGCACGGCACGCGTGTTTATCACAGGTGCGGCAACAGCGTTACACTCGGACGTGATGACGACCATCCAGCTTTCCGACCTCGACCCCGCCACCGCCGAGAAGGTGCGCAACGGCGAGACCATCGAGGTCCGCGACGGCGAGAAGACCGTCGCGCGCGTCGTCCCCGCGCACGACCAGGCGATCGAGGAGCGCATCGACGAGCTCGTGCGGCAGGGAAAGGCGCGGCGGGGGACGGGGACGCTGCCGGACTGGTTCTTCACGGAACGCCCGCCGAAGTTCGAGGGCAGCGTGCTCGAACAGTTGCTCGCCGACCGTCGGAAAAACGACTGGTGAGGTTCTGGGATTCGTCTGCCCTCGTGCCGCTCGTGTCGGATGAAGATTCGACCGACGCGCTCACCGCGCTGGCTGCATCCGATCGAGGCATGCTGGTTTCGTCCATCACGCCGGTGGAGGTGCTGAGCGCAATCTGGCGAAAGGCGCGCACGATCCGTGACGAACGCGTACGCGCACGAAGCCATGCACGCCTCGCGGCGCTTCAGGCGCAGTGGGTCGTCGTCAGCGCGGTCGAGGATGTCATCGCAGACGCACTCGACGTCGTCGCACGTCACGGCCTGCGCGGCGCGGACGCCATCCAACTGGCGTCCGCTCGCTTCACGCGTAACGAGGCGCTGCCGTTCGTCACGCTCGACCACGACCTCCGCCGCGCCGCTCGCGCTGAAGGCTTCCCTACCCTTCCCTGACCGAATTTCCGTGTCATCATCGCCGTTGTAGACGGTTCCTCATGTTCGACAAGCTCCACGAAGAGTGCGGTGTCTTCGGCGTCCTCGGCCGCGCGGACGCGGCGAACCTCGTGTACCTCGGCCTGTACGCGCTGCAGCATCGCGGGCAGGAGAGTGCCGGGATCGCGTCGGTCTCCGACGGGCGCATCCTTTCGGAGAAGGAGATGGGCTACGTCGCCGACGTGTTCTCGCACGAACGGCTCGCGCGCCTGCCCGGCGATACCGCCATCGGACACGTGCGCTACTCCACCGCCGGCGGCTCGATGCTCTGCAACGCGCAGCCGATCGTCGCGTCGACGAGCAAAGGCCCCATCGCCGTCGCGCACAACGGCAATCTCGTGAACGGCAACGAGCTGCGCAAACAACTCGAAGCCGAAGGCGCGATCTTCAACTCGACCGCCGACAGCGAGGTGATCGTGCACCTCATCGCGCGTTCGAAGGAGCCCGACCTCGAACGCGCATTCATCGATGCGCTCTCCCGCGTCGAAGGCGCGTACGCGATCGCGCTGCTCGCTCCGGGAAAGATCTTCGCCGCGCGCGATCCTTACGGCTTCCGGCCGCTCGTCATCGGCAAACTCGACGACGCGTACACGATCTCGTCGGAGACCTGCGCATTCGATCTCATCGGCGCGGAAACCATCCGCGAGCTGGGCGCGGGCGAGCTCGTCGCCATCGAACATCGCGGCACGATCCCCGCCCTGCGCGTCGTCCGCGAGGCCCGCGCGAATCGCGAGGCGCGCTGCATCTTCGAACACGTGTACTTTGCGCGCCCCGACTCGGTCGTCTTCGGCAACAACGTCGCCGAGGTCCGCCAGCGCTTCGGCGCCCAACTCGCGCGCGAACACCCCATCGACGCCGACATGGTGGTCCCCGTTCCCGACTCCGGCGTCTTCGCCGCACTCGGCTACGCGCTTGAATCCGGCATCCCGTTCCAGTACGGCCTCGTGCGCAATCACTACGTCGGCCGCACGTTCATCGAGCCGAAACAGTCGATCCGCAATTTCGGCGTGAAGGTGAAACTGAATCCGGTCCGCGAGCTCGTGAAAGGCAAACGCATCGTGCTGATCGACGACTCGATCGTGCGCGGCACCACGTCGAAGAAAATCGTCCGCATGCTCAAGCAAGCCGGCGCGGCGGAGGTGCACATGCGCATCTCTTCCCCACCCACCGCCTGGCCCTGCTACTACGGGATCGATACGCCCGAACGCCGCGATCTCATCGGCAGCTCGCACACGGACGACGAGATCCGCGCGTTCATCGAAGCCGACTCGCTCGGCTACCTCAGCGTCGACGGAATGCTGCAAGCCGTCCAACGCGACAACGACGATCCCGCCAAACTCTACTGCACCGCCTGCTTCAGCGGCGCGTATCCCGTCGCGGCTGCGTCGGCGTAGGGAACGACCGAAGGGCCTCCGGCGGGCCGGCGCGGCCGGCTGCGCTAAGGGCCTAGCCTAGACGCACGTGCGGTCGCGGTTAACGACGTTGACGGCAGCCGCACGTGCGTACTGGCTAAGCCCTTAGCGCTGCCGGCCGCGCCGGCCCGCCGGAGGCCCTTCGGTCGTTCCCTACGTCAACGCGTCGCAATCAGCGGCCGCTCGAACAGGTGGCGGGTGAGCTCTTCGGCGCTGACCGGTTTGCTGAAGTAGAAGCCTTGCGCCTCGTCGCAGTTCTTGGTGCGGAGGATGGCCAGTTGCTCGGCGGTCTCGACGCCTTCGGCGACGACGCGGAGGCGGAGGCTGCGGGCCATGCCGATGACGGCGGAGACGATGGCGGCGTCGCCTTCGCTCGTCGCGAGATCGTTCACGAACGCACGGTCGATCTTCACGGCGGTGATCGGAAAGCGCTTCAGGTAATTGAGCGACGAATAGCCCATCCCGAAATCGTCGATCGAGATCCCGGTGCCGATCTCGCGGAGTGCGCGGAGGATCTCCACGGTCACGTCCGCGTTCTGCATCGCCGTCGTCTCCGTGATCTCGAACTCCAGCGCGGACGGCGCGAGGCCGCTGTCGCTGAGAGCGCGCTGCACCATCTCCACGAGGTCGTGCTGCTGGAACTGGCGCGCGGAGAGATTCACCGCCACGCGCATCGGTCCGACGCCGCGGTCGTGCCAGTCCTTCATCTGATGGCATGCGGTGCGGAGCACCCACTCGCCGAGCGGCACGATCAGTCGCGACTCCTCGGCGATCGGGATGAACTCCGCGGGGCTCACGATGCCGCGCTCCGGATCGTTCCAGCGGACCAGCGCCTCGACGCCGATCGTGCGGCCGGTGACGAGGCTGATCTGCGGCTGATACGCGAGCATCAGCTGCTCGTCGCGCAGCGCCGTGCGCAGGCGCGTCTCGAGCGATAGCCGATCGAGCGCGCGCGTCTTCATCTCGTCGGTGCAGAGCTGGTACGTGTTGCGGCCCGCTTCCTTCGCGCGGTACATCGCGCTGTCCGCGTTGCGCAGCAGCGACTCCGGATCGGCGCCGTCGTTCGGATAGAGCGCGATGCCGACGCTCGCCGTGACCACGATCGGCATCCCGGCGATGGTCAGCGGCACCTGCACCGCCTCCAGGATTTTCTGCGCGACGCCCACTGCATCCTCGGGGTGGCGCAGTTCGGAGAGGATGATCGTGAACTCGTCGCCGCCGAGGCGTGCGACCGTGTCGTCCTCGCGCACGCATTCGCGGAGCCGGCGCGCCATCTCGAGCAGCAGTTCGTCGCCGGCGGTGTGGCCGAGCGTGTCGTTGATCGTCTTGAAGTGATCGACGTCGATGAACATCACCGCGACCGCTTTCCCGCCGCGCTTCGCGCGCGAGAGGCTGTGACGCAGGCGATCGGTGAACAGCTTGCGGTTCGGCAGGTGCGTGAGCACGTCGTGGTACGCGTGGAACTCGATCTGCTCTTCCGCGCGCTTGCGGTCGCTGATGTCGACGACCGTCGCGTGAATCACGCCGGTGAGCGTGTCGCCGACGAGCACGAGATTCTGCAGCACCCACAGGCGATCCTGATCGGATCTGCGCAGCTCGACCTCGACGCTGTTCAGCGTGCCGACGCCGGCGAGCAGCGACGTCAGCTCGTCGCATTCGCTCGCGTTGGCGTAGAGGGAAGCGGTGCGGCGGCCGACGAGCTCCTGCCGGCTGTAGCCGAGGAGCGCGGCGAACGTCGCGTTGCAGTCGACGATCTCGCCGTTGATGCGGCTGACGCACACGCCCGCGGCGTTCTGTTCGAACAGCAGCCGGTAGCGGATCTCCGACTCGCGCAACGCGGCTTCGGCGACGAAGCGCGCGGTCACATCGCGGAAGCTCCAGACGCGGATGTTCGTCAGCTCTTCGACGTGGCGCCCGATCGAATAGCGTTCGAAGCGGCGGCCGTCCGTGAGCTCGAGCAGATCGAAGCTCTCCGCTTCCGGCTGCGACAGCAGCGACTCGACCGTATGCTGAAACTCCTCGGGTTGCGCGAGCTGTGCGAGGACGTACTGCAGCGCGCGGCGGTCGTCGCCGCTGTCCATCACCAGCTGCGGGATACGCCACATCTCGACGAAGCGCTGGTTGTACGACACGATGCGCCCGCCTTCGCCGATGACCAGGATGCCGTCCGCGGTCGAGTCGAGCGTCGACTGCAGGAGCGTGACTGCTTGTAAGACTTCGCGCTCGGCGCGTTTGCGGTCGCGGATGTCGCGGCCGATGATCACCGCGCCGGCGGATTCACCATCTGCAATGACCGGCGCGATCGACAGCGTGAGATCGACGCGCTCGCCGTTCTGCGCGGCGAACACGTACTCGTCGTTGCGCAGCGAGCGGCGGCCGAGTTTCGACGAGAGCTCGCCGTCCTGCGCGAGCAGATCGTCGATGCGGCGTCCCGCGAGCTCCTCTTCGCTGCAGCCGAGGAGCGTCGCCGCGGCGCGGTTCGCGAATTCGATGCGTCCTTCGCGGTCGCAGACGAACAGCGCGTCCGCCATCGTGCCGATGATCTCCGGCGCGGCGAGCGACGGCGTGAGCGCGATGAGGCCGTAGCGTTGGATCGCGCGGATCGCCACGACGACGAAACCGAAGATCGCGGCGAAGCCGAACGGATACGCGGCGAGGCCGAACTTCGGCAGATAGTCGACGCAGCCGAAGTACGCGATGCCGAACGCGAGGAGCAGCTGGCGGATGCGCTGCCGTTCCTCGCCGCGCGCCGCGGGATACGCGCGCGCGAACTCGACGAACGCGGCGATGAGGTAGCCGAAGAAGAACAGCAGGAACGCGATGCCGACGTCGACGCGGTAGCGCGGGTAATAGCCCCACCAATAGAGCTGCACGCGCGGGATGAGGCGGTCGCTGGTCACGGCGATCGCGCTGAAGAACGCGGCGATGCTCCACGCGGCGACGTGCGCGAGACGGCGGCGGCGTTCGATTCGCAGGAGCTCGACGGTGAACCAGTAGATCGCCGGCGCGATGAACGGCACGCCGAGGTACGCGCGGCGCGCCCAGCGCAGCGCGTGGCCCGCGTCGCGCGACGCGTACATCATCGTGAACGCCGTCATCCAGACCGCGACCACGCCCGCCATCACGAAGAATGCGGAGCTGACGTTCGACGGACGGCGGAAGAGCACGCGCACGCCGAAGGCGAGCATCACCAGCGCGGTGAGCGCGACGGGCACAGCCGATGTCGTGACTGCATACGCGCCGAAGCTGAGCGCGGCCATGGATCTCCTGGTACGGCTTGCCTGCTGGGAAAAGAGAGCGATTCATTCTAGGGCCAGGGACGCGCGCGCGTGCATGCGAAGATGGCGGCGTGCAGGCCGAGGTCGTCATCGCGGGTGCGGGCGTGGTGGGCGTGAGCATCGCGTATCACCTCGCGCGGCGCGGCGTGCGGGACGTGCTCGTGCTCGAACGCGCGACCGATTTCGGCGCGGGCAGCACGGCCAAAGCGACCGGCGGCTTTCGCGCGCAGTTCGACAACGAGATCGAGGTGCGGATGTCGCTGCTCGCGCGCGAGAAGCTCCGCGCGTTCGCGGAGGAGACCGGCGTCGACTCGGGCTATCGACCGCACGGCTATCTCTTTCTCGCGTGCAACGACGCCGAGCTGACGATGCTGCGGAACGCGCAGCGCGTGCAGCACGCATGCGGTCTCGCGGAAGCGCGCATGGTCGATGCGGACGAGGCGCGCGCGCTCAGTCCCGCGATCGGCGATGCGAGCGTGATCGGCGGCGCGTTCTGTCCGACGGACGGTTTTCTGCGGCCGTTGAACGTGTTGCGCGGCTACGCGGAAGCGGCGCGGCGGCTCGGCGTGCGGTTCGCGTTCGACGTCGAGTTGCGCGACTGGCGCACGAACGGCGCCCGCGTCGTGGCGGCGGAGACGTCGCAGGGCGTCGTGCACGGAAATGTGTTCATCAACGCGCGCGGCGCGTGGGCGGGCGCGCCGGTGGTGCCGCTGCGGCGGAACGTCGCGGCGACGGTGCCGACGGATGTCTTCGATGAATCGCTGCCGATGACGATCTGGTCGGGCGACTGGTTTCATCTGCGCGTGCGCGACGGACGCGTGCTGCTGCTTTGGCCGGACGATCCGCCGGTCGATGACGACGCGTGGCTCGCGGCGGTGCTGCGCAAGACGCGCGAGCGCGTGCCGCGGCTCGCGAACATCGCCATCGGCGAACGCTGGTCCGGCCTCTACGAGATGTCTCCCGACGAGCACGCGCTCCTCGGCCGCTCCGCGGACTTCGAGAATCTCTACGTCGCCATCGGCTCGTCGGGCCACGGCGTGATGCACGCGCCGGCGACGGGCCAGCTGCTCGCGGAGCTCATTGTCGACGGCGCCACGTCATTCGACATCACCGCGCTCTCGCCGTCGCGCTTCACCGGATGAGGATCGCGCAGCACGTGACGCCGCCCTCGGCTTTCGCGAGCTCGTCCGCGTCGACCGCGCGCACGTCGATGCCGCGCGCTTCGAGCTTCGCGCGCGTCTTCGGGAACGCCGTCGGGTAGATGACGGCGTCGCCGGCGAGCAGCGCGTTCGCGGCGAACGGCTCCTCCGCGTCGATGAGGCCGAAGCCCGCGAACGGCGCGACGTCGATGCACGAGCGATCGACGAGCAGCGTGTTTGGTCCGACGCGCGTGATCGCGGTCTTGAGATGCAGGCAGCCGTGCAGCGGAACGCCGATGACTTCGCGGTGCGTCCGTTCGCGCAGCTGCGCGAGCGCGGTCTCGTTCGTCCGGTGCGACAGTCCGACGAAGATGCGGTCGTCGAGAAGGAGCACGTCGCCGCCGTCGATCGTGGCCGGCGCCTCGATCCACGCGAGCGGACGGTAGCGCGCGAGCACGGGCGCGATCGCGTGCACCTCGTCGCGGCGCGACTCCGCACCGGGGCGCATGATGACCGCGACGTCGTCGAGCACGACGGCGGTGTCCTCGACGAAGACGCAGTCGGGGAACGCCTCGTCGCCAGGAAGCTCGACGAGCTCGAAGCCGAGCGACGCGAGAATGTCAAGATATTGACGATGTTGCGCGACGGCACGCGCGTAGTCGATCGGCGTGCGCGCGATGTGCGTGACTTCCGCGCGGTCGATCGACGGGCTCACCTCGCGCGTCACGGCGATCACGACGCCGCCTCCACGATCGCCTCGCGGATGAGCTGCGCGTGCGCGACGAGGCCGTGGTCGCCTTCCTCGATCTCGACGAAGCGCGAGCCGGGCGCGAGTCGTCCCGAGAGCTCCCACTCGCGCCAGCGTTCGGCGACGAGGTCGAACGGCACCGTCTCGTCGTTGCGTCCCATCACCACCGTCACAGGTGACGGCGGCGGCTCTTCGTCGATGTGCAGGCTCGCCATTTGTTCGAAAAAGGCGCGATGAATCGGCGCGTCGGCGTTGCGCGCGTAGTTGAAGACGATCACCGGATCGCCGGCCGGCAGCTTCGTCTGCCAGCGCTCCGCGATGCCGAGCGCCGGCGCGATGAGCACGAGCGGCACGGCCAGACCCGCGCGCGCGACCGCCAGCGCGACGAGCGCGCCCAGCGAACTGCCGACGACCGCGCGCGGCGGCGTGCGGCGCGCGTGTTCGAGCGCGCGGGCGACGACCGCGTCGAAGTCGAGCTGCTCGAACGACGGCACGTTGAGATCGGGCGTGTCGAGCGTGATGCCGAACGGCTCGAGCAGCGGCCGCAGCGCCACGATTTTCGCGCTCGCCGGCGACGACGCGAACCCGTGGAAGTAGAGAACGGACTTCACCACCGCGGCGCATTGTAGTGCGGGCAACGTTGTTGCTGACCTTCGCGAGCCGAGGGGGGAACTGCCATGAAGAAGCTCCTGACGGCGACCGCGATCCTGCTGCTCTTCGCGTGCGGCAAGAAAGCCGACGAGACCCGCGTATCCGACACGAGCGACACCGGCGTGACCACCGGAACGAACGCCACGGCGCCCGCCAGTCCGGCCGAGGTCAGCACCGTCATGCCGACCGACACGGGATCGATCGACGGCTCGCCGCAGCCGACCGGCACCAGCGCCACCAACATCCCGGCGAACGCGACCGCCACGCCACCCGCCGGCAACACGAACACCGCGACGCCGAACACGAATGCGAATCCGCCCGCGGACGCCGCGCCCGCGCCGACGAATCAGATCGCGGACGGGCAGTCGATCTATCGCGGCAACTGCGAGAGCTGCCACGGCGCGGACGGCAAGAAGTCCGCGGGCGGCAAGACGCTCGTCTCCGCCGCGACGCAGGCGAAATCGTCCGCGACGCTCGTCCACGACCTCAGCACCGACGCCGCGCACAAGAGCTTCCGCCTCGGCGCCGCGCAGCTCGAATCGGTGGTTGCATACGTCAAAGCGCTGAAGTAGCCAAGCGTTCACAGTCCGCCGCCGAGCCCGCTCTATGATTCCTCCAACAGGAGGAGTCATTTATGCGTCATTCCATCATTGCGTCTGCGCTTGCGCTGCTGCTCGTCCCCGCGGCGTTCGCGCAGCAGATCACGCTGCCGCCGAGCGGCGGCAATCAGCGCTCGCACGTGTCGCAGTCGATCGGGCTGGTCACGGTAAGCATCGACTACAGCAGTCCGCACGTCGTGCGCGGCATCGACCGCCGCGGCCACATCTGGGGCGAGCTCGTTCCCTACGGCCTCACGAACCTCGGCTTCGGCACCTGCACCGAATGCCCGTGGCGCGCGGGCGCGAACGAGAACACCGTCTTCACGACCTCGCACGACATCAAGGTCGAAGGGCAGCCGCTCCCCGCCGGCAGCTACGGCCTCAGCGTGATCACCGCCGCGAACGACGACTGGACGGTGATCTTCTCGAAGAACTCCACCTCGTGGGGCAGCTTCTACTACGACCCGAAGGACGACGCGCTGCGCGTGAAGGTGAAGCCGTCGAAGAGCGAGTACAACGAGTACCTCACGTACGAGTTCACCGACCGCGAGCAGGAGCGCGCGACCGTCGCGCTCAAGTGGGAAGACATCCAGCTGCCGCTGCGCATCACGGTCGACAACATGACCGATCTGTACATGGCTTCGATCCGCAACGAGCTGCGGAACGCGAAGGGCTTCTCGTCGCAGGCGTGGGTCGAGGGGGCGCAATACGCGCTGCAGAACGGCCGCAATGCCGAGGCGCTGGAGTGGGCCAATGCCGCGGTGAACGCGACGTTCATCGGCCAGGAGAACTTCACCACGCTCTCGACGCTGGCGATGGCGCAGGAAGCGAACGGCAAGATCGCCGAGGCGAAGGCCACGCGCGAGAAGGCGTTCGCGCATCCGACCGCCACGGCGCTCGATCTGCATCAGTACGCGCGGCAGCTGCTGGCGAAGGGCGACAAGGCGGAGGCGCTGCGCGTGTGGGAGCTCAACGCGAAGCTGCATCCGAACGTCTGGCCGGTCAACGTCGGCCTCGCGCGCGGCTACAGCGCGGTGGGACGCTACAAGGACGCGCTGAAGTACGCGAAGCTCGCGCTTGCGCAGGCGCCGGACGGCGTCAACAAGCACATGCTCGAGGACGCGGTGAAGGCGCTCGAGGCGGGCAAGGACATGAACTCGTAGTCCACGTGCAACGGCGCGACGCGCACGCGTCGCGCCGTTGTTTGCATCAGACCTGCGGCCGCAGCGGAATCTTCGGCGTCGCGTCCACCTGCGGTTTGATCACGCCCATCGCCAGCTGCAGCATCGACGTGACGTCCGAGACGTTCGCCGGCACGACCAGCGACGTGCCGCTCTTGGCGAGCTGGCCGAATTCCTTGATGTACTGCTCGGCGAGCCGCAGTTGCATCGCCTCGTGGCCGCCCGGAATCTTGATCGTCTCCGCCACGAGTCGGATGCCTTCCGCGGTGGCCGTGGCGATCGCCTGAATGGCGGAGGCCTGTCCTTCGGCCTCGTTGATCTGCTGCTGCTTCTTCGCTTCCGACGCTTTGATGACCTGCTGCTTCTGTCCCTCGGCCGTGTTGATCGCCGCGTCGCGCTCGCCTTCCGACTGCAGGATGGTCGCGCGCTTCTCGCGCTCGGCGCGCATCTGCTTCTCCATCGCCGCGAGCACGTCCTGCGGCGGCGTGATGTTCTTGATCTCGTAGCGCAGCACCTTCACGCCCCACGCCTCGGATGCCTTGTCGACTTCCTGCACGACCTGCGCGTTGATGTTCGTGCGCTCCTCGAAGGTCTTGTCGAGATCGATCTTGCCGATCTCGCTGCGGAGGTTCGTCTGCGCGAGCTGCGAGATCGCGTACGTGTAGTCGCTGATGCCGTACGACGCGCGCTCGGGATTGAGGATCTTGAAGTACAGCACGCCGTCGACCGCGACCTGCACGTTGTCCTTGGTGATGCAGACCTGCTCGGGAACGTCGAGCGCGATTTCTTTCAGCGAGTGCTTGTAGCGGACCGTGTCGAGAAACGGCCAGAGGATGTGCAGGCCGGCGTCGAGCGTCTGATAGAACTTGCCGAGGCGCTCCACGACCCAGGCCTGCTGCTGCGGAACGACGCGGACGATTTTCGAGATGACGATCATCGCGAAGATCGCGACGACGGCGGCGACGATGAGATTGCCCATGGTTTTCCTCGTGACGGTGATGGAACGTTAACGGCGTTGACTCAGGCGACGCGGACGTGAAGGACCAGCCCTTCGACGTGCGTCACCACGCAGCGCTGGCCGCGGGCCAGCGATGTTTCCCCGATGTTGCGCGCGCTCCAGGTCGTGCCGCGCATCTCTGCTTTACCGATCGACGCGGGCGCGATGTCGTCCAGCGCGATGGCCTGCTCGCCGACGAGCGTGTCGACGACGCGCGTCTCGTTCAGCCGCAGCCGGCGCACGACGTACGGCCGCACGAAGAAAAACGCGGCGAGCGACACGCCGGTGAAGACGAGCAGCTCTCCCCACAACGGCAGGTGCACGCCAACGGCGACCAGCACCGCGACGACGAACGCGCCGACGGCGAAGAAGGCGATGTGCATCGTCGTCGACGCCATCTCGACGGCCAGCAGCACGAAGCCGATGAGCACCCAGATCCACCACGCCATGTGCGGTGAAAGGAGGGTAGCAGAAGTACGAAATGCGCGCCGGGCGTGCGGTACAGTAACGCGCCGTATGAGCAAGAAAGCCGCGAAGAACGCGTTGTCGTCGAAACAACAGGACGAGCTCCTCGAGACCCTCAAAGCGCGTTTCGAGAAACACGGCAAGCGCCACAAAGGCATCGAGTGGTCCGACGTGCAGAAGAAGCTCGAGAAGCAGCCTGAGAAGCTGTCGGTGCTGCACGAGATGGAGTGCACCGGCGGCGAGCCGGACGTCGTCGGTCACGACGGCGGCACGTTCGTGTTCTACGACTGCTCCGCCGAGAGTCCCGCGGGACGCAGAAGTCTCTGCTACGACCGCGAGGCGCTCGACGCGCGGAAAGAGAATCGTCCCGAAGGCAGCGCGGCCGACATGGCCGCCGAGATCGGCATCGAGTTGCTGACGGAAACGCAGTATCGCGAGCTGCAGAAGCTCGGTGCGTTCGATCTCAAGACGTCGAGCTGGATCGAGACGCCTGCCGCGATCCGCAAGCTCGGCGGCGCGCTGTTCTGCGATCGGCGCTACGACACCGTCTTCACGTATCACAACGGCGCGCAGTCGTATTACGCGGCGCGCGGCTTCCGCGGCTCGCTCAGAGTCTGAAGCGTTAGTCGATCCCGACCAGCTCCAGCTCGAACGTGAGGTTCTTCCCCGCCAACGGATGGTTCGCGTCGAGCGTCACGGACGCGTCGTCGAGCGCGGTGACCTGCACGGCGGCGCTGCTGCCGTCGGGAAATCCGACCTGCAGCATGTCGCCCGTTTCGATCTCGGTGTCGGCCGGCATCTGGTCGCGGCCGACCTTGAACACGAGCTCCTCGCGGCGGTTGCCGTACGCGTTGTCCGCGGGAATGGTCTCGGTCTTCTTCTCGCCGGTCGACATCCCTTCGATCGCATTCTCGAAGCCGGGGATCACTTCGCCCGCGCCGAGGGTGAAGGTCAGCGGATCGCTGCCGGCGGAGGAGTCGAACTCCGTGCCGTCGTCGAGAGTGCCGCGGTAGTGAACGTGAACGACATCGCCGCGCTTGGCTGTAGACATGGCGGTGGACGATGCGACTCTCGGGCCATTCCGCGCAAGCGTCACGGCTCGTAACGGCGGGTCGGCACGCCTTCGCTTTTGCGGATCGAAAGCTCGGCCAGCATCTGCGTCAGCCGCTTCCCTTCCGCCGTCGTCGACTCCCACGTGCGGCAGAGCACGTCCACCTGCAGCGGATCGATCTCCGCGGACACCGTGAAGCCGTTCGCGGGCTGCTCGATGCGGATGGTCTCCGTCTTCCGCCACGTGCCGTCGATGAACTCGCAGCGGCGATAGAGCTCGCCCTTGCCCGGCTGGTACATGTACGCGGCGAGCGGCGGGATGCCGCGCGCATTCGCCTTCTGCTCGTCGAGCGCGCGGATGATGCGCTCGGCGATGAGCTCGCGCAGCGCGCGCCGCGAGTCGCCGATCTCGCTCATGATCCGCACGCCGGAGTGATAGATGCTCGTCGCTCCCATCGTCTTCGCGAGACGCCACAGCGTCGAGCGCACCACGTTGCAGACCAGCTCGACGTCGCGGCCCTGCCAGTCGATGACGAGAGGCTGCGTGAGGCCGGGCGCGATGCGGCCCTCGTGCGCGAGGAGAAAGCCCGTGACCGACACCTCGAGCACGTGCACGCGCACGTCGCCGAACCGCGCCGGCAGAGACTGATCGAGCTTCACTCTCCCGTAGCGGCGGCGTTCGGATCTGACGTTTGCCTGCAACCGCGCCAAGGGTGCCATCAAGCGCCGTCCGCGAGGCGATGTCAAGCGTGCCTCTATAATCGCGACATCCCTATGTCTTTCAGTCGCCGGTACCTGCTCTGGCTTCTCGCGCCGCCGCTCGCGATCAGCGTGCCGCCCGCGCTGCTCTTCCTCACGCAGGTGGTGCAGCTCTCGACGGCGCATCTCTTCGGCCTCGTCGCGCTGCTCGCGGTGATGTATGCCTTCGGCTGCGTCGTCTTCACCCTCGGCGTGCGCCCGTATGCCGAGGCCGTCGAGGCCGCGCTGAACGGCCGCGGCGATCTCTCGCGCGCGATGTCGGCGTGTCTCGATCGCACGAAAGCGCTCTCGCTCGCGCTCTGGGCCGGCGGCGCGTTTCTCTTCGCGCTCGTCGCGTCGCTGCTCTTCATCCGCACGCTCAACGGCTTCGCGCATTTCGCCGTCGCGGGACTGATCTCCGCGTTCGCCTCGATCGTCTGGGGCTACGCGATGGGCAAGCATCAGCTGCTGCGCGCCGCCGCCGGCAAGCGCGTGCACTACACCGGCTCCGGCATCACCCTCGGCAAGAAGATCGCCATCGTCTTCATCGGCTCGCTCAGCGTCTCCGCGCTGGCGCTGATCCTTCTCATCTCGACGCGCGTCTCGCAGACGCTCGAGCGGCTGGCGATCGATTCGTCGGCGGATCGCTTCCAGCGCGTGATGGACAACGCCAACGTGCTCGCGAAGGTCGACGCGTCGGCGCTCGACACGATGCGCATCTACATCCCGTCGGACTACTCGCTGCACCTCATCGATCCGCACGGGCACGTCACCGACACGAAAGACGCGCTGACGCCGGAGGAGATCGCGGCCATGCGCGCGATCCGCAACGGCGACAGCAACGCGTACGTGAGTCCGCACGTGAGCCGCTTCGCGCAGCTGCGCGACGGCTCGATCCTCGCGCTGTCGATCCCGTGGACGCAGTACAAGAACATCCCCGCGCAGATCACGTTCTACACGCTCGTCGTGGTGCTGCTGACCACGGCCGTGTTCAGCGCGGCGACGGTGATTCTCTCGCGCGACGCCACCATGCCGCTCAACGCGCTGCGCGAGCTCGCGCGCGAGATGGCGCAGGGCAACTTCGACGTCGCGCCGCAAGTCTTCTCCGACGACGAGATCGGCCAGCTCGCCGACAGCTTCGGCGAAACGCGCGCGAATCTGCGGCGGCTCCTCGGGCGCGTCGGCGGCAGCGGCTCGACGATCACCGACGGCGTGCGCGTCATCACCGGCGGCACGGAGATGCTCCTCGCGCGCTCGCGCAACCAGAGCGAGCTGACCGAGAGCTCGTCGATGGCGGTCGAGAACGTGCGCGCCGGCGTGCGCAGCGTGCTCGCCGCCGCCGACACCGTTTCCGGACTCACGCAGGACGCGTCGAGCCGCGCGCTGGAACTGCAGGCGTCCGCCGAGGAAGTCGCGCGGAGCATGGACTACCTGTTTCAGTCGGTGGAGAAGACGTCGTCGTCGACGACGGAGATGAACGCGTCGATGAACGAGATGTCGCAGCGGACGGAAGTCCTGGCCGGCATCGGCGACGAAGTGCTCTCGTTCGTCGCGCAGATGGAGTCGACCGCGGGCGAGCTGCTGTCGTCCTCGCAGGCCACCGCGGAGATCGCGCAGCAGGTACGCGAGGACGCGCGCGGCGGCGGCGAAGCGGTGAACCGCACGGTCGAAGGCATCAACGCGACGCACGAGCTGACGATGAGCACCGCGCGCACGATCGACGAGTTGCAGCGCAGCGTCGGCGAGATCAGCCAGATCCTGACGGTCATCGAGGAGGTCGCGAACCGCACGAACCTGCTCTCGCTGAACGCCGCCATCATCGCCGCGCAGGCGGGCGAGCAGGGCGCCGGCTTCACCGTCGTCGCCGACGAGATCCGCGAGCTCGCCGAGCGCACGCGCGGCTCGACGAAAGAGATCGGCACGATCATCAAGGCCGTGCAGAGCGGCTCGCGCCAGGCCGTCGCCAAGATGCACGAGGGCGTGGCGAAAGTGACGGGCAACGTGCAGCTCGCGCAGGACGCCGCGCAGTCGCTCTCGAAGATCGTCGAGAGCGCGAGCCGCTCGTACGACATGGCCACGCGCATCTCGCGCGCGCTCGGCGAGCAGTCGCAGGCCAGCCGCCGGCTGCACGAGGTCACCTCGCGCATGTCCGATCACATCTCCGAGATCAACCGCGCCACGCGCGAACAGGCGCGCGGTACGCAGCTGATGACCGAAGAATCCGAGCGCGTGCGCGACATCGCCGCGCAGGTCAAGAACGCGACGGCGGAACAATCGACGGCCGGCCGCGGCATCACGTCGGCGCTCGAAAAGATCGCCGAAGACGCGCGCGCGATGCGCAACCTCCTCGAGCATCAGCTGCAGGAGACCGACCGCATCGCCGACGCCTCACGGGAGATGCTCGACATCGCGCAGAAGAACGACGCCGTCGCGCGCGAGTTCACGACGACTGTTCAGAACCTCGTGCGCAGCGGCCGCGAGTTCGAGAGCGAAGTGACGCGCTTCAAGTTCAGCGCGGACGCGTAGGACTCACGGTCACGCCGGGCAGCGCTCGCACAAGGGCAAGCGTTCGTGCTTCCGCAGCAGCCGGCGGAACGCGCGGAACTTCGCGCCGTTCCACACTTCCTCGAACGGCCGCTCGAAGACGTTGCCCATGTCGAGCGTGAGGCACGGATACAAACGGCCGCGCGGATCGACGAACGCGTACGACGAGATGAGCGTGCAAGGCCGCGCCGTCTTCCGCTGAAACTCCGGATCGCGGTAGAACTCGATCATCTCCTCGACGGGCAGCGGCGGATGAAACTCGAGTCGATACGGATACTGCGTCGACGCGAGCGCGCGCAGCTCGCGCTCGAGCACGGTCACGTCGACGTTCGGCATCTCGTCGCTGCAGTAGGTGTCGACGTCGGAGCGGAAGAACGTCGTGTCGCCGGTCGCGCGCGCGATCAGTTCTTCCGAGACCGGCCGCTGCGCCGTGCGCAGCCAGATCTGATGCTGCAGTCGAAACGTGTCGATGCGCCACGCGCGCAGCTCCTCGGCCCACGCCGTCAGCGACGCGTACGTCCCCTCGTAGACGGTCGAATAGATCTCGATCTGCGGCGTCTTCGAGCCGAGCCGCTCGCGCGCCTCGTGGATCTCGCGCACGACCTGCGCGCAGAGCTCGAACGTGCCGTTGCCGCGGAAGCGGTCGTTCGCCGACGGCGGATCGACCGACAGGCCGACGGCGAGGAGGCCGCTGCGCACGAGCTCTTCCGCGCGTCCCACGAGGCGCGTGCCGTTCGTCACCACCGTGATCGGCAGCCCGCGCGACACCGCCGCGGCGAAGATGCGCGGCCACTCCGGATGCAGGAACGGCTCGCCGCCGAAGAAGCGGATCATCGGCTTGAACGACGCGATCGACTCGATGAACGCGAGCGCCTTCTCCGTGTTCATCACCGCGCTCGGCCGCAGCGTCTCCATGTCCGTCGTGATCGGACAGTACGTGCAGCGCAGATTGCACGCGTCGGTGAGGAGCATGTCCAGCCCCCATGGCAGCGGTGCGTAGCCGCTGATGCGGTGAAGGCCCGACGTGTATTGCATGGCCCGTGGTACGGAGACAACGGACGGCGTGTCTACGCCGCCCGTGCGTGTTCACAACACGGACACGCGACGCGCGCTCACACCGCGCACAGCCACACCGCGTCGCCCACTTCGATGCGGAACTCCGGCGCGACGTTGCGCAGCACGGCGCCCCCACGCTCGACGGCGAGCACGATGCGCGCGTCCTGCAGCGCGAGATCGCCGGCGGTGCGTCCCGCGCACGACGCGCCGTCGACGCGGAAGATGCGGCGGTGCTCTTCGCGGACGCGCGCCTCGCGCCCGAGGAGGCGGGCGGAGAGCATCTCGCCGGAGACGTCGGAGATCGAGAGCGCGTAGTCGGCGCCGGCGCGGTGAATGTTCTCGACGTTCCGCGCGTGATTCACGCGGGCGATGATCGGCACGTCACCGGCGAGATCGCGCGCGATGACCGTGGCGAAGAGCGTGGAGTCGTCGCTGTCGAGCGCGAGGATGAGACCGCGCGAGGTCGCGAAGCCCGCGCGCGCGAGGACGTACGTATCGAGCACGTCACCCGCGACGTCGACGTTCGCGCCCGCGCGCTGTTCGATGACGCGCACTTCCTCGCCGACATCGGTGAGCAGCTCGTGGACTTTGCGTCCAACTTCGCCGAAGCCGCCGATGAGGAACGGACCGCTATTGCGCAGCAGCGGCGTGCCGAGCATCGCCGCGGTCTGCTCCAGCGCGTCCGCGTCGCCCACGAGCTCGACGACCGCGTTCGGCTCGAGCACGGTGTTGCCGTGACAGCGCGTGTGCAATCGCGACCGCGACCACAGGCCGACCACCACCGCCGGCAGCTTCGCCTCCGCCAGCGTTTTCCCCGCGAGCGGACTCGCGGGCGGCACGCGCAGTTCGCGGCGCTCGAGTCCTTCGAGCCGATCGATGCCCGGCAGGCGCGGGCTGATGCGATCGCTCGCATGCGCCGCGAGCGCCGCGGCGACGATGTGCCGCGGCGTGTACGCGGCCGTCGCGCCGGCAAGCTCCATCGGCTTGCGATGCGATGGATCTTCGACGAACGCGAGGATCTCTTTCGTGAAGCCCATCTGCCGCGCGCGCAGGATCAGCGCCGCGTTTTCCTGATCGCGTCCGTTGGCGACGATCGCGCGCGCGTCGCCGAGGCGGCAGATGTCGAGCAGGTCTTCCTCGGTGCGGCTGAAGACGACCGGCTGTCCGCGCTCCATCATCGCGCGCGCCTGCGGCTCGTCGAGCTCGACGACGAGCGACGCCACGTTCTTCGCCGCGAGCCGCAGCAGCAGCGTCTCGACGGTCGGTCCGAAACGGAAGACGATCACGTGGTCTTCGAGATCGTCGCGCGCGACGCGCGGCACGCGTTCTTCAAAGCGTTCTTCGAGGAACGGCACGAGGAAGATCGGAATGACGAGGAAGAACAGAAACACGCCGGCGAACTGCACGACCACGACGAGCAGCACCATTGCCGGATGCTTCCACTTCGCGTCCGCGCCGTAGCCGGTCGTGCTCAGCGTCTCCGCCGACCATTCGAACGAGTCCCAGAACGAGCGCGGCTTCCCTTCGAGGCGCGCCATGCCGAGCTGGTACAGCAGCGCGGTGAGCACGAGAAACGCCGTGAGCGCGGCGACGAGCGCGAGCAGGCGTCGGGAAGAGCGCTGCATGGGAGGATAGTACGCGATGCATCTGCTCTGCTCCGTGCGCACGTGTCACCAGCCCCTTGCCTTGCGCGAGCGGATCTACGTCTGTGCGAACGGCCACGCGTTCGACGTCGCACGCAGCGGCTACGTGAATCTGCTGCAGCCGCAGGACCGCCGCTCGCATGCACCGGGCGACACGCCGCAGGCCGTCACCGCGCGCCGCCGTTTTCTCGAACGCGGCTTCGCCGCGCCGCTCGTCGACGCGATCGTCGCTGCGCTGCCGCTGCGTTCCGGCGACACGCTCCTCGATGCCGGCTGCGGCGAAGGCCATCACCTCGGCGCGTTCCGCCGTGCCTACGCGATCGAAGGCCACGGCGTCGACATCTCCGTTCCAGCCATCGAGCTCGCAGCGAAGCGCTATCGCGACTGCACGTGGGTCGTCGCGAACGCGGACCGCTTCCTGCCGTACGCCGACGCGTCGTTCCACGCGGTCGCATCGATCACCGCGCGCCTCAGTCCCGAAGAGTTCCGCCGCGTGCTCGCGCCCGGCGGCGCGTTGCTCGTCGTGCTGCCCGGCGCCGACGATCTCATCGAGCTGCGCGCCGCGGTCCTCGGCGAGCGCGTCGAACGCGACCGCACGCAACGCACGATCGAACAGTTCGCGCCGCTCTTCACGCTCGAACGCCACGCGCGCATCGAGCATCACGCGGAGCTCGATCGCGACGCGATCGCCGACGTGATGTCGTCGTCGTATCGCGGATTGCGTGCGCGCGAGCGCGAGAAACTCGATACGCTGCGCGCGATGAACGTGACCCTCAGCCGCGACCTGCTGCTCTTCCGATGAGCGAACGGTGGATGACCGCGATCGGACTCGCGGCGGCGATCGGGACGACCGGCGCGTGGCTGCCGCAAGTCTGGCAGACGCTGAAGACGCGCAGCGCCGCCGATTTCTCGTGGCACTACCTGCGCCTCTTCGCGACCGGCGTCTTTCTGTGGCTCGTCTACGGCGTGCTGCGCCGCGACATCGCGATCATGGTGGCGAACGCGGTGACGTTCCTGCTCGTGCTCGCGGTGGTGTTCGTGAAGTGGCGGGGACGGTAGGAAGTGCGGTCCGCCGCGCGTTTGACGCGGCGGACCTGACACGAACTAGTCAAACTTGATGGGCCGCACGTAATGGCACGTGTAGCCGCCCGGATGCTTGATCAGGTAATCCTGGTGGTACTCCTCGGCCGTCCAGAACGCTTTCGCCGGAACGATCTCGGTGACGATGGGACGCTTCCACGCGCCCGACTTCTCCACCTTCGCCTTCACCTGCTCCGCGACCCGGCGCTGCTCGTCGTTGTGGTAGAAGATCGCCGAGCGATACGACGTGCCGACGTCGTTCCCCTGCCGGTTGAGCGTCGTCGGATCGTGCATCTTGAAGAAGAACTCGAGGATCTGCGCGTACGAGATCTTCGCCGGATCGAACGTCAGCTCGACGGCTTCCGCGTGTCCCTCGTGATGCTCGTACGTCGCGTGCTCGACGTTGCCGCCGGTGTAGCCGACGACGACGTGCGTCACGCCGGGAAGCTTGCGCAGCAGGTCTTCCATCCCCCAGAAGCAGCCGCCGGCGAGCGTGGCCGTCTGCAGGTGCGACGCGTCGGTGTGCGCGCTGCCCGTCACGTGCGTGTTGCTGACCGGCTTGATCTCGTTGTTGTGCGTGCTCTTGCCGAAGAGCGACGCGTAGCGGCCGTAGCCTTCCGCCTCGAGCCGATCGGCGGGGATGAAGCGGAGCGACGCCGAGTTCATGCAATAGCGGAGGCCGGTCGGCGCGGGACCGTCGTCGAAGACGTGCCCGAGGTGCGAGTCGGCGTGCTTCGAGCGGACCTCGGTGCGCGCCATGAAGAGTTTGCGATCCGTCTTCGTGGTGACGTTCTCGGGCGCGAGCGGCTTGGTGAAGCTCGGCCAGCCGGTGCCGGAATCGAACTTATCGAGCGACGAGAACAGCGGCTCGCCGGAGACGACGTCGACGTAGATGCCCGGCTGGTGATTGTTCCAATACTCGTTGCGGAAGGCCGGCTCGGTGCCTTCGTGCTGCGTGACCTCGTACTGGAGCGGCGTCAGCTTCTGGCGCAGCTCGGCGTCGGCCGGTTTGGTGAAGTTGTCAGGCGACTGCGACATGGATCGAGTTCCTCCTTTGGATGCGTTCGCGGGGAGCGGCGCGGACTGCGATTGGGCGCAGCCGAAAAGGAGCACTACGAGAAACGAAACGACCTGGATGTGACGACGATGGACCACCGCGTGCCTCCTTGCACCGATTGAAACGAACGGGTTGGGTTCGAATATTCGATGTCGGAGGCGCGCGGCGGTTTCTCGTCAGGCGTTACGTCTCGGTCAACGCTGACAACCGTGCAGGTCAGCGCCGGCGCCAGTCGCGGTCCCAGTTGCTGCCGCCGCGGTTCCAGTCGTCGCGCGAGCCCTGCCGGTCGCGATCCCAGCCGCGGTCCGAGCCGTAGCGATCGGAGCCGTGGAGCTGGTCGCGATCGTTCGGGATCACGAAGCCGCCGCGGTCATAGTCGGAGCTGCCGCGCGACTCGCGATCGCGATCCCAGCCGCGGTCGCTGCTGTTGTAGCCGCCACCGTTGCCGCGATCGTAGTTGTTGTTGCCGTAGTTGCTGTTGCCGTAGTTGCTGTTGCTGCCGTAGCCGCCGCGGTCGTAGTTGCCTCCGCCGTAGTTGCCGCCGCTGTAATTGCGGTCGCGGTCGCGATCCCAGCCACCGCGGTCGGAGCCGCCGAAGCCGTAGCCGCGATCGGAGCTGCTGCCGCGGTCGTAACCGCCGCCGCTGTAGCCACCGCCGCTGAAACGGTCGTTGAAGTTGCGGTCGTTGAAGTTACGGTCGTTAAAGTTGCGGTCGTTGTAGTTCCCGCGATCGAAGTCGCGTCCGCCGAAGTCGCGCTCGTTACCGCGGTCCCAGTTGCGGTTGAAGTCGCGTCCGTCGCCGCTCCAACTGTTGCCGGACGGCTCGCGGTCGAAGTTTCGTTCGAAACGGTCGGGGTTGAAACGGTAGGCGAAGCGGCCATCGCGCGCACCATGACGGTACGCATCGGACTGCCAGCGGTCGCCTGCATTACGGTCGGGATCCGGCATCTCGTGCTCGGGATCGTACGACCCGATGTAGCGTTCTCGGTCACGTGGTTTCCACATGAGCAAAGATCCTCCTTCGCCCGTTTTGTAGTGCAACAAACGCGCGAGTTTCACGCGCCGCAGAGGCCGCCGAATAGCTCTGACACGCGCTTTGTTTTGCTCGTCTCATGAAGAAGAAACGCATCCGCGAGATCGCGCTCGCGTCGCAGACGCGCATCGTGCTCACCGCCGCGATCTGGCTCTCGCTCTTCGCCTACGCGGGACGTCCGCTGCTGGCGGGCGCCGCCGCGGCCGGCATCGCGCCCGCCGTCGCGTGGATCGCCCTCGTCGCGCTCTCCGCGCTCGGCATTCTGCCGATGCTCTTCCGCCGCTCCGAAACGCTCGCACAGCGCACGCTGGTGCACTGGACCGGCTACGCGACGCTGGCGATCTTCTCGACGCTCCTCGTGCTCGTCGCGCTCACCGACGCCGCGCGCGTCCTCTACTGGCTCGCGCGCTGGCTGTTCGCCGCGCAAACCTGGCCGCTCGTCGACGCGCGCGCTCTCAGCCTCGGCATCCTCGCCGCCGCCCTCGCGCTCACGCTCGTCGGGCTCGTGCAGGCGCGCTGTCCGCGCGTGCGCCACGTCGCCGTCCGCATCGACGAGCTGCCGCCGGAGCTCGACGGCTACCGCATCGTGCAGTGGAGCGACGTGCACGTCGGCCCGACCATCCAGCGCCGCTTCGTCGAGTCACTCGTCGAGCGCACGAACGCGCTCGCACCCGACGCCGTCGCCATCACCGGCGATCTCGTCGACGGCTTACTCGACGAATTGCGCGAACAAGTGCAGCCGATGCGCGACCTTCGCGCGCGCGACGGCGTCTTCTACGTCACCGGCAACCATGAGTACTACTGGCGCGCGAGCGAATGGATCCCCGCGCTCGAGTCCCTCGGGCTGCAGTTTCTGAAGAACGATCACCGCGTCATCACGCGCGGCGACGCGAAGCTCGTCATCGCCGGCGTCACCGATCCGATGGGCCGCTACACGCACAAACAGGATCCCGACCGCGCGCTCGCGTCCGCGCCGCGCGACGCCGTGAAAGTGCTCCTCTCCCATCGGCCGCAGACCGCCGAAGCCGCGAACCGCCTCGGCGCGCATCTGCAGCTCTCCGGACATACGCACGGCGGTCAGTTTTTCCCGTTCAACCTGATCATCAAGCGCTTCCAGCCGATCGTCGCCGGCCTACATCGCGTGGGCGGGCTGTGGCTGTACGTGAACCGCGGCACCGGCTACTGGGGTCCGCCCTCGCGCCTCGCCGTCGGCGGCGAGATCACGGTGATCCAGCTGACGCGCTGACGGCGCGGCGCCGATCGCCGCGAACGCGGCCCAACGGCGCGGATCGCGCGTCGACGCCGCACGCAACGCCGCGAGCTGCGCCGCGCGCAACGCTTCCGGCGCCGACGCTCCGCGCGCGAGCTGCGCGTGCAGCGCGCGCATGAGCGGTGCGACCTCATCGTCCGCGACGTCCCACAACGTGCCGACGATCTCCGGCACGCCCGCGACGAGGAACGCGTGCGACAGACTCGTCACGCCTTCGATGGCGATGTCGCGCCCGCGCAGCGTGCCGCATGCCGCGAGCACGACGACGCGCGTCGCATCGAAATGCATCCGCCCGATCTGCCGCGCCGTCAGATCGCCGCCCGTTTGCGGCGTGGCCGCGCAGATGAGCGCCGAACTGCCCGGCTCGTTCGGCCGCACGACCGCGTGACCCGCGTAATGCACGATCGCATACGCCGGCGCGACGCCGAGGAAGCGCTCCGCGGTCGCATTGCCGCGCGTGAGGACATCGGCTTTGGGATACCGCCGCGCGACGAGGCGCGCCTCGATTTCCGCGTTCTCGAGCGGCGCCAGATTGGGATAGCGATCGACCGGCGCGGCGGGATTCGCGAACACGAGCGCGTTCCGCGGCGCACTCGCGTCGCGCGCGTTTGCACGATCGAGCGCGACCGCGTATACCGCCGCACTCGGCGCGCTCGTCAGCGTGTAGCGCTCGACGAGATACACGCGCGTCGCCGCGTCGTACAACGCCGCGAACGGCACGCGCTGCAGCGCGTCACCGGCGATCGTGACGAGTGTCGACGCGCCGGCGAGATCCGACGCGATCGGCGCGACGAGCCACTGATGCAGCCGCGCACCGGATGTTTGCGGATCGCCGCTGTTCGGCCGCGATGCGAGCGACTCGACGAACGCGTCCGCCGCACGCATGAGCTCCGCGCGCGACACCGGCATGGTCCGCAACACCAGGCGTTCGCGCGTCACGACGAAGATCGCCAGCCGGTCGCGCAGCGCGCAGTACTCGACGAGCGCCGTCGACGGTTCGAGTTGCGCGCGGATGTCCGCGAGCGGCGGCAGCGCGGTCGCTCGTTCGCCTTCGATCTCTTCGAACACCGTGCGCGCGCGTCCGCGCTCGACGTATGCGAACGCCGCCGCCGCATCGCCGCGGCGCAGCGCGAGCGCGACCGCTTCATCGAAGAGCTCCGCGCCGTCGCCGAAGATGCCGGGACGCAGCTCCGCGTCGTGCACGCCGGACCGCTGCTGTTCGAGCGCGCGGATGCCGTCGTCGAAATCGACGCGCGCAGCGTCGAGCGCGCCGAGCGCCGACTGCGCGCGGCCACGTGCGAGGAACAGCTGCGGGAGGACGATCGGACGTTCGGCGCGCTGCTGGAACGCGATCGCCGACGACAGCCGCGCGACGGCGCGGCGCGGATCGTCGCGCAACGCAAGCGTCCCTTCGACGGCATCGACGTCGGCGAGCAGTTTCGCGCGCGCGGCTCCGTCGACGATGCGCAATGCCGTCGTCCGCGCGCGGAGCAAGGCGCGCGACGCGGCATTCGCATCGCTGAGATGCCCGGCGGCGGCAGCGTCGCGCAGGAACATCTCCGAGTCGAGTGAAGGATTGGGCGGCGCGAGCTGCGCCTCGAGGCGGATGAGCGCGCGCGCCCACTCCCATCGACCGCCGCGGAGTTCCGTGCGCGAAAGCGCCGCGAGCACGACACGCGCGCGGCCGAAATCGCCGAACGCGCAGCTCTCGCGCAGAGCGGCGAGTCCGTGCCGGCGCGCGAGCTCCGGCTGTGCGATGAGGTCGTAGTCCTCGCTGACCACCGCCTCCGCCGCCGCCTCGAACCCGCGCTCGCCAAGCGCGCGATGTAGCGCGACCGATTCCTGTGCGTGCGCGAGCGAGTCCGACCAGTGGCCGGCGACGGCATCGCACAGCGCGAGCTCGTACAGGATCCGCGCGGTCAGCGCGCGATGTCCCGGCGCGCTGCGCTCCTCGGCGAGCATCGCTTCGAGCATAGCCGCCGCATCCGCACCGCGGCTTTCGTCGAACAGCACGCTTGCGACGTAGAAGCGCGCATACCGCGCCATCGGGTTCTTCGCGCGCGCGAGCTGCTCCTCGGATGCGCGCAACGCGCGCTCGGCGCCCGCGAGGTCGCCGTCGCGGTACGCGAGCCGTCCCGCGCGATACGCGAGCAAGCCGCCGATGACGCGCGTGTCGCGCGGCGCGCGGTCGAGCGCCGCGACCGTCTCGGCGAGCAGCGACTCGCCGCGCTCGCGCTGCAGCCACTCGCCCGCGACGCGCGCCTGCGCGAGCGATGCACGCGCCGCCGCCGCGTTGCCGCCCGCCATTGCCGCCGCCCACGACGTGAGCGACACCGCTTCGGCGAACTTGCGCGTGTGCTCGGGAAAGCGCTGCGCGAGCGCGCGCAGCGCGTCCGGCGGCAACCGATCGAACGTGCCCTTCACGCCGCTCCACGCCTCTTCATCGCTCGCGCGTTGCGCCGCGAGCCGCGCCCGCGCCTCGTTCGCCCACGACGACTGCGCGTCGACGTCGAGATACGTCCGCCACGCGTCGCGCGCGAGCGGCGTGAGCCCGAGCCGCTCGACCAGCACGGCGCGATTGAACAGCGCCTCCGCGCGACGCGGCTCCTGCATCAACGCGCGATCGAGCGCCGCCAGCGCCGCGATCGACTCGTCGTCGCGTCCGGTCGCGCCGCGAATCGCCGCGACGTCGTTCCAGAACGCCGCGCCGTTCGTCGCGGGTGCATGCGCGTCCGCGAGCGCCGCCACCGCATGCGCAGGCGCATCGCCCGCGAGCATCGACGCGATCGCCTCCCCGCGCTTCGCCCCCGCACCGCCCGCCCGCGCCGCCAGCTCGTTCAGCGCCGATGCGCATTCGAGCCGCTCGACGTACGTCCGCGCCCGCGGCAGCATCCGCGCGAGCGCCGCCGCCGCGCGCTCGAGCAGCCGCGCATCATCGCGCGACGCCAGCCGCATCGGCACGATGCGCGGATCATCCGCCGCGAGCCGCGCCCGCTCGAGCGCGATCGCAAACCGCACGCGATCCGCCGGCAGCATCCAGGCGACGAGTGCGACACCTCCCACCACGAGCGCGACGCCAAGGCCGCGCCGCCAGTCCGGAAAGCGTGAGAAACGCGCGTGCGGAATGCCGGAAAGCTTAACGCCGAACGGAAGCGGAGGACCGCGGGAACCGCGGCCCTCCTCGCGCGCTCATGGCCAGTTGCTGACGGAGCAGCCGTTGAGAGGCACCAGCTTGCCGGCCGGGATCGGCGGATCGACCGGGATCTGATCGCCGAGCTGGTAGTAGAGATAGAACGTCCGCGCGGGATCGTCGCTGTTCGGAATGCCGAGGATGTCGATCTCGCGCTCGTTGCCGATCAGAACCGAGCCGCCCGGCTTGACGCTGATCCAGTCGTCGGGGCCGCCGCCGACGCGGATGCGCGCGGCCGGCTCCGTGAGAGGCAGATGCAGGACGACCCACTTGGGCGTGCGGCCGTCGAACGTGCCCGCCGTCGACGTCGAGATGAACTGCGTCTGCGCGTCCTCGAGCGGGCCGGCGGTGAGCGTGCCGCAGCGCAGATCGGCGAACGCCGCGATCCGCGCCGGATCGGGCACTTCTTCGAAGCAGTCGTCGCTCGGGTGATACGGCAGCTCTTCGCACACGCCGAACTTCATGCCCGGAACGCGCTCGGCGAACGACGACGTCACGGACAACGCGTCCGCCGACGAATCCGCGTTCTCGAAATCGATGCGCACGCCGTCGAGCTCCCACCGCAGGTACTGGAGCTGGCCGCCCTTGTTGTGCGGCGTCGAGATGGTCGGATCGATGCCGTAGCCGTCGATCTCGTCCTCCGCGACTTCGATGTACGCCTTGTGGCGCACCTCGGGATCCTTGCGGTCGTCGAACGGCAGCACGACGCGTTTCTGGTACGGGTCGGAGCGGCGGCGGCTGTCGAGGAAACAGCACATGCCGCGAAAGCGAATGTCGATCGAGTTCATGATTCCTTCTGCTCCTTTCGGCGTCACCGGCGTCTCCACCGGATCGTCGACTCTGCTGATGCTCGAGAACGGAGATGGCGCCGCCTGTCCCGGCTTCCCGGGGAATGGCTCCACGCCGCGCGCGACGTTGACGCGCAGCTCCGGCGACTGCCGCACGCCTTCCTTGAGCGGCTTGATGCCGGCGATGAGCTGGTTGAACGTGGCGTCGGCGTGTGCCTTGAGAAATTCGGTCGCGCGCTTGCTGAAGAGCAGCCGTGACTTTCCCGCGCCGAGCCGGAGCTCGAGCGCCGTTTCGCTGCGGCCGCACGCCGCGACGACGAGCGGGCGCTCGCGCTGCACCGGCGTGGCGGCGACGTTCAGCGTGCGCCCTCCACGCGCGGCGGATGCGGTCTCGGTTCCCGCGTCATCCGCATACGAACCGAACTCGCGCACGACGTCGCCGCTGCGCGGTAACTCCTTCGGGGGAATGAACAGCGGCTGCATGTCCGGGGCCTTGCCGTGCGCACGCCCGCGCTTCGCCGCCGCCGGTTGGAACGCCCCGCTGAAGCACGTGTCGATGATCAGCGTGAGATCGGTTCCGATCGGCGGCGCCGCAATCGCAAGCACGCGGGACAGATCGCTGTCGGTGATCGCGCTCGACGTCAGCTCGGCATCCTGCGCCTGCGGGAACACCATCAGCGCTTCCTCGAACTTGAAGCGTCCCTCATCGACCGGCGCCGGCACGGTGCTGCCGTGGCCGAAGAAGCCGAACACGAGCTGATCGTTCGGCTGCGCGCCGGTGACGAGCTGCTGAAACGCCGCCAGCACTTTCGTGCGCGTCGCGTTCTGATCGGCGAGCGACGTCACGGTGAAGCCGTAATTCCGAAGAAGCGCCGCCCATTCTCCGAGCTCCGTCACCGGTGCGTCGAGTGACGGCGCAAATCCCCGGTAGTCCCCGACTGCAACGAGGACAGCTTTCTTTTTCATGACCCACCTCTCTTTGTTGGTTCGGGACGCGCGCGTGACCGTCATCACATGAGAGGAACGCGGTGCGGGATTTCTCGCCGTGAAGCCCCCGAAAAACTCTCGAATCCCGCCACATTTGTGCCGCAGTCGGAGTCCAGATTGAGGTCCATGAAACGAACGGCCCTCGGTCTGGTGATGCTCATCACGGTCTCGGTTGCGGCGCAGACGGTCGACGTCGCGCCGGCGACGAATGCGGCGCGCATCGTCCGCTCGCTCGCCGACACGTCCGACCTCCACAACGTCTACGCGCCGATCGGCTCGCGCCTCCTCTGGACGCGCAACGGCAAGCCGACCGCGCAGGCGCAGGCGCTGCTCTCGCTCTTCGTCACTGCGGAAACGAAAGGCCTGCGCTCGGCGGACTACGCCGTCGCCGCGCCGGCAGCCGGCGACGATGCGTCGCTCGCGCGCTTCGACGTCGCCATGACCGCCGCGACGCTCCGCTACGTCGCGCATCTCCACAGCGGCCGCATCGATCCGCACAGCGTCGGCTTCGACTTCGACGTCGCCGCGAAGCAGCTCTATCTCCCCGCCGTCGTGATGACGCTCGCCGAATCGAACGACGTCGCCTCCGCGATCGCCGCGCTCGAACCGCAGCAGCCCGAATATCGTCGCCTCCTCACCGCGCTCGCGACGTATCGCCGCATCGCGAGCGAACCGGAGATCGTCGTGCCCGCGGTCGCGAAACTCTCGCCGTCCGATCACTACGACGCGCTGCCGCAGCTCGCGGCGAAGCTCCGCCGCCTCGGCGATCTAACCGCTGACGCGAAGGTCGACGGCACGCTGTACGACGGCGCGATCGTCGACGCAATGAAGCACTTCCAGAAACGCCACGGACTCGAAGCCGACGGCGTCGTCAGCCGCCGCACGTTCGCCGCTTTGAACACGCCCGCCGCGGCGCGCGTGCAGCAGCTCGAATGGGCGCTCGAGCGCGCGCGCTGGATGCCGTCGACGTCCGACGCCGCCGTGCTCGTGAACATCCCCGAGTTCACGCTGCATGCGGTCGACCGCAACGGCGAGCTCGCGATGCGCGTCGTCGTCGGGCAGGCCGCGGGCCACAAGACGCCGGTGTTCGACGGCGACATCCAGCACGTCGTCTTCCGCCCGTCGTGGAGCGTGCCCACGCGCATTCAGCGCAACGAGATCGTGCCGAAGGTCGTGCGCGACCGCGACTACCTCGCGCGCAATCGTTACGAAATTGTGGATGGCACCGGCCGCGCGATCGGCTCGTCGGTCGACGATGCCACGCTCGCCGCGCTGCGCACCGGCGCGTTCCGCGTGCGCCAGAAGTCCGGCGACGCGAACGCCCTCGGCCTCTTCAAGTTCGTCTTCCCGAACGACAACGACGTCTACCTGCATTCGACGCCGGCGCAGGCGCTCTTCGCCCGCACGCGCCGCGACTTCAGCCACGGCTGCATCCGCGTCGAAGATCCGGTCGCACTCGCGGCGTGGGCGCTGCAGTGGTCGCCGGAGAAAGTGCGCGCCGCGCTCGCGTCGAAACGCGAAGACCTCTACGTCCGCCTCGACAAAACGATCCCGGTGGTCATCCTCTACAACACCGCGGTCGCGACCGCCGACGGCGACGTGCACTTCTACGACGACATCTACGGTCACGACGCCACGCTCGCCGCCGCGCTCGCGCCGGCGCACACGCAGCCCGCGACGATGCTCGCCGCCGCGCGGCGTTAAGAAAGAGAGCGAGTCTCGGTCGCGCGATCAGCGGCACAGTGGCGGCCGGTACTCGGCAGGCACCGTGCCTCCCTTGCAGGACCACGTGAGGCCGCTGCCATCGATCGCCGGCGTCAATTCCAGCGTCTTACCCGTGAGATGCGAATCCGCCGTAAAGGTCACGACCACGACGCCGCCAGGCGCAATCGCGACGCTCGAAACGTACGGACCGGAGAGCGGAACCTCCGCGACGTGCGCCTCGGCGTTCGATGACGGCAATCGCCCCGTCTCCGCGTAAAAGGCGGAGACGAACGTCTTGACCGTGCCCGCCATACTGATACCGCTTCCGACGGCAGCCATCGACTCGTAGGTCCCTCGCTTCGCGCACGTCCACGAAACGGCCAGGCCCAGACACAGCGCGACTGCGCGAACGCGTCTTCCCATCAACGATTGCGTCTTCAACGTGCTACCCGCGCAGCGTCAAGCCTCGCGTTGAAGTGTGGGCGTCGCTGCGACCGGTGTCAACGGCGAGCCGCAGCACCATCGCCTCACACCATCGCCGCCGAGCCGATCTCCGGATGCGCGCCTGCGAACTCCACAAGCTTCGCCGCGTACGTCCGCAGCGGCGGCGCGGCGATGCCGGTGCCGGCAAGCGCGGCGAGCGTGTTCGTCGTGTCGTACGTCGTCGGATGAACGAAGTAGTCGACGGCGGCGGGCGGGATGCGCATCAGGCGATACACGCCGGGCACGTAACGGAGCGCGCCTTTCGCGAGCGACTTCGTCAGCGGCACGCGAATCACGGTGCGGCCGGTCGCTTCCGCGATCGTGTCGATGGTCTCGTCGACGGTGAGCGGCCGCGGATCGGCGACCGCGTACGTGACGCCGGCGCCGTCGCGGCGCGCCATCAATGCGTCGAGCGCCGCGATCACGAAGTCGCGCGGCACGACGTTGAACGTGTAACACGACGGACGTCCGACCACCGGCAGCATCGCGAGCTTCGGCTGCCGCAGCAGCCACTGCATCACGAAGTACGGCCCGTCGAACTTCTGCGTGGCGCCGGTCGCGCTGTCGCCGACCACGACCGACGGCCGGTAGATCGTCGCCGGGATGCGCGACATCCGCTTCCGCACTTCCACTTCCGCGAGGTACTTCGTCTCCTCGTAATAGTTGTTGAAGCGCTGCCCTTTCTCGAGATCGTCCTCGCGAAACACGCCGGCGTAGCGCCCGCTGACGTAGCACGTGCTGATGTAGTGCAGGCGTTCGAGGCGCGGCGCGCGCTCGGCGAGATCGAGCACGCGCTGCGTGCCGACGACATTCACGCGCATCCCGATTTCACGCGGCACGCTGAGGTCGTAGACGGCGGCGAGGTGATAAATCTCACGAACGTCGCGCGCATCGATCGCATCGAGCGGCTGCGTGAGATCGCCTTCGACGAGTTGCACGCGGCGCGCGTCGATCTGCCGCGCGCGTGTTTCCGCGAGCGGACGGAACTTCGGCTGCACGAGGCAGAGCGCGTCGTCGTCGCGGCGGCGCAGGATGCGCGGCAAGAGCTCCGTGCCGAGGAAGCCGGGAAAGCCGGTGAAGAAGATGGACACCGCGCGGAGGATTGTACGCAGGTGAAACGTGGAGGGCGCGCGGTGCGACCCTCCACGTCGTTCGATGAGCGTTACTTCGTTGCGCGCTGCTGGGCCATCAACGCGTGAATCTGGTTGAGGACCTGGTCGGCGCGCGGGTCGCCGGCGTCCATCAGCGCGCGATATTCGGCGCGCTTCTGGTTGAGCGCGTCACGAATCGCGTACTGCTGCGCGGAGACGTCCCTGCGTCGCAGCGTCGCTCCGCGGTGCACGCCGCTCGTTGCCGAGGTCGCAACCGAGTGCGTGTTGCCGGGCGAAGAGATGAACGGCGGCGGCGGATCGTTCGTCGTCAGCGTGTACGCCGAGGACGACGCCGCAAGGCCGAACAGCAGGCCGGCGCCGAGGGCGAGAGTGCCGAGAGTTTTCCGTGTCGTCTTCATGCCCTTCTCTATCGCAACATCCAGGCCGCATTTGCTGCTGCAAAATCAATCATTTACGCGTACGGATGAGCCGCGAAACGGACAGCGTGTCGCGTCGAGGCGCCGTTCTCACGGCTGAGGCTGAGGTGGCGCCGGAAAGCCCATCTGCGACCACGCGTCGCCGGTGACGTTGTCGATCGACGACGCCCAGGTGATGAAGTTCGGCGACGGCGCGTCGCTGATGTTCTGCACGACGACTTGAAACGAGCCGGTCGCGGTTCCCGTGAGGCCGAACTGGCTCACCGACTGCGCGGCGACCTCGACCTCTGTCGTTTCTCCCGCGCCGGCCGGCGTGCTGCCGATGGTCGTCACGCGGAAGCGCTGCGTTGTGTCGGAGAGATTCGTGATGCCGGCGTTCATGCGGTACTGCTCGTTGCGGCGCACGCCGAAGATCCAGCGCAGCAGGCCGTTGGTCGTAACCGGCACGATCGCGGGGAACGTCTGCGACATCGTGCCGTTCGTCACCTGCGGCTCCGGCGTCCAGATGCGCGCGGTGGCGTGCAGCGCGGCGTTCGGATCGAGCTCGCCGTTCGCGTCGACGGCACGGACGTCGATCGCGCCGAGTCCCGACTGCTGCAGGATGTTCGTCACGAAATCCTCGGAGAAGAAGCCGCTCTGCGCCGGAACCGTGATCGTCACCGGCGCAATGCCGGCGCCGCTCGTGCCGAGCGGAAGCCATCGCAGTTCGACGCGCTGTTCCGCCGCGCGGAAGTTGATCACCGTGATGTCGCTGCGGAAGAACGTGCCGTTGCCGCCGGGCGTGCTGCCGGCGATCGGAATGACGATGCGGTTCGCGGACGTGCGCGGGATGATGAGGTCTTTGTCGGATGTCAACGGTGCGTGGGCTTGCGCGTGGAGCGAGGCGGCGAAGAGGAGAGCGAGAAGAGCGGTCGGGATGCGCATGCGGAACACGTAGCAACGCGCGAGCCGCGCTACACTGCGCGCATGCAGAAGGTTCGCGTCGGTGTTCTCGGCTCCGGCGACGTCGGGCGCGTGCTCGCCGCCGGTTTCATCGGTCTCGGCCACGAGGTGAAGATCGGCTCGCGCGATCCGCAGAAGCTGCAGACGTGGGCGGACGCGGCGGGGAAAGCGGCATCGACCGGCACGTTCGAAGAGACCGCGCGCTTCGGCGACATCCTCGTCCTGGCGACGCTCGGCACCGCGACCGAGGACGTGATCCGCTCCGCGGGAATCGCGAACTTCGACGGCAAGGTCGTCATCGACGCCACGAACCCGCTCGACTTCAGCGCGGGCATGCCGCCGCGTCTTTTCGTCGGACACGATGACTCGCTCGGCGAGCACGTGCAGCGTCTCGTGCCCAACGCGCGCGTCGTGAAAGCGTTCAACACCGTCGGCAACGCGCACATGATCAACCCGCGCTTCGCGGGCGGACCGCCGGACATGTTTCTGTGCGGCAATGACGACGACGCGAAGAAGATCGTCAGCCAGATCTGCGAGCACTTCGGCTGGGGCGTCGTCGACATCGGCGGCATCGAAGGCTCGCGGCTTCTCGAGCCGATGTGCCTCCTGTGGGTTCTCTACGGCGCGCGCACGGGCACGTGGAACCACGCGTTCAAGCTGCTGCGCGGTTAGGGAACCCTCTGCAAGTTCGCGGGCGCGCGGGTTACGAAACCGTTGCGCCGCACGGAACGCGGGGCAGCAAACTTGCAGCGGAGGCGGCTTCGGTGTTCATCTAGAGCTGAGGTGTCTATGCGAATCGCGGTTCGTTTCGCCGTCCTTGCCGTTCTCTTCTCCCTCCTCACTCCCATCGCCAGCGCCCAGTACTTCGGCCGCAACAAGGTCCAGTGGGAGGCCTTCGACTTCAAAGTGCTCCAGACGGAACACTTCGACATCTACTACTACGACCAGGAAGCGGACGTCGTGCAGGACGTCGGGCGCATGGCCGAGCGGTGGTACGCGCGCCTCTCGCGCGTGTTCAATCATTCGTTCAAGCGCAAGCCGATCGTGCTCTACGCAAACGCAGCCGACTTCCACCAGACTACGACCACCGGTGGTCTCATCGGCGAAGGCACGGGAGGTTTCACCGACGCGTTCATGAACCGCGTCGTGCTTCCGCTCACCGGCGACTACGCCGAAAACGATCACGTCCTCGGCCACGAGATCGTGCACGTCTTCCAGTACGACATCGCCGCGAACGCGAACCAGAATCGCCGGCGCTTCCAGCTCGAACAACTGCCGCTGTGGCTCGTCGAAGGCATGGCCGAGTACTTCTCGAAAGGCCGCGTCGATCCGCTCACCGCGATGTGGATCCGCGACGCCACGCTCCAGAACCGCATGCCGAACCTGCGCGACCTCACGCGCGATCCGCGCTACTTCCCGTATCGCTACGGCCAGGCGCTCATGGCGTACATCGGCGCGCGCTTCGGCGACGAGGCGGTCGTGCGCTACTTCATGGCCGCGGGCATGACGGGCATCGAGGAAGGCTTCGACCGCGCGCTCGGCGTGCCGGCCAAGCAGCTCTTCACCGACTGGACCGAATCGGCGCGCGAGCTGTACAACCCGATCGTCGCCGAGCGCACCGCGCAGCTGCCCAACCTCCTCGTCGGCCGCCGTCCGGAGCCGGGCAAGAAACGCAACCGCGGCTCGTCGGAGCTGAACGTCGGCCCCGCGGTGAGTCCCGACGGCAAGTACGTCGCGTTCCTCTCCGCGCGCGAGCTCTTCTCGATCGATCTCTTCCTCGCCGACGCGCACACCGGCCAAGTCATCCGCCGGCTCGTGTCGTCGGACCGCGACGCGCATTTCGAGTCGCTGCGCTTCATCGAGTCCGCGGGCTCGTGGTCGCCCGACAGCCGCCGCCTCGCGTTCATCACGTTCGCCAAAGGCGACAACTACCTGACCATCGTCGACGTCGAGACGCGCAAGGTCGACACGATCCACGTGCCGGGACTCGAGGCGATCACCAACGTCGCGTGGGGACCGGACAACCGCACCATCGCCATCGCCGGCCAGACCACCGGCGTCAGCGATCTGTTCCTCTACGACATCCAGTCGAACCAGGTGCGGCGCCTCACGGCCGACAAGTACGCGGACCTGCAGCCGGCGTGGTCGCCCGACGGCCGCACGCTCGCCTTCGTCACCGACCGCGGCACGAACACCGTGCTCGAACAGCTGCGCTTCACGCCGATGCGCCTCGCCACGATCGACATCGCGTCCGGCCAGGTGCATCTCATCGACGCCTTCCCCGCCGCGGAGCACATCAATCCGCAGTTCTCTCCGGATGGAAGCTCGCTCTATTTCATCGCCAACCCGGAAGGCATTCCGGACCTCTACCGGATCGGATTGGCGGATGGACATCTCTCCCGCCTGACGGCCGTCACGACGGGCGTCTCCGGCATCACCGAGCTCGCGCCGGCGCTCAGCGTCGCGTCGCGCAGCGGCGACATCGTCTTCTCCGTCTACGAGGGCGACAACTACAACCTCTATTCACTGCCCGCGAACGCCACCGGCACCGCGATCGCCGCCGCCGCTGCGCCGCCCGAGAACGCCGCCGCGCGCGCCGCGCTCCTGCCGCCGCTGCGGGCGACCGGCTCGGAGATCACCGGCTATCTCATGCGCCCCGAGGAAGGACTGCCGCCGGCGTCGACGCAGTTCACGGAACGCAGCTACAGGCCCGACCTTCACCTCGCCTACCTCGGACCTCCGACGCTCGGCGTCGGCGTCGACCAGTTCGGCTCGGGCGCGAGCGGCAGCGTCAGCGCGTTCTTCAGCGACATCCTCGGCCAGCACAACGTCGGCTTCACGTTCCAGGGCGGCGGCAGCTCCGGCGGCGGCAGCATCGGCGATCAGCTCGGCGGCGAAGTCTTCTACCTGAATCAGACCCACCGCCTGAACTGGGGCGCCGACGTCACGCACATCCCGTACGTCTACGCCAACGCCGCCTACGGCACCGGCTTCGTCCCCGGCACGAACCAGCCCGCGGACATCTATCAGGAGTTCCGCGAGACGCAACTCGTCACCGACGCCACGGGCCTCGCGCAGTATCCGTTCAGCTCCACGCGCCGCGTCGAGGCGTCCGCCGGCGTCGAACGCTATTCGTTCAAGCAGGAGACGATCACCTACTACTTCGTCGGCAACGAGATCGTCGAACGCGACCGCGAGCGGCTCCCCGGCTCGTTCGTGCTGAACCTCGGACAGGTGCAGGGCGCGTTCGTCGGCGACAGCTCGATCTACGGCTTCATCTCGCCGATCGAAGGCACCCGCTATCGCTACGAGGTCACCGCGCTGCGCGGCGATCTCAATTTCGAGACCGCGCTAGCCGACTGGCGCCGCTACTTCTTCTTCCGTCCCGTGACGCTCGCCGTGCGCGGACTGCACTACGGCCGCTACGGCGCGGGCTCCGATGACACGCGCCTCTCGCCGCTCTACCTCGGACAAGGCTCGCTCGTGCGCGGCTACGATCCGTATTCGATCAACGCATCGGAATGCGTCGGCGCCGCCGGCACGTGCCCGGTCTTCGATCGTCTCGTCGGCACGCGTCTCCTCGCCGGCAGCGTCGAGCTCCGCGCACCGCTCCTCGGCACGCGCGAGTTCGGCCTGATCAACGCGTCGTTCCTGCCGACGGAGATCTTCGCGTTCGGCGACGTCGGCGCGGCGTGGAGCTCGGGCCAGCACGTCGACTGGCAGTTCAAGACCAACACGACCGCGCGCGTGCCGGTCGTCAGCGTCGGCGCGGGCCTGCGCATTCTCCTGAGCTACATCCCGCTCGAGTTCTACGCCGCGAAGCCGTTCCAGCGTCCGAACGAGGACATCATCTACGGCTTCAACATCATCCCGGGCTGGTAGCGTTGCCGATCTCACCGCGTGAGTTCGAGCGCCTCGTCGAAGAGGCGCTCGAACAACTCCCGCCGAGGTTCGCGGAGCTGCTCGAGAACGTGCTCGTGGTCGTCGAGGAAGAGCCGAGCGACGAAGACCTCACGCTCGTGCCGAACGAACACTCCGAGCTCCTCGGCATCTATCGCGGCGTGATGCGCACGCGCCGCACGCACGACATGCTGCCGATGCTCCCCGATCAGATCGCGATCTTCCGCGGCCCGATCCTGCGCGTCACACGCACGCGCGGCGACGCCGTGCGGCAGATCCGCGAGACGGTCGTGCACGAGCTCGGGCACTACTTCGGGCTGCACGACGCGGACATGGCGTTCTGATTTCCGACGCGCTTCCGCCACATTTCGGGATGTGAGACTTCGGTGAACTCGCGCACGCCGTTGCGCGCGCGCGAGTTACGCGTGTGGCATCGCGGGCAGCGGCGCTGCAGCGCCGCGATGGGCGAAGGAGGCCGCCCATGAAACGTCGTCTCTGGCTCATCGTCTCGCTGCTCGTCGCACTGCACGCGCTCGCGGAGGTGACGCTGCCGCGGATCGAAGGGCACGTCGTCGGGTACGGAGGTCCGATCCCCGGCGTGACGGTGCTGCTGACCGGTCCCGGCATTCGCTACACGCGCGTGACCGATAGCAATGGGGCGTTTCGCTTTGACGCTGTGCCGCGCGGGGACTACGAGATCCGTGCGGAGTTGGAGGGTTTCGCGCGAACGAGGCGCATGGTCACCGTCGCCGTGAACGATCTCACGCTCGAGTTGTCGCTCCACGCCGAAGTCACGGAAGCCATCACGGTGACGGCACTGTCGCCGACCGCACACGATCCGTGGACGGTCCTGCGACAAGTCTCCGGAACGCGGGAGCAAACGCACGCCCGCTACGCGCACGTCGAGGAGCACGCGTATCTCGACGCGTCGAAGCAGCGCACGACGACGTTCTCCATCGACGTCGATCGCGCCTCGTACGCGAACGTCCGCGGCTTGCTCCAAAGCGGCTACGACGTTCCGCCCGATGCCGTGCGCGTCGAGGAGATGATCAACTACTTTACTTACGACTATCCGCGGCCGTCCGACGGCATCCCGTTCAGCATCACCACCGAGATCGCCGGCTGTCCGTGGAATCCGGCGAACCGCCTGCTGCGCATCGGCGTGCAGGGGCGCGCGCTGCAGGAAGCGGACATGGCGCCGAACCAGCTCGTGTTCCTCGTCGACGTCTCGGGATCGATGGACGAGTCGAACCGGCTGCCGCTGATCCAGAGCGCACTGCGGCTGCTCGTCGCGCGGCTGCGCGCGGAAGACCGCGTCGCGATCGTCGTCTACGCGGGAGAAGAAGGCCTCGCGCTGCCGTCGACGTCGGGCGCGGACAAAAGCGCGATCCTCGCCGCGATCGACAACCTCTCGGCGGGTGGTTCCACGGCCGGCGGCGCGGGGATCGAGCTCGCGTACAAGATCGCGCAGCAGAACCTCATCCCCGACGGCAACAACCGCGTGATCCTCGCCACCGACGGCGACTTCAACGTCGGTCCGGCCAGCGCGTCCGAGCTCGAAGAGCTGATCGCCAGGAAACGCAAGTCCGGCATCTTCCTCTCCGTCGTCGGCGTCGGCGAACAAAACGACGCGGCGCTCGAGACACTCGCGGACAAGGCGACGGCAACTACGCGTATCTCGACTCACTGAAAGAAGCAGAGAAGGTCTTCACGCGCGAGCTCACGAGCACGCTCGTGACGATCGCGAAAGACGTGAAGGTGCAGCTCGCGTTCGATCCCGCGCGCGTGGCGTCGTACCGGCAGATCGGCTACGAGAACCGCGCGCTCGCGAACGAGGACTTCGACAACGACGAAGTCGATGCGGGCGAGCTCGGCGCCGGCGACTCGGTCACGGTGCTCTACGAGGTTGTCCCGCGCGGCGACGCGCGCGGCGGCACGCTGTCGACGCTGAAGGTGCGCTACAAGGAGCCGCACGCGTGGCGCAGCCGGCTCGTCACCGCCGAGGCGGTGGATGAAGGGAAGAGCGCGTACGAGGCGTCGGTGGACTTGCAGTTCGCCGCGTCCGTCGCGGAGTTCGGCCTCCTGCTGCGCGACTCGCCGAACAAGGAGAGCGCGAGCTACGACGACGCGCTGCACCTCGCGCGCGTGTCGCAGGGCGCGGACCTCGACGGCATGCGCGGCGAGTTCCTGGCGCTGCTCGACAAGGCGAAACGATGAGCTACTTGATCGCGATCAGCTCGATGTCGAAGACGAGCGTGCCGTGCGGCTTCCCGGGCTCGTTGCCGTACGCGAGATTGCCCGGAATCCAGAGCCGCGCCTGCTCGCCCGGCGTCATCAGCTGCAAGCCCTCGATCCAGCCTTTGATGACGCCCCCGAGCGGAAACGTCGCCGGCTCGCCGCGCACGACCGAGCTGTCGAACATCCGCCCGTCGGTCGTCCAGCCGGTGTAGTGCACGACGACCGTGTCTTTGCGCTTCGGGTGCTGCGTGCCGTCGCCGGGACGCAGCACTTTGTACGCGAGGCCCGACGGCGTCTTGATCGCCCCTTCGGACGGCGCGGCGACGTCGGCCGGCGTCTGCGGCGGATGCACGATCTCGACGAGCTCCGTGTCGAACACGAGACCGTTGTCGACTTTGCCGCCGGTGAGCGCGCCGGGCACCCACGCCCGCTGCCGCTCGCCGACGACCATCCCGCGCACCGCTTCACCCCAGCCCGGAATCATCTTCGGAACGCCGATGAGGAGCGACTGCGGCTCGACGACGTTCTGCACCAGCGAGCCGTCGGACTTCCACACCGTGTAGCGCACGCGCACGAGATCGTCCGCCGCCGGCTTCTCGGTTCCCGTCCCCGGCGCGAGCCTCTTCGTCACGAGCCCGTCCGCCGCCTTCTCCGCGTCGGCGGGAGGCGCGGTGAGATCGGCAGGAGGCGCGGGCTTGTCGGCGGCGGCGAGGGAGAGGGCCACGAGAAGAATCGGAAGGAGTCGTTTCATCGCGGCGGCATTCTAATTCTGCTCTGTCTTCGTGACGATCCCGGCCGTGCGCTTCAGCCTCGCGTCGTTGAAAGCGACGGAAGGTTCTGACAGTGAGTCCTTCGTGTGCGCTTATTAATGACTGCTGATCTTCAATTTCAAGCTACCGAACTTCAAATTGAAGTTGCCGACGTTCAATTCGAAGCTGTCGACCTTCAACTTTGAAGCTACCGGCCTTCAATTCGAAGCTGCCGACCTTCAACGTTGAATCTACCGGCCTTCAATTCGAAGCTGTCGACCTTCAATTTTGAATCTGCCGGCCTTCAATTCGATGCGACCGACCTTCAACTTTGAATCTACCGTCCTTCAATTCGAAGCTGTCGACCTTCAATTCGAAGCGACCGACCATCGATTTGAAGCGACGAACCGTCCGCAGTTGCAACTTCGTCGATCGCTCTCACCTACTCTAACGTTGCGGAGAAACGTGCGCCGGCCGAGCCGGCGTGGTCCGTGCTGGCGTGGTCGCCGCGGAACGGCATCGAGACAGCCGCACGTGCAGCCTGGTTAGGCCCTGAGCGCAGCCGGCCGCGCCGGCCAGCCGCACGTGCAGCTTGGCTATGCCCTGAGCGGAGCCGGCCGCGCCGGCCCGGCTACTGCACGAGCACGATCTTCTCCGCCAGCTCGTACCGCTCGTTCGCGAGCGTGTCCGTCACCGCGACGCGCAACAGATAGTCGCCGGGCGGGACGCGGCTCACGTCGACAGTGGTGCCGACGCCGAAGTGGCCCTGCACGCCTTTGAGCGCGATCGGCTCGATCGTCCCGGTCAGGCCGCGCAGCGATTTGCCTTCCGACTCGAGCGTGACGTTCGCGGTGAGCTTCGGCGCGCCGCTCGCGTCGACCTGCGGGTTCTGCGCTTCGAAGAAGATCCACAGCTCGTCGCTGCCCTTGTGAAACGTCCGGTCGGCTTTCGGCAGGACTTTGATGCCGCCGAACGCGAACGGATCGTCCGCGAGCTGCGGCTTCGCGAGCGGAAACACGGCATTCGACACGATGAGACGCGAGACGCGGCGCGTGGTCCGCTGCAACGGATTGAGCAGCATCGGCATCGATGCCATGGCGACCGGCGCGTCTTTGATCGCGAGGCCGAACGTCGCGTTGCGATTGCCCGGCGTCAGCGGAAACGAGCGCTCGTAATACCAGCCGCCGTCGCCGGCCTTCGTCAGCACGACCGGCTCCTCGCGCGACCACGCCACGCCGTGGCCGCTCGCATCGGCGCCCGCGTCGAGCGCGCCGAAGAAGGTGACCTTGCCGTCCGCCGGAATCGCGACGTCCGACGACGGCGCGAAATGCATGGCGACGTAGTACTGCCCTTTCGCCGTGATGAACTCGCCGAATGCGACGTGCAGCGGCGCGACCTTGTAGTCGGCGTGCTGCAAATCCGCGATCGCTTCTTTCAGCCGCGCGCTGCGCAGCGGATGCTCCGCGGCCGACGCCTCGCTGAGGCGCATCGCCACGAGCTCGTCGTTCGCACGCTGAATCTCGCGCTCGCCGATCGCGTGCGCATCGCCCGGCGCGCCGCGCGGGTCGCGGTCGCGTTGGGCGAAGAGCGGGAGCGCCGCGAGGAGAAGCAGCGAGGTGGCAAGACTCAGTGCGCGCATGAGCGCACCGAGTCTACGCCCTCAGTCGCGCGGCACGTGAAACGGCACCTCGTCGTCCTGCGCGGTGAGATATGCGCGGTCGTCGTCCTGCGGTTTGCGGTCGTCGTCTTCTTCGATGCGGTACGAGCGGATGTCTTCCATGTTGATTCTCCTCAGAACTGCGCGGCTTCGGTCGAGCCTTCGAGCGCCGTCGTCGACGACGCGCCGGCGCTGACGACTTTCGCCACTTCATCGAAGTAGCCGGTGCCGACCTCGCGCTGGTGGCGCGTGGCCGTGTATCCGTTCTCCTCGGCTGCGAACTCCGATTGCTGCAGCCGCGAGTACGCGGTCATGCCTTCTTCCTGGTACTGGCGCGCGAGCTCGAACATCGAGAAGTTCAGCGCGTGGAAACCGGCCAGCGTGACGAACTGGAACTTGTAGCCCATCGCGCCGAGCTCTTTCTGGAAGTTCGCGATCTCGTCGGGCGAGAGCTTCTTGGCCCAGTTGAACGACGGCGAGCAGTTGTACGCGAGCAGCTTGCCGGGATACTTCGCGTGCACGCCCTCGGCGAACTGGCGCGCCTCCTCGATGTCCGGCGTCGACGTCTCGCACCACAGCACGTCCGCGTACGGCGCGTAGGCGACCGCGCGCGCGATGGCCATCTCGATGCCGTTGCGGATGCGGAAGAAGCCTTCCGGCGTGCGCTCGCCGGTGAGGAACTCGTGGTCGCGCGGATCGACGTCGCTCGTCAGCAGCGTCGCGCTGTGCGCGTCGGTGCGCGCGACGACGAGCGTCTGCACGCCCGTGACGTCGGCGGCGAGACGCGCGGCGTTGAGCGTGCGGATGAACTGCGAGACGGGGACGAGCACCTTGCCCCCGAGGTGTCCGCACTTTTTCTCGGATGCGAGTTGATCCTCGAAGTGCACGGCGGCGGCGCCGGCCTCGATCATCTGCTTCATCAGCTCGAACGCGTTGAGCGCGCCGCCGAAGCCTGCTTCCGCGTCGGCGATGATCGGCGCGAACCAGTGCGTGCCGCTGCGGCCTTCGCAGTGGTCGATCTGATCCGCGCGCTGCAGCGACTGATTGATGCGCTTCACGACCTGCGGCACGGAGTTCGAGGGATAGAGGCTCTGGTCGGGATACATGTGGCCGGCCAGGTTCGCGTCGGCGGCGACCTGCCAACCGGAGAGATAGATGGCCTTCAGACCCGCGCGCACCTGCTGGATGGCCTGATTGCCGGTGAGCGCGCCGAGGGCGTTCACGTAGGGCTCGGTGTTGAGGAGCTGCCAGAGGCGCTCGGCGCCCATCTCCGCGAGGGTGTAGCGGATGTCGATCGAGCCGCGCAGGCGCAGCACGTCGTCCGCGGTGTATTCGCGGGTGACGCCGTTCCAGCGCGGATTCGACTCCCAGTCCTTCTCGATTCGCTTGGGGTCGCGTGCTTCTTTCAGCTTGGCCATGCTCATGCTCCTTGCTCTGCTTCCTGCTCCAGCCGGAGCAGTTCCCGATACGCGGGCAACGTCAAAAAGTCTGCGAGGGTGTCGCTCAGAATGAGGTCGTCGAAGATGCGCGCCGCGGCGGCGACGAGCGGACGATCGCCGATCGTCGAGAGCTCCTCGTCGCGGATGCGCTCGTACAGCGCGCGCGTGACGGGCGTGCCGTCGTCGAGCGTCGCGCCGTGATGGATCCACTGCCAGAGCTGCGTGCGCGAGATCTCGGCCGTGGCCGCGTCTTCCATCAGGTGATACAGCGGCACCGCGCCGCTGCCGCCGAGCCACGCGGCGAGATAGAGGATGCCGACGTTGATGTTCTGCCGCACGCCGCGCTCGGTGATCACGCCTTCCGGCAGCGCCACGAGCTCGTCGCGCGTGACGCTCACGTCCTCGCGCAGATTGTCGATCTGATTCGCGCCCGGCATGTGCGCGTCGAACACGCGCTTCGCGATGGGAACGAGTGCCGGATGCGCGACCCAGGTGCCGTCGTGTCCCGCGCGAACCTCGCGCAGCTTGTCCGCTTCGACTTTCGCGAAGGCGGCGGCGTTGGCTTCCGCGTCGTCCTTGATCGGGATCTGCGCGGCCATGCCGCCCATCGCGTGAATGCCGCGGCGGTGGCAGGTGCGGATCAGCAGGTTCACGTACGCGGCGAGGAACGCCTTGTCCATCGTGATCGACGCGCGGTCGGGTGTGAGGAAGTCGTGGCGCGCGCGGAACTTCTTGATGAAGGAAAAGATGTAATCCCAGCGTCCGCAGTTGAGCCCCGCGGAGTGATCGCGCAGCTCGTAGAGGATCTCGTCCATCTCGAACGCGGCGAGGATCGTCTCGATGAGCACCGTCGCGCGGATCGTGCCGTGCGGGATGCCGAGCTCCTGCTGCGCGCGGACGAAGACGTCGTTCCAGAGCCGCGCCTCGAGGTGCGACTCCATCTTCGGCAGATAAAAGTACGGACCGCTGCCGCGGGCGACGAGCTCCTGCGCGTTGTGAAAGAAGTACAGCGCGAAATCGAACAGGCTCGCGCTGACCGGTTGGCCGTCGACGACGACGTGCTCTTCGAGCAAATGCCAGCCGCGCGGCCGCACGAGCAGCGTCGCGATCTCAGCGTTCAATTGGTACTGCTTCGCACCGGTGTCGAGCGAGATCGTGCGGCGCACCGCGTCGCGGAGGTTGAGCTGTCCTTCGATGCAGTTCGCCCACGTCGGCGCGTTCGCGTCTTCGAAGTCGGCCATGAAGACGTTCGCGCCGGAGTTCAGCGCGTTGATGATCATCTTCCGATCGACAGGGCCGGTGATCTCGACGCGGCGGTCGCGCAGGTCGTCCGGGATCGGCGCGACCTTCCAGTCGTCTTCTCGGATCGAGCGCGTCTCGGCGATGAAGTCGGGCAGCTGGCCGGCGTCGAGCCGAGCCTTGCGCGCCTCGCGCGCGGCCAGGAGCTCTTCGCGCCGCGGATTGAACTCCTGGTGCAGGAGCGCGACGAAGGCGAGCGCCTCGTCGGAGAGGATCTCCTCCCATTCCGGGCGCACCGGTCCGCGGACCTCAATGTCGGTGTCGATCGCGATCGTCATGTCGTCACAATGCTGAGCACGCGGCCTGCCAGAGTCAATAAATTCAGGCTCATCTGTATGTTAGGCAGTCAACGCTTGTAAAAGTGAAACCGTAAATCGGTAAAACGTTGTAAAGACGCGGGCGGGGGCGCAGAATGCGCACAGAGGTCATCTCGAAAGTCGTGCCATGTCGCTGAAGCTCGGAACGAAAGTGCGCTCCGTCCGCCGCCGCGAGCAGATGACGCAGACGCAGCTCGCGGAGAAGCTGGAGATCTCGCCGAGCTACCTCAATCTCATCGAGAGCAACCAGCGCCCGCTGCCGGCGCACCTGCTCGTGAAGCTCGCGCAGATCTTCCACGTCGATCTGCAGGCGTTCGCGGACGACAGCCATTCGCGGCTCGCGGACTCGCTGCAGGAAGTCTTCGCCGATCCGCTGCTCGAGGAGCACGGCATCACCACGAATGACGTGCGCGAGCTCGCCGAGAGTCCGGCCGCCTCGCGCGCGATCATCGCGCTCTATCAAACGTACAAGAGCACGATCTCCTCGATGCGCGACCTCGCCTCGCAGCTCTACGACGGCCGCGCGTTCATGGGCGTCGATCCGTCGCACCTGCCGAGCGAAGAGGCGTCGGACGTCATTCAGGAGAACGTCAACTACTTTCCCGAGCTCGAGGCGGCAGCCGAGGAGCTGGCGCGGAGGGCGAAGCTCGACCGCGCGGATTTGTATCGCTCGCTGGTCATGCACCTGCGCGGCAAGCACGGCGTCGAAGTCGCGCTGACGCCGGTCGCGCGCGACCGCGGCCTCCTGCGCCGCTACGATCCGAACGCGCGCGTGCTGTCGCTCTCGGAAGTCTTGCCGCCGTGGAGCCGGCAGTTCCAGATCGCGCATCAGCTCGGGCTCATCGAGGCCGCGCCGGTGATCGACGCGATCATCCAGCGCTCGCAGAAGAACCTCACCACGCCCGAGTCGGTGAAGCTCTGCCGCGTCGCGCTCGCGAACTACTTCGCCGGCGCGCTGCTGATGCCGTACGACGACTTTCTGCGCACCGCGGAAGAAGTGCGTTACGACATCGAGCTGCTGCAGCATCACTACACCGCGAGCTGGGAACAGGTCTGCCACCGTCTCACGTCGCTGCGCCGCAACGGCGCGGCGGGCGTGCCGTTTCACTTCGTGCGCGTCGACATCGCGGGCAACATCTCCAAGCGCTTCTCCGGCACCGGCATCCGCTTCGCGCGCTTCTCCGGCTCGTGTCCGCGGTGGGACGTGCATGCGGCGTTTCTCACGCCGGGCCGCATCCGCACGCAGCTCTCGAAGATGCCGGACGGCACGGCGTACTTCTGCATGGCGCGCACGATCCGCAAGAGCTACGGCTACGCCTCGGGCGACGCGCTGATGGCCGTCGGCATCGGCTGTCCGGTGAAGCACGCGCGGAAGCTCGTATACGCCGACGGCTACGATCTCGAGAACCTCGAGGCGGCCGTACCGATCGGCGTCACGTGCCGGTTGTGCGAGCGCGCCGACTGTGAACAGCGCGCGTTTCCGCCGCTGCAGCACGGGCTCAAAGTCGACGAGAACGTGCGCGGACGCTCGTTCTACGCGCCGGTCGAAAGCGAGCCGCGCGAGGCGAACGCTCCCGCGGTGCGCCCCTCTCCGCGACGCGCCAAGCGTGCTCAAACGTAGGCGTTGCCGGAACTTTTTCGTACCGCTCGGGTAGGGAAGCAGTACACTGGCGGCACTCCAGAATTACCGGGTCCCGTCCATGTACCCATGCATACGGCGATTTTTCGTCTGGTCGGTTTTGCTTTCTTTCGCGATAGCCGTCGCCGGCTGTTCGATGCCCACGAAAGTGCGGTCGATGTTCGGCGGAGGCACGGAGTTCCGCGTCAACATCGCCCCGAACGCGAATGAAAACAGCGCCGTCGCCGTCGACGCGCTCGTCGTCTACGACGCCAAAGTCCTCGACCTCCTGCTGAAGACGAAATCGTCCGACTGGTTCGCGAAGAAGCAGCAGTTCCTCAGCGACTACCGCGACGCGATCGACATCAAGAGCTGGGAGTGGATCCCGAGTCAGGCCGTGCCGAAGCAATCGCTCGAGTACCACGCCGGCGCGAAGAAGGTCCTCGTCTTTGCCGACTACTCCACCGCGGGCGACCATCGCGCCGCGATCGATCCGCAGCAAACGTTCACGCTCTACCTCGACACCCTGGACATGAAGGTGACCCCATGACGACGGACCCCAATGCCTTGCCCGCCGCGGTGCACTGGTCGGAAGGAATGCTGCTCTCGCCGCATCACTTCCAGCGCGCCGCGCAACGCTGTGACGCGCTCCCGCACTATCACGCCTCGCTCGCCTCGCCATTCCACTGGGGCGTCGTGCGGTTCGAACGCAACCAGCCGCTCGGCACGCTGCTGAAGATCTTCGCCGTCGAGGCGGTGCTGCCCGACGGCCTCGTGGTCTCGCATCCGTCGCCGCTCGATCAGGCCTCGCTCGATCTCGAGCTCGATCTCGCGAAGCTGCAGCCGGACGTCGAGCAGGGCAAGCGCACTGTCTACCTCGCCGTCGACCGCAAGGAGTTCGCGCGGCGCTACGACTTCAACGCCACCGAATCCGTGCCCGACGAGACGACCGGCAAGGATCATCTCGACATCTCCGTGCTGCGCCCGCGGCTGCAGCTCGTGCTCGCGCGCGAGCTGCCGTCGTCGTACAGCGGCTTCCCGGTCGCGCGACTCACGATCGCGGAAGGCGTCGTCAAGCAGCTGCCGTACGAGCCGCCGCGCCTCAGCGTCGGTTCCGACTCGGTCGTCCACAAGCGCTGCAGCGCGATCGCCTCGCGCCTGCGCCACACCGCTGAAGCGCGCGCCGCGCGCGCGAAGAACGATCTCGACGAGCGCCTGCTCGTGCACGGGCTCGTCGCCGCGCTGCCGCCGTTCGAGGCGCTGCTCGACTCCGGCGTCGCGCATCCCTTCGCGTTGTATCTCGCCGCGGCCACGCTCCTCGGGCATCTCTCGGCTGCCGGCGTCGTGCCGCAGCGTCTCAAGGCGTACATCCACGACGATCTCCTCGCGTCGTTCTCGGCAGTCGAAGCGGCGGCGGACGATCTGCTCCGCCGCACGATCAAGGAGAACTGGCAGAGCTTCACGTTCACGCGCGACGACGACGAGTACCGCCTTGCCGTCAGCGAGGCGTGGGTCGGCCGCACGATTCACCTCGGCATCCGCGTGCCGAACGGCGTCTCCGAAAACGACATCGACGAATGGGTGCGCAACAGCACCATCGGCCTCGGCTCGGACATGGATCGACTGCGCAGCCTGCGCGTCACCGGCCTGCGCCGCCATCCCATGCGCGAGGACGAGCTCCGTCCGGCGCCGGGCTGCGTCTTCTACACGCTCGAGACGCCGCCGGGATTCCGCGCCGACGCCGAGGACCAGCTCGTGATCCACGATCGCGGCGGCGCGGCGCGACGCCGGCCTGAAGAAGTCTCGCTGTACGTGCCGCTCGCCGACGCCAAGTCCGACAACATCGTCCGGAGGGACTGACCGCCGTGTTCCTCATGGAGAACTTTCACGAGTTCTACGCCGAGGTGCAGGCGCTCGCGGGGAGAATCGCCGTGGGTGAGCTGCGCGCGGCGGATGCTCGCCAGCGGCTTGTGCGGCTCGTCGACCGGCAGCAGATGGCGGCGGAGCGCGAAGGCGGCACGTACGCCGCGGAACTGTACCTCCGCGCAAAGTACGCGATGGCCGCGCTCGCGGACGAAGTCTTCCTTCGCGACCCGAACGTCGCCGGCGCGTGGATCGACGAGCTGCTCGAATCCGCGATCTTCGGCTCGCGCTGCGCCGGCGAGAAGTTCTTCGACGACATCGACGCGCTCCTCGGCGAGCGCAGCGCTGCCGCGGGCGAGCTCGCGCGCGTGTACCTCGCCGTGCTGTCACTCGGCTTCCAGGGCCGCTTCCGCGAATCGCTCGACGCCGACGTCGCGCTCGAGGAGTACCGCCGCAAGCTGTATCGCGTGATCTACGCGCGCGACGCGCGCATCGATCCCGAGGAGAAGGTCTTCCCGGCCGCATACGCGGCGACGTTCTTCGACAGCAGCCGTTCCGAGCTGCCGTATCTGCGGCCGTGGGTCGTCACGATCTGCGTCATCTTCGTGCTCTGGATCGTCGCCGCGGATCTCATCTGGCGCGACGCGACCGCGGGCATCGCCACGCAGATCGACAACGTCCTCGAAGCCGCCGCGTCGATCGGAAACACGGGCACCGGAGGCTCGCGATGATGCTGCTCGCGAAAGCCTCGCTCTGGCCGTACGCGCTCGCGCTGGTCGTGCTGCTCGCGCTGCTCATTGTCGTCCTCCTCGTCGTGCTGCTGTGGAAGGCGTCGCGCAAAGAGCAGATCGCCGACGCCGACGAGCCGCCGGAAGAAGCGCAGAACGACGACGCGCCGCAATCCGTCGCCGCCGCACAGGCGAGCGGCGACGCGGTCGGCATCACGTCCGCGTTCCGCCGCGCGCGCGAGACGATGAACGACGTCTCCGACGGCGATCCGTACCGCACGGCGGTGTTCCTCCTCGCCGGCGCCGACGGCTCGCGCACGCCGGGCTTCCTCCGTCAGGTGGCGGGGCGCGAGCTCGAATACGTCACCGACGATCCGGTGAGCGAAGGACTCGCGTTCGGCGAAGGCAACAGCTTCCTCTTCTTCGATGACGGCGTCGTGCTCGATCTCGCCGGCGAGCCGGTGCTCGCGGCGAGCGGCACGGGCTCGGACGGGAAGCGCTGGAAGACGATGCTGCGCCACGTCGCCGAGCTGCGTCCGAAGCGCCCGGCCGACGGCGTCATCGTCACCGTCCACGCTTCCGAGCTGCTCGCCGCGCAACGCGATCCGTCGTCGTTCGCGCTCGCCGCGCGCGCCGATCAGCTGCATCGCCGCTTGTGGGATCTGCAGCGCGAGCTCGGCTTCCGCCTGCCGGTGTACGTGCTCGTCACCGGCTGCGAAGAGCTCACCGGCTTCACCGACGTCTGCGCCGCGATGCCGGCCGCCGCGCGCGGGCAGATGCTCGGCTGGTCGAATGCGGACGGCATTCAGGCGCCGTATCGCGCGGAGCGCGTCGACGAGGCGTTCGCGCAACTGCACGACCAGCTCGGCAATCTGCAGATGCAGCTCTTCGCAAACGCGGCGTGTCCGGCGGGCGTCCTGCAGTTCCCGTGGTCGATCCGCGCGCTGCATCAGCCGATGCGCACGTTCCTCGGACATCTCTTCCGCACGAGCGCACATCAGGAGAGCGCGATCCCGCGCGGCTTCTACTTCTGCGGCGCGTTCGGCGGCGCGACGGCATTCATCAGCGAGCTGCTCGAACAGAAAGTGTTCCCCGAAGTCGGCCTCGCATTGCCGACGTCGCGCACGCGGCTGGCGCAGACACGAAAAGTCCGCACGCTGCAGTTCGCCGCGGCGTCGCTCGCGCTCATTGCCGCGAGCGGCCTCACGTTCGCGTACCGCTCGTTCCATCGGGAGAACGAGGAGCTGCAGCGCGTCTTCGACCAGTCGGAAGCGGCGCTCGGCCGCGAGTCGCGTCCCGACGCGCGCGTCGCCGAAGAGCACGCGGCCGCGGAGATCCTCGACAGCATCGGACACCTCACCTTCCGCCGTTACTGGTCCGTGTTCGTGCCGTCGTCGTGGCCGGTCCTCACGGAGTTCGACGCGCGCATGGAAGACGCGCTCGGCCGCACGTTCAGCATCGTCGTGCTCGACGCGATCCGCCAGCGCATCGACGATCACATCGAGAAAGCGATGAACGACGCGACCACGCGCATCGTGCCGGCCGATTCGCGCATGGCCATGCGGCAGCAGCGCATCGCGGCCGCGTCGCTTTCGGGCGAAGACGGGCGCGTGCTGCCGGTCGATCAGATGCCCGACTTCCGCGTGCTCAGCACCTTCGTCTCCGACATGCGCCAGGCGGAGATGAACGGCCGCCGCCTCAACGAGATCGCCACGCCGGGTCGCGGCGATCTGCGCGCGCTGGCCGGACTCGCGGCGTACGCGTTCGGGCAGGAGCTCTCGTCGAAGTTCTTCCAGCGCTCGTATCTCTACGAGGCGACGCTGCGCAACGCGACGTACACGCGGCGCTTCGATCCCGCGCGCTACCGCGACCGCGCGGACCGCACGCTGCGCGAGCTGACGTCCGACTTTTACCAGAGCCTCTTCGACCGCAACCCGTTCGGCCTGCGCGTGCGGCAGCTCGTGCGCGAGCTCGATCCCGCGACGCTCGATGCGCACGGCTCGCGCGAGTCGGAAGTCGAGCGCTTCCGCCACATCACCGACACCCTGCATACGGTACAGACCGATCTCGCCGGCCCCGAGCTGCAGTGGGCGTTCCGCCCCGACTTCGATCTCGGCCCCGCGTACGGCTCCGTCATCAGCGCGGTGAAGCAATCGGCGCTCTTCCAGCCCGAGACCGCGGACATGCTGAAGGCGTCGGCCGAGTCGAACTGGGCCGACTTCACGATGCAGCTCACGACGCCGACGGCGCTCAGCTGGCCGGTGCTCACCGTCCACGACGGACGGGCGGAGAAGCGGCTTTCCGCCGAGACGCAGGGGCTGCAGTCCGCGCTGGAGGGCTTCCTCAATCAAAGCTTCGTCTCGCGCGCGAACGGCCAGCGCCAGCTCGTGACCTCGTTCACGCCGGCTACGCGCGTGACGTGGGATCCGCGGCTGCTGCAGCAGGCCAGCGCGACGTATCAGGCGTTCCAGCGCTTCAACGAGAACGGCCTCAAGCTGTTCCGGCCGGAGATGCAGGATGCGGTCGTCTTCGCCGCGCAGCAACGGCTCGGCGCGCAGATGAACGACCTGCTCGTCGACGCGCAGACGCTCGACGACGTCACCCCGCCGGCGACGAACGCGATGATGGAGCAGCAGCTCCAGTCCGACGTCGAGCGCTTCACGGCCGCGCATCAGCCGCTGAAGGACAACTACGACGCGTTCACGCGCGCGCGGCTGTACGACGAGCGTACCGCGCTCGTCACCGCGACGACGCACGAGGCGCAGCGCCTCCTCGCCGCCACCGACGCGCTGCTCGAACGGCAGGCGCCGTACACGCCGCGCGCCGGCAACCTGACGTGGTGGGACGGCAAGTCGCCCGCGTCGCCCGCCGCGTGGGACGCGCGCGATGCCGCTGACCTCACGACGTATCTCGACAACACGCGCCTGCGCACCGCGCGCATCGCGCAGTTCTACGCGAAGCCGCTGCTCTCGTTCTTCGACGAGATGGGCGCCGCCGATCTGCCGGAGAGCGCCGCGCTCGTGACGAAGTGGCAGTCGATCGTCGACGACCTCGCCGACTACGACGCGAAGAAGCCGGGCAACGCGCCCGCCGCGCTCGAGGAGTACATCAGCGGTCGGATGGCGAAGGTCACGCTCGCCGACTGCAGCGCCGCGGAGCTGACCGCGCGCCCCCAGCGCGCCAGCGGCTACTTCGCGGCGCGCCTCACCGATCTCTCGCGTCAGGTCTCCGCGCGCTGCGCGACGCAGGCCGCGCACGAGGCGCGCGCGCTCTACGCCGACCTCGCGCGCTTCTACGACCAGCGTCTCGCCGGACGCTATCCGTTCGCCGCGGAGCCGCCGCGCCAGCCGGGACAACCGGAAGCGGATCCGGAAGACGTGCGCAACTTCTATCGCCGCTTCAGCGCGGCGGACGCGCTCTTCAACTCGATTCCCGCCGACAGCGCGAGCGCGACCTCGCTCGCCGACGCGCGGCGCTTCCTCAAGCAGATGCGCGACGTGCGTCCGTTCTTCGCCGCGTTCCTCGACGCGCCGAAGCCGCAGCGCACGCCCGCCTACGATCTCGAGACCGAGTTCCGCACGCTGCAGCAGCGCGAGCTCGGCGGCAACGAGATCATCCGCTGGGCGCTCAGCGTCGCCGATGAAACGGTGACCGATCGCGAGAAGGCGCAGAAGCTCCGCTGGACGCCGGGACAGCCGGTGCGTCTCTCGATCCGCTGGGCCAGCGACGCGCCGCACGTGCCGGTGATGCATGAAGGCCGGCGCGGCATGACCGTCGACGGCCGCACGGTGACGTACGAGTACTCGAACCGCTGGGCGCTGCTCGCCGCGCTCGCCGATCTTCGCGCGCGCACCGAGGACCTGGGGCCCGTCGGCGAAGTGCCGCCGGTGACGCTCGCGCTCACGGTCGACACGAAGCCCGCGGCGACGGACGACGACGAGAAAGACAAAGAAAAGAAGAACGTCGTCATCGAGCCGGCGCAGCTCTTCATGCGCATCGCGCTGCTGACGCCGGAAGGCGCGCCGCTCGACGTGCCCGACTTTCCGACGACGCCCGCGCCCGCGCTGCCGACCGTGATCGCCGAGGATTTGCCATGACCGATACCGCGTACGACCCTGTCGCCTTCGAGCTCGCGCCGCTCGTCGAGCCGCTGCCGGGCGAGAACCCCGGCGGCGTGTGGCTCCGCTTCGAGCCGTTGTACGACGAAGTGCGTCGCATGCGTGAGTCGGACGATCCGGCGTTGCCGCGCGGCGTGTGGCAGCGCGAGCTCAAACGCGCCGACTGGCCGGGCATCGTCGAGAGAACAACCGAGGCGCTGGCGACGAAGTCGAAAGACCTTCAGCTCGCGGCGTGGCTCACCGAGGCGTGGCTGCATCTGCACGGCTTCCCGGGACTCGACGCCGGATTGCGCCTGCTGGCCGCGCTCTGCACCGAACTGTGGGATCACCTCTATCCGCCGCTCGACGAAGGCGTCGACGCGCGCCTCGCGCCGATCTCGTGGGTCGCGGACAAGCTCGCGCTGCCGCTCAAGCAGGTGGCGATCACCGCGCCCGCGGGCGAGGACGACGCGCCGTACGCGTGGGTCGACTCCGAGCTCGCGCTCTATCAGGCGAACCTCGCCAAGTCGAAGCCGGGCACGCCGCCGGAGACCGGCGTCGTCACGCATCCGAAATTTCTCGTCAGCGTGTCGATGACGCCCGCGCCGTGGTACGCGACGCTCGCCAGCGAGCTGGCCGGCGTCCTCGGCGCGCTCGAGAGTCTCGAAGGCGTGCTGATCGACCGCGCCGGTGAAGAGGCAGTGCCGAGCTTCGCGCCGCTGCGCGATCCATTGATGGCCATTCATTCGTTCGTCGCGCGCGTTCTTGCGGAACGCGTCCAGAGCGGCGAGCTGCCCGAATGGGCGGTCAGCGAGAAAGCCGCGCCGTTCGAAGCGGCGGCCGAGCTCGCCGGGCAGCCGCGCGGAGGCGGCCCGATCACCAGCCGCGCCGAAGCCTTCCAGCGTCTGCGCGAATCCGCCGAATACCTCATGCGCACCGAGCCGCACAGTCCCGTGCCGTACCTCGTGCGCCGCGCCATCTCGTGGGAGCACATGTCACTCGCCGAGCTCCTTGAAGAACTGCTCACCAAGACCAGCGATCTCGCGGCGATCTACGCGCTGCTCGGGATCAAGAAATAGCCGGAGGATGCCATGACCTGAACCGCGATCTGCTCCGCATCCCGCCCGTACCACAGACCTCTTGAAGGAGGAGACGAATGGCTGACGACAGCACGCAAAAATGGCTCGGTCGCAACCGTCCACCGCGCGTTCAGATCACCTATGACCTCGAGACCGGCGGCGCGATTCAGAAGAAAGAGCTCCCGCTGGTGGTGGGCATCCTCGCCGATCTCGCCGGCGACGATGAAGACACCGAGAAGCTGGCCACGCTCAAGAAGCGGAAGTTCATCGAGATCGACCGCGACAACTTCAACGACGTCCTCAAGTCGATCGGACCGAAGATCACCGTGCAGGGCAAGGCGCTGAAGTTCTCGAAGATCGACGACTTCCGTCCGGAAGCGATCGTCAAGCAGGTCGACGAGCTCTCGCAGCTCCTCGAGGCGCGCCGCAACCTCAACGACCTGCTGGCGAAGCTCGACGGCAACGACCTGCTCAACAAGGCGCTGACCGACGTCGTGGCCAGCACCGAGAAGCGCGCCACGCTCACCAAGGCGATCGAAGGAGGCACCAATGGCTGATCAGGAACCGGGCGCCGAGTCCAAACCGGCCGTGCAGGTGCTCGACGCGCCCGCGCTGCTCGAAGACATCATCAACAGCGGCAACCTCGCGCGCACGCCCCGCGAGACCGCCCTCAAGCTCCTCAACGAGTTCGTCAAGCAGATCGTCAAGGACGACCAGATCGCCGCGGATCAGAAGCACGACGTGATCCAGAAGATCCAGCGCCAGGTCGCCGCCATCGACGAGGCCATCAGCGCCAAGGTCGACGCGATCCTGCACGACAAGAAGTTCCAGAAGCTCGAGTCCGCGTGGCGCGGCCTGCACTACCTGGTCATGAACACCGAGACCAGCACGCGCCTCAAGCTGCGCGTCCTCTGCGTCGATCCGGTCACGATCGGCAAGGACCTCGCGCAGGCGGCCGACGTCGACCAGAGCTCGCTCTTCAAGAAAGTCTACGAAGAGGAGTACGGCACGTACGGCGGCAATCCGTTCAGCGTGCTCGTCGCCGACTACGAGTTCGGCCGCAACGCGCCCGACATCGAGTTGCTCAAGAACCTCTCGAAGGTCGCCGCCGCCGCGCACACGCCGCTCATCGCCGCGGCGTCGCCGGGCCTCTTCGACATGGAGTCGTTCACGGAGCTCGGCAACCCGCGCGATCTCGCCAAAGTGTTCGAGAGCTCCGAGCTCGCCGCGTGGCGTTCGTTCCGTGAGAGCGAGGACGCGCGCTACGTCACGCTCACGCTCCCGCGCTTCCTCATCCGCCTGCCGTACGGCGACAAGACGGTCCCCGTCGAAGGCTTCGGCATGCAGGAAGACGTCAGCAACGGCGCGGAAGTGGCCGTCGTCGTGCCGGAAGGCGCCGATGAGAAGACCGCCGACATGCTCCTCGTGCGCGCGAAGAACCGCCGCCCGAAGGTGCACGCGAAGTACCTCTGGGGCAGCTCCGCGTACGTCCTCGCGCAGCGCATCACCAACGCGTTCGCGATGTACGGCTGGTGCGCCGCCATCCGCGGTCCCGAAGGCGGCGGCATGGTGCGCAGCCTCCCGGCCTTCACGGTCGAGAGCGAAGAAGGCGACAAGACGCTGCAGTGCCCGACCGAGCTCGCGATCACCGATCGCCGCGAGAAAGAGCTCGACTCGCTCGGCTTCATCTCGCTGCTGCACTGCAAGGGCACCGACTACGCGGCGTTCTTCGGCGGGCAGACGATCCACAAGCCCCCCGTGTTCGATACCGACGCCGCGAATGCGAACGCCGCGATCTCCTCGCGCCTGCCGTACATCCTCGCCGCGTCGCGTTTCGCGCACTACCTCAAGGTCATCTGCCGCGACAAGGTCGGCAGCTTCCAGACCAAGGACACGCTCTCGCAGTTCCTCAACCGCTGGATCATGACCTACGTCCTCGGCACCGACGACGCCGGTCAGGAGCTCAAGGCGCAGTATCCGCTGCGCGAGGCGCGCATCGACGTCGTCGATGTTCCGGGCAAGCCCGGCGCGTACCGCGCGGTCGCGTTCCTGCGTCCGCACTTCCAGCTCGAAGAGCTCACGGCGTCGATCCGCCTCGTCGCGGAACTGCCGCCGCCGGCCGCCGCCTGATGCGCGCGGTCTGAAGAAGGAGACCAACGATGGCAACCAACATGTACATCAAGTTCGAAGAGCCGGCGATCGAGGCCGCGAGCACTGCCGCGGGCCACGAGAAGGAGCTCGAGGTCCTGTCGTGGAGCCATGGCTTCGCGCAGCCGACGAGCGCCACGCGCAGCACCGCCGGCGGCGGCACGGTCGAACAGGCGTCGCACCAGAACCTCAGCTTCACCAAGTACCTCGACTCGGCCACGCACGCGCTGCTCAAGTACTGCTGGAGCGGCAAGCAGATCGGCAAGGCCACGCTCACCTGCTACCGCTCCTCGGGCGCGGAAGACAACAAGCCGGTCGAGTACCTCAAGGTCGTGATGGAGCACGTGATCATCTCCAACTACAGCGTCTCCGGCGGCCCCGGCGACCTGCCGGTGGAGAACGTCGCCCTCGACTACGGCATCATCCAGTACAACTACGTCGACCAGAAGCACGCCGACGGCTCGGCCGACGGCAACAAGCCGGCCAAGCACAACCTCGAGACCAGGAAGATCGAGTAGTTGCTCATGGCCGCAAACGAGATCCATGTCCGCGCCCCGCTGTTCGACCGTCTGGTCGACGGCAACGCCATGGACCATGAAACACGCCCGTTGCGCACGCTCGATCGTGCGGGGCTGAAGCAGTCGGTGCGCCGGGAGCTCGAGCTCCTCTTCAACACGCGCTGCGCGCTCCCGGTGCACCACCTTCCCCCGTCCGAACGAACGGTCGCCGACTACGGCGTGCCCGATCTCACGCTGTTCTCCGCTCGCGATCCGGCGGACCGCGCGTCGCTCGCCGACGCGCTCCGCCGCGCCGCGACGGCCTACGAGCCTCGCCTGCGCGACGTCCGCGTTGACGTCGTGCCGGCCGGCCCGAGCGAGCGCGCCGTCAGCGCCAACTTCTCGGCGCTCCTCGTCATCGAAGGCGTCCCCGAGTCGGTCTCATTCGAAGCGGTCCTGTCGGTCCGGGATGGAAAGGTCCACGTCGATGCCGGCTAACGAAGATGTGCTGCGCTGTTACCTCGAAGAGCTCTCCTACCTCCGCCGCATGGGCGAGCGGTTCGCGCACGAACACCCGAAGATCGCGCGCCGGCTCGAGCTGCAGTCCGACGAGTGCCCCGATCCGCACGTCGAACGGTTGATCGAGTCGTTCGCGTTTCTCACCGCGCGCATCCAGAGCAATCTCGAACACGACTTCCCCGAGGTCGCGTCGGAGCTGCTCAATGTCTTGTATCCGCATTACCTGAATCCGATTCCGTCGATGACCATCGTCCGCTTCGATCTCGATCCGGACGCGAAGCTCACCGAGCCGCAGGTCGTGCCGCGGCAGACGCAGCTCTTCACGCACACCGCGGAAGGCGCGGTGGTGCGCTTCCGCACCGCGTATCCGGTGACGCTCTGGCCGATCGAAGTCGTCGACGCCACGTTCGGCGCCGCGACGGAGCTCGAGCTCCCCGCGCGACGCGCGCGTCCCGCATCCGTGCTGCGCCTGCGCCTCCGTTCCCGCGGCGAATCGTTCGAGCGCCTCGGCGTGGACCGGCTGCGCTTCTACCTGCACGGCGACATGGTCGTGAATCGCCTCTATCCGATGATGCTGGCGCCCACGGCCGCGAATGACCGTAAGCGCGTCGCCGTCGTGCCCGCGGAATCGCGTGACGTGCCCGACCTGCCGTATCTCTCCGTCGAACAGGTCGGCTTCGGCGACGACGAGGACGTCATCCACTACCCGCGGCAGTCGCATCCCGCGTATCGCTTGCTGCAGGAGTACTTCGCCTTCGAGGAGAAGTTCCACTTCATCGACGTCGCCGGACTGCGCGGCCGCGCGTTTGGTCAAGAGATTGACCTTCTGTTTCTCCTCGACGGCGACCCGCGCCACCGCCTGCTCGTCTCCGCGGAAGCGTTCGAGCTCGGCTGCACGCCCGCGGTGAACCTCTTCGAGATGCGCAGCGAGCCGATTCGCATCGACCACCGCCGCACCGACTACAAGCTCACCGCCGACTATCGCCGCGAGCGCGCCATCGAGATCCATTCGATCCGCTCCGTCTCCGGCTCGTCCGACGTCAACGAGACCTCGCGCGAATACGCGCCGTTCTACAGCTACACGCACGCGATGGCCCGGCGCGCGCAGAGCGCGTTCTGGCACGCGCGGCGCGTCCCCAGCCTGCGCGACGACGCCTTCGGCAGCGAGATCTTCCTCTCGTTCCACGACAGCGACTTCGATCCCGCGAAGCCGGCCGACGAGGTCGTGTTCGCGCACCTCCTCTGCACGAACGGCCGCCTCGCCGCGGAGCTCCCCGCGGGTTGCTCGCTGCAGACCGACGACTCGCTTCCGGTGCGCGCGATCGTCAACCTGCGCAAGCCGACGCGCCCGTTCGCGCCGCAGCATCGCGGCGAGGCGCTCTGGCGGCTCGTCTCGCATCTCTCGCTCAACTACCTCACGCTCGAAGGCGAGGAAGCGGTCAAGGCGCTGCGCGAGATCCTGTTTCTCTACGCCACGCCCGACTCGCGCGCGCAACGCCAGCGCATCGACGGCATCAAGTCGCTCGCCGCCGAATCCGCCGTGCGGCGCATGCCCGGCGGCGCGTGGAACGGCTTCGTGCGCGGGACCAGGATCTCGCTCACCTTCGACGACTCGCTCTACGCCGGACACGCGGCGTTTCTCTTCGGCTCCGTGCTGAGCCAGTTCCTCGGGCTGCACGCATCGATCAACTCCTTCACGCAGCTGTCCGTGCTGCGCGAAGGCGACGAGCATCACGAGAAAGGAATGCAATGGCCGGCGATGGCGGGCGGCAGAGCCGTCCTCTGAAGCGCTCCGTGCGCGACGAGCTGTTCGACCACGCGTCGGAGTTCTCCTTCGCGCAGGCCGTGCATCTGCTCGAGCGCATGCGCGAAGACGCCACGCCTCCGGGCGAGGGCGTGAGCCCGCGGCGCGAGCTCGCGCTCTTCCGCCACGCCGTGCGCCTCGATCGTCCCGACAGCGACATCGAAGAGCTGACGCCGGCGCTGGACGATCAGCCGCCGGTCATGACCGTCAACGTGCTCGGTCTCACCGGCACCGAGGGTCCGCTTCCGCAGCACGTCACCGAGCGCGTCGTCGAGCGCGCGTTCCGCGGCGACCGCGCGTGGCGCGACTTCCTCGACATCTTCAATCACCGCCTGATCTCGCTGCTCTATCGCGCGCGGAAGAAGTACCGGCCCGCGCTCGACGCGCGCGGCCCGCATCGCGGCCGCGTCGCGTCCGTCCTCTATGCGATCCTCGGCCTCGGCACGCCGCACCTGCGCAACCGCCTCGGCATCGACGACCGCGCGCTGCTTCCGTACGCCGGTCTCTTCGCCGAGAACACGCGCTCGACCATCGGTCTCGAGCGCATCGTCGAAGACTGCTTCGGCGTGCGCGCGACCGTCGTGCCGTTCCGCGGCCAGTGGCACACGCTCGAAGACGACGACCGCACGCACCTCGGCGTCACGGGACAGAACCAGCTCCTCGGCCGCGGCGCGGTGCTCGGGCGTTCGATCTGGGACGAGGCCGCGGGCTTCGAGCTGCGCCTCGGACCGCTCTCGCTGCCGCAGTTTCTGTCCTTCCTTCCGGGCGGACATGCATATCGTTCGCTCGCGGCCGTCGTGCGCTTTTACATCCGGGAGGAGCTCGGCTTCACCATCCGTCCGGTGCTGCGGAAAGATGCCGTTCCGCGCCTCCGCATCTCCCGCCACGGCCACGCGAGCCTCGGCCGCACGTCGTGGCTGCACCGCACGCCGCACAAGCTCGGCAACGCGCGCAAGCTCGGTCCCGCGTTGCGCCTCGGCGACAACACGCGCCTCACGCGCGACACCTCCGACGACACGCAGGTGCGGCTGGTGGCGCGCCGATGAGCGAGCTGCGCGCGCTGATCTCGCGCCTCAACCCGATCTGTAAGCGCGCGCTCGAATACGCCGTCGCGCTCTGCGTCGCGCAGACGCATTACAACGTCGAGGTCGAGCATCTCCTGGCGAAACTGCTCGAGCTTCCCGGCTGCGACGCCGCGATCGTCCTGCAGCACTTCGGCGTCGACCAGCGCGCGCTCGCCGCGCAGCTTGCGTCGGCGATGGAGAAGTTCAGCCGCGGCAACGGCCGCACGCCCGCGCTCTCGCCGCAGCTCGTGCGCCTCCTGCGCGAGGCGTGGGTCTGCTCCGGACTGCTGCTCGAGTCGCCGTCGGTGCGCACCGGCGCGGTCGTCTTCGCGCTCTGCGACGACGACCAGCTGCGCGGCCTGCGCGAGTCATGTCCCGCGCTCGCGCGCATCCCGCGCGAAGCGCTCGCCGAAAATCTGCGCGCGATCATCGACGGCTCGATCGAAGACTCTCCGTCGAGCGCCAGCGCCGCAGAAGCGTCCCCGCCTGAAGCCGCGGCGCCGCCACCACCCGCGCGTCCGGCCACCGCGCTCGATCGCTACACGATCGATCTCACCGCCGACGCGCGCGACGGCAAGATCGATCCGATTCGCGGACGCGACGCCGAGATCCGCCACGTCATCGACATCCTCACGCGTCGCCGCCAGAACAACCCGATCCTCGTCGGCGACGCTGGCGTCGGCAAGACCGCCATCGCGGAAGGCTTCGCGCTGCGCGTCGCCGCCGGCACGGTCCCCGAGCCGCTGCGCAACATCGCCGTCAAGACGCTCGACCTCGGACTGCTGCAAGCCGGCGCCGGCGTGAAGGGCGAGTTCGAGGAACGGCTGAAGTCCGTGATCGCCGATGTGAAAGCGTCCGCGGTGCCGGTGATCCTCTTCATCGACGAGGCCCACACGCTCATCGGCGCCGGCGGCACCGCCGGACAAGGCGATGCCGCGAATCTGCTCAAGCCCGCGCTCGCGCGCGGCGAGGTGCGCACGATCGCTGCGACGACGTGGAGCGAGTACAAGAAGTACTTCGAGAAAGATCCCGCGCTCACGCGCCGCTTTCAGCTCGTGAAAGTCGAAGAGCCCGACGAGCAGGGCGCGCTCGACATGCTGCGCGGTGTCGCGCCGCAGCTCGAGCGCCATCATCGCGTGCGCATCCTCGACGAGGCCGTGCGCAGCTCCGTGCAGCTCTCGCATCGCTATCTCCCCGAGCGGCGGCTGCCCGATAAGGCGATCGGCGTCCTCGACACCGCCGCCGCGCGCGTGGCGCTCGCGCAGGAAGGCACGCCCCCCGCGCTCGACGATCTCGATCGCCGCATCCGCATCGCCGCCGCCGAGCTCGAAATCCGCACGCGCGAGGGACGCGACGTCACCGAACGCGACGAGGAGCTCGCGCGCCTGCGCACGGAACGCGAGAACCTGCACGCGCGCTGGCAGCAGGAGCTCGCGCTCGTGGCGGACATCCGCCGCGCGGAAGCGCAGACCGTCGTCGACGACGATCGCGTCGCCGCGCTGCGCGGCGAGCTCGATGCATTGCAGGGCGAGTCGCCACTCGTGCCGCTCGCGTGCGACGCGCGCACGATCGCCGCGGTGGTCTCCGGGTGGACCGGCATTCCCGTCGGCAGAGTCCTCGCCGACGAAGTGCGCGGCGTCCTCACGTTGCAGGAGCGCATGGCGTCGCGCATCATCGGCCAGCCGCAGGCGCTCGATGCGATCTGCCGCCGCATCTCGACCTCGCGCGCAGGACTCGAAGATCCCGCGAAACCAAAAGGCGTCTTCCTCCTCGTCGGACCGACCGGCGTCGGCAAGACCGAGACCGCGCTCGCGCTCGCGGACGTGCTGTACGGCGGCGAGCGCAATCTCATCTCCTTCAACATGTCGGAGTTTCAGGAGCCGCATTCGGTGGCCACGCTCAAAGGCGCGCCGCCGGGCTACGTCGGCTACGGGCGCGGCGGCGTGCTGACCGAGGCGGTGCGGCGACGGCCGTGGAGCGCGGTGCTGCTCGATGAGATCGAGAAGGCGCATCCCGACGTCATTGATCTCTTCTATCAGGTCTTCGACAAAGGCGTGCTCGAAGACGGCGAAGGCGTGCCGGTCGACTTCCGCCACACCGTCATCCTGCTGACGTCGAACGCCGGCGCGGACGTCGTCATCGAGGCCTGCCGCACGCCGGCCGAGAAACGCGACACGCAGAAGGTCGTCGACGCGTTGCGTCCCGCGCTGCTGCGCGTGTTCCGTCCGGCGCTGCTCGCGCGCCTCGTGGTCGTCCCGTACTATCCTTTGCGCAAACGCGAGGTCCTGCGCATCGTGGAGCTGAAGCTGCATTCGGTCCGGCAGCGCGTGCACGAACAGCACGGCGCGGAGCTGACGTACGACGCGCGTCTCGTCGATTCGCTCGCCGACCGCTGCGATCCCGGCAGCGGCGCGCGAGAGATCGATCAGATCCTGACGCAGACGCTGCTCCCCGAGCTCTCCACGCGCATCCTCGAGCGGATGTCCACCGGCGCCGCGTTCTCGAAGATCCACATCAGCGTCGACGCCATGGGGAGGTTCCTGTGAAGCGCCGCGTGCGACTCACGATCGACCGCCGCGTCGCGCGAACCGCACTGGCCGCGCTGGCAATGCTGCACCTGCTCGTCCTGGCGTGCGGCGCGCTCGTCGCGATGCGGCCGCGCGAACCCGAAGAGGCCACGCCGATTGCCGCGCCGCTCGTCGCCGCCACGACCGCGGTGCCGCCCTCCGCCCTCCCGCTCCCGCTGCCGCCGCTCGCGTCACAAACGCGCACCGCGCCGTTCATGCGCGCGGCATTCGACGCCCAGCCGCCCGCCGCGACGTTCTCCGCCGCGCTCGCGCGTCCGCTGTTCGTCGCGCGCCGCACGTCGACGCGCACCGCGCGCTTCGCGCCGCTCATCGACGCCGCCGCGCGCGAGCACGATCTCCCGCCGCTCCTCGTCACCGCCATCGCGCGCGTCGAATCCGACTTCGATCCATACGAGGTCTCGAACAAAGGCGCGCGCGGATTGCTGCAAGTGATGCCCGAGACCGGCGCGCGCTTCGGCGTGCACCCGTCGCTGCTGTTCGATCCCGAGCGCAACCTCGCCGCCGGTACCGCCTACCTCGCCTGGCTCATGGACCGCTACCGCGGCAACCTCGATCTCGCCCTCGCCGCCTACAACGCCGGCGAAGGCGCTGTCGACAACTACCGCGGCATCCCGCCGTATCGCGAGACGCAGAACTACGTGCGCAAGGTGCGCGCGGAGCTGCGCAACCTCGAGTGGCGCGCGTCGGCGGAGTGACGCGTTCCTACGTGTACTTGCCGGTGAATCGGCGGCGCGTGGAGCGATCGAGATTGCTGATGTCGCCGTACGCGTTGGCGATCGACTGGTTCGTCTCATCGCGCAGTTGCGAGCCCCATCCGCGACGCACCGGTCCCTGATAGGCGGCATCGGCCGGCGAGTAACCGAGTCCCGCCATCACCCTCCAATGGACCCAGTCGTCGGAAGGATCTTCCGCTTCGATCGGCACCGCCATGGTCACGCCTTCGACGCGCAACTCCGCCGCGCACGCCTTGCAGATCGGCTTGTTGACCCAGATCGTCGTGCCGGCCAACGCCTTCGCATGATGTTTGAAGAAGGCCACCATGCGCATCTCGGCGTGCCAGCCGGTGTGACGCGAGCCCGCGTCGACGTACGTGACGCCGAGCGCCGCCATCGCGTCCTGGCAGTTGCGGCAGTTGTCCTGTTCGATGAGGTAATACGCGCCGCCCGACTGCAGCAGCGCGGTCGTTCCCTGCGAGTCGCCGCCCGAGCGCGTGTCCGCGCGCAGCTGGCGTAAGCCGTCCATGCTTTTCAGATGCGCCACGGGATCGGCCGGAGCGCCGCCGACGTCATCGTTCCGGCCGCCGAGACAGTAGCTCAGTCCCCAGGCCACCGCGCCGACGGTCGCCACCGCCGCGAGTCCGAGGCCGATGGTGATCGGTTCGATCCGCTGCACGGTCGCGCCGCCGAACCTCGGCTGCACGAGCCGCGGCACGTGCGCCGCGGCTTGCTGTCCCAGCCGGTGCGCCTCCGACTCCAGCATCGGATCGTGCACGACGGCCACGCCGCTGCCGAACGGATTGCGCACGCGGGCGGCGCGCTGCTGCACCACGTGCGCGAGCTCGTGACCGAGCATCTGCTGCCCGTGACGGCTGACCGGATCATAGTGGCCGGGCGCGAAGTGAATGTTCGAGCCGCGCGTGAATGCCGTCGCGCCGATCGCCGTCGCCCCGGGACCGACGTGGATGCGCACGTCCGCGAAGGACGTGCGGAAAAACGACTCCATCTTCTGGCGCACCGCGACCGGCAGCGGTTGTCCCGTGCCGTGCGTCTGCATCGCAAGCTGCGGCGGCAGTTGCACCGACGAGCCGGTGGGCGTCGCGCGCCGCTGCAGCACCGGCGACGCGATCCGCGTGAGCCCGTTCGGAAAAGCGCCTTGAATCACGTCGCCGGAATTGTGCATGGATGCCCGGACGGAAGTATGCGCCGGCACGGTCAGCAGCGCCAGCGCAACCGTACGCCGAAGATGGCCGCACCCGCCGCGACGATCGCGAACGCCGCGCCGCCGCTGATCGTGGCGTACAGCAGCGAGAGATGCATGGTGTGCCATGCGACCGCGAATCCATACGCGACTCCTGCCACGGCGCTGCACGCGATTGCGACGATTACCTGCAACCACGCCGTCGCGTTGCGCAGAAGGCCGATGCAGAGTCCGCACAAGACGGCCAGCGGCGCCGCGCGCAGATACAGCGACGGCCCGAGGAAGAGCAGCATCGCAGGAACGTCGGCGAGGTTCTCCGAGAGCTGCGGGAGAAACAACGTGTAGATGACAACGCTGAGCGCAACCGCCGGCAGCGCCAGCACCGCCGCGGCCGCGGCATAGCGCAGCAATCGCGCGGTTGCCAGCGACGCGGCGTCCGCCATCTCGCGGTCATTCTCGCAGAACGCGTACGAGAACGCGGTCAATGCCGACGCGAAGCTGCGCGACAAATTCCTCGACGAGCTGCTCGCCGCGAAGAACGCGGGCAGACTGAAAGAGGCGTACGTCGACGCGGCCGTGAAGCGCTGCGAAGAGCCCGGCGAAGTAACCCAGCGCGCACCTTAACTGACGAGCAGCGCCAGCTCGGCCATCCGTTTCAGATGGTGCTCGACGAGCGCCTCGAGCACGGACGGGATGCGGCTCGGATCGGGGATCGCAGTGCCGCCGGCGTGAATGTCGAGTCGTCCCGCGGCGGCTTCGGCGTCGAGGAAGCGCACGAGCGCGGCGCGGTCGCGCGTGCCGTCGAGTTGCAGGAGGAGCGTCCGCGCGAGCGGGTCATCGAACTTCAGCACGCGGCCGCGCTGGTTCGTCACGAGCAAGCCGCGCGCGGCCTCGCGGCGTGCGAACGGCGTCGCCCGCGGGTGTTCGCTCACCACGCTCGTGCAGAGCGGTGCCGCCGTGTGCAGCAGGACCACGCCGCTCCAGAAGAGCGCGTGCAGCAGATCGGGCAGCACCTCATCCGCGTCGTCGGGCGCGCCTGCGGCACGCAGGCGGCGATGCACGTCCGACGCGAGCTCGTCCAACGAAAGCGCGCCGGGCCACGCGGCCGCGAGCGCGACCAGCGTCGCCTTCGCCACCGGATGGCTCGACGAGAACGGCTTCCCGCGCTCGTTGTGAAAGCTCTCGCTCATCCCCGTGCGCAGATCGGGCGCGGCGCTCTGCGGCTTGCTCGGCGACGCCGCGTACAACGCGCGCATCGTCTCCGGCCGCATCGTCCGATCCAGCGCGCGCTCGCCGTGCGCGAGCAGCGTGCGGCGGAACGTGCGGTTCAGCACGAAGTCGAGATACTGCTCGAGCTCGATGCGATCGCTCGCGAACGCGCGCAACTGCTGCGCGACGTTCGCCGGCAGGTTGTCGACTTCCGCCTCGTGCGCCTCCGCCTCCGACACGTACTGCAATCCGTGCCGCGACGCGCGCCATGCAAAATCACGAAAGTAGAGCGGCGCGTTCGTCTCCTCGAGGTACTCGTGCAGCACGTAGCTCGGCTGATCGCGATACTCCTCGAGATGCTCGCGCGCGCCGCGCAGGTAGACCGCGTGCGGATCCTGCGCATCGCCCGCCGCATCGGCCAGCACGGCCACGAGCTCGAACGCCTTCGCCGCGCGCAGCTCCGGCTCGTCGATGCCGCGCGTATGAAACAGCAGCATCTCGCGCAGCATCCGCCGCAGGTGCCAGCCGGGGTACGTGTTGTAGCTGATGTACGCGAGGCCCTGCGGCGCGAGCTGCGCGCGCACGATCGCGAGAATGCGCTCCTGCACGTCGGGCGTCACCCACGAGAAGACGCCGTGGCAGAGGATGTAGTCGAACGTGCCGAACGACGCGTCGAAGTCGAGGATGCTCATCGCGCGCAGCTCGACGTTCTCGATCCCGAGTTCCGCGAGCTCCGCCCGTCCTTCTTCGATCTGCCGCGGTGAGAGATCGATCCCGACGAAGCGCGACTCCGGAAACGCCATCGCCATCGGAATCAAGTTCGCGCCGTTCGCACATCCGAGCTCGAGGACGCGGCAGCGCTCCGGCAGCGCAGGCGTCAGCCCGTGCAGACGCGCGAGCGTGGCCAGCCGGTCGGGATGCGTGTGATGTTGCGCGGCCGCGGCGTACGGCACGAGCTCGTACGAATGGCGAACCTTCCCTTCGACGTCACGATTCTCCGGCGTCATTGGGCGAGCGCCGGCGCGGCGCATCCCGGAGGCACCGGCGCCGGGAGCATCGGCTCAGCGGCCGCAGCGTCCGCCGCGGCACGTCGGTGCGTGATGGCCCGGCGCGCACGGGGCGGCGCCGGGACGCGCGAACTTGCCCTGCACGGGCAGCGTGTGCGCGGCGGCGCGGGCGCCGAGGCGATCGGCTTCCGCCTCGAGCGAATGATCCTGCACGACGGCGACGCCGCTGCCGAACGGATTGCGAACGCGGCCGGAGCGCTGCTGCACGACGTGCGCGAGCTCGTGGCCGAGGATCTGCTGGCCGTTCGGCGAGGACGGGTTGTACTGGCCGGGAGCGAAGTGGATGTGCGAGCCCTGCGTGAAGGCGAGCGCGCCGATCGCCGACGCCTGCGGACCGACGTGCACGCGAACGTCGGCGAACGACGTCCCGTAGAACGACTCCATCTTCTGGCGGATGGAGGGAGGCAGCGGCTCGCCGCCGATGGTGGCGAAGTTCGCGAGCGTATCCGGAAGCTGCATCGCGTTCGCCCCGCCGTGCGGCTGCGCGACCGCATGCAGCTGCGGCGGCGTGGCCTTCGCCTGCTGCGGCGCGTTGCGCATCACACGCTGGCGCACCTCGGCGATGCGCGAGAATCCTTGCGGAAAGTGTCCCTGGATCACGGACGTACGCATGCGGTTCTCCTTCCGGATGGACTTCATGATAGGCCGCCCGATGTCCGCAGACAAGCGCGGCGCGGACGCGGGTCTACACTTCCGGCATGCCATTCACGCAGGACGGGCAGTACATCTCCATCTCCACCCCCCTCGGAAAGGACAAGCTGCTGCTGCGGCGCTTCAGCGGCGAAGAGCAGCTCTCCGGCCTGTTTCACTACGCCCTCGAGATGCAGTCCGAGGACGGCGCGCTCGATTTCTCGAAGATCGTCGGCAAGGCCGTGACCATCAGCATCGTCCTCGCCGACGGCACCACGCGCTACATCAACGGCATCGTCGGCCGCTTCGTGCAGGCCGGCGCGGACGCGGAGTTCTACAGCTACGCCGCCGATCTCTACCCCTGGTTCTGGCTCACGACCATGATCGCCGACTGCCGCGTCTACCAGAACAAGAGCGTCATCGACATCATCACGGGCCTCTTCGGCGAGCTCGGATTCACCGACTATAAAAATAGTACGACCGGCACGTACGCGGCGCTCGAGTACTGTGTGCAGTACAACGAGACCGTGTTCGCGTTCGTGTCGCGCCTCCTCGAAGACGCCGGCATCACGTACCACTTCGAGCACGCCGACGGCGTGCACACGCTCGTCCTCGCCGACGATTCCTCGGCCTACGCCGACTGCCCCGGCGCGGCCACCGTGGCGCTCGGCACCTCCGGCAACTGGCTGCAGCAGAACGTCATGACCTCGTGCGTCGTCGAGCAGGTGGTCATCCCCGGCAAGTACGCCGTCGACGACTTCGGCTTCGAAACGCCGTCGACCGATCTCATGGGCTCGACCGACAGCACGGTGGCCATCGACGGCAGCAAGCGTCGCATCTACGAGTTCCCCGGCGGCTTCGTGAAGAAGGACGCGGCGGAAACGCTCGCGAAACTGCGCATGGAAGAACAGGAGTCGCCGCAGAAGACGCTCACCGGCACGAGCTTCTGCCGCGCGTGGTTCGCCGGCGCGAAGACGACGCTGGCCGGCCATTCGCGCGACGACGTCAACACCGCGTACGTCGTCTCGCGTCTCGTGCACAACGCGTCGCTCGACGGCTACGGAAACTCGTTCGAGGCCTTCCCCGCCACGGTCACGTATCGCCCGCCGCGCGTCACGCGCCGGCCGATCATCCCCGGCACGCAGACGGCGATCGTCGTCGGCAAGTCGGGCGAGGAGATCTGGACCGACAAGTACGGCCGCGTGAAAGTGCAGTTCCACTGGGACCAACTCGGGAAGAACGACGAGAACAGCTCGTGCTGGATCCGCGTCGCGCATGGCTGGGCGGGTAAAGCGTGGGGACAGATGTTTCTCCCGCGCATCGGCCAGGAAGTCGTCGTCAGCTTCCTCGAGGGGAACCCCGATCGCCCGCTGATCACCGGCGCGGTCTACAACGCGGAGCAGACCGTTCCCTACACGCTGCCGGCCGATCAGACCAAGAGCACGATCAAGACGAACGTGTCGAAAGGCGGCGGCGGCTTCAACGAGATCCGCTTCGAGGACAAGAAGGATTCGGAGGAGCTCTTCGTGCAGGCGGAGAAAGACCGCAACACCGTCGTCAAGAACAACGACGACCTCAAGGTCGGCTTCGAGAAAAAAGACAAAGGCAACCAGACCATCGCCATCTACAACGACCGCACGGTATCGCTCGACGAGGGCAACGAGTCGCTGCAGGTGAAGAAAGGCAACCGCACGATCAACGTCGACAAGGGCAACGAGACGCACAACGTCGCCGGCACGCGCGACGTGAAAGTGACGAAAGCCGAGACGCACACGAACGAAGACAACTTCGATCAGAAAGTCACGAAAAACTACACGCTGAAGATCGACGGCAACCTCGAGATCACCGTCACCGGCAAGGTCACGATCAAGTCGACGCAGGACATGACGCTGCAGTCGTCCGCCGCGCTCACCGCCAAGGCCGGCACCGATCTCAAGACCGAGGGGCTGACGATCTCGAACAAGGCTTCGACGGACCTCAAGAACGAGGGACTGAACGTGACGAACAAGGCCAGCGTCAATCTCTCCAACGAGGGCGCGATGATCGCGAGCAAGGCCTCGGGGATGCACAACGTGGAGGCGAGCGGCATCCTCGTCGTGAAGGGCTCGCTCGTGAAGATCAACTAGTTTACTTTTTGCCGCCGAAGAGGTCGGGACGCTCGAGCCGGTTGAGATAGGACGAGATGACGAACTGCTGCAGCTCGCCGCCTTCGCCCTGGGTGATGTCTCCTCTCTCGATGTGCAGCGCGATCAGCCGGCACAGCCCGTTGACCAGCTCTATGTTCAACGCGCCGTTGACGAATGCGGCGTTCAACTCATCGGCGAGCGCGGAGCGCAACGCCGTCGCGAAACTGACGCCGAGCTGGCCGCCGACACCGCTGGAGTAGACCTTGGCCGAGGCGCTCGAGCCGGTCGAACTGATGCCGCCGCCGCAGCCGGACACGCCACCGCGATGCACGCTCTTCGGGATCTGGATGACGGGCGCGCTGCGATACGAGCCGCCCATGCCGGCGCTGCGATAGGAGGCGCCGGGCACGACATGCTCCCATTCGGTCGGCTTGCCCTCGTGGCCGCCCTTCTGGTTGTAGTACTTGACGCCGACGCTGTCGCTGCCCGGCGGAAAGAGCGACTGCCGCGCGCACTTTTCGCCGGCGTAGCAGAAGACGTCGCCGCAGTAGAGGCAGCACTGCACGACCCCGCGCGCGCGGCGTTGAATGGCAGGAGCCGCGACACGCGCGCCGGCGCGCTGCGCAGGCGCGATCGCGCGCTGGACGGCACCAACGCCGCGTTGCATCGCCGCCGCAACATGGGGCGCCGGTCCGGCCTTCGGCTGCACCGCTGCCGCAACGTGCGCTGCCGCGGGTGCCTTCATCGTCCGTTGCATCGCCGCCGCAACGTGCGGCGCGGGTCCCGTCTTCGGCTGCACCGCTGCCGCGACATGCGCGGCCGCCGGCACCTTCATCGTGCGCTGCATCGCCGCCGCGACATGCGGCGCCACGGCTGCATGGCGCTGCACGGCCGCGGCCGGCGACTGAGGCGTTGCCACGCGATTCGCGGGCGCGGCTAGCGGAACGGGCGGGCGGCGATCCGGCATTTTTTCTTCCTGCCGGAACAACTTACGTCCGGCGCCACCGCGAATCAACCCTTCCGTCGCGCGACCACGAGGTGCACGTCGTACTCGACTGCGCTTCGGTCGTGCAGCCGCACGCGCCACGGCACGGACGCCACCTCGCGGTCGATCGCAAACTCCTCGGCCAGCAGCGCGCGCAGGATCGGCTCCGCGGCGCCGCCGTGCGGTCCGCGTTGCGAGTGGCCGCCGAGCCACCCTTCGACGGGCGTCGCGGACGCGGACCAGTCGTACGGCGTCGCGACGAGCGCGGTGCCGCCGCCGCGCATGACGCGCCCGAGCTCGCGCAGCACTTCCGCGGGCGACGGCGTGCAGTCGACGAGATTCAGACTCGCCGCGACTCCAAACGTCGCGCCGCCGAACGGCAGCGCCGCGGCGTCGCAGCACCAGAAGTCGACGCGCTCGCGCGCGGGCAGCGTGACGTCGTCCTCGCGCCGCTCGTACACGACGCCGACGCGACGCCGCGCGTAGCGCACGCGTCCTGCGCGCAACGCCTGCGACGCGATGCGCAGCATGGCGAAGTTGAGATCGATGCCGACGGTCAGCGCGTTCGTGCGCTCCGCGAGCGCGAACGTGGTGCGTCCCGTCGCGCAGCCGGCGTCGAGCGCGGGACCCGCGAGCTCGTGCGCCGCATCGAGTCCGCGCGCGAGCACGCGCAGCGCGGCGCCGCCGCCGGAGCCGTAGTGATCGTCCGCGTAGATGCCGGTGTGCTGGCGCAGCGTGTCGTAGGCGGAGCCGGGTCCGAGGACGTCGCCGAGGAGGGACTCGATCGGCGCGGAGAGATCGTCGCGCAGCAGCACCTGCAGCGGATTCGCGGCGAGCCAGGTGCGGATCGCGCCGACGAAGATCGGGATGCCGTCGATGATCGGATACTCGCGCGCGCAATCGCGTCCCGCGCAGACGACGATGCCTTCGAGCACATCGTCCGCGTCGCCGCGTTCGATCGACGACAGCGCGAGCGGCGCGCGGCACAACGGACAGACCGGCTGCAGCGCCTCGAAATGCGAGCGGCGCAATCAGCCTCCGATCAGCACCGTCGGACAACCGGGCGGAAGGACTTTGCCGGTCGGTCCCGGAATCGGCGCGACGCACGAGGTATGCGCCGTCATGTCGCCGGCGCGCGCGGCGGGCATGTTGCCGATCAGCACCGTCGCCGAGCCGAGCGCGATCATCCCCGGGCCGCCGGGAACGCAGCCCGGCAGCATGCACGGTCCGGTGGTGTCGGTGAGACGCGCGGCGGGCATGTTGCCGATCAGCACCGTCGCTTCGCCTTTGAGGATCGTGAGCGGCAGCGCGGGATGCGCGGACGGCGTCGGCACCGGCGCGGGCGGATGGATCGGCGCGTGGCAGTGCGGCGAATCCTGCAGCACCATGTCCGTCATCCGCGCGGCGGGCTTCGACATGCGGCCGAGTATAGCTCCTGCTATTCTCGCGAACGTGGGTGCCACCGAGCGGATCGAGCGCGATGACGCGGGGCGCGTCCGCCGCCGCTACTCCGTCGACGACGACGGCGCTCTCGACGGAGAGCTCGTGCAGTACGACGAGCAGGGACACGTCGAAGTGCAGCTTCCGTATCGCACGGGCGTGCTCGACGGCGAGGCGCGTTTCTTCGAGCGCGGGCGACTGCAACTGCGCATGACGTATCGCAACGGCCTCGAAGAAGGCGAGCGCATTCTCTACGGCGAGCAGAACAAGCCGGCCATGACGGTCACGGTGCGCGCGGGCGTGCAGCACGGCACGACGAGCTGGTTCCGCGCCGACGGCTCGCTCATGCGCACCGCCGAGTTCGTCGACGGCGAAATGAAGGGCGAGCCGGTCGACTACGACGAGCGCGGACGCGCGGCGAAGAAGACGACTCGCAAATGAAGCACACCATCGTCACGATCCAGCTGCATCGCAAGGGCGTGATCCTGGTCATCATCGGCGCGGTGCTGCTCGCGATCCTGCTCGTGACGGCGGGATATCTCGCCGGCGCGGCGTCCGTGTCGCACTGACGCGTTTGCCGATATAATTCGCGGACGTCCCTTCTCCGCCCATGACACGGTTCCGCTTCGCGCTCTTTCTCGCGCTCGGGTTGTTTCTCGCCGCCTGCAACAAGGACGGCAATCCCGTCGCGCTGCCGACCGATCCCGGCGGCAACGCGCAACAGGTCACGCTCACACTGACGACGAACGTCTCGCAGGTCGAGACCGGCGCGACGTCCGCGACGATGCTGCGCGTCAGCGCCGTGAAAGGCGACGGCACCGCACCCGCCGACGGCACCGAAGCAAAGCTCAACACCTCCCTCGGCAACTTCGGCGTCGACAGCGGCGGCAAGCCGATCCAGCTCACGACCGTCACGCTCACCGGCGGCACCGCGCAGGTCGCGTTCTTCCCCGGCGCGACCGCGGGCGTCGCGAACATCCTCGCCTCAATCGGCACGAACGTGGCCACGCTGAATCTGCCGATCGTCACGCCGCCGCCCGTGCCGGTCGCCGACTTCACGTTCGCGCAGACCGGACTCTCCGTCCTCTTCGCCGATGCGTCGACCGGCAATCCGACGCACTATCGCTGGCAGTTCGGCGACGGCACCGAAAGCACCGAGCGCAATCCGCAGCACGTCTACGCGACGGCGGGCACGTACATCGTCACGCTCACCGCGGGCAACTCGGCGGGCGACTCGAACAAGAGCCAGTTCGTCCCCGTCTCCCTCGGCACTCCCCCGAAAGCCGCGTTCACGTTCGAGGTGCAAGGTTCCGAGGTGCACTTCGTCAACCGGTCGACGGGAGGCGCGACGTCGTGGACGTGGAACTTCGGCGACGGCGTGCAGTCGGGCGATCGCGATCCGGTGCACACGTACGCGCACAGCGGCGCGTACACGGTCGTGCTCACCGCGACGAACGACGCGGGCTCCGATCACGCCAGCGACGTCGTCACGGTCGCCGGCGGCACGCCGCCCGTCGCGAAGTTCAACTCGCAGGTCTCGGGCAAGCAGGTCAACTTCATCGATCAGTCGACCGGCACGCCGACCGCGTGGCACTGGGACTTCGGCGACAACACGACGAGCACGGAAGAGAACCCGGTGCACACCTACGCGAGCGCCGGCAACTACACGGTCGTGCTGACGGTGTCGAACGATGCGGGCTCCGACCACGCGAACGGCGTCGTCGCCATCGCCGCCGATCAGCCGCCGGTCGCTGCGTTCACGGCCACGCCGAACGGGCATCAGGTCAACTTCGTCGATCAGTCGACCGGCAATCCGACGTCGTGGTCGTGGAGCTTCGGTGACGGCGGCGCGAGCACGCAGCGGAATCCGATCCACACGTACGCCGCGGCGGGCAACTACACCGTCACGCTGACGGTGGCGAACGACGGCGGCTCGGCGCAGGCGTCGAAGGTCGTGACGATCGCCGCGGGCGATCCGCCGAAAGCGGCGTTCGAGTTCGTCGTCAACAATAAGCAGGTGAACTTCGTCGACCGCTCGACGAATCATCCGACCTCGTATCTCTGGACGTTCGGCGACCACACGTCGAGCAGCGCGCAGAGCCCCATTCACACGTACGCGGCGAGCGGCACGTACACGGTGACGCTGGACGTCTCGAACGACGCAGGATCGGACTCGATCTCGCAGGCCGTGACGATTCCCTGAGTGCTCGCGCGCTACTTCGTGATCGTCAGCATCGCCGTCCACGCGTTCGCGCGCCAGTTGCCGTTGAACTGCTGCGCGCTGGTCGTGATGATGCGCTGCTTGTACGTCGACCAGCCGACGGCGAGATCGAGCCAGTCGAGACCGAAGCCGGCGGTGACGGTGGTGCGGTCGGCGTCGGGATAGAACGGTCCGACGTTCGCGTCCTTCTGCGGCGACTTCTCGAGGGCGTAGCCGAGGCGCAGTTGCGGACCAGTGGGAAAACGGAAGCGCGCGCCGGTGCGATACGTCCACGCATCGCGGAAGCCGAGGTCGTAAGTCGTGTCGAGGACGTGCGCGTTGGGAACCGTGTACGTGACGGGGTTCGTGCCGCTCCACGCGGTGCGGCTGGTCTCGAGGACGAACATCCACGGCTTCGACGGCGCCCAGGTGATGCCGCCGCTGCTCTGCGAGGGGAAGCGGAACTTCGTGGCGATCGGCAGCGCCTGGCCGAACGGGAACGACGCGGCGATGAGCGTGTCGAGCTGCGCGTCGCCGGTGGAAACCTGCGTCATCTTCGCGACGCCCTGATAGGACGTGCTGATCGCGCTGTGATGCGCGAGCCCGAACGAGAAGCGCGCGCTCGGGCGGAGAAAGAGTCCGAGCGTCCAGCCGAACGAGCGCACGGTGTCGGTGTCGAAGGAGACGTCGGCGATCTCGCGCTGCGTTCCGCTGAAGTCGGCCGCGAGACGGCGCGCGCTGGAGAGACTCGACGAGCGATACGTGAGACCGACGCCGAGCGACGCGCTCGTGCCGAGCGCTTTCGCGAACGCCTGCGTCAGATCGAGCGTGTCGACTTTCGACTTCGTGGCGAGAAAGCGCCCGGAGAACGCGTCGGGCTGCGACCATTCCGTCTGCTCGCGGAACGGCGTGTAGATGCCGGTGCCGCTGACCATCGTCTTGAGAAACGGCAGCGTTGCGTAGACGTGCGGCACGAGGCTCATCGGCGTCTTCTGCTCAGCCGCGGTGCCGGTGCCGGCGCCCGGAGGCAGTCCCTGATAGAGCGACTGATTGAACGCGCCCGCCATCACGCCGACCGCGGCGTTTTTCTTTTTCGGCAGCAGCGCGATCGCCGCGGGATTGCACGCCAGCGACGAGGGATCGGCGACCGAGACGCAGGCGCCCCCCACGCCCATCGAGCGCGCGCTCGGCCATCCGACCTCGAACGCGCCGGCGTGCAGCAGCGTTGCGTGAGCGAGGAGAACCGCGCCCGAGAGCGCACGGACGAAGAGCGTACGGCCGGCGGAAAGCATGCCCGGAACTTTAGAGAGGCTGCGCGCGAGGCGTCAAGCAATCACGTTCCGAAGCGATACTGCAGCGCGCGGCGGATCTCGTCGAGCTCCTGCGACTCGCCGGCGCCGAGAGGCTTCGGAATCTCGATCGGACGGACGTTCTCATCGGTGAACGAGATGACGCAGTAATCAGCCCCCGGCGGCTCGACGACGTCGGCGATCTCCACGCCGTCGCGTCCCAGCTCGACCATCGCCTCACGGGCCATGCGGCGAATGCGGTCCTCGAAGTCGGTCATGCGCGACGACACAAACAAAAAGCCCGCCACGTGGCGGGCTGGGGAAAAAGCGTGTGGCTTCGTTTGCGTCTACTGCACGCTGACCGGCGTCGCGCAGTGCTCGCGGAACGCCGCGGTGAGCTCGGCGGCGATGTCGTGCGCGTGGCGTCCTTCGATCTGCCAGCGCTCGAGCATCTTCACGACCTGGCCGTCCTTCATCAGCGCGATCGCGGGCGACGACGGGCGGAAGCCGGCGAAATACTCGCGCGCGCGCTGCGTCGCCTCGCGGTCGTTGCCGGCGAAGACAGTGATCATGCGGTCGGGTTTGACGTCGCCCTCGAGCGCCATCGCCACGGCCGGACGGGCCATGCCGGCCGCGCAGCCGCAGACGGAGTTGACGACGACGAGCACGGTGCCGTTCTTCTGCCCGAGCACCGCATCGACCTCCGCCACCGTCCGAGTCTCTTCAATTCCGAGCCGCGTCAGCTCCCGCCGCATCGGCTCGACGATCATTTCATCGTACATCGTGGTAGTCCTCCAGTTGCTCGATGATAACGCAGCGCATTGCGCGGTGTTCCCGGCCGGCCCGGCCCGCCTATCCTGGACTCGCGCTGCAGCCGCACGTCCCGGATAGGCTGGGCCTTAAGCGCAGCCGGCCGCGCCGGCTTAATGCCCGTGCGTATCGTCCACCTGCAGCGACGACAACATCTGATTGAGCACGCCGTTGTACGCGGACGCCTGCTGCTCCGGCGTCACGAACAGCATGTAGATCACGTGACCGTCGGGCAGTCCGCGCGTCACCACCGTCACGCGCTCGTCCACGCCGGTGTTCGGGTTGCGTCCGCCGAGCGCCACGGCCATGCCGGTGCGTCCGTCGATGTTCACGCGCTGGCCCTGGTTGCTCAGCAGCCGCAGGTGCGGGCTGTTGCTCTGGATCTGCTGGAGCAGGTCCTGCGTCGCTTCCTGCAACGTGATCTGTCCGCCCGTGCCGCCGCCGTTGTTGAGGTACGCGCGCGGGTTGTTGCCGAACGGATCGTAGTGATTGATGACGAGGCCGTAGACGATCTCCGCGCGACCGTTCGCGTTGCCGACGCCGCCCTGCGGCGCGATCGTCACGCCGAAACCGTTCGACGGATAGACCTGCCAGTTCGACGGATACGCGACCTGATACGAGGCCGTCTTGTTCGTGTACGTGCGCCACTGGCGCGACGGCGCGGCGACGTTGCCGATCGCGGCGCCGGAACTCGTTCCCGTGCTGCTGGTCATGGGCGGATTCGTGCGCGCCACGCCCTGCGCGATCTGCGCGGACGTTGGAGCGTTTCCGTAGCGGCGCAGCGAGGTCTTAATCGATGCGAGCTGCTGCGGGTTCGTCGTCGGCGCCGACGCGACGCGCAGCATCTGCGATTCCTTCTGAATGCGCGCGATGCGGTCCGGCGGTGCCGGGTGATCGGAGAGCCAGTTCGTCTTGTGCGACTGGTCGACCGATTCGAGCGTGTGGAAGAAGTTCACCATGTCGATGGGCGAGTAACCGCTCGCGGCGAGGATCTGCGCGCCGCGCACGTCAGCTTGCGACTCGAGGTCGCGGCTGAACTTGAGGAAGAGCGCGTTGAGGCCGAGGCCGCCGACGGCGTTGAGGATTTGCGCGGTGCCGCCGCCGACGCGGCCGCCGAGAATGCCGCCGAGGATCTGCAGACCCGCCTGCGCGGCATACGCTTTCGAGGCCTGGTGCGTGCCGTGACGCAGCGACACGTGCGCGATCTCGTGCGCGATGACGCCCGCGACTTCACCTTCATTCTTCGCGTTCTCGAGGATGCCGCGGTTCACGTAGACGTAGCCGCCGGGCAATGCGAACGCGTTGATGTCGGAGGCGTTCACGACGCGGAAGCGATACTGAAACTGCGGGCCGCCCGCGTTCGCCGCGAGCCGCTGGCCGATGCGGTTGACGTAGTTGTCGACCGCCGAGTCGCGCAGGATCGGCAGCTGCTGTTCCGCCTGTGCGGCGCTCTGCGAGCCGATCTCGACGTCCTGCTGCGCGCTAAAGAGATTGAATCCGGGATTGACTTTCGTTTGCGCGTACGCCGCGTCCGTCGCGAGCGTCGCGACGAACATCAGGGCGAGGAGCGGACGCGCAAGTGCATGACCTGCTCGGTTCATGTGCATGTCTCCTTCGCCGCTCTCCATTGCATCCGCAATGCCGTGATGGATGGGCGCAAATCACTGATTCTGCGCCAAGACTGGCCGGTTTTCGGGACGCAGTGTCAACGGGTACCGACGACGCGGCGACGGCTGGAGACGAGATGGCCGAGCACGTCGAGGTCCGCCGCCGTGATGAGCCCGTCTGCATTCGCGTCGCAGCCCCACGAGCCGACGTACGCGCCGTCCTGAGCCGTGACCATCGGATGCGGGTCGCCGTCGGCGAGCTCGCGCATCAATGGATAGACGTCGCGAAAGTCGACGTGTCCGTCGCCGTCGCAGTCGCCGCGCTGCGGTACGACGAGATGGCGCACCGTGCTCGTTCCCGCAAAGCCGGATGTGACGAGATAGAGCTCGCCTTGCGGCGCCTGCATCACGTCGATCACCGGCTCGTCGAGCTCGCTGACGACGGCGTGCGGCGCCGCCACCGGCGAGGCATCGAGATTCTGAAAGTAGTAGACCGCGCTCGTGACGAACGAGCCGACGAGATAGCCGCGAGGCAGCAGCGCGTTGGAGCCGTCGAGCCGCGCGACGCCGGTCGGCGCGACGGTGGTCGGGAAGACGTACACCGGCGCGATCGAGCCGCTCATCGGCGCCTCGTTGCCGAACGTGTTCGGCCAGCCGAGGTTCGAGCCGGCCGTCGCGAGGTTGATCTCGTCGCCGTTGTCGGGACCGTTGTCCGCGACGACAACATGTTGACCATCCGGCTCGACCGCGAGGTCGTAGGGATTGCGCAGGCCGCGCGCCCACTCCGTGGCGGTGCCGTCGCGCTGCACGCGCCACACGCGGCCGCCGTTCCACCCGTCCGCCTGCGCCGCGACACGGCCGTTGTATTCGCCGATGCCGAGGAAGATCGAGCCGTCCGATGCGACCGTCGGATTGCCGCCGTGATGCTCGGCGGACGCGCCGCGCGACGGCACGTCCACGTCGCACACGAACGTGTGCAGTACCTGCTCGGCGCCGGTCGCAAGGTCGACCGTCGACAGCACGTCCGCGATCACGGTCGCGCTGTCGTCCTTCTGCCCGTCCCACTTCGTGTAATGCACCGCGGCGGTGCTGTCGTCGAGCAGCGCCATGCCGAGAAGACCGCCGTTGCCGCCGTCGTGCGTCGGGAGCGACGCGATGGGCGTGGCCTGATCGCCGTCGATGCGATAGATCCACCCTTGCGTGGTCGTGCAATAGATCGTGCCGTGCGAGTCGATGGCGATCGAGCTCGCGAAGCCCGGCACCTGCGCGACCGGTTCGACGCGAAATCCGGGCAGCATGTCCGCGCGCAGAGCTGTCGTGAGAAGGAGAACGGCCACTGCCGGGCTGAGGAGCTTCATCCGCTGCGCACGCAAGAAAAGATCGCGCCAGCTTAGTATCACAACATGAAAACGTTGTTGATCACCGGCGGCACCGGCGGCCTCGGCACGCACGTCGTCGATCGCCTGCGTCGCGACTATCGCTGCGTCGTGCTCGCCCGCGGCGCGGCGCCCGAAGGCGTCGAGTCCGTGCACGGCGATCTCGCCGACGACGCGAGCATCGCAGCAGCGTTCGCGCAGGTGGCGCCGTTCTACGGACTCGTGCATCTCGCCGGCGGCTTCGCGATGGGCTCTGTCGCCGAGACGTCGAACGAGACGTGGTCGCAGATGCTCGCGCTGAATCTAACGGGCGCCTTCAACGCCGCGCGCGCCGCGCTGCCGCACCTCTCGCGTCCTGGCCGGATCGTGATGGTGAGCTCCGAAGCGACCCTCGCGCCGTCCGCCGGCATCGCCGCGTATCTCGTGTCGAAGTCGGCGCTCAATACACTCGTCGACGTGCTCGCCGTCGAGAACCGCGATCTCACCGTGAACGCCGTGCTGCCCGCGTCGATGGCGACGCCGGCGATGCGCGCGTCGGGGATGACCGGACTCGTGCCGCTCGAGCGCGTGTCCGAAACGATCGCGTTCCTGCTGTCCGACGCGGCCGCGGGCATCAGCGGCGCACGGATTCCGATTCGCGCATAATGGTCGCGAATCCACGTGTTATCGACCGACCACACGCGCAGTGAAGCCGCGCTCGTCGCCGCGTTGCAGGCCGGCGATGGCAACGCGTTCGAGACGCTCCTCCGCGTCTACGGTCCCCGGCTCCTCCGCCTCGCCCGTCGCATCCTCGGCAATGAAGACGATGCGCGCGACGTGCTGCAGGACGCGATGGTCGCCGTCTATCGCTCCATCGGCACGTTCGAGTCGACGGCCATGCTCTCGACGTGGCTGCACCGCATCGTCGTCAACGCGTGCCTCATGCGCCTGCGCGCGCAACGCAGGCGTCCCGAGGAGCTCGATGTTGACGAATACCTCCCGCGGTTTCAGGAGGACGGACACCAGGTCGAGCCGAGCGTCGCGTGGAGCGAGAACGCGCAGAGCGTGCTCGAACGCGAAGAGCTCCGCGACCTCGTGCGCGCCAACATCGCGCGGCTGCCGGACGCCTACCGTATCGTTTTGCATCTCCGCGACATCGAAGAGATGTCGACCGAGGAGACTGCCGCGATTTTGGGCATCACGAAGAACGCTGTGAAGATCCGCCTGCACCGCGCGCGACAGGCACTGCGCACGCTGCTCGACGCGCACATGAGACCGCGATGAACGCACCGACCAAATTTCCGACCTGCCACGACGTCCTCACGTTCCTCGACGACTACGTCGCCGGCGAGCTCGCCCCCGACACCCGCGCCACGTTCGACCGCCACCTCAGCGTCTGCCCCTCGTGCGTCGCGTACCTGGCGAGCTACCGCGAGACCATCGCCATGGCCCGCGCCGCCCACCGCCCCCCCACCCTCCCGACCGTGCCCCCCGAGCTCCTCGCCGCCATCCGCACGAGCATCGCCCCCGGGAAATAACCCCCACCCCCACCCCGTTGACGTGGACCTTGACGCAAGGAGCCGCCGCCCCCATAATCGCGCCCTCTTTGCGACCCACCAAGTGACGCGGGGTGGAGCAGTCTGGTAGCTCGTTGGGCTCATAACCCAAAGGTCGCGGGTTCAAATCCCGCCCCCGCAACCAATCGAACATGATCTAAGCCGCTGGAAACAGCGGCTTTAGTGTTTCTGGACTATTCAGATTTACTTCCACAGATTCGCTAACTGTCCGAGAACCGTCCGACTTCTCGGAAAAGTCATGCGGCGAGGGGTGCAACTGCGAGCGTAGTGAGGATGTTCGCCAGGAGTTTTGGTTCGTCGATCATCATGTCGTGCATGCTCGGCGTTTCGAGCACTTGCCACCCGGTCGTTCTCGCGTCGTCGCGACACTGATTGAAACGATTACTCACGTACTTCGTCGTGCGGATGTAGAGCTTCTTCTTGATCGCCTCGCGACAGCCGGTGAGTCGGATCGGTTGCAGCGCGACGCCGACGGGTTGTTTGGTCAAGAGGTCGTTAACCCACGCGCTGTTCTCCGCGCTCACGAACTCCGAGGCGTGAGGATGGTCAGTTCCTGGTTGTCCAAGTGCGAGCGCTTCGTCGATCTTCTCGGGATGGTTCGACGTGTCGTAGCCGCGTTGTCCGTCTTGCGGTAGATGGGCGTCGAGGAACACGAGTGCTCTTACCCGTCGATGGATGTGTTCGAGCGCGCCGGACGTGGGCCATCCACCGTAGGAGTGCGCGCAGAGGACGACATCGTCGAGTCGTTCGGTGGTGAAGATATCGACGATGTCCGCGATGTGCGTCTCCAAGGTGATGTCGAAGCTCAGGAGGTGGGACCGCTCACCGAGTCCAGCGAGCGTCGGTGTGAAGACCTGGTGTCCCTCTGCTCGTAGCAGGTCAGCGACGGTTTGCCAGCACCAGGCACCATGCCACGCACCGTGGATGAGAACGAACACGCTCATATTGCTTGCTAGGTTGCAAGCGCGGTTCCTTCAGGCTTTGGCTTGGAGGTACTCCTGCGTCTTTTTCATGGCGTCGCGCAGGTCACGCTCGTCGGTGATGTTGTACCGGTCAAAGACGCTGCGAGTTTTGTGGCCGCTGATCTTCATGGCGACGGTTTCTGGGACACCGGCGCGGACCATGTTCCTGATCGCGGTGCGTCGGAAGTCGTGGAAGAGCTTCTTGCCTACTCCGGCCTTGGTACAGGCGGTTGCCCATGCTTTCTTGATGTCGACGATCGCGTGGCCCTCGTTGTGGAAGACGAGCGTGGCGATCCTGCTCGTGCGGCCGTTGCGGATGACGCGTTCGTTCCAGCGTCGCTCGATGATCGTCCAGAGGTCTCCTTCGAGGGCGAGCGTGCGTCCGTCGCCGTTCTTGCTTTCCTCGGGTCGGAGGCGGATGACGCGGGCACGTTGGTCGACGTCGCTCCATTCGAGCGTGAAGACTTCGCCGCGGCGCCACCCGCTGAGGTACGCGAACCGACACGCGTCCTGCAGATACGTAGGGAGGTGCTCGATGACGCGTTCCAACTCGTCGTGTTCGAAGAATCCTTGGCGGGTGTTCTTCTCGGGCAGCTTGCGAATGTAGGGCTTGGTGTTGAGTTCGCGGCGTCGGAGCGCGAGGTTGAATGCTTGCCCGACGAGTTGCGTGCTGCGGTTGATCGTTGCCGGCGCTCGTCCCGCTTCGAGTGCTGCTTCGATGAACGTGTCGATGTGCTTGGGCGTGAGCTTGGTGGCGCGGTAGTGCCCGAAGTTGTCGCGAGCGCGCTGCAGGTGACACGTGATGCTTGGGCTGTACTTGCCGCGCAGCTTGTAGTCATGCTCCAACGCGTCGAGCAGGTCGCTGACAGTGATGCGGTCTTGGTGCGGGATGAAGGTCTGCAGGCCGAGGGTTTCTGCACCGAGCTCCTGCTGCCGACGCTTGAGGAGTTTCTGCGCGTCGCGGTACTCCGCGCTCTTGCTGCTCTCGCGCAGCTCTTTCCCTTGGTGGTTGTACGCAATCCACCAGTGGTTGCTGTCCCGTCGTTTGTAGATGCGTCCGTCGCCGCGCATGTCATTCAAAAGGAAGCGGTCACGTCGTGCGAAAGTCCAGTAGCGAAACCGTAGCTACCCTCGCTCCCGTCGCAGGTAGTCTTGGATACCGATGGTGCTAAACCGGAGCTGCCCTGGTCCTGGTCGCACCGTGAAGCGGAACTCATCGGCGTGGCGGTACAGCCAGTCCGGCGTCACCGCAAGAATCACGGCCGCGTCGCGCACCGTGAGGAGATGATCCTGCGGTCCGCCAAGGTGCTGTGCGACCTCCAGCGCGACCAGGCGTGCGAGCAGCTGCAGCCGTTCCGCTTCCGCGGTGGTCAGCTGCGCGAGAAGGTCGTCGCGAGTCATGACCGAAGTGCGTCGAGCAGTCGGAGAACGTCGAGGAGGACGACGCGGTCTGTTGCACCAATGGTCTGCTGCAGCGCTTCGGCCTGGCCGAGTGTTGCGATGATCGTGAGCGCGAACCCCTCGTTGCGTGCGACGTTGCGCGGCCCGGTGAGTTCGGGGCGCGAGCATTCGACTTCGAGCGCGATCACGTCGCCATCGTTGAGCGCAATCTGTCGTTCGCTGAGCTGCGCGATTGCATTGAGTAGTTGCTTGTGTGTCGTGGTGTTGTACGCAACGACGAGGTCGACGCTGAGCGTCTCGATCGTGCTGCGCGGGATGCGCCGCGACAGCTCGTGGATGAGAAACGCGTGTTGCACCGAATCACCACCGCGCGTGCCTTTCGGTGGTCGCTTGCCAAGCCATGCGTGTCCTGCCGGCGTGAGGCGCAATGCGTTGCCGGTCTTGCCACGCCCGGCGCCGGTACGGACACGGTGCGACTCGAGAAACCCAAGACTCATCACGGTGGTCTTCGCGCGTTCTCCTTCCGAGAGTCGGAGTCCGCAGCGACTGAAGCACGGCGTGGTGAGGGTGTACGGATGCTCGGCAGCATCGTTGAGGATGGCCGTGGCGTGCTTGTTGAGCGCAATCGTTTTCGTGTTCCTGGGTTGCTCCACCGCCGGCGCAACGCGTGCCGGTGGTGCGGATGACGGCGCGGGTTCATGCGACGGCGTCGGCTGCCCCTTGCCCTCGATCCCTTCCCTTGCTGCCAATGCTCTTAGCGCTGCGAGTTGATCGGTGCGACGGAGTGCGATTTGCCAATCGCTCGGGCTGACTGCCTTCTCATTCGTGCTGCGCGGAAATGTGGCCAGGATGGGATGTCGCCACTCATCTGCCAATTTGATGATGCATTCGCCGCGGACGAGGCGTGTGTTGAGAAACTCGTGCTCTTCGCTGGTGAGTCCGAAGGTGCGGGCGATCTCGCTGCTCTCCGCGGCGCTGGTAAGGTTCATCACGATCTGCGTGCCGAGATTGGCCTTCAGCAGTGGATCAAGGAGTTGGACGCTCGTGCTGGTGACGATCATGCCGATGCCGTACTCGCGCACCATTGACTGGACGTAGGAGAGCAGCGGCTGCCGATCGATGTTGCTGGCCTGCGCGTTCCACGCGGAGAGTCCTTCATCTAACACCACGACGTACGAGAGGCCACCGCGCCGCTGCTGCCGACGCTGATGGAACAGCAACTCATGAATCAGAAACGTGATGGCGAACTCGCTCGCCTCATTCGCTGCCGTAATGGGAAAGTAGAGGGAGTGCGTGAAGAGGTCATCGACCGTCAGGCCCGCCCGAGTGTGGAACATGCCGGGGTAGAGCGCGGCGAAGCGCTGCAACCGTAAGCTCGCGCCGGTGATCGCGTCACGGCGGGAGAACGTATCGCCTTTGGCGCTCATGCGCCGCAGGATGGCCATGACATCGGCGAGTGATGGCTGCTCATGCTGCGCGAATGCCTGGTGGTGGGCGTCCGTGAGGACTTGCTTATTGTGTTCGCCACCGTAGAAGGTACGGGCAAGGCACGTGACGATGGTGCTGATGTGCTCCGGGCGCGTGATCCCCGGCGGTTGCTGGATGATGTTGAGCGCAACATCAGGATGCAGGATGAGGAAGCGCTCATCGTGTGCAGCGAGCGCACGCGTGTCGTCTTTGCGGTCGACAATGATGAGGTGCACGCCGGCGGCGAGGAGTTGCGGAAGCAACGATGCGAGTAGCGTCGTCTTCCCGAAGCCTGTCGCTCCGAAGATGCCGACGTGTTGTGCGAAATGCTCATTCGTCCGGCGTACGGGTGTACCGTTCGCGTGCTGCACCGCAAGCATGAATGAGCCGTGCGTCGCCTCTGGTGGCATGACGCGGAATGGGTGCTCGCGATGAAACTCAACGTAGACACGCAGCCGATCACGCACCACCTGCAGTGCGGTCACATCGCCATACACCGGGTGCTCGGGATCGATCGCCGCAAGCGTGTGCACAATCATCGGATCATGCCGGCCGAGTTCGAATCGATCCGCGATCGCCCTTAGCCGAGCAAGTTCGCGTGGATCGACGGTCTGAACGAGCAAAGCCATTCCCACCTCCACTCCCGATAGCAAGAGCGACACAAGCGCAGCGACCCCTCCTGGTCCTCCACGTGACGAATGCAGCGCGCGCAGGAGAGCGCGCCACAGTGCATGCACTCACGCATCACGGCCTGATGCAGTCCGTCACGTGCGCAATCGCTGCATGCGTACACCGCATCCTGCTCACTGACGACACGGCCATCCATGGTGCGCACGAGCACACGCGAGAGGCGCGCGGTCCGACTCCCCTGCGGATCGATTGTGGTGTCCTCCACGACCTCCCCGATGTCGAAGCGTTGGTCACTGAAGTAGTCGCGGATCGTCGTTCTGCTCGTCGTGCGCTGGTTCACGGACGGGCGGGAAGCGTACGGGTTGGGAACGTCGGCCATGAGTCCTCCGAACACGATTGGCGTCGTTGAAGAGTTGCTGCAGACCGCTGCCAAGCAGCACGCCGGCAGCGATGGGAAGCAGGACATGAACAATGCGCTGCGGCGCGAGCGGCCACGTAAGCATGACTGCGAGGGCCACGAGGACGAGCACCAGTGCGCGCTGCCGATTCAAGGCGGCAGCTGACGCACTGGCGAACAAGAGGTAGTACGCCGCGTCCAGCAGCGAGAGCACGAGCGTGATCCCCTCGGCGTGTGCCGCCGCCGCGACGGCGGCGAGCACATTCACGCAGAGAAGAATCACAAGGGCGTGCACAAGGGTGCGGTAGAAGAGCATCGTCCTTAGTCCGTGAAGAAGAAGGGGCGACGGCGCGTCACGGTCTGCTGCTCGGCGCGACGGACGGCTTCCATGACTTCGCGCTCTTGTCGCGCGCGATCCGCCCGCTGCAAGGACTGCTCGTGCGCCAGCTGCCGTTCACGCTCGGCACGTTCTGCCGCGTCGAGCGTTTCGTGATCAAACCCGGCGTATCCGTTGACACGCACGCGGCCGTCGGTCTTGCCGAGGCGCGCGAAGTGAAAGCGCACACCGTTAGGGCCGAGCTCTGCGATCACGAAGTCATCACCGCCAAGAATCGGCGTGGGCGGATTGCCAAGAACTGCGGTTGCGAGCGCAAACGGTGATGCCCATTCGCCGGAACTGTCGCGGATGATGATGGGCAGCGTGTGATTGCCATCCCGGGTCATCTCGACGTAGTGATTGATCGAGGACAGACCGACGGCAAGCTTCGCAAGATTCTCGTGCACGAAGCGGCCCGTCCAGTCACGATAGACCGGTTCGAGCGGCAGGTGCTCGGGGCGACCTTGAGTACCCCAGACGCGCTCGCGACCACCGCGTGCGGCGAAGGCGGCGAGGCTGCGGAACATGCCCGCGACTTCACGCTTCTCCTCGTGCTCGTCGGCAGCGCACACGTAGCGGAACCCGTGAAGCTGTCCGTCAATAGGTGATGCGGCATACAGTGCGCCGAGGACGGCAATCTTGCGATCTGCGAGTTGATAGAGCGCCATCGCGTGCGCTCCGGGCGTGTCCATGTTGAGGATGACCGGCGCTCCTTCAGGGATGCCGTCATTGATGACGTCCTCGATCTTTGCTTCGCGGGCCTCTCCGCGCAGGCCGAACTGCGCGGCCTGCGTGATGAAGCGGTTCGCGCGACCCGGTACAGGATCCACGCCGACAACCTTCACGTTGAGCACATCGCTCTCACGCTGCAGCCGTGCGACGTGCGGGATTAGCTCGCGACCACCGTGGTTTGTACCGCCATCAAAAATCGTCAGTTCTTTCGATGCGACTGAGACAAGTGCGTTGCTCATACGTCCTCCTTTGTTGCGGTGGTGTATTCGTGACTGCCGAGGTAGGTGGCGCGGTCGCGCGCCTTACGGTCGCGTTGGCGGACGCGTTCGCGCTCGAAGCGTTCGACGTACGTTCGAGCACGACGCTGGCGACGCTCGGCATCGCGTAGCCGTCGTCGTAGGTTCCGGCGCTCCTTCGTAAGGTGCACGCTCGGCGTGCGACGGCTCATGATGCTTTCAGCTAGTACCGCCCCGCCGCATGTCGTTGCCAACATCACGATGCCGATCGCGAACTCTTCGACACGGGAGCCGTCGTCGTTGCCCGCTTGCAGTGTGCGCAGGATTGTGACGGCGACCATGACGAGTGCGAATGCGGCGATCGTGGCGAGAAACCAGGGTGAGCGTTTCATGCAGCACCTCCTTGGCGCTTGGTTTCACTCGTGATCCAGAAGAGGAAGGACGCGAAGAGAATCGCGGGCACGAGTCGTTCGATGCCGGCGAAGCCCAAGCCACGAAAGAGCAACGTGCACCCGACGACCTCAGCGACGAAGCATGCCGTGAGCTTCAGCGTGAGAGAGCTGGATGCTTCATGGTGCGTGAGCTCATCCTCAACACGACTGAGGCGCTCGCGGTACTCCTCCACTTCCACACCCTGCAGGTCGCGACTGATGCGCGCATGCTCCATGTTCCCCACCGGGTCAAACTCGAGCGCGACACCGTTCTTGCTCGTCAGGTAGTGATCGACAGTATTGATGCCGGCGCGCGCATCGCGACGCGCACGGCCACGCGTGAACAAATTCATTTCGTTCCCTCCAGTTCTGCCGGCGAGACCGCATCGGTCGTGAAACTCGCAGTCCCACCAGCGTTCGAAATTGCCGCACTCCACAGCGACCGCACCGAAGCGACGCGCGAGACCGTCATCGCGCACCGGTTCTCCCCCACCGGCGCAATCCGCGCATTCGCGAAGACCACACGCGTACCCGTGAGCGACCCGGGCGTCAGGAACGAAAGCGACTTCAGACGAGCAAGAAACTCTGTCGTCGACGGGAGGTGCTTGCACTCGAAATCGAACGTCTCACGCGTCGACTCCAACGCATCCCCGATGACGACAAGCACCTGATTTGGATCACGACGCGAAAGCAGAATCGTGGTAATACCTGCGGCGATCGGCGAGGAGCGCAACGGCTGCGCGTCAAAGATGACGCGCGTTGTGCGCAAGAGGTCAGCACGACTGCTCTCAACCCATTGCCGCTGCTGCGCGGAGCGCGCACGATCGCCACGAGTGCTTGCTTCTGGCGAGATCACGCGCGCCAACTCACGCGTCGTGGCCACGTCAGCACCGAACAACCAGACAGCGACAGAACTGTGCGGGCGACTTGCTGCGACTTGCAGCGCCGATTCAATGTTCGACGCCAACTCAACCTGGCCGCAGGTGCTGCCCTTCGAGACATCCAGAGCGATGACGATCGCAATCGGGGTGGGTGGCGGCGGATCGCTCACCAACCCCTTCGCCCACGAACCCACCGACTCACGACCGTCGCAAGCGAGAACTAACAGACTCAGAAGAACGGCTACTTTGCGCATCGCATCCTCCGTCAGCACGCGAGCGTACGCACGTCCGCGAGTTCCACGAACGCCGCCTGCTGTTCGAACAACACCGTTAAGAGCGTCTGCAGCTTGAGCGCGAGCACCGGAGCGTCAGCCTGCGAGCACGAGACGAAGTACGACACCGTCTCATCGTTCACGACCGATCCGTCGGGCGCTTGCCACGCGCCGAAGGCCAGACCCGCTCGCGTGAAACCACGCGCCGCTCGCACCAACCACGACTCCACCGCGCCGAAGTAGTCAGGAGGAAAGGAGACGCCACGCGGATCATGAGTCGGAAAGAGCACGTGCAAGCGAACACTCGCTTCGGGTACGGTTGCTGGAGACAGTTGCGGGTTCATGCAACCTCCCGAATCTGCCCGCAGGCACTGCAGCGGGAGAGTGGGGCTGGAACCACCCACGACACCACGGCCTCGGTACCGGGCGAGAGTGGGATCGAGAGCCGAACCGGCCAAAACACCTCACCGCCAAGCGGCACCCGCACATCCGGCGCCGGATCGCGCCGGATCGAGAGCCGCGACACATTACTTAGAACATCCATGTGTGACCTCCTACCCTCACCGAGCAGAAGGCGTCTGCCCATGGCGTTAACGAGACTCGCGGCTGGCGCCAGAACTAACGTGGCGTGAGGCAGTTACGTGAAGAAGTGTGATCACACATAGGCCCCATGCGTTTGCCGGGGAACGCTTGAACGTGAACGTTTTCTTGTCGTAGAGGTGCGGTTGATCAGCGGTGCACAGAGAGCCCCGGAATCCTCAAAAGTTGCTGTTCGATACGGATTTTCTGATCATCGGACACCAGACCTTCTAGGAATCGTTTCGCCGACCATTCGACCGGTCGGGTGGGGTGGCGAACAGTCCTATCGGTGGGCGAGTAGGACCATGGCGTCGAGGTATCTTGTGCCCCAGTGGCGCTTGCCAGCGCCTCGGTGATGTCTTCGAGGTAGCTCGGAGCGTGGACATATCGCATCATGTACGTGAGAGCTGGGTAGTCGTAGGGTCCTAGGGTGGCGTCCGGGGGCGGAAAGGCAGTGAAGGAAACGCAGTAGCCGCTGGCTTCCGGTTGTAGTTCCAAGGAGAAGTACGACACCGGTAGCGTCCGCCCGCTCATGAGAAAACGCGGTCGGTTGTAGTACAACGCATTCGCGATCGTCCCATCAAAACGAAGCGCCTCGTTCGGCGAGGCATCACAGGCTAGGTAGGTAGTTGCTCTGTCTGACTTCACGCCATGGTTAGTGCGGCGTGGTTTAAGTAACTTTTGCTGATGTCTCTTTCGATAGGTGAATTCCGTGCTTATGTTTATGTGTACTGGCGCATCGCGGGGGGCGATGCTAAAGACGCGTTTACGAAGACGCTGCGTAAGCTTTGCAGCGACGCTCGTCTAAAGATCGCACCCGGCTATCCCGATGGACGGCGGGGGTTGGGCTTCGCGGCAGCTGAGGGAGCACTGTGGATCACGCGGGCAAAGTTTCGCGAACTCGCCGGTCGTGCTACGGCCGATCATGCATTTGACGCCGGCCAGTTTGTTGAAGCACGCCTCCGAGACTTCGTGCGGCCGACTGGCGGGAAATACCAGCGTTGGCGTGAAGGAACACTCGATCCCCCGCACGATCCTGCCGATCTGATTTTTGCACATCACTTGTTTCCCGCTGGCGTACCGTTCCACGGCGCGCTCATGACCGGTGTGCATCAGGGCGTCATCTGGCTCGGCTTAACGCGCGACGAAGCTTGGCTGGCAGACGATGTCCGGACGCGCGCCGAGCGGCTGCGGCTACGCGTGTCTGCATTTCCTAGCGATCAACAACTGCCATGGGCCGATCGGGCGGATCTCGAACTAGCGTTCCGAAACATTCGAGACGACTCGCATCTGTTCGCGGTCTGGAACGATTTGCTGCGCGCGTGGCTGTGCCACTTTCATGGTGACGAACTCGAGGACGTCGAGGTGAAGCTGCGCGTCTACAGTCTCCGGATACGGATCTGCGGGAACGACATCTCGGGAACGTTTGCGTTTTGGCTCTTACCTGCTCTCGCCGGCGCCGATATTGAAGCATGGGTCGAATCGCGGTTCGCGCGGGTCGCTCGTCTTCTCGCGAACAATCGGGACGCGCCCGACTGGGTGGTGTTCTGCACCAATCACCGATATGCGGACGTCGAAGAGGGGGTTCTCCGCTCAGTCGCTCGATGTCCAATCTCTAGCGCGAGAATCCGAGTGTTTGACTCGGTCGCGGCAGCAAGTTTCCTTTCTAACGCAGCATGGGTCTGGAGTCGACAATTCGGTGATGGCCGGCTTCGGGTTGCACGCATTGCTGCCGATGATGAACTACGCAATGCGATCTTTGGGGACGATCCGCTGGCACGTGCACTGCCAAAACATGAATCCGCCACTGAAGGAGAGGCGCACACGAGCACCTGGCGAGGCGCGAACATTTGTATCGTTGGGCGGCCAGGCATTGGCAAGTCGACGACACTCTATCGCAAATTGCGCGAAGATCTGCCTGACGGCATCGCGATTTTCTTGGAAGATCAGCACTACGCGCACAATGAGATGCTTTTGGTTGGACAACTCGCGGAGGACCTCACGAAGCGCGGCGACGTTGCACTCATCGTTGACGGTCTGCGCCCGACGGGGGTTTCCCACCTGCGAGCTCTCGAAGTCATCATGTACGCCAAGGCTCGGCATCCTGAATGTTTCACTTGTATCATTACTATGCGCAGCGCGGACGAGTCTCGCCTTTCTGCGATTTACAACGATTTTCAATTCGCTAACCAAGAATTCAGGCGCCATGTGATTGTGGCAGAGCGCGGCCTGACGCAGGCTCTATTAACTTATTATGTGCCGCGCATGCTTCCGAGCGTCGATGCCGATCCGGACGCGCTTGAAGAATTCGCAAAGTCATCGCCTGGCATTAGGACGCCGGCCGGCATTGTTGCGCGCGTCATGGATGTTGCGGCCAGCATGACCAGCGGAGCACCGCACAGAGGTCACACGACGACTTATTGGCGAAAGAGCTGTGCGTATTGGCGGGCGCAGTGGCGCTACCTTCGGCGAGAAGAAGGACGTAGTCTCGACCGCCAGCTCATATGGATCGTTGTCGCTTTGCGTGAGGTCTGTGGGCCGACCATCCCCATGGACCTACTACGCGCGGTTGCTATTCACTATTGGAAGAGGCCTGATACTACATTGCGAAGAACACTGAATGTCTTGGCGTCAGAAGGGTGGGTCGATCACGATTCATTGCTCGACAAATTACACACTGATAATGACGTCATCGGAACGGTGCGGTCCCTGGTCATCGATGGCGGTGTGGACGATCTTAGCTTCCAAGATCTATTCGATTGGCTCGTCATGACGGGTACCGGTATCACGGTCCAGGCCCGCCTGCAGTTACTCAATTACTATGCCGATCGTGTTACGTCCGAAAGTATGTTCCGGCGACTTCAGGAGAAAGCCACAGCGAACACGCCATCTGAAATCGCGAATGTGATCGCGGCGCGGCTCGAATTACTGAAAGCCAGCCGGGAGAAGGCGCAACAAGAACACCGCGACATGATAGAAGAAATGAACCAGCGATGGCTTGCGCACCTCAGAGCACGCGAGTGACAGGGACCAAGAATTTCAGAGCCCTCCTGGCGGATTTGAACGGCTAACGGGTTTTTCGCATCAAGTGCTGGCACTTGCGGCGCATATAGAACTCGCGAACCGAGTCTCAACTGAAACGCGTTGCTGCGGCATTCAGCACTGTCACCTGCAGTTGCGACGCTCGGTCACCCCACTGGCGATGAGGCGTTGAAAGGAACGCGGCGCAATCCTAGGGATTGTGCACTTCGAGTTTGAACTCCCTTCGCTCAGCCTCACTGTTAATGATGTAACGTTGCAAGGACCTTGAGGAACTGCTGCACTCCTTGCTCGCTGCCGAGTGTTGCGAGCAACGCAGCGTGCAACTTCTGCTCTCGGTCCGCGGCCGTCTGCATCCGACTGCCCTGCAGTTCGTCAGTCATGGCCCGGGCGAAAAGTTGTCGTTGCGACGAATCGAGCCGCGAAATCAGTACGTCCCACTCCTTCGTCGTTTCTGGCTCGCGTGCGAGGCGCGGGCGTCCGGCAGGGGCCGGGATACGCGCGGTCATCATGCTCGGCCGGCGGGACCTCCCCGTCTTCTGGAGGTGGAGTTCTCCGTGAATGATGGAGTGGTCTTGTGGACGGAGTAGTTTGAACGAGACGACGACGCCATGAGGTGTGGTAATGGCGCGCCATGCCGTCGCACCGGCAGGTCGGCTGTGCAACTCGGTTGTCGTCTCGTCAATGCCGACGAGTTTCTCGTCTTCGCTGGGGTTTTGAAAGAAGACGGACACAACGTTGTCGGGTAGGAGCAAGTGGTGGTCGTCTTGGCTGCAACCGCCTTCGTTGCCCCAATTCCGCGCGAAGAACTCCCAGACTTGTTCTCGCGCGTCGTCGCGGTCCAGGATTGCGAGCAGATAGACAGGGTGCAGTTCTGCATGTGCCTGATGTTGATTGTCGATGCCATAGAGGGCCGTAATGATGGCAAGCTTGCCATCGACGATTTGACGTGCGGATTCCCACGAGCCCGGATGCGCTTCGACGCGGGCGCGGAGGCCAGTCCACCATGGTGCCGTAAACGTATCGACTGTTTCTGCGGCATTGAACTCAACGTCGATGCCAATGTCGCCGCTTGTTGATCGGTTGTGATTGCCGATCGTGACGCCGGACCGATCGGAGCGGACGAGCACCAGATCGTAATCGTCGTCACCCAGGCCGACACCGTTGTCATTGACTGAGATCGGGGTTTGCCAGTCGAGGAAGTACAGGTGACCGTAGTAAGTGACCGGGAACCAGTTAATATGTCCGTGCACCGTGCCTGTGGGATGTTCGGCTTGACAGGTCGCGTACATCACCGGCTGTAGTGCGCTCGGCTCGTCGACGGTAGGCGATTGCGAGGAGCAGTTGTTGAACAATCGTGCGTCGTCTTCGTTGTGAAATCCGTTACACAGCACCGCCGGATCAGGTAACGTCTGTCGATTCGCCTCCTGGGCACGCCAGTGCGGATTAATGAGCAGGCCATTATTATCGATCAGTTCCGAGACGAGATCCATGGGCTGCTGCGCGCCAAGCGGCAGCGCGATAGCGATAAGCGCAATAGTCAGACGCCACATCACGGACGAATCCTTGCGCTAATCGGCCGCCAAACGACGCCCGGCGTCCCCGGGTGCTGCGTAATTGTGATGACAACACGCGCCGCCCCCACGTCCTTGCACTGGTCATCGGTACCGTTGTCATGGTCCGCATACCCATTGTCACCGTAATCACCGTCGCTATCGACGTATCCCAAACGCAGGTACCACGTGGCGAAGTCAGTACCCTCCGGCGCCGATTTGACCGCGAGCGGCTTGTCATTGACGGCTTCAAGGTTCACTAAACCCGACGTGCCTCCGCCAGGCACACTTACCTGACCATGGTAAAGGCGATCCGAATTGGCACCTGACGGGTTGACGTACCGCTTCCATGTTTTACCGTGCCCGCCCGTCTGAACACAACCCTCTGCATGTACGATGACTGTGTCTCCAGGACGGATAAGAATCTCCGGATAATCCGTGGCGGACTGTCGTACTTCCGGCTCTTCGATGCGCCATACGACAGTGTTGTCATTCAGGATGTTATGGCTAACGGTTTGCGCGGCAAAGAGGTGCGCTGCCGACATGAGTGCTATACCGATCCAAACGTTGCGCTTCATGGCTCCTCCCCGAGTGTGCGCAGTCGGTACGGGCCTGGCGGACGCATTTTACCCAGAGCAGAGCGTTGCAGTCTCCCTCCTCCGCGGTGCTCGATATTGCGGGGTATCCCTCCTCCCGTGGGTTGCTCTCTTGCTGGCTGGTGCGCACCGGCACGATCACTGACCTGCCGCCACCGCGAAGATCGATCGCTTCGGAATGACGCTGCGAGCTGGCTCGCTGGCTGTCAGGTTCGTGTGTGGGATGCGCACGATGGAGAACGGCTGAAGAGAGCAACCACACGCTCTCTCGGAGGAACACCCCATGAACGAGACAACAGAACAGACCACACCGACCGACCGCGACGCAGGCTACCTCGTCACGCCAGCGCGCAAGCACGCGCCCGAGGGCTACCGCCCACCCTACCAACTCGTGCCAGAAGCCTTCGACCACGAGCACCGGCTCGACTGCTACGTGACCGCTGACGAGCACGAGATCGTGTACTGCACGCTCTGCGGAACGGAGTGGTAACCATGACCGGCTACCACCACGATCTCCCGGTCCGCCTCACCACCGACCGCGAGGACGGCATCGACTGGCCGGTGTGGGTCTGCGCCTGCGGGTGCGGCGCCTGGGGCGCGCGCTGGTTCTCATGAGCACACGCTGTCAGCGTCAGCGTGGCTGCGGGAAAGATGTGCTGCGCGCGGTCTGTTCTGCACCGGCATGACGGATTTGGTGCTGGACTGGGAGAGTGGCGCTGCCGCGCGGCACGCGCACCTCGGCATTCCGTTGGAGAACCTGTTTGCAGCACGAGATCTCGTGCGCGGCGCAATGGGCGCAGCATGGTTCGAAGAGCAGGAGCGGCGGCACGACCGTGTTGGCATTTCAGGTGAGCACGCGCTGTACCGCCAGCTCACTGCGCCGAACGATCTTGCGCTCGTGGAGATAGCAGAGCTTGCGCACTACCTCATGGCATTCGCGAATGATCCCGCGATCGCCGAGGTGATCAAGGATTTGCGTAGCGACAAGTTCTGGGCGGTCTTCTACGAACTCGCGATGGCGTACCGCTGGCAGGACGCAGGAGCAACGGTCACCCTCGCGCCGGCCACGGCGAAAGGGATCGCGGACTTCAAGGCAGTGATCGATTGGCAGGAATTCATCGTCGAAGTGAGTAAGTTCGAGGACGACTTCGTCGGAAGCTTTCGCTTCGATATCCCGATCAAGATCGTCGAGGCCGTGGAGAAAGCGCTACTCGATGTACAGCCGTTCGTCTGCAAGATCTACTTGCACGAAGAGCTGGCGCCGGGGAAGGAGACGCCGCTGCGTGCGGCGGCGAAGGAGGCGTGCCACGCGTTTCGGCAAGCGCGCCGCGCAGGTCAAGACAGCGCAAGCGTGACCAGCGACTTCTGCACCGTGACCTTGGAGCGCTTGACCAATTCGTCCGAGACGAACCCATTCCGGCTCGACGAGTTCGGCCGTCAGGTGAGCGTACGAGAGCACGAGTGGAACGCGTACATCGGTTCGCCGGATGATCACGCGCGGTTTTTCTTTCAGGTGCAGCCCGAGGAGCGTTCCTTTCACGATGAGTTGCTCGCGAAGGTCACGAAAGAAGTGAAGCAGCTCGCGCGCACGGAAACACCGACCGTCGTGATGATCGACGTCTCGGCCTTCGGTGATTTCTACTCGCTTCCCTTGGCGAGCATGCAGGACGCCCTCACGGACGTGTTGCGGCAACATCAGCGCGTCGCGAGCCTGTGGTTCTTCTCGCGTCAGTGGACGACTGCATTCCGGTACAAGTACTGGTGGACGCACCTGGAAAGCCCCTTCGCAAAAGCGCTCGTTCCGTGCGAGTTTCTTGAGCGCTTGATCGACCGTGAATGGCGATGGGATTTTCTCGGTGGGCGCGAGTACGAGTTCAGCACGCCGGAGACGGACAGCCGACGGTATGCCGAGCACATGGCGATCCGGCGCTGAGGCAGACGCAAACGGTTCTACGATTCTGATCGAAAGCGACAAGAATATAAATAGTAGTCACTTCCTAGTAACGATGGGAAGCAAGGACTCGGGAGCGCAATTCGCCTTAGAGACAAGAGTGGATTTCTATCATCAGATTAAGGGGCTCGTGGCAAAAGGTACGCCTGACGATATTGAAAAGAAGCGTCTCGTAGGTACCCGAATGTGCTTTTATCTTTTCAACCAAAGTCTTGCATTGCAACTCCTTGAAGATGATATGCCTGCGCCGGAAGGCAGTGCACTCAGAGCATTGTTCATTGCGGATGGTTACGAAGCATCTGCATTAAAGGGCGACATACGAGACTATTTTGCTGATGCCAGCACTGCGCGCGCAAGAGAAGTGTTGGTTAATCAGTTCTATTCAGATGTCGTCGAAATCGTTGACAGGGCACTGCTCCGGTATGAGCAAATGACTCAACTAATAACGAGTGCGCCCGCAACGTCGTTGCGCAATCAGCAGTGATGCCCTATCCATCTCCGTATTAGCCGACGGCCTTCGCGATGTAACTCCTCTCGCGCCTTTCGATTCTTACCCACAGAAACTAGGCTTTCTTCACAGGGCGTCGGAGCCGAAACGTTTTAATACGACGACCGGTGCCAGCGTTGCGTGGATGCCAACTCTCTCAAGCCTGATGCGCTGCTCCTCATCGGTCTGGTGCTCGCGTGGGTTGCGGCGCTCTTACTCTTCACGCCGGTGTACGAGGTACTGACTACGGCGCCGACGGATATCGTGAAGATTGGGGTCGTGACGTTGGCAGATCTTAAGGAGTACTGCGCGTCATCGCTGGGCAGCGTGAGTCGGCTCGTGGATCAGGAGGCGCGTCGGGCATGCTCGTTCATACGCATCATCGTCGTCTTCTCGTACCTGGCGCTCGTTGTGGGTATCGGCATGCTCGTGACCGGAGCGATCATGAAGCAGCGCTGGGGATCGGAGACCATGTGGTACCTTGCCTTCGCGATCATCGCGCTGCTCATCTTCGTGCTGTTCGCGTCGTACCACATCGTCGCGGTACCGATTCCGGGCGGCACGACCTATCAGGGACAGTTCTTCTGAGTGCGAGGGCTTAACGAAACGCTGCACAGTCGACGACGTCTGCGCGTTGCGTCGATCGGCGCGTTCCCGATGATGATGCCGGTGTCCGTGACTGCTGGCAACGGATCACGGAGCGGGTCGTCCGGTGGCGCTCGTCGCGTTCCAGTCTTCCTCGTCGCACTCCCAGCACCAGTGCGCGTGCTCGTCGTGCAGGACTTGCTTGCCGTGTGCAGAGCACGTGATGGCGGAGAAGAGCGGCTTGCCATCGGGGTACGGTTCGTTGCACTCCTTGCAGTGCCAGCATTTCGTGAGCTTGGACTGCCGGAAGCGGCTGCTGCCGCATGCGATGCACTCACTGATCATTCGCGACTCGCGCTTCCAGGTGCGTTCGTGGCCGGCGATCGTGACGATCATGACTGTCTTGCTGATGGAGCGTTTAAGAACCTTTTCCCGGACGCCCCCAAGGCAGGGAGTGCAGAGCAGCAGGACGGCAGGAGAATAGGGTCACCCCATCTTGGATGACTGCACCTGACACCTCCCGGTGCTGTACGGTGCAGCGGGCTTTAAGAAGATTCCGGCTGCGCGCTTCGCCAGGAGGTTTCTTGGTGACGAAAGGTTTGCGACGAGGCGCTTTAGAGATCATCCGCGCCGGTCCTGGTTGCGACCGCTTCGATCGTCAAGGAGAACAGGTCGGGGAGGCCGGCGGGCGATGCCGAGCGGAGGTCGATAACGTTCCTGCCCTGCTGGAGGTCAAGCTCGAAGCCCGGCGCTTTTTCCGCGATGACGGGGCTGGCGGTTGTGGGGAATGCGAGTTGGGTCTTACTCTTGCCGAAAATATCCTCGCCATTGTTGTGGGGTACGTCGGGCGCCGTGAAGACGTTGACGGGGCGGTCGGTGATGGCAGCGTAGCGTATCGTGATGCGGTACCGTCCCTGGTGTGGCGCGACGACGACGTAGCCGGCGTGTGACGCGGTGCTGACGGGGTCCGAGGTGATGGCGCCGTTCGGCTTGTCCATGATGTAGGCGGTGTAGCGTCCGTCCAGCCATCCGTTGGAGTTCTGGTCCGGTACTCCGTGGGCCGTGATCACCGTCCTCCACGGTCGCGGTTGCGGGGCAGGTACTGGCTGGGGTGTTGTGGGCGGTTGTCTCGTGCTTGTCGTCGTGGTGAGTGTGGTGTCCGTCGTGTCCGTGCCTGGTTTGGTGATTGGCGATTCGGGCTTTGATGCTGGCAGGTTCGTGAGGATGAGCAGGACGATGATGAAGAGTGCTGCTGGTCCGCCGAGTTCGATGGTGAGGCCGTAGAGTTTGCCGCTCGCCTTTGCGACCGCGCGGAAGAGGCCGAAGAGCAGGATTGCGGGGACGAGGCTGATGATGAGGTAGAAGACGGCTGTTGCCGGTCCGGTGAGTTGGGCGATTTCTTGTCGTTGCCAGATGATGAGTCCTGCGGTGCCGAGGAGGACGGCGAGGAAGATGATGATCGCGGGCAGCGACGGTGCTGGTTCTGGTGTTATCGGTGGTGGTTGCGTCGCAGGTTGCGCTGTCGGGACACGTGGCGTTGTGTTCTCGGATGGCTGTTCGGTTGGGGGTTGGTAGAAGTCGAGTCGTGCGGTGAGGCTGCGGAGTTGTGTGATGCATTGGCGGATGTCGGTATCGAGATCACGGCGTTGCTCTTCTTCCGGTGGGTTGGTGTAGAAGACGCTGCGGACGGTTTCGTTGTCGAATTCGTCGGCGGGTGTTGGTTGGTTGAAGAGTGAGCGGAGGAGTTCGATCGTGTGGCGGCGTTGGATGTCGAGGTCGTCTTGGAGTTCTGGTATGGGGCGCGCGCGGACGGTGCTGCGGAGTTGTTCGTAGTCGCGGATTGCGTCGGCGATTTTTCGCGCGGCGTTCTCGCGTGTTGTGCGGAGGTGAGGCAGCGGCGCTGGGCCGTTGGTTGACATGCAGTCCTCCAGAATGGCGTGGTTAGCATTCTAGCTGGGTGGTGCGATTGCTGTCCCAAGGGACGGATGAATGAGTGTCCCGCTTCGCGGGGCTGATTGGATTGCCCGCGCTGCTGCGCGGGAAGGTGGGAACCCGCCTGCGGGCGGGGATACGGTGGGGAAAAGGGGGGAAATGAAGCGTGAAGCGAAAGGTGTGAAGCAAGACCTGCGGAGGGTCCGAAGTAGTGCGCGCAGCGGACGTTAGACGGAGTTCACGTGCCGTTGGTCGCGAACGGATCAGCGATCACGCGCTGCCGCGACGCGCGGAATCGGAAGTTAAGCGGAAGCAGTGAGTTGGACTTCTTTCACGCGTCTTGTTTCACACGGCCTGTTTTGTTTCACGCGGTGGCAGTTCTTGTTTCACGCTTGCCGCGGGCGGCAACGCGGCCGTCGGGAGCGTCATGCCGTTGGACGCAATGTTCTGCGCACCCGTCTCGTGCAGCGCGACCGCCTTCAGGGTCTTGCCCAGGCCGGCCGCATGCACCGCACGGGCTGCTTCGTCAACGAGTCCACGATCCACGAGTACTTTGAAGAGGCTGCGCAGGAGGTGCTCCTTCGCGTCGTGAAGTTGCTGGTGCTCGTACGCCTTCTGCAGGTTGATGACCGCGTTGCACGTCGTGCAGTAGTCGTTCGTCGGCGCGTTCAGGGCGTGGCAGCGGTAGCACGTGATCGCACGCAGCTCGTCGGTGACTTCGCGCTGCTGGACCAGGTTGTTCTCGCGTAGGATTGCCGCGTTCGCATCGCTGGCAAGCAGGTGCGCGTACGTCGCGAGCTGCTCGCTGTTCGGGCTCCACCCGAAGTAGGCCTTCGCCTGCGCCTCCGTCATCAGGCCGCTGGCGAGCACGTAGGTGGCGCGTGAGTGCCGGAAGAGGTGTGGGTAGACGCGCTTGGTGATCCCGGCCTGGACAAAGTAGTCGTGGATGAGTTTGCGCAGCGCTTGGTAGAGGACCGGCAGTGGCTTCGTGCACTGCTGGCGCACCCAGAGGGGTGCCTCGGGGTCGGTTTTGAACGGATGGTTGTTCAGCCACTGCGCCAGGAGCGGCGCACTACTGACGATGAGGGGGCTGCGTACGCCCGTCTTGCCGTTCACTTCCAGGGTGTACCCGACGCTTGCCGCGACCGCGTCTTTGATCTGGCGGTTGCCGATCTCGGCGATGCGTCCGCCGGTCTCCCAGAGGATCGCGAGGAGTGCTTTGTCGCGCGGGTTGCGGGCGACGGTGATGACGCGCTCCACGTCGGCCGGCGTGAGCAACTCGTTGCGTTGCAGCTTCTTCTTCTCCTTCGTGCGCACGTGCGTGGTAATCCAGCTCACGAGGAGGGGGACGCTGGCGCGCCGTCCGAAGTCGGCGGGATTGTTCAGCCACGTGTAGAACCGCTTGATGATCGCCTTGTACGTGCTGATCGTCTCCGCGCTATACGGTGGTTGTCGGGTCATCCAGTGCGTGACGAGCGCTTGCAAGTCTTCTCGCGTCGCCTGATCGAGGTCTTTCCTGAGTTGCCGGGCGGCGAGCAGCAGGACGCCCATCGTGCGAATCAAGCGGACTTTGCCGCAGGTTTGCTGCAGCAAGGACGCGCCGCAGAACTGCATGATCAGGTCTTTGCTGTGCGGACTGAGGTCGCTGTTGCGGATCTGGGTTTCCGTGCGGGCGTAGAGCGCGCTGTAGTTGTGGATGTCGATGGTCACGTGCTCTCTCATTGGTACTCCTCCTTTTTTAAGGGCACGTGACACCGCCGCGGGTGTAGCGGGATGCGGATGCAACGCGCGTCGCATCGAACGCCACCCGGCCAAATCACCGGTCGGCGGCGCAGCAGCGGTAGAACGCCGACGCTCAACGAATCAGCGCTAATCGCACGTTACCGCCCTCCGCGAGCGCAGCATCGCGGCGGATCATGTGCCGTTTCGCAGGTGGCGGTGAACCAACTATTTAGATCTTTCGCTTGCGCGTCTGACGCGCGCGTTAGGCGCAATGTCATGCGCATGAAAGAAAAGAGAAAAAGAGAAAAGGTAGGAGGCCTCAGCGTTGTCGCTTCGCACGTCGCGTTGGTGCTCGTGACTTGCTCGGCTGCGGCGTCGTCACGCGCTGCGCCCGCTGCAAGTTCACGTTGAAGAGTCGATCGCACGTGTCAGCTACGGTCTCGTCGTGCACCATGACGAATTGTTCATCGTGGTGCGTGGCGAGGTGGGTGACGGTTTCTTCGAGTTGCGAGACACGCGAGATGATGTCGTCGATCTTCGTCATGCGACCTTCACCTCCGATGCGGCGGTCGGCGCCTTGGGTTTCGCTGCGCGCTTGTGGGTCGGCTTCTTCGGTGGTGCCGGTGGTACGGCATCGTCGCTGGTCGCTGGTGTGATCTCGTCCGGCCCTTGTTCCTCGTCGCTCACCGTGGGTGTTGCGGATGTCGGTTCTGGTTCGGGCGTTTTCAGGCGACTCTGTGCGATCTGTGCGTACTCGGGGTTGATCTCCGCGGCGATGAAGTGGCGCTTCATCTGCTGGCAGGCGACTGCGGTCGTGCCGCTGCCCACGAACGGGTCGTAGATGGTTTCGCCTTCTGCTGTGTACTGTTCCAAGAGGTAGCGCAAAAGACGTACGGGTTTCTGCGTTGGGTGTGGCTTCCAATCATGGAGGCTGCGGTAGTCGAGGATGGGGATGCTCCAGACGCGGCTGACCTTCTGCTTGGCTTCCTTGCTCCAGCACACGACGACTTCGTAGTGCGTGATGCTGCGTGCGTCGGGCTTGTGCCAGACGTGTCGTGCGACCTCGTGCCATCCTGCTGGTGGTGGTGGCACGTCGAAAGGGTTCCAGAAGAACACCACGAACTTCTTCGCTTTCTTGCACGCGAGGTAGAGCATGGCCAGGCCGTCGACGAGTTGCTCGTCGAAGAGGTTCATGCGGTTCGGGTACGGCGGGTCCGTGATGACCGCGTCGATACTGTCGTTCGGTAGCTGTGTCGTTGCGCTAAAACAATCCAGGTTGTGTACTTTGTCGAGTTCTAACATCGGAAGGTGGGGGCGAGGCTATTTTGGCGACGGGGCCATCAAGGGGATGATTGGCCCGGTGGCGTGGAGCGCCTCGCCCCGCGTGTTTCATTCGTTGGTCACTGGGAGTGGTGAGGAGGAAGTGTCGGTACTATCCGGTTCGCCGAAGAGCTCAACGTAGCGTCGGTAGAGTGTGAGGATCCATTGCTCGTCCGTCATGCTTGTCCTCGCTTCGCGTAGGACCGTAGGCTGTCGATGAGTTGGAGGTAGTGCGCGACAAGTGGGCTGAACGTCATCTCCTCCTCCATGGTGAGGAGGTCGATGAGCGCCGTCACGACGACGCTCATGCGTATCTGCAGCGCCTCATACGCATCATCACTGAAGTCCTTCGTGTCCCGTCCCTCGCGCAGCGTGGTCCAGAGTTGGACTTCCAGATCAGCGGCTTTGCGAAAGTGTTGCGGCGCTGCTTCCGCGAAGTACTCTTCAAACGTGTAGGGGAGTTCGGTGGCGTCAGCGAGTGCTTCGGTGAGGATGCGCGGGTTGAGCGCGTAGAACTCTCGGCGCCGCAGGTGCTTGCGTACGATCTCTGCCTGTTCGCGTCGCGTTGCGATTTGCGCCTTGAGGCGTTCCTGCTTGGTGAAGTGAAACCATGACATGCGGACAACAATGGGCGTGGTCCTATTTAATTGCCATCGGACGCGTTAGGCGCAATGCGTGTCAGGCGGTGTACTGGTGATAAGCACCAGCGTCACCAGCCGTGCGGCTGTCATCTGATACTCCTTGCGTGTCGTGCGACTTTTATAAAAGTAAACCGTGATTCATCCGGCGCATGGACGCCTTACAGCAGAGTATCTTGCGGTTTCTCTTTGTGGTGCACCACGCCCCGCAAGCGCTTGGGACTGAAGAGCTGGCGCGCACCCTTGATGTTCCCGATGCGCGAACACTCTACCGCTGGCAAGACGCATTCGCCGACGACCTGATCTACTTCCCGAGCGTGAGCTTTCGCGCGCTTGGGCTGGAGCATTGGCACCTCTTCGTCGATGACCCAAGCACCGAATGGGAGAACTTTGCGTACGCCATCGCTGGCGAGTGGGTGACGAACCGGCCAGGACAGCGGACGCTGTACTTGCACTGTCTCGCGCCGATCAGCCATCGTGCCGCGTTCCGGCAGTTGCTCGATGATCGCAAGGATTACTCAGACCTGCGCGCAATCAGAACGGATGATGGGTGGCAGGTCATGCGTGACCTCTGTGATGCGGCCAGCGAGCTTGAGGCGATTCCGACGCTGGCATTGCATGAGGCGCCGCTGGTGTGGGATGTCGTGGAGCGTTTTCCGCTGCTCATCCCTGTCATCTTTGAGAATGTGGAGCAGCATCACTCGCTACCGGAACTGTGGCGACGCATCTGCCAGCGCTTGGGTGAACGCGTATGGACGTATCTGCCGCCCGGTGTAAGTCGCTTACCGAATAACGGCAAGGCGTACGTGAAGGATGCGTATGTCCTGCTGAACAACACGCAGCTCTTCCGGCAAAACATCGTGCGCTACCGACCGTTGGAGACCCTCGGAACACCGATGTTTCTGCATGTGCACAGCGCTGATCTCAAAGGGATCATTGCGGCGTTCGGCAAGCGCGCAAGTACGCTCGACGTGTACCCGATCACCGACACAGAAGTCCTGTTGCGCGTGACGGCGACGCACGCAACACTGCAGTACGTGATGAGCAGCGTCAGCGATCTACCGCGCATCACTGATTGGTGCATGGTGGATGTACTCCATCCCAAACGCGTCACGGTGCGTTTTGCCTACGAGCTCCTCTTCGATCCCACGACCACCGAGTGGGTCTTCCCGCACGACCTGTTCAAGCAATTCCGGAGTGGAGCATGACGGAGAAGAAAGAGTTGGGAGCGGCGGCGATGACGGCCGCGCTGCATGGTGAGAAGACCGCCGTACTCGAACTGCAGCACGCGATGATCGGCGAAGAAATCAAAGCACGCGAAGCAATCAAGACGCGCAACCTCGCAGGCATCAAAGTAGACGAAGCAACGATCCGCGAGGAGCTGGTGCAACTCACGCCCGCACACGAGGGCGCAGCCGACGATCCCAACGCACGCAAAGAACGGCACCTGCTCGAACGTCAAGAGACTGAACTGCATCGTGAGGAACGAGCAGAAGAGCGCGCAGCGTGGACCGACGAACAACCGCTCACGCGTGAAGATCGCGAGATTCACAAGGTCACTCTCGAGCAGGAACAGCGACGCAAGCGCATCGATGAGCTGATGTGAATTGCTGCCGGATCTCTTCCGCAAGCTCAAGCCGCTCTACGGGACAGCGATCGACCTCTTATGGATCGAGTACCAGACCGCTGATGTTGAGCGCAAGCGTGAGATCGAGGAGTACCTCACGCTCCTCGGCGTGAAGAAACTCGGTCTGGCGGTTGGTGATGAGAAGCTGGTGCTCGACGCACCGCCAGCGGCTCTCATCGGCGATGGTGAGTTCACGATCGGCATGGTGAGCTACCCGAGCATCCCGCCGTATCCATTCCGCGTTAAGCGCAATGAACTCTTGCGGCATATCTTCATCCTCGGGCCGACCGGAACAGGCAAGAGCACGCTGCTCCTGGGCCTCCTCGTGCAGATTCAAGCCGCACGAATTCCGTTCATGGTCTTCGACTTCAAACGGAACTACCGCTGCCTCCTCCGAGCAACAGGCAACGAATCACTTGCCGTGTTCACTGTTGGACGCAACACTGCACCACTATCGATCAACGCGCTCACCCCACCACCCGGCGTGGAGTACGAAGAATGGGCCGAAGCACTCTCCGACATCATCAGCACCAGCTATCTGCTCCTGCAAGGCGCGCGCAACGTGATGAAGGAAGCGTTGCTGCAGGCGCACGCGCAGCACGGCCGTACCGCGACACTCGTGCACGCGTACGAGCTGCTCGCGCGCGAGTTAGACGCAACGAAAAGCGGCAGCCGACGCTATGGCTGGCTCGAAAGCTCGACACGAAGCTTGGAGGAACTCACGAAGGGCAACTTTGGCCGAGCGTTAAACGCAACGAGCGGCACGCCGGTCGCGGATTTGCTCACACATCCCGTCGTCTTCGAATTGCAGGGGTTCGGCGATGACCAGAAGCGCTTCTTCTGCCTCCTGTGGCTGGAAATTATCCTGCTCCTGCGCAAGAACAGCAGCGCTCCACGTGAGCAGTTGCAGCACGTCCTCATCTTCGATGAGGGCCACAACGTGTTTCCGCGCGAGCGCCCCGGTGAGGTGAGCGTCCCGGCGCGGCTCGCGCGCGAGGTGCGCGAGTTCGGCGAAGCGATCATCGCGGCGACGCAGCAAGCGGATGTGAGCGAATCGCTCATCGCGAACAGCGGGTTCAAACTTATCCTCCGCTGCGACTACCCCAAGGACGTCACGTTCGCCAGCCAACTCCTGCAGATCGAACCGCGCTGGCTCCCCAAGCTCCCCATCGGCACCGGCATCGCACGACTGCCCGTCCGTTTCTACAGCCCGATTCTCTTCACGTTCGGCGTGCAGGCGATTAAGAACCACACGATCACCGATGACGAGGTGCGCACGCAATGGCAACGCATGCAGCCAGCGGCGTCGGATGTTGCTGGCACTCAATCAACTGCGGCGGCGGTGAGTGAGCGGGAAGAGGCGCTCCTACGGGATGTGGCGATGATACCTATCAGTCCGATTACGCAGCGGTACAAGCGGCTGGGGTGGCACGTCGACGCGGGAAACCGCGCGAAGGACGGCATTATCAAGCGCGGGCTGGCGCGGTTCGACGCGGTGAGCACGCCGCGCGGTCAGGTGAAGATTCTCACGCTCACGACTGAAGGAGTCACAGCGCTCGTGGCACGCGGCGTCGTCGCGCAGCGCGCGCGCAGCGGTGGAGCAGAACACGAATTCTGGAAGCATGAGCTGCGTCAGGTCCTCGAACGCCACGGTTGGAGTGTGAACGAGGAGTTCGCGCTTGGCGGCGGCAAGACCGCCGACCTACGCGCAGAGCGAGATCATCACGTGCTCTTTGTGGAAGTAGAAACGGGGCGATCGGACATCGCGGCCAACGTCGCGAAGTACCCACCGAGTGCTGCCCTCGTGATGTTCTTCACGAGCGCGGACGTCGCGGCGCAGTACCGGCCGCTGATTGCGCTCGATCGGCCGGCGACGCGCTGCATCACGCCCGCGGACATGGACCAGCTCACCTGAACAATTGGTGTTTCTTGCTCCGCAGAGCGTGGCGTGCGGTCATTCTGGTCTCTGACGGTGTTTCGGCTTCCCGATAAAGTGCAAGTCACGAAAAGGTGCGAAACGCCATCCGGGCGCACGAAAAACCATTACGAGCCGTCGTGGACTTCAAGGTACGAACAAGCGTGCCACGACGAAGCACACGTTCCCCCCGACGTACGGCGTCTGGAGGAACGATCGTCCAAGCGACCAGCATCCTGTCCCAAGGTATGCCGCTGATCGAGACCGACGAGTGTGCCATCGTCCCCGCTGACAAGATCGGCCCTGGAGAACTCGTGTTCCGCGTCGCGGGCGACATCCCCGACGTCGGACTCGCGGATCGCGACCTCCTCATCGTCGAGCCGCGCACCAATGCCGACGCGGCGAGCGGCGAATTCGTCATCGCCACACTCGCCAATGACGCGTTCATCGGCCGGTACTGGAAAAAGCACGGCGCACGCTCACTACTCGACGGCGCGTTCCACGTCATCGCCCAAGGCCCGGCCCTACGGGTGCTCGGCGCGGTGACGCTCATCCTCCGCGACGAAACCCACTGAAAACACGCGGCAAAAACCATTACGAGAAGCCCGCTTGATCAAGGTACGAACAAGTGTCTTGAGAGAACCGGTCGACATCCCGTCCTGCGCAGCGCGATTCGCCAGCGAAACATCGACCTTCCTTCTCCCGAGCGCGAACACCCAGCGGAAAGGAAATGAGTGATGGATGATTGCGAATACCTCGGCACGCTCGAACGCGATCCTGATGGGACGGTGCGCATCCGCCGACCGCACATCCCACCAGCACCCGCACGCACGAAACAGCCAATTCAAATCCCGTTAAGTGTCGAGCGGCAGGTCGCACGCGGCAGCGTGTACGTGACGACGGTAATCGGGGACAGCATGCAACCCACCATCCTCGACAACGACGTAGTCATCGTCTCCACGAGCCGTTCGCCCCGGCATCGGGACATCGTCGTCATCAGAGCCAAGGGCCCGCATCCCGTCTACGGCCCCATCGACGGCTACGTATGGCGGTACGACGCGCGCACCGGCGACTTGGGGAAAGACAATCCCCACTACCGCGACCGGCAACCCGTGATGCGCGAGGAGATCATGGGTGTCGTCACGCGCATCCTTCCCCGTGCATACCGCGACGAGCAGGAAAACTACCTGCGCATCCAGCAACACCGCGCACTCTCACAAGCATGCAAGCTCACCGATCCGCCAGACCTCGGGTTCTACCGCGAGCGCGATCTGCGCGAGCTCCGCACGATCTTTCAGATACCTGAATCTGAACTCGTCAAGAGCCGGCTCCCCTGGGGACTCTTCCGCGCAACCACGATCGCCAACCATCCCCACGTCGGTATCACGACACAAGACGTCCTCACCGTCGAGCCCACAATCGAAAGCTGTATCGGACAACTCGTCGTCAAACGCAACAAGGACGGAGAAACGATCCTCGGCATCCTACAGCGCGACGGCCTGCGCTCACGCTATCCCGGCGAGTTCTTCATCGAAACCGACGAACGACGCATCAACGTCTCACGCGACGACGGCCGCTATCCCCTCTACCGCGCCATCGCCGTCATCAAACGCATCCAACGACGCGGCGTCGTCATTCGCCTGCCGCAATGGACGATCAGCGTAACGGCGCACCCAGAGGCTCGCCCGCAGGAACCGGCAGGCGTGCGCGGCGCGGGAGGAAGACGATGAGCCACGAGTGCACGCGCCGCAGCCTGCTCCAACTCCTCGGCATCACGATCGGCGCAGCCGCCGTCATCCCCGCACACGCACAGCAACTCGTGGTCGAACCAAGCGGCGATGAACCGATCGAGACCGACCAACCGTTGTCCGACCCCACACGCTTGGAGCGATACATCCGGTCACACGGCATCAAGCCAGCGCATCTCGCGCGCGAATCCGGCTACTCACGACAGCACCTCCTACGCCTGCGCTTCGGTCGCATGCGCCCATCGCTCACCTGCATCGCAGCACTCGTCATCGCACTACGCCGACTCACCAACAAGCGTGTCACTCCTGAAGACCTCGTCGAACCCGACGACATTCACCTGGCGTGGCGAGAGGCGCGCGGCCAGCGCTTCGAGGAGCACGAACAAGAAGAACTGCGCGCCGCATTCGGCCGACGAACGTTACGCGCGCTCCTCAACGGAGCACGGTCATGACAAGCGAGCATCACCTGTCATTCAAGCGCGGATGCGACCTCAGAGAACGAGCATGAGCGCAACCGTTGACGCACTACACATTCGCGAGCTCTTCCTCGAACGCAAGCCCTCGTACCGGCTCAGCGAAGCCGGCCGACTCCTCGGCATGACGCGCAAGCAACTCGAGCGCGAAGCAAGAGCCGACCACGAAGACGCCTATCGAACCAACGGCCGCTGGCACTTCACGTGGCGACAGGTCGCATATCTCGCGTTTCGCCAGTGGTCGCTCGCCCAGATCCACGAGGCCCTCGGCTGCGACGCGGCCAGAACTCTGCCGCCACTCCTCACGCTACGCGAGATCACCGTACGTCTGCCAGAGTACCTCGTGCGCGCCATCGAACATGAAGCAGCGAGCGACGATACGACCGTCGATGACTGGCTCGTCCATGAGCTGGTGGACTTCGCAGGAACCGTGGCAAATCGCATGGAACGAACGGTCCCCGGCTTCCGCCGAGCATACTTTTTCCCCGGCAACGAGTAGTCCGTCGTTCGGACGCACCGCATCACTCCCGCATCGCCGAAGCGGGGCCCGAAGGAACCCGCACGGTTCTTGCGCAATTCTCCGCATCAACGGAGGTGTTCTCGCAACGTTCGATGATTGACACGAGCGACCCGCACCTCCACGATGCACTGCTTGACCCGGCGGCGGCACGGCTTGGAACGCTCCATTGGTACTTGACCCGTGCGGTCTCACGGCTTGATGCGCTGACGCACACAACGCTGCCAGCGCAGCCAGGTAGCGCGTTTACCGTCACCCACCTCACCAGCTTCGGTGAGCTAGTCGGACCGGACGAAGTGCAGTGGTGGGTATGGACCCGTGAGTCTGACCTTCGTGGCCTCAAGGCCCATACCGCGGCCACGTTTCCTGCTGCACAACGCCTCCAGCGCGCCGCACGTCGTTTTGAGCGATCGACCTTCACTGATTACGAATCGTTACTACGCGGCATCGCCGACTTTGCGGCGGAACATGCGGCTAATCTCGAAGAGGTTGAGCGCTATGCGGCATGGCTACACAGCCGCGACGAACTCGCGCCGAGCATGCTCTTTAGCACGGCAGAGTGGGGCACGACCCGCGTTTCCGATCGATGGGCGGAACCAGCAGCAGGATCAATCACGGATCAGGCGACGATCAGGAATCTCACAGAGATCGCGTGGGGCGTGCGTCATCGCATTTGGGGCTACCAAGTTGATGCGGAACGCATGGATCTCCTCGGGGAGATGGCCGATGCATACTCCGAGTACGAGGGAACGATCTCCGTTCCCGACGCCACACTTCTGCCGCGTGTGGTCCACGTTGTCCTCCAAGAGCTCTCAGAGTATTTTGAGTTTCTTCGCAACTCCTTTCGCAACATCGCCAACGCCGTCGACCAACGGCTGGCGAGCCACAACCTAGTGTTCAACGAGACCTTCTGGCGGGACTTCATCGCGAAGGCGCGCTACACGGGAAGAACAGAGACGCAAACGTGGGACTTCAAGCAGCAACTCGCGTTCTGGACTGCTCCGAGGGCCGACCGTGAAGAGGCGAAGCTGAAGTTCTGTGAGCTGGTCGCTGGTTTTGCGAACGCGGACGGCGGCGCATTCATTGTGGGTATCCGAGATGCTGATCGTGTGGTGGTTGGCGTGAGTGACTTGGAGAATCGGGTCAAGTACACGCGTCAGGTGCTCGACGACTGTTTCGGACCGAGCGCAACGTTTGTGACACTGCAGCAGATCGTTGTACCCGACGATACTGGCACCGACCAGACGTGCCTAGCAGTGGTTATCGCGCAGACGCATGACGCAAAGAGCTTCACCGACGCCAACGGCACGTGGTACCCGCTGCGCCAGGAAGCTGGACTGGTTCGCGTCGATGAAATGCGTATCCGGGAGGCGCGCGGGTTGGGTCGAATAACGAATTTCGACTTTCTGCAGCAGCTCCATCGCTGGGCTATCGACGCTTAATCAGGCCGCCAGCGTTAAGCGGCTTTAGGACGCGATGTGTGCCGAAAGAGCCTCATGCGCACCAGAGCAACTCACCCTTCTTCACGAAGAAGTGCGCGCCGCAGCTGTCGGTCTCCCAGATTGATGGCGCGAGTGTTGGCCGGCGCAGATAGTCAACGTTGACGGACCACCGCTCTTTCCCTGCGAGCGGTAGCTGGATGTGATCTCCGCACTTGGGGCATGCGAGATGTGCCCACTTCAGGTATCCGTCTCGGATCTCTAGGACAATGGCATTCTCACGAAGCTCTTCCGTCGCGGGCGTTTCAGCCGCGGTCTGCATGAGATAGCGCGGTCGCCGCATGAATGGGAGGCGAAAAATGAGTTCGACGATAGTGAGAGGGAGGCGTTGCATTAGCTTTGGTTGAGGAATGGCGTCATGTCGCCGCGGCCGTCGAATTTTCGCGCGCCGCAGAGCGGGCAGTCCGGATTGCGTTTGCCCCCTGGGATGGTATCTGCGTCCTTGGTCCAGTCGAAGCGGCGCACACGCTCGGCGCAGTGTCCATCAGGTCCTCGAAAGCCAGTCAGGCGGTGCAGTAGTTCATTTACTGCGACTGCAGCGATTTCGGTGGTGAAGGTGACAACGACTGGACTCGGATCCGTCCCGCCTTGGATATATCCGGCGCGGCGGTAGTCTTCATAAAGCTGTGCATCGTTTCGCTGCATGCTCTCTTCAAGCATCCGTTGCGAACTAATGAGCTGACGACAGCTCTGGCAAGGGTAGCCTGGTTGTACGACGGTGACGCGCCCGTCGAAGGTGTCGTAGCCGCCTTCCGGTCTAGGGTCTATGAGGACGCCGAGGTCAATCACCGGAATTAGGTAGAAGTGCGCCAACCGGTTGAGGAGATTGCGACCTAAGTGGTCATCGGTGCAACCGAAGATAACGTCACACGCACGCAACGCATCACGGCATTGCGGCGCATCAGCGAAGTGCTTGATCTTCACGACCGATCTTGCCAGACCGATCTCTGCGATCGCGTCACCAACGACATCGACCTTGTACCGTCTTGCGATGGCGTCTGCACGCGTAGAAAAATGCAAGCGGTTCAGATTCGTTTCGTCTACGCGGTCGGCATCAACAAGCAAGAACCGCGACACGCCGAGACGCGTGAGCAGGCTCGCAACGGCTGAACCAGTGCCGCCACAACCGACAATCCCGACGCGGAGCTGCGCCAGATCCTCGACCGTGCGCGCACCGAACACTCGTGCCTGCCGATCAAACTCGGCCGGCGGAGTGCCCTTCCCACGTTCCGGATAGCGAATCCCGAAACGCTTGCCGACGACTCTCAGCATCTCCACCTGATGAGCCGCAAGTCGTGAGTCATATGCGCGAACGATGAATTCGCCTTCGTTGTCCATGACCAGCGCAAAGTGTGGCCGTTCGGTGTCCATGCGCCCGAAGACGATCTCGAAGGATTCTTTGTCGGCAACGTCGTCATGCTTGGAAAAGAACAATCCGCCGCTCGGATGCGAATGCGCGACGCAAATCGCGTAGTCCTTCGGCATCGCTACCTTCGCGAGGTTAAACAGCGGCGTCGTGGACCACGTCAGCGATGTCGGCGTTCTCGCGATGAACGACGCCTCCGGAACTTCGATCACTTGCCGAACGAGCGCTCGCTCTTCCCACACACCGGTCCACGGATCGACGTGTCGCGAGCGGCCGCATAACAGGAGCGCGCCGCACTCCTTGTCATCACGCAGGAGCAATCGACGGAGCTGCTGGTAGTGCTCCTCCAGGATCGTGAAGGTGTAGCGGGTCATCAGGCACCTCGCAACTCGCCGCGGACATAGCTGAGGTACGTGCGAAGACCGTCGACTCCTACGCGCCAGTCGTTGGCGTCGAGGTGACGTGACCAGAATTGCCACGCTTTCCCAAAAAGAGTCTGCGTGACGGTTGCATTTTGTGGATCGCTGCCGTCCGGACGCTTGAGATGCAGTGAGGTGTAAAAGCTATCGAGCTTGGTCGTCGCGTAGCCGTCAGGTATCAGGACCAGGACATCGCAGGTCTCCGGCACCGCGAGGCTGCCGTTCTGCTGCATGCGGAGATTGCCGGTCAAGGCAAAGCCCGTGAAGAGCACACCGCGCCGTTTCGCGTTGCCGTCGTCCTCAGTCAGCAACTCGTGAGGTATCCCGTTGCTGTCGAGAAACTCCTGATCCTCTTCCGGAAGAAAAGTCATGATCCCGGGTTCGTCTTCGGCTTACGCGTCTGAAACCGCTTCACGCCGTGAGGCTCCGCTTGGAGATCGAGGTCGACCCGCTGTGCAGCACCAATCTCCGGGTCCTCGCCGCTCCCCGGTACGAGCTGATTGACCACCCAATCAGCCGGGCTGCCGGCGAGCTCCAGAATCTGAGCGCCGGTGATGAACTGATCGGCCCAATTCTTCTGGTCCTTGTTCACGATGAGTTTGAAGTCCTTGTTGTGTTCCATCTAGTGCTCCTCCGCGTCTTGCTGGACGAGTTACTTCCGTCGGTTGTAGGGCGACTGGTTCGTTGGCTTGAGCGATGTTCTCTGGCGTGACGCCTGCGACTGCACGGCCTCCGGTGTGCGCCCGAGCTTTAGGCCGATCACGCGTGTGGGCGTGTTGCCGCGCGCGAGGTCACGTAGCTGCTGCTTGGCTGCTGGCGTCCACGCCTTGCCGGTGTTACGTGTGCTCTTCGACATGGAGTTCCCTTCGTCTTCAGCGATGTTCTTCCGCGGATCGTCCGTGCCACATTTTCAGGCTCTCCGCCTTCTTCAGTGTAGGTAATGTATGAGAGAGGCAGCTTATTCCCGAGTTTAAAAATCATGCGATCGATCAGGCGGGAACGGCGTACTCGAACTGCTTGCGGCCGGCTTCTGACTGTCCTTGCAGCCGCCGCAGGAGGCCAAGGTCGCTTAGCTTCGTCAGGCGTTCGTTGACGGCCGTAACGGTCAGCGACAGTTTGCTACTCAGCGTTGCGGCGGTCACCGCCGCCTTCTCTTTCGCGATGGCTTCGAACGTCGCCGTGTCTGCGGGGTGCAACTTGCCGATGAGGACTGGCTTCTTTTTGACGCGTTCGATCATCGCTAAGTTCAAGCTTTCGAGCGCCTTAACAAGGTTCTCACGCGTATACTCCGTGAGGCCCTCCACGACGATGAAGCGCTGCGGATACATACTTGGCAACGAGAGCAGCAGCTTGCCGAAGAACTCGTTCGCAAACGAGAAGTCGAACGCTTCGACACCCTTCATGTCGATGACGACGATATCGCCTGAGGCGGCACTCGCAAGGCGATCTTCAACCTGCTCGCGAAGCGGGCGCGCAACGTCGCGGGTCCAAAGCGTCTTGCCATGCGAAGCGAGCTTGAACCGCTGCTCCATCTGCTTCAGTGTATAACGCCCGTCAAGGCGCGCGGCGTTTCATGGAGATGGCGATGTGCACACCGGGCATCGGTGGGACGGTGAAGCGCCACGCCTGCTGCTTGTCTCCCCGGTAGTTGACTTTCCCGTTGCCCGAGCGGATCTGGACGGAGCCTCCATGCTGGGCGGCAATTCGAAGAAGGTGGTGCAGGCCGGTGCCGCGGGTGGGATCGTCTTGGTGCTGTGACACGCCGAGGCGCATCGCAAGCGCGATGGTGTCTTTGTCTGCCTGCGGCAAGCGAAGCGTTGGGTTGCGCTGCAATGTTGAACGCAATCCGGCACCAAAATCGGCGACGCCGACCTCGATAAATCGGCCGCCTCGCGGCGGGTCATAGGTTTGCAGGGCGAGGAATCCGCAGGTGTTCTCGTTGTGGTCGAAGGTGTTCTGCGCAACTTCGGAGATGACGGTCACCACGTCGTAGGCATCGTTCTTACGGTAGCGGAGGCGTGTCCGTAGTAGGCCAACGATCCGGTCGAGGAGTGTCGGCAGTTCTGCACCATTCGTGATCTTCGTGACTTCGAGCAGGAGTGGGTTGGAGCCGTGCAAATGATCGAAGCGATGTTGCGAAGCGTCGTCGTACTCGGGCTCGATCGTGGCGATGCCCTCGATCGCCGCGAGGAAACCAGACCTGACCAGGTAGGTGCGCACACTTTCGTCTTCAACGCACAATTTGAGCGAGGTACCGCTCTTCCTAACCGCGTGCGCAGCGGCGACAAGTTGCACTAGCGCAGCCGGCGAGATGAAGCGAGCTTCACGTAGATCGAAGGTGTACTCGCCGCCTGCGAAGGGATTGCATCGCGCGAGGAGTTGATCGAAAGAGATCGCCGTGAGAGACCGAATGGAATTGTCGGTGCTCATACGTTCCTAGGGTCGTGACCGGTTCTTGCGTCGGTCTGTTAATGAGACGACTTGTCCTGGGACTTCTGTGCGGCGAGGCGCCGCTTGTGCGCTGAAGATACGGTTGATCCAGAACAGCGGCAGATGGGCATCGTCGGCAAGCGCACGGTGACTGCGGTCGTCGCGGTACGCGAGGTCTGCCATGTAGTGCAGGGCGCGTGGCGCTTCGATCGGGATGTCAACGGGTTCGCACTTTGTCCATCCGCGTTTTCCCAAGTGCATGCGGAGGTACTTGTGCTGACGGTCCGAGACGATGTCGAGCTCTCGGGCGCGGTAGAGGATCGCCGACATCGAGACACCCCATCGTGCCTTGAGTTCGGCGAGCTTTGCGAGTGTCACGGGTCGATGGAGTTCGGCGCGGAATGACTCCTCAGGAAAAAGAAACTCCGCACCGAAAAGATATGCCTCGCGTTCGATATCTTGTTCAGCGTGAAAGGGATAGTGAAGGACGAGATGCCCAAGCTCGTGTGCGAGGGTCAGGCGGATGCGGTCGCCTGGTCTGCTTCCGTTGACGGCGATGACGGGTTTTGCGCCTTCGACCCAGATCGAGAATCCGTCAACGTTCTCGATCTCTGTTCTGCTTTCGTGGTCTGGGTCTTCGATGACTTCGGGAAGAAAGAAAACGCGGATGCCGCTGCGCTCCAGTCGCGAGACGAGACCGCGTACTGGCCCGGTCGCGCTCAGGCCGAGGAGAGTCCGCGTGAGTCGCGCCGCCTCCTGCGGCTGTTCGGTGGGCATCTTGCCCAACGCGACGCGTGGGGTCTTGAGGCGTGCGGCGAGGAACTCGTAGAGCTCAAAACTTTGCTGCGCGAGCCGGTGTGATTTGGTGCGTTCGGCCGCGCGGAGCTTGCTAAATTTGCGATACGAGAGCGAACCAAGCGGGAACTCCCAATCCGGTGCGTTCATGAAGAACTCCGCGGGGAAACTCGTTGCGCGCGTCAGTCGGCGAAGAAAGTCCGGAGAGGGCATGAGCGCGTCGCGCTCGATCATCGCGACCGTCGCTTGCGCGACGTCGCATTTTTCGGCGAGCTCGCCTTGCGTCAACCCGGAGAGCTCCCGCGCGTGTCGTACACGATCTCCGATCACTCCTCGGTTTCCTCGACATCGGCGTCAGGTTCGATTCTGCCGAAGTCATTGGCGTAGTCTTGGTCTGCAGCATCCGGCACTACTGCTGCCGACGTGCGCACGAGTGTGGCGGCATCAGGAACGCTGATGGCCCACAGCTGTGGATACTTCCAGTCGTCGACGTCATCACGATCGTAATCGCTCGGCATCGGGCAGACGAGTTCGAGGGAAACGTCACCGGTGCCATCGACGTCCCAGAGGAGCACGAGATTGTGGGCGTTGAAGAACTCCTCCGTGTTGGCGTCGAAGAGGATGCGGTTCTCTTCCAAGAAAGCCTTGCGTGATCCGGATCGGCCAGGCAGTGGTATGCCGCCTTTTCTGCTCTTCCAGAGCTTGAGTTTTCGCCCGCGATAGAGGATTTCGACGCCGCTCATTGCCATCATGCGTATGCTCGGCGCGGTGTCATCATCGGTTACCTCGGTGAGCGTCGCGTCGTACTCTGCTTGACGGAGCAGTCGACAGACATGCCAGCGGACGAGATGGGGAAATAGGTGCGGGTCGAGTGTGGGGTCACCGTTTTGTTTCTTAGGCGCCCACTCGTCGAAGTGCTGTAGCGCAATCGGTACTGCCTCTTGAAGGAAGCCGTGAATCTTGGAGGGAAGCGGCTGCAGGTCGTCGAGTGCCCGGATCGCGTCGCTCATGAGGTGTGTTCTCCGGAAGCTGATAATATCAGCTCAAAAGGACACGCGCAAGGACTTCGTGGACCAGAGATATCGCGTGATTCGCGCGATCCAGGCCGGTTACCATGCCCAGCTCATGGATCTCGCGGAGGTTCGCCGCATCGCCATCATCGCCATGTTCGCCGATGACTATCTTCTCGACCGCGTCGTGCTCAAGGGTGGCAACGCGCTCAGCCTGGTGTACCGCATCGGCACGCGTACGTCTCTCGACCTGGACTTCTCAATCGAAGCTGACTTCCCCGATTCCGACGAAGCGCGAGAAAGGATTTTCCGAGCATTGCGGGCACGCTTCGATTCCGCGGGATACGTTGTCTTCGACGAGACCTTTGGGCCCCGACCGGCTGTCCAACGGCCGGGTCAGTCGCCGCGCTGGGGCGGCTACTCTGTCGAATTCAAGCTGATTGACCGAGGGCGGTTCGATGAACTTCATCGCGACGTCGACGCTCTTCGTCGCCAGTCACTCGTTGTCGGCCCCGCACAAGTGCGCATCTTCACGATTGATCTCAGTCGGTATGAGTACTGCGAGCCGAAGCGAGAAATGGAGCTGGATAACTTCATCATCTACGTCTACACGCCGGAGATGATCGCGATCGAGAAGGTGCGGGCGATCTGCCAGCAAATGCCGGAGTATCCGCTCATCGTTCATCATCGTCCGCGTGCACGCGACTTCTACGACATCGCTCTCATCGTGAAAGAATGCAAGGTCTCATTCGCGACACAAGAGAATCAACAACTCGTGCGCGACATCTTCGCGGCGAAAGAGGTACCGCTGTCGCTCATCGGCCAAATTGCGTCATACCGGGAGTTTCATCGCGCCGACTGGCCGAAAGTGGAACAGGCAGTCGCGGAGCAACTCCTTCCGTTCGACGACTACTTCGATTTCGTGCTCGCAGAGACTGCGAAGCTACAACCCCTTTGGAAAGAATAACCGCCACTCAGCGTCATACTCGGGGTCGCGCAGACCATGCGCCAAGTAGAAGTCAAACTTCAGCCCGAGATCCTTCAGTCGCCGCCACCGACTCTCCTCGTATCCAGCGCGCTGCAGGTAGAACCCAATCGCCTGATGGTACGGATACGCGTACTCGAGACGCTTCAGTGTTGCGAGCAGGACATTCACCGAGAGCACTGACTTCGCGGCGGCAAAGGCCTCCAAGACGTGAAAGACACCGCCGGCATATGCCGGCCGCACCGTGCTGTCGATGAGCGTCCGCTCCAGCTTCGTGACAGCGAGCTTCTCGCCCGTCGGCCCGTCAAGCTCTCCTACCTCCAACCCTCCGGTGTTCTTGCCGGCGATGACGACAATCTGAAAGTCACTGTACGTGTACGCGAGATTCGAGACTCGCTGCTGGTTCCGAAAGGCCCGATCGATCCCCTCCTGCGTCAAGCCCCCCCGCGGCGCTGGCTTGGGCGACTGCTCCTGGTTCACGTAGATCGTGCGTGGAAGCTCATTCGTGAGGTTGTGGAGAAAGATCGCCGTACCATGCGAGAGGTACGATCCCGGCTTGATAGAGAGCGCAACCTCGTACGGACTGGCCGCTCGCCAGATGTACCGCACGACCGGGGCATACGCGTGGGACTCAAGGCGCACCTCCTGCAGCCCGTGCAAACTCAAGAACCGAATGAAGTCAGCCGTGGTGGTATTCTGGGCGAGTCGCCAGAAACCCCGTTGCTCACGAAGGATGTCCGCGATCTGCCGAGACGAAAGAGCGCGCAAAGGCTGCTTATCGAGCTCAGCAAGAATGTCGCGCTTTGCGATCTGAAGCCGGGTGGCCATCAACCCAAGAGTATACCGCGTCGCGCTAGGTATATATACCTAGCGCGACAGGCAATCCGCTCCTCGCTCCGCCGCTCATGAGTTCATCATTCCTCGGCGACTGCTGAGCCCCATGCAGGTCTGGTGCTCCTAGGTATATATACCTAGGAGCACACCCATCTTCCACATCATCTCTCACCAGTGTACGACGCTGCCTTCGCCTGTCCGAGAACTGTCCGAATCACCCGCGCGAACGTGCGCCGTTCGCGCTGGCCGACTGTCCGAGTTCTGTGCGAGAACCCATCCCGACCCACCCCTAAGCTGCCCGAACCCTAAACTACGCAACATGCTGAGATCGTTGGTGTTAGGTGAAATCAGCCGGTATGGGAAGGCGGCTTGAACGCGCTCATAACCCAAAGGTCGCAGGTTCAAATCCCGCCCCCGCAACCAATTGAATACAAAGAACTTAGCCCGCCGAAAGGCGGGCTATTTTGTTGCTGAAAAGGGCGGTTTGCCAACGTTTTGCCACCGAGTTTTTTCGGGCTCTGAAGGGCACAGTTATTCTTGCCACCGGATCGCGCGTTTCGGTGGCAAGGTTGAACGCGGCAGTGCGGTCACGCAGTTGGTCAGCGGCTGAACTGTTTCAGCGCGTCTTCATCGCGCTCATTGATCTTCTTCAGCTGCGCAGCCGTCTTGCGTTCCGCGTAGGCGATCATCGCGCGCGGCTGATCCGTCAAGGCACGTCCTAGCCAGAGCGGATCGCCGCGACGGGTGAGAAGAAGCGGGGCGCCAGAGTTGATGAGCACCTCCAAAAGCGCCCAAGCCTCTGTACCGCGCGAGGTCGCGAGGTCGTCGAGCAACTGCTTCACGCGTCGATGATGGACCTGGAACCAAACGGCTGACTGCGCGAACCTCCGGACCATCGGATCCACATCTTCAATCGAAAGCCTCGCGACCATCTCCGAAGCGAAGTCGTCGAACCACCCGGCGACCTGCGCTCCGGCTGCTCGAACAAACGCGTCGTCGCCCATGAGCATTTTTCCGATGCGCGTGGTGACCTTCGGTTCCTGCTGGAGCCTACGTAGCGCACGACAGATGTACGGGCGAATCAACGAACTGCGCTCGTGCGGCAAATGTCCCAAAAGCACTTCCGCTCCACGCAGCGCGTCGATATCGATCAGCAAGTCTGGATACGGCGTCCGATCGCCGGTGCTCGACAGAGCAGCGTAAGCCATCTCGAACGCCACCGTCGGCTGCCGATGAATCAGTCCACGGATTGCGCCGCAGCGGCCATCGGAGCGTGGGTTTGCTGCGTCGACGAGCAGCACGTCCGTCGCCTCCTCGTTGTCGAGATAGCCGATGGCGTCGTAGAACGCGGCCGTCGAACGCCAGAAGTAGCGGTGCTCGCGTTGTGCGAATCGCCACACCACCTCGGCCAGCCGAGTGCGGCCCGACTTGATCACCATCCGCGCTACAATCCACGCCAGATCGTCGGAGATCCGGAGTGGATCGAGCGCGAGAAGCAACTGCTCGAGCTCATCGAGTGCTTCATCCGTTCCGATCGCGCGCAGAGCATACGCTACGGACACCGCCTCACGAAGGAAATCGAGCCGGCGGATCGTTGCTACGGGGGTGCTTTCGTCAGTGAGCATCCGGACTGCTGTCAGCACGGCGCCTTCATCCTCGTAGGGAATACTGCTCAGTGCGAGATCGACGAGCATTTCCACCAGATCCGAGCGTCCGGATACAGCCAGGATTTGGCTCACGCGCGAACGCGCTTCAGGATCCTTCAACGCTGCGACCATCGGAGCGATCTCGTCATCTGTCGCCGGAGGTAAATCGACGAGAAGTTCCGCGAGCTCGTCATCGACCCACAATCGCGAGTCTTCGAACAGCAGTGACCGCACCCGCGAGCGCTCGCCCATCGCCGCGAGCGCACGCAGCGCAGCCATCCGACGCGTCGTGTGCTCGTCGTCATCTTCACCGGCGCGAGCAATCGCAGCCAATCGTTCGACGGCATCGGACGAAGGCGTGGTAACCATGCTACGGATCTCCGTGCCGCACCACGATTGGCAGGCGTCGAGTTGATGCAGGAGAAACCGTTCCAGTTCGGCCCCGCCGATGCTCAGAAGCAGCCGGTGCACCTGCCGCACGAAGTGCCGGTCGAGCGTGTTCGAGCCATGCGGCGTAAACATCACGGCCACCTCGTGCAGCTTCCGCGGCAGCGCTGCGTCTCGCTGCTCGCGCAGTATGCGCAGGCCGTCCCTTGAATCGATGGATGCAAGAAGTTCGATCAAGTGCTCCAGATCCGGCGGTGGACGGTCCGGGCGGTCACTGCTCAGCGTACTGTCGATCATTGCCTCCAGACGCTCGAGCGCGGCATCGATCGTCTGTTCATCGATCTCACGCTCGCCGCCGAAAGCCCCGTGAAGTGCAGCGCAGCTGTATTGGCCCGACTGAAACTTGTCGCGGATCGCGGTTCGAGTCCGGTCTGGAATGGTCAGGAGAAGCGGCGACAACCACCAGTCCTCGTAAAAGGACATGCGCTCGACTTCAGACCGTTCGAAGATTCCGATTGCCACCTCCGGCTTAAGGCGGCATAGGGCGGCGAATGCTTCCTGAGTCACCCAATCGGCTTCGCTGTGAGTCCACTGAATGAGGTAGTCAACCGCATCCGAATCGCGATAACGATCAATACAGTCGATTGCCCCGCGGAACCCGTCGTTTCGGAATGCATCGAGAAAGATCGGTTTCAAATCGAACCAGAGTCGTCGTCCGTCCTCATTCGCCAGGACGGCAACGAGCCACCCAAGGGTCCTCAGCTCTTCACGATCCGTCTTTGCGGTGGTCGCCGTACGGATCCATTCAGGATCGACGCGGCAGCATGCTACGAGCGCGTGCTGCGCAAGCTGCTCTCGGTGATAACCCTCTCCGTCTTTCCCAGCGAGCTTACGCTCCCGATACAGCCGCCAAATGACGTTGAGAAGACCACCGGACGGTTGCAGTCGCGCAAGTTCAAGGCCGGCGTCCTGCACCTCGGCATTCGCGTCCTGCAGCAACGTCAGAACAAACGCGGGACCGACTGCAAACCGAGCCGCGACCTCCTTCATGCACAGCCGAGCCTCACGCACGCGATGCCATGGCGCTTCAGGAACGCGCATGCGACTCAGAAGCGCTGGTAGCAATCCGGGCCCGATCGTGGGGAGCAGCTCTTCATATAGTTTCTGACTGGGAGCATCTTCGAGTGCCTGAAGAACCTCGACGATCTCCTCAACCGAGCGGCGGTACTGGACCAGCAACCAGACCACGTCCATCGCCACGTATCCAAGATGCCGCTCCCCTTTCTGCCGAGTCCGTCCAAACAGGTCTGCCACCACCTCCGCTACCTTCGTTGAACTCCATTTGCCGCGTTCAAGTTGCGCAAGAACGGCACGTGCGACAGCCCAGTTCAGAAATCGATCGTGCGCGAACTCCACGCCACCGTCGACGTGAACACGCAGCCACCCGAGGCGCTGCAGCCGTAACTGCATCTCGGACGGGATGTGCAGGCCAAGCAGCACGTCTGCAGGCCACGGATACGACTCCGGGCTGTCCAGAAATGCGTTTGCCAAGGTGACGAGTACGCCGACATCCTGCGGATGCTGCGCCTGTCCTTTGGCGGTAGAGACCTGACGCCAGAATCGATCGTACAGCTCATATTCATTCGTCGGCTGCCAATTCGCGTCCTCCGACAGCCTGCAATACAAATCGGCCAGAATGGCGCGGCGCAGAAGTTCGAGGACGTCCTGTGGCACCCCGGCCATGCTCCGACCACGCAGCTGCAACAGCTGCGCAATTCGGACAGGCGCATCTCGCCTACCGCTTGAAGAACTACGCGCTCCCGGACCTCGGCGTCCTCGCGGATGCGCTGGGCTGCGTTCTCGTCAGCGGTGAAGGCAACGCGAACGCCCCACTCCCTCCACGGCAGCGCGATCAGCGCGAGCGCTTCGTCCACAGATGCCGTCAGGTCGAAGCAGACGGTCAACCAAGGCATCTCGGAGGCGATCGCCGCCTTCGCCCGCCTAACGAGCGATTCCCAGTCGAGCGGACGATCGTGGCCTACAATGCGCTTCCAGACTTCGTCGGAGGCACGTTGCAGCGCATCCTCAATCCCCTGCCGAGTTGCAACGAAGACGACATTCCCCGCTGCCGCGTTCTCGATGGCGACTTGCGCGAGAAGCGTTGTCTTTCCCATACCGCTTCCACCGGCGAGACAAAGAACCGTCTCGGCCGACGGCCAGCTCACGACGCGGCGAACCGTGACCGTCACGTCGTACCGGATTTCTCCCAATCGCCGGTTCAGTTGCGCCAGCGTGGTTTCTCGGAGACCCGGGAAGCGAGCGAGCGAGATCGTCGGCAGATCCAAGCGGCGCAACAATGTCTCGAGCGTGAAGCGACGCTCCCCGCGGCTCCCGAATTGAAGCAGTAGCCCGTACAGCTCGCGGGCAACATGCGGAACATCTTCGGCGTGATCGACGTACCCGAGCAGTAACGAGCTCACTCGATCATGCGCATCGTCCGCAGACTGCCGTCGGATCTCAAACCGGGACAGAAGCGCCCACGTGCGTCGGTATGCGACGTTGTCCGGGGGATCCTCCGATTTCGAAAGACGCGCCGCCACATCGCGGAAGAAGGTCTCGTACGTGTCATCGACAAAGATGGAATCGGCTACCTCTACGATCCGGCGCGTTTCGCGGAGATCCTCGATGACGGCACGGTCGGCCTGAGACTCGCGGGAGGATGTCAAAGCACGCCTCCGCGAACAGTTTGTCGATGCCGACGAGCACCTGCCCGAGCAACCGCCGCGCGAGTGGCACATGACGACCTCGGGCAAATTCATCTTCCCTGACTACGAGCCGGTCGATGTCGTCGGGCGAGCGCTGTACTGGCAGGACATTGCGCAGCAACTCGCGCGTCAGCTGCGCCGGCTCGGTAAGGCAATCAACGCGACGAGTGCCGAGCAACCCGACACCATCGTCGAGCGCGCAATCGTTCGACTTCGAGGTACGTCCGAATGAACAGGAAGGAAGTAGAAGTGCAGGCGCAGGAACGACGCTACAAGAGCATCACGAGGGTTGACTCATCCCGTGTGCACGGATGGTTCGTCCGCGTCGTGCACAACGGAGACACGCATCCCAAACTCTTCAGCGACGGCAAGCACGGTGGCCGCGCTGCTGCATTGGCGGCAGCCGTTCGCTGGAGGAACAAGACTGAGCGCGCCATCGGCAAACCGCGTACCGAACGGATCGTCGTGGCGCGTAAGGCGGGTGCCGGAGTTCGTCGCAAGATCAAAGACGGCAGGCCAGTGTACGAAGTCACCTGGAGTCCGCGGCCGAAGAAAGTCAGCCGCACCACGTTTTCGATCGCGCTTTACGGCGAACGCGGCGCGCGCGATCTCGCGCACGCTCTGCGTGCCGAAATGGAGCGCCGCTACTACGGATATCGATAGAGATGAACGATACGAACTTCCTGGATCTCGTCGAGAGCATTCGCCAAGCGGGAAAGATTCATCGCGCGATGCGCCGTCATCACAAGACCCGCAGCATCGCGGCGGCACGTCGTCTGGCCGAGCGGTGGAGCCGGCCGATCGATCGATGGCCGAATGAACGCGTGCGCAAGGCATGGGTTGAACGCACGGCGCGCCTCCTCGCCGATACACCGCACCAGTGCTCATCCACCATTCATGGCTGCGGACACAAACGCCAGCTTCTCGGCAGGACGATTCAGGAACGAAGAGCTGATGAGCGGGACGATTGAGAAGGCGCGAGCGGTCCTCGCGCAACTGGAACAGACCACCGACGTTCCACGCGACGAGACTGCAGCTGCCTTGCGCGAGCTCATCGCGCTTGCCGAGGGTGTCTTCGAAGACCTCGACGACTGCAACACCAGAATCGCTCGTGCGGCGAAGGCAATCGGCGCGACGGGTTGTCCGGTGGATCAGCTGAACGCCGTGGTGCGCTACACCGAGCGCGTGGCACCGCACTTTCGCTACATCGCGGCTTCCGGTGAGCTGATTCACCGGCAGCGTGACGAGAACGGACTTCTGTCAAGCGAGTTTGTCGGGCCTATCGAGATCCGCCGTAATCGCGACGGTTCGCTGGATGAAGTCGTCGCGCAGAACGTGTTCGTCCACCTGGAGCAGATGGCCGACAACTCGTGCTGGATGGGCGTCAGCACGTCCGACAACGCACATCTCATCCACGTCAACTTCTACTCGGATCGAGCAATCGAAGCGGAAGCTGAGGATCAGCATGCGGAGGAAGAGTGATTGCCTTTTTACTTCTTCTTCGGAATCGTGCAGTCGAGAACAACCGGCGTGATGAAGAAGCCCTGCGGCCGGAAGTCCTCGGCCTGACGGGAGAGATGCGCCTCCATCTCCTCACGCGACCAGGAGTGGCACTGCTTCTTTCGTCCGTCCCCATCCGTCCAAGCTGAGGCACCGAACCAGGCCACGAGATAGATTCCGAATGGCGACGTCGAACTGCGCAGGTATTTCTCAACGAGCTGCGTTTCCATCGCGGTCGGCAAGTCGGTGTTCCAGCACCCCTTGACCTCGATCGTAACCACCAGCTTCGGATCGAGGTCGCGTCGCACGCCGCGCCCCACGGCTTCGATCTTGATGTCGGTGAAGAAACGGTCGAAGACCTCCACTTCCTTGTTGGTGACCAAGTGCGGAAGCGCCAAATCGTCGTTCAGGAACCTGCGAATCCAGTCTCGAACTGCTCCCTCGTCCTTGGGTTGATCGTCATCCCACAGATACTTGGCCGTCGGGTCCTCGCTGTGTAGCTGCGCCTGCAGCCGCTGAAGCGACTCGATCACGACCTCCACGAGTCGCTCCGCATTCTGCACAACGCGGTTTCTTCGATCTGTCGCCAGCGCGAACAGCTCTTCCGGAGCGGGCGGAGTCCACGAATGCGTCTGTCGTTCCTCCTCCGCCATCATGATGAACTGGTCGTGAATGCGGTTCGGAAACGCGGCTTGGATGCGCCGCAGTTCGTCGACCCTTCCACGCTTGCGGAGAACGTTCAGCACCTCACTGATCGCGAGGCCGACCTGAGACTCCAGGCCCAGCTCCTCCTGCGCGCGACGCGTGTACAACCAGATCACGAGGTCAGCGATCTCGGAGTCTTTCAGCCTCGCGATGAATTCGCTGATTTGATCGGGGCCGAGGAGCGATTCGATGAGCTCCTGGCCGGTGTCACCGGCGATACGAACAAACGGCCACACCGACGGGTGGTGGTTTACTTTGAACCTTTACTTGTAACAGGCCACGCGCCAGTTACAACCTACATTGAAACGTGGGTGGTGCCACCGTGGGAGTAACCCAGACATGCAGATGGGAACGTGGAGGTTTGGCTTCACCTGCGCTCGGCTCAAGACCGAGCCGCACCAGACCCCACCACACAACCCGTCCGCTCTTGCAATCGGTGGCACCGCCCAACCTTGAGACCTACATTGGAGATGGGGAGCGTGCGCATGAGTTAACCAGACTCAGACACTGAGCGGAGCGAGAGGTTGGGCACGCACCGGATTCCAGACCCGGCAGCACCCAGCGCTCGCATTACCCGTGTTTTGGCAATGCGCACGTTCCCCGACCTCAACCTGTTTACTTTCTGGATGGGTCCGGTTTGGTACGTCGCTTGCTCTTTGGGAGGGCAGCGCGTTGACGTAGCACATCCCGGTCGGACACCGGTTTCGGACCAGTTTCGGTGTGTTCGATTACTACATCCAGAACAGCGCGTGCTGCCTTGATCGGATCACCCCGTGATTTCGACTTCATTGGTTCCTCGCTCACAGTCTGTAATTCTGTCTTCGAGCACGCTCAACCAGTCTTCCAAATCGTTCAACCTTGCTCCCAGACTGCTAAGCCGGGCTTCCAAACGGTACTGTTCTTGTTGTTTGTCCGCTGACTGGATCGATGCATGTTCTACCCATAACCAAGCAAGCCACAACATCACGCCGGTTGTCAGCATGAACAGCGAGGCCAGCTTGCCTAGATAGATCAACTGCCTGCGACTGGCAGCAAACACCACAACCGCCACCACACCGCACAGCACGTACACCCACCAGCGCGCCCTCATGGCGTCGCCGCCACACACCTGAACTGCACCTCCGCCTTTGGATAGTTGCCGAACATGTACGGTGAATGACCGGTGAGAGTGTTCACCACCTGTAACATCTTCCCGTGTTCCGCGCAGAACCGACTCGCTTGCAAGGTGATGTCGGCAGTAATCGAGTCTGAACCGATAAACCCTGTGGCTCCACGCTTATAAATCCTGTACATGTCCGTGCCGGGCAGCGCAACCACGCCCGTGGTTGAGCCGCATCCCGCGAGCATCAGCACGGCCTTTGCCACCATACGACGAAAGTGACGGTTCATGCGGTTTGCCTCCATTCGCTCTGATACCCATAGAATGGATACCGAAAGCATGGAAAGCAAGCGCTTAACACGAACAACACTTTCGCCGAATGGCGGCGCGGAGCCCAGCGGTACAGTTAGTTGGAGCACGATTGAGGGAGTTGCGGAAGTCTCGCGGACTCTCACAGGAACAACTCGGCCATCTATGCGGACTCGACCGTAACTACGTCGGTCAAATCGAGCGAGGCAACCGCAACCCTTGTTTGGACAACATCGTGAAACTGGCAAAGGCGCTCGGCGTAACACCCGCAGACCTGTTCAGCCGGTTCGACCTCGACACGATGAGGGATGTATAAGGGGAATGGGGGTAACTGGGGCGCGTCCGAACCGCGCTGATGGGAACCGAAGTAGGCGTCAGTTTGTGGAACTGACCAGCCACGCCTCTCAGTACCTGTGACACCAGTTGCCCCCATTCCCCTTATCGTTTGAATCCCACCTCGGCGCGTGTATGCCCACGGCAACAGCGCCATCAACCACTACATTCCTGTGGAATACCACCGATCCGGCCATCCGACCGGTGTCAAGTCTGGCGTATCCACGTTACGACTCACATTGTAGGTAAGCATATGAGGAGACTGCCTAAATCCACCCGCACCAGAATTCTTGCTGCTCTCGTCGAAGGTAATTCCATTGCATCCACCTGCCGACTGGTGGGTGTGGCCAAGCTCACCGTACTGCGGCTACTGGAGGAAGTCGGTGAAGCGTGTACGGCATTCAGCGACCGGTTCATTACCGGCATTGAATCGCCGCACGTACAGGTGGACGAGATGTGGGGGTTCTGTCAGCAGAAACAGAAGAACGTATCCCCGGAGAATGCGGGCGTTCTGGGGTATGGCAACGTCTGGACCTACATCGCAATAGACTCACGGTCCAAACTGGTAATCACGTGGCGTGTGCGGGCATCGTAACGAGCAGACCACACGTGACTTCCTGCATGACTTGGCGTCCCGGCTGACTGGACCCGTTACGCTCTCTACTGACGGGTTCATGGGATACGTCAATGCGATACCGGAAGCGTTTGACGGAACGCTGAACTACGGGGCTGTGGAGAAACTGTACGAGCGTAACCGGTACGTCGGTGCGAACTACACGAACCGAGTGGGAAACCCGTCGAAGATATCCACGTCCCTCATCGAGCGCCAGAACCTCACGGTGAGAATGTCAAACCGGCGCATGACGCGCAAGACGAACGGTTTCTCGAAGAAACTGTCCAACCACATCTACCAGCTGGCAATCAACTTCGTCTACTACAACTTCGTCCGCACTCACGCCACCATCAAGACGACACCAGCGCTTGCAGCCGGGATCATCGACTACCAGTTGTCGCTTGCCGATATGACCGAGTTGGCAATCTGGAGCGATGTGCAGGCGGCGTAAACAGGCACAATTACGCAGGCTGTCCCAATGGTCGGTACCGTTGCGGGATTTACACTCCCGGTAGGCTCGCTGCCGTTGCCAGCGATGGGGTTCAACTCCCACAGCCTCCGCAAACCCAGTCTAACAGGTGGGGTGAGTGGAACCATCCAAACTCGCGGTGACGACTACTGCTTGCGGGACGACTTTCCGAACGTCGGCGGCAGTTGTACGTCTGTGACACTTTGGCGAACGGATTTGGTTTGGATGGTTCCACTCACCCCACCTGTTATGTGCAGACTGCGTTATTTGCTATACTCTCAACCCCATGACGGTCGAAGAGATACGCGTACAGAAAGCACTGGCGATGTTGGAAGTGGAAGAGGCCGAGACCGCCCACGCTGCTGCCAGTGAGCACGCCCACGAGTTGCAAGTGGCAACTAGTGAGGCGATCAGTACTGCCCTCGATATTGCCCGTCGTTTGCCTGTGCAGGTGGATCGACTGCGCGAGACGTTGGCAGGGATTGATCTGGACGGGCTGTCAGAGGCACAGACGCAGGCCGAACGGTTTCTTGGTGCCGCTGCGGCCGCCCGAGTGAAACTGCGCGAGTTTCAACTACCCGGACGACCTGTTACAAGTGGATGGGGAAAGTAAACCAGTACCCGATAACCTGCACCGGTGTGAGTTGGCCGCGTTCGGCCGCAACGTGCATTGTAGCGACGGCAATCTCTCGCGTTTTCAGATACCAAACCCAGGTCTATCGGTGAAGATCATCAAGGATGATGACCGTCGAACGCCCACCGGTATTCATGAAACTGCCAAACTTCTTTTTCGCCCACCCCAGCGCCGATCCCGCAAACGCTTTGAAATACCGAGCGTCGTGTTCTGGCACTGCTCGCCGACCGGATCGCGGCCATTAACCGGGTCGCCGCCCGCAAATGTGTAAGGCGTTGAAGAGTCTTGATAATTCGGATCCGGCGGCACGAATGTGCCGGTCAAGGAATCCAGCCACCGCTCCCTTGCAGACACGCTAGCCACTTGACTGCATACAATCGCGGCTCCGCTAAAATCGACTACTTCGGCGGTTGCGTTGCATTATTTTGCGGTTCCGCGCTGCGGTGTAGTCTTTACCGTGGTCAACAGAAGGCGAATCTGAAATATCCGAATATGGGCCGTCGGCAGCCATCTCAGGGAAGGCACGCACCGGCACTTCTACGCCTCGGACCTGTGTTACGGGCTCATATTCCACAGGTGCAAACATCATCGGTATAAAGTCCGTGGCGAAGAATGTTCCCACTGCTATGGCGCGACTGCGATCCGCAGCCGTGATGGTCGTGAAGCCCTGGCCAGGAACGTACAGGATCTCGCCGTCTGCATCAGCGCGTGCAACCGCCGCTTCGAACGTCGCGATGTCGTTGACCATCGTCCGCTTCGCGAGTTCGTAATATTCTGTCGTGACGGTCAAATCGGCCATCTGCGTTTCGTAATCGCCGCCAATCGCGCCGCTCGTGTCGTACCACTTCCGCGCTACTGGCACACGAAGCGGCTGCCTGAACGACCTACGTTCGGTTCTCGTGAAATCGTCATAGACCTTCTTACCGCGCCCTTTCAGCATCGCGAACCGCTCGCGTTTGCGTGGCGTCGACTTTCGTCTGCGCCGCGTCATGCGGCCGTTCGCCGTGTAGCTCGCCTGCGCGACTCGCCGATGAGCGTGCCGACCGCGCGTAGGTCTTGACGCTCTTCGGGTTGCCCCAGTCGTCGAAGTCGGTGACGGTCTTCACGCCGTTCGGAGCGAGCGACGACGTCGCGCGGCCGTGGACGTCGTACGCGACGGCGCTCGCGCTGTGGTTGTCGGCCGAGTAGACGAGGTTGCCCGCGAGGTCGTACGCGTACTGTTCGACGATCGGCGTGCCGCCGGTGGTCGTGGTGCGCTTCGCGATTCGTCCGAGCCCATCCAGTTCTTCCGTGACCACCGCGCCGCCGGGCAGCATGCGCACGATCTTGCGATTGGTGAGGTCGTAGTCGGTGGTCGTGGTGACGGAGGTGAGGCCCTCGCCCACCGCGACGTTGTTCGTCGTCGACTGCTTCACGCGACCGAGCGGGTCGTACGCGAGCGACGTGGTCACGCTGTGGCCGTCCTGCTTGTGCGTGGTCTCGGTGAGGCGTCCGTTGAGGTCGTACTTGGACGACTCCTCGAGCGAGAGCGACGGGCCGGTGGTGACGCTCGACACCGGACGGCGCCAGCCGTCGAGGTTCGTGAGCGTCGAGACGCCGCGCTCCTCGTCGACCTTGATCTGATCGGGCCCCGGATACGCGAACTTCGTCTGCAGGCCGGAGGCATCGACGAGCTCCGGCATCGCGCGCGCGTACTCCGGCGCGGTGGCGTCGCGGAACTTGTAGCTGACTGACGCGTTGCCGCCGGCGTCGGTGCCGCCCGTGCTCGTGACGGTTTTCGGCTGGCCGTACGCGTCGACTTCGACCGTCGTCGTGATGGCGTCGTTCGTGGCCGCGACGCTCTTCTTCATCGCGCTCGGCTCGGAGGTATGGATCGTGTCGCTGCCGATGCTGACGCTCTCGAGATACGCGGGACGCGGATTCGACGATGCGTCGTCGTAGCCGAAGGTCCGCTTGATCGGCGTCGCGCCGCTGCCGCTCGTTTCGCTGGTGAAGAGCACGAAGCCGGGCGCGCCGGGCTCGATCGATTTGTAGGTGTTCGTCGTCGTGCGGATCGTGCTCGTGGCGCCGATGCCGAGAGCTCGCTTCGTCGTTTGTCGTCCTTTGAGCATGCGCCGCGGCCTTCCTAATTCAAGTCGTACTCTGCGCCCGAACGAACGCTCGCTGTAAATCGGACGCCGCTTTCCATTAACTCTTTGCTGATGGTCCGACGTAATAGGATTTCACCTTTGAAAAGCGGCGTTTGATTTCTCGCTCGAACGATTTTGAAGGGCGCCAAAGCGTTCGCGTCGTCAGTTGCGGTACCGACTTGACCCTGATGACGGCAACGTCGCCGAACCGACCGCCTGACTGATGACCACCGTTGCCGGATTCTGCATTTGATCGATTGCACACTTCACTCCGCCACGCCGCTGCGGCACTTCACGGATATTGATCCGCTGGGTCGCAGCCGCGACGAGGTAACTCCGCTCCTGTGCTTGATCACCTTTCTGCGCGACTCCGAATGACTCGATAGTTCGACGGAGTTCGCGGTAAACAGTTCCGGCTTATCGAACAACCCGGTAAGAACATACTGCAGTCGTTGCTCGGCTTCGATCGCAGCCGCTGCCGTTTTCAAGTCTTCATTCACCGCGAAGAACACGATCGATTTGCTCATCTCACCTCACTACTGTTTCGGCTTCGGAATCAACACCAGGTGATCACCCGGCTTTGCTGGCGAATGCGCGTCGCGCTTGGTGGCTTCGCGTGTTGTTGGCGTGATCCCATCCGCACGCGTATCCACGGTGTTGATCCGGAGCGTCCGACCGTTCTTCGTGGCCGTGATGTCACGCCATGACGAACCGCGTCGCGCTCCTCCGGGTCCAGGCAAATACTCCTCTGGCGCACGTCCGCCACCGTACGTTACCGTCCACCCTCTTGCTTACAGCTCGTTAGTAATCTGCGCGATCTGCTCGCGCGTCTCAGGGCTGCCAAGACCGCAAGTCGAGCAAAGATCCCCGCTAAGAACGCTTGCGCTGTAAATTCTCCAGCCTCGCGCTCTTGCTGTTCGGGGCTGATATTGCCGGCGATAGCATGCACGCAAAAACTTGTTGTACCCCGATGCAGTCGTTGAGCGCGATGAGAGAGACCATCGCGGTACTGCGATCCTGGCCGAGCAATTCGCTTTGCGCCGTCCGAGTCAGTCTCGTCGATAGTTCGCGGAGTCAGGTCGATGCCGCGCTCTGCTTTTACTTACCCAGCAAAATCCCTTCGGGCAGCTCGCGGCGGCTGATGGCACGGCTTAAGTGGTCGTAAGAGGCCATCTAGGGCCTTATGTTGTCACAATGTACGGCACTTCGATCCAATCATACTTTGGCGACGTCGCGCTATACCGACCCGGGGCAGGCAGATACGCATATGCCGTGGTTGGCCCAACGTAGTGGGTGCCGAGGAGCTTTACTTAACGGTATTTTCGTCCCAGGCCGCGTTGAAAGCGCGATGCAGCAAAGGATCATCCGGCCCAGTAGGCAACCATCCGTCCCTGACGTCCGATGAATTGAACCACTGCCATACACGATGGCATTGCTCCTCATAATACTCGCCGACAAGGGTCATCCAATCTGAAAATGCTTGGACTCGGGCGTACTCGGCGCTTGAGTCACCGCGCCAACCATCGGGCAGGTACTCGCGCAGAAACCTAGACAAGGTATCGACTGCGAATGCCCGCATGTCGTCTGACATTTCCGCTTCCTCTTTCAAGAGGAGCTTCAACTGAATCGGCGCCACGGAACTTGAGAGAACCTCAATCATCTGATCGAAGGTTTCAGTTCGATGCGACCGAGCAAATTCTGTCGCGCTGCGGTATCCAAGTGCACGCACCCTCGACCGCAATCGTTCGTGCCAGTCGCCATCCCAAACGTTTGTCATTGTCGAAATGGGACAAACGAGCCTGAAAGGCCATAGTCCCTCATCATTTGCTTGCCAACATCGAAAACTTCAGCAAACGTCAATGCCCGCCCAAGAAGCTTTTCGCGCTGCGAGATGCGGGACATGATCTGTCGATTCCATTCGCCTTCCCATTTGCGACCAAGGCGATAGTTCCCGCCTCCGTGAATGGCTTGATGAATCGCTTCGTCCAACTCCAGAGTAAACTGATCAATATCGCGACCCCCTGTGAAACCACGGACCTCAAAGAACGCTCGAAATTCTTGAGGAAAAACATGGTGACGAGGATTGCGGACCACGCCGGCACCGCGCGCGCCAGTCTCAGTCACCGCATCCGATTCTGGGCCCTCCCCCAAGGAATCGTGCACTGAACTCGCGAGCACAATCGTCGAGACCATCGGGCCACTTCGTGCGCTACGCGCGATCACTCCCGCCGTGGGCAATACTACTCCCGAGCTTGTCGCAAGTGCCGGTGCAGGAGTTGTCGGCGTGTTCATCGCGGACACTGTCCCGCGCACAGCTGTATAGCCATCAAGCAACGCTGGTGCAGCCGCGCGTGCTATGTCTTCTTTGCATCCACTGCTCGAAGCGGCGTCGATTGCCTTTACTCGCTTGTCAACCGCGCCTCCAATAACATATACTGGCGTACCTTCGCCACGTTCGACAGCCGCGATGGCAAGTGACAGGCTGCGTCGTTCCTGACGACGAGCGTCTGCGGCATTCTCATGCACCCATCCCCCATACCCGAATGTTAGGGTATCGATGAGTTTCACAGTTTGATCCCCACCAAAGTTCATGAATCCGACGAATGCACCCTTAGCCCATTGCCAAGCGCCCTCCCCTGCCGCTTGTAATGATGCAAGCGTTGTGTTCTTGCATGGCTTCTGCAGCCCTGAAGGGTCTCGATCATTTACGGGGTCGCCCCCAGCGAAGGTATAAAGGTTTGAAGCGTCGACGTACCCCAGCGGATCCGGCGACAGGAACGCCCCCCGCCCCGCATCAAACCAGCGCTCCCTCGCGAACACGAGTCCCGTCCCTACCTCCTCGAACGGCAAGGCCTGGAACGACGACATGAGGATGCTGCGACCCACTGCCGGCTCCGCTGGTGAGCCCAAGGCGGCGAGGGAGGGGGCGGCGTAGGGGGTGGTGGTGGGGTCGGGGGCGGCGAGGAAGGACGTGAGCGTCGCGAGGGACGCGCGGTATTCGACGGGGAGGGTGGGGGAGGTGTGGATGGGGTGGGCGGTGGTGGCCCAGGTCGGGGGCGGGAGGATGGGGGTGGCGGTGGACCACGCTTTGGCGCGGAGGGTGTTGGTGACGGCAATCGAGAGCGATTGGACGTCGCCGGTGGGGGACGTGAGCGCGGTCCACTGGGTGGGGGTGAGGGTCCAGTGGATGGTGTTGGGGTCGGAGAGCGTGGAGGTGACCGTCGCGGTGCGGACGACGTTGCCGCTCGCGGTCACGGCGGCGAGGCGGGTGCCGGTGGCGAGGGTGGCCTCGTCGAGGGCTTCGGTCGAGCGGATCGAGACCTCCACGGCCGTGAGGTTACCACTCGCGTCTTTGGTCTTGCTCAGCGTGATGCGATCGATGGCGGCGCCGGCGAGGCTGCTTTCTTCTTCGCCGTAGGCGCCGTCGACGACGGTGCGGGAGATGACTTTGCCGTCGTCGCCGAGGATGAGCTGGAGGTTGCCGTTGCCGGCTTCGTCGAAGACGGGGTAGAAGTGATGCACGTCGGGCGTCACGCCGTCGGTCACGGTCACCTCGAGCGGATCGTCGTAGGCGGCGTCGCCGTGGATGAGTTGGCGGAGAAGACCTCCGTTGGCGTCGACGGACGGGTTCGCGCTCGCGCCGGCTTTGTAGACGGAGACGAGACGGTCGGAGATCGGGTCCCACACGAACGTCGTCTCGGCGGGCAGGCCGTCGGCGAAGAGGACGGCGTCGCGGTTCTCGAGCTTCCAGTCGCTGTCGAGCGGCGGCATGGAGATGGAGCTCAGCTGCGCATACTCGACGCGGCGGCCGACGATGCGGTTGCTCGCGGCGTAGTCGTAGCGGAAGCGGCGGATGGTGAGTGACGGCGTCGGGATTTCGGTCGCGGTGATGATGCGGCCGCGGTCGTCGAACTCGTACTGATAGCGGCCATCACCCGTGCGCTCGGCGCCGATGTAGGTGAACGTGTGCGACTCGCCGTTCGCGGCCACGGTGCCGATGCGGTGTCCGGACAGCTCGTCGAAGTTGAGCGTCGGCGGCGCGGCCGGTTCGACGGACGGCGACGGACGCTCGAGCTGCGTGCGGAAGCCGGCGTCGGTGACGTGCTCGATCGACGGATTGCTGCTGTCGTCGTGCGCGGTGACGGTCGTGAGCAGACGGCTGCGCGCGTCGTAGGAGTACTCGTTGAAGCGTGTATCGGCGGAGATGCCGAGGAGCTGCTCGCGTTTGATCTGCACGCCGTCGTACGTGATGGCGGAGCCGCCGACGACGTTGCCGCCGGCGACGATGCGCAGCTCGGAGAGCTGTCCCGCGTTCGCGGTGTCGTAGGTGTACTGACGCTCGATGACGGCCGACGCGCTCGTCGTCAGCGTACGCACGTTGGGGCGGCCGGCATTGCGGTAGTCGGCGGTGAGCAGCGGCATCGGCGACGGCGCACCGATGAGCGTGCGCGTCATCGCGCTCACGTTGCCGGCGGCGTCGTGGCTCTCCCCTACCTTCTGCGTCCATTGCGTCGCGCTGGTGGGAAAGCCGCTGTAGGACGGCATCGTCCACGACTCGCGTTCGCCGTGCACGTTCCAGGTGTGATCCTGCTCATAGGAATCGAGCACGGTCGCCGAGCCGAAGCCGGAGTGATCCTTGAAGCGCGTCTGCTTCGTGCGGCGCGGGCGATCCTCGAAGTCGTAGTCCTCGAAGACGAGCGCGGCGTCGCGCGTGCGCCATGTGGTGATGCGGCCGGCGGCGTCGTAGTCGAGCTTCTCGATGAGCTCTCCGCCGTTGCGGCGGATCTCGGTGAGCTGGTTCTTGTCGTCGTAGGTGTAGTTGAAGAGGCGGCCTTGGCGGTCCTTCATCGACGCGAGGCGCGAGCCGTCGTAGGTCCAGGTCTCCTGCGTGCCGTCGGGATAACGGCGGACGCTCGGACGGCCGAGGAGATCGGACTCGGTCGTTTCGGTGAGGCCGGTGCCGGTGCCGCCGTCGGACTCGTCGCGATACGACGTGTCGGTGCCGGCGGCGTGATAGCCGTACTTCACTTCGGGGGCGCCCGGCTCGCGTTTCGAGAGCAGGTTGCCGCGCGCGTCGAAGTGCTGCCTCGTCGACTCGCGCGCGGGCGGCGCGTCGGCGGTGACGTTGCCGTCCTCGTCGTAGCTACGCTTCCACTCGAGCGCGCCGGCCTGGTTCCGCGTCGGATTGCCGAGCGTGTCGTAGTCGTACTGCATGTCGATCGGCGAGGTCGCGCCGCGCTCGGTGAGCGTGCCGTTCTTGACCATGCCGCCGGTGTAGTCGGAGGCGAGGTACTTCGAGAACTCGGTCGTGATGGTCGACGTCGTGCCGGCGCCGGCGATCGAGGACTTGAGGCGTCCCGCGTCGTCGAAGGCCTGCTTCGCGGCGCGTCCGCTGACGGCGGTCGACGTGATGCGGCCGGCGCCGTCCCACTTCATCTCGCTCTCGCGCGTTTGCGTCGCGTCGACTCTCGTCTGCGCCGACGTCATGCGGCCGTTCGGCGTGTAGCTCGCCTGCGACTCGCCGATGAGCGTGCCGACCGCGTCGTAGGTCTTGATGCTCTTCGGGTTGCCCCAGTCGTCGTAGTCGGTGACGGTCTTCACGCCGTTCGGCGCGAGCGACGCGGTGGCGCGGCCGTGGACGTCGTAGGCGACGGCACTCGCGCTGTGGTTGTCGGCCGAGTAGACGAGGTTGCCCGCGAGGTCGTACGCGTACTGTTCGACGATCGGCGTGCCGCCGGTGGTCGTGGTGCGCTTCGCGACGCGTCCGAGTCCGTCGAGTTCTTCGGTGACGACGGCGCCGCCGGGCAGCATGCGCACGATCTTGCGATTGGTGAGGTCGTAGTCGGTCGTGGTGGTGACGGAGGTGAGGCTCTCGCCCACCGCGACGTTGTTCGTCGTCGACTGCTTCACGCGACCGAGCGGGTCGTACGCGAGCGACGTGGTCACGGTGTGGGCGTCCTGCTTGTGCGTGGTCTCGGTGAGGCGTCCGTTGAGGTCGTACTTGGACGACTCTTCGAGCGAGAGCGACGGGCCGGTCGTCACGCTCGACACCGGACGGCGCCAGCCGTCGAGGTTCGTGAGCGTCGAGACGCCGCGCTCCTCGTCGACCTTGATCTGATCCGGCCCCGGATACGCGAACTTCGTCTGCAGGCCGGAGGCATCGACGAGCTCCGGCATCGCGCGCGCGTACTCCGGCGCGGTGGCGTCGCGGAACTTGTAGCTGACCGATGCGTTGCCGCCGGCGTCGGTGCCGCCCGTGCTCGTGACGGTTTTCGGCTGGCCGTACGCGTCGACTTCGACCGTCGTCGTGATGGCGTCGTTCGTGGCCGCGACGCTCTTCTTCATCGCACTCGGCTCGGAGGTATGGATCGTGTCGCTGCCGATGCTGACGCTCTCGAGATACGCGGGACGCGGATTCGACGACGCGTCGTCGTAGCCGAAGGTCCGCTTGATCGGCGTCGCGCCGCTGCCGCTCGTTTCGCTGGTGAAGAGCACGAAGCCGGGCGCGCCAGGCTCAATCGATTTGTAGGTGTTCGTGGTCGTGCGGATCGTCGCGCTCGTGGCGCCAATGCCGGAAAGCGTCGCCGTCTCCAGCATGCCGTCGGGCACATACGTGAAGAGCATGCGCCGCGTCAGCGACTCGGTCGGCGCGCCGGACGGCGTGACCGCGGCCGGCAACGTGCCGAACGGCGTCGTCACCGCGGCGACGTTCGTCTCATCGAGCTGCCTCACGTGCGCGCGGTCGGTGGTGTAGTTGCCCGGCTGCGGCGTGAGCTCGTAGACGCGCTCCTGGCCGAGAACGTCTTTGGTCGTGGTGTGCGTCGCGTCCGTGTAGGTGAACGTGGCCGACTCGCCGGTCTTCCACGTCTGCGTCTTCACCTTGTCGCGATCGCTGGTGCTGTACGCGAACGCGACGCGCGGACCCTCGCCCATCGGATCGGTGATGGACGTGAGGTTCGGCGCGAGCTCGAGCTTGTCGTTGTACGTCGATGCGGGCGTGCCGTAGCCGTATTGCGTAGTCGGACGTCCGGTGCCGGTCTCCGGCAGCGTCGCGGTGATGAGGCGGCCCGCGTCGTCGTAGTCGTAGTCGACGCGCCCGAGCCAGCTTTCGATCGACTGCAGGCGTCCCGCTTTCAGTCCCGTGCCATCGGGGAAGTACATGAGGCGCGACACGCGGCCGACCGGATCGATGACCTGCGCGAGGCGGCCGCTGAGATCGTAGAGATAGCGGACGACGTTGCCGGCGTCGAGCGCGTACGCGTTCGGCGCGAACTCGTCGGTCTCGTGCACGAGGCGTCCCATCGAATCGAACGCGCTGATGCGCGCCTTCTGATCGACGAGCACCCAACCACGATCGGTGCGCGAGAGCTTGAGGAAGAGTCCCTTCGGACGCTGGTAGAAGCCGGTGGCGTTGTCGAGCGTGAAGCGCCAGATCTCGCCGGCGCCGTCGCGATATTCGACGTCGCCGTTCGGCAGCGCGCGCAGGCGGCGGAAGATCGACGACTCCCACCCCATACCGACCGTGCCGCCGATCGTGCGCGAGCGATACGTGCGATCGAACAGGGCGTTCCAGCCGTTGCGGCCGCCCGCATCCATGTCGAGCGCGGAGGTCTCGACTTCGCCCGAATGGAGATACGTCGTCTCCTGCAATGCGCCGCCGGCTACGGGAGGCGCCTGCGCGGCGACGAGCACGCTCGGCGGACGCACGGTGTCGGCCATGATGGTGGCAAAGCGCGCGGTGAAACGGTTCTCGCGTCCGAGGTAGGCGTAGCTCGTGCCGGTGAAGACGTTTTGCGCGCAGTCGGTGCCGGCGATGCAGAGATCGGGGCGGATCGAAATCAATCGGCCGTTCGTGTAGAGCTCCCACACGCGATCCGCTTCGGTCTTGCCGGCGAGATGCGGCGGGCGCGCACACGACGAGCAGCCGCTCGCGGTCTGCAGCGCGGCGAGCGTGGTGCCCGCGGGCGGCGTCGGCCACTGATAGTTGATGCTGGCGCGCGGATCGGCGATCGCGACGATCCACGGCGAGACGAACTTGTTGAAGCCTTTCTGATGGCGCAGCTGCGCGGCCATCGAGTCGGGCACGACGCGCTCGAGATAGAAGTTCGCGTCGGCGCGCGGATCGGGCGCGCCGGAGCGATCTTTCAGACGCAGATGCGCGCGCGGGAAGCCTTCCGGCATCTGCTCGGTCGTCGCGCCGAACACGCGCTCGCTCTCGATCGCCGCGACGAGCTTGTTCGCGCCGCCGCTCAGCGACTGCGTCATCGCACCCGGCAGCGACACTTCGACGCGGAACGCGGCGAGCGAGCCCTCGGGACCTTTGATGACGCCCGCGGGCGGATCGACGCCGAGCGGCACGAGGCCGCCGACTTCCGCGAGACCGTTGCCGTCGCCGACGTCGGCTTTCAGCTGCACGCGCGGATCGATGGCGGCGATGACGCTGGTGGTCTTCTCCAGCACTTTGCCGACGTAGACGTAGCCGGTGTCGGCGTCGACGACCGGCGCGAGCGTGCCCGACGTGACGCCGGGCGCGGACTTCCAGACGATGCGCGGATCGTCCGCGCCGACGCCGTACGTGCCGCTACCGTACGTTGCAGTGGACGCGAGCGACGCGGCCACGGTCTTGAAGAGCGCGTTCGCGGGCAGGAGATTGCCCGTCGAATCGAAGCGTTCGTCGATGCGCGAGAGATCGACGAGCAGCACGCGACCTTCGCCGTCGACGACGGTGGCGAGGTTCGTGCGCGGAATCGCGCGCACTGCGGCGGCGCCGCCGGGGATCCAGATGATGTCGACGAGATGCGCGTTCGCAAGCGGGTCGTACGACGGCACCATCGTCGGCGGCGTGCCGCCGATCTCGACGACGAGCAAGCCGTACTCGTAGCCGGGGACGAGCATGTAGTCGCGCACGACGCGCGTGCCGGCGGTCGAGCCGCGCTGGCCGCGCGGCGGCGCGCCGGTGACGGACGTGCCGCTGAGCGCCTTGTTGTCCTGCGCCTCGAGCGTCCAGTGGTAGTACGCGGCGCCGGTGAAGCGCGGCGTGGGCTGGCGTCCCGCGGCTTCCGCGAACTTCGCGCGGAACGGCACGAGGCGCGGATGATCGTGGACATTCGTCGCGGGAGGATCGCCGGGCGTGAAGTAGGTGTTGCGCAGCACGAGACCGAACTGCGCGCGCTCGCCGCACGTGTCGGCGTCGCTCGGCGCCGCGGCTTCCGCATCGTTCGCGGGCGGCGCGATCTTCAGATCGAGAATGCCGCGGCGCTGATCGACGGCGAAGATGTCGAGATCGGGCGAGCCGTCGCGCGTGATGATCGTGGCGTCGGGCGAGAGCGTGAGATCGGGGATGGCGTACGTGTCGATCGGATCGCCGCACTCGCTGCGCAGCGCCGCGTTGGTCGCGCGGATCTGCTCGCGCAGCGGCTTGTAGTTCGCGGGCCGCGTCGGATCGTCGTTCGATTCGACGGCGTTCAAATCGAACACGGCGACGCCGTAGCCGAACAGCGAGATGACGCCGTACGTGCGCTGGTTGCGGATGACGTGGATGCGGTCGTTCTTCCGCGCGACGATGCCGTTGATCGCCGCGGGCACTCCCGGATGCGCGTCCGCCGACCAGCGCATGTCGAGCGTTTCGTTCTCGACCGTGATGCGCTGCAAGCGATACGGATAGCCTTCCGACATCGCCTGCTGGACGTTGAAGACGCTGAGGTCGTCCGCGTCCGCCGTGGGATCGAACGCGAGCGTCAGATCCTCCGTGTCGTCCTGCAACAGAATCTGCATCTTGCGCGGCAACGCTTCCGCGCGATCGCTGAGGATCGTCGCGCTGGCGAGATCGAGACCGACCGTCGAGCCGACGCGCCAGCTGACGATCGCGCCCGCTTTGCCGGTTACCGCGCGCGGGCCCGGCGTGCCGTTCGGCAGGAAGTCTTCGAGGCGGAACGAGCGGACGATGCCGAAGAGACCCGAGAGCGCGGTCGCGTAGACGCGGCCGTGACGATCGCTGGCGAGCGCCCAGTATTCGTCGCCGCCGCCCGCCGCGACGCCGATCGGCTGCGTCGACGCGCCGAGCGACGCGGGGTCCGCGACGTCGTACGCGACGACGCCGCCGTCGAGCGCGGTCATGAGCAGCACGTTGCCGTTGAGCGCCTGATCGCGGATCGCGCCCTTCGTGAGATCGAACGACGAGACGAGGCCGCCCGGCTCGCGCACGCGGAAGTAGAGATAGACCGGCTCGGCGAGCGGCGCGGTGGGACCGCTCTCGCCGAGGATCTGACCGATGCGCAGACCGGACTGGTCTTCGACGGTGCTGGCGATGCCGAGGCGATAGCGCATGCCGCGTTGCAATGACGCGGGAAGATCGACGAGCACGCGGCGTCCGCCGGAGTCGACGCGGAAGTGCGCCTGCTCGGTGACGGCGGTGTAGACCGGCGCGGCGGCGGCAGGCTCTTTCGCGATCTCGACGCTGAAGCGCGTGCGGAGGTACGCGTCGATCGCGTCGTCGGATGCGTCGGAGCCGACGGCGATCGGCTCGCTGAAGACGACGGAGAGCGAGGTGTACGGATCGACTTCCTTTTCTTCGACGAGCAGCAGCACGCGATCGCCGAGCGCGCCCGCGACTTTCAGCCCGTCGCTGCGCTTGCGGTCGATTGCGCCGTTCGTGACGTTGAAGAGCGTGACCTGCAGATCGGCCGGCAGCGGCGTCGACGAGTCGACGGCGGTGATCGAGTCGCCCTCGAGCTTGACGACGAAGTTGCGGATCGAGACGGGCGTGTCGCTGGCGATGAGGTCGAGCGTTTCGACGCGGAACGGCGTGCCGTACACGGGATACGGACCTTCGCGATCGGGATTCGGATTCGGAAGGATGGCGGCGGCGCCGGGATCGCCGTTCGGAATCGGATCGTAGACTTTCGCGAAGCCCTGCAGTCCGGTCGCGGCGTCGACGCCGACGACCTGGAAGGGCTTGTTCGTCAGGACCGGAATGGCGATCGTGCCGCGCCGCTCGGCGAGATAAAAGTGCGCGGCGTAGAGCGACTGGAGCGTGTCCCAGAAGAGGTCGTAGCCGGCCTGCAGGCCGGTCATCGCGCCCCACGCGACGGACGAGCCGTCGGGCACGCGGATGTCGAGGACGGAGTAGACGCCGCTGCGGTTGACGCCGAGCAGGTAGTTGCGCAACGCGGAGCCGGTGAGCACGGCGTTCGACGTCACGGCGCGTTTCTGCGTCGTCTGCTGCGTGCCGGACGTCGCGTCGGCGGTGACGAAGCGGCCGTTGTCGACGCGAACGCTGTCGACGATCATCACGCGCGGACCGCGCACGGAGAGTCCGAGGTAGCCGAGAAGGAAGTTGCGATTCGCGGTGTCGGTGCCGGCGGGAACCGGGAGCTCGACGTCGAGGCGCTTGTTGGCGACGCCGTCGAATTTCAGCTCGAGGCTGTTCGCGTAGCGCAGCTCGTCGTCGAAATGCGGCACCGCGGCGAACGCGGTCTGCTGACTCGGCGTCAGCGTGACCATCGTCGCTTTGTCGAACGCGCCCGCGGGAACGCTGACGGTGAGGCCATCGGGCGTCGTGTACTTCGTATCGAGATCGGCGGGCGCGAGGAAGCCGCGGCCGTCGTCGGTGATGAACGGCGTGAGGCGGAGGATCGCGATGATGGCGTGACTGACGGGATCGAGAACCTGCAGATCGATGATGTCGTCGACGCTGATGCGGTCGCGCGCATCGAGATGGCCGGCGTCGAACGCGAACGAGCCGTCGGCGGCGACGGTGGCGTCGTAGGTGACGACGAAGAAGTGATTGCGGCGCACGGCCACGGCCTGAGCGCCGCCGGGCAGCGCGCCGGCGGTACCGCTGATGCGCGACTTGCCGTTCGCGTCCGGAATGGTGATGTGAATGCGGTCGGCGTGAATCGTGGCGTTCGACGGCGTGGCGCGCGTCGAGAAGGTCGACGTGGAGGTCTGGCCGAACGGCGTGCCGGTGGTCGAACGGATCGTCGGCAGCACCGCGATCGCGTACGTCGACGCCGCGCGCAGCGGATCGGTCGCGTTGAAGCGGACGCTGTTCGCGCCGCCGAGGGAGACCGTGCCGGCGAGCGGCGCATTCGTGGTGAGGTTCGTGACACGGATGCCGTTCGCGACGGACGCGGCGTCGATGGACGTGTCGAACGTCGCCTGGACGACGAGCGGCGCCGTGACGTCGAGCTCCGCGCCGTCGGCCGGAGCGATGGCGGTGAGATGCGGCGGCTGCGCGGAAAGCGTGAGCGCGCCGAAGTCGACGAAGGTGTCGGGATCGGGGCTGCCCGTGAAGGCGGATGCGGCGCCGTCGCCGAGCGCCGCGGTGCGCGCCACGAGCGAGAACGGCGCGGCCGGTTTCGCGGCGACGGGGATGACGAAGACGCCGTCGATGCGCGTGAGATCGCGCACGCCGAGAACGGAGGACATCGGCGCGCCGATGCCGGAGGTGACGCGCGCGTTCGCGACCGCGGCGCCGCCCGCGCTGCGCACGGTGCCGAAGGCGTATGCGATCGGCGCGTCGGCGACGAGGACGACGTAGCGGCCGTCCCGAACGACGCCGTCGAGCGGCAGCTGCGTCGAGACGATCGGGCGCGAGACGAAGACGTTGGAGGTTGACGACGACGATGCCGACATCAGGGCCACGACGCGGAACAGCACGCCGAACGGCGTCGATGGGAGCACTTCCGCGACGATGACCTGCGCGTTCGCGCTCGCGGACGGCACGGCGATGGTGACGCGCGCGGGCGTGAGGAGCGCTGGCGCGTGGATCGCGACGCCGTCGGTGGGCGGCGGCTCGTTCGCGCGCGTGAGGCTGAAGGTGAAGCCGGCGGCGACGCGGAAGCCGGGCACGGCGCCGAGCGACGCGAGCTCGTTGTCGGAGAGCGAAGTCACGGAGGCGTGCAGCGGCTCGGGGGTGGCGGCGGCGGGGACGTCGAGGAGCACGTTGCCGTCGCCGGGGACGCGGCCGCCGTCCGCGCCCAGGAGCGTGCCGCGGTCGATGCGGCCGGGATAGTCGACGATGCGGATGTGATCGACGCCGTCGCGAAGGATCACCGCCTGCGCCTGCGCGGTCGGCGCGAGGTGGAAGTCGGCGACGCCGTCGGTGCCGGCGAGATTGCGATAGATGAGGAGGTCGGTCGCGAACGGCGGATCGACGAGCGTGCGGCCGTCGGCGAGGTTGAGCTGCTCGTCGATGAAGGCCTGCACCGCGGTGCCGCTCGGATACGGCTTCGCGCCGTCGGTGGTCAGCGTGGCGACGGTGCGGCCGCTCGGCAGCACGGCATTCGGATTCAGCGTGAACGAGCGGCCGGTGAGGCGGCAGGTATCGGGCGTGGTGAGGCACGGATTGGCGACGCCGGTGAGCGCGGCGCCGGCGCGGGCGACGAGGCTCGAGTTCTTGTCGGCATAGACGAGCGCGTAGTTGCCGGCGGCGTCGATGTCGAAGGACGCGCGGCCGTCGGAGCCGACGTTTGCGGCGGGGACGACGACGCGCCATTCGTCGGCGCCGCTGTCGTAGTGCACGAGCGCGAGCGACTGCGCGGCGGCGGTGATCGCGTTCGCGTCGACGACGAAGGTGAGACGCGCGCCGGGCAATGCGATCGGTGACGACGCGTCGTCGATGGCGATCTCCGCGGACGCGAGCGGCGCCCAGCCGAGCGGCAGAAGACCCGCCAGCGACTGGCCGCCGACGGAGGTGAGGCGCACGCGGTGCGTGCCGGCGAGCGACGTCACGGCGAGCGCGAGCTCGACGCGTTTGGTGACGGCGGTGTCGGCGCCGTGTTGCAGCGTCAGCGCGGCGTTGTTCGCCTGTTTCTCGTCGCCGCCTTTGGTGAGGCGGATGTCGATCGGGACGACGCCGGCGCCAGCGGGGACGACGACCTGGCGCCAGACGGTGGTGTAGCCGGGCGCGCCGGCGCGGACGGTGTAGGCGCCTTCAGGCAGCGCGTACGAGTAGCGTCCGCGATCGGAGGTGGTCAACGTATTGACTGCCGCGATCTCGAGCTGCGCGCCGGCGAGCGGGCGGCCGTTCGTGGCGTCGTAGACGGCGCCGGAGACGTAGCCGTTGCCGCGTCCCGCGGTCGTGTCGGTGCTGTACGTGAACGTCTGCGTGTAGTCGGCGGTGAGCGAGGCGCCGCCCGCGTCCTTCACGCTCTTTTTGACGGTCAGGGTGATGTTCTTCGCGGGCAGCGAGGCGAAGGTGATGGTCGCAGTCTGGCCGCCGGTGTCGAGTGCAACGGTCCCGGTGAGCGCGCTCTCCCCTTCCGGCGTCACGAGCAGCGTGCCCGAGGGCGACGCGATCAGCGACGCGAGGTCCATCGGCTTCGAGAACTGGATGGCGAGCGTCTTCGCGTTGCGGTCGAGCGTGGCGCCGACGACCTGCAGCGTGGCGCAGCTGAGGCGATAGCAGAGCGCGCGCTCGGCGGAGAGGCTGCCGTCGGCGCCGAGCTCGCGCACGCGCACGAGGTGATAGCCGGTCTGGCCAGAGAACGTAAGCGCGGCCTTGAACGCGCCGGTGTCGGAGGCCTGCGCGGTGAGCACGACGCCATCGACTTCGACGCGCGCCTGCGCGTTCGGCGAGACGCGGCCGGTGATCGTGGTGCCGCTGAAACAGCCGGTGGTCGTGGCCTCGTCGAGAATCGGCGCGTTCGACGGCGCGCTGCCGCCGGCGGTGAAGGCGAACGTGTACGGCGACGCGAGCGCGCCCCCGGCGACGTCGTGCAGCGATGAGGCGATGGTGGCGGTGTAGCGCACGCCGGCGCGCAGCGGCTGGTGCGGTGCGAACGTGATCGCGTCGCGATCGACGAAGACATCGCCGTCGACAGGGCCGTCGACGCTGCCGTCGGTGCTCGTCAGCTGGAACGCGTTCGCGGCGGTGGCGCCGTCGAGCGCGTGATTGAAGAGCACAACCAGCGCGACGCCGCGCTCGACGTCGGCGGCGTCGTTCGCGGGGAACGACTCGCGCACGGCCAGCGGCTCGGCGAAGCGGATGACGCGCACGGCATCCGTCGCGTCGCGCGCGTCGGGCGCGGTGACGCGTGCAATCAGCGGGGTGATGCCGGAGCTCGACGCCGAGAGCGTGACGTCGGCGGCGAAGGCGTTCGCCGTGAGGGTCGCGTTGACGCCGTTCACCTGCACGGCCGAGCCGGCGTCGCCGGTGAAGGTGCCGGCGACGCGCACGGCGCCGCTCTGCGTCGACGGCAGGTAGGTGTTGTCGCGCGGCGTGTCGATGGCGATCGACGGGCCGCCGGCGAGCTGGGTCACGTTCACGCGCGCGGTCGTCTGCGTGCCCGCGGCGTTGCGCGCGGTGGCTTCGATGACGGTGACGGCGGCGCTGGCGACCGGCACGCTCGCCGTGAACGTGCCGGTGGTGTCGGACTGCGGCGTCGCGGTGGCGGCGCGCGATGTGCCGCCGGCGCTGACCGTGATCGTCGCCGGCTCGACGTTCGCGTACGTGCCGGTGACGTCGATCGACGACGCCCCGCTGTCGCTGCCGGTGAGCGGCGCGGTGATGCTGAGTTGCGGCGCGGCGGTGAGCGCGCGCACGCGCGTGGTGGCGATGCCGACGCGCGCCGAGCGCGTCTTCGCGCGCACGGTGAGGACGCTGAGTCCTGGCGCGACGGGGACGTTCGGAACGCTGAACGAATGCGAATCCGCGCCGTCGTCGGCGACGGTGAATGCGATGCCGTTGACGTCACCGGAAACGACGCCCGCGCCGACGGTGCCGCTGACGGTGACGCTGCTGGTCGTCACGCTGCTGTTCGCGGCAGGCGACGCGATGGTCACGACCGGATCGTCGTAGCGATAGAGCACGAGCGTGACCGGCGCGTCCGTGGTCGGATTGCCCGACGCGTCGGCGCAGCGGATGGTGACTTCGTTGCGGCCCGGCGCGAGCGTGGCGTCGCCGCAGAACGAGCCGGCGGCGACGGCGGCCGCGAGGCCGTCGATCAGCACGCCCGCGGCGCCGCCGGAGCGGCCGCTGATGTGCACGTGCTCGCTGAAGACCGCGGCGCCGTCGGCGGGATCGAACTGCCCGAGGCCGCAGCCGGATACCGTGGCCGCATTGCCGATGAAGAAGACGCGATCGACGCGCGTCTCGTCGCCGGCCGCGTCGCGCGCGGTGGCGGTGAGCGCGTGGCCACCGTCGGCGAGCGGCGTGACGCCGGCGGCGACGAGGTCGCCGTCGACGCTGAGCGTGGTCACGAGGCCGTCGGGCTGGTTGTCGGTGACGTCGAGCGCGAGACTCGGCGAGGCGGCAAAATGCGCGCCGTCGGCGAGGTCGGCGCCGTTCGCGGTGACGCGCAGCACCGGCGGCGTGAAGTCGGCGGTGACGTGGACGGAGACGCTGCTCACCTGGCCGCGATCGTTCGTGAGCGACGCGGTGATCGTGTTTGCGCCTTCGACGAGCGGGAAATCATTCTTGCGGAACGCGCCGGCGGGATCGAGCGCGACGGTTGCGCCATTGATCGTGACGCCGCGCGCGGCGGCGGGCGTCAGCACCTGGCCGGCGACGAGCGTCGTCGGACGATTGGTCAACATCTTGTCGACCGGCGCGAAGAGCAGGAGCCCGTTGCCGCCGCTGTCGCGCACGACGTCGACGGAATCCGACGCGCTGTTGCCGGCAGCGTCGGCCGCGATAGCGACGATCGTGTTCGGACCGGCGTCGAGCGGCACCGTCGCGCTGAACGCGCCGCCGGCCAGCGTCGCGGCGACGCCGTTCACGGTGACGCTGACGACGTCGTGGCCGCTGACCGTGCCCTGCACCTCGACGCGGTCGGCGTCGATCACCGCGTGATCGGCGGGAGTCGTGATGGTCACGACCGGCACGCTGCGATCGATGCGGAACGTGGCCGTGACCGTCGCGGACTCGTGGCCGAACGCATCCTTCGCCTTCGCCGTCAGCGTGTAGTCGCCGTCGTTCGTCACTTCGCTTCCCGACGTGAACGGCGCGCCGTTCAGCGTGGCCGCGATCGTGGCCGCGGAATCGTTCGAACGAATGACGGGCGTGACCGCGCGGCGGTAGACCTGATGCGGCGGGATCGGCAATCCGTTCTCGACGATCTCGACGGACGGCGCCGCGCCGCGGATGGTCAACGTGTAGACCATTCGCGACTGGTTGCCCGCCGCGTCGATCGCGAGGAGCGCGAGCGTGTTCAGCCCTTCCTGCAGCGCGACCGGCAGCGTGAAGTGCACGCCGTCGACCTGCGCGGTCTGGCCCGTCGATTCGATGACCACGGCGGCCGGCTCGCTCAGCGTGCCGGTCAGCGACGCCGGCTTCTCGCCGACGGTGGCGTTGTTCGCGGGATCGATCGACGTGATGAACGGCGGCGTGCGGTCGATCGTGAAGGCGACCACCTTCTCGTCGGAGACGTGGCCCGCGCAGTCGCGCGCCGTCGCGCGCAGCACGTGCGGCGCGGGGAGCTCGTTCGCGATCGCGGTGCCGGAGACGTACGGCTGGCCGTCGAGCGTGACCGTCAGCGCGGCGCCGGCTTCGTTCGCGCGGACGTCGAGCGCGATCGGCCGGTTCACCACCGGCGCGGCGAACGGCGCGCCGCCTTCACGCACTTCGACGACGGGCTTCGTGCGATCGATGGAGATCGCGACCGTGGCCGCGGCGGTGTGCCCGGCGAGGTCGACCGCCTCGACGCGGATCGTGAATTTTCCTTCGTCCGGCGCGGGAATCGTCGCCGTGAACGTGCGGTGGTCGTCGCCGACCGTCGCGTTGACGACCGCCGTTCCCATCGTCACCTTCACGCTCGCCAGCGACACCTCGGATACCTGCCCGCGCACTTCCACCGCGTTCGTATCGAGGCACGCGTTCGCGGACGGCGCCTCGATCGTCACCGCCGGCGCGAGCGTGTCGAGCGTCACCGGAATGGCGATGGTCGTGTTGTTGCCGGCGCGGTCGAAGCCGATGGCCTCGATCGTGTTCTCGCCTTCGAGCAGCTCGAGCTCGACCGGCGTCGTGAACTTGCGATCGGCGATGGTGGCGTCGATGCCGTTGACTTCGATGCCGATCGCGTCGTCCGCGTCGCCGCTGACGAGGATGCGCGGCGTGGTGAGGCTCGTGTTCGCGAGCGGGCTCGTGATCGCGATCGCCGGCGGCGTCTTGTCGATGGTGAACGTCACCGGCGGCACATCCGTCGAGAGACCGACGCGGTCGGTCACCCTCACTTTCAACGTGTACGTGCCTTCGGCCGTGACCGGCGTCTCCAGCGTGTACGGCTGATCGTTGAGCGTGGCCGTCGTCGTCGTATCCGTGGTGTCGGTGATGACCGCGCGCGGCACGACGTCGCGGTTGAAGAACTGGCCGTCGGTCAGCTCCTTTTCGCCTTCCATGAGCGTGACCACCGGCGCGGTGCGATCGATGTAGAAGACGATCGCGGGGATGGTCGTACTCCACGCCAGCTCGTCGGTGACCGTCGCGGTGAGCGAGTACTTTCCTTCCGCGGTGATGTCACCGCCGAACGTGAACGGCTGTTCGTTGAGCAGCGCGGTCGTGGTCGTCGGCGTCGTGTCGCTGACGGTGAGCTCGGGGTGGACGTTGCGGTTGAACGCGCCGCCGGCGAACGGCTGGCCGTTCTCCGTCACCGTCACGACCGGCGCGGTCTTGTCGATGGTGAAGGTGATCGGCGGAACGACGGTTGCGTGCCCGAGGTGATCGGTGACGGTGATCGCGAGGACGTGATCCGCGAGCTCGGTGGAGATGGTGCTGTCGGGCGTCCACGGCGCGTTGTCAAGCGTCGCCGTCGTGGTCGTGGCGGTGAGGTCGTCGATGTCGAGCTTCGGCTCGACGTCGCGATTGAACTTGCCGCCGGTGAACGCCACGCCGTGCTCGAGCACGTGCACGACCGGCGCGGACTTGTCGATGATGAACGTGATCGGCGGGAGCGTGGTCGTCCAGTGCGCGGCGTCGGTCACCGAGACCGCGAGGACGTGCTCGCGCTCGTCCGCGATCGGCGTCCCGCTCGTCCACGGCGCGCCGTCGAGCGTCGCTTCGACCGTCGTCGCGCTGATGTCGTCGACGGCGATGATCGGCGCGATCGTGTCGCCGAACTCGTCGCTGGTCGCGAGCACGCGGTCGCCCACCTTCACGCTGACCGCGGGCGGCGTCGTGTCGACCACGAAGTGCACGGTGGGAACGGTCGTCGACCAGTTCGCGGCGTCCGTTACCTTGATATCCAACGAATGCGCGCCGTCGCCGGCGATGGGCGTGCCGAGGATGTAGGAGTTGCCGTCGAGCTTCGCGTCGATCGTGTACGCGGTGAGATCGGAGACCGCGACCTGCGGCAGCGCGGGATGCGCGAGCAGCGCGCCGCTCACGAACGGCGTACCGTTCTCCGTGAGCGTTACGACCGGCGGCGTCTTGTCGACGGTGAAGACGATCGGCGGCACGTTCGTGACGAACCCGAGCTCGTCGGTGGCCTTGATGACGAGCACGTGGCGATCTTCGCGCGTGACCGTCGTCTCCGACGTGAACGGTGCGTCGTCCAGCGTGGCCTCGATCGTGACGTGCGTGGTGTCGTTCGACTCGATCTTCGGCGTAACGTCGCGGTTGAAGATCGTGTCCGACACGAGCGGCGCGCCTGACTCGGTCACGGTGACGACCGGCGCCGATTTGTCGATCGTGAACGCGATCGGCGGCACCACCGTCACCCACCCCAGCTCATCCGTCACCGTCACATTCAGCGTGTAGACGCCCTCGGAGGAGATCTCCTGTCCCGAGGTCCACGGCGTTTCGTGCTGGCCGTCGCTGAGCGTGGCGTTGGTGATCGTCTCGGTGAGATCGTCGATGCGAACGAGCGGCGTGACGGAGCGCTTGAACTTGCCGCCGGTGAACGGCTGATCGGCGTCGTCGAGGTGCTCGACGACGTGCACGACCGGCGCGGTCTTGTCGATGACGAAGTGGATTGGCTCGAGCGCGCGCTCGTTGCCGACGTCGTCCTTCACGTGCACGACGAGCGTGTAGCGCGCGTCGGCCTCGATGGCCGTGCCGCGCGTGTACGGCTGGTCGTTGAGCGTGAGCGTGTACGTGGTCTCGGTGAGGTCGTCGGCCGTGATCTCCGGCGTGATCGCGGCCTTGAACTTCGCGCCGTCCTCGAGGTCTTCGCCGTCGACGCGCACGTGCACGTCGGGCGCGGTCTTGTCGAGCACGAACGTGAACGGACCGACGCTCTTGGTGAGCCCGCCCGCGTCCGTCGCCGTCGCGGAGATCGTGTGCACCTTCTCTTCGCTGACGACGCGGCCCGGCGGCAGCTCGTGATTGTCGAGCAGCACGACGACGTCCGGCGGCTTGCTGAGGTTGTCGTCGGCTTCCGTCGACGGCGTGATGTCGCCCGCGAACTTGAAGCTGTTGTCGACGAACTCTTTTCCGGGCGCGGCGAAGAGACGCAGCGTCGGCGGCGTGCGGTCGATCGTGAAGTCGGCTTCGACGGTCGTCGACAAACCGGCGAGGTTCGTGACGACGACTTTCAGGTGATGCTTACCTTCCGGCACGTACGGCGTGTCGAGCACGTACGCCTGGCCGTCGATGGTGGCGGTCTTCGTCGTCTCCGTTGCGGCGACGACGTGCACGCCGGCGACGACGTCGCGCGTGAACGTTTTGCCCACCGGGAACGGTTGCCCGCTCTCGAGCAGCGACACCTCGGGGGCGTTCTTGTCGAGATGGAACAGGATCTCGGGCGACGTGGACGTGTTGCCGGCCGCATCGCGCGCGTCGACGACGATCTTGTGGCTGCCGTTCGTCGTGTACAGCTGGCCGAGGACGTACGGGGCGCCGTCGATGTGCGCGGTGAGCTCGTACGGCGTGATGTCTTCCGCGCTCGCGTTGAGCGCGATATCGCGCGCGAACGACGCGCCTTCGAGGAGCGGCGTCGTGCCTTCGAACACGGAGATCTTCGGCGGCGTCTGGTCGACGATGAACGTCGCGGAGACGGTGGTCGTCCACTGCAGCTCGTCGGTCACTTTCACGACCAGCGTGTGCGTGCCTTCCGCGGACACCGGCAGCGACAGCGAGAACGGCCTGTCGTCGAGTGTGGCCTCGGTCGTCCACTGGCTCGTGTCGCTGACATTGGCGACGACGGTGACGTCGTGCGCGAAGATCGCGCCGGTCGCCGGCAGCGGCTGGCCGTTCGCGACGAGACCGACGACCGGCGGCTCGGTGTCGACGAGGAGATCGAGCTTCCCGTCGGTGGCGTTGCCGAGCGCGTCGACAGCGTGCACGGTGATGGAGTGCGCGCCTTGCGGCACCGGCGTCTTCGCCACGTACGGCTGCGTGCCGTCGAGCGTCGCCGTGAACGTGACGGCGGAGAGCGCGTCGGTGACCTGCAGGTCGATCGACGGGACGCGGTTGAAGTCGCGGCGCACGCTCGTGTCGAGCACGGCGTTGCTCTCGAGGAACTTCACCAGCGGCCCGGTCTTGTCGACGAGCACGCGCACTTCGGCGTCGGTCGTGTTGTCCGCGCGATCGGTCGCGTGCACGGCGACGACGTGCGGTCCGTCCGTCGCGATCGCGGCGCCGGACGTGTAGTCGGTGCCGTCGAGCTTCGCCGTGTACGCGACGCCGGGCAGGTTGTCGGTGACGCTGATGACGACGTGCGCGTCGCGGCCGAACGGCGTCTGCACGTTCGTGTCGAGCGCGGTGCCCGACTCGGAGAACGCGATCGCGGGCTTCGTCTTGTCGACGAGCAGAGTCAGCGTCGCGTCAGCGGTGTTGCCCGCGGCGTCAATCGCGTGCACCACGAGCGCGTGCTCGCCTTCCGCAACGATGTTCGTGTTCGTCGTGTACGGCGCGCCGTCGAGCGTGGCGGTGAAGGTCGCGGACGAGACGGCATCCGTCGCGCGCACGTCGATGGCGACGTCGCGGCGGAACTTCTGCAGGTCGCGCGGATCGAGCTTCGTCGCGCCGTCGTAGAACGCGATCACCGGCGCGCTCTTGTCGACGAGTAGCGAGAGCGTGACGTCGGTGACGTTCCCCGCCTCGTCCGTCGCGTGTACTTTCAGCGCGTGCGTTCCCTCGGCCGTAATCGTCGCGAGCGAGGTGTACGCGGCGCCGTCGAGCGTGGCTGCCGACTGCACCTGTGTCGTCGCGTCGCTGGCGAGAATCTCGACCGCGGCATCGCGCGCGAACTTTGCCGTCTGCGCGGGATCGAGCGTCGTGCCCGACTCGCGCAGCACGACCACCGGCGCGACTTTGTCGACGAGCACGTCGAGCGTGGCCGTGGCCGGGTTGCCCGCCTCATCGACCGCATTGACGACGATCTTGTGCCACCCCTCCGTCGGGATCGGATCGAGCGAGCGCCACGCGTGGCCGTCGAGCGTGGCCGTGTACGTCGGCGTCGACTGCGCGTCGGTGAGCCGCACCTCGATGGCCGGATCGATCTTGAACTTCGCGATCGGATCGAGCTTCACGCCCGCCGCGTAGAACGCGATCGTGGGCGCGCCGAGGTCGACGAGGATCGTGGCCTGGACGGTGCGGCGGTTGCGCACGCCGTCGAGCGCGTCGACGACAAGGTAGTGCGTCCCTTCCTGCGCGATCGGCGTCTTCGCGACGTACGGGTGCCCGTCGAGCGTGGCGGTGTACGTCGTCGCGGTCCAGGCGTCCGTTACCTGGATATCAATCGATGGCGGCCGGTTGAATTTCGAATTCGGCAGCGGCAGCGGCGTGCCCGATTCCGTGAGCGTGACGACCGGCTGCGACTTGTCGACGAGCACCTTCACTTCGCTCTCGACGGCGTTGCCGGCGCGATCGACCGCGCGCGCGTGAATCGTGTGCAGCCCTTCCGCGGCGATCGGCGTGAGCGGCGTGTACGGAGCGCCGTCGACGGTGGCGGTCAGCGTGGCTACGCCCGACGCGTCGTCGGTTGCGCGCACGTCGACGCGCGCGTCGTGATCGAGCGCGGTGGTGGTGTTCGGCTGGAGCTGGACGCTTCCTTCGAAGAACGAGATCGCCGGCGCGGTGTGATCGACCGGCGACTTCGCGGAGAGGTCGTCGACGTACGCGTCGCCTTTCACCGCCGACCAGATGCCGATGCGGCCGCTCTTGAGGCGCGTTGCCGCGGCGTCGGTGGCGTCGATCGAGAACGTCGACGGCTCGGTCGTGCCGTCGGCCCAGAAGCGCGCGCGGATGTTCGTCGCGCTGCCGGTGTCGTCGACCTGGATGAAGAAGCGATACCACGTGTTCGTGGCGGGCGTGAACGCGCTGTCGGTGCGGTTCGCGAGCGTGCCCGCGCCGAAGCCGAAGAGCTGCATCGTCAGCGTCGGGCCGCCGTTCTGCGACCACAATCCGAGGAGGTAGTACGAGTCTTTCTCCGGATACGAGGAGAGGAACGTGAAGCCGATGCGCGTGTCGCTGCTCGTGCGGATGAAGCGGCCGCGGTATTCGAAGCGGCCGTTCGTGCTGAAGGTCCTGGTCTGGAGCGTGGAGAACGTGCCGATGCGCGGGTTGTTGCCTTCCGGTTTGCCGGACGACTGCTTCGTGCCGAAGACGATGTTCGAGCCGTGGTTGCCCTGCGTAGGATCGGGCCAGGTCTTGTACAAGCCGTTGGCCGACGGATGCGAGCTGCCGATCGACGTGTCGACCCAGCCGTCGGGATTGCGCGGCGAGCCGTAGCTCTGGAAATCGTCGGAGTACGAGACTTCCGTCTGCTGCGCGAAGAGCGCAGGACAGACGAGGAGAAACGCGAAGAGAACGAGCTTACGCATGTGATTCCTGGTTGTGTTGGACCCGGACCTGACGATGGACCTGAACGATTACCGCAACCCCGCCGCGCGTCCGTGCGCATTGCGCCGGTACGCGTTGGCGAAGTCGAAACGAGACTGCGTAGAAGTTGATGACGACGATGAACTCGACGACGACAGCGCCGCCGCTTTCGGCGCCGACGGCGTCGCCAGCGCGCGCAGCGTCTGCAGCGACGACCACACCTGCACCTCGGCGAGGTTGATCGCGAACTGCGAGCTCGCCGTCATCTGCACGCGCACGTAACGCCCCGTGCGCCCGATCGGGAACGTCTTGCCGCCGATCAGCACCGGCGTGCCGTAGTAGTACGCGGCGACCTTCGGATCGGCGAGCGCCTCCGCGGTCGTGCTGCCCGCGATCGGCTCATCCGAAACGAAGATGTAGAAGTTCGTGAGGAAGTGCGGCGGCCAGTCGAGGCGACCCCAGACGTCGATCGAGTCGATGGCCTGCACCGAGCAGAGGTCGACGCTCCACCACTCCTCGAGATTCGCGGTGGTGTGGTTGATCGAGTACTCGCTGCCGAGCACGCCGTTCGTGTTCGCGTTCACGGCGAGCCACGGACCGTAATCCTGATACGTCGACGACTGGGTCGCCTTGCGTCCCGCGGAGAGGTTCACGCGCTGCGGCGAGACCGGCGCCCACACCTGCACCTCGGCCGGATGCAGATACTCCTGACCGCTCAGCTGCACGCGGACGTAACGGCCGGTGCGGCGCACGTCGAACGTCGACGGGCGCTGCGCGTTCGGATAGTAGAAGTACGAGGTGACGCCGGACTGCGCGAGCGTCGCGTTGAGATCGCCGGACGTGAACGGCGTGTCGGAGACGTGGACCCAGAAGCGCGAGAGACGCTCCTGGCAGCACATGTTGAAGCCGCCGTTCCAGACGTCGATGGCGTCGATCGGCTGCACGGCGCCGAGGTCGACCTGCCACCACTCCTGCGGCGCGTTGCCGGTGTGCGCGTACGAGTACATGTCGCCGTCGACGGGGTACTCGGCGCAGTTGTACGGGCAGGGCGACGGTGCGGCGGCCTCGCGGCCGTTGACGCTGAGCCACGACGACATCGACGTCGGCTTGTGGTACGCGAGGTTGACGCGCGTGACTTTGGCAACGCGGTCGAACCAGGCCTGGCCGTCGTAGATGACGAACGACATGCCGCGGAGGCTCATGCCGGCCATCTGCATCGACGACACGGGGATCTCCAGACGAACCCACTCACCGGCTTTCGGCATGGAGCCCATGCGGCGGCGCTCGACGGTTCCGTCGGTGCCGTAGGCCACGAGGTCGTCGCCCCAGTATACGCGGCGGCTCCAGCCGCCGTCGTTGAACTCGAGCATGAGCTCGCGCGGCGGCGCGCATGGATCGATGAGAGCGTAGACGACGATGACGTCGTCCATGCCCAGCGTCATCGTTGCGGACGCGGAATCGAAGTGGCTCTGATGGCTGCCGCCGCCGTTCGGAACGTTCATCGACAGCGTGCCGCTCGCGGCCTGCGCGGAGCTCCAGTCGAACGGCGTCCGCTCGACGCCGCCCGCGGGGAGCGCGTCGTCGAACCAGACGGTCTCGCCCGGCAGATACGACGGCTTCGCGGCCTTGCCGAGGACGCAGGCGGCGTCGCCGATGGCATCGAACCACGCCTCACCGCCGTCGACGGAGATGGTCAAGCTGTTGACGTTCGTCGCGGACGTAATGCCGAGCGACGAGGCGAGGACTTCGAGACGCGTCCAGACGCCGCCCGCGGGCAGTGCGGCGAGCTGCACCTGCGTCGCGGCAGGCGTGAGGCGCGACTCGCCCCACGACGCGCGCCATTGCGTGGTGCCGTCGCTCCACGTGGCGAGGATCTGCCGCGGCGGATCGCACGGATTGACGAGCGCGTAGAGCACGAGGTTGTCGTCCGGCTGCACGCTCATCGGCGCGGCGTTCGCGAACGTCCACGAGCGCGCGCCGCTGCCGGCGGCGAAGTGCAGCGCAAGCGAGCCGGCGGCGACCTGCGTCGCGTCGAACGTGGCGTCGCCGCTCGCGTTCGCGCCGGAAGGCGGCGCGTCGTCGATCCACATCGTGGCCAGCGGCGTCGACGACGGACGCGCGACGCTGGCGAGCGTTGCGCACGCGTTCAACGTGAGCGAGGCGCTCTTCGAGGCGCCGTACGTCGCGAAGACGCTCGCGGTCGTGGCGGCGCCGACGCGGTCGGTGGTGACGGTGAAGGTGACCTGCGACGTGCCGGCCGGCACGAGCACCGCCGGCGGCACGTGCAGCTGCGTCGTGCTCGCGGCGAGCGACACGAGCGCGCCGCCGGCGGGCGCGGCGGAGCCGAGGGTGACGGTCGCATTGACGCTCGCGCCGCCTTCGACCGCGTTCGCGTCGAGCGCGAGCGATGCGAGCGCGCCGTTCGTGCCGGCGACGTTCAGCGCCGCGATCTTCGTCTGCTGATAGCGCGCGGTGATCGTGGCGGTGACGTTCGATGTGGACGCAGCCGTTGCGATCGAGAACTGCGCGGTGGTCTGGCCCGCGGCGATGGTGATCGAGGGAGGCAGCGTCACGGAGCTCGCGGAGCTCGTGAGCGTGACGACGATGCCGCTGCTGCGCGCGGGCGTTGCGAGTCGCACGGTTCCGAACGTCGACTCGCCGGCGTTGACGCTCGACGGTTCGATGGTCAGCGTCGAGAGCTGGTTGGCGTCGACGATGGCGCCGTTGACGGCGACGGTCGACGAGAGCGGCGCGACGTGCGAGTCGGTGGCGGTGAGCGTGAACGCATCGCCGCCCTGCCCGCCCACGGAGATGCGGAACGAGCCGTCGGACGCGGCGGGGCCGCTGTAGATCGCGCCGGTGCGGACGTTCTTCGCCGCGAGATGAATGGGCGTGTCGGGATCGATGACGGCGCCCGCGGGGCCGGTGACGAAGTCGCCGCCGGCATCGCTGGTGACGACGATCTGCGCGCGCTTCGACTGGGGGAACTGCGGCGCGCCGCTGTTGCCGGTGAAGGCGACGCCTTCGGGGATCGTGACGAGTCCCTGTTCGTTCGCGACGTAGAGCACGCCGTTCACCAGCGCGACGTCGAAGGCGTTGCCGCTCGTCTGCTGGCGCCCGAGGTAGCGCGGCGCGTTCGGATCGGTGATGTCGTAGAAGAGCGCGCCGAGCATGAGACCGCCGAAGACGGCGCGGTTGCCGCTCACGGCCACGCCCTGCGTCATCGCGCCGTTGGAGAAGACGCTCTTCACGACCGGCGATGCGGGATTCGATAGATCGACGACGGCGATCTTGTCGCCGTAGCCGGCGAGATAGAGCGTGTCGCCGGAGATCGCGCCGCGGAACGCGGAGAAGTTCGGGATGTCGACGTCGGCGAGCTTCACGAGGTTGTTGACGTCGCGGTGGTCGATGACGATGACGTCGTGCGACGGCGCCTGCGTGGCGACGAGGTAGTCGTCGCCGAACGCGAGCAGGCTCTCGAGCTGCGTGCCGGGCGTCGTGTCCTGCTCGTGCACGAGATGCGGCGACGCGGGATTGCTGACGTCGTAGACGCGGATGCGGCCGTCGTTGTGCCCGAAGTTGACGGAGGTGAACGCATAGTTGCCGGCGACGGCGACGCCGAGATCGCCCGCGTCGAGGCCGACGCAATGGCGCGTCGACGTCGAGCTGGTGAGATCGATCGTGCAGAAGTCGTACGAGCCGACGTACGCCCAGCCGTCGCGCACGGCGAGGCCGTACGACGAGCCTTCCGCGGCGGCGAGCGTCCACTTGTAGACCGGCGCCGCGGGGTTGCTGATGTCGAAGACCGCGAGCTCGTTGTTCGAGCCGGAGATGCCTTCGTCGGCCCACTTCGCGACGGCGAGCCAGTGGCCGTCGGTGCGTACGGTGCGCGCGCGATACGTGCCGCCGCCGAACGGGAAGTCGGTCATCGACGCGCCGAACGGCACGAAGCCGGCGTTCGTGGTGATGCTCGCGCGGCCGACGACGTCGTACGCGGTGACGTCGATGGCATCGCCGGACGATGCCGCGATCGACGCGTCGAAGCTGCCGTCGGCGCGCACGGCGAAGCCGGTGGCCGTCGCGCCGGTGGTGCGGTTCGTCACGGTGACGGTGAGCGGCGCGGCGCCGCTCACGGCGGTCGCGCGGCCATGCACCGCGGTGTCGCTCGCGCCGCGTGTCAGCGTGAGATCGACCGCGGAGACCTGCGGCGCGACGGGGAGCTTCGCGTAGGCGATGCCGAGGTCGTTCGCGACGTAGGCGTGGTTCGCGTAGAAGAGGACGTCGCGCGCGGTGCCGCCGAACGGAATGGTGCGCTCGAAGAACGGCGCCGCGGGCGAGGTGATGTCGTACTGCGCCAGGCCGTAGCTTCCCGCCGCGGGGAATGCTTCGGTGCCGACGATGGCGATGCCTTCGCTGCCGTCGTCGGTGTGAATGGCGCGGCTCAGCACGACCGGATGCGCGGGGTCGCTCACGTCGACGGCCGCGGTCTGATATGCGTTGGTGAGATACAGCGTCTTGCCGTTGAGGCGTCCGCGTGACGTGCGGAAGTCGGGCAGGTCGAGGTCGGCGACGGTGACGATGTTGTTGACGTCGCGGACGTCGAAGATCATCAGATCGTGGCCGCTATAGCTGAGGCCCGCGAGGTAGCCGTTGCCGAGGTCGATGAGGCGCCAGAAGAACGAGCCGAAGCCGCTGCCCGGCACCATGGCCTGCTCTCGGATCAGGCGTGCATTCGCGGGATCGGCGACGTCGTACACGCGCAGGCGGTAGTCGCTGTTCGTCGCCACGTACATGTAGCGATTGACGAGCGCGAGGCTGAGCGCGCCGATCGAGCCGTAGCAGTTCTTCGTCGCGGACGGGTTCGCGTAGTTGACGGTGCAGAAGTCGTACGACGCGATGTACGCCCAGCCGTCCACTGCTGCGACGTCGTAGATGGCGGTGTTGCCGGCGGAGAGCGAGCGCACGAACGCGGGGTGATCGGGATCGCTGACGTCGAGCAGCGCGATGCGGTCGCTGTCGCCGTTGCCCGCCCCACCGCCCGCGCCGGAGACGAGGAGCGTCGTGCCGTCGCGCACGACGTTGCGCGCGCGGAACGAGCCGTCGACGCCCCACGACGACTGGCTGAGCTGCGTGACGACGACGGACGAGTGCAGCACGAGGTCGCCGACGTTGGTGATGCCGTCGGCCACGGGAGTCGTTGCGGCGGAGGCGCCGCTGAGCGTGGTGCCATCGGCGAGCGTCAGCGTCGCGTTGCACGTGATCGCGCCGGTGGCCGGCATGTTCGCGATCGAGAAGAAGCCGCTCGCGTCGGTGGCGACGCTGGTCGTGTCGCAGGTGACGGCGGCGTTCGCGACGGCGTGCGCGCGCTCGTCGAGCACGCGGCCGGTGACGGTGGTGGTGTAGGTGCCGGTGGCGAGGACGTGCAGCGTGGCGGTCTTCGTCGTCGTGCCGAGCGTCGCGGTGATGGTGACGTTCGCGGCGTTCGGTGACGACGGCGTGGCGATCGTGAATTGCGCGGAGGTCGCGCCGCCGGCGATGGTGATCGTGGGCGGCACGGTCGCGGCGCCCGACGAGCTCGCGAGCGCGACGACGACGCCGGCGCTGCGCGCGGGCTGGAGCAGTTGGACGGTGCCGGTGGCGCTCGTGCCCGCGACGACGTTCGCCGGTGCGATGCCGAGCGCGCCGAGGCCGTTCTGCTCGACGATCGTGCCGGCGACGGGGATCGACGGCGACGCGAGCGGGAAGGCGTGCGTGTCGGTCGCGCGGACGGTGAAGGTGTCGCCGGCGCGCGCGACGAGCGGGATCGTGAACGAGCCGTCCGCCGCGGCGTCGACCGGCGTCGTCGCCTGACCGGTGCGCAGGTTCGTGGCCACGACGTGGATGGGCGTGTCGGGATCGACGACGGCGCCGGCCAGCGCGACGATCGCGTCGCCGTTCGACGTCGACGTGACGGCGATCTGCGCGCGTTTCGCGGCGGGGAACTGCGGCGCGCCGCTGTTGTAGAGATGCGACGACGCGCCGTCTTCGCTGAGCGACGCGGTGTCGACGCGGTCCGCCGACTGCAGCCTCGCACCGAAGAGACGGACGGTGTCGAAGCGCTGCACGCCGTACCAGGCGTCGCCTGGTTGGATATCCATCGATTCGCCGGCGTTCGGCGCGAGCGTGAGGATGTTGCCGTTCGTGGCGGCGATGCGCCACACGCCCTTCACGCCGTTCGCGTTCGCGATCTCGACCCAGTGTCCGGCGAAGAACGGCAGGACGTTGAAATCCGTGACGAGCGTGGCGCCGTTCGAGCCGTTCTGCGCGACGCCGTTGCCGAGCGACGGCAGATCGGTGATCGCGCTCGTGGCTACGCCCGCGGCATCGATGGTGAGCTCGCCGTACGTCGACTGCGCGCGGTGGAGGAGGATGCTGCCGGGCGCGCCGGCCGCGGTGACGCACGCGCCGCCGGTGTGGCCCGCGCGGGCGAGGAGCGCCGGGAGCGCGCTCGCGCTGTCGGTGGTCTCGATGGCGATCGCACCGCCGCCGCCGCTGGCGCAGCCGTCTCCGCCAATCGTTTCGATGCTGCCGCTGCCGGTCACGCTGCCCGCGGTGATCCAGACCGAGCCGCCCGCGCCGGCGCCGAGAGTGCTCTGCCCCGTGTTCGCGCCGTTCGCGCGGATCGCGCCGTGCACGGTGACGCGCGCGGCGCGGATGCGCACCACGCCGCCGCCGGAGGCGATGCCGGTGTCGGTGCCCGCGCCGCCCGCTTCGCTCGGACGGTCGATGCTGCCGTAGGTCTTGAGCGACGCGACCTTGCCGCCGCGGCCGATGTGCGACGCGCCTTCTTCGCCGCCGACGCCGGCGACGCCGGGATACGAGCCGCGCAGCGTGTAGCCGCGCGCGGTCGTGTCGATGGCGCCGCCCGCGTCGACGCGCACTTCGTTCGCGGCGTCGATGGTCAGCGAGCCGCCGGTCGGATGCGTGAGCGTCGACTGCGCGTGCACGACGACGCCGGTGGCGCTGACGCGCGTCGCGGCGACGGTGCCGAAGACGTCGTACGTCGTCGCCTCGATCGGATCCCAGGAGACGATCGTGACGTCGCGCGCGGTGACGGTGTCGAAGCGATAGAGACCCTGCCACTGATCGCCGGCGACGATGTTGATCGACTCGCTGCCGTTCGGCGCGAGCGTCAGCGTGCGTGCGCTGATCGCTGTGATGCGCCACGTGCCCTTCACGGTGCCGTCGGGCGCGGTGATGCGAATCCAGTGGCCGGCAAAGTACGCGGGCACGTCCGTCGCGCGATCGGTGACGAGCGTCGCGCCGGTCGAGCCGGCGAGCGCGAGGCCGCTGCCGATACCTTCGAGCTCGACGCGGTCGTTCGCGCGGCCCTTCGCATCGAAGGTCACGTCGCCGAACGTCGCGCCGGAGCGTTTGATGAAGACGCTGCCCGCGCCGCCGGCCGCGCGCGTGCAGCCGGCGAACGCACCGGGACGCGCGTACGCCGCGGGGACGACGCTCGAGGGGTCGCTGTACTCGATGGCGATTGCGCCGCCGCCGCCGGTGCTGCAGGCGCCGCTGCCGCCGTCGGCTTCGATCGAGCCGCCGCCGGCGATCCTCGCCGTGGTGATCCAGACCGAGCCGCCGCCGCCGGAGCCGAGACCGCTGCCGGCATCGGTTGCGCCGTTCGCGCGGATCGCGCCGTCCACGACGACGTTCGTCGCGTTAACGCGGATCGCGCCGCCGCCCCAGCCGCCGCCGGTGTCGGTGCCGCCGGAACCGAATTCCTGCGGGCGATCCACACTGCCGTAGGTGCGGTGGTCGTCGGCTTCCCCGCCGCCGCGTCCGATGTGGCCGCCGCCTTCATCCCCGTTGACGCCCGGCACGCCGGGGTACGAGCCGCGGTTCGTGTAGCCCTTCGCGGTGGCGTCGATCGACGCGCCGCAGGCGACGTAGAGCGTCGACACGCTGATGGCGAGCGGCTGCTCCTGCATCGGCGCGAGGACGGCGTTGCCGAGGAGCGCCACGCGATCGAAGGTGTGCGCGCCGGCGATCGTCAGCGTGACGCCGTCGAAGACCGCGATGCTGCGGTGCTCGTACGCGCTGTCGGCCGCGGTGATGGTGCCGCTGGAGCGGATCTCGACCGCGCCCTTCATGACCGTGAAGGAGCCGTCGACGGACGCGGTCGTGCCGGACGCGGTGGTGGCGACGACGTGCGTCGGCAGCTGCGTGCCGTCGGCGAGGTCGGGCACGGTGAACGTCGCTTCCCAGACGTCGTTGCCGAGCGGCGCAGCCTGTACGGTCGTACCGCTCACCGTGAGCTCGACCTTGCGAATGACGTTCGCGGGAGTCGGCGCCTTCGCGACGACGCGCAGCTTCGCGGCGTAGCCGGCCGGGAAGAGCGCGTCGCTGCCCGCGCACTGCCACGCGAGCGACGGCGCGTTCGCGTCGACGACCGGATGGATGACGAGCGGGATCGCATTCGCGCTGCCGCTGTTGCCGTTGTTGTCTTCGGCGCTGACGACGAGATCGCGCGTCACATCCTGCGTGCCGTCGACGAACGGCACCGGCAGTTGCGCGCTGTACGTGTCGCCGCTGCCGTGCGCGAGCTCGTACGTGTTGCCGTCGAGCGTCGCGAAAACGCGCTTCACGCCGGAGTCGGTGTCGGTGACGGTTGCGGTGACGACGATCGGCGCGGACTGCCCTTCGGTGAACGCGGCGTTCGGCACCGGCGAGGTCACGGCGATCGACGGCGCGGTGTGATCCTTCACGATCTGCAGCGTGCCGGTGACGGAGACGCCGCCCCACGTCGCGGCGATCGGCGCCGAGACCGCGTTCGCGACGGGCGTCGTGGCGACGTTGAATGTCGCCGTCGTGGCGCCGCTCGGAATGACGACGCTGGACGGAATCGCGACGGCGCTGCTCGTCGTCGACAGCAGCACGAGCACGCCTTCGCTGCCCGCGGGAGCGCGCAGCGTGACGGTGCCGGTGGTCGAGCCGCCGCCGGTGACTTCGCCGGGGAACGTGACCGATGCGACGCCGAGGTTCGCCGGGATCGCGCCGATGGAGATCTCGCCGGTGGTGAGGCGGAAGACGTTGCGGTCGCGCGCGGCGATGGTGACGGCGTCGCCCGCGGCGCCGTCGAACGGAACGCGGAACGAGCCGTCGGCGGCGGACGGACGCGTGCGCGTGCCGTACGCGGTCGAGTAGAACTCGACGTTGTCGAAGTACATCCAGTCGTCGCGGAAGCCGAAGGTGAATTTCGCCGACGGCGGGACGACGGTCTTGAGCTCGTACACCAGCGCGTCGTTGACGTACCACTGCACCGAGTCGGGCGTCTTCTCGAGGCGGAAACGCGTCGACGCGTCGAGCGTGCCCTGCGTGAAGCCGGAGTTCGCCCACGCGCCGTTCGGCCAGACTTCCCAGCGGTTGCCGGTCGGGAAGTGGAAGTAGTGGTTGGCCACGCCGATGAATGCGAGGTTGTTGGGGCTCCGATCGTTGAAGGTGAGGTACGCGGAGTCGCCGACCTCCGGCGTCTCGATCGTTCCCGGCGCCTGATTGAAGTTCGGGATCTTCTGCAGGCGCAGTCCACCGCGGTTCGGCGCGAGCTCGATGAATGACGCGTTCTGCAGCAGCTCGGCCGTCGCCGGCAGCGCGGGACGCGCGGTGTTGCGCGCGAAGACGTCGACGCCCTCGGCATCGCGCACCGCGCCGGCGGCGCCGGCGAGCACCGGACCGGTGCGTCCCTGTTCGATCGTCACCTTCGACGCGTCGATCGCCGGGCCGCTCGCGTTCGTGACGAGCGATGAATCGGCCGCGACCGCCGGCGCGTTGGCGGATTCGATCGTGTCGCGCGAGAGCACGTGCGCGCCGCCGCGCACCGTGACGTGATTGAAGCGATAGACGCCGCGCAGCTGATCGCCCGGCTGCATGACGACCGGGCTGCCGTCGGTGGACGCGAGCGTGATGCGCGGCGCGGTGCGGACGAGCGTCACGTTGCGCCAGTCGGTGTCGAACGCGAAGAGGAACTCGCTGAACTCGGTGTCGACGTAGCGCACGACGTTGCCGCTGTAGATGCCGCCGTACGCGTTCGCGTAGACCGAACCGCCGACGAGTTCCGCGACGGCGATGCCGCCGATCGATCCGCACGTCGTGCCGCAGGTGAGGCGGCGCACGTCGTAGATGTGCGGGCTGTTCTTGCGGAAGCTCGCGAAGACGCGGTCGCTCGCGTCGGGCGTGAACGGCACGAACGGACGGCCGTCGTCGTTGTCGTACGACCACTGACCGTTCTCGAATTTCGTCATGGCGATCTTCCGCCCTTCGACGAAGCCGCCCGGCCGATAAACGAGATAGCCGTCGTACGCGATCTGATCGTTGCCGAACCAGAACGAGGCGGACGGCGTGGCCGCCTGCGGATCGTTCTCGATCGACGCGATGCGATACGTCCCGCGAATCGTGCCGTCGGGCGCGACGACGCGCGCCCAGTTGCCGACCTGGAACGGCTGGATGTACGCGCGGTTCGCGAGCGTGGCCGTGCCGTTGCTGACGGAGGCGATCGTGTGCGCGCCGAGCCACGGGAGATCGGTCTCGACGCCGGTGCCGAAGCCGGCGTTGTCGATCACGAGATCGCCGAGCGCGGCGCCGTTCGCACGGATGAACACGGAGCCGGCGGCGCCGGGACGTCCGCTGTTCGTGCGCCCGCCGCGCGCGACGAGGTGATCGGCGATCGTGCCGCCGAGGGAGCCGTACTCGATGGCGATCGCGCCGCCGCCACCGCCGCCGCGGTTGTTGTTGTCGCCGCCGCCGCGCGCCTCGATCGAGCCGCCGCCGGCGAGGCGTCCGCGCGTGGTGAGGTAGACGGAGCCGCCGGCGCCGGGGCCCCACGTGTCGTTGTCGATGCCGTTCGCGCGGATCGCGCCGTCGACGGTGACGAACGTCTCGACGTCGAGACGCAGCACGCCGCCGCCGGTCGTGGCGTAGTTCGGATCGATGGTGTGGCCGCCGCCGCCCTTCTCGGCCGGATGCTCGATGCTGCCGTACGTGCCGCCGCCCGGAGGCGACCACTCGCCGCCGCGTCCGATGTGGCCGCCGCCCGACGAGTCGGTGGGCGTGGCGCTGCCGGGATACGCGGTGACGCCCGGATAGCCCTGCGCGCTGACGTCGATCGCGCCGCCGCAGGCGACGAAGAGGCGCTGCACGGAGACGACCGGCAGCGGAGTGCCGTCGGCGACCTGCTGCTGTTCGACCTTGCCGCCGTCGAGCACGATGAGGTTGCGCAGGTGCTGCTCGCCGGAGAGCACGAGATCGCCGCCGGCGCGCACGACGACGTCGCGGTTCTGATAGCCGGCGTCGAGCGGCGTGACGACCGAGCGCGTGCTGACGTCGATCGCGTTCGCGACGGCGGTGAAGCTGCCGAGGAGCACGGCCTGGTTGCCGCCGGCACTGGTGGCGGTGACGCGGACGTCGAAGGACGTGTCGTTCGCGGTGCCGCCCGGGATCGTGTAGCGGATCTCGTACTGATCGGAGCCGCCGATGCGGGAGGCGAGCACCGGCGTCGCGCCGTTGATCGAGAACTCCACGCGCTCGACGCCGTTCGACGGCGACGATGGCGTCGCGGTGACGCGCAGCGGGAACTCGTAGCCGAGCGGATAGCTCGCGTTCGGACTCGCGCAGACCCACGCCAGCGCGGCCGCGTTCGGATCGACCAGCGGCTTGATGTAGACCGTCAGCGTGCGCGACTCCGTGTTGCCGTCGTAGTCGATCGACGTGACGGTGAGCGTCTTCGCGATCGGCTCGCTGCCGTCGACGCTCGGCACGTTCAGCGTCCGCCGATAGACGTCGCCGCCGGCGTACGTCAGGTCGCTCGTGACGCCATCGAACGTGACCGTCACGCGCTGCACGGCCACCTCCGCATCGCTCGACGTCGCCTCGACGACGAACGTCGCGCCGGTGCCTTCCTGCAGTTGCGCGTTCGGCTGCGGCGTCGCGACCGCAAGCGACGGCGCGAGCGTGTCTTTCAGGATGTGAACGGTCTTCGTCTGCGTCGTGGCGATGCGGCCCGGCACGTCATCGAGCGCAGAGAGCGTGAGCGTGACGTCGCTGCCCGACGGCGCCGATGACGGGATGGCGACGCTGAACGTGCGCGTCATCGTCTGCGGCGTCGGACGCGTGGCGGTGCCGGACGTGACGCTGCCCTGCGACGACGCGAGCGCGAGCGAGGTGACGGCCACGTCGTCGGACGCGGCTGCGCTGACGTCGATGTTGTGATTCGCGTACGTCTCGGTCGCGCTGACGTCGAACGCGTCGATGACCGGCGCGGCGTTGTGGATGATGTTGAACGCGAGCGGCGCGGACTCGGCGACGCGGCCGGCGCGATCCGTTGCGTAAAGTTTCAGCGTCGTCGCGCCGAGCGGCGCGTCGTTCGGAATGGCGATGGTGAGCGTCGTGTCGCCGAGCGGTGAGACGAAGTTCGGATACGCGAAGACGTCGACCGGCTGCACACCGAGCGTCGCGCGCAGCTGGCGGATGCCGGACGCGCTCTCCGCCGTGACGTGCACGGTGATGGTCGTGTTCTGCGCGACGCTGCTGCCGGCCGCGGGATCGCTCGAGACGAGCGTCAGCGCGAACGGATCGTTCGGACGCACGATCGACGCGGACGGATCGACGGTGAGCGTGCCGGACGGCTCGCTGTCGAAGCGCGCCAGCACGCGGGGACCGATGGTGATGCTGTCGAACGCGCCGCCGCCGATCGGCGTGGCCGCGGTGCGGTGCGCGGTCGCGGGAACGCGATCGTCGAACGAGGAGACGACGAGCTCGCCGAGCGTCGCACCCGGACGCACGAGGTAGATCGTGCCGGCGCCGCCGTCGACGTGCGCTTCGTTGTCCGCGCCGGTGTGACGTCCTCCGCGCGCCTGGATCGCGGAGAGCGCCACTTCGAAGCGGTCGCTTGCACGGAGCTCGATACGTCCGCCGCCCGCGCCGCGATCGAGGTTGTTCTCCGCGCCGCCGTCGGCGCCGTTCGCGCTGATGCGCGTCCACGGACCGGTGATGAGCGCGTGCGCGCGGAGCGAGATCGTGCCGCCCGAGCCGAGCATCCAGAACGTGGAGCCGGACGGCGGCTCGCCGTCGGCGAGCACGGGTCCCGCGAGCACGAAGCGCGCGAGTCCGCTGCCGCCGCGCAGGAGCACCGCGCCGCCGCCGTTCGAGCCGGGACGATCGCCGCCGCTCGGCTGCGCGCCGCCGCCGCTCCCGAAGTCGACAGGATCGGTGATCGAGCCGTAGGTCGCGTTGGTCGTGCCGACGTACGAGCCGCCGATGCCGCCGTACGAGGCGTCGGCATTCGCCGCACCGTTGCCGGAGCGCGTGCGGCCGAGGCGCGAGGCGTTGCCCGGCGTGCGGTCTTCGCGGCCGTGGAGGCCGCCGAGGTAGCCGCGGCCGGTCAGGTCGACGCGGGAGTCGGCGTCGACGAAGAGATGATCGGCGATGGTGAGATCGAGCTTCGTCTCTTCGGGATTCGAGAGCACCGCGCCGTCGACGAGCACGAGGTCTTTCAGCGCGAGCGGAACGGAGACGTAGACGCGCACGCCGCGCACGAGGACGCTGCGGTTCGCGTACTGATCGGCGGTGATGGACGAGATGTTGATGTTGGCGCTGATGACGCGATCGACGTCGACCGGATCGATGGTGATGGGCAGCTCGACGCTGTGCGACGGATCGGCGTCGTCGACGATCGCCTTGACCGTGAACGGCGTGCGATCGGCGGGGAACGTGAACGCGACGCGCGCCTCGAAGACATCCGACGTGCCAGCGCGCAGCGTGGCGTCGACCGGCGCGGCGAGCGCGGTCGACTCGAAGCGGACCGACGTGACCTTCACGTCGTCGGTCGCGCGCACGCGCAGCGTGGTCAGCCAATCGGATTGATTCGCCGGCAGCGCCGCGCCGTCGAGCGGCGTGATCCAGGCCGCGGTCGGGATCGTGGCGTCGTCGACGCGGTCGTAGATCACCTCGTGCGTGTCGGTGGTGACGTTGTCGCGCTGGTCGTAGACCGAGACGGCGACGGGCACGCGCGTGTCGGCGTTGCGCGGCGGCACGGTGACGCTCTTGCGGAACGTGGTGATGCCGGTCGCGGAGTCGAACGAGCTCGTGACGCCGCTCTGCGCGACGCCGCCGACGCTGATCGTGGCGCGGGCGATGCCGGTCTCCGCGTCGCGCACCTGCAGCTCGATCGTGTAGCTGCCGCTCGCGGTGTTGTACTGGTAGTGCGTCTCCGCCTTCGGCGTGAAGGCGACGATCTCCGGCTTCGTCGTATCCGCGAGCACGGTCAGCGGCACTTCGGCGATGCCGGATTTGTTGACGGAATCCGTCGCGGTGACGACGAGCGTCGCGGCGCCGTCCTTCAGCGTCGCGGGCAGCGTCCAGTCGAAGCTCGCGTCGGGGAACGGCACGGCCGTCGAAGGACGGGTGATGTTCTGCGAGCCGACGATCTGGTGCAGCGCGTCGCCGTTCGTCGCGGTGCCGCGCAGCTCGAGCGCGAGCGTGACTTTCAGCCCCTCGTCGTGGAACGCGACGGTCGTGTGCACGGCGTGCGTGGGGTACGCGGCGTCGGGCGTGTTGGTGACGAGAATGTCGCGCGGCGGATCGTTCGGCAGCACGTTCCAGGTGTGGACGTCGGGCGCCGGACTGCTGTTGCCGGAGAGATCGGTGGCGACGGCCTGCAGCGTGAACGTCGAGCCGGTGGTCGTCGCGGCCGGCGCGGCGAAGCTGTACGCGAACGGCTTCGTGCGCACGCGGGCGATGGCCGTGCCGTTCGCATCGAGCCAGTCGACGTAGGCGATGTCGTTCGACTCGTCGTCGGTGCCGTCGTCCGTCACGCGGACGCTGGCGGTGTAGAGCAGTTCGGAGACGAGGTTGTCGTCGCTGCTGGTGATCCTGGCGATCGGCTTCTTCGTGTCGAAGGAGAAGAACTCGAAGACGCGGTCGTCCTTCTGCACGTTCGGCGGCGTCTGCGTGTCGCGCGCGCCGCTGACGGTGAGGCGGTAGAACGACGACTCGGCGATGGCCACGCCCCGCGGCGCGATGACGAACGTCGTCGCGTCGGCGGGATCGGGGAACGCGGAGATCGGCAGGACTTCGACGGCGTTGCCCTTGTACGCGTCGAGATTCTCGAGGCGCACCACGCCGCCGATCTCGAACGAGTTCGCGGCGATGGCCTTGTTGAACTTCACGCGGAACGTGGCGCTGGCGGGGATCGGCTCGGTCTCCGCCGGATCGACCTTCAGCACCGCGGGCTCGGTGTAGTTGACGGTGGTGAAGCTCGAGCCGACCGCGGTGAGCATCGGGTTGCCGGTCGTGTCCTGAATACCGGCGGGGATGGCCAGTCGATAGAGCACGTTGCTCTTGAGCGGGAACTTCTGGCCCGCGCCCGGCGGCGGCGGGACGAGCTTGACGATGAACGTCCCATCGGGACGCACCGACGGCTCGACCGTGCACGCGACGAGCGAGCTGTCGTCGGTCGCGAGCAGTTGGAACCACGAGCCGTTGAGATACGCGGCCGCGAGTTGCTCGCTGAAGGTGATCGTGATCGGCGTCGACGGCGAGACGCTGGTGGCGTTCGCCGGCGGATCGATCGACAGTACGCGCGGCGGCGTGGCGTCGATGCGCACGCGCGGCACGACGATCGTCCCGGTCGTTCCGTCCGCGACCGGCACCGTGCGCGTGGCACCGATGGTCGTGTCGTCGGGGCCGTAGAACGTGAACGCGAGCGTGGTGCCGCCGACCGGAATGCCGGTGAAGCGGTACGCGCCGTTCGCATCGGTGAGCGTTTCGAGGCGCAGCGGCTGCGAGAGACGCGAGGTCACCAGCAGCAGCACGCGCGTGCCGGCGGACGGAGTTCCGTTGCCGATCTCCGCGTCGACGCCGCCTTCGACACTCGCGTTCGAGCCGAGGTTAAGCGTGAGCTGGAGCGGTTGCGAGCGGCTCACCAGCGAGCCGCCGCCGGACGCGGTGACGTTGCCCTTCGACGCCGACGCGGTGATCCAGCCGAACGGCACGCCGGGCAGCGTGACGCTGCCGGTTGACGGCGTAAACATCGTGCGGTTCCCGATGCCCGGCGCGAAGAGGTCCACCTTCGCGTCCTCGACCGGATTGCCGCTGCCGTCGAGCACGTGCACCTCGACGGTTCCCGACGTCGGCAGCACGACGTCTTCCGTTTTCTCGAGCGCGCCGCCGAAGCCGCCGCCGCCTTTCACGACGCGCCCTTCGCCGCCGAGCTCGCGGACCTCGAAGCCGTAGCCGGACGAGGCGAGCATCTTCCGGAAGATGGTCGGGTTGCCCTGCTGCCCGCGGTAATACGGCACCGGCCCCCAGATCAGATCGCCCTGCCACACCGTGACCTCGGCGAGCGGCGCGAGGTCGCCCGCCGCGCCGTTGTCGAGCGGCAGATGCACGCGCACGGTGAGCGTGGCCGTGCGCTCGAGCTCGAGGTGGATGTTCTTCTGCTCGGGCACGAGCGTGCTGATGAAGAGTCCGGACGGACCGACCGCGCGGCGCAGCGAGCCGATCTCGTACGCGATCAGCGAGAACGGACCTTCCGGCACGCCGTTGAAGACGAACGCGCCGTCGACGTCGGTCGACGCGGCGGCGCTGCTGCCGGTGGCCTGCAGCTGGACGGGCATGCCCTTCGACGGCAGCCCCGGCGTCGGCTCGCTTTCCGGATCGGTGAGCGTGCCGGAAACGAGTCCGCGGAACTCGAGCTGCACGGTGACGGGCACGGTGCTGCCCGCGGCGACGTCGAAGTCGACGGCGTGTCCCGCGCGTCCCGCGGACTTCGAGTACGCGACGATCGTGTAGCGGCCCACCGGCACGCCGTCGAAGAACGCGACGCCGTTGTCGTTGGTGCTCGTAAAGTCGAAGCGTCCGCTGCCGCGCAAGAGCGCGACTTCGGCATTGGCGACCTTCGCGAAGCCGAGGAGCGGATCGGTGACCGTGACGCTGACGGCACCGGTGCCCGCGCCGCCGATGCGCACTTGCACGCTGCGCTGCGTGGCGTCGCCCTCGTCGCTGAGATGTCCCTGGTAGTCGCCGCGCAGTTCCTGATTCGTGGGATCGACGGCGGTGATGCGGAAGTCACCGGTGAAGACGTTGCTGACCACGAAGCGGCCGTTGATGTCGGCCTGCAGCGGATCCTGCGGCGTGCCGATGGCGCGGTACGGCCAGGCCAGCTCGCGCAGCCAGTAGCGCGCCAGCGGCACCTTCACGCCGTTTTGGTCAAGCACTTGACCTTCCACCGTCGACTGCGTGCGCATGACGATGACGAGGTTCGAGACGGGGCCGCCACCGCCCGGCGTCGCGCCGCCGACGATGCCGGTGCGATAGACGCCGTCGCGCTCGAGGTCCGCGACGATGGTGAACGGCGTGCCCGCGGCGACCGCGGCGAAGCGGAACGTGCCGTCGGGATTCGTGATCGCGGGCGCGTATGTCGCGCGGTCGGTGTAGAGGCGCACGGTCGCGCCGGACACCGGCGTCACGCCGTCGTGCGCGTAGACGCGGCCGGTGACGTCGCCGATCGTGGAGAGGCGCAGCGTCACGTTGCGGACGTCGCCGTCGTACGCGAGATACGCCTGGCCCGCCGCGAAGCCGGCCGGATTTCGCACCGTGGAGAGGCCGACGTTCTGCCGCGCCGGCACGTTGTGGAAGGTGACGAGGCCCGTTTCGGAGTCAGGCGTGCCTTCGAACGTCTTCGGACGGAAGCCCTGCTCGGCCTCGTCCCACACGCTGTACGACATCGCGATCGGCCCGAGGACCTGCGCGTAGCACGGAGGCGTGGAGCACGGCTGCTCGATTTCCGTGCGCACGACGATCGTGCCGGAGCCGGGCAGGTGGAGATCGGTGACGCCGACCTGGCCGCCGAAGTCGACGCGCACGTTGCCGCTCGCGGCCTGATCGCCGTACGGCGAGTTGCCGCCGGACGGCACCGCCACGACGTCGACCTGCTGCGGCACGCGCATGTCCGGCAGCTCGTAGACGCCGTCGCCGCGCGGCGTGAAGCTGGTCGCGGGGAAACCGGGCCAGATCACGCGGTAGCCGGTGACCGGCTCGCCCTGCGGCCCATAGAGACGGATGCGCATCGTGGCCGTGCCCGCGGGCTCGGTGCTGCGCAGCTTCATGTTGAAGTGATTCGAGCCGGCGACGAGCGTCGGCACGCTGAAGTAGCCGCGGCGTCCGGTCGCGGGATCGAAGACGCTGATGCGGCGCTCCGCCGCCGACAACGGCAGATCGGCGATCGTGTACGAGCCGTCGGGATTCGTGGTGACGGGCGAGACGCGGTCGATGGTGACGATGGCGCCGGCAGCCGGCGCATCCTTCGACGCATCGCCCGGCGCCGCCGGGTCATCGCGGATCACGACGCCTTCGAGCGTCGCCGTCTCGACGTTCGGCGCCGGCACGGAGAGGACGAGCGTCTGCTCGAGCGTCTGGTCGGGACGCAGCTCGACCTCGACGCCCGCGCCGTTGCGGCTGATGCCGAAGTCGGCCGCGAGCACCGACACGACGCCCGCGGGGATACCGCTGAAGAGGAACGTGCCGTCGGCGTCCGTGCTGCCGTCGCGCAGCGCGTAGCCCTGCGCCCAGACGCCGACGAGCGCGCCGGCGACGGGCGCGTTCGTGTCGGAGCGGCGCACGATGACGCGCACGCTGCCGAGTCCCGGCGCATCGCGTTTCACGATGACGAGGTCCTGCGTCACGACCTCGCCGGCGACGCGGATCTGGTTCGCGGCGAACGTCGGACGCCCGTCGTTGTCGAAGACCGAGAACGTGAGCGGCCCCACCGGCAAGTCGCCGATGTCGTAGTTGCCCGCGGCGTCGGTCCGGCCGTGCCGCACCTGATCGAACATCGTGCTGCCGATGGTGACGTCGACGTCCGCCACGACCTCGCCGTCGCTGTAGCGCACCTGTCCGCGCGCGCGGCCGCGGCCGAGGAACTGGAGGTTGACAGTGTGAACCTCGCCGGGGAGACGCACCGCCCCTTCGAGCTTCGCGCTCTTCCCTTCCGCCTCGGCACTGAGCGCGTAGCCGCCGTAGATGCCGCTGTCGGCGTCGCGCGGAACGAACTCGTAGAGGAAACGTCCGTCGGCGCCGGTGACGTCGATCTGCTCGCCGCCGGTCTCGCCCGTCATCCGCACGAGTACGTTCGGGATGACGCTGTTGTCGCCGCGCAGCACGAGGCCGGTGAGGATCGCGCCGGGACGATCGTTGTCGATCCGAGGCACGACGTCGCTCACCGCGAACGTCACCGCCGGCGCCGAGATGTCGTGAATCGCGTCGACGGCGAGGAGGTACTGCGCATTGCGCGAGAGCGCTTTGTCGAAGGTGACGTTGATGATCTTCGCGTCGTCCTGCAGCGCGGCGCCGGGGATCTGCAGCTGCGCGTTCGGATCGGACGGGACGTTCTTCCGCGTGACGTGGTAATTCGCCTTCGGCACGTCGACCGTGAGCGCGAACTGATCGCGCAGCGTCGCCGCGTCGCTGATGCGGACCGGCCGGTTGAAGAGCAGCGAGACGATGTGCCCGCGGTCGTCGAGATGGAGGTCCTGCGCCGCGCCGATGACGCGCAGTGGCGTCTGCGGCACGACGTTGACGGTGGCAACGCCGACGGCGTTCTTCACCACCAGCGCGTGCGAGCCGCGCACGACGTCGACGTCGACCGCGACGCCGGGCGTGGCGCCGGTGATCGCGAGATCGGTGCGCAACTGCACGCCGTCGTTCGCGTCGGGATAAATGAGGTGCAGCGTGAACGACGCCGCCGCGGGAACGACGGACACGCGCAGCGTTTCGTTCGGCCAGCGTCCGACCAGCGCGAGCTCGCCCACATCGCCGCCGGCATTGAGTCGCGTGAGCTGCGCGTACGGCAGCGTGCGAATCCACCCCTCCGCCGCTTCCGCCGGAACGTCGGCGCGCGTGCCGGTCGCGAGCGCCGTCACGGACACCGCGTATGGCCGCGCGGCGCCATCGACATTCGCGCCGTGCGCGTACGCGAAGAGGAACCCGGTGCGATGCGACGTCGCCGCGGCGAACTCGCTCACGAATTGCTGCGGCGTCTCGCCGTTCGAGAACGCCTGTGTCTCGAGCTGCCGCGCCATCGCCGCTTCCGCGCGTCGCCCCGACTCCTCGGCACGGCGCAGGTCGTCCCACTCCCGCAGCTCCGGCGCCGTGTTCGCCTGATCGACGCGCTCCGCGTTGCCGAGCAGATCGAGCGCGAGCTGGAAGAACGGCTCGCGATTCTCGAGCGGATCGCTGGCGCTGAGATCGCGCCGCGCGACGAAGATCCGCTGCCCCGCGCGCGCGATCTGCTGCGCGCGCGTGAAGACGTCCGTCTTCAGCACGCGCGGGAACTTGGCCGTCGCCTGCGTGAGCGGCGCCGTGGCCAGGCTGTAGCCGAGGCCGAGGAGCTGCATGTTCGCGTCGACGAAGTCGGAGGGCAGATAGCGCGCGTAGTACGGCAGCACGAGCGTCGCCGGCGACAGCGGAATGCCGGTCGCGCTCACGCCCATGGTCAGCTTCACGCTCGCGCCGACCGTCTCGTCGTTCGCCACGCCGGCGGCGGCGAACACTTTCCCCGTGATCTTCGAGTTGAGCTTGTACGGCACCGGCTTCATCTCGCCCGGCTGGAGGTCGAGCTCCGCGGTTGGCGCCGTGCCTTCCTCGCGGCAGATGTTCTCCGCCGCCGCGCCGGAGGTGCACGCCGGGATCTGCGAGAGGTCGAGGAGCACGTGCTGGAAGTTCGCGCTGAGGTTCGTGACGAAGGCGTACGCGGTGTACCTCTCGTCCTTGCGCACGGTGTCGGGGTGGGAGAAGTTGATCTGGAAGCGCGGGTCGCTGACGACGAGCGTCGTCGAGACGTGGCCGCGCAGCGGGAAGTCGGGCTGGCCGGGCTGCTGGTACGTCGCGTTCACTTCGACGTTGACGCTGTGCGTGCCCGCCTTGAGCGCCTCGAGCGTCCATTCGGCGCTGCCGCGTCCCGCGGCGACGAGGAAGCTCGCGCCGGTGCTCTCGTCGACGATCGGCACCGGCTGCCCGAGGGAGACCGCGGGGACGACTTTCGACACGCGCAGCTGCGTCGGCGTGCCGATCGTCGCCGTGACCGAGTCGAGGCGGATGTTGCTGCCCGCGGGCGCGCCGTTGTCGACTTGCAGCACGACCGCGAAGAACTGGTGCAGCACGCCGAAGCCGGTCGGCACGACCAGCGCCGCCGGAATCGAAGGCCGCCCCGGCCGCCCTTCGTGATCGAGCCCGTCGCCGCCGTCAGGTGGTCCGCCATCGAGCTCGAACGTCGCCACCGAGGGCGGCTCGAAGCGCGGCGGACGCGCGTTCACCGGCACCGGCGGAATCGTGTACTGCGACTCGCGCGGCAGCGGCGTGACCTCGTGCGTGCGGCGGTCGATGATCACGGGATACGGGATCTCGACCGTGGTCTGGTCGACGCCGAAGATGAACGTGTATTCGTAGACGTCGTAGTTGCGCGCGTCGACGACGATGCCGCGCTGGCGCAGCTCGTCGGGCGTCAGCTGTCGCACGCGCACGTGTGTCTCGAGCACGTCGCTGACGTTGATGATCGCGAACGACGGGACGGCCTGCTGGAGGAACGCGCCGTCCGCGCCGACGAGGCGGATGTTCTGCAGCTGATAATCCCCCTTCGCATGCAGCGCGGGGATCGCGAACGCGCGGCCGGGCGTCGTCGCGAGCGTGATCGGAGTGGTGATGCCGGGGCCGGTGAGCTCGCCGAGCGCGGAGAGCCCGTTCGCGGGCGGCGCCTCGTCGCCGGTCTTGCCGCCGAAGAGCGTCTGCACGTACGGCGGAACGTCGACGGCGGTGACGACCGGGTTGCGATCGACTTCCAGGCCGAGGCCGAGGATGTCGAGATCGGCTTTGGCGACCTCGCCGGCCGCGAGGGGGACGGCGAGGAGCGCGAGAAGACAAAAGACTCCAATGCGTGTCTGACGGAGGCGCATGCAGGTGCTCGGCGCGGGCGGCTAGTGGGATTCGGGTTGAATGCGGGAGGGAAGCTGATCGAGCTCGCGGAGCTCGCGCGCGACGCGGACCGCCGGCGACTCGACTTTCCGCGCGCCCGGCGGAATCAGCTTGAGCTCCTCGGGCGCGAGCTCGCTGCGCACATCCAGCACACTGTTGCGCATCGTCACGCGGGAACCGGCCGCGTCGATGGTGATGCTCGTTTCGAACGGCAGCGCGTAGTCGTCCTGCGCGGCGATGCCGTTTGCGGATTTCGCGCGATGCGCCGGATCGCCGTTCGTGGCGACGCGCAGAATCGCGTCGTGCTCCTCGCGGCGCGGATTGGGATACGCCGCGCCGATGAGGACCTCGAGCGCCGCGCGCGAGAGACGCGTATTGCGGTCGACGCCGATGTCGAGGGTGAGCTTGTCCGCGCCGTCGCGCGAGAGCTCGAACGAGTCGAGCGAGCGGCCATTGCGCGTGCCTATTGTGCCGCGCGGCGTCGCCGTCCACGCCGCCGCGGATTTCTGTTGGGTCGCCGCCGGCTGCGCTTTCGCCAATGCATCGAACGGCGTAATGCTGTAGGTCCCCGCGCCGCGATCGATTTCCGTCAGCTGCTGCCGCGCATAATCCGCAATGACCACGCGCGCGCCGTTGACGGTGACGACTTCATCGCCCGCACAATACTGCTCGAACGTCGTGACCGTCTTCGCAATGGGATCTTCGACGCGCCGCACAATGTGCAGCGGCCGCGGGAACAATGCCTCCGCCGCCCGCACACCCGGCACGAACGCAGACACCACCACTGCCGCGCCGGCGACGAGCCGCACGAACAGTCTCCCCCGCCACACCCCCGAAAACACGGGCGTTTTGGATTCCACGGATTGTCTCTCTCTCTTGGTTGGACCCTTGTGAGCCGCGCAGGATAGACGATTCCCCGGAAGTCCGCAACGGCTTTTTTCGGTAAATGCAACGATTGCCATTGTGCAAAACGCGACGCGTCCACAGTCAAACAGCAGCCGAAATCAGGCTTCTATCGCGTAAGACGCGTGACGACGATGCGGCGGCCGCGACTCCAATCGTGACGCACCTCCTTGACCGCATCCCCGCGCGCTGCTAAAGAACAGCCATGCGACAACTCGGTCTCGTTCTCCTCGCGCTCGCGATGGCTCTGCCTCTCTCCGCCACGGAGCCCAATCCTTCCACCGCGCAGCGCGCGGAGCTCGAGAAGCTGCTCGCGGCCATGGACATGGACAAGTCGATGCACGACACGATCGACGCGATGTACAAGAGCATCGAGCAGCAGTACGCGCAATCGGCCGAGGCGAACGGGAACGATCCGGAGGACGTGGCGGAGGCGAAGGAACTGTTCGCGGCGTTCCGCGAGCGCGCGGCGAAGATCGACTTCGGCGGCGACCTGCACGAGGCGGTGGTCCGCCTCTATGCGAAGTATTTCAATGAGAAGGAAATCGCGGACCTCACCGCGTTCTATCAGTCGCCCACCGGCCACAAGGCGGTGACGCTCATGCCGCAGCTGATGACGGACGCCATGCAGATGGGCGGACAGCATCTCTCCGCGAAGATCCAGCAGGCCATGCAGGAAGCGCAGGACGTCGTGGAGAAGAAGCGGCCGTGGCGCCGCACGACGAGCGACATGCGCGGCGTGGCCGCCGCGCTCGAAGCGTGGGCCACCGATCACGACGAGACCTATCCGACGGGCGACTACGCGTCGCTCGAGGCGGAGCTCACGCCGACGTACATCCGCGCGCTGCCGAAGAAGGACATGTGGGACCACGAGTACGCGTACGTGGTGTCGGATGATCACCAGCATTACCGCATCGTGAGCGCGGGCGCGGACTCGATCTTCGAATGGGACAGCCGCCGCATCCCGCAGGAGAGCAGCAGCGCGCGCGCCGCGACCGTCTACCGCGACCGGCTCGAAGACGATCTCATCTACGGCGACGGCGAGTTCGTCCAGCTGCCCGTGCAGGCCAAACCGAAACAGTAGCGACGCGCGCCCGTAGAACTGCACAATTGCGACACGCCGGCCCAACCAACGGCCGCGGCGAACGTCTGTAGAGTCGAACCCCCGATTCCAATCAAGTCAGGAGTGCAGGATGCGTAAGTTCGTTGTGGCGCTGATGCTGCTCGCGAGCCCCTTGCTCGCGCAGGATGCGAAACCCGCCGACAAGCCGGCGGATAACAAAGCGGCGGCGGAGAAGCCGCCGATGAAGTTCGTCAAGCAGCACCGGATCCGCATGGGCGGAGAAGACGTCGCGTATACGACGACGGCCGAGGAGATCTTCCTGAAGGATGCGGCCGGAAAGAACACGGCCAGCTTCTTCACCTTCGCCTACACCAAAGACGGCGCGCGCGCGGAAGACCGCCCGCTGACGTTCGTCTTCAACGGCGGCCCTGGCTCGGCGTCGGTGTGGCTGCACTTCGGCCTCGTGGGACCGAAGGTCATCGACATCCCGAGCGACGCCTCCGATCCCGGCGCGCCGCCGTACAAACTGCGCGACAACACGTCGTCGATCTTCCGCGCCACCGACCTCGTCTTCATCGATCCGATCGGCACCGGCTACAGCCACGCCCTCGGCGACAAGAAAGACGAGGACTTCTGGGGCTACGACGAGGACGCCGACTCCGTCGCCGACTTCATCCGCGCCTTCATCACGCAGCACAATCGCTGGAACTCCCCCAAGTACATCCTCGGCGAGAGCTACGGCGGCATTCGCTCGTCGATGCTCGTCCCGCGTCTGCAGAACGACTACAACATCGGCCTCAACGGCGTCGTCCTGATCTCGCCCGCGCTGAACATGGGCACGCTGCCGTTCGTCACCGCCGGCAACGACCTCACCTTCGCGACGCATCTCCCCGCGCTCACCGCCACCGCGTACTACCACCACAAGCTCCCCGACCAGTCGAAGGACCTCGACACGCTGCTGCGCGAGGTGGAGAAGTTCGCCGGCTCCGAGTACCTCACCGCGCTCTTCCAGGGCGACGAGCTCCCGCGCGCCGACAAGGAGCGCATCGCCGAGCAGCTGCATCGCTACACCGGCCTCTCGACGCAGTACATCCTGCGCAGCAACCTGCGCATCAACGCGATCCGCTTTACGAAGGAGCTGCTGCGCGACGAAGGCAAATCGCTCGGCCTCCTCGACGGCCGCTACGTGCAGGACGAGCTCGACGGCGTGGCCGAGTATCCGGACGGCGATCCGTTCGGCGCGAAGACCGGCCCGATCTACATCTCGCTCTTCCAGCCGTATCTGCACGACGAGCTCGGGGTCGAGACGGATCGCCGCTACTTCCCGCAGAACGGCGAGGCGAACGGCAAGTGGAAGCGCCCCGCGAATCGCCGCGGCGCGTTCGCCGGCTTCGTCGACGTCACGGGCATGCTCGCGCAGGGCACGAAGGACAACGAGGCGCTGCGCGTCTTCGCCGCCGCCGGCTACAACGATCTGACGACGTCGTACTTTGCGACGCGCTACATGCTCGAGCACAGCGGCATCGATCCGAACCGCCTGACAATCAAGGACTACAAGGGCGGGCACATGATGTATCTCTACCGCCCCTCGGCCGACGCGCTCTCGGACGACATCGTGGCGTTCATCCGCGCCGGCGCGAACCGCCCCGCGACGACGACCACCACGGCAACGACGACTCGCTAACTCACCGCGTTCCGCCGGCTCGTGCGCAACCACTGCGCGAGCCGGCGGAGCGCGAGCGCGAGTCCCGTCCAGACGAGCACCACCGCGCCGGCCGTTGCGATCGCCGCGATCGCGCGGCCGGCCATCCCGCCCGCCTCGCCTGTATGGCTGAAGCGGATCCACGTGCGCATACGGCGTCCCGCGTTCTGCGACGCGAACGGCTGCCACTTCACGACGCGTCCCGTGCGGCGGTCGAGCGTGAGCTGCGCGCGCAGGTCGGGACGTCCGCCGTCGCCGCGATCGATCGTGTAGACGATGGTGTCCGCGTTCGGCGCGGGCACGCGCGCGCTGATGCGCTTCCAGTCGCGCACCTGCTGCTCCGCGGCCGGCAGCAGACGCGCGACGTCGTGCAGCACGCCGTCAGTCTTCGCTGCGCGCGCTTCCAGCGGACGCGGCTCGCGCGGGGGCACGGGACTACCGGTCATGCGATAGACGAGCGCGTTCGCCCATGGATACGACATCACGACGCCCGTCGCGACGATGACCAGCAGCGGCACGAACGACCAGATGCCGATCGCGTTGTGCCAGTTGAAATCGCGTGCGCGCGCCGAGAGACCGCGGCGGAACCAGACGATCGCACGCACGCCCGGCCACGACCAGCGTCGCGGCCACCAGAGAAACGGTCCGGTGCAGACGAGCACGAGGAACGCGAGATTGCACGCGCCGGTAACGACGCGGCCGCGGTCGCGCGACGCGTCCGACGCGCCCAGCCACCGGTGCAAGCTCTCGACGACGCGGAAGAAGCGCCGCACGCCGCGCGAGCCTTCGCGCGTCGCACCGCTGGAACGATCGACGAAGACGACGCGTTCGCGGCCCACGCCGATTTCGAGCGGCAGCGACGGATCGCGCGCGATCGTCAGCATCGTTGGTGTGCCATGCAATGCGCGCTCGCTGTTCGCAAGCAACGCGTCAATCGGCAACGGCGGCGTCGCATGTGCGGCCGCGCGTGGCGTCCGATCGAACGCCGCCACGACCTCGCGCTCGAACGCCAGCAACACGCCGGTCACCGACATGATGAGAATCACGATGCCGCACACCACGCCCGCGGCGAGGTGCAGCCAGAAGAGCGCCCGCCGCACTTACGCGTCCGCCCAGCGGCGCAGGAGATTGTGGTAGACGCCCGTCAGTTGCACCGCCAGCGGCTTGTCCGGCAGCTCGCGGTTCACGCCCTGAATTGCGAGATCGAGATCGAACAGCAACGTGCGCTCGCCGTCGTCGCGGACCATGCTCTGGATCCAGAAGAACGACGCCAGTCGCGCGCCGCGCGTCACCGGCTTCACGTGATGCAGGCTCGACGCGGGATACAGAATCAGATGTCCCGCCGGCAGCTTGACCTCGTGCAGTCCGTACGTGTCCTCGACCACCAGCTCGCCGCCGTCGTACTCCTCGGGTGCCGCGAGAAACAGCGTCGCCGACAGATCCGTCCGCACGCGATGCGGCGTGCCCGGCACCTGCCGGATCGCGTTGTCGACATGCGTGCCGAACGACTGCCCACCCTCGTAGCGATTGAACAGCGGCGGGAAGACTTTCAGCGGCAATGCAGCCGAGACGAACAGCGCGCTGCGCTCGAGCGCGGACACGATCATCGCGCCGAGCTGCCGCGCCGCCGGATCGTCCTCGGCGAGCTGCTGGTTGTCTTTCGCGCGCGCCGACTGATGTCCCGCGGTCACGCGGCCGTCGACCCAGCGAGCGCCGGCGAGCAGCCGCCGCGCGGTCGTCAGTTCATCCTGCGAGAGCACGTCCGCGATGGCGAGAAGCACGGGTCAGTTCCTGTTCGCGCCGCCTAGTTGGATATCAAAGGAAAGCGACGCGGAGCGCCCCGGCCCCGGCACGATGTGGCCGGGATGCAGCTGATCGAAGTAGTACGCGTCGGTGAGGTTGTAGAGGTTGAGCCGCAGCCGGACGCGATCGCCGAGGGGATGGCTGATCATCGCGTTGAAGACCCAGTACGCGGGCGCTTCCTTGAGCTGATGCGTGATCGGATCGAGCGGCGCGGTCGTGCTCGCGGTGCGGCTGCCGACGTACTGTCCGCCCGCGCCGATCTCGAACCGCGACGCGACGCGCAGCGTGCTCCAGAAGTTGAACGTGTCGTCCGGCACGTTCGCGAGTCGCGCGCCGACCGCCGCGGGGAAGCCGACCGATTTCACCAGCTCGCTGTTCATGTGCGAGTAGCCGGCGAGCAGCTGCCAGCGCTCGGTGACGTGCCCGCTCGCCTCGACTTCGATGCCGTCGACGCGCTGGCGTCCCGAGAGGATCTGCTGCAGCGGATTCGCGGGATCGGTCTCGCGCGCGTTGCGCTTCTCCGTGCGGAACAATGCGCCGCGCAGCGAGAGTCGCCCGTTGCGTAGATCCCACTTCGTCCCGAGCTCGGTGTTGCGGTTCTCTTCCGGCGCGGTGTCGGCCGTGCTCGCGCTCAATGACAGCGCTTCCGCCGACGGATTGAACGAGGTCGAGTAGTTCGCGTAGATGCTGCCCGTCGCTGCCGGTTTGTAGACGACGCCGCCGCGCCAGCTCGGCATCGCGTCGACGCGGTGAAACGTCGTCGGCGCGCCGGCGAGATTGTCGACGTCCGCATCGAAGCGATCCCAGCGCGCGCCCGCGGTGAGATCCCAATGCGGCCCCGCGTGCAGCGTGTCGAGCACATACGCGCCGACGGTCGTCGCCGTCGTGCGGATCTTCGTCGAGACCGCGGCGGTGCCGGCGAACGGCTGGTTCGGATCGGGATCGAGCAGACTCGTGACCGGCACGCCGCTGAACGCAAGCCGCGTGGGATCGGACGTCTCGCGTCCCGCCTCGACACCCGCGACGACGCTGTGCAGCACGCGGCCGGTGTTGAAGTTCGCGGTGAGGTCGCTCTGCAGCTGGCCGAACGTCTCGTCGCTTTCGACCGCGATCTGGTTGCGCGTCACCGTCACGCGATCGAGCGGCGTCGAAGGCGTCACGCTCGTCGCCAGCTTCGCCTCGGTGATCTGCACGTCGCGGCCATACGACGCGTAGCGCAGCTGCGTGCGCAGACTGGTCGACGCGCTGAGGTCGCGCTCGAGCTTCGCGGTGCCGATGTCGGCCGTCGTGCGGAGGAAATTCGCGTCGGGGAAACCGTAGTAGTTCGTGCGGTCGACCGGCGCGGGCGTGTCGAAGTACCACGGCACGCCGTAGTCGGGCGTGTCGTTCGCGGCCTGGTGGAGGTAGTTGATCGTGAGCCGCGATTCGCCGAGGAGCGTCGTGAGCGACGGCGCGATTCCGAAGCGGCGGTTCTCCGCCTCGGCGCGCCCGGCGACGCGAGAGTCGTGCGCCATGAGGTTGAGGCGGAACGCGGTGGCGTCGCCGAACGGCTCGTTGAGATCGGCGGTGATGCGGCGCGTGGCGTCGGTGCCGACGGTGACGTCGGTGTCGAGGAACAAGTCGAAGCGCGCGCTCTTCGTGGCCTGATTCACGACGCCGCCGGTCGAGCCGCGGCCGAACGTCACGGACGACGGTCCCTTGAGCACTTCGAGCTCTTCGAGTGCGAATGGATCGCGGTAGTAGCTGCCGAAGTCGCGCATGCCGTCCACGAAGAGATCGTTGCGCGCGGAGAAGCCGCGGATGGTGAGGTTGTCGCCCTGCGCGCCACCTTCGCCCGCGGCGATGCTGATGCCGGCGACGTTGCGCAGCGCGTCGCGCAGCGTGGTCGTCCCCTGCTGCTCCGTGACTTCGTGCGGCACGACGCTGATCGACTGCGGGATCTCGCGCAGCGGCGCGTTGTAGCGCGGGAGCGTGGTCGCGAGCGTCGACGGCGCGTGGGCGGTGACGTCGATCTCTTCGTCGCCGCCGATGAAGATCGTGGCGGCGGTGGGCGACGCGAAGCGGTACGCGAGCGCGGTGCCCGCGAGGAGCTCGCGCAACGCCTGTTCGTTCGTGAAGAAGCCCGACGCGCCCGGCGACTGAAAGTTCGCGAGCGTTCCGTCCGGCAGCTGCGACACGGTCACGCGCACGCCGGTGACGTTGCGAAACGACTCGAGCGCCGCCGGCAGCGGACCGGCCGGAATGTGGAACCGCCGCACCGTCAGCTGCGACTCCGTCTGCGCCGACCCGCCGCGCGCCGGCGTCTTCGGCGTCACCGCCGCTGACTCCGCGCCGAACGCGCTGTAGGCCGCGAGCGTGCCGACCGCGGTCCAGTACGCCGCGCGCCGCGACGCGCGTTTGCGAAGACGAGCCGCCGCGCGGCGAAACGAACGGAGTCTCACGCGATGTCTCCGCGCGAATCCGCGCCGCTCATGCCGCTGATGAGTTGAGACTGAGTCTCAATATCGAACATGGCCGCAGATTCTGCCGATGGGAGGAGAGGAAGTCAAGGGAGGGCGCGCCGGCCGCTACGGGCGGCGCGGGCAGAGACTACGTCTGACGGCGCGGCTGCGATGCGGCCGCGACAACGCTGCTCGTGATCGCCCCGATGCCGATCATGACGAGCACGGGCCAAACGTTCGCCCAGAGCGGAAGCTGCAGGTCATGGGGGTTCACGACTACGCTCAGATAGACGTACGTCATCAGCGACGCCAGCATGAACGACCCGAAGGTCGCATTGAAGCGCTGTCCGAACGAGAACGCGCGCGTGGCGCGGAAGTACCCGAGGAGCGCGACGAGCATTGCCGCGTACGGGACGAAAATCATCGGCCCGCGCGTGGTGAGACGCGTCGTTTCGATGATGAGCGCACCGCCAATGAAGCCGATCACGATCGCAACCCAAGCCAAACGCGCCGTTCGTCCCATCGCCTCTCCTATTGATTGGGCGTCTCGCAGTACTCCATACAGCGCTCTCGCCACCATGTGCCGCAACCATCGACGGGATAACAGGGACCGCCGGTGCAGACCGTTCCCCACCAGCACCAATCCGACTGGCGTGCACAGGTGCAATCCTGCGTCTCGAGGACAATGACCGTATTCCCTTCGGATTGCACGATGCGCGGCAGGCGCTGTGCAGCAGGCAGCACCGAGTCGAGCGCGCGTTCGTCCGCAGGACCAAGCGTCGCGAAAATCAGTGTCGCGAGCTCGCGCGGAAACAGGTTGCGGATCGATTGGTCGAGCCGCGCGAGCGGGTCGGAGACATCCTCAGCCATCGGATCGCGTTGTTCGTCGTACGCAGCGGGGACCATCAGTGCAATTGCCTGAACTGCGAGATCACGTGACGCTCGGCCATCACGTGGTTACGCGCGGTCTGCATCACCCACGCATCAGCGCCCCGCAGGCGCGAGCAGCGCCCGCCTAGCGCGAGCGTACCAACCATCTCTTGCATCTTTGCGGGATTATGAAAGCAGCTTACGTAGGTGTGTCAACACTGAAAGCCATATTGACGCCTAAGCGTTCCTTTACGCTCCCCTCCATGGCCCGTTTCGTGTAATCCGCGTCTCCCGCGGGATGGAGGAGCGCAGCAGCACGCACGAGAGTCGCTTTCGCAAGTGGGGCACCCTCATCGTGCTCTCGCTGGCCCTGGCGATCATCCTCATCGACTCCACCCTCCTCAACGTCGCACTGTCCACCCTCATCCTCGACCTCCACACCACGCTGCAGAAGCTGCAGTGGGTGATCTCGGCGTACTCGCTGATCATGGCGGCGCTGACGGTGACGGGCGGGCGGATGGGGGATCTCTTCGGGCGCAAGCGGATGTTCATCGCCGGCGCGATCACGTTCGTGGCCGGCGCAATCGTGGCATCGATGGCGAACTCGTTCGGCGTGTTGCTCCTTGGCGAATCGATCATCGAGGGGCTCGGCGCGGCGCTGATGATGCCGGCCACGGCGTCGCTGCTCGTCGCGAAGTACCGCGGGCACGACCGCGCGATCGCGTTCGGGATCTGGGGCGCGGTCGCCGCCGCCGCGGCCGCGATCGGACCGATCCTCGGCGGCTTTCTCACGACGCACTACAGCTGGCGCTGGGGCTTCCGCATCAACATCTTCGTGGTCGCGCTGCTGCTCCTCGGCTCACCTCTCGTCGAAGACGACCGCGAGCCCGAGCGCAAGCAGATCGACTGGCTCGGCGTCGTGCTTTCCGCGACGGGACTCTTCTTCGTCGTCTTCGGCATCATCGAGTCGGAGAGCTACGGCTGGCTCCGCGCGCGCAAGCCGTTTCCGCTCTGGCAGCCGGGCTCCGTATCGATTGCGATCCTCTCCGTCGTCATCGGCGTGATCCTCGTCGCATCGTTCGTCGCGTGGGAACGGCGCTTCGAAGCGCGCGGCGGACTGCCGATCGTCTCGATGCAGCTCTTCAGGAACCGCCAGTTCGTCGCCGGCGCAGGCGTGACGGGCGTGATGATGCTCGGACAGAACGGCGTCATCTTCTGCCTGCCGGTTTTTCTGCAATCGGTCCGGCGTCTCGACGCGCTGCACACAGGCCTCATGCTCCTGCCGCTGTCGATCATGATCCTCTTCGTCTCGCCGACCGCGGCGAGTCTCACCAAACGCATTCCGCACAAGCGGCTCGTACAGGCGGGGCTGATCTGCAACACGGTCGCGATCCTGCTCCTGCGCGCGGCGGTCGGCATCGACACGAAGCTGATGTGGCTCGTGCCGGCGCTCGCGCTGTACGGCATCGGGATGGGACTCGTGCTCTCGCAGATCAACAACCTCACGCTCTCCGCGGTGCCGGTGCGCAACGCGGGCGAGGCATCCGGCGTGACGAATACCTTCCGCCAGATCGGCATCGCCCTCGGCACGGCCATCATCGGCGCGGTGCTGATCTCGTCGATCGTGTCGCGGATGGAGACGGCGGTGCGGGAGAACGCGTCCATTCCGCCGCAGGCGAAGAGCGGCGTCGCGAAGATGCTCGTCGCGAACTCCGCGGAGCTCGTGTTCGGCGACCGCGGCACGTTCGACGCGCTGCCGCCGCACGTGCGCGAAGAGATGACGGCGCTGCGGCGCGCGGCGACGACCGCCGGCATCGACCGTGCGTTTCTGTGGTGCGCGTTCTTCGCGGTCGCGGCCCTCGGCGTGTCGCTGTTCCTGCCGCTGCGCCCCGCGGAATCCGCGCACGGACGGGAGCCGTAACGCCCGTCCGCACGCGGTTCGAAGCGATCAACGCGGACGTTCTTCTTCGCGCGCGTCTTCGTGCTTCGGCTCGTGCTTCTTGAGCGCCTGCTTCGCGAGCGCGGCGTCGGGAACGACTGAGCCGATCGCGGTCTGCACCTTGTACTTGAGCGGCACGACCACCTTCGCGTCGCCGTTCATCAGCGCCGCGTAGCCGGCCTGCGCGACGTCGGCGGGATCGGCGAGCTTCTCGTCGAGCATCTTGCTGTCCTGCGCGTGCGCGCGGTCGAAGAAGTTCGTGTCGGTCGGACCGGGCAGCAGCGCCGTGACGGTGACGCCCGTGTCTTCGAGCTCGGCGCGCATCGCGAGCTCCTCGGCCAGGGCTGGAACGACGTGCCGAAGTCAGGCGGCGGTCTGTACCGCGCCGACGATCACTACGACCGGCGCGACATCCACGAGGATCGCGACTCGGTCAACGTGCACGCGGATCTCATCATCGAAGAGATTCTCCACACGGTGAAGGATGCCGGCTGGCTGAAAAACGACGCCACGCCGCCGCTGGCGTGGGCGCGAACGGCGTTCAAGAAGTCGCGCGTCGCGAACCTGCTCGAGTTCGGACGCACGGTGCACGCGGAGATGGAGGCGATCCTCGCCGCCGCGCGCACCGGCGTCAGCGTGCGCGGCGCGACGCTGTACACGACGACGTTTCCGTGTCACGGCTGCGCGCGACACATCGTCACGGCCGGCATCGCGCGCGTGGTCTACATCGAGCCATATCCGAAGAGCCGCGCCGTGGAACTGCACCGCGACGCGATCGTGACGCACGACGACGTCACGACGCCCGAATGCGGCAAGCGCGGATGCACGGACGTGCATGCGGTGCGCTTCGAGCCGTTCACCGGCATCGCGCCGCATCGTTTCGTCGACCTGTTTTCGCTCACGACGAACGCCGGCATTCCGCGCGACCGCAAGACGCGCCACTCCGGCGAGCGCATCCCGTGGGACGTACAGAACGCGATGCCGAGCGTGCAGATGCTGCCGCTCAGCTACCTCGAGCTCGAAGCCAAAGCACTCTACGAATTGAAGAAAGTCATCGAGGACGAGGAAGACCAGCCATAATGACCGCATGGCTGATGACACGCAGCAGACGCCGGATCACCGCACAACGATTTGGGCAGTTCTGGACGAAGTGCAACAGACCGTCGAAGGGTGGCCGGCGTGGCGGCAGCGGTATCGCGTCGACTTGTATCGCGAGGTGCTCGGTGACGACGCGCCTCACGGCTCGTAGCGCCGCGTCGGAATCCCTTCGCTGCGGCTGATGCTCATCGCCGCCATCTTCTGAATCATGTGCCGCGCGTGCTGGTCGCCTTGTGCGAAGGCATCGCGCAGCGTCTGCACGCTGGCGGGCGTTTCGCCGACGGAGATCGTGAAGCCGTTGAGTGGCTGGCGCGGATCCTTGGTCTCGATCGTCTGCCACTGGCCGCCGATGAATTCATGGCGCACGAGCGCGTCGGCCTTGCCGGTCTGAAACGACTGCGCGGCGACGGCGGGGAGTCCCCGCGCGTTGGCTTTCCGTTCGTCGAGGGCGCGCAGCACGTGGCGCTCGATGAGCTCGCGGATGACCTCGCGCGACTCGCCGTGAAAACGGACGACGTGCAGTCCGGACTGATGAATGGTTTTATCGAACTGCGACTTGGCGGGGGTATGGACCTCCGTCCAGCGCACGGTGCATTCGAGCTCGACGCCCTGGCCGTGCCATTCGAAGGAGACCGCGCAGCTGCCGCCCTTGCGCGGCAGCTCGGCCTGATGCAGGACGTGCAGGCCGTTCAGCGACACGTTCGACAGCACGATGCGCGTGTCGCCCGCGCGGCCGCGGATCGGATCGATGATCGTGACGCGCTGGTACTTCCGGCGCTCGCGGTGGTGATGCCCCATGACCCGCGACGAATCGTAACGCCAAACGCGGCTCAATCGGTGAAGAACGCCGCGAGCGTACCGGCCAGAGCGATTCCGGCCGCGGTGTAGAGGCTGACCGCGGCGCCGTGCGGCACGGCGTCCGCGCCGCCGCGCGCGAGCACGGTGGTGAAGACGGCGCCGGCGATGCCGATGCCGAGGACCATGCCGACGTTGCGCGCGGTCGCGAGCACGCCGGACGCGATGCCCTGCCGGTGCGCGGGCGCGGCGCCCATCAGCGCGCTGTTGTTCGGACTGGTGAAGAGACCGACGCCGAGGCCGACGACGGCGAGTCCCGCGGCGACGAGGCCGCGCGAGGCGTGCGCGGTGAACGTCGCCAGCAGCACCAGGCCGACGGCGAGCACGAACATGCCGGTCGTGGTGAGCACGCGCGAGCCGATGCGATCGGAGAGCGCGCCCGCGAACGGCGCGACGATCGCCATCACGATCGGCTGCGCGGTGAGGACGAGCCCGGCCTGCTGCGCGTCGAGTCCACGTCCCTGAATCAAAAGGAACGGGATGATGAACAGCACGCTGTAGACGCAGATGTAGTTGCAAAGCGCGGTGATGGTCGCGCCGCTGAAGACGCGCGCGCGAAACAGCGACAGATCGAGCATCGGATCGGCGCGCCGGCGTTCCCACCGCACGAACGCAGCGAGCAACACGACGGCCGACACGAAGAGCAGCACGATCTTCAGCGACAGCCAGCCCCACGCGTGCCCCTGGTTCAGCGCGACGAGGAGCAGCACGAGTCCCGACGTGAAGAGCGCGGCGCCGCCGAAGTCGAAGGTCTCGCCGGTGCGCTCGGGACGATCGTTCTCGATGAAGTGCAGCGAGAGCGCGATCGCGAGGAGGCCGACCGGCACGTTGATGAAGAAGACCGCGCGCCAACTGAACGCGTGCGCGAGCCAGCCGCCGAACGACGGACCGGTCGTGAGGCCGAGGTACGTGAACATCGCCTGCGCGCCGAGAGCGCGGCCGCGCTGCTCGCGCGGGAAGGCTTTCGTCAGAATGGCGGGACCGTTCGCGAGCATCGCCGCACCTAGCGCCTGCAACGCGCGCATGCCGATCAGCACGCGCGCGGTCGACGCGAAACCGCAGAGCGCCGAGCCGAGGACGAACAGCACGAAGCCGCCGACGTAGACGCGCTTGTGCCCGCGCAGATCGCCCGCGCGTCCGACGATGAGCAGCAGCGCGCTGATGACGAGCAGGTAGATCGTCGCCACCCACTCGATGCCGGCGACGCTCGCGTGCAACTCCTCGCGCAGCACCGGCAGGACGGTGTTGACGACGCTGCCGTCGAGCGCGGACATGAACGTGCCGACGCCGACGGAGGTGAGCACCCACCACTTCTTATCCATGTTTTTGCACGGGCGCACGCGCCGCCGCCGGCGACAGGATTCCGATCGAGATCGACATCGCGTCTTCGTGCGCGCGCGCGACGTGCCACCAGCCGCGCGGCACGTAGAGCCAGTCGCCGGCGATGAGCGTGCTGGCGACGGCCGGCGAAGTCTCGCGCTCGAAGTGCATGTCGCGCGGCATCGCGTCGAGCGTCGGTGCGGGATTCACGGTGTTCGCGCGCAGAAAGTACTCCTTCGTGCCCATCGCCTGCGCGATGAAGACGTCTTCACAGTCGTAGTGCCAGCCGAAGCTGTGAAAGCCCTTCGGCGTGAGGTAGAGCTGGATGGACACGTCGCCGTCGAGTTGCGGCGCGAACGTGCGCGCGAGCTCCGCGAGCGACGCGTCGTAGCGCTCCGTGCGGCGCAGCACGAGCGAGTAGCCGCGGTCGAAGAGCGCGCGCAGTTCCGCGAACGTCTGCGGCGCGGGATCGAGCAGCCGTCCGTTGCGGACGACGAGCATGTCGGGCTTCACGCGCTGCGCGAGCATCCGCTCGACGACGTTCCAGTCGAGCAGCGGCATCGCGGATTTCGCCGCGGACGGCCGCGCGAGCGGCGCCTTCTGAAAGTGCCGCGCGAGAAACGCGTCGACGCTCTCGTCGTCGAGCCATTCCGCCAGCGTGGGAGATGCGCTACTCTGCACGGCGATGGGTTCGCTCCACTCGGTGATCGCAGGCACCGGGAGCTACATCCCGCCCCGGCGCGTGACGAACGATGATTTTCTGGATCGCGATTTTCGCGCTCCGGACGGGTCGAAGCTTGCGAAATCTACACCGGAGATCCTCGCGCAGTTCGAGTCGATCACCGGCATCCGCGAGCGCCGCTACGCGACCGAGACGATGGTCGCCACCGATCTCGCCTATGAAGCGGCAAAGGCGGCGCTCGACTCGTCGGGCATCGATCCCGAGACGCTCGACCTCATCATCGTCGCGCACAACTTCGGCGACGTCCGCGGCGGCGGCCGCTCGGACATGGTCCCCGCGCTCGCCGCGCGTGTGAAAGCAAAGCTGCGCATCCGCGCGCCGCAGGCCGTCGCGTTCGATCTGATCATGGGCTGCCCCGGCTGGCTTCAAGGGATGATCGTGGCCGACTCGTTCATCCGCAGCGGCAACGCACGCCGCGCGCTCGTCATCGGCGCGGACACGCTCTCGCGCATCTCCGATCCACACGACCGCGACAGCCTGATCTACGCCGACGGCGCCGGCGCCACGATTCTCGAAGCCGTCGATTCTCCCTCCCCCATCGGCGTCCTCGGCCACGCCGCGCGCTCCGACACGCTCGACCACTCGACCATGCTCTTCATGGGACCGTCGTACAACGAGGAAGTCTTTCTCGAGGCGCTGTTCCTCAAGATGGAAGGGCGCAAGCTGTACAAGTACGCGCTGCAGACCGTCGCCGGCGCGATGAAGCAATGTCTCGATGACGCCGGCGTGCCGATCGCGTCGCTGCGCAAGATCCTCCTCCACCAGGCGAACGGCAAGATGGACGAAGCGATCCTCGGCGCGTTCTACGAGCTCTACGACGCGCCGCCGCCCGCCGACATCCTGCCGATGACGATCGCGTGGCTCGGCAACAGCTCCGTCGCGACGGTGCCGACGCTCTACGATCTCATCGCGAAGAACGAGCTGCCGCCGCATGCGTTCGCGTCCGGCGACGTGCTGCTGTTCGCGTCCGTCGGCGCGGGGATGCACATCAACGCGATGGCGTATCGCGTGCCCTAGTGCCATCGACGATCGAAGCGATGATCGCGTCCGCGCGTGCCTCGGGCAATCGCCGCTCGTAGCCCCAGATCCCGTCGAGCCATTCCGTGCCGGTCGTCTTCTCCTGCGCCTCGCTGATCATGCGCAGCGCCTCGACGACGCCGGGCACGACGTACGTGTGGCCGCGCGGATCGCGCAGCATCGTCCACAGCCAGTCCTGCATCGTGCCGAGGTCCGTACGCGCGTGCGCGAGGAGCGCGCCGAGCGCGCGCAGGCGATAGACGACGGCGAGCAGACCGCACGTGGCGAAGAACGAATACGGTTCGAGCGCGCGCAGCCGCGCACCGAACGACTCTGGATCGCGATCGACCGTGACCACGCCCGGCGCGAGCTCGCCGGCGACTTTCGCGCTGGAGACGATGCCGTGCGGGCGGAAGTCGATGAAGCCGTTGACGCTCAGCTGGAACGCGACGAATTCGTCGTAGCTCACGTTGACATTCGCTTTCGCGAAGCTGTCGCGGAAGATGCGCTGCAGCGCGTCGTCGGTCGCGGCGATGTCGCCGAGCGGCGCGATCCAGAAGCCGCTGCGCGCGACGGCGTTGCCGTCTTCGTCTTCGACGACGATCGGCGAGCCGAGCGAGGTCACGGCGAACACCGCTTCGAGCACGACCTTCAGCACCGCGACGTGCGCTTCGTCGCGCGCGCCGAACTGCCCCGGCTCGACGAGCGGCTTTAGCGCGAGCAGTTGTCCCGGTTTGTCGGCCAGGACCAGCGTGCGCAGATCGCGCGCGAGCGCGTCGAGATCCCACGCCTCGACGTCGCGGAACGTGAGCGGCCGCGAGTTCTCGAGGAAGAACGCTTTCGGATCGAATGACGCGCGCGGGTACTGCTCGAGCGCGTCCACGTCGAGCGTGCGCAGGCGGTGCAGGAGGATCAGCAGCGACAGCGTGTGCAACTCGGCCTGATGTTTCGCGGAGCCGAGGTCCTGCAGCGCCATCGGATCGACGCCGCTCAGCTGCACGCCGAGGAGCGACGGCTGATAGAGGAAATCGAAGACCGGCTTCACGTTCGCGGTTTCGGTGTAGTAGCAGATGTAGTCGCGGAACCACGGCACGTTCGGGTCGTCGCCGAGAAGGCCGACGGTGGCGAGGACGTGTCCGAGCTCGGAGACCGACGCGACTTTCATCACGCGATAGAGCGCGTCGGCGTTGGCGACGCTGAAGAAGCCGTTCTCGCCGCTGCGGATCACGTATTCGGGGAGCAGCTGTTCGCCGCGCTTGAAGTGCAGCGCGCGCGACTTCGCATTCGCGCGTTCGCCGAGCGGCAGCGTGGCGGGCTTGAAGAGATGAATGAACTGCTTGCGCTCGCGCGCGCCGCGGAAGAGCTCGTGCGGCGCATCGCGCAACGCTTTCACCGCGTCGCGGTGCAACGGGATCTGCTCGCGCATGCGCACTTCGTCGATGCCGATCGCCGCGGCGGTAACGAGCATGTAGATGCCGTGCTGCGCGTACTCCTTCGTGAGCTTCTCCGCCTCGATGTGCTTCTGGCGGAGGAACTCGTCGCGCGCGGCGTGCGCGAAGCCGAGGCGCGGGTTCGTCGCGCCGTCCGCGGTCTCGTCGTACATGCCGCCGACGCCGGTGGTGTGCGCGACGAGCACGCGCGCGTTCCAGTCGCGATCGACGGCGGCGAGATCGTCCGCGAACGCGGTCTCGAACGCGTCCTTCATCTGCTGCGTGAAGGTGTCGCCGAGGCCGAGCTCGTTCGCGACGATCGTGAGGCCGCCGGTCTGATACGCGAGGATGCTCGGCAGCGGAAAGCCGAGCAGCACCGAACGGAACGGCTTCTCGCCGTAGTCGCGCAGGCGCAGCAGACGGTCTTCGAGGAACGACGTGATCGGCCGCGACGCGCGCACGTAACGCAACAGCGCCTCGCCGATTTCCTGCTGCGATTGCGTGCGCGCGGTGCCGGCGATGCCGAGAAACTCGTCGACGGCGGCGGCGCGCGAGGCGCGGTCGGCATCGGTGACGATCTCCAGTCCCGGCACCGGCTTCATCTCGAATTTCGACACGGCCACGTAGACGCCGCCGGGCGAGAGGAAGCCGTGCTCGAAGTGGCGCGGCACGGCGTCGGCGCCCCAGCGCGTGCGCGTGTAGCGTTTGAAGCGCGATTCGAACGAGCGCACCTCGTCGTCGCTGCGTCCCGTGACGATGAGCACCGGCACGTCGTCGACGGACGCCGGCGGCCGCATGGCCATCATCTCCTCGAACATCGCCACCATCTGCAGCGCCGCGGCGCCGCCGACCGCGCCGGTACCGCCGATGAACACGTGCACGTCGCGGTAATGGTCGCCCGCGTGCGCCGCCGCGGCGAGGCGCGGGCCGAATCGGGATTTCTTGAATCGCATCGCTGCCTGAAGACTACCTCAGGCCCGCACGCAATCCCACCGCCTCGGCCCGCCCCCTATCGTTTACGCCTGTTCGCGGAGCAACGCCGCCGGCCGCACGGATCGCGCGCGCAGCGACGGCAGCGTCGCGGCGAGCAGCGTCGCGATCACGAGCAGAACCATCACGATCGCCGCCGAACGCACGTCGAACGTGGCCGCGCCGTAGACGACGAGCGACGCCACGCGCTGCGCGCCGAACGCCAGCGCGAGACCGGCGGCGAGGCCGAGCGCGACGGAGCGCAACGCGCGCTGCACGACCTCGACGACGATCGCGCGCGGTGTCGCGCCGAACGCGAGCCGCACGCCGATCTCGCGCCTGCGCTTCGCCACCGCGTACGCGGTCATGCCGTAGATGCCGGCCGCGGCGAGCACGAGCGCGACGAGCGCGAAGCTCGTCAGCAGGACAGCCTGCAAACGGTCGGCGCCGACCGCGGCGTCCATGAGCGTCGACAGCGAGCTCTCGTCCGACGGCGTGAGGTCGCGGTCGAGCGACCAGACCGCGCGGCGCACGGCATCGCGGTACGAAAGCGGATCGCCATGCGTGCGCACGAGCAGCGTGAGATAGATGTTGTTGTTCTGCAGGAACGGCGAGTACATCGTCGGCTGCGGCTCGGCGGCGGGACCGTCGTCCTGCACGTCGGCGGCGACGCCGACGATCGTCGAACGTCCGCCGGCGCCGCGCACGATCGACTGTCCGAGGGCGGACGCGTTGCCAAAGAAGCGTTTCGCGAACGACGCGCTGACGATCGCCACCGGCGGCGCGTCGAGCGTGTCGCCGTCGTTGAACGCGCGTCCGGCGATGAGCGGGATGCGCATCGTCGCAAAGTACGGCGGCGTGATGCGGCGGAAGTTCGTGGAGATTGGCTCCGGAAAGCGATCGGTGGCGAGCATCGTCGACACCGCGCTGCCCGGCGCGAAGTTGCACGTCGTCGTCGCCGCGGACTCGACGCCCGGCACCTGCGCGACGCGCCGCACGAGCTCGCGCGCGTATGCGGCGCGTCCTTTCTTGTCGTAGCGCGGCGGCAGCACGAGCTGCGAGACGAGCACGTGGTTCGCGTCGAACCCGAGGTGTGTCTGGCGCAGCTCGCGGAAGCGATGCACGGTGGCCGTCGCTGCGAGCAGCAGCGGCACCGCGAGCGCGACCTGCACGACGATGAACAGCTCGCGCAGCCGCGTGCCGCGCACGCTCGACGACGCACGCGTGCCCTGTTCGCGCAGCGCGTTCGTCAGCGCCGTGCGCGTCTCCAGCAGCGCCGGCACGAGTGCGACGACGACGCCCGTCACGATCGCGAGCGCGAACAGAAACAGCGGCAGGAACCACGCGCCCTCGACCGGCGTCGTGAGCGAGTCATCGAACTGCCGCAACAGCACGAGACGCAACGCGAGCGCGCCGAGCACGAGGCCGGCCACTCCGCCCGCGAGCGACGTGAGCAGACTCTCGATGAGCCGGTAGCGGAGGATGTGCGCGCGGCCGGCGCCGAGGACGAGCCGCAACGCCGTGAGCCCGCGCTCGTCCGCGATCTGCACGGAGAGCAGGCTGCCGACGTTGACGCACGCGAGCACGTGCACGAGCGCGACCATCAGCCAGAGCACGATGAGCGCGTGGCGGCGGTCGCCGAACGCGGCGTCGCGCAGCGAGCGCACCGCGGCGGTCCAATGCTGCTGCGAGTCGGGAAACTCGATCGCCAGCTGCGCGCTGATCCGCCGCAGCTCCGCTTCTCCCTGCTTCGGCGTGACACCATCGCGCAAACGCCCGAAGACGGTGTAGCCGCGCGCGTTGTGCGCCGGCATGTTCGCGGGACTGAAGCCGTTCGGCACGAAGAGGTCGGGCCGCGGCGCGATCGCGGCGATCTCGAAGGTCTCCGGCATCACGCCCACGATCGACAGCGGTTGTCCGTCGACGACGATCGTACGTCCGATGACGCGCGGGTCGCCGCCGAAGCGCCGCCGCCACAAGCCGTACGACAACATCGCCACGCGCGGCGTCACCGTGTTCTCCTCCGGAACGAAGTCGCGGCCGAGCATGGGACGCACCTGAAAGAGCCGGAAGATGCCGATGGTGACGTTCGCGCCGTGGATGCTCTCCGGATCGCCGCTGCCGCGCACCGTCATCGACACCGGCCGCGCGGCCTCGATCGCGGAGAACTGCGACGAACGCCGCTGCCACTGCACGATCTCCACGCTGCCGGAGGGAAACTTCTCTTCGGTTTTGTCCGGGCTGATGAACGACGATGCGATCGCCAGCAAACGATCCGCGCGCGGATAGCGCAGCGGCCGCAGGAGCGTGCGGCCGATGACGGTGAAGACGGCCACGTTCGCGCCGATGCTGAGCGCGAGGATCGTCGCGGCCACGACGGGGACGAGCGGGCGGCGGCGGAAAGCGGCGACGATCGCGCGCAGCTCGTGCGCGAGGAGCGCGCTCACGACACGCTCTCCAGCTTGCGCGGCTCGTGCACGGCATCGACGAGCTGCCCGTCGAAGAGCTGAATCGTGCGGTCCGCGTGCTCCGCGTAGCGCGGGTCGTGCGTGACCATGCAGACCGTCGCGCCGCCGGCGTGCAGGTCGCGGATCAGCTGCATGACGATCGCGCCGTTCTTCGAGTCGAGGTTGCCGGTCGGCTCGTCGGCGAGCAGGATCGACGGCTTGCCCGCGATCGCGCGCGCGACGGCGACGCGCTGCTGCTGGCCGCCGGAGAGCTGCGACGGATAGTGCTTCGCGCGATGCGCCATCTCGACGCGCGCGAGGGCCTCGTCGACGGCCGCGCGACGCTCCGCCGCGGGAACGTTGCGATACAGGAGCGGCAGCGCGACGTTGTCGGCCACGGTGAGATCGCCGATGAGGTTGAAGCTCTGGAAGATGAAGCCGATCTGCTGATTGCGCACGCGCGCGAGCTCGCGCGGCGAGAGCAGATCGAGACCGCGTCCGTCGAAGCGGTACTCGCCCGCCGTCGGCGTGTCGAGCAAGCCGAGAATCGACAGCAGCGTCGACTTGCCGCAGCCCGACGGGCCGGCGATGGAGACGTACTCGCCGCGCTCGATGGCGAGGTCGACGTCGGACAACACGTGCGTCTCGACCTCTTCGGTCGTAAACACTTTCTTCACGGCGCGCAGCTCGATGAGGGGTTCGTTCACGGTCTGGCCTCCTGGTCGGTGATGGCGATGCGATCGAAACGGTCGAACGCAGAGGTATCGGAGAGGATCACGCGATCGCCGGGCGCGAGGCCGCCGAGGACTTCGATCGCGTTGAAAGACATGCGGCCGGTGCGGACGGACGTGCGCACGGCGGTCGTGCCGTCGGGCGCGAGCCGGAAGAGCATCAGCGTACCCTTCGCGTCGGCCTGCACGGGACGTCCCACGAAGACGGCGTTCGCGATGGTGGCAACGTCGATCGTGGCGTCGACGGAGAGATCCGGCCGCGCGCCGGACGGCAGCTCGCGCGGCAACGCGACGTCGACGGTCACGCTGCCGTTGTGCACGGAAGGATCGATGCGCGCGACGGTGCCGCGCACGATGCCGGTGTGCACGTCGACGTCGACCGCTTGTCCCGCGGCGAGCTGCGACGCCTGCACTTCCGACACCTGGATGACCGCCTTGAGCGGGAACGGCGCGGCGACGCGCGCGAGCACCGCGCCGGCATTCACGCGCTGCCCCGGCTCGACCGCGACTTCCTGCACGATGCCGGCGCGGCCGGCGCGCACGTGCAAACCGTCGCGTTGCTGATGCCGGAGCGCGACCAGCGCGCGCAGCTGCTCGACGCGCGCGGCCGCCGCGGCGACTTCGGTCTCCCGGCTCTCGCGCGCGAGCCGCAGACGCTTGTCCTCGACCGCGACGCGCGTGGCCAGCTGCGCCTCGCGCCCGCGCGAGAACTTCAGCGTCAGCGCGGAGATGAGCCCCGCTTTGGCCAGCTCGTCGTCGGCCGTCGCACGCAGCCGCGCCTCCTCGGCATCCGCGCGTGCCGCGGCGTCGAGCGCCTCCTGCGTCAGCAGCGCGCTCTCGACCTGATTGCGGCGGTTGTTGCACTCCGCCTCCGCCGCGCGCAGTTGCAGTTCGGCGTCGACGGCGGCCTGCTGCAGCTCCGGATTCTGGATGTCGAGCAGCACGCTGTCATCGCGCACCGGCGCGCCAGGCAGCACGAGCACGCGCTCGACGCGCCCGTCCGCCGCCGCGGCGATCCACTGCACGTTCTCCGGCGCGAGCACGCCGGAGCCGTGAATCTGGATGCGCAGCGTGCCGCGGCGAACGGTGTCGATCCACGCCTGAGAGCGGCCGAGCGACGGCACCGCCGGTTTCTGCCGCGACAGCGCGACGCCGGCCACCGCGACGAGCACGAGAACGAATGCGAGTTGCACGGCCAGGCGACGCCGCCTGCCGGCCGGATCCGATTTGCGAACGATGTCCATGAGATGCGCCGAAGATACGGGCGCGCGCTTCACAAATCCAACGCATCGTTCGCATTGACTTCATGAACGACGGTCATGCATGCTGCGGCGCATGAGCGAAGCCGAAACTCCCCCATCGCGCGGCCCGCGCGTGCTCGAAGTCCGCCATCTGCAGCTGATCGCCGCCATCGTGGACGAGGGAAACCTCACGCGCGCCGGCGAGCGCCTGCACCTCACACAATCGGCCCTCAGCCATCAGCTGCTGCAGCTCGAGGAACGCCTCGGCACGAAGGTCTTCCATCGCATCCAGAAACGCCTCGCGCTCAACGACGCCGGGCAGCGCCTGCTCGCCACCGCGCGCGAAGTCCTCGGCAAGCTCGCGCAGGCCGAAGACGACCTCCGCCTCTTCGCCGACGACCGCCGCGGCACCATCCGCCTCACCACGGAGTGCTACACCGTCTACCACTGGCTGCCGAGCGTGATGAAGCGGTTCGCGAAACGCTATCCGGACGTGGAGATCCGCATCGAGGTCGACGCGACGAACGCGCCGTTCGACGCGCTGCTGGCCGGCGTCGTCGACGTCGCATTCGTGACCACGGAGACGGCGCCGCGCGGCATCGCCACCGAGCCGCTGTTCGACGACGAGATGCACGTCATCGTCGCGCCGGAGCATCCGTTCGCGTCGAAGCCGTACGTCACGTGCGTGCAGCTCGCCGCGGAGACGCTGCTCACGTACTCGACGTTGCGCGGGAATCTCGTCTACGAACGCCTGCTCCGCCCCGCCGGCCTGGAGCCGAAGAAGCACCTGCAGGTGCAGCTGACCGAGGCGCTGATCGAGCTCGTGAAAGCACACGTGGGTGTGGCGGTGATGGCGCAGTGGGCGGTCGCGCCGTACGTGAAGTCGGGCGCGGTGATCGCCGTTCCGCTGACGCGGCGCGGCGTCGTGCGGCACTGGCAGGCCGCGCGGCTCGAGTCGCGGACTTTCCCGCGCTTCGTGCGGTCGTTCGTCGATCTCGTCGCCGCGGAAGGGCCGCACGCGCAGAAGCTCGCCATCGCGCTGCCCGAGTCGCGGCCGCGCGCGTCGCGCTGAACGCGCTTCATCGCATCGATGCAAAGTCCGCGGTGTTCGGCGCTCGCGAAGTACGCGACACTGCGCGCATGCAGGTTGCGGTCGTCGGTTCCGGACGGATGGGCATGGCCATGGGTCTCGCGTTGTCGCGCATCGGCGACGACGTGCGTTTCACCTCGCGCGACCCGGCGCGCGTGGCCGCGGCGCTCCGCGCGCGCGGCGCCGACCTCCCCGCCGGACCGCAACGCGACGCGTGCGACGCGGAGCTGATCGTGCTCGCGACCGGTTGGGCGGAGACGCGCGCGGCGCTCGAGGCCGCGTCGCCGCGCGACGGCACGATCGTGCTGACGTGCGTCAATCCGGAGCCGGAGGACCTGCCGCTCGCGGGCGCGCGCGTCACGTCGGCAGCCGAGGAGATCGCGCGGTGGGCGCCGCGTACGAGAGTCGTGGAAGCGTTCAACATGGTCTACGCGGAAGCGGTGGATCTCGCGCCGCACGGTGCGCCCGCGCAGACGGTGCTCTACTGCGGCGACGATGCCGACGCGCGCGCTGCCGTCGCCGACCGCATCCGCCGCCTCGGCTTCGACGCGCTCGACGCCGGCCCGCTGACGAACGCGCGCGAGCTCGAGGCAACCTCGCGGCTGCTCGTCTACCTCGTGCGCGTCGCCGGCTACGGGCCGCTCGGCATTCATCCGCGCTGGATCAGGCTAAGCTCACCGCATGACTAAGCGTTTCCTCGCATCGCTCGCGTTCGCGTTCCTCGCGTTGCAGATCGCCGCGGCGGACGCGGTCAAACCGCAAACGCTGCCGCCGTGGACGCGCGGAACGTTGGATATCCATCAAATCAGCACCGGCCGCGGGAACTCCGCGTTTCTCGTCCTGCCGGACGGCACGACGCTGCTGATCGACGCGGGCGCGGCGGGCGACGGCACGACGGTGCCGGACAGCGAGCCGCGTCCCGCCGCCGCGCATTCGGCCGGCGCCGCGATCGTCGCCTACATCCACCGCCTCCTCGGCGACGACGCGCACATCGACTATGCCGTGCTCACGCACTACCACGCCGATCACATGGGACAGGTCACGGCGTCGAGCGCGACGTCCGCGAGCGGCGCGTATCGCCTCAGCGGAATCACGGAAGTGGGCGACCGGCTGCGGATCGGAACTCTCATCGATCGCGGCGACGCGTTTCTTCCGCCGTCTGCGGACGACGCGACCTTCGCGAATTACCACGCGTTCCTCAGCGAGCAGACGCGGACGCACGCGCTGCACCGCGAGACGCTGCGCGTCGGACGCGCCGATCAGATCGTGCTGCGCCGCGCGGCGTCGGAGTTCCCGACGTTCGAGGTGCGCAACGTCGCCGCGAACGGCGACGTCTGGACCGGCACGCGCGACGAGGTGCGCCACATCTTTCCGGCGCTCGATTCGTTGTCCGCCGAAGACCGGCCATCCGAGAACATGTGCAGCATCGGCCTGCGCATCCGCTACGGACGTTTCGACTGGTTCAGCGGCGGCGACATGCCGGGCGTTCCCGACGCGGGCGCGCCGGCCTGGCAGTCGGTCGAGAGCGCGGTCGCGAAAGCGATCGGCCCGACGGACGTGCACGTCGTCAACCACCACGGCTCGATCGATCCGGAGAGCGCGGAGTTCCTGCAGACGCTGCGCTCGCGCGTCATGATCCTGCCCGCGTGGTCGGCCACGCATCCGTCGCAGGACGTGCTCAAGCGGATGCTCAGCACGCGCCTCTATCCCGCGCCGCACGACGTCTTCGTCACCACGCTGCGCGCGCCGACCGCGGCCAGCATCGGCAGCCGCGTCTCGCAGCTGAAGGCGCAGCACGGCCACATCGTCGTGCGCGTGGCGCCGGGCGGCGCGACGTACAGCGTGTACGTGCTCGACGACATCGACGACGACGGCGCGGTGGTGGCGACGTTCGGACCGTACACGTCGGAGTAGCTACCGCAGCGACAGCGTGCAATCCCAGCGGCGCCCGCCGTCGTCGCAGTGCAGCGTCGCGTCGAACGGCGCGAGCGAGGTGATCTCGAGCCCGTCCCACGGCACCTCGCCGCGCGCGGCGATCACGCGGCGCGTCGGTCCCGCGGCCTCTTTCACGACGTGCGCGAAGCCGCGGCCGGTGAAGCAGCTCTGCAGCACGATCGTGGCGTCGGGCGCGAGCGCGTCGAAGAACGCCGCGAGCCGCGCGCGCGCCGTTGCGTCGAGCGTGCGGACGTCGCGCGAGGCGAGATGCATCGAGAACGGATCGCCGTGTGCCGAGATCACGAGCAGCTTCGCATCGCGGACGTCGATGGCGAAGAGCTCGTCCGCCGTCGCGACCTGCTCGTGACGCTCGACATGGAACGCACGCGCGACGCGCGCGAGCAGCTCGCGCTGGTGCGACGTGTAGAAGACGCGGCGAAACAGAGACCGCTCGCGCGGATAGACGAAGACCGCGCGAGCGCGCGGCGAGTGCGCGGACGGCGCGTACAGCAAGGCGACGGCGAGGAGAAGTCGCGCGAGCATGGGAACCGGTTTTGGACCGCGCCGATTGTAGCGCTCTCGACCGCAACGTCGCCGCCTCGCGCGCGTCGTTGGTACCACCACCACCCGCACTTGCGGTAGATTGCTCGGGTGACGCTCCCCGATTTCGACAGCACGCAGACCTCGCGCGTCCGGCTCCTCACCGCCGGCCGCACGCTGTTCGCGCGCAACGGCTACGAGCAGACCTCCACCGCCGCGATCGCGCGCGCGTCGGGCAGTTCCGAGTCGCAGCTGATCCGCTATTTCGGCGGAAAGGCGGGGCTTCTCGAGGCGATCTTCAACGACGCGTGGACCGCGCTCAACGACGCCGTCGCGCACCAGCTCGACGACGCCGCGCATGGCCGCGAAGTCATCCTGCGCCTCCTCGGCACGATGATCCAGGCGCTCAGCCGCGACCACGACATCGCCTTCCTCTTCCTCTTCGAAGGGCGGCGCATGCGCGGCGGCTCGCAGGAAGTGCAGCTCTCCGACGGCTTCCAGAAGTTCATGCAGTTCGTCGGCAAGGCCATCGACCGCGGGCAGGAGGACGGCTCGTTCCGCACCGACATCGCTCCGCAAGTCCTTTGTTCCGCCATGTTGGGATGTGCGGAAGGAATGATCCGCGACCGCATCATGTCCGAGCGCGCGAACCATCCGCATACGCTCGACGACGAGGCGATCCTGAAGACGTTCACGGCCATGGTGAACGGGCTCGCGCCCGCGGGCAGCGCGTAGTCGCCGACGGCTAGTCGAGCACGTGCGCGAAGTTGCCGATCACGGCGGGCTTGATGCCCCAGATGTCGCGCGCGTACTCGGCGATCGTCCGGTCGGATGAGAACTTCCCCATCCGCGCGATGTTCAGCAGCGACTTGCGGTTCCACGACGGGCGGTCGAGGTACGCGCGGTCGACGGCGGCCTGCGCGTCGACGTACGCGGGCAAGTCGGCGAGATGCACGTACTCGTCGCGCACGGACAGCAGCCGCGCCACGATCGGGCGGAAGATGTCCTTGTCGCCGCGCGAGAAGTGCCCCGCGGCGATCGAGTCGACCGCGCGGCGCATCCACGGATGCTCGTGCAGGTAGCGCTGCGGGTCGTAGCCGCTCGCGAGCAGCTCGCCCACTTCGTCCGCGTGTAATCCGAAGATGAAGATGTTGTCGTCGCCGACCTCGTCGCGGATCTCGACGTTCGCGCCGTCGAGCGTGCCGATCGTCAGCGCGCCGTTGAGCGCGAGCTTCATGTTGCCCGTGCCCGACGCTTCCTTCCCCGCCGTCGAGATCTGCTCCGACAGCTCCGCCGCCGGCATGATCGCTTCCGCGAGCGTGACGCGATAGTCCGGCAGGAACACGACGCGCAGCATGTCGCGCGACCGCGGATCCGCATTCACGACCTCGGCCACGCTGTGAATCAGCTTGATGATCAGCTTCGCCATCCAGTAGCCCGGCGCCGCTTTTCCCGCGAAGAACACCGTGCGCGACTGCGCCGGACGCTGCCGGTCCTCGACCAGCGACCAGTAGCGATGGATGACGTGCAGCGCGTTGAGCAGCTGCCGCTTGTATTCGTGGATGCGCTTGACCTGCACGTCGAACATCGAGCGCGGATCGACGGTGACGCCGGTGAGCTCGCGCGCGAGCCGCGCCAGCGCGACCTTGTTGCGGCGCTTCACCGCGTCGAGCTTCTCGAGCAGCGCCGCGTCGTCGGCGAAGAGCTCGAGCTCGCGCAGGCGGTCGAGGTTCGTGATCCATTCGTCGCCGATCGTCTTCGTGATCAACGACGACAGCGGCCGGTTCGCATGCAGCAGCCAGCGCCGCGGCGTGACGCCGTTCGTCTTGTTGTTGAAGCGCTCCGGATGAAGCTTGTAGAAGTCGGGCGCGAGCTGCGTCGTGACGAGCTGCGAGTGCAACGCCGCGACGCCGTTGATCGAATGGCTGCCCTCCATGGCCAGGTTCGCCATGCGCACTTCGCCATCCGCGATGATGGCCACCCGGTGCTGCATGCCGATGTCGCCGGGGAAGCGGCGCTCGACGTCGGCGAGGAGGCGCCGGTTGATCTCCTGGATGATCTGCAGATGCCGCGGCAGCACGCGCGCGAGCAGCTCGAACGACCAGCGCTCCAGCGCTTCCGGCAGCAGCGTATGGTTCGTGTAGCCGCACGTCGCGACGGTCGTGAGCCACGCCTCTTCCCACGGCATGCGCTCCTCGTCGACGAAGAAGCGCATCAACTCCGCGATGGTCAGCGCGGGATGCGTGTCGTTCATCTGGATCGCCACTTTGTCCGCGAACTCCGCGAGCGACTCGTGCGTCTCGCGGTAGCGCTGCAGGAGATCGCGCACCGAGCACGCGACGAGGAAGTACTCCTGCAGCAGCCGCAGCTCCTTGCCCGCCGCGATCGTGTCGGACGGATAGAGCACCTTCGAGATGTTCTCGCCGGTGATCTTGTCCTGCACCGCGCGGATGTAGTCGCCGGTGTTGAAGATGCCGATGTCGAACTGGTCGGACGCGCGCGCGGAGAAGAGCCGCAGCACGTTCACCGTGCGGCCGCCGTAGCCGACGATGGGCATGTCGTGCGGCACGCCGACGATGATCTTGTAGTCGGTCCACTTCGGGATGTAGACGCCGCCGACGGTCTGGTTCGCGACGCTGCCGTACACCGGAATGTGCACCGCCTCATCGGTCCGTTCGATCAGCCACGGCGAGCCCGCCTCGAGCCAGTGGTCGGGGCGTTCCTGTTGATATCCATTGATGAAGGTCTGGCGGAAGAGGCCGAACTCGTAGTTGATCCCGTAGCCGAAGCCGGGCAGGTCGAGCGTCGCCAGCGAGTCGAGGAAACACGCGGCGAGACGGCCGAGACCTCCGTTGCCGAGGGCCGCGTCGGGCTCGAGATGCTCTAGCTCTTCGAGATCGTCGCCCAGCTCGCTGACGACGTGCTTGGCCTGATCGTAGAGGCCGAGGTTCGTGAGGTTGTTCCCGAGGGCGCGGCCCATCAGAAACTCCATGGAGAGGTAGTAGAGGCGCTTGGCGTCCTGCTCGCGGTAGCGGCGCTCGCTCTCGCGCATGGCGTCGAGCGCGGGGCGGCGGACGGCGGTGGCGAGGGCGTGCAGGCGTTCGCGATGCGAGGCGTCGGGCCAGAGGCGCCCCTTCGCGAAACGGAGGAACGACTCGATGCCGTCGCGCAGGTGGTGTGCCCGCGCGCTGCTGCTGTCAGTTGTACGTGCCACTGCGAACCTGCAACATTGTAATCATGCAATCTTCACGCGCCGTTCCGTCGGCGCGCAACGTGATCGCGCTGGCGCTGTTCGCGCTCGCGCTGCACGCGGTCTACTTCGTCGAAAGCAACCGCGACTTCTTCTATCCCGACTCCGCGACGTACCTCGCGCCCGCGAACGGCCTGCTGCACGGCCGCGGCTTCACCACCGACGGCCAGGCGGAGACGATGCGGACGCCTGGATATCCATGCATGCTCGTTCCGTTCCTGGCGCTGCACCTCGGCGCCGGCGCGATCGTCGCGTTCCAGCATCTGCTCGTCGTCCTGCTCGCGCTCGCGGTGTACGTCTTCGCCTTCCGCCGCATCGGCGCGCGGGCGTTGCTCGCGGCGCTCTTCGTCGCCTGCGACGTCCCGACGATCCATCACGCGAACAAGGTGCTGACCGAGGTGCCGTTCACCGTCCTGCTGTTCATCGCGTTCGTGCTGCTCGTCGAACGCCGCGCGTGGAAGACGTGCGCACTGCTCTGCGGCGTGCTCGTGCTCGTGCGGCCGGTGGCGATCGCGTACGTGGTCGTCATCGCGATCGTCGCCGCCGTCGCGCGCGTGCCGCGCCGCAAGCTCGCCGCGATCGTCGCGCTCGCGCTCGTCCTCCCGCTCGCGTGGGCCGCGCGCAACGCGGCGCACACCGGCGTCTTCACGGTCGCATCCATCGCCGGCACGAACATGCTCATGTACCGCGCGGCCGGCGCGCTGGCGATCTTCGACGACGACGAATTCGACGATGCGCTGCGCGACCGGCAGGAGGAGCTCGAGGAGCTCGCGCAGAACGAGATCGAGGCGAAGTTCCACGCCGATCCCGGCGACCTGCCGCACGCGGTGATGGCGCGCGAGTACTCGCGCATCGGACGCCGCATCGTGCTGCAGCATCCGCTCGGCTTCGCACTGTCGACGCTGCGCGGCGCCGAGGTCGTGCTGTTCGACAGCGATCACGACGCGATCATGACCGTGAGCGCGGTCCCATCGACGATCCTCAATCCGCTGCTCGACGCGTTGACGATCGCGCTGCTGGTCTTCGCAGTCATCGGCACGTGCGCGCTGTGGAACCGCGACCGCGCGCTGGCGCTGCCGCTCGTGCTGACGATCGTCTACTTCGTCGCGATCTCCGCGGGCGCGGAGGCGGAAGCGCGCTTCCGCGTGCCGGTCGTGCCGCAGTTCGCGATCGCCGCGGCCGCGGGACTCGCCGCGGTGCGGCGCGCGATGAGGTCGACGGCGTCCTGATCTATCATCCGCGACCGATGCCGTCGCAGATTTCGATCCGTCGTTGCGCGATCTCGGCCGGCGTCGCTCTGCTGATCCTGCTCATCCCCACGTCGCCCGACTTCACCGCGAACGTGCGCTTCACCGCGGCGACGGGCCTCTTCATGGCGCTGCTGTGGCTCACGGAAGCTGTTCCGATGGGACTCGCGGCACTCGTGCCGCTGGTCGCGTTTCCGCTCGCCGGCATCACGAGCACCGAGAAAATCGCGGCGCCGTACGCGAACTCCGCGGTGTTCCTGTTCATGGGCGGCTTCCTCGTCTCCGCGACGTTCGAACGCTGGGGACTGCACCGCCGCATGGCGTACTTTGCGCTGCGCCGCGTCGGCACCGAGCCGCGCCGCATCGTGTTCGCGGTGATCCTCGTGACGGCGTTCCTGTCGATGTGGATCTCGAACACCGCGACGACACTGATGATGACTCCCATCGCCGTCGCCATCGTCGGGGGCCTCGGCGCCACCGCGGCCGCGTCCGCGCTGCCCAACTCCTCCGCGCTCCGCACCGCCGAAGCCACGCTCCTCGGCGTCGCCTACGCCGCCTCCCTCGGCGGCATCGGCACTCCCATCGGCACGCCGACGAATCTCGTGTTCCTCGGCGCCGCACGCGAGCTCTTTCCGCACGCGCACACGGTGTCGTTCGCGGAGTGGATGGCCTTCGGCGTCGCGTACCTCATCCTGGCCGTACCGCTCTGCTGGCTGATCGTCGTCGTCACCGCGCGCGTTCCCAAAGGCGCCGCCGTGCCGCTCGAACAACTCGGCCTCACGAAGCCAGGCCCGATGTCGCGCGCCGAGAAAGTCGCGATCGCGCTCTGCACCGCCACCGCGTTCCTCTGGATCTTCCGCGCCGACATCGTCCTCGGCTCGACGACCATCCCCGGCTGGTCGCGCGTCTTCCCTTCCGGAAAGCTGATCAACGACGCAACCGTCGCCATCGCGATGGCGATCCTCGCGTTCCTCATCCCGGTCTCGAAATCCGAGCGCCTCCTCGATTGGGAGGAGTTCAAGAAGATGCCGTGGGATGTGCTGATTCTCTTCGGCGGCGGCTTCGCCCTCGCCGACGCACTCGAGTCGAGCGGCTTCTCGAAATGGGCCGGCGCCCGCCTGTCCTTCGTCGGCAACTGGCCGCCGGTCCTGATGATCATCACGATCTGCATCGTGGTGACGCTGCTCTCCGAAGTCGCGTCGAACGTTGCCACCGCCACCGCGATGATGCCGATCGCCGCCGCCCTCGCGACGTCGATCCACGTGCACCCGTACTTTCTGATGATCCCCGCCGTGCTCGCCGCATCGTCCGGCTTCATGCTGCCCGTCGCCACCGCACCGAACACGATCGTCTACGGCACCGGCTTCATCCGCGTGAAGGCGATGGCCCGCAGCGGCCTCCTGCTCGATCTCGTCGCGACAGCGATCATCACGCTGCTGATCTTCACGGTCATCCCGTGGGCGACAGGGATCGCGATGAGATGACGACCGGGGAACGACGAGAGGCCTCCGGCGGGCCGGCGCGGCCGGCGGCGCTAAGGGCTTAGCCAGTACGCACGTGCGGCTGCAGTCAACGTCGTTAACCGCGACCGCACATGCGTCTAGGCTAGGCCCTTAGCGCTGCCGGCCGCGCCGGCCCGCCGGAGGCCTCTCGTCGTTCCCCGTCAGTGCCTCACCGCGCGTTGTCGCGCGGGCGGCGCGACGTCGCCGGATTGGTCGTGGGAGACGGTCACGGTGGCGGTGGACATCGACGTGTTCCCGGACGAATCGGTGGCTTCGACGACGATCGTGTAGATGCGATCGGGGCCGTCGCCGCGGCGTTCGGCGCGGAGGTTCACGGTGAGCGGGCCGGTGATCTGCCAGTCGGCGTCCGCGTCGGGATCGCTCACGAGCACGTCCACGATGTGCGCGGTCGGGGAAGAGTCGACCGTGTCGCTCATCGTGACGCTGACGGTCACCGCGACCAGCTGATGATTGGGCGGCCAGAGCACGCCGGGAGACGCGTGCACGTCCGCGATGGCGGGCGGCGTGGAGTCGACGACGTTCACGGTGAAGCTGCCGCTCGCGGTGATGCCATGCGAGTTCGTCGCGGAGCAGACGACGGAGATGGCGCCGAAGGGGAACATCGCGCCGGACGCGGGAGTGCAGGAGATGGGGATGACGCCATCGACGTCGTCGTGTGCGCTGGCGGTGTACGTCACGTGTGCGCCGGCGTTGCTTTCCGCTTCCACGGTCATGTTCGCGGGGAGTGTGAGCACGGGCGCGGGACCTTCGAGTTGCGTCACGCGGACGTAGAACGTGCCGGTGGCGCTCTTGCCGTGCGCGTTCGTCGCGGAGCAGGAGACCGGCGTCATGCCGATCGGGAAGAGCGAGCCGGATGGCGGCGTGCAGGTAACCGGGAGTGTGCCGTCGATCTCGTCGTGCGCGGTGGCGGTGAACGACACGTGTGCGCCTTCGCTCGATTCGGCGGCGGTGGTGATCGTCGCGGGGAGCTCGAGCACGGGCGCATGTACGCCGACGAAGACGTGGAACGTGCCGGTGGTCGTGTGGCCGAGGGAGTTGGTGGCGGAGCAGGAGACCGTCGTCGCGCCGGCGGGGAAGAGCGAGCCGGACGCCGGCGTGCAGGTGACGGCGACGTCGCCGTCGAGATCGTCGTGTGCGGTGGCGGTGAACGTCACGTGCGCGCCGTCGCCGTTCTCGGCGTCGACGCTGATGTCGTCGGGCAATGTGAGCACGGGGCGATCGGTGCGCGGCGTGACGGTGACGTGGAACGTGCCGGTGGTGGCCTTGTTGTGATTGTTGACCGCGGTGCAGGTGACGAGCGTCGTGCCGAGGGCGAAGAGCGAGCCGGACGAGGGCGAGCAGACGACGGGGACGGAGCCGTCGTGTTCATCGTGCGCGGTGGCGGTGAACGTCACGTGCGCGCCGTCGTCGTTCTCCGCTTCGACGGTGATGTCGTCGGGAAGCGTGAGCACCGGCGCGGGACCGCTCGACGCGACCACGGTGACGTGGAACGTGCCGGACGTGGAGATGTTGTGCGAGTTCGTCGCGGAGCAGGTGACGGTGGTCGTGCCGAGCGGGAAAAGCGAGTCGGACGGCGGCGTGCAGGTCACCGGCAGCTCGCCGTCGGCGTCGTCGTACGCGCTCGCGCTGAACGGCACGTACGCGCCGTCGTCGCTCTGCGCCTCGACGGTGATGTCCCACGGCAGCGCGAGGTGCGGATGCGCGATCGTGCGCGGCGTGACGATGACGCGGAACGCGCCCGTGGTCGTGCGCTCCTGATCGTCGGTGGCGTGGCACTGCACGATCGTCGTGCCGGTCTGGAACCACGATGCGGACGGCGGCGTGCAGAAGACGAGCAGCGAGCGCTCGGCGTAGTCGATCGCGGTGGGCATGAACGTCACGAACGCGCTGCCGTCGGGCTCCGTGGCGCGCACTTCGATGTCGTCGGGCAACGAGAGTCGCGGACGCGTGTCGTCGAACACCGTGACGAGGAACGAGCCCTGCGCGGCGTTCGCGTGCGCGTCGCCGACGGAGCAGTAGACGCGCGTCGAGCCGATCGGGAAAAGCGCGCCCGAAGCGACCGAACACGAGACCATGAGCGGACCGTCGACGATGTCGACGGCGGTGGCCGAGTACGTGACGTGCGTGCCGCTCTGCGATTCGGCCTGCACGGCGATGTCGTTCGGGATCGAAAGCGCGGGCGGCGTGTGATCGGTGATCACGACCGGGAACTCGCCGGCCGACGCGCCGTTCTCGTCCGCGGCGTTGCAGCGCACGGTGGTGGTGCCGACGGGGAACTTCCCGCCCGACAGCGGCGTGCACGTCACGTCCGCCGCATCGCCGTTGGCGCTCGTGGCGCTCACCGCGTACGTCGCGATCGCGCCGTCGCGGTCCGTCGCTTCGACCTTGATCTCGTGCGGCAGGAAGAGGAACGGCCCCGCGCTGTGCGTGATCTCGAAATCGGCCGGCGCGGAGTCGCGTCCTTCCTCGCCGTCCGCCGGCAGGTTGTGCACCACCACCGCGTAATGCCCGACCGTGCGCAGCACCTCGGGCGGCAGCCAGAAATCGAGCGCCGTCGACGACGCCGTATTTGGTTTGATATCCCACGATCCGATGGCGCCGGAGATCGTCACCGACGTGTTCGGCGAGCCGAGGAAGTCGCGGCCGGAGACGTGGAGAAACGCCTCCGCCATGCCGACGGTCATCTTCGCCGGCGACAGCTCATCGATGTGCGGTGCGGGACGTTCGGCGAAAGCACGCGCGGCGGCGAGGAACGCGACGAGGCAAATCGCAATGCGGCGCATGGATGCGAAGCGCTTTCACAACGCGTACCCGGCCTCCCGAAAGGCGGCTTTCCGGCCGTATGTCGATGTGGCTTCGTGCGAGAATCGGGCGATGCGGAATCCGGCTGCCGTGCTCGCTCTCGCCGCCCTCTCCTGTACTGCCACGACGACGCCGCAACCATCGCCCGCAACCGCGGTTCCGGCGGAAACGACTCCTGTCGCGACGACGACGACCACGTCCACCACGACGACGCCCGCGCCGTCGGCACCCGAGGTCGATCACGAGGGCGACTCACCGCAGTCGGCGGTGGCGGTGCCGAAGGATGCGCCGGACGGCGGCGTCAGGTTCGAGAACGAATGGATTTACGGGCGTTTCGGGCGCTTCCGGCGGCACGGCGGCGGGACGGGCGTGCTCGAGAATCGCCGCTACGACATCGTCGACGTCGAGCTGGCGGACGGCACGCGGCACAAGGTCTACTTCGACATCACGGAAAACTGGAACGCCTGGCAGCCGCCGCAATGAAAAACGCCGGCCTCGCGGCCGGCGTTTTCCTGTCCACAACTCCGGGGGAACTATTTGACGCAGGCGCGCGCGGAGTTCGAGTACTCCTGCTGGTACGCGTAGGTGCGGCCGTCCGGCTTCGACTCGGCGAAGAGGAAGGCCAGGTTCGTGCCCCAGGCGCACTTGTCGTCGGCTTCGTAGCCGGCGCGATCCCACCACGCGCTCAGCTGCGCGTCGGTCATCGCTTCGCGCGTCTCGTGGACGACGAAGTGTTCCTGGTTCTGGTAGTTCGTCCAGCCCGAGAGACCGGCGCAGGACGAGCAGCTCGGATACGGCTGGATCGAGTACTTGATGCTGCTGCTGAGGTTCGCGCCGTCGCCGTTGCCGTGATAAGCGCAGTACTGCAGGTTCGTGCCGCCGCAGGAGGTCGCGCCGGTGCCGTCATCGGAGTAGTAGTTCTGCGGGATGAAGACCTCGTAGATCGTGTCGGTCTTGCAGCCGCCCGAGAGGGCCGCGCAGGAGCTGGCAACGCGCTGCTGGACCTGCGCGTCGGTGACACGGGACGCCGAAGGCGGCGTGGAGATGAAGACGTCGGGCTGCGTGCCCTTGAAGCCGGTCGAGCCGGTGCTGCGGTACTGGCTGAGCATACCGATGTGCGTGATCATGCCGTACTGGCTGTCGCGGAACGCGATCAGGTTGTTCACATACGCATCCGAGGTCGCGGCCGACGAGGCCCAGCCCCAGAAGATGAAGACGACCTTGGCGTTGGTCAGGACCTGGCCGCCGTGATCGACGAGCTGTCCCGAACCGCCGGGCGCTGCCCGCGCGGCATCCTTGTGGGCCATCTTGTGGACGCGCGGACGGAGTTCGCCGTTGTCGTTCGGGTTGCCGGCGAACGCCAACGTTGCTGCAAAGACAGAAGCAAGGGCGAGGACGATCGTTTTCTTCATGGTTGTCTTTTTTCTCCGGGTCCGTCTTAGTGCAAGCGGTGCCAAAGCGTCACGGAATCCGGCGATTTTCCGTTAAAGCAAATGCTTGGATGCATTTATATCCATTCATCGACTTTCGGCCGGGGGAGCATAACTCGACCCTTCCGTCAGAAACTGACCCGGCTTTGGGTCAGGAGTCGCTCAAAAGCTGGTCCAGCTCGTCGCGCGTGAACTGCTTCACGAGCCCGGGGTCATCCGCGCGCACGAGATCGGACGCGAGCGCCGCCTTCCGCGCGATGAGCTCGTCGATGCGCTCCTCGACGGTGCCGCGCGTGATCAACTTGATGACCTGCACGCCTTTGTTCTGGCCGAGGCGGTGCACGCGGTCCGTCGCTTGATCCTCGCGGGCCTGGTTCCACCAGCGGTCGTAGTGGATGACGACGGAGGCGCTGGTGAGGTCGATGCCGAGGCCGCCCGCGCGGAGCGAGGCGGTGAACACGCGGCAGTCGGGATCGTCGCGGAACCGCGCGATCTCGTCGCCGCGCTCGCGCGTCGCGCCTTTGATCGATGCGTAGCCGATGTCGGCGCGGAAGAGATGCTCTTCGATGAGCGACAGCATCGAGAGGTACTGGCTGAACACGACGACCTTGAGACCGCTGGCGAGACATTCATCGAGCAGCTCGACGAACGTCTCCCACTTGCCCGACGAGACGTTCGCGCCGAAGCCGCCGCCGGCGGACGCGGGGTGATTGCAAATCTGCTTGAGGTAGTTCAGCGCGGCGAAGATGTGCACGTACGAGATCGGCCCGCCCGCGCGCAGCTGCGCGCGCAGCGGCTTCGCGCGCGCCTCGAGGACGCGCCGATACAGCGCGCGCTGTTCGCTGGTGAGCTCGCAGAAACGTTTGTCGACGAACTTGGGCGGGAGCTCGGTGAGCACCTGCGTCTTCGTGCGGCGCAGGACGAATGGGCGCGCCAGGCGCTGCAGCGTCTTGCGGTCGTCGACGTGCTTCGGCAGATAGCCGGGCACGACGAAGTCCAGCAGCGACTTCAGCTCGCCCTCGTGATTTTCGACCGGCGTGCCGGTGAGTCCGACGGCGATGCGTTTGTCGATCGCGCGCAGCGCGTGGTGCGTCGCGGTGTCGGCATTCTTGATGGTCTGCATTTCATCGAGGACGACAAGATCGAAGCGCTTGCCGCGGAACTGCTCGATGCGGCTGCGCACGATGCCGTACGACGTGACGGTGACCGGCGCGTCCGGCGCGTAGCGCGCGAGCTTCTCGCGCCAGTGGTCGAGGACCGACGTCGGACAGACGACGAGCACCTGCCGCGACGCGTCGCCGTGCGTGACCGCGCGGATGAGCGCCATGGCCTGGTGCGTCTTGCCGAGGCCCATGTCGTCGCAGAGCAGGCCGCCGAAGCCGTTCTGCTGCAGAAGCCACAGCCAGTGATAGCCGGTCTGTTGATATGCATATAAATCGAGGCCGAGCGCGGCAGGCGACGGCGCGGCCTCGTCGGTCTGCAGTTCGTCGAACATGCGGAAGACGCGCTCGCACGCGCGGTCGCCGCGGAAGACGGCCGTGCCGCGCAGCGAGCCGCGGATGCGCAGCAGCTCGAGCTTCGTGACCAGCACCTGTCCGCGCGGACCGAGCGTCGCGCCGTCGAGCCAGGCGAACTGCGGGTCGGTGACGTCGATCCAGATGTTGCCGCGAATGAGCGCGCGCACGCCGTCGCGCCGCGCCTTCGCCAGCTCGGCCGCGCGCACGTCGTGCTCGAAGCGGATGTCCACTTCGAGAAAGTCGCCCTGCGGCGCGGAGAACTCGAACACGACTTCGCCGTCGAGCCGCACCGGCTGCGCGTTGCGGATGGCGTCGGGCGCGAGCGTCTCCGGCATCCGCGCCAGCACGTGGCGGTGGCGTTCGACGAACGCGAATGCGTCCGCTTCCGCGATCACGGTCTCGCGCTCGTACGGCAGGCCGCCGCTCGCGCGGACTTCAAAGAGCGAAGCCTGCGACGCGTCGTTTCGCTCGATGAAGAGCGGCGGCGCGGGCGCGGGCGACGCGAAGCGGTTGCCGGTGAGGAACCAGCGCCCGAAGCGCGGCAGCGCGCCGCGATCGAAGACGACGCCGCCGCTGCCGAGAAGGACGGGCGAGAACCTCAGTGCCCGCTGACGCGTGATCTCGATCCGCAGCGACGGCGCCAGTGCATGCGGTGCAAGTTCGAATCCGCCGTTGGCGACGATGTGCGGCGCCGCGGTGACGACGTGCTCGACCGCGGCGTCGGGCAGCGGCACCGCGTCTTCGCCGATGCGCAGCCGCGCGTGTCCGTCGACGATCTCCAGCCGCGCGTCCGCGGCGCCGCGCAGGAAGAGCTCCTTGCTCCAGCGATACCACGGCGAGGCCTCGAACTGCAGGCGCAGGCTCCCCGAGCCGCGGCGCAGAAGCTCCTGCTCCTGCTCGGTCAGCACGTACTTGCGCAGGAGTTGCTCGCGCGGATCGGTCTCGCGCGCGTCGATGGCGCGGCCGTCGCTGAACGCCTCGAATGCGACCGCGCGCCAGACGCTCGATTCGAACGCTTCCGACGGCAGCACGGTGTCGTCATCGCGCGTGACGTGCGCGACGAGCATCGCCAGATGCCGGCAGAGATCGCCCGCGCGCAGCGAGGCCGCGCACGTACAGCGCCACGACGCGACGCGCGATGGCTCGAGCACGACCAGCGGCGTGAACGTGCGCCGCTCGTTCTCCGTCACGTTCGCCGTGTACGCCGCGCGGAAAAACAGCGGCGAGCGGACGAGGAAACGCGACGCGTGCGCGGCGACGGTCTGCAGGGTGGACGCGGAGAACGCGGAGCGGTAGCGATCGGGGACCATGGGGAGCGATGAACGATGAACGATGAACGATGAGCGCTGAACGATGAAGGACGCGCGAGCGAACTTCAAGACTTGATCTTTTGCTCAGCGTTCCGTTTCGGCGATCAACGCCTTCGACTTCGCGCTCGCGGCGGCGGCCGCGGCGGCGTGATGGGCTCCCGCTTCCGCCTGCGCGAGCAGCGCGTAGAGGATGCCGGCGTCGCGGCGGTCTTCCCGATTTCCCGGATCGGCGGCGTAGAGCCGCTCGCGGATGGCGATGCCGCGCAGCGCCACGTCGCGCGCCTCGCTCCAGCGTCCGAGCTTCACGAGGGCGAAGCTCATCTCCGAATACGTGAAGCCGATGTCGTGCTGCGCTTCCTGATTGCGCGGATCGGCGGCGGCGAGCGCGGCGAAGACCGGCAGCGCGCGCCGCGTGTTGTCGAGCGCGCCCTCGGGATCGTCGAAGCGGTTCTGCGCGGTCGCTTTCATCACGAACTCGTCGGCGAGATTGCGCCGCGCGACGGCGTCGTTCGGATCGAGCGCGACGCGCTGCTGCATCACCGCGATGGCCGCGTCGTGGTGCTCGAGCGCGTGGGCCATGTCGCGGAAGCCATCCGGACCGGTCGTGTAGTAGCCGCCGAGGCGCTGATGCGTGCGCCCGAGCTCCATGAGCCGCGCGGAGCGATGCGCGCGGTCGTCGGGAAGATCCGTGAGGATCGCCAGCGACGCGTTGTAGGCCTTGTCGGGCGTGCGCAGCTTCAGCGACGCGGGAAGATACGGGCCGCCGACGTGGAGGCAGTCGCCGATCGCGACCCACGTGCGCGCGAGCGCGAGCGAGCCGGGCACGTCGCGCGGCAGCTGCTCGCGGAGCGCGCGCGAGGCCTCGTGCTCGCGCAACGCCGCTTCCCAGTGGCGCGCGCGTCCTTCGACGAAGCCGATGCGATCGTGCACGTCGGCGAGGATTGCACGCGACGCGTTCGACGGCTCGACCGCTTCGGCGATCGCGCGCGCCTTGCGGTAGCTCGTCATCGCGCCGGCCGTGTCGCCGAGGTTCGCGCTGTACGGCATGCCCTGCACGTCGCCGATCTTGAGGTACGCGCCGGCCAGTTCCAGTTGCAGGCGCGTGTTGTCCTGCGCCTCCGATGCGAGCGCGTCGAGGTAGACGAGCGCGCGCCGCACGAGCAGCTCGCGCGCGTGCGTGGAGCCGGGCAGCGGCGCGATCGCATCGTGCAGCTCGAACACGACCGCGTGCGCGAGCGAGCGCACTTCCTCGAAGCGGCGCTCGGCCATGCGCTTCTGCTGCAGCGTGACGGCGAAGGCGAGCGCGATGACGGCGACGATCGCGATGGTCGCTGCGGTCGCGAGCTTGTTGCGGCGGACGAACTTCGCGGCGCGGTAGCGGAACGTCGCCGGACGCGCGGCGATCGGATGGCCGCCGAGGTAGCGGCGCACGTCGTCGGCGAGCTTTTCGACCGAGCCGTAGCGTCGCGCGGGATGCGGCTCCATCGCCGTCAGCACGATCGTGTCGAGATCGCCGCGCAACACGCGCGCGACGGTGCTGGGCCGCGCGGGCTCGGTCGCGGCGGTACGCTCGCGGCCGAACGGCTTCCCGCCCGTGAGCAGCTCGAAGAGGATCACGCCGAGCGAATAGACGTCGCTCGCGGTCGTCACCGGATCCCCGACGAGCTGCTCGGGGCTGGCGTAGTCGGGCGTCATCATGCGCGTGACGGTGGCGTCCGCGCGCGGCTCGTCGCGCGTCAGCTTGGCGATGCCGAAGTCGAGCAGCTTCGGGATGCCGTCCGACGTCACGAACACGTTCGCGGGCTTCAGATCGCGGTGAATGACGAGATTGCGATGCGCGTACTGCACGGCGTCGCAGAGCTGCAGAAAGAGCTGCAGTTTCCGCGTCAGCGACAGCTCGCGGCAGTAGACGTCGAGCGGCACGCCGTCGACGAACTCCATGACGAGATACGGCACGCCGTCGGCCGTCGTACCGCCGTCGAGCAGGCGCGCGATGTTCGGATGCTCGAGCGCGGCGAGGATCTGCCGCTCCTGACGGAAGCGTCCGACCAGCGCCGCGCCGCCGCGCACGAGCTTCACCGCCACGCGCTGCGCGAACTGCGCGTCCGCGCGCTCGGCGAGGAACACCGCGCCCATGCCGCCGTGTCCCAGCGGGCGCACGATGCGATACGGACCGATCATCGTGCCGGCCAGGCGCGCGGCCTCGCGCGTGTCGATGAGCTCCCAGACCGAGCGTTCGAGAAACTCGCCCGCGTCTTCGTGCGCCGCGAGCAGCGACGCCACCTCGTCGCGCACGACGGCGTCGTCGCATTGCGCGAGCCGCGACGCGCGCGCCGCGGACGGGAGTTCCGAGAGCTCGTGGAAGAGCGCGCGCACGCGGTCCCAGAAGACGTCGGTCGTGGTCATGAGAGCGTCGTCGTCATGACGGACTGAGCGCGCGGCGGAGCCACGCGCGCGCCATGGCCCAGTCGCGACTGACTGTCGCGGGCGAGATCGCGAGCGCCGCGGCGGTTTCGTCGAGCGTGAGCCCGCCGTAGAAACGCAGTTCGACGATCTTCGCCTGCTGCGGAAAGATGGCCGCGAGCTGGTCGAGCGCGGTGTCGAGATCGACGATGTCGAAGTCCTCGCCGGCCGCGACGTCGAGCGCGACGCCGAGGGTGACGGGGATGAGATTGCCGCCGCGCTTCTCGCTCTTGCGGCGGCGCGCGTAGTCGACGAGGATGCGCCGCATCACCTGCGCGGCCACCGCGAAAAAGTGCGCGCGGTCGCGCCAGTCGACGCTGCGCTGATCGACGAGGCGCAGATACAGCTCGTGCACGAGCGCGGTCGGCTGCAGCGTGTGGCCGCCGCGTTCGTGCTGCAGGTGCCGCGCGGCGATCGAGCGCAGCGGACCATACACGAGACCCAGGAGGGCATCGCGCGCCGCGGCGTTGCCGTCGCTCCACTCGCGCAGGAGTTGCGTCACCTCGGACATGACCGGAACTCCCCCGATTGTACCCGTGAGGGGATTTCTCCGCCGTTTGCGCGTTTGTGAACATGACGAAGCTACGTCCCGTCCTGCTCCTGCTCTGCCTCGCGTTCCCGACCTTCCTCTTCGCCCAGTCGGCCGATCAGGAAGTCGTCTCCGTCGTCGACGCGCCCGATCCGGTCGCACCCGGAGGCACCGTGACGTACACCGTCACGCTGCGCAACAACGGGCCCGATGCCGCGACCAACGGCGGCATCAATGGCAGTCTGCCGTTGCAGTTGAGCAACTTCACGTACGCGCCGCCGGCCGGCTTCAGTTGCGGGGCGTTCGGCAACAGCATCAGCTGCACGACGCCGTCGTTCGCGGCGGGAACGACCGTCGTCATCGGCGTGACCGGGACCGTCGACGCATCGATGGCGAACTTCCCCGACACCTCGTTCTCGGCGACCTTTTCCCCGTCCGGCACGACGCCCGATCCGAACAACAGCAACAACTCGAAATCGGCGACGACGAATGTCGACTCGCCGCAGGTCGACGTCGGCATCTCCGTGACCGATTCGCCCGATCCGGTCATGCAGAACAACAACGTCACCTACACCGCCACCGTCACCAACAGTGGGCCCGACGCCGCCACCAACGTGAACTTCAACGTGTTCAACTCGAGTGGCCTCAAGTTCGTGTCGGGGACGCAGCCCGCCGGCTGGACCTGCGCGTTCCCGCCTGCCGGCGGGACGCCGAGCTTCAGCTGCTCGCGTGCTTCGTTCCCCGGTGGCGCGACCTCGCAGTTCGACGTCGTCCTCAATTTCGATCGGAACGTTCTCGGGCCCTTCGACGGCACGTACACCGTGGCCTTCGGCGCCGGCGGCACGGGCAACGACACGAACCCAGGCAACAACAACGAGAACGAGACCACGCAGTACGTGACGCCCGACTCCGACATGGCCATCACCTCGGCCACCGACTCGCCCGATCCCGTCACGCCCGACGGCGACATCACGTACACCGTCACCGTCGCGAACAACGGTCCCGACCCGGCCACGAACGCGGCGTTCAGCGTGCCGATGAACAACACGCTGAAGTTCCGCTCCGTCACGACGCCCGCGGGCTGGACCTGCAATGCGCCGCCGGTGGGGACCGGCCCCGGCTTCGACTGCCACAACCCGTCGTTCGCCGTCGGCTCGAGCGTCTTCACCGTCGTGCTGCGCGCCGACTCGAATGCGTTCGGCCCCTTCGACCAGACGATCAACCAGGGCTTCGTCGCCAGCAGCGACAACACCGATCCGAACAACGGCAACAACACGACGACCGTGTCGACGCAGTACACGACCGCGGATTCCGACATGGGCGTGAGCGCGAGCGACTCGCCCGATCCGGTCATGCGCAACGGCGACATCACCTACACCGTCACGGTCACGAACGGCGGACCCGACGCGGCCACGAACGCCGCGCTGAGCGTGCCGATGAACAACACGCTGAAGTTCCAGTCGATCACCGTGCCGTCGGGCTGGAACTGCCCGGCCACGCCGGTCGGCAGCGGCGCCGGCTTCACGTGCACGAACCCGTCGTTCGCGAACGGCGCCAACTCGGTGTTCACCATCGTCCTGCGCGCGGACGAAAACGCGTTCGGCAACTTCGATCAGACCATCACGCAGAACTTCAACGTCGGCAGCAACAACTCCGATCCGAACAACGCGAACAACTCGGTCAACGTCACGACGCAGATGGACGTCGCCGACGCCGACCTCTCCGTCACCGCCACCGACGCGCCCGACCCGGTGCTCCCCGGCAGCAACATCACGTACACCGGCAGCGTCGCCAACGGCGGGCCTGATGCGGCGACGACCGTCTCGCTGAACATCCCGCTCTCGCCGAACGTCACGTTCGTCTCGATGACCGGCCCCGCGGGCTTCAGCTGCACGACGCCCGCGGTCGGCGCGAATGGCAACATCGTCTGCACGAATGCGTCGCTGGCCAATGGCGCGAACCTGCCGTTCACGCTCGTGACGCAAGTCAACGCCGCGCTCGAGCACGGTCCCGACGGCGTCATCCAGCAGGGCTTCACGATCTCGTCGGCGGACACGCACGATCCCGACGTGCCCGACAACTCGCTGACGGTCAACACCGCCTACGACGCGACGCAGTCCGACCTCGGCATCACCACCACCGGCAGCCCGAATCCCGCGAACAACGGCGATACCGTGACGTACACCTCGACGCTCACGAACGCCGGACCCGACGCGGCGTCGAACGTCGTCTACACGCTCACGCTGCCGGCGAACACCGGCTTCGGCTCCGTCACGCCGCCGGCCGGCTTCCTCTGCACCACGCCCGCCGTCGGCGCGAGCGGCGTCATCACCTGCACCGCGACGACGTTCCCGAATGGCGGCACCGGCACGTTCATCATCACCGCGACGGTGACCGGCACGTCCGGCACGATCACGGCGCCCGCCACGATCACGACGGACACGTACGATCCCAACGCGTCGAACAACACGACGTCGACGAACACCACGATCGCTGCTCCGACGTCCGCCGATCTCTCGGTGACGAAGACGACGAACGCGTCGACGGTCGCCGCCGGCTCGCAGGTGACGTACACGATCGGCGTGCACAACGCCGGACCCGACGCGGCGTCGAACGTCGTCATGACGGACGTGCTGCCGGCGTCACTGCATTTCGTCTCGATCACGCAGCCGTCCGGCTTCAGCTGCACGACTCCCGCGGTCGGCGCGAGCGGCACGATCACGTGCACCGCCGCGACGCTCGCCAGCGGCGTGACGCGCACGTTCACGCTGACGGTCGCCGTCGCCGCCGACGCCACCGGCTCGATCGCGAACAGCGCCTCCGTCGCGAGCGACACGTCCGATCCGACCGGCGGCAACGACTCCGTCGCCGCGCCGGTCGTGCCGGTCGTTCCCGCTGCAGCAACGACGGCCGTGCCGACGCTCTCGCAGTGGGCGCTGCTGATGCTCGCCGCGCTGCTCGCGGTGGTCGCGCTGCGGCGCGGGTTGTAAGAGGGAAGAGAGAGACGAGGAAGTGCGGCGTGGCGCGCGAATGCGCTACGCCGCGCTCTCCAACACCCCGAACTGCGCCGCCACCTCGACGATCGCGGCGATGGCGCGGTCGAGGTGCTCGCGGGTGTGCGCGGCGCTGATCTGACAGCGCAGGCGCGCGGCGCCCTGCGGCACGACCGGGAAGCCGAAGCCGGACACGTACACGCCGCGCGTCAGCAGTTCCTTCGACATCGCGATCGCTTTCGCGGTGTCGCCGATGAGGATCGGCACGATCGGGTGAATGCCCTCGCGCACGCGCACGCCTTTCGCGGTGAGCTGCGCGCGAAAGTACGCGGTGTTCTCGCGCAGGCGTCCGACGAAGCTCGGATCCTTGTCGACGAGATCGATCGCCGCGAGCGATCCGAGGACCACCGCGGGCGGCAGCGTGTTCGAGAAGAGATACGGCCGCGACTTCTGCCGCAGATATTCGACGAGTACGTTCGGCCCCGTCGTGAAGCCGCCGTGCGAGCCGCCGAGCGCCTTGCCGAGCGTCGACGTATACGCGTCGATCTTTCCGAACACGCCGAGCTCCTCGGGTGTCCCGCGGCCGGTCGCGCCGAGGACGCCGGTGCCGTGCGACTCGTCGACGACGAGGAACGCGCCGTACTCGCGCGTCAGCTCGATCATCTCCGGCAGCGGCGCGAGCGAGCCTTCCATCGAGAAGACGCCGTCGGTCATCACGACCTTGTTGCGCGTGTCCTTCGTCGCTTCCAGCGCGCGGCGCAGATCGCCCATGTCGCGATTCTTGAAGCGCTCCTTGCGCGCCTTCGACAAACGAATGCCGTCGATGATCGACGCGTGATTCAGCTCGTCGGAAACGATCGCGTCCTGTTCGAGCGCGACGGTCTGAAACAAACCTTCATTCGCATTCCAGCACGAGCCGTACAGGATCGTGTCCTCGGTACCGAAGAACTCCGCGATGCGCTCCTCGAGCTGGCGGTGAATGGTCTGCGTGCCGCAGATGAAGCGCACCGACGCGAGGCCGTAGCCGAAGTCGCGTTCGGCCTTCTCCGCCGCTTCGACGATGGCGGGATGATCGGCGAGGCCGAGGTAATTGTTCGAGGTGAGCATGATCACTTCGCCCAGGCCTTCGATCTCGACGAGAGGACCCTGCGCGGATTTCAGCGGCAGCTCGCGCTTGAGCGTGCCGGCGGAAGACATCGATTCGAGCTCGGCGGAAAGAGTGGAGAGCAGCGTATTCATTCGTTGTCGTATTTGAGGTCGCGGCGGAAACATCGCTGGCCGTCCATGTCGAAGACGACGCAGGAGTCGATGGGGCGCGAGTAGACGTGCATGCTCACCGCGCGCTCGTTCCATTCGGGACGATTGATGATGCGGTGGATGGTCTGCGTCTTGTCGACGGTATTGAGCGGCCCGCCCGGCACCGCGTACTCGTCGCCGAGGTGCTCCATCTCGATGCGCGTCGCGCCGGCGAGACAGTCGAGGCCGACGACCTGCTGGTTCTCCGGCTTGTCGCACGCGACCTTGCGATAGTTCTCGACGAGAAGCTTGCCTTCGAGCATCGTCATCCAGCCGAGCTGCCCGTTGTGCGTGTGCAGCGGCGTGATCGCGCCGATCGGCCAGCAGATCAGCATCACCTCGATCATGTCGTTGCGGAAGATCTTGTTGCGCGTGTGCCGGTCCGGCAGCCACTGCTTGTACTGTTCGAGCTCCTCGCTCCGGATCTCGTACGCGACGAGATAGTCGTAGATTCTCTGCTTGGTGATGAGCCCCTCGGACAGCGCGCGGATGCCGTCGACGAACTCCTGCGCGGGGATCGGCGTCGGAGCGTAGATCGTCTGCGGCGTGGCGGTGAGATTCTGCATGTCCATCGGGCCTCCGAATCGACCTGACTATACCGCCGAGCGAGCAAGTTTTACACCCGCGATTCGTGCTAGTCTCCGCGCCGTCCGGAGTGAGCAGAGCGATGCAGAACGTGGCCGTGGTCGGCGCGCAGTGGGGCGACGAGGGAAAAGGAAAGATCGTCGATCTCCTCTGCGAGAACTTCGACGTCGTCGCCCGCTACCAGGGCGGCCACAACGCCGGCCACACCGTGAAGTTCGGCGAGCACCATTACACGCTGCAGCTGATCCCGAGCGGCATCCTCCATCCCGACAAGCTCTGCCTCCTCGGCAACGGCATGGTCATCGATCCCGCCGCGCTGCTCGCCGAAATCGCGAGGCTGCGCGACCTCGGCGTCGTCATCGGCGACAACCTCAAGATCAGCGACTCCGCGCACATCATCCTGCCGTATCACCGCGCGCTCGACGTCGCCCGTGAAGAGTTCGCCGGCGAGCAGAAGATCGGCACGACCGGCCGCGGCATCGGCCCCGCGTACGAGACGAAGGTCAGCCGCTACGGCATCCGCGTGGCCGACCTCGTCGACGCGGACGTGCTGCGCGAGAAGATCGAGTTCGCCTGCGCGGAGAAGAATCCCGTGCTGTCCGGCGTCTACGGCAAAGAGCAGTTCGATCCGAAGCAACTCTTCGACGATTACCTCCGCTACGGCGAGATCCTCAGCGAGCGGATCACCAGCGGAACCGTCTTTCTCAACGAGCAGATCCGCGCCGGCAAGTCGGTGATGTTCGAAGGCGCGCAGGCGACGATGCTCGACATCGACCACGGCACCTACCCGTACGTCACGAGCTCGAACTGTTCCGTCGGCGGCGTCTGCACCGGCCTCGGCGTCGCGCCGAAGCACATCCATCACGTCATCGGCGTGGTGAAGGCGTACACGACGCGCGTCGGCGGCGGCGCGTTCCCGACCGAGCTCCACGACGCGCACGGCGAGCATCTCCGCACGCGCGGCAACGAATACGGCACGGTCACCGGCCGCTCGCGCCGCACCGGCTGGCTCGACCTCGCGGTGCTGCGCACGGCGTCGATGATCAACGGCCTCGACGCCATCGCGCTGACGAAGCTCGACGTCCTCGACGAGTTCGACGAGATCCCCGTCTGCACCGCGTACAAAGTGCGCGGCAAGACGTGGAGCACCTTCCCCGCGTTCGCCGTCGCGCATCACGACTACCAGCCCGAATACCGCACGTTCAAAGGCTGGAAGACGTCGACGGTCGGCATCACGTCGTTCGACGAGCTGCCGCAGGAAGCGAAGGATTACGTCCGCTTCATCGAGGACGAGACCGAAACGCGCGCGTCGATCATTTCGACGGGACCGCGGCGGGAAGAGACGATCCTTCGCTGACGGGCCAGACCTCGACGAACTCCACCTTGGCCAGCGCGTTCATCTCCTTCCACTGCGCGAGGATCTCGTCCGGCGCGTTGTCCGGAATCGACGCGCTGCGCCACGTGATGACTTCGAGCACGTAGCCGTCGCCGCGCCAGATGAGCGGCGTCGTGTCGGTGATGACGTCGAGGCGCTTCATCGTCTTCCACGCGCGCTGCACGACCTCGACGAGCTTCGCCTCGTCGCCCGGTGACTTCAGCGTGAAGCGCGTGAACACGGTTTCGGGCGGCGCGGCGGCGGTTGCAGCGTTGGCGTTCGGCGTGGCCACGGCGGCGGCGAAGAGCAGAGCGGCGAGCATCATGAGCGTTTCCTCCGGACCTGACGGTACGCGCCGCCGCGGGTTGCGCGCTTCTCGAATCCTGCGAATCGCGCGGCGTTACGCGAGGTACGCGGTCTGGCCGACGGAAATCGCGCCCGCGCGGAGCACGGTCGCGTACACGCCGGCGTAGTTGCCGTTCATCCGCACGACGGCCTTCATCACGCGCGGGTCCTGCTGGCCGCTGTCGGGATCCATGTTCATCATCGCGCAGCGCTCGTCGCGCATGGTGATGCCGATCGCCGGCGCGCCCGCGTCGTCGCCGAAGACGATCGTCGCGCCGACCCAGTCGTCTTCGCCGAACGCCCCAAGGCCTTCCGTCTCGAGCAGCACGTTCGCGCGCATGCACCGGCGATCGAGCTCGAGTCCCGCCTCGCGGCCGATCGCCGCGATCGTCGTAGTGCCGATGAGCGACACGACTCCGTCATCGAAGATCCCGTGTCTCAACATCATGAGCTCGACGTCGTGTCCCGACCGCTGCGCGATCTCGTCGCGAAGCTCGTCGCTGCGCAGCGCGAGCTCGGCGCCGGACGGCGTGCGCACGTGCGTCGGCAGCGGTTCGGCGGCGCTTTCGACGTTCCCAAACGGCTGATACGTGAGCAGCGCGGGAAACTTTCCCGCGGTGAGAAACGGGAAGCCGCTCGGATCACCGACGCGCCGGAACGCGAACCTGCGATCGCCCGCGATGCCGTGCAATCCGAGGTGCGCGGACGGCAGCGGAGTGCCGGCCATCGACTTCACGGGGTAGCGTACAAGTTCGGCGACGCGGCCAATCCGTCTCATCACGATCTTCTACGACGCTCGCGCGCGAAGCGTCCTACTTCAGCGTGTCGTCGACGGCCGACTGCGTCACCGGGTGGTAGCTCGCGCGCGCCTTCGCGTACACCTCTTTCGCGAACGCACGATCCTCGGCGTGCGACCACAGCGCCGCGTACAGCGGCTTCACGAACTTCCGTCGTCCCTGCGACGTGAGAAAGCGCTCGATGGCCGGGTACGCGGTCTTGTAGCGATCCTCGACGGACTTCATCAGCCACGCGAACAGCACCTCGCTGTTGCCGCTGTCGGTGAAGTGAAAGCGCGCGTCGAGCTCGCCCATGCGCGCGGGCGTGAGCGACGGCAACGACTCGACGAAATGCTGGCGCTCGTGCGACGACCACTTCGTCATGTCGATCGCCGACGCCGGCCCGCCGCTCGCGAACTGCTTCGCCGCCGCCTCGACCTTCGCGAACGCTTCCGAATGCGGCTGCGGACAGTTCGCCGGCAGTCCGGGGCCGTAAATCCACTCCTCCACTTTGACCTGCTGCACGACGTCGGGGAGGCCTTGCTTCAGCGCATCGATGAAACGCGTGGTCGTCATCGACTGAAACGCGTGCGCGTCGAAGTAGCCGCGCAGGAACTGATCCCAGCGCGCGCGTCCCGCCTTCTCCTCGAGCAGGCGCAGGAAGAGCGCGCCTTTCTCGTACACGAGATCGGGCGCGTCGTCAGGATCGCGTCCGGTGAGATCGAGGTAGAGCGCCTGATCCTTCACCGGCAGCGTGGGCAGCTCTTCTTTGACTTGCGTGAGGCCGAGGAGCCAGAGCATCTCGGAGTACTCGCGGCCGTACAGCGCCTCGGTGATGCGATGTTCGAAGTACGTCGTGAAGCCTTCGTTGAGCCAGAAGTCGTTCCACGTCGCGTTCGTGACGAGGTTGCCGCTCCACGAATGCGCGAGCTCGTGCGCGATGAGCGAGACGAGCGACTTGTCGCCCGCGATCACCGTCGGCGTGAGGAACGTCAGCCGCGGATTCTCCATCCCCCCGTACGGGAAGCTCGGCGGCAGCACGAGCAGGTCGTACCGTCCCCACCGGTACGGTCCGTACAACTGCTCCGCCGCGCCGATCATCTTCGGCGTGTCGCTGAACTCGCGCGACGCCGCGTCGATCACCGGCACTTCCGCGTAAACGCCGCTGCGCCCATCGAACGCGCGGAACGCGAGGTCGCCGACGCCGAGGGCCATCAGATACGACGGCACCGGCTGCGGCATCGTGAAGTGATAGACGCCGTCGGCGGAACGCTGCGTCACGTTCTCCGCGCTCATGACCGCCATCAGCTCGTGCGGCACGCGGATCGTCGCTTCATAGGTGAAGCGCACCTGCGGCGAGTCCTGCAGCGGCACCCACGTGCGCGCGAGGATCGCCTCGGATTGCGAGAGCAGGAACGGCTGCTTCTTCCCCGCCGTCATGGCCGGCTCGAGCCACTGCAACGCGCGCGCGCCGGGGCTCGACGCGTAGCGGATGACGACGGTGTTCGTGGCCGGCTGCAGCGGGATCGTGAGCTTGCTGCCGAGGATCGGATCGGCCGTCGCGAGCGCGAACTGCGCGGGCACGTTGCCGGGATTCAGCGCCACGGACTGGATCGCGAGATCGTGCGTGTCGAGCGTCAGCGTCGACGCGTTCGGCCGCGTGCGCTGAATCGTGAGCGCCGCCGTGCCGGCGAGCTGCTTCTTCGCGAAGTCGACGTCGAGGTCGAGCGCGAGATGCGTCACGCGCACTTCATCGGGACGCGCGTACGAATGTGGATCGTGCACGAACGCCGGCGGCGCGGCTGTCTGCGCTGATGACGGCGGCGGCGTCTGCGCGACAGACGGCGCGACCGCGCTCTGCTCTTGCTTGCAGGCGGCGGCGACGAGCAGAAGTGCGAAGGTCAGTCGCTTCATGGCGCGGTGAATTTACCGCATACAATCTCCGCGCAGGCAGAAGGAATGTCGCTACCGCCCGGCACGCGGCTCGGCCCTTACGAGATCGTTGCACCAATCGGCTCCGGCGGGATGGGCGACGTCTATCGCGCGCGCGACGTTCGCCTCGAACGCGACGTGGCCGTGAAGGTGCTGCCCGAGCGCGCCACGCGCGACGCCGACGCCCGCGCGCGCTTCGATCGCGAGGCGAAGTCCGTGGCCGCGCTTGCGCATCCGAACATCCTCGCCATCCACGACTACGGCTCCGCGGAGCGCGTCGCGTATCACGTCACCGAGCTCCTCGAGGGCGAGACGCTGCGCCAACGCCTCACCGAGGGCGCGCTCCCGTGGCGGAAGACGATCGAGATCGGCGCCGCGATCGCCGACGGCCTCGCCGCCGCGCACGCGAAAGGGATCATCCATCGCGACCTCAAGCCGGACAACATCTTCCTCACCAGCGACGGCCGCGTGAAGATCCTCGACTTCGGCATCGCGGAGCTCGTGCGCGACGAGCCGAAGACCGACGAGATCGATCCGGCGCTGCTGCCGACCGCGCCGCTGAAAACCGATCCGCACGCGGTGATGGGCACCGCCGGCTACATGTCGCCCGAGCAACTCCGCGGCGAAGCCGTCGACGCGACGACCGACATCTTCGCCCTCGGCTGCCTGCTCTTCGAGATGGCCACCGGACGCGCGGCGTTCATCCGCGGCACGGTGATCGACTCGCTCTCCGCGATCCTCAGCGAGACGCCCGACGTCTTCGACGCCTCGCAGCGGATGATTCCGTTCGAGCTCGCGCGCGTCATCCAGCGCTGTCTCGAGAAGCGGCGCAGCGAGCGCTTTCAATCCGCGCGCGATCTCGCGTTCGCGTTGCGCGCGATCGGGACGTCGCCGGTTTCGTTCGAGGCGCCGGAAGCGAAACGCAAACGCGTGCGGCGCTCGATCGCCGCCGTCGCCGCGCTGGTCATCCTCGCGACGATCGGCTCGTTCGTCGCCGCGCGCCGCACGCGTCTCGAGCCGCCGCCGCACGCCGCGGCCGCGCGTCCCATACGCGCGCTGGCGATCCTGCCGTTCGTCAACGCGACCGGCGACCGCGACGCGGAGTATCTCTCCGACGGTATCAGCGAGACGCTCATCAACACGCTCGCGCAGGTGCCGGGGCTGCGCGTGATGTCGCGCACGTCCGTGTTCACGTACAAGGGCACCAACGTCGATCCGCGCCGCATCGGACGCGAGCTGCGCGTCGGCGCGGTCGTCGTCGGACGCATCGAGGCGCGCGGCGACGAGCTCACCATCGGCGCGGAGCTCATCGACACGAGCGACAACTCGCTGATCTGGGGCAACCGTTACCAGGCCGCGCACGCCGACCTCCTCGGCGTGCAGCAGTCGATCGCATCCGAGATCGCGCGCATGCTGCGCATCGAGCTCACCGGCCGCGAACAGCAGCTCCTCGCCAAACGCCACACCACCGATCCGCGCGCGTACGAGCTCTATCTCAAAGGCCGCTTCCAGTGGAACAAGCGCAGCGCCGAGGGCCTGTACAAAGCCATCGAGCTATTCAACCAGGCCATCGAGATCGATCCGCAATACGCGCTCGCGTACGCGGGACTGGCCGACTGCTACAACCTCCTCGACATCTGGGCCGGACTGCCGACGAAGGAGACGTTTCCGAACGCGAAGGCCGCAGCGCAGAAAGCGCTGGCCATCGACGATCAGCTCGCGGAGGCGCACACCTCGCTCGCCTACGCGATCCACACGTACGAATGGGACTGGCCCGCGGCGGAGCGCGAGTACCGGCGCGCGATTCAGCTCAACCCGAATTACGCGACCGCGCATCAGTGGTACGCGGAGTTCCTCAGCGCGAACGGGCGCTTCGACGAAGCGGAACGCGAGGGGCGTCGCGCGCTCGCGCTCGATCCGATGTCGCCGATCATCAACGCGGTGGTCTGCTTCAACGAGATGATGGCGCGCCGCTACGATGCCGCCATCGCCCAGGGCCGCCGTACGACACAACTATTTCCATCGTTCATGCCGGGCCACGCCTACCTCGGCCTCGCCTATCTCGAAAGCGGCAACGCCGCCGGCGCGATCAGCGAGCTCGAACAGGCGCAGAAGCTCCTCGACATCACCGTCATCCGCACGTGGCTCATCCGCGCGCAGCTCGCCGCGGGCGACCGCGCGCGCGCCGAGGCGATGACGCGCGAGCTCGAGGAACGAGGGCGCCGCGAATACCTGCCGCCGTATTACCTCGCCGCGCTCTACGCGCACCTCGGCGATCCCGACCGCGCCTTCCGCGAGCTCGATCGCGCGCTCGCGGAGCGGACCGGCGCGCTCGTGTGGACGCGCGTCGATCCGGCGCTCGATCCGCTGCGGGCGGATGCGCGGTTCGCGCGGCTCATCGCAGGAATGCGTACGAAACCTTGAAGAAGAACGAGCGATCGAGCGGCAGCAGCCTTTGATTGTTGTTGTTGAGATCCGCGGTCAGCGTGCGGTCGTCGCCGTAGCCGACGAAGAGCACCGTCTGCCAGTTCAGCTTGTAGCTGTACAGCACCGAGCCGAGGAACGAGCCGCCAAAGTCGGAGACGGGATCGGTCTTCACGTACTGGCCGATCACGCGCACGAGCGACTTGTTGGAGAAGCTGTACTGCGCGCGGATGCGCTCGATGGTTGACGTGTAGAGGCGCGTGCTGGAGACGTCGAGCCATTCGCGCGCGGCGTTGAACTGCAGGTCGAGGCGATCGTACGGTCGCACGGTCGCGCTCGCGGTGATCGACGTGCCGTCGCCGACGCGCGCGCCGGCGAAGTCGATCTGCTGTCCCTGCCGCACCTCGAGCGAGACGCGCGGCAGCCGTCGCGACGGATCGATCTGCACGACGTAGTCGCCGTAGGTCTGCCCCAGTTCCCGATTGCCGACCAGCACCTTCTCGTTCGGCCGGAACAGCGCGCTGATGGTGAGGTTCTTCACGCCAAACGCGAAAAAGCCGAGCGACGCCTGCTGGAAGAGCGTGTTGCCGTCGTGGTCCGTCTGGCGGTCGACGAGGAGGCTCGGCCGGATGTAGCGGAGCATGCTGTGCTCGGGATAGAAGCGGAGACCGACGACGCCGAGGAGCTCGCGGTAGCCGACCTGCGGAATGAAGCCGAGGTCCGCGCGGAAGTCGTCGCCGAGATCGCTCGCGGACACGCTCCAGTCGTACTTGCGCTGCTGATGATTCCAGCTCGACGTGAACGCGTACGACTGCTGCGACCCGCCGTTCGTTGCGGGCGAAGCGCTGCCCAGCGCATTCTCGGTGTCAGAGTAGAGGAACTGCGCGGTGAGCGAATCGGTCTGCGTCGGACGCCACTGGAAGTCGGGGCCGAGGACGCGATTGTGGCCGCCGCCGCTGATCTCGCGGTCGGTCAGCACGGCGCCGACGTACGACGAGCCGAGGCTGTGCCGCACGCGGCCGATCGTCGCATACGAGCGGAAGTCTTCCGGCGCGAAGCTCGAGCCCTGAGGTCCCGGCAGGATCACCACGCCGCCGCCGCGATCCTCCGTCACGAGCAGCGTGTACGCGGTATCTCCGCTCTTGCCCGTCGCGCGCACACCGGCGCGCGGCGAGTTGATCGTGCGCGTGTAGGCGACCTGCATCGGCGTGTCGAAGAGGTCGAAGCCCTCGAGGAAGAACGGCCGCTTCTCGGGGAAGAACACGGCGAAGCGGCGATTGACGGTGATCTGCGCGACGTCCGCCTCGATCTGCGAGAAGTCGGGGTTGAGCGTGAGGTCGAGCGTGTTGTTCGCGGTCGGGTTCCACTTCACGTCGAGACCGGCGTCGGTGTCGATGTCGTCGCTGTGCAGCGGCGAGCCGAGGCCGTCGCGCGGTTCGGAGAGCCGGCCCGCGGTGACGTACGGCGCGGCCACGAAGTGTCCCGCCTCCGGCAAGCCGGTGAGGCCGGTCAGCGGATGCATGTGGCACACGAGGCAGTTCGAGCCGCGCGCGATCGGCGCGCTGTGGAACGCGTAGCGGAAGTCGCGCGGATAGTTGCGCCAGATGAGGATGTTCCACGTCTGCGGATCGGCGCTGCCGTAGCGCAGCGACGTGAACGGGATGCGGTACTCCGCGCTCCAGCCTTTCTCGTCGATCTTCGCCGCGGTGTCGTAGAAGAAGTCGGGCGAGAAGTCTTCGTTGCCGTTCGCGTCGTTGAAGATGCCGTCGGCCTGAATGCCGCGCGGATTCACGCGCAGCTCCATCGCCGTGCGCTTGTCGTTGCGCGTGTCGAGGAAGACGGCGATGTTGTCGTCGGTGCCGATGACGGCGTCGCGGTCGACGTACGGCGCGCGGATCTTCTTCGGATCGGGATCGTCGCAACGGACGCCGATGTAGAAGTAGCGGCTGTCGTACGTCACGTACGCGACGGTCCGCACTTTCGGCTCGTTGTTGTCGCCGGGCGAAGTCTCGTAGAACTTGTCGATGACGGTGGCGTTCTGCCAGCCGGAGTCATTGAGCTCGCCGTCGAGCTGAATCGCGCCCGTGGTCTTCGCCACGCCCACGGGACCCGGTCCCTGCGGCTCCGGCGCGTCCGCCGCAAACACGCATGTCGACCATCCGATCGACAAACCCATCACAAAAAGAGCGCCGAGGCTCCATCTCCGCATCGCCACCATCCTCCGTTACGAAGATTTACGTAGACATCGCGGAAAGAGTTGCAGCGGCGTTGAAAAAAAGTTGCCCGCGGATCCGCATGCCGCATTGGACGCCGCGACGCTGCGTCGGTTAGCGACGCGAGACGATACGCGGCGCGCGCGCGTTACCGCACGACGCCGCGGAAGTAATCGATCGTCTTCTGCAGTCCCTCTTCGAGCGGCACCTGCGGCTCCCAGCCGAGGAGCTGCCGCGCCTTCGTGATGTCCGGACGCCGGATCTTCGGATCGTCTTCCGGCAGCGGACGGAACTCGATCGGCGCATCGGTGCCGGTGAGGCGCTTGATCTCCTGCGCAAACTGCAGCACGGTCATCTCGGACGGGTTGCCGATGTTCGTCGGCAGCGGCTCGTCGGACATCAGCAGTCGATAGATGCCTTCGACGAGATCGGAGACGTAGCAGAACGAACGCGTCTGCGAGCCGTCGCCGAACACCGTCAGCGGCTCGTTTCTGAGCGACTGCGAGATGAACGCGGGGACGACGCGGCCGTCCTCGACGCGCATGCGCGGACCGTACGTGTTGAAGATGCGCACGATGCGCGTCTGCACGCCATGGAAGCGCTGATACGCCATGGTCATCGCTTCCGCGAAGCGCTTGGCCTCGTCGTACACGCCGCGCGGGCCGACCGGGTTGACGTTTCCCCAGTAATCCTCTTTCTGCGGGTGAATGAGCGGGTCGCCGTACACTTCCGACGTCGACGCGAGCAGGTACCGCGCGCCTTTGTCCTTCGCCACGCCGAGGGTCTTGTGCGTGCCGAGCGAGCCGACCTTCAGCGTCTGGATCGGCTTCTCGAGATAGTCGATCGGACTGGCCGGCGAGGCGAAGTGCAGGACGTAGTCGAGCGGGCCGTCGATGTGGATGTAATTCGTGACGTCCTGCTTGATGAACGTGAAGCCGTCGTGCCCGAACAAATGCTTGATGTTCGCCGGGTTGCCGGTGAGGAAGTTGTCCATGCAGACGACTTCGTGGCCGCGCGAGAGAAAGAGCTCGCACAGATGCGAGCCGAGGAAGCCGGCGCCGCCGGTGATGAGCGCGCGCGGCATCAGCGGGTCCTCTTCCGGCGGTCGTCGACGCGGCCGACGGAGGTGTACTTGAAGCCGAGTCCGGCCATGCGGAAGGGCTCGTAGACGTTGCGCAGGTCGACGATCGACGGCTGCCGCAACGCCTTGCGGATGCGCTCGAAGTTCAGCGCGCGGAACTCGTTCCATTCCGTCGCCAGCACGAGCAAATCCGCGCCGTCGGCGGTCGCATACGCATCCTCGCAGTAGACGATGTCGTTGAAGATCTTCTTTGCGTTGTCCATCGCCTGCGGGTCGTACACGCGCAGCGTCGCGCCGCGCTTCTGCAGTCCCTGAATGATCGGAATTGTCGGCGAGTCGCGCATGTCGTCCGTCTCCGGCTTGAACGCGAGACCGAGCATGGCCACGGTCTTTCCTTCGACTTCGCCGTCGAGCGCCGCGACGATCTTGTCGATCATGCGCAGCTTGACCGCATCATTGACGCGCAACACGGCTTCCATGATCTGAAAGTCGTAGTCGTGCCGCCGCGCGATGTCCGCCAGCGCGGAGGTGTCTTTCGGAAAGCACGAGCCGCCGAAGCCCGGTCCCGCCTGCAGGAACTTCGGTCCGATGCGCGTGTCGAGTCCCATGCCGATGGCGACGTCGTGCACGTTCGCCCCGACTTTCTCGCACAACGCGGCGATCTCGTTGATGAAGGTGATCTTCGTCGCGAGAAATCCGTTGGCCGCGTACTTGATGAGCTCCGACGATTCGACGTTCGTCACGACGAAGGGGATCTCGAGCGAATGCAGCGGCGCGTAGACCTCTTTCATGAGCTCCGCCGCCTCATCGCTCGACGCGCCGATGACGACGCGGTCCGGCCGCATGAAGTCTTCGATGGCCGAGCCTTCGCGCAGGAACTCGGGATTCGAGACGATCGACGCTTTGTGCCCGGTGCCGTGCGATTCGATGATCTGTTCGATCATGTGGCCCGTCCCGATCGGCACGGTCGACTTGGTGATGACGAGCTTCGGGCCGTTCATGTGCTGCGCGATCGAATGCGCGACTTCTTCGACATAGCGCAGATCGGCCGAGCCGTCCGGCTTCGGCGGCGTGCCGACGGCGATGAAGATCGCCCGCGCCGCGCGGATCGCTTCCGAGAGATCCGTCGTGAATCGCAGCCGCCCCTCGCTCACGTTCTTGCTGACGAGGGTGTCGAGTCCCGGTTCGTAAATGGGGATGATGCCGTTCTTCAGCGCCTCGATCTTTTTGACGTCGACGTCGACGCAGATGACGTCGTTGCCAAAGTCCGAAAGACCGGCGCCGGTGACGAGGCCAACATACCCCGTGCCGATGACCGCTATGTCCACGTAAGGATCCTCCGCGGGAAAGTAGGTGCGCCTGACAAATCAATGCGCACCGGCCGCGCATCCTACAACATCGCTGCCAGTCGGCACGGCCGACTGCGCTTAAGGCATAGCCAAGCTGCACGTACGGCTTAAGCTCGATGTCGCGATGCCGCGGTTGGCGCCGGCGCAGCCGGCTGGCGGGCCCGGCGGCACACGCGGCTGCTGCTCGATGTCGCGTTGCCGTGACGGCTCGTTCCGCGTCGCGCGAGCTATGGCCTGGTCGCCGGCGGTGCGACGGTGTCGGTGGCCGGCGGCGGCGTGGTGGTCGTCGTCGCCGGCGTCGTGGTGGACTCGGGCGCAGTCGTTGTCGCTGGCGCGATCGTCGTCGTGGGCGCAAGTGTTGTCGCGGGTGCGGGCGTGGTCGCGGGCGGCGGCGCGGGCGGCTCGACCGTCGGCGGCGCGGCGTTCGGCACCGGCGCTACATTCGGCGCGGGCGGCGGCGGCGCGACGGCCGGCGCCTGTTGCGCTTCCGTCGCACGGCGCTCGATGCCCGCCTGCTGGCGGTTGCGGATGAGCCAGCGCAGGAGCTTCGATTCGTTGATGCCGACGAGGATGTCGTTGATCGACTCGTAGATCGTCGGGTCGGTGATCAGTTTTCCGGCGCTGCCCTGGCCGTTGTTCACTTTCGCGACGACTTCGTTGAGCTGCCGCACGAGGAGCGTGAACTCGGAGAGCGCCTGGTCGCCGTAGGTCTTGTCGTTGATCAGGCGCGGGACGAGTCCCTGTCCCGTCTGCAGCGTGCCGGTGAAGGCGGCGAGGTTCGCGCTCGTCGTGCGCAGGTTGTCGACGAGGTCGTACACCCGCTTCTTCCCTTCGGGATCGTTGAGCAGCGCGGGGAGCGCGCCGTTGCCCGACTCGAAGCTCTTCTGCACGGTGCCGGTGATGCCGGCCAGCGACTGCGCGGCGCTGGCCAGCGACGCGGTCAGCTGCTCGCTGTAGGCGTCGTCGTAGATCAGTTTGCCGAGGACGCCGCGGCCGCTCTCCAGGTGCGTGAGCGCGGCGTTCGTTTTGTTGAGCGTCGTCAGGAACGTGTCGGTGATGCGCTGGCGCGTTTCGGGCGCGGTGGTGATCTCGCCGAGGAGACCTTCGCCGCGGTCGATGCGCGCGAGGATGTTTTTCAGCGAATACGAGATCTGCACGAAGTTGTCGACGAGGTCTTCGCCCGACGAGATGAGCGACTCGACGTCCGTCTGGCGCTGCGCCGGAATCTCGGACCCCGGCTCGAGCGACGGGAAACGCGGCGTGCCGGGGGTGACGTCGATGAAGCTGTCGCCGGTGAGGAGGCCGAGTTTCTTCAGGCGCACGCGCGAGTCGCCGCGCACGCGCTCGGCGTACTTGCGGTCGATCATCAGCAGGATCTCGACGCTCTTCTGCTTCGGATCCGACGGCAGCTTGATGTCGCGGATCACGCCGATGGTCACGCCCGACATCTTCACGGGGTTGCCCTCGGCGAGGCCGCTCACGTTCTCGAGCCGCACCTCGTACTCGTTCTTGCGCGCGAAGATCTTCTGCTCCGATCCGATGAAGAAGAGGAACAGCATCAGGATGACCAGCGAGGCTGAAACGAGCAGCCCCACGCGCACGGATTTATCTCTTGTCGTTTTCGCCATAAGGTCTACTTCGACGGCTGCGCTGCCACAACCGCGCTGGCCTTCAGGAATTCTCGGAGTTTCGGATGATCGGAGTCGCGCGCCGCGTCCATGGTGCCGACCCATTCGAAGACGCCCTGGTTGAGGAACGCGATGCGGTCGCCGACGGAGAACGCGGACTGGATGTCGTGCGTGACGACGACCGAGGTCACACTGAGCTTCGTCTGCAGATCGACGATGAGCTCGTTGATCTTTTGCGAGGTGATCGGATCGAGGCCCGTGGTCGGCTCGTCGTACAGGATCACCTGTGGATCGAGCACGATCGAGCGCGCGAGTCCCACGCGCTTGCGCATGCCGCCGGAGAGATCGACCGGCATCAGGTGCTCGGTGTTCGGCAGGTGTACGAGCTCGAGCTTCTCGCGCACGGCGCGCGCGATCTCGTCCTCCGACATGTCGGTGTGCTCGCGCAGCGGGAACGCCACGTTCTCGAAGACGGTCATCGAGTCGAACAGCGCGCCGCTCTGGAAGAGCATCCCGAACTTCTTGCGCACGCGGTAGAGGTCTTCTTCCGGCAGATCAGTGATGTCTTCCTCTTCGACGAAGACGCGTCCCGAGTCCGGCGCCTCGAGGCCGAGCATGTGCCGCAGCGTGACGGACTTGCCGGTGCCGGAGCCGCCGAGGATCACCAGCACTTCACCGCGGTACACCTTCAGCGTCGCGCCGCGCAGCACGGCTTTCGGCCCGTATTTTTTGAAGACATCCTGAAACTCGACGAACGGCTCGCGCGGCTGGCGTCGCCGCTCGGGCGTCTGGCGCTCGGTGGCGCGGCGGTCCGTCGTGATCGACTCGGTCATCAGAAGAGAAAGAGAAAAAGCTTCGTGAGAAAAAAGTCGGTGATCAAAACCGTGATCGCGCCGGTGACGACGGTCATCGTCGTGGCGCGGCCGACGCCGTCCGCGCCGCCCGTCGTGCGCAGGCCGTTGTAGCAGGCGATGAGTGAGACGCCGAAGCCGAAGAAGAAGGTCTTGCCGATGCCCGACGCGAGGTCGTTGTACTTCACGGTGGTGATGACGCTGCGCATGTAGAAGTTCGCGGCGAGATGCAGGTTCGCCACGGCGATGAGCATGCCGCCGAGAATGCCGAGGGCGATCGAGATGACGGTCAGCAGCGGGAACATGATCGTCGTGGCGACGACGCGCGGCACGACCAACTTGCGCACGGGATTCGTCGCCAGCGCGCGCAGCGCGTCGATCTGCTCGGTCACTTTCATCGTCCCGAGCTCCGCAGTCATGCCCGCGCCGACGCGGCCGCCGACCATCAGCGACATCAGCACCGGCGCGAGCTCGCGCACGAGCGAGAGCGAGACGACCATGCCGATGAACAGCTTTCCGCCGAAGTCCGCGAGCGCGTACGCGGTCTGCAGCGCGAGCACCATGCCGACGAACGCGGACGTGATGATGACGATCGAGATCGACCGCACGCCGACCTGCTCGAACTGCGCGATGAGCAGCGGCCGCTCGAGCGGACCGCGCCGCAGCTGCTGGATCGTCTGCATCGCGAGATCGGTGATGCCGCCGACGTACTCGAACGCGTTGTCCGCGCGCTCGCGGACGCGCGTGAAAAAGCCGGGCGCTTCCGGCGCGGTCGAGTCATCGAGAATCGGTGCAGTGGTCATGCGTGTCGTTCAACGTCGAGCGAGGGAACTTTAATCACTCCACGCGAAATCCAGGGCGAACTATGCCATGCCAGCAACTTGCGCGCCGTCGCGGCAGAATCCGCTATCCGCGGCATGCTCAGCGGCCGTTGTCCCCGAAGATGCGCCGCAGCAAACGCCGGATCGAGTTCTCTTTTTCCTTCGCCTTCTTCTTCTGCTCCTCGGCACGCCGCGCCGCGTCGGCCGCGTCCGAGACCGGCGGCGGCGGTGGCAGCGTGCGCTCGCCCGTCAGCACCGGCGGCTCCGGCCAGAACGGACTCGGCTCGCCGCTGCCGGCGTGCAGCGGACAGACCGACTGCGGCTCGGTGCCGGCGACGAAGACTTCGCTGCGCGTCTGCGGGCAATACGGCGTGGCGAGCATGCCCGACTCCGGGTCGATCTCGCGCGTGGTTACGTCCTCGGGGCGCCGCCAGTCGACGTCCGGCACCGCGCCGTCGATGCGGTTCATGTGGCGCGTCCAGATCGGCAGGCACGCGTCGCCGCCCGCGAGGCGCACGCTGTGGCCGTCGTCGAAGCCGATCCAGATCAGCGACAGGATGCGCGGCGAGTAGCCGATGATCCACGCGTCGCGATAGTTGCTCGTCGTGCCGGTCTTGCCGGCGTACGCGCGCGTCACGCCGAGCGAATGCGCGCGGCCCGCGGTGCCGTACGTGAAGACGTCCTTGAGGATGTCGTTCATCACGTAGCAGACCGACGCGGGCGCGACGCGCTTCATCTTCACGTTGCGCGTTTCGAGGAGTTGGCCGTCGCGCGTGACGACGGCGAGGATCGACACCGGTTCTGCTTTCACGCCGAGGTTGGCGAAGACGGAGTAGGCGTAGGCGATCTCGAGCGGCGTGACTTCGAACGAGCCGAGCGCCATCGACGGATACGGCTCGAGCTTCGACTCGACGCCGATCGCGGTCGCGGTCTTGATCACGTTCGGCACGCCCGCATCGATCGCCGCGCGCACCGCGGGGATGTTGTACGAATGCGCGAGCGCCTCGCGCACGGTGACGCGGCCGTGGAAGCGGTTGTCGTAATTCTGCGGACGCCACACCGCGGCGCCGGCCTGAATCGCGATCGGCGAGTCGTCGAGCACCGTCGACGCGGTGAGCGCCTGCTCGTGCCGCGCGGGATCCATCGCCGTCACGTAGACGAACGGCTTGAAGAGCGATCCCGGCTGGCGGCGCGCCTGAATGGCGCGGTTGAACTGCGTCTTCGAGTAATTGCGTCCGCCGACGAGCGCCTTCACGTAGCCGGTGCCCGGCTGGATCGTGACGATCACGCCTTCGAGCGGCGTGTCGGACTTCTTGATGTGCTTGTAGCGCTTCGTGAGATCGCCGATGCCGTAGTCGAGCGCCTCTTCGGCGGAGCGCTGCATGATCGTGTCGAGGGTCGTGAAGATGCGCAGGCCTTCGGTCTTCAGCTGCGTCTCGGGATACGTCTCGCGCAGTTGCTTGAGCACGAGGTCCACGAAGAACGGCGCGCTGCGCGACGTCTTCGGAAAGCGCGCGGTCGCGAGCGGCGAGGCCGCGGCCTCTTCGAACTCGCGGTCGCTGATCTTCTGCTGGTCGTGCATCAGCTTCAGCACGACGTCGCGACGCGGCTTCGCGCGCTCCGGATACTTGAGCGGCGAGAGCATGTTCGGCGAGTGGATCATCCCCGCCAGCGTCGCCGCCTCGGGCAGCGTCAGATACGTCACGTGCTTGCCGAAGTAGACCTGCGACGCCTGCTCGACGCCGATGATCTGCACCGAGCCGTTCTGCCCGAGGTAGATCTCGTTGAGGTAGGCCTCGAGGATTTCGTTTTTCGAGTAGCGCGCCTCGAGCAGCACCGCCATCAGCGCCTCGTGCGCCTTGCGGCGGAACGTGCGCTGCGGATTGAGAAAGAGATTCTTCACGAGCTGCTGCGTGAGCGTCGAGCCGCCTTCCGCGAGCGACTTGCTGCGCAGATCGTTGACCAGCGCGCGCAGCGTGCCGCGGATGGAGATGCCCTGATGCGAATAGAAGCTGCGATCTTCGGTGGCGATGATCGCGTCGATCAGCACTTTCGGGACGGCTTCGACGGAGACCGGCACGCGGTCTTCCATCTCGTTGTTGTAGATCGACGTGATCAGCTCCGGCTCGAGCCGCACGCCGCGCAGCGTCACGCCGTCGGTGAGGCGCTTCACGCCGCGGATCGTCGTCGCGCCGTCCATCTCCACGAGCACCGGCATGGCGTGGAACTCCATGTCCGGATACTCGAAGTTGTTGAGATAGAGCTCGAGATCGTCGCCGGCGTAGCGGTACTCGCCGGGATTCTCGACGCGCTTGTGCACCTCGTGATAGCCGACGTGGTTGAGCTTCGGCTCGAGCAGCGCGCGCGGATAGCGCATGCCGGGGACGAGCGGCGTGGCGTCGGAGTAGACGCGGCTCGGCAGATCCCAGCGCCGCGACGAATCGAACTTCTTCGTGATGACGATGTACGTGTAGCCGACGAAGCCGATGAACGCGACGAACAGCGCCATCGCGACCATGGCCAGGCCGGCGGAATGCCGCCAGAGGAAGTCCTTGAAGCGGGATCGATTGGCCATCAGGTTCGTCCGTCAGCGTAACAAACAACGAAGGCGGCCGGATGCCCGGCCGCCTTGGGGAAGGCAAACGTCTGGTCGCGCGGCGTCACATCGACGACATCGCGTTGAGGAACTCGCCGTTCGTGCGCGTCTTGTCGAGCTTCTCGATGAGCAGCTCCATCGACTCGACGGTCGACAGCGGCGAGAACACCTTGCGCAGGACCCAGATGCGATTGAGCTCGTTGCGCTCGAGGAGCAGTTCTTCCTTGCGCGTGCCGGAGCGGTTGATGTCGATGGCGGGGAAGACGCGCTTATCGGAGAGCTTGCGGTCGAGGTGCACTTCCATGTTGCCGGTGCCCTTGAACTCTTCGAAGATGACATCGTCCATGCGCGAGCCGGTGTCGATGAGCGCCGTGGCGATGATCGTCAGCGAGCCGCCTTCCTCGACGTTGCGCGCCGAGCCGAAGAAGCGCTTCGGGCGCTGCAGCGCGTTCGAGTCGACGCCGCCCGAGAGCACCTTGCCCGACGGCGGCACGACGGTGTTGTAGGCGCGCGCGAGGCGCGTGATCGAGTCGAGCAGGATCACCACGTCGCGCTTGTGCTCGACGAGGCGCTTCGCTTTCTCGATGACCATCTCCGCGACCTGCACGTGGCGCGAGGCCGGCTCGTCGAACGTCGACGAGATGACTTCGCCCTTCACGCTGCGCTGCATGTCCGTGACTTCTTCCGGACGCTCGTCGATGAGCAGCACGATGAGCGTGATCTCGGGATGATTCGCCGTGATCGAGTTGGCGATGCTCTGCAAAAGCATGGTCTTGCCGGTGCGCGGCGGTGCGACGATGAGACCGCGCTGCCCTTTGCCGACCGGCGCGATCAGGTCGAGCACGCGCGACGACATGTGCGTCGGCGTCTCGAGCTTGATGCGGTGCTGCGGATAGAGCGGCGTGAGGTTGTCGAAGAGGATCTTCTCGCGCGCGACGTCGGGGTGCTCGAAGTTCACCGCCTCGACTTTGATCAGCGCGAAGTAACGCTCGCCTTCCTTCGGCGGACGCACCTGGCCGGAGACGGTGTCGCCGGTGCGGAGATCGAAGCGGCGGATCTGCGAGGGCGAGACGTAGATGTCGTCCGGACCGGGCAGGTAGTTGTACTCGGGCGCGCGGAGGAAGCCGAAGCCGTCCGGCAGGCATTCGAGCACGCCCTCCGAGAAGATCAGACCCGACTTCTCGGTCTGCGCCTGCAGGATGCCGAAGATGAGGTCCTGCTTGCGCATGCCCGACGCGTTCTCGACGCCGAGCTCTTTGGCGAGCTTGGAGAGATCCGGCAGCTTCATCTCCTTCAGCATGCGGATGTCGAGCGTCTCGGCGGCCTGCTGCTGTTGCTGCGGCGCGGCGGCGGCGCTCTTCGCGCTCTTGTCGGCGTCGCTGCTCTCGGTCTCCGCAGCGGGCGCGGGCGCCGGAGCGGATGCCGCGGCCTGGGCGGCAGGAGCGGGCGCCGGAGCCTCGGCTTCGGCGAGCGCGGCGGCGGCGGCCGGCGTCTCTTCGACGGCGGGCGGTTCTTCGACCGCTTCCTTCTTCTTGCGCGGCGCGCGCTTCGGCTTCTCCGGCTTCTCGGCCGGAGCTTCCGCTTCAATGACCGCGGTGTCGTTGTCGGTGTCGGTATGTGCCATGGTGTCCTCGGCTTCTCAGAGTCGCGCGACGATCTCGCGCCGGATCTCGTCGATTCCTTTTTTCGTTACGGCCGACGCCGCGATCAGTTGCGCGTCGTCGACTTCGAGTGTTCGTGCAATCTCCCGCCGCTGCGTGGCGAGCTGGTTGTTGGATAGCTTGTCGCTCTTGGTCAGCACGATGCGCTCGTCGACGTCCGTCAGCGCGCGTGCCCACTCGTGCATCGTCAGGTCCTGTTCGGCCGGTTCGCGCCGGACGTCGAGCAGCAGAAAGATCAGCCGCAGGTCCTCGGCTTCCTCGAGGTATCCGCGGATCAGGTCACCCCACGTGCGCAGGACGCTTTTCGGCACCTTCGCGTAGCCGTAGCCCGGGAGGTCGACCAGATAAAACTTTTCGTTGATGAGATAGAACTGAATCGCCTGGGTCTTGCCGGGCGTCTGGCTGACGCGGGCAATGCCCTTGCGATGAAGCACGGCATTGATCAGCGACGACTTGCCGACGTTCGATCGACCCACCATCGCGAACTGCGGTCTGCGATCGCGCGGAAAATCGCCAGGGTGGTACGCCGCCCGAGAAAACGTGACTGACCGGATGTCCACGCGAATTGTACTTGCTGGTTTGCTGAACTACGGATATCCGGCGATGCGGATATTTGAGAAAAGCCGGTGTGGCGAACTGCGAAGGAAACCTGAAGATCTGACTTGTCGGTGAACGCGGGAGATTGTGAGGATATTCGCCCGCGCTGTCAATGAACGGTGTTGTGAAAACGGCGGGCCGGAGCCCGCCGTTTTCAGTGCGTGATCGGCGTTCCGACCTTCTCCGGTTCCGGGAGTTTGTCTTTTGCGGCCAATGGAACAATCGTGCCATCGAGCGCGAGCGTGACCACCTCGTCCATCGACTCGACGAGGCTGAACTCCATCCGCTCGCGCACGTCGGCCGGGATCTCTTCGAGATCGCGCTCGTTCTCGGCGGGGAGAATCACTTTCATGATGCCGGCGCGCGCCGCGGCGAGCACCTTGTCCTTCACGCCGCCGACGGGCAGCACCTTGCCGCGCAGCGTGATCTCGCCGGTCATGGCCATGTCGCGATGCACCGGGATCTTCGTCACCGCGGAGAGCAGCGCCGTGGCCATGGTGATGCCGGCCGACGGACCGTCTTTCGGAATCGCGCCTTCCGGCACGTGGATGTGGATGTCGAGCGACGCGTGGAAGTCGGGGTCGAGCCCGAACAGCTCCGCGCGCGAGCGGACGTACGACAGCGCCGCGCGCGCCGACTCCTGCATCACGTCGCCGAGCTTGCCGGTCAGCGTGAGATTGCCCTTGCCGCGCGAGAGCGCGACTTCGGTCGTGAGGATCTCGCCGCCCACTTCCGTCCAGGCGAGGCCGGTGGCGAGACCGACTTCCGCCTTGTCGTGCTGCTGGTGCGAACGGAACTTCGGCTTGCCGAGGAGCTCGCGCGTTTTCACGCGGTCGACGACGGTCTCGTAGTCGGGACCTTCCTTCACGACGGTGCGGGCGATCTTGCGCAGCACGGCGCCGACTTCGCGCTCGAGATTGCGCACGCCCGCCTCGCGCGTGTACGACTCGATCAGCTCTTCGAGCGCCGAGTCCTCGAAGCGGATCTTGGCCTCGTCGAGACCCTGCTCCTGCTTCTGCTTCGGCACGAGGAACTGCCGCGCGATGGCCAGCTTCTCGAGGTGCGTGTAGCCGGAGAGCTGGATGATCTCCATGCGGTCGCGCAGCGGCGCGGGAATCGTGTGCGTCACGTTGGCCGTGGCGATGAACATCACCTTCGAGAGGTCGTACTCGACGTCGAGATAGTGATCGGTGAACGAGTTGTTCTGCTCGGGATCGAGCACCTCGAGGAGCGCCGCGGAAGGATCGCCGCGGAAGTCCATCGACATCTTGTCGACCTCGTCGAGGAGGAACACGGGGTTCGTCGTGCCGGCCTTCTTCATCCGCTGGATGATCTGGCCGGGGAACGCGCCGATGTACGTGCGGCGATGGCCGCGGATCTCCGCTTCATCGCGCACGCCGCCCAGCGAGAGGCGCACGAACTTGCGTCCGGTTGCGCGCGCGATCGACTTCGCAAGCGAGGTCTTGCCGACGCCCGGAGGTCCGACGAAGCAGAGGATGGTGCCCTTCGGCTGCTTGACGAGCTGGCGCACCGCGAGGAACTCGAGGATGCGGTCCTTGATCTTCTCGAGCCCGAAGTGGTCCTCGTTGAGGATCTGCTCGGCGAGCTCGATGTCCTTGATCTCTTTCGACGACTTCTTCCAGGGCACGGAGACGAGCCACTCGATGTAGTTGCGCGAGACCGTGGCCTCGGCGGAAACGCCGGGCATGGCCTCGAGGCGCTTCAGCTCCTGCAGCGCCTTCTCCTTGGTCTCCTTCGGCATGCCCGCGTCTTCGATCTTCTGCTTCAGCTCTTCGATCTCGTCCGAGCGGTCGTCCTTGCGTCCGAGCTCGTGATGGATCGCCTTGATCTTCTCGTTGAGGTAGTACTCCTTCTGCGCGCGCTCCATCTGCTTTTTGACTTTGGAGTTGATGCGCTTGTCGATGTTGATCTTTTCGATCTCGATCTCGATGAAGTCCTGCAGCTTCTGCAGGCGCTCGTACGGCGAAGGAGTCTCGAGGAGCTGCTGCTTCTCGATGGTGGTGATGAGCAGGTGCGAGGCGAGCGTGTCGGCGAACTTGTCGGGGTCGTCGAGCTTGAGCGTCGACATCACGCCTTCGAAGGCGAGGTGATGGGACATCTTCGCGTACTGCTCGAAGATCTCCATCAGCTTCTGCATGTACTGCGAGACCTCGGGCGTGAGCGGGTACTTGGTGTCGATCTCGCGCACGGCCACGGTGACGTAGCCGTTCGTGTCCTGCGCGGAGAGGATCTCGCCGCGCATCAGCCCCTCGACCATCACCTTCACGTTCTGGTTGGGCAGCTTGAGGTTCTGCACGACCGTGGCGATGACGCCGACGTGGTAGATCTCGCCCATCGACGGATCGTCGATCTTCGGGTCCTTCTGCGTGGCCAGGAAGATCTTCTTCTCGGCGGTCGAGAGCGTGGCCTCGAGCGCGAGGATCGACGCGCGCCGGCCGACGACGAACGGCGCCATCATCGACGGAAAGACCACCATGTCGCGAAGGGGGACGAGCGGGAGTTGTGAGGTTTTCGACTCAGGATTGGACATGTTCGTGTCTCTTATACAGCGGTGAGGGGGCAAATGCTTCCCGATACAGGAAGGGCCGCGTGAAGCCGCGGCCCTTCGCTCGGATGAACAACTTCGTATTCCTCAACCGGCCTTCTTGTAGAGCGTGATCGGCTGGCTGCGGTTCTCGACCACCTCGCGCGTGATCACGCACTCGCTGATCGCGCTCTGCGACGGGATCGTGTACATGATCTCGAGCATCAGCTCTTCGATGATGATCTTCAGGCCGCGCGCGCCGACGTTGCGCTTGAGCGCCTCTTCGGCGATCGCCTCGAGCGCGTCGTCCGTGAAACGGAGCTCGACGTTCTCGAAGCCCATGATCGTCTGGTACTGGCGCACGAGCGAGTTCTTCGGCTCGCGCAGGATCTCGATGAGCGCGCCGCGGTCGAGCTCGGAGAGCGTCGCCACCACCGGCAGGCGTCCGACGAACTCCGGGATCAGGCCGAACTTGATGAGGTCCTCGGGATGCACCTGCGCGAGGAGCTCGCCGGTCTTCTTCTCTTTCTTCGACGCGATCTTCGCGCCGAAGCCCATCGACGTCTGCGACAGCCGCCGCTCGATCACCGTGTCGAGACCGACGAACGCGCCGCCGCAGATGAAGAGGATGTTCGTCGTGTCGATCTGGATGAACTCCTGGTGCGGATGCTTACGTCCGCCCTGCGGCGGAACGTTCGCGACCGTGCCTTCGAGGATCTTGAGCAGCGCCTGCTGCACACCCTCGCCGGAGACGTCGCGCGTGATCGACGGGTTGTCGCCCTTGCGGCAGATTTTGTCGACCTCGTCGATGTAGACGATGCCGCGCTGGGTCTTGTCCTTGTCGTTGCCCGCGGCCTGATAGAGCTTGAGGATGATGTTCTCGACGTCTTCGCCGACGTAGCCGGCTTCGGTGAGCGTGGTCGCGTCGACGATCGTGAACGGCACCGACAGCATGCGGGCCAGCGTCTGCGCGAGCAGCGTCTTGCCCGTTCCGGTGGGGCCGATCAGCAGGATGTTCGACTTCTGCAGCTCGACGTCCTGGCGCGCGTTGCGCGACTGGTAATCGATCCGCTTGTAGTGGTTGTACACCGCGACGGCGAGCTTCTTCTTCGCCCGCTCCTGCCCGATGACATAGAGGTCGAGGAACTCTTTGATTTCCTTCGGCTTCGGAAGGTGTCCCGAACCTTCGAGAGCGCCCGGCTCGTCCTTGCGGTCTTCCGCAATGATGTCGAGACAGATGTCCACGCATTCATCGCAGATGTAGACCGTCGGTCCGGCGATCAACTTCTTGACGTCACGTTGTGACTTGTTGCAGAAGCTGCAGCGCAGGACGTCGCCGCTGTTCCCCTTCTTCGACATTTCCGATTGGGTCCTTTTTGTGAGCTCGTCGAAGAGATTGAACTCCTCGGCGTCGCCCAAGTCAACTCGGCCCCGGCGAGGCGCATTCCACGCGAGGAAGAGCCCTCAGCGCGGCAGCACCGAACGCCGCCGTGGCGGCGACGGAATGTCGATGCTCCACAAGCCCCGGCTCCAGACCGAGGCCCACAGCGTCGACGTGCCCGGAGCGAATTGCAGTTGCGGAATGCGCGCGCTTCCGGCGATCCCGTCCGCCTGCACCCACGTCGCGCCACCGTCCGCCGTACCGTACAGTCCGGAGCTCCCTCCGACGAACCAATAGTCCGCGCGCCGCGGATGCCGCGCGAAGTCGAGCAGCCCGCCGCCACCGATGCCGTTTCGCCATGCGACCGGCGCGGTGGCGGTCGCATCCTTCCACGTCGCGCCGCCGTCGCGCGAGACCTGCAGCGACTTCGTGAGCAGCACGTACAGCGTCTTCGGATCGTCCGCATCGACGACGACTTTCACGAGCGGACCGAGACTGCGGTCGAACTGCGCGACGCGCGTCCACTCCGGCGCGTCCGCGAGCGCGTTGCGCGTGCGATACAGCTCGCGCGTGCTGTCGCCGGTGTAGACGACGTTCGAGTCGCCGGGCTGCACCGCGATCGCTGCCATCGCGATCTCGCCGCTGTACGTGCGGACCGTCGTGATCTTCCGCGGCAGCGCGCTCTGGATGCCGTCGAGCCGCAGGAGCTGCGAGCTGCCGATGAACATGCGCGACGATTCATTCGGATCGATCGTCCAGGCGGCGTAGAACGGATCCGTCCCGCTGCGCCGCGAATCCGCGAAGATCGTCTGCGGCGGCCACTTCGTGACGACCGCGCCCGGCGTCGCACCGAAGCCGAAGATCGAGACAAAGTACGCGCGGTCGTCGAGCGGATCGAACGCGATGCGGAACACGTCGCCGTCGCCGAGGTGCTCGGCGGTCGTCTCGCCGATCTCCAGCACGCCGAGACCGGTGTCCTGCATGCCGAACGCGACGCGTCCGCTGCGATGGATGTCGAACGCGTAGATCTGCGCATTGACGAGTCCCATCGTGAGGTGCTGCCAGGCGATGTGCGGCGCGGTGATGTCGTCGGTGCGGTAGATGCCGCCGTCGCCCCAGACGAAGACGCGGCGGTTCGTCGTGCCGTCGAACGCGGGATCGGCGGCCACGCCGTGCACGTCCGCATGCGGCTCCTGATTGAGGCCGTCGGCACCGTACGCCGCCTCGCTCGTTCTTCCGCCGTCGAGGCTGCGCCCGAGCACGATTGCACCGGTGACGATCACGTCGCGCGGCGCGACGAGCAGCGCGGCCACGCGCAGCGTGTAGCCGTACGTCGGCGTGGTGCCGAGGAGCGTGAAGCTCGCGCCGTCGTCATCGGAGCGCAGCAGTTTCTCATCGAGCGTGCCGGTGCGCGTCGCATACGCCACGATCGACGTGCTGCCCGGAACGTATTCGAGCGCGAGACCGTCGATTTCCGCGTCGAGCCCGCCGGTGGAGGTCCACGTCTCGCCGCCGTCTTTCGTCACGAGACCGCCGACGTGACCGCTGCTGGTGCCGACGGCCGCGACCGCGCGCAGCGGATCGCTCGGATGAAACCGTACTTTCGTGAAATAGGTCGTGTTGTCGACGATGTAGTGCTGCCACGTCGCGCCGCCGTCGCGCGAGAGCTCGATGCCGCTGAGGCGCGCGACGAGCACGCGCGATCCGTCGGCGGAAACCGCGACGGAGAACACCTGCCACCCCGCCGTCGCGGGCAGCAGCGTCCAGGTCGCGCCGCGGTCGTCGCTGCGAAAGAGTCCGCGCGGCGACACGTAGCCGCCCGCGTACAACACGTCGTGGTGCACCGGATCGCGCTCGAGGCAGCTGACGTTCAGCCCGTCGAACGCCGCGAGCGACCACGTCGCGCCGGCGTCGCCGCTCGCCCAGATTCCGCCGGCGGTTGCGGCGAGATATCGGTTCGCGTCGTCGGGATCGAAGACGAACGCGTTGACGACGCCGCTCAGGTCCGACGGCCCGCGCGACACCCACGCGTGTCCCGAAAACGGCGACGACGCTGCATCGAGATGCAGCGTCGTCAGCGTGAGCACCGCCGTTACGACCACAACGTGCAGCGCGCGCGTCATGGGAGTGGCGTCAGTCGCGCTTCGCGATCACCTGATCGACGAGGCCGTACTCCTGCGCCTGCGGCGCCTGCAGGATGTAGTCGCGGTCCGTGTCCTTGTCGATCTTCTCGATCGGCTGGCCGGTGTGGTTGGCGAGGATGGAGTTGAGGCGCGCCTTCATCTGCATGATGTCGCGCGCGTGGATGTCGATCTCGGTGGCTTGTCCGCCGAGGCCGTGCATGAGCGGCTGGTGGATGAGGACGCGCGAGTTCGGGAGGCAGTAGCGCTTCCCCTTCGTGCCGCACGCGAGCAGCACCGCGGCCATCGACGCCGCCTGACCGATGCAGATCGTGGCGATGTCGGGCTTCACGTATTGCATGGTGTCGTAAATCGCGAGGCCGGCCGTGATGGAGCCGCCCGGCGAGTTGATGTAGATCGAGATGTCCTTCTCCGGGTTCTCGGCCTCGAGGAAGAGCAGCTGCGCGATGATGAGGTTGGAGACGTTGTCGTCGATCGGCTGGCCGAGGAAAATGACGTTGTCTTTGAGGAGGCGCGAGTAGATGTCGTACGCGCGTTCGCCGCGCGACGTCTGCTCGACCACCATCGGGATGAGGACCATGGGGATGAATCTCCTTTGCGAGAGGGATTCTATGCGAAGGGGGAGAGGGGACCGAAAAGCTGAATGAAGAACGCAGAACGCAGAATGAAGAATTGAGAATGAGAGACCGCGCGGGCGGGGGCTTCTCAATTCTTCGTTCTGCGTTCTTCATTCAGCTTTTCAGCGCGTCCGCGCCTCCTTCAACACCACCTCCAGCGCCCGGTCCTGCGCCATGCTCGCGCGCAGCGCCTCGTAGCCGCCGTCGTGCTTGAGGTGGTGCTTGACGTCGGCGAACTCGCGGTCCTGCTCGCGCGCCGCGCGGCGGATCTCCGCGTCGACTTCGACGTCGCTGACGGTGATGTTCTCCTTGCGCGCGATGGCCTCGAGAATCAGGCCGCGCTTGACGCGCTTGACGGCTTCCGGCCGGAACTCTTCGCCGATCTTCCGCCAGTCCATTTCTACGTTCTGTAGATCGACGCCCTGCGACGCGAGATAGCGCGCGTAGTTGTTGAGCGACTTCCCGAGCTCTTCTTCGACCAGCGCCTCCGGCACGTCGAACGGATGCGCGGACACGAGCTTCTCGCCGAGTTGATTGCGCTTGAACCGCAGCGCCTCGGCTTCGCGGTGGCGGCGGATGTCGGCTTCGATCGTCGAGCGCATCTGCTCGACGCTCTCCCAGCCGCCGACGCTGTTCGCGAACGCGGCGTCGACGTCCGGCTTCTCCTGCACGCGGATCTCTTTGAGCGTCACGTCGTGATGCACGGTCTTGCCGCGCCACGCTTCCTGATTCGCGTCTTCGCCGTATGCCTTGTCGAACGAGGCGGTGTCGCCGGCCTTCTTGCCGCGCAGCGCGTCGTGCAGCTCGGGGAGCGGCGTCTCCTCGCCCATCTTGAAGTGACCCTGATCGGTCTTCGGCTCGATGTCTTCGCCCGACGAGGCGATCTCGATCACCGCGAAGTCGCCCTCATCGAGGCCGCGCTCGGACTCGATGCGATAGCTGCTGGCCTGATCGCGCAGGCGCTCGATCATCGACTCGACGTCGTTCTCCAGGACCTCGATCTTCGGCTCGTCGATCTCGAGGCCGCGGTACTCGCCGAGCTCGATCTGCGGCTTGACTTCGAACTTCGCCTTGAACTTCATCGGCGCGCCGTCGATGAAGGGATCGAGGTGCTCGAGCTGCGGCTCGCCGACCGGCTCGAGGCCTTTGTCGCGCACGACGTCACGGAAGCTCTGGCCGAGGACGCGCTGGACGACCTCTTCCTGAATCTCTTTCGCGAACCGCGTCCGCACCACGCTCGCCGGCACTTTGCCGGGCCGGAAGCCGGGCACCTTCGCCTGGCGGCCGAACTCGGACGTCACCTTGTTCGCCTCACGCGAGAGCAGATCGGCCGGAATTTCGACCTCGACGGACTTCTGGACGGGAGAGAGATCTTCGAAATTGAGGACTGTCATGGATTGGGTCTCGTTCTGAAAAGCTGAATGAAGAATGCAGAACGCAGAATGAAGAATTGAGAAAGCGCGCCGGTCGCCTCCTTTCTACGTTCTTCATTCTGCGTTCTGCATTCTTCATTCAGCTTTTGGTCTTTGGTGCGAAAGGTGGGACTCGAACCCACACGGCTTTGGGCCACTGGATCCTAAGTCCAGCGCGTCTGCCAATTCCGCCACTTTCGCGCGCGGGCGAGTCTATCGAATTTTTCGCGAGGAGGAGTTGGTGCCCCCACCAGGACTCGAACCTGGAACCAACGGATTAAGAGTCCGCTGCTCTACCAATTGAGCTATGGAGGCGCGAGAGCCCCGCGTACAACAAGCGGGAGCGCAAACTATTTCGGTTGCCGGTTCCTGTCAAGCCTGCGCGAGCGGCTCGTCGGTGAGGAGCTGACTGGCGCGCCGCAGATAGCCCCAACCCGAGAAAAGCGTCGTCACCACGGAGACGTGAAAGAGCACGTCCGCGAGCCGCTCCACCTGCGGAAGAAAGCCGTTCGCCGCGATCGCCGCGCCGAGCGTCGCGGCCTGCACCATCGTCGAAATCTTCCCCGCCGCCGACGGCGGAAAGCGCGTCACGCGGATGCGCGTGTAGAGCAGATACACGAACACCACGATGAGGAAGTCGCGCGCGAACACCGTGAACGTGAGCCAGCCCGGAATGGCCACGCGCGGCAGCACGCTGCTGAACGTGTAGTAGAGAAAGCCGCAGATCATCAGCGTCTTGTCGGCCAGCGGATCGAGCAGCGCGCCGATGCGCGAGCGCACGTTGAAGCGGCGCGCGATCGCGCCGTCGAAGATGTCCGTCACCGCCGCGGTCACGAACAGCACGAACGCGAGCGTGTACATGCGCTGCATCGACGCCACCAGAAAACAGGGGACGAGCACGAGGCGCAGCGACGTCAGAAGATTCGGGATGTGGCGCAAAGAATCACAGCTCGGAACGGAACTGATCGAGTGCCGTCTTCCGCAGGTAGATGGTCTTGCCTTCCGACAGCAGCAGGTTCTGGCGCATCAGATCGTGGATCAGCCGCGACACGGTCTCGCGCGAAGTGCCGATCATGTTCGCGATCGACTGGTGCGTCGGCCGCGTCACCGCGACGTAGCCGTTGTCGAGCACCTTCCCCTGATCCTTCGCCAGATCGAGAAAGAAGCGCGCGAGCCGGCCGTAGACGTCCATCGTCGCCAGCGACTCGATGCGGTTCGACGCGTTGCGCAGCCGCCGCGAGATCTCGGCGAGCACTTTCTTGGCGATCGAGAAGTTCTCCGCGAGGATCTGCAGGAAGTCGCTGCGCCAGATCGTCACGAGCTCGAGCGGCTCGGTGGCCATGACCGTCGCCGAGCGCGGCTCGTCGTCGAGCAGCGCCATCTCGCCGAAGAAGTCGCCCGGCCCCAGCAGCGACAGGATGATCTCCTTCCCTTCCGGCGAGATCATCGTGACCTTCACCTGCCCTTCGCGAATGAGGCAGAACACGTCGCCGCTCTCGTCCGCGTGGAACACGACGTCGTCCTTCGCGTAGCGGCGCGTCTTCGCCACGGCGGCGATCGACGCGAGCTCGCGGTCGTCGAGATCCGCGAACAGCGGGAACTTCCGAAAGAAGGAAGGCTGCATCTGACGAAGCGAATTGTAGCGTGTGTCGGCTCAGGTAGACTGAGACGCGGTGGCGATCAAGCGCATCATCCCGGTGTCGTCGGGGAAAGGCGGCGTCGGAAAGACCACGTTCGCGGTCAACTTCGCGCTCGCGCTCTCGCGCCATGGCCGCACCGTGCTCGTCGATCTCGACACCGGCACGTCGGCCATCCGCAACGCCATCGACGTCCCCATCGAACGCGACCTCTATCACTTCTTCCGCCGCGGCGAGCCGCTCGCGAACTGCATCACGCAGCTCGACGACAAGCTCGACCCGCAGCATCAGTGGCGCAACTTCGGCTTCATCGCCGGACCGCTGCATCTCATCGACGAGATCACGAACTTCGGCGCGGCGCACAAGGCGCGGCTCATCGAGGCCATCAACACGCTGCCCGCCGACTACGTCATCCTCGACATGCGCGCGGGTCTCGATGCGAACGTCATCGACTTCCTGCCGTTCTCGAACTCCGGCATCCTCATCTTCACGCCGCATCTGCCGAGCGCCACGCTCGCGGCGTCCGACATCGTCAAGGCGATCCTCTTCCGCAAGCTGCGCCTCATCTTCAGCAAGGAGTCGCCGTTCTTCGCGACCGTCGACGGCGGCCTGAATTTCTGGAAGCTGATCAACGACCTCATCGACCGCGTGGAAGACGTCTACGACTCGTCCGTCGCGAACCTCGACGCGTTCGCGCTCGACCTCGCCCAGAACCTCGGCGATCACCCGATCACGCGCACCGTGCAGACGACCATCGACGAGTTCCGCGTGCATTACGTGCTCAATCTCTTCAACGGCGTCGACGATTCGTTCAACACCGCCGTCAAGCCGTTCCTCGACAATCTGACGAAGAACGTTTCCTCGCACTGCGGCGTGACGAACCTCGGCTGGGTCACGCGCAGCGCCGCCATCCACCGCGCGAACTGCAACTGCGTGCCCGCGCTCCTGTTGCCGCGCGACGCGAAGAAGGCGCCGAAGGCGAACCGCATCGCGCAGGAGCTCGAGGACCTGCGCCTCACCGCGATCGGGCTCGAGCCGCCGAAGCGGAAACAGGCGCAGACGGCGCCGTCCGCGTCGCGTGCCGCCGAGGATCCGCTGGCGCGCCAGCTCGACGTACTGAAGGCGATGTTCGAGCAGAAGAAAGACGACGACTACTACGCGAACTTCGACTACGTCACGCAGCGCACGCTGTTCGCGATGAAGAACCGCCGGCCGAGCGAGTTGGGCGACACGCGCATCTACACGCCGCAGGAGATGCTCGCGTCGCTGTTCGCCAAATCCAACGTGCCGACGACGATCGACTGGACCGAGCTCGAATGAAACTGTTCCGCGCCCCGCTGTACCTCGCCGCCGTCCTCGCCCTCACCCTCAGCGCCGCCGACACGCCCGACCTCACCATGGTCGGCCGCATCCGCGACGAGGGCTTCCGCAACTCGAAGGTGATGTCCATCGCGCAGTCGCTCACCGACACGCTCGGCGCGCGCCTCACCGGCTCGCCCAACGCGAAGCGCGCGAACGACTGGACGCGCGACAAGCTCGCCGAGTTCGGCCTCGCTAACGCGCACCTCGAGGCGTTCGACTTCGGCCGCGGCTGGACGTCCGACGCGTGCTCCGTGCGCATGGTCGCGCCCGACGTCGAACAGCTCTACGCGCTGCCGAAAGCGTGGTCGCCGGCGACAAACGGCCCCACGCGCGGCAAGGTCGTGCACGTGAAGATCGAGACGAAGGAAGACGCCGACAAGTACAAGGGCAAAGTCGCCGGCGCGATCCTGCTCGTCGCCGACGCGCGCGAGATGAAGCCGCAGGAGAAACCGTATCTCGAGCGTTACGACGAGAAGACGCTCGCCACCGAAGGCGACTACGCGATCCCGCCGTCGCGCGACCCGCAGCGCACCAAAGACCTCATTCGCCGTCTCGAAAAGCGGAAGCTCATCGCGCAGTTCGCCACCGACGAGAAAGTCGCCGCGATCGTCGACATCGGCTCCGGCGAAGGCGGCGTCTTCCGCGTGCAGCAGGGCGGTACGTGGCGCGACGACGAGCCAATGGGACCGCCCGTCGTCGGCCTCGCGCCCGAGCAGTACAACCGCATCCTCCGCCTCGTCGACGCCGGCACGCCGGTCGAACTCGAAGTCGACGTCCGCGCCCGCTTCTTCGACGACCGCAACGCGTACAACACCGTCGCGGAGATCCCCGGCAGCGACAAAAAGAACAACGAAGTCGTCATGATGGGCGCGCACCTCGACTCGTGGCACACCGCCACCGGCGCCACGGACAACGCCGCCGGCTGCGCCGTGATCATGGAAGCCGCGCGCATCCTGAAGGCGCTCGGCGTCACACCGCGCCGCACGATCCGCGTCGCGCTCTGGACCGGCGAGGAGCAGGGACTCTTCGGCTCGCGCGCGTACGCGGCGGAACATTTCGGCAGGCTCTCCGATCCGAAGGATCCCGATCAGCTGAAGCTCCCCGCGTGGGCGCGGACCGAGCGCGGACGCACGCTCATCGAGTCGAAGCCGGAGCTCGCGAAAGTCTCCGCGTACTTCAACGTCGACAACGGCACCGGCAAGATCCGCGGCATCTACGCGCAGGAAAACGCCGCAGCCGCGCCGATCTTCGAGTCGTGGTTCGCGCCGCTCCGCGACCTCGGAGTCACGACGGTCACGATGCGCAACACCGGCAGCACCGATCACGTCTCGTTCGACGAGCTCGGCATCCCCGGCTTCCAGTTCATCCAGGACGACGTCGAGTACGAGACGCGCACGCACCACACGAACTGGGACACGTACGAGCGCCTGCAGCGCGACGACCTGATGCAGGCGGCGGTCGTGGTGGCGACGACGGTGTGGGAGGCGGCGAACCGTCCGGAGATGATGCCGCGCAAGCCGCTGCACTGAGCTCCTGAGATTCAGACTAGCGTCTGTTTGCGCTTGACATTCAGACTAACGTCTGTTTTCCTGCGGACGTGTCCACCCGCAGACAGGCGCGGTCGAAAGACGCTTCCCCCACGGAGCAATTGCTTCCCGAGGCGGAGATGGAGGTCCTCGCCGTGCTGCACGCGCGCGGCGAGGCCGACGCCCGCGCGATCCGCGAGGCGCTCGAGCGCTACCGCCCGATGTCGCACGCCTCGGTGCTCACGCTCCTCGGCCGCCTCGAAGCGAAGTCGCTCGTCCAGCGCCGCAAAGGCGAGGTCGGAAAAGCGTTCGTCTACTCCGCCGCCAAATCCCCGCGCCCGATGATGCGCCGCCTCCTCCGCCGCCTCGTCCAACGCATCTTCGCCGGCGACCCCGCCAGCCTGGTCGCGTCTCTCTTCGAGGCCAAGCGGCCGACCGATGAAGAGCTGAAGCAGATCCGCGCGCTGGTGGAGGAGATGGAGAAAAAGGGGAAGGGGCGATGAGGGTGCAGGGCACGAGGAGGGCGGCGCTGCGCGAGTTGATGGAGCAGCGAGGCAACGCGCCATGAGCGCCTCCGCGCCGATGCACACCCTCGTCTTCGCGAAGTTCGTCGACGTCGCGCATGCGTGGCGGCGGCGGACAGCGGCGACGTGCGCGCCGTTCACGATTGCGCGAACGGCGCGGCCACGACGCTCGCCACGCGTGAGGCAGCGAGGCAACGCGCGATGAACGCCTCCGTCCCGACGCACGCCCTCGCGCTCTCGTGGCTCGCCCACGTCGCGCAAGCGCTGTGGCAGGGCACGGCGGCGGCGCTCGTGCTGCTCGCGTGCGAGCGGCTGTTACGGCGGCGGTCTCCGCGTCTGCGACACGCGCTGCTGCTGATCGCGCTCATCAAGTTCGTGCTGCCGCCGATGTTGCCGCTGCCGACCGGCGTTTTCAGCGCGGCGCCGCCCGCGCCGCGGATCCACGCGGTTCGACAGCTCGGCGCGTTGCCTTCGTGGATCGTGCTGGCGATCGCGGTGGCGTACGGCGTCGGCGCAACGGTCGCCTTCGCGCGCGTCGCGGCGGGCGCGTGGCACCTGCATGGATTGCGGCGACGCTCCTTCGCGGCGCCGCGATGGGCCGAGGAGTTGCTCGCGGGCGTCGCGCGCGAACACGGCGTGCGTCCGCCGCGGCTCCTCGCATCGGACGAAGCGGGCGTGCCGATGACGTTCGGCGTCTTCGCTCCGGCGGTCGTGCTGCCGCGCGCGCTGCCGTCGCTGCTCGATCGCGACGCGTTGCGCGACGTCTTCGCGCACGAGTTGCTGCACGTCCGCCGCGGCGATCTGCTTCTCAATCTCGCCGGCTCGCTCATCGCCGCCGCATGGTGGTTCCATCCGCTGGTCCAGCTGATTGCTCGGCGCGCGCGAGCGTTGCGGGAGGAATGCTGCGACGACGAGCTGCTCGCCAGCGGCTTGCACGACGCCGCGGTGTACGCGCGGACGCTCGCCGCCACCGCATCGCTCCTGCGCGAGCGTCCGCCGTTCGCCGCGGCCGCGGTGGCCGAGGAGCCGCATGCGCTGCTCGCGCGGGTGCTGCGCATCGCGAACGGCGCGCATCCCACGCGACGGCTCGGCCTCGCGGCGATCGCGATCGTCATCACCGCCGCGCTGCTGCTCCTGCCGGGACTGCGCGTCTCCTCCGACAACCACTTCGCATTCGACCGCGCCACGCTGCGCGCGCTCGGCCTGCATCACCACTGACATCGCATCGCATCAACGAGAGGAACTCGCCATGACTCGAAAACTGACATTAGTCTTTTTCATTGTGCTGCTGCTGCCGCTGCACGTCTTCGCGCACGGCAACCTGAAATTCGTCAACGGCCGCTGGTTCGACGGCACGCGCTTCGTCGCGAAGACGATGTACTCCGTCGACAACGTCTTCCGCGAGCACTACGACGGCGAGCTGCGCGCCACGATCGACCTCGGCGGGCGCTACATCATTCCGCCGCTCGCCGACGCACACAATCACGTCCTCGCCGACGGCGGGCCGCACGTCGACGAACAGCTCCGGCAATACCTGCGCGCGGGCATCTTCTACGTTAAGAATCCGAACAACGTGTTGAAGCTGACGGAGGCCACTCGCGCGCGGATGAATCAGCCCGAATCCGTCGACGTCCGCTGGGCGAACGGCGGCCTGACCGCGACGGGCGGCCATCCCGCGCAAATCTACGACCGCATCGCGGACGCGATCGGCTGGAAGCGCGAGGACATGCTCGGGCAGGCGTACTTTTTCGTCGACAGCGAAGCCGATCTCGCGCGCCTCTGGCCCACGATCCGCGCCGGCAAGCCGGACTTCATCAAGACGTACCTCGAGCATTCCGAGGAGTTCGCGAAGCGGAAAGACGACCCGCGGTACTACGGGCAGCGTGGCCTGGATCCGCGCGTGCTCGCCGCGATCGTGAAGCGCGCGCACGCGGACGGTCTGCGCGTGACGACGCACCTCACCACGACGGCGGACTTTCACAACGCGATCGCCGCCGGCGTCGACGAGATCGCGCACCTGCCGCTCGCGCCGATCGATCCCGCCGACGCGGCGCTCGCCGCGAAGCAGCACGTCACGGTCGTCACGACCGTGCTCAGTCATCGGCCGACCACCGGCATCGGCGATCCGATGGCGCTGCACCGCGCGAATCTCGCGCTGCTGAAACGCGCCGGCGTGACGATCGTCCTCGGCACCGACAACGGCGAGAAGACCGTCGTCGACGAAGCGGAAGCGGTCGCGCGCCTCGGCGTCTTCACCAACCTCGAGTTGCTGCGGATGTGGACGAACGCGACGCCGCACGCGATCTTTCCGGAGCGCACGATCGGGACGCTCGCGGACGGCGCGGAGGCGAGCTTCCTCGCGCTCGATGAGGATCCGCTCGCGAATGTCAGCGCCGTGCGCAAGATCGCGATCCGCGTGAAGCAGGGACACGTCATCGACGTGCCGCCGGAGAAGCCCGGCGTCGCGGACGTGCTGCTGCCGCTCGCGCGGTCGCGCGGCGCGTCCACTGCCATCGACGAGTACTGGCGTCTCGTGCGCGACGAGCCCGCGCACTACGACTACGGCGAGGCGCAGCTCAATCGCCTCGGCTATCAGTTGATCAACGACCATCTCGACGCGGCGCTGGCGATCTTCGCGTTCAACGCCGAGCAGTTCCCAACGTCGGCGAACGTTTGGGACAGTCTGGCCGAGGCGCAGATGAAGGCGGGGAAACGCGACGAGGCGATCGCGAACTATCGCAAGTCGCTCGCGCTCAATCCGCACAACGCGAACGCGGCGGCGATGCTGAAGAAGCTCGGCGAGCCGTGAGGACGCACTGAACGCGCGTCACCAGAAGAAACGCGAGCGCGTCACCGTCCAGGCGATGCGCAGCGTGTCTTTGAGCGGCCGGTAGTGGCTCGTGGAGATGCCGTCGACGAAGCCGAGCTCGATCGGAATCGTGACGATCTTCAGGCCGCTGCGGCCCGCGCGGACGATCACTTCGCTTTCCATGTCGAAGCCGTCGGTGCGCAGCGTGAGGCGGCGGAGCAGACTTGCGGAGTAGAGGCGGAAGCCGCTCTGCGAGTCGGAGATCGGCGTGCCGGACGTCTTCGCGATGCACCACGCGGAGAAGCGGTTCGCGGCGCGGCGGCGCGGGAGCATGTGCGCGAAGAGGTGCGCGCGTCCGCCGATGATGAGATCGGCGCCGGTCTCGGCGCGCGCGGCGAGGAACTTCGGAATCTCGCCCGGCAGATGCTGCCCGTCCGCGTCGAGCGTGATCGCGGCGTCGAAGCTGTTCGCGAGCGCCCACGCAAACCCGGTCTTGAGCGCGCCGCCTTTGCCTCGATTCACCTCGTGACGCAGAACCTGCGCGCCGGCCGCGCGCGCGACGTCGCCGGTTCTGTCGCGCGAGCCGTCGTCGATGACGACCACCGGTTCGAGGCGGCGGCGCGCGTCGGCGACGATCGGCGGCAGCGTGCGTTCGGCGTTGAGCGCCGGAATGAGCACGCAGACGCGCTCGGTCACGCCGCCTCCCGCGAGACCACGGCGCAGACGATGCCGCCGCCGGCGCTGATCGCGTTGACGAGCACGTGGCGCAGCTCCGCCCCGCGCACACTGCGATTCACGGCGAGGTCGCTCTCATCCGATCCGACGGACGCGTGCAGCCGTTGCTCGTCGATGGCGACGATCGCGCTCGCGAGTTGCAGCGCGCCACCCGCGGCGTATTCGCCGAAGATCCCTTTCGTCGCGACGACCGCCGGCATGCGCGCGCCGAACAGCAGTTCGATTGCGCGCGCCTCGACGTCATCGCCGCGGCGCGAGCCGTTCGCCGACGCGTAGACCGCGTCGATGTCGTCGGGCGTCAGCTCCGCGTCGTCGATCGCGGCGCGCATCGCGGCGGCGACGCTCGACGGATCGGAGCCCCAATCGGAGATCGACGCCGTGGTGTCGCGAGCGACGCCGAAGCCGGAGAGCCACGCGTACGGCTTGCGCGTGCCGCCGTTGCCCGCGACGAGCACGCAGCCGCCTTCGCCGAGAACGAGACCGTTGCGGCGGCGGTCGAAGGGACGCGCGGCTTCGTCCAGCACCGCGCCGTTCGCGTGCGCGAGGGCGCCGAGTCGATCGAGCACGCTGAAGAGCATCTCGTTCGCCTCCTCGACGCCGCCGATGAGCGCCGCGTCGACGGTGCCCTTCAGCAGTTGCGACGACGCGTACATCGCGGCAGCGAGGACGGACGACTCGCGCTGCGTCGTCGTCAGATTGAAGCCGCGCAGGTTCCATTCGATCGCGATGTGGCTGCCGGGCGCGTTCGCCACCGACTCGGCGAAGAGTTGCGGCGGCGCGAGCGCGGCGCCTTTCTCGACGTAATCCTGCATGTACTCGACAGACGTCTGCACCGGACCGAACGCGGTGCCGATGGCGACGCCGGTGTTCTGGCCGGGCGCCGCGCCGGCGTCGTCGATGGCGAGCTTCGCGGCCGCGAGGCCGAGGCGCGAGAGCGCGTTCATGCGCCGCATTTTCATCGGTGCGATGAAGTCGCGCGGACTGAAGCCATTCACGAGCGCCGCCTTGTGCGCGGAAAGGCCGGTGGTGTCGAAGCGTTCGACGTCGGCGACGGCGCTCCGCCCTTCGGCGAGCAGCCGGCGGAATGCGTCGAGGCCGATCGCGCCGGGCGCGATGACGCCGATTCCGGTGACGGGGATGCGCACCATGCGAAGGCGCCGGTTATAGCACGCGGCGGAACAGCAGCGACACGTTGCTGCCGCCGAAGCCGAACGTGTTCGAGAGCACGTTCGCCATCGCCAGCGGCCGCGGCGCGTGCGGGATGTAATCGAGCGGACAATCGTCCGCGCGCGCCTGCAGACGCAGCGTCGGCGGCGCGATCTGGTTGCGCAGCGCGAGCACGCTCACGACCGCTTCCACCGCGCCCGACGCGCCGAGCGTGTGGCCGAAATACGACTTGCTCGACGACACCGGCACGTCCATGCCGAGCGCCGCGATGATCGCCTTCGTTTCCGCGGAGTCATTGAGCAGCGTGCCGGTGCCGTGCGCGTTGACGTAGTCGACGTCGGCGGTGTCGAGCCGACCTTCCGCGAGCGCCGCGCGCATCGCCGCCTCCGCGCCGCGACCGTCTTCCGCCGGCGCGGTCTGATGATGCGCGTCGCACGACGCGCCGTAGCCGGAGAGCTCGGCGAGAATCGTCGCGCCGCGCGCGACCGCGTCGTCCCAACGTTCGAGCACGAGATAGCCCGCGCCTTCGCCGAGGGTGATGCCTTTGCGATCCGCGCCGAACGGCGAACAGGGCGCGGGATCGACCGCCTGCAGCACGTTGAAGCCGCTGTACGTGAGGCGACAGAGCGCGTCGCTTCCGCCCGCGACCGCGACGTCCGCGTGACGAGAGCGCAGGTAGTCGGCAGCCATGCCGATCGCCGCACCCGCCGACGCGCATGCCGTTGCGTTCGAAACGACGCCACCGCCGAGACTGAAGGCGCGCGCGACCGCATCGGACGGACCCGACGTCGGCTGCTGCAACACGTGCGACGCGGCCGCGCGCCTACGACCACGCGATCTACGATGGAAATAGTAGTTCTCGCCTTCGAGCAGACCGCCGGTCGATGTACCGGTCGAGACGATGGCGCGCTCGCGCGGCAGCGGCGTCGTCGCATTCGCGTCGGCGTCGTCGAGCGCTTCCTTCGCCGCGATCACGGCGAGGAGATCGGTGCGCGAGAGCCGCCGCAACGCGCGTTTCCCATCCGGCAGCAATGACGCGAGATCGCTCTCGACTTCTGCCGCGAGCTCGGTCGGAAACGTTTCGCCGGGAAAGCGCGTGAGCCGGTCGATGCCCGCGCGCGCGTCGACGATCGCCTGCCAAACCTCGGCTTTGTTGCGGCCGATGGAGCAGATGATGCCGGCGCCGGTGACGGCGATGCGCTGCTGCGGGTCAGGTGGTCTCACGCGACGCGAGATAAAACCGGCCGCGTACGGCTTCTACTCCACCGATCCGTCCGCTTCCGCTGAATCGGAACGTCCCGCCGAACTCCGCCTCGAGCGTCACCGTGATCTCGACCGCGTCGCCCGGCTCCGGCACGCGCAGCACCTCGCAGCGGTCGATGCCGGTGAGGAAGCCCTGCTCGCGCAGGACGAGGCCGCCGGCGAACTGCGCCATCGCCTCGACGACCATCACGCCCGGCGGCAGGACGTCGTTCGTCGTGCAGATGTACACGCCTTCGGTGGTCTTCTCGTCGCTGCGCCGCACCGCGCTGGCGGCGCGGAACGGAATCTGGTGAGGGAGATTGGCGAGCCAGGACAAGGGCGACTACGCCTGCGGCTGCTCCTGCGCGAGCTTCGCGCCGACGAAATCGGCGAGCGTGGCCACCGAGCGGAACGAGTCGCGCGCGGAGGTCTCGTTTTTCACCTTGATGCCGAACTCGCTCTCGAGCATCACCACGATTTCGAGCGCGTCGATGGAGTCGAGGCCGAGGCCGCCGGCGAAGAGCGGCTCGTCATCGGCGATGTCGTCGGGGGTCATGTCTTCGAACTTCAGCCGCTCGATGAGCAGCTCTTTGAGTTTGCGTTTGAGATCCATGTCAGGTGCAGTCTATCGCGGGAATCAACGGCTCGGAGAGCGCATGTTATTCTGCGCAACGGTCCTCTATGTACCTAAGATTTCAATCCCTTGTCGACGCCGATCCGCACGCGGCGGCGCTGATCGACGGCGAGCGCGGCACGCTCGTCACGCGCGCGGAACTGCTCGACCGCGCCGCCGAGCTCGCCGCGCGCCTCTCCGCCTCCGGCCTTCGCGAACGCGACGCGCTCGCGGTGAAGCTCCCGAATTCCATCGACCTCGTCGCGGTGATTCTCGCCGCGTTGCGCCTCCGCCTCGTCCTCATCCCGATCGACCGCGACGCGAACGAATCCGAAGTCGCCTCGATCCTCGGCCACTTCGCCGTCAAAGGTCTCGCCTATCGCTCTGATCCCGAGACCACGTCGTTCTCGACGCGCAGCGTTGCGGAGCGCCCGCTCGTTCCCGACGACGCCGTGCTCGTCAAGCTGACGTCGGGCTCGACCGGCAAGCCGAAGGGCATCGTCACGACGGAAGCGAACCTCCTCGCCGACTGCACGAACATCTGCGCGACGATGGACATCCGAGCCATGGACGTTAATCTCGGCGCGATCCCGCTGTCGCATTCGTACGGCTTCTCGAACCTCGTCACGCCGCTCTTCGTGCAGGGCACCGCGCTCGTCATCACGAATGACTACCTGCCGCAGTCGCTGATCGAGCTCGCGAACCGCCACGGCTGCACGGTCGCGCCGCTCATCCCGATGGTCTTCGAGCATCTCGCGAGCGCCGCGCACGGCGAGTTCACGAGCATCCGGACGTTTCTCTCCGCCGGCGCTCCGCTGCCGCCGTCGACGTCGCGCCGTTTCCGCGAGCGCTTCGGCGCGGCGATTCATTCGTTCTATGGCTGCAGCGAATGCGGCGGCATCACGTACGACCGCGCGGGCGGCGCCGTCGAGCGCGGCACCGTCGGCACGCCGCTCGACGGCGTCACGCTCGCGCTCGAGCGCGGACGTCTCACCGTGCGCAGCGCGTCCGTCGCCGCGGGGTATCTCTTCGATGCGGCGACGTTCACGCCGTTCCCGAACGGCGCGTTCACGACGGACGATCTCGTCGAGCTGCGCGCGGACGGCGAGGTCGCGCTGACCGGACGCGCGAGCGATCTGATCAACACCGCCGGCAAGAAGGTGAACCCGCGCGAAGTCGAGGCGGTGATCCTGCAGCTCGACGGCGTGCGCGAGGCGAAGGTCTACGGCGAGGCGGCCGGAGCGCGCGGCGAAGTCGTGGCCGCGGCGGTCGTGGCGACGCCGAACGTGACGCGCGAGCTCGTACGCGAGTTCTGCCGCGCGCGGCTCTCCGCGCACAAGGTCCCGCGCATCGTGAAGCTCATCGAGGAGCTGCCGGTGGATGAGCGGGGGAAGGTTCGGCGCGCGGCTCTGGCGACGCTATAGCGCGGCGCCGCATCCGCCGCACCTTCCACTGCAACCGCAGCGCATCGAGCTCGGCGCGCATCCAGAACATCCAGCCGCGAACGGCCATGCGGATCGGCGCGAAGCCGAGGTTGTAGTACGCGGTGATGCGGCGTCCGTCGTTGCGCGCGCCTTCTTCGCCGGCGGCGCGGCGCAGTTCTGCGATCGCTTTGAAGCGCCGGTTGTAGAGCTGCATGAAGTGATAGCTGATGAACGCCGGCTTCGGCCCGAGCACCGGCATCCAGTCGAAGCGGCGCAGGATGCGATACGCGTGGATCACCACGAAGATGTAGTACTGCGCGGTATCGATGAGGAACGACGCCGAGAGCAGATCGGCCTCGCCCATGTAGTAGTACTTGTCCTTGTAGGCGGCGCGGAAGAAGCGTTCGTACGAGCGTGCGAACGTCGCGTTGTGCTCGGCGATGCGCGCGGTGACGTCCTCGCCCATCTGCTGCTGCTTGATGATGCCGACCGTGGCGTCGACGGTGAACGCCGCGTGATCGAGTCCCGGCGAGTAGTACGGATCGAGGAATGCCGCGGCATCGCCGAGGAGCGACCAGCCGCGTCCCATGTACTGCTTCGAGACGTACGGCAGGTGCGAGTAGAAGCGCAGATCTTCGAGCCGCGGCTCGGCGCCGTCGAGGATCTCGGAGAGCGACGGAATGGCTTTCAGAAACGCGACGAAGTCTTCCGCGCGGTTCTTGCTGTGATGGAGATCGACGAGGCGTTTGTCGAAGACGACGCCGATGCTCGTCTCGCTGTTGCCGAGCGGAATGACCCAGATCCAGAAGCCGTAGCCGGTGTAGTGATTCGTCGCGAGGCGGCGCGAGCCGACGTTGTTCGGTGCGATGCCGAGGCGCACGGCGAGATCGTCGATGTGCCGGACGTTCTTCCAGCGGCACCAGATGGCGGCAGTGGGATGCTCGTCGTTGCGCGTGACGAGATCGAGCTTGCGTCCGATGAAGTTCGCGCGGCCGGTCGCGTCGAGGATCCACTTGCACGTGATCGTGCGCATCGCGCCGCCGGCGCCGAGCGTCAGCGTGTGCGAGAACTCGCCGAGCGCGACGTCGAGCGCGCGCGCGGGACGCCACAGATCCGCGCCTTCCGCGACGGCGGTGGCGAGCAGATGCTCGTCGAGCGCATCGCGGCGCAGCTGAAAGGCGGGGACCGTGCTGCGGATGTAGCCGCCGGCTTCGGTCGCATTCGCGTGGCCGGTGACTTTCGCGTTCGAGAACCAGTAGCGCAGCCCTTCCTTCGGCAGCTGTTCGCGTTCAAGGTGGTGCCACATCGCGAGGCGGCGCGTGAGGAACATCGCCGACATCTCCGTCGTGGCCTCGCCGACCTTCTCGTCGAACGCTTCCGCTTTCTCGACGATGAGCACGCGCAATGCGGGGAGCTCGCGGCGCAGCAGAATGGCGGCGGCAGCGCCGCTGAAGGCGCCGCCGAGCACGACGACGTCGTACGAGCCGGGCGAGTCGGGCATGCTAGGATTCGCGTCCCTCATGGAGTCGATTCGGCATCTGCTGCATTACCTCAGCGACGTGCGCGGCCTCGTGCAGACGGGCGGCTACATCGCGCTGGCCATTATCGTCTTCATCGAGACGGGACTCATGGTCGGATTTTTTCTGCCGGGCGATTCGCTGCTCGTGACCGCGGGCCTCTTCGCCGCGAAAGGCGACCTCAACATCGTTCTTCTCAATCTGCTGCTGATGGTCTGCGCGATCGCCGGCGATGCGACCGGCTACTTCATCGGCCGCCGCCTCGGGCCCGCGCTCTTCCGCCGCGAGGACTCGCTGCTCTTCAAGAAAAAGCACCTCATCGCCGCGCATGACTTTTACGAGCGCCACGGCGGCAAGACCATCATCATCGCGCGCTTCGTGCCGGTGATCCGCACGTTCGCGCCGGTCGTGGCCGGCATCGGCAACATGGGCTACCGCCGCTTCGCCGCGTTCAACGTCATCGGCGGCACGGCGTGGGTGTTCTCGATGACGATGATCGGCTACCTGCTCGTGACGATCTTCCCGGCGACGGAGAAGCACATCGAGACGGTGATCATCGTCGTGATCGCGCTGTCGCTGCTGCCGGGCGTGATCGAGTGGCTGCGCGCGCGGCGTTCCGCGGCGTAATTCAGCTCACGCGGCCGCATGCGCGGCGTTGCCGCGAAGCGCGGCGACCGCCTGCTCCGCCTGCCACAGATGCCGGCGCTCGTGCGCGGCGATGATGCGGAACGCGGAGTAGACGTTGTAGCGCACGCGCTTGTCGAACGGCGAGACGACTTTGATGCGCTGCAGGTCGTACGCGCGCGCGTCGTGCAGAAGGTCGATGAGCTGTTCCTGCAGCCGCGCGAACTCGTTGAGCGCTTCCGCTTTCGCGCGCACGGAACGCGGCACGAACGGCGCCGTGGTCTTCGAGCGGATGCGGGTCGGCGGCTCGAGGAACCAGCGCAGCACGCGTCCGAGGACGTCCATCTTCGGCGCGCGGGCGGCGGTGAGACCGCGCTGCTTCGCCTCGTCGATCGCCTTGCGCAGCACGGGGAGAAACATCTGCGTTGACAGGCTGAGGTGCGAGAGGCATTCGGCGGCGGACCAGCTGCCGGGATTCGGGCGCACGGTGAAGAGACGGCCGCTCGTTGAGGTGACGAGTGTCGCCGCGCGCGAGGTGGCCTCGTGCAGTTCCCGTTCGACGTCGTCCAGTACTTCCACCGCCACTGCTACGACTCCTTCTTCAGAATCGCCTCGCCCAGCTCGCGCGAGCGGCGCGTCGCCGCTTCGACCGCATTCATCAGCGTCGTGCGCACGCCGCCGTTCTCCAGCGTATGCAAACCCGTGATCGCCGTGCCGCCGGGCGAGGTGACCATGTCCTTCAACCGTCCGGGATGCTCGTTCGTTTCCAGCAGCAGCTTCGCCGATCCGAGCACCGTCTGCGCCGCGAGCAGTTGCGCCGTGCGGCGCGACAAGCCGACCTTCACGCCCGCATCGCTCAGCGCTTCGAGAATCAGGAACACGTAGGCCGGCCCTGAGCCGGAGAGCCCCGTCACGGCGTCGAGCTGCGATTCCTCGAGGATGACCGTGAGCCCGATCGCGTCGAAGATCCGCTTCGCGTCGGCGAGATCCGATTCGCGCGCATGCTCGCCGCCGGCGATCGCCGTCGCCGCCGCGTCGACGAGCGCCGGCGTATTCGGCATCGCGCGCACCACGCGCGTCCCGCTCGCCAGCCGTGCCTGAATCGCCGCGACCGGGATCCCCGCCGCGATCGAAATCACCAGCGCATCCGGCGCGATCGCGTCCGCGACTTCCTCGAGCACGCGACTCAGAATCTGCGGCTTGACGGACAACACCACGATGCGCGCCGCCGCCGGAACCTTGTTGTCCGTCACCGCCTCGATCGCATACCGCTCGCGCAACTCCCGAGCGCGCTCTTCCCGCGGCGCACTCGCCGAAATCTGCTCGGCGGTGAAGGTCCCGCGGAGCAACCCGCGAATCATCGCCTCCGCCATGTTGCCGGCGCCGATGAAGCCGATGGTGGTCATGGGTGGTGTGCCTCGATGGCCGCGAGGAGCGGCGGGAGATCGTCGCGAACCACGGCCCAGACGCGCCGCAGGTCGACGTCCCAATATTGATGCGCGAGCAGGTTGCGCATTCCGCGAATCTGCGACCACGGAATGCCCGGAATCGCCGCCATCGCTGCATCCGGCAGCTTGCCGACCGCTTCGCCGATGAGCTCGAGCCGGTGGACAACGGAGTCCTGCGTTTGCACGTCTGCCTCGAACTTGGCGAAATCGAGGCCGTCGACGTACTGACGAGCAAGGCGCGCCGAAACCAAGATGTCCTCGAGGAGTTCGCGCGGCTCACGCGACGTCAAGCAGCACCGCCGAGTTGAGGATCGAGTCGCGCCGGTAGCGATTCAGACTGCGCTCGACGCCGTAGCGCGTCAGCAGGTCGACGTCGCGGCCGAACATGCGCTCCAGCTCCGCCTTCATGTCGACCATGTGCAGCAGCGACCACTCCGCATCCTCCGCGAACGAAACCATCACATCCACATCGCTGTCCGGCCGGAAGTCCTCGCGGACGGCACTCCCGAAAAGCGCAAACTCCGTGATCTTCCACTTGCGGCAGAAGTCACGGAGTTTGTCTTTATCGATGTCGATGGCGAGGTGCGGCATGCGGCTTCAGTTTACGCCGCGGGGTTCAGGCGGCGGTACCGTGGCACTTCTTGTACTTCTTGCCCGAGCCGCAGGGGCAGGGGTCGTTGCGGCCGACTTTGGCCTGCCCGCGCTTGACCGGCGCGGCGGCTTCTTTCGGGGCGCCGGAGAACGTCATCTGCTGCTTCGGTGGCTGGGGCGGAAGGGCGCGCTGGACGCGTTGCACTTCGGCTTCATCGTCGGCGTCGCGTGAGACGAGCTCCATCTTCCAGAGGATCTTGACGACGCGATCCTGGATGCGCTCCATCATCTCCTGGAAGATCTCGAACGACTCCTTCTTGTACTCGATCAGCGGATCGCGCTGGCCGTAGCCGCGCAGGCCGATGCCTTCCTTGAGGTGGTCGATGTTGAGGAGGTGATCCTTCCACTGCTGGTCGATGACCTGCAGCAGGAGGTACTTCTCATTGAGGCGCATGTTGTCGGCGCCGATGAGCTTTTCCTTCTCCTCGTAGCGTTTGTTGACCGTCTCGACGATTTTGTATTTGACGTTGTCGAGGTTGTCGGTGGCGAGGTCGACGCCCGCGTCCTCGAGGTCGAGGCCGAAGTAGTCGTAGAGCTCCGCGTTGAGCTCCGCCTCGTCCGGATGCGCGCGGTCGTCGGCGGGAAGATGCGTTTCGACGAGATAGTCGACGATCTCGTCGGCGGCGTTGAGGATGTACTCCTTCCCTTCGCGGCCTTCGAGGATCGAGCGGCGCAGCGTGTAGATCGACTCACGCTGCTTGTTCATGACGTCGTCGTATTCGAGGAGGTGCTTACGCGCCTCGAAGTTGCGTCCCTCGACCTGCTTCTGCGCGCGCTCGATGGCGCGCGTGACCATGCCGTGCTCGATGGGAACGCCTTCCTCCATGCCGAGGCGTTCCATGAGGCCCATGATGCGATCGCCGCCGAAGATACGCATGAGGTCATCTTCGAGCGAGAGGTAGAAGCGCGACGAACCGGGGTCGCCCTGGCGTCCGGAGCGGCCGCGCAGCTGATTGTCGATGCGGCGCGACTCGTGGCGTTCGGTGCCGATGATGTGCAAGCCGCCGGCGTGGACGACCTCATCGTGATCGCGCTGCCACTGCTCGCGAATCTCTTCCTCGATCTTCGTCCGCTCGGCCGGCTCGACCACTTCCTTCGTCTTCTGCGCGGTGACGAACTCCGGGTTGCCGCCGAGGAGGATGTCCGTGCCGCGGCCGGCCATGTTCGTCGCGATGGTGACCGCGGCCTTGCGGCCCGCCTGCGCGACGATCTCGGCTTCGCGCTCGTGATACTTGGCGTTGAGGACGACGTGCGGCACGCCCTGACGCTTGAGCAGCGTCGAGAGGTGCTCCGATTTTTCGATCGAGATCGTACCGACGAGCGACGGCTGTCCCGTCGCCTGTCGTTCCTTGATCTCCGCGACGATCGCGTCGAACTTCTCGCGCTCCGTGCGGTAGACGAGATCCGGCAGATCGCGGCGGACGTTGGGACGGTTCGACGGCAGCACCACGACCTCGAGGCCGTAGATCTTGTCGAACTCCGCGGCTTCCGTGTCCGCGGTGCCGGTCATGCCGGCGAGCTTGTCGTACATGCGGAAGAGGTTCTGGAACGTGATCGTGGCGAGGGTCTGATTCTCCGCCTCGATGCGCACGCCTTCTTTCGCTTCGACCGCCTGATGCAGACCGTCCGACCAGCGGCGGCCGGGCATCAAGCGTCCCGTGAACTCGTCGACGATGATGACCTCGCCGTCTTTGACGAGGTACTCGACGTCGTTGCGGTAGAGCGCGTGCGCGCGCACGGCCTGGTTGACCGCGTGCAGCGTGTCCATGTTCGCGGGGTCGTAGAGGTTGTCGACCTTGAGCAGCTTCTCCGCGTGTGCGACGCCTTCTTCGGTGAGCACCGCGGTGTGCTGCTTCTCGTCGACCTGGAAGTCGACGTCCTTGACCAGCTTCGGGATGATGCGGTCGACGTCGTAGTACTTGTCGACCGACTCCTCGGACGGTCCTGAGATGATGAGCGGCGTGCGCGCCTCGTCGATGAGGATCGAGTCGACCTCGTCGACGATCGCGTACGCGGGCTCGCGCTGCACCATCGCCTCGAGATCGAACTTCATGTTGTCGCGGAGGTAGTCGAAGCCGAACTCGTTGTTCGTGCCGTACGTGACGTCGCAGCGATACGCCTGCTGCCGCTCGCGGTCGCCGTGCGGGTTCTGGATCACGCCGACGGTGAGCCCGAGGAAGCGGTAGAGACGGCCCATCCACTCCGAGTCGCGGCGGGCGAGATAGTCGTTGACGGTGACGACGTGCACGCCGCGGCCGGTGAGCGCGTTGAGATAGACCGGCAGCGTCGCGACGAGGGTCTTGCCTTCGCCGGTCTTCATCTCGGCGATCTTGCCGCGGTGGAGCACGATGCCGCCCATCAGCTGCACGTCGAAGTGCCGCATGTTGAGCACGCGCTTGCCGCCCTCGCGGCAGACGGCGAATGCTTCCGGGAGAATCTCGTCGAGCGCCGCCTGCAGATCCGCCTTCGCGGCCTTGACGGCGTTTTCGTCGATGGGAACTTCCCGGCGCACGTCGGCGAGCGCCTGGACGGCGGGGCGGAGGCGCTGGCGGAACTCTTCCGTTTTCGCGCGCAACTCGTCGTCGGAGAGCCGGCTGATCTCGGGCTCGAGCGCGTTGATGCGCTCGACGGTGGGCCGCATGGCCTTCACGTCCCGCTCGTGCTGCGAGCCGAATATCATCGTGAGAAATTTGTCGATCATCGAAATTAAACCTTATCGCAAAGTCAGCGCCGGAGGAGTTCCAGGCGCGCGTAGGCCATCCAGGTCTGGTGGCCCAGGAAGATCACCAACGCAAAATAGAGCACGGCAATTGCCGCCCGCTGTCCGGCGGTGACCTCGTAGAAGCGTTTGTCCGTTTTCTCGCGGACGATCGAGGCGTAGACCTGGAACGCGGCGAGCACGGCAATGAGGATGATCAGCGGGTTGGGCTGGTCGATCACTTTGTAGACGACCGCGCCGCCGCCGAGAACCCACATCCACTTCGTCACCGCGGCGGAGATGCGTCCGCCGTCGAGCATGCCGATCGGAATGAGATTCATCAAGTTGAGCGCGAAGCCGAGCAGCGCGATGAGGAGCCACGTCGGCTCGCGCTGCCATTTGTAGATCTCGAGCGTGACGAGCGACGCCGCCGTGCCGGCGGCGGGACCGGCCAGGCCGATGATGGCGTCGTCGAACGCGGAGCGCGGCTGGTCCTTGAGCGTGACCGCGCCGCCGACGAACGGGATGAACACCATGAAGCCGGCGCGCAGACCTTTCATGCGGATGGCCACGGCGTGGCCGATCTCGTGGATCAGCGTGATGACGACGAAGCCGATGACGACGGCGAGCGGCGCCTGCGTGGCGTACGCCGCGATCGTGACGACGAACGAGCCACCGGCGACGGCGTACTGCATCGCGCCGAAGCCTTCGAACGGATTGACGAAGAACGCGCGCCCGCGCTCGAGGAACAGCAGCAGCAGCGCCTTCATCTTCAGCGCGATCACGCCGAGGAGCAAAACGGCGCCGGAAAAGATTTGGGGAAGGGTGCGGCGGCGAGGCTGTGGGGAGTCCATTAGGGCTCGGGAGGGGAGAACGCGGAAGGGACGGAGGTATTCCGAGGGAAAAGCTGAATGAAGAATGCAGAACGCAGAATGAAGAATTGAGAAAGGGGACCGGCGCGGGTTCTCAATTCTTCATTCTGCGTTCTGCGTTCTTCATTCATCCTTTACGATTCGCCCCGTGTCCGACGTCGACTCGCTTCGCGCGCAGCTGCGCGACCGCGGATATCTCACGCATGGAATCGAGCGCTGGTTTGCGCTCGATCCGTGGAGCTCGCGCGCGTTCTGGCTGGAGCTGACGCTGGTCGCGCTGAAGGCGGCCACGTTGATCGCGGCGTTCGCGGCGCTGCCGATGACGGCGGTGATGCTCGTCCGCAATGCACCGGTGAGCGCGTACGAGACGTTCGCGCTGTTCGTGTCGTACGCGGCGGCGTGGCTCGTGGCGGTGTTTGCGCTCGTGGTGATCATTGCGCTCGTGCTGAAGGTGCGTCCGGCGCTGCCGATCGACACGCCGCGGGCGCTGCTGGCGATTTCCGTCGCGGCGGGCGCGCTGCTGGTCGCGCCGGTCGCGTTGTGGTGGTCGCGTTTCGACACGAGTCCGGCGACGGGCGAGCTCGTGATCGGCGTCGCGTTGTCGGCGGCGTACTTTCTCGTGGCGACGCTCGTCGTCTCGGCGGCGCTGCTGTCGTTCTCGATCTATGAAGTGCGGCGCATTCCGGCGATCCATCAGAAGCCGCGCGGTGTGCCGCTCGCGGTCGCGGCGGCGGCGCTCATCGCGCTGCTGTTCGTGCCCGCGTACGCGAGCCGCGAGCGCGTGGCGTCCGAGCCGATGGTCGTGACGACGCCGACGTCGCGCAACGTCGCACTGATCGCGGTCGACGGCCTCACGTACGAGATCTTCGAGTCGCGTCCCGATCTCGCGCACGCGTTGCGCGCCACGCCGATCGCCGCGATCCCCGGCGATTCGACCACCGAACGCTGGGCGTCCCTCGGCACCGGCGTGCGCACGGACGCGCACGGCGTACGGGCGATCGAAGGCGTTCGCTTCCCCGGCGGCGCGCACATCCTGCAGCGCATCTCGCGCGCCGACTTCGTCCTGCTGCACGGCCTCGCGCGCCGCGAGCCGCTGCCGCCGACCGTGCGGCGCCGCGACTACCTCTGGGAAGTCGTCGCGCGCCGCGGCCTGCCCGCGCTCGCGGTCAACTGGTGGACGACCGCCGACGTGCGCGAAGGCGCGCTGACGTCCGTCGGTCCCGACCGCATTTTCGGCAGCGCAGGCGCCGATCCGGTGCGGCTCGACAACGTCGCGCGCGCCGCGTTTCTCCAGCGCCTGACGTCCGCGCCGCGCTTCGCCACCGTCTACCTCCCCGCGCTCGACGTCATCCTCAATCGCCTCGAGCTCGACCGCACGATGCAGCTCGCGCAGTCGCTGCGCGTGCTCGACGGACTCACGCGTCTCATCGGCGAGCTGCGCGCGCGCGGCTACGACGTCGTGGTGGTCGGGCTGCCCGGCGACGGCCAGCGCGGCGCGGCGGTGCTCGCGTCGGATCTTCCATTGCACGCGACGAGCGCCTGGGATGTCGCGCCGACGCTGCTCGACCTCCTCGGCTTTCCGCTCTCCGCCGAAATGCCCGGCAAATCCGCGGCGAGCACGAATCCTGAACCGCGCATCGCCACGTACGGCGCGCGCACGTCCGCCGCGTCCGCCACGACGCTCAACCAGGAGTACTACGACAACCTTCGATCGTTGGGATACATCCGATGAGAAAACTGCTGATCTGCTTTTTCCTCGCACTCCCCGTGCTCGCGCAGCGTCCGATGACGTTCGAGGATCTCGCCGCGATGCGCCGCATCGGCGCGCCGCGGCTCTCGCCCGACGGCCGCTGGATCGCGTACGACGCGTCGACCATCGACCTCGCCGCGAACGCGCGACGCAGCTCGATCTATCTCTTGCGCGCCGACGGCAGCAGCGCCACCGCGCGGCAGCTCACCGACGGCACGAAACAGGACGAAGAGCCGGCGTGGTCGCCCGACGGCCGCACGCTCGCGTACGTCTCGAACCGCGACGGCGGCGCGAAGCAGGTCTATCTCTACGACGTCGCGAGCGGGAAGTCGCGCAAGCTGACCAGCCTCGCCGGCGGCGCGGGCAGCGTGAAGTGGCTGCCCGACGGCTCGGGACTCGTGCTCGTCTCCGACATCTATCCCGAATGCGGCGTCGATCCGCAATGCACCGAGCAGAAGGACGCGGCCGCGGAGAAGGCACCGACGAAGGCGCGCGTGATCACGAGCCTGCTCTATCGCCACTGGAACGGTTGGCAGGAGCCGACGCGCGCGCACATCATCTACGTGCCGCTCGACGGTGGCGCGGCGCGTGACCTCACGCCGGGCGCGTTCGATGCGCCGCCGTTCTCCGTCGGCGGCGGCGGCGAGTTCGACGTCTCGCCCGATAGCCGCGAGCTCGTCTACGCGCGGACAACCGAAGAGCATCCCGAGGTCACGACGAACAGCGATTTGTTCCTCGTGCCGATCGGCGGCGGCGACGCGCGACGCATCACGACGCGCACGGGCGCGGACACGAGCCCCGTCTATTCGCCGGACGGCCGCTGGATCGCGTGGCGCTCGCAGGCGCGCGGCGGCTACGAATCCGATCTCTGGGAGCTCTGGCTGTACGACCGCACCTCGGGTACCTCACAGCGCATCGCGTCGCAGTTCAACGACTGGATCGAATCCGCGACGTGGTCGCCGGACAGCAAGTCGCTCTTCATCACCGCGCCGCTCAAAGGCAAGGAAGCGATCTACGAGGTCTCGCTCGACGGACGCACGTCGCTCGTCAACAACAGCGGCTCCGCGTCCGACGTCGCCGTCGCACGCGACGGCAAGACGATCTACTTCTCGATGTCGACGCTGCGGCGTCCGAGCGACATCTACGCGATGCAGCGCGGCGGCGCGGTCAAACAGCTCACGCACGAGAACGACGCGCGGCTCGCGCAGATCGCCATGGGCGCGACGCGCGACCTCTGGTGGACCGGCGCCGACAACGCGCAGATCCAGGGACACCTCATCACGCCGCCGAACTTCGATCCGGCGAAGAAGTATCCGGCCATCGTGCTCATTCACGGCGGACCGCAGGGCGCGTGGAGCGACGCCTGGTCGTATCGCTGGAACCCGCAAGTCTTCGCCGCGCGCGGCTACGTGATCCTCATGCCGAATCCGCGCGGCTCCTCGGGCTTCGGCCAGCCGTTCGTCGAACAGATCTCGCGCGACTGGGGCGGCCGCGTCTACACCGACATCATGAACGGCGTCGACGCGTTCGCGCAGCAGCCGTTCGTCGACGGCACGCGTATCGGCGCCGCGGGCGGCTCGTTCGGCGGCTACATGATCGACTGGATCCTCGGCCACACGAACCGTTTCAAAGCGCTCGTCTCGCACGCCGGCGTCTACAACCTGCAGTCGATGTACGGCGTGACCGAGGAGCTATGGTTTCCGGAATGGGAGTTCGGCGGCAATCCGTGGGACAACCCGGAGCTGTACGAGAAGTGGTCGCCGAATCGCTTCGTGAAGAACTTCGCGACGCCGACGCTCGTGTCGCACGGCGAGCTCGATTACCGCGTGCCGATCGGCGAAGGGCTGCAGCTCTTCACCGCGCTGCAGCGTCGCGGCGTGCCGTCGGAGCTGCTCTACTTCCCCGACGAAGGGCACTGGGTGCTCAAGCCGCAGAACTCGCGCCTGTGGTACCAGACCGTGGGCGACTGGTTCGACCGTTGGCTGCAGCGCGGAGGGGGCGGCGCGTAGCCGCCCCCGCGGTTTCGCGCGGAACTAGGTGCGCGTGGTGCCGGCGGGCGCTGCCGCGCCTGCACCGACACCGCCGCCGCCTTCGCCGGGGCCGAGGGCCGGACGGGCCACGGTCGACGTGATGCCGACGGCTTCCGCGTACTTGAGGTACGTATCGATCGATGCGATGACGACGCGGGCCTCAACGGTGATCAGGTCGATACCGACGAGAGAGATGCGAACCCACGCGTCGACGACGATACCTTTGTCGAGAATGCGGTCCAGTACGTCGATGAGACTGGTTCCGCCTGGGGCGCGTTCAACAGCCATGACTTACCTGCCTTTCCTCTCTCCAGGCTTCCCGGCGGGAAGCTCGCGTGCATTGAGTTGACGTTCGAGATCCGCGATGCGGTTGCGCAGCTCGTCGTACTCCTCGGCGCCGCGCAACGCGCGCGGGTCGCTCGAGTAGAAACGGTCCGAGCGCCACCAGTTGATGCCGATCGCCTCCGCCTTGTCGATCGAACAGATCACGAGGCGCAGCTGGATCGTCAGCAGCTCGACGTTCGCCAGCGAGACCTTCACGTCTCCGGCGACCACGAGCCCCTTGTCCAGGATTTTGTCGAGGATGTCGACCAACCCCTGCGGCTGCCGCTGGAGCGATCCTCCCCGATCATCGATAGGCAATCGCGACTCCCATCTTCGAGTGCTCACCTTTTAACGGTGCCGCATCCGCGAGTCAACATCATTCCCACATCTTTACCGGGCCCAGCTTGAGATTCAGATCTTCGTCGGACAGGCCGAACGTGCGCTTGAGCTCCGCCATCTTTTCCTCGAGCTTCATGAGCGCCGCGCCGACGCGCTCGATCTCGTCGTCGGTGAGGTTGCCCGCGTCCATGCGGCGCAGCGCCTGCTTCTCGAGCAGCTTCCGCACGAGCTCGACGATCGACAGCACGAGCTTCGCGAGCCCGTTCTCGACGATCTCCGAGTCGGCGGCGATGCGCTCCGGCACGACCGACTCCGCGAACGTGAGCGCGCGCCGCAGCTGCTCTTCTTCATTGGTCAGCATCATCGGCGAAGACCTCCAGCGGCCACGGACCCGACAGCAGAAACGGCACCTGCGCGCACGTGCGGCGCAACTCCTCGCCGGCGGCGCGCACGTCCTCGACGCGCGCACGCGGCACGAGCGCCGCGAGCTCGATCGACTTCTCGTCGCGATGACTCCAGCGATGTTTTTTGGCGAACGGAAGGATGCGCGCCTCTGCTTCTTTCACGAACGCCGGATCGGCGGCGGACGCGTTCGTGGCCTCGTGCAGCGCGCGCAGATACTCCGCGCCGCTCGTGAAGTCCCGACGATCGGGACGCGGACGCGCGGCAGCGGCGGCGGCTTTCAGCGTCATCTCGACGTCGTCGCGATGCGCGTCGAGGAGACGCGTCCAGCGCGGCAGATGCGCGGCGCACTTCGACTCCCCTTCCGCGGAGTCGCGCACGGCGAGGCCGTAGCGGATGGCCACGAACGTCGCGCGGTCGAGCAGCCGCGCGCGCAGCTTCGCGACTGCGACGAGCAGCTCGCGGTCCGAGACCGGCTGCTCGTCCGCGATCGGCAACGCGCTCAGAAAGAGCTCACCGCACGCGAGCGCCTCGGCAGGCGCGTCGATGTCGTCGCGCCGGCGATGCGCGCCGATGACGACGAATCTCATCGCTTCGATGTCCGGATGACCGCGTCGACGTTTGCGAGGATGACGTTCAGGCCGAGGTAGAGAAGGTCCACGTCGCCGATCGACACGATCGCTTCGCCGGCGATGACCACGCCGCGATCGAGCAGATGATCGAGCATCTCCAGCAGCGCGAGTTCTTCGACGTTCTCAGACATGGTTCAGTCGTGGGCAAACGAGTACGGCGGCCACGGCCCGCTCACGCCAACCACCACGCCTTCACCGGCGTAGCGATCCATGAGCGTCGCGTGCAACTCCTGCAAAGCCGCTTCCTCGTCGCGCTCGAGAAGGATGTTGATCTGTGGAAACGCGCCGTCGCGCCGCTCGCGCGTCTCCGCGAACGTCTCGCAGCGGAGGCTGCCGGCGACGGCCTGCTCGATCTCCGCGACGACGTTCTGCTCGGCCTCGCGCGACGCGCGCTTCTTCTCGTCGTCGAGCTTCTTGCGCAGCAGGAACGCGCGTCCCGGCGGCGCGGCGGCGATCTGCGCCTGCAGCTCGCGCAGCGACTCCGCACGCGCGACCAGCGCCTCGCTCCAGCGCGCCGGCTCGAACTCGACGCGCAGCGTCCACTCCTGCTTGTCGCCGAGGCGCTCGAGCTGCGCGCCTAACAAATGCGCGTGCTCGTGCAGATACGCGCGCAACGCGTCGGCGCCGGAGAAGAGCGTGAACGCGCGAAGCGGCACGATCGCGGTCAGCTTCATCAATTCGGCGACGACGGCCTGATGCCGGTAGCCGATCGCGCCGAGCCATTCGAGATCGTTCGCGCGGCGGTCGATCACCTCCTGCGACAGCTCCGCGGACGGCATGGCCGTGAAGACCGCGGCGATGCCGTCGCTCTCCGCGACGCCGAAGCGACGCGTGCCGTCGATGCCGTCCGTGTCCGGCGTGGCCGGCTCGCGCGTCACGGCGTAGACGTAGAGAACGGTGTCCAAGAGCGAAACTATAAAACGAATGAAGAACGCAGAACGCAGAATGAAGAACGTAGAAGCGGCACGGCGCGCCGGTCAACGCGCCCGCATCGCGGCGGTTTCTACATTCTGCGTTCTGCGTTCTGCGTTCTTCATTCAACGATCGGCACCAAGGCCGCCAGCTCATCCGCTGTCATCGGCGGCGCATCGCGGCGTTCGATCAGCACCGCATCCGGCAACGTCGCGAGCGCCATCAGCTCATCCGCGCGTCGTGCGCAATCGCACGCGCAGTCGTTCTCCGGCGTCACGTAGTTCGCGATGACGGAGCTCACGCGCAGGCCGCGCTGCGCGACGTCGTCGATGAGGCGCCGCGTCTCGGCAACGACGATGCGCTCGGGTCGCGTGACGACGATAACGGCCGTGTCGCGCGAACGCAGCGTCGCCTCGAGCTCGCGCATCGCGCGCGATGCATGAACGAGCTCTTCGCCGAGGGAGCCGGCGGGGACGAGGTCCTTGTAGCGGAGGAGGAGGCGCATGAACTCGCGGACCCATTCCGTGGCCGTCGACGGCAGATCGAGCAGGCGCAGGAAGTGTCCCGTCGGCGCGGTGTCGATGACGACGCCGGCGAGCGTTTCATCGCCGAACAGATCGGCGAGGCGCGTGATCGCGAAGAGCTCGTCGGCGCCCGGCGGCGCGATGTCGATGAGCCGGCGCACGGCTTCCGTGTCGTGCTCGATGGAGACGCCGCGCGGCGTCAGCGCGTCGACCGCACGCTCGATCTCCGCGCCGAGGGTCGCGCGAAAGCGTTCCCACTTTGCGCGCGTGTCGATCAGCTCGACCGTGAGGTTCGGCGGCGGCGCGTTGTGCGCGAAGACGTCGCGCAGCGAATGCGCGGGATCGACGGAGAGCACGACGTAGCGCTTTTCCGGATTCGCGCGCGCGAGCTGCAACGCGATCGAGCTCGCACACGACGTCTTTCCCACGCCGCCCTTGCCCGCCAAAAACGTGAAGCGTGCGACGTCGACACGCGCGTTCGTCGCACGCGGCGTCGTTGCCTCGGTAGCGAGACCGCGCGACTCGCCGCGCAGCCACGCGCGGATCGCGTCGAACGAATCGAGCGGCGTGCACGCGCGCGGCGCATCGACGACCCTCGCGAACCGCGCCCGCGCCTCGGCATCCCGCTCCGCGAGCTCGCGGTCGCGCGCGCAATCGGCGTCGCGCACCGCACGGTTCAGGACGACGAAGGGGACGTGAATGTCCGCGTTGCGCACCGTGCGCAGCGTCTGCTCGACGACGAGCGGCTCGGAGAGCATCACCGGCACGAACGCCGCGCGCGCGGGATCGTGGAGCAGCTCGCGCCGCGCGCGCGCCCGCGCATCGAAGTCGTCGATGAACGCGTCCATCGCATCGCGCACCTCGCGCCGCGTGAACTGGTAGACCAGCGCGCGATGCTTCTCCTCCATCGCGTCGAGCGCCGCCGCGAGCTGGCGGAAATGCTCTGAGGCCGACAGCATCCGCTCCGTGTGTCCCGTCGGCGCGGTGTCGACGACGACGAGCGCACCGGCGTTCTGCTCAACCAGCTCGCCGATGCGCATCCACGCCATCAGCTCGTCGATGCCGGGCAGCGCGAGCTCCATCAGCCGCCGCAGTTCGTCGCGATCGAGGTACGTGCCGCGGTCGGCGATGGTCAGGAACGACTCGAGATGCTCGCCGAGAAAACGCGCGTAGAGCGCGCGGGCATCGAGCGACTCGATGGTGAGATTCGGCGGCGGCGACGACGTGAAATCGCCGAGGTTCGAGGCGGGATCGGTCGTGAAGAGGATGGTAGGGCGCGAGTCGGAGTAATGCAGCGCGGCCGCGGTCGAGAGCGTGGTCTTGCCGACGCCGCCTTTGCCGCCGAAGAGCACCACGCGGCGCGACGCGAGCTCGTCGAGCTCGGAGAGGATCATCGGTCGCCGTAGCCGGTGTAGATCCCGATGCCGCCTTCGTCTTCGTCGCGCTCGGCCGCGTACTGGCGCGTGATCGCCTCGCGGCGCGCGCGGATGTCGCGCAGCGCCTGAAACACGATCGCTTCCTCGCGCGTGTACTCCTCTTCCGTGAGCTCGCCGAGCTCGAGCTGCATCTGCAGCTCGATCAGCCGTTCCTTCCACGGCTGATCGTTCATCAGTTCCTCATCCGCCATCTTCTGGATCGTGTTCATGACCCACCGAAAGCCCGCGATCGGGCCTTTCAGCGGGAGCATGAGGATGTCGTCGAGGAGAAACGCCATCAGCGTTCTGCTCTCTCCAGTTTGAGCCGGATGTTCACGAAGTTGTACGGCGGCCACGGCCCCGTGTAGAGGAACGAGAGCTTGTTCTCGTACTTTTTCGCGATGTCGGAGATCTGATCGTCGAAGGCTTTGGTCTTGTCGCGCTCGACGAGGAACGCGGCGTTCATGATCATCTTGTCGCCGATCGGCTTGTTCGACCGCGACGCGATCGCGGCGTCGCGCAGCGCCTCGTAGATCTCGGTCACGTACAGATCGGCCTTCGCCTGCAGCGCGGACTCGACGACGCGCCCGAGCTGCATGCGCGAGAAGTACGTGGAGGTCGACGTCGACGACTGGATCTCTTCCTTCAGCCGCCGGATCTCCTCGTTCTCGTTTTCGATCTCTTTGACGACCTGGTCTTTGTCCCAGTTCACCTTGAGACCGAACTCGATCTTCCCTTCCATCTTCTGCAGCACGTCGCTGAGCGCCTCGTAGGTGCCTTTGAGGAACTCTTTGATGTCGTTCTCGGTGCGGAAGACGGTGCCGAAGCTCATCGGCAGCACGGTGAAGTCCTTCATCACGAGCTCGTTGACGTGCTCGTGCGCGAGCGCGTTCTCACGCGTCGGATCGAACACGATCAGCGGACAGTTCGACACGACCGCCGCGAACTCGCGGTAGTGAACGGTGTGAACTTTGTCGCCGCGCCCGCCGATGCCGACCGTGCCGAAGTCGCGCGGCGTCTCGGTTTTGATGATGCAGTAAACGTATTTGCCCTGTTCGGTATCGGAATCAGTTCCCTGAAGCTGCTCGCTCATCCTGCCCTCGATGACGTTCGCAGAATACAATAACGCCACGTTGCAAGCCCCAGACCCCGGTCAAATCGCGCGCCGCCTCGAACGCTGGTTCGCGCGCCACCAGCGGCCCCTCCCCTGGCGCAACGGCTACGACCCGTACCACGTGTGGGTCTCCGAGGTGATGCTGCAGCAGACTCGGATGGAAGTGGTGCTGCCGTATTTCGAGCGCTTCGTGGCGCGCTTCCCGACGCTGCAGGCGCTCGCCGGCGCGACCGAACAGGAAGTGCTCGCGGCGTGGTCGGGCCTCGGCTACTACCGGCGCGCGAAGATGCTGCGCGCGGGCGCGATCGAAGTCGTCGCGCGCTTCGGCGGCACCGTCCCGTCGACCGTCGACGAGCTGCTGACCATCCCCGGCATCGGCCGCTACACCGCCGGCGCGATCGCGTCGGTCGCGTGGAACCGGCACGCGCCGATCGTCGACGGCAACGTGGCGCGCATCGTCTCGCGCCTCTTCGCCATCGAGCACTCGCTCGGCACGCCCGCGCTGATGAACGCCGCGTGGCAGCGCGCGACGGAGCTCGTCGATGCGTGCAAGACGCCGCGCGCGTTCAATCAGGGGCTGATGGAAGTCGGCGCGCTCGTCTGCAAGCCGCGCAATCCGTCGTGCCTGCTCTGTCCCGTCGCGAACGATTGCGTCGCGCGCGCGACCGGCCGCGCCGGCGAGCTGCCGCGGCCGAAGGTGAAAGCGGAGACGCGCGAGCTCAGCATCGCGTTATATCTCATCACCGATCGCAAGGGACGCGTGCTCATGCGCCGCGAGTCGGGACCGCTGATGAACGCGATGTATCACCTGCCGCACGGCGACACCTCGCTCCTCACCGGCTCGCCGCTCGCCGCCGCGCGCGGCGAGCTCCTCGGCACGTTCCGCCATACCGTGACCACGCGGCGCATCGAGTTCTCGGTCTACGCGGGAGCGGTGAAGCAGCATCCGCGCGGCGAGTACGCGTGGATCGATCCCGAGGCGCTGCACGACGTTCCGCATCCGTCGTACGTACGAAAAGCGTTGCGGTGGCTTCCTTAGTGTCCCGCTAAACTGGAGGACAAATGCGCGGGTGTGTGAAAGCGGTCCTTCTTCTCCTCGTCCTGCTCCTGGCCGTTCCCGTCTTCCCGCAGTGCAACTGGACGCCGCGCTACAGTGGCGCGTTCCGTGAGACCGTCTACGACGTCTCGCCCGACGCGGGGAACAGCGTCTGGATCGCCACCGGCTACGGCGTCGAAGTGCGCGATGCGGACGGCGTGCTCGCGGCGCGCGCGCTCCCCGGCTCGACGCGCGTCGTGCGCGCCATCGGAAACAACGTCGCGTACGCAGGCAGCGGCGCGCGGCTGTACGTCCTGCGCCGCAGCGGCAGCGCGATCGACATCGTGCGCACGCTCGACGCCGGCGGCACCGTCAACGATCTCCTCGTAGCGCCGCCGTACTTTTTCCTCGCCACCAGCGCGGGACTCTTCCACTACGACTTCTTCGATGCGACGAACCCGCAGCGCGCGCCGTTCACGCTGCCGACGTCGTCGCCGAACGTCACCTCGCTCGCCTCCGCGGCGGACAAGCTCTACGCCGCCGACGGCGACAGCACGGTCGAGGTCTTCTCGATCGCCTCGCCCGCGTTCCCGCAGCACGTGGCAACGCTCGACAGCGTCGCGCGCGCGTCGTCGGTGTACGCGTCGGCGGATGACCTGCTGTTCGTCTCCGACAAGTTCGGGCAGAGCACCGATCTCTTTCAGTCGAACGTGAAGATCAAGACGTTGACCACCGGCGCGACGTCGGTGGCGCCCGCGGGTCCGGGCGAGTGGTTTCTCGCCGGTCCCGACCGCACGCTCCGCGCGTTCGATCTCACCGCGCTCGAGCGCATCGCGCAGACGTTCGAGACCACGTTCGCGGCGTCCGGCGGCAACGGCGACAACACCATCCACCGCCTCGTCCGCTCCGGCGACACGCTCTACGTCGCCGCCGGCGACCTCGGCCTGCTCACGCTCGACGCGTCCGCGCTCACGCATCCGTATCCGCTCGTCAGCTACGCCACCGGCGCGACCACGTCCGCCATCATCGCCGGCGGCAAGGCGTACTTCACGAACGCCGCGGGAACGATCGCGGAATACGCCATCGACGCGAACGGCATCGCCCTGACGCCGCAACGCACGTGGACGACCATCGCCGGCGCCACGCTGCAGGATCAGGAGACGGTCAAGTTGTTGACTGCCGCCGGCGCGACCGCGACGCTCTGGTCGCTCGACGCGCAGACCCCGACCGCCGCGCTCACCGTCGCGTTCCGCACGACCATTCGGTCGGCAGTGCTGCGCGGCAACACGATCGTCGCACTGCTCACCGACGGCTCGCTCTGGACCGCGACGGACGCGACGCCGCATCTCGTCGACATCGGAGCATCGGTCGCACAGCTCGCGCGCTCCGGCGACGCCATCGCACTGGCCGTGGTGAAGGACGAGCGCACGACGGACGTCCGCTACTACGCGACCGGCGACTTCACCGCGCCGACGCGCACGTACAACGTCGACGGCGTGGTCTCCGCGCCGCTCGCGCTCGACGCCACGCGCGCCGCCGTCTTTACCTATCGCATCAACGTCATCGACCTCGGCAGCGGCGCGACCCGCGCGCTCGCCGGCTCCGACGGCTTCATCCCGCGCGGTCTCGCCTTCGCCGGCAGCGACCTCCTCGTGCTCTCGCCGCAGACGCTCGACGTCTGGACGAACGCGCAGACGCTCGCGCGCAGCCAGCCGCTGCCCGGCGGCGCAAACGCGTTCGCGGGCGCCGCGCCGATCAGCGTCGTCGCGGGCGCCGCCGGCCCGATCGCCATCCGTCCGCTCGCGCCGCTGCCGCAGCCGGTCGCGCTGCTGCGCAACCAGTTCCCGACCAACGCCGTCATCGGCGGCAATCGGCTCTACCTCCAATCCGACGACCGCATCGACATCTACGCGATCGGGACGTCCGTCGCGCCGGTGTACGTCAGCAGCATCCGCTCGGTCGGCGCGTTCGACATCGCGGCGACGAGCGACCGCTTCTTCACGCTCTCCGGCAGCGGCACCGTTACCGCGTACTCGACCTCAGGCGCGCTGCTCGCGCAGACGACCATCGACGAAGGCGCCGACGCGCAGCCGCGCGGCATCACCACCGCCGGCAACGCGGTGTGGGTCTCGCTGACGAAAGGCTTTCTCACCGGGCAGTCGCAGAAGAAGACGCTCGTCCTCGATCCGCTCTCGCTCGCCGTCACCGCGTCGCTGAACGGCGGCACGACCGACGTCGTGACGTCCGGCGCGCGCGCGTACGCGCTCTTCTCGCTGCCGGACGAAGTGCGCGTGCTCGATCTCGCCGATCCGCTGCATCCCGCGCAACTCGCGTCCGTGAAAGCGCCGGCGAACGCGCTGTCGGTGTCGTACGCGAACAACAACGTCTACATCCTCGCGGATCGCATCTACGCCTTCAGCGAGTCGACGCTCGCCGCGAACGGCACGTTCCTGCAAGCCGTCGCCACGACCGGCGCGCAGCTTCGCATCGACGGCGGCTGCGCGGCGGTCGTCGGACGCGACGCGGCGGTCGATCTTTACGCCGCGAGCACGTGGACGAGCGCGTCCGCGCCGGAGCTGCCGTCGACGCCGCGCGTGCTCGCGTCCGCGCCCGGCCGGCTCTACGTGCTCACGGATCACTCGATCGAGGTCTGGACACAGACGTCCACGCCGCCGCCCGAGCGGCGCCACAGCGTGCGCTGATGCCGAAGGTCGCGCTCACGTCCGACGAACACGCGTGGCGCATCACGCTCGACGCGCCGCCGCTGCACATTCTCGACATCGCGCTGCTCGAAGAGCTGCGCGACGCGCTCGCGCGCGTGACGCCCGATCGCCACGCGCTCGTCATCGCCGCCTCCGGCGACCGCGCCTTTTCCGCCGGCGCATCCGTGCAGGACCACCTCGGCGATCGCGTCGCGACGATGCTGCGCGTCTTTCACGACTGCTTCCGCGCGCTCGCGCGTCTCGACCTCGTCACCGTCGCGCTCGTGCGCGGCGCCGCGCTCGGCGGCGGCTGCGAGCTCGCCCTCGCGTGCGACTTCGTGCTCGCCTCCGACCGCGCGCGCTTCGGCCAGCCCGAGATCGCCCTCGGCGTCTTCCCGCCCGTCGCCGCCTACCAGCTCTCGCGCCAGCTCCCGCCGCGCAAGGGTCTCGAGCTGCTGCTCACGGGCGATGCAATCGACGCCGCGCGCGCGGAACAGCTCGGCCTCGTCAATGTTGTCTTCACCGACGCGGAGTTCGACGCGCACGCAAACGCGTGGCTCGAACGCCTCTATCGGCACAGCGCGTCGTCGGTGCGTTTGGCGAAGAAAGCGTTCCGCCTCGCGCAGGCGGACGAGTTCGAAGCGCGGCTCGCCGCGACGGAGCGTCTCTATCTCGACGAGCTCGCGCGGACGCACGATGCGAATGAGGGATTGAACGCGTTTCTCGAGAAACGAAGCGCGCGCTGGGAGGGGCGCTAGTTACTGTTGTTCGAACGCGATGGTCGTGTTCGCGTCGACTTTCACCATGATCTTCTTCGACGGCACGATCGCCGTCGCGAACCACGCGATGAGCACCACGCCCGAGCTCTTGCCGTCACAGCCGACGGGCATCGGGCGCACGACCTTCAGATCGCCGAACTGCTTCGCGATCGTCTTGCCGTGGTCATCGACCCACTCCAGCGGCGGCGCCTGCCGCTTGCCGATCGTGTCGGCGAGCAGCTGTGCTTCCTGAAACGTGAGCCTGCCGGTCAGCAGCGTCACGACCTGAATGTGGCGCTCGGTGCGGCTGACGAAACGATTGACGCACGCGGCCGGGAGCGACTGCGCGAACAGACAGAGAGCGAGCAAGAAAGCGGCGATTTTCATGTTCCTGGCAACCGAAGCGGACGTAACGGTTGGCGCCATTGTGCCTCGTTCCCGGCGAAAGGCCAAACGAAGCCCGTGCGCGCGTACGCCGCCGCGAGCGCGCCGATCGTGAGGAGCAACAGCACGACCAGCGGCGCGACCGCCTCGCGCAGTTCGACGCGTGTCAGCTGCTCGAAGCGCGATTTCACCGGCGCGAGCGCCGCAACGAACGCAATCACGGCCAATGTCGCCGCCGGCCAAAACGTCGCCCACGCGCGCAGCGCGAAGCCCAGACCGGCGAACGCGATCGCGCACGGCACGACGCGCAGCAGCCAGAGCTCGACGCGCGTCAGCAGCCGCACGTCGTAGACATTCGCGAGCATCGCCAGCGCGCGCCGCTCGAACGCGAACGCCGAGGCCGCGCCGAGAAACGCGACGACCAGCGCGACCGCCGACGCATCGCTCGCCGCGTAACGCACGCACGGCACGATCGCCAGCGTCTCCGCCAGCACGAACGCCCAATGCCGCGCCGCCAGCGCAGGATGCGACGGCCACAGATGCGCCACCGCCTGCGCGAGCACGAGCGCGATCAACGCCGCGGTCACCGGCGCCGCGAAGCGCGCCAGCGCCGTCACGATCGACGTCGCGATGAAGAACTGCGCAAACGCGACGACCGCCAGCCGCCACGCGGCGGGACGCGGCCGGGAGTCGAACGCGTGAGAGTCGTACACGCGCGCCGAAGTCTGCACGCAACTCTGCGCGGCGCGCAACGTACATCACTCTGGGTGCGGCCGGGCGCGCGAGGCGCCGTGTGTCATCATGACCGAGATGGAGCGACTTCCGGGCGCGCAGCCTCCGGAACCGAAACGGCGCGGCGTTTCGCCGGCGTTCGTGGTGTGGCTGATCGGCATCGGCGCGATCGTCCTCATCAACTACATCCAGTCGCTCGCCGAGCGCTTTCACCGCTCCGTCCCCAACCTCGGCGTCCTCGAATTTTTCGCCTGGCTACTCGTCTGCTGCCTCACGCTCTACGGCCTCGCCCTCTTCACGCGCTGGTTCCTGCGCAAGCTCTTCTGGACCGTCGGCCGCCGCCTCTTCCTCAGCTACGTCATGATCGGCGTGCTGCCGTTCTTCCTCTTCGCCGTGCTGCTCGCCGCGATCCTCTACGTCATCGCCGGCGTCGCCAGCCAGCAGGCGTTCAAAGCCGAACGCCAGTCTTCCCTCGGCCAGCTCGAAGCGCTCAACGCCGACTACGCGCTGCAAGGCAAGCGGCCGCGCCTCGACGGCATCGAGATCTACGACACCGCCGACGGCTCCGCGAAGAAGCTTCCCGAATGGCTGCACGAGACGACGTACAGCGGCTTCGCGCTGCGCGCCGGCGTGCCGCTGCTCGTCTCTTCGCGCCAGTATCCGAACGGCCGCACGGTCGTCCTCGCGCTGCCGATGAACGAGCAGTGGGAGCGCGCGCTCGAGGAACGCGGCGGCATGGTCGTGTCGACGCGGCTCGCCTCGCAGGAAGGCCAAGGCTTCAACATCAGCGAAGGCGACTTCGGCGATTTCACGCGGCGCGGCGTCGGCTGGCGGCGCATCTTCTTCTACGACATCACCGAGCGCGGCGGCCTCATCGACTGGGAGAGCGGCGAGGCGAATCCGGAGAAACGCCTCTTCACCGCGATCTCCAATCCGACCTCGAACCTCGTGCAGTTCTACTTCGGCGGCGCCACGAACTCGAAGATCATGCGCGCGATCTTCGGCATCATCCTCGGCCTCGCCACGACGCTGATGCTCGCGTATCTCATCGCCACCGCCTTCGCCGCGGTGCTGATCTTCTCCATCTCCCGCGCCGTGAACCGCATCGAGAAAGGCACGCGTGCCGTCGAGCGCGGCGACTTCTCGTACCGCATCCGCATGAAGCGCCACAACCAGCTCGGCGCGATGGCACAGTCGTTCGACCGCATGACCGAGTCGATCGCCAGCCTCCTCGCCAGCGTGACCGAGAAGGAGCGTCTGCAGAGCGAGATCGAGATCGCGGCGTCGATCCAGCGCAACCTCCTGCCGAAGGAAGGGCCGCAGTTCCGCGGTGTGTCGTTCTCCGCGCACTTCGAGCCGACGGCGTCGATCGGCGGCGATTACTACGACGTCTTCAACATCGACAAGACGCGCCTCGCCGTCGCCATCGGCGACGTCTCCGGCCACGGCCTCTCCACCGGTCTCGTGATGGCCATGGTGAAAGCGGCGATCACGACGCTGGTCGAGGAAGGCGCCGACGAGGCGTCGCTCTTCCAGCGCCTCAACGAGCTCGTGTTCCGCTCGACTGAGCGCCGCGCGTTCATGACCCTCGCGTTCACGATCTTCGATCTCGAGCGCGGCACAATCCGCCACACCAACGCCGGTCACCTCTATCCGTATCTCGTCCGGCGCGGCGTCGACACGCCGATCTCCATCGAGTCGCCGTCGCTCCCCCTGGGCGTGCGCAGCACGATGGCCGCGCAGACCGCGGAAGTCGATCTCAAGGAAGGCGACGCGATCGTCTATCTCTCCGACGGCATCGTCGAGGCGCAGGACGAGAACGGCGATCCCCTCGGCTTCGAACAGCTCGAACGCCTCCTCGCCGCGAACAGCGACCGCTCGCCGTCCGACCTCCGCGACGCGATCCTCGACGCCGTCGCACGCCACTCCGGCACGCGCGCCGCCGACGACGACCGCACGGTGATGGTCATCCGCTTCGACAACCTCAAGTCCGCCGCGCCCGACGCGTCGGCGCTTGCGGTGAACGGGGCCGCGCTCGTAACGTAGCGGCATGCCTTCACAACCGATACGCAACGTCTCCGACACCGCGCTGTGGGCGGCGGTCTACCGCGCCCGCGAGACCGAGCGTCCCGACGCGCTGTTCCGCGATCCGCTCGCGCGCAAGCTCGCCGGCGCGCGCGGTCACGACATCAGCGGCCTGCTGCCCGCCAAACATCAGAACGACTGGGCGTGGATCACCCGCACGGTGCTGTTCGACCGCTTTCTGCTCGAACAGATCGCATCCGGCGCGGACATGGTCGTCAATCTCGCCGCGGGACTCGACGCGCGTCCGTATCGCATGCAGCTGCCGCCGAATCTGCACTGGATCGAAGCCGATCTGCCGCCGCTCATCGCGTACAAAGAGGAGCTGCTGCGCGACGAGACGCCGAACTGCCGCCTGGAGCGCGTCCCCGTCGATCTCTCCGACCGCAACGCGCGCAAGCCGCTCTTCGAACGCATCGCGGCCGAGTCGAAACGCGCGGTCGTGCTCACCGAAGGTCTCGTGATCTACCTGACGCGCGAAGGCGTCGGCGAGCTCGCGGACGATCTCGCGGCCATTCCTTCGATGCGCGCGTGGATCGTCGACGTGGTGTCGCCCGGCCTGCGCGAGATGCTGATGAAGCAGATCGGCAAGGAGCTGAGCGCCGCCGACGCGCCGCTGCTCTTCTCTCCCGAAGAAGGGTGGACGTTCTTCGAGAAACACGGCTGGCGCGCGGCCAAGGTGCAGTCGGTCCTGCACGCGGCCGCGGAGCTCAAGCGCCTGAAGCTGCTGTTCCGCTTCTTCGCGATGTTTCCGCCGCCGAAGCCGCCGCTGGGGAAGCAGCCTTCTTCGGCGATTGTCGTGTTGGAACGATGAGGCCTCCGGCGGGCCGGCGCGGCCGGCGGCGCTTAGGGCCTAGCCTATCCGCACGTGGGGTGCAGCTCGAGTTAGCGTAGGGCGGCGGTTGCGGAGGACGCGGGGGGATTCGGCGGCTCGGTGGCTTTGCGGATGTGCTTGGCGATGCGGTTGATGTAGTTGACCGTCTCGCGGAACGGCGGGACGCCGTTGTACTTCCAGATGTTGCCCTCGCCGGCGTTGTACGCGGCGACGGCGAGGTCGGCGTTGCCGTCGAAGGTCTTGAGCAGCCACCGCAGGTAGCGGACGCCGGCGTAGATGTTCTCCGCGGGATCGAACGCGTTCGTGACGCCGAAACGCTCCGCGGTCGCGGGCATCAGCTGCATGAGGCCGCGCGCGCCTTTGTGCGACAGCGTGCGCGGGTCGTAGTCGGATTCCGCTTTGATGACGGCGGATACGAGCGCGGCGTCGACGTCGAAATGCCGCGCCGCCTCGATGATGAGGTCGTTGTACTTTGACTTGAAGAGCGGCTTGCTGTTCTCGTCGAAACGCCACGAGCGCCTCGGGAACACGCCTTCTTCGACGATCTTTTTCACTTCTTCGACGACCTCGACCGTGGTGATCTCGTCGTCCACGATCCGCTCGATGCGCGTCAGCGGCATCGACAGCTTTCCGCCGCCGTTCAGCGTCAGATGGATCGTTTCCTCTTCCACCGTGTAGTCGTCGATCTTCATCGAGCGGCCGTCCGCGAAGAGCGCAATGCTCGCGCTCGCCGTGTTCGCGGCGAGCAGCAGGACTGCGGTGGTGATGAAGGTTTTCATGGACGCGGTCATAACGGTAGACGCGCGTCGATTATGCCGGGTTTCGCCCGCTCACGCGCGCGGCCCTTACGCGCGCGGGTGAAACGACTCGTACATCCGCTGCAGCCGCGCTCGCGAGACGTGCGTGTAGATCTGCGTCGTCGAGATGTCGGCGTGTCCGAGCATCATCTGCACCGACCGCAGGTCCGCGCCGTTTTCCAGCAGATGCGTCGCGAACGAATGCCGCAGCACGTGCGGCGAGATGTGCGTCCGGATGTCCGCCTCGCGCGCGTAGCGGACGATCTTCATCCAGAAGGACTGCCGCGTCATCGGCCGCCCGCGTCGCGAAAGAAAGAGGTGCGGATCGGCGTACTTGTCGAGCTCCGGACGTCCTTTTTCGAGGTACTCCACCATGACCGCTTTGGCCGTGTCGCCGAACGGCACGATGCGCTCCTTCGAGCCTTTGCCCATCGTGCGCACGAAGCCGGCGTCGAACACGACCTCGTCGATGCGCACTTTGATGAGCTCACTGACGCGCAGCCCCGTCGCGTACAGCAGCTCGAGCATCGCCGCGTCGCGCAAACCGTCAGGAGTCGTGCGATCGGGCGCGGCGAGCAGCGCCTCCACTTCCGACGGCTGCAGCGACTTCGGCAGCGTCGACCACAGCTTCGGGTTCTCGAGGTTCTCCGTCGGATCGACTTTCAGATGGCGCTCCGCGACCAGAAAGCGGAACAGTCCACGGATCGCCGCGAGCGCGCGCGCGACCGAACGCGCGGAGATGCCCGCGGCGCGCAGCGACTGGAAGTACTTGACGATGTGAATGCGCTCGATCGTCTCGACGTCGAGCCGCTGCTCGTTGAGCCAGTGGCCGAAGTGCCGCAGGTCGATCGCATACGACGCGAGCGAATTGCGCGCGAGACCTTTCTCGACCGACAGGTAGTCGAGATAGATCGGCAGCCAGGTCAGAAAATACGGGCCGGTCTCGCGTTTGTCGGGATCAATTGCCCGCGGCTTGCGCATGTTCGTGAGCGACGAGATCGGCCATGTACGAGCTCCGCACGAACGGGCCGGAGAACACCGCGCGGAAGCCGAGCTCCTCGCCGATCTCACGGTACTCCTCGAACACCGCCGGATGCACGTATTCGACGACGTCGAGCTTCTCGCGCTTCGGCTGCAGGTACTGGCCGATCGTCACGATCTCGACGTGCGACTCGCGCAGGCGCTGCAGCGCTTCCACGACTTCGTCGCGCCGCTCGCCGAGTCCGAGCATGAGCCCCGACTTCGTCGCGATCGTCGGATCGATCGCCTTCGCCTCGCGCAACACCGCGAGCGAGCGCTCGAAGCGCGAGCCGGGCCGCACGTAGTCGTAGAGCCGCGGCACGGTCTCGACGTTGTGGTTGAAGTAATCGGGCCGCGCCTCGACGACGATGCGCACCGCGTCGAGATTGCCGCGGAAATCCGAGGTCAGCACTTCGACCGCCGCGTGCGGCAAGAGCGCGCGCAACTCGTGAATCGTTTCCGCGAACTGCTGCGCGCCGCCGTCGTCGAGATCGTCGCGCGTCACCGACGTCACGACGACGTGCTTCAGGCCCAGGCGTCGCGCCGTCTCCGCGACCGCGCGCGGCTCGGCCGGCGACGGCGGCGCGTACGGGCGTCCCGTCGTCACATTGCAGAAGCCGCACGAGCGCGTGCAGATGTCGCCGAGGATCATGAAGGTGGCCGTGCCGCGCGAGAAACACTCCGTGCGGTTGGGGCACGCGAGCGACTCGCACACCGAGTGCAGATCGCGCTCGCGCAGCATCGTCTTGACCTCGCGCAGCGAGGCGAGGTTCAGCTTTTTCTCACGGATCCAGGGAGGCAAGCGTTGGGAGGACATGGTCGATTCAAAGCCGAACGAAGAATTTCGAATGAAGAATGCAGAAAGCGCGTCCGGCGCTCTTCATTCTAAATTCTTCATTCGAAATTCTTCATTCTTTCAAACGAAAACGCCGCCTTGCGGCGGCGTTCGAAGCAGCGTCTCTCGATCGTGCGCTAGTGTCCGGTGGCAACGGCCACGGGCGACAGCGACTTCTCGAGGCACTTGTGGATCAGCTTCTCGGCTTCCGGCTCGGGGATGTTCTTCACGATCGCGACCTCGGAGACGAGGAGATACTTCGCGCGGTCGTACATCTTCTTCTCGCGGAACGAGAGGCTCTTTTTCTTCTGCACCTCATTGAGGTTCTTGAGGACCTCAGCGACATCTTCGAGACGACCGGTCTTCATCTTCTCGAGGTTCTCGCGGTAGCGGCCCTTCCAGTCCGTGTGGCTCTTGACCGTCTTCTCCTCGAGCAGGCCGAGGAGACCCTTGATCTCTTTCTGCTGGTAGAGGCGGCGCAGACCGACGCGGTCCGTGTTCGTGATCGGCACCACCAGCCGCGAGTTGTTCGCAAGAAGACGCAGGTGATAGTAGCTGTCACCCGAAGGCATGATCGGCGACTCGCCGATGTGCTCGACCACGGTCACACCATGGTTCGGATAAACGAGCTTGTCCCCGACCTTGAAACCCAATTTCATTGACGACAAGTGAGGCTCCTTTCGGAAAGCGCTTAGGGATACAACATGAGGGACGGGCATTCTACGCCAGCGACCTCGGTGCGTCAAACTTCCGACGACGCCCGTTCTGCTGAAAACACCCAATAAATAGGCCGAAAACCGGCGGTTTCGCCGGTTTGCAAGTTTCGCGCGCGGCGCGCGAATGGCGTTCTCAGCGACCGCTCAGCGGCGCATGCGGCGGATCAGCTGATGCAGCCGGTCGAGTCCTTCGCGACGCTCGCTTTCGCTGCCGGTGAGCAGGTCTTCGATCATCTGCAGCTCGGTCTGCATCTCGAGCTCGGTGGCGGCGTCGCGCGACGCGGTGACGGTGACGTTCGACTGCGCGGGCGCCGGCGTCGCGGGTGACGAGGTCGCGATGACGGGCGCGGCGTTGCGCGTCTGCGCGCCGAGGGTGTCGCGCATGCGCTGCGCCATCGCGCGGATCGACTTCACGTCGTTGTTGTCGAGCGCGCGCAGCACCGCTTTCGCGCTTTCCACGGCGTCGATGTACGGGCTGTCGGGACGGTCGACGATCTTCGCGTGCACGAGCGTGAGGTCGAGGTTGCCGTAGCCCGCTTTCGGATCGGCGGAGGCGATGACGTGCACGGTGACCTGGCGTCCGATCGACGGCAGATCGAGCGGCTTCGTCTCGCCCGGCTGCAGCCACGCCTTGACGTCGATGGTCTGGCGCTCGGGGGCCGCGGAGCCTTGCGGCATGAGCTCGTAGTCGACGCGCTCGACCCACACCGGATTGTTCTTGCGCACGAGCAGACGGCGCGTCGGCACTTCGAGGATGACGCGGTAGATGAACGCGCCTTTCAATTCGAGCGTCGACATCTTGTCGGCGCGCGGCTGCACGGTGAACGAATCGCTCGTGCGTCCCGACTCGAAGCGCTCGAACGTCGCGTAGTCGTACGTGCCGTCGGAGCGCTTGCCGCGCAGCGCGTCGATGTCTTCGTTGACGATGCGTTTGAGAAGATCGGCCGGAAGATCGCGCTTGCTCGCCTGCGCGACGCGGTCGAGCACGATCGCGTCGTCGGCGACCTGAGCGAGGTTCACCGGCGCAGCAGCCGGCGGCGTGACATTGCTTTGCGCGACGTTGCTTTGCGCGACGTTGCTCTGCGCGACCTTGCTCTGCGCGAATAGTGGCGCGGCGAAGAGGAACGTTGCGATCGCGGCGCGTTTCATCGAGGACATCATTCGACTCCGAGCTCCGGCAGCGCGCTCGTGCCGGCGAGGCCGGCCGACGGCAGGCGGAGGTAATCGCAGACCGTGGCGCCGAGGTCGGCGAACGTCGTGCGCGTACCGAGCGGGCGCGCGCCGCGGATGCGCGGACCGGTGATGATGAGCGGCACGTACTCGCGCGTGTGATCGGTGGAGACGTCCGTCGGATCGCAGCCGTGATCGGCGGAGATGAAGACGAGGTCATCCTCCCGCAGCGATGCGAGCAGCGCCGCGAGCTCGCCGTCGAACGTCTCCAGCGCTCTCGCGTAGCCGACGGCGTCGTTGCGGTGGCCGTACTTCGAGTCGAAGTCGACGAGGTTCGTGAAGATGAAGTCGGCGTTCGACTCGCGCACGAGCTCGAGCGTCTTGCGCATGCCGTCGGAGTTCGATTCGGTGCGGATCTCGCGGCCGATGCCAACGCGGTCGAAGATGTCGGCGATCTTGCCGAGGCCGATGACTTCGCGTCCGGCGTTGTGCGCGCGTTCGACGACGGTCTCGCCGGTGGGCCGCACGGAAAAGTCTTTGCGGTTCGCGGTGCGTTTGAAGTGTCCCGCGCCGCTGCCGACGAATGGCCGCGCGATGATGCGGCCAATGTTGTGCTCGCCGCGCATGAGCTCGCGCGCGATCGCGCAGATCCGCCACAGCTCCTCGACCGGAATCACGTCCTCGTGCGCGGCGACCTGAAACACGGAATCGGCGGACGTGTAGACGATCGGCGAGCCGGTGCGCATGTGCTCTTCGCCGAGCTCGTCGAGGATGACCGTCCCCGACGCCGGCTTGTTGCCGAGCGTCTTCCGTCCGATGCGCCGCTCGTACTCGTCGATGATCTCGCGCGGAAACCCGTTCGGATACGTCCGGAACGGGTCGGCGACGATGAGCCCCATCATTTCCCAATGCCCCGTCGTTGTGTCCTTCCCCGCGCTGACTTCGTTCATGCGCCCGAACGCCGCCGCCGGAATGTCCGTCGACGCCGGCGAAGGGAGCGTGTGCAAAAGCCCGAGCCGCGTGAGCGTCGGCAGCTGCGGATGCTGCGCCTCGAGCACATGTCCGAGCGTGTTCGAGCCTTCATCGCCAAAGTCGCGCGCGTCCGGCAGCTCGCCGACGCCGAGGGAGTCGCAGATGAGAGTGATGACGCGGCGGTTGGTCATGAACCTGCTTTCTTGCGTGTCGTTTTCGGCGCCGCCGCCGTCTTCGCGCTCACGCGCTGCGGCTGCGCGGCGGAGGAGAGGCGGACGAGCGTGCGGAGGGCTTCGTTGACGGCTTGGTTGTCGGGGAAGACGGCCGCGAGATCTTCATCGAGCACGCGGATCACTTTCGGCCCGTGATACGCGACGAAGTAGGGATTCGGGCGGCCGTTGCTGAAGTCGATCTCGCGGTCGAGCGGATCGTCGTCAGCGGTTTGCTTTTTCTTCATAGGTTGGTTCTGCGTCGCACAGACATCAGGAGGCGCTCGTGTCTAACACCCCGATGATAAATCGCTCGTTACATGAAGAGCACAGCTCGGAATCATCGCAAATGCTCATGCACCATCGGTCGCTCCGCGGGGACCGCGTCGCTGATGGTCACGAACGACAAAAACTTCGAGCGCAGCTCGTCGGCGTCGCGATCGCTCGTGCCGAGTTGGATGCGGGCGATGGTGTCGCCGGCGCGGACTTCGTCGCCGACGTTCAAGTCGAAGAGCACGCCGGCGGCGTAGTCGATCACGTCGTCGGCTTTCTTGCGGCCGGCGCCGAGGTCGACGGTGAACATGCCGGCTTGGTAGGTGTCGATCGCGGTGAGAGCGCCGGATTGCGGGGCTTTCACCTCAATGGTCGTGCGCGGCTGCGGGAGGAGCGAGTAGTCGTCGACGATGTTCGGGTCGCCGCCCTGCGCGGCGATCCACTTGCGCGTCTGCTCGAGCGCGCGGCCGGAGGTCAGCGCGTCTTCGAGCGCGCGGTTCGCGGACGCCTCGTCGAAGCGTCCCGACATCACGAGAATGCGTTCGGCCTGCGCGCGCGTGACTTCGAGCACGTCCGCGGGACCGCGGCCTTTCAGCACTTCGATCGTCTCGACGATCTCGTTCGCGTTGCCGGCCGCGATGCCGAGCGGGCGGTCCATGTCCGTGATCAGCGCCTCGACGCGCGTGCCGGATCCCGCGGCTGCCGCGATGAGGCTCTGCGCGAGCGCCTTCGAGTCCTGGTAGATGCGCATGAACGCGCCGCTGCCCGTCTTCACATCGAGGATCAGTGCCGACGCGCCCATGGCGAGCTTCTTCGACATGATCGACGCGGTGATGAGCGGCAGCGACTCGACCGTGCCGGTCACATCGCGCAGCGCGTAGATCTTCTTGTCGGCCGGCGCGATGCCTTCGGTCGACGTCGAGATGACGCAGCCCGCATCGGCGACGCAGCGCTCGAACTCCTCGCGCGAGAGCCGCGCGTTGAAGCCGGGGATCGCCTCGAGCTTGTCGAGCGTGCCGCCGGTGTGCCCGAGTCCGCGGCCGGAGAGCATGCCGATCTTCACGCCGCACGCGGCCACCCACGGCGAGAGCACGAGCGACACCTTGTCGCCAACGCCGCCCGTCGAATGCTTGTCGGCGATGAAGTCGTACGAGTCGCGCAGATGCCACTGCTCGCCCGAGCGCAGCATGGCCTGCGTCAGCGTGGCCATCTCCTCCGCGGTCATGCCGTTGATCGCGATGGCCATCAACAGCGCCGACATCTGATAGTCGGGGATCGTGCCGCGCGTGAAGCCTTCGACGAAGAACTCGATCTCGCGCGGATCGAGCGGCGCGCCGCGGCGCTTGCGGTTGAGGAGCTCGTAGACGCTGTAGTCAGCCATAGCGGGGTAGCATAGCCGACCCATGAAAGCGGTGATCCTGCTGTCCGGCGGACTCGATTCCGCGACGGTTCTGGCGATGGCGAAGGCGGAAGGTCGCGTCTGTCACGCGCTGTCGATCGTCTACGGCCAGCGCCACTCCGTCGAGCTCGAGGCGGCGAAGCGCGTTGCCTCGGCGATCGGCGTCGCCGAGCACGACATCCACGCGCTCGATCTCCGCGCGTTCGGCGCGAGCGCGCTCACGAGCGACATCGACGTCCCGAAAGACGCCGTCGGCGCGCCCGGCATCCCGATCACCTACGTCCCCGCGCGCAACACGATCTTCCTGGCGCTGGCGCTGGGATTTGCGGAAGCGCGCGGCGCCGACGAGATCTGGATCGGCGTCAACGCGCTCGACTACTCCGGCTATCCGGACTGCCGTCCGGAGTTCATCGACGCCTTTCAGGACGTCATCCTCAAAGGCACGCGCAGCGGTGTCGAGCGCGGCACGCCTCGCCTCGTCGCGCCGCTGCTGCATCTCACCAAAGCGGACATCATCCGCCGCGGCATCTCCCTCGGCGTCGACTACGCGATGACGCATTCGTGCTACGACCCCGCGTCCGACGGACGCGCGTGCGGCCACTGCGACTCGTGCATCCTGCGGCGGAAGGGATTCGCGGAAGCGGGCGTTGAAGACCCGACGACGTATGCGGGTCACTGAGATCTTCCATTCGATTCAGGGCGAGTCGACGCACGCGGGACGTCCTTGCACGTTCGTGCGCCTCACCGGCTGCAACCTGCGTTGCCGCTGGTGCGACTCCGCGTACACGTTCGCCGGCGGCGAGAAGCTGTCGCTCGACGACGTCGTCGCGCGCGTCGAAGCGTACGGCTGCAACCTCGTCGAGATCACCGGCGGCGAGCCGCTCGCGCAGCAGGAAGCGTTCGCGCTGATCGCACGACTCTGCGACGCCGGCTACGAAGTGCTCATCGAAACGTCGGGCTCCATCGACACGGCTCCGGTCGACGGGCGCGCAAAGCTGATCCTCGATATCAAGTGTCCCGGCAGCGGCGAAGCCGCGAAGAACCGCTGGGAGAATCTCGAGCAGTTGCGCGCGCACGACGAGCTGAAGTTCGTGATCGCCGATCGCGCGGATTACGATTGGGCGCGGCGCGTGATCGCGGAGCGCGGGCTCGCCTCGCGCACGATTCTCTTCTCGCCCGTCTGGGGAGAGCTCGACATGAAGGCGCTCGCCGAATGGATGCTGGCCGACCGCGTTCCGGCGCGCCTGCAAACGCAGCTACACAAACACATCTGGGGTGCGGAGGCTCGCGGAGTTTGAATCCACCAAAACTCGATCACATCGGCATCGCCGTCCGCTCGCTCGACGCCGCGCGCGTCTACGAGGCCCTCGGCATGCGCATCGACCACGTCGAAACCGTCGCGTCGCAGGGCGTGAAGACGGCGTTCCTCTCCGCCGGCGACGCGAACCTCGAATTGCTCGAGCCGACCGGCCCCGATTCCACCGTCGCGAAGTTCATCGAGAAGCGCGGCGAAGGCATCCATCACATCTGCCTGCGCGTCGACGACATCGAGGCGCATCTCGCGAAGCTGAAGGCGGAAGGCTTCCGCCTCATCAACGAGGCGCCGGTGCCGGGCGCGCACGGCTGCCGCGTCGCGTTCCTGCATCCCGCCGCGGGCAACGGCGTGCTCATCGAGCTGTCGGAGAAGCGCGAAGAATGATTGAAGGCTTCGAGCCGTCGTCGCTCGTCATCGTGAACCTCGTCAATCCGAAGGAGAAATTCTTCGGCGTGCTGCGCTCGCTCTCCGCGGCCGGCATCACGATGCGCGCGATCAATCTCGATTCGTTCGACGACTGGATCCGGCAGATCTCGCGCGGCGAAGAATCCGACATCGAGATGGTGACGATGTTCGTGCCGCTGTTCCGCGTCGAGCGCATCTTCCTCGACGAGCCGATCGGCGCGATCCGTTCGTACGCGCAGCGCTTCGCCGACGTCGTCGGCACGGACGTCGCCGCATACCTCGGATTGCCCGCAAACATCTGAGCGCGTCCCTCCGTATAGAATTCGCCGCGAAAACCGCTGCTCTGGAGGCAACGTTGTCGAAAACCACCCGTCTGCTGCTGCTGTCCGCGCTCCTCGTCGTCGCCGCGATTCTCGCGGGATGCAAAGGCCAGGAGGAGTACGCCGAGCCCGAGGCGTTCAGCTTCGTCGTCTATCCCGGCGCGCGGTACCTGGGGCAGCTTACCGAGATCACCAAACAAGCGCACCGGACGCTCAATCCGGGGCAGGAACCGCCGCCGATCGCGATCTACGACGCCGACGTGCCGGTCGAGAAGGTCGCGGAGTTCTACGCGAAAGAGTATGGATACGCGCAGGTCGCGCCGGACGCGACGAACAACCTCAGCGCGGCGAAGCCCGAGGCGTACTACCGCGCGGGCGATCTCGCCACCGATGCGCGCGCGATCCAACCGCTGATGGAGCGGATGAACGTGCACGCCGACATCAGCAAGGCGACCGGCAGCTACAAAGCGGCCGAGATCGCGCCGCGTCCGAACCGTCCGCGCGTCACCGTGCAGCGGCCGTACTTCGACGTCACGAGCTCGCAGGTCGTCGACCGCACGCTCATTCTGATGTCGCGTTAACCACGCCGATGCCGCGCGAGGCGCTGATCGTCGGACTCGGTCTGATCGGCGGCTCCGCCGGCATCGCGTTGCGCGCGCGCGACTGGCGCGTGCGGTACGTCGATCCGAACGTCGCGCTCGAAGACGCGCTCGCGAAACAAGCCGCGCACGAGCGCGTCGACGCGATCGACGATGCGTCCGACGTCATCGTCTTCGCGACACCGATCGACGCCGCGGTGCGCGAGCTCGCGACGCTGCGCGCGCGCTGCATCGTGACGTCGACGTGCAGCGCGATGCGCGCGTTGCGCGCGTTGGCGCGGACGCCGTTCGTCGCCGGACATCCGATGGCCGGCTCGCACGAGCAGGGACTCGCGGCCGCGCACGGTAATCTCTTTCGAGAGAAGCGCTGGTTCGTCGACGGCGACAATGCGATCGTCGACGAACTGATTCGCGACTGCGGCGCGACGCGCGACAAGGTCGACGCGGAGACCCACGACGCGGCCGTCGCGCTGACCAGCCATCTGCCGCAGGTGCTCTCGACGGCGCTCGCCGCGTATCTGCAAGGACAGTCGATCGATCCACGTTTCGTCGGCAGCGGGCTGCGCGACTTTCTGCGGCTCGCCGGAAGTCCCGCGTCGATGTGGGCGCCGCTGCTCGCGGCAAACGGCGACAACATCGCGCCGCACGCGGAAGGCGTCGCGCGCATCGTGCGGTCGATGCTCGAGAGCGGCGACGCCATGCGCACGTTCGAGGACGCGCGGGCGTTCTGGCGGACGCTGTGAACGTCACCTGGCTTTACGTCGCGTGCGTCTACGCGGCGGCGGTGGCGCTCATGCGCCGCGCGCGGGTCGCGTTTCCGTGGTGGACGGCGGGGCTCTTCTACGCGCTCGTGCTCGCGTATTTCTGGAAGTCGATGACCGGCCCGTACGTGAACGTCGCCGCCGACATCCTGCAGTTCATCCCGCCGTGGTCGGCATCCGCGCCGTCGACGCTGACGAAAGTCACGGCGTCGAACTACGAGCTGCAGGACGTGCTCTTCCAGATCGCGCCGTGGTTCGCGCAGGTGCGCGCGTCGTGGCTCGCGGGCCACGTGCCGCTCTGGAACGACCTCACCGGCTGCGGCTATCCGCTCGCGGCGAACATGCAATCCGAGGCGTTCGCGCCGCTGCGGATCCTCGCGCTGCCGCTCGCGCTGGGACATGCGATCGCGGCGGAAGCGGCCATGAAAGTGCTCGTCGCGCTGACGGGCGCGTTTCTGTTCTGCAGGCGCAAATGGGACGTGGTGCCGAGTCTCGCGGGCGCGATCGCGTTCGGCTTCGGCACCGCGGTCATCACGTGGGTGCACTTTTCTGCATCTTCCGTGTGCATTTTGCTGCCGCTCGTGCTGCTGCAGCTCGATCTGCTGGCGGAATCGTGCACCTTCGGACGCTTCGCGTTCGCCACGGCGCTGGGACCTGCGGCATTCTTCGGTGGACATCCGGAGACGGCGGCGCATCTGGTCTTCTTCGGCGCGCTGTACGCGCTCTGGCTGCGGCGCGACTGGCGCTGGCTGCGGACGCTGGCTTGTCTCGCTGTCGTCGCGATGCTGCTCGCCGCGCCGCTGCTCGCGCCGTTCCTCGAGTCGATGCACAAGACCGCGCGCTACCAGCAGCTGGAAGTGCGCGCGCACGGCGGCGCGACCGCGTACTCCGATCTGCCGACGATCACGCCGATGATCCAGCCGCGCTTCTTCGGCACGCGTCCCGAGCCGCTGCGCGGCCCCGCGATCAGCGAGACCGTCGACGGCTTCGCCGGCCTCCTCGGCATCGGCGCGTGGTTCGGACTCGTCGCACGGATGCTGCTGCGGCGGCGGTTTCGGGATACCGAGGCGTTTCTCGTGTTCGGGATGCTCTTCGTGATGCTCGTGCTCGCGGACGTCGATCCGGTGGCCGCGCCGTTTCGCGCGTTGTTCGCGCTCGCATTGAACTTCCGCATGCGGCTCGTCTGCGCGTTTCTCGCGGCGGCGGCCACGGCCGCGCTCCTCGACAGCGTGAAACGCGAGTCGCTCGTGCCGTTGTGGATCGCGGTCGCAGGCGCAATCGGCGTGCTCGCGTTCATCACGCTGCGCAACGATCCGCAGCTGCGTGCGCTCGCGTTGCCGGTGATGATTCCGAGCGCGGCGACGCTGCTCGCGGCGCTGCTCTTCGCGCGACGCGCGCCGGCCATCGTCGTGGCGGTGCTGTTCGTCGAATTGTGGGCCAATGCCCACTACTGGAATCCCGCGCGTCCGCTGGGCGAGTTCTATCCGCGTACGCCGCTCATCGACGCACTGCTGCAGTTGCGCGGTACTTCGCACGACCGCATCGCCGGCATCGGCGCCGCACTCTTTCCGAACACGAACGCCGTCTTCGGCCTCGCGGACGTCCGCGTGCACGATCCGATGAGCAACGGCCGCTACCTCGGGCTGCTCGCGAACACGACCAGCTACAACGCGCGCGACTACTACGCGAAATGGCAGGACGCGGAGACGCCGCTGCTCGACTATCTCAACGTGCGCTGGCTCGTGACGGAACCGGGCGTCGCGCTCGCGGACCGGCGGCTGCTGTACGACGGCGCGGATGGCCGCATTTACGAGAACCTCCGTGCGCTGCCGCGCTTCTTCGCGCCGCGGAACGTGCTCCTCGTCGGCGATCTCGAGGAGCGGTTGCAGTCGCACAACGATTGGGCGAATACGGCGCTCGTGCGCATTCTCCCGAATGACGCAACGATCGGCCGCGATCTCCTCTCGCCGCGTCCCGCAAACGCGCCGGAAGCACGCGTCGATGTGAGGCAGACGCGCGACGACGCGTACGAGTTGCACGTCGACGCGCCGCGTTACACGCTGATCGTCAGCAGCGTCTCGTTCTGGCCCGGCTGGCGCGTGACGCACAACGGCCACGCACTGCGCGCGCTGCAGGTGAACGGCGTCTTCCTCGGATTCGTGATCCCGCCCGGACGCGGTGTCGTGAAGGTGGCGTATGTGCCGTGGAGTTTTTGGGGAGGGGTGGTGGCGGCGGGATTGACGGTGATCGCACTTATGATCTGCCGCGCGTGTTCAACCCGACCTGGCTCTACACCGGCGCCGTCTACGCGCTCTTCGTGTTTCTCGCGCGGCGCCGCGGGGTCGAGATCCCCGTCCGTATCGCGGCCTATTTTTACGCGCTCGTCTTCGTCTTCCTCTACCTCCCGCTGACGCAGGACTACGTCAACATCCCCATCGACTTCATCAAGTCGCTGCCGCCGTGGTCGTATCTCACGCGCGACCACAGCTCGCTCAATCCGCAGATGAACGACATCGTCCTGCAGATCGTGCCGTGGGCGCATCAGGTGCGCGAGGCGTGGCGCTCGCTGCATCCGCCGCTGTGGAACGACATGGCCGCGTGCGGCTATCCATTGCTGGGCAGCGGACAAAGCTCCGCGCTCTCACCGCTGCGATTGCTCGGACTCCCGCTCTCGCTCGCGCACGCGATCACGTTCGAAGCCGCGGCGAAGATCCTCGTCGCGCTGACGTTCACCTTTCTCTGGTGCCGCAAGCGCGGCTACTCGGAGCTCGCCAGCGCCGCGGGCGCGACGGCGTTCGGCTTCTCCGCGTTCATCATCGTCTGGCTGCACTTCCCGCTCATCACCACCGCGTGCTTCGTGCCGGCGGTGTTCTATCTGATCGATCTCCTCGTCGAGCGTCCGACGCGCGCGCGCTTTTCCGCGGCGGCGGTCGTGTGGGCGGTGATGCTCTTCGGCGGACATCCGGAGACCGCGTCGCACACCTTCTTCGTGGCGCTGCTGTACGTCCTCTGGATCGTCTTCGTCGAGCGCGCCGCGACGTGGCGCCTCTTCCTCGTCCTCGGCGGCGCGCTGGCCGTGGCAGCATTGCTCGCCGCGCCGTTCCTCGCACCGTTCGCGGAGGCGCTCACGAAATCGAAGCGCTATCAGGAGCTGAAGGCGCATCCGATCGGCTACGAGGTGCCGTACTCCGACTGGCCGTCCGCGATCGTGCTCCTGCAGCCGCACTTTTTCGGCGAAGTGCCGCGCGAACATCCGTGGGGTCCCGAGCACGCCGAGTCGATCACCGCCTTCGCCGGCTACCTCGGCGTCGCGGCGTGGTTCGCGCTGCTGACGCACGTCATCCGCACGCGGCGCTTCCGTTCGCGCGAAGCCTTCTTCGTCGTGGCGACGTTGATCGTTCTCGGCGTCATCCTCTCCTGGCCCGGCATCAGCCAGCTCTTCCACTTCGTCTTCCATCTCGCCGCGAACGCGCGCCTGCGTCTCTTCCTCGCGCTGCTGCTCGCGGTGCAGACCGCCGCCGCCATCGATCTCGCGGAACGCGACCGCGTCTCACTGCTCGCCGGCATCCTCTGCGCGAGCGCGCTGCTGCTGGATCTATTGATATCCACGCAATTTCCGCATGTGGCGCTGCGCGACAGCGCGATTCTGGCCATGCTGCCGAGCGTTCTCGTGCTGGCGCTGGCGACGCTCGTGGCGATGTCGAAGAACCGCACGCGCGACGTCGCGCTGCTGTTGCTCGTCGCTGCCATGCTCGCGGAGCTGTGGAAAGTCGGCCGCGACTGGAACCCCGTCGTCGCGGAGAAATGGATGTATCCGCGGACGCCGATCCTGCAAAAGCTCGACGCGCTGATGAAGAGCGATCCCTCGCCGTACCGCATGGTCGCGAACGGCCCCGCGTTCTTCCCGAACCTCGCCGCGGTCTACGGTTTCGAAGACGTCCGCGCGCACGACCCGATGGTCAACGGCCGCTACATCGGCCTGCTGCGCACCATCCTCCATTACGACTCCGAGAACTACTTCGCGCCGTGGCCGGAGTACGAGAAGCGCTTCATCGACTACCTCAACGTCCGCTACGTGCTCACCACGTGGCGCGCCACGCTCCCCGAGCGCTACCACATGCTCTACGACGATCGCGACGGCCGCATCTTCGAGAACGTCGACGCGCTGCCGCGCTTCTTTCCCGTGCGCAACGTGCTGATGGAGTTCCGCGACGACTACTTCTACGACAAGCTGCGGACGATGGAGGACTGGGCGGTGACGGCGGTGCTCGACAAGCTCGACGTCGAGAACGAGCAGATGCGCCACGACTTCTTCACGCCGAGGGCGGCGGATGCGCCGATGGCGACGGCGCGCGTGGTGAAGGAGAGCGCGACCGAATACAAAATCCACGTCAACGCGCCGCGATACACGCTCATCGTCAGCAGCGTCCCGTGGTGGCCGGGGTGGAAGATCGAGCGCAACGGCGCACGCGCGGAGCCGGTGCGCGTCAACGGCGCGTTCCTCGGATTCGTCGCGCCGCCGGGCGAGCTCGACGTGCGCGTCTGGTATGACCCCTGGACCTTCCGCGCCGGCTGGCTCATCGCGCTCGCGACCGTCGCCGCGCTGATTCTCGTTCCGCGACGCGCATGAATCTCACCTGGCTTTACGTCGGCATCGTCTACGCGCTCGCGGTCGCGGGCGCGCGGCGGCTCGGCGCGGACCTGCCGAAGCGCGTCGCGTTCGCGTTCTACGCGCTCGTGGTCGTGCTCTTCTGGCTGCCGCTGACGCAGGACTACGTGACGACGCACGACGACGTGCTGAAGGTGCTCCCGCCGTGGGCGATGATGACCCGCGACTACCACGTCATCAACGGCGAGATGAACGACGTCCCGCTGCAGATGGTGCCGTGGGCGCACGCGGTGCGCGAGGCGTGGCGCGCCGGACACGTGCCGCTCTGGAACGCCACCGCCGGCAGCGGCTATCCGCTCCTCGCGAACGGCCAGAGCGGCGCGCTCTCGCCCTTCCGCCTCCTTGCGCTCCCGCTCTCCCTCGGCCACGCGATGACCGCGGAAGGCGCGCTGAAAGTGCTCCTCGCGCTGACGTACGCGTTCCTGCTCGCGCGGCGGCGATATTCGCGGATCGCCAGCGCGATCGCCGCGGCGACGTTCGGCTTCTGCGGCTGGCTCGCGGTGTGGCTGCACTTCCCGCACTCGTCGACCGGCTGCTGGCTGCCGGCGCTGCTCTTCCACGCGGAGCTGCTGATCGAACGCCGCACGCCGCTGCGCTTCGCCGGTGCGAGCCTCGTGTGGGCACTCGCGCTGTTCGGCGGACATCCGGAGACCGCCGCCCACGCCGGCTTCATCGCGCTGCTGTATGTCGCGTGGCTGCTCTTCGTCGAACGCGTCGCGAGCTGGCGCGTGCTGCTGCCGCTCGGCGGCGCGCTCTGCGTGGCGGCGCTCCTCGCCGCGCCGCTGCTGCTGCCGATGGCCGAGGCGATTCCGCGGTCGCAGAGATATCACCTGTTGAAAGAGCGGCCGTGGAAGCACGAGCTGCCGTTCGCGGACCTGCAGTCGGCGATCGTGATGGTCGCGCCGCGCTTCTTCGGCGACGTGCCGTACGAGCGGCCGTGGGGCCCCGCGGCGGCAGAACCGGTGAGCGGCGCCGCGGGCGTCTTCCGCTTCGCCGCGTTCGTCGCGGTGCTGATCGCGGTCATTCGCAAACGCGCGTGGCGCTCGCGCGAGGCGTTCTATCTCGTCGTGTCGGTGTTCCTCTTCGGCATCCTGATGTCGTGGCCCGGACTGCGGCAGCTGATCCACGCGATCTTTCCGATTGCGGCGAACGCGCGCCTCCGTTTGCCGCTCGCGCTCTTCCTCGCGCTGCTCTCGGGCGCCGCGATCGACGAGGCGCGAGAAACGCGCGTGCCGCTCCTCGCCGGCATCGCCACGGTCGGCGCGCTGCTCCTCGCGCTGCTGCGCCTCACGCAGTTCCCGAGCGACTTCGCGCGCGACAGCGCGCAACTCGCGCTGCTGCCGAGCGTCCTCGTGCTCGCCGTCGCCACAGTCGCCGCGATCACCCGCAACGACGCGCGCCGCACGCTCGCCACCTCCGCGCTTCTCGCCGCGATCGCCTTCGAGCTCTTCCCTATCGCCGGCTCGTGGAACCCGCCGCAGCCGGCGCGCACGATGCGGCCTGTCACGCCGATCCTCGCGAAGCTGCGTGCGCTCGCGCCGCGCGAACCGTTCCGCATCTGCGGCATCGAAGGCACGTTTTTCCCGAACCTGCCCGCGCTCTACGGCTTCGAGGACGTGCGCGCGCACGACCCGATGGCGAACTACCGCTATCTCGATTTCCTGAAGCTCACCACCGGCTACGACTACACCGCGTACCACGCGCAGTGGATCGAGTTCGACACGCGCGTCTTCGATTACCTCGGCGTGCGCTTCGTGCTCCAGCCGCGCGACTATCCCGATCCCGCGCGCATGCTCCTCCGCCACGACGGCCGCGACGGAAAGCTCTTCGAGAACCCGAACGCGCTGCCGCGCTTCTTCGCCGTGCGCAACGTCATCCTCACCTTCGATCGCAACGCCTTCCGCGCGCAGCTCGCCGGCCTGGCCGGCTGGAACGAGACGGCATTGCTCGATGAGCTGAAGCTCGAGAACGCGCAGATGGGCCGCGACTTCTTCACGCCGCGGCCCGCGAACGCGCCGCTTGCGACGACGCGCCTGCAACGCACGAGCGACGCCGAGTACGCGCTGCACGTCGACGCGCCGCGCTACACGCTCGTCGCCAGCAGCATTCCGTGGTGGCCTGGCTGGAAGGTGACGCGCGACGGCAAACGCGTCGCGCCGATCCGCGTGAACGGCGCGTTCGTCGGCTTTGCGGTGCCATCCGGCGCGCACGACGTCCGAGTGGTCTACGCGCCCGACTCGTTCCGCCTCGGCGTGTTGCTCGCCGCGCTCGCGCTCAGCGGAATCGCTTATTCAATCGCTCGCGGGCGATCGTATCGACGCGCGCCAGCAGCGGCGTGAGCGCCTCGCGCTGCTTCTCGACGAGCTGCGCGATGCCGCGTTTCGCCAGACCGACCATGGCCGCCAGCTCGTCGTCGCTGAACGTCGCGCCTTCGGCGGTGCCCTGCAGCTCGACGAAGCGGCCTTTGTCCGTGGCCACGATGTTCATGTCGACGCCGGCCTTCGAGTCCTCCGCGTAATTGAGATCGAGCATCGCCGTGCCGCCGATCATGCCGACCGACACCGCCGCGATGAAATCGACGACCGGCCAGCTCGCCATCGCGCCGTCGACGTAGAGGCGCCCGAGGGCGGTCACGAGCGCGACGTACGCACCGGTGATCGACGCCGTACGCGTGCCGCCGTCGGCCTGGATGACGTCGCAGTCGATCCAGATCGTGCGCTCGCCCATCAGCTCCGCGTTCACCGCCGCGCGCAGCGAGCGGCCGATGAGACGCTGGATCTCCATCGTGCGCCCGCCCTGCTTCCCCTTCGCGGCCTCGCGCTCGACGCGGTCCGTCGTCGCGCGCGGCAGCATTCCGTACTCCGCGGTGATCCAGCCTTTGCCGCTGCGGTAGAGAAACGGCGGGACTTTCTCCTGCACGGACGCGGTGCAGATGACCTTCGTGTCGCCGACCTCGATGAGCACCGAGCCTTCCGCGTGTTTGGTGAAGTTCGTGCGGATCGTGACGGGGCGAAGCTCGTCCGCGGCGCGGCCGTCGTTGCGCGTCTTGCCGACTTGAGTCATGCGAGCACTTTCTCTTCGATGACCGCGCCCTTCGGCACGACCACGATGCCGGATTCGGTGACCGTGAAACGCTGACGATCGAGCTCGAGGTCGTAGCCGATGGTCGTGCCGGGCGGGATCTTCACGCCTTTGTCGATGATGGCGCGACGGATCTTCGAGTGGCGCCCGACCTCGACGCTTTCCATGAGGATCGACTCGTCGACGTCGGCGTAGGAGTTGATGCGCACGCGCGGATGCAGCACGCAGCGGTTGATCGTGCCGCCGGAGATGATCGTGCCGTCGGAGACGAGCGAGTCGGTCGCGATGCCGATGCGCTGCGACTTCGAGTCGGCGAAGACGAACTTTGCCGGCGGCTGATGCATCGGCGCGGAGACGATCGGCCACATCGGGTTGTAGAGGTTGAACATCGGCGTCACGGCCACGAGGTCGAGCGCCGCCGCGAAATACGAGTCGATCGTGCCGACGTCGCGCCAGTAGCCGCGGTTGTGCGGGTCTTCGCCGGGGATGAAGTTCTCGCCGAAGTCGTACGCGTGCACTTTCATGCGCGGATACATCTCCGGGATGATCTCCTTGCCGAAGTCGACGCCGGCGTTGCGCAGCGCATTGCGCTGCAGCACGTCGATCATCACGCTCGCCTTGAAGATGTAGTTGCCCATCGACGCGAGGATCATGTCCGGGCGTCCGGGAATGGTCCGCGCGCCGCTCTTCGGCTTCTCGACGAAACCGGTCACGCGAAAGTCGGAGTCGACTTCGACGACGCCGAAGTGCTCGGCCTCGTCCACCGGCACCGGGATCGTGGCGATCGTCAGATCGGCGTCGCTGGCGATGTGCTCCTGCAGCATCTGGTTCACATCCATCTTGTAGATGTGATCGCCGCCGAAGACGCAGACGTACTCGGGCTCCTCGTCGAAGATCAGCTCGAGGTTCTGGAACACGGCGTCGGCGGTGCCGCGGAACCAGAACGGACCCTTGCGCATCTGCGCGGGCACGACGTCAACGTATTGACCAATTTCTGGCACCAGCCGCCACGTGCGCGTGATGTGCTCGATGAGCGAGGTCGATTTGAACTGCGTCAGCACCTTCAGCTTGAAGAAGCCGGAGTTGATGAAGTTGTTGATGACGAAGTCGATGATCCGGTATCGGCCGCCGAACGGCACGGCCGGTTTGGCGCGGTCTCGGGTGAGCGGATAAAGCCGCTCTCCCATCCCGCCGGCGAGGATCATCGTGAGGACGTTGCGGCGCGCGAGCGATGCGTGCATGAGCTTCTGACCGGCAGCGATTCTTCCCAGACGGCTGCGGAAAAGCAAATCCCGTGACCGGCCGGCGCACTCTATACTTTCCGCCGCATGGCGGAACGCGACTATTACGAAATCCTCGGCGTGAAAAAAGGTGCCTCCGAGGAGGAGATCAAGAAGGCGTATCGCAGCCTCGCCAAGAAGTTCCATCCCGACAAGAACAAGGGCAACAAGGACGCTGAGAACAAGTTCAAGGAGATCTCGGAAGCGTACGCGGTGCTCTCCGACAAGGAGAAACGCGAGCAATACGATCGGTTGGGGCGCGAGGCCTTCGGCCCCGGCGGTGCGAATCCGTTCGCCGGCTTCGACTTCTCGCAGTTCATGGGCGGCGGCGGTGGCGGCGGACGCACGCGCCGCGGCGGCGGCGGTGCTGGCGGCGGACGAACCTCATCGACGATCGACTTCACCGACATCTTCGGTGATCTCTTCGGCGGCGGCGGTGGCGGCGGCTTTCAGCAGGCGCCGTCGCGCGGCGAAGACGTCGCGGCCGAAACGACGATCGACTTCAAGGACGCGGTCGAAGGAACGACGCTCGACGTGCGCGTCGGCCACGAGCGCGTGAAAGTGAAAGTGCCGGAAGGCGTCGCCGACGGACAGACGCTGCGCATCCGCGGCCGCGGCGGAAACGGCGCGAACGGCGGCCCCGCCGGCGATCTGCATCTGAAGATTCACGTTCGCCCGCATCCGTTTTTCGAGCGCCGCGGCGACGACATCTACATCGATCTGCCGATCACGGTCGGTGAGGCGATTCGCGGCGCGGAAGTGGACGTGCCGACGCTGCAGGGAAACATCCGCATGCGCATCCCCGCGGGTACGCAGACCGGCCGCACGCTCCGTCTCAGTGGCAAAGGCGTGAAGAAGAAGAGCGGCGCGGGCGATCAGTACATCCGCGTGATGGTGCACGTTCCGGCCTCCGCGCCGGCTGAGGCCGTCGATGCGATCGAGAACGCGTACGCTGAACATCCGCGCGCACAGTGGAAGACGACGCTGTAAAGTTCCACTTCTTCGATGCTGATCCAACTCCTGCGCGCGGATGTCACGTCTCTTAAAGTCGATGCGATCGTCGCTCCCGCCGATCCGCAGTCGGGCTCCGCGCGCGACGGCCGCGCGGTCGTGACGACGGGCGGGAACCTGCTCGCGCGCTTCGTGATCCACGTCGCGCTGCCGGATGCAAACGATGCCGACGCCGACGCGAAACTGCGCCACGCCACGCTCGACGCGCTCGAACGCGCCGAGGAGCTCGCGGTGGCGTCGGTCGGCCTCCCTGCGATCGCGACGGGACCGTTCGGCTTCACCACCGACCGCTGCGCGCACGCGATGCTCGCCGCCGCGATCGAACACCGCCCGCGCGCGCGCTCGCTCCAACGCGCGGTGTTCTGCCTCTTCGGCGCCGACGAGTACCGCGCATTCGAGACGATCCTGCAGGAGCTCGACGCATGACGTCCGCTGCCACCTTCGCCGACCAGATCTTCGTCATCGGCGACTCGCACATCGGCCTCGCCGACGGCAACGAGTCGCGCGTGAACGCGTGGCTCGATCGCCTGCGCGCTTTGCATCCGCGCGCGCTCTACCTCAACGGCGATCTCTTTCACTACCTCATCGCCCATCCGAACTTCCGCACCTCATCGGTCGAAAAGGTTCTCGCGAAGTTCCGCGAGCTGCGCGACAGCGGCATCGCCATTCATTACGTCGAAGGCAACCGCGATTTCTTTCTCAAAGGCTCGTTCGTCGAGGACGCGGTCACCGACATCGCGCTCGAATACGCGATTCCCGCGGGCGATCACCGGTACCTCATCGTGCACGGCGACGGCATCAACGATCGCGACTGGAAGTACCGCTTCTGGCGCCGCGCATCAAAAAATCCGCTCACGAAGCTCGGCGTGAAGCTGATCCCGAAACGCACCGCACGCAAGTTCGTCGACGACGTGGAACGCCGCCTGTCGACATCGAACTTCAAACACAAATCGCGAATCCCCGCCGAGGTGATGCGCGACTACGCGTCCCGCCGCGCCCGCGAGGGCTACACGGACGTGGTGTTCGGCCACTTCCACCAGAAACTCGAACTCGACGGCGCCGCCAAGGTGACGGTCCTCCCCGCCTGGTACGAGTCCGGCGAAGCCATGGTCATCGACCCCAACACGGGCGCTGCCACGTTCGCGATCGTCTAGGAGACGACCAGGGGGCCTCCGGCGGGCCGGCGCGGCCGGCGGCGCTAAGGGCTTAGCCAGTACGCACGTGCGGCTGCCGTCAACGCGAACAGCGCGACCGCACGCGCGTCTAGGCTAGGCCCTTAGCGCTGCCGGCCGCGCCGGCCCGCCGGAGGCCCCTCGTCGTCTCCCGTACAATCGCGCGCGATGCGCGTCACGTTTTTGGGGACGGGGACTTCGACGGGGGTGCCGGTGATTGGGTGCCGGTGCCGGGTGTGTACGTCGGACGATCCGCGGAACCAGCGGTTACGGCAGTCGGTGGCGATCGAGGCGGAGGGAAAACATTTTCTGATTGATACGACGCCGGACTTGCGGCTGCAGTTGTTGCGGCATCCGATCCCGAGGTTGGATTTCGTGTTGTATACGCACTCGCATTCGGATCATTTGATGGGATTGGACGACATCCGGCCGTTCAATTTCCGGCAGCGCGAATCGATTCATGCGTTCGCCAATCCGATGACGGCGAGAGCGATCCGGAGAGCGTTCGCGTACATCTGGGATACGTCGACGCAGATCGGCGGCGGGAAGCCGCAGCTCGAGTTGCATGAAGTTGAAGAGCGCTTCACGCATGAGGGTGTAGCGATCACGCCGATCCCGGTCGCGCATGGCGACTGGACGATTCTCGGGTATCGCATTGGCGGGTTCGCGTACATCACGGACACGAGCGGGATTCCGGACGAATCGATGGAACTGCTGAAGGGCGTGGACGTGCTGGCGTTGGATGGCTTGCGGCCGGCGCCGCGGCATCCGACGCATTTCACGATCGGCGAAGCGGTCGAATGCGCGAAGCGAGTCGGAGCGAAGACTACGTACATCATCCATCTCGCGCACGAGGTCGAGCACGCGGAGGTCGCGGCCACGTTGCCGGACGGCATCGAGCTCGCGTGGGACGGGCTGGCGTTCGACGTATGAAAATCATTCGCAAAGCGGGCGCGCTGGATGGCGTCGTCACCGCGCCGCCGTCGAAGAGCTACTCCGTGCGTGCGTTGTTGCTCGCGGCCATGGCAGAAGGGACGACGCGGGTCGAGAACTGTCTCGATGCGGACGACACGCGGTATGCGCTGGAAGCGTTGCGTGCGATCGGCTTCGCGGTGAGCGGCTCGATCGCGGCGGGCGTGACGGTGGGTGCGCGGACGTCGATGTCGGCGACGGAAGTGCCGATCTTCGTCGGCAACGCGGGAACGGCCATGCGGTTTTTCACGGGCTGGCTCGCGTTCACGCCGGGGCGTTTCCTTCTTTCCGGCGAGCAGCGGATGCATGAACGCCCGATCGGCGACCTGGTGGAGGTACTGCTTTCCATCAGCGGGGAAGTGGAGTACGTCGAGCGGGAAGGCTTTCCGCCGCTGCGCATCCGCGGCAAAAAAATGCGCGGCGGCTTCGACGTCGCGATCTCGGCGGAGACGTCGAGCCAGTTCGTCTCCGCGCTCATGCTCGGCGGCGCGGTGCTGCCCGACGGCATCACGCTGCGGCTCTCCTCGATCGCGTCGGGGCCGTACCTCGACATCACCGCCGACATCCTGCGCACCTTCGGCGCGCGCGTCACGCGCGACGGCGACGTCATTCACGTGCGCGCGGGGCGGCTGGCGCAGGAGACGTATCGCGTCGAAGGCGACTGGTCGTCCGCGTCGTACTGGTTCGCGGCCGCGGCGGCGACCGGCGGCACGATGCGCGTGCGCGGTCTTGCGGTGCCGACGGCGCAGGGCGACGCCGGCTTCATCGACATCCTCGCGGCGATGGGCTGTGCGATCGAAGCGGGCGCGGACGAAGTCGTCGTGCGCGGACCGGAGCGGTTGCGCGGCGGCACGTTCGACTGCAACGCCACGCCTGACATCGTCCCGACGCTCGCCGCGATCGCGCCGCTCGCATCGACGCCGGTGGAGATCGTGAACGTCGCGAACCTGCGCGTGAAGGAATCGGATCGCCTGGCGACCGTCACGAGCGAGCTGCGGCGCCTCGGCGCGGTCGTCGAAGAGCGGCCGGATGCACTGCGCATCGAACCCGGCTGGAGCGATGCGCCGGCGACGATCGAGACGCACAACGATCACCGCATCGCCATGGCCTTCGCCATCGCCGGCATCGCGCGCGGCAACGTGACCATCGGCAAAGAGCAGGTCGTTTCGAAGTCGTATCCGCGATTCTGGAAAACGCTCGACGAAGTGCTCGGATAGACTCTCCTCCGCCCATGTCCGCGTGGTATCTGCTGCTGGCGCTGTTCTTCGTGCTCGCGAACGGCTTCTTCGTCGCCGCCGAGTTCGCGATCGTGAAGGTGCGGCCGACGCAGCTCACCGAAGGCGGCGCGCGCGCGCGCATGACCCGGCGCGTGCACCGGCGGCTCGATGCGTATCTCGCCGCGTGTCAGGTCGGGATCACCTTCGCCTCGCTCGCGCTGGGGTGGGTCGGCGAGCCGGCGTTCGCGACGATCCTCATGCCGCTGCTGCGCTCGTCCGGCGCGTTCGCGGAGCCGATCGCGCATTCGATCTCCGCGACCGTCTCCTTCATCCTCATCTCCGCGCTGCACATCATCTTCGGCGAGCAGGTGCCGAAGTTCCTCGCCATCCAAAAGTCCGCCGGCACCGCGCTCTGGACCGCGCACGTGCTGCACGGCTTCTACGTCTTCACGTATCCCGCGATCTGGGTGCTGCGCGGCCTCACGAACGCCGCGCTGCGCCTCTTCCGCATCCATCCCGCGGCGGAAGACGAGGCCGTGCATTCGGTCGACGAGCTGCGCATGATCCTCGCGAGCTCGGAGAAGGCAGGCATCCTCTCCGAAGAAAACCGCGAGATCATCGAAGGCGTCTTCCAGTTCTCGAAGCGCACCGCGCGGCAGATCATGGTGCCGCGCACCGACGTCGTCATTCTCTCTACGACGAAGTCGATCGAAGAGAATCTCGAGACCATCCGCACGACGCGCCACACGCGCTATCCGCTGTGCGAGGGCACGCTCGATCAGACCGTCGGCCTCATTCACGTCAAGGATCTGCTGCTCGCGCAGCTGCGCGGACCGGGACGCAAGCTCGAAGACCTCAAGCGCGACATCCTCTTCGTGCCGGAGAACAGCACCGTCGAGTCGCTGCTCTCGCAGTTCATCGAGCAGAAGACGCACATGGCCGTCGTCGTCGACGAGTACGGCGGCTCCTCGGGCATCGTCTCGCTGGAGAACATCACTGAAGAGCTGTTCGGGCAGATTCAGGACGAGTTCGATCGCGAGCGACCGGAGATCGAGCCGCTCGGCAACGGACGCTATCGCGTGCGCGGCGACTATCTGATTGAGGATCTCGCCGATCGCCTCAAGATCGACGTCGGCGAACCGGAAGAAGAAACCGTCGGCGGCTACGTCGCCGCGCGCCTCGGGCGCGAGGCGATGCCGGGCGATCGCGTCGAGCTGCGCGATCTCACCATCACCGTGCTCGAGGCCGAACGGTTCCGCGTGCGTTGGGTCACCGTGGAAACAAAACTGCCGGCCACGGAGCCGGCAGAGGAAGAAGAAGAACGAGACGCGGCGGGCGTCTGAGCCCGCGCGCGTCGTTGTGTGTTGTCAGTGCTTGCGGAAGATGCCCGTCAGTTTCCCGGGAAGGTTCGACATCATCCGCCAAGCCCGCGACATCATGCCGTTGTCCTGCTCGACGTGGTTCGCGTGGCGTGCGTAGCGCGATTCTTTCAAGATCCCATTGGTTTCCTGGATTCGCATCTAACCTCCTTCACCATCAGTTATTTGCGAACGGGATGCCACCTTAGCGGGAGCCGTCCGAGACCGCCTTCTCGTGATACGCGACGACGATGTCGCGCACCTGCTCGGGCTCGTCGACGACGTGGATGTTGTCGACGTCTTCCTGCGTGATGTTGTTCGCGTCGAGCACGCGCTTGCGCAGCCAGTCGATCATTCCCGCCCAATACTCCGTGCCGAAGAGGATCACCGGAAAGTCGGAGATCTTCTTCGTCTGGATGAGCACGAGCGCGCCGAAGAGCTCGTCGAGCGTGCCGAAGCCGCCGGGGAAGGTGACGAATGCCTCCGAGTACTTCACGAACATCGTCTTGCGCACGAAGAAGTAGCGGAACGTCATCGCCTTGTCGACGAAGGTGTTGACCTCCTGCTCGAACGGCAGCTCGATGTTGCAGCCGATCGAGAGCGCGCCTGCCTGCCGCGCGCCTTTGTTCGCCGCTTCCATGATGCCGGGGCCGCCGCCGGTGATGATCGCGAAGCCCGCGCGTCCGAGGAGCTCCGCGGTGCGCACGGCGAGGTCGTAGTAGCGGTCGGAGAGCACCGTGCGCGCGGAGCCGAAGATCGACACCGCGGGGTAGACGTCGGCGAGGTGATCGAAACCGGAGACGAACTCGCTCGTGATCCGCAGCACGCGCCACGATTCGCTCTGCAGCGTTTCCTCGCGGGTGGGACGGTCGAGCAGCTTGCGGTCTTCGAGAGACTCGCGCCGGGTGGGAGGGATGTGCAGCTTCGGGTCGTCGTCGTGCGCCATGCGGCGCATTCTATGGATGTGGAGCGGCGGACGCGCGCCCGCCGCTCCGATTCTCAACGGGAGATTACTGGCGCAGCTTGATGACGGCGGTCTCGACGAGCTTGTCGCCCGGCAGTCCGCTCTGCCACGCGGTGGCGCGCACGCTGCCCGTCTCGCTCATCGTGCCGAACGCGGTGCGCACGCGGAAGCGAACCGTCGAACGCTCGGCCGGCTGGATGTTGCCGAACGTGAAGCGATAGAGGTTCGAGCCCGGCGAGTGCATGACGTTGATGCCGCGGTCGTTGGTCTGATCGAGCACGATCAGCTGCGACGGCAGCTCGACCTCGAGCAGCACGTCCTGGATGTTGTTCACGCCGGCGTTCGAGATCGTGACGTCGAGATTGTCGACGCCCTGCTCCGGCAGATCGTCCGGATGCGCGATGTTGAGCTTGAGCAGCTGTCCGCGCGTCGTCACGGCCATGCCGCTGCTCTTGCACGCGCCCGCGGTGAGCAGCGCCAAGGCGAGCACGACCATCGTGCCGATCGTCAGAATCTGTTTGCGGTTCATTCAAAATCTCCTTCTGTCGCGCGACCGCTGGACTGCGGCCGCTGAGCGGTGTTATTAGCAAACTTGGGACCGGCACGAGAGGTGCTGGGCTCGCCCGCGCTATGGAGTACTTCATCGGCGTCGACGGGGGCGCCTCGAAAACCGCCGCGATCGTCGTCGATGAAAGCGGCCACATCCACGGCCGCGGTCTCGCCGGCGGCTCGAACCATCTCCGCGTCGGCATCGAGGAAGCAACGCGCAACATCGAGCGCGCCGTGAACATCGCCCTCGTCGAGGCCGGCATCGCGATTCGCAACGTCGAGTACGCGTACTGCGGCGTCGCCGGCTCCGATCATCCCGCGCACCGCCAGCGCGTCATCGATTCGCTGAAGATTTTCTTTCCGCGCGGCAACTTCATCGTCGACACCGACGCGCGCATCGCGCTGACCGGCGCGGTCGGCTTCGGCGCGGGCGTGGTCGTGATCGCGGGCACGGGCTCGGTCGCGTTCGGCCGCAACGAGGGCAACGGCGAAGCGCGCGCCGGCGGCTGGGGTCCCACCCTGGGCGATGAAGGCAGCGGGTTCTGGATCGCGCGCGAAGGCCTCTCCGCGATCGTGCGCGCGCACGACGGCCGCGGCTTCGCGACGAAGATGACCGATCTGCTCTGCGACGACTACGACATGTGCAGCCCCGAGGAGCTGCCGCGGTTCGTGTACGCAACGACGACGCATGCGGATGACATCGCGCGTTACGGCAAGCTCGTCATCGAAGCAGCACAGGCGGGCGACGACATCGCGCGAGACATCCTCGCGCGCGGCGGCTCCGAGCTCGCGGAGTGCGTGCTCGCGGTCGCGCGCAAGCTGCATCTGACGGACGTGGCGTTTCCCGTCGCGTACGTCGGCGGCGCGTTTCACGCGGGCGAGCTGCTGCTCAATCCGATGCGTCTGCGGTTGCAGCGCGACGCGCCGGGAGCGTCGCTCGTCGCGCCGTTGAAGCCTCCCGTGGAAGGGGCGGCGATGATGGCGATGAAGGCGGCCGAGAAGCCGCGCGCGGGTCGAGCCTAGTCGACCCTGAGGGCATAGCCGATTCGCACGTGCGGCTGCACTGAAGTACATTTCGCGCGGCTTTGCGGTTTCTCCACGCGATCGATCTGCGGCTGCTGCTCGTGCTCTTCGCGCTGCTCGTCAGCGTGGAGATCCTGCGCGCGTCGGGCATGCTCGATCTGTTCGTCGCGCGCTCGGTCGCGCACTTTCATTCGACGCGCGGCTTCGCGTGCGCGCTGATCGCGTTCGGCGGCATCCTCGCGACGCTCGTGACGAACGACGTGGCGCTCTTCGTCGTCATCCCGATCACGATCATCGCCAGCCGCTTCACCGACTTCGACGTCGAAGACGCGGTCGTGCTCGAGATCATCGCGGCGAATCTCATCGGCTGTCTCACGCCGCTCGGCAATCCGCAGAATCTGTTTCTCTTTCATCGCAGCGGCTGGAGTGCGGCGCACTTCGTCGCGACGATGTCGCCGTTCGTCGCGTGGTCGCTCATCGGCATCGCGCTCGCCGTCGTGCTCCTCGGCCGCTCGCGTCCGATGCAGCGCACTGACGTCGCTCTGCCGCCGCGGGATGCGCGCGCGGCGATGGTCGGTGGCGCGTGCTTCGTGCTCGTGCTGCTCGAAGTCGCGCGCATCGTTCCCGCATGGGTCGCCGCCGCGGCGGCGCTCGTCGCGGGCATCGCGTTGCTGCGCCGCCGTATGCTGCGCATCGACTACTCGATCCTGCCGATCTTCCTCGTCGCGTTCGTCGTCGTGGAGGCGCTGCGCCCGCTCGCGCGCGGGATCGAGACGAACGTCTACTTCGCCTCGATCGCCGCGTCGCAGATCATCAGCAACGTCCCCGCGGCCGTGCTGTTCGCGCCGTTCGCGCGCGGCGACTGGCGCGCGTTGCTCTACGGCGTGAACGCGGGCGGCTGCGGCACGATCGTCGCCTCGCTCGCGAACCTCCTCGGCTGGCGCATCTATGCGCGCGAGTCGAACCGCGATCCGCACTTCTTCCGCCGCCTCACCGCGATCAACGCCGCGTTTCTGGCGTGGATCGCGGCGGGCGGCTGGCTGTTGCTGCGCTGGCTCTGAATCAGAAGCGCAGCTGCAGGCCGGCGGAGACGATGATCGGGCTGATGTTGAAGCGCCCCTGCGTCGTGCCGCCGGTAGCGACGACCGCCGTCGCGTTCGATTCGAGCGGCACGTACTTCACGTCGCCGTTGATGCCCCAGCGGCTGCCGAGGCGGATGCCGAGACCCGCGTTCACGGCAAAGCCCGCGTCGTCTTTGATGTCGATGTCGTTGATGCCGGAGACGCTGTTGTCGGCGGAGTTGTCGAAGAGCACGTAGGCTGCGCCCGCGCCGATGTACGGATCGATGAAGCCGTTCGGCGCGAAGTGCCACTGCAGCACCGCGGTGAGCGGCGTCATGCGCAGGTTGCCGCCGGCCGAGGAGACCGCGTGGCGGCGGATGGTCGTGTCGGGCTCGACGCGCGATGCCGCGAACTCGGCCGAGATGTGATCGCCGAAGAAGATGTTCGCGGCGAGGCCGTAGCCGATCGTGCCGTCGAAGTCGATGTCGGCGGGATCGGCGAGGTCTTTGAACGAACCGCTGTTCGTCGGATCGACCCACACCGCGTTCGCGGTGAGATCGAAGGCGCGGTGTTGGGCGAAGGCGGCGGGAACGAGAACGAAGAGAGCGAGCAGTACGAGCCCGAGGTGTTTCATGTCGTGCGTGCGAGGCATCACCGATGCCAACGAAAGCAGCGTCGGCCGCAAACGCGTGTTGCGTTTGATGCAACGCGTCGAACTGAGCAACGCCCTCGCGTTGCTCGGTTCGACGGTCCGTTCGCAGGTTCTAGCGCCGCGCGCGCGCCGTCACGTCGTAGAACTCTTCGCCCGGAAGCCACATCGGCTTCTCCGCGGCATTCGCGGCCTCGGCGCCCAACCAGTACGCTAGTTGACCAATCTGCACCGCGGAGCTGAAGTCCCACGACGGATCGTATTCGTCGCTGGCCTGGTGGTAATGCTTGGTGCGGTATTCGGCGACGTGCTCGCGGCCCCACGACTCCGGCTTGCCGCGCACGTCGAGTCCCTGCTTCACGGAGAACGCGGGGATGCCGGCCTTGGCGAGGCTGAAGTGATCGGAGCGGTAGTACGAGCCCTGCTCCGGCGCCTGATCGGGAACGATGGTGAGGCCGAGCGCATCGGTGACTTTCTTCGCGGTCGGGAAGAACGTCGTGTGGTCGATGCCGATCATCGTCACGCTGCCGACCGGGCCGAAGAGATCGAGCGCGTCGAAGTTGAGACCCATCGCGATCTTGCCGGCGGGAATCGGCGGATGCTGGCCGAGAAACTGCGAGCCGAGGAGACCTTGTTCTTCGGCGGCGACGGCGGCGAAGTAGAGCGTGCGCTTGTGCGGCACGGGGTTCGTCGACCAGACGCGCGCGATCTCGAGGAGCGTGGCGACGCCGCTCGCGTTGTCGATCGCGCCGTTGTAGATCGTGTCGTTCGGATCGCTCGGATCGGCGGGGCCGATCCCGAGGTGATCGTGGTGCGCGCTGTAGACCACGCCTTCGTCCTTGAGCACGGGGTCGCTGCCTTCGAGCTTCGCCACGACGTTCGCGGTGTCGAACGGACGGATCGTGCTGGCGACGTTCGCGTTGAAGCGGACATTGAGCGGCACCGGCTTGAAGTCGCGCGACGCGGCGGCCTGCGTCAGCTTGTCGAGATCGAGCCCCGCGGTCTGGAAGAGCTGCTTCGCGATCGCTTCCGTGATCCAGCCGGCGAACTGCAGGCCCGGCTGTCCCGGCTGCAGCTTCACGTACGCCTGCTCGCCGCCCCACGAATTGCGCACGACCTGCCAGCCGTAGCCGGCCGCCGGATCGGTGTGAATGAGGATCACCGCGGCGGCACCTTTCGCCGCGCCGATCTCGTACTTGTACGTCCAGCGGCCGTAGTACGTGCGCGCGCGGCCGCGGAAGAGATCCGGCTCCTGCGCGCTCGCCGGCGGATCGTCGACGAGCATCACCAGCGTCTTGCCGCGCGTGTCGAGTCCCTTGTAGTCGTCCCAGCGATACTCCGGCGCGACCACGCCGTGGCCGACGAAGACGACGTCGGAGTCGATGGAGACGTTCTCCTGCTGCGACTGATTGCCGCCGACGAACTGGTCGCGATAGACGAGCGGTCCGAGCACGGCCGCGCCGTTCTTCGTGAACGCCGCGCGCGACTTCGCCGCATCCATGGCGATGTTCAGCAGCGAGACCTTCTGAAAGTACGTGCCGCCGTCGCCCGCGGGCTGGAGCCCCATCGCCTCGAACTGCGCGGCGATGTAGCTCGTGGCGAGCGCGTCGCCGCGCGTGCCGGGGCCGCGCCCCTCGAGCAGGTCGCTGGCGAGGAACTTCAGATGCGCGCGCACGGCGTCGCCGCGAAAGGCATGGAATGCCGTGTCGATGGAAGGCGGGATCGGCTGTGCGGCGAGGGGGATGGCAAGAAGGAGAAGCGCGGCAATGCGGAGCATGCGAGGCGTTTTCTGAACCATGGCCGCGTAGGATAACGTCAGCGCATGGGAAACGAAGTTCTCTGCCGCGTCGAGGTTGACGACACGTTTGCAGATGCGAAGGCGCTGCTCGAAACGGATGAGCTGATCTTCCGCGGCGGCCTCAAGCTGCGCGTGCCTTTCCGCGAGATGCAAAACGTTTCGGCGCGCGACGGCGTGCTGCAGTTGCAGTGGCACGCGCGGTCGATTCGCGTCCATGCCGGTGCCGAGGCGGAGAAGTGGGCCGAGAAAATTCGGAACCCGAAGAGCGTCGCGGACAAGCTCGGCATCAAGCGCGGCCAGCTCATCTCCATCAGCGGCACGCTCGACGCGGCGTTCCTCGACGACCTCCGCGCGCGCGGCGCCGACGTCTCGTCGCGCATCCGCGCGAACAGCGACGTCATCTTCGTCGCCGCGAACACGCGCAAGGACCTCGGCAAGCTCGCGAAACTGCGTCCGTCGCTCGCGCCCGCGGGCGCGCTCTGGGTCATCCGGCCGAAGGGAATCGACGCGATCACCGAGTCCGATGTCATGGCTGCCGGACAGGCTGTAGGACTCGTCGACGTGAAGGTCGTCCGCTTTTCCGACACGCTCACTGCGGAGAAGTTTGTCATCCGTCTGAAGGATCGGGCGTAACCGAAACGTGACCGAAATTCTTTTGCCTGTAGAGGGTAGGGATTTCGGTACATAAGTCACTCCTAGGCAGAGTGACGTACAAGGCCACCGTGTTCGACGCAATGACCGCTGTTCACCTCCCCATGTCGGAGCGCGTGCTCGACAAGCTCGCGGACATCCTCTTCGCCACCGACGAGATCCTCGACATGCTGCATGTCGATGAAGACCGCGTCCCCGACGACACCTCCGTCGTCGTCGAGGCGTCGGTCAAGCATGTCTACGATCAGGTCAACGAGCTGATGAAGAAGCTCACCGACTGAGGGACGTTGATTTTCTCAGCTGCCTCTTGACTGGCAGAACTTCGTGACTTAACTTAACAACGTTAAGTAACGGAGGACTGTTTGGGACCAAGAGAACGCAGGGAACGCGAGCGTGAGGAAATTCGGACGAAAATCCTCGACGCCGCACGCGAGCTCTTCGCCAGCGAAGGCGTCGAGTCCGTCACGATGCGCCGCATCGCCGATCGCATCGAGTACTCCCCCACCGCCATCTACTTTCACTTCCGCGACAAAGACGCGCTGCTCGCCGAGCTCTGCGATCACGACTTCCGTGAGTTCGCGCATCAGTTCACCGCCCTCGCCGCGATCGCCGATCCGCTCGAGCGCCTCCGCGCGGTCGGCCACGCCTACATCGACTTCGGCTTCCGCAACCGCAGCCATTACCGGCTGATGTTCATGACGCCGCGCGCGAACGCGTCGCGCGACTCGCAGCTCGCGAAAGGCAATCCCGAGGAAGACGCGTACGCGTTCGTGAAGAGCATCCTCGTCGAGGCCATCGCGGCGAAGCGGCTGCGCGCGGAGCTCACCGACGCGGATCTCCTCACGCAGGTGATCTGGTCGGGCGTACACGGCGTGATCTCGCTCGAGATCGCGAAAGCATCGGACGAATGGGTCGAGTGGCGTCCGATCGCGGAGCGCGCGAAGCTCGCCATCGACATGATGGTGCGCGGCATCACGTGCGGCGTGGCGAAGGAGCAGTGATGGCCGTCGATCTCGCAACGAAGACGCTGCTGCACGACAAGCTACGTTTCTTCATCACCGTCTCCGGCGTCGCCTTCGCCGTCACGCTCGTCTTCGTGCAGGTCGGCCTCTTCCTCGGCCTGATGTCGAACGCGTCGCTGACGATCGATCAGATCGACGCCGATCTCTGGGTGACGTCGCACAACACCGCGAACGTCGACTTCGCGCATACGTTCCCGGAGACGTACGTGAAGCGCGTGCGCTCGACGCCGGGCGTCGCGCGCGCGGACAACCTCATCGTCTGGTTCATGAACGTGAGCCTGCCGAACGGCGCGGTCGAAGGCACCGAGGCGTACGCGCTCGAGCATTGGGGCGCGTGGAACTTTCCTCGGAACGTCGTCGACGGGAACCTCGAGGATCTGCGCCGCGGTCCGTACGTCGTCATCGACGACTCGGCGAAGAAGCGCTGGGGCGCGTTTGCCGTCGGCGAGTATCGCGAAGTCCTCGGCCGGCGCCTGAAGATCATCGGCCGCACCGTCGACGCGAAGTCGTTCACCACGACGCCGCTCACGTTCATGGACTTCCAGCTCGCGCAGAGCCTCAGCGAGAGCACGCTGCGCGGCAATACGACGTACATCCTCGTGAAGCTCGCGCCCGGCGCCGATGTCGAGTCGGTACGCGCGGAGCTGCAGCGGCGGCTTCCGTACAACGACGTCTTCACGCGCGGCGAATGGGCGTCGCGCTCGCGCGCGTACTGGATCGAGTCGACGGGACTCGGCCTGAACATGTACATCACCGTCTTCCTCGGCTGTCTCGTCGGGATCGTGGTCGTCGCGCAGACGCTCTACACCTCGACGATGGAGCACATCCGCGAGTTCGGCACGGTGAAGGCGATCGGCGGCGGCAACGCGGAGATCTACGCGATTCTCGGCAAACAGGCCACGATTGCCGCGGTGGCCGGCTTCGCGCTCGGCGCGCTGCAGGCGTTCGCGCTGCGGCCGGTGATGGCGAAGATCGATCTGAAGCTGATCATCCCGACCTCGCTCTACGTCGCGGTGCTCGCGGGCGCGATCGCGCTCTGTCTCGGCGCCGCGATGATCTCGTTCCGCAAAGTCGCGCGCATCGATCCCGCGCTCGTGTTCAGAACGTGAGGCCTGCCATGTCCATCCTGCAAACACGCGGCGTGAAGAAGCACTTCACCGAAGGCCGCGAGACCGTGACCGTGCTCAAAGGCATCGACTTCGACGTCGATCGCGGCGAGATCGTCGCGCTCGAAGGTCCGTCAGGCTCCGGCAAGACGACGTTCCTCTCGATCCTCGGCTGCATCCTCGCGCCGTCGAGCGGCGAGGTCGTGGTCGACGGCAAGCCCGCGGATGAAAAGCATCTCGCGCGCATCCGCCGCCAGTCGCTCGGCTTCGTGTTCCAGCAGTTCAATCTCTTCCCCGCGCTCACCGCGGTCGAGAACGTCGAATACGCGCTCAACGTGAAAGGCGTCCGCGGCGGCAACGCGCGCACGGAAGCGGAGCGCGTCATCGACGCGGTGGGCCTCGGCGCGCGCAAGCACTTCCTGCCGCGCGATCTGTCGGGCGGGCAGAAGCAGCGCGTCGCGATCGCGCGCGCGCTCGCCGGCAACGCGCCGATCCTTCTCGCGGACGAACCGACCGCGAACCTCGACTCGCAGTCCGGCACGCAGATCCTCGAGCTGTTCCGCGCGCTCGCCAAACAGGAAGAGCGCGCGCTCGTCATCGTCACGCACGACCCGAAGGTCCGCGGCATCGCGGATCGCGTGGTCCACATTCAAGACGGAGCATTGGTATGAATCGCCTGCTATATCCGATCCTCGGCATCCTCATCGTCATCGCCACCGTCGCGCAGGTCAGCGCGACCCGTGCGCCGCGCACGCCGAAGCCGCGGTCCGCAGCGCTCGCGAAAGAACCGGCGCGCATCGTCGCCGAAGGACGCGTCGTCGCGTATCCCGGCGCGGAAGTCGTCGTCGGCAGCGACGTCGCGGGGACGATCGCGACGCTGAACGTCGACGAGAAAGATCACGTGCACGCGGGCGACGTCCTCGCGATCGTGAAGGCGGACGACACGCGCGCCGCGCTCGCGGAGAGCCGCGCGCGCGTCGTCGAAGCGGACGCGGACATCCGCCTCTTCCAGGCTGACGCCGAACGCGCGCGCAGCCTCTGGCAGCAGGACGTCGGCGCGAAGCAGGCGGTCGACAAAGCAGAGCGCGACGTCGAGGCCGCGCGTGCGCGGCGCGCGTCGGCGACCGCGGAAGTGCGGCGGCTCGAAGCGCTCGTCGGCAAGACCGTCATCACCGCGCCGATCGACGGCGTCGTCATCGCGCGGCACGTGCATCCGGGCGAGACCATCGCCGAAGGCGCGAACATCGTCACGATCGCCGACCTGCGGCGCACGCGCGTGGAAGCGGAAGTCGACGAGTTCGATGCGGCGCGCGTGCGCGGCGGCGCGAACGCGACGATTCTCGCGGAGGGCTACGACCGCAACTGGCGCGGCGCCATCGAGGAGATCCCCGACTCGGTCGTCAATCGCCGCATCAAGCCGCAGGATCCGTCGAAGCCGATCGACACGCGCGTACTGCTCGTGAAGATCGCGTTCGCGGAGCCGACGCCGCTCAAGCTCGGGCAGCGCGTCGAGGTGCGCATCGACGGACAGTAGCGCGCGCGGCGCACGAACGTTATTCTGCGCAACGGTGAATCCGCTCGCGCTGGTCGTGGAGAACGACGCGAATACCCGGCGGCTGCTGGAAGTGCTGCTGACGCGGTTCGGCTTCGACGTCGACCCCGTCGGCAACGGCGCGGACGCGCTTCTGCTGTTGCCGCGGATCGACTACGACGCGACCTTTCTCGACCTCGCGCTGCCCGGCGCGAGCGGCCACGAGCTGATCGAGCGTCTCGCGGCGCGGCGCCCCGAGGCGCTCGAACGCGTGGCGGTGGTGTCGTCGGCGTCGAAGGCGGAGCTCGAGCGCGTGCGCAGACAATGGCCGGGCGTGCGCACGATCCGCAAGCCGTTCGAGCTCGGCGAGATCGTGGCGACGGCGCAGGAGATCACCTCCGGCCGCACGCGCGACGCGGGAACTCCGGACGAGTTGTTCACGCGACGCTCGATCGCCCTCGGCGCGAAGGCGGGCGTGGTCGCGCTGCGCGAGGGCGACGTGCTGCAGCCGGTGGCGACGTTCGGCGTCTCACAGGAAGATCTGGTCACGTTCGCGGAGATCCGTGTCGACGATCCGTATCCGCTCTCGATCGCCGCGCGCGACGTGCGGCCGGTGTGGCTGACGTCGTTCGCGGCGGCGGCCGAGGCGTATCCCGATCTCGCGCCGCTGTGGCAGCGCAACGACAGTCGCGCGTTCGCGGCGGTGCCGCTCCTCCGCGACGGCCGTCTCGTCGGCGCGGCCGGCTGGGCATTCCGCGAGCCGCATCTGTTCGCTGAGCCGGAGCAGCGCGCGTTCCTCGAATTCAGCGAGCTCGTCGCCCGAAACTTCGACCGCGCGCAATCCGCCGGCGCCACTGGCGCGTAGCGAGTGCGTGGACGCGCGGATCGCGCAGCTCGAGATCCTCAATGAAGTGGCGCGGATCGCGACGCTCGATCTCGAGCTGCGCCCGATGCTGCAGCGCATCACCGACGCGCTCGCGCGCAAGTTCGATTGGGAGTTCGTCGCGCTCATAACCATCGACGAGAAGCGCGAGACGTTCGTCTGCCAGGCGGTGACGACCGCCGTCGCCACCGACATCCACGCCGGCTACATGCGCTCCCTCGGCAGCGGCATCGTCGGCCAGGTCGCCGCGACGGGAAAGCCGGTGCTCGTCGACGATGTGCGAACGTTCCCGAATTACATCGAGACGATGGAAGGCGCGCGCTCCGAGCTCTGCGTGCCGGTGCATCATCACGGCCGCCTCGTCGCCGTGCTGAATCTCGAGAGCACGCGGCTCGCGGCGTTTCGCAACAAGCTCTCGCTGCTCGAAACGGTGGCCGATCAGCTCGCGGGTGCGATCGCGAGCGCGCAGCTCATCGACGCGTTGCGCGCGACGCAGTCGCAGCTCGAACAGAAAACGCGCGACCTCGAAGCGGCGAACGAGCATCTCGCGACGGCCATCGAGACGCTGCATCGCATTTCCACGCAGGACGGGCTCACCGGCGTCGCGAACCGCCGCCACTTCGACGAGACGCTCGCCGTCGAATGGCGCCGCGCCGCGCGCAGCCGCGCCGCGTTGTCGCTCCTCATGATCGACATCGACTACTTCAAGCGCTTCAACGACGCGTCGGGACATCAGGCCGGCGACGACTGCCTGCGGCGGGTCGCGCGCTGCGTCCAGGACGCGGTGCATCGCGCCGCCGATCTCGTCGCGCGTTACGGCGGCGAAGAGTTCGCGGTGCTGCTGCCCGATACCGACGCGGAGCGCGCCATTCACGTCGCGGAGACGATCCGCTCGCGCGTCGAGTCGCTGAACCTCGAGCATCCCGACGCGCCGTGCGGCCACGTCACGATCAGCATCGGACTCGCGACCGCGGTTCCTCCGCGCGACGGCGCGAACATGGGCGACTTCATCCGCTGCGCCGACAGCGCGCTCTACGACGCGAAACGCACCGGCCGAAACAAAGTCGCGTCGTGAGTGCGCGTCAGAGCGGCGGCCGGCGTTTGTGCGCATCGCTGTGCGACTGAAAGAGATTCGCCGCCGCGAGCACCGCGTTGTCGTCGAGCGCGCGGCCGACGAACTGAATGCCCGCGGGCAGCTTCTTCGACGTGAAGCCGGACGGCACGCTCATCCCCGGCAGGCCGCAGAAGTTGCCGATGCCGCCGAGAGGATCGGCGAACGAGAGATCGGTCTCGAGGTTCGTCTCCATCGGCGTCGCCGCGAGCGGCAGCGTGGCCGCGGCCAGCACATCGATCTTGTCGAAGAGGAAATCCACCTTCTCCTGCAGCACGCTGCGCAGCCGCTGCGCGCGGACGTAGTCGGCGCCGTTGACGGTGCGGTTCACATAGCCACCGATGCGGCTGCCGGGATCGTCGAGCTCCGCGACGCGTACCGACTCGATGAGCTCATCGAACGCGGTCGCGCATTCGACGGAGATCGTCACGCCTGCCGCGACTTCCCAGGGACCTTCCGGCAGCGCGACGTCGACGATCGTCGCGCCGGCGCGGCGCAGCGTGTCGAACGCGGCGTCGGTGATGCGCGCGATCTCCGGCTGCACGCTCGTCCACGCGTTCGTCAGGCGTCCGATGCGCAGCGGCTTGCGCGGCTCGCGCACGTAGCCGAAACGGGCGTCGTCATCGGGCAATGAATGCTTGTCGCTCTTGTCGTGACCCGCGAGCGCGACGAGGATGAAGCCGCAGTCGTCGGCGCTGCGCGCCATCGGTCCGAGCTTGTCCATCGAGTACGAGAGCGCCATCGCGCCGCTGCGTCCGACGCGGCCGAACGTCGGGCGCAAACCGGAGATGCCGCAGTACGCGGACGGGCAGAGGATCGAGCCCCACGTCTCGCTGCCGATGGCGAATGCCGCGAGCGCGCCGGCGACGATCGCGCCGGAGCCGCTCGACGAGCCGCACGTCCAACACGTCTCGTTCCACGGATTCTTCGCGCCGCCGGTGAGCGAGGCCGTACCGTAGCGATAGCCCATGCCGCCGGCGAGCTCGATCATCGCCGCCTTGCCGAGCAGCACCGCGCCCGCTTCGCGCAGATGACGGATCACGTTCGCGTCGGAATCGAACTGCTGCTTCGCGTACGGACGCGCGCCCCACGTCGTCGGTGCGCCGGCCGCCGCGAGGAGATCCTTCGCCGCGTACGGAATCCCGTGCAGCGGTCCGCGATACTTGCCCGCGCCGATCTCCTTCTCCGCCTCCCGCGCCTCGCGCAGCGCGCGTTCACGCAGGATCGTGACGTACGCGTTGAGCCGCGGTCCGAGTTTCTCGCTGCGCGCGAGATACGCCTCGGTCAGCTCGACCGGCGAGAGCGCATGCGACTTGATGCGCGCCGCGAGCTCGACGACCGGAAGATAGAGAACGTCTTCGCCGATCATGACTGTTTCTTCGTTTCGGTCAGCTTCGCGGGACGCCGTCTGCGGTAGATGCGAAAGAGCGTCGCCGGCTCGACGGAGTTGTCGAGCGGATACGCGCGCATCGCATCGAGTCCCGGCTGCGCGCCGCTGACGAGACGGCGGATGTCGGCGCGCTGCGTTTCATCGAGACGATCGCCGTACTTGCCGAGGATCCACGCGATGCGCGCTTCGACCTCGGCATTCGGCTTCGCCGCTTCCTGCGCCGTCGCGGTGACACGCGGCGTGAATGCGGCCGCGGCGCCGCCGGCGACGATCGCGAACTCGCGGCGCGAGAGTTTCATCGGCGGCCCCTCCCGTGAAAGCCGCGCGCGGGCGGCGCCGCCGGCTGCGGCATCTCGCCGCGGCGGCGTCCGTTCGCGGGACGTTCTTCTTCCATCGGCGGCACGACTTCGACGCCGCGCTCGCCGCGACGTCCCGCACCGCCGCGACGCGCTTTCTCGAGCGTCATCAGGAACCCGAACGCGGGATCTTTGAACTGCAGATGCCGCAGCATGTGCCAGTGCTTGCGCACGTACTCCTGCAGATATTGCAGCACGTGGCCGAGGCTTATGATGCGGCACGGCGGCACCTGCGAGCCGGGCGGGAACGAGCCGAACGCGATGAGGCGCACGTTGTACGCGGGCGGGATCTCCGCGTTGCCGGTGCGCAGCAGTTCTTCGACGATGCCGTCGGAGTCGCCGACTTCGCCGAAGCGGTTGATGACCGTCTTCAGCACTTCCGGATCGCGGATGCCGGTGTTGATGCCAACGCGTCCTTCCTTCACCTCGCCGATGATCATGTCGATCGCGTCCTGCGGCACGGCCAGGCCTTCGTCGAGCATGTTCACGTCGAGGCCTTTCGGCGACTTGCGTCCGCGTCCCGCGAGCGGCGCGCCGGACGGAAAGCGGAACGCGAGGATGTCGATGTCGGTGATGGTGCGGAACCCGTTGCGCGCGGTGCCCGCCATGATCGGGTATTCGGCCGAGGTGAAGTAACCGTTCAGTTGGAGATACGCCTGCACCAGTGCGACGGCATGATCCATAGAGTGCACATGGTAGCGTGCACGTGCCTATTTGCGCTCGACGGAGAGGCTGGTGCCGGTGAGCGCGCCGCGTCCCGGCTCGTCGAACCACGCGCGCGCGGCCGCGTCATTGCGCAGGTACGCGTCGAGAAACGCAAGCGTGATCGCGACGATCTCGTCGTGACGTTCATCCGTCGCATTCGAGAACGTGTTGTGCGTGACGTGCGCGAGCGTGACGAGATACTGCCGCGTCGCGTGCGTCGACTCGAACGGAATGCGGCGATGCTTCGGGAACGTGCGGTAGATGAGGCTGGTGTCGCACGTGCCGGTGAGATTGAGCAGCGGAATCGCGATCGAGTCGTAGCCGTCCGGCGCGACGACGCCGTCCATGCGCGGCATCGACATCGCCACGGCGACCTTCACGCGCGGATCGCGCAGCACGCCGCCGTCGGCGAAGCGGATGCCCGCGAGCGCGAACGCGGTGAACGCGCCGGCGGAGTGTCCGGCGATCGCGACGCGGGCCAGGTCGGCGTCGTCGCGTGACGCGAGCTGGTCGAGCGCGAAGCTGACGTCGAGCGGGCGGTTGATCCAGTTGATCTTCTCTTTCACCGCGCGATAGAGAAAGCGATAACCGCGCTCGAGCACCGCGCGGTCGGTGCCGGCGTGCGTCACGTGCACGGCGAGGTAGCCGTGTTGCGCGAGCGCGCGCCCGAGGTACGCGTACGAATCGCGGTCTTCGCCGATGCCGTGCGAGAAGACGACGACCGGCAGCTTCGCGTGCGCCGCGGCGGGCGCGTAGATCGTGACGGGTACGTCGCGATCGCGCTTCGCGTCGTGCCACGACTCGCGCGTGACGCGCACGTCCGCATTCGACGCCGCGCGCGAAGGAAACGGCACGCGTTTCTCCGCGAGCTTCGGCAACGATGAACAGCAGGCGCCGGCGAAGAGCGCGGAAACGAGAAGCGCGAGACGCATCGTGCGTCTCGCGCTTGCGAAATCAGTTCCGCGCGCGCAACTGCGGAACGCGCGCCGGCGTATGGAGACGCGAAGGAGTACGTCATGCGCGGATGCCTCGGCCGGATGCTCCTCGTCGCGACGCTGGCGTGGTCACTCCATGCGCAGACCGCCGCGTACGAGGAGCGGGACGTTCAATTTCACAGCAATCGCGTCACGCTCGCGGGCACGCTGGTGATGCCGCAATCGCCCGGGCCGCATCCTGCAATCGTGGTCCTGCACGGCTCCGGCCCCGCCACGCGTGAAGGCGGCGTGGCGTACGGCCGCGAGTTCGCCGCCCTCGGCATCGCCACGTTCGCCTTCGATAAGCGCGGCTGCGGGCGATCGGGCGGTGATTGGACGCAGGCGTCGCTCGACGATCTCGCCGCCGACGCCTCCGCCGCCGTCGCGTATCTGCGGACGACGGCCGGTATCGACGCAAAACGCGTCGGCTTCTTCGGCGTGAGTCAGGCCGCCTGGGTCGCCACCGCGGCCGCACGGCCGTCGAACATCGCATTCATGGTGCTGGTGTCCGGCGGCGGCGCGTCGCCGCGCGAGTCGGAGACGTACGCGTATCTCACCGCGTTCGAGCGCGCCGGTCTCGGCGCCGCCGAGATCGCGGAAGCGATGCGCGTCATCGATCGCTACATGAACTACCTCGCGACGGGTGACGGACGCGACGCGCTGGTCGCCGAGCTGAACGCCGCGCACGATCGCGCGTGGTCGCAACTCGCACCGCTCGAACGCATTCTTCCGTCGCCGGAGAACCGCGCGCATTGGCAGTGGGTCGCGACGTGGTCGCCCGACGACGCCATCGCGCACCTCACCTGTCCGATTCTTCTGCTGTTCGGAGACCGCGATACGGAACAGCCGACCGCGATCGCCGTCGCACGCTGGCGCGAAGGTTTGCGCCGCGCCGGGAACACCAGCTACAGGATCGTGGTGTTTCCCGGCGCGGGACACGGCATCCGCATGCGCGACGGCTTCACCGGTAACGGACGCGCGCCGTTCGCCGATGGCTATGAGGAAGTCATCACCGGCTGGCTCTGGCGCAACGTCGTCACAGCGAAGTAGTGCGCATGTTCACCGCTGCGGCGTGATCAGCGTGACCTGCTGCGTGTCGTTGTTCGTGATCGAGACGAAGGCCCAGATGTTCGGCGGCGGCGGCGAGATGTTCTCGCCGAGGTTGTCGATCTCGATGCGCAGCGACGGGCTCGCGGCGCGTAGCTCGGGTGTGAGCAGGTCGAGTGCGATGGAGCCGACGTTGTACGGGAACGGATCGGCCACGATGTTGATGAACCCGGTGGTTTCGACGTCGAACTGCGCGATCGGATCGCGACGGGATCCGTCCGCCGCTTCGACGTACACGGAGACGCGCACGGTCTGGGGCGCTTCGGTGAAGCCGTAGATGCGCAGCCGCGCGCGATAGCGCGCGTCGGTCGGAACGCCGATCAGCTTGATGACCGGCTTGAAGTCCGAGGAGCGCAGGATGGGAACGTCCGTGCCGAGGCCTTCCGCGGCACGCGAGACGTCGCGCACGTGCAGCGACATCGTCAGCTGATCATTGAGCGGCGCCGGCACGTACACGAACGCGCCTTCGGTACTCGTCAGCGCCTCCAGCCGGACCGTCGCTCGCGGCGGCACATCGCCCGCGGGAGTCGGGATCGACAGCGGCGAGAAGATGGGACCGACGAGTTGGATGTGGTTCGTCGACGAGGCGTTGTACGCGAGCCACTCCGTCCGCCAGAGCGAGCCGTTCGCGCCCGGCGTATCGGCGCCCGCGAGCGGCAACACGTACGTGACGTAGTTCTCCGGCCCCGGCTGCGCGAAGTCGGAGAAGCGGAACGCGCCCGGCAGCGTCGCGTTGCCGCTGGCGGCGCGCACCTCGACGTCGTAAGCGTTCTCCGGATTCGTCGACGCCGGCGGATTCACTTCGACGGCGATCGTCGACGGCGTCACCTGGTGCACGGTCGCGGCGATCCCGGCGACGAAGACCTGCACCGGGCAGGTCGCTGGTCCCGTCCCCGGAGGCGGAGGCAGCACCGGACATGTGACGCTGGCGGTCACGAAACCGCTGCCGGTGATCGTCGCGTGCGTCGATCCAGCGGCGAAGCCGACGGTCGGATCGATACCGCTGATGGTCGGTGCGGCGGCCGCCGCGAAGGTCACGAGCAGCGAGAGAAACACGAGCTTATATGCGCGCATGAAGGTCACTTTATGCCGTTATGCCATAGCACGCAAGGGGTGCTTACTTCTTTTCTTCGGGAGCTGCGCCGCCGTCGTGCTCGCGACGCGTGCGTTCCTCCGCGCGGTCGTCGTCGTTCGGATTGCCGATCGGCGAGCTTTTCGTCGCCTCCTCGTACTCCTTCGTACGCGTGTCGAGCTCCTTGTCGTATTTGCTCATGCGCGCTTCCGAAGCCAGCACGATGCCAGTACACTGGCGTTCACTCGCCATGACCATCGCCGACAACGTGGTGCCCGGCCCCCGCCCGACGTACGACTGCACGAAGTGTCCCGCGTATTGCTGCAGCTACGACCGCATCATCGTCGAGAAAGAAGACCTCAAGCGCCTGGCGAAACATCACGGCATCGACGTCGAGACCGCGCGCAGACGCTTCACCAAGGTCAAGGAAGGCGAGCAGGTCCTTCGCCATCAGAAGGACTCGATCTACGGCTCGATCTGCATGTTCCTCGATCTGAAGACGCGCGGCTGCACGATCTATCACGCGCGTCCCGGCGTCTGTCACGAGTATCCCGACAAGCGCCGCTGCGGCTACTACGACTTCCTGCAGTGGGAGCGCCGGCATCAGCAGGATCCGGAGTTCATCCCCCTGCAGAAAGGCTGAGGCGCGAGCGGCGGGAACTGAGTGCGGCCGAATCGTGTTATTTGCAGCATGCTCCGCCGTTCGCTGACCGCCGCCTGCGTCGCGGCTCTGCTCGCTGCAACGGGGTTTGCCCCCGCGAATGCGCAGGAGCAGACCGACTTCTCCGAGCAGGTCTCCGTCAGCTACGTGATGGTGCCGTTCACCGCGCTCAACCGTACCGGCGTGCCGCTCACCGACCTGCGCGAGAAAGACGTCGCCCTCTACGTCGACGGCACGCGCGTCGCCACCGATCTCTTCGAGCTGTCGCGCAACGCGCCCGTGTCGTGGACGATCCTCCTCGACGGCTCCGGCTCGATGGGACTCGCGGGCAAGATGGACGCGGCGAAGGCGGCCATCAACGCGCTCACCGCGCGGCGCCAGGAAGGCGACGACTTCGCGCTCTACCTCTTCGACTCGGAAGGCCACGCGAAGGAGCTCGTGCCGTTCACGCAGAACCCCGGCGCGATCGCACGCGCGCTCGACGTCGTGAAACCGTGGGGCAAGACCGCGTTCTTCGACGCGCTCGCGGAGATGCCGCAGCGCAGCGAGCTCGGACGCAATCCGTCGCGCGCGATCATCCTGCTCAGCGACGGCATCGACAACGCCTCGAAGCTCTCGCGCGAGGAGATCGGCAAGCGCCTCGAGGGCGTAGCCATTCCGATCTACGCGTTCGGCTTGCGCGAGCCGGGCGAGCAGGCGCTGCAGAAGAAAGCGCCGGCGACGATCAGCGAGGAGATGTCGAACATCGATCTGCTCGCCGAGCTCGCGTCGGCGACCGGCGGCCAGCTGTTCGTCGGCAATCAGCCGGAACAGCTCGCGCACGCCATGGATGGAATCGAATCCGTGTTGCGGGCCCAGTATCTGATCGGGTTCCCGCCCACCGGCAAGGGTGCAGTAAAGTACCGCCGGATTTCCCTTCAGCTCGACGGACGCGCGCGCACGGTACGGGTACGGGCCGGCTACCGCGGTACCGAACCGCCCGTGTTGAGCGCGTCGGCGCGGCTGAAGCGCAACGAAAGGAAGAAGAGTTGATATGAAGCGTTCCCCGATGTTCATCGCCGCGGGCCTCTCGGTCCTCCTCGGCGCCTGCGCGACTTCGAAGTCGGTCGACAAGAAGATCGCCGAGTCGCAGGCGCAGTCGAATCAGAAAATCGAGTCGGTTGCCTCGCAGGTCGAGACGCTGCAGCAGAAGCAGCAGCAGACCGACGTGCGGCTCGACCAGCTCAGCCAGTCCGCGCAGGAAGCGTTGAAGCGCGCGCAGGAAGCGGGCGTGCTCGCCAAGGGCAAGGTCGTCTTCGAACAGACCTTCTCCGAAGACCGCGTGAAGTTCAAGCTCGCCAAGTACGACCTCGATCAGAACGCGAAGAGCGCGCTCGACGAGTTCGCGACCAAAGTGCTCGCGCTCAACGAGCAGTACTTCATCGAGATCCAGGGCCACACCGACGACACCGGCGGCGAGCAGTACAACGAGGAGCTCGGCCAGCGCCGCGCGGACGCGGTGCGCCGCTATCTCTCGCGCGAGCACAAGCTGCCGCTCAACCGCATGTCGACGATCTCGTACGGCGACACGCTCCCGGTCGAGTCGAACAAGACCAAGGCCGGCCGCGCCGCGAACCGCCGCGTCGTCCTCGTCGTGCTCGAGTAGTCCCGCCCATCACAGCAGCACCCGAAGAGCCGGCGTACCTCACGCCGGCTTTTTGTTTTTGCGAGGGCTGTCGGTAGCAGCCCTCGCTGTTTTTCACGAAAAGTGCGCGACGACCGGCGCGTGATCGCTCGTGCCGATCTCGCGATGCGACGGGCACGCGGTGGCGCGCTTTGCCAGCGGCTCGCTCGCCAGCACGTAATCGAGACGCCAGCCGATGTTGCGCTCGCGCATCTGCCGCCACGGCGCCCACCAGCTGAAGTAGTCGTTCGCGTCGGGATGGAGCATGCGTCCGACGTCGACGAGATTGCCCGCGCGCAACAGCTCTTCGAAGAGCTCGCGCTCCATCGGCAGCTGCCCGATCGCGCGCGGCTTGCGCTCCTTCGGGTGCACGTCCAGCTCCGAGCGCGCGATGTTCATGTCGCCGCAGAGCACGAGTTTCAGGCCGCGCGCGCGCAGATCGGCGGCATACGCGATCAGCGAATGGATGAACGCGATCTTCGCGTCGAAGTCCTTCCCGCCGTTCGGAACGTACACGCTGGTGAACACAGTGTCCTCGATTTGAGCCTGCACGATCCGGGTCTCGAGATCGAAGTCGGGGTGCGCGTACGCCACCTCGGGCGCGAACGCGCGGCGGATGTGCAGCGCCACTCCGGAGTAGCCGCCCGCGCCATGCCAGTAGCACGTATACCCTTCCACCGAACAGGTTTGCGGGATTTGCTCGAGCTTCGCTTTGATCTCCTGCAGACAGACGACGTCGGGCTGTTCCGAGGCGACGAACTGCACGAATTGCTCGTGCCGCGCGCGGATTCCGTTCACATTCCACGTGGCGACTTTCATGGTGCGCGGATTGTATCGGCCACGCGCAATCTTTGTTTGCGACCACGGAGGTCAAATGCGTAAGTACGGATTCCTGCTTTTCCTGCTGCTCCTCACCACGACCAGTCTTTTCGCGCAGAACGAGAACTGGCGGCGCGGCCGCCATGACTATCGCGACGCGCCGAGCGATGACGCCTTCGAGCTGACGCCGTTCGTCGGCTACCGCTGGGGCGGGACGATCTTCGCCGACCAGACGAACCTGTTCCATCGCGACGTCGAAGTGAAGCCGAGCGCGGATTTCGGCGTCGATCTCGGCATCCCCCTCGGCGACACCGGTCTGAAGCTCGAGCTGATGGCCAACCATCAGAGCTCGACGCTCCGCACCGACACCGGCATCTTCCAGCCGGACAACCGCGTCGCCGACGTCGACGTCAACTATGTCCAGGCCGGACTGCAGATTCCGTTCGCGCGCTCGCGCAACGCGACTCCCTACGTCGTCGTCAGCGGCGGCCTGGCCACGATCGACCCGCAGGTCACCAACGTCAGCGCGGAGAACCGCTTCGCCGCGTCCGCGGGCATCGGCGTGAAGGTGCCGGTGAACCGCAACCTCTCGCTGCGTCTCGAAGGCCGCGGCTACTACACGAGCCTCGGCAACGGCGACTGCCGCGTCTGCGACTATTTCGTCAACGAGGACTTCACGCAGGGCGAAGTCAACATGGGCTTCGTCTTCTCGTTCTAGTATCGTCGCGGCCGTGGTGCCGCTCAGCCGTTTCCTCGCCGCGTCGGCCTACGCCGGCGCGGCGTTTTTGTTCGGACTCGCCCTCGGCGAGCGCGGAGAGCTCGGCTTCGTGCAGTATCTCTTCGCCGCGACCATCCCCCTTTCGGCGGCGATCATCGCGTTCTTCGCCCGCAGCGGACGCGCGGAAACGCTCTTCACCGGCGCCGCGATGCTCGCCGGCCTGCTCCTCGGGCAGCAGCAGTTCGCGCGCGCGTGGCGCGATTGCAGCGCGCACGCGAACGTCGTCCGCGACGCCATCCTCACGCACTACGCGCGCAGCGGCGACTATCCGGCGACGCTCGAGGAACTGCCGCTGCGCGAGCTGCCGTGCCGCTGCGGCCTGCGCAAGACGATCCTGCACTACCACGCCAACGAGCGTGGCTTCCGTCTCTGGCTGACGAACGACTTCGAGCGCTACGTCGCCACCGAGCGCACGCCGTTTGTCATTGCCACCGGAACAGCTTCAGCGCCGCCACGTACGACACCGCGCTCCACGCGATGAGGTTCGCGAGCTGCGGCAGCACCGCGGTGAGGCCTCGGCCGTCGTTCATCACGATGCGCAGCGCGTCGTTGAGCGCGGTGAGCGGCAGCGCGCGGATGATCGGCTTCGCCGCGTCGGGGAAACGGTCGTACGAGAAGAAGACGCCGGAACAGATCCACATCGGCATCATGATCACGTTCATCAGGCCGCTCACCGCCTCGATCGTGCGCACGCGCGACGCGAGCAGCAGGCCGATGCCGGCGAACGCCATCGCGCCGACGAGACACACCAGCGCGAAGACGATGAACGGCCCGTGCACGCGCACGCCGAAGATCAGCCACGCCATCGTCGCCACCGCGCCGACTTCGAGCACGAGAAACACGAGCCGCATCAGGAACTGCGCGATGAGGTAGTGGCTCTTGCGCATCGGCGTGGCCACCATCCGCTTGAGCAGCTTGCGCAGCCGCGCGTTCACGATCGAGAAGCCGAGGCTCCACATGCTCGTGCCCATGATGTTCATGCCGAGGAGGCCAGGGACGAGGAAGTCGACATAGCGCGAGCCGGGCTCGGTGACGTGCTCCTCGCGCGCGGTGAGCACGTTGCGCCGTCCCGCCGCGGTCTGCAGCGCGTCGTCGACTTCGACACGCGCGGTGCGCGCGTCGGGACGCGTCGCATCGAGGCGATAAAGCGGCGTCGCATCGCCTTCGACGAGCAGCGAGATGTGGCCGCTGCGCAGCGCCTCGCGTCCCGCCGCCTCGTCGTAGAGCCGCGGCAGCAGCACGGGCGACTTCTCCAGCGCCGCGAGCCGCGCCTGCGCCGCGGGGCCGTTCACCACGCCGACCGGAATGCGGTCCGGCGCTTTCTCGCGGAACGCGAACCCGAGCGCCACCGTGAGAAGGATCGGGAACATGAAGACCCAGAACACCGCCTCGGTCTCGCGGATGAACTCCTTGATGCGGATGGTCGTCAGCTCGAGCAGCGGATGGCGGACGCCCGCTTTCTTCGCCGGGTCAGACATCGCGCAGCTCCCTTCCAGTCAGCGAGACGAAGAGGTCTTCGAGCGTCGCCGCGTGCGTGCTCAACGTGAGAATGCGCGCGTCGTGGACGTCGGTGACGGCGATGAGCTGCGGCACGGCGACGGCGAGCGAGTCGACGCGCAGCTGCCAGCCGTTGCCGCGCCGTCGCGCGCCATGGAAGCCGTCGAGGTTCGCGAATGCGGATTCGTCAAGATCTGGCTCGGTCGTGAACTCGATGATGTTCGCGGCGTCGAGCTTCGCGATCAGCTCGCGCGGCGTACCGAGGGCGATGAGCTGGCCGTGATCGACGATCGCCACGCGATCGCAGAGACGCTCGGCTTCTTCCATGTAGTGCGTCGTGAGGAGCACCGTTCCGCCGCGCGCGCGATAGCCGGTGACGACTTCCCACAGTTGCAGGCGGCTCTGCGGATCGAGGCCGGTGGTCGGCTCGTCGAGAAAGAGGATGTCCGGCTCGCCCGCGAGCGCGCACGCGACCGCGAGCCGCTGCTTCTGGCCACCCGACAGCTTGCCGACGCGCGCGTCGCGCTTCTCATCGAGCGAGAGCTCGCGCAGCAGCGCGTCGGGATCGGGACCGCTGCGATAGAACGAGCGAAAGAGCCGCAGCGTCTCGCGCACGGTGAGCTTCTCGGAGAGCTGCGTTTCCTGCAGAGAGACGCCGATGCGCTCGCGCAACTCGCGCTCGTCGTGATTCCACGTGAGCCCGAGCACGTGCACGTCGCCGCCGTCGGGCTTCGTCAGCCCTTCGAGGATCTCGATCGTCGTCGTCTTCCCCGCGCCGTTCGGCCCGAGAAGGCCGAAACACTCGCCGCGCAGCACCTCGAGATCGATGCCGTCGACGGCTTTCACGTCGGGGTAGTACTTCTTCAATTGAACGCAGGAGATTGCTGCATCGACCACACTTCCATACTCTCACAACGATGCGCGCAATCGTGATCTCTACACCCGGTGGTCCTGACGTCCTGCAAATCGGCGACGCGCCGCGTCCCGTTCTCGGTCCGCGCGATCTGCGCATCGACGTGCGCGCGACCGCGGTGAACCGCGCCGATCTCCTCCAGCGCGAAGGCCACTATCCGCCGCCTCCCGGCGCGTCCGACATCCTCGGCCTCGAATGCGCCGGCACGGTCGCGGAAGCCAGCGCGGACGTTTCGGGCTGGCGCATCGGCGAGCGCGTCATGGCGCTGCTTCCCGGCGGCGGCTACGCGGAGGAAGTCGTCGTCGACGCCGGCTCGGCGATGCGTGTGCCCGATGCGCTCAGCGACGAGGAGGCGGCCGCGCTGCCGGAAGTCTTTCTCACCGCGTTCTCGAATCTCTTCCTGCTCGCCCGCGTGCATGCAGGCGAGAGCGCGCTCGTGCACGGCGGCGGCAGCGGCGTCGGCACGGCCGCGACGACGCTGCTGAAGCTCGCAGGCGTGCGCGTCCTCGTCACCGCCGGCTCGCGCGAAAAGTGCGAGCGCTGCCTCGCGCACGGCGCCGACGTCGCCATCAACTACCGCGAGGAAGACTTCGCCGAGAAAGCGCGCGGCGTGAACGTGATCCTCGATCACATCGGCGCGCCGTACGTCGCGCGCGACCTCGACGCCATCGCGATCGACGGACGCATCGTCATCATCGGCTCGATGGGCGGCTCGCGCTCGACCGAAGTCGATATCTCGAAATTACTCGGCAAACGCGCGCAGCTCATCGGCTCGACGCTACGCGCGCGCAGCAACGAGGCGAAGGCCGAGATCGTGCGCGCGTTCGTCGCGCGGTTCGGCGAGGACCTCGAGGCCGGTCGCATTCATCCCGTCGTGCACAGCGTGCTGCCGCTCGACCGCGCCGCCGACGCGCACCGGCTCATGGCGTCGAACGAACACTTCGGCAAGATCGTGCTGCGCGTGCGGTAGTCGGCGTCAGTGATGCACGGCACGCCGCCGCGGATAGCGCGCGCGATCCGCCTGCACGGCTGCGAGCGCCGCGGCGGCGTCGATGCGCGGAAAGACGCGGTTCGTGCGATGGTCAGGTACTGGACGACCTGTTTCCTTCAACACGTCTTCGAGCGCGTCGGCGTCGAGGCCACCTGACGCTTCGAGCAGCAGCGCGATCGTGCCGGCGACGTGCGGCGCGGCCATCGACGTGCCGTAGTACGTCACCTCACCGCCGCCGCGGCGCGAGGCGGTGATCGGCGCGCCGGGCGCGACGAGATCGACGGCGTCGGTTGCGTTCGAGAAGCAGGTGACGTCGTCGACGCGCGCGTTCGCGTCGGTGCAGTTGAACGGCGTCGGGTAGTTGCCGTCGTGATCCCACGTCGCGCCGATGCCGAGAACGTCCGTCATGCACGCGGGCATCGTGACGCCGGAGGTCGAGCCTTCGTTGCCGGACGACGCGGTGATCAGCACGCCCCGCTTGCGAAGGCGCGCGACGACCGGTGCCAGCGCGAGCGCGAGCGCGTCGGCGTTGCATTCGCTGGTCGCGAAGAGCCGGCTCGTGCCGAGGGAGAGGTTGATGACACGGACGTCGGGACGCGTGTCGGCGATCCAGGAAAGCGCGCGATAGACCTGGCCGAACGACGCGAAGCGCGCGTCGCGGTCGAGCGCGCGCACGGCGACGATGTGCGCGTGCGGCGCGACGCCCGCGGGCGCGGACGCGCCGCCGCCCGCGAGGATGCCGGCGACGTTGGTGCCGTGTCCGTTGTCATCGCGCGCGGCGCCGGGACCGCTTTGCTCGGTCGCGCCATTCGGACAGCAGCCGGTGCCGAGGTTGTCGCAGAAGCACTGCTCCGCGACGATGCGATCGGCAAAGTCGGGGTTCGTGAGGTCGATCCCGCTGTCGACGATGGCCACGGTGATCCCGTCGCCTTCGAAGCCGAGGGCATGCACGCGATCGACGCCGATCAGCGGCAGCGACTCCCGCAGCGCCGCGTGTCCGCCGGTGTCGACGGAGACCGCGCGCACGCGCGGATCGCTGCGCAGGCGTTCGACGTCGGCATCATCGATCTCCGCCGAAAACGCGAGCGGCGACCAGTTGTCGAGCCGCGTCGCATCGTGGAGCGCCGAGACGACGGCGGAGGATTTCGTGCTCGACGAGCGCAGCGCGACGACAACCTGCACGCGCGCGGCGTAGAGGGGCACCGCGAAGGCGAGGACGTACGCGAGTATGCAGGCGAGGCGGCGCAGCACGCGCGCAGCATAGCGCGCGGGGCGTGCTGCGCGGGCGCGGCACGGCGCGAGCTTCGACGCGACGCAAACAGGCGCTCGGTTCGCGGCGCGACTCTCAGCCAGCAGCGGCGCTGCCGACTGTCGCTGATCAGCGGCACGTTTACGCACGCGCGGCGACGCGCGAGCTTCGCCGTGTGGCCGCGATGCGCGCGCCTCCTGACGCTGCACGCTCGAACGCTGAAACAACGGAGACAGCCGGCGGCCGCTCCCAAGCGGCGCCCCTCACGCCGCGCGACACCGCTTCACCCTCGCCCACCGCCGCGAGCCGCTCTTCGCCGCCGGACTCACGCGCGTCAGCAGCGACGCGCACGCGTCCTGACACTGAAAGTACGTGAACTTGTCGAGGTCGGTCATGCCGCTGAGGGCGTAGTCGAGCGCGGTCTCGCCGTTGTGATCGGCCGCCGCGGGCTTCGCGCCGTGTCCGAGGAGCAGCGCCACGGTGGCGCGGTCGCCGTAGCCGGCGGCCATCATCAGCGGGGTCATGCCGCCGTCGCCGGCGCGGTTCGGGTCGGCGCCGGCGGCGAGGAGCGCGGCGGCGGCGGCGGGTTGCGACTTATGGACGGCGTGGAGGAGCGGCGTCCAGCCGTTCTCGCCGCTCGGCGCGTTCGGGTCGGCGCCGTGCGCGAGCAGCGCGCGCACGCGGGCGACGTCGCCGGCGCGGGCGGCGGTGACGAGCGGCGTGAACTCGGCGCGGCGCACCGAGCATGCGAGCAGGAGCAGCGCGAAGAGGAATCGCATGCCGCCAATCTGCGTCGCCCGCAAAACGATGTCAAGTACTTTTTGTTAAAAAGTACAAGCCGCCCCACACTTTCAGATCAATCAGCACGCCGTCGTCCGCCTTCTTCGCCAGCCACGACTCGAGCTCGTCGCGTGGAATTTCGTGCACGGTGATGTCCTCGCCGCCCACGCCCCCGCCCTCCCCGTTCTTCCGCGCGTTCTTCGCGCGGTAGAAGCTGACCAGCTCCGACACGATGCCGGGCGAGCTGGGACCCTTCGCCAGAAACTCGACCGACTCGCACGTGTAGCCGGTCTCCTCTTCCAGCTCCTTCTTCGCCGTCTTCGCGGGATCCTTCGTCCCCTCGTCGCCGACGAGGCCCGCGGGCCAGTCGATGACGCGCGCATCGACCGGCTTGCGCTCCTGCTCGGTGAGAATCACGCGGCCGTCGACTTCGGCGATGACGGCGACGGCTTCGGTGGCGGAGGTACGCTCGACGAACTGCCAGTCGTCGCGCTCGAGCACGCGCAGACGCTTCGATTCGAACAATGTTTTCTTCATGTCAGAAGAGCGAGCCTTGCAAAGTTCGTCGCCGGAAGTGCTCGGTCGACAACGCGCGGTCCTCTTCGTTGAGCCCGAGCCTGCGGCAGGTGACGTCGAACAGCGCCTCGATCTGGTCGGCGAAGATGCCGGTGCCGCGGCCGCGCACGCCCCACTGCGCGTCGTAGAGCTTGCCGCCGCGCAGATCGCGCACGCGGTTCAGCACCTTGTCCTTGCGATCGGGGTAGTGCTCCTCGAGCCAGCGCTCGAAGAGCGGCGCGACGGCCCACGGCAACCGCAACACGACGAAGCCCGCCCAGCGCGCGCCCGCTTTCTTCGCCGCGGTGAGAATCGCCGGCAGCTCGTGATCGGTGATGCCGGGGACGACCGGCGCGGCCATGACGCCGACCGGCACGCCCGCGTTCGCGAGCGTTTCGATCGCCTCGAGGCGCAGCGCGGGCGTCGACGTGCGCGGCTCCATGATCCGCGCGAGGTTCGGGTCGAGCGTGGTGACGCTGACGAACACGCGCGCGGCGTTGAAGCGGGCCAGCTCCGCGAGCACGTCCGCATCGCGCGTCACGAGATGGTTCTTGGTGATGATGCCGACCGGATTGCGAAAGTCGGCGAGCACCTGCAAACAGCCGCGCGTGAGTCCCAGGCGCCGCTCGATCGGCTGGTAGGGATCGGTGACGCCGCTGATGGCGATCGTCTTCGGCACCCACGACTTCGCGTTGAGCTCCTCGGCCAGCAGCTGCGGCGCATCTTCTTTGACGAGGATCTTCGTCTCGAAGTCGAGACCGGCGGAGAAGCCGAGGTACTCGTGGGTCGGGCGTGCGAAACAGTAGATGCAGCCGTGCTCGCAGCCGCGATAAGGATTCACGCTCGCGTCGAAGCCGACGTCGGGGCTGTCGTTCGTGGCGATGATGGTGCGCGTCGGATCGCGCAGGTACATCGTGTTGGGCGAGGTCTCGTCCGGCGGCGCATCCTCGTCGCGCTCGTAGGCGAGCGACTCGAAGCGGTTCTGCGGGTTCCAGCTCGCGCCGCGGCCCTTCACGCGACCTCCAGGACGGCGGTGCCGGTCAACTCTCCACTGCGTAGAGCGCGCAGCGCGTCGTTGGCGCGTTCCAGCGGATACGCGGTGCGCTGCGTTTCGATGCGCAGCGAGGCGAGGCGCGCGAAGAATGCGAGACCGTCGGCGCGCGTGAGATTCGCGACGGAGCGGAGGACGCGCTCGCCCCAGAGGAGGGAGTACGGGAAGGATGGAAGGTCGGTCATGTGGATGCCCGCACAGACGACGGTGCCGCCCTTGCGGAGTTGCGTCAGCGCGGTCACGACGAGCTCGCCGGCCGGCGCGAAGACGATCGCAGCGTCCAACTCGAAGGGGCGCTCGCTTGTTCCTCCGGACGTTGCTTTGCGGGCCGTCGTTCCTCCGGCCCAGACTGCCCCCATCCTCCGCGCAAACTCCTGCGCCGCGAGGTCGCCGTCGCGCGTGAACGCGTACACCTCCGCGCCGTCGGCGCGCGCGACCTGCGCGAGGATCTGCGCGGCCGAGCCGAAGCCGTAGAAGCCGATGCACTTCGCGCCGGCGATCATGCGATACGCGCGATATCCGATGAGCCCCGCGCACAGCAGCGGCGCGGCCTCGGCGGGCGTGTAGTCCTCGGGGATCGCGAAGCAGTAGCGCGCGTCGGCGGCGACGTACTCCGCGTAACCGCCGTCGCGCGTGTAGCCGGTGAAGCGCGCGCGGTCGCAGAGGTTCTCCTCGCCGGCGACGCAGAAGCGGCAAACGCCGCACGTCCAGCCGAGCCACGGCACGCCGAGGCGGCGGCCGGTGGCGACGTCGACGCCGACGATCTGATGGCCGGGGATGAGCGGCAGCTTTGGCTCGGCGAGCTCGCCGTCGACGAGATGGAGATCGGTGCGGCAGACGGCGCAGCATTCGACGCGCAGCAGCACCTCGCCCTCGCGCGCCTCCGGCATCGCGACGTCGGCCGCTTCCAACAGACTTCCCGGTTGCCGCAGGAGCATCGCGCGCATCAGAGCTCGCGCAATTTTCGCAGGCGGGGCGCCCTCCAGGCCGTCATTGCTACAACGAGTAGAGTCATCGATCCGCCAAAAAGCACGGACGGAACGACGCCCAGCAGTCTTGCCGCCACGCCGGATTCGAACGCGCCGATCTCGTTCGACGAGCCGATGAAGATCTGGTTGACCGCCGACACGCGGCCGAGGAGATGCTCGGGCGTGCGCGTCTGCAGGAGCGTCGAGCGGATCACGACGCTCACGTTGTCGAAGACGCCGCTCACGAAGAGCAGACCGAACGACAGCCACGCGTTGCGCGAGAGCGCGAAGCCGATCATGCAGACGCCGAACGCGGCGACGCTGACGAACAGCGCCAAACCGGCCCGGCGCATCGGCGGGCGGTGCGCGATCCAGAGCCCGGTGAGGATCGAGCCGACGGCCGGCGCGGCGCGGAGAATGCCGAGACCTTGCGGACCGATGGCGAGCAGCGTCGCGAACGCGGGCAGGAGCGCGGTCGCGCCGCCGAAGAGCACCGCGAAGAGATCGAGCGTCATCGCCGCGAGCAGCATCGGCTCGCCCCACAGAAAGCGGATGCCGACGGTGAGGCTCTCGCCGAGCGGCTCGCGCTCGACCGCGGCGGGACGCACGCGATGTTCGATCGACGCGATGATGGCCACGGTCAACGCCATCGCCACGACCACGCAGCCGTAGCCGAGCGCCGGTCCCGAGAAACCGTAGAGCAGACCGCCCACCGCGGGGCCGATCACCGCCGCGAGCTGCCACGACGATGAACGCCACGCCACGGAGTTCGCGTACAGCTCGCGCGGCACGACCTCGGCGGACAACGCGACCGTCGCCGGCCGCATGAAACTGCGCGCGGTCGCGCTGAGCGCGATCACGACGTACACCGGCCAGACGCGATGCGCGTGGATCGCGCCCGGCGTGACCGTCAGCAGCAGCAGCGCGATGCCGGACAGCAGCAGGCCGAACGCGCTCGTCAGCGCCACCGTGCGCCGCACCGCGCGATCGGCAATGTGACCGGCGTACAGCGCGACGGCGATGTACGGCAGCGCCTCCGCGAGTCCGATGAGGCCCAGCGTCAGCGGATCGCGCGTGAGCGCGAAGATCTGCCAGCCGACGACGACGATCTGCGCTTCGCGCGCGATGGTGATCGAGCCGTAGGCGAGCAGGATCCTGCGGAAGTCGCGGATTCGCAGCGACGCGTAGGGAGACGGCACGGCGCGGGAGTTTACGCGAGGTCGACAAACCGCATCCGGCATTGGTGCTACGCTTCTGCTCGATTGCTTCGTGAAACGAAGTCCGAGAAGAGCCGCAGGGCGGTCCTCGACGCGGGGCTGGAGCTGTTCTCGAGCAACGGGTTTCGGGCGACGACGGTGCGGGAGATCGCCGACGGCGCGGGCGTCTCGACCGGCAACGTCTACCATCACTTTCCGGACAAGGAAGCGATCTTCCGCGCGCTCATCGACGAGTATCTCGACCTGACGAGCACGCACCGCTTTCCGTTCACGCGCGCGCTGCACGAGACCACGCACTTCCCCGACAACATCGAGGAGCTCGGCTACGCGGCGCGCGAGTCGATCCGCAAGTTCCGGCCATATCTCGCGCTGATTTACGTCGACGTCATCGAGTTCGGCGGCACGCACATCCAGCGCTTCTACGGCGAGATGGCGGCGCGCTTCACGAAGTTCTTCGAAGAGCGCGCGGACCTCGGCGAGATCAAGGCGCGCCTGCGTCCGAACGTCTCGCCGACCGACGCGCTGCTCCTCACCGCGCGGCTCTTCTTCAACTACTTCTCCCTCGAGATTCTCTTCGGCGTGGCCGAGCCGTTCGGCAAAGATCCCGCGGCGGTCGTCGAGCAGATCGCCGACATTCTGCGCAACGGGATCTGCGCGCGATGAGCTGGTCGCCCGAGCAATACGAACGATTCAAGGGCGAGCGCAAGCAACCGTTCGTCGATCTGGCCGCGCTCGTCGAGCGGCGTCCGCACATGCACGTCGTCGACCTCGGCTGCGGCACGGGCGAGCTGACGCGCGAGCTGCACGAATCGCTCGGCGCGGACGAAACCGTCGGCATCGACAACTCGGAGACGATGCTCCTCAAGGCGCGCGCGTTCGGCGACGAGCTGCTGCGCTTCGAGCGCGGCGACATCGAGGCGTTCGTCAGCGACCGGCCGTTCGATCTCATCTTCTCGAACGCCGCGCTGCATTGGGTGCCCGATCACGAGCAGCTGCTCGCGCGCCTCACGAGCCTCCTCGCGCCCGGCGGACAGCTCGCGATCCAGATGCCGGACAACGACGAGCACACCTCGCATCGCGTGGCCGCGGATGTCGCGGCGCGTTTCGGCGCGGCGCCGCGTCCCAACTACGTGCTCCCGCCCGCGCGCTACGCGGAGCTGCTGCATCGCCTCGGCTTCCAGCGGCAGCACGTGCGCGTGCAGATCTACGGGCATCTCCTGCCGGCATCGAGCGACGTCGTCGAGTGGGTGCGCGGCGCGCTGCTGACGCATTACGAGGCGGAGCTCGGCGCGCGCTTCGACGACTTTCTCGCGACGTATCGCGAGGAGCTGCAGCGCGCGCTCGGCGAACAGCGGCCGTACTTTTACACGTACAAGCGCGTGCTGTTCTGGGGCTCGTTCTAAGAAATCACTCCTCGGCGAGGATGGCGTGCACGCCGAGCATCAGCGTCGCCGACGCGAGCACGAACACGAGCGCGAGCACCGACAGCGACAGCGTCTGCGCGCGCGCGGCCGTCTCCAGCATGCCCGCGGGCGTGAAGCCGCGGATCCACCGCTCGACCGCCTCCCATTTCGCCATCAGCAGCCCGGCCCAGCCCGCGGCGACGAGGAGGTACGCGAGCATCTGCACGGCGTTGAGCGGGCGCGAGACGCGCGCGACGTCGGCGGGCGTGCGGATGAGCTGCGCCTTCAACCACACCAGTTGCGGATCGGGAAGGATGTGCTCGCGGTCGCTGATGCGCGCGAAGCGCTCCATCCACGGCGCGACCGACATCGCGGCGACGCAGTCGTCGCAGCCGGAGAGATGCTCGCGCAGCGCGTCCGTCCAGCGGTCGGCGGCGGCGGCGCGCAGCACCTCGCGTTCGTAGCGGCAACGCTCGCTCATCGTGTCTTCTCCGGCCCGAGGCCTTTGCGCGTCAGGAGATCGCCGAGGCGTTTGCGCGCGCGGAAGAGCAGCACCTTCACGCTCTTCGCCTTGACGCCGAGGGCTTCCGAGATCGTCTCGTGGTCGGCTTCTTCGACGTGCGCGAGCCAGAGCAGCGCGCGCTCGCGCGGCTTGAGCTCGGCGAACGTCTTCATCATGTCGTGACGCAGCAGCTCGCGCGACTCGGTGCTCGCGTCGGCGCGCGGCGCCGGCTCCGCGTGCGCGCGGTCGCGCTTCGTCTCGCGGAAATGATCGAACGCGAGATTCGTCGCGGTGCGGAAGAGCCAGCGCCGCTGATGCTCCTCGCTCGTGAGCACGGGGTTCGCGCGGAGGAAGCGGAAGAACGCCTTCTGTAGCAGATCGTCCGACGCCGCGACGTCGCCGGTGAGCCGGTAGAGATAGGACCAGAGTCCGCCCGCGTTGCGGCGGTAGAACATCTCGAACCGGGCCTCGTCCATCGGCTTCGGCGCTCCCGTGCGGGAAGCGTCCGGGTCACCGGCGGCGACCAGCGTCGGCAGCGTCATGAGAGCTTCGGCCACCATGACATCACAGACGCGTGAGCTCGCCCTCGGGTTGCGCGTTCGACGTCATCTTCAGCGAAAGGAGCCCGGCCAGCAGATACCCGATGCCGAGCGAGATGACGATCACCGCCGCGATCGTGAAGTCGTGGTCGACCGTGAACGCGAGCACCGCGAAGCCAACGCCGAGCGCCGTCAGGATGATCGCGCGGCGGAACCCGCCCACGATGCGGTCGCGCGCGAGCACGGACGGCCCGCTCTGCACGCCACTGACGAACTGCCGGCCCGACTCCGACTGCAGGAACTGGATGAGATCGGGCGCGGAGCCGAAGCGATCGATGAGCTTCGCCTGCATCTCCGCCTGCAACTCGAGGCGCCGCTGACGGCTGCGGCTGGTGAAGTAAACGATCAGCACCGCCCCGGCGAACGACGCCAGGATGCCGGTGATGGGAATCATGAGGGTTGCAGCGTCCATGGTTTCTCCTCGCACGCAACTACGGAGAAGCGCGCCTCCGGGTTAACAGCGTCTTGGTGAATGACGGCAAAACCGCTAGAATGCACGGCATCCCAGCATGAGCATCGAAGTTCAGGACCTCCGCAAGGGGGCACGGTTCCTGGCGGTGGCCCCGCTCGCCGGCACGTTCAGCGCGTCGGAAGTGACGGTCATCAACATCAGCCTCGGCGGCGCGCAGCTGATGCACGCGCAGCCGCTGCGCATCGGCACGCGCGCGAAGCTGTGGTTCCAGGTCGGCGACGTCGTCTGCAGCACGCAGGCGCGCGTGCTCTGGAGCCATCTCTCTCAGCACGCGAACGAGAGCGGCAAGTTCGTGTACACCTCGGGGCTGCAGGTCGACGCGCCCGAACCGTCGTACGCGGCGTCGATCAACGCGCTCTTCACGCGCGGCATGATCCGCAAGGACACGAACTCGCTCGAGAGGAAGCGCGAGCGCCTGCTCGAGCGCGAACGCGAGCGAGCGCGCGCCACGATGCGGACGAACATCATCTCCGGCGGCCTGCCGAAAGACACGACGCCCGAAGGCTAGCGTTCCGCGCTTCCCGATCCACGCCGCCGAAGCGCTGTTCGTGTACACTCCTCCTTATCGGAGGAATGATGGACGTAAACAAAGACAGCAGCTTTGGATTCGGCGTGAACGTCACCGGCGGAAGCAGCGGCACGACGATGACGGTCAACACCCGGCAGGACCTCATCAAGGCGCTGACGTCGTCGAACCTCGCCAACAAAATCGTCGAAATCGACAATCCGAAAGACGGCGACTACGACTTCGGCGGCTTGGGCGAGGGGCAGTCGCTCGCCATCGCCGCGAAGAACGTCACCATTCGCGCGCGGCGAACGCGAAGCCGGTGCTGAAGAACGTCCAGTTCAAGATCGACCTCGAGAAGTCGAACAACGTCCTGATCGAGGACCTGATCTTCCGTTCGGACGGAAAGGTCGACCGCGCCCGCGACGCCATCCTGTTCAACACGACCATCCCGAGCGACCGCGATGCCTCCGCCACGAATCCCGTCGGCCTGCGCGTGACGCACTGCGCGTTCGACGGCTACCTCGACATGTCCATCGAGTCGCGCGGTGCCGCAGGCCGCCCGCGCATTCTCGCCACGATCGATCACTGCCTCTTCTTCGACAACCGTCCCGGCGAGCCGGCGGATGGATTCGCCAATCGCGGCGGGGTCAATCTGGCCGTCGCGCTGGATACGAACGCCGCGGCTGCCGAGCTGGCGGGAAACGCACGGATCACCGTCGCCTACAACGCCTTCATCCGCGTGTGGCGGCGCATGCCGCGCGTGGCGCAGGGAAACGTCGGACACGCATACAACAACCTGCTGTTTCAATGGGGCCACACCGGCGACCATACGCGTCCTGAAACCAGCTGGAACGCGACTCCCGTGGGCGCCGACAAGACCAAGGACGCGACGGCAGTCATCCAGGCGAACCGCTACCTTCCGTGGAGCCAGAAGCAGGATCTCAACCACGCGATCACCGTCGACGACGGCACGAAGGCCGATCTCAATCTCGACAACCGGCCGAACCTGAAGCCGAACCGCTTCGACGATCCGAACGGACGGCCGCTCCCGAACAAACCCGATCTGAAAGGACCGTTCACGCAGCTGAGCGTCGCGAAGCTGTACAGCGATGATGGTCTCCGCGAGCCGTCCGTGCAGCCGATCGAAGCGGTGGTGTGGCGCGACGTGCTCGAGGGCGCCGGTCCACGGCGCACGTTCGACGCGGACGATCCGATCGACCGGGGGAAAGGGCACGCGCGATCGCTGGTGCAGCAGGGCTGAGAACTTCGAGGTCCGTCACGGGTCGAAGCCGATGAAGTTCGGCTCCGGATGGATCTCGACGCCGTACGCCGCGCGCACCTTCTCCTGAATCATCCGCACGAGCTCCAGCACCTCGCGCGCGGTGCCGCCGCCGCGATTGATCACCGCGAGCGTGTGCTTCGACGAGAGCCCCACGTTGCCGTGCACGAAGCCCTTGTGAAAGCCGGCGTGCTCGATGAGCCACGCCGCCGAGAGCTTCACCTCGTCACCCGATGGAAAGTGCGGAGCCTCGGGCGCGCGCGCGGCGAACTCCGCGTATTGCGCCGCGCTGAGCACGGGATTCATGAAGAACGAGCCGTCGCTGCGCGTGTCGTCGTCGGCCGGATCGAGCACCATGCCCTTGCGTTTGCGGATGGCGATCACCGCCGCGCGCACGCCGGCGAGATCGCGAGCATCGATGCCGTGCTCGTCGACGTACTTTTGCAGCTCGGGATAGCGGATCGACGCCGCGCCGCCGACGGTCAGGCGGAACGTCACCGACAGCACGACGTAGCGCTCGCGCTCGTAGTTCTTGAAGAGGCTCGAGCGATAGCCGAAGCGGCAGTCCCAGTTGGTAAACCACTTGACCAGTCCGGTCGTGCGGTCGAGCACTTCCACCCGCACGATCGTCTCGCTGACGTCCTGCCCGTACGCGCCGACGTTCTGGATCGGCGTCGCGCCGCAAGAGCCGGGAATGCCGGAGAGACACTCGACGCCCGCCCATCGGTGCGCCACCGTCATCGCCACGAACGCGTCCCACGGCTCGCCCGCGGCGACTTTCACCATCGCGTGCGCGTCTTCGCTCTCGACGGTCACGCCGCGCAGCTCGAGCCGCACGACGAGCCCGTCGAAGCCTTCGTCGCTGATGAGGAGATTGCTGCCGCCGCCGAGGAGGAAGAGGGGCTGCTGGCGATCGCGCGCCCAATCGATGGCGGCGCGGAGCTCGTCGACGTCGGAGACGCGCAGGAAGTAGCGCGCCGGACCGCCGATGCCGATCGTGGTGAACTGCGCAAGCGGGACGTGTTCCTCGATCTGCAGCGCCGGCATCGTGCGCGGCGAGGATACAAAATCTTTACCCGGCACGCGCAAACAACGTAATGTTCCCGGCACGTATGAACGGAACCGTCGAGAAGCAATGGTTCGGACACCCGCGTGGACTGGCGACGTGCTACTTCACGGAGATGTGGGAGCGCTTCAGCTATTACGGCATGCGCGCGCTGCTCATCCTCTACATGACGGGCTCGGTCCTGCAGCCCGGTCTCGGCTTTCCGGTCGCGAAGGCGGCGCAGATCTACGGGCTCTACACGATGCTCGTCTATCTCATGGGCGTGCCGGGCGGCTTCATCGCCGACCGCTGGCTCGGCCACTACCGTTCCGTGCTGATCGGCGGCATCATCATCGCCGCCGGCCACTTCAGCATGGCCTTCCCGAGTCTCACCACGTTCTTCCTCGGCCTCGGCCTGATCATCCTCGGCACCGGCCTGCTCAAGCCGAACGTCTCCACGATCGTCGGCACGCTCTACGCGCGCGATGACTCGCGCCGCGACGCCGGCTTCTCGCTCTTCTACATGGGCATCAACCTCGGCGCGTTCGCGGCGCCGCTCATCTGCAGCCCGCTCGGCCAGAAGTACAACTGGCACTACGGCTTCGCCGCCGCCGGCTTCGGCATGGTCATCGGCGTGATCCAGTTCGTCGCCGGACGCAAATACCTCATCGCGAAATCGGATGCGAAGGAGGCGGCGAAAGGCGCGAAGTTCGAGCCGACCGCGCCCGATACTCCGGACCGCGGACCGGCATTCACGCGTCAGGACTGGGGCCGCATCGCCGCGGCGTCGATCCTCACGCTCTTCGCGCTCATCTTCTGGGCCGGCTTCGAACAGGCCGGCTCGAGCCTCACGCTCTTCGCCGACCGCGCCACGCGTCTCACGATCTTCGGCTGGACGTTCGCGTCAGGACTCTTCCAGTCCGTCGAGCCGGGCTTCGTGCTCATCTTCTCGTCCGTCTTCGCGTGGCTCTGGTACCGCCTCGGCCCGCGCAATCCGTCGAGCCCCGTGAAGTTCACGCTCGGGCTCTTCTTCCTCTCGCTCTCGTTCCTGCTCATCGTGCCGGCCGCGCGCTACTTCGAGGCGACGAACCAGCGCGTGAGCCCGTGGTGGCTGATCGGACTCTACTTCCTGCAGATGATGGGCGAGCTTTGCCTCAGCCCCGTCGGTCTGTCGATGGTGACCAAGCTCTCGCCGCCGCGCATCGTCGGCTTCATGATGGGCGTCTGGTTCTTTGCGACGGCGATGGGCAACTACGTCGCCGGTTGGGCCGCGGGCTTCCTCGAGAACCAGTCGTTCAGCCGCGTGTTCATGACGGCGTGCCTCACGTCCGCGGTACTGACGCTGATCCTCGCGGTGCTGATCGTGCCGATCCGGCGGCTGATGGGCGGCGTGCGCTAAACGCGCCGCCGCTCACGAATCCGCATCGCTCACGAATCCGCGCCGCTCAGAACGTCCGGAACTGCGCGACGTCCGCCTCGTCGGCGACGAACATCCGGCTCACGCCGGAGTTGCAGTACGCCCAGTCGTGGCTGATGCCGGTGACCATCAGCGACTCGTCGGGACAGAGCTCGCCGAGCGCGGCGCCGAGCGTATGCACGTCCGTGCGGTCGTCGCTCTGGATGACGAACGTCGATTCGAACGGCAGGTCGACGACGGTGCCGAGGCGCGCGAGCGCGTCGTGCAGCTCGGCGTAGTCGGCGCCCGGCGTCAAGCTGTGGCGCACGAGCAGGAAGTCGCGCGTGTTCGTGAACTGCGCCGACGCGACGAGCAGCTTCGCGTCCGCGCCGAGGTTCGCACGCAGGTAGCGGACGAGCGGCGCGGCGTGGCGTCCCTCGGGCAGAAACACCTGCCAGCTCTGATCGAAGTTGGGCTCCGCGCCGAGCCGGCGCATCACGTGGGAAACCTCCACCGTGAGATCGCCTTCATAGCAGATCTGGAACAGTCTGACCTCGCCCATTCACACCCTCCCACTTCCAGACTTTCGTGTTGTGAGGTTGGAGAAGATGGTAGCAGAAGGAAAAGCTGAATGAAGAATGCAGAACGCAGAATGAAGAATTGAGAAATGGAGACCGGTCCCCTTTCTTCATTCTGAATTCTGCGTTCTGCGTTCTGCGTTCTGGTTTCCGTGCCGCCACGCAATGCGCGCCCCGAAGCGTCTCTCTACCCGGCTACCGCTTCCACCAAAGCGGACGCCGTCGCCTTCTATCGCTCCATCGCGAAGTTCATCCTGCCGCACCTGCGCCACCGGCCGCTCTCGTTCAAGCGCTACGTCGATGACGTGCGCGGCGAATCGTTCTGGGAGAAGGACGCGCCGTCGTTCACGCCGGCGTGGGTGAAGCGCTTTCCGGTGCCGCGGCGCGACGGACCGCCGATCGAATACATCGTCGTCGACAACGCGAAGACGCTGCTCTGGATCGCGAGCGTCGGCGGAATCGAGCTGCATCCGTTTCTGCATCGCGTGCCGCACATCGACGTCGCCACGCACGTCGTCTTCGATCTCGATCCCGGTCCCGGCGCCGGTCTCGCGGACTGCGCACGCGTGGCGCTGCTGCTGCGCGACGCATTGCGCACGATCGCGCTCGAATCGTTCGCGAAAGTCTCCGGCTCGAAAGGCATTCAGGTGTACGTCCCGCTCAACAGCGACGTGCCTCATACGGCAACGGAGCCGTTCGCGCGCGTGGTCGCCGAGGAGCTCGCGCGCGCGTATCCGAAACTCGTGGTGGCGCGGATGGCGAAGTCGCTGCGCGCGAAGAAGGTGTTCATCGACTGGAGCCAGAACGCCGATTTCAAAACGACGGTCGCCGTCTACTCGCTGCGCGCGAAACGCGACGTACCGCTCGTGTCGATGCCGGTGCGCTGGGAAGAGCTCGAGCGCGATCCGCAGCGGCTCGAGTTCTCGCCCGACGCCGCGCTCGCGCGGCTGCGCAAACTCGGCGATCTCTTCGCGCCGGTGCTGACGATGCAGCAGACGCTCAATGTCGCCGCGCCGAAGCGTCGCGCGGCGAGCGCAACGCAACGCGCACGGCGCGAATCGGCGACGTCACTGCCGAAAGCGCGGTCGCAGTCGGGACGCCGTTTGTTTCTGCTGACGAAGACGGAAATGGGCGAAGAGCTGTGGCTCGACATGAACGGCGTCTTCACGCGCTGGATTCTCCGCCGCGATCGCGAGGGCGGACCGCGACTCGTGGCGATGCCCGCGGGCACGTTCCCGATCGATCCCGCTTATCGACGCGGTGAAGTGCCCGCGCAATGGAAGGGACGCACGACGATCGAAGACGCAGGCGCGCACGAGATCGTCGAAGGCAGCTTCGCGCGCGAGCGCTTCGCGCTGTGGTTCAGCGGCAAGATCCTCAGCGGTGCGTGGACGCTCGTGAAGTCGCCGGGCGCGGCGCACAAGTCGTGGCGGCTCGAGCCCGCGCAACGCAAAGCGCCGCAACGCAAACCAACGCGGCTCAAGCCAGCGCGGACAGGCGATGCCCGGTCGTCCGCAAAATCGCGTCGACGTCGTAGCGGCGGCCGCTGAGGCATTCCGTCAGCAGGTTGCGCATCTCCTGCGCGGCGACCGGCTTGTAGAGCACCGCGTGCACGATGTCGCGGTCGGCGACGCTCACGACCTGATCGCTGAAGCCGGTGACGATGAAGAGCGCGCGCGGACGATCCTGCCGCGGCAGGCTGCGCAGGTAGTCGAGCACTTCCCAACCGCTGAGTCGCGGCATGTTGAGGTCGAGCAGCGCCATGTCGTAGCGGCACGTCTTCATCGCCGCGACGGCATCGCGTCCCGTGGCGACGATGTCCGCACTGACGCCGACGTGCGCGGCGAGCTGCGCGTAGAACTCGCGAATCGGCGCGTCGTCGTCCGCCATCAAGATCCGCTTGCCCGGAAACTGCGCCGGACGCGCGGTGAGCACCGCCAGCGCGGCGTCGAGCGCCTGTCCGAGCTCGGCCGGCGTCGCGTAGCGATCGCGCGGCTCGCGCGCGAGACACCGATACACCGCGGCCGCGACTTCGATCGGCACGTCGTTGCGCGACTCGCGCAAATCGAGCGGCAGATCGCTGCACGCGGCGAGCATCACTTCATTCGGCGTCGCGCCGCGGAACGGCGGATGTCCGGCAATCGCATGGAAGAGGATCGCGCCGAGGGAGAAGACGTCGGACGCGGGCGTCGCGGGCTTGCCGAGGACGCGCTCGGGCGACGCGTACTGTCCCCAGCGCGGACGATCCGCGCCGCCGGGCGGTGCGATCGCAACGGTCGCGTCGTCGAAGACTTCGATCGCGCTCGGCCGCAGCTCGCCGTGCACGCTCTTGAGCGCGGCCGCGGCGCGGCGGATGATCCGCACCGCGTCGACGACCGGCATCGGTCCCGACGCCATGAGCGTGGTGAGCGGCTCTCCGAGCATGGTTGCCCCCGCCAGCCGTGCAAAGCAATCGCCAGCCGGCCCGGCCGGCTGCGCTGGTTGCCCCAGGCTGCTTCAGGAGATGGGGCTGAAGGTCACATGCGCCGAAGCGGGCGAAACGATCGCGCTTACGGCTTAACGACGCCCAGCGTTGTGAGCAGCCACGCGTAATCCGCGGCGTCGTCGTGCAGCTTGTCGTACCGTCCCGACGAGCCGCCGTGGCCCGCGCCCATGTTCACGCGCAGGATGAGAGGGTTGTCGTCGGTCTTGTTCGCGCGCAGCTTCGCCACCCACTTCGTCCCTTCCCAGAAGCCGACCTGGCTGTCGTTGAGCGACGTGCGCACCAGCATCGCCGGATACGCCTTCTTCTCGACGTTCGAGTAGGGGTCGTAGCTCTTCATGTAAAAGTACGCCTCCTTCTCGTTCGGATTGCCCCACTCGATGTACTCCTGCGTCGTGAGCGGGAGCGTGGCGTCGAGCATCGTGTTCATCACGTCGACGAACGGCACGTACGCCATGACGGCCTTGAAGAGATCGGGACGCATGTTCACGACCGCGCCCATCAGCAGGCCGCCCGCGCTGCCGCCCTGGATCGCGAGCTTGTCCTTCGTCGTGTAGCCTTCCTTCACCAGCTCGTCCGCGACGGCGATGAAGTCGGTGAAGGTGTTCTTCTTCGTCATCATGCGGCCGGCCTCGTGCCACTCCTTGCCCATCTCGCCGCCGCCGCGGATGTGCGCGATCGCGTAGACCATGCCGCGGTCGAGGAGCGAGATGCGGTTCGAGTTGAACGTGTCGCCGGTCGACGAGCCGTACGAGCCGTACGCGTAGAGCAGCAGCGGATTCTTCGCGCGCGGATCGAGGCCGCGCTTGTAGACGATGGCGACCGGGATCTTCGCGCCGTCGCTTGCCGTGACGAAGAAGCGCTCCGACTTGTACTTCGCCGGGTCGTAGCCGATGACTTCCGTGCGCTTGAGCAGCGTCTGCTTGCGCGAGTCGAGGTCGTAGTCGTAGACGGAGAACGGCGTGACCATCGACTGGTAGCCGTAGCGGAAGACGTTGGTGTCGAACTCCTCGTTCGGCGCGGGCGTCGTCGTGTAGGCCGGTTCGGGGAACGAGACGCGATGCACCTTCGCCGGCGTCGCTCGGAGGTCGTAGATCTCGAACGCGGGCAGGCCGTTCTCGCGCAGCCGCACGACGAGATGGTTCTTGAAAAGGTCGATCGTCTCGATGCGCACCGGCTTGCGGTACGGCACGACTTCTTTCCATTGCGCCGGATCGGCGTAGTTGTCGACCGGCGCCGAGACGACGCGGAAGTTGATGCCGGCGTCGTTGGTCATGAAGTAGAAGCGGTCGCCGCGATGATCGGGGTAGTACTTGCGGTCCGCCTTGCGCGGCATCATCAGCACCGGCGTCGACTCCGGTTTCGCCGCGGAGACGAGGCGCACTTCGTTCGAGGTCTTGCTCTCGGCGTTGAGGAAGATCCAGTCGCCGCTGCGCGAGCGCGAGGCGTCGACGTCGAACATCTCGTCGGTCTCTTCATACAACAGCGTCGAGGCGTCGCTGCCGAGGACGTGGCGGAAGATGCGGTTCTGCCGCTTGGCGTCGTTCTCCGTCGTGTAGAACAGCGTCTTATTGTCGGCCGCCCAGATCAGAGAGCCGACGCGCTGTGCGGTGTCGGGCAGCATCTTCCCGGTGCGGAGATCCTTGACGTGCAGGATGTACTGGCGATACCCGGTCTCGTCGGTCGTGTAGGCGAGGAGGTTCTCGTCGTCACTGACGGTGAACTCCGCCACGACCATGTACTTCTTCCCCACCGCGAGCTCGTTGACGTCGATGAGCAGCTCTTCCGGCGCGTTCGGCGTCGTCTTCTTGCGCGCGAAGATCGGGTACTGCTTTCCCTCGATCGTCCGCGTGTAATAGAGGTAGTGGCCTTTGCGATACGGCACCGCGACGTCGGTCTGCTTCACGCGGCCGAGCATCTCGTCGTACAGCGTCTTCTGCAGCGCGAGCGTCGGCTTGGTCATCGCCTCCGCGTACGCGTTCTCCGCTTCGAGGTACGCGATCGTCTCCGGATTGGTCTTGTCGCGCAGCCAGCCGTAGTCGTCGACCCGCGTGTCGCCGTGCAGCTCGAGCGACTTCGGGACTTTCCTGGCGCTCGGTGGCTTGAGCGCGTCAGGTTTGGCGACTTCCGATTGCTGGGCGAGCGTGGTCACGGCGGCGAACGTCATGGCGAGCAAAGTAAGCAGACGCATCGCGCGTTGAAGACGCGTCGAAGCGGTCTGAAGATTCCCGCGTTCTCTTACGTCGCGGCCACGACTTTCGCCCAGCTGTCCTTCAGCGTCGCCGTGCGGTTGAACACGAGGCGCGCGTCCGACGCGTCGGGATCGACGCAGAAGTAGCCGAGGCGCTCGAACTGATAGCGCGTGAGCGGCGCGGCGCCGCGGACGGTCGGCTCGAGCTTCGCGTCCGCCACGACTTCGAGTGAACGCGGGTTGAGGTTCGCGAGAAAATCGCCGCCCGCTTCCGGGTCTTCGACGTTGAACAGGCGATCGTAGAGCCGCACTTCGCAGTCGATCGCGCTCGCCGCGTCGACCCAGTGCAGCGTCGCTTTCGGACGCCGGCCGTCGGGCGCGTCGCCGCCGCGCGTCGCGGGGTCGTACGTCGCGCGCAGCTCGATGATGTTCCCGGCGTCATCCTTCACCACGCTCGTGCAGGTGACAAAGTACGCGGAGCGCAGCCGCACCTCGCGTCCCGGCGCGAGCCGGAAGAACTTCTTCGGCGGCTCTTCCATGAAGTCGTCGCGCTCGATGTACACCACGCGCGAGAACGGCACGCGGCGCGTCCCCATCGACGGATCCTCGGGATTGTTCGGCGTCTCGAGCTCCTCCGACTGACCTTCCGGATAGTTCTCGATGACGACGCGCAGCGGACGGAGCACGCCCATGACGCGCGGCGCGGTTTTGTTGAGATCCTCGCGCACGCAGAACTCGAGCAGGCCAACGTCGATCACGTTCTCGCGCTTCGCCACGCCGACGCGCTCGGCGAAGTTGCGGATCGACGCCGGCGTGTAGCCGCGCCGGCGCAGCCCCGCGATCGTCGGCATGCGCGGATCGTCCCAGCCGCGCACGTGGCCTTCCGTCACGAGCCGCAGCAGCTTCCGCTTCGACATCACCGTGTAGTTGAGGTTCAGGCGCGCGAACTCGATCTGCCGCGGGCGCGACGGCACCGGCAGGTTCTCGATCAGCCAGTCGTACAGCGGACGATGCGCCTCGAACTCGAGCGTGCAGAGCGAATGCGTGACGTGCTCGATCGCATCCGAGGGCGGATGCGCGTAGTCGTACATCGGATAGATGCACCACTTGCCGCCGGTGCGGTGATGGTCTTCATGGCGGATGCGATACAGCACCGGATCGCGCAGGTTGACGTTCGGCGAGGCCATGTCGATCTTCGCGCGCAGCACGTGGGCGCCGTCCGGAAACTCGCCCGCTCGCATGCGGCGCAAGAGGTCGAGGTTCTCGTCGACGCCGCGCGTGCGATACGGCGAGTCCTTCCCTGGCTCCGTCAGCGTTCCGCGATACGCGCGCATCTCCTCGGCGGAGAGGCTGTCGACGTACGCGAGTCCGCGCGTCACGAGGTGCTCGGCCCACTCGTACAGCTGATCGAAATAGTCCGACGCGTGCAGCGGCTCGCCGCCCGCGAACTCGTAGCCGAGCCAGCGCACGTCCTCGATGATCGCGCGCGCGTACTCCGCCTCTTCCTTCTCCGGGTTCGTGTCGTCGAAGCGCAGGTTGCAGCGGCCGCCGTATTCGGCCGCGACGCCGAAGTTCAGCGCGATCGACTTCGCGTGGCCGATGTGGAGGTAGCCGTTCGGCTCCGGCGGAAAGCGCGTCACCACGGTCTGGTGCTTGCCGCTGCGCAGGTCCTCTTCGACGATCTCGCGGATGAAATCGAGCGCGCGTGCCGGAGCTTCGGTGGTCGTCATACGGACTACGGATATGTGCGCGGCCCGCGCGTGCATTCCCGTGACGGAACCGCACCAACGCGGGAACGGCGTCTTGACCGCGCTTCCGGCCCCGTCTACGGTTGCCACATGAAACGGCTTCCGCTTGCCGTCGTCATGTCCCTCGTCTTCGCGGCGGGAGCTCTCGCCGACGATCTCGAGGTCATCCAACGGCTCGATCACGAGATCACCGTCGCCACCTGGACGGCCGATCCGGTGTGGTTCGAGGAAAACCTCGCTGACGACTACGTGCTCATCACGCCGGCGGGCACGATCCGCACGAAGGCGGACGTCATCCGCGAGCTCGGCGTCCCCGGCTTCAAGATGGCGCCGTTCGAGTCGACGGAAGTGCAGATCCGCATGTACGGCGACACCGCCATCGTCACCGGACGGATGCTGCAGCGCTCGACCGTCGGCGGCCTGCTCTACTCGCGCGACCTTCGCTACACCGACGTTTACGTGCGCCGCAAAGCGCGCTGGCAGCTCGTGAGCGGGCATACGTCGACCGTCGGCAACAAGCGCTGACGGCCTGCATTCGCGTACTCTAGGTTCGTGACGTCCGGTCCGTTGCCGACGCGGCAATACGGCGACTACGACCTCGAGTCGTTCCTCGGCAAGGGCTCGATCGGCAAGGTCTACCTCGCGCGCCACCGGCGCATCGGCCGCCGCGTCGCGCTGAAGACCGTCCATCTCGAGCAGAAGTTCGAGGACGAGATCGACCGCAACGAGTTCTACCGCCGGCTCCAGCGCGAGGCCGAGCTCTGCGCGGTGATGCAGCATCCGAACATCGTCACGCTCTACGACGTCGGCTACGAGGACGACGTCGTAACGTATCTCGCGACCGAGTACATCGACGGCGAATCGCTGCTCGGGCGCCTCCGTCGCACGCGCCCCCTGCCGCTCGGCGAGGCGCTCGCCATCGCGTTCGATCTGCTGCGCGGACTCGCGTACGCGCACGGCAAGGGCATCATCCACCGAGACATCAAGCCGGCGAACATTCTCCTGACGTCGGAAGGTCAGGCGAAGGTCGCCGACTTCGGCGTCGCGCGTCCGCTGCACTCGAGCCTCACGACCTCGCGCTCGCTCGTCGGCACGCCGAACTACATGTCCCCCGAGCAGGTGAAGACGACGCCCGTGTCGCCGCGCTCCGATCTCTTCTCCGCCGGCGTCGTGATCTACGAGATGCTCACCGGCACGAAGCCGTTCGCCGCGCCGGAGCTGAGCGCGATCCTCTACAACATCGTCAACCTCACGCCGCCGCCGGTGCACGAGCTGAATCCGTCCGTGCCGCCGGCAATCTCGCAGGTCATCGCGAGACTCCTGGCGAAGGATCCGGCCGATCGCTACGAGAGCGCGAACGATGCGCTGCGCGCGCTGGATGCCGCGCGTCCGGCGACCACACCCGCCGCGTCAACACCGTTAACCGCGGCGCCGCTGCCGCTCGCGTCCGAGGCCGAGACCATCGCGGTGATGCCGCACGATGCGACGACGCCGCTGCCGACGATCGTCGATCCGATCGTTACGCGTCCGATCCTGCGCCGGCGCGTTCCGGGCGCGCTCTTCTGGACGATCACGCTGCTGCTCATCGCGGGACTCGCGACCGCGGTCGTGCTGCTGCGCCACTCCGCCGCGCGTCAGAAACCGGCCGCCGTGCTGCCGCCGTCGCTCGTCGCGCAGACGGACGCGAAGCGGCGCGCGCTCGAAAACGCTCGCGCGCTCGTGCGCGGCGGCGCGTATGCGGATGCGATTCGCGCCTACGACGCGCTGCTCGCTCGCGCGCCGGAGATGGAAGTCGCGCGCGAGGAACGCGCCGAGGCCCAGCGGCTGCTCGATGCAGCCACGCCGAAGGCGGAGGTGACGAAGACCGCGCGCAAGACGAAGCGCGTCGACGACAGCGAACCGGCGGCACAAGCGCAACAGCAGCAGCCGGCGAAGAAGCCGTCGCGGTGGGAGCGCGTCAAACACTGGTTCCGGGGGAAGTGAGCAGCGAGCGCAACACGCGATGCCAGCGCGCGCGCTGAAAGTACCAGACCAGCGCCACGCCGATCGGCACGAACGAAAAGAGCAGAAGCATCCGCGCGACACCTTCGATGCCCGGCTGAATCCCGAAGCGGATCTGCAGGTCGAGCGCGATCGACTCGAGGTCGTTCATCAGCGCGCCGCCTTTGCCCTCACGGTACCAGTCGAGAAACTCCGCGTCGTGCATCAGCCGCCATGCGAAGTGCATGCTGTGGATCTGCACGAAGAACGCGACGAACGCGCCGAGCGGCCGCTCGACGTCGGGGTTCTTCCAGCCGACGCCCGCCAGTGCCTTGTAGAAGAGGATGCCCGCGAGGACGAACTCCGAGACGTGTCCCGCCGCGCTGAACGCGAGCTCGCGCCGCCATTCGCGCGAGACGAACACGAACCAGATCGCGAAGAGCACCAGCACGATGGCGAGGCTCGTGCGGTTCGTGCGGAACAGCCACGCGAGATAACCGAACCCGCACGCGACGAGGACCGCGATCGACGGATGAAACTCGCCCATGTGCGTCATGCCGCCGCCGTACACGAAATCGAAGGCGGGCAGCGACGGATGTCCGAGGAGCCAGCCGATGACCGCGTGTCCGAACTCGTGGAAGAGCGTCACCAGCGCCGAGAAGACGAACCGCGTGAACGGAATGATGTAGACGACGATCGCCGCCGCGAGACCGCCGCCGAGAATGCGCCATTCCGCCGCGCCGATGCGCCCATCCGCGACGCGCTCCTCTTCGAACACGTACGGCGTCACCGGCCGCCACTTCGCGAACACGATCCCGCACCGCGCGCATTCGAGCGCGTCCTCGGCGTTATCGAACGAGCAGCGCGGGCACGGCACGCCGCGATGATAAGCGCGCTTCGCGTGCGATACTCGACCACGTGTCGATCTACGAGCAGCTGTTCGCGCGACTGGCACAAGCGAATGTCCGATACGTCGTGGTGGGTGGAGTGGCGGTCGTGCTGCACGGGTATCTCCGCGCCACGGCGGATCTCGACCTGGTCATCGATCTCGAAGAAACGAACGCGCGCCGCGCGATGACGGCACTCGAACGAGCGGGACTCGAGCCGCTTGCGCCGGTCCGCGCGGCAGAATTCGCGGATGCGGCAACTCGCAGACGATGGATCGATACGAAGAACCTGCGCGTGTTCTCCTTGCGCGACCCGCACGAGCCCTTGCTCACCGTCGATGTCTTTGCCGAAGATCCGCTTCCGTTCGAGGAACTCTGGACTCGATCGGCCATCGTCCGCCTCGGCGGGTGTGACGTCCGCATCGCATCGATTGCCGATCTGCTCGTGATGAAGCGCGCAGCGGCCCGCCCGCAGGATGCCATCGACATCGAACACCTGGAACGCATCGCGAAGGAACGCACCTCGTGAACGGTGAAAAGCCCGAATCCGACGACTGGTGCGGCGACTTCGCGACCGCCAGCGGGCATGCCGCGCGTGCCGGCCTGCTCGCGACGCCCGAGCAGCGGCTCGCGTGGCTCGAGTCGATGCTGCGTCTCGCCGCGAAGAGCGGCGCGCTCGAGCGCGTGCAACGCGAGCGCAGCCGCGAACGCATCTTCTGATTGGCGCGCTTCGCGGTACGCTTGACGCATGCGACGCATCGTTCTCGCGTTCCTCTGCCTCTCCGCCGCCGCGTCTCTGCGCGCCGCGAGCCTCGCCGACGAAGTCGTGGCGGCGTACGGCGGACGCGCCGCGCTCGCGAAAATCAGCGCGGTGCGCGAGACCGGCACGGTCGTGTCGATGATGCGCAGCGGCACCGGCAACACCGTGCGCACGTTCGCGTTTCCCGACCGGCTCAGCGTCGCCATCACCTATCCGCAGTCGAGCGAGCTACGCGACGTCGACGGCGCGCGCGGCTGGCAGAACGGCAAGGAAGCGTCGGGCGCGCAGCTCGATGCGATGGCGTTGCAGGCGGCGCGGCTGAACGCGCCGCGGCTGCTCGCCGAACACGCGGCGGACGTGAAGCAGGACGGCGCCTCCAAGCTCGTCGTCACGCTGCCGCGCGGCCTAGCGCTCGCGCTGGAGATCGATCCGAAGACGCATTACATCGTTCATTCGGCCGGCACGCTCACGGGCGGCATGGCGTTCGAGACGAACTACAGCGACTTCCGCAACGTCGGCGGCGTCGTGTTCGCGTTTCACGAGGAGAACGTCGCCGGCGGCATGGCCACGGGAACGACCACGCTGACGAACGTCGAGCTGAACCCGAAGCTCGACGCAGGCGCATTCGGTCCCGACGCGGCGGCGCCGCGCCAGCGGAGCTGACGTGTCCGCGAACTGGCTGCTGTACGGCGCGAACGGCTACACCGGCGAGCTGATCGCGCGCGAGGCCGTGCGCCGCGGCATCCATCCGATTCTCGCCGGCCGCAGCACGGAGAAGATCGAGCCGCTCGCGCGCGAGCTGCAATGCGAATCGCGCGTCTTCGACGTCCGTAAGCCCGATCTGCGCGGCGTTGCGCTCGTGCTCCACTGCGCCGGGCCGTTCGTGCACACCAGCGCGCCGATGGTCGACGCGTGTCTCGCGTCGGGCGTGCACTATCTCGACATCACCGGCGAGATCGACGTCTTCGAAGCAGTGCTCGCGCGCGATGCCGAGGCGAAGCAGCGCAACGTGGCGCTCCTCCCCGGCGTCGGCTTCGACGTCGTTCCCACCGACTGTCTCGGCGCGATGCTGCATGCGCGCATGCCCGACGCCGTCGAGCTGTGGCTCGCGTTCGACTCGCGCCGCGGCGGCATCAGCCGCGGCACGCTGCGCACGATGCTCGAAGGCCTGGGCAAGGGCGGCGCGATTCGCCGCGACGGGCAGATCGTGCACGTGCCGCTCCTGTACGACGTCCGCGAAATCCCGTACGCAAGCGGCCCGCGCCTGTCGATGACGATTCCATGGGGCGACGTCGCGACGGCGTTTCATACGACCGGCATTCCGAACATCCGCGTCTACAACGCCACGCCGCCGTCGACCATCCGCCGCCTGCGCCGCACGCGCTATTTCCTGCCGCTGATGCGCATCACGCCGGTCAAGCGCGCGATGCAGTGGATGTCGACGCGCAACCGCACGGGACCGGGCGAAACGCAGCGCGCGCAATCGCGCGTCGAGTTGTGGGGACGCGTCGTCAATGCACGCGGCGAAGAAGCCACAATGACCCTGTCGACGCCCGAGGGATATTCATTCACCGTGCTGTCATCGTTGGAGGCGGTGCGGAGAATTCTGCAGGAGCCGCGCGCCGGCGCATTCACACCCGCGCGCGCCTTTGGAATGAATTTCGTCAATGAGGTATTGACAAACGCACAATAGGCGCGCTATTGTGCGCCACCCTTACAAACGACGACGAACATGATGACCAAACGCGAACAGAGATATTGGATCGGTCGACCGGAATTTCCGGGAACCGCCGGAGGTACGCTCGTGCCCTAGCCGATGCTCAGCATCCGCTCATTGCACGAGCCCCTTCGGTCATGACAGCCGAAGGGGCTTTTTGTTTGGTTTTTACTGAATTTCGAGGATGAGACCGTCCGGGTCCGGCGGCGCGCAGGTCGCTGACACTGTCGCGTTCCGTGTACGGGTTCTGACGAAGGAAGGTTGATTCCTGCCATGTGTAGCTCATTGGGTAGAGCGCAGGACTGATAATCCTGGGGTAGCGGGTTCGAATCCCGCCACAACCATCCTTACACGCCGACTGACCGCCGTTAGCGGTCACCGGCCGCGGCGTCGAATCGCGGTCAAGCCTGCCGGCGCTTCTGTAATGGCGCACCGGCAAGCGCGGAAGGAGCTCTGCAGCGCGCGTGCAGCGCGCAATGCGCTCCCACAATGCGGTGCGACGTCATTGTGGGAGCGCGCGTGGCGGCGCAGCGCTCCGCTCTGTAACGCGTGGCTTTTCCGCGCATTGGGCGCCCGGCCGGTCTTATTGAGGAAAGGAGGGACCGAACCATGTTTCGGCGTATGAAGATTCTTCCGCACGAGCGGGGCCTTCTGTTTCGTGAGGGCGCGTTCGCCGGCGTACTGCGGCCGGGCGTTCATTGGACGTTCGATCCGCTCCTGAAGCTGCGGCTCTTTGTCGTGTCGCCGCGCAATCCGTGGCTCGACCACCGCGACCTCGACCTCATCGTGAAGTCGGGCAAGCTCGGCGGCGAGGCCATTGTGGTCGACCTCAAGGACTACGAGCGCGCGCTCGTCTGGATCGACGGCCGCTTCGCGGCGGTGCTCGATACCGGCCTGTACGCGCTGTGGACCGTGGAGCGCGATGTGCGCGTCGAGATCGTCGACGCGCGGACGATGCGCTTCGACCACGCGGAGCTGCCGGTGATCGTGCGTTCGCGGACGGCGGCGTCCGTGCTCGAGGTCGTGCATGTGGAGGCCAACCACGCGGGACTGTGGTTCCGCGACGGCGCCTATCAGGCGACGCTCGCTCCGGGCACGTACGCGTTCTGGCGGAACGTCGGCAAGCTGCAGGTCCAAATGGTCGATCTCCGCGAGCTGACGCTCGACATCAGCGGTCAGGAGATCATGACGGCCGACAAGGTCACGCTGCGCCTCAATGCGCTTGTCAACTACCGCGTCACCGATCCGCTGCGGTCGGTCGCGGAGGTCGACGGTGCGGCGCAGGCGCTCTACCGCGCCGCGCAGCTTGCGCTGCGCGAAGCGGTGGGCGCGAAGGACCTCGACGCGCTGCTCGTCGCGAAGGATGCGCTCGCGGGTGAGCTGTCCGTCGCGATCGCGCCGCGCGCCGCGGAGCTCGGCCTCACGGTCGTCGCCGCGGGTGTCCGCGACGTCATCCTGCCGGGCGACATGAAGGAGCTGATGAACAAGGTGACCGAGGCGAAGAAGGCCGCGGAGGCATCGCTGATCACGCGCCGTGAGGAGACGGCGGCGATGCGGATGCAGGCCAACACCGCGAAGATCCTCGAGGCGAGTCCGACGCTGATGAAGCTGAAGGAGCTCGAGGTGCTCGAGAAGGTCGCGCACAAGGCGAACCTCACCGTGGTCCTCGGCGACGAGGGCCTGGCGGACAAGGTCGTCAAGCTGCTGTAACGACGCAGGGAGGGCAGGCCGTCCAGCGGGCCTGCCCTCCCGAGGTAAAGAAGGAGATGAACAAAGACAAAGTTCGGGACATGATCCGCAGCATCCTGCCGTCGAAGGCGCGGGTGGGCGCGCGGTTCGGCAAGAGGTTCGAAAAGCGGCGCGTGCGCCACGCCATTCGCGCGGCGTTGCGCGCGGGAACGTTCGACGCCGATCTGCGGCGCGACGCGGACCTCTCGACGGTCGTCTGGTGGCGGCGCACCGCCGACAAGCTCCACCCTTTCATGCGCTGGTGCCGCGCGCGCACCGCGGGCATGACGCCGGAGGAAGCGCTCGGCTACGTGCGCGGCCTGTTGCCGCGGAATCTCATCGGCGATCACGCGTACGGACACTGGGAAGCGGTCGTGCGGCCGTACATGGGCCGGCTGCCGACAGTTCGCACGCGGCTCGACGTCGGGACGCTCTGCACGCGTTTGCGCGCGGCGTACGAGCGCGATCCGTCGCTCGTCGGGATGTTGAACGCCGCGATCAAGAGCCGTATCGCATTCGACGAACCACGCCGGCTGCTGTTCGGCGTGCACGACATCGACGCCTTCGCACGCGACGCGCTCCGACGCGGGAGCATCGAGCTCGATTGCGCGATGGCAATCATGGAAGAGATCGAAGGGCGGCCGAACGGCCGCCCTTCCCATTTTCGCGCCGCGTGATATAGCGTTCCCTCAACGAACCCATGTCCCTCGATCGCTTTCATCCCGTCCTCCAACGCTGGTTCTCTGACACCCTCGGCACTCCGACACCCGCGCAGCAGCAAGGGTGGTCCGCCATCCGCGAGCGCCGTCACACGCTCATCGCCGCGCCGACCGGCTCGGGTAAAACGCTCGCGGCGTTTCTGACCGCGCTCGACGACCTTTTCGTCGAAGCGCTGACCGCGCCGCTGCCTGATGAAGTGCGCGTCGTCTACGTCTCGCCGCTGAAAGCGCTCAGCGCCGACATCCACAAAAATCTCGCCGAGCCGCGCCACGGAATCCGCCGCATCGCGGAAGAACTGAACATCGACGCGCGCATCACGGCCGGCGTGCGCACCGGCGACACGACCTCGAGCGAACGCGCGGCGATGCTGAAGACGCCGCCGCACATCCTCGTCACGACGCCGGAGTCGCTCTACCTCCTGCTCACCGCCGAGCGCAGCCGCAACATGCTGCGCAGCGTGCGCACCGTGATCGTCGACGAGATTCACGCCGTGATCGGCACGCGCCGCGGCGCGCACCTCGCGCTCACGCTCGAACGCCTGCAACACGTCGCCGAAGCGCCGCTCCTGCGTATCGGACTCTCCGCGACGCAGAAGCCGATCGAAGCCGTCGCGCGCTATCTCACCGGCGGCGGCGACTGCACGATCGTCGACGAAGGCCACCGCCGCGCGATGGACCTCACGCTCGAGGTGCCGCGCTCGCCGCTCGAAGCGGTGATGTCCGCGGAAGTGTGGGAGGAGTATTACGACGCGCTGGTGCGGCTCATCGAGTCGCATCGCACGACGCTCGTCTTCGTGAACACGCGCAAGATGGCCGAGCGCGTCGCGCGTCACCTCAGCGATCGCCTCGGCGAAGACGCGGTGACCGCGCACCACGGCAGTCTCTCGAAAGAGAACCGTCTCGACGCGGAGACGCGGCTCAAAACCGGTCAGCTGAAAGCGCTCGTCGCGACGGCGTCGCTGGAGCTCGGCATCGACATCGGCCACGTCGATCTGGTCTGCCAGCTCGGCTCGCCGCACCGCATCGCCACGCTCCTGCAGCGCGTCGGCCGCTCGGGACACACCGTCTCCGGGCTGCCGAAAGGACGCGTCTTTCCAACCTCGCGCGACGATCTCTTTGAATGCGCGGCGCTGCTGCGCGCGGTCAAGCGCGGCGAGCTCGATCAGATCGTCACGCACGACGCCCCGCTCGACGTGCTCGCACAACAACTCGTCGCCGAATCGTCGTGCGACGACTACGCGGAAGACGCGCTCTTCGCGCTGGCGAAACGCGCGTGGCCGTACCGCGCGCTCGAACGCGGCGCGTTCGACGACGTCGTGAAGATGATGGCCGACGGCTTCGCCACGAAGCGCGGACGCCGCGGCGCGCTCATGCATCGCGACGAAGTGCACGGCAACGTGCGCGGACGCCGCGGCTCGCGCCTGCTCGCGCTCACGTCCGGCGGTGCGATCCCGGAAGTCGCCGACTACCGCGTCGTGCAGGAGCCGGACGAGACGTTCATTGGAACGCTCAACGAGGACTTCGCGATCGAGAGCAACATCGGCGACGTCTTCCAGCTCGGCAACACTTCGTGGCGCGTGCTGCAGGTGTCGGGCGGCGTCGTGCGCGTCGCGGATGCGCACGGCGAGCCGCCGAGCATTCCGTTTTGGCTCGGCGAAGCGCCCGCGCGGAGCGACGAGCTGTCGCGCGCGGTGAGCTCGCTGCGCGCCGATCTCGAGCCGCTGCTCGACGATCGCGAGGCCGCGATCGCGTGGCTCGTCGACGCGTGCGGGATTCCGCGCGCCGCCGCCGAGCCGCTCATCGAGTACCTCGCCGAATCGCACCGCGTCCTCGGCACACTCCCGACGCAACAGACGCTCGTCCTCGAGCGCTTCTTCGACGAGTCGGGCGGCATGCAGCTCATCCTCCACGCGCCGTTCGGCAGCCGCATCAACAAGGCGTGGGGGCTCGCGCTGCGCAAGCGCTTCTGCCGGCAGTTCGATTTCGAATTGCAGGCCGCGGCGACGGAGGACGCGATCCTCTTGTCGCTCGGCCCACAGCATTCGTTTCCGCTCGCGGATGTCTTCCGCTATCTGCATCCCGCGACCGCGCGCGACGTGCTCGTGCAGGCCTTCCTCGACGCGCCGGTGTGGCAGACGCGCTGGCGGTGGAACGCGACGATCTCGCTGGCGGTGCCGCGCAATCGCAACGGCAAGAAGATCGCGCCGCAGTTGCAGCGCACGCTCGCCGACGATCTGATGGCCGCGGTGTTCCCAGACGCCGCAGCGTGCTTCGAGAACATCGGCGGCGACCGCAAGATCCCCGATCATCCGCTTGTCAACCAAGCCGTGCGCGACTGCCTCGAGGAAGCGATGGACTTCGACGGCCTCGCGCGCGTGCTGACCCGCATTCACGCGGACGAGCTGACGCTCGTCGCGCGCGATACGCCCGAGCCGTCGCCGCTCGCGCACGAGATCCTCAACGCGCAGCCGTACGCGTTTCTCGATGATGCGCCGCTCGAGGAGCGCCGCACGAACGCGGTCTACACGCGCCGCGTCGCCGACGCCGCGTCCGCGCGCGAGCTCGGCGCGCTCGACCTCGCGGCGATCGAACGCGTGCGCGACGAAGAGCGGCCCGATCCGCGCGATGCGGACGAGCTGCACGACGCGTTGCTGACGTTCGGCTTTCTCACGGACGAGGACGCGCCGCACGAGCTCTTCGACGCGCTCGCCGCGGCGAAACGCGCGACGCGCGTGCACGGACTCTGGTTCGCCGCGGAGCGCCTGCCGGAGCTCCTGGCCATTCATCGCGTCGAGACGACGATCGCGCCGCCGGCATCGCGCCTCACGCGCACGTGGTCGCGCGAGGAAGCGCTCGTCGAGTTGCTGCGCGGACGGCTTTCGCTCGTCGGACCGGCGACGTCTGACGCGCTCGCGTCGCTGCTCGCGGTACCGCAATCGAACGTCGACGCCGCGCTGCTCGCGCTCGAAGGCGAGGGCGCGATTCTGCGCGGCAACTTCACGCCCGGCGCGTCGCAGCTCGAATGGTGCGACCGGCGCCTGCTCGCGCGCATCCACCGCTACACGCTCAATCGTCTGCGCGCGGAGATCGAGCCGGTCACCGCCGCCGACTTCACGCGTTTCCTCTTCGCGTGGCAGCACGTGACGCCGTCGTCGCGCCTCAGTGGCATCGATGGACTGCAGGAGCTGCTCGCCCAACTCGACGGCTTCGAACTCGCCGCAAACGCGTGGGAGCGCTCGGTGCTGCCCGCGCGCATGGACCGCTACGACGCGTCGATGCTCGACACGCTCTGCTTCGCCGGCGTGGCCGGCTGGGCGCGCGTCTCACCGCCGACCGGCGCCGCGCTGCCCGTCGGCGCGACGCCGATCGCGCTGTTTCTCCGCGAGCACGCGGCGACGTGGCAGTCGCTGCGCGAGACGGCGCCGGTCGCGTTGTCCGAACAAGCGCAACGCGTCGTCGACACGCTTCGCGCGCGCGGCGCGTCGTTCGCGCGCGAGCTCGCGGCGCTCTGCGAGCTCGACGAAGCCGCGCTCGAACGCGCGCTCGGTGAGCTGGTCTGCGCGGGACTCGTGACGTCCGACGGCTTCGCCGGTCTGCGCTCGCTCGTGCGCGCGTCGCACGAGAAACGCGCGCGCACCGACGTCGCGGGACGGTGGTCGCTGCTCGCCTCCGACGCGAACGGCGACGACGCGCTGGAGCTGCAGGCGCGCACGTTCCTCCGCCGCTACGGCATCGTCTTCCGCCGCCTCCTCGCGCGCGAGTCGAACGCCGCGCCGTGGCGCGAGCTCGCACGCGTCTACCGCCGCATGGAAGCGCGCGGCGACCTGCGCGGCGGCCGCTTCGTCGCCGGCATGCCCGGCGAACAGTTCGCGCTCCCCGACGCCGTCGAACGCCTGCGCGAGATCCGCCGCACCCCGCACGACGGCACGCTGGTCGTGCTCTCCGCCGCCGACCCGCTCAACCTCACCGGCACCACCTCGCCCGGCGATCGCATCCGCGCCACACCCGGCACGCGCATCGCGTACCGCGACGGCGTGCCGGTGTCCGTGATGGAAGGCGACTACGTGCGCCCGCTCACGGACATCGAATCGAACGACGCGCTCACCGTCGCCGCCGCGCTCGCGGGGCGTGCGGTCGCGGCGGGGCGGGGGTGGGTGGGGCGGGGGTGGGTGGGGCGGTGAAGCGCGCGCACATCGACGCGTAAACAAAACGAGCGGCCTCGCGGCCGCTCGTTTTCATTTCGTGAGACTCGAAGCTCTTACGAGCAGCCGCTCGTCGAGCCGCAGTTGAGGCATTTGTAGCAGGCGCCGTTGCGGACCATGATCGAGCCGCAGTCGCTGCAGCTCGGCGCGTCCTGCTGGTAGCGGAACGTCGCCGTGCCTTTCGGGTTCGGGCCGTCGGCGTCCTTCGGCGTGGCGATGAAGCCGATCGGCTGCTGGTTCGTGGCGGCGACGGCGGCGCGCTCGAGGAACGAGACATCGGACGCGGTCGGCGTCTGCACGTTGGCGATCGGTTTCGGCGTCGCGGGGACGGGCGCGGCGGCAGACGACATCTCTTCGTCGCGCAGGATCACGCCGGCGTGGGCCTGGCTCTCGCGGTCGAGGAACTTCGTCGCCAGCCACTTGAAGATGTAGTCCATGATGGACTTGGCCATCGGGATCTCGGGATTCTTGGTGAAGCCGCTCGGCTCGAAGCGCGTGTGCGTGAACTTGTCGACGAGCAGCTGAAGCGGCACGCCGTGCTGCAGCGCGAGCGAGGTCATGGTCGCGAAGCTGTCCATGAGGCCCGAGATCGTCGAGCCTTCCTTCGCCATGGTGATGAAGATCTCGCCCGGCGCTCCGTCCTCGTACTTGCCGACGGTGATGTAGCCCTCGTGGCCGCCGATGGAGAACTTGTGCGTGATCGACTCGCGCTCGTCGGGCAGCTTGCGGCGCACCGCGGCCGGCGCGACGCCGAGCTGCTCGAGCTGCGTCTTGTCTTTCGCCGTCGACAGCGGCTGCGAGCGTTTGCAGCCGTCGCGATACACGGCCACGGCCTTCAGCCCGAGCTTCCACGCTTCGTAATACGCGCCCTCGATCTCCTCGGCGGTCGCGCTGTTCGGCATGTTGATCGTCTTCGAGATCGCGCCGCTGATGAACGGCTGCACGGCGCCCATCATCTTGAGGTGGCCGAGGTAGTGGATCGAGCGCGTGCCGTTCGCGGGCTTGAAGGCGCAGTCGAACACCGGGAGGTGCTGCTCGATGAGGTGCGGCGCGCCTTCGATCGTGTCGTTCTCGTTGATGTACTCGACGATCTCTTTGACCTGTTTCACGTCGTAGCCGAGACGCTTCAGCGCGGTGGGCACGGTGTTGTTGACGATCTTCAGCATCCCGCCGCCGACGAGCTTCTTGTACTTCACGAGCGCGATGTCGGGCTCGATGCCGGTGGTGTCGCAATCCATCATGAAGGCGATCGTGCCGGTCGGCGCGAGCACGGAGATCTGCGCGTTGCGGTAGCCGTGCTGCTGGCCGAGCGCATACGCCTCATCCCACACTTTGCACGCGGCGTCGGCGAGGTCCGCGGGCAGCGAGCGGACGTCGATGCGATACGCGCTGCGGCGGTGCTTGTCGATGACGCGGAGGAACGGCTCCTCGTTGACGGCGTAGCCTTCGAACGGGCCGAGCTTCGCGGAGATCTTCGCCGACTGCGCGTACGACTCGCCGGAGAGGATCGAGGTGATCGCGGCGGCGTACTGGCGGCCGTCTTCGCTGTCGTAGGGAACGCCGCGAGCCATGAGCAGCGCGCCGAGGTTCGCGTAGCCGATGCCGAGCGGGCGGAAGGCGTGCGAGTTGCGCTCGATGGCCGGGGTCGGATACGACGCGTAGTCGACGACGATCTCCTGCGCGGTGATGACGATGCGCAGCGCAGCGCGGTAGGCGTCGACGTCGAAGCCCGCGGCCTCGCTGTAGAACTTCATGAGGTTCAGCGACGCGAGATTGCACGCGGAGTCGTCGAGGAACATGTACTCCGAGCACGGGTTCGATGCGTTGATGCGCGCGGTGTTCGGGCACGGGTGCCAGTCGTTGACGGTCGTGTCGAACTGCAGCCCCGGATCGCCGCACACCCACGCCGACTGCGCCATGCGCCGCATGAGGTCGCGCGCCTTGTAGGTGCTCATCACGCGGGTGCGGTCGGTGACGGCGCGCGTATGCCAGTCGGCGTCTTTCTCGTACGCGCGCATGAACTCGTCGGTGACGCGCACGGAGTGGTTCGCATTCTGGAAGTGCACCGAGTCGTAGGCACCGCCGGGCGCGTTGAACGCGCCGTCGTAGCCGGCGTCGATGAGCGCCCACGCTTTGCGCTCCTCGGTCTCTTTCGACTCGATGAAGTCGACGACGTCGGGGTGATCGGCGTTGAGGATGACCATCTTCGCCGCGCGGCGCGTCTTGCCGCCCGACTTGATCACGCCGGCGAACGAGTCGTAGCCGCGCATGAACGAAACGGGGCCGGAGGCCGTGCCGCCGCCCGCGAGGAGCTCGCGCGAGGAGCGGATGTTGGAGAGGTTCGAGCCCGTGCCCGAGCCGTACTTGAAGAGCATGCCCTCGGTCTTGGCGAGGCCGAGGATCGACTCCATCGTGTCCTGCACGGAGTTGATGAAGCACGCGGAGCACTGCGGGCGTTCTTCGATGCCGACGTTGAACCAGACCGGCGAGTTGAACGACGCCATCTGGTAGAGAAGGATGTGCGTCAGCTCGTCGCGGAACGTGTCACCATCGGCTTCCGTCGCGAAGTAGCCGCCGTCGCGGCCCCACGCGGTGATCGTACGGACGACGCGGCCGATGAGCTGCCGCACGGACGACTCGCGGTCGGGCGTGCCGATGTGGCCGCGGAAGTATTTCGAGACGACGACGTTCGTCGCCATCTGCGACCAGAACTTCGGCATCTCGACGTCTTTCTGTTCGAAGACGACGCCGCCGCTCTCATTGCTGATGGCCGCGGTGCGCATCTCCCATTCGCAGGTGTCGTAGACGTCGATGCCGGACTTGGTGAAGTAACGCTCGATCTCGATCCCGCCGGTTCGCGTTTCCTTGCGAGCGGCTTTCGCGCTCTTCGAACCCGGCGTGCGTGGGCGGACCGACAAATCGATGGACGACATGGCCTTGCTCTCCTCAACCTTCAATCGTTAGAACAAAAAAGTAGAGGAGGGCAGTTCGACGATGCTGAGAAGGATTTCGGCCGGGCGAGCTCGCGGATCCATGACGAACGCGGCCCGGGACATCCGAGGTCCCTCTCGATCGAACTTCCGTCCCCTACCTCCCCCAACACGGCCGTCCGCGATGCGTTCGCGGGCGGCAGTCAACTTCAGCGAAACAGCGTGGACGCCACGCGCGGCGAGGGGGTCTGAGGCACGGTCGACTTGACCTTCACCGTCACCTGGTAATCGCGAATCTGCAGCGATACCGAACGGACGGGGGAGTGGTTCCCAGGACGAGTCGTATGCTTCAAATCCTTCATCGATCCTCCCTCACTTCGCGTTGTTTTGATGTGCCCTCAAGCTACGCCCGCACCTTCGGGATGTCAAGCATCAGACCACAACATATTGTGGTCGCGTTTGCTTCCGCGCCTATATCGTGTAGATAGAGCGACTTACGCGAGAGGTCGCAGAATGTCTCTAAGCTTCATTTCCGCCGCCGTTCCACCGGAATTCCGCGAGTTCCCGACAGCTTTTCCGCAGGCTTTTGCACAGCGATTCTGCGCGGATTTCCTCACGAAATCAGGCTCTTCTCCGCATGCTTTGCACGCGTTCTTCACGCACTTTTTCACCATGCGCGGAGGCGCCGGTTTTCAGCAGGATTCCCGCAGCCGGTCAGCGGGCGCGGCTGCAGAAAAAAGGGCGAAAAGCAAGCGGCAGCCACGCATCTGCGGAAAACCGGAAGGACGGGCGGAAGGCCACTACTAATGGGGGTCGGAGGCGGGGGTGCACACAGAATGTGGCACGTGGAACACTTTTCCTCCTGTCAATAGCTTTCTGTGGCTCCGCCGCCTCCGAAGCCGCCGCCGTCCTGCGGACGCACCGGCGCCGAGCTACCGTCCGCCGGCGCCGGCTGCGCCTGATGCGCGTGCTCCGCGGCGGCCAGCGCGCTGGCGACTTCGATCAGCTCGTCCGCGCCGGTGAGCTTCGCCGGCGTCACGACGAACCCGCGCGTGCGGCCGTGCAGCGCGCGCGACACCAAGTACGAGGCGAGGAGCAGAAAGGCGCCGCTCACCGCGAGCTTCAGCTCGAGCGGCGCGGGAAACTCGGGCGAGAGCTTGATGCCGGCGATCACGAAGCCGATGCCGCTCGCGACGAACATCGCGTGATGCCGCTTCACCAGTGCCGCAGCGAGGCAAATCACGGCGAACGCGCCGTACAGCAGGATCGTCACGCGACGCCACTCCTCGCCCGCGTTGAACACGCCCACCACCGGCATCGCCACGAGGATGAAGATCCAGAGCCACTCCGTCGACGGCCGTTGCCACGTGCGCATCAACAACGCGAGCGCCGCGAGCGCGAGCACGAGCGCGCAGACGACGCCGAGATCGAAACGCTTTTCACCGTACTGCGCGACGAAACCCGCCGCGAGCGCGCCGAACAGCGGATTGCGCAGGCGCGCGCCCACCACCGCCGCTCCCGCCGCGAGCACGAGCATCGCCTCGGGTGTCCCGCTGTGCGGCAGCGTCGAGATGAGCGCGCCGACACCGCCGAGCCACAGCGCCGCCTCGACGCCGGTCCGCCACCAACGCGGTCCGCGGATGAGCAGCTCCGCGAGCGTCAGCGCGCCGGCGCCGACCACGAACCCGGCAGGCCGCTCGCCGCCGAACAGAAAGTACAGAGCGAGGAGTCCGATCGCGGTGAGCACGAAGAACACCGCCTGCACGAGAACGTTGTAGCTGCGCCACGGTGTCGCGAGCTCGGCGCGCAACGCCTGTGCGGTCGCCGCGTCGACGCGCTTCTCGTCCTGCCACGCGAGAAGGCTCGCGCGCAGCGACTCGTTGCGTTCTTCGCGCGCGTTCATGCGAAGCGCTCCCGGAATCGCGCGTGAATCACGAAGAGCGCGACGATGGACGCGATCGTCGAGACCACGATGACGAAGAAGATGGAGGTCTCGTCGTGAAGGTTCGACACGAGCAGCACGTCGGCCGCGACGACGGCGTAGAGGAACGCGTAGAGCACGAACGACTCGCGTTGCGCGCGAATGCCCCACGCGATCACCGCGGCCGCGCAGCCGAGCGTCAGCAGACAACCGAGCGTGCGCGTGTCGTTTTCGAACACGAGCGAGAACGCGCCCGAGAGCGCGACCAGCGCCGCGGCGTGTTCGAAGATCCGTGAGAACTCGGGCGGCTGTTTATGCCAGCGGCGATCGAGCGCGCGCCAGACGAGCAGCGCCAACGCGCAGATGAACGCGTGCACGGCGAGGCCGCCGCTCGTGAAGTCGAGGTCGAACATGCGCGGCTGACGCACGCCGAGCCACGCCGCGAACGCGCTCACGGAAAGCGACAACACCATGCGCGAGCCGTACGCGTACGCGACGATGCCGTGCACGATCGCGAGCAGGAGGAAGTAGAAGGCGCGCCGTTCGCCGAGGAGATGGAACTGCGACTCGATAAACGCGACGTCGGCGCTGACGATGAGCGCGCCGAGGAGCAGGACGTAGTCGTCGACGAGCGAGGCGCGCGCGCGGCGCGACCACACCCACGCGTAACACACCAGCGCGGCCACGGCCATCAGCGACACCAGCGCCACAGGGCCGATGCGATCGAGGTTGTCCTTGAGGACGATGCCGGCGGCGGTCGCGAGGAGCGTTGCGCCTGCCCACGCGCAGATCCGCAATTCCGGATAAATCGAGAAAATCTCGCGCCGCTCGCGCGCGATCAGCAGGTCCGTGACGGCGCCGAGCCGCGGACGCAGCGCCTCGAGCTCCGGTTCGAAGGAAAGCATGCGTCATGGTGCGCGCACGAGCTCGGCAGCGCAAGGATGCGTCAGAATCCGCGGCGTGCCACGCCACGTTGTCGAACGAGCGATCCTCGCCGCGCTCCTCGCGCTGCTCGCGTTCCTGCTGCTTTTCCGCATGGGCACGCTCGGCTTTACGTGGGATGAAGGCGGCGATCTCACGACGGTGCAGTGCCTGAAAGACACGCGCAATCCGTTCGCGTGCACGGGCGACATCTCGCAGACGCGGCTTCCCTTCTATGTGCATGCGCTGGCCGGCTCGTTGATGTCCGGCACGCGTCCGCACTTTCTGGTGAGCTTCCTCTTCAGCGCATTGACGCTGACCTGCGTCTATCAATTCGCGCTGCGCCGCTTCGGCCTCGGCATCGCGACGCTCGCCGGCGCGCTCTACGTCACGTCACCGCAGCTACTCGCGTCGGGACGGATGGTCGTGTCGCACTCGAACATCCTCTGCACGTTCTTCACGACCGTCGCGTTCCTCGCGGTCGTGCAGCTCACGGAAACGCGACGCGTCCGCTGGCTCGTCGTCTGCGCGCTCGCGTGCGGCGCGGCCGCGGCGTGTTCGATCGTGGCGGTGTTCAACGCGCCGGCATTGCTCGCGATCTACCTCGCCGGCCGGCGCACGTCGTGGAAAGACCTGCTCTTCTTCCCTGTCGCCGCCGCGACCTTCTTCGCGACGACGATCGTCTATCTGCAGCCGTCGCTTTTTCGCGCCCTCATCGACGCCTGCCGCGAGCCAAACTTCTACAAATTCTGGAACTACCTCGGCATGGGTCCATACGCGCCGTGGTACTTCCCGCTGGTCATCCTCGTGATCAAGGTGGGCACGTGGTGGTTGCTGCTCGCCGCGCTCTGCGGACGCCACGTCCCGCGCTGGCTCCTCGCACTTGGCATCGCGTTCCTCGGCACGCTCGTGCTCAAAGGCGCGCTGTTCCACTACGACGCGCCGCACCATCAGGTGCAGTTCTATCCGCTGCTGTATCTCTTCATCGCCGTAGCCATCGGCGACACACTGCGACGCCGGCCGCGCGTCGCGGGCATCGCGGTCGCCGCCGCGTTCGTCGTGCAGCTCTACGGCGTCATCCAATTCTTTCCGAATTACCTCTTCTACGGCGCGCAGTACGGCGACCGTTTCATCGGAGAGTTCTACGGACCGGCGGTGATCCACGGTCAGGACCGCGACCATACGTGGCAGACGATCGACGCGATCCTCGCGCGCGAGCCGGACGCGAAGTTCCTCGTCGCCGACAACAACATCTTCGAGCGCAGCGGTCCGTCGTACGTGCCGTTCACCCAACGCGATCCGCACGCGCGGTACGAGTACGCGCTCGTCGACCGGCTGTACGCGAAGCACTTCGACGCGTTTCCGGAGCGCGACGCATACAACGCGTATCTCGCCGCGCACTACGCGCCGATCGACACGCGCGTCTGGCCGCCGGGCGTCTGGATGTATCGCGTGTTGAAGCTCAGATGAGATACGCGGCGGCGAAGCCGATCTGCGCGGCCATCATCATCAGGTACATGTGCCGCCACGACGGATGGTTCTCCGTCGACGTGAGCTCGTCGGGATTCCGCACGATCAGCCAGACCGTGTAGGCGCCCCAGAGCGCGAGCACGATGCCCAGCACCGAAAGGAACGTCGCGTTGCCGGTGAGCACGCCCGTGCGCGCGCCGATCGGCATGAGCAGCCACGGGAAGATGAAGAACGGCGCGATCATCCACGCGGCACGCTTCACGCCGAACGCGATCGGCAGCGTGCGGCAGCCGCCGGCGCGATCGCCTTCGATGTCGCTGAAGTCTTTCGTCGAGGCGGCGCCGAGGAGGAAGAGCATGAAGATCGAGCCGATGTACCAGGGCTCGGCGAACGTCGCGCGGGCAACCATCGTCCAGCCGGCGACTTTCAGCAGGCAGCCGCGCGGAATGGCGATCGTCAGATTCGCGCCGAGCGGATGCGCCTTCGTGCGGCCGAGCGCGGGCACCGAATAGACGAACGTCGACACGAGCGCGATCAGATAGATGAAGAAGCATTCGTGATAGCGCAGCGGCGCGAAGAGCTTCTGCGTCCACGTGGTGAACGGATGCACGACCACGAGCCACGTCGGGATCGTGCCGAGCGCGTAGAAGATCCAGGTGTAGATCCACGCCTCACGGATCGACACCTCGCCCGTCACGATCGGACGGCTCGGCTTGTTGATGCGATCGATCTCGAGGTCGTAGATCTGGTTGAGCGTGTTGTTCGCGGCGTTCAAAAACGCGGCGCAGATGGAGCCCAGCGCGACGGTGAGAATGACGGAGCTCGTCAGCGTGCGCGTCGGATCGGGGTTGTGCGCGGAGCCCCACGCGCAGATCGCGCCCGAGATGATGCCGAGGAGCGGCGGGAGGAGGGTGAACGGCCGGGCGAGGGTGACGAAGCGTTTCACGCGCGCGTAGTGTCGCGGTTCGGGCCGCCTGACGCAACCGGCCGGCGCAGCCGGGCGCGCGCAAACGCGCGGGCCGTATTAGACTGCCGCCGTGTCACGGAAGCCTCTCTTTGAAAACGAGGACGCCGACTACGGCGACTCATCCCGCAACATGAGCGAAAGCAAAATTGCCCTGTTCGTCGACTTCGAGAACATCGCCATCGGTGTGATGGACGCGAAGTACAAGAAGTTCGAGGCCAGCCTTCTCCTCGAGCGCCTGCTCGAGAAAGGGAAGATCGTGGTCAAGCGCGCGTACTGCGACTGGGACAAGTTCCCGGACTACAAACGCGAGCTCCACGAGGCGGCCATCGAGCTGATCGAGATCCCGGGACGCGGCTACTCGGGCAAGAACTCCGCCGACATCCGCATGGCCGTCGATGCGATGGACATGTGCTGGTCGAAGGAGCACATCGATCTCTTCGTGATCGCTTCGGGCGACTCGGACTTTTCGCCGCTGGTGTCGAAGCTGAAAGAGAACGACAAGTACGTCATCGGCTGCGGCGTGAAGAATTCGTCGAGCGATCTGCTGATCGACAACTGCGACGAGTTCATCTTCTACGAGGATCTCGTGCGCGGCGTGCAGAAGGCGCCCGCGGTGGCGTTTCAGGACAAGAAGAAGGCCGAGGTGTTCAAGCTGCTCATCGACTCCATCAAGGCGCTCATGCGCGAGAACAAGGAGATTCTCTGGGGCTCGATGGTGAAGCAGACGATGCAGCGCAAGAAGCCGACGTTCAACGAGGAGTACTACGGGTACAACACGTTCAGCGATCTGCTCGAGGACGCGCAGACGAACAACATCATCAAGATCAAGAAGGATCTGAAGTCGGGGTCGTATGTGATCACGGGCTTTGCGCAGCCCGCGGCCTGAAGAGACGTGACCGGGAGCGCCTCCGGCGGGCCGGCGCGGCCGGCTGCGCTTAGGGCCTAGCCTATTCGCACGTGCGGTTGGCCTGAACGTCGTAGAATGCGCGCCGCGCGTTTAATGACGACTCTTCCGCATCGCGGGCACGTTCCTGTTCTCGTCATCGGCACCGGCATCGCGGGGCTCACGGCGGCGTTCACGCTCGCGAGCGCGGGCATCAAGGTGCTACTCGTCACGAAAGCGGCGGATCCGGCGGACTGCAATACCGCGTGGGCGCAGGGCGGGATCATCTATCAGGGTGAGAACGACTCCGCGGAGAAGCTCGTCAGCGACGTCATTCGCGCGGGCGCGGGCATCTCGAATCTCGAGGCGGTGCACTTTCTGGCGGAGGAAGGCCCGCGCGTCGTCGAGAAGGTGCTGCTCAATGAGATGCACGTGCCGTTCTCCACGACGCACGAGGGAGAGCTCGACCTCACGCAGGAAGGCGCGCATTCGGTCTCGCGCATCATCCACGCGGGCGATGCGACGGGACGCGCGATCGAGACTTCGCTGCTGAATCGCGTGAAGGGCGAGCCGAACATCACGCTCGCCACGGAAGTCACGGCGATCGATCTCCTCACGACGCAGCACCATCCGCAGGACATCCAGGTGCGCTACCGGCTGACGAACGAATGCGTCGGCGCGTACCTGCTCGACAACCGCACGAACGACGTCTACACCGTCTTCGCCGATTACACGATCCTCGCGACGGGCGGCGTCGGCCAGATCTATCTGCACACGACGAACACGCGCAGCTCGCTGGGCGACGGCGTCGTGATGGCGAGCCGCGCGGGCGCGAAGATCTTCAACGCGGAGTACGTGCAGTTCCATCCGACCGCGCTCGCGGACAAGAAGGCCAATCACTTTCTCATCTCCGAGGCGTTGCGCGGGGAGGGAGCGAGGCTGCGGAATCAGCGGGGCGAGTACTTCATGGAGCGGTACGCGCCGGAGCTGAAGGACCTCGCGCCGCGCGACGTCGTGGCGCGCGCGATCGTCGAGGAGATGACGCACAACAAAGAGGAGTTCGTGTGGCTCGACCTCGCGAACTTCTACAACGGACGCGAGCCGATCGCCGAGCGCTTCCCGAACATCCGCGCCGCGTGCGCGGAGATGGGCGTCGACATCGAGCGCGATCCGATTCCGGTCGTGCCGGCGGCGCATTACTTCTGCGGCGGCGTGCTCGTGAACACGCGCGGCGAGACGACGCTCAGCCGGCTGTACGCGATCGGCGAGACCTCGTGCTCGGGGTTGCACGGCGCGAACCGTCTCGCCTCGACGTCGCTCCTCGAAGGCGTGACGTGGGGCTACTTCGCGGCGGAGTCGATTCGCGAGAAGCTGACATCTCCCGCGGCGACGGCTTCGCCCGCGGTGCGGCGCGCGTTCTCGTCGCTGCCGCCGGGCACGGGCTCCGTGCACGACAGCATCTTCGCGTCGATTCCGGACTGGCTGCCGCCGGGCAAAGAGAACCTCGAGGATCCCGCGCTGATCCTGCAGGACTGGACGACGATCCAGCACACGATGTGGAACTACGTCGGCATCGTGCGCACATACGAGCGGCTCAAGCGCGCGGTGGCCGACATGCGCCAGCTCGGCAACCGCCTCACGAAGTACTACCACGAGTCGACGATCAGCAAATCGATCGTCGAGCTCTTTCACGGCCAGCAGATGGCGGCCATCGTCGCGTCGGCGGCGATCCGCAATCCGCGCTCGATCGGCGCGCACTTCCGCGCGGACTGAACGGAGCGCGCGCGTCGATGAAACTGCAACTCGGCTGCGGCCCGCTCGCGTTGCCGGGGTGGATCAACATCGACAACCAGCCGTACGACGGCGTCGACCGCGTGCTCGACGTCACGCAGGAGCTGCCGTACGACGATGTGCGCTTCATCTTCGCCGAGCACTTCATCGAGCATCTCGCGCTCGACGATGCGACCGCGTTGCTGCGCGACTGCCGCCGCGCGCTCGCGCACGACGGCGTGCTGCGGCTGTCGACGCCGAACCTCGACTGGGTCTGGGCGTCGCACTACAAACGCGTGATGACGCCGCAGGAGGCGGTGCTCGCGTGCTTCGCCATCAACCGCGCGTTCCGCGGCTGGGGACATCAGTTCCTCTACAACGAGACGACGCTCACGTCGCTCTTGCGCGACGCAGGGTTCGCGCGCGTCGTGCGTTGCGAGTACGGCGCGAGCGAGCACGAGGAACTGCGCGGACTCGAGCGGCATGAATGGCAGCCCGATTTCGACGGCCTGCCGCACATCCTGATCCTCGAGGCGTCGGGACGCGGCGGCTCCGCACCGGAGTATCTCGAAGAGCCGCGGGCGATGTTCCGCCGCGATGCGGCCGCGAAATGATCCCGCCCAGGGGTCATTGGCGCGCTGAGGCCGCGGATCGTCGCTATCGGTCCGCGAACGACACTTCGACGAAGCTGTCGATCGGGACAACGCTCGCCTCGCCCTTCGCGAGACGCGTCGAGACCTGTTTGTCGTCGACGCCCGTCGCGAGCAGCGTGCAGTCCGCGCGCAGACACCGCACCCTGAGAGTCCGTTCGTCGACCACGGTCAAGCCGACGTCGGCAGTCTGCCCGGAGGCCGCGACTCCTTTGGTGTCGAGTTTGTGCTCCGCATCCGGCTTGTCGCCGACCTGGCTGAGCATCAGCCACGTCCAGTGCGTGCCGCTGGTCTGATCGAGGAGCAGCACGCGATCGTTCGCGGCGCGGCGAAGCTGCTCGTCGGTGAGTTTCATTTCGTCGAATTTCGGATTGGCGAGGAGCGCGGTGCGGCCGTCGGTGAGCTTGACGTGAAAACGAATCACGCTCTGGGCGCTGGCCGAGCCGACGAGCATCAGCAACGCGAGAAGGGTCGAAAGCCGATTGCGCATGAATCTCTCCAGCCTTTCGGACGAGCGCCTTCGCCACTCGCCCCTCGAAATCTCATCGTTGGGACGGCCGCGCGTCACGTTGGTTTCGGCCGATCCGGATGGAAAGACTCGTCACGTCGACGAGCGGCCGCAAAATAACTCTTGTCGGATCCCGCCTCGTACCTTATGGTGTAACACCATAAAACCAAGCTGGAGGTCTGTTAGATGGCTCGCTTGCGAATTTCATTCGCGCTCATCGTGATCCTCGCCGCATCGTCTCTCGCAGCACAAAACGATCCCACGACGAATCCCCAGCTGTTCGATCGCTACCTCGTTCCTGTTTTTACGAACGCCGTGCACGGATCGTTTGGGTCGGAGTTCTATTCGTCGCTTTCGCTCTGGAACAAGTCGGATACGCAGCCGCTGCGCGTGTGGGGGCTGCAGGAGGTCTGCGTCCTCAGCGCGTGCCCGCCGCCGCCCGACTTCCTCGACGTGCCGGCGCCGACGATCGAGGCGCCGCTGCTGCAGCCGAACGGCAATCCGGGACGCTTCGTCTTCGTCGAGAAGGCGCAATCCAACCGACTCGCGGCGAACCTCCGCGTTTACGACGCGAGCCGCGACGCGACGAACTTCGGCACCGAGCTGCCGGTCGTCCGCCAGAGTGATTTCGCGGAGCGCATCGTGCTGCCGGGCGTTCCGATGACGCCGCGGTTCCGCAACGTGCTGCGGATCTACTCCGCGGTCGCGACCGACGTCACGATCTCGTTCGGCGGCCCGGACGTCATCGGCTCGCCGACGATCACGCCTCCGCCGCAACAGACGATCACGCTGCGCGAAGGCGAAAACGTCTTCGACCCGGCGTACGCGTCGTTCGCGAACTTTCCGTCGTACCCATACCCGCTGACGATCGTCGTCGACTCCGTCTCGGGCTGCCCGGTCTGTCTCTCGCCGCCCGTTCCACCGGCGCCGATCTGGGCTTTCGTCAGCGTCACGAACAACGAGACCCAGCACATCACCACGATCACGCCACAGCCGTGAGCAATTTTTGAGGGAGGTTTGTCTTGATGCGATTCCGGATCCCCCTTCTGCTATCGTTGTTTCTCTCCGCCTTTGCGCTCCTCGCCCAGGAAAGCACGCCGTACAGCATCACTCCGAATTCGGGCCCGGTCACCGGCGGCACGCAGGTGACGATCAAGGGCGACTTCGGCACGTGGCCCTATGGCGTCATCTTCGGCACGGCCGGTGTCGTGGCCACGCGGGTCGACGAACACACGCTCGTCGCCACGACGCCTCCGCATCCCGCGGGTACCGTGAGCGTGTCGATCTTCGAGTACGACATCTTCCTCGCCACCGATCTCACGTTCACGTTCACCGGTGAATCGGACGAGCGGTTCGAGCGCGTGCTGCTGCCGATCTTCACGCCGCCCGTGCATGGCGCGTTCGGGTCGGAGTTCCACACCGATCTCGACGTGTGGAATCCGGATCCGTCGAAGACGGTGACGCTCTTCGGCGCCGAGTACGACTACGACCAGCCCGACCCCGACCCGAGTGTCACCGTGATTCCGGGCGGGAAGGTGACGCTCGGCCGCGTGCCGGAGAGCTTCGACGGCAACCCGGGACGGTTCGTGTATGTCGCCAAAGACGATTTCGATCTTCTCGGCGCGACGCTGCGCGTTCACGACGTGACCCGCGAGGCGGCGAGCTTCGGTACGGAGATCCCCATCGTCCGCGAGCACGAGTTCAGCAGCGAGAAGCGCATCGCATTTCCGCACGTGCCGATCGATCCGCGCTTCCGCAACACGCTGCGCATCTACAGCACCGCTGCGACCACGGTCACCGTGACCGTCGGCCAGCAGGCATTCGCCGTCGAGCTGCAGGCGGGCAGCAACACCTACGAGCCGGCGTACGCCGCGTTCACGAACTTCCCTTCGGACGGCGTCGGCGCGACGACGGTGACGATCGACGCCGAGCGCATCGGCGTCGATCCGCCCTCGCCGTTGCTCGGCCCTCCCATCTGGGCCTTCATCAGCGTGACGAACAACGACACGCAGCAGATCACCACCATCACCCCGCAACGCTGATTCCGCGAAATCCACGGCATGCGCGCGTCATCGCACGCGCGCATGCCCACAACCTCGAGCATTCGACGGAGGTCCTTCATGCGATTCCGGATCCCCATTCTGCTGTCGTTGTTTCTCTCCGCAGTTGCGGTCTTCGCCCAGGAAAGCACGCCGTACTCGATCACTCCGAATTCCGGGCCGGTCGCCGGCGGCACGCAGGTGACGATCAAGGGCGACTTCGGCTTCTGGCCGTACGCGATTCTCTTCGGCACTGCCGGCGTGCCCGCGACGCGCGTCGACGACCACACGCTCGTCGCCACGACGCCTGCGCATCCCGCGGGCACCGTGCCGGTCACGATCTTCGAGTACGACATCGGTCTCGCCACCGATCTCACGTTCACGTTCACCGGGCCCTCGGGCACGCGATTCGAGCGCGTGCTGCTGCCGATCTTCACGCCGCCGGTGCAGGGCGCGTTCGGCTCGGAGTTCCACACCGAGGTCGAGGTGTGGAATCCGCAGTCGACGGGCGTGGTGACGCTGTTCGGAGCGGAAACCGACTCCAGCGTCGACATCGATCCGAGCGTCGCGCTGATTCCGGACGGGAAAACGACACTCAGCCGCGCGCCGCAGCACTTCAACGGCAACCCGGGGCATTTCCTCTACGTCGCCGAAGGAGACTTCGATCTCATCGGCGCCACGCTGCGCGTGCACGACGTAACGCGCGAGGCGACGAGCTTCGGCACGGAGATTCCCATCGTGCGCGAGCGCGAGTTCAGCCCATCGCAGACGATCGCGTTTCCGCATGTGCCGATCGATCCCCGCTTCCGCAACACGCTGCGCATCTACAGCACGGAGGCGACGACGGTGACAGTGAAGGTCGGGGCGCAGACGTTCGGGGTCACACTGCAACCCGGACGCGACATGTACGAGCCCGCCTACGCGGCGTTCACGAACTTCCCCAACGACGGCATCGGCGCCACGACGGTGACGGTCGAACCGACCTTCATCCCGGTCGATCCGCCGTTGCCCGGCACAAACGTGCCCGTCTGGGCCTTCATCAGCGTGACGAACAACGACACGCAGCAGATCACCACCATCACCCCGCAACGCTAGTCCCGCGGAATCCGACGGCATGCGCGCGTCGTTGAAGCGCGCGCATGCCGTCGCTCTACCACTACGCCAGCCGCGCGCCGATGAAGATCCGCAAGGTCTTCTTTCCCGCGCGCGCGGAGCGGCTGCACATCGGCTCCGGACCGCAGCGGCTCGATGGCTGGATCAACATCGACAACGTGAAGTATCCCGGCGTCGACCGCGTGCTCGACGTCACGCACGGTCTGCCGTACCGCGACGTGCGCTTCATCTTCGCCGAGCATTTCATCGAGCATCTCAGCCTCAACGAGGTGATGTACCTCCTCCGCGAGTGCCGCCGCGTGCTCACCGACGACGGCGTGCTGCGCCTCTCGACGCCGAACCTCGACTGGGTCTGGGCATCGCACTACGAGCTCGGCTCCGAAGGCGACGACGCGGCGCGGACGTGCTTTCTGCTCAATCGCGCGTTCCGCGGCTGGGGACATCAGTTCCTCTACAACATCGAAGTGCTGCGCGGTCTGCTGCTCGACGCCGGCTTCGCGGACGTCGTCGTGTGCGCGTATGGCGAGAGCACGCATCCCGAGCTGCGCAATCTCGAGCGTCACGAGCGTTCCGAGGATTTCGAAGGACTGGCCGACATCCTCGTCGTCGAGGCGTCCGGCCGCGGCGCCGGCGCTCCTCCCTATTTCTCGCGCTGGCGTCACGAGTTCCTCCACGCCCTCGGCGCGAAGTAATCAGAACAAGTCGCGCTGGTGTCGCGCGGCGGAGAGCGGGTATCCGAGGTGCTCGTAGGCAGTGCGGCTCGCGACGCGGCCGCGCGGCGTGCGCTGCATGAAGCCGATCTGGATGAGATACGGCTCGTACAAGTCTTCGATGGTTCCGCGGTCTTCGCCGATCGACGACGCGAGCGCGTTCACGCCGACGGGCCCGCCGCCGAAGCGCTCGATGATCGTCGTGAGCAGCTTGCGATCGATCTCGTCGAGGCCGTACTCATCGACTTCGAGCATGCCCAGCGCCTCGCGGGCGATATGGACGTCGATCTTGCCCTCGTGCCGCACTTCCGCAAAGTCGCGCACGCGGCGCAGGAGGCGGTTCGCGATGCGCGGCGTGCCGCGCGAGCGGCGCGCGATCTCGGACGCGGCCTCGCGCTCGGTGGGGATGCCGAGGATCTCGGAGGAGCGGCGGACGATCACGGTGAGCGAGTCGACGTCGTAGAAGTCGAGTCGATGGACGATGCCGAAGCGCGCGCGCAGTGGCGCGGTGATGAGGCCAGCGCGCGTCGTCGCGCCGACAAGCGTGAAGCGCGGCAGCTCGAACTTCATCGTGCGCGCCGCGGGGCCCTGGCCGATCACGACGTCGACGTGAAAGTCTTCCATCGCAGAGTAGAGGATCTCCTCGACCTGCGCGGGCATGCGATGGATCTCGTCGATGAACAGCACCTCGCCGGCCTCGAGGTTCGTGACGATGCCGACGAGATCGCCCGGCTTCTCCAGCGCGGGACCCGACGTCGAGCGGAGACTCGCGTTCATTTCATTCGCGATGATGTTCGCGAGCGTCGTCTTGCCGAGTCCGGGCGGACCGAAGAGCAGCACGTGATCGAGTGGCTCGTGCCGTTTGCGCGCGGCCTCGAGCGAGATCTCGAGGTTCGCTTTCACCTTCTGCTGCCCGATGTACTCGCGCAGCATTTTCGGGCGCAGCGAGAGCTCGGTCTGGAGATCGTCCTGATCGGGAGCCGGTGAGAGGATGCGGTCGTCCACCGCGCGCAGTTTACCTTGGCAGCGTGACGGTGATCGCGGTGCCGGCGCCTTCGCGCGAGCTCACGTCGATGCGTCCGCCGTGCTCCTGCACGATGCGATACGAGATGGCCATGCCCAGTCCCGTGCCGGAGGGGAAGTTCGTGCGGAACGGCTGGAAAAGCCGCTGCAGGTCCGCCTGCGACATCCCGCGTCCGCTGTCGGCGAAGACGATGTTGTACGAGCCGTTCTCGATGGACGTGCTGACGGTCAGCACGCCGCCTTTCGGCATCGCCTGCACCGCGTTGCGCGCGAGGTTCCAGAACACCTGGCGGATCTGATCGCCGTCGCCGACGAGCGTAAACGACGGCGGCGCGATCGCGCGGCGAATCTCGTGCGCCGGCTGCAGCTCCGGCGAGTTCTCGAGCAGATCGAGCGTCTCGGAGAGACTGGCCGCGACGTCGAACTCCGCGGGGTGTTTCTCCTGCGGCCGCACGAAGCGGAGAAAGTCGGAGATCGATTTGTTCAGCCGCTCCGACTCTTTCAGCACGATCGACATCAGCCGCTGTTCCTGCGTCGACAGTGAGCTCGAGCTCTTGAGCACCTGCACCGAGCCGGCGATCGCGGCGAGCGGATTCCGGATCTCGTGCGCGATGCCGGCGGAGAGCTCGCCTACCGCGGCCATCCTGTCCTTCAGCCGCACCTCTGCCTCGAGCTTTTTCATCTCGGTGAGGTCCTGAAAGATCAGCGTGTAGCCGGCGTCGACGCCGTCGAGCGTCGTCAGCGGACTGACCGCGAAGCCGAGGCTCTGCGCGGCGCCGGCGAAGTCATCGAGCTCGCGGCGCACGACGTCGCCCGCGGCGAGCCGCTCGCGCGCGTCGTCCCAGCCATTGGGCGTGAAGAAGCCGAGCTCCGTCACGTGACGCCCGAGCACCGCCGCCGGTTGCATCTGCAGGATGTTCGCGCCGGCGGGGTTGATGAACGATGCGATGCCCGACGTCGCGAGCGTGATCAGTCCCGAGGGGATCGACTCGACGACGTTCTGATTGAGCGCGCGCAACTCCGCGAGGTTCTGCCGGTTGACATCGAGCTCCTCGGATGTTCGCTGCAGTTTCTCGGACAGATACGACGTGAGCAGCGCGGTCGCGTAGAAACCGGCGAAGTTCGCGGCCATGTTGAAGTAGAGCCGCGACGAGGTCCACGCGATCGGCAGAAAGAGCGACTGCTCCGGCATCGGAAAGACGCCGTAGTACATGAGATCGACGAGAGCGCCGTAGAGGATCGCCGCGCCGGACGCGGTGAGCAATCCGCCGCGGCGGTAGAGCAGCATCGACGCGGCGATGACCGAGACGAGATAGAGAAACGAGAACGGCGAGTCGAGACCGCCGGTGAAGTAGACGAGCAGCGTCTCGACGCAGAGATCGCCGAGCGTCTGGATCATGAGGTTGACCGAGCGCGACGGCACCGTGAGCGCGAGCGCGATGTACGCGAGCGTCAGCGCGTACGTGAGGCCGGTGGCGATGTAGAGATAGTTGAGCGGCAGGACCTCGCGGACGGTGTACTGGATGATCAGCGCCGCGAGGAGCAGCGTCGTGACGACGACGACCCGGACGGCGATCAGCATCCGGGTATCGGAAGACATGGTGGACATGAGACTGCGGCGAGGCGGGCCCCAGGCCCGCCTCGGCTTATCCGATCTGTCCGATGAGCGAGAACATCGGCATGTACATCGCGATGACGATGCCGCCGATGGCCACGCCGAGGAAGGCGATGAGAATCGGCTCGAGGAGCTTCATCAGACCGGCCACGGCGACGTCGACTTCGTCTTCGTAGAAGTCGGCGATCTTGGTGAGCATCGTGTCGAGCGCACCGGTCTGTTCGCCGACGCCGATCATCTGCACGACCATCGACGGGAAGACGTCGGTGTCGCCGAGCGGCTCGCTGATGGTCTTGCCTTCTTCGACCGACTTGCGCGTGGCCATGATCGCGTCTTCGACGATCGAGTTGCCGGCGGTGCGCGCGGTGATCTGCAGGCCGTCGAGAATGGGCACGCCGGACGAAGTCAGCGTGGCGAGCGTGCGGCAGAAACGCGCGACGGCGATCTTGCGCAGCAGCATGCCGAGGACCGGCATCTTGAGCAGCAGGCCGTCGATGACGCGCTTGCCTTTGTACGTGCCGTGATAGCGGCGGACCGAGACGATGAGCGCGATGACGACGATGGTGACGAGCCACCAGAAGTCGGCGATGAAGTTCGAGAGCGCGATGACGACGCGCGTCGGGAGCGGCAGCTGCGCGCCGAGGCTTTCGAAGAGGGAGGCGAAGACCGGGATGACCTTCCAGAGAATGACCGCGACGACGATGCAGGCGATGCTGATGACGGCGACCGGATAGATCATCGCCGACTTGACCTGCGAGTTGAGCTTGACCGCTTTCTCGATGTAGGTCGCGAGACGCTGGAGGATCGTGTCGAGAATACCGCCCGCCTCACCCGCGGCGACCATGTTCGTGAAGAGGTCGTTGAAGACCTTGGGATGCTTGCGCATCGCGTCGGCGAGGTTCGAGCCCGACTCGACGTCCTGCCGCACCTGCACGAGCGTGCGCTTGAAGGTCTTGTGGTCCTGCTGCGAGCCGAGGATCTCGAGGCACTGCACGAGCGGCAGGCCGGCGTCGATCATGACGGAGAACTGCCGCGTGAAGATCGCGATCTGCTGGGGCGGGACGCGTCCGCCGAACTTCGGCAGCGCGATCTCTTTGCCCTTTTCCTTGACCGCGGTGACGACGATCTGCTGCCGCCGCATCACGGTGATGACGGCGTCCTTCGAGTCGGCGACCAGCACACCCGACTGCGTCTGCCCGTTCCTGGCCGTTCCCTTCCACTCGAATGTCGGCATGTTCCCCCTCCGGTCTCCCTAACTCACGCGGAACGCGGGCGCACCGCACCGGCCGCCGCGGGCGGCCCCTGCGGGAACAGCGCGCCGGCGCCGCGCGAGATCATCTCCTGCAGCTCGTCGGGATTCGACGAGCGTGACAACGCGGTCTGCAGCGTGATCAGCTTCTTGAAGTACAGCGTCGCCAACGACTGGTTGAAAGTCTGCATTCCGTATTTCGTCTGACCAGTTTGCATCATCGAGTAGATCTGATGCACCTTGTCTTCGCGGATGAGGTTCCGGATCGCGGCGTTCGGAACGAGGATTTCCATCGCCATCACGCGTCCCTTGCCGTTCGCTTTCGGGAGCAGCGCCTGGCAGAGGATGCCCTCCAGCACGAACGACAGCTGCGCGCGGATCTGCGGCTGCTGGTGCGCGGGGAAGACGTCGACGATGCGGTTGATGGTCTGCGCGGCCGAGTTCGTGTGCAGCGTGCCGAACGTGAGGTGGCCGGTCTCGGCGATGCGCAGCGCGGACTCGATGGTCTCGAGGTCGCGCATCTCGCCGATGAGGACGACGTCGGGATCCTGGCGCAGCGCGGACTTCAACGAGTTCGCGAAAGAGTGCGTGTCGGCGTGCAGCTCGCGCTGATTGACGACGCAGTTCTTGTGCTGGTGGAGGAACTCGACGGGATCTTCGATGGTGATGATGTGCTCGTGGCGCTCGCGGTTGATCTTGTCGATCATCGCGGCGAGCGTGGTCGACTTGCCGGAGCCGGTGGGGCCGGTGACGAGCACGAGGCCGCGCGGTTTGTTGCAGATCTCCTCGACGACGGCGGGAAGGCCGAGCTCGCGGAAGCCGAGGATCTCGTACGGGATCTGCCGGTAGACGGCGGCCGTGGCGCCGCGCTGGTTGAAGATGTTCGCGCGGAAGCGCGCCAGTCCTTTGATGCCGAACGAAATGTCGAGCTCGAGGTTCTCTTCGAAGCGGTGCTTCTGCGCGTCGGTGAGCACTGAGTACGCGAGCTGCTTGGTCTCCGGCGCGGTGAGCGGCGGCATGTCCAGCGGCACGAGCTTGCCGTCGATGCGGATCTGGGGCGGCGAGTTGGTGGTGACGTGCAGGTCCGAGCCGCCGCGCTCGACCATCGTCTTCAGCAGCTGATGCAGTGTGACGGGCATTCGGTTCTCCGACGTCCGCGCGGCCGCTACAGCACCGTCTCGCGGACGACTTCCTCCACGGTGGTGACGCCTTCCTTGATTTTAAACAGTCCGGACCGCCGCAGCGTGATCATCCCGTTCTCCATCGCCCGGCGCTTGATGTCGATGGCCGTGCCGCCGGAGAGGATGAGGTCGCGGATGTCGTCGTCGATCTGCATGACTTCGATGAGCGCCACGCGGCCTTTGTAGCCGGTGTTGTTGCACTTCTCGCAGCCGCGGCCCTTGTAGACGGTGAAGGTGCCGACTTCCTCTTTCTTGTAGCCGAGGTTGAGGAGCGCCTGCGGGGTCATGTCCACCGGCTCCTTGCAGAGCGAGCAGATGCGGCGCGTGAGGCGCTGCGCGGCGATGAGCTGCGTCGCCGTCGCCACGAGGAACGGCTCGATGCCCATGTTCATGAGGCGGTTGATCGTCGACGGCGCGTCGTTCGTGTGCAGCGTCGAGAGCACGAGGTGTCCCGTGAGCGCGGCCTTGATCGCGATCTCCGCGGTCTCGAAGTCGCGGATCTCGCCGACGAGGATGATGTTCGGATCCTGCCGCAGGAACGAGCGCAGCGTGGCCGCGAAGTTGAGGCCGATGCCCTCTTTCATCTGCACCTGGTTGATGCCGGGGAGGTTGAACTCGACCGGATCTTCCGCGGTCATGATGTTGACTTCCGGCGAGTTGACCTTCGAGAGCGCCGAGTAGAGCGTGTTCGTCTTGCCCGAGCCGGTGGGACCGGTGACGAGCACCATGCCCCACGGCTTGAAGATCGCCTCCTCGAAGCGCGCCAGCGACTCCGGCTCGAAGCCGAGCTTGGTCATGTCGAGGCGGAGGTTGTCCTTGTCGAGGAGACGCAGAACCATCTTCTCGCCGAAGAGCGTCGGCAGGCAGGAGACGCGGAAGTCGAGCTCCTTGTTCTTGTCCTCGAGCTTGATCTTCAGCTTGATGCGTCCGTCCTGCGGGAGGCGCTTCTCCGAGATGTCGAGCTTCGCCAGGATCTTCATGCGCGAGGTCATGGCGTCCTTGAGCTTCAAGGGCGGGTTCATGATCTCGTAGAGGATGCCGTCGATGCGGAAGCGGACGCGGAACTCTTTCTCGTACGGCTCGATGTGGATGTCCGACGCGCCGCGCTTGATGGCGTCGGTCAGAATCAGGTTGCACAACTTCACGACCGGCGCTTCCTCGGCCGAATCGGCGAGGGCGCTGACGTCGAGCTCTTCGTCCTCCTCGAGGACTTCGAGGTCCGCCGTCTCCGCCTGCTGAAGGTCTTCCATGACCTTCTTCAGCTCGAGCGAAGACGTCGTGCCGTAGTAGTTGTCGATGGCCGCCTTGATCCCCAGCTCGGAGGCCACGACCGGCTCGACGTTGTAGCCGGTCATGAACTTGATGTCGTCCATGGCGAAGACGTTCGTCGGATCGGCCATGGCGATGGTGATCGTGGCGCCGGTCTTGTTGACCGGGAGGATGTTGTACTTGCGCGCGACGTCGCCGGGGATCAGCTTGATCACCGAGCCGTCGATCTCGAAGTGCTGGAGGTTGATGGAGGGGACGCCGAACTGCTGGGAGAGGCACTCCGTGATGTCTTCTTCCGAGACGAAGCCGAGCTTGATCAGCGTTTCGCCGAGCTTGCCGCCTGTCTCTTTCTGAACGCGAAGGGCTTCTTTGAGCTGATCCTGCGTGATCAGACTCGCTTTGGTGAGCAACTCACCGAGACGAACGCTCATAGGTGCTTTCTGTCGACTCCTGGGACGGTTGAGGCTCGACCGGAGACGCCACGCAACTCAGGCCGGCCGAGTGTATCACCCGCGTGAAACGCGGATTGCGAGCTAAGTTATTCAGCGCCGCTAACGTTTGAGCGGCGGCGGCTCGACGGACGTGACGCCCGCCTGCACGCCGCGGAGGCTGGCGATGATGCTGCCGAACTTCACGTCCGTGCGGATGCGCACCGGGATGCGCCGCTCGTCGTCGCTGTACCAGATGAAGAGCTTCTCTTCGCGCTCGACGCCGTCGCTCGTCATCCGCGGCTCCACGACCACGGTCGCGAACGTGCCCGCGGGGGTGTCGATCGTCTCGCGCCGTACGACGCGCGCCTGGACGTCGTAGACCTTGCCGTCGGCGATGAGCGTGAGCGCGTACGACTTGCCGGGGCTGAGATCGACCAGGCGCAGATAGAACATGACCGACATCGGATCGAAGACCGGCCGCGGCACGCGCGTCTTCTTCACCTTCCGCCGTGTGCGCGTGGCGACGCCGTCGTCGACGGTCGTTACTTCCTCGATCTTGTCGTCTTTCTCGTCGAGGCGTTTCACGTAGCGCAGCGTCGAGAAGTCCTTGCGCGCGACCGTCGACTCGATCTCGTCGCGCACGCGGAAGATGCGTGAGAAGCCGGGCGTCGAATGCGCGACGGAGGTGATGCGGTAGCTGTCCTCGCCCGACGGACCGATCGTGAGACGTCCGGTGCCGCCGGTGATCTTGAGCCAGCTGAGGTTGTAGTCGAGCGTCTCGCCGCGGGCGAACGCTTGTTCGACCGGCGTCGTGGCCGGCACCGACGCGGCGAAGAGCAACGCAACGGCGAGGATGAGGTTCACTCCGCGGCCACCCTTTCCACCAGCTGCATCACCTCTTCAACAGCAATCGCGTCCATGGATTTCGTCGAGCCGAAATGATCGACGCAATGGCCGAGCTGGCCATACGGCCCGTTGCGACGCGGATCGGTGGGACCGTAGAGGCCGATGACCTTCGTGCCGAGGGCGGCGGCGAGGTGGAGCGGACCGGTGTCGCCGCCGATGACGAGACGCGCGTGCTGCAGCAGCCACGCGAGCTCGCGCAGGCCGGTCGGCGGCGCGAGCCGCGCGCCGATCGCTTCCGCGCGCTCGCGCTCGCCGGGTCCCCACACCACGAGCACGCGCTCGCCGAGACGGCGCGCGAGCTCGCGGAAACGCTCGACCGGCCACAGCTTCGATGGCTTGCCGGCGCCCGGCAGCAGCACGATCGCATCGGCGAACGCGTCGAGGTTGTCATTGCGCGGAAACGCGTCCCAGGACGGCACGGCCTTGCCGGCCGGCGCGAGCGCGGCGGCGAGGGCGCGGTTCTGCTCGATGACGTGACGCGTCGTGTCGACGGCGACCTTGCGATTCGTGAAGAGCAGCGCCGGCTTCTCGCGGATCGCATTCGCCGCGAAGCCGTAGCGTTCGCGCGCGCCGGCGAAGCGGCCGAGCATGGCCGACTTCACCAGGCCCTGAAAGTCGATCGACGCGTCCGCGCCTCGCAGCGTGCGCCACGCGTCGCGCATGGCCGCGCGCGAGGCGAGCGGCGCGCGTCCCCACGCTTTCATGCGCATGGGGATCGTCTCCACGCCAGCCACCAATTCGACGAGCTCGCGATACGGCGCCTCCACGACCCACTGGATGCGATACGCATCGCGCAGTGCGACGACGGCTGGAATGGTGTGGATGACGTCGCCGAGCGCGGAGAGCCGCAGCACCAGCAGGCGTTTCATCGCCCGCGCAGCTTCTGCAAAACCGCGGTGGTGGAGTGGTCTTTCGGATCGCCGACGATGACGACGCGCCCGCCGTACGCGTTCACGACCTCCGCCTCCGGCACGGAGTCGGGCGTGTAGTCGGTCCCTTTCGCCTGCACGTCGGGCTTCAGGACCTGCAGAAGGTGGGCAGGACTTTTCTCGTGAAAGACGGTGACGTAGCCGACGCCCTGAATCGCGGCGATGATCTCCGCGCGTTCCTGCTCCGGCATCACAGGCCGGCCTTCGCCCTTGAGCGTGCGCACGGACTCGTCGCCGTTCACGCCGACCACCAGCACGTCCGCGACGTCCGCCGCGCCCTGGAGATAGCGGATGTGACCGACGTGCAGCACGTCGAAGCAGCCGTTCGCGAATGCGATCGTCTTTCCCGCCGCGCGCTCGCGTTCGACCGCCTCGGCCAACGCGCCCTCGTCGAGAATCGGCGCGTTCACGAGCGGAGCTCCTCGTCGCGCTCGATCGCGTAGCGCAGCTCGTCGTTCGACACCGTCGCGGTGCCCATCTTCATGACCACGATGCCGCCCGCGTAGTTGGCGAGCTTCGCCGCTTCCGCGTACGACGCGCCCGCTGCGAGCGCGAGCGTGAAGGTCGCGATGACGGTGTCGCCGGCGCCGGTGACGTCCGCGACCTGGTCGGTGCCATACACCGGGATCAGCAGCGGCTCGGTCGCGTCGCGCTCGAGGAGCGCCATGCCGCGGCTGCCGCGCGTGATCAGCACCGCTTCCGCGTCGAGTCCCTGCTGCAGCGTCTGCGCGACTTCGCCGATCTTGGCGTCGTCGCCGTTCCAGAGCGACGTCCCCGCGGCGGCGGCGGCTTCTTCCTCGTTCGGCGTCGCGGCGGTAACGCCGGGATAGCTGAGCAGCTCGTAGCGCGAGTCGAGCGTCACTGCCTTGCCGTGCGCGTAGCGTGTGAGGCTCGCCACGAGCGACGGCGCGACGACGCCGTAACCGTAATCGCTCACCAGCGCGGCGTGGCACATGCCGATCGCCTCGCGCAGCAGATCGGCGAAGCGCAGCGACTCGAGCTCGGTCATGCGGAACTCGTCCTCGATGTCGTAGCGCACGATCTGCTGCCGGCTCGCGTGCGGCATGCCACCGAGGATGCGCACCTTCGTCGGCGTGGCGTAGCGGCTCGTGCGCAGAATCCCGCTGCAGTCGATGCCGGCGGTCACGAGCGAGTCGACGAGCGTCTGCGCCGCGCCGTCGGTGCCGAGAACGGACACGGGCACCGGCAGGCCGCCGAGGGCGAAGATGTTGTTGATGGCGTTGCCGGCGCCGCCGAGGAGCACGTCTTCGCGGTACTGGCGAAGGATGAGCACGGGCGCCTCGCGGGAGATGCGTTTCGGCGTGCCGTAGATGAAGCGGTCCGCTACGATGTCGCCGTAGACGACCACCAGCTTCCCCTTCATCGCATCGCTCAGCTGCAGCAGGCGGGAACGGCTGAACACGCGCGGACTATAAACCAACGATGCAGGTTGAACGATGAGCGGCGAACGCGGGAAGCTGATCGAGGGCGTCGACTTTTACTACGAGGGCCGCTACCTCGTCTTCACCGAGAAGTTCCTGCGCGACCGCGGCTACTGCTGCGAGTCCGGCTGCCGCCACTGCCCGTACGGCTTCCGCAAGGATCAGCGCACCGACGTGCCGTCTAACGACGAGACCGATTGATATCCATCGATCATCATTCAGCGTTCAGCGCAGCAGCCGCGTCCTCCAGCTCCGCCTCGCGCAGTTCCTGCTTCTCGCCGCCGCTCAGCACGTTCTCGACGTCGATCAGGAGATAGACCTCGTCGCCGTGCGGCACGACCGCGATGAGCAGCTCGCCGCGGATGCCGCGCACGAGCGGCGGCGGCGGCAGGAACGCGTCCGTCGACACCGTGACGATGCGGCGAACCTCGTCGACTTTGAGTCCGATCACGCCCGCGCTCGTGTGCGTGATGAGCACGAGCGGCTGCGGCGCACGTTCTGCGAGCTTCGGATAGAGCCGGTCGCGCAGGTCGATGATCGGCACGACCTCGTTGCGCAGCACCACGATGCCTTCGACGAACGCCGGCGCGGTCGGCACCGACGTCGAGCCGGTGTACGGCACGAGCTGACGCACCGCCATGATGTCCATGACGAACGTCTCCGGCCCCACGCGAAACGTGATGAGCCGCAGCTCGTCGGATGTCGACGCGGCCATGCCGTCAGCCCCGCACGCGGAACTTCCGCGTCTCCTCGTCGAGGCTGCGGATCGCGTCGTTGAGGAGCGTGATGGCCTCGCCCATGTCGTTGGCGGTGGCGCGGTTGCCGTCCGAGATCGCGCGCACCTGCTGCATCGTGCCGACGATCTTCTCGCTCTCGGCCGCCTGATTCGCGGCGACCTGGAAGATCTCGTGGATCATGTCGATCATCCGCTCGGCCGCCGCGGAGATCATCGTCGAGCCGGACTTCTGCTCGATCATCGCCTGGCGCACGTACTTCGTGACCTCGCGCATCGACTCGACCGCGCGCATGATGTGATCCGAGCCTTGCGCCTGCTGCCGCGTGGCCCCGTTGATCTGCCCGACCATCGACTGCAGACGATCGACCGCGCGCGTCACGGTCTCGCTGCCGGTCGCCTGCTCGCGCGTCGCGCCGGCGATCTCTTTCCCCATGTTCGACGCTTTCGCGGACGACTCGAGGATGTTGTTGAGCGCCTTGCCCGCCTGATGCGAGAGCGACACGCCGGTCTCGACGAGCGTCGAGCCGGACGCCATCGCTTTGAGCGCGTTGTCCACTTCGTCCTGCACCGCGCGGATGAGGTTCGCGATGTCGCGCGTCGACGACGCCGTGCGCTCCGACAGCTGGCGGATTTCCGCGGCGACGACGGAGAAGCCTTTGCCGTACTCGCCCGCCTGCGCCGCGAGGATGGCCGCGTTCAGCGCGAGGAGGTTCGTCTGCTCGGCGACGTCTTCGATGACGTTGAGGATCTTCCCGATCGCGACGGAGCGGTCGCCGAGCCGCGCCACGACGGAGTTCGCCTCGTGCACGGAGCGGCGGATCTGTTCCATTCCGTCGATCGTTTCGCGCACCGCACGCATCCCCGACTCCGCGGCATCCGCGACCGCGAGCGCGAGATCGTACGAACGCGCGGCGTTGCCTTCGACCTGCGCGATCGACGCTGACATCTCGACCATCGACGACGACGTCTCGGTCACGAAGTTCGTGAGATAGACGACGTTCGTGTCGACCTCGTTGATCGACGACACCATCTCGTGCGTCGCCGACGCCGTCTCTTCCACCGACGACCAGAGCGTGTCGGTGTGGCGGCTCACCTCTTCCATCGACGCGACCATCTCCAGCATCGACGACGACGTCTCTTCCGACGACGCGGAGAGCGCCTCGACGTTGTCGGTGATCTTGCGCACGCCGCCGTTGAGTTGGTCGATGGAGCGGTAGGTGTCGTCGATGATTGCGCGCTCGTCGTCGACGCGGCGCATGACGCTGTCGGACCGCGTCTGCACCGTTTCGACCACGGACTTCAGTTTCTGCTGCGACTGCACGAGGCTGTTGATGGTCCGCTCGAGGTTCGCCGCCATCCCGTTGAACGCCTCGGCGAGACTGCCGATCTCGTCGCTCGAATGCACCTGCACGCGTTGCGTGAGATCGCCTTTCGCGATGAGCCGCGCCGTATCGACCAGCGACAGGATCGGCCGCACGATGACGCGCGAGGCGAACCACGCCAGGAGACTCGCCGCGATGAGGATCAGCACCGTGATGCCGGCGTTCCAGCCCCGCAGTGAGCGCACCGCCGCCTGCGCCTGGTCCTCGTTCATGAGGAGGCGGAAGTAGCCTTTCGGCTTCGCGGCGGGATTCGATGCGTCGGCTTTCGACTCGTAGAACGGCACCGTGTACGCGTGCAGCCCGTCGCCAACGTCGACGCCGTCCTCGCGCCGCAGCTTGCGCTTCGCGAGCTCCGCCGGAACCGCGTTCGCGGACGCCGCGAGGACTTTGCCGTTCGCATCGAGAAATTCGGCGTACTGCACCGACGTGCCGCGCGCGAGATCGCCGACGATGTTCTTGAGGTCGTCGGTGAGGCCGAAGATGACGTAGTAGCCGGCGGTCGACTCGATCGTCTTCGCGATCGCCTCGCCGTGCTCGACGGTCTGCCGGATCATGGCGCGGCGGACGAGCAGCTGCTGGATGCCGAGGAGAAGCAGCGCGACGAGAATCGTCTGCAGCGCGAATGCTCCGACGAACTTTGCGCGCAGCCCCGTGCGGACGTTTTCGGTTTGATTGCCGGCGAGCATAGGACCGCGGAGAGTGTAGTGGCAGAACGCGCGACTCTGCCACTATCATCGTTCGCATGCCGCTCATCCGCTGCGCCAAGTGCGATCAGGCGTACGACATCCCCGGCGTCGTCGCGGTGCGGCTCGCGAGCTCGATCGCCACGTGCGATTGCGGCGAATGGCTCTCCGGCAGCAAGGCCGCCGTGCTCGCGCGCATCATCGACGCGAGCGAGATCCGCGAGCTCGACGTGCAGCCGTATCGCGTCGACGCCGCGGCCGCCGCTCCCGCCGCGCCGCGCATCGAAACGGCGCCGCCCGCGCGTAAGCGTTCGTTGCGCGTCTTCGCCCGCGGCGCCAACCAATCCATCGATACGATCTTCACCATCGGCGAGCATCCGCTCTGGATCGGCCGCAAAGCCTGTCACGTGGAGCTCGCCGACGCGGAGCTGTCGATCCGCCACTGCTCGATCTCCGTGCGCGGCGAGGAGCTCGTCGTCCGCGATGCCGACTCGCACATGGGCACCTTCCTCGACGGCCACGAGATCACCGAAGCAGTCCTCGGCGACGGCGTGCACGTGCTGCGCGTCGGCTCCGCGCTCGTCACCGTCGAGCCGGTGAACGAGAGCGGGACCGCCGTCGAGCCGATCGCACTCGATGATCTCTCGACCGTCGACGAAGCGCAGCTCGCGCACAAGCTGCGGACGTCGCGCTCGACGAATCCGGTCGCCACCCGCGCGGTGCTCGTCTGCGTCGAAGGTCCGCTCGTCGGCCAGGAGTTCGAAATCCCCGACTCCGGCCTCGTCATCGGCCGCGAAGGACACGTGCGCGTCCCCGACGAGTTCCTCTCCCGCCGCCACTTCGAAGTCCTTCGCGACGGTGACGGCACGGTCCGCGTCCGCGACCTCGGCAGCCGCAACGGCACCTTCCTCAACACGCTCCCGGCGCGCAACACGAAGGTCCGCAGCGGCGACGAGATCCGCGCCGGCGTGAATCGCTTCCGCATCGAACAGCGCGCCTGACCCTTCCACGATTGAGCGTTGGCTCGCCGCGCGCGCTCGACCTATACTTCGCGGCACTCTCTCAGAGCAGGTGTTGTTGCATGACCACGTTCGAATCCGCGGCGGCCCGGATTCTCGCGCCCTTGTCCGAGCTGCTGCACAAGCCTCTCTACCTCACCGACGCGCGCTCGCCCGAGGCGAGCAACGCGTTCGCCGTGCGCCTCGCGTTGCCGCGGGTGGCGGTGGTTTCCGCCGACGGCAAGCCGTTCTCCGACGACGAGCGGCGGCTGGTCAACGAGCTCTTCGAGGTCGTGCGCGTCGCGGAAGAAAGTGAAGCGCGCTACGCGGAGCTCGAGCAGCGGATGCTTCTGCTGCAGCGCGAGAACCTCGATCTCGTGGTGAAGAACCGCGCGCTTTCCGAGGTGTCGTCGCGCGACACGCTGACGGGGCTGTACAACCGCTGGTACGTGATCGAGAAGATCGACAGCGAGATCAATCGCGCCGTGAGACATGGCTCGCCGATGTCGCTGCTGATGCTCGACATCGATCACTTCAAGCGCATCAACGACACGTGGGGCCACACGGCGGGCGACCAGGTGCTGCAGTCGATCGGCAAGCTGCTGCGCGACAGCTGCCGCGTGTACGACGTGCCGGGACGCTATGGCGGCGAGGAGTTCTGCATCGTGCTGCCGGAGACGCGCGTCGGCAACACCGGCGCCGTTGCGGAGCGCATCCGGCAGCGGCTCGCACAGACGGCGGTGCCGTGCGGCGACTCGTCGGTCGTCGTCACCGCATCGATCGGAATCGCGGGCATGGACGCGCCGGAAGCAATCGAGGTGCTCAGTCCCGCGGCGCTGATCGACCGCGCCGACCGCGCGCTATACTCGGCGAAAACCCGCGGCAGAAATCGCGTCGAATTGTGGGACAGGGCGCTCCTTTGCGAAGACGACGGAGCGATCGAGCACTGAAGTTTCGCCGTTCGTGAGCCGCATCACGCCGCGTGTCCCGCGGCGGACTTAGATTGACGCCGCAAATCGGTTCTGAGGGAAAAATCAATGCGAAAGAGTCTTGTGGTCTCGGTGTTTGCTTTGTTGTTGGTCACCGCGTCGGCGTTTGCGGGAGAGAAGCCGGCGATCGGCGTCGCTGAATTCAAGAACGAAACCTCCGCCTCCTGGTGGTATTCGGACGCGGCGAGCGATCTCGCCGGCATGCTGACGAACGAGCTCGCGAGCACGGGCAAGTTCAAGATCGTCGAGCGCGCGAAGCTCGGCCCCGTCCTCGACGAGCAGGATCTCGCCGAGTCCGGCCGCATCAAGAAGTCGACCGGCGCGAAGATCGGCAAGCTCACGGGCGCGAAGTACCTCGTGTTTGCGACGGTCAGCGCGTTCGACACGAAGAGCCGCGGCACCGGCGGCGCGCTGAGCTTCCGCGGCATCAGCGTCGGCGGCAAGAAAGAGGACGCGTACATCGCCGTCGATCTCCGCGTCGTGGATACGACGACGGGCGAAGTCGAATACACGCGCACGGTCGAAGGCCGCGCGGCGAGCTACGGCATGTCGGGCGGCGTCTACCGCGGCGGCTTCGGCGGCGAGCTCGGAAAGTACGAGAACACGCCGACCGGCAAGGCGATCCGCGCCGTCATCGTCGAGATCAGCGACTACCTCGCCTGCGCGATGGTCGAGCAGGGCAGCTGCATGGACGAGTACAACGCGAAGGAATCGAGCCGTCGCGAGAAGACCAAGAAAGCGATCAAGCTGGACTAGCTTCAGGAAGGCGCTTCAGCAACGCGGTAGCGAAAAAGCCGGCCGGAAGGCCGGCTTTTTCGTCGAATACTTCCGGTGGTGGTCTAGTTTGAACGCTGAGTCGTAACAGGCGGCACCGTGGCGGCGATGTCTGTCACGTTGAGGACTGCAAGGCACTCCGTTCGGCAAGCCGTTTTGCAGACGACTCCCTCCGTCAAAGCCTTCCTCTCCCCGCGAAGTTTCCGCCACATCGCTGCCGAAGCGCACAGTATCGCCGCTACGCAACTGCGGCAAGCGTCCACAAATCGAGCGCGAGAAGGTCACTCGCCTTCCAAACATAGTCCGTCAGGCCAGCGGCCATCGCCGGAGTCTTCCCACCGAGCGACTTGTGCTTGCGGCAGAAGTTGTAGAAGACGACGGTGATGGCGAGCATGAAGACGTGGTTGTCGAGCTTCTTCGAGAAGCCATTCGTGAGGCGCGTGAAGCGGCGGTTCTGCATCCGCAGCGTGAGGTTCCACCGCTCCATGAACGACGTGGATATGTGCTTCGTGATCGGCATCCCGAACGTCGGTCGCTTCTCTACGGCCAGCAGGCGGCCGGGCGAGTATCTACTGGCCGCACTCCTCGGACTTGTTCCGGTGACCGGCTTACTGTTCGCGTACGTCTTCACCACCTCGGCATGATCGGCCTCGCCGTAGCGGAAGTTCTTCACGATGGCTTCGAGGTACACGGATAGGCCGTCGGTCGAAATCTGAAGGCGCATCGTCGTGCGGCATCTTCAGATCGCGAATCAGAGCGTCGGCCGCTTCCTGATTCCGGTCACTCACCATCCACGAGATGAGGAGCTTCGAGTCGGCGTCAAGCGCCGTCCACGTCCAGAGCGAGCCGTAACCTTCCTTGCCCTTCAGATCGGCCGGAACGTTCTTCTCCTTCGCGTAGCAGAACGACCAGACCTCATCACACTGCACGCGCAGCGTCGGCAGGTAGCGCACCTGAGCGTCATGGAAGCGAAGGCACGCTTGACCAATCTCGCGGATGAGACTCAGCACCGTCATCTTCGCGGCGCCGGTCATGCGGCAGGTCGAGGCAATGGAGTTGCCTTCGATGAGGGCGGTCAGGATCTGCGCGCGCTTCGCAGGTGACAGCTTGTTCATAACTACAATATATGCTTGAGGGGTCAAGCTGTCAATGCTTGAGGGGTCACGCTACGCTATGTAACATGCCGGTCGGACGCGGATTACCGAAAGTAAGTTTGGTGTTGACCTGACGCGTAGACGGACCTACATTGTTACTGATAGCACCATGCTATCGGAGTCTTTTCTCAGTATCAAAAAGTGGCCCCGGCGGGGATCCAACCCGCGACATCCGCGTTAGCAGCGCGGCGTTCTGTGCACCTGAACTACGGGGCCATAGGTGGTAAAGGTGGAGGTAGAGGGAATCGAACCCTCGGCCAGGGGTCCAAAGTCCGTAGCCGGGAAACCATCCACTACCCCCACGTTAGGGTTATCTGGCGCCTCACTCGTTAGCAGCGGGTGAGGCGTTTTCTTCTTCGTGCTCTTCATCATCATTGGCGGGGTCGTTGACTGCGCTAACGACTTCCGCTGCACCGCCCGCGGCACGCTTCTTCGTGCCCTTGCCACGCTTCAGGTGCGGGTAGAACTCGACCAAGCCGTAGTGTTCGTCAGGAAGTACCGCGACCTCGTACGTTGATCGCGCCATACGGACCTTCAGTTCACTCTCGTTGTCCACCTTGCAACCACCGCGACGAATGGCTTCCACAATCTCGCGGAACGGGCGCGCTTGCCCCCGTCGCTTCAGGTATCGCTTGGCGGCGTCGAGCCCGTCGAGGCCGTAATACTCGTCGGGCCGGATCGAGTAGCCTGACGCCCCGCTATCGGCAGTCGGCGCGTCCAAACCGAAGAGTTGCGCGAGCGTACTCTTCGGTTGACCGACGATCTCCTCCAGTGCGTTAAGACCCTGCTGAAGCCGGAGCACTTCTGCCATGCTGGGGTCGGCTTTCATAGCCATAACTTTCTCGTCGATCTTCCTCTTTAGCTCCTCAGCGGCAGCCAAAATTGCATCACTCATTTGATGTTCCTCATGTCAGAACCCAAATGTAGGCTCGCGATTTTGGGTTGTCAATATCCGATCTCAAACAAAACTTCGCAAGTTTGAGGCGATTGTCGCGAGAGGAATCATGCGAGGAGGGCGTATTTAGGACGCTGCCGGATAGTTTATTGCAGTTTAGTTTTCCAGACGAGCGCGGTGTACTCGCCCGATGACCGCAAGACATGACAAGCGGCTGAAATTGGCCGCGCGCTGAAGTCGCGCTGACGGAGGCATTTGCGACTTCGTTTCTGCGAAGTTCAGGCGCTTGTCATTTCTTGCGGTCATCGGGCGAGTACACCGCGCCTGTCTGAAGGTGTTTTGACGAGTGTTATTTCCGACGCTTTTGCCAACGGGCGGTAGCGGCTTTCTTTGCAATCTCGGAGCGTTTTTTCGCGCTCAACGCAACGGCCCGAGCCGGCCCGCCGATCCTCCCGCCGATACGCCCGAACGCGGCGGCGGCAGCCCGCATCTCGTCCGTGATCTCGACCGGCGGCTCTTCCTCGGATTTCTCCGCGATCGTCTCCATGATACGGACGGCAGCCTGCGCCTCATCCTCGCGCTTCTTCCTCGGCTTCGTCCTTGACCCCTTAGGCATAACCTAAGTATAGGTTCACTACCCGAGCTTGTCGAACGGCCGGAACAACTCCGACGGCGGAACGTCGAGCGCATCCGCCAGCTTGAGGATGTTGTCGAGACAAGGGTTCCGGTAGCCGCGCTCCACATCACTCACGTAGTTGCGATTCAGTCCGGCGAGTTCCGCGAGCCGCGTCTGTGAGAGTGAACGCTTCGCGCGCAGCTCGCGCAGGTGCGCGGCGAACCTCTCTCGCGGCGAAGCGGCGATCATGCTTTGAGTGTGACGCTTTCGCGCGCTTAACCAACCAGCTATGAGTGTCACATGCTATGCGTGTTATGGCGCGACGACGAAAGCTCTCCCGTCTCGGTCAGTTTCTGGCCACGAATGGCATCGTCCCGAACGAACTCGCCGATTCCTCAGGCATCAGCAGACAGCATCTGTGCCGCCTCCGTTATGGCCGCGCCGAGCCGACGCGACCGACGATGATCTGGTTGACGATTGCTTGCCGTCGCCTCCTCGGCGGACGACGACGCGTTCGGATCACGGAGTTGTTTGACCTCGGCGATGGTCAGCAATGAAGCGGCGGCGCGCCTACGACACGCCGCTCGGCCACTTCATGCAGGCGCATCGAATCGGAACCGCCACGCTCGCCCGAATCGCTGGCATCAGCAGCAGCCACCTTCGCGACCTTCAACGCGGCGGCTCGGAGCCGACGCGGCTCGTGATGATCTGGCTCGCTGAAGCCGTGTCATATGAGGTCGGTTGGAAGGTCGAAGTCGCCGAGCTGTTCGACCTCATCTTCCACTTCGACCGACGCAGGTTGGTGAGGTGGAGCCGGTGATCTCATTCGTAGCCGTCTACGTAGAACGAGACGAAGGGATCGTTGCCTACATCGAGGAACTGCCGGGCGTCGAGGCTACCGGCCTGACGGTCGAGGAGGCGCGGCGGAACCTGAGATCGGCTCTGGAACTGGTGATCGCGGCGAACCGCCGCTGGACGTGGGAGGCATTCCGCAGAGCACGCATGATGCATCGGGAAACGCTGTTGCTACCCGGCGATCTCCGGCCTTACCCGGCCAACACTGTTACAACTGCGCGCTCAAACTAGACCACCACCATACTTCCGCCTGTTTCGCCAGATTTACGCTTGACTTTCGCCCTGTTACCGCCTACATTGCGTAGTGCGAGGACGGAATGCGATATCTCACGGAACGGCAGCGGGACATCCTGAACTTCATCCGCGATTTCCAGAAAGAACGCGGAGTCGCGCCCACCCATCGCGAGATTTGCGACCACTTCGGCTTCTCCTCCTACGGCACGGTCTACAAGCATCTCTCGCTCCTGCAGAAGAAGGGGCTCATCCGCCGCGACTGGAACCAGAAGCGCGGCGTGGAGCTCGTCGAGCAGGAGCCCGCGGCGCAGGAAGCGCCGCGTGGCGCGCGCGATGCCGAACGCGAAGGCGTCCGCGAGTTGCCGCTCTTCGGCTACATCGCTGCCGGTCGTCCACTGGCGGTGGAGATCTCGGACGAGACCATTCCGGTGCCGCTCCATCTCACCTCGCGCGGCGACAACTACGTGCTGAAGGTGCGCGGCGACTCGATGATCGACGACGGCATCCTCGACGGGGACTTCGTGATCATCGCCCGGCGCGAGCGCGCCGACAACGGCGAGATGGTTGTCGCGAACGTGAATGGAGAAGTGACGCTCAAACGGCTCTACCAAGAGGGAGATCGCGTCCGGCTGCAGCCCGCGAACTCGATGATGTCTCCGATCTTTGCCTCTGCTCGTGACGTCGCGGTGCAGGGAGTGGTGGTCGGTCTTATGAGGCGGTTCTGATCGCAGTGACGAACAGAGGTGAGGAAACCATGGATCTGGTGCTGAAACTTCGGGAAATCCGACGGCTTCGCGGGCTGAGCCAGAAAGACGTCGCCCGCCTCTCCGGCGTCGGAGAGAAGACCATCAGCTCGTTCGAGACGGGGCAGCGCATCGGCTCCCTCAAGCTCGATCAGCTGCAGAAAATGCTCGCCGTCTACGGCATGACGGAAGCGGAGTTTTTCGGCGGCAGCGTCGAACGGCAGATCGCGCCGTGGGAGCTGGACGAAGACGAATGCGCGGCACAGCGCGTCTTCGACCACCTGCGCACGCTGCCGAAGCCCGTGCAGAAAGCGCTCGTGGCCAAGTTCCAGCTGATGCTGGAGACCGCGGCGGAGGTCAACCACACCATTCAGGAAAAGCGGCCGTCGTACGTCCGCGACAACCCTGACTGGAACATGTTGAACTCCCGAAACTGACCGGCTCCCCGAGACCGCCGGCTCCTGCGCGAAGCGCGACGGAAGCGTGCAAACGCGGGAGCCGGCGGCGGTGAGGGGACGAGCGCGGGTTGAAATTTACGTCTGGTGGGTGGCGCGCGTCGGAAGCACGCGCCACCCGCCGGCCGGGGCGGGCGGAGGGCTCATCACACTCACGCGTGTGCGCCGCACGTTTAGACCCGCTACAACATCTGCGCGAACGCCCGCCCGTGACTCCGCCGCGCATGGCCCCGCCGGTCTTACGCGCCACTATCCGCGCCTGCGCCGCGTCGAGCGACGCATGCTTCAACGTAGGCGCTTCACGCGTGGCGCGAGCGTACGCAGCAACCAGACACGCTCGCGACGCAACGCAGGCCTCGCCGCCGAAGCACAACGTGCGCTTACACGCAACGCGGACACGCTACATCGCACGAGCGAACGCTCATCACTCCGCCGCGCACGCGTTCCGCCGGTCTCGGGCGACAGCATCCGCGCGACCGCCGCGCCGAGCGGCGCATGCTCCAACGTAGGCGCTTTGCGCGCGGCGCGGGCGCACGCCACAACCATGCACGCCCGCGACGCAACGCAGGTTTCGCCGCCGAAGCACGACGCGCGATTGCCAGCAAAGCGGGCTTGACGCATCGCGCGAGCGAACGCACATCACTCCGCCATGCATGCGCGCCTGCGACCTCGCGTTACAGCATGCGCGCGAGCGCCGCGTCGAGCGACGCGTGTTCGAACGCAAACCCTTCGCGCAACGCATGCGCCGGGAGCACGCGCTGTCCCGCGAGCAGCGCCTCGTCCGCCATCTGGCCGAATGCGAGTCGCAGCGCGAACGCCGGCGTGGGCACGAGGGCGGGGCGGTGGAGCGCCCGTCCGAGTGCGCGCGCGAAGTCGCGATTGCGCACCGGCTCCGACGCGGTCGCGTTGTAGACGCCGCGCGCCACCGGCGTATCGACTGCCCAGACGATCAGCCGCACGGCGTCGTCGCGGTCGACCCACGACATCCACTGGTTGCCGCTGCCGATCGGACCTCCGGCGCCGAGCTTGAACGGGATCAGCAGCTTCTGCAGCGCGCCACCGTCGGGGGCGAGCACCACGCCGAAGCGCACGAGCACGACGCGCGCGAGCGGCTCGGCCTCGCGCGCGGCCGCTTCCCATTGCTCGACGAGCTGCGCGAGAAAGCCGTCGCCGCGCGAGGCGCGCTCATCGAGCTCCTCGTCCCCGCGGTCGCCGTAGAAGCCGATTGCCGATGCGTTCACGTACACGCGCGAACGCTGCGGCGCGCGGCGCAGCGCCTCCACCAGCGCGCGCGTCGCATCGAGCCGGCTCGCGACGAGACGGCGTTTGCGCTCGTCCGTCCACCGTCCATCCGCGATGTTCTCGCCGGCGAGGTTGATCACCGCATCCGCCGTTGCGACTTCGTCCGCCCACCCGCCCTGCGTCTTGCCGTCCCACGCGACGCCGCGGCCGGCGCGGACCTTCGCCGGGTTGCGCGACAACACCGCGACGTCGTCGCCGCGCGCGAGCAGCCGCCGCACGAGCGGTTCGCCGATGAAACCGGAGCCGCCCGCGATCGCGATCTTCATGTCCGCGAGTCTAGAGACGCCCGCGCGGCACGTCCATGGGCGAAACGCTGAAGCCTTCGCGCCATTCGCCCCAAAACGCAACCGCCGGCCCGTCGGCCGGCGGTTGCGCTTCGTTCAGGAGGGAGAGAGAAGTTAGGAGACTCGGGGGTTCGTATCGTCCAGTTACGTGCCCTTCACCGAGTCAGACGCGGGCGCCGCGAAAAGGTTTCGTCAGCCGACGCGCGAACGCACCGCCACGCGCCGCGGATCGCCAGGTTGACCTTTTTGTAACCCGGCGAACGCGATCATCCCCGCGTTGTCCGTGCAGTAGCGCTTCTCCGGCAGCCGCACCAGCAGGCCGCGCTCTTCGCCCCACTTCGCGATCCTCTCGCGCAGCACGCCGTTCGCGGCGACGCCGCCCGCCATCGCCAGCTCCGCAGGCTTCTTTCCTTCGAGCCGCGACCTTACCGCCTCGAGCCGGTCGAAGAGCTGCGCGAAGAGCGCATCCTGAAACGTCGCGCAGAACGACGCCAGCGCGTCTGGATCTCCCTCGACGCGAATTCCATGTTCTCGCGCGAGCCGGATCGCGCCGGCCTTGATCCCCGAGTACGAGAAATCGAGCGACTCGTCCTTGAACTGCGGCACCGGAAACGGGAACCGCTTCGGGTCCGCCGCGCCCGCGCGCGCGTGCTTTTCGATCTGCGGCCCGCCGGGATACGGCAGCCCCACGAACTTCGCCACCTTGTCGAACGTCTCGCCGATCGCGTCGTCGCGCGTGCGATTGATCTGCCGCACGTCGGAGCGGCGCACGTCGTAGATCGCGGAATGCCCGCCGGAAATCACGAGAGATAGAAAGCGGTCCGGCAGCGGAGCGGCGGGTCCTTCCTTCTGGAGGTAGGGGGAGTAGATGTGGCCCTCCAGATGGTTCACCGGCACGAGCGGAATGCCGAGACCGTAGGCGAGACCCTGCGCGCCGGCGACGCCGACGAGCAGCGCGCCGATGAGACCGGGCGCCGTCGTCACCGCGACCGACTCGAGGTCGGACCACGACGCGCCCGCATCGCCGAGCGCGCGCTCGACCAGCGGAAAGAGATGCTGCAGGTGCTCGCGCGAGGCGATCTCCGGTACCACGCCGCCGAAGGGCTGATGCCGTTCGATCTGCGAGGCGATCAGGTTCACGCGCACGCGGCCGTCGCGCTCGAGGAGAGCGACCGAGGTCTCATCGCAGGACGTTTCGATTCCGAGGATCATCGCGTGTGGAACAACGACTCTATAATCCGCCACTCCATCGCATCATGAAAGAAGAACTCGCAAAGCGATACGAGCCCGAGACATTCGAACAGCGCATCTACGCGATGTGGGAGGCCGGCGGCTACTTCACGCCCGAGACTGATCCGGGACGGCCGAAGTTCTCGATCGTCATCCCGCCGCCCAACGTCACGGGACGCTTGCACATCGGCCACGCGCTGGTCAACACGCTGCAGGACATCCTCGTCCGCTGGAAGCGTATGTCGGGCTTCAACACGCTTTGGGTGCCCGGCACCGATCACGCCGGCATCGCCACGCAGATGGTGGTCGAGCGCCAGCTGGCGAAAGAAGGCATCTCCCGCTTCGACCTCGGGCGCGACCGCTTCGTCGAGCGCGTCTGGCAGTGGAAGGAACAGCACTCCAGCGAAATCAAAGATCAGCTCACGCGCCTCGGCGCCTCCGCCGACTGGACGCGCGAGCGCTTCACGCTCGACGAAGGCCTCTCCCGCGCCGTGCGCTACGTCTTCGTGAAGCTCTACGACGACGGCCTCATTTACCGCGCGCTGGCGATGGTGAACTGGTGCCCGCACTGCCGCACCGCCATCTCCGACATCGAAGTCGAGTACCGCGACCGCAACGGCAAGCTCTATCACATCGACTATCCGGTCGAAGGCAGTGACCGCCGCCTCACTGTCGCGACGACGCGTCCCGAGACGATGCTCGGCGACACCGGCGTGGCCGTGCATCCCGACGACGAACGCTACCGCGACCTCATCGGAAAGAACGTCATCCTGCCGATCGCGAACCGCACCATTCCCGTCGTCGGCGATCCGGTCCTCGTCGATCCGGAGTTCGGCACCGGCGTCGTGAAAGTCACGCCCGCGCACGACAAGAACGACTACGAGGCCGGGCTGCGCAACAACCTCCCGCAGTTGCAGGTCATCGGCGAAGACGGGCGCATGCTCGCCGCCGCGGGCGCCGAGTTCGAAGGACTCGACCGCGCCGACGCGCGCAAGAAAGTCGTCGCGCTGCTGCGCGAGCAGGGCTACCTCGTCAAGATCGACGAGCACCTGCACGCGGTCGGCGTGCACGGCAAGTGCGACACCGACATCGAGCCGATGATCTCGCGGCAGTGGTTCGTGAAGATCGAGCCGCTCGCCACGCCGGCGATCGAAGCCGTGCGCAGCGGCGCCGTGCAGATCCTCCCGCAGTCGTGGGAGGCGACGTACTTCAACTGGATGGAGAACATCCACGACTGGACGATCTCGCGGCAGTTGTGGTGGGGCCATCGCATCCCCGCATTCCACTGCGTCAACGGCCACACCGTCGTCTCGATGGACGATCCCGCGACGTGCCCCGAATGCGGCCAGCCGATGACGCAGGAGACCGACGTGCTCGACACGTGGTTCTCGTCGGGACTCTGGCCCTTCTCCACGCTCGGCTGGCAGGGCGAAGGCCACGACGACACGCCCGATCTGCGCGCGTTCTATCCGACGGACGTCCTCATCACCGGCTTCGACATCCTCTTCTTCTGGGTGGCGCGCATGATCATGATGGGACTCCGCTTCACCGGCGTCGCGCCGTTCAGCCAGGTGTTCCTCAATGGTCTCGTGCGCGACGAGCAGGGCAAGAAGATGTCGAAGACGGCGGGCAACGTCATCGACCCGCTCGACGTCGTAAACGAGGTCGGCGCCGATGCTCTGCGTTTCACGCTCGCCGTCTCCGCGTCCGGGCGCGACATCCCGCTCGGCAAGAGCCGCATCCAGGGCTACTCGGCATTCGTGAACAAGATCTGGAACGCGTCACGCTTCGCGCTGATGCACATCGACGTCGAGCTGCGCGACGCCGGCGCGATCGACCGCGATCAGCTGCGCACCGTCGAGCGCTGGATTCTCTCGCGGCTCAACGACGTCACGCGCGAGGTCAATCGCCAGCTCTCCGCGTTCCGTTTCGACGAGGCGTCGAACGCGCTGTATCAATTCTTCTGGCACGAGTTCTGTGACTGGTACATCGAGATGGCGAAGCCGGTGCTCCTCGGCAAGCACGGCTCCGACACGGACCGCCGCGTCGCGAAACGCGTGCTGCTCGAGGTGCTCGACCGCTCGCTGCGGCTGCTGCATCCGTTCATGCCGTTCGTCACCGAGGAGATCTGGCAAAAGCTCGGAGGCGTCGAGCCGTCGATCATGATCGCGCCGTATCCGATCGCGGAAGACGTGCTCGAAGACAGCGAGGCGGAGCGCCTGATGGGCGCGGTGAAAGCGATCATCACGACCGTGCGCAACGTGCGCGCGGAGCGCGGCTTCACGCCGAAGGATCGCTTCCGGCTGTACATCAGCGGCCACCACGCCCGCGAGCTGAACTTCTTCCGGGACTCCGCCTACGTGCTGATGGAGCTCGCCCGCCTCAACGAAGTCGTCGTCGCCGGCGAGCCGCCCGCGGGCACGCATCACGACGTCGTCGAAGGCTTCCACATCGCCATCGAGTTTCCGGAGAAAGAGATCTCGCCCGAGCAGCTCGAGAAGACGCGGCGCGAGATCGAGAAGACGACGAAAGAACTCGCTTCGGCGGATGCGCGTCTTGCGAACGAGGAGTTCGTCCGCAACGCGCCGCCGCACATCGTGCAGCAGGCGCAGGCGCGGCAGGCGGAGCTCCGCGCGCGTCTCGAGAAGCTGCAGCACAATCAATGAAGCGCGAGTGAAGTCATGATTCACCTCGACACGCGACGGATCGTCCCGCGCCTGAAGACCATCGAGTCGCTCGCGGTCATCCCGCGCGTGGCGTCGACGAATCTCATCGCGCGCCGCATCGTGAACGAGTGCATCGAGAACGAGCTCTCGCTGCCGCAGGCGATGATCATCGCGGGCGAGCAGTTCGCGGGTCGCGGGCGCAACGAGCGGCACTGGTCGTCTCCCGCGGGCAAAGGCATCTACGCGACGACGCTCCTCTCGCGACCCGCGCGCGAGCTGGCGCTCGTGCCGCTGGCGATGGCGAACATCCTGGCCACGTTCCTGCGCGACACGTACGCGATCGACGCCCGCATCAAGTGGCCGAACGACATCCTCGTGAACGGCAAGAAAATCGCCGGCATCCTCATCGAGGCGCGGCTGCAGGACGACCGCGTGTTCCTGCTCATCGGCACCGGCATCAACGTCGAGCCGGTGCACGACGACGAGCGGCCGAATGCGATCGCGATCAGCGAGGCGACGTCGCGGCCGTTCACCGGCATCAACGACGCGACGCTCGCGTTCATCGAGCACATCGACGAGCGGCTCGCGCACGCGCTCGAGCACGACGAGGTGCTCGCGCAATGGCGCGCGCTGTCCGTCCACAAGCCGGGCGATCGCATCCACTGCGTGCTCGCGCAGCGCACCGTGACCGGGACATGGGCGGGCATCGACGAGGACGGGCGCGCGATGCTGCACACGCCGGAGGGGACGATCAAAGTCAGCGCCGGCGATCTCGTGCTGGCGTAGGACGACCGGAAGCGCCTCCGGCGGGCCGGCGCGGCCGGCTGCGCTTAGGGCCTAGCCTATCCGCACGTGCGGTTGTCCTGAATGACGGTAGACTTTTCGCCGCGTGTCGAACCTCCTTGTCGTCGATCTCGGCAACACGAATCTTGTTCTCGGCATCTATCGCGGCGACGAGCTCGTGAGCTCGTGGCGCCTTGCCACCGCGCGCGAACGCACGGCGGATGAATACGGCATCCTCGCGCGGCAACTCGTCGGCGACGCGCTGCATCAGTCGCTCGAAGGCGCGATCGTCGCGTCCGTCGTGCCGCCGCTGAACAGCGCCGTGACGTTCATGATCCGCAAGTACTTCGGCATCGAGCCGCTGTTCGTCGAGCCGGGCGTGAAGACCGGCATCGCCATTCACGTCGACAACCCGCTCGAAGTCGGTGCGGACCGCATCGTCAACTGCGCGGCCGCGCACGAGGCGTACGGAGGGCCAGCGGTGATCGTCGACTTCGGCACCGCGACGACGTTCGACGTCGTCACCGCGAACGCGGAGTTCGTCGGCGGCGTCATCGCGCCCGGCCTCAACATCTCCGCGGAAGCGCTCTTCGCGCGCGCAGCGCGCCTCCCGCGCGTCGACGTCAAACGCCCCGAGCACGTCATCGGCACGAACACCGTCGTCAACATGCAGTCCGGCATCTACTTCGGCTACCTCGGCCTCGTCGACGGCATCCTCGCCCGCATCAAACGCGAAGTCCCGAATCTCAAAAAGGTGGTCGCCACCGGCGGCCTTGCGGGACTCTTCGCCGAAGAGAGCGAGCACATTGACGAAGTCGATCCGGAACTGACGATGAAAGGCCTGAAGCTGATCTACGATCGAAATCGTAGCTCGCGGCGGAAGAAATGAAGGCGGAAGGCAGAATCAACAAACTCGCGCGTTTCTTCTTCATTCTTCCTTCTGCATTCTGCATTCTGCATTCAGCCGCCGCCTATGGCGGCGGCGTCTCGAACTCCCCCCACGCCGCCCTCTCCACCTCCTCCCCGCTCGCCACCAAAGCCGGCCTCTCGATTCTGCAAAATGGCGGCAACGCCGCTGATGCCGCGGTGGCAATTGCGTTCGTGTTGTCGGCGGTCGAACCGCAGTCGCAGACGATCGGCGGCGGCGGGTTCGCCGTCTACTACGACGCCGCGACGCGCGCCGTGTGGACGCTCGACTTTCGCGAGACCGCGCCGCTCGCGGTGACGCGCGACGCATTCGCCAAGCCCGTGAACGGCGCGCTCGCCGCGGGCGTCCCCGGCACCGTCGCGGGACTCGACGCGTTGCGCCAGAAGTTCGGCACGAAGTCGTGGAAGGAATTGCTCGCGCCGGCGATCGCGCTCTCGCGCGAAGGGCTCCACGTCGACGCGCAACTCGCGGCGGACATCGACGCCGCGAAGCGCGACCGCAACCTCGCCGTCCTCGACGGCGCGTCCGCGGGCAAAACGATCGCGCAGACGGAGCTCGCGACGACGCTGCAGCGGCTCGCTATTCGCGGCGCGCGCGACTTCTACGAAGGCTCGCTCGCGTCGGAGCTCATCGAAAGCGTGCACGACGCCGGCGGCATCATCGGCTATCGCGACCTCCGCGACTACAAGGCGATCTGGCGCGCGCCGCTGAAACTGCACTTCGGCGCGTACGACCTCTACACCGTTCCGCCGCCGTCGGGCGGCGGCGTGGTCATCGGCGAGGTGCTGAACATCCTCGCGAACGACGACCTCGGCGCGCTCGGCTTCCAGACGCCGCGCATGCTGCATCTGCTGCTCGAAGCGGAGCGCCGCGCCGTCATCGATCGCGACAAATACCTCGCCGACCCGCTCACCGCGCGCATTCCGTATCGCGAATTGCTGTCGCGCAAGCGCGGCGACGCGTGGCGCAAGTCCATCGATCCCGCACGCGCGATCGCCACCGCGCAGCTCACCGAGCCGAGCGCGATCTCCGCCGAAGGCGAGCACACGACGCACTTCACCATCGCTGACGCGCACGGCAACGTCGCCAGCGTCACGATCTCCCTCGGCGATGACTTCGGCGGCGGCTTCGTCGTCCCGCGCCTCGGCTTCTTTCTCAACGACGCCATGCGCGACTTCAGCGCGAAACCGCCGAATGACGTCGCCGCGTCGAAGCGTCCCGCGTCGTCGCTTTCGCCCTTGATCGTGCTGCGCGACGACAAGCCGTTCCTCGCGCTCGGCACGCGCGGCGGCTCGACGATTCCGACGACGATTCTCGGCGTGTTCCTCGACGTCGCCGTCTTCGGCAAGTCATTGCCCGACGCCGTCGAGGCGCCGCGCTGGCACCAGCAGGCGGCCCCCGAGGAGCTCGCGTACGAGCGCGAACGCGCGCCGAAGGCGACGGTGGATGCGCTGAACGCGATGGGACACGGCGTCAACGCGCGCGACGCGATCGGCGACGTGCACGCGATTTTGTTCGAGAAGGGCCGGCTCGTCGCCGTCGCGGATTCGCGGCGCGGCGGCGCGGCCGGAGGCTACTGATGACCAACCGCAAAGTCGAAGCCGCGCGCGCGGCGCTCCAGGAAGTGCGCAGCGGCATGCGACTCGGACTCGGCACCGGCTCGACCGCCGCGGAGTTCGTGAAGCTCCTCGGCGACGCGTTGCGCGACGGCACGCTGCGCGACATCCGCTGCACGTGCACGTCCGAACAAACCGAAGCGCAGGCGCGCGAGGCAGGCGTGCCGACGTTCGCGCTGTACGAGGTCGCGCCGCTCGATCTCGCCGTCGACGGCGCCGATGAAATCGATCGCAACCTGCGGCTGATCAAAGGCCGTGGCGGCGCGCTGCTGCGCGAGAAGATCGTCGAACAACAGGCGCTGCGCTTCATCGTCATCGCCGACGACTCGAAAATCGTCGAGCGTTTGGGCGTCGGCGTGTTGCCGGTCGAAGTCACTCCGTTTGCGCGCGAAGTGCTCGAGCGCCGCTTTGCGGAGATGGGACTCGCGCCGGTGCTGCGCCTGCGCGATGGCAAGCCGCGCGTCACCGACGAAGGTCATCTCATCCTCGACGTCCGCGTGCCGGAGAACGTCGACGTCGCCGACTGCGTCGCGCGCATGCGCGAACACGCGGGCGTCGTCGACACCGGCTTCTTTCCGACCGAAGCGACGGAGGCGATCATCGCCGGAGACGACGGCATCCGGCGCATGACGCGCGGCTGATGCAACGTCCGCCGCAACGCGCGCCGGCGAAGTCGTTCGATCGGCGGCTGCTCATTCCCGCGTCGCTGTTCCTCATCCTCGCGGTCTGGGTCTTCTGGCCGTCGCGCTACGCGCGCGTGAAGAACCTCGACTCGCGCGGCACGAGCATCATCGCGTACGGCGACTCGCTCACCGCCGGCTACGGCGCGAACGCGGGCGAGGACTATCCGTCGCAGCTCGCGAAGCGCCTTGGTGTTGACGTCGTGAACGCGGGCGTCAGCGGCGACACCACGGAGAGCGCGCTCGCGCGCATCGACGCCGACGTGCTCGCGCGCAGTCCGCGCATCGTGATCGTCGGCCTCGGCGGCAACGACTTCCTGCAAAGCGTGCCGATCGCGCGCACGGAAGCGAACCTGCGCACGATCATCGAGCGCATTCACGGCGCCGGCGCGATGGTCGTGCTCGTCGGCTTCCGCTTCCCGAGTCTCAACGCCGACTACGAGGGGATGTACGCGAAGCTCGCGCGCGACGAAGGATGCCTGTTCGTCGGCAACGTGCTCGCCGGCATCCTCACCGATCCCTCGCTGAAGAGCGACGAGATCCATCCGAACGCGCGCGGTTACGCGCTGATGGCCGAGCGCATCGCGCCGCCGCTCGCGAAGCTCATCGCCAAAGCCAACGCGAAGCGCTAACGCCCAGGCGCTAACGCGCGCGAGCCGGCGCCGCGTCGGTCTTCTTCACCATCACCGAGAACTTCCAGTCGCCCTTCTCCCAATGAAAGGCGATCTGCGACGCGAACGGATGGCGCAGCGGCTTGTCGATCTTCGTCTCGAACAGCGGATACAGCCACGTCGCGTGGTCGTAGTGCCAGATGAGCTCCGCGGAGCCGACGGTCGGCTCAGTTGGATGGCGCACGAAGTCGCGCAGGCCGTCGTAGACCTTCTCGCAGATCTTCCCGCGGTAGACCGGGCCGCGCAGACTCGGCGCCGTGCCGAGGATCGGGAAGCCCTTCGCGGTGACCTTGGCGATGTAGGTCGCGGACTGTTCGTCGGGATGCGCCTCGCCCACGACGACGAGTCCCGCGCGCTCGAGGTTGTGCAGCGTGCGCAGCGCTTTTTCGTCGTAGTCGTCCTTCGGCGACTGCGGCGTCCACCACACTTTCTGCGGCACTTCCGCGTAGACCGGCTCGCGTTGCACGGAGCGGTCGCCGATGATTTCCTGCGCCTTCGCGGCGGTCAGCGGCTCCGGTTTGGCGCACGCGAACGCGAGCAGTGCGGCGGCCGCGACCGTGGCGATTCCTTGACTCGTCATGCTGCGCATGTTATCTGCCCCACCGTTTGACCAATCGGATTCTCGACGCGCTCGCCAAGCTCTGCCTCCGGCACAGCAAAGCCATCCTGATCGCCGCGGCGCTCCTGGGCCTGCTGGCCGTCGCCGGCGCCTCGCGCCTGCATTTCGATCCCGACCTGCTCAACCTCATCCCGCAGAACAACAAGCAGGTGAATGATTTTCGCCGCGTGCTCCGCGACCTCGGCACGCTCGACAATCACGTGATCGTGATGCAGATGCCGAAAGGCGTCGACGTCCACACCTACGATCCGCTCATCGAATCGATCGCGAACGGCTACCGCCACAGCACGCGCATCGAGGAAGTGCAGTACCACATCCCGAATCCGCTCGACTTCATCGACCTGCTGCTGCCGCGCGCGCTACTGTTCCTCGCGCCCGAGCAGCTCGACAGCGTGGCGCAGAAGCTCTCCGACGCCGGCATTCACGAAGCCGTCGCGCGCAACCGCACGCTGCTGCAGACGCCGCAGTCGATGGCGCTCAAGCAGCTCATCCAGTACGACCCGTTCAACCTCGCCACGATCTTCCTCGAGAAGATCAACAACGCCAGCGGCGGCTTCCGCATCGACGCGGCCAGCGGCTACTACCTCTCGGCCGATCACACGATGCTGCTGATGCTGATCAAGCCGAAGCGGCCGGCGCAGGACGTGCCGTTCGCGAAGCAGCTCCTCGCCGAAGGCGCGATCATCGAGGCGCGCGCGCTCAAGGAGTTCGAACAGTCGACCGGCGCGAAAGTGCCGCTGCCGAAGATCGAGCACACCGGCGGCTATCAGATCGCGGCAGGCGACGCGGACCTCATCCGCGGCGACATCATCATCAACGTCGTCGGCTCGTTCTTCGGCGTGCTCGCGCTGTTCCTCTACGCGTTCCGCCGCCCCGCCGCGATCATGTACGGCGCGCTGCCGATGGCCCTCGGCCTTGGCCTCACGTTCGGCGTCGCGGGCGTGGTGTACGGGCAGCTGTCGTCGGCGAGCGCGGGATTCGCGGCGCTGCTCGCGGGACTCGGCATCGACTTCATCACCGTCATCTACGGCCGCTACGTCGATGAGCGCAACCGCGGCGCGACGATGCCGCACGGGCTCATCACAGCGATCCGCACGACGCTGCCGGGCGTGTTCGTTGCCGCGATCACGACGGCCGCGACGTTCTTCGCGTTCCTCGCGACCGACTTCCGCGGGATGACGCAGCTCGGCTTCCTCACCGGCACCGGCATCCTCTTCTTCCTGGCCTGCACGGCGCTGCTGCTGCCCGCGCTCATCGTGCGCGGCGAACGGCGCGAGGGAAAGCGCGCGCCGAAGCTCTACCTCCATTCGTTCGGCTCCGGCACGCTCATCGACCGCTCGCTCGAACGGCCGAAGCTGACGCTCGCGATCTGGCTCGTGTTCATCGCGTTCTGCTGCGTCGCCGCGACGCGCCTGCGCTTCAGCGACAACATCCAGGACCTGCGCGCGAAGGGCAACGAAGGCGTTCTCAATCAGGAGAAGGTGACGAAGAAGTTCGGCCAGTCCTTCGAGTTCATGATGTACGTGATCGAAGGGAAGTCGCTCGACGACGTCCTCGCGCGCACGCACCGCGCGGCCGCGGAGATCAAGCCGCTCGTCGCCGATCACACGATCGCGTCATATCAGTCGATCGCGACGTTCGTCCCGCCGCGCGATCAGCAGCTGGCCGTCATCCGCACGCTCGAGGCGGGGCGCAACGACCGCTTCAACTTCGCGCGCATCGACGCGACGTTCCGCCGCGAGCTCGCCGCCGCGGGCTTCCGTCCCGAGGCATATAACGACTACATGAGACTCTTCGCGCAGACGATTGCGCCGAAAGAGCCGATCACGATCGACACGCTGAGCGATCCCGATCTGACCGCGTTCACGTCGCGTTTCGTGAAGAAGGTGCCGAACGGCTGGATGTCGGTGACGTATCTCTATCCCGCGGGCGGCAAGTGGCCGCGTGAGGTGCCGCCGAAACTGCTCGCGCTGACGCAGCGGCATCCCGACGAGATCCTGACCGGTATCAACCTCGTCAGCGGCACGCTGCGCCGCATCGTGAAAGCGGACGCCATGCGCTCGACGGTCATCGGCTTCGCCGCCGTGATCGTGATCATGGTGCTGGCATTCCGCAAGCCGGTGACGGCGCTGCTGACGTTCGTGCCGTTCGTCGCAGGCGCGGCGGCGATGGCGGGACTCATGGCCGTCGCCGGACTCGAGTTCAACTTCATGAACATCTTCGTCGGGCTGATGATCATCGGCGTCGGCACCGACTACGCCGTCTACATCCTGCAGCGTTACCACGAAGACCCCGCGCACTTCCCGCACGCGGTGCACGAGACCGGCAAGGCCGTGGTCATGGCCGCGCTGACGGCAATCGTCGGCTACGGCTCGTTCGCGCTGTCGCACTATCCGGGACTGCGGTCGATTGGGTATGCTTCGTTCTTTGGAATTTTCTTCGGCGGGCTGGCCGCGATCACGCTGCTGCCCGCGATTCTGATCCTGCTACGGAGAGAGAGCGCATGAGCGAGAAAGCGATGACCATCCCCGCCGCCGTCGACGAGCGGATCCGCGGGCGCGTGGCCGCGAACATGCTGTTGGTGGTAACCGCGAGCGCCCTGATCGCGCTCGCGGCGCAGGTGGCCATTCCGCTGCCGTTCACGCCCGTGCCGCTGACCTTGCAGCCGCTTGCCGTGATCTTCCTCGGCGCCGCCCTCGGCGCGCGCCGCGGCGCCGCCGCCGCAGCGCTCTATCTGCTCGAAGGCTTCAGCGGCCTCCCCGTCTTCGCCCAAGGCCACGGCGGCCCGCTCTGGCTCGTCGGCCCGACGGCGGGCTACCTCTATTCGTACCCGTTCGCCGCCTGGCTCTCCGGCTTCGTCTCCGAGCGCGGCTGGGGCAGCACCATCTCCCGCGCCGTCACCGGCATGCTCCTCGCCCTCGCCGTCATCTACACCGGCGGCTGGTCCTGGCTGGCGATGCTCACCGGCGCGCGTAATGCGTTCTCAGGCGGCGTCGCGCCGTTCATCGTGGCCGACATCGTCAAGGTGGCCATCGGGGCGGCGCTGTTGCCGAAGGCGCAGCGGGTGGTGGGGCGGGTGTAAGCGTGCAGCGCGCGGCGTGCGCGCTAGCATGCAACGTCAGTCGTTCTGGTCGTCCGTACATGGATAAAAAGTAATCGCAATCGTCGCCGGCCGCATCGGTAAGCTGTCGACTGACGTGAGTGGTATGTCTACCGAAGCTGTTGCATTAGACGTGAACAACGCGACATCGAGGTAGACACTGATGCCTTGGGCCGCGAGATTTGAATTGCTGCATTCAAGCCTTGCACTGATTGTCGCTCTGCTGACTTAGGTCGTTGTGTGGCTCGGCGAACGAAATCAGAAGACGCGACTGGCTAAACACCTTCCGCCCGGACCTTCTTGCAGTGATCAACCAACCCCTTAAACCCCTCACACCCGCGATTCGTTGTAAGTCCAGCAGACTCAGATCTGAACTTACCAAGTCAAGCGAGACAAGATTACGGAGGCGACCGTCTGCGTCAGTGAGGTGCCAGACGATCGGTGAAGGTATATCGCGGGCTACGCGACGCGCAGCGTGGGCCGTCGAGTTGGGCGATCGCGCGGCCCTCTTACCAGACGATGTGACAGCGGGCGTCGCGTACGCTATTTCCACCGAGCCAACGCCGCGCGTGCTTCCGCCCGCACGTGCGGCGAACGGTCGTTCTCTAACGACTGCACACGCGCGCGTGCGCGGGCTTTCAATCGCGTGTCAGTGGTGCGCCGCGCGAGATTTCTTAACGCATCGGGGAGTACTGCTCTGGCCTGATCGTCAGACGATTCAACAAATCGCTCGAGAGCATCAAGTGCACCTCCATCAGTGAAGCATTCGGCGAAGAGAACGCCAATCATGAATGACCACATCCAGTGTTCTGACCGCCCGAACTCCCTTTCCGCCGCGACGCGCACATGCTCGCGCGCATCCGTGGATAAGTACTCCCAGTTATCGTCGAAATGTTTCCAGAGCAACCACGACGGCTCCCATGCTCGCGCGGCGTCAGTCGTGAGTACCTGCAAAGCCGCTTTCAAGGTCCCGGTATCGTACTCGCCTCTTCTAAGCACGACGCTGCCTAGCTGAAAAAGCGCGCTTTCTAGTCCGTGCTGGTCTGACGCAGCGACTGCACTCGCGATTTGGTTCAACAGTACAGTGTCTGTCATTGATTCGTCAGGGAACGGGAACCAGGTTGCGCGGAGGGTACAGCCGACTCAGTTCTGAGAATACGAGGTAAGCAGCGAGCGCAGCGCCGGTCAAGCCCGTTGCGCGTTCCCAATAGGTACGACTAAAGAACTTTCCGAAGCCGTCGCCTGTCGGCGCTCCTGATGGAGGATCACAACTGCAGTTTGCGAGATATTCGGCTTTTCGCGCGGCGAGTTGCGCCTTATCAGTGTCAATTAATCGGCGATGACCGCGCCGGCTCAACCGCGGCAACTTGTCATCCCCCAGAGCCGCCTCCGGTAACCCGAGCGGATCCTCGTCCAACTCTCCGACACGTTCATCAATCTTCTTTTGCAAGTTCTCAATCGTCCGAAGCAGGCGACGACAATATTCGGAACTCTTCGGAAGAAGTCCGAACGCATCGAATTCGTTCGTGGGATTAGCTTCGACGTATGAGTAACTATTGACGCCACCTGCAACTCCAATCGGATCCGCCTGCGTATACCGCCCCCACCCCGCACGATACCACCGGAAGATGTTGTACGACAGCTCTCCTCCGCCTGCCGGAGTCTCCTCCTGACCGGGGAGCCGCAGGATCTGGGGGTCGGTCATGTCGCCCGTACGATAGGAAAAGATCGCACCATAGGGCTCGTACTCGGCGCGCCAAACGATGGCGGCGGTGGGATCGGTCTGCAGGAGCGGCGTGCCGAGGTGATCGGTGAAGGTGTAGCGGAGGGGGACACTCGCGTCGGTCGACGCCTGCGCAACCGGTTCGCTGCCGAACCAGATGTAGTCGGTCTCAGGAATCGGGTCGCCGAGGTCGAGCATTGGCGGCTCGAGGCGCACCAGAAGGTGCAGGTCGGGGGAGTAGACGAAGAGACGCGTGGTTTCGGGATCGCCGACACCTGGGGCGGAGGTATCTGTTACGCGTACGCCGCGGCCGTCGTAGGCAAAATCGGCGTACGGCTGCGGGAACTGTGAAATAACGCGAGGCGTTCCGGCGAAAAGGTTACGCGCACTGTAGTGGCCATGCGAAGTCTCGTTCCCGGCGGCGTCTACTGAGACGGTCTGGGTGCCCGTGCTCACCACTGACTGCAAACGCGGAGTGCTGCCAGAGTAGAAGAAACTGAGCGAACGGCTACCCAGTTGCGATGACGTCATATTACCCATCGCGTCGTACGTGTAGCTGCCGGTTCCCCACAAGGACGCGCCACTGTTCGCAGTGACGAGCCGATTGAGATCGTCGTAGGCGAAGTCGCGATCGTAAGCCGCATCCGTGGCATCGTGGATCTCGGTGATGTTGCCGACAGCATCTTCGGCGTACGTGTAATCGGCGATCGTGCCTGACGGGCCGGACAGGCTGTTCTCCTGCGGCTGATAGCGCGCATTGAAGGCGCTGGTTTTCGTTGTCCCGTTGCCGTACACGACTTCAGTCGCGGGGCCGAACGGTAGATAGGAGGCGGAGGTCACGACCGGCGTGGTATCCGCGGTCGCGGACACTGGACGCCGCGCAAAGTCGTATGCATACGTCACCGTACGGCCTGCGGGATAGACGATCGAACTGCGATTCCCGGCGGCATCGTAGGCATACAGAGTCGAGAAAACCTTGGTCTCGGCGACCGGAAGTCCGCGCCGCTCGTAGCAATACGTCGTATCGCCGGTCGGATCGCTCATCGTCGTGAGACGTCCGATTCCGTTGCCAGCGCTACAGAGATCCTGGTCGTACGTGTAGGTCACCGTCTCCGTATCGAGGCCGGTGCGGCTCGACTCGGCGGTGAGGAGGCGGCCGAGCGCGTCGTACGTCCGTGACGTCGTTGCGCCGTTTGCGTCCGTCGTGGACGTGACATTCCCCGCCTTGTCGTAAGCGTAGGTGGTGATTCCCGTCACGGGACTGGTCTGCGTGCGCATTTCGCCGAAGTCGTCGTAGGCGTACGACGTCACGTTGCCGTTCGGATCGGTGACGCCGCTCAGATTGCCCTGAACGTCGTAACTGTAGCTCGTTTCGATCTCGCCGTTCGGCGCCGTGGCCAGCGTCTGGCGTACCGATGCCAGACGACCTGCAGGATCATACGCGTAGAACGTGTTCGGGCTGTTATGGTTTTCGTCCTGAATGCTCACGACGCGGTTGTCCGCGTCATATGCGTACGCGATGGCGGCCCCGCCCGGATGCGTGATGCTGCTCAGCCGTCCGTCGCCGTCGTAGGCGTAACTCTCACGACGTTTCTCGACCCACGTGCTGTCTTCCGAAGCGAGATAGCGTTCGAGGTTCTTCTTGCCGCTGCCGGAATCGTAGGTCGTGAGGATCTCCTCGCGCAGATCATTCTCGGCCGGCCCGCGCGCAACGCTTTCGACGCGTCCGCGGGAGTCGTATCCGTACACGGTGACGCCTTGTCCCGCGGGCAGCAACGAGTGAAGCGGCCCGTAGCCGTCGAACGCGCGCACGGTCGTCAGGTCGGTCGCGCAGAGCGGATCGCTCGTCGTGGAGCAACCGCTGACGCCCTCGAGCGTCGAGGTGATGACGCGCCCGATTTCGTCGGCCGTGGCGGTCGTGACGACGCCGTTCGGATCGACCATCCGCAGCACGTTGCCGAAGTCGTCGTAGCTCTCGAGTCGCGTGATGTGTCCTGCAGCGTCACGAACCGCGGCGAGCCGTCCGCGCAGCTCCGACGGAACCGCGGAGTCGTTCGGGTAATACACGAACGTCGTCGTATCGTCGACGTCGGTCCGCGGTCCATTGACGCTCTTCCGCAACCGCGGCTGCGGCAGCCCGAGCCACGCCGACGCGAACGTGCCGCCGGGATTGAACACCGCGCCCTCGGTGACCGCGTCATACAACGTCGTCGTGGTGGTGCGCGTCTCCTCTCCCGCCGCCGTACGACCGGTGACCGCGTGCTCCAGCACCGCACCGGACAGGCTGTCATACGTAAAGGTCTCGCGTCGCAATGCGCCCGAGGCGACGACGCTCGCCACGGCGATTTCCGTCGCTTTGTCGGGCCACGCCGGATCGGCGTATTGGTAGGTCGTCTCTGCCGTGGCGCTGGTGGACGTGAGCGTGGCGTCGGCCAATTCGGCCGAGGTCATGCGACAGTGGGTTTGACTGCTCGCCGGATCGCAGCCTGACGGACGAAGGAAACTCGTCGTCGCGGTGAGATGCGTTGCGTCGAAGGTGCTCGCGGTGACGTATCCGCTCGCGTCCTGACGGCGAATTGCGTGGCCATTGCGGTCATAGACCGCGACCTCGTCACGCGAACCGCAACTGCTGCAACCGCCGTTTCGTTCGACTGCACGATAGGCGCCGCCAACCGGACGGAGCGTGGTTTCGGTGACGCCACCGCCCGCCGTCGTGACGCGCGTCATGCTCTCGCCCGGCGTGTCGGTGGAGAGATCGTATTCGATCGTCGCGATCTCGTCGGAAGGTCCGATCGACGAGATGCCGCGGCCGGCGGTGTCGTAACTGTGCTGCTCGATGACATGGCCGACGGCGTCGCGCGCAACCGTCATCAGACCGTCCGTGTACTCGTACGTCCGCCACAGGTGCGCCGGACCATCGACTTGCGTGAGGAGCCCGTTTTCATCGTATTGATACGTCCAGGTGCCGCTCGGGCTCACAATGGACTGCACGGTGCCGTTTTCAATCGCGAGCGTCCAGGTCTGGCCCGTCCACGTATCCGTGGCGGTCATGCCGACGAGGTCGAACGTCTCCTCATCCCATTGGCGTTCGATGTGGATTGCGCGGCCCGTCGTGATGTCGCGAATTCCGCTCACATACAGTCCAGTGAAGGACGTCTCGTAATTGCTGCCCGCCGGACGATAGGCGACGTTCCCGTCCTCGTCGATGCGGTAGCTGTCGGGCATGCTTCTCCCCTGCGGCCAGATCTGCGCCCCATCCGGCCCGAATGCAACCTGTTCATTGTCAACCGTCGTGAGGTGCAGCACGGACGCGTCGGAGGACAGCTCCTCGTAGTTCAATACCTGGTCGAACATCGACGTCCAGCCGCGCCCGAAGAAACCGACATCGCCTTCCCCACTGTCGTAAGTACGAGCCAGCGCTCGTTCCATCAACGGCGGCAGTGGGTCGACCTCGGAAAGCCGTACGTTGCCGTCAGCCAGCGTGACGGGATCTCCGGCCGACGCGGCTTTGCAGTCGCAGTCCACCGCGCCGTATCCGCGCTGAACGACATTGCACGCGATGTCGGGTGACCACGACGCCGCTTCGACCAGGATCTGCACCTGCCGCGCGTTCGACGGCGTCTCGAAATTCTCCACGACGAAGGGCCCGCCATCCTCGAGCTCGGGATCGTCGCCGGACCATTCCTTGATGACCTGCTGGGGGGTCGCGCGCCCATGACCATCGATCCACGCAAGCGCAAAAATCGTCAGGGATCGGTCGACCGACTCGGTCGCAAAGTGGAAATCGACGGTCACCGTCGCATGACCGGCACCGTTCTTCCTCACTGTAACGACGGGGTCGGCGAAGTGACCCGGTGTGCAGACGGAAAGCCACGTCGTTACGCCGAACGTGGGCTCATGGATCACAGGATTGTCCCAGTACCCGAAATCGCATGCATGTTCCGTGGAGCTCACGACGGTGCTTTGCCCGCCGGTAGGCGTCATGGTGACGTGCAGCGACTGCGCCTGCGTCGTGGCGAGCCCGTGCAGATCGACCTCTTCGCCGGCGATCGGTACGTATGCGGCGTCCGGATCATCCGCCGCGACAAAGCCTTCACCGCACGCCGGCAGTTGGTGCACGACGGGCGCCGAGACGTGTGTGTAGGTGTGACCCGCCAGCGACGCCAGCCAGGTGGTCGGCTCGTGCGACCAGACCGTCTCAGTCCCCAACGTCGACCACGTTTTGTCGGCGTAGACGCCTTGTTTACCGAGGTACGTCACGCCGACCCGCTTGACTCCGCGCGGAACGACGAAACTGGGTCCACAGTCCTGCTGCGGCGACAGATCACAGGCGAGGAGCGGCTGCGTCAAAAGAGACCAGACGAGACACGTCGCCACAAAACACCGCTCTGCCGAAGCGCGCATAGCAGCTCCTCGTTTTTAAATTTTCGATCTGACGGTGACGGCTACTATAGCATGCACATTCGATGAAGCGGCTCGTTGGACTCAGTATTGTTACAGCGGCGGGATTGCTGGTACTCCTGCCGCTGCTGTATCCGCTCATTACAGGGCAGGAATTATTTCTTCGCGATATCGGGACGACGCACCGCCCTGCGTGGAGTGCGTTTCGTGGAATTGGCTTCGCGAAAATCAACCCCGCTGCTTCTTTCGGTCAGCCATATAGAGGAAATCCCAATCTGCTGATCTGGTATCCGTTTCCGAAAAGCCGGAACAGCATTGAAGCCCATGTCGGCGTTCACCTCGCACTGCTTTTCATTGGAGTGTTCGCGTGGCTATTGGAGCGCACAAAACGGCCGACGGCAGCCATCGCGGGCGCACTATGTTTCACGCTGTCCGGATACGTGCTGTCCATGACATCGTCGATCAATGCGCTCACTTCCATTGCATGGATTCCGTGGATTCTCCTGATTGCAGAACATGCGGCTGTGACCATGACTGCGCGCATGGCCGCTGTTCGTACTACGGTGCTCGCATTGTTTTCGTTGTCGGGCGAGCCGGTATTCATTGTGGCGACGCTCCTCCTCGCGCTCGGGCTTGCATGGAGGCGCGGGCGATTGCGAGGAATCGGTGGACTGGTGATCCCCGGCTCGCTTGCGTTGGCGATCACATTCCCCTTGCATCGCGAGACGTTACTAGCCGCGCTCGAATCGAGCCGGGTCGTACACGGATTCTCGTTCGCTCAGGCGGCGAGCTATTCACTGCATCCCGTGCGGCTGATCGAGGAGCTCGTTCCCGGCTTTTTCGGAAATCCCTCGCACCTGCTCGTGGGAACGTGGTGGGGGTACGCGGTCTCCCGCAACGCGCTCCCTTCCGTCTGGTCGATCACGACCGGTGTCGTCGCGCTGGCGATTCTCTGCGCATACGGCGCGCTCACGCGATTCCGCGAGCACCGTCCATGGTGGATCCTGCTGGTCGTGACGGCCATCGTCTCCTTCGGCGGATATTTGCCGGGCAGCGAGCGACTGTGGCCGCTTTTGCCTCTCCTGCACGTCGTCCGATTTCCGATCAAAGCGTTTCTGTTCGCAACTTTGTGCGTGAGCGTGCTCGTCGCGCACGGTTTCGCGTATCTCAATGGCCTGCCCGCACGCTCACCCGCGCGTGGCCACGTGGCGTTTTCCATGGCCAGTGCCGCGTTGGTTTCGCTCGCTGGCGCTCTCGCCGCCGGCTTGCATGGCGATGCGATCACACGCTGGATCGAGCGCGCGTTTTCGGATCCACGCTGGCGCGAGCCGCCGGCAGTGGTTCTGGCGCCGCTGCAGACACTCGTCGTCACAAGATTGTCGGAGGCCGCCGTGCTGTGCTCGCTTCTTTTCTTCTGGATCGTGCGCAGGCGAACCATCGTGTTTGACGCAGTCATTGCAGCGGCTATTGCGCTCGAATTGATTGTGGCCGGCGCAGACCTGATGCCGAAGATTACGCGCTCGCGACAAACGGATGTTTCGCCGCTCCTCAATGCGGCCCGTTCCGTTCATGGACGCGTGTTCGAGCGAGCGGCGAAGGATCTCGACGCGCCGGTCGATGGCCTCATGGGACATTACGGCGCGGACGATTCATCGCAACTCGCCATTGCCCAATCGCGGCAGGCGTGGGCGCTCTATGGCTCGATCTACGGCGTGCAATACGCGTACGACCGCTCGCCCGACGGCAGCTACACGTGGCGCAATCAACTCGTCGAGGAGTGGCTCGAAGGAATGCCGTGGCCGCAGCGCATTCGGTGGCTTCGCGGTGTCGCCGTGGCAGCGGTCATTGCGTCCGATGTCCCTGCGGGAATGCCGGGATTACGCACGGTCGCGCAGGAAGCGTCGATTGGAATCCCAGCCACGCTTTCTCTCATCGAGCCGCGTCTTTCGGAACTGCGGGTGCCGCCGAAGATCGTCTGGGTGCGGACGCCCGAAGCAGCATTCGCGAGCTTCACCAGCGGCGCGTTCGACGAGCAGTCGACCGTGATGGTCGAAGGAAGCGGACGCATCGCGCAGAACGGCGCTGCTGTCGTGGAGATGATCCGCAACGAGGCGGATCGCGTCATCTTCCGCAGTACGGCGAGCAGCGCTGCGTTCGTGTTCCTCGCCCGCTCGTACACGCGTCAGGTACGCGCAAGTACCGCGCAACGCGACCTGCGCGTGTATCCCGCCAACGTGCACCTCTGTGCGATCGAGGTACCTGCCGGAACGAACGAGATCGCCGTCAGCTTCTGACGGCGATCTCGTGATCCTTACGCCTGGCCCACGGGCAGGTGCTCGTGGCTCGCGGGTTCCGGCTCGGGGAGCGGGTGCGATTCGCGCCCGGCGCGGTCGGTGGTTTTTTGTTCGGCGGCGCTGCGTTCGAGGAGGGCGATCTCGAGGACGTCCTCGACGTGCTCGACGAAGTGGAAGGTCATGTCGCGTTTGATCGGCTCGGGGACGTCGATCAGGTCGCGTTCGTTCAGCTTCGGCAGAATGACGGTGTTCAGTTTTGCCGCACGGGCGGCGAGGACTTTTTCCTTCACTCCGCCGATCGGGAGGACGTCGCCGCGCAGCGTGACCTCGCCGGTCATCGCGACATTGCGGCGGATCGGGCGGCCGGTGAGCACGGAGATGATCGCCGTCGTGATCGTGATGCCGGCCGACGGGCCGTCTTTCGGAATCGCGCCGGCGGGGACGTGGATGTGGATGTCGTGCGTCTCGAAGTAGTCGGCGGGGATGCCCTGCTCGTCGGCGTGGGCGCGCGCGTACGTGAGCGCGGCCTGCGCGGACTCCTTCATCACGTCGCCGAGCTGGCCGGTCAGTGACAGCTTGCCCTTGCCGCGCACCGCGGTCGCCTCGATGAAGAGGATGTCGCCGCCGACCGCGGTCCACGCAAGCCCCGTCGCCACGCCGACCTGATCGCGCTCGAGCAGCTCCTCGGCGAAGTGCTTCATCGGTCCGAGGTACTTGTCGACATTCGCGTCGGTGATGCGGTACTGCTGCTCCGTCTTTCCTTCGGCGACCTGCACGGCGATCTTGCGGCAGATCGTGCCGACCTCGCGCTCGAGGTTGCGCAGGCCCGCTTCCTTCGTGTAGCCGGTGATGACGCGCGTGATCCCGCTATCGGTCCAGACGACCGGCACTTCCGCGATCCCGTTCTCTTCCATCTGCTTCGGGATGATGTGCTGCTTGGCGATCATCAGCTTCTCCTCGTCCGTGTAGCCGGAGAGGCGGATGACTTCCATGCGGTCGAGGAACGCGGGCTGAATGGTGTCGAGCACGTTCGCCGTGACGATGAACATCACGTTCGAAAGGTCGTACGCAACGCCGAGGTAGTGATCGCGGAACGAGAAGTTCTGCTCGGGGTCGAGGACTTCGAGCAGCGCGGACGACGGATCGCCGCGGTAGTCGGCGCCGATCTTGTCGACCTCGTCGAGCATGAAGACAGGGTTCGACGTCTGCGCCTGATTGATGCCCTGGATGATGCGGCCGGGCAGCGCGCCGACATAGGTCCGGCGATGCCCACGGATTTCCGCTTCATCGCGCACGCCGCCGAGGGAGATACGCACGAACTTGCGGTCGAGCGCGCGCGCGATCGAACGGCCGAGGGATGTTTTGCCGACGCCCGGAGGTCCGACGAAGCAGAGGATCGGACCCTTCATCTTCTGGCCGCGCAGCTTGCGCACGGCGAGGTATTCGAGGATGCGCTCCTTGATCTTCTCGAGATCGTAGTGATCCTCGTCGAGCACACCGCGCGCGCGGCTGAGATCGTGGTTGTCGGCGGACATCACGCCCCACGGCAGGCCGGTCATCCAGTCGAGATACGTGCGGATGATCGACGTCTCGGCCGAGTCGGGATGCGAGCGTTCGAGGCGTTTGATCTGCTTCTCGACTTCCTCGCGCGCTTCCTGCGGGATCGCTTTCTCTTCGATCTTCTTGCGGTAGTTCTCGACTTCTTCGGCGAGCTCTTCGCCTTCGCCGAGCTCCGACTGGATCGCTTTCAGCTGCTGCCGCAGGAAGTACTCGCGCTGCGACTTGTTCATCTCGCCCTGCGCGGCGGACGAGATCTCCTGCTGCATCGTGAGCAGGTTGATCTCGCGCGTGAGCATCTCGTTGACTTTCTTGAGGCGCTCGACGGGATCGATCGTCTCGAGAATGCCCTGCGCTTCCTCGAGTTTGAGGTCGAGGTTCGACGCGGCGAGATCCGTCAGCCGCGCCGGATCGTCGAGATTCGCCGCAATCACCATGACCTCGGGCGAGATGTTCTTGCCGAGCGACACGGCGCGGTCGAGGTTCTGCTTCACGGCGCGGATGAGCGCCTCGACCTCGAGGCCGCGGTCCTTGGTGACCGGCTCCTCGATGCGCGTGATTTTCGCTTTGAAAAACGGCGCGGTCTGGATGAAGTAGTCGATGCGCGCGCGGGAGAGGCCCTGCACCAGGATGCGGATGCGGCCGTCCGGCAGCTTCAGCATGCGCATGATGATCGCGACGGTGCCGACGCGATACAGATCCTCTTCGCCCGGATCCTCGTTCTGAAAGTCCTTCTGCGCGGTCAGCATGATCACGCGGTTTTCGGCCAGCGCCTGATCGACGGCGTTGATCGACTTCTCGCGCGACACGGACAGCGGAACGATGATGAACGGGAAGATGACGAGATCCTTCAGCGGCAGGACCGGAAGGACGTCGGGGATTTTGATTGCTTCTTCTTTCGCGGTTTCGTTCGCGTCAGTCATCTCAGCCTCTCGATCGGGGAGAACCAGCGGCGGTTCCGTGCAATGGCTGTTCCCGCCTCATTTCAGACGGTGCAGCTCCTTCACAAACGCATCGACATCTTCGAAGCGGCGGTACACGGACGCGAACCGGACGTAAGCGACCGGATCGAGTCCGCGCAGGCGATCCATGACCATGGTGCCGAGGGCCTGCGAGGAGATCTCGCGCTCGCCGGCGTCGGCCATCACCGACTCGATGGAGTCGGCGATGCGTTCGAGCTGCGCCTGCGGCACGGGACGTTTGCGACAGGCGATCTGCAGGCCGCGCATCAACTTGCCGCGGTCGTACGCCTCACGGCGCTCGTCGCGTTTGACGACCTGGAACGTCGGCAGCTCGATTTTCTCGTAGGACGTGAAGCGCCGCTCGCACGCGGCGCACTCGCGGCGCCTGCGGATCACATCGCCCTCCCGGCTCTCGCGCGAGTCGACGACGCGATCCTCGAGATTGCTGCAATACGGGCAGCGCATGGTGCGGCCCGTATATCACAACCGTCAAAAGCTGAAAGAAGAACGCAGAACGCAGAATGAAGAACGTAGAAAGCGCGGCCGCGCAGCGGCCCACCTCACTTCTTCATTCTTCATTCTGCGTTCTGCATTCTTCATTCGCTTTTTCTAAAGTCCCCCGGCCGCAGCCCCGCTCTCGCAAACAAAAATAGTCCCGTCACCAGCACGGGAAGCGTGCTGACGAGATGGAAGAGCACGGCGATGGCGATGGAGAGGTCGATGTCGAAGCCGTAGAAGTGCGTCAGCACGAGCTGACATGCTTTGTGAAAGCCTCCGACGCCGCCGGGCGTCGGAATCGCGAGCCCGACCGTGGTCACGCCGATGACGAAGAAGCTGGAGTCGAACGGCAGCGGATGATGCGCGGCGAGCGTGGAGAACCAGAACTGCGAGCTGAGACACATCCAGACGCCGGCGGTGCACAGCACGACCTTGATGAACGCCGTGCGATGCCGCGCGATCGTCAGCGTGGCCGCGAACGAGTCGAAGAAGTGCATCCACGCGTCGCGGATGCGGCGCGGCAGGATGCGTCCGATCGCCGCGTGCATCCGCCGCACGGACGACCCGAAGAAGTAGATCGCGAACATGAGCGTGAAGAGCGCGACGAGGATCGCCGCCGCCGCGATCGCACCGATGCGCACGATGTAGAACCAGCCCGCGACGGCGGGATTGTGCGAGAGCTCGCGCCAGCGGCGCGCGGCGAAGTAGACGAACATGCCGAGGATGCTGATGAGATCGAGCACGCGCTCGGTGAGGACGGTGCCGAGGGCGCCGGAGAAACGGTGGGATGTACGGCGCGCGAGCATGGCCGGACGGGCGAGGTCGGCCGCGCGGATCGGCAGCACGATGGACAGCATGTAGCCGACGGCGTTGGCGAAGAAGGTCGCGCCGAACGGCGGCGGATCGTCGGGATCGAGGATCGTGCGCCAGCGGACCGTGCGCAAGAGAATCGCGCAGATGTTCACGAGCAGTCCCACGACGATCCAGCCGGGCGTCGTCGTGCGCAGGATGGCGCCGACGTCGGCGAAATTCGCGTTGTGCAGGAAAAGCCAGAGAAAAAAGACGGTGAGCGCGACGATCGCCGCCAGCTGGAGAATGCGCTTCAAGGCGCCGGACGTTGTACCACGGGTCGCTGATGTTGAAGATCTACACGAGCTCCGTTTTCCATCGACACGACACCGGTCCGGGCCATCCCGAGCGCGCCTCGCGGCTCGATGCGGCCATTGAAGGAGTCACGCGCGCGGGCGTCCGCGAGCAGTTGATCGTCGATCCGGATTTGCATCCGGAGACCAGCCGCATCATCGCCAAAGTGCATTCGGCGCAGTACGAGCGGGACCTCGACGACGCCACGCGCGCCGGCTTCCGCTACTTCCATTCGGTCGACAATCCGATCTCGTCGGCGAGCTTCAGCGCCGCGCGCGCGGCGGTCGGGATTTCGCTGGCGGCCGCGGCGGAGGCGTACGGAAGCGGCGACGCGCGGCGCGCGTTCGTGATCGCGCGTCCGCCGGGACATCACGCCGAGCGCGCGCAGGCGATGGGCTTCTGCTTCTTCAACACGATCGCGTGCGTGGCGGAGTTTCTGCGCGAGCAGCCGGGCATCGAGCGCGTGTTCATCTACGACTTCGACGTCCATCACGGCAACGGCACGCAGCATCTCTTCGAAGAGCGCGGCGACGTGTACTACGCGTCGATCCATCGCTATCCGTTTTATCCGGGCACCGGCGCGCGCGAGGAGATCGGCACCGGCGCAGGGCGCGGCTTCACCAAGAACGTGCCGCTCGAAGCGGGCGAGGGCGACGCCGCGTTTCTGCGCGCGACCGAAGACGAGATCGTGCGCGCCATCGACGAGTTCCGTCCGAACGCGATCCTGCTCTCGGCGGGCTTCGACGCGCATCGCCGCGATCCGCTCGGCGGCATGCGCGTGACGGAGGGCGCGTACGGCGAGCTCACGCGGCGCATCGTCGAATCGGCCGAACGCTGGTGCGGCGGGCGGCTGTTCTCGCTGCTCGAAGGTGGCTACGACCTCGAAGGATTAGCGGCGAGCGTCGCCGAGCACGTCAACGTTTTGAGCGCAGGATCGACGCGTACAGCTCCTCCAGCCGATTGATCCGCAGTTCCTTCGAGAACCCCTTCACGACGTGCTGCCGGGCGGCATTCCCGATCTCCGCCGCGCGCGCGGGATTCGCGATCACCGCGCGCAGCGCCTTCGTCAGCGCCGCGCGGTCCTTCATCGGCACGAGCCAGCCGACATCGGATGTCGACACAAGCTCCTGGTTGCCGCCGGCGTCGGTCGCGATCACCGGCTTGCCCATCGCCATCGCCTCGCGGATCGTGCCGGTGATGCCGGTGCCGGCCCACGATGCGTCGACCACGACGTCGCACGACGCGAAGACGTTCGGCATGTCGGTGCGGTATTCGACCGCGCTCACGCGTTCCTCGACGCCGACTTCGCGCGCGTACCGCAGCACTTCGTCTTTCTCCTGCGCATTGCGGCAGCCGATGAGCAGCAGGTGGACGTTCGGATGCGCGGGGGCGACGTCGGAGACCGAATCGATCAGCTCCTTCCACCCTTTCCAGTCGCGCACGCCGACCTGCGCGACGACGAAGCGATCGTCCGCGATCGACTTTTCGCGGCGGAACGCGCGGGCGTCCCAACGCACGGGATCGAACAGCATCACATCCGTGCCCGCATAAATGACTTGCACCTTCTCCTCGGGCAAGCGTCCCGACGTCCCGATCACGTCCTTGATCTGCCGGCAGACGGTGACGACGCGGTCGACGCGGCTCGTGCGGTATTTGCCGCGGTTCCAGAGGTCGAGCGGAAACGACACGCCGCGATTGACGACGAACGCGCCGGCCGGCCGGCGCCACGTCGCCGCGAGCGCGAGCGCGTGCGAGATGCCCTTGTGCACGTGAATGACGTCCGGCGGCGCGTTGCGGAACAAGCGCCGCAGCGCGCGAACCGTCGCGAAGTCGAACTGATGGCGAAAGGGAAGGCCGTGGAAATGGATGTCCTGCTCGGCGGCTTTGGCGGCGAGGATCGCGTCCGGTTTACTGACGATGGTCACGTCGTGGCCGCGCTGGCGCAGGCCCGACGCCGCCTGAAACATCTGATGGACCGACCCGGTATTGAACTGATTGAACTCGAGAATCTGGTAGATCTTCATCGTTGCCGGTTGCCTCTGCCGGCAACGGCGCCATGATATCGTTCTGCACCATGCGTCGAAGCAGCCTCTTCACGCTCGCTCTCTTTCTCACGCTCGTCTCCTGCAACCGCAACAACACCGCGCCCGCGGCCGCGCCGCCTCCGTCGGCGACCGCGACGACCGCGTCTTCGCCGCCGCCGGCTGCAGCACCCGCGTCCGCCGCGATTCCGCGCATCAGCTATCCGTCGCTCGCGGGGAACGCCAGCGCGTATCTGGCGACGCCGCCCGCCGCGTCCGGACGCAAGCCGGCCATCATCGTCATTCACGAGTGGTGGGGGCTCAACGACTGGGTGAAGCAGCAGGCGGATCGCTTTGCGTCGCAGGGCTATGTCGCGCTCGCGGTCGATCTCTATCGCGGCCAGGTCGCGAACGATCAGGAGACCGCACACGAGCTCTCGCGCGCGCTGCCGGAAGATCGCGCGCTCGCCGATCTCAAAGGCGCCTTCGAGTACCTCGCGAAGCGCGACGACGTCGATCCCGCGCGCATCGGCGTCATCGGCTGGTGCATGGGCGGCGGCTACTCGCTCGGCCTCACAACGAACGAGCCGCGCCTCGCGGCGAGCGTCATCAACTACGGCCGGCTCGTCACCGATCCCGCGACGATCGCGAAGATCAAGACGCCGATCCTCGGCAACTTCGGTGCGCTCGACAAAGGCATTCCGCCGGCCGACGTGCAGGCGTTCGACAAGGCGCTGCACGCCGCCGGCAAAACGGCCGATCTCAAGATCTATCCCGACGCCGGCCACGCCTTCATCAATCCGAACAACAAGGCCGGCTACGTCGCCGCGGACGCGGCCGACGCGAACGCGCGCATCGACCGCTTTTTCATGCAAACATTGAAGCCGGGAGGCGGCCTTGCCAAGTGACAAGCCGGCGCCGAAGGAGTTGAAGGTCACCGACAAACGGATCTTCACCGCCGACGGCGAAATCCGCGACGAGTTCAAGAAGGAGATTCAGCCGAGCGACGCGCCACCGCCGCGCGCCGCCGAGCCTCCGCCTCCGCCGCCTCCGCAAGAAACGCCGAACGAAACGCCGAAGCAGGCTGGCGCCACCGCAGCGAAGCAGCCGCCGAAACAGGATCGGCGCGAGCAAGCCGGCCGCAGCGTCGCCGACCGCGCCGCGAATCCCGACACGCCGTTCACGCACTTTCTCGAAGGCCTCATCATGCAGGCCTACATGCTCCTCGGCATGCTGCGCGATCCGTATCGCCCGCAGAGCGCGGCCGATCCCGCCGCCGCGCGGCAGCTCATCGACATCCTCGCGCTGCTGCAGGAGAAGACCGCCGGCAACCTCACCGAGGAGGAGACGGAGTTCCTCGAGACGCACCTCGGTGAACTGAAGCTCGCCTACGTCCAGCGCACGAAGAGCCTCTGATGAGACGCCGCCTCGCCGCCGCCATCATCGCCGCCGCCGCGCTCGCCGCCGCGCACCCGCTGCGCGCCGAGCAGGCGTCGCCGCGCGATCTGTGGCCGCAGGCGCTGGCTTCCGCGCGCGACGGCGACTATGCCGACGCCGCGAAAAAAACGTCCGACCTCCTCACCGCCGGCCACGCGTACGGCGTGAAGACGTATCCGGTTTACGCCACGGCCGCCGCGGGACTCGCGCGCGAGTCGGCGAAAGCAACCCCGGAGCTGAGCGCGTGGGCCGCGAAGGCCGCGCACGATCTCGATCCCGCGTCGCCGTCCGTTGCCTTCAGTGAAGCCGATCGCGCCGCGGCGCACGGCGAGTGGGGCAAGGCGCTGCCGCTCGTCGCGCAGGGTTTCGCGCGCGTCTTCGGCAACTATCGCGCGCGGACGCTCGGCCACGCGGATTTGCTGCTCGTCGTCGCGCTGGCGATCGCGCTCACCACGGTCGTCTTCGCGATCGCGCTCTTCTTCCGCTACGGCCGCTCGGCCGCGCACGACTTCCGCGAGCTGCTCGGCACGCGCGTGCACGGCGGCTCGGTGACCGTGCTCGCGTTCGCGATGCTGTTCCTGCCGCTGTTCCTCTGGCTCGGTCCGATGTGGCTGATCTTCTACTGGCTGGCGATCTTCTTCGGCTACGCCGCGCCGGCCGAGCGCGTCGTCGCGATCGTGCTGCTGCTCCTCGTCGCGCTCGTGCCGATCGTCGTCGACGCCGACGCCACCGGCATCGCCGGCATCGACAGCCCCGTGATGCAGGCCGCGATCGCGAGCAACGAACAGAGTTATCAGCCCGAGGCGATGCGTCGTTTGCAGGAGTTGCTCGCCATCGTTCCCGACAACGCGACGCTGCATCTGCTCCTCGGCAATCTGCAGAGCTTCGACGGGATGGAAGAGCAGGCCGCGCAGCATTACCGCCGCGCGATCGAGCTGCGGAAGAACTACGCCGGCGCGCACGTCAACCTCGGCAACCTGCACTTCCTCACCAACGAGTTCCCCGCCGCGATCACCGAATACGAACAGGCGCAGGCGGACGATCCGAAGCTCGCCATCGCGTACTACAACGCCTCCGTCGCGGACGGCGAGACGTACAAGTTCGACCAGCAGGCGCGCATGCTCGAGAAGGCGCGCGGCGCCGATCCCGGCGTCATCGACCGCCTCACGCGCAATCCGCCGCCGCAGAAGATCGTCATGTATCACCCGCCGCTCGACGAGGCGTGGGCGATCACGCGCGAGTTGTCGCAGCGCAAGGAACTGGCCTCGCTCTTCGGCAACTACGCGCAGTTCGCTCCGGCCGCGAGCGCGCTCAATCCGGTGACGCTCGGCGCGCTCGCGTCGCTGCTGCTCGCGGTCGTGCTCTGGCTCGCGCACCGCCGCGGCGGCTACGCGAACGCGTGCATCAAATGCGGCCGCACGTTCTGCCACCGCTGCAAGTCGGCGCGCGAGAGCTCGACCTACTGCACGCAGTGCATCCACATCTATCTCAAGCGCGACGGCGTCTCGCTCGACACGAAACGCAAGAAGCTCGAGGAAGTCACCGAGCACCACTCCGGCATGCAGACGCGCAACCGCGTCTTCGCGACGTTCCTCCCCGGCTCCGCGCAGATGCTCGAAGGACGCACGGCTTCCGGCGCCGCGGGCATGTTCGTCTTCGCCTTGCTCGTCGCGACGGCGATCTTCATCGGCCGGCTCGCGCCCGCCATCGGCCCGGTCGCCGACGTCGCGCATCTCATCGTGCGCATCGGCGCGGTCGCGCTCGCGGTCGTGCTCTGGCTGACGATGTCGCTCCCGGTGTACCGGCGGAGGGTCACCGGCTAGTGGCACTCGAAGGCACGCTCCGCGACTTCAGTCTCGCCGATATCCTGCAGCTCATCGGGCTGCAGCGGAAAACGGGCGTGCTGACGCTGCGCGGCAAAGACGACACCGTCACCGTCACGTTCCTCGACGGTAAAGTCGTCGGCGCCGACTCGCTCAATCGCCGTCTCGAAAATCGCCTCGGCACGGTGCTCATGCGCACCGGCTTCCTCACGCAGGATCAGCTCAATCGCGCGCTCGAGATCCAGAAAGAGACGCTCCAGCGCCTCGGCTTCATCCTCACGCACTACGGGATCATTTCGCAGGACTCGCTGCGCGAGGCGATCCAGCTGCAGATCATGCAGATCGTCTATCGCCTCTTCCGCTGGAAAGACGGCGACTACCAGTTCTCCCAGGAAACGACCATCGAGTACGACCGCGACAACGTCGTGCCGATCACCGCCGAATCGATCCTCATGGAAGGCGCGCGGATGATCGACGAGTGGCCGATCATCGAGAAGCGCATCCGCTCGTACGACATGGTCTTCCGCAAGAAGCTGACGGACCAGGAGATCGTGGTCGTCGGCGCGGAGGAAGCGGACGAGATCGACTTCGACGAGTCGAGCGTCATGCGGCGCCGCCGAGGAGTGTCGGACAAGATCCGCATCTCGCAGGAAGAGAAAGCGATCTACGACATGGTCGACGGCACGATGACCGTCGGCGAGATCATCGAGGGCTCGCGCCTGCCGGAGTTCGACGCGAACAAGGCGCTGTACGAGCTGCTGACGCGCGACCTCATCGAAGAGATGCGCGGCCAGAGCGCCGCCGCGGTCGTGCAGCAGGCCACGCCGGTCGATGAAGACGAAGTCGCCGAAACGCCGGTGCCGCTGCCGCTCGTGCTGATCCTGGTGATTCTCGCGCTCGCGTCGCTCGTGACGTCGTTCAAGAATCCGCTGAACGGGTTCGCGCCGCTCGGCGGCGGCCTCTCCGCGCCGGCGAGCACGCGCAAGGCGATCTCGCTGCAGCGCATCGAGGCCATCGGCACGGCCATCGACAAGTACAACGACGTGCACGGCGCGCCGCCGCGGACGCTCGCCGACCTCGTGCCGAACTACCTCTCCGCGTCGTACCTGCACGACCCGTGGGGCAACGCGTACAAATACATCCCGCAGCCGGCGCGCTATCTCGTGATCGGCTTCACCGCCGACGGCAAGGCCGACACCGATCTCTTCCTCTCGCGCTCCATCGGCGCCGCGCCGGCTCCGTCGACGCCGGCGAAGCCGGAGACCGGCGGCATCGTGCTGATCGAATAGCCGATGTGCGGCATCAACGGCATCTTCGCGTATCGCGCCGACGCACCGCCGGTCGATCGCAACGAGCTCCTCGCCTCGCGCGAATGCATGCGCTCGCGCGGACCCGACGCCGCCGACGCGTGGTTCTCGCACGACGGCCGCGTCGGACTCGGACACCGCCGCCTGGCCATCATCGATCTCTCGCCCGGCGGCGCGCAGCCGATGCGCCGCGGCGAGCGCGTCGTCGTCTACAACGGCGAGATCTACAACTACCGCGCGCTGCGCGCGGAGCTCGAGCGCGAGGGCGTGCACTTCTCGTCGCATTCGGACACGGAAGTGCTCCTCGCGCTCTATGCGCGGCGCGGCGTGGCCATGCTCGAGCAGCTGCGCGGCATGTTCGCGCTCGCGCTGTGGGACGGCGAGACGAACCGACTGCTGCTCGCGCGCGACCCGTACGGCATCAAGCCGCTCTACTACGCCGACGACGGCGGCACGCTCCGCATCGCCTCGCAGGTGAAGGCGCTCGTCGCCGGCGGACGCGTCTCGAAGCAGTTCGATCCCGCCGCCGCCGCGGGCTTCTTCCTGCGCGGCACCGTGCCGGAGCCGTTCACGATGTATCGCGCGATTCGCGCGCTGCCCGCCGGCTCGTACGCGTGGGTCGACGCGAACGGCATCGGCAATCCGGTGCCGTACTTCTCCATCGCAGCCACGCTGCGCGACGGCGTCGCGCACGCGCGTGAGGTGAGCGACGACGAGCGCGCCGCGATCGTGCACGACGCGCTGCTCGAATCGGTGCGCTACCACATGGTCGCCGACGTGCCGGTCGGCGCGTTCCTCTCCGCCGGCATCGATTCCACGGCCATCGTCGCGCTCGCGCGCGAGAGCGGCGCGGACGATCTGCAGACGATGACGCTGCGCTTCGCCGAATACCGCGGCCGCGACAACGACGAGGCGCCGCTCGCGCAACTCGTCGCGCAGCAGTACGGCGTGCCGCACACCATCCGCGACCTCACGCGCGACGACTTTCGCGCCGAGCTGCCGAAGATCTTCGCCGCGATGGACCAGCCCACCGTCGATGGCCTCAACAGCTACTTCATCAGCAAGGCCGCCGCGGAACTGGGGCTGAAGGTCGCGATGTCGGGCACCGGCGGCGACGAGCTGTTCGGCGGCTACACGTCCTTCCGCGACATCCCGCGCTGGATGCCGGTGACGCAGGTGCTCGCGCGCGTCCCCGGCCTCGGCGAAGGCGTGTACCGCGTCAACCGCGCGCTCGCGAAACGCAGCCGCCACATCAGCCCGAAGATGGGCGAGATCGTCCGCTACGGCGGCAGCTGGGCCGGCGCGTATCTCGTCAAGCGCGGACGCTTTCTCTCCTCCGAGCTCCCCGACGTCCTCGGCGACGACGTCGCTCGCGAAGGCCTCGCGCGCCTCGACCTCCTCGGCCTCCTCGAACGCGCCGTCACGCCCGATCCCGGCAACGCGTACGCGCGCATCGCCGCGCTGGAGTCGTCGCTCTATCTGCGCAATCAGCTGCTGCGCGACATGGACTGGGCGAGCATGGCCCATTCGCTGGAGGTGCGCGTACCGCTCGTCGACGCGCACCTGCTGCGCAAGCTCGCACCGGTGCTCGTCACGCGCCGCGAGCGCGGCAAAGGCATCCTCGCGAATGCGCCGCGGCCGCCGCTGCCGCCGGAGATCCGGAAGCGCCGCAAGACGGGCTTCACGCTCCCCATCAAAGAATGGCTCCGGCAGGAAGGGCGGGTGGAGTTCGGGAAGCGCAGCTGGGCGCGCAGAGTCTACGAGGTGATGTTCGCGCCCGAGAACGGCTCCTACTGATCACTGCTCGGTGCGTTCATCACTGAACGACAATGGTCTTCGTCATCCCCTTCTCGCGGTGATGATCGACCGGACAGTAGATCGTGTACGTGCCCGGCTTGAGCGTCACGGTGACGGTGCCGTTGTTGCCGCGCGACAGGATCTCCGACTTTTGCGCGACGCCGTTGCCTTCGATGGCGAAGGCGTGGTTCTCCTTGCCGGCGTTGTCGACGCGGAAGTTCACCGTGCCCGCGTGCAGCGTGTCCGGCATGTTGATCTGATACTCGAGCAGATCGACGCGCTGGATCGGTGAGACGACGGTCGGCCGGCTCGCCGGCTCGTCGCGCTGCGGGTTGAGCGACGGATCGAGCCGCGCAGTCGCGCGCGGACCGTTGCCGTCGGAGACCGTCGAGTTCTTCGGCGGCGACGTCTTCGCCTCGTCGCGGCCGTTGCCGCCGCATGCGACGCCGCAGAGAAGCGCGAGCAGCGCGGGCAGGATCGCCTTGCGCATCGCTACTGCTTCCGCGTCGTGGTCACGACGGTGGCCGTCGTCTCGGTCGGCGTCGTGACGGACTGCGTGGTCGTCGTCGGCGTCACGATCGTCGAGCTCGTGTCGGTCGGCGTGACGACGGCCGTGCCGTTCGCCGCGAGCGGGGCGGTGGCCGAAGTACCGGTCGCCGGCGCGGTCGCCACCGTGTCCGTCTCCGCGGTGCTGGTTCCCGCCGAATCGCTCGCCGCGGCCGTCGAGGCGTTCGTGTCAGACGTGTCCGTCGACGATTCATGTCCCTTGCACGCAACGAAGAGAACGAGCAACGCCACGAGCGGCAACACCAGCTTACGCATTCCGGAAACTCCTCTCGAACATCGTTGTCCGCATGGCAGGCAAAACTTGTTCCCTTGCGTTAGGCTGCGCCGAATGCAACGGCAATGGACGTACTTCGCCGCGGTCGCGGCGCTCACGCTCCTGGCCTGCATCCGCGTCGCCTCGACGTGGCGCGTCTTCAGCGAGACGCTCGACGAGCCGGTGCATCTCGCCGCCGGCTACCAGTGGTTCGTGGGCCCGTATACCGTCGATCCGAGCCATCCGCCGCTCGCCCGCGCGCTCTGCGCGCTGCCGCTGTGGCTCGCCGGCTACCCGAATCCGAAGGCGACCGACGACACCGACAAAGGCAACGAGCTCCTCTACCACGGCGACCGCTACGAGAAGACGCTCGCCCGCGCGCGCGCCGGCAATCTCCCGCTGCTGATCCTCGCCTGCGCCGCCGTCGCGCTGTGGGCGCGGCGCGCGTTCTCGCAACGCGTCGCGATTCTCGCCGTCGCGCTCTTCACGAACCTGCCGCCGATCCTCGGACACGCCGGCCTCGTCACGACCGATCTCGCCGTGGCCGCCACGCTGCCGTTCGCGCTCTACGCGCTCGATCGTTTTCTCGAACTTGCCACGCCGCGCCGCGCCGCGCTTCTCGGACTCGCCATCGGCCTCGGCGTGCTCTCGAAGATGTCGTTCATCGTCTACTTTCCCGCGACGGCGGTCGTGCTCGTGATCGCGCGCTGGCGCCCGCGCGTCGCGTGGAAGCCCGTGCTGATCGCACTCGCCGTCGCGTTCTTCGTCACGTGGGGCGGCTACCGCTTCTCGTTCGGGCGTCCGGTCACGTACGGCGGCGACTTCGCGACGTACGTCTTCGATCAGATGGCGCCCGTCGACGCGCTGCGCGTTCCGCTGCGCTGGATCGCCAACGAGGTGCCGATGCCCGCGCCCGCGCTTCCGATCGGCCTCGGCATCGTGGCCGTGCACGATCGCGGCGGCCACGGCACGTACCTTCTCGGCCGCTACAGCGACAAAGGCTGGTGGTATTACTTCCCCGTCGTCTTCTTCTACAAGACGCCGATCCCGTTTCTGCTGCTGCTCGCGTGGGGGATCGCGCTCCTCGTCCGCGAGCGCGATCGCGTGCGGCTCGCGTACGTCGGCGCCGCACTCGCGATCCTGCTCGTGGCGATGCACGGCAAGATCAACATCGGCATCCGGCATCTGCTCCCGATTTACGCGCCGCTCGCCATCGTCGCCGCGCACGCGGTCGCGGAGATCTGGCGGCGTGCGACGGATGCGTTCGGCCGCACCGCGCTCGTTGCGTTGCTGGCGTGGCTCTTCATCGGCGTCGCGATCGAACATCCCGACTACCTGGCGTGGTTCAACGAGGCCGCGCGCCCCGATCCGTCGCGCATCACCGTCGACAGCAATCTCGATTGGGGACAGGACGTACTGCGCCTCGCGCGCGTCTACCGCGAGATGCACCTCGAGGGACTGCACACCGACATCTTCACGAACGCGAAGCTCGAACGCCACGGCGTGCCGCAGATCGACGTGCACGCCGGCACGAAAGTCACCGGCTGGCTCGCCGTCAGCGACACGGCCATGATCTTCAAGCAGCGCTGGGGCGAGTACGCGTGGCTGCGGATGTACCGGCCGGTGAGGCGGATCGGCAAATCGATCCGCCTCTACTACATCGAATAGCCGTCTCAGTTCACGCTGGCCGTCTCCGGCTCCAGCGCGAGCTCGATCTTGTCGCCGTTCGCATTCACGAACACGATGTCGCCCGGCTTGAAGACGCCTTCGAGCAGGCGGATCGCCAGCGGATCGATGATGAAGCGCTGCAGCGCGCGCTTGAGCGGCCGCGCGCCGAACGCGGGATCGTAGCCCTCGCTCGCGAGCAGCTCCTTCGCCGCGTCGCTGATCTCGATCGTGAGACCGCGCTCCTCGATGCGCTTGGCGAGACTGCGCAGCTGGATGCCGATGATCTGCTTGATCTGCGCGAGATCGAGCGAGTGGAAGACGATCACGTCGTCGATGCGGTTCAGGAACTCCGGCCGGAAGTGGCGATGGAGCTCCTCCTCGACACGCTTCCGCATCTCCTCTTCTCCGAGCTCGCCCTTCGACGCCTCGTGGATGTACTGCGAGCCGACGTTCGAGGTCATGATGATGACGGTGTTCTTGAAGTCGACCACGCGTCCCTTCGAGTCGGTGAGCCGGCCGTCGTCGAGGATCTGCAGGAAGACGTTGAAGACTTCCGGATGCGCCTTCTCGATCTCGTCGAAGAGCACGACCGCGTACGGCCGGCGGCGAATCGCTTCCGTCAGCTGCCCGCCTTCCTCGTAGCCGACGTAGCCCGGAGGCGCGCCGATGAGCCGCGCCACCGCGTGGCGCTCCATGTACTCCGACATGTCGATGCGCACCATCGCGTTCTCGTCGTCGAAGAGGAACTCCGCGAGCGCGCGCGCGAGCTCGGTCTTGCCGACGCCGGTCGGTCCCATGAAGATGAACGAGCCGATCGGGCGCTGCGGATCCTTGAGGCCCGCGCGCGAGCGGCGCACCGCGTTCGCGACGGCCGTCACCGCTTCCTCCTGGCCCACCACGCGGCGGCGGAGGTTGTCCTCCATCCGCACCAGCTTCTGCACTTCCGACTCGAGCATTTTCGTGACCGGAACGCCCGTCCAGCGCGAGACGATCTCGGCGATGTCTTCTTCCGTCACCTCTTCACGAAGCAATGCACCGTGCTGCTGCATCTCCACGAGCTGCGCGTTCGCCGCGTCGATCTCGCGCTGCAGTTGCGGGATCGCGCCGTAGCGCAGCTCCGCCGCGCGATTGAGATCGCCCTCGCGCTCCGCGCGCGCCGCGTTCTCGCGCTCGTCCTCGAGCCGCTTTTTCAGCTCGTTGATGCGCGTGATCACGCCCTTCTCGTTTTCCCACTGCGCCTTGAGGCCGGAGATCTTCTCCTGATGTTCGGCGATCTGCGCGCGCACGACGTCGAGCCGCGCCTTCGTGGCCGGATTGCTTTCTTCCTTCTGCAGCGCCTGCTCTTCGATCTGCAGTTGCGTGAGACGCCGCTGCAGTTCGTCGATCTCCTGCGGCATCGACGTCAGCTCGATGCGCAGGCGTGACGCGGCCTCGTCGATGAGATCGATGGCTTTGTCCGGCAGAAAGCGATCGGTGATGTAGCGATTCGACAGCGTCGCCGCGGCGACGATCGCCGAGTCGCGGATCGTCACGTTGTGATGCACCTCGTAGCGTTCCTTGAGGCCGCGCAGGATCGCGATCGTGTCCTCGACCGTCGGCTCGCCGACGTACACCGGCTGGAAGCGGCGCTCGAGCGCGGCGTCCTTCTCGATGTGCTTCTGATACTCGTTGAGCGTCGTCGCGCCGATGGCGCGCAGCTCGCCGCGCGCGAGCGCGGGCTTGAGCATGTTCGACGCGTCCATCGACCCTTCGGCCGCGCCCGCGCCGACGAGCGTGTGCAGCTCGTCGATGAAGAGGATGACTTCGCCCTCGCTCTCCTCGACTTCCTTGATCACCGCCTTGAGACGATCCTCGAACTCGCCGCGGTACTTTGCGCCGGCGATGAGCGCACCGAGATCGAGAGAGACCACGCGCTTGTTCTTGAGACCTTCGGGGACGTCGCCGGCGATGACGCGGCGCGCGAGTCCTTCGACGATCGCGGTCTTGCCGACGCCCGGCTCGCCGATGAGGACGGGATTGTTCTTCGTGCGGCGCGAGAGCACCTGAATCACGCGGCGGATTTCCTCGTCGCGTCCGATGACGGGATCGAGCTTGCCCCGGCGTGCGAGCGCGGTGAGATCGCGCGCGTAGCGTTCGAGCGCCTGGTATTTGTCTTCGGGATTCTGGTCGGTGACGCGCTGCGTGCCGCGCACGGACTGCAGGGCCTTGAGCACCGCGTCGGCGACGACGCCGTGGCGGCGGAGGATGTCCGCGGCGGACGAGCCTTTCGCCTCGGCGATGCCGAGGAGGAGGTGCTCGGTGGAAACGTACTCGTCGTTGAACTGCTGCGCGGACTGGAACGCCGCGTCGAACACCTTGCGCAGCGACGAGCCGATCATCGGCTCGGCGGACGCGCCGCCCACCTTCGAGAACTTGGCGACCGCGGCAGCGGCTTCGGCTTCGACCGTGCCGGGCGTGACGCCGAGCTTGTTTAGGATCGGCGCGACGATGCCGCCTTCCTGGCGAACGAGCGCGAGCAGGAGGTGTTCGGAAGTGACTTCCGGGTTGCCGGCGCCGCGGGCGAGGTTCTGCGCCTCGACCACCGCTTCCTGCGCCTTGACCGTAAGCTTGTTGAAATTCATGGTGTTACCTCACATTGAGTCTAGTTGACTCAAGTCACATAACCAGCTGTATTTCATCAGCATTCCGGGAGGCGTGCACAGAGCGTACGCAGGCGTAGCGTGGCGGGTGATCGTAATCGCCGGCTGCACCGACGGACCGGCAGTTCGCACGAATGTGTCGAGGTGCGTGGCGGGTGTTCGACAACGACGAGTTCGCCGGCCCGAACTCACTCGCTGCCCGGCGCGCCGAGAGTTCGTGCCGCCGGCTCTCCTTTGGATCACGCAGCTGGCGTACGCGGGAGTTTTGCCACAGCACCTTGCCGTGAAGAAGGCGAGCATGTGCGCGCGTCGCATCACGCGAGCGCTGTAGAACGCCTACAGTGCCTCGCCGCCGAATCGATCGGCTTTTTTGATGCGACGCGCGCTGCCGTCGTCGATCTGAGAAGCGTGAGGACTACGCGTTGCCCTGGAACCAGAGAACGATGTCCGAGAGCTCGGTGAAACGAAAGTCGCTCGAATTCGTGAAGAACTGAAACAGGTTCTCGCCGGCCTTGACGATGTTCGCAGACACGACTTCCTGGATGCAGCGCATCGGCTGGTCGGTGCCGCCGCTGGTGTTCCACGTCCACACGTCCGTACCGTTGATGCTGACCCGGAGCGTCATGTCATCGGCGCTCGCCACCTTGAACATGAAGCTGAGGACACAGCGGGAGGCCGCGTGAAAGTTACTCGGAACGTTGAACCTGATGGTGTTCGTGCTGCCGTCGTCCACATGCCAGGCGTCGGCGATAATCACGTAATCGGCCACTCTAGCCATCATCAATCTCCTGATGCGCCGCGGGCGCAGTTCTTTTAAGTCGAAGTCGTCCTCGTCATCGAGTTTCGGCCTTCGTACCCATAGTGCGCCGAGGCCGCCGAGCGTTTCATGCAGGTGCATATTTTCCTGAGCCGCGTCGAGAACTGGCTCCCGAAGCGACCGCACGTGCTGCTCGGCTCGGCCCTTAGCGCAGCCGGCCGCGCCGGCCCGGGCCAGCTATAGTCGCGGCGTGCTGCGCAAGCTCTCACCCGCGGGCGAGTTGCTCCTCGTCAACCTGCTCTGCTTCGGTCCGTTCGCGGTGATGAGCGCGCGCGATCTGATGCAGAGCCTCGCCACGCATTCGACGACGCTGCTGTACGACGACCGCAGGCTCTACACCTTCGTCGCGATCGAGGTCGTCTGCGGCACGCTCTCGATTCTGTTGTTGCGCGCGCGCGGCTGGCGGCGCAGCGACTTCGGATTGCGCGCGAACTTCCCGCTCACGATCGCGGGACTGGTGCTCTTCCTCGTGGCGAACGTCTCCATCGCCGGCTTGTATCTCCTCTTCAAGACCGCGACCGGGCTCGATCTCGTCGCGCGCATGCAGCCGGTCACGCGCACCACGTGGCCCGCGCTCGTGCTGCTGCTCGCGATCGATCCGTTGTACGAGGAGACGTTCGAAGTCGCGTACAACATCCGCGCGACGGAGAAGCTCGGCCCCGCGTTCGGCATCACGCTGAGCGCGGCGATCCGGCTCATCTGTCATCTGTATCAGGGACCGATCGCACCGCTGACGATCCTGCCGCTCGGGCTCATCTTCGGCTTCGTGTACTGGAAGTGGCGGCGCGTGTGGCCGCTCGCGGTCGCGCATGGCTGGGCGATGTATTTCGGTTTGCACAGTTAGAATGAGGCTCCCATGACCGCCACCGCACCACTGCACGAAGTCCAGCCCCAGTCCGCATTGTTCGAAAGCATCCTCGAGCTGATTCGTCGCACGTCGACGCAGTTGCCGGACGACGTCGTGCGCGCCGTGACCGACGCGCGCAACGACGAAGAGAAAGGCTCGAATGCCGACGTCGCGCTCGATGTCATCGGCTGCAACATCGTCCTCGCGCGCGACAGCTCGCTCCCGCTCTGCCAGGACACCGGCACGATCCTCTTCTACGTGCACACGCCCGCCGCCTACGACCAGCTCACCTTCGAGGAAGTCGCCACCGACGCCGTGCGCGCCGCGACGAAGAAAGGCTATCTCCGCCAGAACAGCGTCGACAGCGTCACCGGCAAGAACACCGGCGACAACACCGGTCCCGGCTCGCCGGTCTTTCACTTTCATCAATGGCGTGAGACCTATGTCGAAGTGAAGCTGATGCTCAAAGGCGGCGGCTGCGAGAACATGAACGCGCAGTACTCGCTGCCGCACCCCGACCTCGGCGGACGCGATCTCAAAGGCGTCGAGAACGCGATCCTCGACTCCGTGCTGCAAGCGCAGGGACAAGGCTGCGGCCCCGGCATCCTCGGCGTCTGCATCGGCGGCGACCGCGCCACCGGCTACTCGTTCGCGAAAGAACAACTCCTGCGCACGATGGACGAGGCGAGCGACGATCCCGAGCTCGCCGCACTCGAAGAGCGCGTCGTCGAGAAGGCGAATCAATCCGGCATCGGACCGATGGGCTTCGGCGGCAAGACAACGCTGCTCGCCTGCAAGATCGGCAAGCTCAATCGCCTGCCGGCATCGTTTTTCGTTTCGATCGCGTACATGTGCTGGGCGTTCCGCCGGCGCGGCGCGAACCTCGACATGCAGGGCAACGTCACGGAGTGGCTCTACTGATGGCGCTCGTCAAGCTCAACACGCCGATCGACGAGGCCACGATCCGCTCGCTCAACGTCGGCGACACCGTCTCCATCACCGGCCGCCTCTACACCGGCCGCGACGCCGTGCATCACCGCATCCACACCGGCACGAAGCCGCCGGTCGATCTCGCCGGGCAGATCATCTATCACTGCGGTCCGGTGATGGTGAAGGAAGGCGACGCGTGGGTGTGCAAGGCCGCCGGGCCGACGACGTCGTCGCGGGAAGAGCCGTACGAGCACGAGGTCATCCGCGACTACGGCATTCGCGGCGTCATCGGCAAAGGCGGCATGGGGCCGCTCACGCTCGCCGCGTGCAAGGAGTACGGCGCGGTGTATCTGCACGCCATCGGCGGCGCCGCGCAGGTCTGTGCGGCGTCGATCAAGCGTGTCGACGGCGTCGACTGGCTCGACCTCGGCTCGCCCGAGGCGATCTGGCATCTGTGGGTGGAAGACTTCATGGCCATCGTGACGATGGACGCGCACGGCCGCTCGCTCCATCAGCAGGTCTTCGAGGAGTCGAAGGCACGCCTGGCCGCGCTCAAGTCGGTGTGAGTGTTGCTGACTCGCGCAGTCATGCGAGTTGAAAAAGACACCCTCGGCGAAGTCCGCGTGCCCGACGGCGCGCTCTACGGCGCACAGACGCAGCGCGCCGTGGAGAACTACCCGATCAGCGGACTGCGCGAGCATCCGCAGTTCATCCGCGCGTTCATCCTGCTCAAACGTTCCGCGGCGCAGGCGAACCGCGAGCTCGGCGCGCTCGACGACACGCTCGCGAATGCGATCGTCTCCGCGTGCGACACCGTCCTCGGCGATTTCGCGAGGTTCCGCGCGCACTTCGTCGTCGACGTCTTCCAGGCCGGCGCCGGCACGTCGTTCAACATGAACTGCAACGAGGTGCTCGCGAACCTCGCCAACGTCTCGCTCGGCGGCAAGCTCGGCGAGTACAAACCCGTCAATCCCAACGACCACGTCAACATGGCGCAGTCGACGAACGACGTCTTCCCGACCGCCATCCGCATCGCGACGCTCTTCCTCCTCGACCAGCTCACGCCGCAGCTCGATGCACTGACCGAGGCGCTCGACGCGAAAGGCGCCGAGTTCGCCGACGTCATCAAGTCCGGCCGCACGCATCTGCAGGATGCCGTGCCGGTGACGCTCGGCCAGGAGTTCAAGGCCTACGCGTCCGCCACGCGCCGCGCGACACGCCTCCTGCGTGATGCCGCGAACGAGCTCCGCTTCCTCGGCATCGGCGGCACGGCGGCCGGCACCGGCATCAACACGCCCATCGGTTATCGGTTCGTCGTCGTGAAGTACCTGCGCGAGTCGACGAAGCTCGAGCTCGAAGCGATCGACGACCTGCGCGAGTCGATGCAGTCGCAACTGCCCGTCGTCGCCGTGAGCGCCGCGCTGCGCAACCTCGCGCTCGAGCTCACGCGCATCACGAACGACCTGCGCCTCCTCGCGTCGGGACCGATGACGGGACTCGCGGAGATCCTGCTGCCGTCCGTGCAGCCGGGCTCCTCGATCATGCCGGGCAAGGTGAACCCGTCGATGCTCGAATGCATGAACCAGCTGCTCTTCCACATCATCGGCGCCGACACCGCGGTCGCGTACGCGTCGCAGGCGGGGCAGCTCGAGCTCAACGTGATGATGCCGCTGATGGCCTTCGAGCTCTCCTTCTCCGTCGAGATCCTGAAGAATTTCCTTCCGGTGTTCGTCGAGAAATGCATCCGCGGCATCGAGGCCAATCGCGAGCGCTGCGAGGCGTACTACATCAGTTCCCCGTCGCTCGCCACCGCGCTCAATCCGCTGATCGGCTACGCCGCGGCCGCGGAGATCGCGAAGGAATCGGCGAAAACGGGGCAGCGGATCCCCGACCTGCTGCGCGAGCGGAACCTGTTGCCGGAAGAAGAGATCGCGCGGATCTTCACGCCGGAGTTTCTCGCGGGACAGGCGGATCGGGAGAGAAAAGATGAATGAAGAATTTCGAATGAAGAATGAAGAAAGGGTCCGGCCGCACGTTCTTCATTCTGAATTCTTCATTCGAAATTCTTCATTCGCCGTTCGTTCCGCACGATCGGCGTACAATCGCTGCGTCCCCTTCCAAATGCGTCTCTTCCTCGCGGCGAATTTCCCCATCGGGGTCCTGCGCGACCTCAACGATCGCGTTGCGCGCGTGCGGTCGCGGCTCCCGGCCGCGTCGTGGGTGCGCGCGGAGACGCAGCATCTGACGTTCGCCTTTCTCGGCGAGCGTCCCGAGGCGCTCGTCGACGCGATCGCGCCGGCGCTGGAGACCTCGCTCGGCGCGCTGCCGAAGTTCGAGGCGCGGCTGCGCGGCTGCGGCGTCTTCCCGAATCCGCGCCGCGCGCGCGTCGGTTGGGCGGGACTCGATCCGGAGGCACGTTTCAGGAGCATCGCGCAAGTGGTCCGCGAGGTCGTGCTGCAGAAAGGCGTCTCGCTCGACGGCAGCGACTTCAAGCCTCACCTCACGATCATGCGCATGCGCGATCCGTGGCCGCCCGCGTCGATCGATCTCTTCCAGCGCACGCTGCGCGACTACGAGTCGGAGCCGTTCGCGATCGACCGCGTGACGTTGTACGAGAGCCAGCTGCATCCGAACGGCGCGATCCATACGCCGCTGCGCGCGTTCACGCTCGCGGGTTGAGCGCGACTCAGCGCCGCGCGTCGACTTCGCGGCCGTTCGTGGCGCGGCTCTTCGCGATCTCTTTGCCGCGCAGCTGTCCGCATGCGGCGGCGATGTCGCGTCCTTTCGAGCGGCGCACGGTCACGCGGACGCCGTTGCGCACCAGCGTGTCGACGAAGCGATCGATCGCGGCGTCGCCCGGACGTTTCATCCAGCCCGGCAGATTCGCGTCCTCGTTGAAGGGGATCGCATTCACCTTCGCGTGCAGTCCGTCGATCAGCCGCGCCAGCGCGACCGCGTCCTGCGGCGCGTCGTTGAAGCCGGCGAGGAGCACGTATTCGATCGTCACGTCGCGTCCGCGCTCGAGCGGAAAGCGGCGCAGCGCGGCCATCAGCCTTTCGAGCGGATACTTCGCTGTGATGGGCATGATCTGCTCGCGCCGTTTGCGGTCGGGCGCGTTGATCGAGATCGCGAGATTCGGACGGCGCTCGAGACGCGCGAGCGCCTCGATGCCGGGGATGATGCCCGACGTCGACAGCGTGATGCGGCGCGGCGCGAGGTTGCGATAGAGCGCGTCGAGCGTCGTCACCACGTGCTCGAAATTCAGCAGCGGCTCGCCCATCCCCATGAAGACGACGTTCATCTGCTCCATCGGAATCTGCTCTTCGTGCTGGATCGCGTAGAACTGTCCGACCATCTCCGCCGGCGTGAGGTTCCGGCCCGCGCCGAAGAAGCCGGTCACGCAGAACGTGCATCCGACCGCGCAGCCGGCCTGGGACGAGAGACAGATGCTCGTGCGCTCGCCCATCGGCATGTACACCGACTCGATGCGGTTGCCGTCCGCGAGGCGCAGCAGATACTTGCGGCTGCCGTCCGGCGCCGGCTCCGTGCGCGTGAGCACTTCCGGGAACGCGAGCGTGAAGTGAGCGGCGAGCTTCGCACGCGTTTCTTTCGGGATGTTCGACATCGCGTCGAACGAGTCGACGCCGCGCGCGTACATCCACTCCTCGACCTGCCGGATGCGAAACACCGGCGACACGACCTCGGCCAGCGCCGCTTCGAGTTGCGGCGCGGCGAGGTCGTAGAGGTTGACGGGTTCGGTCACAGCGTCTCTTCGGACGGTTGCGCGAGCGGCTCGATGCGGCGCGCCGAGCGGACTTTGCGGGTTGGGTCGATGCCGAGGCCGCGCAGGAGCGCGAGATCGTTGACGTTGATGCGGAACTGCACTTCGCGCGGCGGCGTTGCGGGCACGGGCACTTCGCCCGCGGCTTCCTCGCCGTCCTGTTTATTGAGGCCGATGGTGGCGTCGAGGACCACGTAGAGATCGTAGCCTTCGTCGCGGATTCGCTGGATGTGGCGGTTCACGTCTTCGGAGCTGGAGATCGACTCGTTGATGGCCGTCCCGAGTTCCTGCAGGAGCTGCTTGATCTTTTCGTCCACGCGCTCTCCCTGGAGTGCACGTAAGTAATTGCAAAATCAGCAGCTTAGGTTTACGTGCAATGGTTGAATTATCCAAACGGGACGGCTTCGGGTCAATATTCCGATTCGCCCTTCAGCGGCGTACACTACTTGTCCCGAACCGCCGCGGCTGCAAACCTTCAGCCACGAAGTTTCGCGTTACGGTCCGTGCAACTCGGACCAGTACGCGAGGTACTGCCACCGTCCCCATTTCTTGTAGCGCCGCAGCATCGTCGCGTCCGAAACGCGGCGTCCGCCGTGGTACGTCTCCCGGACGAATCTCCGGAATTCCGTGTCGACGGCAATGAAATCATGCCGTCCATCCATCGCCAGCAGATGCGCGGCGCCGTACGGCCCGATGCCCGGCAGGCGTTTGTAGCTCGCGAAGAGCTCCGCGGTCGGCTGCCGCGGATCGCTGATCTTCTCGAGATCAATCTCGCCGCGCACGATGCCGTTCGCGAGCGCGTGAATCGACTTCGCGCGGTAGCCGAGGCGGCAGTCGTCCTGCAGCTCGCGCTCGGAGAAACGCGCGACATCGTGCGGCGACGGAAACACGCCGCCGGGTCCGCACTTCGCCACGAGCAACTCCACCATCCGCACCGTCTGTGACCACGTCACGTTCGTCGTGGCGATGATCTTGACGATGTCTTCCCACAACGTCGCGCCGCAAAGCAGGCGGCCGAAGCCGGCGGCCTCGACCCACTGATGCGTCGCCACGTCGCGCGTCATCGCCAGAAATTCGGCGATGTCGACGTCGAGCTGAAACATGCGCGCGATGCGCCGCCGCAACTCGGCGCTGTCCTCCGCGCCTTCGATGCGCAGCGCGCCGCGCGTCGCCGAGATCGCGAGCTCGACTACCTTGCCGCCGAGCAGTTCCATCCGCCGCAACACCTTTCCGTCCCAGCGAAACGGCGCCAGGCGATACCAGCCATGCGAGGTCACGGTGGCGGGAAACGAGAAGTCGCGAGGGACAGGGATGTTGGAGGCGACGGCCGGAATCGAACCGGCGGATGAAGGTTTTGCAGACCTCTGCCTTACCACTTGGCTACGTCGCCTCAATCCCGTTCGGCGAAGGGACAGCGAGTGTAGTGAACGGCCTCGGGAGCGTCAATATTCGGGGATCGGGATGACCTTCAGCACATCTCCCGGCGCGGGATGAATCGCCGCGCCGCGCAGAGACTGCAGCACGATGTCGCTCATGGCGCGGTAGGCGCGCGCCTGCGACTCCTCCGTCGTGCCGCGCATCTGGTGGTGAAAGCCGGGCACGGACGCCGCCGCGGCGCCGAAAATCGTGAAGTCGAGGTGATGGGCACCGGCGATGCTGACAACGCGCTTCGGCCGCGCCGCGAGCTCGGCGATCAGGCTCAGATCGTTGCGCGGCTCGCCCGCGACGTTGAGCTGCAGCAGCCGGAAGCCGCGCCGCGTGCGGTCGTATCGCGGCGCCGCGCGCACGAGGGCGAGGCGGTCGGAAAAGCCGATCACGCCGTCGATGCTGATCACGGCCGCGACGCGCGAGTCATGCATCGCTGTCAGCAGCGCGGCGGCCGCGCCGAAGCTGTAGCCGATCGCCGTGACGCGGCGCGCGTCGACGTCGTCCCACCGCGCGGCCGTGTCGAGCGCGAACGCGACGTCGCGCGCGTTCGCGTCGACACTCGGCGCATCGAACCCCATCGACCGCGTCTCGACTCCGACCGTCGGAACGCTCACCACCACGAAGCCGTCACTGGCGAGGCGTTCGGCGAGCGGCACGTGCAGCACCGGCGATTCGTCGCGGCCGACGGCGAGGACCACCAGCGGAAATCGGCGGTTCACGGGCGGTGCATCGCGCCGTGCGAGGAACGGCCGCGCGAGGAGACTCGCGACGGCGGCGGGCGTCACGCCGAGCTGGGTCGCGTAGTCGCTGAACTCCTTCGCGCCGGCGCTGCAGGCGTCTGCCTTCTGCACGGCGGATCCTTCGTTCGGCAGGTCGCAGAGATAGTCGCCGTACGTGAGCGGCGCGGCGCCGGTGCGCATCGCGGGATACCACACCGTGAGCTGCATCGGCCGCGCGGCGCCGCCGAAGGTGCGCGACGGATCGGTGGTCCGCACGATGCGCATGCCGGCGTCCCACCGGCCGGTGTCCGCGCGCTCCGGCGTCTCGTCGTGCGGTACGGAGCGGCTGCCGGCGCAGGCGGCGGCGAGCAGCAGAACCAGCAGCCACGGTCGCATCGCCGCGCATTCTACGGCTGCGACGCTGCTGGCGTACGCGACGCTACGTTATGATGCGGGCTCCCGATCATGACCAACATCGCGACGCGGCGCTTCTGCCTCGTGCTCGTCAAGCCGTCGCATTACGACGACGACGGCTACGTCATTCAATGGTTTCGCTCCGCGATTCCATCGAACTCGCTCGCCGCGCTTTACGGCCTCGCTCGCGACTGCGCGGAGCGCCGCATCCTCGGCGATGACGTCGCGCTCGACGTCCACAGCTTCGACGAGACGAACACGCGCATCCGTCCCGAGAAGCTCGCGCGCATGATCGAGCGCGCCGGCGCGGGCATGGTCATGCTCGTCGGCGTGCAGTCGAACCAGTTCCCGCGCGCGCTCGATCTCGCGCGGCCGCTGCGCGCGCGCGGCATCGCCGTCGGCATCGGCGGCTTTCACGTGTCGGGAACCATGAGCATGCTCGGCGGCGTCGACGCGGGGCTCGACGAGGCGCGCAAACTCGGCGTCTCGCTCTTCGCCGGCGAGGCGGAGTGGCGGCTCGACGACATTCTTCGCGATGCCGCGAACGGCGCGCTCAAGCCGCTCTACAACTTCATGGCCGATCTCCCCGGCATCGAAGGCGCGCCGATCCCGCTCATCACCGCGCTGCGCGCGTGGCGCACGGCCGGCGGCGTGACGAGCTTCGACGCGGGACGCGGCTGCCCGTTCCAGTGCTCCTTCTGCACGATCATCAACGTGCAGGGACGCAAGTCGCGGCGACGCTCGCCGGAAGACATCGAGAAGATCGTGCGCGCGAACGTCGCGCAGGGACTGCACAGCTTCTTCATCACCGACGACAACTTCGCGCGCAATCAGGACTGGGAGCCGATCCTCGATCGCCTCATCCAGCTGCGCGAGAACGAAGGCATCAAGATCCACTTCATCATCCAGGTGGACACGCTCTGCCACCGCATCCCGCGCTTCGTCGAGAAATGCGCGCGCGCCGGCGTGCGCCGCGTGTTCATCGGCCTCGAGAACATCAACCCCGACTCGCTCGCCGGCGCGAAGAAGCGGCAGAACAAGATCACCGAGTACCGCAAGATGCTGCTCGCGTGGAAGGCCGCGCGCGTCATCACCTACGCCGGCTACATCCTCGGATTTCCGAACGACACGCTCGAATCGATCCGCCGCGACATCGAGATCATCAAGAAAGAGCTCCCCGTCGATCTGCTCGAGTTCTTCTTCCTCACGCCGCTGCCCGGTTCCGAGGATCACCAGAAGCTCGTGCGCGCGGGAGTTGACGTCGATGCGGATCTCAACAAGTACGACCTCAATCACGTGACGACCGCGCACCCGAAGATGTCCGCGAACGAATGGGAGCGCGCGTATCGCATGGCGTGGGAGACGTACTACACGCCCGAGCACGTCGACGCGGTGTTGCGGCGGCTCGTGGCCATGCGCTGCAGCGCGAGCAACGCCATCCTGCTCATGACGTGGTTCAAGGGGTCGATCCACATCGAAGGCGTGCATCCGCTCGAGGCAGGCTTCTTCCGCTACAAGTTCCGCGACGACCGGCGGCCCGGCTTCGCGCGCGTGCCGGCTTGGGAGTTCTATCCGACGTACGTCATCGAGACCGCGCGCAAGCTCGCGAAGTGGAGCTCGATCTATCTCGATCTGCGCCGCAAGTACGTGCGCATCAAGCGCGATCCGGCGCGGCTCGCGTACACGGACGTCGCGCTGACGCCGGTGTCGGATGCGGAGATCGACACGCTCGATCTCTTCCACCACACCGACGCCGCGGAGGCGTTCGTCGCGCGCGAGCGGAAGCCCGCGGCCGCGCCGTCCGCCGCCGTCACCGCAGGCTGAACGCTTCCTGCGCGTTCGCGGCGACGTGCAACGCACGCGCGGCCAGCGGCAGCGTGACGACGAACGTCGCGCCGTTGCCGACGCTGCTCTCCACGTCGATCGTTCCCTGATGCAGCATCACCAAGTGCTTTGTGATGGCGAGGCCGAGTCCCGCCCCCGCGACGTCCTGCGAGCGGCTCTTGTCCATGCGATAGAAGCGGCGGAAGATCCGCTCGCGCTCGTCGGACGGAATGCCTTCGCCGTGATCGGTGACGCGCACGACCGCGGAGTTGCCCGCGGACTCGACGTCGATGTCGATGGTCGACTGCTCGGGGCCGTACTTGATCGCGTTGTCGATGAGATTCGAGAACGCCTGCTGGATGCGCACGGCGTCGGCGCGCACGCGGACGTCTTCGCCGCGCAGCGAGAACTTCACGTGCTTCTGCGCCGCGCGGTCGCCGAAGTCTTCGCAGAGATCGGCGAGCAGCGACTTGAGCTCGATGTCCGCGACTTCGAGCCCGAGGTCGCCCGACTCGATGCGGCTCAGCTCCGAGAGATCGTCGACGAGGCGCTGGAGGCGGCGCAGCTGGCGGCTCATGAGCCGGCGCAGGTGCTGGTCTTCTTCCGCGGTGATGTGCTCGGCGGCGAGCTCGTAGCTCTCGACCGCGGCGGACAGCGCGGCCAGCGGCGTGCGCGCCTCGTGCGAGAAGTCGGAGATGAAGTTGCGGCGGATCTGTTCGAGACGCTCGATCTGCGTGACGTCGATGAAGATGCCGACGGCGGCGATGCGCTGCGAGAGCAGCGGAAACGCGCGGATCTCGATGCGCCGTTCGGCGACGCCGATCGGAATCGTGACGCGCTCGCACGCCTCCTGGTGATCGAGCGCGGCGTCGAACGCGCTGAAGACGCCGGAGACGCGCACGACGTCGCTGAGCGGCAGCCCGACGACCGGCCGCGTCGCGCCGACCATCTCGCTGAAGCGGCGATTCGCGAGCGCGATGCGCCGCTGCGCGTCGACGGCCAGCAAGCCCTCGCCGAGTCCGTCCATGATCTGCAGCAGCACCGCGCGCTCGGCGTCGTTCTCGCCCGCGCGCAAACGAAAGAGATCGCGCGTCGATGCGAGCGACCGCACTTCCGCTTCCGCCGCGCGCAGCCGCCGCTGCGCGGCAAGGAGCGCCGCGATGCTGCCCGCGGTCGCGAGCGCGAGCACGATGAGGAGCTCGATCATGACAGCCTGCGGCGTCAGAGCGGCGCCGGTGGATCGTAACGATAGCCGAAGCCGACGATCGTGGAGATCCGTTCCGTGCCGATCTTCTTCCGGATGTTGCGGATGTGCGCGTCCACGGTCCGCGTCTCGATCTCATCCGACATCTGCCACACCTCGGACAAGATGCGGTCGCGCGACACCACCGAGCCGCGATGCTGCACGAGAAGCCACAGCAGCTCGAACTCCTTCTTGGCCAGCTTCACCTCGCGGCCGTAGCGGAAGACGCGGAACGCTTTCTCGTCGATCTTCAGCTCCGCGTCCTCGTAGAAGCTCGGCTCTTCCGCGGGCGGCCGCGTTCTGCGCCACACCGCGGCCACGCGCGCGACGAGCTCGCGGATGCTGAACGGCTTCGTGAGGTAATCGTCGGCGCCGAGCTCGAGTCCCGTGACGCGGTCGCGCTCCGAGCCGCGCGCGGTGAGCATGAGGATCGGGATGCGCTGCGTGGCCGGATCGCGGCGCAGCTCGCGGCAGAGCGTGAGGCCGTCGAGATCGGGAAGGTTGAGATCGAGAATCACGAAGTCGGCGCTGCCGCGCTGCACCGCGGCGAGCCCGTCCTGCCCGCGCGCGAAGTGCGCGACCTTGTAGCCTTCGCGCTCCAGATTCAGGCGCACGGTGAAGGCGATGTCGTTGTCGTCCTCGATCAGTGCGATGCGTTTCATTCGGCGCCGTGCAGCGATGCCCCGTGTTTGATGACTTTGCCTTCGACGAGATAGACCACCATCTCGCAGATGTTCGTCGCGCCGTCGGCCATCCGCTCGAAGTACTTGCCGATGAACGTGAGGCGGATGGCGCGCGAGATGTTGCGCGGATCTTCGAGCATGTACGTGAGCAGCTCGCGGAACGACTGCTCGGTGAGGTGGTCGACGTTGTCGTCCTGCGCGATGACCTGCCGCGCGAGGTTCGCGTCGCCGCGGACGAATGCGTCGAGCGACTGCCGCACCATCCTCTGCGCGTCGTGCGCGAGGCGCGGGATGTCGACCATCGGCTTGAGCTGTGGCTCGCGATTGAGCTCCGTGACGCGCTCGCAGACGTCCTGCGCGAGGTCGGCGATGCGCTCGAGCTCCGGCGTGATCTTCATGATCGTGGCGACGAAGCGGAGGTCCGTCGCCGCCGGCTGCATCTTCGCGATCAGCTCGATCGTCTTCTGATCGATCTCCACTTCCATGCGGTCGATCTCGTCGTCGCGCGCGATGACTTCTTCGGCGAGGTCGGTGTCGCGCTCCATGAGCGCGCGGATGGACTGGCTGATCGTGTCCTCGACCATCGCTCCCATACGCAGGAGCAGGTCTTTGATCTCTTCGATGTCGCGGTCGAAATGGCGCTGCATGCGCGTCGTTCTCCTCAGCCGAAGCGGCCGGTCACGTAGTCTTCCGTCATCTGCTCGCGTGGGTTCATGAAGATGGTTTTGGTCTCGCTGTATTCGACGAGACGCCCGAGCATGAAGAACGCGGTGCGGTCGGAGACGCGCGCCGCCTGCTGCATGTTGTGCGTGACGATGACGATCGTGTAGTTGTCCTTGAGCTCGTAGATCAGCTCTTCGATCTTCTGCGTCGCGATCGGATCGAGCGCCGACGCCGGCTCGTCCATGAGCAGGATCTCCGGATTCACGGCCAGCGCGCGGGCGATGCAGAGGCGCTGCTGCTGGCCGCCCGACAGCGCGCTCGCGCTCGCGCCGAGGCGGTCTTTCACTTCCTCCCACAACGCGGCGCGGCGCAGCGACTTCTCGACGATCTCGTCCATCGACGCGCGGTGATGCAGGCCGCCGATGCGCAGGCCGTACGCGACGTTCTCGTAGATCGACTTCGGGAACGGATTCGATTTCTGGAACACCATGCCCACGCGGCGGCGCAGCTGCACGACGTCGACGCCGGGATCGTTGACGTTGCGGCCGTCGATCTCGATGACGCCTTCCGCGCGCGCGCCGGGGATGATGTCGTTCATCCGATTGAGCGAGCGCAGGAACGTCGACTTGCCGCAGCCCGACGGGCCGATCAGCGCGGTGACCTGCTTCTCCGGAATGGAGAGATTGATGTCGTGCAGCACGTGTGCGGTGCCGTAGAAAAAGTTCACGCCGCGCGCGTCGATCTTCGGCGGCACGACCGCATCGGGCGGCAGCTGCAGATCGCGCGAGCGCGTGTTGCTGAGGTCCATCGTGATCGTGGTCATGGTCATCGTCCTCCGAGCCGCGCGCGCGTGCGCGACCGGATCAGCACGCCGGTGAGGTTGAGCAGGAACGTGAGCCCGAGCAGCACGAAGACGGTGCCGTAGAGCAGCGGCTCGGTGGCGTCGACGTCGGGCGACTGCGTCGAGAGGATCAGCACGTGATAGCCGAGGTGCATGAACTGATCGGTCACGTGATGCGGAAGGAACGGCAGGTAATACGCCGCGCCCGTGAAGAGGATCGGCGCGACTTCGCCCGCGCCGCGCGAGACGCCGAGGATCGCGCCGGTGAGAATGCCCGGCAGCGACGCCGGCAGCACGATCCGGCGGATCGTTTCCCAACGCGTGGCGCCGAGCGCGAGCGACGCTTCGCGTTGCTCCGGCGGCACGGTGCGCAGCGCTTCTTCCGTCGCCACGATGACGGTCGGCAGCGTGAGCAGCGCGAGCGTCATCGCCGCCCAGATCAGCGAGCCCTGGCCCCACACGATCTCGCCCGGCGGCTGCGTCCAGCGATCGAGCGCGCGTCCGACGAACTGGATGAAGAAGCCGAGGCCGAAGAGTCCGAAGACGATCGACGGCACGCCCGCGAGATTCGCAACGGCGCTGCGCACGATCGTCGCGAGACCCGCGGACAGCACGCGGCGGAACAGCGCCACGCGTCCCTTCTGCCCTTTCGACGCGGCATAGCGGCCCCACGCGAGGCGCGGACCTTCGCGAGGCGTGTACTCGTGCAGATAGACCGCGGTCGCGACGCCGAACGGCACCGCGACGATGGTCATCAGCAACACGAGCGCCGCGGTGCCGACGATCGCGGGATAGATGCCGCCGCCGGTCAGCCCCTCGCGCGGCGGCTGCGTGAGAAACGTCCAGCTGATCTGCCCCGCGCCGCGCACGGCGACCACGCCGAGGATCACGACGAGAATGCCGAGCGTGAGCAGGATGCTGAAGCCGAGCAGACCGACGAGCAGACGATCCTTCAGCGCGCGGCTGCGCGCCGTCGCGGGCATGGCGATCAGCGGTTGGGCGACGCTCACGCCGCGTCTCCCTGCATCCGCCGGCGCATCTTCGCGATGATCAGATTGCCGAGCGAGTTGCTGATGAAGGTGATGGCGAAGAGCAGCGTTCCGATGAAGAAGAGCGCCGCGTAGTGCGCGCTCCCGAAGACGACTTCGCCGAGTTCCGCGGCGATCGTGGCCGAGAGCGTGCGCAGCGGATCGTTGAGGCTGAACGACGCGATCGCGGCGTTGCCGCCCGCCATGAGCAGGATCATCGTCTCGCCGATTGCGCGTCCGAACGCGAGCACGAACGCGGCGAAGACCGCCGGCACCGCCGCCGGCAGCACGACCTTGATCGCAGTCTGCACGCGCGTCGCGCCGAGCGCCATCGACGCCTCGCGATAGCCGCGCGGCACCGCCGCCAACCCATCCTCCGAGATCGTGAAGATGATCGGCAGGAGCGCGATGCCGAGCGCGAGCCCCGCGTTGTACGCGTTGAGGCGATACGTGAAGTGAAACGCCGACTGCAGCCACGACGCGAGCACGAGCAGCGCGAAGAATCCCAGCACAACGGACGGAATCCCGGCCAGCAGTTCCACCACCGGCTTCACGATCTCGCGCATCCGCCGCGAGGCGAACTCCGACGAGAACAGCGCCGCGGCGACGCCGACCGGACACGCGAAGAGCAGCGCGATGAAGGTCGACTTGAACGTGCCGAGGAGCAGCGGAATCATCGACATCTTCGGCTGCTCCGAGGTCGGCTGCCAGACGTAGCGCTCCTCGAAATGCTCGGCCGGCTTCGCGTTGACGAAGAACTGCGCGAGGTTCGCGTCCTTGCGCACTTCCGGATCGGTGAAGACCGGCAGCGCCTCTTTGAACGTGAAGAGGAAGATCAGGAAGATGAAGACGATGGCCACGGCGCCGGTCGACGAGAACAGCACCGTCATGAACGCGTCGACCCAGCGGCGCGCGCGGTCGCGGATCATTTGGTCGTCGTCCCCGCGGTCGAACCGCCGGCGGTGTCGCTGAGCGGGAAGTAGCCGACCTGTTTGACCAGCGCCTGCGCGTCCGGCGTCAGCGTCCAGCGCACGTACTTCGTCACGCGCTCCGGCGAGTTGTCGAAGGCGTAGTAGAAGAGCTTGCGGCTGAGCGGATACGTGCCGTCGGCGACGGTCGCTTCCGACGGCGCGACGGCCGGCGTCGCGGCATCTTTACGGAGTGCGATCGCGCGCACGCCTTTGCTGTACGCGATCCCGCCGTATCCGATGCCGTTCGCGTCGCGTCCGACCGCGTTCACGATGGCCGCGGTGCCCTGCAGCGTCTGCACGGTCGCGGCGAAGTCCGCCTTCTCCAGCACGTGCTCTCGGAAGTACTCGTACGTGCCGGACGAGTTCTCGCGGCCGTACAGGATGATCGGCGCGTCCTTGCCGCCGACGTCTTTCCAGTTGCGCGTCTTGCCGGTGAAGATCGCGGCCAGCTGCGGGATGGTCAACTCCTTGACCGGATTGCCTTCGTTGACGAAGACCGCCAGCGAGTCGAGCGCGACCGGCGTCTCGACGATTTTGCCGCCGCGCGCTTTCTCCGCCGCGGCGCGCTCTTCGTCTTTCATCGGACGCGACGCCTGCGCGAGGTCGACCGTGCCGTTGATCAGCGCCGCGATGCCGGTGCCCGAACCGCCGCCGTTGACCTGCACGCGGTCCGCCGGATTGCGCTTCATGTACTCCTCGGTCAGCCGCTGCGTGAGGATGACCATCGTGTCGGAGCCTTTGATCGTGAGCGGGCGCGACGACGCCGATGACGTGGACGATGACGTTTGCGCGCTGCCAGCCGGCGTTTCCGAACGCCCGCACGCGACGAGACCTGCGGCGAGAAAAAGAGACAGCGCGAGCCTTGCACGACGATTCAAACCAACGACCTCCGAGCGGCGTGATCTTAGGTTTCGGGTCATGAAGAAGCTGAGCGATCGATGTAAATTCGAGGCAAAGCCAGCGGCTACTTGATCGCTACTTGATCGCTACTTGACGGGGAAGTAGCCGACGTCGGTGACGACCTTCTGCCCTTCCGCGGAAAGGCACCAGTCGATGAAGCGCTTCGCATCGCCGTTCGGCGCCGCGCGCAGGTAGAGGTAGAGATAGCGGCTGATCGGATACTGCCCCGCGCGCACGGTCTCGAGCGTCGGCACGTACGCGGCGCTCTTGTCGTCCTTCCGAACCTTCGCGAAATGCACGCCTTTCGCGTACGCGGAGCCGCCGTAGCCGATGCCGTTGACGTCCTTCGACACCGCGTTCACGACCGCGGCCGTGCCCTGCAGCGTCTGCGCGCGCGGCGAGTAGTCCTTGCCCATCAGCACGTTGTCTTTGAAGTAGGTGTACGTGCCGGACGAGTTCTCGCGGCTGTACAGGATGATCGGCGCGTCCTTGCCGCCGACGTCCTTCCAGTTCGTGATGCGCCCCGTGTAGATGTCGCGCAGCTGCGCGAGCGAGAGCTCCTGCACGGGGTTCGCCGCGTTGAGATAGATCGCGAGTCCGTCGCGCGCGATGGCGATGCCGACGCCGAGCGTGGCGAAGCGCGCCTTGAGCTTGTCGACCTCCGTCGACTTGATCGGACGCGATGCCGCGGCGATGTCGGTCGTGCCGTTGATCAGCGCCGCCAGCCCCACGCCCGAGCCGCCGCCCGTGACCTGGATCTGCGCCTCGGGGTTCTTGCGCATGAATGTCTCGGCGAGCTTCGCGTTCATGATGACCATCGTGTCGGAGCCTTTGATCGTGACCGGCTTCGCGGCGAACGCCGAGCCGGCGGCGAGCAGGAGAAGTGCGATGAATGTTTTCTTCATGAGGACCTCGGTTAGAACTTGTACGCGTAGCGGAGGGTGAAGACGTTGTCGTCGGGATCGGCGAAGCCGCGCGTCTTCAGCCGCTCGTACGCGACCATGATTTTGCTGTTCTCGTCCCAGTGAAAAATGTAGGAGCCGCCGAGCGTGGCCACCTTCGCGTTCGCGGCGACGTGCGGCAGGTCGTGGCCGGAGTCGGGGTCGTACGCGTCGTAGCGAACCGCGAATTGGTGGTACGTGCCGACGTTTTGGATCGCGTAGAGGTAGTAGCCGGTGACGTCCGCCGCGAGCGCCGCGTTCGCGGCCGCGTTGGGCAGGGGCGGCTGTTTGCCGCGGATGTACTCGCCGCGCAATCCGAGTCCGCGGATCGGCGTCACGAGCTGAAAGTCGATCCCCTCGCGCTGCTTCGCGAACTCCTGCCCCGCGGTGTTCGACGCGACGGAGACGAGCTCCGCGCCGCGATACCACGACACGCCGACGTCGAGCGGGCCGAACGAGCCGCCGACGCGGCCGACGAAGTCCTTGCGCTTGTTGAAGTCGAACGTCTGCAGCGTGCCGGTGCCGTTGACCAATGCGGCCTTGTAGTTGAAGCGGTCGCCGAATCCGAGGCCGGAGAGCTGCACGCCGCGGTCGCGTTCGGACGGAAACAGCGTCCGCGTGACGCGCGCGCGTTCCGGCAATTCGCGATCGCTCGACGAGTACGCGATCTCGAAGCCGAACGGCCAGTTGAACTGACCGGCCGTGACGGTGTGATGCCACTGCGTCCACGGCTCGGTGAACTCGACGTAACCGTCTTTTAGCGAAACGCCGGACGTCGCGACTTCCGGCTGCAGCACGAAGCGCGACGTCGGAGTGAGCTGATACGTGAACTTCACGCGCGCCTCGCGCACGGAGAACTGGTCTTTGTTGCGCGTCGCCGCGGCGCTGCTCAGCGCGTTGACCGACGACTCGTCATTGACGTACTGCGCGAGGATGTAGCCGGTGATGCGCATCTTCGAGAGCGCATCGACGCTGTTGTGCATCTCGGTGAACGCTTCCGTGAGCGCGTCGAGCTTGCTCGCCGTTTCCTCGAGCGTCGGCGCCGGCGGCTGCGCTGCCTCGGCTTCCTGCTGCGGCTGCGGCTGCGGTTCTTCCGTCGACGGCGGCGCGGGCGGAGTTTCCTGCGCACGCGCGGACAGGGTCACCAGTCCCACACCGAGGCAGAGAATCGCCATGACTCGTTTCATTCGTACTCCTTCGCTTTCGTGCAGGCCGGGAACGCACGCAGTCTAGGAGTCGCGGTGTGAAGGAATCTCGGGAGTCGTGTAAAGAGCGGGTAAAGAACAGGCGAAGGGCTCGCGGGCCGCGTCCGCGCAAACGGCGCGCTCGCGGGCCGCTTCTTCCGGCTTTTGCAGAGAGTCGAGAGCGTCGGCGAGGGCGAGGCGCGCGCGCGTGCACAGAGGATCGAGTTGCAAGGCGCGGCGAAGGCAGGACTCGCTTTTCCGTGAATCCGACTCGAGCAGCGCGACGAGGCCGAGCGCGGCCCACGCGTCGGCGAGCATGCGGTCGCGGCGCAGTGCCGCGGTGGCGGCTTCGGTGACGCTCGCGAGCTCGCGCGCATCGCGCCGCCCGTCGGCGATCAGCAGTGCGAGCGCGAACGCGCGCGCGGCCGCGGCGGAGACGAGCATCGGCGCGAGCACCGCCGCGCGCTCGTACAGGCGCGCGGCGCGCGGCAGCGCATCATCGGCGCCGAACCAGTCGAGCGAGCGCGCCGCGGCGTACGCGCAGAAGGCGTCCCACGCGTGCGCGGACGCCGGCGCAAGACGCCGGCCGATGCTGCCGCCGCGCACGATCGCGTCGCACACGCGCTCGGCGATGCCGCGCGCGACGTGCAGGATGTCGTGGCAGTGCACCGCGTAGCGATCCGTCCACAGCTCGCGTTCGGTCAGCGGATCGACGAGCAGCGCGACCACGGTGAGCGCGTCGCCTTCGACGTGCAGCGTGCCGGTGAGCACCGCGTCGACGCCGGAGCGGCGGCCGACTTCTTCCGGCGTGTCGTCGCAGGGCGCGAGCGACTGGCGGCCGGGCACGACGCGCAGCGATGCGACGCCGCGCAGCTGCTCGATGAGCAGCACCGCGAAGCCGAACCCGAGCTCGTCGTTCGTATCGGCTGAATCAAAACGGGCGACGGCCACCGACGTCACGTGCAGGCACGCGTTCGACATCGATGGCCGCCGCCGGGGGAGTCGCATTTACTGGTTGAGCACCGCGTCGCCGGTCACGTTGTCCGTGACGGCGCCGTAGACGAGGAGCGGCCCCGTGGCCGACCAGGTGATGAAGTAGTCGTCCTGCGTCTGGCTCGCGGTCGGCACGCTGGAGATCAGCGAGAACGCCGGCTGCTGCGTCATCGCGTAGCCGGGAATCGTGATCGTGTCGCTGCCGAGGATCACGCCGTTCGCGGCGTGCGCGACGAACGTCGCGGTGACCGCGGTCGCGCCCGGGTTGAAGTAGCCGACGTTCGTGCGGTAGTCGGCATTGCTCGAGAGGAACGAGATCGTGCCGCTGGTGTCGCCGGCCGGCTGCGCGCTGTACGAGAACCCGGCGGTGCCGTGGCCCGCGGCGCGCTGGTCGTTGATGACGCGCGCGCTGACGTCGACGTTCTGGTCGGACGTGATGCGCAGGCCACCGAGACCGCTGGTGATGCCGAGCGTCGTGCCGGCCATGTCGTTGAGCACCTTCTGCTCGCCCGGCACGACCGTGATCGTCTTCGTGACCGTCGGTGCGCCGTTGCCCTCCGCGCTCTGCGCGAAGTAGTCGAGCGTCACGTTGGCGACGCTGCCGCCGTTGTTGACGATGCGCATGTCGGTGACGAAGTTCGTGTTGTTGATGCCGCCGACCTTACCGACCACCGGCATGTACGAGACGCGCGAGCCTTCGCCTTCCGTCGAGCGCGCGAGCGGGCCGATGAGCGCGCCGTTCGGGAACTCGCTCGTGCGGATCTTGATCGCGTAACCAAAGGGATTGGCTGCGATCTGATTCGCGAGCGTCGTGGAGATCGTCGTGGTGCCGTTCGACAGCGTGGCCGGGTTCAGCGACACGACCGAGTTCTCGGACGCGTCGACGATGTCGGCCTGCGTCACGGTGGCGGTGTTCTGCGTGAGCACCGAGTAGTGCAGCGTCGTGCCGTCGATGGTGATGACGGCGAAACCGCTGCCGCTGGCGCCGCCGATGGGGGTGAGGATGGCGCTGAAGGAGGTCGCGGCGAACGCGGCGACCGGCATCAGCACGAGCAGGAACAGCAATGCAGTGAGGCGTTTCATCGTGATGTCTCCTCGGATGTCCTAGTTGTCGGAGAAGTTCGCCCAGCCGCTGAGGATCCAGTTGTCGCCGGGTCCGACGGCGCCGAGGTAGTCGACCGCCTCGAAGAAACCGTTGTCCGGCGGATAGGCGACGTAGTCGGCGTCGAGCGCGGGCGAGTTCGGGAGCGGCGTGAGGTCCGGCATGTACGTCCTCACGCGCGTCGGCGTGCCCATCGCGAGCATCGGGTCGACGTTGCGGTTGTACTTGTTGACGTTGAAGATGAAGTTGCGCGAGTCGGGACCGTCCGTGCGGCCGGGGAACGCGGCGTCCGAGAAGTCGCCGAAGAGAATGGAGTTGTCGAAGATCAGCGTGCCGTTGTTGCCGTTGCTGATCGTGGCCGCGTCGCGGATGTTGACCGGCGCGAGCTTGGTGCCTTCGACGATGGCGTTGTAGTACGCGCCGGCCGTGTTGCGGCGCAGCACCGCGCCGTAGTTGCCGGTGGCGCTGGCGACGCGGACGCTGGTGACGTTGTAGACGTGCTGGTTCGACAGCGGCGTATTGGCGCTGCCGTTGGCGTCGTTGTCGGCCTCGGTCAGCGTGTTCGAATCCGCCTCGTCGTTCTCCGGACGCTTGATGAACGCGGCGAACTGCACGTGCGCCTGGTTGCCGTTGTCGAAGTCGAGCGCGTCGTCGGCGCAGGCGATGCCGAGGATGTGCTTCGCGTTGGCCGTGCCGCCGAACCACTCGACACAGTCGTCCTTGTTGTGCAGCACCTCGATGTAGTCGATGACCGTGCCGCTGCCGACGCCGCCGAGGGTGAGGCCGTTGATCTCCTGGTTCGTGGCGATCTCGAAGCCGCCGAACTCGAGGCGCACGTAGCGCAGCACCCCCGAGGAGTCCGTCGCGTTCGCACCGCCGTACGAATACTGCGGCTGGCTGGGAAGACCTTCGAGGAACGCCTGGCCGCCCGGCACGTTGATCGGCGCGTCGCCGAGGAGCACGAGCGAGCCCCAGTCCTTCTGCGCGCGCGAGCCGACCTTCTGCGCGGAGGTCATGATGATCGGACGCTTGGCGGTGCCTTCGGCCATGATCTTCGCGCCGCGCTGGATGAAGAGCGTCGCGCGGCCGTCGCCGCCGTAGACGACCGTGCCCGGATCGATGGTGAGCACCGCCGGCGCGGCCACGCCGACGTAGTCGTGCAGCACGTAGCGCTTGTCCGCCGTCCAGTGCTGCGAGGCCGTGATCTGGCCGCTCACGTTGACGGTCTCGTTGACGTACGAGTACATCGCATTCGAGCGCGAGAGCACGCGCTTGCCGGCCGCGTCGCGCAGCTCGAAGACGAACTGATAGAGGCCGGTCTGGCCGCTCGGCACCGCGATCGACGCGCCGAGCACGCCGCTCACGCCCCAGCTGAGCGGCGCGCCGTCGGCCGTGCCGAACAGCACGAAGTCATTGAGCGAGGGGACGAACACGGGCACGGGCGCGCCCGCGGTGCCGAAGAGGTCGGCCTGCACGCCGGCGGCGAGAGGCGCGCCGCTGACGTTGTAGTAGCGGCGCTCGCCGGTGGTGCGGTTCTCGTTGTAGAGATACATCGTCACCGGCGCGCCGAAGCCGTTCGGGTCGACGGTGACGCGCAGCTGCAGCGGCTCGCCGGGGTTGAAGGTGTAGTAGTTGGTCTCGAGCAGCGCGATCGGACGCGCGCCGGTCGTGTCGGTGGCATTCGCCTCCACGATGGCGCGGTCGAACGACGCGGCCGACACCGGCGCGCGGCGCACCCACTGCGTGGCCCGATCGATGCGCGCGATCTCGCGCGCCTGCGCGGCCGCGCCGAGCAGGCCGATGGCCAGAATCACCAGGATCCTCTTCATGAACTTCCTCCTATTGGTCGTTACGTGAAACGGTGGGACTAGAACGGCGTGTAGCTGAGGCTGAGGGAGACTTTGCGGCCGGGGTCGAAGCTGCGCTGGATCTGCCCGCCCTGCACGAACTCGCGCTTCGCGTCCAGCAGGTTCGTCGCGGCGAGTTTCACTTCCAGACCCCGCGCGAGCGCGCCGAAGCTCTGCGAGAGCACGACGTCGAACGTCGTCGACGCCGACTCGTACGTGTCCGGCAGGCCGAACGCGCCGACTTCCGTCAGACGCTTGCCGCCGTACGCGCCGAGGATGCGGAACATCGTGCCCCACTGCGGGTGATAGAACTGGAGCGCGAGGTTGGCGACGTCGTCCGACTGCCCTTCGAGCGGACGATTCGTGTTCGTGACGACGGAGAACTGATGCTCGCCGACGTCGACTTGCGACTGGATGTGCGCGTAGTTCGCGTTGACGGACCAGAGCCGCAGCGCCGGCAGGAGCGATTCGAGCGACCGGCGGAACTCGAGCTCGACGCCGTAGAGGTTCGCGCTGTCGGCGTTGACGAACGACTGGCGGAAGTCGCTGGTCGGCTGCACGATGCGCTCGATCGGCGAGTCGATGCGCTTGTAGAACGCGCTCGCCGCGACCACTTCGCCCGGCGTCGGGAACGCTTCCCAACGCACGTCGTAGCTGTCGAGGATGGCCTGCTGCAGATCCGGATTGCCGGAGATCGAGCGGCCGCCCGCGACTTCCGTGAACGTGAACGGGCTGAGCTCGCGGAACTCCGGACGATTCACCGAACGCCCGTACGCGAAGCGCAGATTCATCCGCTCCGCGAGCTCGTACACGACGTTGAGCGACGGCAGGATGTTGTTGTTGTCGTGGATCGAGTCGACGGTCGAGTCGACCGCGAACGGATCGAAGGTCGAGACGCGCTGCTTCGAGCTCTCGTAGCGCGCGCCGCCGATGACGCGCCATTTGCCGAACGTGAAGTCTTCCATCGCGTACGCGGCGTCGACGGTGTGCTCGGCGTCGTAGGCGTCGTTGACGCCGGTGGTCTCGCGGATCTCGAAGCCGTTCGGACGGATGTTCGCGGCGGTGTAGATCTCGTCCGGCGTCTGCGTGAGATCGAACTGCTGGAAGTTCGACGTGACGAAGCGAAAGCGCCGCGCCGCGAAGTCGCGCGTCCGCTTCTGCCAGTCGATGCCGCCCTTCACGCTGCCGGACCAGCTGCCTTCGGGCTTGGCGAAGAAGACCGAGTACGCGGCGCCCGCCTGATTCACCTCATCGTCGAGGTTGAAGTACTCGAGCTTGCCGGAGTCCGCGAAGCCGGTCTGCATCTGGAAGACGCCGGGATCGGACTCGCGGTAGATGTTCTCGCGCAGGTCGGAGTCGTTCGATGCCGTCGAATGCGCGACGCTCCACTCGACCAGGCTGCCCATGCCCGGGCCGCCGAGGTTGTGGTCGCCGCGCAGGCGCGTCGAGAGCACCTGCTCGAGCTGGTAGCGCACGCGGAAGTCCTGGATGTCGCCGCCGGAGTTCGTCTGCAGGCCTTCCTGGAAACGATCTTCGGACGCCGCGTCGCGCGTGAGCACGGAGCTGAGGTAGATGCGGTTCTGATCGTTGAGGCGGTACGAGAGATTGCCGACGAAGCCGCTGGTCGCGCTCTCGCGGTTCGTGGTGAGGTCGTAGTCGTTGAACGCGACGAGCTCGTTGTTCGCGTCGAGGCCGAAGTAGCGCTGCTGTTCGTCGATCGTGTTGTAGCCGTGGTTCGAGACGCCGGAGACGACCACGCCGAGCCGGCCGAACGTGTTGCCGTACGTCAGCGCGTAATCGGTCGCGGGCGGCGCGGACTTCGTGTCGCTGCCGGTCCACTGTCCGACGAAGAGCTGGCCGATCTGCTGCAGCTCCTGCGGCGTGAAGCCGTTCGGATTGAGGATGCTCGCGCGCTGCAGGAACTCCGACGGCACGCCGGCGGGCAGTTCCTGTCCGCCGTTGCCGAGGCGCGAGAGGCCGCCCGCGTACGTGCGGAAATGCTCGCCCGTCGTGCCGCTCTGGTAGCCGGTGCCGACAGTGAACTTGAGCGACTGCGCGCCGGGGAACTGCGTGGTGACCATCTCGACGACGCCGCTGCCGAAGTCGCCCGGCTTGTCGGGCGTGTACGTCTTGACGACGTTGACGGAGTCGAGGAGCTTCGCCGGAAAGAGATCGAGCGGCACGACGCGCTTTTCCGTTTCGGTGGTCGGCACGGTCGAGCCGTTGATGGTCGTGCCGCTGTAACGCTCGCCGAGTCCGCGCACGAAGACGTACTTGTCGCCGAGGAGCGTGACGCCGGTGAGGCGCTCGACGACGCCGGCGGCGCTGGAGTCGGGCGTCTTCTTGATCTCTTCCGCGGAGATCGAGTCGCTCACGACGGGCGCTTCGCGGCGGCTCTCGAGGATCGCCACCTCGCCGGTCTTCTCGCCCTGCGCGACGACTTCGACGGTCTCGCCGAACGCCGGCACGACCGTGAACGCGACGTCGAGTTTCTGGCCGGTGGTGAGCTTGAGATGCTTCGACACCGGCTTGAAGCCGTCGAGCGCGGTCTCGATGACGTAGTCCCCCGGCGCGAGGTTGGCGATGCGGAACTCGCCGTGCGCGCCGCTGACCTCCACTTTCGCCGACGACGCGTCGCCCGCTTTCGTCGCCGTGACGGTCACGCCCGGGACGGCCGCGCCGTCGGAATCACGCACCACGCCCGCCACCACCGCACCCCCGCCGGCTTGCGCAAACAGTGAGGTCGGAATCAGAAACACGACGAGCAGCAGGAGCGAACGAAAGCGCGAAACGAACATGCGCGGACTATAGAAACCGCGCGAAAACCGGTCCGCCGCGTGCCGTGAAGTCGACGTAAAGTTCTCGTGCAGCACCGAGCGGCCTCACGACCTGCGCCCTTGTGAGAATGGCCGCACGCTCCGATACTGCGGCATATGAAACGACTCCTCGTGCTCGTGGTCCTCGCGGCGGCGCTCCCGCTCGCCGCCGCCGAACCGCCGCTGACGAATCAGGACATCGTCGAGATGACGAAAGCGGGACTCTCGGCCGAGACGATCGTCGCGAAGATCCGCCACAGCGAGGTCGCCTTTCACACCGACTCGCAGATGCTGATCGAGCTCGTCGGCGACGGCGTGGCCGACGCGGTGATCCGCGCGATGATCGAGCAGCAGGACGCGCAGTCGCACGCGTCGACGCACATCGCGACGACGCCTGCGCAGCCGCAGCCGGCGACGCCAGCCGCATCGCCCGCGAAACCCATGACGGCGCCGGCGCCAGTCACCACCGCGACGCCCGCGTCCGCGCCCGCGCCGGCGCCGGCGCCGCGCACCCGCAAGAAGCACAAACGCATCGACGAGGTCTCCGTCGCCACCGACGGAGGCGGACGCTGCGATCACGCGACGCTCGATCTGTCGTCGACCGGCCTCAAGACCACCGGCTGCCACGAGACGGACGTCGACGTGGCGTGGAAGGACGTGCAGTCCGTCTGCTACGTCTACTCGTTCCGCAGCACGCTCGTCATCGGCACCGCGAACGGCGAGCGCCGCATCTACACGAGCAGCCCCGCGGAGCTGAAAGCGCTGCACGATTCGATTCGCGCGTTCGCGCCTGGCACGCGTGAGGAATCATCGTGTCACTGACATGACCGACCGACCGAAGAAGCTCGCCGCGATCGACGTCGGGACGAACTCGATCCACATGATCGTGGCCGAGGCGCGCGAAGGCGCGAGGTATCGCGTCGTCGACCGCGAGAAGGAGATGGTGCAGCTCGGCCTGGCCAGCCTCGGCGGACAACCGCTCACCGACGCCGCCATGGACCGCGCCGTCACCGCGCTCGCGCGCATGAGCGGCATCGCCAAGCGCTGGAGCGTCGACGAGCTGCACGCCGTCGCCACGAGCGCCGTGCGCGAAGCGCCGAACCGGCGCGACTTTCTGAAGCGCGTCCGCGACGAGACCGGCATCAAGCTGCGCGTCATTTCCGGCGAGGAAGAAGCGGACTACATCTACCGCGCCGTGCGCGGCGCCGTCGACATCGGCGAGAGCACCGCGCTCTGCATCGACATCGGCGGCGGCAGCACGGAGTTCATCGTCGGCACCGAAGACGAGGTGTTCTTCACCGCGAGCGAACGACTCGGCTCGCTGCGCCTCGCGCAGCAGTTCTCGCTCATCGACCGCGTGCCGCAGGCATCGATCGACGCGTGCCGCCGCCACGTGCACGAGCGCGCCGCGCGCATCGCCAAACGCATCCGGCGCATCGGCATCGACATGACCATCGGCACGTCCGGCACGATCCAGGCGCTGGCCGCGATCTGCTGCGGCGACGCGGACGCGGGCGCGCACGGACTCAAGCCACTCTCGCACGCGCGCCTCGCCGCGATCCTTCCAGAGCTCGCGCCGATGACCGCCGCCGAACGCGCCGCGCGCTTCAATGTCGACGAGAAACGCGCGGCCACACTCGTCGGCGGCGCGATCGCCATCGACGAGTTCCTCACGCTTCTCGGCGTGCCGTCGCTGCTCGCCTGTCCCGTCGCCATGCGCGAGGGCATCATCGAGAGCCGCGTCTCGCAGCTCGCGCGCACGTCGAAGGCGGGCGGCTCGCTGCGCCGGCGTTCCGTGCTGACGATGGCGCAGCGCACCGAATGCGACCTTCGCCACGCGAACCACGTCGCGCGCCTAGCGCTGCGCATCTTCGATCAGCTCCCCGCCGTGCACGGTCTCAACGGCGACGCGCGCGAGCTCCTGCAGTACGCGGCGCTGCTGCACGAGAGCGGCCTGCACATCAGCGACCGCGGTCACCACAAGCACACCTACTATTTGATTCGTCACGGCGACCTGCGCGGCTTCACGGACGAGCAGCTGATCGTGCTCGCGAACGTCGCGCGCTACTACCGCAAGGCACCGCCGCGCGGCGCCGACGCGAACTTCCTCGAGCTGAGCGACGAGCAGCGCCAGCGCGTGCAGCGCCTCGCCGCCATCCTGCGCATCGCCGAAGGTCTCGACCGCGGCCACCGGCAGCGCGTGCGCGACGTCGCCGTCGAGGTGCGCAAGCAGGCCGTGCGCTTCACCGCGCGCACGCGCGCCAGCGCCGACGTCGAGCTGACCAGCGCCGAGAAACGCGCGAAGTATTTCGCGTCGCTCTTCGAGAAACGCGTCGAATTCGACACGGTCGCGTAAATCCTTTCCCCACCTTTTGCCGATCTTCTCCGCGTTGCGCACGCGTCCTTCACCTCCGCCGCGCAGGTGCATCAACTCGGCCTTCTATAGTCGCGAGCCGGAGGTTCCGCATGCCGCTTTCCATCGCCGCGAACCCGGTCGTCGACCATCTCACCGGCGTCCACACGCTCTCGCGCTTCTACGACACGCTGCCGCGCGAACAGGCCACGCCGTTTCTCGAGACCGTGCGCCGCGAGCTCGGCCTGGCCTGCACGGTTTCCGATGACGACCTCGCGCGCATTCCGCGCACTGGACCGGTCGTCGTCGTGGCGAACCATCCGTTCGGCGCGGCGGAAGGGATCGTCCTCGCCCGCATCCTCGGCAGCGTTCGCACCGACGTGCGCGTGCTCGCGAATCAACTGCTCGGCCGCATCCCCGAACTGCGCGACGACTTCATCCTCGTCGATCCGTTTCACGCGACGCCGAACGCGACCAACATCCGCGGCCTGCGCCACGCGCTCGCGCACGTCGCGCGCGGCGGCATGCTGGCCGTCTTTCCCGCCGGCACCGTCTCGCATCTGCAGCTCGACCGCATGACCGTCGACGATGCGCGCTGGTCGCCGAACATCGCGCGGCTCGTGCGCCGCACGAAAGCCACGGTCTTGCCGGTCTACTTCCCGGGCACGAACGGCCCGCTGTTCCAGCTCGCCGGGCTGCTGCATCCCGCGCTGCGCACCGCGCTCCTGCCGCACGCGCTGCTCGACCGCCGGCACACGCGCATGGAGATGCGCATCGGGCGGCCGATCGAATGGTCGCGGCTCGCGCATCTCGACGATGACGACGCGCTCATCCTCCACCTGCGCCGCCGCACGTACGTGCTGCGCCATCGCGACGCCCACGCGCCGCACAACGCCGCCGCGCAGCACGACGCCGTGCCGAAGCCGCGCGGCCCGCGCGCGCCGATCGCGCCTCCGCGTCCGTCGCGGATGCTCGCGCGCGAAGTCTCGGCGCTGCCGGCGCTCGCATCGAGCGGCGCGCTCGACGTCTTCGTCGCCAGCGCCGATCGCATCCCGAACGTACTGCAGGAAATCGGACGCCTGCGCGAGCTCACGTTCCGCGACGCCGGCGAAGGCACCGGCAACGCGAGCGATCTCGACGCTTTCGACAGCTACTACCAGCATCTCTTCCTCTGGAACCGCGACCGCGAGGAAGTCGCCGGCGCGTATCGCCTCGGCGTGGTCGCGCCGATCCTCGGCAAGTACGGCATCGGCGGCCTCTACACCTCCACGCTCTTCCGCTACAAGGCGGAGTTCTTCCGGCAGCTCGGCCGCAACGCCGTGGAGCTCGGCCGGTCGTGGATCCGCGCCGAATACCAGAAGAGCTACGCGCCGCTGCTGCTGCTCTGGAAAGGCATCGGCGCGTTCGTCGTCGCCAATCCCGACGCGTGCGTCCTCTTCGGTCCGGCGAGCATCTCGAACGAATACGAGGCGTCGTCGCGCGCGCTCATGGCGCGCTATCTCACCGACGACGTGCACGCGCGCGACCTCGCCGCGCACGTGCGGCCGCGCGCGCCGTTCCGCCTGCCCGCCTGCGAGCGCGCCGCCGACTTCGACGAGCTGCAGGAGCTCCTGCTCGAGATCGAGAACGGACGCCGCGGCGTGCCCGTGCTGCTGCGCCAGTATCTGAACATCGGCGCGCGCGTGGCCGCGCTGAACGTCGACCGCAACTTCAGCGACGTCCTCGACGCGCTCGTCGTCGTCGACCTGCGCACGACGCCCGACAAAACGCTCGCCCGCTATCTCACCGCCGAAGGAGCGCGTGCGTTTCGCGCGCACCACCAGCGGTCATGAACACCACCATGACCACGTCCGACATCCAGGCCGGCCTCAAGGCCTTCGAAGGCGACATCGCCGAGCTGCCGATTCCGGAGCTGCTGCAGTTCATCCACATCAGCGGCCGCGACGGCGTGCTCGTGGTCAGCGACGTCGCCGGCAAGCCGCGCGCGGTGCTGCACTACGCGGACGCGAACATCATCCACGCCACGTGCGACGGCATCACCGGCCGCGACGCGGTCTTCGCGTCGATCGCGTTCACGACCGGGCGCTTCGAGTTCTATCGCGGCAAGGCCTCGTACATCGAACGCACGATCGAAGAGAACGTGCAGAACCTCATCCTCGAAGGATTGCGGCGGATGGACGAGCTCTCGCACGTCGCCTCGCTCCTGCCGAAGGATCACGAGCCGCTCTTCCTCGCGCCCGAGCCGCCGCACGACGACATCCGCCTGACCGCGAAAGAGTGGCGCGTGCTGTCGCTCGTCAACGGCAAGCGCAGCATTCGCCAGATCCTCGACGCCGCGCAGCGCGAGGAGTCGGAAGTGCGCGGCATCCTCGTCGGACTGCTCGCGGCCGATCTCATCGTCGACCGCCGCGACGACTCGTATCTCGACGCGATCGTCCCGCGCCAGCTGCGCCAGAGCGAGCTGCGCGAGACGCGCTACGCGCCGCCGACGCTCATCGCGAACCTGCTGCTCAAGTCGTGCGACGGCCGCCGCAACGCGCGCGAGCTCATGCTGGAGATGAAGCTCGACGAACGTCAGCTCGTCGAAGAACTGAAGCTCCTCGTGCGCACGCACTGGATCGTGATCACCGCCGGCGAGGAGCAGTTCCGCCGCCTCGCGCAGGAATGACGCGCGCACGGAACGTGCTTCGTTCGCGGGCACGACGGCCATGCGGCGGCACATCTTCATCGGCGACATCCACGGTTGCCTCGACGAGGTGCACGACCTCCTCGCGAAGATCGGCGTCACCGACTCCGACCGCGTCGTCTCCCTCGGCGACCTGACGCGCAAGGGTCCCAAGGTCGCCGGCGTGATCGATCTCTGGATCGCGCGCGGCTACGACGCCGTGCTCGGCAACAACGACGTCAAGCTCACCGCGCGCGCGACGCTCGTGGCCAGTCCGCGCCGCATCAAGTTCCTCCGCCGCCTGCCGCTCCATCTCGACTTTCCGAAGCTCGGCGTCGTGGCCGTACACGGGGGCGTGCTGCCGAACTCCCGTTCGTTCGACGCGTCGCTCGTGCCGCGCCATGCCGCGCTCTCGCTCCGCCACATCCGCCGCGACGGCTCCGGAAAGTGGTCCAGCGTTCCGAAGGAAAAACAGGCGGATTCCGATCCATTCTGGGCCGACGTCTGGGACGGCGATCGCCTCGTCGTCTACGGCCACACGCCGCGGCGCGAGCCGCGCGTGCACAAGCGCGCCCTCGGACTCGACACCGGCTGCGTCTACGGCGGCAAGCTCACCGCCGCCGTCTTCGCAGGGCCCGAACGCTGGACGCTCGTCAGCGTGCCCGCGCGCCGCAAGTACGCCGACTGAAGCATCGCGCGCTCAGTGCTGTTGCTGCTGCTTCTTCCGCTTCTTCGCCTTGCGGCGGAACGAGCCCGGCCTGCGGATGATCTCGTCGTACGGTCCGAGCCGCACCGCCTCGGCACGCGCGATCTTGATGAACGCCTCCTGGCTGCGCAGCGGCTCGTCACCCGGCACGCGGCGGCGATACGTGCCGTCCGGCTCGAGCGTCCAGCCCTTGACGTTGTCGCCGAGGGAGATCGGGAGGATTTGGGACTCGATGCGGTGCACGAGCTCGGGATCGAGAATCGGGAACGTCAACTCGATGCGGCGGATGAAGTTGCGCGGCATCCAGTCGCCGCTCGACACGTAGACCTCGGACGCGCCGCCGTTCGCGAAGCGGAAGATGCGCGCGTGCTCGAGGAAGCGGTCGATCACCGACGTCACCCGGATGTTCTCGCTGTAGCCGCGCAGTCCCGGCACGAGACAGCACGTGCCGCGCACGAGGAGATCGATCTGCACGCCGGCGCGGCTGGCGCGGTACAGCGCCTCGATCACCGTCGGATCGACGAGCGCGTTCATCTTCGCCACGATCGACGCGGGGCGTCCCGCCGACGCGTGCTCGATCTCGCGCTCGATCATGCGGATCGTCCACGCGAGGTACTCCATCGGCGAGACGATGAACCGCTTCGGCTGCAGCGCCGGCTTCTTCGACGCGATGAGCTCCTGCACGCCGGCGACGCTGAAGCCGGTCAGCAAATTCATGAGCTGCGCCGCGTCCGCGCCAAACTCCGCGTCGCACGTGAAGAGATCGATGTCCGTGTACAAACGTCCCGTGATGGCGTTGTAGTTGCCGGTCGACACGTGCAGATAGCGCCGCAGCGCGCGCCCTTCACGCCGCACGACGAGGCACAGCTTGCAGTGCGTCTTGATGCCGACCAGGCCGTACACGACCTGCACGCCGGCCTGCTCGAGATGCCGCGCCCACGTGATGTTCTTCTTCTCGTCGAAGCGCGCCTGCAGCTCCACGACCGCGGTGACTTCCTTGCCGCGCTCCGCCGCATTCGCGAGCGCCTCGACGATCGGTGAGCCGGGGTCGGTGCGGTAGAGCGTCTGCTTGATCGCCACCACGTCCGGATCCTCCGCCGCCGCCTGCACGAACTCCACGACCGCGGTGAACGAGTCGTACGGGCGGTGCAGCAGGATGTCGCCGCGGCGGATGATCGAGAAGATGTCTTCCGACGTCGCCAGCTCGGTCGGGATGCGCGGGTTGAACGGCGGCTCGAGCAGTGCGGGATCGGGATTCTCGCGATAGATCTGCATGAGATCGCGCAGCCGCAGCGGCCCGTTCGCGATGAACACGTCCTCGGCTTCGAGCCCAGTCGCCAACACGATGACGTTCGGCAGCGCTTCGAGCGAGTCGCTCTCGACTTCCAGCCACACCACTTCGCGGCGCTCGCGGCGGCGCAGTTCCGTCTCGACCGACTTCAACAGATCCTGGACGTCGTCTTCCTTGATCGCGAAATCGGAGTTGCGGATCACGCGGAACGGCACCGTGCGCCGCAGCCGCAATCCGGGGAAGAAGCGGATCGCGTGCGAGGCGATGACGTCCTCGATCGGCACGTAACGGCGCGAGTCGCCGAGGCGCACGAAACGCGGGAGCGTCTCGGGGATGCGCAGGACGACGACGATCTGCGTGTCGCCGCGCTCCGATTCGAGGACCAGCGCGAGGTTCAGCGCGAGGTTCGCGAGCAGCGGAAACGGATGACCGGGATCGATGGCCAGCGGCGTGAGGATCGGCTCGAGCTCGCGCCCGAAGTACTCGCTCACGAACGCGAGATCTTTCTTGCCGAGTTCCGCGACGCGCTCGATACGGATGCCGGAGTTGCGCAGCTCGGGGAGGAGCTGCTCGTTGAGACACGCGTACATGCGGCCGAGGAGATCGCGGCAGTGCGTGCGCACGGCGTCGAGACGTTCGGCCGGCGCAACCGTCTCGTGCCGCACGTCGGCGGCGATGAGGTCGCGGATCTCGCCGACGCGGATCATGAAGAACTCGTCGAGGTTCGACGCGGAGATGCTGAGGAACTTGAGGCGCTCGAGCAGCGGCACGGAGCTGCTCTTCGCTTCGGCGACGACGCGGCGGTTGAATTCGAGCCAGCTCAACTCGCGGTCGAACAGCGGCAGCGGCGGCGTGGGGGCGTTCTCGCGCGCGGCGCGCACCGCGTCCGCGGCCACTGCCGCAACGGCGGCTTTATTTCCTTCCGGCACAGCCGTCATCCCTCGCATTATGGCCCACGGCGCGTACAGCGCGTGTAAAGCGGACCTGGAGCGCGTGTCATTTCGGAATGCATGCCGATCTTTCGGTTCCCTTAACGACCTTGCGCCGCGATTCGTGTTATCGGTGTACGGATGACTTCGCGCCGCATGCTCGCAGGCATCGCGCCGTGGCTGCTCGCCCTCGGCGGCACGGCGCTCGTGACGGCCGCCGGCCGCGCGATGGACGTCAACGCGAACGCCGCCGGCTTCGCGTTCCTCATCGTCGTGCTCGTGGCTTCAGTCCGCGGCAGTCTCCTCGGCGGCATGGTCGCCTCGATCGCGGCGACGCTCTGCTACAACTACTTCTTCTTCCCGCCGCTCTACACGTTCACGATTCACGAGGCGGCGAACTGGGTCGCGCTCGCGGCGTTCCTCGTGACGTCGGTGACGGTGAGCCGGCTCGTCATCGCCGCGCGCGTGCAGGCCGAGCGCGCCGAGCAACGGCGCAACGAGGTCGCGACGCTGTACGGCCTCAGCGTCGAGCTCTTCACGGCGACCAATCGCGTCGGCGCGCTCGGCGAAGCGGCCGGCCGCGCGCTCTCGCTCTTCGGCGCGCGCGAGGGCGGGCTCGTGCTGTTCGAAGGCACGCCGTACCGTCAGAACGTCATCTGGTGGCTCGGCGACAAACCGGACGAGATGGAAGACCTCATCGCCGGCGTGGGCCGTCATCAGGAGCCGCTCGAGTTTCCCTCGCCCCTCGGCCGCGACGTGCATCTTCCGCTGCTCGTCGGCGGCAAGACCGCCGGCGCGCTCGTCGCGCGCGGCACGGAAGCGTCGCTCCCCGCGCTCGTCTCCGCCGCGCGTCTCGTCGCACTCGCCGTCGAACGCGAGCGCTTCATCGAAGAGCACGCGCACATCGAGGCGCTGCGCGAGAGCGAAACGCTGAAAACCTCGCTCCTGCGCGCGATCTCGCACGACCTCACGACGCCGCTGACCGCGATCACGATTCAGACGGAGGGGCTGCGAAGGCGCGCGGCGAACGACGCGGAGCTGCGCGTGGCGGTGGCGGGGATCTCTGACGAGACCGCGCGCCTGCACCGCCGCATCGACAACCTCCTCGCGATGGCGCGCCTCGAAGCCGGCAAGTCGCGCCCGCGCCGCGAGCCGACGCCGCCCGCGGACCTCTTCCACGCCGTTCGCGAGAACCTGCCGCTCGTCTTTCAATCGCGTCCCGTGACGATCCGCGTCGACGATGACTGTCCCGACGCGAACGTCGATCCCGCGCTCGCGCTGGAGATCCTCGTGAATCTCATCGAAAATGCACACCGCGTCTCGCCGCCCGACGCGCCGCTCGAGCTGACCGCGCGGACGCATCCGCTCGATCGCGCGATGGTGCGCATCGAGGTGCTCGACCGCGGCCCCGGCGTCCCCGCCGGACTCGCCGACGCGGACGGCAACCTCGTCGCCGGTGCCACGAGCGACGTCGCGCAACGCGGACTCGGACTCGAGATCGCCCGCAGCCTCGCCGCCGCGAATGGAGGCAGCATCGGCATCGCCCCGCGGGCGGGCGGAGGGGCGGTGGCGCGGCTGGACGTGCCGTCCGCGCCGCTGCCGGTGGTGGCGGAGGAAGAAGCGTCATGACTCTCGCGCCTCTCGTCCTCGTCGTCGACGACGACCCATCCATCCGCCAGTCGCTCCAGCGCGAGCTGCACGAGCGCGGCTACACGACCGTCGCGGGAAGCGACGGGCTCGAAGGCATTCGGGCGTTCGACACGCATGCGCCCGATCTCGTGCTCACCGATCTCTCCATGCCGCGCGCCGACGGCTTCGCGCTCATCAGCGCGATCCGCGCGAAGGCGCGCACGCCGGTCATCGTGCTCTCCGTGCGCGGCGAGGACGCGGACAAGATCCGCGCGCTCGATCTCGGCGCGGATGATTTCGTGACGAAGCCCTTCTCCGTCGCCGAATTGCTCGCACGCGTCCGCGCGCAGCTGCGACGCACCGCCGCCGCGGCGAAGACGCTCGCGTTCGACGGCCTCTCCATCGATTTGGAACGCCGTCGCGTCGTGCAGCACGAGCGCGAGATTCACCTCACGCCCACCGAGTACTCGCTGCTCGAGCTGCTGGCGACGAACGCGGGACGCCCGCTCTTCACCGACCACATCATCGGCCGCATCTGGCACGACGCGCCCGGCACGACTGCCGACACGGTGCGCGTGCACATGAGCTCTCTGCGCAAGAAGATCGAGCCCGATCCGTCGTCGCCGCGCTACATCGTGACCGAGCCGTGGGTCGGCTACCGCTTCATCGCCGAGCCGGTGTAGGCGTCCCCACGCCTAGGCACGATCCGGCGAGAGCGCGGCCGGCATCGGACCTCATTCTCATTCTGCGTTCTGCGTTCTGCGTTCTTCCTTCGCTTTTCCTCGTACCGACACCTCCCATCCACGCGGCGGCGCGCGAGTGCGAGTCGAGGCTCAGTCGGCGCGCACGGGCCGGAATGAAGAACGCAGAACGCAGAATGAAGAATTGAGAAGCCCGCCCTGAAGAGACGCCGCGCCTCGGTGCTCCTCCAATCCTTCATTCCCGCATGCACACCACGCGTTCGGGTCTTTTCAATAGTGATAACGCGCCTGGAGAAAGTCGATGCGATCGTTTGTGACGAGATACACGATGCGGTGCTCCTGCGTCAGCCGTCGCGACCATGTGCCCGACGCGAGGTACTTCAGTGGTTCCGGTTTGCCGATGCCGGTGAAAGGCTCGCGAAGAACGGCCTCGACGATTTCCAGAGCGCGCAACGCCACTCTGCGGTCGGTCTCGACCCAATAGCGGAGGTCCTCGCGGAACTCGGACTGGAACACCGCCACGCGAGTGCGCTTCGCCGCCACCGGTTACTCTGCAGCGTCAAGACCCAAGTCTGCGCGGAGCTTCTCGAGAGCGTCGGCCCGCCCCCCTCCGGCCTGGGCACGGCGAAGGGCCGCGAGAAGCCGTTGGGCATTCCTGGGAGATCTGAGGAGATGGGCGGTCTCGATCAATCCGCGCAGCTCGTCAGCCGCGATGAGCGCCACGTCTGCGCCTTCGCGACGATGAATGATGACCTGCTCGCGGTTCTCCGCGACCTCGTCAAGCAGTGTCTTCAGGTTCGCTCGCGCTTGGGTGTAAGTGGTTTCGATCGCCATGTCGATTCTCTCGCTCACCTGTACAGGCGGACTGTACGCCATATTCCGGTTGCACACAATTGGAGGTCGCCACGTTGTCCGCTTGACATGCGCATTCACACCACGCATTCGGCTTCACGCGACGCATTCCGGCTTTTACGCGTCCAATTCCCGGATTCATCCGACGCGTTCTGGTTTTCGCGCGTCCAATTCCCGGATTCACGCGACGCGTTCTGGTTTTCATGCGACCGATTCCGACTTTCACGCGTCGCGTTCTGGCTTTCACGCGTCCAATTCCCGGATTCACGCGACGCGTTCTGGTTTTCACGCGACGCGTTCTGGTTTTCACGCGACCGATTCCGGCTTTCATGCGTCGCGTTCTGGTTTTCATGCGTCGCGTTCTGGCTTTCACGCGTCGCGTTCTGGCTTTCACGCGACCGGTTCTGGTTTTCATGCGACTGATTCCGGCTTTCATGCGTCGCGTTCTGGCTTTCACGCGACCGATTCCCGCCTCGCCGCCCCCGCGTGACAGGAGGATGCGGCCTCGGCCCGGCCGCGCTCAGCTGCGCGGCGCCACGCGATGAGAAGTCCATGCATGGCAGCGATGTGACGGCGCCGTGTCAGCTGCAGCCCGGCGCCGCTTCGCATCTTCACGATTTCTTCCGAAACCATTTCGCGTTTCCGCGCGCGATCCTTCGCATTCCTTAGCGACCGCGCGGCGACGCCGCTGTTGCGATGAGTCAGGAGGCCGCCATGACGACCCTGACTCACGCACCGGTACCGTTCGCGGACGTCCGCCATCACCCGCTCACGACCGCCGGGCTCGTGCTGCTCTTCTGGCTTTTCGCGGCGATGCTCGCCGCGACGTGTCATCGCCTGCTCGACGCGCGCTCGCTCTCCGGCAGCGCCGTCGCGACGATCTTCGCGGTGGCCGGCGTCGCGTACGCGTACACGCGACTCTGCGCGCGCTGCGCCGGCATCGCGCACGCGCTCGGCGTCGGCAGCGCGTGGCTCGTGCTGGCCATCGCCGCCGAGCTCGCGATCACGAGCCGCACCGGCCACGGCTGGTACGCGCTCCTCGGCACGCCCGCGCATCCACTGCTGCGCAACGTCTTTCTCTTCTTATGGGTCTTCGCGCCGGCGCTGTTCGCGGGACGGGAGCGCGACGCATGAAACGTCTCGCCTTTCTGCTGTTCGCGTGCTGCGCCGCGTTGCGAGCGCACGCCGAAGACGCGCCCACGTTCTCCGGATTCGTCGACGTCGCGGCGGTCTACAACGCCAACGCGCCGGCGAGTCACGAGAACTTCATCCCCGGCACCGGGACTTCGGCGAAGCGGGCGAACGAGCTCGCGCTCAACCTCGCCGAACTGCAGTGGACGCGCGCGGTGAGCGCCGAGCAGCCGGTCGGCTTCACGCTCTCGGTCGTCGCCGGCGACGGGGAAACCGTCGTGCACGGCAGCGACTCGCTGCGCTACGTCTACCAGGCGTCGGTCGCATACCGGCTGCCGGACGGCGTCGTGCTCGAAGCGGGCGTCTATCCGTCGCACATCGGCTTCGAGAGCCTCTTCTCGAAAGACAACTGGAACTACACGCGCTCGTGGCTCGGCGAGCTCTCGCCGTATTACCAGACCGGAATCAAAGCGAGCTACGCGTTCAACGCGCACTGGTCGGCGCAGCTGCACGTGCTCAACGGCTGGCAGCTCGTGCACGACAACAACGACGCGCGCGCGTTCGGGACGCAGCTCGCGTACACGAGCGACCGCCTGACCGCGTCGCTGAACACGTTCATCGGTCCCGAGCTCGCGGATGACAACAAATCACTGCGCACGCTCGGGGACGTCGTCGCCATCTATCGACTGACACCGCGACTCCAACTCGGCGGCTCGTACGACCGCGGCTCGCAGCAGCTGCCTGAGACGCGGGCCGCGCGCTGGCGAGGGCTCGCCATGTATGCGCGCTACACGCTGAATGCGCGTCACGCATTCGCACTGCGCGCGGAGCAATTCCGCGACGACGAAGGCGCGATCAGCGGAACGGGACAGACGCTGCGCGAAGCGACGCTGACGTGGGAAATGCGTCCACGCGACGCGCTCGTGCTCAAGCTCGAAACGCGCTACGACGATTCGAACACGCGCGTCTTCGCCGAGGACGCACGTGGCCGGTTCCTCGCGCTCATCGGCGCGGTGGTGACCTTCTGATGCTCGACCTTCTCTTTCTCGCGCTGACCCTCGCGCTCTTCGCCGTCGCCGCGGCGTACGTGCGCGCCTGTGAACACCTATGAACTTCGAATCGCTCGCCGGACTCCTGCTCGCACTCGCCGCACTCGTCTATCTCCTCTTCGCGCTGCTGAAACCGGAGAAGCTGTGATGGCGTTCACCAAAGTCGCGCTCTTCTTCCTGCTCGTCGCGGTGACCACGAAGCCGATCGGTCTCTACATGCGCCGCGTCTTCTGCGGCGAACGGACGTTTCTCGACCCGCTCGCCGCGCCGCTCGAACGCCTCATCCATCGCCTGGCCGGCATCGACGCGAAACGCGAGCAGTCGTGGCAGGCGTACGCGCTGGCCATGCTCGCGTTCAGCATGATCGGCCTCGTGCTGACGTACGCGCTGCTGCGTCTGCAGCACGTCCTGCCGCTGAATCCCGATCACCTCGGCGCGGTCGGGCCCGACCTCGCGTGGAACACCGCGGTCTCGTTCACGACGAACACCGACTGGCAGGCCTACGTGGGCGAGTCGACGATGTCGCAGCTCTCGCAGATGGCGGCGCTCGCGTTCCACAACTTCGCGTCCGCCGCGACCGGTATCGCCGTCGCCATCGCCGTCATCCGCGGCGTCGCGCGCCAGCGCGCCGCGACGCTCGGCAACTTCTGGGTCGATCTCGTTCGCGCGACGCTCTGGATCCTCCTGCCGCTGTCGCTCGTTGCCGCGATCGTGCTGCTCTCGCAGGGCGTCGTGCAGAACTTCGACACGAGCACGCGCGTGCGCACACTCGAAGGCGCGACGCAAGCGATCGCGCAGGGACCGGTCGCGTCGCAGGAAGCGATCAAGGAGCTCGGCACGAACGGCGGCGGCTTCTTCAACGCGAACTCCGCGCATCCGTACGAGAACCCGACGCCGTTCACGAATCTCTTCGAGATGTTTCTCATCCTCTGGATCGCGGCCGGGCTCACGTACACGCTCGGCTCGATGACCGGAAAGCCGCGCCACGGCTGGGCGGTCTTCGCCGCGATGTCGCTGCTGTTTCTCGCGATGACGTCGCTCGGCGTCGCGGCGGAAATCCGCGGCAATCCGCTGCATCACCTCGGCCCGAATCTCGAAGGCAAGGAAACGCGCTTCGGCGCCGCCGACTCCGCGCTCTTCGCGTCCGTCACCACCGCCGCGTCGTGCGGCGCCGTGAACGCGATGCACGACTCCTTCACGCCGCTCGGCGGCTTCGTTCCGCTGGCGAACATCCTCCTCGGCGAAGTGGTCTTCGGCGGCGCGGGCGCGGGCCTCTACGGCATCTTCGTCTTCATCATCCTCGCGGTCTTCATCGCCGGCCTCATGGTCGGCCGCACGCCGGAATACCTCGGCAAGAAGATCGAGGCGAAGGACGTGAAGCTGGCCATGCTCACGGTGCTGATCTTCGCCTTGTTCGTGCTCGCCGGCAGCGCGCTCGCGACCGCGACGAATGCCGGCCGATCGTCGATCAGCAACGCCGGACCGCACGGTCTCTCGCAGATGGCGTACGCGTACACGAGCGCCGCGGGCAACAACGGCAGCGCCTTCGCGGGGCTCAACGCGAACACGCGCTTCTACAACATCGGACTCGGACTGGCGATGTTCTTCGGCCGCTTCTTCATGATCATTCCGGTCCTCGGCATCGCCGGCTCGCTCGCGGCGAAGAAGCGCATCGCCGAATCGGCGGGAACGTTTCCCGTCGACGGCGCGCTGTTCGCGATCCTCCTCGCCGGCGTCATCGTCATCGTCGGCGCGCTCACGTACTTCCCGATGCTCTCGCTCGGCCCCGTCGTCGAGCATTTCGTCATGCAGAGCGGAAAGGTGTTCGGATGAAACGCCGCGCGATGTTCGATGCATTCGTGAAGCTCGATCCGCGCCGCATGTGGCGCAATCCGGTGATGTTCCTCGTCGAGGTCGGCGCGCTCGTGACCACGCTGCTCCTGCTGCGCGACCGCACGTTGTTACAACTGCAGATCGCGTTCTGGCTGTGGGCGACCGTGCTCTTCGCGAACTTCGCCGAGGCGCTGGCGGAAGGGCGTGGGAAAGCGCAGGCGGCGGCGCTGCGGAAGACGAAACACGACACCGTCGCGCGACGCCTCACCAACGACGGCGGCGAAGAACCGGTGCCCGCGTCGCAACTGCGCAAAGGCGATCGCGTCGTCGTCGAAGCGAATCAGCTCATTCCCGGCGACGGCACGGTCATCGAAGGCATCGCGTCCGTCAACGAAGCCGCGATCACCGGCGAATCCGCGCCCGTGATCCGCGAGGCGGGCGGCGATCGCTCCGCGGTGACCGGCGGCACGATCGTGCTCTCCGACCGCATCGTCGTCGAGATCACGTCGGAGCCGGGGCAGACGTTCATCGATCGCATGATCCGGCTCGTCGAAGGCGCGGAGCGGCAGAAGACGCCGAACGAGATCGCGCTCGACATCCTGCTGGCCGGCCTCACCATCGTCTTCCTGCTCGCCACCGTCACGCTGAAACCGTTCGCGCTCTACTCCGGCGGCGACGTGTCGATCACGGTGCTCGTCGCGCTGCTGGTCTGTCTCATCCCGACCACCATCGGCGCGCTGCTCTCCGCGATCGGCATCGCCGGCATGGACCGCGTGCTGCAGCACAACGTGCTGGCGATGTCGGGCCGCGCCATCGAAGCCGCGGGCGACGTGAACGTGCTGCTGCTCGATAAGACCGGCACGATCACGCTCGGCAATCGTCAGGCGACCGAGCTCCGTCCCGCGCACGATGTCGACGCGCGCACGCTCGCCGAAGCCGCGCAGCTCTCCTCGCTCGCGGACGAGACACCCGAGGGGCGCTCGATCGTCGTGCTCGCGAAAGAGCAGCACGGATTGCGCGGCCGCGACCTGCACGACCTCGGCGGGCACTTCGTCCCCTTCACCGCGAAGACGCGCATGTCGGGCGTCGATCTGCCGACTGTCGATTCGCCGGCGGTTCGGCGCGTGCGCAAAGGCGCGGCGGATGCGATCGACGCGTTCGTGCGCGCGAACGGCGGCGACTTTCCGGACGACATCCGCGCCGCGGTCGCCACGATCGCGAGCGCCGGCGGCACGCCGCTCGTCGTCGCGGAGGACGCGCGCGTGCTCGGCGTGATTTACCTCAAAGACGTCGTCAAAGGCGGCATGCGCGAGCGCTTCGAGCGGCTGCGGATGATGGGCATTCGCACGGTGATGATCACCGGCGACAACCCGCTCACCGCCGAGACGATCGCGCGCGAGGCCGGCGTCGACGACGTGCTCGCGGAAGCGACGCCGGAGGACAAACTCGCGCTCATTCGCCGCGAACAGGCGGGCGGCAATCTCGTGGCGATGACGGGCGACGGCACCAACGACGCGCCCGCGCTCGCGCAGGCGGACGTCGGCGTGGCCATGAACAGCGGCACGCAGGCGGCGAAGGAAGCGGGAAACATGGTCGATCTCGACTCGAATCCGACGAAGCTCATCGAGATCGTGGAGATCGGCAAGCAGCTGCTCATGACGCGCGGCGCGCTGACGACGTTCTCCATCGCCAACGACGTCGCGAAGTACTTCGCCATCATCCCCGCGCTCTTTCTCGCGACGTATCCGCAGCTGCAGGCGCTGAACGTCATGCATCTCGCCACGCCGCGCAGCGCCATCCTCTCCGCCGTCATCTTCAACGCGCTGGTCATCGTCGCGCTCGTGCCGCTGGCGTTGCGCGGCGTCGCCTATCGCCCGCTCGGCGCGGCGCGCATCCTGCGCCGCAATCTGCTGCTCTACGGCGCGGGCGGCATCGTCGTGCCGTTCCTCGGCATCAAGCTCATCGACCTCGTGCTGGGACTTGTGGGGCTCGCATGAAAGAGCATCTCGTCATCGCCACGCGCACGACGCTCGTGCTGCTCGTGCTGGTCAGCGGCATCTATCCCGCGATCGTGTGGGGAATCGGCCAGCTCGCGTTTCGCGACGCCGCGAACGGCTCGCTCATCGTGCGCGACGGCCGCGTCGTCGGCTCGTCGCTCATCGCGCAGCCGTTCACGAGCGCGCGCTACTTTCATCCGCGACCATCCGCCGTCGATTACAACGCGCAGGGTTCCGGCGGAAGCAACCTCGGTCCGACGTCGCAGAAACTGCGCGACCGCATCGTCGCGGACGTGCGCGCACTGCAGACGACGACGCGCGCGACGAACATCCCGCCCGACGCCGTCACGACGTCCGCGTCCGGACTCGATCCGCACATCTCGCCCGAATACGCGCTGCTGCAAGTGCCGCGCGTCGCGCGTGCGCGGCATCTCGACGAAGCCAACCTCCGCGCGCTCGTGCGCGGTCACACCGAGGGACGCTTTCTCGGCGTGTACGGCGAGCCGCGCGTCAACGTGTTGCAGCTCAACCTCGCGCTCGACGCGCTGGTCTCCCGCGATGGCGCGCGCGAGTGAGCCGCGCCGGCCCGACCCCGACGAGCTGCTGCGTCTCGCCGGCACGAGTCGCGATGGGCGCGGGCGCCTCGCCGTGTACCTCGGCATGGCCGCGGGTGTCGGCAAGACCGTGCGCATGCTCGACGATGCGCACGCCGCGCGCCGCGCCGGCATCGACGTCGTGCTCGGCTTCGTCGAAACGCACGGCCGCATCGAGACCGCGCAACGCATCGGCGAGCTCGAACAGATCGCGCGCCGGACCGTCGTGCATCGCGGCGTGACCATCGACGAAATGGATGTCGACGCGATCCTCGCGCGGCACGCCGATCTCGTCGTCGTCGACGAGCTGCCGCATACGAACGCGCCGGCGTCGCGCAACGAAAAGCGCTGGCAGGACGTCGAGGAGATCCTCGCCAGCGGCGCGTCGGTGATGACCGCGCTCAACGTGCAGCATCTCGAAGGCGTGCAGGACGTCGTCCGCTCCGCCACCGGCATCGACATCCGCGAGCGCGTTCCGGATCGCATCCTTCGCGACGCGCACTCCGTCGTGCTCGTCGACATCCCGGTGCCGGAACTGCTCGAGCGACTGCGCGCGGGAAAGATCTATCCGCCGGAGCAGGCCGCGCGCGCGCTCGGCAACTTCTTTCGCGCGGAGCTGCTCACGCGTTTGCGCGAGCTCGCGCTGCTGCAGACGGCGACGTTCAGCGGCGCCGCGCAGAACGGCGACGTCACGAGCGAAGTGCGGCTGGCGGTCGCGGTGCCGTTCGATCCCGAGATCGCGCGTCCGCTGCTCTTGCGCGCGTCGCGGATCGCGGGACGGATGAACACGCGCTGGTTCGCGCTGTACGTGCGGCAGGAGCGCGAACATCCGCGGAACATCACCGCCGAGGAGCATCGGAAGCTCAGCGAGAACGTGCAGCTCGCGATCGCGCTCGGCGCGACCGTCGTCACGCGCGAATCGGAAGACATCGCCGGCGCGATCTGCGCGTTCGCGGCGGAAGCGCGCATCAACCTGCTCGTCGTCGGCAAGCCGACGCGCCCCGGCTTCTTCAGCCGCTTCGTGCCGAGCATCGTGCACAAGCTGCTCGACCGCGGCGGCGGCTTCGATCTGGTGATCGTCGACACCGCCCGCGCCGAGCGACCTTAAGAAACCATTAAGATCCATCGTATCAACGACTTCCGGCGTTAGACTCGAAGTCGATGTCGAGCGCACAGAGACACGAAGAACCCTCGGATTCCCTCCTTCCCGGCGAGTCGTTCGCCGACCGCGTGCAGCGCAGGATTCTCGGCGAACGGCGCGACCTCACCGATCCGCACGCGCTGCACAAGATCTCGCTGATCGCGTTTCTGGCGTGGGTCGGCCTCGGCGCCGACGGGCTCTCCTCGTCCGCGTACGGTCCGGAAGAAGCGTTCCGCGCGCTCGGCGAACATCACTACCTCGCGCTCGGCCTGGCGCTGGCCACCGGCATCACGGTGCTCATTCTCTCCGCGTCGTACTCGAGCATCATCGAACAGTTCCCGACCGGCGGCGGCGGCTACGTCGTCGCGTCGCGCTTGCTCGGGCCGCGCATCGGCGTCATTTCCGGTTGCGCGCTCGTCGTCGACTACATCCTCACGATCACGGTCTCGATCGCGTCGGGCGGCAACGCCATCTTCAGCTTTCTGCCGGCGTCGTGGCACGCGTGGAAGATGGCGATCGAAGTCGCGGCGATCGTGCTGCTCATCGCGCTCAATCTGCGCGGCGTGAAAGAGTCGGTGAAAGTGCTGACGCCGATCTTTCTCGTGTTCCTGGCGACGCACGCGCTGCTCATCGGCTGGGCGATCTTCACGCACGCGGGCGCGATCCCGGAAGTCTCGCATCGCTTGTCGACGGAGTACGCGGGCGGACTGGCGACGCTCGGCGCGGGCGGCATGCTGCTGCTGTTCCTGCGCGCGTACTCGCTCGGCGGCGGCACGTACACCGGCATCGAGGCGGTGTCGAACGGCCTTCAGATCATGCGCGAGCCGCGCGTGCACACCGGAAAAAAGACGATGGTCTACATGGCCGTCTCGCTCGCGCTGACCGCGTCCGGAATCCTCATCGCGTATCTGCTGCTGCAGACGCGGCCGCTCGAAGGCAAGACCATGAACGCGGTGCTCTCCGAGACCGCGTTCGGCGCGTGGCACCTCGGCGCATTACCGGTCGGCTACTGGCTCGTGCTCGTGACGCTGATCTCCGAGGGGTTGCTGCTCTTCGTCGCGGCGCAGGCAGGCTTCATCGACGGACCGCGCGTCATGGCCAACATGGCCGTCGACTCGTTCTTCCCGCACCGTTTCGCCGCGCTGTCGGAACAGCTGTCGATGCACAACGGCGTGATGCTGATGGGCGGCGCGGCGCTGGCGATGCTCTTCTACACGAAGGGCAACATCCACGTGCTCGTGGTGATGTACTCGATCAACGTCTTCCTGACGTTCACGCTCTCGCAGCTCGGCATGTGGCGCTTCTGGTGGCCGCGCCGCGGCGATGGTCAACGTGCGTACCACATCTTCATTCACGGTCTGGCGCTGGCGATGTGCGCGGCCATTCTGGTCGTCACGATCTTCGAGAAATTCGGCCACGGCGGCTGGGTCACGGCGGTCATCACCGCGCTCTTCGTGCTGCTCTGCCTGCGCGTGCGCAGGCACTACGACTCGATCCGCGCCGGCCTGCGCCAGCTCGACGACATCCTCGGCAGCATTCCGACGAGCGGCACGCCGAACGACCAGCCGCTCGCGCCGAACGCGCCGACCGCGGTGATCCTCGTCAGCGGCTTCAACGGCCTCGGCGTGCACACGATCCTCTCGACGCTGCGCTTCTTCCCCGGCCTGTACAAGCAGTTCATCTTCGTCTCGATCGCCGTCGTCGACTCGGGCCACTTCAAAGGCCGCGAAGAGATCGAAGCGCTGCAGCGCGAGACGGACGAGCAGGTGCAGCGCTACGTCAGTCTCACGCGGCGCCTCGGCTTCCCCGCCGAAGGCGTGACCGACATCGGCACCGAGGTCGTGGCGGAGGCGACGATCGTGTGCGAGCGCGTCGCGCGCGACTATCCGAAAGCGACGATCATCTCGGGCAAGCTCGTCTTCCGGCAGGAGCGGATGTTCAACCGCCTGCTCCACAACGAAACGCCGACGCTCATTCAGCGCCGCCTGCAATGGCTCGGCGTGCCGATGGTCGTGCTGCCGGTGCGCGCGAGCGTCTGACGCGCGTCACGGCGTTCTCATGGCGTCAGCAGGGTCACCTGCTGCGTGTCGTTGTTCGTGACGGAGACATACGCCCAGAACGGCGCGTCGCCGTCGAGCGGCTCGATCTGCACCTGCACGTGTGGCGTGCTCGCCGGAACGACCGGGAGCGCGAGCGTCGCGAACGCCACGTCCCACACCGAGCCTTCAAAGAGCGGATCGAGCTCCGTCGTCACCGGCAGCTCGAGCAGCGTGTCGACCGGAAGCGGCGTCGTGTATCCCTCGAACGCCGGCACGAAGACGTCGGCCTGGGTCAGCACGCGCACGCGGTACGGATGCGCGTGGCCGTCGACGCTGAACACGCGCACGTTCGCGCGGAAGCGGCTGCCCATGGGCACGCCGGGAATCGTGGTCGCGCCGTGGCGGAAGTCCGCCTCGCGCACCGCCGGCACGCGCGTGCCGAACGTCTGGTCGTCGCGCGAGGCATCGTAGAGGCGCGTCTCGAACGTGAGCTGCGACGCGAGCGCCTTCGGCACCATGACGCGCACGGGAGCGTGCGCGTTCGCGAGCTCGAGATTGACGGTCGCGTGCGGCGCCACCGTGAGGAACTCGACGAACGACGGCGAGATCAGCACGTTGTACGGGAACAGCGGCAGATCGAAGCGCATCGACCACGCCGAGTCGTTGCGGATGAAGCTCTCCGCGCGCCACACCGAGCCGTTCGCGCCGAACACGTCCTCGCCTCCGCCGGCATGCGGAAGCAGGATCGTCTCGAAGTCGGAAGGAGCGACGAACAGCATCGCGTCTTCGACCGCGGCATTGCCCTGCGCGGTGTGCACTTCGAGATTCGCAACGCCCGGCGGCATGTCGTCCGGAACGCTGATGAGGAGCTTCGATCCGTTCCCGAAGAAGGGCACCGCTTCGCCGCCGACCAGCACCGAAACACCCGGACAGTTCGTCCCGCAGATGCCGAGATCGACGCCGGTCAGGACGACGCGCGCGTAACGGTTCCCGCCCTGCGTGGCGAAGACCGCCGGGTCGATCGCCTGAATCGCCGGCGCGGCGAATGCCGCGGTCGAGAGCGCGAATGCGAGAGCGAGAGAGAAGCCAAACATGCGGCGCATGTGCGCATTTTATGGCGTTACAGCATGACCGTCAAACGGCGCTTCCGCGCGATCACGATTCAGAGTCGGACACGGTCTGAATGTCCGGCCACTGCGCGCGCGCACTGCAGTACGCGGCGACCGTCGCCTGCAGCTCCGCGAGATGAAACGGCTTGAGGAGAATGGCGTCGGCATCGGGCGCATACCGCGCCGCATTCGGCGTGGTGGTGAGGATGATCTTCGGACGCTGCGGCGGCGGCGCGTGGCGGAACTCGCGCAGCAGCGCGTCGAGCTCCGGCGTATCGCTCGACACGATCACCGCGGCGTAACCGCCGAACCGCAGCGCATCGGCGGCTTCGAGCGCGTCGCTGCTCGCGGTGACCTGGAGCGCGCAGCGCCGCAGGACGGCGACGAGCAACGCGCGGATCGAAGGATCGGGATCGAGGACGAGGACGTGGGCGAGCGATCGGCTGGTCATGAGCGCGTTCCGCGGTCGAGCGGGACGATCAAGATAGGGTCGCCGGTGCAAACGCAATATCGGGAGAGATGCGCAGCGGTCGGGTGAAACCCCTACACGAGCTGGAGCGTGCGATGCGCCGTCACGCCCCGGCGCCGCTCGCTTTCGCGTGTTCGTCGAACACCGCCTGCCGCACGATGTCGGCGCGGCGTTGCGTCTCCTCGGCGAACTCGAGCAGCGCACGCGCGTCTCCGGCGTGCGCCTCGCGCGCGTGCGCGGCCGCCTGCCGCATCAGCATGGCGCGCTCCTCGAGCGCGCGAATGGCGCTCCACAGCGAGTCTTCGATCACGTCGTCCATGTCCGCGAGGAGACTCTCGAGCGTGTAGGCGTGACCCGTGTGGCAGCGGAAGCGCAGCGGATTCGCGTCTTTCATCTGCAGCAGAACGCCGTGACACTCCGGGCAGGCGTACATCGACGGCGTGCCGAGCTTCTGCACGCCCACCGTGGTCGCTTTGTCTTCCTTCGCGATCTTCACCTCGATCTCGATGTCCTCGGGCACAGCCAGTTCTCCTTCCCGCGCGTCGGCGCGCGTCGCGGCGAGCCGCACGAGCAGCGGTGCGAGCTCCGCGACGCGGACCTTGTAGTCGACGCGCACGTAGGTCAGCGCGCTCAACGGCATCGACGGCGCGAGCGCTTCGTCGGGATCCTGAACGACCGTCGTGCCGCCGAGCTGCTTGATCGTCCACAAACCGTTCACTCCGTCGTCGAGCCCGCCGCTGAGAATCACGCCCACCACGCGCGGTCCATACGTCTGGGCGGCAGAGCGGAACAAAGGATCGATGGCAGGGCGGAAACGGTTCTCGCGCGGGCCGCGGGTGAGCTCGATCTTTCCGGGAGCGACCAGCATGTGATGGTCCGCGCGCGCGACGTAGATCCATCCCGGCTCGATGCGCTCACCGTGCACCGCGTACTTCACCGGCAGCGGACCGGCCTCAGCGAAGATGTGCGCGAGCACGCCGGGCGAGTCGGGCGAAGTGTGCAGGACGACGAAGATGGATGCCGGAAAGTCGGCCGGCAGGCTGCCGAACACGCTCCGCAGCGCCTCGATGCCACCGGCGGAAGCGCCGATGACGATGATGTCTTTCCCGGGCATGGGGAACGGCCCCGCACGATCGGTACCACCGTGGCGGCCAACATGCATGATCCGCGCTGCTACCATCGCGTCATGAGCGAACGCGAGACGATCGGAACCGAGCCGGGCGAGGACACCGCGCAGAAGAAGTTTCTCGTCGTCGGCGTCGGCGGTTCGGCCGGCGCGATCGCATCGTTCCGCGAGTTCTTCCGCCACGTCCCGTCGACGAGCGGGATGGCCTACGTCGTCATCCTGCATCTCTCTCCTGAATACGACAGCCATCTCGCCGAGGTGCTGCAGGCGGTGGCGAGGATCCCCGTGGTGCAGGTGCGCACGTCGGTGCACGTCGAGCCCGATCGCGTGTACGTGATTCCGCCGAACAAGAGTCTGGAGATGAACGACGGCCAGCTGATCGTGTCGAGCGTGACCAGCTACGAGGAGCGGCGCGCGCCGATCGACATCTTCTTCCGCACGCTGGCCGACACGCACGACTCGAGCGCGGTGTGCGTGGTGATGTCCGGCAGCGGCTCGGACGGCTCGATGGGGCTGCGGCGCGTCAAGGAGTACAACGGTCTCGTGCTGGTGCAGGACCCCGCCGAAGCGGCCTTCGGCGAGATGCCGCGCAACTGCATCGCCACCGGCCTCGTCGACTTCGTCGTCCCGGTCGCGGACATGCCGCAGCGCATCCTGCACTACCGCGATCAGCTGCGCACGCTGAGCGTGCCGGACGACACGAAAGAACGCCCCGAGGACGACGAGCAGGCGCTGACGGAGGTCTTCACGTTGCTGCGTCTGCGGACCGGCCACGACTTCACGAACTACAAGCGGCCGACGGTGCTGCGGCGCATCGAACGCCGCATGGCCGTGCGCGACGTCGACACGCTGCCGGCATACGCCGCGTTCCTGCGCGAGCGGCACGAGGAAGCGCATGCGCTGCTCGCCGAGCTGCTCATCAGCGTCACGAACTTCTTCCGCGACCGCGAGGTGTGGGAGAAGGTCGAGCTGAACATCCTCCCGAAGCTGCTGGCGTCGAAGCGCGCCGAAGACCATCTGCGCGTGTGGGTGCCCGGCTGTGCGACCGGCGAAGAGGCGTACTCGATCGCCATGCTGCTGGCGGAGAAAGCGCCGCCGAATCTGCAGATCTTCGCCACCGATCTCGACGAGCACGCCATCGCCCGCGCGCGCGACGGCTGGTACAGCGACACCGAGGTCGCGGACGTGCCGCCCGAGCGCCTGCGCCGCTTCTTCCTCAAAGACGGCGCCGGCTATCGCGTGCGGCGCGAGCTGCGCGAGATCGTGCTCTTCGCGCACCACAACCTGATCAAGGACCCGCCGTTCTCGCACCTCGATTTCATCTCGTGCCGCAACCTCCTCATCTATCTCAATCGCGGCGCGCAGCAGCGTGCGCTCGAGGTGATGCACTTTGCGCTCGAGCCGGACGGCTATCTGCTCCTCGGCACCGCCGAGGCGGTCGACGGCTCGCCGTCGCTCTATTCGCTCGTCGACAAGGAAGCGCACGTCTATCGCGCGCGTGCGGTCGAGCGGGCCATGCTGCTCCCGCCGCTCCCGCGCGCGATCGCGCCCATCGATACGCCCGCGCTGCTCGCCACGGACGTCACGCCGCCGGAGCTCAAGGCGCGGGACCGCTTCGCGCCGATCGATCTGCATCACCGGCTGCTCGAGGAGTACGCCGCGCCGTCGGTCGTCGTCGACGACCAGTACAACATCGTGCATCTCTCCGAGCGTGCCGGCCGCTATCTGCAGTTCCCGCGCGGCGAGGCGACGTCGAACGTGTTGAACGTCGTCCGCCAGGAGCTGCGCATCGATCTGCGCTCCGCGCTCTTCCAGGCCGCGCAGAAGCGAACCATCGTCGCGGCGCGCAACGTCGTGGCGCATACCAGCGACCGCGAGGAGCGCATCGACCTCGTCGTTCGTCCCGCGCTCACCGCCGACGATCCGGCGCGCGGCTTCTTTCTCATTCTCTTCGAGGAAGCGAACCGCGGGACGGAGATGCCGGCGCACGAGGCCACGGCCGTCGAGCCGGGCACGCGCCAGCTCGATGAAGAGCTGCTGCGCGTGAAGGCGCAGATGCGCGCCACCATCGAGCAGTACGAGGTGCAGGCGGAAGAGGCACGCGCCGCGAACGAAGAGCTGCAGGCGATGAACGAGGAGCTGCGCTCGACCGCCGAGGAGCTCGAGACCAGCCAGGAGGAACTGCAGTCCGTCAACGAAGAGCTGCAGACGGTCAATCAGGAGCTGAAGGTCAAGATCGACGAGATCTCGCACGCCAGCGACGACCTGCGCAATCTCATGAGCTCGACCGACATCGGCACGATCTTCGTCGATCGTGCGCTGCGCGTGAAGCTCTTCACGCCGGGCGCGCGAGAGGTCTTCAACCTCATCTCCGCCGACGTCGGCCGTCCGCTCTCCGACATCACGCACAAGCTCGACATTGACGGGCTGGGCGACGCGATGGCGCGCGTGCTCGAACGCCTGCAGACCATCGAGCAGGAAGTGCAGACGCGCGACGGCGCCTGGTACCTGATGCGCCTCCTTCCGTACCGCACATCCGAGGACCGCATCGACGGCGTGGTGCTCACCTTCCTCGACATCACCGAACGGCACAAGGCCGAAGCCGCGCTACGCCGCACCGAAGAGCGCTATCGCACGCTGTTCGTCTCGATGGACGAAGGCTACGCCGTCGTCGAGGTGATGGCGAACGCCGACGGCGCGTGGAGCGACTTCCGCTTCCTCGAGGTCAATCCGGCATTCGAGAAGCAAAGCGGAATGCACAACGCCGCCGGACGGACCGCGACGGAGATCCTCGGCACGCCCAATCCGCGCTGGGCGCAGATCTACGGCAAGGTCGCCGAAAGCGGCGAGCCGTCGCGCTTCGAGGAAACGGAGCCGGTCCTCGGCCGCACGTTCGATCTCTACGCCTTTCGCCTCGGCGACCCGCACAACCATCGCGTGGCCGTGCTCTTCATGGACATCACGCGGCGCAAGCGCGATGAAGCGGCGCTGCGCGAATCGCAGGCGCAGTTCCACGCCATCGCCAACGTCGTTCCCGATCTGCTCTGGATGAGCGAGCCGTCCGGCGAGACGACCTGGTACAACGACCGCTGGCTCGCGTACACCGGGCAGAGCCGCGAACAGGCGCGAGGCTGGGGCTGGACGGAGGCGATCCATCCCGAGGATCGCGCGCGCTCGGTCGAGCAGTACGCGCGTGCCGTCGCCGAGGCGCGGCCGCTGCAGCAGGAGCATCGCATCCGCGGCGCATCGGGCGAGTACCGCTGGTTCCTCATCAACGCCGCGCCGCTGCGCGATCACCAGGGACGCGTGATCCGCTACTACGCCGCCGCGACCGACCTGCACGCGCAACGCATGGCGCGCGAGGAGCTCGAGGAGCGCGTCCGCGAGCGAACGCAGGCGCTGCTCGATCTCAGCTTGAACCGCCAGCAACTCCTCGAACGGCTCGTCACGGCGGCCGAGGAAGAGCGGCAGCGCATCGCGCGCGAGCTGCACGACGAGATGGGCCAGCACATCACCGCGCTGCGTGTCGGGCTCGAGTCGCTGAAGCCGCGCGACGAACGCATCACGGAGCTGAAAGCGATCATCACGCGCATCGATCAGAGCATCGACCGGCTCACGCTGGAACTGCGTCCGCCGGCGCTCGATCAGCTCGGACTGCACGGCGCGATCTCTTCGCTGGCGGACGAGTTCTCCGCCGCGAGCGGCATTCGCGTCGCCGTCCACCTCGGCATCGGCGACGGCGACCGCTTCTCCGACGCGATCGAGAGCACGCTCTACCGCGTCGTGCAGGAGTCGCTCACGAACGTCTGGAAGCACGCCGCGGCGACGACCGTCAGCGTGATTCTCGAGCGCGAGCGCGACATCCTGCGGCTCATCGTCGAAGACAACGGACGCGGGTTCGACGCGGCGCCTTCCGGTGATGGCGTCGCGCCGCGCGGACGCTTCGGACTGCTCGGCATCCGCGAGCGTCTGGCGCTCGTGCGCGGCACGCTCGACCTCGAGTCGCAGCCCGGCAGCGGCACGACGATGTTCGCGCGCGTGCCGCTCCCGGAAACGGAGAGCGCGGGATGACGAAGACCCGCGTGTTTCTTCTGGACGACCACGCGGTCCTGCGCCAGGGCTTGCGCCTCTTGATCGATGCGCAGGCGGACATGCAGGTGATCGGCGAGGCCGCGCGCGGACGCGGCGCGGCGGATGCCGTCACGCGCGCCGGCGGTGCCGACGTCGTCGTGCTCGACCTCTCGCTCCCCGATGCGAGCGGACCGGCCGTGGCCGCCGAGCTGCGCGCGGCGTTGCCGGAGACGAAGGTCGTCGTGCTCACGCGTCACGCGGAGAAGGCGTACGTCCAACAGGTCCTGCAGAACGGCGCGAGCGGCTACGTGCTCAAGCAGACCGCCGGCGACGAGCTCGTCTCCGCGATCCGCACCGTGCTCTCCGGCGGCACGTATCTCGACCCGACCGTGGCGGGCAAGATGTTCGAGTCGGGAACGGCGATCCGCGGTGCGGCGAGCGACGAGCTCACCGCGCGCGAGCGCGAGGTGCTGACGATGGTGGCGTACGGACATACGAACAAGGAGATCGCCGCCGTCCTCGGTATCACCGTCAAGACCGTCGAGACGCACAAGGCCAACGGTATGCAGAAGCTCGACATCGGAAGCCGCGCCGATCTCGTGCGCTACGCGCTGAGCCAGGGCTGGCTCGAGCGGCCGGCCTGACGTCAGTGACTGCGCGCGTAGGCCGGCAGCGGCGCGGGCGCGCCTGCGAGCTCCGCCGCCGCGCGCGCGGCACCGAGCAGCACCGCCGCGCGCTTGCGGTCGCGCTCGAGCTGCGCCGCCGCATACAACACGTTCGCGAGCTCGAGCGTCGTGCGCCGCATCTCGTTTCCGAGCAGCAGCTCGTGCATCGTGCGCGACTCGCTTCCCAGCAACGCGCGCAGCTTCGGCACGCTGCGGAGGAAACGCTCCACGCGCGCGACGTTCACCGTCGCCGCGCTTCCCTCTTCGAGATCGGCGCCGCGGTGGCTTCCGCGCACGCGATGCTGCCGCGACTGCTCGCTGCAACGGCGCACCGCGTCGACGAGCGCGCTGACCTCGAACGGCTTCCGCACCACCGCGAATGCCTTCGCGAGTGCCGCGTTCTTCACGACCGCAGCCGGCGCCGTGGTCATGATCACCGTCCGCCGCAACACCTCGGCCGGCACGCGCTCGATCTCCTCCAGCGCCGCCGCGCGATTGCGCGCGGAGAGATCGACGTCGCGCACGATCGCGGCCGCGGTCTGCTCGGCGTCCGCGCCGATCGCATCGCAATCCGCGTAACCGCGAGTGGTGAAGCCGGCGCGGCGCAGCAAGGCGGCGACCATCGTGCGCACGGCCTCGTCGCGGTCGACGATCAGCACGACGCCGCGATTGCCTTTCTGCGGGATTTCCGCCATGCGTGCAGAATGTCGCACGCGGCGTTTGGTGTCCCTCAGGGAAATGCCTGACAAACGCGCAGTCGAGGCAGACGCAAGCGCACGTTCATGAGATGAAAAACTCTCCCCGCCCGCGCGGGGAGAGTTTTTGCGAGAACGCCTGAAGTTACTGCAGACCGAGGGCGCGGGGCGCGTTGATCTTCCCCTTGCCGTAGAACGGATCGGTGCCCGGCTGGCCGAGGTCGTCGGCCGACTGCTGCAGGCGCGCCTTCACCTGCGACGGCTTGTCCTTGCCGACGTTCTCGACGATGAGCGCGGCCAGACCGGTGACGTGCGGCGCGGCCATCGACGTGCCGTTCGCGCCGACGATGAAGTTGCCGGTGCGGCAGATCGTCAGGCCGACGGACGCCGCGCTGCGCGAGCACGCGGAGTAGACGAAGCCGCCCGGGTTCGTGGCGCCGCTGCCGGTGCCGCCCGGCGCGGAGACGTTGATCGACGAGCGGCCGAAGTTCGTGTAGCCGGCGATGGCGTCGTAGCCGTTCGGCCACGGGCCGTTCACGCTGCCCGACGCCGAAGGTCCGAGCGCGGAGACGCAGACGGTGTTCGGCGCGTCGCAGTACGTCGTCTCGATGTTGCCGTCGTGGTCGAGATCGCGGCCGTCGTTGCCCGCGGCCACCACGATGAGTGTGCCCTTGCGATGCGCGTAGTTGAAGACGCGGTTGATCATGCCGATGAAGCGGCCGTTGCCCGCCTTCGTGAAACCGCCGCCGAGGCTCATGTTCGCGACGTCGGCGTCGATGTCGGCGGCATACAGAACGCCGCTGAGCACGGAGCCGAACGAGCCGCTGCCGGCGGTGCACTGTCCGAACTGATCGGTCGTGAGTCCGAGCACCTTCACCGGCACGAGGCGCACGCGCGAGGTGACGCCAGCGGTCGCGCGCGCGTTGCTGGAGACCGTCGCGGCGACGTGGGTGCCGTGGAAGACGAGATCGTCCGTCGCACCGAACGTGAACGGCGCGCCCGGCACGCAGGCCGGGTTGTCGAGCTGGAACTGCGCGCCGAGCGAGTAGTCGACGAGGCCGGCCAGATCGACGTGCGGGCTCGCGCTGCGGTCGATGCCAGTGTCGAGGATGGCCACGCGGACGTTCGGCGAGCCGATGCGGCCCGCGGCCCACGCGACGTCCGCACCGATGGAGCGCATGTTCCACTGGCGCGCGAAGAACGCGGCCGTCGACGGCACGGCCGTGCTGGTGGCATCGGCGAACGACTGCTCGGCCGAGGCCACTTCGATCTGATCGTCGAGGACGAAGTTCTCGTCCGCCTGTACTTCAGCGACACCGGAGAGCGCGCCGAGACGGGCCGCGCCGTTCGCGTCGATACCGGACACGATGGCCATGACCTCGTGCTGGAACGCGACCCGGCCGCCCACGCTGGCCACCGTCGACGAGAAATTCGCCGGCGAGCCGTTCTTGAAGGCGACGATGTAGTCACCGGCGAACGCGCCGGCAGCCACGGAGAGCAAACACACTACGAACGCACCGCGCATCAGATTCTTCATATGCACCTGGACCGATCCTTTCGTGATGTGGGAAAGAGCGGCCGTAGTGTAGTGCGGGATCGCGGGATGTCAAGCAGTACTTACGGACGGCCGTCAGCTGTTCGGGGTGAGGATATACGTCACCAGTCCGCCGTGGCGCCGCGTGGGATCGGCGACGAGGTGGAACTCCTTCCCGCTGACGTGTTTGATGCCGATGCTCAGATGGGTACAGGTGCCGTTGATCTTGAGCTCATTTCCGTTGCCGGGAGTGAGTTTGCAGTCGATCTTGTCCCACAGGCTGTAGTAGTCGGCTTTGGCCATCGGGTCGTAATACTTCTTGAGAAGCTTGACCAGCACCGCGGCGTGGCTCGTAAAGACGAAGAACCCGTCTTTCTTGATGCCGTTGTATTCGATATTGCTCTTGATCTGCGGATCGATGAACGTAGGGACTCTCACAATCGCCGACTGGTTCTGCGGGAGTACATAATCCGTCTCGGCGTCCACGCCGTACTTCTGGAGAATCGTGGCGAACGCATTCGCGAGCGTAATGCAGCTTCCGTAGCGGTCCAGTGAATTCGGGTTCTCCATGAAATCCTCGGCCTGGTCGTCGGTGCCGATGAACGCCGTCCCATTGACCAGCGCGGACGCAGAGTACCGGAAGCCATAGTTCGTGAATTCTTTGAACAGCCTGTCGACGAACAGCCGCAGGCTGGCCTTGTCGTTTACATGGACGGCCGTGGATCCGTAATAGAGCTCGCCCTTCTTGCCTTTGGTCACGCTACGCGTGATGTACCCCATCGGATCGCGCTGCTGCCATTGAATATTGCTCCAGCCAAGGCGCAGGTGCGTCAATCGCGTATCGAGCGTGGTGAGGTCGTTTTCGAGCGCGTTGTACTGCCCTTCGTTGTACGCGGCCCGATCGAGATTGTTGAATCGCTGCTGGATCTGGACCAATACGGTCGGCGGCCGCATCCAGGAACGGTTCGTCGCAAAGTCATTGAGCGTATTCGCGATTTTCGTGCGCAGATTGTCGCGCAGCGTATTGATGCGCGTCTCCTGTTCGTTGTAGCCCTGCATGAAGCCGAGCAGCCAATTGAAGCGGTTGTATGTGAGCGGCTGGGCCGTACCCGGCGGGAGCCGCCGCGGCGGCGCGGCATCCACGCGCTGCACGGCCTGAATCGCCATCCGCTCCGCCTCCGCTTCCAGCATCGCATCCTGCACGACCGCCACGCCGCTGCCGCTTACATTCCGCACGCGTCCCGTCCGCTGCTGCACGACGTGCGCGAGCTCGTGCGCGAGCGTATGCCGCCCATGCGGCGTGGCCGGATCGTACTGGCCGGCCGCGAAATGAATGTGCGAGCCGTGCGTGAACGCCTGCGCGCGGATCGCCTGCGCCACCGCGCTCGACGGATGGACGCGCACGTGATCGAACCGCTGCCCGAACGCCGCTTCCATCCGCTGCCGTACATCGGCCGCCAATGGCTGCCCACCCTGCACCGGCAACCGCGCCGCCTCCTGCGGCGAGAGCCGCGCCGGAACCTGTGCCCCGCGAGGAAACCGCCCTTGAATCACCGAGCCGTTCATCGGATGAGCCATGATCCCTCGTCTCCGTCGTTCAGCGTCTCGGGAAGTAAGGAGATTTTACGACAGGGGGAGTTTTGGCTGTGGCGGGAGGGCTCGAACCTCCGACCACCGGATTAACAATCCGGCGCTCTACCAACTGAGCTACACCACAGTACGTGCGCGGCGGGAGGGGGATGGTGGCGCGGTCAGCGGGGGGTTGTCAAGGCGGTGCGGATGGCGCGCAGGCGCTCCAGCGCTTGCGGCATGTCGGCGTGGATGCAGATCGTGTCGAAGGCGATCGGGATGCGGGTGCCGTCGCGGGCGATGACGGCGCGTTCGTTCGCGAGCATTACGGCCTGCGCGGCGGCTTCTTCGATCGTGAGCGTGGAGCCGGTGATGCTGCGCGGGACAAGCGAGCCGTCGGGCTCGTAGCGGCGGTCGGCGAAGGCCTCGCGGATGACGCGCGTGCCGGCGGCTTGGGCGGCGGCGGCCATCTGCGAGCGATCGGGCGCGACGATGGCGATGGTGGGATCGACGGCACACATTGCGTCGACGATCGTGTCCGCGCGCGTGCGGTCTTTGTGCGCGTCGTTGTACAGCGCGCCGTGCGGCTTCACGTGCTCCACGCGCGCGAACGCGCGCAGCGCGGAGATCTGCGCGATGAGCGACGCGCGCAGCGCGTCGGCGTCGAGATCGAGCGAGCGGCGGCCGAAGTGCTCGCGATCGGGATAGGACGGATGTGCGCCGAACGCGACGCCGTAGCGCGCGGCGAAGGCCGCGGCCTCGCGCATCGAGGTCTCGTCGCCGACGTGACCGCCGCACGCGACGTTCGCGGACGTGATCAGCGGCCAGATCCCGTCTTCGTCCGGCGAACCTTCGCCGAGGTCGGCGCTGAGATCGAGATCGAGAGTCACAGCTCGGTTCCTTTCGTTTCGGGTAGGAGCCAGATGAGGACCCCGCCGAGCGCGAAGAACGCGGCGTCGGCGGCGAGGGAGAAGCGGAAGCCGTACGTCGCCGCCGCGGCGCCGATCGCGTACGGCGCGGCCGCGGACGCGAGGCGGCCGCCGTTGTAGCAGAAGCCCTGCGCGCTCGCGCGGATGCGCGTCGGAAAGAGCTCGGCGAGCATCGCGCCGAACAGCGAGAAATAGCCGTGCGCGAAGTAGCCTACCAGCGGGCCGATGAGCAGGAGCGTCAGCTTCGAGCGCGCGCCGAATGCGAACAGCGGCACCACCGCGGTCGCGGCGATCATGAAGAAGGTGAACGCGGGACGGCGTCCGATGCGGTCGGCAATCCAGCCGAAGCTCACATAGCCGAAGAACGCTCCGATCTGCAGCACGATCAGCCACGCGGCCGACTTCGTCAGCGTCAGCCCCGCGCCGCCCTGCGCCACAGGCGTCGCCAGAAACGCGGGCAGCCACGACGTCACGCCCCAGAATGCGACGAGCACGCTGCTCGCGAGGAGCGTCGCCAGCACGACGCGCGCGCGGAATGCGGGGCCGAACAGCTCGAGCCAGCGCGACGGCTCGCGCGCGCGCCACACCTCCGGCTCTTCGACGTTGCGGCGAATCGCGAACGCGAGCACCGCCGGCAGCGCGCCGATGAGAAACAGCACGCGCCAGCCGAAGCGCTCGAGGACGAGCGCGGAAATGCCCGCGGCGAAGAGCGCGCCGATCGCCCACCCCGCCTGCATGATCCCCATCGCCTTCGCGCGATGTTGCGCAGGCCACGTCTCCGCGACGAGTACCGAGCCGCAGGACCACTCGCCGCCCATGCCGAGGCCGACCAGCACGCGCCACGCGATGAGCTGCCAGAGCGCGGACGACGTCGCGAGGCCCGCGGTCGCGGCGGAGTACAGCAGGATGCTGAACGTCATCGCGCGCACGCGGCCGATGCGATCGGCGAGACGTCCGAAGCCGATGCCGCCGATCGCGCTCGCGATGAGCGCCACCGACGTGAGGCCGCCCATCGTCGACTTGGCGAGGCCGAACTCCTGCTGGATCGGCACGACGGCGAAGGTGAAGAGGAGGAAGTCCATCGCGTCGAGCATCCAGCCGAGCTGCGCGGCGAACAATGCGCGCCACGCGCGGCGGTCGACGTCGATGAAGGACATCGCGGCGGAGTGTACAACGCCGCCGCGATGCCGGTTCAACGCGAGAGATTCATCAGGACGAAAGGGCCGCGATCATGGCAACCGCTCACAAGCGCCGGATTCAGGGACTGCACCGGCGGCATCTCAATTTGCATTCGAAGTCGGTTTAAAGCCGGAACATCGACAGCGGACCGCCGTGCGATCCGCCGAACAGCGCCGAATCTTACGCGCCGCCGCAGAGAACCGCGACAGCGATCAGGGCGCCGACCGCAAAACCATTCCAGAAGTCCGTGGCGGCTTCGCTGATGGGGGCGACGACGTTTTCCATTTCTTCGATCATGAGCATGTGAGTGATCTCCTTTTCCATGTAGTGGGCGATTCGATTGGGGGTGTAACTGCCGGGGACATGACAACCGGACGCCGAGGGGCTACTGCATCGTGGCGCTGAGGGTTGCCGTGATCGCGGCTCTCTCCTCCTGATGACTCCTTATTCGTAACGAAGACATTCGATCGGATCGAGCATGGAGGCTTTCCACGCCGGATACAGACCGAAAAGAATTCCGATGGCCGCGGGGACGAGGAACGCGCTGCTGACGGCCCACAACGGAATGGGACTGAACGAGCCGAAGAATCCGTGGCTGATCGCGCCGCCGGCCGCATAGCCGAGCGCAACGCCGGCCGCTCCGCCGAGGAGCGATAAGAGCGACGCTTCAATGAGGAACTGCACCAGGATGTCGCGCGGCTTGGCGCCGACGGATTTCCGGATGCCGATCTCACGCGTGCGCTCGGTGACCGTGACGAGCATGATGTTCATGATGCCGACGCCGCCGACGAGCAGCGCGATCGACACCATGCCGCCGGCCACGGCGCCGATGAAGCGCGTAATGCCGGAGACGATGGAGACGAACTGCCGCTGGCTGAAGACGCGGAAGCCTTCCTGCTCTTTCGGTTTGAGGCCTTTGACGCGGCGTAATGCGGCGGTGACGAGCTCCGCACCGTCATCCGCGCTGACCTTCGAGTCGATGCGCACCTGAAAGAACAGCTGATGGCGCTGCTCTTCGGTGAGCATCGGCAGGCCGGTGCGCAGCGGGATGAGGATCATGCTGTCGGGATCGGCGCCGAGGGTTGCGCCGCGTTCCTCCAGCACGCCGATGATCTCGAGTCCGAGAGACGGCGTCTGAATGATCTTGCCGATGGGATTGCCTTTGATGGCGAGCTTCTCGAGCACCTTCGGGCCGACGATGACCACTTTGCTGCCGAGGCGGATCTCCGCCGGGACGAAATTGCGTCCGGTCTTGACGTTGATGTCGTTGAGCTCGAGATAGGTCTCGTCCGACATCAGCATGTTGACGGAGGTGGTGTGGCCGTTGGCCTTGAGATCGGTGCTCGTCAATGCGAGGGGTGTGACCTGGGTGACCTGGCGCACGAGGCGTTGCACGGCCTTCATGTCGTCTGCGGTCAGGTCGCGATTGCGGACTTTCCCATATTCCTCGAGCGGAACGTCGCCCGGCAGGAGAGGGCGGACGAGCAGCGTCTGGCTGCCGGCGCGCTCGATTTCCTGCAGGATGCTGCGCTCCATTCCCTGGACGAGGCTGACCACGGCGATGACGCTGGTCACGCCGATGACGATGCCCAGGGAGGTGAGGATCGAGCGCATTTTGTTCGCTTGGAGCGATTTGAGCGCCGCACGCAATGGCTCGATGAGGCCGAACATGGGATGAGGTCCTTTCTGTAAATTAATTGAGCGTTTGTGAACCCGAGGCCCCATTACGGCCTTCCGGAGAAGGCCGTAATGGGATGGCCGGAACTGCATGGCGATCCGCAGAAAAGAGCCGCGACCACGGCGATCAGCAACCCGTCAGCTTCACACCCACAGCAAAACTGACGACGACTCGCCAAGGGACTCTTTCAGCCGAAGCCGATTACGACGAGAGAGCCGCGATGATGATGATCGTCGCCGCGCCGGCGCCAGCACCCGCGAGCCACGTTCCGACGCTGGGGGCAACCACTTCTTCCATCTCTTCGATCATGAGCACGTTGTTCATTGGAGTCTTTCCTTTTCTCTGAAGTTGGTGAAACGTTGTTGTTTAGGGACCGGGTCTGTTGGTGGACGACGGACTACGAGGAGAGCGCCGCGATGATGATGATCGTCGCCGCGCCGGCGCCAGCGCCCGCGAGCCACGTTCCGACGCTGGGGGCAACCACTTCTTCCATCTCTTCGATCATGAGCATGTTGTTCATTGGAGTCTTCCTTTTCTTTCTTTTAGTTAGTTTGTGAAAGGGCCCGAAATGAATCAATGCCCGTACTGCGTGTGAAGCAGAGGCGTCTTATGCGCCGCCGCAGAGGATCGCGCCCGCGATGAGCGCGCCGATGGCGAAGCCCTGCCAGAAGTCGTTCGCGGCCTCGCTGATCGGGGCAACGATGGTTTCCATCTCTTCGATCATGACCATGTGCGTAATCTCCTTTCTATAAGATGATGTTGCCGTACTGCCAAAACCGGGGTCCCGTACAACCTAGCGCCGCCAGCTTTACTGCGGGTGTGAGCGCTGCGATTGCCTTGGTCGCGGCTCTTTACTGCCGACCGGACCACGATTCGATTGATGCCTGATTCAGTTGGCGGAGTGCCGCTCCTGCTCGCGCTGTTTCCGCTCCTCCTGCGAGTCGGACAGGTGATGCAGCGTGACGTCCGCCTTGTCCTTGAGATCGCGCAGCTTGCGCAGAGGGCCTGTAATGACCTTGTCGCCTTGTGCGAGACCGTGTTGGACTTCGTAATACTGGCTGTCGGCGATTCCGAGCGTGACCGTCTTCTCGTCGACCTTGCCGTCTTTGTTCGCGACCATGACCACGGAGCGCGTCTGCGGGACGAACAGACCCTGCTTGCGCGCGTCGTCCATCGAACCTTCGCGCTCGAGCACCGACTGCAGCGGCACGCGCACGGCATTGTTCGCGTCCGCGGTCAGAATCACCGCCCGCGCGCTCATACCGGGGCGCAGCAACGCCATGTCGCGGTCGGTGACCGTGAGGAACACCTTGACCTTGTACATGTTCGCGTCCTGACCGGTCGCTTCGGCCGCGGAGGCGATCTCGCTGATCGTGCCGCGGAAAATGCGGTCCGGCAGCGGCTCGACGCTGACCTGCGCCGGCTGACCGACTTTGAGACGCACCACTTCGTTCTCGTTGACCTTGATCTCGGCGCACGTGTCGGTCATGTCCGAGACGACCATGAGCACCGCGCCGGGGAGGTTGCTCGTGCCCGGAATGGCCATTTCGCCTTTTTCCGCGCGCAGTGAGGTCACGCGGCCCACAATGGGCGAGCGGATCTCGGTTTTCGTGAGACCGTCGCGCATGGCCGCGACGTTGGCCTCGTTCTGTGCGACGTTCGCTCGCGCCGACTGTGCGGTGAACTCCGCGCTCTCCATGCCGATCTTCGCCTGGCGGTCCGCCTCGACGGAGACGAGCCCTTGATGGAACAGCGCGTCGGTGCGCTGGTACGTTTCACCCGCGAGCCGCCGGGCCGCGTCGAGACGGGCCGCGTCTTTGCGAGCCGACTCGAGCAGCGCCTCCGCTTGCGAGAGCTGCTGCCGCAGACGCTCCGGATCGATGCGTACGAGCAGCTGTCCCGCCTGCACGTACTCGCCGTCCTTGACCAGGAGCTCCGTGATCTCGCCGGCCACGTTGGTGCCGATGTTCACGCGGGTGCGGGCCTGGATCTCGCCGCTGGCCTGGATGGTCTCGCGCACTTCTCCGCGGTCGACCACGTCCCAGTTGAGGGCGTCGGCTTCGCTGCCGGTCTTTCCGAACGTCAGTCCGAGGCTGAGCATGACCGCGCAGCCGAGGACGATCGCCATCTGAATCTTCGTTCGCTTGCGCATTGGAATCAAACCCAGAAGTAAATTCGCCAGCCGAGGCTCACCACGAGGGCGAGAGCGGTACAGAGAGCGGCTTCTTTGTTCTTGAGGCGCATGACGTGGCGCGTGGCCAGGAAGGTCATGACGAAGAAGCCGATGATGAACGGATCGACCTGTGCGAGGAGCGCATAGAGCTTCGGGTTTTCAGGCCGCAGGTAGAAGGCCAGGCCCGACGGCGCGAGGCGGTCCGGAATCTGGCTGCCGACGTCGCGTAATGCGCTGACGACGCCGATCATGAGGAAGTACGGGACCAGCATGAGGCCCGGCACCGCGGACGCGCTGACGGCCTGCAGGAACTTCGGCTTGCGCTCGGCTTTCGTGCCCAGGCCGACCAGCCAGAACATGAGGCCGAAGAACAGCGTCCCGAAGAGATTGCGGAACGTGACCGCCATGAGCGTCATCGGCATCATGAAGCGCCGCGTGATCTCGATGACGCTTTCGATCTGCGCCGCGGGCATGGAGCCGTTCTTCTCGAGCACCGGACGGTACAGAGCGTCGGCGTCGACCTTGAGGCTCCAGGGCACGACCCACAGCCACGCGGCGATGATGACCAGCAGGAGCGCTCCACCCCAGCGCGGCGTGTCGGCGAGCCGCGTGAAGAGCTGCGTCGGCTGCGTGAAGACGTCGACGGCCTGCTCGAGGAGGGTGGGGGCTTTCAGCCGCTTCTTCGTACGCGGCTGCGGCTCGACCGGCATCGCGTCGGCGCCAACAACAGCGGCAATGGCATTTTCGTGCATGGGATTCTCCGATTGAATGTCGTGGTGATAGGGATTACAGAGTCACTTCTTCGAGCACCGCGATGCGGGAGAGGCTGACCGGCAGGGCCACAATGGCGGCGATCCCGGCCACGATCCAGCTCACAATGACGGTGCTCATCGCGAGCGAGCTGACGAACATGAAGAACGATTCCGGCGAGGTGAACGGGCTCTGTCCGATGACGGCCGGATTCATGAGCACCGCTCCGAGTCCGATCAGCGAGAACATCGTCCCCGCAATCACCCCCGCCAGGGCCGCCGCCTTCACGCCTTCCCTCGGCGCGAAGTTGCCGGCCACGAAACCGATTCCGACGGCGAGCAGCAGCGACAGCATGGCCCGCAGCGAGCCGCTGGCCAGGACGCCCATCCGCATCAGCGGAATCTGCGCGGCCACGCCCGTGAGACCGACTGCCACTCCCAATCCGACGACGTGTTTGACGTTCATTACGCGCTCACCCTTTCCTGCACGGTCCCGCAGACGGTGCACTGTTCATTGCGGGGATTGTCTTGATAGTGGAACTCGAGGCTCGGGACGTTGATGTAGAGCAGGCGTCCCGCGGTCTTGACGTCGCCGAGCTTGGCGAGGTGCAGGACCACTTCGTTCGACAGCAGTCCGGCCGTCGCGGAGACCATCGGTCCGAGCGTGCCGAACGCGCCGCGGTCGAATTTCGGGAACTCCAGCGGATTGCATTCGAGACAGGCGGACTGTCCCGGGATCACCGTGGCGCCGACGACCGTGCCCTGCGCGAGGAAGCCGCCGCCCGAGAACGGGATGCCCTTCCGGATGCAGGCTTCATTGATGAGCGTAATGGCGTTGACGGGATTGTCGAGGGCGCGCACGACGAAGGTGCTGCCTTCAATGGCCTCGCTGATCTCTTCGACGTTCTGTACGAATTTGTGCGTCTTGCGGATGCGCAGCTGCGGATTGAATTCGAGCAGGCGCTCGGCGGCGACGTCGACCTTGTAGCGGCCGATGTCGGCGGGCGTGAAGAAGAGCTGGCGATTGAGGTTGGTGAGCTCGATCTTGTCGGCGTCGACGAGATGCAGTTCGCCGATGCCGCAGGAGGCGAGGTTCCACGCCACGTGCGTGCCCAGTCCGCCGACGCCGAGGATCGTGACCGACGCATTGCGCAGGCGGTCGAGCGCTTCCAGCTCGCTGCCGCGGACGTTCGCGTTCATGCTGAACCAGCCCAGCTGCCGCGAGTAGCGGAGATTCTCCTCGCTGAGCTCCCACTCCGACGTATAGCGGAGATAGCGGTGATGCCACAGGCGCTGGATGACGTTCTCGAATTCCGGCAGCCACGCGGCCTGCTCTTTGAGCCGCGGCAGCGTGTACGAGCCATCGCGCAGCAGCGGGATGAATTCGAAGAGCGACGCCGGCGCCTGCACCGTCAGAGAATCGGGCGCGGTCCAGCCGAAGATGAATTCCTGGTTGTCCGTACTGATCACGGTGACGTGCGGATTGAGACGGATGGGACGCTCGGGATCGAGCGTGTAGGTGACGAATGCGGCCGGGGCTTGCTGACGCGGGCGGGGCGCCGCAACCGCGGGCGCCGCGGCGGCGGCCTGTTTGCGCGCCTTGCGCAGTTGCAGTGCGAAGCGGCCGGCGAACGTCAGCGCGAGGAGGACCACGGCGCCGGCGACGGCCCAGATGCTGGCACGCGACGAGACGCCGAACCAGCTCGCGATGCGGAACAGGAAGCCGAGACCGCCCGCCCACATGGCCGTACCGAACCACATCGATGAGATGCCGAAGCAGAACAGGAGCGCGCGGGTCATCGGCGTCAGCGACAGAACCGCGTTGTAGCGAAGACGCGCGCCCTGTACGGGACGGCGCAGCATCGCGGAGGAGAGCGTCACGCGCACCCACTCGATGCTGCGGTCGCGGAGATTGGTCATCGGCAGCGCATTGGAGAGCGCCCAATAGCCGTCCAGACGGACGAACGGCAGCACATTGAGAAGAATCGTGGAGAGATTTGCGGCCGCGAAGATGATCAGCAGGTCCGCATTATGGCGGCCCTTCAATGCCAGCCACAGGAACATCGTCCCGCTGGTCACGAGGGCCTGGACATAAACGCCGGCAGAGGAGATGACCACGCGTTGCCAGCGATTGCGCAATTGCCACGAGTCTGTAATGTCCGCGTAGGCGGCCGGCTGCAGGTAATACAGCATGACGCCGAGACTGCGCACCGGCGCGCCATAATGGTGGCAGGCCGCCGCATGTCCCAATTCATGAATGAAGGTGACGAGGAAAAACAGGCCGACGATCGTCGCGATCTGCACCGCCGTGAAATTCACGGTGCGGAAGACGTGGCCGATCTCGCCGCCGTGCGAAATCCCAACACCGAGCGCAATGACGGAGATGAGAATTCCGAGCGCGACGACCGAGCGCTTCATCATGACGCGCGTGAAGGGCGACAGCCACTCCAATAACGGGTCGGGTTTTCCGAGGTGAATGCGCAGCTGGCCGAAACGGCCCCATTCGAAGCGGCGTTGCGCGGCAGGAGTTTCTTCCGCCTGCTGGACGACCTGCAGCTTCACAGGCTCGGCGCTCATGCAGATCAACTTCGCTGCCTGGAGGCGGCGAAGGAGCTCTTCGCCCATGGACGCCTCGATTCCGAGGAGCGCTGCGATCTCCTGTTCGGCGACCTGGCCGTCAATGCGCATCAGCCAGTCGAATTCGCGCAGACCGAGCCGCAGGTAACGGCCGGTTTCGTGATTGAGCACGAGTCTCGAATCAGGCTCCGGCTGCGGGAGATCCATTTGCAGCTTCGGATTTCGATAGGGGTAGGCCATAGACACACGAATCCTCATCGGGAAAACACTGCGTTTTTGTTGAAAGGCGGAACCGATTGCCTTGCCAGAGCTTCTGCGTCAGTCGTTGCTGTCGAGGAGTTGGCTATTCGTTGCGTTGTATGGCCGAACTAACTTATTAGTACCTTTTCCAAATTCCAGCGATCCGGCGTTCCGGCGAAAAGATTTTCGGCAGGTATGGCGCTATGTAGTTAAGGTTGCCGCTGGTTATGGCTGAGCTTTAAAGACGGCAGGCGGGAATGACAGGAGTGTGCTTGCGCTTTTCATACGGCAAACGTCCAACATTTCTCCAGGAGCCCAAGCACTATGAATTCGCAGCGAAAAGCTCGGCTGTTCATCCTTCTCGGTATGTTCGCGCTCGCGTTCGCCATGACGGTTTCCACGCGTTTCCACCTCGATTTCGCCGCCGGCTTCGGCTATGTGCTCGGCACCGGCTTTCTCGGCCTCGGCGTCGTGAAACTGCGGCGCGAACCGACGGCTCAGCTGCCGGAACCGAACGCGCGAAACTGACGGGCGCGGCGCAGCCGGACCGCGCGTCCTTGAGCGGCTTCAGCGGTGGCGCTTAGCGGCTCTGCCGCACGCGCTGCAATAGGAACGTCTCCATCGCCAGGTCGGCGGGCAGACCGCCCGATTTGCGCTGGATGTCGAGGTCGGCAACGTCGGAGAGTGCGCGGAAGAGCTCGCCCTCGGTGAAGTGACGCGCCGCTTCCCACTTCTTGTGAAGGGGGAACGGATGCGGCCGCTGACGGACGAGTCCGTTCATCTTCAGATAGTCGCCGACGCGGTCGGCGAGCGCATCCTTGAAGCGGTTGTACTGCACGGGCGCGCGGAGGTTGACGTTGTGCGCACGCGCGAACGAGTGGATGCCGATCATCTGGCGGATCTCGTCGGCGAAGGCGAAGAGGAAACGGCCGTAGTGCATCTCGACCGGCATCTTCGCGTCCTCACGACGCCCCTGGGCGACGAGATCGCGCAGCTTCGCGATGGCCTCGAGCATCTTCCCTTCGGTGAAGAGCGAGCCGAGCTCGTAGCGGGCTCCGCCTTCGATACTGGCGACCTCGCGCTCGACGAGCTCGGCGGTGACGCGGCCGCCGCTGCCGACGAGCGTGATGAGGCGCTCAGCTTCGCTGACTGCGCCGCGCAGCTCCGGCACGTCCTTCGAGAACTTGTCGGCGAGCATGCGCTCGAAGCCGAGTCGCTGGCGCAGCCGCGCGAGCGCGTTCGCGTCGAACTTCACGTCCGCTTCCGCGGCCGCGGCCTGAATCGCGCCGTCGAGCGCGGCGACGAAGCCGTCGCGCGTGAGATCGGCGACCACGACCGCGCCGTGCTTATCGATCAGCTCGATCGTCGCCGAGTCGCGCGGCACCTCGCCGGTGCGCATGAGCAGCAGCGCGCCGGGCGCACCGCCGCGCGCGATCGCTTCCATGAGCAGCGCCGCGTCGTCTTCGCCGCGTCCCGCCTTCTTGCCCGTGACGCGGCAGAACGCGAGCATGTCCGCCAGCGGGCCTTCGAGCGACACGCCAAGCGCGTCGGCGATCTGGCGATCGGTCATGTCGAGATCGACGCCGGCGAGCCCGAGGACGTGCAGCAGTTTCGCGGACGACGACGCGCGCTTGCGATCGGTCTTCGCGCCCTTCCAGTCGGCCACCGCCTTGTCGTACAGCGACGCGATCTCTTTCGCGGAGACGAACGCGTTCACCTCGGAGACGATGAGCAGGCGGGCACCGCCGAAGAGCGAGCCGGTGCGATACGAGTCGAGGATCGAGGCCAGCTCGGTCCCCGGCTCGTACGTTTCGACGGCGACGGCAGGGTTCTTCGCCACGATCGCATCGCGGATCGCGTGGAACGCCTGTTCGGAGAGAAATTCAGATGAGCCGCCGACCAGGAGGACGCGCGGCGTGTTGCCTTTGTCGATTTGCTGAAGAACCGCGGGAAGAGGCTTCGGCACGGCCTCTCCTCCCGACTACGAGAGCAGACCCTTTTCCTGCAGTTCCTGGCAGTCGATGCAGAACGGCGTCCAGGGAACGGCCTGCAGGCGCTTCTCGCCGATCTCGTTGCCGCAGTTCGTGCAGACGCCGTACGAGCCTTCGCGCATGCGATTGAAGGCCTCGTCGATGAGCATGAGCAGATTGCGCTCGCCGTCGGAGAGGGAGAAGTTCAGCTCCTTCGAGTAGGCGCTGGCGGCCTTGTCGGCGAGGTCCTGGATGCCGTCGTCAGGCAGAGCGTTGCCGGCGGCTTTGTCGCGTTCGTAGGAGTCGAGCAGCTCGCGCTGCTTGCTGCGCAGCGCGTCTTCGTGCTGCTGGTACGGGTTCGCTTTTGCTTTCGTCTTGGCCATTCGAGTTCATCCACCTATTTGTGGTACGGAATGTTGCGCATCAACGTGCACGCCCGATAAATCTGTTCCAGCAGAATGACTCGAACGAACTGATGCGGGAGCGTCATCGCCGAGAGGCTGAGGAGCTTGTCGGCGCGATGGCGGACCGTGTCGTCGAAGCCGACGTCGCCGCCGACGACGAAATGCACGCCGTGCGGGCTGTCGATGGTCAGCCTCTCGAGCCACTTTGCGAACTTCAAAGAATCGAGCGTTTGTCCTCGCTCGTCGAGGACCACCGTGTACCCGCGATCGGGGATCGCGGCCAGCAGGCGCGCGGATTGAGCGCGCATGATAGCCACATCACTTTGAGCTTGTCTACCGCGCTCGGGCGCCACTTCGAGCACCTCGATCGGAAAGAAATGTCTGATCCGATTGAGGTAACGCTCCGCCGCCGCGGCGAGCTCGGCGTCGGCATGGGAACCGCCCGTGATGAGACGTAATTTCATCGTCAGCGCAGTCCGTACTTGCGGCGCTTCTCGAGCAGCGTCTTGCGGTTGATGCCGAGGATCTCCGCGGCTTTCGAGTAGTTCGCGCGGGTCGTCTTCAGCACCTCGGCGATGTAATGCGACTCGAGCTGTTCGAGCGTCCACGCGCCGCGCGCGGCGGTGACGACGAGATCGTCCGCACCGACGGGCAGCGACGCCGCACGGATCGCGTCGTCGTCTTCGACGAGTACCGCGCGCTCGACCGCGTTGCGCAGCTCGCGCACGTTGCCCGGCCACGCGTAGCTGAGGAGCACGCGCTCGGCGTCTGCAGCGAAGCCTTTCTTGCGGCGCGCAAGGAACTTCTTCGCGAGCGGCAGAATGTCTTCACGACGCTCGCGCAGCGGCGGCACGGCGAGCGTAACGACGTTGATGCGGTAGTAGAGATCGGGACGCAACGCGCCGCTGTCGAGCAGCGCGCGCACGTCGGCGCTCGACGACGAGAGCACGCGCGCCTCGAACGCCACCGACGCGTTGCCGCCCAAGCGCGTGAAGCGGCGCTCCTGCATCGCGCGCAGGAGTTTCGCCTGCAGCGGCGGCGTCAGCGCGGAGAGCTCGTCGAAGTAGACCGTGCCGCGGCGCGCGAGCTCGAGCTTTCCGAGCTTGCGCTGCTGCGCGTCGGTGAACGTGCCTCGCTCATGTCCGAACAGCTCGCTTTCGAAAAGGTCGGCGGGAACGCTCGCGCATTCGATGTGCACGAACGGCTCGTCGCGGCGCGCGCCGCACGCGTGGATGGCCTGCGCGAGGAAGTCTTTCCCGGCGCCCGACTCGCCGAGAATCAGGATGCTGGCGTCGTGGTCGAGGACCTTCTCCGCAGTGTCGAGAACGCTGCGCATCGCGCCGCTGCGCGTGCGAAAGAGGTCGCGGAGGCGCGGCTCAGGAAGTCTTCTTGAAGGCACGGGGCTCGGTTTCCCCGGTGAAGTCCGCGGTCACGTTCGGCGCATCGCCCCACAGACGCTCGAGTCCATAAAACCGCCGCACATCCTCGGTGAAGATGTGCACGATGAAGTCGCCGAAGTCGAGCAGGATCCAGCGGCCCGGCGTCGTCCCTTCGACGAGCAGCGGGCGGACGTTCATCTGCTGCTTGAGCGAGTCGAGGATGTTGTCGGCGATGGCCTGCGCCTGCCGCTCGTTCGACGCCGACGAGAGCACGAAGTAATCGGCGATCGAGGTGAGCTCGGCGACGCTGAGCACATCGAGATGGAAGGCCTTCTTGTCGAGTGCCGCGGCGACCGCGAGGCGCACGCGAGCTTCAATCGAAGCGTTCGAATCGAGCGAATCGTTCACGAGGCTCCCTTTCGATAGAGTCCGTTGTGATGAATGTAGCGCGAGACGGGCGGGGGAACCAGATCGTCGATCGGTTCGCCGGCGCGAATGCGCAGCCGGATGTCGGTTGAAGAGACGGGCACGGTGGCGTTCTCGGCGAACACGATCGCGCCGGACGCGCCGCGTTCGCGCGCGTCCGTCACGCGGGAGTGCAGCACGTGCGGCAGGCCTTCCCTGCCGCCGCGCGTCAGGACGGCAAAATTCGCGAGCGTGAGAATCGTGTCGATCGACTTCCACTCGAGCAGGCGCGCGAGGTTGTCGTCGCCGATGATCCAGTCGATCGTCGCGTCTGAATGTTCCGCGCGCAGCTGCGCGAGCGTGTCGACCGTGTACGAGATCGCGCCGCGTTCGAGCTCCCATGGTGAGACATACAGCACGTCATGTTGCTCCGTGCCGAGGACCGTCATCGCGAAGCGGTGATAGCCCGATGCGGCGGCGCGATCCATCTTGAACGGCTGCACGAACGCGGGGATGTAGACCACGCGATCCCACTCGAGGGTTTCGCGCGCCGCGAGGATCGGATCGAGATGGCCTCGATGGAACGGATCGAAGGTACCGCCGCAGATGCCGATCTTCATACCGGTGGCGACGCGACGAGGTCGTGCTGTTCGTCGCGGCGCGGCTGCTCGTCGCGCGGCGTCTCGCGCACGAAGCGCGCGAGCGTGCGCACGAGGTCGCGCACGCCGTCGCCAACGACCGCGGAGATCTCGTGATACGCGAAGCCGCTGCGCTCCGCGTACGCGCGGAGCTTCTCGGAGTTGCCCGGTACCGCGGAGTCGAGCTTCGAGCCGACCACGAGCCGCGGCTTCTCGGCGAGCGTGCGCGAGTAGAGCGCGAGCTCTCGGGCGATGACTTCCGCGTCGGCGTCGGGCGTCTCGTTCGCGGAGAGATCGACCAGATGCACGAGCACGGAGCAACGCTCGACGTGCCGCAGGAACTGATCGCCGAGGCCGTGCCCTTCGTGCGCGCCCTCGATGAGACCGGGGATGTCGGCGACGACGAAGGTCTGACCGTCGTCGGCGCTGACGACGCCGAGGTTCGGGACGAGCGTGGTGAACGGATAGTCGGCGATCTTCGGCTTCGCGGCGCTGATGACGGAGATGAGCGTCGACTTGCCGGCGTTGGGAAGGCCGACGAGACCGACGTCGGCGATCAGTTTCAGTTCGATGAAGAGCTCGCGCTCGTCGCCGGCGTTGCCTTCCTGCGCGAAGCGCGGGGCCTGACGCGTGGCGGTGGCGAAGTGCTGGTTGCCCCAGCCGCCGCGGCCGCCCTTCGCGACGAGCACGCGCTCGCCGTCGTAGGCGAGATCGGCGATGACTTCGCCGGTGGTCTTGTCGCGGACGACGGAGCCGATCGGCAGCTCGACGGTGACGTCGTTGCCGTCGTGGCCCGAGCAGTTCGAGCCCATGCCGTGCTGGCCGCGTCCCGCCTTCCACTCGCGTTGAAACTGCAGGTGGTAGAGCGTGTTGAGGCGCTTCGACGCGACGATCCACACCGATCCGCCGCTGCCGCCGTCGCCGCCGGAGGGGCCGCCTTTCGGGACGAACTTTTCGCGGCGGAACGCGACGCAGCCGTTGCCGCCGTCGCCGGCCTTGACACGGATGGTCGCCTGATCGATGAACATCATGAAGGACTTAGTGCGAGCGGTGTTCCAGCTTCAGCATAAACAAAACGCCGCTCGCAAGAGGCTTGCGGAGCGGCGTGGGGTACGGCGCGAAGAAACGAGGTTACTCGGCAGAGGACGGCGTGACGCTGATGTAGCGGCCGCGCTCGCCTTTGTCGTGGAAGTTCACGACGCCGTCGATCTTGGCGAAGAGCGTGTGGTCGCGGCCGATGCCGACGTTCACGCCCGGGCGGAACTTCGTGCCGCGCTGGCGCACGAGGATCGAGCCGCCGGTGACGAACTGTCCGGCGAAGCGCTTCACGCCGAGCATCTTCGGCTGCGAGTCGCGGCCGTTGCGCGAAGAGCCCTGTCCTTTTTTATGAGCCATGGCGAGTCTCCTTACAGTTTGATGCTGTCGATGCGGACTTCGACGACGTCCTGACGGTGGCCGTGGGTCCGCTTCGTGTGGTTCTTGCGGCGCTTCTTCTTGAAGACGATGATCTTGCTGCCGCGGGTCTCGCGGATCACGGTGGCAAGCACGGACGCGCCCGAGACGGTGGGGCTGCCGACCTTCGGCTGATCGCCACCGACCATCAACACTTCACTGAACGTGACCTTGTCCTGATCGGCAGAGCCGAGAACATCACGCTCGACCTGAAGGCGGTCGCCTTCGGCAACGCGATACTGCTTCCCACCGGAACGAATGATGGCGTACACAACGTCCTCCACGAAAAGTGCTGCTGCGTGTAACACACGTCGACCGGGCCGGTCAACGCGCGCGGATCGTCTTCAACTCACTGAGGTGGAACGGAATTCCCCTCCGTTCCGCGTCCAAAAAGAAAGGCGGCCGAAGCCGCCTTTCTTCCCACAGATGAGGGTTGGAGACTAGAAGCGGAACCGAACGCCGAGCTGCGCGAGGCGCTGTTCGCCCTGCAGCGGATCGCCGGCGAAGATCGTCGGCTGGCCGAAGTTCGGATTCGGGGTAATGGTGCCGCCGGCGTTCACGAACGCCGAGCCGTCGGGACGGGTCGGGTTGCGCGAGTTGAAGAGGTTGAAGATCTCGCCGATCAGCTCCACGCCGTACGAGCCGCCGAAGGTGAACTCCTTCGACAGGCGCAGGTCGAACTGCGAGAACGAGTCGCCGCGCTCGGTGTTGACGTGCGCGACGCCCGGCGCGAGCTCGTTGTTGTACCCGTCGCCGTTGAGGTCGTTGCCGGCCACATAGAACGCGGTGAACGGGATGCCCGAGCGATAGCGGAAGATGCCGGAGACGTTGAGGCCGAGCGGCGCGCGGTAGGTGGTGCTGAGGGTCACGCGATGGCGCGCGTCGGTGTACAGCGGTCCGAAGTTCTGCGAGGAGCCGAGATCGTAGATGTTGATGAGGGCGTTGGTCTGCGCGCCGGTCTGCAGCGTGCCGTCCCAGAGGCGGAACTCGTCGGCGCCGGTGAGGACGTCGCCGTTCGCCTTCGAGAGCGTGTAGAAGCCCTGCGCCTCGAACTTGTTGCCGCGCGCGTGGAAGCCGAGGTTGAAGCCCTTGTAGGTCGCGGAACCGTCATCGGTCCAGACGCGGACGCTGGCCGCGGCCGTCGGCAGGATGCGGACGCCGTTGACCTTCGGGTTGGCGCGGAAGCGGTACGGGATGTTCGAGTAGTCGATGTGCACGGCGTCGAACGTGAGGCCGAGCCAGTTGGTGGCCTGCCAGGAGTAGCCGAGCGAGATCTGCTCGGACTCCGGCGTGTCCCACGAGCCGCGCGCGATTTCCGTCGCGGTGTTCGCCTCGCCGCCCTGGTTGGGCGGGAGCGGATCGATGCCGGGGCGGAAGAACGAGCCGTTCGCGTTCCGGATGCCGTTCGGATCTTCGTTGAAGTAGACGACGCCGTAGTTCGACTGCACCGACGACGCCGGGAAGAGGATCGTGGCGTTCGTGTACGGGAAGTCGTAGTAGATGCCGTAGCCGCCGCGGAGGATGTGGCGCGAGTCGCCCTTGAGGTCGTAGGTGAAGCCGAGGCGCGGGGCGAAGTTGTTCTTGTCGTCCTTCAGCTTGTCGGCGTCGCCGTTCGCGAACGACTGGAGCCAGTCGATCTGCGGGTTCGCGGCCGCCGCGGCCTTGTAGAGCGGCAGCAGCGAGTTGCTGCGCTGGTCGAGATCGAAGCCGCTCCAGAGGTCGTAACGCACGCCGAGGTTGAGCGTGAAGCGGTTGTTCACCGCCCAGTCGTCCTGCAGGTAGACGTTGTACTGATCGACGGGCGTCTTGTCGCCGAAGAAGCCGCCGAAGACGGTGATGCTGCCGACCGGCGAGTCGGGACGATCCTCCAGCAACTGGTACTGGCCGGACGTACCGGTGGTGAAGTCGCCGCCGAGAATCGGCTCGTGAATCCAGTTCACGCCGGTCTTGAAGTCGTGGCGGCCGCCGCCGATGCTCGAAGACCAGGAGAAGTCATCCTTGAACTGCGACTTTTCCTGCGTGGTCGTCTGCGGCGTGTTGAAGTTCTGGCCGCTGGTGACGCCGGAGGGGAAGAGCAGGTTCGGATCGTCGGAGACCGGCAGGATCGAGTTCTCGAAGCGCGTCCACTGGTAGACGAACTCGTTGAGCTTGTTGTTGCCGATGGTCCAGGAGTGGCTGCCGAGGATCGACTTGTAATTGTTCGCGATCGTGCCCTGGTTGCTGGGCATGTAGTTCGGTGCGGCGCCGTAGATGTCGGTGTTTTTCTGGTAGCCGTAGCGAACCTGAATGAGCTGCTTGGCGGTGGCGTTCCACGTCGCCTTCGCGGTTCCGAGCTCGTCGCGGAACGGCAGGCCGACGGACTGTCCCTGGAACTCGGGGAAGATCGGGCCGAGTCCGCCCGGGCCGTCCGGATCGCTGTCGATGGAGACGGTGGTGTCGCGGTCGGTCTTCTCGTAGGTGGCGAAGAAGTGCGCGTAGTCCTTGACGATCGGGCCGCCGAGCGACGCGCCGTACTGCTTGCGCTTGTAGTCGCCCTTCGGCAGGTCGTTGTCTTCTTCGCGCGGCGTCTTCTCGTTGAGGCTCTTGTCGCGGAAGAAGCCGTACGCGCTGCCGGAGAGATCGTTCGTGCCGGTCTTGGTGACGACGCTCAGGACGCCGCCGGACGAACGGCCGTACTCGGCCTTGTACTGCATCGTCTGGATCTTGAATTCCTGCACCGCTTCGAGGTTGAAGTTCTGCAGCGCGCCGCCGATCGTGTCGTCGGTGTTGTCGCCGCCGTCGATGAGGAAGTTCACGTTGCGGCCGCTGCCGCCGTTGAGCGCGACCGTGAGCTGGCCCGGCTTGGTCGGGTCGGCGTTCACGGAGAGCTGCGTGCCCGGCGCGAGCGAGGCGAGGTTCGCGAACTGCCGGCCGTTGAGCGGCAGGTTCTCGAGTTCCTGCTGGCTGACGACCGTGCCCACCGCGGGCGTCGTCGCCACGAGAGGCGCTTCGGCCGTGACGGTGATCGCCTCGCTGACCGCCGCCTGCTTGAGCGTGACGTTGACCTCACGCGGCGTGGCGACGTTGAGCTGCACGTTCTCGGTCTTCACCGTGGCGAAGCCGCTCAGCTCCGCGGTGACGGTGTAGATGCCGACGGGCAGCGACGGGAAGCGATACGAGCCGTCGGACTCCGTGACGGTCGTGCGCGTGAGACCCGTCTGCGCGTTGCTCGCGGTGATCGTGACGCCCGGCACGGCGCCGCCGGACGAGTCGCTGACACGACCGGACAACTGAGAACCGGTCGACTGCGCCAGCAGCATGACAGGGACGAGTAGGGTCAGGGCCATGAAAATGGCGGCCCACCTGAAAGTGCGACTATTCATGCGTGACCTTCCTTGAATTGTGTTCCGTTTTGGAGAACTTCCGAGATCGTACTAGCAACGGCAGCGGCTTTACAACGACTTTCCGGCCTGTTTACGGCGGTTTTCGCGGTTCGTTTTTCCGGCGCGCCGATCCGGATTTGTGAATGCCGTCCGCGACGCGCGTCAGCGCGCGGACGTTTCGAGCCGCGCGAGCATGGCCGACACACCCTGCCGCTGCGCCGCGAACGCGGGCGCGTTCTTCGTCCGCGCGAGGAACGTGCGGTACTCCGCGACCGCGCCGCGCACGTCGCCGCTGAGCTGCAACGCGACGGCGCGATTGAGCCGCGCCTCGTGGTAGTCGGGCGCGATGCGCAGCGCGCGATCGAAGCAGTGAATCGCGTCGGCGTAGCGGTTGCGGTCGATGTCGAGCGCGCCGAGTCCGTTCAGCGGATCGGCGTACGCGGGCGCGAGCGCGATCGCTTTCTGAAACGCCGCCTCCGCGTCCGCATCGCGATGCATCGCCCGCGCGACGTTGCCGATGTTGTTGTACGCGCGCGCATTCCGCGGGTCGGCGGCGATGGCGCGCTGGAACTCGTCGAGCGCGCCGGCGGGATTGCGCACGCCGAGCTGCACGATGCCGAGCACGTTGTGCGCGTCGGCATGTTGCGGATCGCGGCGCAGCACTTCGCGCGCGGCGTCGGCCGCGTGCGCGAGATCGCCCGTCTCCTCGAGCGCGCTGGCGAGGTTGTACCAGCTCTGCGCGTCGTCGGGCGCGTACGCGACGGCGTCGCGATAGAGCTCGATCGCGCGCCGCTCGTGTCCGCGCTGGCGCTCGACTTTCGCCAATGCCCCTCGAAAAATCGGATTCGGCGGATCCTCGCCCACTAGCGGCTCGAGCATCGCCGCCGCGTCGTCGAAGCGTTTGTCGTTGATCGCCCAGCTCGCGGTTTCAAACTTGCGGAAGAGCGGCACCATCTGCTTCGGATCGGGACGCTGCGCATCGGGACGCGCGGCCGCGGTGCCGCCGACGTAGCCGAGGCTGGCCAGCTTCGCGAGCGTCTCCGCGTCGAGTCCTGACTTCGGCGGCGCGACCGCGTGCGCGCGCAGCGCGCGGAGGCTCGCGTCGAGCGCGCGCATCACGCGCCGCTGATCGTCGAGCACATTGTGCGTCTCGTGCGGATCGCGCGCGAGCTCGTACAGCTCCGGCGACGGCGCGGCGATGTATTTGAAGGTGCCGCGCCGCATCGCCGCGAGCGGACTCCAGCCGTACAGCGCCGGATACTCCGTCTCCGAATACAAATCCGCGGCCGGCGGCTCTTTGTGATCTTTCAATGCCGGCGACAGGTCGCGTCCGTCGAGCGTGCCGCCGAGGGCGACGCCGGCGAGTCCGGCGACGGTCGGCGCGAGGTCGGCGAGACTCACCGGCGTGGCGATGACGTTCTTCTCCACGCCGGGCGCGGAGATGACGAGCGGCACGCGCAGCGTCGGCTCGTAGAGCAGCATGCCGTGCGTCAGCTCGCCGTGCTCGCCGAGCGCCTCGCCGTGATCGCCGGTGATCACGACGATCGTGCGCTCGCGCTGTCCGAGCCGCGCGAGCGAGGTGAGAATGCGCTGCACCTGCGCGTCGACGAACGCGATCTCACCGTCGTACGGCGACGCCGCGAAGCGCGTGCGATACGGCTCCGGCGGCACGTACGGAAAATGCGCGTCGTACAGATGCACCCACGCGAAGAACGGCCGCGCGTCGCCCTGCCCGAGCCACGTCAGCGCGCGGTCGACGACGAGATCGCCGCGCCGCTCCGCCTCGAGTCGATCGCCGACGTTCGGATCGCGCGGGATCTCGTCGTCATAAACATCGAAGCCGCGATTCAATCCGAACTTGTGATCGAGCACGAACGCCGCGGTGAACGCGGCCGTGCGATAGCCGTTCGCGGAGAAGAGCGTGGCCAGCGTCGCGCGATCCGCCGGAAACGCCCCCTCGCCGTTGTTGCGCAACCCGTGATGCGGCGGCAGCACGCCCGAGAGAATCGTCGCGTGCGACGGCAACGTCAGCGGCACCGCGCTCACCGCGTGCTCGAAGCGCACGCCGCCCGCCGCCAGCGCATCGATCGAAGGCGTCGCGCCGCTACGGCTGCCGTACGCGCCGACGTGATCCGCGCGAAGGGTGTCGAGGGTGATGAGGAGGACGTTGGGGCGGGAGGGGGGCTCTTTGCGGGTGCAGGAGAGAGTCAGAGCAAGAAGAATCAAAAGCTGAATGCAGAACGCAGAACGCAGAATGAAGAATTGAGAAAAGAGACCGGGCTGCGCGTTCCTGTTTCTCAATTCTGCGTTCTGCGTTCTGCGTTCTTCATTCAAGGCGGCGCGACCGCGCCGCCGCTATAAAGGTATGTTCCCATGCTTCTTCGGCGGGTTCCGATCGCGCTTGTTGCGCAGCATGGCGAAGGCGGTGATGAGCTTGCGGCGGGTGAAGCGCGGCTCGATGATCTCGTCGATGTAGCCGCGCTCCGCCGCGATGTACGGGTTCGCGAACTTCTCCTTGAACTCCGCCACCTTCTCTTCGCGGTTGCCCGGCGCGTTGCGATAGAGGATGTTCACCGCGCCTTCCGCGCCCATCACCGCGATCTCCGCCGTCGGGTACGCGTAGTTCATGTCCGCGCGGATGTGCTTCGAGTTCATGACGCAGTACGCGCCGCCGTACGCCTTGCGCGTGATGACCGTGACTTTCGGCACCGTCGCCTCCGCGAGCGCGTAGAGCAGCTTCGCGCCATGAATGATGATGCCGCCGTACTCCTGCCCGACGCCCGGCAAAAATCCCGGCACGTCTTCGAGGACGAGCAGCGGGATGTTGAACGAGTCGCAGAAGCGCACGAAGCGCGCGCCCTTGCGCGAGGCATCGATGTCGAGGACGCCGGCGAGAAATGCGGGCTGGTTCGCGACGACGCCGACCGAGTAGCCGTTGAGGCGGATGAAGCCGACCACGAGATTGCGCGCGTAGTGCTGGTGCACCTCGAAGAAGTGCCCTTCGTCGGCGATGGTCTTGATCAGCTCGCGCATCTCGTACGGCTGGTTCGGACTCTCCGGGATGAACGCGTCGAGCTGCGCGTCGACGCGGTTCACGTCGTCGTTCGTCGCGACGCGCGGCGCCTCTTCCATGTTGTTCGACGGCACGTACGAGAGCAACTCGCGGATGAGCGCGAGGCAGTCTTCATCCGACTCCGCCGCGAAGTGCGCCACGCCGGAGACCTGGTTGTGCGTCTCCGCGCCGCCGAGCTTCTCCTTCGTCACTTCCTCGTGCGTCACCGTGCGGATGACGTCGGGTCCGGTGACGAACATGTAGCTCGTGTTCTTCACCATGAGGATGAAGTCGGTGATCGCGGGCGAATACACCGCACCGCCGGCGCACGGCCCCATGATCGCGGAGATCTGCGGCACGACGCCCGATGCGAGCGTGTTGCGGAGGAAGATGTCCGCGTAGCCGCCGAGGGAGACCACGCCTTCCTGGATGCGCGCGCCGCCGGAGTCGTTGAGACCGATCACCGGCGCGCCGTTCTTCATCGCCAGATCCATGATCTTCACGATCTTCGCGGCGTGCGTCTCGGAGAGCGATCCGCCGAAGACGGTGAAGTCCTGCGCGAAGGCGTAGACCAGCCGCCCCTGCACGGTGCCGTAGCCCGTGACGACGCCGTCGCCGGCCACGCGCTGCTTGTCCATGCCGAAGTCCTGCGAGCGGTGGACGACGAGCTGGTCGAGCTCCTGGAACGAGCCGGGATCGAACAGCAGTGCGATGCGCTCGCGCGCGGTGAGCTTTCCTTCGCTGTGCTGGCGGTCGATGCGCTGCTGGCCGCCGCCCAATTCGCTCTCGCGGCGGCGCCGCTCGAGCTCTTCGACGTTTTGTTCGAATGCCATCAGAGGATGAAGTTCCGTTGCGCCGCAATCCGGCGCATCTCGTTCTCGACATCCGCCTCGGATGCCTTGTCGCCGAGGCGTTGCCGCGCTTCGTGTTCGATCAGCTCCGCGGCGGCGAAATTGTCGCCGAGCGCTTTGGCCACCACGCTGATCCCCGTCTCCGCGTCGCGGAACTCGACCAGCCCGCGATCCTCGAGGCGGTTCACGATGGCCCGCGCGAGGAACTCGATGCGTTTGGCGGTGGCGCTCACGACGCGGGCATTAAAGCATCATCTCCGCGCCGAAGGAACCGGCGCCGTACGGATACCACGCGGCGGGCGGCGCGACCGCGTCGATCCGCACGAGACGCACCGTCGCCGGGTAGACGCGCGCGGCGTCTTCGACGAGCACGTGCAGCGTGAGACCGTCGATCGGCGCGAGCAGCGCGATCGCGCGCGGACGCGTTTCGTCGATGTCCGCGACGGCGCAGCGAAGCTGCAGGTTCAGCGGCACGCGGACCGGACGCATGCGATACGTCGGACGATAGACGTTCGGATACGGCGGCGCGGCGATGCGTTGCTCGAGGATCGCTTCCCCGTTGCCGTCAATGCCGCCGCCCGTCTGCCACAGCTCGACGTTCGGCGGCGCGAGGCCGGCGAGCGACGGCAGCAGCGCGGCGGTGACGTTCGGCGCGAGCCGCAGCCGCGCGGGAGCCTCGCGACTGCTCGTCGTGCAGCGCGCGAGCGCGTCCGCGATCGGCGCGATCTCGCTCGTGTCAAAGGTTGCGAGATCGACGAGCGCCCGCAACCCGCGATGCGCGAGCGCGACATGCACGCGCCACGTTTCGTCGGACCACATCCGGCCGTCGCATTCGTGCTCCGCGATTCCGGCGCTGACGATGAGGCGCTCGACGGCGACCTCGCGCGCGAGCGTTTCGATCTGCCGCGCGACGGCGACGACGTCGGCGTCCGGCCACGGCAGCGCGTCGCGCGCTTCCGGCTCGCAGGAGAAGAGGTCGTGCTCCTCGGTCACGATGCCCGCTTCGGACACGCTTACGAGCACGCCGTTCTCCCACCGCACGCTGCTGCCGCGTTTGCGGTAGATCATGCGAACACCGTCAACATGATCGGCGCGTGCGAGCCGACGACGAGCTCCTGCCCTTCGCGCGAGCAGATCACGCCCGGATAGCGCAGCGGCGCGCCGGTCGCGCCGCGGAGCGCGCGCGCGACGTCCTCGCGCGTGCGTTCGATCGTGAACGGCGCGAGCGGCGTCACTTCATCGGCACGTACATGTCGCGCGGCGGCGATGCGCACAGTCACCGTCTGCGTCAGCGGCTCGTACGCGCCGCCGTCGACGAGCAGCACTTCGATGCGCTCCTCCGGCCACGCGAACGGCGCACCTTCCTGACGCGCGACGAGGTTCGTCATGCGCGGCAGCGGCACGTCGCGGAACGTCGCGCGGCGCAGACGCGGCGGCGGCGCGCCGTGCAGCAGATCCGCGCCCTCGTCGTCGACGCGCAGCCACGACGGCCACGCGACCGGCGCGTGTCCGTGCTCGGCGGCGTGTCCAACCGCCTCGTGCAGCAGCACGCTCGCGGAGCCGTGCAGCCAGATCAGCGGCAGCCGCGCGTCCGCGACTTCGCCGCGATCGAACGACGCCTCGCGCAACAGCGCCAGATCGTGCGCGACATGCTCCGGCGTCGTCACGATCGACCGCGCCCCGAGGCGAACGGTCATGGTCGATGTCACCCCTTCTTCCGTCGCCTCCGCGACGAGGCGCACGCGCGCATCCTCCACGACATGCGCGCGCAGACGCTCCATCGCCGCGTCGCAGGCCGCGACGAGCGCGTCGTCGCGCGCATCGCTGGCGACGATTCCGCGCTCGTCTTCGACGGCGATCCCGTGCGCGAGGCGGCGTTCGAGCAGGCGGCCGTGCGACCAGAGCTCGTCGCGCGTGGCGATGGCGAAGCGCGCGGTCAATTCAGCTCGTACGTGAATTTCTTGCCCGCGGCGTCGTAGTGCACGACCAGCCGGTGCGCGGCGCCGGGGAGGAAGCGCACGGCGGGAATCGTGTGCCGCTCCTGCACGCCCGCCGTCGGGACGCTGATCCAGATCTGCACGTCGGCGTTCTTCGACGGGAACGAATGCGTGACGCTGATCGCGCGCGGCACGCGCGTCTTGCGGCGGAGGATGCGCGTCTGCCGCTCCTCGAAGAGCGTCTCGTTCGCGACGACGTCGCCGCCGGCGCGCACGATGATCTGCCCGTCGGTGAACGGATGCGTGAAGACGGTCGTGAGCTGCGCGGGCTCGGTCGACACCGGGACGGCCGCGACGGGCGGCGCGGCGGACGCCGTCACCGCGGGGAGCGCGTGCGCCTGCTGCTGTTGCGCGCGGCGGGCGGCGCGCGCGTCGTCGATCTTCTGCTGTTCCTGCTGCGCGAGCCGCACGTATTCGGCCGCGGTCGGATCGGTCGGATTGATGGCCAGCGATTCCTGGAAGCGCGCGATCGCCTCCGGATACTTTTTCTGGCCGTAGAACGCCATCGCCTCGTCGAACTTCTGCTTCGCCTGCGCGAGCTGCTGCTTGCCGAGCTCCTCCTGCGTGCGGATGGCGTTGAGCTTCTCCATCATGCCGGTGGCGTACGGCGAGCGCGGCGCGAGGCGCGCGAGCTCGTCGAACTTCGCGTAGGCGTCGGTGACGCGTCCCTGCCGCAGCAGCGCGTTGCCGTCGCGGCGGAGCGCCTGCTCGCGCGCGACGCGCGCCGCGGCCGCGGCATCGACCGCCGGTACCGCCGCACGTTGCGCGCGCAGCGCCACGACCGCGCCCGCGAGCCCGACGATGAGCAGCGCCACGATGGCGATGAACGCGATCGGCGGAATGCGCGTGCGCCACAGCGGCATCGCGCGCACGTTGGCGAGCGTCTTGTGCAGCTGCGGCGAGGCCGGCTGCGCGGCGGGCGCCGGAGTCTTCGTGCCCGTCTTCGCGGAGGCTGGAGCATTCGCGGCAGCGATCGCGCCGGTCGCCTTCGACAGCGGACGCGTGCTGCCGCCGACTTCCGCCGGTGGCGCATCCGCCTCGGGGAACGGCACTTCCATCGTCGGCACCCGATCGCCTGCCGCGCCGGGACTCGTGGATGGATGCGCGACCGGGTGCGCCCCGCTCTGCCGCGCGAGATCCGCCGCGCGGTCCCGCGTCACGATCGTCTCCTCCGCCAGCATCGGATCGGAGACGCGCAGCGGCTTCTCGCCGCGGATCACCATGCGCAGCGCGCTGGCGACGTCGCGCGCGCGCTGGTAGCGCTTCGCCGGGTCTTTGGCGAGGCAGTTCGCGACCACTTCCTCGTAGCCGTCGGGGATCTGCGGATTGATCTCGTGCAGCGGCGGGAACGGCTCGTGGACGATCTTGTACGAGATCGACGTCAGCGAGTCGCCGCCGAACGGCTTGCGCCGCGTGAGGCATTCGTAGAGACAGATGCCGAGGGAGAAGATGTCCGTGCGGCCGTCGACGGGAGCGCCTTTGATCTGCTCGGGCGCCATGTAGTTCGGCGTGCCGAGGAACTGGCCGGTGGAAGTGAGGTTCGCGCCGCCGGAGGCGATCTTGGCGATGCCGAAGTCGGTGATTTTCGCGCGCGTGCCGTCGAGGAGGATCACGTTCGCGGGCTTCACGTCGCGGTGGACGATGCCTTTCGCGTGCGCGAAGTCGAGCGCGTCGGCGACCTGGGCGATGATGTCGCCCATCTGCTCGAAGCTGAGCGTGCGTCCCTGCGCGAGCGCTTCCTTGAGGTTGTGGCCCTCGACGTACTCCATCGCGATGAAGGAGATGCCGCTGGCCTCGTCCTGTCCGATGTCATGCACCGTGACGATGGACGGATGATTGAGGATGCCGGCCGCCTGCGCCTCGCGGATGAAGCGCTGCTGGAACTCCTTGGTCTCCTCGTCGTCGACGTGCGCGACGGCGCGGATGGTCTTGAGCGCGACGAGCCGGCCGATGAGCGGGTCTTTCGCGAGGTAGACCACTCCCATCGCGCCCTTGCCCAACTCGCGAACGACTTCGTAGCGCCCGAGCTTCAAGTGAGGCGGCTCTCCGGAGGCAGATCGCTCGCGGGCTCCGGGGTCAGTGGGAGTCCCATAAGCCGTCAATCATAACTCCTGTACCTGCAACGAACCCGCCTTCGCGACCGCCGCGCCGGGTGCGTCATTTTAGCTTTATGATGTCCGTCCTGTTTCGAAATCGCTTGACGGAGTCGTGCTGATGAAGGTCTATTCCGGATCGGACATTCGCAACGTCGCGGTAGTCGGACACAACGACACGGGCAAGACCACGCTCGTTTCCCAGCTCCTCTTCGATGCCGGCGCGCTCACGCGCCAGGGACGCGTGGAAGACGGCACGACCGTCACCGACTTCGATCCCGACGAGATCGAGCGCAAGCACTCCATCTCCGCCGCGCTCGCGTTCGCGGAGTGGAAAGACACGAAGATCAATCTCATCGACACGCCGGGCTTCGGCATCTTCGTCATGGAAGCGCGCGGGGCGCTGCGCGTCGCCGACGCGGCGGCGGTGGTCGTCAGCGGCGTGACGGGCGTCGAGGTGACGACCGAGAAGGTCTGGAAATTCGCCGAGGAGTACGCGCTGCCGCGCATCCTCATCGTCAACAAGATGGACCGCGACCGCGCGTCCGCCGCGCGCACGCTCGAGGCGCTGCAGAAGAAGTTCGGCAAGAACGTCGTGCCCATCCAGCTGCCGATCGGCGAGGAGAAGGACTTCTCCGGCATCGTCGACCTCGTGGCGATGAAGGCCTACCGCTATCACGCCGACGGCTCCGGCAAGTTCGACGCCATCGACATTCCGGCGGAGCTCAAAGCCGACGCCGACGCGTGGCGCGAGCGGCTCATCGAGAAGGTCGCCGAGGGCGACGACACGCTGATGGAGCGCTTCTTCGAACAGGGCGGCCTGTCGCAGGAAGAGCTGCTCGACGGTCTGCGGCGCGAGGTCGCGCATCATCAGATCTATCCGGTGCTGTTCACGTCCGCCTCGCACAACATGGGCGGCCACGCGGTGCTCGACGCGTTCGTGTCGATGCTGCCGTCGGCGGCGGAGGCGAAGACGATCGAGGGCAAGGACCGCAAGGGGGAGACGATCACGTTCGACCGGCGCCCCGAGGCGTTCCCCGGCGCGCTCGTGTTCAAGACGTTCTCCGATCCGTTCTCCGGACGCGTGTCGCTGTTCCGCATCTATTCGGGCACGCTGCAGTCCGACCACGCGTACTGGAACACGGCCCGCGATCACGAGGAGCGGGTCGGCAAGCTGCAGGTGCTGCAGGGCAAGCAGCAGATCCCGGTGCCGGAGCTGCGCGCGGGCGACATCGGCGCGGTGGCGAAGCTCAAAGACACGTTCACCGGCGACACGCTCGCGGCCAAAGACCACGCCATCGTCTTCGAGCACATCCGCTATCCGGAGGCGGCGATCGCGTTCGCCGTCGAGCCGAAGGCGCGCGGCGACGAGGACAAGCTCGGCGCGGCCATCCACCGCATCATCGAAGAAGATCCGACCATCAAGTTCGCGCGCGACGAGCAGACCAAAGAGTTCCTCATCAGCGGCCAGGGGCAGCTGCACGTCGAGATCGTCGTGGCCAAGCTGAAGAAGAAGTACAACGTGGACGTGGTGCTGCATCCGCCGAAGGTGCCGTACCGCGAGACGATCACGAAGCCGGCCGACGCGCACGGACGCCACAAGAAGCAGTCCGGCGGCCACGGGCAGTTCGCCGACTGCAAGATCACGATGGAGCCGCTGCCGCGCGGCGCCGACTTCGAATTCGTCGACGAGATCTTCGGCGGCGCGATCCCGCGGCAGTACATCCCGGCGGTGGAGAAGGGCATTCAGGACGCGCGCGTGAAGGGCTACCTGGCCGGCTTCCCGGTGGTCGACTTCCGGGTGCGCCTCAAGGACGGTCAGTACCACGACGTCGACTCGTCCGAGATGGCGTTCAAGATCGCCGGCTCGCTGGCGTTCCAGCAGGCCATGGAGCTGGCCCGCCCGACGCTGCTCGAGCCGATCATGCACGTCGACATCACCGCGCCGTCCGAGTACGTGGGCGACATCATGGGCGACCTCAACTCCCGCCGCGGCCGCGTGGAAGGCGTCGACGCGGAAGAGGAGACGCAGGTCGTGCACGCGCGCGTGCCGCTCGCGGAGATGCTGACCTACGGCTCGACGCTCCGCTCCATCACCCAGGGCCGCGGCAGCTTCCACATGGAGTACTCCCACTACGAGGAAGTGCCGAAGCAGCTGCAGGAAAAGATCATCACGGAGTCGAAGAAGGCAAAGGAAGCGCAGGCGGCGGCGCACGCGCACTGACGATTGGGGACGTCAGCAGCGGCATCCATGCCGTTGCCTGGCGACATGAAAGACGCTTTTGCGTTCCTTACCGTCATTCGTGCCGGTTCCTGCGTCAACAATCCCGCACGACTGCCCTGCCGTGCGCGCCGCGCGCTGCGTAGTCTCGTGAGCGATGGATTTCAACGAGCGGCTGCGCAACCTGCTCGCCGAACGGCGGCTGACGCAGGACCAGGCCGCCGAGCTCACGGGAATTCCGGATGAGACCATCGGCCGCCTCGTGCGCGGCGTGACGAAGAATCCCACCATCGACACGGTCGTCAAACTCGCCGCCGGTCTCGACGTGACCGTCGGCTGGCTCCTCGGCGAGAAAGGCTTCGAATTCTCGCCCGAAGATCGCATGGAACTGCGGCGGTTCATCGAGTGGGCGGACGCGATTCTCAAAGCGACGCAGCCGGAGAAGACCGGCCTGCAGACTTCGAACGTTTCGCCCGTGGCGCTCGGCCGCAAGCCGCCGGTCCGCACGCCGCGCCGCGGCCGCGCGACGCCGGTCTCCGCGTCCGACTGGCGCGAGACCTTCGGCGACCGGCGCGAGGAGCTCGAGGTCGACATTCCGCAGCAGTTCGTCACGCGCGGCGCAACGCTCGTCTTCCGCGCGGAAGGCGACTCGATGATCGGCGAGCACATCGCCGACGGCGACCTGCTCTACGTCATCGAAGAAGGCGATCCGCGCCGCGCACGTGGACGCATCGTCGTCTGCGTCGTCGACGGCACGCCCTACGTGAAGCGGCTCGACTTCGCGGGAAGGAAGATCCGCCTCGTCAGCGCAAACGAGCGCTTCGCGCCGATGGTGTTCGACGAGAACAGCGTCGCGTGGACGCTCGTCGGTATCGTGGCCGGCTCGTCGCACGATCTGCGCTGAATGCGCGCTCCTCGTCAGAACAGCGACCGCTGTCCCCGCAGCGACTCCGGGTCCACCGGCTGCTGCCCGAGCAGGCGCTGCATTTCGCGCGCGTTGGCGGGGCTGTGGCCGGCGAAGTGGTTGTTGAAGAAGCCGTAGATCTCTTTCGTGTTCGCGACGCGCTTCAGGACCTCGGCCCAGGCGCGGATCTCTTCGGAGCGGTCGAACTGGATGCGGGAGTAGTCGGTGATCTCGCGGTCGGGGCCCATCCAGCGGATGTACAGAAAGTCCGCGGTCGGACGCTCGGCGAGCTCCAGCATCGTCTCGCGGCGGATCCAGCGGCCGTCGCTCAGCGCGAGGGCGACGCCGTGCGTGCCGAGGACGTCGAGGAGATGGGGCAGCACGTCGGAGCGCATCCAGCGGCTCTGGCGCACTTCGACGGCGAAGCGCAGCTCGCGCGGCAGCGCGCGGAGGAAGGCCTCGAGCGCGGGCAGCTCGTCGGGCGCGAAGTCGGGACCCATCTGCAAGAGGATCGGACCGAGTTTCGTCTCGAGCTCGCAGGCGCGATCGAGAAACTCGCGCACGAGCGCGTCCGCGTTCTTCAGCCGCAGCTCGTGCGTCACGTCCTTCGGCATCTTCAGCGCGAAGGTGAAGCCGTCCGGCGTGCGCTCGCGCCACGCGCGCACCGCGCGCGCATCGGGAATCGCGTAGAACGACGAGTCGACTTCGACGCCGCGGAACATGCGCGCGTACGTGGTCAGAAACTCGGCCGCGCGCGTGCCGGGCGGATAGAACGGCCCGACCCAGGCCGCGTAGTTCCAGCCCTGCGTGGCGATGAGAGGCGCGCTCACTCGAGCTTCGCGTTGATGCGCGCGATGTCCTGCTTCGCGTCCTCGGCCGCGGTGACGACGAACGTGCGCGTCTTGCCGCCCGGCGCGACGAGCCTGATGTTGTAGCTCCCCGCCTCCGCGAAGTCGTAGACCTCGTCCATCGTGTTGAACTGCCGCACGGGACCGATGGGCAGCTCGTTGACGTAGACCATCGTGTCGTCCGGCAACACGTTGAAGACGACGCCGCGGCGCGCCCAGATGCGCACCGTGGCCTCGACGCCGCTCGCGTTTCCGGTGACGACCGCGCGCGACGGTCCCTCGATAGGCGCGTTTGCCTCGGGCGTGTTCTCGCCGGCGTCGCCGTGAAACACGAGCGACGCGCCAGCGCCGGGCTCGCCGGGCGGCGCGGGGGCGGTGGTGCGCGGACGGGTGGTGTGCGTGGCCGGCTTCACCATGCCGACGAGCGTCTCGTCGTCATCGTGATAGCGCAGCCCGGTCAGCACCGCGAGCGCCGCGAGCACGACCAGCAAACCGCCGATGAGCATCGGGACCCAGCGCGGCATCGGCGCGGAGTCGGCCGGCGGCTCGCCGGATTGCGGATCAGGAACCGGCTCCGTCATCGTCTTCCGCCTGCGCGTTCTCGTCGACTTCGGCCGGACCCTCGTCGGTGACGAGCGTCTCGTCGTCATCGTCGAGATTGCGATACTCGATGTCGCGCTGGCGCAGCAGCTCGAGCGCGCGCGCCTCGTCCTCCGCGCCGACGTAAATGCGGATGTCGCCCATCGTGCCGAAGTTGATCGGCTCCATGCTGAACTTCACGTTCTCGATCTGCGCGGGAATCCCCTCGGCCTCGAGGAATCCCTGCAGCAGCCGCGCCTCGTCGTCAGTGCCGCTGCTGGCGATCTCGACCCAGGTCGTTCCTCCCTCGGCGGGCACCGTGTTCACGCTGTCGGGAAACCCCTGATTCGAATCGGCCATTCGGATGCTCCTTACGCTTCCACAGTAATCCGGCCGCGATCGGCCGTCATCGTTCCGATCTTTGCATAGAACAGGCCGCTCTCGTCGAACGCACTCGCCAGCGCCGCCGCGCGCTCTGGCGCGACCGCGATGAGCAGGCCGCCCGAGGTCTGCGCGTCACAGAACAAATCGAACTCCGAGTCGGGCACGCGCAACTCGACGCGCTCGCGGAAGTTCTTCGCGTTGCGCTTCGTGCCCCCGGAGCAGAAGCCGAGCGCGAGGAACTCGCGCGCGCCGGCGAGCACCGGCACGTCGCTGGCGCGGATGGTCGCGCCCACGCCCGCGCCCTCGCACATCTCGAGCAGATGGCCGATGAGACCGTAGCCGGTGACGTCGGTGGCCGCGTCGACGCCGACGCTCACCATCACACGCGCCGCATCGCGGTTGAGCATGGTCATCCAGCGCGTGGCCTCGTCGAGCAGCGGCTCGCTGGAAACGTTGCGCTGCTGCCACGTGCGATGCGCGTTGACGAGAATCCCGTTGCCGATCGGCTTCGTGAGAAACAGCACGTCGCCGGCGCGGCCCGTGGAGTTGCGCACGAGCTTCTCCGCGGAGACGATGCCTGTCACCGCCAGTCCGTACTTCGGGACGTCGTCGATGATGGTGTGCCCGCCCGCCACCGCAAATCCCGCCTCGGCCGCTTTGTCCGCGCCGCCGCGCAGGATCTCCGTCAGCACGTCGAGCGGCAGCTTGTCGGTCGGGAAGCCGGCGATGGCCAAGCCCAAAATCGGCGTCGCGCCCATCGCGTAGATGTCGGAGATGGAGTTGGCCGCGGCGATCTGGCCGAATAGGTACGGGTCGTCGACGATGGGCGTGAAGAAGTCGACGGTCTGCGCGATCGCGGTGTCGCCGACGATGCGCAGCACCGCGGCGTCGTCGGAGGTCGCCGTTCCGACAAGAAGATCCCCGACCCCTTCGCGTGAGGGGAGCTTCGCCAGAACGGAACGCAGGTCATCCTGACCCAGCTTGCAGGCTCAACCGCCGGTCGTCGCGAACGACGAGAGCGGCGGATACCGCGCGATGGCGTGCTTCACGAGACGATCTTATCGTCTTCGCCGAGGACTGCCGCACGCGCCGCGGTGACCGCGTCGAGAACTTCCTGGTAAAGCTCGTAGCGCGCGTTCTCGCTGAGCTGCACCTGCGCGCTCACGATCTCGGCGATCTGCGACGCGTAATGCGACGGCACGGGCAGTCGCACGCCGGACAGGTGCATGTCGCGGAAGCCGATCTTCAGCTCCGCTTCGAGCTTGCGGCGAAAGGCGCCGTCGAAGATGTCGCGTTCGAGCGCGGCGTAGTCGATGTTCATGATTTGGCGGTGTACTTCGCAGTCACGATATTACCCGCGCGCGCGACGTGCGCGTCGACGTTGCGCCTGGCGAGGAACGCCGCGTACGCCTCCGCGAACGCGGCGGCGCGCTCGGGCGACTCCCACTTCGTGGTCACGTCGACGCGGCCGTCTTTGTACACGACCGCGCGGTCGTTGACCCAGCCGCGCGAAGCATCGGGGCCGACCAGAAAACGCCAGTGAAACTCGCCGAGGTGCTCGGCGGAGATCGCGCCGTCGGGATGCGAGGTGTCGAAGGACTCGGGCTTGAATGTCTGCGCGAAGTAGTCGTCGGGATGCAGGATCTGGCGCGTGGTCAGCGGCGGGCGCGCGTGCACGGCGTCGAGCGCTTTCCAGCCGCCGCGGCGATACGCCTCGACGACGAACTTCAATCCTTCGAGGTACGGAAACTTCAGCATCTCCGCGAAGTACTTCGGCGTCGACGGATCGATCAGCTGCTCGGCCGCGGCGGACGAGCTGAGCATGGCCAGCATCTGGTCGTTCTTCATGATCTCGTCGAGATCGACGCCCGATTTCTGGAGCATGTGCGCGAGCATGACCAGCACGGCCTCGCCTTCGAGCACGGAGTGATACGCGAGCGCGGCGTCGCTGTCCTTCAGATACGCCTTCTCTTTTGCGGAGAGGCCGAAGTGCTGGTCCTGAATCGCGTGCGTGAGCTCGTGGACCATGACCATCTCTTCGAGCTGTTCGGGATCGACGAGCTGCTGCGTGCCGTCGGGAAGCTTCGGCAGCTGCTTGATGGAGTAGTAGACGTGCGCCTGCGCGTCGTAGAACGCGAGCACCTGCGATTCGTACAGCGAGAGCAGCTTCGGCATGAGCTGCTTCGGCTCGACGTCGACGAGCTGCAGCGCGCGCAGAATGCGGCCCCACTCGTCGAGCGAGTACGGCACCGACTGCGCCATCTGCTCCTGGAGTTTCGCGGAGAGCTCGCTGCGGTCGATGGTGACGTTGCGGACGGGATGGAGAAACTTGCGGCCGCGGATCTGCTCGACGGCCTTCATCCCCGGGTCGAGCGGCGAGGATGCCCACGCGCACGACGCCGCGAGAAAAACGAGCAGAAGGCGGGCCGAACGGAGCCGGATCATGGGCTGCGCAACGGCTCGTTTGCGCGACCCATTCCGTTCCCTTAGAATGCGCGGCGATTCAGTCCATGCAACGCGGCGACAGCGAGCGTATCGAAATCACGATCAGCAGCCGCTTCGAGAACATCGAACTGGTACAAGTGATCGCGGAGCACCTCTGCGAAAACGCGGGTGTGGACGAGGATGGGTCTCACTGGATCGGCATGGCGGTACGCGAAGCGGTCGCCAACGCCATCAAACACGGGAACAAACTGGACGTACACAAGAAGGTGAACGCCACCTTCGATCTCAACGGAGCGGAGCTGGAAATCACGATCTCGGATGAAGGCGCAGGCTTCGATCCGGAGAAAGTGAGCGACCCGCTCAATCCGCAGAACCTCATGAAAACGAGCGGCCGCGGCATCTTCTACATGAAAACTTTCATGGACCAGGTCACCTACTCGTTCCAGCCCGGCGGCGGCACGTCGCTGGTGATGACGAAGAACCTGACCGGCGGCAGCGGCATCGCCAGCACGAAAGCCTGAACGATCGAGAAGGAGAAACGAAATGAAAGCCACTACTCGCAGCGTCGACGGCGTCGAGATCATCAGCCTCGAGGGGAAGATCACGATCGGCTCCGGTGACACGCAACTGCGCGAGATCATCAGCAACGCCATCAACTCCGGCAAGAACAAGATCCTGCTCGAGCTGAGCAAGGTCACGACGATCGACTCTTCCGGCATCGGCGAACTGGTCGGCTCCTACACCACCGTCACCAACCGCGGCGGAAAGCTCAAGCTCCTCCACCTCCCGGCCAAGCTCAACGAGCTCCTGCACGTGACGCAACTCATCACGGTGTTCGAGGTCTACGACAACGAACAGGAAGCCGTCTCCAGCTTTTAGCCGGTCCGACCGGCTGCGGTCGGCGCGGCCGACAGCGCTGAGGGCATAGCCTAGCTACACGTGCGGCTGCCCTCGAGTGCATTCGTCGTAGACGCGAGGCACGGCGGCATCCGCGCCTCGCGAACTCTTCAGGCAGCCGTACGCGCAGCCTGGCTATGCCCTTAGCGCAGCCGGCCGGGCCGGCTCAGCCGCGCGTCGTGCGCCGGCGCACGCTGGGGGCCGTCATCGACGGTTCGCCGCCCATCACCGGACCGCTCCAGCGCATCGGCACCGTGTTCGTGTACACGACCTCGGTGTGCTCGAGCCAGATCGGGAACAACTCGTCCGCGCGCTTCGGGTCGTTCACCGCTTTCTGCGCGATCCCGACGAGCTCCGCGAACGGCTTCGTGTCGCCGAGGAAGCTGACCTTCAGCCGCAGTGCATTCGGAAAACGCGTGCGCGCGGCTTTGTCGGTCGGCGCCTGCGCGGCCATGTACGCGAGACGCGCCGACGTCGTGATCACTTTCTTCTCGCCCGGTCCGATGGCGATGAGGCGCGGCAGCAGCGTCGCTCCCGGCATCTCGGAACCGACGTTGACGGTGACAGTGTGCGTCTCGCGGTCGTACGTCGTCTCGGAGACGATGTCGGCGATCGCGATCGGCTCGCTGCGATGGTTCGTGATCTCGACGACGATCGGCACGGCGACGCCGGAGCGCATTTCATCCGAGCGGATCTCGGCGTCGACGCGCACCGCGTCCTCGGTACCGACCACGCGCCGCGGCTCCTTCATGTTCACCGGAGCCGTCGACGTACATCCGAGGGCGAGGAAGAGAGCTGCCACTGCGAAGCGGCGGAGAGTGTTCACGAACGTATGGTACGCCGCTTCGCAGAGATGGGAGTGGGGCGCTACATTCCGCTCTGCGCGGCGTCCGCGCCGCTCATGCGCGCGCGCGGCGACCACTGCACGGGCAGCGCGTTGAGGTAGATCGTGTCGTTCGATTCGAGCCAGCGTTCGAAGAGCTCGTCGGGCAACGTCTGCGCGACGGCGGGCGCCTGCGCCTGTTTCTGAATCATCGCCAGGAACGGCGTGAGGTCGCGCAGGATCGTCACCTTCACCTGCACGTAGCGCGGCACGCCGGCCATCGACGTGCGGATCGCGGCCGCGTTGAGCGCGACCATCGCCGCACCGCGCAGCACCTTCTTCTCGCCCGGCGCGATGAGCACCATGTGCGGCAGACGTCCCGACGGAATCTCGGAGCCGAGGGAGACGGTGATCGTGCCCGAGTCGGAGTCGTACGAGGCGTCGCTCACCTTGTCGGCGACGGCGACGGGGCTCGTGGTGAAGTTCTGGATCTGGTACGTGATGCCGATGGGCGCGCCGGGCGAGATCGAATCCTGCACGAGCTGCGCGTCGACGCGAACGTCGTCTTCACGTCCGAGGGCGCGGCGCGGGTCATCCATGTTGATGCTGGCGCCGTGCGCGGCGGCGGCGTGAAGGAGCACGATGGCGAAGAAGAGAAGGAAGAACAGCCTGGTCGATTTCACGCGACACCCCCGCAGATCTCACGGTCGCGTCGCGCGTTGGCCACGCGCCGTCGGGGGAGCCGGGGAGCGCGAAGCGTGCCAGATTATTTGCAGAGTGTGACAGCGGTCACTAGTCGATCTTCAGGACGGCGAGAAAGGCTTCCTGCGGGATCTCCACCTTTCCGACCCGCTTCATCCGCTTCTTGCCTTCTTTCTGCTTCTCCAGCAGCTTGCGTTTGCGCGAGATATCGCCGCCGTAGCACTTGGCGAGGACGTTCTTGCGCAGCGCCTTGACGGTCTCGCGCGCGACGACGCGGTTGCCGATGGCCGCCTGCAGCGCGACCTCGAACATCTGCCGCGGGATGAACTCCTTCATCTTCTCGACGAGCATCTTGCCGCGCGCGAAGGCCTTGTCCTTGTGCACGATCAAAGAGAGCGCATCGAGCGGCTCGCCGTTGACGAGGATGTCCATCTTCACGAGATCACTCTCGCGGTAGCCGATGAACGAGTAGTCGAGCGACGCGTAGCCGCGCGAGATCGACTTGAGCTTGTCGAAGAAGTCGAGGATGACTTCGTTGAGCGGCATGTCATAGACGATCATCACGCGGTTCGCGGAGACGTATTCGAGCTTCTTCTGCACGCCGCGGCGGTCGATCGCCAGCGCGAGGATCGGGCCGACGTATTCGTCGGTGGTGAGCATCGTGACTTCGAAGAACGGCTCTTCGATTTTCGCGATCTTCGCGGGATCGGGCAGCTTCTGGGGGTTCTCGATCTCGATCAGCTCCCCGTCCGTGAGCGTGACGCGATAGCGCACGCCGGGCGCGGTGGTCAGCAGCTCGAGATTGAACTCGCGCTCGAGCCGCTCCTGGATGATCTCCATGTGGAGCAGGCCCAAGAAGCCGGTGCGGAAGCCGAAACCGAGCGCGCTCGAGGTCTCCGGCTCGTACGTGACGCTGGCGTCGTTGAGCACGAGCTTGCCGAGCGCGTCCTTGAGATCGGTGTAGTCGGCGGCGTCGACCGGGAACAGACCGGCGAACACCATCGGCTTGACCGTCTTGAACCCGGGCAGCGGCTCGGCGCACGGCCGCTCCGCGTCGGTCACGGTGTCGCCGACCCGGGCGTGCGCGATGTCCTTGATCGACGCGGCGACGATGCCGACCTGGCCGGCCTCGATGCCGTCGACCTCGAACGTCGCCGGCCGGCGGACCGCGGTCATCGTGCACTCGTAGACCTGGTTGGTCGCCCAGAACCGGAGCTTG
>JAFATB010000022.1 GCA_019244185.1 Acidobacteriota bacterium
GAGGGAGCCGCCGAGGTTCTGGATGTTGAAGGGGGCGTAGCCGGCGGGGATCGTGGCGTCGATGAAGCCGCCGGTGACCGTCGTCGCCGTGAACGTGCCGTCGAAGACGTCGATGTGATTGTTCGCAAAGTCCGCGGCGTAGAGACGGTTGCCGCCGGAGTTCGAACCGATCGCGAGACCGGTGAAGACGTGGCCGGGCATCGAAACGACGCTCTGCGCCGACGCGCCGCTCGCCGCGTTCCAGGCGGTGATGTTGCCGTTGAGCGAGTCGAAGATGAACGCCGCCGGCGCGGGCGAGCCGCCGCCGGGAGGCGTGAGCTGAAAGTCAGAGCTCGAGTTGCCGACGATCCCGGTGGGCAGGCCGGCGGGGATATTGATGTGCGACGGCGACGCGTTGAACGTCGTGGCATCGGTGCCGACGTCGACGTGCAAGAGGGAAGACGACGCGCTGGCGTTGTTCGCGGTCCAGAAAGGACTGGTGCCGCGCGTCGTGAGACCCCACGGGTTGACGAGCTGCGAGTCGAGCAGGCGCGCGAGTCCCGGCACGTCGGAGGCGAGGTTCGTCTGCACGTACGACGAGCCCGGCGCGATGACCGGCACGTCGAGCACCTGCACGTGCGGCGGCGCAGCGTACGCGGTGAGTCCCGCGAGACTCACGACGGCTGCGACTGCGACCAGGAACGTTCTCGCCGCGGCCGTTGCGGCGAAGGACCCGCGGGGGAAGGGATGATGCATCGTGCGCCCTCCGAATGGATTGATGTCCGCGGCCGCGCTCGCGCACGGCTGGGGTCGATTGGTTGTGGTGTCTCTCGGTCGTCGCGGATCGTAACACGCGCTCCGCGGCCTTCCATTTACTTGCATATCCATGCATATTCGGACCGGCTCTTGCTCTGTTGATCCGCATGGAAACCAATCGGCAGGTCGTGGTCATCACCGGAGCTTCGGCGGGCGTGGGGCGCGCGGTGGCGCAGGCGTTCGCGCGGCGCGGCGCGCGCATCGGGCTCATCGCGCGCGGGCGCACTGGACTCGAGGGTGCGAAGCGCGAGGTCGAGGCGTTGGGCGGCGAGGCGCTCGTGCTGCCGCTCGACGTCGCCGACGCCGCGGCGGTCGAGGACGCCGCGTCGCAAGTCGAGGCCGCGTTCGGGCCGATCGACGTCTGGGTCAACAACGCCATGACCACCGTCTTCAGTCCGATCCGCCTCCTCGAGCCCGACGAGGTCCGCCGCGTCACCGACGTCACGTACCTCGGCACGGTTTACGGCACGATGGCCGCGCTGCGGCGCATGCTGCCGCGCAACCGCGGCAAGATCGTGCAGGTTGGCTCCGCGCTCGCGTACCGCGGCATCCCGCTGCAGGCGGCGTACTGCGGCGCGAAGCACGCCATTCAGGGCTTCTGCGACTCGCTCCACGCGGAGCTGCTGCACGAGGGGAGCGAGGTCGGCCTGACGATGGTCAATCTGCCGGCCGTGAACACGCCGCAATTCGACTGGTCGAAGAGCCGCATGCCGCGCAAGGCGCAGCCGGTGCCGCCGATCTTTCAGCCGGAGGTGATCGCGCGCGCCATCGTCTGGGCCGCGGATCATCACCGCCGCGAGCTCAACGTCGCGTGGCCGACGACGAAGGCCGTGGTCGGCAACAACTTCGCTCCCGGCTACGCGGATGGTTATCTCGCGCGCAACGGCGTCGACGCGCAGATGACGAACGAGCCGGAGGATCCGCAACGGCCGAACAATCTGTGGGAGCCGGTCGACGGCGACTTCGGCGCGCACGGCCGCTTCGACGATCGCGCGCTCGACCGCAGCGTCGAGCTGGAGCTGAATCTGCGCCGCGAGTGGATCGCGGCCGCGGCTGCCGTCGGCGCGGGAGCGGCGGCGGTCGCGCTGCGGAAGCCGCGTCGCATGCTCGCCGCGCTCTCGCTGCTTTGTTCCGCAACCGCGGCGGCAATGGCGGCGACGTCTCAGCGCCCGCGGTTCTTCTCGGCGATCGCCCAGAGAATCAGCACGAACGCGGCGAGGCGGACCACGTAGAGCGCGGTGTGCGCCGTGAAGAGCGTGAGCAGGACGCGCTGCAGCGAGAGGATGAAGAACGCCGTGGCGAAGTAGCCGAAGAGGCGGTCGCGCGTCTCGCGCCAGAAGCGGAGAAAGAACAAGCCGGCGACGAGGTAGCCCGCGGCGAGACTGCCGGAGAGGAACTGGACGACGCGCGCCGTGGTGTCCGCGTTCATCGCGTCTCCCAGACCAGCCCGTACAGCAGCAGGAGGATGCCGGCCACGGCGGGCAGCGTGCGCCACAGCGAGAGGTCGACGTCGGGCATCACGCGCACGTCGATGAACAGCAGGATGTTGTTGAGCGCCAGCCCGACGAAACAGAGGCCGCTCCACAACAGCAGCCGCACGTGATTGCGCTGATGGGCGCGAAGCAGCAGCCACGCGCAGCCCACGCTGGTGAGCGCGCAGAGCGCGTAGACGACACTACCGGCGGCGGAGATCATTGGTCTTTCATCCTGAAGGCATCGGAGAACGCGCGCAGACGTTCGAGATTCTCGCTGAAGACGGCGTTGACGACCGAGGCGCGCTGGTCCGCGTACGCCGTCGTGAGCGCCGCGACGGTGGCGCGGTCTTCCTCGTCGCGCGGCGCGTAACGGAACGCGCCGGAGCTGCCGGTCACCACGAGCTGTTCGTCCGCCAGCCGCGCCAGCCGTTTCGCGGCGGCGCCCTGCTTCATGCCCAGCTGCGAGTCGATCGCCGCCGGCGTCCAGAACGTCTCCGGCGTCCGCTGCAGCAGCAGCAGGATCTCCAGCGTCTCGATGGAATCGACGCAGCGCCGGATGAACTGCAGCAGCGCGGGCGAAACCATCAGCACGGCTCCGCGAGGAGCGGGTTGTGTCGTTGCGTCATCGGATGACCGAACGCTTCCGCGGCCTCCGCCGCGCGAAGCGAGATGGTTTGATATCAAGATTTGTTCCCGCTGCGCAATGGCGAGCGCGGAAGCGGAGTGGGCGCTAACGGCGCGCGGCCGGTTTCTTCGCCGCGGATCGGGAGCGCGCGGCGGGCGCCGACGCCTCTTCGAAGAGCATCCGCGCAGGCGCATCCGCCTCGCCCATGAGGTCGACGATCCGCGCGAGCAGATCGGCGAGCTTCGCGGCGTCGGTCCGCGACAGCCGTTCGAGCGCCTCGGCCAGCCGCGTCTGCGCCACGGTCGCCGGCGTCTTGCGCTGCAGCGCGCGTCCGCGCGCGGTCAGCGACAGCTCGACACGGCGCGTGTCTTCTCCCGACCGCTCGCGCTTGACGAGTCCGCGATCGACGAGCCGGCCGACGACGACGGAGACGGTGCTCTGATCCGTGCGCGTGCGCTCGGCGAGCTCCTTGACGCCGAGCGGCCCGTCCGCGGAGCCGAGCGTGGTGAGCACGAACAGCTGCGCGCCGGTCAGCTCGAGATTGCCGGCCGCGCGGTGCGAGCTGCGCAGCGCGTGCACGATGCGGCGGAACGAATCCATGATCTCGGTGGAGAGCTGTTTGTCAGCGGCCATGTTCGCGTTCGCCCCTTCCTTCCGCGTCGTCACCTGCCATGGTGTCACGCTTCGGCCGCAAGGGCACGCGCGTCATCGCTTTCGCTTGGGGATGAGCGTGGCCACGGCGTGCGCGAGATGCGCCTCGACTTCGGCGTGCGTGCGCAGGCCGTCGGTCGCTTGCCGGCGCATCTGGATCGTGCCGAGGTACGCGGTGTAGGCGAGGACGGCGCGCTGCTTCGCCGCGGCGGCGTCGAGGCCGAGCGCCTCGTAGGCGTCGGCGAGAAAACGGATGCGGCGGCGCGAGAGCTTGCGCAGCATGTCCGCCACGAGCGGCTCCGCTTCCTCCGCGGCCAGCGTGATGAAGAGTGCCTGCGCGCGCTCGAGGCTCATCGCTTCGCGGAACGCCGCCTGCAGCCGCGCGGCCGGATCGGCGACGCGCTCCAGCGTTTCGATGGCCGCGCGGTCCGCCGCCTGCCACCGCTCGAGCGCGCGCGCGAGCAGCGACTCCAGCCCCGGAAAGTGCCAGTAGAAGCTGCCCTTCGTGACGCCGAGCGCCGCGGCGAGCGCGGGGATGCTCAGCGCGCGCAGGCCGCCGGACGCGATTGCGTCGAGCGCGGCTTCTTCCCAGTCGCCCGCGTCCTTCGTCGGCACGCCGAGCCGTTCCCTGCGAGGCTTGGCCGGTTTGCGTTCCATACCGTCGGGTATCGTATCAGAGTCGCGCGTCAGCGAGGCGGCACGTCGAGGCGCATGAAGACGTTCGCGGTCGCATAGCGGACGTCGTCCGGAAGCGGCGCGTGGCGGAACGCGAGCGACTCGTAGAGGCGGATGGCGGACGAGAGGGACGTGTGCGACGTGAGGACGATCTCCTGCGCGCCGTGCTCGCGCGCGTACGCGAGGACCGTCTCGCACAAGTGCCGGCCGAGACCGCGGCCGCGGATCGCGGGATCGACCGCGAGCTTCGCCAGCTCGAACGTGCGGTCGGAGACGCGGATCGCGGCGCAGGTGCCGACGACGCGGTTCTCGTCGACCGCGAAGAACACCTCGCCGCCGTTCGCGAGAATCTTCCCCTCGGGATCGCGCAGGTATTCGAGATCGACCGGCTCGAGCAGCGCGTGCTCCTCGAGCCAGAGGCGATTGAGGCGTTCGAAGTCGTGGCGATACTCGGGACGGTAGCGGACGATGTTCATGCGCGCCCTCCGCCGAGCAGCAGCGCGAGTGCATCGGTCAGCGAGTCGACGATCGCGGTGTGCGGCGCGGACTGCAGCAGCTCGCGCCGGTCGGCGCCGGTGGTGACGCCGATGCTCCAGCCGGCGGCGGCGTTGTACGCGGCGTAGAGATCGGCGCGCGTGTCGCCGATGCATGCGACCTCCGCGACGCTCTCCGTCCGCGTCGCTTCCATCGCGCGAAAGATCATGTACGGCGCGGGGCGGCCGGCGGGAACGTCGTCGTCGCAGACGACCGCGTCGACGAGCTCATTCCAGCGCAGCGCGTCCAGCAGCAGCGCGATGGTCTCGCGATCGAAGCCGGTGTTCAGTGCGACGCGGATGCCGCGCCCGCGCAACGCGGCGAAGACGTGCTCCGCATCGGCCATCGCACGCATCGTTCCCTCGCGGACGAGCTCCGCCAGCGCGGTTCGGAACGACGCGTGCGCGGCCGCGGCGCGTTCCGGATCGTCGGGCACGAGCGCGGCGAACGCATCGCGTTTCGAACGCCCGCGCACCGCGCCGAGCGCGTCAGCGTCGAACGGCACGCCGTTGCGCGTGAGCGCGAGGCGGAAGGCTTCCGGGACGCCGCCGCCGTCGCTGACGGTCGTCCCAGCGACGTCGAAGACGACGAGCTTCGGTTCACGCAAGCACGCACCTCGTGCCTTCGAGGCCGTACTGCTCGCGCGCGATTCGTTCGAGTCGCTGCGCGATGGCCGCGCATTCGTGAGCGTTCAACTGCTGATGCGGCGCGGCCCAGGCGAGGCGGTCGTGGAAGGTTGGGAAGCGCGGCGCTTCTCCCCACTGCCACGCCGGATCGGCGGCGGTGCGGCTGCGCCCGAGCAGATGGAGATGCACGCGCCGCGACTCCACGACCGACTTCGCGCCGCGCGGCTCGGCGTCGTCGTGGAGCGACCAGTTGCCCGCTTCCCAGTAATTGAGGCAGCCGCCGGCGAGCGCCGGGAGCGCGTCGAGCATCGCGCGGCCCGCGGCGGCGACGAGGAGCGACCACGCCACGAGCTCGTCGCGCGTCAGCTCGGAGCGCTCCCACACCGGACGGGGCGGGTTGACGATGAGGTGTCCTCCGTCGGCGCGGTCGACGAGCACGAGGTGCGGCGCGGGCAGCACGACTTCGCCCGCGGCCGAGGCAAACAAACGCATGGCGCGCATTTTAGGTCAATGGTCGCTGCCGTGACGGGCGCCGCAACACGTTGACGTGATTGTTACTACGCATTGTAGAAACGACCCTCCAACTCCGAACCCTCCCGCACAATCCTTCAAAGACCCCGCGCCGAGGGAGGCGCGCGCGCATTTGTCCAATATTGAACAACAGCATGAAAAAAATCTATCTGCAAGTATTGACGTTTGTGCGGCCCGTCCACATATTGATCCGCGTCTCTCCGCTCACCTCGCGCAAACATTTTCACCATCGTCCGAACGCGGCATTGCGCCGCAACAGAAAGGAAGTGTCTTTATGTCTTTGTATGGTTCGTTGGCTCCGGAATTCGTCATCCGTGTCGGCAAAAAGGGTTCGCGCGCGACCGCGCAGGCTCAGGGCGAGCCCGCGCTCGTCGTCGGCACGACCAGCATTTACGACTGGGTGTACGACGACAAGGGCTCCGGCGCCGACAATGACGTCACCGTCTGGAGGCCGCATCCCAGCGACAGCAATTACTACATCATCGGCGATTACGCGCAGGGGAATTACGGCGCGCCGACCGGCACCGCGTACGTGGTGAAAGCGGTCAACGACGATCCGAACAATCCCCTTCTCAAGGCGCCGAAGACGTACAACCAGATCTGGACGGACCGGGGTTCCGGCGGCGACAGCGACGGCTCGATCTGGTATCCGGTCCCCGAGGACAACTACGTGGCGATCGGATTCGTCGCGCAGCTCGGGTACGACATGCCGTCGCCGAAATATGCCTGCCTGCGCAAGGACCTCGTCGAGCTCACCGACGTCGGCGCGCTGATCTGGAAAGACAAGGGTTCAGGCGCCCACGACGACGTCGCGTTCTACAAGATCGTCGGCGTGCCGAACGCCTTCGTCGCCCAGGCCAACTACGACCCGTACAGCGGGAACGCCTACAAAATCAAGGGCACTTAGCGCCCGCTCCTGACGCCCGGGTGTCATCCCGAGCTGCCGAGCGTCGCTCGGGATGACACCGGTCTGCTCGCACGAACCAAGGAGGTTTGCAATGCCTACGACGAGCGGAGCTCTGTCCGCCGCCGGTCTGAAGCAGGGGAATTTTGAAGTCGATGCGAATGGGCAGGCCGTCTACCGGCTGCCGATCGCCATTCCGCCCGGGATTGCCGGACATCAGCCCACACTGGAGCTGGTGTACATGCACCAACTCCCGAACGGACCGCTCGGCATCGGCTGGGACATCTCCGGGTCGGGATCGATCACGCGGGCCAAGCCGGTCTATGCGATCGACGGCTTCAGTGCGCCGATCACCTACGGCACGACCGACCGCTTCGCCCTCAATAACCAGCGCCTGATCAATGTCGACGGAGAATATGGCGCCGGCAATACGCTCTATTACACCGAATTACAGACGTGGAATTACGTCCAGGCCGGCGCCACGCCCGAAGACGGATTCACGGTCATTACGAAGAACGGCGACACGCACGAATTCGGCAAGACCGCCGACAGCCGCATCCTGGCGCTCGGCACGAACCTCGTGCGCGTCTGGGCGCTCAATGCGCTCGTCGACCGCAATGGCAATCGCGTCGAATTCACGTACACGACCGCGCCCGGCGGCGGACAGGCGAAGGGCGCCTATTACATCGACACGATTCGCTATACGAGCCGCGATGGCGTCGAGCCCGCGCGCCTCGTGCAGTTCACCTACGAGTCGCGCCCCGATTCGATCGTCGATTTCGTGGGCGGCTATCGCGTGGAGACCGCGTTCCGCCTGAAGCAGATCACCGTCTCGCTTTCCGGCTCGGTCGTGAGCACGTATACGCTCGATTATCGCGACGTCTCCGATACGGGCCTGAGCACGATCGCCACCATTACGCAGACAGGCGCGGTGCTCGAGGGTGCGCCCGCATTGCCGCCGACGACCGTCACGTGGCAGGACGCGGGCACGCGCAGTTTCGACGTCGGGCCGACCTCGATCCTCGATCAGCATCCCGGCACTCCCGACGTCCGGCCGATGGACGTCACCGGCAGCGGCCGCACGGATCTGGTCCAGCTCTGGATCGACGGCTCGAACACGATCCACGCGACGTCGTACCTCGCCACGCCGTCGGACGACTCGGTCACGTTCGTCCGCGCGGCCGACACGCCCCTCGGCTACTTCGGCAGCAAATTCTCGATCGTCCCGGTCGACGTCGACGGCGACGGGCGCACCGATCTGCTGGTCGCCTACGCCAGCAGCTCGAACCAGGACGAGCTTCGTCTGGCGGTGTTTCTCTCCGACGGCAGCGGCGCCTTCACCGACGGCGGCACCTTCAATACCGGCGATACGTGGAGCTCGAAGCACATCGACTTCTTCGCCGCGGACGCGAACGGCGACGGCCGCACGGACCTCGTGGAGGCATACGGCTCGTACGACTCGGAGCGCGGCAGCGACGTGCTGGCGTTCCGCACGTACCTCTCGCAATGCGGCGACGGCGACGGAAAGATGTTCACGCCGGCCATCGTCACGAAGACCGGCGATCCCGCCACCGTCACCGCGCAGCTCGCGTTCTGGCCGATGGACGTGAACGGCGACGGCCTGATCGACATCGTCCGCGTCTGGCAGCGCGGCTCGGATCAGCACATCATCGCCACCGCGTACATCGGCGTCAGCCGCTCGCTGTACGACGTCTCGTTCGACGACCAGGTCGCCAGCGACCTCGGCACGTTCAGCCTGCAGAACCAGAAAGCGTTCCTGCCGGTCGACGTCAACGGCGACGGCATCCAGGATCTGCTGCAGGTGTGGCAGGAGCCGACCGGGAACGGGACCACGCTGCACCTCTCGACGTTCTTCTGCGACGGCGCGGGCGGCTTCGTCGCCGGTCCCGACTCGCAGTTTCAGAACCAGACCATCAATCTCTTCTATCCGCTCGACCTCGACGGCACAGGACTAACGGCCGTCGTCAGCCAGTGGGTCTCCGGCGACAACAAGCTGATGTTCACGCCGTTCCGCGCGTCGCCGTCGGGCGTCTATACGATGCTGCCGGCCTTCGACGCGGGCACGGTCGGCGTGCAGATCGAGTCGGCGCTGTTCCTCCCGTGCGATGCGAACGGCGACGGTAAGGCGGATCTGATCCGCGCAATGATCGACGGCAACCAGCAGGTCGCGGTCGTGCCGTATCTCTCCGCCGGCGCGTATCCCGATCTGGTCAGCTCCATCGAGAACCAGCTCGGCGGCCTCGTGTCGCTGCAATACGCGCCGCTGTCCGACGGGAGCGTGTATACCGCGCAGAGCTCCGACGTCTATCCGTCGGCGCCGGGCCAGCGCTTCCCCAATCCGATGACGCCGACGGTGTTCCCGATCCAGCAGGTGCTCGGACGGGCCACGTACGTCGTCTCGCAATACACCGAAGAGAGCGCGGCGACGAACCGCTTCGCGTACAGCTCGACGACCACCGTCACCTACGAGCACGCACAGCTCAATCTCCTCGGGCGCGGCTGGCAGGCCTTCGGGACGATCAACCGTCAGTCCGACACCGGACGGCGCACGGTGACGCAATACGCACAGGACTGGCCGTTCACCGGGATGCTGCTGGCGACGACCATTGAAGCCGCGGGCGACGGCACACCGGTCATCGCGGCCATCAGCTCGACCGAGTACGTGTCGCGCGTCTCAGCCACGGGCGTGAGCGGCACGCAGATCCTCGAGGTGCTGCGCCAGAAAACGCGCAACGAACAATACGAGTCGGGCACGTTCGACTACGCGCTCGCGCAGACGTTCGGCTACGACAACTATGGGAACGAGTCGCTGAACGTCTACCTCGGCTATGTCGACACGGATGACAATCCACTCGATCCGGCCGAGGTGGTGTACCGGTATCGGCAGTACCGCAATGACGTGGATTCGAACGGCTGGGCGCTCGGATATCTCTCGTATGCGAAGGAATCGGCGAACGCCAGCGATCCGGACGTTACGCAATTCCTGCCGGGCGACTATCACCTCGAGCATCGCACGTACTATGACGGTACGTACAATCTGAAATCCGTCGGCAAGTGGGACGACAGCAACAACGTCTACCTCACGGAGTCGTACGGCTACGACGAATACGGCAATCAGACGTCGTTGACGAAGCCGGGCAATTTCACCACCACCATTACGTTCGATCCCGAATACCACACCTTCGCCACCGTGCACACCTCGCCGGCGGACGCGCAGGGCACGCCGCTCGTGACGTCGAGCGGCTACGACCCGCGCTTCGGCGTCGAAGTCGCCGTTCAGGACGCGAACCTCAACGTCACCGTTCGCTCGCTTGACGCATTCGGCCGCGTTGTGGCCGTGCAGGGGCCGGTGCCGGCGGGCAGTACGAGCGACGCGAACCTCGTGACGTCGCTGGTGACCGGGACGGCCGCGCTGCAGCAGACGTTCACCGGCGCGACGGTCGTGTCCACCGAACTGACGGCGTATCTCAATGATGGGCAGGGCGGCCTCTATACGGAAGTCCAGGCGCTGCAGTCGTTCCCGACCGGCGGCTCCTCACGCGACTTCGCATGGACGCAGACCTACGTCGACGGAAAGTCGCGCGACCGCCAGTCCGTGACGCAGACCGGCCAGAGCGAAGGCAATGTGATCGTGCTGACGGATTACACGGCGGGCGATCACATCAAGACGCTGAGCGTGCCGTTCTTTTCGACGACGACGGTGTCGCCGGTGGCGCCGCATTCCTCGACGTTCCACTATGACGTGCTCGGACGCCCGACCGAACAGCGCGTGCCGGCGGGCGACGACGGCAACGACACGACGCTCAAGACGTGGACGTACAGCGCGGGCGGCCTCGTCACGACGGTGTCGGCGGCGGGGTCGAGCGCGGCGTATACGGAGGTGTCGGAGCATCATTACTACAATGGCAACGACCTCGTGCGCAGTGTCACCGCCGATCCGGCGGGCGCGAATGCGACCACGCAGTTCGTCTATGACCCGATCGCGCGGCTCACGTCGACGACCGATCCTCCGACCCCTGCGAATCCGAACGGCGTGACCACGACGTTCCAGTGGGACTCGCTCGACCGCAAGCAATGGCTCGACAATCCCGATCAGAACACGACCGGCAACGCCGGCATCAAGGCAGCGACGTATGCCTACGATGCGACGACCGGAATGCAGCAGTCGCAGACGGACGCCGCGCAGGCGAGCATCTCCTATACGTTCGACGGGCTCCAGCGCATGCTCACGGCGTCGTTCTCGGACGGCCGCTCGGTCGCGTACACGTACGACCAGGCCACGAACGGCAACGGACAATTGACGCGCGTCGTCGTCACCGCGCCGGACGGCTCGTTCGAGTCACAGTACGACTACGCGTTCGACGACTACGGCAACACGAATTCGGTGACGCTCACCATCGCCGGGCAAGCCTCGCCGTTCGTCACCACGTATGTCTTCGATCCGCAGAAGCGCGTGGTCGAGGAGACGTTTCCCGATACGACCTCGCTGGCGCGGACGTACGCTTTCGGCGTGCTGCAGTCGCAGTCGCTCGACGGCGCCACGGCTGAATATCCGCTCGACGCCTACACCTCGTGGCGGCGCGCCGGACAATTCATCCTCGGACAGAACGCCGTCCGCTCCGATCTGTCGTTCAATCCATCGGGCCAGCTCATCGACGAGGCGCTCACGGTGCCGGCGGGACCATTGCTGTCGTTCCATTACGGCTACGACAACCTCACGCAACTGATCACGGTCACCGACCGCACGGCAGCGGCGAAAAACCAGTCGTTCGGGTACACGAACCGCCGGCTCGTCGAGGCGAACATCAGCGGCTTCGCGGACACCTCGTATGCCTACGACAATTCCGGCAATCTCACGCTCAAGGAAAATGCGCTGTACCGCTACCACGCGCACTATCCGCTGAACGGCTCGCTCAATGGGCAGGAGATCTACACCGCAACGCCCGACGCCTGCGGCCGCACGCGCACGCGCACCGCGGGCGACCGTACGCTGACGTTCGACTATGACGGCCTCGGGATGCTGCGGCGCGTCACGGACGGCGGGGCAATGGTCCGCCAGATGACGACCGATTATCTCGGGCGACTCATCGTCGAGGCCGACGCGTCGGGGAACCAGACCGTCTACGCCGGCCCTTCGTACGAGGTGCGGCAGCCCGTCGGCGGAGCGGCCGTCGTAACGAAGTACCTGCGCGACGACCGCGGCGCCGTCGCGTCGATCGAGAGCGACGGCTCGACGTCGACCGTGCTGTATTACCGCCGCGACTTCAAGGGCAGCACCACGCACACCTTCAGCACCGACGGCACGCTGGTCTCCGAGCTGGCGTACAGCGGCTATGGACAGTGGATCCGCATCAGCGGCGCGGACGATCCGCAGCTCAAATACGAGCAGCGCTTCTGGGACGCCGACCTCGGGCTCTACTACTTCAACGCGCGCTGGTACGACCCCGCCACCGGCCGCTTCCTCACGCCCGACACGACGCTCGGCGCGAACGATCAGTACCGGCCCGACGTCTGGAACCGGTTCGCGTTCGAGCTGAACAACCCGATCAACAACGTCGATCCGACCGGTCACTCCGCGAGCTCGTGGATCGGAGGCCTGATCGGCGTCGCGCTGATCATCGTCGGCGTCGTCGCGATCATCGCCACCGGCGGCTCCGCCACGCCCGCGGTCGTGCTGGCCGGCTCGATCCTCGGCGGTGCCATTCTCGGCGCGGGGATGAACACCGCGTTCTATTCGTTCACCCACACCGATACCGACGCGCGGAAGTTCTGGAAGGGATGGGGCGCGGAGTTCGGCATGGGACTGGCCGTCGGCGCCGTCACCGGCGCGATCGGCTCGGGTCTCGGATCTCTCGCCGGGAAGCTCGCGATGAAGATCGCGCCGGTCAGCCGCATCGGACAGTTCCTCGTCCGCGGCGCGGTCTATGCGGTGGGCGGTGCGGCGACGACGTCGGCACTCGACACGCTGAATCAGCTCGCCGGCAATGCCATCGAGCGGAACGTGCTCGGGAACACGGACGTCAGCCTCTCGCACAACCTCGGCACCGCCGCGTGGACCGGAGCCGCGTTCGGCGCGGCCAGCGGCGTCTTCCAGGGCGCCGCCGAAGCCGGCTTCTCCAAACTGCGTCCGGGAAACCTCGCTCCCAACGAGTCGACGCCGATCATGATGAAAAATTACGTCAACGGCGAATTCGTGGCGGACGCGGTGGCGGTTCCCGACCTCTACACCCGCACGAAGCTGGTGGTGCAGAGCGGCGCGCTCCCGCGCACGATCATGGTCACCGGCAGCACGATCTGGGGCATCTCCGACGCCATCACGGAAGCCACGGGACATTGAAGCGCAGCGAGGTGCCGGCCGCAGGCCGGCACCTCGCAACGTGCGCGACGGGTTGCGAGCCGCGAACTCAAACCCGAAGGTGCCCTCTTTCATGACTAGACGCCTCGTGTTGGCGGCGTGCGTCCTTGCGGCGATCTCGCTGCAAGGGCGGGAGATGATCGTTCCGGTTGTCACGGGGCTCGTGGGCGCACGCGTGTTCTCGACGACGGTCGAGGTGAAGAATGCGAGCAGCGTCGACGGCACGTGTGTCTTCACGTATCGGGGGCCCGACCGCGTCAGTGGAATGCTGATCTCGAAGGAGACGGTCCGGGCGGGCAAGACGAACGTTTACGAGGACTTTTTGGGCGAGATCGCCGCGGCCGGCTCCGTCGCGACTGTTTGCTCGGATGGCTTGGAGGTGTTCGCTCGCGTCCAGGATGCGGATGCCAGGAATGGAGCGAGCTTTAGGCCGGGCCGGCTGTACCGCGCATTCGACGTAGAGAACGCGTTGATCGCCGGCGCGAAACGCACACTGTGCATATACGGGGCGATCTCGTGCTGCTGGAGGTTGGCGGCGCGAACGTCGAGGTGCGGGTGACGGCGTCGGGCGGCGGTCACGTCCTCGCCGAGGCATCGTACGCTCTTCCTCCGTACGGACAGCGCGTGCTCAACCTGGCGCGCGTTCTCGAAGTTGTGAAAGAAGCCGGATGTCTCGATCAGCGTCACCGCGCTCGCGCAAGTAGGTTTACGTCGCGCAGCAGGCCGCGTGCAGGTCGTATCGCCGAGCGCGCAGGCTTCGATCGGAGCGCCGCTTTCGTTGTGCGGATTCAAGGCTGCGCCGTTCTTCGAACGCGCGACTGGACTCTGCTTCCTCCGCGATCGCTGGTACGACCCGACGACGGGAACCTTCCTCACTCCCGACAACGCCGGCTATCGCGACTCGTCCAATCTCTACGTCTTCGGAGGACGACGCGACCGGCGTGCAGAATCAGGCGGTGATCGAATTCAGTCCGAAATTCGGAGACGATCCGGGCAACGGTCCGCCGCTCACGACCTATTATCGACACGGCATCGACGTCTACGGGCAAGACCGCGGCGCCTTCATCGAGTACGCTTTTGCGCACGAGATCGGCCACGTGCTCGGCGGCTGGGACCCAACGATGTCTGCGCAGACGCGCCAGTTCAGTGCGCTGGGCGCGCAGATCAATGCAACCGTTGCGCAGTTCACGATCCTCCGGCAAGCACAAAACAGAACGGTGGCGCAGCAACAGCAGTACGCGCAGCTCGTCCAGCAGCGAAACGCATGGTTGCAGCAACAAGTCGCGCTCAAGGATCAATTGGAGCCGTATGCCGATGACATTGGATACCAGCTCTATCGTTCGTTCCGGCAGGCACATCCGCGATTCCTCGGGGTCGCGCCGGTCGGCGGCAAGAAGTTCACCCCGCCGCCGCAGCTTCCGCCTGGCGCTACGTCGAACATTCCTACCGTTCCTACTCCTTAGCGTTCTCGGGTGCGTTTCGACGGGCGGCGGCTGCCCCGAACCGTTGCCGCGCTTTGCGTCCTACGAGGAAAAGGGCTTCGGTCAGGGCGCGGTGTGGTTTGCCGGCGCGGTCATCCATGTGCCGTGGGAAGGCGCGGCGTCGATCGCGCCCGCGGAACTGCTCACGGGGCCGGTCGCGCTCTTGAGCCCCATGATCGTGGAAAGCAGTGCGGCCTCAGACTGTCCGGGATCTTCGCGGCTCGATGGTGCGATCCAGCGAAACCGGACCTCCATTGTGTCCGGCCAAGGGAGGCTGCGGAACGATGGGGTTTTCGTCGTCGAATGCGTCTGCGCCGTCGAGAAAACGAAGGAGCTCACGGCAGATCAGCTCTCACGCCTCTACGCGGGACCGTTACCTTGACCGGCGGGCGCTGATTCGGGGGAAGGCGAGGCCGAAGTTCCTCGCCGGCACCTCGCAAGCCGGCGCGCGATCTCGAGAGGGCGTCGGTGCGTGCGGGAGTGTTCCGGATGAATGAGCCCGCCCATCGCGCGCGAATGCGTGACCCGGCGCGCGCATCCCGGAAGCCGGTAGCGTGAATGCGGGAGCCGGTCGCTTGTATGCGGGGCGCCGTCGCGTGAACCCGTTGCTGGCTGGCGTGAAAACCAGAATCCGTCGCGTGAAAACCAGAATCCGTCGCGTGAAAGCCAGAAGTCGACGCGTGAAAGCCAGAACGCGACGCGTGAAAACCAGAATCGGTCGCATGAAAACCAGAACTCCACGCGTGAAAACCAGAATCGGTCGCGTGAAAACCGGAACTCGACGCGTGAAAGCCAGAACTCGACGCGTGAAAGCCGGAATTCGACGCGTGAAAGCCAGAATCGGACGCGTGAAAGCCGGAACTCGACGCGTGAAAGCCAGAATCGGTCGCGTGAAAACCAGAATTCGACGCGTGAAAGCCAGAATCGAACGCGTGAAAGCCAGAAACGGTCGCGTGCAAGCCGGATCGCGTCTCACGCACGCGGCCTGCGATCGGATGAATCGCGGCAGCCGCTCGCGTGAAAGCACCAGCGCCGCGTGAGAACCAGAGCTGCTCGCGTGAACGCGGCCGCGCGTCCCACGCACGCGGGCACCTCGCGTAAAGCACGCGACCAGAGTCCGGCGCGGCGGCCGCACCTCCCCAAACCGCGCGACGGACTGGCGCGCCACCCGCCGCTTCGTGCTATCCTTTTCTCCGCTTCGTCATCATTCCATCATTCCATCGAGAGCGGAGGTGTCGTGCGAATCCTCGGGGGTTCCCTCGTTCCGGTCGCGATCGCCTTGTCGTTGTGCGCGCCGCTCGGCGCGGCGACGGCGCCGAAGAAGACGGCGGTGGCAGTTCCGTCGTCCACGATGCTGCCGTGCACCGCGGCCAAGCCTTCCGGGCTGCCGCTACCGAGCACGTACTCGAAGAACAACGACCCGGCCGCGTATCAGCAGGTCGTCACGAACTTCCTCCGCAGCTACACCTACCAGAACCTCGGCTGGTGCGAGGACAAGACCGTCCGCGACACCGGCCCTTACCTCAACAACAACTACTACGGCACGCATCCGGCCGTGCGGGTCTGGTACTCGCCGGAAGTCGCGAAGTGGGTCCTGAACGGACGCCAGGGCGCGCTGCCCGACGGCGCGATGATCATCAAGGAGCAGTTCAGCCCCGCGCCGGCCGCGCAGTACGAGGGGTGGACGAAGGAACAGCTCCACGCGTATTTCGACGCCAACTACGACTGGACGTTCATGATCCGCGACAGCAAGGGCTCGGCGGACGGCTGGTATTGGGGCGAGATCTACGCGGGGAAGCCCGACAGCTACGCGCCGCCGTTCGCGGTCTTCAACGTCGGCTTCGGACTCTACTGTCTCCGCTGCCACGCGTCCGCGGAATCGGAGCTCACGTTTTCGGCCGAGACGAACTTCAAGGGACGTCCGGGCAACTTCCTCATCTTCGTCGATGACAACTCGTGGTTCGCGAACCGCCTGAAGCCGCCGAAGGTTCCGGCGACGCCGCTCCAATCCGCCGCGAACGACGCAAGCGCATCCACCGCGGCGCTCGACACGACCGACCAGACCGCGGCCGCCGAGCCGTCGCCGCACGCGCTCGCCGTGCACGATCCGAACGTCGTCACGCATCCGCATTCGTCGTCGGCAGTCCTGGCCATGCACCCGCCGCACACCACCGCGAACAGCGACTGGATGCATTTCTTCAAGGAGACGAACGTCAACGCGCAGCCGAACCCGCTGCCGGGCGAGAACTACGATCACATCGTCTCGCCGCCGGGAAAGCCGCAGCACTTCCTCACGTACGATCAATGCTTCGGCTGCCACAGCGGCAACCGCGTCGCGGGCACGCCGATGATGATGGTCGACACGCGCGACCCGAGCGATCCGCTTGTGAACATCTCGCCGTGGGCGGAATGGCGCTGGTCGCCGATGGGACTCGCGGGACGCGATCCGGTCTTCTACGCGCAGCTCGACAGCGAGATCGCGTATCTCGACGCGCACAAGCCCGAGGAGAAAGTGAAGATCGTGAATCTCTGCTTCTCCTGCCACAACGCGATGGGGGAGCGGCAACTCGAAATGACGTCAGGCGGCAAGGAGCCGTACACGACGGAGTTCCCGATGGTGCGCAACCTTCAGGACCCGCGCTTCCCGTACGGCGCGCTCGGACGCGACGGCATCAGCTGCACGATCTGCCATCACATCAAGAACACGGACGACAAGACGGAGATGGAGTTCATCGAGCAGGACGCGACGGGCCGCTTCCAGCTCACGGAGCCGGGGCAGCTCGGCGGGCCGTTCGAGAAGCCGGCCACGACGCCGATGAAGCACGCGCTGAACATCATCCCCGTGCTCGACAAGTACACGCAGAACGCGCGCATCTGCGGCACGTGTCACACGATCCATCTGCCGGTGCTCGACGCGATCGACGAGCCGGCGAAGAAGGCGCAGGCCGAGGAGTGCCAGAGCGAGAAATTCTCGTACGAGCAGGCCACGTATCTGGAGTGGGTGAACAGCGCGTTCCAGAACGTCATCAACGATCCGTCGCGCTTCGTCGGCGGCGTGCAGACTTGTCAGGACTGCCACATGTCGGGCGCGCTGAACGGCATCACCATCGAGACCAAGATCGCGGCGGTGGAAGACACGCAGTATCCTAACGCGGACCATCTCGCGCCGCTCGACGAGCTGAACGTGCCGATCCGCAGCAACTACGCGCGGCATCAGTTCCAGGGCCTCAACGTCTATCTCCTCGAGCTCTTCAACCAGTTCAGCGATCCCCTCGGCGTCCGCACCTGCGACTACATGTCGAGCGGCTGCAGCGGCAAGAATCCGATCAGCGACATCCCGTTCGCGCAGCGCAACTTCCTCGAGCAGGCCTCGCAGCAGACGGCGACGCTCGCCGTGAGCGCGCCGGCGATGCAGGGCTCCACGCTCACCGCCGACGTCAGCGTTACGAATCTGACGGGACATCGCTTCCCGAGCGGCGTGAGCTTCCGACGCGCGTTCATCGACTTCGCCGTGGTCGACAAGAAGTCGAAGAAGGTGCTCTTCGAGTCGGGCGCGACGAACTCCATCGGCGCGATCGTCGACATGCAGGGCAACGTGCTGCCGTCCGAATACAACGGTTCCACGGGACCCAACGGCCGCGCGTATCAGCCGCACTACTGGGCGCCGGCCAACTCGAAGATGTCCGGCAATCCGATCACGCGCGACAACCAGGTGCAGATCTTCGAAGAATTGCTGAAGGACGCCGACGGCAACTTCACGACGAGCTTCATCCGCCAGGACTGCCATTTCAAGGACAACCGGATCCTGCCGCTCGGCTGGCGCAAGGACGGTCCCGATCTCAAGAAGTTCTTCGGCAAGCCGCTGAAGGAGACGTGGTCCGACGGCACCGGCGACGATCCGCACTACCAGGATCCCCTGGGCGGCAAGGGACAGGCGGTCGTGCGTTACTCGGTCGCGTTGCCCGCGGGCACGAAGCTCGAGGACGTCGACATCCGCGCACAGCTCTACTACCAGGCCATCCCGCCGTACTTTTTGCTGCAGCGGTTCCAGCAGGCGCCGAACGGGATGGGCACGCAGCGCCTGTACTACATGACTTCCATGCTCGACACGACGAAGACGCCGTTCCCGGGCTGGAAGCTGCTCGTGGCGCAGGCGACGCCATAACGAACGCGGCGGCGCGACACCCGCGAACGCGGAGTCGCGCCGCCTCTGTTAGGCTGCGCGGATGCGCATCCCTGCCCTCGCAGTTGCCTCCGCTCTGCTCATCGCTGCCGTCTCCGTTTCGGCGGAGACGGCGAAGTCTGCCAAATCCACAAAGCCCGCACAGCCGGCGAAGACCGCCGCCGCGCGCCGCGCCGCACAGAACGCGCTCTTCAACGAGTTCTGGGAAACGAACCTCAAGCTCTCGCCGACGCTGGCCACGAACGTCGGCGACTATCGCTACAACGACAAGCTCGGCGACTACTCGCTCGCGTCGGTCGCGCACCGGCACGAGCTCACGGCGGGCTATCTCGCGCGCATCAAGGCGATCTCCACGGAAGGGTTCAGCGAGGAAGAGCGCACGTCGCACGACCTCTTCCTGCGCAACATGCAGGAGAGCCTCGACGACTACGACCTCAAGGACTACGAGATGCCGGTCACCGCGCAGGGCGGCCTGCATACGAACCTCGCCGATCTGCCGAACTCGATGCCGTTCGACTCCGTGAAGCACTACGAGGACTACATCGCGCGCCTGCACCAGATCCCGCGCGCGCTGCAGCAGACCGAAGACGTGCTGCGCGCCGGCGTCAAAGACCACCTCGTGCTCGTGAAGTTTCTCGCCGAGAAGATCCCGGGACAGGCGAACGGCATCATCGCCGCGAATCCGTTCGTCAATCCGATCAAGAAGATGCCGGACAGCTTCTCCGGCGCCGACAAGAAGCGCCTCAGCGACGCGATCACGACCGCCGTCGAGAAGAAAGTGCTGCCGGCGTACAAGGAGTTCGCGACGTTCATTACGAACGACTACGCGCCGCACGGCCGGACCACTCTTTCGATCGAGAGTCTGCCGGACGGCAAGCGCCGCTATCAGGCCGCGATCCGCCGGCTCACCACCACGAACCTGCCGCCGGCGGAGATCCATCGCATCGGACTCGCCGAGTACGACCGCATCGTCGGCGAGATGACGGCGCTGGCGAAGGCGAACGGCTACGCCGATCTGGAGAGCTTCCGCGAGCACGTCGAGAACGATCCGAAGTACAAGCCCGCGTCGGCGCAGGCGATCCTCGACGACTTCGACGGCTACATCAAACAGATGCGCACGAAGCTGCCGCAGCTTTTCACGCTGATCCCCGCGGCGCCCGTGACCGTCGAGGCCATTCCGGAATTCCAGAAGGCCGCGGCGACGCACTATCAGACCGGCACGCCGGACGGAAAGCGGCCCGGACGCGTTTCCGTCGCGGTGTCCGATTTCAGCAACCGCTCGCTCATCAACGACGAGGCGGTCGCGTACCACGAAGGCATTCCGGGACATCACATGCAGCTGTCGGTGCAGCAGACGCTGAAGGATCTCCCGGAGTTCCGCAAGCACGGCGGCAACTCCGCGTACACCGAAGGTTGGGCCCTGTATTCCGAGCAGCTCGGCAAGGAAGTGGGCTTCTATCAGGATCCCGGCTCGGATTACGGCCGCCTGCGCTCGGAGCTCTTCCGCGCGGTGCGTCTCGTCGTCGACACCGGCATTCACGACATGGGCTGGAGCCGCGATCAGGTCGTCGACTTCATGCGCAAGTCGCACGCGGTGGACGAGCCGACGATCCAGTCGGAGACGGATCGCTACATCTCCTGGCCTGCGCAGGCGTGCAGCTACAAGCTCGGGCAGCTGAAGATCCGCGAGCTGCGCAACCGCGCGACGCAGGAGCTCGGCGCGGGCTTCGACGTCCGCAAGTTCCACGACGCGGTGCTCGCCGGCGGCAGCCTGCCGCTCGACCTGCTCGACGGACGCATCACGCGCTGGATCGCCGCGCAGAAGGCGGACGCACAGAAGAGCGCCGCCGCGCGTTGACACTGTAAACGTGGGCGAACGCCGGACGCGGTTTCCGCTGGCTGACCGGCCGCGGTTGTGGGGGACGGCGGTCTCGCACTACCAGGTCGAAGGGGACGACCCCTGCGACTGGACGGAGTGGGAGCGGGCGGGCCGTACGCGCGGTGGCGCGTGCGGCGCCGCCGCCGCGTCGTGGACGCGCTACGAGGACGACGCCGCGCTCGCGAAAGCCGCGGGCGCGAACGCGTTCCGCTTTTCCGTTTCGTGGAGCCGCATCGAGCCGCAACGCAACGCCTTCGACGATCGCGCGCTGGCGCGCTACCGCCGCTTCGTCGACCATCTGCTGCAGCTCGGCCTCGAGCCGGCGGTGACGCTGTTCCACTACACGCATCCGCGCTGGTTTCACGAGGAGGCGCCGTGGACGTCGCCCGCATCCGTCGACGCGTTCGCGCGGTTCACGCGCCGCGTCGTCGACGCCCTCGGCGACGGCGTGCGGTTGTATGTCCCGTTCAACGAGCCGTTCGTCTTTCTGCTCGCCGGCTATTACGACGGACAGATCCCGCCCGGCATCGCCTCGCCGCGCGACGCCGCGCGCGTCTTCGATCATCTTCTCGCGGCGCACGCCGCGAGCGCCGCGGTGATTCGCGAGCTGCAGCCGCGCGCGGCCGTCGGCGTCGCGCACAACATGATGGCGTTCGCGCCGGAGCGCCGCTGGCATCTGCTCGACCGCACGCTCGCGCGCGTCGCGCATCGCTGCTACAACAGCGGCGTTCTCGAGGCGTTTGCGACGGGCCGCTGGGATTTCCGCCTGCCGCCGTCGACGCGGTTCCGCGGACGCCGCGACGATCTCCCCGCGTCGCTCGACTTCTTCGGCATCAACTACTACTCGCGCCTGCATCTGCGCTGTCCCGGCCGCGAGCGCTGGATCGGCGACTTCGCCTATCGCGACAAAACGGGACTCGGACTCACCGACAACGGCTGGGAGATTCATCCGCACGGATTCGAAGCGGCATTGCGCGAGGCGGCGCGCGGCGGGTTCCCGCTCGTCGTGACGGAGAACGGTCTCGCGGACGGCGAGGATCGCCTGCGCGGCCGCTTCCTGCGCGAGCATCTCGCGGCGCTGGGTCGCGTGGAAGCGGACGGCATTCCGGTGCACGGCTACTTCCAATGGTCGCTCGTCGACAACTACGAATGGCTCGACGGCTACGAGCCGAAATTCGGCCTGTACGCGGTCGATCGCGCGACGATGGAGCGCACGCCGCGGCCGTCGATTGACGTTTTTCGCGAGCTCGGCCGGCAGTTCCTCGTAAAGAGCTGATCTCCGCCGAGTTCACACCGGCTCCTCCTCGCATGCATGACGGCGCCGCCGCGCGACGCCTAACTTGACGCATGCACTTCGTGGAAGCCGACGACGTTCTGCAGTCGCGCCTGGAACGGTTCCAGGGCGCGGCGGAGCGGTTGTTCGAACAGCTCGACCGCGCCGAGGTGGAGGTCGTGCTGCGCGTGTCCGCCGCGGCGCGCGCGCTGCGCGTGACGTGGCTCGCGTGCGCGGTGACGCGGCTCGGCAACGGCGCCTTGTATCCAGTGCTGGCGTTGCTGCTGATCGCGACGCGGCGCGTCGAGAGTCCGGAGCGTTTCCTCGTCGTCACGAGCGCGAACCTCGTGGTCACGTTTACGATCTATCCGCTGCTCAAGTACGCGCTGGCGCGCACGCGTCCATGCGACTACGAGCCGGAGCTCGCGCGCCACGCGAAGCCGCTCGATCACTACTCGTGTCCGAGCGGGCACACGATGACGGCGGTGGCGTTCGGCGTCACGGTGATGTTCGCGTGGCCGGACGGCGCGTCGCTGGCGATTCCGCTTTGCGTGGTGATGGGATGGTCGCGCGTCGCGCTGGGACATCACTATCCGACGGACGTGCTTGCAGGAGGCGCGATCGGCGCGGCGGTGGCGGCACCGCTGGCCGCGTTTGCGTACTGATGGCCGGGCTGCGAAACGGAGGAGGGCGGGTGTGATGCTGCTGGCAGACCTTCACGTGCATACGAAATGGTCGGACGGAAAGCTGTCGATCGGCGAGGTGGTCGATCTCTTCGGCCGCACCGGACACGACGTCATCGCGATTACCGATCACGTCGTCAACTCCGACAATCTGATCGGCAAGGTGACGCATCGCTTCGGCCTCACCGTCACCGCGGCGAACTTCGCCGAGTATCGCGACGAGATCGAGCGCGAGTCGCGGCGCGCGTGGGATCGCTACGGCATGCTGGTGCTCGCCGGCGCGGAGCTCACGCAAAACCGTTTCCGCCGCAACAACTCCGCGCACGCCCTGGTCCTCGGCATCGACGAGTTCGTGTCCGCCGAGGGGACGGTGGAGGAGATGCTGACGCGCGCGCGGGCGCAGGCGCCGGTCGTGGTCGCGTGTCATCCGCACGAGCAGTCGGAGTTTTTCGCGAACACGTTCTATCTGTGGAACCGGCGCGACGAGGTGCGCGACCTCATTCATCTGTGGGAGCTCGCGACGCGCTGGGATCTGTTTCCGCCGGTGGCGCGGGCGCGGCTGCCGTTCGTCGCGAACAGCGACTTTCACGACCGGCCGCACATCGATGCCTGGAAGACGCTGCTGCCGTGCGCGAAGAACGCGCGCGACGTCGTGGCGACGCTGCAGCGCGGCGCCGGCCTCGCGGTGACGCGCCTCGCGCCGCAGCGGTTCGATGACCTCGTCGCGTCGCCGGCGCGTTTTCCGGCGCTGGCGACGGCCTAAGCACAAGGAGCCTCAATGATCGGAACTCTCATTCTTGCAATCGTCTCCGCGGTCGGCGTCGTGCTCACGACGACGCAGACCGTGCTCGCGGTGCTGTTCCGCAGGCGCAGCCGTTTTTTCGGATCGGGCCTGCGCGGGCAGGCCGAGCCGACGCGTTTCCCGCGGGCCGCTTCACGCCGTCCGCTCGTCTCCATCCTCAAGCCCGTGTGCGGGCTCGAAGACGAGCTGCGTGAGAACCTCGAGTCGTTCGTCGACCTGCATGGCATCGACTACGAAGTCCTGTTGTCGGTCGCCGATCCGCACGATCCCGCGCTCGCGGTCATCGACGAGGTGCTGCGCGCGCATCCGCGCGCGCCGTTCCGGCTCGTGATCGGCGGCGACCCGCGGCTGGAGCGCACGAACCGCAAGATCGCGCGGCTCGTCGCGGCGGAGCCGCACGCGCGCGGCGAGATTCTCTTCATCTCCGATGCGAACGTGCGCGTGGAAGCGGACGCGCTCGCGGAAACGATCGATGCATTCACGGGACGCGTCGGCTGCGTCTCGAATCTCTTCACCGGCGCGGGCGCGCGATCGTTCGGCGCCACGATCGAGTCGCTGCATCTCCTGAGCTTCGTCGCGCCGGGCGCGGTGCTCGCGGCCTTCGCGGGACAGCCGTGCGTGGTCGGCAAGTCGATGGCGGTCTCTCGCCGCGCGCTGCAGGCGATCGGCGGCTTCGTGCGCTTCGCGGGCGTGCTCGCGGAGGATCAGGCGATCGGACTCGCGGTGCGCGAGGCGGGCTACGACGTGCAGCTGTCGCCGCGCGTCGTGCGCAACGTCGTCGTGCAGCGCACGCTGAAGCGAGCCGTCGACCGGCAGATCCGCTGGAACAAGATCCGGTACGCGTTCTCGAAAGCGCTGTACACGTCGGAGTTCCTCGCGAATCCGCTGCCGTTCGCGCTGCTCGCTTCGCTCGCCGGCGCGCCCCTCGGACTCGTCGCGGCGGTGCTCGCGCTGCGCTACGTGCAGGTCGCGCTGCTCGCGCGCGCGATGCGCGCGCCGCTGTCGCTCGTGCAGCTCGCCGCCGTGCCGGTGCTCGATCTCTGTCAGTTCGGCGCGCAGTTCGTGCCGTACTTCAGCGATCGCGTGACGTGGCGCGGCTACACGGCGCGCATCGGACCGCAGACGCGGCTGCTCGCGGTGACCGAGCGCGCGGCGTAGCGCGGCATGCGCACAAACGAAGAGGGAGGGCGTGAGCCCTCCCTCTGTTTGTTGCGAAGCGCGCGTGTTGCTTACGGCGTCGTGACCGTGACGTCGTCGATGAACACGTTGTTGCCGAAGGCGCTGATGCCGAGGAAGCCGAGTTTGACGGTCGTGCCCTTGTAGGCGCTGAGGTCGATCGTGTGCTTCTTCCAGCCGGTCGAGCCGTCGTAGCGGTTGATCGCGCTGCCGACGTTCGTCCAGGTCGTGCTGGTCGAGACCTGCACCTGCACGCGATCGGCGGACGTCGAGTAGCCGGTGTCGTGGTACATCCAGAACGTCAGCGTGGCGGTCGTGGCGGTGCTCGGAATGGCGAAGCCGGTGGAGCGGGAGACGCGCGTCTGCGAGCCGCTCGCGGCGTTGTACGAGTTGAACATCCCCATCGCGGTGCCGCCGTGCGGCGTGACGGTCGGATTCGTTCCCGAGGTCACGAACGTCCAGTTGCCGGCCGTGCCCGACGTATCGGTGACCGTCCAGCCGGTGCTGGAGTCGAGACCGTCGGAGAAGAGCGTCGTCGAAGCGCTGCAGGTCGCGGTGAAGTTCGTGCCGGTGACGTTCGCGCCGGCGACGGTGACGGACAGGCTGGCGGGCGAGAACGTGCAGCCGCTCTTCGACGGCGTCACGGTGTAGGTGCCGTTCGCGAGTCCGGAGATCGTGTAGTTGTTCGACGCGTCGCTGGTGGCGCCCTGGCTGCCGGCGGTGACCGTCGCGCCGGACGTGCCCGCGCTGCCGGAGATCGAGTACGTCGCGGTGGGCATGGTCACGGTGCCGGTGACGGTGAAGTTGCCGGCGGCGTAGCCGTAGACGCCGAGCCACCACGTGCCGGAGACGGGGTTCGTGGCGGAGCAGGTCTCGTTGCCCGACGACGTGTACGGACGGCAGATGTAGGACGACGAGGTCGGCTTGGCGCCGGACTGCGTGTAGATGTCGACGTCGCCGGTGGCGGAGGTCGTGGCGAAGGTGAGGTTCGTCGCGCCGGCCGGAACGGTGATGTAGTAATACTTCCACGCGCCCGCCGCGACGCTCTGGCCGCTGACGGCGACGCCGCTGGTGAGCTGCGTGTCGCCGCTGCCGCACGACGCGGTGAAGTTCGCGGTCACGTTGGCCGAGGTGATCGTCACCGACTGCGAGGCCGGCGAGAACGTGCAGCCCGACTTGCTCGGCGTGACGGTGTAGGTGCCGGCGGCGAAGCCGGTCATCGAGTAGTTGCTCGAGGCGTCGCTCGTCGCCGACGCGGAGCCGGCGGTGACGGTGGCACCCGACGTTCCGACGTTGCCGCTGATGGAGAACGTCGGCGCGGTGCAGCTGGCCGTGAAGTTGATGCCGGTGACGTTCGCCGAGGTGATGGTCACCGAGCTCGAGGCGGGCGAGAACGTGCAGCCCGACTTGCTCGGGGTCACCGTGTAGGTGCCGGCGGCGAAGCCGGAGAGCGTGTAGTTGTTCGACGCGTCGCTGGTGGTCGACGTCGAGCCGGCGGTGAGCGTCGCACCGGCGGTGCCGGCGCTGCCGGAAATCGAGAACGTCGGCGAGCTGGAGGTGGTGATCTTCGCCGTCCAGATCTCTTCCTTGGCATTGTTGCGGCGGTCGGTCCAGGAGGGGAAGAACGCGTTGCCGTAGCCGGAGAGGCTGTTGTAGTCGCCGAACTGGTTACCCGAGTCGGCGCCGCTCACGGTCTCGTCGGTCATCGCGGTGGTGACTTTCACGGCGGGCTGCCACGTGGCGCCGCCGTCGGTCGACATCTGGTAGTAGACGTCGACTTTCTTGCGCGTGCTGTCGGCGACGGTGTCGTAGTAGATCGCGCCGAGGGTGCCGTTCGTCTCGTCGACGGCGAGGAACGGATTGAACTGGTCATTGAGGCCGCTCTGGTTGTTGATCTTGACGCGGGCGCTCCACGTCGCGCCGCCGTCGGTCGAGCGCGAGAACCAGATGCGCGTCTTGCAGGTCGAGGTCGCGCTGGTGCCCGGCTCATTCGCCGCGGCCGTGCAGCCGCTGTCGCCGGAGAGGTCGGTCCAGAGCGCGTAGACGTTGTTCGTCGTGCCGTTGCGGTACGCGCCGCCGGAGACGTAGACGAGGATGCGGCGGCTGGAGAACGCCGGCACGCCGATGTCGTACGAGTCGTACGTGGTGACGAGCTTGACGGGCGTGCCGTAGCTCGCGCCGCCGTTGGTCGACTTCACGACGAAGATGCCGCGCGAGCCGGTGTCGGGGAAGAAGCCGAAGACGTCGCCGGAGGCGTTGGTCTTGACGTCGGCGCCGATGCACGTGCCGGTGGCCTGCGAGTCGCTGACCTGGATCGGCGAGCCCCAGCCGGTGGACGTGCGGCGGTTCATGAACGCCGGGTTGCCGTTGTGCCAGATGACGTAGTTGTTGTTCGCGTACGCCGACGATGCGCTGTGGTCGATCCACTGCATCTGCTTGTCGGTGTTCGTCTGCGTGCCTGAGATCGTGCCGTCGAAGGTCCACGTGGCGCCGCCGTTGGTGGACTTGTACGACTGCACTTTCAGCACGGTGCCGGCGGCGTTGATGCCCATCGTGGTCGACCACGCGGTGCCGTCCGAGCTCCAGTCCACCGTCGGATCGGAGTGGAACGAGTCGCCGCTGGCGAGCGAGAGGTTCGTCTGGCCCCACGTCACGCCGCCGTCGCTCGAGTAGTACACGCCCTGCGTGCCCGAGCTGGCGATGTTGTTCGAGGCGACGATGATCTTGCTCGGGTTCCAGTAGTTGATGCGGATGTCGGACTCGCTGCGCGACGCGGTCTGCGAGCCGGAGGTGCGGACGTTCGTGCCCGGCGTCGCGGCGTTGCTGACGATGCGTCCCGGACCGCCCGGTCCGAGCTCTTCGTCGTCATCGCGGTCGCCGAACTCGCGTCCCGGCGGCATGGTTGCGTCGGGGTTGCCCGGACGGAGGTCCTGGTGGGTCATCATCCATTCGTAGATTTCCTTGAGAACCAATGGATATCCACCCGTCGCGTCATTCGGGTTGTCGTAGTTGACCTCGGGATGTCCTTTGCGCCAGTAGACCTTCAGCCACGGCGGGACGACGCGGTCGCTCGCGTCGCGCGCTTTGAGCTTGCTGAAATCCTGGTTCTCGCGAATGAGCTTCTCGAGCGCGCTGCCCGGAACGACGTGTCCGGCCGCGAGCTGCTCTTCGAGTCGGGGGAATCCCTTCTGCACCGGGGTAGGGTTGTCGATGCGCCCGGCGGCGCTGACCATGGTCGTGCCGAGGAGAAATGCTCCAGCGAGGAGCCCAAACAGTTTCTTCACAGACGTTCCCTTCCTGATAACCGCGTTTTTCGGGGGTGAGAAAGGAAGCTCCTCTACTCAAGGCCTGTGCCGTAGGTAAATCGTTGATTTTTGGAGTTTTTGGTCGCTTTCCTGACCCGAACGGGTCGTGATGACGGGTCACGAATGGTGCAATGGCGCAGGAAGTGACCCGTACGGAACCGAGCTCGCGCGGCGCGTCACCGCCGCCCGCCCACGACCGCGCGCAACGTGCGCAATCGGAGGTCGAGTTCTTCGGGCGTGACGTTCGCGTATTTCGCAGGCAGGAGGCGGCGGCTGGAGGCTTCGAAGACGGCGAGGAGCTCCATGTATTCGAGCAGCTCGACGTCGCGGCTGGGGAAGTAGTCGGCCGCGGCGCGGATGAAGCGCTCCTCGCTCACGTCGTCGACGCCTTCGCGCGCGGCGTCGTCGAGCGCCATGAGCACGACCGCTTCGACGTCGGCGTTGCTGTAGCCGACGAGCTTCTTGGAAAACGAATCGCGGATGGCGGCGAAGTCGACCCGCGTCTTCACCTTGTTCTTGCGCACGACGGCGCGGGTGATGTTCTCGACTTCTTCCGGCGTCTGTGAATAGAGGAACGGGATCTTGCGGTCGAGGCGTCCCGCGCGTTTGAGATCGACGTCGAGTTTGTCGGGACGATTGGTCATCACGAGGAAGAGGATCCGTCCGCGGTTCGACGTGTCGGACATGAACTCCTTGATGCGCGCGATGACGCGTGACGACGTGCCGCCGTCGCCGTCTTCATCGGTGTTGCCGAACGCGCGGTCGCCTTCGTCGATGATGACCACCACCTGGCCGATGGCGCGGATGACGTTGAGGATCTTCTCGAGATTGCCTTCCGTCGCGCCGACCCACTTCGAGCGGAAGTTCTTCAGCTTGATCGTGGTGAGGCCGCACTCTTTCGCGAACGCCTCCGCGACGAACGTCTTGCCGGTGCCCATCGGTCCGGTGAAGAGCACGCCCATCGGCACGCGCGCGGTCTGTCCCTCGCGGATGCTGTTGGCGATGACGTTCAGATCTTTCTTCACTTCTTCCATGCCGCCGACGACTTCGAAGCCATGCACCGGCTCGACGAACTCGACGAGGCCGAAGCACTCGCGCTCGAGAATCTCGCGCTTGCGCTGCGCGATGAGGCGATCGACTTCCTGCCGGGCAATGTCCGTGCGTTGCCCGTCGAGGCGCTCCGGCAGCGACGCGCCCGGCGCGAGCAGCTTCGCGATCTCGTCGCGGTTCATCCCCGCGGTGAGCTGCGCGAGTTTCTTCGCGCGCTCCGCGACGTCCGCGCCGCTCCCCAGAATCCCCGCGATGAACGTCTCCCGATCGCGCGCCTCGGTCTCGCTGACCGGCGGCGGCGTGAGGATCGTGAGGATCTGCACGGCTTTGAGTCCCGCCGTGATGTCGGCGTAACGCTCGGTCTCTTTCTCCGACAGCGACGGATCGGCGAGCGCGGCGGCGGCCTTGCGCGTGTCGCGATCCGGCATCGGCACGTCGACGACGGCGACTTTCGGATTCGAGATCAGCTTCGGCGCGAGCTCGGCGAGGTTCTCCGCGATCAGGATGACCACGTTGTCGCAGCGCTCGATCTCGGGCAGGAACGACCAGCGGTGCAGCGTGACGACGGCGGCGCGATCGCTCTCGCTCTGGAAGTTCGGATCGCCGGCGGGGGAGAGGACTTCCGCGTACTCGAGGATGATCGCGGTGCGCGAGTTGTTGAGCAGCAGGCGTTCGAGCGCGCCGAGGACGGCGGGCTTCTCGTTGGCGTGGAGTTGTTCGTCCACGGCGCGCTGCCCTTCGGACGGACGCTTGAGAAACCGCACGCCGGTGGCGACGTTGTAGACGGCGATGGTGTCCTTCGATTCCTTCAGCAGCACGTTGCCGAGGAACTCGGTGAGCGTGAGCGTCCGTCCGCCGCTCAGCACGACGTCGTAGACGTTGCCATGCAGCACGAAGATCGAGGCCTCACCGCGCAGATAGCGGCGGCGGAGATCGTCGGCCCAGCCGGGGAGAATGCGCGGGTCGGACAATCAGACCTCCATCGTCTTGAGGATTTTCTCGGTGTCGATCGCCGTCTGGCGGATCGACTCGACGCCGTCGAGCAGGTCGTTGAGCTGGCCGGAGAGCTCGGCCGGCGACTGCATCATCACGATCTGGTCGGCGATCAGCCGGAACGAGTTCTCGATCAGATCGAGCTGGCCGCGCGCGACGCGCAGGTAGTCGCGCAGCTCGTGCAGCTTCTCGATGCGCTTCATGATCACGGCGAAGTTTTTCTTCGCGACGTCGAGCTCGGGACCGGAGACGTTCGGCACCTGCATGCGCTGCTGCCAGCGGTCGCGGTCGCGTTCGAGCTCGCGCAGGTCGATCGTGCCGAGATAGTTCTCGTAGCGCGAGCAGGTGATGGCCATCTCCAGAAACGCGTCGACGAGCCGGCGCGTCTTCACGAGCTCCGTGCGCAGCAGTTCGCCGGTGAACGACGGGTTCTGCGCGGCGAGGCGATTGATCTCTTCCTGTTTCGCGACGAGATTGTTGACGCGGTCGCGCTCCTGCTGCGGCAGGTCTTTCATCCGCTCTTCGCGCTCGCGCGCCTCGTACGCGAGCCGGATTTTCTCGAGGCGCGGATCCCACAGGATGCGCTGCAATGTTTTCGATTCAGGGCCGTGCAGCAGCCAGATCGCTTCGGTGCCCAACGCCACCGCGGCGAGCACGGGGTTCATCGTCACGGCCGCGGCGGTGAGCGAGCCGAAGAAGAGCGAGAGGTTGTACGGGTTCGAGAATGCGAGTTTGAGATACGGGTGTTTCTCGAACGCGGCGTTGACGACGAGATCCTTCGCCGTCTCGCGCACGGCCTGCTGCATCTGCTGCTGGGCCGAGGGCGGCGTCACCGTTTTCTGGAGCGCGGGCGTCGCCGTTTTTTGCGGCTGCGGGACCGCGGGACGCTTCTGTTCGATCGGCGACACGACCGTATTGTATCGGTCCGGCTCAGGCGGGCGCGTAGATGAGGTCGAGGAGCTGCTTCTCGACGTTGCGGAACTCGTTCGACGACTTGAGGTGGATCCCGCGCGATTCGAAGAACGGCACGTCGACGCGATGCAGGATGTGCGTCGGGCGCGGTGCGAGCACGTACACCGTGTCGGCGACGTACACCGCCTCGGAGACGTCGTGCGTGACGAACAGAATGGTGTTGTCTTCGTTGCGCGAGACGTCGAGCAGAAGGCTCTGCATGCCCCAGCGCGTCTGCGGATCGAGCGCGCCGAACGGCTCGTCCATCAACACGAGCTTCGGATGGTTGATGAGCGTCCGCGCGATGGCCACGCGCTGCTTCATGCCGCCGGAGAGATCTTTCGGATAGCGCTCCGCGAACTCCGCGAGCCCGACCTGCTCGAGATACTTCTGCGATTCGGCGCGGCGTTTTTCTTTCGGCACGCCCTGCAGCCGCGGTCCGTACTCGACGTTCTCGCGCACGGTGAGCCACGAGAACGACGTGTAGGCCTGGAAGACCATGCCGCGATCGCGGCCGACGTCCGTGACCGGCACGCCGTCGACGAAGACTTCGCCGCGCGTCGGCGGAAGCAAACCCGCGACGGCTTTGAGGATCGTCGACTTGCCGCAGCCAGAGGGGCCGAGGAAGACGATGATCTCGCCGCAGCCCGGCTTGTCCGCGACGTCGAGCGTCACCTCGCGCACGGCTTCCGTCGAATTGCCGTGGCGATCGATGTACGTGACGCCGAGGTCGTCGAGGCGCAGCTTCGGCGTGCCGTCGACGCGCTGGGCCTCGTACGTGCCGCGCTTGAGGTTGCGGTCCGACGGCGTGACGGCGACGGTGCCGGGCTCGCCCTGTTGCGGCGTGAGCGGCGGTTTCGTGTTCGTCGCCATCAGGCGTCCTCCCTCCAGCGGAAGAGGATCGACGACAGCGCACGGATGAACTGATCGGTGAGGATGCCGATGCCGCCGATGACGATGAGGCCCGCGAACGACCACGACGCCTTCTGGTGCGTGCGCGCGAGCTCCACCATGTACCCGAGTCCGTGCTCGGGGTTCACCGCTTCGGCGAGGATGACGTACGTCCACGAGATCGCGTTCATCACGCGGAACGAGTCGAAGATCTCCGGCAGCGCCGCCGGCACGAGCACCGTTCGGATGACCTGCCACTTCGACGCGCCGAGCGTCAGCGCTGTCTGCACGAGTTCCTCGGGCACCAGACGGATCGCGGAGACGACCACCGGCAGGAGGTAGACGAAGACGCCGAGAAAGAGGAACGCGATCTTTTCCTTCTCGTAGATGCCGAACCAGAGGATGAGCAGCGGGATGAACGCGGAGATCGGCATGTAGCGCAGCGGCGCCATGATCGACTCGAACACCGCGTGCAGCGGCGTGAACGCGCCCATGAAGATGCCGAGCGGCAGCGCGATGCCGGCCGCGAGGAGAAACGCGAGCACGATGCGCCGCGTCGAGATGAGGATCGCGGTCATGAGGTCGTAGCGGAAGAAGAGCTGCAGCGTGCCGCGGATCGTCTCGGTCGGCGAGGGGAGAAAGTCCGGCGGCGCGAAGCCGCCGTAGCTGATGAGACACCACACGCCGAGGACGAGCAGCGGCATGACGATGCCGAGGGCCGCCGACATGCCGCGCGGGAGCGGCTGCCGGATCGACCAGATCGATGCGCTGCGCGATCTCGCCATTACTGCGTCGCCAGCACCACTTTGATCTCGGTGCGGCGATTCAGCTGCCGTCCGGCCTCCGTCGCGTTGTCGGCGATCGGATTCGTCGAGCCGCGGCCGATGGTCTGGAAGCGGTTCGGATCGATGTTCGGGAAGTTCTGCACGATGTAGTTCTTCACCGCGAGGGCGCGGCGCTCGGAGAGCGTCATGTTCGCCTGCGGCGCGCCGGTCGCGTCGGTGTTGCCTTCGACGCGCAGGTACGTGTTGCCGAACGACGTCATCGTGTCGCCGAGCGAATCGAGGACGAAGAACGAGCCGGGCATGATCTGGTCGGAGCCGGGCGTGAAGTGAATCTCGATCTGCTTGTTGATGATGGCGCGGTCTTTCACCGACGGCGGCTTCGCGGCCACCTTCGGCTCCTCGACCTTCTGCGTCGCGTAGTCGGATGCGAGCGCGGAGACGAACTGCGTGTCCGCCCAGTCCTTCGCCTCGACCGGACGCGTGACGAGACCCTTCTTGCGCCAGATCACGAACGCGGTGTCGAAGAGCGTGTCGTAATGCGCGCGTCCGCCGGAGAGGCCGTAGAACTGCGCGTTGTCGGCGTACGGCGTGAGCTTGAGTCCGGAGAGCATGCCGGAGACGGTTTCGTCGTCGAGCTTGAGCGCCTTGCCGACGATCGCGTTCGAGCCGGCCGGATCGTTCTTCATCTGCTCGATGCCTTCGAACCAGCCGTGCACGAAGTCGCGCAGCGTTTCCGGCGCCTGCTGGATGATGTCCTGCCGCGCCACGAGCGTGTCCGCGATGATGTTCGTCGCGGCGGTCGTGGAGACGAGGACGTGCGCCGCATCGCCGCGCGCGGCGACGGCCGCGGAGAGATCCGGCTCCCACGTCACGGCGGCGTCGACCTGGCTGGCCTTGAACATCGCCGCGGCCGCGGGCGCGTCCGTCGAGAAGATGATGTTCTTCTCGACCTCGTTGCGATCGGCGGGGCTGAGGCCCGACTGCGACAGCAGATACAGAAGCAAAAAGTGCGACGGCGTGAACTGCGTGCACGCGATCTTGTGGCCTTTGAGGTCTTCGATCGATTTGATCGTCGCGAGCGAGACGATGCCGTCGCCGCCGCGCGACCAGTCCTGCATCATGATCGAGCGCGCGTGCTGGTTGTTCTCGCTCAGCACCGACGCCTCGCGCGCCCAGTTGTCGACCGTGTCCCACATGACGTCGATGTCGCCTTTGCGGAACGCGGCGAGCTTCGCCGCCGGGTCTTCGATGAGGACGAACTTCACCTCGGTGTTGAACTTCTTCTGATACATCGACGCCGGATTCGGATCGAGCCCGCCGTTGTAGACGATGCCCGGCGAGTGGCCGGCCCACGTGTTAATGGCCACGACCAGCGGGCGGTTGAGGCGTCCGCTGCCCTGCAGCGCGACCGGCTGCACGCCGTTCGAGCCGGCGTCGCGCGCGGCGTCGGCGGGCGCGTTCTTCAGCGCGTCGAAATCAGTCTTGGATACGTCGCCGGACGCGCTCTTCGACTCTTCGCCTCCGGCCCACTTCTTCACGTCGGCGCCTTTGTAGTGATAGACGGCGTAGCCGACGACGACCAGGATGACGGCGGTGATGAACAGCTTCGCGAACGGGGTGAGTCTCATGACGAACCTTTCTGCATTACGACACGCGACGTCGACGACGCTGCGTTACATCGTCTTCTGTCCCTGCGCGGCCTGCTGCGCGGCCTTGCGCGCCTTCAGCTCCGCGAGCTCCTGCTTGGCCTGCACGTCGCCGACCTGATTGCGCAGGTTGGCCAGACGCGAGTCGAGCGACGTGTCGGAGAGCTCCTTGCCGAGGTTGGCCTCGGCGATGGTGTTCTTGATGTGCGTGCGGACGTTGTCGAGCGCGCGGACCTCGTCGTCGACGGAGAGACCGTCGAGCTGCTCCTGAATCTTGAGGCGCGCCTGCGCCGACTGCATCTTGGCCAGCATCGAGTCGCGCTCGGCCTTCAGCTTGCGGATCTCCGACTGCACGGAGAGGAGCGACGACTTCGCGGAGTCGGCGTCGTTGCGCGCGCTCTCCATGTCCGTCTGCAGCTCGGCGAGATCGGCGTTGAGCTGGTTCTTTTTCTGGATCAGCACGACCGCGAGATCGTCCTGATTCGTTTCGACGGCGGTGTTGAGCTCCGCTTCGGTCTGCGCGAGCTCCGCCGTCGCGCTCTTGAAGCGGTCCGCGAGCTCGTCGCGCCTGCGGATGATCGCGGCGGTGGCACTCTTGAGCTTCGCGTACTTGCCGACCATCGAGTTGATGGCGTTCTCGTACGCGATCTCCGGATGATCCTTCTCGATGTCGGAGATCCACAACGAGAGAAAACCCTTCCACAGATTGCCTAAACGTGAAAACACACCCATGGTTTCTCCTCAGCTCCCCTTCGTCAGTTCGCCGGATTGGGCTCGTGCAGCTTCGGCGACTCGCGCACGACGCGCGCGACGGCGTCCTGTCCGAAGAACTCGAGGACTTTCTGGACCTCGAGCTTCTTGGCGTTGCAGGACTTCATGACTTTCTGTTGTTCTTCAACGCGCTGCTGCATGGCCGCGCGGAGATTGGCGATTTCTTCCTCGTACTTTTTGATGCGCGTCTCCGCCTCGGAGGTGATCTGCTCGGTGTCTTTCGCGCCGCCGCGGATGTACGCGTCGAGCGCCTGCAGTTCTTCCGCGCCGGTCTCGATGATCTTCTCGATCGGCACGCCGAACGCGCGCAACGACGCCAGCACGATCTGCTTCTTGACGGCGTCCTCGGTTTCCGGCGGCAGGGAGTTGAGGAGGTCGAGCGTGCGCGAGACGCGCTGGTGCTCCTCGGCCGTGATGCCCGCGGCCTCGTAGACGCCGTCGAAGTCGACCTGGCCCGCAGGTGCGGTGGGCGGGGCGGAGGTGAAGACTTCCGGCGCCTGCGTCGCGCCCGCGTCGGCGGCGCCTTGGATCAGCGCGTCGTCCGGCGCGCCCGCGGTGCCGGCAGGGCCGCCGCTATCCGGTGAGTCCTGAACGACGAACCACCCCATGACCGTGGAGCCCCAGCTTTTTTTGTCCGACATTGCGGCGACCAAAATATAGCATGCGCCGCCGGGGCCGCTTGTTTACCGGTTGACGTTGCCGGTTGACGTAGTCGTGAACTACGTTTATAGTTCACGTCTATGAAGGCAGCCTCCAAAGTGCGCCCCGCGCTCTCCGGCCTCGAGCTCGAGGTGATGAATCTGATGTGGGACCTCGGCGAGGCGACGTCGGCGGAGCTCGTGGACGCGTTCACGCGGCGCCGGCCGCTGGCGGCGACGACGATCCGCACCGTGCTGGCAAAGATCGAGGAGAAGGGCTACGTGGAGCGCGTGCCGACGACCGAGCGCGCGCTGCGCTACCGCGCCTCGATCCCGCGCGAGGCGGTGTCGACGCAGACGCTGCGGCAGCTGGTGGGACGCCTCTTCGGCGGCTCGCCGAAAGCGGCCATCGCGCAGCTGCTCGCGGACGAGGAGCTCGACGCCGATGAGCTGGCGGAGATTCAGAGGATGGTGAGCAAGCGGCGGAAGGAGTTGGGAAGGTGATGGCGACGCTGCTCGCGCAACGGCTGCTCCTCGCGTCCATCGAGACCACCTTCGCCACCTTGATCGTGCTCGCGGTGAGCGCGGTTGCGTTGCGTCGCGCGCCGCGGGCGGTGGCGCTGCTGTGGCTCGTCGTGCTGGCGAAGCCGCTCCTCACCATTGCGGGCGGCTCGTTCGTGCGCGTTCCCGTGCCGCGCGAGCTGCATGCGCCGTTGGCCGCGCGCGCGGAGGCGACGAAGGTGGTCACGCGTCGCGGTGGAGTCGCGCAGACGCGCGTCGCCACGACGACGCGGCAGCCGGCGAATGCGCTCGCGCTGGTCTGGCTCGCGGGCGCGCTCGCCGCCGGCGCGCGCTCGCTGTATCACCGGCAGCGGTTGCGGCGGATCGTCGCGAGCTCGCGTGTCGCGTCGCCGCGCATCGACGCCGCGCGTGCGGCGCTCGGAGGTTTCGCCGTCGAGGTGCGCATCAGCGATGCGCTCGATGGTCCGGCGATCGGCGGCGCGTTGCGTCCGGTCATCCTGATCCCCGCGTGGATGGACGCGCGGGCGGACGACGCGCAGCTCGCGTGGACGCTGCGTCACGAGCTGCGTCACGCCGGCGCGCGCGACACGCTGGCCCTCGCGCTGCGCGAGCTCGCGCTGATCGCGATGTGGTTCCATCCGCTGATCTGGCTCGCGGCGGCGAAGTGGGAGGGGGCGACGGAGCGCGCGTGCGACCGTGACGTCGTGTCGAGCGACGCCGATGCCGTCGACTACGCGGACGCGCTCTACCGCACGCTGCTCCACGTGCGGCAGCAGCGACGGCTGCAGCTCGCGGCCGGACTCTTCGCCACGCGCTCGAAGATCGGCACGCGCATCGCCGCGCTCGTCGAGCGTCCGCTCGCGCCGCGCGCGGGACGTCTCGGCGGCGCCGCCGCGTGCGCGATCGGCGCGATTCTCATCGCCGTCGGCTGTGGTCTCGCCGCGCCGCCGCGGCTGCATCACCATGGCAACGTCGAGGAGGTCTTCGACGACCATTCGTACGCGATGCAGTACGACGCCGTCATCGGCTTCGACGGCGATCGCATCGACAGCATCGCACCCGGCGGCTTCGTCGAAATGCGGGAGACGCGCGACGGCACGACGCGCACGCTGCGCCTCGACGGCACAACGAACGGCATCAGCCGCGCGTATGCGGTCGACGGCCACGATGCGCCGCCCGATCCGGTGTTCGAGCGCGCGATGACGGTGCAACTCCGCAAATCGATGAACCGCTAACCACTCGTAACGCATCACAACCCGCTGCAGAAAAAGGAGGCAATCCCATGCCGCTGGCGACAGCTCTGTTCGTTCTCGCTGCCACACTCTCCCAACCGGTCGTGAAGACGCCGCTCGGCGTGAAGATCGACGACTTCATGACCCGCGTGGAGCGCCTCGGCTTCAGCGGCGCGCTGCTCGTCGCGAAGGACGGCGACGTCATCGTGCACAAGGGCTACGGCAAATTCTCGATCGACACCCTCGCGCCGGTCGGCTCGATCACCAAGCAGTTCACCGCCGCGGCGATCCTCGCGCTCGAAGAGGAAGGGAAGCTGCGCACGACCGATCCGATCACGAAGTACTTCCACGACGTGCCGCCGGACAAGCAGGGCATCACGCTGCATCACCTGCTCACGCACTCCGCCGGTTTCCCCGGCGCGATCGGCGACGACTACGATCCCGTCGGCCGCGACGCGTTCATCAAGCTGGCGATGGGCACGAAGCTCGAGTTCACGCCCGGCACGTCCTACGAGTACTCGAACGTCGGCTACTCGCTCCTCGGCGCGATCATCGAGATCGTCACCGGTCATCCGTACGAGCGCTATCTGCACGACCGGCTCTTCGTGCGCGCGGGCATGCTGCACACCGGCTACGTGATTCCGAAGTGGGATCGCACGAAGCTCGCGCACGGCTTCCGCGGCGGCGAGGACGAGGGCACGTTCCTCGACCGGCCGTGGGCGCCGGACGGGCCGTACTGGCACCTGCGCGCGAACGGCGGGATCATCTCGACGCCGGCGGACATGTACCGCTGGAGCCTCGCGCTCGACGGCGACAAGGTGCTGAGCGCGGCGTCGCGGAAGAAGCTTTTCACGCCGTACGTGCGCGAGGGCAACGCGCCGAGCTCGTACGCGTACGGCTGGGCGATCTATCCGCTGCCGAACGGCCACACCATCGTCATGCACAACGGCGGCGACGGCACGTTCGCGGCGGACTTCCGGCGCTACGTCGACGACGGCATCGTCTACTACATCACCTCGAACGTCAGCGAGCGGCCGTCCATCGCCGTGAGCAAGTGGATCGGACGCCTCGCGACGGGACAGGGCGACGTGCCGATGCCGCCGAAGGTCAAGACGTTGACGAAAGAGGAGCTGCACAAGTTCGAGGGCACCCGCGACGGCATGCGCTTCACCGCCAACGCCAACGGCAGCGTGACGGCCGAGCCGCTGACGGCCGAGGCGTTCGCGCGGCTCGCGCCGTCGCCGGGAGCGCGGGCGCCGATGCTCGCGGAGGCGACGGAGCACGCGAAGGCGGTGATCGACGGGATCGTCGCGCGCGACTACAAGCCGCTGCAGACGGCGTTCGGCGGCGGGCGTTCGCTCGAGGAGATCACCGCGCGGCAGACGCGGGCGCGGCAGGAGCTCGAGTCGAAGTACGGCGCGCTGAAAGGCGCGACGATCGTCGGCACGCGCGTCGAGCGGCAGGATCTGGCGACGGTGGTGCGGCTCGACTTCGAGCGCGGTGCGTCGTACGTCGTGCTCATGTGGGGCGGGCCGAAGAACCTGGTCGGGCTCCGGCTGGTGGACGAGATGCCGGGCTCGGTGTTCTATCCGGTCTCGGCGACGCAGCTCGCGTCGTACGACTTCACGACCGGCGAGACGCTGACGCTCGATCTTCCCTGAGAGGATGCGTCCCGGCCGATGTGAGCGGCCTCGGCCGGGACGTGAGGACGCATCGGCGTCCGGCTGCACGAATCCTGCAACGTTGCGCTCGGTCGCTCATGCCGCTGAATCAGGAACTCCTTCAGGACGAAGGCCGGATCGCCGCGCTACGCCGCTATGACATTCTGGGCGCGCGCTCGGACCCGGCATTCGACGATCTCACGCGGCTCGCGGCGCAGATCTGCAGCACGCCCGCCGCGGGGATCGCGCTGGTGGACGTCGACCGTCAGCTCTTTCTGTCGGAGATCGGCATCGGCATCCGCGAGGTGCCGCTCGACCGCGCGATCTCGATCTTCGCGCTCGCGGAGGAAGACGCGCTGGTCGTGCCCGATCTCGCGGAGCACGAGGTCTTCGCGTCGCGGCGCGATCCGCGGTTCCGCTATCTCGCCGCGGTGCCGCTGCGGACGCCGGACGGCTACGCGATCGGCGCGCTGACCGTCATCGACGTCGTGCCGCGCCTGCTCAGCCATCAGCAGCTCGACGCGTTGCGCGCGCTGGCGCGGCAGGTGATGACGCAGCTCGAGCTGCGGCGGACGCTCGCCGAGCGCGAACGTTCCGCGGCCGCGCTGCGCGAGAGCGAAGAACGGTTCCGCGCCGCGTTCGAGCACGCGGTCGTCGGCATGGTCCTGACGGGCGGTGACGGCCGCGTGCTGCGCGCGAACCTCGCGTTCCAGGCGATCGTCGGCCGCACGGCGGACGAGCTGATCGGACGCGACTCGTACGACTACACGTATCCCGACGATCGCAACGCGAACGTCGAATGGATCCGCAGCGTCGACACGGAAGAGATCAGCCACGCGACGTTCGAGAAGCGCTACGTCCGCAAGAACGGCGAGGTCGTGTGGGCGCGCGTGCATCTCTCGCCGGTGCGCGACGCCAGCGGCGATGCGCGCACATTGCTCGCGCTCGTCGAAGACGTCACCGAGCAGCGGCGCACCCGCGACGCGCTCGTGGAGACGCGGCGCCGCCTCGACTCCGCGCTGATCGCGGGTGAGGTGGCGACGTACGAGTGGAAAGTCGACAGCGACCGCCTCTGGGGCGACGCGAACTTCGACCGCTTTTTCGGCGTCGCCCGCGACGCGGACGGCACCGCGCCGCTCGCGCGTTTCGTAGAGGCGATTCATCCCGACGACCACGCGCTCGTGCAGCAGAAGATCGCCCGGACGCTCGAAACGGGCGAGGAGTATGAGGCCGAGTACCGCATCGCCAACACGGCGGTCGAGCGCTGGGTCATCGCGCGCGGCCGCGTCACGTCCGATCCGAGCGACGGCACCCGCCGCTTCCACGGCGTCGTGCTCGACATCACCGCGCGCAAGCAGCTCGAGCAGGAGCTGGCGCGGCGCACGAACATCTACGAGTCGATCCTCTCCGCGACCGACGACTTCGCGTATCTCTTCGCGCTCGACGGCACGTTCCTCTTCGCGAACCGGCGCCTGCTCGAAGTGTGGGGCAAGACGCTGCCCGAGATCGTCGGCGCGAGTCTCTACGACCTCGGCTATCAGGACTGGCACGCGCAGATGCATCTGCGCGAGCTGCGCGAGGTCATCGAGGAGAAGCACGCCATCACGGGCGAGGTGCCGTACATGGCGCCCACCGGCATCTTCGGCGTGTACGAGTACATCTTCACGCCGGTGTTCAACGAGCAGGGCGAGGTGGAAGTCATCGCCGGCACGACTCGCGACGTCACCGAGCGCAAGCGCGCAGAAGAGGAACATCGCAAGCTCGCCGAACAGCTGCGGCTCGCGCTCGACGCCGCGAAGATGGGCTGGTGGCAGTACGACCTGAAGACCGGCCGCGTGACGTGGGACGACCGCGTGCGCGAGCTGTACGGCGTCGATGCGAACGTGCAGGACTACGACGCCGTCCTCCACCACATGCACCCCGACGACGCGAAGATGGTCGACGCCGCGCTCGCCGCCGCGACCGATCCGCGCGATCCGCGGCCGTACGACGTCGAGTACCGCCTGCTGCTGCCCGACGGCGGCGTGCGGTGGATCGCGTCGAAGGGCCAGGCGACGTTCGAAGGCGAAGGGGAGGAGCGTCACGTCGCGCTCTTCGTTGGCACGGCGCTCGATGTGACGGAGGCGAAGAACGCGCAGGCGGCGCTGGAAGCGAGCGAGGCGCGCTTCCGCCGGCTCGCCGACGCGATGCCGCAGCTCGTCTGGACCGCCGACGGCGACGGCGCGATCGATTACTTCAACCGGCCGTTCCTCGAGTACACCGGCATGAGTGCCGCGACCGCCGACGCGGATTTCTGGAAAGACGTGCTGCATCCCGACGACTTCCCGGCCATGGCGAAGGCGTGGCGCGAGTCGGTGCGCACGGGCGCGCCGTTCGAAACGGAGTTCCGCATGCGCCGGCACTCCGACGGCGCGTACCGCTGGTTCTTCGCGCGCGCGTTGTCCGTGCGCGACAGCGCCACGGGCGAAGTGCGGTGGTTCGGAACCAGTACCGACGTTGACGATCAGCGCCGGCTGCTCGAAGAGAACCAGCGCCTCCTCGGCTCGGAGCGCACGGCGCGCGCCGATGCCGAGCGCGCCAGCCGCATGAAGGACGAGTTCCTGGCCACGCTCAGCCACGAGCTGCGCACGCCGCTCAGCGCGATCCTCGGCTGGAGCCAGATCCTCGCGTCGGGCGATACGAGTCCGGAGGAGCTGACCGAGGGCATCGCCGTCATCCGCCGCAACGCGCGCGTGCAGGCGCAGATCATCGAGGACCTGCTGGAGATGAGCCGCATCATCTCGGGCAAGATCCGGCTCGACATCGAAGAAGAGCTCGACGTGCGCGATGTGATCTTTGCCGCGATCGACACGGTGCGTCCGGCAGCGAATGCGAAAGGCGTCGAGATCGTGACGTCGATGGACGAGGGGTCGCAGCGCATCACCGGCGATCCGAACCGCCTGCAGCAGGTGTTCTGGAACCTGCTCAGCAACGCGGTGAAGTTCACGCCGAAGGAAGGACGCATCGACGTGCGGCTGCACGACCGCACCTCTCACGTCGAGGTCGAAGTGGCCGACACCGGCGAAGGGATCTCTCCCGATTTCCTGCCGTACGTCTTCGACCGTTTCCGCCAGGCCGACGCCGGCACGACGCGCCGCCACGGCGGCCTCGGGCTCGGCCTCGCCATCGTCAAGCAACTCGTCGAACTGCATGGCGGTTGGGTGCGCGCGTCGAGCGGCGGAGCGGGACGCGGCGCGACGTTCTCGGTGACGCTGCCGCTCGTGGCGGCGAAGCAGAATGACGACGACCTGCAGCGCGAGCGCAAGCCGGAGAGCCGGCGCACGACGCTCGGCGGCGATCTGAGCGACGCCATCGGCGGACTGCGCGTGCTCGTCGTCGACGACGAGCCGGACGCGCGCGACGTCGTGCGCCGCGTGCTCGCCGACTGCGGCGTCGCGGTCACGACCGCGGCGTCGGCGGAGGAAGCGATCGCGCAGCTCGAGCAGCAGGCGTTCGACGTGCTCGTCAGCGACATCGGCATGCCGGGCGAAGACGGCTACTCGATGATCCGCCGCATCCGCGAGCGCTGGCCGTCGCTACCCGCCGTCGCGCTCAGCGCATACGCGCGGCCGGAAGATCGCGAGAAGGCGATGCGCGCGGGCTATCAGATGCACATCGCCAAGCCCGCGGAGCCGGTGCAAGTCATCGCGGCGGTGGCGTCGCTCGCGGATCGCGCGTAGCAGCGCGCGCGACGTTCCCCGCAAGCGCAGCGCGAGCAGAAGGGCGCGAGCTCGCCGCGGTCCCGACGGATGCGTTGCATCCGCCGGGACCTGGCGTTGAAGGCGAGATCAGTTGCGGCGCATGAAGAGTGCGCCGACGAGTGCGAGGAGCGTGGCCAGAGCGGCGAGGGCGAGCGGATCGAGCGTCGGGATCGGGCTGAGCGACGCGGCGCCGGCGACGGAGAAGGTCGTCGGACCGGCCGCCGAGCCGTTCGTGCTGCTGCCGCTCGACTCGTTCGTGCCGTTGCCGTCCGCGTCGTACGAGAACGAGGCCTGGTTGCTGACCGTCGTTCCCGGCGCGACGTTGCTGTCGACGGTCGCGTGAATCGTGATCGTCACCGAGCCGCCGGCGGGGATGTTGCCGTCCCACGTCACGGTGTTCGTGCCGACCGTCGCGACCGGCGTGCCCGACGTCGCGGTGGCGGAGACGAGGTGCACCTGCGCGGGCAGCACGTCGGTGAGCTCGTGGCCGGGGTTGTCGAACTGCGCGGACGGACCGGAGTTGCTCAGCACGATCGTGTACGTGAGCGCGCTGCCCGGCTGGAACGTGCCGCTGGCGGTCTTCACCGCGGAGAGCGTCGCCGGCGAGAGCACGGTGGTCGTGGCCGTGGCGCTGTTGTTCCCCGGCGTCGGATCGGTGGTCGCCGAGGAGACGGTGGCGGTGTTCGTGAGGATCGTGCCCGGCGCCGTGGCCGCGCTGACGGCGACGACGATCGTGAAGTTCGACGTGCCGGTGGCGAGGCTCGCGTTCGTGCACGTGACCGTGCCGTTCGCGCCCGCCGACGGCGTGGTGCACACCCAGCCGCCCGGCGAGGTGATCGAGACGTACGTGGTGCCGGCCGGCAGCGGGTCGGACAGCGTGACCGTCGTCGCAGAGTCCGGACCGTTGTTGGTGACGGCGATGGTGTAGGTGAGGTTCGCGCCCGCGTTCACCGGATCGGGCGAGTCGGTCTTCGTGATCGCGAGATCGGCGCTGGCCACGGCGATGGTCGTCGTCGCGGTCGCGCTGTTGTTGCCGGGCGTTGGATCGCTCGTCGTCGAGCTCACCGTGGCGGTGTTGGAGAGCACGGTGCCGTTGGCGAGGCTTCCGTTGGCCTGCACGACCAGTGTGAAGACCGCGTTGCCGCCGTTCGCGAACGACGCGTTCGAGCACGTGACCGTGCCGGCCGCGCCGACCGCGGGCGCGGTGCACGACCAGCCGCCCGGCGAGGAGAGCGAGACGAATGTGGTGCCCGCGGGCAGCGTGTCGCTGAGGCTCACGGTGGAGGCGTTGCTCGGACCGGCGTTGTCGACGGTGATGGTGTAGGTGAGGTTGTTGCCGGCGCCCACCGGATCGGGCGTGTCGACCTTCGTCACCGACAGGTCAGCGGACGTCGCAACGGTGGTCGTCGCGGTCGCGCTGTTGTTGCCGGCGGTCGAGTCGCTCGCGGAGGTGAGGTTCGCGGTGTTGGTGATGACGGTGCCCGCGGCGACGCCGGCACCGACCTTCACGCGCAGCGTGAAGTTGGACGTCGCGCCGGCGGCGAGCGGCGAGGTCGTAGAGCACGACACCGTGCCGGTGCTGTCGCCCGGAGGCAGCGTGCAATCCCAGCCGCTCGGGCTGAAGAACGCGGCGAACGTGGTGTCGGTCGGAATGGCGTCGGTGAACGTGATCGTCGCGACGTCGCTCGGACCGTTGTTCGTCACGTTGATGCTGTAGTCGAGGAACGCACCGGCGTTGACCGGATCGGGCGAGTCGGTCTTCGTGATCGCGAGATCGGACGACTGAACGACGGTCGTGCTCGCGGTCGCGCTCTCGTTGCCCGGGTTCGGATCGCTGGTCGCGGAGCTGACCGTCGCGGTGTTCGACACGCTGCCCGTCGTCGAGGCGCCGACGTGCACGACGAGCGTGAACACCGAGTTGCCGGTGGCGAGGGAGGCGTTCGAGCAGGAGACGGTGCCGGCCGCGCCGACCGCGGGCGCGGTGCACGACCAGCCGCCCGGCGAGGAGAGCGAGACGAACGTGGTGCCCGCGGGCAGCGTGTCGCTGAGGCTCGCCGAGGTGGCGACGCTCGGACCGGCGTTGTTGACCGTGATCGTGTACGTGAGGTCGGTGCCGGCGGTGACCGGATCGGGCGAGTCGGTCTTCGTGACGGAGAGATCCGCCGAACCGGTGACGGCCGTCGTCTCGGTCGCGCTCTCGTTGCCCGTGTTCGGATCGCTCGTCGCGGAGGTGACGGTCGCGGTGTTCGACAACGTGCCGCTCGCCGAGGAGCCGACGTTCACGACGAGGGTGAAGACGGCGTCGCCCGTGCCGAGCGAGGCGATGGTGCAGGAGATGCTGCCGGTCGCGCCGACCGCGGGGTTGGTGCACGACCAGCCGCCCGGCGAGGCGAGCGAGACGAACGTGGTGCCGGCGGGCAGCGTGTCGGCGAGGCTCACGGTTGCCGCGAAGCTCGGGCCGGCGTTGTTGACCGTGATCGTGTACGTGAGGTTGTTGCCGGCGGTGACCGGATCGGGCGAGTCGGTCTTCGTGACCGAGAGATCGGCCGACGTCGCGACGGTGGTCGTGGTGGTGGCGCTCTCGTTGCCCGGGCTTCCGTCGCCGGTGTTCGAGGTGATGCTGGCGGTGTTCGACAGGACGGTGCCCGCGGCGACCGACGGAGCGACGTTCACGGTGAGGGTGAACATCGCGCTGCCGACGGCGAACGTCGCGTTCGTGCAGCTGATCGTGCCGTTCGCGCCGACGGCGGGCGTGGTGCACGACCAGCCGGCGACGGGGGAGAGCGAGACGAACGTCGTGCCGGTCGGCAGCGTGTCCGTCCACGATGCGGTATCGGCCGCGTCGGGACCGTTGTTCGTCACGTTGATGGTGTAGGTGAGGTTGGCGCCCGCGGTGACCGGATCGGGCGAGTCGGTCTTGGTGATGGCGAGATCGGCGACGGTGAAGAGGCCGACGAGCACGGGGTCGTGATCCGAGGCGCGATACGGCGTGCCGGGCGCGAAGACGACGCGCGGCGGCGTGAGCGCGGAGCCGTCCGGCTTCTCCTCGAACGTCGACTCGCCGGTGTCCTTCACCTCGTCGTTGTAGTCGAAGAGATCGACTTCGTCGGCATTGATGTGCCACGGCTGCGCCTCGGTGACGTGCGGCACGAGGCTCGCGCTGGCGAAGCCGTAGTCGAGGTGGCCGAGCTGGCCGTCGAAGAGATACGAGTAGGTCGCGTTGCCGTGGAAAAACGTCTCGAGATCGGTGTAGCCGCCCGCCTCGAGCGTCGTCACCGGATCTTCGTGCGCGTACGCGTTGAAGTCGCCGACGAGGAGCACGTCCGGATCGCCGGCCGCGGGGATGACCGTGCCGTTGATCCACGTGAGAAGGCGCGAGGCCTGCGAGGTGCGGCGGCCGTTGTAGCAGCCCTGGCCGTCGCCGTTGTCGGCGTCGGCGCCGGTCGCGGAGGCGTCGCAGCCCTTCGACTTGAAGTGGTTCGCGACGAACGTGAAGCGCTGGCCGAAGGCGGGATTGGCGCTGTCGACGACGTCGAACGTCTGCGCTGTCGGCGGGCGATTGTGGATGGGATCGAGATCGACGAGCGGCGAGCCGACCGGCGAGAGGATGCCGGTGCGGTAGATGATGAAGACGCGGATGGCGTCGGTGCCGAGCGTGCCGCCGGTGTTGACGAACGCGTACGGATGCGCGCCGCCGCAGCGCGCGTTGACGGCGCCGAGGAGGTCGTTGATCGTGGTCGTGGCGGTGGTGTTCTCCATCTCCATCAGACCGGCCACGTCGGGATTGAGGCTGCAGATGACGATCGAGGCGCGCTCGCGCTGGCGGTTGAGCTCCGCGACACTGTCGGCGCCGCGGCAGTCCTGGCCGCCCGAGGGACCGCACGGACCGGAGCTGTTGCTCGAGGTCGTGTCGATCGTGGTGAAGTAGTTGAGCATGTTCATGCCGACCGCGCGGATCGCGCCGCCGACCGCGGGCGGCGTGACCGGGCGCGGATTGGCCACGGTGAACGTCACCGGCGTGGTGAGGGTCGGGCGCACGCGCCACGCGTCGGTGCCGGCCTGTCCGGCGAACGACCAGTCGAGCACGCCGGTCAGCGCGTTGACCACATCGCCGCCCCGGAAGAAGTCGACGCCCTGCGTGCCGACGCTGAAGCCGCCATTCGCGTGGGGATGGTAAACAGCTTGACTACCGTCCGGCTGGAGAAGGTACGACTCCTGGGCGTTGTTGTCGTCGTCGAGGATGACCCGGCGGCGATTGAGCTCGTCCGCGTACGCGACGTTCCCCGCCACGCTCGGCGCGTTGGCCTCGGTGTACTGCAGCGGGCGTCCGTCCGAGTACAACTCGATCTGCCCGTAGCGTCCGAGCTCGAAGTACTCGGACACGGTGAGCAGGTTCTGGAACATGACGCGCATGCCCTCGAACTTTTCGTAGAACGTGTTGATGTCGCCGATGACCGGCAGCACGACCGTCGCCGGCGTCACTTCCGCGATGTGGTTGGCGGCGTCGGTGACGGTGACCGACGGCGCGGTGCTGGCCGTGATCTCGGTCTTGCCGTTGAACTCGGAGACCGTGCCGGTCGCGCGGACGCGCTGGCCTTCGGCCACGGCGGTCGGACAGGTGTTGCAGAAGACGAAGACGCCTTCGGACGTGGCCGGATCGGCGTCCACGTCGGCGTCCTCTTCCTGCAGGAAGAAGCCCTGCAGTTTGTTCGCGCCCTGGAAGTTCGCGGTGACGACACCTTCGACGCTGACGGTCTGGCCGACCAGCGGCGAGCTCGCGCCGTTGCCCTGCACGTCGTGGATCTTCGTGATGTCGTCGTTGACGATCGTGCCGACGCCCTGCGTGTCGGTGCCGATCGCGTTCGTGATGTTGGTGACGTTGACGAAGAACGTCTCGTCGGTCTCGGGAGTCGTGTCGCCGTTGACCAGCACGTCGAACGTGTAGGTCGAGCTGCCGGCGGGGATGGTCTGCGAGGTGAGCGACTTCGAGGTGTAGTCGCCCGGCGCGACGGCGGTGCCGTCGGCGGTGGCGATGTCGAAGGTCACGCCGCCCGCTCCCGCGGGCGCGGAGAGGCTGACCGTGAAGGTGTACGTCGTCGTGCCGGCGTTACCTTCGTTGTGCGAGACGTCGTTGATGGTGAGGTTCGGCGCGGCGTCGTCGTTGACGATCGTGCCCTGTCCCTGGCCGTCGGTGACGTTCGCGCCGGTGACGTTGGTGACGTTGACGAAGAAGGTCTCGTTCGTTTCGGGTGACGTGTCGCCGTTGACGAGCACCGTGAACGAGTACGTCGAACTGCCGGCGGGGATGGTCTGCGAGGTGAGCGACTTCTGCGTGTAGTCGCTCGGCTGCGTGGCCGTTCCGTCCGCGGTGGCGATGTCGAAGGTGACGCCGCCGGGTCCGGCGGGCGCGCTGAGGCTGACGGTGAAGGTGAAGCTCGTCGTCCCGGCGTTGCCCTCGCTGAGCGAGACGTCGTCGATGGTGAGGTTGGGGAGGACGACCGCGCCGTTCGGCGTGAGGCTGAAGTCGTCGACGGCGAGGCCGTCGTCCGCGCCGGTCGCGTCGGTGTCATTCCAGCGGATCCAGAACGTGGCGCCGTTGGGAATGCTCAGCGAGGAAACCGTGGAGGAGATCGCCGTGCGGTCGGCAGCCGCGTTGCCGTTCTTCGCGCCGACGGTCGCGGTATCGGGTGTGACGAAGTTCAGCGCCGCGACGTTGGTCCACGTACCGGTGACGAGGTCCGTGGCGTTGAGGCTGTACTCGAAGTTCATCTGATCGGTACGGCCGGCGGTGCCGAGGCGCCACTCCTCGCCGTTGTAGGCGACGGCCAGGCTGCCGATCGTGGCGCCGGTGTTGTTGGTGTAGCACGAGCCGAAGAGCGGGATGAGCGTGCCGCTGCGCAACTGGCCGAGCGCGCGCTCCGTGCTGGCCGCGGCGCCGTAGCTGTACATGTCGCCGGTCGTGCTGGCGCCGTTGTCGGTGGCGTATTGCTCGTTGTCGCGCGCGCCGCCTCCGCCCTCGGTGAGAAACCAGCCCGGGATGGTGAGGTTGTTCGTCGTCCCGGTGTTCGCGAGCGTGTCGAAGTTCTGCGTGTACGCCGAACCGAGCGTGGTCAGGCTGACGCACTGAGCCGCGAGCCGCGGCGTGGCACTGATGAGCACAACCAGAATCGTGAACAAAAACCAACCGCGTCGCGCACGGGTCATGGAATCCACCCCATCCTGAATTTGGTGTCGCGGAGCGCAGGAGCGTCCCGCGGGCAATGACTATTCGGTGAGACCGTTGATGCGGCGACTTTAACACGCGTCGCGGCGGCGGCACACGTGAATTCGGTGTGCAGACGCTTGACAACGGCGGGGTGGATGTTAGTATTTACGTAATTAAGTAGAAGCTGCACCGGCCACGGCGGCCGTGCCCTGTCCTCATTCCCCGAAAGGATCCCTCATGACCCAGCAAGTTTCCGTCGATCTCAGCACCGGCTCCGGCTATCAGCCGTTCCCGCCGGACATCTACACGCCGAGCAACGCCCAGGCCGCGCCGCTCTCTGAAAACCTCTACAACGAACGCACCGCGAAGGTGTGGGGCACCACCCCCGCGGAGTACGTCGCATGGTTCAACGGCCTCTGGCACACCGGCGATCCGTCGGGGTGGGGGCCGGAGGTCTTCACGTCCGATGCGATCATGCTCGATCCGACCGGCACGTCGACCGGCGCGGAGGCAGCGGCCGCCGACTTCCTGCTGCTCTTCAAGTACTTCCCCGACCTGCGCGGAGAGGTGATGAGCTGGGGCCACAACGGCACGGAGATCTTCATCAACTGGCGCTTCGTGGTCGGCAAGGGGATCAACTGCCCGGTGGTCGACAAGTTCTCGTTCGGCGGCGGCCTGGTCAGCTACCGCCAGGCGTACTTCGACACCATGACCCTGCTCGCGTATCTCATCGAGAACCACGGCAGTGGTCCACTGGTTGACTATTTCCTCGACCGCTTCGCGCGCGAGGCCGGCGGCAAGGAAGTGCTGTTCCTCCCCGAGCTGCTCAAGGCGCTCGTCACCGGTGTCGTCCGCCCCACCGCCGCGCCCCTCGGCGCGCCGCGCGTCCACGCGGAGCCGGGCAACGGCGTCGTGCACCTGTCGTGGTCGCCGGTTCCCGGCGCGCATTCCTACACCGTCAAGCGCTCGGCGACGCCGCGCGACCCGTACCCGTGGATCAAGCCGAACGTCACCGGCACGAGCTACACCGACGACGACGTGGAGAACGGCACGACCTACTACTACGTCGTCGCCGCCAACCGCGCGTCGAACGTTCTGCTGCCGCAGCGGCCGCTGCCCGTCTTCAGCGCCGAGCCGAAGCTGACCGTCCGCTAAGCAACGCGAAGAGGAGGATTCGTGATCGATCCAGCGAACATTCCGTCCACCGTCTACTACCTCTCCGGAGCGGTCGCGCTCGCGGGGTGGCTGTCGATCTTCTTCTTTCCGCGGCGGACGTGGTCGACGTTCTGGTTCGGCGGCATCATCGCGCCGGTGATCCTCTGTCTGCTCTCGACCTTCCTCCTGCTGACGTCGTGGTTCCAGCCGCCCGCGGCGAGCGTCTTCGACTATCTGAAGCTTTCCACCGTCTACCGGCAGTACGGCAACACGGGATTGCTCGCGGTGACGCTCATCGACATCATCGCCATGAACCTCGTCGTCGGCGCGTGGATGGCGCGGAAGGCGCGGCAGGTCGGCATCTCGTACGTGTACCTCTTCCCGTGCCTGCTCTTCATGACCGTCGCTCCGGGCGGCGGGTTCCTGATCTTCGCGATCGTCGTCTCGGTGCAGGGGCGCTGGGGCACGCTGGAGACTGCCGACGCGGGCTGGGGCAACGAGTCGCGGCCGGTGAGCGCCACGCCGTCGAGCAAGCTGCAGACGCTCGTCCACTAAAGAACCATCGCATCAAACGCAATGAGGCGGCGCGTCATCGCGCCGCCTCATTGTTTTTTGCGGAAGGTCGTTCTCTGTTATCGCCGCTGTACGAACCATGCGGCGCCGACCAGCGACAGCGCGAGGAGCACGAGGCCGAGCGGCGAGAGCGCCGGCACCTGCGAGACCGTCGCGGCCGCGGCGGTGCTGGCGTTGTTGGCCGGGTTCGGATCGACGTTCGACGCCGTGACCGTGGCCGTGTTCGTGATCTCCATCTGCGTCGACGGCAGCGTCACGACGAGCGAGATCGTCGCGGTCGCCGACGGCGCGAGCGTGCCGAGGGTGCACGTGACGACGGACGTGCCGCTGCACGAGCCCTGCGACGGCGTCGCGCTGACGTACGTCGTGCCGGCCGGAAGGACGTCGGTGACCGTCGTGCCGACGGCGTAGCCGGGACCGTTGTTGGTCACGGTGATCGTGTACGTCGCGTCGGCGCCCACCGGATAGCGATTCGAGCTGGCCGTCTTCGTGATCGAGAGATCGGTGGGTCCGAGGGTGACGTCCGTCGATGCGGTGGCGGTGTTGTTCGCCGGATTCGGATCGGAGGTCGTCGACGAGACATTCGCGGTGTTCGAGACCGCGCCGGTGGTGGTCGGCGTGAGCGTGAACGAGAAGTCGAAGGTCGCCGTCGCGCCGGCGGCGAGCGAGGCGATCGTGCAGGTGATCGTGCCGCTCGCGCCGACCGCGGGCGTCGTGCACGAGAACGTGGGACCGCTGGTCTGCGTCTCCGAGACGAACGTCGTGCCGGCGGGGAGCGTGTCGGTGAGCGACACGTTCGCCGCGGCGGACGGCCCGTTGTTCGTGACGCCGACGTTGTACGTGATCGTGTCGCCGTTCTGCGCGCCCGTCGGGCCGTTCTTTGTCACGGCGACGTCGGCGATCGGCGTGACGGCCGTGGTCACGCTCGAGCTGTCGTTCGCCGGATTCGTGTCGAAGCTGTCGGTGAACGCGTTCGCCGTGTTCGTGTATCCGGTGGTGCCGCCGGTGTTGAGCGTGAGCGTGAACGTTGCGGACTGGCCGGAGCCGAGGAGGCTGAGCGTGCAGCCGGCGGTGCCGTTCGTGCCCACCGCGGGCGCGGCGCAGTTGGCGGGCGTTCCCGTGTTCTGCACCAGAGACACGAACGTGGTACCGGCGGGGAGCGTGTCGGTGAAGCCGGCGTTCGTCGCGGTGTCGGCGCCGCTGTTGCTGAGCACGATCGTGTACGGGACGTCCTCGCCCGCGTTCGCCGTCGCCGGGCCGCTCTTCACGACCCCGACATCGACCGCGGAGACCGTGAGCGTCGTCGCCGCGGTGTCGTTCTCCGAGTTGCTGTCGTTGTCCGCGGAGACGGCGACGTTGTTCTCCGCGCTCGTGCCGCTCGGCGTGTCCGCGGGCACGTGCTCGGTGAGCGTGAACGTGGCCGATGAGCCGGCGGGGAACGAGGCGATGGTGCAGGTGATCGTGCCGCCGGTCGAGCCGGCAGCCGGCGTCGAGCACGACAGCGTCGGACCGCTGTCCTGCGTGAACGAGACGAACTCCAGCAGCCCGGACGTCTGATCGGTGAGCTGCACGGTCGTCGCCGGCGCGGGACCGTTGTTCGTGATGCCGATGGTGTAGACGACGTTCGTGTTCGGACCGGCCGAGGAGGGGCCGTTCTTCGTGACGGCCATGTCGCTCGTCGGCGAGGGCGGCGTCGATGTCGTCGCGACGCCGGAGTTGTTCTCGTCGTTCGGATCGAACGTCTCCGAAGAAGCGGTGGCGATGTTCACGAACGACGTGCTGTCGGGCGTGCCGGCGGGAATGGCGTAGACGATCGTGAACTCGGCGAAGTCGCCGGCGGCGAGCAGCGCCGCGGTGCAGTTCACGCTGCCGGTCGTGTCGCCGACGGAAGGCGTCGAGCAACTGAACGGCGTGCCGTCGGTCTGCGTCGCGGAGACGAACGTCATGCCCGCGGGAAGCGGATCGTCGAGCGTGACGAAGGCCGCGTCGTCGGCGCCGAGGTTCGTGACCACGACGTCGTAGGAAACGTTCGAGCCGGCGGTGGCCTGGTCGGGGCCGGTCTTCGTGACGAGGAGGTCGGCCTCCTGCGCGGCCAGCAGCGGCGCGAGGAGCAGGGCGGCGGCAAGGAGCAACAGACGCCGATAAGTGTTCACGAATCGTGTTCTAAACGTTGGCCGGGAAGAAAGCAATCGGAATCCTCTGACGCGGACGCATCATTGCCGCAGTTCCTAATTTACATATTGCCATAACTACTTACTCGCTGCTATCCTGCCGCTCATCCCGATGAAGACGATCGCGGCTTACGCAACGTTACTCGCGCTGGCGCTCGTCGCCGAAGCCTCGCTGCTGCGCGCCGGACGCGGTCTGCGCGCGCCGGTGTCGCTCGGCGGTACGTGGGAAGTGCGGACGGGCGGCAGCGGCGGTGTTTTGCCGAACACGCAGACGCTCTCGATCGAGCAGACCGGCCCCGATCTCGACCTGCACCTCGGCAACGTCGCGCTGCGCGGCTCGCTCCACGGCACGGCCATCCGCGCGTGGGGCGCGACGTCGTTCTCCGGACGCCTCGACGGCGACGCCATCCGCGGACGTTTCGAGCCGGAGGGCGCGACGTTCGTCGCGGCGCGCGTGCGCGAGCCGCGCGGCGAAACGCGCGCCGCGCCGGCACGCCACGCCGCGCGCGCCGGCGCTCCTGCGCCGTCCAAACGCAACATCACCCTGCCGGAGGGCACGCTGTGAACGAGCTGGCGACGACGCTCCTGCAGATCATCATCGTCGTCCTCGCCGGACGCGCGTGCGGCGCGCTGCTGAAGCGTTTCCGGCAGCCGGTCGTCGTCGGCGAAGTGGTGGCCGGCATCATCCTCGGACCGTCGCTTTTCGGGCGGCTCGCGCCGGACGCGTTCGCCGCGGTGTTCCCGGCGCACAGCGTCTCCATCCTGCTCTCGCTCAGCCAGGTCGGCCTGATCTTCTTCATGTTCCTGGTCGGCCTCGAGTTCGCGCCGGGTCTCATGCGCGAGCGGCGCGAGAGCATCATCGTCATCAGCCACATCAGCATCATCGTGCCGTTCCTGCTCGGCACCGGTCTCGCGCTCTATCTCTATCCGCGCGTCTCGGATGCGAGCGTGCCGTTCCGCAGCTTCGCGCTGTTCCTCGGCACGTCGATGAGCATCACCGCGTTCCCGGTGCTCGCGCGCATCCTCGAGGAGCGGCACCTGCTCCGGTCGCGCATGGGCAACAGCGTCATCGCCTGCGCGGCGGTCGACGACGTGACGGCGTGGTGCATCCTCGCCTTCGTCGTGGTGGTCGCGCGCGCGAGCGATCCCGCGCAACTCGGCGTGCGCCTCGGACTCGTCGCCGTCTACGCGATCGCGATGATCGCCGGCGTGCGTCCGCTGCTTCGCAAGCTGCTGCCGCGCGTGAAGCAGTTGTCGGACGAAGCGGTGCTCGCCGCGGTGCTGCTGGTCGTGCTCGCGTCGTCGACGCTGACGGAGCTCCTCGGCATCCACGCGCTGTTCGGCGCGTTCCTCGTCGGCGCGATCCTGCCGCGCGACGCGCAGCTCACGCAGACGCTCGTCGCGCAGACGCGGGGGCTGACGCGCGTCATCTTCCTGCCGCTCTTCTTCGCGGTGACGGGTCTGCGCACGAACGTCGGATTGCTCAGCGGTCCGGGCCTGTGGCTCTGCTGCGCGCTCGTCCTCGTCGTCGCGGTGGGCGGGAAGCTCGGCGGCGCGATGTTCAGCGCGAAGGCGTCGGGGTTCTCCTGGCGCGAGTCGGCGGCGGTGGGCGTGCTGATGAACACGCGCGGCCTCATGGAGATGGTCGTGCTGAACGTCGGCCTCGACATCGGCGTCATCTCGCGCGGTCTCTTCACGATGATCGTGATCATGGCTCTCGTCACCACCGCGGCCACGACGCCGCTGCTCGACCGGCTCGTGCACGGACTGCGCGAGCTGCCGGCCGGCGGCGAGGTGGACGTCGCGGCGTAGTTCGTCGTTCGAATTTTTTCGAGAGAGAGAGGTGCACATGAACCTGGCTCTGGCATTCAAGCTCGCGTTCGGACTGTCGGTCATTGGCTGGATCGCGCTCTTCCTGCGGCCGCGCAGCCGGATGGTGAACTACGTGTTCTCCGGGATGATGCTGCCCGTGGCGTTCGCGGTGCTGTACACGTTCCTCTGTATTTATTACTGGCACAGCGCGAGCGGCTCGTTCCTGGAGCGCTTCGGCAGTCTCGACGGCACCCTGCGCATGTTCAATCAGTCCAAGGGGCTGCTGTTCGCGGGGTACGTGCACTACCTCGCGTTCGATCTCTTCATCGGCTCGTGGATCGCGCGGCGAGCCACGGCAGACAAGATGTCGTACGCGGTTCTCTTCCCATGTCTCTTCCTGACGCTGGTGTTCGGTCCGGCGGGGCTGCTGCTCTATCGCGTGATCGTGCGTGCGCGCGGCGGCCCGATGCTGGACGACCTCTTCTGACCGCCGCGCCAACGCAACTTCCTGGAGATCTCCTCATGTCGGTGTCCGAACGGTTCGATGTGATTGTGGTCGGCGCGCGTTGCGCCGGCTCGCCGCTGGCGACGTTCCTCCAGCGCGCGGGATTGTCGGTCTGCGTCGTCGACCAGGCCGAGTTTCCGAGCGACACGCTCTCGACGCACATGTTTCAGCTGAGCGGGATCGAGATCCTGCAGAAGCTCGGCGCGCTCGACGGCATCCTCGCCGAAGGCGCGCCGCCGATCACGGACTGCTACATGAAGTTCGAGGATGTCGACCTCTCCGGACCGCCGCGCCTGCGGCCGCACGATCCGAAAGTGCCGATGCTCTGCGTGCGCCGCATTGCGCTCGACGTGCACCTCGTCGCCGCGGCGCGCGCCGCGGGCGTGGAGATGCGCCTCCATCGACGTGTCGTCGGTCTCATTGAAGACGACGGCCGCGTCGTCGGCGTGCGCACGGTCGATCGCGAAGGCAAAGTCGCGACGCTGCGCGCGGACCTCGTCGTCGGCGCCGACGGACGTCTGTCGACGATCGCGCGGCTCACCGGCGCGCGCCGCTATCACGTCACGACCAGCGAGCGGATGAGCAGCTGGGCGTATTACCGCGGCGTGCCGAAGCAGCCGGTGGCGAAGGTCTACTACCACCGCAAGGGCGACGACTTCGTGGTCGCGGCGCCGGCGGACAACGGCCATTTCGTGGCCATCGTCTGCCCGTCGCTCGACGAGCGCGAGGCGTACCGCGTCGACGGCGAGGGCGCGTACTGGCGGACCATCGAAGGTTGCGCGCCGGTCGCGGAGCTCGTGCGCGGCGCCGAGCGCGTGACGAAGTTCCGCGGCCTCACGCGCTTCGAGGGCTTCTTCCGCGAAGCGACCGGGCGGGGCTGGGTGCTCGCCGGCGACGCGGGACACTTCAAGGATCCGACGCCGGGGCAGGGCATCTCCGATGCGCTGCGCCAGGTCGAGAAGCTGTCCGAGGCGATCGTGCGCGGCTTCTCGCGTCCCGACCGTCGCGACGAAGAGCTGCGCCGCTGGTGGCGCTGGCGCGACGCCGACGCGATGCAGCACTACTGGTTCGCGGCCGACATCGGCAAGCGCGGCCCGATCTCGCCCGTGCTGCTGGAGATCCTCCGCGGCGTCGCCGCGAACGAAGAGCTGCGTCAGGACTTCCTCGACATCTTCCTCCACCGCGCGTATCCGCGAGAGGTCTTCGGCTTCGGCGCGCTCGCCATGGCCACCGCGCGCATGCTGGCCGATCCGCACAAGCGCCGCGGCGCCCTCGGCGAGGCGGCCAAGCTCGTGGCCGAGGAGCTCGGGCGGCGCAAGCAGGCCCTGCGTCCGCGGCTCACCGAGAAGGCCATCGTCGACGAGATGCAGTTCGATCAGCAGACCACCAGCGCGGCGTGATGCGTCCGTAGCGCGGCGTGACGCGAGCGCGTCGCGCCGCGCCCGCGCGTGTCGCGCGTCTCAGTTGCGCCGGTCGTTCACGTAGCGGTCGCGGTCGTTCATCCGATAGTAGAAGCGGCGCATGAGGACCGCGCCGATGGCCAGCACCACCAGTTGGAACAGGCCGTTGCCGAGGACGGAGAAAAAGTCCTGCAAGAACGTGCGCGGCGAGTCGCCGAAGCCGCCGTAGTACGACATGAACTGCGCGACCACCATGACCAGCGCAGCGGTCGTGGCGATGGTGACGGCGCTGGCGACCCACTGGATGATCAGCTTCGCCGTCTCCGCGGCCTTGCTGACCAGCGGCACGATGTTGATCGAGCTGAGCGACTCGACGGTCTTCTGCACGCGGTAGAGAAGCTTGACGCCGGAGTCGAAGCCCTGCTCGAGGCGTGTGAAGATGCGCGGGCTGCAGAACTGGCGCAGGCGTTTGTGCAGCCGCCGCTTCGCGCGCCGCCCCGCGCCGCGCTCGTAGTAGCGGAACTCCTTGTAGGGATTTTGGTCGTGGTCGAGGCGCGCGGCGATCGTGTCGGCGAGCATCGACGCGCGGATCATGCGCAACGTGTTGAGGCGCATCGGAATCTGGAACTCGCGCGTGAGGCGCATGAAGCCGAGCCACAGCCGCGACGACACGCGCTCGTACCACGCCGAGTTCTTGCTCTTGATCGCGTAGAGATCGTTCCAGAACATCTGCTCGAGCCGCGCGCCGAATTCGTCCTTGTCGATCGGCGGCAGCGGCTCGATGATCGCCATGGCCGCCTGCACCATCCCGCCGATGTCGTTCACGCTCTGCGCGTCGAACCACGCCCGCCACGAGTTGAGCTCGCGCCGGTTGAACGAGCCGCACGAGCCGAAGTCGATCAGCACGATGCGGTTCCCCGGCTGCACGAGGATGTTCGCCGGATGCAGGTCGGCGTGGAAAAAGATGTTCTCGAAGTTGTTGTAGCGCGAGATCAGCTGCACCCGCCGCGCGAGCAGCACCGGATCGAGGCGCATCTGATGGAGGCGTTCCTGCGCGGCGAGGTCCTTCGTCTCGAGCGCGGTGATGATCTCGTTCATCCAGACGCCGCAGACGAACTCCGAGACCAGCACCTCGTGGTTCGATTCGTCGGGGAAGATCTTCGGCGCGGTGACGAAGTGGAACTGCCGCTCCTTGCGCATGCGCCGGCGGTAGAGCTCCGAGAAGCGCGCCTCGCGCACGAAGTCGAGCTCCTCGAAGAGCATCGTGCTCAGCTCGTGGAGGAAGTTCTTCGTGAAGCCGGGGCGGAAGAGGAACACCTCCGCGACGGCGAGCAGCCAGCCGAAGGCGCGCATGTCGGCGGCGAGGATGTTGCCGATGTTGGGACGCCGCACCTTCACCGCGACTTCCTCGCCGGTGTGCAGCACCGCGTGGTAGACGCAGGCCACCGACGCGGAGCCGATCGGCGCGCGGTCGAACTGCCGGAAGAGCTCCGCGATCGGCTTGCCGGTCGTGCGCTCGATCGTCGCCACGGCGCTCTCGAACGGCATCGGCGGCACTTTGTCGAGCATGCTCTCGAGCTCGCGCGTGTAGGCGTAGGGGAAGAGGTCGAGCCGCATCGAGAGCTGCTGGCCGACCTTGATGAACGTGGTCCCGAGCGACTCGAACGTCTCGCGCAGCCGGCGCGCGCGCTGATGCTGGCTGTCGCGGCCGCGCAGGCGGTCGCTGACGATGCCGAGGCCGAACTGCATTGCGCCGCGTAGCCAGACCAGGAGGCGCAGCGTCGTCTGCAGCAAGCCCGCGTTGAACTGTTCCTCGCGGCGCACCGGCGGCAGCGCGGATTGCCGTCCGGTCTGGACGCCCAGTCCGGGCGGGCGTCGGAACTCGTGCTCGAAGATCGGCGAGCGTTCCACCGGCGTCTCGAGCAGCTCCCGGAACGCGAGCCAATCCTCGGTGGCCTCGGCCGCCGCGCGGCGCACTTTGCGCTGGCGGCGCGGCTCGTTGTTCGACGGCACGGCCGTGGGCGCGGTCAGCGCCGCCAGCACCAGCTCGGTCCGTTCGCCGGCGGAGGGTGATTCGGAGATGGGGAGGGACACGCCGAGATATTTTGCCCGATACATTTAAAAAAGTCACGCCATACTGCTTGACATAAAGCAGGATGCTGATATAGCTTTACGTCAATCATTAAGGCACAGAGGAAGGAGTCAGCGATGGCAGCGAACTCGAACGCGCCGATCATTCTCGATGTCGGCAAGGCAAGCCGGAGACAGATCCGCGAATTGGCCCAGGGCTGTGGAAAGCTCGCGGGGGACGTCCAGGATGCAGTGGCCGAAGTGACGGCCACACTCGGCGACGACAACGGAGGCGACGAGCAGCGCCAGCTCGTGCCGGTCGTGCTGGTCTACCGGAAGAAGCAGCGCAAGAAGCGGCGTGCCCGTGGCGGTGGCCGCGGCGGCAGCCTCTTCCCCTGGTTCTGAGACAACCGCGAAGACGAAGGAGGGAAGCTCGCGATGGCAACCGATTCGAAACGTCCCGGCGCGGCCGGGAGCCCCGATCCGATCGCCGGCGCGTCCGTCGGCGGCGCGTCCGTCGGCGGCACGCATGCGCCGGAAGCGCAGACGACGACCTACGGCGCGCAGCTGACGACCACGCACGCGTCGACGCACAATCCGACGCCGCCGCCCCCGCCGCGTCCCCGTCCGGACGGCGGCGGCAACGGCGGCAACCGCGACGACGGGCCGGAGCCGATCATCACCGCGCCGGTCTACTTCAAGCGCCGCTCGCGCAACAAACGGCGCCGCAACAAGAAGAAGTACACGAAGGGCACCAAGCCGTTCCAGCGCGTGTCGCGCGGCGCGGTCTGGTCCGGCTACCGCGTGGGCAACGGCTTCGCGCGCGGCTTGCGCACCTTCGCGCGCCGTTCCGACCGCTCGGCCAACCGGCGCAAGGACGGCTTCGTGCGCTACGCGCTGCGCGACGCGTCGGCCGGCTTCAACTCCGCCGCGCGGCAGTGGGGACGCGCTCCCGGCGAGATCGCGAACCGCATCGGTACGCGCCTCGTCCGCAACACCGCGTTCGCCGTGAACAACTTCGTCCCCTTCAACCCGTTCAATTTCGGCCGCCGGTGACGGTAGCCGGACGGACCGGCCACGGTCCGACCTCGGTGGTGGTTGGTGGTGGCGGACTCCGTGGGTTGCAGGCCCCACGGATCCGCCACCCCATTTTCAGAAAGTCAACTTATGGACCGAATCAGCAAAGCCGTCTATCGACTCTGGGGCTCCCTCGGCACGAACGACAAGTTGCACGACACGCCGCGCTTCGCCGACGAGCTCTCCGCTCAATGCAGCACCGGCAAGCTCGCGCTGCGCGACGAGCGCGTCAGCAAGTGGTCGTACGGCGAGCAGCTCGAACACCTCTACCGCAGCAGTCACTACGTCCTCGACCGGCTCGAGGAAGCGATGAGCGGCGCGAACGCGGACGAGCGCCGCGGCGTGTGGGGCCACGGCCTCATGACCGCCGGCTTCATCCCGCGCGGCTTCTTTCCGACCATCCCGCCGCTCGAGCCGGAAGGCGGCACGATCGATCAGATCGGACCGCTGCGCGAGTCTCTGAAGAAGCGGCTCGCCGAAGTCGACCTCGATCTGCGCCGCATCAAGGCCAGTCCCGGCCGCAGCCTCCATCCCCGGATGAAGTGGCTCACCTCGAGCGAATGGTTCTTCTTCGCCGACGTCCACCACCGCCATCACCTCTCCATCATGCGCGACATCGCGCGCACCGCCCGCCGCTAGAGCGACTCCCATGATCCGAAAACTCCTCACCGCGCTCCTCGCGTCGTGCGCCATCTACGGATTGCCGGCGCTCGCTCATCCGGACATCTTCCGCACGCCGCAGTTCTGGATCCTGATCGCGTTCGCCGTCGGGATCTCCGCGTTCCAGCCGGCGTACAAGCCGGTCGACGCGTCGGCGCCGAAACACGACCGCGGCACCGCGGCGCAGATCGTCTGGTCGGTGTATCTCACGCAGCTCATCGGGATCCTCGAGGCCGTGTTCGTGCGCTATCCCGACAGCTTCCGCTGGGACGCGGTGACGACGGCCGCGCTCGTCCTCATGGCCGCCGGACTGGCGCTGCGCGTCTGGGCCGTGCTCACGCTCGGCCGCTTCTTCACCTGGTTCATCACGGTGTACGAGGATCACCAGGTGATCCGCACCGGACCGTTCCGCTTCATCCGCCATCCGTCGTACGGCGGCGCGCTGCTGCTGTTCGTCGGCACGCTGCTCTTCATCCACGCGTGGGTCGGCGCCGCGCTGTCGCTCGCCTTTCAGCTCTTCGCATACGTCCGCCGCATCCGCTACGAAGAAGCGATGATGATCGAGCGCCTGGGCAAGCCTTACGTCGTGTACACGCGCGAAGTGCGCGCGCTCGTGCCGCTGCTCTGGTGACGCGGCCGGAGCTCCGCTTCGAGCTCGTCGTCGATTTCGTTCAGGAACTCGATGAGCTTCGCGGCGAAGAGCTCCGGCCGTTCCTCGTGTGACGAGACGCTCGCGAACGGAATGATCTCGAGCCGCCGCGCGCCCGGAATCGTGTCGAGCAACTTCCTGCCGTACGACGGCGAGTAGTACGCGTTGTCGGCGCCCCAGACGATCAGCGTCGGCACGTCGAGCTGCGCGAGCGACTGATTGAGCATCGCGACGTCGTTGTCTCGTAGCGTACGAAAGAAGCGCGTGAGGTGCCGGCGTCGCGCGGGCGTGCCGGCCACGGTGTCGCGATAGCGGCGGATGCGCTCCGGCGTGAGCAGCGAGCGGTCGTGCACGAGTCTTCCGAAGCCGAACGACGAGCGCGCGACGAGCGGCACGCGCATCAGCGATGCGAGCAGTGCCGCGCCGCCGGGGATGCGCATCAGTGACGCGAGGCGCGCCGCGTGCGGCGGCGGCCACGGGCCCTGCGCGTCGGAGTCGGAGAGCGTGAGGCTGCGCACGCAATGCGGCCAGCGCACGGCGAAGAACTCCGCGACGACGCAGCCGCTGTCGTTGCCCACGATGTGCGCGGACGCGATGCCGAGCGCGGATAACAGCCCGCGCACGCGCGCGGCCTGGGCCGACAGCGTGTAATCGGCGGATGGCGGAGCGTCGGTGTCGCTGATGCCGAGGGTCTCGATGATGAGAGCGCGGCGTTTCGTGGCCACCACGCGCTCGACGACGGCGTCCCACGCGTGCGCGCCTGCGAAGCCGTGCAGAAACACGACCGGCGTGCCGCTGCCGATGTCTCGGTACGCGACGTTGACGTCGCCGACCTGATGGAAGCGCTTCTCGGTGAACGCCGGATCGTCGCGCGTGACGGAGACCGCGTGGATCGCGGCGCGTTCGGAGCGCGGCTGTAACTCGTCGTCGATTGCGATGCTCGGCGCGACGCTGCGCGCATCGGCCGCGCGCACCGCGGTCTCGAGCCATTGCGCGGGATCGGGACGCGTGAGCGCGAACGGCGCGAGCGCGAGATCGGCGCGATAGGTGTCGAACACCGGCCCCTGATGCAACAGTTCGAGACTGCGCGCGGGCAGCATCCACGCGGCGATGCGCGGCAGCAGCAGCGCGCCGCGTTTGCGTCCGCGGCCGCGCGCGGCGATCGCCGCCGCTTCCTTCACCGGCAGCGACGCGTGCCAGCCGCAGGCGAGATGAAATGTCCCGTCCGCGCCGGCGCAGGCGAGAGAGGCGATCGCGGCGCCCACGTAGTCGGCGGGAACGAAGTCGATGCGCGCGCGGCCGTCGCCGGGAAGCGCCTTCGACGACGCGAGCGCCGCGAGCAGCGGATACGCGCCGCCGAGGTGGAACGCGGCGCCGTTCTTCGCGCGGCCGAGCGTATGGCTCGGGCGGTAGATGGTCACGCGATCGCTGACGCGCGACTCGCGCAGCCGCACTTCCGCCTCGAACTTGCTGCGCTCGTACGCGTTGTGGAAGCGCTGGCCGCAGTCGAGATCGAACTCCGTCAGGAGTCCGCGCCGCGCGCCGCCGACGAAGCCGGTCGACAGATGATGCAGGCGCAGCACGGGATTCCGTTCGAGGAGACGGATCCAGTTTTCGACCGGCAGCACGTTCGCCTGGCGCGCGAGCTCGAGGTTCTGATCGGTCGTCTCGCGTTGCGCGCAATGGATGCCGACGTCGAACGACGCCGCGAGCTCGTCCCACGCGCCGATCGAGAGGCCGAAGCGCGGCAGGCGCAGATCGCCCATGACGATCGTGACGCGGCGCGCGAGCGGTCCGACGTACGCTTCGAGATGGCTGATGAGGCGCGTGCGCGCGGCTTCGTCGAACGGCAGCAGCAGGCGCAGCGAATCCACGTCGGGATGCGACAGCAGCTCGCGCAGCACCTCCGCGCCGGCGAGCGTCGCCGCGCCGGTGAGCAGGATCCGCGACTTCGGGGTCGGTCTCACAGGGACACTCCTTGTTCGACGCCGGCGAGCACGTGCGCGGCGGAGTAGCGCGACATCCACCAGCGCTGCAGCGGCAGCGTCGGCTTGAGCAGCGGGTCGTACGCCTTGATGTAGAGGTACTGGTCTTCGAGCGTGCCGCCGAGGCGTGTCTTCGGCACGTACGAGCTCTGGCCGAGCCACAGCGTCTGGATGCCGCGCTCGATCGCGCGCTGGATGCCGGTGTAGTTGAGCAGGTTGTAAATGAGGCCGCTGTCCGGCAGGTCGTAGTCGATGCCGATGCGTTTGTTCTGCTGCTCGCGCTCGTCGTAGAAGATCATCAGCGAGCCGGCGATGTGGCCGTCGTTGCGCTCGCAGACGACGAGCTCCGTGCGCGGGCTCCTCGTGCGCGCGCATTCGACGAAGAAGCGCGGGCCGAGCTCCTCGAACTGGTACTTCGCCTTGAGGAACACCGCGCGATGCAGCGGAAAGACGCGCGGGATCATCGACTCGAAGTCCTCGATCGCGCGCAGCGTGTACGTTCCCTCGGCCTTGTGGAACTGCTTGCGCGCGTGCTTGCGGCCGTTCTTCGAGAGCTGCTTGGTGAGGTAGTCCTCGAACGACGCGTACGCGGTGTTGATGCGGATCGTCGGCAGCGAGAAGCCTTCCGTGTAGCCGGCGCGGCGGAACACCGCGCGGTCTTCGGCGGGGAAGTCGCGGTGGATGTCCTTCAGCATCGCCAGCTGCGCGTGATGCTGTTTGGCCACGCCGTCGAGCGCGCGCAGCAGCAGCTGCAGCGCGGTGGCGTGGTCGGTGAGCTCGGGATGCATCGGAATCCAGCCGCGGTCGGAGATGAGGCAGCCGGTGACGGCGACGCGCGTCGCGATCGCAGAGCCGACGCCGCTCACGAGCGCGTCGTAGCCGGTCTGGATCGCCTTCGGCAGCAGCGCGTTGAAATTCAGATTGCTGCCGACGTAGACCGGCGTGAACGCGACGACGGTGCCGTCGTCTTCGACGGTCAGATAACGGACGTGCAGCTCGCCCCACAGCGAGCGTTCCATCGCCCGCAGCAGGCCGAACGAGAAATCGAGTCCGGTCGGCAGCGGCGCGAGCTGCGCGGCCCCGATCTCGTCGATCGACTCATAGACGTGCGCGCGCATGGCTCACGACCTTTCGCTGAAAGGCATCGAACGTGTCGCGGGTGTCGGAGGCGAGATCGCCGGCGAGCGCGCGCACGCGTTGCCGCGCGTCGTCGCTCATGTCGTACGCAAACGGACCGAAGCCGCGCGCGGCCAGGAACGTCGCCGTCGCGCGGAACGTGCGCGGCAGCACCGCATCGACCCACGCCGCGTCGGACACGGCGATGGTCCACGTGTTGACCAATTGCTCGATGAACGATAGCGCGGCGTCGACGAGCGCGGGATTCTGCAGCGCGGGGAGCAGCGCGACGGCGATGAGCGTGCCGAGGTCGAAGGCGGGATCGCCGCAGCAAACGCCTTCGAAGTCGACCAGCGCGACCGGCGCGCCGCGGCGCACGAGGAGGTTCTTGCTCCAGAGGTCCGCGTGGATGAGGCACTCGCGATGCGCTTCCATCTCCGCGCGGATGCCGTCCCATTGCTCGGCGAACACCTGCCGCGCGCCGGGCGCGAGCAGTCCGTCGAACACGATCCTGCGCACGATCGCTTCCTCCTGCGCGGGACGCGGCGACGCCTTGCCGCGCGTGCACGCGTGCACCGCGCCGAGGCCGCGGCCGAGCGGTTGCGCGGCCTCGAGGAGCAAATCGAAGTCGTCGCGAATGACGTTGAAGAGCACCGCGCGTCCTTCGCCGACGTCCGTCATCGCCAGCGCGAACTCGTCGCGGTCGACGAACAGCACTTCCGGGATCAGCACCTCGCCTCCCGCGAACGCGCGGAACTGCCACAGTCCCGCGGCCTCGGAGAACACGCGCTCGCGCGGCAGCTTCACCGGCAGACGCTTCGGCTGCTCCGGAATGACTTTGAGGTACAGGCTGCGCCCGTAGACTTCGACGCGATAGACGTAGTTGATGTTCGACAGCGCGCCGTCCTCGGTCACGGAGACCGGCGCGTCGTCGCGCAGCTTCAGACCACGGCGGACGATCGATGCGACGTCGGCGACGACGGCGGTGGTCATGGGATGGCCTCCGGCAACCCCATGTACGTGAGGCGGCTGTTCTGCATCTCCGTCGACCACGTATGCGCGGCGATGAGGCGCTCTTCGGGCGTCGTGTCGATGAGCCGCTTGCCCGGCCAGATCTCGTAGTCGCCGACGACGTCCGCGTGCTGCTCGAGCCCCGCCTGGAAGAAGAGCTCGCGCTTGATGATCACGTCTTGCGTCGGCAGTGTCGCCCACAGCTGGCGCCCGCGCGTGATGATGTCGAGGACGTGCGGCTTCGCCTCGGGATGCTCGCGAAGATAGTCGCGCACCGTCGAGCTCCCGACCGTGAGGTGGCGGATCTCGTCGATGTTCGCGCCGCGCTCGATCTGCGCCGCGGGTGGATCGAGCAGCCGCCACTTGCGCTCCGACAATTCCGCCGCCGGCGCGAGCACGCCTTCGACGAGGATCGTGAGGATCACCACGCCGGCGATGAAGTCACGCTGATCGCGGATCAGCGGCAGCGCGAAGGCTTCGAGCGGATGCAGGATCGCGCGCGCGTCGTCGCCGCTGATGCGCCAGATCGTGTCGAACAGCTCCTGCTCCGGCACGCCGAGCTCGAGGAGATGTCCGCGGAAGACGCGCGAATGCCGCGCCTCGTCGATGAGCTGCGTGCCGAAGAACTCCATCGTGTAGACGTCCGGCGCCGCGGCGATGATGTACGTGATCGAGCGCGTCGCGATTTCCTCGGCGATGGACCGGAACGCGAACTCGTTCATGATCGCCTCGCGCAGCGGCCCGGCCTCGAGCATGTACGCCGGCACGCGCGCGTTCGGCGCGTGGCCGTGCACCATGCCCGCGAGCGTGCCCTGCGGCACGGCCGTGAACCAGTAGTCGAGATCGCAGTCGCGCGGCGTGAGCTCGAGGCGGCTCGCGCCTTCGATGAGCGTCGGCGCCTCCGTCCAATCCGCCTCGCGCGGAATCGTGGTGGTCGTCATCTGGTCAACTCCTTTACCAAGTGCCGGCGGCCTGGTAGTCGCGCTCGAAGCGGCGATAAGCCTCGTGCTTCACCGGCTCGAAGGCGGTGCCGAACGGCTTGTAGATGTTCCCGAAGACGGAGCGGTCGCCGCAGAGATGGATCGGGAACGCGAGCATCGCCCACTCCAGCCGGCCGCCGATCGCGTACCAGATCGCGCAGAACAGCACCGTCGTGGCGAAGCTGTGGCCGAAGTTGTAGAGCTGGTGGATCACGGTCGGGATCGAGCGGTGCTCGCCCGAGCAGCGGAAGTAGTAGCAGTACAGACCGGGGAACGTGCCGAGGACGTCGGGCAGCGCGAACGCCCACGCGAAGTGCCACCAGTTCACCTCGCGCACGTGCAGCAGCAGCACGCCGAAGGCGGTGAACATGAGCACGGCCCAGTCGATGCGCTCGAGCGTGTAGATCGTCGGCGTGTGAAAGAGATTGTGTTTGTCCATGGCAGGGGATCCTTTGATTTACGCGACTTGCATCGGCTTGCCCATGAGGTAGCCGTCGATGGCGGAGGCGACGGAGAGGCGCGACGGCGGATGGAACGCGAGCGCGCGCGCGGCGGCGTAGAGATACGAGACGTCGGGTGTCTTGATGAAGGCCATGCCGCCGAGGAGCTCGGTGGCGCGGACGGTGACCCGCTCGATGGCCTGCTGCACGGCGAAGCGCACCAGCAGCGACTGCACGAGGATGCCCTCGCCGCGCTCGCCGGTCTGCATCGCGCGCGCGACGCCTTCGAGCGATGTCATCGCGCCTTCGAGATCGATGGCGAGCTGCATCCGCTCGGCGATGTCGCCGCGTCCGTGCGTGAAGACTTTTTCCGCGAGCGCGGACGCGACGCCGAGGTACGAGGCGGAGACGAGCAGCTCGAACCAGAGGAAGCCGCCCGCTTCGACCGCGTCGAGACTCTCCTCGACCTCGGGGAAGAAGAGCTGTTCGTCGGCGATCTGCACGTCGGTGAGGCAGAGCTCCTCGCTCTCCGCGCCGCGAAGCACGGTGCTGCTCCAGAACGGCTTGCGGGTGATGCCTTCCGCGTCCGCGGGCACGACCGCCACCGCGCGGCGGCTGCCGTTGCCGTTGTTGCTCGGCACCGAGACGCTCGCGGTGAGGATGTGCATCGAGTTCGACAGGCTGCACGGCTTCTTGCTGCCGTTGATGCGATAGCCGCCGCCGTCCTGCGGCGTGGCCTTCATCAGCGGATCGAGGATGCTCGTGCCGGTGCGGCCTTCCGCGAACCCCGAGGCGACCAGGAGCTGCCCGCCCGCGATCTGCTGGAGCAGCTCCACCGTGTAGTCGCCGTAGAAGAGGTACTCGACCAGCGTCGCCACCGAGAAGTTGTGCATCGTCATCGCGATGGCGAGCGACGGCGAGCGCGTGGCCACGGCGCGGTGGATCTGGATGGCCTCCGCGGGCGTGGCGCCTTTGCCTCCGTGCTCGGCCGGCACGAGCAGCCCCGCGCCCTCGAGCTCGCGGAGGATGGTGAGGCCGGGATTGCCCGGCTTCTCGATCTCCATGAGCGGGATTTCCTGCAGTTTCGCGTCGAGTGTGGGGAGGAACTTTTCGAGCGTCTCCCGATCCCTTTTCAGGAAGTTCATGACGTACCCCTCGCTGAATTGTTTTTTGCGCGACCGGTTCATTTATAGAGCTGATCCATAAAAAAGTAAAGATCGAAAAATAGCATTGACAAGTTCCATAAGGACGCCTATAAATGCAGACTCGCAATCCGGTCAGCTGCAGACTTCAGGAGAACCCACGGACTCACTATGGCGACGCCTTCGCTGGTTCATCTGCTTCAGGAGCGCGCGGACGAGCTTCCCGGCCACCGCTCGTACACCTTTCTCGCCGGCGGTGAAGAATCGGAGAGCCTGACGTTCGCGCGGCTGAACCGGCGCGCGCGCGCCATCGCCGCGCGGCTGCAGCGCCTCGGCGCGAAAGGGGAGCGCGCGCTGCTGCTCTATCCGGCCGGCACCGAATACATCGCCGCGTTTTACGGCTGCCTGGCCGCGGGAACCGTCGCGGTGCCCGGCTATCCGCCGCGCATGAACCGCAACCTCAACCGCCTCGAGTCCATCATCAAGGATGCGGAGGCGCGCTTCGCGCTGACTACCGACGCCGTCTACCGCCAGCTCAGCGAGCGCTTCGACGAGTCACCGAGCCTCAAACGCCTGCAGTGGGTCGTCACCGATCCGATCGCGGAAGATGAGGCGGACGGCTGGACCGATCCGAACGCGACGCGCGAGACGCTCGCGTTTCTCCAGTACACGTCCGCATCGACCTCCGCGCCGAAGGGCGTCATGGTCACGCACGGCAACATCCTCCACAACCAGGTCCTGATGAAGGAGGCGGTGCAGCACGACCGCAACACGATCGCCGTCTCCTGGCTGCCGCTGTTCCACGACATGGGACTGATCAGCATCGTCCTCTCGTCGCTGTACAACGGCATCCCGTGCTATCTCGTCGCGCCGGTCGATTTCCTGAAGAAACCGCGGCTGTGGCTCGAGGCGATCAGCAAGTACGGCGCGACGTTCAGCGGTGCGCCCGACTTCGGCTACCAGCTCTGCGTCGAGCGCATCAGCGCCGAGGAGCGCGCGAAGCTCGACCTGTCGAAGTGGCGGGTCGCGTTCAACGGCTCGGAGCCGATCCGCTCGGACACGCTGCGCCTCTTCACCGAGACGTTCGCCGAATGCGGCTTTCGTCCGACCTCGATGTTCCCGTGCTACGGCCTCGCGGAGAACACGCTCTTCGCGAGCGGCCGCTTTCACGACGGTCCGACGTCGTTCTCGCGCGCGAGTCTCGAGCGTCATCGTCCCGCGCCGGCGACGGAAGGTCATTTGGCGCAGCTCGTCAGTTGCGGCAAGGCGCTGCTCGACTCCCGCATCGTCATCGCCGATCCGAAGACGCGCCGACGCTGCGGCGAAGGTGAAGTCGGCGAGATCTGGCTGGCCAGTCCGAGCGTCGCGCAGGGCTACTGGAATCAGCCGCGGCTGAGCGAGGAAACGTTCCGCGCGCAGACGCTCGACGGCGACGGTCCGTTCCTCCGCACCGCGGACCTCGGCTTCTTCCACGCCGGTGAGCTCTTCATCACCGGCCGCATCAAGGACCTCATCATCATCCGCGGACGCAACCTCTGCCCGCAGGACATCGAACAGACGGTCGAAGCGTGCGACGCGGCGATCCAGCCGACGTTCGTGGCCGCGGTCGCGGTCGACGCGGGCACCAGCGAGCGGCTGGTCATCGTCGCGGAAATCCGGCGCGAGGCGCGACGCGAGCTCGATACCGAGGAGATCGTGCGGAAGATCCGGAACGCGGTAGCGGCGGAGTTCGCGGTGGAAGTGTCCGCGGTCGTGCTGCTGCGTCCGGGACAACTGCCGAAAACGTCGAGCGGCAAGACGCAGCGCGCGCACGTGAAGCAGCAGTTCCTCGACGGCCAGCTGAAGACGGCCATGATCGCGGAGTGGCGTGACGAGAACGCGTTCCGCGCGAACGATCCCGAGCCGCCGCGCGCGCCGAAACACGCGCCGACGCAGGAGCGCATCGAGAGCTGGCTCGTGCAGCGCATCGCCGCGCAGACGAAGATCCCCGCGACGCGCATCGACCGCACCGCCTCGCTCCTCGTCTACGGACTCGACTCGGTCGTGCTCGTGGCGATCTTCGGCGAGCTCGAAGACGCGTTCCGCGTCACGCTCGATCTCGACCGCATCTTCCACGGCGAGCCGTCGCTGCGCGAAGTCGCGCAACGCGTGCACGCCGCGACGCGCGCGACGGCGGCGACGGCAGATGTTCCCGCGCCTGCGCCTGTTGCCGCGCCCGCGCGTCCGCAGCCGGTGCCCACCGAAGCGCCGCCCGCGCAACCGGCATCCGTGCTGCCGATCGCGAAGCCGAAGAAGCTCACGCTCGGCAACACCGACGCGACGGCCGCGTCTCCGACGCCGAAGCCGGTGCTCGCCGCGGTGCCCGACACCAGACACGAAGAACGCGCGCCGAAGCCGAAGCATCCCTTCCGCACGCACGTCAATCCCGAGCTCGGGCGCGTGCTCGAGCAGATGGCCATGGACAAGTCGTTCGTGCGCGGCGAGGGGAGCTGGCTTTGGGATGAAGCGGGGCGCCGCTACCTCGATTTCCTCGCGCAGTACGGCGCGCTACCGTTCGGCTTCAATCCGCCGCGTATCTGGTCGGCGCTGAACGCCGTGCGCGCGACCGCGGAGCCGAGCTTCGTGCAGCCGTCGTATCTCAACGCCGCGGGCGAGCTCGCGAAACGACTGCTCGCCGTCGCGCCTCCGGGCATGGCGTACGTGACGTACGCGAACAGCGGCGCGGAAGCGATCGAGGCGGCGATCAAGCTCTGTCGCTCGACGACGAAGCGCCACGACATCCTCGCCGCGGGCAACGGCTTCCACGGCAAGACGCTCGGCGCGCTCTCCGCGACGGACAAGGAGAAATACCAGAAAGGCTTCGGCGCGCCGGTACCCGGCTTCCACTACGTCCCGTACGGCGACGCGGACGCGCTGCGGCGCGCGCTCGCCGGCGGCCGCTACGCCGCGTTCCTCGTCGAGCCGATCCAGGGCGAGGGCGGCATCGTTGAGCCGCCGGCGGGTTACCTCCGGCTCGCGCGCAAGCTGTGCCGCGAGGCGGGCACGCTCTTCGTCGCCGACGAGATCCAGACGGGACTCGGCCGCACTGGCGCGATGTTCGTCTGCCGCGAGCTCGGCATCACGCCCGACGTGATGACCGTCGCGAAAGCGCTCGGCGGCGGTCTCGTTCCGATCGGCGCGTGCCTCGCCACCGCGGCCGCGTACAACGAAGACTTCGCGCTGAAGCACACGTCGACGTTCGCGGGGAACACGCTCGCATGCCGCGCCGGCATCGCGACGCTCGATCTGTTGGAAGCCGACAGCGGCGCGCTCGTCGCGCAGGTGAAAGCGAACGGCGCACGATTGAAGGACGCGCTGCTCGCGCTCGCCGATCGCTATCCCGGTCTCATCGCGGAAGTCCGCGGACGTGGCTACTTCCTCGGCCTGCGCCTCGGGCTCGACCGTCATTCCGTCGACGACGGTCTCCTCGGCTACCTCGGCGAACAGGAAGCGCTGACCGCGATCGTCGTCAGCCATCTGCTGCACGTCGAAGGCGTGCGCGTCGGCTTCACGCTCAATCACGGCGGCGTGCTGCGCATCGAGCCGCCGCTCACGGCGACGTGGGAGGAGTGCCAGTTCTTCCTCGCCGCGCTCGAGCGCGTGCTCGTGCGCATCGACCGCCGCAACCTCGCCGCGCTGACCTCGCAGGTGACGGGCTTCCGTCCTGCCGTCGCGGCGGAAGTCGTGAGACCCCGCGTGACGGAGCTCCCGCGAAAAGCGCGGCTCGACGTGCGCGCCGGCGATGGACGCTTCGCGTTCCTCGTCCATCCGCTGGCGTGGAAGGACTACGGCGACATCGACGAGAGCCTCGCGCCGCTCTCCGGCGAACAGCTGGCGAAACTCTCCGGCGCGCTGGCCGACAACTTCGATCCGATGGTCGTCGGCGAGACGCGTATCACCGCCGAGAACGGCAAGACCGCGTACGGCGAGTTCATTCTCGTGCCGCGCCGCGCCGAGGAGCTGCGCGCGCTGCCGCCCGAACAGGCGGTGAGCGAGATCCGCGAAGCCGTGCGCGTGGCGCAGAAGCGCGGCGCGAAGATCGTCGGCCTCGGCGCGTACACCTCCGTCGTCACGCAGGGCGGCCTCTCACTGGTCGGTGAAGGCCTGCCCGCGATCACCACTGGAAACTCCTACACCGTCATTGCCGCGCGGCAAACGATCCGTCTCGCGTCGGCTGATCGAGGCTGGCAGCTCCCGCGACGAACCGTCGCGGTCCTGGGCGCCGGCGGCTCGATCGGGCAGGCGCTGTCCGTCCTCCTTGCGCGCGACACCGGCCGTTTGCTGCTGATCGGGAACCCCGCACATCCCGACGAAAGCCGTGAGCGTCTGCTGCAGGTCGCGGGACGGATCGTTTGCTCGCTCGATCAATTGAAAGGATTCGCGCCCGGTTCGGTCGCCAGCTGGGTTGCAGAGCTGGCGATCGAGGCGCCGCAGAAGCCGGATCGCGCGACGTTGATTCGCCTGGGCGAGGAGTTCATCGCGCGCACGGGCGCCGTGGAGCTCGGCGTCGACGCCGCGCAGTTCCTGCCGCGCGCGGACGTCGTGGTCTGCTGCACGAGCACGACCGAGCGCATGGTCACCGAAGAAACGCTGCGGCGCGAAGCGATCGTGTGCGACGTCTCGCGGCCGTCGAACGTCGGCGCGCACGTGCGCGCGCGGCGCCCGGACGTCCTCGTGCTCGACGGCGGCGTGGTGCGGTTGCCCGGCAGCTCGCAACTCGGCTTCAACGCCGGCATCGGCAAAACGAACGCGTACGCCTGCATGGCGGAAACGATGATGCTCGCGCTCGAACAGCGCTATCGCGACGCGAGCCTCGGATTCGATCTTTCGCTCGACAACGTGCTGGAGATGGAACGGCTCGCGGAAGCAACGGGCTTCCGCGTGGTCTCACGGAAACAGGCCCCCGAAGCATTGACAGTGATGCGACTCCTTAGTCGGGAGGAGAACGAGGCGCAAGTCCTCGAGGGGGCTCCACCGCTTTCCGCGACGTCGTGAGCGCGCTCGGCGAGCTCGCCGCATGGGCGCACGGGCTGCGTCTCGACGACGTGCCGCCGTTCGTGCGCGCGCGTGCCGTCGACCAACTGCTCTCGACGCTCGGCGCGATGTACGCCGGCGCCGCGAGCGAGCTCGGTCCGAAGCTCGACCTCTTGTTCGCGGACGTTGCGCCGGAGACGACGCGCGAGGCCATGCGCATGGCCTCGTGGTCGATGGTGCTCGACTACGACGACGTCATGCTCGGCGGTCACACGAGCCATTCAGCGGTCGTCGTGCCGCTCGCGTTCGCGGACGGGCATTCCGGCGCGGAGCTGCTGCTCGCGCAGATCGTTGCGAACGAGATCGCCGCGCGCGTGAACATGGTCTGCGCCGTCGGCTCGACGCGCGGGCAGATGGCGACGCACCTTCATCTCCTCGCCGCCGCCGCCGCGCGTGCGAAGCTCGAAGGTCTCGATGCCGCGACGTTCGCGGATGCGCTGTCGTTCGCGCTCGCGTATCCCGCGCAGGCGCTCTATCCCGCGTTTCTCGGCAGCGACGCGAAGGCGCTCTGCGCCGCGCTGCCAGTCCGCGCCGGCATCGAAGCGGTCGACGCGGTGCGCGCGGGACTGCGCGCGCCGGGTGAGGTACTCGACGGCCCGCGCGGCTTCTTCGCGACGCATGCGCGCGTGCCGGTGCGCGATTTTCTCGGCGGACTCGGCACGCGCTGGCACACCGCGACGAACAGCTTCAAGATCTACCCCGTCTGCGGCTATCTCTGCTCCGCGGTCGACGCGACGCTCGACCTCGTGCGCACGTATGACGTCGACGCGGACGACGTCGCGTCCGTCGACGTGCACGCGTCGCTCTTCACGGTCGGCATGGACGCGCATTCCGTTCCCTACATTGACGGCCCGCGCTCACCGATCGCGGCGCTCACGTTCTCGACGCCGTTCGTGATCGCGTCTGCGATCCGCGCGCGTGCATTCACGCCGGCGCAGCTCGAACGCGCGTGGATCGAAGACGAGCGCGTGTGGCAGCTCGCCGCGCGCGTACAAACGCGCCACGATCCGCGCCTCACGCGCGACGCGCTCACCGCGGACATCCCGATCGGCGCCGCGCTACGCCGCGTGAAGAAGTGGCAGGCCGGGGGATTCGCGTGGAGCATTGCCGCGACGGCATTCGGCCGCGCGGGGCGTCTGCGCCGTCCGGTCGAAACGCTGCGTCTCATCGCGGGACTCACCGCTGCGGCAGGCGATCGCGCGCCGATGGAGTTCGAGCGCGCGACGAAGCCGATGGGCGCGCGCGTCGCGATGCGTCTGCGCGACGGCCGCACGCTCGAACGCGAGGTGTCGATCCCGCGCGGCTTCGCGGGCGGCATTGATGACATCCGCACGCTGATGATTCACAAGTTCCTCGCCGCCGCCGCGCCGGAGCTCGGCAGCGCGCGGGCCGCCACCGCCGCCGTCGCGCTCGAACACTACGAGTCGCTCTCGCCCGACGGCGTCGCGCGCCTCGTCGACGTGCTCGCGCGCGAGACGCCGCCGTTCACCCGCGCATCAGCCGCGGCGGCAGCATCCACTCCAGCGATGCGTGGCGGCCGCTCCAGCGAAGGCCGTAGCAGCCGCCTTTCTTGAGATCGACGTCGCCGCTCATGCCCGTGAGCGAAAGCATGAACGCGGAGAGCGTCGGCTCGTGGCCGACAAAGTACGCGGCCGGTTCCTTGACGTCGTGCAGGAACTCACGGAACGCATCGGGATCGCTGCCCGGCACGAGCGCATCCGTGATGTAAAACGCGAGCTTGCCGCCGTATGCCTCCGCCACCCACGCCCCCGTCTCCCGCGCGCGCACCAGCGGGCTGCTGTAGATCGCCTCGGCCTCGGGGACGAGGCGCGCGAGCGTCTTCGCGATCTCCTGCATCTTGGCGTTGCCTTCCGCCGTGAGACGGCGTTCGGCATCGGCCTTGTGGCCTTTGTCTTCGGCGATGCCGTGGCGGAGGAGGATGAGCAGTCCGTCGCGTTTCATGACGTCTTGATCGTCTCGTCGGCCGCGGTGATGAGGCCGCAGAGCGTCATGTCCTTCGCGTACGCGGCGATCTGGTCGACCGCGTACAGGCCGAGGCGGCGGTAGCTCTCGAACTGCGACTCGCTGAAGAACTGATCGCCGGTGGTCTCGTGCGGGAACGTCGGCGAATTCATGGCGTAGTTCAGCACATCGCGCGGTCCTTTCTTGTAGACCACCGGCTTGATGTAGAGCAGGCGGCCGTTCTCCGCGTCCTCGCCGTCGACCGCTTTGTAGTTGATGGTGCCGACCGCGCAGTATTTCTCCGGCGTCCGCTTCTTCTTGTCGGGCGGGATGATGCCGATGTCGTCGATGTCGATCGGCACGCCGAGGTCGATGCGGATCTTGCGCAGCGCGTTGCCGAGATCGTCGTAGATGTACTTCGGATCGGCGCCCGCGTCGGTGACGACGATGCAGTGGCAGCGGCGCAGCACCATCTCGTAGATGCCGAGGTTCTCGAAGTGACCGCCGTCGGAGAGGTAGACGTAGCCGTACGTGTCGTCGGAGTTGCCCGTCGCCTCGCGCAGGAACGGGATGATCGACGAGCGCGGGTTCCGGCGGCGATACGTTTCGAGCGGTCCGTTGCCGGCCAGACCGGGATTGCCGAGCCACCAGCCGAGGCGGACGTTGAAGAGCGTCATGAGGAACGCGAGCGCCGGCGACGAGTGGTAGCCCATGTTCGGGCTCGCGGCCGCGCCGGAGATCGTGACCGCGGTGCCGAGCGAGATCTCGCCGTAGTCGCGCGTGTCGCGGTAGCCGAGGTTGCGGTTGCCCGAGGCGAGCGGCGACACGGTCATCGATTCGGCCTTGCGTTCCTGCCACGCGAGGTCGGCGCCACTGGTGAGATTGAGCGTGACGTTGATGACGTGCATCGGGCGCGCGTTCGCGAGCGGCTTGAGCGTCCCCGGGAACTTCGCCTCGATGCGCAGGCGGTTGTCGAGCATGCGATGCACGCCGTCGATCGTGCTCCACGTGAACGGCCGCGCGTCGACGGTGAGGCCGCTGAACGCGGGATCGGTGGCCAGCGTTTTCGTGGCGATGATCTCGTTCACTTCGCCGAGGAGCGTGAGGCCCGCCTGCGCGAGGAACTGCGCGGCGGGGACGAGGAGATCGTCGGCGCAGAGCAGCGGCATCGGCGACGGATAGAGGGCGTCGTCGAACGCTTTCTCGATGAAGCGGCGGTTGCGCAGCGGGCGCTGCGCGCGATCGGCGGCGGGCGTTTTCGGATCGAACTCGCGCGGCAGATCGCGCGTGGCGATGAGCGCATTCAGCGATTGCGAGACAGCGCGCGCCCGCGCCTCGGTCGTCGCCGGCACGTCGGCCAGCTGCTCTTTCTTCGCCGCCCAGAGAAACGCGAGACGCGTTCCGGCCGCCGCGTTTTTCAGCGCGAGGTACGCGCCGTCGGCGTCGCGGAAGCTGTACACCCAGATGTACTCCGGACGGAGGTCGTGCATCTCGAGGTTGTCGTCGGCGTCGAAGCCGGTGAAGGCGTTCGGACGCCGGCTCCAGCGCGAGGCGCCGAGGTACGCGCGCACGAGGCGGTTGCGATACATCGCGTGCATCGAGAAGACGTTCACGCCGATGAAGCGCGAGATCAGCAGCGCGACCGATGGCAGCCCGAGCACGAGCAGCAGCAGCGCCCACGGATCGCTGTTCTGCACGAGGCGGAGGTGTTCGAGCGAGCGGACGCGCGGCACGTTCGCAACCGGCTTCTCGACGATCTTGGCGGGCAGCTTCGCGACGTTCGCGATGTACGTGCGCGACGCGGCGTCGGCGCGGCGCACGTCGGCCGAGATCGCGCTCGCGTCGACCGGCTTGAATTCCGGAAACGTTTTCTGCAGCGCCCACGTGGTGCCGGTGGAGATGAGCGCCAGGATCCAGAGGACGAACAGCGGCACGGCGATGGCGAGGCCGAGATTCATCGCCGTCGACGACGCGGACGCGTCCTCTTTCGACTGGCCGGCGTTCGTCTTCGAGCTGCGGCCGGCGAGGAGCGAGAAGAGGCCCGCGCCGCCGCCCGCGGCGGAGAGGAGCTTCGGCAGGTGATGGATCGCGACCGGGCCGTAGATCGCGACCGCGCAGAGCACGGCCCAGCCGATGCCGCCGATGAGCACCCAACCGCACGCGCGCGCCCACCACTCGCGATCGAAATCGTGGTTCTGCTGGCTGGCGATGCCGACGAAGAGCGCGCATTGGAGAAACAGCACGCAGATGACGAGCGGCACGGCGAAGCAGACGTACATCGCCGTCGCGGCGCTGAGCGTGCCAGCGTCGTTGATCGGCCAGCGCACGGCGTCGACGAGCTTCGTCGGCGCGAGCGGATCATCGAAGAGGCGCGTGAGCCGCCAGCCGAGGAGGCCGCCGAGCGCGCCCGCGGCGAGCGCCGCGGCAAGCTCGAGGGAGAGCCGGAGCAGCCTGGGCCGCTTGGGGGTGATCGAATCGCGGCGCGCGGCGACGGCCACACTGAAGTAGCGCGCGAAGAAGACGCCCCACGCGACGAGACAGAGCGCGACGCTGGCGACGAAGAACCAGCGCGGGCCGAGCTGCCTGCCGGGATTGGCGGCGAGATACCACGCCCACGCGAGCATCAGCGCGAACGTGCCGGCGAGGAACGGCGCGAGGCAGCGCAGGATGAAGCTGCCGTCCGTCAGCGCGCTCTTCTTCTCCGACGCCGTATCGGCGATCGGCCGTTTCCCCACCTGATACAGCAGCGCCTCGGCGAGCAGCAGCATGCCCAGGATCGTGACGAACTTCGTGCTCGACACGCCGCCGACGTCCACCGCCGGATGCCTCACCGCGGCGACGACGAGGCGCGGGATCGCGAGCACGCCGGCGAGCAGCGGGATCAGCACGATCCAGTTCAGCAGCAGGTTGCGCAGATACGTGGCGACGAGCGCCCACGTGTCGGCGGAGAGGATGCCGAGCTTCGGCGTGAGGTAGTTGCTGTACGCGCGCAGGTGGCGCAGCGGCAGCGGCTCGGGTTGGAGGCGATCGGCCGGCGCGGCCGTGAGCATCGCCGAGATGCCGCGGATGCCCCACGGATCGCGGCGCATCCACGACGAGAGCCAGCTGCCGATGTAGCCGCCGCCGGAGACGGTGGAGACGAAGTCGAACTGTTCGAGAAGGCCGCGTTTCGCGAGCCCCTGCATCACGCCGAGCGCGAACGTTGCGCTGCGGATGCCGCCGCCGGAGATCGACAGCGCGGTGCGCAGTTTCTTCTCCTCCCGCGCGCGTTTGTGGATGCGCGCGACGACGGTGGCGTAATGCGCGTCGGCGGCCGAGCGCGTGGCGCCGTCGAACAGCAGATCGAACATCTGCCGGTTGACGTTGTAAACCTCGTGCGCGTCGTAGTCGCCCGCGTCGCCGGTGCCGTCGTACGGCGCCTTCTTCGCCGAGGCGAAGGCGGGGTGTTCGAAGAGCCAGCGGCGCGTCTTGCCGTCCTCCGGCGCGAGCGTGTCGAGGATCGCGTTCACCTCCTCGGCGACCGACTTGCGGTCCTTCGGATCGTAGCCTTTGAGGTTGCGCCAGTTCGCGAAGACGGGCGGGACGTCCTGCTTCGCGTCGAGGAAGCGTTCGGAGAGCCGGCGTGCGAGGTCGCGCGCGTCGGCGACGTCGTCCATCGTCAGCGTCCAGCGCGACGGCAGCGGATCGGCGGGACCGTAGAGGCGCACGTACTCCTCGTGCAGGATGTCGCCGAGCGACATCGGAAGCGAAGCCATGAATTGTCCCCCTTGCTCGTTAGGAGTGCCGTGGCGGAGGGTTTCCCTACCGCCGGGTCATGAACTCACGGTAACGCTTTCCGACTCGCGCGCGAGCGCGAGCGCGCGGCGGAATGCGCCGGCGAGCGTGCCGACGTCGCGGGCGAGCAGCGACTCGTGATCGCCGTCGACGTCGTAGATGTCGAGGCGTCCCACGCCGACGCGCAGCCAGCCGAGGTCGCGCTCGACGCGGGCGGCGCCCATGCCGTGGCGCGCGCGGAACAGCGAGACCGCGCCGCCGTACGGCTGCAGCGTGAAGCCGCGCCGCGACGACATGTACGTGTTGTTCGCCTGCTGGAGCATGCGCGGGAGGCGGCGGCGCAGCGCTTTCGTCGGCCGCGTCACGGCCTCGCGCGCGTAGTAGACGCCGCGTCGCGGATCGCGGCGCAGCATCACGAAGCGGTTGGCGATGCGCTTCCAGACGGACGTGCGCATGTCGCTCGCGCTCGAGTCGATGAGGCCGATGAATGCGACGCGCTCGCCGGCGCGCTCCATCTGCCGCGCGACCTCGTAGGCGAGCTGGCCGCCGACGGAGTAGCCGGCGAGAAAGTACGGGCCGTGCGGCTGGATGGCGCGGATCGCGTCGCCGTAGACGGCGGCGATCGCGGCGTAGGTCACGGGGAACACGCCGCGCGCGAAGCCGTGATGCTGCAGTCCCCAGAACGGCTGCTCGCTGCCGATCTGCGCGGCGAGATCGCGAAAGACCATGACGCTGCCGCCGCCGCCGGAGACGCAGAAGAGCGGCGGCACGGAGTCGCTGCCACGCTGCACGAGCACGGCCACTCGGTCGGTGACGGTGGTGCCGCGCAGATAGTCGGCCATTTTGCGGATGGTGTTGAGCTCGAGGAGCAGCGAGAGCGCGATCGCATGTCCCGTGGCGCGCGCGACCTCGGCGACGAGGTGGGCGGCCACGACGCTCTCGCCGCCGTGATCGTTGAAGAAGTCGTCGTCGACGTGCACGGTCGTGCCGAGGACGCGCGACCACACTTCGACGAGCTGCCGTTCGATGTCGTTCGTCGCGCCGTGATCCTCGCCGGTCTCGCGGTCGTCGCGCGCGGCGAGCGCGGCGCGGTCGACTTTCGCGTTGCGCGTCATCGGAATCGCATCGAGCGCGTAGATGCGCTGCGGCACCATCCACGACGGCGCGGTCTCGCGCAGCTTGGCGCGGATCGCGCGCGCGTCGCAACGCTTGCCGTCGCGCATGACCACGTACGCGACGAGCCGCTGCTCGCCTTCCTCGTCCGTCTTGCCGACGATCACCGCGTCGCGGACTTCGCCCGTGGCGATGAGCAGCGCCTCGACCTCGGTCGGATCGATGCGGCGGCCGTGGATCTTGAGGCGCGCATCCTTGCGGCCGACGAAGTAGTGGAGGCCGCTCGCGTCGCGCTTGGCGAGATCGCCGGTGTAGAACGTGCGGCGCTCCGGATCGTCGGGATGGAAGACGAAGCGCTGCGCGGTGAGCTCGGGATTCTTCCAGTAGCCGTCCGCGACTTCCTCGCTGCGGACGACGATCTCGCCCGGCTCGCCGTCTGGGACGTCGTTGCCGTCTTCGTCGATGAGGCGCACGGCGACGTCGGGATATGGATAGCCCATCGGCACGAGCGGACCGGGGATGGGCGTGTCGTGATCGATGCTCCAGCTGAAGACGCGCCCCGACTCCGTCGACGCGAAGCCGAGCGCCAGCACGCAGCCGCGCGGGAAGTACTTTTTGTAGGACTCGACGTCGGCGACCGTGATCTTGTCGGCGCCGACGCGCAGCTTCTTCACGCTGGAGACGTCGAGGCTCGGCCCCGACGCCGCGATGAGGCGGCGGAAGAGCGACGGCGTGAGGCTGAGCAGCGTGATGCGCTCGCGGCGGATGTAGTCGGCGAGCGCGGTGAGGCTCTCGCTGCGCACGTCGAACGCGCACATGGTCGAGCCGGTGAGGAGCGAGCCGAAGATGTTGCTGGCCGCGCGCGTGTAGCCGGGGAGCGCGGTGTAGCTCGCGCGCTCGCCGGGCGCGCGTCCCCAGCGCCGCGACTGCAGCGTCGTTTTTTCGACGAATCTCCGGTGAGACGTCAGGATGCCTTTCGGCTTCCCCGTCGTTCCGGAGGTGTAGATGACGTAGACGAACGGATGCGGCGCGCGCGCAGGAGGTTTGGCGGTGAGCTCGCGTGAGAAGGGACGAAGCGTGGCGAAGGGCAGCGCGCGCGCGGACGCCGGCGCGATGAACTCGTCGTCGACCAGACAGGCGCCCGCGTCGGATTCGCGGAGGAGCAGCGCCACGCGCTCGTCGGGATCGGACGCGTCGATCATCACGAAGAAGTGTCCCGCCTTCACCACCGCCATCGCCGCGGGGACGAGGCTGATGCTGTCGCTCGTGACGATGGCCACGGGTCGATCGACCGGCGCGTTCAGCGCGGCGAGATCGGCGGCGATGGCATCGGACCAGCGGTCGATCTCCACGTACGTGTAGACGCGGTTGCCGGCGGTGAGCGCGGGCGCGTCGGGCGCGGCGTCGACGACCTCGCGGAAGCGCTGCGTGATGGTGACTTCACTGGGCATCGTGTTCACGGACATCGCGTTCACTCTCTCATCTGCCACGGCGCGACGCGCTGTAGCAGCCATTGAATGGTGGCGTTGATGGTGATCCCGATCAGCGAGCAGACGATCACGCCGACGTACAGATTCTCGATCCGCATCGTCTGCCACGCCAGCCAGATGATCGACCCGATCCCGCGCGTTGTCACGGTGAATTCGATGGCGATGGTCACCAGCAAGCCGATATTCGCGGCGATGCGCACGCCGCTCAGGATCATCGGCAGGCTGCCCGGCAGCAGCACGTGGCGGAACAGCGCCATGCGACTGCCGCCGTAGCTGCGCACCACTTCGAAGTAGAGCGGCGAGATGTCGCGCGCGCCCGCGGCGGCGTTGATCAGCGTCGGGAAGAAGACCGTCAGCGCGATCGCGGCGAGCGTCGACCATTCCGAAACGCCGAAGATCACGATGAAAAGCGGGAAGAGAACGATCTTCGGAATCGGATGCAGCGCGGCCAGGAACGGATCGGCGATGCGGCGCATGCGCGGCGACCAGCCGACGATGAGGCCGAAGACGATGCCGGGGATGCCTCCGAGCATCGCGCCGCCGAGAAAGCGCATCAGCGTGAGCGAGACATTCTCGAGCAGATCCTCGCGCCACAGGCGCGGGAACCCGGCCAGGATGCGCGTCGGCGGCGGGAAGATGGTCGACGAGATCCACTCGTTGCGCGCGGCCAGCTCCCACGCCGCGAACAGCACGACGGCGATGGCGGCGGCGATGGCGCGGTCTTTCGCGGTCGGCTTCATTGCGGCACCCACAGGCTCTGCCGCACTTCCTCTTCGAGGATGTCCCAGATGCGGCGGCGGATGTCCGCGGCGTCGCGCGTGTCGAGCACGCCGAGGTCGCGCGGCCGCGCGAACGGCACGCGGATCTCTTCGCGGATGCGGCCGGGGCGTCCGCTCATCACGAGAATGCGATCGCTGAGCAGGATCGCTTCCTCGATGTCGTGCGTCACGTGCACGACCAGCTTCCGGTGCTCCTGCCAGATGCGCAGCAGCTCCTGCTGCAGCACGAGCTTCGTCTGCGCGTCGAGCGATCCGAACGGCTCGTCGAGCAGGAGGATCTGCGGATCGGCGACGAACGCGCGGGCGATCCCGACGCGCTGGCGCATGCCGATCGACAGCTCGTGCGGATGGTGCCGCAGGAAGCGCTCCAGCCCGACCTGCACGATGAAGTGCCGCGCGCGCTCGCGCGCCTCGGCGCGACCGACGTCCTGAAAGCGCAGGCCGAGGGCGACGTTCTCGTGCACGTCGTACCACGGAAGAAGACCGTGGTCCTGAAAGACGAGCGACGTGCGCAGCCGCGCGCCGGCCGGATCGTCGAACGCGACGCGCCCCGCGCTCGGCGCGATGAGTCCCGCGATGATCTTGAGGAGCGTGGTCTTGCCGCAGCCGCTCGGGCCGACGATGGTGAGGAACTCCGCGCCGCGCGCGGCGAAGCTCACGCCGGCCAGCGCGGGAGTTGCGCGGCGGTCGTGGCCGTAGGCTTTCGCAACCTCATGGAGCGCGAAGCTCATGCAGCCGGCGTCAGTGCGCCGCCACCGCCGCGTCGATGTAGCTCGGGTTCCACCAGCGCGACGCCGGGACGTCCGCGTCGAGGTAGCTGTTCTTCCGCGACCACGCCAGGAAATCGTTCATGGCCGGCACGGAGACGCGCGCGTCGTTCGCGATCGGCTGCCAGCACGCGCGGCGGATGATGTCCGGCGGCAGCTTCGTGTAGCGGGCCATGATGGCCACGTTGCGGTCGGTCTTGCCCTCGTTGTACTTGCGCGCGCCGCGCAGATACGCGCGCATGAAGCGGCGCCCGAGCTCCGGATCGTCGTTGAGGAGGCGCTTGCCGAAGAGGATGACGCCGAACTGCACGCCCGGCGCGACCTCGTCCATGCGCGCGACGACTTTCGAGACGCCCGCGGCGACGTTGTTGCTGAGCGTAGGCTCCTGCGTGTAGCGAATCGCGTCGATCTGCTTGCTGTGCGAGCGGAAGTACTCGGCGTTTCCGCCGACGCCCTGCGGCAGCTGCGCGAACTCGACGTCGTTGCGCGTGAGGTGCTCGTGCGCGAGGAGGCGGTCGATGAGGTACTCGGTGATGCCGCCGCGGATGATGGCGAAGCGCTCGCCTTTGAAGCTCTTCGTGCGCGCGATGCGCTCCGCCGTCTCCGGTGTCGCCGCGAACGCCTCCGCCGAGCAGCGCCCCGGCTCCGCGTGGCCGCGGTCGGCGACGATCTGCATCGGGACGCCTTTGGCCATGAGGTTGAAGAGCCCCGAGCGCACCGGCGTCGACAGCACGTCCACTTTGCCGGTGGTCAGCGCGACGAGCGCGGAGTTGACGTCGAGCGGCACGAACTCGACGCGGATGCCCTCGGCCGCGAAGTAGCCTTCGTCGTTCGCGACCATCAGCGGACCGTAGCCGAGGTTCGGATTCAGGTTCATGCGCAGCGTGGCCATCGCGGGGCGCTGCGCGGGCTGCTCGTGCCGGCACGCGACAGCGGCGGCGACCACGAGCAACGCGCCGAGGAGAATGCGTTTCAATGCGCGCTCCCGTACGAGGTCGGCATGCGCATGCGGAAGCCCATCGTGAACGCGCGCGGCTGGCCGTTGCGGAACGAGTTCGGCGTGAGGACGTAGAAGTAGTGTTCGTCGAGCGCGTTCTCGAGCATCGCGTACGCGTCGATCCACGGCCGCAGCGGATGCGAGACCGCGAGGTCGAGGATGCGGTGCGCGGGCGCGGGGACGACGTTCGCCGGCTCGCCGTACGAGCGGCTCACGACACGCCAGCGCACGTCGGCGCTCGTGCCGCGCGTGGTCAGGTAGCGCAATCCGAGCGAGCCGTAATGCGGCGCGACGTCGGGCAGCACGTTGCCTTCGATGCTGCGATCGGTCGGGTTGTCGACGAGCGTGGAGTCGGAGTACGTGTACCCCGCGTCGACCGAGAATTTCGGCGTGACCTGCACGTCCGTCATCAGCTCGACGCCCTGCGCGCGCGCGCTGCCGGCGTTGATGTTCTGCACGACGTTGCCGCCGCCGCCCGCCACCGGCACGCGCACCTGCAGGCCCTTGATGTCGTTGCGGAAGACATTGACTTCGACGTGCGCGCGCGGGTTGCCCCACTCGTAGCCGACCTCCGCGCCGGTGAGCGTCTCCGGCTTGAGGAACGGATTGGCCATGACGGTGCTCTGGCCGGACATCGAGTTGCGATAGAGCTCGCGCAGCGTCGGCGCGCGGAAGCCGCGGTACGCCGCGCCGCGGATCGCGGAGCTGCCGTTCAGCGCGTAGCGGAGCGAGAGGCGCGGGTCGAGCTGGCGCGACGTCGTGGACGGATAGACCGTCGTCGCGCCGCCGAGGACGACGTCGGAGGCGCCGGTGTTCGTGAAGTAATCGTAGCGGGCGCTGAGCAGCGCCTCGAAGCGCGTGACCGGGCGCCAGCTGGCCTGCGAGTACAGGCCGGCGAAACGCTGATGCCCGGTGAGCACGTCGCGCTGCGTCACGCGCGCGTTGCGATCCATGTTCGTGGTGTGGTCGGTCGCGTCGATGTCGGTGACGTCGACGCCGAACGAGTAGAACGCGAGCGCGCCGGAGCGCTGGCGCGAGTAGTCGACGGACGCGCCGGTCTCGTTGCCCGGCACCGTGCTGTCGGAGGAGACCCATTCCGCGGCGCGCGCGCCGATGGTCGACGCGGTGGCGATGCGCATGTTCTCGTGCTGATGGAAGAGCGTCGCGGAGAAGAGTCCCGAGCTGCCGACCGCGGTCTGGAGACCGCTGGAGAAGTCGGCGATCTCGCGCTTCACATACGAGAGGTGCGTGCCCTGCGAGACGTCCACTTCCGCGGTGCTGCCTTTGACGTACGCGTTGGTCCGGTCGCTCGGGCGGTATTCGGCGCGCGCGGTCGTGATCGCGCTGTCGAGCCAGCCCGGCGCGTCGATCGCGCCCGGCGTTGGGACACGGATGGTTCCGTTCGTGTTCCAGCGGTCGTGGCTGAGGCGCACCGCCCAGCGGCTGCTCAGCATCTCGTCGATCGTCAGCGCCTGCTGCTGCGAGGCGTCGGTGCCGTATGAAGTCAGCACGCGCACCTCGTCTTCGTCGACGGGGCGGGTGAGGAGGTTGATCGTGCCGCCGACGGCGAAGTTGCCGAAGAGACTCGCGTTCGCGCCGCGCACGACCTCGACCTGCTTGAGCGAGTCGATCGGCACCTTCTGCCATTCGATCGTGCCGTAATACGGATCGTGAATGGGCACGCCGTCGAGGAGCACGAGCGCGCGCTGGCCGCCCAGGCCGCGCATCGAGACACGGTGGTTCTGTACGCCGGTGTTCGCCGCGCTGGCGATCGGCATGTTCACGCCGGGGATCGTGCGCAGGATGTCGTCGATCGTATGCGCGGGCGTCGCCTTCAGCTTCGCTTCCGGCACGACCGTCGTGCTGATCGGCAGCTCGCTCACCGCGCGCTCGCTGCGCGTGGCGGTGACGACGACCGTCTCCTCGACTTTCGGCTTTTTGTCGGCGGCTTCTTTTTCGCCGGCGGGGGCTTCCTGGGCGAAAACAGGCAGAGCGAGAGCAGTGAGCAGCAGGAGCGCGGAGCGGCGCAAGATGTCTCCTTGACGTTGGACGAGTCCGGGACGTTGGACGAGTTCGGACGGGGCCAGTATAGCCGCCGCGCCGCGCGAAGCAATCGGCGGACACCGACCGACTTGCCTCCGTATCTGAGGACGCATGTATGCTCCCGCGACCGTGAACGCAGCCCCTGTCCGCGCTCCGACGACCCGCGCCCTCATGGGCCGCGCCCGCCCGTACGTTTCCTCGCACTGGGGCACCGCGCTGGCCATGCTCGCCGTGTTGACGGCGTACACCTTCTTCACGAGTAAAGGAACGATGGAGTTCCGTCGCATCCCGTGGGACCAGTCGTATTACGCGAGTCTCACCGAGAGCATGCGCTACGGACACGTCTCGCTGATGCAGAGCCCCGACCCGCGGCTCGCGCAGATGAAGAACCCGTACGACTACAACGCCCGCGGCGCCGAGAGCATCGACTTCCTGTGGGACCTCAGCTACTTCCGCGGCAAGTACTACCTCTATTTCACCGTCCTGCCGGTGTTCCTCGTCTATCTGCCGTTCCGCTGGATCGGCGGCGGCTATCCGTCGGACCAGCTCGTGACGCTGCTGTTCTCGGCGTGGTCGTTCCTCCTGCTGGTCGCGTTCGCGAAACGCGCATTGCGCGGGCGGAAGCTGCACCTGCCGTTCGCGTTGTGGGTGCTGCTGATCGGCTTCGGCAATACGGTCTGCTTCAATGCGACCGAGGTGCGGATGTACGAGGTGGCGATCGCGTGCGGCATGGCCATGTCGGCGACGTGGGCGTATGCGCTGCTCCGCTTCAGCGAAGAACCGACCATTCGCCGCGCCGCCTGGATGGCGCTGTGGCTCGCGCTCGCGATCGCGTCGCGGCCGAACTTCGGAGTGCTGCTGCTCGTGGCCGGACTCGCGCTCTGGAAGACCGCGGATCGCTGGCGCATCATCCGCGCGGCGCTCGTGCCGCTCGCGGTCGTCGCGATCGCGCTCATGGCGTACAACGTCGCGCGCTTCCGCAAGCCGCTCGAGTTCGGGGTCACGTACCAGATGACGTTTCCCGACATGCGCCAGCACAAGGTCTGCAGCCTCTGCAAGCCGAACGAGTTCCTGCGCCTCGTCAACAACCTCGTGCACTACGAGTTCTGGGCGCCGAGCGTCGGCGGCAAGTTCCCGTTCGTCGACCTGCAGCGCAACCGCCTCGATCCCGACGTCTCGTACGGCGGCGGCGCCGAGCAGACCGTCGGCGTCGGCGCGCTCGTGCCGATCACGATCCTCGGCTCGCTCTTCGCGCTGCTGTTCGTGCTGCGCCGCGATGCCGGGTCCGATCCGCCGCTGCGCGGCGCACTGCGCGTCATGGCCGGCGCGTGGCTGATCCTTCTCGGACTGTCCACCTGCTGGTGGGTCACCGCACGCTACACGCTCGACTTCATGATGCTCATGACGGCGTCGAGCGCGGTCATCGTCGAATACGGCCTCGATTGGCTCGGCGACCTCGGCATCCGGCTGCGCCCGCTGCGCGTGCTTCTCGTCGCGCTCGCGTGCTACACGATCGCCATCGGATTCGAAGCCGGCTTCATGGGCGTGAACGGCGCGTTCGCGCGCGTCGCGCCCGACCTCTTCCAGAAGCTCGCAAAGTACGGCTCGCAGACACAATAGAATCGCGCGTCTATGCGCCGACTGTTCTGCGTCCTCTTCTTCGCAAACCTCTTCGCGCTCGCAGCCTCCGCACAACTCGACCCGTCGCGCTTCGCCGAGATGCGCTGGCGGCACATCGGCCCGTTCCGCGGCGGACGCACCGTCGCCGCCGTCGGCATCCCCTCGCAGCCGCACACCTTCTACATCGGCGTCAACAACGGCGGCGTCTGGAAGACCACCGACGCGGGCCGCATCTGGACGCCGATCTTCGACGACCAGCCGACCGGCTCCATCGGCGCGATCGCGGTCGCGCCGTCCGATCCGAACGTGATCTACGCCGGCAGCGGCGAAGGTCTGCAGCGCCCCGATCTTTCCACCGGCGACGGTATCTACAAATCCACCGACGCCGGCGCCACCTGGACGCACCTTGGCCTCCGCGACGGCCAGCAGATTCCGATGATCGCCGTCGATCCGCGCGATCCGAACCGCCTCTTCGTCGCGGTGTTGGGACATCCCTACGGCCCGAACGTCGAGCGCGGGATCTTCCGCTCGGTGGACGGCGGCCGCACGTTCGAGCGCGTGCTCTATCGCGACGAGAACAGCGGCGGCATCGACGTCGTCATCGATCCGGCGAATCCGCAGCTCGTCTACGCCGCGTTGTGGGACGCGCGGCAGGGTCCGTGGGAGAACGGCACGTTCCGCGGCACCGGCAGCGGCTTGTACAAGTCGACCGACGGCGGCACGACGTGGCGGATGCTGACCAATGGCTTGCCGACGCCTCAGCAGGGACTCTCGCGCATCGGACTCGACCTGGCGCGCACCGACTCGCGCCGTCTGTTCGCTGTGGTCAGCACGTCCGGCGAGGTGAAGGGCGGCGGCCTCTATCGCTCCGACGACGCGGGCGAGACGTGGACGAACGTCAACGACGACATCCGCCTGTGGGGACGCGACGGCGACTTCAACGAGGTGCGCATCGACCCCGCGAACGCGAACGTGGTCTACGTCGCGAACATCGTCACGTGGAAGTCGACCGACGGCGGCAAGACGTTCGCGGCGTTCCGCGGCGCGCCGGGCGGCGACGACTATCACCGCATCTGGCTCAATCCGACGAACCCGAACATTGTCCTCATCGCGTCGGATCAAGGCGCGATCGTCACGCTCAACGGCGGCGCGACGTGGAGCTCCTGGTACAACCAGCCCACCGCGCAGATGTACCACGTCAACACCGACAACGCCTTTCCGTATCGCGTCTGCGGCGGCCAGCAGGAGAGCGGCTCCGCGTGCGTGGCCAGCCGCGGCGACGAGGGACGCATCACGTTCCGCGACTGGCGCCCGGTCGGCGTCGAGGAGTACGGCTACGCCGTGCCCGATCCGCTGGATCCCGATGTCGTCTACGGCGGCAAGCTGACGCGCTGGGATCGCCGCACCGGTCAGGTGCAGGACATCACGCCGCGCCCCCTCGGCGGCGCCGGCTATCGCGTGCTCCGCACGCAGCCGGTCGTGTTCTCGCCGATCGATCCGCACGTCCTCTACTTCGCCTCGAACACGCTGTGGAAGACGACGAACGGCGGCAACTTGTGGACCGAGATCAGCCCCGACCTCACGCGCAAGACGTGGAGCGTGCCGGCGAACGTCGGCGTGTACGCGCCGACCGTGACGCCGAAGCAGCGCGGCGTGATCTACGCCGTCGCGCCGTCGCCGCTCGACGCGAACCGCATCTGGGCCGGCACGGACGACGGCCTGCTGCACGTCACCACCGACGGCGGCAAAACGTGGAGCGACGTCACGCCGCCGTCGCTCGTGCCGTGGGCGAAGGTCTCCATCCTCGAGGCCTCGCACTTCGACGCGCGGACCGCCTACGCCGCGATCAACACGTTCCGCCTCGACGACTTGCGCCCGCACATCCTGCGCACGCGCGACGGCGGCAAGACGTGGAGCGAGATCGTGAACGGCATTCCCGCCGCCGGCATCATCAACGTCGTCCGCGAAGATCCGAAAACGCGCGGCCTGCTCTTCGCCGGCAGCGAACGCGAGGTGTACGTCTCGTCCGATGACGGCGAGCACTGGCAGTCGCTGCGTCTCAACATGCCCGCGTCGTCGATCCGCGACCTCGTGCTGAAGGATGACGATGTCGTCGTCGCCACGCACGGCCGAGGATTCTGGATCCTGGACGACATCGAGCCGCTGCGGCAGGTCTCGCGCGTCAGCGGCGCCGCGTATCTCTTCGCACCGCAGCGCGCGTGGCGTCTGCGCGGCAACCTCAACACCGACACGCCGCTGCCGCCCGACGAGCCGGCCGGCGAGAATCCGCCCGACGGCGCCATCATTGATTACTGGCTCGCGTCGAATGCCACCGGCGTCGTGACGCTGGAGATCCTCGACGCGAACAACAACGTCCTGCGCCGCTACGCGAGCGACGATCCGGTCGAGCCGGTCTCCGACGAAGGCAACGTGCCGCGCTGGTGGATCCGCCCGCGCCGTCCGCTCGCCACCACCGCGGGCATGCATCGCGTGACGTGGGACATGCACAACACTCCATTGCACGAGGAGCGCGAGAGCTTCCCGATCGCGGCGACGCCGGAAGACACCGCGCCGAACGCCGCCGCGGTGTGGGTGCTGCCCGGCACGTACACCGTGCGCCTCACCGCGAACGGTGTGACGACCACGCGCCCGCTCGTCGTGCAACTCGACCCGCGCGTGAAGGCGCCGCTGTCCGCGCTGCAGCAGCAACACGATCTCTCCATGCGCGTGTACGTTGCGCTGGCAGGGGCGCTGGCGCGCGCGCGCGGCGCGAAGCCTGCCGCGAGCCCGGCCGCCGCGGACGCTACCGCTAACAATGACAAGGCCGACGCGTTGCGCGGCCTGCTCGAGATCCTGCAGAGCGCCGACGTCGCGCCGTCGGCGCAGCTCGTCGCGGCCGTCGAGGAGGCGCTGCGGCAGTGACGATTCCGCGCCTCACGCGCTTCCTCACGCAGCTCATCAGCGAGACGAGCGCGCTCTCCGTCGACGACACGCTCGCGCTCGCGGAGCAGGCGCCGCAGCTCGACGACGACCCGGAGCTCGCGCACGAGATCCGCGACTTCCGCGCGCTCCTCGGCCGCTTCCGTCTCAACGCCGCGCCGATCGAGTCGCTGCTCGCGCATCCCGTCTCCCGCGCGCTCGAGGCGTTTCTCCTCGCGTTCCCGATTCCCTTTCACGACGAGCACATTCACCTCACCGGCTCGCTCGACGCCGAGTTCGTCTGGTCTCGCCTCGGCGCACTGCTCGACGGTCCCGACCGCGCGCTGTACGAGGCCAAGATCGCGGAGGTCTACGGCCCCGACGCGCTGCCGATCCGCGGCGTCGCCGACGTCGACCGCCTCATCCGCCTGCGCGATGAAGACCGCTTCGATCGCTACCTCAAGATCCTCTATCTCCCCAAGCTGATCCTCACGACGCGCGAGGCGCACCGCGCCGCCGCGTACCACATGGCCTCGCGACTCTGGCGTACGTCGAACGTCGGCTCGCTGCGCCTGAAGTTCACGCTGTTCCGCGAGACCACCGATCCCTCCGAGCAGATCCCCGGCCTCGGCGCGCTGACGCCCGAGGACGTGCTGCTGGGGCTGTGCGAAGGCTTTCGGGAGTTTCAAGCGGAGCAGCGCGAGTTCCGCTTCATCCTCTCGCCGAGCTTCCGCAAGGAGCCGGGCTTCTACGACGCCACGCGCTACGCGTCGAAACGCGAGAGCTTCGACGATCAGGTGCGGCAGATCATCGACCTGCTCAAGAAGCATCCCGAGCTGCGCGACGTGCTGACGGAAGTCGACACCGTCGGCAACGAGCGCGGCTTCTATCGCAAGGCGCACTTTCAGGAGATGCGCGTCGGCATGCGCAAGCTGCAGGCGTACGGCCTGCGCACGCGCAGCCATCACGGCGAGACGTGGAACACGCTGCGGCAGGGCGTGCAGGCCGTCGATAACGCGATGAACATCTGGTACGTCGACGCCATCGAGCACGGCCTCTCGCTCGGCATCAATCCCAACTTCTACTTCCACGCGCTGCTGCAGCGCATCCTCCGCGCGAACCGCCGTGGCGAGCCGATCGCGCCGCACTCGCGCGAGCTCGCGGAGCTGATGGACATGGACACCAGCGGCCGCGAGGAGATCCGCGAGAAGCTCGTGCGCGGCGAGCCGCTCACGGATTCCGAAGCGACGCTGGCGACGAAGACGAAGTTCCACCACGCGCGCGAGGTTGAGCACTACCAGCACGACGTGCTCAATCGCATGATCGACAAGCGCCTCACGCTCGTCTCGCTGCCGTCGTCGAACAAGAAGCTCACCGGCGCGCTCGCCGACTATGCCGACCATCCGTTTTCCTGGTGGGAGAAAAAAGGCCTCCGCCTCGGCGTCGGCACCGACAACGACATCACGCTCTCGACGAGCCTCGTCCGCGAGATGCTGATCCTGCTCTACACCGATCCGCTCGAGCTCAAGCTCGCCAAACTCCTCATCGTCACCACCGGCGAAACGCGCCGCTCGCACCTGTCGCATCTGCTGTGGGAGATGCGGAAGGGTGGGGGAGCCCAGGGAAACTGACGCGCGGCCGCGCGACCGAACGCGCGGCTCGCAGCGATCTGCGCTCGCACTGCGTTCGACCGACGCCCGAACGCATTCGGTACTTGCCGCGACGCGATCTTCCGGCGCACGGGCGCAGCGTGCCGCCGTCGCGTGGGATGAACGCGGCCAACGACGGCAGGAATACGACCGCGGTTCGCATGAAAGCCGGAACGCGACGCTTGAAATCCAGAATCGGTCGCACGAAAGCCAGAATCGGTCGCATGAAATCCAGAACGCGACGCGTGAAATCCAGAACGCGACGCGTGAAAACCAGAATTCATGGCGTGAAATCCAGAATCGGTCGCATGAAAGCCAGAATCGCTCGCGTGAAATCCAGAACGCGACGCGTGAAAACCAGAATTCATGGCTTGAAAACCAGAATCGGTCGCATGAAAGCCAGAACGCGACGCATGAAATCCAGAACGCGACGCATGAAAACCAGAATCGGACGCGTGAAAACCAGAATTGGACGCGTGAAAACCAGAATCGAACGCGTGAAATCCAGAATTGGACGCGTGAAATCCAGAATTGGACGCGTGAAAACCGGAACGCGTCGCGTGAACGCCACGACGCGTCGCGTGCTCGGCTTTTCAATGTAATCGCGCCAACCGCGAGGCGTACACTCTGGGCAGGCATTCCGGAGCGGATGCCCTGCGTCATCGCTCGCATGCGATCTACCGTGAATCGAATGATGCCTGCGGGGAGCGCACGGCGCGATTTCGCGGTCGTCGTCGGCGTCCTCCTGCTCGTCCTCGCCGCCGAGGCCTTCTATGTGATCCGGTTCGACCTCCAGGAGCGCAGCGCCGGTGCCGCCCGGCGCCCTTCGAGATGACCGATCTCGCGCAGGCGCTCCGCATCGCGCTGGCGTGAGATTCACCGCATGCAGCAAACGCTGCAGCTGACGCGTCACCGCGCAGCTGAGCGCGCAAGATCAACACGCGTTTTCAAGACGGCAGCGATGACGGTTCAAACGCGTTTGTCGATTCTGACTCTCACCTGGATCGTCGGTGGCTTCACGACGGCGACGCTCGCTCTGTTCGTCTCTCCTTGGTTCTTGTTCGCGACAGCCTTCATCTTGTGCGTGACCGGTGTGCTCATCGAGCGGACACGCTGTTCGCATTGTGGTCACCCCTTGCTGCGTCGCCATGTCCGCTTAGGGCCGTTGTCGATCCCGTACTACTGGACTACGGTGCCGGTGAACTGCGGTCGCTGCGCTTCTAGACAGCCCTCACGCGGCGTGCGTGTCGGTTCATGCTGACCTCGCCTCAGAATCCCGCGACCGACCACGCACCGTAACGAAGGTTTGACCCTCTTCGCGACACTCCATATTGAGGCGACCGCTGGCGCGCGGTCCCGACATGAGTACTCCCGACGGGAACTTTCAGAGATTCCTGCAGGCGGCACCCGACGCAATCGTAGTGGTCGATGGTCGCGGTGTGATCGTCGGGACGAACGCGCTGACCGAGGAGATGTTCGGCTACGGGGCGGAAGAACTCCTCGGGCAGCGGGTGGAGTTGCTGATCCCGCAGCGCTTCCGCCAGGGTCACGAGCACGAACGCGATGCGTATGCGGCGGCGCCGCGCACGCGCCCGATGGGACTCGATCGCGAGTTGTGGGGACGGCGGAAGTCGGGACAGGAGTTTCTCGTCCAGATCAGCCTCAGTCCGATCGAGTCGGGCGGCGAGACGCTGGTGACGAGCATCATCCGCGACGTCACGACGCAGCGCGCGGCGGAAGCGCGTTTCCGGGCTCTGCTCGAATCCGCGCCGGACGGCATCGTCGTCGTCGACTCCTACGGCACGATCGTCATCGTCAACTCGCAGACCGAGCGGCTCTTCGGCTACACGCGTCAGGAACTCGTCGGCCAGCCGATCGAATTGCTCGTGCCCGAACGCGCGCGCGAGCGGCACACCGGCGAACGCGTCGCCTACGCGGCGGATCCCCGGCTGCGTCCGATGGGCGCGGGACGCGCGCTGAGCGGCCGCACGAAAGACGGGCGCGAGTTCCCGGTCGAGATCAGCCTCAGTCCGCTCGTCACCGATCAGGGCCGCATGGTGATGAGCATCGTGCGCGACATCACCGAGCGCCGGCATGCCGAGGAGACCATCCGGGCGTCGCTGCGCGAGAAAGAAGCGATGCTCCGCGAGATCCATCATCGCGTGAAAAACAACCTGCAGGTCACCTCCAGCCTGCTGCGTCTTCAGGCCTCCGCCATCGACGATTCCGCGACGCGCCAGATCTTCGAAGAGACGGAGAACCGCATTCGCTCGATGGCGCTCGTGCACGAGAAGCTGTACCAGTCGACCGATCTCTCGCGCATCGATTTCGCCGATTACATCCGCTCGCTCGGGCTGCTGCTCTTCAACGGCTCCGCGCTGAATCCGGAGAAGATCGTGCTGCGCGTCGCCGGACCGCCGATCTTCCTCAGCATCGACGACACGGCGGTGCCGTGCGGTCTCATCATCAACGAGCTGCTCTCGAACGCGCTCAAGCATGCGTTCCCCGGCGGCCGCGCGGGCGAGATCCGCGTCGAGCTGACGGACGGCGCGGACGGTTGGATTCATGTGGTCGTGCGCGACGACGGCGTCGGCCTGCCGCCGGATTTCGACATGAACAAGGCGGAGACGCTCGGCCTGCGCCTCGTGCAGGGTCTCGCGCAGCAGATCGACGGCCGCGTCGCCGTCGAGCGCGGGCAGCGCGGCGCGACGTTCGTCTTCGCGTTTCCGCGGGAACGGGTCCGTACATGACCGCGCGCATTCTCGTCGTCGAAGACGAGACGATCGTGGCGATGGATCTCGCCGCGACGTTGCGCCGCCTCGGCTACAGCGTCGTCGGCACGGTCGACAACGGGAGCGACGCGATCAATGCCGCGGCGGCGCTGCACCCCGACCTCGTGCTGATGGACATCCGCATCAAGGGTCCGACGGACGGCATCGAGACCGCGCGGCTGCTGCACGGCGAACAGTCCGCGCCGGTCGTGTTTCTCACCGCGCACGCGGATGTCGACACCGTCGAACGCTCGAAGCTCGCCGCGCCGTACGGCTATCTCGTCAAGCCGTTCGACGAGCGTGCGCTGCACCGCGTCGTGGAGGTCGCACTGCAACGCATCGCCGCCGACCGCGCCGAGCGCGAGGAAGCCGCCGACGCGCTCTGGCACAGCGAGCAGCGCTTCCGCCTGCTCGTCGACGCGGTCAAGGACTTCGCGATCTTTACACTCGATCCCAGCGGCCGCGTGGCGACGTGGAACGCCGGCGCCGAGCGGCTGACCGGCTACTCCGCGGAAGACGTCCTCGCCAAGCCGATCGATCTCATCCGGCCGCGCGACGCCACGCCGCTGGCCGAGATCTTCCCGCGCGTGCACGAAGAGGGAAGCGCGGAATGGGACGGCACCGGCATCCGCAAAGACGGCACGCGCTATCTCTTCCACGCGTACTGCACGACCATGAAGACGCGTAGCGGACAGACGCTCGGCTATGTCTTCGTCTCGCGCGACGTCACCGAGCAGCGCAGCCTCGAGGCGCAGCTCGCGCAGGCGCAGAAGCTCGAGTCCCTCGGCCATCTCGCCGGCGGCGTCGCGCACGACTTCAACAACATGCTGATGGTGATCTTCTCGCGCACCGACCTGCTGCTGCGCGAGGTGACGGTCGAACGGCAGCGCCGCTATCTGGGCGACATCCGCGCCGCCGCGGCGAAGAACCGCGATCTCACGCAGCAGCTACTCGCCGCCGCGCGCCAGCAGGTGCTCGAGCCACAGATCGTCAATATCAACGAGATCATCGCCTCCGCGGTCCGGCTGCTGCGGCCGACGCTCGGCGAGCAACTCGACATCCACGTCGAGCTCGAGGAGCCGCTGTGGAGCGTCTACGCCGACGCCGGCAAGCTGCATCAGGTGCTGATGAACCTCTCCATCAACGCGCGCGATGCGATGCCGGACGGCGGCACGCTGATGATCGAGAGCCGCAACGTGCGCGTCGACGCGTCGTACTCGCGGCTGCACATCGGATTGCGCGAAGGCGATTACGTCGCGCTCATCGTCACCGATACCGGCACCGGGATCCCGCAGTCCGTGCGCGAGCGCATCTACGATCCGTTCTTCACCACGAAGGAACCCGGGCGCGGCACCGGCCTCGGCCTCGCCGTCGTGCGCGGCATCGTCGAGCAGACCGGCGGTCATATCTGGATGTACAGTGAGGAAGGGCGCGGGACGACGTTCAAGCTGTTCTTCCCGCGCCACGCCGGCGACGCGCGGCGCGAGCCCGTGCCCGACGACCTCGCGCCCGCGCACGGCGACGAGACAATCCTGCTCGTCGAGGACGAAGACCTGCTCCGCGCCGTCACGCGCGAGGCGCTCGAGGAGCAGGGCTATCGCGTGCTCGCCGCGCGCATGCCCGCCGAGGCGCTGACGCTGGTCGAAAACTTCCCGGGCACGATCCACCTGCTGCTGACGGACGTGATCATGCCCGGCATGACCGGCAAAGACCTCGCGGCACGCCTCGTCGCGTTACGCCCATCGATCCACGTCGTCTTCATGTCCGGCTACACGAGCAGCTCGATGATGAATCACACGAAACTCCCGCCGAGCGTGCGCTATCTCGAGAAGCCCATCCCGACGACGCTCCTCCTGCGCACGCTGCGCGAGATGCTCGACCGGAAGGAATAGCGTCTCGTTCGCCGCACCACGAACGCGCGTAAGATCAACACGTACGGCGCGGCATCTCACGCGGCGGCGCTGTCATTGACTTGCACCGGAGGGTTGCTGAGCTCAGTGCTGAGCGGGATCGGGCCGTTTGCGAACGTGATGCCCACGTTCTTCCCTGGGACGCTTCAGGATGAACTGGAAGCAACAGACAGCGAAGGGCATTGAGTCATGCGGCATCTTCTGGGGATCTTGATCGCTGCGGCTGCGACCACCGTCGTTTTAGCGATGGGGTGGTCATGGTTTAGTCGTGCTCGGCGGACGCGCCTCGCTCTGTTCTCCGCAGGGATTGCCTGCGTGCTATGGGTCGTGGCCGTTGGTATCTGGAGAAATCAGCACGCGGCCGCTTTCCCAGCAATCTATCCGACATGGTTCAACTTCGTGTTGCCAGCATTGGCTGCCGTGCCAGGTGCCGTCATTGGCGTTGTCATCCTGCTTGCCGGCCGAACCGGGAAAGCTCGGCTGAACAAGCGCGTACATGGTTGACATGCCTCGGTAACCCGGACGGGTATGCACGTGCCGCGGAGTCGGGCGGTGTTGACGCGCAAGAGAGCCTCGCACGACTAGTCGCAGCAAACGCGCTGCAGCTGACGCGTTACCGCGCAGCTGAGCGCGCGCAATCCCGTGTGGCGGCGCGTTGCGCCGCCACACGGGCGTCGGCCTATTGCGGTGGCCAGGTCGGGATGCGTCCCGGGGTCCATGGCGCGTCGGCGGCGTTGAGTTGCTTCTCGATGTTCGCCAGGTCGACGGTGATGGTCTGGCGGAGTTTGGCGAGGAACGGGCCGAAGTCGCGCTCGGCGATGGCGAGGGCTTCGCGGTGCGTCGTGGTCGGGGGTTGGGTGGTGCCGAGGCCGTTGATGGCGGTGTTGATGCGATCGAGGAGGGCGGGGGGGGTGGGCTCGTTGCGGGCGCGGATGGTGGCGTTGCCGTTGAGCTGCTCGTCGAGGTCGCGCAGGGTGTTGTCGACGGCGTTCACTTTCGCGAGGAGATTCTGGTCGGGACCATCGATTTGATCGAGGGCGCGGCGGATGTGCTGCACGCGCGTGCGCGCCTCGTCGAGCGCGCCGGCGGCGCCCATGGCGGCCTTCTGCAGGCGTGAGGCTTTCTGCTGGAACGCGAGGACGTCCTTGCGGTCGGACTCGTTGAACAATGCGAGATAGAGCGGCGTGACGTTCACCGTCTGCGCCTCGCCGATCGGCGTCTCCACGCCGTCGACGCGCTTCACAAGCCGCACGGTGTACTTGCCGGGCGCGGCGAGCGGGCCGGTGGGCGGCGGCGAGAAGACGTCCGGCTCGCTCGGCTCGAGCTCGATGGGCGACGGCGGCGGATAGCGGAGATCCCACGCCACGCGATGGAAGCCCGCGGTCACGGGTCCGGTCACGCGGCGCACGACGTTGCCCTCGTCATCGCTGACCACCAGCACGATCGCCGGCTCGACCTCGCGCTCCTCGGCGCGCAGTTGTTCCCACGTCGGATACGGCGGCGGCTCGTTGCCGCCGTCCTTCTCGATGCGCGCTTCCTCCGCCCAGCGCTGTTTGCGTTTGCTCTTCAGCTCATCGCGCAGGTAGTAGGTGAGCGTCGCGCCGAACGGAGGATTGGGCGCGGTGAAGTACGTGTCGCCCTGGAACGAGCGGCCGGGGAGTCCGAGCTGCAGGCGTTCGACGTACAGCTCCGCATCGCGCGGCGCGAAGACGGTGGCCTCGTTCTTCGACGCGGCCTGCGTCATCGTGCGCAGCGGGCGATAGTCGTCGAGCACGTAGATGCCGCGTCCGAACGTGGCCACCACGAGATCGTTGCGGCGCTTCTGGATCCAGAGGTCGCGCACGGCGATCGTCGGCAGTCCGCCCTTCAGCTGAATCCAGTTCCCGCCGCCGTTTTGCGAAAAGTACAGACCGTACTCGGTGCCGGCGAAGAGCAGGTTCGGGTCGACCGGATCCTCGACGAGCGCGTACGTCGTGCCGCGCTGCGGCAGGTCGCCGTTGATCGAATGCCACGTCGCGCCTCGGTCCGTGCTCTTGAGGAGATACGGTTTGAAGTCGCCGGTCTTGTGATTGTCGAACGCGGCGTAGACCGTGTTCGCGTCGTGCTGCGAGGCCTCGAGGCGCGAGACGTACGTGACGTCGGGCACGCCGGGGAAGTGGTCGACCTTGCGCCAGTGCGCGCCGCCGTCTTCGGTGACCTGCACGAGACCGTCGTCGGTGCCGACGTAGAGCAGCCCTTCCTGCTTCGGTGACTCCGCGAGCGAGACGATGTTGCCGTAGAACGACGTCGACGAATTCTTCGCCACCGCGTCGATGCCCCACACGCGTCCCATGACCGACAGCGTGTTGCGGTTGATGTGGCGCGTGAGATCGCCGCTGATCGGCTTCCACGTGTTGCCGCGGTCGTCGCTGCGGAAGAGGTACTGCGCGGCGAAGTAGAGGCGGTTGCTGTCGAACGGCGAAACAATGAGCGGCGAGTCCCAGTTCAGGCGCAGCGGCTCGAGATCGCCGGTCGGCTGCGGCTGGATGTCGAGCGCCTCGCCGGTGCGTTTGTCGAAGCGCGCCAGGCCGCCGTTCTGCGACTCCGCGTAGATGATGTTCGGGTCTTTCGGATCGGGGATCGAACGGAAGCCGTCGCCGCCGATGGTCACGTACCAGTCGGCATTCGTGATGCCGTTGCCCGACGCGGTGCGCGCGGGGCCGCCGACGCTGAAGTTGTCCTGCGTGCCGCCGTACACGTGGTAGAACGGCTGCGTGTCGTCGGCGCTCACGCGATAGAACTGCGTCAGCGGCAGGTTCGACTTGAACTCCCACGTCGCGGCGCGGTCGTAGCTCTCATAGAGGCCGCCGTCGCAGCCGATGAGCAGGTGATCGCTGTTCGACGGATCGACCCACACCACGTGGTTGTCGGGATGCTTGGCGTGCTCGTCGAGCTGCCGCCAGGTTTTGCCGCCGTCGTCGCTGACGCGCATCCAGACGTCGACCGAGTAGATGCGCTCGGCGTCGTTCGGATCGAGGAAGATCTCGCCGTAGTACTGCGCGCCGGGCGCGGAGTAGGAGCTCATCTTCTCCCAGTTCGCGCCGCCGTCCTTCGAGCGGAAGAAGCCGCCGGTGCGGCGCGACGCTTCGATGGTCGCGTAGATCGTCTTCGGCTCCTGCACCGGGATGGCGAGACCAATGCGGCCCATTTGTTCTTTCGGCAAGCCGGTCGTGAGCTTCGTCCACGTCGCGCCGGCATCGGTCGATTTGTAGATCGCCGATTCGGGGCCGCCGTTGATGAGCGTGAAGACGTGGCGGCGGCGCTGATACGCGGTCGCGTACAGCACGTCGGGATTGCCGGGCTCGAACACGACGTCGGAGACGCCGGTGTTCTCGCTGATCGTCAGCGCGGCCTTCCACGTCTTGCCGCCGTCGGTGGTCTTGTACAGACCGCGATCGCCGCCGGGCGCCCACAGCGGTCCCTGCGCGGCGACGTAGACGACCTTCGAGTCGCGCGGATCGACGACGATCTTGCCGATGTGCTCGGACTTGCCGAGGCCGACGTTCTTCCACGACTTGCCGCCGTCGACGGACTTGTAGACGCCGTCGCCGATCGAGACCGAGCGCTGGCTGTTGTTCTCGCCGCTGCCGACCCACACCACGAGCGAGTCGTTCGGATCGATGGTGACGCAGCCGATCGAGAACGAGCCTTCGTCCTCGAAGATCGGATTGAAGGTCGTGCCGTTGTTCGTCGTCTTCCAGACGCCGCCGGAAGCCGACGCGATGTACCACGTGCGGCGGTCGCGCGGATCGACGGCGAGGTCGACGATGCGTCCGGAGGTGAATGCGGGACCGATCGAGCGCAGCTCGAGTCCGGAGAAAAGACCCGAGTCGTATTTCGGTTCGGTGCTGGTGGTGGAGCTCGTTTTCGCCGCAGTGTTTTTCGCGGCCGTTTTCGGCGGCGCGGCGGCGAGCGGAAGCGAAAGGCAGGCGGCGGTGACGAGGGCGAGACCGAGCGTCGTGCGTTTCATCGCGCGCCATGCTACCGCCGCCCCGCCGCCGCGAGTACACCGTTTTGCTACGATTCGCACCATGCGCGCGCCGATTTTCTCGCTCGTTCTCTGTCTCGCCGCCGCCGCCGCGTCCGCGCAGATGCTCGATACCGAGGTCTGGGTCGGGACGCTCGATCAGCATGACGGCGGTTTCGCCGTCGCGAATCTCGAGAACGTGTCGAAGCACGCCGGCTACGACAATCAGCCCGCGTTCTTTCCCGACGGCGCGACCCTCGTCTACACCTCCGAGGTCGCCGACGTCGCCGAAACAGGCCTCGGCCTCAACGCGGTGCTCTACGAACTGCGCACGCACACCGCCACGCCGCTCCCCGATGCGAAAGGCTTCAGCCCCACCCCCACCTCCGATGGCAAGCAACTCATGCTCCTTCGCCTCGGCGGCGTGTTCCTCCACGACCGTGCGACCGGCAAGGAAATCGCGCCGCTCACGGACACGAAGACCGCCGGCTACTACAACCGCATCGACGACAAGACGTGGGTGCTCTTCCTCAACGAAGAGACGCGCGGCATCGCGTTGTACGACCCGAAGACGAAAGCACTGACGAAAGTCGCCACCGGCGCCGTCACCGCGCCGTATCGCGTGATGGGCAAACGCGCGGTGACGTTCGCCGCGGAAGAGCCGTTCCCCGCGCCGGAGCACGTCGACTCGAAGCTCGTGTTGCGGCAGCTCGATCTCAAGACGAAGCAGGTGACGACGCTGGCCACGATTCCGTTCGCCACCGGCGGACATCACGTCTGGATCGCGCCCGACAAACTGCTGATGGCGTCGGGCAACACGATCTACGCGTGGAGCCCCGCGCATCCCGACGCGTGGAACGTCGTGCATCGCTTCGACGAGCCCGACCTCCAGGGCATCACGCGCCTCGCGATCAGTCCCGCGGGCGATCGCATCGCGCTCGTCTCGGTGCCGCGCGCGGAGACGGTGATCCGCGACACGCGCGCGCAATCGAACGCCGCGCTGGCCGCGCATCAGACGGACGCAGTCGTAAGTCTCATGGCGAAGGATGCGCGCGTCCTCGCCGCGAACGGCGCCGCGTACGACGGGCGCGACGCGATCGTGAAGTCGCTCACCGAGCGCTTCGCGCAGCACCCCGACGTCGTCTACGTGCGAACTCCCGACGCGATCGAGGTCGCCCGCGACGGCGCGACGGCGGCCGAGCACGGAACATGGACGGCGCACTGGACGAAGCCCGCGGGCGCGGCCGAAGCCCGCGGCACGTACCTCGCCTCATGGCGCGGTACGGACGCGGGCAACGGCACGCGCTCGTGGGTCATTCAGTCGGAGTTGTTCGTGCCGCTCGACTGCAGCGGCGGGGGCTGCAAGCCGTAATGGCTCGTGTCGCTGGTCACAGCTGGCACTTGCTCACATCGCCCGACACCGCGAACGTGCTGGTCGGGGTCCAGGTCGGATTCCAGTAGTCGTTCAGCAGCGCCTTCGCCGACGTCGCGTCGTCGACGAGGAAGCCGTACTCCTGATTCGACACCTGCAGGTCTTTGATGTTCTCGATGAGCGTCATCGGATAGACGTTGTGCGAGCCGATGTAGAAGTAGCGGTCGTCGACGATGTAGACCTTCGCGTGATTGCCGAGCAGGCGTTTCGTGGTCGTCCACTGATTCGTGTCGACGCCGTCCGCGCCGCGGCGCGCGATGCTGCCGAGGTGCAGCTGCTTGCAGACCTGATCGCGCACCGCGTCCTTTGATTTTCCCGACACGCGCGCAACCTCGCTGTGCAACTTTTGCGCGGTTTCGAGCGCGTCGTAGCCCTCGTAGTACGGCGTGTCGCTGTCGGACTTCGCGCCCTTGTTGGTCATGACGACGTAGACGTCGACGCCGCGGACGATGCTCTTCGCGAGCGCCTCGAAGACGGGGCGGTTTGCGTTGCCGTTGCGCGAGACGAGGTCCTGCTGCGAGAGGCGGATCGTGCTCTTCGCGTTGTCGAAGAGGAACTGCATCGCGCGATCGCTCCACTGGAACTCCGGCGTCATCGGGCTGCTCAGCGGAATCAGCCCGAGTCCCGCGCGGCCGACGCCGAGGATGTCGATAGTGCCGTCGCCGGCGGCGGGTTCCTCGGGCTGGTAGTACGCGCAGACCGGCCAGCGCTCGCCGGTCGCGCCGATCAGCGTGTCGGCGTACGTCCGCGACGTGCCGAACGTCTCGTGCCACGAGTACGTGCAGGTGTGCTTCCACAGCGGCGCGGCGAAGTTCGTCGCCGCCTGCGCGGCCGGCCCGACGACGTGCATGGTGAGGTCGTAGATCGGGCGCGGGTTCGCGTAATCGGCGGGCCAGAGATTGTGTCCGCCGACGATCGCTTCCTTGCCGTCGATGGCCACGATCTTGGCGTGATTGGTCGCGAGAGACGCGTACGCTGGGCAGTCGCTCCACGCGCCCGGCATGCACGTCGAGACGGCGCCCATGATGACGTTCACCTCGGAACCTTTGACGATCGGCGCCAGCGTGTCGAGGAACGCGCGGGTGTTCGTGTTCGTGATGCCGTTGCCGAGGAGGATGCGCACCGTGACCTTCCTATTCTTTGTCACGAGGTCTTTGATGCCGCTGCGGATGTGATTCGCGAACAGTCCGTCGTCGGGGAGCGGCGCCATCGTGACGATGTCGACGCGCTTCTCGGCGCGGCTGATCAGAAAGCTGATGTCCTGCGCGAGCCGGTCCGCGCCGACGGTGTCGCTGGTGGCGGAGAGCCAGAAGCCCGGCACCAGGTTGTTGCCGGTGGTGAGGCTCCACATGGTGTCGTTCGGCGAGGCGGGGAGCTGTTGCGCGAGCTGGCGCAGGAGACTCTCTTCACCGTGCGCGGCAAACGCGAGAACGAGGGCGAGCAGCGAAAGCATGCGTTTCATCGTGGTCGTCTCCTTTCTCAGTACCGGCCGTTGTCGATGGGCGTGACGGAGAGCAGCTCGCTGCACCGCGCCTTGATGCCGTTCTGGTCGCGGCATTCGACGAGCCACACCTCGAACGAATGCGTGCCGAACGTGCCCGCGGTGGTGGCGTCGTTGAAGCGATAGGGCTGGTCTCCGCCGAGGTAGACGATGTCGTAGGTCGGCTTCGAGCGGCGGATCTTCGTCGCGTACGTATGGAACTCGAACTTCACGCGCGGGCGGTTGGGAACGATGTCGAGGAAGAAGCCTTTGGATGCGTCGCGCGTGCACTTGATCTGCCCGTCCTTGTCGGGCGGCGCGGTGCATTGAGCGGAATGCTGCGCCAGCGCGGCGGTCGCGGAAGAGAGCGTGAGGATGAGCATCACTGCGAGGTGTCCCGGTCTCATGTTCGTTTGAATCCCTCCGGCATCCTTGGTCTGACGCGCCGCGGAGGTTTTCCATTCGCGAGCGGCGGCGAACGAAAAAAAGCAGGCGCAGCGCGTTCGTGTGCACGAGCAAATCGCAGGTAGGGATTTGCCTCGCTCCGTCTCTCCTTGGGTGAGATGAGATCGCTGAGAATTCTTCCGACGTTGCTCTTCGTGTCTTCGTTCTTCGCCTGCTCGCTCGTCGCCCAGTCTCCCGATCCCGACTGCAATCGCCCCGGCCGCCCGCCCGTCAACCCGAAGCTCTGCAAGCACTCCAACTTCTTCGAGCCCGCGGAGGTGTGGGACCTCCAGACCGATGCGCGCATCTCCAAGTACAAGCCGGCGGGACTCGCGTACGACGCGTATCTGCCGGTCGGCTACGATCTCGCCAACACGATCGTGCTGATCAACCGCGCCACGAAGGACGTCGTGATCGTCGACACCCTCGGCGACCGCGAGACCACCGCCAGCGTGCTCGCCGAGCTCGCGCAGAAGCACATCCTTGCGTCGACGACGAACATCCCGTTCCGGTCGCTGATCTACACGCACAACCACATCGACCATACCGGCGGCGTGCAGGGCTTCCTCGACGCCGCGAACCGTCCGCCGTGCACGGCCGAGAATCCGAGCACGCCCGGCGCCGACGGTGTGTACGACGCCGACGCGCAGAACCCGAATTGCCTTCCGGTCATCGGTCAGGCGGACATCGTCAACGCCGTCGTCAACACCGGGACCATCGTCGGCACGATCATCAATCAGCGCTCGTCGTACATGTACGGCAGCTATCTGCTGCCGAACGGGATCATCAACGACGGCATCGGCCCGCAGGTGAATCCGGGACACTCCGGCTTCCGCATGCCGTCGCGCACGTTCACGAATCAGCTGCGCGTGCACGCGGGCGGTCTGTGGATGGAGCTCGAGTACGTCCCGAGCGAGACGAACGACGAGCTCATGGTGTTTCTCCCCGACGCGCTGAACCGCGCCACCGGCAGCAGCTCGCCGAACGATCCCGCGAGCTGGAAAGGTCCGGGACTGCTGCTCTCCGCGGAAGTGATCCAGGGTCCGTCGTTCCCGAACCTCTACTCGCTGCGCGGCACGAGCTACCGCAATCCGGCCACGTGGTTCCGCAGCGTGGACGTGCTGCGCAAGTACGACTCGTGGTGCATGCTGCCGAGCCACGGCACGCCGCTCTGCGGACAGCAGAACATCCAAACCGTGTTGCAGAACTTCCGCGACGCGATCCAGTACACGCACGACCAGACCGTGCGCTATCTCAACAAGGGGATGACCATCGAGGAGCTGCCGCAGCACATCCACATGCCGCAGTACCTCATCGACGATCTGGCGCCGGTCGAGACGGCGAAGCCGCCCGCGATCACCGATCCGCGCGACTACCTCACGTTCTTCTACGGCTCGGTCCCGCAGGCCGTTCGCGAGATTTACTTCGGTTACCTCGGCTGGTTCCAGGGCGATCCGGTCGCACTCGATCCGCTGCCGCCGGTCGAGAATGCGAATCGCACGGTCGCGCTGATGGGCGGCGCCGCGCACGTCGTTGACGAGGCGTCGAAGGCGCTGAAGACCGGCACGATGAAAGAGGTCCAGTGGGCGGCGCAGCTCGCGTCGCTGGTCATGCAAACGGACACGGTCGACGCCACGACGCGCGAGAGCGCGGTGAAGATCAAGGCATCCGCGTATCGCCAGCTCGCGCCGCCGCAGACGAATCCGAACTGGCGCAACTGGTATCTCTCGTCCGAGCGCGAGCTGAATCACCTGATCCCGAACGCCGCGATCAATGGCGGCCTCACGTCGCGCGACATCGTCATCAATCTGCCGGCCGAGGCGTGGGTGAACGAGTGGACGATGCGCCTGAAGGCCGACGAGACGATGCAGCGCAACGTGCACAGCAATCTGGGCATCTGGATCAGCGGCGACAACGACGGCTTCGGGCCGCAAGGCTTCCTGCTGCGCATCCGCCGCGCGATCTGCGAGTTCACCGCGGTGGGCAACAACGGTCCGGCCGTCGCCGCGGGCGCGCAGCTCATCCTGTCGATGGACCGCCCGACGCTGAACGAGCTGATCGCGGCGGACGTGGTGAATCACCCCGGCTCGTTCGACGCCGCGCTGACGAAGCTCATCGCGGACGGCAGGATCACGGTGACGGGCGGCGGCGCGCCCGACGCGATCGCGTTCTTCGCGAACTTCGATCCGGCGCCGACGCAGGCCATTCGTCTCAGCAGCAAGTGACGCGATGAAGCTCATCGCGGCGTTGCTCCTTCTTTTCAGCACGACTCTTCTCGCGCAAACGACGGCGTCGCTCAGCGGCGCCGTCACCGCGGGCGGCGCGCCGCTCGCCGGCGTCGAGGTCGCGATCGCGTCGCCCGCGCTGCAGGGCATGCGCACGACGACGACCGGCGAGGCAGGCGTGTATCATTTCGCCGCGCTGCCCCCGGGCGCGTACACCGTGCGCTTCACGCGCGGCGGCTTTCAGCAGGCGGCGCTCGTCGTGACGCTGCGCCTCTCGCAGCCCGCACGCGCGGACGCGGCGATGCAACCCGCGGCGGGCGAGTCGATCATCGTCACCGCTTCCGCGCCCGCCGTGCTCGAGTCGCCGCAGGTCTCGACGAACCTGCCTTTCGCGGAAGTCGAGCGGCTGCCGGTGCAGCGCAATCAGCTCGCGACCGCGCAGCTCGCGCCCGGCGTCACGGTGAACGGCGTCTCGAACGGACAGCTGCAGATCTCCGGCGGTCCCGGCTACGACAACCTCGTCCTCGTCAACGGCGTCACGGTCACGGAGAACACGCGCGGGCAGATCCGCCCGATGTACGTCGAGGATGCGATCCAGGAGACGACGGTGCTGACCGGCGCGATCTCCGCGGAGTACGGCCGCTTCAGCGGCGGCGTCGTCAGCACGATCACGAAAGCGGGCGGCAACGACTTCACCGGCTCGCTGCGCGACTCGCTGAGCAGTCCGGCGTGGTCCGCGCAAACGCCGGCGCGCGAGGCGCGCGAGGGTCCGCTCAGCCACGTCTGGGAAGGAACGCTCGGCGGCTTCATGCTGCGCGACCGGCTCTGGTTCTTCGGCGCCGGACGCTGGGCGAAGAACGACACGGCGCGGCAGACGGTCGCGATTCCGGCGTTCGCGAATCCCGCGTCGGCGGCCGGGCCGGCGTTCAGCTACAACGAGGGCAACGATCAGAAGCGCTTCGAAGGAAAGCTGACCGCGCAGGTGACGCCGAGGCACAGCGTGGCGGCGTCGTACTTCAAGATCGACACGCACGGGACCGACGTGCGCTTCAACAACAACATCTACGACGAGGCGAGTCTCACCACGCGCGACGATCCGGAGTCGCTGCTGGCCGCGCATTACGAGGGGATGTTCGCCGCGAACGCGATGTCGGAAGCGTACTACTCGGGGCGGAAGTTCTCGGATCGCACGGGCGGCTTCGCGACCGACCTCGCCGGCGGCACGGTGCTGCTCGACCGCTCGAACAACAACACGCGCTTCAATGCGCCGACGCTGTGCGGCGCGTGCGACGCGGAGCACCGCGACAACGCCGACGTGCTGCTGCGCGGGCACGTGTTCTTCGACGGCGGACGCGCGGGCGCGCACGACCTCGTCGCCGGCGTCGACCGCTTCACCGAGCGGCGCTACGCGAACAACCATCAGTCGGCGAGCGACTTCTCGCTCTTCGTCACGCGCGTGCAGTACGCGGACGGCGTCATCTATCCGGTCGTCACCCCGTCGAACGCGAACGGCGGCGGGTCGTTCATCCGCTGGAATCCGGTCCTCGTCGCCGCGAACGACGACGAGCTGCGCACCGACTCCGCGTTCCTCAACGACGTCTGGTCCGCCGGCCGCTGGCAGTTCTCCGGCGGTCTGCGCTGGGACCGCAATCACGCCGTCGACGCCGACGGTGCCGTCGCCGCGGACGACCGCAAGCTCTCGCCGCGCCTCGGCATTCAGTACGACCTGCACGGCAACGGACGGCAGCGCGTCAGCGCCTCGTACGCGGAGTACGTCTCGCGCATCGCCGACAGCATCGCGTCGTCGAATCAGGCCGCGGGCAACGCCGCCGCGATCGACTTCGCGTACCGCGGCCCCGCCATCAACGACCGCGCGCTGACGACGCCGCTCGCCGACGTCATCCGCATGGTCTTCGATTTCTTCAACACCACGCAGGGCGGCACCGCGAACCGCGCGCCGAACAACCTGCGCGCGAACGGCGTGCGCACCATTCCGGGCTACACGTCGTACTTCGACGGCACGCTCGCGTCGCCGTCCGTGCGCGAGGTGACGCTCGGCTACGGCGCCGAGCTCGGGAGCAGCGGCTACGTGCGCGCGGATGCGATCGCGCGCGACTGGCGCGACTTCTACGCGTCTAGCGTCACCACCGCCACGAGCCACACCGACACGCCGCTCGGCATCCCGGTCGACCTCGCGCTGCTGCGCAACAGCAACCACGTGCGCCGCCAGTACCGCGCCGTGCAACTGCAGGCGCGCTGGTCGCCGCGCCGCTTCGACACCGGCGTCTTCTACACGCTGGCCACGCTGCGCGGAAACGACGAGAGCGACAATCCCGCGAACGGCGCCGTCCCGAACGTCGATCCGTCGCTCTATTACCCGGAGTTCTTCGCGTACGACCGCGCGGCGCCGGTGGGAAATCTGCCCGGCGATGAGCGCCATCGCATGCGCGCGTGGGCGGGCTACACGTTCGATCTGCGCCCCGTGCTGCTCTCCGCGTCGGTGCTGCAGAGCTACGACTCGGCGTTGCCGTACTCGATCGCCGCGCCGATCAACCTCACGCGCTACAACGGCGCGCCCGCGAATCCCGGCTACGCCACGGTGCCGAACGGCGTCTACTACTTCAGCGGACGCGGCGCGCTGCGCGTCGACGACATCCAGTCGACCGACCTCGCGCTGCGCGCGTCGCTCCGCTTCGGCGCGCTCGAATGGTTCGCGCAGGGCGACCTGCTCAACGCGTTCAATCGCGACGGCGTCGCCGATCCGCAGCGCATCAGCACGACCGTGAACACGGCCGCGAACTCGACGGCCTTCGCGCCGTTCGATCCCGCGCGGCAGACGCCCGTCGCATGTCCGCAAGGCGCCGCGGCGTCGGTCTGCACGGCGATGGGCGCGAACTATCAGCTCGCCGCGAACTTCGGACAACCGCTCAACGATCTCGCTTACCAACGACCGCGCACGCTGCGCCTGTCCCTCGGCTTCCGCTTCTGACAGAGAAACAAGGAGGAGATGTATGGCTGGTCAAACATGGTCCGTGATGATCGTCGCCGGCAGTCCGTGCGCGTCGTTCGTGCCCGACGTCTACGGCACCACCGGCTCCACGCTGAAGGCGCAGACGAACGACGTCGTCTGCTGGAACAATCAGACGAACGAGGAGCATCAACCGTGGCCGCTGACGGACGGTGAGCCCGATGCGAGCGGTCCCGGACTCAGCGATCCGATCGCGGCGTATCGCTCGTCGTCGCCCGCGTACGTCGTGCAGACGGCGGCGGGGCAGACGATCGACTACTGCTGCCGCTTCCATCCCGACGAGCGCGGCGCGATCGAGGTGGTCGCATGAAGCGCGCGGCCTGGTTCCTTTCCGCCGCGTTGCTCGCGCCGGGTCTGTTCGCGCAAGCGAACTCGATCCCGTGCGGCGACGGCATCACCGGCGCGCCGCTGCAGCGCGTGCCGGAGATCGTGCGCACGGACGACGGCGTGCTGCGCGGCACGCTGTACACCGTCTCCGAACAGCAGCGCTTCCCCGACACGATCGCCGGCAAGACACCGACGCCGACGTGCTATCCGCAGTGGGTGCGCGCGTATCGCCGCGATCCGCCGGCGTCGTGGAATCCGTCGTCGCAGGCGCCGCTCACGAACCCGATGCCGGGACCGACGCTCCGCGCGCGCGTCGGCGACGTCGTCGAGCTGACGTTCCTCAACATGATCGACGCGAACAAGTTCCCCGGCGTCGATGACAATCAGTGCGACCAGAGCTCGGTCTATCCCGGCACCGGCGCGGGCGCGGACACGTATCCCGACTGCTTCGCCGGCTCGGTGTTCACGAACGTGCACTTCCACGGCACGCACGTGAATCCGAACTCCACCGGCGACAACGTGTTCCTGCAGATCCGCCCGTCGCCGCGCAAGACCGACGGCACGAACGAACCGGTCGTCACCGCCGCAAGCGTCGAGAAGCCGTTTGACGAGTTCTTCGCCGCGTGCCGGCAGCAGCTGATGGCCACGCCCGGTCCGAAGATCTGGCCGACGACGTGGAGCGAGCTGCCGGCCGACTACACGAATTCGCAGCAGGCGCTGCTCAAGCAGTACGCGCCCGACTGGTTCGCCGCGAACGAGCACCTGCGCGCGCAGGGCAACTGGCCGCAGTACTACGTGGCCGCCTATCCGTACTGCTACCGCATCCCGGCGTACGAGTCGACCGAGCCGCTCAAGACGGACAACGCCGCGGTGCACACGCCGCATACGCACGGCGCGGGATCGGCGGAAGTGAACGAGGCCGAACAGCCGAACCGTCCGCTGATCATGGGACAGGCGCCCGGCACGCACTGGTATCACGCGCACAAACACGGCTCGACGACGATCAACGTGTCGAACGGCATGACCGGCGTCTTCATCATCGAAGGCGCATACGACGACGAGATCAACGCGGTCTACGGCAAGGGCTGGACGCGCACGCAGCCGGTGCTCGTGCTCAATCAACTCGGCTCGATCCCCGCGCTCGTGTCGGGACAGAAGGGCGCCGGTCCCGGCCCCGACTTCGCCGTGAACGGGCAGATCCGCCCCGTGCTGAAGATGAAGGGCAACGAGGTGCAGATGTGGCGCATCGCCAACACCTCGTCGCGCGCCGGCGCATACTTCCTCGCGCCCACCGGCCTGCAGTGGATGCAGCTCGCGCAGGACGGCGTGCAGTTCCGGGACGAGAACTATCAGCAGACGAAGAACATCGAGTTCCTCCTCGCGTCGGGCAACCGCGCGGACCTTCTCGTGAAGGCGCCGAAGTACAATCGCGGCGGCAACAACACGTACGACGTCTACGTCTACAACACGGTCGATCCGTCCGACCGCCCGCCGCAGAAGCAGCCGGTCGCGAAGCTGACGCTGCTCAAGGTGCAGGTCGAGCCCGACGGTCCGGACATGCAGTTCCTCGCGAAGGCGCCCACGTTCCCGCCGTTCCTCGACGATGTGACCGACGCGGAGATCACCGGCACGAAGGTGCTGACGTTCGCGTCCACCTCCCTCGGCGCGGGCTTCCCCGCGCAGCACACGATCGACGGCAAGAAGTTCGACGGCGAGCTCGGCGCCGTAGTCGCGCTCAATCGCGCCGAGGAGTGGAAGATCGTCAATGAGACCTTCGGCCCGGCGACCGGAAATCAGATCGCCCATCCGTTCCACATCCACGTCAATCCGTTCCAGGTGACCGAGACGTTCGATCCGAACGCGCTCATCTCGAGCACGAAAGGCAGCGGCACGGTGACCACGACCGCGAACGTGCTGACCGTGACCGGCACGAACACGGACTTTCAGAAGGAGATCCACGTCGGTGACGTGATCTCGATCGATGGCCTCGCGCCCGCGACGGTCGTGTCGATCGAGAGCGCGACGTCACTCACGCTGGAGACCGGCTACGGCACGAAGGCGGTCACGGACGCGCCGTATCACATCGGCGTGCCGCTCTACACGATCGAGAAGGTCGGCGCGCGGCCGGGACAGTGCGTGCTCGATCCGAAGGTTCCCGCCACGTGGAGGCCGTGCACGCCGACCGAGCCGGTGAAGAACCGCATCTGGTGGGACGTCTTCCCGATCCCGTCCGGCAACATCTTCACCGCCGCGGACGGGACGCAGTACCCGATCCCCGGCTCCTTCAAGATGCGCAGCCGCTTCGTCGATTACTCCGGCTACTTCGTCCTGCACTGCCACATCCTCGCGCACGAGGACCGCGGCATGATGACCGTCGTGGAGGTGGCACCGCTGCAGACGCCGTACTCGCACCATTAACGTTGACGACCGGGAGCGCCTCCGGCGGGCCGGCGCGGCCGGCTGCGCTTAGGGCCAAGCCTAGACGCACGTGAAGATAGGCTAGGCCCTTAGCGCAGCCGGCCGCGCCGGCCCGCCGGAGGCGCTCCCGGTCGTTCCCACGTCACTGTCGTCACACGTAATGCCAACGTGCGTGTGTCATCCGGGAAGCCGTGGTCGGCCGGACGGAGGGCGGTATCGACGTCGATGCGCAGTTCATTCGGGGCGTCGTTACGGGAGGGCAGCAGGATGGATGCGCGCATGTGCGGGGAAGTGCAGAGCAGGCGATCCACCGGGACGCCGTTCCAGCGCAGCGTGACGATTGGCGTGTGCGGCAGGAGCTCGCGCGGCGGGATGTCGAAGGTCAGCGTGAGGATGCCCTCGGGGGGAAGCGGGGGGAGGAGCGCGGTCGATGACGGCTGCATCCAGATCCACGCGCCGGTGGCGTCGTGCTCGGCGGAGTACCAGCCGTCGCCGAAGCGGATCATGCGCTCGAGTGGGATGAGCGTGGTCTCGAGATAGATCGGCCGCGCGAGCTCGCGGAGGCGCGCGTCGTCGTCGAAGCGGAAGAGCTGCGCGTCCGGCTGCATGGCGAAGCCGTCGTAGAGGAAGACGTTTCCCGGCGCGTAGGCGGTTGCGGGGATGTTCGCGTTTTCGAAGACGAGCTTCACGCGGTAGTCGGGGAGGAGATGCGTCGCGTGCTGCTCGAGCGAGTTGTCGACGTAGACGGTGCGGCCGCGCGGCACGTGCGTGCGCACCCACTGCATGGCCGCGGCGGGAGGGGAAAGCTGCGTGCGTGCGGTGCGGAGCGCGGGCGCGGTCCAGCGCGCGAGCAGGATCGTGAGGACGAGCGTGGCGGCAACGACGATGGCGTCGTTGCGTGTGAGATCGCCGAGGACGGCGAGGGCGTGCGCGGCGAGAAAAGCGTAGAGGGGAGCGTAGGCGAGGGCGTAACGCGTCAGCGCGGTGGCGTCGAGCATCAGCCAGCTGAAGACGGCGATGGGGACGAACATCAGTAGAAGCACGAGCACCGCGGCGCGGCGGCGCAGGAGCGCGTCGAGGAGGGCGAGTGCGCCGAGGATGAGGAGGATGCGGGAGGAGATGCCGCCGCCGAACGGCGTCAGGAAAAAGTGTGGCGCGAGCGTGCGGAGCGAAGGACGCGCGGGATTGCGATACGAGTCGGTGGCGGTGACGCGCGTCTCGATGTTGCGCGTCGCGACGAGGAAGCCGCGCACGCTCGAGGAGCTCAGCGCTGCGCCGCCGTAGGCGAGACCGACGACGACGACGAAGGCGGCGACGCCGGCGGCGAGCTGCCGCACGCGCAGGTTGCGCAACGCGAGCAGCGCGGGAACGGCGGCGACGAGCACGAGGTGGGGGCGGATGGCGGCGGCGAGGCCGCAGACGAGCATCCCCGCGATGAACGCGCGCGGGTCGCGTGCGCCGCGCAGCAGCAGCGATGACGCGCAGAGGATCAGCGCGAGCGCGGGGATGTCGCTGAGCGCGGTGCCGCCGTAGTACCAGACCGACGGCAGGAACGCGAGCAGCGTCGCGGCGGCGAGCGACGGCGCGAAGCGGAAGCGCAGCTCGCGCGCGAGCGTGAACGCGGCGGGGAAGAGCAGGATCGCCGCGAGCGTCACGACCGTCTGCAGCGCGCGAAACTCCGGCCGCACGACGAGATGCACGAGCTTCGCGGCGGCGATGAACAGCGGATAGCCGGGCGGATGCGGGTGGTGGAGGACGACATCGTAGGACCGCACCGCGGTCGCGAAGATCGACTCGTCCCAGTCGAGCGGCGCGCGCGCGCGGGACAGAAAGCGCGTCAGCGTGACGACGAGAAAGACGGCCAGCAGCGCGAGGCGCTCGCCGCGGCGGAGCGGCGGGGGAGGAACGCGCAGCGCGTCGAGCCAACGCATCGAGAGAGCGAGTCTATGACGGCGCGCGAAAAAAGTTCTTGCCATCGCGGCGCTCGCGACTTAGTCTTACATGCGTAAGACATCAGCCATGAAAAAGAATCTGCACGAGCTCACCGATCTGCAGCTGGCCATCATGCAGGAGGTCTGGAGTCGCGGCACCGCCAGCGTCACCGACGTCCACGAGGCGCTGCTCGACGAGACCGGTCTCGCCAAGAAGACCGTCGGCACGATGATGGCGCGCCTCGAGAAGCAGGGCTTTCTCGCGCATTACGCCGACGGACGCGAGTTCATCTACGAGCCGACCGTGACGCGTTACGAGGTCGGCCGCGCCAAGATGCGCAACGTGCTCGACCGGCTCTTCTCCGGCAGCCTGCCGGCGCTGGTCAGCCATGCCCTGGAAGCGAAGGACGTCGCGCCCGGCGACGTCGAGCGCGTCCGCGCGCTCGTGTCGGAGTGGGAAAAGAAAGACAGGAAGAAGGAACGCCGATGATCGCCTCGCTCACTGCCTGGAGTGTGACGTACCTCGTCCACAGCACGCTGTTCGTCGTCGTGGCCGCGCTCGCCGCGCGCTGGATCCGTTCCGCGTCCGCGCGCGACACGCTGTGGAAGCTTGCGCTCGCCGGCGCGCTCGTGACCGCGACGCTGCAGTCGTCGCTGCCGCCCGAGCGCGTGCTGCCCGCGCGTGCGCCGCGCCGCATCACGATGCCGGTGCCGGCGGCGCTCGCGCCCGTCGCGGAGCGAGTCTCCGCGGCGCCTTCGCAGCGTGCGCAGTCGCAGCCCGCGCAATCGCAATCCGCAGCGCCGGTCACGCGACCCGTGTCGCCGCAGCCGCAATCCGCGCGTGCGACTTCCTTCTCCCTCCTCGCCACCTTCTGGATCGCCGGCGCGCTCCTGTTTCTCGGCCGCATCGTTCTCGGACGCGCGCGTTTCCTGCGCGCGATCGGCGATCGCGTCGAGCTCGTGGCGGGGCCGGAGCGCGAGCTGCTCGATCGTCTCTCCGGCGTCGCGTTGCGCGCGCGTCCGGTGCGGCTCACCGAGTCGCGCGCGATCCAGTCGCCGATCGCGATGATCGGCTGGGAGATCGTCCTTCCCGCGGGCGTGTTTCCGCGCCTCAGCGACGAGCAGCGCGAGACGATCCTCGCGCACGAGCTCGCGCACTTGCTGCGCCGCGATCCGCTCTGGCTCACGATCGCGGAAGTGATCAAGGCCCTGCTGTTTTTCCAGCCGCTCAACTGGCTGGTGCAGGCGAAGATGAAGGAAACCGCGGAGTTTTTGTGCGATGACGCGGCGGTGCTGCAGACGGGCAACGGCAAGGCGCTCGCGGAGACGCTGGCCGAGCTCGCGGCGCACGTCGTGCCGACGACGCCGGCCGTCGCGGCGATGGCCGAGGGTGGGTCGAATCTCATTGCGCGCGTCACGCGCGTCTTGCGGTCGGCGCGGCCGGATCGTCCGCTGCGATTGCACGTGCATGCGGCGCTCGCGCTCGGATTGCTCGCGCTGATGGCGCTCTTCGCGCCCGCGTGCGTGCCGGCGCTGACGTCCGCGGTGGCGTCGCCGCGCGTGCAGGTGTTGACCTCGATGACGACAGCCGCTGCGACGCCGCGCGTCGTGCTGGAAACGAGCACGCCGCAGATTGCGCTCGCACAGCCGGTCGCGACCACGCGTCACGCGACGTCCACGCGCACGCTCGACGCGGCACACGCGAACCACTTCTCCGACGCCGAGCTCTCGCACACGTACGACGGCAGCGAAGGACACGCGCACATCCTCTTCCGCGCGCACGACGCGTGGATCGCGCTCGACGGTTCCGACGTCGAACTCGAGGATTCCGGCGCGTACGTGCGCGTGCGCTACGACTCCGAGCGCGGCCCGGGGCGCACGGTCGACATCACGCGCGACCGCCGCGGCGACCTCGTCCGCCATTACACGATCGACGGCGACGAGCAGCCGTGGTCGCGCGACGCGGAACGTCTGCTCTCCGCCGCGTTCCACACCACCAACATCGACTTCGCCGCGCGCGACGACGGGCGTCCGCCGCTGAGCACCTGGAACGCGAACGTCGAATACGAGGGGACGCGCGACGGACAGCCGGTCTACATCCGCGTGCAGGCGACGAACGTGAAGTTCGACGACGCCACCGGCGCGATCGACACGCGCGACAGCGGCGCGATCTTCGTCGAGGAACGCCTCGGCGGGCGCGATCGCACCTACAGACTGGAAGACGGCCGCGCCGAATGGCACTGCTCCGAGGGCAACTTCACGCCCGGCGAGCGCGCCGACTGGCTGCGCGTGCTCCTGCGGCACAACACGGATTTGCCCGCGAGCGTGATCGACAACCTGGCGCGGCGCTGAGCCGCCGGAGCGTGATCGAAGACCCGGCGCGGCGTTCGCCGCCGCGCCGGCGCCTGTCACGCTCATTTTTCTGCAGCAAGTCTCACGCGTGTAAGAAAGGATTCACTCACGATGCGCTTTGTCGCGCTCCTGCTCCTGCTGTCCTCATCCGTTCTCGCGCAGACGCCGCCGCAGACGTACCGCGCCGTGCGCGCCGCGAAGCCGCCGGTCATCGACGGCGATCTCTCCGATCCCGCGTGGGCGAACGCGCCGGAGATCACCGGCTTCATCCAGCGCGATCCGGAAGAGGGGAAGCCGGAGTCGGAGAAGACGGTGGTGAAGGTCGTGTACGACGACGACGCGATCTACTTCGGCGCGTACCTGCACGACTCGCATCCCGTGACCTCGCTACTCGGGCGCCGCGACACGACCATCGAATCCGACTGGTTCCGCGTCTACCTCGACCCGCACCTCGACCACCGCTCCGGCGCGACGTTCCAGGTCAATCCGGCGAACGTGCAGTACGACGCCGCCTTATCGAGTGACTCTCTCTCCGACGTGAACTGGGACGCGGTGTGGTCGTCGGCGACGAAGATCGTGAGCGACGGCTGGATCGCGGAGCTCGCCATTCCGTACTCGCAGCTGCGCTTCCCCGACCGCGCGTCGCATACGTGGGGCATCAACCTCGGCCGCGCGATCTCGCGGCGCGGCGAGCTCTCGCGCGTCGTCTACATCCCGAAGCGCGACGCCGGCTTCGTGTCGCGCTTCGCGCTGCTGACCGGCATCGACGGCATCAAGCCGCGGCGCGGACTGGAACTGCTGCCGTACACGTCGGCGCGCGTCGACAGCGATGCGCGCGCCATCGGCGATCGCACGGACACGACCGGCAGCGCGGGGCTCGACGTCAAGTACGCGCTCACGAGCAACCTCACGCTGACCGGCACGATCAATCCCGACTTCGGGCAGGTCGAGGTCGATCCCGCGCGCGTCAATCTCTCGGCCTACGAGCTGTTCTTCCCGGAGAAGCGGCCGTTCTTCGTCGAAGGGGCGAGCCTCTTCGAGCCCGACATCGTTTCCAATCACGTCTTCAGCTTCAACTTCGATCAGCCGGTGCTCTTCTACTCGCGGCGCATCGGACGCTCACCGCAGGGCACCGCGTTTCTCGGCGCCCTCGGCGCTCCCGACCAGACCACGATCCTCGGCGCGGCGAAAGTGACGGGGAAGACCGCCAGCGGCTGGACGCTCGCTCTGCTCGATGCCGTGACCGAGAACGAGAAAGGGAGAGTCGATCCCGGCTCCGGACCGCGCGAGGAGTCGGTCGAGCCGCTGACGAACTACCTCGCCGCGCGCATGGCGAAGGACTTCGGCACGAAGGCGGGGGCGGGGCTGCGCATCACCAGCGTGAACCGCAGTCTCGACGATCGTCTCGATCCGCTGCTGCGCAGCGCCGCGTACAGCGCGTCGGCGGACGGCTACCGCGTCTTCGGTGACAACACGCACGTGCTGCAATGGTCGGCGAGCGGCACGCGAGTGGAAGGCTCGCCCGCGGCGATCCTGCGTACGCAGCGCTCGTCCGCGCGTTACTACCAGCGCCCCGACGCCGATTACCTCACGCTCGACGCCTCCCGCACGGCGCTCGACGGCTTCGGCGGCAGTGCGCTCTTCGCGAAGCACGCGGGGCACTGGCAGTACAACCTGCAGGCCGAGGCGTACTCGCCCGGCTACGAGGTCAACGACGTCGGCTTCCTGCCGCGCACCGACATCATCACCACGCACGCGGTGCTGCTGTACGTCGATCCCGATCTGCGCAAGTACACGCGCCGCCGCAATTTCTGGATCGGCAAGTTCCAGCACATGAACTTCGGCGGCGACGTGATCGAGAACGGCCTCTGGTACGACAGCAACACGACGCTGACGAATTACTGGCGCGGCTACGCGTGGGGCGGCGTGGAGCTGTCCACGATCGACGACCGCGCCACGCGCGGCGGTCCGGCGATCCGCAAGCCGCGCCGGCAGTGGTCGGGCTTTCAGATCGGCAGCGACACGCGCAAGCCGCTCTCGTTCGATGCGTGGACGGAGCTCCTGCAATACCAGGGCGGCGGCTCCGACAACGTCGTCGCGCTCAGCGCCACGTATCGGCCGACACCGCGGCTCTCCGTCAAGGTGACGCCGTCGTATCGCACGTCGCGTCTGCCGCAGCAGTACGTGATGACGCAGAGCGACGCGACGGCCACCGCGACGTACGGCGCGCGCTACGTCTTCGCGGCCATCGACCAGAAGGTGCTCGATCTCGCCACGCGCGTCGACTGGACGTTCACCTCGCGCCTCTCGCTGCAGTTCTACCTGCAGCCGTACATCGCGACGGGCGACTATCACGACTTCAAGGAAGTGGCGCGTCCGCGGTCGCTCGCGTTCCATCGCTACGACGCGCTGAGCTACGACGCGACGAACGACGAATACACGGTCGATCCCGACGGCCGAGGTCCGGCGCGGGCGTTCTCGTTCGGCGATCCCGACTTCAACTTCCGCAGCATCCGCGCGAACGGCGTGCTGCGGTGGGAGTTCCGCCCCGGCTCCGCGCTCTACTTCGTCTGGAACGAGAGCCGCGAGGACGAGCTGCCGATCGGCGACTTCCGCCTCCACCGCGACGTGCGCGAGAGCTTCGAGGCGCCCTCGCGCGACGTCGTGATGGTGAAGTTCAGCTACTGGTTCGGTACTTGACTACTTGGCGGGATTGGCGGCGAAGAGCTTCGCGAACGCGCCCGTCGCTTCCGCGAGCACGGCGTCGGCCGCGGCGCTGTACGCCTCGTTCGTCGTCTCCGCCGCGTTGAGCCACTTCTTGCTCTTCGAGTCGGGACCGGTGAGGTTGATGACGCGGCCGCTCTTCTCGTCGACCTTGCGCATCGTTGCGAACTCGACGTCGGTGTCGAGCGTCTTCGTCATCGCCAGCGCGCCGTCGTCGCCCTTGAAGACGATGCCGCCGTAGCGGGTCTGCTCGGCGCGCACGACGCGCGTGTTGAACGTGGGGATGCTCATCGCCAGCGAGGCGCTGACTTCGGCGCTGCGCTGAATGAGGCCGCTGTGATTGCCGCTCGAGCCCATGTGCGCGAAGTCGACGACGATCTGCGGCGCGATGGTGATCGGCGCCTGCAGGCTCTCGGACATCTGGTTGAACGCGCGCATGTTTTTCTGGCCGAGGCCCGCGTCGCCCCAGGCGTCGCCGACCTGCCACCAAAGCGGAAGACCGGCCGGCGAGAACGCCTTGCCGCGCAGAGGACCGGTGTTGACGTCCTGCGGAACGGTCGCGACTTTGAACGCGGTGAACGCGCCGGGCGTGACGACTTCGCGTCCGGCGGCTTTCAGCTGCTCGACGAAGCGCTGGTACGCGCGGTCGGTGATGGCCTGCAGCGTCGCGTCGTCGACGCCTTTCAGATCGACTTCCATCTTCGAGCGCGCGGAGCCGGTCTCGACGCCGCCGGGGAGATACGTCGCGCGCACCATGGCGTGCGCCTCGTTGTGCGTCACGTAGACGACGCGGAAGCCGGCGATGGCGACGCGGTTCGTCTTCGCGAACGCGGTGACGGTCTTCGCGCCGAACGTGCCGCCCATCTTTCCGTCGAACCATTCCGACGGATTGAGGTCGGGGAGCGTGATGGCGGCCGGCTGCTGCGCGAGCGCGGCGGAGGCGAGAGCGAGCAAGGCAAGAGCGGACAGTCGATGGACGATTCTCATACATGAGATCGCGCAAAGCGGCGCGGAACTCCGTCAGGGACGGTTGCCGCGCTGTTCCTGCTTGCGCACCGCGCGTCCGCCCTGGCCGGCCAGGCTGAGCGCGGCGTTCATCAGCGCGACGTGCGTCAGCGCCTGCGGGAAGTTGCCGAGGAACGCGCCGCTCTCGACGTCGATCTGTTCGGGGAGGAGGCCGACGTCGTTCGCGCGGCTGCAGAGTTTCTCGAAGATGCGGAGCGCCTCGTCGGTCTCGCCGGCGAGCGTGAGCGCCTCGACGAGCCAGAAGCTGCACGCGAGGAAGGCGCCTTCGCCGGGCGGCAGGCCGTCGTTCGTGCGGACTTCGTAGCGGTACACGAGATCGTCGTGGCCGAGCGTTTTGCGGATCGCGGAGATGGTGCCGAGCATGCGCGGATCGCGTGGGTCGAGGAAGCCGACGCGCGCGGCGTAGAGCAGGCTCGCATCGAGCTCGCTGCCGCCGAGGATGCTCACGAAACTTTGCAGCTGGTCGTTGAAGCCGTGCTCGAGCACCATCCGGCGGATGCCGTCCATCTCGCGCCTCCACAGCGCGACGTCGCCGTCCATGCAGCCGTGCTCGACGAGTCGGCACGCGGTGTCGAGCGCGGACCACGCCAGTATTTTCGCGTGCACGTGCTGGTGGCGCCCCGAGCGTTTCTCCCAGATGCCGCTGTCCGGCTCGCGCCACTGATGAACCACGACGTCGAGCAGGCGCCGCAGCAGGTGCTGGACGTTTTCAGGGATGCGCACGCCCTCCGTGAACTGGCCGCCGCGCTCGATGTGCTCCTCGACCGCGGCCACGACTTCGCCGTAGACGTCGAGCTGAAACTGATCGTGCACGGCGTTGCCGATGCGCACCGGACGCGAGTCGCGGTAGCCGGAGAAGGTGTCGAGGATGCGCTCGTCGACGCGCGTGCCGCCGGTGACGTCGTAGAGCACGTCGACGTCCGGCTCGGTGACGCGCGCGGCGTCGATCATCCAGTCGACGAACGCCGCGCCTTCGTCCTCGAAGCCGCAGTTGTCGAGCGCGCTCACGGTGAAGGACGCGTCGCGCAGCCAGCAGAAGCGATAGTCCCAGTTGCGCACGCCGCCGATGTGCTCGGGCAGCGACGTCGTGAGCGCGGCGACGAGCGCGCCGGACGGGCGGTAGGTGAGGAGCTTGAGCGCGAGCGCGCTGCGCAGCACCATCGCCTGGTGTGGGCCGTCGTACGTCAGCTGCGCGGCCCACGTGCGCCAGAAGTCGATCGTGCGTTCGATCTCCGCGTCGATCGTGCCTCCGTCGATGCGAACGTCATTCGCGTCCGCGAGCGCGAGCCAGCGCGTCTCGCCCTTCTTCAGCGCGAACGTTGCCGCGGCCTGTTGCGTCTCGCACGTGAGCTCGACGTTGCCGTGGAGGCACAGACGCAGCGTCGCCGACTCGACGTACACCTCGCCGTCGTCCGCGCGCAGTCGCGGCGCCTCGGATGCATAACCGGGCCGCGGCGCGAAGAGCACGCGCAGGTTCATGCTGCCGTCGAGGCCTTCGACTTTGCGGATGAGCATCGGCGCGTCGCCGTCGACGCGCATGAGATCGAGAAGGCGCGCGGAGCCGGTGGATGTGGTGAAGGTCGTCTCGAGGACGTTCGTCGCGTCGAGGTAGCGGCGCGTCGCCGTGAAGTCGCCGTCGGGCGCGAGGCGGAACGTGCCGCCGCGCGTGGTGTCGAGGAGGCTGGCGAAGATCGACGGGCTGTCGAAGCGCGGCCAGCAGAGCCAGTCGATGCCGCCTTCGCGGGAGACGAGCGCCGCCGAGCGCATGTCGCCGATCGCGGCGTAGGCTTCGATCGGAAGATAGCGTTCGGTCACTGCATCCGTTCAGATCGACGGGACGACGCGCGCTTTGCTGATGAGCAGCTTCCAGGAGTCGTCGCGGCGGACGAACATGCCGAGGCAGCGGAAGGAGCCGTTGTAGCTGCTGCGCGAGTAGCGGGCGCGGAAGGTGAGGTCGGCATGGACGCGCACCGCGTCGTCGAGCACCTGCAGGTCGATCGAGTCCGCGTCGATGGAGTGAAACGCGAGCTCGCCGCTGGCGAGATCGGCGAGCCACTGCGACTTGCTCACGATGACGCCGGAGGCGTCGAAGCCGGTGAAGTCGTCGTCGAGCAGCCGCGCGACGGTGGCCGCGTCGCGCTGGATGAGCGCGCGCGAGAGCTCCCGCATCGCCTCGCGGACTTCGGTCTGCGTTTCGTGGGTCAGCACGGGGAGAGCGTCATTCAAGGCTGATGCCGCTACGAGTGACGCTCTCCCGTCGAGGCTCACGGACAGGGGCGCGGCACTGGGTTCGGTGGATCGAAGTAAACGGGATCGTTCACGGGATCGAGATGAATCCCTCCGGCTTCGATCTGCTCGACGATGAGCTTCGCGACCGTGCTTCCGACCAGCTGTCCGAAGGTGTGGTCGCTGCGCCAATGCACGCCCGCCCACAGTCGCGCCATGCCCGTGTTGTCAGCGAGCCGGCGCAACTCCTCGGTGTACTGCGGGAAGAAGGCGATGAGGAGCGTCGCCGCGGCGGCCGAGTACGTGCTGTGTCCGGATGGATACGCGGGATGACGCGGCGTGCCTGGCGTCGGCTGACTCGGATCGGTCGTGAGAAGGTCCGCCACGAACGACTCCGGCACCTGTGGTTCCGGACGATTTGCAGGCGACGGCAGCGGCTGCGCGCCGAACGGAAGCGCACGCCGTTCGCCGTCCGCGGAGTTCGTGCTGTTCGGCACGCGGTCAAACAGCACGTCTAGCTTCTCGTAGCACTCCCACGGCCGAGGCCGGAACTGCACGCCCGGACCGCCGCGCCATTTGAAGTACCACGCCGCCTGCAGCGCACTGTAGATCGCCGTGTCGAGGGCCGCCCACACCAACGCCTGCCGCGGCGGCGACCAGAGCGTCTCGCGGATCATGTAGTTGAGCGCATGCCGGAACTGCAGCCCGGGCGTTTCCGACTCGAAATAGCGCGCGAGCTCGCGACCGGAGTTGATGACGGGGAACGCGCCGTCGCGCGCGGTGTTGACGACGGCACCGAGCGGCTGCGGACGGAGTTGCAAAAACGGGCTCAGTGGCAGGCGGTCGCGCTGCGGCTCCTGCTGCGGGGTCATCGTGGCGCGATGGGAGACGGCGGCCGCTTCGTCGCGAAGGCGCGCCAGCATGATCAGCTCTTCGAGCTCGATGCGCAGCGTATCGACGTCGGTCGGATACTGATTTGCGGAGGGATCTACCCGGCTCAGTAGCTCATCGAGCGTCACGGGCCGGGGGAACGGACACAGATCGCCGCCGGCCCCGCGGCACTCGATCCACCAACTCGCCTGCGGGTCCACCTGCGGACCCTTCAACGCATACTTGTCGTTTTTCTTGCAGGTCAGTTTCTCGTTCGTCGGTTTACCTGAGTCTGCACGTAACGCATGAGGAGAAATCTCGACCATGTCGCCTCCTGGAGCGGCGCTGCCGCTCATTCATAGGAGTGACGCCGGGACGTTTTTCCTTACGGTCGCCGCCGTCTGCGCCGGGCGTTGCCGGAGGGAGAGGCGGGGGAGGTGGACGTGTCGGGACGTGATGGGCGCGGCGAGTGGGCGTCGCCGCGCGGCGCGCTGTTCGTGCGCGAGGCATTGCCGTGCATGGCGTTCGTGCGCGGCGCACTCGCGTTGCGCGGCGCGTTCGCCTGCGTGCGTGGCGCGCTCGCGTTGCGCGGCGCGTTCGTTTGCGTGCGCCCCGCATTCGCCTGCCCCCGCCCGCCGCCCGGCTGCGCCTGGGCGCGGCGTTCCGCTTTCGCGGCGGCGCGGGCGCGGTCTTCAGCCTTCTTCGCGCGGATCGCCGCGATGCGCTCGTGGATCGGGATCTCGAGCTTCTCGGCCGGCTTTCGCGTGTAGTCGAAGTCGGGCACGGTCACGCGCGGCAGGCGCTTGTTGATGGCGCGCTCGATGGCGCGCAGGTCGTTCTCCTCGTCCGGCGCGACGAACGTGATCGCGTCGCCGGTGAGCTCCGCGCGCGCCGTGCGCCCCACGCGATGGATGTAGTCCTCGGGGATGTTCGGCACGTCGAAGTTCACGACGTGCGAGAGCGCCTCGACGTCGATGCCGCGCGCGGCGATGTCCGTCGCGACGAGGATGCGGTACTTGCCCGACTTGAAGCCCGCCAGCGCTTCCGTGCGCTGCAGCTGGCTGCGGTTGCCGTGGATGCGCGCCGCGTTGACCTTGCTCCGTTCGAGCTGTTCGAAGACGCGGTTTGCGCGATGCTTCGTGCGCGTGAAGACGATCGCGCTGCGGATCTCGCCGCGGTCGAGCAGCGTCTCGAGCAGCGACATCTTCAGCTCCTGCGACACCGGAAAGACCGACTGCGTGATGCCGACCGCCGGCGCGGCCTTCCGCTCGATGGCGATCATGGCCGGGTTCTTCAGCATCTCGCGCGAGAGCTCGACGATCGGCGGCGGCAGCGTCGCGGAGAAGAAGAGCGTCTGCCGCTTCACCGGCAGATGCTTGAGCACGCGGCGGATGTCGGGGAGGAAGCCCATGTCCAGCATGCGATCGGCTTCGTCGAGTACGAGGATCTCCAGCGCGTCGAGCTTCGCGTACGGACGCTGGAAGTGATCGAGCAGGCGCCCGGGCGTCGCGACGAGCACGTCGACGCCGCTGCGGAACGCGTGCTCCTGCGGCCCCATGCCGACGCCGCCGTAGATCGCCGCGCCGGAGAGCGGCGTGTGCACGGCGAGATCGCGCAGGTGCTCGTCGATCTGCGCCGCGAGCTCCCGCGTCGGCGTGAGGATCAGCGCGCGCGTCGTGCCGCGTTTCTTGCCGATGAGGCGCTGCAGGATGGGCAGGAGAAACGCGGCCGTCTTGCCGCTGCCGGTGGCCGCGGCGGCGAGGACGTCGCGTCCTTCGATCGCCGGAGGGATGGCGTCGCTTTGAATCGGCGTGGGGCGCGTGAAGCCGAGCTCTTTGACTCCACGCAGCAAATCGGGGTGCAGACCAAATGCAGTGAATGGCATCGCGGCGGATGGTCTCACATCGCGGCGCGCGCGCCACGTAGAATGCGTTCCATGCCGCACGATCGCGACGTGTCCCGCCGGACGTTTCTCGGCAGCGTGGCCGCGCTTCCGTTCCTCGCGCAGCTCGGCGCCGCGGCGCCCGCGCCCGCGACGAAGCAGCGCATCGCGGTCGTCGGCGCGGGCGCGTTCGGCGGCTGGATCGCGCTGCAGCTGCGGCGCTCCGGCGCGGACGTCACGCTGCTCGACGCGTGGGGCCCCGGCAACTCGCGCTCGAGCTCGGGCGGCGAGACGCGCGTCATTCGCGCGATCTACGGCGCGGATCGCCTCTACGTCGAGATGGTGAAGCGCGCGTACGAGCTGTGGACGCAGCTCGATGCGTCCGTCGAAGAACCGCTCTACGTCGAGACCGGCGCGCTCTGGATGCTGCGCGGCGACGACGCGTACGTCCGCTCCGCGGTGCCGATTCTCACGGACCTCGGCTTCCCCGTCGAGTCGCTCGCGCTCGCCGACGCGCGCAAGCGCTATCCGCAGATCGCGTTCGACGGCGTGCACGCGGTGTGGCTCGAACACCGCGCCGGCGCGCTCTCCGCGCGGCGTGCGTGCGCGGTCGTGCGCGACGCGTTCGTCAAAGCAGGAGGCGTCTATCGCACCGCGCAGGTCGAGCCGGGCGCGATCGCATCGGAGTCGATGGCCGCGCTGCGTCTCAGCGACGGCTCGGGGGTCGAGGCGGATACGTACGTCTTCGCTTGCGGCCCGTGGCTCGGCCGCGTCTTCCCCGACGTGCTCGGAACCTGGATCCATCCGACGCGGCAGGAGGTCTTCTTCTTCGGCACGCCGGCCGGCTCCGAGCGCTATCGCCCCGGACATTTCCCCGTATGGATCGATTTCGGGGAACGCATCTTCTACGGACTTCCGGACACGCATCTGCGCGGCTTCAAGGTCGCCGACGACACGCGCGGCGAGCCGGTCGATCCGACGACGCAGGAGCGTGCGCCGAGCGCGGACGGCCTCGCGCGCGCCCGCCATCTGCTCGCGGAGCGTTTCCCCGAGCTCGCGAACGCGCCGCTTGTCGAGTCGCGCGTCTGCCAGTACGAGAACAGCCCCGACGGACACCTCGTCATCGACCGCCATCCGAACGCGAAGAACGTCTGGATCGCCGGCGGCGGCTCCGGCCACGGCTTCAAGCTCTCGCCCGCGGTCGGCGACGTCGTCGCGCACCTCATCCTCGGCGGCCTCGCGTCGCCGCCGCTCTTCCGCCTCGATCCGCGCCGCCTCGGCCAGAACGCGACGCAATTCGACCGAAAAGACTGACCTTCAACAACTCGCGTGTTGCCAATCGGTTACGAAAGTAGGCCCGAAACTCGCTTTTGGTGGTGACGCTACCACGAGGAGCAGGAGGAAAAGGCTTCCATGCAAGCACGCGCCAACGGGTCCCGAGTTCTGGCCTGGTTCTTTGTCGTCACGATCATCGCGGGCAGCGCCTTCGCGGCCACGACGCCGGCGAGCGGCACGCTCTCCCCATCCAACCCGACGCTCAGCTTCAGCGGCGGACCGTATTCGATCTCGAACCCGTCGGCCGCCACGGGCGAAACGCCGCCGGTGTGCACGGACGCCACGTGCGGCGTGTACACGCTGACGGTCAACATCCCGTCGACCGACTTCAACTCGTACAAGGCCGCGATCTCGGTCGGCTGGACGAACAGCGGCACGACGACGCAGGGCGCGACGACGAGCGACTTCGACGTCTACGTCTACTCGCCCGATTTCAGCGGCACGGAGGTCGGCAGCTCGGCGAGCGCACTGAATCCGGAGTCGACTTCCTTCCCGGTGACGAACGGCACGTACACGATCTACGTGGCGCCGTTCGACGTCTCGCCGAGCGTCACCTTCAACGCGACGCTCACGCTCTCGCGCGTCACGCAGACGACGTGGCCGTCGCCGTCGCCCGCGCCGCCGCTGCCCGCCGGCACGCCGCGCTTCTTCAACTACCACGCGCCTCCGGGCGTCGCCGAAGACGCGGGCGAGCCGTCCATCGGCGTCAATCGGAAGACCGAGAAAGTCTTCGGCGGCATCCCGAACGGCGGCACCGTCAACTACTTCGGCGGCTTCCTGCCGTACATGCTCAGCGTGACGTTCGACGATCGCACGACGCCCGCCACCACGACGTGGAATCAGGTGCCGCTCGTCCTCGCGAACGCGGCGCGCGTCTTCGGCGATCCGATCCTCTTCACCGATCGCGACACCGGCCGCACCTTCGTCTCCCAGGAGCTCGGCCTCACGCCGCTCGGCAGCACGATGGAGTTCACCGACAACGACAACGCGCCGCTCATGCCGAGCATGGGCTCGGGCGCGCCGTCGGGCGTCGATCACCAGACCGTCGCCGGCGGCCCGTACCACGCGCCGATCCCGACGGGCGTCAATCCGCTCTATCCGAACGGCGTCTGGTATTGCTCGCAGGCGATCGCGTACGCGGTCTGCTCGATCAGTCTCGACGGCGGCGTGACCTTCGGCCCCGCGGTGCCGATGTACGGCGTGCAGGACTGCGCCGGCATCCACGGACATCTGAAGATCGGGCGTGACGGAACGGCGTATCTCCCGAACCGCGCCTGCGGCGGCGATCTGCCGTATCACCCGAACGGACATCCCGCGCTCATCGTCTCGGAGAACAACGGCATCACCTGGTCGATCCGCCCGCTGACGCAGGCGACCACGATGGACGATCGCGATCCGTCCGTCGCCGTCGCCGAGGACGGCACGGTGTACTTCGCGTATCAGGCCGCGGACGGCCACTCGCACGTCGCCGTGTCGAAGGACAAAGGTCTGACGTGGATCCGCGACACCGACGTCGGCGCGTCGATGCACATCGAGAACGCGCTCTTCCACGCGGCGGTGGCCGGCGACGGCAACCGCGCGGCGGTCGCGTACTTCGGCACGGAGACCGCGGGCGCGTACAGCTCGCCCGACTTCCCCGGCGTCTGGTATCTCTTCATCTCGACGACGTTCGACGGCGGCGTGACGTGGGTGACGCAGAACGCGACGCCGGGCGATCCGATCCAGCGCGGCGGCATCTGCGGTGACGGCACGTGCCGGAACCTCCTCGACTTCTTCGACGCCACGATCGACAAGGAAGGACGCGTGCTCGTCGGCTACGACGACGGCTGCATCAGCGCGAACTGCATCGCCGGCCAGCGCTCGTACGGTCTCAGCGCGACGAACGACTTCACCGCGAAAGCGGTCATCGCGCGGCAGGCGAGCGGCCGCCGCATGTACGCCGCGTTCGACTCGATGGCCGGCCCCGATCTCAATCCTGCCGCGCCGGCGCCTCCCGGCCCGCCCCTCACCACGTGCAGCACGGTCGTCGCCACCGATCCCGCGGGCGATGCCGATCATCCGCTGCTGCACGCGAACGGCGGCAACGCCGATCAGGTGGACATCACCTCGCTGTCGTTCGGCCTGTCGGCGGACGGGCAGTCGCTCGTCACCACGATCAACGTGAAGAACTTCACGCCGCAGCCGCTCACCGGCTCCCTCGGCACCTTCTATTACGCCACGTGGACCGCGGCGCGGAAGAACTCCGACGGCTCGATCGCGACGCGCAACTACGCGACGCGCGTGTCCGTCGACGTGCGCGGCACGATCGCGTATGCGTTCGGCGAATACGATCAGGCCGCTGACGCGTTCGTCGGCTCGACCACGACCGTCACCGGCTCGACCGTGAGCGGCGTGAACGGCTCGCTTTCCGTCAACGTCCCGCTCTCGCTCCTCGGCAATCCGACGGTCCCCGTCAACGATCTGCAGACGCTCCCCGCGGTCATCGAGCCGTACGCCGTCGCCATCGCGCACGAGCAGGCGGTGCGCTTCACGACGCCCGCCGACCGCGCGCCGAACGTCGGCGCCGTCGGCGCGAGCTGGCAGGTCTGCCCGCCGGTCGTGACGGCCATCGAGGAGAACCATCCGAGCATCTCGTACACGTCCGGCTGGCACTCGCTCAACGCCGCGGCGGCGAGCGGCGGTCACTTCCGCATGCACTCCGGCAATTCGAACGCGCACTCTCTGAGCCTCACGGTCACCGTGCCGCAGGGACGCAAGGGGAAGATCACGTTCGCCTACGCGACGAGTCCGCGCGCGGGCACGGCGGAAGTCTTCATCGACGGCGCGACGCGCGGCACGATCAACTTCGCAGGGACGAGCGGCTCGACCTTCGTGCCGCAGTTCGGCGCGAGCGCGTCGTATCCGAACCTCGCCGCGGGCGCGCACACGTTTGAGCTGCGCAACCTGCACGGCACCGTCTACGTCGACGGCTTCGTCCTCGAGGACGCGACGCCGACGTCGACCGCGACAGCAACGCTCGGCACGACCAGCAGCAGCGCGAACACGCAGGCGCCGGCGCAGACGTCCACGACGTCGCTCGATGCTCCCGCGGGCACGCAGACGCTCTCCGTCGTCGCCGAGTCGTCGTCGGGAGCTCCGGTGCGCATTCTCCTTCTCGACCCGCTCGGGCTCACGCTGGCGACGGCGGACGGCCCGTCGGGTCTCGCCACTCTCGAGCAACCGGTCAGCGGCTCGGGCGTGTATCTTGTCAAGGTGATCAACCTCGGCCTCACGCCGTCGGACATCCAGACCGCCGTGACGCCGCTCGTCTTGCCATGAGACTCGGAATCTACTTCGCCATTCTCACCACGGCCGCGCACGCAAGTGCGCGGCCGTTGCTCGTCCATGCCGCCGCTCGCGCCGCGACTGCGAAGCCGAACGCGTGTCAGGTGCTGACGCGCGCCGATCTCGCCGCCGTGCAGGGCGAGGCGTACGTCGACACGCAGCTCACGCCGCGCGGCGAGACCTCGCAGTGCTTCTACGAGCTGCCGACGTTCGTGAAGTCGGTCAGCGTCGACGTCACGCGCCGCGGCGGCCGGCAGTTCTTCCGCGAGAACTTCCACGTCGAGAGCGAACGCGAGCGCGAGATGCGCGAGCGCGCGGCCAAAGCGCACGGCAGCGACGACCTCGAGGCGGAGCCGGACGCGAAGAAGGTCGAGCCGAAACGCATCCGCGGCATCGGCGACGACGCGTACTGGGCCGGCAGCCGCATTGCCGGACAGCTCTTTGTCCGCAAAGGCGACGCGTACGTACGCGTGAGTCCGGGCGGCGCCGGTACCGAGGCGGAGAAAATCGAGCGCGCGAAAGAGCTGGCCAAACGCGCGCTGCGCCGGCTCTGACGCCGCGTCAGCGGCGGAAGCTCGCCTCGATGTCCGCGAGCGAGAGCGGCGGCAGATACTCGCCGACGCGCGTCCGCGTCCACCACGCGCCGCTCGCGCGTTTCTCGGCCGGCGTCGTGTAACGATAGAAATAGTAGCCGGCGCGAATCAGGCGCGGCGGACGGTCGACGAACGGGTTGTCGCGGATCAGGCCGAGCGTCGCGCGATCGCCTTCGAGCAGCCGCTGCACGAAGCGGATGAACCAGACGTCGAAGCCGCGCACGAGCACGCGATTGCCCGCCACGATCACGGAGAACGGCAGGAACCACATCAGCCAGTCGAGCCGCAGGTGATACGGCGCGACCTGCGGCGGCCGCCGCCGCGGATCGCCCGGCTTCGCGCGGAAGCCGTACTCCTTCCATTCTGTCGACTGCGACACGATCGCGTCGTCAGTGCCTTCGATGACGACTTCGTAGCGCTCCTTGGTGATGCTGCCGAACGCGCCGTACGCGTTGACGAGATGCAGCCGGTTCCAGCTGTAGTTCATCAGCTGATTGCGCGAGAAGAAGTTCAGCGCCGGCTGCACGCTCAGCGCGAGCGTGACCGCGGCGAGCGCGTAAACCGCGTAGTCGAACAGCGGCACGTGCGCGAGCCTTTGCGGAATCGCGGTCGGCACGAGCGGCGCGAGGAACGCGTCGCTGAAGCCGGCGACGCCGAGGACGACGGTCAGCCAGTTCAGCCAGGCGTAGTTGCCGCTGATGCTGAGCAGCAGCTGCTGCGAGACGAGCAGCGCCGCGGCGATCGACGCGTACGGCTGCGGCGCGAAAAGGCCGAACGGCGCGAGCACCTGCACGAGGTGGCTGTAGAAGACGCTGAAGCGGTGAACCGGCTTGGGCAAGCGGTGAAAGAACCAGCTCAGCGCGTTCGGCAGCGGCTGCGTTTCGTAGTGGTAGAAGAGGCACGTGAGGTTGCGCCAGCATTCGTCGTGGCGCAGTTTGATGAGCCCCGCGCCGAGCTCGACGCGGAAGAGCATCCAGCGCAGGATGGCGATGACGAGCACCGGCGGCGCGAGCGTGCGCGGCCCCAGGAACGCGGCGAAGAAGCCCGCCTCGACGAGCATCGACTCCCAGCCGAAGCCGTAGAACGTCTGCCCGACGTTGACGATCGAGAGATACAGCGCCCACAGCACCAGCCACACCGCGATCGTCACCACGAGCGGCGCGCGTTCGGTGATGCCGAGGAGCGTGAGCGCGGCGAGCGCGATGCCGGTCCACGCGACGCCGCGCAGCAGGCGATCGGAGTAGCGCCAGTGAAAGAAACTCGGCGCGTCGCGGAAGCGCAGGCCGCGCAGAAAGTCCGGCACCGGCAGCAAGCCGCGTTCGCCGAGGAGCGCGGGAAACTGATTGAGCGCGGAGATGAACGCGATGAGATACAGCGCGGAGAGGCCGCGCAGGAACACGAGACGTACGAGCCACGCGTCGCCGAGGTATGAAGTCACGTCAGAGGCTCATCCACCTCCCGCGCCAACGCCGCGGGCTACAGGAATACGCCCTTCTGTACATCAAGAATTAAATCTTTTAAGATTTCCATGCGTCCGATCCACCAACAGCATCGTCGGGGCATGGCGGCTCCTGTCTCAGGCAGAGGGAGAACGAAAGATGAGCGTGCGTGTCAGTCGGAAAACGCTCTGTTGGGTCTACGCGTTTCTCGCGGCGGTAGGGCTGGCCGGAACGTAGCTCCAGAACGTGAAGTATCTGCAGATGAACCTCGGCTTCTGGGGTTTCCAGCGCTACTTCTATCAGCAGAGTCTGATCAATCCCGCGGGGCGCGCCAATTTCGTGGACATGTACGTCTTCGGCGTCGCGGTGTTCATCTGGATGGTGATGGAAGCGCGACGGCTGCGGATGCGATTCATCTGGCTCTATCCGGTTGCCTTCCTGCTGATCGGCATCAGCACCTTCGTCCCGATCTTCCTGATCAATCGCCAACGGGCGCTGGCAGCGCAGGAGGGCGGCACCGTGGCCGGCGCGATGACCGGCTTCGATGCCATCGGATTGATCCTCTCGGTGCTCGGCGTCGCCGCGCTCGCGGTCGCGCTGCTGTTGCAGACGTGGCGTTAGGTGCGGCGCTGACGGAGGAGAGCCGCATCGCCAACTGGTGGCTGGCCGGCTGCTCATTCCGGCGGCGGTGAGCGTCATGTTCACGATCCCTGCTGCTGACGAGTTGGTATCAGCCGCCGAATCGGTCGTTCATGGAGACGGTGATGAACGCTTCATGAGCCTTCAAGGCGTCGGCCGCATGATGGCCGTGCCGGGTCTGCGCGATGCGACGTAGCTCGACAATCTGACGACTGGCATGATGGCGGGCGCCTGGATCACGCGACGCGCACAACGCACGGGCCTCGCGCGTCCGCTGCTCGTGCTTTGCCGGGTCGTGGTCTGTGCGACGTCGCCGCTGGGCATCCTGATCTATTTCGCGATCAAAGCGTCTCGCGGCCAGCTGAGCGAGCCGGAAGGAGTTCCCAGCGATTAGTGCGCCGGCGTCATGAGGTCGTCGACCTCGCGCGCGAGCTCTTCGAGGTACGCGTCGCCGCTCGCATGATGCGTGAGGCCGACGAGCACGTAGCGCCGATTGGGACCTTCGACGATCGCGCTGTCGTGCAGCCAGTCCTCGAACGAGCCCCACTTGCGCAGGATGACGAGATTGCGGCCGGCGAGGCCTTTGACGAACTTGAGGTCGTCGTGCGGGACGTCGGGCGAGAGAAAGATCTCGAGCATCTTCCGCGACGCGGCGGGGGAGACGAGCTGGTCGTGCGCGAGCAGCCAGTAGAACCGCAGCAGCTGCCGCACGGTGACGGCGTGCGAGTGGTCCGCGACCGGATCGCCGATGCGCTCGCTGTTCGGGCCGTAATGCTTGCCGACCCAGATGCCGCCGCCGCGTTTCGGATCGTAGAAGCCGGCCGCGTTCAGCACGCTCTGGATCTCGCGCAGTCCCATCGCTCGCGAGTACTTCGCGGCCATCTCGTTGCTCGACGCTTTGATCATCAGCCCGAGCTCGTGCTGCGTTTCCGCATCGAGCGACGTCGCCGCGTCGGGATGCAGCGAAAAGTACGCGAAGAGGATCCCGACCTTCGCCACGCTCGCGGCGTACTCGATCTGATCGGGATGGATCATGGCCACGCGCGGATGCTGCAGATCGAGCAGCCCGACGTCCGTTTGCTCCGGCGCGATGCCGTACTTCGCGCGCAGGCGCGCGTCGATCTCCTCGAGCTGCTTCTGCAGCGCGGGATCGACCCGAGTGTCGTAATTCATCTGAAACGACGCACAACCAACGACCAGCAACGACAGCGCGGCACAGACGGCGAACTTCACCGCGCAAGCATAGCCGGTCAGTTGCGCGGCGGTCGATTGACGGCGAGCCAGTAGAAGCCGAGGTCCGCGATCGTGCGCGCGAAGGCCTCGAACTCGATCGGCTTTACGACGTAGCTGTTGACGCCGAGGTCGTAGCTCTCCACGCGGTCGCGCTCCTCGGCCGACGACGTCACGATGACGATCGGGATCGAGCGCGTGCGCGGATCGGCCTTCACCTCGCGCAGGACCTCGATGCCGTCGAGCTTCGGCAGCTTGAGATCGAGGAAGACCACGCGTGGACCGTTGCTCGTGTCGCGTCCTTCCCACGCGCCGCGCGCGAGCAGGAAGTCGGCCGCGGCGGCGCCGTCGCTGAGCGTCAGAATGTGATTGGCCAGGCGGTGCTTGCGCAGCGCGCGCAGCGTCATCTCCAGATCGTGCGGGTTGTCTTCGACGATGAGCACTTCCACTTCTTCGTTCACGTCTCTTCCTCCGGCGCCGGCAGCGTGAAGTAAAAGCACGCGCCGTGGCCTTCTTTCGACTCTGCCCACACGCGTCCGCCGTGACGGTGCACCACGCGCTGCACGATCGCCAGACCGACGCCGGTTCCCTCGAATTCGCCTCCGCCATGCAGGCGCTGGAAGACGCCGAACAGCTTGTCGACATAGCGCATGTCGAAGCCGACGCCGTTGTCGCGCACCCAGTACGTGTTCTCGCGCAGGCCGCGTTTGCCTTCGACGGAGATGCGCGGCGCGGAACTGCGCGCGCTGAACTTCACCGCGTTCGCGAGGAGATTGAGGAGCACCTGCCGCACGAGGCCGCGGTCGCCGCATGCGGGCGGGAGCTCGTCGACGTGCACGTCGACCTTCGCGTCGTCGGGCACGACCGCCGCCAGCACCTCGCGCGCGAGCGCGGCGACGTCGATGTTGCTCAGCTGCAGCGGATTGCGGCCGAGGCGCGAGAAGGCGAGGAGATCGTCGATGAGCTGGCCCATGCGGCGCGCCTCGCCGCGGATTGCGCCGAGGTAACGGCGGCCGTCGTCGTCGAGCCGGTCGGCGAAGTCTTCCTCGATCATGCGCGCGTAGCCGTTGACGGCGCGCAGCGGCGAGCGGAGATCGTGCGAGACGGAGTACGAGAACGCGTCGAGCTCGCGGTTGCTCGCCTCGAGTGCCTTGCGATTCTGTTCGAGCGTGGCGGCCATCTCGTGGAAGCGGCCGTCGAGGCGCGCGATCTCGTCCGAGCCGCCCACGTGCGGCAGGAGCGCCTCCTCGCGTTCGAGGCGGTGCGTGTTGTCGACCACGACGCCGAGGCGCTTCACGACTCCGGCGCTGAAGAGCCACACCATCGCCGCGGCCACGACGACGTTCACGGCCAGCCCCGACAGGAGCAGCGTGCGCAGATGGCGGCGCGTTCGCTCGTGCGCACCGCGCGTGCGCGCGGCCAGCACCGTCTCGCGTTGCAGCAGGTGGTCCACGGCGAGGCGCGCCGCGTCCATCAGCTGCTTGCCGCGTCCCGACTGCACGATCGTGGCGGCCTCGTCGCGATGCCCGACGCTCACGCGGAAGTGCTCGAGCGTCTCGTACTCGAGCATGGCCGCCGCGAGCACGCCGACGTCCCCGATCTCCCGGGCGAGCTCCGGCGCGATGGCGCGCAGCCGCGCGAGCTGCTGCGGCACCTCGCGCACGGCGCGGTCGTATGGCTCGGCGAAGCGCGGCTGCTCGGTGATGATGTAGCCGCGGATGCCGGTCTCGGCGTCGACGAGCAGCGACATGAGCCGGTACGACGCGGCGGTGATCTCCTGCACGCGCAGCTCCGCCGCCTGCTGCCGCCGGGCGAGGTTGTCGACGAAGCTCAGCGCGATCACGAAGGCGAGCTCGAACGCGAGCGGAACGGAGACGATGACCAGCCCCTTCGCCCGCAGACTCCACGCCGAACTCCAGCCGCTCGCTCGCACGGTCGACACCTGCGCGAGTATCCGCCGTCAGGCCGTCGATCCGCATCCGTAGAACTACGGAGAAACGGAACCAGTCAACGATCTGACGAAAATCGCACGAGACCGTGACGCAGCGCGAACAGGATCAGCTCGGCTTGCGACGCCGTTCCGAGCTTCCGATGAATGCTCGCGCGATGGCTCTCCACCGTGCGGCGGCTGATGCCGAGCGTCTGCGCGATGCCGGCGCTGCTGTGGCCTTCGGCGCTGAAGCGCAGGACCTCGCGCTCGCGCGGCGTGAGCACGCCGACGTCGTCGCCCAGCGGCGCGACGGAGGTCGCCGGAATGGCGACGGTGAGCACGCCCGCGGCTTTCCCTTCGATGTACACCGGCGTGCCGATGACGTGGATCTCGAACTCCGTTCCCGCGCGATGGCGCACGCGGAACGTGCCCGCCCAGCTGCTGCCGGCGATGATGCGCGCGTGGATCGTCTCCGCGAGCGCGACCGCGTCCGGAGCGGGCATCACGTCCGCCGCCGGCCGCCCGATGACCTCGCTCCGCGACCAGCCGTACAACTCTTCGGCGAACGAGTTCCAGTGCTGGATCGCGCCGCCGACGTCGGTGACGACGACCGCTTGTCGCGCGGAGCTGGTGAGCTCCGGCAGCGGACCGAAGTCCGTGGTTCCTTCCTGCATCACGTCCCGCCCTAAATAGCACGGAACGGCACCGCGAGGGCGGCCTTCACCGATTTCCGTCGTCAGCGGTTTCCGTCGACGATCTCGCGCGCCTCGGCGACCGTGACGTCGCGGTTGTAAATCGCCGCGCCCGGCTGCTGCCGGCTGCTGTCGCGCAGCGAGCCGAGGTCGACCGGGCCGAAGCCGATGCCTTCGATGAGCTGCATGACCGCGCGCTTGGCCTCGGCGTCGTCGCCGGACACGAAGATTGCGCGGCGCGCGTCGAGCGGTTTGCTCGTGTCGCCCTGCGTCTTCAAGTGCTCGAACCAGATCGTGTTGAACGCCTTCACGACGCGCGCGCCTTCGAGGTACGCGGCGACGAGCTCGCTCGACGTGCGCGCGCCGGAGTCGAGCGCCTCGACGTGGCCGTCGCGGTTCGGGTAGTAGTTCATCGCGTCGACGGCGATCTTGCTGCGCAGCTCGTCGGCGGGGAGCGTGGGGTAGTCCTTGAGCGGAATGGCGAGCAGCACGATCTCGCCGAAGCGCGCGGCATCGGGCGGCGTGGTCGCATGTGCGCGCGAGCCGAGGTCGCGCACGAGGTCCTGCAGCGTCTCCGGTCCGCGCGAGTTGCTGATCGCGACCTCGTGTCCCGCGTCGACGAACAGCTTGGCGGTGGTGCCGCCGATGTGGCCCGCGCCGATGATGCCGATCTTCATGACGTCGTCTCCTGTTCGAGCAAAGCGTTGACGGCCGCGTCCGCGGCGGGGAGCTCGATGGTGAACACCGACCCGCTGCCGGGCGTGCTTTCCGCGCGCAGCTCGCCGCCCATCGCCCGCGCGAGATCGCGGCTGATGGCCAGGCCGAGGCCGACGCCGCGATGCACGACGTCGACGATCGGATCGAGCTGCACGAACGGATCGAAGATGCGCTCGAGCTGTTCGCGCGGAATGCCGATGCCGGTGTCGCGCACGCGGATGCAGACGCGCGCGTCGTGCGGCTCGCACGTGATCTCGATCGCGCCGCCGTGCGGCGTGAACTTGATGGCGTTGGTGAGGAGGTTGAGCAGGATCTGCTGCAGGCGCTCGGGATCGGCGCGGACGACGAGGTCGTCGTCGCACGTGTCGGTGCGGAGCGTGAGACCGGATTCTTCGGCGCGCAGGCGCACGAGCGTCTCGGCGCGGGCGATGACTTCGCGCGCGCGCAGCGGCACGGGATGGACGGGGATGCGTCCCGAGTCGAGCTGCGCGAAGCCGAGGATGTCGTTCATCAGACGCAGCAGTTCGTCGCACGCGCCGCGGATGCCCTGCATCGCCGCGCGCTGCTCGTCGTTGAGCGGACCGAACGCGCCGCCCGCGGCGAGCCCCGCGTAGCCGGCGATGGCGGTGAGCGGCGTCCGGATGTCGTGCGACATCATGGAGAGGAACTTCGCCTTCGCTTCGTTCGCGGATTCGGCGAGACGCCGCGCCTGCAGGAGCTGGTCCTCGAACTCGTGGCGCTGCAGCATGCGCACGAAGATGCAGTCGGTGACGCGCTGGCCGTCGCGCTCGCGGCGCGCGGCGTTGAGCAGCGTCGGGATGTCGTTGCCGTCGCGCGTGCGCAGCGCGACGTAGAGCTCTTCGGCGATGCCGTGCATCTTCAGCAGCGGAAAGACGTGCGTCTGATAGAAGATGCGCCCGCCGGGCGGCAGGATTTTCTGCAGGTGCCAGCCGAGGAGCTCCGCGCGCGTGTAGCCGAGCATCGACGCGAGCGTGAGATTGACCTCGAGCATCGTCCCGTCATCGGCGACGGAGACGTAGCCGCATGGGGCGGTGTCGAGGACAGGGTGAATCGTCACGAGGCTCGGCCGAGGTACTCCCGGATCGCTTCGATCGTCTCCTCCGGATGGCTGAGATGCGGGCAGTGTCCGGTCGCTTTCATCACGCGCAGCGTACTGCCGGGCAGCTCCCGATGCACGTACTGGCCGACTTCGAGCGGCGCGATGGCGTCCTCCGAACACTGCAGGATCAGCGACGGCTGCGCGACGCCGGCCAGATCGCCGCGGTTGTCGGCGAAGAACGTCGCCTCCGCGAACCGCCGCGCGATCTTCGGATCGGTCGAGCAGAAGCTCTCCTGCAGCTCCGCGCCGAGCTCGGGACGATCCGGGTTCTTCATGATCACCGGCGCGAGGAAGCTCGCCCAGCCGATGTAATTGCGGTCCATGAGATCGAGCAGCCCTTCGATGTCGGGGCGCTCGAAGCCTCCGGCGTAGCCGTCGTCGTTGATGTAGCGCGGCGAGGGACCGATCATGATCAGGTTCGAGAAGCGCTCCGGCTCCTGCTTCGCGGCGAGCACTCCGACCATCGCGCTGACGGAGTGGCCGACGAAGATCGCGTCGTGCAGGTCGAGCGCGGCGCAGATGTCGAGCACGTCCTGCGCGTAACCCTGCAGCGTGGCGTAGCGGCTCGGATCGTAGGCGTTGAGATCGGACTTGCCCGAGCCGACGTAGTCGAACAGGATCAGCCGGTAGTCGTCTTCGAACGCGGGCGTGATGAAGCGCCACATGTTCTGATCGCAGCCGAAGCCGTGGGCGAAGATCATCGGCCGCGTGCCGCGGCCGATGATCTTCACGTTGTTGCGCTGAAGCACATCGTCATCGTTCATCAGATCGCGGCCGGCTCGAAATCGCCGCCCGTTTCTTCCTCCTGCACCGCCTCTTCCGCCTTGCGGTGCGTCCGCGCGACCAGCACGTAGATCGAGGGAACGACGAACAGCGTGAAGGCGGTCCCGATGATCATACCCGTGACGAGCATGATGCCGATGCTGTTGCGCGCGCCGGCGCCGGGGCCGTGAGCGAACACGAGCGGAAGGTGGCCGACGACGGTCGCGGCCGTGGTCATGAGGATCGGACGGAGGCGTGTGCTCGCTGCTTCGAGGACGGCCGAGAGCTTGTCGCGTCCTTCCTCCTGCAGGTGATTCGCGAACTGCACGATGAGGATGCCGTTGCGCGAGATGAGGCCGACCAGTGTGATCAGTCCGACCTGACTGTAGATGTTGATCGAGGTGAGGCTGAGGAACGAGAACATCAACGAGCCGGACAGCGCGAGCGGCACCGAGCCGGCGAGGATGATGAAGGGATCGCGGAAGCTCTCGAACTGCGCCGCGAGCACGAGGTAAATGAGGATCGCCGACAGCATGAAGACGCCGAGGAAGCGCGCGCCTTCGGTGCGCAGCTGGCGCGACTCGCCGGCGTAGTCGACGGTGTAGCCGCGCGGCAGCGACTTCGCCTCGTTCTCGAGGAACTTCAGCGCGGCGTCGAGCGAGACACCCGGCGGAATCGCGCCCTGGATGCGCACGGCGTTGAGCTGCTGGAAGCGCTTCAGCTCGCGCGGCTGCGTCGACGTTTCGAGCGAGGCGAACGTCGACAGCGGCACGAGCTTGCCGCCGCCGCCGCTGATGTAGATCTGCGAAAGCTGATCGGGCGTGAGGCGATCGGCGCGCCGCACGAGCGGAATGACTTTGTAGCTGCGCCCCTGAATGCTGAAGCGGTTGACGTAGTTGCCGCCGAGGAGCGTGGAGAGATCGCGGCCGGCCTGCGCGAGGTCGATGCCCTGCGCGCGCAGCTTGTCGCGATTGAAGACCACGCGCGCCTGCGGCTGGTCGAACTTGAGGTCCGTGTCCGCGAACATGAAGAGGCCGCTCTTCATGGCTTTGCCGACGATCGTGTTCGCGAGCTGGGCCAGCTGCTCCGGCTCCGCCGTCGAGACGATGGCGAAGTCGACGGGAAGTCCGTTGTTGCCCGGCAGCGACGGCGGCACGAGGTTGATGGCGCGGATGCCGGGGATCTGCGATGTCTTCTTGCTGACGTCGACGAGGATCTCCTGAATGCCGCGCTTTCGCTCCGTGTGCGGCGCGACGACCGCGCCGCCGAAGCCGCCGGTGGGGAAGATGACCTCGAACGTGGAGCGCGTCTCCGGCTCGGAGCGATACGCCGCGCCGACCTGCTTCGCGAAGAGCTTGGTCTGATCGATGGTGGAGTTCGGCGCCGCCTGGATGATGCCGAAGAGGAAGTTCTGGTCCTCCACCGGTGCGAGCTCCTTCTGCGAGAACATGTAGAAGGGGAAGATCAGCAGCACGACGATCGCCCACAGCGTGAGCACGACCGGACGGTACTTGAGCGTGTTGCCGAGCGTGCGCGTGTAGACGCGCTGCAGCGCCTCGAAGCGGTGGTTGACGATGCCGGCGAAGCCGCGTTCCGTGTCGCCGGCGCGCAGCAGCTTCGAGCCCATCATCGGCGAGAGCGTGAGCGCGACGACGCCGGAGATGAACACCGCGCCCGCCAGCGTGAACGCGAACTCGCGGAAGAGCGAGCCGGTGAGACCGCCCTGCAGCGCGACCGGCGTGTACACCGCCGCGAGCGTGATGGTCATGGCGATGATCGGCGCCACGAGCTCGCGCGCCGCATCGATCGCGGCCTGGAACGGCGTCTTGCCCATGTGCAGATGCCGCTCGATGTTCTCGACCATGACGATCGCGTCGTCGACGACGAGGCCGACCGATAAGACGATGGCCAACAAAGTCAACAAGTTGATCGTGAAGCCGAAGACGAGCATCAGCAGCACCGAGCCGATGAGCGAGATCGGGATGGCGATGACCGGGATGATCACGCCGCGCACCGAGCCGAGGAAGAGGAAGATCACGACGATGACGATGAGCAGCGTCTCGATCAGCGTCTTGAGCACTTCGTCGATGGCGGTCTGGATGTACGCCGACGAGTCGTACGGCACGCCCGCGGTCATGCCCGCCGGCAGCTGCGCCTGAATCTCCGGCAGCGCCTCGCGCACGCGCTTCATGACGTCGAGCGTGTTCGCGGTGGGGAGCGTGAAGATGCCGATGAAGACGGCGGTCTGGCCGTTGAAGCTGACTTCCTGATCGTATTGCTCGGCGCCGAGCACGACGTCGGCGATGTCGCCGAGGCGCACGAGGTTGTCGCCTTGTTCCTTCACGACGAGCTGCTTGAATTCGTCGGCGGTCTGCAGGCTCGTGTTTGCGACGAGGTTCACCGACGTCATCGAGCCTTTGGTGCTGCCGAGCGCGGAGAGGTAGTTGTTCGCCGCGAGCGCGTTGCGCACGTCGGTCGGCGAGATGCCGCGCGCGGCCATGCGCTGCGGATCGAGCCAGACTCGCATCGCGAACGTGCGGTCGCCGAAGATGTCGGCGCGCTGCACGCCGGAGATGGCGCTCAGCTTCGGCTGAACGACGCGCGTCAGATAGTCGGTGATCTGATTCTGATCGAGGTCCTTCGACGAGAAGCCGAGATATGCCGCGGCGAACTGGCTGTCCGTCGTCTGCAGATCGATCGTCGGCGCTTCGGCTTCGGGCGGCAGCTGATTGCGCACCTGCGCGACCTTCGACTGGATCTGCGTCAGCGCGGCGTTCGTGTCGTAGTTGAGCTTGAGGTGGACCGTGATCGTGCTGATGCTCTGGCCGCTCGACGACTCGAGGTAGTCGATGCCGTCGGCGCCGGCGATCACGCGCTCGAGCGGCGCGGTGATGAAGCCGCGCACGAGGTCGGCGTTCGCGCCGACGTAGACCGTGCTCACGACGACGTTCGCCATGTCGCTGCGCGGGAACTGCCGCACCACGAGCGAGCGGATCGACTGCAGGCCCGCGATCAGGATGACCAGGTTGACCACCATCGCGAGGACGGGACGGCGGATGAAGAGATCGGTGAGTTTCATGGAGTTCGTTGTTCCCGGCCGGCGTCGTTCGCGCTAGCTGTTCTCGGGCTTCGGCGTCGCGCTGTTCGACGGCTGGACCGCGTTGTTGACGATGACCGCCGCGCCGGGGCGCAGCTTGAACGCGCCTGAGGTGACCACTTCCTCGCCCGGCTTGAGGCCGGAGAGGACGCCGACCTGATCGCCGCGCGTGCCGCCGAGCTTCACGAACTGCTGGCGCACGCCGCGATAGCTCTTGCCCTTCGGATCTTTCATGTCCTCGACGACGAAGACGGAGTCGCCGAACGGCGCGTAGCTGATCGCCGATGTCGGGACGACGATGACGGACGACGCGCCGCCCTGCGAGAGCTTCGCCTCGACGTACATGCCGGGGCGGAGACGTCCCGAGGCGTTGTCGAAGATGGCCTGCACGCGCACGTTGCGCGTGGCCTCGTCGACGACGGAGTCGAGCGCGCTGACGCGGCCGTTCTCGGGCGCGCCGAGGGCGTCGGAGGTGACCTCGATGGGCGTGCCGGGGCGAAGCTGCGACATCAGCTGCTGCGGAACCGTCAGATTCACGTACGCGGGACGGATCGACTGCAGCGACACGAGCGGCGCGCCGCCGGCGACGTACTGCCCGACGTTGACCTGGCGGATGCCGAGGACGCCGGTGAACGGCGCGCGGATCGTCTTGCGGGCGATCGTGGCCTGGATCTCGCCGACGCGCGCGTCCGCCGACTTGAACTCCGCGCTGGCCTGATCGAACGACGCCTGCGCGACGATGCCCTTCTGCGCGAGACCTTCGTTGCGCTGCAGGGCGAGACGCGCGAGCTCGCGCTGCGCCTGCGCCGCGGCGAGCTGCGCCTGTTCCTGCCGCGTGTCGAGGCGCACGAGCACGTCGCCCTTGGCCACGTTCTGGCCGGAGGTGAAGTGGATCTCGGAGATGACCCCGGGAAGATCGGCGGCGACGGTGACGCCGTTGACCGCGGCCACGCTGCCGACGGCATTGAGCGAGCCGCTCCACGATTCCTGCCGCGCGAGCACGGTCGTCACCGCTTCCGGCGGCGCCTCCCAGCTCTGCGACATGAGCGTTTTGATCTGTGAATATTTGAACGCGCCGAGAAGCGCGATGACCACGAGGACGATGAGAAGCATCAATAGCAGGCGTTTCTTCATGATTGCGGCGCAAACTCTACACGTCCTCGCGCGCGCGCGCCATGAAGCCCCACCTGCATCCAGGAGGAGAAACGGTGAACGTCGGTGAACGAACGTCAGGATTCGGTGAATGAGGCGGAACGGAAACGTTCCTGCGCGGCTTACGGCTGCCGCGCCGCCGGATTCGTGCTCACCAGCGCGACGTCGTCCCAACCCGCTTTGCGACACGCGGCGAGCACGGTGACGACCTCGCCGTAGCGGACGCGCTTGTCGGCGCGCAGCGCGATCGGGCGGGCGGCGGCCGTCGTGTGGAGCTGTTCGAGCGCCGAGTCGACTTCGTCGCGGCGGATGATGAGCGTGTCGAGGTAGACCGTGCCGTCCTCTTTGACGGTGATCGGCAGCGCGCGCTCCGCGACCGGAGCGGTGACCGTCGTCTCGGGCAGTTCGACCGTGCCGTTGACCATCGACGGCAGCACCACCATGAAGATGATCAGCAGGACGAGACAGACATCGACGAGCGGCGTGACGTTGATCTCCGCGTGCATGGAGCACCTCCTCATTCGTTGGATGCGGGAGGTGCTCCGTGCGAAACCGTGCGGCCGTTACATCGAGCCTTTCGTGCCGAAGAACTGCGCGCGCAAGGCCGACTGCGCGGGCGTCGGCTTGGCGACGTTGATGAGGTAGACGTCGGCGGCGTACGGCTGGCCGCGCAGCTCGAGCCCGAGCTGGAGCAGCGTCGCCGCGAGCGGCAGATCCTCGCGCGTGTGGATGTACTTTTCGAACCACGGCGCGAGATCGCGTCCGGCCACCTCGCTCGCGGCGGCGCGGAGTTCCGCCTCCGAAATCGGCGTGCGCGCGCGACCGTAGCGGTCGAAGAGCAGGCGCATGACGTCCGCGAGCGAGCGCTTGCCGCCCGACTCCGAGCGCAGCATCGTGTCGAGCGAGAGCGCGATCGCCCAGCCGCCGTTGTAGATGCCCATGCGGTACGCGCCTTTCTTCTGCACCGCGTCCGCGAGGGTGATGCCGTGGAAGAGCGACGAGTTCATAAAGTAGAGGTAGCCGGCGGCGACGTTGGCGAGCTTCTGGTGCATGAGGTCGCGCGGCACCGCGCCGCTGCGCGCCACCATGAGGTTCGCGTAGTACTCCGTGAACCCCTCGGTGAACCACGCGATCGAATCATGCTGCTCCGGCGGTGGCGCGAGCATGCCGCCGATCCAGTGATGCATCAGCTCGTGCACGACCGTGTTGCCGGTGACGACCATGCTCGCGTCGTCGAACGGATACGGCGACGTCAGCGCCGCGCTGCTCTCGAACGACTCGCCGTCTTCGTCGTCGGCGCGGAAGAAGGTCATGACGTAGCGGCCCGCGGGCGTGCCGGGGAACATCGCCGTCGCCTCGCTGCCCATCTGCTGCAGCGCCGCGACGAGCCGCGCGGGCGGCGCGTCCTGATCGGGCGTGGCCACCGTGACGTCGAACGCGCCGATGCGTACCTCCGTCGCGCCGAAGCGGCCGACCACGAGCGAGTTGTCGGTGAGCGCGTCGAGCGACGCGGCGGTGAACTGCCGCGAAGCGGACGCCAGCCACGGCGCGGCGACCTTCCAGTCCGCCGGCACCTCGAACGCGACCTTCGCATCGGTGACGTTCGACGTGTAGACGAAGAGCGGCTTCGTCACGGTGTAGAGCGCGTTCGCGAGCAAACGTCCGGACTGTTCGTTCCCCGGCGGCCACTTGCCGACGGCGTACGCGAGGTCGACGTCGTAGCTCGCGGCAATGGCGCCGTTCGCGCCGAGCGTCCAGCCTTCCTTGCCGAGCGCCGTCGTGCTGACGGCCGCCCCGTTCCCACCCGTGACGCGCAAGTCGCGGACGAACGTCGCCCATTCGTTGGGCAAATGCGCGATGCCGCCGCCCTGGCGGATGAGCAGCTTGCCGTCACCCGCGGGCAGCTGCGCGTCGACGTGTAGTTTGTCGCCGCCGCGGTAGGTGATCCGGTAGGTTGCGGTCGCGCCGAAGAGCGCTCCCGGGACGAGCAGCGGGAGCAGCGCGGCGATGAGCCAACGGTTCATGTTCCTTCCTCCGCGAGCGAGTACGGCCGCGGCGGAAGAAGGTTTTAAGTTGTTGAGCAGCGGACATTTGTCCGCTGCTCGGTCAAATTTTCACAGCCTCGACCAGGCCGAAGAGACCGCCCGTCGGAATCACGCGCTGCATCGCGAAGCCGCTGCGCTGCAGCATCGCGCCGTACTCCTCCGCCGTCCGCTCGCGTCCGCCCAGCATCACCAACATGTTGATATCCATGAATGTGACCGGCGACGGCTGCGGCGCGGGCGGGAGGATGGTTTCGACGAGGAGCAGCGTCGCGCCGGCGGGCGCCGCGCGGTGCACGCTGCGCAGGATGACGTCACACCGTTCATCCGGCCAGTCGTGCAGAATGGATTTCAGGACGTACAGGTCTCCGCCCGTCGGGCAGTCCGTGAAAAAGTCGCCGCTGACGATCTCGATGCGCGGATCGGGCGCGGCGTGCGCGACGACTTCCGGCAGATCGAACAGCACGCCGCGCGCGTCCGGCGCCTGCGCGAGGAGCGCGCGCAACAGAATGCCCTGGCTGCCGCCGACGTCGACGATGCGGCGGAAGCGCGACGCGTCGTAAACGCGCGCGACGTCGTGCGACACCATCGCCGAGAGGTTGCCCATGCCGCGCGCGAACGCGAGCCCTTCCTCCGCATGCTGCGCGTAGTAGCTCCAGACCGGCACGCCCAGGGTCTCACTCGCGACCTCGCCGCCGCGCTTCACCGCGTCGGCGAGACGCCCCCACGGCAGCCAGTGACCCGGCGCGGTCTCGGCGATGAGGAAGTCGGCGACGGAGTCCGGCGCGTTGCGGCGCAAACATTCGCCGAGCGGCGTGAGCGCGAACGTGCGCGGTTCCGTCTCGACGACGAGACCCGCGGTCGCGGCGGCGCGCAGGAACCGGTACAGCGCGGCCGGATCGGCCTCGGCCGCGCGCGCGATGGCGTCCGCGTCGCGCGCGCCGCCGTCGATCGCTTCCGGAATCCCCAGTCGCGCGACGGCCGCGGCGATCTGCGCGACCCACATCCCCATCAACATCTGCATCAACTGCACGGGCGGCGGTGGTGCTTCAGCGTGTGACATGCTCGATGTACGGCTCGCTTTCCTGAATGGATGTCCTATTCGCCGGCAGCTTCGCCGACAACTCTCGCGAACGCTTCCTGCGGCGGCATCCCGACCCGATACTCCTCCGACGGCAACTCGTAGCGGAAGACGACGCGTCCGCGCTTGAGCACCGTCGCGCGCGCGGAGCGGCGCTTCACGCCGCGGCCGAGGCGCTCCCATTCGCCGTAGAAGTCGATGACGACGTCGGCGGAGTCGTTGACGCTGAGCGACGGCGCCGATTCTTCGAGCGCGTTCGTGAGCAGGCCGACCATCGTGCCGCGAATCTGCACGTCCTTCACGCCGCGCAACGCGTTGCGCAGGCTGCCGAGGGCGCGTTCGTTCGTGTCGGAGTCGCCGCCGCCATCGACGTACGTCGCGCCGGAGTCGCCGCCGTAGACCGGCGCGGGAGCGGGCACGACCTCGCGTCCGCGTCCGAACCCGCGCATGCGCGGACGCAGCGGATGCTCGACGTTCGGACGCTGCGCGTCAGCGGTCTCCGTCGATTCGGGAGCAGGGGAGGGTGCGGGCGTTTCGACGACGGTCGCGGTCGGCGAGGGTTGCGGCGGCTCGATCGTCGGCGCGTCGACGTCGACGCTCGTCTGCGACGGCGGCGTCGCGATCGGCGGGGCGGTGTTCGTGGCGCCGGTGTTCGTCGCGGGAGTCGTGGCCGGCGGCACGGTCTGCGCCTGCGCGACCTGCGTCGACGTCGTCGCGGTGTTCGTGGCGCCGGCGATCATCGCTTTCAGTTTCGGCCACAGCAGCATCCCGCCGACGCCCGCCGTGCCGGCGAGGAGCAGTAGCGCGATGAGCACGACGAGCAGCGGACTGATGCCGGACGACCGTTTCGCCGGCGGCGTGAGGGCGGGGGCCGGCGGCGCCTGCGACGCTTGCGGTGGTGGTGGCGGAGGAGGTGGTGTCGCGATCGCGCCGGCGCCGGTCGCGGCGAGGCCGGTCGCAGCGAGCGTGGGCGCGGTGTACGCGGGCATCGCCGACGGCAGCGGCGTCTTGATCGTCGGTTCCGCGGGCGCGAATGGCGACGATGTAGGCCGCGCCGGCGCGGGCGTCGTTGTCACCTGTGGCGACGCGGTGCGCACGGTCTCGCGATGCAGCGTGTCCTGTTGCGGCGCGGGCGTGAGGCGCATCGTCTCGTCGCCGTCGATCGGCGTCGCGAGCGTCGGCAGATCGCGCGGGTTCGGCAGCGTACGGTCGATCTCTTCGAGCGCGCTCGCGAACTCGCGCGCACTCGCGTAGCGTTCGGTGCGGTCGCGCGCGAGCGCCTTCTCGAGCACGGCCGCGAGCGCGGGGCCGCCGGGCAGTTCCACCGGCAGCGTGACCGTCACGGGACGATCCTGCCGCGCGTGCAGCAGGAAGTACTCGTGCGGCGACTTCGCCTCGTACGGCGGCCGGCCGGTGAGCATCTCGTACAGCACCATGCCCATCGCGTAGAGATCGGCGCGCGCGTCGATTTTCTCGTCCTCGCCCATGAAGCCGAGCTGCTCCGGCGCGGCGTAGCGGAGCTTGCCGACGAAGATGCCGGTCTGCGTCGCCGAGGTCGCGGACGGATCGTCGACCTTCGCCACGCCGAGGTCGATGATCTTCACCATGTCGTCGGGACCGGTGATCATCAGATTCTCGGGACTGATGTCGCGGTGGATGATGCCCGCGCGGTGAATGGCCTCGAGCCCGTGCAGCGCCTGGATGGCGATGCGGATGGCCTGTCGCGGCGGCAGCGTGCCGCGCGCGCGGATCTTCTGCGCGAGGTTCTCGCCCTCGATGTACTCCCAGACCATGTAATTCGCGCCGTCGGGGAGTCCGGAGAAGTCGTGGAGTGTGGCGACGTTCGGATGCTGCACTTTCGTCGCCGCGCGCGCCTCGCGCAGGAAGCGGTCGCGCGCGTCGGTGTTGCCCTCGATGTGCGGGTGCACGACCTTGATCACGCGCGTCGAGCCGAGATAGGTGTGGATGGCCTTGTAGACCTCGCCCATCCCGCCCGCGCCGAGGCGCGCGATGATCTGGTACTTCCCGTCGAGCAGCTCGCCCGTGTAGCGCCGCACGAAGTCCGTGATCGGCTCGCCGCAATGCGGACAGGCGCGGAACGACGGGTCGATGTCAGCGTTGCAGCGGAGGCAGAGCATGCCGCAATGATGGCATATCCGCCTCCGCTGCGTGGACGCCCGCTCCTACACTCTCGGTGCCGCGCTGCCGCGGACGAAGTGGAGGATGAAGAGGATGATCGCGACCACGATCAGGAGGTGGATGAACCACGCGGTGACGTGAAATGCGAGAAAGCCGGCCAGCCAGAGGATCAGAAGAATAATCGCAAGGGTGAGCAGCATTGTTGAAACGCCTCCGTCGCGGGGACTCAGCAGTTTCGATGCCTGACGGCGTCAGCCGGGCGGCGTGGAGCCACGCCGCCCGGCCGGAGTTGCGGCTTTACTGCTCGATCACCTCTCCGTACGTCTTGAGCTGATCGTAGATGACCTTGCGGTCGCCGACGACCACGATGGCGAGCTTCGACGGATCGATGTACGTCTGCGCGAGACGCTGCACCTCGGCGGGCGTCGTGGCGTAGATGCGCTGCACGTACGTCGACAGATAGTCGGCGCCGGCGCCATAGAGGTCCATCGTCGCCAGCTGGCTGGCGATGCCGGGGCGCGAGGAGTTGCGCAGCACGAACGTGCCGGCGAGATAGTTCTGGATGCCCTGCAGTTCCTTCGCCGTCGGCGGCTCGCTGCGCAGGCGGTCGATCTCGCCGATGATCTCCTTGATCGCCGGGCCGGTCACGTTGGTCGTAACGTCGGCGATCTCGGCCCAGCTCGCGGCGCCGAGGCGCGTCGACAGCGTGCTCGTCGGCGAATACGTGTAGCCCTTCTGCTCGCGGATGTTGCTCGTGATGCGCGAGCCGAACGAGCCGCCGAGGAGCGCGTTCATGACCACCGTCGAAACGTAGTCGCTGCGCGTCGGATCGATGGAGGCCGGGAGGCCGATGTAGAGCGTCGACTGCACGGCGCCGGGACGGTCGATGAAGTAGACCGCGCGCTTGCTGACCGGCGAGACGTTCTGCGGCGTGCGCGGCGAGCCCGCGGCCCAGTCGCCGAAGCTCTGGCGGATCGCCGCCTCGACCGCGTTCGCATCGAAGCGGCCGACGACGTAGACGAACGACCGCGCCGCGCCGAAGTTCTTCGCGTGGAAGCCGCGCACCTGATCGAGCGTGTACGACTCGATCATCGACTGCGTCGGATACGAGCGGCCGTACGGATGATTGGGGAACAGCACCGCGGCGAACTTCTCCGACGCGAGCGCCTGCGGCGTCGCGTGCTGGATCGAGAGGTTGCGCGCGAGGTCGCCTTTGAGACGCGCGAGCTCCGAGTCCGGCAGCCGCGGGTTGCGGACCACGTCCGCGATCAGCGCGACCGCGCGCGCGGCCGATTCGCTGAAGACGTCCGTGCCGATCACGGTCGTGTTCATGCCGACCGTCACGTCGAGAGCGCCGCCCATCGTCGCGGCCTCGCGCGCGATGTCTTCGGCCGACCGCGTCGTCGTGCCCTGCTGCATCATCTCGCTCGTGAGATCGGCGAGCCAGACCTCGTTCGGACCTTCGTCGGCGTTGCCGGTGTGCGTCACCAGGCGCACCGTTGCTTTCGGGACTTCGCCGTACGGGACGAAGCGCACCTGCAGGCCGTTCGGCAGCGAGAACTGGCGGATCGCCGGCAGCGTGAAGTTCCGCGGCGTGCCCGGCGCGGGCGGCGTTTCCTTCGGCGCCGTCGCCGTCGGTGTTTGTGCGGATGTTGGTAAAGACAAGGCCGTCGCGAACAGCGCGGCGGCCAGGGTGAAGATCGTTCTCGTTCGCATCGTCTTCTCCTCCGTCACTGCTGTTTCGGCACGACCGTGAGGATCGTGCGGTTCGTCGGACGCAGGTACTCCTGCGCCGTGCGCTGGATGAGCTCGGGCGTGACCTGCGCGAACTGCGTCTCGAGCTGATTGATCTGCTGCGGGTTGTCGTCGAACAGCGCGAACGAGGCGAGGAGGTTCGCGCGGCCGAAGCCGAAGACGCTTTCGATCTCGTCGTACAGCGACGAGCGCATCTTCACGCGGGCGCGGGCCAGCGTCTCCGCGTCGACCGGCTGCGTCTGCAGGCGGGTGATGTTCTCGTCGAGCGCGCGCACGATGTCGTCGGCGCTCTTGTCTTTGTCGTGGAAGAGCCACGCCGTATACAGCGTCGGTCCCTGGATGTCGAACATCCCGCCGAGGATGTTCATCGACGAGTTGATCTCACCGGTGAGACCGCGCTTCTGCACGAGGTCCTGATAGAGCCAGCTGTCTTTGCCCGACGCGAGGATCTGGTCGATGATCCCCATCGCGTAGTACTCGGGCGTGTTGCGCACCGGCGCGTGCCACGCGACGGCCAGCGCGGGACGCGTGGCCTTGTCGTCGGTCTCGGTCGCGCGCCGCTCCTCGGTCTGCCGCGGCTCGGTGATGTCGGCTTTCGGCGGCTGCGTCTGCGCGGCGATGCCGCCGAAGTACTTCGTCACCAGCGCGAGCGCCTGCGCCGGCTCGAAGTCGCCGGTGATGGCCATGGCCGCGTTGTTCGGCGCGTAGTAGGTCTTGAAGAAGGACGTCGCGTCCTGCAGCGTCGCAGCGTCGAGGTCGGTGAGGTCGCCGTAGAAGTTGTGTGCGTTGTACCAGTTCGTGTTCGCGTGCTGCGGCATGTTCAGCCACGGGAAGCCGCCGAACGGCTGATTGAGCACGTTCACGCGGACCTCGTTCTTCACGACGTCCTTCTGGTTCTGCAGGTTGTCGGCGGTGATGGCCAGTCCCTTCATCCGATCGGCCTCGGCCCACAGGACCGTTTCGAGCGTATGCGCGGGGACGATCTCGAAGTAGTTCGTGAAGTCGAAGCGCGTGGAGCCGTTCAGCACGCCACCGTTCGACTGCACGAGCTGGATGAACTGCATCTTGCCGAGGTTCTGCGAGCCCTGGAACATCAGGTGCTCGAAGAGATGCGCGAAGCCGGTGCGGTCGCGCGGCTCGACGCGGAAGCCGATGCCGTAGTAGACGCCGACGGTGACGGTCGGCGCGGTATGGTCGGGCGAGAGCACGACTTTCAGGCCGTTGTCGAGCTTGTGGTATTCGACGGGAACGGTGAGCGTCGTCGGGACGGCTTGGGACGCGGGCATCGGCGCCGGCATCGTCTCCGGTGCGGGCGTCGCTTGCGGCGCCGCGGCTTCCGGCACGGGTGACGTCGCCGGCGACTTCGGGGTCGTCGCGCAGGCAGCGGCCAGTACGAGCACCGCGGGCGCGAAGCGTAGCAGTGGCTTCATTCCTTCCTCCTCTTTTGTTGGCGCGGATCGTATATCAGCGCTTTGCGAACGCTGTTACGGCCTCGTAATAGCGTTCTCCTTCGACGGCCGGGATCTCGGCGTGGTTGGCCGTCTCGGAGGTGAGCAGCGTCTTCGGCACGCGCAGCTCGTCGAAGAGCTTGCGGCCGAGGCGGTAGGGGATGACCTGATCGCGCTTGCCGTGCATCACGAGGACGGGAACGCCGGCGTCGTTGAGCCACGCCGTGGTGCGCAGCGCAAATGGTGCGGTCCAGCCGAGCGGCAGCGGCGCGTATAGCGCGTTGCCGAGCTCGCGCAGCGAAGGGAAGGAGTTCTCGATGACGACGCCGCGCACGAGGCCTTTGCGTTCTTTCGCGACGTACGCCGCGTACGGTCCGCCGATCGACTCGCCGTAGACGATGATGCGTTGCGCGCGGAGCTGCTGCCGCGCGTAATCGAACGCCGCGCGCACGTCGTGGAAGAGCGCGTTCTCCGACGCCGAGCCTTCGCTCTTCCCGAAGCCGCGCCAGTCGAAGACGAAGACCGAAACGCCGCGCTCCGCGAGCTGCGACGCCATCTCCGCGCGATCGGTGAGATTGCCGGCGTTGCCGTGACACCACACGATGAGCGGCGCGTCCGGCGCCTTTGCGCGGAAGAGCCACGCGTGCAGCGTCACGCCGTCATCGGTCCTGAACCGATGTGCCTCCGGAACGATCGTCCACGCGCCGACGTCCCAACGTCCCTCCGGATAACGCGACGGAAAGAACATCGACGTGCGCCGCAGGAACTGCGCGAACGCGACGATCGCGAAAAGAAGAACGGCGACGAAGACGAGGACGCGCGTCACGCGCGCCTGCGCGGTCGCAGGCTTACGCGTCGCCATTGACTCACGCGCTGAGGCGCTCCCAGTCGCCTTCCGGCGCATCCATCGCGAGGGCGAGTCCGCCGTCCGATCCGACGAACACCGGATCGTCCATGTACCGCACGTGCCCTCCGCCGACGCTCGCCAGCGCCGCTTCCAGCGCCTCAGGCAAGCCGCGAATGAGCCCGCCGCCGCCGGAGAGAATGATGTTCGCGCGCACGCGCTCCTGGAACTCAGGCTCGACGCGCGCGAGGAGATCGATCATCGTCTCGCTCACCGGCGCGAGCAGCGTCTCGCACGCGGCCTTCATCTCGTTCGTGATGTCGAGCTCCGTCGGGACGCCTTTCACCGGCGCGGTGACGAGGCAGCGTTCCGGCCCGTGGCCGACGAAGCTGAAGCGTTCCTTCCAGTCGCGCACCATGTAGATGGTGACGTTCGCCTGCGGGAAGCGTTCTTCGATGAGCTTGAGGAGCTGCGTGTCGATCGAGTCGCCGGCGACGGTGAGCGTGCGCTGGTCTTCCTCGGTCGGATAACGGCCTTTCATCACGCAGAAGTCGGTCGTGCCGGCGCCGATGTCGATGATCATCGTGTGCAGCAGCGCGTCCAGTCCGTACGCGACGGCGAACGGCTCGCTGACGATGAGCAGGCTGTCGACGATGCCTTTCATCGAGTTGCGCAGATACTGCTTGTTCGTGCGCAGCGCGGCCGCGGGGACGCCGACGACGGCGCGCACGTTCGAGCCGGCGCGGCGGCCGTTGACGCCGACGAGGCGGAGCAGATGTTTGAGCAGCTCGCGCACGGCCTCGACGTCTTTCTCCGAGCCTTCCTTGAGCAGGCCGCGCTCGAGCGGGCGGTGGAGGTCGAGCATGGTGCGGTTGGACACGGCCTCGTGTCCGATGAGCACTTCTCGCTTCAATACTTTCTTCGCGACCATGTCGACCGGCCAGCCGACGAAGCTGTCGACGACGAAGCGCTCGCCGTTCGATGCAGAGATGGCACTGCGCGAGGTCCCGAGGTCGATCCCGACGTTGAGGATCTCAGCCATGGTGTTCGCTTCCTTTCTGCTGCGGCGCGTCGTTCGCGCTCGCGTACGCGCGGATGCCGTGGAAGAGCGCGCCGGCGATCTTCTGCCGGTACTCCGCCTGCGACAGCATCGCCGCTTCCTGCTCGTTGGAGAGACAGCCGACTTCCGCGAGGATGGCCGGCATGCCGGTGGCGACGAGCACGAGGAACGGCGCGCGCTTGACGCCCCAGTTCTCGAGCTTCGGATCGAGGTTGCGCAAGGTGCCGAAGAGCTCCTGCTGCACGGACGCCGCGAGCTCGTGCGACTCGTCGCGCCGCGCGTCGGCATAGACGCCGTCGAGGAGCTTTCTCATGTCGGCGATCGAATAGCCGGAGACGCGGTTCTCCGCGGCGGCGAGCTCGGTCAGCGACGGATCGTTCGTCGGCCCGAGGTAGTAGGTCTCGACGCCGCGGCTGGCGGTGTGCTTCACGATCGAGTTGACGTGGATGGAGACGAAGATGTCGCTCTGCGAGTCGTTGGCGAGGCGCGCCCGCTCGCGCAGCGGGATCATGCGGTCGTCGCTGCGCGTCTCGACGACGGTGAAGCCGTCGCGCTCGAGGAGCGCGCGTAGGCGGTTGCCAATGTCGAGCGTGATCGTCTTCTCGCTGAGCGTGGGCGTGGCCGCCCCGGGATCGGCGCCGCCGTGGCCGGCGTCGAGGACGATGCGGCGGACGGCGAGAGGAAACGCGGCGGAGGTGACGCGCTCGACGTCGGCAGCGGTGTCGGTCGCGGGCGCGGGACGTCGCACGAAGCTCGGGGTTGCGGTGACCGCCGCCGCGGCGGCGAGGCGCGGCTGCGGCGTCTTCGACGTCGGCGCGGTCTGGCGCGCGAGATACGTCGAGCCGGCGAGCGTGAGCGGGACGAGGAAGAAGGGCGCGCGCCGCAGCCAGATCCGCCCGGCGCGGCGCGCGGGACGCACGGCACGCGGCGGCAGCCCTCGCATCACATCGAGGTTTTCCGTCACCGCTTCCTGCAACACGCGGCGCTTGAGACGCTCGTTCCCTTCCCTGCGCATGCCCAATTCGTTGTTCATTCTAACGGAGTGAGGAACGCGCGCAGCTCTTCGATGACCTCCGCCGGCGTCGCGCCCGCGGGACGCCGCACCGTGCTGACGATGCGTCCGCCGCGCACACGCGTGGCGAAGAAGAGCACCGGCACGCGAATCCGTTCCGCGAAATGAAGGATGGTGTCGTTGAACGTGCCGCCGTCGGGACTGTCGACGGTGAGGATGACGATCGTCCCGCGCCGCAGCCGCGAGCGCACCTGCACGAGCACCTGCGGCGAGACGACGAGATAGTCCTGCGGCGTATCCGCGCCGAGAAGATGCGGCGGATCGGGAGCGAACCAGCGCAGCGTGAGGAAGGGATAGCCCTCCGCGTCGAGCCGCCGCAGAAAGAGCCCGGCCAGCATGAGATGCGCGGAGACGAGGATCACCGAGCCGTGCTCGCGATACGCCTCGCGCACGAGATCGAAGCCGTCGAAGTCGTGGTCCGCCGCGAACTGCAGCCCCGCGTAGCCGAGCGCGCGCACGACGATGCGCGCCGCCGCGTCGCGCCGCGTCTCGAGCGGCATCCGGTACCGCGCCGGCACCGGCACGAACCGGCTCAGCGCCACCGCCGCGCCGAGGCGGCGGCGGTAGGGGAGCAGACGAAACGCGCGCGCCAGCAGCGACGCGGCGACGATGCGCGGAGGGCGGCTCACGGGGCGCGCATTGTCGCACTATCGTCAACGGCGCCGGGGACGCGCAGACGTCAGAATCGTGCGGATGCGCATGCGTGGGATGTTCGTGCTGGTACTGATGCTCGACGTCGCGGCGCGTGCGCTGGCGTGCACGCCAGCGTCATCCGAGGAGCTGATCCCCATGCCGATCGTCTCCGCGAACGGGCGGTATGCGGTCGTCCTGCGATACGAGAATGAGCAGGCGACCGCCACGCTCTTCGAACAAGCCGGCGACGTGGCCATCGCCCTCACCGAGATCCCGGTGAATCTCTGGAGAGATGAAGTGCTCGTGTCGAACGCCGGGAGCGTCGTGCTCGCGCGCCAGTTCACCGGTCCGTGTTCATGGGGCGTCGGCCCGTCTGAGCGCATCATCAGCGTCTATTCGCAGACTGGTGAGTTCCGCGGTTCCGTGACGGCGGGAGAGCTCGTCACCGAACACGATCGGTTCGAGCTGGCCCGACGGGGTGTCACGTTCACGCTGCACGGGGAGGAAGAGCGCGAAACGGTGACGATCTCCATTCCGGTGCCGCCGCGGAATGGCCAGCCCGCCTTCGCGGAGTTTCACGTCGATGCCGCCAGCGGGGCGCTGCTCGACACGAAGCGAGAACTCTATCCGTCGCCGCATGTCGACATCGCGCCGGCGGCGAGCGTCTGGAGGCCGGAGTACGAAGCGCCGCCCGCGGGCTGCGCGGCCGCATTCGCGCGTGCCGATGTGCAGCATCTCGACGCCGTTGCATTCGTCGCGCGCGCGACCGCGAAGCCGCTGCCGTCCTTTCCGGTCGTCATGGGTCTCGCCAAGGTGCGCGGCACGGTGATCGTCGAGGCGGTCGTCTCCGAGAAAGGGGACGTGCTTTGCACGCGCCACACGTCACTCCCGTTTGGCGGCGGCGCAGCCGCGGGCGACGCGATCCGTCGCTGGACGTTCGCGCCGCTCGAGATCGACGGCCACGCGGTGCCGTTCGCCGGCGAGGTGGCCGTCCAGTTCGACGGTCGCTACGACACGCCGCCCAATCCGTAAACGATCCAGCCGCACGCCACCGCCACCGCGATCGCCGCCAAAAGGCTCGCCGCCAGCAGCGGCGCGGCGCGGCGGTCGAGCTCAGACGTTTCCGCACGCGTGCCGCCGCGCAGGAACAGCAGCGCCGCGATACACGCGAGCAGCACGCCGGCGAGCACGTCGAGCACGTAATGCTGTTTCGTGAAGAGCGTCGAGAGCCCGACCAGCGCGGCGCAGGCGCTCGCGGCGATGCCGACGCCGCGATGCACGCGCGCGCAGCTCAGCGCGGAGACGAACGAATGCGCGACGTGCAGCGAAGGGAAGCAGTTGTACGGCGGATCGGCGGAGTAGAGAAATCGCAGGCCCCATCCGGCGAAGCCGCCGGCGAACACCTGCGCGGGGCGCGGCGCGACCGTCGGGTAGAGCAGAAAGCACACGTACGCGGTGAGCCAGATCGTCAGATACGCGTAGACCGTGCGGCGGATCAGCGCTTCCTCGCGCACGACGAACACCGGCAGCAGAATGAGAAAGAGATACAGCGAGCCGTACACGAGCGCCCACGCCGGCTGCAGCGGAAACGCGCGGTCCACCCCGAGCTCCAGCACGTGCAGCGTGCGATACGGCGCCGACTCGCCGATGAAGATGTAGAACGGCACGAGCGCGAGGAGCAGGACCATCGCGATGCTGACGCGATAGGGCCGCGTCAGCGAGTCCGTGACGAGACGCCAGCCGCGCACGTCGCTCACGCGTGCATGATCGCACGCGCGTCGACGATCACTCGCGCACGCGCACCGCGCGATACGTCGGCTTGATGGTCTCGTTCAGATACTTGCCGATCGACGGCGCGGCCATCAGCCGCTCGTACACCGCGCGCGGCACGTCGAGATAGAAGTAGAGGCGTCCGTTGCGAAACCGAACCTTCAGCACGCTCCGCTCGGCGTCGTAGCCGACTGACAGCAGCACCGAAGAGTCGACGAGCTGGCTTTCCATCGTTCCGCCCGCGCGCATCGTGCGCGCGAGCGTTCGAACGATTCAAGATTCGTAAAAGTGTCTACGCCTGCTGCTGCTTCGACGCGCCGTACGCCAGCATCGCCTCCTCGCAGCGCCGCACGTCCTCCTCGGTGATCTCCCACATCTTCTTCGCGCCGACGACGTCCGTGAGCTGCTGGAAGAGCGCGTCGTCGACGAACGGCGTCACGCTGCCGCTCTGGTACTCGCGTTCTTTCTCACCGTACAGGCCGAGGAAGGTCTTGTCGTTGAACCACGACTCGCGGTTGCGCTCGGCCATCTTCTGCAGCAGCTCCTCGCTCGGATTCCGCTGCAGGAACTCGAAGAACATGCCGCTGGCGGGCGAGCCGGGGAAGAACCACTCGCCGCTGAAGACCTGGATCACGTCGTCGCTCTCGTCGCGCAGCACGGGCGTGATGAAGTTGACGCCGCGCGCGCTTGCATGCGCGTGGAACGCGAGGAGGTCCGTCGTGCGCAGCGCGATGTGCTGCCAGTGCGCGGCGGCGCGGTGGCCGTCGAGCATCTCGCGCACGTGCGAGCGCATTGACGCCGGCTCGGACGGCTGCACGACGGCGATCATCGTGGTCGTCAGGTCCGCGGCGAGATCGTAGCCCTGGCCCACCTGCATCGCGTACGTGAGCGACTGGTCGCCTTCGCCGGCGATCCACTCCTTCCGCTTTTCATAGACGACGTGCTCGGGCGCGCAGCCGAAGACGGTGCGGAAGAGCACGTACGCGACGTTGTAGAGCTGCGGCTGCAGGAGCAGCGTCATGTGATCGACTTTGAAGTTGAGGAACTCCGGACGTGACAATGCGGGACTCCTTCGTCTCGATGTTGGCGGTTCCATATCATGAACGGCATGACCACCGACACGATTGCTGGAGACGAGCTCGAGGTTCCGACACCCGACGGCCGCGCGGACGCGGTGCTGTATCGCTGGACGGACGGCGCGCCGCGCCCCGGCGTGATCTTTCTTCCGGACGGCATCGGCTCGCGCCCCTCGCAGCGGCAGATGGCGCGCCGCGTCGCGGGCGAGGGCTACACCGTGCTGCTGCCGAACATCTATTACCGCGTCGCGCGGCCGCCGGTGTTCACGCACAAGCCCGACTTCGGCGACGAACGGACGCGCACGCGCTTCGCCGAGCTGACCGGATCGCTGCCGCCGGATGCCATGGAACGCGATGGCGCGGCGTACGTCGATTTCCTCGCGTCGCGTGCGGACGTCAGCAGCGCGCCGATCGGCATCACCGGGTTCTGTTTCACCGGCAAGTTCGCGCTGCGCACCGCGGCCGCGCGTCCCGATCGCATCGGCGCCGCGGCGTCGTTTCACGGTGGCGGACTCTGGACCAGCGACGACAAGAGTCCGCATTTCGTGCTGCCGCGCGTCCGCGCGCGGCTGTACTTCGGCCACGCGCGCGACGACCGCAGCATGTCGGCCGACGCGATCGCGAAGTTCGAAGAGGCGCTCGTGGCGTGGGGCGGTCGGTACGAGAGCGAGACCTACGACGCGCTGCACGGCTGGACGGTGCCCGACAGCGCGGCGTACGACGAGGGCGAAGCGGAGCGCGCGTTCGCGAAACTGCGCGCGCTCTTCGCCGCGGCGCTGCAGTGAACGGCGATCGCATGAGCTTCGACGCGCGCGTGCTCATCGCCGGCGCGGGGCCGACCGGCCTCACGCTCGCGCTCTGGCTGACGAAGCTCGGCGTCGCCGTGCGCATCATCGACAAGCTCGATGCCCCCGCGCCGTACTCGCGCGCCCTCGGCGTGCAGGCGCGGACGCTGGAGCTCTATCGCCAGATCGACGGCCTCGCGGACGAAGTCGTCGCGCGCGGTCTCAAAGTCGCGGGGCTGAATTTCTGGGCCTCCGGACGCAAGGCCGCGCACGTCGCGTTCGGCGACATCGGCGCCGGCCTCAGTCCGTTCCCGTTCGTGCTGACGTTCGCGCAGGACGAGCACGAGCGGCTGCTGCTCGAACATCTCGAAGCTCTCGGCGTGCGCGTCGAACGTTCGACGGAGCTGCTGCGCTTCGAGCAACACGCCGATCGCGTGCGCGCGACGTTGCGGCATCGCGGTGCCGAGGAGACGTGCGAAATCGCGTTCCTCGCCGGCTGCGATGGCGCGCATTCCGCCGTGCGCGACGGTCTCGGCACGACCTTCTCTGGCGGCACGTACTCGCGCCTGTTTTACGTGGCTGACGTCGACGCCGCGGGGCCGGTCGTCGATCGCGACATCCACGTGGAGCTCGACCGCGCGGATCTCCTCGCGATTTTTCCGATGGACAGCAAGACGCGGATCCGCATCGTCGGAACCATGCGCGACGACGCCGCGGACACGCCGCGCTTCGAAGACGTGAGCACGCGCGCGATCGAGCGGCTGCGCTTGCAGGTCGCGAAGGTGAACTGGTTCTCGACGTATCGCGTGCATCACCGCGTCGCCGGCCGCTTCCGCGACCGCCGCGTCTTCCTCCTCGGCGACGCCGCGCACATCCACAGCCCGGTCGGCGCGCAGGGAATGAACACCGGCATCGGCGACGCCGTGAATCTCGCCTGGAAGCTCGCTGCCGTGCTGCGCGGCGCGATGTCCGAGGAACTGCTCGACACGTACGAGACCGAGCGCATCGCCTTCGCGAGGCGTCTCGTCAACACGACCGATCGCATCTTCACGATTGCATCGAAGCGCGGCGCACTCGCGGAGTTCGTGCGCACGAAGCTCGTACCGCGCATCATCCCGATCGCGTTTCAACTGCCGTTCGTCCGCCGCTTCCTCTTCCGCACGGTCTCGCAGATCGCGATCACCTACCGCCACAGCGCGCTTAGTGAAGGCCGCGCGGGCGCAATCCACGCCGGCGATCGCTTTCCGTTGCTCACGTCGATGCATTGGCAGGTGCACGTCTACGGCGACGTGCCTGACGCCATTGAGAACGCATGCGCGGAGCTCGACATCCCGCTCCATCACGGCCACTGGACGCGCGAGCTCGCAAATCTAGGACTCCGACGCAACGCGCTCTACGCCGTGCGCCCCGATTCCTACGTCGGCTTTGCGGATGCGCGCGCGGACGCGCAGCGATTGCGCGCGTATTTCACGCGCGTTGGCGTCCATGGATCGGATCCTCCGCCGCGGCGATGAGCGATCGCGAGTGAGGTAGGGATTTTCGTTTGCCGGTCACTCCTCTGCCGAGAGAGGGAGACGCCGATGAACATCACCAACCCGAAAGTCGCCGGTCAGACCGACGCGCACCTGCAGAACCTGCTGGCGCTCATGCCGAAAAAGAACCCGACGGAGTACCTGATCCGCGGAACGAAAACCGTCCCGGAGTGGGAAGGCGTGAAGAAGCATTTCCAGGGGATCGCTCCGATGAACGGCTCCGAGTCGATCATCGGCCAGATCAGCGCGAGCGCGGATACGTGGTGGTGCGCGTCCTTCATCGAGCGTTCGATCGGAACGACAGGGATCGTGTCGGATGTCTTCGGCAGCGAGCACTACGACCACGCCGGCGGGATCCAGCGCCTCGGCGATGTGCTGCCGGTGCCGTTGGAAAAAAGCGGCAGCGACGTGGTCACCGTCGCGTTCTACGACGTCACCAACGCCAACACGACGTACATGTACGAGTACGGATACCGCGGAAAGGCCTCAGGCGTCGCCATCACCAACTACTGCGATTCCGACCACAACGAACAGGCGGTGATGCTGGTCTACGAATACGATCCGAAACGATTCAAGATCTATCGCACGGCCGCCGATGCGGTGACGAGCAGGTCGTGGGAGCACGTCGGCGAAACGAACGCGATCCCGGATCCCGCGCGCCTCGACGATCAATTTCAGAGCTTCGGCCTCGTCACCCAGACGTTCAACGATACGGACACGGTGTACCTCCTCGCCTTTCGCGAGAACGAAGCGATCGTCCTCTGCACGATGGATACGGGATCAAATTACGGGCATCTCACGTACGTCGAGACCTACGAGGGCTTCGACGGCTCGCAGTGGCGCTACGGCGTGGGGCTGCAGATCTGCGGCCCGAGCAAACTGCGGATCTTCGGATGCAGTGAAGATCCCACCGGTGACACCGACGACTATTCGTTCCCGCTTTACGTCTGGGGCTGAAACCCACGACTCCGGCCTCACGGCCGGAGGTCGTGACGGCGGCCACATCACGCGACGCAGGCGTCCAGCGCCCGCTCATGCATGCGCGCGGCGCGGCGTGTTGCCGAACGCCGCTTTCCAGACGCGGCGGAGCTGGCGCGCGTTGTCGAAGCCGCAGCGGTTGGCGACGCCGTCGACGGTGAGCCGCGGGTCGTGCATCAGCGTGCGCGCGAGCTCGAGGCGGACGCGCGTCGAGAATTCTTTGATCGACAGTCCCGTGGCGGTGCGGAAGTGCCGCGTGAGATTGCGCGCGCTCATGCCGGCGACGGATGCGAGCTGCGGCAGCGTCGTCTTCGCGTCGGGATGCTGCGTGAGCCAGTCCTGCACGCGGTGGATGCCCGGATGGAGGTGCGTGCGGTAGTCGAGGTAGATGCTCTCCTGCTCGTGCGCGCCGTCGCGGCGCAGGTAGACGACCATCTCGCGCGCGACGGCGGCGGCGGTGAGCGGCCCCCACGAACGCTCGATGAGCGCGAGGGCCATGTCGATGCCGGACGCGATGCCGGCGCTGGTCGTCACCGCGCCGTCGCTGACGAAGAGCCGGTTGTCGACGACGCGGGCGCGCGGGAAGCGCATCCGCAGCTCGTTCGTGCGCGACCAGTGCGTCGTGCAGCGCCGGCCGTCGAGCAGCCCGGCCTCGCCGAGGATGAAGGCGCCCGTGCAGATCGAGGCGAGCTGCGCGCCGGCCGCGGCAGACGTTTTGAGCCAGCGCAGATCGGCGCGGTCGATGCGTTGCGTGGCGCGGTACTTCATCCCCGGCACGACCACGAGATCACCTTCACGCGCTTCCGGCAGCTGCTCGAGATCGGCGAGGACGACGCCCTGGTCGGTGCGGATGCGCTCCGTCCGCGCGCAGGTGCGGAGGACGAAGCGTCGCTCGAACGCGTTCGCCTCCGAGAACGCCTGCAGCGGGCCGGCGAGGTCGAGGATCTCGACCTCCGGCAGCAGCACGAAGATCACCTGGCGGATGGGACGAGCGCCTCCTTCACTTCGCTCACGAGGTCGCTCGTGCGCGCGATGCGCGCGAAGCGCCCGCGCAGCACGAACTCGGTGCGGCGCACGATGTCGTCGGTGGGCAACTCGTCGCCGGTCTCCGCGTTCACGATCGGGAACGTCAGCGTCGCGTCGGTCACGAAATCGCAGTCGTAACCGAGGTCCGCGCCGATGCGCGTGGTCGTCTCGACGCACTGTTCGGTCTGGATGCCGGTGAGCACGAGCCGCGTCACGCCGAGGGCGGCGAGGCGCTGCTGAAGGTCGGTGCTCGTGAACGAGTTGCGCGTGTTCTTCACCAGCAGCGGCTCGGTGTCGCGGCGGCGGATGAAGTCCATCAGCTTGAACGCGGGGCTGTCGCGGTGGAATGGCGCGTCGTCGTCGGTATGCAGGATGAAGACGACCGGCAGCGCGGCGTCGCGATACGCGTCGATGAGCGCGGCGACGTTGTCCTCGAAGCCGGGATTGTTGCGGCGCTGCCAGCGCGGCAGCTCTTTGAACGAGTCCTGCACGTCGATGACGAGCAGCGCGGAGCGGTCGATCGGTTGTTTGTCCATGACGTGCATCGTGCGCGCGGACCACGGGTCGCGTGGTGACGATGATAGGACGAAATGGGCCAACATCACGCGAGCGCCTGAATGGCCCGGCTGCGGATCTTCGTGCCGGACTGGAAGAAGCCGCCGCACGCACCGAGCGTGCTGCAGCCGTTGCATTGCGGGAGGTAGACGTTCTTCCAATCCGAGATCGACTTGCGCGCGAGCGGCCGCAGGCGCGGGGCGAGCACGCAGAGCTGGTGGTTGTAGACGGACGCGCTCATGCCGGCGTTGCGGATGATCGACGTCGCGTCGACGAGCTCGCGCTGGTAGTCGGCGGGATCGATCCACAGCTCGTCGAGATGCTGGTGCACGAGGCCGACCATCTCGAGGCCCATGAACGCGACGTGCGCGGCGAAGGGGAGGTTGCGCGCGATGAACTCCGCGAGCCGCCCGAGGCGCGGAATCGTGAGCGCGTGCAACACGACGCGAAGCTCGATGCGCACGCCGTAGCGATCGAGGTGATGGAGGCCGAGGACGGTTTCCTCGAACGCGCCGCGCGCCTGCACGATGTGGTCGTGCAGCGTGTCGACGTCGGAGTAGAGCGGGATGCCGAGGACGAGATCGGGATGCGCGATCGCGCCGAGCTTCTCGGCGAAGCGGCGGTAGTAGAAGAGGCGACCGTTCGTCAGCACGTGCAGCGCGGTCGACGGCAGCCGCTCTTTGCAGCGCGCGATGAGCGCGAGAAAGCCGTCGCGGAAGAGCGTCGGCTCGCCGCCGGTGATGCCCAGCTCTGCGGTCGCGGGATCGATGAGATCGATGTGGCGGAAGTGCTCGACGAGACGATCGGAGTCGTCGTGCGCTTTCGGCGGTTGCGAGCACATGAGACAGAGGCTGTTGCATTGCTCGGTGACGAGGATGAAGTTGTGCTGCGACGCGCGGCGATACAGCGCGCGCACGTTGCCGAACGGATCGACGGCCACCACGTCGCCGTCGTCGAGATACGCGAGCTGGCGCAGCCCGTGCGCGAGCGGCACGTTCTCGACATGTGGCGGCTCGCCGATGGCGAGGATGCCGAGGTAATCGCGCGGATCACACGGCAACACGCTGTCGTCGACGAGCAGCCACGCGTCGGCGCGAGCGCGTGCATCGGCGAGCGGAGTGCGCGTGACGCGGCCGATCAGCGTGCGTTCGACGCCGGAGACGCGCGCGAGCTCGTGCAGTTTCATGCGACCTCCGCCTGTAGCGGCACCGCTTCCTCGCGCAGCCACGACCAGAACACGTCGCGCGCCGTCGTGTCGCGTTCGAGCAACGAGAGCAGGTGGCGGATGAGGAAGAAGTTCTTCTCGTGGAACGCGCTGGTCGGCACATGCGGGACGAGATCGCCGGTCGTCGCGTAGTGGTAGACCGGATCGGCGCCGCACCACGGCAGGAACGCGCAGTCGGCGCAGCCGAGGATCGACTCGGCGACGGACGACTCGACGATCGTGCGCAGCGTCGCCCCGCCGAAGATGGTCTCGTAGCGGTCGCGATGCGCATTGCCGAGAAGGAAGCGGCGGTCGTGCATCTCGGCGAGCATCCGCGCCTCGTCGGAGGCGTAGACGTCGCCGTCGTAGTTGTAGACGACCGCGCCGATGCCCGCGCCGGCGGGGCTTTGCAGATCGACGTAGCCGGTGGCGAACGGCGTGAGCATGCGCGTCAAGAGGAGCTGCGCGTACGACTCGACGAGGCGCGTGCCCGCTGCGTTGATGGCGATGATGCGATCCAGCGCGCGGACGTAAAAGTCGAGAAACTCGCGCGTCGTGTAGCCGTTCGCACGCGCGCTGCGCAGCGCGAAACCGTACGGGCTGAGCGGCCGCAGGAAGATTGACGTGAATCCGTGGCGCACATATTCATCGACGATCTCCTCGGGCATCTGCAGCGACGCGCGCGTTGTCGTCATGAGCGCCGCGACGCGATCGGGGCCGAGCGCCTCGCGCGCGCGGCGCACGCCGTCGAGCGTCCGCGCGTGGCTGTCGTTTCCCGGACGCGGACGATTCGCATCGTGCAGCGCCGCGGGGCCGTCGAGCGACGTCGAAAGACAGACGCCGTACTCGCGGAAAAAAGCCAGCATCGCGTCGTCGAGCAGCGCGAGGTTCGTGGTGACGACGAACTCGATCGCGCGCCGCTCGCGTTCCGCGCGTTCCCGCGCGTCGACGATGATCTGCCGCACGCGCTCGAAGTTCAGCAGCGGCTCGCCGCCCTGCAACTCGATCTTCAGCAGCGGCGCGGGCGAGCGGAAGACGAGATCGAGCGCGCGCCGCGCGGTCTCCTCGCTCATGTCGTAGCGCGTGCGGTCGCTGCTGACGCGAGAGACCTGGCAGTAACTGCACGAGTGTTCGCAGCGCAGCGAGACGACGAAGAGGTGCAGACTGGTGAAGCCGCCGAGGAACGATTTCTTCGTGCGGATCTTCGTCGCGAGGAGCTCGAACGGCACCGCGCTGTCGCTGTCGAAGAGGAAGTGTTTCGCTTTCAGGTCGAGATACACGTCGGTGTTCGGCGAGAGCTCGCGCCGCACGAATCGCGCGAAGTCGTCGTGCGCCACGAAGAGGAACTCGCCCGCTTCGTTGACCGCGAGCGTGCGCGCGTCATCGAACCGCAGAAACCGGAACGGCAGCAGGCGATACCCGCTCACCCCGCAATTCCTCGGCGATCCTCGCGCTCGCCGCTCTCCATGTCGCGGCGGTCGAGCAGGTCCGCCTCGCAAAACGCCTGCGCGACGAGCAGCTCGCGAATCGCGCGCGTTTCCTCGGCGACGATCGCGCGCAGGTGGTGATCGATGAGCGCGTTCGAGAACTCGCCGGCGAGGTCGCGCAATGCGTCGCGTTCATCGCGGGCCGCGAGCTCGACGACGATGCTCTCGTCCGATGCGCGCCGCGTGAAGACATAGCAGCGCGCGGTGAAGGCGTGACAGACGCGCAGCACGACCGGCAGCGGATGAACGGTGAGATCGACGTTGATGGCCAGTCCGCGCGCGGTCGGTTCCGTCCACGGCAAGGATTCGTTCATGGCTCGCGCTCCACGCGGACGTTTGCGAACTCCGCGGCGGTGGTCGACTCGATGCGCCGCGTCGTGCCGGCGCTCAGCGCGACAGACAGGCGGTTGAGCGGAATGGCCGGCGTCTCGACGTAGTGCGTCGTCCAATGCTTGCCGTCGGCGCTCGTTTCCCAGCAGACGAGCGGCGCGACGCTGGTGACGCGCAGGCGGAGGAAGCGCACGCTCGCGGCGGCGCCGATGACGTGCGTCACGGCGTAACCGGCATTGTGACTTTCGACGGAGAGCTGTTCGTGCTCGATCCGGAAACCGAGCCAGTTGTCCGCGTCGATGGCCGCGGCGACGATCGTGGTCGCATTCACGGCGGCCTTGCCCAGTTCGACGACCATCGTCTGGACGCTGAGATTGACGGTTCGGATGGAGACGTAGCCGCCGAAGTGCGCCTCGTCTTCGCCGATGCGCGGCGTGATCGCGACGACGCTGTCGTGCTGCCGCACGTGGATGGTGGAGTCGAACGTCTGTGACTGCGTGGCGAGCACGCCGCGCATCCAGAGAACGTCGCGCATCTCTTCGGCGTCGAACGAATCCTCCCAGACGACGACAGGCTGCGGCGCCGCCGGTTTCTCACGTTTGCGCGAAGGTTTTGGAGTCTCGAGGACGCGCTGCGGTGGCGGCTCGACCGACCGCTGCGGAGGGGGTGCGACCGGCGCGGGCGAGGGCGTGAATCCCGACGACGAGTAATGCGACGACGAAAAGTGCGATCCCGAAAAATGCGAGCCGCTGCTGTGCGAGCTATGCGACGCGTGCGAGCTGTGCGATGCGTGTCCGGCGAGATGCACGAAGAACGAGTTCGCGGACCGCTTGAGCACATACCTTCCTTTGAATCTGCGCACGCTCGCCTCGGGTTCGAACGCGGGGTCGAGCGGCACGCGCGGCTGCGCGCCGGCGTCGGCGGCGGGCTGCGTGGCGAGGCCGAGAAGGCTGGCGCTGAGGGCGATGCGCGCGGTCATGCGGCGGAGCGAGAGCGCGCGGCGCAGGTTCCAGAGGGCGTCCTTCCAATCGCGGTTCGGCATCGTGTCCTTCAGCCCGCGCGGCGGCGGCGCGCTCTTTCGATGGACGCCACGTCACGCGCCATCGCCGTGCGCAGCGCGATGAGCGGCGCCGTGCCCCAGTTGCCGGTGGCGCGTTCCCACGCGACGAGGATCTGTTCGGCGGCGATGCGTTTGTGCAGACGGCTCGTCGCGTCGTCGTCGCGTTGTGCATCGGCCGCGGCGTCGAGTCCTTTCTCGCGCAGCAGCGTGACCACGGGCTGCAGCGCGTCGTCGTCGACGCCGAAGCGGCGCGCGGTTTCGAGCGCATCGCCGGCCGACTTCCAGTCGCCGTGCTCGATGCGCAGCCGGGCGAAGACCGGATAGACGCGCGCCGCGACCGCGCGCGCGTCGGATTGCGCGCGCGCCGATTCGCTGAGGAGCGCGAGCGTCGCGGCGGCTTCCGTCCACTCCTGCGCGGCAATGTTGCGGGAGATCGTCGCGAGGACGAGCCGGTCGAGGAGCAACGCGCCGAGGGCGTGCTGCGGCAGGCCGGTGGGAATCGCGTCGAGCGCGGTACGCGCGGTCGCGATGGCGCTTGCTTCGCGGATGCGCGCGAGCCGCAGATCGGCCCAGTCATTCGGCGTGGCGCGTTCGCCGAGCGCGCGCAGTTCCTGTTCGGCATCATCGAGGTCGTTGGCCGCGATCAGTGAGCGCGCGTGGCCGAGACGAGGGAGCGCGGCGACGGCACCGGCGATGCCGATGAGCGTGCACGCCGCGAACGCGATCAGCCAGCGGTCGACGCGTTGTCGCGTCGACGTCCAGACGGCGGCCGCGCCGTAGAGCGAGGCGAGCGCGCCCGCGCATGCGGCGAGGCTGAGTCCCGTCCAGGCGCTCCAGTAGAACGCGCCGCGTCCGAGCGACACGAGCGCGATCGCGGCGCCGATGATGAGCAACATCAGCAGCAGCGCACGCAGACGCGAGGCGCGCCGCGCGAACGCTTCGCCGCGGTCGCGCGGCGGCTCGAAGCGGCAGCCGAAGAGCGGCGTCTGCGCTTCGTGGCTGCCGAGGCGGTAGTGGACGGTGTGCGTCGGCACGCGTGCGATGCGCAGGTGTTGCCGCTGAATGCGCTCGCCTGGTTGGAGCCGGGGCGCGAGCGTCGTCAGCCACTGCGCGGGGACACTATCGAGATCGGCGGGCGCGAGCGCGCGCGGCCGATCGACGTCGGCTTCGACGTTCGCGTCGAGTTGCAGCGTCGCATTCGTTTCATCGCCCGTCCACCCGAGCTGCCGCGCCAGCGCGTGCGGATGCACGTTCTCGATCGGGCGATGCCACACCTCGAGCTCGAGCCACTGCTGGATGCGTCCTTCGCCCGCGCAGACCGGACACGCGGCGACGCCTCGCCGGCAATGGCCGCAGTCGACCTGTCCCTTTCCCTTGCACGTCGTGCAGTTGAGCAGGCGGCGCGCGCCGTTCGCGGTGTAGCCGTATTGTTTGCGCTGTCCGTTGCAGGCGCGGCAGACGAAGACGCCGTAGCCGCTGCAGACGCCGCACGACACGTGTTTCTCGCCGTTACAGTTGCCGCAGATCGCGACGTGATCGCTGCGCGCGCGCAGCGTCGCCGGGTCGATGTTCCACGGATCGACGGTCTGCAACTCCGGCACGGTGATGCGCGAGCGCACGCTTGCCGGCACCGTCTTCCAGACCACGCGCCGGCCTTCGACCGCGGACTCGATGAGGCCGACGTATTCGGCGGCGACGGTGACGCCGGTGACGAGCGACTCGACGTTGCGCGGAGCTCCCGCCTGACGCGCTGCCCAGCGCGCGAAGGCCGCGATCGCGGTTTGCCGCTCATCCGATGCGGGATTGGTCACTCTGGTGTTGAGACACCAAGCTGCGCCGATGGTGGGGCGACGGCGTCAGCGCGCGGTCGGCATCGGCTCGCGCGCGGCGTGGCGTTTGCGTGCGCGCCAGCGGAGGCGGTCGAGGTAGAGGTACGTCACCGGCGTGGTGAAGAGCGTCAACATCTGGCTGACGATGAGGCCTCCTACGATGGCGATGCCGAGCGGGCGGCGCAGCTCGCTGCCGACGCCGGAACCCAGCGCGAGCGGCAGGCCGCCGAAGAGCGCGGCGAACGTGGTCATGAGGATGGGGCGGAAGCGGAGGAGACACGCCTCGCGCACGGCGTCGCGCGGCGATTTTCCTTCCTTGCGTTCGGCCTCGAGCGCGAAGTCGATCATCATGATCGCGTTCTTCTTGACGATCCCGATCAACAGAATGATGCCGATCAGGGCGATGATCGTGAACTCGGTGTTCGTCAGCAGCAGCGCGATGAGTGCGCCGACGCCGGCGGAGGGCAGCGTCGAGAGAATCGTGATCGGGTGCACGAGGCTCTCGTAGAGGATGCCGAGGACGATGTAGACGGCGAGGAGCGCGGCGAGGACGAGCAGCGGCTCGTTCGCGAGCGAGGCTTGAAACGCCTGCGCGGTGCCCTGGAAGCCGGGATGGATCGACGACGGCATGCCCATCGTCCGCTCCATCTGCTCGATGGCGGTGGTCGCGTCGCCGAGGGAAATGCCCGGCGCGAGATTGAACGAGATCGTCACGGCGGGGAACTGGCCCTGGTGCGGGATCGACAGCGGCGTCTCGTCGATGCCGAAGTGCGCGAACGCGCTGAGCGGAATGTCGCGGCCGTACGACGAATGCACGTAGACGCTGCTCAGCGCCGCAGGCGAGCCGCTGAACCGCGGATCGACTTCCATCACCACGTGATACTGGTTGATGCCGCTGTACATCACGGACACCTGGCGCTGGCCGAAGGCGTCGTAGAGCGTTGAGTCGATGGCGGCGAGCGTGACGCCGAGGCGCGCGGCGGTGGCGCGGTCGATCACGACGGTGGCTTGCAGGCCGGTGTTCTGCTGATCGCTGGAGACGTCGCGCAGCTCCTTCATCTTGCGCATCGCCTTCTCGAGTTTCGGCGCCCACGACATCAGCTCCGCGACGTTGTCGCCCTGCAGCGTGTACTGGTAGTCGGAGTTGCTCTGGCGTCCGCCGACGCGCACGTCCTGCACCGCGCTGAGAAAGAGCTGCGCGCCGGGGATGTGCGCGGTCTTCGGGCGCAGGCGGGCGATGATCTCCTGCGCGGAAGCTTTGCGCTCCTCGAGCGGCTTGAGCGAGACGAACATGTTCGCGGAGTTGCCGCCGCGTCCGCCGCCGGTGAACGAGACCACATTGTCGACCGCGGGATCTTTTTCGACGATGCGCATGAAGACGTTCAGCTTTTGGATCAGCGCGGGGAACGACGTGTCCTGCGAGGCCTGCACGTTGCCGTTGAGGCGTCCGGTGTCCTGCTGCGGGAAGAAGCCTTTCGGGATGATGACGTAGAGATAGATGGTGAAGCCGATGGTGGCGAAGGTGATGAGCAGCACCGGCAGCGCGTGGGCGAGGACGAAGTCGAGGCCGCGCTCGTAGCCGCGGACCAGCCGATCGAACGCGCGTTCGCTCCAGTGGTAGAGGCGTCCGTGCTTGCGCTGGTTCGGCGGCGTGAGGAACTTCGCGCACATCATCGGCGTCGTGGTGAGCGAGACGACCAGGGAGAGCACGATGGCCACGCTCAGCGTGACGGCGAACTCGCGGAAGAGCCGTCCGACGATGCCGCCCATGAGCAGGATGGGGATGAACACGGCGACGAGCGAGATGCTCATCGAGAAGACGGTGAAGCCGATCTCGCGCGCGCCGCGCAGCGCCGCTTCGAGCGGCTGCATCCCGTTCTCGAGATGGCGGGTGATGTTCTCGATGACGACGATAGCGTCGTCTACTACGAAACCAGTAGAAATCGTCAGCGCCATCAGGGAGAGGTTGTCGAGCGAATAGCCGAGGAGGTACATCACGCCGAACGTGCCGATCAGCGAGAGCGGCACGGCGACGCTCGGGATGACGGTGGCCCAGCCGCTGCGCAGGAAGACGAAGACGACCAGGATCACGAGGAGGATCGAGATCGCCAGTGTGCGCTCGACGTCGACGACCGACGCGCGGATGGTGGTGGTGCGGTCGAGCACGATGTCGAGCTTCATCGACGGCGGAATGGCGGCCTGCAGTTGCGGCAGCAGCGTGCGCACGCGGTCGACGGTGCCGATGATGTTCGCGCCGGGCTGGCGGAAGAGGACGAGCGAGATGGCGGGCTTGCCGTTCACCGAGCCGGCGCTGTTGATGTTCTCGACGGAGTCGACCACGGTGGCCACTTCGCTGAGGATGACCGGCTTGCCGTCGCGCGCGGCGACGATGAGGCTGCGGTACTCGTTCGCCTTCGAGAGCTGATCGTTCGCGTTGATGACGTACGCGCGGTCCGTCCCCGCGACGGCGCCTTTCGGGCGGTTCGCGTTCGCGGCGGAGAGTGCCGTGCGAACAGCGTCGAGGCCGACGTTCAGTTTGCTCAGCAGCAGCGGATTCGCCTCCACGCGCACGGCGGGGCGCGAGCTGCCGCCGACGAAGACCTGGCCGATGCCTTCGATCTGCGCGATCTTCTGCGCGAGCACGGAATCGGCGATGTCGTACATCTGCGGCTGCGTCTGAACGTCGGAGGTGAGCGCGAGGATCATGATCGGCGCGTCGGCCGGATTGACCTTGCGCCAGTTCGGATTGGACGGGAGGTTGGCAGGCAGTTGTCCGCGCGCGGCGTTGATGGCGGCCTGCACGTCGCGCGCGGCGGCGTCGATGTCGCGGTCGAGCTCGAACTGCAGCGTGACGTTCGTCGAGCCCGACGACGAGTTCGACGTCATCTGCGTGACCCCGGCAATGCGTCCGAACTGCCGTTCGAGCGGCGTGGCCACGGACGACGCCATGGTCTCCGGATTCGCGCCGGGCAAGCTCGCGGAGACGGAGATCGTCGGAAACTCGACCTGCGGCAGCGGCGCGACCGGCAGCTTGGTGTACGCGAGCGCGCCGGCCATGAGGATCGCGGCGCTGAGGAGCGACGTGCCGACGGGGCGGCGGATGAAAGGTTCAGAGATCATGCGCCGCTCCGCGGCGCGAATTTAGAACGCAGAACGCAGAACGCAGAACGTAGAAAGGGGCACCGCGCTCCGCGTGGAGGCCGCGTCGTTCCCCTTTCTATGTTCTGCGTTCTGCGTTCTGCGTTCTTCATTCAGCTTTTCACCGGTACCTGATTGCCAATGTGCACCCGCCGCCTCACTCGCGCCGCCAGCTTGTCGAACCAGATGTAGACGACCGGCGTGGTGTACAGCGTCAACAGCTGACTCACCAGCAGCCCGCCCACGATCGTCACGCCGAGCGGGTGGCGGAGCTCGGCGCCGGTGCCGGTGCCCAGCGCGAGCGGCAGGCCGCCGAAGAGCGCGGCGAAGGTGGTCATCATGATCGGGCGGAAGCGGAGGAGGCAGGCCTGGTAGATCGCTTCTTCGGCGCTCTTGCCTTCCTCGCGCTCGGCCTCGAGCGCGAAGTCGATCATCATGATCGCGTTCTTCTTGACGATGCCGATGAGCAGGATGATCCCGATCAGCGCGACGACGCCGAGCTCCATGTGGAAGAGCAGGAGAAAGAGGATCGCGCCGACGCCGGCGGACGGCAGCGTCGAGAGGATCGTGATCGGGTGGATGTAGCTCTCGTACAGCACGCCGAGCACGATGTAGACGGTGATGAGGGCGGCGAGAATCAGCCACCCTTCGTTCGCGAGCGAGCTGCGGAACACCGCGGCCGTGCCCTGGAACTCGGTGTGGATGCTCGGCGGCAGCGACATGCGCGCGACGGCGGCGTCGATCTTCTTCGTGGCCGCGCCGAGCGCGGCGCCGGGGGCGAGGTTGAACGAGATCGTGGCTACCGGAAACTGCCCGAGGTGATTGATCGCGACGGGCGTGGTCTTCGTCTCGATGCGCGCGAAGCTGCTGAGCGGAATGATCTGCTCGCGCGTCCCGGAGAGCGGCTGCACGGGCTGCGTCGTGCCGGGCGTCGACGGCGTGGAAGACGTCACGCCCGCGGCGGCCGAGCCGGCGTTGTTCGTGCCGAGTCCCGACGACGCTGCGCTCGCGGCGCCGCTGCCGCCCGTCCCGCCGCCGCTCGACGCGCTGGACGCGGTGCTGCCGCCGGGCGTGGCGCGAATGTAGATGTGCTTGAGCGCGTCGGGCGTGAGCTGCAGCTTCGGGTCCGCTTCGAGGACGACGTGGTACTGATTGAGCTGCGTGAAGATCGTGGAGACCTGGCGCTGGCCGAAGGCGTCGTAGAGCGTGTCGTCGATCATCTGCGGCGTCACGCCGAGGCGTGAGGCGGTGTTGCGGTCGACGACGAGATCGGCTTCGAGGCTGCCGTTGCCCTGGTCGCTGGCGACGTCGCGGAGCTCGGGGAGCTTCTCCAGTTCGGCGACGACGCGCGGTGTCCATTGCGCCAGTTCGTCCGCGTTCGCGTCTTCGAGCGTGTACTGATACTGCGTGCGGCTGACGCGGTTCTCGACGGAGAGGTCCTGGACCGGCTGCATGTACAGGCGAATGCCGGCCACGTGCTCGAGCTTCGGCTGCAGGCGGCGGATGATTTCGGAGGCGTTCGCGTCGCGGTCGTCGAGCGGCTTGAGATTGATCTGGATGCGGCCGACGTTCGAGGTCATGTTCGTGCCGTCGACGCCGATGAACGACGACACGCTGGCGACCGCGGGATCGCTCGTGACGACTTCGGTGAGCGCGAGCTGCCGGTCGGCCATCGCGCGGAACGACGTGTCTTCCGGCGCTTCCGAGATGCCGAGGATCGCGCCGGTGTCCTGCAGCGGGAAGAAGCCTTTCGGCACGATGACGTAGAGCAGGATCGTGACGACGAGCGTCGCCAGCGTCACGAGCAGCGTCGTGGTCTGGTGCTGCAGCACGAACTGCAGCGTCCTGCCGTAGAAGGCGATCACGCGCTCGAACAGCTCTTCCGATTTCTCGTAGAAGCGGCCGTGCTTTTTCTCCGCGGTCTCCGGTTTGAGGAGCTTCGACGCCATCATTGGAGTCAACGTCAGCGACACGACCGCGGAGACGAGGATGGTCACGCTGAGCGTGATGGCGAACTCGCGGAAGAGGCGGCCCACGATGTCCGCCATGAAGAGCAGCGGGATGAGCACGGCGATCAGCGAGACGGTCAGCGACACGATCGTGAAGCCGATCTGCTTCGAGCCTTTGAGCGCGGCGTCGAGCGGCGAGTCGCCTTCTTCGATGAAGCGCGTGATGTTCTCGATCATCACGATGGCGTCGTCGACGACGAACCCAGTCGAGATCGTGAGCGCCATCAATGAGAGGTTGTCGAGCGAATAGCCGAGGAGGTACATCACGCCGAAGGTGCCGACGATGGAGAGCGGCACGGCGACGCTGGGGATGATCGTCGCGGAGACGCGGCGGAGGAAGAGAAAGATCACCAGCACGACGAGCGCGATGGTCAGCAGCAGCTCGAACTCGACGTCGCGCACGGACGCGCGGATCGTCACCGTGCGATCCGTCAGGACGGTGACTTTGACGTTCGGCGGCAGGCTGCTCGTCAGCTGCGGCAGGAGCTGTTCGATGCGGTCGACGACATTGATGATGTTCGCGCCCGGCTGCCGCTGCACGTTGACGATGACGGCGGGCGTGGTGTTCATCCACGCCGCCTTCTGCGCGTCCTCGACGCCGTCGACGACGTTCGCGACGTCGCCCACGCGCACGGCCGCGCCGTTGCGGTACGCGATGATGACCGGCTTGTAGTCGGCGCTGGCGAAGATCTGATCGTTCGCGCCGATCGAGTAGCTCTGATGCGGACCCTGCAGGCTGCCTTTGGCCTGATCGGTGTTCGCCGCCGCGAGTCCGGTGCGCAGGTCTTCGAGACTGAGGCCGTACGCCGCGAGCGCGGACGGATTGGCCTGCACGCGGACGGCCGGCTTTTGTCCGCCGCTGATCGTGACGAGGCCGACGCCGGGGAGCTGCGAGATTTTCTGCGCGAGCGTGGTGTCGGCGAGGTCTTCGACTTTGCTGAGCGGCAGCTGCGTCGAGGTGAGGCCGAGCGTCAAGATCGGCGTGTCGGCGGGATTGACCTTCGAGTAGATCGGCGGATTCGGCAGGTCGCGCGGCAGGAAGCTCGCCGCGGCGTTGATGGCGGCCTGCACTTCCTGTTCGGCGACGTCGATGTTCTGCTGAAGATCGAACTGCAGCGTGATCATCGAGCCGCCGAAGGAGCTCGTGCTCGACATCTGCTGCAGGCCGGGGATCTGTCCGAACTGGCGCTCCATCGGCGCGGTGACGGACGAGGTCATGACGTCCGCGCTCGCGCCCGGATAGAACGTCAGCACCTGAATGGTCGGGTAGTCGACCTGCGGCAGCGCGGAGACGGGGAGCTCGCGATACGCGACGATGCCGGCGAGGAGGATCGCCGCCATCAGCAGCGAGGTCGCCACCGGGCGCAGGATGAAGATCCGCGACGGGTTCACGGCTGTTCCTGCGGCGCGCCGCCGCGCGAGCGTCCTGCGCGACCCGTACCACCCGCGCGACCGCCGCCCGCACTGCCGCCGCGATTGCCGCGCGTGCCGCCGAGCTCGACCTTTCCATGCGGCTGCAGCTTGTCCGCGCCTTCGGTGACGACCTGCTCGCCTTCGTTGACACCGTTAACGACCGAGGTCGTGCCTTCGCTCATCACGACCTGCACGTTGCGCATCTCCGCGGTTTTGTCGGCGCCGACGACGTACACGTACGTGCCCTGCGCGCCGTGCTGCACCGCCGCGGTGGGAACCGTCATCGCGTGACGCCGCGTCTCGACCTGCATGCGCGCGTTGACGAACTGGTTCGGATACAGAGCGCCGTCGGCGTTGTCGAAGATGGCCTTGCAGCGGAACGTGCCGGTGTTCGGGTCGATCTGGTTGTCGATCGTCAGCAGACGCCCCGTCGCGAGCTTCGCGGTGTTGTCGCGGCTCCACGCTTCGACCGGAATCGGCACGCCGCGACGCTGCGTGACCGCGGGCAACGCATCCTCCGGCAGCGTGAAGAGCGCCGCGATCGGCTGCATCTGCGTGATGACGACGAGGCCGTTCGCGTCCGACGCGTGGACCATGTTGCCGGGATCGACGTTGCGGATGCCGACGCGTCCGGTGATCGGCGCCTTGATGTGGCAGTAGTCGACGTTGAGGCGCGCCTGCTGGATCTGCGCCTCGTCTCCCTGGATCGTCGCCTGCGTCACGCGCACCGTCGACTGCTGCGTGTTGTATTGCTGTTGCGGGACCACGCCGGCGCGATAGAGGTCCGCGTAGCGCTCCAGATCGTGCTGCGCATTCTGCAACGTCGCCACATCCTTCGCCCGCGCCGCCTCGGCCTGCGCGAGCTGTGCCTGCGACGGCCCCGGATCGATCAGTGCGAGCTCCTGTCCCGCGTGCACGATCTGCCCTTCCTGAAAGTTGAAGCGCAGCAGCTGGCCGTCGATGCGCGTCTTGACCGTGACCGTATTGAGCGCGTTCACGTTGCCGAGGCCGTCGAGGTAGACGGGGACGTCGCGCGCGACGACCGCCGTCAATGCGACCGGCACCGCGCGGTTCCTGCCGTTTGCGCCCGCGGCCTGCGCCTGTTTCGCGGACGCCGCGCTGCGGTGACGCAAGAGGACGACGAGCAGCACGATGACGACGAGCACCGCGCCGAGGAAGAGGTTGCGCGTGCGGCGGCTGTGACGCGCGTCGGCGGGCACCGGCACCTCGCGAAGTTCCCGCGTCCGCGGCGTCGCGCCAACCTCCCGCTCCGGCTCCCGCTGTGACATCGAGACGTCCTCCTCGCGTTGCGCGCAGCAATGTTGCTACCAGCGCGCGGCATGCGAGGCGACGTCTCTGCTACAGGTCGATGGCCGCCGGCTCCGGCATCGCGCGCAAGAGTTCGGCGCCTTCGGAGCGTGCGACGTACGTGGCGATGGTGATGTCGCCGGTCACGTTCAGCACCGTCCTACACATGTCGAGGATGCGGTCGACGCCGAGGATGATCGCGATCAGCGCGGGATTCACGCCGATCTGCGAGAGGACGACGATGATGAACGGGATCGAGCCGGACGGTACGCCCGCGGTGCCGATGCCGCCGAGGATCGCGAGGTAGACGACGATGAGCTGTTGTCCCAGCGAGAGATCGACGCCCGCGAGCTGCGCGAGAAACAGCACGGTGACGCCTTCATACAGCGCGGTGCCGTTCTGGTTCGCCGTCGCGCCGACGGTGAGCACGAACGAGTTGATGTCGCGCGGCACGCCGAGGTTTTCTTCGGAGACGCGCAATGCAGTGGGCAACGTTGCGTTCGACGATGACGTCGAGAACGCGGTGATCATCGCCGTCTTGATGCGGCTGAAGAACACCAGCGGATTGATGCGCGAGAGCACCGCCACCGACAGCGAGTAAACGCCGAACATGTGCAGTGCGAGTCCTAAGAGCACCGTTCCGACGAACCAGCCGAGCGACACGAGCAAGCCGAAGCCGAACCGCGCCGTCATCGTGAAGAGAAGACAGAAGACCGCATACGGCGCGAAGCGCATCACGATCTGAATGCCGCGCTCGACCGTCGCGAAGACGGCCTCAAGCACGGCTTTGAGCGGCGCGGCCTGTTCGTCGGGAACCAGCGTCATGGAGATGCCGAAGAAGAGGGCGAAGAACATGAGGCCGAGCATGTCCGGCGGCTCTTTGGCCACCGACGCGAAGACGTTCGTCGGCACGACCGTCTTCACCGCTTTCAGCAGCGGCGCATCCTCGGACTTCGTGCTGCTGACCGTCGTCTCGACGGTCTTCACGGCGGCGGAGCTGTACTGCGCCTGCAGCCGCGCGCTGATCTCCGGCGCAATGCGTTTGCCCGGTTTGATGGTGTTCGCGAGCGTGAGTCCGATGATGACGCTGATGCCGGAGATGACGAGCGTGTACACCAGCGATTTCACGCCGATGCGGCCGATGCGGCGCAGATCGCCGAGTCCCGCGACGCCGAGGACGAGACTGGAGAAGACGAGCGGAATGACGAGCAGGAGCAAAAGACGCAGAAAGAGCTGGCCGATGGGATTCGTGAGGTGATCGGCGATGAAGATCAACGCCGGCGCGCTCGCGCCCATGAGCGAGTTGAGCGTGCCGCCGGCGAGCGCGCCGGCGACGAGGCCGGCCACGATCTTCGTGTGCAGAGGAATCCCGTGTCGCGTCTCTTCAGGCATGCGCGCGATGGTAACAGCCGGCCGGCACGGCCGGCTGCGCTAAGGGCCGAGCCGATTCGCACGTGCGGCTGCACTGAACCTCACTTTGGCGCGGAGGGGTACCATTTCGCGATGGCCATCACGCACATCGATCACATCAATCTCTCCGGCAGCGCCGCGCTGATCGATGCGTGCCGCGCGTTCTACGTCGACATCCTCGGCCTCCGCGACGGCGTCCGCCCGCCATTCCGCTCGCGCGGCTACTGGCTTTACGCGGGCGCGCAGCCGGTCGTGCATCTGACCGTGCGCGAGCGCGATGAGACATCGGCGCCGGACGACGCGACGTCATCGTTCGATCACTACGCCTTCGCCTGCGAAGACGCCGCCGCCATGCGCGCGCGTCTGCAACAGGCGGGCATTGCATTCGAAGCGGATGAAGTGCCGGAGACGGGCGACGTGCAGTTTTTCCTGCGCGATCCCGCGGGGATTGGGCTGGAGCTGAATTTCAGACGACGCTGACGCGGGTGAGGCACGCGAGGGTTCTCGCGGCCTTGCAGTACAATACGGCCTTCTTTTTTCGGTGTTGCGAAGGAGCACACGATCGCGGCGCCGCTCCCAAACCATCAAGGAGTTTCGATGACTGCCACTCTGGAAACCACGACCTCGCACCAGTTCGATGCGGCTGCTGCCGCCGGACGCGTGCCTTACAAGGTGAAAGACATTCGCGAAGCGACGCTCGGGCGCGCGGAAATCCGTCTGGCCGAGCATGAAATGCCGGGCCTCATGGCCGTGCGCGAGCGCTACGGAAAAACGCGTCCGCTGGCCGGCGCGCGGATCATGGGCTCGCTGCACATGACCGTACAGACCGCCGTGCTCATCGAGACGCTGAGCACCCTCGGCGCCGACGTGCGCTGGGTCTCCTGCAACATCTTCTCGACGCAGGATCACGCCGCGGCCGCGGTCGCGGTCGGACGTCCCGAGACCGGCGGCACGATCGAGAACCCGCGCGGCATTCCGGTGTTCGCGTGGAAAGGGGAAACGCTCGAGGAGTATTGGTGGTGCACGTCGGAAGCGCTGTTGTGGCCCGACGGCAGCGGCCCGACGCTCATCGTGGACGACGGCGGCGACGCGACGCTGCTCGTGCACAAGGGCGTCGAATTCGAAGGCGCGGGACGCGTGCCGGAGTTCAATCCGTCCGACGATCCGGAAGAATGGGGCGTGATCCTCGACCTGCTGCGCAGCGAGCTCGCGCGCGATCCGCAGCGCTGGACGCGCGTCGCGAAAGACATCCGCGGCGTCTCCGAGGAAACGACCACGGGCGTGCATCGCCTGTATCAGATGCAGGAGAGCGGCACGCTGCTGTTCCCGGCGATCAACGTCAATGACTCGGTCACAAAATCGAAATTCGACAACATTTACGGCTGCCGCCATTCGGTGATCGACGGCCTCAATCGCGCCACCGACGTGATGCTGGCCGGAAAACTCGCGGTCGTCTGCGGCTACGGCGAAGTCGGCAAAGGCTGCGCGCAGGCGCTGCGCGGCCAGGGCGCGCGCGTGGTGGTGACGGAAATCGATCCGATCTGTGCGCTGCAGGCGGCGATGGAAGGCTTCGAAGTGCGCACGCTGGAGAGCGTCGTCGACCGCGCGGACATCTTCGTCACCGCGACCGGCAACAAGGACATCATCACCGCCGCGCACATGGGGCGGATGAAGAACAAGGCCATCGTCAGCAACATCGGCCACTTCGACAATGAGATCGACATGGCCGGCCTCAAGAAGGTCTCCGGCGTCCGCAAAGTGAACATCAAGCCGCAGTACGACGAATGGATTTTTCCCGACGGCCATTCGGTGCTGATCCTCGCCGAGGGGCGTCTCATGAACCTCGGATGCGCCACGGGACATCCGTCGTTCGTCATGTCCGCGTCGTTTACCAACCAGGTTCTTGCGCAGCTCGCGCTTTGGAAAAACGAGGGCGAATACGGCAAGCAGGTGTACGTGCTGCCGAAGCAGCTGGACGAGGAAGTGGCCCGTCTGCACCTCGCGCATCTGGGCGTGGAATTGACGGAAATGACGGCGGACCAGGCGAAATATCTCGGCGTGCCGGCGGAAGGACCTTATAAGTCCGACCACTATCGCTACTGACGCGACAGACGAGAATTACGCGTTTTCATTGTGCGGGCGAGCCTTTTGAGGCTCGCCCGTTCGTTTTTCATTGACAATAGGTGCTGATTGCACAACACTTTGTGCTCGAGTGTAGGAGGAGGAAACCACAATGCCGAGACCACCACGCCAGAATTCTCCGGCAACCCCGTTGTCCCACGGACAGTCCCACTATGTGCTCGAGCGCATGATCGCGGAACGGCGAATTTCGCCGGGCGAAGTTGCGCGTTACGTCTCCGAGATGGGCCGCGAGATCACTGATCTCGAACAGCGCCTGCAGCGTCTGCGCGAAGCGCACGGCGGTTCAGGCGGTGGCGCGGCCGCTCCCGCCCGCCGCGGTCCCGGCCGTCCTGCCGGCTCCGGCCGCGGTCCTGGCCGTCCCGCTGGATCCGGACGTGGTCCGGGCCGTCCCGCCGGTTCCGGCCGCGGCCCCGGCCGTCCCGCCGGTTCGGGCGCCAAAGCGGGAGCCGGTGCCGGTGCATCGTCGCAGGGCGCGAACGCGCAGGGCGGCGGCGCGGGTGCAGCGAAATCCGGCGGCGCCAAGCGCGGCCGCAAGCGTTCGAACATCACGCCCGAGCAGCTCGCCTCGCGCCAGCTTCAGGGCCGTTATCTCGCGCTCGTCCGCCAGTTCCCCGAGAACCGCCGCGCCGGCTACGCGAAAACGGCCAAGGAAAAAGGCCGTGAAGCCGCAATCAAGGAAATGCAGGAATCCCTCAAGAAGTAAAGCGGCACTCCCGCCAATCCACAAGGGGCGCACAATGTGCGCCCCTTTTTTATGGATACAATGAAGACGTTTTTTATCGCTTTATTGCTGACGCTGCCATTGCACGGGCGGGCGGCGGCCGAGCAGAGCACGGTCACGCTGCTGCAGTTTTCCGATTACCACTCGCATGCGCTGCCGTTTTACACCGACGCCGGCATGCGCGGCGGCATCGCCCGCGCGGTGCGATTTCTGCGGGATGAAAAGCGGCGCGGCGCGCTCGTCTTCAGCGGCGGCGACACGATCAACAAGGGCGCGCCCGCGTGGTCGGACAAATACGGCTGCGCCGAATGGCCGTGGCTGAACGGCGTCGTCGACGCGATGACGTTCGGCAACCACGACGCCGATTACGGTGTCGACGCGTTCGCCCGCTGCCGCGCGGACGTGCGCTATCCGATCCTCAGTGCGAACACCGCCGGATTTCCGCGGTACCGCGTCTTCACGGCGCGCGGCGTGCGCGTCGGTGTCTTCGCCGTCGCGGGGAGCGATTTCCCGAAGCTCGTGCACGTCGCCGGATTCACGTTCGGCGATCCGGTCGCGGCGGCGCGCGACGTCGTGCGCGAACTGCGCGAACGCGAGCGCGTCGACGCGGTGGTGCTGATCGGCCACGAACATCTCGACGCCGATTTCGCGCTCGCGCGTGCGGTGCCAGGCATCGATCTCATCTTCGGCTCGCACAGTCACCTCCGCCGCGACTTGATGCGCATTCCGGACACGAACACGTGGTTCATCTCGCCCGGCCAATATCTCGAAGCGATCAGCCGCGTCGAGCTGACGATTGCGAATCACGCGGTGACGTCGGCGCGCGGCGGGCTCGTCGAGATCGACGAACGTCTGCCGGAAGACCGCGCGATCGCGCGCAACGTGGGGCGCATGCAGCGCGCGCTCGAACGCGATCCGCACTACAGCGCGCAGTTCGCCGTCATCGCGAATCTGCGCGGGCCATTGACGATCGCCGCGCTCGCGCAACGCACGCTCGAGCTCATGCGCAACGCCGCGCATGCCAACGTCGCGCTGTCGACGTTCAGCAGCTTCCGCCAGGCGTTGCCCGCGGGTCCGCTGACGCTCGAACAGCTCACCGCGGCGCTGCCGTATGAAAACGAAATCGTGGTCTGCACGATGAGCGGCGCGCAATTGCAGCGCGTGCTCGACTACAGCGCCGCGCGTCGTGGCACGGACGGCGAGTCGTACATCGCGGCGCCGTTGCCACTCGACGTGTCGCGCAACTATCGCGTCGCGACGACCGACTTCCTGGCGAACGTGGCGTACAAGGAAGTCTTCAACTGCACGCCGGAGAAGACGGGATTGCACGTGCGCGAAACGCTGCGCAAGTCGCTATAGCCACCCTTTTTCGCGGGCGATGCGCGCGGCCTCGACGCGGTTCGCCGCGCCGAGCTTGCTGATCGCTTCGGAGAGGTAATTGCGCACCGTCCCTTCCGACAAATGCAATTCCGCGGCGATGTCGGCGCTGGTCTGTCCTTCGCCGGCCATGCGCAGCACCTGCCGTTCGCGGTCCGTCAGCGGATCGGGCTCGCTCCACGCTTCCGCCGCGAGCTCGGGATCGACGACGCGGCCGCCCGCCTTGACGCGGCGCACCGCATTCGCCAGTTGTTCGGCGGGTGAGTCTTTGAGCAGATAGCCCGACGCGCCCGCTTCGAGCGCGCGTCGCAGATAGCCGCCGCGCGCGAACGTCGTGAGGATGATGACGCGCGTCGGCAGCCCCTCGCGTTTGATCGCGGCGGCGAGCTCGAGCCCCGTTCTGCGCGGCATCTCGATGTCGGTCAGCACGACGTCCGGCTTCTGCACGCGGCAGATCGCGAGCGCGTCTTCGCCGTCGTGCGCGCGGCCGACGACTTCGATGTCGGTTTCGATCTCGAGCAGCGCCGCCAGCGCGCCGAGCACCATGGCCTGATCTTCGGCGACGACGACGCGGATCATGCGATGTCCGCGGAGGCGCACGACCCGGCGTTGCGCGGCAATTTCACGGTGAGCGTCGTGCCGTCGCGGCCGTCGCGCGTCAGCGTGCCGCCGAGGAGCTCGACGCGCTCGCGCATGCCGGTGAGACCGTTGCCGAATGGCGCGCTGCCGCCGCGGCCGTCGTCGGCGATGCTCATCGCGAGCATGTCGCCGCGCGTGTCGAAGGTGATGCGGCAGCGGCGCGCGCCGGCGTGGCGCACGATGTTCGTCACGGCCTCGCGCAGCGCGAGCGCGAGCACCGCTTCGTGCGCGGGCGGCAGTTGCGGCTTCGACAGCGCGTTCGACTCGAGCACGACGCCGGCGGTGCCGAGCGCGGCGCGCGCGTGTTGCAGCTCCGCGTCGATGCCGCCGGAGCGATAGCCGGCGACCGCGGAGCGCACCTGCGAGAGCGCGTCGCGCGCGATGCGCTCGACGTCGCGGATCTCTTCACGCGCGCGTTCGGTGTCGCGGTCCGCGAGCTTCGACGCGAGCTCGGACTTCAGGATCACGAGCGAGAGCGTGTGCCCGAGGAGATCGTGGAGATCGCGCGCGATGCGCTCGCGTTCCGCGACTTTCGCGAGATGCTCGATCTCGTCCTGCGCGAGGCGCAGGCGCGCGTTCGCGCGTCCGACCTGCGCGTAATGAATGTTGATCGCGCCGACGAGCAGCGTGAACACGACCGGCCACGCCGCGTTGAAGATCGTGTAGCGGAGGAAGGACGCCTCGACGACGGCGAGCAGGGCAATGGCGATGACGCCGCTCGCCGCGTGGCGCGTCGTCGCGTTCGTGCCGATGCAGCCGGCGGCGTAGACGAAGAACGCGCCGGCTGCATACGACATCGGCCACAACGCCACGCCGAGCGCGGTCATCATCGCCGCCACGAGCACGAGCTCGCGTCCGCGCGCCCAGTAGCCGCGGAAGTACAGCACCGTGAAGACGGCCGTCGCGCCGAGGATCAGCAGCCAGTCGCGCGTCGACGAATGCGACGTGTAGAACGGCGTGAGGACGAACGGAACGATGTAGATGAGCCACGCGTACGGCGTCCAGCCGAGCGTTCGATCGTTGGGAAGAATGCGGACGCGCATCGTCGGGTCCAGTTTAGCCGTACATCTTCCCTTCGTCGCGGCGGTAGCCGATGTACGCGAGCGCGGTGAAGAGCACCGTGAACGCGACCATCGCCGCGACGTGCACGAGCGCGGAGCCGCCGCGGTCCGCGCCGATGACCTTCAGCGCGAGCTGCGAGTAGTGATACGGCGGCAGCCACAGCGCGATCTTCTGCACGGCTTTCGGAAGCATCTGCACGGGGATCCAGAGTCCGGACAAAAACGCCATCGGGAGATAAATGAGGTTGACGATCGGCGCCGCGGAGTTCGGTCCGGCGATGAAGGCGACACAGAGGCCGAGCGCGCAGAACGTGATCGAGCCGGAGACGAGCACGCCGAACAGCGCCAGCGCGCGCATCGGCGCGAGTTGCACGCCGCTGAAGAGCGTGCCCATCGTGAAGAGCAGCACGATGATCGCGGAGCTGAACGTCATCGCCATCACCGTCTTCGCGAAAAAGTACGCGCTGACCGGCATCGGCGTCGTGCGCTTCGCCTCGAGCCATCCTTGTCCGCGCTCGATGGCGACGGAGACGCCGAAGCCGAACAGCGACGCGCCGATGACGCCGAATGCGCCGTACGTCGCGATGAGGTACTCGGCCATCTTCACCGAGCCGACCGAGCGGCCGCCGAACATCACGCCGAAGAAGACATAGAAGACGACCGGGAAGAGGATCGTCGGCAGCGAGTACGCCGGCAGGCGCAGCGCCTTGAAGAGTTCGTATTTCGATTCGAGCAGATACGTGCGCATGGTGTGGTTCCTTTACGAGACCATTTCGATGAACGCGTCTTCGAGCGTGGCGGAGTCGCCTTTGATCTGCTGCGGCGTGCCTTCCGCGACGATGACGCCGCGATGGAGGACGATCACGCGATCGGCGAGCGCTTCCGCTTCGGCGAGGTAGTGCGTCGTCAGCAGCACCGAACGTCCGCGCGCGATGAAGGCGCGGATCTGTTTCCAGAGAGCGCGCCGCGACTCGACGTCGAGTCCCGTCGTCGGCTCGTCGAGCACGAGGACGTCGGGATTGCCGCAGATGGCGAGCGCGAAGAGCACGCGCTTCTGCTGGCCGCCGGAGAGCTGGCCGTACAGGCGGTTCTCGAGTCCGTGCAGTCCCGCGGCTTCGATGACTTCCGCGAGCGGCATCGGCGTCGGGTAGTAGCTCGAGAAGAGCTCGATGTGCTCGCGGACGCGCAGCGTTTCGGGGACGCGCGCGATCTGCAGCATCGCGCCGACGCGCGTGCGGCTCGCGGCGTCGCGCGGATTTCCGCCGAAGACGCGCGCCTCGCCCGAGGTCGGCGCGATGAGGCCGAGGAGGATGCGGACGGCCGTCGTTTTGCCGGCGCCGTTCGCGCCGAGGAGCGCGACGAGCTCGCCGGGGCGAATGGTGAGATCGACGCCGCGCAGCGCGTCGACGGCGTCGAACTGCTTGCGGATGGCGCGGAATTGTGCGGGCGGCTGTGCGTTCGGATGAAGTGGGATGGCTGTGCTTCTCATGCCGCACAGAATGCGTTCGCGGCGCGCGGAACAACATTGGAGAACATCACGCGCGGCGGATGACGAATGTCAGGCGAGTGGTTCGCTTGACCCAACGGTTACGGTGCCTATAGATTGCGGCGCGGCCTTACTCGATGACTTCCGCACCGTACTCCCCACCTCGAGGTGAGCTTCGCATGACGTGGTTCGGCAGCTTCTACCGCTCTGCCATCGGCAAGAAGGCGGTCATGGCCGTTACCGGCCTGGTCCTCTTCGGCTGGATCTTCCTGCACATGGTCGGCAACCTGAAGCTGTATCTCGGCGCCGAGCACATGAACGAGTACGCGCACTGGCTGCGCGCGATCGGGACGCCGGCGATGCCGGAGTCGGGTCTTTTGTGGATCGTGCGCCTGCTGCTGCTGCTCTGCGTCGTGCTGCACATCCACTCCGCGTACGCGCTGACGATGATGAATCGCGAGGCGCGCCCGATCGGGTATCGCGACCGCAAGTACGAGCGCGCGACCTACGCCGCGCGCACGATGCGCTGGGGCGGCGTCATCATCCTGCTCTTCATCATCTATCACCTGCTGCATCTGACGACGGGCACGGTGCATCCGAATTTCGTGAAGGACGATCCGTACCACAACGTCGTGGCCGGCTTTCGGGTGTGGTGGGTGGCGGCGGTCTACATCATCGCGAACCTCGCCCTCGGCCTGCACCTCTATCACGGCGTCTGGAGCATGTTCAGCTCCCTCGGCGTGACGCACGTGCGCTGGGAACTGGCGCGGCGCAGCTTCGCCACCGCGTTCGCGCTGATCATCACCCTCGCGAATGTTTCGTTTCCGATCGCCGTGCTGACGGGGCTGGTGCACTGACGATGAATGAAGAACGCAGAACGCAGAATGAAGAATTGAGAAACCGGAAGCGGGGGCAGATTTCTTCATTCTGCGTTCTGCGTTCTGCGTTCTTCATTCAACCGAGAGGCTGATACCGACGATGCAGCTCAACTCCAACATCCCTCCCGGCCCGCTGGCGGACAAGTGGGCGTACGCCAAGTCGCATTACAAGCTGGTCAACCCGGCGAACAAGCGCAAGTACGAGATCATCGTCGTCGGCGCGGGGCTCGCGGGCGCCTCGGCCGCGGCGTCGCTCGGCGAGCTCGGATACAACGTCAAGTGCTTCGTCTACCACGACTCGCCGCGGCGCGCGCATTCGATCGCCGCGCAGGGCGGGATCAATGCGGCGAAGAACTACCGCAACGACGGCGACAGCGTCTACCGCCTCTTCTACGACACGATCAAAGGCGGCGACTATCGCTCGCGCGAGGCGAACGTGCATCGCCTGGCCGAGCTCTCGATCAACATCATCGACCAGGCCGTCGCGCAGGGCGTGCCGTTCGCGCGTGAATACGGCGGCATGCTCGAGAACCGCTCGTTCGGCGGCGTGCAGGTGTCGCGTACGTTCTACGCGCGCGGCCAAACAGGCCAGCAGCTGCTGCTCGGAGCGTTTCAGGCGCTCGAACGGCAGATCGCGCTCGGCACGGTGAAGCAGTTCAACCGTCACGAGATGCTCGATCTCGTCGTCGTCGACGGCCAGGCGAAGGGCATCATCACGCGTAACCTCACGAACGGCCGCATCGAGGCGCACGCTGCCGACGCGGTCGTCCTCGGTACAGGCGGCTACGTCAACGTCTTCTATCTGTCGACGAACGCGAAGGCGTCGAACGCGACCGCCGCGTGGCGCGCGTACAAGCGCGGCGCGACGTTCGCGAATCCCTGCTACACGCAGATCCATCCGACCTGCATCCCGCAGACGGGCGACTACCAGTCGAAGCTCACGCTCATGTCGGAGTCGCTGCGCAACGACGGCCGCATCTGGGTCCCGAAGCAGCCGGGCGACAAGCGTCCGCCGCAGTCGATCCCGGAAGCGGATCGCGATTACTACCTCGAGCGCAAGTACCCGAGCTTCGGCAACCTCGCGCCCCGCGACATCGCCTCGCGCGCGGCGAAGGAAGTGTGCGACGAAGGACGCGGCGTCGGCCCGAGCGGCCGCGGCGTGTATCTCGATTTCGCCGACGCCATCAAACGCCTCGGTCGTCACGTCATCGAAGAGCGCTACGGCAACCTCTTCGAGATGTACCACGACATCACGGCCGAGAATCCGTACGAAGTGCCGATGCGCATTTATCCCGCGCCGCACTATTCGATGGGCGGACTGTGGGTCGACTACAACCTGATGTCGAACGTGCCGGGACTCTACGTCATCGGCGAGGCGAACTTCTCCGATCACGGCGCGAATCGGCTGGGCGCGTCCGCGCTGATGCAGGGACTGGCGGACGGCTACTTCGTGCTGCCGGTCACGATCGGCGACTATCTCGCCACGCAGTTCGGCAAGAAGGTGGCGGCCGATCGTCCGGAGTTCGCGGAAGCGCTCACATCGACGCAGGACCGCATCCGCCGTCTGGTCGAAGCGAAGGGAACGCGCAGCGTCGACTCGTATCACCGCGAGCTCGGCTCGATCATGTGGGAGTACTGCGGCATGGCGCGCTCCGCGGACGGTCTCAAGAAAGCGCTGGGGATGATCCGCGCGCTGCGCGAGCAGTACTGGCGCGACGTGCGCGTCACCGGCACGAACGAAGAGCCGAACCAGGCGCTCGAGAAAGCGGGACGCGTGGCCGATTTCTTCGAGCTCGCGGAACTGATGTGCATCGACGCGCTGCATCGCGAGGAGTCGGCCGGCGGCCACTTCCGCGTCGAATACCAGACGCCGGACGGCGAGGCGCAGCGCAACGACGACGAATTCCTCTACGTCGGCGCGTGGGAGTACAAGGGCGAGGGGAATGCGCCGGTGCTGCACAAAGAGCCGCTCACGTACGAGGAAGTGAAGCTCGCGACGCGGAGCTACAAGTAAGGGAGCTACAGGTACATGGATCTCACACTGCACGTGTGGCGACAGAAGTCGCGCGAAGCACAAGGTCAATTCGTTGACTACAAGGCCGCCGGCATCAGCCCCGACGCCTCGTTCCTGGAGATGCTCGACGTCGTCAACGAGACGCTCGTCGAGAAAGGGGAGGAGCCGATCCACTTCGAGCACGACTGCCGCGAGGGCATCTGCGGCTCGTGCGGCATGATGATCAACGGCGTCGCGCACGGACCGATCGGCGGCACGGCCACCTGCCAGCTGCACATGCGCCATTTCAAGGACGGCGACGAGGTGTGGATCGAGCCGTGGCGCGCGCGCTCGTTCCCCGTGATCAAGGATCTCATCGTCGACCGCAGCCCGCTCGACAAGATCATCCAGGCCGGCGGCTTCATCTCCGTCAACACCGGCGCCGCCATCGAAGCCAACTCGCTGCCGATCTCGAAGACGACGCAGGAACTGGCGATGGACGCCGCGGAATGCATCCAGTGCGGCGCGTGCGTCGCGCAGTGCCCCAACGGTGCGGCGCAGCTCTTCACCGCCGCGAAAGTATCGCACCTCGGGCTGCTCCCGCAGGGACAGCCGGAGCGCTACGAGCGCGTGCTGAAGATGGTGGACGTGATGGAAGAGTACTTCGGCAGCTGCACGCTCTTCCGCGAATGCGAGGCGGTGTGCCCGAAGGAGATCTCGGTGAAGTTCATCGCGCGCATGAACCGCGACTACCTCGCGGCGAAGATTCGCGCGCCGAAGGAAGCGGCGGCGGTCGCGGAGTGACCGCCGCCACGCGCGGTCACTTCATCTTGCTCTGAATGTCCTTGATCATCTGCAGGTGCTGCTGCAGCGTCGGCAGCGTTTTGCCGGCCCATGCCTTGAGGTCGGCGTCGCTCGCGGACGTGGACTGCTTCTGGAACTCGGCGACGTCTTTCTCGTGGTCCTTGACCATGTCGTCGACGTAAGCCTTGTCGAAGTCCTTGCCGGTCAGCGTCGACAGCTTCTGCATCGCGTCCTTGTGCTCGTCGTCGAGGTCCGTCGGGAGCGCGAGGCCTTTCGTCGTGGCGAACGACTTCAGCTCGTCATTCGCTTTCGAGTGATCGGTGACCATCCGCTGGCCGAACGCCTTGACGTCCGCGGACGTGGCCTTGCTCGCGGCGAGCTGGCCCATCTGCACCTCGGCCATGCCGCCGATGGCGGCCTTCGTGACGAACTCCTTGTCGTCGCCCGACATGTTCGACACCGTGCCGCCGGTGGAGCCGGTGGTCGTTGCGGTCATCGTGTCGGTCTGCGACGCCGACTGTGCGGCAGCCGTGTCCGTGGTCTCCGAGGCGGACTGTTGGGTTTCTTCGCTCTTCTTGCAGGCGCCGAGTGCCGCGACGAGCAGCAACGCGGCGAACAAAATCATCCAGCGTGATCTCATAAATCGACTTCTCCTTTCGCCGCCGGATGTGCAGAAGAAGTGCCCGGCATCACAGAAATTCACGTAATCCCGCCGCAAGACGCTGATAGTCGTCCATCGTGTTGTACAGCTGTGCCGACACGCGGAGCAGCCGTTTCGGTGGATGCGGCCACGGCACGAACGGGACTTCGACGTTGCGCTCGAACAGCAGCCGGTCCTGCACGGGATCGCCGTAGAGCGCCGGCGCCTCCGTCGCATTGCCGTCCGGCAGCGGCACGGCGGCCATGCAGCCGAGCATCGCGTCGGGCGCGGGCTTGTCGATCTGCAGCGTCTCGCACAGAAGATCGCGCGCGCGCAGCGCGAGCTCGTGATTGCGGCGCATGACCTCGGGCCAGCCGCCGTCGACGAACGACGCGACGACGCGCAACGACTCGGGGACGCAGAGGTACGGCGTCGGATCGTGCGTGCCCGTCCAGTCGAACTCGACGAGGAAGCGGCTGCGGTCGCGGCGCGTGGAGGTCGCGCCGTGGCTGATCACTGCGGGACGGACGCTCGCGCGGCGGTTCTCGCGGACGTACAGGAACGCCGCACCTTTCGGCGCGCAGACCCACTTGTGCAGATTGCCGGCGTAATACGCGGCGCCGAGGGCGCGGAGGTCGAGCGGCAGATGTCCGGGCGCGTGCGCGCCGTCGACGAGCGTGTCGATGCCGCGCGACTGCAGCTCCGCGATGATGCGCTGCACCGGCAGGATCAGCGCGGTCTGGCTGGTGATGTGATCGATGAGGAGCAGCCGCGTGCGCGACGTGACTTTGTCGAGCACGCGCTCGACGACGACGTCGGGCGACGCGATCGGAAACGGCACGTCGATGACGACGACTTTCGCGCCCGCGATTCCCGCGACGTAGTCGAGCGTGTTGCGGCAAGCGTTGTATTCGTGGCTCGAGACGAGCAGCTCGTCGTTCCCATCGAGATCGAGCGAGCGCAGCACGGCGTTCACGCCGAACGTGGCGTTCGGGACGAAGGCGAGACCTTCCGCGTCGGCGCCGACGAACTCCGCGAGCGTGTGCCGCGCGTCGTCGGTGAGCGGCTCAAGCTCGCGCGCGAAGAAGCGCACCGGCTCGCGCTCCATCTGCGCGCGCAGCTCGTTCTGCTTTTCGAGCACGAGCCGCGGCGTCGCGCCGAACGAGCCGTGGTTGAGAAAGGCGATGTCGGGATCGAGAGTCCAGTGTTCCTTCACGCCGGGATCATAGCGGCGATGCGGCGCACGCCTTCCGCGAAAATCTCGGGACGCACGAGGAGCGAGACGACGATGAATCCCTCCGTCGTGAAGTCGAAGAAGTAGCCGGGCTGCACAACGACGCCGCGGTCGAGGAGCGCGAGCGCGAACTCGTCGTCCGACATGACGCGCGGCACACGCAGCACCGCGGACCAGCCACCTTCAACCGGCAGCACGCGCGCGGCGGCGACGCTCGCGAAGATTTCGTGCAATGCGGCGAGATTCGCGCGCGTGCGTTCCGCGATCTCTGCGCGGATGCGCGGCGCGATGCGCAGCAGCTCCGGCAGCGCGGCTTGCACGGGCGTGGCGACGGAAAGGAAGTTGTCCGCGATGAGCTCGAGCGCGTCGATCGCCGCGCGGCGTTCCGTTGCCGGTCCGCTCACGCGGATCCAGCCGAGCTTGTAGTGGGGGAGGCCGGCGGATTTCGAGAGTCCGCCGAGCGTGAACGTGAGGAGGTCGTCGCGCACGAGCGTCGTGCCGCGCGCGTCGAGCGGATAGTCGAGGAACACTTCGTCCGCGATGAGCGGGATGCCGTGCATCGCGAGCGCGTGCTGTTCGTCGGGCGTGATGAACGAGCCGGTGGGATTGTTCGGATTGACGACGATGATCGCGCGCGTGCGCGGTCCCGGCGCGATCGGGCCGAGCTCCCACCGGCGATGCAGCTCCAGCGGAAACGTCCGCAGCGTGATGAGCTCGAGCGCGGCGAGATGCTCGAAGAGCGGATACGACGGGATCGCGATGAGCACGTCGTCGCCCGGATCGGCGAGTAGCTTGAAGAGAAACGAGTACGCCTCGCTCGTCGACGCGGTGAGCACGACGTCGTCCGCATCGCACTGCAGCGACGCCGCGACGGCTTCGCGCGCGGAGCGCAGGCCGAGGGGTTGCGGATCGTACGGCGCGCGCGCGGCGCGCTGCATCGCGTCGGCGAGCTCGTCGAGCGGATAGTCGAGACCCGCGCGCGTCGGATTCGTTTCGGTGAGATCGAGCAGTTCGCCGCGCCATGCGCGCTCGCGCGTCAGCTGATTGACCGGAGCGTTCCAGTGCGCGCGCGTCGAGAACTTCACGCGCGGGAGTTTACGTGCGGCAGGCGGCTTTCGCCGCGGCTTCGATCTCCGCGCGCTGATCGGCATGCGCGTCGGGCACGGAGTCGATGGCCTGGCGGAACGTCGTCTGCGCTTCGTCGCACGCGCCGCGCGCCGCGAGAATGCGCGCGAGCGTATCGAGGCGCATCCACGCATCGGGCGCATGCGTCCCCGCGGCCTTGCGCGCGAACGGCTCGGCCTCGGCGATGCGCTTCTCTTCGAACAGCAGCCAGGCGAGGTTGTTGAGCGCGTCGGCGGATTCGGGATCGAGCTCGATCGCTTTGCGGAATGCTTCTTCGGCGGCGGGGTTGCGGCCGAGACGCATTTCGGCATTGCCGAGGTTCGTCCAGGCGATGGTGGCGCGGGGATTCTTCGCGAGGATGTCGCGATAGGCCTGCGCGGCGAGCGCGTACTTGCCTTCGTCTTCGAGGCGCACGGCGGCGCGCAGCGGCTCGGCGAGCGGATCGCCCGGCTCGATGAGGATCGTCGCGTACTTGGTCGCCTTCCACGCGTTGTCGAGACGATCGATCGACGCCCAGCGCGCCTTGCCGTCGCCGAACTGCGTGCGGAAGAGATCGCGCACGGGGTCGTAGCCGTCGAGCACGATGTAGTGGAAGAAGTCGTAGCCCTTGCCCGGCGCCTGCACGACCTGCAGCATGAGGATTACCGGATGTCCGGCGCGCAGCTCCTGCTCGACAAGGTTGCGGTCGCCGGTGACGAGCTTCGACTCGAAGCCTTTCTGCCGGGCCGCCAGCACGAGATCAATCGACATCACGCCGCCGTGCGTCTTCGGCAGCGTCGCGTCCCACTGCGCCATCGTGGTCGTGTCGCCGTAGTGCTGCAACACGGACGAGAGCGAGCCCGCGCCGCACGACTCGATTCCCCAATGCTGCATCGGGACGTTGGGGATGACGAGGGCGGAGGTGGTGGGGGAGGCGGAGCGGGGGGTCCAATAGACGCAGGCGGTGAGGGAGAGCGGCAAAAGCAGAATGAAGAACGCAGAACGCAGAATGAAGAATGAAGAAAGGGGACGGCGGCGCTTTCTTAATTCTGCGTTCTGCGTTCTGCGTTCTTCATTCATCTTCATGTAAAGCTCGGGCGAGCCGTTCTCCGCCGGCTCGCCCGTCATTCCCGTAGCCCTTGCGCCGGGATTCGGCATCAGGACAGCGCGACCACGAGGATCAACGCGGCGAGAGCGCCGATGCCGATCCAGATCCACTCCTGCTTCGTGAGGCCGGCGGCCTGGAGCTGATCGAGGTTCTGCGCGAGCTGGTGCAGGTCCTGCGGCGACATCTGCGCGAGCCGCTGATTGACCTGGTCCTGCGTGAAGCCGTGGGCCGTCAGAACGGCCGCAACCTGATCGTTGGCCGCGACTTCGCGGACGGCGGTCAGATCGGCTTGGCGGGAGTCGAGGCTCTGGTTCGCGGCGGTCTTCGACGGGACCGGTCCGGCGAACGCGGGCATCGCCGCGCAGGCAAGGAGAACGACGACAACAAACAAAATGGATTTCTTCACGTTACTTCCTCCTATTCGTTACCCGGCGCCCCGGACGACGACGCGCCGTCCGGTGGGCTTCGCCTCCGACAGCGAGCACGACGCATGCCTGCTCGACCGTACGCGGCGGATCGAGTGGCCCGGCGAAGGGCGGAACGTCGCGCGCGCCGCACTCGTTATACTCGCCGGCGCCGGGCGCCACGCGCATGATCCGCTTCGAAGACATCCTCGACCGAGTCGAGTCGTACAAGCCGGACTTCGACGAAGAGCTGCTGCAGAAGGCTTACATCTTCTCGGCGCGCGAGCACCGCGGCCAGACGCGCTCCTCGGGCGAGCCGTACCTCGTCCATCCGCTCAACGTCGCCTACATCCTGGCGGGCATGCGCCTCGACGAAACGTCGATCGCCGTCGGCCTGCTGCACGACGTCCTCGAAGACACGCTCACCACGAAGGAAACGCTGCAGGAGCTCTTCGGTGAAGCGGTCGCGGAGCTCGTCGACGGCGTCACGAAGATCTCGCGCTACGCCTACGTCTCGAAGGAAGAGCAGCAGGCCGAGACGTTCCGCAAGATGCTGCTGGCGATGGTCTCCGACCTTCGCGTCGTGCTGGTGAAGCTCGCCGACCGGCTGCACAACATGCGCACCCTGCAGTACCTCCCGGAAGAGAAGCGCCTCGCCGTCGCGAAAGAGACGATGGAGATCTACGCGCCCATCGCGAACCGCCTCGGCATGGGCCAGATCAAGCACGAGCTCGAGGACCTCTCGTTCCGCCATCTGCACGCGCGCGACTTCGAGGAGCTCAACAAAGCGGTCGAAGAGAAGATGGCCGTGTCGGGCGACGTCGTCGACCGCATCAAGGTCATGCTCGCGCAGAAGCTGGAAGAGAACGACATCGAAGGCGACGTGCACGGCCGCGTGAAGTCGATGTTCTCGATCTGGTCGAAGCTGCGCCGGCAGGACATCGACATCGGCCAGCTCTACGACTATCTCGCCTTCCGCATCATTACGCCGAGCGTCAAGGACTGCTACGCCGCCCTCGGCATCATTCATCAGATGTGGCGCCCGGTGCCCGGCCGGATCAAAGACTACATCGCGATGCCGAAGCCGAATTTCTATCAGTCGCTGCACACGACGGTGGTCGCGGAAAAAGGGCAGCCGTTCGAAGTGCAGATCCGCACGCGCGAGATGGATCTCATCGCCGAGCAGGGCATCGCCGCGCACTGGAAATACAAGGAAGGGCGCGTCGGCGCGCATCCCGACGACACGAACTTTCTCTGGCTGCGGCAGCTCGTCGAGTGGCAGCACGAGATCAAAGATCCGCGCACGTTCCTCAACTCGCTCAAGATCGATCTCTATCCCGACGAGGTCTACACGTTCACGCCGAAAGGCGACGTCTTCGCGTTTCCGCGCGGCGCCACGCCGCTCGACTTCGCGTTCCGCATCCACACCGACGTCGGCAGCCACTGCGTCGGCGCGCGCGTCAACGGCAAGCTCGTGCCGCTGCGCACGCATCTGAAGAACGGCGACATCGTGGAGATCGTCACCTCGCCGACGCAGTCGCCGAGCCGCGAGTGGATCAACATGGTCGCGACCTCGCGCGCGAAGCACAAGATCCGGCACTGGCTCAACGCGGAACAGAAGAACCGCTCCATCGAGCTCGGACGCAAGCTCATCGAGCGCGAGGCCAAGCGCTACAAAGTGCAGTGGCGGAAGCTCATCGCCGAGAACGCGCTCGACGGCGTGCTCACCGAACATGGCTTGCCGCGCCTCGACGATCTCTACGCCGACGTCGGCTACGGAAAAATCTCCGCGCGCTCGATCGTGGAGCGCTTCGTCACCGACGAGCAGAAGGAAAAAGGTCCCGCGCCCGAACAGCCCGCGGGCGTGCTGCAGCAGGCCGTCCGCAAAATCTTCCCGTTCTCGTCGTCGGCCACGATCAAGGTCAAAGGCTACGACGATCTGCTGACGTATCTCGCGAAGTGCTGCAACCCGCTGCCGGGCGAGCCGATCATCGGCTACGTCACGCGCGGCAAAGGCGTGGCCGTGCACAGCGCGAACTGTCCGAACGTGAAGAACCTCATGTTCAACCCCGACCGCGAGATCGGCGTCGAATGGGCCGAGCAGCGGCAGACGCAGTTCCAGGTCGAGCTCGAGGTGCTGATCGAAGACCGCCAGGGCATCCTGGGGCGCGTGGTCTCGACGATCTCGAATCTCAAGACGAACATCCGGCAGATGGAGGCGCGCACCGGCGACGGCAAGGCGACCGTCGAGCTCGTGCTCGAGATCGCCGACCTCAAGCACCTCGAGCGCGTCACCCGTTCCCTCGGCAGCGTCGAAGGCGTGCTGCGCGTCGACCGCAAGTACAACATCCGCCACGCCACGGCGTGATCACGCGCGCTGCTTGCGCGCGTACATCGCCGCATCCGCCGCGGCGAGCACCGTGTCCGGATCCGCGCCGTCTTCGGGAAAGAGCGCCCAGCCCGCGCTCGCCGTGACCGAAAGCGACGCGCCGTTTTCGTCGATCGGCTCGGCGATGCGCTGCTGCAGGCGATGCACGGTTTCTTCCGCGGTCGTGCGCGTGGCGATGCCGTCGAGGATGACGATGAACTCGTCGCCGCCGATGCGCGCCGCGAGGTCGCGGTCGCGGATCGACGACAGCAGCCGCTCCGCGACGCATTGCAGCAAACGGTCGCCCGCCGCGTGACCGCGCTCGTCGTTGATCTTCTTGAAGCCGTTGAGATCGAGATAGACGACGGCGAACGGCCGCTTTGCGGCGATGTTCGCATCGAGCACGCTTTCGAGCTGATGGCGATTCGCGAGGCCGGTGAGCGTGTCGTGCAGCGCGCGCAGCGTGAGCCCCTCGTACTCGCGCGCGCGGTGCATGCTCGCGGCGATGATGCCGACGAGCAGCCGCAGCACTTCGTCCGCGCGATCGTCGAACGCGTGCGCGCTTGCGCTGTAGACCTTCAGCACGCCGATGGCGGCCCCGCGAAAGCGCAGCGGCGTGACGAGCATCGAGCGCGCGCCGACGCGGCGGCATGCGTCGCGGTCGACACGCGGATCGTCTTCAGAATCGTCGCAGCGGAGCGCCTCGTCGCGCTGCACGCACAGGCCGCTGAGACTCGTGTCCGCGCGCAGGCGCAGTCCGAGGTATTGCGTGGCGGTGCCGGAGGCCGCGGAGTAGACCATGTCGTCGCCTTCGTGCAGCTCGACCACCGCGGCGTCGGCGGCGGTGAGGCGCGCCGCGCGGCGCACGACGACGTCCATGACGCGGCTGAAGGCGAGGTCCGCCTCCACGATCTCCTGCTGGACCGCGATGATCGCAAGCAGCGTCTCCTGCGGCAACGCCGCGCCGGCTGAGTCGTTCACGGGTTGTGGTGTGACGGAAGAATAGCGTAAAACCGATGCGATGCAGATCGTGATTGTCGGGGCCGGCGTGTCGGGGCTCACCTGCGGCGTGGTGCTCGCGGAGCGCGGACACGGGGTGACGATCGCGGCGCGAGAGCTCGAAGGCACGACGTCGGAAGCCGCGGCGGCGATCTGGTATCCGTATCACGTCGGCGATGCGCGCGCGGAGGCGTGGGCGGCGGAGACGCGCGACGAGCTGACGCGGCTCGCGCGCGATCCCGCGAGCGGCGTCGCGCTCGTCGACTTCGACGTCGACGGCGAGGTGCTGCACGTGCCGCTCGCCGACACCACGCGCTACCTGCCGTATCTCCGCGCGCGCTTCGTCGCGGCGAGCGGAACGTTCGTGCAGCGTGAGATCGCGAGCTTCGATCGCGAAGGCATCGTCGTGAACTGCACGGGATTCGGTGCTCGTGCGCTCTGCGGCGACGAGTCGCTCACGCCCGGCTACGGCGTGTCGGTCGTGACGAGCCGGCCGTCGACGTCACGCGCGCTGGTGCGCACCGCGGATCCGCTGACGTACGTGATCCCGCGCGCACACGACTGCATCCTCGGCGGCTACGACGCGCCGGAGCCGCCGCCAGCATCCAAAGTCGACGCGATCGTCGCGCGCTGTCGTGCGCTCATGCCGGAGTTGCGCGGCGACGTGCGCGGCGTGAAGCGCGGCATCCGTCCGATTCGCGACGAGGTGCGGCTCGAGCGCGAAGGCAACGTCATCCACAACTACGGACACGGCGGCTCCGGCTTCACGCTGTCGTGGGCTTGCGCGCGGGAAGTGGCGCGGCTGGTCTAGAGCGCGGTGAGCACGCCCGCGGCGGCGCCGATGAGCGTGCCGGCGACGAGCTCGGCGATCGTGTGGCGTTCGAGCTTCCAGCGCGACCAGGCGATCGCGAGCGTGAACAGCGCGACGAACGGCGCGCTCTTCGGAAACTGCCACGCGACGAGCACGGCGCAGAACGCGGCGCACATCATGTGCAGCGAGATCTTGAGGAAGCGATGCGCGGCGATGCCGATGGCGAACATCGCCGCGGCGGCGACGAAGCCGCGCAGCAGGCGAGGGCTCGCGCCGAGAAAGTAGAACGCGGCGGCGCCGATGAGCAGCAGCGGAATCGCCGCGGTGTAGAGGCCGAGGCGCTGGTCGCGGCGCGAGACGTCGTAGTCGCTCCACGCGCCGCGGCGGACGTTGCGGGCGGTGATGACGAGCAGCGGCACGATGGTCGTCAGCGCGAGGATCGCGCCCCAGCGGACGCTGCGCGTGGTGACGGCGATGGTGAGAGGAACGAGGAGGAAGGGATGCCCGGCGACGGAGAGCGTACGGGCCGCGAGGATGGTGGAGGACGGGCGGGTGCGCCCGTCCTCCATGGGGACTAACGCGCCGCTTTCTGGATCTTGCCGGAGCGGATGCAACGGGTGCAGACCTGCATGCGCTTCACGGCGGTACCGAGCTTCACGCGGACGCTCTGCAGGTTCGGCATCCAGCGACGGCTGGACACGTTGTGGGCGTGGCTGACGCGGTTTCCGAACACCGGCGCCTTGCCGCAGACTTCGCACATCTTGGCCATGGTTGACTCCCTCAAATAACGCGAAAGGCGTGGATTGTAATCACCGGCCCGAATCGACGCAAGCGGCGGCGGCGGAGAATGCCGCGCAAACGCGTGTTTTCGTTCCACTTATCCAAAACCTGTAGAGTTGACACGTGAAATTAAACGATGTAATTTCGCTTCACCTTTCTACATCTTCGGAGCCTGTGAGAAGTGAGCGTGTGAGATGGATGGGGTGAGCGGTGTTCTTCTCAAAGAGCAAAAATGTCGTCGGCCTTGATATCGGCTCCTCAGCAATCAAACTGGTCGAGCTGAAGGAGAAGAAAGGCGGGGCGTACTCACTGGTCAAGCTGGGTGCCGAACGCCTCTCGCCCGAGGCGATCGTCGACGGCTCCATCATGGACAGCTCCATGGTGGTCGAGACGATCCAGCGCCTGAACACGGACCAAAGCGTCAAGAATTCCAATTACGCGACGTCGCTTTCGGGCCATTCGGTCATCATCAAAAAGATCACGCTTCCCTCGATGTCGCCGGAAGAATTGGCGGAATCGATCCAGTGGGAAGCCGAGCAGTACATCCCCTTCGACATCAACGACGTCAACCTCGATTACGTCCCGCTCACCACCCCCGGCGTGGGCGACAACATCGACGTGATTCTCGTCGCGGTGAAGAAGGAGAAGATCAACGACTACACGTCGGTGATCAGCCAGACCGGCAAGATGCCGGTGCTCGTCGACGTCGACGCGTTCGCGCTGCAGAACGCGTACGAGGTGAACTACGAGATGGAGGACGACAAGGTCCTCGCGCTCGTGAACGTCGGCGCGTCGGTGACGAACGTGAACGTGCTCTCGAGCGGCGTCTCGATGTTCTGGCGCGACATCACGTTCGGCGGCAACCAGTACACGGACGCCATCCAGCGCGAACTGAGCCTCTCGTTCGAGCAGGCCGAGGAGCTCAAGCGCGGCAAGCCGGTGGCGGACTACACGATCCAGCAAGTCATCCCGATCCTCAACTCCGTCTCCGAAGACTTCGCGGGCGAGTTGCGGAAGACCCTCGACTTCTTCACGGCGACGTCGGGCGCCGAGCGCGTCGACGAGATCGTTCTCGCCGGCGGCGGCTCGGGCGTGCTGAACCTCGACGCGATCCTGCGCGACAAGTTCGGCATCCCCGTGTCGATCATGGACCCGTTCCGGAAAATCAACGTCGACGAAAGCCAGTTCAACCCCGAGGAACTGGCTGAGATCGCGCCGAGCATGGCGATCGCCGTCGGTCTGGCCATGAGGAAGTTGGGGGACGCTTGATCAAGATCAATCTGGTGCGGGAAGGGCGGGCGGTCCGCGGAGCCGGTGCGGCTCCCGCGCTGCCGACGGCTGTCGCCGTCGGCGCGCCGGCGACCACGAACGTCAACAACATCCTCATCCTCGCGTTGCTGGCCCTGGGCGTCCTCGCCGCGGGCGGCTACTGGTTCTGGGAGAAGCGGATTCTCGCGGAGCGCAAAGACGTCGCCGACCAGCGCCGCGTCGAAGCGCAGAAGCTCGAGCGCATCATCCATGAAGTCGAGGACTACCAGAAGCGCAAGGACAACCTCCAGCAGCGCATCGATCTGATCAACCAGCTCAAGCAGAACCAGAAGGGGCCGGTGCGCATCCTCGATCAGGTCAGCCGCGATCTTCCCGACCTGGTCTGGCTCGACTCGATGGACATCTCCGGCGGCCGCATCGCGCTCAACGGCCGGGGACTGAATCCGAACGCGATCGCGCTCTTCATCGAGAACATCAAGAACGATCCCTACTTCGAGGAGCCGCAGGTCAACAGCATCAATCGCGTGTCGGAGGCGCCGCTGGTGTACACGTACGACATGAACTTCGCGTTCACGTGGGCGCCGAAGACGCCGCCCGCGGCACCGGCCGGCACACCGGCGGCCACCGGCACCACGGGCACGACCACCACCGCAACGGGAACGCAGCCGCACTAGCGGAAGGATGAGCAGGAGAAGTCGATGGCGCTGACTCTGGACGACAAACCGTGGTGGGTTGGCCTGCTGGTCGGGCTCGTGCTCGCCGTGCTTTGCGTGGTCGCGGTCGAGTACCTGTTCGTCGGCGACGTGAAGGCGGAGATCGCCGACACGGACCGCGAGATCGGACAGCTCGAAGAGAAGATCCAGCAGGGCCGCGCCGCGGAGCGCAAGCTGCCGCAGTTCCGCGAGGAAGTGAAACGCCTCGAGCAGGAGCTCGAGAAACTGCGCCGCATCCTGCCCTCGCAGCGCAACACGGAAGAGATCATCAAGAAGGTGAAGTCGCTCGTCGACAGCGGCGAGTTCGCGCTGCGCCATCTCAACTTCCCGCCGCTCAACACCGGCTCGAGCGATCCATACGTCGAGTGGCCGATCTCGATCGCGCTCGACGCGCGCTATCACGACCTCGCGCAGCTCTTCGCGAAGCTCGGCAACTTCACGCGCATCATGAACGTCGAGCAGATCCACATGAACGCGCTGCCGAATCAGGACGTGCGGACGATCGGCGCGGATTTCACCGCCAAGACCTTCGTCTACATCGAGCCGAAGGAAGCGCCGAAACCGCCGGGCGGACCGAAGCCGGGCGGTGGCGGCGGCAGTGAGAGCGGCGGAGGCGAATGATGAAAACCACGCACGTGAAGCTCTCGCAGGTCGCCGCGTCGCTGCTGCTCGTCATCGCGGCGGTGGCGTCGTCGATCGCGCAGCCCGCGGGCCGCAACGCGGCCACCGCGTCGCAGGCGACCGACAGCGCGACTTCGGCCGCGACCACGGCGACCAGCAACGACGTACAGAAGACGCTCGAGGAGATCCTCGACGAGCCGACGACGACGGACGCCTATCGCTACGATCCGCAGGGACGCCGCGATCCCTTCCGCTCGCTCATCGGTCCCACGCCGCGCCTCGAACCGGGCCAGCGCCCGCCGGGCACGCGCGGTTTCCTGATCGACGAGATGAAGCTGCAGGGAGTCTTCCAGACCCGGCAGGGATTGACGGCGATGGTCAACGGTCCGGACAACAAGGGTTATCTTCTCAAGACGGGAGACAAAGTCCTCGACGGAGAAGTGATCCGCGTGACGCAGACCGGAATCGTTTTCCGGCAGGAACTGAACGACCCGACGCGCATCGAGCGCTATCGGGAAGTGATCAAGGATCTGATTCCCTCGGCGAGAAAGTAGCGTTGCGCGGGTGCAGGCGAGTGGAGGGCGAGATGGTGAAGGTGCGAAGTATGAGAAGAGCCAAGCGAATCCTGCTGATTGCCGGCATGCTCGTGCTGTCCGTAGGTGCGGCCGACGCAAAGCTGTGGGGTTCGAAGAAGCCGCAGCCGCAGTCCGCGCGTGAGTCGGCGCCTGCCGTCGCGTCGATGACGCTCACGGGCGTCGAGGTCGACGGCTCGCGCGTCACGCTGCGCACGTCCGGCGCTCCCGCGTACACTTCGTACAGTCCGTCGCCCGGCGTGTTCATCGTCGACCTCACCGGTGTGAGCCGCGATGCCGCCGCCGTCGTTCCCGCGAACCTTCCTCCCGCCGTCGTGGCCATCTCCGCCGACGACGTCGTCGAGATGGGCAACCGTCTCACGCGCATCACCTTCCATCTCTCCGAGAACCTTCATCCCGAGGCTGTCGCGGCCGACAACGCGGTGGTGATCACCGTTCCGGCAACCGCGATTGCCATCGGGAATGCAGAAACCCCTGCCGTCCAGCAGGAAGTGCTGCCGGCCGTCGTTCCGGCCGCGCCGGCTCCCGAGCCGGTGGCCGTAGCCGCGACGGAAGAACCGGCCGCGCCAGCGACCGGCGTCGAGCCGCTGCCGGGTCCCGCGGTCGAAGTGAGCGAGCCGGTCGCGCACGCGGAAGAGATTCCGCTGCCGCGCGCGCGGAACGTCCGCGGCATCGACGCGCAGGCGCGCGGCGGCGCCGTCGAAGTGCGGATCACCGCCGATGGCACGATGAAGTACAAGGCGTTCCGCCTCGAGAATCCATCGCGTCTCGTGATCGATCTCGACGGCGTGAAGAACGGCGTCGCGAAGAGCGCGGTCGCCGTCGATGATGACGTCGTCAAGCGCGTGCGCGTCGGCCAGTTCCAGGCCGCGCCGCCGGTGGCGCGCGTCGTCATCGATCTCGCGCACCGTACCGAATACTCACTCCGCGAAGATGGCGACGCGCTGCTGGTGAACTTCGGCGGCAACGCGGTCGCGGAAGCGCCTCCTGTTGAAACGCATGTCGCAGAAACCCCGGCGGTCGAAACGCCGGTGAAGACGGAGCCAGTCGCGCCGGCACCCGCCGCGAGCACGGTGTCGGTCGTCGCGCAGACGCCCGCGCCGCCCACGCCCGCACGCGTGGAAGCGCCGGCGCCGAAGCCGGCCGTCGAAACGGCCGCCTCGAAGACAACGACCGCCGCTCCCGCAACCGACATTCCGTCGCAGGTTCCGACCGTCGCCGATGACGCCGCGACGTGGAAGATGCCGGCGAAGCGCGAGCCTGTCTCGAAGGGCGCTCGCTCGCGCATCACCGCACCGCGTCCGCAGGCTCCACCGGCGACGCCGCCGACCGGCAGCGCCGAAGACGTGTTCGACGAGACGCCGCCGCAGCAGCAGACGACCGCGATGCAGCAGCAGCCGTTGCCGCAGGTGCAGACCGGCACGGGCTCCGCCGCGCAGACGCTCTCCGGCACGCGCACGCTGAGCAACGGCCCGCGCGTCTTCACCGGCGAGCCGATGTCGATGAACCTCAAGGATGCCGATCTCAAAGACGTCATCCGCACGTTCGCCGACCTCACGGGCCTCAACATCGCCGTCGACCCGGGCATCACCGGCTCGGTCACCGTCAACTTCACGGACGTGCCGTGGGATCAGGCGCTCGATCTGATCCTCCGCCAGAACAACCTCACGTTCACGCTCGAAGGCAACGTGATGCGCATCGGCACGATCGAGCGCCTCGCCAACGAGACCGCGGCCTCGCGCCGGCTCGCCGAGGAAGAGCGCCTCAACGTGCCGCTGACGACGCTCAGCTTCAAACTGTCGTACGCGCGTGCGACGGAAGTCGCGGCGCTGCTGCAACAGATCGCCTCGCAGCGCGCGCACATCATCACCGACCAGCGCACGAACCAGCTGATCATCAGCGAGATCCCGCAGTACCTGCGCACGATGCAGAACCTCATCACCACCGTCGACATCCCGACGCGTCAGGTGACGATCGAGGCGCGCATCGTGGAGAGCTCGCGCGCGTTCTCGCAGGCGTGGGGCTTCGACTGGGGCTTCAACGGCAACCTCGATCCGGCCCTCGGCACGGGCACGGGTCTCGTGTTCCCGAACCGCATCGGCTTCACCGGCGGACCGTTCTCCTTCACCGGCAACGCGCCTCCGGTGCTCGACCTGCACCTCCACGACGTCCTCGGCGCGTTCAATCTCGACTTCGCGCTCAACGCCGCGGAATCGCAGGGTTACGCGAAGGTCATCTCCGCGCCGCGCGTGACGACGCAGGACAACCAGGCCGCGGAAATCCAGAGCGGCTTCCAGATTCCGTATCAGACGCGCATCAACTTCACGACCACGGTGCAGTACCTCGACGCGACGCTGCGGTTGTCGGTGACGCCGCAGATCACCGAGGCGGGCACCGTGATCATGGACATCGCGGTGCAGAAGAACGAGCCGCTCACCGGTCTCACGATCGAGGGCGCGGCCGGCACGCCGCTGACCACGCGCCAGGCGCGCACGCGCCTCATGGTGCGCGACGGCGGCACGGCGGTCATCGCCGGCATCTTCGAGACCACGGATAATCACGCGCAGACGCGGCTGCCGGTCGTGTCCCAGATCCCCGTGATCGGGAACCTGTTCCGGACGCACAACACGCAGACGTCGCACGACGAGTTGCTGATCTTCATCACGCCGCGCATCGTCAGAGGGTGACGCGGGGGAGGGGCGGTATGAGAAGCAGACGGAAACTGATGATTGCGGGAGCGGCGTTGCTCGCCGCACTGGCGAGTGCGAGCTGCAGCAGCGAGCTCACGAACAACTCCGCTCCGGTGGAGCTGGTGGTGACGAACACGCAGAACCTCTCGCAGATCGATCTCTTCGGCGGCTCGCGCTGCGGCGAGAACGTCGGCACGATCAACGTGCGCGTGCTTCCCAAGAACGACGCCGCCACGGGCACGTTCACGCAGGTGCGCATCACGCGCTACAGCGTTTCGTACCAGCGGACCGACGGCGGCACGCTCGTGCCGGCGCCGTTCGTCCGCTCCACCGACGCGCTGATCGACGTCGGCGGCACCGGCAGCAACCTGTCCGATTTTCTCGTCGTGCAGGGCGACGCGCTGCTGCAGGCGCCGTTCGCCGCTCTGCTTCCGAACAACGGCGGACGCGATCCGGAGACGGGACGTCCCGTGGTCACGATGGACGTCATCGTCCAGGTATTCGGCCAGACGCTGGGAGGCGAGAACGTCTACGACGCGACGCGCTTCCCGCTCGACTTCTGCTACGACTGCGGAGGCTGCAGCTAGCGACTCGCGTCGCACGCGGTGAGAGTGGTGTGGACCTACGGGGGTTTTGACATGAGAACGATCAGACAGCGCAGCTACTGGGTCGCCTTGATGGCGCTCCTCTTCCTCTTCGCCGCGTGCAAAGGGGAGTCGCCGACCGCGCCGCCCGCGACCGGAACGGGCAACACCGGCGGCACGGGCACGACGCCTCCGACGAACGTCTCGCTCTCACTGACTACGTCGAATGCGAATCCGCTCGTCGATTCCGACAGCGTGATCACGGCGACAGTGACGCAGAACGGCCAGCCCGTACCGAACGGTACGGCGGTCGAGTTCGTGACGAACAACGGCGTCTTCAAGGACGTCAACGGCACGTCGACGATCCGCACCACCACGAACGGCGTGGCCACGGTCACGCTGACCGCGACCACCGCCACGACCGCGCACGTCGTGGCGACGGTGAACAACGTCTCCCGCTCGGTCGACGTCACGTTCTCGATCCAGCCCACCACGCCGCCGCCCGCGAATACGGCGCCGACGATCAGCTCCATCACGCCGAACGTGCTGCTGCCGTCCGGCGGCCAGACCATCCACATCGTCGGCACGAACTTCACCGCGCCGCTGCGCGTGCTGTTCGACGTCGGCCGCCCGCTGCCGGTCGAAGGCTCGATCGTGGGGTCGACGGCCACGACCATCGACGTGCTCACGCCCGCCGTCGACCTCGGCGCGGGACAACAGCTCAACGCAACCGTCAAAGTCATCACGCAGGCCGGCACCGCCGCGGAACAGTCCTCGAACACGGCGCCGGTGACGTTCCAGAACGCGGTGCTCACGCCGGTCGTCTACACGGCCACGCCGAACTCGGGTCCGATCGACGGCGGCACGCGCGTGACGATCGTCGGCGAAGGGTTCCAGTCGCCCGTGCAGGTGCTCTTCGGCACCGCGGAGGCGCGCGTTCTCGACGTGAAGTTCTCACAGCTCCTCGTCGAGGCGCCCGCGGCACGCGACACGAGCTCGAACGGCGGCAGCGCGGTGACGGGACCGGTCAACATCACCGTCATCAACATGAACGCCAATCAGAGTTCCACGCTCACGAACGGCTTCAGCTACAAGAACAAGATGCAGATCACGACGGTGCGGCCCGCGAGCGGACCTGCCACCGGCGGCACGGAAGTGACGATCGACGGCACCGGCTTCAATCAGCCGCTGCAGGTGACCATCGGCGGCCTGCTCGCGACGATCATCAACGTCTCCGGCTCCGAGATCATCGTGCGCACGCCGGCGATTCCGATCCCGTGTCAGAACCTCCCCGCGCAGATCTTCGTGACGAACACGGATAACGGCGACAACGACGTCTACGGCGACGCGCCGAACGAAACGGGCTTCACGTTCCTCGCCGTCAATCCGGCCATCGTCTCGACGAGCGCTCCGGTGCATCCGGGCGACAACCTGACGGTCGTCGTCAACAACCCGGGCGTCGGTCCTCTCGGAACGGCGAGCATTCGCTTCACGCTCAACGGCGGCACGCTGCTGCCGAGCCCCGCGACGATCAACACCGGCACCGGCGCGCAGACGTTCACCGTCGCGGTGCCGACGACCGGCTTCACATTCCCGACCATCAACTGCACGACCGGCGGCAATCCGGGCACGCAGCTCGGACCGCTCGACGTGCCGCTCGTGTTCCAGAACGCCACGACCGGCTGCACCGACACCGTGACCGTGCGCATCCTGCCGCCGGATCCGAATCCGTGCGTGCAGGCGCCCGCGGTTGCGACCGTGACGAATCCGTCCACGACGTCGTGCCCGGGGCTCAACTTCGGCGACGTGCCGCAGGCGAGCGGCAGCTCGACGCAGAACATCACCATCACGAACACCGCTCCCTCCGGCGCGCAGAACCTCACCATCACCGGCGGCAACGTGACGAGCGGCGGCGCCGACTTCTCGATCCTCACCCCGTTCCCGGTCACCATTCCGCCGGGCACCTCGGGTGACATCACGGTGCAGTTCGATCCGAGCGCCACGGGCACGCGCACCGGCAACGTGCGTCTCACGACGAACGATCCGACGCATCCCGAGATCAACGTCTGCGTCAGCGGCAACGGTACCTAGTCCTCAGTTTCGAACCCGACATTCAGGGATGACCGCCCCCACGGGGCGGTCATCTTGTCTCCGGCGCTGTTTCACGCAAGAATTCGACGCTACGCCATGGCCCAACCCGCAACGAGCCCGAAAATCGAAGAGCTCCGGTTCCGTCTGAAGACGGATCCGAAGAGCCGGCTCTTTTATCCGCTGGCTGAAGAGCTGCGGAAGGCGGGACACGTCACCGAAGCCGAGCAGGTGTTGCGCGGCGGCCTCGAGGTGCACGCGACGTATCTCTCCGCGTGGGTGAGCCTCGGCCGCGTGCTTCGCGATCAGAAGAAAGACAGCGAGGCGGTCGACGTGCTGACGCGCGCGCTGCAGCTCGATCCCGGCAACGTCGTCGCGGCGCGTCTTCTCGCCGACGCGTATCTCGCGCTCGGCGACAAGCTCGAGGCGATCAAAAAGTACAAGCTCGTCTACGCGCTCATGCCTGCCGACGAGTCGCTGCAGGCGACCATCGCGCAACTCGACCGCGACCTCGCACCGCCGCTGCCGATCGCACCCGCGCCGGAACCAGAAGCCGAACCCGAGCCGGAGCCGCTAGCTACGAATTCCATCGAAGAAACGGTCGAGACGCCGAGTCCCGCCGCGGCAAGTGCACCAATCGAAGAGGAGTCGCCGTTCGATCGCACGATGCCGCCGTTCGAAGAAGCGGCGCGTGCGTTTGCGGAAGAGCAGCGCACCGGCGTCGAGACCGGCGACTTCGAGCCGATGGCGCGCGCCCACGACGACAGCCCGTTCGAAGAGCCGGTCGATGGATTCACCGGCGCGACGATGTCGATCGAAGCGCCGCTCGGCATGCACATCGCCGCGGCACCGCTCGCCGCCGAAGTGCCGGCGCCGGTGACCTTCGAAGAGGACCTGCCGCAGGTCGAGAGCGCGGTCATTGCGCCGGAGCCGCCGACGGAAGAAGCGGATGTGTTCGAGCCCGCCGATCCGGTGCCCACGCGCGAAGCCGAACACGTCGTGAACACGATCACGATGGCGGACCTCTACGCGCGACAGGGACTGCTCGACGACGCGCGGCACATCTACGAGACGATTCTCGCGCGCGATCCCGCCAACGAAAGCGTGCGCGCAAAGCTGCAGGCGTTGCACGCGCCCGCGGCGGAGCCTGCGCCGGTTTTAGAAGCCGCGAACCCGAAGATCGAGCGCCTCGAGCGCTGGCTCGCCAAAGTCTCGAGACGCGAGGTGAATGGTGTTTAGAGAGGTCCTCACCGGCCTTCGCGACCGTATCGAAGGGACGCTCGCCGTCAGTCTCATCGGTCTCGACGGCATTGCCGTCGAAACCATCGGAGGCGGCGACGTTCCGCTCGACGTCCTCGGCGCGGAGTTCGGCAGTTTCATCAAGTCGATCCGCCACGCGAACACGGAGCTCGACACGGGCGACGTCGTGCAGTTCTCCCTGGTCACGGAGAAATACGTTACCTTTCTCTCCGCCGTCACGCCCGAGTACTACATTCTTCTCGTCCTGCGTCCCGATGGAAACTATGGGCGCGCGCGCTTCGAGCTGTCGAAGGCGAAGCATCTGCTTCGCGACGAGTTGATCTGAGAGGAAGCGAAACTTGAATTTCAAAGAGATTCTCGAGCTCATCGACAAGGTCGCGGAAAGCGGCATCGGCGCCGTCGAAGTCGAACAGGCCGGCACGAAGGTGCGCATCGAGGGCAAGAAGTCCGAGCCGCAGCACGTCTTCGTCACCGGCAGCGCCGAGAAAACGGAGACGCCGCTGCTCGTTCCATCCGGTGCCGTCGCGACACAGTCTGCCGCGGAAGCGCAAGCGGCGACGAAGAGGGAAGCCGCGCCGCCGTCGGGCCACGTCATCACCTCGCCGATCGTCGGGACGTTCTATCGCTCGCCGAATCCCGAAGCGGGACCGTTCGTCAACGTCGGCGACCGCGTCTCGAAGGGACAGGTGCTCTGCATCATCGAGGCGATGAAACTGATGAACGAGATCGAGTCCGACGTCGACGGCGTGATCGCCGAGATCTATCCGCAGAGCGGGCAACCCGTCGAGTACGGCGAGCCGCTGTTCTCCCTGAAGGTCTGACGCCGCGATGTTCTCCAAAGTCCTCATCGCCAACCGCGGCGAGATCGCCCTTCGCGTCATTGCCGCATGCAAGGAGATGGGTCTCAAGACCGTCGCCGTGCATTCGGAAGCCGACCGCGACTCGCTGCACGTGCGCTACGCCGACGACGACGTCTGCATCGGCCCCGCCGCGTCGAAGCAGAGCTATCTCTCCATCTCCAGCATCATCGCCGCCGCCGAAATCACCGGCGCCGACGCGATCCATCCCGGCTACGGCTTCCTCTCCGAGAACCCGCACTTCGCCGAGATCGTGAACGAGTGCGGCCTCACGTTCATCGGGCCGCCCGCGGAAGCGATCCGCCTCATGGGCGACAAGGCCCGCGCTCGTGAGACCGCGAAGAACGCGGGCGTGCCGATCATCCCCGGCAGCGAAGGCTCGATGAAGACGGCCGACGAAGCCGCGGAGGTCGCCAATGCGATCGGCTATCCGGTGATCCTCAAGGCGGCGGCGGGCGGCGGCGGACGCGGCATGCGCATCTGCTGGGATCCGTCCGAACTGCATCGCCAGTACGAAACCGCACGCAACGAGGCCGAGCGGGCGTTCGGCAGCGGTGAGGTGTATCTCGAAAAGTATCTCGAACGTCCGCGTCACATCGAGATCCAGGTCTTCGCCGACAACTTCGGACGCGTGGTCGCCCTCGGCGAACGCGAATGCTCGATCCAGCGCCGCCATCAGAAGCTGATCGAGGAGTCGCCGTCGCCGGCGCTCACCGACGAGCTGCGCAAGCGCATGGGCGACGCGGCCATCCGTCTCTGCCAGGCGGTGAACTACGTCAACGCCGGCACGATCGAGTTCCTCTTCCAGGACGGCGAGTTCTATTTCATGGAGATGAACACGCGCATCCAGGTCGAGCATCCGGTGACCGAGGAAGTGACGGGGATCGATCTCGTGAAAGAGCAGATCCGCGTCGCGGCGGGCGAGCGGCTGACGGTGCCGGAAGGGGAGTTCCGGCTGCGCGGGCACGCGATGGAGTTCCGCGTAAACGCGGAGGATCCGGTGACGTTCGCGCCGAACCCCGGCAAGATTCGCGAGCTGCATCTGCCCGGCGGTCCCGGCGTGCGCGTCGACACGCACATCTATCGCGACTACGTCGTGCCGCCGCACTACGACTCGCTTCTGGCGAAGCTCGTCGTGCGCGGCAAGGATCGTCTCGATACGATCGCGCGCGGCCGGCGCGCGCTGGAGCAGTTCGTGGTCGAGGGCGTGAAGACGACGATCCCGCTCCATCGCGCGATCCTCAACAACGAGCAGTTCATCCGCGGCGACATCTCCACGCGCTTCATGGACAACTTCTCGCTGTGAGGCGTACCCTCGTCGGCACTCCTCCATGAAAATCTATCTGGTCGGCTTCATGGGCTCGGGCAAGACCACCGTCGGCCGTGAGCTCGCCGCCCGGATCGACGCGCCCTTCTTCGATCTCGACGATCTGATCGAGTCTTCGGAGAGAATGTCCGTCCGGGAAATCTTCGCGATGCATGGAGAGCCGTACTTCCGCAAACGCGAGCGCGACCTGCTGCGCTCGACGAAGCACCTCGACGCCGCGGTGATCGCAACGGGCGGCGGCACGTTCACGTTCGACGAGAACATCCAGTTCATTCAGGCGGAAGGGTTGTCCGTCTATCTCTCCGCGCCGTACGCGCTGCTGCGCGCGCGCATCGGCGACAAGGCCGACCGCCCGCTGTTCCGCGACGACGTCTCCGCGCACGAGCTGTACGCGAACCGCATCCGCTACTACCGCATGTCCGATCTCACGATCGAGGTCCGCGAGGAGGAAACGCCCGCGGAGATCGTCGAGCGGCTCGTGCTCGAGCTGCCGAAGAGCGTGCTCGAATCGGCGAAGCGCTCCGCGTGGAGGCGCGCGTGAGAGCGCTCGTCGTCTCCGACCTGCATGCGAACGCCGAGGCGCTGCGCGCGGTGCTCGGACGCGTGCGCCGCAAGAAGTTCGACACCGTGATCTGCCTGGGCGATTTCGTCGGCTACGGCGCGCAGCCGAATCAGATCCTCGACACGATGCGCACGATGCACGGCCGCAAGGTGTACGTGCGCGGTAATCACGACCGCGTCGCGGCCGGACTCGACGACGCGAACGGCTTCAATCACGCCGCGAAGGCCGCGGCGCTGTGGACGCGCGAGCATCTCTCGCCGGTGAATCGCCGCTTCCTGCGCGATCTCACGGTCGGCCCCGTGCTCCATCGCAGCGTCATGCTCTGCCACGGCTCGCCGTACGACGAGGACGAGTACGTCTTCAACGTGCATCACGCGGCGCAGGTGCTGTCGCTCTTCAACGCGCCGTTCATCCTCTTCGGGCACACGCATCTGCCGGCGGTGTTCTCGATCGACACGGACTACAACGTCCGCGGCTTCGCCGTGAAAACGGACGCGACGGTGCGACTCGAGGAAGGCCGCCGCTATCTCATCAACCCGGGATCGGTCGGGCAGCCGCGCGACCGGAATCCCGCGGCGTCGTTTGTCCTTTTCGATTCTGAGAAACGCACGGCGCAGTTCTTCCGCGTGCCGTACGACGTCAGCAAGACGCAGGCGTCGATCCGCAAGGCCGGCCTTCCCGATGTGCTCGCGCAGCGCCTGCTGTACGGGACGTAGCCGATTCAGGACGCGGGTTCTCCGATCGAGGACACGCGTCCTCCGTCCGCGCGAGCTAAGTTGCTGAGAACACACGCGGAATACTCTGCTGTAGCGTGGCATGTCGGCCGCACTTCGGTGCGCCCGGAATCAGGAGAGGTCCCTCAATGAGAAAAGCAATCTCGCTCACGCTTCTCACTCTCATCACCGCGATCGCGTTGCCGTCGCACGCCGACGAGCGCGACCGCAACCAGTCGTTCATCTCGTTCGACGACGGCGGCACCGTCGTGAAGTCGGGCGACGACGGCCGCGAGATCGACGCGCAGCGCAACCTGCCGGTGTATCCGGGCGACGAGGTGGTGACGAGCCGCCGCGGACGCGCCGAGGTGCGACTGTCGGATGGCAACGTCCTCGGCATCGATCGCGCGACGTCGGTGCTCTTCCGCTCGATCCTCGACAGCTATGAAGGCGATGCGGACGAAACGGTCGCCGAACTGAAGTACGGCAAGATCGCCGTGCAGCGCACCGATCTCGGCCACGATCACGTGCGCCTCGATACGGAGAACGCGAGCTACGTGGCGAACAACGAGGCGATCTACTCCGTCGAGACCGACACGCGCGGCCGCGATCGCGTGACCGTGTTCGAAGGCAACGTCGAAGTGCGCACGCCGCGCCGTTCGTCGCGCCTGCGCAACGGCGAGTCGGCGACTGTCGACAACGACGGCGTCTACGACCTCATCGGCGATCAGCGCGGTGCGGCCGACGACTTCGAGCGCTGGTTCCTCAACCGCGCCGACAAGCTCGGCTCGTACAACTCGCGTTACGTCGACCGCCGCCTCGGCTACTACACCGACGACCTCGACGAGTACGGCTCGTGGGTGAACGTGAGCGGCATCGGCTGGTCGTGGCGTCCGCACGTGGCGGTCGGCTGGCGTCCGTACTACAACGGCTACTGGTACCACAGCCGCTCCGGCTGCCTCACGTGGGTCTCGTACGATCCGTGGGGTTGGGGTCCGTATCACTACGGACGCTGGACGCTCGACACGTCCTACGGCTGGGTTTGGGCGCCGGGCTACAGCTACTCGCCGGCGTGGGTGTACTGGGCTTACGGTCCGAGCTACATCGGCTGGGCGCCGTCGGGATACTGGGATTGCTACCGTCCGTACTATGACTGGGCGTATCGCCCGTATCGCCGCGGCGGATTCGACGCCGGCTTCTACGGCCGCATCCGTTTCAATGAAGTCGATCTGCGTCCCTGGACGTTCGTCGACTCGCGTGGCCTGACGACGAACCGCATCGACCGCGCGGCGCTGACGACGGACGTGATCCGCCAGCGCATTCGCGGCAACGAAGGCGTTGCGACGGTGAGCGGCGGCGCCGCGCGCTTCACGCGCGAGGAGTTCCGCGATCCGGCGGACGCGATTCGCCACCGCGCGCTCGAAGGCCGCGACGGACGCACCACCGGCCGCGAGACCGGCGCCGGCTCCGTCGGTCAGGCGAACGACCTCACGCCGTTCTTCCGCCGCGACGACAATCTCTCCGGCAACCTCCGCGACCGCATCGTGCGCTCGCGCGGCAACGCGACTCCGGTCGCCGGCGGCGCGGTTGCGCCGTCGCGCGGCAACAACGGTGGCGGTCTCGCTCCGATCGGTGGCGGCAGCGTGGCGCCCATCGGCGGCGGCAGCGTCGCTCCGATCGGACGCGGTGAGACGGGCGAGCGTCCGAGCAACAGCAGCGATCCGGGCCGCATCAACCGCGGCACCTGGCGCGGCGGGAACACGACCCCTCGCGATACGACGCAGCCGGGCGATGCCCCGCGTCCGACGCGCATCGAGCGTCCGGAGCGCGGCGGCGACGGCAACATCGGCCGCGACACCGTCGGCCGCGACAACGGCAGCGGCAGCTCGTGGCGCGATCGCATTCGCGACCGCGGCACCGACACGCCGCAGGTGACGCCGGCTCCCGACTCCGCGACGGCGCCGTCGTCCGACCGCTCGCGCGGCAGCGACTCGTGGCGCAACCGCCCGCACGACGAAGCACCGCGCGCGGGTGAGGCGCCGTCGCCGTCCTCGACGCGCGGCAGCGACGCGGGCAGCAGCGACGTGCCGCGCCGCGTCATCGACCGCATCGGCGGCGCGCGCGTGTATCCGCGCGACAGCGAAGGCAGCCGTCCGTCGCGCGACACCTCCACGCGCGAGTCCACGCCTCCGCCCTCGCGCGACCGCGGCAGCAGCACCCGCGACAGCGGCTCGCGCGACAGCGGCAGCAGCTCGCGCGACCGCTCCAGCAGCCCGCCGCCGTCGCGCTCCAACGATAGCGTCCGGAGCAACAGCGGAAACAGCGGTCATCGCGAAAGCGGCGGCCGCATCCGCCACGACTGATTCTGCACGTCATCGAATGCAAAAGGCCTCCGCGAAAGCGGGGGCCTTTTTCGTTCGTGCGCTCATCGACGGTTTTCTTGCCGTCGTCCCCGCGACCGGGTAGCATGCCGGGCAACTTCCCAGAAAACTACTCCGCCTTCGCCGCGCTCGCGGCAGGTATGAAGGCAACGTCCATCCGGGTGAGGCGGGAAACGACGGCATTCGTGCGGTTCCGCGTGCGTCGTCGCAATGGCTGATCGACAGCGTGAAGGAAGTCGCATGAAAAAGAAGCTTGCGGTTGCAGCAACTCTCCTGGTCACTCTTCTTTGCACTTCATCGGCGCTCGCTCAGGCCACGGCCAACTACGTGTACGCGACGAACGTCAGCGGCACGTTCACCGACATGAGCAGCGGCACCACGCAGCTCGTTCCGGCCGGTGCCGACGACGGGGCTTCCGTGTTGACGAACATCGGCTTCGACTTCGTCTTCATGGGTACGCGCTACGCGCAGTTCAGCGCGAGCTCCAACGGGTACATCCGGCTCGGCGCGGTGGTTTCGACCACGCAGTACGCGCTGGCCACCGGCGCGCTGCCTCTGATCACGGCGATGGGCTCGGACATGATCGTCAGCACGTCGGGCAAGGTCCACTACAAGGTGACCGGCGCCGCGCCGAATCGCGTGCTCACGGTCGAATGGCTCAACGAGACCATCATCTACGACGGCGTCGGCACCAGCACGGACGGCACCTATCAGGTCCGCCTCCACGAAACCACCGGCCAGATCGAAGCTGTGTACGGCGCGATGAACCGCAACACCGGTACGGGCTTCAGCAACGCGATGAACGCGCAGTACGTCGGCTTCTCGACGACAGCCACCGCGTTCGCGACCGTCGACTTCGGCACGAACAGCGAGAACACCAGCGGCACCGCGTTCGGCAACCAGGCCACGCTCGGCGCGCCGATCCCGAACCTCAACACGCCGACGGACGGCTCGCGCCGCGTCTACTCGTTCACGCCGCCGATTCCGAACCCGCCGACGGGACTCTCGTTCACCGGCGTCACGCCGATCGCGATGACGCTCAACTGGACCGACTCCTCGAATGAGCTGAGCTATCTCGTTTATCGGTCGACCGACGGCGTGAACTACACGTTCGACGGAACCGCCGCGCTCAACGCCACGAGCTACAACGCGACCGGCCTCCTGCCCAACACGACGTACTTCTGGCAGGTCTACGCCATCAGCGAAGGCGGCATGAGCAGCCCGCTGAGCGGCAGCCAGCTGACGCCCGCTGGTGGCAACGTCAGCTCGACCGCGGCCGGCGGCCTCTGGAGCGCGCCCGCGACGTGGGCCGGCGGCGTCGTGCCGACGAGCACCGACAACGTGACCATTGCCGACGGCGCGACCGTCACCATCGATACCGCCGCGTCCGCGCTCAGCCTCAACGTCGGCACCGGCGGCGCCGCGGCGGTTCTTCAATACGAGACCACCACTGCGCGAACGCTGACGGTCGGCACGAACGTGCTCATCGCCAGCAACGGCACATTCCGGACTGGCGCGGCGGGCTTGGTGACGACGCACGTGCTCTCCGTCGGCATCAATCTCACGAACAACGGCGTGCTCGACTTTTCCACCAACGCGAACACCGCCGGCGCGACGATCACCTTCACCGGCCCGAACAACACGACGTTCTCCGGCTCCGGCGCGACCACCGACATCCGTCAGATCACCGTGAGCAAGGGCACGACGGCGACGACGGTCGTCGAGATCACGACGTCGAACCTCACCGTGCAGGGCGTCACGACGGACGTCGCCGGCTGGCTGGTCTTCGGGACCGGCGGCACGTTCAAGCTCTCCGGCACGTTCGCCGGCACCAACCGCGTCTTCACCGGCGCGTCCTACACGATCCCCACCACGGGCGCGTTCTGGCTCAACAACCCGAATTACACCGTCGCCGGACAGAACGGCTCACCCACGCTTGCCGGATTGCTGCGCATCACGCAGGGCACCTTCAACATCGGTACGGCCACCGGCAACTCGATGGGCTTCAGCGCCGGCAGCACCGTCATCATCGAAGGCGGCGCCGTCAACGCCGCCGGCCGCTTCGGAGTCGCGGCGGCCGGCAACGCGATCAACTACACGCAATCCGCAGGCACGGTGACGGTCTGCACGATCGGCAACGCCTCGGCCACGCTCGGCAGCTTCGACCTCGGCACATCTCTCAGCTCGAACATCAGTCTGAGCGGCGGCACGATCGTCGCGCAACTGGCGGCGAGCGCGATCGATTACCGCATGCAGTCGGGCGCAGGCCCCGACTCCATCACCGGCGGCACGCTGCAACTCGGCAATGCCGCTTCCGGCGCCGCGAAGACCTTCAATCTGCGCGGCATCATGCCGGCCATCAACCTCACCACCACCAGCGCGAACCACAACGCGACGGTGAGCTCGACGGTCACCGCCGCCTTCACCTTCACTGCGGCGATGGGCAACATCACCATCGGTGGCGGCACGCTCAATCTTGGCAACACGCCCTTTATCATGTTCGGCCCGTCGCTCACCAACAACGGCACGCTCACGGCGACCGGTGGAAGCAGCCGCCTCTATTGGGCCGGCAGCGTCGCGCAGACCTACAGCGGCAGCGGTGTGACGACGGCACCGATGACGAGCTTCGAGCTCGACAACCCTCTCGGCCTGACCCTCAGCTCGACGAACCAGGTCATCACCGGCCGCATCATCCTCTTCACCGGGAGCATCACCGGCGCCAACAAGATCACGCTCGGCAACGGCGGCGCGACGAGCGGCATCGTGCAGATCGGCAACACCACCACGCCCCTCGCCGCCGGCACGCTGGATTCCGCGCCGACCTTCAACCTCGGCACCGGCGGCGAAATCATCTCGTATCTGCGCACCACGGCCTCGCGTTCCACCGGCTTCGAGGTGAACCCGACGCGCACACTCACCACGATGACGTACGACGACGACAATCCGACGCATACGCTGACGATCGCCGGCGGCGATCTGACCGTCACCGGAGCGAGCAACCTCACGAACGGACGCATCGTCACCGGTGCGAACACGCTGATCGCGGGCGGAACGGTCGCGCGCACCGCCGGCTACGTCGACGGCAACCTGCGCAAGCCATTCGCCGCCGCGGGCAGCGCGACGTTCGAGCTCGGCACCGCCAACGGCTACACGCCCGTCACCTTCAACGCCACCGCGGGCACGTTCCCGACGAACGTCACGATCGCCGCGATCCAGACCGCGGCTCCCGGCATCCAGCCGGCCAGTCAGGTCATCACGCGCTACTGGAACCTCACGGCCTCCGGCGTCACGGCGGACGTCACGTTCAGCTATCTCGATCCGACGGACATCCCGGTCACGGTGCCCGAGGGCGGGATGCACGTGTTCCGTCACGAGTCGGGAAATCCGGCGGACTACTCGGATCAGGGCGGCGTCATCAACACCGCGGCGAACACGGCGACCGTCAGCGGCGTGACGTCGTTCTCCGCGTGGACGCTCGCCACGCCGGGCGCGGAGCTCTCGATCACGAAGACCGACGGCGTGACCAACGCGACGCCCGGCGGCAGCGTGACCTATACGATCACCGCTGGCAATAACGGTCCCGGCGCGAATACCTCGGCGGGCGTGACGGACACGTTCCCCGCCGGTCTCACGTGCTCGACGACCTGCACCGGCGCCTTGGGCGGCACCTGCACCGCCGGTCCGTTCGCCGGCAACATCAACGATCTCGCGAACATCCCCTCCGGCGGCACGGTCACCTACACCTCGACGTGCACGGTCGACTCGTCGCTCACGGGCACGCTCTCCAACACCGCGAGCGTCGCTCCGGGCGCCGTCAACGACTCGTTCGCCGCCAACAACTCCGCCACCGACAACGACGCGCTGGCGGCCAGCGCTGACTTCAGCATCACGAAGACCGACGGCGTGACCACCGCGACGCCGGGCGGCTCGGTGACGTACACGATCACGGCGAGCAACGCCGGCCCGAGCGCCGGCTCCGGCGTGACGGTCGCCGACACGTTCCCCGCGGTGCTCACCTGCACGTGGACGTGCGTCGGCGCGGGTGGCGGCACCTGCACCGCCTCGGGCTCGGGCAACCTCAACGACTCGACGAACCTGCCGGTCGGCGGCAGCGTCACCTACACCGCGTCGTGCTCGATCGCCTCTTCAGCGACCGGGACGCTCAGCAACACCGCGACCGTCGCCGCGCCGGGCGGCATCAGCGATCCGACGCCGGGCAACAACTCCGCGACCGACAGCGACACGCTCGCGGCGAGCGCGGACCTGTCGATCACGAAGACCGACGGCGTGACGACCGCGACGCCGGGCGGTTCGGTGACGTACACGATCACCGCGAGCAACGCCGGTCCGAGCAATGCGCTGGGGTCGACGATCGCGGACACGTTCCCCGCGTCGCTCACGTGCACCTGGACCTGCGCGGGACTCGGCGGCGGCACCTGCACCGCGTCCGGCTCCGGCAACATCAACGGCTCGGCGAACCTGCCGAGCGGCGGCAGCGTGACGTACACCGCGAGCTGCAACATCTCCGCGAGTGCGACCGGAACGCTGAGCAACACCGCAACGGTCGCGGCGCCGGGCGGCGTCACCGACCCGACTCCGGGCAACAACTCCGCGACCGACAGCGACACGCTCGCCGCGAACGCGGACCTGTCGATCACGAAGACCGACGGCGTGACGAACGCGACGCCGGGCGGCTCGGTGACGTACACCATCACCGCGAGCAACGCCGGTCCGAGCAACGCGTCGGGCTCCACCGTCGCCGACACGTTCCCGGCATCGCTCACGTGCACGTGGACCTGCGTCGGCGCGGGCGGCGGCACGTGCACGGCGGCGGGCTCCGGCAACATCAACGACACGACGAACCTGCCGTCGGGCGGCGCCGTCACCTACACCGCGTCGTGCACAATTTCCGGTGCAGCGTCGGGAACGCTGAGCAACACCGCGACCGTCGCCGCGCCCGCGGGCGTGACGGATTCCGCTCCGGGCAACAACTCCGCGACCGACTCCGACACGCTCGGCGCGAACGCCGATCTGTCGATCACGAAGACCGACGGCGTGACCACCGCCACGCCGGGCGGCTCGACGACGTACACGATCACCGCGAGCAATGCCGGCCCGAGCAGCGCGGCCGGCTCCACCGTCGCCGACACGTTCCCAGCGTCGCTCACGTGCACGTGGACGTGCGTCGGTGCCGGCGGCGGCACGTGCACGGCGTCGGGTTCCGGCAACATCAACGACTCGGCGAATCTCCCGTCGGGCGGCAGCGTCACCTACACCGCGTCCTGCACCATTTCCGGTGCAGCGAGCGGAACGCTCAGCAACACCGCCACGGTTGCCGCACCGGCCGGCGTGACGGATTCGAATCCGGGCAACAACTCCGCGACCGACAGCGACACCCTCGGCGGGACCGCGGACCTGTCCATCACGAAGACCGACGGCGTGACGACCGCGACGGCCGGCGGCTCGGTGACGTACACAATCACCGCGAGCAACGCCGGCCCGAGCAACGCCACCGGCGCAACTGTCGCGGACACGTTCCCGGCGTCGCTCACGTGCTCATGGACGTGCGTCGGCGCGGGCGGCGGCACGTGCACGGCGTCGGGCTCCGGCAACATCAACAACAGCGTCAATCTGCCGGGCGGCGGCAGCGTCACGTACACCGCGAGCTGCACCATCTCCAGTTCCGCCACCGGGACGCTCAGCAACACCGCAACGGTGGCCGCGCCGGCCGGAATGACGGAGTCGAACCCCGGCAACAACTCCGCGACCGACAGCGACACGCTCGTCGCGAGCGCCAACCTATCGATCACGAAGACCGACGGCGTCACCACGGCGACGGCTGGCGGTTCGACGACGTACACCATCACCGCGAGCAACGCCGGCCCGAGCAACGCATCCGGCGCCACCGTCGCGGACACGTTCCCGGCATCGCTCACGTGCACGTGGACGTGCGTCGGTGCCGGCGGCGGCACGTGCACCGCGTCGGGCTCCGGCAATCTCAATGACACCGTGAATCTGCCGTCCGGCGGCAGCGTGACGTACACCGCGGCGTGCACAATTTCCGGTGCAGCGACTGGGACGCTCAGCAACACCGCAACGGTCGCCGCGCCGGGTGGCGTGACCGATCCCACGCCGGGCAACAACTCCGCGACCGACAGCGACACGCTCGGCGCGAGCGCCGACCTGTCGATCACGAAGACCGACGGCGTCACCACGGCGACAGCCGGCGGCTCGACGACGTACACGATCACCGCGAGCAACGCCGGTCCGAGCAACGCATCGGGCGCGACGGTCGCGGACACGTTCCCCGCATCGCTCACGTGCACGTGGACGTGCGTGGGCGCGGGCGGCGGCACGTGCACCGCGTCGGGCTCCGGCAATCTCAACGACACCGTGAACCTGCCGAGCGGCGGCAGCGTGACGTACACCGCGGCGTGCACAATTTCCGGTGCAGCGACGGGAACGCTCAGCAACACCGCGACGGTCGCCGCCCCGGGCGGCGTGACCGATCCGACGCCGGGCAACAACTCCGCGACCGACAGCGACACGCTCGGCGCGAGCGCCGATCTGTCGATCACCAAGACCGACGGTGTCACCACGGCGACGGCCGGCGGTTCGACGACGTACACGATCACCGCCAGCAACGCCGGCCCGAGCAACGCGACCGGCGCAACCGTCGCGGACACGTTCCCCGCTTCGCTCACGTGCACGTGGACGTGCGTGGGTGCGGGCGGCGGCACGTGCACCGCATCCGGCTCCGGCAATCTCAACGACACCGTGAACCTGCCGTCCGGCGGCAGTGTGACCTACACCGCGGCGTGCACGATTTCCGGTGCAGCCACGGGAACGCTCAGCAACACCGCCACGGTCGCCGCGCCGGGCGGCGTGACCGATCCGACGCCGGGCAACAACTCCGCGACCGACAGCGACACGCTCGGGGCGAGCGCCGATCTTTCGATCACGAAGACCGACGGCGTCACCACGGCGACGGCCGGCGGTTCGACGACCTACACGATCACCGCGAGCAACGCCGGTCCGAGCAACGCCACCGGCGCGACCGTCGCGGACACTTTCCCCGCATCGCTCACGTGCACGTGGACGTGCGCGGGACTCGCCGGCGGCACCTGCACCGCGTCCGGCTCCGGCAACATCAACGACACGGTGAACCTGCCGAGCGGCGGCAGCGTCACGTACACCGCGAGCTGCTCGATCTCCGGCAGCGCGAGCGGAACGCTGAGCAACACCGCAACGGTCGCCGCGCCGGGTGGTGTGACCGATCCAACGCCGGGCAACAACTCCGCGACCGACACCGACACGCTCGGCGCGAGCGCCGATCTGTCGATCACGAAGACCGACGGCGTCACGAGCGTCTCCGCCGGCGGCTCGACGACGTACACCATCACCGCGAGCAACGTCGGTCCGAGCAACGCGTCCGGCGCAAGCGTCGCGGACACGTTCCCCGCGTCGCTCACGTGCACGTGGACGTGCGTGGGCGCGGGCGGCGGCACGTGCACCGCGTCCGGCTCCGGCAATCTCAACGACTCGGTGAACCTGCCCAGCGGCGCGAGCGTGACGTACACCGCGGCGTGCACGATCTCCGGCTCCGCGAGCGGAACGCTCACCAACACGGCGACGATCGCCCCGCCGGGCAGCGTGACCGATCCGACGCCGGGCAACAACTCCGCGACCGACAGCGACACGATCTCCGCGGCTGGCGGAGCGGCGGTGTCGGGCACGAAGAGCGTGTCCGGCAGCTTCACCGCCGGCAGCAACGTGACCTACACCATCGTGCTCACGAACAACGGCAGCGGCGCGCAGGGCGACAACCCCGGGAACGAGTTCGTCGACGTCCTCCCGCCGCAACTCACGCTCGTTTCCGCGAGCGCGTCGAGCGGCAGCGCCGTGGCCATCGTCGCCACGAACACCGTGACGTGGAACGGCGGCATCGCCGCGGGCGGCTCGGTGACGATCACCATCACCGCGACCGTCGAGGCGAATCCCGTCGGGACGACGATCTCCAACCGCGGCACCATCAGCTACGACAGTGACGGCAACGGCACCAACGACACCACCACGCAGACCGACTCCGCCGGCGGCGGCGCGACGGTCTTCCAGGTCAGTGCCGGCGGCATCCCCGCGCTCTCGCCCCTCGGCCTCTCGCTGCTGATCGGCGCGCTCGCCGCGCTGGCCGCGGCGGTTCTCAAGCGGCAGTAACCACGACTCACGGCGCCCGCTCGTTCGAGCGGGCGCCGCGAGCGCCGCCGCAACGGACGCGCGCGCGTCCATTCCTTTAGAATCGCGGCAAAATGTCGCTTCCCCTCTTCTTCGCGCTCTACTGCCTCGAGGCGGGGATGTTCTTCACCGCGCTGCCGTGGACGCGGCTCTGGACGCTCAACGCCGTCCTGCACCACAACGCGCTCATCGCGCTCTGGGCCGACAATCCGTACGTCCGCGGCTTCGTCTCCGGACTGGGCGTGGTGCACGTGATGGTGGGCGTGCGGGAGTTGGTGCGCCTCAGCCGCGCGCGGCGGGGGAGCGGCGCGCGGTGACGCGGCGCTCGCGCGTTGTCGTCCCGCTCCTCTTCGGCGCGGCGCTGTTCGCCGTCTACGCGTTCCTAGCGGCGAACGCGGCGCTCATCGCGCGCGCGGGCTTCGATCCGGCGCGCGTGCGCAATGCGGCCAAGTTCATCGCCCTCGTCCCGATCATCTTCGCCGCGGTACGGCTGCTCGATCTGCTCGCCTTCGACGTCGTCGCGCCGCGCCGGCGGCAGGTGCACGCGCCGATGCTGCTGCGCGAGATCGTCTCCATCGCGCTCTACTTCGTCCTCTTCGGCTACGCGCTCTCGGCCATCTTCGAATACCGCGTCACCGCGTTCCTCGCCACCGGCACCGTCGTCGCCGCGGTTCTCGGTCTCGCGCTGCAGGAAACGCTCGGCAATCTCTTCGCCGGCATCGCGCTGCATCTCGAGGACAGCTTCACGATCGGCGACGTCGTGCGCACCGGCGACTACTTCGGCGTCGTCGAGGCGGTGCGCTGGCGCGGCACGCGGATCCGCACGTTCAACAACAACCTGGTCATCGTGCCGAACTCGATCCTCGCGCGCGAGCGGTTGGAAGTCTTTCCGCGCAACAACCTCAACGCGCGCGTGCTGCAGGTCGGCGTCGACTATCACGTCCCGCCGGAAGCGGTGATCCGCGTGCTCGCGCAGGCCGCGGCGAACGTCGACGGCGTGTCGGCGGAGCTGCCCGTCGTCGCGCGCGTGGGCGGCTTCGCGGAATCGTCGGTGACGTACGAGGTGAAGTACTACACGCACGACTTCTCGACGCGCGACCGCATCGACGCGGAGATGCGCAAGGCCATCTGGTACGCGCTGCAGCGCAACCAGATGCCGATCAGCTTTCCGGTGCGCGCGATGCAGACGTACGAGCCGCCGCCGCCGCGCCACGTGCCGCAGCCGGACGAGATCGTGGACCGTTTGGCGAAGATCGACATTCTCTCGCCGCTGCCGCGCAAGGCGCAGCAGGCCATTGCCGCGGCGGCGCGCGTGCTCGTGTTCGCGCGCGGCGAGACCATCATCCGCGGCGGCGCCGCCGGCGACTCGATGTTCGTCGTGCATGAAGGCAGCGTCTCGGTGCGCGCCGGCGGCGAGGAAGTGGCCACGCTCGCGCCGGGCGACTTCTTCGGCGAGATGGCGCTGCTCACCGGCGAGTCGCGCACGGCGGACGTCGTGGCGCTCACCGAAGTCGTGGCCGTCGAGATCGCGAAGCTCGCCCTGCAGCCGGTGCTGCAGGATCATCCCGAGCTCGCGCAGGCGATCTCCGAGGAAGTGACGGCGCGGCGCGGCGACCTCGACTCGCGGCGCAGCGAGGAGCCGGAGGCGCAGAGCAGCGTGCTGTCGCGCATCCGCGCGTACTTTGGACTCTGACGCATGAAACGCATGCTCATCGTCGAGGACAAGGAATCGCTCGCGCACATGCTGCGCGAGGCGGTGGAGGCGGACGGCTTCGAAGCCGACGTCGCGCCGAACGGCTCGCAGGCGCAATCGTGGCTCGCGGAAGGACGCCGCTACGTGGCTGTGCTGACGGATCTGCGGCTGCCCGGCGCCGACGGCATCGCCGTGCTGCGCCAGGCGAAGGAAAGCGACCCGGAGCTGCCGGTGATCGTGATGACCGCGTACGGCACGATCGAGAACGCGGTCGAGGCGATGAAGCTCGGCGCGTACGACTTCATCCAGAAGCCGATCGACGTCGATCATCTCTCGCTGCTCCTGCGCCGCTGCCGCGAGCATCGCGAGCTGCGCTTCGAAAATCTTTTGCTGAAAGACGAGTTCCAGAAGCGCTACGGACTGCCCGCGATCGTCGGCGACTCGCGTCCGATCGTCGAGGTGTCGCACGCCATCCAGCGCGTCGCACCGACCGATTCCACCGTGCTCCTGCAAGGCGAGTCGGGCACGGGCAAGGAGCTCTTCGCGCGCGCGATTCACCAGCTCTCGCCGCGCCGCGACCGCCCGTTCGTCGCCATCAACTGCGCGGCCATTCCTGACACGCTCATCGAGAACGAGCTGTTCGGCCACGAGAAGGGCGCGTTCACCGGCGCGACCGCGCGACAGCTCGGCAAGTTCGAGCTCGCCGACAGCGGAACGATCTTTCTCGACGAGATCGGCGAGCTGGGATTCGGCGTGCAGTCGAAGATCCTGCGCGTGCTGCAGGAGCGCCGCTTCGAGCGCATCGGCGGCACCGCTCCCATCGACGTCGACCTCCGCGTGATCTGCGCCACGAACCGCGACCTCGGCGAGGCCGTTCGCCGCAACACGTTCCGCGACGATCTCTACTTTCGCATCCACGTTTTTCCCGTGACCATCCCGCCGCTGCGCGCGCGCCGCGAGGACATCGACGCGCTGGTCGACTTCTTCCTGCAGCGCTTCGCGCGCGAGCTCGCGCGGCCCGGCCTGAAGATGACGGACGAGGCGCGCGCGCTGCTCCGCGCCTACGACTGGCCGGGCAACATCCGTGAGCTGCAGAACTGCATCGAGCGCGCGGCGATCCTCTGCGACCGCAACACGATCGAGCCGCGCGACATCAGCGTCTCCGCCGCGACGGGCGATCGCCTCCGCGACGCGCTCGATCTCTCCGGTACGTTGTCCGACGCGGCCGAACGCGCGCTGCGTGCGGTGGAGCGCGTGAAGATCGCCGAGACGCTGGAACGCAGCGCGTCGCGCAACGAGGCGGCGGAGGCGCTTGGCATCAGCGCGCGACAGCTGGCGGCGAAACTCAAAGAGCTGGGCTTGGAATGATCCCGACGTCGAAGGATGTGATCGCGTTTCTCAACGCGCGTCTCGCCGCGCGCGGGCTGCCGCATCGCGTCGACCAGATCGTCGTGCTGCCGTACGTGAATCCGATGTGGCTCGCGAACTGGGACGCGCCGCAACTGCACGACGCGCCCGAGCGCGAGATCATCGAGGAAGAGCTGCGCGAGGCGCGCTGGCAGTATCCGCAGATCCTCGAGGAGTTCTGAACGCGTAGACGGCGTCGCTGCCGAAGCGGCGCTCGAACGCAAGCCGCTGTACGAATGCGGCGACGGCGCCGCGCTCCTCCGGCGCGAGCTCGGCCTCGTGCACGATGACGGTGGTGCAGCCGTCGTTTGCGAGCGCGCGCGAGAACTCGTCGTCGAATGCGAGCGCGTCCTCCTTCTTCCGCAGAAACTCGTGCAGCGGCGACTCCCAGCCCGACGTGCCGTTGATGATCGGCACGCGGTGCAGCGTCGAGGCGAGCACGTAGCGGAAGGCCGCGCCGTTGCGCGTCATCGGCAGTTCGAGCACGACGCCCGGACGCGCGTCCGCGAGCCAGTGATAGACCGGCGGGAACTCGCGCGGCACGTGCTGCCAGCGGATGTGCGGGACGACTTCGACGAGCGCGACGAGGATCAGCGGGATGGCCAGACGTCGTCGTCGTTGCAGGAGTCGCGTCGCGCCGATCGCTGCCCAGACGGCGAGACCGACGTACGCGACGGCGGCCCAGCGCGCGGGCGTGCGCGTGGCGCGAAACGGCGGCAGTACGCGAAACAGAAACGGATGCAGAAACGCGTTCCAGCCGAGGGACGCGATGACGCCGATGGCGAGCCAGAGCGCGGCCGCGCGTTCTTCGACGCGGAAGCGCGAGACGCGCAACGCATCGCGTTGTCGATAGATCAGGAGCGCAACAGTGATCGTCGCTGGAACGTCCGAGCCGGTGAACGTGAGGTGGCCGAGGGTGATGCGGTCTTCGACGAGCGTGAGATACGTGGCGATCGCGAAGACGCCGATGGCGACGTCGAGTGCGAGCGGCGTGCGGCGTCGCGTCATGCGCGGCTGCGCGTCGCGTTCGCGCGAGACGAATGCATACGCTGCGAGAACGATCGCGAGCAGGCCGGGGAACAGCTCGCGTTCGTCGCGCTGCAACTTCGGATCGACGATCTGTCCGTACGTCGCGTTGCGCGAGGAGGCGACCAGCCAGTCGGTCCAGGTCGCGGCGCCGAGGCGTGACTCGAAGGTCGTGCGGCGCTCGCCGTACGTGCTTGCCACGATTTGATACGGCACGAGGAACGGCAGCAGCACGAGACCGGCAATCGCGAGCGCGCCGAAAAGCCGCAGCCAGAACGCGCGGTCGCGGCGCGGCTCGAGCCACGCGAGATACGCGATCGTGGCCGCGAGCGCGAAGCCGCCGAAGAGCAGCCAGTAGATGTTGGTGAGGCCGTTCATCGCGAACGCGGCGGCGAGCCACGCCGCGTGCTTCGTCGCGCGCGTGCGCCAGTAGACGAGCAGCGCCGCGAGCATCAGCGGCAGCCAGCCGCTCCAGACGATCTGCACGTGCTGGATGTGCGAGATCGGGAAGGACGCAAACGCGAAGACGATCCCGGCAAGAAACGCCGCGGCGTCGTTGCCGGTGACGACGCGCGCGAGGACGTTCGCGGCGTAGCCGGAGAACGCGAAGCCGAGGAGCAGCGCGATGCCGTAGAGCGCGATCGCGTTCGCGCCGGCGAGATGAAACGGCAGCACGAAGAGCGCGATGCCGGTCATGTGCTCGCTGTACGCGAGCGGATAGATGCCGCCGTGGAAGATCGGCGCGTTGAACAGATGCAGCGGCTCGTGTGTGAGCGCGTGACAAACCCAGTCGAGCACCCACGCGATGAACAGCGGATCGCCGGGATCAGCGACGGTCGTCGACAGCTCGCGCACGAGCGGCCACGTCACCGCCACCGCGAGCGCGAGATAGCAGGCGAACAGCGCGAGCTCGCGCGCGAGTCGTTTCATTCGAGATCCCAGTCGATCGGTACGTCTCTCGTGCGCATCACGCGATGCGCGGCGTCTTCGATCTCGACTTGAAACTGCGTCTGCCGCGGCACGTTGTCCGGCCGTCGCGGCAAGTCGACGACGAAGCCGGGTTTCGGCACGAAGTAGTACCAGGTGTAAATCGCGCGCAGATCGGGACGTTCGACGAGCGTGGCGTCGACGCGCACTCGCGCGTTGTCGAGCAGCACGGTGACGCGGCGGAGGCCGTGCGGCGACAGCGCCCATCCGCGAATGTGCAGCGCCCCTCGGATGCCCTCATACGGTTGCGGCGTGTCGATGAAGGCCATGATCGCGTCGCTGTGCGTCGTCTCGCCGGCGAGCATGCGCGCGAGCCGCTCGTCGGGCATGTGCCCCGCGCCGTCGGGCACGCGCGGCTCGCGCAGCGGCGCGAAGTCGCGGAAGTTGCGCGTGACGGCGAAGACGTAGTCGCCGCCGATCTCGTGGTCGAAGCTGCGCAGGAAGGCGAGACGTCCGCTCGCGAGATTGCGCGCGAGCCACGCGCGCGGCGCGCCCTTCGGAAAGAGATGCGCGTGCACGACGATCAGGCGGCAGCCGTACGTCTCGAGCGTGCGCAGAAAGTCGTCGTCGTAGACGCCGGCGTCCGCTTTCGTGCGCAGCCGCGCGTGCACGGGATCGGAGAACGTCGAGATGCCGTTGAACTGCCGCAGATGGTGCGCGGTCGATCCGAGGAGGTAGCTGAACTCCGCGCCGTTGCCGCTCATCGGCAGCTCGATCAGCGGCGCGACCCGCGGTTGCGTGGCGAGCCAGCGGTAGACGGGCGCGATCGTTGGCACCGCGTGTTCCCATCGAATGACCGGCCAGAGATCGGCGACGCAGAGCGCGACGAGCAGCGCCGCCATGACACGGCGGCGCGCGCGACAGCGTTCGAGGATCGCGGCGGCGCCGATCGCCGACCAGACCGCGAGTCCCATGTACGCGACGATGGCCCAGCGCACGGACGCGCGCGTGGCGTGGAAGAGCGCGATGCGGCGGTAGAGAAACGCGTGAAAGAACGCGTTCATCCCGAGCGAGCCGAGGTAGCCGATCGCGATCCAGAGCGCCGCGGCCCACGCGTCAGCGGAGAAGCGCGAGCGTTGCGCCGCGGCGTGCAGCGCGGGCGCGAAGCGGAGCGCGAGCAACACGATGAGGATCACTGCGAACGATTCGGCGGTGTTGAACGAGAGAAGGCGGAACGAACCGATCGCCCATTCGATGCGGTCGGTCACGATGCCGAGATAGGTGAGCGTCGCGAAGAGGAGGATCAGCGCGTCGAGCACGAACGTGCGGCGCGGTGCGCGCGGTGTCTGGTCCGGTTCGCGCGTGCGGCGCATTCCGGCGAACGCGCCGATGACGGCGAGCATGAGCGCGGCGAGTCCCGGGAAGAGCTGCTTTTCGTGCTGGTGCATCTCGGCGGCGCCGAGGTCGCCGTAGACGGCGCTGCGCGGGGTTGCGTAGAGCCAGTTCGACGGGATGCCGGAGCCGCCGATCGCTTCGCCTTCGCCGCGCGTCATGTGGTACGCCTTCGACACGATGCGATACGGCAGCAGGAACGGAATCGTCGCGACGCAGCCGAGCGCGAGCGACAGGACGAGTCCGAGCCAGAAGCGACGCTCGCGGCGCGGATCGGCGATCTGCAGCGCGGCGACCGTCAGCGCGAGCGTCACCAGCGCGAAGAGGAAGTAGTAGACGTTCGTGATCGCGGCGAGCAGCAGCGACGCGGCGATGCCGGCACCGTACGCGCGCGCGGGCTTGCGCCAGTACGCGAGCAGCGCCGCGAAGAGAAACGGCAGCGCCGCGCTCCAGACGATCTGCACGTGCGAGAGGTGATCGAACTTGTGCGGCACGAACGCGTAGATGACGCCGGCGATGAGCGCGGCGGGGGCGGAACGGGTGACGAGGCGCGCGAGGACGAACGCGGCGTAGCCGGAGAGCGCGAAGCCGAGCAGCAGCGCGAGGTTGTAGACGGCGATCGGCGGCACGCCGGCGAGATGGAACGGCAGGACGGCGATGGCCACGCCGATGAGGTTCTCGCTGAAGGCCAGCGTGAGGTGCGCGGGGTAGTAGATCGGCGACTCGTATAGATGCAGCGGCGCGTGCGTCAGCGCGTGGCAGACCCAGTCGATGGTCCACATGTTGATCATCGGGTCGCCGAGGTCGGGGAGGGCGGTGTTGAGTTGCCGGCCGAGCGGCCAGGTCATCCAGAGCGCGACCGCGAGATAGAAGGCGAAGACGGCGAGCTCGCGCGGGACGCGCTTCGCCGTCACGAGGTCACTCCGCCGCCGCGGGCGGCTGGATGCCGAGCAGCGACGTCACGAAGCGCGCGATCTTCGTCTGCGCGATCGTGCCGAAGCTGCCGTGCGGCACGCCTGCCCCTGCGGCGAGGAGCACGGTGTGCAGTTCGGGATGCGTGTTGAGCGCGCCGTGGTTGCCGTTGCCGGGCGGCTTGCCGGTCGACGGCGCGTCGCGTCCCTCGTCGACGGCGACGTTCGGCTTGGCGATGGCGACGACGTCGCCGCTGTTGCGGTGCGACGACGCGTCTTTGACCGTCACCTGCTCGAAGAAGCCGCTGTCGGTCAACGTCTTGACCAGTTCGTCGCGGCGGTCCTCGCCGTAGAGCTCGGCGACATGTCCCGTCGCGAATGCGCGCCACGCGTCGAAGCCGTGCTCGGGAAGCCACGCGTTCATGTGCACGAGCGTGTCGAGATGCATCAGGCCGTGATCGCCGACGACGACGAGCGCGTCGCGCGCGGGATCGAGTCGCGCGCGGATCGCGGCGAGCGCGTCGTCGGACAGATGAAACGCGAGGCCGATGGCGCGGTCGCCGTCGGGCGTACCGAGGAACTGATGCGAGGCGGAGTCGATCTGCGGCTGATAGGCGAGGAGGAGATCGAACGGCATCCGCTCAATGGCGAGCGTCTGCACGCGCGTGAGGAAGGCGCTGAGGCGTTCCATCTGCTCGGCGATCGTCGTGACGTCGAGGCCCGCGTGCTCGTCGGGCGAGCCGGGCCAGAAGCCGATCTCGTCATCGAGCATCGTGCGGAACGATTCCGGATACGCGTCCGTGCGGCCGATCGCGCCCCAGTAGATCGTGACGTCGTGCAGCGCGGGATCGGGGGCGAGGAGCTTCGACCACGAGCCGTACGTGCCGTCGGCGGTGCGTTGCGCGATCGCGAACCAGCCGCGCGCGTCGGGAGCCTGTTCGTGCTCGCCGCTCTCGATGAAGAACGTGTCGTAGTTCTCTGTGCGGTCGTCCGTCGAGTCGTACGCGACGAGGTCGACGTCCGCGCGCGCGTGCTGCGGCGCATTCCAGTCGAGGCGCGCGCGCAGTACGGGACTGAACGACGGATGGCGCGACGCGGTCGCGGTCCACGTGGGCGGCACCCACTCGCGATGAAAGTCGTCGCGCGTGAGATGCACGACTTGGCCTTTGGTCAAAGGCCGCGGCCACGCGACGCCAAAGTCTGCGGCGCGTCGCGGCGTACGCGCATCGACGGTCGGGAAGACCACCGCGCCGACGCGCTTGCCCTGACGCCGCGCTGCCTCGACGAGCGTCTCGACGTCGATGTCCGTCATCATCCCTTCGGCGACGGCGTCCGGCGGCGTGCCGGGAACGTGAAAGCGATTCGCGACGATGCCGTTTACCTGCGGCGATGCGCCGGTGAGGATCGCGACGTGCGCGCTCGACGTCTGCGTCGGATTGACTGGCACGACGCGCGCGACCGCGCCGTCGCTCGCGAGCTGCGCGAACGCGGGAAGATCGGTGTGCGATGCGAGCGCGTCGGCGCCCATCCCGTCGAAGGAGACGAGCACGACGCGTTGCGCGGTGGCGGTTGCCGTGAGCCGCGGTGTCTGCGGCGGCGCGGGTGCGACCTGTGGACGCGGCGCGCACGCAGCGAGCGCGACGACGAGAAGGAGCGTGCGGCGGTTCACTTTTTCAGGCTCGCGAGCACTTTGTCGCGGTACTCCTTCGCCTTCGCGATGGCTTGTTTCTCGTCGACGGTCAGCACCGTGCCGTGGCGATAGAGGATGCGGCCGTCGACGATGGTCGTGACGACCGCGCTGCCGGAAGCCGCGTAGACAATCGCGGATTCGACGGAGTAGACGGGCTGCGTTTTCGCCTGCTGCAGATCGATGAGCACGACGTCGGCGCGCTTGCCCGGCTCGAGCGTGCCGATCTTGTCGGCGAGGCCGAGGACTTGCGCGCCGCCGATGGTGGCGAGGCGCAGCACCTCGCGCGCGCTGATCGCTTTCGGATCGAGCTTCGACACTTTCTGCAGGCGCGCGGCGCTGGCCATCTCCTCGACCATGTCGAGGTTGTTGTTGGAGCCGGCGGGGCCGTCGGTGCCGAGGCCGACTTCCATGCCGGCGTGGATCATGTCGACGACCGGCGCGGCGCCGGAGGCGAGCATCTCGTTCGACTCGGGGCAATGCGCGACGCCGGTCTTGCGCGACGCGAAGAGTTTCAGCTCGTCGGGCGTGAGCCAGACGCCGTGCGCGGCGATGACGTCGTCGCCGAGAAAGCCGAGCGAGTCGAGGTAGTTGCCGGGCGTCATGCCGTTGTGCGCGGCGGCGACCTGCTGCAGTTCGTTCTTCGTCTCGCTGACGTGGATGAGGATCGGCACGCCGAGCTCGGTGGCGAGCGCGCGGACCTGTTTCAAGTGATCCGCGGAGACGGTGAACGGCGCGTGCGGCGCGAGCGCGGGCGTGATCAGCGCATCGCCCTTCCACGTCTTCACGTACTGGCGGATGTAGGCGACGGCGGCGTCCCAGGTCTTGTTGTCGGGCGCGGGGAAGTCGATGAGCGTTTCGCCGAGGACGCCGCGGAGGCCGGCCGCTTTCGCCTCGCGCGCGATGTCGGACTCGTAGTAGTACATGTCGGCGAATGTCGTGGTGCCGGAGCGGATCATCTCCGCCGCGGCGAGGCGCGTGCCCCACTTCACAAAGTCGCGATCGACATTCTTCGCTTCTGCCGGAAAGATGAAGTTCTGCAGCCAGTCCATCAAATCGCGGTCGTCGGCGATGCCGCGGAAGAGCGTCATCGGCACGTGCGTGTGCGCGTTGACGAAGCCGGGCACGACGGCGTGGCCGCCGGCGCGGATGACGGTCTTCGCGGTGAACTGACGGTCGATTTCGGACGACGGTCCGACGGCGACGATGGCGCCGTTGGCGATGGCCACCGAGCCGTTCTCGATGTTCGGCCCGGCCATCGTCACGACGGTGCCGCCCGTGATGAGGATGTCGGCGTTGCGGGCGAGGAGCGGCAGCGCGAGGACGAGCGAAGCGAGGAGGAGCAGCAGGCGTCGCAGCATGGGCGGGAACTATAATGGAGACATGGCCGCGCGATTACGCGAGCACGCCACGTACGACGACCTGCTGCAGGTGCCGGACACGATGGTGGCGGAGCTGATCGAGGGGGAGTTGTTCGCGTCGCCGCGGCCCGGGTGGGCGCACGCGCGGGCGTCGTCGCGTCTCGGGATGATCCTCGGCACTCCGTTTGATCTCGGCGACAACGGTCCCGGCGGTTGGTGGATCATCGATGAGCCGGAACTCCACTTCAGGCATAACGTGGTCGTGCCCGATCTTGCTGGATGGCGGCGCGAGCACATGCCGGTGCCGCCGAAGAATCACATCTTCAACGTGGTGCCGGATTGGATCTGCGAGGTCACCTCACCTTCAAACGGCCGGCTCGACCGGCTCAAGAAATTGCCGCTCTACGCGCGCGAAGGCGTCGCATACGCGTGGCTCATTGATCCTGAGCAGCAGGTTCTCGAAGTGCACCGGAACGAGGATGGCCACTGGGCGTCCGACGCGACATACGGTGAGAACCAGGTTGTTCGCGCCAATCCCTTCTCTGAAATCGAGATTGACCTCAGCCGCCTCTGGGGCCCGCCACCCGCCTAAGCCCGCCCACCCCACGTGTATCCGCCCTGACCAACCTTCCCTGCAGCAGCACGTGCAACTAGGCTATGCCCTTAGCGCAGCCGGCCGAGCCGGCGCGCAGCTGGCCGGGGCGGCTACAATCCCGCGACTATGAATCTCGAGGAACAACTGGAGTACCTCGGCAAGGGGACCGTCGATCTCATCGAGCGCGCGGACCTCAAAGCCAAGATCCAGCGCGGCAAACCGCTCACCATCAAAGTCGGCTTCGATCCGACCGCGCCCGACATCCACCTCGGCCACACGGTCGTGATCCGCAAGATGAAGCACTTCCAGCAGCTCGGCCATCGCGTCATCTTCCTCATCGGCGACTTCACCGGTCTCATCGGCGATCCGACGGGAAAGAAAGCGACGCGGCCCGCGCTCTCGCGTGAAGAAGTGCTCGCGAACGCGGAGACCTACCGCCGCCAGGTCTACAAGATCCTCGACGCCGAAAAGACGGAAGTCCGCTTCAACTCCGAATGGCTCGGCGCCCTCGGCGCGGAAGGGATGATCCGCCTCGCCGCGAAGTACACGCTGGCGCGCATCCTCGAGCGCGACGACTTTCGCAAACGCTTCGACGCGCATCAGCCGATCGCGATCCACGAGCTGCTCTATCCGCTCGCGCAGGGCTACGACTCCGTCGCGCTGAAGTGCGACGTCGAGATGGGCGGCACCGATCAGCTCTTCAATCTGCTCGTCGGCCGCGATCTCATGCGCGAGTACGGGCTCGAGCCGCAGGTCGTCATCACCATGCCGCTGCTCGAAGGGCTCGACGGCGTCGAGAAGATGTCGAAGTCGCTCGGCAACTACATCGGTATCGACGAGGAGCCGGGCTCGATCTTCGGCAAGATCATGTCCATCTCCGACGCGCTGATGTGGAAGTACTACACGCTCTGCACCGACTTCACGCCCGCGCAGGTCGACACGCTGCGGGCGCGCGTCGAAGCGGGCGAGGTGCATCCGATGGACGCGAAGAAGGAGCTCGCGAAGTCGATCATCCGCGACTTCCATGACGAGGCCGCGGCCGACGCCGCCGACGCCGAATTCCGCCGCGTCTTCAGCGAGCGTCAGGCGCCGACCGACATCGAGGAAACATCGCTCCCCGCCAGCGACGAGCCGCAGCCGCTCGCGAAGATCATCACCGCGGCGGGACTGGCGGCGAGCAACAAAGACGCGCAGCGCCTCATCGCGCAGGGCGGCGTGCTCGTCGACGACGCGAAGGTCGAGTCGACGCGCCACGCGCTCGACGCCGCGGCGGGGAAGACGTATCTGCTGAAAGTCGGCAAACGCCGCTTCGCGCGCATCACCTTCGCGTAAAACGAAACGCGCCGGCATCGCTGCCGGCGCGTTCGTGCGTGTTGATTCGCGTTCGGGTTCCTACTGATAGCGGACCGGAATGCGGAGCAGCGTCGTGGCGAAGTCGGACGTCGCGCGCACGACCAACTCGCCGGTGCGGCCTTTCAGCTCGCCCGGCGCGCCGACGCGCACGGTGCCGTTCGCGTCGAGCAGCGTCGCGGCGGCGGGCTCGTCGATCGAGACGATCTCCAGCGTCACGTTCTCGCCGAACTCGCCGGCGGCGACGACGCGGAAGTACTGCGGAAAGGCGAGCGTCGAGATCGCGATCGGCGCGTCGAGCACGCCGTCGCCGTTCGCATCGGCCACGTCGACGGTGCCGTTCTCATCGAGATCGACGCCGGCGAAGAGGATGTTCACGTCGTCGCGCGTGCGCACGCTCGGGACGAACGACGGATCGCCGGTGTTGTTGTTGATCGCGCTGCCGTAGAAGATCGCGTTGCCGGACGTGACGCGCGCCTGCACGGTGTCGTTGTTCTGTTCCTGCACGCCGAGGAGGGAAGCGATGCCGCTGTTGTACTGCACGTGCTCGCCGGCGGCGTAAGTCACATCTTTCGACGTCGCGACGGTGCCGTTCGCACGCACGACTTCCCACGTCACGCTCGCGGCGTTGACGGCGTAAACACCGAAGTTGAAGCGCGTGATGGCGGCGTTCGAAGGACCGGTGAGCGCGGCGATGTCGCCGGCGCCGCTGGCGTTCGCGACGTCGACCGCGGGGATGTCCTGTCCGAACTCGCCGGCGGGTGAGGTGTTGAACGTGCGCGAGGTGACGGCGACGGACTTGGCGCTCTTGTCGTCGACGGTGATCACGATCGCGCCGGTGGCGGACGAGAGACCGAAGCGCGTCTTCGCGATGTCGGCAATCGACACCGTCTCGCGCGGCTGCAGCGTCACCTCGACGGGACCGCGCACGTCGGTGCCGGTGTGGAACGCGAGCGACAGCGTGACCGCACGCGGACCGGACGTGTGCAGCGTGAGCTCGCTCTGCCACTGGCTGTTGTTCGCGCCCGGGCCCGTGCCCGCGGCCGGAACGACGATGGTCGCCGCCTGCGCGGCGAGCGGCAGCAGCGAGAGTGCGGCCGCGGTGATGAGATTGCGATAGTTCATGGTGATGCCTCCTGGTTTGTGCGGGCCGCTGATTTGCGGCCGCCGTTGTTGCCCGTAAGTACGGAGGCGTCGCGAAAACTGTCTATCGAATTGTGTGCTGTAAAAGAGAGACGGAAAAGAAGTCTGGCGAGGCGTTCGTGATACGCGGCGCGGCGCGAAAACGTCCAATGAACTAGACTGCGCGGCGCCATGGCCATCCCGCTGCTCGACCTCAAACAGCAATACGCCGCGATCCGCGACGAGGCGCTCCGCGTCACCGCCGAGATCTACGAATCCCAGCTCTTCATCCTCGGCAAACGCGTCGACGACTTCGAGCGCGACTTCGCCGCCTACTGCACGACCAGGCACGCCGTCGGCGTCTCGTCCGGCACCGACGCGCTGCTCGAAGCGCTGATGGTGCTCGGCGTCGGACCGGGCGACGAAGTGATCGTCCCCGCGTACAGCTTCTTCGCCACCGCCGGCGTCGTGGCGCGGCTCGGCGCGATTCCCGTGTTCGTCGACATCACGCTCGACGACTACAACCTCGATCCCGCGCAGATCGAAGCGCGCATCACGCCGCGCACGAAAGCGATCATGCCGGTGCACCTCTACGGCCAGTGCGCGCCGATGGACGAGATCATGGCCATCGCGAACGCCCGCAACATTCCGGTCGTCGAAGACGCCGCGCAGGCGGTCGGCGCCGACTATCGCGGCAAACGCGCGGGCGCGATCGGCGCGATGGGCGCGTTCTCGTTCTTCCCGTCGAAGAACCTCGGCGCGTTCGGCGATGCCGGCGCGATCACGACCAACGACGACGAGCTCGCGGTGAAGCTCATCGACTATCGCGTGCACGGCATGCGGCCGAAGTACTTCCATCACGTCGTCGGCGGCAACTTCCGCATCGACGCGCTGCAGGCGGCGATGCTCCACATCAAACTGCCGCATCTCGAGTCGTGGCACGACGGACGCCGCCGCAACGCGGAGCTCTATCGCCGCCACTTCGCCGCGACCAATGCGGGCGAGCGCGTCGTGCTGCCGGAAGAACTGCCGGGACGTCGCCACATCTACAACCAGTTCGTGATTCGCTTTCCAGAAGGCAGCGAAACGCGCGATCGCGTGATGGCGCATCTCAAGAGCGTGGCCATCGGCTGCGAGGTCTATTACCCGCTCACGCTGCCGCAGCAGGAATGCTTCCGCGACGTGCCGGGCGCGCATGACGCATATCCGAACTCCGACGCCGCGGCGGCGCAGACGCTGGCCATTCCGATCTTCCCGGAGCTGACCGAAGCGCAGATCGCAGAAGTGGTGAGGGAGATCGTTCAGGGACTCGGATGATTCCGATCCGCCACACCATCGAGCGGACGAGGCCTCCGCTCGTCAACCGCGCGCTCGTTGCGGCGAACGTCGTCGTGTTCCTCGCGCAGCTCTTCATGGGCGACACGACCGAGCGCATCATCCAGACGTTCGGCTTCATGCCCGCGCGCCTCGTCGATCCCGGCGCGTACGGTTACGCCGGCTGGGAAGTGTCGATCACGCTCTTCACGTCGCTCTTCCTGCACGGCGGTTTCGTGCATCTGATCGGAAACCTCATCTACCTCTGGGTGTTCGGCGGCGCGGTCGAGGACGCGGTGGGGCACTTCCGCTTTTTCCTGATGTACATCGCGTGCGGCGCGATCGGCAGTCTCACGCACACCGTGCTGTTCCCGCATTCCACCGTGCCGTCGATCGGTGCGTCCGGCAGTATTGCCGGACTGCTCGGCGCCTTTCTGGTCTTACGGCCGCACGCGAAAATCGTGACGCTGTTCCCGCTCGTCGTTTATTGGGCGATGGCGGAGATTCCGGCGGTGCTCTTCCTGCCGGTGTGGTTCGGCATGCAGTTCTTCAACGGCTTCCTCGCGCTGCAGGCCGCGCGCGGCACGCAGGAAGTGGTCGGCATTGCGTGGTGGGCGCACGTCGGCGGCTTTCTCTTCGGCGCGCTGCTGGCGGCGCTGTTCCGGCGCAACGATAGAATGCGCGCCCATGCGTAAAGGTCTCATTCTCGCCGGAGGCTCGGGAACGCGCCTCTATCCGATCACCTCGGTCGTCTCGAAGCAGCTCCTGCCGGTGTACGACAAGCCGATGGTGTACTACCCGCTGACGACGTTGATGCTCGCCGGCATCCGCGAGTTCCTCATCATCACCACGCCGCAGGACCAGGCCTCGTTCATCAAGCTTCTCGGCGACGGCCATCAGTGGGGCATCGACATTCAGTACGCCGTTCAGACCGCGCCGCGAGGACTCGCCGATGCCTTCATCGTCGGCCGCGACTTCGTCGGCGACGATCCGAGCTGTCTCATCCTCGGCGACAACATCTTCTACGGCCACGGTCTGACGGATGGTCTGCAGCGCGCCGCCGCGCGCATCGAAGGCGCGACCGTTTTCGCGTATCGCGTGCAGGATCCCGAGCGCTACGGCGTCGTCGACATCGACGCGGAGGGCCGCGCGCTGTCGATCGAGGAGAAGCCCGCGCAGCCGAAGTCGAATCTCGCCGTGACGGGTTTGTACTTTTACGATCCGCAGGTCGTCGAGATCGCGGCGACGCTGCCGCCGTCGAAGCGCGGCGAGCTCGAGATCACCGACGTCAACCGCATCTATCTCGAGCGCGGCGCATTGCACGTCGAACAGCTCGGGCGCGGCTTCGCGTGGTTCGACACGGGAACGCAGGAGTCGCTGCTGGCCGCGTCGAACTTCGTGGCGACGGTGGAGATGCGGCAGGGACTGAAGATCGCCTGCCCCGAAGAGGTCGCCTACTTCATGGGCGCGATCGATGCCGACCGCGTCCGCGAGCACGCGGCGTCGTTGAAAAACAGTACATACGGCCGGTATCTGCTCACCATCGCCAACGGGGAATAACGCCGCGCCGCTTGGTACTATGGACGCGAGCATGTCCATCCCCCGGCGCGTCGTGGTTCTGGTCGCTGTCCTTCTGCTCGCCGCAGCGACGTTTGCGGTGCTCCTCGCGCCGCCGCGCTTCCTGCTGCGGAGCATCTCGGTGGCCAGCGCGGACCTGCTGCTGAGCGGCGCGAATCCGAACGACGGCCGCGTCGTCGCCGCGGGCAGGCGGTTCTTCAGCGCGTGGGTGCAGTCGTCGCTGGCGGCGTCCGTCGCCGACCGCGTGGCCACGTCCGCACGCGATGAGGTCGCGCTCGGCCAGATCGTCGTGACGGTGCGCAACGCGATCATCAATCACGAGCAACTCGATCACGTCCCGAAGACGTGGCCGGCGCTGATCTCCGGACTCGGCTACTGCGACCAGATCAACGGCTCGGTCGCCGCCGTCGCCGCGCGCCGTTTCGGCCAGGCCGAGCTCTTCGCGTTGTACGACCGCAACGGACTGACGTCGCCGCATACGATCGGCCGTGTATGGTCGCCGCAGCGGAACGAATGGCTTTACTTCGACGCCTTCTACTCGGTGCCGATCGTCTTCACGAAAGACGCGCGGGGCCGCGCGCATTACGCGCGCGTCGACGGCGGCGTGCTGCCGTCGCGCGGCGTGCCGCTGTACTGGGAGTACGACCTCTCCGGCTGGACGCTCTCGCGGTTCCGCGCGTCGTTCGCGGCGCAGGTCGTCGCGCGCGCGCGGCGTGAGGCGTTTGCGCCGCCGGCCGTCGTCGTTGCGGAAGCGGTCGCACGCGGCGGCGAAGCGGGCTTGCAGAAACCGCCGTCGTACTCCGCGGCCGTCGCGCAGCGCCGGTACGCGGGACCGCCGCCGTCCGCCGCGGCATCCGCGATCTGCTGCGGCTTCGACGCACCGCCGCCGCGTCGCGCGAGCGACGTGCGTCCTCCGGCGGCGGAAGTGCTCGAGCATCGCGACGACGCGACGTACGAGCGCCTCGCGCGTGCCTTCGTCGAAGCGCGCTTTGACACGCTCACCGAAGGCGCGAACGTCGAGGCGTATCGCGCGATCGCCGAGGATCCGAGGGCAGAGCGGGATGACCGCGCGCGGCAGATTGCGCAGGTCGCGCGGAAGCTCGTCGGACAGATGGTGACGCAGCCGCAATGACGAAGCGCGCGCTGGTCACGGGCATCACCGGGCAGGACGGTTCGTACCTCACCGAGCTTTTGCTCGAGAAAGGGTACGAGGTGCACGGCATCATCCGCCGTTCGTCCTCGTTCAACACGGGACGCATCGATCATCTGTATCAGGACGTCCACGATCCCGAGCGGAAGCTCTTCCTGCACTACGGCGACATGAACGACGCGTCGTCGCTCAACCGCGTGCTGCGCCTCTGCACGCCCGACGAGATCTACAACCTCGCCGCGCAGAGCCACGTGAAAGTGTCGTTCGAGACGCCGGAGTACACGAGCGAGATCAACGCCGTCGGTCAACTGCGGCTGCTCGAGGCGATCCGCGAAGTCGACCTGCGTCCGCGCATCTACCAGGCGTCGTCGTCGGAGATGTTCGGCAGCTCGCCGTCGCCGCAGAGCGAGACCACGCCGTTCGCGCCGCGCAGTCCGTATGCGATCGCGAAGCTCGACGCGTACTGGATGACCGTCAACTACCGCGAGGCGTACGGCCTCTTCGCCGTCAACGGCATCCTCTTCAACCACGAGTCGCCGCGGCGCGGCGAGACGTTCGTCACGCGCAAGGTCACGCGCGCGGTCGGGCGCATCGTGCACGGATTGCAGGACCGGCTGTACGTCGGCAACCTCGAGGCGCGGCGCGACTGGGGTTACGCGCGCGACTATGTCGAGGCGATGTGGCTCATGCTGCAGCAGTCCGAGCCCGACGACTACGTCGTGGCCACCGGTGAGTCGCACACCGTGCGCGAGCTGTGCGAGGTCGCGTTCGCGCGCGCCGGCTTCGCGCTCGAATGGAGCGGGGCGGGGGAGAAGGAGCGGGGGATCGACCGCACGTCGGGACGCACGCTCGTCGAGATCGATCCGCGCTACTTCCGTCCGACGGAAGTCGACGATCTGCGCGGCGATGCGTCGAAAGCGCGGCGCGCGCTCGGCTGGTCGCCGCGCGTCACGTTCCGTGAGCTCATCGAAATGATGGTCGACTCCGATCTCGCCCTCGCCGAACGCGAGAAGCGCGCGAACGGAGACGGCGCGTGACGCTCTGGCCGGCGCGCCGCGTGCTGCTGACCGGCGCCGGCGGCTTTCTCGGCTCGCACCTGCGCGAGCGGCTCGAATCCCTCGGCGTCGCCGCGCTGTTCGCACCGCCGCGCGCCGAGCTCGATCTGCGCGACGGTGTCGCGGTCACGCGCTATCTCGACGAGAAGCGTCCGAACCTCGTCATCCACGCCGCGGCGAACGTCGGCGGCATCGGCGCGAACCGCGCACACCCCGGCCAGTTCTTCCACGACAACGCGCTGATGGGCATTCAGCTCATCGAAGCCTCGCGCCGTGCCGGCGTCGAGAAGTTCCTCTGCCTCGGCACCGTCTGCGCGTATCCGAAGTTCACGCCGCTGCCGTTCCGCGAGAGCGATCTGTGGAACGGCTATCCCGAAGAGACCAACGCGCCGTACGGCCTCGCGAAGCGCATGCTGCTCGTGCAGCTGCAGGCGTACCGGCAGGAGTACGGCTTCAACGGCATCTACCTGCTGCCGGCGAATCTCTACGGTCCACGCGACAACTTCGATCTCGAGACCAGTCACGTCATTCCGGCGATGATCCGCAAGTTCGTCGAAGCGGACGAAGAGAGCGCGCCGGTCGTCACGCTGTGGGGCGACGGCACGCCGACGCGCGAGTTTCTGCACGTCACCGACGCCGCCGACGCCGTGCTGCTCGCGGCCGAGCGGTACGACGGCGCGGAGCCGGTGAACATCGGCACCGGCGAGTCGGTATCGATCGCGCAGCTCGCCGATCTCGTCGCGGATGCCACCGGCTATCGCGGCCGGATCGAATGGAACGTCGCGCAGCCCGGCGGACAACCGAAGCGGCAGCTCGACACCACGCGTGCGCGGGAAGCGTTCGGTTTCACCGCGCGCGTGCGGCTCGCCGACGGGCTGCGGGAAGCGGTGGCGTGGTATAAAACGCGCCGCCCGCCGCGGCCCACGCCATGAAGATTCTTCTCACCGGCGCCGCCGGTTTCATCGGGTTCCACGTCACGCAACGCCTGCTCGCGCGCGGCGACTCCGTCGTCGGCATCGACAACCTCAACGACTACTACGATCCGTCGTTGAAGGACGCGCGTCTGGCGATGTTGCGCGAGTCGCCGCGGTTCACGTTCGAACGCGCCGACATCTCCGACACCGGCGCGGTGCTGCGACTCTTTGATATCCATCGACCCGAGCGCGTGGTCAACCTCGCCGCGCAGGCGGGCGTGCGCTACTCGCTCATCAATCCGCACGCGTACACGCAGAGCAACGTCAGCGGATTTCTGAACATCCTCGAAGGCTGCCGCGCGACGAACGTCGAGCATCTCGTGTACGCGTCGTCGAGCTCCGTCTACGGTGCGAACACGCGCCAGCCGTTCGCCGAAGACGACAACGTCGATCATCCGGTGTCGCTGTACGCCGCGACGAAGAAGGCGAACGAGCTGATGGCGCATACGTACTCGCATCTCTTCGGCGTGCCCACCACCGGCCTGCGCTTCTTCACCGTGTACGGTCCGTGGGGGCGCCCCGACATGGCGCTCTTCAAGTTCACGCGCGGCATCCTCGAAGAGACGCCGATCGAGGTCTACAACGAAGGCCGCATGGTGCGCGACTTCACGTATGTCGACGACGTCGCGGAAGGCGTCGTGCGGGTGCTCGATCATGTCGCCGCGCCCGATCCCGACTTCGATCCCACGCAGCCGCGCCCGTCGCGCAGCCGCGCGCCGTATCGCGTCTTCAACATCGGCAACAACCGGCCGGTGCAGCTCCTCGACTACATCCACGTCCTCGAAGAGTGCCTCGGGAAGAAAGCAAGGATGGAACTGCTTCCGATGCAGCCGGGAGACGTGCCGTCGACGATGGCCGACGTCTCGCAGCTCGAGGAAGCGGTCGGCTTCCGGCCCGTCACCAGCGTCCGCGACGGCGTGGCCGCGTTCGTGGCGTGGTACAAAAACTACTATCGGATCCCCTGATCCTCTTCAATCGGATCGGCGGAGCCGCGGAGAATCCGATGTCCATCCAGGAGCAAGTCGCAGGAACGGCGCTGCTCGATCGTTTCCTCGAGGCGGTCGATGCGCGGACGGCGCGCGTCGGCGTGATCGGCCTCGGCTACGTCGGGCTGCCGCTCGTGCTGCTCTACGCCGACGGCGGCTTTCCGGTGATCGGCTTCGACGTCGACGCGAAGAAGACCCGCGCGCTCAACGCCGGCGAGTCGTACATCCGCCACATCGGCGTCGATCGCATCCGCTCCGCGTTCGCGCGCGAGCAGGTCGAGGCCACCACCGACTTCGACCGCCTCGCCGAATGCGACGCGATCATCATCTGCGTCCCGACGCCGCTCGGCGCGCATCGCGAGCCCGACCTCGACTACATCCGCGCCACCTCCACCGAAATCGCGAAACGCCTGCGCACCGGACAACTGGTGGTGCTCGAATCGACGACCTATCCCGGCACCACGCGCGAGGAACTGCTCGCGCCGTTCGAAGCGCGCGGACTCGCGTGCGGCCGCGACTTCTTCCTCGCGTTCTCGCCCGAGCGCGAAGATCCGGGCAACGAGCGCTTCAACACGCGCACGATCCCGAAAGTCGTCGGCGGCATCGACGAGCCGTCGCTGCGCGCCGCGAAGGCGCTCTACTCGACCGTCATCAACACCGTCGTTCCTGTCTCCAGCGCCGAAGTCGCGGAGTCGTCGAAGCTGCTCGAGAACATCTTCCGCGCCGTGAACATCGCGCTCGTCAACGAGATGAAGATCGTCTTCGAGCGGATGGGCATCGACGTCTGGGAAGTGATCGAGGCCGCGCGCACGAAGCCGTTCGGCTTCATGCCGTTCTATCCCGGCCCCGGACTCGGCGGCCACTGCATTCCGCTCGATCCGTTCTATCTCACGTGGAAAGCCGCGGAGTACGGGACGTGGGCGCGCTTCATCGAGCTTGCGGGCGAGGTGAACACCGCCATGCCGCGCTACGTCGTCGACCGCACGGTCGAAGCGGTGAACGCCGCGGGCCGCAGCATCGTCGGTGCGCGCGTGCTCGTCCTCGGCCTCTCGTACAAGCCGGACATCGACGACGACCGCGAGTCGCCGTCGTTTGAGCTCATCGAGCTGCTGCAGGAGCGCGGCGCGGACGTCGCGTATTGCGACCCGTACATCCCCGAGGCGCGACGAGGGCGCAAGCACGACCTGGGATTGCATTCGGTGCCGTGCACGGCGGAAGAGTTCGGAACGTACGATGCGGTCGTCGTGTCGACGCCGCACAGCCAGTTCAAGGATGCGGCGCTGTGGTCCAACGTGCGCGTCGCGGTCGATACGCGAAACATCGTGCCGCGGGACACGGCGACGCGCGTCATTCGCGCGTAGACTGACGCCATGTGCGGCATCGCCGGCGCATTTCTTCGAGGCGCGGGCTCGCGCGCCGAGCTCGAGTCGGTCGTGACCGGGATGACGTGTGCCATCGAGCACCGCGGCCCCGACGACAGCGGCGTCTTCATCGACGAGCGCGCCGGACTCTCGCTCGGCTTCCGCAGGCTCTCGATCATCGACCTCTCGCCGGCCGGACATCAGCCGATGCAGTCGGCGAGCGGCCGTTACGTTCTCATCTACAACGGTGAGGTCTACAACTACGAGGCCGTGCGCGCGGAGCTCGAGCGCGCCGGCGCGATGTCGTGGCGCGGGCATTCGGATACGGAAGTCATGCTCGCGGCGATCGAACGCTGGGGACTCGACGGCGCGTTGTCGCGCTTCATCGGCATGTTCGCGATGGCGCTCTGGGATCGCGCGGAGCAGACGCTGCATCTCGTCCGCGACCGGCTCGGCGTGAAGCCGCTGTACTACAGCTTCGCCGGCAACGCGGTGCTGTTCGCGTCGGAGCTGAAGGCGATCGAAGCGCATCCGCGCTTCCGCGGCGAGATCGACCGCGACGTCGTCGGTTTGTACGCGCGCTACAGCTACATCCCCGCGCCGTACACGATCTATCGCGACACGTGGAAGCTACCGCCGGGTTGCGTGCTCTCGATCAAGCCCGGCGACGCGCGTCCCGAGCCGCGCGCGTACTGGGACCTGCAGGAAGTCGCGCCACGCGCGATCGCCTCGCGGTTCCGCGGCGGCGATGACGAGGCGCTCGATGCGCTGGATGCGCTCGTCGCCGACGCCGTTCGTCTGCGCATGGTCGCGGACGTGCCGCTCGGCGTGTTCCTCTCCGGCGGCATCGACTCCTCGCTGATCGCCGCGGCGATGCAGGCGCAGAACAGCAGTCCGGTGAAGACGTTCTCCATCGGCTTCCACGAGTCGCTCTACGACGAGGCGCAATACGCCGCCGCGGTCGCGCGCCATCTCGGCACCGCGCACACGGAGCTCTACGTCACGCCGCGCGAAGCGCAGGACGTCATTCCGCTGCTGCCGCGCATGTACGACGAGCCGTTCGCCGACTCCTCGCAGATCCCGACGTATCTCGTCTCGAAGCTCGCGCGGCAATCCGTCACCGTGAGCCTCTCCGGCGACGGCGGCGACGAGCTGTTCGGCGGCTACCACCGCTACTTCCTCGGGCAGAAACTGCTGCGCGGCGTCGCGCGCGTGCCGCGAGCGTTGCGTCCTCCCGCGGGTGCCGCGTTGCGCGCGGTGCCGGTGTGGATGTGGAACCGCCTGCTCTCGCCGGAGTCGCGCATCATGCCGCGCGCGCTGCGCCGCGACCGCGCCGGCGAACGGCTGCACAAGTTCGCGCGCGCAATGAACGACCGCAGCGACGACGCGCTCTACCACGAGATCGTCACGCAGTGGTCGAGCGTCGTCCCGGGCGCGCGTCCGCTGCCGATCGCGATCACCGCACGCGCCGCGCGCGCGCCGATCGCCGACACGATCGAGCGCATGATGTTCTTCGATCAGCTCTCGTATCTGCCCGACGACATCCTCGTGAAAGTCGATCGCGCGAGCATGGCCGTGAGCCTCGAGGCGCGCGAGCCGCTGCTCGATCATCGCCTCGTCGAGTTCGCGTGGTCGCTGCCGCTGTCGATGAAGATCCGCGACGGCAAGGGGAAGTGGATCCTGCGCAAGCTGCTGACGCGCTACGTGCCGGAGGCGCTCATCGAGCGGCCGAAGATGGGCTTCGGCCTGCCGATCGATCAGTGGCTGCGCGGTCCGCTACGCGGCTGGGCCGAAGAGCTGCTCGATCCGCGGCGGCTGCGGCAGGATGGTTTCTTCGATGCGACCGAGGTCCGCACGAAGTGGGACGAACACCTCGGCGGCCGCGGCGAATGGCAGCAGCCGCTCTGGACCATTCTCATGTTCCAGGCGTGGCGTGCGGAGCGCCGCGCATCAGCGGACGGAACGGCGCTTCCCGCCGCCGCCGCCACCGCAATCGGTTAGCGACGTCACCACCGCGCGGCCGTCCGGAACGCTCAGCACGATCGGCGCGTGACACATGTCCATGCCGTCGTAGTGATTCGTCGCGCCGTCCATCGAGTCGAACACCTCGCACGCGAACGGCTCCTCGGGCGGAATGTAGATCGAGCCTTCCTCGACGCGGCGGAGGATCAGCCACGGCCGGTCGTCGCGTCCGGTCGGCAGCGTGATCACGTACTTGTCGCCGCCGGCCATGACGAGCGCGGCCGCGGCGCAGTTCCACGTCGCGCACGACGTGACGATCCAGGTGTAGCGAATCGGGTTGGTGGTCGGCGGTGCATCGTCCGCCTGAGCGGCCGCGGCAGTGAGCAACAGCGCGGCGGCGAGCACAGCTCCAATCGATCGGTTCATGACACGGGTCTCCAACGATCGCCTCTGAAATCCACGTGCCAGTGACATGCGTCACGTGCAAAGAAGTAGGCAGGCTCTTTTCATACGTATAACTTTTTCGGAGGCCCCATGAGACGCACAGCGGTAATCTTCCTCTCCGTCGTCCTGCTCCTGCTCGCGGGAAGCGCGCTGGCCGGCACGTTCATCGTGCCCGACGACGACGAGATGGTGACGAAAGCAGATGCAATCGTCGTCGGCACGGTCGAGGGCGCTTACGCGCAGGAAGCCGACAACACGATCGAAACGGTGTACGAGATTCGCCTCGAGCGCGCGGTCAAAGGGATCGCGGAACCCAATGCGTTGCTTCGCGTCGTGACGATGGGCGGCGTGATCGGCGACCGCGGCGTCATCGTGTCCGGCGAGGCGCAGTACGAACAGGGCGAGCGCGTGCTGGTCTTTCTCACGCGCGACCGCGGCCGCTGGCGCACGACCGATCTCACGCTCGGCAAATTCAAGTTCGCGACGTCGACGACCGGCGAGCGTCTTCTCGTCCGCGACATGGACGACGTCCTCGGCTGGGACCGCTCCGGCGCCGTGCATCAGGAGCCGGTGCGCAAAGAAGAAGGCTTCATGCGCTTCGTCGAGGCGCGCGCGCACGGACGCGCCGCGCAGCAGGACTACAGCGTCGATCCGTCCGAGGTGATGTTGCCGGCGAAACCGGCACCGCTTGCGAAGGCGTTGCAGCAGATGAGCAGCTACGGATTGCAGCAGGCGGCGACGACGTACGACCCCGCGACGTACACGAGCTGGGTGAACAACACGCCGACGCGCTGGCCGAACATCTCCGCCGGCGTGACCTGGTACAAACGCTCCGATCAGAACATCTCCGGCGCCGCGGACGGCGGCGTGAGCGTGATTCAGGGCGGACTGGCCGCATGGACGAATGAATGCGGCTCGAACATCAACCTGATGTACGGCGGCCAGACGGCGACGGTGTCGAAGAACTTCGACAGCACGAACGTCGTCGAGTTCAACGATCCGCAGGGCCGCGTTTCGGGGTCGTGGACCGGCGCCGGAACCGTGGCCATCACGTTCACGTCGTTCGGCAGCAACCACACGTTTCTCAACCGGTCGTGGCTCAGCATCACCGACGCGGACGTCGTCTTTCAGGACGGCTTTCCGGGAACCAGCTCCGCGTTTGCGCCCGCGATGACGCATGAGCTCGGACATGGCATCGGCTGGCGCCACTCGAACCAGAGCCATCTCAACGGCGGCACGTGCGACTCGACGGTCGAAGAGTGCACGAGCGCCGCGATCATGAACTCGAGCGTCAACGGCAACTACGGCTTCACGCTGCAGCCGTGGGACATTCACGCCGCGCAGGGCGTATATCCGGGCGGCACGTGCGGGGGCGGGACGACGTGCACGCCTCCGACGATCACGACGCAGCCGACGGCGAGGACGGTGGCGGCGGGGATCTCCACCACCATCACCGTCACCGCAACCGGCACCGGGCTCACGTACGAGTGGTACGTCGGCGCGCCGGGCAACACGGCCAATCGCATCCCCGGCGTCAGCGGGCCGTCGCTCACCGTGACGCCGGGCGCGACGACGACGTACTGGGTGCGCGTCGTCGGCCAATGCGGCACCGCGAACAGCACCGCCGCGACCGTGACCGTCACGGCGGGAACGGCCGCCGCGAGCACGGCCTCGAAGCTGTATCTCGTCACGCCGTGCCGTACGCTCGACACGCGCGCCGGCAGCCCGCTGTATCCCGCGAGCACGCAGCTCGTCACGATCACGGGTAAGTGCGGCGTGCCGGCCGGCGCGAAGGCGATCGTCATGAACATCACCGCGGTCACGCCGGCGTCGAACGGAACGCTCATCGCGTATCCCGGCACCGGCGAGGCGCCGCCGGGCACGAGCACGGTCAGCTACCGCACGGGTCGCACGCGTGCGAACAACTCGATCATGCGTCTCTCGTCCGATGGACGTCTGGCCATCTACAACAGCGGCCCGAGCGCGATTCACTTTCTCATCGACGTCACGGGCTACTTCCAATGATCCGCGAGCGGCGGGCGGCGGGTTTTGTCCCGCCGCCTGCCTTTTCCGAGAATTTCGTGAGCGGCGTCACCGGTTCATGTGCCAATAACCCTTATCGTCAACCGGGTTCAACACATGAGCAAGCGAGCATCCTCTGTTCTCTTTGTCGCTGTCGTTGCGTTCATCGCGGCCACTCGTGCCGACGCGGGCATTCAGTCGCGCGCCGACGGAGACGTGATCTCGCCGCTCCTGCGGCCGATGGCGACCGGCACGCGCGTGCAGCTGCGCCACATTCCGGTGGGCGATGCACTCGACGCGTCTCTCGATCTCGAGCGCTTCGAAGTGTGGGCGCCGAATGCGGAGCTCGTCGTGGAGCATGACGGCGGACAGCGCACGCACATCGCGCCGCCGCCGGTGCAGTACTTCCGCGGCACCGTCTCCGGCGATCCGGAATCGATGGTGTTCCTGGCGGTGCGCAGCGATGGCGCGACCGAGGGTCTCGTGATTTCGAAGGAGCGCAGGTTCACGGTGCGCTCGCGTTCGCCGAAAGACATCGTGGTCGAAGACGTCGCGGCGACGGATGACTACACGCCGGGCGGCGGCTTCATGTGCGATCTCGACGGCGCGCCGGTCTCGTTGAAAGGCGGCACGCTTCCGAGCGTCCGCTCGCTGGTTTCCGGCATCGATCCGCAGACGAACGGCACGCTCAGCGCCACGGGCACGTGGACGCTGAACCTCGCCATCGAGACCGACAACGAGCTGTATGTCGACTTCAGCTCGAATCCGACCACTGTCGCGACGTTCATCGGCAACGTCGTCGGCGCGGCATCGACGATCTACAAGCGCGATCTGCAGACGGATCTGCTCATCACGTTCTCGCGCATCCAGGCCACGGCGTCCGATCCGTGGACCATCAATCCCGGCTCGACCGGTACGTGGAACGGCTCGTCGACGACGTACACGACCTCGCACGCGCTCGCCGAACTCGGCGACGTCTGGGCCAACAGCGGCACGCGTCCTTACAACGGTCCGCGTTCTTCCGTCGTGCTGATGAGCGGCAAGTCGCAGACCGCCGGCGTCGCGTGGATCGGCGCGTCGTGCACCGCCGACTCGCTTTGCAGCGGCGCGGGATGCGGCATCTTCAACGGCCACTACTCGGGCGGCTTTGCCTACATCGGCCTCGGCAATCCGAGCGCGACCGTGCCCAATCCCGATGCGACCGTCAATGGCGTTCCGTATGGTCTTCCGTCGACGAACTACTGGCCCGTCCTCGGCTTCGCGCACGAGCTCGGACACAACGTCGGCTCGCAGCACACGCACTGCGTCGCGCTGACCGCGGATCAGAAGACCGCGTACAACGTCACGCGCAGCTACATCGACGAGTGCTACGCCGGCGAAGGCGGCTGCTACGGTGGCGCCACGAGCGTTCCCCCGGAGAAGGGGACGATCATGAGCTACTGCCATCTCACGTTCTCCGGCGGCTTTCCGCAGAGCCGGTTTCTCTTCGGCAAAGCCGGTGAGCCGAGCGAGTTGATTCAGCAGGCGATCAAGAGCTACATCAACAGCCGCACGCCCGCGTCGCCGGCGATCAGCGCGCCCGCTTCGGTCGCATCGGGCGCGAGCGGCAACGCGTCGATCAATTCGCCCGTAGCCGGCCTCACGTACGACTGGACGATCACGAACGGCACGATCAACGGCAGTACGCAGGGCTCTTCGATCAACTTCACCGCGACGACGAACCCCGTCACGCTGCGCGTGCGCGGCACGAACACGTCGGGCTGCTCCGCATCCGATTCCGTGAACGTCACCGTCACCGCCGCCTGCACGCCGCCTTCGATCACCAGCGTCAATGCGAACGTCGTCATCACGAGCGGCACCACCGTCGAGTTGAACGCCACGGCGACCGGCACCGGACCGATCACGTATCAGTGGTACGTGGGAGAGTCGGGCGACGTCTCGACGCCGGCAGCGGTCGGCAATCCGATCAACGCCACGCCGTTGTCCACGACCGCGTATTGGGTGCGCGCGTCGAACGCGTGCGGATCTGCGGACAGCCGCACCGTGCGTCTCGGGGTGGTCGACCCGCCGACGACGAGCGCATTGCTCTACATCGTCACGCCGTGCCGCCTCATCGATACACGCGGTCCCGCCGGACCGCACGGCGGACCCGCGATCGCGAACCTCGGCACGCGCGACGTCGCCGTCGCCGGCTCGTGCGGAATCCCCGCCGACGCCAAGGCCGTGGTCGCCAACATCACGGCGGTCGCGCCCGCGACCACCGGCTTCCTCGCTTTTTATCCCACTGGCTCTACCTGGCCAGGAAATAGCACCATGAACTACCGGACGGGCAAAACCCGCGCGAATAATGCGACACTGGTGTTGTCTGCTGCCGGAAGCGTCACGGTGTTGAATAATGGCTCTACGCAGAATTTCATTGTCGATGTGACCGGCTACTACAAGTGAGGTGACCCTGATGCGACGCCTGATCCTTTCCGCAGTTTTCTTCGCCCTGCTCGCCCTTCCGCGAATCGCTTCCGCGCAGAGCGGGCCGTACTCGTACTATCCGCTGTCGCCGTGCCGCGTCGTCGACACGCGCAATGCGAACGGCACGAACGGCGGTCCCGCGTTCGGCACCGACGCCACGCGTAACTTCCAGATTCGCGGCTTCTGCGGCGTTCCGACGACTGCGAAGGCGGTGTCGCTGAACGTAACCGTGACGCAGGCCAGCCAGGCCAGCTGGCTCGCCGTGTGGCCGTCCGGCACGGCCCGTCCCGTGGTCTCGATGATCAACTTCGAGCCGACCGACCCCGCGCTCGCGAACGGCATCATCGTCGGCCTCTCGTCGGCGACACAGGACCTTTCCGTCTACAACAACTTCGGCAGCGTCCACGTGATCATCGACGTCACCGGCTATTTCCAATAGCCGGCGTCGCCGCGTGCGATCGGGAACGGCGCGCCTCCGGGCGTGCCGAATTTTTTTTGGGGCATTTCACGTTCCTCGCCGCAGGTCCATCATGCTCAAGCCATCGAACGCGTTCCTGCGGCGCACGCTCCCGCTTTGTCTCGCGCTTGTTCTGCTCGCGCCGTCTGTGTTTGCACAGGCACTCACCGTGACGCGGTTCGCCGGCTCCGATTCCGGACCGGGTTATGCCGACGGCACGGGCAGCGCCGCACGCGTCCATGACGTGCGGGCGATTGCAACGGATGCAGCCGGGAACGGCTACATTGTCGATCGGACGCAAAACGTCATTCGCAAGATGACGCCATCGGGCGTGGTGACGACGTTTGCCGGCCGTGAAGGAGCGTCGGGATTCGCGGATGGGCGTGGCGCTGCTGCGCGCTTCGACAGCCCGGAAGGCATCGCCGTGGATGATCGCGGCTACGTCTACGTCGCCGACTCCGCTAACGGACGGATCCGTGTGATCTCTCCCGAAGGCGTGGTCACGTCACTCACTCCGGCGTACGCGTTCAACTGGCCGGATGGTGTGGCCGTGGACAATGTGGGCAACGTGTATGTGGCCGAGGTGACCGGCCATACCGTGCGCGTCATCCGCCCCAACGGAGCGGTGTCGCTGGTCGCCGGCTCGGCGGGTGTCTCAGGAACGGCGGACGGGATTGGCGCCGCGGCGAGGTTCGGGAACATCTTCAGTCTCACCTGGAATCGTGCGACGGGAGAGTTGCTCGTCGCCGAGTCCGACCGCATTCGGAAAATCACGATCGATCGCGCGACGCTGCAAGGCACGGTCGCTACAGTGGCGGTCCCCGGCAATTACGTGAATGCAGTCACGGTCGATGCTTCCGGCGTTCTGTATGCGGCGGTCAGCACCAGCGTCGTGTTGCGCGTCAGCGGGGGCGTTGCCTCCATCTACGCCGGCAGTCAGTATCACCTGCAGGGCAGCAACGACGGCTCGCTCGATGCGGCGAGGTTCATTTTTCCCTCCGGGATCGCTGCCGCCCCCGGCGGTGTCCTGTACGTGGTTGATTTCGGCACGACCGACGTCCGCAAGCTTGCCGGCGGCTTCGTCACGACCATCGCCGGCACGCCGGTGCGATACGGGTCGTCCGGTGGTACGTGCGATACGACGCAGTTCCGCTACCCGACGGATACGGTCGTGGACAGTCACGGCAACGTCTTCGTTGCGGACCAGCTCGTGATCGCCAAGATCACGCCCGCCTGTCAGGTGCAGGTGTTTGCCGGCTCTTACGACCACTACGTTTCGCACGACGGAACGGGAGTCAACGCCGCGTTTTCCAGCCTCGGGACGCTCGCCATCGACGCCAACGACAATCTGTACGCCGTCGATGCGAATGCGATCCGCAAGATCACGCCGGCCGGAGTCGTCACGACGTACGCTGGAGTCGCGGACCAGAGCGGCAGCGCGAACGGCAACGGAATCAACGCGCGTTTCTCGTCTCCATTCGGCATCGCCGTCGACGCCTCCGGCAACGTGTTCGTCGCCGATCAGAACCACGTCATCCGCAAGATCACGACCTCCGGAGACGTGAGTCTGGTTGCCGGTGCCGTCGGTCAGCAGGGCTCCTCGGACGGCACGGCGGGAGCGGCGCGTTTCAATGTGCCGGCGGGAATGGCCTTCGGAGCCGACGGAACTCTCTACGTCGCCGACTACATGAATGACACCATCCGGAAAATCACGATGCCGGACGCGGTCGTCTCGACGCTCGCCGGTAGTCCTGGCCAGTGGGGGTGGACGGACGGCACCGGTGCGAGCGCACTGTTCGACGCCCCGTCCGACGTGGTCATCGGCAGTGACGGTCGTCTCTACGTCTCCGATGGGAACCACGTCATCCGGCAGATCGTGGGCAATGTCGTGTCGACCGTGGCCGGCCGCGCCCGGCAGTCGGGGAACGTCGACGGAACCGGCCAGATCGCGCGGTTCCACACGAACGGCGGTCTCAGCGCAGACACCCAGGGGAATCTCTACATCGCCGACGTGGCTGCGTACAACGTCCGCCGCGCGCGGCTGCCGGGCATCGACGACGTCGCGACGGCATCGACGACGACGCCGGCCCTCCACACGACCGTACAGCTTGGAACCGCGCCCGCCACGGCGACGAGCTGGCAGTGGAGCATCGTGCGCCGGCCGTCCGGCTCGACGGCGGAGCTCTCGTCTTCGATCAGCCGCACTCCGACGTTTGCTCCGGACGTCGCCGACGTCTATACGCTCATGCTGCGTGCCGAAGGCGCGGCCGGCGTACGCTACTCCACTATCGACGTCGCGCCCACGGATCCGTGTTCACCGATTGCGTCCGTCGTTGCGACGCTGAGTGGTTCCTCCTGCGTCGCGTCGGGCAGCACCGCCACGGTGAACGTCAGCGGAGGCGGCGCGGTGACGTACCAGTGGGGCTGGCGCTCGGTCTCCGCCGGCACGATCACGCCGCTCCCGGGGAAGACATCCTCAGCCTATACGATCGATGCCGCGGACTTTGGCGCCGGCAGCCCGGCCTATCTCGTTGCCACCGTGACATCCGAATGCGGTGTCGTCACGACGTCCAACGAAGTGCCTGTCAGCACGGGTCCGTCGGCGACGATCTCCGCGAGCAGCAATGTCTTCGCGAATGCCGCAGACAACTACGCCTCCGTATCTGCCGCCGGAGCGTCCGCGACCTACGCATGGTCGATCACGAACGGCACCATCTCCGCGGGGCAGGGAACGAATCGCATCGTCTACACCGCGGGAGCGAGCGGCGAAGTGGTGCTGAGCGTGACGGTCACCGATGGTTGTCCCACGACGAGCGAGGTGCATGTGCCGGTCGTGCCGCGCCCCGCGGGTGCATCGATGCTGTATCTCGTCACGCCGTGCCGCGTGTTCGACAGCCGTAACGGCGCGCCGCTCGCGAATCACAGCATTCGCACGGTCGCGATCGGAGGCTCGTGCGGCGTGCCGGTGGACGCGCGGAGCATCGCGGCGAACATCACCGTCGTCGCGCCGGCGACGACCGGATGGGTGTCGCTCTTTCCCGACGCGAACAACTGGCCGGGCACGAGCACGCTCAACTATCGCGGCGGCAAAACGCGGGCGGGGAACGCGATCGTCAGTCTGAACGCGAGCGGACAGCTCGCGCTGAAGAACGAAGGCTCGAGTGTGAACGTGCTCATCGATGTCACCGGCTATTTCAAGTAAGGTGACGTCGATTCTGTTTTGACAGAGCCCGAGAGTCACCTCAGATCCCTCATCGCGGCCGTGCCGGTGATCGCGTACCGCGCCGCCGGTACCGGGTCGCGCGGTGGTCTCGATGATCAACTTCGAGCCGGACCGATCCGGCGCTCGCGAACGGCATCATCGTCGGCCTCTCATCGGCGACAGGACCGTCCGTTGACAACGTTCGAACTCCAACGGCGCGCCGATTTTTCTTTGAGCATTTCGCGTTCCTCGCCGAAGGTCCATCATGCCCAAACCATCGGACGCACACGTGCGGCTCTCGTTCTGTCTCGTACTGCTCCTGCTTGCGTCCGCCTCGTTTGCACAGGAGCTCACCGTCACGCGTTTTGCCGGGACGGATGTGGGAAAGGGCCATACGGACGGCACCGGCAGCGACGCTCGATTCAGCATGCCCGAGGCGGTTGCTGTCGATTCCGCGGGCGACGTCTACATCGCAGATTCCGAACAGAACGTCATACGCAAGATGACGCCGGCGGGGGTCGTGACGACGTTTGCGGGCCGGGTGGGCGTCGAAGGATCCGCTGACGGTCATGGCGGTGCGGCGAGTTTCTCAGCGCCGCGAGGAATCGCGGTCGACTCGCGCGGATACGTCTATGTCGCCGATCGTGATTCCGGAGCGGTTCGCCGGATCTCGCCGCAGGGCGTCGTAACTCACGTCGTCCCTGCCGGCACCTTTCAGTATCCGCAAGGGATCGCCGTGGACAACCTCGGCAACATCTACCTTTCAGACGGTTACTTCGGACAGGTTTATGTGATTCGTCCGGACGGCAACGTGTCGCTGGTGGCGGGATCCACGACACCGGGGCACGCCGACGGGATCAGTGATCAGGCGTCGTTCTACGCCATCTATGGACTTGCGTGGAACGCGCAGACCGGCGAGCTGCTCGTTGCAGATGATGATCGCGTTCGGAAAATCGCGATCAATTCATCGACGCTGGTGGGAACCGTCACGACGGTCGCGGTTCTCGAACCCGACGTTTTGGCGGTCACGGTCGATGCGTCGGGCGTCGTTTACGCCGCGCTCGATACCGACGCGATCATGCGCATCAGTGGTGGCTCAGCCACCGTCTATGCGGGCGCCGGGATGCCGACGGGTTCGGACGATGGTGCGCTGATCCAGGCGCGGTTCCTCTATCCGAGGGGCATTGCTGCCGCACCTGGCGGAGTGCTGTACGTGGTCGATGCGGAAGGACAGAACGTACGGAAGATCGCCGGCGGATTCGTCTCAACGATCGCGGGTACCGCGGCGCCATCGGGCTTGTCCGGCGGCACGTGCGACACAGTTCGGTTTTCCGCGCCGATTGCCACTGTCCGGGACAGGCACGGTAATCTGTTCGTGTCCGATTTTCAGAACTCGACCATCGACAAAATCACGCCGGCCTGTCAGGTGGAAGTATTCGCCGGCCGCGCCAATCAATTCATCGCTCAGGACGGCACGGGCACCGATGCGTCGTTCTGGTCTCTCGGCTCGCTCGCGATCGACGCGAATGACAATCTGTTTGTTGCTGACGGTCATGCCGTTCGCAAGATCGCGCCGGATGCCGTGGTCACGACGTACGCGGGAAACCCTAATATCCCAGGTACTGCCGACGGCGATGGCGCCAGCGCGCGCTTCCATTACGTGGACAGGCTTGCCGTCGATGCCGCCGGAAACGTCTTCGTCACCGATGAATCGCACCGCATCCGGAAGATCTCCACGTCACGTGACGTCAGCGTCGTTGCCGGCGGCCTCAATGATCCCGGCTCCAGCGATGGAACGGGTACCGCGGCGCGGTTCGATGAACCGGCTGGACTGGCGTTCGGTCCGGACGGCGCGTTGTATGTCGCCGATGCCTTCAACCGCACCATCCGGAAGGTGACGATGCCGGACGCCGTCGTCACGACGATCGCCGGCGCGCCGGAAACGATCGGTTCCGCCGATGGGACTGGTGCCGATGCGCGCTTCAACCTGCCGTTTGACCTCGCTTTCGGGAGCGACGGCAATCTGTACGTTTCCGATGAGCCAGGCACGATCCGGCGGATCGCGGGGAATGTCGTAACGACGGTGGCCGGCCTCCAGGAGCAGCAGGGGAACGTCTCCGGCACGGGAAGGCTCGCGCGCCTCGGGTATGCCGGCGGACTCACCGCTGATGCGCAGGGCAATCTTTTCATCATCGACGGTGGCGCGAAGAACATTCGGCGCGCGCAACTCCCGGGGATCGCCGACATTGCCACCGCATCGACGACCACGCCTGCGATCCACACCGTCGTGCAACTCGGAACGGCGCCCGATAGCGCGACGAGCTGGCAGTGGAGCATCGTGCGGCGGCCCTCCGGTTCGACCGCCGAGCTTTCGTCGACGAACATTCGCAATCCCACCTTCACGCCCGATGTCGCGGACCTTTACACGCTGGTGCTACGGGCGGAAGGTCCAGCCGGCGTCCGCTACTCGAGCGTCGATCTGCTGCCCACCGATTCGTGCGGACTGATCGCATCGGTGGTGGCGACGCTCGACTCGTCCTGTCTCGGAGGCGGAGGAACGGCGACGGTCACCGTCACCGGTGGTGGCGCGGTCACGTATCAATGGGGTTGGCGTGCGATCTCCGGCGGCACGATCACGCCGCTCGCCGGCAAGACGTCCGCTACGTACACGTTGAACGCCGCCGACTTCAGCAGCAGTACGCCCAAGTATCTCGTCGCCGTGGTGACGTCGGAATGCGGCGTCGTGACGTCGTCGAACGAGTTGCGCATCACCGCGGCCCCGTCGATCGTAATCTCCGCGAGCAGTCGCGTCTTTTCCGGGACGACGGCAAACTACGCCTCCGTGTCTACCGCCGGAGCGTCCGCGACCTACGCATGGTCGATCACCAACGGCACCATCACCGCGGGGCAGGGGACGAATCGCATCGTCTACACCGCGGGAGCGAGCGGCGAAGTCGTGCTGAGCGTGACGGTCACCGACGGCTGTCCCACGACGAGCGAGGTGCATGTGCCGGTCGTGCCGCGTCCCGCGGGTGCATCGATGCTGTATCTCGTCACGCCGTGCCGCGTGTTCGACAGCCGTAACGGCGCGCCGCTCACGAATCACAGCATTCGCACGGTCGCGATCGGAGGCTCGTGCGGCGTGCCGGTGGACGCGCGGAGCATCGCGGCGAACATCACCGTCGTCGCGCCGGCGACGACCGGATGGGTCTCGCTCTTTCCCGACGCGAACAACTGGCCGGGCACGAGCACGCTCAACTATCGCGGCGGCAAAACGCGGGCGGGGAACGCGATCGTCAGTCTGAACGCGAGCGGACAGCTGGCGCTGAAGAACGAAGGCTCGAGTGTCAACGTGCTCATCGATGTCACCGGCTATTTCAAGTAAGGTGACGTCGATTCCGTTTTGACAGAGCCCGAGAGTCACCTCAGATCCCTCATCGCGGCCGTGCCGGTGATCGCGTACCGCGCGGCCGCCGGCGGCATGCCGATCCTCCTCGGCCTCTTCATCGCGCACCGGTGGGGCGTGACGGAGGTGGCGCCGTTCGCGGTGGCCAACGCGATCGTGGCGGTGGCGCTGGTCGTGGCGGACTGGGGGGCAACGCGCGCGCTGCCGCGCAATCTCGCGATGCTCGCGGGTGACGCCGGCGCGCGTTTCCTCGCATCGGCGAACGCCTTTCGTCTGCTCATCTCCGCGGCGATGGTCGTGCTCGCGGCGGTGCTCGCCGCGGCCGGCGTTATTCAGCGCGACGTCGCGATTTATCTCGCGATCCTGTTTCCGCTGTGCGTGCTCTCGCTCGTCTCGACCAACGCGCTGAGCGAGCGCATCGTCGTGCGCGACACCCGTCGCGTCGGCATCGCCGTCGGCTCCGGATTGTCGGCGTTCGCATTGCTCGCCGCGCTTGCCGTGCGCGCGCACGAAGGGCCGCGCTGGTTCGTCGCCGCGTACGTCGCCGGAAAGCTCGTCGAATCGCTCGTGATGTCTACCGGACGATGGTGGGTGCTCGCAGTGCAGTCGCACGAGCTGCGCGCGACGGCCGCGAGTCTCTGGCCATTCGGCGCGCAGATGATCCTCGGCGTGATCTATTCGCGCCTCTCCGTCTTCACCGTGGAGCACATGGCATCGCGGACGGAGCTCGGCGTCTTCTCCGTCGCGGCGGCGCTGCAGTCGGCGCTGCTGCTCATCCCCACGTCGCTCGCGCTGATCTATTTCCCCGAGATGACGCGCCTCGCGAACGACGCGCGCGGCGTGCGCACGATCCTGGTTCGATATACGATCATCTCCGCAACCGGCGTGACATGTGGATTGACGGCCTTGGGCGTGTTTGCGTCTCGTGTAACGGCTGTTCTGAAGGTGCCGCGCGCCTTCACGCCGTTCGTCGTCGCGTTCGCGGCGCTGGCGCTGCTGAGTATCTTCAGCACGATCGCCGGCTTTCTCATGCAGGCGCGCGGGCAGGAACATCGCGCCGCGCGACTCTCGATCGTGACGCTCGGACTCGCGCTCGTCTATCAGCTGACGGCGTTGCACTGGTGGGGACTTCCAGGCATCATCGCGGCCGTCGCGGCGGCGGAGCTCACCACGGTCGCGGTCTTCGGCGCGGCGTTGCGGCGCGCCGCCTGACGAGAGGCCGCGCGTGACGGTCATCGACAAACGCCGCGTCCTCGAACGACCGGACGCGCTGCGCGACGTCGTCATCGAGCTCGGCTGCGGTCCGGCCAAGCGCCATCCGAACTCGATCGCCGTCGATCTGATCGATACGGACGCGGCCGACATCGTCGGCGATGCGCTCGAAGTGCTGCAACGCTTCCCCGACGCGAGCGCGCGGCTCGTGACCTCGTCGCACTTTCTCGAGCACGTCAGCGATCCCGCGCCGCTGCTCGACGAGATGAGCCGTCTGCTCGCGCCGGGAGGCACGATCGAGATCGTGGTGCCGCATTTCTCGCATCCGTACTTTCACTCCGATCCGACGCATGCGAATCGTCTCGGCTTCGGCTTGTACACGATGTCGTATTACGCGCGCGATCCGATCTTCCGGCGGCAGGTGCCGGGCTACGTGCGCCGAGACCGGCTCACGTTGCGCAGCGTCGATCTGCACTTCAAATCCGCGCGGCCGTTCTATGGCCGCTACGCGATCAAACGCGTCCTCGGCACACTCTTCAACTCCTGCCGCTATCTGCAGGAGCTGTGGGAAGAGAACCTCTGCTACATCTTTCCCTGCTACGAGATCCGCTACGTCCTCGGGCGCACCGACGACGTCGCGCGGCGGCGAGCCGAATGAGCGCGCCGCTGCGGATTCTCGGATTGTCCACGTACCCGGAGCACGCGGCGGCGACGCGTTACCGTCTGCTGCAGTACGTCGCGCCGCTCGCCGCTGAGGGGATCGCGCTCGACGTGCGGCCGTTTCTCACCGATCGCGTGTTCGACACGCTTTATGACCGCCGCCGCATGCTGCGTACCGCGGGTGGCATCACCGCGGGTATCGTGCGCCGCGCGTGCGACGTCACGCGTCTCGGGGCGTACGACGCCGCGTTCGTACAACGCGAGGCCGCGCTCATCGGACCGCCGTTCTTCGAATGGCTGGTGCAGCGTCGCATGCCCTTGGTTCTCGACCTCGACGACTCGACGTACATCGGGCAGCGGAGCGACGTCTTCGGCGTGGTCGCGGCGCTCCTCAAGTCGCGCAAGAAGCCGGAACGCCTCATCCGCTGGTCCGAACACGTCGTCTGCGGCAACCCGACCATCGCCGCGTACGTCGCGCAGTTCGGCGTCCCGACGACCGTGCTGCCGACGATCGTCGACGTCGCGCGATTCGTGCCGCGCGCGACGCCAGGCGACGGCGTGCCGGTCATCGGCTGGATCGGGACGCATTCGACGTTCGCGTACTTTCGACGGCTCGTGCCGCTGCTCGAAGCGCTCGCGCGGCGCGAGCGGTTTCGCGTGCGCATCGTCGGCGCGGGCGTCGATGATGTGCGCATCGCGGGCGTGGAGGTCGAGTCGCTGCCGTGGAAGCTCGAACGCGAGCTCGCCGACCTGCAGTCGTTCGACGTCGCCGTGTATCCGATCGCTTCCGACGCGTGGGCGGCGGGGAAGTCGGGCTTCAAGGCGATCCAGTATCTCTCCTGCGGCATTCCGTACGTCGCGTCACCGGTGGGCGTGACCGCCGACATCGGCGTCGCCGGCGAAACGAACTTTTTCGCGACGACCGATGATGAATGGATCGATGCGCTCGCGCGGCTGCTGCGCGACGCGGAGCTGCGCGCGGCGATGGCGCGGCGGGGGAGGGCGTACGCGGTCGAGCACTATTCGCGAGCGCGAACGGCGGAAGTGCTCGCCGGCGTCTTGCGCGCGGCTGCCGAAAAAAAACGCAGCCGCCCGTGAGGGCGGCTGCGCGGGGACTGCGGATGCCGTCGCGTTACTGGTTGCTAGGGACGCAGGTGCCGGTGAAGGCGCCCGGCGCGCCGCCGGTGACGCGGTTGTTCTGATACGTGCACAGCTCGCCCGAGGCGGCGCTCACGCTCGTGCCGTTGCCCTCGATGAGGGTGTTGGCGACGCGCGTGAAGGCGTTCGCGCCCGAGTTGCGGATGCCGATGCTCGCGTTGTGACCGACTTCGTCGCCGTCGAGGACGATGGTGACGCTGGCGGCGGTCGTCGACTGCGCGAACACGCCGTCGACGGTGTTCTCGGAGACGCGGCTGCGGAAGATGCTGACGTTGCTCGCGGCGGTGCTCGAATCCTGTGCGAGGACGCCGGTCGCGTTCTTGTGGATCGACGAGTCGAAGATCGAGACGCGCGCGATGCCGCCGGCCGCCGGCTTCACGAGGATGCCCGCGCCGCCCGCCTGCGTGATCGTCGTGCCCTGCACGATGAGGCGCGCGAGGCTGTTCGGCTCGAAATCGATGCCCTGGCCCGAGAACTGTTCGATCGAGCAGTTCTCGACCGTCAGCGAATCACCGGCGATGAAGCGGATGCCGTTGATGCCGAGGGTCGTACCCGATCCGTCGATCAGGATGTTCCGCAGGACCACGTCGCGGTTCGTGCCGCTGGTGATGTTGATCACAAAACCGTTCGTGCCCGAGGCCAGCGCTGAGGCCAGCGTGCCGTTGCCTTCGATCGTGATCGGTTTGGTGATGGTCAGCGCACCGTACCCGCCCGGATCGAGGGCATCGATGATGCCGCCGCTGGCGGTCTTCGAGATTGCCCCTGCGAACGTCTTGCAGGGCGCGGTGCGGCTGCACGGGTTGACGTCGTCACCGACGCCGGAGACCCATGTTCTTGTAGCCTGTGCCTGGACGGTTGCAGGGACGACTAGCAACGCAGCCAGAAGGATGTTTTTCCATCCCGGTACTCGCATTCAATTCCTCCTTAGTTTTGTGGACGGAGTGAAGTATACGCTCCTTTGCGGCACGCGTCGTGACGCGCGTCACGGGCCACTTCTTTTTGCTGGTAGACTGGAAAAAATTCGACGCGCGATGCCCTGACCCCATGTTCATCGACTTTCTCCGTCTGCTGGCTCTCCCTCTTGCCGGCATCGCGCTTTTCCTCCTTTACCGCTTCACGGAATCCGGCGACAGGCGGATTTCCATCCTCGTCGCCGCCGGCTTTTTGTCGCGCGCGCTCGTCGGCCAGGCGCTCTTCTGGATCTCGTATCTCCGCCTTCCGGTGGGCCGCAGTCTACAAATCGGAGAAGGGCTCTGGTTTTTTGCCCAGGACGGCGTGATGTACGCGGGAACCGCGACCGCCGCCGCCCAACACGGCCTCGACGCGATTCTGCGCATGTTCCGCGGCACCTCGTCCGTGTCGTACGTGCAGACCCTGTCGCTCTTCACGCTGCTCTTCGGGAACGCGGTCTCGGTGTCGCTGCTCCTCAACCTCTTCTGCTATGCCGCCACGTGCGCGATCCTCGTCCGCTGGGCCGAGGCCGTGCCGTCGACGCGGCAGGCCGTGCTGCTGGCGATCGCGGCAATCAGCCTCTCACCGGCCGGCATCCTCTGGTCGTTTCAGCCGCTCAAGGAATCGTTCTTCCAGTTTCTCGTGATCGGCTTCGTCGCTGCGTGTTTCCTCTGGCAGCGCGCGTGGCGCACCGGCGGTCCGTCCGCGAGAACGCTCCTCGGCGCGGCAGCGGCGATGTTCGCGACCTGCTATCTCGCGAGCGGCGTCCGCTGGTACATCGGGCTGGCGCTCCTTCTCGCGGCCGCGCTCTTTCTGATGCTCGTCGCGCTCGGCGTGCGCGCGCGCAAGGTGGCTGCGTTCGCCAGCGCTCTCGTCGTCATCTTCGTGCTGACGCGCACGTTCCTCTTCGCCGCGGACGCGTACGTGCCGCCCGTGATGGCGCGCGCGCTGCGCTTCAATCTCACCTCTGCCGCCGACGTGCCGAGCGACGTCGAGCGTTACGTCGAGGCGACCCGGAGCGGTTTCGAGCGGACGGGCGGTAAGACGGCGATCCGCACGACCGCGGCGCCGCCGCCGGTACCTCCACCCACGCGCGCCTCTGTGAACGCACCGCCGAGCCCGCCCGCGGCCTTGACGCCGGTTGCAACGACTGCGGCGACGTCTACGAGGTCCACCACGGTCGCCACGACGAGCGCGAATGCGCCGAGCCCGGTGCCCGCTCCGAAACCCGCCACACCGCCCACGACGGTGGCGACGAACGCCAAACCCGCGGTCACCGCCACCGCGACCTCCGAGGCGAAGCCGACCGTCGTCGTTTTCTACGTCCCGCGGCGCGTTCCTGAATCGCGCGCGCGTCGTCTGCTGTCGGGCGCCGCCGCTGCCGCGCTGCCGCGCACGATCGGCGAGCGCCTCGGCCTCGTGAACATCGGCTCGAGCGCGCACGGCGCGTTCTGGCTGTTCGTCGACGTCGACACGCTCTTCTTCGATCTGGTGCTCCTCGCCGCCGGCGCGAGCGTCTTCCTCGGATTTCGCAACGGCTGGTATCGCAACGCGCTCTTCTGGCTCGTGCTCGTGCTGACGCTCGTCACCGGCGTGCTGCTCGTCTATACGGTCACGAACTTCGGCACGCTCTTCCGCTTGCGGGCGATGATCTTCAACACGCTCGTGCTGCTCCCGCTCGCCGTCGCCACGGTTCCCGTGCGGGAGCCGGACGCGCTGCCCGAGCCGGCCGCCGGAGGAGCCCTGAGCACGGAGCAGGCTTGAGCGCGACCGGCGGCAACATCGACGAGCAGGTCGTCCGCGGCTTCGGCGACGAATGGACGCGCTTCGATCAGTCCGCGCTCTCCGACGCGGAGCTGCGCGCGATGTACGACCCGTACTTTGCGATCTTTTCGTGGGACGCGCTGCCGCACGACGCCGCCGGCTTCGACGCGGGCTGCGGCACCGGACGCTGGGCGCGCTTCGTCGCGCCGCGCGTCGGACGCATTCTCTGCGTCGACGCGAGCGAGGACGCGCTGAACGTCGCGCGCCGCAATCTCGCGTCATCGCGCAACGCGGAGTTCGTCCACGCGCCGATCGAGCGCATGCCGATCGCCGATGCCTCGCTCGACTTCGGCTACTCCCTCGGTGTGCTGCATCATCTGCCCGACACCGCCGCCGCGATCCGCACGTGCGTCGCGAAGCTGAAGCCGGGCGCGCCGTTCCTCATCTATCTCTACTACGCGTTCGACAACCGGCCGCTCTGGTTCAAAGCGATCTGGCGCGCGTCGGAGCTCATCCGCACGACGGTCTCGCGCCTGCCGCACGCGCTGCGTTACGCGATCAGCCAGCTGCTCGCCGCCGTCGTGTACTGGCCGCTCGCGCGCCTCGCACGGCGCCTCGAGCGCGCGGGCAAGAACGTCGCGAACTTCCCGCTCGCGTACTACCGCGACCGCAGCTTCTACGTGATGCGCAACGACGCGCTCGACCGCTTCGGCACGAAGCTCGAGCAACGCTTCACGCGCGCGCAGATCGAACGGATGCTGCGCGACGCGGGTCTCGAGCGCATCCGCTTCAGCGATGCCGCGCCGTACTGGTGCGCGGTCGGCTTCCGCGGCGTCAGTTGAACGACTGAGGAACAGCCCGGTGGTGGGAGGCGATGACGAGCTTCTCGTCCACCGGCACGATGGGCGGCGCGGGGATGTCGGTGTCGCGCGACGGCAGCACCCAACCGAGCTCCGAGTCGGCGACACGCTCGATCTCCAGCGAGAGGCGCTTGACGGGCGCGCCGGCAGTCTCGCATTCGGCAAGGATGGCGCGTACCTTCAGATTCGGCAGCGCCTGCGTGGAGAGGAACACCTCGTCCGCGCGCGTGCGGCGCACGAGCTCGGCGAGCGGCTCGCGTCCCGAATGCACTGGCAGTCCGTGCATGACCTTGCCGGCCTTCCGCGGATCGTCGTCGACGAACGCCACCGGCAGGTAGCCGAGCTCCGTGTTGTTCGTCAGCTCGCGCCACAACAGCTCGCCGCCGTCGCCCGCGCCGTAGATCAGCACGCGCTTGCCGGTGCGCGCGTGCGGCACGCCAAGGGAGCGGCGGAGCAGGCGGAACGCGAAGCGGCTGCCGGTGAGGAACATCAGCAGCAGCAGCGCGTCGAGCACGAACGCGGTGCGCGAGAAGCCGTCGAAGCGGAACGCGAAGACGACCAGCACGAGCGTGGCCACCGAGCTCACCGACACCGCTTTGCTGAACAACACGACGTCCGACATACCCGCGTACTTCCAGAGGCCGCGATAGACGCCGACGGCGAGGAACGTCGCCAGCTTGATGAAGACGATCGCCGGCAGCGTCTTGAGGAAGAGCTGCCAGTCGGGAGAGCCGGTGCGCGCGGTGCCGAAGAGCATGCGGTACGACGCGTAGTAGGCGAGCACGATCAGCACGACGTCGAGCGCGACCTCGAAGATGCGCCGCTTGTACGAGAGATCGACGAGGAAGGCCACGAGCGGTTTCTGCTGCGCCGCAGAGATCTCGGTTTCGCTGTAGACGCGGACGCCGCCGAGGTAGACGCCGAGGATGCCGAGGACGATCGCGAAGCCGGCGATCGTGGCCATGCTCACGTCGAGGTCCATGCGCCGCACGGACACCGCCAGCGCGCCGCCGAGGATCGCGAAACCGTAGAGCATCCACACCGCTTTCCGTTCGGAGAGACCGAGCGCGACGAGACGGTGCGAGGTGTGATCGCGGCCGCCCTGCGACGCCGCGCGTCCGGCCAGCTTGCGCATCAGCGTCACGAACGTCGTGTCGAAGATGGGGATGCATAGCACGAGCACCGGCACCGCGAGCACGGCCAGAACGCTGCGCGAGCGTCCGCCGCCGCCGCTCTCGGCCATCAGCGCCGTGCTGGCCAGGAAGAAGCCGACGAACATCGAGCCGCAGTCGCCCATGAAAATCGACGCGGGGTTGTGGTTGTAGATGAGGAAGCCGCCCAGCGCGCCGAAGAACGCCGACAGCATCAGCGCCTCGGTGAACTGCCCGTTGAGGAAGAAGTTCGTCGCCAGCGACAGCGCCGCGATCGCCGCGACGCCGGCCGAGAGGCCGTCCATGTTGTCCAGCATGTTCACGGCGTTCGTCACGCCGACCAGCCAGAAGAACGTGATGATCATGTTCAGCACGAACGAGCCGGTCCACGGCAGCACGAGGCCGAAGTAGACGACCGCGGACGCGCCGAGCAACTGCCCGATCAGCTTCTGGTAGGGCTTGAGATGGAGGAAGTCATCGATGAGACCGACCGCGAACAGCGCGGAGCTCGCGGCGATGACGACCCAGCTCTGCCTCGTGTGCGGTGCGATGACGACCGTGGAGATCGTGGCGAGGTAGATCGCCACGCCGCCCATCATCGCCGTCGGCTTGCGGTGCCAGCGGTCTTTCTTCGGAGCCGCGACCGCGCCGATGCGCCGCGCGAACGCGCGTACCGCGGGCGTGACGAGCACGGCGGCCAGAAACGCCGCCAGCGCCGTGGCGACGATCGTCGTCATGGTGGTCGGGAAGATCATGCCCCGCAGCAGTTCCTTGTCCGCATGAGGTGAACGCCGACAAAGTTATTCGGTCGAGCGAAATTATGCAAGCGGCCGCTGCAACATACGTTGCCGCTCAGATGCGCTCGGAGTGGTAGGCGATGACCTGCTGAAGGATGCCGTCGAGTTTCGTCTTCGGCTGAAAGCCCACGAGCTTGCCGATCTTGCCGATGTCGGGCACGCGGCGCGGCATGTCCTCGAAGCCTTCCTCGTACGCCTCGCTGTACGGGATGTGCACGATCTCGGAAGTCGAGCCGGTGAGCTCGCGGATGCGCTCGGCGAGCTGGCCGATCGAGATCTCCTCGTTCGAGCCGATGTTGAAGACCTGGCCGACGGCATCGTCGTGGTCCATGAGCCCCATCAGCGCGCCGACGACGTCGCCGACGTAGCCGAAGCAGCGCGTCTGCGTGCCGTCGCCGTAAACCGTGAGCGGCCGTCCGGCGAGCGCCTGTTTGACGAGCGTCGGAATGACCATGCCGTACTGCCCCGTCTGCCGCGGGCCGACGGTGTTGAAGAGGCGCACGACGATCGTGGGCAGCTTCTTCTCGCGCCAGTAGGCGAGGGCGAGGAACTCGTCGATCGCTTTCGAGCACGCGTAGCTCCAGCGCCCTTTCGTCGTCGCACCCATGACGAGGTTGCCGTCTTCGCGAAACGGGACCTGCTCGCTGAGGCCGTAAACCTCGGACGTCGACGCGACGAGCACTTTCTTCTTCTTCTTGTTCGCCGCGGCGAGGACGATCTCCGTGCCGCGCACGTTCGTCTCGATGGTGCGCACCGGGCTCTCGACGATCAGCTTCACGCCGACGGCGGCCGCGAGATGGAAGACGACGTCGCAGGTGTCGACGAGCTCGGCGAGCACGGGATAGTTCTGCACCGAGTCGATCGTGTAGTGAAAGCGCGGGTTGCGCTTGGCCTGCTGGATGTTGTCGATGCTGCCGGTGGAGAGGTCGTCGATGATGAAGACCTCGTCGCCGCGCTCGAGATACGCATCGGCGAGATGCGATCCGATGAACCCTGATCCGCCCGTGATGAGAACTCGCAATGTCACTCCTGGGTGTTGGCTCGCGGATGCACCCGGAGCTCTCGGTATAGCCGGATTATATCGGCGACGAGCCGGTCCTTCGAATACGTCGCGTGCGCGAATGCTTTGCCGCGCTCCGAGAAGCGCGCGCGCAACGCTGCATCCGTCGCAAGCCGCCGCAAGCCCGCCGCGAAGCCGCGCTCGTCGTTCGACGCCGCGGTGACGCCGCGCTCGCGGATCTCGTATGCGACGCCGTCGCGTTCGACGCGCTCTTCGATGCGGCCGAGCACGTCGACGACGCCGCCCACCGCGGTGCTGATCGCCGGGAGGCCCGCGGCGAGCGCCTCGATGAGCGTGAGCGGCGTGCCTTCGTTCAGCGACGTCAGCGCGGCGATGTCGATCGACGCGTAGATCTCGTCGATCGTGCGCGTGCCGGCGAACTCCATCCGCGCGCCGAGGCCGAGCTCCCGCGCGCGACGCTCGAGCGCGACGCGCTCGCTGCCGTCGCCGTACGCGACGAAACGCAGCGATGCGTCCGCGAGCGCGGCGGCGACGCGGAGAAAGAGCTCGTGGTTCTTGATCGGCGCGAGCCGGCCGACAATTCCGGCGACCAGCGGCTCGTGCTGATGCGGCGGCACATCGCACGACGTGAGATCGAGTCCGAGCGGAATGACGCGGAACTGCTCCGCGCGGCCCACGCCGAAGGTCTCGTGAATCTCGCGCCGCTGCTGGTCGCTGATCGTGACGATGACGTCGGTCGTGAATCGCGCGAGCAGTTTCTCGATCGTGAGGAACACGCGCGTCTTCAACCGGCCGTAGTAGCTGTGGAAGACGTGGCCGTGAAACGTGTGCACGAAGCGCACGCGGCGCGGGCGTCCGATGAGCGTGCCGGGCGTGAGCCAGCGATAGAGCCAGCCCGCGATGCGGCCCGCGGTCCCGGCTTTGGCGGTGTGCGTATGGATGATGTCGGGGCGGAAGCGCTTGAAAAAGCGGAAGAGCTTCACGACCGTCACGAGGTCGCGCGGCGAGATCTCGCGGCTCATCTCCGGGATCACGACCGGCGCGACGCCGTGCGCGTGCGCGAACGCGCTCATGTCCTCTTCGCCGGGCGGCACGATGCCGGTGATGAGCGCGGTCTCGAATTCGCCGTGCGACGCCGCGGGCGCCAGCGCTTCCGACAGCCAGACCACGTGGCGCGCGGGACCGCCGACGTTGAGCCGCGCGATGATGCGCGCGATGCGCAGCGGCCGCGGCTCAGCGCGGCGCACGAAGCCGTTCCTGCACGCGCCGCAGCACTTCCTCCGACTGGATGATCTCGAGGACGTTCGAGCGGAAGCGCGCGGCGGTGGCGTAGTTCTCGGCGGCATCGTCGGTGCGGCCGAGGCGCACGTCAGCGTCGCCGATGGCGACGTAGAACTCCGGACGGCGATCGATCTTCAGCGCGTCCTGCATCACCGGAATGATCTCGTCGTAGCGGCCGAGGCGATCGAGCGTTGCGCCGATCATCGTGTACGCGCGCGGCTCGGTGGGGCAGCGGTCGCGCAGCGCATAGAGGTCGGTGAGGTTCTCGCGCGCCATCGCCGTCGCGGCCACGTCGTCCTTCATGTCGAGCATCGTCGCGGTGCGGTTGCGGAGATCGGTCACCATGAGATCGCATGCGTACGGCGCGTAAACCCAAACGCGAAACGCGTACACGCAGAACGCCGCCACGGCGGTGACGATCGCGATGCGCGCGATGCGACTCACAACTCGCTCCAGCCGGCCAGCAGCGCGCCGAACGAGACGATGAGCTCCCGCGTCACCGCGACCTGCAACGGAAACTGCGCGAGACAGAGCACGAGCAGCGTGCCCCCGAGCGGCAGCGCGACGCGCGCGGCCAAACGCGTGCGCGCGTGGTCGAGCGTCGTCACGCGCCGAGCGGTGAAGACGATCGCGATCACGATCGCGAGGAACAGCGCGTAGCCGACGACGCCCGTCTCCGCGAGCGTCTGCAGATGATCGTTGTGCGTCTCGCCGAAGTTCGTGCCGCTCTGCTCGACGAGCGACGGCGGATACCGCTGCTCGACGCGCACGATGTACGGCATGTAGTGGTACTTGTACGTGCCCGGCCCCATGCCGGTGAGCGGCCGGTCGCGCGTCATCTCGATCGCGGCGAGCGCCGCCGACACGCGCTCGGACGCGACGACGTTGAGCTGCCCCTGCGCGATCGCGCGCGGCACCGCGATGAGCGAGGTCACGGCGCGCATGTGCAGCGCGAGCGCGAGTCCGAGTGCGAGCGCGAGTCCGGCCACGAGCAGCAGCGCGCGCTTCCACGAGCGGCCGATGCTGATCAGCACGACGCCGGCCGCGAGTCCGACGACGGCCGTGCGCGTCTGCGAGAACAGCACGCCGCCCGCGCCGGCGATCGCACCGCACGCGTAGAGCCACCGACGCACGCCCGGCACTTCGATCGCCGCGACGATGAGGATCACGACGTTCAGCGCGAGGAACGTCCCGACGATGTTCGGGTTGCCGAGGCACGCCGTCGCGCGCATGTGCATCGGCATCCGCGGCGAGACCGTGAACGGATTCCAGCGCCCGGTCTCCTGCAGAAAGGCGAGCATCGTGTTGAGCACGGTCGCGGGCACGAGCACATCGATCATCACGAGGCCGATCGCGCGCGCGCCGTACCAGACCGTGAGAAAGACGAGCGCCGCCGCGATCCACGTGACCAGCACCGGCACGCTCAGCAGACGGTTCGTCGAGATGAGCGTCGTGAATGAGATCCAGACGATGCCCGCCGCGATGATGCCGAGGAGCTCACGGCGCCGCGCCAGCGTCCGCAACCGCTCGCGATCGCCGAACGTGGCCGCGATCGTGAGCAGCAGCAACCCGAGGAGCGCCTCGGTGCGCATCGCCGATTCTTTGATCGTGCGGAAGCGGTCGATCTGATCGGCGGCGACGATGAACGGCACGAGCGCAACGCCCGCCACGGCCAGCGTCGCCGCGGCGTTCACGGTCCAGTCGCGATCGGAGAAAAGTGCGATTTTGCGCAGCGGCGGGAGTATAGCGGACGCGGCGCGGCGGCGAAGGAAGAGGGCGCGGCGGCGCCCGCGTTTCCCCTCCGCGAGCATGCAGCCGTTCGGCCCGCACACGATCAAGCGCATGTCGCGCGACGAGCTCGCCGAGTTCGTCAGCGACACGCTGCGCAGCCTCACCGAAGAGGAAACGCTCGCGGTGATCGCGAACCCCTACGTCACGCCGCAGCTCCTCGGCAAGATCGCGCAGACGCAGCGGCTCACCGGCTACTACTCCGTCCGCCTCGAGCTTGTCGCACACCGGCAGACGCCGCAGGCGCACGCGACGAAGCTCGTGCACTACCTCTACTGGATGGACCTCGTGCGGCTGTCCGTCGAGGTCACGATTCCGGCGCCCGTGCGGCGCGCGATCGACACGCAGCTGCTCAACCGCGTCGAGAAGCTCAGCCTCGGCGAGCGCGTCGCGTCCGCGCGCCGCTGCAGCCACGCCCTCATCAAGCACTTCCTCTTCGATCCGCATCCGCGCGTCTTCGAGGCGCTGCTCGTCAACAAGCGCCTGCGCGAAGACGATCTCGTCGCGCTCGCGAGCTCGCCGCATGCGACGCCGGAGAAGCTGACGATGCTCGCCGCCGATCTCAAATGGTCGTACCGCTACGCGATCCGCAAGGCGCTCGTGCTCAATCCGCTCACGCCGCGCGCCGCGGCGGCGTCGCAGCTGCGCTATCTGTCGCGCGTCGACCTGCGGCACATTCACGCCAATCCGCAGACGTCGGTTTATCTGCGGCGCTGCATCGAGCGCATTCGCCCGGAGGATTTTTCCGCCTCGGTCGAAGGGATTGAATAAAATGCCCGGCGGATGGTCGATCAGGAACCGCAGCCCTCGGCGAGCGGGTCGGAGCTTGCCTCGTTCGGGGAAGAGCTCCGTCGCGAGCGGGAGATCCGCGGCATCTCGCTGAAAGAGATCGCCGACGCGACGAAGATCAGCAAGCGGTTCCTCGAGGCGCTCGAACGCAACGACCACCGCACGCTCCCGGCGCCGGTCTTCACGCGCGGCTTCGTGCGCGAGTACGCGCGCTACGTCGGCCTCAACGCCGAGGAGATGGTGAACCGCTACAACTTCGCGGCGGCGAACGACGATCGCATCGAGAAGCCGCCGCACGTCGAACGGCATCCGGCCGCGCCGGTGCGCGACATCACGCCGAAGGCGCCGCCGAAGCGCGGCATCCCGCCGGCGTACGCGCGCATCAACATGGGCGCGGTCGTGCTCGTGCTCATCATCATCGCGCTCGGCGGCGTCGCGTACTGGGCGATCCAGCACAAGCGCGACGGTGAGCTCGGCGCGGACATCAACGCCACGCCGCCCGTGAGTGCCGCGAAGAACGTGGTGGCGCCGCCGGTCGTGCCGCCCGCGCCGAAGCCCGCGGACGACTCGGTCCTGCGCCTCGGCATCGAAGTCACGGCCGACTCGTGGATCGACCTGAAAGCGGACGGCAAGCCGGTCTTCCACGACGTCCTCGCGCACGGCGAGCATCGCAGCTTCGAGGCGCAGCAGCAGTTCCGCTTCGACCGCATCGGCAACGCCGCGGGCGTGCAGCTCACGCTCAACGGCACGCGCGTGCCGCCGCTCGGCGGAGACGGCGAGGTCGTGAAGAACCGCGTCTTCGACCGCGACACGCTGCGGCAGTTGCGCGCGGCGCCGCAAACGGCGACCGCATCGTCGACAACCGCGCCCACCACCACCGCGCAGTCCGCGACGCAGGCCACGCCTCTGCAGCCGGAACGGCCATGAGCACCACCGCTCCCGGCGAGCTGACCGCATCGGCCGTCATCAGCCTCATCGAAAGCGGCGCGTATCCGCGCGACGTGGTGCTGACCATCGCGCGCGGCTTTCTGCCGCTCGAGCAGGAAGACCTCGTGGCGGTGCTCGCGTACCTCGGCGCGTTGGACGACGACGAGATCTCGGCGACGGCGCGCACCGCGCTGGCGGACGTGCCGTCGCGCATCGTGGCCGGCTTCGCCGCGAACGAGGACGTCGAGGCCGTGCACCTCGAGCGGCTGCTCGGCATCGCCAGCGATCCGCTCGTGCTCGAGGCGCTCATCCGCAACCGCGCCGTGAGCGATGCCGCGGTGGCCGCGCTCGCCGCGCGTGCCGAGGCACGCGTGCAGGAAGTCATCGTCATCAACCACGCGCGCATCCTCCGCGCGCCGGAGATCCTCGACGCGCTGCTCGCGAACCCCACGCTCGCGCCGGAAGCGCGGCGCCGCGCGCTCGAAACGCGCGAGGAGTTCTTCGACAAAAAAGCGCGGCTGCAGCAGGAAGAGGAAGAGCCGGAGGTCGTCGAGCTGCCGCTCGAGCCGATCCTGGACCTGCTCGAAAAAGCGCGGGAGCTCGAACACGATGGTGCCGCGGCGCCCACGCCGTCGCTCACCGAGAGCGAGCGCGAGAAGATGAAAGCGTCCGTCGTCTGGGCGCGGCTCGCGTACATGTCGATCTCCGAGAAAGTGCAGCTGGCGTTCAAAGGCGACCGCATGCTGCGCATGCTTCTCGTACGCGAGCGCGTGAAGCTGATCGCCTCGGCGGTCATGCGCAATCCGCGTCTGACGGATCAGGAAATCGAGAGCATCGCCGGCATGCGCAACGTCGACGAAGAGGTTCTGCGCATGATCGGCACGCGCCGCGACTGGATCAGCAAGTACAACCTGATCGTCATCCTCTGCCGCAATCCAAAGGCTCCTGTGGGGGTTGTCCTGCCGTTGATCAATCGTTTAACCTTACGAGATTTGAAGGGGTTGAAAGACGACAAGGGAGTCTCGCAAGTGGTCCGTGAAACGGCCAAGCGGATTTACCTGTCGCGGACCCAGAAAACCGGATGAAGGTCAATTACTACGAGATTCTGGGCGTCGAGCGCTCCGCGACCGACGAGCAGATCAAGAGGCGCTTCCGCGATCTCGCGCGGGAGCAGCACCCGGACCGCTACCGAGGCCCTGACAAGGCCGACGCGGAGCGCCGCTTTCAGACCCTCACCGAAGCCTTCAACGTGCTCACCAACGCCGAGAAACGCCGCCAGCACGACTCCGAGATCGCCGGCGGCGGAACGCGCGGGGCGGACTTCGTGCAAGTGGCCAAGGTCTACATGGCCAAAGGCGTGAAGGCATACAAGGACGGCGACATGCGCGCCGCGTACGAAAACTTCGACATGGCCGTCAAGCACAACCCGCAGGACGGCAAAGGCTTTCATTACCTCGCGCTCGCCGGCGCGCGCATCCGCGGCTACGAGCGCCAGGCCGTGCAGGCCATCGAGAGCGCCGTGCAGCGTGATCCGATGAACGGACAATATCTGCGCGACGCGGGTCTGATCTGCAAACGCGCCGGCCTCAATGCGAAAGCCGAGCGGTACCTCGAAGAGGCGCTGCAGTGGGACGGCTCGAACGTTGAAGTGCAGGCGGCGCTCGCGGAACTGCGCGGCACGAAGGAAAGCGGAAAGGGCGGCTTCTCGATTTTCGGGAAGCGCTGATTGCATGGACGTCAAGGCATACGGCCTCACCCACGTCGGCCGCCAGAGGCAGCACAACGAAGACGCGTTTCTCGTCGAAGACGATGCGCGGCTCTTCCTCGTCGCCGACGGCATGGGAGGTCACGCCGCGGGCGAGATCGCCTCGCGGATCGCCGTCGACTCGATCTCGGAATTCATCCTCCACACGAAAGAAGACGACGGCACCTGGCCGCACGCGTACGACGAGCATTTCCGCCGCTCGACGAATCGCCTCATGGCCGCCGTGCGCATGGCCAACTCGCGCGTGCTCGAGGCGATGCGCAAGGACGCGCGCCTGCGCGGCATGGGCACGACCGTCGTGGCCTGCCTCGCCGACGAGGGCACGGTCTCGGTCGCGCACGTCGGCGACTCGCGCGCGTATCTGATTCGCGCCGGCCAGCTCTCGCGTATCACGAACGATCACTCGTGGGTCTTCGAGCAGGTGCAGGCGGGCATGCTCACCGAGGCGGAAGCGGAGAAGCATCCGCTGCGCAACGTCATCACGCGCGCGCTCGGCGGCGCGCTGCAGGTGACGCCGGACGCGTCCGAGACCGAGGCGCAGAAGGGCGACGTCTTCCTGCTCTGCTCGGACGGACTGACCGGCATGGTCCCTGAAAGTGAGATCCTGCGCATCGTGACGGCGAATGACGGCGATCTGCAGAAAGCCTGTCAACAGCTCATCGATGCGGCCAACGAGCGCGGCGGTCTCGACAACGTCACCGCGGTCCTCGTGAAAACCGTTTAGAAGGATCGCACGTGCACGTTCGAATCGATTACTGCGGCGTCTGAAACTACTTGCCACGGGCCTCCAGTCTGGCGGCCGAGATCAAGAAGACCCTGGGATACGACAGCGAGATCGTTCGCGGCAGCGGCGGCATCTTCGTCGTGACCGTCGACAACCGCGTCCTCTTCTCGAAGAAAGAAGAAGGACGCTTCCCGCGCGAGAGCGAGATCATCGAGAAGATTCGCGAGATCCAGTCTTGAGCAGCAACGAGCCGTCTTTCATCGAGCGCATCGCCGAAAGCGTGCAGATGCACGCGAACGCGAAGCAGGTCTACGGCGAGCCGATCGAGCGCGGCGGCATGACGCTCATTCCGGTCGCGCGCGTGCAGTGGGGCTTCGGCGCCGGCACCCTCGGGCGCGGCACGCGCGGCGGCGGCGGAGGCGGCGGCGTGCGCGCGTATCCCTCCGGCTTCATCGAACTGCACGACGGCCACGCGGCGTTCCGCGCCATTCACGACGCACACTCGACCGCTCTCCTCGGCGGCGTCGCGCTCGGCGGCCTCGTCGCCGGTCTCGTTCTCGGACGGCTTCTCCGCCGCTAGCCCACTACAATCATCGCCGTGCATCCCGACGTCGAGGAAGTGCGGCCGAAGCTGAAGGAGATCCTCTACGACTGCGCGGTCGAGATCCGCGCGACGAAGGCCGCGCTTTATCTGTCGACTGCCGCGAGCCGCTACGAGCTCGTCACCGAGTACGGCTTCCGCGGCAACCTGCGCACGCTGACGGACGACACGGATCCCGTCGTCGATCGCTGCGGCCGCGGCCGGACGCCGTTCTACGTGAACGGCGTCGGCGCCGAGCCGCGCTTCTCGCAGCGGCTGTTCGAGGCGTCGACCGATCGCCTGCTCGTCGCGCCGCTCTACTCGCGCGGCAAGCTCGTCGGCCTCATCGACATGCGCGACAAAGCCGGCAAGGCGCCGTTCGAGGAAGCGGACGTGCTCAAGGCGCAGTCCATCGCCGACCGCATCGTCGCGCTGTTCGCGAAGTCGAACCTCTTCGGCCATCACTACATCGCGCTCTCGCGCGCGTCGGGCGAGCATCTCGCGGTCAGCAGCGACCGCGCGGACGATGGTCCCGACCGCCCGCTCGTCAGCGCGACGCCGCCCGTGCGCGAGAAGCCGCGCGTCGCGCCCGCGCCACCGCCGCAGCAACAGGCGCCGCCGCCCGCCGCCGCGCCCGAGCTCGCGCCGCCGCGCGCGATCGGCAACAGCGCGTTCGACGCGAACCGCCTCGCGATTCTCGTCCGCAGCGCGCACGAGGCCGCGAGCCGCATCGGAACGGCGGATGCCGAGGCGATCGGCGAGACGGAAGTCTCCGCGGCGCGCGACGTGCTGCGCTCGATCCTCCTCGTCCCCGGCGCCATCGCGGCGGTGTTCTCGACCTTCGGCCACCTCGGCGGCGTGCAGGAGATCGCCGCGCGCACCGCGCTCACCGACGACGCGCAGCGGCTGATTCAGGAGAAGCTCAACGCGTGGCTCGCCAAGCGCGGCGAAGCGGGCGCGTTCGTGCGCACGAACATCAACGCGCCGTTCGGCACGTCCGCCGCGCCGATCACCGCCGCCGACATCCAGAAGGTCGTCACCGCGCCGCTGTCTTCGCCCGTGCCGCGCGGTCTGTATCTGACAGTCGTCTTCGCCGCGAAGCCGGAGCGCGCGACGCACGATCTCCTCGCGGTGCTGCACGCGCACCTGCAGCTCGTGCTCGAACAATCGCTGCAGCGCGGTGCGGCCGGCTCGCTGCGCGCGCGCATCGCGGAGAAGCTCGTCGAGCCCGACTTCGCGAAGCTGCCCGCGCTGCGGAGGCACTCCGATCTCGTCTCGCGGCTGACGGAATCGTTCGCGCGTTACATCGGACTGCCCGCCGCCGACGTCGAGAACGCGCGTCTCGCCGCGCTGGTGCACGACTGCGGCATGCGCCTACTCGACTACGAACGCCTCTATCGCAAGCGCCAGCTCACGCACGAGGATCTGGCGATGCTGCGCGAGCACGCCACCGTCGGCGCCGCGCTCGTCGAGCCGCTCCTCGGCCCCGACGTCGCGCGCGTCGTGCTCGCGCATCACGAGCGCGTCGACGGCCGCGGCTATCCGCACGAGCTGCGCGGCGACGACATCCCGCTCGCCGCGCGCCTGCTGCAGATCGCCGACGCGTGGGTGACGATGATCGATCCGGAGAGCTACCACGCGCCGGAGCCGTTCTCGAACGCAATCGCCTCCGTCGCGCGCGGCGCGGGCTCGCAGTTCGACGCCGAGCTCGCGCAGAAGTTCATTGAGTTGATCCGGAGCGGGTCGGCGCGGCCGGCAGCGCCAAAAGCGTAGGCGCCTTTATCATGCGCGCGTGAACATCGACCGCAACGAAGCGCGCCGCATCGCCGCGCTCGCGCATCTCGAGCTCGACGAGCCCGCGCTCGACCGTATGGCCGCCGAGATGACGAAGATCCTCACGTACATCGATCAGCTGCGCGAGATCGACACGACCGGCTTCGACGAACGCGCCGCGACGGAGACGCCGCTGCGCGACGACCATCCACGGCCGTCGACCGAGCGCGACGCCGTCGCCGCGAATGCGCCCGCGTGGCGCGACGGTTTCTTCGTCGTGCCGAAGGTGATCGGCGGTGAGTGACGTTCTCGAACTGCCGTGGACCGAGGCGCGCGAGGAAGTCTCGCCGCGCGAGTACGTCGACGCCTGCCTGCGCGCGATCGGCACGCACAATCGTTCGCTGAACGCATTTCTCAGCGTCAACGACGTTGCGCCCGAAGGCTCGCTGCCGATCGCGGTCAAAGACAACATCGTCACCACAGACTTGCCGACGACATGCGCGTCGGCGATCCTGCGGAACTTCCGCTCGCCGTTCGATGCCACCGCCATCGCGCGGCTGCGCGCGCGCGGCGCGTCGATCGTCGGCAAGACGAACCTCGACGAGTTCGCGATGGGCTCATCGACGGAGCACTCCGCGTTCGGTCCGACGCGCAATCCGTGGGATCCGACGCGCGTGCCCGGCGGCTCGTCGGGCGGATCCACCGCCGCGGTGGCGGCGCGGCTCGTCCCCGCGGCGCTCGGGTCGGAAACGGGCGGCTCGGTGCGGCAGCCGGCGGCGCTCTGCGGCATCGTCGGACTCAAGCCGACGTACGGCCGCATCAGCCGCAACGGCCTCGTCGCGTTCGCGTCGAGCCTCGATCAGATCGGCATCGCCACGAAGACCGTTCGCGACTGCGCGGAAATCCTCGGCATCATCGCGGGGCACGATCCGTACGACTCGACGTCGAGCACCGAACCGGTCGACGACTACGCCGCCGATCTCGCATCGGGCGTGAAGGGTCTCCGCTTCGGCATCGTGCGCGAGGCGCTCGCGCAGCTCACCGGCGAAGTGCGCGCGAACTTCGACGCCGCGGTCGCGGTGCTGCGCGGCGGCGGCGCGATCGTGGAGGAAGCGTCCGTGCCGTCGATCGGCAGCGCGGTCGCCATCTACTACATCGTCGCGAACGCGGAGGCGAGCGCGAACCTGTCGCGGTTCGACGGCATCCGCTACGGCTATCGCAGCGAACGCGCGCGGACGCTCGACGCGGTGTACGCGGAGTCGCGCGGCGACGGCTTCGGCCCGGAAGTGAAGCGGCGGATCATGCTCGGCACGTTCGCGCTCTCGTCCGGCTACTACGACGCGTACTACAGCCGCGCGCAGCGCGTGCGCGCGAAGCTGCGGCACGAGTTCGCGGAAGCGTTCCGCGCGTTCGATTTCCTGATCACGCCGACGACGCCGGAGTCCGCGTTTCCGATCGGCGCGAAGACGGACGATCCGCTGTCGATGTACCTCAACGACATCTTCACCGCGCCCGCGAACCTCGTCGGCATTCCGGCGATCGCCGTGCCGTCCGGCTTCGATCGCGCCGGGCTGCCGCTCTCGCTGCAGTTCATGGCCACGCATTTCGCGGAGCGCGCGCTCTTTCGCGCCGCGGCGTTTTACGAGCGCGAGACCCACTACTGGCGCCGCGCGCCGATGCTACAATCGGAGCGTGCGTAGTGGGTGGGTGGGCTCGATCCTCATAATTGCGGCTTCTGTACTGACGGCCGCCCCCTCGTCTCCGATCGCCACCGCACAAATCAACAACGAACTGCGCGCGAGCCTCACACGCGACTACGAGCTCGAAGTCCTCGTGCAGCCGCACGACGGCGACGCGTGGACGCGGCTCGCCAAACGCGTCACCGGCGACGCCGCGAACTGGGAAACGATCGCCGCGTACAGCCAGCTCGACGACCGCCTGCAGAGCGAACAGAAAGTGCGCGTGCCGTTCGCGCTGCTCCGTCCCTCGCTGCAGCGTGACGTCATCAAGGCGCTCTTTCCGAACGACCACTCCACCGCCGGCGGCTGGCAGCACGTCGTCGCCGGCACGTACGGCATCGAAGGCGAATCGCTCTGGAACATCGCGGAGTGGCTCACCGGCGACGGCGCGAACTACACCCTCATCCGCAAAGCCAATCCTTCCCAGGGACTCTCGACCCGCAAAGGTGACGTGATCCTCGTTCCCAAACGACTGCTCACCGCCGCATTCGGCGGGAGCATGGAGGAAGAGAATGCACCGAAGACGGCAGCAGAGGTTCGGCAACCCGCGGACGATCCGGTTCAGCGTGCAGCAGCGGATGAAAATGTACCGGAGACGACTGCGCAGCCTCTGGGAACTGCGGCGCTGACGCCGTCTCCGATTCCGGCGTCCACGCCGTCGCTGTCGCCGGCGTCGCTGTCTTACGTCCGCACGGGCGCCGAGCCGTACGCCGTCTATCGACTGCAGCCGGGCGAGGCGCTCTACTCGTCCGTCGCCATCCGCTTCACCGGCCGCGTCTACTCGAAGGACGTCGGCGACGTCGTCGAACGCATCGTGAAGTTCAACGAGATCGACGACGTCGCCAGGATCCCGGCGAACTATCCGGTGAAGATCCCGATCGCGCTGCTGCTGCCCGAGTATCTGCCGCAGGACGATCCGGCGCGCGTCGCGCGCGAGGCCACGCGCCGCGAAAGCGCGAAGGTCGCGCGCCGCACGCGCGCGGCTGGGCTCTCCGGCGTGCAGGTGATCCTCGACGCGGGCCACGGCGGACGCGACGTCGGCACCGAGCACGAGGACGTGTGGGAGTCGACGTACGTGTACGACGTCGCCTGCCGGCTCAAGGCGCTGCTCGAGAAAAAGAGCGCGGCGAAAGTGTCGATGACCACGAAGTCGAAGAGCCGCGGCTTTGCGTTCACCGACAGCAACGTCCTCGACGGCGCGAGCGATCACTACGTGCAGACGACGCCGAAGTATCTGCTCGACGACGCCATCGTCGGCGTGAACCTCCGCTGGTATCTCGCGAACTCGCTCTTCCGCCGTGCGATCAAACAGGGACTCGCGCGCGAGAAGGTGCTCTTCCTCTCCATCCACGCCGACTCGCTCCATCCGTCGCTGCGCGGCGCGATGGCGTACATCCCCGGCGCGGGCTACGTGCCGCCGTCGTATCGCAAGAACGGCGACATCTATCTGACGCGCGAGGAAGTGCGCGAGCAGCCGACCGTGAAGCAGTCGCGCGAGGAAGCGCTCGCCGCCGAAGGTCTCTCACGCGATTTCGCTGAGTCGATCATGACCTCCTTCCGCAACCTCGGCCTCAAGGTCCATCCGTTCGAAGCGGTGCGCGACAACGTCGTGCGCGGCGGTCACGAATGGGTTCCCGCCGTCATCCGCTACAACCAGGTTCCCACGCGCATGCTCCTCGAGGTCTGCAACCTCGGCAATCGCTCCGACCGCGAGCTGATCAAGACCGCGAAGTACCGCCAGCAGCTCGCCGAGGGGATCTATCGCGGCATGATCGACTTCTATGCGACGCAGCAGCAGGACGCGCCCGCGCCCGCCGTCGTCGCCTCGCGCGGCGCATCGAAGTAGCGTCGCGCGCGTTGCAACGGCGCTTCATCGGAGCGGATCGTGCACCGAATGTTGCTATGGGAGAGTCGCTGCCGGTCTCGACGAAGATCATCGCTTCGTTGATTGTGCTGGCCGTCGCGTGGGCGCTCTCGGCGCTCGCGCGCTGGATCGCCGAGCGCCGCGGCTCGGCCGAGCACGTCCGCCGCAAGTTCTGGATTCACCAGCTCGCGCGCGTGCTGATCACGAGCTTGTGGCTCTTCGCGCTGGCGACGTTGTGGATCACCGGCACCGCGCGCATGGGGACGATCGCCGCCGTGCTGACGGCAGGGCTCACGGTCGCGCTGCAGCGCGTCATCACCTCGATCGCCGGCTACTTCTCGATCCTGCGCGGGAGCACGTTCACCGTCGGCGACCGCATTACGATGGGCGGCGTGCGCGGCGACGTTGTCGCGCTGAGCTATCTCCGCACGACCATCATGGAGATGGGGCAGCCGCCCGCCGTGAAGAGCGACGAGCCGGCGATGTGGATCGAAGGGCGCCAGTACACGGGCCGCATCGTGACCATCACGAACGACAAGGACTTCGACACGCCGGTCTACAACTACACGCGGGAGTTCCCGTACATCTGGGAAGAGATCCGCATCCCCATCAAGTTCGACGCCGACTGGCGCCGCGTCGAGCGCACGCTTCTGGAACTCGCGGGCAAACACACGGATCCGATCGTGGCCGAGGCGCGCGCCGCGCTGCCGCGTCTTCTCGCGCGGTTCACGTTGTTCGAGCCGCCGCGCATCGAGCCGGCGACGTTCGTGCGCATCACCGACAACTGGATCGAGCTGACGGTGCGCTTCATCGCCCGCGACCGCGGCGTGCGCGAGCTCAAAAGCGCGATGAGCCGCGACATCCTCGGCGCGCTCGCGGAGGCGAACATCGACGTCGCATCGACCACGTTCGCGGTCGTCGGGGTGCCGCCGCTGCAGCTCGAGCACGCGCCGCGCTGACGCATGCACGGAGTCGCGGCACGCACGAGGGATATCACCTCATATCGATCGTGCACGGCGTCGACGTATGCACGGACTCGCGACATGCATGAGGGATATCACCTCATATCGATCGTGCGTGAAGTCGACGCATGCACAGACTCGCAGCATGCACGCGGGATATCACCCCATATCGATCGCGCGTGAAGTCGACGCATGCATGGACTCGCGGCACGCATGAGGGATATCACCGCACATCGATCGTGCGTGCCGTCGACGCATACACGCGTGCGGCTCGAACGCGCCCGAATGACGCGCGCTCAGCCGCCGCAACTGCCGGTGACGATGACGTTGACCGGCGGCACATCGACCGTGCCTCCGCCGCTCGGACCGCCGCCGCCCCCCGCTTCCTTGCAGACGAGCTGTCCCGCGAGGCCCGGCACCTGAATCGTGTACGTGCCTGCCGCGGGCACGCCGCCCGGCACGCCGCCGATCGGGCCGCCGCCCGCCTGCAGCGGGATCTCCTGGCCGTTGATGAAGACGTGCACCGGCCAGTCCGCATCCGTCTGCAGGTTGGTGATGAAGCCCGGAATCTCCGCGGCGCTGATCGACGCCGTCGTGAACGCCGGCGTGTTGCTGCCGGAGAGGCACTGGCCGGTGAAGTGGAGCGATTTCGCCGGCGCGTTCGTGTGCACGACGACGGTCTTCTCGCGATGTCCGGCGCCGGGATAGAAGTAGCCGAACGTCGTCGTCTGCTGCACGGTCACGACCTGCGAGCCCTGATCCGGCGCGGGATCGGGGAGCGGGGGACTGACCGGCTTGTCGGCGACGAGATGTCCGCCCGCGGCATCGCCCTGCCACGTCACGGTCACGTTCCCCGCGCACGGAAGATCGGCGGGCGTGACGTCGAATTTCCGGATGAGCGGATCGCAGGCCGCGAGGAAGAGCAGACTGACGGCAGAAGGATGTTGCGCATGCCTCATCCTAAGCCGGGCGCGGCGCTCACTGGAAGTAGCCGAAGACGTCGATGACGAGATGCACGCTGCCGCCCCTGAGCCGGCGATCGCGGTAGGGAACGGCTTGCAGCCGTCACTCCTTAGTCATGGCATTCCATCAGGATTTGACGGGCAGTGCGAAGTATCTTCTCGAGAGTATCCATCCGCAGATCTTCGCCCAGTCACCACACGAGATACTCGCCACGGCCGCCTCGCGGATACGCGATCGCGTGCGAGAGTGGTGGGCGCGGCTCGAACCAGAGGCGACGGCAGGAGTGTCTGTCGACATGGCGGAAGAAGGTTTGGTCCGGATTGCCGGCGGAGCGATCGCGGATTCTCATCATTCGGTCGGACGTACGTGGGCGAAGCAATTGGACTGGAAGGCCCGCATGCTGGATATCTCCGCGGAAGAGGTCATTGCTGAACGCTTTTTGACCGCCGCGGAACGTTTAGGAGTCCTTGTTTCGCAAGGCAAGAACGTCAAGTTCACGCACGATTGCCTTTTAGAAATTTACTTCGCCATCGGAATCGCAAAGTCGAAAGTTCTTCCAATGGAACTGCGGCGCGAATCCCGAACCTCTGTCCTCCCACTGCGTACGTCGACGGGGCGATCCGCGCTGGCGCTGCCTGCTTTGGTACGGCCGGATGATGCTGACGAATGGTTCATTGCGATCGCCAACGAAAACCTGAACATGGGCGCCTGGTTCCTGTACTTCAATGAATCCGCGAGAAAGACGCACGGCGAGTGGCTGTGCGCCGAACTTCTCTCGACGTTTGATTGGGACCTCGACGGCGCTACGTACGAAACACTGCACGCTGCGCTCGTGAGTCTCGGAGAAGTCTCGCTTCCAGCCGCACGGCGGTTCATCGATGCCCGTGCCGGTAGTCTTCCCGCCTATCCGTCCGCAGTCTCTGTCATTGCACGGTACGGCGATGAGAGCGATATCCCGCGTCTGCGTGGTCTCAGTCACGAACACTCCCTCGGCTCCTGGGAAATCGAGCGAATGCGCCACCTGATTCGCGACGCGGAAATCCATGTTTTCGACGAAGCGGCGCGAGCGAGATACGAGCGCGAAAAGGGAGCGGAGGTCGCAAGACAGACCGTTAGCTTCGTCCTGAAAACGGCCGGGATGATCCTCGCGAAAACAGCTGCACCGCACACGCATTGGAACCACGAGATGAAGCAATGGTCGGCTGGTCAAGCTGTCAAAGGAGCGGGTAGCCTGATGACGGTCCTGGCAAACACGGAGTTTCTGCAGCAACAGGCCGCACTCCGCGAGCTCCTGGCGCGTTTGCCGGCGCAAATCGAAAAGCGCAAGACTCAGGTGGCGGCCACAGCGCCGCAGGTTGTCGCCGGGTGTGGCGCTGCCATCGAGCGCTTGATGAGTCGGGGCACGCATTCGACGTAGGTGCGTGTCTCACTGGAAGTAGCCGAAGACGTCGATGATCAGATGCACGCTGCCGCCGCTGATCGACGTGTCGACGCTGATGCTGCCGTCGTCGCCGAGGGGCACGACCGCGTTGTTTGCGCGCGACTTGGCCGCGCGGAAGTTCATCGTGCTCGAGCCGGGACGCGGATATCCGGCCGGGTAGAAGACGAAGAAGCCGGTCGTGCTCGGCGAGACGGCGGTGACGTTCAGGGCCAGAGCCGATGCGGTCACCGGAATGCCGCAGCGTCCCGTGAGCGCGAACGTGCGCGTGCCGTCCGTCATCGCGGGACCTCCGCGCGTGTCGACGAGGCGGCACGGCGTGACGAGATTCAGACTCGTGCCCGTCGTCGCCGTGAAGTCCGCGCGATACGTCGCCGGCGTCGCGGGGGTGACGATGTCGTGCGTGCGCGCGCCTCCGTCCGACCAGCTACTAAATTCATAGTTGGCGCCGAACACCAGCTGATCGAACGCCGAGATCGAGAACTGCCAGTGATCCCATGAGGTGAGCTGGATCGCCGTGCGCACGTCCGTGCCGGCGACGCGCAGCGTCGCGCCGGAAGGTTGCGCGTCGAACGTGAGCGTGACTTTGCGCGGATCGAGCTGGCGCGTGACCGTAGTCGAGAGGCCGCCGGAGTCGGTCGCGGTGAGCCCGATCTCGAGATACGAGTTCGTCGCCGCCAGCAGATCCTCGGGTGCCGGCGCCGTGAGCGCGACGTTGTTGCCGGTCACGGGTCCGAGGAACGGATGCGTGTGGGCGGCGTGATGCAGGATCACCGTCCAGCTGAGCGCGGAGTCGGGGAGCGTGCCGTCCTCGGCATCGGTCGCGCTGCCGGTGAGCGTGAAGTTCTGGCCGACGAAGAAGAGCGTGCCCGCGGCGGGCGCCGTGATCGCCGGCGCCGGCGGCGTGTTGCCCGACGTGATGCGCACGGTCACCGGCGACGAGAACGCGAAGTGGTTGTCGCGCACGCGCAGCGACGCCGTGTACGCGCCGGCGGCGTAGGTGTGCTGGATCGTGAGCGACGTCGTCGACGTCTCCGGCGTGCCGTCGCCGAAGGTCCAGAAGTACGTCAGCGTGTCGCCCGCGTCGGGATCGCTGCTGCCGGTGGCGTTCAGCGTGACGGTCAGCGGCGTGTTGCCGCTCGTCGGCGCGGTCTGGCTCGCGTTCGCAATCGGCGCGTTGTTGCCCGCGCTGTTGTTGAGCTGGACGCGGCGCACTTCGCCGCCGCCCGCGTAGGTCGTGTAGTAGAGCGCCTGCGTCGCGCCGAACGGGCCGAAGAGCAGATGCACGGCGCTGCTCCCGCCGAGGGAGGTGGCGAAGGCGGTGGCGTTCGCGGGCGCGTTGCTGTCGATGGTGAACATCGCGCCGCAGTTATAGTCGGCGAAGAGGTACTTGTTGTCGTAGCCGGGCCAGATGCCGTTCGGCACGAACGCGCCGCCGGTGATCGATCCGCAGCCGCTGACGCTCGTGCCCGGAACATTGGCCGAATGCGAGTACTCGAAGATCGGATCGACCAGGTTCGGCGGCGTCGGGCTGCACGGACCGCTGGTGTTGTTGGTGTGCGCGCCTTCGCGGCAGTTCCAGCCGTAGTCGGCGCCGGCCTGCGCGACGTCGATCTCCTCCCACGCGTTCTGGCCGACGTCGTCGACGAAGATGCGCGTCGACGCGGCGTTCGGATCCATGGTGAAGCGGAACGGATTGCGGAAGCCCCAGGCGAACGTCTCCTGGCACTTGTTGCCCGCGGTCGTGGAGCCGGTGACGTTGCAGCGCGCGGTGCCGGCGCCCTGGAACGGATTCGACGGCGGAATGCCGCCGGTGGACGTGATGCGCAGCAGCTTGCCGAGGAGGATGTTCTGGTCGCGCGAGGCATCGTTCGCGCCGCCGCAGCCGCCGCCCGCCGCGTAGTCGCAGCCGCCGTCGCCGATCGTGATGTACAGATAGCCGTCCTTGCCGAACTGCAGGTGTCCGGCGTTATGGTTCCCGGCCGTGGACGGCATGTTGTCGATCAGCACGAGCTCGGACCCCGCATCGACGGTGTTGCCGCTCATCGTGAAGCGGGCCACGCGGTTGACGCACGTGCCGCCGGAGTTGACGGTGCGGAAGAGATACACGAAGCCGTTCGTCGCGAACGACGGATCGACGGCGACGCCGAGGAGGCCGCGCTCGGAGTTCGTGCAGATCGTGCTCGCCGCGAACGTGATCGCGGGCGTCGCGAGCAGCGCGTTGTTTTGATAGACCCGCAGGCTGCCGGTCTGCTGCGTGATGAGCAGGCGTCCGTCGGGCGTGAACGCGAGTGCGGTCGGACCGGTGACGGACGTCAGCGAGACATCGGTGAAGCCGGCGGGGACCGTTGCGAAGACGGAGTGCGCGAGCGCGAGGCACACAATCGCCGACGTACCCAGCACAGCTGCGAATCGCCGCGTGCCGCGAGGAGAGGGCATCGTCTCGCCGCGGAGCATAGACCGCGCCACGCGCGGCGCACGTGAGCGGGCTCACGTGGTTATAATCCGCGCCCGCAATGCCCCGTTCTTTCGAAGGTGAGCTCCGCGCGGACGGATTGCGCTTCGCCGTGATCGCCAGCCGCTTCAATGACGAGATCGTCTCCGGCCTTCTCGATGGCACGCTGGAGTGCCTCGCGCGTCACGGCGCCACGGACGACGCGATCGCGCTCTACCGCGTGCCGGGCGCCTTCGAGATTCCGACGCTCGCGGCGAAGCTCGTCAGCGACTGCGATGCCGTCATCGCGCTCGGCTGTCTCATTCGCGGCGACACGCCGCACTTCGACTTCATCTCCGCGCAGGTGACGAACGAGCTCTCGCGCATCTCCGTCGACACGCGCGTGCCGGTGGCGTTCGGCGTGATCACGTGCAACACGTACGAGCAGGCTGTCGAACGCTCGTCGAAGGGGCGCGGAAACAAAGGGTGGGAAGCGGCGCTCGCGGCCATCGAGATGGCCAGTCTCTGGCGCAAGCTTCGCACGAAGGAGTCGTAAATGGGTGCCCGCCGCAAAGCGCGCGAGCTCGCGCTGCAGATGCTCTTTCAGCACGACATGTCGGGCAACCAGCCGGACCAGATCATCGACACGTTCGAAGAACTGCAGAAGTCGAAGCCGAACACGCGCGAGTTCGCCACGAAGATCTTCCGCGGCACCGTCGATCACGTGAGCGAGATCGACGAGATGATCCAGAACCAGGCCGAGAACTGGCGCCTCTCGCGCATGGCCGCCGTCGACCGCAACATCATCCGCATGTCGATCTACGAGTTCCTCCACGAGAACGACACGCCGAAGCTCGTGATCATCGACGAGGCCATCGAGATCGCGAAAAAGTACGGCACGCAGAAGTCGAGTCAGTTCATCAACGGGATATTGGACGGGATACTGAAACGCTACAATCTCGCGGGTGAAGACGAACGCAGAACGCAGAACGCAGAATGAAGAATTGAGAAACGCTCCCGCGCCTCGTTCTACGTTCTGCATTCTGCATTCTGCATTCTGCATTCGGCCCACGCGGCGCGGAGGCAACACACCGTGAGCTTGCTGGGCCGTTTAGAAGATCTTTCCCTCACCGACATCGTTCAGATCGTCTATCTCTCGCGCCGCACCGGCGTGCTCGAGATCATCGACAGCGTCGGGCGGCACACGGTGCTCTTTCGCTCCGGGCTCGTCGTGAACGCGGCCTCGCCGCAGCATCCCGATCTCGTGTCGTTTCTCGAGGCCGCGGAGCTGATCTCGCACGACAAGGGCGCCATGTTGCGGCAGATGGAGGAGCGCGGGATCTCCGCGGGCCTCGCCGCGCTCGATCTCAACTTCCTCTCGAAGGACGATCTCGCGAACGCGATCCGGCAGCGCATCCTCAGCGTGGTCACGCCGCTGCTGCAGAGCAAGGAAGGGGAGTTCAACTTCATCCTCAGCGATGCGATGAGCGCGCTCGACGTCGAATACGATCCCGATCAGCTCTTCAAGGAAGGCGGCTTCGCCCCGAACCGTCTCCTCGGCGGCGCCGACGGCGAGAAGCTCAAGCCGCTGAAGGGTCTCGAGGAGTCGCTGAAGGTCGGCAAGGCGCTGCTGCGCGGCTCCGCTCCCGCCGAGGCCACGCCCGCGTCGCTGAACCTCGGATTGGGACAGCCGCTCGGTCCCGTCGAAGTGCCCGCGCCGCCGCCCGAGCCCGCGACGCCCGCGAACGACAACGTCGTGCGCTTTCCGACGCCGCGCGAGGAGTTCACGCCGATCGACGAGCTGCCGGAAGGCACCGGCGCCGGGCCGCTCGTGCCGCCCGACCACACGCCGGCGCTCTCGTCGACGTCGATCGCCGCGTCGGGCGCGGGGAGCGGGCAGTTCAAAGTCGCGGGCGGACTCTTCGAGATCGAGTCGCCCGACGCCGCGTATCGCAACGTCGTGCTCTTCGAGCGCAACCCGCTCGTGCGCGTCGCCGCGCGGCGCGCGTTCACGAAGTGGGGCGTGAAGATCTTTCAGTACGGCTCGCTCGATGACGTGCGCTCGTCGATGACGGACCTCTTCCGCTCGAACAGCTTCTTCGTCACGTTCCTCGAGCTCACCGACGACGACGCGTCCGTGCGTCTCATGCAGCAGGTGAAGCGGAAGAATCCGCGGCTGCCGGTCGTCCTCGTCGATTCCGTCGCCGATCTGCGCCGCCGCCATGCGCTGCTGCGCGCGGGCGCCGATCTCTATCTCACGAAGCCGTCACCCGCGCGCCTGCAGCCGGGACTCGTCGAGGAAGAGCTCGCGCTTTTCGCCGACGAGCTCGTGCTCTTCGCCGACCGCTCGTTCCAGCAATACGAACAGATGACCGGCGGCCTCGGTCCCGAGGCGGGCAAGAAGTTTTACGAGCAGGCGACGAAGGAGACCATCGATCGTTCGTTCGGATTGCTGCGGCAGCTCATCAACGAGCTCTCGAATCCGAACGACATCGGCGAGGTCTCCGCGACGATCCTCCGTCTTTCCGCGGAGTACCTCGATCGCGGCGCGCTCTTCATGACCAGCGACGACGCGTTCGTCGGCCTCGGCGGCTTCGGACGCGCGGGCGCGGGCGGCGGCGACGAGCTCGATGCGCGCGTGCGCAACCTGCGCGTGCCGCGCAACGAGCCGTCGATCCTCAGCGACGTCGTCGAGGCGGGCGCCGCGCATCACGGCAAGATGCGGCGCACGCCGGCGAACGTCGACCTCATCGAGAAGCTCGGCGGGCTGCTGCCGACGGAAGTCGTTGCACTTCCGATCCTGCACGCAAACCGCGCGATTGGTATTCTGTACGGAGACAACGCCGAGCATCGCGCTCCCATCGACAGTATGACCGGACTGGAGATCTTCCTTTCACAGGCCGGCTATGCGTTCGGGAACGCGGTGTTCGCGTCGGAACGGGCGGGGCGGCGCTGAGGATATGAAGATTCTGGTTGTCGAAGACTCCTCGTCGATGCGGGCGTATCTGACGACCATCATCGAGAGCGGGACGGAAAGCTACGACCTCGAGATCGTCGAGGCGGCCAGCGGTTTCGAGGCGCTCAAGACGCTGCCGCATCACAAGTTCGACGCGATCCTCACCGACATCAACATGCCGGACATCAACGGCCTCGAGCTGGTGAGCTTCCTCAAGAACCACCCCGTCTACCGCTCGATCCCGATCATGGTGATCTCGACCGAGTCGACGGAAGAGGATCGGCGGCGCGCCGCGGCGCTCGGTGCCGAGGAGTACCTCGTCAAGCCGTTTCAGGCGGGCGACCTCGTCGAGAAGCTGCGGCGGCTGCTGCGGGTCGCGTAACGGCACGGGCTCATGGCCAGAGAAGACGACCGCGCACGGGACGAGTTCACCAGCGAAGCCGAAGAACTGCTCGACACGCTCTCGCGCGATCTCGTCGACTTCGAGTCGCAGGGACAGAACGTCCGTCCCGAGCTCGTCAACAAGATCTTCCGCGAGGTGCACTCGCTCAAAGGTCTGGCCGGGATGCTCGGCTTCACCGAGATCTCCGAGCTCTCGCACAGCCTCGAGGACATGCTCGACCGGCTGCGGATGGGGAGGATCGCCATCACGCGCGACCTCATCGATCTGCTCTACGACTCGGTCGACTCGCTGAACCGTCTCGTCATCGCCATCAACGATCCGTCGCTCGGCGCGCTCGTCGACATGACGGGACTCACCAGCCGTATCCATCACATCATCACCAGCCAGCCGGCGCGCGTGCACGACGATCCGTTCGCGGAGCTCACGCTCGACGAGCAGACCAAGAAGTCGCTCACCGAATACGAGGAGCATCGCCTGCTCGAGAACGTGCGCGCGGCGAAGCACATCCTCGTTCTCGAGGTGACGTTCGACTTTTCCGATTTCGACGAGCGGCTGCGCGCGCTGACGGCGAGCCTCAGCGAGTCGGGCGAGGTGATCTCGACTCTTCCCGCGATTCCGACCGGCAACGTGAACGGCATCGCCTTCCGCCTGCTGTACGGCTCGACGCTCGACGCGGCGGCCGTGCAGGTGCTCGCGCCGGACGCGGCGGTGACGTCGCTGCGGAAGAGCGAGCCGGGCGCCGCGGCGCCGGCAGCGCTTCCTGCTCCAACGGAGATCGTGGAAGAAGAGATGTCGCTGCGATCGCTGTCGCAGACCGTGCGCGTCGACATCGCGAAGCTCGATCACGTGATGAACATCGTGGGCGAGCTGATCATCCAGAAGACGCAGCTCGAGGCGCTCACGCGCGCCAGTGCCGATCGAACGTCGGTCCAGCAGGGGCGCATGACCTCGCACGAGCTGGGGAAGGTCGCGCGCAATCTCGACCGCAAGCTCAACGAGCTGCAGAAGTCCGTCATCGAGATCCGCATGGTGCCGGTCGGGCAGATCTACTCGAAGCTCTCGCGGACCGTGCGCAAGGTCGCGCGCGAGCTCGGCAAGGAGATCGAGCTCGTGCTGCGCGGCGAGGACACGGAGCTCGACAAGATGATGGTCGAGGAGCTGACCGATCCGCTGATGCACATCATCCGCAACGCGCTCGATCACGGCATCGAGCCGCCGGACGAGCGGCGCCGCGCGGGCAAGAGTCCGGTCGGGCGCGTCACGCTGAACGCGTATCAGCAGGGCAACTCCGTCGTCCTCGACGTCACCGACGACGGCCGCGGCATCAACCCCGAGAACGTGAAGCGCGTGGCCGTGCAGCGCGGCCTAATCGGTGAAAAGGACATCGTCGATCAGCAGCGCGCGTACGAGCTCCTCTTCACGCCCGGCTTCTCGACCGCGGCCACGGTGAGCGAGATCTCCGGGCGCGGCGTCGGGCTCGACGTCGTGAAGAAGAACCTGCAGGAGCTCAAAGGCACGATCGACGTCATCTCGCGCGTCGGCGAAGGGACGACGTTCCGCATCTCGCTGCCGATCACGCTGGCGATCATCCAGGCGCTGATCGTCGAGGCGGGCGGCGAGAAGTTCGCCATTCCGCTGACCAGCGTCGAGGAGTCGCTGCGCATCTACTCGCGCGACATCCGCACCGTCGAGCGTCGCGAGGTCTTCACGCTGCGCGACTTCACGCTGCCGCTGCTCCGGCTCGCCGACGCGTTCGATCTCGACGACGACCACGATCACGGCCCCGACACGAAGTGGTTCGTCGTCGTCACGCGCGCGGGCGAGAAGACGGTCGGCATTCTCGTGAACGCGCTCGTGCGCCAGCAGGAAGTGGTCATCAAGTCGATCGGCGAGCGCCTCAAGACCGTGCCCGGCGTCGCCGGCGCGACCGAGATCGGCGAGAGCGAGATCATCCTCGTCGTCGACGTCGGCTCGCTCATCGATCACTTCGGCGGGCGCGCGCGAGAGACGAGAGCGCGGGCGGCGCATGTTTGAAGACTTCTTCGGCCTCGACGCGAAGCCGTTCGGCAAGACGCCCGATCCGTCGTTTCTCTACGAGTCGAGACAACACCGCGAGGCGCTGGCGCGGCTCGAGTACGCCGTGGAGGAGAAGGAGCTCGCGCTGCTCACGGGCGACATCGGCTCGGGGAAGACGACGCTCTCGCGCGCGCTGATCGACCGCATCGGCGACGCGCGGCCGGTTGTTCTTCTGATCAATCCGCGCCTCACGCCGACGCAGCTTCTGCGCGCGGTCGCGCGCGGACTCGAGCTCGAGCCGGCGCGCTTCCGCCACGAGCTGCTCGATCAGCTGCACACGAAGCTCTACGAGCTGTACGAGGCGAGGCGTGAGCCGGTGCTGATGATCGACGAGGCGCAGCTGATTCCGAGCAAGGCCACCTTCGACGAGATCCGGCTGCTGACGAACTTCCAGCTCGACGATCAGAACCTGCTCTCGGTCGTGCTCATCGGGCAGCCCGAGCTCGAGGAGCGGCTCGAGCGGCATGCGTACGCGCCGCTTCGGCAGCGCATCGGGATGCGCTACTCTCTCGGTCCGCTTTCCGTCGAGGAGACGATTCGCTACATCGAGCATCGCATCCGCGTCGCCGGCGGGCAGCGCAATCCGTTCAGCACCGACGCCATGGAAACCATCCACGCTCTCAGCGGCGGCATCCCGCGCCTCATCAACACGCTCGCGACCACCGCGCTCCTCGACGCGTTCGGCGAAGACGCCGAGACCATCGAGCCGCCGCGCGTCCACTCCGCCGCGGCCGAGCACCGCATTGCATCCGAATCAGGAGCGGAGGCGGCGCATGGTTGATCTGGTGAAGATTCGGAAGAAGAAGGCAGAAGGCAGAAGGCAGAAGGCAGAAGAAGAAACCGCGAACGCGCCCGCGTCTGCCGAGGCGCCGGCGTCTGCCGTCGCGACGCCGAGCGAGGTTGTCATACCTGAGCCACCGGCGCCCGCCGTCGCCGGCGACGCATCGCCCGCCGCCGCGTCGAAGCTCGAGCAGTTCAAACGCGACGCGGGCAAACGGCGCGAGACCGAAGCCGCGCGCGCGGAAGACGTCTCCTCCGCGACCGCGGCGCTGCTGGAGCTGCTCACGTTCGTCATCGCGCGCGAGCAGTACGCGGTCGACATCGAGCGCATCGTCGAGATCGTCACGCCGCGTCCGGTGACGCGCATCCCGAACGCCGATCCGTCGATCGTCGGCATCCTCTCGCTGCGCGGCACGATCGTCACGCTCGTCGACGTGCGCCGGAAGCTCCGCCATCCAGCGGCGGGCGAGGCGACGCCCGACACGCGCATCGTCGTCGCGGACTTCGGCAGCGAGATGGTCGGCTTCGTCGTCGACCGCGTTCTGCGCGTCGTGAAAGCGGCCGCGAGCGAGGTCGAGCCGCATCCGGTCGTGCACGCGACGGAGCTCGACTCCTCGATCCGCGGTGTCTTCCGCGCGGGCGGCGCGTTGACGATCCTGCTCGATTTGGACAAGCTACTCGACAGCAGGGCGCTCGCGGCGAGCACGGCGTGACCGATCCCTCCCGGAAAATCAACCAATGGACCTGACTTGCAGGAAATGCGGCTCGAGCTTTCGCGCCGCGATCTCGACGCCGCTCCTCATGCCCGTGCGCGTGGCTTGTCCCAAGTGCGCCTATCAGATGGTGCTCAAACCGCGCACCGCGAGCGGCATGCATCCCGTCCCCGAGGACGAGCCGCAACCGCAGCAGCAACCGGCGCCCGTGCGCATCCCACGCCGCCGCCTGGCCGCGATCGCCGATGAGCCACGCGCCTTCCGCTCGTTCCTCGGCGATCAGCTGCGCCGCCTCGGCTTCGAAGTGGAGTTCTTCGAGACCGGCGACCCGACGCTCGAGTTCGTCCGCCGCACCCGCGCCGAGCTCGTGATCGTCAACGTCTACCTCAAGGGCAAGCTCGGCGTGGAAGTGACCGAGGAGATCAAGGCGGACCCGGCGCTCGACGCGACACGCGTCATCCTCATCGGCGCGCTGTTCCGCGCGAACCGCTTCCGCGCGAATCCGACGAACCTCTACGGCGCGGACGAGTACATCGAAGAGCAGATCCCGGAGAAAGAGTTCCGGCAGATCATCCGCAAGCTGTTCCCCGAGGTGGGGGACACGGCGGAGATTCCGATCGAGCCGCGCGAGTACGACGAGGCGCGGAGGCTCGCGCGCCTGATCCTCTCGGACATCATCATCTATCACGCCGCGAAGGTGGAGCAGGGCATCCGCGACGACAACTTCTTCGAGGTGTTGCGCGCGGAGATCGACGAGGGACGCCAGTACTACGAGTCGCGCGTGCCGCACCGCGTCCGCCGCGACAGCGAGATCTTCACCGAGACGCTCCAGCAGTTCGTGCAGATGAAACGCGAAGAGCTGGCGCGCTTGAGGACGGGAACGCAATGACCACCGCCGATCCGCAGATCATCGAACAGGCCCGCTCCGCCGATCCGGACGCGCGGCAGAAGGCCGCGTTCCTCGTCGCGCACTCCGCCGACGAGCGCGATCTGCCGCTGATGTTCGAGCTCCTCGGCGACAAGGACTGGCGCGTGCGCAAGACCATCGTCGACGGCTTCGTGCGCGACGCGCGTCCGGAGATCGTCGACGGACTGCTCGACGCGCTGGCCGACGCCGAGAACGCGGGCAAGCGCAATTCGGCGACCGAGGCGCTGATTCGCATCGGAGACCGCGCCATTCCGCCGATCGTCGAGCGGCTGCGCCACGAAGAAGACATCGACGTCCGCCTCTCGCTCGTGAATCTCATCGGCGATCTGCGCAGCCGCGACGGCTTCGACGTGCTCGTCGAGCTGCTCGACCGCGAGCACGACGTCAACGTGGCGTCGTCGATCGTCTCGTCGCTCGGCAAGTTCCGCGACGCGGCCGCGCTGCCGCATCTCACGCGCGTGCTCGCGCAACGCGACGATCTCTGGCTGAAGTTTCACGTCATCGAAGCGCTCGGCGAGATCGGCGACCGCACCGCGCTGCCGCTCGTCCTTCCGCTGTACGCCGAGAAGTCGCTGCGCAAGCCGGTGCTCGAAGCGGTCGGAAAGATCGCCGACGTCGGCACCGTGAACTTCCTCCTGCGCATCATCGCCGGCGAAGAGAAGCTGAATCTCACCGCGCTGCGCGCGCTGGTCCGTGTAGCTGAGGCGAGCAAGCCGCGCATCGTCGAACAGACCGAGCGGCAGCTGATCCAGAACCGCTTCCGCGAGTCGTTCCCGCGCGAGAAGATCGTGCCGCTGCTCGAACATCTGCAGACCACGCCGAAGCGTGAGGTGAAGCTCTTCATCCTCAAGTTCCTCGGCTGGTCCGGCGACGAGCGCGCGGTGCCGGTGCTGCTCGGGCAGCTCGAGAATCCCGACACCGCGGAAGTGGCCGCGCAGGCGCTCATCGACTTCGGCCCCGCCGCGATTCCGCGCATCCTCGAGGCGCTGCAGAACACGGACGAGGACGAGTGCATCGCTCTGCTGCTGCGCGTCGTGAACATGATCGGCGGACGCGAGACGATTCCGTCGATCCTGCAGTTCCTCGATCACGACAACCCGATGATCCGCCGGCTCGCGCTGGAGACGCTCGGCGAGATTCCCGATCCGGCGTCGATCGACTACCTGCTCGCGAAGCTCGACGATCCCGACGTCGCGTCGCAGCAGGCCGCGGTCAACTCGATCTCCGCGCTCGTGGCGGCGTTCCCCGAGGCCAAGCAGGATGTGCTCGCGAAAATCAAACGCCTGCTGCAGTCGCATTCGATTCCGATCAAGCTCAACTCGCTCTCGGTGTACGTGAACATCCAGGGCGAGGGGTATCACGACGAGCTGCTGCTCGCGTCGAAAGACAGCGATCCCGCGATCCGGCAGAAAGCCGTGTCGCTGATGGGCAAGTTCGGCGAGGAGCGTTTCGCCGATCAGCTCGTGCTCTCGCTCGCCGATGAGGCGACGCCGGTGCGGCTCGCGGCGATCAACGCGATCGTGCGGCTGCGCCCGGAAACCGGACTCGAGCCGCTCATCAGCTCGCTCGATGATCACGACATCTGGATCCGCACCGCGGCGGCGCAGGCGCTCGGCGAGTATCGCCAGCCCGCGTCGATCGAGCCGCTGATGCGCCATCTCACGCACGATCCCGCGCCGGTGCGCATCGCCGTCATCGAGGCGCTCGGCAAATCCGAGGACCCGAACGTGAAGGACGTGCTCTGCGGCTGTCTCGGCGAAGCCGATCCCGAGATCCAGCGCGCGGCGATGCTCGCGCTCGCGCGCATTCCGGGCGAGGACGTGTTCGAGCGGCTGCTGAAAGCGCTCGCGCACGACGACTGGCGAATGCGCGCGGCGGCGGCGACGGCGCTCGGCATGCGCGGCGATCGCGCGGCGCTGCCGGTTTTGCATCGCGCGCTGGAAGACCCGGACACGTACGTGCAGCAGTCGGCGGTGCTCGCGCTCGACAAGGTCGCCGACCGCTCATCGTTCCCCGTGCTTTTCAAAGCGCTCGAGAACACCGCGATTCTCGACGACGTGTCGGACGTGCTCGTCCGCCACAAGGATTTGTATCGCGACCTCCTCGAGGAGGCGTGGCGCACCGCGGACAGCAGAAGAGAGGTAGTGATTGCCGCGATTCTGGCGGCGATGAAACGCAGCAGCGACTGACTCGATGTCGACGTTCAATTTCTCGCTGAACCACCACATGGAGCTGCCGGACGACGTCTTCCGGCTGCTGCGGGAGCAGATCTACAAACGCTCCGGCATGTGGTTCAGCGACTCGTCGAAGTATCTGCTTCAGAAACGACTCTCGCCGCGTGCGCGCGAGCTGAACTTCGACTCGTTCCAGAAGTACTTCTACTTCCTCCAGTACGACCCGCGCGCCGACGCGGAGTTCGACCAGATCTTCGATCTCGTCACGACGAACGAGACGTACTTTTTCCGCGAGCCCGCGCAGCTGCAGGCCTTCATCGAAGAGGTCATTCCCGACATCCTCTCGCGCAAGACCGTGAAGAAGGTGCGCATCTGGTCGGCGGGATGTTCGTCGGGTGAAGAGCCGTACTCGCTGGCGATGCTGCTGCAGGAAGCGGGCTGGTACGACCACGCCACGTTCGAGATTTTCGCGAGCGACATCAACCAGCAGGTGCTCTCGAAAGCGCGCAAGGGTCAGTACCGCGAGAACGCCTTCCGCGCCACGACGCCCGCGCTGCGCGACAAGTACTTCACGCGCGAAGCCGACGGCTCGTGGAAGGTGAGCGACGAGGTGCGCAACCGCGTCTCCTTCGGCCGCCTCAACCTCTACGACGAAGCGCGCGTCTCGCTCCTCGGCCACCTCGACGTCGTTTTCTGCCGCAACGTGATCATCTACTTCGACGACGCCTCGAAGAAGATCGTGGTGACGAACTTCTACAACCGCCTCGTCGAGAGCGGCTACCTGCTGCTCGGTCACAGCGAGTCGCTGATCTCGCTCTCGACGCAGTTCAAGCTGCGGCATCTGAAGCACGACATGGTGTATCAGAAGTGAAAGCTGAATGAAGAACGCAGAACGCAGAATGAAGAATTGAGAAAAAGAGCACGTGCGCGCGCGAAAGCGCGCGCCACCACAGTTCTTCATTCTGCGTTCTGCGTTCTGAATTCTTCATTCAGCTTTTCGCAGCCACACGTACGACGGCAGCGAGAACGAGCCGTCCGCGTTCGAGAAATCCGAAACGACATACCCTGACAAACGATCGGCGTTGCGCCGCACGCGCAGCTCGACGCGATGCGGATGTCCGGCCGCTTCTTCCGCGGGCACGTTCGCGATGAACGTTCCGCCGAAGTAGCCTTCCTGCGGGCTGACGGCGAGCAGCGTCTCCGGTTGTTCGCCGACGCGCACGTGCACGTCGCCGTCGTCCTGGAAGAGGAGGCGAATCGGCAGCTTCGTCTGCGCGTTCTGGATCTCTCCGCGCCACTCGCCCTTCAGCGCGGCGCGATCCGCGTACGGCGCGTTCGCCCACGCCTCGTACTCGCCGATGCCTTCCTCGAGGTTGTGCTGGAAGCCGGGACGCAGCGCGTCCATGATGCGGAACGCGAGCTCGTCGCAGCGGCCGCCCGTCGCGTTGATGAGGCAGATCGCCGCCTGCTGCGCCGCCGGAAACAGCAGGAGCGTCGATTGCGCGCCGCCCGCGCGTCCGTCGCTGAGCAGATACGTTCCGTCGGCGAGCGCGATGTTGCCGATGCCGTACGCGAGCGGCGCGTGCTCGAAACCGCTGCGATGGGTTTGCATCAGCCGCAGCGTCTCCGGCTTCACGAACGCATCGCCGCCGCCGGCATGCAGCCGCGCGAAACGCACGAGATCCTCCACGCTCGCGTACATCGACAGCGAGCTTTCCGGCACGTCGAACGAAGGCGGCAGCAGCGTGCCGTCGCCGGTGTAATGCAGCGCGGCCGGCTCGCGCGACGGGCCGACGAAACTCTGCGTCATGCCGAGGGGAGGGAAGAAGCGCTCGTTCATGAAATCGCGGTACGGCTGTTTGGCCGCGCCGGCGATGACCTCTTCGGCGATGCCGACGCTCATGTTCGAGTACATCGGCACGGAGCCCGGCGCGAAGATCACCATGCCGCGATTGCGCACGAGGTCGGCCCGCGTGTAGCGCGCGCGTGCGGCCGCGGAGGAGAACGAGAGTCCGCCATGCGGAATCTCGGCGGTCATGTCGAGGAGGCGTCCGACCGTGACCGCGTCCGCCGAGCCTTCGTAGATCGTCAGCTTGTTCTCGCCGAGGTAACGCGAGACGGGCGCGTCGAGCGCGACGAGGTGCTGATCGACGAAACGCATCACCGCCGTCGCCGTGATGGACTTGCCGAGCGACGCGAGCAGATACGGCGTGTCCGGCGTGGCGGCCTTCTTCTGCTCGCGGTCGCGCCAGCCGATCGACTCTTCCCAGATCGTCTTTCCGGAGTCGACGACCGCGATGGAGATCGACGGAATCTTGCCGTTCCGCACGAGCGCGACGAGCTCGGCGCGGAGTGCCGCAAGGCGCGCGTCCGCCGCGGTGCAGGTCGTGATCGGCACCGGTTCCGTTTGCGTTTGCGCGCATGGGGCAGCACGGAGCGGGAGCGCGGCGGCGGCGAAGAGAAGCAGAACAGCAGCTCGCATGTACGACGAGTATCGTACGGTGGAACTAGTAGTCGCTGTCACATTCCTGCGGCGATGAGGGCCGGCGTTTTTCTCCACTAGAATGTGCGCCGCGTGCCGCCCACCTCTTCTTCCCCGATCCGCGCGCTGGTCATCGATGACTCGGCCTACAACCGCGTGACGCTCACGCGCATGCTCGAGACCGAGCCGCGCATCAGCGTCGTGGGCACCGCGGTCAACGGCGAAGACGGGATCAAGCAGGTGATGAAGCTGCGGCCCGACGTGATCACGCTCGATCTCGAGATGCCGATCATGGACGGCTTCGCGTTCCTGCGCTGGCTGATGGCGAACCTGCCCACCGCGGTCATCGCCGTGTCGTCGCGCGCGAGCGACCGCAGCGTGTTCAAGGCGCTCGAGCTCGGCGCGCTCGACTTCATCGCCAAACCGGGCGGCCGCGTCTCGCCGCGTCTCGAGGAAATCGAAAAGGATCTCGTTTCGAAAGTGATGCAGGTGGCGGAGCTCTCGATGGAGAACCTCCGCCGCCGCGCGCAGGAAGAAGAAGCCGCGCCGTCGACGCCGGCGACGATGCCCGACAGCTGTCCGAAAGGCGTGCAGCTCATCGCCATCGGCTGCTCGACCGGCGGTCCGCCCGCGCTGCAGCATCTCTTTCAGTCGATGCCGCAGCTGCCGGTGCCGTTCGTCGTCGCACAGCACATGCCGCCGACGTTCACGCGCCTCTTCGCCGAACGGGTCAACAAGTTGACTGCTTTCGAAGTGAAGGAAGGCCACGACGGCGAGATGCTCGTGCCGGGCACCGTCTACATCGCGCCGGGCGGCATGCAGAGCGAGGTGCGCCGCACCGGCGAGGCGCTGCAGCTGCGCGTCACGCCGGCGGGGAGCGGCGATCTGTACGCGCCGTCGGTCGACCGCCTCTTCCGCAGCGCGAGCGATGCGTGCCGCGAGCGGCTCGTCGCGGTGATCATGACGGGCATGGGCGACGACGGTTCGGAGGCGATCCGCGACGTGCACGATCGCGGCGGAAAGACGATCGCGGAGTCGGCCGAAAGCGCGATCATCTTCGGCATGCCGTCCGAGGCGATCAAGACCGGAGCGGTGGACGAAGTGCTGCCGCTCGCGCAGATCGGCAACGCCATCCAGCGCCTCTGCATGGGTTGAGCGGCGTTACGCCGAATCGCAACAACTTCCTGTTCGCCCGCTCACGACGCTGTGCTACATTCAGCCGACTCGCGCGGGTCCCACGAGAGATGAGCGAAGAACAAAGAGCGGAAAAGTTCCTGGAGCTGTTCAACAAGGGCAAGGAGTTCACCGAGGAATTGCTTCGGGAGAACCAGCGCCTGCGTTACCGGCTCGCGGCGCTCGAGACCGAATCGGTCGCGCCGGAGGAAGTGCAGCGCCTGCGCGAGCAGATCTCGCAGCTCACCGAGGAGAACCGCCGCATCCAGCAGCGCTTCCGCGAAGTCGAGGAAGAGAACAAGGACTTCGCGAACCGCTACATCGAGATCGAAGAGCAGAACAACAACCTCGCGAACCTCTACGTCGCGAGCTATCAGCTCCATTCGACGCTCGACTTCCGCGAGGTCATTCAGATCGTCCAGGAGATCATCATCAATCTCGTCGGCGCGGAGGCGTTCGCGATCCTCCTGCTCGACGAGAAGACGAACGAGCTCAAAGCGATCGCGTACGAGGGCGAAGACGTCATGCCCGGCGTTGACGCGATCTCCACGCGCCTCGGCGAAGGCGTGCTCGGCACGGTCGCGAAGACCGGCGAGAGCTACTACGTGAACCAGGACGTCGAGGGCGGCGCCATCACCATCGACAAGCCGCTCGCCGCCGTGCCGCTGAAGATCAAGGAGCACGTGATCGGTCTCATCGTGATCTACAAGCTCCTCCAGCAAAAAGACTCGTTCTCGGCCGTCGACTACGAGCTCTTCTCGCTGCTGGCCGCGCACGCCGCGACCGCGATCTTCTCATCCAAACTCTATTCGCAGTCCGAGAGGAAGCTGAACACGATCCAGAGCTTCCTCGATCTGCTCACGACGACAAGTTAGGTAAGAAGAGGTTCGACCGGTGGGGATGGAGAACGCCAATTTTCTGGTCGTCGAAGACTCGCCGACCATGCGGCAGTTGATCTCGTTTTCCTTGAAGCGTTTCAAGAACGCGAAGATCATCGAGGCGGTCGACGGCGTCGACGCGCTGAAGAAATTGTCCGGTCCCGACAAGATCGATCTGATCCTCACCGACATCAACATGCCGGTGATGGACGGACTGAAGCTCGTGTCGCTCGTCCGCCAAAACTCGCAGCTCCGGAACATCCCGATCATCATCATCACCACCGAGGGTGCGGAAGAGGATCGCGAGCGCGGCCTGGCGCTCGGCGCGAACGCGTACATCAGCAAGCCGATCCAGAGCTCGCATCTGATCAAGACCATCTCCGAGCTGCTCTCGGTCTGAGGCGATGTCGCGCGAGCGGCGCATCGGTCTGCTCGCGGTTTCCGGCGGTCTTCTTTTCCTCGCAGCGCGCATTCCGCTGCTGGTCGTGCGTCCGGCGTTCTACGACGAGCGCTTCACGATGTGGCTCGTCGCGCAGTCGCCGTCGCAGATTCTGGCCGCGCTGCGGCACGACTCGGGGCCGCCGCTGTATTACCTCCTCGTGCATTTCCTCGGCGCTCGGTCGCTCGTCGCGATCCGCGCGATCTCGTTGGTCGCGGCGGCGGGAGCGTGGATCGCGATTGCATGCGCGCGGAGAGTGGGGGAGTGGCGCTGGCTGGCGTGCATCGCGCTGGCGGTGTACCCGCCGGCGGCGCTCATGGCCATCGACGCTCGCGCGTACGCGCTCTGCGCGCTCTTCGTGACGCTCGCGCTCGTGGCGTGGGACGCCGGACGCGTCGACCTCGCGGCGCTCGCGCTCGTGGGCGCGGCGTACACGCACGACTACGCGTTCTTCTTTTTCCCGCTGCTGCTTGTGGCGGCGCGTGAGCGTCGCGTACGCGCGGCACTCGCGTTCCTCGGAGCGACGATCCTCGCGATTCCGGCGCTCTTGCTCGCGCGCGTGCAGCCGGCGGAGGCGATCGCGTGGCTGCGCGAGCTGCAACTGCCGCCGTGGCAGCCGCTGCTGAACGTGAGCTTCGCGGGGCGCTACGCGCAATCGCTCTTTCCGCCGTCGCCACCGATCGTCGTCGCGATTGCGCTGGCGATCGTCATCACGGCGGCGGTCTGCTCGCGTTCGCGTGCATTCGCGGTGGCGGTGGCGATTCCGCTGGCGTGCGCGATCGGTTTCTCGCTCGCCGGACATGGCGTGTACTTTCCGCTGCGCTTCGAGTCGGTGCTCGCGCCGGCGTTCGTGTTGTGGTTCGCGGCGGCGCTCGGGCGTTGTTCGCCGCGCATGCGGCTCGTGCTCTTCGGCGGCACGGTCGCGATCGGCGCGTGCACGATTGCGAACGGGATTCGCGACCTCGCGAGTCGCCCGAGCGATCCGTTCGCACTCGCGGCGCGCGCAGCCGTCGCGCATGTCGCGCCGCGGGAGCCGCTCGTGGCGAGCGGCTTTCTCTGGCTGGAAACGGTTTCCGCGGGACGCGCGAACGCGATCGCGTTGCCGCGCGAACAGGCCGTGCATCCCGGCTGGCGGGCGAGGAACGGCGTGACGGCGAGCGAGCTCGACGCGCTGCCGGACGACTTCGTCTGGCTCGGCGAACGCGGCGCGCCGGAACTGCGCGCGCTCGCGTCGCGGTTCGCGCTGCAGCGTCTTTACGTGAGTCCCGAGGCGCTCGTGCTGCGCGCGAGGCGCCCGCGGGCATTTCCACGCTTGACCGGTACGTTACACTCTGACGCGCATGCCCCACTTCATTACTGACAAGTGCATCGGCTGCTCGGTCTGCGAGATCAAGTGCCCGACGAACACGATCTGGGGTGAGAGCAAGGGCCAGTACTACATCCATCCCGAGCGCTGCATCGACTGCTCGGTCTGCGGCATCTACTGCCCGGTCGACGCGATCCAGAACCAGCACGGCACGTTCATCAACCGCATCAAGCCGAAGGACATCCCCAAGGCGCAGGTCATCAAAGACCTCTGCACCGGCTGCGAGTTCTGCGTCGACATCTGCCCGTTCGAATGCATCCGCATGATCGACGCGGACGACGAGACGCTCGCGAACCACTACAAGATCGCCTTCGTCGACAAGAACAAATGCGTCGCCTGCCGCCTCTGCGAGAGCGTCTGCGACAAAGACGCGATCGTCGTCCCCGAAGCGCCGACGCAGCTCAAGACATACCTGCCGGACTTTGTGGTGATGGGAACGGGGAGATGAGTAAGAAAGATGAATGAAGAACGCAGAACGCAGAATGAAGAATTGAGAAAGAGGATCGCGCGCGCGCAACGCGCGCGCCACCACAATTCTTCATTCTTCATTCTGCGTTCTTCATTCTTCATTCGCTTCTAACCCCCGCATGTCCGACGTCCCCAAAGAGTCTCCCCGCGCCATCCTCTTCCAATTCGTCTTCTTTCCCCTCGGCATCGTCGCCGTCGCGGTCGGGATCTTTTTTCTGTTCGGCAAGCTCGCGTCGGACGAGCAGACGGTGCCGGATTACCTCAATGAGGTCCGCAGCGGCGGGCGGCACGAGCGGTGGCAGGCGGCGTATCAGCTCTCGCAGCTGATCAACGCGGGGCAGGCGAAGAAGTATCCGCATCTGGTCGACGACGTCGAGGCGGCGTATCGCGACGCGAAAGGCGACGATCCGCGCATCCGGCGCTACCTCAGCATGGTCCTCGGCAATCTCGGCGACCGGCGCGCGACGCCGCTGCTCGTCGAGGCGCTCGGCGATCCCGATCCCGAGACGCGCATTTATGCCGCACTGGCGCTCGGACGTCTGCGCGATCCGGCCGCCGTTCCGCCGCTCCTGAAGTCCTTCTCGACCGACGAGCGGGACATCCGGAAAGCCGATGCGTACGCGCTCGGCGAGATCGGCGACGCGCGCGCGGTGCCGGCGCTCGAAACCGCGCTCAACGACGAGATCGCCGACGTCCGCTACAACGCCGCGATCGCGCTGGCGCGCTTCGGCGATACGCACGCGATCGGCGTCGTGCGCGAGATGCTCGATCGCTCGCGTCTCGATCGCGTGGCCGCGATGCGACCCGATCAGAAAGAGGAGATCGTGCTCGCCGCGATTCCGGCGCTGCTCAAGATCGCGCCCGAAGAAGTGCCCGCGCTGCTCGGACCGCTCGCCGAAAAAGATCCGTCGCTGCAGGTGCGCGCGGCCGCGAAGCAGGCCCTCGCCGAACGCGCCGCCGCGACGCGCTGACGAGCGCGTCAACGGCATTGACAGTCTTTCCGTTTTCACCGATAGTTGCGCGACCGTAATCCGTCTCAGAAATCTTGCATGTCTGAGCCCATCACGCCCTATCAGGTGGCCCCGAAAACTCCGCTCGCGGGGAGTGCCGCGTCGGAGATTCGCGAGCAGGGGGAGATGACCCGCCGCTCGTTCCCGCTGGTGCTCACCACGGCGTGGGCCGCGCTCGCGGCGGCGGTCGGCGGACTGACCACCATCTTCGTCCGCTTCCTCTTCCCGAACGTCCTCTTCGAGCCCGTGCAGAAGTTCAAGGCCGGCTTTCCCGCCGATTACTCGGTGGGCGAAGTCGACGAGCGCTGGAAGGACAAGTACGGCATCTGGATGGTGCGCAATCAGGAGATGATGTACGCGCTCATCACGACGTGCACGCATCTCGGCTGCACGCCGAACTGGCTGCCGTCGCAGAACAAGTTCAAGTGCCCGTGCCACGGGAGCGGCTACTACCGGACCGGCGTCAACTTCGAAGGTCCGGCGCCGCGCCCGCTCGAGCGCGCGAAGATTTTCATCGACGCCGCCGACGGCCAGATCGTCGTCGACAAGTCGGTGCAATTCCACCAGGAACGCGGTGAATGGACCAACGCTGATTCCTTTCTAAAAGTCTAGGTAGCGCGCTGTAACGCGGGGGATGGATGACTCTGAAGCAAGTTCAGGAAGGCATCGTCAACTCTCAGGTCTGGAAGTCGATCTTCCGGGTCGGCATCCCCAACACCAACCGCAAGCGCGTCCTGGCCGTCCTCGGCTCCCTCATCCTCCATCTCCATCCCGTCAAAGTGCGCCGCAGCGGCGTGCGCATGAGCTACACGTGGTGCATGGGCGGCACCTCGTTCTTCCTCTTCCTCGTCGAGACGGTCACCGGCCTCTTGCTGATGTTCTACTACCGGCCGACGATCGAATACGCCTTCACCGACATCATGGACCTGCGCGAGCAGGCGCCGTTCGGGATCATGCGCGAGATGCACCGCTGGGGCGCGCACGCGATGGTCATCGCCGTCTGGCTGCACATGTTCCGCGTCTTCATGACCGGTTCGTACAAGCCGCCCCGTGAGTTCAACTGGAACGTCGGCGTCATCCTCCTCGTGCTGACGCTGCTCCTCTCGTTCACCGGTTACCTGCTGCCGTGGGATCAGCTCGCGATCTGGGCGATCACGGTCGGCTCGAACATGGCCCGCGCCAGCCCCGGCGCCGGAACGGAAGGGCCGATGTCATCACTGATGAAGCTGGGGGACGTGCCGCTGATCCACGCCGGCGACGACGCGCGCTTCGCGCTCATCGCCGGACGCTCGATCGGCGCGGCCACGCTCCTGCGCTTCTACGTGCTGCACTGCATGGTCATTCCGCTGGCCGCGGGGTTCCTCATGGCCATTCACTTCTGGCGCGTGCGGAAGGACGGAGGGATTTCCGGCCCGCTGTAGGGCGGGCCGGAGGAATCGACGATGACGTTCCTCAAAAACTTCATCAACGTCCTGTCGGTCGCGTCCATCTCCTTCATCCTGCTGTCGTCCGTCTTCGCCATGCTGGTGTACTTCTGTCTGCTCGACGGAAGGGTGAAGACGAAAGGCGGGACGGGCTTCCTCGTCTTCGGCGCGATCCTCGTGGTGGCCGGACTCTTCGTCCGGCCGCTTCTCTATCTGGCCGTGGCCTACTTCCTCGTGCTGTGGGCGCTCGCGAAGATCGGACCGCGCCTGTGGGAGCCGAAGGTCGGCAAGTGGCTGCTCATCGCGGGCCTCGGCGGCTTCGCGCTGTCGATGTTCGATCCGAACTTCTACCTGATCGCCGCCAAGCCCGACAACGTGCCGATCGTGGCGATGATCTTCCTCCTGGCCATCTTCACGTGGATCGCGCTGCGCAAGGCGTATCTCAACGACCACGCCATCCTCGCCGGCGGCATCCCGTACGAGAAGACCGAGTCGGACGAGAAGCTCTTCACCTGGCCGGATCTCGTCTACACCGAGATGCTCTGCATGATCCTCCTCACCATCGTCATGGTGGTGTGGTCGGTGGGGCTCCGCGCGCCGCTCGAGGAAGCGGCCAACCCGACGTCGTCTCCCAATCCCGCGAAAGCGCCGTGGTACTTCCTCGGCCTGCAGGAGATGCTGGTCTACTTCGACCCGTGGCTCGCCGGCGTGGTGCTGCCGACGCTCATCATCGTCGGGCTGATGGCCATCCCTTACATTGATACCAATCCAAAGGGCAACGGCTACTACGCCTTCCGCGAGCGCAAGTGGGAGATCGGCGTCTTCCTCTACGGCTTCCTCGTGCTCTGGTCGTTCCTCATCATCACCGGAACGTTCCTGCGAGGTCCCAACTGGAACTTCTTCGGGCCCTACGAATACTGGGACCCGAACAAGCTCGAGCCTCTGGTCAACGTCGACCTCTCGGAGCTCGTTTGGGTCAAGCTGATGGCGATGCCGCTGCCGAAGCTGTGGGTCATCCGCGAGGCGCCCGGCATCCTTATCGTGCTGCTCTACTTTGCACTCGCGCCCGCGCTCGCCGCGCGGCCGTTCCGCCGCTTCTATCTCAAGATGGGCGGGCCGCGATACTACGTCGGCGCGTTCCTGTTCCTCTTCATGCTCGCGCTGCCGATCAAGATGGTCCTGCGCTGGCTGTTCAACCTCAAATACCTCGTGCACATCCAGGAGATCTTTTTCAACATCTGACCGCGCCCTGACGACGACACTGCACTGACGCGATGAAACCGCAAGAGCCCATTCCGCACAACTACCCGATGAGGAAGCTCAACCTCATCTTCGCGGTGTCCAGCATCGGTCTGCTGCTGGTCACCGGCGTGATGGTGTTCTACGACTACATCCGCGGCTGGAAGTGGTACCAGCTCGAGTTCAACCGCCTGCAGGCCGACCGCATCGAGCAGGAGCTCAACGCCGCAAACGACGCCACGACGCGCAAGCGCCTCGCCGAGCTCGACGCGGAGATGAAGCAGGGACAGGTCGAGATCGCGAAGAACCGCGATCAGTACCTCCTCGTGCAGAAAGAGCTCGACGACTGGGAAGGGCAGCACTACGCCGCCGACCAGGACTACCGCTTCGCCAAAGCGAAGCTCGACGCGCAGCGCTACCAGCTCGAGACCTCGGTTCTCCAGCACCGCGCCGACTCCGCGCAGCAGCAGCGCACCTACGACGCGATGCTCGCGCACGTCAACGAGCTCAATCTGCGCCTTCAGCGCGTCACGCACGACCGCGACGCCGTCCGCGCGCGCCTCGACCGCTTCCTCAGCCGCATCAAGGAGCTCGAGGACCGCAAGAAAGAGCTCACCGCCAACATCGATCTTTTCAACAAGCAGCTCGGCAACGTGGAGCTCGCGTCGAAGCGCAGCATCCTCAATCTGCCGATGCTCGACTTCATCAACCCGACCCTGAAGATCGATCAGGTCGTCCTCGGCGATCTCTTCATCGACATGAACTACATGTCGGTGCCGCGCGTCGACCGCTGCCAGACCTGCCACCGCGCCATCGACCGCCCCGGCTTCGAGTCGAAGAAGGAAGCCGAGCGCCTCATCACCGAACTGCAGGGGAGGCTCGATCGCAACCTCATCCAGCCGACCAAACGCGCCGACACTGAAGATCGCATCGCGCAGCTCAAGCGCATCGTCGACGCGAAGCAGGACATCCTGAATCCCTTCCGGACGCATCCGCGTCTGGACGTCTTCGTCGGCTCGGCGTCTCCCCATCCGCTGCTCGAGTACGGCTGTACGTCCTGCCATCGCGGGCAGGACCGCGCCACGGAGTTCAGCCGCGCCGGACATACGCCCGCGAGCCTGCGCATGCTGCAGCGCTGGGAGAAGTCGACGAACCCGCTCTTCCCCGGACCGTGGGACTACAAGAAGCGCAACTGGGGCTTCGCGGAGAATCCGTTCCTCGAGACGCCGATGTATCCGCGCCAGTACTACCAGGCCGGCTGCCTCAAGTGCCACGCCGGCCAGATGGAAGTCGACAGCGGCGACGAGATCAACAAGGCCACGCACATCGTGGAGCTGTACGGCTGCCACGCCTGCCACAAGATCAACAACTGGCGCTTCACCGACCTGCGCAAGCCGGGACCGAACCTCGACGGCATCGGCGAGAAGACAACGCCGGAATGGGCGTTCCGCTGGATCTCGAATCCGAGCTCGTTCCGCCCCACGACGCGCATGCCGTCGTTCTTCTTCCAGCGCAACATGATCGGGCCGGCCGTTCCGCCGCGCGAGCGCGAGCAGAACATCCGCTACCAGAACGCCGAGATCCATTCGATCGTCACGTACCTCTTCTCGAAGTCGACGCATCGCGCGTGGTCATCGCCGCCGAACGGCGACGCCGCGCGCGGCCAGGAGCTCGTCTCCACGATCGGCTGCATGGCCTGTCACGTCGCGCAGGACACGGTGAAAGACGACAAGGGCGTCGTGCGCGTCGCGCGCCGCGACGACTTCCCGCTCGAGCGCAACTACGGCTTCAACCTCGTCGGCACCGGCACCAAGACGCACGCGAGCTGGATCTACAACTGGATCCGCAATCCGAAGGCGTACTACGCGACCGCGCCGATGCCGAGCCTGCGCCTCAGCGAACAGGAAGCGGCCGACATCACCGCGTTCCTCGTGCTGCAGCAGAAGCCGCGCTTCATGCAGACGCCGATTCCGCCGGTCGACCGCGCCGCGGTGCACGATCTCGCGAAGGGCTACCTCATCAACACGATGACCGATGTGGAAGCCGAGGCGAAGCTGCGGTCGATGCCGATGCAGGAGCAGCTCGTGTACCTCGGGCAGCGCAGCATCGAGAAATACGGCTGCTACTCCTGCCACGAGATCAAAGGCTTCGAAGGTCTCAAGCCGATCGGGACCGAGCTCACGATCGAAGGCTCGAAGGCGCCGCACCTCTTCGACTTCGGGTTCGTGCACGAGTACACGCACGAGGACGGCGAGAAGCAGCACATCCTGCACAACGTGCCGTCGTGGGTCTACAACAAGGTCCGCAGCCCGCGCATCTACGACGACGAGCGCACGAAGCCGTACAACGACAAGCTGAAGATGCCAAACTTCCATCTCAGCGAAGAGGAAGCGCGGCTCGTCACGACGGTCGTCCTCGGTCTCACGAAAGAGAAAGTCGCCGCGAACCGCATGGCCGCGGCCGACCCGCGCCTTCGCGCCGTCGAAGAGTCGCGGAAAGTCATCTCGCAGCACAACTGCCGCGGATGCCACGTCGTCAACCGCAACGGCCGCGCGATCGCGGCGCTGATCAACGACCCGAACTACCTGCCGCCGGACCTCACGCCGGAAGGCGGGCGCGCGCAGTCGCCGTGGCTCTTCAGCTTCCTCAAGGATCCGACGGTCACGAAGATCCGTCCGTGGCTGCACGTGCGCATGCCGACGTTCCAGTTCACGGATTCGGAAGCGGCCACGCTCGTCGGCGGCTTTGCGGCGGACGGCAGCCAGACGCAGTTCGACACGATGCGCTATCAGACCGTGCCGCAGCAGAACGCCGCGATCGGACGCGAAGTCTTCGCGATGCTGCGCTGCTCGCAGTGCCACAGCGTAACGCCGGTCGATCCCGCGAATCCGCCGCTGCCGAACGCCGCGGACTCGCAGTCGCTCGCGCCGAACCTGACGCTGGCGAAACTGCGCCTGCGCCACGACTGGATCGCGGACTGGATCCGCCGTCCGGACGAGATGATCCCCGGCACGCGCATGCCGACGAACTTCCCGCGCGACGCGCAGACGGGCGGCTTCCAGTCGCCGCTCGCGCTGGCCATCGACACGCCGCAATTCGCCGCGCACAAGGCCGCGCTCCTGCCGTACTTCCAGGACGAGCAGGCGCTGCGCAAGACCATGGCCGACGCCGTCGCGCTGACCAACTATCTGCGCGACTACATCTGGAGCATTGGAATCGATCAGATGCGCGCCCCCGGCAGCGGGCCGGGTGCGCCGCTCGCGCCGGCGAATCCGCAGACGCCGTCCACGCCGTCCGCGCCCGCCGCCACCACCATCGCAAGGAGATGAACGGATGTCCCTGAAGAAGTACGTTACTTTACTTTCTGCGCTGTCTCTCACGCTCGCCGTCGCCTGCGGCGGCGGCAAGGAAGTCGTCGACGAAAAGGAGCTCGGCACCGACGATCAGGCCGCGCAGACCGCGGCAGCCGACAACACCGGCGGCACCGCCGCGGCCGCGACCGCGGCTGCTGCGCCGGTATCCGCCGACGCCGCGACGATCGGCGGCGTCGTGAAGTTCGAAGGCGCCGCGCCGAAGATGGCCGCGATCCAGATGGGCGCCGATCCCTACTGCGCGTCGCAGCACACGTCGGCGGTCAACGACGAAGAGGTGATGGTCGGCCCGGGCGGCGAGCTCGCGAACGTCATCGTCTACGTCAAGAACGCGCCGACGGGCGTGGCCGTGCCGTCGACGCCGGTCGTCCTCGATCAGAAGGGCTGCCAGTATCACCCGCACGTCTCCGCGATCATGGCCGGCCAGCCGCTCGAGATCCGCAACGACGACGCCACGCTGCACAACGTCCACGCGATGCCGGAGACGAACTCGCCCTTCAACGAAGGACAGCCGGTGCAGGGCATGACCTCGACCAAGAAATTCGACAAGGTCGAGATGAAGCCGTTCCGCATCAAGTGCGACGTGCACGGCTGGATGAAGTCGTGGATGGTCGTGCTTCCGCATCCGTTCCATTCGGTCTCGCAGCCGAACGGCACGTTCTCGATCGCCAACCTCCCGCCGGGCAACTACACGCTCGTCGCGTGGCACGAGAAGTACGGCCAGCAGGAGCAGCAGGTCACGGTCGGTCCGAAAGAGACGAAGCAGATCACCTTCACGTTCAAGGGATAGTCAGAAAGGGCCGCAATGCCGCCGAAACGACAGATCCGGGTTGGCAACCAATGGATGTATGCGCGTGATGCGCGCCGCGCGCTCGAGGAGGCCATCCGCGTCTCCGAGTCCGAGGCCAAGGCGCACGAGCATCACGTCCCGTTCATCCGGAAGTACGTCTTCTCGACCGATCACAAGTGGATCGGCATTCAGTACGCCATCACGGCGCTGACGTTCCTCCTGCTCGGCTTCTCGCTGATGCTGCTGATGCGCTGGCAGCTCGCGTTTCCCGGCAAGCCGTTCCCCGCTCTGATCGCGAAGTTCCTCGGCTCCTCGAACGCGCCCGGCGGCGTCATGCTCCCCGAGTTCTACAACCAGCTCGGCGCGATGCACGGCACGATCATGGTCTTCCTCGCCATCGTGCCGCTGGCCGTCGGCGCGTTCGGCAACTACGTGGTGCCGCTGCAGATCGGCGCGCCCGACATGGCCTTCCCGAAGCTCAACATGATGAGCTACTGGCTCTATCTGCCGGGCGGCCTGCTGATGATGTCGGGCTTCTTCATCCCCGGCGGCGCGGCGAACTCCGGCTGGACGTCGTATCCACCGCTCTCGATCATCGCCACGAACGGGCAGACGATCTGGATCCTCGGCATGGTGCTGTTGATCACGTCGTCGCTCCTCGGCTCGATCAACTTCATCGTCACGATCTTCCAGCTGCGCGCGAAGGGACTCACCTTCATGCGCCTGCCGTTCTTCGTCTGGGCGCAGCTGATCACCTCGTTCCTGCTGCTGCTCGCGTTCCCGCCGCTGGAAGCCGCGGCGATCCTGCAGCTGATGGACCGCGTCGCCGGCACGAGCTTCTTCCTCCCGTCGGGACTGGTGATCAGCGGCACGCCGCTGCACAACGCCGGCGGCGGCAATCCGCTGCTGTGGCAGCACCTCTTCTGGTTCCTCGCGCATCCCGAGGTGTACGTGCTCATTCTTCCGGGCATGGGCATCATCTCGGAGGTCATCGCCAACAACACGCGCAAGCCGCTGTGGGGCTACAAGTCGCTCGTCGGCGCGGGCGTGTTCCTCGGCTTCATGTCGTTCGTGGTGTGGGCGCACCACATGTTCCTCACCGGCATGGGGACGGCCATCAGCGCCTTCTTCCAGACGACCACGATGATCATCTCGATCCCGTCGGTCATCATCCTGACGGCGCTCATCATCTCGTTATGGGGCGCATCGATCCGCTTCACCGTGCCGATGCTCTTCGCGCTCGCGTTCCTGCCGATGTTCGGCATCGGCGGCCTCACGGGACTGCCGCTCGGACTGGCGGCCTCGGACATCCACTTACACGACACCTACTACGTTATCGGCCACTTCCACTACGTCGTCGCGCCGGGGACCATCTTCGCGATGTTCGCCGGCATCTACTACTGGTTCCCGAAGGCGACCGGCCGGCAGATGAACGAGTTCTGGGGGAAGGTGCACTTCTGGCTCTCACTGGTCTGCATCAACTGCATCTTCATGCCGATGTTCTATCAGGGACTGGCGGGCGTCTCGCGTCGTCTGTATGACGGCGGCGCGCAGTACATGCACGCGAAGCCGGTCATCCACACGAACGTCTTCATCTCCAGCGCGGCGTGGCTGCTGCTCGTCGCGCAGTTCCCATTCATCATCAACTTCTTCTACAGCATCTTCAAAGGACGCCGCGTCGAGGCGAACCACTGGCACGCCACGACGCTGGAGTGGTCGGCCGCGAGCGCGCCGCCGCTCGCGCACGGCAACTTCGCGGTGCTGCCGGTCGTCTATCGCGGACCGTACGAGTACAGCGTTCCCGACCACGAGGGCGACGACTATCTGCCGCAGAACGTGCCGGAAGACCAGCCGGGCGCGCCAGTGCCGGCCGGCGGCGGTGCGCTGCACGGCACCGCCGTCGCGCAGAAGGAGAGCTGACGAATGACCACGACCACGCTCACGCATCCCGTGCCCGTCGATGACGGTCACGGCCACGGCGGCGGCCATCACGAGATCGAGATCCCATACACGCTGCACCCGCGTCCCGACACCGGGATGTACAACGGCAAGCTCGGGATCTGGCTCTTCCTCGCGTCGGAAGTCATGCTCTTCGGCGCGCTCTTCTCGACGCTGATTCTCCTGCGCACCAGCGCGCCGTCGTGGCCGCACGGCTGGCAGGAGCTGAACATCCCGCTGGCGACGCTCAACACGTTCATCCTCATCGGCTCGTCGGTGACGGTCGTCCTCGCGTGGGCGAACCTCCGGCTCGGCGATCTGCGGAAGGGAAAGATCTTCCTCAGCATCACGCTGCTCTGCGGCCTCGGCTTCATGGTCATCAAGAGCATCGAGTACGCGACGAAGTTCCGGCATCACCACTTCCCGTCGACGAACAACTTCTTCGCCACCTACTTCGTCATGACCGGCCTGCACGGACTGCACGTCCTCGGCGGCATGATCGTCTTCGGGTATCTCATCGGTCCCGGCGCGAAGCTGTGGGAGACGAACCGCGACCAGTACACGAACCGCGTCGAGGTGACGGGCCTCTACTGGCACTTCGTCGACCTCGTCTGGATCTTCCTCTTCCCGATTCTGTATCTCTTGTAGGAGAGCGAGCGGCGCATGAACGAACACGCGGTGGAACACGCCATCGAAGAGGCGCACGAGCACTTCGGTCACGACAACAGCCCCGAGGCGATTCGGAAGGAGATCCGGAGATACCTGATCGTCTTCGCGGCGCTCGGCGCACTGACCATCGTCACGGTCGCCATCAGCCTGCTGCATCTGCCGACGCATCTGGCGATCCTGCTCGCGCTCACGGTGGCGGTGGTGAAGGGCTCGCTCGTCGCGGCGTTCTTCATGCATCTCATCTCCGAACGCAAGCTCATTTACGCGGTGTTGCTGCTGACGGTCTTCTTCTTCGGCATGCTGCTGTGGGGACCGTGGCACCAGCGATACAACGCGCAGAAAGTCTGGAAGGGCTACGACCTCAACGCCAGCCAGCCGGCGCCGGCCGCCCCGATCGAAAACAGCGGTCATTCAGGACACTGAACTTCTTCCATGTCGCTCCGCGCCTTCCACATCGTCTTCATCGTCGTCTCGGTGATGCTGTCTTTGTACGTCGGCGTGTGGGGCGTGAGGCAGTACCGCATCGAGGGGACGACGGGCGCGCTCGCGTTCGGCGTGATCTTTCTCCTCGCGGCGGTGGCGCTGGTGATCTACGGCATGAACGTCGTGCGGAAATTCAGGGAGCTCCCATGAGAGTCGCAGCGGGCATTCTCCTCGTGCTCCTCATGCTTTTCGTGGCCCAGGCCGCGAGCGCGTGCCCCGCGTGCTACGGCGCGCCGGGTGATCCGATGGTCAAGGGCGTGAACAACGGCATCTGGGTGTTGCTCGGCCTCGTCGGATTCGTGCAGGTCGGGTTCGTCGCTTTGTTCTGGAGCTTCTGGCGCCGCGCGCGCGCGAACAAGCGCTTCCGCGAGCAGTTTCACATCGTCGAAAGGACACCGCAGCTATGAGAGATTTCGTCGGCGACTTTCTTCGCGAGGCGATGCCGCCGGACTATTCGCTGCACGGCCCCGAGCTCGACCGGCTCAGCATCTACGTGCACTGGCTGATGCTGATCCTCTTCGTCGGCTGGGGCATCCTCTTCGTCTACATGCTCGTGCGCTTCCGCGCGTCGAAGCATCCGAAAGCCGTCTACCACGGCACGAAGTCGCACATCTCGAAGTACGCGGAGATCGGCGTCTTCGTCATCGAGTGCCTGCTGCTCTTCGGCATCTCCATTCCGGCGTGGTCGCGCTGGACGACGCGTCCCGACAATGACAAGAACGCGCTGGAAATTCGGGTGGTGGGGGAGCAGTTTGCGTGGAACATCCACTATCCCGGAGCCGATCACATCTTCGGGAAGACCAACGTCAAGTACGTCACCAGCAACAACCCGCTCGGCCTCGATCCGACCGATCCCAACGCCAAGGACGACATCGCCACGATCAACCAGCTTCACCTCGAGCTGAACCGCGCGGTGCTCATCCGCCTCACCTCTAAGGACGTCATCCACGACTTCTTCCTGCCCTACATGCGCGTGAAACAGGACGCCATCCCGGGGATGGAGATTCCGGTACACTTCACGCCCACCCACACCAGTGGGACGGAGACCTGGGACATCGCCTGCGCGCAGCTTTGCGGTCTCGGCCACTTCCGCATGCGCGGCCAGTACCACGTGGAGACGAAGCAGGAGTTCGACAAGTGGATGGCCACGCAGACGCCGGCGGTCGCGAGCATCTCCGAATGAAGATCTGATGAAGGTAGCCACCGAACCCAGCGAATTGCGCATTCTCCACGCCCAGGAGGCGACGCCGCTCTGGCTGCGCCGCTTCACCAAGCTCGTCGCCGGATCGACGCTCTTCCTGATCTTCGCCGGCGCGATGGTGACGTCCACCGGCTCCGGCCTCGCCGTGCCCGACTGGCCGCTCTCCTACGGCCGCCTCATGCCGCCGATGGTGGGCGGCATCTTCTACGAGCACGGCCACCGCATGATCGCGGCGACGGTCGGCTTCCTCGTCGTCATCCAGGCGCTCTGGCTGCAGCGCCGCGAGCCGAAGCGTTTCGTGCGCATCCTCGGCTGGTGCTCGCTCGGCGCCGTCTGCGCGCAGGGCGCGCTCGGCGGCATCACCGTCCTGCTGCTGCTCCCGAAATCGGTCTCGGTCTCGCACGCGGGCCTCGCCGAGATCTTCTTCTGTCTCAACGTCTCCATCGCCTTCTTCACGTCGAACTGGTATCGCTCGCTGCAGGAGTTCGAGAAGGGCGACGCGCCGGTGGCGATGGCCACGACGCTGACCGTGCTCGTCTATCTGCAGATCCTCGCCGGCGCAGTGATGCGCCACCTCGGCGCGGGCCTCGCGATCCCTGATTTCCCGCGCTCGTTCGGGCGCTGGATTCCGGCGTTCACGTCGAAGGAGATCGTCGCCGCGTTCGTGCATCGCGCGGGCGCCGGCATCGTCGCGCTGGCCGTGATCGCGATGGCGATCCGCCTCCTGCGCTACGACCGCAATCATCCGCTCCGCTTTCTCGGCTCGTTGCTGCTCGTCGTGGTCGCCGCGCAGATCTCGCTCGGCGGCTATGTGATCTGGTCGGGCAAGCAGCCGCACATCACCAGCCTGCACGTCGCGCTCGGCGCGTCGACGCTCGCGCTTTCGCTCGTGCTCACGCTCTCCGCGCGCACGCTGGCGTGGAAAAAAGCGCGCGCGCAGCGAGCCGGTGCGTTCCTCGCTAGCGAGGTGGCGGTATGAGCGTCGTCATCGAAACCGCGCGTCCGTCGTTCGCGTCGGTGACGCGCGACTACCTCGAGCTCTCGAAGTCGCGCATCGTATTGATGGTGCTGATCACCACCGCCGCCGGCTACTTCTTCGCCGCGCCGCACGTCGATCCTCTGCTCTTCCTGCACGCGCTCATCGGCACCGCGCTCGTCGCCGCCGGCACGAACGCGCTGAATCAGTTCGTCGAGCGCGAGCACGACGCGAAGATGCTCCGCACGCGCACGCGGCCCCTTCCTGCGGGCCGCATCACGCCGCGCGCGGCACTCGTCTTCTCCGCCGCCATCGCCGTCGCCGGCACGCTCTACCTCGGCGTGGCAGTCAACTGGTTGACTGCTTTGCTCGGCGTGGTCACGCTGGCCAGCTACATCTTCGTCTACACGCCGCTCAAGCGCGTGTCGACGATCTGCACGCTCGTCGGCGCGATTCCGGGTGCGATTCCGCCGCTCATGGGCTGGACCGCCGCGACGAATCAGCTCGCCGTCGGCGGCTGGATCCTCTTCGGCATCCTCTTCCTCTGGCAGCTCCCGCACTTCATGGCCATCAGCTGGATGTACCGCGACGACTACGCGCGCGGCGGCTTCGCCATGCTGTCGGTGCGCGACGGCGACGGCACCGCCGTGGCCGGCCAGGCCATCTACTACTCGCTCGGCCTTCTCGGCGTGTCCGTGCTCCCGACGCTCTACGGCCTCGCCGGCCCGTTCTATCTCGCCGGCGCGGTCGCCGCCGGCAGCGCGCTGCTCGTCGCCGCGATCCGCTTCTTCTTTCACCGCGGCGCGCGCAACGCGCGCAAGCTGTTCATGCTCTCGAACCTCTATCTTCTGACCGTGATGGTCCTCCTCGTCCTCGATGCGCGCCGCTAAGTTCGCGTTGTTCGTTCTGCTCGCCGTCTCCTGCGCGCGCCGCTCCGATCTGCCGCGCCTCTTTCCCGTGCCGGACGCGAAGTTCGTCGACGACACCGGCAAGCCGCTCGCCCTCGCGTCGCTCAAGGGCAACGTCGTCGTCTACGACTTCATCTTCACGAGCTGCACGGGCGTCTGCCCGATCATGTCGAACAACATGAAGCAGGTCGTGGCGAAGGTCGCGAAAGACGCGCCAGTGCGCTTCGTCTCGATCAGCGTCGATCCGCAGCGCGACACGCCGAAGCTGCTCTCCGACTACGCGCTGCGCTTCCGCAACGATGCGCGCTGGACGTTCCTCACCGGCGACCGCACCGAGATCGTGCGCGCGGCGGTGCAGGGCTTCAAGCTCGCCGCGGGCGATCCGACGCCGGGCGGTGAGGCGCTGCTGCACAGCTCGAAGTTCGCGGTCGCGGACAAAGAGGGGATGATCCGCGCGTACTTTGACGCCTCGAACGGCGAGGCGATCGATCAGGTCGCGAACGCCGTGGCCGAGCTCGCGGAAGAATGACGCGTATCATGGCGCGCGCATGGCGCCGTCGCAGTTCTTCCCCCCGCTCAATGCGTCGCTGAATGCGCTGAGCGGCGTCTTTCTCCTCATCGGCTACGTCCTCATCAAGCGCCGCAACATCGCCTGGCATCGCCGCTTCATGCTCGCCGCGTGCTGCACGTCGCTCGCGTTTCTCGCGTGCTACGTCACGTACCACACGCTGCGCGGCGGCGTGGTGACGCGCTTCGCCGGCACGGGTGCGATCCGCACGTTCTATCTGACGATGCTGACCACGCACACGATCCTGGCGGTCGTCATCGTGCCGCTGGCGATCATCAGCGTCACGAACGGGCTGAAGATGCGCGTGGCGCGGCACCGTGCCGTGGCGCGCTGGACGTTCCCGCTGTGGATGTACGTCTCGGTGACGGGCGTGCTGGTCTACTTCTTCCTCTATCATTGGTACCCGTCATGAAGCGAGCGTTCCTGCTGTCGCTGCTCGTGCTTTCCACCTCCGCGCTGCGTGCGGCGCCGCTGCAACACGCCAGCGCCTTCCAGCTGCACAACGGCTTCTGGGTGAACCTCAACGATGCGCTCTACAACGAGGCGCATGGTTCCGACTCCAGCGGCGAGCCGAAGATCGTGCCGCTCGAGCCGCGGCTCACGGGCGCCGAGCAGGTGGTGTGGCACGAGGCGGTCGACGCGTACCGCCGCACGATCGGGAAGATGGAGTTCGTCCGCGACGACGAGCTCAATCAGGTCCTCGACGAGCTCGCGAAGGTCGACGCCGGCGCGCCGCTCGCGTCGGCGAAGCTGCGGCCGCTCGTCATCGCCGCGTTGCGCGACGCCGCGCCGATCTATCGCAAACGCGAGTGGCCGGCCACGCGCCGCCTCAACGACGCGATCATCGCCGCCGCGCGCAAGCGCATGCCCGCGTACGAGGCGAAACTGTTCCACCGCCTCGACGCGCTCTATCGCGAGCCGCTGCACCGCCCCGCGCGCATCGACGTCGTGAAGTACGCGATGTGGGCCGGCGCGTACACGCGCATCGAAGACGACGGCACGCCGGCGACGATCTTCGCCTCGAGCAATGAGGCGCAGCGCGGCATGCATCAGGTCGAGATCTTTTTCCACGAGGCGTCGCACTCGGTGATCTTTCCGCGCGGCGGCGTGGTGATGAACGCGATCAACGGGCAGTGCAAGACCTCGCGCGACTTCTGGCACGTGCTGCTCTTCTACACCGTCGGCACGGCCACGACGGAACTGGCCGGATCGAACTACATGCCCACCGCCGACGGCTACGGCCTCTACAAGATCCCCGGCTGGGACCGCGCGCACGACGTGCTCGAACGCGAATGGCAGCCGTACATCGCCGGAAAGCGTTCGTTCGAGGACGCCGTCGCCGGAATCTGCCGCTCGTACGGAGGAAGCAAGCCTTGACCTCTCCCGCACCGATCCTCGAGAGCGATCTCGAACGGAGTCCGTTCGCGCAGTTCAGCCGCTGGTTCGACGAGGCGCGGCAGCGCCAGCCGCAGATGCCCGAGGCCATGACGCTGTCGACGTGCGGCAACGATGGCGCGGTGAGCTCGCGGGTGGTGCTGCTCAAAGGCTTCGATGCGCGCGGCTTCGTCTTCTTCACGAACTACAGCAGCCGCAAGGGCGCGCAGATCAGCGAGAACCCGCGCGTGTCGCTCTGCTTCTTCTGGCCCGTGCTCGAACGCCAGGTGCGCGTCGAGGGCGCGGCGGTGAAGACGACCGAGGAAGAATCGGACGCGTACTTTGCGACGCGGCCGCGCGGCAGTCAGCTCGGCGCGTGGGCGTCGATGCAGAGCTCCGTCATCCCCGGACGTGGCGATCTCGATCAGCGCTTCCGCGACATGGAGAGCGGCTATCGCGATCTCCCCGTGCCGCGTCCGCCGCACTGGGGCGGCTTCCGCGTGATCCCGGTGGCGATCGAGTTCTGGCAGGGGAGAGCCGACCGTCTGCACGACCGCTTCGTCTACCGGCTGCGCGAGCCGAAGGACTGGATCATCGAGAGGTTGTCGCCTTGACCGAGACATCTGAAACGGCCGCCGCGAAAAAGCGCGTGCTGTTTCTCTGCACCGGCAACGCCGCGCGTTCGCAGATGGCCGAGGGACTGGCACGGGCGTACCACGGCGACGTGCTCGACGTCGTCTCGGCCGGCTCGCATCCCGCGGGTTGGGTGCATCCGCTGGCCATTCGCGCGCTGGGCGAGCTCGGGATCGACATCAGCGGCGCGACGTCGAAATCCGCGGAGCCGTTTCTCAACGAGCCGTTCGACGTGGTGGTGACGGTGTGCGATTTGGCGGCGCAGGATTGCCCGAACTGGCCGGGCGCAAAACGCGTCGAGCACTGGCCGATCAAGGATCCGTCGTGGGGCATCGACGATCCGAAGACGCGGATGGACCGCTTCATCGCGACGCGCGATGAGCTCGCGCGCCGCATCGAAGATCTGGTGCGGACGCTCTGACGCGCCGCGCTATTTCTTGTCTTTCTTCGGCTTCTTCGTTTCTTTCTTGCGGGCGTTGTTGCCTTTGGCCATGACGTCCTCCTCCACAAGATGGTAACGCACTCGTGTCGCGTCGAGCGCGAAACGGTGGGCGCTTTGCGACGCCGGCGACGCGGAAGCAAGCCGGCGCGACGCAGGCGATGCTGGGACATCGTCGAGGAGCGACGGCGCCGCAGGCGGGTTGCCGCCGCCGCAAAGCGCCCACCGTTTCGGGCCCGACGCGACACTAGAGCGCGTGCGATGCATTCGGCACGAGCACGCGCAGCGACTGCGGTCGCACGCGGATGCGCAGTTCGGCGGGCAGCATCACCGGCTCGCCGTCGAGATGCGCCGCTCCCTCGCTCGCGCGGCGGATCGTGATCTCCGCGGCGCGCACGTTCGTCACGCCGCGCGCGCGATGGAACGTGCCGCGGAAGAGTTGCGCGATCATCCAGGGCGCGCGCAGCAGCGACGGCGCGCGCACCACGACGACGTCCAGCAGGCCATCGCGCACGGACGCGAGCGGCGCCACGCGCGCGTTGTTGCCGTACTGTCCCGCATTCGCGATCGCGACGAGCAGCGCCTCGTCGCGCAGCGTTTCGCTGTTCCACGCGAGCTCGTAGGTCTCCGATTCAAACGAGCGAAACGCGCGCGCGCCTTCCTGCACGTACGTCCACAATCCGCGCACGTGACTCGCGGCGAAGCGATGCGCGACGAGCGCGTCGAAGCCGATGCCCATGATGCCGAGGAACGGCGTGCCGTTCACTTCGGCCGTGTCGATCGTGACGAGCGTGCCGGCGCTGCACGACGCGAGCGAGCGGCGCGGCTCGACCGGCAATCCGAGGTGGCGCGCGAAGCCGTTGCCGGAACCGATCGGCAGAATGCCGAGCGCGGGCTTGCGTCCGATGAGCCGCTTCGCGGTCTCGTGCACGGTGCCGTCGCCGCCGACGGCGTACACGACGTCGATGCCTTCCGCTTCGGCGCGGTCGACGATCGCATCGAGATCCGACTTCTCCCGCGACGGCACGACGTCGTGCGGCCAGACGCACGACGCGCGGATCAGCTCCGCGACGTCGAACTTGCGCCGCCGCCCGGAGCGTTCGTTGATGACGAAGAGTGCTCTCACGCGCGCGCCTGGCGATGCTTGTCGATCCACCACGCCCACGGCACGAACAGCCACGCCGCGAGCGCGGCCGACGCGACGGCCTGCCAGCTCGGCGGCGGCGGCGAGAGGACGTTCATCACGTAGATGATGCCGAGGAAGAGCACGAGCGCCCACAATGCGAGGCTGCCGATCCGGTCGCGCGCGGTCGTCGCGCGGAGATAGAGCGCGAGTCCGCCGAGGAACAGCGCTGCTTCGACGACGACCGTCGCGGCGACGTGGTTCCAGAGTGCGAGCCCGACCTTCGGTCCGCCCGGCCAGAGCGCGAGATCGCGCGTATGCGTGACGAAGTCGAGCACCCAGTGGCTGAACACCGCCGCGCCGACGACCCATGCGTCGCGCCACGGCTTGCGGAACGCGCGATACAGCAGCGCGCCGAGGATCGACCAGCCGAGCGCACCGGCGGCGCTGTGCGTGATCGGGTAGTCGTAAAAGTCGAGCGGCGTGAACGCGGTGTTGTGCGGCGCAATGCGGAAGTGCTCGACGCCGGCGAGCGTCAGGATCGGCCACACGAGATCGAGCCCCATCGCCGCCGCGAAGAGCACGCCGAGCGACACGCGCGGCGCGACGCGTTTCGCGCCGAAGGCAGCGGCGTGATGGCCGATGAACATGCGCCATTTTAGGCGCGCCGACACGGGCGCGTCAGAACTGCGCGAAGCGCATGGCGCTCAGCAGCCAGACGCCGATGCCGGCGAGCGGCAGCCAGCGCGGCACGAGCCGCGCACGTGCGACGAGCCAGAGACAGCCGGTGAGCAGCGCGAGGACGAACAGTTGCGCGAAGATGATGTTGCCGAGCTGCTCGCGATGGAAACGGGCGGCGCCGAGGTCGCGCCAGACGAGGTAGGGATCGTCCTTCTGCAGCGTGCGCATCGAGCTCGTATCGAGGCGCAGCTGTTCGACGCGGATCGCCTCCTGCGGCGTCATGCGGATGGCTTGGCCCGTGTGCAGGTACGCGAGCACCGGCTGGCGGAGCAGCGTGTCGGCGAAGGCGAGGAAGCCGCAGATTGCGGCGACGGCGATGAACGCCGCGCGCCAGCGCCGATCGTCCCACAGGCGATGCGCGACGTAGCCGTAGGCGACGAGTGCCGCAAGCGCGACCGGCACCGCGCGGCGTGGATTGAGCTCCCAGTCCCAGCCATCGGCGAGACATTGTTCGAGGAAGTAGAAACACGGCACCAGCGCGACGAGGAGCCATGGCGTTCCGATGCGCGGCCGCAGGCGAAGCAGCAGAACGATCGCGACGAGCAGCACCGGCCACGGCACCATCGCCAGGATCTGATGCACGCCGGCGTGCAGCCCGATGTGCGTGGCGACGAACGGCTGCAGCGCGTGCTCGATGGGATGTTTCACGAACTGGTACCACGCGGAGAGCACCGGACGGATGAAGCGCTGCCGCAGCTCCGTCGACATCGTGTCGTGACTCGCTTTGCGCAGCCACGCCGACCACACCAGCGTCGGCACGAGCGCGGCGATCGCGTAGAACGCGTAGTCGCGTTTGCGCGCGAAGCGCCGCACGGCGAGCACGTACGTCACGAGCGCGCCGAGCCAGACATACGGATCGTAGTTGAGGGTGAAGATCGCGGTGGCCAGGCCGAGGATCCACGGGTTGCGCGCGTCGTCGTCCTCCAATGCGAGCACGGCCAGGAACGTCAACCAGTTGACCATCGTGCCGAGGACGTACTGCATCGGCTGGCCGATGTACTCGACGTAGATCGGCAGCGTGAACGCGATCATCAGCGTCAGCAGCGTCGCCGGACGTCGCACGCCGACGCGTTCGCCGAAGTTGACGCCCGCGTACGCGAAGAGCATCGCGAAGAGAAAGCCGGCGATGAAGCTGCCGATGAGATACGAGTGCGTGAACGCGCTCGCGAGCGACGACACGAACGAATGCAGCGGCAAACGCATGTTCTGCGCTTCCGTCCACGCCACCGGCGAGCCCTCGTAGAAGAAGAGCGTGATGCTCTTCACCATCTGCGCGTCGCCGTTCACCACCGCGCCGTTGATGCGCGACGACCAGCCGTCGAACATCGCCCAGCCGTACGAGTATGGCGAGCGGTCGGTGAGGTGCGTGAGCCCAATCGCGAGCAGCCACGCCCACAGCGCGGCCACCATTGCCCACTTCCGCCTCACGACGCTCCTCGGATGATCTCCACCAGCACCGGCTTCAAGCCATTGATCATGAATTGCACGCCGATCGCGCCGAGGAGCAGGGCCATGACTTTCGTGAAGACGGCGCGGCCGCGGTCGCCGATGAAGCGCGAGAGCGGCAGCGCCGCGAGCAGCGTCACGTACGACACCGCGCCGACGCCGACGATGGCCAGGATCACCGCGGCCTTGTGCTCCATGCGCGGGTAGAGGTTCACGAGCAGCATCGTCGACGTGATCGCCCCGGGCCCGGACAGCATCGGCACTGCCAGCGGCACGACGGCGATCGACGACGGATCGATCTCCGCCTTCTCGACGTCGTGGTCTTCCATCCGCTTCTCGCCGCCGATGTTGTACGCGCGCCGCTCGTCGTGCTCGACCAGCGTGCGCAGCGCGTTCGTGAAGAAGATGATGCCGCCCATGATCTGGAACGCGGGAACCGTGATGCCGAAGAACTGGAAGACCCAGTTGCCGGCGACGAGGAAGATCGTCAGCACGGCGATGCAGGCCATCGACGCGACCAGCGCGACGCGCGCGCGGCCGGCGCGCGAGACGCCATCCGTCAGCGCCACGAACGACGGAATCACCGCGAGCGGGTTGACCATCGTGATCAGCGTGATGAAGGACAGCAGGACGACTTTCGACAGCGGCATCGGCGCGCGGGATTATGGCACTTCGACGACTTCGTCACGGTCGACGTCGACGTACCAGAGCATGCCGCTGCACGCGCGTCCGGTGAGCTCGCGGATGGCGCGGCAGTAGCGCGCCACCTGCTCGCGGTCGCGCGCGACGCGGGCGGGCTCGGCGACGCCGCTCTTGTAGTCGACGACGACGTCGTTGCCGTTTTCTCGAATGAGCCGATCGACGCGCCGCTCGACGACGGCACCGTGCTCGACGAAGCGCAGCGGCAGCTCGCGTCCGACGGTCTCCGCGCGTGCGATGCGCAGCCACGTCGACGAGCGCGCGAGCGTGGTCAGACGCCGGCGTACGCGCGCGACCGCGTCGTCGTCCGCCGCCGCCTCGAACGCGAGTTGGCGCAGCAGCGCGTCAACGTCGGACGTGCCGCCCCACAGCTCGAGCACGCGATGGAGGAGGATGCCGGTGGCGCGGTTGCGCGAGCCGGCGCGGCGCGCGGCGATCTCGCCGGTGCCGAGGCGCGGCGTGTCGGAGGTGAGGACCGGAAGCGTGAGCGGGACGATGTCGGACGTCGCGAGCGCATGCTCGTGCTGCGCGTCGCGCAGGCGGCGGCGCGTGCGCGCATCCGTCGGCGCGACGGTCATCTTCTCGAACGCGACGGGGCCGAACGGCGTCGCGCGCACTTCGCGGCCTTGGTCCGGCCACGACGCGGCGAGGCTCTGGCGATCGCCCTGCAGCGCTTCGAGCAGGCACTGATGGAAGCCGACGGAGCGCTTCTCTTCGACGTTGACGACGAAGACCACGTCGGTCATCGCGCGCGTCACGGCGACGTAGAACAGCCGCCGCATCTCCGCCTTCTCGCGTTGCGTGGCGATCTTCTTCAGCTCCTCGCCGCCGGCGTAGAGGAAGTTCGCGGAGAGCGAGTCCGCGCGCCCGGTGAGCACGAGGCTGCGCGGCTCCTCGACGGTGAAGAGCTGCATGGCCTCGCTACTGCCGACGCCGAAGGCGAGGTCGGGGAGGATCACCGTCTCGAACTCGAGTCCCTTCGCCGCATGCACGGACAAAATGCGCACGGCGTTCTGCGTTTCGTCGAGCAGGCTCGGCTCCGCTTCTTCCACCTCGCCGCGGCGCCGCGCGATCTCGTCGACGAACTGCCGCACGGAGCCGCCGTAGCGCTGATCGTAGTCGAACGCAATCGCGCGGACGTGTTCGAGGTGGCTGAGGTGCCGCTCGCCGTCCGCCGCCGCGTCGTATACGCGCTCGATGTGCGTCGTGGCGAGCACGAGGTCGATGAGCTGCGAGACGGTGAGGTGGCGCGCGCGTTCGCGCAGCGATGCGAGCGTGCGTTCGAACGCGCTCCACTCTTCGCCGCGCGCCACGATCTCGACGTCCGTCAGCGCAAAGTACGGCGTGCGCGCCGCCGAGATCTGCGCGCCGCGATCGAACGGATACGCGATTGCGCGCAGCACCGCGAGCAGATCGACCGGCGCGCGGCGGTCGAGGAACAGCCGCGTCGGCGGCAGCACGTAGTCGATGCCGTGGCGGTCGAAGACGTCGAGGTATTCGTCGATGCGCGTCAATCGCCGGAACAGGATCGCGAAGCGCTGCAGATCGCGCTCGCCGCCGTCGCGATGCGCACGGATCCACTCCGCGATCGCCTCCGCTTCCGCCGGTCCGCGGTCGTCTTTCTCTTCGGCCGCTGCGTGCAGCAGCGTGACACGCGCATCGAGCTCGCGCCGCGACGCGGGCCGCGCCGCATGCAGCGCCTTGTACGCCGGGCGGAAGACATTCGGATCGTGCGCCTCCTCGGGGAACAGGCACTCGAACATCGCATTGATCGCGTCGAGCAGCGGCGGATCGCTGCGGTACTGCTCTTCGAGCCGCCGCCGTTCCGCGCCGCCCGTGACGAGGTCTTCCGTCATGCGGTAGTACGTCTCCGGATCGGCGCGGCGGAAGCCGTAGATCGACTGCTTCGGATCGCCGACGACGACCGTGCGGCCCGCGACGAAGGCGCCGCTTCCGTCGCGCGCGAGCCGATCGATGATCTGCGCCTGCGTGCGGTCCGTGTCCTGAAATTCGTCGACGAAGATGAAATCGAACTGCGCGCGCGCCCGCGCCAGCACGTGCTCGTCGTGCAGCACGGCGAGCGTGCGCAGCAGCAGATCGTCGAAGTCGACGACGCCGAGCTGGCGCTTCTGCGCGTCGAGGTATGCGAGGAAGCGCCGCGTCAGCGCGAGCAGCGCCATCGCCGCGCGATGACTGGCGAGGCGATCGACGATCGAGTCGCCGCGGTCGCCCGAGCGCAGCACGCGCATCGGCTCCTTGAGCGCGCCGGCCTGCACGAGGTTGATGTCGCGCATGCGCGCCGCGATCGGCAGCAGGTACTCGATCCAGTCGCCGAGCGTCGCGCCGTCGAACGGCGTTTCGCGCAGATATGCGGCCACGTCGCGGGCGGCAGGGTCTTTCGGCTGCGCGTCCTCGCGGCGGATCCACAGCACCGCATCCTCGAGCTTCTCGCGCACGAGCTCGAAGCTGCCGAAGTCGTAGCCGTCCTCCAGCAGCAGATCGCGGCGATTGATCAGCGTGAGGATCACCTCGCGGATCTGAAACAGATACCCGAAGTGCGTGAAGAGCAGCTCCCACTCCGCGACGACTTCCGGCGGCGGATCGACGCGCGTTTCCTCGTCGAGCCACGCGTCGTACAGCTGGCCGTAGAGGAGCGAGCGCTCGAAGCCTTCGATGATCTTGAACTGCGGATCGAGTCCCGCTTCGATCGGGAACGTGCGCAGCAGCGACTGGCAGAACGAATGGATCGTCTGCGAGCGCAGCGCGTCGAGGTTCGCGAGGTGGTGCGCGATCGCCGCGCGTGCGCCCTCGTCGGCGGTGACGAGCGGATGCGCGGAGCCGACCGGCCACGCGATCGTGTCCGCGTCCGCGAGCTCTTCGAGCGCGCCGCGGATGCGGTCGGCGATCTCGCCCGCGGCCTTCTCCGTGAACGTCATCAGCACGATGCGCTCGGGATCGAGCTGCGCGTCGGCGAGGAGGAGCTTGAGCACTTCCGCGACGATCGCCGTCGTTTTGCCCGTGCCGGCGCCCGCCTCGATGACGAGATTGCGCCGCGCGTTCGTCACCGGCGCGAAGAGAAACGACTGCTGCTGCGCGCTCATGACGGCTCCTGCGCGCCTCCGCCGAGGAGTGTCCGCGGATCGTGAAACGGCTGCAGCGCGCGGCGCTCGTCCGCGTCGTGTTTCGTGCGGCACGAATGGTTCACCGGGCAGTACTTGCACGAGTTGAACTGATCGTCTTTCTCGTTCGGAAAGGCGGGGAACGCGCCGGCCGCGATCGCGCGCGCGAAGATGGCCAGCGTCTCGAGAATGCCGTCGCGTTTCTCGTGCAGCGCGAAGCCGAACTTCCCTTTGCCGTTGCCGGCGATCGGGCGGATCGTGCCGCTGACCTGTTTCGCGTCGGCGCCGAAGAACTCCGCGACGGCCATCGCGTACAGCGCGAGCTGCAGCCGCACGCCGCGATCGATCTTCGTGGCGAGGTTGTCGTGGCGCAGCGCCTTGCCGGACTTGTAGTCGACGATGCGAAAGCGGCCGTCGTCCGCGGCGTCGATGCGGTCGATGGTCCCTTCGACGCGCAGCGGCGCGCCTCCAGTCTCGACGACGAACGCCTCGGTGCGATCGGCGCGCTCGCGATGCTTGCCGCCGAACTTGTACTCGAACCAGCGCGGCACGAGCCCCTGCGCGTCGAGGTCGGCGAGGTCGTACGTGAGGAACTGCCGCAGGATGCGCTTCGTGGCGCGGCGCTCGATGTCGCGAATGGCACGGTTGAACGGCGGCGTGGTGCGGTCGATCTCGTCGAACTGCGCGTCTACGACGCCGTCGAGCCGCTCCACGAACGCGCGCGGCAACTGCGGCAGCGACGCGGCCGCGTCGGCGATCTCGGCGGGCGGCGTGGCGCGGTAGAAACGCTCCAGGATGCGGTGATCGACGATGCCTTTCTCGCGGTGATGGATCTGCAGCTCGCGCTCGGGATGATCGATGTCTTCGACGCCGAGGATGTGCTTGAGGAGGAACTTGTGCGGACACTCGCCGAAGTCTTCGAGCTGCGTCGGCGAGAGCGCCGCGAGCGGCGGCGGCGGAGGGACGTAGCCGTCGAAGGACGAGCGCGTCCCGGCTTTCGCGAGCAGCTGCAGTTGGCGCTCCGACGCGCGTTCGGAATGCGCGACGCTCGTGCGCGGACGCGTCTCATTCGCGATGCCGCGCAGATAGCGCGAAGGCCGCAGCACTTTGCCGAATCCGTCGCCGGCGGCGAAGCTGAAGTGGAGGTCGTTCGCGGCGTCGTGCACGAGGCCGAAGAGCAGCGCTTCCTCGTCGCGGCCGTCGCCGATGAGGCGCAGTCCGAGCGTGCGGCGATCGGCATCGGGCAGCAGCGGATCTTCGGTGCGGCGCTGCGGGAAAACGTCGTCCTGCATGCGCACGACGAACAGGTGTTCGAATGAGCGGCCGCGGAAGCGCATCACGTCGCCGGCCCAGATGCCGTTGCGCGTTGACGTCCTCAACGTCTCGTGCTCGATGGCGTCGATGGCCGCCGCCGCGTCGATACCGCGCGTCCAGATCGCGGCGCGGCGGAAGAGTGCGGCCACGTCGTCGAGCTTCTGCGCGGCGGCGAGGTCGGACTCGGTCTCGATGCGAAAGAGGCTACCGAGGCTCGCGAGGTCGAGCGACGCGGTGAGCGTCTCCAGCTCCGCGACGAGCGTGATGTAGTCGTCGAGCTCGCGCGTGCGCCGTGCGATCGCGCGCAACTCATCGCTCGTGCCGCCGGCGATGCGCGCCTTGCGCGTGGCGGCGTCGACCGCGTCGACGTCGAGCTGCGTTTCGATGTGCAATCCGTCGCGCACGAGCTCGAGCACGTCCGCGCGCGGAAAGCCGCGCTCGCGCAGCTTGAGCAGCGTCACCGCGCCACGGCCGAGGCGATGCGCGATGAGCGGCGTCTCCTCGGCGATCGTCGTCGTGAAGCCGTGATCTTTCGCAAGACGCTGGATGAGCCGCGCGTCGTACGGTTCGAGCGAGCGCGCCACGATGCCGATCGCGTGTGGCGGCGTGCCGTTCGCGAGCAGCTCCGCGATCTGCGCGCAGACGTCGCGCAGCTCGTCGTACGGCGTGTCGTACTTCGTCGCGCGCGTGTGCGGCTGCGGGCGCGGCGGCATCGTCTCGTGCACGTCGAAGGCGCGGAGAAACGGCTGCGCGAAGGCGGCGTCGGTCGGGATGTAGACGTCGACGTCGATGTGGCTGCCGGCGATGCCGCGGACGAGCGCGAGCTGCGCGCCGGTCATGTCATAGAAGCCGGCCACGAGCTGTCGCGGCACGCGCGCGCCGCTCGCGAGGAGGCGCGTGGCGCTCATGAGCAAATCGGCGGGATCGATGGCGCGCAGCTGCGAAATGAGGCGCTCGTACTCGGTCCACGCGCGGACGATTGCGTCGGTGCGTCGCGCGTTGCGCAGCGCGCGCGTCGACTTGATGCGCGACTGCAGTTCGGCGAGCGTCACGCCGCCGTCGCGCACGTCGCGATAGGAGCGCTCGAGCATCGTCGCGACGCCGCGGCTCTCCATCAGCGGATGATCGACGGCCCGCACGGCCATGCGCATGGCCAGGCGCCGCTCCGCGTCGCTGGCCACGCGTGGGAACTGACCGTTTGCGTTCAGGATGCGCGCCGCGAGCTCGTCGATGCGTTGCAGGCGCAGCGCGGCGATCCCGTGCGGAAAGTGTTCGAGGAGCGCCTCGGCGATCGCCTCGGCCATTCCGCGCGACGGCACGAGCACGTCCGCGGGCCACGGCGCGAGCGGATCGCTGCCGCGTTCCGCGGCGAGGCGGGCGGCGATCTCGAGAGCGATGGTGCGATAAGGGGCGAGCCGGACGACGGGCATGAAGTTATTGCGATTCTAGCAGTTGAGCCGTCCGCGCCGGGCGTGCACGGAATTGGCAATCGGGCTCCGAAGTGGTTCATCAGATAATGCCCGCCGATGGGAAAACGCCGCGTGCACGTGATCGTCGTGCGCAAGCCGGTCACGTTCGCCTTCCTCGCCGCCACCACGCTGGCGATGGCGGCGCTGCTCTGGTTTCTCTCGGGGAAGGCCTACGCGGCGGACGAGCATCCGGTGCGCGAGCTGCTGGGTCGCGCGTTCGGCTCGCGGCGCGCGCCGCTCTCGCGCGACGCGCTGCTGGCCTTTCTCATGCCCGTCATCGCGAACATGCTGCTGTTCGTCCCGTGGGGCTTCTTCTCGTTCCTGGCACTCGACCGCACCTCGCGATCGCGCGCGCGGACGTACGCGATGACGCTCGTCGCCGCGCTCGTGCTCGCGGCGGCGATGAATCTCTGGCAACAGTTTCTGCCGACGCGCGTGATCTCGCCGTTCGACCTCTTCGCGAACGGCGCGGGCGCGCTCGGCGGCGCGGCGCTGGGGCACGCGCGCAAGGGGCTGCGCGTCACCTTCGACTTCTGAGGGACCCTCGATGATCCTGGTGGTGGAAGACGATCCGCAGGTCTCGCGTCTCATCTCGCTGGTCCTGCAGCGGAACGGATACGAGTCGCACGTCGTGGCCGACGGCCACAGCGCGCTGGCCGCCGCGCGCGAGTTGTGCCCGGTCATGATCTTCGCCGACCTGACGATCAAGGGCATGGCCGGCGACGCGCTCTGCAGCACGCTCAAGTCGCTGCCGGAAACGAAAGAAATCCCATACGTGGTCGTCTCCGGCGACCGCGACATCGCTGAAAAGGCACGCATTTGCGGCGCCGACGACTACATGGGCAAACCTTTTGAATTCGAGGACCTGATTCGTCTCGTCAAAAAATATGCAAGAGCTGAAAGCCGAAAAGCCGATTGAGTCTCCCGCGGGCACCGATCCCGTGCTGCGACTCCTCGAGCGCCTCTCCGAAGAAGGATTCACCACCGAGCAAGGGCCGGAGTGGTGGGACGAGTACGGCGAGGTGATCTATCGCCGCGACGAACATCTGCCTCTCACCAAAGGCGAGACCGTCTTCATCTTCACGCGCATCCCCGAGCTGAACGAGCGCATCCTCCGCCAGACCTCGGAGTCGGTCGTGCAGACGTACCGCGCGAAGTCGGCCACGCAGATGGCGCTGTCCGTGCTGCAGTCGACGACCGTCTATCACTGCCTCGTCTGCACGAACGACGAGCCGCACAACGAGCCGCTCAGCGAGTACATCACCCGCAGCGGCGGCGCGACGTTCATCCCGGTCGTGATCGTGCCCGGCATCAACGAGGTTGTTTATCCCAATCTCGAGGACAAGGTCGGCGTGGTCCGGCCGCGCGTCGAGTACCTCCAGTACCTCCTCGGCGAACGGCGCGAGCCGGTGAACATGCACAAGACCACCGTGCAGGCGCTCTGGATCTCGCTCGCCATCGTGGCGCTGCTGCTGGTTGCGGTGATCTTCTCGTTCGTGACGTAGCATCTCCGGCGTGAGCGTCACGAACCGCTCCGCCGGTTTGCTGCTGTTGGGATGCGGCGTCGCGCTCGCGCTGTTCGCGTCGTGGACGGTCGATCGTCGCACCGACGCCGAGCTCGCCGCCGATTACGGCGCGCGCGCCAGCCGGTCGCTCGTCGAGTACTGGCTCGCGCACGGCTATTTCGATTCCGGCGGATTGCTGATCTTCACGGCGCCGAATGAGCCGGCCGTCGTCTACCGGAATTCGACCGGCGGCGAGCTCGTGACCGCGTTCGTCGCCGAGAAACTGCACGGCGGCTTCAGCGCGCGCCTCCTCGCGTGGCACAACCTCATCGTGCTGATGCTCGCGTCGACGTGCGTGGCGCTGCTCGGCTTTCGTCTGTCGCGCATGCTCGACACGCCGCCGCTCCACGCGCTCGCCCTCGCGGCGGCGTCGCAGGCCGTCTTCTTCACGTTCCCTGACAATCTCGCCACGTACTGGCACATGTCGTCCTGGGTGTTCTGGATCGCATTCGTCTGTATGTTCTTCGCACTCGACGATCGCTCGCCGCTCTTGCAGGCCGTCGCGCTGTTCGTCGCCGCGTACATGGAATTCGTGGCCGGCATCTTCTTCGCGCTCGCATACGTCGGCGTCACACTGCTGCTCGATGGCCCGCGTACGTTGCGCCGCACGGTGACGACCGTCGTCGCGCCGACGTGCCTCGCGCTCGCGGTGTTCGGCGCGCAACTGTTGTGGATCCGCGCGCATCACCCCGAACTGCCGCGCAAGGGGAGCGGCTTCGCATACCGCAGCGGACTCGATGGCGGCTCGCGCGACGTCTATCGCGATCAACGCGACATCGCCTTCGGCCGCGACCACGTGCGCGACGGCTTCCGCCGCGCCGGCTTCACGAACGTCGCGCAGCTCTTTCGCTGGCCCTGGCTCTTCGCCGGCGGCGTGCTCGCGTTCGTCGCCACGCTCATCGCCGCCACCCGCGGCCGCATCCCGCGCCGCGCGCTCATCGTCCTGCTGTCGCTCGTCGCCTGCTACGTCCTCTACGCCGCCGTCTTCAGCCAGGCCGTCGCCCTGCATCCGTACTTTTTCGACCTGCTCCTCTTCACACCGCTGATGCTCGCGCTGTTCGTCCTCGTGCCGTCGGCGCTCGAGACGATGACCACGCAGCGCGGCATCGTCGTCATCGCCGTACTGCTGCTCGCGGTCTGGATCTCGATGCTGCAGGTGCGGCGCTACGCGCTGCAATATCCGGCGGCGGCGCCGGCGGTCCGTGCGCCTTCCTGACAACGGGTACAATCCGCCGCGCCATGGCCTTTTCGCTTCGGCCGAAGGATGTTTTCGACGAGCTGCGCAAGACTGTCGTCGGACAGGATGACGCCATCCGCGAGATTTCCGTCGCGCTGGTGAAGCATCTCGTCGGGCATCCGGCGCCGAACCTGCTCCTCGTCGGTAACTCGGGCTCGGGGAAGACGACGCTCATGCGCTCCGTCGAGCAGTTCCTCTCGCGGACGCCGGGGCTGCGCGAGTACGCGAACGTCGTGCGCCTCAACGCGAACGTGCTCGCCGAAGAACGCCAGGGCTACGGCAAAGTGGTCCTCGGGCGGCTCTACGCGAACGCGAAGAAGATGCTCGGCGCGAACGCGTCGCGCGACGACCTCGTGCGCGCCGTCGAGCGTGGCATCGTGTTCATCGACGAAGTCGACAAGATCCGCGCGGACGTGCGCGGCGAGCCGAACGTGCGCGGCATCGTCGCGCAGGAAGCGCTGCTGACGCTGATGGAGAACGAGAACGTCGACTTCGAGGCCGATGGCGACACCTTCCTCATCAACTCCGCGCACGTGCTCTTCGTCGCCGCTGGCGCGTTCGAAGAGCTGTACGAGTCCGTCCTCCGCCGCGCGACGCTCGGGCAGGATGTGACGCCGATGAAGCCGGTCGTCGTCGTCTCGGCGTCGGGCGAAGTGCGCGAGGAGTTGCCGTTCCATCTCGCCGACTACCTCAAGTACGACGACCTCTTTCGCTACGGCATGACCCCGCAGTTCGTTTCGCGCTTCGAGGCCATCGTCGTGCTCAACGATCTCGGCGAAGGCGACCTCGCGCGCATCTTCGTCGAGCCCGAGGGCTCGATTTTTCGCACGTCGCGCGAATACTTCCGCCGCTTCGGCATCGACCTGCAGATCACGCGCAACGCGCTCATCGCCATCGCCTGGGATGCGTCGCGCCAGAAGCGCCTCGGCGCGCGCGCGTTGCGCGAGACGTTCCGCCGCGTCATCCGCGGACTCGAGTTCGAGCCGGCCGCCGCGGGCGTCCTCACCATCGACGAAGACATGGTCAAGCGCGCCATCGCCGCGCGCGAGTCCGGAACTCGCTAAGACATCACATGGGTGAACCGAAAAAGGGCTTCTTCGACAAACTGAAACGTGGGCTCTTCATGACCCACACCGAGATCATCGAGAAGGTCAAGGACGCGATGACGCCCGACCTTCCGATCGATCAAGCCGCGCTCGACGGACTCGAGGAAGGTCTCCTCGGCGCCGACGTCGGCGCGGAACTCACGATGGCGCTCGTCGGCCGTCTCGAACAGCGCGTGCGCGACGAGAAGATCTCGAAGATGGATCGCCTCACGCAGGTCATCCGCGAGGAAACGCGCGCGCTCATCCCGCAGCGCAAGGCCGCGACGATCGAGATCGCGAAGGCGAAGCCGTTCGTCATCCTCGTCGTCGGCGTGAACGGCACCGGCAAGACCACCACCATCGCGAAGCTCGCGCAGCGCTGGAAGAACGAAGGCAAGAGCGTCGTCCTCGGCGCGGCCGACACGTTCCGCGCCGCCGCGATCGAGCAGCTCGGCATGTGGGCGGACCGCATCGGCGTGCCGCTCGTGAAGCACAAGGCCGGCTCCGATCCCGCGGCCGTCGCGCACGACACCGTTTCCGCAGCGAAGTCGCGCGGCGCCGACGTCGTGATCATCGATACCGCCGGCCGCCTGCACAACAAGTCGCACCTCATGCAGGAGCTGTCGAAGATCCACCGCGTCATCGACAAGGAACTGCCCGGCGCGCCGCACGAGACGCTGCTCGTCATCGACGGCACGACCGGCCAGAACGGCGTCAATCAGGCCGCGGCGTTTCTCGAGGCGGCGAAAGTCTCGGGCATGGTCGTGACGAAACTCGACGGCACGGCGAAAGGCGGCGTGATCCTCTCGATCATGCGGCAGTTCGACATCCCGGTGAAGTTCATCGGCGTCGGCGAAGGTGCCGACGATCTCATTCCGTTCGATCCGCAGGCCTACGTCGACACGCTCTTCGAATGATGCGCCGCGTTCTGCTCCTCGCGCTCGCACTCGCGCTGCCGCTGCAGGCGGCGGAGCTCGAAGTAGGCATCCGCCACGTCGTGATGCAGCCGATGGGGGATCAGTCGTTTCCCGGCGGCAAGCTCGATCTGCCGCTGGCGCGCGGCTTCGGCGCGAGCGCGGAAGTGTTCTGGACCGAGCGCGTGTCGACACAGCTCGCGGCGACGTTCGTCAATCCCGAGGCGATTCTTCGTCCCGCGACGCCGCCGCCGAACGACGTCGACCTCGGCACGCTCGGCATCGCGATGTACACGCTCAGCGCGCGCTATCACTTCCGGGCGGACGCGCGCTTCTCGCCGTTCGCCGGGGCGGGCGGCGCGCTCGTGACGCTCGGCGATCTCGACGATCAATTCGGCGACGCGATCGAAGTGCGCTTCCCGCACGAGACCACGTTCCTCGCCGAAGCGGGCGTGCGCTATCGATTCCGGCCGAGCGTGCGCTTCGAGCTCGGCGCGTCGTACATGCCGCTCGAGGCGCGGGCGCGTGTCGAGCGCAACATGAACGTTCCACGCGTCGAGTTGCCGTCGCGCGTCGCCGTCGATCCGCTGACGATCAGCGGCGCGGTGGCGTGGCGTTTCTGAACTGCGCGCCGAGGGTGAGCGCGAAGACGTTCAGGCCGGGGTTGCGCGGCGCGTAGCCGCCGTTCGAAATGTGCACGAAGCGATAGCCGAGCATCAGCGGCACGCGCGCGCCGCGCAGCAGCAGGATGCCCGCTCCGGCCTGCGAGACGAAGTTGAAACGCGACGTCGACGCCGGCACGCGCTTCTCCGCCCACATCGGCCCGGTCGAGCCTTCGAGGTAGAAGCGGCCGAACGCGCGGCGCGCGAGCAGCGAGCCGGAGAGTGCGCGCACGCGCTCGTTGCCGTCGCCGAACTCCGCGCCGAACCAGCTGCGCGGCTGCCAGAGATTCATCGTCGCGCCGACGAACGCGACTTCCGTGCGCGGGGAAAGCGCGCGTGCGAGCTCGACGTTGACTGCCTGCAGGTCCGCCTGCCCGTGCCACGTGGTCGTGCTCTTGCCGCCGGTCGCGTAGACGCTGATGCGGTCGATGTTCTGCGCGCGTGCCGCGGTGGCGAGCAATGCGAACGCGACGGCCAGGACGCTTCTGCGCATGAGAGCCCCCGAGAAATCCGAAAGACCTACGAATGCGCGCGGAGATCGGATTGCGCGATGGGCGCCACGAACTTCCGCCCCGCGTCGAGCAAATGCTTGAGATCGCGCGGACTGCCGGCCTCCGCGTACAGCCGCCCCACCGGCTCGGTGCCCGACAGGCGGAATAGCAGCCACGTGTTCTCGCCGAAGATCAGCTTCACGCCGTCGGTCGTGTTCACGTCGCGTACCGTGAAGCCGTCGATCTGGCGCGGCGGGTCGTCGAGCTTCGCCGCGAGCGTTTCCTTCAGCTGCTGCGTCAGCTTGAGGTCGACGCGCTTGGAGAGGAACGTCCCGAACTCGGCGTACAGCTCCTCGATCAGCTGGCTGAGCTTCTTGCCCGTGCGCGCGACCATCTCCGCCACGAGGAGGCACGCGAGCACGCCGTCCTTTTCCGGCAGATGGCCGTACATCGACATGCCGGCCGACTCTTCGCCGCCGAGGGCGATCCGGTTCTCGAGGATCAGCTCGCCGATGAACTTGAAGCCGACCGGCGTCTCGTAGACCGGCACGTCGAGCTTGCGCGCGATCGCGTCGATGAGGTGCGTGGTCGCGACCGAGCGCGCCAGGCCGCCGGCGATCTTGCGCTCGCGCTTGAGGTAGAGCGACAGCAGCGCGAGGATCGTGTTCGCGGGGACGAAGCGGTGGCGATCGTCGATGATGCCGAAGCGGTCCGCGTCGCCGTCGGTGGCCAGGCCGAGGTCGAAGTTCTCGGCGGCGGCGACCTCGCGCAGTTCGATGAGGTTCTTCTCGTTGCACTCCGGGGAAAATCCACCGAAGTACGGATCGCGATAGTTATGGATGATCTTGGCTTCGATCCCTGCGTCGAGCAGGAAGTAATCGAGGTAGTCGCGGGCGGTGCCGTACAGCGAGTCGATGGCGATGCGCAGGCCGCTGCCGCGGATGATGTCGACGTCGACCTTCTGCCGCAGTTCGTCGAGATAGCGGTTCTTCGGGTCGATGGCTTCGATCAGCTCGGTCTTCTCGTAGACGTCGAGGCGCTCGTTGTTCTGCTGCACCGCGTGGATCTCGCGCTCGATCTGTTTCGTGATCTCCGGCAGCGCAGGCGCGCCGTTCGAGGTCGAGAACTTGAGGCCGTTGTATTCGGGCGGGTTGTGCGAGGCGGTGAAGTTGATCGCGCCCATGGCGCGGCGGCGGATGATCTCGAACGAGACCACCGGCGTCGGCACGTCGCGCACGCAGAGGAAGGCCTTGATGCCGTTGAAGGCGAGGATCTTGGCGGCTTCGGACGCGAACTTTTCGGAGAGGAAGCGCGTGTCGTAGGCGACGATGACGCCCGAGCCGCGCTGCGCCGATTTCTTGAGATAGTTCGCGACTCCCTGGCTGGCGATCCGGACGTTCTCGAACGTAAAGTCTTCGCCGATGACGCCTCGCCACCCGGAAGTCCCAAATCTGATCATGAAAGACGTCGTCTCCTGCCCGAAGCGGGGCTGAACGTTAGCACAACCCCGGCTGCTGCGATGCAACGCCGAGGCCGCCCCGCCGCTCCGCGCGCCGCGGCGGCTGGGCGCGGGAGGACGGGCGAGTGTAACCGTTTCCGCGGCCGGCGTTTGGGCGAGGCGGATGATGCCTCACGTTCTGGCGGGCGCCGGAGAACGCGCGAGCGCGATGGACTCGGCAGCGAATGCGCCGACGAGATCGAGCAGCACCGCCTGCTGCACGTCGAGGAACAGTCCGTACGCCGGCGAGAGGACGAAGTAGGCGAGCTCGAACTCGAAGCCGCTGCCGTCGATGGCCACGAGATGCGCGCGCTCGAAGCGGGTCGACTTCTGCTTCTCCACGGCCGCGCGCAGCAGCAGCGGCACGCGTGCGAGCTTCGCCGTGTCCGTCGCCGGATCGACCGTGATGCGGAAGAGCGCGCGGCGCTCGGTCATGCGCCGGAAGTTGCGGATGCGGCTGCGCAGCAGGTCGCCGTTCGCGAAGATCACTTCCTCGCCGGACGACGCGCGCAGCCGCGTGGTCTTGAGGCCGATGTGCTCGACCGTGCCGCTTTGCGCGTCGACCGCGATCGAGTCGCCGAGGACGAACGGCTTGTCGATCACGATCGACAGCGACGCGAAGAGATCGGCGAGGATGTTCTGCGTCGCGAGCGCCACCGCCACGCCGCCGATGCCGAGTCCCGCGATCAGCGTCGTGACGTTGAAGCCGAGGTATTCGATGGCCACGAGCGCGGCGAGGATCCACACCGTCACGATCGCGGCGATGCGGAACACGTTCACCGTCATCGCCGCCGCCGGATCCTCGGCGCGCGTGCGGCGGTAGCGGCGCAGCCAGTAGTCGAGGAGTCCCGAGGTCCAGAGCGCCGTCTGCGCGATCAGCGCGAGCGTGGCCGTGAGCTTCAGCAGATGGCGCAGATCCGCGGGCAGCTGCAGCGCGCGTGCGCCGAGGAAGACCGCGGGAAGGAAGAGCAGGAAGAGCTTCGTGCGATGGGAGAGGTCGAGGAGGAAGTCGTCGACGTCGGTCGGCGTCGCGTGCGCGGTGCGCAGTTTCCTGCGCGCGATGAGCCGGGCCGCCGCGACGAGCAGCAGGACGCCCGCGGCGATCGCGGCGGCGATCAGCAACTCGGTGGGGGAGTTGCCCTCGAAGATGTCGCGGTAACGCACTGCGCGGGCGATCCTATCGCGGGATGTTGATTGCGGGATGTGCCTTGCCTGGCTGGCGTGTTTTCCGCAATTATCCCGCTCACTGTATGTCCCGCCCGGTAGTGCTGATCGCCGACGATGACCAGGAAGTCGCGATGTTGATGCGGACGTATCTCCGTCCGCTCGACTGCGACCTCATCACCGCGTCCGACGGCGAGGAGGCGCTCGCGCTCGCGCAGTCGCGCCTTCCCGACGCGGTGCTGCTCGACGTGGTGATGCCGAAGCGCAGCGGCTGGGAAGTCTGCCAGGCGCTGAAAGCGGTGCAGCGCACCTCGCACATCGGCGTGATCCTCGTCACCGGCCGCGGCGACGTGAAGGACCGCCTCACGGGCTTGCAGGTCGGCGCCGACGACTATCTCGTCAAGCCGTTCGATCGCAATGAAGTGGTGAAGCGCGTCGGCGCGGTGCTCGATCGCGCGCGCGGCCGCGGCGAGCTCGCGCAGGCCGGACGCTCCGCGCTCGAGGCGATGCTGCTCGATCGCGCCACCGCGCTGCCGAGCCTTCCGCTCGTCCTCGACCGCGTGAAAGAGATGCTCATCGAGCACGGCGAGATCGGCATGGTCTACGTCGACATCGAACAGTTCGAGACCATCGAGGCGGAGTTCGGCTGGGCGCTCTTCGACGAGTTGCTCTGCAACGTCGGCTCGATCATCTCGGCCGAGGCGCGGCAGCGCTTCCGGAACGCGATTGTGACGTGCCACCGCACCGGCGGCTCGAGCTTCTACGTGTTCTACGAGACGCGCGGACAGGACCTCAGCGAAGAGAACGCATCGGAGCGCGTCGCGAACGAGCTGCGCGAGAAGCTGATCGCGGCGACGCGGCGGCGCTTCCCGAGCCTGCATTCCGAGCAGATGGGATTCTTCGTCGGCACCGCGCGCATCGATTACCGTCCGCAGATCCGCCTCGAACGGCAGGTGTACTCCGGCATGCGCGTCGCCGCCGACGCCGTGCGCGACGCGGAGCAGCAGCGCAAGAAACAGCTCACGCGCGAGCTGCGCGACATCATCCGCCGCAAGCGCGTGACGACGCTGTTCCAGCCGATCGTGCACGCGAAAGACGCGGCGGTGTTCGGCTACGAAATCCTCACGCGCGGGCCCGCCAACTCGTCGTTCCGCAATTCGGACATGCTGTTCACGTTCGCGCGCGAGGTGAAGCTGGCGTGGGCGCTCGAGGCCATCGCGCTCGAAGGCGCGCTCAAACGCCTGCGGCAGGTCGATCTGCTCGACCGCAAGTTCCTGCTGAATCTCGAAGCGGAGATGTTCGGCGAGTCGGAGTTCCGCATCCACGAGATGGTGTCGTTCTTCGCCGAGCATCGCGGACACTTCGTCTTCGAGCTCACCGAGCGTGCCGCGATCGAGGACTACGGGCAGTTCCGCGAGCTGCTGACCGAGTTCCGCGACAAGGGGATCGAGATCGCCATCGACGACGCGGGCTCCGGCTACGCGTCGCTCGAAGCGATCGCCGCGATCGCGCCCGATTACCTCAAGATCACGAAGAGTCTCGTGTCGACGCTCGCCGATGAGCCGATCAAGCAGGACCTCGTGAAGATGCTCGTGGAGCTCGGCGGGAAGATCAACGCGAAGACGCTGGCCGAGGGGATCGAGACGCAGGAGGAGTACGAGACCTGCCGCGACCTCGGCATCGATCTCATTCAGGGTTACTACTTCGCGCATCCGCAGGAAGACGTGCGCCTCGGCGACGCCGAAGTCGCGGAGTCGCTCGCCACGCGCGCGCTGTAGCGACGTTCCACCGCGATGCAGGATCTGCGCATCGTCCTCCTCGGCACGTCGTCCGGCACGCCGACGCGCACGCGCAACGTCTCGTCGCTGGCGATGATCCTCGACGGACGCGTGCTGCTCTTCGATTGCGGCGAAGGCACGCAGCATCAGCTGCTCCGCGCGCCCGTGCGCACTGGCGCGATCGAGGCGATCTTCGTCAGCCATCTCCACGGCGATCATGTCTACGGTCTGCCGGGTTTGCTCGCGACGCTGTCGATGAACGGCCGCACGCGACCTCTCGATCTCGTCGGACCGGAGTCGTTGCGCGCGTACGTCGAGACGACGCTCGCCACGAGCTTTCATCATCCGTCGTTCGAGATCCGCATCACGACGCCGCCATATCGCGGCCACGGCTTCACCGTGACTGCCGCGCCTCTCGAGCATTCCGTCGAATGCCTCGGCTACTGCGTCATCGAAGACGACCGCCCCGGCCACTTCGACGTCGCCCGCGCGCGAGCGCTCGGCATCCCGCCCGGCCCGCTCTACGGCGAGCTCGCCAGAGCCGGCGACCCGCGCGTCTGCGGCCCGCCCCGACGCGGCCGCCGCATCGCGTTCGTCACCGACACCCGCCCGTGCGCGAGCGCTGTCGCGCTCGCGCACGAAGCCGACGCGCTCATTCACGAGTCGACGTACGGCGAAGAGCTCCGTACCGAAGCCGCCGAGCGCTTTCATTCGACCGCACGCGAAGCCGCGCGCGTCGCCTCCGACGCGCGCGTGCAGCGACTCATCCTCACGCACTTTTCCGCGCGCTACGGCGACGTCGCGCCGCTCGTGGAGGAGGCGAGAGAGGTGTTCCCGAACACGATCGCCGCGGACGACCTGCTCGAAGTCCACGTCGCTGCGCGCTGAGTTGCGCCCCGCCCACCCGTCCCCTATAATCCGCGCTCCCAACCGCGTGGAATGCTCATTCCACTCGGACCGTTAGCAGCGGTACTTCCCAACGAATGTGGGGCTGTAGCTCAGTTTGGGAGAGCGCCTGAATCGCACTCAGGAGGTCGTCGGTTCGATCCCGATCAGCTCCACCACCTTCCCGCCTCAAACCTGCGCCGATGCGTGGTACCCACGCGTCGTGATCATCACCGCCGGGCCGAATCCGTGATCTCTGGTCCGAGGAAGCCGACCGGGATGCCGTACTTGCGGCACGCCTCCGTCGCGTTCGAACTGAGCATCGCCAGCACCAGCAGGTTGATGCATGGCACGAGCATCGCCGCCGACCATAACGCCGGCGACGGCGAGCCGAGTGCGCGGGCGGTGTGGAACGCGTAGTAGGCGATGGCGATGACGGTCGCGCCGAGGCTCGGCACCACGAGGATTGCTGCGGGGCCGAGAATCCAGAAGACGAGCGAGACGCCGAGCTGTGCGCCGACGGAGAGCACCAGCTTCCGGTAGTTCGTCGCCAGGTCGACGATGGTCTGTGGTGGATTGCCGAACGAGCCGAGCTCCGGCAGCGCGCGGGCCGGGAGCCATTCGCAGTGATGCGGATGAAAGACGAGACTCTCCGGCAGGATGCGGCCTTCGCTCACCCACAGCCGCAGCGTTTGCAGATCGCGCGGGCGAAACTCCGCGCCTCCTTGCTGGATGATGAAATCGCCGTCGTGCATGACGGGTCAGACACGATCCGGATCGATTCGTGGCGCCGCGAGCTCACCGCCGCACTTTGTAGCGCAGCCACACGATGTCGCCGGGGCGCTTTTCCATCGCGATGAGGCGCAGATGGCGCGGCGGGGTGCCGTCCTCGGCGTCGAACAGCGCGGGCGTGCCGATGCTGCCGTCGGCGACGGGGGCGACGAGCACGCTCAGTTCGTCGATGAGGTTCGCGGCGAGGAACGAGCCGTTGATCTTGCCGCCGCCTTCGAGGAGGAGCTTGCGGATCCGGAAGCGCGCACGCAGTTTCGCGAGGACGCTCGCGAGATCGATGCGCGACTTGCCGCCGAAGAGGTACGACACGCCTTTCGACTGGAGGAACGCGAGGTAATCGTCCGAGACCGCTTCGGTGAGGACGGTGATGACGTGCTCGCCGTCGATGTCGTTCGCGCGCCACGTCAGCTTGCCCGAGGGATCGATCGCGATCGCGTACGAGGTCGCGTCGTGCGGCGCGATGAAGTCTTCACGCGGAATGCGCTCGCGGTGTTTGCGCGATGGCACGCGCGCTTTGCCGGCATACGGCTCCATCGAGATACGGCCGATGATCCACGCGTCGGCGCCGAAGGTTGCGGCCGTACGTTCGTACTCGGGCGACGCGCGCGGGAGGTCCCAGTCGCGCGTCACGATGCGGCCGTCGACGGACGGCAGCATGTGGCAGATGACGTACGGCAGCGCGCGCTTCGGCATCGGCGGACGATAGCACGCGGTCTCGCCAGCGTTCGCCGCGGCGAGCTCACTTGCGGAACGTGATCCGTGCGTAGAACGCGGCGCCGCTCGGACCGGCGCCGGTGTTCATGTCCGAGACGATGAGCTCATTCACCGCGCCGGGCTTCAAGAGCGCGGTGGTCTCGCGTCCTGCCGCGAACGCGACGTCGCCGAACTCGCTCACGGCGGTGTGCGAGAAGATCGAGCCGGTGAGCGGGCGTCCGTTGAGGAAGACGCGGCCGATGTCGTCGACGTTGGCGCGTCCGCGAAGCTCCACGCGCGAGAACTGTTTCGGCGCCACGAAGGTCACTTTGAAGTATCCGCTGCGGCCATCGCCCGGAGGGAGGTTGACGACGCGCGTGCCCGCGGGCGCTCCGCTCGGAATCGGCGTGAAGGTGTAGAACGGTCCGACGGCGACGCGCTCGAACGCGGTGAAACCCGCCGGCGGTTGGTCGAGCTTCGCCAGCGTGACGTTGTCGGGTGTGCCGCCGATGACCGCGGCGCAGGTGTTGGCGTCGCTCTTCAGCGTCACCGTGTAGCTGCCGCCGCGTAGCTCCGGCGCGGGTCCGCCGGCGACGGCGCACCGCGGCGCGAGGATCGCCAGACTGGCCGCGGGCGTGTTGCAACGTTTGTTGATGAGGTTCGCGGGCAGCCGCGTCGTACAGTCGGTGAACGCTTCGTCGATCTGCGCCTGCGTGAGACCTCTTGCCGACGCGAGGTTGGCGGACCGCAGCTGTGCTCCGAACAGTTCGGCGTCGGTGAGATCGGCGTCGGAGAAGAGCGTTCGTGCGAGCTGCGCGAAGCTCAGATCCGCGCGATTGAGCTTCGCACCGACGAGAATCGCTCCTTCCATGGAGGCGCTGCGCAGATCGGCGCCCTCCAGTCGTGCCTCGCCGAGGTACGAACCTTCGAGGTGCGCGGCCTTCATCAAGGCGTTCTGCAGTTGCGCGTTCGCGAGATACGCGGCCGGCAGGTTGCTGTTTTCGAGATCGGCCTGCTGCATGTACGTGAACGACAAATCCGCGCCTCGCCAGTTCGAATCCGTGAGATCCGCGGCGACGAGAAACGCCCCTCGGGCGTTCGCATACTTCAGATCCTTCCCGCGCAGACTGGCGCCGACCACCGACCGTACGACGTCGTCGGACGGCGTATCGCGCAACGACGTCCGGTCGCCCGTCCGCGAGAGCAGCTTCGGCGAAGGAAGAAAGCTCCAGTTCGGCGGCCGCTCCGAAACGGCGGTGTCCTGCATGTCGGCGAACGCGCGCAGCTGCAGGCGCGACAGCAGCGCCGGCACGTGCGTTCGGAGCCACCGCCCCGCGACCGGCGCTAGCGGCGGCGCCGTGGCCTGGCTGTGATCTTCCGCATGCTGGTCGATCCCCGCGATCGCGCCGAACGACACGATGGCGGCGGCAACCGTCGTCGTCAGCGCGATCGCGGTGCTCTTCGCGAGAAAGCGTGGCTTCTTGAAACGGAGCGAGTCGAACGTCGACTGATGCGACCACGCGCCGATGAAGACGGCGAATCCGAGGAGACCGACATGAAGCAACGACCCGATCCAGTCGTGGCGCGGCAGGTAACGCAACCAGAAGAGGATCAGCGTCGCCGGTGCCAGTCCCCACGCGAGGATCCACGAGATGAACGTCTGCACGGAGCCGCCGACGGAATGATGCGCATCACCGGGGCGCCGCTGCAGCAACGACGTCAGCAGCCACGGATGCACTTTCTTTCGGAGGGAACGACCGTCGGGAAAGACCGCGGGGAGCGTGGCGATTTCCTCCCACAAATCCTGCAGTTGCAGATGCAGATAGAGGTACAACGCCGCGAGCACGAACGGCGCGACGATGTAGAAGAGGAAGAGTGGAATCGGCGTCTGGATCACCGGCAGCGGTGACGAAACGTAGTTCGTGAGCAAGCGCGCGTCGGTGGTCGTGGCGATGGTGACCCAGCAATAGAGCACGGCGAGGCTGAGAAACGTGAAGGTCGCCGACGCTTTTTTCGAGAGCCGGCTGGCCTGCCACAGACCATCGAAGCCCGCGACTTTCTTCGGCAACTGAGCGCCCGAGAGATTCGCGCCGGCGAGCTGATGGTCGCAGAGTCCCGTGACGTCCGAGAGGTCGGCACCCTGAAGATCCGCTTCCTGCAGCGAGGCATCGGAAAGGCTCGCGCCGCGCAAGTCGGCGCGCCGCAGATTTGCGCGGCGCAGGTCGGCCATCGCGAGCGGCGCGTTGCGAAGATCCGCGCCGCCGAGATTCGCGCGCGAGCCCTGCCGCCCATCGGTCGCCAGCCACTCTGCATGCGCGCGCAGGACGGCGGTCAGGCCGTCTTCGTCGTTCGCCGCAGAGCCCGCGCTGAACATGAACGCGTTGCGTCCCGATCGACCGCCTTACTTCGCCAGCTCGTACAGGTATTCGACGAACGAGAACACCGCGCCGTCGAGTCCCTGCACGTTCGGATTCGTCGAGTCGATCACGTAGTACTCGTCGGGCGCATGCGCGCCGCTGCCGTGGCCCAAACCGAAGTGGCCGGAGGCGAGACTCAGCGGCGGATTCGTGAAGACGTAGCCGGGATATGAGCCGGCGTTGCGCGGCCAGAGCACGGGGTCGATGCCCGCGTGTTTCAGCACCGCGATCTGCGACTGGATGAGCTGCGCCGTCGACGAGGTGCTGGTCGGGTCGTAGCCGCCGGTCACGTTGATCTCGATGTCGCCGAAGCCGCGCTTCGCGAGATGCGCTTTCAGCGCGGCGACGGCCTCGTTCATCTTCATGTCGGGCACGAGGCGCATGTCGATCTTCGCGACCGCACGGTGCGGGAGGATGGTCTTGCCGCCCGGTCCCGTGTAGCCGCCGACGAGTCCTTCGATGTTCACCGTCGGCTGCGATTCGAGGCGCTCATTCGCCTGCTGCCACGGCAGGTCGTCGATCCAGTGCTGCGCGCCGAGCTGCTTCATCGACTGCGCTTCGCTGCGCCGCTTCGACGCCTCGGCGATCATCGACGTCTCGTCCGCACTGAGCGGCCGCGGCTTCGGATAGTTCTCGATGAGGATCGTGTTGCCGTCGTCGGAGACGAGCGTGTCGAGCGCTTTGATGAGATGCCACGCCGGGCTGTCGAGCATCGCCTTGAGCGACGAATGCACGTCCTTCGCGGGACCGCGGCCCCACTTCTCGCCGCTGGAGACGAGCTCGAGCTCGACGACGCCTTTCGCGCCGAGGCTCACGGTGACGACGCCGTCGAGATCCTGGGAGGCCGCGGGCATGAAGACGCCGATGCACTTGCGCAGCGCCGCTTCGACTTCGGGACGATGCACGAGCTGGCCGATGTGCGGCGAGCCGATCTCCTCTTCGCCTTCCGCGACGAGCACGAGGTTCACCGGCAGCTTGCGGCCCGCGCCGCGGATCGCGTGCAGCGCGGCGAGGAACGCCGACTCCGGACCTTTCTGATTGACGGCGCCGCGTCCGACGATCACGCGGCCGAGGTTCGGGCGATCGACGAGACGCGCCTCGAGCGGAGGCGAGGTCCACTCGGAGGGATCGAACTGCTTCACGTCGTACATGAAGTAGAGGCCGACGGTCTTCGGCGCGCCGGCATCGAGCGTCGCGAAGACGCCCGGCTTACCGTCGGTGGTGAGCACGGCGGCCTGCTGGAAGCCCGCGTCGCGCGCGAGCTGGGCCATGAATTCGGCGCCCGCGGGATAGTTGCGGTTCTCGGCGGCGATGGACGGCAGCGCGATCCAGTCCTGCAGGCGTTTGACGGCTTCGTCGTGACGGCGCGCGATCTCGCGCTTGACGTCGGAGAAGTCGGCGCCGGCGGCGAGCGCCGCGTGCGCGCTGAAGAATGCGAAAGCGGAGAGGACGACCAGCGAAAGACGACGAACCATGAAGTGCTCCGATCGTATCGAGGTGGTTGCTTCGGCGGCGGGATGTTACCAAAGTGCGATTCAACGAATTGCGGCCCGCGTCGTAGGCTGAAGACATGAGGCGCTCGTTCGCGTTGCTCGCTCTCGTTCTCGTCGCCGTCTCGTGTGCGTCGTCGTCCGACGACGAGCCGCGTCCGATGCCGCGCCGCGGCGGCGGCATGGGGATGCGCGGCGGCGCGCGGTTCGGTGATGGCAGCGTGCTGGAGATGCTGCCGCCGCGCGACTGGTGGCACGATCCGCAGCTTGCGGCGCCGGTGAACCTTACGTCCGAGCAGATGGCGTCGCTCGATCGGCTGTCAGCAGCGCAGGGCGACGACGCGGCGAAACTCGAGCGCGACAGCATGGTCGCCGTGCGCGACCTGCGCACGCAGCTCGACGCGGAGCAGCCCGCGAGCGCAGACATCCTCGCCGCGGCGAAACGCGTGGAGGCGCTGCACGACGCGCTGTTCGACAAACAGGCGGAGCTCCTCGCGGCGGAGCGGACGCTGCTCTCGCAACAGCAGTGGGCGTCGCTGCAGCGCGCGCTGGCGGGGACGCGCGATGACTCGTTCGATCGCGGCGGACGGGGAGACCGCGGCGGCATGCGCGGGCGGGGAGGAAGGGGAGGGCGGGGAAGGTTTCCCGGTTGATCTGACCCATCCTCGCGCGGATCGCTTCTTGCTCCCCGATCCGCGTGATGGCGCAACTCCCCAGGACCACGCGCGTCGAGTCGCTCGCGTTCGTTCGCCGCGTGCTGCTGCCGCCGGTGGCGAAAGGCGTGATCATCCGCCGTCCGCACGCGGTGCGCGCCGCGCAGCGCCTCGATCTCGATCGCCGCGGCGTGCGTTACCTCGAGCGTCTGCGCGATCGCTACGGTCCGGGGCCGCTCCTCGTCGGCGGACGCTACGCGGTCATCCTCGATCCCGCCCACGTGCGGCGCGTGCTCGCGGAGACACCCGAGCCGTTCGGGACGGAGACGCCGGAGAAGCGCGCCGCGCTCGCGCACTTCGAGCCGCGTAACGTGCTCATCTCGCACGGCCCCGAGCGCGCCGAGCGGCGGCGCTTTCACGAGCAGGCGCTCGACACCGGCCATCACGAGCCGCGCCTCGCCGGCAGTCTCGCCGGACGCGTGCGCGAGGAGACGGCGCGGCTGCTCGCGCATGCACACGAGACGCGCGCGCTGACCTGGACAGAGTTCGCGCGCGCATGGTCGCGCATCGTGCGGCTCACGATCTTCGGCGAGGTCGCGCGCGACGACGAGCATCTCTCCGCGCTGACGACGCGCCTGCGCCACCACGCGAACTGGGCGTTTCTCCACCGCCAGCGCAAGGCACTGCGCGCCGAGTTCCTGCAGCACATCGACGCGCTCCTCGGTCGCGCCGAAGCGGGGAGTCTCGCCGCCGTCGTGGCCACGATTCCGCGCAGCGAGGCCACCGCCGTGGCCGATCAGGTCGCGCAGTGGCTCTTCGCGTTCGACCCCGCGGGCATCACGACGTACCGCACGCTGGCGTTGTTGTCGTCTCATACGACGTATGCCCGTGCGGACGATCGCGACCTCCTGCGCGCGTGCATGCACGACGCGGTGCGGCTCTATCCGACGACGCCTCTCCTGTTGCGCGCGACCACGGCCGAGACGGCGTGGGAGCACGGCACGCTGCCGGCGAAGAAGACGCTCATCGTCTTCACGCCGTTCTTTCATCGCGACGCGGAACGGCTGCCGTTCGCCGACCGCTTCGCGCCGGAGCTGTGGCAGAGCGGCGAGGCGGATCGCTGGACGCTCGTTCCGTTCAGCGGCGGCCCCGCCGTTTGTCCGGGCCGCGAGCTCGTGCTGTTCCTCGGCAGCGAGATGCTGTCGACGCTCCTCGCGGGCGCCTCGTTCCGCATCACTTCGTCGCAGACGCTCGATCCCGCGCGGCCGCTGCCGGCCACGCTCGATCACTTCCGCCTGCAGTTCGCCGTGGAGTCCTGATGTCGCGTCGTGTCGTCGTGTTGTTGCTGTTGGCTCTGCTGTTCGCCGCCTCGCATCCCGCGTTCGCGCAGCGTCGCCCGCATACGCCGTCGAATCCGCCGTCGCATCCGCCCGCGCCCGTCGACGGCGCGCGCATCCTCGCGTTTCTCAACCGCACGATCGCGTGGGACGAGCGGCTCGACGCACAGGCGCAATGGGCCGATCAGCCGACCGATGTTTTGTACGTCAACGACAACCGCCAGCTCGGCCGGCAGATCGTCGTGCTCTCGTTCGACGCCGCGAAAGCGCAGGTGCAGCTGCTCGCGAGCACCGCGCCGGTCGCGCAGGCGCCGGCGCCGGGAATGGACGACGCGCGGCGAAACGACTCGCAGCGGATGCAGCGCCTCACGCAGCGCGCCACGACTGCCGCCGACCTGCTGCGCCGCGAGCACACGCGCCTAGACGCGTTGCAGCAGCAGCTCGCATCCGCGACGCCGGACGATCGCGCGCGGCTCGAAGCAGCGGTCGCGGAAGCGCAGAGCCGCGTCGCCATCGCGCAGGCGCGCAACGACGCGGTGAGCGGCATCGTTGGCTTCATGAACGATGCGGCCGGCGGCGCCGCGGGTGCGGACATCAACTCGCAGATCAGCGCGCTCGAACAGGCCGTCTCCGCGTCCGCAACGGCACATCAGGCGCCGCTGCAGCAGGACGCGCGGAAAGCGCAGCCATCGAGCGTCGTGGGACTCATCAGCGATCTCATCGCGCTCAATCAGAAGGCGAGCGCGCTGCAGGGGGCGGCGCGCGACGCGGACTTTCTCCAGCGCGACGCGCGCGATCTGACCGCGCCGCTGACGAACCTCCTCTCGCAGACGCGGCAGCGCGCCGATCTGCTGATGAACGCGCCCGACACCGCCGATCCCGCGGAGCTGCTGCGCCGCAAGTCAGCGCTCGACGCGCTCACCGCGCGCTTCCGCCAGCTCTCCGCCGCGCTCCTGCCGCTCACGAAGCGCCGCATTCTCCTCAACGCCTACAAAGCGAACCTCGGCCGCTGGCGCGCGTCCGTCGACGAGCAGCACCGCGGCGAGCTGCGACGACTCACGTTCCGCGCCGTCGCCCTCGGCATCATGCTGCTGCTCGTCTTCACGCTCGCGGTCGTCTGGCGGCGCATGACCTTCCGCTACGTGCAGGATGTGAAGCGCCGCCATCACGTGCTGCTCGTGCGGCGCATCGTGTTGCTGCTGCTCGTGGCGGCGATTCTCGCGGCGACGTTCGCGTCCGACTTCAGTTCGCTGACGACGTTCGTCGGCCTGCTCACCGCCGGTATCGCCATCGCGCTGCAGGACGTCATCCTCTCGATGGCAGGCTACTTCGTCATCATCGGCAAGTACGGCATCCGTCCCGGCGATCGCGTGCGCATCGCCAGCGTCAACGGCGACGTGCTCGACGTCGGCCTGGTGTGGATCTATCTGATCGAGCTGGAGACGCGCGGCAGCGATCAGCTGCCGACCGGCCGCATCGTCGAGTTCCCCAACTCGGTCGTCTTCGATCACAGCGCCGGCATCTTCAAGCAGCTGCCCGGCACGCGGTTCTTGTGGCACGAGGTCGCGCGCGTCGTGGCGGGCGAGAGCGACTTCGCGACGACGCAGGCGCGGATGCTCGCGGCGGTGGAGAGCGTGTTCGAGGAGTACCGCGACGCGATCGACCGCCAGCATCGCGAGATGGAGCGGCTGCTGAACACGAAGACGCCGCCGCCGCGTCCGCACAGCCGCCTGCGCGTCGCGCCCGCGGGCGTCGAGATCCGCGTGCGCTATCCGGTCGAGATCGCGAACGCGGGAACCATCGACGACCGCATCGCCGCGGCGGTGATGACGGTCACGCAGCTGCCCGCGGCGTGACGCGCGACGCTCGCCGGAATCGCGAGCTCGTACGACGCCACCGCTATGATGACTGCCGGGCCATGACCGCTCCGGAAACAGGATTTCTCGATCGCGACGTCGTGGTGGGCGGCACGCGCTATCCGTACGTCGCATACGTGCCGCGCGGCTTCGATCGTCGCGCGGCGCTGCCGGTGATTCTCTTCCTGCACGGCTCGGGCGAGCGCGGCACGGACGGCGTACGCGCCACGCAAATCGGTGCGGGTGCGGCGATCCGCGCCAATCCCGAGCGCGTGCCGGCGATCGTCGTTTTTCCGCAGGCGCCGCCGGGCTCGCGGTGGCTCGACGAGCCCAACGATGCGGCGATGCTCGCGCTCGATCGCACGCTCGCCGAGTTCGGCGGCGATCCGCGGCGCGTCTATCTCACCGGACTGTCGATGGGCGGCTACGGCGCGCTTCACCTCGTGCTCGCGCATCCGGAGCGATTCGCCGCGCTCGCGGTCGTCTGCGGCGGCTTGCTGCCGCATCGCACGACGACAGCGGTGCGCCAGTCGCCGCTCACGGTGCACGCCGCCGATCCCTACGCGTTCACCGCGCACGCGCTGCGCGCGTTGCCGATCTGGCTCTTTCACGGCGAAAAGGACGCGGTGATCCCCGTCGACGAATCGCGCCGCCTGGCCGCGGCGCTGCGCGACGCCGGCGCGGACGTTCGCTACACCGAATACGCGCGCACCGGCCACAACTCGTGGGATGCGGCGTACGGCGACGAAGAGCTGTGGCGGTGGCTGTTCGCGCAGCGGCGGGCGTGACGCGCGCTGGCATCGCGCGAGCAACGCGTTCGCGCATGGCCACGAAGAAAACAGCCGCCACCGTCGCGCGTCAGCGAAAGGTGCAACGCGAAGTCGACGCGGCGGAGAAGAAGAAGTCGTCGTCGAAGAAGAAGAAGTCCGAGAAGCCGGTGCAGGCGGGCTCGCGGAAGCATCACGAGAATCCGCTGCCGAAGCAGCATCAGGTGAAGCCGGGCATCGAAGCCGAACTCGATCCGGCGCCGCAGTTCCGCAATCCCGATTACCGCGGCAGCGGCAAGCTCGAGGACAAGGTCGCGCTGATCACCGGCGGCGACTCGGGGATCGGGCGCGCGGTCGCGGTGCTGTTCGCGCGCGAGGGCGCCGACGTCGCGATCGTTTATCTCGATGTCGAGCAGCGGGACGCGGACGAAACGCGGCGCGTCATCGAAGAGGACGAAGGGCGCCGCTGTTTGCTGATCCCCGGCGACGTGAAGGACGCGGAGTTCTGCCGCGAGGCGGTCGCGCGAACGGTCGACGAACTGGGCGGCCTCGACATCCTCGTCAACAACGCGGCGTTTCAGGAGCACTCGGAGTCGCTCGAAGACATCACCGAGGAGCACTTCGATCTCACGTTCCGCACGAACATCTACGGCTACTTCCACATGGTCAAAGCCGCGCTCCCGCACCTCGGCGAAGGCAGCGCGATCATCAACACCGGCTCCGAGACCGGGATCTTCGGGCAGCCGATCCTGCTCGACTACTCGGCGACGAAGGGCGCGATTCACGCGTTCACGAAATCGCTGGCGACGAATCTCGCGCCGCGCGGCATCCGCGTGAACGCCGTCGCGCCGGGACCGGTGTGGACGCCGCTCAATCCGGCCGATCAGCCGGAGACGAACATCGCCGACTTCGGCAAGGGCACGTCGATGCATCGTCCCGCGCAACCGGAGGAGATCGCGCCGGCGTACGTCTTTCTCGCGGCGCCGGTGTGCGCGAGCTACATCACGGGAATCGTGCTGCCGGTGATGGGCGGTGTGATCGGCGCGACGGAGGCGTGAGCGGCGTCGCGCAGGTTCCGTTCGGAATTCGGACGGATGCGCGAAATGCAAACGCGGCGGTGTTTCGCGGATGTGCAGGCAACGCGTGATGGCTGAGGCAGTTACGGCGATCCGGCCGTACGGCATGCCGTTCGCGATCTGGACGCGGCATCATGAACCTCGACAGCCGCAACTTCACGCTCATCCACGCCGACGAAGACTCGTCCTGGATCCCCGCAAGCTCTGAATCGTCCGCGTCCTCGACTATCGTCGTCGCGAACTGGAACGCGTTCACCGAGGCGATGCTGGTGGGAGCGCAGACGGACCATCGCGTCATCGAGCGGGCGATCATCGACCGCACGATCGACTGCGCGACGTTCCTCGAGTTTCTCGCCGCGCTGCCGGTCGGCTTCGGCGGCGACGTGCTGTACATCGAGAACGACGCGCGCGCGTACCTCAGCGCGGGTCTGCCGCGCGAAGGGCGGACGATGTACGTACTGACCGCCGACGACGTGCAGTTCTATCGCGAGGTGCACCGTCTCGATTTCGGACGGCGTCCCGAAGCGGTGGTCGCGCCGATGCCGCAGGTCGTGCCGCTCGCGCCGCCGAGCCGCGCCGTCGACTGCGCGTCGCGCATCGTGCTGATCGGCGACGACGACCGCCGCGCGCGGGCCGTGCTCGCGGAGCTGGCGATCGAGGAAGGCTGCGAGGTCGTGTACGCGTGCGACGGAACGGAGGCGATCCGCCTCGCCGCGCAGCTGCGCCCGGCGCTCGTGTTTCTCGACGGCCTGATGCCGGCGATGCACGGCTTCGAGGTGGCGCGCTTCATCCGCAACTTCGATCCCGCGTACAGCCCGACCATCGCCGTCGTGAGCGGCGTCTACAAGTCGCTGCGCTACCGCAACGAGGCGCTGCTCAAGTACGGCGTGGACATGTACTTCACGAAGCCGATCGATCCGGAAATGATCCGCACGACGATCCGCGACGTGTTCGGGAGCGTGGCGCTGGCGTCGTAGGCGGCACAGGGCGCTTCCTCGCGCGCGAGTACACTTGCGCGCGTGGAGGCGTCGAGATGGCGGCACCGGTAGTCGTCCGTTCGCGCGGGACGTTTCGGAACGAGGTCGAGGCAGGCGCGCATCGGTTCGTGCTCGACGAGCCGGCCGGCGCGGGCGGGACGGACGAGGGACCGACGCCGTACGACATGCTGGCGTCGGCCCTCGGCGGGTGCACGTCGATGACGCTGGTCTTCTACGCGCGGCGCGAGAAGATGCCGCTCGAGGGCGTCGACGTCACGGTGACGCACGACCGACAATCCGCGAAGGACTGTATCGACTGCGCGACGCAGAACGGCTTCATTCATCGCTTCCACGTCGCGATCCGGCTGCATGGGCCGCTGACGGACGAGCAGCGCGAGCATCTCCTCGCCGTCGCGGCGCGTTGCCCGGTGCGGAAGACGCTCTCGTCCGAGATCCGCATCGACGAGGTGCTGGAGACGTGAGGCTCGAGCCCGCGGATGCGGCCGCGATCACCGAGGCGGTGCGGACGCTGGAAGGGGGATCGTGTGCGGAGGTCGTGGTGGAAGTGCGCGGGCGTTCGGGCGCGTACGCGCAGGCCAGCGCGCGTTTCGCGGCGCTCGCGGCGTTCGTCGCGCTGCTCGTGCTGCTCTTCTCGCCGTGGTCGTTCCGCGCGGGGTGGGTGGCGGTGGACGTGGCGGCGGTATACGCGCTCGCGTTCTACGCCGCGCGGCGCAGCGACTCGGTGCGGCAGCTGATGACGACCGCGCGCGAGCGGACGGATGCGGTGCGTCATTTTGCGGCCGCGGCGTTTTACGAGCGCGGCGTCGCGAACACGGACGCCGAGACCGGCGTGCTGTTGTATCTCTCGCTCCTGGAGCGGCGGATGGAACTGCTCGCCGACCGCGGCGTGCTCGCGGCGGTGCCGTCGCGCGAATGGAACCAGATCGTCGCGGACGTGCGCACGCGCGACGCGACTCCCGCCACGCTTCTCGACGCCCTAGCATCCCTCGGCCCCTTGCTCGCGCAGCGCATGCCGGCGCGCGCCGGAGACCGCGACGAGTTGTGCAACGAGCCGCGGTTCCTCGCCGAATGATGCAGCGCCGCAAGGTTTCGTTCATCCGCGCGCTCGCGTTGTTCGCGCTGCTGCTGGTTTTCGCGGCGCCGCTCTTCGCCCGCGTCGGTGGCGGCAGCTCGTACTCCGGCGGTGGCTCGGACTCGGGCGGCGGCGGGGGAGGGGGCGGCGGCGAGATCGCGTATCTCGTGATTCGCCTTCTGTTCTGGCTGACGATCCACCATCCCGTCATCGGCGTGCCGGTCGACATCGTGGTCATCGTGATCGTCATCCGCTGGGGGAAGAGCAAGTCGGGCAATCCGGTGCTGCGCGTCTCGACGGCGGCGATTCCGGTCGCGTCCGCGCCGCGGTCGCTCGATCTCGTGCGCCGCTTCGATCCGAACTTCTCCGAGATCACGTTTCGCGACTTCTGCTACTCGCTGTACGGACGCGCGCATGTCGCGCGCGGCGCGGGAGACCTCGACCGCTACGCGCCGTATCTCAGCACGGCCGCACGGCAGGCATTGCGGATGCGCAATCCGGCCGGACTGCAGGAAGTGCGCGGCGTGATCGTCGGGGCGATGCAGATCGACTCGGTGACCGGCGGCGACACGACCAGCATCGTGCTCGCGTTCGAGAGCAACTACACCGAGGTCGCAGGCGGCGCGGAGTCGAGCTGGTACGTGCGCGAGGAGTGGACGCTGCAGCGGCTGCGCAACGTCGTCTCGCCGCCGCCGGAGCAGTCGAAGGCGGATCACTGCCCGCGCTGCGGCGCGCCGCTGCAGACGCGCACGGACGGCTCATGCTCGTACTGCGGCATCAAGATCGAGAGCGGCGCCTTCCAGTGGTACGTGCAGGCCATCGCGCTGCGCTCGCCGGAAGCGCGCGGGCCACTGCTGACGTCGAACGTCCCCGAGCGCGGCACCGAGCTCCCGACGATCGTCCAGCCGCGGTTCAGCGAGCGACAAGCGGCGTTCGTCGCGCAGCATCCCGACTTCCGCTGGCCGGAGTTCGAGGCACGCGTGCGCGACATCGCCACGACATTGCAGGACGCGTGGAGCGCGCGCGACTGGGAACGCGTGCGGCCGCTCGAGACCGAGAGCCTCTTCCAGATGCACCGCTACTGGATCGATGCGTACCGGCGCCAGAAGCTGCGCAACGTCGTCGCCGATTTCACGATCACGAGCGTCGTTCCCGCGCGCATCGACAGCGACGCGTTCTACGAGGCGATCACGGTGCGGCTGTACGCGCAGGGACGCGACGCGACGTTCGACGAGAGCGGCCGCGTCGTGGCCGGCTCCGCGACCTCGACGCGCACGTGGAGCGAGTACTGGACGCTGATTCGCACGCGCGCGGCGGGGCCGGGCGGCACGATGACGTGCCCCAACTGCGGCGCGAAAGTCGACGTCGGCGCGACCGGCATCTGCGCGTACTGCGGCGGCAAGCTCAGCGTCGGCGCGTTCGACTGGATCCTCTCGCGGATCGAACAGGACGAGGAATACCGCGGCTGAGGCCGCATCGCTGCGCGCGATTCGTCACCGGTTTCGGCGGTTTCGTCACGCGTTGGGGATCTGTGACAGCCGCGGCGCGCGCCGGTTCTTACGATGACGGCACAGACCCAACCTGATTCGATTCGGAGGCCGAGATGCGCCGTGGAGCCGTGACCGTTCTCGCGTTGCTGTTCGCCCTTCCCGCAGTCGCCCAAACCATCAGCGAGCCGCTCGACATCGCCAAAGACGACGCCGTGGCCATGCGCGCGCGCGGCCGCGTGATCGTGGAGTTCGACGGCGTCCCCGCCGCGGTGCGCATGCCGCACGCGGCGGAGACGAACCGCTCGCTCTTCTCGCGCTTTCACGAAGACCTCGCGCGGATCAACGGCGGACTCGCCGCCGCGTCGGCGGGCGCCGCGCCGCGCGCGGTGATTCGCCGCGAGTACTCGGTCGCGTTCCTCGGCGCCGCGGTCGAAGCCTCGCCCGCGACCGCGAGCGCCCTCGCCGCGCTGCCGTACGTCCGCCGCGTCTATCGCGACAACGTCGTGCGCGCGCTCGTCACCGGTCCGCAGACGCCGGTCGCGCTCGACGGCGCCGTCGTCAACGCGCGCACGCGCGTCAACGCCGCCAGCCTGCCGACGCTCGGCGACGGCGTGCGCGTGGCCATCATCGACACCGGCATCGACTACACGCATCCCGCGCTCGGCGGCCACTTCGGCCCCGGCTACAAAGTCGCGGGCGGACACGACTTCGTCAACGACGACGACGATCCGTTCGACGACAACGGCCACGGCACGCACGTGGCCGGCATCATCGCGGCCGATTCCGACACGCTCATCGGCGTCGCGCCGCACGCGACGCTCTACGCGTTCAAGGTGCTCAACAGCGGCGGCGGCGGCACGACCGACGACATCATCGCCGGCATCGAGCGCGCCGCCGATCCGAACGGCGACGGCGATCCCTCCGATCACGTCGACGTCGCGAACATGTCCCTCGGCGGCTTCGGCAACGCGGACGATCCGCAGAGCCGCGCCGTCGACAACGCCGTGGCCGCGGGCGTCGTGATGTGCATCGCCGCCGGTAACGCCGGCGGCTTCGCGGTCGTGCTCAGCCCGGGCAACGCGCACGATGCGCTCACCGTCGCCGCGATTCAGGACGACGGCGTGATGACGACCTTCAGCTCGCGCGGCCCGAGTCCGGGGACGCTCGCGTTCAAGCCGGACGTCGCGGCGCCGGGCTTCCAGATCGTCTCGTCGTTCCCCGGCGCGCGGACCGCGTCGCTCAACGGCACGTCGATGGCGTCGCCGCACGTGGCCGGCGTCGCGGCGCTCGTCAAGGCGCTGCATCCCGACTGGGACGCGCTGCACATCAAGGCCGCGATCATCTCGTCCGCGACGCCGCTCAGCGGCGCGGCGCGCGAGCGCGGCGCGGGGCGCGTCGACGCCGACCGCGCCAGCCGCGCGACGGCGCTGCTCGACACTGCCGGTCTCTCATTCGGCCTCGACGCCGCGTCCGGCGGCAGCTTCAACGCGCATCGCTCGTTCAGCGTGAGCAATCCTTCCGCGACGCCGCTGCATCTCAGCGTCTCGAAAGGCACGACGCCGAGCGGCACCTCGATCAGCGTCACGCCCACGACCGCAACCGTCGCGCCCGGCGCGTCGCAGACGTTTGACGCCGAGCTGACCGTGCAGAACGGCAACGTCAACTTCACCGAAGCGAAGACGGTCGAAGGCGAGCTCTCGGTCAGCGGCGACGGCGCGTCGCTGAAAGTGCCGTGGCTCGTCGTACGCTCGGCGCGGCTCACGATCACGTACGACACCTTCATGCTCCAGCCGCGCGCAACCGCGAGCGACGGGCTCGTGATGTATCTCGCGCCGTACAGCGACACGGCGGCGGAGTTCTATCCCGCGCCGAACAAGTCGTGGGAGTTCCTGTTCGGCGGATCGAATCCGAACCGCGACTACAGCGTCACCCGCTTCGTGCACCTGCCCAGCCGCGCCGTGTCGGGCGACATGACCGTCGCCTCGACGGCGGACGATGCGCCGTACGCCGTCACGCTCGGCGCGCGCGACGAGAACGGCGTGCTGTTCGGCGACCTGCCGCACCAGGGCGCGCCGAATCCGGCCGCCTATCACACGCTCATCACGAACTTCGACAACGGCTCGCCGTGGTACATCATCATGGGCTTCGCGTCGCGCTTCTATCTCTCCGCCATGCCGTACCGCGTCACGGCGTACGAGTACTACTCCGACGTCGTCAACCTGCGCTACTTCGCGGTTCTCAACGACACGATCGACGCCAGCGCGCTGAACGGGCCGGTCACGCTGAACAAGAGCCTCGCCGACTACGCGCACGCGCGCCTGCAGTGGCGGAACGGGATCGGCGCCGTCGATGCCTGCACGATGATGATGATGAAGGCGGGCGGGCTGATGCAGCCGTGGATCACGAGCTGCACGCACCACGCGGGCGACAGCGCCGGCGCCGACTACTACGCCACGCGCGACTCCGCGTCGGCGAACCTCTCGTACGGCTTCACCGTGACCTCCGACGGCGTGGCCACGCCGCCCGTGCGCGCCATCGACGACGAGGTGGTGATGTCGAACGACGTCAACCCCGGCCCGCTCGCGTACACGTTCGTACGCGACCACGCCGTCACGCTCGGCGCCGGTCCGCTACACGCGACCGGCTTGCAGAAGGCGCTGCGCGGCGACGCCGGCGCCACGATCGGCGGCGCGCTCGGCGAAACGCGGCCGGGATTCTTCAACGGGATGCGCTGGGAGACCTACGACGAGAACGGCGCGCTCGCCGATCGCGGCATCTTCCCGAACGCCACGCCGGCGAGCATCGGGGCCAAAGGGCGCGCGCATCTGTTCCGCGACGGCTTCTCCGTCGACGGACATCCGGCGCTCTTCGAGGCCGACCTCGTGCGCTCCCCGTCCATCCTCGACGGCGTGCTGCCGAATGTCGGCTCGCTGCGCGTGCTGAATGCGGCGGGCGATCCCGTCGAGGCGCTCGCGAACGGCGAGGCCGCGGTGCTGCAGTTCAGCGCCGCCGACGGTCAGAACGCCCTCGGCGACGTCGGTCCCGTGCAGTCCGACGCGACGGCGGTCGCGTATCGCGTGCACGGCACGGGCGAGTGGCATGCGCTCGCCAACGTCGTGACGTCGACGGAAACCGGCAACCCCGCGACCTACGGCCACATGCCGCCGGGCGACGTGAACCGCGTCGACCTGCGCGACGCCACCGCGCACGCCGACTCGCTCATCGACCTGCGCATCACCGTCGCCGACCGCTCCGGCAACACGCTCACGCTGACGCAGTCGCCGGCGTTCGTCGTCGGAGACGTGCCGGTGCCGCCGAAACGGCGTTCCGCGCGCTGAGGAGGAGAGAGACTACTCGTCCGGGTTTTTGGTGACCGCGACGAAGATCAGGAGCAGGACCGCGACGATTCCGAAGCCTTCCATGTAACGATAGATACGCGGCGCGAGAACTTTCGGTTTTCCGCCGCGTATTCTTTTGCGTGATGGACGGCCACGTTCGTTACTTCGAGCGACAGCAGTTCCGCCAGCGCTGGCTCTGGGCCGTGCTCCTCGGCACGATCCTGCCGGCGCTCGCACTGCTCGGCTACGGCGCGTGGCGGCAGCTCGTGCGGCGTCAGCCGTTCGGGAATCAGCCGATGAGCGACCGCGGCCTCGGCGTGTTCACGATCTTCATGAGCCTCGTGCTCGCCGGCGTGCTGCTCCTGCTCTGGCGCATGCGGCTCGACATCCGCGTCACCGACGACACGCTCGTCCTCGACTTCATCCCCATGCGCCGCAAGCGCATTCCGCTGCGCGAGATCGTCGAGGCACGCGCGCGCACGTACGACCCGCTGCTCGAGTACGGCGGCTGGGGCATTCACTACGGCTTCATGAACGGCTGGGCGTACAACGTCTCCGGCCGCGAAGGCGTTCAGCTCGTGCTCGCCGACGGCCGCAAGCTGCTCGTCGGCTCGCAGCGCGCGGCCGAGCTCGAGCGCGCGCTCACTTCGCCTCGTCGATGAGCACGTCGCTCGCCGGCCGCTCCTTCTGCAGCCGCGCCGCGACTGCTTCCGCCTGACGCAGCACGCGCAGCACGTTCAGCCCCGCGAGCTTCTTCAGCTGATCGTCGCTGTGACCGCGGCGGATCAGCTCCGCGAAGACCGCCGGATAATCGGCCACGCTCGACAACCCTTCCGGCGTCGTGGTGATGCCGTCGAGGTCGGCGCCGATGCCGACGTGATCTTCGCCCGCGACGTCCATCACGTGCTCGATGTGATCGGCGACGTCTTTCAGCGTCGCATGCGGCCGCGGATGCGCGATGTCCCACGCCGCGAGCTCGTCCTTCACCTTCGCCGGCTGTCCCTGATCCATCTCCTTGAGCCGCGCCTCGGCGGCCGCGCGCTCGCCGTAATGCGCGCGCACGGTCTCGTTGACGAACGTCGGCACGAAGGTGCACATCACCACGCCGCCGTTCTCCTTCACGCGGCGCAGGATCTCGTCCGGCACGTTGCGCGGATGGTTCGTGAGCGCGCGCGCGGAGGAGTGCGAGAAGATCACCGGCGCGGCGGTGACGTCGAGCGCGTCGCTCATCGTCTTCGGCGAGACGTGCGAGAGATCGACGAGCATGCCCAGGCGATTCATCTCCATCACGACGTCCTTGCCGAACGGCGTCAGGCCGTCGTGCGCGGGATCGGCGGTGGCGGAGTCGGCCCAGTCGTCGTTCGACGAATGCGTCAGCGTCATGTAGCGCGCGCCGAGGGCGTAGAGCTCGCGCAGCGCGGCGAGCGAGTTGTTGATCGAGTGCCCGCCTTCGACGCCGATGAGCGACGCGACCTTGCCCGACTTGTGGATGCGCACGATGTCGTCGGCGGTGCGCGCGAGCTCGAGGACGTCGGGATACGTCGCGGCGAGGCGATGCACGACGTCGATCTGCTCGATCGTCGCCTGCAGCGCGTCCGCGCCTTTCAGCTCGACCGGGACGTACACGGACCAGAACTGTCCGCCGAGGTGGCCGGCGCGGAGGCGGGCGATGTCGGTGTGCAGCGGCTTGTCGAGATGCGACTGGTCCTGGCGGAGGTCGAGCTGCGCGAGATGGTTCTTGACGCGCTCGCGGTACTGCCACGGCAGATCGTTGTGGCCGTCGATGAGCGGGACGTCGCGGAGGATTTTCTCGACGCGCGCGTTGATGGCGGCATCAGGCGTCTGCGCGAAGAGCGTCGTGGCGGTGAGCAGCAGTGCGGCGAGCAGCTTCATGCGCGCATTGTAGTTTCGACTACCATACGCGCGCCGATGGCCCTGGCGTTTCTCCCCGACGAGTCGCATCCGATGGTCGACGCGCTGTTGCGCACGCGCGTGCCGCGCTGGCGCGAGCTGAACCGCGCCATCGACGAGCGCGACGACATGCTCGACTTCGCGCTGACGCTGCTCGACCACGACCGCGACGCCGCGCTGACGAACTACTTCCAGAACGGCCTCGAACAGTACGAGCTCGTGAAGCACATCGCCGCGTGGCGCGCGTCGCGGCCGGCGCGCATGCTCGACTTCGCGAGCGGCTACGGGAGGCTCACGCGCTTTCTCGTGCACGAGCACCTCGCGGATTCCGTGACCGTCTCGGACATCCTCGAGGGCGGGATGGAGTTTCAGGCGGGGCAGTTCGGCGTGCGAACGATTCTCTCGACGCAGAACCCCGAGGAGTTCGCGGCGCCGGAGACGTACGACGTCATCTTCGTCGCGTCGCTCTTCACGCATCTGCCGCCGGCGACGTTCACGCGCTGGCTGCGGCGGCTCGCGCAGTTCCTCACGAAAGACGGCCTGCTGCTCTTCAGCGTGCATGACGAATCGATCGCGCCGGAAGGAGTGGCGGACGGAATCGCGTTCGCGAGCTACAGCGAGAGCCGCGTGCTCGACGCGAACGACTACGGCTCGACGTGGGTCACGGAGTCGTTCGTGCGCGAGCAGGTGCGCGGCATCGGCGCGGAGTGGGCATGCGTGCGGTTGCCGCGCGCGCTGAGCGACTGGCAGGACGTCTACGTCGTCTCGCCATCGGCGATCGAGCATCCGCAGCCGCGCCGCGTGCCGAAAGGATTCATCGAGCGCGCGGAAGTGGAGAAGGACGGGATTCACTTCGACGGCTGGGCAACGGCGGGGGATGAGGCGCCGGAGCGCGTCGACGTGTGCGTCGACGACGAGGTCGTCGCGAGCGTCCGGACGTTTCACGCGCGCGCGGACGTCGCGCAGTGGCTCGGCAACGAGACCGCGTCGCATTCGGGCTGGTCGTGCGTCGTGCCGCATACCGCGGTGCGCTCGTTCCGCTTCCAGACCGCGACGGTGTCGGCGTACTCGCGCGCCGGCGTCGAACGCATCCTCTTTCACGGCACGCTCGACGCGGCGACCGCGTTCGTCGCGAAGGAACGGGCTCGCGCGCGCGACCAGCAGATCCTCGCGTGCGTGGCCGAGCTCGCGGAGCTGCGCGAGCGGCTCGCGGTGACGGCGCACGAACGCGACACGCTTGCCGTCCGCATCGACGCCATGCGCCAGAGCCGCTTCTGGAAAGCGCGCGAGCGGTGGTTCGCGCTCAAGCGCGCGGCGCGCCTCACCGACGAGGAGTGAGGCGCAACATTCGCGGCGTGCGGCCGTAGACTCGTGTACGGAGCGGCCATGACCTTTCAGGATGCGATTCGAGTCTGCCTCACCAAGTACGCGGACTTTTCCGGCACGGCGTCGCGCGCGGAGTACTGGTGGTTCGTGCTGTTCCTGCTCCTCGCGGGATGCGCGGCCTCGGTGCTCGGCCCGAGCTACTGCTCGATCTTCCTGATCGGGATGCTGCTGCCGCTGCTCGCCGCCGGCACGCGCCGTCTGCGCGAGACGGGGCGCAGCGGCTGGTGGCAGCTGATGGGACTCGTGCCGTTCGCGGGGCTGATCATCCTCGCGGTGCTGCTGGCGGAGGCGCCGCGGCCTTTCCCCGCGCTCGAGCAGGCGACGCCGGATCAGCCGGCGGCGAGCGTCTGACGTTCGCGCGGGCGGCCGTGCGGCAACGCGTCGCGCATCCGCGCCATCGCGTGGACGTAGTCGTCGTACGTCGTGATCTCGTTCGCGAGCACGACGCGGCGCGCGATCGCGACCGCGCGGGCATTGTCCTTCGACACGCGGCTTTCCAGCCGGTCGAACAGCGCCACCAGACGCGCTTTCATCGCGCGGATGTGCAGCAGCTGCGCGGAAAGCCCGCGATCGTGGAGGCGCCATTCCGCCACGACGTCGCTGACGCTCCACACGCGCGGATGCCGATCGGCGATGCGCAGCCAGGCCGACCAGTCGTCGAAGTGGCTCGCCTCCGCGTCGAAGCCGCCGATCGCGCGCAACAGTTCCGTGCGCGCGAGCACCGCGTTCACGTGCGGGTTGCACGTCAGCACATCGCTGAAGCTGACCGGCCCGTCTGATACGATGTGCGTCGGTACGGCATCCAATGTCGCCGGCGCTCTGCCCACGACGCGTCGCGTCATGCCGAAACAAAGAGCGGCGCCGGAACGGCGCGCCGCGCGGAGCAGGGTCGCGATCCGATGCGGCAACGCGACGTCGTCGTCATCGAGGAAGATGATGAACGTGCCGCGGGCCGCCGCGAGTCCGGCATTGCGCGCGTATGCGACGCCGCGCGATTCGCCTCGCACGATGCGGAGATCGGCTCCGGCTCCCGCGAAATCGCCGCCGTCGTCGACGATCACGATTTCGAGATCGCGATGCGTCTCCGCGCGCAGCGACGCCACGGCCTCGTGCACGTGGAGCGGACGCACGTGGGTCGTGATGACGGCTGTGACTTCGGGAGGCAAGCGGCGCGGTCACGATAGCAGATCGCACTAGAATGCCCGCATGCGCCCGCACTTCGTGCTGCTCCCGCTGCTGCTCTCGCTCTTCGCGTGCAAGTCGGCGCCGGTCGCGACGAACGCCAGTCGTCCCGAGATCGTGATGCAGGCGCAGAACACGCTCTTCTTCGGCAGCGGGAACACGGCGGCGCTCAGCGTCGCGGTCGGCTTCACGAACCGCGCGAAGGACGCGATCAAGGTCAACGCGGTCCGCCTCGATCCGGGCCTCATGACCGAATACAGCGTCTATCCGCTCGAGCGCTTCGTGAACGTCACGCTGCAGCCGGGCGAATCGCAGGCGGTCGTGCTGAACATGACCGCGTACACGAACCAGCGCCGGCTGATGCACGACGAGCCGCTCTCGCTGCGCGCCACCGTCGACTACACGCAGGGCGGGAAGCGCTACCGCGAGCGCTACTACGACGTGAATGTGAGCTCGCGGTGACGCGATCCGCGACCCGAACCGCGAACCTGCCGCCGCATCCTCCGTATCAACGTCCGACATGAAGCGCCGCACGAAGATCCTCATCACCGTCGCCGTCGTCATCCTTCTCGGCGGCATCACCGCCGCCTCACTGCTCAGCCGCGGCAAGGAAGGCACGCCCGTGGCCTTCGGCAAGACCGCGACGATGGACCTCGTCAGCAAGGTCACGGCGAACGGCCGCATCGACGCGAAGCGCAAGGTCGATCTCTCCGCGAACGTGATGGGGCAGATCGTCAACCTCGCCGTGCGCGAGGGCGACGTCGTGAAGAAGGACGACTTCCTCCTGCAGATCGACCAGAAGCAGCTCGCCGCGTCGGCCGAAGGCGCGGCCGCGTCGATGCGCGCCCTCTTCTCCGACCGCGACGCCGCGCGCACGACGCTCGACATCACCCAGCGCGACTACGACCGCGCGCGGCGCAACTACGACGAGAAGATCATCCCGCTGGCCGACCTCGAGCGCGCGCGCAGCTCCGTCGACACCGCCCGCGCCAACGTCACCGCCATCGAGCAGCGCATCCAGCAGTCGCGCGCGAACCTCACCGCCGCGCGCGACACGCTCTCGAAGACCACCATGCGCGCGCCGATGGCCGGCATCATCACCGCCCTGCCGGTCGAGGAAGGGGAGGTGGCCGTCATCGGCACGATGAACAACGCCGGCACGAAGCTCCTCACCATCGCCGACATGAGCGTCGTCGAGGCGGTCATGGAAGTCGACGAGACCGACATCCCGTCCGTGCGCGTCGGTCAGCGCGCCACCGTGACGATCGATGCATATCCAAACAAAACGTGGTCCGGCATCGTCACCGAAGTCGGCTCCAGCCCGATCACGCGCACGGGACTCTCGACGAGCAGCGAGGCCGTCAACTTCGAGGTGAAGATCCAGCTCGAACATCCGCCCGCCGACGTGCGCCCCGGCTTTTCCGCGAGCGCCGACATCATCACCGGCACGCGCGCGAAGACGCTGGCCATCCCGATCCAGGCGCTGGTCGTGCGCGAGAAGCCGGGCAGCACGCCCGGCAAGTCGCAGGACGAAGAAGGCGTCTTCGTCGTGAAAGACGGCAAGGCGCAGTTCGTCCCCGTGACCACCGGCCTCGCCGGCGAGTCCGACATCGAGATCACCAGCGGCCTGAAGGCGGGCACGACGATCATCACCGGCCCGTTCCGCGCGCTGCGCGAGCTCAAAGACGGCGAGAAGGTGCGCGAGCAGAAGGAAGAGAAGACGACGGGCGACAAGAGCGCGGAGAAGAAATAGTGGAGACGCTCCGCATCGCCGCCACCGCCCTGCGCGCGCATACGCTGCGCAGCTTCCTCACGCTCCTCGGCGTGATCATCGGCGTGATGACGGTGGTCACCGTCGTGGCCATCATCTCGGGGCTCAACGACTACATCTCCGAGAAAGTCTTCCAGCTCAACCCCGACGTCTACGCCGTGACGCAGTACGGCATCATCATGAGCCGCGAGCAGTGGCTCGAGGCGCTGAAGCGGAAGAAGATCACGGTCAGCGACTTCAACGCGGTGCGTGCGCGCTGCTCGCGCTGCGATGCGGTCGGCGCGTCGAACTCGACGCAGACGACGGTCAAGCGCGGCGCGCACCGGCTCGACGGCGTGCGCGTCAACGGCGCGACCGAGAACATGGCCGAGATTAACAATCTCGACCTCGAGGCGGGCCGCTTCTACACGGCATCCGAGGAGCAGCGGTCGGCGCTGGTGACGGTCATTGGATCGGACGTGCGCGATGAGCTCTTCGGCAAGCTCGATCCGATCGGACGCACGATCTGGATCGCCAATCAGCCGATGCGCGTCATCGGCCTGCTCGCGAAGCAAGGCTCGGTGCTCGGACGCAGCCGCGACAACCAGCTGTACATCCCTTTGTCGTCGTGGCGGAAGCGCTTCGGCTCGCGCGACAGCATGGACCTCTTCGTGCGCGCGCGCGGCGGCATCGGCGGACTCGAAGCCTCCATGGATGAAGTGCGGCTGATCATCCGCGGGCGGCGCAGAACCGCGTTCCGCGGCGACGATCCGTTCGCGGTCGTGACCGCGGAGGCGCTGCAGATGGTGTGGAAGAGCATCTCCGCGGGACTCTTCTCGCTGATGATCTTCATCTCCGGGATCTCGCTCGTCGTCGGCGGCATCGTGATCATGAACATCATGCTGGTCTCCGTCGTCGAGCGGACGCGCGAGATCGGCGTGCGCCGCGCGATCGGCGCGACTCGCCGCAACATCCAACTGCAGTTTCTCAGCGAGGCCATCCTCCTCTCCCTCGGCGGCGGCATTCTCGGCGTGCTCCTCGGCGTCGGGATCGCCAAGAGCATCTCCACGTTCGGCCCGCTGCCGACGCTCGTGCGCCCGATGCTGGTCGTGGCCGGCCTCGGCATCGCCGTCGTCACCGGCGCGCTCGCGGGCTTCGTCCCGGCGCTGCGCGCCGCAAAGCTGCCGCCGATCGAAGCGCTGAGGTTCGAATGATGCGACGTGAGGCACTGGCATCCACCGTCGAGAACGTGCGCTTCGCGCGCATCGCCCTCGCCGCGCACAAACTGCGCTCGTCGCTGACCGTGCTCGGCATCGTCATCGGCGTGACCACCGTCATCGCGATGGTGTCGATCATCGAAGGCTTCAACAACAACGTCGTGAAGAATTTCCAGTCGTTCGGCGCGACGCTCGTGCAGTTCCAGAAATACGACCCGCGCTTCGTCAACCCCTCGCGCGACGAGTCGCAGCGGCTGCGCAAGAACCTCACGTACGAAGACGCGCTCGCGCTCAAGCGCCTCTGCCCGTCGATGCTCGCGGTCTCGGCCGAGCGCTACATCTGGTCCGGCGAGGAGACCTCGATCGACATCGGCTACGGCGGCGAGGTGGCCACGCCCGACGGCCTGATCGGGACGACGCAGGACTATCCGATCGCGAACAACCACTTCGTCGGCGAGGGGCGCTTTTTCGGCGAGGCGGACGTGCGCCGCTCCGGCGCGGTGCTGGTGCTCGGACGCGGGCTCGCGGACACGCTCTTTCCGCGCACCGATCCCCTCGGCAAAGTGGTCAGCATCTACGGCCGCAAATACCTCGTCATCGGCGTGATGGAGAAGCAGGGCGCGACGATGTTCGAGTCCACCGACTCGCACGCGTACATCCCGCTGACGACGTTCGACAACCACTTCCCGTGGGTGAAGCGCGACCGCGGCGTGAACATCGCCACCGTGCCGCGCAAGCCGGAGTGGGTCGACCGCGTCATCGACGAAGGCACCGCGGTGCTGCGCGCGCGCCGCCGCGTGCCGTTCAACAAGCCGAACGACTTCGGGATCATGACGCCCGACAAGCTGATCGGAAACTTCCGCGCGATCACCGGCGGCATCACGCTGGCCATGATCTTCATCTCGTCGATCGCGCTGCTCGTCGGCGGCGTCGGCGTGATGAACATCATGCTGGTCTCGGTGACCGAGCGCACGCGCGAGATCGGCCTGCGCAAAGCGATCGGCGCCGTGCGCCGCGACATCGTGCAGCAGTTTCTCACCGAGGCGATGACGCTGTCGGGCGTGGGCGGCGTGATCGGGATCCTGCTCGGACTGGCCATCGCCGCGATCGTGCGCGCGATCAGTCCGTTGCCGACGACGACGCCGGTGTGGTCGATCGTGGTCGGCCTCGTGGTGTCGATCTCGATCGGGCTGTTCTTCGGGATTTATCCCGCGTACAAGGCCGCGCGGCTCGATCCGGTCGACGCGTTGCGCTACGAATAGCCGGGCCCGGTCGTATAATCTCCTTCATGCCACAATTCCGGTTCAAGATCGCGAGCGATCCTCGCGAGCTGGAGCAGATTCATGCGCTGAATTACCGCACGTTCGTCGAGGAGATCCCGCAGCATTCGCCGAACTCCGACGGACGACTCGTCGATCGCTTCCACGACGAGAACGTGTACGCGATCTCGCTGAGCGGCGAGCGCGTCGTGGGCATGCTCGCCATCCGCGAGCAGCGCCCGTTCTCGCTCGATCAGAAGCTCGGCAACATCGATGACTTTCTGCCCGCCGTCCGCAAGCCGTGCGAGGTGCGGCTGCTCGCGGTGGAGAAGGAACATCGCACCGGGCCGGTGCTGCCGGGGCTTCTGTCGGTGCTCTGGGAGCACGCGCACGCGCGGCAGTTCGACTGCGCGGTGATCTCGGCGACGACGCGCCAGCTGAAGCTCTACGGCCACCTCGGGTTCGTCCCGTTCGGACAGCTCGTCGGCACGGAGGAGGCGGCGTTCCAGCCGATGTACATCACGCGCGAGCGGTTCCTGGAGAACGCGCGTGCGCTGCAGCTCGCGCCGGCGGCGCGCGAGGCGACGGTCAACCTGTTGACCGGTCCGGTGGCGTTGCACGCGGACGTCGCCGCGGCGCTGCGCCGCGCGCCGGAAGGACATCGCTCGCAGGCGTTCCTCGCGGACATGGACGCGCTGCGCACCAGCCTCCGCGCGCTGACGCGCGCGCCGCACGTGGCCGTGCTCCTCGGTAGCGGCACGCTCGCGAACGACGTCGTCGCCGCGCAGCTCTCGCGGCTCGACACGCGCGGCCTCGTCGTCAGCAACGGCGAGTTCGGCGAGCGGCTCGCGGATCAGGCGCGCCGGGCGCGGCTCGACTGCGAGCACCTGCGCTTCGACTGGAGCGTGCCGCTCGATCTCGACGCCATCGCGAAACGCGACTTCGACTGGCTGTGGATGACGGCCTGCGAGACGTCGACGGCGATGCTGAACGATGTCGCCGCGCTCGGCGCCCTGTGCCGCGCGCGCGGCGCGAAGCTCTGCCTCGACGCGGTCAGCGCGATCGGCGCGGTGCCGCTCGATCTCTCGCATGTCTATCTCGCCAGCGGCACGAGCGGCAAAGCGTTCGCGTCCGCGCCCGGACTCGCGCTCGTCTTCCACGACCACGACGTCGAGCCGGCGCAGGAGCTCCCGCGCTATCTCGACCTCGGGCTCTATGTCCGCGAAGACAGCGTGCCGTTCACGCATTCGTCGAATCTCGTGCGCGCGCTGCGCGTCGCCGTCGAGCGCGTCGACTGGCCGCGTCGTTACGCGGAGCTCGCGTCGATGGGCCGCTGGCTGCGCTCGCGGGTCGCGGCAAGCGGCTGGAGGGTTCTCGGTAAGGACGCCGCCGCCGCGCCGCACGTCGTCACGCTCGCGCTGCCGCCGGAGGTCGACGCCGCGCGGTTCGCGCGCGTGCTCGAGGCGCGCGGCTTTCTCATCGGCCACGCCAGCGGCTATCTCCGCGCGCGCAACTGGATCCAGCTCGCGTGGATGGGGGAGGTCACGCGCGACGACCTGCAACGCGCGCTGCGCGAGCTCCGGCGCGTGTCATGAGCGCCGCGCTTCTGCGCAGTCGCCACGCGGCGTGGCTCACGCACGGCAGCGCCGCCGTGATGACCGTCGCGCTCTTCGCGCTGCTGCTGCGCGTGCCGTTCGCGTACGCGTTCGTGCCGGCGGTGCTCCTGACGCACCGCATCGGCGTGATGATGCACGAGTACATCCACGGCATCCCGTTCCGCCGCTACGCGAACTGCCTGCGCGTGCTGGCGTTCTTCGACGGCGTCATGCTGATGTTCGGCCTGCTCGAGCTCTTCCGCGCCACGCATCTCTCGCATCACCGCTGGCTCAACGGCGAAGGCGACTCGGCCTTCGACAACGCGCGCGTGAAGCGCCATCCGAACCGCGTGCTCGGCGCGCTGCTCGCGCTCGAGGTCACGCAGCATCTGAAGTTCTACTGGGAAGCGCTGCACGGCAAGCATCCCTTCGCGCGCCCGCGCCGCATCGCGTTCTGCTTCGCCTGGAGCTGCTGCTGCATCGCCGCGTGGTGTCTCATCGGACGCGCGGATATCGTCTGGAAGCTGCTGTTGCTGACCGCGTTCACGACCAGCGTGCCGGTCTCGCTGCGCGGTGCCGTCGAGCATCACGCCGAGCCGGGACACGACGGATTCGCGAACGAGTACCGCACGCTCATCCCGCTCTTCAACCTCAACCGCCACATCCACCATCACGAGCAGCCGGCGCTGCCGTGGTACCTGCTCGAGTTCCGCACGCCGGAGCCGCTGCATCCGAGGCACTACTACACGTATTGGTTCCGGACGTATGTGCGCAAGGAGCTCGTGCTGATGCAGCCGATGCAACGCGCGCGGAGGTAGGGAAACGGCGCGAATCCCACTCTCCTCAGCATGGGACTCGCGCTCGCCGTCGACGCGCCGCCGCCATCCACCGTGCCGGTGGAGGTGGCGGGATACTTCATCGATACCACCAGCGGCTCGCCGCTCCACCGCATCACGCACTTTCAGACGGGGCAGACGTTCGTGCTCGTCCGCGCGTACCTCATCGCCGTCGCTGTGACGTACGTGCCGCTCGCGCTCGCGGCGCTGCTCGGCCCCGCGCCGATCGGCGCGCCGAGTGCCAGCGTGCGCCTGCCGTTTCTCTACGACTGGAACATCATCTTCACGTTCCTCGTGTCGTTCCCGGCGGTGATCGTCTACACGATCTCCGATCACGCCGCGCTGTCGGCGGCGCTCTCGAGCATCCAGCAGGACGGCATCCTGATCGTGCCTGAGGCGGAGGCGCGGAAGCTCAGCCGCGTGTGGGGGCCGCGCTTCCGGCGCATCAACCAGCTCTCGCTCGTCGCCGGCGCGCTGGTCGGCCTCGCGCTGATCGTCGGCAACATCCACGCGTACAGCCAGCCCGGCGTCGGCTTCTGGGTCGACTTCAGCGACCGCCGCCCCGGCGCGCTGCTCGTCGGCTGCGCGTTCCTCTACTGCATCGTGACGGTCTACTTCTCGATGATCGTCTTCGTCTTCCGCAGCATCGCCATCGCGTTCTTCCTCAACGACGTCGTCGACGACGCGCAGCTGCGCATGGTGCCGTTCCATCCCGATCACTGCGGCGGCCTGCGCCCGGTCGGCCGCTTCGGACTGCGCAACCAGTACGTCCTCAGCATCCTCGGCTTCAACGTGGTGCTGCTCCTCGGCGTGACGGTCAGCTACTTGACCATTCCGTCGTCGCTCTTCGCGCTCATCACCGGCGCCGCGCTGGCGTACCTGATCCTCGGCCCGCTCGTCTTCATGGGGCCGCTGCTGTCGTTCCGCACCGGCATGGTGCGCACGAAGGGCGAGCTGATGGGGGAGATCGCACAGCGCCTCCGCCGCGAGCTGCAGCGCCTGCGCAAGGAGCTGCCGTCCGGCGAGATCACGCGCGACGACGAGGAGCTCATCGACCGCCTGCGCAAGGTGGGCGGGGTGATCGACGAGCTGCCGGTCTGGCCGTTCGATGCGAACACGCTGCGCCGCTTTCTCACCGCGTACGTCACGCCGCTTCTCGGCGCGCTCGCCGTGCCGCTGCTCGACAAAGCTTGGGACGTCGTGCTGTCCGTCGTGAAGATCAGCGCCTCGTGAACGCGACGCCTCCAACAGTGACGCTGTTGCCCGCGAACGTCAACGGCAGTGCGGCGTGCGCGCCGAAGTCGTAAGCCGTCAGCGTTCCGTCGGACGTGGCGGCGAAGACGCGCGCGAGCGGCGGCGCCTCGCCGGGCGAGCTGCCCACGAGACGTCCTTCGCCTTTGTCGCGCCAGAGAAACGACATGCCGTTCGCGCCGCGCTCCCACTGATAGGCGACGAACACGCGCGCGGCGCCGCGCCTCATCGGCAACGCGCCGCGGACGTCGAACGCGCGCAACGCGCCGTACTTGCCCGTCAGCGTCGTCCATTCGGTGATGTAGTCGGGAACGTATTCGGCGCCGTCGCCGTACAGGGCGGCGGTGTACGCGTCTTTCGCGTTGCCCGCGCGCAAACCCTCGAGCAGCGCGTTCGTCTTCGCGACCGCTTTCGCGAGCGACGCCGCGTCGGCACTCGCGTTCCACAACGCGATCGCCGCGTTCGGATCCAGCGCGTCAGCGACCAGCTGCCGTCCGACGCGATGGAACTGCAGCCGCGCGCCATTCGCCGCGGTGTAGATGCCGTCGCGCGGAGCGGCGCCGGCATCGCGGACGTCCGGCAGCGGCTCGAGTTTCGCGGGTGCGCCCGCGAGCGCCGTGATCGCGTCCTGCACGCCCCAGCGCAGCCAGATGCCGTTGAGCTCCGTGCGGTTGCTCGTGAGGATGATCGCGATCTTTTCCTTCGGGTAGTAGCGCATCGTGCAGCTGAAGCCCGGCTCCGTGTCGCCGCCGTGCTCGAGCAGCGTGTCGCCGACGAACCACGCGTAGCCGTACGAGTCGTCACCCTTCGGCATCTTCACGTGGCGCGCGGTCATCTTGGCGAACTGCGCGGGCGGAATGACGCGCCCTTCGCGCAAGGCGCGCGCGAACGTCGCCAGATCTTCGGCGGTCGAGAAGACGCTGCCCGCGCCCCACGTGCGCGGGTTGTCCGGCCACGACGCGACGGAGCCCTGCGGTGCGAAGCCGCGATACGCGGTCGCCGCGTCGCGAAAGCGCGCGGAGTCGACGCCGTACACGCCGCTGTGCTTCATGCGCAGTGGATCGAAGATCGCTTTGTGCAGATATGCCGCGTACGACATGCCGGATGCGCGCTCGATGATCGCGGCGAGCAGGTTGTAGCCCGCGTTCGCGTAGCGCCACGTGCCGGGCGTCTTGCGCGGCTGCGCGAGGATCTTTGCGATGAGCGCGCGATGCTCGATCGGCGCGAAGTCGTCGACGACGTCGCCCGGTGGCAAGCCGGACGTGTGCGTCAGCAGCTGATGGATGGTGATGTCGCGCCGGTCGTCGGGCACGTTGTCGATGTAGCGGTCGATCGTATCGGTGACGTGCAGCTTGCCGTCCGCCTCGAGGCGCAGGATCGCCGCGGCGGTGAACTGCTTCGATTCCGAGGCGATGTTGAAGATCGTGTTGCGCGTGACACGTGCGGCGCGCGCGCGGTCGGCGAAGCCGTATGCGCCGTCGTGAATGACGACGCCATCGCGCTCGACGACGACCTGTCCGTCGAAGCCGAGCGCCTCGGCGCGCGCGAGGTAATCGGCGATGGCGCGATGCGAGGGAGCGGCGACGGCGATGACGGCGGTGAGGAGAGAGCAGAGCAGCACAACGATTCGACGAAACATTTCGTAGGCGATACTACGAAATGTTTCGTGGAAAGTCGACGCCGCGCTTCGCGTAGGCTCTGCGCCGTGAAACGGTTGCATGACGACGAGGTGCATCTGCACCTGGCGGCGGTGACAGCGCCGCGCGGCTTCGAGGCGTTGCTCGCCGGCGCGCGCGCGCATCTCAGCGAGGCCGAAGTCGCGGCGGCGCTGCGGTTCCGCTTCGAGCGCCATCGCATCCTCTACGCGTTCGCCCATTCGTTCCTGCGCGTGACGCTCGCGTCGTATCTCGACGTCGCGCCGGCGTCGCTCGCGTTCGAGCAGCTCGAGCACGGGCGGCCCGAGCTCGCCGACCGCGCGCTGCGCTTCAACCTCTCGCATACGGAAGGCATGGTGATGGTCGGCGTGACGCCGCGCGCGGACATCGGCGTCGATGTCGAGCGCATCGACGCCGAGCGTGCGGACGAAGCGCTCGCGCGGCGCGTCTTCACGCCGGACGAGCTACGCGATTGGCGGGGCGATGCGGAGTGGTTCTTCGACCACTGGACGCTCAAGGAGTCCTACATGAAAGCCCGCGGCGTCGGCCTCTCCCTCGGCCTGCAGTCGTTCGGCTTCGACGGTACGCAACTCGTCTGCGAGCCGTCCTTCGATGCGCCCGCGCGCTGGCAGTTCCTCTCCCTCGCCGCATCGCCGTCGCACCGCGCCGCGGCGTGCGTGGCGTCCGCCGGGCCGGTGCGCTGGCGGCTCTTCAGTTAACGGCGTTAGCGTCCGAAGTTAACGCTGTTCACCAAGCCGTTGCGGTTTCCGGGAAACCTCTCCGCGCTTTCGCGATTGAAGGCGGCTACGGCGGTGAAGTTAACAGTGTTGACTTCGCCGGCCGGTGCTGCATCGCTCTTTCCCGCCCGCATTTGCCCATCGATGGAGGAGAGTCCATGAAGTCTCGTTTCCCGGCAGTCGCTGCCGTTCTCCTGCTCGCGGCCCTCTCGGCCTTCGCGCAGGGAACGATCACGGGTGCTCTGACGGGTACGGTGACATCGGACGGCGCCCCGCTTCCCGGCGCGCTGGTCACGGTCACCTCACCGAACCTGCAGGGAACCCGCACGGCGTACACGGACGCCAGCGGCAACTACAACATGGTCGGGCTTCCGCCCGGCCAGTACTCCGTGAACATCACCCTCGAAGGCCTCACGCCCGTGACGCGCGCGACGAACGTCACGCTCTCGGGCACGGCACGCGTCGACGCGGACCTGCGCGTCGCGGCGGTCGCCGAGGCCATCACCGTCACAGCGTCCGCCCCGGCGGTCATGGAGACGACCGAAGTGCAGGCCAACTTCCAGAAGCGCCAGATCGACGATCTGCCGCTGCAGAAGAACGTGAACGACGTCGCGAACCTCGCACCGGGCGTCACGAACAACGGTCCCGGCGGCACGATGCAGATCTCCGGCGCCATGGCCAGCGACAACCTGGTGCTCGTCAACGGCGCCACGATCCAGGACAACGTGCGCGGCACCACGCGCCCGCTGTACATCCAGGACGCGATTCAGGAGACGACGGTGCTCTCCGGCGCGATCTCGGCCGAGTTCGGACGCTTCACCGGCGGCGTGGTCAACACGATCACGAAGTCGGGCGGCAACGACTTCTCCGGCTCCGTCCGCGACTCGCTGCAGAACGCGCGCTGGACTGCGCAGAGCGCCGCGGGCGAGACGCGCCCCGACGACAAGATCACGAACATCTACGAAGGTACCTTCGGCGGACGCATCATCCGCGATCGTTTGTGGTTCTTCGGCGCGGGCCGTCTCGACAAGTCGACCCAGCCGTCGCGTTACTCCACGATCCTCGGCAGCAGCGACGAGATCTTCTCGCAGCGCAAGAACCCGCGTTACGAGTTCAAGCTCACCGGACAGCTGGCCAGGAATCACACCCTCGTCCTCGATTACCTCAACAACCCGTTCACGAGCACCAACGACACGCAGCTGCCGGTGTGGGAAGCCTCCGGCATCGATCCGACGATCGAGCAGAACGAGGATTTCGCAGCGCTGCACTACAACGGAATTCTCAGCAACAACCTCCTCGCCGAAGTGCACGTCAGCCGCCGCAACTTCACGTTCGTCGGCCTCGGCGGCGACACGGATGACGTCTATGCCGGCACGCCGCTGCGCACGTATTACGGCAGCAACAATGCGAACAACGGCATTGCCAACTCGCCGTGGTTCTGCGGCGTCTGCGACGATGAAACGCGCGATGCGCGCTATTACACCGGCAAGCTGACGTACTTCCTGGGCACGAAGAATTTCGGTACGCACAACATCGTCGGCGGCGCCGAGCGTTACACCGAGCTGCTGCAGGCGAACAATTACCAGTCCGCGTCGGGCCTCACGGTCTGGATTTACGATCAGGTTCCGCAGCGCACGGCCGACGGCAACGTGCTCTTCACGTGGGGCCCCGGCGATTCCGTCGAGAGCTACCGCGTCGAGAATCCGTCGCTCGGTTCCGATCTGACCACCGACTCGCTGTTCCTCAATGACAAGTGGGATCTCAATGGCAAGCTGTCGTTCAACATCGGCGGCCGGTTCGATCGCACCAAGGCGGTCGACCAGGCCGGCAACGACACCGCGAACGAGAGCTCGTTCTCGCCGCGACTCGGCGTCACGTACGATCCGCTTGGCAACGGCCGTCTGCGTCTGAGCGGTACGTACGGCCGTTATGTGGGTCGTTTGTCGGAAGGCGTGCAGGGCGCAGCGTCGAATGCCGGTGAGCCGAACTGGTATGGCTGGTTCTATGAAGGCGACGACGCGTTCACCGGCACGGCCTCGCAGGTCGTGCAGCACGCGGTCGACTGGTGGCTCGCCAACGGCGGCTTCGATCCGGCCTCCAATCCGCCGACGGAAGTCGATCTCGGCGGCGTGACCACGCAGATCCGCGGCCGCATCAAAGCGCCCGGCATGAATGAATGGACCGTTGGCGCGGGCTTTCAGTTCTCGCCGAACGGCTACGTCCGTGCCGATTACATCAACCGCGACTGGAACAATTTCTACGCGAATTTCACGAACGCGCAGACGGGACAGATCGAATTGCCGAACGGCACCGTCGGCGATCTGACGCTCGTCGGCAACACGGACGCGTTCACGCGCAATTACCGCGCGATTCAGCTGCAGGCGAGCGATCGTTTCCTCAACAGCCGTCTGCAGGTCGGCGGCTCGTACACGTACGCGAAGCTGCGCGGCAACGTCGAAGGCGAGACGTCGGACAGCGGTCCCGTTTCGACCGGCGGCTGGACGTTCACGTATCCCGAGTATCAGGGCTTCACCGCGAACGCGCCGGTCGGTTACCTCGACGGCGATCAGCGCCACAAGCTACGCGCGTGGGCCGGCTACGATCTGCCGATCGGTCCCGCGGGCACGCTGAATTTCAGCGTTCTCGAGCGCTATGACTCGGGACGTCCGTACTCCGCGGTCTCCACGATTCCGGCCGTGTTCGATGCGTCGGCCGGCAGCGTCGATTACGCGACGCCGCCGACGACGGTGACGTATTACTTCAGCAAGCGCGGCGAGTTCCGCTGGGACGACGTCACGCGCACCGATTTCTCGGTGAATTACCGGCTGCCGGTCTTCCATGGCTCCGAGTTCTTCGTCGAGGCCGAGGTGTTCAACCTGTTCAACGAGCAGGCGCAGATCGGCGGCAGCACGTCGATCTTCACGGCGCGCAACACCACCGCCGCCTGCACGAACGGGAGCGGCGCCGCCGTCCGCTGCGCCGCGTTCAACCCCTTCACCGACACGCCGGTCGAAGGCGTGAACTGGGCCAAGTCGTCCACGTTCGGCCAGGCCACCGGCCTCTCGTCGCAGTACCAGCTCCCGCGCATGTACCAGTTCTCGCTGGGGCTGCGGTTCTAAGCAGTTCGTTTCGTTCGTAGTGAAAAGCCCCGGTCGCAAGGCCGGGGCTTTTTGTTTTCGTGCGAGAGAACGTAACGCCGCGCGTGCGGTAGCATCAGCGCATGGCCGACAAGTGGGTCTGGGCTCCCGTGGCGTGCGTTGCGCTGCTGGCGATTGCGTTCGCGTGCATGTCGAAGTTCGTGCCGGCGCCGACGCCGCATCCGCCGAAGAAGCCGGTGCTGGCGCTGGAGGTGCCGGCGAGCGATGCCGAAGTCGCGGCGTTGCTGGCGACGAAGGACGCACAGGCGTCCGCGCTCGCGAACACGCGCTGGGATTACTGGTTCATCGCCGCGTACACGCTGCTCTTTCTGGCGATGGCGTGGCAGCAGCGCGATCTCGGCCTGCGCATCGCGGCGATGGTGCTCGCGCTCGCGGCGGCGGCGTTCGACGTCTGGGAAGATCTCATCATCGAGCGTTTCATCCGCGCGCCGGACCACGCGCACGCGAGCGAGGTCTGGTTTCCGGCGCAGGCGAAATGGTTCTGCATCTTCGCCGGCGTGGCGCTGACGGCGCTGCTGTTCGCGCGGCTCGGGCGGTGGTGGTGGATCGCGTTCGCGATCGTGCTGATCGTGCCCGCGCTCGTCGGCGCCGCGGCGGCAATCGCACGCATCCGCCCGTTGCTGGAACTGACGATCGATCCGACGATGGAGCTGTTCGCGCTCGCGGCGCTGGTCTGGCCGTTCGCGGCGAAGCTGGCGCGGGCGATCAGGCCCGCAGCGTGACGCGCTCGCCGAACCGTTCCGTCACCGCCGCCATCATCGCTTCCGTCGCCGCGCGGGCTCCACACCAATGCGGAGCGCGTCCTGCACGACCTCCTGCACGCGAATCTCACGCCTGTAGTTGATGAGAGCTCTGTTCTAAGGGACAGGAGCACTCCAATGTCGGTAGCAGCCGCAACGGTTGACGGGCCGATTCGCATGCCGTACCGTGGTTCCTTCGCCATACAAGCAACAGTCGTTACGCTGAGATTATCAGCGCCGGAGGGCATCCTGTCTTTTCTCGATCGTCGTGCCGTTTCGCTGCTTTTTTTCGTTGGCATTGCGAGTATTGCGAGCGCGCCGCGCGCAAGCGCGTGTGATGTTTCGCTCACCGCAAGCGCCGATCCCGCCACGGCGACCGCGACGTTCTCCGCAACGCGAAGCGGCGCAACCTGCAGCGGCGGCGGGGTGGGGATGATCGTTCCGGATACGGATCACCAGCACTCAAGGGTAGTCTCTACGCCGTGCGGGGGAGATCCCTGCACCGTCGACTTCACCGTGTCCACTGAGTGCTGGGAGCCGGGGTCCTATACCGTCACGGCCAGCGCGACTTGCCATACCGTCGGCAGCGGCTCGTGCGACGGTGAGGAGACGGCGAATGCCTCGACGAGCGTCAGTATTCTGCAAAGCGAGGTGACTTCGTTCGGCGTATCGGCCACACCGACTACGACGCCGGGCTTGTTCGAACTCGATTTTTCCTACGCTTTGCAAAACCTCTCCGTGCCGCGTGGAATCGAGTGGACGTTCGAGGATCCCAACGGAACTCCCTTCGGTACGTCATGGCATTCCTCACTGACGCAGCCGAGCGGCGTCTATACCGACTATATCGATGCTTCATGCTGGGTGCCGGGGCATCATAAGGTGATCGCGAAAACCAGTGCGTGTAGCGTTCCGGTCACTGCCGAAGGCGGTCTGGACGTGCCATCGCATTCGGTCTCGCTGGAGATCAAGCCGCCGGACGGAACGCATCCGACGCAGACAGCCTATATTCATTACGATTTTCCCGGTACAAATTCGCCTACGGACCGCCGTCTGTTGCTCGACTGGCTACCGTCGCCGGGAAGAGCGGGCGGGAACATCTACAACGAGCAGGCTCCCAATGCATCGGGCGTGGTCGGTCCGATCGCCATTGAGGGAAGTCTCAGTCAGCGCGTCCTTCGCGCCACGGCATCCGCCTGTGGCAGGCCGGTGAAGGGCGACGCGGGGGTGTCACCGTGCTGCAAGGACTGTAGCGTGCCGTGTCAGGTCGGCAGTCCGATCCGTCTTTGGGATGGTGCGGTGACCTACGACGAGCGTGATCCGCTGCCGGCCGCTGGACCGATTGCGTTCACACGAGCTTACGACTCCGCGAACGAGACGACCGGCCGTTTCGGGAACGGGTGGACCTCGTTGTTCGACACCGGGATGGTGCGCGCAACCGTCGCCGTGGATACCGTCGTCGTGCGGCTGGAGAACAACGTTCAGACAGTCTTTGAGAAACAAGGCTCGGTCTGGATCCAGAGTTGGCCGAAAGGCGCCGAGATGTTGGACGAACTGACCGACGAGACCGGCGGCGGCTGGCGCTATCGGCAATCGAATTCCAGTCTCGCCTACCACTTCAGTGGCGGGCGCCTGGTTCGTCTCGTGGACGAACGCTCCAATCACGCCGTCGTCATCACCTGGGATGACGTGACGGGGCAGCCGCTGTCGATCGCCGATGAACGTGGGAATTGGTCCTGCTCCATTACCACCACGGGCGGCTTGATCACCCAGATTGCAGTTGACGGCGAGCCTGATTTGACGTGGAACTATTCGTATTCCGGCAACCTTCTCGAGAGCGTGGCGCTCGATGGCGAGACCGCCTGGCGCACGTATGACTACACGAGCGGCCGGCTGTCGGCCGTCCATGATGCCGCGGGCAATCTCGTGGAAAGCCATGCGTACGATTCGTCGGGTCGCGGAACCTCATCGGTCGCCGCCAGCGACGACATCACCAGCGTGCAGTACGTCGCCGGCACCGACGGATTGACCACTCACGTTACGTACGCGACCGGCCGTGAGGAAACGTACGCGCAGTCGTTCACCACCGGCCGTCCGCGGACGCTGGCGTCCGACGGTGGCTGCACATCCTGCGGCGCGCGCGACAGCGTTTACGCATACGACCTCGATGGGCGCCTGCTGCGGCAGCAAACCGCCGACGGCTACATCACGACGCGCACATACGATACGGCAGGCCGCGTCACCCGCGAAGATCGCTTCCTGCGGCCGGCGGCCTGCAACCCGGCCACCGATTCGGTCCATTGCCGCATGACGAGCGCCGCGCTCGCGACCGTGTCCCTCAGTGCGACCTCCGCGACCACCTATGTCGAGTCGGATTACACCGATTCCCACTGGCCCGACAAGCCGACGGTCGTCCGGCAGCCGAGCGTCGAAGTGAGCAATGGCGTTCGGACCGATTCGATGACATACGACATCGTCAGCGGAAACGTCCTGACGCGGACGATGACCTCGGCCTCTGCCGCGTCCATTACCCGAACCGATGCGCTCTATGACGGCGTCGAAACCGCGGCCTTCGATCCGGGAGGGGCATTCGACTCGGGATGGCTCGCTCTGCCGCAGCCTCCTCGAATGACGCGACTGACTGACGGCCCTCGCACAGACGTTACCGATACCACGGAGTTCGTTTATTACCCGATCGACTCGTCCGTGCCCGCCGTGCTGCGCGGGCATCTCGCCGCAGTTCGTAATGCGGCCGGCCATATTACCCGCTATGAGGATTACGACGTGTTCGGCCATGCCACCCGCGTCGTCGATCCGAACGAGATCGCGCAGACCACCACTTACGACGCGCTCGGCCGTCTGCTCACGAGCACGATCGCAGGAGTGTCCGGTTGCAACACGGCGACCGATCCGCTGTGCGCGACGGACCTCACCGTCTCCCGTACGTACGATCCGGTGAGTGGCCCGTTGGCGTCCGTCACCGACGCGAAGGGGAATGTGACCGCGTACGAGTACGACGGACGCGGGCGCATGAGCGCCATGACGCGAGGCCCATCCGCCGCCGTCCAGCAGGAGCGCATCGAGTACACATACGACGCCGACACGGGACGCCGGAGCCAGGAGAAGTACCTCGCAAAGGTGGGCTCCTCGTGGGTCGAAAAACATCGAGAGTCGTTTTCCTACGACGAACTAGCGCAACTCTCCTCGCATACGCATGCAGACAATACGAGTGTTGCCTATACCTATGACGACATGGGCGGGATCGCATCGATCCGTGACGAAAACCACTCCAGTGCGAACACGCATTACGAATATGACACCGCGCATCGCCTCGCAGCCGTTATTCAGACGCTGAGCACGGCGCCGGGTGGATCGATCAGCACGACTTATGACTACGATGTTACGGGCAATCTGATCAGTGTCACCGATCCCAACGGCAACGAGACAATGTATGTTTACGACGACTTGGGCCGCATGTCCTCGAATACGAGCCCGGTGACGGGCATCACGAGCTATGTGTACGATCCGGCGGGCAACCTGACCTCTGCCACCGACGCCAACGACGCTACGACAGTGAGGACGTACGACGAGCTCGGCCGGCTCTTGACCGCCGAATCGTCACGCGCGGGTGCCGATACCGAGACGATTACGTATGTGTATGATCAGGACTATTGCGGAACCGGCAATACGATCGGCCGGGTCACGGCGATGAGCGATCCGACCGGCGACACGCTTTACGGTTATGAACGGCGCGGACTTCTCACGACGGAATCGTCGGCGATGCCCGTGACGTACACCTACGACGCCAACGGAAATCGAGACTCGATCCTGTATCCATCCGGTCGGACGGTGACATACACCTACGACTTCGGCAATCGGCCGGTGACCGTCACGGCCGACTCAACCGCGATCGTCTCCGGCGCTTCGTATCTGCCGTTCGGTCCAGCGGCGCAATTGACGTTCGGGAATGGTACGACGAAAACGGTGACGTTCGACACCCGCTATCGCCCCACGGAGAACAAACTCGTCGGGACCTCAGGAACCGTCGCCGACTACACATATCAGGAAGACGCCGTCGGCAATATTACCGAAATTCACGACGCCGTCAGTGCCACGTACAATCGCGATTTTAGCTACGACGATCTGAACCGCCTGGTTACGGCCAATAGCGGCACAGCGCTGTGGGGAAGCGGCAGTTATACCTATGATTCGATGGGCAATATGACCGCGCTCGCCCTCGGTACCCGGTCGCTGACCTTTTCGCACGATGGCTCGACGCCTAATCTGACGTCGGTGGGCGGTACTTCACCCAAAATCGTCACATACGATGCCGCCGGAAGCGAAACGTCCGCCGGTTTATACAGCGCACGGAACCTATACACGGGTTTCTTGACGTCTGGAACCCTGCAAACGACTACTGGGTTCGAAAATGGCTACGATGGGCGCGGCGTTCGTGTGACGGAAGCCACTCCCAAATCTGGCGCTCTGAGAGTGACGCGGTTTCTTTATTCGCCGGAACTCCACCTTCTGGCTCGACTCGATGAAACGACGTTCGATGGCACCGATTACATTTGGTTCGGCGGCGAACCGGTCGCGCAGGGATCCGCAGACACCCTCGCTCCCTTGCGTTTCACCTTCACCGATCATCTGGGTACTCCCATTCTACAGACCGATCCGGACGCGACCGTCGTCTGGAGGGTGGAATACGAGCCATTTGGCTCCGTCTTCGCCTATCGCGCGGGCAACGCAACCGACCCCCAAATTCTGCGGCTGCCCGGCCAGGAACGAGCATTCGTCGCCGAGGACGGAACCGAACTGTCGTACAACATTTTCAGGTGGTATCGGAGCGGGTGGGGGCGGTATACGCAGGCGGATCCAATCAGTTTGCTTGGGAGCTTACGCGTACGGCAGTACCCCGGTACACTTCCTTTGCCACAAGGCGGTATGGAATCAATCCAAAGATTATTGGCGCGGCTTCAAGGTGACTACTTCAAGTCAGCCGGTGCTGTGCCCGCGAATACCTACGCGTACGGTGATGACAACCCGATCGCTCTAGCGGACGCATTTGGCTTGGAACCCGTTCTTTGCACAGTCTTTCGATTGAGGTCTAAACCGACGCCCAGCCCGATGGGATCTTTGCCGGGAAACGTTTGTCAATTCTCAGGCCACTGCGGCGGCGGTCCTTCCGGTCAGGTATATGACGTACCGGAGAACGATCCGTTCACGTATCGATTCATCCCTCCGTGCAAGGAGTGTCCAATTGCGTGTATCTACACTTGGGAAACGAGCATCGGTGGTCTTACTGCTGGTCCCCTTTGTTATGGTCAAGTGCCGGTTAACAACCACGGAGGCTTCCCGGGAGGAGGTTTCTCGGCGGGAGGCGGCAGCTTCCGCGGTAAAGGAGCGACCGGTGGCTGGTGACCGCTCTAGTCCGCCGAGTGATAACGATCATCGTATCGCCGTTTCGACTCGCGCAGATGGTCTGCCGCTGCTTTCACTCAGCCCGCCGATGAGGGTCCTGACCATTTCTGTGTTCGATAAGCAAACGAACGAATTGTTGTGGGCAGCCGTTCCTGAGGCGTTCGGATCTCATAGCGGCACAGTCATTGGCGGCGTCGCTAGACGCACCCCGACGCGGGGTCAGGACGGACCTGAAGTGGGGTTTTACAATCAGGGCGCCGTCGATACCGAACTACTGCGGTCGACTGGAGTGGTCGTCAAGCAGATCCTGTACGGTATTCCGCCTGCAGGATTTCGACAGTTAGCGCCTCAGGGCGCGGCGGCTCCATCACTTCGCCCTGGTGAGTATCTCGTGGTTGTGGTCGGCGAATCCTCCGTGCGTCAGTTGTTCACTGTACCGTCAGGGGCGGTGTAACGACAACATCCCCCGGTGGTATCGGTCGGGTGGGGGGCAGTATACTCGGCGTGTGCGATCTATGAGTATGCGTTCGACAATCCTCTGCGGTATGTAGACGCACGTGGGCTGAAATCTAGTCCGGGCTCATGCGGTCTCATGCGGTGTGGACTGCCCGGGAGGCACCTAGGCCGGTGTGAGCCAAGCGTCGGTGGTGGTGTGCTATTCCGGAAATCGAAGAGCGGGGCCGCTTACTTCTGCACGTCATCGACGCGCCGGTGCAACTTTGAATTCACGTCCACAACAGTCGGCTTGCAGGTTGGCGCTGCAGTCACTGAATTTCGGTGGTTACACGTGTTGCAAGTGCGCGGCCGATATCGCGGTGACGAACTTGCTAAGCATAGGGCCCATTCAATTAACGCGGGCGGTGGCGACTGCACAGGGGCGGAGTCACGGTGAGCTACCCAGCGTTGGAGCGCTAACCGTCGTCGGTGCACTCTGCAACACCAAGGTGACAGGATGCATGTTCTGAGGAAGCCGTGCCGTCACTTGTTTGGTCGAATCGGGATCGGCTTGGTCGCGACGTCACCGCTTTCCGTAATCGCCGTCGTGCTTGTAATCATCGTCTTCGGCATTCGATCAAGCACGATCCAAATTGGAACGATTGTGATCGTGCTTGCAACCACGAGCGTCATTATGCATTTAGCGGTGATCGGAACTTTCTATACCTCGTGCACAGCAATACCACTCTCAATTCGGCTGACAAGTCCCGCTGGACTTACATGCTTGTGATGTGGCTGCCGTTCGGCGCGCTGATGTACTGGTATCGGTTCGTATGGCCACTCGACAGGACCGCTGACTCTGAGGACGATTAACGGTGTCGTCGATCGCATGCGATCGACGCGGCTTAACGTCATGCTGAGGACAGTGAAAGATCGCACATCGTATTCATCCGCTCGCGCGACGTACGCGGCGGCCGCCGTCGTCAGAAGGGACTAACTGGCCCCGCGCGATTCGACACGCTGCCCGCGCCGTTCCTGCTCCTCGCGAGCGCGATCGCCTTCATCGCCGCGTGGCGCCAGCCGGCCACGAAACGCATCGAGCGGCTCCTCCCTCGCCGTGCTCGCTTCCTCGCGCTGCGTTACCAGCGCAACGTCGGGATGTTCGCGGTCGCGCGGCGGTTGCTCGCCGACCCTGAGCTCGCTGCGCTGTCGCGCGCGTGGAGCGAGCGCACGCGCCGGCTCGCGGGCGTCTTCACCGCAGTGGTGCTGCTGGCATCGTTCGTCACCTTCACCGCTCCGGGTCTCGGCATCAACCGCAAGAGATCGCCGTCGATGGGACGGAGTTCGCGGAACGCGCCGGCACCCGCGGTCACTGTTCAATCAGGCGCGCTTCGGCGGCTATCTAATTTTGGGCGTTGTATCCCCAGGTGGAAGTGCTCATCGACACACGCAACGAGGTTCGACCTTCACGGCGCGCAACACCACCGCCGGCTGCACGACAGCTAGCGCCGCCGCCCTCCGCCGCCGCATTAAACCCGTTCACCGATACGCCGCGAGGCGTGAATTGGACGAGGTCGTCCACCTTCGGCCAGGGCCGGAGCTTATTGTTGCGATCAGGCCCGCAGCGTGACGCGCTCGCCGAACCGTTCCGTCACCGCTGACATCATCGCTTCCGTCGCCGCGTTGATCGTCTCACCGGTCAGCGACTCCTCGGGGAGGTAGTCGATCTCGAACGTCACGGCGCGCGCTCGTTGCGGGTCGTTCGGCAGCTCGTAGACGTCGACCATGCGGATCTCGCGGAGGAACGGCGGCGCGGCGGTGGCGAGGGCGTCGCGCACGTCCGCGGCGGTGATGCCGGCCGGGATGGCGTAGGCGACGTTGCGGACGATCGGCTGGCGCGTCGACGGCTCGCGGTAGACGCGCGGCACCGGCGGCGCCAGCAGCGCGTCGACGGAGAGCTCGAGGTAGACGGGTCGCTGTCGTTTGATATCAAAGCGTTGCAGCAGCGACGGGTGCACTTCGCCGAACACGCCGACGAGCTGCTCGCCGAGGCGGATGCCGGCGCGGCGGCCGGGGTGGAGGAAGCGCGCCATGCGGTGCGCGTCGCCGGCGCCGCGGCGGAGATCGACGCGCAGCTCGAGCCGCAGCTGCTCGAGGATGCCGGCGAAGTAGATCGCGTCGGCGGGGCGTCCCTTGTCGCCCCAGAACGGGCCGCGGTCGCGGCCGTTCGCGAGCAGCCAGAGCACGGCTTCCTCGCGGCAGACGCCGTTCTCCGCCGACGGATCGGGGAGGAAGAGCCGCGCCCATTCGTACATCTTGAGATTGGCGGTCTTCAGATTGACGTTTGTCGCCAGCGCGTTCAGCGCCTGGGCGATGGTGTTGTTGCGGAGGAGCGAGTAGTCCTTCTCGATCGAGTTCTGCGTCTCGACGTGGTCCCACAGCGGATCGCCTTCGGTGATGCCGAGGCGCTCGCGCATGCGGCGGGAGTAGAAGCTGTCGGTGAAGATCTCGTAGAAGCCTTCGCCGACGAGCACGTCGTTCGTGCGCGCGACGACGTTCTCCGCGTGCGACGGCAGCGCGCCCATGTCGACGCGCGGCAGCGTCACGCGCGTGGCGTCGTAGCCGACGGACTTGAGCAGTTCCTCGTAGAGATCGTTTTCGAACTGCACGTCCCAGAGGCGGTGCGGCGGGACGATGACGGAGAGCACGTCGTCGTTCGTGTACTCGACGGCGAAGCCGTACCTCGTCAACCTGTTGACCATCTCGGCGGCGGGCAGGTCCGCGCCGATGAAGCGCTGGGCCGGCGCGACGCGCAGCTCGATGGTGCGGCGCGGATTCGTCCAGGCGCCGGCGGTGAACGTGTCGCCGACGCGGTAGCCGCAGTGCGTCTCGAGCAGATACGCGACGCGCGCGGCGCCGAAGAGCGGCAGCGTCGGATCGCCGCCGCGCATGAAGCGCGCGGCCGCGTCGGTGGGCTGATCGAGCTTACGGCTGGCGATGCGCACCGCGACCGGATCGAACGTCGCAGACTCGAGGAGGATTCGCCGCGTCTGGTCGGTGACGGACGATTCGACGCAGCCGATCACGCCGGCGATGCCGAGGATCTTCTCGTCATCGGCGATGACCAGCGTGCCTTCAGGGATCTCGACCGGTTTCTCGGTGAAGAGCATCCACGCCTGTTCGCCGGCGCGCGAGAGGCGCACGGTGACGGCGCCGCGGATCGTGTCGGCGTCGAACGCGTGCGTCGGCTGGCCGAGGTCGAGGTTCGTGAGGTTCGAGGCATCGACCGGCGGCAGCGTCGAGTGGATGTCGCCGGCGAGCATCGGCGCGAGCACCTCGCGCGGCAGCGCCGCGTTGCCCTCGCCGCGAAAGAACTCCGTCAGCGTGTACACGAGGCAGAGCGGCGACTCGATCCGCACCTGCGCGTCGGTGGCCGGTATTGGATTCAGCGCGCGCGCCTGCGGCAAACGCAGCGGGCTGCCGGTGCGTCCCGACGCCTCGCGCGCGATGCCGGAATAGGCGTAGTGATCGCCGCGATTCGCCAGGAGCTCGACGTTGAACACCGTGCCGAACTCCGTCGCGTCGCTGGTTTTGACTTCGATGCCGACGTCGTCGAGCAGTTCGCGCGCCGCGTGCGGACGCTCAGGGAGATCGGTGAACGTTCGCAGATGCTCGAGGAGAACCTTCACATTCCACCTCGATGGATCGCGCGATGAACGCGGAGGTCCTGTTCGTACAGCGGCTTGATCGCCGGGATGCCGGTGGCCTGCGCGGCGATGCGCGTCGTGCCGAGGCCGAAGGCGATGCCGGCGACTTTGGTGTGGTCGTAGCCGAACTCGAGGAAGACCTTCGGATGGATCATGCCGCTGCCGAGGATCGTGATCCAGCCGGCGCCGCGGCACGCGGGACAGTGTTCATCTTTCGCGAAACAGACCGCGCATTGGATGTCCATGCCGACGGACGGCTCGGTGTACGGGTAGTACTTCGGCTTGAAGCGGAACGCATGCTCTTCGCCATAGACCGACTTCGCGATCTCGAGCAGCGTGCCTTTGAGGTCGCCGAAGGTGAGCCCTTCCTCGACCCAGATGCCTTCGAACTGATGGAACATCGCCAGGTGCGTGGCGTCGACGGCCTCGTTGCGGTAGACGCGGCCCGCGGCGACGACTTTGATCGGCAGCGGCGGTTTGCGCTGGAGGACGCGCGCCTGCACGGTGGTGGTGTGCGAGCGGAGCAGGAGGTTGTTCGGCAGCCAGAACGTGTCCTGCATGTCGCGCGCGGGATGGTTCTCCGGGATATTGAGCGCATCGAAGTTGTAGTACGGCGAGTCGACCTCGGGACCTTCCTCGAGCGTGAAGCCGAGGCGGCGCATGACGGCCATGCACTTCGCGTGGACGTCGGTGAGCGGATGCGTCGCGCCGCGCTCCTGCGCGATGCCGGGCAGCGTGAGGTCCTGCCATTCGCTCTCGATCTGCTTCGCGATGGCTGCTTCGCCGATGTGCGCGAGCGCCTCGTCGAGCTCGCGCTCGATGTTCTGCTGCGCGTCGTTGATGTCTTTGGCGAAGCGCGGGCGCTCGTCCGCGGACATCGAGCCGAGCGACTTGAGCGCCGTCTTCACGTAGCTCTTCTTGCCGAGGTAGCGCGTGCGCAGCTCCTGGATCGCCTCGGGCGACTGCGCCGCGGAGAGTTCGGAGCGGAATTGAGCGAGATGAGTCGATGCGTCGTTCATGGTGCCCGAAAAGAGCGGTGATTATACGACTCACGTCGTGCCGCGCCAGTACCGCCGAAACGCCGGGTGGGTATGATTTTCGTTCGCCAGAGCACTCCTAAATAGGACGTCCGAACGGAGGCTGCATGGCTGGACATTGGTCAGGCGACGATTTGCGCCGCTTTCTCGAGGTGCGGCAGGAGTTCTTTCTCGACCCGATGGGAAGCAACAAGGCACGATTTCTCGAAGCCGCGCAGCTTCTCCAGCAAGCGTTGTTTGACTGGTATACGCAGCCGTCGCGAACGTTTGCAGGCATGTTGTCGTTCGTCACCGCTCATGCCGAAACGTGGTCGCAGATGCGCAAAGAGGAGCGTCGCACACTGATGCAACGCCGCTTCGCGTTGAACAACGCTGTCCCCGATACGCCTGCGGTCGAGAGCAGCGTTTCTGAAAATCAGTGGCAGCGGATTTTCGGATCGCTTGGGTTGGGACTCGGGGACCCGGGCACATTCGACCGCTTTCTTGTGCAGCTGGACGAGGAAACCAATCCGAGCCTACGCATCAATCATCGTTACCTTGGCGAGCTTTTGCCGCACGACAACATGATCAGTTACCTGTCGTCGATGCTCGCGACGTTTCTCAATGAGAATGCGATCATCGGCAAGGCGTCGCCTTGCGTGACGCATATGGAGATGGCGGCCGTGCGCTGGCTGCTCAATCTCGTCGGCTGGGATGGCCAGTTCCGCATCAACGGGCAGGCAACGCAGATTCCGCTGCAGCGTCTGCCGATTGCTCCGTCGCCGAATCAACATTTCCAACGCTGGGATGCGGAAGAGCCGACCGGCGCCATTGTGGCCGGCGGCACCATCGCGAACATCAGCGCGCTACTCGTCGCGCGGAACGCTGTCTTCGACTATCTCCTCGGCTTGCAGGGCGCCGTCCAGACGCTCGGTCCGGGCGTGGCCTGGGAGGCGATTCAAAAGGCGTGGGGCTACCGTCGGATGGTCGTCCTCACCTCGCTGGGAACGCATTACTCGGTCAAGAAAGCAGCATTGCAAGCTGGCATTCCGCCTGCCAATGTTATCGAAATCGCAGGCTCGCAAAACCCCTGGGTGCTGGATGTCGGCGCGTTCCGCGCCAAGATCGAAACCCTGCAGCCCAGCGATCTCGTGGTGGCCGTGGTGCTCATCGCCGGCAAGACCGAGACCGGCTATGTCGACGAGATTGGTGCGATTGCGAACGCGCTCGATGCCTATGCGGAACAGGACGAAAGCAGCCGAACCTTGCCGGCGTATCACACGATCGCGCCGCGTCTGCAGGAGCATTGGGACGCGATTTGCGGCCTGATTCAGGCCAATCTTTTGGACTCGGAAAAAGCCCTTCAGCAGATCACAACGCTGCGGCAGGCGAATGCTGCCGCAAAATCGACCGCGACGCTCTATGCTGATCTGGCACTCGGCGGTCAGAACGAAGTGGTAGGGTCCCGGCACAATCGCCTGTTTCTGCACGTTGATGCCGCTCATGGTGGTGGCTATCTGACCGTGCCGGAATTGCGCCATTCGGTGTTTTCCGGCATCGAGCATGCGGACACGATTACGATCGACGGTCACAAGTCGTTTTATTGCTATTACCCGTGCGGCGGAGTATTGATCCGAACGACGCGATGGGCGCAGACGCTTACGACCGGTCACAGCGACTATATCAGCGAGGAAACGAATTACGAGGCGTATCCGGAAACAGCCGCGGTGTTCGAGCGGCTGCGCGGCGAGCAAAAGCAATTCGAGCAGGGAAAATTGCGTCCGCTCAACCTTCAGATCCGGCAACGTCATCTCGACGAAATCGCCGCATGGCATTCGCTGGCGCGGCGTTCGCTCGGCGAAAGCCGATCGGAACTGACGCATCAGCCCTTCAATCAGTACCTGGAGGGTTCCCGCGGCGCGCAGGGGATCATGCAGTTGTATTTCAATCTCGCGACGCTCGGATTGCGCGGCTATCAGTCCATTCTCGAATGGACCTGTTTATTGCGCAGTCGATGCGAAGAAGCGATCTCTCTGGGAATGTCCGATCTCCGCCCAGTGACAGATCTTCCACTCCCGGCGAGCTTGTATGCGACGGACAAGAGTTGGGCGATTGCGACGGCGACGCTGCAGCCGGAAGACATCGGGCGGGACGTGCCGGAGGCGGTCGTGCCGATCGCCGGTGGACGGTTTTTGCGACTGAGCGCGGGAAATTGTAACCAGGTGTTGCTCACGTACATCCCTGCGCATGAGGCCAAGCTGATCGTCTCCGCTGACACGCAGTATTGGAGCGAGGAGATCGGTGGCCAGTCACGAATCCGAACCACAATGGAGTACCTGTGGCGGGTGAACGAACAGCTCTGGAATGAGCACGTCTATGCGAATCCGAATTTCACGTATTACGTGGGGCACACCGCACTCGAAATGAAGCTTCCGTATGCGTTGGTCAAAGATGACGATGAGCCGCGCAAGAAGGAGTTCGTGAAGATGCTGGCGGCGTGGAATGCATGGAGTCGTTGGCCGGAAGCACGTGAAACAGGTTTCTTCCGCGCGCTTGCGGAGGCGGTGAAGGCGGATGAACCGGTGCAAAAGCGAAAGAATGAACCGGAGAACTCGCACAGTCGAAAGCGCGTCCAGAGCGTCTTGAAGTTCTTCTGCCACAAGATCATCCTCATGCATCCGTTCACCGACGAATCACTGGTTGGCGACATGCTGCGGCGAATGGCCTTCTGGGGAGAAATCAGCGTCCGCGATGTCCGCACAGCGGACGCGGCGGCGAAGGTGCTCCGCGGACTTCAGTGACTTCGGTCGCTGTGGCAACTCGTCCGCTCACTCACCGGCCGCTTGCTCCTCTTCCGGCGTGAGCGGTTTCATCAGCGGGAACCACACCACGTCGCGCAGGTTCGGCGCGTCGGTGAGGAGCGCGACAAAGCGGTCGATGCCCATGCCCCAGCCGGAGATCGGCGGCATGCCGAATTCCATCGCGGTGAGGTAGTCCTCGTCGACCGGCATCGCTTCATCATCTCCTTTTTTCCGCAGTTCCGCCTGATCCTCGAAGCGGCGGCGCTGGTCGAGCGGGTCGACGAGCTCGGAGTAGGCGTTGATGACTTCCCACGTGTCGACGACGAGCTGGAAGCGGTCGACGGCGGCGGGGTTCGCGTCGTTGCGGCGCGCGAGCGGGGAGAGGTCGACGGGATGGCCGACGATGAACGTCGGCTGGATGAGTTTCGGACGCGCGGTGCGCTTGTAGAGCTGGTCGATGAGACTGCCGCGGCCCGCGGTCGGATTGTCGAGGTCGACCTTCGCGGCGAAGATCGCGGCGCGGAGCGAGTCGGCGTCGGCGTGCGCGTCGATGTCGATGCCGCTGTTCTCGAGGATGACGTCGGCGAGCCGTTTGCGCGGCCACGGCTGCGCGAAGTCGATCGTGTGGCCGCCGCGCTCGATCTGCAGCGTGCCGACGGCTTCCTGGATGGCGTGACGGAGGAGGTCCTCCGTGAACGTCATGTTGTCCTCGTAGTTCCAGTACGCGGCGTAGTACTCCAGCATCGTGAATTCCTGGAGGTGCGACGCGGCGAGTCCCTCGTTGCGGAAGCAGCGCGCGAACTCGTAGACGCGGTCGTAGCCGCCGACGACGAGGCGCTTGAGGTACGTCTCCGGCGCGATGCGGAGGACGACGTCCATGTCGAGGGCGTTGTGGTGCGAGAAGAACGGCCGCGCCAGCGCGCCCGACTGCTGCGTGTTGAGGATCGGCGTTTCGACCTCGACGAAGCCGCTGCGGTTGAGGAAGTCGCGGATCGCGTTGACGCTCTTCGTGCGGATGCGGAAGCGCTCGCGCGTCTCCTCGTTCGAGACGAGGTCGAGGTAGCGCTTGCGCCAGTTCGTCTCGACGTCCTTGACGCCCTGGTATTTGTTCGGCGGCGGCTGGAGCGTCTTGCCGAGCATGACCCAGTCGTGGACGCGGATGGTCAGCTCGCCTTTGTCGGTGTGGTACATCTCACCGTCGACGCCGAGGAAATCCCAGCGGTCGACGTACTTCGTGAAGAGCTCGTACTTGTGGCGGCTCTTTTCGGGATCGGCGTCGAGCTGATCGCGGATGAGCGCGAGCTGGATGTGCCCGTCGAAGTCTTCGAGCGTGGCGAAGGTGAGCTTGCCGAAGCGGCGGAGCTGACCGACGCGGCCGGCGGCGCGGACGTGCGTGCCGTCGGGGAGCGCCATGATCTCGCGGAGCGTATGCGTGCGCGCGAAGCGGTCGGGATGCACTTGCAGGCCTTCGCGCTCGAGGGCCGCGCGCTTCTCGATCCTGACCTCGCGTAAGGACTGTTCGGCCATTGCGGTGCCGGAGGATAGCAGAGCGTGAATAATGGCGCGCGCATGAACATCGAGGCCATTCGAGCTGCCTTTCCCGCGCTGCAGCGCGTCCACAACGGCCAGCCGGTCGCGTACTTCGACGCGCCCGGCGGAACGCAGGTGCCGCGCGCGGTCGCCGAGGCGATGACGGACTATCTCTTTCATCACAACGCGAACACGCACTGGTCGTATCCGACGAGCGCGGAGACCGACGCGATCATCGCGAACGCGCGCGCGGCGATGGCGGACCTGCTGAACGCGCGGCCGGACGAGATCGCGTTCGGCGCGAACATGACCACGCTTACGTTTCACCTCGCGCGGGCGCTGGGGCGGACGTGGGACGACGGGGACGAGGTCATCGTCACCGAGCTCGATCATCACGCGAACGTCGCGCCGTGGCGCGCGCTGTCGATCGACCGCGGGATCGTGGTGAAGATGGCGCGGCTGATTCCGGAGACGATGCAGCTCGACTACGAGCATCTCGCCTCGCTGGTGACGGAGCGGACGAAGCTCATCGCGGCCGGCGGCGCGTCGAACGCGATCGGCACGATCAACGACCTGCAGCGCATCGCGAAGCTGGCGCGCGATGCGAACGCGCTCTTCTTCGTCGATGCCGTGCACTTGACGCCGCACGAGCTCGTCGATGTCGAGGCCATCGGCTGCGATTTTCTGGCGTGCTCGTCGTACAAGTTCTACGGTCCGCACGCGGGGATTCTCTTCGGACGTTTCGGCTTGCTCGACGTGCTGCCGTTCCCGAAGCTCGCGCCCGCGCCGGACCGCGCGCCGGAGCGCGTCGAGACGGGGACGCAGAATCACGAGGGGATCGCGGGGATCGCGGCGACGGTCGACTTTCTCGCGTCGCTTGGTGGTGACGGCGGGGACAATGCCTGTACAAGGCGCGAGCGGCTGACGCGCGCGTACGCGTCGCTGCACGAGAGCGGCCTGCGGCTGACGCGGATGTTGTGGGATGCGCTGACGTCGATGAAGCACGTGCGCGTGTTCGGTCCGCCGCCGACGCAGCCGCGCACGCCGACGCTGTCGTTCACGATCGAAGGCGCCGACTGCCACGACGTCGCGCGGGTGCTCGCAGAACGTGCGCTCTTCGCGAGCAGCGGCGACTTTTACGCGACGACGGTCTGCGAGCGGCTGGCGCTCGAGTCGCTCGTGCGCGTCGGCTGCGGCTGCTACACGACGGCGGACGAAGTGCAGCGGCTCATCGACGCGGTCGAACGGCTCCGGATCTTGCAGTAGGATGCGTCTCGTATGGCGAAGCGACCCACGAACGAGCCCGAGCCGCAGTCATCCCGCACGAGTCTGATCATCCTCTCCGCCGGCGCGATCGTCGTCATGGCCATCGTCGGCTGGGCGCTGACGCGCAGCGTGACGCCGTCGGTGCCCGATGCGCCGACGCTGACGGGCACGACGGTCGATTCGTCGACGTCCGTCGCGACGACGGCGCCCTCATCCACCGCGACGTCACCGACCGGCACGCTGCCGCCGCTCACCACGGCCGCGAACACGCCGACGGCGGACGAGCGGGTCATGGATACCGAGGAAGATAAGCGGAACGTGCCGCGCATCGCGGTCGAGGATCTGATTGGCAAAGTCAAACGCGGCGAGGTGACGGTGATCGACGTGCGCGATGAGGCGTCGTTCTTCCGCGGGCACATTCCGGGCGCGCTGCACATTCCGCTCGCCAGCGTCGAGAGCCAGCTCGCGGCCATTCCGCGCGGGAAGCCGATCGTCACGTACTGTACGTGACCCAACGAAGAATCGAGCGCCGGTGCGGCGCTCATCCTGCAGCACAACGGCGTCCAGAACGTTTCCGCGCTGGCCGGCGGCTTCCACGCCTGGCAGAACATGGGGCAGACGGTGGCCACCGGAACGGCGCAGTAATCGCAGCGCAGTGGCGGCGTGTTTACGCTCGTTCCGCACATCGCTGACGTTCGCGTGCTCTTGCGCGCGGCGACGCTGGAAGCGCTCTTCGCCGACGCCGTCTTCGGCATGTACGCGGTGATGCGCGACGAGGAGACGACCAGCAACACGTCGCCGGTGACGCGCACGATCGCCGTCGACGACTCCGCCGATACGACCGCGCTCCTCGTCGATTTCCTCAATGAAGTCCTGCACCGCGCGCACGTCGCGCGCGAGCGCTTCACGCATGTCGCGTTCACGCGCTTCGAGGAGCGCTCGCTCACCGCGGAGCTCACCGGCATCGCACCCGCATCGTTCGAAGAGGACGTGAAGGCGGTGACGTATCACGAGGCCGACGTGCGCCGCGACGGCGACGACTGGACGACGATGCTCGTGTTCGACCTATGAAGAAATCGGATTTCGAAAAGCTCGACGAGTTCCTGTGGGAGATCCCGCAGACCCACCGCGGCGACATGCGCGTGCCGGCGCGCGTCTACGCGACCGAGGAGATGCTCGACTCGATCGTGCGCGACCGGTCGCTCGAGCAGCTGGTCAACGTGGCCACGCTGCCGGGCATTCAGAAGTACGCCATCGCGATGCCGGACGTGCACGAGGGCTACGGCTTTCCGATCGGCGGCGTGGCCGCGGTCGATGCGCGCGACGGCGTCGTGTCGCCCGGCGGCATCGGCTACGACATCAACTGCGGCGTGCGCCTGCTGCGCGCGTCGACGTCGTTCTCCGAAGTCGAGCCGCGCCTCGGGAAGCTCGCGCATTCGATCGCGCGCGAGGTGCCGTCCGGCGTCGGCCGCGGCGGCGCGCTGAAACTCAACGCGACCGACTTCGAGCTCGTGCTGCGCGACGGCGCGTCGCGCGCGATCGAGATGGGCTACGGCACTGCCGATGACGTCGCGCACATCGAGTCGAACGGGAAACTCGACGGCGCGGAGCCGCATCTCGTCTCCGGCGCGGCGCGCGAGCGCGGACACGACCAGCTCGGCACCATCGGCTCCGGCAACCATTTCGTCGAGATCGATCGCGTCGACACCGTCTACGACGCCGACGAAGCGTCGCGCCTCGGCATCGCTTTCAACTCCCTCGTCGTGCAGATCCACACCGGTTCCCGCGGGCTCGGCCACCAGGTCGCCACCGACTCGCTGCGCGTCATGACCAAGGTGATGGCGCAGTACGGCATCGAGGTCGCGGATCGCGAGCTCGCCTGCGCGCCGCTGTCGTCGAGGGAAGGGCAGAAGTACCTCGCCGCGATGGCCGCCGCCGCGAACTTCGCGTTCGCGAATCGGCAGGTGATCACCGCCGGCATCCGCCGCGCGTGGCAGCGCGAGTTTCCCGACGACCCGGTCGCAATCGTCTACGACGTCGCGCACAACGTCGCGAAGGTCGAGCGCTACGGCGACGCGGACGTCGTCGTGCACCGCAAGGGCGCCACGCGCGCGTTTCCGGGACAGCCGGTGCTGATCCCCGGCAGCATGGGCACGGCGTCGTACCTGCTCGTCGGGCAGGACGCGTCGATGACGCAGACGTTCGGCTCGAGCTGCCACGGGGCGGGACGGATGATGTCGCGCACGCGCGCGCGAAACGAGATCAACGCCGAAGAGCTGCGCGGGCGGTTGCGCAAGCTCGGCATCGTCGCCGAGGCGGGATCGTCGAAGGGGCTCGTTGAAGAAGCACCGGAGGCGTACAAGGACATCGACGCGGTGGTCGATGTCGTCGCGCGCGCGGGCATCGCGAAGAAAGTCGCGCGCTTCGTGCCGATTGCGGTGATCAAGGGCTGACGCCGACGCGTCGCGGCGCGTTTGCGCGCATCGCAAAAGTTGCTGTCACCCCTTGCGCATCGGGCTTTCCGGCCTTATGTCTGTACCACTCGCCTTAATTGGGTCCAGACAAACGGGAGGCTTCGATGCGCTCAAGGGGATTCCTGTTCACGTTGGGATTGGTGTCTTTGTGCGCGGCACTGTCCGCGCAGCCGGTGCGGCCGCGGATTCCGGTGCTCGACGGGCCGGCCAGCGGGCAACGCACGATCAACCTGCCCGGAGGCGTGCCGCTCGTGCTCGAACGCGCGACGACCGCGTGCGCGGGCGGCGGGACGTGCTGGGTCGCGCGCGATCCGCTGACTTATCGGCAATGGTTCGCGATCATGGGCACGTCGCGCTTTCCCGACGTGGCGCCGCAGGAGCTCGATCGTCCGATCGAGTCGCTGACGCCGGCCGACGTCTCGGGCGACAAAGGCTTTCTCGCCGCGCTGGCGGCGTATCAGGAGAAGTTCCCCGGCGACGCGCCGATGAAGTTCGGCGGACCGGTCACACCGCTGCCGCAGGCACAGGCAAATAGCACCGGCGTGCACATCACCGCGACGATGGCCTCGAACAAGTCGCTGCAGCCGATCACCGACGCCGCGTGCACGTTCGGCGGCGCGAGCGGCATCTCGTGCGGCCAGACGCGCTCCGGCTCGCTGTCCGTCTCCGACTGCACGCTCGGCGACGGCTCGTACGCGGACGTCTACTCCTTCAGCGGCACGTCCGGTGAGCAGGTGACGATCAACCTCTCGTCGACGGCCTTCGATACCTATCTCCTGCTCTACGACCCGTCGGGAAGTCTGGCCATGACCGACGACGACAGCGGACCGGGTCTGAACTCGCAGATCGCGTACACGCTGACGGCGACCGGCACGTGGTACATCGTCGCGAACTCGCTGCACGCCGGCGACACCGGCGCGTACGACGTGCTGCTGAGCTGCGACAACGGCAACACGAACTGCAACGTCGGCACGACCTCGTGCGGCGCCACCGTCTCCGGCGCGCTGTCGACGTCCGACTGCCAGCTCAGCGATGGTTCGTATGTTGACTTCTATCAGTTCTCCGGCACGGCCGGCACGACGGTGACGATCGATCTCTCGTCGAGCGCGTTCGACACCTACCTCGTGCTGCTCGATCCCAACGCCAACCTGGCCGCGTTCGACGACGACAGCGGCGGCGCGCTCAACTCGCGAATCGTCTACACGTTGACCAGTTCGGGGAACTGGGTCATCGGCGCGAACTCGCTGCACGGCGGCGCGACCGGCGGCTATTCGCTGCACACGAGTTGCGGCAACCCGACCTCGTCGTGCACATACACGCTCGGCAGCTCGTCGGCGTCGTACGGCTCGGGCGGCGGCAGCGGCAGCGTGCAGGTGAGCGGCTCGCCGTCGAACTGCACCGGCAGCTGGAGCAGCATCAGCAACGCCTCGTGGCTGGGCATCACCAGCGGCTCCGGCGGCTCCGGCGCGGGACCGTTCACGCTGAACTACTCGGTCGGCTCGAACAGCTCGTCGTCGTCGCGCAACGGCTCGATGACCGTCGCCGGCCACACGTTCACGGTCACGCAGTCGGGGCAGTCGACCGGCGTCTGCACGCCGAGCTCGACGCGCGCGTGCCTGCTCAACGGACGCTTCGCCGCGACGGTGCGCTTCCGCGGCGGCTTCGACAACGGCTCGGCCGACACGAACGCGTTCGTCAAATCGGTGAGCGGCTTCGCCAGCCCCAACTTCGAGACCGCGTTCTTCTACTTCAACAGCGACAACAACATCGAGATGCTGCTCAAGATGCTCGATCAGGGGAACACCGATGGCGCCGGACATCCGACCATCGCGGTGCTGTTCGGCACGGCAACGCCGCTGCGCATCGAGCTGTCGATCACCGATACGCAGACCGGCATCACGCGCACGTATTCGAGCGACTTCAGCGCGATGCGCGGCGTGACCGACTTCACCGCTTTCCTCAAGTGACCGATTTCGCGCATGACGTGGTCCCTCCGTTGCACTTACGTGCAGCGGAGGGACCATGGAAAGCAGAGCGAAACTCCTTGGACATCCCATTCACCAGATGCTGGTCGTGTTTCCGCTGGGGCTGCTGGCAACGTCGATCGTGTTCGACGTCATCGCGCTGCTGACGCATCACGCGGGCCTCGCGCTCGCGGCGTTCTACATGATCGCGGCGGGCGTCATCGGCGCTCTCGCCGCGGCGGTCTTCGGCCTCATCGACTTTCTCGCGATCCCGCACGGCACGCGCGCGCGTCGCGTCGGCACGCTGCACGGCATCGGCAACGTGATCGTCGTCGTGTTCTTCGCGGCGAGCTGGTTCATCCGCCGTCCCGATCCGTCGCATCCCGCGATTCTCGCGATCGTGTTGTCGGCCCTCGGCGCGGCGCTCAGCGGCGCGACGGCGTGGCTCGGCGGCGAGTTGGTCGATCGTCTCGGTGTCGGCGTCGACGACGGCGCGCACCTCGACGCTCCGAGCTCGCTGCGGCACGAGACGGTGCACGCCCGCGAACGGTAACGGCGTATAAAGAGCGGGATGCGTCCGCGTCCCGCTCTGCTCGTCCTCCTTCTGCTGCTCGCATGGCCGCTGCACGCGCAGACGCCCGGTGACGATCTCCTCGCGATCCAGGACAACAGCTTTCTCGCCGAGGAGGCGTACAACCAGGATCCGGGGGTCGTGCAGCACATCAGCCTCTTCACGCGCGATCGCGACAGCGGCGACTGGGTCTACACGTTCACGCAGGAATGGCCGGCGCCGTCGCTGCGGCATCAGCTGAGCTACTCGATTCCGTACGCGCATCCCGCCGGCACGGGCAACATCGCCCTCAACTACCGCTACCAACTCCTCGGCGACAGCAAGTCGACGCTGGCCATCGCACCGCGTCTCACGCTGCTGCTGCCGAACGGCGACAACGAGCGCGGCGTGCAGGTGATGCTGCCGATCAGCCGCGTGCTCACGTCGCGCGCGATCGCGCATACCGACGTCGGCGCGACGTGGATCGCGCACGGCGGCGGAATGCAGCTCAATCTCGCGCAGAGCTTCATCTACGCGATCCACCATCGCGCACAGCTGATGCTCGAAGCGGCGTACTCGGGCGGCGGCAACGGCGGCGACTCGTTCGTCGTCAGTCCCGGTGTGCGTTGGTCGTATGACTTCACGAGCGGCCTGCAGATCGTGCCCGGTGTCGGCGTCCCGATCGGCGTCGGTCCGAGCCACGGCAGCGACGCTGTGCTGCTGTATCTCAGCTTCGAGCATCCGTTCCGGCACACGGGGTCGTGACGCGCTGGCGATGCTGCGCGAGCGGGCGTGCTAGATTCGCCGGCGGTGAGAATCGCCGTCTCGGGCAGCCATTGCTCAGGAAAGAGCACCCTGATCGAGGACTTTGTCGCCGTTCACCGCGAATACGTTCACGAGCCGGAACCGTGCGAGTGGCTGGAGGACTTGTACGGTGAGCCGCTCCCCGCGGAACCCACGGCCGCCGACTTCCGCCGGCAACTGGAGATCTCGGTCGAGCGTCTGCAGCAATATGCGTCGAACACAGAGGTCATCTTCGAGCGAAGCGCTGTCGATTTCGTCGCGTACCTGCTCGCGCTGAACGATCTGGGCCGCTCCGCTCGCGATTGCGAGCTAATCGAGTCGTCGGCCGATCTCGCCGCGGCAGGCATGGCCCACATCGATCTGCTCGTCGTCCTGCCGCTGGACGACAGAGACGGAATCGTGGTGCCGGAATCGGAAGACCCGGAGCTCCGCGAAGCGATGAATCAGCGGCTCCTGGAGCTCGTCACGGAAGACCAGCATGCACTGTTCGGGAGCGGCCGTACGCGCATCCTCGAGGTCCGCGGCACACGAAGCGAGCGTCTCCGCACGCTTGAAAAAGCGCTTCGCGCACGCGCGGGCGCGGCCTAGCCGCGGTGGCGCGTCTCGAACAACCGCCGCCCCGCCACGACCGAGTCGTTCGGGAGCGGCACCGGGTCGCCGACGCGTAGTGCCTCGATGTACACGCGGGCGCACGACTCCATCACGATGGCCAAGTGCAGCGCTTCGTCGAGCGTGCGGCCGACGCAGACGTTGCCGTGGTTCGCGAGCAGCACGGCCGTCCGGTCGCGCAGCGTCCGCACGACGTTCGTGCCGACGGCGTCCGTGCCGGTGAGGGCGTAGTCGGCCACTTCGACCGGGCCGCCGAAGTACACCATCATCTCGTCGATGATCGGCGGGAGCGGGCGGCGGAGCACGGAGAGCGTGGTGACGTACGGCGCGTGCGTGTGCACGATGGCGTGGATGTCGGGGCGCGAGCGGTAGACGGCGAGATGCATCGGCAGCTCGTACGACGGCGCGTGTGAGGCCTCGACGGTTTCGCCGGTGTGCAGGTCCACGATGCTCACCGCATCTTCGTGCAGGATGTTGTACGCGACGGAGGTCGGCGTGATGGCGAGGTGATCGGCGCCGATGCGGCGGCTGACGTTGCCGGCCGACCCGACGACGAGTCCGGCCTCGTGCATCTTCTTCGCGTGCAGGCAGACGTCGCGGCGCGCTTCGTTCCAGCTGTCGTTGCGGTCCATGCTCCGGAGTGTATCGCTCGGGCTAGACTGTCGCGTGCATCTGCTGCATCTCTTCGACCTCTCGCTCGTCGCGCGGGCGGACGAGCCGGCGCTGGAGTGGGCGGGGGCCACGTACACGTTCGGCGAGCTCGAGGCGCGCAGCAATCGCGTCGCGCACGCGCTTGCGGCGCGCGGCTTGGTCGCCGGTGACCGGCTCTGCGTCTACCTCGCGAACCGCATCGAGCTGATCGATCTCTACCTCGCGTGCGTCAAGCTCGGCGTGCTGTTCGTGCCGATCAACATCCTCTACCGCGAGCGTGAGATCGCGCACATCACCGGCGACGCGGAGCCGCGCGCGACGTTCACCGCGGACGAGCTACCCGCGCTGTACGCGGAAGCGGAGAGGCAGTCGACCACGCGACCGTCGACGCCGCTCGATCGCGACACGCCCGCGGCGATCGTTTACACGTCGGGCACGACCGGCGCTTCGAAGGGCGCGATCCTCACGCACGGCAACTTCGTGGTGAACGCCGTCAACCTCACGACGCTGTGGCAGATCACCGCGCGCGACCGCTTCCTTCTCGCGCTCCCGCTCTTCCACATCCACGCCCTCGGCAACGGCCTCCATACGTGGCTCGCCAGCGGCTGCCGCATGCGTCTCCTGGAACGCTTCGACCACCGCATCGCGATCGACGAATTTCTCGACTTCGCGCCGACGCTCTTCTTCGGCGTGCCCACGGTCTACGTCCGGCTGCTCGAGACGACACCGGAGGTCGCGCGGACCATCGGCGCGCGCATGCGTCTCTTCGTCTCCGGCTCCGCGCCGCTGCCGGCGCAAACGCTCGAAGACTTTCGCGCGCGCTTCGGCCACACGATCCTCGAACGCTACGGCATGACCGAGACGTTCATGAACTGCAGCAATCCGTACGCGGGGGAGCGGCGCGCGGGCACGGTCGGCGTACCGCTGCCCGGCGTCGCGACGCGCATCGAAGACGGCGAGCTCCTCGTGCGCGGCCCGAACGTCTTCGCCGGCTACTGGCGGCGTCCCGAAGCCACCGCCGCCGCGTTCACGAGTGACGGCTTTTTCCGCACCGGCGATCTCGCCACCGTTTCCTCCGACGGCTACGTCACGCTCCTCGGCCGCAGGTCCGATCTCATCATCTCCGGCGGCTTCAACATCTATCCGCGCGAGATCGAAGAGCTGCTGCTCGAACAGGCGGGCGTGCGCGAGGCCGCGGTCTGCGCGCGGCCGGACGCATTGCGCGGCGAGGTGCCGGCGGCGTATCTCGTCGGCGACTTCGATCCGGACGCGCTCGAACGCGTCTGCCGCGAACAGCTCGCGTCGTTCAAGGTGCCGCGGGCGTTCGTGCGAGTCGATGCGATTCCGCGGACGGCGCTCGGGAAGGTGCAGAAGCACTTGCTCGCCGCGGATGCCAAGTGACGAGAATCCCGCCGCCGCCGCGCACGACGACCGGCGACACCGCGAACGCGACGTTCGTCTTCGCGACCGTATGCCCGACGAACGTGCCGATCGCGGCGCCCGCGACGACGTCCGACGTCCAGTGCGCGTCGTGGTAGACGCGCGCGAACGCGACTCCGCCGGCGATGCCGTACGCCGCGCGTTTCATCCACGGCCGCGACGCGTGCTCCGCGACGACCGACGCGAGCGTGAACGCTTCGGCCGCGTGATTCGACGGGAACGACTGGTCGCCGCCGTTTGGCCGCGTACGGTCGGTCAACTGCTTGACCACCGGGACGATCGCGTGTGACGCGAGGAGACTGGCCACGAACGCGTCGAAGGCGATCGACTTCGCCGTCGCGTTTTTCGCCGCGAGGCCGTAGAGCAGAACGCCGGCGATGACTTTGTCGGAGTCGCCGCCGCCGAGCGGTTCGACCGCGTCCGCAATGCGGTCGAGCGCCCGCGATTGGTTGTTGCGCGCGATCCGTGCGACCTCGTCGTCGACGAGCAATGCCGCGCCGGTCGCGGCGACGGCGATCGCGGCGCTCTTCAGCCGCGGGCCGTGCGCGACGGCGACGACGTCGTGCGCCGCGCGTTTCGTGTAGAGCTTCGCGCTGGCGCAGCCGAAGGTGAGAGAGGCGAGGAGGACGACGGCGAGCGCGCGCACGTCCGTAGTCTACGGCTCCGCGAACGCGGCGCGGATGCGCTCTTTCGGCGGCAGCGGTGGCCACATGCGGAAGACCCGCAGGAGGCGGTGGCCGGTGATCCGCTCGCGGAAGTAGCGCTCGTGCTCCCACTCGACCTCCGCCATCATCAGCAGCGGCTCGAGCATCGACTCGCGTCCGGCCGCGCGCGCGAGCCGGGCCGCGTCTTCGTACTCGTTCACGTTCCAGCGCTCGAGCCGTCCCGCGCCGTACATCGGGATGAACCAGCCTCCGATGTGGCAGAGCAGGCCGATCGTGCGGCCGATGCACCAGAACGCGATCTCGCGGCGCATGCTCGGCTTCGCGCCGAGCTCCGCGAGCAGCCCGCGCACGAGCGCGCGGTGATGCCATTCCTCCGCCTCGATCGTGCGGATGCGCTCGCGCTCATCGGCGCGGCGGACGCTCTTCCAGTGGCCGCGATAGGCGAAGCCGGCGGCGAGCTCGCCGGAGCAGGCGCTGCGCAGCACGCGAACGAGCTCGGTCGCCGGATCGGGTGCGTTCGCCATGCGCCGGTAGTGTACGCGCGGTGAAACTCCTCCCGCGCCGCGACGTAGTGACGCGCATGGTCACGCGCCTGCGTCGTCTGCTCGTGGTGTGCTCGCTCGTCGTGTCGCTCGCCGCTCCCGTCTTCGCGGACGAGCGCGCGGATCTCTGGAACGCCGATCTGCGCGCGTTGCAGACGCAGCTCGAGGACGTGCATCCGCGCTTCAGCGGCTGCGGCCTGCCGGCGGAACTACGGCAGGAGTTCGCGGCCGTCGCGGCGAAGGTCAACACGTTGACCGACGCGCAAATCGTGGTCGAGCTGCAGCGGCTCCTCGCGCGCGTGGGCGACGGGCACACGCTGGTGTGGCCGTTCGGCATGCAACGCGGCGCCTTGCAGCGGCTTCCGCTCGGGCTGTGGCAGTTCGAGGAAGGTCTCTACGTCGTCCGCGCGGACGACGCGGCGCTCGTCGGGCATCGCGTGACGCGCATCGGCGCGCTCTCCGCCGACGACGCGCTCGCGAAGCTCGAGCCGTTCATCAGCCACGACAACGAGCAGCAGTTCCGCTGGGCAGCGCCGCTCTATCTGACGTTCACCGACTTCCTCGTCGCCATCGGCGCGACCTCCGATCGCAACGCCGTCGCGCTGCAGCTCGACGACGGACGCGACGTGCAACTGGCGTCGGTGCCCGTCCGCGCGCAGGATCTCGAGACGAAGCTCACCGCTCCGCCCGCGCCGTTCGTCGCGGCGCCGTATCTCGCGCGTCGCGACGAGAAGTTCCGCAGCCAGACGCTCGCGTCGGGCGCGCTGTACGTGCAGGTCAACGCGATCGACGACGACGGCCCGCGCACGCTCGACGCCTTCGCGCGCGAGCTGCGGCCGCTGCTCGCGAAAACGGATCGCGCGATCCTCGACCTGCGTCTCGACAACGGCGGAGAGGCGAGCAAGGCCAACGAGCTGCTCGAGTCGCTCATCGCGTTCGACGTTCGCGGCGGACATATCGCGGTGCTCACGAGCCGCATGACCTTCTCCGCCGCGCAGACGCTCGCCACGCGGCTCGACGAATGGACGAACGCGATCTTCATCGGCGAGGCCACCGGCTCGCGGCCGAATCACTACGGCAACGAGCGGCCGTTTCGTCTGCCGGGTTCCGGCGTGCGCGGCACGATCTCGTCAGGCTTCAACCAGCCCGTCACCGCGCGCGACGAGCGGACCACGATCGCGCCCGACGTGGCGGTCCCGATGCGCGCGGCCGATTACTTCCGCGGCGCCGATCCGGTGCTCGCCGCGGCGTCGCACGCATTAAGCCGGCGCTAAGCCGCTTCCTCGTTCCGCTGATCGCTGGTGATGCGGCCGTCGCGGATCTCGACGATGCGGCTGGCGCGTTTCGCGAGCGCGGGATCGTGCGTGATGATCACGAGCGTGCGTCCCGCTTTCCAGAGGTCCGTGAAGATCGACATGATGTCCGTGCCGGAGCTCGTGTCGAGGTTTCCGGTCGGCTCGTCGGCGAGGATGATGTCGGGATTCATCGCCAGCGCGCGCGCGATGGCGACGCGCTGCATCTGGCCGCCGGAGAGCTCGGTCGGCTTGTGATCGAGGCGCTCGCCGAGGCCGACGCGCGTCAGCAGCTCGACGGCGCGGTCGCGGCGCTCGCGCACGGCGACGCCGCCGAAGAGCATCGGCAGCTCCACGTTCTCGACGATGGTGATGTGCGGCAGCAGGTTGAAGTTCTGGAAGACGAATCCGACGCGGCGGTTGCGGATCTCGGCGAGCTGGTCGCGCGTGACGCCGGCCACGTTATCGCCGCCGATCTCGTAGATCCCTTCGCTCGGCGTGTCGAGGCAGCCGATGAGGTTCATCAGCGTCGATTTGCCGGAGCCGGACGGGCCGACGATGGCCACGAGCTCGCCGGCATCGACGTCGAGGTCGATGCCTTTGAGTGCTTCCACCTTCACCTTGCCGGTGTCGTAGATCTTGCGGATGCCTTCCATGCGGATGATGGACATCGGTTCTCCTATTCGTACCGCAGGGTCGCGGCGGGATCGATGCGCGCGGCGCGGCGGGCGGGGAAGTAGCCGGCCAGCAGGCCGATCACGCCGAGGATCGCCGACGTGGCGACGCCGATCTCCGGCGAGAGGGTCGGACGTCCGAGGAACGACATGACCTCGTTCTTCTCGATCGGCAGGAACGTCGCGGCGGCGACGAGCAGCGTGGCGATGCAGATGCCGAGCGCGCCGCCGATGAACGTGTAGACCACGCCTTCGAGCACGAACGGCCAGATGATCCAGCGCGCTTTCGCGCCAAGGGCCATCTTCACGCCGATCTCGCGCGTGCGTTCCTTCACCACGGCGTACATGATGTTCGCCACGCCGACGCCGCCGATGACGAGCGTGAGCGCGCCGACGATGCCGAGGAACATCTGGATGCCGACGAGGATCATCATGGTCTGCTTCGAGCTCTTGACCATGTCCCACGTGCCGAAGGCGCGGTCGTCGGTCGGATCGTAGCCGTACTTCTTGCCGAGGATCTCGTTGAGGCGTTTCAGCGCGCCGGCCATCTCTTCCGGCTTGTACGTCTCGATGACGAGCACGTTGACCTTGTCGCGGCCGAACTGCGCCTTCCAGGTCGTGTACGGAATGAGGGCCGAGTTTTTATCCGGACCGCCGTAAACGCCCATCTGCGTCTTTTTCTGCATGACGCCGATGACGACGTACGGCGCGTTGTTGACGAGAATGGTCTTGCCGACCGGATCTTCCTTGCCGAAGAGGTCCTGCGCCATCTCGTCGCCGAGGAAGATCACGCGGCGGCGCTGCTCCTCGTCCGCGGCGTTGATCCAGCGTCCGCCGCGCATCGGATAGTGCACGCGGCTCTCGCCGTACGAGCGCTGCGCGCCGATGACGCGGCCGTTGATGGTCTTGCGGCCGTACTGCAGCGCGGTGCGCCACGAGGTGAGCTCGCCGTGCGCGCTCTTGAGCTCCGGCATCTGCGCGCGGATGAGATCGACGTCGTCGATGCGCGGGCGGATCGGGCGTCCCGGCGGCATGCCCTGCCACGACTTCGACGTCTCGCCCGGCCACATCACGGCGAGATTCTCGCCGGTCGAGCGGCGGTTCTTGTCCATCTGCCGCTTCAGTCCTTCGCCGAACGCGAGGAGGAGCAGGATCGCGACCGTGCCCCACGCGATCGCGGCGATGGTGAGGAAGGCGCGCTTCTTCTGCAGCTGGCTGGCGCTGGCGAAGAGCGTGGCGATGACGTGCAGGTCGTTGTTCATGGTGGCGGCGCCTCAGAGTTTCATGGCAACAACCGGATCGAGACGCGACGCTTCTTTCGCGGGGAAGTATCCCGCGACGAGGCCGACGATGCCGAGCGCGAGCGCGGTGAAGAGTGCGACGACCGGCGAGACTTCCGGCTTGCCGACGTATTCGTAGAGCTGCGCCGGGAACACCGCGCAGACGCCGAGCGAGATGGCGAAGCCGATCGCGCCGCCGAAGATCGTGACCAGCAGCGTCTCGATGAGGAACTGCGTGAGGATCCAGCGCGACTTCGCGCCGAGGGCCATCTTGATGCCGATCTCGCGCGTGCGCTCCTCGACCACGACGTTCATGATGTTCGACACGCCGATGCCGCCGACGATCAGCGTGAGCACGCCGACCAATCCGAGGAAGCCGTTGAAGGCGAGCATGAAGATGTCGAAGAAGTGGAACTGCTCGGTCGTGTCCCACATCGACAGCGCTTCCTTGTCCTCGGGGTCGAAGCGCAGGCGCTTGCCGAACGCCGCGCTGATGTCCTTGATCACCTGCTTCGTCTCGCCCGAGCTCGCGGCCTGGAAGATCATGTTGTCGACGTACTTGTCGCCGTTGAGCGCGCGGAACGTCGATGACGGGATGAACGCCTTCTCCGCGTCGGGTCCGCTGTAGTTCGAGTCCTGCGGCTTCTTGATGAGAACGCCGATCACCTGGAACGGCGACTGGTTGAGGAGCACCGTTTTGCCGATCGGGTCGGCGTCGCCGAAGATGTTCGTCTTGAGGCGGTCGCCGAGGAACATGACGCGGCGCTGGTCGTGGTCGTCGAGCTCGTTGATGAAGCGGCCGCCCGACTGCGGGATCTCGTTGCGCATCGCGCCGAATTCGGCGGTGACGCCGGAGATGTCGACCGACATCGTCTTCGCGGCGTAGTCGAGCTTCATGTTCGTCTCGTACTCGCCGGAGATCGCCTTGAGGCCGCGCACCTGCGTGCGCACCGCGGCGATGTCGTCTTCGTTGATGCGCAGCCGCCGTCCCTTGCCGAGGCCCTCGTACGGAATCGAGGTGAGGCCCGGCCAGGCGATCACGATGCGGTCGCCGAGTCCCGCGGTCTGCTTGATGAGGTTCTTGTGCAGACCGGTGCCGAAGGCGAGCATCAGGCTGATGGCGACGGTGCCCCACACGATCCCGAAGATGGTGAGGAACGTGCGCAACTTCTCGTTGCGCACGTCGCGGATCAGCTGGCGGAAGACGTCTTTGAAGGTGACCATGGTCCTACGAGATTTCTTTCGGCGGACGCTCGACGACCTTGTCGCCTTTCTTGAGACCGGAGAGGATCTCGATGTTCAGACCGTCGGAGATACCGGTCTTGATCTCGACCTTCTTCGGCTCGATCTTCGGATCGCCGCTCGGCAGCTCGACGAATGCCTTCTTGCCGCCGTCGTCGAACGAGACCAGGCGTTCCGGCAGCACGAGCACGTCTTTCTTCTCGCGGATGATGACGTCGGCGTTCGCGGAGTAGCCGGCGCGCAGCGTGATCTTCTGGCCCGCATCGAGCTCGATCTCGACGTCGAAGAGCGTGGCGCCTTCCTTCTGCTGCGCCTGCGGCGCGATGCGCGAGACCCTGCCGGTGACGACGTCGGTCGGCAGCGCGCCGACTTTGATGCGCGTGGTCATGCCCACCGAGAGCTTGCCGACGTCGATCTCGTCGACGGTGCCTTTGAAGATGAGGTCGGACATATCGGCGATGGTGGCCATCTCGGTGCCCGGTTGGTACGAGGTGAGCGGGACGATCGGATCGCCTTCGTTGACCGAGCGGCTGAGCACCGTGCCGGCGGCCGGCGCGCGGATGATGGATTCCTGTCCGCCGGTGGAGGCGAGGCGTCCTTTGCGCGTGAGCTCGCGGTTCTGCTGCGCGCGCGTCAGCGCCACGCGCGCGAGCTCGTACGCTTCTTTCTTCTGATCGACGTCCGACTTCGGCAGGACGCCGTTGCGCGAGAGCTCCGTCGCCCGCTGATAGTCGCTCTCCGCGCGCCGGAACGACGCCTCGGCCGAATCGACCGAGCGATCGACTTCCGTCACCTCGAGCGGCGTCGGATCGGCCGCGATCTCGAACAGCGCATCGCCGGCTTTCACCGTGTCGCCGACCTGGACGAGCGTGCGCCGCACGATCCCCGAGATCTTCGACTTCACCTGGAACTTCTGCCGCGGCTGGATCTGTCCGACGGCGACCGCCTTCTCGACGATCGTTCCCTGCGTGACCTCGACCTGCTTGAGGCCGCCGTCTTTCTTCTGGCTGCTGCGGACGTACGCGTACGCGCCGGCGCTGAGCGCCGCGAGGATGATCAGCAGCAGCAGGATCTTCCAAAGTCTCGACATGACGTAGCTCTCCTGATGATGTGGAGTTACGCCAGTTGAGACGAAAGGTTGCAGCAGAAGGTTAGGAGGCGCAGGCCGTCATGCGCCTTTCACCCCAAACCTCTCGAGGTTCGCGCGGCACCGGCGGCTCACCGGCAATTCCGCGCCGCCGCGCAGGATGACCTGCGCGCGTCCGAAGAAGTCGCGGATCTCGCGGATGGCGTCGATCTGCACGAGCGCGCGGCGGTGGATGCGCACGAAGCGGCGCGGATCGAGACGTTGCTCGAAGGACTGCAGCGTCCCGCGATGGACGTACTTTGCGCCGCCGGCGTGCACGGCGACGTAATTGCCGATCGACTCGACCCAGTCGATGGCGGCGGTGCGGATGAAGAGCGCGCGCTCGTCGTGGCGGACGAGGAGGCGATCTGCAAACGGGGCAGGCCGGCTCGGCGCGGCGCCGGTTTCGTCCGCGCGCCGCAAGTTGCGGCGGATGCGCGCGAGCGTCTCGGCGAAGCGGCGGTCGTCGATCGGCTTGAGGACGTAGTCGAGCGCCGCGCGATCGAAGGCGTCGATCGCGTACGCGTCGTACGCGGTGACGAAGACGGTGAGCGGCATCTCGTCGATCCCGACGGCCTCCACGACTTCGAGGCCGCTCATCTCCGGCATCTGCACGTCGAGGAACACGACGTCGGGTTGCACGCGCTCGATCGCCGTCACGGCCTCGCGTCCGTCGCTGCATTCGCCGGCGATCAAGACGTCGTTCTCGCGGGAGAGCAGCTGCACGAGGCGCAGGCGCGCGAGCGGCTCGTCGTCGACGATGAGGACGCGCATCATCCGCGCTCCTTCGCGAAGTGCAGCGGCACTTCAATCCGCGCCACGACGCCGCTCGGCTCGCGGTTGCGCAGCTCGAACGCGTACGCGTCGCCGTAGAGATGCTCGAGACGCGCGACGGTGTTGCGGATGCCGATGCCGCCGCGCCGCGGCTCGTCGCGCAGGCCGCGCCCGTCGTCTTCGACGCGGATCGCGAGCCGCTCGCCGTGCGGCGCGACGGAAACGTGCACCGAGCCGCCGCCGCGCGCCGCGGCGATGCCGTGGCGGATCGCGTTCTCGACGAGCGGCTGCAGGATGAAGCGCGGCACGAGCGCGCGGCGGACGACGGCGTCGATGTCGATGTCGACGCGCAGGCGCTCGCCGAGGCGCGCCTGTTCGACGGCGAGGTAATCGCGCAGCAGCTCCTCCTCGCGCGCGACCGTCGTCTCCGCGGCGCCGCTGTCGTCGAGAAACGCGCGCAGGAGATTGGCGAGGCCGAGGAGCATGCGATGCGCGGCGTCGACGTCCTGATGCATCAGCGCGGAGATCCCGTTGAGCGCGTTGAAGAGGAAATGCGGCTGCATCTGGTTCTGCAACGCGAGCAGCCGCGCCTCGCCGAGCTGGCGTTCGCGCTCGGCCGCGGCCTCGCGCTGCGCGCGCTCGCGTACGGTGACCTCGTGGACGATGACCAGCGCGAAGTAGGTGATGACGTTCGCGAAGAACGTGCGGCCGATCAGCGAGGAGATCCCCTCGGCGACCGCCGCGAGCGTCCACTGGCCGTGAATGAGCGGCTGATCGAGCGTCGCGCGCACGACGATCTGGATGAGCGCGACGGCGACCGCCGCCGGCACGTGCACGGCGTACGACGACGCGCGACCGAGGCGGAAGCGCTGCGCGAGCGCGAAAACCGGCGCGAGCAGGAGCAGCCACGGTGCCCAGTGCGCGGTCGACTCCGCGAGCTCGGTGAGCCACGGCGCGCGGTCGCCGCGACTGTGGAGGAAGACGACGAGGTGGACGGCATACAGAACGGTTGCCGCCGCGAAGATCGTCGCGATCAGCGTGGCGGACGGGCCGCCGCGTCGCCGAGGTAGCGGCATGCGCTCACTATGCCGCGCGGCGGGGGAGACGTCCATGTGGCGGTGATGAGCGGTCGTGACGCATGACGAACGGCGCGCGCCGTTCGTCACGCGCTTTCGCCGCTCGTTGCGCGATCGGACCGTTCGTCACCGTTCGCGCGACGCGTGCGCGGCTGCCGCGTACGTTGGTGCCGATGCGTCGTCCGGTCCTCGCCGCGCTGTTCTCGCTCTTCATCTGCACGCGCGCGTTCGCGCTCGACATCGCGCGGCTGACGGCGGCGCCGGTCATCGACGGCGCGTTGGACGATGCGGCGTGGAGCAACGTGCCGGTCGCCGCGTCGTGGTACGACTTCGATCCCGGCGACAACGTCGCGCCGCCGGTGCGCACCGAAGCGCGCGTCGCCATCGACGGCGCGAACCTCTACGTCGCGTTCCGCTGCTTCGATCCGCATCCGGGCGAGATCCGCGCCCCGTTCTCCGCGCGCGATGCGATCGCGAGCGACGTCGACTACGCCGGCATCTTCGTCGACTCGCACGGCGACGGACGCAGCGCGCAGTTCTTCCTCGGAAACGCGCGCGGCGTGCAGCGCGACGGCATCCGCAACGACGCCACCGGCGACGAGACCATCGATCCCGATTTTCTTTGGGACGCCGCCGCGCGCATCGACGCGGAAGGATGGACGCTCGAGCTGCGCATCCCGCTGGCGTCGCTGCGCTATTCGTCCGATGCGCCGCGCTGGCGCGTGCTGCTCGTGCGCAACTGGACGCGCGGGCAGCGGCATCGCATCGCGTCGACGCCCATCCCGCGCGGGTCGAGCTGCATCGTCTGCCACGCGGACGTCGTCGGGGGACTCGAGCTGCCGCGCGCCGCGCACGTGACGGCGGTGCCGTACGTCGCCGCGAGCAGGGAAGGCGGGCGGATGAAGTCGGAGGCCGGCGGCGATCTGCAGTACGCGCCGACGCCGAACGTCATCGTCGATGCGACGCTCAATCCCGATTTCTCGCAGGTCGAGTCGGACACGCCGGAGGTGTCGGCGAATCAGCGCTTCGCGATTTTCTATCCCGAGAAGCGGCCGTTATTTCTCGAAGGATTGCAACTCTTCGACACGCCGCTGCCGGTCGTCTCCACGCGCACGATCACGTCGCCGCGCTGGGGCGCGCGCGTCACGCGCACGTCCGACCGCGGCGGTTTCACGTTGCTCGTCGCGCAGGACCGCGGCGGCGGAACGGTGATCATCCCCGGACGTCTCTCGTCGTCGTTCGCGCCGCAGGCGTTCCGCTCGCTCGACTGGATCGCGCGCGGCTCGTCGAACTTCGGCTCCGTGAAGCTCGGCGCGGTGGCCACGGATCGCGAAGTCTCCGGCGGCGGCAACAATCGCGTCGTCGGCGCGGACGTGCAGTGGACGCGCCGCGACGTCGACGTCGTCACCGCCGAGCTCCTCGGCAGCCGCAGCAAGACGCCCGTGCGTCCCGACCTCGCCGCGGAGTGGGACGGACGCACCCCGAGCGGCACCGCCGCGAACGTGATCTGGAAACACGCCACGGCGCGCTGGGATTGGTACGACCAGTACATCGGCTTCAGCGACGGCTTCCGCGCCGATCACGGCTTCGTCCCGCAGGTCGGCTTCCACGAGCTGTACACGAATACGGGCTACACCGTTCGTCCGCGCGGATTTCTGAACAACATTCGCTTCTACGTCACGACCGACTATGAGGCCGATCCCGAGGGCGACGTCATCTACCACGTCGACACGACCGGCGCGGACATGCTCGGCGCGCACAACTCGATGTTCCGCGCGCGCTTCGCCGCCGGCGAGCTGCGCGCGGGCTCGAAGACGATCCGCCGCAATCAATTGCTCTTCATCGCGCAGGCGAGTCCGTCGAAACGCTGGACGCTCGTCGGCGCCGAGGGCTCGATCGGACAGCAGATCGACTTCGACGCGGAGCGTCGCGGCACCGGCGCGGCGATCCACTACTACGCCGCGATTCAGCCGCTCGACCGGCTCGAGGTCGCGCTCGACGGAAATCTCAATTGGGCCGGCCGCAACGGCGAAGGGCGCTTCTTCACCGCGCAGACCGAGCGGCTGCGCACGACGTGGGCGTTCGACGTGCGCTCGTCGTTGCGCGCAATCGTGCAGAACGAGCGGACCGTCCGCGCGGCAACGCCGGACGCCGCCGGCCGCGACGGCTCGCTCACCGCGTCGCTGCTCTTCCAGTACCGCCTCACGTACGCGACCGGACTCTTCATCGGCGCGGGCGACAGCCGCGTGCTCGATCCGGCGAACGCCGCGTGGCGTGCGCGGGACCGCTCGCTGTTCGTGAAAGTGTCGTACGGGGTGGGGCGATGACGTGTTCCAGCCCGAGTCACGTGCCCGATTCATGCGTCTGATGGATCGACGCGTGATCGAGATGCCATACGCGATCTTGCGGCGATGCGCCGTCGACGACGGATCGTCTCAGCGTGTAGCTTCCGACGAAGCGTTGCACCGTACCGGACTTCGCCGTCGATGTAATCGCGATCGGCACCTCGATGTAGCGCGATCCCGCGGCGCCCTCGATGCGCGACGGCGTGCCGGTCGTCGCGTTTACGGACGCGGTATCGGCGAATCCCTGGATGAATTTTGCTCGCGTTTGGCCCGGCGGTCCTGACGAGCCCCACGATGCATAGGCTCGGTCATAGTCATGCGATGCAATCGCTCGATAGTAGTCACGAACGACGGCGACGGCCTTCTGCGCATCGGTTTCGACCGCGGCACCTTCCACGACGCCCTCGGGTGCAAGCTCGCTCGCTGCACTATGCGAAACGCGATTCGTGGGAGCGGCGCCGACGCTCGTTCCGCTTGCGCCAGGATCGCCTGCGCGCCTGCAGGACGACACGAAGCACATGACGACGAAAGCGGAGCCGAGGATGCGCGCACGACGCATACCCGACTCGATGCAGAAGTCGCACCGTGGCGGACGTCACGCCCGCCCTAGTCCGGCAGGGCGATCTCCGACCACGGCAGCTTCCGAACCGCGAGGACGCGCGCGTCCAACTCGTCCTGAGTGGCCGTGTTGCCGAGGACGCGCTGAACGTACGAAACCTCGGTCGAAACCAGCTTCGCGTTCAAGAGGCGTGTGGCAGCCTTCCTGACGTTCAACTCGGAGACTGCAACTTTCGGGACTCTCAGAGACGGTTGAACTTTCGTAATCTTCTTCATTGCGATCCTTTTCGACGAAGTGCGTGAAGCGTCGGATTGACCTGTGACGATCACTCTCAGTTGCCGGCGACCGGGGGAGTCGGGGTCGGGCCGTTTTTGCGCGCGCGTGCTTCGCTGACTTTCAGCGGCTGTCCGTTGAACTCTTTGCCGTCGAGTCCCGTGACGGCCGCGCGAGCGTGGTCGTCATTGGCGTATTCGGCGAATCCAAACCCCTTCGATGCGCCATCGCGATCCTGCGCCAGCTCGACCGACGTGGTTTCGCCGAAGGGCTTGACGAGGTCCGCGAGCTGGCTTTGGGTGATTTCCTTCGAGAGATTTCCGATGTGCAGTTTCATGGATGCTCCTGGCCGGTTTGGCCGTTCCGCTACCTCTCCGGGCGCACGTCGGGTGCTGGCGCAGAAGCCGGTATCGAATGTGGGGGGATCTAAGAGGCTGGGTTCAGAATCGCTGACTTAGTTCAACTGATCTGAGGGCGAGGAAGTTTCCTCGACTCGTTCACTCTACACGGTTTCTCCCGGTAAGTCGACGCGCGACTGCGCGCGCGGGCTGCGCCGCCCATGCTCCATTCTTCAATCGCGCTGCAAGCGCGCGCGTCTTCACGCGCCGCCGTTTCTCAGATCGGCGGTCCCGGCGGCACCGTCGGAATCGCGCTCGGCTTCCACGCCTCCGCGGGTCGCGCGAGGAAGCGCGCGATGTCGTCGCGCGTGAGACGTCGATGCGCGGCTTCCGCCGGATCGCTCGACGTCGCCGCGAGACGATCGGAGAGTCGGCGCAGCGCGTCGGTTGCATCGGCGCGGACCTGCGCGTCGTTGTCGGCGCCCGCCGCGAGCCCGGCGAGGCGCACCATCAGCAGCGTGCGCGTGGCGCGCGGAATCGGACCGGATTTCACCGCGGCGTCGATGAGCGCGTTCGTGATCTCGCGCATCGTCACGTTGTCGGTCTGCTGCGTGACGCGCGCGCAGCGCGCGGGGTCGAGCAGCGCGGAGATCGTGACGTCGGCGCTGGTCATCGCCGCGCTGATCGGATCGAACGCGGGATCGGTCCTGCGCGGGAAGAGCTCCGTGTTCGCGTCGCCGTGACCGTACGCCGGCGGCGGCAGCAGATCGAGCACGCGCTGCGGCAGCGCGAGGAACGCGGGATCGAGCGTGGTCATGATCGCGCGCAGCGCGTCGCGCTGCTGCGCCGCCGGCACCACTTTGCGCACGACGTCCGGCCACACGCCCTCGGCATCCTTGACCGCGTACGTGTAATAGATGCCGCCGATCGACTTCGCCGCCGCTTCGAGCTGATAGCGGTGATGGAGGTACAGCGGGACGAGCTTCTCTTCGAGCGCGGAGACCGGCTCGCCGACGCTGAGGTTGTTCAGGCCGAACTGATCGAGCGCGATACGCCGCACGTCGATCTCGTGACGCAGCATCGCGATCGGATCGGCGCCGTTGTCCCACACCGCGCCGAGGGGATGCGCGCTGCTCACGGGACGCGAGTGCGGATCGGAGACGAACAGCGGCGTCGCGCGCGCGAGCTTCGTCAGCTCCGCGTCTTCATTCGCGCCCGGCGCGAACTGCGCGTACGCGTACTTGATCGCCGCGATGTCGTATGCCGCCACGCCCGTCGCATACGCCTCGGAGAAATCGAGCTTGCCGTTCGTGATCTTGATGTACGGCGCCGGATAGTCCATCACCGACGCGCGGCCGTATGTCGACGCGGCGAAGTTGTGATCGAGGCCGAGCGTGTGCCCGGTCTCGTGCGCGGAGAGTTGGCGGATGCGCGCGAGCGCCATCATCGACGGGCTGGTCGTCGGATCCATGTCGTCGAACGTGGCCGCCATTCCGCGCGCGATCATCGCGTCCTGCCGGATGCGCAGCGACCCGAGGAGCACGTTGCCTTTGATGATCTCGCCGGTGCGCGGATCGACCACGCTCGCGCCGTACGACCAGCCGCGCGTGGAGCGATGCACCCAGTTGATGATGTTGTAGCGGATGTCGAGCGGGTCGGCGTCGGGCGGGAGCACCTTCACCTGAAAGGCGTTGTGGAAGCCGGCCGCTTCGAACGCGGCATTCCACCACGACGCGCCTTCCAGCAGCGCGCTGCGGATCGGCTCGGGCACGCCGTTGTCGACGTAGTAGACGATCGGCTGCACGGGATCGGAGACCGCGGCGTTCGGGTCTTTCTTGATGAGGCGGTGGCGCGCGATCCAGTGCTTCGAGATCGACGTCGTGAACGGCGACGCGTAGTCGTAGAAGTCGATGCCGAAGATGCCGACGCGCGGGTCGGCGCGCCGCGGCGTGAAGCCCGGCTCCGGCAGCGCGACCAGCGAGTGATGTTCGCGCACCGTCAGCGCCTCGGCCGTCGGTGTCACGCCGCGCACGAGCTCTCCCGGATCGCTCGACGCAAACGTGAGCGTCGCCTCGACTTCCGTGTTGCGCGGGAACGCCTTCGTGCGCGGCAAATAGATCGCGCTGCGGTTTTTGTCGAGCGAGAACGAGCCCTGCTGCGCGCGCCTCAGCCGCGCCGCGACGCCGTGCGCGTCGCTGAGGAAAAAGTCGGTGGCGTCGACGAGCACGTGGCCGTTCGGCAGCGTCGACTCGACGGTGAAGCCGGCGAGCACCGACTGCGCGAATGACTGCTCGACGCTGCGCTGCTCCGCCGCGTCGTTGCTGAGCGCGCGGAAGCCGTAGTTCGGCTCCGTCATCAGCACGCGCGGACCGACGCGGTCGAAGCGGACGATGTGCGTCGCGCCGAGCTGGCTGCGATCGAGTCCGATCGGATTCGAGCCGACGCCGCTCGCGAGCGAGACCTGGTAGAGCAGCTCCTCGCCGAGGCGCGGGATCTCCATCAGCAGGCGGCCTTTCGGCGCGTCCCAGTACAGCGGGATGAAGCCGTCGAACTTCTCGAAGCCGGCGACGGGATCCGCCGGCGTTTGCGATGGCTGCGGCTGTTGTTGTTGCGACGACGTCGTGGTGGCAGCCGGCGTCGCTTGCGGTGCCGGCTTCGCGACGGTGCAGGCGGTGAGGGCGAGGGCGACGATCAGTGCGCGGCGCATGGCGCCGCGCAGTCTATCGCTCGATCGAAACGATGCGCTACTCGCCCAACGCCGCGTACTTCACGATCCGGAACCGCGCGCCCTGCGCGTCGCGCACGCGCGCGGCGAGCTTCTCGTGCAGCTCGGGCGTCCACTGCGTCCAGCGCGCGTAGAACGCGGCCGCGGCGGCCTTGTCGCCGTTCGCCTGCAGCGCGAGCACCTCGTGCAGCAGCGAGGTCACGGCGTCCGCGTAACGGTCGTAGTGAATCGTGAGCCGCGCGGTTTTCGGATCGGCGGTGAGCAGCCCTTTGTCGAGGAACCAGTTGAACTGCACGAGCTCCATGAACTGGTAAGGCTGATCGGCGCGCGGCCGAATGTTGAGCAGCACGCGGCGGATGCCGGCCGCCTGGATCGCGCGCAGGTCGGGGACGTTCATCCGCTGCAGCGCATACAGCGACACGAGATCCGCTTTCATCTCCTCGGTCGCGTCGGAGAACTCCTCGAGCGCGGCGTCGATCGTGCGGCCGGACTTGTCTCGATCCGGCCCGAGGTAGTGACCGATCTCGTGCCAGAGCGTGCGCTGCGCGTCGCCGTTGGGGCCGAGGTCGTTCGCGTTCGCGTCGACGACGGCGGCGCGGAAGATGCGCTGGCTCGCGGCGACGATCGACGGATTCGTGAGGATGTTCCGGCGCAAGAGGATGATGCGGCCGTAGCGGCGCGACATCAGCGGATCGTTCGGCAGGTTCGTGGCGCTGTTCGTGCCGCGCGCCTGGCCGAAGTCGGCGATGACGTCGTAGACGCCGACCGGGATGTCCTCGCGCACGCGCTTGTGCTGCTCGTACGGCAGCGCGTCTTCGATGGCCTGGATGCCGCCGAGCTGGCGCCGCACTTCGCCGGTCGCTTTCTCGTCTTCGAGGAGAAGGCTGAACGAGTGGAACGCCTTCACGCCGTACAGCGCGTCGTCGTACGTCTCGTAGCTGCCGATCTGCGCGTTGAGATGCTTGAAGCGGCCGGTGATCCACGACGCGTCGCCCGATTCGTAGTCGTTCGTGATGAGGTCGCGGGCGCGGTTGCGGAGGTAGCGCGCGAACTCCGCGTCGCTCGGCTCGAGCGTGCTCGCCGCGCGCGTGAGCAGGCGAAACGCGCTGACGAGATCGTCCGCGTACGCGATCGCATACGGCACCGCGTAGAACGTCGTGCCGTCGGCCGTGTACTGCATCGGCTTCCACTTCGCGAGCAGCATCGGATGCAGCTCGCGCAGCACGGCGAACGTGTTGAGCACCTGGATGTCGCGGTCGAGATTCGACTTCGTCGCGCGGCGGACGAGCGTGCGCGGGTCGAGCAGCTCGTCGCGCTGATCCGGATGCGCCGCGAGGTACTTGTCGAGCTCCTCGCGCGTGACGTCGGTAGGGTAGACGTTGCGTCCCGGCGCCTGCGCCGCGACGGGGAGGAACGGCTCGCGTTTGTTGTCGAGCGTCTGCGCGATGGGACCCTGATTGAGGCGATAGAGCTGCAGCAGATTGTCCGCCTGCTTCGAGCCGCCGGTCTCGGAGTAGAGCTTGCGCAGCTCCTGATACGCGGGCAGCGCGTCGGGATGGCGCGAGACCTCGTAGAGCTTCTGCATGATCGCGCCGGCGGCGAGGAGATCCTTCAGCGCGGCGCGTTCGGGATCGGTGAGGCGGGAGAGGTCGGCGTCGAGACGGATGGTCTCCGTCTTCGCCAGCACGGCGTTCGACTGCGCCTCCGTCCAGTAGCCGTCGGGAAGCGATTTCTGCTGCGCGGATGCGGTGACCGACACGGCGAGCGTGATCGCAAAAAGCGTTCTCATGGCGCGGCGGACGTTATCAGATGCGTCGGTGTTCGCGCGCGCGGCTCAACGGCTGCCGTAGAGCGCGACGACGGTCGGTCCGCGATAGCCGGACGTCCGCAGCGGCGAGCCGTCGGCGACCGCGATGCCGACTTCCGTGTAGTCGGCGCCGAGGACGTTGCGGCGGTGTCCCGGGGAATGCATCCAGCCGTCGACGACGGACGTGCCGCTGTAGCCGGTGGCGAGATTCTCACCGGCGAAGAGATAGCGGTAGCCGTGCTGGATGACCCACGAGAACGGATCGATGCCGTCGGGCGACTGATGCGCGAAGTAGCGCTTGGCGAACATGTCGTCGATACGGTCGCGCGCGGCGGCGCAGAGGCGCTCGTTGAGGCGGAGCGGCGCGAGTCCGCGCGCCGCGCGCTCGCGGTTCATCGCCGCGAGGATGGCCGCGACGGCGGCGGAGGTGGGCGTCGCGACAGGGCCGTCGGTGTCGAAGGCGACGAGCGAGAGCGGGACACAGCATGCGACGAGGACGGCGACCGCGAGGACGCGCTGCAACGGTTTCGATATGCGTAGCTCGGACATGCCTGGCTCCGGGACGACCTATACTGCGCGCGCGATGTGTCTCATCGCGATCGCGCACCGCGTTTCGGACAGGTTCCCGCTGATTCTCGCCGCGAATCGTGACGAGGATCACGCCCGCGCGACGATCGCCGCCGATTTCTGGCCCGACGCGCCCCACGTCCTCGGCGGCCGCGACGCGCTCCTCCGCGGCTCCTGGCTGGCCGTGACGCCGTCACGATTCGCCGCGGTCACGAATCTGCGCGGGGCGCGCACGCGTTCCCGCTCGCGCGGCGCGCTCGTGCGCGCGTTCGTCATCGGTGAAGACGAGCCGCGTGCGTACGGCGAGCAAATCGCGTGCGACGCCGCCGACTACGCGGGCTTTCATCTGCTCGCCGGCATCATCGGCGGCGACGTGCTCTACGCGACGCCGGAGCAGCAGACGCTCCTCGCGCCCGGCATCTACGGCATCAGCAACGCGCCGGCAGGGGAGGCGTGGCCGAAGACCCAGCTCGCCGTCGACGCGATGCGCGCGGCGATGACGCACGACGACGCGGCGACGATCGCCGACGAGCTGCTCGCGTTTCTCGCCGCGCCGCGACACAGCGGCCGCGTCGAGAGCGAGGTGTTCATCGCCGGCGATCGCTACGGCACGCGCGCGTCGACGGTGGTCGTCGCGTCGCCGGACGCGGTGTCGTTCGTCGAACAGAACTTCGCGGCCGGCGGCGCGACGCTGGGCGGGCGGCGCGAGTTCGTGATTCAGCGCTGACGCGCGGCCGCAATCGTTTCCCTTGCATCCTGCGAGGCTTCCGCGTTTAATACTGAACCGGATGGTTCAGCTTTCACGAGCCCGCCTGGATGCGTCATTCGCCGCGCTTGCGGATGCGACGCGGCGCGGCGTGCTGGAGCAGCTCGGACGTTCCGACGCGTCGATCACGACGCTCGCCGAGAAGTTCCACATGACGCTCACGGGCATGAAGAAACACGTGGCCATCCTCGAGCAGGCGGGACTCGTCCGTACGGAGAAGGTCGGGCGCGTGCGGACCTGCAAGTTGGGCGCGCGGCGTCTGGAACAAGAGACAGCATGGCTCGACAGCTATCACCAGCTCTGGGCGGCACGGTTCGACGAGTTGGACAAGGTGGTCGAGCAACTGAAACGCGAGGAGAAGGTCAATGGACGGAAAAACAGAGAGTGAGACCGCGGCGCAGAGCCGGACGAAGGTGGAACGGAAGTCCGATCGCGAGCTGGTGGTCACGCGAGTCGTCGACGCGCCGGCGCGCATCGTGTACGACGCGTGGACGAAAGCCGAGATCTTCAGGCAATGGTGGGTACCGAAGTCGTTCGGCCTGACGCTGCTCTCGTGCGAGCTCGATGTCCGCGTCGGCGGCGGTTACCGCTTGGTCTTCCGCCACGGCGACTCGGAGATGGCGTTCTTCGGCAGGTACCTCGAAGTGGTGCCGCCTTCGCGCATCGTCTGGACGAACGAAGAAGGCGAAGACGAGGGACCGGTCACGACCGTGACCTTCGAAGAACAAGGAGGCAAGACGCTGATCGTCCTGCACGAGCTCTATCCCTCGAAGGAGTCCCTCGAGGCCGCCTCGGGTGACAAGAGCGGCATGGACGAGACCTTCGCGCAGCTGGACGAGCTCCTCGCCGGCAGCGCGAACTCGGGGGACAGGAGTTGAACCTGCGAACGTGAGTTCGCGTGAATCAGCGGAGCTCCCGTTGGCGTCGTTTCTACCCGTGCGCGCGCCCGGACTCTTCCTGGGAGCGCGCCGGCGGTCGTACGAGACTTCGGACCGCCGCGACGAGCTCCGCTGGTTCGACCGGTTTGCTCATGTGGGTCTGAAAGCCAGCGGCCACTGCTCGCACGCGATCCACACTGCGCGTGTACGCCGTAAGGGCGATCGCCGGGATGTGAACGGACGGCGGCTCCTGGAGCCGGATCTTCCGAATGAACGAGTAGCCGTCTTCGCCCGCCATCTCGATGTCGCTGATGATGATGTCCGGCCAGCTTCCGGCCACGATGTTCATCGCCGTCGCGACATTTTCCGCGGCGTCGACGCGTGCGCCCGCACGGGAGAGGATCGTCGCAGCAGCCTCCGCGAATCGTCGTTGTCCTCGACCACGAGCACGGAGACGCCGGTGAGATCGGCGAACTCCTGCGCGGCATCACGCGCGGCGGACAGCTCGATGTGCTGCACCTCACGCTCACCGGGACGATCGTGCGCGATGAGCAGCGGCAGCCGCACCACGAACGTTGCGCCGCACCCGATGCCGGGACTGAAGGCCTGCACGGTCCCGCCATGCAATTCCACGAGGTGCCGCACAATGCCCAACCCGAGTCCAAGCCGGCATGAGAACGCGTCGAACTGCTGTCCGCCTGGCTGAAACGGTCGAAGACGAACGGGAGAAAGCTCGGCGCGATTCCTTCACCGGTATCGCTCACCGCCAGCTCACAGTGCGAGTTGACGCGTTCGAGCCGCACCTGCACTTTCCCTCCGCGAGGCGTGAACTTGACCGCATTAGAGAGCAGGTTCCAGATGACCTGCTGGAGCCGGTCGTGATCGCCGGAGACTTGTCCGGCTTCCGAGTCGAGCATTCGCTCGATGCGAATCTCCTTCGCATCCGCGGCAGGTCGAACGACATCGATGGCGGCTTCGATGACGTCCGCGAGCTCGATCGACTGGACGTTGATGCGCAGCTTCCCGGCATTGATGCGCGAGAAGTCGAGGATGTCCTCGATGAGCCGGCTCTGTGCACGCGCGTTGCGGTCGATCGTCTCCAGCCCTTCGGCGAGTGATGCCGGATCCTGTTCGAGGTGAAGCAACTGAACCCAGCCGATGATGCTCGTCAACGGCGTTCGCAGCTCGTGTGACACGGTGGCGAGGAACTCGTCACGCGCGCGCGACGCGGTTTCGGCGACGCCGAGCGCGCGCTGCAGTTCGGCGCGCGTGGCGTCGAGTTTCGCGGCCAGCGAGTTGGCTTGCGCGGCGGCGTGGCGGGCCATCTCCGCTTCGACGGCTGCGCGAGCTGCCACAGACTCGCTGCGAAACAGCGCTCCGAACAGCGGCAGGATCTCTCGCAGCAACGGCCACGGCAGCGCAGCGACCGTTTCGCCGACCAGCACGGCCGCGGTGCCGTCAGGCAGTCCCACGGCATAGGCGTGTCGCGGCTGGCCTTGCGCGTCCACGACCGCTCCCTCCGACGAGCCGCTTTCAATCGCCGCATCGACGAGCCGCCGCCATGCACGCGTGCCGGGGAGCGTCTGGGGAAACCCAGGCGCCGGGAGCGAACAGCCGACCGCCTCATCACGAATGAAAATGACGAGATCATCGGCGCCCCAACAATGGGCGAACGCTCTCGCCGCGCGGGTACGGCCGGAACGCTCCGCGAGCGCAACCGCTGCCCTCACCGCCTCGATGGTTTCATCGAGCACGTCCACGGTTAGTCCGGCAGCAGCGCCACCGTCGCCGTGCAGTTATGAAATCCGCTGAACTGCCCTCCGACCGTGCGATCTGCCCGTACGTGTTGCATCCGGCGTAGGGCACTTTGCCGAGAGCATGCTGGAGCGCGTCCATCTCGATGCCGAACTCGCCGCCCATGCGCAGCCGCATGGCGACGCAGTCGAAAAAGAGCGCCACCTCGGGCTCCGTGCCCTGCATGTCGCCGAGGGCGGAACGAACAGCACGAGCCGGCGCCTCCGCTGCGGACTTTGCGGTCGTCTTCATGATGTGCACGGTCGCCCCGGCGGGAACGTCCGAGGCGCAGGAGATGGCGCCGTTCTCGAGCCGCGAGCGGAACGCGAAGTTTGAAACCCGAGCCGGTGTCGATGCCGAGCACGTTGTGCAGGAAGAACGGAATCGGGTCGTTCCGGTCGAAGCGCTGCCCGGTCTTCTCCGCATGCTCTTCGAACGCTTCAGCGGCCGGTGCTGCGTTGAGGCTGACGACCGTCGAGCCGTCTGCTTCGGTGACCCGCAGCGGCTCGCTGGCCGACTCCCAGCCATGGCTCACCCCGACGCCAATCGGTTTCGTGGAGAGAATCTCGAGTGCGACGGCAGCGTCCGTGAAGACCGACGTCCCGCAGAAGACGTGCGTCTTCGCGAACTGCGCGTCATCGCGTGCACCGCCGCCGAAGAAGCGGTAGTTGCCGAGCGTCGCGACGCTGAGCTGCTCGATGAAGTCGTCCGTGTATCCGGCCAGAGCGTCGGCCAGCACCAGGGCGGCGCGATACGGATACTGATGCGTGGTCAGGCCGGGAAACGATCCAGCGATCTCCGCCGCTGCCGCCCGCCGATCCTGTCGCAGATTGCGGCCGACTCCTGCCGCGAAGCGCATGACGTCCGAGCGAATCGCAACGGCCGATGCGGAGCCTTCGCCGCGGTCGCCGCTGACGAACTCTCCGGCAGAGGAAGCCGATGAGCACGCCAGGCGTGCTCGTCGCATCGATCGCCTGCAGCATCGCCTCATAGTCGTGCCTGGAGGACGCAAAGACGATCACGAGATCGGTGCTTCGCGCGTGCGCAGGATGCGGTGGATTTCCGCAGCGTCGACTTCGACGTAGGCGTCGCGTCTGCTGGCCGCCGGGCGAATCCCGTTGCGCCTACCCGTCAGGCAGCATCCGGCTGCGCGCACTCTTTCGCGATCAGCACGAGTTGATCGATGTCGAAGGGCTTCGCGAGCAGACGGCAGATGCGCTGCAGAAACTCGCAGCTCATCCGTCCCGGTGACGCCGTGGTCACGACGACGCGGCGCAAATACTTCGGCTGTGTCTGTTCCAGATACCCCAGCAACTGCTCACCGCCGACGTCCGGTAGCATCAGATCGAGGATCAGCAGGTCGTACGCGATCGCATCCAGCAGTTCGATCGCGGCGGCCCCGCTCTTTACGCCTTCGACCGTGAAGTTCTCGCGCTCCAGGACCACCTTGACGAGATTGAGGATGGCTCCGTCGTCTTCCACGACCAAGGCACGGTAGGATGATCGGCGCTCCATGCGTGTGGATGCAGCAAGACCGTTGCCGCCGTGCGTCGGAGAGGGTGACCAACATCCAATGAAACGCCGCCCGCCTCGGCGCGTGCAGAGCGTCAGCCGCCGGCGGCCGTGCGCAGGACTTCTTCGATGCGGTCGAGATCGAACGGCTTCTGCAGCACGACGGTGTCGCCGGGAAATCGATCCGTGAAGTAGCGCGCGATCGCGGAAAAGACGATGACCTTCGGCAATCGGTCGAGGCTCCGGATGGCCTCCGCAACAGCGAAGCCGTTGGCCTTCGGAAGCATCAGGTCCAGCAGCACGACGTCATACGAGCCAGCACGAACCATCTCGATCGCAGCTTCACCGTCTCCGGCGACATCGACCGAGCTGCAGTGTTTGCGCAGAACCGCCTGTAGCAATCGCTGAACGCTGTCATCGTCCTCGACGATCAGCGCCGCACATTTCGTCATCCACCCCTCCGCCCGGCGGGGACCCGGACCCGCTGAAGCTGGCGTTCACCATTGCAGGATGCGTGTCACCACGCTTCGATCTGAGCGGCTCGGTCCTCAGCTACGACTGGCGGCGCGACAAAGTCGCGCCGCCAGTGCGCCGATTGCTCTACTCGCTCGCTTTGCCGACTTGCGTTTCGCGGTCGCTCACCTTGAGGCGGTTGTGCACGTCGTGCACGCCGCCGCACGAATGGGCGATGTCGTCGGCGAGGCGCTTCTCCCAGCGGCTGCCGACGTGACCGGTGAGCGTGACCTCGCCGTTCTCCACGCTGACTTCGATGTCGGTGGCGTCGATGCCGTCGTGCTCGGTGAGGAGCTCGTTCACGATCTCGCGGATGCGCTCGTCGGAGCGGCGCCAGTTCTTCGGTCCGCGTCCGCGATAGCTCTCTCTCGCGGCGCCGCGGTCGCCGCGGTCACCGCCGTAGGCTGCCGCGCTGCCGCCGAGGCTGTCGTCGCCGTAGGTGCTGCGGGTCTGAGCGGGACCGTAGCCGACGCTGGCGACGCCGCGTCCACGCGAGCCGCTGCCCGCCCAGTCGCCGGACGCGCCGGTGCCGCCCCAGCGATCGTTCGCGTTGCCGCGGCCGGAATCGCCGCCGCGGTTGTAGTCGTCGCGGTTGGTGTCGTTGCGTGACGTTCCGCCGCGCGAGAAGAACGCGTCGCGATCGTAGTCGTTGCGTCCGAAATCCTCGCGGCCGGAATCGCCGCGCGTGTCGTAGTTGCCGCGGCCGCCGCCATCGCCGCGCGTGAACTCGTCGCGCGCGTAGTCATCGCGCGAACCGCCGCCGCTCCAGCCGCCCTCGCGGCCGTAGTCGTCGCGTGAGCCGCCGCCGCTCCAGCCGCCGTCGCGGGCGTAATCACCGCCGAAGTTGCTGCGCGTGCCGAACGGGCCGCCTGAAAATTCTCCGCGATCGCGCTCGTCACGGTCGCGGTCGTATCGATTGGGCATAACTCCTCCTTCTGCACGATCTGCTGTGCAATGAGCGTGCATCGATCGCGGTTGCGAAACGGCGTGACCGAATGCCGCGCCGGCTGCGGAGCCTGCTGCACCGCGCCCTCGATCTCGTCGCCGATTCCGGGCATGCCGCACGGCAAACCGGCGGGCGTGCGCTGCATCCACTTGACGGCGGAGCTCCGCTGCGCGATCTTCGCGCATCCCGAGCGTCCTGCCGTCTGCGCGAGCCTGCAGCCGTCGCGCGAGATGTGCGGGTCGGACGCGCGGGAGGCGTACGCGTATCTCGCGCGTCTCGAACGCAGCACGCGATGAACATCCGCCGCGCGACGACCGACGATGCCGCGACGCTCGCCGAGCTCGGGCGGCGGACGTTCATCGACGCCTTCGGCGCGGACAATCATCCCGACGATCTCGCGCTCTACCTCGCGCGCACGTACGGCGAGCCGCAGCAGCAACGCGAGCTCGCCGATCCCGACATCCTCACGCTCGTCGCCGAGCAAGACGGACGCGCGATCGCGTTCGTACAAATGCGCCGCGGAGGCGAGCCGCCGCCGTGCGTCGACGGGCCCGCGCCCGTCGAGATCGCGCGCTTCTACGTCGACCGCGCGTTTCATGGACGCGGCGTCGCGCAGGCGCTGATGCGCGCCGCCTGCGACGCCGCAATCACGCACCTCGGCGGCGCGACGATCTGGCTCGGCGTCTGGGAGCGCAACCCGCGCGCGATCGCGTTCTACGGCAAGTGCGGCTTCGTCGACGTAGGCTCGCACCTGTTTCTCCTCGGCAACGACCTGCAGACGGACCGGCTCATGGTGCGCTCCGCGTCGCAGCCGTGGAGTACGATCTGACGCGACACCGATGACCCTCTACCTCGAAGCGACGCTGCTCCTGCTTCCGACCGACACGGGCGGCCGCGCGGCCGCGGTGGAGCCGCGCGCCGGTTCGTACCTGCCGTATCTGCGCGCCGGCGGCCGCACGACGCGCGCGCGGCTGATCGAAGGTCCGCCGCGACTCGCGCCGGGCGACGCCGCGCAGGTCGTCTTCGAGATCGAAGAGCACGCCGCCGCGGACGTGCATCCCGGCGCGGAGCTCGCGCTCCTCGAGCGCGACGCACGCGTCGTCGGCAGCGTCACCGTTTTGCGCGTCTGGGGGCGCGCTCTCGCCGTATGAAAACGCTCGCGTTCTGTTCGCTTCTCCTCCTCGCCATCGGCTGCTCCTCATCGTCGAACACCGATCTCCTCGACCATCGCACGCTGCAGTGCGAAGCTGGCGACGACCTCGCCATCCAGGCCGGTCTTGAAGCGCCGACGCAGTCGACGAACGAGGCGTTCACCGGCTCGCTGACGATGCTCGTCAACGTCACGAACAACTCCCATCAGGACTACACGATCACCGCGATCCGCATCGATCCGGCGCAGAGCAGCAACGACAGCACCTACGACCTCATCAGCGCGTACCAGAAGGTGAATCAGGTGATCCCCGAAAACGAGGAGCACCTGTTCCGCCTGCCGGTGAGCGGCCGTTCGCGCGGGTCTGCGTTCAGTCGGGAGCATGGCCGCCAGGGCGTGCCGTTCGTGCTGACCGTGCTCGCGTCGAACGGGGACCAGTACCGCTGCCAGTTCTCCGTGCCGGATCCTTCGTTCTAGGGTCCGCGCGGCGGGCGGTGGGGATCAGGTCGCCGAGGTAGGTGACGGCGAGCGTGTGATCGGGCTCGATGCCGGCGAGCGTCGCGCGCGCGTAGCCGCGCAGCACGAGCTCGCGGTTGATGAACAGCGCGTCGGGCGAGCGGTAGACGAGGAACGTGCCGTCGCCGGCGGGCTCGACGAGCACCCAAGACGACGGCTGCAGCGTCCAGCGCAACAGCTCGTGCGCGCGCAGCTCGTCGGAGATCGCGACGCCGCCGATGTGGATCGACTCGCGCGCGCCGTTGCGCTCGATCGTGATCGTCCGCGCATCATCGACGGACACGACGCGCACCATGGCAGCCTCGGCGGAAACGGAAGCGAAGAGAAACAGGATGAAATACGTGCTCAGAAGTTTGTGCATGGACTCGTTGCGGGTCGCGGAGACGAGCATCGAGTGCGCGCGGAAAGGCGCGGATCGGAGGGAACGCGCGAGAGGATAGCACGACTTTACACGTTTCTCGCTAATTCGTTGATACGGCAGAGTTTCAGTGGCACTTTCCTCGCAAAATAGAAGCGTGGGAGGACACATGGAAACCATCACAATGCCCAGCGGCAGCGAAGTCGAATCGGCGGCGTTTCATCCCGCGGTTCACGGCGTTGCAGCTTGTCCGACCGCGCATGCTCCCGGCATCCGCGGCCGTGTCGAACACCTCGAAGAACAAGGAATGGCGCGCGTGCGCGGCTGGAAACGTTCGCTCGCGACGCGCGGCAGCATGCTGAAGATCGATGCGAACGAGCGCGTGGCCACCATGCAGCGTTCGATGGGAACCAAACCGATGTTCTGGGCCGGCATCGCCGCCGGCGCGGGCTTCGGCGTCGGACTCGTCGGCCGCATCCTGCATGTGCGGCGGACCCGCCCCATGCCGGAGCTGATCGTCATCGACGCCACCTGCTGATTGCGCGCGTGCTGCGCGGCCTTGACGCCGCGCAGCGCGCTTCCTGCCACCGCGCGTCCTCGCCGCGCCTAACCTTTCCCACTTCATCGCGTCTGCGAAGCCGATGCGCGTGACGGTTCCGCCACAGCTTTCCGTTGACGAAGAGGAGTTCGCTCGGCACGATGTGCGTGCACGCCGCGACGACGAACCGCCGCGCGGCGACGCGGGGTCGGTTGACGCCGTAAACAGCACGCATGCGAAACACGAGCGAACGCATTCTCGACATCGCCGAGGAGATCTATCGGGCGGAGGGAGCGGAGACGCTCTCGATGCGCGGCGTGGCGGACCAGCTGGGGCTCTCCGCGACGGCGCTCTATCGCCACTACGACTCGAAGGAAGCGCTGCTCGACGCGGTGGCCGAGCGCGGCTTCCTCGAGCTCGCGGGCGCGTTCCAGCGCAGCAGCAGCCGCGAGCCGCGCGAGCGGCTGCGCGCGATCTTCGACGCCTTCCGCAACTTCGCCGTGAAGAAGCCGGCGCTTTTCGATCTCATGTTCTTCAGCCGCCGCAGCGGCGCGCGGCTGTTTCCGTCCGCGCTTCGCGCCGGTGCCTCGCCGAGCGGCTCGGTGCTGACGGACGTGCTCACGGAGATGGGCGTCGACGACCCGGTCGAAATCGGCCTGCTCTTCTGGTCGACCGCGCAGGGACTGATCTCGCTCTATCGCGCCGGACGCTTCGAGAGCGAGCGGGCGTTCCGCCGCTCGTGGGACGGCTGCTTCCAGCGATTGCTGGCCACTGTCTGAAAGCGGGCGATCTGAAACCTTTTTTCGCCATTTACGAACTGCTTCGTATGCGACGAATGGGGTTGATGTTGTGGGCTCTTCTTCTGCTCGTGCGAACCGCCGCGGCGGCCGATGCGCCGGTGGCGCTCGTGAAGACGACCGGCGCGATCACGATCGACGGCGATCTCTCCGATCCCGCGTGGAAGAACGCCACGAAGTTCGAGACGTGGTACGAGACGAACGTCGGCGACAACGTCACGCCCGACGTGCGCACCGTCGGCTACGTCACCTACGACAGCCACTTCCTCTACATCGCCATCGACATGGAAGATCCGCGTCCGGCGGACATCCGCGCGCCGTTCGGCGATCACGATCAGATCAGCGGCAACAGCGACGACTTCGCCGGCGTCATCATCGACACGCGCAACGACGGCAAGACCGGCTACGAGTTCTTCGTCACCGCGCGCGGCGTGCAATACGACGCGGTGCAGGACGACTCGAGCGGCAACGAGGATTCGTCGCCCGACTTCTTCTGGGACGCGGTGAGCCGCATCGACGCGCGCGGCTGGACCACCGAGATCCGCATCCCGTTCTCGTCGCTGCGCTACGACAGCGCGAACCCGACGCAGTGGGGTTTCGATCTCTATCGCAACCGGCCGCGCGATCGCCGCTATCAGATCTTCACGAGCCGCAATCCGCGCAACGCGAACTGCTTCGTCTGCAACTTCAACAAGGTCACGGGACTCACCGATCTCCCGACCGGCAATCATCTCGTCGCCGCGCCGTACGTCACCGCGCAGCAGATCGGTGACCGCCCCAACGGTCTCATCACCGATCGCTTCGTGAACCACGACGTCGGCGGTGAGGCGGGCCTCGATCTGAAGTGGAGCCCCACGGCGGACATGGCCGTCGACGCGACCATCAATCCCGATTTCTCGCAGATCGAATCGGACGTCGCGGTGATCTCGACGAACGAGCGCTTCGCGATCTTCGTCCCCGAAAAGCGGCCATTTTTCCTCGAGGGCGTGGAGCTCTTTACGACGCCGATCCAGGCCGTCTACACGCGCACGATCACGTCGCCGCGCTGGGGCGCGCGCACGACCGGACGCAAGGGCGATTACGCGTACACCGTGCTCGTGACGGAAGACCGCGGCGGCGGCGACGTCATCGTGCCGTCGGCCTTCGGCTCCGATTTCGGGCAGCAGGATTTCTCGTCGCTCGTCGGCATCGCCCGCGTGCGCCGCGATTTCGGCAAGTCCTTCATCTCGTTCCTCGGCACGACGCGCAATGAAGAAGGGGGCGCGTACAACCGCGTCTTCGGCCCCGACTTCCAATGGCGTGTCAGCGAAGGCGACGTCGTCACCGGCCAGCTGCTCTTCAGCCAGAGCCAGACGCCCGATCGTCCGGACCTCAACGCGGAATGGGACGGCCGCAGTCTCGGCGGACACGCCGCGTACGCCGTCTTCAATCACACGCGCGCGAAGTGGGATTACTACATCAACTATCACGACTACAGCGACGACTTCCGCGCCGATAACGGCTTCGTGCCGCAGGTCGGCTGGCGCGGCAGCTATACCGAAGGCGGACGCACGTTCCGTCCGACCGGCTTCTTCAACCGCATCCGCACGTATGCATTCGGCGAGTATCAGGAGACGCAGGACGGCCATCTGCTGTACCGCCAGGCGTCGACCGGCTTCGGCGCCGACGGCCGCTGGCGCTCGTTCACGCGCCTGCGCTACGCGCGCGAGTCCGTCGCCGTCGAGCGCGGCAAGGTGCTGGACATGGACCGCCTCTACTACACGCTGCAGTTCGGCCTGAGCAACATCCTCAGCCAGCTGACGCTCGACGGCTGGCTCGGCGACGACATCGACTTCACGAACCAGCGTCTCGGCCGCGGCGCGAACGTGACTCTCGAAGCGTCCGTGCGTCCGTCGCTGCATCTGCAGCTCGCGTTCACGAACCAGGTGCGCTGGCTCAACGTCGCCGGCGACCGCCTCTTCACCGCGCAGGTCGAGCGCGTGCGCGCGACGTACACGTTCAATCCGCGCATGTTTCTCCGCACGATCGTCCAGAACGACCGCACGCACCGCGACGTCGCGCTCTACGGCTTCACCGACGACGACCGCTTCACCGGTTCGCTCGCCGCACAAATGCTCTTCGCCTACAAACTGAACTGGCAGACCGTCGCCTACATCGGCTTCGGCAACCTGCAGGACGCCGTCGGCTCGAGCGGAGACCTCATTCGCGGCAGCCGCCAGGTCTTCGCGAAGCTGAGCTACGCGTTTCAGCGGTAGGGAAAGTCGCGCCGCGTCGCGGTATCCTTCGCCGAAAATTCGGTTCAGGAGCTCGCATGAGAAAGTCAGTGGTCTCGATGGTGGTCGTGTTCACGCTCGGCATTGCGATCGGCGCGTTCGCGGCGAAGAAGGGCATCGACTCGTCGCTGTATCGTTCGAAGTCGAAGAAGGAAGCGGCGCAGGCGCTGCTCGAAGTGGCGAAGAAGCAGGCGGGGAAGGGCAGCTGGGAGCGCATCGGCGTCGGCCGCGTGTACTACCTCGGCGGCATGAAGGCCGAGGGGCAGGCGATCTTCGATGATGTGACCTCGCACAAGCCCGAGCCGACGGACTGGTGGCGCATCGGCCGCGTGTACTGGGAAGCGGGGGAGTGGGACAAGGCGCGCGATGCGTTCGAGCGTTCGCTCAAGGCCAACCCGAAAGACGACAAGGGACTCGCGGAGCTCGGCTCGTATTACCTGCTCAAGGGCGATCGCGCGAAAGCGGAGGAGCTGTTCGACAAGTCGTTCGACCTCGAGTCGGGCGAAGTGTGGAACACCGGCATGATCGCCGGCGCGTACCTCGGCGTGCATCCGCAGGAATGACGCACTAGGGCGCGCCGATGGCGCGCCGCACCGCACGAATGTCGCCGTCCAGCGGCCGGTCGTAAAAGACCGGCCGCGCGGCGCTGCGGATCGTGAGGTACAACGCGCGCGTTCCTTCGCCGAGCTGCGCGGCGATCTCATTCGCGCGATCGCGCACCGCGGCTTCGAACTGCTGCGCCTGCGCGTTCGCCTCGGCTTCGTTCGCGAGCTTCGTCGGCTTGTTCGGATCGATGTCGAACGCCGCGCGCCATTCGACGGCTTGCGCCGCCGCGAGCAGCTCGATCGCGAGCACCGACTGCACGTTCGACAGCACCGTGCGCAGTTTGCGCGCGGCGTGCGTCGACATCGACACGTGGTCTTCCGTGTTCGCGCCGGTCGGGATCGAGTCGACCGACGCGGGATGCGCGAGGACTTTATTCTCGGAGACGATCGACGCCGCGGTGTACTGCAGGATCATCAGCCCCGAATTCACGCCCGGTCGCGTGGTGAGGTTCTGCGGCAACCCGCGATTGTGATGGCCGTCGAGCATCAACTGCGTGCGGCGCTCGCTGATGTTCCCGAGTTCGTGAATGGCGATGGTGAGGAAGTCCGCCGCGAGCGCGAGCGGCTGACCGTGGAAGTTGCCGGCGGAGTACGCGAGCCGGCGATCGCCGTGATACCACTCCGGCCAGTTCGCGCGGAACTGCAGGTCGAAGGGGTCGCCTTCGTCGGGGAAGAACAGCGGATTGTCGGTCGCCGCGTTGAGCTCGCGCTCCGCGGTCGCGCGCACGAAGCGCAACGTGTCGCGCGTCGCGCCGTGCACCTGCGGCGCGCAGCGCAGCGAATACGGATCCTGCACCGCGCCCGCGCGCTCGACGAGCCGGCTGCCGGCGAGCAGCGCGCCGATGCGTTGCGCGCTCTCGATCTGTCCCGGATGTCCGCGCTCCGCGTGCACTTTCGGATCGAGCGCGCGCGTGCAGCCGGCGAGCGCTTCGAGCGACAGCGCGGCCGCGGCGTCGGCATGATCGGCGAGCCGCTCCGCGTCGTACACCGCGAGCGCGAGCATCGCCGCGGAGAAGTTTGCACCGTTGACGAGGCCGAGTCCTTCCTTGAAGGTCGGCTTCAGTTCATCCGCGGAGAACCCGAGCACCTCGGGCAGCTCGCGCGCGGAACGGAGCGTGCGGTCGGAGGTCGTGTAGAAGCGGCCTTCTCCAAGCAGCGTGGCGAAGAGATGCGATAGCGGACAGAGATCGCCGCTCGCCCCGACCGAACCGCGCAGCGGGACGAGCGGAATCACGCCGCGGTTGAGCATCGCCCGCACGATCTCGACGAGCCGCATGCGCACGCCGCTGCGACCTTTGAGAAACGCGTTGAGCCGCGTGGCGAGCGCGCCGCGGACGACTTCGGCGGGGTAGTAGTTTGCGAGATCGTCGGGATCGGAGTTGTCGCCGACGCCGACGGAATGCGAGAGCAGCAGGTTGCGCTGCAGCTGTTCGAGATCGTCCGGCGCGATCGGCTTGTCTTTGAATTCGCCGAAGCCGGTCGTGACGCCGTATTCGGAGATCTTGCCGCCCTGCGCGTATGCCTCGCGATGCTGCGCGACGACGCGCGCGATCGCGGCTTCGCTGCGGCGCACGGCGGGCTCGGTCTTCGGATCGATGTCGACCGTGACCGACGGATCGCGGGCGATCGATGCGAGCTGCTCGATCGTCAGCGACGCGCCGTCGAGCACGACGTTCATTCGAGCTCCGCGAGCATCCGGCGGATGCCGTCGACGAGCTCCGCGCGCGGCATCGTGACCTGCCCGGCGCGTTGCGCGAGGTACTCCTTGCGATCGGCGACCGGCTTCGCGCGCTCGCGTCCCGCGACCATGTCCTTCACGGTGACGATGCCTTCCGCGTGCTCGTTGCCGCCGTACAGCAGCGCGAGCGGGATGTCGTACTGGTCGGCGTACTTGAGCTGCTTGCCGACGCCTTTCGCGGTGCCGAGGTAGAGCTCCGTCGGAATGCCGGCGCGGCGCAGCTCCCACGTCATGGCGAGATACTCCTGTTCGAGCGACTCGTCCATGCGCGCGACGAGCACGCGCGCGGTCGCTTTGCGCTTGCCGATTTTTCCGAGCTGCGTGAGCGCGGCGAGGAGACGATCGACGCCGATCGACGCACCGACGGCAGGGATCGATTGCCCGAGGAAGCGCATCACGAGATCGTCGTAACGGCCGCCGCCGAAGACGGAGCCGAACTGCGGCGCTTCCGTGAGAATCGCTTCGAACACCGGACCGGTGTAGTACGCGAGTCCGCGAGCGATCGAGAGATCGAGCGAGACGCGATCGTCGCCGTAGCCCAAAACGTAGAGGTTCGAGGAGATGCGCTCGATGACGTCGATCTGCGCGGGCGCGTTCTCGACGTGCGCGAACAACTCGCGCAGGCTGGTGAGCACTTCGCGGCGCGATTCGGATTTGATGGCGAGGAACTGTTCGATGCGATCGACCTGCTCGGACGTGAGGCCGACGCCGCGGATGGTGTCTCCCGATTCGTCGACGTAGCCGTTCATCAGCTCGCGCCGCACTTTTTCGACTCCGACTTTGTCGAGCTTGTCGAGCACGCGGAAGACGTCGACGCCCTGCTCGGCGGAGATGCCCGCGAACGCGAGCAGGAGATTCAGCACCGCGCGGCTGGAGAAGCGGACGAGATAGCCGCCGACGTCGAGCGCGCCGAGGGTGTCGCACATGCCCGCGATGATCTCGGTGTCCGCGATCTCGCTCACGACGCCGACGGAGTCGAGATCGAACTGGATGAACTCGCGGTAACGCCCTTTGTCCGGCTTGTCCGCGCGCCACACCGGCGCAACCTGATAGCGGCGGAACGGCCGTGGCAACTCGCGCTCGCTGTACTGCGCGATGACGCGCGCGAGCGGCACGGTCAGATCGAAGCGCAATCCCAATTCCTCGTGCTCCGGATTCGTGACGCGAAAGATCGACTGCTGCGCCTCGGCGCCCGCGCTGCCCGACAGGACGTCCAGAAACTCGACCGCCGGCGTCGACAACGGCACGAAGCCGTAGTTCTCGTACACCCCGCGAATGGTGTCGATCATCTGCTGCCGCGCCAGCATCTGGTCGGGAAGCAGATCGCGAAGGCCGCGGGAAAGGCGGGGAGAGGTGGTCATGAGAAGCGGAATGTAGAACGCAGAACGCAGAACGCAGAATGAAGAAAGGGGAACGATGCGCAGTCGCGGGGCGACGGCATTTCTACGTTCTTACTTCTGCGTTCTGCGTTCTTCATTCCGCCGCCGCCAGGCGGCGGCTTGGTACCGGGGGCCGGTCTCGAACCGGCGACCCCCAGATCCACAATCTGGTGCTCTGACCAACTGAGCTACCCCGGCACTCGGGCGGGCATGATACTCGGGCACGCAGACGAGGGGAAGAGGCGCGCTCCGTGCCGTCCGCGCGTGAGAACGCCGCATCCCGCGAACGCATTTCAGACGAAGACGTATTCGTCCGCGGCCGCGCCACGCCCCGCGAACGTGACCATCGCGTACTGGCGCCGCCGCCCGATGCCGTCGATCGCGGCGATGGTGTACGTGCTGCGCGCGCCCTCCAACAGGCCGGGGGGCGGATCGCCGGAGCCCACGACGACGATCCGTCCCGAAGAAATGCGCGCCCGCCGCGTACGCCATTGCACCGCGCTCTGGTCGTTGACGACCAGCACATCGCACAACCGGACGGCGGGCTCGCTCATGGTGAAGGCGACAATCTCCGAAGCGTGAGTCCTGCGCCCGCGATGATAGATCAACTTCTATCCGTCAAAATGTCCAAAATTGCACAATCAGTCACTATCCAGCAGCTGCAGCGCTTTCCGCCGATGCACGGCGATCGAGCGTCCCGCCGTCACGACGATGCCGCGTTTGCGGAAGCGCTGCATGAATACGGTGATGCGCGGCCGCGTGGTGCCGACGATCTGCGAGAGCTCTTCCTGCGAGATGCGCAGGTCGACGCGCGCGTAGTCGCCGTCGATGCTGCCGAGTTTCTCCGCGATGCCGAGCAACACTTTCGCGAGCCGCTTCTCGGCGTCCATCGTGACGAGGTCGAACACCGCCACCTGCCGCTCGGCGAGCCGCAGCGCGAGGTGCCGCAACAGCATCTCCATCGCGGAGGCTTTCTCGACTTCCACGAGATAATCGCGCCGCAACACTTTGCGCACGAAGGTGCGCTGCATCGCGGACGCGGTCTCGTTCCTGCGGCCGCTGTCGAGAAAACACGATTCGCCGAAGACATCGCCGGCGGCGTAAATCGCGAGCACGCAATCCTTGCCGCTGGCGGAAGACATGGACAGCTTCACCTGTCCCGACTCGATCAGGTACATGGCGTCGTCTTCGTCCCCCGTGGCATAGATCGCTTGCTGGGCATCAGCGCGCAAGCGCGCCACCGGCAACGACTCGCGATCGAAAATGTCGCGAAGGGACGGTAGCGAATGGGCGCGGCCGTCTTTGGAAGGCATCTGGAAAAATGCGTCGCGATCGTAGGCACCACCGAACGCTTCGTCTGTTCAGTATTGGACATGCCTTTCATGCCGTTGCGCATCACGGCTACGCCGCGGAGAAACTCGCGCAAGTTCGTGCGCAGTACGCATGCGCACTGAATCGACCGCGCCACGCGGCCGACGCGCACACCCGGAGCGGCATCGTGCACCATCACCAGACGGAGTGCCGCAACCCGCGCCGATGCGGCTCACGATCCTGCGCACGCTCTGGCGTCGTGGCGCGCTTCGTGTGGTCTACGCGAGGGAGATACGACCGGGAGCGCCTCCGGCGGGCCGGCGCGGCCGGCAGCGCTGAGGGCTTAGCCAGTACGCACGTGCGGCTGCTGTCACCACGCTCGCCGCGACCGCACGTGCGGATAGGCTAGGCCCTCAGCGCTGTCGGCCGTGCCGGCCCGCCGGAGGCGCTCTGGGTCGTCCTCTCCCTATGAAGCCACGAAGAGCGCGTCGGCGAACCACGCGCGGGCGTCGGTCCAGAGGTGCGCGATCGTGAAGCCGGAGGATTGGGCGAGGGCGGCGAGGGTGGACTCGTCGTGTTTGTAGGAGCTCTCGGTGTGGATCGTTTCGGCTTCGGCGAAATCGACGCTCAGATCGAGGGCGGCGAGGTGGACGCGTTGCGGTTGCGTGCTCACGAGGTGCATCTCGATGCGGCCGAGGGGCTCGTTGTAGAAGGCGCGGTGGGTGAAGCGGTCGAGCGCGAAGTCGGCGTTGAGTTCGCGGTTCATGCGCACGAGGAGATTCTTGTTGAAGGCGGCGGTGACGCCGAGGGGGTCGTCGTAGGCGGGTTCGAGAACGTTGCGCGGCTTGCGGAGATCGGCGCCGAGGAGCAGCGCGTCGCCGCGGGAGAGTGCGGAGCGGAGATCGCGGAGCATCGCGATCGCGGCGTCGGGATCGAGATTGCCGATGGTCGAGCCGAGGAAAAGGACCACGTTGCGGCCGCGATGGGGGCCAAGCATCGCGAGCGACGACGACGGCGACGCGAAGTCGGCGCGGACGGCGGTGATGCGGAGGTGCGGATAGTCGGCGAGCAGCTCGCGCGCGGAGCGTTCGAGCATCGACGCGTCGACGTCGACGGGAACGTATTCGAGCTCACGCTGGCGTTCCGTCAGGACGTCGAGGAGGATGCGCGTCTTGCGCGCGGCGCCGCTGCCGAGCTCCACGAGGCGCACCTGGGCGCCGAACGCATCGCAGATTTCGCTCGCGTGCGCGTGCAGCACCTCGGCTTCCGCGCGCATCACGTAGTACTCGGGCAGAAAACAGATCGCGTCGAAGAGCGAGGATCCGAGCTCGTCGTAGAACCAGCGCGGCGGGAGCGACTTGCGGGACGCGGTGAGACCGCGGCGGACGTCGTCCGCGAAATCGCCGGCCGCGACGGCGCCGTGGCGCAGCGTGAACCGTGACGTGGGCGAGACCGGGACGGCGGCTGCGCACATGGGCGACGTGAATTGTAGCCGGAAGTCCGGCTGGCTAACTTTTCGGCCGCGGCGGCGTAGAACGCAGCATGAGACGACTCGCCGCCGTTGTGCTCTTCGCGCTCGCCGCCGTCACGCTCGCTGCCGCCGATGATTTCACGCGGATCATCATCCGCGACGGCGACAGCACCTACATGATGGGCGACTTCTCCAGCAACTCGTCCGCGCGGTACGACACGGCCGCGGGCACGCGGCACTACGCGTGGTTCGAGCGCGACGGAGAGGCGTGGCTCATCACCGATCCGGCGGTGCTCGCGCGGTTGGACGAGGCGACGCGCGCGCAACGCAGCGTCGGAGGCGAGCAGGGTGCGCTCGGTACGCGCCAGGCGGAGCTCGGGCGCAAACAGGCCAAACTGGGACGCAAGCAGGCGGAGCTCGGGCGGCGTCAGGCCGCGTATGCAACCGACTCCGCGCGGCAGCGCGAGCTCGGCGAACAGCAGCGCGAGCTGAGCGAACAGCAGCGGGCGCTCTCCGGCAAACAGCGCGAGCTGTCGGAAAAGCAGCGGCAGCTTTCGGAGAAGCAGCGCCAGGTCTCGATCGATGTGCATCGCAACGTCGCCAGGATTTTCGAAGACGCCATACGCAGCGGCGCGGCGAAGCGGCGATAATCCGCCGCGATGCGCAGACGACTCTCGCTTCCGCTCCTTCTCCATCTCTCTTTTGTCGTATCGCTCGCGCTCTCGGCATCGGCCGCGACCACCATCGCGCCGATCCCGTACAAGCAGCGCGTCCTGCCGAACGGCCTCACGGTCTACAGCGTGCAGGATCGCTCGACGCCGACCGTGGCCGTCCACGTCTGGTACCACGTCGGCTCGAAAGACGATCCGCCCGGACGCAGCGGCTTCGCGCACCTCTTCGAGCACATGATGTTCAAGAGCACGAAGCACATGAAGTCGGAGATGCTCGACCGGCTCACGGAAGACGTGGGCGGATCCAACAACGCGACCACGATGGACGACGTGACGGTGTACTTCGAAGTCGTGCCGTCGAACTATCTCGAGTCGCTGCTGTGGGCGGAAGCGGATCGTCTGGGCACGCTCAACGTCGACGACGCGAACTTCAAGTCCGAGCGCGACGTCGTGAAAGAGGAGTACCGCCGCGGCGTGCTCGCCTCGCCATACGGGCGGCTCTTCAACGCCATCCCGAAAGACTCGTACGCGCGGCATCCGTACAAGCGTCCCGGCATCGGCAGCATCGAGGAGCTCGACGCCGCGACCATCGACGACGTCCGCGCCTTTCACACGACGTTCTATCGTCCCGACAACGCGTACCTCTTCGTCATCGGCGACTTCGATCAGCAGCAGCTCGACGGCTGGATCGATCGGTACTTCATGACCGTCGCGAAGCCGGCCGCGGACATCCCGCGCGTGCACGTCGACGAGCCGGAGCGCGACGTCGAACGCCGTTACGACGAATACGCGCCGAACGTGCCGCTGCCCGCGACGGTCCTGACGTGGCTCACGCCGAACGCGGGCTCGCCCGACGCGGCGGCGCTCAACGTGGCCATGGCGCTGCTGACGCAGGGCGAGTCGTCACGGCTCGAAGAGAAGCTCGTGCGCGCGCAGATCGCGCAGGAGCTCCTCAGCGAAACCGAGCTTCTCGAAGACCGCGGCATCTTCGTCCTCGGCGCGATCCTCAGCAGCGAGCACGCTCCCGCCGATGCGGAACACGTCATCAAGACGGAAGTCCGCGCGCTGGCGGAGACGCCGGTCGGCGCGGCGGAGCTCGAGAAGGCGAAGAACCTCCTCGTCACCGATCTCCTCCGGCAGCGCGAGACCAACGACGGTAAGGCCTTCGTGCTCGCGGAGGCGGTGCTCATCGACCACGATGCGGCGGACGCGAACAACGGCATCGCGCGCGTGCAGGCGGTGACGCCGGCCGACATCCAGCGCGTGGCGAAGCAGTATCTCGTCGACGCGAAGGCGGTGGTCATCAACTATCTCGACGAGTCGACCAAGAAGCCGGTCGGAGGTGTGCGATGAAGCGCGCGCTGCTCGCATTACTGTTCGCGCTGCCTTTGGTCGCGCAGGAACCGACCGCGACGACGGCGGACACGTATCCCGCGACGCCGCCCGCGCCGCTCGCGCCGCGTGAGGCGACGATCCCGCAGCCGTCGGAGAAGACGCTCGCGAACGGCCTGCGCGTCATCGTCGTCGAGAAGCATAGCCTCCCGCTCGTCGCGGCGCGGCTGCTCGTGAAGACCGGCGGCGCGGCCGATCCGGCCTCGCGCGCGGGACTCGCGTCGCTCACCGCCGGCGTGCTGACGAAAGGTACGAAGACGCGCAGTGCCGAGGAGATCGCGCGCGGCGTCGAATCCCTCGGCGCGACGCTGGAGAGCGACGCGACGTGGGACAGCTCGCTGATCGACGTCTCGATGATGGCGCCGAATCTTGCGAAGACGATGGAGTACGTCGCCGACGTCGCGCGCAACGCCACGTTCGCGAAGGACGAGCTCGAGCGCGAGCGCGCGCAAGCCATCGACTCGCTGCAGGTCGAGCTGAGCGAGCCGCGCACAGTCGCGAACATCGTCGCGTCGCGGCTCGTCTTCGGCACGTCGGCGTACGGACACAACCTCTCCGGCACGCCCGCGTCGCTCGGCCGCATCACGCGCGACGATCTCGTGCAGTTCCACAAGCACTACTACCGCCCCGACAACGCGGTGCTGCTCTTCGCCGGCGACGTGCGTCCCAGCGACGCGTTCGCGCTCGCGGAGAAGCTCTTCGGGTCTTGGTCGCGCGGCAGCGGCGCGCCTCCGTCCGCGGCGACGAAGTTTGCGCCGCAGGCGCCGCGCGCGGTCGTCATCGACATGCCGGCTGCCGGCCAGGCGGCGGTCGTGCTCGCGCGTCCCGGCATTCGCCGCGTCGATCCGCAGTACATGCCCGCCGCGGTGCTGAACTCGATCCTCGGCGGCGGCTTCTCTTCACGGCTGAATCAGGAGATCCGCATCAAGCGCGGTCTCAGCTACGGCGCGGGCAGCTCGTTCGAAGCGCGCGCCGACGTGGGACCGTTCACCGCGCGCGCGGAGACGAAGAACGAATCCGCGGCGGAAGTGGCGGGACTCATCGGCGGCGAGCTGTCTCGGCTCGCGACGACGGACGTCGAGGCGGGCGAGCTCACGCCGCGCAAGGCCGCGCTCATCGGCGACTTCGCGGAATCGCTGGAGACGACGCGCGGCCTCGTGAACCGGCTCGGCGCGCTTGCGCGCTACGGCCTGCCGCTCGCGGATATCAACCGATACATCGGCGGCGTGCAGGCGGTGACGGCGCAGGACGTGCGCAAGTTCGCGAATGCGAGTCTGGCCGGATCGTCGACGCTGGTGATCGTCGGCGACGCGAAACAGTTCATCGAGCCGCTGCGCGCGCAGACGAAGGACGTCGAGGTGATTCCGCTCGCCGAGCTCGATCTCGACTCGCCGACGTTGCGGGTGCGCAAGAAGAAGGATTGATATGCAAGCAAAAAGGGCGGGCCTCGCGCCCGCCCTTTTCGTTTTGCATCGCGTTTTGCGTCAGGGCTGAATGGGCTCGTAGTCCGGCAGCAGCACGACGTTCTGCTTGCGCACCGCGTCGCGGAACTGCGCGACGTCGGACGCGTACAGCTGGTTCAGATCGGCGAGCACGCTGCGCAGCAGCAGCTCCGCGTTCGCGAGATACGTCAGCTGCGCGGGCGTCGGCGCGTCCCACGACGACTGCATGGCGTTGATCGGATAGCCGATGCGGGACAGCACGTCGTTCTCGGCGACGAGGCCTTTCGTCTTCGGCGGCGTCCAGAGGCGGCGTTCGATGGCGTCGAGCTTCGCCTTCAGTTCCGTGGCCTGCTTCGTCAGCGGATCGGGCGGCGCGTTCGTCGCGGCGGCGTCGCGGTCGTCGTCCTTCTTCAGCTTCGCCGTGATCGCATCGAGATCGGCGCGCGTCTTCTGGATGCGCTCGACCGCGGCGGTCGCGGTTTCCTGCAGCGCGCCAGCGCGCACGATCGCGTCGTACTTTGCCTGCCGCACCGACTGCGCGATCGTCTCGCGCGGATCGGCGACGACGGTCACCTGCTGCTTCGCCTCGTTGCCGCGGAAGCGGATCGTGACGGTGTAGACGCCCGGCACGACTTCCGGACCTCCGCGCCGGCGGAACGATTCTTCTTCGCCCTCGCCGCGCTTCGGCTGCTTGAAGGCGTCGCGCGTGAGATCCCACGACGCGCGGTTCACGCCGAGGATCGCGGGACCTTTGAACTTGCGAATGACCTTGCCGGCGGCGTCGGCGACTTCGATGTCGACTTGCGGCGGCTTGTCGTCGCCGGCGCGTGTCGCCTGCGTTTGGCCTTGCGGCTTCTGCGCTTCCTTCTGTTCCTGCTTCGCCTTCTGCGCCTCCGGCTCCTTCGGCACGTCGCTCACGACCTGCGGCACGCCTTCGTCGGTCACGATCGCCTGCCGCGCGGCGTCGCGTTCCTTCTCCTTGCGCTCGCGTTCGCGTTCTTCCGTCGGATGCGGGATGCCGGCGACGTTGAGCGAGTAGGTGAGGAGCGCGCCGTACGGCTCGTTCTCGCCGCGGAATTCGGAGTCGCCGACGAAGCGCGAGCCTTCCTTCTGCCGCACGGTGTACTGCTGCGCGTCGGGCACGCTGAAGAAGTGCAGCGGCTCGGCGAGCACGGCTTTCGACATCGTGCGCAGCGGGCGGATGTCGTCGAGGATGTACGCGGCGCGCCCGTGCGTGGCGATGGCGAGATCGTGATCGCGCGGATGGATCTTCAGTCCCTGCACGGACACCGTCGGGAAGCCGTGCTTCCACTTCGACCACGACTTGCCGCCGTCGAGGCTCGTCCAGAGACCGAACTCCGTGCCGAGGAAGAGGAGATCGGCGTCGACCGGATCCTGTTCGATCGAGAGCGCGTAGCCCCAGAGGTCTTTCGTCGCCAGCGACGTCCACGTCTTGCCGTAGTCGTTCGTGCGGAAGACGTACGGCGTCCAGTTCGAGCGGCGGTGATCGTCGAGGACGATGAACGCGGTGCCGGCGTCGTACGTCGAGGCCTTGATCTCCGGCACCCACGTGTTCGCGGGAACGCCTTTGAGATTCGCCTCGACGCTCGTCCAGTGCGCGCCGCCGTCGCGCGTCACCTGCACGCGGCCGTCGTCGGTGCCGGCCCAGACGACGTTGCGGTCGACGGGACTCGGCGCGAGCGCGATGATCGTCGTGAAGTTCTCCGCGCCGCTCGCGTCGAGCGTGAGGCCGCCGCTCTTGTCCTGCTGCTGCCACTCCTTGCGATTCGTCGTGAGATCGGGGCTGATCGTCTTCCACGTCTCGCCGCGATCGCTCGAGTGATGCACGTACTGGCTGCCGAAGTAGACGCCGTTCGGATCGAACGGATCGACGGCGATGGCGGCGTTCCAGTTGAAGCGGATGGGCGTGTTCGGATCGAGTGGCGCGGGGCGGATGTCCTTCCGCTCGCCGGTGCGCAGGTTCCAGCGGACGATGTGCCCTTCCTGGCTCATCGCGTAGCCGACCATCGGATCGGTGGGAATCGGCGCGGTGCCGAAGCCGTCGCCGAACCCGATCTCCTGCCAGTCCCAGTTGCGCACGCCGGCGGTCTCCCACGTCGTGTTCGGCCCTTTCCACGAGCCGTTGTCCTGCATGCCGCCGTAGATGTTGTACGGCATCTCGTTGTCGACGGCGATGTGGTAGTACTGGCCGAGCGGCAGCGACGCGACGAAGCGCCAGCTCGTGCCACGGTCGCGCGATTCCGAGACGCCGCCGTCGTTGCCTTCGAGGATGTGGCCGCCGTCGTTCGGATCGATCCACATCGCGTGATGGTCGGGATGCACTTTCGAGTACGGCACGAGCGTCTTGAACGTGCGCCCGCCGTCGTTCGACACGCTGATCACCGAGTAGATGTTGTAGACGCGATTCGCGTCCTGCGGATCGACGCGGAGAAACGTGTAGTAGAACGGGCGATTGGCGATGTCGGTCTCCGTGTTGACCGCGGTCCATTTGCGACCGCCATCGTCGGAGCGCAGCAGCGCGCTCTTGTCGGCTTCGACGAGCGCGTAGACGATGCTCGGGTTCGAGCGCGCGATGGCGACGCCGATGCGCCCCAGCACACCTTTCGGCATGCCGTCGTCTTCGGTATAGCGCTTCCACGTTTCGCCGCCGTCGTACGAGACGTAGAGTCCCGAGCCGGGGCCGCCGGAGTTGAAGTACCACGGCCAGCGCCGGTACTCCCACATCGACGCGAAGAGCTTGTTCGGATTCGACGGATCGATGACCAGATCGGCGGCGCCGGTGCGGTCGTTCACGAAGAGCACTTTGCGCCAGCTCTTGCCGCCGTCGACGGTCTTGAAGACGCCGCGGTCGGCGTTCGGCGACCACTCCTGGCCGAGCGCGGCGACCCAGGCGACGTTTGGATCGCGCGGATGCACGACGATGCGCGGAATGCGCTCGGTCTTGTCGAGGCCGAGGTGCTGCCAGGTCTTGCCGCCGTCGAGCGTCCGGTAGACGCCGTTGCCGACGGAGACGGAGTTGCGCACGTTGCCTTCGCCGGTACCGACCCACACGATGTCGGGACTCGGCTGGAAGATGGCGATGGCGCCGATGGCGGCGACCGGCTGGTCGTCGAAGATGGGCGTGAAGCTCAGCGCGGCGTTCGTCGACTTCCAGAGGCCGCCGGTGGCGGCGCCGACGTAGACGATGTTCGGATTCGACTCGACCGCTTCGATCGCGGCGACGCGTCCGCTCATCGCGGCCGGACCGATCGAGCGCGCCTTCATGCCGGCGAGCAGCTCGGGATCGACCTGCGCGTGAAGAACGACGGGGAGAAGGAGAAGATGAAGGAGGGAGAGGAGGAGAACGGCAGTTCGACTCTTCTGCATGGAGGCGGATTCTACTCGCGCGCCTCCTCCGCTCCCGGGTGTTCTACAGCAGCGGCTGAGGCTGCGTGCGACCGTGAAGGTGACGCTGCACTTTCTTCACTTCCCACGTGACGACGCCCGTGCCGATGCCGAGGAGAATCGTGCCGACGGCGAGCTTCACGAGGCCGCTGGCCGCCTTCGCCGCGAGTCCGAAGACCCACGCGCCGATGACGAGCGCGGCAACCGAGAGAATGCCCGCGCGCACGGCAACGCCTTTTGCCGTATCGCGAAGAGAGAGTTCATGAGGTTCGTTCATGCGAACGAGTAGGGCAAACAGCGCGCCGGTTTGATGTCAACCGCCGAGCTTCGTCAGCACGAATGCCACCAGAAAGCCAACCACGCTGATGATCCCCGTGAAGTCGTGCGCGACCTCGAACGCCTCGGGGATCATCGTATCGGACAGCATCGTCAGGATCGCGCCGGCCGCGGTCGCCGTCGTCGCCGCGATGACGTTCGCGCTCGCGTGGGCGAAGACGAGGTAGCCGAGGAGCGCGGCGAAGCCGCTGATGAGCGCGATGCCGCCCCAGACCGAGAAGACGTAGCGCGCGCTGCGATGCGCCGTGCGCATGCCGGCCGAGCTCGAGAGTCCTTCCGGAACGTTGGAGAGAAAAACCGCGACCACGGCGACGAGACTGACCTTTCCGCCGCCGAGGAGCGAGACGCCGATGACGATCGACTCGGGGATGCCGTCGAGGAGCGCGCCGACCGCGATGGCGAGCCCGCTGCCCGGATGGTCGCTCTCGGTCGGCTGCCGGTCGCCGGAACGCTTGCGGTGCTTCGCGCCGCGATGCACGCGCGTGAGCAGCAGGTTCGCCGCCGTGTAGACGATCGAGCCGCCGATGAACCCCGCGGCCGCGGAGACGAAGCCGCCGCGGTGATACGCCTCGTCCATCAGATCGAACGCGAGCGCGGAGATCAGCACGCCCGCGCCGAAGGCCATGATCGCCGCGACGAGCCGCTGCGGCACCCGCGTGAAGTAGCCGACGCCGGCGCCGAGCAGCAACGCCGAGCCTGCGAGGAGACCCCAGAATCCGGCGACGAGGGATTGCGGCATCGTCGCGAGAGCATACCGCCTGCTACTCTCTCCCTCGGAGGGATTGAATGACCGTTGCCGTCGTGGTGATCATCGTCGTTGCCGTCATCGCCGTCGTTGCGATCGCGTATGCCGCGAGCCGTGGCGGCGGAATCTCGCATGACGCGGGGATCCGCTTCACGTCGGTGGCGTCGTCGACGCCCGTGCTCGCGCTGACCGTGCCGAAGCCGGCCGATGTGGGGCAGTGGGGGAGCTACGTCGTCGTCATCGCGGCGAGCGCGCCGGGAACGAACATCGCGCCGCCGATGGCACCGACCGGCTGGACGCTCGTGCGCTCGACCGTCGCCGCCGGCAACGGCTTCCGCGTCGACACCTTCACCGCACTCGGCAACGACGTCAGCAACGCCAGTCCGTTCCGCTTCTCGCTCAACGGCAGCGGGCCGGCCACGACCGGCGGCATCGCGCCGGTGATGGCGAGCGCGTCGATCGTCTGGATAAAAAACGGCGGCGACGTGCGCGGCAGCGCGGACAGTCCGTCGAGCCTCGCCGCGCCGGCGCTCCCGAGCGCGGAGACGAGCTATCTGCTGCGCGTCTTCGGCGGACAGACGTTCGCGGCGATCTCGATTCCGACCGTTCCGGCGCCGGGGCCGCAGCATTGGGTGCTGACGAATCCGAAAGCGGGAGACGAACAGGACGGCCACACGCACGTCGTCGTGCTCGACACCGTGTCCGCGTCGCCGTCGAATCCGCCGCTCACCGCGACGCGGCCCGCGAGCGCGTCCGGCTCGACGGTCGCGCAATCGGTGCTCGTGCAGATCTTCGAGTACCTGTAGCGCGCGCGACGCGCGTCACGCCGTCTGCCGCTGCATCGTCTGGTGCATCACGCTGCCGATCGTCTCGAGGAGCGTCGAGACCTCGTACGGCTTGAGCAGGTAGGCGAGATGCGGCTTGTTCAGCAGCTCGTCGAGCTTCGAGCGATCGCCGTGGCCGGTCGAGAAGATGACGGGCAGCGTCGGATGCGTGACCGCGATGCGGTCGTAGACGGCCACGCCGTCCATGTCCGGCAGTCCGACGTCGAGCACGACGACGTCAGGCGTGCGCCGTGCGAGCGCCGCGATCGCGGCGGCGCCGCTCTCCGCGAGATCGACGATCATTCCCTCGCATTCGAGCAGCGCCGCGAGCCCGGTCGAGACGGCGCGGTCGTCTTCGACGAGCAGCACGCGCCGCGCGCCGGTCGCCGTCGGCGCGGCGTCGTTCTGGTCGTCGACCAGCTCGAGCGCGGGACGCTCGGCCATCGGAATGAAGATGTGGAACGTCGTGCCGATGCCGACGGTGCTCTCCGCGAAGATGTCGCCGCCGTGCCGCTGCACGACCTGGTGCGTCACCGAGAGGCCGAGTCCCGTGCCCGATTTCTTCGTGGTGAAGAGCGGCTCGAAGATGTGGCGCAGCGTCTCCGGCGGCATGCCGCTGCCGTTGTCGCTGACGATGAAGTGCACGAAGCGCTCGGGCTGATCGACAGCGAACGGCAGTCTCGCGCCCGGTTGCTCGCGGCACGCGGCGATGTTGATCGCGCCGGAGCCGACCATCGCGTCGCGCGCGTTGAGAATGAGGTTCGTGAACATCTGCTGCAGCTGATTCGGATCGCCGTCGATGCGCAGCCCCGGCTCCGTGATCGCCACTTCGATCGAGCATGACGGCGGCAGCAGCGTGCGCGCCTCGACGCAGATGTTCTGCAGCCAGCCGTCGACTTCGAACGTGGTGCGCGCCGGCTCGGCGGGCTGTGAGAAGCGGAGGATGTCTTCGGTGATGCGGCGTCCGCGTTTGACGGCGCGGGCGATGTGCTCGAGCGAGACCTCGACGTTCTTGCCGCGGCGCACGAGCTCGACGAACGGCGCGATGCCCATGAGCACGTTGTTGAACTCGTGCGCGACGGTGGCGGCGAGGCGGCCGAGGCTCGAGACGCGGTTCGCCTGTTCGAGCTTCGCCTCGAGCTTCTGCCGCTCGCTGATGTCGGTGAAGCTGACGACGATGCCGACCGGCACGCCTTCATCGACGATCGGCGCGGCCGAGTATTCGACCGGCACCGCGGTGCCGTCGGGACGCCAGAAGACGTCGAGCGCGAGCTCGCAGATCTCGCCGGTGCGGCCGACGGCGAACATCGGGCTCTCCGCCGAACGCACGCCGGGCTTCTCGTACAGCAGCCCGTGCATGTCGGCGCCGAGGAGCTCGTCCTGCGAGCGTCCGACGAGGCGCGCCGCCGCGGCGTTGCACATCGTGCAGATGCCGTCGAGATCCGTCGTGATGATGCCTTCGACGGTCGATTCGAGCAGCAACTGCAGGTTGCGCGTGAGGTTCTGCCGCTCTTTCTCCGCGCGCAGCGTGTCGGTGACGTCGCGCGCGAAGCCGTAGATCGCGGTGGTGCGGCCGTTCTCGACTTTCGGGAACGACGTCAGCTCGACGGTCACCGGCCCGTTCTTGCCGAGGATCGGCAGCACGTCCGACACCGACTCGTGATCCTCGACGACTTTCCGGAACACGCCGCCGGAGTGGCCGCGGTGGTCGGGATGCACGAGCTCGATGTAGCGGCGTCCGATCCATTCGCTGGCGGGAAAGCCGGTCACTTTCTCGAACGCCGCGTTGATCGACGTGAACGTGCCCTGCATCGAGATCGTGAAGATGACTTCCGACGCGCCTTCGACGACGTCGCGGTAGCGTTCCTCGGAAGCCACGAGCGCGCGGCTGGCGCGCTCCCGCTCCATCGCTTCGGACATGAGGTTCGCCAGAGACTCGATGAAGTGAACGTCCGACTCGCTGAAGCGCTTGTCGTGCCGCGACTGCGCGACGAGCACGCCGAAGATCGACGTGGGGCTCGACACCGGAACGGTGACGCCGCTGCGGATGCCCGCTTCGATGAAGAGCGGCGCGGTGCCGAAGTGCGCGGCGGTGTAGTCGTCGACGACGACTGGATGGTTGTTCAGCAGCGAGACGCCCGACTGCGACCGCTCGTCGACCGGCACGACCGGATACGGCTCCGCCGCCCAGTGCGTGCCGGCGCGGTAGCGCAGCACGCCCGACTCGACGTCGAGCTCGTAGTACATCGCATGCTCGACGCCGAGGCGCTCCTGGATGAGCGTGCACGCGCGGTCGAGCGTGGCCGTGCCAACGGACTTCACGGCGAGCCGGCTGAGCTCCGCGATCGCGCTCTGCTGCAGCGCGCGTACGCGCAGCTCGCTTTCGACCGACTGCCGTTCGATCGCCTGCGCGAGCACGGCCGCGATCGAGCGGAGGAAGTCGACGTCGGCGGTGGAGAAGACCCGCCGCGTACGCGAGTACGCGTTGAGCAGGCCCCACGTCTCCTGCTTGCCGGTGACGATCGGGATGCCGAGGCCGCTGACGACGCCGGTGCGCACGAAGCGCGGCGGAATCTCGAAGCGCGTCTCCGTCTGCAGGTCGTCGACGACGACGGGCGCGTCCTGCGAGATGACGAAGCTCGAGTACGCGGTGTTGTCGAGCATCTCGCCGGGTGTGAGCTCACCGTCCCATCCGTGGCCCGCGGCGTAGCGGAAGCCGCCGGCGGTTTTCTCGATGATGCTGGAGAACTCGACGCCGAGGACGCGCGTGGCCGTCTCCGCGGCCTCGGCGAGCAGCGCATCGATCGAGTCGCCGCGCAGTCCGATCGCGCCGAGGTCCGCAACGGCCGCGTGCTGCATCGCGCGGCGCTGCAGCTCTTCCTGATGCATGCGCAGCTCGGTGACGTCCTGCAGCACGCCGATGACTTTCACCGGCTTGCCGGCGTCGTTGTTGATGACGCGGCCGCGGCCCTGCACCCAGCGCACTTCGCCGTCGGGCATGAGCAGGCGCGCCGTGTCGTCGAACGGACCGCCCTTCTCCGCCATCTCGAACCGGCGCGCCTGCACGGCCGGCAGATCGTCGGGGTGATAGCGCGACTCGATCAGCGCGACGTCGGGCTGTTTCCGCGGCTCGAAGCCGAAGATGCGATAGAACTCGTCCGACCACGCGCGGCGGCCGGTCTCGAGGTCGAGCTCCCAGCTGCCCATGCGCGCGATGCGTTGCGCGTCGGCGAGCAGCTCGCGGCTCGAGCGCAGCTCTTCCTCGGCGCGCCGGCGTTCGGTGATGTCGTGCGACACAGCGACGACGCCGGCGAGGTTGCCCGCGGCATCGTGCAGCGCGCCGCCGAGCACCCACGCGGGGAAGAGCGTGCCGTTGCGCCGCTGCAGCGTGAGCTCGCCCGACCAGTGCCCGCCGGCGATGAGACGGCGCAGGATGTTCGTGCCGTCCTCGCGCGTCTGCGGAGGAATCATCTCCAGCAGCAGCCGGCCCATCACGCGCTCGGCGCGCCAGCCGTACAGCTCTTCGGCGAATCGGTTCCAGTAGATGATGCGGCCGGTCTTGTCGGCGGCGACGACCGCTTCCTGCACGGAGTCGAGCAGGCGCGCCTGCATCGACAGCTGTTCCTGCGTCTGTTTGCGCGCGGTGATGTCTTCGATGAGCCAGACGATCTGTTCGATGTCGCCGTTGTCGCTGGCGATCGCGGAGACGGTGACGCTGCCCCAGACGATCGCGCCGTCGCGGCGGAGGAAGCGCGCCTCGTACGTGGTGGCGTCGCCGGGGCGGCGGTCGAGCGCGAAGTCGGCGAGGTGGCGGCCGACGATGGCCTCGCGCGGATAGCCGAGCGTCGTCACCACGCGGTCGTTGATCTTGAGGAAGCGGCCGTCGGGCGTGCTGACGGCGACGCCGATCGGCGCGTGCTCGAAGATGCGACGGTAGCGTTCCTCGGAACGGCGGAACGCGTCGAACAGACTGCTGCGCTCCGCGCGCAGCTGCTGGTCGCGCAGCTCGCGCTCGATCGCCGGACCGAGCCGGCCGAGGCGATCCTTCATCACGTAGTCGTTCGCGCCGGCGCGGATGATGTCCACCGCGCGCTCCTCGCCGACCATGCCGGAGACGATGATGAACGGCACGCGCGCGTCGACGGCGCGCACCATCGCCAGCGCCTCGCCGCCGCCGAAGCCCGGGAGGTTGTAGTCGCACAGAATCAGCGACCACGGTCCTTCATCGAGCGCCTCGGCGAGTGCCGCGCGCGTATCGACGCGCCGCGGCTCGAAGTCGAGGCCGAAACGCCGCAGTTCCGCGGTGACCAGCTCCGCGTCGTACGGGTTGTCCTCGATCATCAACAGCTTCATGAGGTCTCGCTTCCGAGCGTGAAGAAGAACGTCGTGCCGCGGCCCGGCTCCGTCTCCACGCGCACCGTGCCGCCGTGGCGGCGGACGATGCGCTGCACGATGGCGAGCCCGAGGCCGTGACCGTCGTACTGCGAAACGGGATTGAGGCGCTGGAACGGCGCGAAGACGGCCGTCGCGTACGCCGGGTCGAAGCCGATGCCGTTGTCGCGGACGAAGAGCTCCGCGCCGTCGCGGCCGACGATCACGTGCGCGTCTTCGCGCTTCGTGCTGAACTTCACGGCGTTGCCGATCAGGTTCTCGAGCGTGATGCGCAGGAGCTGCGGATCGGCGGAAACGCGCAGGTCCTTTTCAATGTCGATGCGGATGGCGTGATCGCCGGAACGCGCGCGCACGTCGCCGACGACCGCGCGGGCGAGCACCGTGAAATCGAGGTCCTGCCTGCGCAGCGGACTGCGCGAGAGGCGCACCATGCCGAGGATGTCGTCGAGAAGGAGCGCCATGCGTCCGACGGCGGTGCGGATGCGCTGGATACTGCCGCGCGCGGGCTCGTCGAGCGTCGCCGCGTGATCGAGCTCGAGCTGCGTGCTGAAGCCGTCGATGGCGCGGAGCGGCGCGCGCAGATCGTGCGCGACCGAGTACGAGAAGGTCTCCGTCTCCTCGCGGAGCTCCGCCAGCTCGCGCGTGAGCCGTGCCACCTCGGAGTTCTGCCGCTCCAGCTCGTGCCACGCCGAGACGTCGCAGACGAACGAGACGTACTGCTGCGTGTCCGCGTCGGCGAGGACGGTCGTGACGTGCGTGACGACGAGCGTGCCGTCGGGACGCGTCCAGCGCTTCTCGTACGTCGCGCAGCGTCCCTCCTCGCGCAATTCGTCGTGCGCGCGCGCCTCGGCCACTCGCGACTCGCGCGCGGTCAGCGTTTCCCACTGCAGCGACGCGAGCAGCGTTTCGTCGATGCCGGCCAGCTCGAGGAACTTCGCGTTCGCGGAGGTGAGGGAGCCGCCGGCGGTCCACTGGACGACGCCGATGAGGTTCGATTCGGAGAGCGCGTGTAAGAGGCCGGCAGGTTCGCCGGGACCGGCAGAAAAGAGGGCGTGAGCCCCGAAGCCCTTCAGGGCAAGAGGAAGTGTGGTCATCGGCTTTCGAGGGACGCGGACGAGGGAAGTGGCTACCGTCCCACAAAATAAATACGTAGTGACGGCAATACCATCAGACGACAAGAAATTCGCACGTAGGAGGGCTCCTACACCATCGAGTTACGAACCGCGTACGCCACGATGTCGGCGTTCGAATGGAAGCCGGTCTTCTCCAGAATGCGCGTGCGGTACGTGCTCACGGTCTTCACGCTGACGTGCAGCTGCCCCGCGATTTCGGTGATCGACTGGCCCGTGGCGATCATGCGGAACACCTCGAACTCGCGCGGCGAGAGCAGCTCGTGCGGCGGCTTCTCGCTCGGCGACACGAGCTGCGTCGCCAGTTGCTCCGCGACCGCGGAACTGACCCACGTCCGTCCCGCGGCGACGCGTCCGATCGCCTCGAGCAAGTCTTCGAGACTGCTGTCTTTCTGCACGTATCCGCGCGCTCCCGCGCGCAGGCAGCGGATCGCGTACTGCTCCTCGGAATGCATGCTGAGCATGAGCACGGGCAGGCTCGGATACTCGCGGCGCAGCTCGGGCAGTAGATCGAGTCCGCTGCGATTGCGGAGCATGAGATCGAGCACGAGGATGTCGTAGCGGTCGCGCCGCAGCGCCTCGAACAGCTCTTCCGCCGTCTCCGCTTCGGCCGCGACGATCCAGTCCGGCTTGCGGGCGATGATGCCCTGCAAGCCTCTGCGCACGATCGAATGATCATCGGCCACGATGATCTTCATCCAAGATCTCCCCGCCGTCATCGGCCGCGAGCGGCAACTGCACGTGCACGCTCGTGCCCGCGCCGGGCGTGCCCTCGATCTTCACCTCTCCGCCGAATGCGAAGGCGCGCTCGCGCAGACCGGTGAGACCGATGGACCGCCCGCTCTCGATTTCCTCACGCGTGATGCCGCGGCCATTGTCTCTGACTTCCGCGACGATGTGCGAGTCCCTGCGATCGATCCTGATACCAACGTGCGTCGCCGCGGCGTGCCGCGCCACATTCGTCAGCGCTTCCTGAACGATGCGGTAGAGCGCCGTGGCGAGATCGGGGGAGACGGAGGTGTCGTCGAGGCCTTCGATGCGCAGCTCGGCGTCGATCCCGGTGCGCGTGGCGAAGGCCTCCACTTCCTGTTCGACGGCGTGGCGGAAGCCGAAGTCGTCGAGCGTCGCGGGACGCAGCTGCGTGGCCACGGAGCGCACCGCGCCCATCGACGTCTGCACGAGCGCCGCGGCGGCGGCGAGCGTCTTCTTCGCCGCGTCGACGTCGCCCGCGCCGAGGAGCTCGGCGGTGTGCGCGAGCTCGAAGTGGATCGCGGTGAGGCGTTGTCCGAGCTCGTCGTGCAGCTCGCGCGCGATGCGGCGCCGTTCGCTCTCCTGCACGCCGCTGAGATGCGCGGCGAGCCGGCGCAGCTCCTCGCGCGACGCGCGCAACTCTTCGAGCGCGCGGCTGCGATCGGTGATGTCGAAGGCGACGCCGATGGCGCCGGAGATCGTGCCGTTGCCGTCGCGCAGCGGCTCCACGCGATTCGCGAAGACGGTGTCGTGGAAGACGAGCTCGTAGTTGCCCGACTCGCCGGCGAGCGCCGCGCGCACGGCGTTCATCGGCTCGGAGTCGGGTGCGAAACCGAGCGCGGAGAGCGGATGGCCGACGCCGCGTGGCATGTTCGGATCGCCGCCGCGGCTCGAGGTGAGGACGAGACGCTCGTCGACCGTCCAGACGATCGCCGGGATCTGCTCGAAGAGGAGGCGCAGCGTGCGCTCGCGATCGTCGAGCCGCTCTTCCGCGCGCCGCCGCGCGAGCGCCGCGCCGAAGATCGTGACGAGCGCCTGCGCCGGCGCGTGCGCGGTGCGCGCGATCGAGCCGCGCTTGCGGTAGGTGACGACGAGCCACGCGTCGCTGCCGACCGTCACCGGCGCGGCGAGCGCGGAGTGGAACTGCTGCGCGGCGAGCTCGGGATCGGCGTCGAAATCAGCGGCGCCGAGGCGGCGCGAGACGAGCGCGTTCTTCGCCAGCGCGTCGGCGTAGAGCGAGCCGTTCGTACGCGGGAGACGCGTGCGGCGCGAGCGCGTGAAGCCGGAGCGTCGGACGACGTCGAGCTCGTTGCCGCCGCGCGGCGCTACGAGCAGCGCGCACGCGTCGCCGCCGACGATCTCCGTGACGGCCTCGAGCAGAGCTCTGCCCAGCGCAGGGATACTGCGCTCCCGCACGGCGCGCTGGGCGAACGCGGCGATTGCGGCATAGTGACCTGCAGGCGGGTCGTTCACGACGGGTGCGACGGCGGCACGGCCCTTCCCGTTCCGCCATCACACCCATATGGTATTCCTTCTCAAACTCCCGCGACACCCTCCTTGACCACGGCGGCGGCCATGAGCCGCAGGAGATGACGCCCGTCCGCATCCATCTGTTCATAGGTGGAGCAGAGCCGCGCGATTTCCCCGGTGTCGACGCTCGCCGGCAGCACGAATCCGTTGAGCGGCTGCGTCGCATCGCGCGTCCACTGCTTCTCCCAGCGGCCGTCGCGGAAGCGGCAGCGCAGGAACGCGCTCAGCGAAGGCGTCGCGCTCGGCGCAGCGGCGCGCGCATCGCGCAAAGGCGCGTTCGCGTGCGGCGTCGTCTCCTCGTCCGTCCAGCCGCGCAGGTTCGCCACCCAGCGCCGCAGATCGCGGTTGCGGATCGTGCCGAGCACGCGGTCGAGCACCTCGTGCGCGTCGGCGGTGAGATCGACGAAACGCAGCCGCGACTCGAAGAGCGTTCCGCCGTCGGCGGTCAGCGCCGCCACGCGCGAGGCGAGCACTTCCGCGGTCGCGGCGAAACGCTCGCCGCGCCATTCGAAGCTGACGCGCACGCGCGTGCCGCGGCCCGCGGGCGTCGAGTGGCGGACGCGCATGCCGTGCAGGCTGAGATCGACCAGCGAGCCTTCGCCGCGGCCGATGCGCGCGGGCACGGCGCTGGTGAGACGCAGCCGCGGCTCGCGGCGGCGATCGGCCGGGTTTTCGGGGAGGGCATCGATTTCGAGAGCGCTCATGGGCTTGTTCCTTCTTCGTTTCGTTCGGAAGCGTCAGGCCGCGTCGCGACTGACCATCTGCGGCGGCGGAGTTGCGACGCGATCGCGGCCGGCGGCTTTCGCGGCGTAGAGCGCGCGGTCGGCGTTCGCGATCAGCGTTTCCACGGTGTGTCCGTGGTCGGGCGCGACGGCGATGCCCATCGACAGCGTGATGCTGCCGAGGAGCTGGCCGTCGTGGTGGACGACGAGGTGCTTCACTTCTTCGCGGAGACGCTCGGCGCGCGCGCGCACCACGTCGCCGCCGGCGTGCGGCATCACCACGACGAACTCCTCGCCGCCGTAGCGGGAGACGACGTCGTGCTCGCCGCAGACGACCTGCATCGCGCGCGCGAGCTGCTGCAGCAGCGCGTCGCCGCCGCCGTGGCCCCACGTATCGTTGAAGCGCTTGAAGTGATCGACGTCGATGAGCAGCACGCCGGTCGACGCGTCGTCGCGTCCGAGCTCGCGCGCCAGCGCCTCTTCCATGTGGCGGCGGTTGTAGAGACCGGTGAGTCCGTCGCGGAGCGCGCGCGTGCGCAGCGCCTCCTGCATGCGCAGGTTCGCGAGCGCGAGTGCGACCTGATCGGCGAAGAGCTCCGCGTTCGCGGGGAGCGGCGCGCCGGAGGACGCGCGCAGCGTGAGCAGGCCGGTCGTCTCGCCGGCGGCGAGGAGCGGAATGCAGACGCGCATCGCGCGGGCGTCACGCGCGTGGTGGCGGCAGTGCACGGCGGCTTTCGACGCGTCGGCGACGTGCGCGTCGAGGCGGCGCAGCGCCCAGCAGTCGGTGCGGTTCAGCGCCGTCACGTCTTCGAGATCGTCGCCCCACGCCGCCGCGCTCTCCAGCGTGCGCGCGTCGTCGGCGCCGGCGATGTAGACCGCGCCGTCGAAGCCGGGAAACAGACGGATGCCGTACGCGGGCAGCACGTCGATGGCCTCGCACAGCGTCGTGCAGAGCTGCAGCACCTCGCTCATCTCCGCGAGCAGCGTGATGTCGCGCGAGCGATGTTCGAGCCGCTCGACGTCGGAGCGCAGCGCGGCGTTCTCCGTGGCCGCGGCCTCGCGCGCGTCGTACGTGACGCGCAGCTCGTGGCGGATGCTGCTGAACGCGGCCATGAAAACGACCAGGGCGAACGGCGCAATGAGCGGCGTCGCGGTCGCGGCGTCGAGCAGCAGCAGCGCGCAGCCGGCGAGGAAGAAGCCCGTGGCAATGCGTCCTTTCGTCATGATCGTGTTCACGCCGCCGCGATGACGCGCGTGCCTTCCGTTCGAATCCAGTGCGAGGCGACGTCGGGGCGTCCGAAGTAGAAGCCCTGCGCGAGACCGATCCCGAGCTCGCGCGCCGCGTCCGCGGTCTCCGGCGTCTCCACGCCTTCGAGCACCGTCTGGCAGCCGAAGTCGCGCGCCAGACCGACCACGTGGCGGATGATGCGCAGCTTCGTCTCGTCGTGCTCGAAGCCGGTGCCGAACTCGTGGCTCACCTTGATGAACGACGGCCGGATGCGGTCGATCATGCCGAGGTGCGAGTACGCGGAGCCGTGGTCATCGAGCGCGAAGCGGACGCCTTCCGCGCGCAGCGAGACGAGCACGTCGTCGATCGATTCATCGGCCGCGAAGTTCGAGCGCTCCGTGATTTCGACGACGAGGCGTGAGAGCGGAATGCTCGCGCGCGTGGCCGCGGTCTTCATCGCCTGCACGAGCCGCGCATTGAGCGCCTGCGGATCGACGTTCATGAAGAGCGCGCCGCTCGGCGGCAGCCCGGCCGCGTTGCGCAGCGCGCACTCGATCGCGGCGACGTTCAGCTCGCACAACCGCGATCGCCGCCCCGCGTACGCGAAGAGCTCCGCGGGACCGCCGAGCGGCCAGCGTCCGCGTACGCGCGAGAGCGCCTCGTACGCGAACGTCGTCACGCCGCCCGCGGCGAGGCGCACGATCGGCTGGAACGCGGCGAAGAGCAGGTCGTTGCGCAGCAGCTCGTCGATCGGCGGCACGCGGATCATCTGATACTCCGCGCCGTCGGCCGGCTCGGGACCGGTGCCGAACACCGCCTCGAGCTCCGACGTCTCGAACGGCTTCGGCAGCAGCGCCGTCGCGCCGTGCGCGAGCGCGGTGGCGCGCAGCGCATCGGTCGCGAAACCGGTGATGAGGATGATGCTGCATTGCGGGTGGAGCTTTTTGACCTGGCCGACGAAGTGGAGCCCCTCGAACCCGAACGCGCCCGAGAACTGCACGTCCGTGACGAGATGCGTCACCGGGAACCGCGCCAGCGTCAGCTCCGCCGATTCGAGATCGGAGCAGACGATCGTGGTGCGGCCGTTGCGCTCCAGCGTCATCGCCAGCGCCTCGGTGACGTACCGGTCGTCATCGACGATCAGCACGCAGTCTCCGCCGCGCGGTCGTCCGTTCATGAAGGGTTCCTCGCTCATCGTGGCTCCTACGCGCTGCGCGCGAACGCCGCGTGCTCCTGCACCAGGTCGTGGGTTTCGAGATAGAAGTGCGTGTCGCGCGCGCTGAGCGCGTACAGCACACGGTCGCCGCCGCGGCCCGTCGCGCTGAGATAGCCGCCGCCGTCGTCGCGGATCATCAGCACGTCGCCGGTGAACTCCCCGGGCAGCGCGGACATGAGGTCGAGAAAGTCGTCGCCCGTGCCGGTGCGGTCGATCACCAGGCGCTCGACGTCGAGCGCAATGCCGGAGATCGCGGCGTCCACCGCCGTCTTCAGCATGCGGATCGAATCGACGAAGGCCATGCGCGCGCGGACGTAGGCGTCGCGATTCCACTCGCGGCGCTCCTTGGCCGACTCGCGCGCCACGAGCGTGATGCGGTCTTCGAACGGGTGCGTGCTTGCGCGCATGATCGTCACCGGGCGTTCTGCAGGAGGTACGTCGCGACGGAAAGAGCGAACGACGGCAAGCAGAGGGCGGCCAGCACGCGCCAACTGCTGCGGCCGCCGCGGAGGTCGGACATCGTGTGCTGCAGGAAGTTCGTCACTGGTTTTCTCCTTTCGTGATGGCGGGCGAGGGGAGGGGAACGGTGCGGAAACCGAACTGGTCGAGCGGCCAGACATCGAGCGGCAGCGACTTGTCGGCGATCGTGTACGTGGATTTGTGGCGGGCGGCGATCAGCTCGATCTCGCCCTCCTCGGGAACGACGTAGGTGTCGCCGGCATAGCGAAACGCCTGTCCCGGCTTCCCGACGAAGCGGTAGCCGACGGTGGTGATCCCGCAGGTGACCTTCGGCGCGGGCTCCGCTTTGCGCTTGAAGGCGCCGAGGTCGAGATCGAACTGAATGGCAAGCGTTAAGGCGGCAGCGGCGACGATCATTTGGTGTTTCCTTTCCGGACGACTGGACGCGCTGCCTTAGTCCAAGGCCGGTACCATGATGGCCAAGTCGGCTAACTATCTGAAACGTCGTGGTTTAGTGCACATTTGCGTAGAATCAGCCCTGTGCGTACGGCGGACGGGTGTATGATTTTCGGACGATGAGCGACCTGCTGAGCCGACTCCTGATCGTCGACGACGACCCACAGATCACCGCCGGACTGGCCGCGCTGCTCGAAGACGACTGGCAGGTGCGCGTCGCCTCGACCGGCCGCGAGGCCATCGTCGCCTTCGGCGAGTTCTCACCCGACGTCGTGCTGCTCGACGTCTCGCTTCCCGACACCACAGGCATCGATCTGCTGCATCAGCTGAAGATGTACTCGGAGACGACGGCGGTGATCATGATGTCGGGCGGCGGCTCGGTCGATCGCGTGATCGAGTCGATGAAGCTCGGCGCGGAGACGTTTCTCCAGAAGCCGTTCGATTACGACACGCTGCTGGCGACGCTGGAGACGGTGCGGCGGATGATCTCGACGCGCCGCGAGCTCCTCGCGCTGAAACGCAATGAAGCCGGACAGGTGGATCGCATTCCCGGCATCTCTCCATCCGTCCAGCATCTGAACAGCATCCTCCCGCAGATTGCGCGCGCGCCGTCGCCGGTGCTGATCGAAGGCGAGTCGGGCACCGGCAAAGGCGTGATGGCGCGCCTCATCCACAACCGCTCACCGCGCGCACGCGCGCCGTTCGTCGACCTCAACTGCGCGGGACTCTCGAAGGAACTGCTCGAGTCGGAGCTCTTCGGCCACGAGCGCGGCGCGTTCACGAACGCCACGAACACGAAGCCGGGCCTCTTCGAGATCGCCGGCGAAGGCACGCTGTTCCTCGACGAGATCGGCGAGATGGAGACGACGGTGCAGGCGCGCCTGCTGAAGGCGCTCGAAGAGAAACGCTTCCGCCGCGTCGGCGGCATCCGCGATCTCCGCGCGGACTTCCGGCTCATCGCCGCGACGAACCGCGACCTCGGCAGCGAAGTGGCCGCCGGCCGTTTCCGCTCCGATCTCTATTACCGCCTCAACGTCGTGCGCCTGCGCATGCCGCCGCTCCGCGAGCGCATGGAAGACCTGCCCATCCTCGTGCAGGAGCTGCTACGCCCGCTCGCGAAGGAGATGGGACGCGCGGTGCCGAAGGTGAGCGCGAACGCGATGAAGAAGCTCGAGCGCTACCCGTGGCCCGGCAACGTGCGCGAGCTGCGCAACGTGCTCGAGCGCGCGCTGCTCACGCTGGCCGAGGATCAGGTGCGCAGCGAAGACCTCATCATCGAAGGCGGGACGCCGCAGCTCGCGTCGTCGGCCGATGGACTGCCGACGGAAGAATGGCAGATCCGTCCGCTCGACGATCTGATCGCGCGCTATGTCGCCGCGGCGGTCGAAGCGACCGGGGGCAACATGCGCAAGGCTGCGCGCGCATTGCAGATCAGTCCTTCGACGCTGTACGCGCGCCTCAAGTAAGGCAACACGCGGACGGCTTCGCCGCCGCGGTTGCTCGCCGCGAGGCAGCCGGCGCGCTTCGCGCGCGGCTGATCGGCGGCGGCGTGAAGAGAGACGCGCGCGCGAAAGCTGCATCTCGTGCAGGAGGACTTTCATGGGACTGCTGCCGGATGCTGCACTCGATCAACTCTTCCGCAATGCGCGCACGTACAACAAGTGGCTCGACAAGCCGGTGAGCGACGAGACGCTGCGGGCGATCTACGACTTCGCGAAGTGGGGGCCGACGAGCGCGAACACGAGTCCGGCGCGCTTCGTCTTTCTGCGCTCGAAAGAAGCGAAAGAGCGGCTGCGTCCCGCGCTCGCGCCGGGTAACGTCGAGAAGACGATGACGGCGCCGGTCACGGTGATCATCGCGTACGACCTCCTCTTCTACGAGAAATTGCCGAAGCTCTTTCCGCACAACCCGGCGATGCGCGAGCTCTTTCGCGCGAACCCGCAGCTCGTCGAGACGACGGCGCGCCGCAACTCGACGCTCCAGGGCGCGTATCTCATGCTCGCCGCGCGTGCGGCGGGGCTCGACTGCGGGCCGCTCTCCGGCTTCGACAACATGAAGCTCGACGAGGCGTTCTTCAATGCCGGGCGCGAGTGCGAGGGTTGCGATCAGGAGTTCTTCCCCGAAGGGCACGTGCGCTCGAACTTCCTCTGCAACCTCGGCTACGGCGATCCGGCGTCGCTCTTTCCGCGCGCGCCGCGGCTCGACTTCGCGGAGGCGTGCACGCTGCTGTGAGCGCGCGCGTTACGACGCGACCGGCGCGCGCGCGAGCATGTTCTGCAGGTCGACGAAATCGGCCGGCTTCGTGAGGTGCACGTCGAAGCCGGCGTCGAGCGCCTTCTTCTTGTCCTCGGCCTGGCCGTAGCCGGTGAGCGCGATGAGATAGACGTCCGTGGCGAGCGTCGCGCGCACGCGCCGCGCGATCTCGTAGCCGTCCATGCCGGGGAGGCCGATGTCGATCAGCGCGACGTCGGGCGGATCGGCGAGCAGCTTCTCGAGTCCGTGCACACCGTCCGACGCCGCCTCGACCGAATGTCCGAGCTTGCGCAGCTTGAGGTGCAGCAGGTCGCGGATCTCGTTGTTGTCCTCGATGACGAGAATGCGCCGCGCGCCCGGCTGCGCCACGCGCTGCTGCGGCGGCGCGGCGGGCCGGAGCTGCTCTTCCGTCGCGACCGGGACGCGCACCACGAACTCGCTGCCGCTGCCGCGCCCGCGGCTGTACGCGCGCACGTTGCCGTGATGCAGTCCGACGAGCTTCTTCACCAGCGTGAGGCCGATGCCCATGCCCCCTTCGGTGCGGTCAATGGTCGTCTCGCCCTGCATGAACATGTCGAAGATGAGCGTGAGCATCTCCGGCGGAATGCCTTTGCCGTTGTCGCGCACGCGCAGCACGACGTCGCCGCCATCGACGTCGAGCGTGACGTCGATCTGCCCCTCGGGCGGCGTGTACTTGATCGCATTCGACAGCAGGTTGTTCACGACCTGCTCGAGCCGGACCGCGTCGCCGCGCACGATCGTGTGCGGCTGCGCGATCTGCACGACCAGCTGCAGCCGCCGCGCCTCCGCGCGCGGACGCATCGTCTCGACGCAGTGCTCGACGACGTCGGCGAAGTCGACGGCGGTCGTCTGGAGCGCGATCTTTCCGGTGGTCACGCGCGCGATGTCGAGCAGGTCGTCGACGAGCTTCGCCAGATGGCGCGTCTGCCGCGTGAGGATGGCCTGTTCGTTCGACACGTCGCGTCCGTCGAGCGAGTCGACGGCGAGCGCGATGGCCGCCAGCGGATTGCGCAGCTCGTGGCTGAGCATGGCCAGGAACTGGTCGCGCTCGTCGACGCGCTGTTCGAGCTCGCCGACGAGATCGCGAATCTCGTACTGCCGCCGCCGCGCGCGCAGCGCCGCCTGCGCCGCGCTCACGAGCGTCTTCACGCGCACCGGACGCTCGATCATGGTCACGTTCGCGCGTCCGCCGAGCTGTTCGAACGAATGCATCGTCAGCTCCGCCGACGGCCGCGAGGTGAAGAGCAGCAGCGGCAGGTCCGACCACGGCGGCTGCTTTTCCAGCGCCGCGCGCAGGCATTCCATCGCGTGCGCCGTCAGCGCTTCCTCGGTGAGGATCGCCGCGCCGGCGGCGTCTGCGATCTTGTCGCAGAACGGGCCGATGTCCTGGGCGACCTCGGCCGACAGCCCGGCCGTGCGCAGCGCCTCGCAGGTGAGCTGCGCATCTCGCCCCGTGGGGGCGAGGATCACGATCCGTTCACTTGCTACGGCCACCTGGAAGCATGTCTCCGACCCCCCCGCTCACGTGCGCTTCGACCAGCGGCGTTCCCGACAACACGCCATGGAACTCCGTCAGCGGCGGTCCCACCATGAGACCCTCGCTGGTGATGCTCAGCGGCCGAATCGCTTTCTCGTGCGCGCCGCTGCGCTTCTTCACAACTGATACCGCTTTCCGGATTTCGCCGGCGAGCTCGAAGTAGCGGAGCAGGACGACGCAGTCGGCGAGGTAGCTGACGTCGACCGGCGAGGTCATGGCCGTGGCCACGACGCCGTGCTGCGCGACGACGAGCAGCGTGGCCACGCCCTGCTGCCCGAGGTACGTCAGCAGCTCGTGCATCTGAATCAGGAGGAAGCGCTCTTCCGGCATCGCGTTCAGGTAGCCGTTGAGGCTGTCGATGATGAGGATGCTGACCTTGCGCTCCTCGACGGCCTCGCGTACGAGGTACACGAACTCCCCCGGCGGCACTTCGGCGGGATCGATCTGCTGCACGGTGATGCGGCCGCTCTCGATGTGCGGCTGCATCTGCATGCCGATGCCGTGTGCGCGGGCGAGCATCGTCGCGCGGCTTTCGTCGAAGAGAAAGATCGCCACGTTCTCGCCGCGCTGCGCCGCCGTGATCGCGTACTGTCCCGTGAGCGCCGACTTGCCGGAGCCGGCCGGTCCCATGACCAGCGTGCTCGTGCCGCGATCGATGCCGCCGCCGAGGAGCGCGTCGATGGCGGGGATGCCGCTCGTCAGCTGGCGCGACTCCGTCAATTGATGATGCTCGGCCGCGACGAGACGCGGGAAAACGGCGAGACCGCCGGTGCGGATGAGAAAGTCGTGGAAGCCGCCGCGGTACTTCACGCCGCGCAGTTTCGACACGCGCAGCCTTCGGCGCTCCGCGCCGTAAAGCGGCGCGAGCTGTTCGAGCAGGATCACGCCGTGCGCGAGCGTCATCAGCTGCATGTCGCCCGAGGCGACGTCTTTGTCGTCGAGCAGCAGGACCGTGCAGTTCTTGCCGGCGAAGTAGTGTTTCAGCGCGAGGATCTGCCGCCGGTAGCGCAGCGGGTTCTGCGCGAGCAGCCGCACCTCGGAAAGCGAGTCGATGACCACGCGCTGCGGCTGAACGCTGTCGACCTGGCTGACGATCGTGCGCGTTGCCTCGCCGAGCTCGATCTCCGACGGATGGAAGATCGTGCTCTCGTCCTCGTCGTCGAGGCGCGCGGCCGCGGAGTATTCGAAGATGTCGATGCCGCCGAGCGACCAGCCGTGCGACGCGGCGACGGACTCGATCTCTTCACGCGTCTCGGAGAGCGTGATGTAGAGGACTCTCTCGCCGAGGCGCGCGCCTTCGAGCAGGAAGTGCAGGCCGAGCGTCGTCTTGCCGACGCCCGGGTCGCCCGTGACCAGATAGATCCGGTTCTTCGTGAGGCCGCCGGAGAGCACATCATCGAGTCCGGGTATGCCGGTGGGCGCGATGTCCCGCGGAAACTGGGCAGTCATGAAACCTCTCTTAATTGGTCGGCGTGGCCGGCTCGCGGCAGAGCGCCACGATCGCTTTGGTGAACTCGTCGACGTCGAACGGCTTGGAGATGACGAGCTTCACGACGTCGAGATCGAGCTTCGTCAACGCCTGTTGCGACACCGCGGAGACGACGGCCACGGGCGTGGTCACGTTCTCGCGCTTGAGGTACTCGATGATCTCGAAGCCGTTGACTTCCGGGACCATCAGATCGAGCACGACGACCGAGTACGGCGCCGAGCGGAGCTTCTCCATCGCCGTGCGTCCGTCGGTCGCGACGTCGACGTCGATCTGCTGACGCTTCAGCAGCTTCTCGACGAGCTTGCCGATCGCCGGATCGTCTTCGACGATCAGCGCGCGATGCCTCTCGTCCGCGGTCGGGTCGTGGGCGGTACTCATGCGCAGTCGCGTTGCAGTGTAGCAGTACAGGTCTGCTGAGCCCGCCCGGTTGCAAACGTGAAACCAGCTCCGCTCCTTCACGTACACTGCGCCCATGAAGAAGCTGCTCGTGCTTGCCGCACTCGTGATGTCCGTCGTTCCCGCTTCCGCTCAAGAGCTCTCCGCAGCGGACCTCGATCGCCGTCGCAAGGCGCTGTCCGATCTGCTGAACGAGCAGTGGGAGTACACGCTGAAGACGAATCCCGAGTTCGCGTCGATTCTGGGCGACCGCCGCTACAACGACAAGGTCAGCGATCCCTCAGAGCGCGAGGTCATGGCGGAGCTCGCCGCGTCGCGCGCGTTCCTCAAACGCTTCCGCGCCATCGACACGACCGGCTTCGACGAACAGGAAAAACTCAACCGCGATCTCATGGTGCGCGACCTCACGCAGGGCATCGAAGGATCGAAGTTCAAGAACTGGGAGATGCCCGTCAATCAGATGGGCGGCATTCACCTCGGCGCCGCGCAGCTGCCGTCGATGCTGCCGTTCGCGACGGTCAAAGACTACGACGACTACGTCACGCGCCTCTCGAAGTTCCCGGCGCAGATGGCCGAGACCGAGAAGAACATGCGCAAAGGCATGGCCGACAAGCTGATGCCGCCGAAGTTCCTGCTCGAGAAAGTCGCGTCGCAGGCGCAGTCGATCGCCGACACGCCCGTGGCCGACTCCGCGTTCGCGCAGCCGGTGCAGAAGATGCCGGACTCGTTCTCCGACGCCGACAAGCAGCGCATCCGCACGGCCGTGCTCGAGCAGGTGCAGAAGAGCGTCATCCCCGCGTACACCCGCTTCGCGAAGTTCGTGCGCGACGAGTACGCGCCGAAAGGACGCACGCAGGTCGGCATCTGGTCGCTGCCCGACGGCGGCGCGCGCTACGCGTATCAGGTGCGCAACTCGACGACGACCGATCTCACGCCGGAACAGATCCATCAGATCGGCCTCAGTGAAGTCGCGCGCATCGAAGGGGAGATGCGGCAGATCGCGCAGAAGCTCGGCTTCAACGATCTCAAGACCTTCAACGCCTCGCTCGACAAGAACCCCGACGTGCACGCGAAGTCGCGCGAGCAGATCCTCGACCTCTATCGCAAGTACATCGATCAGATGAGCGCGAAGCTGCCGCAGCTCTTCGGCCGCCTGCCGAAGGCGCACATCGAAGTCGTGGCCACCGAGCCGTTCCGCGAGAAGGAAGCGCCCGGCGCCGAATACAACACCGGCGCGCCGGACGGCTCGCGTCCGGGACGCGTCTACGTCAACACGTCCGATCCGACCTCGCGCAAGACGATCTCCATGGAGTCGACCGCGTATCACGAGGGCGTTCCCGGACATCACATGCAGCTCTCCATTCAGCAGGAGCTGCCGACGCTGCCGCCGTTCCGCCAGCAGGGCGGCTACACCGCGTTCGTCGAAGGGTGGGCGCTCTACTCCGAACGCCTCGGCAAGGAAGTCGGCTTCTATCAGGATCCGTACAACGACTACGGCCGTCTCAACGACGAAATGCTGCGCGCCGTGCGCCTCGTCGTCGACACGGGACTGCACGCGAAGCACTGGACGCGCGATCAGGTCGTGCAGTTCTTCCGCGATCACTCCGCGACCGACGAAGTGGAGATCCAGAGCGAGACCGATCGCTACATCTCGTGGCCGGGACAGGCGCTCGCGTACAAGATCGGACAGCTGAAGATCCTCGAGCTGCGCGAGCGCGCGCACAAGGAGCTCGGCGACAAGTTCGACATCCGCGAGTTCCACGACGAAGTCCTCGGCGCCGGCGCGCTGCCGCTGCAGACGCTCGAACAACGGATCGACCACTGGATCGCGAGGAAGAAGGCTGCCTGAGCTTCCTGAAGTGGAGACGTACTCGCGTTACTTCGCGCGTACGTCGTTGCGCCAGACGATCGCGCGCGTCGACGTGCGCGACGAGCGCATCCTCGGCGAGATCCGCCGCGAGACCTTCGTCCGCAAGCTGAAAGGGCGCGCGTTCACGTCCGTGCGGCGTCACGGCAAACATCTCTTCGCCGACGCCGGCGCGACGTGGCTCCATCTGCACTTCGGGATGACCGGCGACCTCGCATACGTCACCGGCGATCAGCGCGAGCCGCGCTTTTCGCGCGTCGTCTTCAACTTCGACAACGGAGCGCGCCTCGCGTACGACGACATGCGCCTCTTCGGCGTCGTCGAACTGGTCGACGATCCCGACGCGTTCGTCGCCGCGCGCGGTCTCGGTCCCGATCCGCTCGATCCGTCGTTCACGTTCGCGCGTTTCGCCGGACTGCTCGACGGCCGCCGCGGCGCGATCAAGTCGCTGCTGATGACGCAGGAGATCATCGCGGGACTCGGCAATCTGTACGTCGACGAGATGCTGTATCAGTCGTCTGTGCACCCGCGCCGCGCGATCGATCGTCTACGCGCCGTGGAAACGCGCGCGCTCTTCACCGCCATGCGCCGCATCCTGCGCGAGGCCATCGCACGCCGCGAGCGCGACGTCGAATTGCCGGCCAAGTACCTCATGCTGCATCGCGAAGTGGGGGAGCGCTGCCCGCGCTGCGGCGGCACGATCAAGCGTACGGTCGTGTTCGGTCGGACGACCTACTATTGCGGATCGCATCAGCGCTGAGGCTCCGCGAGTACAATCGCTGGTCCTCGCGATGTTGGAACAACGCCTCAACGATCTCGATCGGCGCGTGCGCGAACTGATGCGAGGTCACGTCCCTGCCGTCGCGCACGAGCACATCGTCACCGACGACAGCACGCCCGCGGGCCGCGCCATCCGCCTCGTCCTCGCCGAACTGCGCCACGACGTGCCGTACGACAGCTGCTCGGTGCAGGAACTGCGCGGCAGTCGTCTCGTGATCGTCGGCGGCGTCGGCTTCGCCGATCTCGACGTCCTCCTCGGCGAGAGCTTCGACATCACGAACCTCGACATCCCGAACGGCGCGGTCATCCACCGCCGCCGCCCGCTCATCGTGCGCGACACCGACCAGTACCGCGCCTTCCGCCGCGGACTGCACGTCGGCAGCGGCATCCGCTCGTGGCTCGGCGTACCGCTCCTCTGCGGCGATCATCTCGCCGGCATGATGGCGCTCGACAAATGCGAGCCCGATTTCTACACGGCCATCCACCAGCAGACCGCGCTTCGCTACGCCGAAATCGCGGCTTGGGCGATGGAAGCGGAGCGCAACGCCGGCGAAAAAACCGGATGACCGTTCTCTGTAATCGAGGCGTAATCTGACATCGCTACCGTAGACAGCGGAGGATGACCGTGAACCCGCTGCTCCTACAGTTACGAAGCACGATCGAGACGCTCGATTGCCGACAGATCGAAACCAGCCGCGCCGAGCTGCTCGGCATCGTCGAGGCGCTTGCCGCCGCGTTCCCAAACGGCAATGGCAATGGCGATTCCACGCACCGCCGTCTCTCTCCCCGTGAGCACGAGGTGATGACGATGATCCTCGACGGCCGCCGCCTCAAAGAAATCGCCGCGATGCTGGACATCAGCGTCAAGACCGTCACCACGCATCGCTCGCGCCTGCTGCGCAAGCTCGGCCTCGAGGACAACCTCGGCCTGTACCGCTACGGCGTGCGCAACGGTCTGATCGGCGTCTGACGCGCGAGCGGCGCGTGTGACGCCGCGGCAAACAGATGCGTCCGACACGGGCGCGCCGCGATGATCGCTCTCATATTGCGAATCGTATGACGCGATTCGCAAGCATCCTCTGCGCGCTCCTTCTCGCCGCTTGTTCCGCCGCCGCTGCCGCGGCAGTCGATCCGGCCGCGTACGACGTCAACAAGCTCGCGGACGGCGTATACGCGATCGTCTTCCGCGAGCAGCCGATCCATCCCGAGCCCAACGTCCTCATCGTGATCAACGACGCCGACGTGCTCGTCGTCGACTCGAGCCTCTTTCCGTCGACGTCGCGCGCGATCATCGGCGAGATCAGGAAGCTCACGCCGAAGCCGGTGCGCTATCTCGTCAACACGCACTGGCACGACGATCACGTGTTCGGCAACGCGGTGTACCGCGAGACGTGGCCGGACGTCACGATCGTCGCCCATCCGAACACGCGCAGCGACGCGGAGGCGAAGGCGTTCAGCGGCATCGAAGCCAGCGTGAAGGAAACCGAGGAGACGCTCGCGAAGTACCGGCACGCGCTGGAGACCGGGAAGCGCTCGGACGGCACGCCGCTCACCGACGACTCGCGCCACGCCATCGAAGGCGTCGTGCAGATGATGTCGCAGTATCCGCGCGAGATGCGCGACGTGAAGATGGCGCTGCCGGACACGACGTTCGAGGATCACCTCATCCTGCACCGCGGCTCGCGCACGATCGAGCTCCACTACCTCGGCCGCGGCAACACGCGCGGCGACGTCGTCGTCTATCTGCCGAAAGAGAAGATCCTCGCCACCGGCGATCTCGTCGTCGCGCCGGCGCCGCTCGGCCTCGGCTCGTACTACGACGACTGGGCGAAGACGCTCGAGCGCCTCATGACCTTCGACGCGACGACGATCTTCCTCAGTCACGGCGCGACGCAGCACGACTTCGCGTACATCCACAAAGTGCACGATCTCCTCGCGTCGTTAACCGCGCAGGTCAAGGCGAGGGTCGCCGCGGGCGCGACGCTCGAGGACGTACAGAAGACCGTGACGCTCGCCGACTGGAAGAAGACGTTCGCCGGCGACGACGCCGCCATCGCGCGCATGTTCGACGGCTACTTCGTCGCTCCGGCGGTCGAGCGCGCGTACCGGCAGGCGAAAGGGGAGCCGGACGACGGCGGATAGCGAGGCGTCTCCGCGCGCGCCGCGCGTCTTGCCTTCGTTCGCCCGTCGCGTTTACCCTTCGCTCCCGATGGCCATCCTGCGGAGTGCGCTGGTCTTCACGATGCTCGTCACGCTGAAGTGCCTGAGCAAGCTGTTCTACCGGCTCGACTTCGGCTGGATCGGCGAAACGCCGAAAGATCCGTGGGCGGACCTGCGGCTCGTCGCGTTTCTCAACCATACGAGCCTCTTCGAGCCGCTCTTCCTCGGCATGGTGCCGAACCGCTTCATCTGGCGTCTCGCGGCGCACGGCGTCGTGCCGGCGGCGGACAAGACCACCGATCGCCCCCTGGTCGGCCTCATCTTCCGCTTCGTCGCGCATCACGTCATCGCCATCACGCGTCAGCGCGATGCGACCTGGTTCGAGGTGCTGCGCAAGATCGATCCCGACTCGATGGTCGTCATCGCGCCGGAAGGACGCATGAAGCGCGCGAACGGTCTCGACCTCCACGGCCGCCCGATGAGCGTGCGCGGCGGCATCGCGGACATCCTCCTCGCCGTGCGCGACGGACGCATGCTCATCGCGTACAGCGGCGGGCTGCATCACGTGCAGGTGCCGGGACACGCGCCGCGCATCTTCAAGACCGTGCGGCTGCGCGTCGAGAACGTCTCGATCGCGGAGTACATCGAGGCGCGCATGCGCGAGGGCGGCGCCGAGGAGTTCAAGAAGAACGTCATGCGCGACCTCGACTGGCGCCGCGACACGTACGCACCGGAAGAACGGCCGGCGAAAGTCGCGTAGCGAAGCGAAGGAACGATCGTGGAGTCGACCTTCCTCATCCATTCGCGGAAGCGCGCGCGCCGCGAGAGGCTGGGTTGGATCCAGCACGTGATCACCGCGCTGCTGCTGATCACGACGGCGTGGCCGCACGTCGAGCACGAGCTGAATCCGCTCGCGGTCGCGGAGCTTGTCGCCGGCGCCGCGCTGATTCTCACGGCCATCGTCGAGAAAACGCGCAAGACGCACGCGCGCGTTGCCTGGCTCGAGATCGCCGGCGCGCTGATGATGTACGTCGAGGCGATCGCGAAGCTGTACGAACCGCATCACGCCTCGTACCGCAGGCTCAGTTTTCTGCCGCCGACGGTCGTGCTGATCCTCGGCGTCTTCGACCATCAGGTGCGCGAGCGCATTCGCTTCATCGCCGGCGACCGCGGCTTCGAGTATCGCTCGCGGCTGCTGAAGTGGAAGCGTGTCGCGTGGGAGGGCGTGCGCGCGTATCGCATTACGCCGAAGCACATCGAGTTCATCGCGCAGGACGGCCGCGTGTCGCGCGTCAAGATCACCGACGTCCTGAATCGCACCGAAGCGCTGGCGTGGGCGGAGGAGCAGTTCCGCGCGCGCGGGTTAGTCGCGGCGGAGTAGCTGCGCGAACGCCTGCGCGGTCATCGGCTTGTGGAAGAGAAAGCCCTGGATGTAGTCGCAGTCGAGCTCGAGCAGGAAGTCGAGCTGCTCCTGCGTCTCCACTTCCTCCGCGATGACTTCGAGCCCGAGATCGTGCGCGAGCATTACCAGCGCCTTCACGATCGCGCGTGAGCGGCGGTCGCCGGGAAGCTCCTTCATGAACGCGCCCGGAATCTTGAGGCCATCGATCGGGAAGTGCTGCAGGTGCGTGACGGACGAGAAGCCGGTGCCGAAGTCGTCGAGCCAGAGGTTGAGGCCGCGCTCGCGCAGCGCGTCGAGCACCTTCATCGTCTCGCGCGGATGCTTGATGTAGCTCGTCTCGGTGATCTCGAGATTGACCTTCTTCGTATCGATGCCGCACGACGTGACGAGACCCTCAAGGCGGTCGAGGACGGTGCCTTCCTCGAACTCGCGCGGCGAGAGATTCACGTTGAGGCGGATGCCGTCCGGCCAGTGCGCGGCGTCGGTGTACGCCTGTTTGACGACCATCGAGTCGAGGCGGAAGAGCTCGAGGCCGCCGTTCTCTTCGGCCGCTTCCGTGATCACGGACGCCTCGCGGATCTCGCCGCTGCGCCGGCGTTGCCGCAGCAGCGCTTCCGCGCCGTAAATCGCGGCGCTGTCGGCCTCGTGAATGGGCTGATAGACGAGCAGCAGTTGTTCGTGCTCGTCGATGGCGCGGTCGAGCGCGGCCTGCGCCACTTCATCAGCCATGATGGTTACGAGCGCTTGACGAGCTGCCACGTCGCGAGCAGCGCGCCGAGGAGCGCGAAGATGACCAGCACGCGATTGCGCGCGAGGACCGCGCCGATGGACGCCTCCTGACGCGTGCGTTCCTTCAGCAGCTCCATCTTCTGGATCTCGCGCGTGCGCACGATCTCGCGAACGGTGGTCTCGAATTCGTCGAGCGAGCGCTGGGCTTCCGGCGCGACCGCGGCGCCGCGCTGCATGTCGATGAGCACGGACGAGGTGACCGCGGGACGCACGACGCGGTCGCCGCGCTCATCGCGCATCACGTGATAGTCGCCCTGCTCGAAGTCGAGCACCGTCGGCCCGACCTTGCTGTTGCGGATGAAGAGCACGTGCTCGTCGCCCTCACGGAACTTCGGAACGCCGACGGTTTCCTGATGCAGCCCGTCGACCGTGCCGCCCGGCGTAACGACCGTGATCGTCCGCGTCGGGAAGCCCTTCATCGTCATCTGCACTTCAAAGGTCGAGTAGGTGAGGATCCAGCGATGCGCGTCGTCCCAGCGCGACTCCTGCGCGACGCATTTGCCCATCACGATCGCCGCCGCGTTCTGCACCTTCTGGTCGAACGGGATCGCGCGGACGAGCGTCGCATGCGCGGCCGCGGACACGAACAGCGTCAGCGAGAGAGTGAGGAGCAGGCGAGGGCGGGTCATCGGTCACTTCCATAGCAATCGCGCTGCCACGAAGGGACTAGAATCCCCGCGCCATGAGAAAGACGACCGCCTCCGTTTTTCTTCTCCTCGCATTCGCCACGGCCGCGCTCGCCGCGACGCCCGCGAAATCTACGAAATCCGCCGCGAAAGCCACGCCCACGCAGGCGCTGCACCAGCTCTTCGACGACGAATGGGAGTGGCAGCTCCGCGAGAGTCCCGAGACCGCCACGTTCCTCGGCGACCGCCGCTTCGACGACCGTCTCGACGACCGCTCGCCCGCGGCGTTCGAGCGCCGCCGCGCGCACGACCGCGAGACGCTCCGCCGCATCGAAGCCATCGACCGCGCGAAACTGCCCGAGCGCGACCGGCTCGACTACGACCTCTTCCTCCTCCAGGCGCGCAACGCCGTCGAAGGCGACGCGTTCCCGAGCGAGGTCACGCCCGTGACGCAACTCGGCGGCGTCTACAGCGTCCTCGGCGAGCTCGCGCAGGCGATCCCGCGCGACACGGTCAAGGATCACGAGAACTTCCTCGCGCGGATGCGCGCCTTCCCGCGCGCCGTCGACGACACGATCGCGCTCATGCGCCGCGGCCTCGAGCTCGGCGTCACGCCGCCGCGCGCGGTGGCCGGCAAAGTCGAGGAGCTGATCGGCAATCAGCTCTTCGACGACCCGACGCAGAGCCCGATCTACCAGATCGCGTTCACGAATTTCCGGCCGTCGATCCCCGCGGCCGAACAGCAGCGTCTCCAGAAAGAAGCGGCGACGGTTCTCCGGAATGATGTGCTGCCTGCCATCCAGCGGTTGCACAAATTCTGGGCAGACGAGTATTTCCCGAAGACGCGCGAGTCGATCGCGCTCAGCAGCATCCCTCAGGGGAAAGAGTGGTACGCGTACCAGATCCGCACGCAGACCACGACCAAGCTCTCCGCCGACGAGATCCACAACCTCGGCCTCTCGGAAGTGAAACGCATCCGCGGCGAGATGGAGAAGGTCAAGGAGCAGGCCGGCTTCCACGGCACGCTCGAGGAGTTCTTCGTCTTCCTCCGCACCGATCCGCGCTTCTACTACACGAGGCGCGAGGATCTGCTCGAGGGCTACCGCGACATCGCCAAGAAGATCGATCCCGAGCTCACGCGCCTCTTCGGCCGCCTGCCGCGGCTGCCGTACGGCGTCACGCCGATTCCGTCGTACTCGGAGAAGACGCAGACCACGGCGTACTACAACCCCGGCGCGCCGGAGTCGCACCGCCCCGGCTACTACATGGTCAACCTCTACGACCTCGCCTCGCGGCCGAAGTGGGAGATGGAGGCGCTATCGCTGCACGAGTCCGTCCCGGGACATCACCTGCAGATCGCGCTCGAGCAGGAGCTGGAGAACGTGCCGAAGTTCCGCCGCGCCGGCGCGTACACGGCCTTCGTCGAAGGCTGGGGACTCTACGCCGAGTCGCTCGGCCCGGAGCTCGGCCTCTTCACCGATTCGTACTCGAAGTTCGGCCAGCTGACGTACGAGATGTGGCGCGCCGTGCGCCTCGTCGTCGACACCGGCATGCACTCGAAAGGGTGGACGCGGCAGCAGGCCATCGACTACTTCGCGTCGAACTCGAGCAAGCCGCTGCACGACATCGAGGTCGAGATCGACCGCTACATCGCCTGGCCCGGTCAGGCGCTCGCGTACAAGATCGGCGAGCTGACGATCAAACGCCTGCGCGCCGACGCGCAGCGCCAGCTCGGCGAGAAGTTCGACATCCGCGCCTTCCACGACGAGCTCCTCGGCGCCGGTCCGCTGCCGATGTCGCTCCTCGAGACGCGCATGAACGACTGGATCCGCGCGCAGAAGGGGAGCGGCGAGGCGAAAGCGACGATCACGCTGTCGCGCTAGCGTTCGTCGCCAGCACGCGTTCGAGGAAGTCGCGCACGGCCTCGGCTTCCTCGGCCACGACCTGATGTCCCATCGGGTACTCGTGGTACGTGACGTCGACGCCGGCGTCTTCGAGCAACGCCCGCGCGCGATACGCGTAGTTCACCGGCACGACGTCGTCGACCGTGCCGTGCGCGATCAGCACCGGCAGTCCCGCCCGCGACTTCAGGTCGGGGAGATCGGCGTCGTACAGCCCACCGCTCATGGCCACGATGCCGGCCGGCTGCGTCTCCAGGCGCAGCCCGACGTCGAGCGCCATCATCGCGCCCTGCGAGAAGCCGCCGATGACGAGTGCGCGGGCCGGATGGCGTTTGGTCAACTCGTTGACGAACTCGAGGAGCAGCGCGCGCGACGCGGCCAGGGACGGCTGCTCCGGCGGCCAGCCGTCGAACCACGTCCAGCCGAAGGTCATGCCGTCGTACGCCTCGAACGGACGCGGCGCGTTGGGAAACACGAAGCGCGCGCCCTGCGCCGGATCGAGCAGCGGCGCGAGGTCGGCGAGATCGTGCATGTCCGCGCCGCGGCCGTGGATGAGCACGACCAGCGGCAGCGACGGATCGTCGCTCCCGCCCGGCACGGTGACGAGATACCGCAGCGGCAGATCATCGAAGCGCGCGTGCATGAAGGGCGGATTTTAGCGCGACCGCGTCGCATCCGCCGCCCGTGATGCTTGACTTCGTGCTACTACAGTCGTAGTATTTCCTACGACACGAGTAGACGATGGCCAAGCGCACGCAGATCCAACTCACCCGGTTCGAGCTCGAAATCATGGAAGTCCTCTGGCGGATCGGAGAATCGTCCGTCCGCGAAGTGCAGGAAGGTCTGCAGGAGCGCAGGCGTCCCGCCTACACGACGGTGCAGACGATCTTCGGCCGTCTCGAGGAGAAGAAAGCGGTGCGGCGGACGCGCAAGATCGGCAACGCGTTTCTCTACGAGCCGCTGATCACGCGCACGTCCGCGTATCGCCGGCTCGTGGAGGATTTCCTGGCCTTCTTCGGTGGCTCGGCGCGGCCGCTCGTTGCGCATCTGCTCGAGTCGGGGAAGCTGACGCTCGAAGATCTGAAAACCATCGAGGACAACGGCACCGCCGGCGCCTCGGAGGACGAGAAGTGATGCGCGCCGCGGCCGTCTGGCTGCCGCGCATCGGCGCGCACGTGGCCGATTCGACGCTCTTCCTCGCGTGCATCCTGTGCGTGCTGTGGATGGCGCGCCGCCGGCTGACGGCGAGTGCGCGCCACGCGCTCGTCGTCACCGGCATGCTGAAGTTCGCGATTCCGATCGCGGCGGTCCGCGCGCTGTTGCCGGCGCGGCCGCTCCCGTCGCTGATCGTCTCGCACGCCGCGCTCGGCAGGTTCGCGCTCGCAAGTCAGCCGGCACCGTCGCGCATCTGGCCGGCCGTCCTCCTCGGCAGCTGGCTCGCGGTCGCGCTGCTCCTGTGGGCGCGCTGGACGCTGACGCGGCATCGTCTCGTCACGCTCGTCGTGCGTACCGCGAGGCCGGCCAGCGCGCGGGAGATCGAGGCTTTCGCGCGCGCGCATCGCGCTCTGCACGTCCGCCGCAGCGTGGACGTCGCGCGTTCGGCGCTTGCGGAAGCGCCGGCGGTGCTTCGCATCGTGCGGCCGCTCGTCGTGCTGCCCGCGCGCGGCTGCGACGAGTTGTCCGACGGCGAGCTCGAAGCGCTCCTTCGTCACGAGGCCGGGCACGTCGCGCGCCACGACAACCTCATCGCGCGCATCGAGTCGCTGGTCGGCGCGCTGTTCTGGTTCCATCCGCTCCTGTGGGTCGCGCAGCGGATCACCGCGCTCGAACGCGAGCGCGCCTGCGACGAGCTGGCCGCCGCGACGGCGGACGAACGGGATACCTATCTGGCCGCGCTGCGCAAGTTCTGCCACGCGGCGATTGCACCGCCGTTGCCGGGCGTGTCGTGCATGGCGACGGCGAAATTGAAGGAAAGGATCGATCACGTCATGGAATACCCGCGCATCAAAGCCAACGCCCCTTCACCCCGCCGCGTCACCATCGCCGCCGTTGCGGCGATGGTGGCCTTCACCGTCGCCGCCGGATTGTTCGTGCCCGGACGCGCGGTGGCGCAGACCGCGCCCGGGAACGACGCGTACGCGATCCGCATGTCCGTGAACCGTCTGCCGAACGGCACGGTGCTCGCGCATGCGGTCGTCAGCGACCCCGCCACCGGCATCGCGGTCTTCTCGCCGACCGTCGGACTGCAGGACTCTCCGGATGCGAAGGTCGTCAGCGACGACGGCCGCTTCGTGCTGCAGACGAGCGCCGCCGCCGACGGCGCGATCGCCGTCGACGTCAACGTCTCGCGCGACGGCAACGTGATCCAGAACGCGCACGCGGTGATCACGCCGTCGATGGAATCGCATGTCTATCAGGGTGAGCCGATCTCGATGACGCTGCACGACGCCGACCTGCGCGACGTGATCCACACGTTTGGCAAGCTGACCGGTCTGATCATCGACATCGACCCGAGCGTGAGAGGCACGGTCGACGTCAACTGGGTCGACGTCCCGTGGGACCAGGCGTTCGATACGCTGTTGAAAGAGAACGGCTGCGCGTACAGCCTCGACGGCAACAGGATGCACGTCACGAAGCAGTGAGCACCGTGCCTCGCGCACGCGCCGCGAGCCACGCGGCGCGCGCGCAACGTCGTCGCCGCGCCGCATAGAATGGCGTCGTGCCTGACGAAATGACGGAGCTCGCCGCGGCGATCCGCGCGCGCACGGCCGCGGCGCTCGGCGATCTGCTTCGCTTCGCGTCGCCCGCGTTGCTGCAGAAGCTCGCCGTCGATCTCGTCCCGCCGCTCATGCGCGTCGCCGGCTACACCGGCATTCCCCTCGGCACCGGCGATCGCTGGGGCGACGCGCTCGCGCAGCCGCGCATCGTTGGCTTGCCGCCCGTGCTCGTGCGCATCCACGCCGGCGCGTGGCTTGCGGACGACACGCGCAGTCTCGCCGCGGCCATGCAGGGCGCAAACGCCACGCAGGCGGCGCTCGCCGTCATCGCCGACGATCCGCTGACGCGCGAGCTGCGCGACGCGGTCGCCGCGTACGTGCCGTGGCTCCTCGATCGCGACGGTCTCGTGAACCTCATGCTCAGCGCGAACGTCGGCGTCGCCGTGCGCGCATACGAGGCGAAATATCCGGACGAGGTGTACTTCCGATGAATGCCGTCGAACAGTCCATCCGCCGCGCGCTTCCCGTGCTCGCGGAGAAGGGGACCATCGCACCATTCGTGCTGCTCGCGTGGCTCATCCGCTCCGGCGTGAAGAAGCCCGACGCGATCCGCGCGCAGCGCTTCGTGCCGCTCGCGTTCGGACGCGTGCTCATCGAAGGGATGGGCGTCGCGCTCGACGACACGTACGTCCGCGTCAACCATGACGGCTCGCGCGAGGAGCGCACGCTGAGCGGCGAGGAGTTCTTCACGACCGCGCTGCGAATCGCGAAAGCGGGACAGGTTCCGGCGGCGCTCTTCACGCCGATCGCGCTCCTCAGTTCCGAGGTGCAGGCCGTGAACGCGGCGCTCAGCGCGGGCGCGAATGCCGAAGATCTCGTCGCGTCGCCGGCGGTCATCGAGTGGCCGGACGAGACGCCGGCGGCGCCCGCCGCGTCGTCGCGGCCATGGTGGAAGTTCTGGGGGTAGGGCAAATCCGGTAAACTGACGGCTTTCCAGATTCCCCCGAGGTGACCCGTGCACATCAATGATCTTCTGAAGATTGCGGCCGAGCGAAGAGCGTCCGACCTTCACATCAAAGTCGGCTCGCATCCCGTCATCCGCGTCGATGGCGAGCTCGTTCCGCTGGTGGAGCTCAAGCGCCTCATGCAGGAAGACACGATCGCGATGGCGTTCTCGATCATGTCCTCCCGCCAGAAAGAGAAGTTCAAGAACAACTACGAGATCGACATCGCGTACTCGGTCCCGGGACTCGGCCGCTTCCGCTGCAACATCTTCCAGCAGCGCGGCACGGTCGGCATGGTCCTCCGCGTCATCCCGGTCAAGATCCTGTCGATCCGCGAGCTGATGCTGCCGACGGTGCTCGAGAAGATCGCCGAGGAGCGCCGCGGTTTGATCCTGTGCACGGGCACGACCGGCTCCGGCAAGTCGACGACGCTCGCGGCGATGATCGACTACATCAACGCGCATCGCACGGAGCACATCATGACGGTCGAGGATCCGATCGAGTTCCTCCACCGCGACAAGAAGTCGATCGTCAACCAGCGCGAGGTCGAGGTCGACACGAAGTCGTTCTCGCAGGCGCTGCGCAGCGCGCTCCGCCAGGATCCCGACGTCATCCTCGTCGGCGAAATGCGCGACTACGAGACGATCGAGACCGCGCTCACCGCCGCGGAAACCGGCCACCTCGTGCTCTCGACGCTCCACACGATGGACGCGACCGAGACCGTGAACCGCATCATCTCGGTCTTCCCGCCGCACCAGCAGAAGCAGATCCGCCTGCAGCTCGCGGCCGTGCTGAAAGCGGTCGTCTCGCTGCGCCTCCTGCCGCGCGCCGACGGCCTGGGCCGCGTGCCCGCGGCGGAGGTGCTCATCTCGACCGCGTACATCCGCGACTGCATCGAGAACAAAGAGAAGACGAAGCTCATCAAGGACGCCATCGCGCAGGGCACGTCGCAGTACGGCATGCAGACGTTCGATCAGTCGCTGTTCGTGCTCTACAAGAATGGGCTGATCACGCTCGACGAGGCGCTCCGCCGTGCGTCGAACCCCGACGAGTTCCGCCTGAAGCTGCAGGGCATCCAGTCGACGTCCGACATCTCGCGCGAAGAGATGGACTCGAAGCTCGGAGTCGCCGGCGATGGAACGGCGCAGTCGGCGGATCCGTTCAGCGAAGACTCGCCGTTCGACTTCAGCAA
>JAFATB010000001.1 GCA_019244185.1 Acidobacteriota bacterium
CACATCCTTCGGCGCGGCGATCAGCACGACTTCGTCGCCGTTCATCGTGAACTCGATCCGCTCGGGCACCGTGTCCTTGTTGCGGATCATGAACTCGGAGAGCTCGTCCTCGATGTAGCGCTGGATGGCGCGGCGGAGCGGGCGGGCGCCGGAGTTCGATTCCTCGCGCGCCTTGTTGAGCAGCCACGCCACGACCGACTCGTCGACGCCGATCTGCACGTTCTTGTGCACGAGCGCGTGATTGACGTCGTCGATGAGCATCTGACAGATGGCCCGCAGTTCGGTGTCGGTGAGCGGGTTGAAGATGATCACCTCGTCGATCCGGTTGATGAACTCGGGCGAGAACTCGCGCTTGAGCTCCGTATGAATGAGCAGCTCGGCCGACTTCTGATCGACCGCGTCGCCCTTCTCGCGGAAGCCCATGTGTCCCTTGGTCGCGAGGTGCCGCGTGCCGAGGTTCGAGGTCATGATGATCAGCGTGTTGCGGAAGTCGACCTGATTCCCGAGCGAGTCCGTGAGGATGCCGTCCTCGAGGATCTGCAGGAGGATGTTGGCGATGTCGGGATGCGCTTTCTCGATCTCGTCGAGCAGCACGACGGAGTACGGATTGCGCCGGACTCGCTCCGTCAACTGGCCGCCTTCCTCGTGGCCGACGTAGCCCGGAGGCGAGCCGATGAGCTTCGACACGGCGTGCTTCTCCATGTACTCCGACATGTCGAAGCGGATGAGGTGCTTCTGCGAGCCGAAGAGGAACTCCGCGAGCCGTCTTGCGACTTCGGTCTTTCCCACGCCGGACGAGCCGAGGAAGATGAACGAGCCCATGGGGCGATTCGGTGAGGCGACGCCGAGGCGCGAACGGCGGATGGCGCGCGAGATCGCGCGGATCGCCTTGTCCTGACCGACGATGCGCCGCATCAGGATCTCTTCCATGTTGATCAGCTTCGCCGCTTCGTCGGCTTCGATCGACGTCACCGGGATGTCGGTCCAGGAGCTGATGATCTCTTCGACGTCGCGCTGCGTGACTTCCATCAGCTCGTCGCCGACCATTTCGCGCTCGGCCTTGAAGCGCTCGATCTCTTCTTTCAATTCGATCTCGCGCTCGCGCAGGAAGACCGCTTTCTCGAAGTCTTTGTCCGAGATCGCTTTCTTCATCTCCTTGACGATCGAGCGCGTCTCCGCCTCGAGCCGCCGCAGGTTCTGCGTGTCGGCGACGCGGCGCAGCTTCACCTTCGCGCCGGCCTCGTCGAGGATGTCGATCGCCTTGTCGGGGAAGAAGCGGTCGGTGATGTAGCGGTTCGACTGATAGACCGCGCTGCGGATGGCGGTGTCGCTGTACTTCACTTTGTGGAAGGCCTCGTAGCGTTCCTTCACGCCTTCTAGGATCTGCAGCGTCTCGTCTTCGGTCGGCGGATTGACGCTGATGGCCTGGAAGCGGCGCAGCAGCGAGCGATCCTTTTCGATGTAGCGGCGGTATTCGCGAATCGTCGTCGCGCCGATGCAGGAGATCTCGCCGCGTGAGAGCGCGGGCTTGAGGATGTTCGCCGCGTCCAGCGAGCCCTCGGCCGAGCCGGCGCCGATGAGCGAGTGGATCTCATCGATGAAGATGATGATGTCCTGATTCTCTTTGAGCTCTTTGATGATGCCTTTGAGGCGCTCTTCGAACTGGCCGCGGTACTTCGTGCCCGCGACGATGAGCGACAGATCGAGCGAGAGGATGCGCTTGTTGGCGATGAAGAGCGGCACGTTGCCGTCGACGATGCGCTGCGCGAGTCCTTCGACGATGGCGGTCTTGCCGACGCCCGGCTCGCCGAGCAGGATCGGATTGTTCTTCGTGCGGCGCGAGAGGATCTGGATGATGCGCTCGACTTCCTTCTCGCGGCCGATCAGCGGATCGAACTGCTGCTGATGGGCCATGGCCGTGAGGTCGCGCGCGTACTCCGCGAGGAACGGCAGCTCTTTCTTCTGCTTGTCGGCCTCGCGTTCTTTGAGGATGGAGATCGTCTCCTCGCGCACGCCGTACACGTTGAGGCCTTTGGCGGTGAGGATGCGCGCGGCGGTCGAGGACTCGACGCGCAGGATGCCGATCAGCAGATGCTCGGTGCCGACGTACTGGTGGAGCATCGACTCCGCCTCGTGCGCGGCGTAGGCGAGGATCTTTTTCGATTCTTCGGAGAGCGGCAATTCCGCGGAAGACGAGATGCGGTCGACGAACAGCCGGTCGCCTTCGACTTCGCGGCGGATCTGTTCGGGTTTGACGTTGAAGCGGGAGAAGATCTCTTTGATGATCTCCTCCCCCTCGCGAAGCACGCCGAGGAGGATGTGCTCGGACTCGATGACGCGCGAGCCGAGCTTGGACGCTTCGTAGCGGGCGAAGAAGAGGGCGCGGCGGGCTTTCTCGTTGTATTTCTCGAACATGGTCAGTTGTATCGCTGCTGCTTCATTTCGAAGACGCGGTCACAGCGTGCTGCGAGCTCCGGATTGTGCGTGACGATGACGGAGGTGAGGCCGCGGTTGTCGTGGCACTCCCGCATCAGATCGAACACGCGCTCGCTGGTCTCGAGATCGAGATTTCCGGTCGGCTCGTCGGCGAGGAAGAGCACCGGGTCGGCCAGGAGCGCTCGGGCGATGGCCACCCGCTGCTGTTCTCCGCCGGAAAGCTGGTTGGGAAAGTGACGACCTCTCTCGGCCAGGCCTAGCTCCGCGAGCAGTTCAGCCGCACGATCCAACGCTTCATCGCGTTTCGTTCTTCCGATCCATCCCGGCATGGCCACGTTCTCGAGCGCGCTGAACTCGGGAAGGAGATGGTGGAACTGAAAAACGAAGCCGACGTTGCGGTTGCGAAAGCGGGCGAGCTGATCGCCGCTCATGCCGGTGAGCTCGTGGTCATCCACGCTCACGCGTCCGGAGTCAGGCCGATCGAGTCCGCCGAGGAGGTGAAGGAGCGTGGACTTCCCGATGCCCGACGGTCCCACGATCGCGAGCATCTCGCCCTTCTGTACTTCGAGATCGAGTCCACTGAACACGATCACCGGCACCTCGGCGTTGCGATAGGTCTTCGAGAGCTGCTGCCCTGCGAGGAACGCCATCGCCACGATTATAAGCACGCGGCGTGCTCAACCTCGGCATTGACATTCAGGCACTTCCGGCGTTCCGCGCGCGCTACAATCCCCGCCGCCAACGTCCAACTCGGGGGAGTACCAAAAAAATCTGTGGAGGTCTGCATGTCGATGCCACGGCGTATCGCACTCCTGGTCCTCGTCTCGCTCACCCTTGCCTCGGTTGCCCTGGCCCAAAGCACGACCGGCTCGCTCGTCGGCACCGTCACGAGCGACGGCAACCCGTTACCCGGTGTCACAGTCACGGCGTCCTCGCCCTCGATGCAGGGCACGCGCACCGCAACCACCGGCGACGCCGGCGGCTACTCGTTCCCCGCGCTGCCTCCCGGCCTGTACACGCTGTCGTTCGAATTGAGCGGCATGCAGCGGGTCGAGAAGCGCGTCACCATCGCCGTCTCGCAGGCGAGCCGCGCCGACGTCGCGCTCAACGTCGCCAGCGTCTCGGAGACGCTCACCGTCACCTCCGCCGCGCCGCCCGCGGTCGAGACGACGGAAGTGGCCGCGAACTTCACCACGCAGCAGATCAACGAGCTCCCCATCGGCCGCACCATCGACGACATCACGCGCCTCGCGCCCGGCGTGAATGAAGCGGGGCCGAACAATCAGATCGTCATCTCCGGCGCGAACTCGTACGACAACCTCTTTCTCGTCGACGGCGTGATCGTGAACGAGAACCTGCGCGGGCAACCGAATCCGCTCTACATCGAAGACGCGATTCAGGAGACGACCGTGCTCACCGGCGGCATCTCCGCGGAGTTCGGCCGCTTCACCGGCGGCGTGGTCAGCTCGATCACGAAGTCGGGCGGCAACGACTTCTCCGGCTCGATCCGCGACTCGCTCACGAATCCGAGCTGGTCGGACAAGACGGGATACGCCGCGCAGACGGATCCCATCGATGATCTCAACAGCTCGTATGAAGGCACCTTCGGCGGCCGCATCATCCGCGACCGTCTGTGGTTCTTCACGGCGGGCCGCTACACGAAGTCCGATCTCTCGCGGCAGACCACGCTGACGAACCTGCCGTACGTCTTCGGCACGAAGGACACGCGCTTCGAGGCGAAGTTCACGTCACAGATCACCGACCGCAACTCGCTCGTCGCGACGTACATCAACAGCAAGGAACAGCGCTCCAACAACGTGAGCGGCGGCAGCGTCGTCGACCTGGCCAGCCTCGCGCCGTACAACCGCCCGCGCACGCTGCTCTCGCTCGACTACAACGGCGTGCTCACGGACCGCTTCCTGCTCGAAGGGCAGTACAGCCGGATGAACGACAAGTTCACCAACGGCGCGGAGACGCGCGATCTCATCAACGGCACGCTGCTCATCGACGACGACGCCGGCGTGCGCGGGTGGTCGCCGACGTTCTGCGGCTCGCCGTGTCCGGCGAAAGAGCGCAACAACAACAGCTGGCTGGCGAAGGGCTCGTACTTCCTCAGCACGAAGTCGGCGGGCAACCACGCGCTCGTCGCCGGCGTCGAGGAGTTCCACCAGCTCCGCAACGAAAACAACTTCCAGTCGGGAAGCGACTTCCGCATCCACGGCAACTTCATCTTCGTCAACGGGCAGGAGTTCTTCACCGTCGATCCCGATTTCTCGCAGATCGAATGGGACCCCGTGCCGGCGCTGTCGCAGACCTCGGACTTCGCGGTGCGTTCCGTCTACGTGAACGATCGCTGGGATCTCAACGCACACTGGAACTTCAACGCCGGCGTGCGCTACGACAAAGACTTCGGCCAGGACCAGGCCGGAAACAAGACCGTCGACGACTCCGCGTTCAGCCCGCGCCTCGCGGCGAACTACGACATCGCCGGCAACGGGCATCACCGCTTCAGCGCGACCTACGGCAAGTACGTCTCGAAGGTCGATCAGGGTCCCGCCGACAACACGTCCACCGCGGGGCGCTACGCGTCGTACTACTTCAACTACGGCGGCCCGGTGATCAACGGCCCCGACACGCCGGTCAGCCAGTACGTGCCGATCCCGGCGCTGATTCAGCAGGTCTTCGCGTGGTTCCAGGGCGCGGGCGGCACGAGCAACGCGGACCTGCTCGCCGACACGCCGAACATCCCCGGCACGACGCTGCGCTTCGATCACACGCTGCGCGCGCCGAGCATGACCGAGATCACCCTCGGCTACGCGATGCAGTTCGCGACGAACGGCTACATCCGCGTCGATGCGATTCATCGCAACTGGAAGGACTTCTACGTCGTGCGCCGCACGCTCGAAACGGGCACCGCGCTCAGCCCGAGCGGCGACGAGTTCGATCAGGGCGTGATCGAGAACGCGAGCAGCGGGCTCTCGCGCAAGTACGAGGGACTGCAGCTGCAGGGCAGCTATCGCTTCCGCCCCGCGCTCACGTTCGGCGGCAACTACACGTACGGCAAGCTGCGCGGCAACGTGGAAGGTGAGTCGGCGAGCTTCGCCACGACGTTCACCGACTTCCACAACTATCCCGAGTACGAGGACTTCGCGCAGAACAAGCCGGTCGGCTATCTCGGCGCCGACATGCGCCACCGCGCGAACCTCTGGCTCGGCTACGACCTCAATACCGGCTTCGGCCGCTTCAATCTCTCGCTGCTCGAGCGCTATCACTCCGCGCTGTCGTATTCCGAGTCGGCGACGATCGACGTGCGCGCCGGCGCGGCGAACGGCCCCGCGAACGGCATCGTCAACCCCGGCTATCAGACGCCGCCGTCGCAGGTAACGTACTTCTTCAGCGATCGCGGCGCCTTCCGGCTCGACGACATCACCGCCACCGATCTCGGCATCAACTACTACCTGCCGGTTCTGCACGGCGCGCAGCTCTTCGTCGAAGGCGACATCCTCAATCTCTGGAACGAGCAGGGACTCGAGGATCCCGACTTCGTCAACACGACCATCCTCACGCGCCGCAACAACTCGGCGAGCGGCCGCTGCCTGCAGACGAACACCACGAACCGCTGCCTCGCCTTCAACCCGTTCACCGACACGCCGGTGGAAGGCGTGAACTTCCAGAAGGGACCGATCTTCGGTCAGCCGACCTCGTCGAACGCGTACCAGACGCCGCGCACGTATCGCGTGTCGGTGGGCGTGAAGTTCTAGAGATCATCAAGTTCTAGATCGTCAACTCGTTGACTTTCTACGGCGCGGCGCGCGAACTCCAGCGCGCCGCGCCTTTTTTGTCGCCCCACGCGTCGAGCGTCTTCGCCGCGAGCATGTACGCGCCGCGATGCGGATTCGCGCGCGCCATGCGCTCCAGCGTGCGATCCGCGTCGGCGCGCTTTCCTTCGATGAGCTGAATCAGGGCGAGGTTCGCGTACGACTGCAAGTGATCGGGTGAGGCCGCGATCTCGCGCTCGTACGCGGCCGCCGCTTCGTCGGGACGATCGAGCCGCGCGAGGAGATCGCCGCGCAGATAGTCGGCGCCGTAGAGATGCCGCACCTCGAGATCGTTCGCGCGGCGCGCGGCCTCGTCGACGGTCTGCAGCGCTTCCTGAAGGCGCCCCGCGCCGCGCTCGACTTCCGCCAGCAACAGGATCGATGACGGCTGCCGGTCGCCCGCATCGATCGCGGCGCGCGCGTGCTGTTCCGCCTCGCCCACGCGTCCTTGCGCGAGCGCGGCGCGCGCGAGGAGCTCGTGCGCCTCGCGCGGATTCGACGCGAGCGCGAGCTGCGCGTGCGTCGCCGCATCCGCGGGCTTCCCTGCTTCCAGCAGTGCGAAGCCGAGGCCGAGGGCAAGATCGGGCGAGAAACGTTCGGTCCGCGCGATCGCGGACTGATACGCGGCGATCGCCTCGTGGTAGCGGCCGGTCGCGACGAGGAGCTCGCCGAGCTTCGACCACGCGTCGGAGAGACGCGGGTTCTTCGCGAGGAGCGCGCGCAACGCGGCGATCGCGGCGTCGTCGCGATGCTGTTCCGCGAGCGCAAACGCCGACTTGATCTCCGCGATCGAGCCGATTTCGTCGCGCGGATTCGGCAGCGGACCGCTGCGGTTCTTCGCGGAGCCAAGGTAGCCGAGGGCGGCGAGCTTCGACGCTTCCTCCGGATCGATCGCGCCGATGTCTTCGATCTTCGACGGGAACTTCGCCAGCTCCGCGCGCAGCGACGCGGCGACGCGGCGATCGCTCGCGACGAGATCGCGCGTTTCGGCGCGGTCGGCCACGACGTCGTAGAGCTCGGGACGCGGGCCGTCGATGTAGTGGTGCCGATCCGAGATCAACGAACGCAGCTCGTTCCAGCCGAGGTGAATGCGCGGATAGAGCGTTTCGGAGTAGATCGGCGCGGACGGCGCGTCGCGGAGCAACGAACGCTCGCTCGACTCGATGCCGAGCGTATCGAGCACCGTGGCGAAGACGGCGTCGAGCGGCACCGGACGCGCGACGCTCGCCGCCTTGCGCGCGGACCGCGGAAGCTTGATCAGCAGCGGAACCTGCAGCGCCTCGCGATAAAGAAGAATCCCGTGCTGATCCTCGCCGTGATTCCAGAGTCCCTCGCCGTGATCGGACAGAAACACGATCAGCGCGCGGTCGTAGACGCCGTCGCGTTTCAGACGGTCAAGCAGTTGACCAACGATCGCGTCCGACTTTGCGATCTCGCCGTCGTACGACGGCTCGTACGACGCGTGCGGCTCGTAGATGTGAAAGAACAGGAAGAACGGCTGCGACTCGTTCGCGCCTAGCCACGACTCGGCCGCGTTCAGCGTCTCGTAGCCCGAGCGCTGATGCTCGCTCAGCGCGCCCGCCGCCGCGACCGGGATGGCGTCGTCGTAGAAGTCGAAGCCGTCGTCCGCGCCGGTCTCGGAGCGCAGCACGTACGAAGACACGGCCGCGCCGGTGCGGTAGCCGCGTCCGCGCAGCACCTCGGCCAGCGTGCGAAACTTCGCGCGGTCGAAGCGATAGCCGATGTTGTTGCGCACGCCGTGCTCGGTCGGCAGCAGTCCGGTGAAGATCGACAGATGCGACGGCAGCGTCATCGGGCAGTGGCTGTACGCGCGCTCGAAGAGGACCGCGTCGCGGCGCAGCGCGTCGAGATGCGGCGTCTCGACACCGCGGTAGCCGTACATCGGCAGGTGATCGCTGCGCAGCGTGTCGACGCTGATCAGGATGACCGGCGCGTTCTCGAAATGCGCCTCGCGCCGCGCACACGCGGCGCAGAACAGCAGCACGAGGATCGCGAGGCGGCGCACGCCGTAATCATCGCATCTGATTCATTCGCTTCTTCAGCGCCGCGACCGAACGCGCGTCGAGTGCGACGTGGATCGCTTCCCACGCGGGCCCTTTCTTCTCCAGCAGCCCGACCGACACCGGCAGATCGAAGCGCCGCGGCCCCGCGCTCGCGGGATTGAAGTAGCGCACGCCGTCGACGACTTCGTTGTGCGGCAGATGACTGTGGCCGTACACGACGACGTCCGCCGGCTCGCGCGAGAGCGACTCGACGACGCGCGCCGCCGGCTTGTGCGGCCGCGGCAGGATGTGCGTCAGCAGGATGCGCAGGCCGCCGAGCGTGATGCGCGCGATCTCTTCGCCGGTCGCGTCGTCGTTGTTGCCGTCGACGAACGTCAGCGGCGCGAGCGCGCGCAGCGCGTCGAGCACGTGCGCGCCGCCGATGTCGCCGGCGTGCACGATGGCATCGACGTTCGCGAAGATCTCCGCGACTTCCGGCCGCACGAGACCGTGCGTATCCGCGATCACACCGATGCGCTTCATGCCGATCTCGTCTGGCGCAAAATCCGCACCGCCTCGATTCCGCTGATGTCCGACGAACCGCGCACGACCTTCGAGCAGCTGAGCGCCGAATACGCGCAGGCGCAGGAAGCGCTCGCCGCCATCGAGAAGCAGGCGCCCACGCTCCTCATCCTCGGCGGCGCGGACGATCTGCGCCAGTTCATCGCGCAGTTCATGGAGATGGCCGAGCGCGTGCGCGGCGTGGCCGCCGACAAGCACGAGCAGAATTTCGTGGAGTGGTTCGACGAGCTGATCGCGCGCGCCGAGCGGCTGCGCGACGCGGTGCCGCGCTAAACTGCGCGGCCATGCCGCGCCTCTTCGCACTGCTCGCCCTCCTGGAGGTTTCGATGACCGCCTTCGCCGCCACGCCCGCGCTCGACGCGCGCATCGACGACGCCGCCAAACGCGTCGAATCGTCCGTGATCGCCTGCCGCCGCGACATCCACGAGCATCCCGAGCTCGGCAACCGCGAGGTGCGCACGTCGAAGCTCGTGGCCGACAAACTGCGCGCGCTCGGCATCGACGTGCAGACCGGCGTCGCGCACACCGGCGTCGTCGGCATCCTGCACGGCGGCAGACCGGGACGCGTCGTCGCGCTGCGCGCCGACATGGACGCGCTGCCCGTCGTCGAACAGGTCGACCTGCCATTCGCGTCGAAAGTGCGCACGACCTACAACGGCCAGGACGTCGGCGTGATGCACGCCTGCGGACACGACGCACACGTGGCGATTCTCCTCGGCGTCGCGGAAGTGCTCGCCGGCGTGAAGAACGAGCTCCCCGGCACCGTGAAGTTTCTCTTCCAGCCCGCCGAGGAAGGCGCGCCGGCGGGAGAAGAAGGCGGCGCGGAGCTGATGGTGAAGGAAGGCGCGCTGCAGAATCCAAAGGTCGACGCGGTGTACGGGCTGCACGTGACGTCACGCTATCCGGTCGGCGAGATCGCGTATCGCCCCGAGGGGATGATGGCGGCGGTCGACTCGTTCAAGATCGTCGTGCACGGCAAGCAGACGCACGGCGCGTATCCGTGGCTCGGCGTCGATCCGATCGTGATCGCCTCGCAGATCGTCCTCGGATTGCAGACCATTCCCAGCCGCCAGATGGACTCCACGCTCGCGCCGTCGGTGGTCACGGTCGGCGCGATTCACGGCGGCGTGCGCAACAACATCATTCCCGATTCCGTCGAGATGATCGGCACCATCCGCTCGCTCGACGCGAAGATGCGCGAGGAGCTGCACGCGCGCATCAAACGCACCGCGGAGTCGATCGCCGCGAGCGGCGGCGCGACCGCCGACGTCTCGATCGAGACCGGCTACCCGATCACGTACAACGATCCCGCGCTGACCGAGAAGAGCGCGCCGACGTTGCGCCGCGTGGCCGGCAACGCGAACGTGCAGGTCGTCAACGCCACCCTCGGCGCCGAAGACTTTTCGTTCTTCCAGAAGAACGTGCCGGGACTCTTCTTCTGGCTCGGCACGCGTCCGAAAAACCAAACGGCGGAGCAGGCCGCGTCGAATCACTCGCCGCTCTTCTATGTCGACGAGAGCGGCCTCGAGCTCGGCGTGCGCGCGCTGTCGCACCTCGCGGTCGACTACTTGAGCGCGCATTGAAGATGCGCGCTCAGAAGTGTTCCTGAATGCCGGCGTGCGTCTCCACCGCGTACGTCGCGGCGCCGAGCGCCGTCGTCACGTAGTCGTGGAAACGTTTCGTGAGGAACGGATCGCCGTGCGTGAAGCGCGGCTCGATGTTCGAGTAATCGAGCTTCCGGAGCACGTCCTCTTTCGATGCGCCGGTCGCGATCAGTGACTTCGTCTGCGCGGCGATCGTGCGGAACGTGTCGATGAGCAGGTCGACGTAGGCGACGTCGTGCTGCACGGCGCCGTGGCCGGGAACGAGCGTCCTGAACTGCAGCGCCTTCAGCGTCTCCAGCACGGCGGGATAGCTGTCGGTGTAGGGACTCGGCATCAGCGGAATCGGCGCGGTGACGATGTCGCCGGTGGCGAGCACTTTCTCCTGCGGCAGCCAGAGCACGACATCGCCCGCGGTGTGCGCGTTGCCCGGATGGATGAACTGCAGTTCGCGTCCGCCGAGGTGCAGCACGAGGCGATCGGTGAAGGTGACGTTCGGGACGACGAACGCCGTGCGGTGGTTCTCGTCGTCGAGTTGATCGAGCACGCCGCGACCGTTCGTCAGCCACGTGCGCTCCTGCGCGGTCAGCGGCCGCCCTTGCAGATCGAGCTCGTTCTTCAACGCCGCGTCGAGCGCCACGCGGATGTTCGGCACCATCGCCACGCGGCGCTTCAGCCACGCCTCCTGCGACGATGCGATGAAGTCGCGCGCGCACGGATGCGCGTAGATCGCGACGTGCGGATACGCGTCGACGATCGACTGCAGGCCGCGCATGTGATCGCCGTGCCAGTGGCTGATGACGACGTGCGTGATCGGCTTGTCGGTGACCGATCGCACCTTCGCCACGATCGACGCGCCCATCCGCGGCGAGCCGCCCGCGTCGAAGACGACCACGCCTTCGCTGGTGACGACGAAGACGGAGTTGCCTTCCTGCGGCAGCTCGAACGGATCCTGACGGATGCCCGCCCAGACGTCGGGCGCGACTTGCTGCCACGAATATTCGAACGGATCGGCGGCGGCGCTACAAGCCAGCAGCAGATGGACGAGGAGGATGGCGAGCACGAAGGCGCGATGTCGATGCATCGCCTGCACGATGGCTCCGCCACGCGTGCCGCGCTGTCACACTCTTGCTCGGTTGAACGCCGGCTCGCTCAGCGCGGCATCATCTGCTTGAGACGCGTGAAGTAGTCGGCGCCGGAGAGCCACTGGCCGCCGTCGATGACGAAGTTCTCGCCGGTGACGTAGCCGGCAAAGTCGGAGAGGAGATACGACGCCGCGTTGGCGATCTCCTCGAGCGTGGCGAAGCGCCGCAGCGGGATCGTCTTGCGGATGCCCTCGACGATCATCGGATCGGGGAAGAGCCGCTGCGCCGCGCCCGGCGTGTCGACGGGGCCGGGCGCGATCGCATTCACGCGGATCTTGTGGCGCGCCCATTCGACGGCGAGCGTCCGCGTCATCGCCAGCACGCCCGCTTTCGCCGCGGACGAATGAATGACGCCGGGGCCGCCGGTCCACGCGTAGTTCGCGATCACGTTCAGCATCGCGCCGCCGTTCTTCTTCTCGATCATCCGCTTGCCGACGGCGCTGGAGCAGTAGAACGTGCCGTTGAGCACGATGCCGATGACAGAGTTCCAGCCGTTCACGGACAGCTGTTCGGCCGGCACGATGAAGTTCCCGGCCGCGTTGTTGACCAGGAAGTCGATCTGACCGCGGTCGCTCTCGACTTTCGCCGCCATCGCCTCGACCGCTTCGGCATCGCGTACGTCGAGCACGTGATAGTGCGCGGCGTCGGCGCGGCCCGCGTGCGAGCGGATTTCCTCGACGGCGGTGCCGAGGTTTTCCTCTTTGCGGCTGGCGATGACGACGGTCCCGCCGAGGCGCGCGACTTCTTTCGCGATGGAGAGACCGATGCCGGTGGCGCCGCCGGTGATGATGCCGACGCGATTGGCGAACGTGCTGTCTGGAAGCATCACCGGATCATATGTGATGTGCGGCACAGTAGAATCGCGGCGCGATGAAACGTCTGATGCTTGCGTGCGTCCTCGCGCTTTTCGCGGCCGGCTGCGGCGGCAGCGACGACAAGGCGAAGCCGGTCAGCGAGCCGGGGGAGAAGCTGTACGAGATGCACGGGACGATCGTCTCGCGCAACCCGGCCGACAACTCGCTGCACATCGACCACGATGCGATCCCCGGCTTCATGGAGGCGATGGCGATGGACTACACGGTGCGCGGCGCGAAGGTCGCGTCGCTGCCGCCGGACCGCACGCGCGTCGCCGCGCGGCTGCACGTCACCGACCGCTCGTACTGGATCACGGACGTCAAGAAGAGCCAGTGAGCGACGAGCGCCGGCAGTTTCAACGCTTGTCGCTCGCCGAGCCGCTCGACGGCTGGTTCGGCGACTGGCCCGTGCGGCTCCTCGACGTGAGCGCGGTCGGCGCGCTCCTCGAAGCCGACGAGCCGCTGCCCGCCGGCGCCCGCGCGCTGCTGCGCTTCTTCTGGCGCGGACGCGAAGTGGAAGTGACGGCCGAGACGGTGCGCGCGAACGCGCTCGCGTTCGTCGACGACGCGCCGCTGCTCCGCGAGCTGATCGCGATTTCGGCGACCGAGCTCCTGCGCGCGCAGGAAGCGAATGCCACCGGCTCGCGCGAGGAGAACATCGTCGGCGAGCACACGCTGACGACGGCGTCGGCAGGCGTGCGCGTCTCGGGATACGTGACGTGGACGCTGGAGACCGGCGGCTGGAAAGTGCGCCCGTCGCTCCTGCGCGATCAGCCGCCGAACGGCTTCACGGTGTCCGCGAGCGAGGCGGCCGATCAGATCGCGCTGCTCTGCCGCACGTACGAGACCGGCGATGCCGAGGCGCGGAGGCTGACGAGGATGCTGGCGGAGTTGAGCGTGGCGGGGGACGAGTAGGCGCGCGCCCTACGCGAACTACAGCGCCCCCACCATCACCACCCCCACCCCCTCCCCTTTCTCGATGCGCGTCACTCTCTCTTCCACCACCGCCAAGCCATTCGCACCCACCATCGACGTGAGCGCGCCCGAGCCTTGCGTCGCGAGCGGTTCGGCGAACAGCTCTCCGTCCTGAACCGTCACGCGCACGCGGACGTAGACCCGCCGATCACCCGCGGAACGCAGCGGGGCGGCGGCGCGGGCGCGGACGGAAGGAGGGAGGAGACGCGTCTCCTGCCCCATGGCTTTCCTGAGGGCCGGAGCGACGAAGAGGTGGAAGGAGACAAAGCAGGAGACGGGATTCCCGGGCAGGCCGAAGACGACGCGATCCCGCAAACGCGAAAGCACGACCGGCTTGCCGGGCTTCATCGCCACGCGCCAGAACTTCGTCTCCGCGCCGAGCGATTCGAGCGCGTCCTTCACGAAATCGAACGCGCCGACCGAGACGCCGCCGGACGAGAGCACGAAGTCCGACTCGAGCGCGGCTTCGAGCGCGGCGATCGTCGCCTCGCGCGTGTCGCGCACGACGCCGAGGTTGCGCGGGAGTGCGCCGGCATCGCGCACGAGCGCTTCGAGGAGCGGGCCGTTGGTATTGACGATCTGCCCCGCCGCGCGCGGCGCGTCGAACTCCACGAGCTCGTCGCCGGTCGAGAAGATGGCCACGGTCGGACGGCGTCCCACGTCGACGCGCGACTTCTGCATCGCCGCGAGCATCGCCACTTCCGCCGGGCCAATGCGCGTGCCTGCGCGCAGGACGACGTCGCCCGCGCGCATGTCGCTGCCGCGACGGCGGATGTTCGCGCCGCGGGTCAGCGCGCGATCGATGCGCACCGAGTCGACGCCGCCGTCGGTGAGCTCGACCTGCACGACCGTATCCGCGCCGTCGGGAACGTACGCGCCGGTCATGATGCGCATCGCGGTGCCGGGCTCCACGCGCGCGTCGATCGGATGCCCAGCGGCGATCGTGCCGGTCACGCGTAGCGTCGCGGGAACGTTCGCAACGTCCTCCGCGCGCAACGCGTAGCCGTCCATCGCGCTGTTGTCGCGTTCGGGCGCGTCGTACGCGGCGGCGACGTTCTCACGCAGGACGCGGCCCAGCGCGGCGCCGAGCGGCACGGCCTCAATCGGACCGGCCGCGACCTCCGCCAAAACGCGCTCCTGCGCTTCCTCCACGCGAATCATCGGCGAGATCATAGAATCGGTTTTGCAAGAGAGCTCATCCGATGACTGCAAGCGAGCGCATTCCCGTCGCGATCCTCGGCGCCACCGGCTCCGTCGGCCAGCGTTTCATCCAGCTGCTCGCGGACCATCCGTGGTTCCGCGTGGCCGAGGTCGTGGCCTCGGATCGCAGCGCGGGAAAAACGTACGGCGAGGCGGCGGGGTGGCGTCTCGAAACGCTGCTGCCTGACGATATTGCCGCGATGACGGTGAAGAACCTCGGCGCGGACCTCACGTCGCGGCTCGTCTTCTCCGGACTCGATTCCTCCGTTGCCGGCGACGCGGAAGACGACTACGCAAATCGCGGCTGCGCGGTGATCTCGAACGCGCGGAATCACCGCATGGACGCCGACGTCCCGCTGCTGATCCCGGAGGTCAATGCAAGTCACGTCGACGCGATCGCCACGCAGCAACAGCGCTTCCGCAACCACGGCTACATCGTGACGAACCCCAACTGCTCGGTGATGGGACTCGCCATCGCGCTGGCGCCGCTCGAAAAAGAATTCGGCGTCGAAGCCGTGCACACCACGACGATGCAGGCCATCTCCGGCGCGGGATACGCGGGCGTCGCGTCGTACGCGATTCTCGACAACGTGATTCCGTACATCGGCGGCGGCGAGGAAGATAAGATCGAAGCCGAGCCGCGGAAGATCCTCGGCAGCTGGACGAACGGCCGCTTCGAAGACGCGCCGCTGAAGATCTCCGCGCAGGTGAATCGCGTGCCCGTCATCGACGGACATCTGATGACCGCATCGGTGAAACTGCGTGGGCGCGCGCCGCTCGACGACGTCCGCCGCTGCCTCGAATCGTTCACCGGCGAGCCGCAGCGCCTCGGACTCCCTTCCGCGCCGCGGCATCCGATTCACTACATCGATGCGCAGGATCGTCCGCAGCCGCGGCTCGATCGCGACCGTGAGGGCGGCATGGCCGTTTCCGTCGGACGCCTGCGCGCGTGCCCGCTGCTCGACTTCCGCATGGTCGTCCTCGTGCACAACACGATTCGCGGCGCGGCGGGCGCGGCGATCCTGAATGCGGAGCTGTTGCACAGCCGAGGATTGCTGCCTTGATCGTCATGAAATTCGGCGGGACGTCGGTGGGCGATGCGGATCGCGTCGCGAACGCCATCGACATCGTCGCGGAACGGCGGCACCTGCAGCCGGTGGTCGTCGTCTCCGCGCTCGCCGGCGTCACGAACGATCTCGTCGCTGCGGGCGAAGCGGCGCGCGCACAGGACCCGCGCCGCGTCAAAGAGATCATCGAAGGCGTGCGCCAGCGCCACGAAGACGTCGCGCTGCGGCTCGTGCAGCACAAGTCCGATTTCCTCGAGGCATTCATCAAGCAGCTCGACAAACAGATCGAGGAGATCGACACGATCCTGCGCGGCATCGCGCTCCTCGGCGAGATCACGCTCCGCGCGCGCGACAAGGTGATGTCGATCGGCGAGCGCCTCTCGTCGGTGCTCTTCGCGTACTCGATGATGATGCGCGCGCTGCCCGGCGAGTACGTCGCGGCGGAAGATGTCGTCATCACGGACGATCACTTCTGCGGCGCGTCGCCGCTGATGGACGACACGCGCGCGGCCGCGCAGCGCGCGCTCGCGCCGCTGCTCGAACGCAACCGCATCGCGGTGATGGGCGGCTTCATCGGCCGCACGCGCGAAGGCGCGACGACGACGCTCGGCCGCAACGGCTCCGACTACAGCGCGGCCATCGTCGGCGCCGCGCTCGGCGCGGACGAAGTGCAGATCTGGACCGACGTCGACGGCCTGCTGACGTGCGATCCGCGGCTCGTGCCGTCCGCGCGCGTCATCGACCGTTTGTCGTTCGACGAAGCCGCGGAGCTCGCGCAGTTCGGCGCGAAGCTCCACCCGCGCACGCTCGAGCCGGCGGTCGAGGCGAACATCTCCGTGCGCGTGCTCAACACGCACAACCCCGCATCGGCCGGTACGCTGATCACGCGCGCCGGCGCTGACGCGAGCGCAGGTCCGCGCTCGATCGCGCGCAAGAAGAACGTCGCCGTCGTGCACGTGACGTCGAACCGCATGCTCGGCGCGCACGGCTTTCTGGCGCGGCTCTTCGCCGAGTTTGAAGCGCTGGCGATCTCCGTCGATCTGATCGCGACTTCGGAAGTCTCCGTGACCGTCACCGTCGACGAAAAGCAGAACCTCGGCGCGCTGCAACAGAAGCTCGAGCAGATCGCCGAGCAGGTCGAAGTGATCGACAGCCAGTGCATTCTCGCCGTGGTCGGCCAGAACCTCATGTCCGACGCGCGCGTCGGCGCGCGCGTGCTGGAGGCGCTGCGCGGGATGCCGGTAAAGATGATCTCCCTCGGCCGCTCCGGTCTCAATCTCAGCATCGTGGTCGACGACGCGAATGCCGACGCCGCGGTGCAAACGATCCATCACGCGCTGTTCGAGGCGCCGGTGGCCGTATGAAGCTCGCGCTGCACGGCTACGGGAAGATGGGGAAGACCATCGAGCGCGTCGCGTCCGAGGCGGGACACGAGGTGGTGTGCATCCTCGACGTCGATCGCGACGAGCCGCTCGCAGGGGCGGAAGTGCTGATCGACTTCTCGCACGCCAGCGCGCTCGATCGCGCGCTCGGCCTCGCATGCGAGCAGCACGTCGACCTCGTCATCGGCACGACCGGCTGGAACGAACGCATCGACGACGTGCGCGCGCGCGTCGCCGCCGCCGGCATCGGCTGCGTCTACGCGTCGAACTTTTCGCCCGGCGCGAACGTGATGTTCGCGCTCGCGCGCCGCGCGGGAGAGCTCTTCGGCCGCTTTCCGCAGTACGCCGCGGGCATGGAAGAGCGGCATCACGCGCAGAAGAAAGATGCGCCGAGCGGCACCGCGCTGAAGATCGCCGCGGAGGTGCGCGAAGGCAGCGGCGGCGCGCTCGAGCCGTCGATCGTTGCGTCGCGCGTCGGCGCGGAGTTCGGGCTGCACACGCTCTTCTTCGACTCGTCCGACGACGTGATCGAGCTCTCGCACCGCGCGCGCGGCCGTGAGGGATTCGCACGCGGCGCGGTCTTCGCAGCAGAGCGGGTGCGCGGGCGCAAAGGCCTCGTGCGATTCGACGAGCTATTGGAGTGAAACGATGTTTCGTGGCGTCGGAACGGCCCTCATCACCCCCTTCACCGATTCCGGCTCATTCGATGAAGCCGCGTACCAGCGCTTCGTCGACTGGCAGATTGAAGAAGGCATCAACTTCCTCGTGCCGTGCGGCACGACCGGCGAGAACCCGGCGCTCACTGCCGGCGAGCACCAGCGCGTCGTCGAAATGACGGTGAAGACCGCGAACGGCCGCGTGCCGGTGCTCGCGGGCGCAGGCAGCAACGGCACGCCGCGCGCCGTCGAGCTCGCGCAACAAGCCGCCGACCTCGGCGCGGACGGCCTCCTCACCATCACGCCGTACTACAACAAGCCGACGCCCGACGGCCTGCTCCGCCACTTCGGCGCGCAGGCGGAAGCGGTCGAGAAGCTGCGGCCCGGCTTCCCGATGATCATGTACAACGTGCCGGGACGCACGGGCCTCAACATGAGCGCGGAAACGACGCTGCGCATGGCGCGCGAGATCCCGAACATCGCCGGCGTGAAGGAAGCGTCGGGCAACATGGAGCAGATCCTCGCCATCCTGCGCGATCGTCCCGACGGCTTTCTCGTGCTGAGCGGCGACGACGCGTGGACATTGCCGCTGCTCGCCGTCGGCGCGGACGGCGTCGTCTCCGTCGCGAGCAACGAGGTGCCGCGGCTCATGCGCGAGCTCGTCGACAACCGCGACGTCGCCATTCACAACCGCCTGCTGCCGCTCCTCACCGGCAACTTCCTCGAATCGAATCCCGGACCGGTGAAGGCGGCGCTGAAGATGATGGGCGTGCTGCAAAGTGATACGTTGCGCCCGCCGCTCGCGCCGCTCACCGCCGCGAGCAGCGAGAAACTGCGCACGATTCTGAAGGACTGCGGACTGCTGTGATCACGATCGAAGACCGCGTCAAAGCCCTCACGCCGAACACCGACCGCGTCGAAGCGGTGAAGACGATCGGCCTCTTTCTCACGGAGCTCGAGAAGGGCACCGCGCGTGCGGCGCAGCGCGACGCCGACGGTAACTGGCAGGCGCAGACGTGGGTCAAGCAGGGCATCCTGGCCGCGTTCCGCTTCGGCGTGCTCGCCGAGTTCGCGTCGGGCGCGCTCTCGTTCATCGACAAGGACACGATCCCCGCGCGGCGCTTTAAGATCGCCGACGGCGTGCGCATCGTTCCGGGCGGCACGTCCGTGCGGCGCGGCGCGTTCGTCGCGAAAGGCGTGGTGATGATGCCGCCGGCGTTCGTGAACGTCGGCGCGTACGTCGACGACGAGACCATGGTCGACTCGCACGCGCTGGTCGGCTCGTGCGCGCAGATCGGCAAGCGCGTGCATCTTTCCGCGGCCGCGCAGATCGGCGGCGTGCTCGAGCCGGTCGGCAACGTGCCGGTCGTCATCGAAGACGACGTCGTCGTCGGCGGCAACTGCGGCATCTACGAAGGGACGATCGTCCGCGCGCGCGCGGTCATCGGCGCGGGCGTGGTGCTCACCGGCTCGACGCCGGTGTACGACGTCGTGCGCGGCCAGATCTATCGCCGCACCGCGGAGCGGCCGCTCGAGATTCCGTACGGCGCGGTCGTGATTCCCGGCGCGCGGCCGATGAAAGGCGCGTTCGCCGAACAGCACGGGCTGCACGTCGCCGCGCCGATGATCGTCAAATATCGCGACGAGAAGACCGACTCGTCGACCGCGCTCGAGGACGCGCTGCGGTAGTCCGGAGCGAGGCGAGGAGCGCAGCGTTGCACATCCTGCAACTCGCCACGCGCGTGCCGTGGCCCGCGAACGACGGCGGGCGCGTGGCCATCGTGCAGATCACGCGCGGTCTCGCCGCCGGCGGCCGCGACGTCGACCTCCTCGCGCTCAATCCGCGCGAACAACGCGAGCACGTCGAGACCGCAGGCGCGGCGCTCTCGCCGGCGCGCGTCGATGCGGTCGACGTCGAGACCTCCGTCGCGCGCGGCGTCGTGCGTGCGCTGCGCGACCGCGCGCCGCTCCTCCCGTCGCGTTACGCGGCGAGCGCCTTCGCGCGCGTGCTGCGCGAGCGGCTGCGCGCGACACGCTACGACGTCGTGCACGTCGAGAGTCCGTATCTGCTCCCGTATCTGCCGCTGATCCGCGCGGAGTCGCGCGCGAAGGTCGTGATGCGCGCGCAGAACGTCGAGTTCCACGTCTGGGAAGCGCGCGCGCAGCAGGCCCGCGGCGTACGGCGTCTCGCGTTGCAGCGCGTGGCCGCGTCGCTGCGCGCGTGGGAGATCGCGCGCATCAACGAATGCGACGCGCTGCTGCCGATCTCGCGCGCGGACGCCGAGGAGTTTCTCGCGCAGGGATGCCGCGTCCCGCTGCACGTGCTGCCGTGCGGCATCGAAGTCGGTGCGGCGCCGGCGCCGCCGGGCGATCCGTTCGCGTTCTACTTCGTCGGGGCGATGGAGCACGCGCCGAATGCCGACGCCGCGCGCTGGCTCGTGAACGAGCTCTGGCCGCGCGTCGTCGCGCGCGAGCCGCGCGTGCGCCTCACCATCGCCGGCAGCCGCTTCCCGCGCGCGCTGCAGGAATCGCTCGCCGCGCGCGGTGCCGCGATCGCCGCCGACGTTCCCGATCTCGCCGCGTTCGCCGCGCCGTTCGGCGCGATGCTCGCGCCGCTCTTCACCGCCAGCGGCATGCGCGTGAAAACGCTCGAAGCGATGGCTCTCGGCAAGCCGGTCGTCGCGAACGCGCTCGGCGTCGGCGGCATCGACGTCACTCCGAATGTGCACGCGTTCATCGCCAACGACGTCGATGCCTTCGCCGATGCGGTCGTCTCGTGCGCGCGCGAGCCCGAACGCGCGCGCAATGTCGGACTCGCGGGGCGCGCGCTCGCCGCGGAACGCTACGACGTCCATCGCGTCACCGGCGGCCTCGTCGACTTCTACGAACGATTGGTGCGAGACTCCGCGCGATGAAGGTCGCGGATCGCCTCAAGGACGTCGAGCTCTCGCTCATCCGCCAGATCAACGCGCTGGCGACGCCGCTCTCCGTGAACCTCGGCATCGGCGAGCCGAACCTCGCGCCCGACGGGCACTTTCGCGAGCTCGCCGAGCGCGCGGCGCAGGTGCCGTGGCAATACACGCCGAACGCCGGCACGCTCTCGCTGCGCAAGCGCCTCTGCGAGGGCACGCTGTTCGATCCGAAGACGGAGGTCTGCGTCACCGCGGGCACGCAGGAGGCGCTCTTTGCCGTCTTCACCGCGTACGTCGAGCCGGGCGACGAAGTGCTCGTGCCGAATCCCGGCTTCCTGTCGTACGCGACGCTCGCGAAGATCCACGGCGCGGAGGTCGTCACCTACGATCTCGATCCGCCCGACTGGCGCATTGATATCCAGGCACTGCGCAAGCGCGTCACGCCGAAGACGAAGCTGATCATCGTCAACTCGCCGTCGAATCCGCTCGGCAGCGTCGCCGACGCGCCGACGCTCGACGCCGTCGCCGCGCTCGGACCGCTCGTCGTCAGCGACGAGGTCTATCGCGAGATCTGGTACGACGCGCCGCCGCCGACGATGCTCGGCCGCGGCGCGAACGTCGTCACGCTGAACGGTCTCTCGAAGAGCCACGGCATGACCGGTCTGCGTCTCGGCTGGATGCACGCGCAGGCGGACGTCATGAAGCCGATCATCACCGCGCACCAGTACATCGCCACGTGCGCGTCGGCGTTTTCGCAAGGGCTCGCGGAGCTGATCTTCGACGACGCGGAATGGAACCGCACGTGGCTCGCGGCGATGCGCGCGCAGTTCGCGGCGCAGCGCGAGGCCGCGTTGTATGCGATTCGTCACGAGCTCGAGATCGAGCTGGAGCCGCCCGCCGGCGCGTTCTACGCGTTCGCCGCGGTTCCCGCGTGCGACAGCATCTCGTTCGCGAAGACGCTCGCCACCGACGCCGCGGTGCTGGTGATCCCCGGACTCGCCTTCGGCACGCGCGGGCAGGGGTTCATCCGCATCTCGTACGCGGCGCCGGTCGAGCAGATCACGGCCGGCATCGAGCGCATCGGACGCTGGCTGCGCGCGGCCGGGATCTGAATCGCGCGCGCACCTCGCATCCAACTTGCACTTCCCGCGCGAGGGAGTTTCAGTAAACTGCGCGCGATGGCTGCACGGGCCCACCACAAATCCGAAGAGCGTCTGCCGGTTCCGCCACCGAAAGACTCGGTCGCGTCGTCCGAGGTGTCGCTGTATCGGAACGTGCTCAAGATCAAACAGGAGCACGAGCTCGAGGATCTCGGCATCTCGTTCTTCGATGCGGAGTCGACGATCCAGTGGTCTTACAACGCGGACCACTACTTCCACGCCGCGTCGACGATGAAGCTCGCGGTGCTCCTCGGCGTCTTCCGCCAGGTCGACCGCGGCGAGCTGGCGCTGGACGCCCCGGTGCACGTGCGCAACCGCTTCACGAGCATCGTGAACCAGGAGCCGTTCATGCTCGACCTCGGCCGCGACGCCGATCCCGACGTCTACGGCCACCTCGGCAAAACGCTCAGCGTGCGCGAGCTCTCCTACTGGATGATCACGAAGTCGAGCAATCTCGCCACGAACCTGCTCGTCGAAGTGGTCGGCATTCCGACGATTCAGCTCGCGCTCGACGAGCTCGAGATCGACGGCATCCGCGTGCTGCGCGGCGTCGAAGATCAGCGCGCGTTCGAGGCGGGGCTCAACAACGAAGTGACCGCGAACGGATTGCTCAAACTGCTGCGGCTCGTCGCCGACGGCAAGGCGTATTCGCAGAAGGCGTGCGACGAGATGCTGTCGATCATGCTCGACCAGCAGTACCGCAGCGGCATCCCCGCCGGACTGCCGAAGGAAGTGCGCGTGGCGCACAAGACCGGCAACATCTCGACCGTGCATCACGACGCCGGCATCGTCTACATCGAAGGGCGCAAGCCGTACGTGCTCGTGATCCTCACGCAGTTCGCCGCCGAGACCGGCCGCGGCACCGCGGTGGCCGACGTCTCGCGCGATATCTTCAACGCCCTCGCCGGAAGCGCGTATGAATGAGGAGGATGTGGAAGATCAGGGCTTGAAAGTCGTCGATGCGTTCGACCTCGACGACGAACTGCGTGCCGTTCTGAAGCCGGGCGAGATGGTGCGCGACGCGCAGGGGCGCCGCCATCGTCTGCCGCGCTATTTCTACGAGATCCCGTCGCACGAGGTCGCGCTCAAGACGCGGCTCACGCCGCATTTCGGGCTCAACGAATTCGTGCTGGCCGATCTGAAGGAAGCGTCGCGCCTGCACGACTATCCGCGTTACGTCCCGTGCGCGGTGCGGCTGCTCGCGTTCTACCTCGAGCAGTTCCGGCATGCCGCCGGCGCGTCGGTGCACATCGCCGTCAACGGCGGCTATCGCTCGCCGTCGCACAAGCTCTCGCAGAACGCCACGCCGCACATGTGGGGCACCGCCGCGGACGTCTATCGCATCGGCTCGAACATCCTCAAGACGAAAGAAGCGATCGAAAAATACAACGAGCTCGCCGAGGATGTGAGCGACGAGATCCACGTGCTGCCGTATGGCCACGTCACCGGTCGCCATGCCGACGATCACGTCCATCTCGACCTCGGCTACATCACGCTGATCCCGCGTGAGATCAGCGAGGATCGCATGGAGCAGCCTCAGGAGAACCGGCCGCGGTTCGCCTTCGAGGAGCGGCGGCGGGTGGATCGGCGGGCGGCGACGGTGCCGGCTGGCGAGGAGTAATCGGGGACGCGCGCGCCAACTCCGGCGTAGCGTTTGCTTAGACCCCCTCTGCAGTTGCCGTTTGCCCCAGTCCTCACTTCCGGAGTCTGCGTTGCCATCTTCCGACAGGAAAACCGCTCTCGATAGAGAAGCCCTTCGTCTGCAGAGGGTTAAGCTCGACATGCCCGTCATCGGCATGGAGTCGGAGTTCAACGTCTGGCTCGACGAGGTCGAGATCAATCCGGAGACGTACTGGAAGCATCCGAGCGCGTTCATCGACCGTCCGCTGCTCACCCGCGAAAAAACTTCGCTGCAGCTGCCGACCGGCGGCGCCGTCTATTTCGACCGCGGCGTCATCGAGGTCGTGACGCCCGTCATCGAGCTCGCGCCGCAGTCGACCGCGCGCATGGTGCGCAACCTGTGGGAGCAGATCGGCTTCGTGCGCGATCAGCTCACGAACTGGGGCAAGAAGACCGGCCACACCGTGCGCCTCAAGGCGTACAGCAGCCACTACAACATCACCTACGAGATTCCGAAGTCGCAGCAGACGCGCACGCGCAACGAGAAAGCGCTGGCGCTGCTGCTCGCGTACATCCTCCCCGTGCCGGTGATGCTCGTCGCCTCGAACCGGCGCTCGACCGGCGTCGGCGTGCGGCCGCGCGGCGGACGCATCGAAGTCACCGTCGACTTCACGCCCGATCCCGGCCTCATGATCGCGGCGGCCACGCTCATCGTCGGCATCGTCCGCGAAGTCATCTCGTGGCCGTCGTACGACCTGTCGATGCTCGAGAAGCTGCCGATCCCCGTGATCGCGGGCGTCGTGCCCGGCAAGCACACGACGCGCAAGGGCTGGCTGACGAAAGACTTTCACTACGAGCAGAGCCCGTATACCGCGGACGTCAATGCGCCGCTGTGGACGACGCAGTTCGGCGACATGAAGTCACTGCGGCAGATCGCAAAGGAAACCGCGTGGTTTTTCCGGAAGTCGATCCGGCGGTACTCCGACCCGTTCAGCTTCCGGCTCCTCTTCGCGATCCTCGACGGCCGCGCGCCGTCGCTGCTCGAGCTCATCGATCGGCCGAGCGCGTACGAGGACGTCGGACGCCTCTGCCGCTGGGGCATGGTCATTCACGAGCTGAAGAACTACGAGTCGGAGATGCGGCTCCTCGCGCCGTGGCGCGAATGGAACGGCGAGTCGATCGACGAGTACGTCATCGAACGCCAGCACGCGCGCGAGAAACATCAGACGGAGATGGCGAACGTGAGCGCCGAGGTCCCGCGCGCGCGAACGCGCTCGCTGCGCGCGGCATGCGCGAAGACCGACGAGGCGAAGCTCTCGAACGATCTGCAGCCGCGCGCCGTGCAGGCATCGCCGAAGCGGAAGGCGCTGCTGTCGCGCCGCCGCAGCGATCGTCCCGGCAAGCTCGTGCCGCGCCGGCCGTCGCAGTATCTCGACCGCCGCGGCACGTCGCTCCTCGCATCGAACAACAACGGCAACGGTCAGGGCGCGGCCGAACGCCGCGCGAGCCCCGACCGCCGCCACCACGACTACACGATCGCCTTCCCCGACCGCCGCCTCACCCGTTCGGCGTACGAGAAGGTGTTCCTCAAGCTCGTCTCCGGCAGCCGCCTGCGCGTCGGCAACGACTTCTACAAGCCGATCGGGATGAAGGGCTGGTACCACGCCGTCTTCCGCCGCGAGTCCGACGGCGCGGAGAAGCTCCTGAGTATCGATCAGCTGCTGAAGAAGATGCAGGACTGGACGTCGTAAGTCCGCGCGTTACGCCGCCGCGACGTTGCGCGTGGCGACGCTCGGCGCCATCTCCTCCACCTCCGACATCCGCGCGAGCGTGAACGCGCCGACCGCCATCACGAGATCGCGCACGGCGACGTCGAAGAAGTGTCCGCCGGCGATGAGCGTCAGAGCGATGAGCGTCAGCCACGCGGCGACGACGTAGCCGCCCAGGCGTGTGAGACCGGCGAGCAGCGCGATGCCGGCGATCATCTCGATCACGCCCGCAGTGCGCATGAGCGCTCCCGCGGAAAGCGGCACGAGCTTCAGCAGCATCGGATTCGCGTACTGCTCCCAATTCGTGAGCAGGTTGAAGAATTTGTCGAGGCCGGCCAGAAACGCGGTGAGACCGAACGCGATGCGCAGCGTCCAGACGATGGAGTGGATCTTTGCATTCATGCTGTTGTTCCTCCTGTCTGCATGAGAGTCGCGAGCGAGACATTCGGTGACGCCGTCACCTTTTCGCGTCGTGAGACTCCATTGAAGTGATGACCACTCTCGCCACCGCCGTCCCGCTGCCTGCCGAACCGCCGTCGGACGAAGAACTCGTCGCGCGGATCGTCGCCGGCGACGCCGCGCTCTTCGAGATCCTCATGCGCCGCTACAACCAGCGCGTCTACCGCGCCGTGCGCGCGGTCCTGCGCGGCGACGACGAGGTCGAAGACGTGATGCAGCAGGCGTATCTCAACGCCTACCAGCACCTCGGCCAGTTTCAGGGGCGCGCGCGTTTCTCGACGTGGCTCACGCGCATCGCCGTCAACGAAGCGCTCGCGCGCCTCCGCCGACGCGGCCAGCACGAAGACGCAGGAGAACCCGACGCGATGATCCGCCTCGTCGACGAGAGCCAACCCGATCCCGAACGGCAGACGGTGACGTCCGAACTGCGCGACGTCCTCGAGCGCGAGGTCGCGGCGCTGCCCGACGCGTTCCGCCTCGTGCTCATCCTGCGCGACGTCGAAGGGCTCAGCACCGCGGAAGCGGCGGCAACGCTCGAGATCTCCGAGGACAACGTGAAGACGCGCCTGCATCGCGCGCGCACGCTGCTGCGCGACAACCTCTACCGCCGCGCCGGCGTCACGCTCGACTCGCTCTTCGTCTTCGGCAACGCGCGCTGTGATCGCGTGGTCGCGGCCGTCATGGCAAAGCTGTAAGCGCGAAACCCGCGCGTCCGCGCGCCGTACTCAGTCCACATGCGACGCGCACTGCTCGTTCCGCTGCTCCTCCTCGCCATCCACGCCTCCGCGCAGAACGCTGCGCCGCCCGACGAGAAGACGCTCACCGCCACGATCACGGCGCTCGATGCGAAGCTCTTCGACGCCTACAACCGCTGCGACATGGATACGTTCGCGTCGTTCTTTCCGGAGAAGTTCGAGTTCTACCATGACCAGGGCGGCCTCGAAACCGACCGCACCGGAATGATCGCGTCGCTGCGCAAGTACATCTGCGGCAAGGTCACGCGCGAGCTCGTCCCCGGCACGCTCGAGGTCTACCCGATGAACGGCTTCGGCGCCGTCGAGATCGGCGTGCACCGCTTCCACCATCCCGGCCACGACGACACCGAGCCGCTCGGCGAAGCGAAGTTCGTGCACCTCTGGCAGTACAAGGACGGCGTCTGGCAGCTGACGCGCGTGATCAGTTTCGATCACCACGCCGTGCCGCGCTGACCGCGCGTCACTCCTTCGAGCGACGCTCCCAGTCTTCGCGCAATGCCTGCTGCGGCGAGCGATTTTGCAGCCGCGGCTTCGACAGCACCGTCGCGAGCAGATCGGCAACGCCCCACGAGAGAAAGGTCGTCGCGGCGATGGTGAGAAATTGCGAGACGGTGTGCTGTTCGAGGAGCACGAACAGCGTGAGCGGCACGACGACGCCCATCACGATGAGCCCTACGAAAAAGCGGAGGCCGGACACGCGCGCAGTGTAGCGCAGCGCGTCCCGCCTTCTCCGCTACGCAGCCGCGTTACCGCGCCTGCGCGCCCCCGTCGGGAACCGCGTTCGTCGCCGAAGCATCCTGCGTCGCGTTCGAGGCGCTGCCCGCATCCGCGACCCGGTTCGAGATACGGCTGTGGAAGTCCTCTTCGAAGTTCTTCACCTTCGAGACGTAGTCGCGAGTTTCGTGGAACGGCGGCACGCCGTTGAAGCGGAGCACGTTCCCCTCGCCCGCGTTGTACGCCGCGATGACCTTCGTCTCGTTGCCGTCGAAGCGGTCGTGGAGATAGCGGAGGTACTTTGCGCCGGCGCTGATGTTCTGCGCGGGGTTCGTGAGGTCGCGCGCGCCCATCCAGCGCCCGGTCTTCGGAACGAGCTGCATGAGACCGATCGCGCCCGATCCGGATCGCGCGGCGGGACGGAACTTCGACTCCGCCTGCACGACGGCCGCGACGAGCTCGGGACGCAGATTGTTCTTCTTGGCTTCCTGGTAAATGATCGAGCCGAAGGGCACTTCCTTCTTGAAGAAGTCCTCGCGCACGCTGTCGCTCATCACCGCCAGTTTCTGCGGTGCCGCGGCGATCGCCTTTAACGGCGAGCTCGTGGCCGCCTGCAGACCTCCGGCGACGCCGCCCGCGACCTGCGATGCGATCGACTGCGCCGCCTGCAGATCGCCGGCGAGCTCCTGATCGAGCGAGTCGGCGGGTTTCGCGTTCGCCGCGTTGGCGTTCTGCTGGATCGTGGTCGCCTTCGCCGCGTCGTTGTGCTGCATGATCATCGTCGGGACGCCGAGGCCGCCGAAGGCTAGCGAGGCGCCGAGCGCCCAGGTGGCGTATTTCTTCCGGAATCCCTGAAATCGGCGGGGACGGACTGCCTCCACTTCGCGCCGCAACTGCGCACGATCGAAGTTGTCGAGAAACCGCTCCTGGTACGGCCGCTTCGTCTTCACCTCGGGCATCGGCGTTCCTCCTGCCTTTGCCGTTACTTATTTGCAATGTGAAAGCCAATCAAATGGCTGAGCCGTAACGAGTTGTATTCCCACTTTGGCCCGGCTGCTGCAATCAGCATAGAATCCGGAGCCAGATGTTGAAAGGAGCGTGGATCGCGCTCGCCGGCCTCCTGCTCCTCGCCCCTGCCATGCACGCGGGCGAGGCGGACGCGCCGGCTGACGACCTGACGCTCGGGCGGCCGCTGAGCGACTGCTTCACGATGGTCGCTCCGGCCCCGGCAGCCCCGCCGGAGACGCCGAAGCAGCCCGATGCGTTGATGCAACGCTTTCTGCGCTACGCGCAGCTTGCGCTGAATCACCGTGTCTCCGGACTCGCCAGCTACTACTCCGCCTTCTTCGACGGACGCCGCACCGCGAACGGCGAGATCTACCGCAACAAGCAGTACTCCGCCGCGCACCTCACGCTTCCGCTCGGCTCATGGATCGAAGTGACGTCGCGCGCGACGGGACGCAAGCTGCGCATGCGCGTCAACGATCGCGGTCCGTTCGCGCGCAAGTTCGTGCTCGATCTCTCGCAGGCCGCGGCGCATTACCTCGGCGTCGATATCGCCGCGGACCGCTACGTCGACATCCGCGTCATCGCGCTGCCCGGCGAAGATCCGCTGCCCGCCGGGGTCACCGCTCCGCCCGCGGCGGACACGCAGATCGCGTCGAGCGCGCCCGCGTCCGGCAGCAAGTGACGCGCTCGCTTACGCCGGCAGCGTGAAGCAGAACGTGCTGCCTTCGCCCGGCGTCGTTTCGACGCTGAGCTCGCCGCCGTGGCTCTCCACGATGCGCTTCACGAGGTAGAGGCCGTAACCGGGACCGCCGCCACGCGCTTTGTCGAGCTTGCTCATCCCGCCGAGCTCGAAGACCTGATTCGCGTAGCGCGTGTCGATGCCAATGCCGTTGTCGCGCACGCAGAAGCGCACGCCGTGCGCGTCGCCCGTGCAGTCGATCGCGATCTGCCGCTCGCCTTTCGGACGATCGGTGAAGAAGAGCGCATTCGACACGAGCGCGCCGATGGCCTCGCGAATCTTTTCGGGATCGACGTTGACGACGGGCAGATCGGTCGGCAGCGCGACGTGCACGTTGCCTTCCTCGATGAGGAAGTTGTACTTGAGGATCACTTCCTCGACGATCTCGCGCAGCGGCGTCGGCTTGCGCGCGTTCGGACGCGCGAGCAGCTTCACCATGTGCGACATGTCGTCGAGGATCTTCTTCATGTACTGCGCGCTGGAACGGATGCGGCGCAGAAAGTCCTGCCCTTCCTCGTCGAGGTTCGCGAGGTAGTCGGTGAGCAACAGATCGCTGAATCCGTCGACCGCAAAAATGGGCGACTTGAGGTCGTGCGACAGCACGCTGAAGAAGCGGACCAGCTCCTCCTGAGTCACCGGACGTTCGGCCGCCGGAGTTTCCTGCGCGGTTTCGATGGCGTATCCCTCCAGGCCGCTCGCGGGCTGCAACGTGCGAGCCACCGCGCGAGGCGCGCGGCTACCGTTTCCGAAAGGCGGCGATCTGTCCGTCGCCGACGATCGTGGCATTCCCTTCGGCGTCGATGACGAGCGCCGTTTTCGCCGGGATGCCGAGGCCGAGGTCCACGTCCGATAGCGACATCAGCCGCCGCAGCGGCGCGTCGTTCGCGGCATCGAATCCCGTCTCGACCGCGGTGCGCGCGAGCCAGCCGAGAGCCGGAAGCGCGCCGGTGCCGCCGCGCATGTCGCGTGCGAACGTGCCGAAGCACGAGGCGGCCGCGCCGATGGCGGCGATCACCGCACCGTTCGCCGCCGCGTCGCGCATCGCGACATCCGCCGGCGACTCGCGCAGCGTCGCGAGGAGATTGTTCGACACGCCGCCGCCGAGGTAGACCAGGCCCGCCGCGAGGATCGCGTTGAGGCTCTTCTGCCGGCGCGCGTCGCGGCCGCGGTAGATCGGCACGTTCACGACCTCGACGGTCGGATCGAGATTGCGGACGTACGCGCCGAAGTGCACCGCGTACTCAGCGGAGCCGGATGCCGTCGGCAGAAACGCGATCGTGCGGCGGTCGCGCGGCATGCGCGCGAGCAGCAGCTCGTCGATCTCGCGAGTCTCCCCGAAGGAGAATTCGCCGCCGCCGATGAGGACGAGCGTCGAGACCGGCGTCGCGAGCGCGACGGAAAGCTTCATCGCCGCGCATCGTACCCCGTAGACTAGCGGCATGCGCCGCATCATCGCCGTCCTCGCGCTCGTCGCCGCTCTTCCGCTTTTCGCGCAGCAGCCGCAGGCGGCCGCGCACCCCACAACGCCGCAGCCCGCGCCTGCAACGGCCGCGCAGCCCGCGCCGCCGCCCGTCACGCCCGATCAGCTCTGGAACGCGCTGCTGCAGAGCAACAAGCAGTTCGCCGCCGGCAAGATCGCGTATGACGATCTCGACAAAGAGCGCGCGCAGTTCCTCAACTTTCAGGCGCCGCCGGTGACGATCCTCTCCTGCTCCGACAGCCGCGTGCCGCCGGAGCTCGTCTTCCATCAGTCCCTCGGCGTGCTGTTCGTCGTGCGCAGCGCCGGCAACGTCGCCGACGACTTCGGCATCGCCTCGATCGAGTACGCGATCCTGCACAAGTACACGAAATTGATCGTCGTCCTCGGACACCAGAACTGCGGCGCCGTCGCCTCCGCCCTCGAGCCCGCCGATCCCGTGACGCCCAGCCTCCTCGACCTCGTGACCCGCATCCGCAGCTCGTTCGTCAACATCCCATACGAACAAGCCAGCCTCCCGCGCGCCATCGAAGCGAACGCGCGCGCGTCAGCCGCGCAGCTGCTCGCAAAGAGCCACGTCATCCGCGACGCGGTGGTGTCGAAGCAGGTGAAGGTGGTCGCCGCGTATTACGACTTCAATACGGGGTTGGTGAGGGCGCTCGACTAGGCCGGGCCGGCCCGGCCGGCTGCGCTGATTGCCCAAGGCTATCCGCACGTGCGGCCGCTTCGTAGGCCGATGCAGCGCAACCGCGTCGCGCAACATCGAGCTGCAGCCGCACGTGAGACTAGGCTCGGCCCTTAGCGCCGCGGGCCGTGCCCGCCCACACCTCTTCCAACTTCGCCCCCATGTCGCTCGGCGCTTTCACCACGTGAATGCCGGCCGCGGTGAGGGCGGCCATCTTCTCCGCGGCCGTTCCCTGGCCGCCGCTGATGATGGCGCCGGCGTGGCCCATGCGGCGTCCGGGAGGGGCGGTCTGGCCGGCGATGAAGGCGACCACCGGCTTCGTGACATTCGCCTTCACGAACGCGGCGGCGTCTTCTTCGGCGCTGCCGCCGATCTCGCCGATCATGATGATCGCTTCGGTCGCGGGGTCCGCCTGGAACGCGGCGAGGCAATCGATGAAGTTCGTGCCCGGCAGCGGATCGCCGCCGATGCCGACCGCGGTCGACTGGCCGATGCCGCGCGAGGAGAGCTGGCCGACCGCCTCGTACGTGAGCGTTCCCGAGCGCGACACGATGCCGATCGGGCCTTCGCGATGAATGTGGCCCGGCATGATGCCGATCTTCGCCTGGCCCGGCGTCATGATGCCGGGGCAGTTCGGTCCGATGAGGCGCGACGGCGAACGTCCTTCGGCAACGCGGCGCGCGTTGTTCTTCTTCAGAAAGTCGTGCGCCTTGACCATGTCGTTCACCGGGATGCCCTCGGTGATGCAGATGATCAGCTCGAGGCCCGCGTCGGCCGACTCCATGATCGCGTCGGCCGCGAACGGCGGCGGCACGAAGATCAGCGAGCAGTTCGCGCCCGCTTTCTCGCGCGCCTCGCGCACCGTGTTGAAGACGTCGAAGCCTTCGTGCGTCGTGCCGCCCTTGCCCGGCGTCACGCCGCCGACGACCTGCGTGCCGTAGTCGCGGCATTGGATCGCGTGGAACGTGCCCTCGCGGCCCGTGATGCCCTGAACGATGACTCGTGTGTTCTTGTCAGCCCAGATTGCCATGTCGATTAACGTCCTTGTGCCGCGGCGACGACTTTCTGCGCCGCGTCCCACATCCCGTCGGCGGTGATCAGCGGCAGTCCCGAATCCTTCAGGATCTGCTTGCCCAGCTCGACGTTCGTTCCTTCGAGCCGCACCACCACGGGCACCGGCAATCCGATCTCGCGCGACGCGCTGACCACGCCCTCGGCGATGCGATCGCCGCGCATGATGCCGCCGAAGATGTTGATGAGGATCGCCTTCACGTTCTTGTCGCTGAGGATGATGCGGAACGCGTTCTTCACTTGCTCCGCACTCGCGCCGCCGCCGACGTCGAGGAAGTTCGCCGGCTCGCCGCCCGCGAGCTTGATGATGTCCATCGTGCCCATCGCCAGGCCGGCGCCGTTGACCATGCAGCCGACCGTGCCGTCGAGCTTGATGTAGTTGAGGCCGAACTTCGACGCCTCGACTTCGAGTGGATCCTCTTCGTGCAGATCGCGCATCGCGGCGATGTCTTTGTGGCGGAAGAGCGCGTTGTCGTCGAAGTTCATCTTCGCGTCGAGCGCGAGGACGTCGCCTTCCTTCGTCACGAGCAGCGGATTGATCTCCGCGAGCGCGGCGTCGGTCTCGACATACGCGCGCATCAGCTTTCCGACGAAGTCGACGCACTTCTTGAACGCGTCGCCGGTGAGGCCGAGCGCGTACGCAACGGAACGAGCCTGGAAAGGTTGTACGCCGAGGACGGCGTCGATCGGCTCGCGGCGAATCGCGTGCGGATCGCGCGCGGCGACTTCCTCGATCTCCATGCCGCCCTGCGACGACGCCATGAGCACCGGCATGCCGATGCGGCGGTCGAGGGTGATGCCGAGGTAGAGCTCCTTGTCGATGTTGAGCGCTTCCTCGATGAGCACCTTGCGCACGAGGCGGCCCTCGGGGCCGGTCTGGTGCGTGACCAGCGTCATGCCGAGCATCGACTTCGTGAGCTCGGCCGCTTCGTCGGGCGATTTGGCGAGCTTCACGCCGCCGCCTTTGCCGCGGCCGCCCGCGTGGATCTGCGCTTTGACGACGACGCGGCCGCCGAGCTCCGTCGCCGCGTTGCGCGCTTCTTCGGGCGATTCGACGACAATGCCGCGCGGCGTCGGCACTCCGTAGCGCCGCAGTAATTCTTTTGCCTGATACTCGTGGACCTTCATAAGGCGCGCATTTGTACCAAATCGGGGATGAAATCACCATCGAGCCAACCGACCTCGTCGCGGGCGGTGCGGCGCTCGCGCGCGTCGACGGATACGCGGTCTTCGCGACGAACGTCTTTCCCGGCGACGTCGCGCGCGTGCGTCTGCATGAAGTGAAAAAGGGCTTCGCGCGCGCGACGCTCGTCGAGCTGGTGAAGCCGAGTCCATGGCGGCGCGCGGAGCCGTGTCCGATCGCGGAGGAATGCGGCGGCTGCGACTGGACGGCGCTGCGGCTCGACAAGCAGCTCGAGGCGAAGCGGCGGATTCTCGTCGAGTCGCTGCGTCGCATCGGCAAGCTCGATCCGGCGACGCTGCCGGAGATCGCGCTGCATCCGTCGCCGCTCAACTACCGGCTGCGTTCGCGGCTGCATCGCGACGGCGACGCGATCGGCTTCTTCGCCATGCAGTCGCATCGCGTGGTGCCGCTGTCATCGCAATGCGAAGTGGTCGGCTTGCGCACGCGCGAGCAGCCGGCCGAAGGGGAGTCGTGGGAGCTCGACGGCCGCGTGATCACGGACGGCGAGCTAGAGATCGATGGATATCAACTCGCCACCGGCGCGTTCTTTCAGGTCAACCGGCATCTCCTCGAGACGATGCTCAACCTCGTGCGCGGTCTCGCCGGACGCACGAGAGCGAAGCGCAGCGCGATCGATCTGTATGCGGGCGTCGGCTTCTTTACCGTGCCGCTGGCGCAGCAGTTCGAGCGCGTGACGAGCGTCGAAGGCTCGCCGCTGTCGCACGCCTATGCAAAACGAAACGCCCCGGAGAACGTGCGCGTCGTGCGCGCGGCGATCGAGGAGTACGTGACGCGCATGCCGCGCGCGGACCTCGTTTTTCTCGATCCGCCGCGCGCGGGCGCGAAGCACAACGTGATCGACGCGGTGGCCGCGAAAACGAACGAGCGCATTTGCTTCCTCGCCTGCGATCCGGTAACGTTTGCCCGGGACGCGAGCCGGCTGATCGCGTCGGGCTGGCGCCTCTCCACGCTGGACCTACTCGACCTCTTTCCGAATACCCATCACGTCGAAACGCTCTCCTCGTTCGAGCGTGCGCAATCCGTTTCGTAAGGAACGACGAACCGACATCCCTGCCGCACTTCCACTAATCGGTTTTCTCTCCGGCCTCGCCGCCGGACCGCTGCTCGTCAATCCACGCGCGACCCTCGTCGCGTTGCTCGTCGTCGCGCTGCTGCTGCGTGCGCGCGGCGTCGCTGCACTCTTCGCCGCGTTTGGACTCTTCATCGCGTTGCACGCGCAGCAACGGGACCTACGCGAGGCGGAAGCATTCGCGTCCTTCGACGCGGACCGCTTCGTCGCCATCGATGCCGAGCTTGCGCACGACTGGATGCCGCGCGACGGCGTGTACCTGCTGCGCGTGGCGAGCTTCCGCGCGAACGGCATCCCGTTCGACGCGCCGCTGACGATCGCCGCGCGGTTCCCGCCGCCGCCGCTGGCGATGTTTGCGCGCGTGCACGCCGAAGGCTTTCTGCGCCGCGGCGACGACGGGCGTTACAGCATCGCCGTCAAGGCGCCGCGGCTGCTCGCGTACGACGGCGCGCTGCCGTGGTGGCATCCCGCGGCGTGGAATCGCAGGCTCGCGAATCGGCTCGCGCCGTACGCCGCGCGTCATCCCGACGAGGTCGCGCTCGCGGAAGCGCTCGCTCTCGGCCGCGGCGAGCTGCTGTCCGACGAGATCCGCGACGGCTTCCGCCGCGGCGGCACATATCACCTGCTCGTGTTTTCCGGTTTGCAGATCGCGTTCGCCGCGGCGGTGCTCGCGGCGCTCCTGCGCGGACTCGATGCGCTGCGCGTGTCCGACTGGCTCCTGCTCGCGGTCGCGCTGCTCGCGCCGGCCTTCATCGGTCCCACCGCATCCGTCGCGCGCTCGAGTCTCGGCATCGGCCTCTACGCGCTGGCGCGGCTCACGCGACGTCCGACCTCGCTCGAGAATCTCTGGTGCGTCGCCGCGCTGCTGCGGCTCGCGCTCGAGCCGCGCGATCTCTTCGATCCGGCCTTTCATCTCACCTACGCCGGCGCCGGCGCGCTGCTCTTCGCGGGCAAGCTCGGACGGCCGCGCTGGCTCGCGCACATCATCGCCGCGGAAGTCGTGCTCACGCCGCTCGTGCTCTTTCACTTTCACCAGTACGCCCTCGGCGGCGCGCTGCTGACGATCGTGCTCGCGCCGCTCATCTTCGCCATGCTCGCCGTCTCCGCTGCCGCGTGCGCGTGGCCGTGCGACGCGCTCTTCGGCGTGCTCGCGCTGCTCCATCGCGTCTGCACGTTCGTCAACCGCTTCGGCCTCTCCGGCACGTTCGCCGCGCCACCGCCCGCCGCCCTCATCGTCGCCGCGACGCTCGCGCTCTTCGCGATCGCGTTCCTGCGCCAACGCGCGCGCGCCGTGGCCGTGCTCGCGGCGATGCTCATCCCGACCGTCGCCGCGCTCGTGAAGTCGCACGCGGAGGCACAGATCGACGCGCCGCGGGTCACGTTCTTCGACGTCGGTCAGGGCGACGCGATCGCCATCCGCACGCGCAACGCCACGCTCCTCGTCGACGGCGGACGCGGCACGCGCATCGTGCAACTCCTCGCCGACCGCGGTGTGCGGCGCCTCGATGCCGTCTACCTGACGCACGCGCATCCCGATCATTGCGAAGGACTGCCGGCCGTGGTCGAGCAGTTCCGCGTCGCCAACGTCTACGTCTCCGCGCGCCGGTTCCGCGGCGACTGCGCCACGCGCCTCCTCGACGCGTGCATCACCACGCACACGCCCGTGCATGTCGTGCGCGATGGCGCGACGTTCGCCTTCGATGACCTCCGCATCGAGGCGCTCGCCGCATCGCAAACGTTCCGCCGCGCGCCGGAGAACAACGCCTCGCTCGTACTGCGCGTCACCGCGGCCGGCCGCCGCTTCCTCCTCACCGGCGACATCGAGCGCGAAGCCGAGCTCGACCTCGGCGGACGCGACCTCCGCGCCGACGTTCTCAAGGTCGCGCATCACGGCAGCCGCACGTCGACCTCACCGTCGCTCCTCGCCGCCGTCGCACCGCGCATCGCCGTCATCTCCTGCGGCCGCCAGAACCTTTTCGGACATCCGCACGCGTCGGTGCTGGCCGCGCTCGCGGCGCGGCGCGTTCGCACGTGGCGCACGGACCGCGACGGCTCCGTCGACGTCGAGGTCCGCGAAGGCCGCCTGTACGTCCGCTCGCGAAACGATTAGAGTGGAGGCACTTCGACCATGTCGACCACTCTGTTGCGGCTCGGTCTGTGGACGCTGATTCTCGTGCTCGCGCTGTACGTCGTGCACGAGGCATACGCCGAAGAAACGTGGGTCGAGATGATCCCCATGCAGGCGCTGCAGCAGGCGCTCGTCCTGTCGGTGCTCGTGATCGTGGCCGGCATCGTGGCGCGCATCTTCGACCGCGGCGCGAGCATGGTGGTGAAGAACCGCTGCCGCGTCTGCAAGACGCCCATCCCGAAAGGCGCGCTCTACTGCCGCGCGCACCTGCGCTCGATCCTCTCCCACGAAGACGAGAAAACGCACATGACCCGCGTTCGGAAGTGACGGATTTCGAGGAGCAGCGCCACCCCCTGATCGTCATCGCCGGCCCCACCGGCTCCGGCAAATCCGAGCTCGCGCTCCGCCTCGCGCAGTCCCTCGGCGGCGAGATCGTGAACTACGACTCCGTGCAGATCTACCGCGGCTTCGACATCGGCAGCGCGAAGCCCTCACCCGCGCAACGCGCGCTCGTGCCGCATCACCTCTTCGCCCTCATCGATGCCGACGAGGAGTTCAACGCCGCCGACTACGGCCGCCGCGCGCGCGCGGTCTGTGACGAGATCGCCGCGCGCGGCAAACGCGCGATCCTCGCCGGCGGCACGTTCTTCTACCTCCGCGCGCTGCTCTCCGGCCTCCCCGAGATGCCCGGCCGCGACGAGGCGTTGCGCGCGCGCATCCGCCGCATCGCCAGCGCGCCGCGCGGCGCCGCACGCCTCCATCGCTGGCTGTCGAAAATCGATCCGCGAAGTGGTAGAAAGATCGTCGCGGCGGACCGGCATCGCGTCGAGCGCGCCCTCGAAGTGTGGCTGACCAGCGGACGTCCGATCTCGGCGTGGGAGCGCAGCAACGCGGACGAGCTGCCGTCGATCAAGCTGGCGCTCACGCTCGACCGCGGCGCGCTGCACGAGCGGCTCGACGCGCGCGTCGCGGCGATGTATCGCGACGGCCTCATCGACGAGACGCGCGCGTTGCTCGCGCGCTTCCCGGGAACGGCGCGGCCGTTCGGCACGATCGGCTACAAAGAGGCGGTCGCGGTCGTCCGCGGCACGATGACGGAAACCGCCGCGATCGCGGAAACACGCCGCCGCACGCGCGCGTATGCAAAACGGCAAATGACATGGCTGCGGTCGGAGCGAAACGTGCAGTGGCTCGACGCAACCGGCGGAATCGAATCGATCACGGCGGCCGCGCTGCGGCGCCTGCAAGAGGGAACGAGTTGAAGCGAACGAAGATCGAGTTGCTCCTGGCCGCGGCACTTGCCATCGCAATGGTCGCGGCGCGCTGTACGACGGCTCCGGCCCCGCCGCCGGCCGTGAATCCCGAAGCCGCGGACCGCTACCTCATCGACCCGCGCACCGGCTCGAGCGCGCCCATCGCGCCGCCGCTCACCTCGCGCTTCGACGCGGCGTGGCAGTACGTCGAGGCCGGCCAGGATGCGGAAGCGGTCCGCCGCCTCGACGAGATCCTGCGCAAGAATCCCGACTTCATGCCGGCGAAGCTCGCGCTCGTCGCGATCGACATCCGCGCCGGCCGTTTCAACGACGCGACGCGCGCGCTGCAGGCGCTCCCCGCCTCGCTCGTCACGCGCGTGTACGAGGCGGAGATCGCCGTGCGCCAGCACGACACGCGCCGCGCGTACGACCTCTACCGCGCCATTGCCGGCGAGGCCAACGCGCCCGCCACCGCACGCGAGCGCATCGCCGAGCTCGAGACGGCGATGTTCAACGATCTCTTCGCCGCCGCGCAGAGTGCGCCGGACACCGAGTCGATCCGCCTGCTGCGCGAGGCCCTCGCGCTCAATCCCGGCGCGACCGACGCGCGCATTCTCCTCGCGCGCAAGCTCGCCACGCAGCGCGAGTTCGACGAGTCTCGCGCAGCCCTCGAGCCGATCCTCGGCAGCGCCGCGGTCGATCGCGCGGAAGTGCAGGAAACGCTCGCGGAGATCGACGCGGGTCGCGGGCGCTATCAGGAAGCGATCGTGCGCTACGAGCGGCTCGCGCGCCGCACCAAAGAGCCGCGCTACACGGCACGCCTCGACGAGCTGAAGGAAATCTGGAGCTCCGAGAACATGCCGCCGCAATACCGGCAGGCGTTCGAGAGCACGAGCCTCACCCGCGCGGAGCTCGCGGTGCTGCTCTACTGGAGCGTGCCGTCCGTGCGCTTCGCGCAGAACCTCGCCTCGCCGCCGATCGCCGTCGACATCGCCGACGTCCCCGGCCGCGAGGAGATCATCCGCGCGATCGCCATCGGCATGTACGACGTCGATCCGGTCACGCGCCGCGTCGGTCCGTTCCGCCAACTCAACGCCGGCGCACTGACCCGCGTCCTCGGCCGCCTGCTGCAGGTGCGCGGCGCGTCATGCGCGCACGGCACGACCGCGGATCGTACGCTCGCCGCGTGCGGCGTGAGCGATCCGCTGCTGTCGATGGCGCCGGAAACTCCGGTGACGGGGCGGGATGCGCGGCGGTTGCTGGAGGCGATCGGGAAGCTTCTCTAGCCCACCGCTCAACGGAACAAAGTCAACCGCGGCAGCGCGTACTGCTCGCGCACGGCGCGGCGCAGGTGCGCTTCCTCCGTCCGCGCGCGCGTCTTCTCGTCGAGCTTCGCGCCGCCGATCGCGCGCCGCACTTCCTCGCGCAACGCGTCCGCATCGCCCGCGGCGAGCAGCGCGTCGAAGAGCTCCTGTTCGAGCGCGATCAACCGTTCTTCGATGCGCGGCACGCTCTGCTCGCGTTCGAGCTCGCGCACGCGCGCGCCGAACGCGCGCACGATCTCGTGCTCCGAGCCTTCGAGCTCCGCTGCGAGCGCGGCGAGCAGCGGAGCGGGCGATTCCTCGGGCGCCGCATCCGTCGCGCCGGCGTGCAGTTCGCGCCGCTCGCTCCAGAGCTCCGTCACCGCGTGCTTGCAGTAACTGAGGCTGTTGATCGCGCGCTTGCGCGCCGCGGCCTCGTTCTTGTCGAACACCGAATCGATGGCCTCGATGACCACCGGCAGCGGCACGCCCGCGTCGCTCCACGACTTCATCAGCGCCCAGTCTTTCGCATTCAGGATGAAGGGCGTGCCGCGCCGCCGCGCGAAGTGCGCCTCGATTTCCGTGAAGTAATCCGACACGCGCGTGAACGTAGCACGAGGTGCGCGGGAACCCGCCACGACACGCTACAATCGCCGCGCCTTTGAAGGGGCACTCGGACCCGGAGCCCACGCATGCAATCGGCCCCGCCGCGCGCGGAAGTCACCGTCTACTCGCCGCTGTTCTCACCGTTCCGGCAGCCGCTCGATGGAGCTGCTGTCTCGATCGGCCGCGCGTCCGATTGCACGATCCCCATCAAAGACCGCTATCTCTCGCGCAAGCACGCCGAGATCGTCGCCGTCGACGGCGCGTGGATCCTCAAGGACCTCGGCAGCGCGAACGGCACGTACCTCAACGGCTCGCGCGTCGAACGCGATCAGACGCTCAAGACCGGCGATCGCATTCGCCTCGGCGATACGGAAATCGTCTTCGAAACGACCGATCGCAACACCGATCGCTTCATCGCCGTCGCCGACACCGGCGGCGCGAGCCCGACGATCGCGATCCCCGTCCACGAAATCGCCGATCGCCCCGAGGAACAGGATGTCGCGCGGCTGCAAACGCTGACGCTCCTCGCGCGCGAGCTCATCGAAGACCGGCCGATGGAAGAGCTGTTCGGCTTCATCGTCGATCGCGTGATGGAGCACCTCCATCCGTCGCGCGCCGCGATCGCGCTCCTCGGCCCCGACGGCCGCTCCTTCACGAAAGTCGAAGTGCGCCGCCAGGACAAGAACGATGCATCCGAGCTCACGATCAGCCATACGCTGCTCACGGAGATCGTCGAGGAAAAGAAGGCGCTCGCGTTCGTCGACGTCAGCGTCGACGAAAAGCTCCGTTCCGCGCAGTCGATCATCATGCAGGGCATCCACTCGATCCTCTGCACGCCGCTGATGATCGGCAAAGCAGTCGTCGGCGTGCTGTATGTCGACTACCTCTTCACGCAACGCTCGATCTCCGAGGATGACGTGAGGCTCGTCGCGCAGATCGGCCGGTTCGCGGCGATCAAGCTCGAAACGACGCGGCTGCGCGAGGAAGCGATCGAGAAGCGGATCATGGACGAGGAGCTCAAGACCGCGTCCAACATCCAGCGGCGGCTGCTCCCCGTCGCGCCGACCGGCATCGACGGCTACACGTTCGTCGGCCGCAACCAGCCGTGCCGCACGGTCAGCGGCGATTATTACGATTTCGTCGTACGTCCCGACGGCAAGGTGTACTTCGTGATCGGCGACGTCAGCGGCAAGGGCGTGACCGCCGGTCTCATGATGGCCGGACTCCAGGTCGCGTTCCGCATCTTCTCGAAGAGCGATCCCGACCCGGCGTCGCTCGTCGGCCAGCTCAACGTCTCGCTCAAGGAAAACCTCCCGCAGTCGAAGTTCGTGACGCTCTTCGCGGGCAGGCTCGACACGAAGACCGGCGACATCGAGTACGTGAACGCGGGCCACACGCCGCCGCTGTGGCTGCGCGAGAACGAGATGGTCGAGCTGACGGAAACCGATCTGCTCCTCGGCGTCGTGACGCGCGCGCACTTCGAGAACCGGCACGTCCAGCTCGCGCCTGGCGACTCGCTCGTGCTATTCACGGACGGCGTCTCCGAGGCGCGCAACGCGGAGGGCGTGGAGCTCGGCGCGGAACTGCCGCTCGAGAACCTGCACGGCGTGAAAGCCGAGGCGATCGCGAGGGCGGTGAACGATGCGGTGCTCGCGCATGTCGGAGACGCGGAGAACCTCGACGACGACGTCACGCTGGTCGTCGTCAGCCGCAGCGCCTGAGGAACGCGCTTTGCGTTGAAGGCAGCGCCGATGGCTCACCTCGTTCGCGCGCTCCGCCACCGCAACTACCGGCTCTTTTTCGGAGGGCAAGGCGTTTCGCTGGTGGGCACGTGGATCACGCGCATCGCCACGAGCTGGCTCGTCTATCGCCTCACCGGCTCCGAGCTCCTCCTCGGCGTCGTCGGCTTCGCGGGTCAGATCCCGATGCTCATCCTCGCGCCGTTCGCGGGCGTGCTCGTCGACCGCTGGAATCGCCACAGGATTCTCGTCGTGACGCAGGTGCTCTCCGCGCTGCAGTCGCTCGCGCTGGCGGTGCTCGCGCTGCGCGGCATCATCACCGTGGCCGAAGTAATCGCGCTGCAGGTCGCGCAAGGCATCATCAACTCGTTCGATACGCCGGCGCGGCAGGCGTTCGTCGTGGAGATGGTCGACGATCGCGCCGATCTGCCGAATGCGATCGCGCTGAACTCGTCGATGTTCAACGGCTCGCGCATCATCGGCCCGTCGATCGGCGGCGTGATGATCGCCGCCATGGGCGAAGGATGGTGCTTCGCCGTCGATGCGATCTCGTACGTCGCGGTGATCCTCTCGCTCGTCGCGATGCGCCTTCCGGAAGTCGCGCCGCAGACGCGCAAGTCGCGTCTCGCGGAGGAGCTGCACACCGGCTTCCGCTATGTGCTCGACTTCCCGCCCGTGCGCGCGTTGCTCGTGCAGGTCGCGCTCGTCGGCACGCTCGGCATGCCGTACGCGGTGCTGATGCCGGTCATCGCGTCGAAGGTCCTGCACGGCGGACCGCACACGCTCGGCCTGCTCATGACCGCCTCCGGCGCGGGCGCGCTGATCGGCACGGCGTATCTCGCCTCGCGGCACACGGTGGTTGGCCTCGGCAAGGTGATCGTTGTCGCGACGGCGGGGCTCAGCGTCGGCCTGATCGCGTTCTCGCTCTCGCGCAACCTCGCCATGTCGCTCATCGTGCTGCCGCTCGTCGGCGCGGGCATGATGCTGCAGGCGGCATCGGCGAACACGATCCTGCAGACGCTCGTCGACGAAGATCTGCGCGGCCGCGTGATGGCGTTCTACACGGTTGCGGTGCTCGGCACGCAGCCGATCGGCAGTCTGGTGGCCGGCATCGCCGCCGACCGCATCGGCGCCCCGAAAACGATCCTCGCCGGCGCCATCTGCTGCCTCGGCGCCGGCCTCTGGTTCGCGATGCAGCGCGGCGAGCTCGCAAAGCACGTGCGCCCGATCTACATCGAGCGCGGGATTCTGCCGCCGCTCGAGGAGACGACGAACTAACTCAATCCCTTTGCCGCGAGCCAGCCCGCGAATCGCTCCGCAGCTTCCGCCGCGAGGAGATACGCCACCGGTTCCGCGGGCAGCCCGCGCGCGAAAAACCGCCCGCCTGCACTCCAGTACAAAGCGATGCCGCCGTCCCCTTTGGCAATGATGTCGAAGACGTCTCCGTCGCCGACGCGGCCGCCCGCGTCGATCGCCGAGGCAACGACATGCTTCGCATCGAACTCGCCGATCGCGATCGCGCCGTCCTGCGTCGTTCCCGCCGCAACAAACGTGTTTCCGCTCGCGATGAGGCGAAGGTTCTCGATTGCTGCACTCGCGAGGACCGCGTGCACGTGAGTCGGCGTGGCGTCGCCGTTGTTCGGCAGCACGAGTCCCTCGGCACCGGAAGCACTCGCCGCAACGATGCCGACCGTACCCGCGTCATCCGCCGCCATCGCGATGGCGCTGTAGGTCGTGTTCTGCGGGAACGGCAAACGCGTCGTCGCCGCCTCGCCACTGCTGAACGTGTACAGCGTGACCGCGGACGTGCCTTCGAGAAATGCGACCGCGACGCGCTCTTCGCCGAGCCGCACGGCCTGCCAGCGTGACCGCTCGATCTGCTCGGCACGCCCGCGCCGGATCGCACCCAATTCCTTGACGCCCGCGGCTGTGACGAGAAAGGCGCGCAGATCCGAGTCGTCGCCGTTCATCGCCTTGAGGAGCACGCCGCCAGGCTCGCTCCCGAACAGCGGTAGCCAGCCGCGCGTATCGCGCCGGTCCTCCTCCGCGTACAACGTCGCGTTGGGACGAGCCTCGCTGGCGAGACTGATCACGAATCGCCGGCTCTGCGTCCCGCACCGCGTGTACCACCACTGCTCGTCAGGCGGCGTGACGAGCGCTTCGCCCCAGCACGGCGACCATTCCTCCGGCACCTGCAGCAGCGTCTGCGCATCATCCATCACGACGCGGCGCGCGCCCCATCGGATCGCATTGCCCTCGACGACGATCCGGTGCTGATGCGCCTCCGCAATCGCGAGCACGCCGTCCGCCGTCATCTCGATCGCACGGCGATCGTGCAGATGCGCGACGTCACGCGCGAGCGGGCCGGCGCACGTCGCGAACGGCGCCAGCCCGAGGAAGGCGAAGAGGATTTTAAGCACGCCGCAATGTGAAGCCACCGGTGGGCTTCTGACCGCTTCGCGGCTCCGCCTTGTCGGGGAGAGGTCCCGACGGCTTTCGCGGGAGCAAATCGCCGCGCTGCGACGGCGCAGAAAGCGGCTCGATGCATCCGCTGTCGTGCACGCATGGCTCGCCGAATCCGCCGTAGCAGTAGAACCCACCATTGGGAAGTCCCGACACGCAACCGCGGTGTGCGCCGCCTCCGCCCGGGCAGTCTTCACACGCAAATACAGACGGCGCGGCAACCAACATGAGGATCCCGAAGATGGGCCAGAACGTTCGTTTCATCGCGAATTCTCCTTCTCTCGTTTCGGCTCGGTGTCTCCACCTCGCAGCTCGATCTGCTTTCGCTCTCCGGCATGCAGCGTCACTTCGGCGATGGGCTCGAGAAGTCCCGACGTCAGCGTCACCCAATCCTGCAGGGACGCGACGCGCATCACCTTCCATGTATCGGCGGCCACTTGCGGAATCACCAGCGCGGCCGAGCGGGCATCGCCGCGTAGATACCGCGTCGCGTTCAGCAGCCGGCCGTCGGTCGACAGCAGCCAGAAGGTCATCAGCCGATTGACGTTCGGTACGTGACTGACGATCAGTTCCGCGGAATCGGCAGGAAGCGAGAGGTCCGCGTTCTGACCGGCACGCAGACGATAGGCCTGTGCACCGCTCGACGATGCGACACTGCAGAGACTCTCTCCCGCCGAGGTTGAGGCTTCGAGCTCGAAGGTGCCGTCGTCCGCGGTCGTCGCGGAGCTCATGGACGCGATCGCACCGGGGCTCACGCACGTGACGATCGCGCCCGCTACGGGAACGCCAGTGACATCGCGGAGCGTGCCGCGGAGTGAGCGCGTGTCGGAAAGACGAAGATGCACTTCGGCAGAAGAGGCACCCACGCGCACCTCGCTGGCAGCAGCGAGTCCGTGCTCCGCGTCGGTTGCAGTGACGGTCCACATTCCTGCGGCGAGATTCGCGATGTCCGCGTCTCCGCGTTCATCGGTCGCCACCTCGACCGTGTCCTGCTTCTCCATGCCGAGGTTCGTGTCGGCGAGTTGGCTCGCGGTTACGATCGCACCTGCAGCCGGCGAATCGCCGCGTCGGACATCGACATGAATCGAACCGGCCGGCAGCACGACATTCACCGGCTGCGCGGGGTTCTCGAATGACAGCGCCCCGACCCAGAGGTACCGTGCCGGCTCGAACGTCCGCATGTCGACGAGATAGCGATCGAGCCGCGGAAGGATGACCTGGAACTCGCCATTCGCGTCGGTCGGAACAGACGGCACCGTGTCGGTGAGCTGCACGCCGCGGATGTCGAGATTGCCTCTGATTGGCTTGCCGTTGAGCGTGACGCGGCCGGTGAAGACATACGGCTCGAGAACGACGTCGAGATGCTTTGTCTCGGCGGGGTCGAGATGGATGCTCTTCCCGACGACAGGCTGTACGTTCTTGCCGGTAGAGATCAGCGCGGTGATACGCCAGTCGCCGCTGTGGAGGCCATGAAACGTCACTGGGCCGCTCGCCGAGAAGGGCTCGCGCCGCTGGTCGTGCGAACCTGCATCACCATCGGGATCGAGCACGAGCAGACGGATCGCGCTCTGCGGAAAGCGCTCGCGGAAACTCGCATCGAGCTCCGCACGGACCACGAGCGTCGCCGGACGGTCGATCCGGAGCGGATCGATCGTCGTTTCGGCGCCGGGCAGAACGCGTCGTTCGACCGTCGCCGATGTGCCGTCCGGCGTCGTCGCCGACATGGCGAGCATCCGGTGCGCAGGTAGATCACCGATGTATACCCAACCATCGGGACCCGTCGCCCCGTGCGCAAGCGGGCGCTCATCCGCGTACGCGGCGGTGCTCTTGGCGCGAACGTCGACGGTCGCGTCGGCGATTGCGTGTCCTTCGTCGTCGGTCACATGAATCGCCGCCTTACCGCTCTGGAACAGCGTGAACTCGCCGAGCCATGTCGTTTGTGCAGTCGGCAACGATCGGGCGAGCGTCAACGGGCCGAATGGAGTGAAACGCGCCACGAGACCCGCGCAATTGGCCGGAGCATCGAAGCGAATCGTCCCGTCTTTGGCGACGGACACCGGCACGTCGATCCCCGCGGAGCCCTTGCAGTCGTGAAACGCGAGAACGCCGGCTCGCGGAATCGCAACGCTGCCGTCGCTCGATCGGATCTGCATTCCTCCGCGCGCCAGGTCAACGACGACGCCTTCCATCGTATGCGCGTCCATCGGCGTGGCATCGGTCGCACTTCCGACGAGGTCGTTCGCCGTCGTGCCGACAAAGGGTCCGCGCTCCGCCGGCGCGGCGATGTGCAACAAGACGCCGCCACTCGTCTCCTCGAACGCGTGACGCACCGGCGCGCCGGACGCATCGGTGACCTTCAGACCGTCGAGCTCGTCGCCGGTGCTTCCATTGAGATAGAGCGCCGATGACGAGATCTTGTCGTTGGTCATCGAAGGTAGCGCAACGGACACCTCGCGTTTCGCGTCCGCGGCAAGCGTCACGGTCGTGAGGAGTGATGCTGCCGTGAATGTTTTCGGGTCGACCGGCTGCGCATAGATCGAGTAGTCACCGGCAGGCAGATTCGCCCAGGTCAGCGACGGCGCGCGCGCGACGCGCGCCCAATACTGACTCTGCCAGCCTGCGGGAATCGTCGTCACGATCGGAGCTTCCGCGGCAACGAGAGTAACGACCATGTGCGGGTCGGGGCGGTCGACGTGGAGCACGAGTTGCGCTCCTCGTTTCAAGGTGAACGCAACGTTCGAAGCACTGTCGTGTTCGTGCCACGCCGTCGCGTATCCGGCCGCCTCGGCGCTCAACGCGCTTTTCTCGCCGGCAGGCAACGCCAGCGACCAGGTGCCGTCTGCGGCAGTCGTCGTCTGCCATTGATTGCCGATGAACGCTCTCGCCATTTCGCTCAGCTGGCCGAGCGGCGCGTCGACACGCGCATCGACGGCGGAGACGGTCGCATGTGGAACCGAATGTCCGTCACTATCGCGGACCGTTCCATTGAATGTGACGGCGGGCGGTAGCGTCACTGAGACATCGCGCGATTCCGCGAAGAAATACGACCTGTCCTTCAGGAAATTGCCGTCGGCGGTTGCCGCGATCACCCGATAAACGCCTGGCGAGACGCGAAAGGTCGTCTGTCCGTTACGCGCGATCGTTTCCGCAAGCGGCTGCGACCACGGCCGCCACGGCGGCAGCAGCGCGACGTAAGCCGCATCGACAGGCTTTCCGGGAGAAAGAATCGAGACATGAAGCTCGATCGGCGCAGGAGTCGTGGATGCGGGAGCGGCCGATCCCGGCAGCGCGTTGACCATCGCGACCGTGAAGAAGAGCCAACGCGGGCAAGCACGACGCAACCAGCGCGAGGACATGTCGTGTCCGCGCAGCTTAGAGGAAAGATGGAAAAACGGTCAAACGCGATAAAGGCGTTCCGTCACTCCAGCCCCTCCTCCGCCAGCCACACCTCGATCGCGCGCGTCGCCTGGTCGTTCTTGAAGTTGAAGAACGAGCGTTCGATGCGGCGGTCCTCGGAGAGCACGGCTCGAAAGGCGTTGGCGTCGGGGGCGGCGCGGGCGAGCTCGTTGCGCATGGGGGACGGCGGGAGTTTGTCGACGAAGAGGCGGCGGTCTTCTTCTTCGGACTCGGGGGTGCGGGTGGGGATGCGGCGGAAGCGCGCGGCGTCGCCGGGCGCGTCGGCGTCGAGCGGGAGGTCGATGATGTCGCCGGTCTCGAGGTCGAGCCAGTGCGCGAGCGCGACGCCGAGGTAAGCGACTTGCAGTCCGTCGAGGTCGATCATGAGCGGTTCCGTCGCGATGATATCTTCAAGCGCCATGAGCTCGGACCGGCTCGAGGCCAGCCTCGACATCGATCAGCGGCCGGCGATCGACATCGTGCGCATCATCCAGCAGCAGGACGCGACGATCGCCGGCGCGGTCGCGGCGCAGGCCGAGCGCATCGCGCATGCTGTCGACGAAATCGTCGAGCGCATGCGTCACGGCGGGCGGATGATCTACGCCGGCGCGGGCACGAGCGGGCGCATCGCCATGCTCGACGCGTCGGAGCTGCCGCCGACGTACGGCATCGACGCGGATCGCGTGCGCGTGCTCATGGCCGGCGGCACGCGCGCGTTCTTCGAAGCGGCTGAGGGCGCGGAAGACGACGAGGACGCGGCCATCGACGCGGTGAACGCAAACGTGACCGCCGAGGATGCGCTAGTCGGAGTCGCGGCCTCGGGGACCACGCCGTTCACCGTCGCCGCCGTGCGCCGCGCGAACATGCTCGGCGCGCTCACCGTCGCGGTCACGAATCGCGCGAACACGCCGCTCGCGCAGCACGCGGACATCCCCATCGTCGTCGAGACCGGCGCGGAAGTGATCATGGGCTCGAGCCGCATGAAAGCCGGCACCGCGCAGAAGCTCGTCCTGAACACGCTGTCGACAGCGGTCATGATCCGCCTTGGCCGCGTCCACTCGAACCTGATGATCGACATGCCGGCCACGAACGCAAAGCTGCGCGATCGCGCGGTGCGGATGGTGGAACTCGCCGCCGGCGTTCCGCGTCCCGTCGCGATGAACGCGATTCGCGAGGCTGACGGAAACGTGCGTCTCGCCAGCGTCATCGCCAAACGGCGCGTCGGCGTCGACGAGGCGCGCGCGCTGCTGGAGAACGCGAGCCTGCGGGAGGTGCTGCACTCGTGAGCCGCCTCGAGCGCCTGATGCACGTCGCGACGAAATACTCGCGGCGCATCATCGGCCTCATGTCCGGAACCTCGCTCGACGCCATCGACGTGGCGATGGTGCGCATCCAGAAGCACGGCCTCAACGCCGTCGTGAAGCTCGAGCACTTCCGCGAATATCCGTACCCGCCGAAAATCCGCGGCGTCGTGCGCGAGCTCTTCGATCCGAAGCGCGCGCGCATCGATGACATCTGCCGTTACGACTTCATCCTCGGCGAAGTCTTCGCCGCCGCCGTGCTGCGGATGCTCGAAGAAACGAAGATCAAACCCGAGACCGTCGATCTCGTGGCGTCGGCCGGACAGACCATCTGGCACGATCCGGAGATGAGCATCGTCGAGCCGGACGTCGACTGGATCTCGCATCCGCTCGAAACGCGCTCCACGTTCGCCATCGGCCAGAGCGCCGTCATCGCCGAGCGCACCGGCATCATCACCGTCGGCGACCTGCGCGTGCGCGACGTCGCCGCGGGCGGCCAGGGCGCGCCGCTCGTGCCGTACTTCGACTGGGTCCTGCTGCGCCACAAATCGCGCGGGCGCTGCATCCAGAACATCGGCGGCATCGGCAACGTCACCTACATCCCGCCGAAAGCCACATGGGAAGACGTCATCGCCTTCGACACCGGCCCCGGCAACATGATCATCGACGAGCTGGCGTGGACGGCGACGAACGGCCGCCAGACGTACGACATCGACGGCGCGCTCGCGGCGCTAGGCAGCGTGCGCGAGGAACTGCTCGAGCGCTGGATGAGCGATCCGTACTTCGCGAAGTCGCCGCCGAAGACGACCGGCCGCGAGCTGTTCGGCGCGCAGTTCGCGCGGCGCATCCTCGCGGAATCGCCGGGCGTCGCGATCCACGATCTCATCGCCACCGCGACGGCGCTGACCGCGGAGAGCATCGCCCGCGCGTACCGCGACTTCATCCATCCGCGCGGCCCCGTGCACGAGGTCATGCTCGCCGGCGGCGGCGCGAAGAACCCGACCCTCGTGCGCATGCTGCAGGAGCGCATGCCGAAGCAGAAGCTCCTCATCTACAAGGCCAGCGAGGCGAAGGAAGCGATGGCCATGGCCATGATCGCGAACGACTCGGTGGTCGGACTGATCACGAACGTTGCAGGAGCCACCGGCGGAAGACCGACGGTACTCGGGAAGATCTGTCTGTGATGCGCCTCCGCGGCGCGAACTTCCGATGAGCGATTTCACGCATCTCTACGGACGCGCCTTCATCGACGGCGCCATCGCGGACGACGTGCTCGTCACGATCGGCGCGGGCGTCGTCGTCGACGTGCTGCGCACCGCCGCGGCCCCGGCCGGCGCGGAGCGCATCGAGGGCATCCTCGTGCCCGGCTTCATCGACCTGCACGTGCACGGCGGCGACGGCGCGGACTTCATGGACGCGCACGACGACGGCATCGCGCAGATCGTCCGCTTCCACGCGCGCAACGGCACGACCGCGCTCGCGGCGACGACGCTCTCCGCCTCGCGCGCCGATCTGCAGAACGCGGTCGAGACGATCGCCCGCGCGAGCGCGGATCCCGGCGCGGGCGCGGAGATCGTGGCCATTCACCTCGAGGGTCCGTACATCAATCCCGACCGCGCCGGTGCGCAGGATCGCGCGTCGATCCGTTCCGCGGACCTGCACGAAGTGGCAGCGCTGATCGCGCAGGCGCCGCGGATGCGATGGATGATCACCGTCGCGCCGGAAGTCGACGGCGTGCGCGCTCTCGTCGAACACTTCCGCGATCGCGTGCTGTTCTCGATCGGCCACACGTCCGCCGATCACGCGCTCGCCGTCGCCGCGCTCGACTGGGGCGCGACGCACTTTACGCATCTCTTCAACGCGATGACAGGACTGCATCACCGCGATCCGGGCGTCGTCGGCGCGGCGCTCACGTCGCGCGATGCCACCGCGGAGCTGATCGCCGACGGCGTTCACGTGCATCCGGCCGCGCTGCGCCTCGCCGTCACGACCATGCCGCACCGCATCGCGCTCATCACCGACGCCATGCGCGCGTGCGGACTCGCGCCCGGCACGTACAAGCTGTACGACTACGAAGTCACCGTCGCCGACGGCGCGGCGCGGCTCGCCGACGGCACGCTGGCCGGCAGCATCCTCACGACCGCGAACGCGGTGAAGAACATGATCGAGCTCGCGGCGATGCCGATCGAAAGCATCATTCCGCTCGCGACCGAAGTGCCCGCGCGCATCGCCGGCGTCGCCGATCGAAAAGGAAAAATCGAGACGCGCTACGACGCCGATCTGGTCGTGCTCACCGAGAAGTTCGAAGTCGCACGCGTTTGGACGCGCGGCGAGGAGCTGCACGCGTGAGGTGGGAGACGTTCGAATCCGCGGACGCGCTCGCGCAACGCGCCGCCACCCTGCTCCTCACCGCGATCCGCGCCGATCCGCGCCTCGTCCTCGGCCTTCCCACCGGCCGCACGCCGATCGGCATGTACGCGCGCGTCGTCGGCGAATGCTCGCGCGAATACCACTGCTTTCGCGACGTCACGACGTTCAATCTCGACGAATACGCCGGCGTGCCGCGCGACCATCCGGCGAGCTATTGGACGTACATGCGGACGCACCTCTTCGATCACGTCGACGTCGATCCGGGCAACACGCACATCCCCGACGGCACCGCGCCCAATCTCGACGCCGAATGCGCGCGCTACGAACGCGAGATCGCCGCCGCCGGCGGACTCGGACTCACCTTTCTCGGGCTGGGACACAACGGTCACATCGGCTTCAACGAGCCGGGCACGCCGTTCGACGCGCGCACGCGCGTCGTGGAGCTGACGCCTTCGACGCGCCGCGCGAACGCGGAGTTCTTTCCCGACGGAAACGTGCCGTCGAAGGCGATCACGATGGGCATCGGCACGATTCTGGAGTCGCGTGCGATCGTGCTGCTCGCCGCCGGTGCCGGGAAAGAAGACGCGATCGCGCGACTGCGCGCGGGGACGATCGACGAGAGCTTCCCCGCGTCGGCACTCTGGAAGCATGACGACGTCATGGTGTTATGCGCCTGCTGAAACGTCTCGGCGTCACGCTGCTCGTCCTGGTCGCCGTCTTCCTCGCGTACCGCGTGCTCGGCGTCTATCAGATCCGCCCCGGCAAATGCACGGCGGGACCGCCGCGCACGATCGCGCAGACGTATCCGAAGCGCCTCGTGGTGCTGACGTACAACATCGAAGGACACGCGGCGCTGCTGCGCTCCGACCACATCGCGCGGATCGCCGACGTCATCAACGCGGTGCATCCCGACGTCGTCGGCATCAACGAGGCGCATCGCAAGACGTTCCAGGCGCGCTTCGCGGACGAAGTCGAAGAGCTGCGCCGCCGCACGCACATGAACGGCGTCTTCGGCCGCAGCTACTCGTTCATGGGCGGCGCATTCGGCAACGCGGTGCTCACGCGCGGCGAGATCGTGCATAGCGAAGTCCATCCGCTGCCCGGCACCGGCGAGCCGCGCACGCTCCTCGAGACGCTCGTGCGCATCGACGGCGGCACGGTGGCGTTCATGGTCGCGCACACGTCGGCGTGGGGCGGCATCAACCGCGAACAGCGCGGCGAGCAGCTGGCGTGCATGAACTCGTACGTGCGCGCCAGCGCCTTTCCGACCATCCTCACCGGCGACTTCAACGCGCCGCCGGAGAGCGAAGAGATCGCCGGGTTTCTCGCGAACAACGTCCTGCAATTCGCCGGCAACCCCGCCACGCCGTCGCACAAGGTGCTCAGTCAACGTCTTGACTACATTCTCGCGGACCGCGGCTGGAAGGTGCGCGACGCGCGCGTCCTCGACCTCGGTCCCTCCGATCACAAACCCGTCCTCGCGGAGCTCGTTCACGAATGACAAAGGATCGACATCGCGGCCACCACGACCGCCAGCACGAAGACCGCTTCGGCGTCTGGCACCTGCACGGCACGACGTACGTCCGCCTGCCGCTGATCGTGTTCAGCGGCATGCTGCTGGCGATCGTCGCGCTGACGGTCCTCTACTGGTCCGTCAAGCGGAAGCCGGACGCGAAGCTGCGCGTGAAGAACCCCGGCCAGCTCTCGGCGCTCCTGCCGTCGCTCGTCGGCCTCACGCAATCGAGCCTCGATCCCGGCAACTCCGTCGAGGTGCTGCAGAACGGCGACGAGTTCTTCCCGCGGCTCTTCCGCGACGTCGCCGCCGCGCGCGAGAGCATCCACGTCGAGACCTACATCTGGTCCGACGGCGTCATCGCGCGCGGTCTGGCGAAGATCCTTGCCGAGAAGGCGCGGCAGGGCGTCGAAGTGCGCGTGCTCGTCGACGCGTCGGGCGGACGCTCGCTCAAAGGCGACGTGCAGAAGATGCTCGAATCCGCCGGCGCGCACGTCGGCCACTTCCACCCCATCCGCGTCAGCAACCTCGGGCGCCTCAACAACCGCGACCACCGCAAGATCTGGATCGTCGACGGCCGCATTGCCTACACGGGCGGCTACGGCATCAGCGACAACTGGAGCGGTCACGCGCAGGACAAGAAGCACTGGCGCGATACCGGCCTGCGCATCGCCGGCCCCGCGGTCAACCGCCTGCAGGGCGCGTTCACGGAGAACTGGATCGAGGAGATGGGCGAGATCCCCGCGGGCGATCGCTACTTCCCGAAGATCCCGCCGAGCGGCCCGACCGCGACGCACATCGCCTACACCTCGCCGAACGGCAGCATCTCGTCCGTGCAGATCCTCTACTACCTCGCCATCAAAGCGGCCAAGCGCGAGATCCTCATCCAGAATCCGTATCTGCTGCCGGACGACGACGCGATGGCCGCGCTCAAGGAAGCGGTGCGCCGCGGCGTCGACGTGCGCGTGATGGTGCCGGCGGACCACGCGTCCGACAGCGCGTTCGTGCAGCACGCCAGTCACCACCACTTCGGCAAGCTGCTGCGCAGCGGCGTGAAGATCTGGGAGTACCAGCCGACGCTGCTGCATCAGAAAATCCTCGTGGTCGACGGCATGTGGGCGTCGGTCGGCTCGACCAATTTCGACGAGCGCTCGTTTCAGCTCAACGACGAGATCAACATCGGTGTCGCCGATCCCGTCGTTGCGGGACAGCTGCGCGCCGCGTTCGCGAACGACATGAAGCGCGCGGTGCAGCGGCATTACGATGAATGGGAGCACCGTCCGCTCTGGCACAAGCTCGTGGACGGAGTGGCATACTTGGGGCACTCGCAGTTGTGAGTTATGGCAACGCTTCCCGCCGAGGGCCGCTGGTCGCTCCGGCTGTTGTCGGATGACGACGCCAAGGGGGCGCTGGAGTTTCTGCAGCGCGACCCGCTGATCAATGTCTATCTGATCGCGCGGCTGCTGGAAGAACGCTCGCTCGCGGCGACGCAGCTCGTGGTGGTGCGCTACAACGGCGCGATCGTGGTCGTGGCGTCGCTGGCGACGAACATCGTGCTGGCCGGCGATCCGGCCATGCCGCGCGAGATCACCGACAGCGCGATCGCGCTCGTCGCGGACCGCATCCTCACGCGCATGCTGCCGGTGCGCGCGATCATCTCGCCCGCGGCGCTCGTAGAGTCGCTGTGGAATCAGCTGCGGACGCGGCTCGATCCGCCGACTGTCGTGCGTCTCAATCAGCCGATCTACGCGCTCCGTCCGCGCTTCGATTACCCCGACCTCACCGAGGCGCGCTATGCGACGATCCGCGATCTCGACGCGCTCGTGCCCGCATGCGCGGCGATGCACAAAGAGGAAGTGGGGATCGATCCGATGGAGCGCGACGCCGTCGGCTATCGCGAGCGCATCCGCGAGCTCATCGAGAAAAAACGCTCGGTGATTCGTGTGATCGACAATCGCATCGCGTCGAAATGCGAGTATTCGGCGGTGACGAACGACGCCGTGCAACTGATGGGGGTCTGGACGAATCCGCGCTTCCGCCGCCACGGGTTGTCCCACGCGCTGCTGCGCGAGGTGTGCGGCCATCTCTCGCTTCGCGGCAAAACCGTGACGCTCTTCGTGAACGACTTCAATCGTCCCGCCATCGCCCTCTATGAATCGCTCGGATTCACGCCGATCGGGATGAATCGCGCGCTGATCTGGTGACCCGGCGCGGGCATTGCAGAAAATGCCAATGCCGCGATTGGTAAACGCGGTCTAGAGAAATGGCAGGACGCGCCGCGATTCACCGGCGCGGTCGGAGGTAGAAATGCCTGAGATTGGTACAGTGAAGTGGTTCAATAACGACAAAGGCTACGGCTTCATCAAACGCGCCACGGGCGAAGACGTCTTCGTGCATCACACCGCCATTCAAGCGTCGGGCTACCGCACGCTCAATGAAGGTGAACGCGTGGAGTTCGACGTCAAACAGGGACCGAAAGGCCTGCAGGCCGAGAACGTGCGCCGCGCCGATGATGGCGGCGGCCGCCACGAAGAAGCCGTGTAGTACACGACCTCGGAGCGGCGCTCGCCGCCGCTCCGCTCACTCCTCGGGACGCGGCTGTAATCCGGCCGCGAAGACCGCGCCGAGCGCACCTCCGAAGGCCACGGCCGGCAAGGCCTGTCCGTAACCCTTCAGGGCGAGGAGCGCGGCTGCGACTCCTCCGGCGACGAGAATCAGCGAACGGAGAACGAGGTCCTGGAGATCGTGTTTCATTGGATTGTGGAGGCGGATTGGACGGCCGCCGGGCGCTCATTCTAACAGCAGCGCGCACGCGGTATTACATCCGCTCCGGCACCGGGATTCCCAACAGCTCCAGCGCACCCACCATCGTGCGGCGAAACACCTCCGCGCAGACCGCGCGCCGCTGCCGCTCCGCCGCGTCCTTCTCATTGCGGATCGGATACTTGTGGTAGAAGCTGTTGAACTTCTGGGCGAGCTCGAGCAGGTACTGCGTCACGATCGAGAGCTCGAGCGAATCGACCGCGCGCCGGATCGCCGCCGGCAACTCCGCCGACAGCCGCACCAGCTCCCACATGTCGTCCGTGAATCCCTGATTGAGCGTGAGGTCGTCGACGGCGCGATCGTCGATGCGCGGATCGATCCCTTCTTTGCGCATCTTCGCGAAGATGTTCTGCACGCGCACGGTCGAATACTGCAGGTACGGCCCTGAATCGCCTTCGAAGCGCAGCGCTTCTTCCCAGTCGAACGCGATGACCTTGTTGCGGCCGAAGCGCAGCATGAAGTAGCGCAGCGCGCCGATGGCGACCTGCTTGCCGACGCGCTCGGCGATCGCGTGATCCTCGCCGTCTTTGAACTCGCCCGGCTCCGCGCGTTTCGCGAGGCTGTTCCGCACCGCCTCGCTCGCATTGAACTGCAGCCAGTTCAGCAGATCGTCGGCCTTCACGCCGAGACCTTTGCGTCCCGACATCTCGACATAGGTGCGCGACGCGTCTTCCTCCGACAGCTCCATGCCCAGCGCCTTCGCGGTTGACGGCGTCAACGCCACCATCTCGTACGCGAAGTGGATCGACGCCTCCGCCGCGGCCTCGCCCGCCACTTGCCGCACGCCTTCTTTGACGACCTTCTGCAGATACGACTGCCGCGAGTCGATCACGTTGACGACGCGCGAGGCGCCGCCGAACTTCGGCGCGCGCGGATCGGTCGTGCCGTCGTGCGTCGTCTCCCAGACGATGTGCTCGCCGGCCCTGGCGAACTCCCTGTAATCGAAGGTGCGGTCGAGGCGTCCGAGCTTCCACAGCTGATACGCGATGTCTTTGCCGGTGTACGTCACGGTGCCGTTCGAGCGCACGAGGATCTTGTCGGGCTCGTTCATGCCCGCGAATTCCTCCGCCTCGTCGAGCTTCATGACCCAGCAGCCGGCGTGCTTCCCTTCGGCCTCGAGCACGACCGCGCCCGATTGCTTGAGCAGCTCGAACGCGCGGTCCCAGAAGTGAAGCGCGATGATGTCGCTCTCTTTCGGGAGCAGGTCGTACGTGATGTCGAGGCGCTGCATCGTCTTGAGATGCCGGTGCACGATGGCGCGCGCGATCGTCGCGGCCATGGCCGCGGTCTCGTTGCCGCCTTCCTCGATGCGATGGAGCGTCTCGCGCCGCCATTGCAGCGCGTCGGGATTCGCGGCGTAGTGCTGTGCCATCTGCGAATAGACGTTCCAGCAGACGTAGTCGAACGACTCGTCGCCGGGGTTCGCGATCAACGCCTCGACGTCGGCGAGCGTTTTCTGCTCCAGCTTTTCGAACGCGACCACGACGTCCGCGACCTGCACGCCGGTGTCGTCGATGTAGTTCTGCGTCTCGACGCGGTCGCCGAGCCACTTCGCGCAGCGCACGTAGGTGTCGCCGAGGACCGAGTTGCGGAGGTGGCCGATGTGCGCCGCCTTGTTGGGATTGATGTTCGTGTGCTCGACGATGACGCGCGTGCCGGACGGCGCGGGCGGCTCCATCACGCTCTGCAGGTGCGCGGCGGTGAACGCGCCGCGGTCGAGGCGGAAGTTGAGATACCCCGCGCCTTCGACGGACACCGACGCCACGAGCAGCGGCAGGGTCATGCCGTCGGCGAGCTGCTGCGCGATCTCGCGCGGCTTGCGCTTGAGGGCCTTGGCCAGTTCCAGCGCGACCGGCGTGGCCAGGTCGCCCATGTTCAGCTTCGGCGGTGCCTGCAGGACGATCCGGTCAACAGCTTGACCAAACAGCGCGAGCACGCGCGACTGCAGCGTTTCGGTGAGGCGGGCGTGGATCTCTTCGAGAATCATGCGTGGTTCCAGACTTTCAGAATCCAGCGGTCGCCCCGCCGGATGAAGACGTTGATCGCGGCATTGTCCTGCGCGAACGAGCGCGACGCCATCACGGGCAAATCGAGCAGCGCGGTGACGGCGATGCGAATGGCGGTGCCGTGCGTGACGAAGACCGGCCGCTTCGCGTGCGCGGCCGCGGCGAACGCGCGCTCGAGTCGCGCGCGCACGACATTGTGCGACTCGCCGTTCTCGCACGCGGCATCGGGATCGGTGATCCAGCGCTCGTACGTCTCGGCGTCCGCCTGGCGGATGTCGAGGAACGAGCGCGATTCCCAGACGCCGTAGCTCATCTCGCGCAGGTCTTCGAGGACCTGCACCTCGAGGCCGAGCAGGTCGTGAATCGCGTGCGCGGTCGTGATGGCGCGGCCGAGCGGCGAGCAGAAGAGCGCGTCCGGACGGTAACGCTGTAAACGTTCGCCGAGCGAGGCTACCTGCAGCTTGCCGCGGTCGGAGAGCTCGCTGTCTTCCCAGCCTTGCACGATTCCGGCGACGTTGTGGACGGTCTCGCCGTGGCGGACGAGGATGATCTGCTCGCTCACGAAGTCACAACCGCGGGATCGGGCACGAGCAGCGACTCGGCCGACATCTCGGCCGGCTTGTCGATGCCGAGGATCGTGAGGATGGTCGGAGCGACATTCGAGAGTACGCCGCCGCCGCGTAGCGCGCCGTAGCGCTTGCGCCGATCAGCATTCGGATCGACGAGGATGAGCGGCACGGGATTGGTCGTGTGCGCGGTATGCGGCTGTCCCGTCGCTGGGTCGAACATCAGCTCGCAGTTTCCGTGGTCGGCGGTGATGAGTGCGACGCCGTCCACCTTCGCCACGGCATCGAGGATGCGCCCGACGGCGATTTCGGTGTCGTGCACCGCCTCGACCGCCGCGTCCATCTTGCCGGTGTGCCCAACCATGTCGGGATTGGCGATGTTCATGATCACGACGTCGTACGTTTGCGACGCGACGGCGTCGACGACTTTGTCGGTGAGCTCGACGACCGACATCGCGGGCTTCAGATCGTACGTCGCGACTTTCGGCGACGGCACGAGGAGGCGCTCCTCGCCGGGGAACTGCGTGTCGGAGCCGCCGTTGAAGAAGAACGTGACGTGCGCATACTTTTCCGTCTCGGCGATTCGCAACTGGCGCAGCCCCTCGCTCGACAGAACCGCGCCGAGGTGATGGACGACCTCCTGCGGCGCGAAGAGGATCGGGAGCGTCCATTCTTCGCGATAGCGATTCATCGTCACCACGGAACAGTCCGGCCGCGCAGCTCGTGGAAATCCGGTGAAGTCGTCACTCGTGAACGCTTCCACGATCTGACGCATCCGATCCGCGCGAAAGTTGAAGAAGATCAGCGAGTCTCCGTCGTCGACGCGACCGCGATGGGCGCCGTCCGCGCCGAGGACCGAGATCGGCTCCATGAATTCATCGGTGACGTCCTGTTCGTAGAAACGCGCCAGGGTGCCGAGTGGATCGCCTGTCTCTGTGCCAACCCCGAGGGTCATGAGCTCGTAGCCGCGGCGAACGCGTTCCCAACGTTTGTCGCGA
>JAFATB010000016.1 GCA_019244185.1 Acidobacteriota bacterium
ACGACAAGATCATGTCAGGCGAGAGGTCGAACGGGTCCAGGACCGGCAGTTCCTGCTCTTCAGTCATAGCAGTTATCCTTTCCCGCGCAGTTTGGCAGCACGGCGGTAAAGAAGTCAACAAGCCACAAATCGTGGCAGGCGGCGGCCGGCCAAGTGGCGACCGGCGGCTAACTCTGGTGTCAAGCCGCCAGCGGGCTGCCGTCCGGCCCGGCGGCCGAGCCGCCTAGGGTCCGTTGGCTCCTCACTGGTTCTGATGGAACGCGGCATGATGGTTGAGCGCTGGAAGAAACCACTCGAGCGGATGCGTTACGAGTTCGGTCTCTCCGGCACGTGGACTCTAAACGATCTTTCCGACCGTGCGGAAGATGTTCCGCGCACCTCGCGTCTCTACAAAGTTTCCGTGGGGTACCTGTCCGACCCAGCCGCCGGCTTCAAGGTGCTGACGTCTTTCGAAGATGGACGAACCGGTCCCTTGTTGCAGAAAGTCCGTCAATACTTCGTCGGCATTGCGATTAGCCGCTTCTCCGGTCGCGGCGTACTGCCGTGATCTCGAAATGGGTGTGCCGGTTGAGCGAGGGCACACCCCAACGGTGCCGATCTCAAATGTCGCAGCTTCATTAGGCGATCGACAGTGAGAATCAGCCCTAACTCGACATCGCCGGCTAACTTTGGTGTGAAGCTGGTGCGGCCCGGCTTCGGCCCGGCAGCCGAGCTGCCTGCGTCGCCAGCGTGACGACGTCACGCCAGTTGCAGAACGCGACTCGGTTCTTCGAACGTCATGCGCGGCAACTGGCGCGCCGCTGCGGCTTCGGCACGCGGGACCGGCCGCACAGCTTACACCAAGGACGTTAGACCGGCCGAAAGCCCGGTGCGGAGCGACGGGTCCTACCTGTTGCCGACGGTGCGGAATGCGTGATTTACTGCCACTATGGCCGATCTCATCACGACATTCCGAACACTATCGCCGAGTATCGTTGCGTTCGGGTCGAAATTTGCCCGCTCGAAGGGAGGGCAAGCGCCGCCATTCCCTGAAATCATCGGGACGGGCTTTGTGATCGACGAGCGTGGCATCGTCGTAACGAACCGACACGTCGCCGAGGCACTTCTCGCATTGCCGTCTGCGCCCAACACCAGTGAGCCAGCGGCCTTCGCTCTGGTTTACGGCGGCGTCTACGAAGAGAACGGTGGGCACGCTTTAAACGCAGCACCCGTCGACATCATCCACTACCAAATGATCGGCGCGTTCAAAGCCGAAAAGGAGTGGTACGGCGATCCGCTGCCCGACGCGGCATTTTTGCAACTGAAGGTCCGCGGCCTGAAACCGGTGACCCTCGCAACTGACCACTGGTCTTGGGAGGTGGGCACACCCGTAGCTACCGCTGGTTTCGCGATCGGCGCTCAGGCCATGGTGATCTACGGCAACATCAATCAAATGACACCGATACTCCGCCAGGGAGTGATCGCAAGCGTATTTCCATTCCCTTGTCCCACACCGCACGGGTTCACCATCGACATCATGACTCTCGGTGGGGAGAGTGGCTCACCGATCTTCCGTCAGGACCGTCCGGAAGTTGTCGGACTGCTGCATGCCGGATTCGATAACACGAACATCACGCTCGCACTGCCATCGCTGTTTGTAGCGGAGGCGTACAAGGCTATTTCCGCACAGAACCTATTCGAATTTAGCAGCGATGTGCCCACACTAGATGCGCTCTTCGAGGGCGAGGGCTCGAGCGGTCCGGAATGGACGGCGGTCTAACTTTGGTGTGAAGCTGGCACGGCCCGGCTGCCGAGCCGCCTCGCGCGCGGCAAGCGTGACGGCGTCACGCCGCCTGCAGCCGCGTCAAAGTCAAAGGCGGCAAGCGGCGTGCCGCTCTGGCTTCGGCACGCGGGGACCGCCCGTGCAGCTTACACCAAGGACGTTAGGCCGACGAGCCATACTTCCCGTGGCAACGCCTTTCCATGACGCTCCGCGTACTTGCACCGCAACGCGCAGAACCAGCTACGCAGGCACCCTTGGGCAGAATGGCGCAGGCTGTAGGCCAACAAATCGCCATTCCGAGCGATCTGCGCGGGAATCGCGGCAGTGAACGAACTGCAACACGTCAGGTGATGCGGTAAGCTGACTAGGTGAGCTCCTTGTGCGATCCGCGAAAGGCATGGACGAACGTCGGAAGTACGGCGAGTCTTCCGAGGAGACCTGCTCCGTCCTCGTCGACCGCATCGCGCGTATCCACGACGACCCGGATCATTCGTTCGGACGAGATCCGGTGAGATCGTCGCGGGGCATCGAGTGGTGGTCGGTTACTGGTGGTCTCTTTCACGGAACTAGGCGAGTTCGTTCGTATTATCAACGCTCGGTGCGCGGACCAGATGACCGTGAGAGCCGTTGGGCTGACGGAGGTGGATAATGCAGGCAGCGTCGCGCGGCATTTTGATTGTCAGCAGCATCTTTGCCTCGTTGGTCTCGTTCGCCGCACCATCAACATACGTCGCGACTCGTGCGGCCGCTGTGAAGCAGGCCACCCTCGTCCTCGCCGAGCTCGAGCCGATCGCGCGAGAGAATCCGAGCCACTACCCGGATAAATCGACTCAGCAGAAAATCGGTCAACTCATGGCCGGGCTCAAGGATCTGCACGCGCTATCGGTTTTCGCGAAGCTCGCCGCCGCCGTCCAGAGTGGTTTGGCAGAGCATCAAAGCTACGACTCGGTGTTCGAACATGCGGAATGGCTCGCCATTGAGAGAGTTGCATCCATTCCAGGCGAAGAGGCCCGATTCGAGCTTGAAAATGTCCTCAAACCGACTCTTGGAGCCGACGGGCATCCGGCAGAGCTATTCTCCGAGCTACTCGCGAAGCAGCGAGCTCTCAAGCCGCGCTAACCGCAGCCCCAACTCACGGTGGACCTGACCACGCGCCGTTCGTTAGCCCGGCGGCCGAGTCGCCTTGGTCATCGCGACGCGGCTGGCGTCGCGCCGCTTGCATTTGCGGCATTTCAAGTGCAGCAAGCCATCCGCGGTCGCTTGGTCAATCCGCGAACGTACACGGGCAGAAGGAGACGCGATGCTGAAGAATCGTTTGAGGTTCATGTGCGACGCAATGATCACCTCGATCGCGGTACCGCGTGGTGCAGTTGGTGAGTGAATCGCGCGGCCTAACTCTGGTGTGAAGCCGTCGGCGGGCTGGTCGTCCGGCCCGGCGGCCGAGCCGCCTAAATGATCGCCCACAGGAATGGCGGCACGCCAGCCGCAGGCGCCTAAATGCGTCGTCGCGCGTGCTCGGCGGCGGCTGTCCGGCCACGCGAAGCCCGCCGCGGCTTACACCAGGGACGTTAGGCGGACGAATCAACATCTGAGCGCCGGCACGTTTCCTATGAGCTCAGCGTAAATGCACCCTCGGCACTGCGAAGTGTCGGAAGAGGCCTCTCCCTTCAGAAGCCAGAATCGGAAGACGCCATCTGTCTGAAGTTGGGAAGGGGGGCGCACTGCGACGTTCGTCGGCGTCGCATTCTCCGAAGCGAGACGGTAGGGTGGACGCCGGCCGTGTTCCCACCCGGAGCCATTTTGGGCAAGCCGGGGAATCAAGTTGCACTTGCAGGGCGCCGCGATCGCGCTATCATCTTCTGATAAGCGACCATTTTCGAAGCAGTCAGTCTGGCGCTGCGTCTGCTTTTTTCCGTTAGCAGCTTAGCGCACTCCGCAGATAACCGTCCCAGTGCTGTCACGTCGAGCAGCCGACAAAGGAGAAGGCGAGATGTCTGAAAACCCGTGTATTGAAGCCTCCAATGCCGCCTATCAGGCGCGTATCGGCAAGCTGTTTGACAATTTGGCAGAATGCCTAATGCTCGCGGAGCCGGATAACGATGAGGCGCGTGCGGCCTGCCAAGAACGATTCCGCCGTGGCCTTTCGGCGGCTCGTGAAGCTCGTGCAATTGCGCTTAAGGAGTGTCGCTGATCGCGGGTGAACCGCGCAAGTGATGACTCGCAGTGGAACTGTCACTGCCGCGCTGAGCAGTTCTTGCCGTTTGAGCGGAGCGTCTACGCCCCACCATGCCTGCATGACGAAGAGAGGGAGCCGTCCTCGGTCAGTGTCGGCTATCGTGCGTATACCGAACCAGTAACGCGTAATGTAGCAGCGCGCGTATCGTTGCCGGCTCGCCGCAACGTGGCACGGGACAGATGACTTCTGTCACCGGTGCTTCAGACGCTCGCCGGCTAACTCCACACTGAAGCTGGCGTGGCCCGGCTTCGGCCCGGCGGCCGAGCCGCCTCGGTCGATCACGATCGTCGCGGCGTCACGCTGGCTGCATTTCGCTCCCGCCGAAGCCTCGTTAGTCGCGGCAGCCAGCCCGCCGCTGTGACTTCGGCACGCGGGCCCTGGCCACGCAGCTTAGTGTGAGATCCGTTAGGCGCACGCAGCTGTGGCGTCAACATTGTGGTGTCTTCGGCTGTGTCACCAAGGGCTCGTTCCGCCGACTCGATGGCGACACAGGTGTTTCGCGACTTGCTACGCATCAGCATCGCTGTCCAATTCAGCTGCCGTCCGACCCGTTGTGGTTTGGTGGCAGGGAAACTCCGAAGAGGCGCTGCACAGATGACACGTTCTGCGTTGCAGCTCCTGCCGGCGTACAAAGCCACACAATGGTAGGTACGGCGAGGCGGCACGGTTCGTTCCGATCCAAGCAGTAGTCGTCAGGGGGCGCTCGTTCTGATGCCCGAAGGTATTACGCCCACATCGGCGGACGTTTGGAGTCTCGATATGAGTGACCATGTTCATGACCGCGGGCTAACTCTGGTGTGAAGCCGTCGGCGGGCTGGCCGTCCGGCCCGCCGGCCGAGCCGCTACATCATCTAAATATGCACGGCAGCACGCCGGCCGCAGACGCGCATATGCGTCTTCGCGCGCTCGCCGCGGCGCGGCGTTCCGCGCACCTCAAGCCCGCAGCGGCTTACACCAAGGGACGTTGTGCGGACGGCCCGTGTGCTGCGTAGACTCAGGTCGCTGCCGGTAAGTTACAGGTGCAAAGCGACTGCTGCTCCGCGTCGAAGCGAACACGTGCACGAGAGCCGCTAGTTTCGCGATCGACTGGCTGCCCGCGCTGCGCTCTTCAGTGGCCGCGCCTGAGGCTAGTTTGGGTTATCTTTACGTGTGCGTACACGACTGCCAGCCGATCGCATCGTTTCGGAGTGAACGCGTCTCCGAATCGGTGCGGCGTTCGCTACGCAGCAGCCGCCCGCGTCCGCGACGTTGTGACTGTCCGCTCAGGCTGCGGCTTCGTGTGCGTAGTTGCAGGTGTCACGCATCGGCCGGTCGCACCGCCGTAGTCACCTCGGCCCGCACTTGAAGGCCGCGAGCGGCTGAGTGAAAGAAGGTGGGACGGACGGAACGTTGGCTTGCTATAAGACGTTTGCTGTCGGACTGATAGCGCTTTGAGTGTCAAGCCTCCCGACGAGCCGCCGGTCCATCTCAAGATGGACAAGGCGCTTTGTCCGATCGTTGTCGCCTGCAACGTGTACCTCAGCTGGAGAAGCAACGGGCGAAGGCGGTTCCGAATTGACTAACTGCTTAATTAAGGTATTTCAAGAATCATTCTCAATCGCCCCAAATCCTCCTGCACGTTGAGCGCGGGGTCGTCGCCGAGGAGTTTGGAGACGCGGGCGCCGAGGCGGCCGGCGGGGGGATCGTAGCGGAGGATGACTTTGACTTCGGTGGCGTTGCGGGTGGGGGTGGGGGTGAAGTGGACGGAGCCGGCGTTGTCGACCTGGCTGCTGTCGACGGAGCGCCAGCCGATGAGCTCATTGGGGATTTCGTTGATGATCTCGGCTTCCCACGACACGGTCGTTCCGGCGGGGCCGCGCGCGGTCCAGCGGGAGCGTTTGTCGTCATGCACGTCCACCGATTCGAGGTGTTGCATGAAGCGGGGGAGGTTGGCGAAGTCGCGCCAGAACGCGTAGATGCGTTCAGGCGGGGCATTGACGATCACCGACTCTTCGACACGGATGCCTTTGCCGTAGGGGACGCTGACGTGGCTGTCATCCTCCGCGTCGGGGACGCTGGTCACGCCGAGCGTCTGATACACCATGCAATGGCCTGTGGCGCCGCGCCAGACGAGCGCGCCGCCGGCGGCGGCGATGGCGAGGCCGCGCAGCGATCGCGACTTCAAGCCGTAGGCGGCGACGGCGCTGCCGAGGATGACGGAGATCCAGCGTTCGGGATCGTTGACGTTGACGTTGGCTCGTTCAGTCATGACGCCGTTCGCTGCGGCATGAAGCATGCCCGGGCGATAGAATCGGCGGCCATGCCGAACGCCGCGCCGCCCGTCCGTCCCGTCACTCTCGCCGAGATCGAAGCCGCGCGCGAACGCATCCGCGGCGTGATCACGCGCACCCCGCTCGTCCGCCTGCTGCACGGCATCGACGGCGCGCCGGAAATCTGGCTGAAGCTGGAGAATCTGCAGCCGATCAACGCGTTCAAGCTGCGCGGCGCGGCGAATGCGGTCGCGCTGCTGTCCCCCGAAGAACGCAGCAAGGGCGTCTGGACGATCAGCGCGGGCAACGCGGGACAAGGCGTCGCGTACGCGGCGCGCGCCGCGGGCGTGCCGTGCAGCGTGGTCGTAATCGACAAGGCTCCGGAGACGAAGATCGAGCGGATGCGCGCGCTCGGCGCGACACTGGTCAAGGCGCCGTTCGACGCATGCTGGCGCGCGATGGACGAGCGCGCGTTCCCCGGCATGGACGGGACGTTCGTGCATCCATTCGACGATCACGATTTCGTCGCCGGCAATGCGACCGTCGCCCTCGAAATCTTCGAAGATCTTCCCAACGTAAAAACCGTCATCGCCGCGATCGGCGGCGGCGGTCTCATCGCCGGCATCGGCAGCGCCCTCCGCGCCGTCGCGCCCCAGGTCCGCGTCCTCGGCGCGGAACCGGAGACCGCCGCGCCCGGCGCCGCATCATTCGCCGCGGGCGCACCACAAGTGTTCGACGGCTGGCAGCAGTCGTTCGTCGACGGCGCCGGCGGCAAGAGCATCTTCCCGCGCATGTGGGAACGCATGAAGACGACCGTCGACGGTTCGACGATCGTGACGCTCGATGAAGTGCGCGACGCAATGCGCCTCGTCGCCTCGAAGATGCGCGTGATCGCCGAAGGCGCCGGCGCCCTCGGCGTCGCCGCCGCGCTCAAGGAATCCGACGGCCCCGTCGTCGCCGTCGTCTCCGGCGGCAACATCGACCTGCGCAAGTTCTGCGAACTGGTTGGGTGAGGCGATAGGGACCGACCAGAGGCCTCCGGCGGGCCGGCGCGGCCGGCTGCGCTAAGGGCCTAGCCAGCACGCACGTTCAGAGCAGCCGCACGTGCGGATAGGCTAGGCCCTAAGCGCAGCCGGCCGCGCCGGCCCGCCGGAGGCCTCTCGTCGGTCCCCGTCGGCTCACCGCACCGTCGCGACCGGACGATAGCCTGGCGGGCTTGGGTAGTCGCGGCGGTCCGTGAGCTGCGCGAGGGGCGTGTTCATGATGGGCACGACGTAGCCGGCGATCTTCGCGGTCTTGCCGGTGGGCGTCGGCTTGTCGACTTCGGCGGGGAGGCGGATCTGGATCTTCGAGGGATCGAGGACCGTCGCGCCGCCCGGTTTGAGGAGCACGTCGGGGATGAAGACGTCGGCGTTGCCGGGGACGCCTTCGAGCAGGAGTTGCGCGTTCTCGGCACCGGGGGCGCTGATGCCGACGACGGCGTGTTGCGGCGGGACGTCCAGCACGATGAACGCGCCGTTTTCGGCGATGCCGCCGGACGCGTACTGCGCGTTCTCGACCCAGAGCGACGACGACTGGAACAGCTGCGTGCGGCGCGCGATCTCCGTCTCGATCGTCTCGCCGCGTTTCGCGCCGGCGACGTCGACGATCCAGCCGCGCACGCTGATCGGATCGTGACTGAGCTCGTAGATCGAGCTCGGATCTTTCTTGCCGCCGCATGCCGCGGCGACGAGCAGGAGCGCGGCGGCGAGTGTGCGTCGCATCGGCCGAAGACTAACATGCGCCCCATGCGATAATCGCGGCCGCGTTCATCATGAAACGGTTCCTCCTCGCCGGCGTCGTTCTCGCCTTTGCTCTCGCGTCGCTTCTCTTCGCGCAGACCTCCGGCTCGGCGACGCTGCGCACGCCCAACGGCGACAAGCCGATCAGCGTCGTGAGTCAGGGAGGGCAGACGTATGTGAGCGCGGCGGACGTCGTCGCGGGACTCGGCGGCACGCTCAAGCCTGACTCGACCGGCTACACCGCGACGCTCGGCAACGTCACCGCGGCATTCGGTCCCGACTCGCGTTTCGGCGTCGTGCGCGATGACCTCATCGAGATGCCGGTGCCGCCGATCGCCGTCGACGGCAAGCCGTACGTGCCGTGGCAGTTCTTTCAGGGACTGCTGGCGAAGACGGCGTCGATGGATGTGACGTGGGATGCGGCGGCGAACGCGCTGACGGTGAAGCCGATCCAGCGCGACGTCGTCGGCGTGCAGGTCTCCGTCGCGAACGTGCAGGGCATCTCGAAAATCGTGCTCACGCTCAGCGCGCCGGCCGAATACGCGATCGTCAAAGCGCAGCAGGCGTACACGGTGCGCTTCAAGTCGCCGGTGCGGCCGCCGTTCGCGGAGCAGACGTATGAGGATCCGTACATCGCGAAGATGACGTTCGCCGGGAGCGACCTGCAGATCGCGCTGACGGCGCCGGACGTCGTCGGCGACGCGTACAAGCTCGAGAATCCGCCGCGCATCGTGCTCGACCTGCGCAAGGCGGCGACGCCCGCGCCGGGCGTCGTGCCGCCGGTGCAGCCGGGCTCGAAGCCGGTCGAACTGCCGGGCATCCACACCATCGTCATCGATCCGGGTCACGGTGGACGCGAGGTCGGCGCCATCGGACCGGGCGGTCTCATGGAGAAAGATGTGACGCTCGCCGTCGCACGCAAGCTCGCCGATTCGCTCGCGGCGAAGACCGGCGCGCGCGTGATGCTGACGCGCGAGGACGACAGCGTGGTCTCGCTCGATCAGCGCACGGCGATCGCCAATCAGTACAAGGCGGATCTCTTTCTGTCCGTGCACATGAACGCGGCCATCGTGAAGGGCGCGAAAGGCTCCGAGACGTACTTCCTTTCTCTCGAGGCCTCGGACGAGCTGGCGAAGAAAGCGGCGGAGTCGGAGAACGCGTCCGGCGTCGGCAACGTGGCCGGCGGCGCGTCGAGCGATCTCAATCTCATCCTGTGGGACCTCGCGCAGCAGACGTATCTCGACGAGTCGAGCCGCTTCGCGCAGGCGATTCAGGAAGAGATGAACGCCGCGACCGGCGTGCAGAACCGCGGCGTGAAGCAGGCGCCGTTCAAGGTGCTCGTCGGCGCGACGATGCCGGCCGCGCTCGTCGAAGTCGGCTTCATCACGAATCCCGAGGAAGAGGGAAAGCTCAAGAGCGACGAGTTTCAGAAGCTGATGGTGGACGCGCTGACGCGCGCGGTGGTGCGATACAAGACCGACTACGAGACGCGCATCGGCGTCATTCAGCCCGCGCCCGCGACGCCGGCAACCGCGACGGCACCTGCGCCGGCGGCGCCACGGCCCACCACGCCTGTGCCGGCTACGACAACGACCACGGCGCCAGCGCCCGCGGCGCCGAAGACCACGGCGCCGGCGACCACGACGACTCCGGGAACGACGACGAGGACGGAATCGGAGTGAAGCGCGCAGTCGTCGTAGCGCTGGCGATGCTCGTCGTCGCCGGCGGATGTCGCAAGAAGTCGACGCTCACGTCGAATCTCAACGCGGCGAACAAAGTGGCGATGCGCAACGTGCGTCTCTACTACGAGTCCCCGCGCATGCTCCTCGGCAGTGAGAACCGCGACGTCGCATTGCCGGAGAGTCCCGGCGCGGCGTTGCCGGTCGTCTTCCGCGAGCTGGTGAAGGGGCCGCGGCGCGGGACGACGGGGCGCGTGCTGCCGCGCGATACGGTCGTGCGCGCCGTCTATCTGCTGCCGGGCGGCACCGTCCTTGTGGATCTCGGCGGAGCCACCCTGACGCAGGGGTGGGGAACGGGAAGTCACGAAGAACTGCTGGCGGTCTATTCGCTCGTCCAGACGGCGACCGCCAATTTCCCCGACGCGCGGCGCGTGCGGATCCTCGTCAACGGCGCGCCCGCGGAGACGCTGGGCGGGCACATCTCGCTCTCGCGGTCGCTTTCTCCGGTGCCGGCGCTGGTCGAGCCGGCGTCGCGCTGAGACGAGGAATCGCGGCGGCCCTTTCTCCGTTAACATCGTTAACCATGACGTTCCCGAGCCGGAAACCCGCGAACCGTTCTCGAACCGAACGCTCGTTTTGCTTTCCGCAAACGATGGACTGGAATTCAACGCGTATCTCTCGAAAGATCAGCGGCTTGTCACGTTCCAGTTACATTGGGAAAAGTTTCACAAAGTGTGAGATACTACGCGCCAACGATGAAGATTGCTTTACTGGATGGGAGGGCGGGAACCGCTTTCTGTTGTACCGCCTCGCCGTTTGCAGCATTCCTCTTTGAACTCTTCCTTGAATCTTACCGACCTAACCATCACACCCCCGAGCGTTAACGCTCCCACCATCCAGTAAGGTTCGTCGGACCCCGCCGGAAACGGCGGGGTCGAATTTTTTATGGGGGTTGCGAGGCGCGGTCAGACGAGCGCCGCGACCACCTGCTCCACCACGAGACGCACGTCCGCATTCACGGCGAGCCAGCGGATGGCGCCGAGGGACGCGTCGGCGGCGGCGAGGAGCCGTTCGCGGGGGATGTGCTCGCGGATCTCGGCGAGCTTCTTCGGATCGAGCGACTCGCGCGGATCGAGAGCGGCGATGTCGCAGAACATCGCCCCCAACAGCGCGATGGCGTCTTTCACGTCGTCGTGATCGGAGACGATCGCCGCGAGCGCCAGGAGCGCCGCGCTTTCGCCGCGCGTGGCGTAGCGATGCAGCGTGTCGAGGATGTGGCCGGCGAGCTCTTCGCCGTCGTCGAGCAGCGCGACCTGGCGGATGCGCATGGACTCGCGCGGACCCGTGAGCGCGCGCGCGGTGTCGCCGACGTGGATCTGCTGCGCGCGCGACTTGATCGTCGGCAGCAGCAGATCGGGCGAGCGCGTGAGCAGGATGAAGTGCGTATCACGCGCGGGCTCTTCGAGCGTCTTGAGCATCGAGTTCGCGCCGGGGATGCTGAGCGCGTCGGCGGGATCGATGATGAAGACTTTGTTGCGTCCTTCGTACGGGCGCAGCGTCGCCTCGCCGACGAGCTCGCGCACCTGTTCGATGGAGATGAGCTTCTTGTCGCCGCCGACTTCGAGCACGTGCACGTCGGGATGCGTGCGGCGGTCGATGCGCTGGCACGACGCGCAGTCGTCGCCGGTCGTGCCTTCGAGGCAGTTCAGCGTCTTCGCGATGCGGATCGAGAGATCGCGCAGCAGCGACGGCGACGGTCCGTGGAGGATGACCGCGTGATGCAGCTCGCCTCGGCGCGCGGTATCGAGAATCAGCGAAGCGGTGGTGGTCATGCGAGTAGTTGCGGCGCGCGCGCGCGCACCGCCTCCAGCGTCCGCGCGAACACTTCGTCAATGTTCCCACGCGCGTCGACGGTTACGAACCGTTTCGGCTCGGCCAGCGCGAGCGCGAGATAGCCCTCGCGCACGCGGCGGTGAAAGCGCAGGTCTTCCATCTCGAGGCGGCTTTCATCGACGGTCATGGTCGAGTTGCGCGCGTGCGCTCGCGCCAGTCCCGTTTCCTCGTCGATGTCGAAGAGCAGCGTGAGGTCGGGATGCAAGCCGCCGGTCGCCCATTCATTCAGCGTTTCGAGACGGCCGAGATCGAGCAGGCGTCCGTACCCCTGATACGCGACCGTGGCATCGGTGTAGCGATCGCAGAACACCGGCACGCCGCGGTCGAGCGACGGACGGATGATCTCGACGACGTGCTGCCGTCGCGAGGCGGCGTAAAGCAGGAGCTCCGTCATCGGATCCATCGCCGCGGCGGCGGAGTCGAGCAGGATCGCGCGGATGCGATCGGAGATCGGCGTGCCGCCCGGTTCCTTCGTGACGACGCACGCGCGGCCGGCGGCGCGGAACCATTCGCCGAGGCGCTGGATCTGCGTCGACTTGCCCGAGCCTTCCGGCCCTTCGAAGGTGATGAACATCGGCGCGCGGATTCTACTCGGGGCGTGGCGCTATTCGGCGGGCGAGAGCAGGCCGTCGCGCAAGCCGCGCAGGTAGTGCTCGCGCATCAGCGTCTCGAAGACGGACGAGCGGGCGAGGAGGCGAAAGCGTTCGCCGAGCCGCGCGCGGCGGCGGAGTTTCGCGAGCCGCGTTTCGTCGGCGAACGGACGCGACGTGACTTCGTGCACGCCGAGGAAGCCGCCGAGCTCGGGATGCTTGCGGAAGAAGATCGCGCCCGATTTGCCGACGGTGTACTGCCGCCGCGCGAACGAGTCGACGGTCATCGGATGATAGTGCCGCGTGATCGCGCGCGCGTTGTAGTGGATCTTGAGGCCGAGCGCGTCGAGACGGTAGGCGAGCTCGATGTCCTCCCACGCCGCGGCGGGGAACGTCGTGTCGAACGGATGCGCGGCTAGGAGCGCGCGGTCGATGGAGATGTTCGACGTGTAGAAGAAATTGAACGGCACGACCTCGCCGTCGCGAATGAGCTTGTAGCCGAACTGCAGGCCGTAGTCGTTGATGTAGTCCATGAACGCGGTGACGCGCTCGCCGTGCGGCCAGCCGGTGTAGCCGAGGCAGGCCACGAGCACGTCATCGTTCGCGTCGCGGTGCACGCGCGCGTGCTCGGCGAGAAACGACGGTTCGGGCACGGTGTCGTCGCCGATGAACACCACGAACCGTCCGCGCGCGAGCGAGACGCCGTGATTGCGCGCGCGTCCGGGGCCGCCGTTCGGCTGCGTGCGAAATGTGACGTTCGCTCGCTGCGAGACGGCGCGTTCCGTGTCATCGGTCGAACCGTCGTTGATGACGATGGTCTCGAACGGCGGCGCATCGCGCTGCGCGTCGAGCGCGTCGAGGACGCGCAGGAGCATGTCGAGGCGGTTGTAGGTGGGGATGACGATGGAGAAGTACGGCTCGGTCATGCGGACGCGCCACCATCAATCGCCAGCACCTGCCCGGTGATTCCGCTCGCGTCGTCCGACAGCAGGAACGCGATGGCGGCGGCGACTTCGTCCGGGCGGATCGCGCGCCGCATCGGGATCTGGCGGATCATCTCCCGCTTCACCTCGGCGTCGAGCTCCGCGATCATGTCCGTCTCGACGAGTCCGGGCGCGACGCAGTTCACGCGCACGCCATTGCGCGCGGTCTCGCGCGCGAGCGAGCGCGTCATCGCGACGAGCGCGCCTTTCGCCGCGGAGTAGTTCGTCTGTCCGACGACGCCGTGCAGCGCGGAGAGTGAGGCCACGTTCACGATCGCGCCGCGGCGCGCCTGCATCATCAGCGGCAGCACGGCCTTCGTCATCGACCACGCGCCGCGCACGTTCGTGTCGAGCACCTCGTCCCACTGCTCGGGCGTCATGTTGTACAGCAGCGCATCGCGGCGGATGCCGGCGTTGTTGACGAGCGCGTCGATCGCGCCGAAGCGCGCCATGACGCCGTCGGCGACGCGGCGGTTCGCGTCATGATCGCGGATGTCGGCTTCGAACGCCGCGGCGCGCCCTTTCGCTTCAGCCTCGAACGCGAGCGCGGCATCGCGCGACGCGCTGTAGGTGAACGCGACGGTCCAGCCGTCGACGAGCAGGCGCATCGCGGTGACGCGGCCGATGCCGCGCGAGCCGCCGGTGATGAGGACGGTTCTGGTCAGGCCTCTTCCTCGTACTTTTCCTTGAGCGTGGCCACGACGCCGGGATCGGCGAGCGTGGTGACGTCGCCGAGCGCGCGGCCTTCGGCGATGTCGCGCAGCAGGCGGCGCATGATCTTGCCCGAGCGCGTCTTCGGAAGATCGGCGGTAACGAGGATCTTCTCCGGCCGCGCGATGGCGCCGATCTTCTCCGCGACGTGCGCCTTCAGCTCCTGCTCGAACTTCGCGGGATCGGCGAGCGCGTTCGCGCGCTCCGACTCTTTCACGATGCAGAACGCCGCGATCGCGGTGCCTTTGATCTCGTGCGCGATCCCGACGACCGCGGCCTCGGCGATCGCGGGATGATCGACGAGCGCCGACTCGACTTCCATCGTGCCGATGCGATGGCCGGCGACGTTGATCACGTCGTCGACGCGGCCGAGGAGCCAGAAGTAGCCGTCGGCATCGCGCTTCGCGCCGTCGCCGGTGAAGTAGACGCCGGGCCACTTCGACCAGTACTGCTGGCGGAAGCGTTCCGGATCGCCGTAGATGCCGCGCAACATCGACGGCCACGGACTGGTGATCGCGAGATAGCCGCCGCCGACCTCGACGCGGTTGCCGTGCTGGTCGAGGATCTCCGCGTCGATACCGGGAAACGGCTTCGTCGCGGAACCGGGCTTCGTCGCGACGAGTCCCGGCAGCGGCGTGATCATGATCGCGCCGGTCTCGGTCTGCCACCACGTGTCGACGACGGGACAACGCTCGCCGCCGATGTACTTGTGATACCAGATCCACGCCTCGGGATTGATCGGCTCGCCGACGCTGCCGAGGAGGCGGAGCGACGACATGTCGTGCGCCTGCGGCAGCTGCGGCCCCCACTTCATGAACGCGCGGATCGCCGTCGGCGCGGTGTAGAAGACCGAGACTTTGTGGCGCTCGATGATGTCCCAGAAGCGATCCTGCTTCGGCCAGTCGGGCGCGCCTTCGTACAACATCACCGTCGCGCCGCACGCGAGCGGGCCGTAGACGACGTACGAGTGGCCGGTGACCCAGCCGATGTCGGCGGTGCACCAGTAGACGTCGTCGTCCTTGAGGTCGAAGACCCACTTGCACGTGGCGTAACAGCCGGTGAGATAGCCGCCGGTCGTGTGCACGATGCCTTTCGGTTTGCCCGTGCTGCCGGAGGTGTAGAGCATGTAGAGCATGTGCTCGGAGTCGACCCACTCGGGCTCGCACTCCGCGTCCGCGCCGGCCATGACGTCGTGGTACCAGACCTCGCGCTCGTTCAGGGTCGCGTCGTCTTCATCGCGACGCCGCACCACGACCACGTGCTCGATGGACGGGCATTCGGCGACGGCGGTGTCGGTCGTTTTCTTGAGAGGCACGACGGAGCCGCGGCGATAGCCGGAGGTCGCGGTGATGACGAGCTTCGCCTGCGCGTCCTGAATGCGGTCGCGCAGCGCGTCGGCGGAGAAGCCGCCGAAGACGACCGAATGCACGGCGCCGATGCGCGCGCACGCGAGCATCGCCACGACGGCTTCAGGGATGAGCGGCATGTAGATCGCGACGCGATCGCCGCTGGCGACGCCGAGCATTTTCAGCGCGTTCGCGAAACGTGAGACGTCGCCGTGCAGTTCGCGGTACGTGATGCGCCGCACTTCGCCCGGCTCGCCTTCCCAGATCAGCGCGGGCTTGTCGCCGCGCGTGGCGAGGTGGCGATCGACGCAGTTGTACGACGCGTTCAGTTTGCCGCCGACGAACCACTTTGCGTCGGGCGGGTTCCAGTCGAGGACGCGCGTCCACTTCGTCTGCCAGTCGAGCTGCTCGGCCCAGCCGGCCCAGTAGCCCTCGCGGTCTGCCTTCGCCTGCTCCCAGATCGCGGGATCGTGGATGTTCGCCTGCGCGCGGAACGATTCGGAGGGAGGGAACTCACGCGTCTCCTGCAGGAGTGCATCGATCTCGTGTGCCATGGCCCGCGAATTCTAATCCCTCGCGGAGGCTCAGACGCTGGCGAACGACGCCGCGATCGATTTGAAAATCTGCAGGCCGTCGGCGTTGCCGAGAATCGATTCCGCGCAGCGCTCGGGATGCGGCATGAGGCCGAGCACGTTGCGGCCGCGATTGCAGATCCCGGCGATGTGGCGCGCGCTGCCGTTCGGATTCGCCTCGGCGGTGAGGCGCCCTTCGTCATCGCAGTAGCGGAAGATGACCTGGCCGTTGCGCTCGAGCTCGTCGAGGGTCGCGTCGTCGGCGAAGTAGTTGCCTTCGCCGTGCGCGATCGGCATGCGCAGGATCTGCCCTTCCGTCAATGCGTTCGTGAACGGCGTGTCGATCTCCTCGGTGCGCAGGATGACGTCGCGGCTGAGGAAGCGCAGGTGCTGATTGCGCATCAGCGCGCCGGGCAGCAGACCGACTTCGGTCAGCACCTGGAAGCCGTTGCAGATGCCGAGGACGAGACCGCCCGCTTCGGCGTGACGTCGGATCGGCTCCATGATCGGGGCGAATTTCGCCAGCGCGCCGGCGCGCAGGTAGTCGCCGTACGCGAAGCCGCCGGGCACGATCACGCAGTCGGCGCCTTTGAGGCTCGTCTCCTTGTGCCACAGCACCTCGGCGTCCGCGCCGAGAACGTCGTGCGCGACGTGCAGCGCATCGTGATCGCAGTTCGAGCCGGGGAGGACGACGACGCCGAATTTCATATGCGGATTCTACGGCGGGAGACGTTCACCGCGCGGCTCTAGTGCGCGAGCGCGGGATGCGGCAGGTTGTAGATCGTCAGGAAGCCGGCGCGGTCAGTGGCGACGAGCGTGCTTTTCGTTTTGTCGAACGCGATCGCGTACGCGCTCACGCCGTAAAGCGACGCCGGCGTGACGGCGCGCTGCGAGCCGAAGAACGCGCCGCTCGCGTCGCAGCGGCGTTCCGCGTACACGAGGTTCGTGTCATTCCCCGCGAATGCCGCGATCTGCGGTCCGCTTCCCACGGGAAGACAGACGCGGTCGCTGTTCACGAGGTCGCCGAAGTCGATGCGCATGCGCATCACACGCGTCTCGCCGTTCTGCCGTTCCATCGACGGCGCGGGACGCGACACGAGCGGCTTCTCGTACAGATGTTCGCGGCTCAACGCGACGAGCGCGCGGTCGCCGTTCGCGAACATCGCCGCCTCGATCGTCTCGGTCGTCTGCAGCGGATCGCGCGCGACTTCCGCGAACGACGCCGTCTCGTACAGCGCGACGCTCGTCGCCTTCGCGTTGCCGAAGTCCTCGGTCGCCACGATCGCAAGGTACTTGCCGTTCGCGCTGACGGCGATGGCCATCGGATCGCTCGCGCCGACCGTGCGCAGCTCTTTCTCCGCGTTGCCGTCGTAAACGTGCACCCGGCGGCCGAGGAGATAGACGTAGCGGCCTTGCGGATCGGGGAGCACGTCGCGGATCGTTTCGCCTTCGGTGGTGATCTCGCGCAGCACGGCGAGATTCGGGAGCGAGAGGATGCTCGCGCTCTCGTCGCTGCCGTTGGCGATGAAGAGGCGCGTGCGGTCCGCGTTCGTGCGCAGCGTCACGAGCTCTTTCGTCGACGCGATCTCCGCGGAGTCGAGGACGACGCGCTGTTTCACGGCGCCGGTGGCGGGATTGATCGCGACGACCGCCTGCGGCTCGGCGAGGCCGGCGTAGACGGTGCCGTCGGCGCCGATGGCCACGCCGCGCGGATCGCCGGGCAGCGCCCAGCGCTTCACGATCTTGCGATCTTTCGTGGGAACGGCGGTGAGGGTGGTCTGCGCGAAGAGCTGCATCGCGGCGAGCAGCGTTGCGGCAGTGAGCAGCACGAGAGCGCGGGAGTTACTCCTCGAGAGTGTAGGAGAACTTTTCGATGACGGTGTTTGCGAGAAGCCGCTCACACATTTGTCGAAGCTGCGTTTCGACGTTCTCCCGTGTCTGCCCACTTTCCGCAAGCGAGATTCGGAACAGCTTCCCCACCCGCACATCTTCCACGCCCGCGAAGCCGAGCGAGCTCAGCGAGTGTTCGATGGCTTTCCCCTGCGGATCGAGGACGGACGGCTTGAGCTCGACGGTCACGGTTGCGTGCATGGAGGGGGATTCTAGAAGAATGAATGAAGAACGCAGAACGCAGAATGAAGAATTGAGAAAAGAGACCGGTCTCGGTTTCTCAATTCTGCGTTCTGCGTTCTGCGTTCTGCGTTCTTCATTCAGCTTCTCAAAACAACGACATCTGTCCGAGCGGCGCCTTCCGCTCGCGCCTGCGCGCCACGTCGAACACGCCCGTCGGCTCGAACTGCTTGGCGATGGCGAAGTCGATGCTCGCGCCGGTTCTCCGCAGAAGCCGCGTGCACATGTCGCGGACGATCGACTCGTGGTTGTTCTTCTGTGAGAGATGAATCATGCAGAGCGTCTTGAGCTCCGCGCCGAGGAGGCGCTGCACGGCGTTGACGGAATCGTCGTTCGAGAGATGGCCGAAGCGCGACATGATGCGGCGCTTCAATGACCACGGGTACGTGCCGGTGCGGAGCATGTCGAGGTCGTGGTTGGACTCGAAGAAGAGTCCGTCGCAGCCGCTGAGATGGCGCACGACGTCCTGGCTGACGTATCCGAGGTCGCTGGCGATGCCGACGCGGGTGCCGTCGCGCGCCTCGACGACGAAGCAGGCGGGATCGGCGGCGTCGTGAATCGTTTTGCACGCATGCACCTGCAACTCGCCGATGGTGAAACTCGTGTCGTTGTCGAAGACGACCGTCTTCGTCTCCGCCGCGTCGATGCGCGAGGCGTTCAGCGTGCCGCGCGTGAGATAGATCGGCACCTGGTACTTGCGCGCGAGCGATTCCGCGCCGCGGATGTGATCGTAGTGTTCGTGCGTGACGACGATGGCGGCGAGGTGCTCGATCTCGCGGCCGACCGTCTCGAGCCGCTTCTTCGTCTCGCGCGGACCGAGGCCCGCGTCGACGAGGATGGCCGTCCCGTCGCTCTCCAGCCAATAGGCGTTTCCGGCGCTTCCGGAGGAGAGAGGGGCCACGAGCATGGACGGATGGTAGCAGACCGCGGCGGGTAGGGATTTCCTCGTTTCCGTCTCTCCTGCTGTAAGGAGATTCAATGAAAAAACTCGTCCTCGCCGCTCTCGCTCTCGCCATCCTTGTCGCCCTCGTCGCACCGCCGTCCGCCGAAGCCGCGTGCTACTACCCGCGCCGCCACGTGCGCGAGCACATCGGCTTCTACGACATCAACGGCAACCCGAACTGTCCCGTGATCATCAGCCCGCAGCCGACGTACACCGACGTCATCGGCGAGGAGATCTGGGATTGCGACGGCAGCTACAGCTACTGGGGCATCATCTCGTGCGCCTGGACCATCACGAACGATTACTGGGAGCAGTGCGATCCGATCTGCGACGATCCGATGGCGTCGAACGACGCCACGGAAGCGAACGACGCCGCGCAGCCGGCAGCGGCCGCGGCCTCCTGCGTGATGCGCTGACCTCGATCCGGTCCCGCTCCGCGTGCGCCGTCGCGCGCGCGGAGCGGCGTGTGCCATACAATCCGCGCCGATGGCGCTCGAACGATTCGTGGTCGAAGGCGGCCGCCGGCTGGAGGGGACGATCCGGCCGGGCGGAAACAAGAATGCGGCATTGCCGATCCTCGCGGCGTGCCTGCTCACCGACGAGCCGGTCGTGCTGCGCAACCTCCCCGACATTCAGGACGTCCGGGTGATGCTGCAGATCCTCGAGCAGCTCGGCGCATCCGTCGAGCGCGTCGAGGCGAACGTCGTCCGCATCACCTCGCGCGGCGACATCGGCTGCAACCCCGATCCGGAACTCTCGAAGAAAATCCGCGCGTCGATCCTTCTCGCCGGACCTTTACTCGCGCGCTGCGGGCAGGTCGCCGTCGCGAAGCCGGGCGGCGACGCGATCGGCCGCCGCCGCGTCGACACGCACCTCCTCGCGCTCGAGGGTCTCGGCGCGCAGATCGAAGTCTCCGCGCACGAGTACCGCATGGAAGCGCGCGCGCTCAAGGGACGGAAGATGTTCCTCGACGAGGCCTCCGTCACCGCGACCGAGAACGCGATCATGGCCGCGGTGCTCGCGGAAGGGGAGACGCAGATCTACAACGCCGCGGCCGAGCCGCACGTCCAGGATCTCTGCCACTTCCTCAACGCCCTCGGCGCGAACATCGACGGCATCGCCACGAACTCGCTCCGCATCAACGGCGTCGAGTCGCTGCACGGCGGCGAGTTCCACATCAACAGCGACCACATCGAAGTCGGCTCGTACATCGGCCTCGCCGCGGTCACGCGCAGCGAGCTGCTGATCGAGGACGCCGTGCCCGAGCACATGTACGCCGTCCGCTACATGCTCGAGAAGCTCGGCGTCGACATTCGCGTCGAAGGGAAGAACATCCGCGTGCCGCGCGAGCAGGAGCTGCGCGTGCGCTACGACATCGGCGCCGCGGTGCCGAAGATCGACGACGGCCCGTGGCCGCTGTTTCCTGCCGACCTGCTGTCGATCATGATCGTCATCGCCACGCAGGCCGAAGGCACGGTCATGATCTTCGAGAAGATGTTCGAGTCGCGGCTGTTCTTCACGGACAAGCTCATCTCGATGGGCGCGCGGATCATCCTGTGCGATCCGCATCGCGCGATCATCGTCGGCGGCGGACGTCTGCACGGCGGCGAGATCTCGAGCCCCGACATCCGCGCGGGCATGGCGCTCCTGCTCGCGGCGCTCTGCGCGAAGGGCGAGAGCATCATCCACAACGTCCATCAGATCGACCGCGGCTACGAGCGGATCGACGACCGCCTCAACGCGCTGGGGGCGCGGATCACGAGAGAACGCGACGTGTGAGCCGAAACGATGAGCGATGAACGATGAGCGATGACCCGGAAAGCATGCCCGGCCCGCGTTCATCGTTCACGGTTCATCGTTCCTCGTTCCCGCGCGTCATGGGTATTCTCAACATCACGCCCGATTCGTTCTCGGACGGCGGCGTGCATTACGAGCGGGTGCGCGCGGTCGACGCCGGACTGCGGATGGCGGAAGACGGCGCGGCCATTCTCGACATCGGCGGCGAGTCGACGCGTCCCGGTTCCGAGGCGGTGTCCGCGGAGGTCGAGCTCGAGCGGGTCATCCCGGTGATCGAGGACCTGCGCAAGCGCACGGACGTGCCGATCTCGATCGACACGCGGAAGGCGCGCGTCGCCGCGGCGGCGCTCGACGCGGGCGCGAACCTCATCAACGACGTCAGCGCGCTGCGGCACGATCCGCAGATGCGCGTGCTCGCGGCGACGAAGCGCGTGCCGGTGATCCTCATGCACATGCGCGGCGAGCCGCGCACGATGCAGCAGAACATCCACTACGACGAGGTCGTCTCCGACGTCGCGCGCGAGCTCGCGCGGTGGCGCGACGACGCGGTCGCGGCGGGCGTGGAAGCGTCGCGCATCTTCGTCGATCCCGGCATCGGCTTCGGCAAGACGTACGAGCACAACCTCGAGCTGCTCGCGCGCTGCCAGGAGCTGGTGATGGTCGCGCCGTTCGTCATCGGCGCGTCGCGCAAGACCTTCGTCGGACAGCTCACCGGACGCGCGTCGGGTCCCGATCGCGTGTCGGGCTCGCTCGCGGCGGCGGCCGCGGCGTATCGCGGCGGCGCGGCCATCGTGCGCGTGCACGACGTGCGCGAGACCGTCGACTTCCTCAAGGTCCTCCACGCGATCGAGGAGCGGCGGCGGTGAACGTCTTCGATCGCCTGCTGTCGCTGAACTTCACGTGGCGCGACGCGGTCGACATCGTCATCGTCGCGTTCATCATCTATTCGATCCTCGCGCTGCTGCGCGGCACGCGCGCGATGCAGATCTCCCTCGGCCTCATGGTCCTCGGCTCGACGTTCTTCGTCGCGCGCGCGTTCGACCTGCCCGCGCTCGAGGTGATCTCGCGGCAGATCCTCTTCTATCTGCCGTTCGCCGTGATCGTGCTCTTCCAGCAGGAAATCCGCCGGGCGCTCGCGCGCATGGTCGGCAATCCGTTCGCGGCGTTCTTCCGCCCGCGGGCGGGAGAAGTGCCGCACGACGCGATCCTCAACGCGTGCGACGTGCTCGCGGCGAAACGCATCGGCGCGCTCATCGCGATCGAAGGGCGACAGACGCTGCGGATGTACGAGGAAGGTGCGAAGCCGGTCGACGGTCTCGTGACGACGGAGCTGCTCGTCTCGATCTTCACGCCCGGCGGTCCGCTGCACGACGGCGCGGTGATCGTGCGCGGCAACCGCGTCGTCGCCGCGAACGCGTTTCTGCCGCTGACGTCGACGCCCGACCCGCGGCTCGCGCACGGCACGCGCCATCGCGCGGCCATCGGTCTCAGTGAAGAGAGCGACGCGTTCGTGATCGTCATTTCGGAAGAGAACGGCTCGATGGCGGTGTGCGCGGATGGCGCGCTCACCGAGCATGTGGAACGCGACGCGCTGCGGCAGCAGCTGACGGAGCGCTTCGGATGAAGAACCTCGGACTCAAGTTCATCGCGTTGCTGCTCGCGGCGATCGTCTGGTTCAACGTCTCCGCGCCGCGGCGCGAGCGCGCGCGCGAACGGATCGTGACCGCGCCGATCTCGCTCGTCGGCCTCGCGAACGATCTCGTGATCACGACGGACATCCCGAGCAGCGTGGCCGTGCGCGTGCGCGGACGCACGTCCGATCTGCGTGCGCTGGCGACGGCGAGTCTCGAGGTGCCGGTCGATCTCAGCTGGGTGCAACTGCCGGGCGACGTCGAGATCACGATCCGGCCGCAGGCGATCAACGTGCCGGCGGAGATCGAGGCGTTCTCGATCGTCCCGAACAAGCTGCGCTTCCGCATCGAGCGCGTGCGGCAGCGCGCGGTGCCGATCCGGCCGTTCCTCGTCGGTCAGCCGCCGTCGGGCTACCTCGTCGGCGAGCCGACCACGGATCCGCCGCTCGCGCTCGTGTCGGGGCCGGTCTCGCAGATCCTGAAACTGAGCGAAGTGGCGACCGAACGCATTATCATGACCGGCCGCACGGCGACCTTCGTGCAGAACGTGGCCGTCGTGTCGGACTCGCCGCTCGTGCGCGTCGTCTCGCCGCCCACCGCGCAGGTCACGGTGCCGGTGCTGGCGGAAGTCGGTCCGGCGCCGCCGCCGCAAGTGCTCCCGAAATCAGAAGAAAAAACCGAAACGACGGAAACGCAATGAGAACGCTCTTCGGCACCGACGGCATCCGCGCGAAGGCGCACGAATATCCGCTCGACGCGGCCACGATGTTCGCGCTCGGCGAGGCGCTCGCGCATCGCCTCAACGGCGGCCGCGTGCTGCTGGGCATGGACACGCGCGAGTCGGGTCCGGAGATCGCACGCGCGCTCGCCTCGGGCATGCGGGCGGGTGGCGGGGAGGCGGTGCTGGTCGGCGTGATCCCCACGCCGGGCGTCGCGTATCTCTGCCGCACCACCGATGCCGCGGCCGGCATCTCGATCTCCGCCTCGCACAATCCGTTCGAGGACAACGGCGTCAAGATCTTCGGTCACGACGGGATGAAGCTGCCGGATGCGATCGAAGAAGAGATCGAAGACGAGCTGCGCGCGCTGCGGCGCGACGGCGTCGAAATCTCTGACGGACCGCTGCCGGAGAATGAAGAATTGATCGAAGCCTACGAGCGCTTCCTCATCTCCGGCGTTCCGCCGGGCGCGCTCTCCGGCAAAAAGGTCGTGCTCGACGCCGGCTTCGGCGCCGCGTATCGCATCGGCCCGGAAGTCTTTCGCCGCGCCGGCGCGGAAGTGGTGGTCATCCACGACGCGCCGAACGGCCGCAACATCAACGAAGGCTCCGGCGCGCTGCATCCGGAGCGGCTCGCGGAAGTGGTGGTCGAACAGCAGGCCGACTACGGCGTGGCGTTCGACGGCGACGCGGACCGCGCGATCTTCGCCGACGACGCCGGCAAGATTCGCGACGGCGACGAGATCATCTACCTCTGGGCCAAACACCTCCGCGCGCGCGACGCGCTCGCGAACGGCTGCGTCGTCACGACGGTGATGTCGAACTTCGGCTTCGAGCAGCAACTGCAGGCCGACGGCATCGAGCTCTGTCGCGCGCAGGTCGGCGACAAGTACGTGCTCGAGCTGATGCTCGAACGCGGCGCGATCCTCGGCGGCGAGCAGTCGGGCCACATCATCGACCGCACCGTGCACACGACCGGCGACGGCATCCATACCGCGCTCGTCTTCGGCGCGATCCTCGGCGAGATGCACGAGCGCTTCTCGCGGCTGCACACGTTCGACCCGATGCCGCAGCTGCTGCTCAACGAGAAAGTGGCGTCGAAGCCGACGCTCGATTCGCTGCCGCGCTATCAGGCGGTGCTGGCGGCGGCGCAGCAGGATCTCGGCGGACGCGGGCGCATCCTCGTGCGCTACTCCGGCACCGAGAATCTCGTGCGCGTGATGGTCGAAGGAGAAGACGACGCGCAGATCCGGCGCATTGCCGCGGAGCTGCGCGACGTGCTGCGCGATGAAATCGGCTCGCTGGTCGCTCGAGGGTAAGACCGCGCTCGTCACCGGCGCGACCGCGGGCATCGGCCTCGCGATCGCGGAAGAACTGCTCGAGCACGGCGCGAACGTCATCGGCGTCGCGCGCGACGAGGCGCGGCTGGCGCAGTGGCAGGCGTCGCATCCGCGCACGCGCGGGATTCGCGCCGATGTCTCCGTCGCGAGCGACCGCGCGCGCATCTTCGACGGCATCGAGCGCCTCGACATCCTCGTCAACAACGCGGGCACGAACATCCGCAAGACGATGAACGAGTACGCGTTCGACGAATACGAGCGCGTGCGCACGACGAACATGGATTCCGTGTTCGAGCTCTGCCGGCTCGCACATCCGGCGCTGCGAGCGAGCGGCGCCGCGAGCATCGTGAACGTCGTCTCCGTCGCCGCCTTCCGCCACCTCGGCACGGGCATTCCGTACGCGATGACGAAGGCCGCGGTCGCGCATCTCACGCGCGGGCTCGCGGCGGAGTGGGCGGCGGACGGCATCCGCGTCAACGCCATCGCGCCGTGGTACATCCGCACGCCGCTGGCCGAGCCGGTGCTGAGCGATCCGGTGCGGCTCGAGAAGATTCTCGCGTCGACGCCGCTCGGGCGCGTCGGTGAGCCGGAGGAGGTCGCGTCGCTCGCCGCGTTCCTCTGCATGCCCGCGGCGTCGTACATCACCGGCGCGTGCATCGCGGTCGACGGCGGATTCGCCGTCTCGGGTGTTTTCAAATAATGCCGTTGGCGTAGGGGCCGGGCGCTGCTATATTGCGCCATCCATTTTTCAGGGCCGGCAGGCGGAGTGAACGTTAATGGCTAAGGCGCAGGGGAAAAAAGCGGCCTCGAAGGTCGTGGCGCGGGTGAAAAGCGCCGCGCAAGCCGCAAAGAAGAAGGTCGTTGCCCCGAAGAAGACCGCCGCGCCCGCCAAGGCTGCCGCGAAGCCGGTCTCGAAAGCGGCGCCGAAGCCCGCCGCGAAACCGGCGCCGAAAGCCAAAGCCACTCCCGCGAAAAAAGCCGCGGAGAAGGTCAAGCAGGCCGTCGCGAAGACCGTGAAGGCCGCGAAGCAGGTGGTGAAAGCGGCCAAGCCGGCGAAGGACGCGAAGCCCGCCGCCGCGCCGAAAGCCGCCGCGAAGCCCGCGCCGAAAGCGCCTGTTGCCGCACCGAAAGCGGCTGCACCGAAAGCGCCTGTTGCACCAAAAGCTCCTGCACCGAAAGCGCCTGCGCCGAAAGTCGCAGCGCCGAAAGCTGCCGCGGCGAAGACACCCGCGAAAGCGGCGGCAAAGCCCGCCGCCCCGCCCGCGCCTGTTGCGCCGGCGCCTGTGAAAGCCACGCCGCCCGCCGCGGCGCCGGAGCCGGAGAAGAAACGCGGACGCCGCGCGCGTCCGCGCGTGCACTCGAACGGCGTGCCCGCCGCGGCGTGGCTGTCGACCGAGAAGCCGCGTCCGGCCTCGTTCATCCCCGCGCCGCCGCGCGCGGAAGCGCCGTCGGCGATCGCCGCGCCGCCGGCGTCGTCGGATCGTCTCATCCGTCCCGAGGATGTCGCGCAGCCGGCGGTGCGAACGGTGCCCGTGCGCGTCGACGTCGAACAGGGCGCGGGACGCTTCTACGTCATCGCCAATCCGATGGAGATTTCGCTGCGCGCCACCGAAGGCATCGAGTGGGACTTCCGCTACATCGGCGGCGCGGACGTCACGATCGACGAGATCGTCATCCAGTTCGAGAAGCCGTCGCCGTTCGCGCAGGCCGTGTTCCGCACGCGCAAGCCGGGCGGCGCGCGTCCGCATCGCCAGCTCTCGGGCGGCGCGCTGCCGGCCGCCGCGGGCAAGCGCATTCAGTACACCGTCCGCGCGATGAATCAGTTCGGCACCGAGCTCGCGCACACGGCGGTGTACCTGAACGTTACCGCCTAGTGGAGCGCTCGTCGCTCCACGCCTGATTCACGCGAACGCCACTTCCATCTCGACGCGGTTCCGGCCCCGCTCCTTGGCGCGGTAGAGCAGCTCGTCCGCGCGCTTCAGCAGCGCGTCGACCGCTTCGCCCGACGTCCACGCGGCGATGCCGATGCTGATGGTGACGCGCAGCTCCGGATGCAGATCGCTGCAGTCGATCGCCTCGACCGACGTGCGCAGCCGCTCGGCGACGTCGAGCGCGGACTGCGCGTCGGTGCGCGGCAGCACGACGATGAACTCCTCGCCGCCGGTGCGTCCCATGACGTCTTCGCGCCGCCGCAGCGACGCGCGTCCGGCGTCCGCGACGCGGCGCAGCACGGCGTCGCCGGTGTCGTGACCGAAGCGGTCGTTGATCCGCTTGAAGAGATCGATGTCGAGCATGAGCAGCGAGAGCGGCGTTGCGTGCTGCCGCGCGAACGCGACGGAGTCGGCCGCGACCATCAGCACGTGGCGGCGATTCGGAAGCTTCGTCAGCTCGTCGGTCATGGCCATGACGCGCATGCGGTTCGCGTTGGCGATGTGCTTGACGACGAGGTACGCGAGGGCGGCGATGACGAGCGTGCCGAGGATGATCACGATCGTCTGCAGCTGCCGCACGCGCGTGGCCGCGCGGAGCGCCTGATCGCGCAGTTCGTTCTCGCGCAGGAGCGCGCGGTTCTCCTGTTCTTTCTTCTCCGAGTCGAACTGCACGCGCAGACGCGCGGTCTGCTCTTCCTTCAGCTTCTCTTCGAGCTCGCCGCGCAGTGCCATCTGCGCCGCCTGCGCCTCGAATGCTTCCTGCCACCGCCCGGCGCCGGCGAAGGCGAGCGAACGCTCTTCCTGCGTTTTCTCGAGGAAGCGCGCGTTCTTCGTTTCTTCGAAACGTTTGCGCGCGATCTCGAGATCGTCGAGCGCGGCGCTCCAGCGGCCGAGACGCCGCAGCAGACCGCCGCGCGTCAGGTGCGCCTGCGCCGCCGTTTCCACCGCGTGCTGCTGTTCCAAATAGCCCAGCGCCGCGTTCACATACCGCAGTCCCTCGGCGGGACGTCCGAGGCGGCCGAGCAGCGAGGCGATCGCGCGCTGATCGACCGCGACCTCGCCCGGCTCGTGGCGCTTCCGATCGATCTCCAGGCCGCGCTGGTACTCGACGAGCGCGCCCTTCAGATCGCCCTTGCGCTCCATCGTCGAGGCGATGTTGAAGTAGCCGGTCGACAGCTCCTCATCCGACGGCGACGGGTTCTCGCGCAGGATCTGTTCGTAGTACTCGATGGCGCGGTCGAAGTCGCCGACGCGCGCGTCGGCGTAGACGTTCGCGATCGATTCGAGCGCCGAGCGCGCCTCCTTCGCGCGTTGCAGCGCGGTGTAGAGACGATACGAGCGCTGCAAGTCCGCGAGCGAGTCGTTCATCAGCCCGCGGTAGTAGCGCAGTTCTCCGCGCAGGCGCAGGCCGGCGGCGACGAGGGGGTCGTAGTGCAGGCGTGTTCCCTCGCTGATCCCGAACTCGTACTCCTGCTGCGCTTCGATCGGGCGCCCGAGTTGTTCGAGCGCCGCGCCGCGGCAGAGGTGTGCGTCGGCGCGGTGGATGTCATCGTGCGCGGCGTTCGTGGCCGCGATCACGCGGTCCGCTTCCGTGAGTCCCGCGGCGGGCTGGCGGTAGACGAGCGACCAGCACGCGTCGGTGAGGTCCGCGCGCGCGGAAAGGCTCGCGCAGACGGCAAGAAGAACCGCGAGCGGGAAGGCGCGTCGCATGGATCGGATCCCGCGATTACGGTAACACGTCAGCGCGCGACGACGGCGTGCTGTTCCTGCAGCGCCGCGAGCGTGCTCACGCCTTCTTTGAGCGAGCGGATTCCCTCGACGCACGCGGTCGCGGCGGTGAGCGTCGTGATGCACGGCACGTTCATCTGCAGCGCGATGCGGCGGATGTACGTGTCGTCGACGAAGGCCGACTTGCCGAAGGGCGTGTTGATCGCCAGCGCGACCTCGCCGTTGATCATGCGGTCGATGATGTTGGGCCGCGCCTCGTGCACTTTCCACACGAGCTCCGCCTCGACGCCGTTCTGCAGCAGGAACTCGCGCGTGCCGGCGGTGGCGATGAGACGGAAGCCGAGGTGCACGAGCTCGCGCGCGAGGTGCGCGACGTGCGGCCGCTTGTCGTTGTCGTTGATGGAGATGAACGCCATGCCTTCGAGCGGCAGCTTGGTGCCCGCGCCGAGGAGCGCTTTCGCGTACGCCTCGCCGAAGCTCGGCGAGCTGCCCATCACTTCGCCCGTCGACTTCATCTCCGGGCCGAGGAGCGTGTCCTCGCGCGGGAAGCGGTTGAACGGGAACACCGGCGCTTTCACGAAGTAGCCGTCGACGCGCGGCTCGTGCACGAGTCCGAGCGAGCGCAGCGTCTCGCCGGCCATGACTTTCGCCGCGATCTTCGCGAACGAGACGCCGGTCGCCTTCGAGACATACGGCACCGTGCGCGATGCGCGCGGGTTGACTTCGAGCACGTACAGCTCGCCGCGGTAGATCGCGTACTGCACGTTCATGAGGCCGATGACGTTGAGCGCCTTCGCCAGCTCGATCGTACGGCGGCGGATCTTGTCCTGCTCGCGGTGGCCGATGATGTACGGCGGAATCACCGTCGTCGAGTCGCCGGAGTGGATGCCCGCTTCCTCGATGTGCTCCATCACGCCGGCGACGACGACCTCGTGTCCGTCGCCGACCGCGTCGACGTCGATCTCGATCGCGTCTTCGAGGAAGTGATCGACGAGGATCGGATGTCCGGGCGCGGCTTCGACCGCCTGCGCCATGTAGCGCGTGAGCGCCGCGGCGTCGTAGACGATGGCCATCGCGCGTCCGCCGAGGACGTACGACGGGCGCACGACGACGGGATAGCCGATGCGCTCCGCGACGGCGAGCGCCTCCTGCTCGTTCATGGCCGTGCCGTGCGCGGGCACGAGGATGCCGTGATCGCGCGCGAGCGCGCCGAAGCGCTCGCGGTCTTCGGCGATGTCGATCGAGTCGACCGACGTGCCCCACATCGGCACGCCGGCGTCGGCGAGCTGCTTCGCGAGCTTGAGCGGCGTCTGTCCGCCGAACTGCACGATGACGCCTTCCGGCTGTTCGAGCTCGACGATCTCGAGCACGTCTTCGAGCGTGAGCGGCTCGAAGTAGAGGCGGTCCGACGTGTCGTAGTCGGTCGACACCGTCTCCGGATTGCAGTTGACCATGATGGTCTCGAAGCCGCTCGCGCGCAGCGCGAACGACGCGTGCACGCAGCACGTGTCGAACTCGATGCCCTGGCCGATGCGGTTCGGTCCCGAGCCGAGGATCACGACCTTGCGCTTGTCGGTCGGCGCGGCTTCGTTTTCGGTCTCGTAGGTCGAGTAGAGATACGGCGTCGTCGCTTCGAACTCGGCGGCGCAGGTGTCGACGCGTTTGTAGACGGGGCGGATGCCGAGGCGGTGACGTTCGGCGCGGACGTCCGTCTCGCTGCGGTTCGTGAGCTTCGCGAGCTGGCGGTCGGAGAAGCCGTTGCGCTTGAGCGCGAGCAGCGGGGTGGTGGCGACGTTGCGTTCGAGCTCCACGATCTTGCGGATCTCGCGGAGGAACCACGGGTCGATGAACGACATCGCGTGGATCTCGTCGACGGACATCCCCGCGCGCATCGCGTCGCCGACGGCGAAGATGCGCTCCGGCGTCGGCGTGCGCAGCAGATCGGGGAGACGCTCGCCGGCGTGGCCGCGCGTCTCGAGGCCGGCCACGCCGATCTCGAGCGAGCGCAGTCCCTTCTGCAGCGCCTCGTTGAACGTGCGGCCGATGGCCATCGACTCGCCGACCGACTGCATGGAGAAGCTGAGATGCTGCGGCGTGTTCGGGAACTTCTCGAACGAGAAGCGCGGGATCTTCACGACCACGTAGTCGATCGACGGCTCGAACGACGCCGGCGTTTTCTTCGTGATGTCGTTCGGGATCTCGTCGAGCGTGTAGCCGGCGGCGAGCTTCGCGGCGAACTTCGCGATCGGAAAGCCGGTGGCTTTCGACGCGAGCGCCGACGAGCGCGACACGCGCGGATTCATCTCGATGCAGATGCGGCGTCCGGTCTTCGGGTCGACGGCGAACTGGATGTTCGAGCCGCCGGTCTCGACGCCGATCGCGCGGATGATGCGCTTCGCCTCGTCGCGCATCGCCTGGTATTCGTCGTTCGTGAGCGTCTGCTGCGGCGCGACCGTGATCGAGTCGCCGGTGTGCACGCCCATCGGATCGACGTTCTCGATCGAGCAGACCATGATCACGTTGTCGGCCTTGTCGCGCATCACCTCGAGCTCGAACTCTTTCCAGCCGATCACCGACTCCTCGACGAGGACCCGATGGACCGGCGAGAGGTCGAGGCCGCGCGCGACGATGGAGCGCATCTCCTCGACGTTGTAGGCGATGCCGCCGCCCGACCCGCCGAGCGTGAAGGACGGCCGGATGACCAGCGGATAGCCGATGCGAGAGGCGAACTGCTCCGCTTCTTCGACCGATGCGGCATAGCCCGATTGCGCGCACTCGACGCCGATCCGCGTCATCGCCTCTTTGAACAGCTGGCGATCCTCGGCGGTCTTGATGGCCTCGTAGTTCGCGCCGATGAGCTCCACACCGTGCTTTTGGAGCGCGCCGCTCTCGTGAAGAGCCATGGCCAGGTTGATGCCCGTCTGGCCGCCGACCGTGGGAAGGATGGCGTCCGGCCGCTCCCGCTCGATGATCCGCTCCACCGTCTCCGGCGTCAGCGGCTCCACATACGTCCGGTCCGCAACCTCGGGGTCGGTCATGATCGTGGCCGGGTTGGAGTTGACGAGGATGACCTTGTAGCCCTCCTCCTT
>JAFATB010000026.1 GCA_019244185.1 Acidobacteriota bacterium
CGGTGAGATACCACCCTGATCGTACTGTGGTTCTAACTTACTCCCGTGATCCGGGAGAAGGACATTGCAAGGCGGGTAGTTTGACTGGGGCGGTCGCCTCCTAAATCGTAACGGAGGCGCTCGAAGCTTGGTTCACGCTGTTTGGAAATCAGCGGTCGAGTGCAAAGGCATAAACCAGGTTGACTGCGAGACCTACAAGTCAAGCAGGTGGGAAACCAGGACTTAGTGATCCGGTGGTTCTGTATGGAAGGGCCATCGCTCAACGGATAAAAGGTACGCCGGGGATAACAGGCTGATCGGAGTCAAGAGTTCATATCGACGCTCCGGTTTGGCACCTCGATGTCGGTTCATCGCATCCTGGAGCTGTAGAAGGTTCCAAGGGTTAGGCTGTTCGCCTATTAAAGCGGTACGTGAACTGGGTTCAGAACGTCGCGAGACAGTTCGGTCCCTATCTGTTGTGGGCGGAGGAGAATTGAGGGGAGGTTTCCTTAGTACGAGAGGACCGGGAAGCACCGACCTCTAGTGTACCAGTTGTCGCGCCAGCGGCACCGCTGGGTAGCTAAGTCGGGAAAGGATAATCGCTGAAAGCATATAAGCGAGAAGCCCACCCCAAGATGAGTTCTCCCTGAAGACCCGTGGTAGATGACCACGTTGATAGGCTGGATGTGTACGAGCAGCGATGCTCTCAGCTGACCAGTACTAATCGGTCGTTTGACTTGACCATAAATGCCTTGATTTGATGTTGTCTGCAGCCCAAAAGCGTGCTCTCTTTCAGCACCCGCTGCCCGTATTCAATGCCTCAACCAACCAGAAATTAAAGTTTCCGGTGGTCATAGAGCAGAGGAAACACCCGTTCCCATTCCGAACACGGCAGTTAAGCTCTGCATCGCCGATGATACTGCGCGGGCAACTGCGTGGGAAAGTAGGACGCCGCCGGGATAATATGAAAGGCCGCTCGAGATACCCTCGAGCGGCCTTTCGCTTTTCCGGCGCCTGCTATCATCGCGGCCCAGAGTGCACGCCGCAGTCGAGACGCCCGCCGGCCCCCGCCCGCCCGCCCGGCGCCTGGCCGTCTTCGCCGCAGCCCTCCTCCCGCGCGCGATCGTCGCGTTCCTCACCTTCGGCGCCGTCGACGCCGTCCACAACTTCCGCAATTTCCTCCTGCTCGTCGCCGGACGCGAGATCGTCACTCCCTACCTCCCCGGCATCGAGCTCGTGCTCTGGATCGAAGGCCTCCTCGGCTATCGCACCGCGCTCCCGGTGATGTTCGCCTGGAAGCTCCTGCCCGTTCTCTGTGACGCGCTGATCGCGCTCCTGCTCTATGACGCCGCCGCCGATGCGGCCACCGGCACGCGCCGCGCGCTGCTCTACGCGATCGCGCCCGTGCCGATCGTCGTCTGTGCGATCCATCCACAATGGGACAGCCTTTTTCTCTATCCGCTGCTCCTGGCCTTGATCGCCGTCGAGATTCCGTCGACGCGCGCCGCCGCGGTGGCCGGTGCCGCGCTCGTGTTGTCCATTGTGGCGAAACCGGTCGCCGCGCCGCTGGCGCTGTTCCTCTTCCCGCGCTCGCGCCGTGCCATTGTGGCGTTCCTCGCCGGCGCCGCGGCCACACTGCTCCTCTATGCGGCGCTGCTGTACGCGACCGGCCTCTTTCCGACGTTGGCGCGTGTGCGCGGCGTGCTGCAGTACGCCGCCGGAGGCGTGCAGGTCTTCGGACTGGCGTTCCGGCCGCACGACCGTTTCATTCCCGTCATCGCCGCGCTCGCGCTCTGTGCGTTCGTTTATTTTCGCGGCCGCTGCAGCCGCAATGAGGCGGTGCTGCTCTTCTTCGCCATCACCCTCGGCCTATCCGGGCTTTCCGTCCAATACCTCTGCTGGATCGTGCCGTTCGCGATCCTCTGCGATCGCCTGCGCTTCCTCGCGCTCTACAGCGCCGTCGCCGGGATCTTCTGTCTCTTCTATTACGAAGCGCCGGTCGTCAATCTGCCGCACATCGACGATCTGGGCGCGTATGGTCTGCTGCACCCGTTCGGTGCCTTCGGGCCGCCGATGCCGCCGCTCTGGATCCGCGACGTCGTCCGGATCGACGGCAACATCCTCCTCCCGCTCCTTCTCCTCGGCTTCGCCGCCTGGCGCCTCGCGGCCATGCTCGCCGGCGGCGAGCGCGCGACCACGCCCGCACCCGAGCCGCATCTCGCGCGCTACGCCGCGCCCGCGGCCGCACTCCTGATCGCGCTCGCGGTCGGCGCGGCGTGGGCGGCCGCGCAGCCGCGCGTCGATCCCGACGCGTACGTCGTGCGCATCGAACAGAAGATCGAGGCCTACGACGTCGTGCGCTACCGCGGCCCCTCCGGCACGCCCGGCTCGAAGGTCTGGCTCGCGCGGAGCCTCGTCGAGCCCGAGCACGCGCATCGAGTCATCAACGTCACGACCGTCGGACTCGTGGCTGTCCTGCTGTCGGCGCTCGCGCCGCTGCTGCCGCGCAAGGTGGCGTCGTGAAGCAGCGCCTGCTCGTCCTCGCCGCCGCGCTCGTGCCCCGCCTCGCGATCGGCTACGTCAACTTCGGCGCCGTCGACGCGGTCGTCAACTTCCGCAACACCGTGCGCCTGCTGCAGCATCTGCCGGTCGAGACGCCGTATCTCCCCGGCATCGAACTGTGGCTCTGGATCGCCAGCTCGCTCGCGTACTTTACGTCGCTCCCGGTGATGTTCCCGTACAAGCTCCTGCCGATCGCCTGCGACGCCGCGATCGCGCTGCTGCTCTACGAAGCTGCCAAAGATCGCCGCGACGGTTTGCGCGACGGACTGCTCTACGCGGTCGCGCCGATCGCCATCGCCATCAGCGCCATCCATCCGCAATGGGACAGCATCTGGATGCTCTTTCTGCTCGTCGCGCTTCTCGCCGCGCGCGACGAGCGCGATGCCTCCAGCGCCGTCGCCGGTGCGGCGCTCGTGCTCTCCGTCATCGCGAAGCCGGTCGCCGCGCCGCTCGCGCTGGTGCTGCTGCCGCGCACGCGGCGCGGCGTCGTTGCATTCCTTCTCGGCGCGTGCGGCGCCGGCGTCATGTACGCCAGCATCCTCGCCGCCACCGGCAACCTTCCGACGCTCGACGCGCTCGCCGGCATCGTGCGGTACGCCAGCGGCGGCGTGCGGCTCTTCGGGTTTCCCTATCGACCGTTCGATCGATTCTGGTCCGTCGTTGCGCTCGCGATCGGTGCGGCAATCCTGCGCATGACGAAGCGCGTCTCGCGCGACGAAGCGGTGCTCCTCGCGCTCACCGCGTCGCTCGCCGTCTCCGGCCTCTCCATCCAATATCTCCTCTGGCCGGTGCCGTTCGCGATCCTCGCCGGCCGCCGCCGTTTTCTCGCGCTCTACACGCTCGTCGCCGGCGCCTTCGTCGTGCTGTATTACGAAACGCCGATTCTCAACCTGCCGAACATGGAGAACCTCGGCGCCTACGGAATGCTGCGCCGCTTCGGCTGGCTCAGTCCTCCGCTGCCGCCGCGCGGCCTGCAGACGATCGAGCAACTCCTCGGCAACTACGCGATCCCGCTGCTCTGTCTCGCCTTCGTCGTCTGGCGCGTGACGAACGTTTTCCGCCGCGACGAACGCGCACCTGCACTCCCGCTCGCGCCGCTGCGCCGCGTCCTCGCGCCCGCGCTCGTGCTTCTCCTGTTGCTCGGATGCGCCACGCTCTGGGCCACGCGCAGGCCGCCGATGCGCGCCGATGCGTTCATCCAACGTGTCGTGCAGAAGATCGGCGCGTACGACGTCGTGCCGTACACCGGCGACCTCGTCGTGCGCCGCGGCAGCCGCATCTGGATCGCGCGCAGCTTCACCGACGCGAGCATTTCCGCGCCGCTGCACATCGTCCTCCTCGGCCTCGGCTGGGTCGCGGCATCGGCGGCGATGCTCATCCTTTATGATGTGCGCCGTTGATGACTGACCTCGCATCCGTCGTGCTCCTCGCGCACAACGAGGCCGCGACGATCCAGCGCGAGATTGCCGCATTTCACGAGACGGTCATCCGCCATCTGCCGCACGCGGAGTTCATCATCGCGGAGGACGGCAGTGCCGACGGCACGCGCGCGCTGATCGAGGAAATCCAGCCGCGCTACGGCTTCCGCATCACCGGCGCGCCGGAGCGGCTCGGCTATGCGCGCGCGGTGCGCAACGCCGTCGCGGCGTCGCACGGCGCGTTCCTCTTCATCTGCGACGCGGGCGAGAAGCACGACCCGGCGGACTTTTGGCGTTTGTGGGAGCGGCGCCACGACGCGGACGTCGTCATCGGCCGCAAGACCAATCGCACCGATCAGTGGTATCGGCAGCTGATGACGTTCGCGCTCAACGTCTACATCCGCGCGCTCTTCGGCATCGACGCGCTCGACAGCGACAGCGGCATGCGCCTCTACAACCGCCGCGTCGCGGACGACGTCTTCAACGACGCGCTCTTTTTCCGCGGCTTCATCTCCACGGAGATCGTGCTGCGCGCGGCGGCGAAGGGGTTGCGCTTCCTCGAGGTGCCGGTGTCGTATCGCCAGCGCGAAGGGGAGTCCCGCGGCCTGCCGGTGCGCTCGATGCCGCGCGCGATCCGGCGATTGCTCGCCGACAGCTGGCGGCTCAAGCGCGAGCTCGGAGGCCGGCTGTAGTGGGCGAGCGTCCACACTATTACGAGGACCTCAACAAAGCGCTGCTGCGGTTGTGGGGCAGGCGCAGCGGATTGCGCGTGCTCGACGTCGGCTGCGGCTACGCGTCGACCTCGCAGCACATCGCGAGGCTCGGCAATGAGCTCGTCGGCATCGAGCAGAATCCCGCGTCGGTCGCCGTGGCCAAGACGCGCATCGCGGAAGTCATCGCCTGCGATCTCGAAGACTACGCCGGCGTCGACACCGCGCTCGGCGAGCGGCGCTTCGATGTCGTCCTCTTCGCCGACGTTCTCGAACATCTGGTCTCGCCCGCGGCGGTGCTGCGGCATTACGCGCGCTACCTCTGCGGCGGTGGCACGGTCATCGTCTCGCTGCCGAATTTCGCGCTCTGGTCGATCCGTCTCGAAGTGCTGGCCGGGTTTCTCGTGTACGAGGACAGCGGCGTGCTCGACAAGACGCACATCCGCTTCTTCACGCGGCGCACGGCGAAGGGGATGTTGCGCGACGCGGGGCTCGAGCCGATCCGCACGACGTACAACCCCGGGCTGCTGCGGCCGTTCGTGCCGCTGGCGAAACGCGTAGTGCTCGCGCGCGCGAACGAGCGCGAGAGCGATCGGCGCTTCCTCGTCGAATCGGGGCCGTACGCGTTCTACCTCCGCTTTCTCTATCCGCTCGAGCACGCGATCGCGCGGCTCTGGCCGACGCTTCTGGCGTGGCAGATAGTCGTCGAATCGCGGAGACGCGCGTGAAACGCCTCGCCGTCTTCGCCACGGCGCTCGCGCTTCGCTGCACGCTCGCCGCGATCGCGTTCGGCTCCGTCGAGACAATCGCGAACTTTCGCGATACGGTGCGGCTCCTCTCGGGGTTCAAGATCGCGGCGCCGTACCTGCCGGCCGTCGAATTGTGGTTATGGGTCGGGAGCGTGATCTCGTACTCGACGAACCTGCCGGTCTCGTTCGCGCACAAGTTCCTGCCCGTTTTCTTCGACGCGCTGATCGCGCTGTTACTCTTCGACGCGGCGCGCGACGCGCGCATGGCGCTGCGGCACGGACTGCTCTACGCGTTCGCCGTCGTGCCGATCATCGTCTGCGCGATCCAGCCGCAGTGGGACAGCGTCTTCGTCTACTTTCTCCTGCTCGCGCTCGTGCTGCTGCGCGACGGAAGCACGCGCGGCGACGCGTGCGCGGGCGCCGCGTGGACGCTCTCCGTGATCGCGAAGCCGCTGGCCGGACCGCTGATCATCCTGCTCGTGCCGAGGACGTGGCGCGGTGCGCGCGCGTTCGTCGGAGGCGTGGCCGTGACGTCGCTCGTTTACGGCGCGATCCTCGCCGCGAATCATGCGCTGCCGGGGCCGGCGGACTTTGTCGGGATCGCGTCGTATGCGAGTCGCGGCGTGCTGCTCTTCGGACTGCCGTACCGTCCGTGGAATCGCCTGGCGATGGTGCTGCTGACGCTCGCCGTCGTCACCGCGCTGCACGCGTGGAAGAAGCTCGATCGCGAGACCTGCGTGCTGCTCTACTTCGCCGGCGCGATCGCCTTCTCCGGACTCTGTCCGCAATATCTGATGTGGCTCGTGCCGTTCGCGTTGCTGTGCGGACGCGAGCGCTTCGTCGCGGTCTACTCGCTCGCCGCCGGCGCGTTCCTCGTCTTCTTCTATCAGTGCCCTGTCGTGAATCTGCCGAACGGCGAGAACCTCGGCGCGCTCGCGTTGCTGCGTCCGCTCGGCGCGTTCAGTCCGCCGCTGCCGTCGCCCGCGATCCTGCCGTTCGTCCGCTTCCTCGGCAATCTCGCCGTGCCGCTGCTCTGCCTCGGGCTGCTCGCGTTCGAGCTCGTGCGCGCGTTCACGCGTCCGACCGTCGAGGATCACGCGACGCCGCGACTGCGCACGCTCGTCGCGCCGCCGCTCCTCGCCGCGCTGATCTTCGGCGCCGCGACGTTGTGGGCCGTGCTACAGCCGCCGCTGCGCGTCGAGCCGTTCATCCTGCGCATGCAGCGGAAGATCGGCGCCTACGACGTCGTACGGTGGAACGGTCCGAACATGATGCAGCGCGGCAGCAAGATCTGGGTCGCGCGGAGCTTCGTCGATCCGAATGCGGCGCATCCGGTCGCGAACATCGGGATGTTGCTGTTGGTGTGGACGGCGCTCGCCTCGCTGGCCGCGCTCAAAAAAAATCCCGCTTCCCTGGCCGGGGGAAGCGGGGCATCGCGCACGAGCGCGGCGGCTGGGTCGCTGCCCGATTCTCGAACGACAGCGACACCGTCAATCTAGTGCCGCATTCGCGCGGCGTCACCTGAATTCTGGAAAGCTCGTCGATTCGTCAGCGAACTTCGTTCAGTCATCAGCGAACTTTCGTGCCGGCCGGCACGCTCGGATCGACGCTCAGCAGACTCGGCTCGCCGTCGATTGACGCCGCCAGCACCATGCCGTTCGACTCGATGCCCATCAGCTTGGCCGGCTGCAGGTTCGCCACGATCACGACCTTGCGTCCGACGAGCTCCTCCGGCGCGTACTTTGTGCCGATGCCGGCGACGATCGTGCGCTCGTCGGCGCCGGTGAAGACCGTCATCTTGATCAGCTTCTTCGATTTCGGCACGCGCTCCGCGGCGCGGATCTCCGCGACGCGCAGGTCCGTTTGCATGAACTGATCGATCGAGATCTTCGCGAGGTCCGGCGGCGCGGCCTGCGTCGTTTCGACCGGCGGACCCGATTCGGCCGCCGGTGCCGGTGCTGCTGCAGTCGTCGGCGGTGCGGAGGCAGCCGCCGGCGTTTCCGGTTTCGTCTCTTCCATCTTCTTCTCTCCGATGTATTGCGCAACGTCGATGCGCGGGAAGATCGGGTCGGCGACGCGCAGCGGGCGATTGGCCTCGAGGCCGCCCCACTGCAGCGCGCCGCGGTCGATCTTCTCCGGATCGGCGCCGAGCCGCGACAGCGCCTCGCGCGTCGAGCGCGGGATGAACGGCGCCATCATCACCCACACGATCCGCAGCGCTTCGAGCGCGTCCCAGAGAATGCGCGACAGGGCATCGTCGGCGCCTTTCTCCTTGAAGTGCTTCCACGGCTCGCGCGTGACGATGTAGCTGTTGATCGCGTTCAGCAGTTCCCACACCGACTCGAGCGCGCGCTGGAACGCGAGGTTGTCCATGTGCTCGAGGTACTGCGGCACGACGGTACGCGTCATGTCGAGCAGGTCGTTCGTGAAGCAGCGCACCGGCGGCGTCTTGCCGCCAAAGTACGTGTCCGACATCTTGATCGCGCGCGACAGCGTGTTGCCGAGGTCGTTGGCGAGATCGGCGTTGTAGCGCGTGAGCAGCGACTGATCGGAGTAATCCTGATCCTGCCCGAACACCATCTCGCGCATGACGTAGTAGCGCAGCGCGTCGGGGCCGAAGTCGTCGAGGATGTTGTACGGCCGCACCACGTTGCCGAGCGACTTCGAGATCTTCTGCTGGTCGCGCAGCCACCAGCCGTGTCCGACGACGCGCTTCGGCGGCTCGATGCCGGCCGCCATCAGAAACGCCGGCCAGTAGACGGCGTGAAAGCGCACGATGTCCTTGCCGACCAGTTGTACGTCGGCCGGCCAGTACTGCTCGAGGGCGGCGTCTTCGGTGGTGCCGAAGCCGAGCGCGGAGATGTAATTCGTCAGCGCATCCATCCAGACATAGATCACGTGATCCGGATTGCCGGGGAAGGGGATGCCCCACTTGATGGAACTACGGGAGATCGAAAGGTCCTTGAGTCCCTGTTCGACGAACGCGACGACCTCGTTGAGGCGCGTCGGCGGCCAGACGAACTCGGGATGTTCGCGGTAGTGGGCGAGGAGCCGGTCCGCGTACGCGGAGAGCTTGAAGAAGTAGTTGCTTTCGGTCGTCCACTCGACTTTATGGCCGTCCGTATCCACGCCGTCCTTCACCTGATTCTCAGGGATGAACGTCTCTTCGTTCTGGCAGTACCAGCCCGAGTGCTCGCCGAGGTAGATGTCGGTCGGGTTGTGCTCCTGGATGCGGCGGATGAGCTCGAGCACGCCGAGGCGGTGGCGCTGTTCGGTCGTGCGAATGAAGTCGTCGTGGCTGATGTCGAGGCGCTTCCAGAGCTCGTGATGCGTCTTCACGACGCGGTCGGCGAGCTCGATCGGCTGGATGCCTTCCTTCGCGGCGGCGCGCTCGATCTTCTGACCGTGCTCGTCCGTGCCCGTGAGGAAGCGGACGTCGTCGCCCATGCGGCGGCGATGGCGCGCGATCACGTCGGCGACGATGTTCTCGTACATGTGCCCGATGTGCGGGTCGTCGTTGACGTAGTGGATCGCGGTGGTGATGTAGAACTTGGTCATCGGCAGCGGCGTAGCCTACAGAAAATCGTTGGCTGCGACCACCTTCATGCCGGGCATGTCCCGCGCCAATTGCTGGAGGATCGGCACGTGTCCCTGTCCGTAGAGGACGAGGATGCGATCGCCCGGCTGCGCCGCGCGCGCGAGGTTCGAGAAGATGCGTGCGTTGCGCGCGTACCAGCCGCCGAGCACGTCCGCGCCGACGTAGTTGCCCTCGCCGCCGACGCGCGCCATGCGGACGTACAGGCCGTGGCCGTACGCGAGCGTCGCGGGGTCGTTCATCCAGCGGAGGATGTCGCGGATGCTCTTCTCTTTCTGCATCGCGTTCTGCTTCGCGACGTACGAGTCCATGAACTGCTGCATGGTCTGCAGGAATGCGGGATCGCTCTTCTGCGCCTCGGCGACGACGGCGTCGAGATCCATGTCCGCCTTGCTGTCGATCGCGTAGAGATGGTCATGGCCGAGAAGCTGCGCGAGGCGGAAGCCGAGCTGCACGGTTTCGTCGCGGCTCGGCGCGAGCTTGCCGGCGCGGTAGTCGGCGTAACGCTGATCGAGCGCGGCGCTCTTGTCCGCCGGCCACTCGACGGCGATCTTCGTCGGATTGAACTTGCGGAGATGCTCGACGACGTCGGCAATCTCTTTCTGCTTCGCGTCGGTGAGCACGTCGGCGACGTCGGTCTTCACGTAATCGAGGCCGGGATTCGCGAAGTGATACGTACCGACGAAGAGCACCTGGACGTCGTCCGCGGCGAAGGCGGTAGTGGCGGTGAAGAGCAGGAGCGCGAGAAACGCATGTCGCATGGAGCGACTATACGGCGTCGCGATGATGGCGTTTCACCTGCACGATCAGGTAGACCACGATGGCCACGTTCACGACGAGCATGGCGATGCGCAGCGCGGTCACTTCCTTCACGATCTCGTAGATCTCGAACGGGATGAACGACGACGTGGCGATGATGGTGAGGTACTCGGCCCACAGCTTCTCGAGCCAGAGGCCAATGCCTTCCGTCGTGAAGAGCGCCGCGTACGCGAACGCCGCGGCGGCGACGATCTCCTTGCGCGACGCCGGCATCGACAACACCATCCCGGTGAACTTGCGCGCGAGCTCGTGCGCCGGTGCGATCGTCAGCGCGTCCGCCCAATGCTCCAGCGTCTCCGCGGCCGATTGATGCAGCAGGCGCAGCGCGCCGACGCCGGCCGCGATCAGCAGCAGAGCTTTCGCGAAGCGGAAGAGCGCGATGAGCGCGAGCACGCGGTTGCGGCGCTGGCGTCCGGACATGCTCGGCAGCTCTGCGTCTGCCGTGCCCGACAGGAGTACGATAGCGCCATGCGTCTGCGAAAGCTGCTCTTCTCCACCGTCGTCGTGTGTCTCGCCGCAACCGCGTACGCCGCGCCGGCGCTGGCCGAGGAAGCGTCGTCGCGCGATACGACGCGGGAGAAGCTGCGCACGCTGCTCGCGGATGTCGGCAAACGTTCCGACGTCAACGCGGAGTTCCGTCAGAGCACGAAGCAGCCGTACAACTTCGTGGCGTCGATGGATGGCTTCGCGAACGCGGACTCGCTGGAGGTCGTCATCAGCGTCACGCAGAGTGACACGATCGGCTTCCGCGTCTATCCGCACTTCAACGGCGGCTACATCAACATCGACAAAGCGAAGAACGGGCCGGCGCTGATGCGGCAGCTGCTGCATTACAGCGACACGAACTTCCTCTACTGGGGCGCCGACTCGACGAACGACGTCTTCTGCGGCTACACGTTCACGCTCGAATCGGGCTTCCCGCCCGAGGCGCTGACGGTCGTGCTGCGCAGCATCCGCGGGACCGATCGCTTCGTCGGCGAGCTGCGCCAGTACATCGACGGCTCGGCCGCCGGAAACGTGAAGTAAGCGGCGCCGCCCGCATGTCCACTCGCGATCCCGTCTGCGGGATGACCGTCGATCCCGCGCGCGCCGCGGGCTCGTCCGAATACGACGGCCAGACGTTCTACTTCTGTTCGCGCGGCTGCAAACAGAAGTTCGATGCGAATCCGGCGGCGTACCTCGCGGCGAAGCCGGCGCCCGCGCCGACACCCGCGCCTGCGACGCCGCCCGCGCCGGCGCACGCTGGCGACTGGACGTGTCCCATGCATCCGGAAGTCGTGCGCGATGCGCCCGGCAGTTGTCCGATCTGCGGCATGGCGCTCGAGCCGCGCACGATCACCGCAGACGCGGATCCGAATCCCGAGCTGCGCGACATGAACCGGCGCTTCTGGGTCTGCGCGGTGCTGACCGTGCCGCTCGTTGCGTTCGCGATGTTGCGCGACGTGCCGAACGTCCTGCCGGAAGGTCTCGTCGCGTGGGGCTCGTGGCTCGAGCTCGCGCTGGCGACGCCGGTCGTGCTGTGGGGCGCGCGTCCGTTCTTCGAGCGCGCGTGGCAGTCGATCGTGACGCGGCGCCTGAACATGTTCACGCTGATCGGCATCGGCGTCGCGGTGGCGTTTCTCTACAGCCTCGTCGCGACGCTGGTGCCGGGACTCTTTCCGCCGTCGTTTCGCATGCACGGCGGACACGCCGCCGTCTATTACGAGGCCGCCGCCGCGATCGTGACGCTCGTGCTCCTCGGCCAGGTGCTCGAGCTGCGTGCGCGCAGCCGCACCGGCGCCGCGATCCGCGCGCTGCTCGAGCTCGCGCCGAAGACCGCGCGCCGCGTCGACGCGCGCGGCAACGAACGCGACGTGCCGCTCGATGACGTGCATCGCGGCGATCTGCTGCGCGTACGTCCCGGCGAGAAAGTGCCGGTCGACGGCGTGATCACCGACGGTACGAGCTCCGTCGACGAGTCGATGGTCACGGGCGAGCCGCTCGCGGTCGAGAAGCGCCCCGGCGATCGCGTGATCGGCGCGACCGTCAACGCGAACGGCACGTTCGTCATGCGCGCGGAACGCGTCGGCGCGGAGACGCTGCTCGCGCAGATCGTCGGTCTCGTGGCGCAGGCGCAGCGCAGCCGCGCGCCGATCCAGCGGCTCGCGGACCGCGTCTCCGCGTGGTTCGTCCCCGCGGTGCTCGCGGCCGCGGTGCTGACATTCGCGCTCTGGCTCGCGAAAGGTCCGGAGCCGCGCGTGGTCTACGCGGTCGTCAACGCCGTCGCGGTGCTGATCATCGCCTGCCCCTGCGCGCTCGGCCTCGCGACGCCGATGTCGGTGATGGTTGCCGCGGGCAAGGGCGCGAGCGCCGGCGTGCTGTTCCGTAACGCCGAAGCGATCGAGGTGCTGCGCGACGTCGACACGCTCGTCATCGACAAGACCGGCACGCTCACGCTCGGCAAGCCGCGCCTCACGTCCGTCGTGGGCCTCGGCATCGACGAGCGCGAACTGCTCCGCCTCGCCGCGTCCGTCGAACGCGCCAGCGAACATCCGCTCGCCGCCGCGGTGCTCGCCGGCGCACAGACGCGCGGACTCGACACCGAACGCGCGACGGAGTTCGCGTCGCTGCCCGGCAAAGGCGTCCGCGCGCGCGTCGGCCAGCACCGCGTCGCGCTCGGCAATCGCACGCTGCTGACGGAGCTCGGCGTCGACGCGAGCGAGATGCTCGGACTCGCCGAAGGGTTGCGCGGCGATGGACAAACCGTGATCTACGTCGTCATCGACGGACGTCCCGCGGGACTCCTCGGCATCGCCGATCCGCTGAAGGAAGGCGCGGCCGATGCGGTCCGCGCGCTGCGCGCGGAAGGGCTGCGCGTGGTGATGCTCACCGGCGACAGCGCGACGACCGCGAACGCCGTCGCGAAAAAGCTCGGCATCGATGAGGTGATCGCTGAGGTGCTGCCGGATGCGAAGGCGGCCACGGTGCGGCGGCTGCAGGACGAGAAGCGAATCGTCGCAATGGCGGGCGACGGCATCAACGACGCGCCCGCGCTCGCGCAGGCGCACGTCGGCATCGCCATGGGCACCGGCACCGACGTGGCGATGGAGAGCGCGGCGGTGACGCTCGTGAAAGGCGATCTGCGCGGCATCGTGCGCGCGCGGCGGCTCAGCCTCGCCACGATGCGCAACATCCGCCAGAACCTTTTCTTCGCCTTCATCTACAACGCCCTCGGCGTACCGATCGCCGCGGGCGCGCTCTATCCGCTGTTCGGACTCCTGCTCAGTCCGATGATCGCCGCCGCGGCGATGAGCTTCAGCTCAGTGTCTGTGATTGGTAACGCGTTGCGGCTGCGCCGCGCGAGCATTTGAGATTACGATTGCGGCGATGAAGCGCGCCGCCATCGCCATCGCATGGCTCCTCGGAACGGGCGTATCGGCCGTGGTGGGCGCGGTGTTCCTCTTCGGCTGCTGCGTGCTGCCGCTCCATGCGTACCTTCATCGCGCGGTGCCGCTTTGCGCGTTCGCGATTCACGTCGCGCAGCACGACGACGCGCAGCCGGCGTCGCCCGCGCACGAGAAGCAGGAGCCGATGAAGCGCGTCGCGTCGCGCGTGACGTCGTGCGCGTTCGACGTCGACGCGCCGCTCGTCGCGCAACGCGTGGCTGCAGGCAATGCGCGCGCGTACCGGAGCTTCATCGCGCACGGTGCGCTGCGTTGCGACCGCGACGTCGGTCTGCATCTGCTCGCCGGTACGCTGCTCATTTGATCCGCCTCCGCGCGGCCGAAGCGCCGGCCGCTGCTTCGCGCGTTTTTTCCGTTCGCGAATCCGGAGACTGAATTCATGAATGCTTCCGCATGTACGCTCGTGCTGGCGATGGTGCTCGCCACCGCGCAGATCGACCCCGTCGCCACGCTGCGGCCCGACGAGTTCGATTCGCCCGCGCGCGAGTCGGTGGCCGAGGCGGCACGAACGGCGCCGCCTTCTGAACATCCGCAGCAGCAACAACAACAGCAACCCGCACCGGAACATCATCATCACCACGACGGCGGTGCGTCGTGAACCGCGGTTGGATCGCCGCGTCGCTGCTCTTCGCGTGCGCGTGTGCGTCCGTGCCGCGCGATGCAGGCGTCGCGGACGTACGGCGGGCGGTCGCGGAGCGGAGCGGCCAGTCGCTGACGTGGGCGCGTGACGACGAACGCGTGCGCGCGCTGCTGCAGGACGAGCTCACCGCCGACAACGCCGTCGCGATCGGCGTCATCAACAACCGCCGCCTCGAGGCGACGTTCGCGGAGCTCGGCATCGCGCGCGCGGACCTCGTGCAAGCGAGCCTCGTCCGCAATCCGATCTTCGAGGCGGAAGTGCGCTTCCCGCGCGATCCGTTCCGGCCGTTCGAGCTGCGGCTCGCGCAGACGCTCGTCGATCTCGTCCAGCTTCCGCGCCGCCGCGCGCTCGGACGCGCGGCGTTCGACGCCGCGAAGCTGCGCGTGACGTCCGACGTGCTGATGTTCGCGGCGGACATCCGTGCGCGTCACGCGGACCTTCTCGCCGCCGCGCAACGCGTCGCACTGAGCCGTACGAGCTTCGAGACCGCACAGGCGTCCGCCGAGCTCGCGCAGCGGCAGCACGACGCGCAGAACATCACCGACCTCGAGCTCGAGAACGAGCAGGCGCGCTACGAGGACGCGAAGCTCGACCTCGCGCGCGAAGAACAGCAGTTCGTGCTCGCGCGGGAGTCGCTCGTGCGCGCGATGGGCGTGCGTGACGTGCCCGCGGAGCTGCACCTGCCCGATGCATTTCCGCCGCTGCCCGCCACCGAGCCCGATGAGGCGCAGCTCGAACAGCTCGCGTCGGCGCGGCGGCTCGACGTCCAACGCGCGATGGCCGAGGTGCAGCTCGCGCGCATGCGCGTCCCGCTGGCGCGGCTCGCGGCGCTCGACGACGTCACCGTCGACGCGCACTACCAGCGCGACGCCGCGGGCGCGAAGACGGTCGGTCCCGGCATCGAGCTCCCCATCCCGCTCTTCAATAACGGCGCGGCTGCGCGGACGCGCGCCGAACACGAGCTCGTGCGCGCGAACGCGTTGCTGCAGGCGCTGCTCGACGAGTCATCGTCGCGCATCCGCACCGCCCGCGCGAGCGTCGCCGAGGCACGCGCGCGCGTCGAGTACTACCGCGACGTCGTCGTGCCGCGGCGGCAGCGCATCGTCGAGCTGACGAAGCTCGAGCACAACGCGATGCTGGTCGGCCCGTTCACGCTGCTCGACGCGCGCCGCAACGAGACGCAGGCCCGCCGCGACTTCATCGACGCGCAGCGCGACTACTGGCGCGCGCGCATCACGCTCGACGCCGCGGTGAACGGCGTCGAAGGAGACACGCCATGATTTCCCGCCGCAATCTGCTGTTCTCGTCCGCCGCCGGCGCGCTGCTTGCGGGCCGTCGCGTCGTCGCCGCGCCCGCGTCGCACGCCAGCACGCCGGCGCGCGTCGTCACGCCGAACGGCACGTCGCTGCCATATCGCATGGACCGCGGCGTCAAGGTCTTCGAGCTCACCGCCGAGCCGGTGAAGCGCGAGTTCGTCGACGGGTTTCACGTCAACTGCTGGGGCTACAACGGCACGACGCCGGGACCGACCATCGAAGCGTTCGAAGGCGATCGCGTCCGCATCCACGTCACGAACAAACTCCCCGAGGCGACGTCGATTCACTGGCACGGCTTCATCCTGCCGAACGGCATGGACGGCGTGTCGGGGCTCACGCAACCGAAGATCGAGCCGGGCGAAACGTACGTCTACGAGTTCACGCTGAAGCAGAGCGGGTCGCTCATGTACCACCCGCATTTCGACGAGATGACGCAGATCGCGCTCGGCATGCACGGCTTCTTCATCGTGCATCCGCGCGACGCCGCGCGCCGCGTCGACCGCGACTTCGCCATCTTCCTCAACGAATGGTTCATCAAGCCCGGCACCGCGACGCCGGATCCGACGGTGATGCTCGACTTCAACGTCTTCACCTTCAACAGCCGCGTCTTTCCCGGCACCGATCCGATGCTCGTGCGCCTCGGCGACCGCGTGCGCATCCGCGTCGCGAACCTCACCATGAACTCGCATCCGATGCACATCCACGGACATCGCTTCTTCATCACCGGCACCGACGCCGGCGCGATCCAGCCGTCCGCGTGGATTCCGGAGAACACCGTCAACGTGCCGGTCGGCACCACGCGCGACATCGAGTTCGTCGCCGACAATCCCGGCGACTGGGCGTTTCACTGCCACAAGACGCACCACACGATGAATCAGATGGGGCACAACCTTCCGAACCTCATCGGCGTCGACGCGTCGAAGACCGAGGAGCGGTTGAACGCGCTCACGCCGGGGACGATGATCATGGGCACGACCGGCACCGGCGACATGAGCGAGATGCAGCAGATGATGGACATGCCGCGCAACAGCATTCCGATGCGCGGCGGCACGGGACCGTACGGTCCGATCGACATGGGCGGTATGTTCACGATCGTGAAAGTCCGCGAACGGCTCGGCGACGGCGATCCCGGCTGGTATCGACCGCCGCGCGGCACCGTCGCGTGGAAGGTGGAAGGATGAAAGCTCGCGCGCTGCTCGCCGTCGCGATCGTGCTCGCGTTCTTCGTCGCGTTGCTCGCGATGCGTCGCGTGCGTGACGGCTTCAGCGCGCGCGACAAGCCGACCCACACGGAGGCGGCGCTCGCGCGCGTGATGCGCCGCTGGGCCGCGCCGGCGAACATGCGCACGCGCACGAATCCCGTTCCGCTCACGCCGCGGGTCCTGGACGCCGCGCGGGCGCACTTCGCTGATCACTGCGCCGCCTGTCACGGCAACGACGGCAAAGGTGGCGACCTCGGCAAGCGCATGTATCCGCGCACGCCCGACATGACGCTCGCCGCGACGCAATCTTTGTCGGACGGCGAGCTGTTCTCGATCGTCGAAAACGGCGTGCGCCTCACCGGGATGCCGAGCTTCGGCGACGGCACGTCCGCGTCGGCGCGCGACAGTTGGGCGCTCGTGCACTTCATCCGCCATCTGCCGAAGCTGACGACGGACGAGCTCGCGCAAATGGAGCGGCTCAATCCGAAGTCGCCCGCCGAATGGCAGCGGCAGGCCGACGAAGACGCGTTTCTGAAAGGACAGCGATGAGAAAAGCGATGGTGGCGTTCCTGATGTTCTTCGTGACGGCATCCGCGTTCGCGCACGCGGGACACGTGCATACGTACATGGGCACCGTGACGACGCTGCATGGACTGGGCACGTTCGTGATGAAGACGACGGACGGCCACGACGTCACCGTGCAGACGTCGTCGTCCACGCGTTGGACCGACGCCGAGGATCATGCCGCGAAGCCAGCCGATCTCGCCGCGGGCATGCGCGTCGTCGTGAAGATGTCGGTCGACGGCAAGACCGCCGGCAGCGTGAAGATGGCTATTCCGCCGCGCCGATGACGAACGACAGCACGAGCAGCGAGAGCACGATCATCGTGATCGCGACGTAGAGACGGTCGCGTTCGAGCGCGAACGCCACGACCGAGAACGCGACGCGCGCGACCGGCGTCGCGATCAGCAGCAGCAGGCCGAGCATCACGATCGCCTCGCCGCGGCCTTCGCGGAGTTGCACGACGACGTCGCGCAGCGTGTGCGGATAGACGCCGTTCGCATCCGTCAGCCCATGCAGCGCCGTCCGCGACGTCACGTATTGCGGATGGTGGACGAAGCTGAGCGCGAGTCCGGCGAGCACGATCGCGACGCTCAGCACGACGCCGGTGCGCAGCAGATGCGAGATCGCGCTGTCGACCCACCGCGGCTCGTGTTGCGGCGGCGCGACGCTCATCCGCGCGCTCCTTCGACGAGCATGTGCGCCGAGATCACCAGCAGCACGACCACGAACGTGACGCGCAGCGCGCGGCTGCTGACCTGCGAGAGAAAGCGCGAGCCGATGAACGCGCCGGAGAGCACGCCCACTGCGACCGGCGCCGCGATGAACGGATCGATCTGGCCGCGGCTGAAGTAGAGCCCCGCGCTCGCCGCCGCGGTCACGCCGATCATGAAGTTGCTGGTCGCGGTCGAGACTTTGATCGGCAGCTCCATCGCGAGATCCATCGCCGGCACTTTCAGCGCGCCGGAGCCGATGCCGAGAAGCCCACTCACCGTGCCCGCGATGTACATGAGCGCGAGGCCGAGGAGCGGGCGCGCGGGCTGATAGGCGACCTCGTATCCGCGCGCATCATCGAAGTAGGAGCTCTGCAGGCGCAGCAGACGCGCGAGGCGCGTGCCGCCGTGCGGCTGTTCCGCGATGCGCACGCGCGGACGCAGCATGGCCAGACCGGAGCCGCCGAGGACGAGGCCGAAGAGCGTGAACAGCCAGCGCGGCTCGAGCAGGCCGGCGATCCACGCGCCGGTGATCGCGCCCGCGGTCGTGCCGAGCTCGAGGAACATCGCCACGCGCAGATTCGCGAGGCGGTCGCGCACGTACGCCGCCGCCGCGCCGCTCGACGTCGCGATCACGGAGATGATCGACGCGCCGATGGCGAGGCGGATGTCGATGTGGAGCAGCAGCGTGAGCGCGGGGATCACGATCATGCCGCCGCCGAGCCCCAGCAGCGAGCCGAGCGCTCCCGCGACGAACGACATCGCGGCCACGACGAGCACGAACAGCAGGGGAGTCACGCGCGGGCAGTGTAGCGTGCCGTACCGATGAACGCGTTTTTCGCACCGTTCACCAGAATCGACCGTTGACGCCGCTGCTACGCCGCCGTTGACGGCGCATTGACTGACCCACGCAAACAAAAGTTGATCCGTCCGTAACAGCGCTGCGGGTCTGATTGTGAGCCGCGTATAGGAGTCATTTTCGATAAGTCATTTAATTTCAACTAGTTGATTTGTTGGCTTTCCGATTGCCTTTAGAACGGGCCGCTCGACTGTTACAAAAAAGAAAAGGAAGGTTCATGAAGAAACTGCTCGCTGTCATGCTTCTCCTGAGCGCCTCGTCGGTGCTCGCGCAGGATTCTCTCCGGTTCCAAGGGGCTCAGATTCATGTCCGTCAGACCGACGCCAACGGCGTCCCGGCGTTCGTCACCGGTGACCTCGGCCGCCTCCTCGGCCCGGGCACGGTGGAGAACACCGCCCGTGCATTCCTGCGGAACCGCACGGACATCCTTCCGATCCAGAACGAAGACTTCGCTGCCCTGCGCACGGAGCGTGACGCCCTCGGCCAGACGCACGTCAAGCTGCAGGAGCGTTACAACAACCTTCCGGTCGTCGGCGCCGAGTACATCGTGCACGCGGACCGCGAAGGCCGCGTCATCGCGATGAACGGCCGCTTCACCCCGACGAGCGACCTGCCGCGCGTTCCGAAGATGGACGCGTGGTCGGCCATCGAGCGCGCGGTCGAGCAGCGCGGTGTCGTCAACGGCACGTACTTCGACAAGCCGCAGCTGACCTACGTCGTCAACGAGAAGGGCAACGCCTTCATGGCGTGGTCCGCGCGCGTCGCGTACACCAACGAGCAGGGACCGCAGGTCGACCTCGTGTACGCCGACACGACCTCCGGCGACCTCGTGTACGTCTCGCCCGAGTACAAGTACGCGAAGAACCGCCAGACCTACACCGCCAACAACGGCACGGCGCTCCCCGGCACGCTGAAGCGCTCCGAAGGCAGCGCGAACATCGGTGACGCCGCCCTCGACGCCGCGCACAACAACGCCGGCAGCGTGTACGACTACTACAAGAACGTCCACGGCCGCGACTCGTACGACAACGCCGGCGCGACGCTCAAAGCGTCCGCCCACTACAGCACCCGCTATAACAACGCGTTCTGGAACGGAACGCAGATGGTGTACGGCGACGGCGACGGCTCGCAGTTCATCCCGCTGTCGGAAGACCTCGACGTCGACGCGCACGAGCTGACGCACGCCGTCACCGAGCGCACCGCGAACCTCAACTACGCGAACGAGTCGGGCGCCCTCAACGAGGCCACCTCGGACATCCTCGGCAACTCCTGCGAGGCGTACACGGAAAACGGCGGCACCCCGAACGCGAACACCTGGAAGGTCGGCGAAGACATCTACACGCCGGGCACCTCGGGCGACGCGCTCCGCTACATGAACAACCCGACCGCCGACGGCTACTCGAAGGACTACTACCCGGAGCGCATCACCGGCACCGCTGACAACGGCGGCGTCCACGGCAACTCCGGTATCGCCAACCTCGCGTACTACCTCATGGTCATGGGCGGCACGCACCCGCGCGGCAAGACCACCGTCAGCGTCACGCCGCTTTCGACGACGTCCTCGACCTCGCTCAACATGGCGCAGAAGATCTGGTACCGCGCCCTCACCGTGTACTGGACCTCGTCGACCGGCTTCTCCGGCGCCCGCACCGGCACCGTCAGCGCGGCGACCGATCTCTATGGCGCGGCCGCCGCGGCGACCGTGACGGCGGCGTGGGATGCAGTCGGCGCTCCGGGCGGTTCGACGGGCGGCGGCACGACCGTGCTCAGCAACGGTGTTGCGAAGACCGGCCTCTCCGGCGCCACCGGCTCCTGGACCAACTTCAAGATCACCGTTCCCTCCGGCCAGTCGAAGCTCGACATCGTGATGTCGGGCGGCACGGGCGACGCCGACATGTACGTCAAGTTCGGCGCGATCCCGACCTCCAGCGTTTGGGATTACCGTCCGTACAAGACCGGCAACGCGGAGAGCGTCTCCGTCGCCAACCCGGCCGCCGGCGACTGGTACATCAGCCTCAATGGCTACGCGGCGTACTCCAGCGTTTCGCTCACCGCGACCTACAGCGCGTCGACCTCGACCTGCACCACCACGAGCGGCTCGCTGACCGGCACCGGCCAGAACTGGTACTCGGCGCAGTACACCTCGAGCGTCAGCGGCTCGCACACCGCGAAGCTCACCGGCCCGGCCTCGGGCGCGGACTTCGACCTCTACCTCCAGAAGCTCAGCGGCACGACCTGGACCCAGGTCGCCGCGAGCGAAAGCGCCACCGCGACCGAGAACATCACGTACAGCGGCACCTCCGGCACGTACCGGTGGCGCGTGTACTCGTACAGCGGCAGCGGCAGCTTCACGCTCTGCACGTCGCACCCGTAATCTCGAGTTCAACGTTGTTGCAGAGGAGGCGGCCTTCGGGCCGCCTCTTTTGTTTTTCTCCCGAATGCGACGAGTCCGGCAACGCCCTTGCTATGGAAGGACGGCAAGGAGGATTCATGTCGAAACGCGAATTGATTGAACCTCACAAGGGCGATAAGCGATACGCGCGGCGCGATGAGAACGGCCGCTTCACCGAGATGGACGATGTCGGCCGCTCGCTCGCGCAGGACCGCAGGCGTCACGCGACGCACGAGTCGAAGCCCGGCCAGGGCGACCGCGGCGATCGCAAGAAGTAACCGAACTCGACTCGCGGCGGGCGGCTTCGTATGCTGCTCGCCGCGCATGCGCCGACCGTTCCTCGCACTGCTGCTGCTCGCGCTCGTGGCGTGTCGTCGCGAGACGCCGCCGCCGCGCCGCCCGCCCGTCATCCTCATCTCCATCGACACGCTGCGCTCGGATCATCTCCCCGCGTACGGCTACCGCGCGATCGCCACGCCGAACCTCGATCGGCTCGCGCACGACGGCGTCGTCTTCGAGCGCGCGTTCTCGAACGTCCCGCTCACGCTCCCGTCGCACACGACGATCATGACGGGCCTGCTGCCGGCGGAGCACGGCGTTCGCGACAACGCCGGCTACCGGCTCGATCCGTCGCACGCGACGCTCGCCTCGCTGCTGCACGCGAACGGCTATGCGACCGCCGCCGCCGTCAGCGCGTACACGCTGCGCCGCGACTCGAACATCGCCGCCGGGTTCGACTCCTACGACGACCGCATCGACTTCGTCGAAGGAGCGCCGACCGGCAACCTGCAACGCGACGGCGCGGCGACCTCCGCCATCCTGAAGACGTGGATCGCCGCGCACGATGCGAAGCCGTTCTTCGCGTTCCTGCATCTCTTCGAGCCGCACGCGCCGTACGAGCCGTCGTACGACGGCGAGATCGAGAAAGCGGATCGCATCGTCGGCGACTTCCTCGACGACCTCCGCGCGCGCAAGCTCTACGACGACGCGCTGATCGTGCTCCTCTCCGATCACGGCGAAGGGCTCGGCGATCACGGCGAACAGGAACACGGCGTGTTGCTCTACCGCGAGGCGTTGCAGGTGCCGCTGATCGTGAAGCTCCCGCGCGGTGCCCGCGGCGGCGAACGCGTCACCGAGCCCGCGCAACTCGCGGATGTCTTTCCAACCATCGCGTCGGTCATCGGCATCACGCCGCCGCACGTGCGCGGACGCTCGCTCCTCGATCCCGGCTCCCCACGCGCGCTCTACGCCGAAACGCTCTACCCGCGCATTCACCTCGGCTGGAGCGAGTTGCAGTCGATCGTCCGCTATCCGCTGCATCTCATCGACGGTCCGAAGCCTGAGCTCTACGATGTCGCGTCCGATCCGCGCGAGACGAACGATCTGCGCGCGACGCGCCGCCGCGACTACGCGGAGCTCGCGCGCGACCTCGCGTCGTTCCCGCACGCCGCCGCCGCCGCTCCCGCCATCGACCCTGAGGAACGTCGCAAGCTCGCGGCGCTCGGCTATGTCGATGCGGGATCATCCGCCGGCGCCTCGCGCATCAATCCGCGCGAGCACCTCGCCGATCTCGCGGAGCTCAAGAGCGTGTCCGAGCTGATGACGCGACGCGACTACGCCGCCGCGGCGCAGCGGCTCGAAGCGCTACTCGCGCGCAATCCCGGCTGGAGCGATCTGCGCAACGACCTCGGCTTCGCGTACGAACAGCTCGGCGATCTCGCGCGCGCGGACAAGACGTATCGCGACGGTATCCGCGCGACGCCGGAGCTCGCTGGCGACTTCGCGCTCTCGCTCGCGTCGGTGCTCGCGCGCGAAGGAAAGCTCGATGACGCCGCCGCCCACGCGAAGCTCGCGCTCGCGTCGAATGCGCCCGGCGCCCACGAGGTGCTCGCGCGCATCGCGCTCACGCGCAAGCAGTACGACGAGGCGTTGCGAGAAGCCGCTGCAATGCGCGCGTCGCCCGCGCATCAGATCCACGCGGAAGTGCTCACCGCGCAGATCCTCGCCGCGCAGGGCCATCACGACGCCGCGCTCACCGCGCTGCAGCACGCGCGCGAGCGCGCGTCCGCGGATCGCGTCCCGCTCCCGCCGCGCTACTGGTTCATCACCGGCGACACCCTCGCGAGCCTCGGCCGCACGAACGAGGCACGCACCGCCTTCGAGCGCGCCATCGCCGCCGAGCCGACGGAGCCCGACGCCTACGTCGGGCTCGCATTCGTCGAAGCCGCGAGCGGCAACCGCGGCGCGGCCGACGCCGCGCTTTTCCGCATGACCAACGCCATTCCGCGGAGCCGTAACGAAGCGGAACAGATTCGTCACGAGCTCGAACAACACTGAATTCGCGGGCTCGTGCGATCATGCGCGGCGATGCGAACGCTCACCACGCTTGCCCTCTCTCTGCTCGTCGCCACCGCCGCCTTCGCCGCCGAGGACAGCGCGGCGAAGAAGCCGCTCAGCCCTCCCGCGAAAGCGGAAGGCACGATCGGCGAACACAAGATCACCGTCGATTACAGCGCGCCGTCGAAGCGCGGCCGCGCGATCATGGGCGGCCTCGTGCCGTTCGGCAAAGTGTGGCGCACCGGCGCGAACGCCGCGACGACGCTCACCACCGACGGCGATCTCATGATCGGCTCGCTGCACGTGCCGAAGGGAACGTACACGCTCTACACGATCCCCGGCGAGAAAGAGTGGACGCTGATCGTGAACAAGCAGACCGGCCAGTGGGGCACCGAATACGACGAGAAGCAGGACCTCGGCCGCACGACCATGACCGCGAAGAAGATCGCCGAGACGACCGAGACGTTCGTCATCGCCGTCAAGCCGCTCGCCGCGAAGAACGGCCTCCTCACGTTCACGTGGGAGAACACCGAAGCCGTCGTGCCGGTGATGGCGCACTGACGCGCGATCGCGTGATTCACTCGCGTCACTCGAAGAACGGCATGCGCGCGTTCTCGGGTGACGCGAGGTCGGCGATCAGCACCGCGGCGCCGAGCTCTCCTTTCCACAGCGTGTTCTTTCGTTGCGACGAGGCCACCGCGACCGCGGCGGCGTCGTTCGCCAGCTGCCGCGCGCGGCTGAGCCACGCCGCCGAGCCGGTTCGCTTGTAGAGACTGAGCAGCGCGTACGCGCGCCCGGCGTTGCCGCAACAGAGATCGCCCGGGCCGCGCGGCTCGTCCCACGTGTGCCACGCGCAGAGCTCCGCGAGCTCGAGCCAGCGGTCGTCGCCGAGGACGCGGTGGGCGAGCGTGAAGAGAAAGACCTGCCCCGCGCTGCCGTTGCACCAGCCGGACATCGCGTCGTATGGCGTACCGCCGAAGAGGCGGCGCCAGTACACGCCGCGGCCTTTGCGCGTTTTGAGCGGAACGTACTCGTCGAGACGCGCGCGCAGACGTTCGGGCAGCGCGTCGCCGGAAACCGCGCACCAGCGCAGCGCCGCGTAGAGGTATCCGGCCCAGCCGTGCGCGATGCCGAGGTAGGTGTCGGATGCGGAGACGTTCAGCGGAGGCAGCGCATCGAGCTCGTTCCAGATCGCGGCCATCGTCGCGCTGCCGAACGCGCGCAGCGTGTCCGCTTCCGGCAAACCGTCGCTGACCTCGAGCAGGAGCGCGCAGGCGAGGAGACTTCCTGAGCGGCCGAGGGTGAGATCGAGTTGCGCGCACGGACGATTCGATGCGTCGAGAAACGCGCCGAGCGCGCGGCGTTGCGCGAATTGCTCGCCTTTCGCCGCGGCGATGAGCGCCGCCACCGCGTGCAGACCCGACTCGGTGTGGTACGGCGTCACGTCGCCGAGGATCTCGCGCGGCAGTTCGAACGCGTCGTTGAAGTAGGCGTCATCGTTGCCGATGAGCGTCATCGCGCGCGATGACCAGACCGCCGAGAGCGCGAGCAGCGCCGGATCGCTGCGCGCTTCCGCCACGCGCAGCAGTCCCGCGGCCGCGCCCGCACAGCCGTAGTTGATCGACGCCGTCGGCGCCTCGGCGTACCCGCTCGCGAACATCGCGCCGCCACGCGCGAACGACCGCAGCGTCTCGTCCGCGAATGCGCGCGCTTGCGCGGAGATCGGCGTCTCGAGCGACTCGCGCACGACGTCCTCGCGAATCGATGCGAGCCGTTCCGCGAGCTCCGCGACCGACGCGTGCCGCCGCGCCGGGTCTTTCTCCAGTGCGCGGAAGAGCAGCTGCTCGACCTCCGGCCACGGCGGAATCGCGCGCTGCGCGAACGGCAGCGGTGGATCGGCTTCCGCCTGCCGCGCCATCTCGTCGCGGTCGTACCGGAAGTCGAGGTAGTGCTGTCCCGCGATCAACAGATAGAGCATCGCCGCGAGCGCGTACTGCTCGCCGGCTTCCGTCGATGGCATCTGCGTGCCCTGCCGGTTCGCGGCGAGGAACTCCGGCTCGAAGAAGTAGTACATCCCGCCGCGGCCGACGCGCGGCGGCTGATCGATGAAACGCGAGAGCCCGAAGTCGAGCAGCACGACGCGCCCGCCATCGCCCGCGACGACATTGCGCGGATGCACGTCGGAGTGCAGCACGCCGTGCGCGTGCAGCGTCGCGTACGCGCGCGCGATCGACGCGCAGAGCTCGATGAGCGACGCGCGATCGTGACGCCGCTGCGCGCCGGCGACCGTCGCCTCGACGCCGGCGATCCATTCCATGAGCAGGTAGGGCCGCTCCTCGTGCAGTCCGGCGTCGAAGAGTTTCGGCGCGATGCCGCTGCCATCGAGATGGCGAAGGATCGTCGCCTCGTTGCCGAAGACCGACGACTCGAACGGCATGGCCATGCGCGCGATCTTGAGCGCTGCTTCGTCGCCGCCGTCGCGTCGTAGGTAGTAGATCTCGCTGTCTTCGACGAGGCTGACGCAGCGGACGATTTCCCATTCCGCGAACCGCGCGCCGCTCTCGAAGCGCGGCCGCGTTTCCTGTTCTTCGTCGGAACCGGCGGGGACGAGGATGTGGTTCTGCAGGAACGTGCCGAGATGCGGCAGCAGCTCGTCGAGCCAGGCGTCCGGCTTCTTGCCGAGGACGCGGCTGTTTTCGATGACGGCATCGACGATCGTGCGCGGCTGGCGAAAGAGCGCGAGCAGCGCCGCGGTCTCGCCGTCGATGACCTGCGATGCGCTGCGCCCGTGGCGGCGCGAGAGCGTGTAGTCGCCGGCGTCGTACGAGATGCGCGCGCGGAAGTCTTCGCTCAGCTCCGCGCAGGGGATGAGCAGCACGTCGTTCTGCAGCACGAACGGTTCGGTGATGTTCATTGCAGGCTCCAGAGTCCGGCCGCGGGCGCCCACGTCGCGACGTCGACGCCCTGCCGCTGCGCGCGTGCGACTGCAAACAGCGACGCGTCGGCGGCGTGCGCGGTGCGCGCGGATTTCGCGATCGCCAGCGCCGCCGCGAGGCGCTTCGCGACCCAGAGGCGCCAGCTTTCGCGGCCCAGCCAGCGCAGCGCGCGGTCGCTCTGCGGCGGATCGACACCCCACGACAGAAGGCCGTCGGCGTCGATGCCCGCGGTGAACGGGACGCCGTGCGCGTCGCAGCCGGCGAGCTCGCGCGCGAGCGCTGCCGCGGCGGCGTCGAGCTGCGCGCGGTCGACAAAGTACGCGACGAGCTTGTCGGGACGCAGCAGTCCCGCCGCGTCCTGACCGATCTTGAACTGCGTGCCCGGAAAATCGGCGAGCACGCGCACGACGATCTCGAATGCGTCGCGAATGCGTTCCGGCCGCGGGCTGATGTAGAGCTTGTGCGTGACGTCGTCCGTCGCCCGCGCGTTCGGACGCGCGGCGCGCGAGAACCAGCTCAGCCAGCCCGACGCGTGCTCGCTCGCGACCGGGACCCAGTCGCGCTCGAGCATCGCGCGCAGGCTGCCGTGCGCGGCGCCGAGCTGCGCGAGCACCGCGTCGCGATCGGCGAAGCGCGCGCGCCAGAACGGCGAGAGCGGAATGCGGTTGTAGTGATAGAGCGCGCTCGTGAGCGTCTGCACGTCGCGCGTCGCGAGATCTTCCGCGTGCAGCAGCGCGTCGCGCGAGAGCCGCGCGATGGCGTCGTTCGATGCATCGGCGCGCGGCGTCGGACAGACGAGCGGCAGCGCGTCGGCGCCGGAGACGAACGTGCCGTCTGCGTCGATCTCGAGAATGCCGTCGAGCACGAGATCGACGACGTCGTTGCGGTACTCGTCGTCGGCGAGCAGGTTTGCGTCGAGCGGCGACGGATCGGCGAGCGCGAGAAAGAGCTCCGCCGTTTGCCGCGGCGCGGCTTTGAGGTTCATCGTCAGCGGCGGGCGCGCAACGAGGAGTCCGTAGAACTCCGCATCCTCTTCGAGCTCGCGGAATGCCTCGCGCTCCTCGGCGGTGAGCGCGGCGAGCGGTTTGAGCGCCACGTCGGGACTCGAGCGAAAGCGCAGCTCGTGCAGTGCAGTCATGGGCGTTCTCCGTGTCGGTGGTGGTGCAAGCAGGCTCCCGGCCGGATGTCGCCGTTACTTCTTTTTCAGATCGCTGCGGCGCGTCGCGAGCTCGTCCAGCTCCGCGCGGAGCTGTTTCTCGCGTGCGTCGATCTCCTCCGCCGTCCGCGGGCCGATGCTCTTCGCCGCTTCATCGAGCTGCGCGATCTGCTGCTGGAGCTGTTCGCGCAGCTGCGCGATCGACTCGCGCGTCAGGCCGCCGCCGGTCTGGACGGGCGTCGTGGTGGTGATGGTGCCGGTGAAGGTCACCGTATGGCTGACGAACGTGCATGCCGAGCCGCCGGGGCAGACCGAGCCGCCGGCGCAGATCGAATGAGGATGACACGTCGCCGGCGTCACGAAGCCGCAGGTGAAGTTCGCGCAGACGGTGATCGTGTGCACCGTGCAGAACGTCGGCACCTGCGTGCAGCCGAAGCACGGATTGGTGACGTGCGTACAGCCGCAGGCGACCGACGGATCGACGCAGCATGAATTCGGAATGCAGGTCGCGGTCGAGACGTGATAGGTGACGCTGCCCGGCGGACAGACCGGCCCGACGGTGATTCCGCATCCGCCGCCTGGGCCGATCTCCGGCGGACGCATGGTTTCCGGAACCACGTTGATTCCGAGGTCCTTGATCTTCGGCATCACTCCTCCTTCCTTCGATAGAGACCGGGAGCCTTAAAGAAGGAGTGTCATAAGGCCCGAAAGGTCTACCACCTGAAATGGAGATTGACGGCGCTACGCCGCGGACGCTTTCTTCGCCATCAGCAGCGCGTGCAGCGTCTCTGTCGCCAGGCCGTGCAGCACGAGGCGATAGCCGGCGCGCAGCGTCGACAGCGGCACGAGCGGATGGCGGTTGTTGACCAGCGCCAGCCACGAGCGGTCGCCGAGGATCGTGCCGGTGTAGACCGCGACCGATTCGTCCAGCTGGAGCGAGGTGCTGGCGCGCCAGAACTCGCCGTCCTTGAGGAACAACTGATAGAGCGGCGTGAAGATCTCGATCGCGGTCTGCAGGTCGAGCAGGTTGTGCCAGCGGCTGGGCAGCTCTTCGAACGGTTCCGGCTCGTGAATGGCGGTGAGGTCGAGCGGCTCACGCGGCTCGATCGCGCTGCCCGCCGCGCGCAGCTGCCGATTGAGCTCGATGACGAAGTTGTAGAGGTTGATGTCGTGCCGCAGGAAGAAGTCGTCGCGAAGATCGTCGATGCGGCGCGGCTCGAGCGGCGTCAACGGAAGGTCGACGCCGCGGATGTTCGCCGCCAGAAATCCGAGGATCTGCGACCCCAGATGGAAGTGTCTGAGGATCAGCTCATTCGCCTCCGGCGACACCCACGTGCGCAAGCCCCACGCGAGCAGCCGGTGCAGGAGCCGCGACGAGGTGCAGCGATTCGGAATGGCGATCTTCAGCAGCTGAATGAGCACGATCGCGGCGCGGGCCAGCGGCCGCACGACCGGCAGCAGGAACTGGCGCGACCGCGACTGTTGCGTCGCGAGGAGCGCGCGCTTCGCACGATCCGCGATCGGGTTGCTCGTGTCGAGATAGAGCGCGAGCCACGGATCGGGATCGGTGCGGTCGTACGCCGTCGAATCGAAATCGGTCACGACTCGACCTCCGGCGCGACGCGCACGCCCTTCGCGAGACCGAGCGCGCGCAGCAGCCGCACGATCTGCCACGTCCAGTCGAACTGGCCGCGGCCGAAACCGTGACGCGCGCTCCAGGGATGGCGATGATGGTTCGCATGCCATCCTTCGCCGAGGGCGAGCCAGCCGAGCAGCGCGTGATTCACGGCGCCGTGCGCGGGCGCCTGGTGCGCGACGCTGTCGATCGCGTCGCCGACGTTGTACATGAGGATGTACGTGAGCCAGACCGCGACGAAACCGGCGGTGTGCCACACGAGACTCGCAATCGCCAACGGCACGCAGACGTGCAGCATCGACGCGAGAAAGTACGGCCACGGCCGGCTGATCCAGCGATAGAAGCGATCGGCGGCGACATCCTCGGCGAAATGATCGTATTGATGATTCGACCGTGGCCGGTGCCAGCTGTCGAACAGTGTTCGCAACGGACCGCCGGCGGCGTAGAGCGCGGCGAGCAGACGGCGCCGGCTGCCGAGGTACCAGCCGGCGTGAGCCCACCAGAAGCCGTCGAGGATCGGCGAGTGCGGATCGCGGTCGGTGTCCGCCCAGCGGTGATGCGCGCGATGATTGCCGGCCCATTGGATCGGCGTGCCCGCGGGAAGCGCGAGGAGCACGATCGGACGCTCGAGCCACGCGGGCAGCCGGAACGAACGGTGCGAGAGGCCGCGGTGATAACCGATGTTCACGCCGAGGCCGGCGGCGAGGTAGAGGAGAGCGCAGAAGAGGGCGAGGCTCAGCATGAGATTTCCTCCAGTTGCAGGCGATACAGCCGCGCGGTGACGCGCGCCGTCTTCACGATCTGCGACGCGAGCTCCGGCGTGACGATGCCCGATTCCAGCAGCAGCTCGAGGCCGCGCATGTGGTCGTCGTCCGCGGTGCCGTGATGGGCGAGGAACGAGACGCCGCGATCGGTCAGGCCGAGCGCCTGTTTGATCGCGTGCGCCCAGCGGCCGGCCTTGTGCGCGCCGAGACCTTCGATGATGAACATCGCGCCGAGGAGGTCGAACGGATTCTGCTGGCCGGCGCGCTGAAACATGAACGCGGAGAGCGCCTCGCTGCCGACGTTCTTCTCGCCGGCGCGGATCTCGTCGAGCGAGCCGCCCATCGCGACGAAGTCGTCCTCCAGCATCAGGAAGTCGCGATGCTCGGCCACGGCGTGGCGGAGAAATGCGGCGCGTTGCGGAAAGAAGTCGGCGCTGACGTTCGACGCCGCGCGCGCGATCCAGCGGCTGCCGTCGACGACCTGCTGCCGCAGCTGCAGGAGGAGCGTGCGGTACGCATCGGCGGTCAGCTCGCCGCTCTCGATGCGCCGCACGATGGGAATGGCCTGCAACCGTTCTTCGAAATCGATCCAGACGCGGGTGAGCTGCCGCACGAGTGATTCGAGATGCGGCTTCGCGTCGTGCGAGGACGAGAGCGCGGGGGTCGCGGACTCGAGCTCGATCGCGGGCTTCGCCGGCGCAACGGCCGCGCCTTCGCCGACGACCGTCATCATCATGTACGAGGCGATGAAGCGGCCGCTCTCCGGAACGACGCAGAGGATCTTCTGTCCCGGTACGAGCGCGCGCTCGTTGAGCAGTTCTTCGAGCAGAAGATACGGCGACGCGCTGCCGACGTTGCCGCGCCGTTCGAGGTTCGAGAACCAGCGCTCCTCCGGCACCATCGCGCCGGCGCGCCGCAGCAGCTCGAAGATCTTGTCGCGGAAGATGTGCGACGAGTAATGGCACACCATCCAATCGATCGATGCCGGGTCGACGCGGCGCTGTTCGACGAGCTCGAGAAAGCCGTCGATGCAGACCTTCACGACGTCGTCGAGCAGGCGCACGTCCTGCTGCAGGATGAACGCGCCGTCCGACACCGCGTCGTCGACGGCGCGGTAGTCCTGCCACGAGACGTTCTGCCGCGCGACGTCGTCACCCGCACCGCCGATCCACATGCAGACGGGCCTCCGGTGCGCGTACGACCAGAGCTCGATCCAGTCGATGCGCAGCGACACGCCGCGGCGATTCGGGCGGTCACGCAGCAGCGCGGCGCCGGCTCCATCCGACAGCATCCAGCGCAGAAACTCGGCGGAGAACGGCAGCGGTTTGCCGCTGCGCACGCACGCCTCGCCCTCGTACGCGCTCGCCTTGAGCCGGCGGCTGGCGAACTCGCTCGCGCAGGCGACGCCGTTCGCTTTCTCGCCGCTGCGGATCTGCGAGAAGACGCTCTTCATGGCCATCATCCCGCTGGCGCAGATGCCCTGCAGCGACGCCACTTCGCAACGGCTGCTCGCGAGCTCGCCGTGGATCATGCTGGCGAAGCCGGGCGCGAGGAGGTCGGGCGCGGTCGTCGCCGCCGCGATCATCTGCAAGGACTCCGCTTCGAACGTGCCGCGCTGCAAGGCGTCGCGCACGGCCGCCGCGGCCATCTCGCTGTTGCGATAGAGGCTGCGCTGATTGCGATCGATGGCGTAGTGGCGCTGCAGGATGCCGTTCTGCCGCAGGATGCGGTGGCGCAGACGCGACGGCTTGCCGTGGATCAGGCCGAGGTAGTCCTCCATCTCGTCGTTGCCGATGGGCGGCCCGGGCAGGAACTTGCCGAGTGCCGTGATGTAAACGTCGTGGGTCCTTGCGTCATGGTTCATGTTATTCTCCATTCCGATCGGTATGGAATGTAGGATCGCGATGCGATTCTGTCAATACCGCGCGGTATGGAGAAGGGATCGGCGCTCGTGATTGACGGCGATTACGCGAAGACTTCGCTCGCCCGCTGTCCCGACGCCGGCAGCGAACGAAAGTACGCGTTGACGTCCGTGCCGCGCAGGTCGTTCCAGTGATTGGCGTCGTGGCGGACGAGGACGTAGAGCTCGGGCGCGCAGAGCGTGCGGACGCGCGCGTGCGAGTCTTCGATGAACTTGTGGTCTTCATGCTCGCGCGTGTCGCGGAAGCGCGTGCGTTCCCACAGCTCGCGGGTGAACGTCAGCGTGCCGCCGGCGGCCCAGCCGTGGCCGGAGAAACGCAGTGCTTCGTCGTCGCCGACGCGCACGAGGAAGCAATCCCACGCGACGATGGTGTCGTCCGCATCGGACGCGCGCAGCGCGTCGACGCCGCGTTGCATGAACGCGGGGAGGTAGTAATCGTCGTCGTCGATTTTCTGCATGAAGGCGCCGCGCGAAGTTTCCGCCGCGCGATTGAGGCACGTGCCGAGGGGCGTGTCGGGATCGACGCGCAGGTAGCGAACGCCTTCGCGTCCGGCGCAGAGGTCTTCGACCGGCTCGTCGCTGCCGTCGGCGACGACGAGCTCGCGATGCGGATACGTCTGCCGCGCGAAGCAGTCGAGCGTCCGGAGAAAAAACGCGCGGCGGTTGCGCGTGGCCACGATCCAGGAGACGAGCGGCGTGTCCATTGACGTCAGGTGTTGGCCGCGGCGTGCATGCGCGTGGCGTTCGCGTAGGCTTCGAGCCATTCCGGGCGGAAGCCCGGCGGCGGCGCGGACTCGCTCCAGCCGCTCGGGCTGAGGAACGTCCCCGCGTCGAAGCGCCACGTGTTTTTTCCGTGGCGGACGTAGACGAAGAGATCGCCGCGATCGTCGACACGCAGCAGGCGCTGGCCGCGGCGCAGCGCCTGGCGGAGAAACGCCGCGTCCTCGCCGAGGTTGATTTCGGGGAAGCGGATGCCGTTGCTCCAGATCGAGCGGCGGAAGACGACCGTGCCGCCGGTGACGTCGCCGGCGAACATCGTCCGATGCAGCGAGCCGCTCACGGTCCAGTACTTTCGCTGCGGCAGCTCGAGCACGAAACGGTTCACGAGCCCCGTGACGTCGGCGTCGCCGTTGAGAATCGGCGCGACCTGGCGCTCGAGCCGGCGGTCGCCGTACCAGTCATCGTCGTCCCACAGCGCCACGATCTCGCCGCGCGCTTCCGAGCAGCCGACGTTGCGTTTCGCGCCGATGCTCGTGCGCTTGCCGACATGGATGTAGCGGATCGCGGGTTGCTCGGCGAGCAGCTCGCCGACGTGGTCGTCGCCGTCGTCGATCACAATCAGCTCGCGCGTCGGATACGTCTGCCGCCGGAAGCACGCCAGCGCGAGCGGGATGAACGCGCGGCGGCGGAACGTCGGCATGACGCACGAGACCAGCGGGCGGCTCGGCGGCGAGCCGGCGGCGATGAGATCGCGCACGCGCTCCACGCGCTCGGCCGACCAGAACATGCCGCGCGTTTCTTTCGGACTGACGTTGCCCGGATGTACGGCGGCGACGAAGAGCGTCGGGTCTTTGAGATCGGCGATCTTCGCGTGACGCGTGCGCCAGAGGAACTGCGTGTCTTCGCCGACCTGCACGTCGACGAAGCGATTGCGCTCCCAGAACGCGCGGCGATAGAGCATGGTCGTGCCGGCGACCCACGTCGCCGTGCCGCCGGAGTAGCGATACAGATACGCGCTCTCGTGCGCGCGGTCGTAGAAATAGAGCACGCTGCTGCCGCAGATGTCGGCGTTGCGCTCGCGCAATGCGGCGACCTGCACGCGCACGCGCGACGGCGGATACCAGTCGTCGTCGTCGAAGTGCGCGATGAGCGCGCCGCGCGCCTGTTCGCACGCGAAGTTGCGTTTCGCGCCGACGGTGAGGCGCGAGGGGAGGCGGAAGTAGCGGATGCGCGGATCGTCGGGAATCAGATCACCGACGGCGTCGGTGCCGTCGTCGATGACCAGGAGCTCGACATTCGGATAGTCCTGCGCGAGGAAGCCGCGGATCGCGTCGGGCACGAACGCGCGCCGGTCGTGCGTCGGCATGATGCAGCTGACGAGCGGCAGGTCGGCGTCGAGCTGCGTGCCCGGCGGCGGCGCGAAGTTCGGACACGCATCGCCGCGGCAGTGCGCGCGGTAGTCGCGCTTCTCGCCGCGCAGCCGCGCGCCGCAGAACTTGTCCTGATAGCGGCGCTTGTTCGCCTCGAACCGCGCGGACTCCTCCCGCGCGCGCTGCGGCGTCACCGGCGCACGCCAGACGTACGCGCCGCAAACCCACAAGCCGTCGAAGCCCGCGCGTGCGGCGCGGACGTTGAAGTCCATCTCCCAGCACGGCCCGTTGCCATACGACTCGTCCGCGCCGCCGATCGCCTCCCACGCCTCGCGTTTCACGGCGTAGCAGAAGTCGCCGAGCGAATGGAGCGGCGCGAGCGAGCGGGTAAGCGTGCCGAAGCGGGAGGCGGCGTCGCGCGCGGTTTCGTCGACGTTCTCCGAGGTCGCGTCGCCGAACAAGCCCTGCTCGTTCCAGTGCCGGTTCGTCGACGGGCCAGCGAGACCGGCGCGCGGCGAAGATTCGAGCGCGGCGAGGAGTTGCTCGATGCAGCGCGGGCCGACGAGCGCGCCGGGCTCGAGGAAAATCACGATTGCGGCGTCGGTGCTTCGCACGAAGCGATTGAACGCAGCGGCTCTTCCGCGGCTCTCATCCGGCAGCACGCGATGTTCGAGCGCGGTCAACGTGCGGCGTGTCTCGGCATCCGCGCCGTCGGGGATCACGATCAGCTCGTGCGGAAGCGGCGTATTTCGCGCGATGCTGGCCAGCGTCGCCAGCAAGCGGTCGGGATCGGTCTGAACATGAGCTCCGATGGCGATCTTCTGCATGGCCGTTCGTTCCGTCCATCAGGTGAAAAAAAGAACGTCGCACGTTGGCGAGCCCGCCGCGCCGCGGCGGAACGTGAACTCGAATAGCGCGTACAGCGACACGAGATCGGCGAGACCGCGGGAGCGTGACAGCATCACCTGTGGAACGAAGTCGACGAAGCCTCGCCAGAACAGTGCATGCGCGGTCACCGCGGGCAATCCGCGCACATCGCGCAACAGCGCGCCGAAGACGCTCGAGCTGTCGACGGGGAGGTCACCTGCGAGCGTCTCCGTGAAGGGCTCAGCGGCTTCGAACGTCGAGGTGTCGCCGGCTGCACGGCGTTCCCATTCCGGTGCGCACGACGGGTTGCCGGCGATGAGGTCGTGATGGATCTGCTGCGCGGGAGAGCCATCCACCGCCACTTCGCGGAGGAAATACTGAAAGAGAAAGCGCTCCGCCATTTCGTCGATGGGGTAGGCGATGAAGCGCCTGCATGGCGTGTCGGGTGCGAAGCAGTCGGCGCAGTCGCCGGCGGCCTGCTCGAACTCGTTCAACGTCTCGACGAGCGAGAGATACGAAACCTCGGCGTCACTCTCGCCCGGCACCTGCAGCACGAACGTTTCCCGCTGTTTTGGGTCCGGCACCATGCTTTCCGCGGCGCGGCGATAGGCCTGCAGCTTCATCACGCCGGCCCACTCTTCCTCCGACATCTGGGCCTGCAGTCCGCAGCCGAACCAACTGATCACGTCGATTCCCAACGTTCCTCCTACTGTTCCACCGTCAGCTCGTTGCGGCAGCCGATGCCGCGGAGTTGCTGGCGCGCACAGTCCCACGCGGCGTCGACGCGCTGCCGCAGAAACTGCTCGTGCTCCTTCGCGAGTGCGATCGTGGGGGCCAGTTGCAAAACGGTCGTGCACGTGCCGCCCGCCAGTGCCTTTTTGATCGAGCTCGCGTTTTTACGGCGCGCCGGTCGCAGGAGCTCGGCGGTCAGATGTTTCGAAAGGAAGCGAGTGACCGGCGCGGCGGGATCGCACCCCGCGTCGAAGGTTCCCTCGCCGGAGATCTCCAATTGCAACGAGCACGCGGTGTCGTCGATGCCTTCCAGTCGCGGGCCATCGCAGGTGAAACGAGGTTGGTCGCCGGCGAACAAGAGCTCGTCCGTGACCGCGAGACGATCGTGCAGTAATTCGCGAGCGGTGGTTTTGGCGCGGCGCGCGATGGTTGCGAGCGCGCAGACGAGCGGCGCGACCGTCACGGCATCGCGGCGCACGAGATTGCTCTGAACGGCGAGCGCCACCGCATTCGCGGCCATTTCCACTTGCCCCGGCTCGGTGCGGAGAAGCGACAGCATCTCGAACAGGTACACCTGTTCGGTCTCGCGATACGGGCGCGCGAGCGCTGCCTCGATCCAGCGTTGCCGTTCGTCTTTTCCGCGCGTCATCGCGACGGCGAGACCGGCCATCGTGACGTCGATGCTCTCCGCGGCCTGATCGATGGGCGGATCGAGCTTCCGCAGTTCGTCCGACGCATCGCGCCCGGCCAGCTCGCGGAAGGCGAGCAGTTCGATGTGGTCGACCGCGGAAGCGCCTTCCTGCGCAACCGCCTCTTCTGCCGCCGCTTCGTTCCAGCCTGCCGGCAGCGGCTCCGATTGTCCGGTGAGCACGCGAAACGCGGCCATCGCGAAAAGGTTCCACGTCTGCGGCGCGGTGGCCGGCTTGACGACCTTTTCGAATCCGGTGGCCAGCTTCGCGATCAGCTCTTTTTTTCGTTTCATCAATTTGCCTTCGTCTTGATTTCGGCATCGCGGATGTTCGCCGCGACCGCGCCGCGGGCGCTGCGGAGCCGCGCCACGAGCGCCTGCAGCAACGCGACCGCCGCCGCTTTTGCGTCATCGGAGAATTTTGCGTTCCTGCGCATCTCCACGGTGATCTGCAACGTTCCTGCTTGCCCGCTCTTCAGCTGAGCGACGATCGCGGCGATCTCCGGCGGCATGTCTTCGCCAATGATGCCGAGCATCTTCGCGAAATTCTTGTCGAAGTTCTCCGTGATTCCGGAGAGCTTGTTTTCCAGCGGCTTGCCGCGTTCGAGCGCGGCGGTGCCGGCCACGATTGCGGCGGCATTCGCTTTCAGCGCCTCGATTGGCTTGCCGTGGCCGACCGGAACGGGGATGGCCTTCTTTCCGGCGGGGATGCCGGTGTTGCCGCTGCGGCGGGCGATGATGGGCATGGTCTTGTTGAGCTTCGCGCCGCCTTTGAGCTCGAAGATTTCCAGCATGTACGTCTCGTTGCCGGCGGCGTCGCGGATGATGTGCAGAAACGCGGCGTCGATGCCTTTGCCGCTCTGTGCATCTCCGCCCTTCGTCGGCAACACGATTCCGCCGCCGGCCGCCGCGAGCACCTGCAACTCGGCGCGCTTGACGGCTTCGATGGCATCGCCGACCGCCGTGTTCGTGCCCTTCGCTTTGATCACCGCATCGAGCTGCGCGACGGCGTCCGCCAGCTCCTTCTCGGCGACGTCTTTCGCTTTCTTCAGCTTGTCTGCCACCGACGTGAGGTTGAGCGCCTCGGTCGTCTCGGTCTTTTCCGGATTGACCTTGCCACGAACGCCCCACTTCTTTCCCTGCTCCACCAGCTCGAGCGACTGCAGCCCGTAGCGGATGCGGATGGCGGCGAGGATCGGCTTGAGGATCTTGCTGCCCACGCCTTTACCCGCGAAGCGCGCAACCGCGCCTTTCGAAGCCTGCATGGCGTCGTCGAGCTGTTTCTGTTTCGCCTCGGGCGCCGTACCCCCCTTCCCGAACAGCTTCTTTACGAACGCCACGATCTTTGCGATGGCCTTGTCGATCGCGGCGTCGACCTTCGCCTGCACTTTGGCGATGAAGTCGCGGATCTTCTGGGCGATGCCGCCGAGGCCGATCAGTCGGGCGAGGAAGCCGATGAGGATCGGGACGGCGTTGCCGAGAGCTTGTTCGACGCGCTTGATGGCGCCGCCGATGGCGCCGGTGGCGATGGCGTGGATCGAGTTGATGACGCTCTCGACGAACTCCATGATCTGCGCGGCGCGCTCGACCACGAACATGACGATGTTGTAGATCGCCATGATGGCCTGCACGATGGCGCCGGCCGGGTTGAACATCGAGAGGATCTTCGTCACGGCCTGCTTGACGATCGTGTCGATGATCCACGTCTTGATGGCCTCGATGACCATGTCCTTGAGGTTCGACAGGTCGGTCTTGACCTGTTCCCACAGCGCCGCGGGGCCGCCGCGGATGAGGATCAGGACGTACTCGATCACCTTCTCGATGATCTTCATGTTCCGCTCGCCGATGAGCTTCACGGCCTTCGCGCGCATGCTCGCCGCGCTGATGCCGAGGACGCCCATGACGAGCTTGAAGATCGAGACGAGCGAGAGGTCCGCGGGGATCTCGACGCCCGGCGGGAGGTTGCCGAACAGCCATTTCTTGAAGCCGTTCGAAAGGTGCTGCTTGATGTTGCCGACGAAGGCGCTGATGCCGCCCTTCACGGCGCTGATCAGATTGCCGAGGAAGCCGAGCGGGTCGGCGATGATCAGCTTGATCGTGTCCTCGCCCTTCTGGAGGATCGCCTGCAGCCGCGCCTTGAACTCGAGGATGGCCTTGAGCACTTCGCCGAGTTTTTCGGCGAACGCCTGCACGAGTCCCTTGTTCTCGTCCTGAATCGCCTTGAGCGCTTCGTTGGCTTTGTCGAAGCCCTCCTTGTATTTCTGGGCGAGCGACTGCGCGAGGGAGTTCTTCTTCTCCTCGATCCCTTTCTCGAGCTCCTGGAAGCGGTTGTTGACGTCGGACGCGGCCTGCTGCGCGAACTGCTGCAGGTCTTTCGGCTGACTGGCGACGTACGCTTTAATGTCGGCCTGACCCTTCGCGACTTCCTGCTTCGCTTCCTTGAGCCGCTGCTCGACGAGGTTCGCCACGCGCACGATGAGCGCGTCCATCAGCCCCTGGAAGAGCGCGCGTCCCGCGTCGTAGATGACGTTCACTTCATCGGGCAGACCTTTGAACTGATCGCGGACCCACGCGGCGAGGCCGAGGAGCGGAATGGAGAGGTAGCGGCGGATCTTGAAGTCGCGGATCTTCGCGTTGACGAAGTTCGTCATCGCGGTGAGGGCCGCATCGACGCCGCGGTCGAAGATGCCGTTCACTTCGCCGTCGATGGCGGCGAGCTTCGCGTCGACGCGCGCCTTGGTGGCGTTGTAGATCGACTCGATCTTGTCGGTGACTTCCTTGCGCTTGGCCTCGTCTTTCGCTTTCTGTTGCTGCTGGCGGGTGAGGACTTTCGCGTTACCGCCGGCTTTCACGCCGACCATCGCGGCGGCGCCCGCGCGCGTGGCGCTCGTCGCGCCGGAGACGGTCGCGGTGAGCGTGGCTTTCTCGGCGGCGCGGTATTTTCCGGGACCGCTGTCGGCGTTCTGCGCGACCTGGGTCTTCGCGTCGAGCACGGCGGAGAAGCGCGGATCGTTCGCCTTCTTGAGCTGCGTCGGCGTGACTTCCGCGTCTTTCAGCTGCGCGTCGGTGTCCTGCTTCGAATCCTGGAGCGAGACGTCGGCGTCGCTCTTCGGCGCCGGCATGCCTTCGGCGGAGTTGACGTTCGGCGCGGGCGGCGCGCCTTCAGGCGGCAGCGGCTTCTCGGCCTTCGCGTCGCCGGACGGCGCGGGCGCCGCTTTCGACGCGCCGGAAACGTCCTGCGTCGACTTGTCTTTCTGCTGCGAGACGTTGCCTTTGAGACCGCCTTTCATCTGCTGCGCGGTCTGGTCGAAGTTCTCGGTCTCGCCGAGGTTCTTCGGCATCGCCTTCGCGATCTCGGCGCGGAGGATGGCCAGGAAGGAGCTCTGTTCGGGCTTGCCTTCCTTCGCCTCTTTGATCTTGTCGACCTGCTTCGCCTTGCCGCCGGCGAGCTTCTCGTTCGGCGGACCTTTCGACGCGGCCGCGGCGTCGGCGGCTTTCTTCGAGGCCGGCGGATGCGTCTTCGTTTTCGCCGCGCCTTGTTTGAGCTGCTCCATGACGCGCCGGTAGCGCGGATCGGATTCCGGCGACGGCTTCGGCAGCGGCTTGCGGCGAAGAGCGGCTCCGGGCATGGTCAGGTTCCTGGCGGGAGCGGGCAGACCGCGCCGCTCTTGCGATACTCGCGTTGCAGGCCGCTGGCGACGTCGCGCGTGGCGACGCGGCGGCCGTCGTCGAGCGCGAGGAGCGACGCGTGCAGGACGGCGTTGCGGATCTGACCGCCGGTGAGCTCGCAGCGCACGGCTGCGTCCTGCAGCCACGCGTGCTCGACGTCGTGTTCGAGCGGCAGATGCAGTTGCCAGATCGTCCAGCGGTCGTGCGGGTCGGGCATGTGGAAGTCGACGACGACATCCATGCGGCGCTGAAATGCGGAGTCGATCCGATTCGCGGCGTTGGTCGTGACCACGAGCACGCCTTCGAACGATTCGAGGCGCTGCAGGAGGAAGTTCGTCTCGAGATTCGCGTAGCGATCGTTCGAGCTCTGCACCGCGGTGCGGCTCGTGAGCAGCGCGTCGCCTTCGTCGAGCAGCAGCACGACGTCGAGCTCCTCGGCGCGCGAGAAGAGTTGATCAAGGCTCTTCTCCGTTTCGCCGATGTACTTGTTGACGACCGACGCGAGGTCGAGACGATAGAGATCCATCTGCAGCGTCGACGCGAGGATGCGCGCGGCCATGGTTTTGCCCGTGCCGCTCGGCCCCGCGAAAAGCGCGCGCACGCCGCAGTTGAGCTGTCGCGCGAGCGCGCGTCCGACGTGCTCGCGCAATGCCTCGCGGTTGCGGCAGCGCGTCTCGAGGTTGCGCAGCTCACCCAATGTCGATTCGGAGGCGCCGATGCTTTCCCAGCCGCCGGACGCGGGGAGCAGCGTCGCCAGCGTTTCGAGCTCGCGATGCATCGAGCGTCCGGCGACGCGCACGTCGTCCGGCGTGATGCGCGTGCGCTCGTCGAGCAATGCGTACGAGCGCGCGAGCGCTGCGGCGGAGCGGATGTTGCCGCTGGTCATGCGGAAGCGGCGCGCGAGATGCTCGACGTCCTCGGCATCGTGCGCGTCGACGGACTGCTCCCACAGCGCGCGTCGTTCGTGCGCATCGGGCATGTCGACGTTGATCGTGATCGCGCCGTCGACCGCTCGTCCGGAGACGGCGCCGTGCTTGCCGAGAACGACGGCGATGGGGCCGTCGTAGCCGCGCAGCGGCGGGACGTCGGCGGTCTCGCCGAGCCCGAGGTCGAGGACGAGCATCGGGATTGCGTGCGCGAGCGTGGCCAGCGCGCCGGCGATGGCGACGCGCGCGTCGTCCAAACGCAACGGTCCGCGCAGCTCGAGCACGCCGCGGCCGAGCGCGGCGGCGATCGCGCGCACGAGCGTGCGGCGCCCGTTGTGGCGCGGGCCGCGCACGATGAACGCGCGCACGTCGCCGGAGGCGAGGAGCGCCGGCGCGGCGGCGGCGGCGCGGCGCGTGTTCGCGGGAAGCACGAGCGCGTCGAGACTTCCGAGCTCGTGCGGCGGAATGTAGGTGAGGCCGGGCGCGGGCGCGCGCAAGATGTCGCCGCGGATCGCGTCCCACACCGCGGGCAGGCTTTGAAAGACCCACTGCAAGCGCGGCGCGTCGGCGTTGATGACCTGAATGAGGCCGTTGTCGAGGAGCACGCGGATGCATTCGCGCACGGGCGCGACGTCATCGCCGCCGCGCCACCACGCGGTGAGCAGGCCGAGCGTCGGACGATGCTGCTGCGGCGTCACCGGCTGCGCGCATTCGATGACGAAGCCGAAGCGCGGGTCTTCTTCGATGAGGCCGATGGCGAAGAGCAGCGTGAGGTCGCGGTCGTCGAGGTCGAGCGCGTGCCGCAGCGCGCGGATGGGGAGATGCGCGTCGACGCCGAGCTCCCACTGGCGGACGCGCGCGAGCCAGTCGTGCGCGGGTGTCGTTGGCGTCGCGCCGAGCGTTTCGAGCTCGTCGAGATAGGCGCGGAGAAATGGGAACTGTTCGATGACCTCGTCGAGTCCGCCGAGGTTGTGCGCGAGCTGGTCGACGACATGCAGGACCGCGCCGAGGAAGCAGAGCTTGAAGTGCGCGGCCGCGTTGCGCGGGAGCGTGGCGAAGGTGCCGGCGGACGCGTGCGCGTCAATCGAAGTGGAAGGCGACATGGAGTCCTGCGGCCGGAATCCAGCCGGGGTTGCGATCGAGGCCGGCCATGCGGATCTCGATCGGATGCGCGGCGAGAGCGAAGGCGACGTCGAGGTGCGCGGGCGTGAGCGTGATGCGGCCGTAGCGGCGGATGAGAAACGCGGCGGGATCGTCGACATCGAGGAAAAGGGCGAGCGTTTCGCGAACGCGCGCGAGGAGCTCGTCGTCGAGCGGCGGGAGTTCGTCGTGCGGCTCGCGGCCGGCGAGGCGCGCGAGGAGCGGCCAGACGTCGTCGTCTTCGATCGCGGGAACGAGCGCGCGCGCGGTGCACGCGAGAAAGTCCCAGAGGTTCAGCTCGGGCGCGTCGGCCGCGTACGGATCGTAGAGCTCGAGCGCGAGGGCGATGTTGAGGAGGAAGAAGACGCCGGCGTGAGGCGAGTCGATGGCGTGCGCGAGGAGGGTCGGGAGGGCGGGCGGGGCGAGGGGCTCGTCGTCGTCGGCGGCGGTGTCGATCGTTGCTTCGACGGCGTCGTTCGCGTCGGGCGGCAGGGCGGTGGTCGATGAAAGCAACGGATGCGGCGCCGGGTCATCGAGTCGAGCGACCTCGGTGACCGAGGCGACGTCGTGCGTGTCGAGCGTGCTTGCGTGTTCGTGCTCGCGCACGCTCGTCGTGGGGGCGAGGTCTTGTGGTGTTGCGAGCTCGCGTGCGTCGATCGAGGGTTCGGATCGTGAGTCGTCGAGCGCGCGCACGGGTGGCTGCGAAGCGAGCGGCGCGTCGCGCACGTCTTCGCGGTGCGATTCCTGCGCGCGCGGTGCATCGACGCGATGCGCCGCCGGCGCGTCATCGAATGCGCGCGGCGTTGCCGCATCATGCGACCCGACCTCGGGCGACGCGGCAGCCTGCACGCGCGATTCGTGCGCGCGCGGTGGTACGGCGATCGCGTCGAGGATCGGTTCGAGCGCGCGCGCACTCGGAAGTGCGTGCGGCGAGCGCACGCGTTCGATGACAGCGACGAAGAGCTGCTGTTCCGTCGTTAGCGCCGCGGGTGGCGGAACGTTCGGCGACGCGAGCACGCGCGCGAGCGTCGCCATCCGCGGCGGCGACGGCTGCGCATGCGCTTCCGACACGATGCGCGCGAGCGCGTCGTGTCCGTGCGCATCGAGCACGCGCGTCGCGAGCGCAATCGCATCCTCCGCCGCGAGCTGCCGCACGAACGCTAGCGCCTCGCCGCGCTCCGCGAGCAGCGCGTATGCGGCGGCGACGTAGTCGGGCGCGCGCAGCCATTCGCGGATCACCGCCTCGAACGACATCCCGCGGACGAGATGCATCCACCACCACGCGTCGAGCGCGCCGCGGCACGCGTCACGCGCCGCGCACGCGAGCAGCTCCGCGCGATCGGCGAACAGCACCGCGTCCGCCGCCGCCGGCACGAACCCGAGCGCGGGACGCACCGCGCGGCGCAAAGCGTCGCCGATCGCGATTCGCGCGGCGCGCTCCCACGAAGTCGCGCGCGACGCGTGCGACGAGCGCACGTCGATCGCGCCCGGCATCGGATCCGCCAGCGCGCGAATGCAGAGGATCGCCTGCGGCGGCATGCCGTGCGGCTCGAGGTCGAGCGCGCGCAGCGCCGCCTCGCCGCGCATGCGCACGGCGAGGGCGTCCTCCGCATTCGCGCGGACGCGTACGCGTCCGATGGTGGTCGCCGGCATCCGAGTTCCCGTTCAGAACGACCAGCGCAGTCCGAGCTGCAGCGTCGACCAGTCGACCGGATCGGTCGAGTGATGGTTGTACGCCGCCTCGACGCCCCACTTCGGGTTCACGTTCCAGAGCAGACCGGCGCCGGCGTTGAAGCCGAACTCCGTGTCGTCCGGCGGATCGATGCGATACACGCCGACGCCCGCGTTGACGAACGGCTGCAGCGCCGACGTGCCGAAGAAGTACTTCGCGTTCGCGGAGAGCTGCCACGCGTTGACGTCGTCGATCACCGCGTCGAACGCGTGGTAGCCGAGGATGCCTTCGATCGACCAATTGTTCGTCAGCCGGCGTTCGAGCCCGGCGTTGATGCTGAAGCGGCCGTCGAGCGCGCCGTTGGGCGAGTTGCCGCCGGCATCGACGAAGAAGCGCCACGCGCCGGACGGCCCGGATTGGCCGTGCTCGCGCGCCTCGATCGTGGTGATGACATGCACCACGCCGTCATTCGGTACATGCGAGATCTTGTAGAAGTTCGGCGCCACCTGGGTGAGCGTCACGTCTTCGCCGACGGTCTCGTGCGCCCAGCCGAGGAGGTCGCCATTGTGGATCACGCGATAGCCGAAGCCGCCCTGCGGGATGAGGATCGGGTGGCCGTTGATCGCTTTGCCGGAGTCGTAGAAGACGTGCACGCGATACGTCGGAATGACCGAATCCATCTGCGCTTCGGTGAGACGTCCCGCGGCCGCGGCGGCCTCGTACTGCGCCGGCGTCATGTCATGGCCGTTCGGATCGTTGAGGAGTCCGGGCGGCGGAGGAGGCGGCGGCGTCTTCACGACGGCCGGCATGTTCGCGGTCTCGACGAGCAGGTAGACGTCGCGTCCGACGGCGGCGATCGGCGTCAGTCCTTTGATGCTGATCTCCGCGCGATGCACGAACTTCGACGCGGAGACGAAGCTCATGTTGCGGCGGATGCTGTTGTTCGTGAACGTGAGTCCGGTGGTGCTGGTCAGCTCGACGAGCAGGCAGTTGTCGCGGCTGCGCGTGCCGTTCTCGAACGGCACGATGTCGGCGTTCGACAGCGTCCAGTCGAAGTGGTTGTCGTTCGACGCGTTCGCGGTCGTGGCGTTCGGGATCGCGTTGGCGTTGCCGACGTCGTCGCCGCCGGGGATGGTCGCCCACAGCGCATTCGGATCGGCGCTGCTTTCATCGCCCGGCATCGAGCCCCAGTTCGCGAGGCGGAAGCGCGCGCGCAGCGTGCCGGCGTTGATCGGCGCGCCGCTGTTGTTCGTGGCGCGCGCGAAGAAGGTGTTCACCGGCTTGGGGAGCGTGGTGCTGTAGTTGACCTGATACGACGGCGAGTTGGTCGTGCCGATCTGATAGACGTCGAGCGAGACGCCGGAGTTCGCGCAGTTCGGATCGGACGGGCCGGTGCTGAGCCGGAACGCGTCCCACGCGCCGGGTGACGTGGGGACGGGGAACGTCGCGATCTGCCCGAGCATCGACGGCGGGCCGAGGAACGAGGTGCGCGGCCAGGCGAAGGGGAACTGCGGCGATGACGGCGTGCCGATCAGCACCTCGTACCACATGTTGAAGTTGGAGGCCGACACGTTGACGGCACTGATCGGCACGAGCATCTGCACGGCGAACGAGTTCGCGGTGGGGTTGTTGATCCAGACGCGCGTGTTCGACAGCCACGGCAGGTTCAGCGCGGCGCCGAGCGAGCCGTCGTTGTTCAGCACGTTCGCCGTCGTCGACCCCGCCACATCCTCGGACGGCACCAGCGTCGGCAGCGACACGCTGATGACCATCGGTCCCGCGCCGCCGGCGCGCTCGAAGCCGACGTAGAGCGTGTTCTGGTTCGCGTTCATCGCCGGCGCGAGGAACACGCGCCACGACAGGAAGAGGTTCTGGTTGGCATTGTCGTGCAGCGCGCGGAAGTCGGCCTGCGTGGCCGTGCCGTCGCCGTACGTGAGCACGCCGGCGCCGACCCAGCGCGGATCGTCGAGATGATGCGCGTAGATCGCCTGCGGCGGAATCGGATCCCACCAGTTCGGCGGCGTGGCGTTGCCGAAGACGCCGGTCGCGGGCGGAATGCAGACCGCGGCGACGAGCGCGGGCGCGACGGCCGCGGTGAGGACGAGGGCGAGTGCGAGTTGCTTGAGGCGCATGTGACGTTCTCCTTCAGCCGAGCTGCAGTTGCAGCGTGCGCGTGCGGTTCTGCGTTTGGCCCTGGCGGGTGACTTTGACTTCGAGCGTGCCGGCAGTGGCGCCGGCGTTGCGCTGGATGGCGATGACGATGTTCTTCGACGCTTTGCCGTTGCCGGCGTTGATCTCCGTCTGCAGCACGGGCAGCGGATTCGGCGTGTTCACCGCGACGACGAGCCCCCAGTTCGCCGCGCCGTTCTTGAGCGACGGCGCGATGTCGTAGTTGCCCTGCACGGTGAACGTCGATGGGAACGACAGGTTGACGATCGCGCCGTTGCCCGCGGTGAGCGTGGTGGCGTTCAGCGCCGCGCTGCCGCTGACGACGTCGGCGGTCGGCGCGTTGAGCGTGATCGTCGAGTCAGGCTGCTGCACCGCGGAGCCGACGGCGAACGGCATGTTGCCCGACGACCCGGTGACGGCGCCCGAGGCGACGTTCAGCGCGACGGTGAACGCCGTGCCGTTCGGCACGTTCGGGATCGGGTTGATCACGACGAAGACGGTCTTCGACTGTCCCGGCGTCAGCGTGACCTGACCGCCCGGAATCTCGACCTGATTCGAGTCGAGCAGCCGCAGCCCGGACGTCCAGAGCGCCTGGCTGACGGATGAGATGACGCTCGGCGTGAGCGCGAACGTCGCCTCGAGGTTCGCCTGCGAGACGACCTGGAACTGGAACGACGCCTGCGCGTTGGCGGTCGGCGTCGCGGGCTGCACGTTGATGAAGTTCACGTCGGCGGCGCCGGCGAGCGTCATCGCCGAGCGCAGGATCAGCGTCCGCTGCGTGCTCGACGTGGCGTTGCTGACCGTGAGCACCGCGGGGCGGCCGTTCACCGGCGCGTCGACGATCGTCAGCGGAACCTTGAAGCTCAGCAGCTGATCGGAGCTGCCGGCTTCGAACGCGTTCACGCGCACGTCGTCGATGTAGACGCGGTGCGAGCCGACGGAGAAGCCGAAGTTCGCGCCGTGCACGCGCACCAGCTCGCCGACCTTCACGTTGCCGGACGGCGGCTCGATGGCGCTGATCACGACGTCGCTGCCCGACTGCGCGCCGGTCTGCTCGACCGCGGCGAGGCGTTGATCGATCGAGTTGAGCAGATCGATCAGATCGTTGATCTGCCCGGCCGTGATCAGATCGCCGGGCTGTACGTGCGGAAGTCCTGTCGTCGTCATGCGCTCTCCTTCGTCTATGCGTAGCTCGCGTAGCCCCAGTGGGCGAGGTCGAAATGCGCGCCGGCGCGCGTGGGGACGTGACCGTTCGTGAACACGACCGCGGGCGCGACCGGGAAGCTGCCGTCGATGGCCTGGCGGTTCTCGCGGATGTTGTAGAGGCGGATCAGTTCCTTGTCCGCGAGGCGAATCGGCGGATACCGCACGGCCTCGGCGAACAGCTGCTCGACGCGCGCGCCTTCGGTGAAGCGCGGCCCGAGCGTCGTCAGTCCGCCGAAGAACTGCGACGGTTCAAAGCCCGCATGTCCGGTGATGTTCGCGGGGAGGATCCCGGCCGGCGGCAGGTACATGAAGATGTCCGTTGCGGTGAGGCTCGCCGGATTTCCGGAGACCGCGAGCTGCGCGGCGATGTGCTCCTGGAACTGCTGGATCATCGCTTCCGCCACCGCGACGCGAACGTCGTCGAGCACGCCGTCGAGCACGGACTGCGACGCGGCACGCATGTGCGTCACGCGGCGCCGGACCGACCAGAGATCGAGCCAGCGGATGCCGCCGGTCGCCGTCCAGTACAGCAGCGCGAGCGGCACGTCGCATTCGGTGAGCGCGGTGACGTCGTCGAGCAGCGTCCGCGGTTCCGCATCGGCGGCGAACGGATCCTTCGTGACGTCGAGCAGATGCGCGGCGCCGAAGCATTGATATGCAACGATGTTGCGGAGATGGTTGACGTCGCCGAGCGTGGCGGCGGGCACGGGCAGCTCCAGCAGGCGGAACTCGACGGCGTCGATGACGTCCTTCACGTTGCAGCCGCGCGGCGTGTCGCCGAGGCCGCTCACCTGCGCGAGGCCGTTGCCGGTGCGGATCGGCGAGATGGTGAGGAGGTAAACGCCGGCGTTCGCGATGTACGTGCCGCTCGAGATCGGCGTGCACGTGCGGAAGATCTTTGCGACGTCGGGCACCGGATCATCGGGACGCACGAGCTGCACGTCGACGTCGTTCGCGAGCAGCAGCAACTCTCCGCGGCGATCGATGGCGAGACCCGACTCGATCGTCACGACCGGGCGCGTGAGCGTGTTCGACGCGGTGGCGATGGAGACTTCCAGTCCGTAGACGACGCCGTCGCCGATCGCTTGTCCGAGCAGCTCGCGCGCGGTGCGTTGCGCGCGCTGCTCGTCGGTCATCGCCTCGCCGGTCAGCAGGCGTCCGTTGAAGAAGTTCGGCGCGCGGGTGCGCTCGTTGACGATCGGCTTGAAAAGGTCGCTGGCCATGACGCGCTCCTATCCCAGCCGGTTGATCTCGACGTTGAACATCGTGGCGCGCAGGTTCGGCTCGGTGACGTTGGCCGCGCCGTTGGTCACGCGCAGGAGGATGCCGTCCGCGACGAAGCTGTCCAGCTGGACGGTCGGATTCGGGATCGGTCCGATTTGCGGCAACGCGCGCACGAGGTACGTGTGCGCGCCGCCCGGTTGTGCGTAGCCGTCGAACGCGAGACGGATCGTGTTCGCCGCCTGGAAGAAGACGGCCAGGCTGCCGAACACCGGCGCCTGATTCGCGTTGACGCTGACGTTGCCGGCCGCGACGAGCGCCGCGTGCGGCGTCGTCGAGGAGGACGCGCCGCCGCCGGCGAGCAGCTCCTGCAGCATGCGCAGGTGCAGCAGGATCGGGCGCCGCGACTCGTCGATGGTGACGGTACCGAGGTCGTCGACGAGCCAGTTGCCGGCGCTCTCGATGACCGGCACTTCGAGGCGTGCGAGCAGCAGGCACTCGTCCGCTTTCGGTGCGTCGCCGTCCTTGCCGCCGCAGCATCCGCCGCCGCAGCCGCAGAGCGAGTGCACTTTCGGGCGGATGTCTTCGATCCAGACGAGGAACGCCGCGCGGTAGTAGTCGGCGCTCAAAGCCGGATCGAGCTCCATCCCGAAGAGCGCACTGAAGTCGAGATGCACCTCCGCCGAGGCGGAGAGCGGGGAAGAAATCGGGGAGGAAAGCGGCGATGACGGCGGTGAGGAAACGCTCGTCGTGACGATGTTGGCGAGCGCCTTTTGAAAATCGTCGACGGAGAGATACGGTCCGCCGCCGCCGAACGTGAGCTGCGCCAGTCCCGCGGCAAATTCGCGCAGGAGATCTTCTTCCGCCTGATTCGGCGCGGCCGTGCGCAGCTCGAGCGAGAAGTCGTCGACGAGTCTCGACGGCGCCATGAGCTCGTCCTCGGAACGGCACGGCGAGCCGGGGATCGGCACGAGGTCGACCGGACAGTCGCGATAGCAGAGCGTGAGATACAGCTCGATCGTGCCGGCGATCGGCGAGCCGACGAGCGCGGGAATCTCTTTGTCGTGCGCGGCGAGCCAGTCGTTGAGATACGCGCACTGCGCCGGCTTCACGCAAACGAGCTGGCCGCGCGGCGTGAGCGCGCTGCCGCTGGTCACGGTGAGCCGCGGACCTTTGGCGCCGCTGTCGACCGTGACTTTGAGTCCGTTCAGCGTGCCGTAGCCGATCGCGTCGCGCGCGAGCCAGCGGTCGCGCCCCGCGAGGTACGCGAACTCCTGATTGAAGTCGTCGACGCCCAGCACCATGCCGAGCGCGTAGTTGACGTGGCGCGAGGGATCGGGTGCTTTGGCCTCGGCGGCCGAGGCGGGTACAGCGAAGGTGGTCATCGCGATCCTCCAGAGGTCGGTGGCGGACAGCCGCAGTCCGACGCGAGCGTGGAACGTCCGGCCAGCCAGCCGGAGCCGAGGTAGTTGCGATCGAGGACGAACGCCGAGAGCAGTTCGGGCGAGCGCGAGCCGATGTCGACGACCGTGTCTTCACCGAGACGCGCCTCGCCGACGCGGAAGAAAGCCCAGTAGAACTTCACGTCGAACGCGGTGTGCGCGGGCTTCTCCAGCGCGATGACGCGGCGCGCGAGGTCGAGCTGTTTGTCGCGATCCGCGAGTCCGAGCGTGCCTTGCGGCAGGAAGACGCTGAAGCGATGCGCGGCCACGCGCGCCGGAAGCACGAGTCCTTCGAAGAGCACCCAGTCGCGCAGCGGCGCGCTGCGCGTGGGGAGCTGCGTGAAGAGCGGAATCGCCGACCACGTCGCGTACGCGGTCTGCCATGCGCCATTGAGCTCGGCGAGCGATTTGTAGCGGCGGAAGAGCACCTGCTGCCACAGCGCGAGATCGGCGCTGCTGGCCGACGGCACGAAGCCGAGCGTCGCGCGCGAGAACTCACGCCACCGCGCGGCGTTGGCAGGCGGTTCAGTGATGCTGTACGTCGCGGCATCGACGCCGGTGAATTCCGCCCAGCGGCGATTCAGATCGGCGGCGCCGGCAGACGGTTGCCACTTTTGTTCGACGAGGCGCAGCGGCAGGCCGGCGGTGTCGGTCTCGCTCGTGTCGCCGAACAGCACGCCGGGCAGACTGCGCGTGCGGAACTTTTCCACGATTCGCGGACCGGCGCGCCGCGGCCGATCGACGTCGAAGATCGTGTCGTTCGGACAGTCTTCGAAGACGAGGCGCAGCGCCATCATCAGGCCCGGCACCGTGCCGCGCCATTCGAAGAACCGCGCGGCGTAGCGGAGGAAGAGCCGCCGCTTCTGCTCGTCCCACGCGGGATCGAGCGCGACGTCGAACCAGCTCGCGAGCCACTCCAGCGTCTCCGGCGGCGCGCAGCGCGTGTCGAGCAGACACTGCGCCGCGGCGATGCGGTCTTCGATGTTCGTGAAGAAGCCTTCCGCATTGGCGAGGAAGCGGTCGAGGAACGAGGCCGACGCGTCGTTCTCGCGATAGACGCCGGGGAGGTAGTGCTCGAGGTACGAGAAGCGTGGATACCAGGCGCGCAGCGCGCGGATGCGCGGCGAACTGCGGCCATTGCCGGTGAGCGTGAGCCGCAGCTGCAGGTAGCGTCCCCGCGCGCGTTGGAAGAGAAGCTCCCACGTGTCGATGCCGGCGCCGCGCGTGTCGGTGGACCACGCGAGCTCGGAGCCGGTGAGGCGGCGCACGAGCCGCGGCTCGCGATCCCATTCCGCGACGCCGAGCAATGCGGGATCGTTCGCGGCGCGGCTTTCGAGCTCGATGTCGCACTCCGGCGGAATGCACGCGTCGAGCATCAGCCGGTGCCAGACGCAGTCGGGCTCTTTGCCGTCGAGCCGCGGGATGACGACGGTCGCGGTGTACGCGTAGCGATTGCGGCGTTGTGCGACGAGCGGCACCCAGCGGTCCTGCGCGTCGTACAGCGTCGTATCCGCGGCGATGAGCGCCTTGCCGCCGAAGAGTCGCATCGGAAAGTAGTCGGGCGCCGGCTGCAGCGCGATTCCGCCGTCGTCGACATCGAGCGTGAACGTGAACGCCTGATCGCCGTCGGTCGACGCGATGGTCAAGAGGTTGTCCATTCGCGCGAAGTCGTGGCCGAGCAGGTGAAAGCCGGCCTGCTTGCCGGCTTCGACGAGACTCTTCGCGACGTCGGTCGAGGCGCTCGCACTCGTGCCGTCGTGGTGGACGCGCAGCACGCGCGAGAAGTCGTCGCCGGCGGGGCTGTCGAGGATGAGAATCGAGTCGTCGTCGAGCACCTCGATGGCCACGGGATCGACGGCGTCGACGAGCAGCGACATGTCGAGCGCGATGGCGGTCGGCGACTTCGGATGCGTTTCGCTGCCGTCGATCGCGGCGAAGGTCTCGTCCGTTGCGCTGGTGGACGACGCGCCGAACGCGACGACGCCGAACGTGCGGTCGAGGCGCCACGCGCGTTTGTGCTCGCGATCGAGCACCCACACGCCGCCGTCCTCCGTCGCGCAGAGATCGAATGGCGCGAACGCGACGGGCCACAGCAGTTGCCGCGGCTCGCCGCCGCGATGCAGATCGAACACGAGCAAGCCCGCGGGCTCGATCGTGCCGACGACGAGGTAATGCTGCGTCGTGACCGCGAGTCCGCGCAACGCGAGCGGCGCCGCGACGGCCTGCACTTCGACGTCGCTGAAGAGCGCCGCGTTCGGCGCCACGCATGGCGCGCACGCATCGAGCGATGCCCAAAAGTGCGACGTCGTGCGGCTGCCCGATGACTCGACGAGCAGCTCGGTGCCGTTCTCCGCGATCCAGTAGATGTTGCCGAAGGCGTCGGCCGCCGCGCCGCGGCGCGCGCTCACATCGACGGCGCGGTCGCCGCTCGACGGCGTGAACGCGAACGTCCTCGCGCCGAGCGTGAGCTCGTTGCGCCGCGCGTCCCACGAGAGCTCCGCGTCGGGCTGCGCGAACGCGCTGCCGAGCGGCGTGCCGTTCGCGTTCGTCGCGCGCTGCGCCCAGTCGTCCGCGCCGAGGAGCAGGTGGAACTTCGTCCCGTTGACGTCCATCACCCGCACTCCTCGGGGAGCTTCGGAATCTGCACGAACGACGGCGCCTGCACGCTGCTGCCGCCACCGCCGCGCAGTTCATCGAGCGATGCGGCCGGACCGTTCACGACGCGGATGCCGAGGACGCGCGGCAGTTGCAGCCCGGTCATGTCGAGACGCGCGGCGATGACGCCGTTCGCATCGGCGAGGATCACGTCTTCCTGCACGAACTCGACGCCGCGCGTGCGGTTCGAGACCGCCGCGATCTCGAGCGCGACGACGGATTTGCCGAGCTTCCAGCCGTTGTCGTTGTCGGCGTTGGGAACGTCGTCCGCATCCGCATCGAGCGGCGCGAGAAACGCGAGCACGTCGCGCTTCACGGCGTCGCAGACTTCGGAGTCGTTGAAGCCCGCCGCGACTTTGATCCCGATCGAGATCCAGATGCCGCGGTACTCGGGGCCGCGCAGTAGCACTTCCGTCGTGACGAGGCGTCGCGGATCGAGCCAGCGGCAGACGGCGTCGAGGAACGGGCGGCGCGGCAGCGGCGCGTCGGGCTGCGCCGGATCTTCTTTCGGGATCAGCATCAGCGTGACCGCGCCCGGCACCTCGCCGCCGCCGAAGTCGGGGTGATAGTTCGGCAGCACTTCGACGCGGCCGATCTCGACGCCGGGCGTGCGCTTGGTGATCGTCGCGAAGTCTTCGCGCGTGACGAGGCGGTCGCGATGCTGGAGATAGCGCGAGATCTGTTTCTCGCCCTGCGCGACGGTTTCCGCTTCCGCGCCGCCCCACGTCGCGATCGGATTCGCGACCTTGAATCCTTCGGGCAGCGCGGGCGAGCTGTTGATCGCGCCGACGCCGACGTTGCCTTCCGCGCCGAGGGAGTAGGCGTACGAGGCGCGCAGCGTCGCGCCGGCGGGCGGACGCGCGCCGTGCTCGCCGTCGCCGAAGCGCACGTCGCCCGATTCGGCGTCGAGCAGGAAGACGTTCGACGGTGCCTTGCCGCGCTGCCACGCACCGGGCGCGATGCGCGGATCGGGGAGCGGCACTTCCGCGCCGGCGGTGGCGAGATCGTCGGTCTCCGTCCACGGCGTGGTCGTGCCGAGGTGCGTGACCGTGAGGCTGACGCTCTCGGGGAGCACCGGCGCGAGCGCGAGACGCACGACCTGATCGGGCTCGCCGGTTCCGTCGGGGAGCAGTTCGTTGAGCACGCGCGCGCTCTGCGTGACCGGCACCGTGTTGATGCCCATCCAGAGAAAACTGGCGGTGGCTTCGGACGTGAGCGTGATCTTCAGCCACGTCACGACGCGCGCTTCGAGCGCCGGATCGTCGAGCGCGGGCGGCAGCTCGTTCACGCCGGCTTCGAGCGGATCGATGTTGTTCCAGAGGCGCATCGACGACGCGTCGGGAAGCGCGATGTCGACGACGCCCGGCACGGCGAGGATGTCGGAGTCGCTTTTCACGTCGAGCGGCCGGTACTCGGCGCGGCGCTGCGCGATGTCGTCGGGAAGGCCGCCGCTGTCGGGCACCTTCGGCGCTTCGACTTTCAGCGCGACATTCGCGCTCGTCGCGAATGCGCGTCCGCTCGGCAGCGTGGCCTGCGTCTCGGTGAGCGACGGCACCACGCCCAGCGTGAGCGTGCGATTGGCGATGCGCGTGCGCATGAGGTCCGCGGAAACGTTGGAGCGCACGTCGACGTCGCGCAGCATCAGCGCGAGCCAGAAGCCGTTGTCGATGGTGTCGCTCAGCGCGACCGGCGTGCCTTCACGCGTCGGGAACGGCGTGGCCTCGTAGAGCTGCGGCTCGATCTCCGCGGGCGTGCCGCGATACGACGCGTACAGCTGCTGGTAGTACTTTTTGACGTCGGGCGACGCGTCGGTGATCTTCTTCTTGAAGTAGACGCGCCCTTCGACCGGCAGCACGTCGACGGCGCGCGTACTGCGGAACGGCACCTCGCCCGCGCGCACTTCGATGCCTTCGGTGAGCACGACCGGATCGGGCGTCGTCGACGCGACGGAGTTCGCGATCGTGACGAGGCCGCGCGCGGCGGTCGCGGTCTGCAGCGGGATGCGCAGGAGCTGCAGGAACTTCTTCCGGTTGCGCTCCGGGATCTGATTCGCGCGATAGAGCAGGCTCTCGGTGAGGAACGCGAAGACTTCGATGAGCGTGACGCCGGGATCGCTGCGGTTGAAGTTCGTCCATTCCGGCGTGTGCACCGGAATGCGCGCCAAGGCTTCGCCGACCAGGTCGTCGTAGCGGCGGTCGTCGATGTTCGGCAGCGTGATCGGCATGACGTTCCTCAGCCTCCGAGTTGCACGCGCAGCGAAACCTGCGCGGCCGCGCGCGTGGCGACGAGCTGGTAGTTGACGGTGGCCACCGCGCTCCGCGGATCGCGCGGGTCCTCTTCGACGTCCACGCTGCTGATGACGATCCTCGGCTCCCACTGCTGCAGCGCGCGCGTGATGCGGTCCTGGATCTGGAAGCGCGTGGTGACGGTGTTCGGCTCGAAGAGGAACGTGCGCAGTCCGCCGCCGAACGTGGGGAGATTCAGCCGCTCGCGCTCTTCCGTGCGCAGGATGATCTCGATGTTCTCGCGGATGTTCGCCTCGCCTTCGCTCCACGCGAGACGCCCATCGGCGCCGACGCGCGGCGGGAACGCGATGCCGCGGCCGTAGAGATCGCCCGGCGTCACGGTCCCACCTCCACGCTCACGTCGAGCTTCGCGTCGAACTTCGGCAGCGGCAGGCAGATCTGGAAGAAGGGGAGCCAGAAGAAGACGATGTCGAGCAGCTTGATGAAGATCATCAGCATGATCAGCGCGCAGATGGTGATGATCGGAATCGAGAGCGAGCAGACCATGCCCGCTTCCATCCCTCCGTCCGTGCACGGCGACGGACTGACGTCGAGGTCTTTGTGCAGCGGCCACGGAAGGACGGAACGAATGAGATCGCCGAACGAGAGGCCGCGAATGGCGCTGACCTGGCCGCAGAGGACGTCGGAGAGGACGAACGCGGTGTTCTTGTCGAACTTGCGCAGGCCCGCGGGCGTGGTGTCGGCCGGCATGGGGATGCGGATCGGCCGCGCGGGCGCGTCGGGATCGAAGAAGCCGGCCATCTGAAACGCGGCCGTTGGGTCGCTGACGACGGCGGGCTTGAAGGACGCGCAGTTCGGCCGCTCGAACACGCAGCGCACCGCGAACCACGGCGACCGATGCGGCGTGACGTTGACCTGGGCGACGGTCCGCGGCGCCATCGTCGCGACGCCGGGCAGCGGCTGATCGAGAGCGGCCACGAGCGTGCTTTCAAATGACTCGCGCAGTGCCTTGCCGGTGAGGCCCGTCGGACCGCCGGCGCTCGCGTGGACGAAGCGGAAGCGCATCGACGGCCAGCCGGAAGGACTGCTTTCGTGAAAGACGGTCTTGACCGTTTCGAGCTGTTCGGCCGACGCGCGGATTTGTTTCAGCGCGGCGACGAGCGTCATGGTGTCGGAGAGCGAGGCGAGCTTCTGATATGCGGCGAGCTTCGTGCCGCTGAGACCCGCGGACGACTGCGCGGTGATCGCGTTCCAGACGTCGGCGAGGTTCTCTTTCAGCCACGCGTCGAGGTCGAGGAGGATGTACCAGGAGACGGTCTGCAACTGGTCGTTCGTCGTCGCGAGCGTTTTGTCGCGCTGGGCGTTTGTCGGCGGATCGTCGACGGTGGCGATCTGCTGCACGGCGAGCGAGGCCGCGTCTTCGAGGTTCGACCACGGACCGAGGACCTGGGTCTTCAGCATCATCTGCCGCGCGTCGAGCGGCTTCTGCGCGGCGCTGCTGCTCCCGGGATCGGGCATCTTCGCGGCGAGGAGCGCCTCGCGCTTCGCGACCGGAATGAGGCCGTTGAACATGCGGCGCCGGCGGCCGTCGATCTCCTGATACGACAACGGCGAGAGCGGGTACTGCGTCTCGCCGTCGACGAGCGAGCTTGCGTCGCCAGCCGGCTTCCATTCGTCGCCGACGAGCGCGAGCTCGCTGCACTGGCTCGGATCGGGATTGATCGCGGCCGCGCCGGCGTGCGGCTGCAGCATGCGGATGACGAACGTCGCGCGCTCCTGCTTCGTGGTGTCGAGCGCGCGGTCCGGAAGACCCAACGTGCGGCAGACGAGACACGCGGTGACGAGGTAGTAGCGCTGGTGCGCGGGCTGGTAGAACTTCAGCGGACGCGTCGTCGCGGCGTTGTTCCAGGCATTCGTGCGTACGACGCCGCTGCGCGCTTCGACCTTGCGCACCGCGGCGATGCGCGCGCGCTCGAGCGTGCCCGCGAGTCCGGTCTTCGGACGCACGGGCGCGACGTCGGCGGCCGGCTTGCGCCACGTTTCCGGCACCGCGAGAAAGTCGCTGATGCGATGCGCGTCGGTCTGCACGACGTTGATGAAGTCGGGCATGAACTCGTCGGTGGCGAAGCGCAGGATCGCGGGCGTGCGGAAGACGCGGCGCTGATCGGCGGTGGTCGCGCCGTTGAAGTCGTTCCAGAGCGCGGCGGGCGAGGTCCATTCGACGTGTCGTTCCATGGCCATCCTCACCAGATGTTTCCCGCGCCGGGCGTGTAGGACGCCGACGTGATCGACGGCGTGGTGATGCTCGCGCCGACGACGAGCGTGGCGCTGAGCGTGGTCGGTCCGGAGACGGTGACGGACGACGCGTTGACGGTGGCGGTGCTGGCGTTGATGGTCAGCGACGCCGGCGTGGTGATGGTGATGCCGCTCGGCTCCATCTTGATGGAGTTCCCGTTGCTGTCGGTCAGCTCGATGGTTCCGGGGCCGTCCTTCAACGTCAGCTTCTGGCCGCCCGGCGTCTCCGCGACGAACTGTTCGCGGCCATCGTGATCGTCGAGCGTGAGCTTCACGCCGTTGCGCGAGCGAAGGACTTTCTCGTAGTTCTTGCCGCCGCCGTCCATCGACGCGGGCGGTTTGTCCTGGCCGTTCCAGAGCGCGCCGACGACGTACGGGCGGCGCGGATCACCGGCCTCGAAGGCGACGAGCACTTCGTCGCCGGTGTCGGGGATGAACCAGCTGCCGCGGTTGTCGCCGGCCATGAGCGTCGCCAGGCGCGCCCACGCGTCGTAGCGTTCGCCCGCGGTGTCGGGCGCCCACGGCAGCGTGACCTTCACGCGGCCCTGGCTTTCGGGATCGTTGATGTCGCTGACGACGGCGGCGTAGACGCCGTACCAGCGTCCGCCGAGGCCTTTGCTTTCGCGTTCGCCGAGAAGGGATTCGAAAAGGGACATGCTCATGTCAGTTCCCCTTCCCGAGTCCGGGACGCTCGGCGGTGAACTCGCTGCGAAAGCCGCCGGCGCCGTCGAAGAGATGCTGCACGTCGGCGAGGTAGTACTTGCCGTTGAAGAGCGGGCCGAGTCCGTCGAGCTCGATCCACGCGCCGACGCGCAGCTTCGCGTTCGGCTGCGCGAGTCCGCGTCCGACGAGGAAACGCCGCGCGGCGGCGCGATACCACGCCTCCGCGTGCGACTTCGCCTCGTCCGACGTGAGCGGCACCGTGTGCGCGACCGACTCGTCGCGTTTGCCGAAGGCGTCGGAGAGCAGCTTCGCGCCGGAGAGATCCGAGCCGAGCTCGCTCTGGATCGCCGCCTCCTCGGCCTTCGACGAGATCGCGCGCTTGCCGCCGACGTCCCAGCCGGAGACGGTGACGCCCGTGCGCTGATGCGCGAGATCGGCGGTGGCGGTGAACTGGCGCAGCTCGGAGCCGTACTTCAGTTTCAGCGGCTGCGCGTTGCGCGCGCTGCGCGGCTTCGCGAAGAGCTTCTTGTCGTCGAGCCAGAGCTCCGCGCCGGCGGCGCGCGCGCGCTCGCGCACGAACGCGAGATCGCTCTGGTTCACCTGCGCGAGCACTTTGTGCGTCGGGCCGTTGACGTCGACGGTCGGCTGCAGGCCGTGATCGCCGGCGATCTTCTTGATGACCTGCGCGTCGCTGACGTCGTTGAACGTGCGCGTGCGGCGGGTCATGCGCAGATCCTGAAAGCGGTCCTCGAGCAGCACGGCGATCTCGGGGCTCGCGCCTTCGCCGAACTCCGCCTCGATCGCGGAGACGCGTCCGTCGAAGAGCACGTCGTTGTCGAGCTGCAGCCGCAGCGCTTTGCCGAAATCGAGCTTCTTGCGGTCGAAGAAGAGGAAGCCGATCTCGTTGTTCTTGGGTCCCCAGTTGCCGAAGCGGAGCTCCGCGCGATAGAGACCCTGGATGCTTTCCTTGACCAGCATCCGCAGGAGTCCCTGCGACAGCGCGGCGTCTTCGGATCCGTCGACGTAGATCGACGGCCGCGTCGCCTTCATCTTGTCGCTGTTTCCGCTCGGCATCGCGTTCGTCCTCAGTAGGCGGAGAGCCGCAGCATGCGTTCGTGCCGGCGGCGCGAGACTTTCTCGAGCTCGCGCTCGAGCTCGGGTCCGGACTTCGCCGCGCCGCCGCCGCTGCCTTTCGCATCGCCGCCGGCGCCGCTCGCGTCGGCCGCGGGCGGCACGGCTTTCGGCTCGATGGTCAAGTCGTTGATTACCGTCGTCATTCGTTCAACCCATCACGATCTGCGGTTTGGTGGCTTCGAAGTCGATGAACTGTCCGGGCTCGAGACGGCGCGGGTTCTCGATGCCGTTGGCCGCGGCGACGCTTTGCCAGTCGCGCCCGCCGCCGCCGCTGCTGCTGTCGCCGCCGCCCGGCTGCGCGGCGCTCATGGACTGGAGATTCGAGCCTTCCGGCGCGGGCGTCTGCGGCGACGTGCCGGCGGGACGCCGCGAGAAGCCCGGCGGCGTGGCGACGTTCTGGTCGTTGAAGGCGAAGCTGGTGATCTTCTGCTGGGTGATGGTGAGCTGCACGCTCGCGCGCAGCGGCCGGCCTTCGGCGGAGAAGAGCTCGAGCGTCTCCTCGAGTCCTTCCACGATTCCGTCGAACTGAAACGTGCCCCAGAGGAAGCGCGTCGCCGGCGGGATGAACTTCTTCGGCTTGTTCGGCGGATCGCCTTTCGGCGTGATGAAGTACGCGACGCGCTCGGTGAGCTTGCGCACGTCGATGACGTCGGGGAGATCGCCGAGCTCCTGCGTCACGTCGAACCAGAGCTGCACGGTGAGCTTCGTCGAGCCCGCGCCGACGAACTGCTGCGCCTGCGAGCCGCCCTGATCGCCGCCGCCCTGCGGCTGCTGGATCTGGTTCGCGAACGCGACCTTCAGCGTATCGGGGTTGAACTGGACCTTGGTCGCCTTGTCCTTGTTGATCTGCGAGGCGAATTTCGAGTCGAGCTCCTGCAGCTCGGCCTTGGCGATCTTCTGCAGTTCAGGCATCGATGCCTCCGCCGCGCTCGATGGTCATCGACTGATAGGTGAGCTGCAGCTCCTCGATCGCCACGATGCCGGCGGCCGCGTTGAGCGCGGGCGCCTTGAGCTTCGTGAGGAGGCATTTGCGCAGCACCCACTTCACGCGCTCTTTGCTGCGGTCGGGTGTTTTCAGAACGATCGTGGCTTCGCCGCGGAAGTCTTTGCGCAACTGGCTCGGCACCGCGAGCTGCTGCGCGTCGAACCAGTCCCAGAGATCGAGGCTGTTCGCGGTCATGCCGCGCTTGAGCGTGACCGTGCCGTAGTTGACCGCGCCGAGGAGCCGGACCTGCGAGACGTTGTTGCCACCTTCGCGGATCGTCTTCACGTCCATCGTCATCTCGAGGCCGTCGCATTCGGAGAACTGGCCGTTGCAGAGCATCGTGCCGCCGAGGCCCGAGACGGCGATCTGGATCTCGAAGTTGAACGCGTTGAAGGGATAGACGCTCTTCGCTTCGGCCATCACGCCACCTCCACGGCCGACGGCGTTTCGCCGCGCTGCACGAGCCGGATGGTGAGGAACGACAGCGGCCGCGACGGCGCGATGCGCAGCTCGGCGATGAAGCGGCCGGCGTCGGTCGACTGCGGCGTGTTGATGGTGTCGTCGGTGACGACCTGGAACGCGCTCGACTCGTTGCGTCCCGCGAACGCGCCGCGCGCGTACATCGACGCGAGCAACGACTCGAAGCCGCGCTTGGCGCTGTTGCGCAGCGCGTCGCCGTGCGGCTCGAACGCATAATCGTTGCCCGCGCGCAGCGCGGCGCGGCGCACGAGGATGAGCAGGCGGCGCACGTTGAGCGCCGAGAGATCGGGATCGGCGGAGAGCGTGTCGGCGTCGAGGCAGAGGAAGCCGGCCGGCTCGTGGCGGATGAGATTCACGGCCGCGTCCTGCAGCGCCTGGCGCGCGAAGACGGGGAGGTTCGGCGTTAGCGCGACGACGCCACGCAGCGCCTCGTTCGCGGGCGCGATCCACGCGCCGCGCGCGATCGCCCGTGCGGCTATGACGCCGGCGGTCGCGCCGTCGGGCGTGGTCGTGCGCAGCGCGCCGTCCTCTTCACGAACGATGAGCCACGGATGCCACAGCGCGCCGTAGCTCAGCGCCTGCGGTTCGATGCTCGCCGCGAGGCTCGCCGTGTACGCGATGGCGCGGCGGTCGTCGTAGTGGCGCGGCAGCGAGAGCAGCGCCACGAGATCGGCGCGCGCGGCGCACATGCGCAGCAGCGCGCGATGAATCGGCGCGAGCGCGGGATCGTCCGTGTCGTCGTCGTCGAGCGCGGTGAAGCCTTCGAGACCGGCGACGTGCACGGCGATGCCGTTCGACCAGCCGCTGGTTCGTCCTTCGCCGGTGCGGCGCACGCGATAGAAAAAGTCGCCGGCGGCGTGACCGTAGATCGGCAGCGCGCCGGTGGTGCTGATGAGGATCGTGGCGGCGTCGGAGAATGCGGCGTCGGTCGCCTCCTGCAGTTCGTCGACGAAGCCCGCCAGCCTGTTCCACGTCAGCGTGTAGCTGCCGTGCTCCGGGATCGATGACGTCAGAATCGGCGGCGGCAGCGGTTCGAGCAGCGCGCAGTCGACGAAGCCGCTCGGTGCCGCGTCCGCGTCGTTGCTCGCGGGCAGCGTGCGCACGGGCGCGTCGTCATCGGCGTCGCGGAGCCAGCCACGATGCACCGCGTCGGGCGCGGCGAGCATGGTTGCCTCCTCGATGCCGAGGGCGGAGTGGATGCCGCGCAGCGCGAGGTTCGCCTGATAGCGAAGCGCGTCGGCGCGGTCGAGGAGGTCGCGTGTATCGGCGTCGGCGAGATGTGGATCGAGAAAGAGCGCCGCGCCGAAGTCCGCGAGGCCGTCGCGTTCGAGCGCGGGCGCGGGGAGGAACTGCGCGGAGGCTTCGTTCGAGAAGAGGATGCTCATGCCGAGCGGCACGTAACGCGCGGCGGCGTTCTGCGCGGCGAGCGCGAAGCGCGGCGTCGCGGCGTCGCGCCAGAGGTCGGAACGCGTGGCGTCGCGTTGCGCGTACAGCGCGGCGTCGGTGGGCAGCGCGCTGAACGCGCGCGGATGTTGCGGCGTGAAGCCGAGCGCGGTCGCGCGGAGCGTGGCGTCGCCGGTGCGGACGCTGAGATCGAACGTCAGCTTCGCCGCGGACGCGCTGCCGGCCGGCGCGCTCACCGGCGCGGCGATCTGCGCGAGCGCCTTCGTCCAGAGCGCGGTGCCGCCGAGGCGCAGTCCGCGCAGCGTGGCGGAGAGCGGCGAGAGCGCGACCTCGTCGACCGATTCGACGAAGAGATACAGCGTCTCGTCCGCATCGCTCCACGCGAGGCGCACGAGATCGCCGGCTGCGACTTCGGTCGTCGACGTCACGGCGACGATGAGCGAGGTGAGATCGGTATCGACGAAGCGCAGCGGCTGCGCGTTGAGATTCGTCTTCACGCGCAGCGCATCCGACCAGCTTCCCTCCGAGCGCGCGATTGCGATCGCCGGCGTCAGCGCGACGCCGTCGAACTGCATGAGACCGGGGACGACGAACGTGTTCGCGACCGCCTCGCCGGCGACGCGCACGACCCAGCAGCGCCGTCCGCCGTTGCGGAAGAACGCGCGGACGCACGGCGCGAGCTGCGCGTAACGCGGATCGCTCGCCTGTCCATTCGTCTGCCGGGGCCGCGGCAGTTCCACGTCGCCGCCGAAGATCATCGCGAACTGCGCGACGTCTTCCACGGCGACGGGAAGATGCAGCGGCCCCGACGCGGCGAAGCCGGCGAAGACGGGGATGTCCATGCGAGGCAGCGCGTCACCGAGCGGACGCGCCTGCGCCTCGAACCGAATCCCCGGCAGCGGTCGCGAACGGCTCATACGCGCTCGACCGCCAGCCGCTCGTACGCGATCACGAGCTCTTCCATCGCCGCGTCGTTGCCCTTCGCATTGAGGCCGCCGAGGGTGTACTTGAGCGGGCGGGCCTCGTTGAGCGTCCAGCGCGCGACGGTGCGATGGTCTTCGCTCTGCAGCTCGACGGTGATCGTGCGGCGCGAGTTGGTCTCGCCTTCGCGCACCTGGTTGATCCAGTCGAAGAGCGCGGTCGGATTGATGATGCCGCGCTTGAACGTCACGTCCGCGGCCTTGTTCAGGCCCGTCAGCTTGATGACGTTGTTGTGCGGCGCGTTGCCGACGCGGTAGTCCTGCTGCGCGATCTCGGTCGAGAGACCGGTGACTTCCTGAAAGCCTCCCTGGATCGAACCGGGATCGGCGCCTCCGCCGAGGTTCACCAGGAAGTTGAACTGCATGTAAGGGCGGTCGCGGTCGGCCATGGTGTCGTCTCCTTAGACCTTGCGATCGGCCGTCCACTGACCGACGCGGATGATCACGTACTCGGCGGGGCGGAGCGCGGCGACGCCGACGAGACAGACGAGGCGTCCGTTGTCGAGATCGTTCTGCGTCATCGTCGAGCGGTCGCACTTGACGAAGAAGGCCTTCTCCGCGCGATCGCCGAGCAGCGCGCCGTTCTGCCACTCGTTGAAGAGGAAGTCGGTGATGGTGATGCGGACGTTCGACCAGAGCCGCTCGCCGTTCGGCTCGAAGACCGCCCACTGCGTGCCCTTGTCGATGGAGTGCTCGAGGTAGGCGAAGTAGCGGCGGAGATTCACGTACTTCCACTCCGGATCGGAGCTCGCCGTGCGCGCGCCCCAGAGGCGGTAGCCGCGTCCCTCGAAGAAGCGGAAGCAGTTCACGCCGAGCGGATTGAGCACGTCCTGCTGGGCCTTGTTGAGCAGCGTCTCGAGGCCGATCGCGCCGTCGACGACCTCGTTCGCCGGCGCTTTGAACACGCCGCGCTCGATGTCGTTGCGCGCGTAGATGCCGGCCACCGCGCCGCTCGGCGGAAGGTTGATCTCCTTCTGCGTCACCGGATCGAAGACGGTGATCCACGGGTAGTACAGCGCGGCGTACGAGGTGTCGATCTTGCCGCGCATGTCGCGCACGTCGGCGATCGACTGCTTGTCGCCGGAGTCGAGGACCGCGATGCGGTAGCGCATGCGCTGCGCGTGCGAGATGACCGAGTTGAGGATGGCCAGCTCCTGCGCCGCGCGCGTGGCGAAGTTGAGCGTCGAGCCGGGCGCGGCGACGATGGAGATCTCGTCGATGTCTTCGAGCGCCTTGAGGCCGCTCTTGGTCTTGTCGTCCGGCGCGCCGCCGTGGCCCTCGTAGTCGTCGACTTCGGGCAGCGAGCCGTCGTCGCCGCCTTCGAGCACGAAGTCGAAGGAGCGCTCGGCGTCGCTCGACGCCGGATTCTTGAGCTGCTGCGCCATCGACTTCGTCGGATCGGACGGCACGGGCGCGAGGCCGAGGATGTAGGCGATGAGGGCGAGGCCGTCGTCGAACGCGTCGAGGTTCATCACGATCGGGATCGAGCGCGCCCGTCCCATCGACGGCTGTTCGAGCGCGAACATTGACGCCATCGAGTCGTCGGCGCCGTTGCGGCGATGGCGCGCGTCGAGGGCGAGCTCGGGATAGACGAACGAGGCGATGTTCGGATCGGGCGGGAGGACGGTGACGGCGGCGCTGATGATCTGCAGCGTGTTCACGCCGGCGGAGAGGTCGTTGGTCGTTCCGCCCTGGCGGATGCGCCACTTCGGCGTGCCGCCGTCAAAGAACGACTCGACGAACCAGAAGTCGGGCGCGCCGGCGTTCGCGGAGTTCAGCATCACGACGTCGTTTTCGACGACGCCGCGCAGCGTCTTGGTGGCGGCGTCGAAGACGTTCGGCCCGGCGTTCAGCGTGATGCGCACGCGCATGTTGCCGCCCGCGCCGGGGAAGCGCGCCGAGACGAGCAGCGCGCCGGTCTGCTGCGAGACGCCCACGCCCGGCGGGAACGCGACCGGCGAGTCGAGCGGCGAGGCGTTCACGACTTCCGGCGAACCGCCGCGGAACGTGCGGGCGATGTACAGCCGCTTGCCGCCGTTCTCGAAAAACATCCGGACGGCGTGCCACATGTAATTGTGGATGGCGCCGCTGCCGAAATCGAGCGGCTGCCGGTCGCCGTAGATGCGCTCGTATTCGACGAGACCGGTGATCACGTCGGGGACGAGATCGATGGGGCCGAAGCGCGTCGGCCCGATGAACGCGGTCGTGGTCGTGCTCACGCCCTCGATCGATTTCGAGCGGAACGAGACCTCTTCGACGTAGACGCCTGGAGCTAGATATTCTGGCATTCGGTTCTCCTCGTTTCGTTCAGGGCGGCGACCCCGCCGGAGTGATGAGCAATGTCGGCGTCGCGCCGCCGCCGGCGTGCGTGGAGAGGCGCAGCTCGCGCCCGAACTGCAGCGTGGTCTGCGTCCACGGCGTCAGCGGCGAGGTCTCCTCCCACGCCGTCGCGGGCGGCTGCGTGAGGACGTCGACGAGATCGGGAAGCGCGGGTACCGGCGTGCGCCGGCGATAGCGAACGGTGAAGTCGACCGCCCAGGTCTGCTGCGTCAGCGGCGTGTTGACGCTGCCGGGCGAGCCGAGGGTGATCACGGGCTTCGGATAGAAGAGCGGCAGCATCACGCGGCCCTGCGCGTCGGCCATTCCGGTGACGAGGCGCTGCTCGCCGGCCTTCGCTTCCACGAGCGCCCACGCCGCGGGCTCGCCGGTCTCCGCGTCGATGAGCTCCGCGCGCAACACGCCCATGCCGTCCGGCGCGTTGCGCGTCGGGGCGGAGAAGAGCGGGACGAACGGCGCGGCGGGCGGCGAGGTCGCGTAGTCGATGCCGAAGACGCCGCGATGCGGCACCTCGACGCTGAACCAGCAGGGGAGATACAGCCCCCCGAGGTCGCGCACTTCGACGATGAACGTGCGCGTCGTCTGCGTGGCCCAGAACGCGTCGTCGCCGTCGCCGTGCTCGACGTCGCGCATCCACGGCAGATCGCGGAAGACGAAGATGCCGGACGGATTGGCGAGGCCGCTCGTGCGCAGTTCGGGAAGACCTTCGGGATACGCCTGCACGAGGAGCGACGACGACGCGTACTCGCGCGTCGCCTCGTCGCGGAAGCGCACCGCGAGCGGCGTGAGCATCGGGACGCGCTCGAGCACGATGACTTCCATGCCCGTGCCCACGTCGACGCTCATGCGGGCACGCTCACTTTCCCCATGTCGAAGACGCGCGTCTGCACCGGGTCGTACTCGAACATCTCCAGCTGCGACTCGAGCGAGACGTTGCGCACGATGTACGCGGCGCACGGCTGCATCTGCGGCTTGGCCGTGTCCCAGATGACGTTCATGTCCTGGATCGAGACGTTCTCAAGAAGAACGTCGATCGCCTCGCCCTCGCCGAAGATGTCGGGTTCTGGGCCGTATTGATTGAGGAGGCTCGCGTGCAGCAGCGGCGTGTCTTCGATCGTGCGCATGGCCCAGCCGAGAAGGCGCTGCTGCTTGAACGCGTCGCGCGCCCACGCCACGAGCAGGTAGTGGAGATCGAGCGGCATCGACGGGCGGTAGCGCCGTCCATCGAGTCCGACGCGCGGCGGCAGGTTGCGCACGACCGAGCCGGGTGTGACGCGATGGAGATAGAGCGCGATGCCTTCTTCCATCGGCGACTGCAGGTTCTTCGACTGATAGAGCTCGAACGCCGCGCCGGCGAACTCCGGCTTCGGAACGGCGGCGGCGAGCATCGAGAGGATCGCTTTCCCGATCGCGGCAATCGCGTATGGACCAGCCATGGACGCCGCTTCCTTTTTCAACGGCGCTGCCATGACTGCGACACGGCAAAGTGTCTTTGGAATCTATACGTTACGCTGCGAGCGCCCTTCGAGCGAAGCTGTTACACGTTACGTTTGTAACGCGGCGCGTGTTACACGCGATCAGGCGCTCGCGTTGCGGTCGTACGCGCCCGGTTCTTCCGCGTGCGGAAAGAGGTCGTACTTGACCATCTTGCGGTAGAGCGTCATGCGCGAGCAGCCGAGGATGCGCGCGGCGTCGTTGCGGTTCCAGCCGCTGGCGCGCAGCGCGCCGAGCACTTTCTCGCGCTCCGATTCGCGCTTGCGCTCCTCGCTGGCGAAGAGCGCGCGGAGATACGGCGGGAGGTCTCGCCGCGTGACGCGCGTCGAGTGGCAGAAGACGAGCGTCGACTCGACGACGTTGCGCAGCTCGCGGACGTTGCCCGGCCAATCGTATTGCAGGAGCGATTCGAAAAAGGAGGAGTCGATGTCGTCGATGCGGCGGTCCGCGGTCTCCGCGAGCTCCCGCGCGAGATGCGCGACGAGCGCCGGGATGTCCTCGGTGTGCTCGCGCAGCGGCGGGAGATGCAGGCGCGCCACGTTGAGCCGAAAGTAAAGATCTTGACGAAATTTCTGCTGCGACGTCAGCTGCTCGAGGTTCTGGTTCGTCGCCGCGATGATGCGGATGTTGACGGCGATCTCGCGGTTGCCGCCGAGGCGCTGCACTTTGCGGCTCTCGATCGCGCGCAGGATCTTGGCCTGCGCGTAGAGGCTCATGTCGCCGATCTCGTCGAGGAAGAGCGTGCCGCCCTGCGCGTACTGCAGCTTGCCTTCACGCGCCGCATGCGCACCCGTGAACGCGCCGCGCTCGTAGCCGAATAGCTCGCTTTCCAGCAGCCCTTCCGGAATGGCCGCGCAGTTGAGCGAGACGAACGGGCGGTCGCGCCGTTTGCTGTTGCGATGAATGAGCTCCGCCGTGAGCTCCTTGCCGGTGCCGGTCTCGCCGGTGATGAGGACGTTGCTGTCCGACAGCGCCACGCGCTCGATCGCGCGCCGCACCTGTTCGACGCACCAGCTGCCGCCGACGAGCCGCTCGCCGTTGCGCAACGTCGTCTTCGGCGCGTCCGCCACCCACCCGCCTCGCGCGCGTCCGATGGCCTCGTCGATCTCCGCCGGGGAGCTGTCGTCCGTCAGCAGATCGTTCACGCCCGCGCGCATCGCGGACAACACGAGCGAGGCTTCGCAGCGCGCCAGGACGAAGACGAGCGTGACCCGCTCGTCCGCGCGCCGCACATGCCGCGCCGCGGCGAGCATTTCGGAGGTGAGCAGGTCTCCCTGAACCACCACCCACTCCGGCACATCCGCCCGAATCCCGGCCAGCAGCTCGAGCTCGTCCCCCGCCTCCTGCACCACCCACCCTCGCTCGGCCAACGCCGCCGCCACCCGTCCACCCTCAACGACAGAGTCCTCGGCCTTCCACCACAGCGCACGCATCGATACAAAATCCTTTGGAGGATAGTGAAGGATGGGCGGAAATCGTTACAGACGCCGTGAGGGACATCACAGGGTAGGCAATGACCGGCTCTCGCGCGCGGGAACTTCGTCCGAATCGAGCGACGCGGCATCGCTTCTGCGTTCGTCGCCGGGCGTGGCAGTCGCGAAGAAGCTGCGCTTCAACATCCACGTCGTGCTGCGGCGCATCCGGGCGGCGGTGGCGGAGCACGCGGACGCGGCGATGTTCGAGCTGGCGGAGCGCGGCTACCGGAGCGTGTTCCAGCAGCTCGTCGCGTGCATCATCTCCATCCGCACGCGCGACGAGGTGAGTTTGCCGACGGCGGTGAAGCTGTTCGATCGGGCGCCCACGCCGGCGGCGGTGGCAACGCTGACGGTCGCGCAGATCGATGCGCTCATTCACGCGAGCAGTTTTCACGAGGCGAAGGCGGCGCAGATCCGCGAGATCGCGCGACGGACGGTCGACGAGTTCGGCGACGAGCTGCCGTGCGACTTCGACGTGCTGACGTCATTCCGCGGCGTCGGCCCGAAGTGCGCGAATCTGACGATGGGCGTGGCGTGCGGAGCGAAACGGATCAGCGTCGACATCCACGTGCATCGCGTGACGAACCGCTGGGGCTACGTCGCGACGCGCGCGCCCGAGGACACGATGCGGGCGCTGGAGGAGAAGCTGCCGCGCGAGTACTGGATCGACATCAACCGCCTGCTCGTGCCGTTCGGAAAGCACATCTGCACGGGCGTGCGGCCTCGCTGTTCGACGTGTCCTGTACTCGACTACTGCCAGCAGGCCGGCGTGACGTCGCATCGTTAGACGCGGATGCGAGCACGCCGCGGCGCAGGGCGCCGCGGCGTTGCGGGATCTAGTTCGACGGCGCGGCGCACGCCGTCGCGGATGGATTCGTCGGCTGATTGTTCTTCGTCATCCACCAGTAGTAATAGTCGTTCGCGAACTTGCTCTCTCCCGGCGTCGCGCCCGACCAGAGCTTGCCGCAGACGGAGCTCGGATTGGCGCACAGGCCGTTCGCGACCAGGACCACGGTCGGCTTGGTGCTCGTGGGGCACTTGCAGATCGCGCGCGTCGGATCGTGCGGGTCGGCCTCGCATTTGGCGCCGTAGCACCACGCCCATTGCGTCGCGGCCGGACAGCTGACCGTGCCGCTGCCGAGGTTGAAGAGGTTCGAGTAGGTGGAGGTGAGAGTCTTCTGGCGATCGCTGCACGAGTTCGGGCCGAGGTTCCAGCCGGTCTCGAGGACGCACTCGCATGGGTAGAGGTTGTTCGCGTCCGGCTTCTTTTCACAGGGCGCTTTGATGCAGAGCGCGTAGGTGCTGTTGCACATCGTCGCGGCGCCCTTGAAGTCGGCCGGCTTCTTCGGTGCGTCCGCGGCGGCGGCAGACATAGCTATGGCGAGCAGGAGTACCGTAGCTGCATTTTTCATGATGTGGAGATCCTACGCCTGCGGAGCTCGCTTTGCACGCCAGCCTCGCCGCGAACTGCGAAAATGCGGTTCTCACGATGACTCCCAACCTTCTCGAACGCGACGCCCCGCTCGCGGAGCTCGAACGCGCGAAAGACGATGCGGTCGCCGGCCGCGGCTCGGCGGTCGCCGTCATCGGCGAGGCGGGCATCGGCAAAAGCTCGCTGCTGCAGGTCTTCGCGAGCGCGGCGCGTGACGACCTTCGTCTGCTCGCGTCGGGCTGCGAGGCGCTCTTCACGCCGCGTCCGCTCGGCCCGCTCTACGATCTCGCTCCGGAGCTCGGCGTCGACATGGAGCTGCCGCGCGAGCGCCTGTTTCCCGCGGTGCTGGCGGCACTGCGACGCGAGCCGACGATCCTCATCGTCGAGGACGTGCACTGGGCCGACCGCGCCACGCTCGATCTTCTCAAGTACCTCGGCCGCCGCCTCGCGGGCGCGGGCGTGCTGCTCGTGGTCAGCTACCGCGACGACGAGATCGCGCCCGATCATCCGCTGATCACGCTCCTCGGCGATCTCGGTTCCGCGCTGCGCCGTATCCGCCTCGCGGCGCTGTCACCGGATGCGGTTCGCGAGCTCGCCGGCGATCGCGGCGAAGGGCTGCACGAGCTGACCTCCGGCAATCCGTTCTACGTGACCGAGGTGCTCGCCGCCGGCGCCGAGCGCGTGCCGCCGACCGTGCGCGATGCGGTGCTCGCGCGAGCGGCCGGACTCGCGCCGGAAGCGCGGCGGCTCATCGAGCTCGCGTCGCTGATTCCGGGTCGCGCGGAACTGCATCTGCTCGACGCGAGCGTCGATGATGCGGAAGCCGCGGCGCGCAGCGGCATCGTGCGCATCGAGCACGCGTCGATCGTGTTTCGTCACGAGCTGGCGCGGCGTGCGATCGAGGACTCGCTCTTCGACGCGCGGCGCATGCCGATGCATCGGCTCATCCTCGAACGCCTGCTGGGCGCACACGAGAAGTCGTTCGCGCGACTCGCGCATCACGCCGCCGGCGCGCGCGACGCGGCGGCGATCCTTCACTACGCGCCGCTCGCCGCGGCCGAGGCGGCGAAAGCGAGCGCGCATCAGGAGGCCGCCGCGCACTATCGCACCGCGCTGCAGTACTCTGGCGCGGCGAGCGAAGCGGAGCGCGCGGCGCTGCTCGACGCGCTGTCGTACGAGTGCTATCTCACCGACCGTCTCGACGAGGCGCTCGAGCGTCGCGTCGAGGTGCTCGCGATCTGGCACGCCCTCGGCGAGACGCGCAAGGAAGGCGACAACCTGCGCTGGCAGTCGCGCCTGCACTGGTTCCTCGGCCACAACGCGGCGGCGCACGACTGCGCCACGCGCGCGATCGCGATCCTCGAGCCGCTGCTGCCGAGCCGCGAGCTGGCGATGGCGTACAGCAACAAGGCGCAGCTGCACATGCTCGCGCAGGAACGCGACGAGGCGGCGGCGTGGGGCGCGCGCGCGATCGCGCTGGCCGAGGAGTTCGACGACCAGGAGATCCTCGCGCACGCGCTGAACAACGTCGGCACCGCGGAGGATTACGACGAGCTGATCGAGCGCAGCCTGCGCATCGCGCTGCAGCACGGCTATCAGGAGCACGTCGCGCGCGCGTACACGAACCTCGCCTCGGCGAACGTGCGGCGCTGCAGCTACGACGCGGCCGCGCGGTGGCTCGAGGAGGGCATCGCGTATTGCCGTGACCGCGATCTCGATTCGTGGGTGCTGTACATGCGCGCGTGGCGCGCGCGGCTGCACCTCGAGCGTGGCGCGTGGGATGCGGCAGCGGAGGACGCGGAGGTGGTGCTCGCGCGCGGCGCGTCGTCGGTCACGCGCGTGCCGGCGGCGGCGGTGCTGGGACGCATCCGCATCCGCCGCGGCGATCCGGGAGGGATGGCGCTCCTCGACGAGGCGCGCGAGCTGGCGTTGCGCACGGGCGAGTTTCAGCGGATCGCGCCGGTCGCGTCCGCGCGTGCCGAGGCGGCGTGGCTGCGCGGGGAGACGAGCGGGGCGGCGATGGAGGCGCGCGACGCGTTCGCGATGTCGGAAGGACTCGCGGAGCCATGGGCGCGCGGCAGCCTGGCGATGTGGCTGGAGCTCGACGCGCCGCCGGACGGGATCGCGGAGCCGTTTGCGTTGCTGCTCGCTGGACGTTGCGTCGAAGCGGCGGATGCATTCCAAGCGGTCGGGCGGCCGTACGAGGCGGCGCTCTCGCTGGCGCGGGCGGACGATGTCGACGCGCTGCGCCGCGCCGCCGCGATGCTCGAGCGCCTCGGCGACGGCTCGCTGATCGACGTCGTGCGGCGCAAGCTGCGCGCGCTCGGCGTGCGCGGTCCGCGCGAGACCACGCGTGCGAATCCCTCGGGACTCACCGAGCGCGAGATCGAGATCCTCCGGCTGCTCGACGAGGGACTGCGCAACGCCGACATCGCCGCGCAGCTGTTCGTCTCGCCGAAGACCGTCGACCATCACGTCTCGTCGATCCTCGGCAAGCTCGGCGTGCGCAGCCGGCGCGAGGCGGCGCGCGTCTTCCGCGCCCAACTTGGGGAATCCGCCGCCGAAAAATAGGGAGTTTCTCCCGATGTGCGCGAAGCGCGGATGACCGATCTTTCGCGGCGAAGGAGAAACTCGAACAATGCCTCGTTACATGATCGAACGGACGTTCCCCGACGGACTGCACATCCCCATCAACAACGTGGGCGCCGCGACGGCCGCGCAGGTCGGCGCCGTCAACGCCGGCGAAGGCGTGCACTGGGTGCACAGCTACGTGAGCGACGACAAGAAGCGCACGTATTGCGTCTACGACGGCCCGAACCCGGAAGCCATCCGGCGCGCCGCGTCGAAGAACGGCCTGCCCATCGACAAGATGATGGAAGTGTCGGTTCTCACGCCGTCGTTCTACTACTGAGCGCCGCGTCCCGCGGTCAATAAGAGCGCCGTCCCGCGGATGCGGGGCGGCGCCTCGTCGTCGTGCCGCTCCGCGTCGTCGTGCCGCTCCCACGCGACGTCCAGCCACGCGCAGAGGCGCTGCAGAAGCGCGCCGCGCGGCGTCTTCGCACGCGCAAATCCGCGCCTTCCGCGGCATGTCGCTTGCGTAGGGAACCCCGCCTAGCCATTACAATTTACTTCCGGCGGTCATGAATCACGCAGACGGATCGATTCTGCAGTTCGGTACCTTTCACCTCGCGCACGGTGTCGAACTGCTCTATCGCGGCGAAGAGGTCGTGCCGCTCGAGCCGCGCGCCGTGCGCGTGCTCCGCTATCTCGTCGAGCACAACGACCGCGTGCTGTCGAAGGAAGAGCTGCTCGAGGAAGTGTGGCCCGACGTCTTCACGACGGACGGCGTGCTGAAGAAAGCGGTCTCGCAGATCCGCCGCACGATCGGCGACGACGCCGAGCAGTCGCGCTTCATCGCCACGTACCACGGCCGCGGCTATCGCTTCATCGCGCCGGTGACACGCATTGGCGCCGCGACGCCGAAAATTGTCACTACGACGGAGTCGGAGCTCGTTCCGAACTACGACCAGCTGGCCGCGCGCGACGCCGAGCTGCTCACGCTGCGCGCCGAGTTTCGCAGCGCGCTCGAAGGCTCGCCGCGGCCGGTCGCCATCGTCGGCGAGACCGGCATCGGCAAGACGCAGCTCGTCCGCCACTTCCGCCGCTGGGCCGTCGAGCAGGGCGCGATCTCGCTCTACGGACGCTTCTTCGATTACCGCGGCGCGCGGCTCGCGCCGTACGAGCTGTTCATCGATCTGCTCCGCACTGCGGTCGTCAACGGCAAGCCGCCCGACGGCACGCCGCTGCGCGATGCGATCGAGGCGGCGTGCGGCGTGCGGCTGCCCGCGGAGCTGTTCGAAGACTCGCATCGCGTCGATGCCGCGGGCGCGAAACCGGTCGGGGGCAACGCCGGCGATCACTTCCGCATCATCGTGCCGATCTGCCGCGCGTGGCTCGCGCTGAGCCGCCGGCAGCCGCTCGTCATCGCCCTCGACGATCTGCAGTGGGCCGATCCGGCGAGCCTCGACGTGATCGGCTGTCTCATGCGGATGGTGGAGAACGAGCCGCTGATGCTCATCAACATCATCCGCAGCGGCGAGGCCGAGAGCGCGGACCAGCGCGTCGAGTCGTGGCTCGCCGAGCAGGCGGTGCGGCGCACGTACACGACGGTGCGCCTGCAGCGGCTGGGCGAGGAGCACTGCCGCGACATGATCGGCAGGATCTTCGGCATGCGGCGCGGCGGCGAAGTGCCGCGCAACGACGTCGAGACGCTGTACGGCCTCACCGGAGGCAATCCGTACTTTCTCGTCGAGACGCTGCGGCATCTCGTCGCCGTCGGCGCGATCGCGCCCGACGCCGAGTCGCACGGCTGGCAATGGAACGGCGTGCGCGATCTCTCGCTGCCGGAGACGATCGTCACCGCCGCGCGCGCGAAGATCAACCGCCTCTCCGAGCGCCTGCGCGCGCTGCTCGAGCCCGCGGCCGTCATCGGCGAGGAGTTTCACGTCGCGACGCTGTGCGGCGTCGCCGGCGCGAGCGTCGAAGAAGTGGAAGAGCTGCTGAGCGAGGGAGTGCGCCGCGGCGTGCTGTCGATTCAGGGGCTCACGCCGGGCGAGGATTGCCGCTTTCAGCATTCGCTTCTACGCCGTGTCGTGTACGACGCCATTCCGCCGCGCCGCCGCCGCGAGCTGCACGCGCGCACCGCGGCGGCGCTCGAGTCGGTGTACGGCGCGGAGAGCGAGCGCGTCGCCGAGGCGCTGGCGGCGCATCATTCGGCCGCCGGCGATCTGCGGCGCTCGTTCGAAGCGGGCATGCGCGCGTGGCGCGCGGCGAGCAGCCGCTCCGAGTGGCGCAAGGCGGTCGCGCTGATTCAGCGCGTCGATGAGCTCTCGCGACACTTGACGCTCACTCCCGCGGAGTCTCTCGACGTCCTCCTCGCCCTCGGCGAGTCGTGGCGCGCCGCGGGACGCATCCGCGAGTCGGCGAAGGCGCTCGATCGCGCCGTCGCCATCGCCGCGTCCGCCGGCGATCCGCTTCCCCTGGGACACGCGCTGCTGCGCCGCGGCCTCACGGACATCGCGCTCAGCGACTACACTGCCGCGCGCGCGTCGCTTGCGCAGGCGCTCGATCTCTTTCTCGACCGCGACGACGGCGGCGCGATCTCGTACGCGCTCGTGCATCTCGCCGGCGTCGAGGCATCCACCGGCAACTACGAACGCGCGGCCTTGCTCGTCGAGGAACTGCGGGCCGGCGAGCCGGGCGCCGAGCTCGCGGCGCTCGCCGACGGCATCATGGGCTGGTCGCTCGCGCTCCGCGGCGACTACGCGGAGGGCACCGCGCTCATGGCGCGCGCGCTCGACTATCACGATCGCGCCGGCGAGATCCGCGAGCGCGCGCTGCTGTTGCGCCGCCTGCATTGGGCGTATCTCTCGCGCGGCGACTACGAGCAGGCCATCGAGCTGGCCGTGCGCGCGCGCACCGATTCCGAGACCGTCGGCGACGTGAACGGCGAGGCGAAGGCGAACATGGGCATCGGCCAGGCGCATCTCGCGCGCGGCGCGCATGCCGAGGCGATCTCGTATCTCACGCGAGCGATCGGTCAGCTGAAGTCGAGCGGCGACGCCCATTGCGAAGCCGAATGCTTCTGGCTCCTCGGCCGCGCGCGCTGTGAGATCGGCGCGCTCGACGAGTCCGCGCATCTGCTCGACCGCGCGCTGACGATGATCCGCCGCATCGGCGACCGCGACGACGAGTTCCGCATCCTCACCGACCTCGCGCGCCTCGCGATCGCGCGCGGCGACCACGACGCGGGCCGCGCCCGCGCGCTCGAAGCCCGCGATCTCGCCGCGACGCTCGGCAACCGCCAGGGCGTGGAAGAAGCCGAGGCGGAACTCGCGCGCTGCGCCGGGAGGGCGGGCGGGGTGGCTAGGGCGGGGCGGTGAGCGAAACCGGCCGGTAATCCCTGCCGTCACCAAACGGTCACCCAACCGTCAGGAGCTTTTGCGCGCCGCGCTCTAACTTCCTTCGCGAACAACACAAAGGAGGAAGTCATGAAGGGCCGATCGGTGCGCGTGGTGTGTCTCGTCTTTTTGCTCGCGCTGTCGTGCGCGTCCCTGTTCGCGCAGGAGCGGAGAAGCGACAGCTCGGTGTACGACAAATATCCGCTGGTGGAGCCGATCGCCGGCGAGCAGAAAGAGGATTTCGAACAGAGCTTCGAGCTGTACCAGCAGCTGTTCAGCGAAGAGGGCGGCGAGGCGCGCGTGCGCGCGTACAGCGAGCTCACCGCGATGCGGCGCGCGCGGCATCCGCGCCCGCGCACGAACGGCCCGAACGAAACCGACGCGAACGGCTGCGCGTGGGTCAGCGCTGGTCCGACGAACATCAATGGGCGCGTGACGCAGATCGCCGTCGATCCGACCGATGGCAACAAGGTCTATGCGACCACCGTCGGCGGCATCTGGCGGTCGGTGGACGGCGCCCGGCGCTGGCAGCGCGTGTCGGATGATTTCCTGTCTACGGTCTTCAGTTCGATCGCGGTGAATCCGTCGACGCCGAGCGAAGTCATTGCCGGCGGCGGTGACGCCGACTACCAGAACTCGTACCGAGGCGGTATCGGCATCTGGCGCTCGACCAATTTCGGCGCGCCCGGCTCGTGGAAGAAAGTCAGCCCGCCCGATTTCGACAACAAGATCATCTTCCGCATCCGCATCGATCCGGCCTCACCGAACGACATCTACGTCGCGACCAACCACGGCGTCTGGCTCGGCGTCCACAATGGCGGGAACATCACGTTCTCGCGCATCGGGAACTTCGACGCCGCCACGAGCGATCTCGTGGTCGATTTCGCGTCGACGCCGCACAAAGTCTTCGCCGGCGTGTACAGCCCCAGCGCATCGTTCGGCAAAGGCATCTGGAAGTGGGACGGCGCGTCGTGGGTGAAGAAAGACAACGGCATTCCCACGGACAACATTCGCCTCGTCGCGCTCGCAATGGCGAAAACGCACCCGAACGTGCTCTATGCGCGCATGGTCGCCACCGACGGCCAGCAGCAGGGCATTTACAAGACCATTCTGTCGGGCGATTTATGGGATGTGCTGCCGAGCGCGGTGATCGTCAATGACTCCGGCAGCGCCAACTTCTTCTGGTATTCCTGGTACAACAACGTGATCGAGGTCGATCCGACGGACGCGAACCGCGTCTATGCGGCCGGCCTCAGTATGTACCGCAGCCTCAATGGCGGTTTCGATTGGGAAATCATCTCCGCGGGACACGATCCCGATTATCCCTACAACACGCACGGCGACCACCACGCCCTCACCTTCGACCCGGTCAATCCGAAAATCCTCTATGCCGGCAACGACGGCGGCGTCGATAAATCGACCGACTCCGGCCAGAACGTCTGGCATTGGCACGACGCGTCCCACGGCATGATCATGACCGAGTTCTATTACATGACCTCGGAGCACGAGCATCCGTCTCTCATCGCCGGCGGCTCGCAGGACAACGGCACCGAGATCACCTTCGGCAACCGCACCTGGTACAACCCGGGCGGCTGCGACGGCTTCCAGGTCGGCGTCGACGCGAAGAATCCCGACACGCTCTATGCAAACTGCAATCACAATGAATACGAGATCGCCAATCCCGTCCCCGGGACGATCGGCGGACAGTCGCAGATCGCATGGAACACTCCCGTGCCCGTGCGCGAGCCCGCGACGACGGATCGCCTTTATGCAGGCGGCGCGCTCGCCGGAGGCGGGGATCTGTGCGACAAACAGACCGTCCTCAAGACCACGGACGGCGTGAACTGGTTCTTTACGAACACCGCGTTTCCGGCGGGCGGAAAGGCGCGCGTGATCGCCAGCGCGTCCGCGGCGAATTTCCAGACGTACATGGCCGCCGTCGCGTACAACCCTCCCTCGCTCAATGATTGTCCGAATTTCCAGGGCGTGTCGTTCACGCCGGTCATCTGGCGCACCGACAACGGCGGCGCGAACTGGACCGCCAATGCCACCGGCCTGCCGAAGCTGCTGCCGACGTCGATCGTGTTCGATCCGAACGATCCCTTCCGCGTCTTCATCTCGTACTCCGGCGGCAACGCGCCGCTCTACATGACGACGGACGGCACCAATTACGTGCCGGTGTCCGGCAGCGGCGCTACCGGTCTGCCGCCGTCGAGCGGCGTGATGGAAGTGGCCGTCGATCCGTTCGACGCGGACATCGTTTACGCCGCGACGACCGTCGGCGTCTTCCGCGGCGTCATTACGCCGGGCGCGCCGCCGTCGGCGGTCTGGACGCCGTTCGACGAAGGAATGCCGGACGGCACGTTCATCAACGGCATCTGGTCCGATCCGAAGACCGGCGTCCTCTATGCCGGCACGTTCGGCCACGGCGTCTATCGCCGCGACATCCATCCCGACGCGAAGTGCCCGGCGCGCATGCTCGTCGTGCGCGACAACGTCTACGACGACGGCGTCGAGCCTTCGCCTTATGGCATTCCCGACGCCGAGCATCCGATCCCCGATCCCGCGCGCCCGCAGTTCTACAAGCCGGACGACACGTGGGGCGGCAGAACGTACTGGTGGACGTCGAGCGACATTCGCGTCTACGTCCCGTCGGAGGCGCTGCCGAAGAACACGTTCTCGCGCGTCGATCACGTGGAGTTCGAAGTCTGTCCGACGACGCTCGGCGATTGCCCGGCCGGCACGATGGTCGACGCGGCGCCGGTCTCCGGCAAGACCGCGCACGTCTACGTGCAGGTGCAGAACCGCGGCGTGCAGCCGGTGGAGAAGACGCGCGTGATCGCGATCTGGGCGCCGCTGTCGGCCGCGTTGCCGCCGCTGCCGCCGTCGTTCTGGTCGACGACATTCCCCGCGAACGGTCCGTGCGGCGCGATCGATCCGAGCACCGGCTGGCAGCTCATCGATCCGGTTAATCCGTGCCGGCAGATCGCGAACATCGATGCCGAGGTGCCGGAGCTGGCGCGGTTCGAATGGTCGGTGCCGAAGGGAGTGGATGGACATGCATGCATCCTCACCATCGTCGAATCGCCCGACGATCCGCTCGATCCGAGCATCCGCGCGCAGAACCTCCTCAAGCCGGAAGAGTTCGTCCCGATCTCGCGCCACATCGCGCAGCGCAACGTCACGATCCAGAAGTTCAAGATGAAGATGCTCGCGCCGATCCTCTTCCCGATCCAGCTCATCGATCCGCCGGAGGAGCGCGGCTTCGAGGTCGTGGTGTCGAAGCCCGATCTCCGCGACGCCGTGAAGCTCGCGCTGCCGCGCGGCATGGCCGCACGTCCGACGTTCGGCGAGGCGCGGCCGATCCGCATCGAAGTAACGCCGGAGCTGATGCGCCAGCTCGAGTCGATGGGTCTCGATCCTGACAACGCGTGGCAGCTCGAAGGTGACGAGGCCGGCCTCTTCCTCGACATGCGTCCCGGCGATCGCACCACGATCGGCGTCATCGGCAGCCCCGGCTCCGACACGACGTCGTCGCGCTTCTCGGTCGTGCAGCGCGTCGGAGGCAAGGCCATCGGCGGCAACGTCTATCTCTTCCGACCCGAAGCGCAATGAAGGAACCTCGTCGCCGAATGCCGCACGGCATTCGGCGACGAGGACTTCGCGGCGCCCTGCGTCGCCGTGCGTGCAAGAAACGGCGGCGCGAAGTAATCTCTCGCACCGCATGGGATCGAATCCGGCGGTTGACCTGTACGACACCGAGCTCACGTTCCGCGGTGTCCCGACCTGGAAGCTGCACCTCATCCGCCTGATGTTCCGCTCGATCCTGCCGCGCCTCGTCGCGCACGGCGAGACGCTCGGGCTCCTCACGCTGCGCATTCCGATCCTCGGCAAGCTGCTCGTGCGCTACATCGGGCCGTTTCCGTACTTTTGCGGCGGCACCAGCATCGAAGACTGCGAAGGCACGGTGAAGCGCCTGCACCAGCGCGGCATCCGCTCGATCCTCGACTACTCCGCGGAAGGATTGAAAAACGAGGCCGGCTTCGACGTCACGCGCGACGAGGTGCTGCACGCGCTGCGTCACGCGTCGTCGTCGAGCGATGAGCCCTTCGGCGTCTTCAAGATCACCGGCGTCGGCGACAAGGATCTGCTCGAGAAAGTGTCGTCGGGTGCAGCGTTGACTGCGAACGAACGCGCGGCATTCGACCGCACCGTTGCGCGCGTGCGGCAGATCTGCGCGACCGCCGCGGAAGATCGCCTGCGCGTGCTCATCGATGCCGAGGAGTCGTGGATTCAGAAGGCGATCGACGACATCGCCGAGGAAATGATGGCGGAGTTCAACCGCGAGCAGGCCATCATCTACACGACCGTGCAGATGTACCGCGTCGACCGGCTCGACTACCTGCAGCGCCTGTACGAGCGCGGCGTGAGCGGCGGCTTCATCCCGGGCGTGAAGCTCGTGCGCGGCGCCTACATGGAAGCCGAACGCGCGCGCGCCGCGGCGACCGGCCAGCCCGATCCGATCCACGCGACGAAGGAAGCAACCGACGCGGCATTCGACGCCGCGGTGGCGTTCTGCATCGAGCACATCGATCGCATCGCGCTCGTCGCCGGCACGCACAACGAGGCGTCCGTCGCGAAGCTGCTCGACCAGATGTCGCGCCGCGGCCTCACGCCCGGCGATCCGCGCGTCGAATGCTCCCAGCTCCTCGGCATGAGCGACAACCTCAGTCGCGCGCTCGCCGAGCACGGCTACAACACGTCGAAGTACGTTCCCTACGGCCCGCTCGAAACCGCAATCCCGTATCTCGTCCGCCGCGCGCAGGAGAACTCGTCCGTCGCGGGACAAACCGATCGCGAGCTACGCCTCGTGACGACGGAGCTCGCGCGCCGTCGCGGCGCGAAGTAGGGAACGGGTTGTCGCGTTACAATTGCGCGCGGTCCGAAATCCATTAACGATCCCCAAAGCCCTCGATGCCAAAACTCTCCAGATCCACGATGCTCGCGGTCTGTCTCGCCGCGGCACTCGTGACCGTCTCCGCGTCCGCCGCCGAGACCCTGCGCCGCGTCCCGCTCTATCGCACCGGAATCCAGTCCGATTACGTCGGGGGTGCGCACATCGTCGTGGGCAACGTCTACGGCAGCGCCTCGAGTGCGCCGGAGATCGTCACCTGCAGCAACGGCGCGGCGTTCGCGCTCAGCGCCGTCACGTCCTCGTCCTACCGGACCGTCTGGTTCACGCAGCGCACGAACTGCGTGGCCGTTGCGGTGGGCGACGTCGACGCGGACGGCGCGAATGAAGTCCTCGTGGGCACCGACGAAGGCTCCGGAAAGCCCGGACTGATCCAGATCTACACGCCCCTCGGCTTCGGCGGTCCGCGCGCCACGATCACCCTTCCGGGCACTGAAGCCGTCCAGGATGTCGCGATCGGAAACGCGGACGCCGATCCCGGCCTGGAAATCGTCGTTGCCACGCTCAGTAACACGTACGTCTACGACGCGGCGACGCGGGCACTCGAGTGGACGGCGGCGGGCCGCGGCGGAACCTTCGTCGCCGTCGCGGACCTCGAGAATGACGGCGTTCCGGAAATCATTCTGAGCGGCGACAGCGACGGCCAGGTGCTCAACGGCGTCACGCACGCGTTCAAGTGGGGCTTTGCCGGCGGGTTCGGCGTTCACGTCGCCGTCGGCGACGTCGATGGCGATGGCAAGCCGGAGATCGTCGGCAGCGACGCGTGGAGCGGAACCGTGCGCGTCGTGCAGGGCGACACGCACACGGTGTCGTCCTTCACCGCTGCGGAGCGAACGGTGCAGAGCCTCGGCATCGGCGACGGGAACCACGACGGGCAGAACGAGATCCTCACCGGCGACGATCAGTGGGGATTCGTCTACGGCTTTTCATGGACCGGCACGGAACTGTGGCGCGTCTCCAATCCTGAACATGGCGTGAGCGGCATCGCCGCCGGCGACGTCGACGGCGATGGCGCGGGAGAAGTGATCTGGGGCGCGGGATTCAGCTCGTCCGGCAAAGACGCGGCATTCATCGCCGGCACCGCCTCGAAGACCATCGAATGGTCCACGTCCGATCTGGACGGTCCGTTCCATGCGTCGATCGCCGACCTCGATGGCGACGGCCGCAAAGAGCTCGTAGCGGTGACCGCCACGACGGACAGCGGATACAGCAGCGGTCAGGTGCAGATCCACGATCTGGGCGGCAACGTCACGGCGTGGTACAGCGGCGGAAGCTTCGAGGGGAACACCGACATCGCGACCGGTCAGGTCGACGCCGATCCGGCTCGGGAGATCGTGGTGATGGGCGGCCGCTATTCGGATGGCCGCATTTCCGTCTATGACGGAGTCTCCCACGCGCTCGAGTGGACGAGTCCCGCGAGCAACATCACAGCCTCCAGCGGAATGATCGTGCGCAACATCGATGCGGATCCTACCGACGAGATCGTCGTCGCGGCCACGAACAAGGTCGAGGTCCTCGATGGCGCGTCGCCGTTCGTGCAGGCCTCGACGCCTGCACTCGACGATCTCGTGCAGAACTTCGCGATCGCCGATCTCGACGGCGACAGCGTGCCCGATCTCGTCGTGGTGACGTACTCCGGTTTTTACGTCTTCCGCATGTCGGACATGTCGGAGCGCATCCACACCTCCATGACCGGCATCTCGAAGGTCGCTGCAACGGCGGGGGAGTTCGCCCTCATCGTCACGTCCGGCAGCCCGGTGATCATCAGCTATTCAGGAACCACGCTCGCCGAGCAGTGGCGCTGCAGCCCCGGCACTTACGCATTGGCGGCCGATTACGTCACGCTCGGCGGCGCAAAGTGGCTCGCCGTTGCGGACGACCAGACCCTGCGCCTCTATCCCACCGGCGGCACGTCTTGTCCAACGACGGCGGCCGCGGAATACGCCCTGCCGTACCTCGACAACGTTCGCTTTCAGGACCTCAACGGTGACGGTGCGCCGGAGCTGATCGCCGGAACGTGGAACGGTGCATCGATCGATCTCCTCGCGCTTGGCAGCGCTCCTCGCGGCGACGCCGACAACGACGGTCTCGTGACGGATGCAGACATGGACGCCATCGCGCGCTATTACTTCGGCGACGGCGCCATCCCCGCGGCCGGCGCCGACGTCAACGGCGATTCATCGCTGCGCGTCGACGACCTGCTCTATCTCATCAACGACCGTCGCGGAACCGGAGCGGCGCCTCCGCAATAGAGGCACCGAGCCTTGCCCGCGGATGTCGTTCAGGCGCCCGGCCGCGGCAGCGCCTTGATCGCGCGGCGTTCATCCATCGCGCGATATCCCCCGGCCACCTGCGCAAGCGGCAGCGTCAGATCGAAGACTTTCCCCGGATCGATCCTGCCGTCCCACACCATTTCGATTAGTGCGGGAAGGAAGCGCCGCGCCGACGCGGGACCGCCGCGCAGATGCACGTGCGAGAAGAACAGCTCCACGCCGTCGAGCACCACGCCGTGCGGGACGCCGACGTAGCCGACGTGACCGCCGGGCCGCGTCGAGCGGATCGCCTGCGTCTTCGCGGACAGCACGCCGAGGAGACCGACCGCGCCGTCGCCGCCGACGACGGTCGTCTTGCCCGGTTGCACGTTCGCGGCTTCCGCGGCGAACCAGCCCGTGCTCACATTGCACGACTCCTTGCCGCGGACCGAACTCGCCGCTGCAGTCTGGCGCGCCCGATCGCGCGATGCGCGCCTACGGCGTCACGGTCCCGAAGACCGGCGTCGCCGCATTGCGTCGCGAGAAGCTGAACTCCATCAGCGTGTGGTCGTTCGGCATCGCCGTCGCGTGCAGCGAAAGCCACGACGACGGCACGCTCGTGACGTTCATCGGCGATGACGGCGTGACCGTGAGCGCCGCCTGCTGCGCGCGCGCATACCACCCGCTCACGCTCATCCAGTCGACCGGCTGTGCCGTGACTCTCGTATCGACCGCGCCCGACGCGGCAGGGGAGAAGCGCATCGCTGGCAGGAGCGAGGCGGACGCGAAAAACCAGACGCGATCGTTCACCACCGCGCCACCGACGGAGCCGTCGTAACGGTTTCCGCCGAACGCACCGAAGTCCCGCGAGAGCGACAGCGTGCCCGACAACCGCTCGCGCGATTTCGTGACCATCTCCAGCGCGCCCCCGTCCGCCCGCCCGAACTCGCTCGACGACGGCGGCGCGATCGCGACCGTCGGCTGCGCGACGGCGCTGATCGCAATCAACGCGAATGCGGCGGTGAGAGGTGCGATCTTGCGGATGAGCATCATGGCGTCCAGCCAGCAATTCTACTCGCGATGTCCCTGATCCTTCGCCTCGACTCCGACTTCGTCTGACCGTTCTGTTACATCGCGGAGGGAAGCGTCGGGTCAGGCATGGGCGGGGGAAGCATCAAGAGACGATCCCAGGCCGGTTCGATCGGCGTGGCCGCGGCGAGAAGCGCGAGGCTTCGGTTCGGCCGGCACAAGAACTTGAACAAGGGCGTCAAGGTGGACGCCGCATCGCTGCCCGCTGTTCGACCTTCTGCTCTCGACCCGGCCGCGCAAGGCTGAGACCTACATCCACCCGAAGTCCGCGACCGGCTAACCGCACGTTGACATCCGCAGGCAGTGAAACGGTTAAGCGCCGTTGCAAAGGCGGAACTAGTTGATCCCGTCGCCGCCGGTTGTAACCAAAATCGCCCGAGCAGGCAGTCGCGCCGAATAACTATACCGTCGATTCCCATTGACACCTCGCAAAATCACGCGGTCATTGAGTGTTCAAAACGAGTGCGTCACTTTGCGGCAATGTCTCGCAGCCAACAAAAAAGCCGCCAAGTGGCGGCTGGTGAGCATTTTAATTTGGCGGCCCGACGGGGCTCGGACCCGCGACCTCCGGCGTGACAGGCCGGAGGGCTAATGGGTGCTTCGATGAAGTCGGTAGCGTCTTCTTAGACCCATGAGGCGTTTGGGTCAGCGGCCGCGTCAGTATCGGACGCGAGAGATCTCTACGAACCAGCATCGGTGGTAGGTAGCGGGGGCAGGCCGAGCTCGTTCAAGAACCGGTTGTGCTCGCGGGTTGCCCTGCGTAACTCGTCCTCGATCGCGACGAGTTCCGCGTGAGCCGCCGCAAGGTCGATCTCCGTTTCCCGTTCGGCGGTGCTGACATAACGGGAGATGTTGAGGTTGTAGTCGTTCTCGATGATCTCTTGCATCTCGACGCGCCGCGCGTAACGCTCGACCTCCGCCGGGCGTTCCTGGTACGTCTCGATGATCGTTCGTATGTGGGCGTCGGTCAGGTAGTTCTGCCGCTTGCCCTTCTCGAAATGATCCGCCGCGTTGATGAACAGCACGTCATCGGACTTCTTGCAGCGCTTGAGCACGAGGATGCAGACCGGGATGCCTGTCGAGTAGAACAGGTTGGCCGGCAGCCCGATGACGGTGTCGATGTGGCCATCGTCGAGAAGTTTCTTGCGAATGTCGGCTTCCTTGCCACCGCGGAACAGCACGCCGTGGGGCAGGATGATCGCCATCACACCGTCGTCCTTGAGGTAGTGAAAGCCGTGGAGGAGGAACGCGAAGTCTGCGGCGGACTTGGGCGCCAGGCCGTGATTCTTGAATCGGACGTCCTCGCCCATGGCCTCGGCCGGTTCCCACCGGTAGCTGAAAGGGGGATTCGCCACCACCGCATCGAACTTGGGCATCTTTGCGGGATTGGTCTCGCGGAGCATGTCCCAGTCGTTGAGCAGGGTGTCGCCGTGATAGATCTCGAACTCCGTGTCCTTGACCCCGTGCAGCAACATGTTCATGCGCGCGAGGTTATAGGTGGTGATGTTCTTCTCCTGGCCGTAGATCTTGCCGATCCCATGCGCCCCCATGCGCTTCCGCACGTTGAGCAGCAAGGAGCCGGATCCGCATGCGAAGTCAAAGATGCTTTCGAGCCGAGCTTTTCTGCCGGTCGCCGGCTCATGGCTGTCGAGGGTGATGATCTCCGAAAGGATGTCCGAGATCCGCTGCGGTGTGTAGAACTCGCCCGCCTTCTTCCCCGACCCGGCGGCGAACTGGCCGATGAGGTACTCGTACGCATCGCCGAGCGTATCCGAGTCGGTGGAGAACATGGCCAGCCCTCGCGCGATCTCGCTGACGATGGCGCACAGCTTGGCGTTCCGGGCCTCGTAGTTCCGCCCCAGCTTGTCCGAGGTGAGGTTGATTTCCGAGAACAAGCCTTGGAAGTTCGTCGAGAAGGACTCTTCTTCGATGTGCTTGAAACCCCTATGCAGCGTATCGAGCAGTTTGTCGCTCTGCCTTCGAGCCAGGTCGGTGATGTTCCCCCAGAGGTAGGGGGGCTCGATGACGTAATGCACCTTGCGGCGCATCTGCTTCTCGAAGGCGGCGACGTCCTGCTTGTTCTCCTCGTACCAGATCTGAAGCGGCGTCGTTGCCCCGGTCCGCGCCATGACGTCGAGAGGGACATCGGGGTAGTCCTTTCCGAGCTCTCGCTTCGCAGCGGCCTCGTAGTTGTCGGACAGGTACCGCAAGAACAGGAACGACAGCATGTAGTCGCGGAAATCGTCCGCGTTCATCGCTCCGCGCAACTGGTCGGCAATGTTCCAGAGAGTCTTTCCGAGTTGTTTCTGGTTTTGTTCGGTCATCGAGTCCTACTTCGCGGCGGTCGCAGGCTCCGTCTTGACCTCAGCCGGGAACAATGCCTGGCTGAACGGATGGCGGCTGATGAACTGCCGCAACACGCGACCGAAATGCTCCTTGTTCTCCTGCATCATTTCCCGTGGCTCGTACAGGGAGTAGTCACCGTGGCTCATCAGATCGATCACCCGTTTGTAGACCGTGCCGTTCGCGTCGTCATCCTCGGGCCGGATGCACTGGTCCCATCGTTCGTACCCGAAGAAGCAGGCTGTCTGCTCCATGACGCGGCGCATCATGTTGAAGTGGTGCGTGTATAGCGCACCCGATTTCTGGGCTTCGTGCAACTCGACCAGGGAGGCCAGGTGATACAGGAACGGCGTGCTCTTCGTATCCCGCACGACGAAGGACCCTTTCGGGTCCTTCGCCAGAAAATACTTGCGCGCCTTCTTCGTCTCGTTGCACAGCACGTTGAAGAAGAGCACGTGGTGCGTTGATACGACCATCCGCAACCGATCCGGTGATTTTTCGAGCATCTGCGCGAGATGGTGAGCGACCAGCACTGCGTTGTTGTCATCGAGCGACGAAACCGGGTCGTCAATGTAAATGTACCTGACCCACTTGTACGCCTCGGCGCCGTCCAGTACGAGCTGAACGATCGCCAGGAAGAAGCACCAGATGAAGATGTTTTCCTCGCCGCGTGACACTTTGATGTCGTCGATGGTGACGAGCCTTTCCCCGTTCTGGACGTTTCGGGAGAAGCTGACTTCCCACTCGTCCGTGTCGATGCGGAAGTCGAAATCGGCATACCGGTCGAGCAGGGGGCGGATCCGGTTATCCATCTCCAGTTCCCAGAGCCCGGCGAAGAAGCGTGAGTCCTTGTTGATCTTCAGCACCCGCTCCTGGTCGTTCTCCAGGTCGTTGTCCCAGGAGAACAGGTCTTCCGTGAAGGCATTGAAGTAGAGCGTGTCACCGAGGTCGCCGCTCTTGCCGAGGTTCTTGAACTCGGTCGATAGCCGCGTCTTACCCGTGCCGTTGTAGGCATAGAGCAAGACGAATTTCTTTCCCTCGAGCTCCTCGCGCAGGTGCGTGGCCAAGGCCGCTACATCGGCGAATGTGCCGGCCGTGCTCATGCCTCAAGTCCTCTCCGGTGATGGGAAAAGTTGCTGCATGAGGCCTACCTTGTGGGTCTTGAGGGCGGTGAGAGCATCCACCTGCGCGGCAACAAGGTCATCGAGCGATGAGAGGCACCCGACGATTTTCTCTTGTTCGGAACGATCGTCGGGATAGCTAAACGGCAGGGCGCGGATGAGTCGCTGGCTGAGATTCTCTTGACCTCCGCTGTTGCTGAGCGCTCGAAGTTCCTCGTAGCGCGCCCCCAAGCTCAAAAACGTGAAGGTTGGGTCGATCGGTCCCAACGGCAGCACGGCGGCGCACGCTTGGTTCGTCGTTGCTTCTATCTCGAGAATTGCCACTTTACCGCGAGTCTTGCCTTGGCCGTACAGTGCGATCAGTACCGTCCCGGCAGGGAAGAGCTTCGCGGAGGAATTCTCTAGGCCCTGTTCCGTGATGAACTCCTCTGCCGTCCGGATGACGTTCCCGTCGACAAGAGAGGTGGTAATCCACGGGATCCCGCCGCCCCAATATTCCTTGATCGCCCGGTCGGGTGTGCCTCCCGTTCCTGTCTCGAAGAGATCGCCCAACGGCTTCCTGGACCATTCCGGCTTGTCACGGAACTCGGGGAAGCGAAGGCTCGGTAGAGTTTCGCCTGCGCGGGGGAAGAGCTGTTGCATCAGCCCTTTCTTGTGAGCCTGCAAGATCTCCAGCTTTCGGCCGTGAGCGGCGATCACCTCGTCCAGCGACGTTAGGCAGTTGGCGATCTTCTGCTGCTCAGCTAAAGAGGACTTGCCCCTGGGAAGCGGCACCGGCAAGGCGAGGAGATCGTAGTCACGAACGTTTAAAGACCCATGAGCGCGAGCGCCGACGGTGAGAAAAGTTTTGAGCCACCTGCCGTGCAGGTTGCTAGCAAACAGGTAGTCGAGATATGTCGGGTCGACCTCCGACTCGTTCACTCGGAAGCAGGTAAAGATGCTGTTCGGAACGGCGCCCGGATCGTCGTCGTGTAGATACCGTGCAATGTAGCCTTGCGGGAACGCTTTCGTGGCGCTCTTGTTGTAGGCAAAATCGTTCTTCTTCAACCGCAGGTAGTTCTTGAACGAGTTACCCGCGATTGTGCGGCCGAACTTCTCCTGCTGACTGACCAGACCAACGCCCGAGGTAACCGTGTAAGGTGTGCATTTGGCTGCTCCGACGCGGTCCTTGACCAACATGGCGTAAGCGCGCAGTGGCGCTTTGGTCCATCCGGGCTCCTCACGAAACTCCGGAAACCGCAACTTCGGCAACAAGGTCTGTTTACTGTCGCCCTTCATCGCCTCGCTCATCCTTCGTACGCGCTCAGCCCCGAGATCTCCCGTCCGCCTGCCCGTTTCTTCAGCAGAGGCACGAGATCTTCCATGAGGGCCAGTTCCTTCTCCGTGCGGGCGCGCCAGCCGAGGTCGAGAGGGGCGAGCAGGGTCGTGAGTCCTTCACCATCGAAGATCATCCGGCCGACGATGGTCTCGACGAACGACTGCAGCGACTCGGCGGTCAGCGTGTGCTTGTCGGCGATGGCGGCGATTTCCCTGGCGTCGCGCTCGGCCTTGAACGCAGCGTAGTCGGCTCGCACGGCGCCCTCGTTCATCGGCCGCCCGGCCTCCAGCGTTCTGACGTACTGCGTGATCGCCTCCCGCTCGTCCATGAATTTCGCATCCGACTCGATCAGCCCGATGAGCGCTTCCCTGCTGATCCTGAGCTTCTGCTTCGGGTCCTGTCCGGTGAAGCGGGCGATCAGGTTCATGATGTAGTCGTAGTCGATCAGAGCGGAGGCGAAGAGGACGAACTCGAAATCGAGCTGATCGAGGTCGGGACTCGACTTCTCTCCGTCGCCGGCGCGTTTGGCCTGCTGTTCGCGCAGCCGTTGGGCGGTTTCGAGGTAGGCTCCGCGCAAGCCCCGGAGTTGCTCGCGCGGCAGGATCCGCTGGATGGTCCCCTTCTCGCTCTCGGTGAGGTCGGTGTACTGGTCGAGTTGGGTCTGGAGCTTCTGCACTTCCTTGAACTGCTTGACGAACACCATGCGGGCGTCATCGCCCCTGAGGTTCGGGACGTCTTCGGGCCTGATTTGCAGCCCTTGCGACTTCATGAAGGCGTCGAGGCGTCGGACGGCGGCCTCGAGCTTCTCAATCACCATAGGGGCCTTGTCCACGAGCCAGATTTCGCGGGCGCGGTCGGCCCTGGCGCCGGAGAAGAGGGCGATGGCTTCGTCGACCGCGGCCTGCTGGCCACGAAAGTCGAGGATGTGGCCGAACGGCTTGCTCGCGTTCAGCACGCGGTTGGTGCGGCTGAACGCTTGGACCAGGCCGTGGTGTTTAAGGTTTTTGTCGACGTAGAGCGTGTTGAGATACTTCGAGTCGAATCCCGTCAGGAGCATGTCGACGACGATCGTGAGATCGATCTTCTCGCGGCCCTTTTTGGGCAGGTCGGCGTTGGGAAACTGATGGTCCTTAATCCGCTTCTGCACGTCCTGGTAATAGAGGTCGAACTCCCCGATCGCGTGGTTGGTGCCGTACCGCGCGTTGTAGTCGGCAATGATCGCTTCCAGCGCCTCTTTCTTCTCTTCCGGATGCTGCTGGTTGTCGGCCCTCTCCTGAGGCAGATCTTCCTGGATCTGACGCACGTCAGCGCTGACGTCACCCGGTGGCGAGAAGACCGCGGCCACCTTGAGCGGGACGAACCGGGGGTGCGCCGCCTGACGCTCCGCCTGCATCCTCTTGAACCCCTCGTAGTACTCGATCGCGTCGTCGATCGACGCGGTGGCGAGGAGCGCGTTGAACTTCCGGTCGGCGGTCGCGGCGTCGTGCTTGTCCAAGATGGTGTCGATGACCGCCCGCATCGCGATCGTCTCGCCGGGTTTAACGGGCGTGCCATCGGGAAGCTTGTAGTACTCGACGTTGAACCGTAGGACGTTCCCGTCGTCGATAGCGTGGGTGATGGTGTACTCGTGAAGTGAGCGCTGGAAGAGATCCTCGGTGGTTCGGAGCGTTTGCTCTTCGCCGGCGACTTGGCGGACGGTGGCGTTCTCTTCGAAGATGGGCGTGCCGGTGAAGCCGAAGAGCTGGGCCTGGGGGAAGAAGGACTTGATGGCCTTGTGATTGTCGCCGAACTGCGAGCGATGGCACTCGTCGAAAATGAAGACCATCCGCTTGTCGCGCAACGGCTCGAGCATCTCGGCGTAGGTCTTTCTGCCGTCGATCTTGCGCTGGACGTTTCGGCGGCTGCCCTCATCGAGTGCCAGGCCGAGCTTCTGAATCGTGGTGACGATGACCTTGTCGGCATAGTCGTCCGAGAGCAGCCGGCGGACCAACGCGCCAGTGTTAGTGTTCTCTTCGACGCAGCCCTCCTGAAACCGGTTGAACTCCTCACGGGTCTGGCGGTCGAGGTCCTTTCGGTCCACGACGAACAGACATTTCTCGATTCCCGGGTTGTCCTTCAGAAGCGTTGAAGCCTTGAAGCTGGTGAGGGTCTTGCCGCTGCCCGTCGTATGCCAGACATAGCCGTTGCCATCGTTCTGCTCGATACACTGGACGATGTGCTTGACTGCGTAAATCTGATACGGGCGCATGATCAGCAGCTTCTGCTCGCTGGCGACGAGGACCATGTAACGGCTGATCATCTGGCCGAGCGTACATTTCGCCAAAAACCTCTCGGCGAAGCCGTCGAGGTGCGTGATCTTGGTGTTGTCTTCGGCCGCATGCTGGTAGACGGGGAGGAACCGCTCGTCGGCGTTGAAGCTGAAATGGCGTATGTTGTTGTTGGCGAAGTACCAGGTGCTATCGCGGTTGCTGACGACGAAGAGCTGGACGAAGCAGAGCAGCGTTCGCGTGTAGCCGCTTCCGGGGTCGTTCTTGTAGTCGACGATCTGCTCCATTGCCCGGCGGGGGTTGATGCCGAGCGTCTTAAGCTCGATCTGGACGGCGGGCACACCGTTGATGAGCAGAATCGCGTCGTACCGGTGGTGGCTATTGTCGGTGTTGACGCGGAGTTGGTTGACGACTTCGAAGCTGTTCTTGCACCAGTCCCTGATGTTGACCAGCGTGTAGTTCAGGGGTGTACCGTCATCGCGGGTGAAGCTGTTCATCACGCGAAGCGTCTTGGCGGCGGTGAAGACGTCAGGGGTCGTGATCTCGTCGAGCAGGCGATGGAACTCGCCGTCAGTGAGCGTGACGCGGTTGAGAGCCTGAAACTTCTCGCGGAAGTTCTTCTCCAGCGCAGCACGGTCGCGGATGTCTTCGCGGTGTTCGTACTTGAGTTCGCGGAGCTTGTCGATCAGATGCCGTTCAAGTTCGGTTTCGGATGAAGTCATGGAGGATCTTCCGAGCGTCTGCCTGGTTCATCCGCGCTCCGAGTTTAACTAGGTCGCCGATGGCCGCCATAGTGTAACGAACCGCGCCTTGCGCCAGCGGTTGGTTAGGTCGACCGGTCGCGTGGAACATCCCTATTTTGCGCGTGATGTGCCTGAGATAGAAGCCTCTGAAGACTGGCACCTTGTGCGGAATTATGTGCGGATCGATTGGACCAGATAGATTCGACGGCAACAAAAAAGCCGCCGAAATGGCGGCGAATGAAGCACTTAATTTGGCGGGGCCGACGGGGCTCGAACCCGCGACCTCCGGCGTGACAGGCCCGTGGTCGCGGGTATTTAGAGAGGGAGCGTTCTACACGGGGTGGGATAACTCGCTGATTCCGAGGGGGTTAGCGATTCCAAATCCCGACCTTGCGAGTCACCTTGCGAGTTTAGTGCGACTCGCAAGGTGCCCACGTTTTTGTGCGTGGAACACATACGTAAATCCGTGGAACATTCGGTTATTTCGCTGCGTCGCCGCGTTGCGCCGATCCTCTCTCGCGTCACTTTTCGAGCAGCGAGCGCAGATCGGCGTTGGTGAACGGCGAGAGCAGGTCGGTGGGTTTGCAGCCGATCGCGGCGGCCAGCTTCAGCAGCGTTACGAGGCTCGGCATTCGCTCCCCGTGCTCCAACTCGCTGATGTGATTCTGCGCCAGCCCCGAACGCTCCGACACTTGGACCTGCGTCAACTTGTGCTTGCGCCGGACTTCGCGCAGCCGCTCGCCGAACATCTCGCCGACGTTCAACCGCGGCACAAAACCTCGCTGTCCGAGTTGACTCTTAAGAGTTCCGAATATAGAATATGTGGGATATTCGAGAGAGACTGAGTCATGCTCGCAAGCGCCCTCGTCGAGTCCATCCGAGCCATCTTCCTACATCGGGAACCCTACGTCACGAAGAAGGAAGCGGCTGCGCTGCTCCGCTGCTCCGTCGCTCAAATCAAAGTGGCGATCGCGGCGGGCGATGTCGAGACTTACGAGACGTGCCGCGGCGAGCGCCTGCCGTTGCATGAAGTCGCGACGCTCGCTCGCTCACGCTGGCAAATCGCCGCAATCGAAGATGCGCTAGGCGCGGATGCGTCGGCGATTCTTCCGCCGGTTCTGTGGACGCGCCCGGTCAGCGTGCGGCTTTCGCGCTATCAGGTCCAGATGCTCGACTACTTCGCGGCGAAGGAAGGCGTGTCGGTCGACGCGATCGCCGCACGTGCGTTCGACGATTTCATCGCCTCGAACGCTGACGAACTCGCCGACGTGATCGACGACTACCGCGTCGCGATCGACTGGCCCGAAGCGCACGACGTCACGCCGAGCGCGTGAACGGATCCACGCATCCACCGCAAGGAGGGAAGACCATGCTTGCTCCTGACGTAGCCGCGAACATTCGCGCAATCTTCGTGCACGACGGCACGCCCGTCACCGTTGATGACGCCGCGGTGTTGTTGGGCTGGCCGCTCAACACGATGGACGACGCAATCAAGTGGCGCGCGGTAGCGATCGACGCAGGCTCAGAACGTGAGCCGCGCATCAGCCGCCGGCAGCTTCTCGAGCATGCTTTTGATCAGTGGTCGCTCGCCGACATCAAAGCCGCGCTTTCGCCCGCGGAGTGGAAAGCATTGCGCAAGAACTGCGGAACCGGCTACGGCCGACTCGTCGTCTGCGATCGGGACACGCTGCGCGCTGCAGCGGAACGGCCCGCACACGACGCCGTGGCTTCCGCCGCGCTCCTTCGTCCCGAGGCGGCAGCCACGCTGCGCCGTCGCGCGGAACGCGAGCGCAAAGCTAAGGTCATCGTGCCGCCGCAGTTCAAGCGTCCTTGCCGTACCGATGGTGTGCGCCAGTTCACGCTGACCGCCTTTGAGCTTCGCTATCGCGATCTCGTACCCATGCTGCGCTTGCGCGGTCGCTGGCTCGCGCGGCTCGGCTTCAAGCCCGGCATGCGCGTGTACCTCGTCGCGCAACCGGGCGCGTTCCTCGTTACGACGACCGATCCAGCGAAGAGGCGCGGCGAGTCGAGCGCTTCGCCGGCAGGGGCGGTGAGCGCGGCTTCGCCGCTCGCGCTTCCCGCGCCATCGTCCGCGGTCGCACGCGTAGCCGCATCAGCCGAGTAGCCGAGGGTTACGTACATGCCGCGAACGCCCAAACCGCACGTGTCTCGCCACACCGTTATGGACAAACCGCGCGGCAGCGGGGGTGCGCCGGAAGCGGGGAGGATGGCCCGGTGAGATACACGCGCGTCCGTGCCACCGCAGGCTACACGGTTGACCCGCTCGTCGTCGTCAACGCCTGCGTCGCTGCGCGTGAACTCGCACGCAACCACCCGCGCATCGGCCTTTACAACTTCATCAGCGGAATCGCCGACGCGCACCTTGGTTGGTTCGACCTCTTCCTCGACTCGGTTGTTATGCACGTCGAGCGCTCGCAACGCGTCACTAATCGCTTCCGCACCTGGCGCAACAGCAAGCGGCAGCGGCCTCGCGTTATCGGGAAGCCTGACCCTATCGGGGCACCGTCACGTCGCGTCCGTCGCTTTCGCGACCACTTCATGGACATCAACGCGCCGATCGCCACAACGCTTGCCGTTCGTGCGCTCGATCGCGAGGAGCACACCAACACGTCCCACGATTTTGTGCAGCTACTTAGAAGGGCATACCAAGGCCAGATCTACGCGTTAATTGAGGCGTTCATCGAACTCGTGGAACGCGATCGCCGCTTCGCGCGGCGCTTCCGAAGCTGGCGCCGCGCGAAGGCGCGTCGTCAGCAACAGGGGAGGCCGCGATGATCCCGGCCGAAGCTGCGCCGCCGTCGTTTTCATTTTTAAGTGCCCGCCGCTCGCTTTCACGTGACCGCTGCTCACTTGAAAGTGATCGCGCGTCGCTTACTTCTCGTCTGGAGGACAGTGAAAGTGGTCGCGCGTCGCTTTAATCTCAACTTGAGGACAGTTGCACGTGCCCGAGCGTCGCTTTTATATGTTCGCGCGGCACTTTCATTCGGCGGCAGCACGCGTGAAAGTGTTGGCTGGTCACTTTCGCGAGCTCGCCGGCGTTCGCTCTACCGGCGGCCGGCCTGATCGCGCAAGTGTCCGAGGGACTCTACTCCAGGTAGAGCCGGCCGCGCGCCCCCCGCGCGTCGCGCCCGTTGCTTCGCAACGGTCACGCCGCGCTGCCCACCCCTGGTGGAACCTCCACAGGCCGTAGAATCCCCCGCGCTCCCCCCGCCCGTCACGTCCGTTGCCTCCGCAACGGCCGCGCCGGGCTTCCCTCCCCGGGGGCTTCCCGCCGCCAAAAGCCACGAGAGGCGTTACCTGCCTTTCGCATCCAGCGCGTGCACGATAGCGCATCGAGGCTTCGGGTAAGACATAAGCGCGTAAAACATCCCCTTACCCTGTAAGGGTGTCGTTCCAGCCAAAAGCCCTACCTACGACCGTCGCCCGTTTTCGTGCCACAGTTTCCTTCTTCAGCCCCAAACTTCTCAGTTTTGAGGTCTGGAAGCTTCTCAAACTTGTATGCTTAAACACCATAAAAAGACGGATAAGCGGCCTAAAATTAAGTCTTTAAGAATCAAGGCGGGGGACAAATAATTGACCCTCGTTACAATTTGGTAACGAACCAGATTTGCGGATGTAACGTATCTTAGGCGCAGGTCCAGACCGCTACTCAGTTGCTGCAGCAACGATCGCCCGCCTCGTTTCGGCCGAAACGAGGCCGGTAACACGTAGTCACCGCGCCGCCCGCGCGTGGCGTGCGGCTAGGTGAGGAAGGACTGGTGTATGGCCACCACAAGAGCCTCCACCGCAAACGCCGCCGTACCGGAACCCGGAGACGGCACCGCCACACCGCCGGTTACCACTCCCACACCGACGGTCACGCATTACCAGCAAGTCGCCGCAGAGTTCATGTCCGCGCTCGACGAGATCTCGCAGATCATCCCCAAGCTGGAGGCCATCCATGTCTCCACTGCGAATCTCGTTCGCTCCCGCCTCAACGTTCCGAACGAGTTCCTGGCCACCGTCACCGCGGCCGTCGAACAGGTTCCCGAACTTCAGGCGATCCAGAAGCTCGACGTGAACGCTGCCCACGACACGCTGCAGTTCCTCGAAGCGTTCCGCCCTGTCCGTGACAAGGTCGATGCGTTCGCGAAGAACCTGAAGTACACGATGGACTCGCGCAAAGCGAAACTCGCCACCGACTCGCTGTTGACGTACGACGTGGCGAAAGGCCTTGCGCGGGATCCGAACAGCGCCACCATCGCTTCACTCGTCGCCAACATGAAACGTGATCTCGGCCGCCGCGGCCGTCCCAAGACGCCTCTAGCGTTGCGCAAGACCACCCCGGCACCTGGCATCGGCGTTCCCACGCCGCGGCTTCTCCCGCCGAACGAACCGGAAGGATGGGTGCCGCGTGACGACGCGGGGCCGCGTGGCTAGACGCGACCCCGCTCTGACACGAACACCCCCCGTCTGCTAGGACAAAAGGAGCACCAGTGTCATGCCGAACATACCTCAGAAGTATGTCTGCGGCGCCATCCCGCCTCACATCCTGACGCGGGTTGCCGAGCACACCTCCAACGAAGCAAGCGGCACCGCCCGCGCGACGCTCGAGCACATGCGCGAGCTCGCCACGGGTCGCGCCGCATCGCTTCTCCAACGACCCACCGAAGTTGCGGCCACGGCCGTCTCCACGCGGAAACGTCGCAACGTCTACACCGCTAACCACACTCTCCGTCTCCCCGGCAAACTCGTGCTCAGCGAGCACAAGGCCCGCGGCACGGATGTCGAAGTCAACGAGGCTTACGACGGCAGCGGTTCGACGTACGATTTTTTCGCCTCCGTCTTTCGGCGATCCTCCATCGATGGCAGGGGAATGCGTCTCGACTCCACCGTGCACTACGGCGAGTCCTTCGAGAACGCTCTCTGGAACGGCCGTCAGATGGTCTACGGCCACGCCGATGGACGTATCTTCTCGCGCTTCACCGCGTCCGTCGATGTGATCGCCCATGAGCTCACGCACGGTGTCACGCAGTTCGCTGCGGCTCTCGGGTATCACGGTCAGACCGGCGCGCTGAACGAGCACCTTTCCGACGCCTTCGGAATCATGGTCAAGCAGTGGTTGCTCGGCCAGACCGCGGACAAGTCGGACTGGCTCATCGGCGCGGAAATCTTCGGCCCCGCCGTGAACGGCGTCGCCGTGCGTTCGATGGCTGCACCGGGCACCGCCTACGACGATCCGCTCCTGGGCAAAGACCCGCAGCCCTCGCACATGCACGACTACGTCGAAACCACCGAAGACAACGGCGGCGTCCACATCAACTCCGGCATTCTCAATCACGGCTTCTACCGCGCGGCGATCGCGCTCGGCGGCAGGACGTGGGAGGTGCTGGGGCGCATCTGGTACGTCGCGCTCACGGACCGCCTTCGACCCGAAGCGGACTTCGCCGACTTCGTTCAAGCCACCGTCGACATTGCCGGGGAGTTGTACGGCATGGGCGGCAAGGTGCAACGGATCGTCGCCGAGGCTTGGTCGGACGTGGGCCTGTTCGTCCTCCACGTCGGGTGTGCGACGCAGCACATCCCCATCAAAAAGCCGCGCCAGCGCGCAGCCGTCGTCGCCGCACGGACGCTTCCGTCGCGTCGCCGGCCGACGCGCTGACCGGCTCTCACTTTCCACCATCACCTGACATCTCTCGAAAGGAGATCGCTCACATGAGCACGAATCCCAAGGAACTGAATCCCCTCGAAGCATCCAAAACCATGATCGAGAAGAGCAAGCGCTCGACCGATCGCACACTGCGCGCGCTCAACCTCGACATGGAGCAGGAGAACACGCTCGTGCAGGACACGCCGAACGGCCGCCTGCAGAAGGTGCTGAAGATCTGGCGCGGCATCAAGCCGGTGTTCGCCGTCATCGGTTCGCTCCCCCTCATCCCGTCCACCTGGCGCGGCGCCATCGTCGTCTTCACGCAGGCGCTCGACGCGCTGACCGCCATCGGCGGCGACATCACGGCCGAGTTCAAGGCGGGCAAGGACCTCGCGGAGCAGGAATGAGCACCGTCCGCAAAGTCGCTCGCAGTGCCTCGTCCGGCCGGTTCATTTCCGCTCGCGACGCGCGCCGCTGGCCGCAATACACGGTCGTCGAGACGATCAGCTATCCGTCTCCTCGTCGTGTCGGCCGCCGGCGCTCCGCGCGTCACCTCACCGAGGAGAACCAGATGGAGCGGCCGTTCAAAGCCGGCAGAGACCTTCGCACCGGCGCGAAGAAAAAGCGCGCCACGTCCGAGTTCAAAGCCGGCAAAGACATCTGACCCATTCACGCAGTTGACCGGTGGGGCGCGCGTTCGCGCGCGCTCCACCACTTCGGAGGGCAATCATGAACGTTCAGCAATACCCGCTCAAAAAGGGCCAATACTTCTCAGACCTCACCGCCAAGAAATTCGTCGTCTGGCACGGCACGGCCGGCCGCACGCTGCACACGCCGGTCTCCGGCCGCCCCGGCAAAGCCACAACGTCGATCGACGCGTGGAACCTCAACGCCGATCGCGTCGGCGCTCCGTGGCTCGTCGATCGCGACGGCTCGATCTACCAGACCTTCAACGACTCCGCGTGGATTTTCCATCTCGGGCTCAAGGGCGTGAAGGGGCTCTACGACAAGCAATCCGTCGCGATCGAGTTCGCGAACGAAGGGCCGCTCGACCTGGACGGCGACCGCCTCTACGCCTTCGGCATGAACACGCCGAACACCATCTACAACGGGCCGTTCATCAACCACGACTGGCGCGGCTTCAGCTACTTCGCGCAGATGGACGAGGCTCAAGTCGATGCCGGGATCGCGCTCACGCTCGACATCTGCCAGCGCCACAAGATCGAGCCGGTCTTCTACTACCCGTCAACCACATTCGACTTCCCGCGATGCTTCCAAGTCGCCACGATCATCTGCCACTCCAACTGCCGCGCCGACAAGACCGATCTCTGTCTGCCGCAATGGGTCTTCGAGAAGATCGAAGCGGCCGGCATTCGCATCGCCTCATGAAGGAGTCGAACCATGGACGAGATTCTTTGGTTACTCGACCAGGCGATGCGCGACCTTCAGGCGGCACGCCGCCGCGCTGGCAGCAAGAAGGTCCGCGCGCATCTGCGCCTCGCGATCGCGCGCATCAACCAAATCCATCACATGCTCACCACGTAACGAAGAGGGGAGCCGCGCGGCCACTTCCCGCGGCCCCCTGCACCGCTAACGGTGGTCTCCCCGGTGGGCGATCACATGCCATACGACGATATTGGATGAGGCGTGAAACGGCACGCTGGTCGTCCGGGAAACACCACGGTGACACCGGGGCACAGTGCTTAGCGCTTGCTATCTCGTTTTAGCAGCGCCCACAGGGACTCGCCTCGCCGGGTCAAACTTTGTTGATTATCATGTAGTGCGACAAGGCCGGGTCCCAAACGTTGCAGTATCCTGCCGATGCCGTCCGGATTCTCTGCCCTCGCAATCTTAGACTTTAAGGAGCGTCGGGCCGCGCTCTCCCGGTGTCGACCAGCGCGAAGCGTGGCAACAGTTTGGTCGATGTTGTTGAGAAACGCCGTAATGTCGGAGTGATTTACAAGGTGAGCGTCGCAAATTAGTTTACCGAAGACGGCCGCACCATATGCATCGTCTCGCCGCGACGTCTCGTCGAACTTAAGCGGCTCGACCTGTGAGTTATCACGTGAGCGAGCTTTAGCACGGAGAAGACGAACACTTGACCTTGACGAAACGTTCAATATTGCGAATGGTCGTCCAAGCTCATGCGATGCTCTCATTACAGTCGCGAGCCCCTCAAGTGTGCGGCAGCCGGTGTATACAATCGGGGAGTAGATCTCGTCTAGAATTGGCGCAACAATCTTGGCTTCAACTATATCCTCACCGGCCATTTCAAATAGTGCATCGGCCAGATCGAACATCGACGCGTAATCTGAGGCCGACTGTCCAAGAGCTGTGGCGGCCGCAGCTAGTGCCGTGCTTCCTTCGACGTGATAGAAGCCTCGATGTAGCGCGAGATAATGACCCAGAGACGTCTTGCCGGCGGCAGTACTTCCGATCACAACTAGAACAATATCGTTCGCGTCTTGCGGGAAAATGGTCAACTGCGCAGGATTGCGTCGCGCTGACATTGAAGCATGCCGCGTGCTAGCTGCTGGCAGATTGAGGATCGAGGCATATTCCTCTAGCCGCTCGCTGAGCTGCTTCAAGCTATTCACACGGAAGTCGTACCGCAACGACTCCTCTAGCTCCAGAGCGGCGAGAACCGTCTTCGCGCCTTCCGGCACGAACCACGAGCTGAAATCCTGCCGCCCGAGCCATGGATATAATGGATTCTGCCGCACCTCGGGCACCGTATCCGCGACAACACCGCGCGTGGTACCTGAAAAGATAGGAAAGTCCGGAAATAGACCCGGAACGTATAGTGCGATGTCCGAGGAAACGGTGACACGCTTGTCGCCACCGGCGGCATTCAGTGCTGATAGTAGTTCGTCGTGTGTTGTTTCGGCGAACCACTCTTTTGTGGCCTGTCCTGGGTAGTCAGCCCCCCTTCCGAGTGCAGGAATGCTGACGGTCGTGTCTTCGATGAACACGATTCCTGTGGCACCCGCTCGCGATACGACCTCATCTAGACCTGCCTTAAGAAATGCTCGCTTAGGCAAACCGTATGGTTCGACATATGGCTCGCGGTGAGCTTCCAGCAGTTCAACGTCGAAGCCACTCGACTGGAGAATTAGTCGCGCTTGCAGGAATTTGGGTATATTCGATGTCGAGAACCGAATCGGAGCAAGGCGAATCGCGCGACGGAGGTATCGGTTCATGCCGGCCCGTTATAGATTTCCAGCTCGTGACCGGCGTTTTGAAAGTCGTACGGCCCGCTGAGATCAATTCCACGCAACACTTCGGTGATTCGCGCAAAAGAGCCACGCCCATGGACGGCAAAGACGGTTGGTCCTAGGCTACTTAACCCGGCGGGAATTCCGGCCTCCCACAGATGCTCGATTGCTACACGGACCGCCTGCGGCTGTGCTGCAATCTCACGGGCTTTGAACCCCTTAACCTGAAATCGGCGCAAGGACAGCCCGAATTGGTCGAGGTCAGTCTCAAGCAGCGCCGGAATCATTCCATGGAACACATCTGCAATTTGCTGCAGAGTATCGGTGTCGGCAGTGGGCGTATTCTTCTCAAAGAAGCTGCGCTCGCTGCCAGGGTTGACGGTTGGTGGGTCGTTGACGAAGGCTAGACTGACGTTCCAGTCGGTCGGCATCTCCCAGCGGCCGAGGAATAGGGATGGTGACCGTCCTTCCGGCGCGATCGAAGGAAGGTACGACGTGGTTCGGCTACCGCCTGGCTGTCCGGCGTCTACTATCAATCCACCAAGGAAGAATCCGTTGCACCCTATCGCAGATGTTCGTCCGCGCCCGCTCAGTCGGATCAGTTCCCGGCTGTCAATCGTCCAGCGATTTAAAACCGCCAGCGCCTTCATCACCGCGAGTGTCGTCGCTGTCGTTGAGCCGAGGCCTACGTGGCCGGGTGGTCGTTTCAACACAGTTACACTGCCTGACAGTGGGAGTCCGCTCGCGCGGGCGCGCAGCGCGGCGTCACCTACCTTCGTTTCCTCGTCGCCGTGACTTGGCCCAAGATCAAGCGCGAAGCTTGAGTCCGCTCGACCCTCGACACGTACTTCCGGCCCGCGAAAATGCGCGCCGATACCACCGTACGATCGGCCCGTCGCTCCAGCAAGATCTGTGAGCCCGAAATGAAGTCGCGGGTACGCGACCACCGATACCTTCACTTGTGGCTCCCGGGTGCACGAGAGAGCTTCTCGCTCGTAAATATCTCGTCAAAGTGATCGACCAACCGGTCGAACATATACCCGGGCCGCTTTACAATCATTGTCGGCAAGTTGCGACTGGCTCTTCCGAATCGAGACGAGGACACAAGGTACGGTCCCCAAAATGCCTCATCGTCAATGCGAAACATGTTCACACTGGGAAGTGTCGTAGCGAGCCGCAACTCGAAATTACTGTCACTCCGAGACCACAGGGGTTGCGTGTCAGTTATGAAGCGTAATACCTCGGCGCGCGTACGGCCCGAGGTATTCGATTCCTCCATGTCACGTATGTCCACATACCTGCTATTCGATCTCGGAGCGTCTGGATCTACCAACAAGATGCGTACACGTGCACGGGTGGCCCATTCTGAGAACTGGTCGAGGAAATCCTCTCGCAGTGCGTTTAAACCGAAGCCCATCACATCAATCGACTGCGAGGCTGCACGCAGTCTGCGCTGATACTCGTCTTTGATCTGGATCGAACGATGCGGGAATGCTGTCACAAAACCAAACGCGTCTAATACTCTTCGACGGTCGGCCTCGGCTTCGTCGAATACGACCCAACCAAAGACGACCATGCCACCTACGCCTGTTGCAATCATCGACGTGCCGACAGCGACACCTACAGGCCCCATCGTGGCAATGAGAGCGCCCACCAGGACAAGAATCAACTGCAGCGCCATATACAGCAAGAACCGTGAGCTCTGCAGTCGTCTGGAAATCCCAACTTTCATTCCGGGCTCTCCTCGCTGTGAGTAGTGCTGGTCATGATTCGATAGCCATCTGTCGTCGTGGTTATTGTCGAGTGAATGAAGCCCGCTCCGTTGAGCAACTCAGCCAACTCGCGATCGGTACGTTCTCTGCCTCCGAAGAGGATATGCATGTCGAGATCGCGAGAAGAATCAGCCAGATCACGGGGGTTCCAGCGTCGTTCGATGATGAGTAATTCAGAGCTGTGGTCTAGCGTTTGCCGGCATCGTCGGAGCAGGCCGAGGGCGTCTGCATCATCCAAATTGTGCAGAATGCTTCCAAGTATGTAGATTCCTGCGCCCGTCGGCATGCGGTCGCTAAAGTCGTCCTGAAGTACGTCGATACGTTCGCGTAGCTCGGGCGATGCCGTCCGCACTAGCCATCCTGCGTCTTCATAGCAATCGAAGACGACACCCCGCCAGTCAGCGGGAAGCTGGCTGAGAAGGTCGATGGCGTAGTGACCTGGCCCACCCCCAATATCGGCGATCAGTCGGGCCATTTTTGGCCTTGGATATATCGCGAGTTCTTTGGTCCTGCGCCGGATCATGTGTTCATCGAAGGCTCGCGACAAGATGGGGTCGGACCGGATCTCGCTCCACGTTCGCAGAGCAGGTTCCGCAGGCGAGCCCCGAGTATCCAGTAGTATTTCGCCGAGTTCTCGACGCTTAAGGTAGAGGTACCTCGTGAGTGGGTCAGGCGATGTCCGATCCGACTCCAATCGTGCACGAGCGATCGGGAGCAGCGCTACGATTTGCGGCTGCAGCTTGACGGGCCCGGGAGGAGGGGATTGCACCAACTGCAGGAGTTCGAGATGCCGTAGGACAGCGAGTGAAAGTTGCTGCAAAGAGTGGTGCAGAGTGTTAGGCGAATTCAGACGGGTTACCACCTGGCCGTTTTCGAAAGCCAGAACAACGTACGGCGCCAACGGATCAACCCGTATGGCACGAATCAACTCCTCAGCATTAACTAGAGTCACGAGAGATCGCTGTTAGCTTCCGCGGATCTTCCGGAGCAACTCGCTCAAAGACTCGACTCCCTCGTCTCTGAGCACGTTTCCCAGTTGCTTATCGCTTCTGACGCCAAGATCCACGTGGTACATCTCCTCGATCGTCCCGGCCTGTGTGTCGCTTCGCTTCCGCCGGAGCGTCCCTTCGTCGGTGCGGCCGCGCTCGCCGCTCATGCTCGGATCGTCGTTGCGAACAGATGGCGCTTTTCGGTGTGACATCTGATTTCCCCTTGAAATTGATGTGTCGGCCACGAGGTGCGAAAGCTGTTCGATTCGATTCACTTCGGGCCGCTTGACATCATGCCATCCGTCATGGAGAATGTCAACGTTCACGTCAATGTGATGATGAACGCGCGAAAGGATCTCCTAATGGATATGCCGCTCACGCCTCGCCTCATCCATGCTGTTCCGCCGCAACTCGGCACCTATCTTCGGCCGAACCGCGTTGATCACAAAGCGCTGCTGGCGTTCATCGCCGAAGGCACTCCGGCCGGTCTCGAAGGCATCGTTTTCGACCCGACGCTCGACTCGATCCATACCGAGCTCCGCGACGAGGCTCGAGAGCGGAAGATCGAAGCGGTTCTCGATACGCGTGCGATGGAGCTCGCGCTCGAGGGCGGATACGTCGGCTCGCGATGCGCGCTGCCGTGGGCAGGTGAGGAGATGCACCGAACGGACAGCCTTCGCGGCGAAGCTGGCCGTGACTGCGCGAAACGGATCACCGACTGGATGGCGCCGCGCCGCTACTGCAGCGTCCTCGCGCCCACGCACTACCTCGCGGCCGGCGCCGCCGATCCCTGGTTCGCAGTCGACCGCGACTTGACGATCGCGCTGCGCGCCGCGCTCGATGCCGCCGGCCTCGCTGCCGTCCCCATTTACTATCCGCTCGCGATCAAAGGCGAGGCGTTTTTCGATGCTCGTCAGCGCGAGCAGTTCCGGCTCGCCCTCACTTCACTTCCGGTCGATGCAATCTGGCTCCGTGTTCAGCCGTTCGGCTCGCGAAGCGGCGGCAACGTCGTTCGCAAATACATCCGCGCCTGCGCCGATCTCCATTCGTCGGCTCTGCCGCTCGTCGCGGAGAAGTCCGGCACAACCGGCCTCGCGCTCCTCGCGTTCGGCGCTGTCGGCGGCATCGAAAGCGGCATCACGATCGGTGAGCACTTCGACGCCAACAGTTTGATCTCGCGTCGCGAAGGCGGCAAACCGTTCACGCCTCAAGCGCGCGTCTACATCACCGCTTTGCAGACGTTCATGTCGAAGCAACAGGCGCGGCCTTTCTTCGATAACCGCACGTTGCGCACCTATTTCGCCTGCAAGGATCGCTGCTGCCCGCGCGGCTCCGACGACATGATCATGTATCCGAAGCGCCACTTCCTCCTCCGCCGCACCGCCGAGATCAGCCGGCTGAGCGCTTTGCCGGAAACTGTACGCGCGTCGCGCTACATGGAAGAGATTCTCCGCCCCGCCACTGACCAGATGGCGAAAGCCGTTAAAGCAGCGGAACATCTGGAAACGACACGTCAGCGCCTCGACATGCTGCGCAGTGTGCTCGGCGCGATCCTCGAAGACTCACAGCCGGTCAGCTTCTCGGCTGTGCCGGAGGGCAAACGAATTCAGACACGGCGCGGCGCCTAACCATCTATCCAAAATCTGTGAAACGGAAAGGTTGTGTAACCATGGCTTCAGCACTTGCAGAACGCCTCGACAAAATCAAAGAACTCGGGGGGATCACCGGGCGCGACGTCGCGCAACTGCTGGACACAACGCCTGAAACGGTCTCGCGTTGGAGTACGGGCAAGATTGATCCACAACGCGAGAGGCTACAGCGCCTTCTCGAACTCGAATTTTTTCTGACGGAACTCTCGGAATTCTACTCGCCAGAGGAAGCGAAGCTCTGGTTGTTCAGTCCCCACAAATCGCTCGGCGGTGAAACGGCGGCGGCGCGCATTCAGGCCGGCCGAACGCAAGACGTGTTTACGCTTCTCGATCAGCTTCGTTCCGGTGCCTACATCTAGATGATCTATCCGCCGGACATGTTGGACATCTTGCAATCCGCACGGGCGTCGGCATGGTCCGGCACCGTGTACCGCCACATGTTCGGCTCGTACCCGCCGGCCCGTAGCAACACGACCGGCGCTCGCTGGAACGATACGAACCTCGAAGCCATTTACACGAGTTGCGAGCGAGAAACCGCGTTGGCGGAAGCCGAGTACCACATCGCGATGCAGCCACTTCGACCGCGCGCGAAGCGAACGCTGTACACCATTAACGTATCGCTCAAAAACGTTCTTGACCTCACCGTACCCGGCCTGCTCGATCAACTCGGGATCACTGCCGACGTTCTCTCCAGCACCGATCACACTCCATGCCGCACGGTCGGCGGTGCCGTGAACTGGCTCGGCCACGATGGCCTGCTAGTGCCGTCCGCGCGGCGCATCGCCGGTACAAACCTAGTGATCTTCCAGCAGGATCTCTCAACGACCGAGTTTGAAGTCACAGCCGAAGAGGTAGTCGCTGAAGACGCTCGGCTGTAGGCGCGACTCGTCTCGCCGGTGCGCGCACGAGATCGCGACGGAGCCCAACTTGCCCAGCTACTACAACATTCGCATCAACTACACCCGGAATAGCGTTCGCCACTTGCCCGATCCTGTGCTGAAGAGAGCCGTGGCGCGCACCCATGTGAGGCTATTCCTGGCGCCGCCCGATTCGTCACAGATCATCTCCGACGCGTCGATTCCCGATTACCTCGTCACCGATTCGATGATCGATCGGTATCTCATCATCGAACCGCCGCAGGCTTCGGTCATGCCGGAGTTCGATGCAATCGTTAACGAGATCGAACGTGCGTACGTGTTTGGCTTGTATTTCTCGGCGCTATCGGCGGCCTGCGTCTCGATCGAGCGAACGCTGAACCTGCTGCGCATCAAGTTGCACCCCTTTCACCCAGGCACAGCGACGGAGATTGAAGGCCTAGGACCGATCGACAACTGGAAGAAGAACATCGACGCGCTCGTGCAATGGGGATATCTGCAAGAGGATGATTCAACCGCATTGCTGCGCAAGCAATACTTCATCCGGAGCAAGTATCTGCACAGCGGCCCGCTCGATGAGTTACCGGTCGACACTCTGACCAGCATCAACGTCGCGTACGACCTACTAAAAATGACGTTGGCTTTCCCAAACTCTCTTTTCATGTATTCGAGCGGTGGTATTCGATGTAAAGACCCTTCGCATCCGCTGTTTGTCGCGTTCTATAAGCCGATCATCGTCACGGCGCCTGATGACACGCCTCAAGCTCCATCTGGTTAATGCGATTGTGGGTTTGCGCATGTCGTGCGTGCTATCGAGCGCCTCGCCCGAGCTATCATCGGAAAGCGATCGCGCGTAGCATCACAGCGGACTCCACCGCCCGCGCCTCAGGCAGCCATGTTTCGAGCTTTTTTTGATGAATCTGAAGTCGATCCTGTCTACCTGGTAGCCGGCTGGGTGGCATCCGCGGAAGAGTGGACTAAATTCGATATCGCGTGGAATGCAGCGCTAGCGGCCGATTCCTCCATCCGATACTTCAGTCATCATGATGCGAAGATGTTGAAGGGCGAGTTTGAAGGGTGGTCGAACGAAGACACTCAGACGAAGCTCGATGCGCTCGTGAAGGTGATTTGCGATCACGAGATGTACGGCGTTACGACCGGCCTCAACACGACGACGTGGAGGCAGGCATTCCATTCAGAGCTCAGTCGTAAGCGGTTAAAGGGCATTCTTAAATTTACGCACCACTACCAGTCATGTTTTCACAGCGCTGTCGCGATGGTGATGCAACGGCAGCTAGAGTTGGGCCACACGTCTGACGTCGTTGATCTGGTGTTCGATCAGCAAGACGGCCTCTTGAAAGACAGCATCAAGCATTACTCGAGCTTTAAAAGCTCATTTCCTCCCGCAGTGCAAAAAATCGCAGGCGAGATTTCGGTCGGGAACGACAAGAACACCCCTGCTCTCCAAGCCGCCGATCTTCTGGCCGGCCAGTTAACGACGATGTTGAAGTCTGGACCGGGCCCGACGTATAAAACGATCGTGAAGTGTCATCAGGTGATACACGCGAAAGCCTATCCTCCCCAATTCCAGACGTTCCCCGCGATCATCAAAGCGGTCAGTTGGGCATGGACCGAGAAGCGCACGCTAGATGCACAGATTGCCGCGGAGGACGAGCATTCACCCGACAAGAAGAGGAACGACAAGTAGCGTCGTGGTTGCATTCGCACCCGTGGACCAGCCTCTAGGGGAGCCCCACATCACTTATAAGCGACCCGGCCGCAAAATCGGCTGCGGCGGGCTCGAAAACGGCTACCGTGAGCTCCAAAACACTCCCCGGAGCATCATTTAGGCCTTCCGCGGCATCACCGCGAAGTGCCCCGCGGCCGAAAAATCGTGCCCGGCATCACCCGCGAGTCCCCGGAGCCGATTTTTACGACCCCGGGGCCCGTTTAGCGATCACCGAGCATCGCCGCGACGCCACCACCGCCCACTTAAAAGCGATCCGACATCGATGGCGCGCGAAGCCCGATCTCTGCCATTCATGTCGTCCCGGCTCGAAACCACACCCCATCGCTTTAATCCGACTCGCGCGCACATCACGCCGGCAACGCGCCGGATCACGCCGACGACGCCGCAAGCGATTACGACGGCCGCTCACTTCATGCAGAGTCCCGCGCAACGCGAAATCATCGTGCGCGAACGCAAAACCATCGCGCATGACTTCCACGCGATCCGCGATCGATTTCCGATGCCCGGCAATCGAATAGCGCTCGCGCGACTCCGCCCACCCACGCCGCGGCGTCACGCCTCTTGCACGCTCGTACCGCGATGAAGCGGCCGTACTTCGCCCGCAACGGTCGCGCCGCCGCGGCTCCCGCCCCCGCGAGTGGCACGTTCTGCGCGGATGCCACACCCGCCCGCCCTCGCGTCACGCCCGTTGCATGCTCGGACCGCCATGAAGCCGCCGTACTCGCGGCAACGGTCGCGCCGCTTTCCCCCGCGCGAGTGGCACGCGCATCGCGGACCGCCCGCCGGCCCGCCCGCCCTCGCCGCGACACGTCCGTTGCCTGCCGCCAGCTGCGGTTAACGTTCGTGCATCGCGTGCAACCGACGTGTCGCGGCTCCCGCCCGCGCAGATGCCATCTGTTGCGCGATCTGCTCCGGTCCCTGCCGCGCCGCGTCACGTCCGTTGCCGGCCACCAGCTGCGATTACCGTTCGTTCAGCGCGTGTAACCGACGTGACGCGGCTCCCACCCCGCGAGTGGCGCGTGCATCGCGACCGCCACCCTCCCGCCCTCGCGCGTCACGCCCGTTGCACGCTCGCGGCTCGCTATCGCTCGCCGCCTCGCGCCGCAACGGTCGCGCCACGCTCCCGCCCCCGCACGTGGGGGAGTTCGTCGCCGAGGATCACCGGAACGCCGCCGCCCTTCACCTCTTTTGCCTCACGTCCCGCGACGATGAAACAGGTCCGCCGGCCCTTTCTTCTGCGAGTACTCCGCATGCTTCACCTTGAACCACTCTGTTGTCATCGCGTACGGGTCAGCGCCACGTCTCGCGACGATCCCCTCGAGGTCCATCTTCGTGACTGCGTCAATCAACCGGGGATCGTCGGTAGCCTCGACGGTTTGCACCTGGCCGCTTCTCACAACTTTCTCGAGCTCGTGTTTTCGCCGACGCAGCGGCAGCGCTCGAAGGTCACTTCCGTTCAACCACAACACATCGAACGCCACATAACTCGCCGGCTTTCGGTCATCATCAGCGAGGAGAAGTCCGGCCGCCCTTCTCTCATGACCACAATCTCGCCATCGAGGATTACATCGCGGGCGGGGAGCTCCCGCGCGATCGCGTTCGCCAGCGCATCGAAACGTCTCATCGGCTTCTTCGTCTTCGACAAGAACCGCCCGCGCTCATCCTCGACATACAACGTTCCGCGGAACCCATCCAGCTTCAACTTATATAGCCAATCACGTCCGCGAGGGACATCACGAACGAGCTTTGGCAGAATGGGATCGGTCTGCGGCAGCACGCGATTACACCCCGATCACTTTTAAGGCACCGGCTATCACTGATGCTTGTCCCATAGTCACTATCCCCGCGCTGCCTACTGTGCTTTTTTTGTTCCGTCCACAGCCCACCCATCACGCAACTGCTCGTTGCATGGCGGTGTGCCGCGCGACGTCGCCCGCTGCGTGCTAACACCTCAGCGGCGTCGCGCGCATCGTACCGAGTTTCGTTTGCGTATCCGCACGCTCTACACGCGGTAGCACGCGCCCCCTCGCCGCGTCACCGCTTTGCAGAGCGGGTTGTACAAACAGGCGCGGCCCATCCGCAAAAGCGGCGCCGCGGCTGCACGCCCGCCCTCGTCGTTCGGTTCACTCGCTCATTCACGTTCGCTTCCCCTCCCATGCGCGGTCACGCCGTTTGCAGCGGGTGTTTCTATCGCGGCTGCACCTCCATCGCGGGCAAACGTCGCGCCCGCGCCCCGGGGAACCTCAAAGGAATGACATTGCTTTGCCGCCCGCCGCCCGGTCCCGCGAGCTCGCCACGCCCGCGTCCGAGGATCCTCGCGAAGGCCCGCGGCGCGTCACGCCGTTTGCAGTCGCGCGCGAAAAGGAATGCGTCAGTGCGCGCAGCAAACGGCGCGCCACGCCGCTCCTGCATCGCCTGTTGGTTCGCGCATCCCGGCATCACGTTTCCGCCCGTTCCCGTGGCTCGAGCGCGCGTCGCCTGTGGCTGCGCCTAAGGCCGCCGCTGAAGCTGTCGTGGCCCGCTTCTCCGTGGCTTCGCGCGTTTCCACGCGCTCGGTTTTCGCAAGCAGGGTAGGGCACTGCTGCGAATCACTTTCAAGCGGTCCACGCAGCTTAGCGGAGCCTTAGGCGCGAACGGTTTGTCGCGGCCGCACGTTTCCACCGCCCAACCCTTCGGCTTCACGTGCAGCGTCGCCGCGATACCGCGTCGCGGCTGCACGTTTCCCCCTCGCCGCGGACGCTGCGCCAGGCAGCGCGCCCACCACACACCCTCCCGCGCGGCTGCCGCGGCGCAGCTCGCGGGCCGCATGCGGCGCTGTCGCTGCCGCAAGCGTCCCGCGCCGCGGCTCCCACCCGGCGCCGCGCCCTGCTCGCTGGGCCGGGCGGCTAATCGCCGCCCCGGCCCAGCATTGCAGGGTTTCCCATTCGGCGGCTGCGCTCTTGCGACTTCTTCGTCTTTGCGCAGCAGCCTCGCGGTTGCAACAGCGGCATGCCCGGAACGCCCCGCGCTTCGCGCGTTGCGTTCCTCGTCGTCGATCGCAACCGCATCGGCGCGGCACGCTCCGCCACCCTCGCCGCGCCGCGTGCGCTCGCCTTCGGCTCGCGCACCGCCGCTCCGCGCGACTGCGGCCGCCCACCGCCCGCGCCCCCTGCCGCCGCAGTCGTGCTCCGCGGCCCGGCGCTTCCACCCTCCCGCCGCGGAACCCAATTACCGTCCGCACCCCCTCACATCCGCGGACGGCAATTCGGTTCCGCGGCCCCCGGCGCCGGCGGCGCGGCTCCCGCCCCGGAGCTACGCCACCCGCCCATCCTCCGGTGAGACATCGACCCACGAGATGCTCCCGCTTCGATGCTCGATGCGTTTCTTCCCGAGGACGTGATGGCCTGCGATCAACTCGCACGTCTTGCCACCGAACAGGCGCGTCTTCGCTCCGCACGTTCCGATCCGATCGCGCAGTTGCTCCATCTTTCGTCGCGCCGCGTCTTCGCTGAGGGCTGTTTCGTCGAGGTCCGGCCGGCCGTCGATGTAGCCGTGCCATTTCGATCCGACCTTCTTCGTCGTGATTTCCGCATTCATCGTCGAAAAGCCTGTGGATAAATGGAGCGCGAGGTCAACGATCGCGCGTTCTGCCGCGGTGTGGAGCGCAATGCACAGCCACTTGTTCTACCGCGAGTGGACGCGCGCGGAGGTGTCGGTCACGTCGAAGGCGCGATCATCGCGCGGGGAGTGAGGCCGCGGCTCCGCTGATGCGTGACTTGCGCTCGAAGCACATTCGTCGTGAGTGGTTCGCTTGTGTTTTTTTGTTTCGCCCACGGCCCGCCCATCACGCAACCATTCGTGCCATCGGGCGCGCACCGCAACCCTGCTCGCCTCGGCGCGATCCACCAGGTGTAGATCGCGCGCCCCCTCGTGGCGTCACCGTTTTTGCAGAACGGTCGGATGAAACCGGCGCGGCCCAGCCGCAAAACCGGCGCCGCCACTTCCCACCCTCCCATCGCCTGTGGGTTCGCATCTCTCGGTCGCACGTTTCCCCCGCCCATGCGCCGTCACGTCGCTTGCAGCGGGTGTCCGTATCGTGCACGCGCATCTCTCGCGGGCAAGCGCCGCGCCGGCGCCCCCCCACAAAAATGTCCTATCGCGGCGCGCACATCGCACGGCGGGGTAGGGAAAACCGCGCTCGAATCACTCCTTAAATAACGACAGATTCTGTCGAGGAAAAGAGGGCAATATGGGAATCAGTGAGACGCACGAGCTTGAGTTTTCCGAGTTCCCGGATTTCGATCAATGGTTTGTCACCGAGTACGTCCCCCTGGCCGGGGGTTGGCAATATTGAATGGCGTCGTCCCGCCTCTCGGTCGAGGGGCCGGCGTTTGCACAAGCTGTCAAACATGCTACGAAGCTCGTTGACAAACTCGAGATCAACAATTGGGACTTCGCCCTCGCACCGGAGCTGTACGCGAAACAATCACGCGCCGACGTTCTGGCGAAGGAGTTGGTGTTCGTCCACGACGGGAGGCAGCAGACGATCTACGGTCGCCTCGTGACCGGCGGCTTTGGTGAAACCTTCAACCTAATGGGGCCCATTCACGCCAACGCCGAGTTCCGCCTCCGTGAGACCGACATCTTTGATCAGGTCCACCGCCACACCGGGACGAAGGGACTTTCCGATCTCGAAGAGTTCCGAGCGCTACCGCCGGCGCAACCCGTCCACCTTTACAACTACACGTATTTTTTCACGCTGCGCGACCTCATCTTCTGGCACGCGCTGCACAATTCCGGCTCCTATCCCAGCACGTTGGAGCATATGGCTCGCAATTTCCCGATGGGGAAGGTGATCCAGAACAGCATGTACTCGCCACCGAAGCCATCGTCCGATGATTCGAACCCGGCGATCATGACCTTCGACCGTCTCACCGTGACCTTTCCGACTCCGCACGTCGAGTGGATGGAGCAGCCGCTGTTCGGGGGGCTGGTGAAAGAGACGATTCAAGTGGAATACCTCGTTACTCCCGATCGAAGCACTGCGACGCATCCTTACTTGCCTCTCGTCAACGAGTCCGCGATGGAATGGAAAGGCTCAAAGTGGAACGTTCGTGTTTTCTCCGGCGTCACGCCGAAGGACGCACAGGTGGGCCCGGGATATCTGCCCGAGGGAGGAAAGCGAGCTGATTCATGACCGCCGTCGGGTTGAACGTCCGCGGAGAGATTCCAACCGCGGTGCAAGGTTCATTCATCGTAGCGATGAGCCGTCGCGACAAGCGGCATGACCACTTTTCAAGGTGGCACGACTCGCAAGCAGATCTCGTTCGCATCGACGTGATTCCCGGCCGCCCGGGACGAGCAAGCGCTCAACTACTCGAGGTTGATCCTAGCGGTGCAAGCGTCGGTGACGGCTTCGCTTCGACAGAGTTCGACCGAGCAAGCTATCGCACGGAGCCGCGATACGGCTACGCGACGCAACCAAACCACGGTCTCAACCTGGCCGGAAACACCTTGTGGGCGACGAATCTACTCTTCGGTGCTCCACTGGAGATTGATGTTCCGCGCTGGCGTGCCACGCGAATTCTTCGATACGTCACCCCGTCCGTAGGTGCTCCGCGTGTAAGCGGAACGTCCCACTTCGCGTGGAGTTTGGATGGGCGCTACGCCTACTTCCACCAGTCGCTATTCGCTCAGCGGACAAACGGACCAGTCGCCACCGAGGACCTCCGGCTCGTCCGGCTCGACGTCCGCACCGGCGCAGAAAAAATCTGGACGCTTATCCCGCCCGATGCTGATCGCGCGAGCTCCGAGATCAACTTTCATTCAGCGTTCTATTTCGAGGAAGCCGGGAAACGATTCGTTGGCCTTCTCAAGACCGGTGCGATCGTCGAGAATCTGGCACCGCACACGATGCCGTTTGATCACACCGTCATTCCCATGACTGCTTCAACGATTTGGATCGTTGAGCTTGATGAGAACCGGTCCGACTTGAAGGCCTCGCTTCTCGCCGGCATTCGCGAAGTCGATGGTCTCGCGCTCTCTCACTTGGACGTCGACAACCGATCCGGCGATGGCTTCGTTCTGTTTGCCAATTACAAAGAAGCGGACGTCGCTGAGGAGACTCATGGCTCCAATATCTTCGACGAAGCGCCCGAAGTCGTGTCCGAGCACTATGCGGGAATGACCGTGCAGCCTATCAATGTGGGTCAAGTCATCCGCGTGGCTCGGAAGAACGGCACGACAACCATCCGGTCGTTCAAGCGTCATTACGACGTGGGACGAACTTCTCTGGGCCACACTTGGATGCCGATCAATATCGAGCTCGACGAATCAAGATCACATCTCTTCTGCAGTTTTGCGGGATTACGACCACGGCTCGTTCCACGACACATCTCTACGGCATATCCAACGCGAGTATTTGACCCGAAAAACGTGTCGTACGTCCCACCCGTCCTGATGCGATTCGATGCTGACACGCTCGAGCCGGAGTACAGCAAACGTCGTGACTATCTCAGCTATGCGGAACCGATCGCGATGACTGTGGTCGGCCGCGTCGGCGACGGCTATGTCTGTACCTTTTCGCCCGAAGTTGGCTTGCGCATGTATCGTGCGGACGACCTTTCGACCATGGTGGCTCACATCAACTGTCATCCCATCTGGCAATGGGGCGACACTCACTTTCACCCAGAACCAGCTCACATGATCTTCGCTGCGAGATGATGTCGCTTCTGATACATGAGCAGGTTGTACGCGAGATGATTGCCGATTCACGCTCGCTCGAACCCCGCGAAGCCGTTGGCCTGCTGGCGGCGCCCACGCCGGGTTCGCCGGTCACTCGGTGTTTTCCGCTGCCGAACATTGCAACTGAGGATCACCTGTACTGGGCTGACCCCTTTGCGCAATGGCAGGCATTTCGTAGCATCTTTCAGGAACGTCTTCGGCCGGTCGCTGTCTATCACTCCCACCCTGGAGGCGGCACTGAGCTGTCTGCTCGCGACATTGCGTTTGCGCGGGAACTGGGCCTCCTGCAGGTGGTGATCGCCTTGGGAGATCGCGTCGAAAGGCTAGCTGCACATGCAGTCGATCCCGACGGTTCCGCACGACCAGTCGAAATATCGATGGTGATCTCAACACTAAATCCTACCGTCACGTCATAGACACGACTGGAACATCATGTCGTTCTGTGCTCTCGACCGCGTGCCTGCTCGCTCCCGCGCCCGTAGAATCCAACCGTGACATCTGCGGTTGCGCGCACTCGGTGCCGCCGCCGCGTCGCTGAGTGAGCATCGCGACCAGAACCTCTCACATTTGAGCATCGCTCAAACACGACCGTCGGCCATCGCGCGAGAACGTCGTGTCGTACGCCGCCGTTGTCAAGTCACCCCCGCCACACCGACTTGACAACGGCGGCGTACGACACGATGGAAGAAGTGTAGCGACGGCCGACGGAGCGCGGCGTGCTCTGGCCTCTGGAGCTCGCATCTTCCACCGACCGACCCCGTGGCCTGCACCCCCGGCGGCTTACTTGCGACGGCGCGGGCGGACCGCCTCGAACTCGTCGTGACGCGCGAGCGCTACGAACCCTTCAACAGCCAGGCCCGCGGCCTCGATGTAGCGCGAGTGCCCGGACGCTTCGAGCGCGCGCACACTAGCGCGCAGCCGCGGATTGCGCACGTCCTCGCGCACCTCGGGTGCTTTGAGTCCGACCAGTTCGTCGAGTGCAACTTCCAGCACCTCGGCCAGCTTCGCCGCTTTTTCCAACTGCGGCGTGTGACGGCCGCTCTCGTACTCCGACAAGCGGCCGGAATGCATGCCGGCTTTGTCCGCGAGCTCCTCGAGTGTGAAGCCGCGCTCCTCGCGCTTCGCTTTCAGCCGCTCGCCGAACTCCTCGCCGAACGTCGTTGCCGTGCCCCTCGGTGTGCGCGTTCCCATTGCTCGGAGTATCGCTCCGCTTTTGCCTCGGGGCTTTCTGCTCGGCCGTCGTTTGCGCATGATTCTCAATGATGATAGCACTTGATTTCTCAGAAGTGAGAACTTATAATTTCCCCTTGACAGGTGATCGATGGTCGAGCGCATTTCAGGAAGAATCGGAACGAAGCGTCGCTCAGTCACTTTCACCCCTGCCGCGCCGAGTAAGGGGAGGCTGCTTGGCTTACAAAGATGAACCGAATTGGGTTTCCGGTCGTCTCGGCCGCCTCACGCTCGAACCGCCCATCACGCACCCGGCCTTCTGCCCGTGCTCGATGTGCCCGAAGCACCGCGAGAAGCGCGCGGCGCGTCTCGGCCTGCCGCTCGCGCAGGTGGTAGCCGAGTCGATCGACATCCGCGTCAAGCGAAACTCGCCGCATCCGCGCAATCGTTCACTGTCGAAGGAAGCCGCGCTCCGCATGAAGGACGCGGAGGAGAAGCGGCTAAACGAGCTTGTTGCAGGTGTGCAGGCCGCGCAGGTCGCGAAGACCAACGCTGTCCCGTTTTCGCGGGTGGTTGAGCACTACCGGAACTATATGATCGCCCACAAGAAGGGCTACGAGCACGAGCGCTACCGCATCGACAAGATCGAGGCGTTCATCGGCGCAGATCGCGACGTCGCCACCATCGATTACGATCTCTATCTGGCGCTGCTCGACGAGTACAAAGAGATGAGCGCGCAGACCCGCCGGCACTACGCAACCACGCTGCTCGCGATGCTCAAGCGCGCGAAGGCCGAACGCGTCATCAAGTCGCACCAACTCTCGGACATCATTCTTCCGCCGGCGCCGCGCAACGGCGATCCTCAGCCGTGGACGCGCCGCGAGCTCGGCATCATCATGGGGCCGGCCCTCCTCGAGTACGAAGCGGACCAAGCCGCGTGGAATGCTAAGGTCGCGGAGGAGAAAAAGAACCGCGGTCTTCGCTCGCCGTCCGCCGTTCCTCTCCGCGGTTACTGCCTCATCGGCTACTACACGATGATGCGGCCGGACTGCAATCTGCACCTCCGTTGGGATGAAGTGACGCTCGACGCGAAGAACCTCACCGGCTGGTACAAGCTCGACCAACACAAGAACGTCAACAAGGGCATCAAGGCGGAAGGGCCGCTCGCCGAGGAGGTTGTCGAATACCTGCTCTCCATCCGGCCGGCGAATCCAGGTAACGCGCCGATCCACTTCAACCCTGAAACGGACCTGCCGTACGTGGACATCCGCAAGCAGTGGGAGCGGCTGATGGTGATCGCCAGCCGCATGCTCCGCTACGACCTCGAAGACAAGAAGCGGACGTTCTTCAACTTCCGGCATACCGGCGCGTCTCACATCGCGCAGCGCGGCAAGACGCCCGCTCACTTGCTCGCCGTCGTGCAGATGATGGGCGATACCAGCGTTGCGACGGTCAACCGCCACTACTTCAAGATGGAGCCGGAGTTGATGCGGGAACTCGTACTCGGGTGGAAGCGCCCGGACGTGGACGTGCCCTCTGTCGCCGCGGCCGATCTTTTCGGCGCCGAGCACTCACGCATTTGCGAGATCGAGCTTCCACTCGCAAGCTAGCGCGCGTCGGGAACATGCCATGCCGAAACGTCGAGCGCGATTCCCTCACCGCTACACGATGGGGCGCCTTACGCGCGACGGGAAGCGCGTGCCGTTAGTGCGCGTCTCCGGTCGTTGGCTCGAAGCGTTCGGCTTTAAAGAGGGCGCGAAGTACACCGCGATCGGCGTCGAGGGCGGGCTACTCGTCCTCACCGTCTACGAAGCCGCGCCAGGCGGCGGCACGTCGCGGCCTGAGACCTCGCGCGCGCTCGATGCGCAGAATGATGCACTTCCGCCCCGCAACCGCACGTGACCTTCTCGCGCCAGTAATCGCGCTCCGATCCGCGCCATGCTAACCCGCCGCACCGCACACCCTCGCCCCGGTCGCGCCCCCGCTCTGCGCTCGCTTTCAAGTGTCGTCGCGGCGCATTTTTTCCGTGGAACACTCACGCCGAATGCGCAACATTTCGCATTTCTGGTCGCGGGTCAGCGCAAATTTTCGCTCGTGAAAATCACGACCTTGCGAGTGACTTTGCGAGTCTGCAATTTTCTAAAGCACCCTGCAGAAACACGAAACGCCGCGAAGTCGCGGCGCATGAGAGCTTTAGTTTTGGCGGGGCCGACGGGGCTCGAACCCGCGACCTCCGGCGTGACAGGCCGGCGTTCTAACCGACTGAACTACGACCCCGCGTTGGGTGGGTGACTCCGCCGAGTTGGGGGGCGGCGGCGTCGGAACCTCGGTAACCGGGGGGCTCGGGGGAGCATTCCAGGAGCCGAGGAGGGCGCATCGTAGACGGGTGGGCGGGGGGTGTCAAGACTCGAAGAGGGCGGCGGCGTCGAGGGTGGGGGCGTGGGCGTCTTTGTCGGACACGATCGGGGTCTCGACGCGCCAGTCGATGGCGAGGGTGGGGTCGTTCCAGAGGAGGCTGCGGTCGCTCTCTTTGCTCCAGAGCGTCGTGCATTTGTAGAGCACCTCGGAGTCATCGGCGAGCGTCGAGAAGCCGTGGGCGAAGCGTTCGGGGATGTAGAGCATGCGGCGGTTCTCGGCCGACAGCTCAACGCCGGTCCATTTGCCGAAGTGGGGGGAGTTGCGGCGGATGTCGACGGCGACGTCGAAGATCGCGCCGCGGATGCAGCGGACGAGCTTTCCCTGCGGCGCGATGAGCTGATAGTGCAGGCCGCGGACGACGCCGGCGGCGGAGGTCGAGTGATTGTCCTGCAGCCATGTTTCCGGCAGTCCGTGCTTCCGGAACACGTCGGCATTGAACGTCTCCATGAACCAGCCGCGCGGGTCATCGAAGACGCGCGGCTCGAGGATCAGCACTCCCGGCAATTCTGTCGGTACGACGTTCAAGCGGCGCGGATGATAGCGCGGAGTAGTAGAGTGCGGCCATGGCAGAAATCGTCGATTCCACGGGCGCATCGCTCGAAGACCGCCCGCAGTGGCGACTGACGGGCGTGATCTTCTTCGGCATCCTCGCATTGCTGCTGCTGTACGCAGCGTATCTGATCATCGCGCCGTTCATGACGGCGGTCCTGCTTGGCGCAATTCTGGTCACGCTGACGTTTCATCTCTTCGCGCGCGTGCGGACGCGCATGCACGGCAACTCGACGCGCGCGGCCATCGTGATGCTGCTGTTGATGACGGTCATCATCGTGATCCCCGCGGTGATCCTCGGCATCCTGCTCGTCGGACAGGCAAACGTCGTCGTCGAGAAACTGCAATCGGGCGAGGCGCAGCAGATGATCGGGCGCATCGATCTCACGCGCTCGCTGGGGTGGATCCGCCGCATCGCGCCGAACTTCGATCCGGCGACGCTCAGCCCGCAGCGGATGCTCCTGCCGGCGGTCCAGCAGATCCCGGGGTGGGTCGCGCGCCACGGCGGCACGGTGCTCGGTGGCATCGCGGGGATGGTGCTCGGCTTCGCGCTGGTGTTGCTGTCGATGTTCTTCTTCTACGTCGAAGGCGAATCGATCGTCGAACAGCTCTCGGTGCTCTCGCCGCTGCCGAAGCAGTACGACCGCGAGTTCGCGGCGCGCTTCAAGGACGTGATCGACGCGACGTTTCGCGGACAGCTCTTCACCGCGCTCGCGCAGGGGATCGCGACGGGAATCGGCCTCGCGATCGCGCGTGTGCCCGGCGCCGCCTTCTGGGCCGCGGTCGCGGCGTTGCTCTCGCTCGTGCCGATGGTCGGCGCGGCGGCGGTGTGGGTGCCGGCAGCGATCTATCTCTCGATCGCGGCGTCGATGGGCGGGCGGCCGTGGTGGCAGGCGATCTTTCTCATCGTGTGGGGCGTGCTCGTAGTGTCGACCGTCGACAACATCGTGCGGCCGTGGGCGATGAAAGGGAAAGCGCAGCTGCCTGCGATCCCGCTGCTGTTCGCGGTGCTCGGCGGGATGCAGGCATTCGGCTTCGTGGGACTGGTGATCGGACCGCTCGTATTCTCGCTGCTGATGTCGATCATCGAGATCTACAAGCAATCGTTCCGACTGCCGGCGAGCGGGACGACCATCGCCTAAACCTTCTTCTCGTAGAACTGCTGGATGTGCTCGTAGACCTGCTCGGGGAAGTGCAGGTCGCGATAGACGTTGCATTCGTCGGGGTCGGGGCAGATGGGGAACGCCTGCTCGCGCTGCCATTCGAGGATGCGCTCGCGGCGCGGCGGGTTGTAGTCGCGGCCTTCGACCTGGCGGCAGAGGATGCGCGCGTCGTGATCGCTGACGCCGGGGTTCTTCTGCAGCCAGGCGCAGAGCTCGTCCTCGCCGAGGAAGTGGCGGGCGACCATGGCGAACACGAGCCGGCCGTAGTGGCCGATGTCTTCGCCGCGATCGAGCGCGTCGAGCAGGTGGGACATCATCGCGTTGCGTCGGAGTTGTTCGAGTGCCATGCACCGATGAAGTGCGGGATGTGTTCCACGAGCTCTACGGTTCGTAGACGCCAAGAATCACGGACTTCACGAAACGATCACGAATCTTTGGCAGCTTATTTGTAAGTGTGTTCCCACGCATGGCAGTCGTATCGAGCTCTCGGGTGCTGATCGCCGACGGTGATGCGACGCTGCGGCGGCGCTTGTACGCCGCGCTTCTCGAGGCCGACATCTTCTCCGACTGCGTCTCCACGACGGTCGATGCGATGGAGCATCTGCACGACCGGCCGTACGCGGTGATCGTGGTCGACATCGGACTGCCGGGCGGCGACATCGATCGCGTGGTCGACAGCATCGGCGCGATCGCGCAGCACCAGCGTCCCGTGGTGCTGGTGCTCGCGGCGAACGCGGAGGCGGCGCGCACGCTCGACGTCGAGATCGTGCAGATCGTACTGCGCAAGCCGGTGCATCTGCGGCAGCTGGTCGAGCTGATTCGCAGCTGCATCCGCGGCGTCGATACGCGGCTGGCCGAGCCGCCGGAGAAGGGGAACGGAAACGGCGATCACCTGACGTCGTGACCGGCGCTTCGCAGGACGCCGGCGGCGTTCTCGAATGATTCGGCTTTCACGAGCACATAGTCGGTATCGTACGTTGCGATCGGGAAGACGCTGATGCGCGCGTTCGCGAGCGGACCCACTAGCGCTGCGGCGACGCCGGTGACCTCGAACGGAATCGGACCTTCGACCTGAAACGCGCGCCAGCCGCGCTCCGCCTGCACGTCGTCAGGCACCGCGTCTTCATCGCAGACGATCGAGAGCTCGTCGCGCGTGCGCGTCACGCACGTGAACGCGCCGCGCGGCCACGACGGGAGCTCCGCGTCGGACGCGAGCCTGCAGACGGCGAGACGAACGTCGAGCATCGCGATGCGCATGACGAACGGCTCAAACCTCGTTCGCCGCGAGCAGGCGCGCGATCGCGCTCGTGAGCTCGTCGGGCGTGAACGGCTTGCGCACGACCTCGAAGACTTCGCCCTCGATCGTTCTCAGCACCGCGTCGGGCGAGCCGGTGACGACGAGCACGCGGCGCAGCATCGCGGGACGCGCCTCGCGCAGATGCCGGATGACGGTCATGCCGCCTTCGGTCGGCGTCATGAGATCGAGCAGCAGCGCGTCGTACTCCTGTTCGTCGAGCCGTTCGATGGCTTGGTTGCCGCCGCTGACAACGTCGACGCGGTGGCCTTCGCGGCGCAGCAGCGTGCCCATGAGCTTCTGCATGGAGGTGTCGTCGTCGAGGACGAGCAAGCGCGCCTTGGGGCGAAGGAGGGAGAGCACCATCGGCGCGCGAGTCTACACGAGGCGTGCTGGTGCGGAGTGAGGGATTCGAACCCCCGACCCCCTCGGTGTAAGCGAGATGCTCTACCGCTGAGCTAACCCCGCACGCGCCGTCGAGAATAGCACGCGCCGATCACGCCTCGTTCGCGAGCGCATCGAGCGCGTCGCCGGCGAGGCGATAGATCATCCACTGGTCGTTCGGGCGCGCGCCGAGGGAGCGGTAGAAACGGATGGCGGGCTCGTTCCAGGTGAGCACAGCCCATTCGACGCGGCCGCAGTGGCGCTGCTTCGCGAGCGAGGCGAGATGCGCGAGCAGCGTGCGGCCGTAGCCGCGGCCGCGCATTTCGGGGCGGACGTACAGATCCTCGAGGTAAATCCCCGGACGTCCGACGAACGTCGAGAAGTTGTGAAAGAAGAGCGCGAAGCCGGCAGGCTCGCCATCGACATCGCCGATCACGACCTCCGCGTACGCGCGATTGCCGAAGAGCGTCTCGCGCAACAGTTCTTCCGTGGCGACGACTTCGTGCGCGAGCCGCTCGTATTCGGCGAGCTCGCGGATGAAGCGGAGGATGAGCGGCACGTCGTCGACGGTGGCCGTGCGAATGCGGAGCGGTGGTGCCGCGGATTGTGTCACGGCGGCGCATCCTACCTCGGCTACAATCGGCGGCGTTCCCCAACGCGATGAACACCAGGCACGTCGTGACGCTTTGCCGGGTCGAGTTCGTCGCCGCGGTCGCGCTCGTTCTCGTCAACTTCTACAGCCTCGCCACGCGTCCCTCGCTCGGCTTCGACTACAGCACGAGCGACGCGCGCGTGCTGAGCGTGACGCCGGGCGGCCCGGCGGCGCGCGCGGGGATTGCGCCGGGCGACCGCGTGCTCTCGATCAACGGGGACGTTGTCGCGGCGGACGCGATGCCGCTCTTCTTCGTGCGCGCGGGACAGAGCGTGCCGGTGATCGTCCAGCGCGGCGAGAACGTGCGCACGATTGCGTTGAGCGCCGTGTCGGCCGAGGAGCAGCGGGAAGAGGCGCTGCGCGCGGGAGGAGCGCGTGCGGTCAGCGCGATCACGGGATACCTCAACTACCCGCTGCACATCTGGATGCTCGGACTCGCGGCGGCGCTGCTCGTGCTGCGGCCGGGCAACTTCGACGCGCGACTCGCGGCGCTTTCGCTGACGTCATGGGCGGGGAGTCTCTTTCTCTTCCGCTACTCGGGGATGGGCATCGTGCTCGACGCGCTGCCGGCGCCGGCGGCGTGGCTGCTGGTGGCGCTCGACGGCACGTTCTCGGCGGGATTCTTCGCGGTCAACCTGCACTTCGCGCTGGTCTTCGCGAGCGAGCGCGCGACGCGCGTGTCTCGGACGTGGCAGACGATTCCGTACATCGCGGCGCTGCCGATCTTCATCGAGACATACGCGAACGGGATGCTGCGGCTCCGACACGACGTGCACGCGGCGGCGCTGCCGTTCGCGAATCTCTACTCGCCGGTCGGCTCGCTGCTGCTCGTGGCGTCGCTGGTCGCGCTGGCGGTGCGTTTCTCGCGGATGCGCGATGCGAACGCGCGTCGCCGTCTGCTACTGCTGTTTCTGGCGCTGCTGCCGGGCACGATCGCGTTCGCATTCGGATATCTCGTCGACGCGCTGCACCTCGGCTACGGCTGGGAAGTGACCGCGCGCCTGCTGCACACGCCGACGACGATGCTCGGCTCGTCGATCTTCGCGTACGCGGTCGTGCGCCATCGCATGTTCAACATCCGCGTGCTGGTGCGGCGCAGCCTGCAGTACGCGCTCGCGCGCGGCACGCTGCTCGCGGTGATGTCGCTGCCGCTGATCGGCTTGGCGCTGTTTCTCTACGCGCATCGGCGCGACTCGCTGGCGGTGCTGCTGACCGGCACGCCCGCGGTGTACCTGCTCGTCATCCTGCCGCTGCTCGCGGTCGTGCGGTACCGCAAGCCGCTGCTCGAGGCGCTCGACCGCCGCTTCTTCCGCGAACAGTACGACGCGCGCCGGCTGCTGCTGCACGTCGTGTCGATCATCCGCGGCGGCTCGGACATGCTCGCGTTGTCGCGCGCGGCGCTCGATGAGATCGACAAGGCGCTGCATCCGAAGCATCTCTCGTTGTGGCAGGCGGATTCGGACGGCGCGGAGCTGCGCCGCGGGTTCGCGCGCGGCGACGGCACGCATGAGACGCCGCCGCTCGCGGTGAGCGGGACGCTTGCGACGCTGCTGTCTGCCGACGACGAGCCGCTCGACATCCACAGCCGCCAGACGCGCACGCTGTTGCAGCGATTGCCGGGAGCGGAACGCGACTGGCTGCGGAGCACGGACGCGTATCTGCTCGTGCCGCTGCTCATCGAGAAGCGGCTCGGCGGACTCCTCGTCCTCGGCGAGCGCAAATCGGAAGAGCCGTACAGCCGCGAAGACCGCGAGCTGCTGCGGATGCTCGGCGCGCAGCTCGCGCTGACGCTCGACTACTCGCGGCTCAAGCAGTCGCCGTCGCTCGTGTGGGGCACGGCGTCGTCCCCCGCGCCGGTGCATCTCTTCGTCAGCGACGGACTGCAGCTCTGCCCGCGCTGCGGCCGCTGCTACGCCGCCGACGCGCGCCAGTGCGAGAACGACGAACAGGCGCTCGTCCCCGAGTCGGGCGTGCCGCGCATGATCGAGGACAAGTACGTCGTCACGCGACTCCTCGGCCGCGGCGGCATGGGCTCGGTCTATCTCGCGACGCAGACGCGGCTCAATCGTCCCGTGGCGATCAAGGTGCTGCTCTCGCACCTCGTCGGCAGCTCGTCGATGCGCACGCGCTTCGAGCGCGAGGCGCGCATCGTGGCGCGGCTGCGTCATCCGGCGATCGTGACGATCCACGACTTCGGCGTGCTGCCGTCGGGGCACGCGTATCTCGTGATGGAGTATCTCGACGGCGACACGCTGCGGAAGACGATCACGTCGGGGCCGCAGGCGCTCGCGCCGGCGCTCGGCATTCTGCGTCCCGTTGCCGAGGCCATCGATGCCGCGCATCGCGCGGGCGTCGTGCATCGCGATCTCAAGCCGGAGAACATCATGCTCGTGCGCGACGACGCGAACAGCACGCCGCGCGTGCTCGACTTCGGTCTCGCGAAGATGACTGGGCCGATCGGCGAAGACGAGGCGACGCTCGTACAGTCGAACCACAGCGCGGGCGTGGTCGGGACGCTCATGTACATGGCGCCGGAGGTGCTGAGCGGACATGCGGCGGATGCGCGCGCGGATCAGTACAGCCTCGCGCTGATCGCGTACGAGCTGCTCGCCGGCGAGCATCCGCTCGGGCGTTCGACCGACCTCGCGTCCGTCGTGCGCGGGCACACGGAGACGGCGATGATGCCGATTCGCTCACGCGTGGACGTCCCGCAGCACGTGTCCGATGCGATCGACCGCGCGCTGTCGAAGAGAGCGGATGCGCGCTTCGCGAGCGTCGGCGAGTTTCTCGCGGCGCTCGGTTAGGGAACGATCATCACCGGCACGTTCGCGTGCCGCACGATGTCGAGCTTCCCTTCGCTGAGCGCGCCTTTCGCGTTGAGGAAGATCGCGTCGATGTCGCGCTTCTCCGCGTACGACACGATCTCTTCCTCGGCGCGCTTGCCGGTGACGATGGCGATGGTCGCGTTGGGCAGCGTCTGTGCGATCTGCTGCAGATGCGCCTCCGCGCGCGAACGCAACTCGCCGTCGCAGACTGTGACGAGGTGCAGCTCCTTCGCGACCTGCTTCGCGAGATCGAGCGCGGTGTGCGCGGTCTGGTCGAGATGCACCGGCACGACGACGCGGCCGAAGACGTCCGTGCGCCTGCGGATGCCGTAGCGGATCGCGAGCACCGGCGCGGGCGGCGCGTCGAGCACCGAGCGCGTCGTCGAGCCGACGAAGAGATGCGCGACGTGATGCCGCGCGTGCGTGGCGATGACGATGAGATCGACGCCTTCGTCTTTCGCGACGTGCGCGATCTCGTCGCCGATGCCCGGCGCCTGCCGCACGATGAGGCGCGTCGCGACAGACGAGTTCGCGCGGCGCACGCGATCGCGCAGACGATCGAGCTCCGACTGTTCGACGTATTCGTAAAGCGAGGGATCGGCCTTGAACCGCAGTTCCTGAGGATGCGAAGGCCACGTCATGCGCACGTGCAGGATGAGCAGCTCGGCGCGGTCCGCCGCGGCGATGCGGACGGCATCGTCGAACACCCACTCCGACGCGGTGGAGAAGTCGGTCGGGATCAGCAGACGGTGAAACATGTCGGTTGCAGCTTCGGCAACCGCTATCGTGCCACAGGCGCGGCCGGTTCCGCCGCCGGTTCCGCGGTGCCGACCGTCGCAACGGCGGCGGCGGGCGCGGTGGGCGAGGGTCCCGGGGTCACGATGTAGCGGATGACGGTCTTCGGCTCCGCCTCGGTCTCGGCGACCTGCAGCGTGATCTGCTGGCCGTTCGGATCGAGTGCCTCGCCGGGGATGAACGGGTCCTGCATGGCCTGGTTGAGCTGCACCTCGAGCGTGCGCCAGTTCTTCTGCTCCGGCGGATACGGATCCTGCGCGGGGAAGGCGCGGAACTGCGCGAGGTACGTCGTGTAGTAGTGATAGACCTGCGGGAACGAGTCGTCGGTGGCGAGCGTGTAGACGCGTGCGCCGGCGCCGTACTTGTTGCGCGTCATCACGGCGTCGCGGCTGGTGAGATCGCTGCGGAACTGCGCGCCGTCGTAGATCGGGATGGCGCGGTTGATGGAGCCGAGCTCCTGCCTCGCGTCGACGTTCGGCTGCGCCGCGGTGGCGGCGGGCGCCTCACGCGCGGGCTGCTTCTCTTCGGCCGCCTTCGATTCGGTGCCGCCCGTGCAACCGGCGGCGAGAGCGGTCGAAAGCAGCGTGGCCAGCAGGGTTGCGGCGGCGCTCGTGCGGGTCGTCATCGAGCTTCGATACAGCAATGGGTATGCCGCTCTCTCAATTGTTCTGCGCTTGGAAGGCAACCGAACGGTACCGTTTGGCGTCGCTGCGCAGGCGTTCGAGCGCGGTCTCGCCGCCGTACTTCGCGACCAGGCGCTCGTCGTAGAGGTCGGAGATGTTGGCCACGCTGTCGAGCGAGGCGATGAGCTGCTCGGGACGGAGGCGGCGGCCGAGGAAGGAGTGCGAGTAGAAGATGTCGCCGCCGACCATGCTGAACGCGCCGAGCGGCACTTCGGCGTTGAGGCGGAGCAACTCCTGAGCGAGGTCGAACGTCGGCTCGACGCCCTGCACGCAGAACGCGAGCACCTCGATCACCGCGTCGTCTTCCTCGAAAGGATCGATCGAGATCTCCAGCACGGTCGAGCCGTACTTGAGGTAGAAGTCACAGTGGTCGGCATCGTCGAAGTGCTCGTCGACGAGTTCGTCGAGGTACGACTTCACCTGACGATAGACTTCCTCCTGGCACTGGCTGTGGAACTGCTTGGCTCCTGAGCGCGGCATGTGCGGCGATTATAGCGATGAAGAGTGACGACGACGCATTTGCGCGAGACCGCAGACGGCAGCTCGTCCTGAAGCGAGGCAAGGAGCGCGTCGCGGCGAATCGTCATCCGTGGATTTTCGCGGGCGCACTTCACGCGGAGCGCGGACCGGAAGACGCCGCGCTGGCGGACCTCGTCGACGCGTCCGGCGCGCGCATCGCGTCGGGCTTCTACTCGAAGCAGTCGCAGATCCGCTTACGCGCGCTGACGTTCGGCGACGAAGAGCTGACGCCGGAGCTGCTCGACGCGCGCATCACGCGCGCGATCGCGCGTCGCAAGCCGATCTTCGACGACGCGACGAACGCCGCGCGGCTCATTCACGCGGAAGGCGATGACCTCAGTAGCATCGTCGTCGATCGCTACGACGACGTCGTCGTCGTGGAGATCGGCAGCCGCGGCGCGGAGCGACTGAAGCCGCTCATCGTCGACGCGCTGCGACGCGAGCTCGCGCCGCGCGTGATCTTCTTCAAGAACGATCTGCCCGCGCGCGCGCTCGAACAGCTGACCACGACCGCCGAACAGATCGGCGACGGCGCGCCGCGCACGACGATCCGCGAGTCGGGTTTGCGCTTTCACGTCGATCCCGCCGCGGGACAGAAGACCGGCTTCTTTCTCGATCAGCGCGAGAACCGCCGTCTCGCACGGACGCTCGCGACCGGCAAGCGCGCGCTGAATCTCTTCTCGTACAGCGGCGCGTTCGGCGTTTACGCGGCGGCGGGCGGCGCGAGCTCCGTGACGAACGTCGACGTCTCCGCGCCGGCCATTGAAACCGCGCGCGAGAACCACGCGCTCAACGGCTTCGACGCGACGCACCTCGTCGCCGACGCGTTTCAGTACGTGCGGCAGACGCGCGAGCAGTTCGACCTTCTGATCTGCGATCCGCCCGCGTTCGCGAAGTCACGCCACGACGTCGAGCGCGCGGCGCGCGGCTACAAGGACGTCAACCTCTTTGCGATGCGCCTGGTGTCGCCGGGAGGTCTCATGATGACGTTCTCGTGCTCGGGCCACATGTCGCTCGATCTCTTCCAGAAAGTCCTCTTCGCGGCGGCGCTCGACGCCGGACGGCGCGTCTCGTTCGTGCGCAGGCTCGGCGCCGGTCCCGATCATCCGGTGTCGATCTACTGTCCGGAAGGGGAGTATCTCAAGGGCTTTCTGCTCGAGATTCACTGACGCGCTCGATCCGCATCTCCACCGAGCGCTCGCTTCCGTCCCAGCGGATTTCCGCCGTTCCGGAAAGCTGGAGCGTGCGCGCGAAGTCGGTGAAGAGCAGGCCGCAGCGCGGATTCACGGCGAGGTTCCCGAGCGTGTTGAACATGTTGTTGCCCGGAAAGTCGTCCCACGCGACGCGTTGCGCGTCCGCGCGCACGAAGCCCGCCCGTCCGCCGCGGTGCGACGCGTCCGCGCCGCGTTCGGGATGCGCGGTGCCGATGAAGAACGTGTCCGCGCCGCGAATCCACGCCTGCTGTTCGGCGGACAGCGCGTCGCCGCTCGCGCGCACGTCGAGCCGCGGCACGCGCACGTCCTGCGGCGTGATGTACTGCGGACAGTTGCCGTAGACCTCGCGCGTCGTGACGACGATCGCGTCGCCGTCGAACCGCGCGATGCCGTTGAAGCGCATGCGCCGGCGCGCGGCGAAGTCGATGACGAGCACGCCGATCGGTCCGGCGAAGACTTCGTTGCGCGCGAGCGGCGCGAGCACGAGCGTCCGCTCGTCGATCGCGCGCGCGAATCCCGGAGCGCCAACGAGCAGCGACGTCCAGACGCGCGCGTCGCCGTCGAGCGTCGCGGCGATGGCCACGCGCTGCGCCGCGAGAAACGGCACGGCCGCGGGCGGGATCGTGTCGTTGATGATGCGGCCGACGCGCGCAGCGAGATCGGAGACGCCCGCGCGCGCCTGTACGGCCAGCTCGCCTTCGTGAAAGCTCATGAACCTGCCGAAAGTATAGAAGCGCGGGAGTAGAATCGCCGGACCGGCAGTTTTTCGCCTTCAGTCATGACCACGCTGACGAACGTTCCGGTGCCGCGCGCGTCCCGCGACCTCACGGTGGCGTATCTCGGCGAGCTGCTGTTCAACGCCGGCTTCATCGACGAGCGCCAGCGCGCGGACGTCGACGCCGCCGACCGGCAGTTCCGCCTGCAGGCGCGCGCGTCGAAACTGCGCACCGAGGACGAGGCCAGTCCGATCCGCGTGCTCATGGCGATGAACCTCACCGACGCCAGCGGCAACGGCACGCGCATCGACGACTTCCTCATCGCGCGCCTCATCGCGGAGGACGCGCATCTGCCGTTCTTCAAAATCGATCCGCTCAAGCTCGACGTGGCGATGATCGAGGCGAAGATCTCGCGGCCGTTCGCGCGGCGCCACAAGATGGTTCCGGTAGCCGTGCGCGACGGCAAGCTCGTCGTGGCGGTCGTCAATCCGTTCGATCACGTCGCCGTCGATTCGTACCGGCCGATGGCGAAGCAGGAGCTCGACCTCGTCGTCTCGTCGGAATCCGACGTGATGGGCGTGATCAACGAGCAGTACGGCTTCCGCGCGTCGGTCACGAAAGCGGAGCGTGATCTCACGAAGGGCGCGCTCGACCTCACCAACCTCGAGCAGTACGTCAAGCTCAAGTCGGGCGCGGAGATCGAGACCAGCGACGCGCACATCGTCAACGCGGTCGACTTCCTCCTGCAGCACGCGTTCGACTCGCGGGCGTCGGACATCCACATCGAGCCGAAGCGCGAGCACGCCACGATCCGCTTCCGCATCGACGGCGTGCTCCACGAGATCCAGCGCGTGCCGAAGCTCGTCAACCTCGCCATCACCTCGCGCCTCAAGACGATGTGCCGCATGGACATCGCCGAGAAGCGCCGCCCGCAGGACGGCCGCATCAAGACCGAGCGCGAGGGCAAAGAAGTCGAACTGCGCGTGTCGACGCTGCCGACCGCATTCGGCGAGAAGGTCGTGATGCGCATCTTCGACCCCGAGGTGCTCATTCGCGACCTCGGAGGCCTCGGGTTCTACGAGGACGAGCTGAAGACGTTCGCCGACTGGATCAAGCGTCCGCACGGCATCATCCTCGTCACCGGTCCGACCGGCTCGGGCAAGACCGTCACGCTCTATTCGGCGCTCAAGAGTCTCGCCTCGCCGGAGATCAACATCACCACGATCGAAGACCCGATCGAGATGGTGTCCGACGAGTTCAACCAGACCTCGGTGCAGAACAAGATCGGGATCACGTTCGCGTCGGCGCTGCGCACGATCCTGCGGCAGGACCCCGACATCATCATGGTCGGCGAGATCCGCGACGCCGAGACTGCACAGAATGCGGTGCAGGCCGCGCTGACCGGGCACCTCGTCTTCTCCACGCTGCACACGAACGACGCGTCGACGTCGATCACGCGCCTCGTCGACCTCGGCATCCAGCCGTTTCTGATCTCGTCGACGCTCATCGGCGCGATGGCGCAGCGCCTCGTGCGCAAGATCTGTCAGGACTGCCGCACGAACCGGCCGCTCAGCGTCGAGGAAGCGTCGATGCTCAACCTGCAGGCGCCGGCGGGCAAGCGCATCATCGTCAAGGAAGGCTCGGGCTGCATCCGCTGCCGCAACACCGGCTACTACGGCCGCACCGGCATCTTCGAGATCCTGCCGGTCGACAACTCCATCCGCGATCTCGTCGACCGCGGCGAGGACTTCCTCAAGATCAAGGAGATGGCCATCAAGCGGGGCATGCGCACGCTGCGGCAAAGCGCGCTGCGCAAGCTCGCGGAAGGGCTGACGACGTTCGAGGAAGTAGTGCGCGTGACGGGTCTTTAGGCGTGCAAAAAGCGCCTGGCGAGCGCGTGCTATTCTCTTGAATCATGACCGCGCAGGCGTCCTCGTCCTCGTCGCTGGAACGGGAGCTGGAGTACCGCAAACGGCTCACCGCGATCGCGAATCAGATCAATTCCGCGGAGTCCATTCCGCACATTCTCATGACGCTCAAGGATCGCATCCTGGAGCTGCTGGACGCGGAACGGCTGACGATCTACGCCGTCGACACGAAGAACCAGGAACTGTATTCGCTGCAGAAAGTCGGCGATCAGCCGAAGGAGATCCGCGTTCCGAAATCGTTCGCGTCGATCGCCGGCTTCACCGCGCTCGCGCGCAAGACGATCAACATCAAGGATGCGTACGACGCGTCCGAACTGCAGCGCTTCCACGCGAACCTCCGCTTCGATCAGCGCTGGGACAAGCAGACCGGCTTCCGCACGAAGGCCGTGCTCGCGGTGCCGATCCTCTTCGAGAAATACCTCCTCGGTGTCGTGCAGCTGATCAACAAGCGCCTCGGCGTCGCGTTCACGGCGCAGGACGAAGACGCGGCGGAAGAGATCGCACGCATCCTCGGCATCGCCTTCTACAACCAGCACCGCGTGACGCGGCAGTCGAAGCCGTCGCGCTTCGGGACGCTGATCGACAAGGGCGCACTGTCGGAGAAAGACCTCGAGCAGGCCGTCAGCAACGCGCGCGTCAACAACACCAACGTCGAGAAGGTGCTGATCGAGGACTACAACGTGCCGCGCGAGGAGATCGGGCGCTCGCTCTCCGCGTACTACTCCGCGCCGTGGTTCGACTACACCGGCACGCAGACGATTCCCGCCGATCTGCGCGATCGCGTTTCGGCCGACATCTGGCGCAAACACGGCGCGGCGCCGATCGACCGCAAGCCGGGCATGCTGATCCTGGCCGTGGACGATCCGCAGGACCTCACGCGCCTCGACGGCATCCGCGCCATGAACCTCGCGCCGCGCTACGAGTTCCACGTCGCGATGAAGCACGACATCCTCGCGTACCTCGCCGCGTCGTACGGCGAGAAGACGGAAGCGGAGCAGACCGGCGAGTCGACGGAGTGGGCGAAGATCCTCGACTCCCTCGGCGAAGGCGAGCGCGTGGAGCTCGACGACAATCCGACCACCGAGCCGGAGATCGACGAGACCGACTCCGGCATCGTGCGCCTCGCGAATCAGCTGATCATCGAGGCCTTCGCGCGCGGCGCGTCGGACATCCACGTCGAGCCCGACGGGCAACGTCACCCGTGCACGATCCGCCTCCGCATCGACGGCGACTGCCAGAAGTTCATGGAGATCCCGGGCGCGCACAAGAACGCGCTCGTGCAGCGCCTCAAGATCATGGCCAAGCTCGACATCTCCGAGCGCCGCAAGCCGCAGGACGGCAAGATCCGCTTCAAGTATTCGAAGGGGACCATCGAGCTGCGCGTCGCCACGATCCCGACCACGAACCAGAACGAAGACGTGGTCATGCGCATCCTCGCCGCGTCGAAGCCGCTGCCGCTCGACAAGATGGGCTTCAGCGACAAGAACCTCGCGCGCTTCAAAGAGCTCCTCGCGAAGCCGTACGGCATCGCGCTCGTGGTCGGTCCGACCGGCTCGGGCAAGACGACCACGCTGCATTCGGCGCTCGGCTTCATCAATACCGAGGACATGAAGATCTGGACCGCGGAGGATCCGGTCGAGATCACGCAGAAGGGACTGCGCCAGGTGCAGGTGCAGCCGAAGATCGACTTCACATTCGCGGCGGCGATGCGCTCGTTCCTGCGCGCCGATCCGGACGTGATCATGGTCGGCGAAATGCGCGATCACGAGACCGCGGCCATCGGCATCGAGGCGTCGCTCACCGGACACCTCGTGTTCTCCACGCTGCACACGAACTCGGCGCCGGAGACGATCACGCGTCTCCTCGACATGAACATCGATCCCTTCAACTTCGCCGACGCGCTCCTCGGCATCATGGCCCAGCGCCTCATCCGCACGCTCTGCCCGAAATGCAAAGAGGGCTACAACCCGACGCCGGAAGAGTTCGAGGAGATCATCGAGGCGTACGGCTACGACTACTGGAAAGAGACCGGCATCACGTACTCGCCGCAGCTGACGCTGTACCGGCCGAAGGGCTGCCCGAACTGCATGAACACGGGCTACAAAGGCCGCATGGGCGTGCACGAGCTGCTCGTCGGCACCGACGAGATGAAGCGCGCGATCCAGCACCGCTCGCCGATCGACGAGCTGCGCCGCCTGGCCATGGAGCAGGGGATGCGCACGCTGATGCAGGACGCGATCGAGAAGGCGTTCAAAGGCGTGACCGACGTCAAGCAGGCGCGCGCGATCGCGGTGAAGTAGCCCTGCCGCGCCGCGCACGCGACAGGGCTCATAGCACGTCTACAACGACTGCAGAAATGCGAGCAGCTTCGCTTTCGCGGATGCGGTGAGCGCGGCGAAGCGATCGCGCGCGGCGCGTCCCTGTCCGTCGTGCGCGAGGATGGCCTGATCGAGCGTCGTGGCGCGGCCGTCGTGCAGGTAGCTCGTGATGAAGCGCAGGCCCCACAGAGGACTCGTGCGCATCTCGCGTCCGCTCGCGGCGCCCTGTTCGATGTCGTCGCCGAGCGCGCCCATGTCGTGCAGCAAAAAGTCGGAGTAGGGGTGATACGTCTGCCGGCTCAGCGCGGCGATCGGATTCGCGGCGGTGCGCAACGTGTCGACGTGACACGCATTGCAGCCGATGCGGTTGAACGTGTTCTCGCCGTCGGCAGTGTCGGCGTTCTGCGCGCCGCGCGGCGGCGCCGCGAGCATGGTCATGAAATTCGTGAGGAGAATCGGGCCGGAGCCGTCGTCGTTGAGTCCGGGCGCCGGATTGTGCGCGAGCTCCGCGCAGTTGCCCTGCGGACAATTCTCGGCCGTGAAGTCGGGCGTGGTGATGCCCATCTCGTTGAGGTACGCGTCGCCGGAGAACTGGAAGAGCGTCGGCACCTGCGCCTTCCAGCCGAACTTGCCGACGGTCTTCATGCCCGCGCGGATGTTGTCGACCATGCTGACGCGCCCCGCCGTTCCATCGCGCCGCATCGCCTCGGTGCGTGCGAGTCCGACGAAGTCGGCGTCGGCGGTGGCGTCGATGAGGCCGAGGCCGAAGAGCGGCGTGGAGCGGCGATGAATGACGATCGTCGCGGACGCCGGCACCGTCTCCGCGCGAAACACATACGACGAGCCGTCCGCGAGGCCGATGGCGTGATCCTGCATCAGCGTGCCGCCGAGCGCGGTGAGCGGATCGAACGTGCCCTTCACGCGCCGCGCGAAACGCGTCACGAGCCGCGTGCTGCCGCCGCCGGTGGCGGGCACGCTGTGACACGCGGAGCACGCGCGTTCATTGAAGACGGGGCCGAGACCGTCGACGAGTTCTTCGGCGGAGCTGAAGTCGGCGAGGCCGTCGGCGAAGGACGCGCGCTGCGTGGCGGTGAGACCGGCCAGCGGATCGCCCGGTTTCGGGGTGGTGGTGGGCGGCGGCGTGGGGCCGCGTGTCGCGCGGCGGCGGAGTTGCTGTTGTCCGTACAGCGGAATGGTCAATGTCAGTACCAAAAGAGCGGCGATGATGCGTTGCATCGGATCCCCCTTCATCGATTTCCCGGGGCAGACCTCCGGCCGGTACGCCGGCCGTTCAGGATCAGTTGTGCGATGGTGGAATCGTGCGCGTGCGGGCGGCGCGCAGTCATCACGCGGATGCAATTCGTTTGTAACGCGTGTAACGCATGACGTGTTAGGCGATGAACTTGTAGCCGAGGCCGTGCACCGTGACGATGCGTTCCTGCGATGCCGGTCCGGCTTCGAGCTTGCGGCGCAGCGACGCGATGCGGACGTCGACCGTGCGCGTGGCCGGCATCGCCTCGTAGCCCCAGACGACGTTCAGCAGTTCGTCGCGGCTGACGACTTCGCCGCGTCGGTCGATGAGGTAACGCAGCAGCCGTAGTTCGAGCGCCGACAGCCGCACGCTCGCGCCGCCGCAGCGCACCTCGGCACTGCGAAAGTTCACTTCGATGTCGTGCAGCGCGACGACGCCGCTGTTCGCCGGTGGTCTCGACGTACGGCGCAACAGCGCCTGCAGCCGCGCCGCGAATTCGGTGCCGTGGAGCGGACGTACGACGAAGTCGTCGGCGCCGGCGCGCAATCCGGCGATGCCGTCGTTGGCGCGGCCGCGTTCCGCGACGAGCATCACCGGCAGCTGCGATCCCGACGCGCGCAGCCGCGCGACGACGTCGAGCGCATCGCGGCGCGCGCGAAGGTCGAGCAGCGCGCAATCGATGGTATCGCCGCGAACGATGTCGAGCGCGCGGGTATCGTCGGCGGCGATGACGATCTCGTACGCGTCGGGCAGTTGCGCGAGCGCCTGCGCGGTGAGCGTGCGGTCGGAGCTGGCGAGCAGGATGCGCGCGGAAGGTGGCGTGGCTTCGACGAGATCCATGCGTGCCGTTTAGTCACGGCGGGTGCCACGCCGTTCCGGCGGCAACGCGGCGTACGTGCGGCAGAATGACGCGGCGTGGCGCGTCATTCTGTCCATGATCATTGCGCGGCGCCGCGCCTGGTGACGAGATACGTCGCGAAGCTGCCGAGCCAGTGGCCGCCTTCGTAGTGCTCGCCGGTCACGGCTTTCAGTCCCGCGTCGGCGTGCGCGCGTGACGCCGCGAGCAGCGTCTTCACGCGCGGATCATTCGCCGGAAGACCGGACGCAATGCCTTCGAGCATCCACGCGCGGCTGAGATTGAGCCCGTCGAGATGCGCGAGCTTCGGATCGCTCGGGTCGGTCACGACGGCGGGCGTGAGCGTCATCGAAGGCATGAACTTCGTCAGCCACCGCGCGAACTCGCTCTTCGGCAGTACGCGCCGCATGAGATCCGCTTCGGCGAGGCAGGGCGAGAGGAAGTCTTCACCCGACGGCTCGTAGGCGAGCGGGCAATTGCGGTCGCGGCCGTAGAACGCGTTCGCGCGCTCGCGGATCAGCTTCGCGAACTCGTCGCCGCCGGCGCGCGAGTCGAGCATGAGGCCGAGGGCGAAGGCGGTCTGACTGTGCTCGCCGCTGCGGATCGGCGTGGTGAGCTTCGGGAGCCACGTTTTCAGTCGCGCGACGGCGGCGTCTTCAAGCGGTTGAATCGTCGGGTAAAGCGGGTCGTGCATCTCGCGCAGTTCGGCCGAGAGTTGCAGTAGCCACGCGAGTCCGTACGGGCGCTCGAAGCTGGCCATGCCTTCGCGATTCAGGTACGCGACCTCGGCGGCGATGTGCTCGGGCGTGATGCTCTCGGCAAGCGCGGCGCGCGCTTTCGCGGCGAACGGCGCGTCGGGCGAGAGGCGCACGAGGCGGGCGAGGAGCCAGTGGCCGTGCACGGACGAATGCCAGTCGTAGCAGCCGTAGAACGCGGGCGTGAGGAGGCGCGGCGGCGCGACGTCGCGATCGGAGTTGAGCACGTGCCCGATCTTGTTCGGATACTCCTTGTGCACGCACGCGAGCGCGAGGTTCGCGAAGCGGTCGGCGGCGTGCGGATCGAGCGTGAGCGCGGCGGCGAGGACGATGCCGTGGATCATGCGCCGCAGTCTAGCGGAGCCGCTCGCGCAGCTCCTGCGCTTCCGGAAAATCGGGACGAAGTCGCAGCGCTTCGTCGTCGTTGTGGCGCGCGGCGTCGAGCTGCCCGGTTTGCGCATCGGCGAGCGCGAGCGCGAACAGATCGGCGGGATCGTTCGGCGCGAGACGCGACGCGCGCGTCAGCGCGGCGACCGCATCCGCGGCGTCGCCGCGCGCGAGATCGGCCATCCCGAGGTCGTACCAGGCGGAGGCGTCGGCGGGAGCGCGGGATGCGGCAGTGTTGAAGAAGCGCGCCGCCTCATCGCCGTCGCGGAGTTGCATCGCGATCCGTCCAAGATGCGACGCACGTGCTGCAGGAAGCGATGCGGCGTCGATCGAAGCGAGGAGCCGGCGAGCGTCATCGAGGCGTTGCACGCGCACGTACTCCGCCGCCAACTCGTCCGTCGCGCTCGCGCGCAACACCGGCTGCGCGACCGGCGCGCGCAGCACGCGCTCGAACGCATCGATCGCGCGGGCATCGTCTCCCGCATGCTGATACGCCAGCCCGGCGCGCAGGTAGAGCCGCGCGGAGTCGGTGTGATGCGGCTCCACGCGCGCGAGGAACGTCGACGCCTCCTCGGCACGATGGTGCGAGATCAGATAGACCGCCATGTTCGTCTCTTCGTACGAACGTCCGCTGTCGAGGCCGAACGGCCAGAGCGTGATGCAGGCCGCGACAGCGGCACCGGCCACCGCGACCGGCCAGATGCGCCGGATCTCGAAGATGCCCGCGGCGCAGACGGCGAACGCGAGCAGCAGCGGCAGGCGATAGCGCGAGGCGACGAAGAACAACGCCACCGACAGCGCGTACACCGGCACGAACGCGACCCAGATGCGAAAGCGCCGATCGCGCACGCGGCTCATCGCGCCGGCGACGCCGAGCGGCACGAGCAGCCACGGCCCGATCACGAGCAGCTGTAGCGGCGAGTCGACGTCCTTGCGAAAGAAGTCGTAGCTCGTGTTCAGCGCGAGATCGGTCTCGTGAATCGTGTACGCGAGCTTGAGAGCGAACAGCCGCAGCGCGTCCAACGGATGCTCGCGAATCCAGCGGAACGCCTCGCCGTAAAACCACCGCGACACTTCGCCGGCCGTCAGTGGATGTCCAACCGCGGCCGTGGCGACGCGCGCGGCGTCGACCGACTGTCCGGCGATCGTCGGACGGATTCCGCGCACGGCGTGGTACGTGCCGTCCGCTTCCTCGTTGTTGCCGATGTAGAAGTTGAGCCCTCCGTGCGACGAGACGAGCACGAGCTCGTGCGCGACGACGTAGTTGCGCAGCACCACCGGCGCGAGCAGCAGCGCGCAACCCGCGGCGAAGGCCGCGGCCTGCCGCCAGCGTTTCGAAAGAAGCAGCAGCAGTCCCGACGCGGCGAGCCAGATCAGCGCGTTCGGGCGATTGAGCACGAAGAGTCCCGTAGCCGCTCCCGCCGCGGCGAACCGCAACAGAGTCTCTCGCTGCTGTGCGGCATCCGACTGCAGCGCAACCGTCAACGTCCACAACATCAGCGCGACGAGAAACGGATCGAGCGCCGACTGCAGGATCTCGATCTCGTCGAACGTCACCACGCCGGTGAGCACGATGAGCAGCGCCGACAGAAACGCGGCGCGCAATCCGAACCAGCGGCGCGCGGTGTCGAACAGGAGCACGACGCCGATGCTGCCGAGCAGGATCTGAATGAGCGGCGCCACCGCAACGGACGCGCCGGTCAGTTTCAAGAAATAGAGATACAGCGGCGACACAAAGTACGCGACGGGAGGTGGTCCGCTACGCGCCATCTGCAGGTAGACGGCGCCGTCCATGTCGTCCGCCGGTTGCAGCAGCGGATGCGCATGCAGCGACGCGAGCACGAGCGCCTTGACCGCGAGAGAGACCAGAAAAACCAGAACGTGCGACAGGCGTCGTCCGCGGAGCATTCGAGCCAGTCTAGTGAAGGCAGGAAAGCTGCACTAGTGGCCGGCATGATCCAGGTGACCCTGTTCGTCATCGCCTCTCTCTTCGCCACCAACAACTCCACGCCGTCCACTCCGGCGACCGGCGTCGTCTCGCTCGCCGCAAGCACGAAGAAGAACATCGTCGAGCTGCGCGTGGGCGGCAAGACCATCCGCCGCTACGACGTCTCGGTCGGAACGAAAGCGCATCCGACGCCGCAGGGGACGTATCGCATCAACCACATCGTCTGGAACCCGGCCTGGGTGCCGCCCGACGCGAAGTGGGCCAAAGGCGCGAAGCCGGCCGCGCCGGGCAGCGAGAAGAATCCGATGAAGGTCGTGAAGATCTTCTTCAAGGAGCCCGACTACTACCTGCACGGCACGGGCGACGAGGACGCCCTCGGCGGCGCGGCATCGCACGGCTGCATCCGCATGTCGCAGAAGGACGCGTTCGCGCTCGGCCGCTATCTGATGGACCACGGCGGCGTGCCGAAGGACGACAGCTGGTACGCCGGCGTCTTCAACCGCGGCGTGTCGGCGGACATCCGCCTGCCGCGCTACGTCACGATCGTGATCGGGCCGTGAGTCCGCGCGCGCGAATCAGCGCATCTGACTGATGACCCACGCGATCAGCGCAATGGCCACGACCACGATGATGATCATGGTGATGGCGCTCTGACGCGACGAGCTGACGCTCACGGTCTCGTGCACGACGCGGCGTTCGACGGTATCGTCCTGATGCTCAGGTTCCGGCATGCTCGGCAGCCGGAGCAACTGCGGTGCCACGAACGCCGCGCGACGCGGCGATGAAGATCGGAATGGCGAGACAGCTCAGCGCCGCTGCCGCCGCGAACGCGGTGCCGAGGCCGTAGCGCTGGCCGATCGCGCCGGTGATGAGCGAGCCGACGCCGATGCCGGTGTCGATCGCCCACACCATCGAGCCGAACGTCCGCCCGCGCTGCGCCTCGTCGGTGTGCGTCACGATGAAGGTCATGAACGCGGGCATGGACGCGCCGATGCCGAGGCCGAAGAGGATCGCGGAGGCGACGAGCTCCGTGCGATCGGACGCGCGCGCGAGCAGCGCGAACGACACCGGCATCGCCGCGAACGCGGGATAGAGCAGCACCTTCGGACCGAAGCGGTCGCCGAGCCGCGAGGTGAAGACGCGCACGACGATGATCGTGAGCGTGAAGCTCGTGAAGAAGAGCGAGTCGGGCGTGATGCCACGTTGATGCGAGAGGATCACAACGTAGCTCGTGATGCCGCCGTAGCCGAAGTTCACGACGGCGAGCGACAGCGTCGCCTTCACGACGCTCCAGTCCCACAGCTCGTGCACGCGCGGGAGCTCGCGGGCGCTGCGCGCGTCGAGTCCCGGCAGCCGCATGCCCCACAACGCGGTGCAGCACGAGAGCAGCGCGAGCTCGAGACAGAGCGTGAGCCAGCCCCACCTGTAGACGAGCAGGCCGATCGCCGGCGCCACCGCGATCGCGGTTGTCGGCGCGAGTCCCCAATACGCCAGCCCTTCTGTCCGTCGCGAGACCGGAATGAACTCGGTCATGAGAGCGCTGGCCGACGACAGAATCCCCGACCAGATCGAGCCGTGCACGACGCCGATCAGCAGCAACAGCGGCAGCCATTGCACGAGGCCGTACGCGACGGAGAAGGCGATGAAGAGCACCGACGCGATGACGAGCATCCGCCGCCGCCCGATGCGATCGGCGATCGTGCCGGTCATCGGCGCGGAGAACGCGCTGGCGAACGTGTACACCGCGAGGAACGACCCCGCCGCGGCGGTGGTGCCGCCGAGCTCGAGGATCCGCAGCGGGATCGCGGGAAAGAGCTGGAACGCCGCGAAGAACGTGAAGAACTGGAACAGCCAGAGCGCGGCGAAACGGCGGGTGAAGAGAGGCTCGCGGGACACCGCGACATCTTAGAATGTTCCTCAGTCCGTTCGGGTTACAGCGCGCGATGAAAGTGAAACGCGCAGCCAAGTACGGCTTCTGTTCCGGCGTCCGTATCGCCGACCTGAAAGTCAAACGCTTTGCCGCGAAAGGCGGCCGCGGCGCGATCCTCGGCCAGGTCGTGCACAACGAGCGCGTCGTCGAGGAGATGGAGCAGCTCGGCGTGCGTACCGTCAACGAGATCGGCGCCGTCGAGGAGCCGACCATCGTCTTCTCCGCGCACGGCGTGCCGCCGTCGTTTCACGACACCGCGCGCGGACGCGGGCTCGAGATCCTCGATACGACCTGCAAGTTCGTCTACGACATCCACCGCGAGTCGAAGCAGGCCCTCGCCGCGGGCGATCACCTCGTCTTCATCGGCGATCCGAAGCACCGCGAGGTCATCGGCTACACGAACGATCTGGAACCATCGTCCTACCACATCGTCTCAACAATCGAGGAGGCCGAGTCGATCGATTGGACGCCCTACACGCGCATCAAGATCTTCTACCAGACGACGCTGAACTCCGAGGAGTTCGAGGACGTGGTGCGGATCATCGAGCGGCGGGCGGGAACCGTCGAGCGCGGCGACACGATTTGCTACGCGACGAAAGAGAACCAGGATGCGGCGCGCGTGCTGGCGCACGATCCCGAAGTGGATGTGATCGTCGTGATCGGCGGCACGAAGAGTGCGAATACGAAGCATCTGTGGGACATCTGCCGCGAAACGAAGCCCGCGTATCTGGTCCAGGGCGCCTCGGATCTCGATCCGGCGTGGCTCGCGGGCGCGAACGTGATCGGGCTGACGGCGGGCTCATCGACGCCCGACTATGTGATCGACGAGGTCGAGCAGGCGCTGGCCGCGATGTGAATTTCACTCCCTCGCAGCCTGTTAGAAGGGCCGCGATGACATTTATTCGGAGAATTGCAGCGTCCCTGCTCCTCACGCTCGCGGCCGGTTCGGCGGTGGCGGCGACGCAGGTGAACTGCCATTCTTCCGCGGGCAACGTCGAGGAGTTCCGCTACTCGTGGCGGCTGCGCGGCGGCATCCGCTTTCTCGCCGGCCTCGTCTTTCCCACCGCCGGCGTCGCCAATCTCCGCACGAGCTTTCCGACCGGCAACGACCATTCGATTCACAGTGAGCTGTTGATCACGGCGCCGACCGGCAAGCAGGGCGGCTTCTTCGCGTATGAATCGGAGATGGACAACTCCGGCAAGCGGACGCTGATGACGTACCACGGCTACTCGTGGGGCGACAAAGCGCGCAACGAGCGCACGAACTTCGATTACGCGAAGGGACTGGCGCGCATCCACCGCGAGAAGTCGGACGACGATCCGGAGTATCGCGTGAAGAAGCTGCCGTCGGATCACGACGAGGTGCGCGACATCCTCACCGCGATCTACTTCCTCCGCCAGAACGCCGCGACGATCGGCGGCCCCGTGCAGACGAGCATCTTCTCGGACGGCAAGGAGTACCCGGTGATCTTTCGGCCGATCAACGAGCGCCGTACGTTCGTGATCGAGGGGAAGACGGTGGCGTCGAACGGCTTCGAGATCGTCGACGCGCCGGGCGGCAAGAAGTGGCCGGGCGGCGTGAAGGTGTGGCTGTCCGCCGACGAGCGCCGCATCCCGTTCCGCATCGAGATCCAGCAGAGCGTGGCCACGATGCAGCTCGACCTGCAGTCGGTCGAAGCCTGCGCCTTCATGGCCGGCGCCGCCAGCTAGCCGGCACGGCCGGCCGCGCTAAGGGCCTAGCCGAGTTGCACGTGCGGCTGCCGCGCGACTTCATGCAGCGCGGGTGCGCACACGAAGAACTACGTTGTCGTTTCGCGCGGCGTGGCGATCGGGGTTCCGAGTCCGCAGAAGAGGCCCACCATGTCGAGGAGTTCCGCGACGTCGACCGGTTTGCCGAGGACGACGGCGGGGTGGAGCTCCTGCTCGGAGCTGTCGAACTCGTAGCCGGTGATGACGATGACGGGCGACTCTTTGCTGCGCGAGCGGAACCAGCGCAGCCACTGGCGGCCGTCCATGCGCGGCATGGCCAGGTCGAGGATCACGAGCTGGATGTCGGGATTCGTCTCGACGAGCGGAATGGCTTGTTCGCCGTCGTTGGCGACGAGCACCTGAAAGCCGTACGGCGTCAGCAGCTCGCGATACCAGATGACGGTCCGCTCATCGTCGTCGATGACCAGCAATTTGCGCAGCTTGAGGGTCTTACGCGCTCGAATCAAAGGAGACTCCCAGTCCGTCGGCGATTCGGTGGCGGACGCTGCAAAGAGGCTGCCGAGTCAGCGGCTTTCCCGCATTGACGGCACGACATCGGTCGGAACGGTCGTCTGCAGAGGCGCCTGTTCGCGCGGAACGAGCGTGAATCGCGCGGGGTCGTACCGCAGCGCGATCAGCCGTCCTTTGTGCACGTTCGCGTCGCGCGGCAGCTCGACGCGCAGCGTCACGCCGCCGCTGAGCACGCCGCGCACGAGCCAGCGTCCATCGGCAAATCCCGCCTCTTCGATCCCGAAAATGAGATCGGAGTCTTCGCCGGCGCGCGCGGGCGCGAAGTCGCCCGGACGCACGAGCGCGACGCCGCTGCCCTGAAACGGCGGCGACGCGAGCTCCCACGCGCCGATGACCGACTCGACGCTCGTGCCGCGAATCGTGATCGGGATCGCGTCGACTTCGCCGATCGCGACGGCCGCCGCTTCGTCGACAGGCCGCGCGAACAGCTCGGCCGCGCTGCCGTGCTGCACGACGCGGCCGTCATCGAGCACGACGACCGCGTCCGTGAGCGCGAGCTCGTCGCGCGAGGCAGGCGTCGAGAGCACCGTCGCTCCGACGATGCGCAGCATGCGATAGAACGCGTCCGCGAGCGCCACGCGCGCGGATGCCGCAACGCCTTCGAGCACGCGGTCCGCGATGACGATGCCCGGCCGCAGCAACTCGATCCGGGCGCAATGCACGCGCGCCGCTTCCGTCGACGAGAGCGAGTCGATGCGGCGCTCGAGCAACGCGCCGAGCTGCCAGGAGTCGACCGCGAGCGCGTACTCACGATGACGGTCTTCGCGGTCGAGCGTGCGCGTGCGGACGGCGGCGACGAGCGCGTGCTGCACGCTCCAGCGTCCCGGCACGTCGAGCGCCCGCGTCACATAGAGCAGCGGCCGTCGCGCGGGCTTGAGGTCGTTGACGACGCGCGCGCCGATGAGAATCTCGCCGGTGTCGGGCGTCAGCGTGCCGGCGACGAGCCGGAGCAGCGTCGACGCGCCGCACGCGGGCGGCCCCGCAAGGGCGGTATGCGTGCTGCGCGGCACGGTGAAGCTGATCTCGCGCAGCGCGAAGCCGGTTCCGTAGCGGAACGAGACGTTGCGCAGCGTGAGGTCGAGCACGACCTCATTGTAGTTACTGGCGCAGCCTCGGCCGCTGCGGGTTGTTCTTGCGCAGCTGATTGCGCATCGGGCTGTCGCGGTCGAGCACCGCGCGCATGCGATTCCACTGCGTCTCGCTCAGCACGCCGCGCATGTCCACGAGCATCATCAGCTCGCGGTCGAACAGTTTCCCGCGCGCCTCGGTCAGCCGCGCCGCGATGCGCCGGATCTCGTCGCGCCGCAGCTGCGGACGATCGATCTCGCCGCGCAACGCGACCTGCAGCTTCTCGACCGCGGCCTTCGCGTCGATGAGCTCATCGGCCGTTGTGCGGAAGATGTCGTCGAGCTGCTGCTGCTGTTCGGCCGTGAGCGCGAGCTCCTGGATGATCTCCGCGCGCCGCCACCACTTGCCCTGCGGCATCTGCTGCGCATGCGCGGCGAACGCGGACAGCAGCAGCGCGGCGATGACGATCAGCGTTCGCGTCTTCTTCACGAGCGGTCTCCATTCTCCGTCGTCCACGATTCCCACGCGACCATCGAATGAAAGTCTTCCAGCTCTTCCGACTTCCACGGATCGGCGGGCACCGCGGTGAGCGTGCTGTCGCTCGGCGCGGCTGTCGTCGCGGGTGCATGCGTCACGGTCGCGTACGTCGTCGTGGCGGGCGTTGCCTCGTGCTGGCGCAGCGTGATCACGCCGCCGATGACGAGCGCGAAGATCGCGGCGGCGGCGACGCGCGTGATGCGCGCCACGGATCCCGAGCGCGTGCGCTGCGCGTCGATCTTCCGCATGACGCCGATGCGCTGGCGCGCCCAGAACGTCTCCGGCTTCTCCGCGTGACACGTCGCGGTGCCGCGCAGCTTCGCCTCGAGCCGCTCGTAGCGCGCGGCGCAGTCGGTGCAGCCGGCGAGGTGCATCATCACCGGCATCGAGTCGCCGGGCTGCGTGTAGTACGTCTCCAGCAGATCGGCTTCACTGTAGTGCTGTTTCATGTCCCGGTTCCTGAAGCGCGCGGCTGGCGCGCCATTCGGCCAGCTCGCGGCGGATTTTATGAGTCGCGCGGAAGAGGTGCACGCGCACCGTGGCGGCGCTGAGGCCGAGGTGCGTGGCAATTTCGTCCGGTGTGAGGTTCTCGTAGTGGCGGAGGCGGAAGATCACCAGCTGCTGCGGCGAGAGCTGCCGTTCCGCGCGCGTGATGGCGGCGCGCAGCTGCGACGACAGATACTGCCGCTCGGGATCGGGCCGCTCGTCGACCGGCTCGAGCACGAGCTCGGAGTCGTCGTCGTCGCGGCGGAAGGTCAACAGGTTGACGAAGCGGCGGCGGCGCAGCGTGTCGCGCGAGAGATTGATGGCGATGCGCGTCAGCCACGTCTCCAGCCCCGCGCGGCCTTCGAAGCGCGCGAGGTGCGTGTACGCCTGCACGAAGGTGTCCTGCGCGATGGTGTCGGCCTCGACCTCGTCGCGCACGATGGCGTAGGCGACGCGGTAGATCTTCCGCTGGTAACGCTCGACGAGGATCGCGTACGCGCCGCCGTCGCCGGCCAGCGTCCGCTCGATGAGCAGCGCGTCGGCGGGGGCGTCGCTGTCGCTGGTTCGGAACGCGGCCACGTTGCTTCTCACGGAGCTTGGACGGACGAACGCCGGAAGACGTTTACATCCGCGGTTCCATGGTACTGCGCGAGCTCGCCAGCGCCACGCCGGCGACGATCATCACGCCGGCGAGCACGACCGTGTGCCGGATCGTCTCGCCGAGCAGCAGCGCGCCGAGGAGCGTGGCGATGACCGGCTGGAGATACGTGTACGCCGCGACCAGCGAGCTGTCGGCGTAGCGCAGCGCCCACGCGTTGAGCAGGTACGCGCCGACGGTCGGCCCGGCGATCACGATCGCGAGCGCGAGCCACGCGCGCGGCGTGATCGCGCTCCATGGCTCGCGCAGCAGCGACGGCGCGGCGATCGGCAGCATCAGCACCGTGCCGATCGTGAACATTCGCTCGACGACGCGCCGTGCGGACAGCCGCGCCATGGCCGGCTTCGAGACGACGAGATACAGCGAGAACGACAGGCAGTTGCCGATGACCATCAGCGCGCCGGCGAACGAACGCGACGTGCCGTGCACGCCTTCCGCCGCGACGACGAGCAATGCGCCGATGCCGGCCAGCGCGATGCCGCCGAGACGCCGCGCGGTCGCGCGCTCCTGCCGCGCCACGATCGCCGCCGCGAGCGCGAACACCGGAATCGTCGTGATCAGAATCGCGGCGACCTGCACGCTCGTCCGCGCGAGTCCTGACAGAAACAGCGTCTGATTGATCACGACGCCAAGAATCGAGAAGAGCGCTACGCGCCACGTGTCGTCGCGCGCCAGCGGCGGCTCCTTGCGCGCGACGAGCATCAGCACGAGCGCCGCGCCGGCCACGCGCAGCCACGCGAACGTGAGCGGCGTCAGCTCGCGCATCCCGAGCTTCGAGATGACGTAGTTCAGCGAGAAGAAGAACGCGACGACGAAGAGCGCTGCGTGAACGCGGAACCGCTCCGCTACTCCTGCTCGCACCAGACGTCCGAATAGCGCACCGGCGGCGGCACGAGCGACGTCCGCACGCCGCGGATGTTCGGCTTGTGCAGCACGAACAGCCGCTCGTGGAACAGCGGCGCGAGCGGCGCCTCCCGCACGACCATCTGATTCAGCGACCGGTAGATCGTTGCGCGCGCCTCGGAATCATTGCTCCGCCGCGCTTCGAGGATCTGCGCGTCGACTTCCGGACGGTAGTAGTACAGCCCGCGGATCGACGACGCCTCGCTGTGGAAGAAGATGTAGAAGAAGTTGTCGGGATCGGGGAAGTCGGCGTACCAGTTCGCGCAGTAGACGACGCCGTGTCCGCGCCGGTCGCGCACCGCGGCCGCCTCGGTTGCGGAATGGCGCGTGACGTTGACGCGGATGCCGATCGCGTCGAGGTCTTCGATGAGCAGCGGCACGAGCCCGGAGTTGTTGAACTCGTCCGTGTCCCACGTGCGGTATTCGACACTGAAGCCCGACGCGTAGCCCGCCTGCCGCATGAGGTTGCGCGCGCGCTCGGGATCGTGCTCGAAGCCGCGCAGGTTCGGGTCGTATCCGAGGAGGCCGGGAGGGAGAAGCGATTGCGCGGGAAGGGCGAGGCCGGCGTAGACGCGCTCGTTGATGCGCTGCCGGTTGATCGCGTAGTTCACGGCCTGGCGCACTTCCACGCGATCGAACGGCGCGGCGGAGTTGTCGTAGCCGAAGTACGACGTGTGCAGCTGCACGGTCGTGAGCATGTACGCCGCGTACCGCGGATCGTCGCGCAGCTCCTTGACCATCTTCGGCGGAATGCCGTGCGCGACGTCGAGCTCTCCGCGGATGAACGCGTCGGCCACTTCGCGGAAGCTGCGCAGGTCGAGGCGGAACAGCAGCTCGTCGACGTACGGCTCGCCGGGAACGTAGTAATCGCGGTTCTTCACGAGCTTCACGCGCTCGCCTTCGACCGCTTCTTCGACCTTGAACGCGCCGGCGCCGACGCCGCGCAGGCGATAGCGTTCCGCGTCCTTGCCTTCTTCCGCCGGCACGATGCCGCACTCGTGCATCGTCATCAGCGAGAGGAAGAACGCCACCGGCTCGGTGAGCTGAAACTCGATCGTGTGCGGGTCGCGCACGATGATGCCGCTCACCGCGCGCGTCTTTCCTTCGAGCACATCGTTCGCGCCGCGCACGCTGCGGAGGATCCACGCGCCGGTCGACTTCATCTCCGGCAACAGCAGGCGCAGCATGCTCTCGTAGACGTCGCGCGCCTCGAGCGTGCGGCCGTTGTGGAAGCGGACGCCGCGCCGCAGATGGAAGCGGTAGACGTGTCCCTGCTCGAGCACTTCCCAGCGCTCGGCGAGATCGGGGATCAGCTCCGCGCCCTCGCCGTATTTGACGAGCGTTGCGTGGATCGCCTTCGACATGAAGCCGAGCGCCGACGCCGACGTGTACGCGGGGTCGAACGTCAGCCGCTGCCACAGCACCGTCGCCGTCGTGACGTCGCCGCCGCGGTTCGGCGCCGGCAGCACGAAGCGTCCGAGCTCCTGCTTGAGCAGCGTCGACTCGTGGCTGAGCGTGTTCGCCATCTGATTGAGGTCGGAGACGCCGAAGCTCGACTCGCGCGAGCCTTGCTTGATGACGTCCATCGACTTGACGATGGCCGAGCTTTCCGCGGCGAGCACCGACGTCGACTCGAGCACGTTCTGCACGAGCCCCATGATGTTTTCCATCGCGCGGCTGATGGCGCGGCTGCCCGATTCCTGCTCGGTCATGGCGCGCTTGAGATGCTTGGTGTAGTCGCGCACCATCGCCGCCTGCTCGCCGATCTTCCGCGAGGTGAGCGACTGCTGCTGCGTCGCGGTCGCGGTCTGCTGCACCATCTTCGTGACTTCTTCGATGGCCGCCGTCGCTGCCGCGCTTCCGCGTGCCTGCTCCTCGGTCGCGCGCGCGATCTCGGAGATCGAGTTCGTGGAGCGGTCGGTGAGCTCGAGGATCTTTTCGAGCACCTGCACGGCGCGCGCGGTGAGGCCGACGCCGTCGGCGACGCGGTCCGCGCCGATGGTCATCTGATCCGCGGCGCGTCCGACGCCCTTCTGCACGTTCTGAATGAGCGTTCTGATTTCTTCCGTGGAGACCGAGGTGCGCTCCGAGAGGTCGCGGATCTCGTCCGCGACGACGGCGAAGCCGCGCCCGCGCTCGCCCGCCTGCGCCGCGATGATGGCGGCGTTCAGCGCGAGGAGGTTCGTCTGCCCGGCGATGTCGTCGATGACGCGCACGATGTCGCCGATCTCCTGCGAGCGTTCCGCGAGATCGGTCAGCGCGACTTTCGCCTCGTCGACCGCGACCTGGATCTTGCGCATGCCGTCGACGGTGCCTTCGACCGCGACGCGTCCCTCGTTCGCCGCGTCCTTGACGTACCGCGCGAGCTCCGACGATTGCCGCGCGGACTTGCCGATCTCCTCGGTCGTCGCATTCATCTGGACCATCGACGACGCGGTCTGCGTCGCGAACGACGAGAAGCTCTCCGTGTTCGTGGCGACCTCGTTGATCGACGCGATCATCTCTTCGATGGCGGAGCCGGTCTGCTCGACGAACTCCGCGAGCGTGTCGGCGATGCGGCTCACTTCTTCGATCGACGCCGACATCTCGAGGATGGACGTCGACGTTTCCTCCGCGTTGCCGGAGAGGTCTTCCATGCTGCGGCGCACGCTGTTGATCGACTGATCGATCTGCGTGACCGACGACGACGTTTGTTCGGTGGAGCTGAGCTGCTCGGACGCGCTGCGCGCGAGGACGCGCGAGCGGCCGCTGATCTGATCGCTGACTTTCGCGACGTCGGCGGCGAGCTGTCCGAAGCGGCGGATGGTCCGCTCGAGACTTGCGACCAGCGCGCGCATCGCAGCCGACGTGCGCGCCGACTGCGTCTCACTTTCGATGTCGCGCGCCGACAGCGAGAGGTCGCCGGTGGTCACGCGGTCGATCAGCTTGATCACGCCTTCGCGCCTCTGCAGCGCGCGCGCGAGCCAGATCTGAAACATCACGACACAGATCGCGCTGGCGAGGAGCGCCGCCGCCAGAACTTTCCACCACAGCGCCCACGTCATGTCGGGGATGAACCAGACGAAGACGGCGAACAGAATGACGCAGGTAATCAGCAGGACCCAGGTCTGCTGAGCCCGTCCCAACTGTCGAAGTTTCATAGAGTTCCCGAAATCGGATGCTAACACGGGGTACGATTCGACCGTCGTGTCCGATTACTTCGCGTCGCGCCGCGCCTCGATCGACGACTACCTCGGGCACCTCGCCGGCGCGACCGGCGCTCCGCGCCCGCTCGACGCGCCACTGCGCCGCGCGCTCGCGTCCGCCGGCAAACGCGTGCGCGGCATTCTCACGCTCGCGGTGGGGGAGTCGGTCGGCGGCCGCGTCGAAAAGCTCCTTCCCGCCGCCGCGTCCATCGAGATGATTCACGCGTCGTCGCTCGTGCTCGACGATCTCCCCGCGATGGACGACGCGCTGCTGCGCCGCGGCGCGCCGACGCTGCATCGCGAGTTCGGCGAAGACCTGGCGATCCTCTCCGCCGTCGCGCTGCTCAATCACGCTTATGGACTTGTGGCAAAAGCGCACGCGGACTGCGCGCCGCGACGCTGGCCGATGCAGCAGGTGCTGCAGCGCGTCGTCGACGCCGTCGGCTGGGACGGCACGATCGCCGGCGAAGCCGTCGACCTGCACCCCGACTCGTACAAAGGCAACGCGCCGCTCGACTTCGACACGCTCGAGTTCATTCATTCGCGCAAGACCGGCGCGCTCTTCGTCGCCGCGGCGGCGGTCGGCGGAATGCTCGGCAACATCCATCCGGCGCCGCTGCAGCGCATCGAAGTCTTCGCGAAGAACCTCGGCCTCGCGTTCCAGATCACCGACGACGTGCTCGACGTGACGTCGAAACCCGAGGTGCTCGGGAAGGACGTGGGGAAAGACGAGCAGCGGCTGACGTTCGTCAAGCTCGCAGGTGTCGACGGCGCGCGGAAGCTCAGCGAAGAGCTCGTGGAGACGTCGCTGACGGCGATCGAGCCGCTCGGAGCGGCCGCGAAGCCGCTCCGAGAGCTGGCGCTGCTCGTGCGCGACCGCGTTCGTTGATCGCGACGCTCAGTGCACGCGCACTTGCTCGACTTCCTCGAACCAGCGCTCCTGACCTTTCGCGTACCAGCTCCAGCGCGAGCGCACGTGATCGGCGTCGACGAAGCGGAATTCGACGGCGTCCATGTGCCCGACGTCGCGCGACTGCATGTTGGTGCCGCTCACGAAGCGGAACACGACCCGCGCGCCGCTCTCGTCGATGGTCGTCGCGGCGAGCGTCGGCTGATTGCCAGCCTCGCAATAGTGCGTCAGCAGTAGGCGATCGCCGTCGAGATAGAACGTCGTGACCATGCCGTCGTTCGCCTCGCCGTCGAAATGCGAACGGTTGATGACCGCGGTGCCTTTCGCCGCGACTTCATAAGAGTTCGTTTCCGTCCAGCCCTTTGTACTGGCGGCGTGCCATTGTCCGGCCATCGCTTTGAAACGCGCGAAGAGTTGTTGCGCGTCCGCGGGCGTCACGGGGCGTTCGGCCGCCGCAGCACGCAAGGGAAGCAGGAGGAACAGCAGGAGCATCGTTCGTCGCATGGGCATCTCCTTTGGCATTGAGGGAGGCGCGCGACGGAAAAGGTTGCGTGGACGCAACCGTTCGGGGCAGATTGCGCCCTCATACAACGATGGATGACCAACTGCTCGTGCGCGAGCTACGCGCCGGCCGCGAGCCGGCGTTCCGGCTCCTGTACGAACGGCACAGTCCCGCGCTCTTCGCCTTTCTCCGGCACCTTCTCGGCGCCGCGCGCGAGGAGGCCGGCGACGCGCTGCAGGACGTCTGGCTGCGTGCGACGCGCGACCTGCCGCGGTTTCGCGAGCAGTCGTCGTTCCGCACGTGGCTGTTCGGCATCGCGGTGAACCGCTGCCGCGAGATCCTGCGGCTGGCCGGCCGCTACGAATCGCCTGAGGAAATCGAGGTGACCGCGCCGCCGGTGCCTCTCGTCGAGCGCCTCGACCTCGGCCGCGCGATTCCGCGGCTGCCGCACCGCTATCGCGAAGTGCTCATCCTGCACGACCTCTATGAACACACGCACGCGGAGATTGCAGCGATGCTCGGGATCGATGAGGGCACATCGAAGAGCAATCTGTCTCGCGCGCGTGCACGACTGCGCGAGCTGATCGGAGGGCCGTCATGACGGACGACCGCGTTGATTTGTCGTCGCTGGACCGCGAGACCGCACCGCCGCCGGAGCTCGAGCGTGCGCTCGTGCGCTCCTTGCGCCGCGCGGGATTCCTGCGAACAAAGCCGCTGCTGGCGCTCGGCGGCTGGGCTGCCGCCGCGGTCATGGCCGGCATTGCGCTGTTTCTGTACGTGCATCCGCCGAGCGCGGCGCGTTCGCCGTCGCCACAGTACATTCTGCTGCTCTATGAATCGCCGCAATTTCGAGGCGGCTCGCACAGTGAATACGCGGCATGGGCGCGGCGCCAGCACCCGCGCATTGTGGGCGGCGAAGAGCTTGCGCAGCCCACTGTGACTGCGATTCCCGGTGCGTCCACGCCGCTGCCGTCCGATCAGCCGCGCTTTGCCGGCTATTTCTTAATCGATGCGCCCGATGATGCCGCGGCCGTCGAGCTCGCGCGCGCGTGTCCGCATGTGCGGCATGGAGGTTCCGTCGTCTTACGCAGGATCACGAGGTAACGGCGCGGTTGCGCGTCAGTGCACGTTCGGGCGGCGGTCGCCTGCGGCGCCGCCGGCGAGGGGATGCCCGTCGTGCAGCAGGTTCGCGCAATCGCGCACGACTTCCACGACCTGCTCGACGTCGAACGGCTTTCGCACGCAGCCGTGCACGAGCGTCGGATCGAGCTGGCGGAAGGCGGCATCGTCGAAGGCCGACATCACGAAGACGACCGGCTTGACGCGCAGCGGCAGCGCGGGCAGCGCTTCGATGAAGTCGAAGCCGCTCATCCGCGGCATCATGAGGTCGACCAGCAGCACGGCGTACTCGCTCGACTCCATGCGTTCGAGCGCGGCCACGCCGTCGTTGGCGACATCGACGTCGAGTCCCGCGCGTTGCAGGGCCGAGACGAGCAGCGCGCGAATGGCCGGATCGTCTTCGACGACCAGGACCCGTGGCAATGTCGGCATGTGTAGGCAGCGTAAACGAAGCAGGCTGGAGCTGGTGACGGACGGGTGGAAGTAAAATGACGGACATGGCATATGCGATCGAGGCAGGGGAGGCATTGCCCGATGCGCTGCGGCGGATCGTCGCCGAACAGGTGCAGCACGTGCTGGCCCTGCGCGGCGACGGCGAGGTCGAAATGCGCGTGCACGAGCTGCGCAAACGGATCAAGCAACTGCGGGCGCTGCTGCGGCTCGTCCGGCCGGAGATCGGCGACGCGTTCGGCGCGTTCAATGCCCGCCTGCGCGACATTGCGCAACGACTCTCCGGGATTCGCGACGCGCACGTACTCGTCGCGGTCGTAGACAAGCTCTCGCAAGGCGCGCACGACGCGGATCGCGACGCATTGCTCATTGTGCGCCGTTCCTTGAGCGCATCAGAGCCTGGCGATATTGAAGCCTCAATGACACGCGCCATTGAAGACATTCGCGGCTTGCAGCCGGTGCTCGCGTCCGCGGTCTGGCCATTGGAGGATCGTTTCCGCGTCATTGGACGTGGATTCCAGCGTACCTACCGCGATGGCCGCCGCTCAATGCACAATGCCATCGAATCGCCAAGGCCCGTGAACATGCATCAGTGGCGCAAGCGGGCCAAGGACCACTGGCATCAATTGCAGCTCTTACGAGACGTTGCGCCCGACGAATTTCACGAACGCGCCGCGCACGCCAAAGAGCTCTCCGACGTCCTCGGCGACGACCACGATCTCGCGCTGTTGTACGAGCGCGTCGCCGCCGATGCGTCGCTGACCGATGAAACGCGCGACGCCGTGCTCCGCCTCACGATCGCCGCCCAACAGCGTCTTCAGCAGCGCGCCCGCGAACTGGGGGAGGCGTTGTACGACCACTCGCCGCGTGCGTTCCGCAAGCACGCGCGCAACCGCTGGCGCGCGTGGCGCAGCTGAGGGCGCGCGCGATCCTCTGCTAGAATGCGCCGCGAGCCGCGCCGGTCCAGCGGGCTCGGCCAAACAGAGAGAGCCCCATCATGCCCAATCCCTTCAGACGCGCGGCCGTCGTCTGCTTCGCCGGAGTGCTGCTCGCGAGCTCCGGTGCGAGCGCCGAGGCGCTGCGTCGCGTGCCGCTGTACCGTATGGGCAGCGAAGTCGGATATCTCAGTCGAGTCGTCGTTCGCAATGTCTACGGACCGGCATCCTCGCCCCCGGAGATCGTCGCGTGCAGCAACAGCGGCGGCGCGTACGCGCTGACGTATTCTGGTCCTTCGTCGTACCGCACCGTGTGGTATTCGCAGCCGGTTCTCTGCGGCGCCCTGGCCGTCGGCGATCTCGACGGCGACGGCCGGAACGAGGTCGTGATGGCCGCGACCGAATACGGCAAAATGGAAGCGCTGCAGGTGTACGACCCCGAGGGCTTCGGCGGACCGCGCGCGTCCGTCCAGATTCCCAGCGCGCTTCCCATTTTGTCCATCGCGATCGGCAATGCGGACGCCGACCCGGGACTGGAGATCGTCGTCGCCACGAGGTCGGATACGTACATCTACGATGCGGCCACCCTGTCGCTCGAATGGACGGCGACCGGCCGCGGCGGAGCCTTCGTCGCCATCGCCGATCTCGAGAACGATGGCGTGCCGGAGATCATCCTCAACGGTGCCGGCGACGGACAGGTCCTCAATGGCGTGACGCACGCGTTCAAGTGGGGCTACTCCGGCGGGTTCGGCGGCTATGTCGCGGTCGGCGACGTGGATGGCGACGGGAAAGCGGAGATCGTCGGTAGCGATGCCGGCAACATTCGGGTCTTTCAGGGCGACACGCTCACCTCGTCGTCCTTCGGTACCGACGCGTCTTCGATCGCTGCGATCGCCGTCGGCGACGCGAACGGCGACGGGCAGAGCGAGATCATCGTCAGCGACATCTACTACAGGACGCCCGTGAGCGGGTATTCGGCGACCGGCACAAAGTTGTGGGCGATCACCAGCACCAATTCGGATGCATTGAACCTCGCTGTGGGCGATGTGGATGGCGATCGCAGCGCGGAAGTGGTCTGGTCCTCGAATTCGTACAACCCGGCGGTGTACGTCGGCAGGCCCGCAACGAACAGTGTGGAGATGGCCGCAGCGGATGTCGTCGGTGCGTTTCAGCCGGTCATCGCCGATCTCAATGGCGACGGCCGACACGAAATGATTATGACCGTAGCGGTGAACGGCGGCCGTACGCCCAACCGTGTGGAGATTCACGATCTGGCGGGAGGAGTTTCGTGGTTCTCGACGTTCGTCAACTCGTACTCCTCAAATCCAGCGAAGGTCGCGGTCGGACAGTTGGACGCCGATCCCGCGCTCGAGATCGCCGTCCTGCAGGACTCGAGACTCTACGTCTATGATGGCGTTACGCATGCTCTGGAGTGGACCAGTGCGGCTGCGAATTTCTCGTCATCGTTTTTGATGGTGCGCAACGTCGACAGCGATCCCATGGATGAGATCATCGTGGCGACGACCGACAATAAGGTCGAAGTGCTCGACGGCGCCTCGCCTTTCGTTCAGAACATTTCTCCCGCGTTGGACTACCCGATCACAGACGTCGCCGTGGCCGATCTCGACGGCGATCAGACGCTCGATTATGTGGTCGCGAGCTTCTACGACATTTATGTGTTCAAAGCCTCCGATTTCACGGAGCGTCTGCACATGCCGGCGCCGTACACCGATGCCGTGGCCGCCACAGAAGGGGAGTTTGCGGTCGCCTCCACCAACGGAGGAGTCACGAGCTATTCAGGAACCACGTTGCAGCCGCAATGGACTTGTTATACCGATCCGAGGACGGTCTTGCGCTACGGGATACTAGGCGGCAAGAAGTGGCTCGCCGCCGCCGCGCCGGATAACGTGCAGCTCTTTGCCACCGGCGGCACCTCGTGCCCCGACAAGGCCGCGGCGGAATACGCGTTTCCCGGCGCGTCCATCCTTCAGCTCGCCGACATGAACGGCGACGGAGCCGCCGAGATGATCCTCGCCGGATCCAGCAGCGCCGAAGTCGATCTCATTGCGCTTGCCAGCGCCCCGCGCGGCGACGCGGACAATGACGGCGTGGTCGCGGACACGGACATGGACACGCTGGCGCGCTACTTCTTCGGCGACGGCAAAGTCCCCGCCGCGGGTGCCGACGTCAACGGCGATCTGTCGCTGCGCGCGGACGATCTGCTCTATCTCATCAATTACCGTCGCGGGACGGGAGCTGCTCCTCCACAATGAAAACCTTTCGTGCAGTTCTGATCCTCATGTCTCTGTGCGGCGCGCTCGCGGCGAGTGCCGCCGAGGATGTGGTCACTGTCGGCAGTCTCTCCGCGCCGAAGGGCTCCGTGCTCGTGCCGGTGTATGTGCGCGACCTCAGTGCGACGCGCCTGGGCATCGATAAGCCTTCGGGACAGCGCATTCAGTCCGTCGGGTTCCGCGTCCGTTTCTCACCCGCCGGCGCGGTGACGTCGGCGGCGTTCTCGCGTTCGGGAACGCTGCTCAAGACGCCGCTGTATGAGAAGAGCTTTCAGGGCAGCGACTGGCTCGGCTACATCGCCTCGTTCGCGGAAGCGAACAATGCGCTGGCGTTCACGTCCAATGCGGCTGCGCCAGGAAATCTCATCGGCTATCTGCAATTGACGACCGCGTCGTCGCTCGCCGCCGGAACGGTCGTCAACGTCACCATCGATCCCACCGCGGCGCTCCTGGGCGACCAGGCGGGCGCCGTCATCGAGACGTATGCGAACGCGGGGCTCGTGCTGCAGAACGGCACGATCACGCTGACCGCGGGCACGTGCACCACTCCGGCGGTTTCCGCGAGCGTCACCGGCACCGCGGCTTCCTGCGTGCTCGGCACCGGCGGCACCGCCAGCGCGAACGTGAGCGGCGGAACGGTGGCGGCGTATCAGTGGGGCTATCGCATCACGTCGAACGGCTCCATCACCACGATCAGCGGCGCGACCAACTCGTCGTACACCATCACCGGCGCGGACTTCGGCGGCGCGGGGACGAAGTACCTCGTCGTGACCGTGACGCCGTCGTGCGGCGCGCAAGTCGTCTCGAACGAAATCGCGGTCGACATCACGACCGCGCCGGCCGTTTCGCTCGTCGCCAGCAGCACCGTCTTCGCGAATTCGCCCGACAATTACGCGTCGGTCGCGGATCAGGGGAACGGCGCCACGTACACGTGGTCGATCACCAACGGCACGATCACCAGCGGACAGGGCACGCGGCAGATCCGCTACACGTCGGGCGCGAGCGGCACGGTCGCACTCGGTATCACCGTGACGAAGAACGGTTGCAGCGATCCTGCTTCACCGACCGCGAACGTCACGATCGTCGCGCGGCCCGCGGGCGCGGTCCTGTTCTACCTGGTCACGCCGTGCCGGCTCATCGACACGCGCGGCCCGGTGGGCACTTACGGCGGTCCTGCATCGCCGAGCGGATCGTTGCGGCAGGTCCCGGTCGCCGGCGTTTGCGGGATTCCGTCCGGCGCGCGCGCCATCGCCGCCAACGTCACGGCGGTGGCTCCGCAGACGGGCGGCTATCTCGCGCTCTTCGCGTCCGACGTCGCGTGGGCCGGCACGAGCACGCTCAACTACCGTACCGGCAAGACGCGTGCGAACAACGCGGTGCTGCCGCTGTCCGCGGACGGGCGCATCACGGTGAAGAATGAAGGCAGCACGCTGAACTTCATCATCGACGTGACGGGATACTTCAAGTAGGCGAGAGCGCCGCCGGCGCTCTCGCTTACCGATTCACCCAGTCGAGGACCGGGCCGAGCTCGAGCTTCGCCGTCTTGGCGAGCTCGTTCACGCGCCGGAGGTTTCCGTCCGCGAGCGCGCGGCGAAGGTCGAGGAGCGCGTGCTTGACGTTCAACGCGTTGTCGCGAAACGCGCCGCCCTTGACGGACTTGCCGAGCGTTTCGCCGATCGGCTCGAGCTCCGCGTCGACCTTCTTCCAGTCGTCGAGCGTCCAGCGATTGCCGTCCGCGTCACGGAGAATGCTGGACAGTCGGGTCGCTGCCTGTTTGGCAGCCGGCTTGTCGGGGCCAATCTGACGTTCGGTCATCCGATCTCCTTCTCGCCGGCTTCGCAGCCGGATCGGGTTCCTGATTGTCTGGGGGTGACCTGCGGAAGGCGGTAGTGTAGCGCTTCAGGCCGTTGCGATGGAAATCGCGAGAAGGGGAGGATTGGTGCCCAGGGACGGAATCGAACCGCCGACACGAGGATTTTCAGTCCTCTGCTCTACCAACTGAGCTACCTGGGCAACTGAGCTACCGAGGGCTGCGCTCGGAAACAGGGGTTCCGAAAAAGCGCGGCGGAAGATACCACAGCGACGTGGAGTGCAGAATAGCTTTTCGGCGCGGGTTCATTCCAAAGAAGGGAGCGCTTGACAGGCGGCGGAGGGGGCGTAGACTCGTCGGTGCCGCCCACCAGGTGGCGGCCTTGCCGCCTAATCCTCGGCGCCGAGGAGCGGGGGAACCGATCAGCGACGGCTTGCCACCGTCCGGGGTGAATCCGGCCGAAAGCCGGTAGGGCTTCCAGCCCGAATCCGACAGCTAACCTCGTAGGCAGCCGGAAGGCAGGCCAAGCAAACGCCGCGAATCTCGCGGCGTTTGTGTTTTCAGGCGGAAATCAGGGGGTGTTCACCTTTTCCTCACATGGTGCTAGAGTACGCCGCGATTTGGCGGAAAGGCGCTGCGTGAGCCCGGATGCCGGATGGGGTTCAACGATTCAAAAGTAAGAACGCTGTGGAACGGTGATTTGAACGAATCACCTGTCTGCGCATAGCTCTTTGCAAGCCGAACTCGATGTGCAGCAACAAGTTGGCAGGATCTGGCATGAACGGCCGGAAACCTGCACAAGGGTCGCCCCGAAATCTAGAAAGGAGCCGATATGAAACGGTGCCCTACCATTTGGTCTCGTGCGGTTTGGACCGCACTGCTCGTATCACTGATCGCCGTCGGTGCATATGCGCAGCTTCAGTCAGGTAACATCTTCGGTACAGTCACAGGAAATGATGGAGCCGCCCTCCCGGGCGTCACTGTCACCCTCTCAGGTATCGGTGCGGCGCAAAACACCGTCACCGATTCCGCCGGCCGCTTCCGCTTCATCAACCTCTCCCCCGGAACCTACACGCTCAAGGCAGAACTGGCCGGATACGGCACGGCGACGCGCAGCGGCGTGACGGTCAACATCGGTCGTAACGCCGAACTGGCGATGACGCTCAATCCGTCCGTGTCGCAGTCGATCACGGTCACGGCCGAAGCGCCTCTCCTGGACGTGCGCAAGACCGGCACGGGCAACGACGTTCCGCGCGTCGAGCTCGAGAAAATCCCGTCGGCCCGCGACCCGTGGGTCATCCTGCAGCAGACCCCGGGCGTCACCATGGACCGTAACAACGTCGGTGGTAACGAGTCGGGTCAGCAGTCGGTGTACGTTTCGAAGGGCACGATCGGCACGCAGTCGACGTGGAACGTTGACGGTGTCAACATCACCGACTTCGCCGCCACCGGTTCTTCGCCGTCGTACTACGACTTCGACTCGTTCGAAGAAATGCAGATCACGACGGGTGGTTCGGACCCGCGCATCATGACCCCGGGCGTCCAGCTCAACATGGTCACCAAGCGCGGCACGAACGACTTCAGCGGTTCCGCGCGGTACTTCCGCACGGACGGCGCCTGGCAGGCGGATCCCCGCGTTCCGGCCGAGGCGACCGCGTATCTCCCGCGTGTCAACGAGATCAACGGCATCAGCGATGCCGGCGGTGACATCAGCGGTCCGATCATTCGCGACAAGCTGTGGCTGTGGGCTGCCTACGGCAAGCAGAACATCAACATCCTGTCGGCCGCGATCATCGCGGGCGCTCGCTTCCAGGACAAGACGCTCCTCCGCAACGAGAACGTCAAACTGAACGCGCAGCCGTTCGCCTCGAACAGCCTCACCCTCGTCGACCAGTTCGGTGAGAAGATCAAGAAGGGCCGCAACGTCGGTCCGACGCGTCTTCCGGAAACCGCCTGGAACCAGGGCAACATCTATGACAACGGCACGGGCAGCCTGACCGACCCGACGCTGTGGAAGATCGAAGACACGCAGCTCTTCGGACCGAACTTCTACCTCACCGGCATGTACTCGAAGGTCCAGGGCGGTTTCGGCCTCATCGCCGACAACGGCCAGGGCTGCACGACGTTCGAGTGCGGCGCTGCCGGCCCGGTGGCCAAGTTCAACGAAGCGATCGGCGCGTGGCAGGACAGCTACGTCAGCATCGACTCGCTCCGTCCGCAGACGCAGTATCGTTTGGACGGTTCGGCGTTCGCCAACACGGGCGCGATGAGCCACGAGTTCAAGTTCGGCTGGGGCTATCGCGAAGCGAAAGTCACCTCTGACTCCGTCTGGCCGGGTGGCGAATACACCGACCTGTACTCCCTCGTCGGCGGTACGGACCAGGTGCTGTTCACCCGCTTCCCGCTCCTCACGTTCTCCGCGAAGTCGACCGACGCGTACATCGGCGACACGATGCTCCTCGGCAACCTGACCCTCCAGGCCGCTCTCCGTTACGACCTGCAGAAGGGTGCCAACTCCGCCGGCGTCTCGCCTGCGAACTCCGTCGTTCCTGAAATTCTCCCGACCGTCAACTTCCCCGCGGCCAGCGGCCTGTCGTGGGACAACATCTCGCCCCGCCTCGGTCTCACCTACGCTCTCGGCGCGGATCGCCGCACGCTGCTGCGTGCCGGCTACAACCGCTACGTCAACCAGCTCAACTCCGGTGCAGTCACCCCGACGTCCCCCGGTGCGTACTCCCGCGTTCTGTACTACTTCAATGACCTGAACCACGATCAGGTCGCGCAGCACAACGAGATCGACTTCGACTACGGTCCGCTCTTCTTCGATGGATTCGATCCGGCGAACCCCGGTGCCGCCGGCACCGCGTTCACCCGCTGGGATCCGGACCTGAAGGCGCCGATCACGGACGAAATCCTCCTCGGCGGCGAGCGCGAAGTGCTCACCAACTTCAGCGTCGGCCTCAACCTCACGTACCGCAAGCTGAAAGACTTCGTCGGCACCTACAACGAGAAGCACCAGGGTCAGGGTGACTTCTACACGGCGGCCGACTACGTGCAGCGCCACACCAGCGGCACCCTGAACAACAACGTCCCCACGTCGCCGTTCGCGGGTACGCCGTTCGACGTCACGTACTACGAACTGGCCGCCGGCGTTCCGCTCCCGGTCTACAGCGTCATCCGCAACATCCCTGACTACGAGCAGACGTACAAGGGCGCTGAGCTCAACCTCATCAAGCGCATGTCCAACCGCTGGATGATGCGCGGCAACGTGACCCTCCAGGACTGGACGCAGGATTCCGGCGCGAACACGTCGGCTGACCCGAGCCGCGCTCGTGCGGCCAATGCGTTCACGGCCTGCCTCACCTGCAACGGCGCGGTCATCTATCAGTCGACCGGTTCGGGCAGCAAGGGCAACGTCTACATCAACTCGAAGTGGTCGACGAGCCTCACCGGCCTCTATCAGATCCCGGTCGTCGAGACCTCGCTCGGCTTCAACCTGAACTCGCGTCAGGGCTACGCCCTCCCGTACGTGTATGCGGTTCGTACTCGTGAAGGCACGAAGAACATCATCGCGACCGACGAGGTCGACTCCGAGCGCCTCCCGAACGTCACGCAGCTCGACATGAACCTGTCGAAGGACTTCCGCTTCCGTGGCCTCGGCTTCACGGTTTCGGTCGACGCGTTCAACGTGCTCAACAAGAACACGGTCCTGCAGCGCAACGCCGGCGCCGAGAACGCCAACGCGTTCAACAGCGCGAGTCCGACGGGCAGCGCTCTGAACACGTCCACCACCACCGGTCGTGTGGTCGAAGTGCTCTCGCCGCGCGTGTTCCGCATCGGCGCCCGCTTCTCCTTCTAAGTCGTATCCACGCAGTCACACGAACCCGCTGGGGGCAACCCCAGCGGGTTTTTTGTTGCTCTCGCCGCCGCGGCACGCGCTGGAAGAGACAGCCACCCCTCCGCGTTGTCAGCACGGACGCGCGCGGCTCGCGCACGACACACCAACATCAGGAGACGGCATGCGGAAGCTCACTCTCATCATCACGATCGCGCTGTCGATCGTCGTCGCCGCGGTTGCGACCGCGCAGGTCCGGGGACATGGTCGCCTTCAGGGCATCGTCACCGACAAAGCCACCGGTAAACCGGTCGCCGGTGCGAAGGTCACGGTCAGCGCCGCCGATCAGGAAACGCAGCCGATCGTCACCAAGACCGACTCGCGCGGACACTGGTCCGCCCTCGGCCTCGTCGGCGGCACCTGGAACATCGACATCGTCGCCGACGGCTACGACACCACGCGCGGCTCCGCGAGCGTCAGCGAAATGACGATGTCGCCGCTCATCAAGACGGCCATGGCTCCCGCGGTCCAGCAGGAGCAGCAGCCCGAGATGGCGCCCGTGGCCAACCCGATCATTCCGGAGGAAGCCGTCAACGCGATCAACGCGGGACAGGAACTGCTCAAGGTGAAAGCGGGCGACACCGTCACCGGTGCCGACAACTCGCAGCACGCCGCCACCGCCGACGAAGTCAAGGCGAACGCCGCGCAGGCCGTCACGCAGTTCGAGAAGGCCATCTCGCTGCTTCCCACCGACAAGGAAGAAGCGCAGAAGGTGCGCCTGCAGCTGATGGGCGTCATGTCGCGTGCGTACTACAACGCCGGCGATCTGCCGAAGGCGATCTCCACGCTCGAACAGCTCAACGCCGCCGATCCGTCCGATCCGAACGCCGGCGCGCGCAAGCTCCTCCTCGTGAACCTCTACCTCGAGAACCACGACCTCGAGAAGGGCCGCACGCTGCTCGAGCAGGTTCCTGCCGGCACGGTCACCGATCCGACGATCTACATGAACATCGGCATTCTGTTCCTCAATCAGCAGAAGCCGGCCGACGCGCTCAAGTACTTCAGCGACGCGGTGAAGCTCGACGCGAAGAACGCGGCCGCGTACTACTACCGCGGTCTCGCGGAAGTGCAGCTGAAGAAGGTCGCCGACGCGCGGACCGACTTCCAGCAGGTGATCGCGCTCTCACCCGATTCGTCCGAGGCGCGTGATTCGAAGCAGATGCTCGACGCGCTCAGTCACAGCTGACGCGCTCACGCGTCTGACTCGTGCGCATGTCCTTCCAGCGGTTCCCACGCTCCATCAGGGCGGTCGTTTCCACGGCCGCCCTGATGTTCGTTACGCTCTCCTGCGGGCGCCGTGCGGCGATCCCCGCGCCGTCGCGCCAGACGCCGGTCATCCTGATCTCGATCGATACGCTGCGGTCCGATCACCTGCCTGCATACGGCTACAAGAGCGTCGAGACGCCCGCCATCGACGCGCTGCGCGCCGACTCGATCCTCTATCGCCGCGCGTACAGCCACACGCCGCTCACGTTTCCGTCGCACGTCTCGATCCTCACCGGCATGCTGCCGGCGGACAACGGCGTGCGCGACAACGTCGGCTACCGCGTGTCTCCCTCCGCGCAGATGGTGCAGGAGGTGCTCAAGAAGAACGGCTACGTGACGGGCGGCGCGATCTCCGCGTTCGTGCTGCGTCACGAGACGCTGCTCTCGCGCGGCTTCGACTTCTTCGACGACGCCGTGCAGCCGGTGAACGGGCAGATCGCCATCGGACGCGTGCAGCGCACCGGCGGTGAGACGCTCGCGGCCGGCAAGCCGTGGATCGACGCACATATCAACAAGCCGTTCTTCTTCTTCCTGCACCTCTACGATCCGCACACGCCGTACACGCCGCCCGAGCCGTACTTCTCGCGTTACACGAATCACTACGACGGCGAGATCGCGTACTCCGACTCGCTCGTCGGTGAGCTGATCGCAGACCTCAAGCAGAAGGGCGTCTACGACAAGGCGCTCATCATCCTGCTTTCCGATCACGGCGAAGGTCTCAACGAGCATGGCGAGGAGGAGCACGGCTTCTTCCTCTATCGCGAGGCCATCCAGGTGCCGCTGCTCGTCAAGCTGCCGAACTCCGCGCGCGGCGGCACCAGCGTCGACGCGCCGGTGCAGCTCGTCGACGTCTTCCCGACCATCGTCGAGCGCACCGCCAGCGCGATGCCGCCGGGCAATCATCCAGGACAGTCGCTGCTCGCGTTCCTCGACAAGAACGCGCCGTCGCGGCAGATCTACTCGGAGACGTACTACGGCCGCTTCCACTTCGGCTGGAGCGAGCTGCATTCGCTGATCAGCGGCAACGATCACTACATCCGCGCGCCGCAGCCCGAGCTCTACGACCTCGACAAAGACCCGGGCGAGAAGCACAACGCGATCGAGGAGAACCGCCGCGCGTACGTGCGTCTGCGCGCCGCGATCGAGCCGCTCATCAAAGAGCCGGAAGCCCCGTCGAACGTCGACTCCGAAACGAAGGCGAAGCTCGCCGCGCTCGGCTACATCGGCTCGACCGTGCAGACCGCGAAAGGGCAGGCGCTGCCCGATCCGAAGACGAAGATGGGCGAGTTCCACGACGTGCGGCTCGCGTACACGTACTTCGAGAACAACAACCCGCAGGAAGCGCTCAACATCACGCAGCGGCTGCTGAAGAACAATCCCGAGCTCGTGGACATGTGGGATCTGCAGGCCAAGATCCTCTTCAAGCTCAACCGCCGCCAGGATGCGCTCGAAACGGCGAAGGAAGGACTGCGTCATTCGCCGATGGCGATCACGCTGCTCTTCAATGTCGCGGACATCGCGCTCGCGCTCAACGATCTCGACACCGCGCAGAAGCATCTCGAGATCGCCGAGAAGATCGAGCCGGGCCAGGCGCACGAGACGCTCGCGCGCGTCTGGCTGCTGCGCGGCAACCAGCAGAAGGGCGAAGAGGAAGCGAAGCTCGCGCTGCAGACGCATCAGATCCCGACGAAAGCGCTGATGATCCTCGGCTCCATCGAGATGGACCGCCAGCATTACGAGAAGGCGCTCGAGTACTACCGGCAGGCGGGAGCGGGGGAGAAGCGCTGGACCGGGAAGCCGGTCGAGAACCTGCACGCGAACAGCGGCGACGCGCTGGCACGCCTCGGACGCAACGACGAAGCGGAGCGCGAGTTCCGCGCGGAGCTCGTCGACTTTCCGAAGAACGCGCGCGCGTACTCGTCCCTCATCGTGCTGCTCGTGACGGAGCGCCGCACCGACGAGGCCACGCGGCTCGTCTTCGACGCGATCAAAGCCAATCCGACGCCCAACATGTACGAGGTCATCTCCGAGACGCTGAAGGCGATCGGCGATGATCGCGGCGCGATGTTCTGGGCGTATCAGGGCATCCAGAAGTTTCCGCAGGACGCCGAGCTGCGGCGGCTGCCGCAACGCCTCGAGCGCGTCACGCCGCTGCTGCGAGAGCACATGCGCACGAACTGATCGTGCATCCGAAGATGGCAGCTCGCAAATCGCGCATCGTCCTCGTTTCCGTCGTCGCGGTCGTGCTCGTCGCGGCCGCGGCGGCCTGGTTCGTCGTGAAGCGTCATGCCGCGAGCGGCGGCGGTGCCGGCGCGTTCTTCGGCGGACACAGCGGCCCCGCGCGCGACATCATCCTCGTCACCATCGACACGACGCGCGCGGACGCGCTCGGCTACGCCGGCAACACCACCGTCCGCACGCCGTTCCTCGACTCGCTCGCGGCGAAGGGCCTCGTGTTCACGAACGCGCACGCGCACAACGTGATCACGCTGCCGTCCCACATCAACATCTTGACCGGTTTGTATCCGTACCAGCACGGCGTGCGCGAGAACGCCGGCTTCACGCTCGACGCCTCGCACGCCACCGTCGCCACGATGCTGCGCAAGGCCGGCTACGCGACCGGCGCGTTCGTCGGCGCGTTTCCGCTCGACGCGCGCTTCGGACTCAATCAGGGCTTCGACGTGTACGACGACAACTACGGCAAAGGACAGGCGACCGTCGACTTCGTCGTGCAGGAGCGACCCGCGAGCGCCGTGCTCGCCGCGGCCACGGACTGGTGGCGGCGCAACGAAGGGAAGAAGCGCTTCATGTGGGTCCACTGCTACGACCCGCACGCGCCGTATCTGCCGCCCGAGCCGTACCGCACGGAGTTCCGCGGACATCCGTATCTCGGCGAGATCTCGTACGTCGACGCGCAGCTCTCCGAGGCGCTGACGCCGATCCTCACGGCGAATCCCGACGCGCTCGTCATCGTCACCGCCGATCACGGCGAGTCGCTCGGCGAGCACGGCGAGCGCACGCACGGACTGTTCGCCTATGAAGTCACGCTGAAGATTCCGCTGCTCCTCGCGCGCGGCGGCGTCGCGCACCGCGTCGTCTCCGACTACGTGCGCCACATCGACATCGTGCCCACGATCCTCGACTCCGCCGGCGTCGCCGCGCCGAAAGAACTGCTCGGACGCTCGCTGCTGCGGAGCGGCGCCGCGACCGACACGTACTTCGAGTCGCTGTCGACGTCGATCAACCGCGGCTGGGCGCCGCTCACCGGCGTCATCCACAGCGGCCTGAAGTACATTCAGGTGCCGATCACCGAGCTGTACGACCTGCAGTCCGATCCGCACGAGCAGACCAACGTCGCCGGCGACCGCCGTCGCGACGTCGAGGCCGCGCGAAAGATTCTGGCGTCGCTCGCGAGCAGCGCGCCCGCGCCGTCGCGCAACGTTTCGAGCGAAGAGATCGCGCGGCTGCGCAGCCTCGGCTACATCACCGGCTCCGCGGAGACGAAGGACCACTACACCGCCGCAGACGATCCGAAGACGCTCGTGCACCTCGACTCGAAGATGCACGACGCGGTCGATGCGTTCGAGCGCGGGCAAGCCGAGCGCGGCCTCTCGCTCGCGCGCGAAGTGGTCGCCGAGCGTCCGACCATGAGCGCGGGCCGCGAGTTGCTCGCGTTCATGCTGCAGCAGAACGATCGCGTCGCCGAGGCCATCGAACAGCTCGAGGTGCTGACGCGCGATCCGCACGTGAGCGACGACGACCGCACGCAGCTCGCGTTGCTGTATTGCGAGACCGGGCAGCCGAAGAAAGCGGTCGCGCTGCTCGAGCCGCACAGCAAGACGGACAATCCCGATCTGCTCAACACGTATGGCGTCGCGCTGTCCGATGACCGCCAGGTCGAGCCCGCGCGGCAGCAGTTCGAGCGCGCGCTCGCGATCGATCCGAACAACGCGCCGGCGCTGCAGAACCTCGGCATCCTCGCGCTGCGCATGGACGACGTGCCCACCGCGCGCAACTATCTCGGCCGCGCGCTCGAGCTCAATCCGAAGCTGCCGCTCGCGCTGAACACGCTCGGCGTCGTGTACGCGCGCGAGAACGACTTCCAGCACGCCGTGGAGATGTGGCAGCGCGCCGTCGACGTCGATCCGCGCCAGTACGACGCGCTCTACAACATCGGCATGGTGGCCGTGCAGGCGCGCAACGCGCCGGCCGCGCGTCAGGCGCTCACGCGCTTCGTCAACACCGCGCCGCCGTCGCAATACGCGAACGACATCGCCTCCGCGCGTCGCATCCTCGCGACGATGCCGCACTGAGACAAACCGTTTCAGCAGTGTGACCACCGTGTCGCGCGAGCGCGATAACGTAAGCGGCACCGCGTTCCCCGAAGTGCAACGCCTGTTTTGCGAAGGAGGATCATGCGCGCGAACTCTCGTCTCACATCATTGCTGCTCACGCTCGCGCTGCACGGCACCGTGCTGGTGCCGGCGCAGGCGCAGGCGATCCGTGCCGACGAGTCCGTGCAGGTCAACCTCGTGGAAGTGCCCGTCACCGTGCTCACGTCCGACGGGCAGCCGGTGCGCGATCTCACCAAAGACAACTTCGAGGTCTACGACCAGGGCCACAGGAAAGAGATCACGAACTTCGAGATGATCGACGTCGCGGCGCGTGTACACGAGCCGGCGCTCGAGCATGCCGAGATCAGCAGCGCGGCCGCGCGCAACTTCCTGATCCTCTTCGACCTCGGCAACTCCGAGCCGGCATCGCTCATCCGCGCGCGCGGCGCCGCGCACGAGTTCGTGAACCGGCAGGTGGTGCCGCGCGACCGCGTCGCCGTCGCCACCATCGCACCGCAGCAGGGCTTTCGCATCGTCGCGAATTTCTCCACCGATCGAAAGCTCGCGTCGTCGGCCATCGACGCGCTCGGCCTTCCGCAACTGCAGATGGCGGGCGATCCGCTGCTCATCACGGTCAAAGACCTCGGCCTCTGGCGCGACAACGCTCCCGCGCCGCCGAGCGATGGACGCCGCGTGAACCCCGAAGCGGAGGCGGAGGCGATCCTCAAGGAGACCGCGCAGCTGTCCCGCCATCAAGCCGATCAGGCGCAGCGTGAGTACGTGAAGCGGGAGCTCGAAGAGTTCTCCGCGATGGGCGCGGCGCTCGACCGCATTCCCGGCCGCAAGCAGGTCATCCTGCTCAGCGAAGGCTTCGATCCGAAAGTGCTGCAGGGACACGCGAACGCGCCGTCCGAGGAGACGCGCGCGGAGCAGGATGCCGCGGAGTCGGGCGAGATCTGGAAGATCGACAACGACGCGCGCTTCGGCAGCAGCTCGAGCCGCGGCGACCTCGGCGCGATGGTCGATGCGCTCCGCCGCTCCGACGTCGTGCTCAGTGCCATTGATATCAAAGGATTGCGCGGCAACACCGACGCCACGGCCGTGAATCAGGGCAGCGTCACGAAGAGCAACGACGCGCTCTACCTCCTCACGAACGACACCGGCGGCATCGTCTTCCGCAACACGAACGATCTCGCAGGCAACTTCAGCCAGTGGCTGAAGTCGCAGGAAGTCACGTACGTGCTCGCGTTCAACGGCGCGACGACGCAGCCCGGCGCGTTCCACAACCTGCGCGTGAAGCTCGTCAACGCGCCGAAAGCGCGCGTGAGCTATCGCCCCGGCTACTACGAGCCGCGTCCGGTGACGTCGGACGTCGACCGCATGCTCACCGCGGGCGAGATCATCATGAACGCCATTCCGGTCGCCGACGTCAGCGTGCGCGCGCTGGCCGCGCCGATTCCGCGCAACGAACGCGCGGAAGTGCCGATCGTGGTCGAGACGGACGGCAACAGTCTGCTCGCGGGCGTCACCGGGCCGGCGGTGTTCGAAGAGTTCTACGTTTACGCGTTCGACGCCAAGGAGATCATCGCCGACTACGCGCATCAGCGCATGAGTCTCGAGCTCGCGAAAGTGCGCGATCGCGTCGCGGCCGCGGGCGTGAAGCTCTACGCGACGCTCGACCTGCCACCCGGCGACTACAACGTGCGCGTGCTCGTCGTCGCGAACGGCTCGCGCAACGGCTTCACGAGCATCCCCGTGCATGTGCCGCGCGCGGACGAGCCGTATGCCGTCGGCGCGATCAACGATCCGCGCCCGTGGGTGATGGTGAAGGCGGCGGACAAGCAGCAGAACCGCGCGTATCCGTTCGCGCTCGGCGACAAGACGCTCGTCCCCGCGGCGCAGCCGTCGCTCGCGCGCGGCGCCACGTACGACGTCGAAGTCGTGACGCACGGCCTGAGCGCCGAGGGGTTGCAGGTCGAGGCGCACGTCGAGGATGCGGCGGGCAACGCGTCGCCGGCGACGCTGACGCTCGCCGGACGCACGAATCCCGACGAACAGGGGAACGTGAAGCTGTTGTTCAGGTTCGCGCCGCAACTGGCGAGCGGCCGGTACTCGCTCACGATCGCGCTGCACGGCGGCGCGAGCGCCGCGGCCGCGCACGTCCAATTGCCGTTCACCGTTCAGTAGGAGGAATCGATGCGAATCCAGTCACGCTGTTTCGCAGTCGCGTTGATCGCAGCAGTCGCTGTTGGAGCGCACGCGCAATCGTCGCATTCGACGGCGTCGGTCGACGTGAACCTCGTGGAAGTGCCGGTCACGGTCACGACCGGTGACGGCCAGCCGGTGCGCGGCCTCACGAAGCGCAACTTCGAGGTCTACGACCAGGGGCATAAGAAAGAGATCACGAACTTCGAAGTCGTCGACGTCGCCTCCGTCGAGCCGGCGGTGCAGCAGGCCGGCGGCGCCGCGCGGCCCGCGGCCGGCGCGCGCAACTTCATGCTGCTGTTCGACCTCGGCAACTCGCTGCCGTCATCGCTCGTGCGCGCGCGCACGGCGGCGCTGAACTTCATTCAGCATCAGCTGCTGCCCGGCGATCGCATCGCCGTCGCGACGATCGCTCCGCTGCAGGGCTTCCGGCTGCAGGCGAATTTCTCGACCGACCGCCAGCTCGCCGAGATCGCCATCCAGACGCTCGGCTCCGCGCAGTCGGGACATTCCGGCGATCCTCTGCTCCTGACGCGCGCCGACATCGCCGACCTCGCACCGGTCAACGGACGCAACGGCGCGAGCGAGCTGCCGACCAGCCGGACTGGACACAACGTCAAAACGCCCGACGTCGACATGGGCGCGCTCGCGGAAGAGAGCATCGTCGCGACGTCGCACATGACGCGCACGGCGAGCGATCAGGCGCAGCGGCAGTACGTGCAGCGCCAGTTGCACGACTTCACGGCCATGGGCGACGCGCTCGACCGCGTGCAAGGCCGCAAGCAGGTGATCCTGCTCAGCGAAGGCTTCGATCCGAAAGCGCTGCAGGGACACGCGACCGGGACGGTGAATTCCGAGGAGGCGCAGGCGGAGCAGTCGGCGGCGGAGTCGGGCGAAATCTGGCGGATCGACAATGACGCGCGCTTCGGCAGCAGCTCGTCGCGCAGCGACCTCGGCGCCATGGTCGACGCGCTGCGGCGCGCTGACGTCGTGCTCAACGCGATCGACATTCGCGGCCTGCGCGGCAACCTCGACGCGACCGCCGACGCGACGGTCGCTGGCGCGAACAACGACTCGCTCTTCCTGCTCACGAACGACACCGGCGGCGTCGTGTACCGCAACTCGAACGACCTGCAGTCGAACTTCGCGCAGCTCCTCAAGTCGCAGGAAGTCACGTACGTGCTCGCGTTCAACGGCGCGACGTCGGAGCCGGGCGCATTTCACAACCTGAAGGTCAAGCTCGTGAATGCGCCGAAAGCGCGCGTGAACTACCGCGTCGGCTACTACGAGCCGCGTCCCGTGCTGTCGGACATGGACCGCCTGCTCTCCGCGAGCGAGATCCTCATGAACAGCGTGCCGATGCACGACGTCGACGTGCGCGCGCTGGCGACGGTCATCCCCGGCAGCGGGCCGCGCGCCGAGGTGCCGGTCGTCATCGAGACCGACGGCAAGGACCTGCTGTCGAACGCCGGCACGTCGGTCTTCGAAGAGATCTACGTCTACGCCTTCAATCAGGATCAGCTCATCTCCGACTACGCGCACCAGCGCATGAGCCTCGATCTCGCGAAAGTGCGCGACCGCATCGCCGCGGCGGGCGTGAAGCTCTACGCGACGCTCGACCTCGCGCCGGGCGACTATGACATCCGCGTGCTCGTCGTCGCCGACGGCACGCGCAACGGCTTCACCAGCACGCCGCTGCACGTGCCGCAGCCGAACGAGCCGTACGCGCTGGCCGCGATCAACGATCCGCGTCCGTGGCTGATGGTGAAAGCGGCCGACAAGCAGCAGGATCGCCCGTATCCGTTCGCGCTCGGCGAGAAGATGATCGTGCCCGCGGCACGGCCGTCGCTGTCGCGCGGCGCGCACGAGATCGCGCTGCTCGCGCACGGCTTCGGCGTCGAGCCGCTGCAGGTCGACGCCGTCGTCGAAGACGCGTCGGGGAACCACATCCCGGTGACGCTGTCGCTCGTCGGCCGCACCGATCCCGACGCGCAGGGGAACGTCAAGCTGCTTTACTCGTTCGCACCGCAGGTCGCGAACGGCCAGTACTCACTCGTCGCCACCTTGCGCAGCAGCGCCCATCCCGCGCCGCTGCGCGTCACGATGCCGTTCACGATGGAGTAGGACCGACCATGAGAAAAAAGATCATCAGTGTCTCCACCGCGCTTCTTCTCACCGCAGTGACGTTGCCCGTGCAGCCGCAGGCAACGCGTTCCGATGCATCGATTCAGGTCAACCTCGTCGAGCTGCCGGTCACGGTCACGTCGACCAACGGCGATCCGGTGCGCGGCCTCACGAAGGAGAACTTCGAGATCTACGATCAGGGCCGCAAGCAGGACATCACGAACTTCGAGATGATCGACTTCGCCGACAGCGCGCAGCAGCAGCCGTCCGCGGCGACGGCCGAAGCCGCGCGCCCCGCGGCGGCGCGCAACTTCCTGTTGCTCTTCGACCTCGGCAACTCCAGTCCCACCGCGCTCGTGCGCGCGCGCAGCGCGGCGAGCGACTTCGTGAACAAGCAGGTGCTGCCGCACGACCGCGTCGCCGTGGCCACGATCGCACCGCAGCAGGGCTTTCAGCTGCACGCGAATTTCTCGACCGACCGCAAGCTCGCCACGTCGGCCATCGACACGCTCGGCCTCCCGCAACTGCAGCAGACCGGCGATCCGCTGCTCGTGACGATGAAGGAGCTCGGCGTCACCGACATCGTCCCCGCCGTGGGCGCCAACCAGAAAGAGGCGGTTGCGCTCGAAACGCTGCAGGGAATCTCGCTCGCGTCGCGCCGCGCCAATGATGCCGCGCAGCGCGAGTACGTCGACCGGCAGCTGCATGAATTCGCCTCGATGGGTGCGATGCTCGATCGCGTTCCGGGACGCAAGCAGGTCATTCTGCTCAGCGAAGGGTTCGATCCGAAGGTGCTGCAGGGACACGGCAATGCGCCGTCCGAGGAAACGCGCGCGGAACAGGACGCCTCCGAGCGCGGCGAGATCTGGAACATCAACAGCGAGGCGCGCTTCGGCAGCAGCTCGTCGCGTTCGAACCTCGGCGCGATGGTCGATTCACTGCGCCGCTCCGACGTCGTGCTCAACGCGATCGACATCCAGGGACTGCGCGGCGGCACCGACGCGAAGTCGATCGGCACGTCGCAGGCGACCAGCAACGACTCGCTCTTCCTGCTCACGAACGACACCGGCGGCACGGTGTTCCGCAACACGAACAATCTCGCCGGCAACTTCTCGCAGCTGCTCCGCACGCAGGAAGTCACGTATCTGCTCGCGTTCAACGGCGCGAGCACGAAGCCGGGGACGTTTCACAACCTGAAGGTGAAGCTCGTGAACGCGCCGAAAGCGCGCGTGAACTATCGCGTCGGCTACTACGAGCCGCACCCGATCGCGTCGGACATGGATCGCCTGCTCTCGGCCGGCGAGATCATGATGAACAGCATCCCGGTGGCGGACGTGAAGATGCACGTGCTCGCGACGCCGATCCCGGCCGCGGACAAGGCGGAAGTCCCCGTCGTCGTCGAGACCGAGGGGTCGAGCCTGCTCGCGAACGTCACGACGCCGTCGGTGGCGGAGGAGTTCTACGTCTACGCGTTCGACCCGAAAGGCACCATCGTCGACTTCGCGCATCAGCGCATGAACCTCGACCTCGCGAAAGTGCGCGACCGCATCGCCGCGAACGGCGTGAAGCTCTTCTCGACGCTCGACCTCCCGCCGGGCGACTACGACCTGCGCGTGCTCGTCATCGCCGCCGGCACGCGCAACAGCTTCCAGAGCGTGCCGCTGCATGTACCGGCCGCCACGGACGCATACGCGACCGCCGCGATCGCCGACCCGCAGCCGTGGCTCATGGTGCGCGCCGTCGACAAGAATCCGAATCGCGCGTATCCGTTCGCATTCGGCGAGAAAGTGCTCGTCCCCGCCGCGCGCGCATCGCTCGCGAACGGCCCGCACGATCTCGCCGTCGTCACGCACGGCTTCGGCGCCGATCCGGTGCGCGTGGACGCCCACGTCGAAGACGCGAACGGCAAGCAGAGCGCGGCCGCGCTGTCGCTCGTCGGACGGACGAGCGCCGACGAAGCGGGCAACGTGAAGCTGCTCTTCTCGTTCGCGCCGGACCTGCCGCACGGCGACTACGCGCTGGTGATGACGCTGCACGGCGACGCGCGCCCCGACGAGGCGCACGTGCGGCTGCCGTTCAGCGTGGAGTAGTCAGCGCAGAAATCCGCGCTCGCGCAACAGCGACACGATCCGCCGCGCGTTCTCCTCGGGACGCGCGCGGACCGTGTCGAGCGTGAGCTCCGGCGCGAGCGGCGGCTCGTACGGATCGTCGATCCCGGTAAAGTTCTTGACCAATCCGGCACGCGCCTGCGCGTACATCCCTTTGATGTCGCGCGACTCGCACACGTCGAGCGGCGTGTCGACGAAGATCTCGATGAAGCGATGCGCGCCGGCCAGCTCGCGCACGCGGTCGCGCGTCGCGCGGTACGGGCTCACCGCCGCGCAGACCGCGACGCCGCCGTGGCGCACCACTTCGCTCGCCACGTAGCCGATGCGCAGGATGTTCGTGTCGCGATCCTCTTTCGAGAAGCCGAGGCCTTTCGAGAGATGCGTGCGCACGACGTCGCCGTCGAGCACCGTCGCTTGTCGCCCGTGCTCGAGGAGCAGCGTGACGACGATGTCCGCCGTCGTCGACTTGCCCGCGCCGCTCAGCCCCGTGAACCAGAGGCAGAAGCCTTCGCGATATCGCGGCGGGTGTGCCTCCGCGAGAATCGCCGCGACCTCGGGACGCGTGAACCATTCCGGCAGCGGCTTGCCGGCGGCAAGGTAGTCCTCGCGCACCTGCGTTCCCGACAGCGACAGCGACGGCTTGTCCGACTGCTCCTCGTAGTGGCCGTCGACGTAGACGAGCTGGCGGAACGGCACCATCTTCACGCCGATCTCGGCTTCGTATTGGGCGACGAGCTGCTGCGCGTCGTACGGACCGTAGAACGGCCCGGGACTGGCGTGATCGCGGCCGACGATGAAGTGGTTCGCGCCGAAGTTGCGGCGGATGATCGCGTGCCACAGCGCCTCGCGCGGTCCGGCCATGCGCATCGCCAGCGGCAGCAGCGAGAGCAGCACGCGATCGGGCTCGTAGTAGTGCTCGACGAGCGCCTTGTACGTGCGGACGCGCGTGTAGTGATCGATGTCGCCCGGCTTCGTGAGCCCGACCACGGGATGCAGCAGCAGCACGCCGTCGGTCGCTTCAATCGCGCGATGCGTGAGCTCCTCGTGCGCGCGATGCAGCGGATTCCGCGTCTGGAACGCGACGACGTTTTCGCGTCCACGTTCGGCGAGCAGCGCGCGCACGTCCGCAGGCGTGCGGCGCAGTTCGACGAAGTCGTAATGCGACGGCAGCCGCAACACGCGCAACGGTCCGCTGATCTGCAGCCGTCCCCAGCGATCCATCTCCGCCACGAGCGGATGTTTGCGATCGGTCGTGCCGAAGACTTTCTGCGCCGTCTCGTCGACGTCCCAGCCGTAGATCTCGTCGACGGTCATCACCGCGAGCAGTTCCTGCCGCGGGCTGCGCAGCGCGACGTCGTGATGCAGTGCGACCGGCGCGCTCGCGTCGACCGGCAGTGTCACCGGAATCGGGAACAGCGCGCCGCCGGCGAGACGCATCTCGTCGAGCACGCGTTGAAAGTCGGCCTGGCCGAGGAAGCGATCGAGCGGGGAGAAGGCGCCGGTGGCAAGGAGCTCGAGGTCGCACGTCGAACGTTCGCTGAGCTGCACCGACGGCAACGTCGCGGCATAACGCGCGAGCTCGGCGGCGGTCTCGGGCGGCTCGAGCAGGTTCACGAGAGTGCCGCCGTACGGAGAGATCAGTTCCATGCGGCGCGCATTCTACGGTCTCGCGGCACCGCTTATACTCGCCCTCGCGTGGAATCGGATTTCGAGCAGCGACTCGGCTACACCTTTCAGCAGCGCGAGCTGCTGCGCCGCGCGCTGACGCACAAGTCGTATTCGCACGAAGCCAAAGACGACGCCGTGCGGCACAACGAGACCTTCGAGTTCCTCGGCGACTCCGTGCTCGGCTTCATAGTCGGCGACCTGCTCTTCCATCAGTTCCCGGATCTCGACGAGGGCGCGCTCTCGAAGATGAAGGCGTTCCTCGTCAGCGCGCCGAGTCTCGCGAAGAAAGCGCGCGGCTACGGGATGGGCGAGGTCATGCTCCTCGGCGTCGGCGAGGAGAAGACCGGCGGCCGCAAGAAAGACTCGCTGCTCGCGAATCTCTTCGAGGCGATCGTCGCCGGGATCTACCTCGACGGCGGCATCGAGCCCGCGCGGCAGCTCATCGAGCGCTCGTTCCTCGACGACATCCGCTCCATCGACGAACAGGACCTGCTCTTTCAGGACTACAAGACCGCGCTGCAGGAGCTCGCGCAGGGCAACGGCTTGCAGCTGCCGGAGTACAACGTCGTCGCCGAAGTCGGTCCCGATCACGACAAGACGTTCGTCATCGAAGTGAAGGTCGGCAGCTTGACCGCGCGCGGCGAAGGCTCGTCGAAGAAAGAAGCGCAGCAGCAGGCGGCGCGGCTCGCGATGCGCGAATACGACGCGCGCCATTCCTCATCGTGACGAAACGGCTCGCGGTCGCGCTCGCGGTGATGCTGCTGATGACCAGCGCGCACGCGCAGCGGAACGATCTCGAGCGCATCCGCGGCGAGATCACGCGTCTCCGCCAGCGTCTCGAAGACGTGCGGCGCGAGGCGGAGTCGGCGGCGCGCGAGCTCGAAGAAGCGGACCTGCAACTCGGCATCCGCACGCGCGAGCTCGAGCTGGCCGCGGCGGCGGAGGCGCAGCTCGACGCGCAGCAGCACGCCATCGAGACGCAGGTCGCCGAGCTCGTGCCGCGCATTGCGAAACAGAAAGCGGATCTGCGCCAGCGTCTCGTCGCGCTCTATCGCCTCGGCGGCCTCAGTTACCTGCGCATGCTCCTCGCGCTCGACGACGAGCGCAATCCGATCGAGGCGATGTCCATGCTCAGCTATCTCGTCTCGCGCGACGCGCGCTCCGTGTCGCGCTTTCAGGCGACCGGCGTGCAGCTCGCGGCGCAGAAGACGGCGCTCGCGGACAAGCAGAAGCGCCTGCACGAGACGCGCGTCCTCGTCGAGGAGCGGCGGCGCGCGGTGGCCGTCGCGGTGCAGCAGAAAGAGTCGGTGCTCGCGAAACTGCGCAGCGAGGAATCGGGCGCGCAGCAGCAGCTCGCGGTGCTCGAAGAGAAAGCGCGACGGCTGCAGCGGCTCGTCGACACGCTCGCGCAGCAGAAGCCCGGCATGCCGCCGTCGTTCGACATCCGCAGCGTGCAGGGCGCGCTCGCGTGGCCGGTCGACGGCACCGTCATCGAGCGCTTCGGACGGCAACGTAACCCGAAGTTTTCAACCTACACGATCAACAACGGCCTCAAGATTCAGGCGGCGCCCGGCACCGCCGTGCGCGCGGTTTTCCAGGGAACAGTTCTATTTACGCAGTGGTTCAAGGGATACGGAAACTTGATCATTCTCGATCACGGCAATCGCATCTTTTCGCTCTATGGAAACCTCAAGGCGCCGATGGTTGCGGTGGGCGACCGGATCGCAACCGGCCAGCCGATTGCAGGAGTGGGCGAGAGTGAAGATGCCGGCGCCGGTTACCTGTACTTCGAAATCCGGCAGGACAATCACCCTCAGGATCCTCAGAAGTGGCTGCGCTGATGATGACTAAGAAAAAGATCGCCTTCCTCTCCTTGTCCGTCGCGTTGATGCTCGTGCTGCTGGCCGGTGCGGTGTTCGGCCAGGCCACGCCGAAGAACAGCGTGTATCGCTACCTCAGCATCTTCTCCGAGGTCTTCGATCTCACGCGCAACAACTACGTCGACGAAGTGTCGAGCGAGCAGCTGATGGACGGCGCGTTCTCCGGCGTCACCGACGCCGTCGACGAGTTCAGCTACTACGTGCCGCCCGCGCAGATGGCCGCGTACAAAGGCTTCGAGGACGTCGAGGACAACGGCATCGGCCTCATCGTCACCAAACGTTTCGGCTACGCGTACGTCATCGCCGCGACGCCCGGCTCGCCCGCGGAAAAGGCGGGACTCGAGCGCGGCGACTTCGTCGAGAAGATCGACGGCCAGTCGCTGCAGAAGACGCCCATCTGGCAGATCCGCACGATGCTCCGCGCGAACCATCCCATCAAGCTGCAGGTCCTGCACGGCGGCGAGACGAAGCGCGACCAGGTCACCGTGCAGCACGCGAGCTTCCATCCGATCGCACTCGATACCGACAACCTCTCCGGCATCGCGTACATCCGCATCCCGTACTTCGAGCAGGGCACCGCGCAGCAGTTCCGTGCCGCGCTCGACAACGTGCGCAAGAGCGGCGCGCGCAAGCTGATCGTCGACGTCCGCGGCAACGCCGGCGGCTCGGTCGACGACGCCATCGCCGCGGCCGACGAGCTGCTCACGAGCGGTCTCATCACCGCGCTCGAAGGCCGCAAGCTGCAGTCGAAGCGCTGGCAGGCCGACCGCAACACGTCGTTCGACGGCGAGGTCGAAGTGCTCGCCGACATGTCCACCGCAGCCGGCGGCGAAGTCTTCGCGGCCGCCATCCGCGGCAACAACCGCGGCAAGGTCGTCGGCGTGACGACGTACGGCAAGTCCATCGTGCAGAAGTTCATCCCGCTCCCGAGCGGCGGCGGCGTGCAGATGACCGTCGGTCATTACACGACACCCGACCTCAAGCCGATCACCGAGACCGGCGTGAAGCCCGACGTGCTCGTCGACCTCACCGCGCAGGCGCTCGAACAGCAGGAAGACAAGAAGACCGGCCGCAAGACCGCCGAAGAGGACCTGATCCTCGAGAAGGCGCTGCAGCTCTTCGGCGCGCCCGCGACGGCGGCGAAGAAAGCCGCCTAGTTCTTCTCGTCTTTCTCGCTTTTTCCGCGCGTGGCGATGTAGACAGCGGCATCCCACGCGTTGTGGATGCCGATGAACAGCAACGCCAGCGCGAGGGCGGCTGTCCAGTACAGCGCGCCGAGGATGTGGCGCCACGCGAGCGTGCCGGTGATGAGCGCGACACCGTACGTGCCAATGGGGAAGCCGACGTGCCACAGCCAGTCCTCGAGCACCGGCGCGTAGCCGCTCTGGCGCCGCGCGCGGATCGCTGTGATGACGCCGTAGAACACGCCGAACGCGCCGATCGTCGCCAGGCAGAAGCCGAAGCTCGTCGGTGAATGGCGCGGCACGCAGGCGATCGCGGCGATCGTCAGCACGGAGCAGAAGTGCACGACCGTCGGCGTGCCGAACGCCTCGACCTGCTCCACGCTCCCGATGTGCGTCTCCGCACCGAGAGCCATGACGACGAACTGCAGACCGGTCAGCGCGGCCGCGGCCGAGCCGACGATCACGTAGAACGTTTCCCACTCGTGCAGAGCCTGCATGCCGCGAGCGTAGCGTGCGCCGCGGCACAAGACAACGCTACAATTCCGGTTGCGCATGCACGGACGGGACGGGGACGGGCGCGGTTCTTTTTCGACGATCGCGAAGCTGACGGCGATTCCACTGGCCGGGCTCGCGATGTTCTTTTTGTGGAACTGGATGCACGGCGGCATCACGCCGCCCGAAGCCGCGCGCGAAGTGCGCGCCTCGACCGCGTCGCTCGTCCCGCATCACAACGCCCCACCGACCGCACCGCCCGAAGAAGCGCTTCCGCGCGTGCAGGCGAAGCATCACGAGACGTCGCGCACGCGCGCATCGGGCCACGGCGGCTCCATCGTCCTCATCATCGACGACCTCGGCTTCGAAGGGCAGCCGCTCGATCGCCTCATGTCGCTCGACCCGAACGTCAACTGCGCGATCCTGCCGAACGGCACGCGCGTCGACGAGTTCGCGCACGAGCTGCACGCGCGCGGCTTCGAGATCCTCTGCCATCTGCCGATGGAGCCGCAGGGACACGCCGCGCCGGGACGCAACGCCATCCTCACGTCGATGTCCGACGACGAGATCGCGCGCGCCACCCGCGAGAACATCGAGGCCGTGCCGTTCGCGCGCGGCGTGAACAACCACATGGGCTCGCGCGCGACGATGGACCGGCGCGTGATGACGAGCGTCATCGGCGCGATCCCGAACGGGATGTACTTCATCGACTCGCGGACGATCCCCGGCAGCATCGCCGCGAACGTCGCGCGCGAGCTGCATGTGCGCACCGCCGCGCGCAATGTCTTTCTCGACGACGTCGCCACCGACGCCGCCGTGCGGCGGCAGGTCGCGGAAGTCGCGCATCTCGCCGAAGAACACGGCGTCGCGATCGCAATCGGCCATCCGCATCCCGCCACGATGCGCGTGCTCGCGGAAGAGTTGCCGGCGCTGCGCGCGCGCGGCTTTCATCTGATCCGCGCGAGCGAAGTGGTTCGCTGATGCTGCTCGCGTTGTTTCTCGTCGACGCCGCGGCCGGGCTCTATCTCTTCCTGCCACTCGTCGGACGCCGCAACGCCGGCGTGAAGTTCTACCGCCTCATTCTCCTCACCGGCGCGTCGCTCGCCCTCGGCGCCGCGATCGCGCACGCGATGGCCGCGCATCGCGAGCTCGCGTACGCGGACGTCGCCATCGTCGCGCTGACGCTCGTCGTCTGGTTCGTGCTCCGCTATCCGAAGCGCCTCATCTACCGCGCCGCGTCCGTGCTCCTCGGCATCGCGTACCTCGTCGCCGCCGTGCTCGCGTATCACGCCGCCGTGCGTCCGCCGCATCTCGCATGGAGCATCGCCGGCGCGCTCGCGTCGCTCGCGCTTCTCGGCAGCGTCAATCTCGCCATGCTCCTCGGGCACTGGTATCTCGTCGTGCGCGGCATGTCGATCGATCCGCTGAAGCGCCTCACGATCGCGACGCTCGTCACCGCGTGCGTCAAGATCGCGCTCGTCGCCGTCGTGGTCGTGGTGTCGTGGCCCGGCGCGTTCGTGAAGGACATCTTCTTCTGGATGCGCGCGCTGTGGGGTCTCCTCGGCCCGCTCGCGCTGTATCCGATGGTGTGGGGCACCGTGCGCACGCGCTCGACGATGGCCGCGACCGGCATCCTCTACGTCGACGTCGTGGCCGTCGTCATCGGCGAAGTGCTGGGTGGCTGGCTCTCGGCTCTGACGCATCTGCCGCTGTGAGCAGCGCGCGCACTGCAGCGGGAAGCCGCGACGTGTCGCCGACGTCGAGATAGCGCGCGAGCAATGCATCGACGTCGATCGGCGGTAGCGCGTCCGCCAATCGTTGCGCGACCTCGCCGCCGAGTCCCTTGCGGCGGCAGAGCGCAAACGCGAGCCGCGCCTCGTCCGCATCGCCGACGCATTCGAACGGCTTGTGCGCGTCGATGCCGAGGAGCTCGCGGAACCAGCGCTCGTTCTCCGGCATTGCCAGGATGTCGCGCGCGAACATGCCGTCGACATCGAGAAACGCGTTCAGCTGCAGAAACACGTACGCGCATTTTGCGCAGCGCAGGCACCACGGCTTCGCAACGTTGCACGAATGCGTCTTGCGCACGGCCTCTTCCGCGCCGCGCAGGATGCGCACGATCGCGGCGTCGTACAGCGGCTTGAGGATGGAAACATACGCGCCGTCGGCGATCAGCTCGTCGCGCAGATACGCGTCGAGCAGCACTTCCGCCTCCGTCGACTTGCCCCATTGATGGTTGACCGGCTCGCCGTTCCAGACGAGGTTCGGCGCGTCGGCGCTGCGCTCGTTGCCGAGGATGAGCGTGCGGTGGCCGTGCTGCAGCATCAGTGGAAGCGCGTAGAAGAGCGAGATCGGCGTCTCCGCGCAGACGAGCGCCGCGCGCTCGTCGAAGTCATCCTCCGCGCGCATGCGATGGCGCCGCGCGACGTGCGCCGCGTCGAGCAGCGAGTCGATGAGCGCATGCTGCATCGCAGGATCGCCGTAGTCCGCGTGCGAGTAGGCGAAGGTGGCAAACGGCATCCGCGCGCGCTGCAGCAGCGTGATCGCCGCGAGCGAGTCTTTGCCGCCGCCGCAGAACGCCAGCGCATCGCCGCCGTCGCCGATGTGAATCGGCGTTGCCTCGCGCGGTGAGCCGCTGACAATCACGCGCGGCGCATATCCCGCGCGATCGTGCTCGTACCGCCACTGCCCGCCCACGCCCTCCCACACCCGCCGCCACAACGCCGCGAAGCGCGGCGTAAAGTACGCCGACGCCTCGCGCAGCTCCACGACCTCCGGCGCGAGCCCGAAGAACGGAATCGCCTCCATCATCGCCAGTTGTGCCGTGATGCGTTCGAGCAACGCCGCGCCGTAACGCGCCTCGAGCTCGAGAAAGTCGACGTCGTCGTAACGGCAGACGCGCGTGACCACGCGCGCATCGAGCGCGTACACCATCGAGATCGCATTGCGCGTGCGCGACCAGCGGAGGAGGGCGACGCTACGCACGGCCATGCGCGCGATCCTCCAGGTGCTGCCACAGGTCGTCCTTCAACGACGGCGGCGTCTGCGTTCCCGGCACGCCGCCGTTCCAAGCCTTCCAGTCCGCGCGCGTGATCCGCGGCGGCTCGCGCAGCTCGCGGAAATCCGCGCGGCAAACGAGCATCGCGTTGCAGATGGCCGCGCGGCGCCGGTACGAACCCTCCCAAACGCGGAGATCTTTCTGCGTCAGATCGGTGAAGTCGAGCGGCAACGGCGGATTGCGATCGACCATGCAGTTCCGCGGCAGCGCCAGTCCGCGCGCGCGATGCCATTCCGCGGCGCCGGCGTGCGACTCGAAACGCTCCAGCACGGTGAGCAGCGCCGTCAGCCGCCAATGCGCCTCGCGCTCGTCGTACCGGCCGAGCTTCGTCATGTACGCGACGCGATCGCATTTCTGCAGACGCGGCGCGAAGCGTTTCACGCGGCAGAGCGCGGAGATCGTCGGGAACTTCGCTTCGAGATCGGGCTCGCGCTGGCACGAGCCATCGATGAACGGCAGCAGGCCGTGCCGCGCGCTCGCTTCTCGTCCCGCGCGCGCGCCGCAGAGCGGCCGGTACGTCGACAGGAACGCTCTGCTCATCCGCGGTAGTTCGGATCAAAGTCCGGCGTCGCCGTCTTCGAGTAGAGATACGGGTCGAGATTCTCTTCCGCGCGGAAGCGGGCGCCGGGCGTGTCGAAGGTCATGATCACGTTGATGCGCTCTTCGATCCCCGTCACGCGGCGGACGCTGTGGAGGCAGCGGTCGCCGCGCATGACGATCATGCGGCCGGGCGCGGGCGCGACGACGAGCGGCGCGGTGAAGCGCGTGAAGAAACGCCAGATGCGGTCGAGGGCGCGCTGCGCCAAGGTGTCTTTCGCGCGGCCGAGGCGGAGGCGGTGGTTCGCGTACATCTCCGTCTCGCCGCCGCCGACGGAGTTGAGAAAGAGAATCGCGGTGACGGCGTTCCGGTCGTAGTGCCAGCGGTACTCGCCGCCGGGCGGGGTGAGGTTCACGTTCACGCTCGCGGTGCGGTTCGGCAGCGGGATGAGCGTCGCATCCGATGCGCGCACGAGCGCGCCGACGCGTTCGTACAGCGCGACGAGCGACGGCAAGTCTTCATGAATCGCATCGCCATCGATGACCTTGTAGCGCAACGCCCGCTCGCCGTCTTCGCGCACGATGAGCGGCAGCTCGTGCCTCGCGGCGTACGCGTGGATCTCGTCGAGCAGTGCCGTGCAGGCCGCGTCGTCGAGATACGTTTCGACGATTGCGACCCCGTCGCGACGCAGCGTCAGCGCGCGCATGCGCTCTCCGCGGCCGTCTCGAGCAGCGTCGCGCGGAAGACGTCCCACGACTGACGTTCGTGCGCGACGGCGAGCAATGCGCCGCGGCGGGCGCGCCACGTGTCGTCGCTCCACGCGAGCATCGTCGCGATGGCGTCGCGGTGCGCGTCGACGTCGCCCGGCTCGACCACGATGCAATGCTCGAGCACCGCGTCGTCGAGTCCCGACGCGCGCGTGGTGATCGGCACGCAGCCGGAGAAGATCGCCTCGAGCGCGGTGCCCATCTGTCCTTCGACGACGGTGGGGATGTACGCGAAGCGGCAGGAGCGGAGGAGGTCGCGATAGGGCGCCGAGCGGGAGTCGAGGTAACCGTGGTGCACGATGCTCCCATTGTTGCGCGAGTCGAGCCTCGCACGCCACGCCGGCTCCAGCTGACCGACCGCGTGCAGCCGCGTCACGCGCGCATCGATGCCGCTCCACGTCTCGAGCACGTCGTAAAAGCCCTTGCGCAGTCCGCAGTGCGTCGCCGGATAACAGAACTCTCGCCGCGCGTCCGCCGCCGGATGAAAGAGCGTCGCGTCGACGGAGTAGTTGAGCAGGCGGATCTTCGATCGCCAGCGCGGCGCAAACGTCGCGCGCGTGAACGAGTTGCCGACGAGCAGCACGACGTCCGCGCGCTCCATCGTCTCGTCGTGATCGAAATGCGGCGGCGGCGCATCCCACGCCGGCTCGCCGAGGCCGGTCGCCTCGACGATCGGCGCGAGCGCACGCGCGCGATAGCCGGGGTCCGCGATCGCGTAGAGCACGACGTTGCGCGCGAAGCGGTTCGCACGCGCGGTGCGCGCGAACGACCAGAAGTGTCCGACGAAGAACTCCGCCGTCAGACCGCGCGGCTGCGCGTCCGCGTCGAGATAGCAGACCGTTCCCAACTCGCGCAGCGCCGCGTAGAGATGTTGTGCAATTTGTCCCGCCGAACAGTTGCCGCGCGGCGCGTCACCGTCCGGCGAGAAATAGGCCCGGAAGTACGAAAGGACGGAATGCACGCGTCCGGTTGTACATTAGTTCCTGCCTTGCGGCAATTACTTCTCGTGCGTCACTTCTCTTCCGCTCCCGGCGGCGCGGCGCCGTAGACGTGGCGGTCGTGCGTCGCCAGATCGAACGGCGGAATGGCCGGATTCGGGGCGTAGCCGCGATGCACCGCCTGACATTCGTAGCAGACGATGACGTCTTTCACCACGCGCCAGACGATGTAGTCGAGCACCGTCACGGCGAGGAGCGAGAGTCCCCACGTCCACGGCACGAAGACCGCGCCGACGGCGACGAGCGCGATGCCGGTCGTGCGGTTGAAGTCCTTCTGCACATACAGCTCGGCGTGGCCGCACGCGGCGCATTGACCGATTACGGCGTCTTCCGCCGGCGCCACCACGTTCGTCTGCGCGCCGCAGAAATCGCACGCGCGCGCCGGCTCGCCCGCGACGCGCGCCAGCCGCGCCTCGCATTGCGGGCAGAGATAGTGGACGCTGGCCATCTTAGTGTTCGCTGTCGAACTGACGCGTGCTCGCCTGTTACCTATTCTGCACGCGCATGGCGCGGTATGGCATCGACGAAGTCGCTCAGTTGCTCGTTCACGTCGCCGGCAGTGTGCGGGAGTTGCGCGCGGAGCTCGCCGCACTCGCGCTCGCGCCCACCGAGAAGCTGTACTTCACATGCATTCTGAACGCGATCGAATCGAGCGCGGCGTCGCTCTCGGAGTCGGTGCTGCACTCCGAGCACGAGCACTGATCAGCGCGCGCGCTCGATGTAGCGGTTGTCGCTCGGGTCGACGATGATCTCTTCGCCCTCGGTGACGAACGGCGGGACCTGCACGACGACGCCGTTCTCCAGCGTGGCCGGCTTGTACGACGACGACTGCGTCGCGCCTTTGACCATCGGCTGCGTCTCGGCGATCTTCACCTTCATCGTCTTCGGCAGCTCGACGCCGATCGGCCGCGACTCGTGGAACTGCACCTGGATCTTCAGGCCGGGCTGGAGCCACGACGCCGCGTCGCCGAGGTCCTCCTCGCTGATCTCCACCTGCTCGTAGTTCTCCGTGTTCATGAAGTGGTGCGCGTGGCCGTCCGAGTAGAGGTACTCCATCTCGTGCTGGGAGATGTACGCCTGCTCGATGTCGTCGTTCGAGCGGAAGCGGTGCTCGAACTGGTTGCCGGTGCGCAGGTTGCGCAGCTTGGCCTGCACCATCGCGCGGAGGTTGCCGGGCGTGTGGTGGCGGAAGTCCATCACCTTGCAGAGGTCTCCCTCGAACATGATGACGATCCCTTTACGAATGTCGTTGGCCTGCATTTGAATCCTTTCGACGGGGTATAAACTCGCGGAGCCGCGGCATTGTAGCCGCACGTGGAGAGACGAACATCGTGAAAACTGCTCGAATCGTTTGTGCAGCCGCGCTGCTGATCGCGGCCTGCCGCCCCGGCCGCGAAGCCCAAACGGCGGCCCCGACAGGGGATATTCCAGTGGGCGTCTTCGCTGCGCTCACCGGTTCCGAAGCCTCGTTCGGCAACGCCACCGTGTCCGGCGTGAAGCTCGCCGCCGACGAGATCAACGCCTCCGGCGGCATCCTCGGACGCAAGATTCGCCTCGTCGTCGAAGACGATCAGGGGAAGGCGGAAGAAGCGGCGTCGGTGGTCACGAAGCTCATCACGAGCGACGACGTCGTGGCGCTGATCGGCGAGAACTCGTCGAACCAGTCGCTCGCGGCCGCGCCGATCGCGCAGTCGAGCCGCGTGCCGATGATCTCGCCGTCGTCGACGAATCCCGCGGTCACGCAGAAGGGCGACTACATCTTCCGCGTTTGCTTCACGGATCCCTATCAGGGGAAGGCGCTCGCGGCGTTCGTGCGCAACAACCTGAAGCTCGAGAACGCGGCGGTGCTGCTCGACAAGAAGAACGACTACTCCGTCGGCCTCGCGGAGTTCTTCACCAAGGAATTCGTGGCAATGGGCGGCAAGATCGTCGCGACGCAGAGCTACACCGGCGGCGATACGGAGTTCCGCCCGCAGCTCACCGCCATCAAGCAGGCAAACCCGCAAGTGCTCTTCATCCCCGGCTTCTACACGGAAGTCGGACAGATCGCGATCCAGGCCCGCGACCTCGGCATCAACGTGCCGCTCGTCGGCGGCGACGGCTGGGACTCACCGTCCGTCGTGCAGATCGGCGGCAAGTCGATCGACGGCTCGTACTTTTCCGATCACTACTTCGTCGGCGACCCGCGCCCCGCGGTGCAGACGTTCGTGCAGAAGATCCGCGCGCGCACCGGCAAGAACCCCGAGGCGAATGCCGCCCTCGGATACGACGCGCTGCAGATGTTCGCGCTCGCGGCGAAACACGCCGGCTCGCTCGACCGCAAAGCCGTGCGCGACCAGCTCGCCGCGATGAAGGGATATCCAGGCATCTCCGGCACGATCACGATGGGAGCCGATCGGAATCCCATCAAGCCGGTGGCGATCATCAAGATCGACAACGGACAGATGACGTTCGCGGGGTGGGTGAGTCCGTAGCGCCTATACTCTCCGCATGCGCAAATCGCTCGTCGTCCTCGCGTCGCTCGCGACTCTCGCCTTGCCGCTTTTCGCCGCCAGTCCGCAGAAGCACGGCAAGTGGCAGATCACGACGCAGGTCGAGATGCCGGGCGTGCCCGTGCAGGCGCCGCCGGTGACGCAGACGGTCTGTCTCACCGCCGCCGACGTCGAGAATCCGCAAAAGTCGGTGCCGGCGGATGCGAATCACGACTGCAAAGTCAGCGACTACAAGATCGACGGCAACACGATCAGCTGGACGGTCAGCTGCCCGAAGATGCAGGCCCTCGGTAGCGGCAAGATCACCTTCGCCGGCGACTCGTACAGCGGCGCGATGAAGCTGATGGTCCACGAGCACGAGATGTCGATGAAGTACAGCGGCAAGCGGCTCGGCGACTGCGACAAGTAGAGGCTGCCGTCAGCAGCGACGCTCACGGCATCCAGAAATCCCGCGGCCACAAACGCACGAGCTGCGTCTCCGCGCCGTCTGCCTTTTTCAGATATGACTCCCACGCGTCGAGCTGCTTGTCGGGGCCGATCGTGAAGTACACCGCGCCGGCGACGTCGGCGCCTTTCACGTTGTAGCCCGGCAGCGCGCGGCCGTAGACGGCGTCCTTGCGATCGAAGAGCGTGTCGCCGAGGGCGGGGTCGTTGCGCAGGGCGAGAATCGAGGCGCGGAACTTCTTCACCTGCTCGGGCGGCTGATTGTCCGCGAGATCGTTGGCGATGCCTTCCGCGCGCGACTCGTACGTCGCGGCGGCGCGGCTCTCGCCGAACACCTGCGCGACGGCGTAGTCGGCGAGGCGCGGGTCGCGCTGCGCGTTCTTCAGCGTGTCGACGACGAACTTCACCGTCTGCGGGATCTCCGGCGTGCGCTCGGCGTAGTAGCCGGCGCGTCCCGACTGCACGGTCGCGCGCAGGCCGTTGCTGTACGCGAGGCCGTTCGCCAGCGTCTTGAGGAAGATGCCGTGCGCGCCGTAGCCGGCGAAGAGGCGCGAGGCGAGGTAGTCAAGCTGTTTACCTTTGTCGTCGTAGTCGGAAAAGTGCGCCGACGGCACGGACGTGATGATCACGCCGCCTTTCATGTTCGGCGCGAGCAGGCCGATGTACGTGAACTTCGCGTTCGCGTCGCGGCCGAGGACGCGCGCGTCGACGAGACGCGTGCCGTCTGCCGCGATCGGATTCGAGGGGCCGTTGCCGAGCGATGCCGTCAACAACTCGAGCGACGGGGCGAGCTGCTTGCCGAGGGACGTCGACGTGACGAGCCACATCCGCGCGCCGCTCTTCGCGAGGAGCTGCTTGCGCGCGGCGTCGAGGGCGGCGAGCGCCTGCGCCGGCGGCGTGAGCAGATCGTCACGCATCGCGGTAACGAGATACGTCCAGTCGGCGGCGAGGCTGCTGTCGGGAACATCGGTGAGCGTCAGCTCGAGATCCTTGCGCGCGTCCTGCGCAATCGGCTGCGCCGACGCGGAGAGCGCGCTCACGTTCTGCGCCGCGGCGAGCAGCGCCGCGCGGTCGCCTTTCTGCTGCGCGAGGTTCGTGAACCACTGCTGCAGCGCGTCGCGATCGGCGGCCGGCGCTTCCTTCAGCAGCCAGCGCAGGCGCAGCGCGTTGTGCGCGCGCGTGAGGAACGAGTCCGCCGCGAGAAACGCGGGGCTCGACTGCATCCGATACGCCGCCGCGGGGTTCTGCACCCACGACTCTTCCGAGCCCTGCATCGTGTTGCGCAGCGCGCTCAGCGACTGATCGACGACGTCGCGGATGCGCGCGAGATTCTCCGGCCGCCAGTCGGGATGCTGGAGGACGAGCGACATCCACTCGACCGCGCGCTTCGCCTCGCCGATGCCGATGCCGGAGCCCGACACGACGAGCTCGACGCGGTTCGTGCGCGGGTTCGTCGAGAAGCGCGCGTCGAGATCGAGGATCTCCTTGCGCAGCCGCTCCGACATCTCGTCGTACGACACCGGCTTGCCGTTCTCGATCACGCCGACTCGCGTCAAAAGAGCAGGCATGAGCGAGAGATAACGAAGCTGCTCGCGCGAGAGCGTGTCCGCGCGCAGGACTAGCGCGGCCGTCGCGCTGGACATGTTGTCGAACGTCGACGTGACCATCGGCACGCCGCTGCCGAGCTTCGACTGCGCGTAGTGCAGCGGATCGTCGAGCGTCATCGGCGGGTTCTTGATGAAGGCCGGCGGCGCGATCGACTTCGCCTCCTCTTCGATGTGCGCGGACTCCGCTTCCTGCTCGCCCTGATAGCGCTTCAGCGCGGCCTGCACGTCCGTCATCGAGTACTGCTTCGCGAGCCGCTGCGCCTCGGCCTCGGCGCGCGCGGTGCGCTCGCTCTCCTCGCGCTGCAGCAGGGCGGGACTCGGCTTCGCGGCGACGCCGTACGGCGTGACGTCGGTGAGCTGCCATTCGGCGAGCTTCGTCCGCCAGAGGTTCTTCCCCGACGCGAGCTGTTTGCGGATCGCGTCGAGCTGCGGCGCGAGCGTCACCGACTTGCGCGCGTCCGGCACGCGCTCGAGCAGCAGCAGCTGATCCATCCACGACGAGCGCGTGTTGCGGAAGCCGAACGACGGCGGCGTGTTGACGAAGTTCGCGAGCTGGCGCCGCGTGTCGATGAGCCGGTTCAGCACGCGCTCGTTGAATTCCTTCAGCTCCGGCGAGTCATCGCCGAACGCGGCCACGCGCGCGAGCTCGTCCTGCACGCGCTTGCGCACCTCGGCGATCTTGTCGCTGGTCAGACTCGCGACCGCGACGTTGTCGAGGATGAGCGAGAACTGCTCCCCCTGATCGCGCTCCACATTGTTGAAGACGCCGGTCGCGCCGGTCTCCATCACGCGCGTCTTGCTGTCGACGAAGAGCTTGTAGAGGTTCGTCGTCGCGTCGCCGGCGAAGCTGTCGGCGAAGAGCTCGAGCAGGATCGCGTCCTGCGCGGAGAGATTGACGCGCGTCGCCGGCCAGACCAGTGCGAGAGGGCTCGGCTGCTGGTCGTTGCGGAACGGATACTCGTCGATGCGGATCGTGCCCGTCGCCGCGGCTTGCGGCGCGGGGAGTGGCTTCGCTGTCGTCGACGGCCGCGACTGCGGCTCCGTCTCGACTTTGGTCAAGATGTTGTCCGTCCGGCTGAGGATCTCGGAAATGGGAACGCTCTTCGGGAAGGCGACGATGGTGCCCATGTTGCCGAGGTAGTAGTTCGCGGCGTGGAAGGCCCGGATGTCGGACGGCTGCATCGTGCGGATGCCGGACGGCTCGCCGCCGGAGTTGTACGCGAGCGGATGCTGCGCGCCGTAGGTGAGCAGGCCCGCCTCGCGGAAGAGAACGCGGTAGCGGTTCGCGCTGGAGCTGGTCATCTCGTTGTAGACCGAGCCCTTTTCCTCGAGCCGCAGCGTGCCGTCGGGATTCGACGTGACGCCGAAGTTGCGCACCTCGCGGCGGATCTCGACGTCGGTGTAGTTGGGATGCAGGAGCGCGTTGAGCTGCGCGCCGAAGAGATCGAAGAAGACGTCTTTGCCGGCGGTGGTGTTGAAGTGATAGCTCGTGCGCCACTGCTGCGTGAACGCGTTCGAGCCGGAGAGCCACATCGTGTCGAGCCCCGCGAACGCGCGGCCGGTCGTGCCCTTGCCGAGGAGGAGATGCTCCTGCGTGTGCGGCTCGCCCTGATCGCCGACCGGAATCGAGTTCACCCACGTGTAGCCCTGCGGCACCGACTCGATCTGCAGATAGTCGAGCGTGAAGCCGCTGCGCTTGTGGATGAAGCGCGCGCCGAGCGGCTGCCCCGCGTCGTCGAGGTACACCGCCTCGACGCGGAACCCGTCCGCGACGTCGCCTTTCTTCAGCTTGTCGAGCGAGAGATCGGCCGCGAATGCGGACAGCGTGACGAGAGCGGAGGCGAGCAGAAGAGCGGACATGCGCATGGCGGCCGGAGTGTACTCCGCGCGCAGATGTGGGTTAGGTGAATTCAGGAAGACATGAGATCACTTCCCCTTCGCCCCCTCCACCCGCGGCAACAGCACATCCCGCACATACTGCCAATCCGGCACGAGCCGCAGCGCCTCGCGCGCCTCGGCGCGCGCGGCGGGGAGATCGGGCGGGGTGGCGTTGACGTGCGCGTACGCGAGCGCCATGAGCGACTCCGGTTTGCCCCAGTCGGGGAGGGGGGAGTGGGAGGGCGGGGGCGCGAGCTGCACGGCGCGTTGATAGAGCTCGATCGCTTTCGGTACATCGCCGCCGATCGAGGCGGGCTTGAAGAGGAGGTCGCCGCCGGCGACCCAGAGGACGCGGGGGTTGTCGGGCTCCAGCTCGCGGGCGCGGGCGAGGAGGCGGGCGGCGCGGGTGAAGCGCTCGCGCATCACCGCCGGGTCGTCGCGCAGGAGGTTGCCGAGCCAGCCGTTGACCGATGACGCGGCGGCGTAGGCATCGGCGAAGTCGGTGCGCTGGAGCATTGCGGCTTCGAACTCCGCGTCCGCTTCGATGAGGCGCGTCTGCAGGTCGCGGACGCTCATGTGGTGATTGGCGCCGTTGATCGCCGCGCGCCAGCTCGCGTAGCCGGACCAGTAGTGCGCGAGGTAGCCGAGCTCGGGATCGTCGACGAGCGGCGCGAGCTCGCGGCGGAGGCGCAGCAGGCCGGCGATGTCGGCGCGATAGTCGGCGCGCATGGCGCGCTCCTTCACGGTCATGAGACGCGCGCGTACGGCGGCCGCGTTCGACGACGCCGTGGCCGCGGGTGCGAACGCGCAGCTGGTCAGCTTCGCGACGAACCGCGGGTCTTCGAAGATGAGCAGCAGCATGACGGCGCACGCGACCGATCTCATTGCGCGCCTCCGCGCTGCCAGATGCCGAAGACGCGGCGGTCGGGATCCTCGAACAGCGCCAGCGCGCCCATGTTCGGGATCTCCATGCGCGGCACGAGCGTCGTCCCGCCGGCCGCCTCGATCTTCGCGCGATACGCGTCGAGATCATCGACGTCGATGTACAGCGCGAGGTTGCCGGGCCACGGCCCGTCCTGCGGCGTGGTAATGCCGCCGTTGATGCCGTTCTCCGCGCGCGTGTCGACGAGGCGGTAGTTCAGCGCCTCGATGAACGTCACTTCCCAGTCGAAGACGTCCGCGTAAAAGCGTCCGACCTTCTCCGGATCCTTGGACCATAGTTCCCAATGCACGACCGGTTTGCCCACGTCTGCTCCTTTCGATTTCGCGCAAACGGTGAGGCCGCGGCGGACGTCCGCCAACGACTTTTCGGCGGACGCGCGCGACGGCTCGGCGAATCGACCGGAGCGCCTGCACGTGGCGAGCTACCATGAGCCAGCGCTCATGCTCGTCCGCACGCTGCTTCGAAATCTCGCACTGCTCGTCGCCGCGTGGCTGCCGTTTTTCTCGTTGTGGGTCTTCTTCGCGGCCGCGTACGGGCATCAATCGGTCGGCGCGGCGTCGTATCTCGCCTTCTACACGATCGGCAGCGCCGCCTTTCTCGGCCTCGGCGTCTGGTACTACTGCGCGGCTTACCGCTGGCCGCAAGAGGTGCGCATCGGCTTCTACGCGCGTCACCTGGCCATGGCGTCGCTGTACTCCGCGTTGTGGATCCTGGCCACGTACTGGATCGGCAGTCTCCGCTTTCACGAATCGCTGTGGCATTCCATCGTCACCTCGCAGATCCTCGGCTGGCAGTTCGTGATGGGCGTGTGGCTCTACGGCCTCGTCGCCGGCGTGACCTACGCGATGCAGACGCGCGAGTGGGCGACGCGCGCGGAGATCCGCGCCGCGCGCGCGGAGGCGGCGCTGCACGAGGCGCGGCTCGAGGCGCTGCGCAACCGCCTGCATCCGCACTTTCTGTTCAACGCGCTGCACACCGTCGCCGCGCTCGTGCGCGAAGACGCCACGCGCGCCGAGAACGCGGTTGACAAGCTCGGCGAGCTGCTGCGCTACACGCTCAGCGAAGAGCGCGACGTCGTGCCGCTGCGCGAGGAGTGGGAGCTGACGCGGCGCTATCTCGAGTTCGAGCAGCTGCGTTACGAGGAGCTCCTGCGCGTGAAGGCGGAGATCCAGTTGGAATCGCTCGCCTGCGCCGTGCCGTCGTTCGCCGTGCAGACGCTGGTCGAGAACGCGGTGCGGCACTCGATCGCCACGCGCACGACCGGAGGCCACGTCGAGGTCTCCGCGATCGTGAGCGACGGACGCCTGCGCGTCATCGTGCGCGACGACGGCTCCGGCGCCGGCGGCGACGCCGGCATGCGCTCCGGCTTGCGCACGCTGCGCGAACGCCTCGCCGCCGTTCACGGCAACGACGCGCAGGTGACGTCGCGCACGGCGGCGGGGGAGTACGAGGCCGGCTTCTCGATCCCGTGCGCGCGCGCCGCGGAGCCGGTCGATGACTGACGCGGTACGCGTCGTTATCGCTGACGACGAGCCGCTCGCGCGGCGCGCGTTGCGCGAGCACCTGCGCCACGTCGACTGGGTCGGTCGCGTCGACGAAGCGGCGGACGGCTTGTCCGCCGTGCGCCTCGTCGACGAGCTGCGCCCCGATCTCGTCTTCCTCGACGTCGTGATGCCGGGGCTCTCCGGCGTCGAAGCGGCGGAGCAGTTCGCGCACCGGCCGCACATCATCTTCACCACCGCGTACGACCGCTACGCCGTGACCGCGTTCGAGCTCGGCGCGCTCGACTATCTCCTCAAGCCGTTCGGACGCGAGCGCGTTCTCGGCGTGCTCGATCGCGCGCGCGTCGCCCTGCAGCACGGCGTCCCGCGCATCGCCGCGCGCGCCAGTCAGGTGCTGCGGCAGTCGATGCCCGTGTCGTCGATCTACGTCAAGGAACGCGGGCGGCTCCTGCGCATCCCAGCCGATCGCGTGCAGCGGCTCGAGGCGTGCGACGACTACGTCGCGGTGCACGCCGACGGGAAGCGCCACCTCATGAACGCGCGCCTCGGCGATCTGCACGCGCGGCTCGATCCCGCGCGTTTCGTGCGCGTGCATCGCTCGCACGTCATCAACGTCGACTTCATCGACGCCGTCGAAACCGGCAACGGCTCGCGGCTCGTGGTCGTGCTGCGCGACGCCACGTGCGTCACCGCGAGCCGCAGCGGCTCCGCGCAACTGCGCTCGCTCGTCGTGGCGGGTGTCGAACGATAAAGAAACGCGATCGAGGAAACGACCGCGACCGCGCTACGGCGTCGGCGTCCGCCGCGCGCGATCCGCCAGCGCGAGCTGCGCGACCATCAGCAGCATGCCGGTGTCGCGGAAGAGCACAAAGCGCATGTCGGCGAGGCGTTCCTCGTACGTGCGGCCGGCGGCGGAGACGTCGAAGCAGCCGCAGTCGATGGCGTTGCCACGGGCGAGGTTGATCGTGATGGCGACCATGAAGGTGACGAGGAGCGCGGTGATGATCCAGCGCGCGGCGCGCGTCCAGACGCCGAGGATGAGGGCGAGGCCGGCGAAGAGCTCGACCCACGGCATCGTGATCGCGGCGAGGTTGATGAAGCCGCCGGGAAGGATGCGGTAGTTGTAGATCATGTGGGCGAACGCGGGCGGGTCGGCGATCTTCGGCAGCGCGGCGACGACGAAGATCGCGCCGAGGGCGAGCTGCACGCGGATGGTGAGCCAGGGATGCGTGAGGCGTTCACGCCAGGTCAGCTCTCGAAACCCCATCAGGGCTGCGCTCCCGTGTGCACCGGAAGGCCGCGCTTCTGCCAGTCCGGAAAGCCGTCCTTGTAGACGTACACGTTGTTGAACTGGATGCCCCACAGCTTCTCGGCGAGCATGTGCGAGTCCTCGCATACGCCGCCGGAGCAGTAGACGACGATGGGAAGGTTCTGCTCGCGCGGATCGCTGCGCTCGTTGAAGAGCGCGTTGACCTTCTCGTCGATGTCGGACTCCCACACCGAATACGAGCGTGCGCCGGGGATGTGGCCGTCGGCGAAGACGGAGGAGCGGCGCGCGTCGAGGAACAGCACGCCTTTGTCGTGGAGGAGCGCGGCTTCGTCGCCGCCGATCTCGACGTACGCATTCGACGGATGCGGCGCGTACTTCGCGAGCGCGTCGGCGGCGGGCGGGGCGGGGGCGGACTTGGATGCGGGCGGTGTCGACGACTTTGGTGCAGTGGTCGTCGTCGCCGGCGGCGCGGTGGTGGTGGGCGGAGTCGGAGTCGTGCGCGCGATGGTGGTTGTCGCGACAGTCGTCGTCGTTGTCGTCAGCGGCGCGGTGGTCGTCGTCGATGGCGCGTCGCTCGTCGTCAGCGGCGCACCGGTGGTCGTCGTTGCCGAAGTCGTCGCGATCGTCGCGGTGGTCTGCACCGGCGTCGACGGCGGTGTCGCCGCCTCGTGCGGCGGCACGCGCAGCGCGCCGGGGTAGTAGCCGGGCAGCATCAGCTTCCGCGTGCGCGAGGCGAAACCGTTCGCGACGATGGCGAAGACGAGCGCGGCGGCGATGAGGGCGACGGCCTGCAGCAGTGGATGGCGGATCGGCATTCGAGGTCTAGGACGCGCGTGGCGGTGCGCGCGTTTCGCATCCTAGCGGGTTCCGTCCGCGACGCGCTACTTCCCCTGCAGCCGCCGCACCGCCGCCTGCTTGAGCGCCATGTTCGTGCCGCCGCGCGCGATCGCGCGCACCTCCGATTCCGGCAGCGTCGGCAGGATGCGCAGCGCGAACGCCTGCGGCGTCTTCGGGTTGTGAATGAGCGCCAGGCGCACGTCGAGACTCGACATCCACTGCGCCGCGTTCATGATGGCCTCGGCGATTTGAAAGGTGAGGAACGACGACTTCGCGGCGCGCACCACTTCGTCGACCGTGATGCGCGGATTGCGCAGCAGCGACAGCAGCACGCGCGGATCGTTGTCCTGCAGCAGCAGCGCGCGCTCGGAACGATCCGCCTTGACCGCGAGCAGCAGCTTCTCCATCTGCGAGAGCGCGCGGATGCGATCCCACGCGTTGACGTTCTTGTCCGGCGTTGTTTCCGCCGCTGTCTCCGCCGCCGTTTCCTCGCGCGCGAGGAGCCGCTCGAGGAGATCGCCGGTGTTGCTCTCGATCGCGAGCGCGATTCCGTCGGGCAGTTCCGCGACGACTCGCGCGCGCGAACGCCTCGCCGCCCCACGGCCCGCGCAGCGTCACCAGCAGCAGCGCGTGCAGCGGCGCGCGTTCGGCGGTCACGAGGCGCAGCGCGCCCTGCGAGAGGTTCACGCGATGCTCCTCGCGGACTTCCTCTTCGCTCGCGAACTCCGCGGTGAACGCCGCGTCGGAGACGCGCCGCACGTTCATGCGGCGATTCTACGCGCGCGGCGTCACTCGACGCGGCGCAGCACGATCAGCGAATGCGACTGCACCTGCACCTCGTCGCCCGCGTTCAACAGGTCGTGCTCGCGCAGGTCGGGCACCGGCTCGTTCGTGTCGATGACCTTCTCCCACCGGTCCCCCCACGGGCATGTCGGCAGCTTGAACGGGAGCGCATCGCTGTGCGCGTTGAAGAGGAGATAGAAGCTGTCGTCGACGATCGTCTGGCCGCGCTCGTCGGGCGTCGGAATCGCTTCGCCGTTGAGGAACACGCCGACCGTGCGCGCGTAGCCGGCCTGCCAGTCCTCGTCCGTCATCGGCTCGCCGTCCGGCTTGAACCAGCCGATGTCGCTGACGTCGGTGCCGCGCAGCGGACGTCCGTGGAACCAGCCGCGGCGCTGGAACACGGGATGGTCTTTGCGGAACTGGATGACGCGCGCGACGAACGCGCGCAGGCCGTCGTCCATGTGCTCCCAGTCGAACCACGAGATCTCGTTGTCCTGGCAGTACGCGTTGTTGTTCCCGTGCTGCGTGCGCCCGAACTCGTCGCCGCCGAGCATCATCGGCACGCCCTGCGAGAGGAAGAGCGTGGTGAGGAAGTTGCGCTGCTGCCGCGCGCGCAGCGCGTTCACCGCGGGATCGTCGGTCTCGCCCTCGGCGCCGCAGTTCCACGAGCGGTTGTCGTCGGCGCCGTCGTGGTTGTTCTCGCCGTTCGCCTCGTTGTGCTTCCCGTTGTACGAGACGAGGTCGCGCAGCGGGAAGCCGTCGTGCGCGGTGATGAAGTTGATGCTCGCCGACGGCGCGCGGCCCGTCGTCGCGTAGAGATCGGAGCTGCCGGTGAGGCGCGTGGCGAAGTCGTCGAGCGTCTGATCGGTGCCGCGCCAGAAGTCGCGCACGACGTCGCGGTACTTGCCGTTCCACTCCGACCACAGCGGCGGGAAGTTGCCGACCTGATAGCCGCCTTCGCCGACGTCCCACGGCTCGGCGATGAGCTTCACCTGCGAGATGAACGGGTCCTGCTGGATGACGTCGAAGAACGCGGAGAGGCGATCGACGTCGTGCAGCTCGCGCGCGAGCGTCGCCGCGAGATCGAAGCGGAAGCCGTCCACGTGCATCTCGAGATGCCAGTAGCGCAGCGAGTCCATGATCAGCTGCAGCACGTGCGGGTGCCGCATGTTCAAGCTGTTGCCGGTGCCCGTGTAGTCCATGTAGTAGCGCGGGTCGTCGGCGACGGTGCGGTAGTACGCGCTGTTGTCGATGCCTTTCATCGAGAGCATCGGCCCGAGGTGATTCCCCTCGGAGGTATGGTTGTAGACGACGTCGAGGATCACTTCGATGCCCTCGTCGTGCAGCGCCTTCACCATCTGCTTGAACTCCATCACCTGATTCCCGCGCTGGCCGCTCGACGCGTACTCGTTGTGCGGCGCGAGGAAGGAGATCGAGTCGTAGCCCCAGTAGTTGCGCAGCCCGCGCTCGAGCAGCTGGTTCGCGTGGATGAACTGATGCACGGGCAGCACTTCGACGGCCGTGACGCCGAGCTGCCTGAGGTAGCGGATCGCGGCGGGATGCGCGAGCCCCGCGTACGAGCCGCGGAGATTTTCCGGGATGCCCGGATGGCGCATCGTGAAGCCTTTGACGTGCGTCTCGTAGATGATCGTCTGGTGCCACGGCGTGCAGAGGCGCCGGTCGCCGGACCAGTCGAAGAATGGATTGATGACCACGGACCGCGGCATGAACGGCGCGCTGTCGTCCTCGTTCTTCGAGTGTTCGGGATCGTTGAAGTGATACGGGAACACGGCCTCGTTCCACTTCACTTCACCTTCGACCGCTTTGCCGTACGGATCGAGAAGGAGCTTGGCGGGATTGCAGCGATGTCCGTGCTCCGGCTCCCACGGTCCATGCACGCGATAGCCGTAGCGCTGGCCGGGACCGGCGTTGGGCAGATAGCCGTGCCAGATGAAGGCGGTGCTCTCCGGCAGATCGACGCGCGTCTCGTTGCCGGCGTCGTCATACAAACAAAGCTCGACGCGCGTGGCCACTTCGGAGAAGAGGGAGAAGTTGGTGCCGACGCCATCCCACGTGGCGCCGAGGGGATATGGCTTGCCCGGCCAGAGTTTGATCACGACGCCGGGACAGCAAGTCCACTGCCATGGATTGCTGACAATTTGGTCTTCGCTGATGGCACGCGCCTCGCTGTTATTCGCGATCGCGATGCGAAACAGAAACGCTGCCGAACGCTGCTGCAGTTACGTCGCGATCCTCGAACATGCGGCGGCTTCCGGCAGCGAGCTGCGCGACCTCGCCACCTATCTCTCCACCCTCGGCGTCGCGAACTGTGACGTGATCATTCTCGACGCGTCGCCGCGTCTGCAGTTCGAGCTGAACGGCCGCATCCTGCGCTGGGTCGGCCGGCACGTCGCGGTGCGTCCGGAGTTCCGCACGCCGGGCGGCGCGACCGACATCACGCGCGCGGCGGCGGCACTCGCCGCGTGCGAGAAAGTGATCGTCGCGGCGGATGACGTGCGCTACACGCCGGAAGCGATCGGGCAGCTCTGCGATCTCCTCGACGCGCACGAAGTGGTCGAGCCGCAGGACTATCTCGAGCCGCTGCCGTGGTGGGGCGGCATCGACGCGGGGCGCATCCTCGTGCATCGCGGGATCGAGCCGCAGCCGGACCACGGCGCGACGTACGCGTTTCGCCGCAGCACGGTGCGCGCGATGCGCGCGCTTGGATCGTCGGAGGTGTACGACGATCAGGTGAGGCGCCTCGCGGCGGTCGGTGCGGAGGTGCACGCGGCGACAGACGTCTTCGTGCGGCGCCAGCCGGCGCCGCTCGGCGACTGGCTGTCCGCGCGGCCGCGGCTCGCCGGCGACGACTTCGCGCTGCCGATGAAGACCGCGTTCTTCTTCTCGCTGATGCCGATGCTGCTCCTGCTCGCGGCCGCGGGCGGACTGCGCCTCGCCGGCGGCTACGCGGGCGTGATCGCGATGGCCACGATCGGACTCGCGCTGCGCGGCCGCGCCGGCGCCGCGGCGTTCTTCCCGCTGCGCGCCGCGCTCTTCGCGCCGCTGTGGGTCTTCGAGCGGAGCGTGAGCGTCTACTGGGCGCTGTACCGGAAGCTGTGCGGCGTCGAGGCCGATCCGCTGCGCGTGGCGATTCCGGACGCGCGCGAACGCGTGGCGAGCGGGGAGTAGGCGACGGCGATTTCGTGTAGGATGGCGCCGGTCCGTAAATCCTGATCCCGGAGAGCCCCCCTATGTCCGACTCGCTGCAGTTCGGCCGTGCCGAGTTTGCGCAAGCCGCGCCCGAGCGCGTGGTCTGCGCCGCCTGCCAGCAACCCGTCATCCAGAGTTACTACGAAATCGCGGGACGCGTTTTCTGCGCGACGTGCCGCGGAGCGTTCGACGCGCCGCGCGAAGGCTCGGGGCTCGTGCGCTTCGTGCGCGCAACGGTCGCGGGCCTCGGCGCCGCGATCGCCGGCGCCGCGGTGTGGTACGGCGTGCGCGTCCTCGTCGAGCTCGAGCTCGCGCTGATCGCCATCGGCATCGCCGTCGCCGTCGGCAAGGCCGTGCGATGGGGCTCGCGCGGCGTCGGCGGTCCGCTGTATCAGCTGCTCGCCGTCGCGCTCACGTACACCGGCATCGCCTTCAACTATCTCCCCGACCTGCTCAAAACCTTCCTCGGCGCGACGACGACCAACGCGCCGCGCGTGCTGCTCGTGCCGATCGCGATCGCCTACTCGTACGCGCTTCCGTTCCTCATGGGGCCGGAGAACTTTCTCGGCTGGATCATCATCGCCATCGGTCTGTGGCAGGCGTGGAAGAGCAACGCGCGCGTGAAGCTGACCATCAACGGCCCGTACTCGGTCGCGCCTTCTGCGCCGATGCTCGTTCCCGCGTTGGATCAAGTCCCGGCGAATGTCTGAGCTCGCGCTCGCGATCGCACCCTCGCCGCAGCCACCGATGCCGTCGCGCTGCGACGCGTGCGCGACCGAGCTCGCGCCGGCGCTGCTCGTCTGTCCGTCGTGTCACGCGCTCGTGCATCGCGCGCGGCTCGAAGAGCTCGCGCGCGAGGCCGGTGACGCGGCGGCGGTGAAGGAGTTCACGCGCGCGGGCGCATTGTGGCGCAGCGCGCTGGCGCTGCTGCCGGAAGGCTCGACGCAGGCGAGCATCGTCGCGCAACGCGTCGACGCGATGAACGCGGCAGCGTCGGGCAAGACGCTCGAGGAGATGCGGCAGGGTCCGCCCGCGGGAAGCATCTGGGCGAAGATCCTCGGACCCTTCGGCGCGGCGGGGCTGCTCGTCTGGAAGCTGAAGTTCCTCATCGTCGCGCTGCTGACGAAAGGGAAGCTGCTGCTGCTCGGCCTCACGAAGCTCTCCACGATCGCGTCGATGTTCGTCTCGTTCGGCGTGTACTGGCGCGCGTGGGGCTGGCAGTTCGCGGCGGTGATCATCCTCGCCATCTACATCCACGAGATGGGACACGTCGCCGAGCTGCGGCGTCGCGGACTGCCGGCGAGCGCGCCGATGTTCGTCCCCGCGTTCGGCGCGTTCGTGCGCATGCACGAGCATCCGACCTCGCCGCGTGAAGACGCGCGCGTCGGCCTCGCGGGACCGCTGTGGGGACTCGGCGCGGCCGTCGCGACGCTCGTCGTCGCGCTCATCACGAAATCGGCATTCTGGTTCGCGGCGACGCATCTCACGGCCGTCATCAACCTCTTCAATCTGACGCCGGTGTGGCAGCTCGACGGCAGCCGCGGCGTACATCCGCTCTCGCGTCTGCAGCGCGTGCTGCTCGTCGGAGTGATCGCGGCGGCGTGGGGCTTCTCACGCGAGAAGATGCTCGTGCTCGTGGCGCTCGTGCTGATCTGGCGTGCGGCGGAGAAGCAGAGCGCGACCGCGCACGACTGGCCGGTGTTCACCCGCTACGCGATGCTGATCGTCGCGTTCGCGGCGCTCGCGCTGGCGCATTGAGATTCCGCGCGCGCGCCGCGGGTCAGGCCTTCTGGAACGCCTTCATCGCCTCGTCCTCGCTGTCGTAGACCGTGAACATCGGCAGGAGGTTGGTGAGGCGGAGCGTCTTCGTCACGCGGTCCTGCGGCTTGAGCAGGCGCAACGACGCGCCGGTGCGTTGCGACTCGCGGTAGGCCTGCACGAGCTCGCCGAGGCCGTTGCTGTCGATGTAATCCATCTCCGAGAGGTTGAGGAGGATCTTGCGTCCGCCCTCGGAGAGGATCTCGTGAATGACTCGCGGAAGAATGGTCTCGCTGACGCCGATGGCCATCCTTCCCTTGAAATCGACGACGGTCACGTCGCCCTGTTTGCGCACCGCGATATCCATGCGACGCGGATGATAGTCGACTTCGCCGCCGCTTCACATCCCGCGCGTGTGCCGACATCGATTGGCGCGACGTGGCCGTCCTCGCCGGCCCGGCATTCGTCACGCGCGACGGCGGATTCGTCACACGTTTCGGTGAACTCGTCCCATCGCCTTACCGCGGCGAAGGCCTCGGCCCTACACTTCGATGTTCCTTCTTTCGGCAGATGGAGAATCCAACCGTCGCCTCGCACGATTCGCGTCTCTCCAGAAGGGTGCGCTGGTTCGGTCAGGTGCTCGCCGGCTGCGCCCTGGTCGGCCTCTTCCGCGCCAGTCACGAGTGGATGTTCAGCGCGTTTTCCGACGCGCACATCCCGCTGCAGCAGCTCGTGGTGCCGTATCTCCTCATCAGCGTCTCGTGGGCGGTCCTGACCGCGGTCGTCTTCGGCGTCGTCTACCGCATTCCGATGGGCCGGCTCGACTCGTGGCGGACGCTCCTCACGATCTTCGTGCCGATGATCGTCATGGTCGCCGCCACCGCCGTCGTCGGCGAGCATCTCTCGTATCAGATCTCGCAGTCGACGCGCGCCGCGCTCACGAGCCGCTTCTTCATGCACGAGTTTCATCCCGCGCTCTTCGACGCCTTCATCATCCTCGGCATCGCCTGCGCGATCCGCATCCGCGACGACGCGGCCGAGCGCGCGCTGCGCACCGAGCGGCTCGAGTCGCAGCTGGGCCAGGCGCAGATCCGCGCGCTGCGCTCGCAGCTGCAGCCGCACTTCCTCTTCAACGCCCTGCACTCGATCTCCGCGGTCGTCTACGACGCGCCGGAAAAAGCGGAGGTGATGATCGCGCGCCTCGCCGACCTGCTGCGCATGTCGATCGACTCCGCGCACGACCAGTTCGTGCCGCTGCGCAGCGAGATCGCCTTCGTCAGCCGCTATCTCGACGTACAGCAGGCGCGCTTCGGCGAGCAGCTGCGCGTCTGCTGGAACCTCGACGTCACGACGCTCGGCCTGCCGGTGCCGAACTTCATCCTGCAGCCGCTGCTCGAGAACTGCTTCAAGCACGGCATCGGGCAGTCGCCCGGCCCGTACACGATCCGCCTCGTCACCGCGCTCGAAGACGCGTCGCTCGTCCTGCGCATCGAAGAAGAGCACGGCGCCGGCGGCGCCTTGCCGGCCGGACCGGTCGGCGACGGCGTCGGCCTCGCGAATCTCCGCGCGCGGCTGCACGCGCTCTACGGCGGCAGCGCGTCGCTCGACGTGCGCATCCGCCACGAGAACGGCGGGGGTAGCGTCGCCATCGTGCGTCTGCCGCCCGGCGCGCTCGCCGTCGCGGACGATCCGCACAGCAGCGCCGCGTGATGCGGGGCGCGCGTCAGACGCCGATAATCGCGCGCTCGAGACGCGCGCGATACGTGGCCGACAACCGCAGCTGCTTGCCGTCGCGCAGCACGACGATGAGGTCGCGATGAAACGCGCTGTGCAGCGCCGCGATGCGGTCGACGTTGACGATCGTCGAGCGGTGGATGCGGATGAACGACGCGGGATCGACGCTCTGCTCGAACTCGGCGATGGTGACGCGGTGCAGATGCGACTCACGGCCACAGTGCAGCCGCACGTAGTTGCCTTCCGCGCTGATGTAGTCGACGTCCTGCATCCGCAGCACGATCGAACGCTTCCCCGAGCGCACCGCCAGACGGTCGATGTGCTTCAGCGTCTCCTCGGCGGCGCTCTCTTCCTGCGCGGCGGACGCCCGCGCGTAACGGCGACGGCGCACGCGATCGAGCGCGCGCGCGAAACGCTCGCGGTCGAACGGCTTGAGCAGATAGTCGGTCGCGCGCGTATCGAAGGCGCGCACCGCGTAGTCGGCGAACGCGGTGACGAAGATGATCTCCGGCTCGTAGTCGCCGTGCGTGGCGAGCTCGCCGACGATGTCGAAGCCGCTCAGCTGCGGCATCTCGACGTCCATGAAGATGAGGTCGGGCCGGCTCTCGCTCAGCTCGTCCGCGACATGCGCGCCGCCCGGATACTCGTCGACGACGGTGATGTCGCTCTCGTGCAGGAGCAGGTCGCGGATCCGCTTGCGCGAAAACGGCTCGTCGTCCACCACGGCCGCGCGGATCAACGCGCCCTCGCCCGTCAGCGTCTGCATCGTTTAAGTTCCCGCGAAGCCGTCATTCTGGCTGCAAAATAAGTAGGGGATGTGAGCTTTTGGTGACGAACCAGACTCGGCGGCATGCCCAGTGATACGGGCCGCCCGCGGCGATCATCCACCCGCCGCTCCGCCGTCTGCGCCTATGATCCACGCGCCGCTTCGGCCGCGCATCCATGAACCTCCTCCTCCTCTTCGACGACGACTTCGTGGACGCGCATCGCGTGCGGCTGACGGGACGCCGGCGCGAGCACGTGATGCATGTGCACCGCGCGGGGGTCGGGGACGCGCTCGTGGTTGGGCGCGCGGGCGGGCGGGTGGGGGAGGGGACGATCGTGCGGCTCGACGACGACGCGCTGGAGCTCGACGTCGTGCTCGATCGCGAGCCGCCGCCGGCGCTGCCGCTCACGTTGGTACTCGCGCTGCCGCGGCCGAAGGTGCTGAACCGCGTCCTCGCGGGCGCGACGTCGATGGGGGTCAAGCGCATCGTGCTCGTCAACGCGTGGCGCGTCGAGAAGAGCTACTGGAAGTCGCCGCGGATGTCGGTGGAGAACCTCCTCCTGCAGCGCGTGCTCGGGCTCGAGCAGGCGCGCGACACGATCCTGCCCTCGATCGACGTGCAGCGCTTCTTCCGTCCGTTCGTCGAGCGCGAGCTGCCGGAGCTCGCGCGCGGCTCGCTCGCGGTCGTCGCGCATCCCGGCGCGCGCGACGAATGTCCGCGTAACGTCGGGCAGCCGGTGACGCTCGTCATCGGTCCCGAAGGCGGGTTCATCGACGAGGAGATCGCGTCGCTGGAGAAGGCCGGCTTCGCGCCGGTGAGTCTCGGCGAACGCGTGCTGCGCGTCGAGACGGCGGTCGCCGCGCTCCTCGGAAGACTCTTCTGAGGTGCGGTGTTACCATGCGCCGTTCCCATGCAGCGCAATCAGGTCCTCTTCCTCGTCAAATTCTTTCTGATCCTCGTCGCGGCGTACCTGCTCATCGCCTGGACGCCGGTCAACGACCGCGTGATCGTGCCGTTCACGCACGGCGTGGCCGCGGCGTCGGGCGCGCTGCTCAACGGCATCGGCCAGCACGTCGCCGTCGACGGCACGGTCATCCGCTCGCCGCGCTTCGGCGTGAACATCAACAACGGCTGCAACGGCGTCGAGGCGATGCTGATCCTGCTCGCGTCGATCGTGGCCTTCCCCGCGTCGCCGAAGCAGCGCGCGATCGGGCTGTTGCTCGGCGCGATCGCCGTGCAGGCGCTCAACGCGATCCGCATCGTGACGCTCTATCTCCTCGGCGCGTATCAGCCGCGCCTCTTCGACATCTTCCACACCGCCGTCTGGCAGATCGCGATCATCCTCGCGGCCATCGGATTCTTCCTCGCATGGAGTGCACGGGTTGCCCCGACTCGACTGGCGAACCGCGCTTAAGGCTCTCGCCGGCTTTCTCACCGGCCTCGCGCTGTGGGTCGTGCTCACGCCGCTCTACGACCGCGTCATCGGCGCGGGCGCGGAAGCGACGCTGCGCGCGTTCGAGAGCCCGTCCGTGACGCGCCTCCATCGTGAGGCCGACGGCTACACGACCGTCGACCGCAGCGACTTCGACCCGCGCTCGAAACAGCGGCCGACCGTCGCCATCAAAGACCTCACCTTCAACTTCGTGCTGCTCGCCGCGCTCTTCGCGATCGCGAAGCGGCCGTTCTCCGATCGCAACATCGGCGGCTTTCTCGCGGCCTCGGCCGCGCTCGCGGTCACGCACGTCGGCGCGACGATCGCGGAAGTCATGTCGATCTACGTCGCGAAGCTCGGCATCTGGAGCACCGTGCATTACGGCGAGACGGCGCGCAACATCTGGGGCGTCACCGCCACGTTCTACCGCGTCGTGCTGATGTACGCGATCGTCTTCGCGCTCTGGTTCGTCTTCCGCGATCCCGGCGCCGCGCCGGTGCCGAAGAAAAAGAAGCGAGCGCGCTGAAGCGTCCCGCAGTTGCGGACGCGAAACGGCGCGCGCAGTTGCGGACGCCAAACGGCGCGCGCAGTTGCGCGCGTCCGCCGCGCGAGGTAAAACAGACGCTTCCGGAGGATTGCTGCGATGCGTCTGGTCACGCGTGGTGACCTCGACGGCCTCACGAGCGCCGTCATCATCACGATGAAGGAGCCGGTGGACGAGCTCCTGCTCGTGCATCCGCAGGACATCACCGACCAGCGCGTCGACATCCGCTCCGACGACATCCTCACGAACCTGCCGTACGACCCGCGCTGCGGCATGTGGTTCGATCACCATCTCCTCACCGACAGCAACCAGCGTCCCTCCGGCGCGTTCCGCGGCCGCTACGACATCGCGCCGTCGGCGGCGCGGCTCGTGTACGACTACTACCTCGAACAGGCACCCGACGATCCCGCGCTGCTGCGCCTCGCGCCGCTCGTCGACGAGACCGACCGCCTCGACGCCGCGCTCCTCACGCCCACCGACGTCGAGTCGCCACGCGACTACATCCTCCTCGGCTACACGATGGACAGCCGCACCGGCCTCGGCGCGTTCGACGATTACTTCCGCAAGCTCGTCGCCTGGCTCAAGACGATGTCCATCGACGAGGTGCTCGCGCAGCCGGATGTCCGCGAACGCGTGGAACGCATCCGCGCCGATCAGGCGGACTTCAAGCGCCTCCTCGTGCGCAACAGCTTCCTGCTGAACAACGTCGTCGTCACCGACCTGCGCGAGATCGACCGGCTCCCCGCCGGCAACCGCTTCCTCGTCTACTCGCTCTTCCCGCAGGCGAACGTCTCGCTGCGCGTGCACTGGGGACCGCGCGAGAACAGCGTCATCGCCGCGGTCGGCCACAGCATCTTCAACCGCACGTGCAAGACATCGGTGGGCGAGCTGATGTCGCGCTTCGGCGGCGGCGGCCACCGCGGCGCCGGCACGTGCGTCCTCCCCGTGGAGCGCGCGGCCGACGCCATCGATGAGATCCTCTACGAACTGCAGGCGAACGGATGAAACTACGCACCGCGCTCCTCCTGGTCCTCGCGCTTGCCGCGCCCGCGTTCGCGGCGTCGAATCAGAACGTCGTCGAAGGCAACAGCGGCCTCACCATCGTGCGCGTCACGTTCACGATTCCGGCGCCGGTGAATCTGCCGGTCACCGGGCATTACGAGACGGTGGACGGCACGGCCACCGCGGCCGACAACGACTACCAGCCCGTGAGCGGCGACTTCGTCATTCCGTCGGGCCAGACGTCGAGCGAGCCGGTCGACATCCCGATCGTCGGCGACACGAAAGTGGAGTCCGACGAGACGTTCCAGCTCGTCCTCAGCAACATCCAGAACGGCGCCGAGCTCGATCCCGGTCCGTACTCCTTCACGATCGTCAACGACGACGCGCCGGTCATCAGCGTCACCGGCACCTCCGTGCGCGAAGGCAACTCTGGCACGACCGCGCTGCCGTTCGACATCGTGCTCGGCGCGCCGGCGGCGACGCCGCTGCAGATCGCATACACCACGATCCCCGGCACGGCGACGGCGGGCGAGGACTACGTCCCCGCGAACGCCACCGTGACGTTCGCGCCGGGCGAGGTGCGCAAGACCGTGAACGTCACGGTGATCGGCGACACGCGATTCGAGCCCGACGAGACGCTCACGCTCGTCGCCGCGCAGTCCGGCCTGCCGCCGTCCGCACCCGCGAGCGCCGTCGGCACGATCATCAACGACGACACGCGCCCGGCCGCGAGCCTCACCATCGTCAGCGGCAACAACCAGAGCGGGCGGCTCGGCCAACCACTCGCGCAGCCGCTGGTCGTGCAGGTCAACGACGCTGCGGGCGCGCCCGTCGCCGGCGCAACCGTGCAGTGGAGCGTGACGCGCGGCGCCGCGCAGCTCGATCCCGCCACGAGCACGACCAACGCGGAAGGACGCGCGTCGACGATCGTGACGCCGAACAGCGTCGGCGCCATCGACATCCGCGCGAGCTCCGGCGATCTGCCGCCGGTCACGTTCACGATCGCCGCGCAGACGACGCTCGAAGCGCGCGCGAACGGCCCGGTCGCGAAACCGATCGCGCACGTGCTCGACGGCGTCTGCGCGCGCAACGAAGAGCCGTTCACGCTCGTCTGCCGCGCGCTCGAACGCCTGCCCGACACCGACCTCACGCCCGCCCTCGAGCGCATCGCGCCGCAGCAGGCGGGCGCGCAGTCGAAGATCGCCGGCGAGATCATCGCGAACATCACCGCGAGCCTCAGCGCGCGCCTCGCCGAACGCCGCGCCGGCGCGCGCTTCTCGCTGCAGCACGCGTCGCTCTCGATCGGCGGACAGCCCGTGCCCGTGGCCATCGTCGCGAACGCGCTCCTCGAACAGACCGGCACCGGCGCCGCGACGGGCGACGCGAACGGCGACGACTACAACGGCTGGTCCGCGTTCGTCAGCGGCAATCTCGGCACCGGCGAGCGTCGCGCGAGCTCCGGCGCGCTCGGCTTCGATCTCGATACAAGCGGCGTGATGGTGGGCGTCGATCGGCAGTTCGGCGAGAACATCTTCGGCCTCTCCGCGAACGCCGGCTGGCTCGACGCGACGCTCAGCGCCGGCACCGGCACCGTCGACACGACGAACTACGCGCTCTCGCTCTACGGCAGCCGCGGCGGTCTCTTCGCCGGCAGCGCCGCGCCGTCCACCGGCACGTCGATGCATTACGACGGCGTGCATCTCGAAGGCAGCCTCACCGCCGGACGCAGCCAGTTCGACGCCACGCACATCGTGAGCGTGCCGCTCCTGCCGTCGTCGACCGCGCACAGCTCGAACGATGCGACGCTCTTCGCGCTCACCGCGGGGGGCGGCGTCGACGCGCATCGCGGCCGCACCGACTTCGACTTCGCGCTCTCCGGCACGTGGTCGCGCACGCGGATCGACGACCTCGCCGAAAGCGACGCCGGTCCGCTGGTGCTCTTCGTCGATGGACACGACATCGAGTCGCTCGTCGCCAACGCGGGACTCGACGTCCGCTCCGCGATCGCGGTGCCGTTCGGCACGCTGATGCCGACGTTCCGCGGTGAGCTCGTGCACGAGTTCCGCAGCGCGGCGCGCCTCGTCACCGCGCACTTCCTGCACGACCATCTCGGCACCGGCTTCACGATTCCGGTCGATCAGCCGGACGCGAACTACGGCAAGCTGTCGGCGGGCCTGCAGGCGGTCTTCCCGCGCGGCGTCTCCGCGTTCGTCGAGGTGACGCAGGACGTGGCGCGCTCCGACTTGCGCTTCCGTACGCTGCAGTTCAATCTGTCGAAGTCGTTCTGATCCGCATGCGCTCCGCCGCCGCGCTCTTGTTGCTGCTCGCTGTCTTCGCGCCGATCCTGCGCGCGCAGAACGCCGACGATCTCGTGCTCGTCGACTGCCGCCTGCCGCCGAAGATGAAACGCATCGGCGGGCGCACGTATCCGGTCGCTGCGCGTCCGATCCGCACGACCGCGCTCGACTGCCGCATTCGCGGCGGCGAGTACACGGTGTACGACCGCGCGAACTACGCAACGTCGCTCAAGATCTGGCTCGACGCCGCGGAGAAAGGCGATCGCGACGCGCAGTACTACGTCGGCAAGCTCTACGAAGGCGGCCTCGGCACGCCGCCCGATTTCGCCGCCGCCGCGCGCTGGTACGCGAAGGCCGCCGACGCGGGCCTCAGCGCCGCGCAGTTCAGCCTCGGGACGCTCTACGAAAAGGGCCTCGGCGTTCCCGCCGATCCGGCCAAAGCGTTCGCGCTCTATCGCCGCGCCTCGGGACTGCCGGACAACGTCGTGCTCGTCGAGAGCGCGAAGTACGAGGAGCTCGAGCGCGCCGCGAACGACCTCGCCGCGCGCGAGCAGGAGATCGACGAGCTGCAACGCCAGCTCGACGACGCGCGCAAACAGCACAAGCTCGATCATCAGCGCGAGCGCGAGCTCACGCAGCAACTCGACGCCGCGAAACAAAAGGCGGACACGCAGCGCAAAGACGTCGCCAGCAAACGCAACGCGGTGCACGTCGCCGCGACGAATGCCGCGCCGCTGCCGTCCGCGAAGCGCGGGACGCTCGGACGCTACGTCGCGCTCGTCATCGGCAACGCGACGTACGACCATCTGCCGCCGATGCCGTCGGCCGAAACGAACGCGCGCGCCGTGGCCGCGCTGCTGCGCGACGCGTACGGCTTCGACGTCACGCTGCTCCTCAACGCGCGCAACGACGCCATCCTCGCCAGCCTCTACAAACTGAGCCAGACGCTCGGCGAGAACGACAATCTCGTCGTCTACTACGCCGGCCACGGCCGCCGCGACCTGCGCAACCGGCGCGGCTGGTGGCTGCCTGCCGACGCGGATGCCGACGCCGCCGCGAAGACGAACTGGCTGCCGAATCAGGACGTCAGCGACCGGCTCGCGCTCGTGCCCGCGCGGCACATCCTCGTCCTCGCCGACGCGTCGTACGTCGGCGACATCACCCGCGGCGCGCCGCAGCCCGCGCCTTCGAACCTCACCGCCGCGCAGTGGTCGAAGTATCTCGAGACGACGAAGAGCCGCCGCGCGCGGCTCGCGCTCTCGTCCGGCGCGGACGAGCCGTCCGCCACCGGCTCGCGCTTCACGGCCGCGCTGCTCGAAGTGCTGCAAAAGCAGAAGGGCGTCGTGCCCGCGTCGCGCATCCACCAGGAGGTGGTCAACGTGTTGACCGCCGACGAGCGAGTGACCTCCGCCGTGCCGATCTTCGCGCCGCTGCAGTCGGCGTTTCACGACGGCGTCGACTTCCTCTTCGAGCGCCGATGAGCACCGTTCTCGACGAGATCGCGGAGCGCTTCGACGTCCTCGCCAAGCTCGGCGAGGGCGGCATGGGCTGCGTCTACAAGGTCCGCCACCGCGACCTCGACGAAGTGCAGATCGTGAAGACGCTGCAGGCGCACCTCAGCACGAACGAAGGGCTGCGCACGCGCTTCATCAATGAGGCGCGCCGAGGAATGAGGTTGAGGCATCCGCACATCGCGGGAGTGCATGATTTTCACGTCTGCGCGGACGGCACCGGCTACATCGTGATGGAGTACGTGCACGGCCTCAATTTGCGCGACCTCGTCAGCGCGCGCGGGCCGCTGCGCGTGCCGCTCGTCGGCGCGATCGCCTTGCAGACGCTCGACGCGCTCGGCTACCTGCACAGCCAGAAGTTCGTTCACCGCGACATCTCGCCCGACAACCTGATCCTCACGCAGACCGCCGACGGCCACCCGTTCGTCAAGCTCATCGACCTCGGCATCTCGAAGTCGCTCGACGAAGGCAACACCATGACCCAGACCGGCCAGTTCCTCGGCAAGGTTGCGTACGCGTCGCCCGAGCAGTTCGGCGGCCACGTGGACGGCCGCAGCGATCTCTATTCGTTCGGCGTCGTGCTCTACAAGCTACTGACGAACGAGGAGCCGTTTGCCGGCGAGAACTACCGCGAGATCATCAGCGCGCATCTCTTCCAGAAGCCGCGGCCGTTCCCGCCGGAGCTCGAGATTCCGGACGCCGTCCAGCAGGTCGTGTTCCGCGCGCTCGAGAACGAGCCGGCACATCGCTACGCCGACGCCCACGAGTTCGCGGATGCCGTCGAGGAAGCGTTCGGCGTGCAGCGCGAGCGGACGACGCGTCCCGCGCTCGAACGCATCTCGCGCGCCGAAGACGCGACGCTCGTCGACGGCGAGACGACGGCGATCGACACCACCGTCGCGGAGACGTCGTTCGCCGCGGCACCGACCATCGGCGAAACGGTCGTCGCGCGTCCGCGCGCGTCGCGGCGCTGGCCGTTACTCGCAGCTATCGTCCTCGTGCTGCTCGTCGCCGGCGCGCTCGTCTGGCAGCGGATGCACGCGGCCGCGCTCGCGCGCTACGGCAACTTCTACGCGGTCGTCATCGGCGAAGGGGAGTACCGCAAGTTCGAAGCGCTGCCCACCGCCGTCGACGACGCGCGCGCCGTCGCGCAGTTGCTCGAGTCGCGATACGGCTTTCACGTAACGCGGCTCGAGAACGCGAAGCAGCAGGAGATCCTCGCCGCGCTGAACGCCGTCGGCAAGCAGCTCACGCCCGCCGACAACCTGCTCGTCTTCTACGCCGGCCACGGCTCGCTGCTCAACGGCAAGGGCTACTGGCAGCCGGTCGACGCCGGCTTCGACATGACGAACTGGATCTCGCCCGCGCTCGTGAAAGACGCGCTGCTCGATCATCCCGCGCGCCGTGCGCTCGTCATCGCCGACACGTGCTATTCCGGCGCGCTCGTGCACGGCGCGCTCGCGACGTTGCCGCCCGATGAGCGCTTGACGAAACGCGCGCGTCTCGTCCTCAGCTCCGGCGGCACCGCGCCGGTGATCGACTCCGCCGACGGCCGTCACTCGATCTTCACGCGCGCACTCCTCGACGTCCTCGGCGAGCGCGGACGCGGCGTCACCGACGTGCAGTCGATCTTCACGCCGATTGAGGCGCGCGTCATCGACGCCGCCCGGCGCGACGGCCACGAGCAGAAGCCGGAGCTCGCCGCGATGGCCGAGGTGGGGGATGAGGGCGGGACGTTCTACTTCGTCAGGCGCTGATCTTCAGACGCCGATCAGATATCCGGCCAGTGCCGCAGCAGCGACGGCGTCGAGTGCGCGAGGTACAGCACCGCGTCGAACTTCGCGCCGAAGTCCGCCGGCAGATCGAGCGTCGCCGCATCGGGTGACGGCACGGCCGAGCCGGCGATGCGCATGCGGTGCGTGCCCGCGAGCCACGGCGGCAGCGGCGCGTGCAGCGGGACGATCATCGCGTCGAGCCGCGCTTGTGCGAGAAGCCGCGCGAAGTCGTCGGGCGACGGCGCCGTCATCTGCTGCGCGCCGATGAAGCCGTCGAAGGTGCCGGGCAGATACTCGACGGCGAGGAACGTGCCGTCGAGCAGCGCGGAGCCGAGGGCGAAGTAATCGTTGCCGAACGTCGCGGCGAGCGATGAGCCGGCGCTGCGGATCGGACGCGGATCCTGCAGCACGTAGTCGGTGCGTCCCCAATGCTCGTTGTGCCCGAGGACGACGACGCGGTCGCGTTGCGCGAGCCAGGTGAGGTTCTCCGCCATCGCCGCGTCGCGCGCGTTGCGGTCGCCGGCGGCGACGCGCTCGCTCTGTTCGACGATGCGCGCGGCGTGGAGCACTTCATCGAGCTCGGGCGACGGCGGATGTGACGCGAGCGACGTGCGCACGCCGGCGATGAGAGAACGGCAGCGCTCATCGCCGCGATACGACGCGCCCATGCACGCGTAGTTCGCCTGCGCTTCCTCGGCCGCGGCGGGATCGATGCGACCGAGGTAGTCGACGACGACGCGCATGGCACCGGCGGTGGGATCGACGCCGGCGATGCGGATCGGCGGCGTGAGCCCGGCGGCGTTCTGCGCGCGCGCCCACATGAGGAGGTCGAAGACTTCCTGCGCGTCCCAGAACCAGTAGCGCGCGAGTGCGAGCGCGGCCGCGGGATCGCCGCTGCCGTGCACGATGTAGTCGTCGAGTTGCGCGTACTCCGCGTACGGCGCCTCGAACGCGATCGTGCGGAAGCCGGCATCGACGAGCGCCGGCACGAGCTGCTGCTTCGACGCGAAGAGCTCGTGCGTGCCGTGCGTGGCGTCGCCGAGGGCGACGATGCGGGCGTTCGAGACGAGGCGCAGGAAGGGTGAGAGGGTGCCGTCGATGCGGATCGCGCGCTGCCGCAGCCACGCGGCGGGCGTGTCGACGTCGCCGGAGCGCACCGCGCGCACGCGTGCGGCGAGCGGCAGCGCGAGAATCATGGCGAGGAAGAGTGTGGCGCGTTTCATCTGCGATGATGGCTGCATGCTGCAGCTCCGCGTCGCCGGACCTCACGAGGCGGGTTGGATCAATGAACGCTACGCCGCGGTGGAGTTCATCCCGTCCGACCTCGCGCGCGAAACGGTCGTCGTCGCGGAAATCGACGGCGCGCCCGCCGGCCTCGGCCGTCTGGTACCGCTCGACGACGACACGTACGAGCTCGGCGGCATGCTCGTGTTCGAAGCATTCCGCGGCCGCGGCATCGCGCGCGCGATCGTCGACGAGCTGCTGCGCCGCGCGAAGGGCCGCGTCGTCTACTGCATTCCGTTCGCGGAGCTCGAGTCGTTTTACGCGGGCGCCGGCTTCGTGCGCGTCGACGATGCACCGCAGCTCCGCGAGAAGCTCGCGTGGTGCCGCGGCACGTACGCAAAGTCCGTCGTGTTGATGCGGCACGGCTCTGCTCCATAATTCGCGCGCGCATGATCGAGCTCGCACAGCCGCAACTCCTCGCGCCGATTCCGCCGGTCGGGCGCTTTCTCACGTTCCGCATCGCGCCGGAAGCCGACGTGCGCGCGGCGCTCACGCAGCTGCGCGACGACTTCGCGCCCGACTGCGGCGTCGCCGGCATCGGCGAACCGGCGATCCTCGCCCTCGGCGCGCAGGTGCCCGGCCTGCGCACGTTTCCGGCGCTGTCGGGACCGGCGACGAGCGTGCCGTCGACGCAGCAGGCGTTGATGTTCTTCCTGCGCGGCCCCGACCGCGGCATCCTCTTCGACGCCACGCAGAAGATCCGCGAAATTGTCGGCGAGGCGTTCATCCTCGAAGACGTCAACGACACCTTCACGTATCACGGCGGCCGCGATCTCACGCGCTTCGAGGACGGCACCGAAAATCCGTGCGACGAGAAAGCGGTGGCCGCGGCGATCGTCGCGGACGGCGAGTCGATGCGCGGCTCGAGCTTCGTCGCCGTGCAGCGCTGGGTCCACGACCTCGGCCGCTTCCACGGCTTCAGCGGCGAGCGGCGCAATCAGCTCATCGGCCGCGACGCGGACACGAACGACGAGCTCGAAGATCCGCCGCCGTTCGCGCACATCAAACGCGCCGAGCAGGAAGCGTACGATCCGCCCGCGTTCATGGTGCGGCGCTCGATGCCGTGGGCGGGCGCGGAGCGCGAGGGGCTGGAGTTCGTCGCCTTCGTCGAGTCGCTCGACCGCTACGAGCGCGTGCTGCGCCGCATGACCGGCTGCGACGACGGCATCATCGACGGCCTCTTTCGCTTCTCGCGGCCGATCACCGGCGGCTACTACTGGTGCCCGCCCGTGCGCGACGGCAAGCTGAATCTGACGCAGCTCGGGATCTGAGTCCCTCCGTCACCACCGAAAGAAGGCGGGATGCCCTTCCTTCACCGCCACGAACGTGCCGCGGCACGTCGCCGTGATCTTGCCGTTCGCCTCGAGCGTGGCTTCGACCGTCGCGCGGTCGTCCGCCGACTCGACGACATGCGCGCGGAGATGGAGCGTCGCGTCCATCGGCGTGGGGCGCTTGAGCGTCACGTGAAAGTCGGACGTCACCGTCGGCGGCAGCTCCGTCGCGTGCTGTTTCTTCATCAGATGCACGGCCGCGGTCCAGTTGCTGTGGCAGTCGAGGAGCGAGCCGATGATGCCGCCGTTGACGGTGCCTTCGAAGGCGAGGTGGTGCGGCTCCGGACGCCAGTCGCACACGAGCTCGTCGCCCTCTTCGAAGCTGCGGATGTGCAGCCCTTTCTCGTTCGCCGGCCCGCAGCCGAAGCAGCGGTTGTGCGGCGCATACGTCTCCTGCAGACTTTTCATGCGGGCATCCTACCTCCCGCGCGGCGGGCGCTGCTTTTTTGCGGAAGTGTGCGCGGGCTCACATCCGGGCAAATGGGTTTCCGTGGAGAATGCACCCCTCACAAATCGGTAGGAGGAAAGAACTCATGCGCAGGATCCTGGCTGCGGTTTGCCTCGTCCTCGGGGCGACCGGTGCAATGGGACAGGTGATCACGTCGCTCGATCCCCCCAGCTTCAAGGCGAATAGCGGCGAATGGTTTTTGACTGCGAACGGCCGCTACGTCGGCGACACGTTCGTTTACAACGGTCCGGCCGGCACGTTCAAAGTCGATGCGAACGCGGTCGACACCACGTTCTCGACCGCCTGGGTGCCGCTCGAAGTGCTCGCCAAGCCCGGCCTCTACACGCTCACCGTCGAAGGGCCGAACGGCACGACCGATCCGGTCGAGTTCAAGGTGACCTCGCCGCCGCGCGTGCCGAACCTCACGCTCGTGCTGCCCGAGACGCTCGTCGCCGCGGCGCGGACGACCAAGGGCAACTACGTGAAGTACGACGTCACTGCCTTCGGCGGCAGCGTTTCCGACGCGGTGGTACGGTGCGATCCGGCCTCCGGTTCGTTCTTCTACACCGGCACGAATCGCGTCAGCTGCACCGCGTCGAACAGCGCCGGCGAGACGGCCTCCGACGTCTTCACCATCAGCGTCATCGACGACGCGCCGACGATCCGGCTGCCGAACGACATCGTGGTGCCGCCCGCCAGCGACCGCGGCACGTTCGTGAAGTACGACGTCACTGCCTACGACGACGTCGACGCCGCCGCGGTCCCGGTGAGCTGCAAGCCCGCCTCGGGCGAGCTGTTCCCGGTCGGCCTCACGTTCGTCGAATGCACCGCCTCCGACTCCGTCGGCAACGTCGCCTCCGCGTCGTTCAGCGTGAACGTCACCGACGAGAAGCCGCGGTAATCCTTCAGCGCCATTCGCTTCGAGAAAACGGCGGGCGTCATTGCCCGCCGTTTTCTTGTTCGCGCGCGAAGGCGACGACCTCGGGGAAGAACTCGTCGAAGCGCCGCTCGAGCTCCGCGCGCGAGTCGGCGAGATGCCGCGCCGCCGTCTCGAGCCGCGGCCGTCGCGACAAGCGCCGCGAGATGCCCGCCAGCGCGCCGGCGATCCCCCCGATCTCGCGATACGAAAGGAGCCAGCCGTCGTCGCGCATGCGCGGATAGACGAAGCGCAGCCGCCCCGGCAGCAGTTCCTCGTGCGGATCGATGGCCGCATACGTCCGCGCGAGGAACGCCTCCAGCGGCTCGCCGCCCAGCTCGTCGAAGCGCACCGCGAGAAAGTGATCGAAGAAGACGTCGGCGATCACGCGCGCGTAGTGGCCGTGCTCCGGCGTGAGCACGCGGCGGAACGCGGCCACCGCGGGATGCGCGTCGGTGAACGCGTCGATGCGCCGGTGCTTGCGAATCCCCGCGGCAATCGCGTGCGGAAAGCGATCGCCGAGCGGACCCTTCACGAAGTCGCCGGCGAGATTGCCGATGAGCGAATGAGGATCGGGTTCCGCGAGAAAAAGGTGTGCGAGATGGTTCAAGCCGCCTGCGGCGCGGTCAGCGAGCCGAGGCTGCGCAGCGGGTCGCGCTTGGCCGGCCCGGCCACCAGCGTCATCACGAGATACGCGCCGCCTCCGACGATCGACCATACCACGAGGTCGGCGATGAACCAGCGCAGGAACGGCGGATTCATCTGCTGCACGGTGAAGAGCTTCGAGCCGATCCAGTCGTTGATCACGTCGGCGAACGCGGAGATGCCGAGGAGAAGGAAGAGGGCGCGGAAACCCCAGGCGCGCTGGACGCGCCAGCCGACGAGAACGACCGCGCAGTAGATGAACGCCACCGCCATGTAGACGGGGCCGGGCGCGTGGCCGGAGGTCGTGTTGAGATACGTCCACGCGCCGATCTTCTGCCCGACCATGTCCGCGAACATCCCCGCAATCGCGCCGGCCGCGCCGCCCACGACCGCGCTCACGAAGCGCTTTCCGGTGGCGCGCGTGAAGTACCCTGCGAGGAAGGCGGCGACGATTCCGGCGGCGTTCGCGAAAATAATCAGCAGAGGCGGCATAAAGGAAATATATCATGAATACAGCTGAGGCACTCCGTCTTTTCGCCTATACGGAATGGGCGAACGCGCGCACGATCGACGTCATCCGTACGCTGAGCGAAGAACAGTACACGCGCGCCCTCGAGTCGAGCTTTCCGTCCATCCGCGACACCCTCGGCCACATCGTGCTCGTCGAGTGGGTCTGGCTGCGGCGGTGGAAAGGGGAGAGCCCGACCGCGCCGCCCGACGTCGACTACGCGCTCGATGCGCTCGTCGCGAAACTGCGCGAGGTCGAGGAAGAACGGCGCGCGTTCGTGGCGACGCTGACCGACGACGCGCTGGCGCAGCCGCTCTCGTATCGCGCCATCGACGGAGCGGCGTTCACGCAGATTCTCGGCGACCTCGTCACGCATCTCGTGAACCATTCGACGTACCACCGCGGGCAGCTCGCGACGCTCCTGCGGCAGGTTGGCGCGGCGCCTCCGTCGACTGATTTCGTGAAGTTCGTGCGAGAAACTTCGCACTGAATAAATTTTCTTGCGTTCGTCCGGTGTTTCCGGCACTGTAATCGGTATCGTCGGTCCAAAGACGATCTAAAAAATCGAGTCTAGGAGCCCGGGTGACACGCACTGTCGTCCGTCTAGCCGTTGCTGTTTCGCTCGTCGTGGGCGCATCGCGGATGCGGGCGCAAGTGGTCCCGACGCACTGCGCGGAAGCGGAAGTCGCGCTCGACGCAACGCACAGCGTCTCGAAGCTCGAACGCTGCGACGACGGTGAGGCGACCGAGCTCCTCTGGTATCTCGACCGGATCGACCAGATCGGCGGCGCCCTCGACGGCCGCTTCGACCGCCGCAACACCGGCGGCGGCAGCGTGATCTACGTGATGGACACGGGCGTCCTCGCGACGCACGACGAGTTCAAAGGATCGACGCGGGGCACGCGCGTCATCGCCGGCTTCGACGCGACCTCGTCGCTCGACGTCGGCCGCTCGCTCTGCTCGAGCCCGAACAAGGCGCTCGAGCCGTGCTACGACGACTTCGACGAACTGCCCACCGCCTCGCACGGCACGAGCGTCGCCTCCGTCGCCGCGGGCCGCAACATCGGCGTCGCGCCCGACGCGATGATCGTCAGCGTGCGCGTGATGAACGAGCGCGGCCTGGCCACGACGCGCACGTATCTCGACGGACTCGACGCGGTCGTCCGCCACGCCTGGGCGCCGACCTCGCCGAACGTCCGCACGTCCATCGTGAACATCAGCGGCTGGGTGCTCGAGCGCCTCAACGGCACGAGCGCGCCGGCGTCGTCGGTGGTGTCATTCGCGACCGTGGAGGAGAAGATGCGCGCGATGATCAACGGCGTCGACGCGCAGGGCCGGCCCGATCCGAACGGCAAGCGCTTCCTCTTCGTCGTCGCGGCGAACAATGTCGACGGCGGCTGCGGCATCAACGGGATGATCGACCGCTTCCCGGCCATCCTCGGGCGCGACATCCCCGGCCTCATCACCGTCGGCGGCATGACCGCCACGAACGAGAACTGGAGCGGCACCTGCCGCGGCGGCGTGGAAGTGCTCGCGCCCGCGCAGTCGATCTTCAGCGCCACGATCACCGCGCACGACGAGTACCGCGGCCGCCGCCCGAACCTCCGCAGCGGGACGTCGTTCGCCGCGCCGATCATCTCCGGCATCGCCGCGCGGCTGCTCTCCGAGCGCCCCGACCTCACGCCGCAGCAGCTCGAGTCGTGGATCACCGCGACGCCCTCGCGCGTCTACGATCCGGACGTCCTCCTGGCCGACGGCAAGGTCGCCTACGTCCGCTCGATCGCGCCGGCCGCCGCGACGACGACCGCGCGCGCGACGCTCGGACCGTAGCGGCGACAGCCGGGGAGCCGCGCACGACAAGCCGCGCACTCCCGAGCGTCACAGGCGTTCGATCGTTTCTACCCCGTGCTCCGCCCACAGCGACTGTGCCACGGAAGCAATCGCGGCGGGCGTCACCGATCCGCCGAACTGAGCCAGCCGCTTCAACATATCCTCGAAGAAATGTTCGAATCCGCCCGGAGTATATGTGCAGTGCCAGCGCAGGCCGCGTTCCGAGCTCGGGTTCCACCACCGAAACGCCACGCCTCGTGGCACTACGACGATGCCTCCAGTTCGTATGCGCTGCTCGCTTCCGTCGAGCTCCATCGCCACCTCTCCCTCTTCGACAAAGCCATACCAATCAACCTCGCGGTGCCGGTGGAGTACGGGCGGTGCCTGAAATCCGGGAGGTACTGCGATCTCAACGACCGAAAACGCTCCACCGGTGTCCTCGGCGCGAACGCGAATGGTCACGCGCGAGCCCATCATCTGCAAAGTGGTACCGTCGCCAGCCTGCCGAACGAGATCTTGCAATCTTTGTCTCCTGCCGATTGCATATCAAAATGCATTGGCGGTATGAGGCTGAGCATCACAGCGCTCGCCATTGTGCGGGGTTCCGCCGCCGAGCCGGCGAATATCATCTCATTCGGCACGGCGGTCGCAGCCGCTGGAATGCACTTCGCGCGTGCTCGGCGGCGGCCGATCGCGCCGTGCCGGAGAATCGAGGTACTCTCCATCGGTGTATATCCGTAAGTCACACCGGCCTCGTAAGGCCGAGGACGTCGTCGAGTTTGTTCGCCGCCACGCTTTTGCGACCCTCGTCACCGCTTCATCCAGCGGGATCGTAGCGAGTCACCTACCGTTCCTGTTCGAGCCTTCACCCGGGGGCGACTATGGCGTTCTGTACGCCCATATGGCGCGGGCGAACGAACACGGTGAGCTCCTCTCGGCCGGCGGCGAATCGCTCGTGATTTTCACCGGGCCGCACGCGTACATTTCTCCGTCGTGGTACGCCGATCGCGCAACGGCTCCGACGTGGGACTACGTCGCCATTCACTGTTATGGCAGAACGCGAATCCATAATCCCGAAGAAGCCGAACGGAACGTAAGGCGCCTTGTCGATGCCATGGAAGCCGGCGGCCCCAATCGCTGGTCCATGAACGATCTGCCCTATCCTGAGATCCAGGCGATGCTGCGGAATATCATCTCGTTCGAGATCTCCGTCAGCCGGATCGAAGCGAAATTCAAGTTGAATCAAGGCGAGAAGCCCGATCGCACCGCCGCCGCGATCCAGGTGCTCGAAGGAAGCGGGCAAAGCGAACTTGCAGATTACATGAAGCGGTACAACGATCTGTTGTAAGGGCCGGTTGCCGCGAATGACATTCGAATGGATTCGCGAACCGCAACCGCTTCACACGAAATTTCGGCGGCGCCGTTTGCGCGGGCACGGCGGCCATTGCTCCGCGAATCCCGGCGCTTCCACCGGCGAGAACGTAAGCTCGCTGAGCTCTATGAGCTGACGCGCATCGCTGAGCGGCAGAAGTGCCCCACGATCGTAACGCAGCCGATACAGGGAAGCATCTTTCGAGTACAGGAGATCGCCTGATGCTGACCATTCGGCCCAATCGGTTCTACCGAGGTTGTGCGATACGACTCCGCTCGAGACAACAGCGTGTTCCGTCACGTACCAGGGACCATTCTTTTCTTTGAGGCCCTGGATTTCCATCCGTAGCGCGTACTGCTGCGGTGCGAGTGGATGGAGCTTTTCCCAAATGATTGGAGGATTAAAGGTGATCCAGACCTGCGCGTCGAAGTCGTCTTTCACGACGCGCCCTCCGCTCGCCAGCGTCCACCCGTCGCGCTCGAGCCGACTCGACCACACTGGGTTGTCTTCGCCCCAACCGGAACGGCTTCCGAAAGGCTGAATCTTTACGTGCCTCGGGACCCGAAAGCCTTTGGCAAGCTTCATCTCGTTGTCGCGATGATTCAGCGCAATGACGGTGGCATTTTCGAAGTGCCCACCGCCGCCCCAACCATCCCCTCGCGGATTCACAGAACAAATGCAACAACGCGTTCCGTGAGAGAGGGCGATCTAGAACACTGACGAAAATCTTCCGGCAAGAAGGTCTCGCAGTGCGCTTTCACCAGATCACCCTCGCCGAGCGGTATACGCTGGCCACGCTCCGCAA
>JAFATB010000020.1 GCA_019244185.1 Acidobacteriota bacterium
GATCGCGTTGATCTCGCGCCCGATCTCCGGCCGGACGTCGATCGCCGGTTCCGGTGTCTCCAGAAGGTGCGCCGTGAGGACGCCCGTGAGTGACGACGCATCGAACGGCCGCTTGCCCGTCAGCATCTCGTACATCATCACGCCCATCGCGTAGATGTCGCTGCGCGCGTCGAGCGGCTTTCCCTGCACCTGCTCGGGGCTCATGTAGTGCGGCGTCCCGACGATGAGTCCCGCCTGGGTCATCCCGTCGCCCGACTCCGCCATGCGCGCGATGCCGAAATCCATCAGCTTCACTTCGCCCTTGTGGTCGATGAGCACGTTCTGCGGCTTGATGTCGCGGTGGATGATCCCCTGCTCGTGCGCGGCCTGCAGTCCGCGGCAGATCTGGCGCGCGATGCCGATCGCGGGACGCGCGGGCATGCGGCGGTGCTCCGCCTCGTCGAGCAGTTCCGCGAGCGTGTAGCCGCGCACGCATTCCATGCTGATGAAGTACACGCCTTCGGCCTCGCCGTAGTCGTACGTGCGCAGCACGTTGCGGTGCGTGATCTTGCGCGCGAGACGGATCTCGCGTTTGAAGCGCTCGAGGTTTTCGGGCGACTTGGTCATCACGTCGCCGGGCAGCGTCTTGATGGCCACGACTTCATCGAGTCGCGTGTCGACGGCTTTGTAGACGATGCCCATGCCGCCGCGGCCGAGGATCTGCTCGATGCGGTAGCGGTTCGCGAAGAGATGGCCGAGGGAGAGATCGGAGGGAACGCCGATGGGAGCGGAGGCGGCGGCCGCGGTGGCGGCATCCATCTTCATCGTGGCCATCGTCGCGGTATTGCCACTGATGGAGCGCATCATGCCGGTGGTCACGCTGAGCAGCGGGAGCGACGCGACGGGCAGCGCGTTCGGCAGCCACTTGAGACGCACTTCCTCGCGCGACGACGATGAGAGCACTTCATCGCCGGCGCTCTGCGCGGTCTCATAGGAGATGTACGCGTAGCCGTTCGGCGCGTGCCACGCGAAGAGCAGCGCGAGCAGCGGCGCGTTGCCGACGATCGCGAGACCCGCGGGCGCTTCGGTTCCCGATGACAGTGCGACCGAGCCGGTGACGAAGTTGCCGGTGGCGATGCCGACACCGATGGAGATCGGCGTGCCGGAGGCACTGTGCGACGCGAGCTCCTCGTTGATCGCGCGCGCGGCGCGGATCGCGTGGATGATGCCGCGGTCGCCGCGGAAGACGCTGACGAGACGATGGCCGTCGAGCTCGCGCACCTCGCCGTCCTGCCGCGCGACTTCCGCCTGCTGCAGGCGCATGGCGCGCTCGACGCCGGCGATGACGCTCGCGGCGTCGCCCTCACCTACCGTGACGGGGAGGCCGCGCAGATCGGTGACGAGCACCGTGCCTTCATCGAGTTGCGCCGGTTCGCTCGCGCGGATCGCCGGCGGTTCTTCCGTGCGATTGGCCATCTGCGCGTAGAGCTCCTCGAGCTCGGCTTTGTCGCGGAGGGAGTTCATCATCTTCGCGAATGAGCGGCCGAGGATGCCCACTTCGTCCTGGCGGTCGATGTCGGGATTCACGGCGTAGTCGCCCGCGGTCACGGCCTGCGCGATGCCGGCGAGCTGTTCGATCGGACGCGTCACGCGTTTCGCGATGAGCCACGACATCAGGAACGCGAGCAGCAGCGCGATGCCGCCGCCGATGAGCATGGCGTTCTCGATCTCGTGAAACGGCGCGAGCTCGCGGTCGAGGGAGCGGAGGAAGACCGCGGCGCCGACGAGATCGGAGCCGGAGAACAGCGGCTGGCCGGTCATCACGTATTTGCTGCGGTCGATGGAAACGTTCGTCGCCGGCACGGCCTTCGACGTGGAGAAGATCTGCTGCGTGCCGTCCATCTGCTGCATGCCGACGCTCGGCGCGTTCGTCGAGCGCGCGGCGACCTGGTTCATCGCCTTCGACACGAAGACGACGCCGGCGTTCGTCGACTCGGCGATGCGATTCGCGAACGCGTCGTTGATGGCCACGGCGTTGATGAGATACGCGACACGCACGCGCGGCGTGCCCGCGCCGACCGGCGCGACGGCGGCGTGATAGAGCTTGCCGTCGATCGACATGACGCCGGACGTCGCTTCGAGCGACGCGTCGTCGACGAGCTTCTTGACGAGCGACGACTTCGTGTAGAGATCGTCGCGCGTCGGCGTGGCGACCGCCGGCTGATCGGTGCGCGCGACGACGCGTCCCTGATCGTCGAGCAGCACGATGAGATCGCTGCCGAAGGCCTGCCGGCGCTGTTCGATCTGATCGATGATGCTGACGAGATCGAGCTGCGGGGCGGCGGGTGGCGGGGCGGCGTTGGGTGTCGCATTCGGCGACGGCGCTGCGGCGGCGTCGGGAGACTCGCCGGCGAGCGCGCCTTGCATGTACGCGGCGAAGGCGGGGTCGGAGCCGAGGAGCGCGGTGGGGAGCTCGAGACGCGCGAGGCGCTGCTTCTCGAATTCGCGGAAGAGCTTCGCGGCGCTCGTGATCGACGCGTTGACCGTTTCGGACGCGACGCGATCGGCGCGCGTGATGGTGATGCCGATGGCGACGCCGACGACGATCACGATGAGCAGCGCGGTGAGGCCGAAGAGCTTCCACACCAGCGGCACGCGCGGCCGCTCGACGACGTACTCCTTCTTATGCGGCGCGTCGGATTCGCTGAGCGTCACGGCCGGATCGAGCGTCTGCGCCGTCATCGATCAGTACTCCCGCGTGGCGCGGTAGGGTTGTCCGTATTTGTTCGTGTGATCGTTGGCGAGACGGAAGTTGCGGCCGTCGATCGTGAGGAGCGTCGCGCCCTGCACCTTGCCGTCCGCGCCGACGACGAGGTCGGAGGTCGCGGTGCCGCCCTGCTCGTTCCACGCGGTGACGCGGTAGCGGCCCGCGGGGACGTCGAACGAGTAGTTTCCCTGCGCGTCGGCGAAGCCGTAGTAGGGCGTGCCCATCACGTGCACGACCGCGGACATGTTCGGGTGGACGTTGCAGTAGACGCTGACGGTGCCGGGCGCATCGAACGTGTGCGGCTTGCCGGGGCCTTTGCGATAGAGGCCGAGGTCGAAGGTGTTGCCGGGCGTGAGCGAGAAGAGGTTGTGCGCGATCGGATCTTCGTTCGGGAAAGTGACCGTCGAGCCGGCGGGTACGGCCATCACGTGCGGCAGGAAGGTCTTGTTGCGCGTGGTCATGGTGAACGTCGACGGCGGCCGCTTCCAGGTTTTCGCGCCGACGGGATCGAGCCAGACGAGCGTTTCGTTCGCGACCGGGTTCTGGCCGCGCTTGGTGAGGAACATGACTTTGCCGGTCACCACGGCAGCGCTGAGACTGGCGGAGAACAGCGCACAGACGGACGCGGACAGTAGCGCGGCGAGCGCGATTCGTTTCATCGGGTTGGCTCCGGGGGTCTGGAAGTGTAGCACACGATTTTGTGCGGTCGGCACGCCGATTGAAGTAGGAAAGACGTGAGAATTTTTCATTGCGATTTCGAGCGAAAATCGTATTCTATTAACCATGCAGCACACGAACGCGGGCGGGCTCGGGCGCAATAAACGCCAGCCACGCGTGTTTCCATAAGTACTACGATTCAGTGCGGCGATCGGCCGCATGATCATTGAACGAGTTCTACAGTTCCCGCTCCTCCCCTCCACCGCGGGGTGTGCGAGCGGTCGATCCGGTCCGCAGCGCCGGCGAGGTGGGTCATGGCACGTGACGTGACGCCTGCTGCGGGGCCGCCGGAAATTCATGGGGAGGAGGTAACAAATTTCGCATGGATTGTTCTAATAAACCTGAGGGGGTTACGTCGTAGCTGACACTACGGTGTAACGTCCCACCCCGGAAGGGCGCCCGTAAGACGGCGCCCTTTTTCTTTTTCCCCAGCTTTTCAGCGCTTCGCGGCGTCGACCGTTTTCGCGACGATCGCGGCGAACGTCGCGCCGCACGTCCGCATCGCCTCCGCCACCCACGCCCGCGCCGCCGCTTCGTCCTCCGCATGGGGGCCGGGCGCACGCTCGCGCAGCGTCGCCTCCAGCGCATCCGCCCATCCGGCCGGATCGTCCATCCCCGCAAAGCGTGCGGGACGCCCCGCGAGCTGCTCGCGATGCACCGGGAACTCGCTGGCGATGACGAACTTGCCGAGGGACTTCGCGTCTTCGATGACGGTCGACCATCCCTCGAAGCGAGACGGCTGCAGCGCGGCGACCGCGCGCCGCGTCACCGCGAGCTGTTCGTCGCGCGGCAGGAGGCCGAGAAAGCGGATCTGCGCGTCGAGGCCGAGCTCGCGAACGCGCTCGCGGACACGGTCGATGTAGCGCGCGCCGCGGAAGTCGTAGTCGCTCCCCGTGCACGCGACGACCGCGCGCACGCCGCGGTCGCGCAGGATGGCCACGGCCTCGACGACGAGCAGATGGTTCTTGTGCTCGGTGAACTGATTGGAGACGACGAAGAACGGGCCGTCGAGACCGATTGCTTGCGTATAGGTCGCGGGATCGAGGCGCCACCAGTCGTCGTCCGGCACGCTGCAGAACCGAAGCACGTCGGCGCGCGTTGCGTGCGCCGGATAGAAGCGCGCGAGGTCTTCGAGACCGAACTGGCTGCTGACGACGATGCGCGCCGCGCCGTCGAGATACTTCGTGTAGAGCGCGACGATCTTCGCGTAGTGCTCCGGCTGGTAGAGCGCGCGCAGATGCTCGTGCTGCAGATCGGGCAACCAGAAGAGCGACGGCACGCCCTGCGCCTCGATGAGCGGCAGCGGAAACGTGACGTCGATGCCGCCGAAGAGATCGCGCGCGTCGGCGATGCCGCGGATCGAGCGGCGAAGTTTGCGCGCCGCACGCGCGAGGCGGCCGCTCGGAAACTGCAGCACGCGCTGGTGGTCGATGAGCGGCCGCACGCGAGCGAACGGATCGCGCTCCGCCGCGTGCAGCCAATAGAGATCGGTGAACGCGACGCGCTGGTCGGGCAGCAGCGATGCGTTGCAGCGGATGAGGTGCTGCAGGTAGTACTGGCCGCCCGGCCAGTAGCCGCCGCTGGCGTCGAGCGGCACGATTCCGACGTCATGCATGGCGCCGGATCCAGTCGACCGTGCGCTGCAGTCCGTCGTCGAACGACCAGTGCGGCGTCCAGCCGAGCGAGGCGAGTCGCGAGACGTCGGCGATCCAGCGACCGGGCGTTCCCGCCGCGAGTGCGCCGGTGAAGTGCGGCTCGCCCTCCAAGCCCGCGAGGCGCTGCACGGCGGCGGCGAGCTGCGCGATCGTCGTGCCGGTGCCCGACGCGATGTTGATCGCCTCGCCGTCGAATGCCGCGCGGTCGACGATCATCTCGAGCGCCGACGCGACGTCGGCCGCGTAGAGATAGTCGCGCATCTCCTCGCCCGTGCCGAGAACCGTGCGATCGCCCGCGAACGCGCGCCGCGTGAGATCCCACACCGCCAGGCGGCGAAGACCTTCGCCGAACGTCGAGAAGACGCGCGCTTTCACGACGCGCGTCGCGTACAGCGCGCGGTATTCGTCGCACAGCAGCTCCTGCTGCAGCTTGTGAAAGCCGTACGGCGAGATCGGCGCCAGCGGCGCGTCCTCCGCGACCGGCAGCGTGCGCGGATTGCCGTAGACCGCGGCGGACGAGAGCAGCACCAGCGACGTGCCGTTTCCCGCGAGGCGGATGGCCTCGAGGAGACGCGCGGCCGGCAGCACCTGCGCCTGAAAATCATCGAGCGGCCGGCGCATCGATTCCGGGACGCTCGACGGCGCGGCGAGGTGAATCGCCGCATGTGGCGTATAGCGTTCGAGCAGCGACAGCGTGCGCGTGACGTCGGAGAGATCGTCGAGCTGAAACGCGTCGTATGCCTCCGCGGCGCGATCGCGGTCGGAGCGTCCCAGTCCGACGAGACGCCAGCCGCTCGCGCGGAACCGCGCGGCGATGTGGCGCGCGAGGAAGCCGCCCGCGCCGGTGATGAGCAGCGTGCGCGTCATGGCTCCAGCCGCCGCACGACGCGCGCCGGATTGCCGGCGACGAGCGTGAACGGCGCCACGTCCCTCGTGACGACGGAATTCGCGGCGACCACCGCCCCCTTGCCGATCGTCACGCCCTTGAGGATGGTGCTCTTCGCGCCGATCCAGACGTCGTCCTCGATGACGATCGGCGCGGCCGGAACGTGCTCGAAGTTCAGCGGCAGCTCGCGCTCGAAGACGTTCCGCGCGTCGGCGCGGCGATGGCGATGATCGAGGGAGTGCGAGTTGTTGTCGAGGATGTCGACGAGGTGCGCGATGAGCACGTAGTTCCCGATCGTCACTTCGCGGCTCGCCCACACGCGCGACTCTTTCCCGAAGCTGCAGAAGTCGCCCATGCGAAACCGCGCGTCGGGCGCGACCAGGCTGATCTCGCCCATCACGTAGCAATGTTCGCCGATGGTCAGCCGCGCGGGATCGGAGGCATTGACGAGGCGCGCGGTCGGAAAGAGCCGCGTCGTGCTGCCGACGTTCGCGAACCGGCGCAGTTCCGCGTCGAAGCCGGTCGACGGCGAGGCGCGGTCGAGATGCTCGAGACGCGCGCGCATCTTCAGCAACAGCGGATCGAGCAGACGCCACAGCAAGCGCTTCACGGGCGGCCGTCCTGCGTCCACGCGAGCAGCGGAGCGACCACGCCGTCGCGGCCGTCGCGCGCGACGAGACTCCCCTGCTCGCTGATGGTGATGCGGATGACGCTCTCGTGCAGGCGGTTGCCGGCGCGCAGCGGCTCGGACAGCGTGAGGTAGTAGCGGCCCGGCGCGAGGAGGTGCGCGGGCACGACGCAGCGCAGGCGCTGGCGGCCGAGCGTCCACGGCGCGTTCGACGTCGCGCCGCGATCGGTGTCGGACGTCGTCAGCACGGCGCGGCCGTCTTCGCCGTCGATGCGGAACGAGAGGCGTCCCGGCGGAATCTGCTCGCGCACCGTGAAGTCGAACACGAGCTCGAAGCCGAGGTCCGCGGGAAAGGCATCGTCGCCATCGAGACCATCGGCGCGCCGCGCCGAGACGGAGTGGTAGATGAACGCGGGATTCGTGTCGTCGTCCGGAGACCACGTCGTCGCGTTCGCGGTCCCTTCGCTGAGGTAGCGCCGCACGACGGAGACGGTTGGTCCCTGATCCTTGATCTCGCCGCGCGCGAGCCAGACCGCGGTGTCGCAGAGCCGCGAGATCGTGTCCATGTTGTGGCTGACGATGACGACCGTGCGGCCGCTGCCGGTCATGCTCGCGACCTTGCCGAGACACTTGTTCTGAAACGCGGCGTCGCCGACAGAGAGCACTTCGTCGATCAGCAGGATCTCCGGATCGACGTGCGCGGCGATCGCGAAGGCGAGCCGCACGAACATGCCGGAGGAGTAGCGCTTCACCGGCGTGTCGATCAACTCGCCGATGTCGGCGAAGTCGACGATCGCGTCGTAGTTGCGGCGGATCTGCTCCCGCGACATGCCGAGGATCGAGCCGTTGAGGAAGACGTTCTCGCGGCCGGTGAGCTCCATGTGAAAGCCGGTGCCGACTTCCAGCAGGCTGGCCACGCGTCCGTACAGCCGCGCCTCACCTTCGGTCGGCTCGGTGATGCGGCTGAGGATCTTGAGCAGTGTGCTCTTGCCCGCGCCGTTGCGTCCGATGAGACCGACGACGGAGCCGTGGCGGATGTCCAGCGAGACGTCGCGCAGCGCCCAGATGGAGCGCGCCGGGGCGCTGCGGCGGAAGAGCTCGCGCGGGTTGGCCAGTTTGTCGCGGACCGCCGAAGGCCGGAACTGCTCGCCGATTCGATACCGTTTACCGAGACCTCGGATTGCGATCGCGGCAGACGACGTCGGAGTCGAAACGCTGACCGTCATGGCTCGTCAGAGAAGGTCGGCGAACAGCCGTTCCATCCGGCGATAGTAGTAAATGCCGGTGATGAGCACGAGCGGCGACACGATCGCCGCGGAGAGCAGCGCTTCCATCGCCACGGGCGTGCCGAACAGCGTCGCGCGTCCCGCCTCGATGATCCCGGTCATCGGATTCAGGAGCACGAGAAAGCGGTATTTCGCGGGGATGACGTCGACGGAGTACGCGACCGGCGTGGCGAACATGCCTAGCTGCAGGACGAACGGAATGAGCACGCGCACGTCGCGATACTCGACGTTCAACGCCGCACACCACAAGCCGACGCCCGTCGCGAGCACCGCGCCCGCGAGCACGACCACCGGAAAGAGCACGATCTCCGGCCCCGGCAGCACGCGATACCAGATCATCAACGCCGCAAGCAGAACGGCCGAGACGCTGAGGTCGACGAGGTCGACGATCGTCGCCGCGAGCGGAATGGCGAGGCGCGGGAAATAGACCTTCGAGATGAGGTACGACGCGCCGATGAGGCTGTTCCCCGCGTGCGCAACCGACGCGGAGAAGAAGTTCCACAGCAGCAGTCCGGAGAGCACGAAGACGCTGTAGGGCACGTTGCCCGACGCGCGCAAATGCGCGACGCGGTTGAAGATCAACGTGAAGATCGCCATCGTGATCAGCGGCTGGCCCATGACCCAGACCGCGCCGAGGAAGGTCTGGCGATAGCGGACCTTGAGATCGCGCCAGGCGAAGATCCACAGCAGCTCGCGGTAGGCCCAGAGCTCGCGGAGGCCGAGGGCGCGCCAGCCGCGCGACGGCCGGATGACGAGTACCGGCATCGGCTCCGCGGCCACTGATCCGTTCGACTCCGTCACGGGCCGCATCGTACACGAGCGTTTCGCGTTCACGGCGGAGTTATCATCGCAGCGGCCCCGGTGGCGGAACCGGTAGACGCTGCGGACTTAAAATCCGCTGCCGCGTGAGCGGCGTGCCGGTTCGAGTCCGGCCCGGGGCATGGCGCGTCGGGCTGCGCGCTCACGGCTCCAGCTGCCGCACGACGCGCATCGGATTGCCCGCGACGAGCGTGAAGGCCTCGACGTCTTTCGTGACCATCGTGCCCGCGGAGACGATCGCGCCGCGCCCGATGTGCACGCCTTTGAGGATCGTCGACTTCGCGCCGATCCAGACGTCGTCTTCGATGACGATGCGCCGCATCGAAACGTGCGTGAAATCGATCTCGACGCGCCGCTCGAAGAGATCGCGCGCTTCCTCGCGCCGCTGATCCGCGCGCAGCGAGTGCGAGTCGTGATCGAGGATGTCGACGCCATGCGCGATGAGCACGTAATCGCCGATGGTGATTCCGTCGGCGGCCCAGATGCGCGTCTGCGGCCCGATGTAGCAGTCGCGTCCGATGCGGATCGACGCGTCCGGCGTCAGCACGCGCACTTCACCACGCACGTTCGTGTAGTCACCGATCGCGAGCCGGTCGCGCGCGGCGAGGTTCGACAGACTCCCCTCCGGCAGAAGCCGCACCGTCGGCGCGATCGCACCGGCCTGACGCAGCGCGTCCTCGCGCCGCGTGCTCGGCCGCACGTCGTCGAGATGCTCGAGGCGGCTCCGCAAGCGCAACAGCAGCGGATCCGCGATCTTCCAGAACCACTCCCCGATCACTCCCCCTCCTCGGCCGTCCACGGCAGCACAGGCACCACGCGTGCCGTGCGCCCGTCGCGCGCGGCGATGCTGTTCTGTTCCGTGATCGTGAAGTTCAGCACGCCCTCGTGCAGACGTTGCGCGTCCGCGAACGGCTCGGACACCGTCACGAAGTAACGCCCCGGCCGCAATAGCGATCCCGGAATCTCGCAGCGCAAGCGCCGCCGTCCGAGCGGCATCGCATGGTTGAGCGTGGGCGTCGCGTCCGTGCTCGCCGATGCGAGCACGACCTCCCCATCCTCGGCGAGCAACGCGAACGCGAGCCGGTTCGGCGGCATCGCCGCGTGCACCGTGAAGTCGAAGGCGATCTCGAACGCGGCGTCGGCGGGAAACGCGTCGCCTTCCGCACGCGCACACGTCAGCCGCACCTCGTGATAGCGGAAGGCGGGATTGCGCTCGTCGGGCGGACGCCACACGAGCTCGGACGAGACACCCGACGATAGATACGCGGCGACGGTGGACGACGCGGCGCCGTCGCGCACGAGCTTCCCCGCATCGAGCCACAGCGCGCGTTCGCACAGCGCGGTCACGACGCTCATGTTGTGGCTCACCACGACGACCGTCCTTCCTTCATGCCCGATCGCCTCCATTTTGCCGAGGCATTTCTTCTGGAAGGCGGCATCGCCGACGGCGAGGACTTCGTCGACGAGCAGGATTTCCGGATCGACGTGCGCGGCGACGGCGAAGGCGAGCCGCACGAACATGCCGGACGAGTAGCGCTTGACGGGCGTGTCGAGCAGGCGGCCGATGTCGGCGAACGCGACGATCTCGTCGAACTTGCGGCGGATGTCGGCGCGCGACATGCCGAGGATCGAGCCGTTGAGGAAGACGTTCTCGCGCCCGGTGAGCTCGGGATGAAAGCCGGTGCCGACTTCGAGAAGGCTGGCGATGCGGCCGTAGACGCGCGCCTCCCCCACGGTCGGCTCGGTGATGCGGCTGAGGATCTTGAGCAGCGTGCTCTTGCCCGCGCCGTTGCGGCCGACGACGCCGACTACGGCGCCGCGCGGGATGTCGGCGGTGAGGTCGCGCAGCGCCCACAACTCGGACGGTGCGGCGCGCCTGCGGAAGAGGCGCCCGGGCTCGGCGAGGATCTCGCGCAACTGGCGCTGCTCCCACGCGGTGCCGATCGCGTAGCGCTTGCCGAGGTCGTGGATCGTGATCGCAGCGGTCATCGTGCGCGTGAAGCCGGGCGCTTCCGTCGCGGACGCGACATCGTACACGGTCGAGTTATGATTCCGCCGCTACTTCACTCGGAGGATTCCATGACCACGCAGACCGTTGAACTCACGCCGGGAGCGCCGCTGACGCTGCTCTCCGAAGACGAGCAGATGTTCCAGCAGAGCGTTCGCGATTTCGCGATCGAGAAGATCCGGCCGCTGGTCCACCAGATGGATCGCGACGCGACGATGTCGAAGGATCTGATCGCGAGTTTCTTCGACCTCGGCATCATGGGCATCGAAGTCCCCGACCAGTTCGGCGGCGCCGGCTCGACGTTCTTCACCGCGGTGCTCGTCGTCGAGGAGCTCTCGCACGTCGACGCGTCGTGCGGCGTGCTCGTCGACGTGCAGAACACGCTCGTCAACAACGCGCTCATCCGCTGGGGCAACGACGATCAGAAGTCGAAGTACCTGCGCATGCTCGCCACCGATACGGTCGGCGCGTACGCGCTGTCCGAGGCCGGATCGGGATCGGATGCGTTCGCGCTGGCGACACGCGCGCAGGAGAACGGCGATCACTTCGTGCTCAACGGCCGCAAGCTGTGGATCACGAACGCGGCGGAAGCGGGCGTGTTCATTGTCTTCGCGAACGCGAACCCCGACGCCGGTTACAAAGGCATCACCGCGTTTCTCATCGAGCGCGACTTCCCCGGGTTCTCCGTCGGCAAGAAGGAAGACAAGACCGGCATCCGCGCGTCGTCGACGTGCGAGCTGATCCTCGAAGACTGCCGCGTGCCGCGCGAGAACGTCCTCGGCGAATTAGGCAAGGGCTACAAGATCGCCATCGAGACGCTGAACGAGGGACGCATCGGCATCGGCGCGCAGATGCTCGGCGTCGCACGCGGCGCGCTCGAACACGCGATCGCGTACACGAAGGAGCGTAAGCAGTTCGGCCAGAAGATCGCCGAGTTCCAGGGCGTGCAGTTCCAGATCGCGCAGGCCGCGACCGATCTCGAGGCCGCGCGCCTCATGGTCTACAACGCCGCGCGGCTCAAGGACGCCGGCCAGCCGTTCCTCCGCGAGGCGGCGATGGCGAAGCTCTTCTCCTCGCAGGTCGCCGAGCGCGTGACGTCGCTGGCCGTGCAGCTCTACGGCGGCAACGGCTACACGAAGGAGTATCCGGTCGAGAAGTTCTGGCGCGACTCGAAGGTCGGCCAGATCTACGAAGGCACGAGCAACATGCAGTTGCAGACGATCGCGAAAACGATCGTGACCGGCAAGCTGTAGGCGCGCTTTAGACGGCGGCCTTCGCGCGCTCTTCCGCGACGACGCCCACGTCCGCGTGAGTCAGATGATCGACGCGCGCGGCGTCGCTGTAGCGCGCGCCGTGCCGCGCGAGCAGTTCGCGGCTCTCGCTCCGCGCGTCGGCGATCATGCGCAAGTGCCACAGCGGATGGCGCAGCACCGCGCGCCGCGCGTCCGCGCGTCCCATGGAACTGAGCAGCGAGAAGCGGGCGATCGGCACGAGGTCGCGCAGCCGCAGGCGGAACGGCGGAGCGGCGGCGATGCGCTGGCGGAACATGCACGCGCGCGCCGACGCGCGGCGAATTTCTTCATAGGGAGCCGTGCGGATCGCGCAGCCGCCGTCGTACGTCGGCGTGTGCTCGATGAAGAGCGACGCATCGGACCAGATGGTCATTCCGCGCGCGCGCATCCGCGTGGACAGCTCCCAGTCCTCCGCCATGTGCCCGAACGCGAACAGCAGATCGTCGTAGCCGCCCGACTTGCGGAAGTACTCGCGCTCGAACGCGACGCCGCCGCTTCCCGCGCGATTCACGGGAAAGATCGACGAGCCGGCGATCGCGCGTCCGCGTCGATGAAAGCGCTGCCACGCGTGCAGCGCGGCCTCGCGCTTGCCGGGGAAATGCACGATCGGCCAGAGGCACCGCACTTGCGGATGGCGGCGGAAGGCGTCGAGCATCTGCGCGACGAACTCCGGGCCGATCACTTCGTCGTCGTCGAGGAAGAGCACGTGCGTCGACGTCGCGCGCAGGAATCCGGCGTTGCGCGCCGCCGCGGCGTTCGGTTGGTCGAGCATGACGCGCGTCAGGCGCACGCGCGTCTCGCGCAGCACGTCGTCGAGAAAGCCCGGCGCGTTCTGATCGACGACGAGCACTTCGGACGGCGTGACGGTTTGCGCCTCGATCGACGCGAGCAACCGTCGCAGCGCCTCCGTCCGTCGATAGGTCGGGATGACGACCGCGAGCGAGATGCGCGTCGAGCGCGGCGGCGCGTGCTCGTGTCCGCGCCCGCCGTACCGCGTCGCGAGACGGATCGGACGCAGCATCCAATGCAGCCACCCGAGCCCGCGCGGCAGCCGGAGCCACGCGCGATCGCGCGCGTTCGGCGCGAGCTGGCGGTGCAGATACGTCGCGCGCTGGTCGTGCGTCTCGCGCACGGCGAGCTCGCAGCGCAAGCGCGCAATCAACCCCGGCGCGTGCTCGCCGCGCGAAGCGGCATCCATCCGCTGCACCGCCAGCGCCGCCGCCCTCGCAAGTCGCCTCGGCGACGACGACAGGCACCGCCGCACATCCGCCGGCACCGGCGCGTCGAAGAGCTCCGCCGCGAGATGCAGGCCGAGGGCGACGCGATGGCGCGCGTCGATCGCGGTGGCGCGCTCGACGAGCGCGTCCCAGTCGAATGCCGGATGCGCGCGCAGCAGCGCCGCGAGATCGATCGTCCAGAGCAGCCGGCTCCACATGTGCCGCGCACCGTGCAAACAGAGATACAGCAGCAGATCCTCGGCTGCGATGACCGGCACCGCGCGTCCGAACAGCGGACGCGGCTCGCAGCGCGCGAGCACTGCCTCGAGATCGACCGGCGCGGTGTAGAAGTTGCCGATCAGCTCCGTATGCAGCTCGACCAGCGTGCCCTGCGCGGCGGTCGCGGGGAGCAGATGCGCCTCGCTCTCCCACCGCTCGTGATCGTGTTCGTCGATGGCCGGTTCGACGCGCTGATAGCCGGCGTCACCGAGGATGGCGACGGCGCGATCGAGATCGGCGGCGCGGAGGATGAGATCGAGATCGCCGCTCGCGCCGCGCATGCCCACGTGGCCGTACGCGGTCGCGGCGAGCACGGGACCTTTCACCGGCAGCGCGGTGATGCCGTGGGTCTCGAAGAGATCGAGCAGCACGCGCAGCTGGCGCGTGAGCACGAGCGTGCGCTCGGTCTGGCTGCGCGCGAGCGTGCGCACGCGCGTCACGACGTCGTCGGGCGCGCCGCTGGAACGGAGCACGCGGTCGAGCAGCACGATCGCGCCGTGCTGTTCCGCCGCGGCGACGAGCGTGTTCGCATCGAGATCGCGCGGCCATGTCCCGCGGTCGGCGGTGCCGAGCGCCGCACGGACCGCGGCGGCGAGAAACTGAAGCTCGGGTGCGCGCAGCTCGATCATCGTCATCAGGCAGCGAGCGCGTCGACGAGCCGCGGCAGTTGCGCAAGATCGTCGCCCGCTTCGACGGTGTACATGGGAACCGCGTCGGCGACGCGCGCGCAGGCGCGCATGGTCATCGCGCGGCGCGACGCATCGAGAAAACGGCCGGAGTAGATGTTCTGCAGCAGCAGCGGTAACGCGTTGCGCGGCGGCACGGCGCGGATGCGCGGCTCTCCCCCGCCGGCGCGGCGCGGCTGCAGCAGGTAGATCGCCCGCAGCGCTCGCGGCTCGGGACAGAACGTGCCGTCGTCCGGCGAGAGCGCGACGAAGCGCTTGTCGCCGAGGATCGCGGCGGCGAAAACGCGCGGAAGCGTGTCGGCCGCGAAACCGGCGGCGCGCGCGGAGTCGGCGTAGAGACGCAGGCGCGGATATCCGGGCTGCACGCGGATGCCGTCGTCGTCGATCGCGAGCGCGGCGAGATCGTCGCTGAGGAGCGCGTGACCGCGCGCGACGAAGGCCGCGGCGGTCGTCGACTTGCCGGCGCCGGGCGTGCCCATGAGCGCGATCGCGCCGCCGTCCGTCGCGAGGACGCTCGCGTGCAGCAGCGGCACGCGGCGCAGATGCAGCGCGGCGGCGAGTCCGGGGCCTTGCAGCACGGACGGGATGTCGTCGAGCATCGCGTCGTCGGTCCAGCGCACGGTGAGACGCGTCGCGTCGTTCGCGAAAGCCACGCTCCAGAAGCCGCCGTCGCGCTCGTCGACATAGCGCAGCAGCCACGAGCCGTCGTCGCGATGCCAGAGCGTCTCGAAGCCGTTCTGCCAGAACGGCTCGTCGGCGCATTGGAACGCGTCGCTGGTGCGGCCCGCGAAGTCGATGACGATCTCCGGCGCGTCGCCGCGGCGCGGCGCGAGCCCCGGCAGCGCGCGGTTCGAGCGCAGCGTCAGGCCGTAGAGCCCGTACTCGTGGTCAAAGCCGTTCATGTCGGAAGGAATGGGACGAGCGCTGCCGGCCGCCGGTCCCGCGGCACGAGCTCGGGCGAGACGAGGCAGGCGCGCGCGTAAAGCTCGTCCAGCTCGCTCGAATCCGAATTCGTTTCCTGGAGGACCCGGATGATCGCGGACAGTGCGAAGTAATCGTACGGCTGTTCGCGCAGAACCGCGCGAAAAAATGCGGATTTGTCGCGCTGCGCCGATGCCGACAAACGGAGGCGGATGAGCGGCGAGGCGACGGCGTCGAGATAGCGCGCGGCGTCGGCGGGACGCACGCGCCGCGCGAGCCGCGCCTTCAGCTCCGCCGCGAGCTCGGCGTACAGCGGCGGCCACGCGATGCGTTCCGCGTGCGCGAACGCCTCGTCGTAGCGCGCGAGCGCTTCGAGCGTCGTCGCGACCGCCCACTGCGCCTGCACGTAGCCGGGATGCGCGTCCGCAATCGCGCGCGCGGTCTCCAGCGCTGCGTCCGGCTTCTGCATCGAAAACTCGAGGAGCCGCGACGCTTCGGGAGGCGCGGGGTCGATGACGAGCGGCGCATCGGCAACCGGTTGTGAAGGCAGCAGCGCGCGATAGGCGTCGATGCGTTGTTGTCGCAGCGTCGCTTCGCCGCGCTCGCGTTGAGCCCACGCGTACGCGCGATCCGCAAACGCGTGGCATTCCGCGCGGTCGGCGTACAGCGCTTCGAGCGCGGCGCGCAGTTCGTCCGCGTCGCGGAAGAGCCGCGCGCGATCCGCGTGCGGGCGATGCAGCGGTGCGTCTTCGAGAAGCGGCACAACGGCGGACGCCGCGTATGTCGCGAACTTCGTGTCGGTGCGTCCGGCGTTGAAGCCGGAGTCGTGCAGCGGCGCGAGACCGGCGTGCAGTCCGCGCACGAATTCGAGGTACGCGTCGTACGCGCCGAACGGCGCGACGCGCGTCTGTTCCGGCGCGATCGCGGCGAAGTGCCGCGCGAACATCGCCTCATCGCCCATGAAGGCGAACGTCGCGTCGCGGTGCGCGGCGCAGAAGGCGACGATCGCCGGCGCGATGCGCGCGAGATCGGTTTCGTGCGACGTCGTGCCTCCCCAGCCGAAGACGAAGCCGTCCGGCTTGACCGGCCGCGGCGACGCGATGGGCACGTAAGGATCGAAGACGATCACGTTCGGATTCACATGGCGAAAGAGCTCGGCGAGGCCGGGCGCGTAGACCTGGACGGCGTCGCAGCGCGAGGCGTAGTGCAGCAGGTTCTGGCGCACGAGCGGGCTGCGGAAGAGATGTCGTTTCGGCAGCCAGTCGCCGAGGTCGAGGAAGTTGTCGCTGAACTCGAAGAGCGTCGGGAGGTTGCGCGCGCGGCGCAGGCGGAGCAGCGCGTCGATCTCGCGGTGCGGCAGCATGTGCACGACGACGAGATCGCTCGCGAGCACCGCGTCCGCGAACGCGGGATGCAGCGGATCGAGCGCGGCGACGCTCCAGCCTTCGTTTCCGTCGAGCAGCCAACGCAGCGACGCGACGTGCTGGATGTAGACGCCGTGGTTCTCGCCGCGCAGCTTCGACGGATGAACGATGACCAGCCGCCGCGTCATCTCACGCCGTCTTCTGCCAGTACACGGCGGTCCAGTCGACGCGGCGCAGCGGCGCGGTGATGCCGCGCGACGCGCGGAAGTCGTCGACGGCGCGGCGGCAGACGACGAACGCGTGGTAGTCGTCGACGACGACGAAACCGCCCGGAACGACTTTGTCGTAGAGCGCGGTCAGCACGTCCATCGTCGACGCGTAGAGATCCGCGTCGATGCGCAGCAGCGCGAGGCGTTCGACCGGCGCCGCGGCGAGCGTCTCCGAAAACCAGCCGGGGATGAACTGCACCTCGTCGCTGAGCAGGTCGTACGTGCGGAAGTTGTCGCGCACGGCGTCGAGACTCGCGGCGAGCCACGGCTGTTTCGACTCGCTGAAGTCGATGCCGGCGTCGGGCTCAGACACCGGCTCGGGCAATCCCGCGAACGAGTCGGCCACCCACATGCGACGGTGCGGCTCGCCGTACGCGACCTGCAGCGCGCGCATGAAGATCGACGCGCCGCCCTGACACGCGCCCGCTTCGAGGAAGTCGCCTTCGACGCCGGCGGCGAAGAGCTCCGACGCGCACCATTCGAGGTTCTCGAGGCGGCGCAGGCCGACCATCGTGTGCGAGTAGCGCGTGACGAGGCGGCGGAAGTTCTGCCCGTCGCGCTTGCAGGCGACGATCTCGTCGAACGTCGGCGCGTCGACGTAGCGGAGATCGCGCAGGCGCCGCTGGTCGGCGAGGCGGTCGCCGGTCGTGGGAGTGTGCTCGAGGTGATAGAGCCGCAGCTCGTGCTCGGGATAGATGAGATTGACGAGCGCCTTCTTGAGCAGATCGAGATAGCGACGGCGCATCCCCGCGCTCGCATCATCCGCATCGCGCACGTCGACGAAGCCGAGCTCGCGCATGCGCCGCACGAAGGCCTCCGCCGACTCGGCACCTTCCTCCGCCTCCGCGGCGAAGCGCGCGCGCAATTCGCCGAGCGTGATCGGCTCGCGCAGCGACTCGAACATCGCCGCGGCGGTGTGATTGAGGCGGTAGCCGAGCCCCGTGTGCGGATGCGTCAGAACCGCGACGTCACCTTCGCGGACGAGCGACGGCGGACGGACGAAGGAGACGGGCTCGATGAGGAGGGATTCGGACATAAAAAGAAGCGCCGCGGACGAGCCGCGGCGCGCGTACCGGGACGTTGTCAGTACCGTTAGACGGTGTAAATCCCGAGGTCCGAGACGCCGCCGAAGATGTACGCCGCCTCGGTGGCCGCGTAGTCGATTTCCTCGATCGTCGGCGCTTCCCACGGACGCTTCTCCGTCGTCGTTTCAATGGTGTCTGGCTTCTTCTGGTTCACCCTGTCCTCCCCGAATCACTACATGCTGCAAGTGAAGCATCTGCACCAGGTTACGTCAAGCACAATCTGCGAGAAACAACGCGAACAGCAGTGTGCGCGCGAACATCGGTGCGACAGCGAGCGCGGCCGCCGGCGCGCCGTCGCGAACGAGCGTCCAGCGGCGCTGCATCCCATCGAGATCGAGATACTCGCGAACGGCCGGCGACGACGCGAGCGCGTTCATCGCGGCGTCGATCTCCGGCGCGTCGGCGCGCAACCGCAACGCGAGGTCCGCCCCCTGGCTGCCTCGCCGCGTGTTCCACTGCACCTCGGGCGGCAGAATGCCTTCCATCGCGCGGCGGATCAGCCAGCGATCGCGGTCGCCGCGCGCGAACTGCTCGTCCGGAATGGCGAGACAGAACTCGAGCAGGCGGACGTCCGCGGTCGGATCGACGACCTCGAGTCCGTACCCTGCCCCGCTCTCGTGCCAGATCGCGCCGATCGGATTGATGTCGGGCAGCAGCACGCGCAGCCGCTGCGCGCGCACGTCGAGGACGCCGCTCTGCAGCGGATCGTAGCCGGCCGCGCGCATGCGGTCGCCGATGCGCATGCGCCGCGCGAACGCGGGATGCATGACGTCGTGGCGCGCGAGGATGCCTTCGGACCAGCCGCGGCGGAACGCGAATGAATATGCGCGCGCCCGCAGCGGACGCGCGAGCTGCGCGGAAACCGCGCGCGCGAACGAGGTGCGCCGGTTGCGCTGAAATTCGCGCAACGCACGGTACGTGTCGAGCCAGCGTCCGCGCAGAAACGACCGCAGCGCGTGCTGCTGATCGCCGCTCCACGAGACGCCGCCGTTGCCGAGCTGTCCGGTCAGCAGCACGCCGGCGTCCGCGCGTTGCGATTCCGCGAGCAGGTCGATGATCCAGTGCAGGTTGCCCGCGGCGAACTCCGGCTCGTCGTGCAGAAAGAGCGAGCGCCGGAACGCGTCCAGCGTCGTGACGCGCTCCGCGCGCAGCGGACGGTGATCCTCGATGCCGCAACGCTCCGCGACGACATGCGCGAGCCGCCATTCGTCGACGACGACGCGCGGCAGCAACTGCGCGATCTCCGCGAAACGCGGCACGGACGTGAACGCCGTCAACCGCAATGGCGCCGCCGCGCGCGCCGCCAGCGCCGTCACCGAGCCGGAGTCGAGTCCAGAGCTGAGCGTCGTTGCGATGCGCCGGCTCGTGCGGATCCGTGCGCGGACGGCGGCGTCGTAGCGCGCGAGAAAGGCCTCGACGTAAGCGGCATCGTTCGGCAGCCGCAACTCCGGCAAGTCTTCCGGATGCCAGTAGCGCGTGAGCCGCGTGCCGCTCGCCGTGACGACGAGGTGATGCCCCGGCGGCAGGCGAAAGACGTCTTCGTGCAGCGTCGCCGCGCCGTCCGTCGGCCAGAACGCGAGATGCTGCGCGAGCCGCAGCTCGTTGAGCCGCCGCGGCACATAGGACAGCGCGAAGAGCGCCTTGCGACTGGACGCGAATGCGAACGCGTCGCCGCTGCGATGGTGATAGAGCGCGGTGTTGCCGAAGTGATCGCGCGCGACGAACAAACGCCGCGCGCGCGCGTCCCACGCCGCAAAGGACCAGTCGCCGTACAGCCGCGTGCACGCGTCTTCGCGCCAGCGTTCGTACGCGGCGGCGACGAGCGCGCGGTCGTCGACGTCGCCGAAGAGCGGCGTCAGTTCGTCGCGATTGTCGAGACGCGCGGTGGCGACGACGATCTCGCCCTTCGCGAGCCGCAGCACCGCGTCGTGCGCGGGCTCGTCGTGCGAGACGCGGCAGCCGATGGCGGCATGCGCGTCGGAAAATGCTCCGCCGTCGGGGCCCCAGTATGCGATGGCGTCGCGCATCGCCGCCGCTTCGCGCGCGTCCACCTCGCTATCGAAACGTACGAGCCCGTAGATCGCGCTCAACGCGCGGCCCCGTCGGCGAACGTCGAGACGACGGCGTAACGCGCGCGCTCGGCGCCGCCGGTGAGGTAGTAGTCGCCGCTGCGTACCCACGCGTGCGCTTCGACCTTCGTCTCGCCGCGCGCGACGCCGAGGTAGAGCGTGTTCGGGATGCGGCGGAAGCGCAGCATGAGCTTCGCGGCGAACGCCTGCTCGAGACACTTGCAACGCCACGGCGCGCGGCGGCTCACCGCGCCGATCGCCCACGCGATCCGGCGGATCGCATCGGCATGGCGCGCCTCGCCGCTCTTCGGCGACTCCTGCATGTGCGCGCCGAGGCGGCGCGAGAGAGCGTTGAACGGCACGAGCAGGATCGTCACGCGGCCGAGCCCCAGCCACACCGTGGCCTCGGCGAGCGCGAGCCAGTCGCGCCACGTGAGGCGGAGGACGACGCTACGGTTCTTCGACAAGGCGGACGAGGCGCTTCGCATGCAGGCTCTGCAGGAACGGCAGCACGTCCGCCTCGCACTGCGACGCGCTGACGTCGTAGCGGTTCTCGAGCGTGGAGCAGAGCGCGCTGACGCGCGTCGGCTGCTCGAGCTGTTCCCAGATCGCGGCGGCGATCTCGTCGAGCACGAAGTAGGTTCCGGTTTCCATGTCCATCATCGCGAGCTCGTCGCCCATCGGAGCGCTGACGAGATCGCCGGTGCGGACGACGACGGCGTCGCGGCTGATCATGCGGGGCGGATTATCGCATGTCGTCGCGGCGCGCCTTTGCGCGGACCACTTCCCGACCCATCGGCGCAAACATTGAACCCTCATTCAGCCCGTTTCGGCTCAATGCACGACCCTCGGCCGGCGCAACTCGTTGAAAATACGTACGGCATTGCCGTTGAACATAGAGACGCGCTTCAGGAGGCACGGAAATCATGAAGTTGCGCGCTCTGCTCCTGGTCGGCGTCACGCTCCTCTTCGGCTCGTCTCTCTCCGCAAAAACCGGCGTCGTCTTCATCCACGGCAAAGGAGGCGCGGACCTCGCGCAGGCCGCCGTCGCGCGCGCGTACTGGGGCGACGACATGCTCCGCGCCTCGACGAAAGGCTTCACGATCCCGTACCTCGTCTGCTCGTACGACGGCACGCAGATCATGTGGGTGGCCGCGGGCCAGGTCGCGGGCGAGATCTACACCTGGATGAACGCGAACGCGATCGACGACATCGTCGTGGAGACGCATTCGTTCGGCGGCGTGGTCATCCGCTGGATCTTGTCGAACCCGACGTACGACTCGCGCTACCAGCCGATCATCAACCGCATCCGCTGGGTGAACTCGATCGCGCCGCCGAACAAAGGCTCCGAGGCGGCGAACCTCGCGGGAACGCTGTCGGGCTCGTGGCTCACCGGCTGGATGATCGATCTCGTCGGCCAGAACAACGATTCGACGCGCAACTGCACGACCTCGTCGATGGCGTACTACAACCAGTACTACCTCAAGGGAACGGCGGGACGTCCGGCGCTGCCGAAGACGATCTACAACATCGCCGGCACGGGCCTCTGGAACGACTTCGCGCATTCGGAGGACTACGGTCTGGCGACGCTCTCCGGCATCGCCGGAATGCCGGGCGAAGACGACGGCATGGTGTCGCAGTACAGCGCGCAGGCGGTGGGCGTGGTGTGGTTCACGACGACGGCGAATCACCACCACAACCGCCGCAACGATTACCAGAAGATCGGCAACTCGCTGGCCACCGATTTCTGAGAAGGAGACGCACGACGATGAAACGCATTCTCTTCTGCACGCTCCTTTTCGCACCGTCTCTCTTCGCCGCCGATGTCACCGGTGCGTTCGAAGCGAACACCAAGTACGAGGCGCCGGTCGCGCACGCGCCGGCGAACGTCTCGCGCATGTTCGCGCGCGAGGTGCACGGCAACTCGATCGCCATTCCCGCGACCGGCGACGGCGGGATGATCGTGCTCGCGATGACGCCGTCCGGCGCCGCGCGCACGCGCCTCACGACACCCGACGGCGCGGTGCTCGAGCCGTCGGAGAACGGCTCGCTCGAACGCGGACTGCGCCGCTTCGCCATCGACGCGAACGAGTCCGCGGAGCTCGGCCTGCCGCGCGGCGCGAATCACGTGCTGCACGTGCTGCACACGACCGCCGCGCGCTATCGCCTCGATCTCGACACGCGCGAGCGCGCCGTTGTCGTCGCTGCGGAGCCGGACAGCTCCGTGACGCTCTCGACGTGGGCGGAGCCGCTCTCGCGGCAGCCGGGCGAGCCGGTGACGCTCGTCGCGGAGCTGCGCGACGGCAACGCGCCGATCACCGGCGCGCACGTCGTGGCGCGGCTCGCGTCGCCGGACGGTCACGCGTTCGATGCAGTCGCTCTGGTCGAGGAAGGCAACGGCGTCTATCGCGCGACGCTCGCCGACCTCCCGTCGCACGCGCCCGGCGCGTGGCAGGCGCGTTTCGACGCGGACGGTCTCACGCCACGCGGCGCGGAGTTCGCGCGCACCGGCTCGGGCGAGCTCGTCGCTGAACGCGGCGCGGCGGACGTGCATCCGCGTTCGATCCACGCGGACGTCGTCGGCGACGTGCTGCGCGTCAGCGCGAATGCGAACGTCCACGTCGCCGGCAACTATCGCTTTGATGTGATCGTCGCGCACGACGGAACGTCGCTGGCGTGGGGCGAGTCGGCGCGCGAGCTCGCGGCCGGCAACGCGCCGCTCGCCGTCGACATCCCGCTCGCGCTCATCGGCAACCGTTCTCCCGACGACTTGCTCCTCGACGTCCGCCTCCTCGGGCTCGACGCCGTGAACATGGGCGTGGCCGCGTCTTACCGCCGGTCGCCGCGCTGATGTTTCGCCAGACGCTGCAGGAAATCAGCGGCGATGCCGCCGCTGGTTTTCCGCAGCGTGAGCAGATAGACCGCGATCGCGACGATGCCGCCGAGGGCGCCGAGCGTGCCGAACTCGCGCTCGTGCGGGAAGAACGGCCAGAGCGTGAAGAGCACCGCGCCGATGACGCCGGCGAGGAGGAACAGCACGCGCTGCGCTTTCGGCGCGTCGAGATCGCGGTTGGCGACGAGACGAACCGTGGCCGTCGCGACGTCGGAGACGGCGGCGTCGGGTGCCCACGTCAGTGTGCACTCCACGGCGCCGGCGGACGCGTTGCCGCGCCGCAGCGGCAGCGCGAAGTCGCGCGCGCGTTCGCGTTCGGCCGTGACTTCGCCGCCGTAGAGCTCGACCAGCTCGCCGATCGCGGTCTCGATTCCGGCGACCGGCACGCGGTCCTCGGTGAGCTCCAGCGGAGCGCGTTCGTTCATTCGTTTCTCCTAAGGAACCTCTGCACAAGTCGGGGGCATGCCGCTGATGGCGATTACGGGTCGAGATCGAGAAGCGAGGAGGAGGCGATGCGGTGCCATCGTTGACGACGAGCGACGCGGAGCTCGGCCCGTAAGCGCCATCAGCGGCGTGCCTCCGGCTTGTGCGGAGGTTCCCTGAGCCACTGGCGCCGCAACTCGCTCGGCCCTGCGACAGCGAGTCCGATCTGCGGCCGCGGATCGCGCCGCGCGGTGAATGCGAGCCGTCGCACGACGCCCGCGCGCGCGACGAGCAGCTCCGCGCTCTCGCCGATCTGCATCGCACGGAGCGCGCCCGCGAGCAGTTCCGGCGTGGCGATGCGCGTCTCGCCGAGCGCGAGCAGCTCGTCGCCCGGCAGCAGGCCCGCGTCCATGCCCGCGCCGCCGCGCAGCACGGCGCTGACCATGAGCGATCCGCCGCTGCCGTCGAGCCGCGCGCCGAGCGAGGCGCCGTCGCGCGGAGTCGACGAGAACGCGAGTCCTACGCTGCCGAGGCATTCGTCGTATGGGAGCGGCTCGACGCCGTCGACGTAGCGCGCGAAGAAGTCGTCGACGTCCGCGATCTTCGCGACGGTGCGTTCGAAGCCGTCTTCCTCGAGGCCGCGCCGCGGCACGCCGTACTCGTCCCACAGCAGGCGCATGACGTCGTCGAGCGAGCGCTCGCCGTTCGTCGCGCGGCGGATCGCGAGATCGAGCAGCAACGCGACGAGCTGTCCTTTGTTGTAGAACGAGTACCACGCGTTGGCGTGATCGTGGTTGTACGCGGGATCGCTCAGCCAGCCGTCGAAGCTGGCCTGCGACAAAGGCACGTGCAGGCGCGCCGGCATGCCTTCGAGCGTTTCGATCTCGCGCCGCAGTTGTTCGACGTAGCGCGCGACGCTCCACACGCCGCCGCGCACGAGCGTGAGGTCGCCGTAGTACGACGTCACGCCTTCCATCACCCACAGCAGGCGCGTCGGCGTCTCGTGCCAGTAGTCGTACGGCGTGAACGCGGCCGGCACGATCCGTTTGACATTCCACGCGTGAAAGAGCTCGTGCGAGGTGATCGAGAGGAAGCGGTCGAAGCCCTCGTCGCCGGGTCCTCCGCCGAGGAGCTGCGAGCGGCGCGCGATGATGGAACAGGAGTCTTCGTGCTCGACGCCGTGCCACCGTTCGCCGAGGTGATAGAGGAAGCGGTAGGTGTCGAACGGCAAGCCGCCGAAGAGCGCGGCCTGCGTATGCGCGATGGCGCGGATCGGCTCGACGTACGACGCGGTGTCGAGACCTTCGGCGCCGCGGAAGACGAGATGAAAGGTGGCGTGCGATTCGTGAAATGTCTCGCGTGTGATGGTCGCCGCGGCGATGAGCGGCGAGTCGATGAGGTGATCGTAGTCGCGCGCGCGGAAGGTCTGCTCGTTCTCGCGCGGCAGCTGCGTCTCGATGAGCCACTCCGCGGGCGCGGCGACGGTGAGGCGATGCTCTTCGTTGCGCAGGCCGTCGACGAGCATGAAGAGATTCGAGCCGTTGACATACGCCTCGTCGTCGTCGAGGAACGACGAGCCGGCGTCGAGGACGCCCGCGTAGAAGCGGTAGCGGACGGTGACTTCCTCCCCCGCCCGCGCGTCGACGCGCCACGACGACTTGCCGTCCTTCGCGATGCCGTGCTCGCCCGCGGACCATTGCCGCACGTTCGCGGCGTAGTTCTGCACGAGGTAGCGGCCGGGACGCCAGACGGGTAAGAGCAGTCGCGGGGCGTCATGCGGAGCGGTGAACCGGAGCGTGACGTCGAAGAGCCGGTCGGTGGCGCGCTCCCACGAGAGGAGGTAGTGCAGCATGCGCGCGCGATCATAGTGGAGCCGTCGTTGCGCGTTGATATACTTCCGGCATGCCTGCCACAAAGATCATGGTCATCCGCCACGCGGAGAAGCCGACCGGCAGCGACGACGGCGTGCTCCCGACCGGCAAGCGCAACGCCGACTCGCTGATCGTGCGCGGCTGGCAACGCGCCGGCGGCCTCGCCACGCTCTTCGCGCCGAGTCGCGGTCCGCTACAGGGCGCCCACCTCGCGACACCCGCGTTTCTCTACGCGTCGAAAACGGACGCGCGCAAGCACAGCCACCGCCCCTACCAGACCCTCGTCCCGCTCGCCGCGAAGCTCGGCCTCACGATCAACGACGCCTTCAAGAAGGACGAGTACGAGCTGATGCTCCTCGACGCCGGCGCCCGCGAAGGCACGGTCCTCATCGCCTGGCAGCACGAGTTCATCCCCCAGATCGGCAACACCATCACCGGCAACGACTCCACCGTCCCGCAGAAATGGCCGAGCAGCCGCTTCGACGTGGTGTGGGTATTCACCAGGCACGCGAAGGACTACGCGTTCGCGCAGGTGCCGCAGTTACTGCTGGCCGGGGATGAGGAAGAAGGGATCGGGTAAGCCCGCCAAACGGCGCTATCCTTAGCGCATTCACTGAAAGAACTGGTCGTTCCGCCCGCGCTTCAGCACCGCGGGAAATCGAGTTCTACGTCCCTCACTAGCAACGAACGGAGGAGGCGGGTTGCTCCGGAAGACGCGCGCGGTTGCTCTGCTCTCGGTGCTCGCCGTCGCGGCCGCGGCCGCGCTGTGGTGGCGTACGCGTACGAGCGATCCTCTGTCTCTGCTGGTCGCAAGCATGCCTCGCGACGCGCGCACGCTGGAAGGGCGTATCACCGGTGGTTTCGCATGGGCACCGCTCCGCCACGTCACGCGCACGGCGAATGCCTCGATGTTGCCGGCGCCGTCCTTCGCCGCCGCGGCGGCCCTCGCGCTTCATCAAGCGACCACGGATCGCTCCATCGAAGCTCGCCGCGCACGGGCGATCGCATTGTTGTTCGGCGGCAGCACACGTCAGGCCGTGGCCGAATTGCGCGAGCTCACCGACGCCGCACCATCCGACGCGCGCGTGTTCGCCGATTACGCAGCGGCGGAGTGCGAGCTCGCCGCAAGTACCGACAACCCAAGCCTGCTACCCGACGCGTTGGCAGCAGTCGATACGTCGCTCCGCCTCGAGACCGCGTTCCCCGAGGCGCTGTTCAACCGTGCGCTGATCCTCGAGCACCTCGGTCTTCGTGATCAGGCGCGCGAAGCATGGGAGCGCTATCTGGCGATCGATACGTCGAGCGATTGGGCGGCGGAAGCGCGAACGCGGAGCCGAGCACTCGCACCCGTGGTGCCGTTTCGCACGGTTCTCGAGCAGAGCTACGCGCGCCTCGCCGCCGATCCCGAGGCGGCACATGCGCTCGCGCGCGCCGAGCCGCAGGACGCGCGCCGCTACGGCGAGACGAAGATCCTCGGGAACTGGGCCGACGCGGAAGCGGCAAACCGGCACGACGAGGCGGAGCGGCATCTTCGCGTCGCGCGCGAGCTCGGTGCGGAGCTGTTTCGCAATCGCGGCGAGGGCATGTTGCGCGGCGCGGTCGCGGCAATCGATCGCGCGGATGCGGCGCAGCGGCGCCATCTCGTCACTGCACATCAGTTGTTTCGCGATGGGCAGAAGGCTTTCATGGCCGACCACGCCGCGGTCGCGCAGACGACCCTGTCGCGCGCACAGACGGAGTTCGAGTCAGGCGGCAGTCCGCTCGCGCTCGCGGCCGCGTATTTCGTCGCGCACACCTATCACGCGCTTGGCGATCTCTCAGCAGCGCGGCGACGTGAACGCGAGCTTCTCACCACGGCTCCCGCCGAACTTCCTGCGCATCGTGCGCAGCTGCTCTGGCATCTCGGCCTGGGCCACATGTCGGATGGCAACTGGGGCGACGCGCTTCTCGCGCTGCGTGAGAGCGTCTCGATCTTCGAACGCCTCGGCGAGACGGAGTTCGCGACGACGGTGCGCGAGCTGATCGCCGAGGTCGACGACCGGACCGGAGATCACGCGAGTGCGTGGGCAGAACGCATCGTCGCGCTGAAACAGATCGGTCGTACTTCGACGACACGCCTCGAGATGGCGCTGGATTTCGTGGCGCGCGATGGCATCGCGAAGAGGCAGTGGGGCGTCGCGACGTCGTTTCTCGAACTCGCGGCGGACGTTGCGACGCGCGTGGACGATCCGGCCGTGGAAGTGGAGATGCGCACGCTGCAGGCGCGCGCTTTAGCGCAGGCACACGCGACCGCGTCCGCCGCAATGGCAATCGAACGCGCGCGTGCAGCCGCCAGCCGGCTCGACGATGCGGCCGCACGTGAATCCGCTGACGCGGACATTCGCGCCGCCGAGGCGATCGTTGCGGCGTCGCCGCATGAGGCGGTGCGATTGCTCGATGCGGCGATCGAATACCACCGCACGCATGGGCGAAGAATTCGCCTTCCCGACATGCTCCTGAGCCGCGCGCGCGCATTTGGCGCGCTCGGAGACGACGTGCGTGCTGCCGCCGATCTCGAGGCAGGCGTCGTGCAGTTGGAGACTGCGCGCGAGTCGCTGCCTCCCGGCGCGCAGCGCTGGGGAGCGTTCGATGCGGCGGAGGAGCTGTTCGAGGATGCGATCGCGCTCGCATTGCGCCGCGCAGACACGCGCGCTGCGTTTCTCTACGCGGAACGTGCACGAGCGCGCCAGCTGCTGGATGCGCTCGGCGGTGCCGCCCCGGCAACCGTGCCGATGCCGGTGGATCCGGACGTAGCCATCGTCGAATACTTCCCGTTGCCCCGAACGCTCATCATCTTCGTGATGACGCGCGATGGACTCACGGCAGTCCAGGAGGCGGTGAGCCGCGAGACTCTCGAGCGTGACACGGAACGATTTCGCCGCGCGCTGCCGCTGGCAACTAACACCACCGTCGGCGGCCTCAGTCGCTCGCTCCATCGCCGCCTCGTCGAGCCGATCGAGCGCTTCGTCGCGAACAAAACGGAGTTGGTGCTCGTCGGCGGACCGGCGATCGCGGCCACGCCGTTCGCGGCGCTGACCGATCGCGGCGGACGCTTTTTGATCGAAGAGCACGCGCTCGTCATCGCACCGAGTGCGTCCGTTTACGCGCGCATGGGTGCACGCAAAATCGAGACGGCGCGCGCGCCACGAGTCCTTGTCGTCGCGAATCCATCCGTCGACGGCAGCGACCCGCTCCCCGCTGCGGATCGCGAAGCCTCGGCTGTCGCGTCGCTGTACGCCGACGCGACACGTCTCACAAACAGTTCTGCGACGGCGATGGCGTTCACCGCGGGCGCGTCGGCGGCGAACGTGATTCATCTCGCCACGCATGGCGTTCTTCCCGATGACAAACGTGGGAACGCCGGATTGATGTTCACCGGCGGCCGACTGGACGTTCCGGCCATCGCCGCCCTCCGTCTGACTCGGACGACCACGGTCGTCGTCGCCGCGTGCAGCAGCGCGCGCGGACCGGTCCGACCGGAAGGAACCATCAGCGTCGCGCGCGCGTTCCTCGCCGCCGGCGTCCCAAGCGTCGTCGCTACGCTCTGGGACATCGACGACGACCAGTCCGCGCGTTTTTTTCCGCTCGTGCACGCGCAACTCGCGCGTGGCGTACGCGCCGCAGACGCGCTGCGCACCGCACAACTCGAAGCCATTCACGACGGTGACCCGCCGGCATTGTGGGCGGCCGTCCAACTGATCGGCAGCTAAAGAAGGAGGCATTCATGTCCGAAGTCGAAAGCGTTTCCTCGGCCGATGCATCGGTCAACCAGCCAAAGAGCTACGACGTTCTGTTCGTGGGCCTGGTGTGTTTCGTGACGGAGAAAGACGGGGTTCGTCCCGTGCTGTTGCCCGACGGCACGGCACCGACAAACGAAGACATCGAACCGCATTTTCCGTACGTCATCGTCGATCCGCAGTTCATCCTCGATCGCTCGGGATGGGAGACGGACGACCCCGATATCGCGGCTTTCATGGAAGACGGCATTTTTCGCCTGCCGAAAGGTGTGCTTCAGCTCAATGGCATCGATGGCAGCGGGTTGGAGACGTCTCAGCACGACCAATTCGTTCCGTCGTTACGCGCCGCGGATGACACGGCACGCCTCGCTCGGCATCCGAATGCGATCGTCGAGTTGACACTTCAGAGCGGAAAGCTACAGGCGTTTCGACGGCCGGGGCAGTCCGCCGCAGAGCGTGAGAGCCACGACGTCGCCGTCGTCTCCCTGTTGACGGTCGATCACGGCGACGAGATCACCGTCAGCGTTCGTAGTGAAGAAGGCAACCGGCTGCTACGGCTGAAACCCGGTACGGATGTCGCCATCGCCAATATCGCATTGCCGGTCGATGAGACGAAGACAGCGAGCCATTTCCCGATCTACGCGCAGTTGGTGGAGTCGCGGCGCCTGCAGGACAACGCTCGCGGGATTGCTCCGGACGCGCCGGAGCTGCCGGGCACGCGTTACGTGTTCTCGCCGGAACTCGGCCTACCGATCAACGACGGCACGGCAAAGTGCGGAAACCAGGGTTGTTGTCCGAAGCCGTAAAGCAGACGGCGGCGTTCATCCGGTCACAGGGGTTCGACGCGCAGGTCCGACAACACCCTCGAGATCGGATTCACGTACGAAAACCCGTGGTTGAACGCGCCACCCTGCAGGCTGTGGGCAAACAGAAGGCCGACTGCCTGCTGGTTATCGTCATAGACGAGCGAACCGCTGTCGCCGGGTTCCGAGAAACGTTTCGCGGCGACGGTCGACTCGACTTCGAGCTGATTCTCAAACGGCACCCGATTGAGATGCGGCCCGTAGCTCAGGACTCGGAACGTGTCGAAGTCGAACGACACGACGTGCCCGTGCGTCTCACCCGTTCCATCAGCGAACTTCGCAACGGCGAGCGGCTGAGGACCGAGCTGCGCGAGCGTAGGTTTCAAGTGTTTGCCGCCGGGCAATGAAGAAGGGTCGAAATGCTCCGTCGCCAGGGTCGCGAAGGCAGCGTCGACGAACCGTTCCCCGTTCACGCGCAGGTGGACGCAATGATGAAATCTACCGACCGTCGGATTCGTCTCCGAACCACCGGGATGGACGATCGGATCGTTCGGCGCGGCGTCATCGAGCATGGCGATCACGTGATTTGCGGAGACAAATCCCTTCGTGTGGTCGTCCACCGAACGCGCAAAGAATCCGAGCGTGCCGGCGCGCGTCTGAAAGTGACTCACCGACGATCCGATGTGCAATGGATTCCCATCGCCCCCGCCCGCGCTGTCCGCGAGTGCGATTGCGTGCACCGGCCCGGTGTGCTGCGCATCGATGTCAGCCGCGGACAACGGGATTCCGACCGTGTCGGCGGAGCGTGTCAGCCAATGCAGCACGCGTTCTGCGGACAACGCGTTCCATTCGGGATCGCGGTAGCGCACCGCGAGTTTGAAGTCACCGGGGGCTTGTCCGTATGCGATCCCGATCGACACGGACGGGAAAGGGATCGCGCGGAACAGTTCGGATGCGAGATCGACCGTCTGCGGCGCCAGCGTCCGCAGATGCGCTTTGATGGCTCGAACCGCGGCAAGTTGCATGGTGACCTCCTCGCTTCGCGTGTCGTAGGAGGGACGTACGCGCCGGTTCTCCCCTACTCTCGCACCGCAATGTTGTACTTCTGAATCTTCGACTTCAACGTATTGCGCGCGAGGCCCAGCCTTCGCGCCGCCTCGCGGATGCGGCCGCCGGAGGTTTCGAGGGCGCGCAGGATGAGTTGTTTGTCGACGGTGGACATGACCTCGTCGTAGACGTCGCTGGTGATGTCGAGCTTGCCGACCATCGGCGTCAGCAGCGCGCCGGAGGGGGCGCTCGATTCGGTTTGCACCACGCTGCCGGAGTCGTTGCGCAGGCTGTAGAACTCGGTCTTGGTCATCATGTCGCCGTTGGACATGACGATAGCGCGGTGGAGCGTGGCCTCGAGCTCGCGCACGTTGCCGGGCCAGTCGTAGCGCATGAAGAGATCGAGCACGCCGGGCTCGAGGCGCTTGTTGTCGATGCCGAGGTCCTTGCAGATCTTGCGGATGAAATGCTCGGTCAGCAGCGGGATGTCGTCCTTGCGGTCGCGCAGCGGCGGGAGCATCACCGGGATGATGTTGAGTCGATAGAAGAGATCCTCGCGGAACGTGCCCTCGTCGATCGCTTTCTCCATCTCGAGATTCGTCGCGGCGATGATCTTGACGTCGGTCTTGATCGTCTGCGTGCCGCCGACGCGCTCGAATTCCTTGTCCTCGACGACGCGCAGCAGCTTCGCCTGCATGGCCAGCGACATCTTCCCGATCTCGTCGAGGAAGATCGTGCCGTTGTTCGCGAGCTCGAAGCGTCCGAGCTTGCGGCGATCGGCGCCGGTGAAGGCACCCTTCTCGTGGCCGAACAGCTCCGACTCCGCCAGCGTTTCGGGCAGCGCCGCGCAGTTGAACTTGATGAACGGTCCGTTCCGGCGCGGCGAGATGTTATGGATGATGCGCGCGATGAGGCCCTTGCCCGTGCCGGACTCGCCGCGCAGCAGCACGGTCGAGTGACCCTGCGCGGCCTTCCGGATTGCGAACTGAATCTTCGCAACCTGTTCGGATTGTCCGACTACGGAGTCGAGATGCTTCTCGACCAGCACCTCGCGGCGCAGCGTTTCGTTTTCGAGTGAGAGGCGCGTGCGCGCTTCCTCGAGCTCCTCGTACAGCCGCGCGTTCTCGATCGCGATCGCGGCCTGATCGGCGAACGCCTCGAGGAAGCTGAGGTCCTTCTGCGAGAAGAGATGCCGCGCCTGGCGGTGATCGATGTAGATCGCGCCGCCGATGCGGTCCTTGCTGATGAGCGGGACGCAGAGGATGGAGAGGATGTTGTCCGCGATGACCGATTCCGATTCGACGAAGCGCTGATCCGCGCGCGCGTCGGCGGACATCACGGACTGCCCCGTCTGGATCACTTCCTTGACGATCGACTGCGGCGAACGGCGCGCGTCGCCTTCCACCGATTCGCGGATGTTGCGCGCGACCCGCGTGCGTAGCGCGCCGGTCAGCGGATCGAGCAGGATGAGCATGCCGCGTTCCGCACGCAGGCGGCGGATGCAGACGTCGAGCACGCGATTGAGCACTTCCTCGAGGTCGAGCGTGGAGTTGATGATCTTTACGATTTCGTACAAACCGACGACGCCCTGATCGGGCGCCTTGCCGGCGGGGCGGATGCGGAACAGTGCGCCGCGCGCGCGTTCGAGATCGAGCGAGGCGTCGAGGCGTTCGAAGATGCGGATCGCGCTGCGGATGGTCTGCGTGGCCTCATCCGGTTCTTCTTTGAGGATGCCGATGTCGAACAGCAGCCGCGCGAGGTCGTACGGCGTATCGAGCTCCTCGAACGCGACGCGCGTGGCCTCAAACTTCGCGGCCGCGGCCTCGCGGTCGCCGCTCGAGCCGTGGATCTTCGCCCACACCCAGTCGTTCTTGGCGAGCGAGTAGCGGTCGCCGAGCTGGCGGGCGTACGCCTCCGCGGTCTGCGCGTGCAACACGGCGCCGTCGACGTCGCCTTTCTGCAGCACGAGCACGGCCGCGGCGGTGTGTCCGCGCGTGAGACCGTGCAGCGTGCGATTCGCCTCGAAGATCTGCATCGCGCGCGTGAGCCACTTCTCCGACTCGTCCGTGTTTCCGCGCTCGTCTTCGATCGACGCGAGCACATACGCGGCTTCCGCGATCAGATCCTCGTCGCGCGCGCGCTCGCCCGCGGCCATCGCCTTCTGTCCGTATTCGAGCGCCTTGGCGATGTCGCCTCGCTTCTTCGTGATGCGCGCGAGCGGCACGTAGACCGACAGCCGCGACGCGCGCGTTTCGTCGAAGCCTTCCAGCGCGACGCAGCGGCGGTACTGCTCGAGCGCCTCGTCCCAGCGGCCGAGCATCTCCAGCGCATCACCGAGGTTCTCGCGCGCCAGCGCCTCGTGATCGACGGCGCCGATCTTCTCGTCGATGCGCGCGGCGCGCTCGAAGAACTCGGATGCCGCGTGGAAATTGCCGCGTCCGTACTCGACGACGCCCACGTTGTTGTACGCGATCACCAAATCCCACAGATCGCCTTCAGCCTCGGACATCTCGAGGTTGCGGCGGAAGTACTGCAGCGCCGTGTCGCATTCGCCGAGCTTCCACAGCGTATTGCCGAGGTTCATCGACGCGACCTTGCAGAGCTGGTCGGAATGCAGGCGCTCGCCGATCGCGATCGCTTCCTCGAGGATCTCGCGCGAGCGCTGCCAGTTGCCGCGCGCGTACTCGATGAGGCCGAGCATGTTCTTGACGTAGCCGTAGACGACGGTTGGCTGCATCGACGTCTGCGACTCGAGCATCAAGCGCGCGCGCTCGGCGGTGTCGCGCGCGGCGTCGAGGTCGTCGCGCATGCGATGCAGCCAGGCGATGCGGTTGAGCATCTCCGCGACGTCGACGGTCTGCTCGAGGCGCTCGTAGATCGTCAGCGCGGACTGGTAGTACGTCATGGCCGCGTCCTGATCGCCGCGGCGCGCGAGCACCTTGCCGATCTTCTTCATGACGCGCGCGACGTCGACGTTCGCCTCCGAATCGGGATTGCGGCTCTGGATGCTCTTGAGCAGGAACTGGAACGCGTGGATCGCGCTGCGATAGTCGTCGCGGCGGTAGTACGCGTCGGCGAGCTTCTCGCGGACTTCCGCTTTTCTCGCTTCTTCGACGCCGCCGAGGTCCATGAGTTCGAGCGCGACGCGATAGAACTCGGTCGCCTCCTCGTGCGCGAGCGTGCGCGACGCGAGATCGCCCGCGTCGATCGAATAGCGCGTGCCGCGCTCGATGTCGTTCGCGCGCGCGAAATGGTACGCAACTTGACCGATGAACTGCGTCGACGCGTCCTGCAGCGCGGGCTCGAGGGTCTCGCCGACGCGCAGATGCAACTCCGTGCGGCGGCGCTCCGACATCGCGTTGTAGACCGCGTCGCGCAGATGGATCTGCGGGAACGTGATCGTGCGGCCGTCGCTCGACTGGTCGAGCAGATTGAGTCGCGTCAGCGCGCGCACCGACGCGTACGTCTCTTCCGGCGTCGCGTCGCTGAGCTTCGTCAGCAGCTCGAACTCCATCGTCTCGCCGACGATCGAGGCGATCTCGAGGAGCCCGCGCTGTTCCGGCGGCAGCGCGTCGACTTTCTCCATCAGCATCGATGCGAGCCCGCCCGGCACGCGCAGCTGGCGGATGCGGTCCATGTCCGCGTTCCAGCCCGCGGGCTGCCACTGCAGATAGTCGTGCGTGATGAGGTAGTCGACGATGCGGCGGATGACGAGCGGCGAACCCGCCGACTCCCACTGCATCCATCGCACGAGCTCCTCGGAGACCTGCGTCTCGCCGAGGAGCGACTGCACGTGCTCGCGGACCAGCGCTTCGGTGAGCGCCTCGACGCGGACGAGCGGGAAGTTCCCTTCACGCGCGCGCTGCTCCCAGAACGAGAGGTTCGGCGACGCCGACTCGATCGCCGCCTCGCCGCCCGCTTCGAGCGTGAGCGTGCCGATGACCAGCAGGCGGTTCTGCTTCGCCTCGCCGACGAGATACGAGAAGAGCTCGGCCGTCGACGGATCGGCCCACTGCACGTCCTCGATGACGAGGATCAGCGGCGAGCCGCCGGTCTCGCTGCCGACGGAGAGGAAGCCGTAGATGTCCTGCATCGACTGCACGATGCGGTTGAAGAGACGGAACTTCTGGCCGTGCTGCGGCGAGTTCGTGTCGGGCCCCGCGCTCGCGGCGGCGACCGGCCGCAGGATGCGTCGCAGCTCTTCCGCGACGTCGACGTCGGGATTCACTGCCATCACCATCTGCTGGAAGATCTCGAAGAACGGCGCGTAGATCGTCTTGCGGTTGACGGGGCAGCGTCCGCAGAAGACGCGCGCGCCGTCCATCTGCGCGCGCAGCGTCACGTCGCGCACGATGCGGCTCTTCCCCATTCCTTCGGCGCCGGCGAGGATGACGCCGTTGCCGCGTCCGTCGCGCGCCTCGGCGATGAGCGCGCTCAGTTGCTGCACTTCGTTCTTGCGGCCGATGAGCGGCGCCGCGAACAGCTCGCCGCGCCCGACCAGCAGCTCCGCGCGCGGCACGTTCTTCCCCGCGGCGTCGGCGACCGCCTGCAGCAGCGCGGCGGCGGACGGAAAGCGATGCCGCGGATCCTTCTCGAGCAGCTTCGTGATGATCTGCTCGAGCGCGTCGGGCACGCGCGGGTTGATCGACGACGGACGACGGATCTCGTCGTCGAGATGCATGCGCATCACTTCGATCGGCGGCTTGCCGTAGCCGGGCAGCGCGCCGGTGACCGTCTCGTAGAGCGTCATGCCGAGCGCGTAGAGATCGGCGCGCGAGTCGACGCGATCCTGGCGCAGGACTTCGGGCGCCATGTACTGCAGCGTGCCGCGGATCTGACGATCGAAGACCTGGCGGCTTTCGATGGCCAGGCCGAAGTCCATGATCTTCGCCTTGCCGTCGTCGCTCACGAGGATGTTCGACGGCTTCAGGTCGAGATGGATGATGCCGAGGTGGTGGATGTGATGCAGACCGGAGGCGATCTGCAGGATGACGTCGTAGAGCGCGTCCCAGTTCTGGCCGTCGAAGAACTCCGTGATCCGGCGGCCGGGAAAGAACTCCATCGTGAAGTAGGGATAGCGATCCTGCAGGATGCCGAAATCGAAGACCTTAATGACGCTTGCGTGCTCGAGCGAGGCGAGCGTCGCGAACTCGGTCTTGAACTGCAGGAGCTTTTGCGGGTCGGCGATTTCGTGGCAGAGGATCTTGATCGCTTCGTCGCGGCGGTCGGGGACGTCGAAGACGCGATACACGCTCGTCTCGGGCGTCCGCTTGAGGACCGCGCGCACTTGATACCGCGGTGGAAGAAGGATTTCCGGAACGACGGATTCGCTCGCGTTCATTTGTATTGGGCTCAGAATATAACCCACGATTGCATCGTGCGGGTCAGAAATGCGGCCACGGGAACAACTCTCGCGCCTCGTGTAGAATGCGCGGCAGTCGGTCCTCTCGCAGATGGTCGAGACAACACAGGCGTTCGAGGGTTTCGAGATCGTGCGCGTCCTCGGCAAGGGCGGCATGGGAACGGTCTATCTCGCCCGCGACCAGCGCCTCGGCCGCCTCGTCGCGTTGAAGGTCCTGAACGCGGGTGAGCTCGCCTACCCCGACAAGCGCGCGCGGTTCCTGCGCGAGGCTCGATCGGCGGCCGCGGTGCGGCATCAGAACGTCGCCACGATCTACGACGTCGACGAGACGCCGGAAGGTCAGCCGTTCATCGTCATGGAGTACTGCGAAGGCGAAACGCTCTCGCAGCGCATCCGCCGCCGCGCGCTCGACACCGGCGAGTTCCTCTCGATCGCGCGGCAGATCGCGGCGGGACTCGCGGCCGCGCACGAGAAAGGGATCGTCCACCGCGACATCAAGAGCGCGAACATCATCATCGAGCCGACCGGCCAGGTGAAGATCCTCGACTTCGGTCTCGCGAAGTCGACGCCGCGCGCGCTCAGCGATCCCGGACTCGAACGGACGTTCGAGTCGACGACGGGACACTTCTTCGGCACGCTGCACTTCGTCTCGCCCGAGCAGGCGCGCGGGCTCAACGCCGACGCGCGCAGCGATCTCTTCTCGGTCGGCGTCGTCCTCTATCAGATGGCCGCGGGGCACCTGCCGTTCAATGCCGAGGCGCCGCTGATGGTGCTGGATAAAATTCGGGATGGCGAGCCGGAACCATTCGTCCCCGTCGATCCGGCCTTCCCGAGTGCCGCCACGAAAGTCATCTCGCGCCTGCTGCAGAAGAATCCGCAGGACCGCTACCAGACCGCGCACGATCTGCTCTCCGATCTCGAGGAGATCGACACGCCGACGGTGCGCATGACCACGACGACGTCGCGCTCGACGCTGCGGCGCACGAAGCGTCGTCCGCTGTGGATCCGCGCGGCGCTGACGACGGCGGCGGCGCTCATCGTCGCCATCGCGATCTTCATCGTGCAGCGCAACGGCACGGGCGTGTCCTCGGAGCCGACGTCGACCGCGCCGCCGCCGCCGATGCGCTCGATGGCCGTGCTCCCGCTGCGGAACATCGCCAACAGCACACGTGACGAGTTCCTCTCCGTCGGCCTCGCCGACGCGCTCGTGACGAAGCTCCAGCAGATCCCGTCGCTGCAGGTGCGGCCGACGTCCGCGGTGCTCGAGTATCAGGGCGCGAAGATCGACGCGAAGGAAGCGAGCGACAAGCTGAAAGTCGACGGCGTGCTCGAAGGCAACTTCCTCGCCGCGGGTGACCTCGTGCGCGTGACGCTGCAACTCACCGACTCGCGCACCGGCTTCTCGGTCTGGTCGGACTCGATCGACGGCCGCCGCGACAACCTCCTCAAACTGATCGACGAGGTGTCGACGCGCACGGTCACGGGCCTCAATCAGAAGATGGGCGTGCAGGAAGCGGAGGATCGCGGCACGGAGGCGCGCTCGGCGAATCCGGCGGCGTACGAGGAGTATCTGCGCGCGCGTGCGCTCAACGGCAGCTTCGTGCCGCAACACTATCAGCAGCAGATCGCGGCGCTGAAGAAGGCGATCGCGCTCGATCCTTCCTTCGCCGCCGCCTATGCCGATCTTGCCACCACCCTCTCCCTCGGGCAGGCGCGCAGTCTCGCGTCGGCAGCCGACGTCACGAACGCGGAGTGGTACGCGCGGCAGGCGGTGCGACTCGATCCGAATCTCCCCGCCGCGCATCTCGCGCTGGGACGCGTGTTCGTGCGCGATCCGCATCGCTTCCGCGAGTCGGTGCGCGAGGCGCTCGCGGGACTGCGGCTGCACGGCGGCGACACGCAGGCGCTGCACAGCGTCGTGACGTACTTCATCTCGACCGGAGATCTGCAGAAGGCCGAATGCGTCGGCGCGAAGCTCGTGCAGGCCGATCCGATGTCGAACGAGGCGCGCACGCGCGGCTACTGGTATGTCAACGCCGTCGATCCCGAGGGCGCGCTGCAGAACGCGCAGTACGCGCTGGCGACGAAAGACACCGCGCTGGCGGGACATGACATCCGCGGCATGGCGTTCCTCATGCGCGGCGATCTCGTCTCCGCGGACAAGGAAGCGAACGAGGCGTTGCGTCTCGTCCCCTCGCACTACCTCGGCAAGAGCCTGAAGGCGATGATCGCGGCGGCGCAGGGCGATCGTCCGCGCGCGGAAACGTACATCAAGAGCTTCGAGGCCGACGCGGAACGCACGCACTGGGCCGCGCTGCGCATCGCGCTCTGCTACGCGAAGCTCGGCGACAACGCGCAGGCGCTGGTCTGGCTGCAGCGCACCGCCGACGGCGGCAATCACAGCTGGTACGCGCTCGTGCGCCATCCGTGGCTGCAGCCGCTGCAAAGCACGCCCGAGTTCCAGAAGATCATCACCGGTATTAAGGCGGATCTCGATGACGTGCGCGACGACGTCGTCGGCGTCTATCAGCTGATCTGCAAGTGAACGCGATGCTCGCGCTTCTCTTCACGCTGCTCGCGACCGCCGCGCGCGCCGACGAGTTCCGCGCGCATCCAGCCGAGGCGCGGCTCACGCGGCGCGCGGTAGCGCCGGATGTCTCGTCGGGACGCGCGCATCGGTATCGCACGGTGTTGCGCGAGGAAGCGCGTGAAGGCGCGAACTTCAACGGGCATTACCGCGTCGCGTCGTGGGGCTGCGGCACGAACTGCATCGAGTGGGCGATTCTCGATCTGAAGACCGGACGCGTGTGGCTCGCGCCGAAGCCGGCGGAGTCGTGCTGGGCGCCGGACGGCGACGAGGGCGCGGGACGCGACTGGTTCACGTTCCGGCTGTGGAGCAGCCTGCTCTACCTGCACACGTGCGATCCGTCGACCGACGGCAGGAAGACGTTCACCACGCGCAGCGTGTACGTCTGGACGCGCGGGACGTTGCAGCTGTTGCGCACGGAAGCGCTGCCGTAGCGCGCGTCAGAAGTCCGACGGCGAAGCCTGGTTCCACATCTCGCGCGCGATCGTCCAGCGGCCGTCCGACTGGCGATGCAGCACGAGGAGCATCTTCCCCCAGCCGTCGAACGTCTTGCCGTCGCCGAGCTTCACGACCTGATGTTCGCTGCACCACTCCGACGCCCACGGTCCGGAGACTTCGATCGCGTGACAGCGCATGTCGAACGACTCCATGTGCGCTCCGGCGAGCTGCTTCATCACGCCGTCGAGAAACGCGCCGATCGCCTTCTTCCCAACGATCGGCGGCGTCGATGGCAGGAGGCTCACGCCGTCATCCGCCCACAACGCGAGCGTAGCCGCGTTGTCCATGTGCCGCGTGGCCGCGGCGAAGGCATCGTTGAACTGCTCGATCTCGTGTTGCGGCGTCGCCGCGGAAACGCGCGGCACGACGAGCGCACTGAACGCGACGAAGAATACGAGCGCGAGACGGCGATTCTGCATCGCCGCACGATACGACGATCGCCGCGGTGCGGCGCGCGCGCCACGGAATGTTTACTCCGTCGCGTCGAACATCCGCTGCAGCGCGCGCTCGGCGGGGACGCGCACGTCTTCGGGCACATCGATCTCGTAGCGCATGTAGAGCAGCGAGTCGCGCACGTCCTCGAGCGTCGTCACTTTCATGAACGCGCAGAGCTTGCAGCCTTTGAGGAACGTCTTGTCCGGCACTTCCATGGCCAGGCGGTCGGAGAGGCCGCATTCGGTGACGACGAGGAAGCGCGAGGCGGGGCGTTCCTTCGCGTAGCGCACCATGCCCGACGTCGACAGCACGGCGTCGGCGAGCTTGGCGACGTCGGGGCGGCATTCGGGATGGACGAGGATCTCCAGCTCCGGATCGGTGGCGCGGATCTTCGCGATCTCTTCCGGCGTGATCTGCTGGTGCACGTAGCAAAAGCCTTCCCACGGGATGATGTTCTTGTCCGGCACCTGATCGGCGACGTGCCGCGCGAGGTTGCGGTCGGGCACGAAGAGGATGTTGCGGCTGTCGAGCGAGCGCACGACTTTCGCCGCGTTGGCGGACGTGACGATGATGTCGGAGAGCGCCTTCACCGCGGCGGTCGTGTTGACGTAGCTGACGACGGCGAGGTCGTCGTATTGCTTTTTCAGTTCGTCGATCTTCGCCGCGAGATCTTCGGCCGGCGCGGAGTCGGCGAGCTGGCAGCCGGCCATGAGGTTCGGCAGCAGCACGGTCTTCGACGGATTGACGATCTTCGCCGTCTCGGCCATGAAGTTGACGCCGCAGAATTCGATGACGTCGGCGTCGCGGACTTTCTGCGCCATGAGCGCGAGCTCGAGCGAGTCGCCGACGAAATCGGCCACCTTCAGAATCTCGGGACGGTAGTAGTTGTGCGCGACGATGACCGCGTTGCGCTGCTTCTTGAGCGCGCGGATCTCCTCGTGCAGCGCCTCGAACTCCCGCACTTCTTCTTCGCTGTATTCGTACGTCGAGACGCGGCTCAATTCTTCGTAAAGCGTGGACATGTCACTCCCCATTTAGCGAATTCGAGGCCATCAACACCACCGTCGAGCCCCACCCGCCGCCCGACGGATCGGCGTCGTGAAAATCGAGCACGAAGTCGAGCGAGCGAAGCAGCGCGCGGATGTTTTCGCGCTGCACGCCGATCCCTCGGCCGTGGATCAGACGCACCTGCGTGAAGCCGCGCGCGTGCGCTTCGCGGAGGTATTCGCGCGTGACGTCGCGCACTTCCGCGGCACGAAACGGGTGGAGATCGAGCGTGTCGGTGACCGGAATCTCGACCGGCTGCTCCTCATCCACGGCGCTCATTCTATGTGCGATACTTTCCCGCCTCATGGTCCTCTTCAATCACGCCACCCGCGAGATGACGGCGAAGATCGTCTACTACGGTCCCGGCCTCTGCGGAAAGACCACGAACCTGATGGTCATCTTCGACAAGCTCGATCCCAAGTCGAAGGGAAAGATGCTGTCGCTGGCGACGAAGACCGACCGCACGCTGTTCTTCGATCTCCTTCCCGTCGACATCGGCAAAGTCGGCCCGTTCAATCTGAAGATCCAGCTCTACACGGTGCCCGGCCAGGTCTTCTACAACGAGACGCGCAAGCTCGTGCTCAAAGGCGCCGACTCGGTGGTCTTCGTCGCGGACTCGCAACCGGCGATGGTCGAGGCGAACCGGGAGAGCTTCGCGAACCTGCTCGAGAATCTCGACGAGAATCAGATCGATCCGAACGACACGCCGATCGTGATCCAGTTCAACAAGCGCGATCTCCCCGGTGTTCTGCCGGTCGAAAAACTTCAGGAAACGCTCGGCCTCGACGGCTATCCCTACACCGAGGCCGCCGCGATCAAAGGCGACGGCGTGATGGAGACGTTCAAGCTCGTCTCGAAGATCACCGCGAAGCATCTCTTCACCCGACTCAAGGGCGCCTCCTCGTCAGGCCCTGTCAAGAAAATGACACCGGCCAAAGTCGCGGTGCGCCCGCAGCCGGAGCCCGAGCCGGAGCCGGAGCCGGAAGCGCAGCAAGTCTCCGAGCCGGCCGCCGAAGCACCGAATCCCTTCGCCGATGCCGTCCCCTTCCCCGAGGCCGCCGCACCCGTCGAAGCCGATTACGACCGCGCCGAGGAAGTGTCGCTCGATCAATTGCTGGCCGAGGGACGCTCGCGCCCCGCAACGCTCACGGGTGACGTCGCGACGCCGATCGTGGAGCCGCACGAGGAAGTCGAAGAACTCGGCGCCGAACACCTCGTCGCCACCGACGCCCCCGCCGTCGCCGTCCTCGACGAGGAGCCCCTCGAAGCAAGAGTCCGCGAGCTCCAACGCAAACTCGACTCCCGCGACGCGACGCTGCGCGCCGTCCTGCGCGAGCTCGACGATCTGCGCGCGCGTGTGCTCGCCGAACTGGGATGACCGAGGGGCCTCCGGCGGGCCGGCGCGGCCGGCGGCGCTAAGGGCTTAGCCAGTACTCACGTGCGGCTGCCATCAACGACGTTAACCGCGACCGCACGTGCGTCTAGGCTAGGCCCTTAGCGCTGCCGGCCGCGCCGGCCCGCCGGAGGCGCTCCCGGTCAACTCCCGTCTCGCGAGCGTGCGCACGATCACATCGCCAGCGCGCGCGTGCCGTACAATCAGGCGTCCAAAAACAACCGGAGGAGACCCAACTCATGCGTCGCACCATTCCAGTCGTTCTCTGTCTCGGACTCGCGCTCGCCGGCTGCAAGGCGAAAGAGCTCGCCGAGAAAGCCTCGATCTCGAAAGACCTCGACAAGCGCGGGACCACCGATCTCATGCAGGAGATCTCGAAAGACCAGTACACCCCGCCGGCGGATGGCCGCCTTTCCGACGCGCAGATCCAGATGTATTTGAAAGTGCGCGAGCAGGAAAAGAAGATCGCCCAGGTGGCGAAGGATGAGATGAAGAAGCACGCCGACGACGCGAAAAAGTCGGGCGAGAAGTCGATTGCCGGCATGATGGACGGCTTCAAGGCCCTCGGCTCCGCGGCGGACTTCGTGACCGCCGATCTGCGCGCCGCGAAAGACCTGGGCTACAACACGCAGGAATACCTCTGGGTCAAGCAGCAGGTGCTCGCCGCGAGCACGGCCGCCATGTCCGAGAAATTCAGCGAAGGCATGGCCGCGAGCTTCGACAAAGCGTACGGCGAAGCGAAGAAAGCGTACGACGAGGCGAAGGACGAGCAGACCAGGAAGTTGTATGCCGATGTCCTCGCCGGCTACGACAAATCGAAGCAGGAGATGCAGGCGCAGCACAACGAAGACCCGGCCGTCGCGTACAACCGCCAGCTGCTCTCGAAGTACGAGAATGCGCTGAACGCGTACGCGCAGGAGCTGTCGAAGTACGAAGACAAGCCGGGCGAGGCGCAGAAGAGCGTTCAGGACTTCGCGAAGCAGATGGACGCGCAGAAAAAGCAGTAATGCAGCTCGCCTGCTCCGCGTGCGACTTCACGTCGCCGATCCGCGAACTCGTTAATCTTTGTCCGTACTGCACGAGCCCGTTGCTCGTGCAGTACGACTTCGCGCCGCGTCCGCGCATCGCGGCGGGCCGCAACGACATGTGGCGGTACCGCGACGTGCTCCCCGAGGTCGCGGATGAGGAGATCGTGAGTCTTGGTGAGGGAGTGACACCGCTGCTCGCCTCGCGCACGCGCCCGGGCGTCTACATCAAAGACGAGAGCAAGAACCCGACGCGCTCGTTCAAGTCGCGCGGCATGTCCGCCGCGGTGACGATGGCGAAGAAGCTCGGCGCGCGGTCGCTGGCGGCGCCGACGGCGGGGAATGCCGGCGCGGCGCTCGCGGCGTACGGCGCGCGAGCGGGGCTGCCGGTCTTCGTGGCCATGCCTCCGGACACGCCGAGCTCCATCGTGGAGGAATGCCGCGGATACGGAGCGACGGTGGAATTGATCCCGGGCGTCATCACCGACGCCGCGAAGCGCGTGCGTGAGTACGTCGCGGAACACGGCGGCTTCGATCTGGCGACGCTGCGCGAGCCGTATCGCGTCGAGGGGAAGAAGATCATGGGCTACGAGCTGCTCGATGATCTCGGCGCGCTACCCGATGTGATTCTGTACCCCACCGGCGGCGGCACGGGTCTCATCGGCATGTGGAAAGCGTTCGACGAGATGGAGCGTCTCGGCTGGATCGATGCCCGGCGGCCGCGGATGTTCAGCGTGCAGTCGAGCGGTTGCGCGCCGGTCGTGCGCGCGTTCGAGCAGGGTCTCGACCGCGCGCCGGAGTGGGAGTCGCCGAAGACGACCGCGTGGGGCCTGCGCGTGCCGCGCGCCCTCGGCGATCGGCTGATGCTGCACGCGTTGCGCACGTCGAACGGCGGCGCGATCGCGGTGGACGAGGCGCGGATCGAGGATGCGGCGGCGGCGCTGCGCGTGAGCGAGGGCATCGACGCGGGTCCGGAGAGCGGCGCGGCGTGGCTCGCGTACGAGGAGTTGCGGGCGCGCGGCGCGATCGGCGCGGACGAGAGCGTGGTCGTCTTCAATACCGGCGCGAACAAGTACCGGTGACGCGCGTCACGACCGTTTGTAAACGCTGGTCTTACATTGCACGTCAAGTCATCGGGGTGTTCCCTTTCAATCGAGAGTCCGGAGATCGGAATGAGAAAGCTCTTTCTCCTGGTGTTGTGCGTGGCGGTCGTGTGCGCGTTTGCAGGCGCCGCGGCGGCGCAGTGTCCGAGCATCACGCCCGTCTCGCCCGGCAACATGCAGAGCAACGTGCCGCGCGGAGACAACGGAAGCGTGACGCTGACCTGGAACGCCGTCGCCGGCGCGAATCACTACGAAGTCCACTTCGGTCCCATGGGCTCCGGCTGCGGCGCGTCGCCGGTGGGCAACGTCACGACCACCCACTTCTCGCCGGATGGTCCGCTCGACGACGGTGTCATGTACGAGTGGCGCGTGCAGGCCATCGGCGTTCCGACGTGCGCCACGCCGCCGGACTCGGGCTGCTCCACCTTCACCACCACCTCCTGCCCCACCCCGCCCAACCTCACCGCGCCTCCCGACACCACCATTCCGTACGGCTCGGTCACGCTGCAGTGGGATCCCTCGCCAAACGCCACGAGCTACGAGGTCTTCGTCGGGTTCGACAGCTACTCGCCGACGACGATGGGCTACACGACCGCGACGTCGAAGACGATCGTCGTCGGACCGGGCCACTACATCGACTGGTACGTGCGAGCGCGCGCCACCGCGTGCGATGACGCCGAGTCGGTGCACGCGATGTTCAACACCTCGTGCCCGTCGACGCCGCCGCAGCTGCAGTCGCCCGGCGACGGCGCGACGCTGCCTGCATCCAACGTCGTCAACTTCAGCTGGACCGCCGTCCCCGGCGCATCGAGCTACGACCTCAAGATGTCGCCCGACGGCGGCACGACGTGGAACGTCGTCCTGTCGAACATCCACACCACGACCATCAGCGAATCGATCCCCGCGGGCGAATACCTGTGGGAGATCCGCGCGAACTTCGAAGGCGACTGCGACGCGCTCTACGCCGATCCGCGCACGCTGCACGTCGTCGGCGCCAGCTCGTGCGACGACAATCATCCGGCGGAGCTGCTCTCGCCCGACAACGGCGCGGAGCACGTGGCGAACCCGGTGATGTTCGAGTGGTCGTCCGTGCCGAACGCGACGAGCTACAGCCTCTTCGTACAGCGCGACAACGGCTCGCCGCAGCTCCTCGCCACCACCACCAACACGCACTACGAAGCGACGCTCGCCGCCACGACCGTGCACTGGAAAGTCGAGGCGTCGTTCGACGGCTGCCCGGGCGAGACGTCCGACATCCAGTCGTTCACGATCGGCACCGATACCTGTCCTGCGAATCCCGGCATCGCGACGCTCGTCTCGCCGGCGAACAACGCGGGCGGCCTCAGCTCGCCCGTCACGTTCCGCTGGAACCCGGTCGCGGGCGCGACGCGCTACACCGTCTACGCGCTCTATCCGAACGCGCAGCCGCGCGAGCTCGGCGACACCGACGACACGCAGCTGAGCGCCGAGCTGACCACCGGCACCGGCCTCTGGTACGTGCAGACGCACTTCGGCGACGACTGTCCGACCACGCTCAGCGACCGCCGCGTCTTCACCGTCACCACCGGCGCCAATTGCACCAGCGCGCCGCCGCAGCTCACTGCGCCCGCGAACGGCGCGCATCTGCCGACGCCCGTCACCTTCGCATGGAGCGACGTCCCCGACGCGACCTCGTATCAACTCTTCGTCGCGGTCGGCGACGGCGGCTTCTCGCTCTACGGCGAAACCTCCGACAACTCGATCGAGCGCACGCTTCCGACCGGCAACATCAAGTGGTTCGTCGTGGCGAAGCTCGCGGCGTGTCCCGAGCTGCGCAGCGCGATCGGCTTCTTCGCCGTCATCGACGAGGTGAGCTGCCCCGACGGCACGATCGCGCTCACCGCGCCCGCCGCGGATGCGACGACGTCCTCGCCCGTGCACTTCGCGTGGAGCGCGGTCGCCGGCGCGACGTCGTACCGCGTGTGGGCGTCGTCGCACGACAGCGTCCCCGCGATCGTGGCGCGCACGAGCGCAACTGAAACCACCGTCGGTCTGCCCGCGGGCAGCTTCACGTTCTACGTCGAAGCGCTGCGCGATGGCTGCACGTCGATCCTCTCCGACGAGCGCGGGTTCACCGTCGCGCGCGCGCAGGGCTGCGAGAACCGTCCCGCGCCAACGCTCGTGTTTCCCGCCGGCACCGCGCAGCAGCCCACCGCGATCCACACGACGCCGGTCACGCTGACGTGGAACGCGGTGCCCGACGCGATCGGCTATCGCGTCTGGGTCGCGGGCGACGATCTCGCGTTCGCCGACGTCGCGCTGACGCGCGATACGCACTACGACTTCGAGGCCACGCGCGGCTCGTTCGTCTGGTTCGTGCAGGCGCTCTTCGACGGCTGCGATCCTGTCGCGTCGGCGCGCGCGTTCTTCACCGTCGACATCGCCGAAGGGGAATGCCCCACCGGCGTCCCGACGATCACCTCGCCCGCCGAAGGCGCGACCGCGACCTCGCCCGTGACGTTCGCGTGGACGGGCGTCGACGGCGCGAAGAAGTACCGTCTCTTGGTCTCCCTCAACGACGGCGAGCCGCAGCTCCTCGGCACCACCACCGACACCGAGCTGACGCGCATCCTGCCGCCGGGCAGCATCACCGCGAGCGTCGAAGCCGTGTTCGACGAATGCCCGTCGACGTTCGCCGCGCGCGTGCACTTCACGATTCCGCGCTCGCAGAGCTGCTCCGACACCGGCGCCGTGCTCGTCACGCCGCCCGACGGCGCGATGGGCGTCGCGAACCCGGTCGACTTCAGCTGGCAGCCGGTCAGCGGCGCGCTGCGCTACGTCGTCGTCGCCTCGCTCGACGGCGGCGCGCCGACCGCGCTCGGGACGACCGAGGACACGCACTTCTCGCGGAAGCTCCCGGTGGGACACATCGAATGGTTCGTGGTCGCGCTCTTCGCGAGCTGCGAGCCGGTCGAGTCGCAGCACTTCACGTTCGACATCGCGGACGGCGGCGCATGCGCGCACCGCGCGCCGATTCTGCTCCGTCCTACATCCGAGAATCAGATCACCGCGGGCGCGGTGTCCTTCCTCTGGACGCCGGTGCCCGATGCGACCGGCTATCGTCTGTGGGCGTGGAAGGGCGGCTCCGATCCGGCGATCGTCGCCTCGACCACCGAGCCCAAAGCGACCGTCAACCTCGGCACCGGCACGTACGCCACGTACGTCGAGGCGCTGTTCGACGGCTGCCCGTCGACGGAGTCCGCGATCAGCGAGTTCACCGTGCTGCCGGCGCCGCCGTGCGGCACGCCCGCGCGTCCGACCGCGACGGTGATCGGCCAGGCGCTCAGCAACACGACCTACACCGTGAGCTGGGACGCGCTGCCGAACGTCACCACGTACGAGATCCAGGAAGCGACGAAGCCCGACTTCTCCGACGCCGCCACCTTCACCACGAACGACGTCTCCAGGCGCTTCTCGCATGAGGTCACGACCGGCGTGCGGCAGTACCTCTATCGCGTGCGCGGCGTGAGCACGTGCAACGATCAGCGCGGGCGTTACTCGGAGATCGTCGGCGTCTTCATCGTCGCGTCGAAGACGAACAACGGCAGCGCGGAAGTCGGCTCGACCGAGCACGTCACGCAGACGGTCTTCCTCCCCGGCAGCGACGCGAATCCGCCGTTGCACTTCAGCGTCACCGCCGACAAGCCGTGGATCACCATCACGCCGTCGTCGGGCCTGCTGCCGCCTGAAGGCATCACGCTCACGATCAGCGCCGATCCCACCGCCCTCGCCCTCGGCACGAACACGGGCACGATCCACGTGCAATACACCGGCGCCGCCGCGACGCGCTTCGCGTCGCATGCGTCGACGGTGACGACCGTGCCGATCTCCGTCAGCCTCGTCACGCCGGTCGAGCCGACCGGTCAGGGCACACCGCCGCCCGATGCGCTCATCTTTCCCGTCGTGGGACACGCCGCCGGCGTGAATGATTCGCTCTTTGAATCCGACATCCGCGTCACGAACCTCACCGCGCAGACGATGCGCTACGCGGTGAGCTACACGCCGACCGGCACGAACGGCACGCAGACCGGCAGCTCGACCGAGATCGAGATCCTGCCGAATGCGACCATCGCGCTCGACGACATCATCTCCAGCGTCTTCGGCACCGGCACAACCTCGAGCACGCTGGGCATGCTCGAGCTGCGTCCGCTCACGACGTCCGCCGACGCGCCCGCGCCGTTCGGCGCCTTCGCGTCGACGATCCGGCAGCTGACCACCGCCGCGTCGAGCCGCACGTACAACTTCACGCCGAACGGCACGTTCGGACAGTTCATCCCGGCGACGCTCTTCTCCGACTTCGTCGGCCGCTCGACGACCGGACCGAATCCGATCCTCTCGCTGCAGCAGGTCGCGCAGTCGAGCGCCTACCGCGCGAACTTCGGCTTCGCGGAAGCGTCCGGCCAGCCCGTCGATCTCAGCGTGCGCGTCTACGACACGGCGAACACGCTGCTGGCCACCATCCCCGTGTCACTGCAGGCCGGCGAGCACCGCCAGATCAACGGCATGCTCGCGCAGAACGGCGTCGACAACCTCACCGACGGCCGCGTCGAAGTGGAAGTCGTCGGCGGCGAAGGCAAGGTCACCGCGTACGTCTCCGAGATCGACAACAAGACCAACGATCCGCTGCTCGTCTCGCCCGTCGTCAAAGGCGCGGTCGCATCGAAGCGCTGGGTCGTGCCGGGCATGGCCGTCATCAACAACGGCGTCGCGAACTGGGTCAGCGACCTGCGCATCTTCAACGCCGGCGCGGCGACCGACGCGACGGTGACGTTCTATCCGCAGGGCGACCCCGGCGCCGCGGTGCAGAAGCAGATTCACCTCGAGGCCGGCGAGATCAAGGTGCTCGACAACGTCGTCGGCTCGTTCTTCGCGCAGCCGAACGGCCTCGGCGGCGCGATCGCCATCGATACGCCGCAGGACAGCCTGCTCACCGCCACCGCGCGCACGTACAACCAGACCGGCAACGGCACCTACGGCCAGTACATCCCCGGCGTCACGCCCGCGCAGTCGGTCGGCATGAACGACCGCGCGCTGCAGCTGTTGCAGCTCGAGCAGTCGTCGCGCTTCCGCACGAACATCGCGGTCGTTGAAACGTCCGGCGCGCCGGCGACGGTCGAGGTCACGGCCATCGTGCCCGACTCGCTCGCCTCGCCGGTGATCACGATCCCGCTCGCGGCGAACGAGTTCCGCCAGTTCTCCCTCGGCGACTTCGGCTTCACCGACGCCGCCTACAACGCGCGCGTGACGGTGAAGGTCATCGCCGGCGACGGCCGCGTGACCGCGTACGGTTCCGCGATCGACGCCACGACGCAAGACCCGACGTACGTACCCGCGCAGTAGAGAGCGTGATCAGCGAAGGTGCCGCGGAACTTACCGCGGCACCTTCGAGAGGAACGTCTCTTCGCTGATGTAGAGCGCGCACGCATCCACTTCAAAGAGATCCGAGCCGATGCTCGACGTGCGGATCAGCTGCGGCGTTCCGCCCGCGAGCGGCACGCGCATGATCGACGCGTCTTCCGAATCCACGCCGGAGCGGATGAAGTAGACCGTGCCGTCTTCGACGCGCGGCCCGCCTTCGATCGCGTCGTCGAGCACGAGCGGCGTGATCGCGCCGTCCGCCTTCGCGATGCGGAAGAGACCCGCGCCGCTATCGGTCGCACCCAGCGTGACGATCGAGTCGCCCGCGTCGTCGATGGGACCGGCCGAGATCGCGTCCGTCACGTGCACCACCGGCCCTCCCGCTTTCGCCACGCGCCGCAGTCCCTGCGCCGGATTGCCGGTCGCATCGCCGGACTCGCTGAACCAGATGTCGTCTCCGTCGAGCAGCAGCTCGATCGGCGCGGAGAGATTCGACGCGAGCGTGACGCGTCCGACCCCGTCGTTGCGCACGCCTTCGATCTTGCCGTCCGGCTCAATGGTCTGGTTGTCGATCGAGATCGTTCCCACCGACACCCAGTACACGTACGTACCATCGGTGGCGATGGAGAAGGGAGCGATGACATCCGACGCGATGACCTCGACGTCGGACTTCGGCCGAGGCAGCGCACCGATGATGACGTCCGGCTTCTGGATCTTCAGGATCGCGCCGGCCGGCAGCGGATCGTCGAAGGTCGGCGGAATCGCGCCGATGTAGATGTGCGTGCCGTCGACCGTCATCGAGAGCACGAGCCAGTCGGAGAGATCGGCGATCTCCTCCACCTCCCCGCCGTTCTTCGGCACGCGATACAGCGACCCGAAGTCTTCGGCGAAGTACACGTAGCGATCGTCCGTCGTGAAGACGCTGGTCACCGTCTCCGCGAGCGGCGCGTTGAGGAACACGCAGCGCGAGCCGTCGCCCGGCGTGACGGCGCGATGTTTCGCGAAGGCGGGCAACGCGAGAGCGAATGCGAGCACGAGCAGCGCTTGTTTCTTCATCGGTGCGCGGAGTCTACGCCGCACGATTCACGGAACCTGGAAAACATCCGTGAACGCCGTGGCGGCTTCATCCGCCGCACGCGCTCATGACAAGATGCGGGCGCGCCCTATAATGCGCGCCGCACACGGAGGTACCCCTTGGCAGAACAGCAATACGACGTACTCATCATCGGCAGCGGACCGGGCGGCTACGTCGCCGGAATCCGCGCCGGGCAGCTCGGTCTCAAAGTCGGCGTCATCGAGAAGGATCCCTTCCTCGGCGGCACCTGTCTGCACCGCGGCTGCATCCCCACGAAATCGCTCCTCGAGAACGCCGACATCTGGCAGAAGATCCAGAAGGCGAAGGACTTCGGCATCACCGTCGGCGACGTGACGATCGACTTCTCGCAGGTTCAGAAGCGCAAGCAGAGCGTCGTCGACAACAACGCCAAAGGCATCGAGTTCCTCTTCAAGAAGAACAAGGTCGAGCGCATCACCGGCTTCGGCAAAGTCATCGACCGCAACACCGTCGAGGTCGACGGCAAGAAGCTCAAGACGAAGAACATCCTGCTCGCGATGGGCTCCGTGCCGAAAGACCTGCCGCACATCAAGGCCGACGGCAAGCGCATCATCAACTCCGATCACATCCTGAACCTCGACCACATCCCCGCGTCGATGCTCGTCATCGGCGCCGGCGCCGTCGGCTCCGAATTCGCGTCGATCTTCTCGCGCTTCGGCACGAAGACCACCATCGTCGAAGTGATGCCGCAGCTCCTGCCGATCGAAGACGAGGAGATCGCGAAGGAGTTCACGCGCATCTTCAAGAAGAAAGGCGTCGACGTCCTCACCGATGCGAAAGTGCTGTCGTGCGAGGTCACTGACAGCGGCGTGAAGTCCGTCGTCGAGACCAAAGGCAAGCAGCAGACGATCGAGACGGAGCTCGTGCTCTCCGCGACCGGCCGCGGCCCCGTGACGTCGAACTGCGGACTCGAGAACCTCAAAGGCGTGCAGCTCGACAAGCGCGGCTACATCAGCGTCGATCCGCTCATGCGCACCGGCGAGCCGAACGTCTACGCGATCGGCGACATCGTCCCCACGCCCGCGCTCGCGCACTGCGCGTCCGCCGAAGGCATCCTCGCCGTCGAGCACATCGCTGGCAAGGAAGTGCGTCCGATCAACTACGACCACGTGCCGAATGCGACGTACACCGACCCCGAGGTTGCGTCGGTGGGCCTCACGGAAAAGAAGGCGAAGGAACGCGGGTACGACGTGAAGATCGGCAAGTTCCCGTTCACCGCGAACTCGAAGGCGAAGATCGTCGGCGAGGCGAGCGGCCTCGTGAAGTACGTCGTCGACGCGAAGTACGACGAGATCCTCGGCGTGCACATCGTCGGACCGAAAGCGACGGAGCTGATCGTCGAGGCGTGCGCCGCGCTGGAGCTCGAGGCGACCAGCGAGTCGATCGCGAAAACCATTCACGCGCATCCGACGCTCTCCGAGGCGCTCATGGAAGCGGCGGAGGACGTCGCGGGACACGCGATTCACTACTGATGACTGAAGTTCTCACCAGCACCAACACCCACGGTCTCGAGCGCGATCAGCTGCTCTCGATCGACTACTACCTGCGCCTCACGCGCACGCTCGAAGAGCGGCTCGTGGCGCTCTTCCGCCAGGCTAAAGTCATCGGCGGCCTGTATCGCTCGCTCGGCCAGGAAGGCGAATCGGTGGCCGCGGCGTTCGCGCTCGACTACAAGCAGGGCGACGTCGTGCAGCCGCTCATCCGCAACATGGGCGCGATCCTCGTCGCCGGCGCCAAGCCGGCCGACATCATCAAGCAGTACATGGCCAAGGGCGACAGCCCGACGCGCGGCCGCGAGCTGAACATCCACTTCGGACATCCGGCGCGCGACGGCTTCATCGGCCAGATCTCGCAGCTCGGCGACATGATTCCGGTGATGGCCGGCATCACGCTCGCGGGCCGCATGCAGAAGAAGAACCTCGTCGGCCTTGCCTTCATCGGCGACGGCGGCTCGTCGACGGGCGCGTTCTACGAAGGGATGAACTTCGCGAGCGTGCAGCAGTTGCCACTCGTCGTCGTCATCGAGGACAACGGCTTCGCGTACTCGACGCCGACCAGCAAACAGACCGCGGCGAAGACGCTCGCCGACAAGGCGTACGCGTTCGGCTGCGCGGGCGAGACCGTCGACGGCAACGACGTGCTGGCGGTGTACGGCGCCGCGAAACGCGCCGTCGATCGCGCGCGCGCGGGCGGCGGCGTCACGCTCCTCGAGGTGAAGACCTTCCGCATGAAGGGTCACGCGGAGCACGACAACCAGGCGTACGTCGAGCCGGAGCTGATCGAGCAGTGGAAGGCGAAGGATCCGGTGGCGCGCTACGAGCGCGTGCTCCTCGAGCTCGGCGCCGCGACGCAGGACGACTTCACGCGCATCCAGGAGCGCGTGCGTCACGAAGTCGACGTCGCCACGGACGAAGCCGAACGCTCGCCGATGCCGAAGCCGGAAGAAGCAACGCGAGGACTCTTCGCGGGAGACGGATACTGGGATGCCTGAGACGACTTACCTCGACGCCATTCGCACCGCGATGATCGAGGAGATGGCGCGCGACGAGCGCGTGTTCCTCATCGGCGAAGACGTCGGCGCCTACGGCGGCGCGTTCAAGACCAGCGCCGGGATCCTCGACCAGTTCGGACCGGGACGCGTGATCGACACGCCGATCTCCGAGGTGGCCATCGTCGGCGCGGCGTCGGGCGCGGCGCTGATGGGCATGCGCCCGATCGCGGAGATGCAGTTCATCGACTTCATCACCGTCGCGTACGACATGCTCGTCAACTTCACGGCGACGTCGCGTTACCGCGTCGGCAGCGCGTGCCCGCTCGTCGTGCGCGGACCCGCGGGCGGCGGCGTGCACGGCGGCCCGTTCCACTCGCTGAATCCCGAGGCGATGTTCATGAACCGGCCCGGCCTCAAGATCGTCGCGCCGGGCACGGCGTACGACGCGAAGGGGCTCATGAAGGCCGCGATCCGCGACGACGATCCAGTCATCTACATCGAGCACAAGTACCTCTACCGCCGCATCAAGGAAACGCTGCCGGAAGACGACTACATCGTGCCGATCGGCAAGGCCAACCGGCGTCGCGCGGGCAAAGACCTCACGATCGTGACGTGGGGCGCGATGATCTATCTCGCCGATGAAGTGGCAGACGAGCTGGCGAAGGATTTCATCTCGACGGAGATCCTCGACCTGCGCTCGATCCTGCCGTTCGACGAGGAGGCGATCCTCGAGTCGGTGGCGAAGACGAACCGCGTACTGATCCTGCACGAGGCGCCGCTCACCGGCGGCGCGGGCGCGGAGTTCGCCGCCCGCATCGCGGAGAAGGCGTTCGACTATCTCGACGCGCCGATCAAGCGCGTGGGCGCGCTTGACGTCCCGACGCCGTACTCGCCCCCGCTCGAAGCCGCCGCACTGCCGGACAAGACGCGCGTGCTCGCCGCGGCGCGCGAGCTGCTCGCGTACTGAGGGGGGGTCTAGGTCTGCCTGGATCGCGCGAGCCACGGCGGCTACGCAGCGTGCTTCGCACATCCGCTGAAGCGCGTCGGCGGCGAAAGCGCCCGCCGATCGCGTTCGCCAACGTCTGCGCGTTGATCGCGAAAGCAGAGGATGTCGAGCCTTCCGTCGCGCGCGGTCACCGACGCGACGTGACGCAACCAGATGATTCGATTGGAATTCGCGTTGCGATGCAGGCGTGGCACGCGAATACAAATGCCGAAGACCGATCCAATCGTCACCGTCCGAGCGCCGTCGCCCACGCGTACCGCAGTCACATTCGCTGACAGAGGAAGCCTGAAAGCGAAGCTGCCGGAATAACCGCCCGGCTTGTCCTTGGGTTGTATTGCGGATCCATATACGCGCACCAAAACTTCGTCGCCATCTTGAATATGGGTAATGCGCGTAATCTTTCCTCCACCATTTCTTAGCGTGCCAGACACTAGTAGGCTCCGACCATTTTGCGGGACGGCGTGAAGGTCCACCAAACTGCTGGCTGGGTACACGTAAGTACGCCGAAAACCGACGAGTATGATTATCAACCCCGCGCCTAACACCGGCACAATGTATTTCATGGTCTTCAATTGCGGCTCCTCCAGCGTACAACGCGTGCGCCTAATCCGCGATTCGCAGCTCGGAGATGTCTCGCCAGTGTCGCCGGATTATGATAAACATCGCCGGGGTCGAAATCCGTATATCGTTCGCCGGTGGCCGCAGCCCACGCATCAGCAGCGAAGCCGCTACACGGATGGGTCGCCTGCCAAGCACCCGTACCGAGTGCCCGGTATCGTTCGACTGTCTTGCGGAGGGCGGCCTCCTGTTGGTCGTCGATCCACATGGTTCGACTGACCACATCGTACTCGCCTGTTCGCTCAAAATAGTCGCTCCGATGATCCAGTTCCCAATTTTCGTTCAGTCCCCGCGACGCCTTTACTCCGAAGCCAAACGTCCCCCACGATGTGGCCTCACCGTCGTCCGACTGATAGACGATGAACGCGTGGCCATCCCACACAGGAGCAGAATTGCCGGCGTTTGCTTCGCTGTAAATCGTGACATAACCCGACAAGCCATCCGGATCCGACGCATTGACGGCGTTCGCGTGGCTGTACCGGTAAAGATTCCTATCGCCACCGCCGAAGCCGGTCGGATCCGCCTGCGTATACCGCCCCCACCCCGCCCTGTACCACCGGAAGATGTTGTAGTTCGTGTCGCTACGCGAGGCTGTTTGTTCCTGACCGGGGAACCGCAGGATCTGATCCGAGGTAGTGCCGGTGCGTTGTTTGTAGACGGCGCCGAACGGCTCGTACTCCGCGCGCCAGACGACGCTGGCGTCGGCGTCGGTCTGGAGAATGGGAGTACCGAGGTGGTCGGTGAAGGTGTAGAGGACGTCGCCGGCGGGTGAGACCTGGGCGACCGGCTGGTCGTCGAACCAGACGTAGTCGGCGCTCAGGTCGGTGCAGCCGTGCAGGCCGCAGTTCTGGTCGGGTGCGTTGCGCGCCAGAAGGTGCAGTTCGGGTGAGTACACGAAGGTGCTCGTCGACGACGATTGGCTGGCGTGGAATGTCTCCGTGATACGCACGCCGCGGCCGTCATATTGGTATGTGGTGCCGCTGCTCAGCGAACCGACGGATTGCAGGAGGTTTCGCGCGCTGTAGCTGCCGGACGAGGTCTCGTTGCCGGCGCTGTCGTACGTCACGGTCGCAGGCGCGGTTCCGCTGACGGACTGCAGCTTCGGCGTCGTTCCAGAGTAACTGAACGTCAGCGAGCGGGTGCCGAGGGTGAGCGTCTGCATGTTGCCCATCGCATCGTACGTGTAGCTGCCGGTGCCCCAGAGCGACGCGCCGCCCGTCGCGGTGACGAGGCGGTGGAGATCGTCGTAGGCGAAGTCCCGATTGTACGCCGCGCTGGTGGCGTCGTGGATCTGCGTGATGTCGCCGGCATCGCTGGTCGCATACGTATAGTGCGCGATCGTGCCGTTCGGTCCGACGAGTTGGTTGTCGGACGGCAGGTAGCGGCTGGTGTAGGTCGTCGTCTTCGTGGCACCGTTGCCGAAAGCGAGTTGCGTCGCCGGGCCGAACGGCAGATATGACGCCGCCGTGACGACCGGCGTTCCGGACGCCGTGACACTCGAAGGGCGGCCGGCGAAGTCGTAGGTATAGGTCACATCGAGCGTGGACGGATAATAGATGTGATTGCGGTTGCCATCGAGGTCATAGCGGTAGCCCACGGACGATCCGTTTCCGTCGATGGTCGTCAGGAGAAGGCCGCGGCGGTCGTAACAATACGCCGACTCGCCGACGGGATCGTTCATCGTGGTGAGCCGGCCGACGCCGTAGCCTCCCCCGCACGCATCGCCATCGTATTCGTAGGTCACGGTCTCCGTATCAGCGCCGGAGCGCGCCGACTCTGCTTCGGTGAGGCGCCCAACGGCATCGTACGTGCGCGTGGTCGTAGCACCGTTGGCGTCCGTCATGGACGTCAGATCACCGCCAGCGTCATAGACGTAGGTCGTGGTGCCGGTGACGGGGCTGACCTGCCGCAGAAGCTGACCGAAATCGTCGAACGTGTACGTGGTGATGTTGCCGTTCGGATCCGTGACCTGCGAGACATTGCCGGCAACGTCAGATGCGTATTGCGTGACGACGGAGCCCGAGGTCGAAGACGAGAGCGTCTGCGTCACCGACCGCACGCGACCGGCCGGATCGTACGCATATTGCGTGTTCGGTGTGCTGTGGTTCTCGTCCTGAATCGTGGCGATGCGGTCGGACGGATCGTACGTGTACGAGACGAAGGTGTTATCGGCGTTCACCGCGTGTGCGATGCGGGACAAAGTATCGTACGTCCACGATGTGCGGTGCTTCTCTGCCCACGCATTATTTTCACGCGCGAGCGCACGCTGCTGGCTCGGTTTGCCGGTGGCCGCGTCGTAGTCGTACTCGAGACGCTCGCGCAGGTCATTGAGCGCCGGCCCACGCGAGATCGCGCTGATTCGGCCGCGGTCGTCGTACTCGTACGCCGTCGCCGCGCCCGTCGGTTTCGTGACGCTCGCGAGCGCGGCAGCGCCGTTGTACGTCCACGTCGTGGTGAGATTGGTCGCGCACAGCGGATCGTACACGGTGTCGCAGCCGTGGCCGCCCTGGATCGTTTGCGTCAGCACGCGGCCCAGATCATCCGTCGCCGTTACGGTGACGACCTCGTTCGGATCGACGATGCGTGTCGCGTTGCCAAACGCGTCGTAGGTCTCGAACCGGGTCACGTGACCGGCGGCATCGCGCGTGGCGGCGAGGCGTCCGCGCGCAAAGGCAGGGACCGTGCTCTCGTTCGGGTAATAGACGTACTCCGTTACGTCCGCGACATCCGTTCTCGGGCCGTCGACGGACCTCGGCAGATGCGGCTGCGGCGACGCCGTCCACGTGAAGGCCCCACCCGGCTCGAACGCCGCGCCCTCGGTGCCGTCGTACATCGCGGTCGTGGTCGTACGCGTCGTCTGCTGCTGCGTCACTGAACCCGTCCAGCCGGTCACCGTGCTGACCAGCAACTCGCCCGATACAAGGTCATACGTCCGCTGTTCGGTCGTCGTTCCACCCGAATGGAGCGCGCTCGTCGTCGTGATCGTCGTCGGCTTGTCCGGCCAATGCGAATCGGCGTACGCAAACGTGGTGGTCACAGCGGCGCTGGTGCTGGTCAGTGTGACTGTCGCCAGTGAGGCGGACGTCTGGCGGCAATGATCGCTCACCGTCGACGGATCGCAGGCCGCCGGCCGCAGATACGTCTCTGTTGCCGTCAGTTGCGTCGGCGAATAGCTGTAGAGCGAGATGTAGCCGTCGGAGTTCTGCCGCCGCAGGACGCGGCCTCCGCCGTCATAGGCAACGACTTCGTCCTTCCCACAACTGCTGCAGCCGCCGTCATGACTCGTCGGCCGGTATGCGCCGCCGATCGGTTCCAGCTTCGCGTCCATGACCGCGCCGGCGCTGGTCGTAACTCTCGTCATGGTCGTGCCATCCGGTGCACTGAGGTCGTACTGGACGTTCGCGATCTCGTCCGAGGGACCGGACGAGCTCGTGGCGCGGCCGGTCGCGTCGTATTGATGCGATTCGATCAGTTTCCCCGCACCGTCGCGGATCTCCGTGATGCCGCTGCTGCCGTACACGTACGTCCGCCAGGTTCCTTCGGGACTGGTGACCTGCGTCAGTGCGCCGTTGGTGTACGCGTATGTCCAGGTGAATCCCGCTGTCGCAATGGACGTGACGCTGCCGCTGGTGAGCGTCATGTCCCATACGACGCCGCTCCACGAGTCCGTGGCGGTGAGGCGCGTCAGTACGCCGTTCGTATAGAAGCGCTGCACGCTCGTACGGCGACCGGTGCCGACGTCGCGCAATCCACCGAAGAGACCATCAGTATTGAAGATCGTCTCGATTGTACCGCCGGGCGGGCGGTAGACGTATCCGCCAGCAGTCGCGTCGAACCGAAGCGTCCCCTTCGCGCCGGACGAGGTGGGCCACACTTGGACGCCGTCCGGGCCGAAGGCGATCTGCTGGTTATTAGCCGTCGTGAACTGCACGATCTCCGGCGCTTCCTCGGTGCTCCCCTCGACGTTCAGCTTCTGATCGAACATCGTCATCCAGCCGGGACCGAAGATGCCGCCCTGTCCTTCGCCGCTGTCGAACGTGCGCTCGAGCGCGCCGCCCATCAGCGGCGGCAGCGGATCGACTTCGGCATAGCGCATGTTGCCGTCCGCCACGAATACCGGATCGCCGACTGTCCCATTGCAGACATTGCATTCCGTCGCCGCGTAGCCGCGCTGGAAACTCTCGCAGCCATGCGTCGGGTCGCTGTAGCGGGCCTCCGCGATCAGCGGGATCTGACGTGCGCTCGACGGCACCGTGAAGTCGCTCACCACGAAGGGACCGCTCGTGATCAGCGCCGGGTCATCGCCCGCCCACTCGTGAACGACCGTGCTCGGGAACGACCGCCCCATCGCGTCCGTCCACGCGGCGGTCCTCAAGACGAGCCGCCGCCCGGTCGCCTGCTCGGGAAAGTTGTAGCTCACGACCACGCTGATGAGATTTCGGCGGACCTTCTTGCTCGTAATGACAGGGTCGCTGTGGGGCAGCGGCGTGCACGCAGAGCAGCTTCCCACCGACTCGTCGTTGCTGTTGCAATAGTCTTTGAGGCTGAGCGTCATGCACGCTTCGGTGAGCGTCACGTTTTCGAATGCCACGGCGTGCGCCGGAGCCGTGATCGTAACGATCAAAGGATCACCCTCGTTCTCGACGGGCAACGACGAGACAGGCTCGGCGTCAGAAGGAGTAGTACACGAGGGCGCTGTCCAGTCGAATCGCATCAGGCCGGCCGCGGAGAAGTCTCCGTTATCGGGCGTAGTTAGCGCATAAAGCCCTGTAGAAAAATCTCCGACCGCGTTGACGTAGGGTAAGAGCCCGGCAAATGCTATGGATCCGACTGCGCCGTCCGGGGCGACGACTCGCAAATGATCTTCCACTTGCCCCGGATCGGCATACATGCTTCCGTCATCGCTGAACGCCGTAACGTCAGAAGAATCTGGAAGGACAATACTCCACAGGCTTTGCCCGGAGGCGTCGAGCCGTGTCGCAGGCGGCCACAGTGATGTCGTGCCGTCGTCGTTGAAATGCATGCGTGTGGCGGTGTTCGTGGTGGATGGTTCCAACGCCCATTGCACCGAGCCAGCGTTGACCCGGGCCACGAACGCATGGCTCGCATACTCATTATTGATGATGTGTTGTGCGAACGTGCCGGACATCAAGTACCCACCCGGTGCGGGTGCCACCGCGTGAAGGTAGGAAACGGGCGACGGCTCGTCACCGCCGGAAACCATCGCGGCGAAGGAAGTGGTGGACACAATTTGGCCGGCGTCGCTGATTTCGGCGAGTACCGCGCCCGTGAGCCGGTCGGCATCAACCACCGAGCCGACGATCACCAGCCACCGGTCCGGCGTGACGCGTGCCAGATACTGAGCGGTCGTACGGTTGTCCTCCGCGCCTGCGTCAACCGTTTTCGCCCACAGGACATCGCCATCGGGCGCTACACGGAACAGAACGGATTGAATTCGCGCGTCCGGCTCATTGGCGGACGTATGCGCAAGCACGATCGCACCGCCGTCGTCCGTCGGAGACAACGCGTCGCCCCGCAGGCAGGGAGCCAGCGAATACCGGTGCCGCGCAACTGCGCCGCCGGTGCCATCGACTGTCCACAATTCGACAGCCTCGCCGTTCGCCCAGTAACACTCGAGTCTATTGGAGTCGGACTGCGGCGCATGCCGCGCAAGCGCGCCACGCCGGCTGGTCAGGCGATTGCCTGCACCCTGCTGCGAACTACCCGCCGCAACGTCGAAGAGAAAGAGCGCACCACCGTTTGCAGAATCGACGGCCGCCACGGGATCAAGGTCGCCGCCGTCCGCAGGCGGGTCGAAGGTTTGGACCCAGGTATTCGTTCCTGCGCTTTGGACATGGTATGGCATCCTGAATGCCATACGCGAAAGCGCCGCGCTGTCGTTTACGGTGCCAGCACGCACAGTGCTTCCCGCGCCTGCAGCGAGGATAAAAATCGCAGCGACCTTCAGCGTTCGCATTCGCATGGTGAGTTTCCTTTTCATCGAACAAAATCGACGGCACGAATCTGTTACTCCCGATACGCTTCGCGTCGTCGTGATGCGGCGTGCTCTCGCTCTTTTGGCTGTAGGCGGTCGCATCGACCGACAGCGTACGCGAACCGCGCGAACATAAATGTTCGTTCGATGTGGATGACAATAGGTAGGGATGGACCGCTTTCGCGACACTCCTCCGGTGGTGAAGCGGGACGAGCAGACATGGTCGCGCCTGGGCGCGTTCTTCCGTGATCTACACCTGAGCCCTGCGGACGTTGCGCGGCGCACGCGGCGAATCGCGAGTCTGCTGCGCGTCGAACCGCTGAGCGCCGGGCATGTCCGGCGGCTCTTCCGCAGCACGGAGGGCGCACGTACGCAGACGATCCGGCTCCTGGTGGCCGTCGCCCGCAGCCTCAGCGGCATCCTGGTGGAAGCGCACGACTTGTTCGACCTGGAACCGCGACTGGCCGCCGTCGCGCGAGCGGCCATCGCCGGCGATGGCCATCTGCCTGATAGCTGGAGGCCGCGCCTTTCGGTATTCTCGCCACCGTCGGCGGTTCGTCTTGGGAGAATGCCTTTGACATCGGACGGCGAGCATCGCTCCGCTGCGGAAACCCTCGAGGTGATGTATCGCGAACACGCGGGACTTCTGCGCGCGACGGCACGCGTTCGCTACCGTATCCCAGCCGAGGACATCGATGCGCTGGTGAACGACGTCTTCGCCTCGCTGTTGGAACGCCGCCCACGTATCCACGACGCACGCGCGTTTCTCCTCGGCGCGATTGGCAATAGCTGCCGCCACTACTGGCGTAAGCGACGGCACGAGTCGCCGCTACTCCCAGAACATGAAGAGGCGAGCGACCCAGCGGCGGCGGATCGCATCGAACAATGGACCAGACATTCGGAAGTAGGAGCGATCCTCGCGCGAGTCGGACCGAAGTGCCGCGACATCATGCGGCGGCACTACCTCGAGGGGGAGCTGGGACCCATCCTCGCTAAACGGCTCGGCACGACCCCCGGTTACGTCAAACAGCTGCTCCACGGCTGCCTGAAACGTGCGCGCGAGGTCTACAGCAGGCTAAAGGAACCACGTGTATGACGCATTACACCGACGACCAGTGGCTGGATTTCGCCGACGAATTCGTCGCCGCAGCGGACAGACCGCACATGGAACAGCATCTCGCGACGTGCGGCCAGTGCCGTTCCACGTATGCCCAAGTCGAGGAGTTTCGGTCCTCGCTCCAGCATCCGGACACGTGGCTGGTGTGCGACGCTCTGGTCAACACGGAATCGGCCCCTCCCGCATGGCTTCAGGAACAAGCCCGCCGCATCGACCGCGACAGGATCGATGCTCAAAAACGACTTGACAGTGCGCTCATCTCTCCGGCAGCGTTCGCCGTAGCCGCGATCGAGCAGCACGACGAGTACTACACGTCTGGAACAGTGGAACTGCTGACTGCGACTGCGCGAGCCGTGCGGTACCGGCAGCCGCCTTTCGCAGCGACGCTCTCTGCGGCAGCAACGACGATCGGCACCCGCCTCGCGCGCGATGGCGCGCTACGATCGCACGTCCTCCTGACATACGCGTGGGTCGAGAGAGCCGCAGCGTTGTTTTTCTGCGGCCGCTATCGCGACGCCGAACACGCTCTCGATTCCGCGCAGGCAACGCTCGACGAACGAAATGATGGCGTCGCCGTGGACGCAGCAATCATAGGCCTCCTGCGTGCAACCATCTGCTCTGAAACGGAACGACCGCGGGAGGCCGCTGCCTTGGCTGCGGCCGCCGAAAAACAATTCGTGGAGTTCGGCGACGAGCGTAATGCCGCGGGTGCCCGCTTGATCCAAGGCACAGTGGCATTCTTCGAGCGCGATTTCGTGACCGCCGCGGCGATCTACGAAGAGTTGGTGAGTCGCGCGCGCGCCGGTTCCGACGCCGTCGCGCTCGCGAATGCACTGGGCAGTGCTGCAGGCGCCTACGTGAAGATGTCGCAATATGCGAAAGCTGAGGCCTATCTGTTGAAAGTTCTGCCTCTGTGGGACGAACTCGGGTCGATGGTGAATCGGATTCGGGCGGAATGGGTTCTCGGCGTCTCCTATGCCCATCAGCGCCGGTTCGATGAAGCGATGCCTGTTCTCCGGCGCGCCATTCAGGAACTGGAAGCGATGGGCAGCGCGAACGACGGCGCTGTCGTGAGGCTGTACCTGGCCGAAGCGCTCTGGTTCGCAGGGCGCAACGATGAGATTCCGCCGGTCGTGGAGGGCGTCGTGGTCAAGCTCGCAGCCGAGGGAATGAGCCAGCGAGCAAACTACGCGATCGCCTTCCTCCGCGACGCGTTGTCCGTAGGCCGCGCCGACGGCGCATTGATCCAGCACGTACGGGACTACCTGGACGATCTGTTATCGCACCGGAACGCCGAATTTCGGCCGCCACAGCCGGCCGGAGAAAAAAACGTCTAACCCTTCTCTCACCGTCGTCACCTTGTCATCAGGATCGCGCGCCAACTCCGGCCGTTCCGAAAGAAGGTGCCATGCGGAAACTTTCTCTTCCCCTCGTTCTCGTACTCACACTCGCGTCCGCCCTTCCCGTGCACGCCGCCTCGGCGTCTGCGCCGGCTGGGACACGCCTCGGCATCCGGTCAGCGCTGCAAGTCACTGCTCGGCTCCTCGCGAGCGATCCCTTCCTCGCGGCAATCACGCCGGTTCTCCACATTTTTTCCGACATGCCCGTGCCGCCCATCCCCGCGCCGCCCAAGCAGACGGCGCCAACGATTTTCCCGGCGGCGAGAGGCCAATAAACCGATAGGTAGCGCGCGGCGACATCGACGTGGCGCCGGCGGTCGGAACCCTTCATCGGCGGCTCGCGATTCGATCGCGTGCGCTCGCATCGACGGGCCACGTGCATGCAATCTTGCGTCCGATTACCGGATTCACGTGTCCAGTTGCCGGACTCGCTCGTCCATTTCCCGGATTCAATCCAGAAATCTTGGCTTTCACGCGTCCAGTTCCCGGATGCATCCCAGAATTTTCGGCTTTCATGCGACTGATTCTGGTTTTCATCCCAGAATTTCTGGCTTTCATGCGACCGATTCTGGCTTTCAATCCAGAATTTCTGGCTTTCATGCGAGCGATTCTGGCTTTCAATCCAGAATTTCTGGCTTTCATGCGACTGATTCTGGCTTTCAATCCAGAATTTCTGGTTTTCGTGCGACTGATTCTGGTTTTCATCCCGGAATTTCTGGCTTTCATGCGACCGGTTCTGGCTTTCATCCCGGAACTTCTCGCATTCATGCGACGGGTTCCGAGGTTCATTCCAGAACTTCTCGCATTCATGCCACCAGCGCCGACGTTCTTCCGTCGCTTCCGGCGTTCACGCCACCGATCTGCACGTGATGAGTCGTTTCTGGCGTGCTAATCGCGCGCCGCGCGAGCTGCTCGCGTGCTGACGGCGACTACGTGAGTCGGATCCCCGCTAGCCACGCTGGTGCGCCGTGCTCGCCGTGGAAGCGCGTATAGACGCGATCGGATTCGATGCGGAGGACGGTCCAGCCGCTGTCCGAGGGAAACGCGGCGAGCAGTTCCCGTTCGCTGACGGGATGCGGACCGATGTCGGGACCCTGGTCGCTGAAGCAGAGGATGTAGAGCATTCCATCGCGCGTGGTCACGGACGCGACGCTGGCGACGTAGCGCGGGCGCTCGTCGGCGTCGCAGGTGTGAAAGAGGCCGCAGTCGAGCACCGTGTCGAACGTGCGGCCGAGGCGTTCGAGTGCAAACGCATCGGCGACGGCGAAGTCCGCGTCGAGGCCGCGGTCGGTCGCTTTCTTGCGCGCGATGGCGATCGCGGTCTCCGCGACGTCGACGCCGAGGACCGGCAAGCCGAGCGAGGCGACGAGCAGCGCGTGCTCGCCGGTGCCGCAGCCAGCATCGAGCACCGCGCCGTGAAACGCGCCGGCATGCGCGAGACGCACGAACGCAGGCTGCGGCGCGCCGATGTCCCACGGCGCGGGACCGTCGTGATACGACGCATCCCACGGGCGTCCGGTCATGCGCTCGTGGCTCGTGGGCTGCCGTCCGCCAAACGGGTCATTTGACATGTCGCGGGATTTTGCCACGCGCCGGAACATCCGAAGACGCCGCACGCGCGTAAGGAGTGCGTGAGCTCGCAACGAGGCGTCGGTATGCTCGCCGCGGTCGTCGCCGTCGGCTATCTCGTCATCGGCGTGACGCACTTCTGTCTTCCCGCGCGCCAGCTGCAGGGCGCGGCGTCGCTGTTCGCGTCGCTCGCGCGCGACGGCAACGCGATCTTCCGCGTGCACTACTGGGCGTTCGCGATCACTTCCCTCTTGGCAATGGCGCTCGTCGTGAGCGTCCGTCCCGAGCGCGGTGAGCCCGATCTGTTTCTCCAGGTCGCGCGCGTCTGGGCACTCCTCGCCTTCGCCGTGACCGCCGTCGATTTTCTCTACGTCCAGCAACGCGCGCTGACGATCGCCGAACAGTGGAACTCGCTCGACGCGAGCAGCCAACAAGCCCTCCTCGTCCTCGGCACCGGCCGCATCGACGCGACGTGGTTCATCGGCTTTGCCGCGCTCGCGCCGTGGCCGATCGCTCTGTCGCGCGCGGCGCGCCGCTCCGGCGTCTGGCCGCGCGCGACGCGGGTCGCCGCGTATCTCGTGTCCATCGACGCGCTCTGCGTGAGCCTCGGCGCGCTCGCGCATCAGTTCCTCTTCGTCAACCTCGCCGCCGCCGGCGCGATCGTCGTCACGCCGGCGTTCTTCGTCCTCATGTCGCGGCAATCGCTGCGCGCCGACTGAAGCGCGCGACCGCCAGGTCACCGCGGCAGCGCTTCGATCCCCTTCAGCACGAGCAGCGTGTTGCGGCGATCCCACGCGCCGAGCGCGAAGAGGCCGAGGAGGACGATCGAGTATGTGGCGACGGCGGAGAGAAGCAGGAGGACGAAGGCGGCGGCGAAGCACCACAGCTTGAAGTGCGACTGCGCGCGATCGATGCGGTCGAGGGTGGCGCGGCGGACGGGGTCGAGATTCGTTTCGGTGACCATCGATATCTCCTTCAGTGTTTGTGGCAGCGATGTAGAGCACGAGCGGGATGAGCACGAGGGCTTCGAGAACGACGTAGGTCCAGACCATGGTGTTTTGCTTCACGCGAGTTCCAGTGCGCGGCGGAGGCAGCGCAGGCCGTACGCGAGTCGCGACTTCGCGGTGCCGGGAGCGATGGCGAGGATGTCCGCGGTTTCCTGCAGCGTCAGTCCGTGTTCGTAATGCAGCGTGAGCACGGCACGGCTTGCGGGTGACAGCGCGTCGAGATGTGCGGGCAGCGCGTCGAGCAGCGCCTCGACCTCGCGCGGCACTTCTTCGATCTGTGCAGCGACGTCAACATCGAGCGGCTCCTCATTGCGGCGGCGGCGCAACTTGCGCAACCGGCGGAACGCCTCGCGCGATGCGATGCGAATCGCCCACGCTTCGAAGAGCGCCGGCGGGCGCGGCCGGCTGCGCTAAGGGCATAGCCGATTCGCACGTGCGGCTGCACTGAACTTCATCGAAAGCAGCCGCACGTGTTGCCTGGCTATGCCCTTAGCGCAGCCGGCCGCGCCGGCCCTTGCTGCGCGCATCGTTTGCATGTAAAAAGCGCCGCATGGCGCAAGTACATGAAGTCGTAATGCCGCAGATGGGCGAGTCGATCGCCGAGGGAACCGTGTCGCGCTGGCTGAAGAAGGTCGGCGACAAGGTCGAACGCGACGAGCCGCTGCTCGAGATCTCCACCGACAAAGTCGACGCGGAGATCCCCTCGCCCGCCGCCGGCGTCCTCACCGAAATCCTCGTCAAAGAAGGCGACACCGTCCCGGTCAACGCTCCGGTCGCGCGTATCGCGCCGGAAGGCGCTGCATCCGCCGCCGCACCGGAACCCGCCGCGGCTCCCGCTCCCGCGACAGAGCCCGAGCAGCAGGCCGCCGCACAGTCGACCGCGCAGGAAGTGAAGCAGGAGGCGCCCGCCGCCCAACCCGCGCAAGCACCCGCACCGGCGCCGGCACCGCAGGCGTCGCAGCCCGCGGAAAGCGAATCCGCCGACGACGAGAACATCACCTCGCTCGATGAACGGCGCCGCACCAAGTCGTCGCCGCTCGTCCGCAAGATCGCCAAAGAAAACAACGTCGACATCTCGCAGATCTCCGGCACCGGAGTCTCCGGACGCGTGACGAAGAACGACATCCTCGACTTCCTCCAGCAGCCGAAGCCGGCCGCGGCATCGCAGCCGTCGCAGCAGCAGCCGGCCGCCGCCGCATCCGCGGCATCGCAGCCGAGCGAGGCGCCGCAGGCGCGCGCGCCGCGTCCGGCGCCGTCGTTCGCGGAAGGAGAAAGCGTCCGCCTCGAGCCGCTCTCGGTGATGCGCAAGCGCATCGCGCAGCACATGATCCAGTCGAAGCAGACCTCGGCGCACGTCACGACCGTCTTCGAGGTCGACTTCACCGCCGTCGACAAGCTGCGCCGGCAGAACAAAGACGCCTACGCCGAGCGCGGCGTCAAGCTCACGTACCTCCCCTTCATCGTGCAGGCGGTCATCGCCGGCCTGCGCGAGTTCCCGGTGCTCAATGCGTCGATGGACGAGCACAACGTCGTCTATCACCGCGAGCTGAACATCGGCATCGCCGTCGCGCTCGAGTGGGGTCTCATCGTCCCCGTGCTCAAGCGCGCGGACGAGCTGAACGTCCTCGGCGTCGCGCGCGCCGTCAACGACCTCGGCGACCGCGCGCGCGCGAAGAAGCTCGCGCCGGACGACGTGCAGGGCGGCACGTTCACCATCACGAACCCCGGCATCTTCGGAAGCCTCTTCGGCACGCCGATCATCAATCAGCCGCAGGTGGCCATCCTCGGCGTCGGCGGCGTGAAGAAGCGCCCGGTGGTCGTCGAGACGAAGGAAGGCGACTTCATCGCCATCCGCTCGATGTGCTACCTCGCGCTGACCTTCGATCACCGCCTCATCGACGGCGCGGTCGCCGACCAATTCATGGCGCGCGTCAAGGCGATCATCGAGAGCGGCCAGTTCACGATGTAAACATCGGGAACTCCAGCGCATGCGGAAACGTTATGGAGGCGGCGTGAAGCGCCTCCTCGTTTCCCTGCTCCTCGCCGCGGCGGCCGTTTCCGCGCAGGCGCAGTTCGTCCCGCCGGTGCCGAAAGGCATCGTGCGCGACGGCTCGCCGCACGTGCCGAAGCGGCCGATCGCATTTCCTTCCGCGGACGAAGCGTGGCTGCGCGCGCGCTCGCCGCATTTCGTGGTCATCAGCAGCGCGAGCGAGACGCGCACGCGCAACATCGTCACGGATCTCGAAACGCTGGCCGAGGTGCTGACGCAGACGAGCACGAGATTCCAGCGAGCGACGACGCCGACGACCGTGTTCGTCTTCGCGAACCGCGCCGAGAGCCAGCCGTACTTCGATCTCCTCCTCGGCCGCGAGAGCTCCCCCGCCACCGGCGTCTACGTGCACCACGACGCCGGCGGCACGATGTTCATCGACACCGCGCAGCGCCGCTTCACGCGCACCGCGATTCACGAGCTCATCCACGACCTGCTGCGCCAGGGCGACGCCGTGCCGCCGCTGTGGATCGAGGAAGGCATGGCCGAGTACTTCAGCACCGCGCACATCGAGAAAGACGGCGTCGTAGCGGGCTTCCCGATCTCGGAACACGTGGCGCTGCTGCAGCGCATGCAGCTGCGGCCGATCGAGGAGATGTTCGCGACGAAGAGCGACTCCGACGCCGCTGCATCGACCTACTTTTACGCGGAGAGCTGGGCCGCGGTCGACTGGCTGATGCAGCAGAACGCCGACGCGTTCTACGCCTTCCTGCACGACCTCGAGCTCGGCATCGACACCGGCGTCGCGCTCGAAGCGCATTACGGCAAGTCGCTCGACGATCTGCGCCGCGCGCTGCGCGGCAGCAGCCGCGACGGCGAGATGGTGCGGCTGCGTGGGAGCATCGGCGATCCCGCGGTCGACGTCGCGCCGCTCGATCGCGCGTCGCTGCTCTGCGAGCTCGGCATGTTCCTGCAGCACGTCGAAGGAGCCGAGAAAGACGCGGAGCGCCATCTGCGCGCGGCGCTCGACGAGAACCCGCGCCACGCGCGCGCGCTTGCCGCGCTCGGCGACTTCGAGGCCGCCATCGCCGCAGATCCGATCGACGCGGACATTCACCTCCGCTACGCCGAGTTCCTCATGCAGCGCGCGATCGGGCCGTTCGCCGGCATCTACGAAGTCGCGCCGGGCGACCTCGCTCCGTTCCGCAAGGCGCGCGTGCTCGCCGAACGCGCGCTCGCGCTCGGCGGCGACGAGGCGCGCGCCCGCGGCGCGATTGGCGCGAGCTATCTCGTCGAGGACGACTTCGCTCCCGGCATCGCGCCGCTCGAACGCGCTGTCGTGCTCGCGCCCACGCGCTACGACTACGCCGTGCATCTGTATGCGATGCTGCTGCGCGGCGGTCAGCGCGCGAAAGCCGATGCGCTCTACGCGCGCGTCTTCGAGCGCGCGCGCGATCCGCAGGCCGTCTTCGCCGCGCGTAACGTACGCCTGCGCGTCGAGAGCGACCGCGCCACCGCGCTCGCGAAAGCGGGCAAGCTCGACGAGGCCGCGACCATCGTGCGCCAGCTCGCGTCGACCATCGGCGATCCGTCCGCGCGGCGCGAGCTCGAACAGCAGGCCGCGTCGCTCGCCGCCACCGCCGCCGTCAACCGGCAGATCGCGATGTACAACCAGGCCATCGTCGCCGCGAACTCGGGCCAGAAGCGTGAAGCGCGGCGCATCATCGACGAGCTGCTGCGCATCGCCACCGATCCCAACGTTCTCCGCGACGCGAAGAAACTGCGCGAGGAAGTGCGGTGACCGATCCGCGCACCTGCGACGTGCATCGCCTCCATCTCGTCACGTACGAGAACGGGCTGAAGCTGCAGGAGAAGCTCGTCGAGCTGCGGCAGCGCGAGGCGATCGGCGATCAGCTGCTGCTCCTCGAACATCCGCCGGTGATCACGCTCGGCCGCGGCGGCAAGCTCGATCATCTCCTCGCCTCGCCTGCCGCGCTCGGCGCGAACGGCGTGCGCTTCTACGAGACCACCCGCGGCGGCGACATCACGTATCACGGTCCCGGCCAGCTCGTCGGCTATCCGATCCTGCACCTCGGCGAAGGCAATCGCGACATCCGCAAGTACGTGACGAACCTCGAGGAAGTGCTGATTCGCACGGTCGCCGAGTACGGCATCACCGCGACGCGCGTCGAAGGGCGGCGCGGCATCTGGGTCGGCAACGACAAGATCGCGGCCATCGGCGTGCGTATCGCCCGCTGGGTCACCTCGCACGGCTGGGCGCTGAACGTGAACACGAACCTCGAGCACTTCCGGCTCATCACGCCGTGCGGACTGCACGGCACCGGCGTCACCTCGATCGCGCGCGAGACGGGACGTTCGATCGCGATGAACGATGTCCGCGAGGTGCTCGCCGCCAAGTTCGCGGAAGTCTTCACCCGCACGCTCGTGCCGCGCGAGGAAACGCTGCGGCTCGTGAAGATCCTCGTGCACGATCCTTCGCAAGACAACGTCCGAGTGCTGTTGCTCCATCGCAAGCCGCAGCGCGGCGACTTCTGGCAGCCGATCACCGGCTCCATCGAGCCCGACGAAGCGCCCGACGCCACCGCGCGCCGCGAGCTCGTCGAAGAAACGGGACACGCCGGCGAGCCGCGGCCGCTCGAGCTCGTGCAGTCGTTCATGATCGAGTCGCACTATCTCGAGTCGCGCGGGTTCACGCCGCCCATCATCGCCAGCGAGATCTGCTACACCGCGGCGCTCGACGCGCGGCTGCCGATCCGCCTCGACGCGGACGAGCACGACGACTACGGCTGGTTTACGCTCGACGAGGCGTATGAAAGGATTCGGTGGACCGACGACCGCGAGGCGCTCGAACGGTTCCAACGACTCGCAAACGCATGACACCGATCAACAAACGCGCGGGACAGCGGCCGGAATGGCTGAAGGTGCGCGTGCCGGGCAACCTCGACGCGCTGCCGGTCTCGCATCTCATCAACGATCTCAAGCTCAACACCGTCTGCCAGGAAGCGCGCTGCCCGAACATCTTCGAATGCTGGGCTGCCGGCACGGCGACGTTCATGATCCTCGGCGAGATCTGCACGCGCCGCTGCACGTTCTGCGCGGTCGGCCGCGGCGTCCCCTCGCCGGTCGATGACGACGAGCCGCGCCGCGTCGCCGAAGCCGTCGAGACCATGCGCGTGAAGCACGCCGTCATCACGATGGTCAATCGCGACGACATGCCGGACGGCGGCGCGGAGCACGTCGCGCGCACCGTCGCCGCGGTCCGCGAGCGTACCGGCGCCGCGGTGGAAGTGCTCATCTCCGATCTCGAAGGCAACCGCGACGCGCTGCGCGTCGTCATCGATGCGCACCCCGAGGTACTCGCGCACAACATCGAAACCGTGCCGCGGCTGTATCCGGCGGTGCGGCCCGTCGCCAAGTACCAGCGCTCGCTCGACCTGCTGCGCTGGGCGCACGAGGCGAAGACGAACGGCATGCTGACGAAGTCGAGTCTGATGCTCGGCCTCGGCGAGACCGAGGACGAGATCCTCGACGTCGCGCGCGACCTGCGCGAAGCCGGCGTCGACATCTTCACGCTCGGGCAGTATCTCGCGCCGAGCGAGAAGAACCATCCGGTGCGGCGCTACTACACGCCGGAAGAGTTCGCGGAGCTCGGGAATCGCGCGCGGGCGCTCGGGTTTCATCACGTCGAGAGCGCGCCGCTCGTGCGGAGCTCGTATATGGCGCACCGCGCGGTTGGCGGATAGAATCGCCGTCCCGATGCCGCGCGTGACGTTCGCTGATGTCGCGAAAGAAGGCGAATTTCCGGCGGGAACCACGCTCTTGTCGATCGCCGAGAAGCTGGACGTGCGCGTCAGCCACGTCTGCGGTGGCGACGGCGCGTGCGGGACTTGCAGGATCGAAGTCGTCGACGGCTGGGACCAGCTCACGCCGCCGACGCCCGACGAGACGTACAAGGAGCTCGACCCGCCGTACCGGCTCAGTTGCCAGGCCCGGCTCCTCGGCAACGTCATCGTGAAAGTCGCAAAAATCGAGTGAGAGGTAACGCATGACCGCAGTCGAAACCGTTCCCACGAACCTCACCGCGCAGCAGCTCGGCCAGCTCTTCCAGTACACCGTCGAGGCGTACAAGACGTTCCAGAAGTTCGCCGAGAATCTGCCGAACCCCGTCGCGCGCGATCTCTTCAAGTTCTTCGCGATCGACGAGCGCACGAACCGCGACCTGCTCGAGATGAAAGTCGCCGCGACGGAAGGCGGCCGCGTCCGTGCCACGCTCGGCCCCGACCTCATCTTCCAGGAGCTCCTCGAAGGCGAGATGTCGTTCCGCAACTCCGCCGAGTTCCTCATCGGCCGCGAGCGCGCGCTCCAGCGCCGCCTGCGCGACTACCTCGGCAACGCCACGCCCGCCGACCGTTCGCTGCTCGTCTACCTCGAGTCGTGCAAGCGCTCGCACGTCGTCGAGCTCGAACGCGAGCTCGAGCTCATCAAGAACGATCCCGACTGGTGGAAGCGCGAAGACGCCGAATACCGCCTCGTCCACGGCGCGTCGCCCGCATGAACCTCAGCCTCTCTCCCGAAGCCTCCGAGCACCTCGGCCGCGATCTCGACGGCCGCGTGCTGCGCATTGCGTTCACCACCGGCTGCGGCGGCTCCGGCTATCGTCTGAGCTACGCGTCCGAGCCCGCGACCGACGACGAGATCGTGCAACTCGACGGCGTCACCGTCGCGCTCGACAGCATGGCCGCGTCGCGACTCGATGGCGCCGTGATCGAATACGACGACGCCGAAGATGGTTATCTGCTCCAACATCCGGACGCGGTCACGGCGGTCTGGTGCGGTTAACCCACAATGAACATTCTTTCCCTCGGAGACTCTCTCGCCTACGGCGCGGGTGACGAGCGCGGCCTCGGCATTCCGGGCCGCCTCGTGAGCGCGCTTCGCGCCCGCGACATCAACGACGCGCGCGCCGTCAACCTCGCGGTCAGCGGCGCGCAGACCAGCGATCTGATGGCGCGCATGCAGCAGCCGCACGTGCAGCACGAGATCGCCGCCGCCGACGTCATCATCCTGTCGATCGGCGCGAACGATCTCTTCCGCTGGAATCAGTCGCGCGAAGAAATCATGCGCGAGCCGCTCGCCGTCGCGGAGTTCATCCTCGGCCGCATCGTGACGATCGTCGCGCAGTTGCAGGAGCTGAATCCCGACGCGCGCCTGCTGCTCCTCGGCGGCTACAACCCGATCCCGCGCCACGAGTGGGGACCGCTCATCGAGCGCTACATGGGCTTCTGGGACGAGACGCTGGCCGGCACGTTCGCGCACGACGAGCGCATCTCGGTCGTGAAGATGAGCGATCTCATCAGCGAGCGGCATCTCAGCCGCCACGACAACTTCCATCCCGGCGGCACCGCGTACGAAGCCGTCGCGGCGCGCATCGCCGAGATGCTGCTCAGCGAGGAAACGGCGGCGTAATAAGCTTGACCCAACTGGCGTGACGACCTTGCCGTAACGCCACCTTGTTGTTGCGTGTACATACGCATGTGCATACGCTGCGCTCGTGACGAAGTACGAGTGGGATTCAGCGAAAGCCGCCTCGAATCTGCGCAAACACGGCGTGGGCTTTGCCGATGCGGTCGGTGTCTTCGAGGACGACCGCGCGTTGACAATCGACGACACGACCAGAGACGAGGAACGCTTCAAGACACTTGGCTCCGACTTCCTGGGTCGATTGCTGGTGGTGGCGTACACCCTATCGCGGTGATCGAATCCGCTTGATCTCGGCACGTAAGCGACCGCTCCACAACGTGACGTTTATGAAAGCAAGAGACGATGAAGAAGACTGACGACTTTTCAAAAGGCAAGCGCGGCGCGGTCGCAGCTGCTGCGACCGGCAAGTCGCGGATCACGATTCGGATTGATGACGATATCCTCGCGTGGTTTCGCGATCGGGTGAATGCTTCGGGTGGTGGAAATTACCAGACCATGATCAACGCCGCGTTACGCGAATACATCGCAAACCGCACGACACCACTCGAGAAAACTCTGCGGCGCGTCATTCGTGAAGAACTGCGAAAGCGCGGAGCCGCATAGGTTGCAGCAACAGGTCTCCTGAGCGCCCCCTCACTCCCGCAGCGTCCGCGCGTACTCGACGGCGTGGTACGTGATGATGAGGTCCGCACCCGCGCGCTTGATCGACGTCAGGATTTCCTGCGTCACGCGCGGTCCGTCGATCCAGCCGCGTTCCGCGGCCGCCTTCACCATCGAGTACTCGCCGCTCACGTTGTACGCCGCGATCGGCAGCGGGAACTGGTCCCGCGACTGGCGGATGATGTCGAGATATGACAGCGCGGGCTTGACCATGATGATGTCCGCGCCTTCCTCGACGTCGAGCTGCATCTCGTGCAGCGCCTCGCGCGCGTTCGCCGGATCCATCTGATACGTGCGGCGGTCGCCGAACTGCGGCGCCGACTCCGCGGCCTCGCGGAACGGCCCGTAGAACCCCGACGCGAACTTCGCCGAGTACGCCATGATTCCGACCTCGGACAACCCGCGTTCGTCGAGCGCGCGGCGGATCGCGCCGATGCGGCCGTCCATCATGTCCGACGGCGCGACGAAATCCGCGCCCGCGGCCGCGAACGAGATGGCCTGCTTCATCAAGAGCGGCAGCGTCTGATCGTTGTCGACGTCCTTCACGCCGTTGCGCTCGACGATCACGCCGCAGTGGCCGTGGTCCGTGTACTCGCACAAGCAAACGTCCGCCATCACCGTCATGGCCGGCACGCTACGCTTGATCGCCTCGGTGGCCTGCTGCACGGGACCGGACGGATCCCACGACGACGAGCCGATGCCGTCTTTGAATTCGGGAAGTCCGAAGAGCAGCACCGCGCGCACGCCGAGGTCGTAGGCGCGCTTCGCTTCGTCGACGGCCTCGCGGACGCGGAGCTGTTCGACGCCGGGCATCGAGCCGATCGGCGCGCGCGCGCGGCTGTTCGGGACGACGAACAGCGGATAGATGAGGTCTTCGGCGCGCACGACCGTCTCGCGCACGAGCGCGCGGATGCCGTCGCTGCGGCGCAGGCGGCGCGGACGCCGCGTCAGCGTCTCCTTCGCCGCGATCTCATTCGTCGGACTCAGCGTCTTCGTCGTCATCAGGTTCTCCGGAGAAATAGTAGGCGCGCGCGCATTCGGGCGAGCAGAAGCGGCGCCCGTGTCCCGCGCGATGCGCGCAGTCGGAACAGAAGTGGCGGTTGCAGATGGTGCACAGCTCGAGACGCGCCGTCTCCTCCGACTCGCCGCATCCCACGCAAACGCGATCGGGACTCTCGGTCATTGCGCCAGCAGTGTACCGCCGTGCGTCATTGCCAGCCCGCGGCCTTGAGCCGGCTCAGCGCGCCGCGGTGGCTCGGGTTGAAGCGCAGCGCCTCGCGCAGCTCCTCGCGCGCGGCGTCGAGGTTGCCGCGGCGCGCGTCGAGATCGGCGCGGAAGACGAGCGCGTCGGGCACGTACGGCGCGAGCGCGAGCGCGGTGTCGATCTCGCGCGTGGCGGTGTCGTAGTCGCCGCGATTCGCGGCGTTGATGCTGAGCATCACGTGCGGACGGAAGAGATCGTGCGTCGTCGGATCGCTGGCCAGCTGCGAGAGCGCGCGTTCGCCGCGCCCGTCGTGCATGCTCGCCAGCGCGAGCGCGGCGTTCTGCCGCACCTGCAGCGACGGATCGTTGAGGAAGCGCGCGAGCGCATCGGCGGACGAACGCGCGTCGGCGTATCCGAGGGCTTCGATGAAGCGCGAGCGGACGAGCGCGTCGCGGTCGGGCAGCAGCGGCGTGAGGATGCTCGCGGCGTCGTGCGGGAAACGCTGCGCGAGCAGCAGCGCCAGCGCGCCGCGCAGCGTCGGCGCCTCGTGCGTGTCGCGGACGACGGCGGTGAGCGCGGGAAGACTCTGCGCAGACGTCTTCTCGTCGATCGCGTCGGCGAGCTGAGCGCGGCGCTGCTGCCGTCGCGCGGCATCCGGCCACCAGCGCGTGAGGTCGATCGCAATCGTCGTCGCCGGGCGATCGGCGTGGCAGACGCCGCACGCGTTCGGGATGTTGTGCTTCAACGTGTTCGTCGCATTCGGCACATCGATGGTGTGGTCGGCGAACTTGTCGAGCACGCCGCTGACGACCGGCGGCATGTGACAGGCGACGCACGTCGCCTGCGGCGATGCGTGATGCGTGTGCGCCGCGCCCTGCGCGACGACGTTCGCGTGGCACTTGCGGCACGATGCGTTCGCGTCGCCGGCGATCTCGTTCGCGACGTGGCGGTCATGCGGCGCGGTGTGACACGTGAGGCACGTCGCGCCGCCGATGAGATGACAGCGCGACTGCAGCAGCGCCTGATACTCGAAGCTCGAGCTGCTCGGACGGCCGTCGGCGAAGTACTCGCCGCTGCGCTCACGTCCGTCGACGACGACCAGCGCCTGATAGCGGTCGTCGTAGCGCTGGCCCGGACGGAAGCGCTGCTTCGTATCGAGCATCGGGAAGAGCGGTTCGCGGGGTCCGTGGCATTGCCCGCAGATCGCGAGCTCGACGTCCGCGTTCACTTCGCCGGGATGCACGATGTCGCGCGCGAGCTTCGTCTTCGCGTGCAGCGCGCCGGGACCGTGGCACGACTCGCACGCCACGCCCGCATCGACGAACGACGTCGACCAGCGCTTCGACGGGCGGTCATAGTGCACGTCGACGCCGGTGGCGTGGCAGTCGAGGCATTCCTTGTTCGCCGTGCGGCGGAAGTTCATCCAAAAGTACGGATGATCCGGCGCGACGACGCCCTGCTTCGCCTCGTTGTAGTCGACCCACGCGCCGCCGCCGGTGACGTGATAGTAGACCGGCAGCACCTGCCAGCGTCCGTCGCCGAAGACCGTGACGGAGTCCTGCATGCGCTTGCCGCCGATGACCCACGAGACCGGATAGTCCGCTAGTTGACCTTCGCGGTCGCGCGTGCGCATGACGTACTCGCCGCCGCGGCGATCCATCCACGCCTCGCTCGACGGCCCCTGAAAATGCGCGGCGTCGAAGCGGCCGGCCACGTAGTTCGCGGTGGCGCGGCTGAGCGCGCGCGCGTGCCAGTCTTGCGTCCAGTGCTCGTACTTTTTCGCGTGGCAGTCGCGGCAGGCGGCGGAGCCGATGTACGCGTCGCGCGGCGGCAGCGCCGCCGTCGCGGAGAGCGCCGCGGACTCATGCTTCCGGCAGGCCGTGAGGAGGAAGCCGAGGAGAACGAGAGCCGGGAGGAGAGCGCGGCGCGGGGGCATGCGGTCGGCGCAGTGTAGCCGACGCGGCCATTGCCGCACAGCGATGCTAGGATCGCCGTCCTTATGCAATTCAATCTGAACGGAATCGTCCGCTCTGGTGGCACGCCCGAGGCCGGCTCGCCCGCAAACCCGTTTCGTCCCACCTACGTGCCGCTCGCCGGCGCGAAGGTCGAGCTCCGCGACGCCGGGCTCTCGGCGGCGATCGACCAGACGACGGCCGGCAGCGACGGCACATTCAAGCTGCAGGCGTTTCACTATGGCGCCAACGCGATCTACTACGTCGTGGCGAAGGTGAGCGACGAGGTCGTGCTGATGGCCGTCATCGGCCAGGCGCTGTGGGTCACCGAGATCGTGGTCAACGAGTTGACCACCGTGGCCGCGGTCTACTCGCTCGCGCAGTTCTTCAACGCGCAGCAGCTGGTCGAAGGCCCGAGGTTCGGCCTGCGCATCGCCGCGCTGATGAACACGAACATCGCCGAGGTGCGCAGCGGCCAGTCGTCGGACGTCCTGGCCAAGCCGCCCAACCATGACCAGACCAACGCGTGGCGCCTCTCGCACTCGCTCGCGAATCTGCTCCTGACCTGCGTGCGCGATCCGCAGACGGCCTGCTCCGCGCTGTTCGACGCCACCACCTCGCCGAGCGGCGTGCGTCCGGCGAACACGATCGAGGCGATGCTGAACATCGTGCGCTACCCCGCCAACAACGTGCACACCATCTACGGCCAGGCGCTCGCCGCCGACGTCTACCGGCCGCCGCTCGAGAACGAGCCCGACGCGTGGACGCTCGCCGTTAAAGTGAACGACTCCGGCAACAACGACATGATGTTCGGCGGCCCCGGCAACATCACCTTCGACCGCTACGGCCGCGCGTGGATCCCGAACAACGTCGTGCAGGGACATCCGTACTCGTGCGACTGGGCGATCCTGCTCGATCCCGCGGGACGCCCCGCGGTCGGCGAAGACCAGAAGCTGCTCTCCCCCATCACCGGCGGCGGCATCATCGGTGGCGGCTTCGGCGTCGCCATCGACTCGAGCGATCACGTCTGGCTCGGCAACTTCGGCTGGGGCGGCGAGGATTACTACCCTCCGCAATGCGTGTCGCAGCTCGAGCTCGACACCACTCCCATCACGCCGGACGGCACGGGCGGCGCGGATCGCGTGCAGGGCACGGTCGTCGATCCGGCGACCGACCACGTCTGGTTCGCCGGCTTTCAGAGCCACACCGTCTTCGTCTACCTCCGCGGCTCGTCGACCAACGTCGCCCGCTACGATCCGCACGACGAGAACTTCGTTCCGTTCGGGATCGCCATCGCCGCCGACGGCACGGCGTGGGTCACGTGCACGAAGCCGTCGAACGCGCAGCTCGTGCATCTGCAGATCAACGGCTTGAACATCAATCCCATCGGTGACCCGATCCCCGTCGGCGCGCAGAACAAAGGCGTGGTCATCGACTCGGCGGGCAACATCTGGATGGCCGCGGCGTCCGACGAGGAGAGCAAGGATCTGGTCTATCTCTTCGCCTCCGACGGCACGCAGCGCGGTGCCTTCTCCGGCGGCGGCATGCACGGACCGTGGGGCCTCGCGCTCGACGGCGCCGACAATCTCTGGGTCGGCAACTTCGGCTCGATGGTGCCCGGAAACGTGTTCGAAGGACGCCTCGCGGGATTCACCGCCGCGACGTCCGCCAATCCCGGCCAGCCGCTGACGCCGTCGACCGGCTACACGCTCCCGAGCGCCGGCATGCCGGTGCGGCTCGCGAACCACGAGCTGCTCTACGGCAAAGAGAGCGACCCGACGTACATCCCGATGATGCGCACGACCGGCCTGCAGGTCGACGCCGCGGGCAACGTCTGGACGTGCAACAACTGGAAGCCGAACTTCACCGAGGACTTCGAACATGGCGGCTCGACCGGCAACTCCGGCGGCGACGGCATCGTGATCTTCGTCGGCATCGCCGTGCCGGTCATTCCGAAAGGCGCCGCATGACCACGCCGCTGCCGCCGATCGCCGCGGTGACGACGATCGACGAGGTCATCGCCTCGATCCAGTCGATCATCGACTGGAGCATCGCCAACGCGAGCCGCCTCGGATACTTCGCCGCGCTCTACAAGCGCATCACGCTTGCGATTCGCAACGGCATCCAGAGCGGTCTCTTCGATGACGGTCCGCGCATGGAGCGCTTCGACGTCACGTTCGCGAGCCGCTACTTCGCCGCGCTCAACGCGTACTTTTACCCCGCGCAGTACCCGCCGATCTCGCATTGCTGGCGCATCGCGTTCGACGGCGCGCAGCAGCCCGCGCCGATCCTCGTGCAGCACATGCTCGCCGGCATCAATGCGCACATCGATCTCGACCTCGGCATCGCCGCCGAAGTCGTCGCGCCCGGCGCGCTGCTCCCGTCGCTGCATCACGACTTCAACACCGTCAACGCCGTGCTCGCGAGCCAGACCTCGACCGTCGTCGACGAGATCGACTCGCTCTCGCCGGTGCTCGCGGAGCTCTACGATCTGCTGATGAAGTACGAGCTCGATCTCATCGCCGACGGACTCGTCGTCGTGCGCGATGCGGCGTGGGACTTCGCGAAGCTGCTCGCGTTCGAGCCGGCGATCCTGCATCCCGCGTCGATCTCGCTGCACGATCTCGAGGTCGCGCAGCTCGGCGCGCTGATCCTGCATCCGCCCGCGCTGCTCGCGAACATCGTCGCGGCGATCGCCTCGCAGGAGAGCCGCGACATCGTCAAGAACATCCAGACGCTCGACGGCATCGCCAACCATCCCGCGCCGATGACGAAAGCCGCGGCGGCGAAGATCTAGCTCACCGCGCGGCGCCACGCGCCGGTCTCAAATCGTGCAGAATCGCCGCGCATGAGCATTCTCGATGCGATCGGCAACACGTCTCTCGTCCGCTTGCGCCACGTCGTGCCGCCGCATTGCGCGGACGTCTTCGTGAAGCTCGAATGGGAGAACCCGACCGGCAGCATGAAGGACCGCATGGCGCAGGCGGTCATCACGCGCGCGGAAGCGGACGGACGCTTGCAGCCCGGCGACACGGTGGTCGAGTACACCGGCGGCAGCACCGGCACGTCGCTCGCGCTCGTCTGCGCCGCGAAGGGTTACCCTATCCGCATCGTCACCTCCGACGCCTTCAGCAAGGAGAAGCGCGACCACATGGCCGCCCTCGGCGCCGAGCTCACGCTCGTCCCGAGCGAAGGCGGCCTCACGACGAAGAAGCTCATCCTCGACATGATCGAGACCGCGCGCGCGATCAGCCGCGAGCCGCGCACGTACTGGACGAATCAGCTCGAGAACCACGACAGCATCGCCGGCTATCACGCCGTCGGCGAAGAGATCTGGAAGCAAACTGAAGGTCGCGTCGACGCGTTCGTGCAATCCGTCGGAACCGCTGCGTCGCTGCGCGGCGTGGCCGCGGTGCTCAAGCGACACAACGCGTCCACGCAAATCGTCGCCGTCGAGCCTGCGGAATCCGCCGTGCTGCGCGGCGGCCCACCCGGTCCGCACAAAATCGAAGGCGTCGGCATCGGCTACACGCCGCCGCTGTGGGAACCATCGGAAGTCGACGAGATCCTCGCCGTCCCCACGGCGGATGCGAAAGCGATGGCCCGCCGTCTCGCCCGCGAAGAAGCGCTTTTCGCCGGAACGTCGTCCGGCGCGAACGTCATCGCCGCGATCGAAGTGGCCGCGAAGCTCGGCCCGGGCAAGACGGTGGTCACGCTGATGGTGGACTCGGGACTCAAGTACCTGAGCACGGACGTGTTTGGGAGATGACGCGATGCAGCCGGCGCTTCGCGCGGCTGATCGAGTGGTGGCGGTGACTGGAGTCGAACCAGTGACCTAGCGCTTATGAGACGCCCGCTCTAACCATCTGAGCTACACCGCCATTCAGGTGGGACCGGCATTGTAGGAACGGCTGCCGGGACCGTCAAGCAGCTCTCAACCGGCGGCCCGCGGGGAACATTTCGGAGCCATACTTCGGCTCGATGGTCGTCGAAGCGCTACGCGCGTTTCTCCGCGAGCACGAGGTCGCGCCGTGCCGCATCGTCGTCGCCGTCTCCGGTGGCGTCGACTCGACGGCGCTGCTCCTCGCCTGCGCCGCGCTGCGCGACGACGGCTTTGCCGTCGTCGCGGCGCACGTGAATCATCATCTCCGCGGCGACGAGTCGGATGCGGACGAGGCGTTCGTGCGCGCGCTCTGCGCGCGGTACGACCTCGCACTCGAAGTCGCGGACGGCACGCTCGATCCGGAGCGCGTCCGTGCGCGCGGCATCGAGGCCGCGGCGCGCGAGGTGCGTTACGCGCGTCTACAGGAGATCCGCGCGCGAACGAACGCGAAGTGGATCGTCACCGCGCACCAGAAAAACGACCAGGCCGAGACGGTGCTCATGCGCCTGCTGACGGACAGCGGCATCGCGGGGCTGCGCGGCATTCATCCGATCCGCGACGACCGCGTGTTGCGGCCGCTGCTCGACGTCACGCGCGCGCAACTCGAAGCATTCGTCCGCGAACACGACCTCACACCGCGCCACGACTCCTCGAACGACGATCCGCGCTTTCTCCGCAACCGCGTCCGCGCGCTCCTGCGCGAGCTCAACGCGACGGACAACCTCGCGAACGTCGCGCGCGACGCGCGCGCGCAATGGCCGATCCTCGAACGCGCGATCGACGACGCGGAGCGCGTCGAGTGCACCGCCCGCGAGACGCGCTTCCTCGAACTGCCGCACGAGACGTGGCTCCTCGCCGCGCTGCTGCGGCGCCACATCCGCCGTCTCGATCCCGACGCGCGCGACTTCGACGCCACCCGCCTCGCGCACGACCTCGATAGGCAACGCCGCATCAGCGTCACGAAGCATCTCGAGCTCGTACGCGACGCACGCGGCTACGTGCTCCGCAAGCATCGGCACGAAGCACCGCCGCCTTTCGCCTTCGAGATCACGCCGAACGTCCCCACGCACCTCGAGCCGCTCGCGCAGACGCTCCATCTCGTCCATCCCGCGCGCGACGGACATCAGCGCTTCCAACTCCCACGCGCCACCAAAGGTGTCTTCACGGTCCGCAACCGCCGCGGCGGCGATCGCTTTCAGCCCCTCGGCATGGATCGTCCGAAAAAGCTGAAGGATTTTCTGATTGATCGTAAGATTGCGGCCGAGGTCCGCGATTCGATTCCGTTGCTGTTGTGCGGGGACGAGATCGTGTGGGTCGCGGGCGTCGAGATCTCGGAACGCTTCAAAGTCACCGACCCGGCGGGTGAGCTCTACGAAGTATGGCTGGAAGGCTCGCGATGACAGAGATCCGGCGCGTGTTCGAGGCAGACGCGATCGCGGCGCGCGTGCGTGACCTCGGTGCGGCCATCCGCGCGGATGCCGGCGACGCCGAAGTCTTCCTCCTCGGCATCCTCAAAGGCGCGTCGTGCTTTCTCGCCGACCTTTTGCGCGCGATCGGCGGCGACGTGAGTTACGGCTTCATCGACGTCGTCCGCGACGCCGCCGACCATGGCAGCGACGCGCTGGAAATCGACTTCCTCAGCCACACCGACATCCGCGGGCGCCACGTGTTCATCCTCAAAGACGTCGTCACCACCGGCGTCATCGAGAACTACCTGCTGACCCAGCTGCGCGTGCACGCGCCCGCGTCGCTGCGGCTCGTCGCGCTGCTCGACCGCCCCGACGCGCGCACCGTCGACATCACCGCCGACTACCGCGCGTTTTCCATCGAAGACGGCATCTACGCGGGCTACGGCCTCGAGCACGAGTCACGATTCGGAAACCTCGGCTGGATCGGACGCGTACGCTAAGACTGGCTTTGCAATATCACCTCATCGCCGCCCGTTAAGAATCGCGATAGTGTACGTGGCACGCGCGAAGCATCCGCGTCGCCGCGTAGGAGGCAATTCGTTGAATTCCACAGTCAAAACCGCACTCCTGTGGGTCGTGATCATCGTGCTGGTTTTCCTCCTCTGGCAACTGTTCAACACCGCCAAAGGCGCCAGCGAACAGATCCCGTTCAGCACGTTTCTCGACCGCGTGGACCAGGGGTACGTTGAGAAAGTCTCGATCCGCGGCGACGAGATCCGCGGCGAAACGAAGCAGACCGCCCCGGGCGGCAAGCGCGAGTTCCATGCGACCGGGCCTCTCAACTGGCCCGACATGTACAAGCTGCTCAAAGAGAAGAACGTGACGATGGAGTTCGAGACGTCACGCGACACGCCGTTCATCACCGCGCTCATCACCTGGGCTCCCTTCCTCTTCCTGATCGGCCTCTGGATCTTTTTCATGCGCCAGATGCAGGCGGGCGGCAACAAGGCGCTCTCGTTCGGCAAGTCGAAGGCGAAGCTCCTCTCCGGCAGCGCGAAGAAGGTCACGTTCAAGGACGTGGCCGGCGTCGATGAAGCGAAAGTCGAGCTCCACGAGATCATCGAGTTCCTGAAGGAGCCGCAGAAGTTCACGAAACTCGGCGGCAAGATCCCGAAGGGCGTGCTGCTGATGGGACCTCCGGGCACCGGCAAGACGCTCCTCGCGCGCGCCATCGCCGGCGAGGCGAACGTCCCCTTCTTCTCGATCTCCGGCTCCGACTTCGTGGAGATGTTCGTCGGCGTCGGCGCCTCGCGCGTCCGCGACCTCTTCGAGCAGGGCAAGAAGAACGCGCCGTGCATCATCTTCATCGATGAGATCGACGCCGTCGGCCGCCATCGCGGCGCGGGCCTCGGCGGCGGACACGACGAGCGCGAGCAGACGCTCAATCAGCTGCTCGTCGAGATGGACGGCTTCGAGTCGAACGACGGCGTGATCCTCATCGCCGGCACGAACCGCCCCGACGTCCTCGATCCGGCGCTCCTGCGTCCGGGCCGCTTCGACCGCCGCGTCGTCGTCGACCTGCCGGATCTCAAGGGCCGCGAAGGCATCCTCCGCGTGCACACGCGCAGCATTCCGCTCGCCGAAGACGTCGACCTCGCCGTCATCGCGCGCGGCACGCCCGGCTTCAGCGGCGCCGACATCGCGAACCTCGTCAACGAGGCCGCGCTCAACGCCGCGCGCTATGACAAGAAGAAAGTCCAGATGGTCGACTTCGAGTACGCGAAGGACAAGGTCATCATGGGCGTCGAGCGGAAGTCGATGATGATGTCGGATCGCGAGAAGCGGAACACCGCCTATCACGAGTCGGGACACACCATCGTTGCGGCCATGCTTCCCGCGGCCGATCCGCTGCACAAGGTCACGATCATTCCGCGCGGCCGCGCGCTCGGCCTCACGCAGCAGCTGCCGACGGAAGACAAGTACTCGTATTCGAAGCGCTATCTCGAGGCCATGCTCGCCGTGCTGATGGGCGGCCGCATCGCCGAGGAAGTGTTCCTGAACGAGATCACCACGGGTGCGGGCAACGACATCGAGCGCGCCACCGGCATGGCTCGCAAGATGGTCTGCGAGTGGGGCATGTCGGACCTCGGGCCGGTGACCTTCGGCAAGAAGGAAGAAGCGATTTTCCTCGGCCGCGAGTTCGCGCAGCACCAGGACTTCTCCGAGTCGACCGCCATCGAGATCGACCGCGAGGTGCGCCGCATTCTCGACAAGGCGTACAAGGCCGCGCACGAGATCATCAACGGCAACAAGAACGCGCTGGACCGCATCGCGCGCAAGCTCCTCGAGCGCGAAACGCTCGACGGCTCCGAAGTGAACGACATCATCCGCGAGGAAACGGGCACCGACTACGTGAAGCTCAAGGAGTATTACCCCGAGCAGAGCGGCGCCGGCGAAGCGATGACCATCGCGCCCGGCTCCGGCCCGTCGACCGACGTCGCCGCGCCGGTCGTTGCACCCGCGCCGACGCCGGAGCGCAACGCCTAGCTCTCGCGTGGACGAGCACACCGAACCGACGACGCAAACGGAGCGGGAGGAAGAAACGCCTCCCGCTCCGGCTGTTTCTCCCGCGCCGGCCCCTTCCCCTGCCCCGCGCTGGCGCGCCGCCGAAGAGCCGACCTGCTGCGGTTCCGGCTGTCTGGACTGCCCGTTCTGAGGAGTTCCGCAGGTAGGGATTGGCCGATCTGACGCCTCTCCTTATCGATGGCAATCCTCGGCGCCGACACCCTCGCGAACGTCACGAACGATCTCGTCGGACAGGTGCGCGACCGCTACGGCGCCGCGCCGCAGTTCTGGGGGCGCTACTTCAAGCAGCCCGGCTTCGCGCAGGACTACCAGCCCGCAATCGAGAGTCCGGTCTTCGCGGCGAACGGTCTGCGCCTCCTGCCGATCGCGCGGCAGACGGGGCGCGTCGGCGGCAGCGCGAGCGACGGCGCGCAGGATGCGGTCGCGAACATCGACGCGTTCACGACCTCGCTCGGCCCCGACTTTCTCGCGAAGGTCGGCGGCGAGGCGCTGATGTTTCTCGACGTCGAAGGCACGAGCGCGCAGAACCCGAATCTCTCGCTCGACTACTGGATCGGCTGGTCGTCCGCGCTCGTCGCGCACAGCCGCCGCACCATCGGCGGCGGCTTCACGATGATTCCCGGCGTTTACTGCCGCCAGAACCAGGCGCCGACGTGGACCGCCATCGCCACCGCCGACACGCTCGGCTTTCCGTGCGCAGGCGCGTGGGTCTTTCGCGCGCGCAACAACGCGTGCACGAATCCGATCCCGAACTGGGACGCCGCGTTCAACACGCCGGCGGTCGCGCTCCCCTGCCCGATCCTGCTCTGGCAGTTCGCGATCGACTGCCTCGTGCCGGACGGCATCGACTTCGACATGGTCAATCCCGACCCGGCGGCGACGAACGCGTTGCTGACGCGACTCCTCCTGCCGATGCCGCGGTAGTATCATTCGCCGCGTCCGCTTCCCAAAAAAAATGAAAGCCGTACTCGCCGCTCTCGCGTCACTGCTGTTCCTCGCCTCGTGCGCGCACGAGAGCCAGTGGGATCAGGTCTCCGTCGCGCACAAGCGCATTCACCTCGCGCCGTGCGGCGCGACGCCCGCGGTCGCCGGCGTCGCGGGCGTGAACGCCGATCCGACCGAGGTGTATCTCGGCGACTGGCTCGTCGTCGGCGTCTGCCAGCTCGACGCGCTCGAGAAAACCGCGAACGCGGAACAGCAGCCGATCACGCTCTTCATCAACGGCATCGACAGCGGCAACGTGCCGGCGGGGATCGACTACGACCGCGGCACGCTCACGTTCGTCGTCGACCGCAACGAATCGAACAAAGGGCTCTGGCAGCCGCTCCTCTACGACCCGCTGTTCGACCGCATGACCAGCATGCACATCAGCGTGGGCATCAAGGGGAACAAGCCGCTGCCGCGCGCCGAGCACGCGCAGACGATCGTGCGGCTCAACAAGCTGTATCTCGACTGGACGTCGATCGTCTGGCTGCTGCTGCTCCTCGCGATCGTCATCATCCTGGTGGTCTTCGCGCGCCGCTCGGACATGCTGCGCGAGGCGCCGTCCGCCGCGGGCATCCGCGCGCCGTTCAGCCTCGGCCGCTCGCAGATGGCGTGGTGGTTCTTCCTCATCGTCTTCGGCTACATCTTCATCTGGCTCATCACCGGCGATCGCGATTCGATCCCGCCGTCGCTCCTCGGCCTCATGGGCATCAGCGCCGCGACGGGCCTCGCCGCGTACGCCGTCGGCACGCGCAACGATCGCCGCGAGGCGCAGCGCAAACGCCTCGACGACGAGATCGCCGTCGTCGATCAGGCGCTCACCGACCCGGCAGCGAATCGCACCGAGCTCGAGGCCATGCGCGCGAAGCTCGTCACGCAACGCGCGAACCTGCCGCCGTTCCCCGCGTCCGCCGGCTGGTGGCACGACCTCGTGCGCGACGAGCGCGGCGTCTTCGCCCTCGACCGCTTTCAGATGGTCGTCTGGACGGTCATCCTCGGCGGGCTCTTTCTCACGTCGGTGATCTGGGAGCTCACCATGCCGGAGTTCAGCGCCACGATGCTGGCGCTCGTCGGCATCAGCTCGGGCACCTACATCGGCTTCAAGTTGCCGCCGCCGAAGTGAGCGCCTTCACGAGCTTCTTCGGCGCGATGGCGCGGAAGCTCTCGTCGATCCACGCTTTCATGAGGTCCATCGGCACGTCGTTCACTTTCGAGAAGCGCGCGCTGACCCAGCCGTGCTTGCCCATGCCGTAGCCGGTCGGCTCGGCGAACGGCAGATCGACGGCGATGTCGCGCGACTGCGGCAGCTTCACGGAGAGCGAGAGCTCGCCGGGACTCGAGGAGCCGCCGAGGAACACGAAGACTTTTTCTTTGACCTTGATGGCGCGATGGCCCCACGGATGGTCCTCGCGCGTCTCGGGGAACGTCAGCGCGTAATCGCGCAGCTCCAGCTCCAGCGACTCCAGCGTCTTCTTCGCCATGATGCGGCTATCATCGCGCGCGATGCGCAAACGCGTCTACATCGTCTATACGGGCGGGACGATCGGCATGCGGCGGACGAAGGACGGCTATCAGCCGGACTCCGGATCGCTGCAGGCGCAGATGGCGGAGATGCCGGAGCTGCGGCACGCGTCGATGCCGTCGTACGACATCCACGAATACCGGCCGCTGCTCGACTCCTCGAACATGACGCCGCGCGAATGGATCGCCATCGCGCGCGACATCGAGGCGCAGTACGAGCGCTACGACGGCTTCGTCGTGCTGCACGGCACGGACACGATGGCGTACACCGCGTCCGCGCTGCCGTTCCTCCTCGGCGGCCTGCGCAAGCCGGTCATCATCACCGGCTCGCAGATCCCGCTCTGCGAGATCCGCAACGACGCGCGCGAGAACCTCATCACCTCGCTCATGCTCGCGGCGAGCTACGCGATCCCGGAAGTCTGCTTGTACTTCGGCGGCAAGCTGCTGCGCGGTTGTCGCGCGACGAAGGTGAGTGCGGACGGCTTCGCCGCGTTCGACTCGCCGAACTTTCCTCCGCTCGGCACCGTCGGCATCGACATCGACGTCAACTGGGATCTCGTGCGCAAGCCGCGCGGCGCGGCGAAGCTCGACGTGCCGGAGCTCGCGCGTCCCGTCGTCAGCGCGCTGCGCCTCTTCCCCGGCATCTCGCCCGAGCTCGTGCGCAACGTGCTCCGTCCGCCGCTGCAGGGACTCGTGCTCGAAGCGTACGGCGTCGGCAACGGCCCCGATCAGGACGCGGCGTTTCTCGACGTGCTCGCGGACGCCGCCGCGCGCGGCGTGGTCATCGTCGACTGCACGCAATGCCTCGAAGGCAGCGTCGACCTCGGCGAGTACGCGGCCGGCTCGGCGCTCGCGCGCGCGGGCGTCGTCAGCGGCTTCGATCTCACCGCGGAGGCGGCGCTGGCGAAGCTCTATTACCTCTTCGGGCGCGGCTACAAACCGGAGCGCGTGAAGAAGGAGATGCAGAAGGATTTACGGGGAGAACTGACGCTGCGCGCTTAGACTTATCTCAGGAGGTTCCCCCCACATGGCTCGCCTGCTCTTCGACCGCGGAGCCCGCGGTGCGATCATTGCCGACATCCAGCAGCACCTCGCCGACGCCGGCCACCATTTCGACGACATCGACGGAATCTACGGACAGCAGACTGCCTCGTCCGTGCAGTCGTTCCAGCAGGCGAAGCAGATGCCGGTCACCGGTTCCATCGACACGACCACGTGGACGTCGCTCACGAACGAGCCGATCCCGTCGCTCGAACAGCGCTGCCTCGATCTGACCTCCACGTTCGAAGGACACGGGTTCACGCTCGCGCAGGGAAACTTCGACGGCGCCGGCATCACGTGGGGGATCATCGGCTTCACGCTGCAGGCGGGCGAGATCACGCAGCTCGTCGAAGCCGCATGCGCGCAGGACGCGGCGTTCGTGCGCGACTGCTTCGGCGATCAGACCGACGCGCTCCTGGCGATGCTGAAGGAAGCGTGGCCGCAGCAGCTCGCATGGGCCGATTCCGTGAGCCTCGGCTCACAGAAGGCGACGCTCGCCGAGCCGTGGAAGAGCGGCTTCGCGAAGCTCGGCGGCGCGAAATCCGTGCAGCAGCTGCAGCTCGACCGCGTGCGCGCCGCGTACTTTCAGCCCGCGCTCAGCACCGCTGCCGATTTCGATCTCACCACGGAGCTCGGCGTCGCACTTTGCTTTGATATCCATGTGCAGAACGGCGGCATCCACCAGGACGCCGCGAAGGAAGTGCGCGCGCAGCTGAAGGCCGGCATGAGCGAGGAAGACATCCGCGTGCTGATCGCGAACGCCGTCGCGGACCACGCGAACGAGGCGTGGCGTGAGGACGTGCGCAACCGGAAGCTGACCATCGCGAAGGGCAACGGCGTCGTGCACGGCATCACCGCCGTGCTGCGCAACTGGGGACTGGACGAGGTCGCGGCGACATAGCGTCATCTACCGTCCGTAGAGCATTCGACGCCGGTTGCTACAATCGAACGCGCGTGGCCAAGAAAGCCGTCATCTACTCCTGCACCGAATGCGGCGCTCAGGCCACGAAGTGGCTGGGGCGCTGTCCCGACTGTAACGCGTGGAACTCGTACGCGCAGGAAGACGTCGCGCCGAATGCTCCCGCGCAGCCGACGGCGCTCAGCGCCGGCTCGGCGCCGCAGCCGATCGGCGCGATCGACGCCGACGTCGCGCCGCGCGTCACGACGCGCATGCCGAGTCTCGACCGCGTTCTCGGCGGCGGCCTCGTCATCGGCGCGGTGACGCTCGTCGGCGGCGAGCCGGGTATCGGCAAATCCACGCTCCTCCTGCAGGTCGCCGAACAGCTCGCGCGCAACGGCCCCGTGCTCTACGTCTCCGGCGAAGAATCGCCGCGGCAGATCGCCATGCGCGCGCGGCGGCTCGGCACGACGAACGACGCCATTCGCCTCTTCACGGAAACGTCGGTCGAGCGCATTCTGGCCGAGGTCGAGAAACTGCAGCCGGTGGCACTGATCGTCGATTCGATTCAGACCGTGCACACGACCTCGAACCAATCGATGCCCGGCTCCATCGGCCAGGTGCGCGACTCCGCGGGCGTGCTGATGGCGGCGGCGAAGCGCCTCTCGCTGCCTGTATTTTTAATCGGCCACATCACGAAAGAAGGGACGATCGCCGGACCGAAGACGCTCGAGCACATCGTCGACACGGTGCTCTACTTCGAAGGCGAGAAGTTTCAGAACTACCGCGTCGTGCGCGCGTACAAGAACCGCTTCGGCCCGGTGAACGAGGTCGCGCTGTTCGAGATGCACGACGACGGGTTGGAAGAAGTTGCGAACCCGTCCGCCGCGCTGCTCTCGCAACGCAGTCAGTCGCCCGGCTCGGCGATTCTCGTCGCCGTCGAAGGCACGCGTCCGCTGCTGCTCGAAGTGCAGGCGCTCGTTTCGCCGACGCACTTTCCGTCGCCGCGCCGCATGGCCATGGGCATCGACGCGAACCGCGTCTCGCTGCTGCTCGCGGTGCTCGAGCGCAAGTCCGCGGGGACGTTCGTGCAGCACGACATCTACATCAATGTCGCCGGCGGCCTCACCATCGACGAACCGGCGCTCGACCTCGGCGTGGTCGCAGCCGTGCTCTCGTCGCAGCGCAACGTGCCGGTCGCGCACGATGTCGCACTCTTCGGCGAAGTCGGTCTCCTCGGCGAAATCCGCAGCGTCTCGCAGCCCGATCTTCGCGCGCGCGAAGCCGCGGCCCTCGGCTTCCGCCGCGTCATCGTGCCGCAGTCGAATGCGACCGAGATTCGCGCCGACATCGAGACGCTGGCCGTGCGGCGCGTCGAAGACGTGGTCGGGCTGCTCTTCCCCGCCGCTCGCTGAATGTCCCTTTACAAAGGCGGACTTCCGCCCCTACACTCCCGCCTGTCGTTCCCTGGAGCCAATGGAAGCCACAATTGCACGGTCGCGGTGGGTGGGCAGAGTTGCAGCGCTGCTCGTTCTACTCGTCTTCTTCGCGGCCTGCGCCACGCAGACCATCGTCGCCACCGCGCCTCCGCCGCCATCCGATGATGACGACTTCTCCGAGCTCATCGCCCAGCTGCGCACGGACCTGAACCGCCAGAACGGCCGCGTCGTCGCGAAGCAGCCGGCGCTCACGACGGCAGTCGACACGAAGCGGGAACGCGACAAGGAGTTCGCCGCGCGCGCGAAAGCGCTCTTCTCCGGCCTCGACGGCAGCACGCTCGAGATGCCGGTCGTCGGCGTGCACACCTACGACCTCAGCGACAGCTGGGGCGATCCGCGCGATGGCGGCGTGCGCAAGCACAAAGGCATCGACATCTTCGCGCCGAAAGGCACGCCTCTCGTCGCCGTCACCGACGGCATCGTCACCTACATCGGCGAGCAGCCGAAAGGCGGACGCTGCCTCTGGCTGTCGACCGAGAGCGGCACGTCGTTCTACTACGCCCACCTCGATCGCTGGGCCTCGGGACTCTACGAGGGACTCGAAGTCCGCGCCGGCGATCTCCTCGGATACGTCGGCAACACCGGCAACGCGAAGTACACGCCGTCGCACCTCCACTTCGCCGTCAACACGAACGACGAGATGGTGAACCCGTATCCGTATCTGACGAAGGCGACGTACGTCCGCAGCGCGCGCGTTGTGTTCGAATCCGCCGGCGCCCTCGGCACGCGCTGAGTCACGCGCAGCGCCCGTTCACGCCCAACCCCTGAAGAAGCCTGGGGCAACCAGCGCAGCCGGTCGGACCGGCCGGCTGGCATGCGCGTTGGAAGCGTTCGCTTTCCATGCTCCTGCCCAACGACGCTTCCCTTCGCCGCGACGAGCTCCCGCAACTCCTCAACCTTCATCCGCGGGTGCTCGACGCGCTGATCGCGTCCGGAAGCGTGCAGGTGCAGCGCACCGACGGCGTCGAGCGCATCGCCGCCGCACAACTCGAACAACTCTTCCGCGACTCGCTGTTGCGTCTCTACTTCGCGCAGGCGCACAACGCCGCCATCGCGCCGCAAGCGCAGCCGCAGACATCCACCGAAGTGCAGCAGAAGGACGACGGCGCTTCCGACATCCTGCGCACCGGCGACGAGCACGAGCTGCCCGCAACGCCGCGCGCCGATCTGCGCGCGGGCGAGCGTTACGTGCCGCGCCGCCAGCTCAGCGGCACGTTCCGCGACGTGAAGATGTTCGTGCTCCAGCTCTCGACCACGGGACTGCGCATCCGCCACGAGGAGCCGCTGCGTCCCGGCGACGAGGCGCGGCTCAGCTTCGGTCTCGTCACGCCGCCGCAGGTCGTGCTGTTGCGCGCGAGCGTCGTCTGGACCAGCATCGCCCAGCGCGGCGACGGACCGTCGTACTACGTCAGCGGACTGCACGTGACGGCGAATGCCGATCGTCTCGCGAACGCGCTGGCATTGCTCAATCACAACCGCGAGCTGCAGCGCGCGCAGAACGAGGCCAAGCGCCGCGGCGGTGCGCTGCCCGGCCCCGTGCTCGGTCTCTCCGACGACGACGTCGTCGCGATCATCCGCGCCGCGCGCAAACTCGCCACCGATCCGACGGAAGCGACGCGCTGGTACACGCGCGCGCGCTTCGCGTATGCCGAGGAGGACGTGCGCAAGGTCGCGCCGCGCGGCGCGCGCGAACGCGAGGAAGTCCTCGGCGTGTGGGAGTACCTGCAGCGCCGCATCGACATCCCGAAAGTCGCGGGCGTGATGCAGTGGATCCGCAGCTCGCAGGCCGCGGCCGTCTGAGCTTCGCGTCAGTGCTGCACGGAGCGCCGCCGCGGCGGCGTCGACGGCGCCGTGAACTCGTACGTCAGCGAGCGCCGCGGCGGACACGCCGGACCGTAGTCCGACTCCACCCACCACCGCACGCGGCCGCTGAGAAACGCGGTGTACGTGTTCGTCTCCAGTCCCCGCGCGAGTGCGACGGGCGGCCTTCCGTCGACGGAGACCCATACCGTCGACGACCGCGCGCCGGCGACCGGCTGCCAGACCATGCGCACCACGTTCGTCGACGTCGTCTCGCGATACGCCGGTTTCGACAGGTTCGCGCGCACTTCCGAACAGCGGACGCCGAGGTAGACGTCGTGATCGGCGAGATCGTGCTGCCCGCGCCAGTACGCGAGATTGAAGACGCGCGATTCGAGGAAGCCGAAGGACGTCTTGCCGTTTGCGCGCACGCGCAGAATCGCGGTGAGCTCGCCGAGACGATAGGGATCGAGCAATGCGCGCGAGGTGAACGGATTGCGGCCGACGAGGATGCGCCCTTCGGCGTCGCTGGTGAAGTGGAGATCGGGCACGTCGTCGACGACACGCGTGAGATACGTGTCGGCAATGGAGAGATCGTCGTTCTCGCGGACGCCCTGGAAGAGATCGACGTCCGCGTTCGGCACGGGATTGCCTTCGGCATCGCGCAGCGTGATGCGATTCTGCGCGGGCAGATCGTTGAGGTACGCGCCGTAGTTGCCCGGCACGTTCGCGATGCCGGACACCGCGCGCGCGCCGGCGATGAGGTTGAGCGCGGCGGCGCTGTAGCGATCGATCCAGTCGTAGTCGTTCGCCATCAGGCCGCTGTCGGCGGTCTCGTAAACCGTGTAGCCCTGCATGCCGTTCGAGATCAGCGACGACGCGGGCATCAGGTTGCCGACGACCGGCGTCCCGTTGTCGGTGATGTCGACGCGGTACCGCGGCGGCAGGTGCTTCACGCCGAAGGCGTAGACGTCGATGAGATAGCGCGCATGCCCGAGCTCGTGCACCGTCGTCTTGTTCAGGTAGAACGAGTTCAACGTGTTGATGGAGGTGAGATCGGTGAGGCCCGGAACGGCGTCCGCGGTGAAGCCCCACGACAGATCGACCGTGCGATCGGCGTCGTTCGGATGCGATGAAGCGTTGCCGTCGACCGGATTCACGGGCACGAGCGGCAGCGCGCCGTCGGGCACGACGACGACCTTCTGCAATCGCCAGCGATCGTGCACGCCCTGCGGCGTCTCCGGATAAATGGCGATCTGCGCGATGTCGTTGTACCAGGTGATGTGCCGCTGCGCCCAGTCCTCGAACGATGCGGAGCCGAGGCCGGCGAGCTTCTGCTGGTTCTCGCGCATGAAGCGGTAGAACGACTCTTCGACCCAGAAGCCGACCGCGAGCGCGTCGGTGAAGATGGTGAGCTCGTTGTTCGTCTCCGATTCCTCGACGAGCTGCCGATCGCTGTCGATGCGAAACGTCAGCTCGTGACGCTCGAACGACCACGGGCGCACGAGGTCGACGGTCGTAAACGCATCCGCGGCGAGTTGCACGGAGCCCGATTCGACGACCGCGTGATCGAGCAGCCATTCGTAGCGAACGGTCTGCGCGCCGTTCGACCAGTTGCGCACGTGCGCCTGCCATGTCACGGCCTGACCAACGGCCGGCCAGCCTTCGACGCGCGGGTTCATGCTTTGCCAGACGTAGTCGATCTCGGGCAGGCGGCTGATCCAGCCGACGTCGAGGTCGGTGCTCGTACGCGCGAAGAGGCTCGAGGCGGCGAACACCAACAGCAGTGCGACGCGTGCAGGCGCGGGAATCGTCATCGTCGTCTCCGAAGGCGATCAACCTAGCACCGCGCGAATCCGCGAGATCGCACGCGCGTGCGATGTTTGCAGTCTTGATGCAGCACCAGCGGGCTGAACTTCTTCGCGCCGCATGCGTAGAGTGCAGGCATGCACGACGCGCACGAGCTCCGCGAGCGCCGCTCCGCACTCCTCGGCATCGCACTCTTCGCGCTCGCGAAGCTCGCGCTGCACACGTGGATCAACCGCCAGTACGGCTTTCATCGCGACGAGCTCGCGACGCTCGACGACGCGCGGCATCTCGCGTGGGGCTTCGTCGCGTATCCGCCGCTCACGCCATTCTTCGGCCGCATCGCGCTGACGCTCTTCGGCACGTCGCTGGCGGGCTTCCGCTTTTTCGCCGCGGCGGCGCAGGCGGTCGCGATCGTGCTCACCGGCGACATCGCGCGGCGTCTCGGCGGCGCACGCGCGGCGCAATGGCTCGCCGCGATCGCCGTCGCCGTCGCGCCGATCTCCCTCGGCGCGTCGTCGCTCTTTCAGTACGTCGCGTTCGATTACCTCTGGTGGGTCGTGATCGCATGGGGCATGACCGCGCTCGTCGCGTCCGAAGATCCACGCTGGTGGCTCGTCATCGGCGCCGGCATCGGCCTCGGCGTGCTGACGAAGTACGCGATCGCCTTCTGCGTCGCCGGCGTGGTCCTCGGCGTGCTGCTCACGCCGCGCCGCCGCGACCTGCGCTCGAAGTATCTGTGGCTCGGCGTCGCCGTCGCCGTGGTCATCGCCGCGCCGAACCTGCTCTGGGAAGTGCGCCACGACTTCATCACGCTCGACTTTCTGAAGAGCATCCACCAGCGCGACATCGAGATCGGGCGCACGAGCGACTTCCTCGTGAATCAGCTCTACGTTCCCGCGAATCCGTTGACGATTCCGTTGTGGGCCGCAGGCCTCGCCGCGCTCTTCTTCGTTCGTTCCTTCGCGCGCTTCCGCATCCTCGCCTGGGTGGCGCTCGTGCCCTTCGTGCTCTTCATCGTGGCGAAAGGCCGCGACTACTACGCCGGGCCGCTCTATCCCCCGCTCCTCGCCGCGGGCTCGGTGCTGCTGCTTTCGCTGATGTCCGCGCGCGCGGTGAGGTGGACGCTCGCGATCGCGATTCCGATCCTGCTCGCGGCGGGCGGCGCGATCGCGGCGCTGATCCTGCCGGTCGCGCCTCCCGGCTCCGCGTGGTTCCGGCGCGCACTCGAGGAAAACGGCGATCTGCGCGAGGAGCTCGGCTGGCCGGAGCTCGCGGGCGAAGTCGCGCGCATCTGGCAAACGATTCCCGCGAGCGAGCGCGCGCACGCGGCGATCTACTGCGCGAATTACGGCGAGGCCGGCGCGATCGGCTTGTATGGTCCCGCGCATGGATTGCCGCCCGCGATCAGCGGCGTGAACTCGTTCTGGGCGCGCGGCTACGGCGATCCGCCGCCGGACATCGTGATCGTCGTCGGCGCGCGACGCGAGCGGCTCGAGCAGCGCTTCGGCGTCGTCGAGTTGGCGGGACACGTGCCGAATCCGTGGCACGTCGCGAACGAAGAAGCGGGACATCCGGAGATCTACGTCTGCCGCGGGCCGCGCGTGCCGTGGGCGCAGCTGTGGCCGCAGATCCGCTCGTTTGGTTGACGCTCACCACATCCCGATGTCGCGTAGCGGCGCGAGCACGAACTCGCGCTCGTGGAAGCGCGGATGCGGCAGCGTGAGCGCGCGCGTCCGCATGCGATGCGCGCCGTAGAAGATCAGATCGAGATCGATGATACGCGGCGCGTTCCGCACGCTGCCGCGCACGCGGCCGAGGCGGCGTTCGATCGCGAGGAGCGCATCGAGCAACGCCAGCGGCGCGAGATGCGTGTAGCCGGCGACGGCCATGTTGAGGAACGGCGGCGAGTGCGGCGGCGCGTCGACCGGCGCGGTCTCGCGGATCGCGCTCACGCGCACGATGCGCACGACGTCGCGCAGCTCGTGCAGCGCGCGGCGCAGAAAGTACGCGCGGTCGCCGAGGTTCGACCCAAGGGCGATGACGACGGTTTCAGGCGTCGATGCTGAGATCGTTCGGGAGCTCGTCGACGTCGTCGCTGGCGCGCGGGAAGAACTCGCGGAGGTGGTCGCCGGCGGCGCGGATTGCTTCGACGATGCCATCGGTGAATTCTCCGTTCTTGAAGCGGACCGTCAGCTTCGCGGCGATCTCGTCCCAGAAGCCGGCGGGCACGCTCTCGTCGATGTGCTGATCGCCGAGGATGACGAAGCGCTGTTCCTCGCAGGCGATGAAAAGCAGCACGCCGGTGCGCAGCGCGGTCTTAGTCATACCGAGGCGCTCGAACGTGCGCTCGGCGACGGTGCGCAGGTCGCCGCCGGCTTTCGGTTGCACGTGCACGCGGATCTCGCCGGAGGTCTGCAGTTCCGCTTCCGCGATCGCGTCGACGATGCGCGGCTGATCGAGCTTCGCCAGAAACTCCTTCTGATTCATCACCAGCCTCCCGTCGCGCCGCCGCCGCCGAAGCCGCCACCGCCGCCCGAGAATCCGCCACCGCCGCCGAACCCGCCGCCTCCTCCGAATCCGCCGAAGCCACCGCCGCCGAAGCCTCCGCGTCCGCCGAATGTGGTGCCGCCGCCGGAGAGGAAGAACGGCAGCAGACAGCCGCCGCAGCCGCCGCGACGCCGGCCGCCGCCAGTGAGCATCGGCACGACCACGAAGAAGACGACGAACAGGATCACGAGGATCGCGATCGGATTGAGATCGCCGCGCGCGCGTTGCTGCGTGCCCTGTTGCGCCCCGCCGCTGCGCTGCATCGGCGCGACGGGAGCCTCGCCTTTGCGGATTTGCGCCATCAGCGCGTCGGCCGCGGCGCTCAGACCGCCCGCGTAGTCGTTCTGCTGGAAGTGCGGCGCGAGGTCGTTGCGGATGACGTCGGACGAGAACGCGTCGGTGATCGTGCCTTCGAGTCCGTAGCCGACCTCGACGCGCGCCTTGCGTTCCTTCGCGAAGATGAAGAGAACGAGTCCGTTGTCGTACTTTTTCTGCCCGACCTTCCACCGCTCGACGCAGCGGATGGTGAAGTCCTCGATCGACTGGCCTTCGATCGACGGCAGCGTGTAGATGATGAACTGCGCGCCGCTCTGCTGCTCGAAGCTGTGCAGCTTCGTATCGAGCAACGCGGCATCCGTCGCGTTGACGAGACCCGCGCTGTCGGTGAACCAGCGGGTGGGCGCCGGCGGGACGTCGAGCGCGAACGCGCTCGACGCCGAGGCGAGGAGCAGGAGGAGAAGAACGCGAAGGGAGCGCACGAGTCGCGCGCTCCTAGAACTGGAAGTTCACGTCCGGCGCCTTCTCGCTGCCCGCGGTGCCTTTGAAGTACGCCTTCGCCTTGAAGCCGCTCATGTTCGCAACGAGGTTCGCCGGGAAGCGGCGGATGGCCGTATTGAAGGCCTGCGCGGCGGTGTTATAGCGCTGTCGCTCGACGGAAATGCGGTTCTCCGTCCCTTCCAGCTGCGACTGCAGCTCGAGGAAGTTCTGGTTCGACTTCAGGTCGGGATAGCGCTCGACGACGACGAGCAGCCGCGAGAGCGCGTTCGACAGTCCGGCCTGCGCTTCCGCGAACTGGTTCATCGCGTTCTGGTCGTTGACCGCGGCGCCCGCGCCGGCGGCGGCACCCGGAGGTCCGCCCGGCGACTGCACCTGGCCGACGCGCGCGCGTGCGTTGACGACCGCTTCGAGCGTCGACTTCTCGAAGTTCGCCGCGCCCTGCACCGTGCGCACGAGATTCGGGATAAGGTCGTAGCGCCGCTGATACTGGCTCTCGACCTGCGCCCATTGCTGGTTCACGCCTTCCTCGAGGCCGACGAGGTTATTGCGCACGCTGACGAAGTAGCCGCCGAAGATGATGACGGCCAGGATCAGCGCTCCGACGCAGCCGAGCAATCCGAACTTGCGCACTAGTACTCCTCTTCTTCTTCTTCGTCCGCTTCTTCCTCGCGGTCGTCCGCGGCGGGCGTGAACTCTTCGTCCTCGCCTTCCGCGGCTTCGCCGCCGCTGGCCGCGGGCGTGAACTCTTCTTCGTCCGGCGGTTCCTCGACGACGCGGCGGCCGCGTGGTGACGTGTAGACCGGCGCCTCCTCGGCATCGCGCTGGTCCGCGCCGCACTTCGGACAGAGCGGCACGGGCTTGCCGAGGTCATAGAACTTCGTATGGCAGCTGTAACAGGTGTATTTGCGTCCGAGCTCAGGCATCTGTGATTTCCGTATCCCCTTCGAAAAGCGGCGACACGTTAGCACAAAACAGAAGCGGCGGGCTCGCGCCCGCCGCTCGCGTGTTGCCGCTGCAAATCGGCTAATCGGTTTTCGGATTCGCCTGCGCGGCGCGCGTTCCCGCCTGATCGGTGCGGCCGTCGCTGCCGTGCGCGCGAACGTTCTCGGCGGTCGTGGCGAGCTTCTGCGACTCGGGGAAGACCTCGAGCGCTTTCTCGATCTGCGCGTCGCCTTCGAGGCGATACGGATACGATGCGTCGAAGCCGAACTTCGCGGCCACGATCTCCGCCTTCAGCGCGCGCTCGATGTACTTGCGGTCGACCGGCTGCTGCAGCGCCGAGCGGATGTCGCTCTCCGAGGCCATGTCCTTCTCCGCGGAGTAGCGGATGAACTCCTCGACCATGGCCGGCGTGACGACGATGTCCTTCGTGACGTCGTGCGCCGCGGCGTATTCGACGGCGTAGTTGAAGATCGCGCTGCGCACTTCGAGAAGCTGCGTCGTGCGCGCGAGCGTCGGCTGTTTGATCATCACGTCCGGCGTGATGCCGCCGCCGCCGTAGACGATGCGTCCCGTGTCGGTCTTGAACTGCGCGCGCTTGTCGAGCGGCACCTCGGGACCGTTCTCGGTCTCGTCGGCCATGTAGTAGTCGTAGACGGAGCTGTAGTCGCGCTGAATGTTGCGGCCGGACGGCGTGTAGTACTTCGACGTCGTCAGTGCGAGCCCCGCGCCGTACTGCAGCGTGTAGACGCTCTGCACGAGTCCCTTGCCCCAGCTCGTCTCACCGACGACGAGGCCGCGGTCGTGATCCTGAATCGCACCGGCCACGATCTCCGACGCCGACGCGCTGCCGCGGTTGACGACGACGACGAGCGGACGCTCGAAGCGATCGTGCTTGCCGGGCGCCGTGTACTCCTGCGCGGAGTCGGGCGTGCGGCCGCGCGTGTAGACGATCATCTGCCCCTTCTCGAGGAAGTGATCGGCGACGCCGACGGCCGCGTCGAGGAGACCGCCGGGATTGCCGCGCAGGTCGAGGACGAGCTTCTGCATCCCCTGCTCGTTGAGCTTGGCGATGGCGTCATCGAGCTCGCGCACGGTCGTCGAGGTGAAGTCTTTGATGCGGATGTAGCCGACGCCCGGACGGATCATCAGCGTGTTCGAGATCGAGTTCGTGGGGATGGCCGCGCGCGTGATCGTGAGCGCGATCGGCTCCTTGATGCCGATGCGGGTGATCTTGATGTGGACCGTGGTGCCCTTCGGTCCCTTGAGGCGCTTCACCACTTCATCGAGCGTGAGGTCGTCGGTGTTGGTGCCTTCGACTTCCGAGATCACATCGCCGGCGCGGACGCCGAGGCGCGCGGCGGGCGTGCCTTCGAGCGGCGTGATGACCGTGACCTGATCGTTGCGCTTCGTGACCAGGATGCCGAGGCCGTAGAACGTGCCCTTCTGGCGATCCTGCATGTCCGAGTACTCCTTCGGCTCGAGGAAGGAGGTGTGCGGATCGAGCGTGCGCAGCATGCCGTCGATCGACGCGTAGACGAACTTGTCCGAGCCTTTGTCCTCGGGCGAGTTCGCGGTCACGGCGTTGAGCAGATCGGTGTACTCCCTCATCCGCTTCTGCAGGTCGCCGTTCTGCGTCGTCGCGCCGAAGAGGCGGTTGCCGTAGAAGCCGCCGATCAGCGTCGCTCCGATGATGGCGACGAGCAGCGTCAGCGAAAACGTCCATTTCGAAGTTGTCTGTACTTTGGCCACTGTCGTTCCTTCGTGCTCGCGATACACTTTGGACGGTCGTAACGTCATTATAAGGACGGAGTATTCACCGTTCCGCGGCTGTTCACGCCGCCGTCACCTTCAGATCGAGATACTGCAACCATGTTCGGCTCAATCGGGGTCCCGGAGCTTCTGCTCATCTTCGTCGTCGTGCTCATCGTCTTCGGACCGCGACGTCTTCCGGAAATCGGCCGCACGCTCGGCAAAGCGCTCGGCGAGTTCCGCAAAGCCACCGACGATCTGAAGAACACCATCGAACGCGAAGTGCGGCTCGAAGAGCTGAAGCAGATCGCGCCGTCGGTGCTCACGCCGGTCGAGTCGATATCAAGGAGTGAGCCAGTCAAGCCTGCACCTGCTCCTGAGACGGTGAAAGAGCCGGAAACGTTGCCGGTGCCCGCTTCGGATCCGAACGAACCACGTCCGACGATGGCCGAGCTCGCCCGCAAGGCGGAGATCGCGGCCGCGGAAGATGCGGCGGTGCCGGCGGCCGTGCCGTCCACAGCGGCCGGTGATCACGATGCGCCGATCGCGCGCGGTACATTGAGCTGATGTCGGCGAACGCGAATCTCCACGCGGTGGAGCCGGATCCCGAGAGCGAACTGCCGAAGATGTCGTTCCTCGATCACCTCGAGGAACTGCGCAAGCGGCTGATCGTCTCGTTCATCGCCGTCGGCGTCGGGTTCCTCCTCTGCTGGGCATTCGCGGACAAGATTTTCGGGAAGCTGCAGGAGCCGCTGACGAAGTTCCTGCCGCCGGGCGACAAGCTCGCGTACACGCGTCTCACCGCGCCGTTCTTCCTCTACATGAAGGTGGCGTTCTTCGCCGGCATCTTCCTCGCCGCGCCGGTGGTCTTGCTGCAGTTGTGGCTCTTCATCGCACCGGGACTGTACAAAAAGGAACGTCGCCTCGCCGCGCCGTTCATCATCTTCGGCACGCTCTTCTTCCTCATCGGCGGCTACTTCGGCTATCGCATTCTGCTTCCCGCGACGTGCAGCTTCTTCGTCGAGCAGGGCAAGCAGTTCAAGCAGATGGTCACGATCGACGACTACTTCGGCTTCGCGAACACGATCATCCTCGCGACCGGCGCGGTCTTCGAGACGCCGATCCTGATCTTCTTCCTCGCGCGCATCGGCCTTGTGACGCCCGCGTTCCTGATGCAGAAGTTCAAGTACGCGGTGGTGCTGTCGTTCATCATCGCGGCCGTCGTCACGCCGACGCCGGACATGGTCACGCAGTCCGCGCTGGCCGTGCCGATGATCCTGCTGTATCTGATCGGCGTCGGCGTCGCGTACGCGTTCGGCAAGAAGGTCGAGTAAACGCCGCCGCGTTGCGCCGCGTACAACCGGCATGACCCGCTGGTTGACCCTTTCCGCGCTCCTCCTCCTCTCGCTCGCCGCCTCCGCACAGACCCGCATCGACCTCGGCGTTTCGCTCGGACAGCAGCCGTACTCCAACACCATTCTCGATCCGCGCTACCTGCCGGGCGTCGACGTCACCGCGACACACAATCACCTCGTCGCGCAACTCGCCATCGAATATGCCGACATCTCGGATGTCGACGGCCATCTCTACGCGTTGCACGGCGACGCGCTCTATCGCATCCCGTTCGCATCGACCTGGAGCTTCGCCATCGGCGGCGGCCCGTCTTACCTCTACAGCGGTGAGTCGGTCTCCGAGTTCACCGTCAACGGCGAAGCGGAGCTCGCATGGCAGCGCGATCGGTTCGGCGTGTTCGGCCGCGTCCGCGCGTACGACTATTCACTGACTGGATTTCGCGTGCGTGAATCCGGACCGAACGGTCCCGCCGTCTATCTCGGCGCGCGCTGGACGCTGCAGCGCTGAGCGCGCGCGTCAGCGCTCGACTTCGAACTCCGACGCCGTCTGCGCCAGCGCCTCGTTGAAGATGATGACCGTCTCGGCGATCGGAAACAGCACGGTGTGATTGCGCTGCTGCACTTCGAGCACGACTTCGTAGAAGCCGAGGTCGTTGATGGCGATGAGCGTGCCGGGCTTTCCCTTGATCTCCAGCGTGCGGTTGAAGATCGAGATCTTGGACGGTATCTCCATGCGCGCGAACGATAGCACGACACAAAAAAAGGGCGGACCGAACTCCGCCCTTTCGTTTCGTTGCGATGTGCTCGCGCGTTACTGCTTCTTCGTCGCGCCGGCGTTCGGCGTCGCGGGCGGCTGCGCGGTGGCCTGCGGCGCGGCGGGCGCACCGAAGTAGCTGTCGTTGAAGGTCGGCTTGGCGTTGGTCTTCATCGTGTCGAGCGCGGCCTGGACGCGCGCCTGGCGCTCGGTCTTCTCGATGGTGGCCTTGACCTGCTCGAACGGCGTGTAGCTGTGGTCCTGCACCTGGATGATGTGGTAGCCGAACTGCGTGCGCACGACCGGCGTGATGTCGCCGGGCTTCGCGTCGAACGCGGCCTTCTCGAACTCGGGGACCATCTGGCCGCGGCCGAACTCGCCGAGGTCGCCGCCGTTGCTGCCGGAGCCGGTGTCGTCCGACTCCTTCTTGGCGAGGTCTTCGAACTTCGCGGTGCCGGCGACGAGCTGCTTGCGGAGATCTTCCGCCTTCGCCTTGGCCTGTTCGTCGGTGAGCTCCGGCTTGCCGGACTGCGCGGCCGGGCTGCCCTTGAACGCGATGAGGATGTGGCGCGCCTTGACCTGCTCGTACTGCGACTTGTTCGCGTCGTACTTCGCCTTGAGGTCGGCGTCGGTGAGGTTGATGTTCTTCTCGATCTTCTGCAGCTGCGCGTTGGCGACGAGGTTCTCGCGCATCAGGTTGAGCTGCTGGATGACCTCGGGATCCTTATCGAGACCGTTCTTGAGGCCTTCCGAGGCGAGCATCTTCATGCGCAGGTAATCCTCGGCGAACTGCTTCTTGCCGGGGCCCTGGGCGTACTGCTGATACTCGGCCGGGAGCGTCTTGAGAGCGTTCTCGAATTCCGACTGCCGGATCGTCACGTCGCCCGCGGCGATGATGATCGGGTCGGTCGCGGCGGTGGCCGCCTGCTGCTGGGCCGGCGCCGGCGTGGCCGGCTGCTGGGCGAATCCGATCGAGGCCACGAACGCGGTCGCGATCACGGTGGAAATGGTCTTTTTCACGAGATCTCCTTCTTGCGGTCTTTCGGGACCGCGAAGAGGAACGGGCCGAACCGCGGCGAGATTCCCCGCGGCGGACACGGCATTTGCCTCGCGCGCTACAGCTTGCGCAGGGCCGCGTCCATGCGCGCGACGCCCTCGCGGATGCGCTCCATCGACGTCGCGTAGCTGATGCGGATGTAGTCGTCCGCGCCGAACGCGCCGCCGGGCACGACCGCGACGCGCGCCTCGTCGAGCAGATAGCTCGCAACGGACTGCGAGTCGGTGATCCCGCGCTTGCCGAAATACGCGCTCACATCCGGAAAGATGTAGAACGCGCCATCCGGATCGGTGCAGCAGATGCCGGGAATGCCGTTGATCGCGGGAACGAGCCACGCACGGCGGTCGCGATACGCGTCGTACATCCGCTGCACGTCTTCGTTCGCGCCGTCGAGCGCCGCGAGCGCGGCCATCTGCGTGATCGTGCTCGGGTTCGACGTGGAGTGGCTCTGGATCTTGCCGAGCGCGGTGACGATGTCGGGATGCGCGACGGCGTAGCCGAGGCGCCAGCCGGTCATCGCGAACGTCTTCGACATCGAGTTCACGACCGCAATCGTCTCGGGATACTGCTCGAACCAGCGCATCGCCGACGCGTGCTCGTGGCCGCCGTAGACGAAGAGCTCGTAGGTCTCGTCGAAGACGAGGAACGCGTCGCGCGCGACGCACCACTCGACGATGCGTGCGAGCTCCGACTCGCGGATGACGGCGCCGGTGGGATTGCACGGCGAGTTGAGGATCACGCCGCGCGTGCGGCTCGTGGCGACGGCCTCGATGTCCTGCAGGCGCGGGCGGAACCCTTCCGCCGGATCGGCCGGCGCGAAGACGGGCGTGCCGCCCGCGAACGAAACCTGGTCGGGAAAGCTGACCCAGTACGGCGACGGGATGATGACCTCGTCGCCGGGACGCACGAGCGCGAGCGCGAGATTGAACAGCTCCTGCTTGCCGCCGTTGCCGGCGATGACGTGCTCCGCGCCGAGCGACGTGCCGTAGCGCCGGTTGTAGCGCCGCGCGATCGCCTCGCGGAGTGACTTGAGCCCGCTCGCGTTCGTGTACTTCGTGAGCCCTTCATCGATGGCGCGCTTCCCCGCCGCGGCGATCGACGACGGCGTCCCGAAGTCGGGCTCGCCGGCGCCGAAATCGACGACGTCGACGCCTTCGGCGATGCGCGCGGTGGCGCGGTTGAGCACCGCCAGCGTCGGCGACTCCTGCATCGCCGTCACGCGCTCCGAAAAGCGGATCGCCGGACGCGTCGTCGGGGTGGTGGTGGTCATGATCGCAACCGACGTTGTATCACTCCGCGCGCGTTCACGCGAAACGGCGGTCGAGCGTACGCCGCAAACCCGTCCACGCCGCCGGCGCCTGCCGCGCCGCGAGGAGCCGCACGCCCTCGAACGCACACCACCCCGCGTACACCCACATCATCTCCACGCGGATCGACGGCACGCAGAACTGCACGAGCCAGAACACGAAGAGGATCAGCGCCTCGTACATCACCAGCTCGAGATTCAGCAGCAGCAGGAAGCCGAGCAGCGACTGCAGGATCGTCAAGAGGATCTCGTGGCGCTGGAACTCGTCGAAGACCAATGGCTTGATCTCGCCGGCGCTGATGACGAACAGCACCGGGATCATCGCCGAGAGGATGCTCCACTGGTTGATGTTCGACGAGACCATGTTCATCAGCGCGATCGGCGCGGCGGTGATGCGGCGCGCCCAGTTGAACGCGCTGAGCTTCTCCGGAAACTCGGAGAGGAACGGCGCGACCCACTGCACGAACACGAACGTCGGCACGCCCATCGACGTGGCGATGGCGAGCATCGACTCGAGGAACGGATGCGCGGCGAAAAAGAGGATCGCGCCGCCGATGAGAAAGAGCCCGGCGATCGAGAAGTTGCGCGCACGCGGCGAGAGGCTGAGGATCTTGCGCGGGATGTAGTCGAGGTCCTCGAGCGCTTCTTCCTCTTCCTCGCGCGGCGGGATCTTCCAGAGCACGAAGAGGTACGCGAAGTAGAAGAAGCTGAGCGGGAAGGCGTCCCACAGCGAGAGCGTCCCTTTCCACCAGATGAAGAAGAAGTAGAGGATCGGCAGCAGCAGTCCGAAGATCTCGACGGAATGCTCGTCCTCGAGCTGCAGCTTGACGAAGCCGCGCGTCTGCTTCCAGCCGAACGCCGCGGCGACGAAGTAGATCATCGGCCAGCCGAGGCCGACGAGGAGGCGCAGACTCCCGGTGAAGTTCGCGATGGCGAGATGCGTCTGCGACGGATCCTTGCCCGCGTTCCACGCGATGACCGCTTCGACCGCGAACTCGGGGAGCGTCTGCAGCCACGCCAGAATCGCGAGCGCCAACCCTTGCGAGATCAGGAACTGCGCGGCCTCCGCGCCCCACGCGATGACGAACGCGGAGAGCAGAATGCTGGGGAACGTCCAGAGCGCCGAAAGCGGTGACGCTTTCGCGGACGTCGCAATCCCGGTCTTGATCAGCTTCAGTATCATCGGCGCGCGCATTCTATTGTGCGGATCGCATGATCACCAGCCGCCACAACCCGCGTTTCAAACGCATTCGCGATGCCATCCGCGAGCACGCGGACGAGATCGTGCTCGAAGGTCCGAAGGCGGTTGCGGACGCGGTCGCCAGCGGCTGGAAGCCGATCGAGATCGTCGAGCGCGACGTCGACGTGTCGTCGGAGCTCTTCGATCTGCTCGCCGACACGAAGTCGCCGCAGCACACGATCGGCCTCTTCGAGCGTCCCCGCGCGCACGCGACCGCGATCCTCGCGCGGCGCGCGACCGTGATCGTCGCGCTCGATGCGGTGCAGGATCCCGGCAACGTCGGCACGATCGTGCGCCTCGCCGCCGCCTTCGACGCCGCGGGCGTGCTGCTCCTCCCCGGCTGCGCCGATGCGTTCGGACCGAAAGCGATCCGCGCATCGGTCGGCGCGATCCTCAATGTGCCGGTCGCCGCCGTGACCGCGCGCGAGCTGCTCGACTGCGGCCTGACGCTGTACGCGGCGGACGCCGGCGGCGCGTGCGTCGATCCGCCGTCGCGCGACGCGGTCTTCGTCTTCGGCAACGAAGGCGCGGGCGTCTCCGACGAGCTCGCGCGCGCGGCGCAGCCGATCGCGATTCCGATGTCGGCGCGCGTGGAGTCGCTCAACGTGGCGTCGAGCGCGGCGATCCTGTTGTCGCGGAGTTTCTCGCTGCGGTGAGCGGCGCGCGGTCAGCCGCGCGCGGGAATGCGGATGCCGAGGCGTTCGAGCGACGCGCGCGTGACCGGCACGAGGCGCCCGCCGACGCGCACGAGGTACTCCGGCTGCGCCGGTTCGCGCCGATCGGTGTCGGATTTGGCCGCGTCGGGGCGGTCGGGGCGAATGGCGAGCACAACTTGCATCCTCCGAGGAGAGTCGGCAGCGAGAAAATCCCTACCCTCCTTCGTGTGAACTCCCGCGAAAGGCTTCCGTAGAATGCTCGCATCCGCATGCCGCCGTCGCTTCCCGACAACTTCCTCGAGCTGATGCACGATCCGGCGATCGTGTTCGAGCCGGAGCAAGAGATCGTGCTGGACGTGAACGCGCGCGCGTGCGACGTTTACGGCCGCGCGCGGAACGAGTTCATCGGCCTCTCGCTGCGGCAGATCTCGCACGATCCCGACACCGGCATGCGGCGCATCGAGGAGACGCTGGCGCAGCCGTCCGCGAGCGCGTTCCGCACCGTGCAGTTCCGCCGCGACGGACGCGAGCTCGTCATCGCCGTGCGCGCGACGCCGATCGACTATCAGGGACGCACGGCCATTCTCTCGATCAATCGCGAGGTCGAGCACGACGCCGGCAGTGATGCGATCGTGCAGGTCGACGACCGCGTCGCGGACTGGCAGTTCACGCTCGACTCGCTCCCCGCGGCCGTGCTGCATCTCGACGACGACAGACGGATCCTGCACGCGAATCGCCGCGCGCGAGAGATCGCCGGCATCCACGATGCCGCGACCTTGATCGGCCGCGTTCTCGAAGACGCGGGCGACGGCGAGCCGTGGTCGGGCGCGGCGCGGCTCCTGCGCCTCGCGCGCGAGAACGACGTCTCGATGACCGGCAAGGTCGACGACGAGTCGCACCGCTCGTGGAGCGTGTCGGCGACGCCCGCGCCGCGCGGCAGCCGCATGCGCAGCGTGGTCGTGCTCAGCGACATCACGGCCATCGCCGATCTCGAGGCGGAGATGCACCGCGTCGAGGCGATGGCGGAATTCGGCCAGGTCGTGGCCGGCGTCGCGCACGAAGTCCGCACGCCGCTCTTCGCGCTGGCGACGACGCTCGAAGTGCTGCAAGGCTCGATCGGCGCGGGCGACGAACGCGCGCGGCTCCGCTTCGAGATGATGCGCGCGCAGATCATGCGCCTCAACGCGCTGATGCACGACCTGCTCGAGTACGGCAAAGCGCCCGCGCTCGACGTCGCGCCGCAGACGCTGACGCACTCGATCGCCGATGCGCTGCAGTTGAATGCCGAAGCCGCGCGCACGCGCGGCGTCACGTTGCGCAACGAGTTCCCCGCCGCCGCGCCGCTCGTGCTCATCGACGCGTCGCGCATGATCACGGCCCTGCGCAACGTCATCGAGAACGCGTTGCAGCACGCGCCGGCGCAATCGGAAGTCGTCGTACGCGGCGGCACGAACGCCGCTCAGGATCGCGTGCTCTGCGTCATCGAAGACGCGGGCGCGGGCTTCCGCGCGCAGGACCTGCCGTCGGTGATGGAGCCGTTCTTCACGCGCCGCTCCGGCGGCACGGGACTCGGCCTCGCCATCGTGCACCGCATCGTCGAGCTGCACGGCGGCAGCGTGACCGCGGAGAATCGCGCCGAAGGCGGCGCGCGCATCACCATCGAGTTGCCGCGCGCGAGCTGAGTCGCGGCGCGCGAGGTTCTTCAGCCGTTGGCGATCAACTGCGTGGCCACGGTCGCCACCTGCCAGATCGGCACGGTCTTCTGCAGGAACGCGTGCGCGCCGCGATGCATCGCCTCGCGCTCGATCTCGCTCGTGCCGTACGCCGTCAGCACGATCACCTTCGCCGCGCCCCTCGCGCGGAGATAGCTCACAAGCTCGAGTCCCTCGGCGGCGCGGAACCCGGTGAGATGCACGTCGGTGATCACGGCGTCGTACTGCTTCGACGTCGCGAGCAGCTCCGCTTCTTCCGTGCGCCGCGCGCAGTCGACGTCCCAGCCCTGTTCGGTGAAGTAATCGTGCATCGCGAAAACGATCGATTCGTCGTCGTCGACGATCAGTAGCCGTGCCGGCATGCGGATCTCCCTGGCCGCGGCTGACTTGCCGCGCTGCGACGTGCGTGACTGCGTTTCGGCGTTTTTCACAGGTTCACTCCAGCGCCCGGCGCGACAGATGCGCGACGATGAATGCCATTTCAGAACGGTCGTCGCCGAAGGCGACGTAGTACGCGCCGTCGTCGATCCAGATGACGGTCGTGCGGCCGTCGGCGCGCGTCGACGCGACGAGCCGTCCGCCCGCGGCGCTGCAGCTCTGCATCGCGCGCTCCGCGGCGCGTCCGATGGCCAGCATCTCCCGCGCGCTCAGATCGTCGGTGCCGACGAAGCCCACCGGCACGATCGAGTCGGCCGTTTCCGGCGCGCGCAGAAACGACAGCCCCACCGCGTGACGATCGCGCAGCGCCGCGCGCAGCTCATCGCGCGCCGCCGCCGCAAGCGGTCCCCACCAGCCGTCGGCGGAGTGCGCGAGCAGCTCTGCGGACGTGAACGTGAGGCTCGGGTCGTACTGCTCGATCTTCGCCGGACGCCACTGCGGCGCCGGTTGTCCGGCGAGCTGCAGCAGCGTCTCGGCGTTGTGCTGCAGGAGCGCGGTGCGCAGGACGTCGAACGAGACGATGCCGCGCTCGACGAGCGTCTCGCCGAACGGCGTCCCGCTCGCGCGGCAATCGCGAAAAATGAGCTGCAGCGAATGCTCGCTCAGCGTGCATGCGTGCCGCAGCCGATCCGTGAGACGCGTCGGCATCATCGACGAGGCGGCCCAGCACACGCGCCCCGATTGCACCAGCACGATGCCCTGCGATGCGCTGCCGAACGAGAGGCTTCCCGACTGCCCCGCATGCAGCTCGTCGATCGTCTCGAGGAGCACGCACAGGCGGTCGAAGCGATTCGTCTCGCGCACTTCCGGCGACGCGCTCACGCGTCCCCCTCCACGGCCGCGACTTCGCGGCGCATGACGGCCAGCAGCATGCCGAGGTTCGCGGTGTGCGCGCTGACGGCCGCGGCGACGATGCCGGGATGCTGCTTCAGCGCCTGACAGACATACGCGCGGCCGGCGGAAAGCATGATCACTTCCTGCGGATCGGCGTCGTCCGCGGAACGGAATGCACACGTCACGGCGCGCGTGTGCACGAAGAGCTCGCGCACGACGTCCGCCGCCGCATCCTCGGCGCCGCGCGACGCGACCAGCGCGCCGTCGCGCACGTCGACCGCCATCGCCGCAATGCAGTCGGGCACTTCCGTTCGCAGCCGCGTCAGCAGATCGTCGATCACCGGGGTCCTCATTGCGTCAGGTATTCAGCAGGCCGCGGCGGAGACGAAGAGCGGTGTCCGTGCGTCCGCGCAGCGCGGCCGCGGATTCGATCGACGCGAGCAGATCGGAGAGACGATCGGGCGCCGCCGCGAGCTCGTCGCGCAACGACGCGAGCAGCTCGTGCTCGACGAACGCGGCGTCGTGTTCCGCGCGCACCGGCTGCGCAGGTGGCGGATAGTCGGCGCCACCGGCGTACACCGGCGCGCCGTTCGCGGACTGCGCGATGACTTCGAGCGTGACGCGTCCCGCGATACCGCTCTCGACGAGCACCTCGTTCGCTTGCGCGCGGAGATCGATGATCTCGAAGAGCTTCTCCCCCGCCGCGCGGCCGCGCATGCGCACCGCCTCGCGGCAGAGATCGCGCAGCGTTCGCGACGCGCGCACGATCTGCCACAGCCGCCACTCTCCCGCGACGGATGGCGCGAGCACGATGGCGCGCTCGGGCGAGAGGCGCGACGTCGCGGCGACATGCCATCGCGCCCACGCGATCAATGCCTCGCGTCCCTGTTCGAGATCCGGAAATGACGCCGCGGCCGGCGACGAGATCTGCCAGCCGCCGGTCGTGCTCACGCCGCGCCACGTGCCCGCGTCGTCGCGCGCGATCGAGATCGTGTGGCGTGCCGCCTCGTGCACGATGACGCGGCCCTGCACCGGCGGCCACACCAGTCCCGGCGGAATGCTCGCGTCGGGAGGACGTGGACTCGACTCGTCCGACGCGACGTGCTCGGTCACGTGCGGTGTCACGGCGGTCTCGCCTTCGACGTCGAAGACCACGCCGGATGTCTTCCTCTCCTCTTCCACGATCATCGCGAGGAGCTGATCGCCGCTTTCGACTTCCGGCGCGCGCGCATCGAGCAGGCCGTCGGCCCACAACGCGCGGACGCGATCGAGCGCGAGGCGGATCGCGAGCACGAACGTCTCACGCACGCCTTCGCCGCGCTCGGCGACCGCTTCCGTCATCGCCAGCGACAGTCCGCTGCCGAACGCGTCGCGCAGATCGTCGAGCGAGATCGCGTCGCGCAGATCGCGTTTGTTCGCCTGAATGACGATGCCGACGGCGACGCGCTGCTGCGATGCGATCTCGCGCAGGATCGCGTACGAGCGCCGGTTGTCCGGCATCCGTTCGGGAAGCGAGTCGACGACGAACACCACCGCGTCGGCGGTTGCGAGCAGCATCCGCCGCCGGTTTTCGAGCACGGTTTGCCCTGGCGCGCTGACGATCTGACAGCGGATGGGCATGCCTTCGAACAGGCCGCCCACGTAGTCGACCCAGTCGAAGTACAACGTCCGCCCGTCCTCCTCGGCCGCCGAGAAGATCTGCGTGCCGAGGCTCTGCGCGAGGGCGCGCAGCGACGTCGTCTTGCCGGCCTGCGCCGGTCCGTCGTACACGAGGCGTACGACGAGTTGTGCCCGTTCCGGATCGATCCGCGCCACGATGTCAGTTCCTCGCAGGACGGCGGCAGCGCCTCGGCGTCGAAGCGCTGCCGCACTCGGCGACAGCTACGTCAGGTTCGCGACGTGACGGGCGACGGACGTGCGCATGATCGCCAGGTTCGTCGTCGAGCGGTCGGCGGCGAGATAGATGAACGAGCCCGTGCCCACGAGCTTGATCAGATGCAGCTGATCGCTGAGCGTCAGCAGGATGTCCTCGAGCGCCGACGAGAGGCCGAGCGCGCGGATGGTCTTGTGCTTCTGCTTGACGATCTCGCTGTTGAACGCGCTGGCGGCGGCGAGATCGAAATCAGGACGGGCCGACTTGACGGCCAGCGTCATTCCGGAATCGAGATCGACCAGCGACGCGGCGATGAATCCCGGCACTTCTCCCTGAATGCGTTCGAATGCGGCGACGACTTCTTTTTCCAATGCCATGAGCTTCAGTCTCCTGTTGTTTGGTGGTTGGCGCTGCGTCAGATGGCCATGATCTTTTCGATGTTCGACAACGAGTGGCGCGCCATGGCCAGGTTGGCGCGGTTGCGGTCGACGACGAGGTAGATGAAGAAGCCGTCCTTCTTCTCCATCGGCCGGATGAGGTGGTACTGGCGATTGAGGCTGATGAGGATGTCTTCGATGGTGTCGTTGAGGTTCAGGCTGTTCATCGTCTTGCGCTTCGCGCGGACGACTTCCGTGTTGCCGGCGGCGGCCACCTCGAGGTTCACCGCCGAGCCGCCGCCTTCCGATCCGAGCATCATTCCGCTGTTCGAATCGACCACGCACGCGCCGATGAATCCGTCCACTTCACTGAGCTTCTGAAGGCCTTCTTTGATCGTTGCCATTGCGTTTCTCTCCTTAATGGGTTGCTGAAGTCGAGCGTCATTCACTCGAGACGATCGATGAGAAAGGTTCGGAGATGGAGTCGTGCGGCTGGCCGGCGGGCGGCGCGACGCCGCGCTCGATGGCCAGCCGCGTGATGACCGACGTCCAGCAGTCGAGGCGCAGTCCGTCGGCGCTGTGCAGGTCGAGCAGGCGGTCGAGCTCGAGGTCGAGACCGAAGAGCGGCTCCGCGCCCTCGCGCAGTTGGCGCGTGTCGTCGCCGCGCTCAATCGCGTGCACGAGCCCCGCGAGCAGCGCGAGGTCGTGCGCGACGAGCTCGGAGCGCTGGCTGATGCCGCCGAGGAGCGCCACGACGGCGATCACTTCCTCCCACGTGCGCGCGCCGATGCTCTCGGCCGGATACTCGGACGAGAGCCACGACTGCAGGCGGAACTGCAGCATGCGCAACTCGCGGCGGTCGCCGATGCGCATCGAGGAGTACTCGGTGGAGTTGAGCAGCGCCGCGATGCCGCGGCTCGCGGCGAGCAGCCTGCTCTTCAGATCCTGATGTCCCCTCCCCGCGTTCCACACTTCGCGGCGCAGCGTCGCGTAGCGGCGGCGCACGGCCAGCGACGCCGCCAGCTCCGCCGCGCGGTCGAGCCGCGCCGGCAGATGGTCGTACCGACTGAGCGCGCCTTCGACGACGCTCGCCGATTTCGCGAGACTGCGCAGCGAGCGCTCGCAGTTCTCGAGGAACGTCCAGTGATCGCACGGCTGCGCGTGCGTCAGCAGCGTGCGCCGCTGCTGGAGCGCCATGCCGGCCAGCGCGATGATGTCCGCCGCGTCGACGCGTTCGCGGTCGTCTTCGTCTTCCTCGAAGCGCGCGCCGACGCGGCTGATGATCGCGTACGTCTCATCGAGCAGCGGCACGATCGTGCGCAGCAGCGCCTCGTGCGCCGCCTCGGATTTGTCCGGCTCCGCCGCGCGCAGATCGATCGACTTGCCGCGCAGCAGCACGTCGCGAATCGCTTCCAGCGCACGGGAAACGAAATCCACGTGCTCGAAGGGCACATCCAGATCAACAGTTGCCATTGCGGAATCGGACCGAGGTCGCCTAAGCGCAAGGCAGGTGCCACGGCCGCGCAGAGAGGAAGGCGCGTCGTCGTTGTCGCGATCCGCGACGGTTTGTCCAGGATCGAGACAAACGCAGCGCGACGTGCGCGGCTCAGAAGCGCGAAAGGTCGATGTCGAACTTGCGGATGCGGTGATAGAGCGAGCTGCGCGCGATGCCGAGGCGCGCGGCGGCGCGGCCGACGCGTCCGCGTTCGCGGGCGAGCGCGCGCTCGACGGCGGCTTTCTCGAGCTGGTCGAGCGTCATCGAGTCGAACTCCGGCGCGGCGGCGCCGCTCTCGTGAAAATCGAAATGCAGATCGCGCTCGCTCAGCGTCGCCGCGCGCGTGAGCAGCACCGCGCGCTCGATGACGTTACGCAGCTCGCGGATGTTGCCCGGCCAGCGATACGCGCGCAGCGCTTCTTCCGCGCGCTGATCGAACGCGAGCGTGCCGCGTCCGAGCTCCGCCGCGAAACGCGCGAGGAATTGCCGCGCCAGCGCCGGGATGTCCTCGGGACGCTCGCGCAGCGACGGCATCGTCAGCCGGATCGTGCTGATGCGGAAGTAGAGGTCCTCGCGGAAGCGCCGCTCGCGCTGCGCGACGTGCAGGTTCTCGTGCGTCGCGGCGAGCAGCCGCACGTCCGCCACGCGGTCGCGCACTTCCCCGAGCCGGCGGAAGCGCTGCTCTTCGAGGACTTTCAAAAGCTTCGGCTGCACCTGTGGGTCGATGTCGCCGATCTCGTCGAGGAACAGCGTGCCGCGATGCGCGGTCTCGAACAAACCCTGCTTCGCCGCCACCGCGCCGGTGAACGCGCCGCGCTCGTGGCCGAACAGCTCCGATTCGAGAAAGTCTTTCGACAGTCCCGCGCAGTTGAGATCGACGAACGGCTCCTTCGCGCGCGCACTGTGCGCGTGCAGCCAGCGCGCGAGCACGCCTTTGCCCGAGCCGGTCTCGCCCTGAATGAGCACGGGCGAGTTCGCGCCGGCGACGATCTGCGCCTGTTCGGCGAGCTCGCGGATGATGCGGCTGACGCCGGCGAACGGATCGATGCCGTTGCGCTGCCGCGTGCCCTGCGCCGTCTCGTTCCTGCGGATGCGCGCGTTCTCGAGGATCCGCTCGACGAGCACCCACAGCGTCGCCAGCTCGACCGGCTTCGTGAGGAAGTGCTCGGCGCCTTCCTTGATCGCGCGCACGGCGAGATCGATCGAGCCGTAGCCGGTGAGGATGATCACCGCCATCGACGGCGCGGCGTTGCGCAGGCGCGGAAGCACTTCGAGCGCGTTGCCGTCGGGCAGCATGTAGTCGATGATGAGCACGTCCGGCAGCTGCTCGCGCACGAGCTGTTCGGCCGCGTGCAGCGTTTCGCAATGCGAGACGGCGCACTGCCGCTGCGCGAGGTACTCGGAGATCGTCTGCCGGATGAGCGGATGATCGTCGACGATCAGAATCCGCGCGCGGATTCCCTCCGCATCGTTCGCCTTCTCGCGCCGGACACTCACTGCAGTCGCCATGGATTACTACTGCCGGCGCGGACGCCAGAAAAATACACGCACCCGAAACGTTACCTGCGCCGCGATGATCGCACCGCGGGCCGCGCGTGTATACGTGCGCTTACGCCGACGACCGATGCTCGCTAACATGCACGCGATGACGGGCAAGCTCCTCCTCGTCGGCACGCCGCTCGGCAATCTCTCCGACATGCCGCCGCGCGCCGTCGACGCGCTGAAGTCGGCGGATCTCATCCTCTGCGAGGACACGCGCCACACGCGCAAGCTGCTCACGCACTTCGGCATCGATCGTCCGACCGACAGCTATCACGAGCACAACGAGGACGCGAAAGCGGACTCGCTCGTCGACCGCATCGAGCGCGGCGAGACGCTCGCGCTCGTGAGCGACGCGGGCATGCCGGTCGTCTCCGATCCCGGCTATCGCATCGTGCGCATCGCGCGCGAACGCGGCGTCGTCGTCGAGCCGGTGCCGGGTCCCTTCGCGGGCGTCCTCGCGCTCGCCGCCAGCGGCATCGCACCGCTCCCCTTCACCTTCCTCGGCTTCTCGCCGCATCGCCAGGGTGAGCGCCTCGATTTCTATCGACGCGCCGCGGAGCTCGGGCACACGACGATCGTCTACGAGTCACCGGAGCGCGTCATCGCCTCGCTCGAAGACGCGCTCGCGGTCCTCGGCGACGCCGAATGCGCCGTCGCGCGCGAGCTCACGAAGCTGCACGAGGAGATCGTGAGCGGACGGATCTCGGAGGTGCTGGCGACGCTGCGCGAACGCGAGCGCGTGCATGGCGAGATCACGCTCGTCTTCGGCGCGGCGGCGGTCGCGGCGGAAGAAGTGTCGACGGAAACGCTGCGCGCGGAGTTCGAGCGGTTGCGCGAAGAAGGGCTGCGGCGCAACGACGCGGTGAAAGCGGTCGCGGAGAAATTCGGGATGCGGCGGAACGACGTCTATCGTCTGCTCGCCGGCTGATCGATGAGGATCGCGCGCGAGAACTTGATGAAGTAGTCGATGCCCGAGGCGAGCGCGAAAAGCATCACCGCCCACAGCGCGATCGTGCCGGTGAGGCGCAGCTCGCCGAGCTCGTAGCCGAGGATCAGGAGCGAGATGGCGATCACCTGCGAAATCATCTTGCCTTTGCCGAGCGGCGACGCGGCGATGGTCACGCCCTGCTGCGCGGCGATCGAGCGCAGACCCGACACCGCGAACTCGCGTCCGATGATGATCACCACCATCCACGCGGGCACGTGCTTCGAGTCCATCTCCACGAGCGAGATGAACGCGGCGGACATGAGCAGCTTGTCGGCGATCGGATCGAGCAGCGCGCCGAGGCGCGTGGTCTGGTTGCGGCGCCGCGCGAGCCAGCCGTCGAAGAAGTCGGTGACGGCGGCGACCAGGAAGATGCCGAGGCCGACGTACTCGCGTCCGGTGAACTTCGTCAGGAGGACGACGACGAGGAACGGAACGAGGAAGATGCGCAGCAGCGTCAGCGCGTTCGGAAGGTTCCAGATCTCGGTCGATGCATACGTGGGGCGCGCGACGGTATCGGGGACGGACATCGACTCTCGCGAGTCAGGATAGTCGTTTCGTCCGGACGTGGGAAGCATCGCTAGGAATTTCAACCACGCAATTGACATTCCGGGTGCAGCAGTTAGAATCGCCCGCCTTCACAGGTTCTCACGCGAAAGTGGCGGAACTGGTAGACGCGCAGGTCTCAGAAGCCTGTGACCGCTAGGTCATGGGGGTTCGATTCCCCCCTTTCGCACCAACCTCTCTCCTACGTCAGCCGTTCGTCTCCCGAAACCGGCAGCCGCAGTGCCACCGCCTCGTGCGCGTGCAGATCGCACTGGTTCGCCGCGCCGCGGGCCATGAGAGCGCCCTCTCGTTTGAAGTGAATCTTCGAGGGTGACGTCCGGTGCGCGGAGATGCGGCGCCAGTGGATGTGCACCTCGCCGACCGGCAAGCCCGCGAACGTGTACGCGCGCGAGTAGTTGTTGACGCCGTCTTCCACGGCGCCGGTGACGGGATCCGCACCACCGGAGTACTTGGGCGACGCGGTCACGGCCGCGGTCCGCATCTGCCCCACGTAGTTGGTGTAGACCTGCGTCGCGTTGTGGCTGCCGACGTACGTCGCGATGTCCGCCAGTCGTTGCGCTTCGGCTGCCGCCGCCGCGGCGGCTGCTGCCGCCGCTGCAGCTGCTGCCGCGGCAGCAGCATCGGCGACCGCCGTACGTCTCGCGGTGTACGCCGCCTTGATCCCGTCCCGCTCCGCGATGCTGTCGTCGTACGTATTCGCGATGCCGAGCGCGGCGCGCGCCGCATCGACGCGACGCCTGTTCTGCACATCCTTCATCTTCAGACCGGCATCGTCCGCGTAAATGCGTTCGCCGAGTTGCACCTGTTCCGCCGGCGTCAGCAGACGCTGCACCGTACGCGCCGCGGCCGGCGGACGCGTCATCCGCTGCGCGACGAACGCCGCCTCGACACGCAGCGACATCCGCGAGGCCTCGGCTTCGGCCGCCGCATCGTGCACGACCGCCACTCCGCCGCCGAACGGATTGCGAATGCGGCCGGCGCGCTGCTGCACGACGTGCGCGAGCTCGCGGCCGAGGAGCTGGCGTCCGCGCGGCGTCGCGGGATCGTACTGGCCGGTCGCGAAGTGGGTGTCGGAGCCGCGCGTGAACGCCGTCGCGCCGAGGGCCGCCGCGTGCGGTCCGACGTGAATGCGCATGTCGGAGAACGACGTGTTGAAGACCGACTCCATCATCTGCCGCACGGGCGCGTGCAGCGGCATGCCGCGACCGGCGCCGAAATTCGAAAGCGCCGGCGGCAGCGGCACGCTGGTGGCGCCGCGCGCCTGCACGCGCGTCGCGAGCTGGGCGACACCATGAGGGAAGGATCCCTGAATCACATCCGCACGCGGCATTGCACGCCTCCCGATGATCGGATCGCATTCATCGTAGCAGCAGCGCCGCATGCGCGGTCGCTCTTCCCGCTGGCCCATCCTTCGCAGTAAGTTGTTCGCGATGAGGCGCATCGCCGTTCTTCTGTCCGCCGTCCTGCTGCTCGCCGCGTGCGACGCGACCACCGCACCGCAACAAAACGCGCAGAGCGAGATGCGGACGATCAGCTCCGCGCCGCCGCGACCCGCCCCGCTCGACGCGCCGCCGACACTGCAGGACGAGGCGCCGCCGCCGAAGCCGAAAGCGATGCCGTGGGAGACGCCGACACCGATCGTCTTCACGCCCGACGACGAGAAGCTGCGCGCGTCGCTGCCGTTCACGCCCGCCATCGCCATGGACCCGATCGACGGCAGCAAGATCTCCATCCGCGCCGCCACGCCCACCTTCGAGTTCAAGGGAAAGATCTACTATTTCTCGTCGGACGATCACAAACGCACGTTCATGTCCAAGCCCGAGGAATACGCGAAGGGCGTCTTCACCAAACTCTAGGCGGCGCGCTCATCGCGTGACGACGATCCCGGAGGTCCAGCGCACTTCTCCGAGGTCGAGCGAGCGCCAGTAGACCTTCTGCAGCGACGTCTCGAGCGCGAGTCCACGATCGAGCTGAACGCGCAGCGCCAGCGCCGCCGCGACTCCCGCTTCCACGCCCGCGACGAGTTCCACGCCATTGCGCGTGAGGAGCCGATGTTCGTCGCGCCAGTCGGCGAGCTCGACGCCGGCGCTGCCTCGCAGCGCGAGCGCGCGCGTCAGCGGCACGACGCGCGAGATTGCCACGCCGTACCCTTCGATCGTCTTGCTGCGAAAGTTGCCGTCGTAGCCGCGGAACATCGACGGGATGGAGGACTCGTGCGCGGTCGAGCTCCACGACAGCTCGACGTCGACGTGATGCCACGGCAGACGGCGCGCGGCCGACAATCGATTCACGGCCGCGGCGGTCAGGGCACGGTCGCTGCCGAGGCCCGCGCCCGGCCACGTCGTTCCCGTCATCGCACCGAACTCCCACGAGGAAAGGGCGGCGCCGGATCCGTCCGCGACGAGCATCACGGAGATGTCGCGCGATGGCGCCGCGTGCATGCGCGAGAGCGTGAAGTCGCGGCGCGATACGCGGACTGACGCTCCCGGCCGCAACGGCAGCGTCGCCGCGAGCTCGAGGAAACGCATGCCGCCCAGCTCGTCGCGCGTCGTCGTCGCGAACGCGCCGATTCCGTAGCGCGCTCCGAATCCGAACCGCGCAAGCCGTACATCCGCGCCCGCGAACGCCGATCCGCTGAGCAGCGCGAAGTCTCGCTGGCTGAGGTTGTACTCCGTATGACTGATCGCGGCGTCCGCTCCGCCGACGATCCGCACGGGGCCGAGCGTCCAGAAGTCGCGTTCCCGGCCCGCGCGGAATCCGATCGAGTCGTCGAGGTTTCCGCGCGCGAAGTCGACGGCGTCGCAGTTCGGCGCCGCAATGCGTGACGCGACGACACCCGCGTCGGGCGCACTCTCGATGTCACGGCAGCTGGGCTGATCGTGTCCGTGGTGGCCGATCGTCGTCCACCGCGAGGTGAAGCCGCCGGCAAACGTCCGCCATTCGTCGGCGCGCGCGGCCTGGATGGGAAGAAGGACCGCGAACAGCGCGGTCGCGATGCGAAATCGGAGACGTCGTGTTTGCGTGAGCACGCCGCGCCACTAAGGCAACGGGTACGCCGCGCCACCGCCAACTTGCGCGGAAGCAGCGATCGACGCTCAATTGCAAGCAGCCAAAGAACATCGGATCGAAACCGCAAGCGCGCCCGCTCGGGCGTGCGTGCGACTCGCGTCAGGGAACGCAGACGCGTCGTGTCCGCGTGACCAGACAAACGTGCGGCCTTCGCATTCAGCGAGGCGCTGATTTACCATGACGCCCACGGACGAGTACGGCTGCTCGTTCCTGAAACCCCCGGCAAATACGCGAAGGGAGTCTTCCCAACTCGAATCGATGCGGCGTGGTTGGACGTACGTCCTGGCCTGCCTCGGCTACACGGCGTTCTGGCTCGTCACCCGCTGGCCGGCCATCGCCGCGAACCCGCTTTTCTTCGACGACTTCGCCCTCCCCGCCACCCCCGCCGCGTTCTACATCGGCTCGTACCGCCCGTTCCTCTGGCTCGAGTATCGATTCTGGGAGCTGCTCATCCCGGGACACTTCTGGACGCACGTGCCGAAGCTCGCCGCCGCGATTTACCTCGGCCTCTTCGCGACCGCGCTGGCCGCGCTGCTGCGCAAGTGGAACGTGCCGCCCGCGATCGCGTTCGCGACGCCGCTCGTCGTCCTCGCCAATCCCGTCCTCAACGACGCGGGCCTCTGGAACTCGCTGCACGCGCTGCCGCTCGCGCTCGCGCTGATCACGGCGGCGGCGGTGGTGTGGGAACGCGAGGACGCGTCGTGGCGGATGTGGCTCGGCGGCGCGGCGCTGCTGCTCTGCGGGATCTTTGGATATCAAATCTTCGTCAGCCTCGCCGTCGTCTATCTGCTCGCCGAGCCGGCCGTGAAGACGCTCACCGGCGTCGCGTGGAACTGGCGCGCGTCGCTGCGCAAGCTCGTCGCGATCGCGGCGGTGACGTTCGTGCAGCTCGTGTACATGCAGCTGACGCGCACGGCGGACAGCGATCCGCGCGGGCTGCTGCACGCGACGTCGTTCCGCGCGTACCTGCTGGAAAAACTGCACGGCCTCATCGATCTCGCGGTCAACGGCGTGATGCCGATCCTCGCGTACGCCGGCGGCGTGCGCCTCGCCTATCGCACCTGGTACTACGTGCCCCTCGTCCTCGGCGTGCTGCTCGCGATTGCGACGTGGCGGCGTTTCGGCGCGTCGCGCGCGTTGCTGTACGGCGCCGGTCCGCTCGCGCTCTTCTTCGCGCCGTCGCTGCCGTGCCTCATCAGCAGCGCCGATCCGTACGCATGGCGCGTGTCATCGCCGGTCGCCGTGTCGCTCGCGCTGTCGTTGATGATGCTGCTGCTCGTGCTCGCACGCGATGCGCGTGCGGCGTCGGCGGTGCTCGCTGTCGCCGCGATCCTCGTCGCGCCGATCGGCCACTACGAGGCGTCGCTGCGCGTGATCAGCGTCGAGCGCGACGCGCGCCTGCTGCGCGAGCTTGGCAACGCGCGTGCGGTGTCGTACGTCGGGCCCGCCCTCGGCGCGGCGGAAGACGAACGGCTCGCCGGCCCGCATCTGCTGACGTGGGGCTACGAGGTGCGCACGCCCGCCATGTGGTCGGGCTTCTCGAACGCCTGGACCACCGCCTACTTCCTGCGCCACGTCGCGCCCGCGGTCGCGTATGTCGACTGCTCGCCGGCGATGCAGGGACGCGTCTGCGACGATGCGCGTTCGCTGTGCGCGCGCAGCTCGCCGGCAGCGGCCCGCCCGCTCGTCGCTCAGGGCGAGGGTGTCGTCGCGGTCTGCGCGCCCGACGGACGCGCGAATCGCCGCATCACCACGGCGTCGTCGCGATAGACGTCCTGCTCCACCGCTCCCGGCGCAATCACCCGCAGCCGATCCTGCGGATCGAGGAACGTGATGAACGTGCGCACATTCGCGGGAACGACGAGTTCCTCCGCGCGCTCGGTGCGCAGGAGCCAGTCGCGCGCCGGGATGCTCGTGTAGTGGCGCAGCTCGAGCGTCGTGAACGGCCGGCAGATGACCGGCGTGCCCGGCGTATGCCATTGCTCGAGCCGCGCGTACGCGGCGCGCATGTCGCGGATGTGCATGTACGAGGTCGTGTACGTCTCGCCGCGCGTGCAGAAGAGCAGCACGGCGAGAAACACCGGCGCGGCGTAGACGAGCCGCAGGTTCGCGAGCCACTGCACCGCCAGCGCGAACACGAAGACGACGCCCGGCAACGCGAAGAGCATGAGGCGCACCTCGCCGTACGGATAGACGTGCGCCGCGCTCGCCAGCAGCACGAGCAGCGGCGGCGCGAGCGCGGCGATGAGCCACGAGCCGCGCGTGCGGTCGCGCCTCACGACCACGCAAACGGCGAACGCCGCAATCAGCACGACGACCAGCGGCAGCAGGAACCGCGTGAGATTCAGCGACTGCCCGAGCCAGAGCCGCGTCTGATGCACGACGAAGGACGGCGAACCGTTCCAGAACGCCGGGACCGTGTTCGTAAAGTACGCGTTGAGATCGAACTCCTGCACGTCCTGCGCGCCCGGCTTCAGATACGCGACGTACGCGAGCGCGAACAGCAGCGCGAAGCCGGCGTGCAGCGCACCGAGGCGCACGCGTGTGCGCCAGTCGCGCGCGTAGACGAGCGACGCCGCGCCGGTCGCGGCGAGCGCGAAGATGCTCGCGTGCAGCACGAGGACGCAGATCGCCGCGACGATCGCGAACGTCTTCCACCGCCGCGCATCCTCGGTCGCCCGCACGAAGAGCCACAGCAGCAGCGCGCAGCCGAGCGCCTCCCACGTGTACTGCTTGAGCCGCGCCGCGTAAAACGAGACCGGACTCGAGAACGCCAGCAGCGCCGTCGCCACGAGCATCCCCGCGCGGCCGAATGCGCGTGTTGTGCGCCACACGAGGAGCGGCACGAGCGTCAGCGCGCACGCCGCGACTTCCGCCGGCACGCGCATGCAGCGCTCGCCGAGCCCGCAGACGTGCATCGCCAGCAGCTGCGCGAAGAAAAAGAGCGGCGGCACGTGGAAGCGATGCGGGATGTAAACGCCGCCGCGCACGTAGTCGAGCACCCACAGTTCGTCGCCGAAGAACGTGTCGTTCGCGTGCGTGAAGCGCAGCGCCGCGCCAACGGCGCAGAGTGCGAGCGCGCCGATCGCGGCGAGCGCATCGAGCCGCGGGCGCGTCATCCGATCGCCTCCACCACGCGCTGCAACTCCCCGATGTCGACCGCGACGTCCTGAATGCGCGGCTGCAGCGGCGCGCCCGCGCGCGGACGCGCGTCGACGAGCCAGTAGTGATGTCCGAGCGCCGCGGCGAGCGCGTAGAACTGCGGGTTCGGAAACGTGACGTCGCTCAGCTCGACGACCTGCAAGCCGTCACGCGCGAAGAGCATGTTCGCGAGCCCCGCACCGTGCAGCGCCACGACCACCGCCGCCTCGCGCAGCAACGCGATCTGTTCCGCGAACGACAGCGTCTCCATCCGCACGCGTTCGTAGCCGCGTGGCTGGAGCAACGCCCACACCGCGTCTTCGTTGATGAGCCGCCGGCGCTCGGCATCCCGCCTGCTGATGAACAGCTTGCGGCGGCGCGGCGTCGCATCGTCATCACCGATGATCCGCGCGCGCAGCTCGCGCAGCAGTGACGGCCGATAGCTGTCGATACCGGTGACGACCAGCTCGTCGACATGCATCGCCGGCGCGAGCGGAATCGCGTCGTCGACGCCGAGGAGCCGCGTCGACGCGCCGACGACCCCGCCGATCTCCGACGGCTCCGGGAGCACGAGGGGCGCGTCCACACCGACGCGCTGCAGCAGCGCGATCTTCGTGAGATGCCACTGCAGCCAGTGCGCGTAGTTGCGATCCCACGCCTCGAGAATCCACGCCGCGCGCGGGACGTGCACCGGCGTCGCGGCGAGCATCGGCGCGTGAAAGCGCCGTTGGAAGCCGGTGCCGCGCACATCGACGTTTTCGCCGTTCGCGGTCACGATCGCGTATGCCGGTCGTTCCATTCGTTCACCGCGCTCAGCACGCGCACATCGCGCAGCGTGGCGATGAACGTCTCGTCGACGCGTCGCCGCGGCACGTCGTAAAACGAGAACCCCGCGATCGACGCGTTGCGGCTCAGCGACTCGCGCGTCGCCACATTGCACGGCAGCGCGGCCGTGCTCTCCGACGGCGGATCGATCTGCCGGTACGCAAAGTCCCGCGGATCGCGCGACGGCAGAAAGCGATACCCGACGCGCGCCGGCGCAACGCCGAAGCGGGTCACGAGCTCGCGGCTGATGCGGTTGGCCACGCGCTCCGGCGTCAGCCGTCCGCGCACGCGTCTCTCCAGCGCGCGAACGCCGCCATCACGTCCTCATGCCCGCGCAGCGGCTTGCGCGTCTCGCGATCGAGCCAGACGTGCGCGGAGAAGCCGGTCGCGTGCAGCACCTCGCTCGCATCGAACAGCTCGTACGCGAACGTCATCGCCCGGCTGCCGAGCTCCCCGATCGACGTGCGGATCACGACCTCGTCGTCGTAGCGGAACGGCACGCGGTACTTGCAGCCGATCTCCGTCACCACGAGCAGCACGCCGCGCGCCTCGATGTCCGCGTACGCGAACCCCGCGGCGCGGCAGAGATCCGTCCGGCCGATCTCGAACCAGACCGGATAGTTCGCGTGATGCGCGATGCCCATCTGATCCGTCTCTTTGTACCGCACGCGCACGCGCGAGGTGACGCTCCGCACGCCGCGAATCTAGCACGGCAGAACTCTTGCTCCAGGCGTATCCTTGATGCGGGACGTCACGATGGCAGGACGGAAACATGCCGCCCGATCCGGCGGACGAATCGTCGATGCGCTGATGATGCCGCTCCTCCTCGGCGGTGCCGCCATCGCTGCCGCCGACATCGGCCGCCGCATCTACCGCCACACGCAGCTCTTCTGCCCGTCGCGCGAGCCGGCCATCAGCTGGAGCCCCGCCGACTACGGCATCCCCGAAGGCGCCGTCGAAGAACATTGGATCGATACGCCGGACGGCGAACAGCTGCACGCGTGGTATTGCCGCGCCGAACGTCCCGTCGCCAGCGGCGTCTTCTGCCACGGCAACACCGGCAACCTCACCACGAGCGCCGACGTCATTCCGCATCTCCTCGAGGCGGGCTTCAACGTCCTCTTCTTCGACTACCGCGGCTTCGGCCGCAGCACCGGCCACGCGAGCTTCCGCGGCGTCGTCGCCGACGGCGTCACCGCCGCGCGCTTCCACGACACGATTCGCCCGAAAGAGCTGCCGTCCGTTCTCTACGGCTACTCGCTCGGCGGCGCGATCGCCGCGCAGGTGCTGCGCCGCCATCCGTTCGACGCGCTCATCCTTCAGTCGACGTTCACGAACCTGCCGCAGCTCACGCGCTTCCTCTTCCCGCGCATCCCGCTGCATCTCCTCGCCGGCCGCGACGTCTTCGACACGCTGCGCGTCATGCGCGAGCTGCGCGTGCCGCTGCTCGTGCTGCACGGCACGCACGACGAGGTCTGCCCGTGCTGGATGGCGCACCGCCTCCACGACGCCGCGCCCGGGCCGAAGCGCATCTTCGCCATCGAAGGCGGGCTGCACAAAGACCTCTTCCACCGCGATCCCGACACGCTCATCTGGGCCATCTCGCAGTTCATCGCCGAGCTGCCGCACACGCATCCGACGCTCGCGCTCGAAGGGCCGCCGCTGCTCGAACATTGGCTCGACTCGCTGCTGCGCGGCGCCCGCAAACTGCTGCGGCGCAAGCTGCCGCAACATGCGTGATACAGTCGCGCGCCGCGCATGAAGGCCGTCGTCAAGTCCGCTCCGCTCGATGGTCCCGAAGGCACCGCCGTCCGCGACTGCCCCGTCCCGAAACCGGGCCGCGGCGAGGTGCTGATCCGCGTCGCCGGCGCGGCGATCTGCGGGACCGACAAGCACATCTACCACTGGGATCCGTCGATCCGTGATTCGGTGCAGCCGCCGCGTATCTACGGCCACGAATTCTGTGGCTTCGTCGAGGCGCTCGGCGACGGCGCGGAGCGCGCGCATGAAGGGCGGCTCGCCGCCGGCGACTACGTCTCCGCGGAGATGCACGTCATTTGCGGCGAATGCGCGCAGTGCCGCAGCGGCAACGGCCACATCTGCGTGCGCACGAAGATCTACGGCCTGCACGAGGACGGCGCGTTCGCCGAGTTCGTGAAAGTGCCCGCCGAGAACGTGATCAAGCTCCCCTCCTTCGTGCCGCCGCGCGTCGGCGCGTTCCTCGACGCCCTCGGCAACGCCGTGCACACCACGCAGATCGTCGACCTCGCGGGGAAAGCCGTCGCCATCACCGGCTTCGGTCCGATCGGCGCGATGTCGGCGGCGATTGCGGAGCACAGCGGCGCGACGACCGTCGTCGTCACCGACGTCAGCGATCACGCGCTCGAGACCGCTCGCCGCTGGGCTGCCGCGTGCAACTTCGGGAACCTGCACACCTTCAACGTGCGCACGACGCCGGCCGCCGAGGTGAAGAAAGCGATCGACGCGATCACGGACGGCGTCGGCGTCGACGTCGTCTGCGAGATGTCCGGCTCCTCCGCCGCGATCAACTTCGGCCTCGACATCGTGCGCATGGGCGGCACGCTCTCGCTCCTCGGATTGCCCGCAGGCCACTCCGTCACCATCGACGACTACACGCGCAACGTGATCTTCAAAGGCGTCACGATGCACGGCATCATCGGACGGCGCATGTACTCGACGTGGCAGCGGATGCTCTCGCTGCTGCGCGGCGGCCTCGACGTCGAATGGATCGTGCAGCAGACGTACGACACGCTCGACGCGTTCCACGACGGCCTCGCGAAGTTCGATCGCCACGAGGCGCTGAAAGTCGTCTTCTTCCCCGAGGGCGAGGCCGCCGCGAAAGCGCGCCTCGGCAAGTAGTGCAGCGCATCGGCATCCTCACCGGCGGCGGCGACGTCCCCGGTCTCAACGCTGCGATCAAAGCATTCGTCTGGCGGATGACGGACGATCCGTGCGATTGCGAGATCATCGGCCTGCGCCGCGGCTGGACATCGCTCATCAACATCGTCCCCGAGGCGGGCGTCGATAACTCGGCGTGGATGCTGCCGCTGACGCGCGTCCGCACCCGCGCGATCGATCGCACCGGCGGAACCATCCTGCATACGTCGCGCATCAATCCGTCGATCCTCAAGCCGGAGCACATCCCGCCGCATCTCGAAAGCCAGAAAGGCGCGCCCGACGATCGCGGACGCTACGACCTCACCAAGGCCGCGCTGCGCGCGATCGAGTTCCTGCGTCTCGACTGTCTCGTCGCGCTCGGCGGCGACGGCACGCTCACGTTCGCGCGCCGCCTGCACGACGAGGGCGTGCCGATGCTGGCCATCCCGAAGACGATGGACAACGACGTCTTCGGCACCGACTACTGCCTCGGCTTCTCCACCGCGGTCACGCGCTCGGTGATGTTCATCAACGACCTGCGCACGAGCGCCGGCTCGCACGAGCGCTTCCTCGTCGTCGAGCTCTTCGGCCGCAACTCCGGCGAGACGTGCCTGCTCGCCGCGTATCTCTCCGGCGTCGATCGCGCGCTCATCGCCGAGGTGCCGTTCGATCCCGACGTCGTCTACGAGATGCTCGCGCGCGACAAGGCGGACAACCCGAGCAACTACGCGGTCGTGGCGATCTCGGAAGGCGCGCAGACGATGGCCGGCACGCGCGTCGAAAGCGGCGAAGCCGACGCCGCCGGCCAGCGCAAGCTCGGCGGCATCGGCGGCGTGCTCGCCGAACATCTCGAACAGCGCGGCCGCGACAAAGTGATCTACCAGCGCCTCGCGTATCTCATGCGCAGCGGCGCGCCCGACTCGCTCGACCTCATCGTCGCCAACAACTACGGCTCCCTCGCCGCGGACCTGCTGCGCCGCGAGGAATCAGGACGCATGGTCGCCGTCGTCGACGGCCGCTACACCGCCGTCCCGATCTGGGTCAGCGGCCAGGGCCGCAAACGCGTCGACATCCGCCGCTTCTACGACGCCGAGGAGTACCGGCCGAAGGTCGCGGAAGTGATGGGCATGCCGATGTTCCTGCACTGACGTGCGGCGTCAATGCCGCACAGACCTGCGATGCGGCCCGGTTACCGACGGCGGGTCGTCGGCCAGTCGATAGATTCCGCGTCCGTACGTCCCGGCGAGCAGCCGCCCATCCGCGGTCGTCGTGAACGACGTCACTTTCACCGGCGGCATGCCGCTGTCGAACGGTTCCCAATCGCCCCCCGCGACGGAGCGGAACACGCCGATGTCCGTACCAACGTACATGCGCGAGGGATCGCGCGGATCGATGTAGATCGTCTGCATCGGCACGTCAGGAAGTCCGGCGCTGAAGTCGCTCCACGTCGCGCCGAAGTCGGTCGTGCGGAGCACGTGCTTGCCGCGATACGCGGTGAACGCGACGTACGCGTTCGACGGTGATGCGGGATCGACGGCGATGCCGCCGGCGTAGTGTTTTTCCGGCGGAGTGATGTCCGTCCAAGTCACACCCGCGTCGTGCGTCACCATCATGCGCCCAGCGGCGGAGCCGGTGTACACCACGCGCGGATCGCTCGCGCTGACGGCGATCGTCGTCAAGACGTCGCCCGATCCGGTGGCGGGTTTGCCGTCGGTGAGATCGAGCGTGCCGGCGGGCGCGGTCCAGGTCGTACCGAAGTCGTGCGATGCGAAGATGCGGTTCGAGCCGATCCATACCGTGCCGTCTGCGCCGCGCACGAGCGGTGCGAGAAACGCGAAGCGCGCGCCGGGACCGAAGATCGTGCTGCTCCCGACCTGTTCCACGGGACCGGTGCCATCATCGCGGCGACGAAGCACGATGCCCGTGAGCGAGACCATCAGCAGGCGCGAAGTCGCGGTGTCGAACACCTCGGCGCCGACGTCGCCGCCCAGCACTTCCGTCCACGTGCCGAACGCGCGCCCGCGCTGCAGACCGTTGTCCTGCGTGCCGCCGTAGACGATGTTCGGATCCGTCGGATGCGCGCGGATCGCGTAGAACTGCATCACCGGCAGCGTCTGCGCGAGCGACGCTACCGCAGCGCCGCCGTTCGTGCTGCGCGACAGACCTCCGTCGTTGCCGAGCCAGACGCGCGCGCCGTCCGCCGGATCGAACGCGATCGCGCGCGCGTCGGGATGCGTCTTGATGAGACTCCACGTCACGGCGCCGTCCGTGCTGCGCCAGCCACCCTGGCCGCCGAGGAAGAACGTGCCGTCGTGCGGATTCACGGCGAGGAAATTGATCAGGCGATCGTGCGGCAGGTCGCCGCGACGGGTCCACGTCGCGCCGCCGTCGCTGCTTGCCGACAGCTGCCAGCGATCGTCTCCGCATCATCGGCGTCGACGCCGGCCGTGTACAACGTCCCGCCCGCGCGCGCGAAAAAATACTCCGGCGGCACCTCGGGGCTGCCTTGCGGCAACACCAGTTGCCAGCTCGCGCCACCATCCGTCGAACGATAGACGCCGCCGGTGCCGATGGTCGTCGTGCGCGCGGCTCCGGCGAGAATCGTCGCGCCGTCGTCGGACGCGATGAGGAAGTCGTTGATCAGACCGGGGAACATCGAACGCCACGTCGCGCCGCCGTCCACCGATTTCATCAGCGCGCGCACCGGCTGCAGCGTGCCGGCGGAATCGAGCGCCCGCCACTGCGCCATCCAGACGACGTTCTCATCGTGCGGATCGACGGCGATGCGCGTGATGATGCTGCGCGCAAACGCGGGCGTCGTCACCAGCCGCCAGTGCGCTCCGCCATCCGTCGACTTCAGCACGCCGTATCCCACGTGATCGCTGCCGGTCGCGGCGTAGATCACGTTCGGATTCGACGGCGCCATCGCCATCCCGGCGATCGAGAGGTCGTCCTGATCATCGCTCACCGGCCGGAACGATGTGCCGCCGTCCGTCGAACGCCAGATGCCGCCGCCCGACGTACCCACCACGATGTTCTCGGGATCGGCCGGCGAGATGATGATGCCGTTCACGCGTCCCGTCTGATCGTAGTCATCCGAGTGCGCGGCGAACGGTCCGATCGATTCCCAATGCGCCGGCGCAGCCGCGGCGTCGTGCTGCGCGTGCCACGCGCGCACGCGGCGCAGCGCCTCGTGTCGCGCGCCCGCCGGCGCGTCACAGGCGCGCGCGGAGAACGCGTCGCGCGCGGAATCTGCGGCTTCGGCCTCGAACCGATCGTAACGGACGGCAGTGCGTTGGCCCGCGACGGCAGCAATGAGCAGCGCGGCGCAGGTCACGGTCAACATCGTTCGCGGCGTTCGCATGCACGCGATCGTAGAAGAGCCAGCGTCATGCGGCGGCACGCGCGACCGCATCGTTTGCAACAGATTTACGCCCTGCGGCGCTACACCGGCTCGACGAGCTCGATCGCCGTTCCCGCGACGCGCTCGAGCTCTTTCACCCGAAAGGTGAGCAGCGTCTTCGCGCCGGCTTCGATCGCGGCGTCGACGAGCGCGGCATCGTAGGCGTCGCCGCCGCCGATCGCGTCGACGCTCCAGCGGCGCAGCTGCGACCACGCGTCGCGCGTGCGCGGGCCGACGACGCGCGCGGAGCTGAAGTTGCTGCGCAAGAGATGAAACGCTTCCGGATGCCCGAGGCGGTGCTGGGCGGGAAGGCTGGTGAGGATGGCGTAGCTTTCGACGAGCACCGGCGCGGGGAGCACGAGCGCTTTCCGTGCGAGCGCGGATTCGAGCGCCGCACACGCCGCGCGATGGCGTTCGTGCCACGACACGAGCGCGGCCACGACGACCGTGGCGTCGGCGGCGACGCCGGTCGCCATCAGTCGCGCACCTTCCGCTGCGCCGCGCGCACGGTGCTGCGCGTCAGCGGCTCGCCGCCTTCGGCCGACACCGCCACCTGCAGCCGTCCGCGTTTCTCGATGCGCACCGGACGCCGCCGCGGCTCGATCTCGATGCGGCCCTCGCGGCAGGAGATCGTCAGAGGCATGCCCGGCTCGATGCCGGCTTCCTCGCGGATTTCCTTCGGGATGACCACGCGTCCGACGCGGTCGATGGTAATCGTGATGGGCTCAGCCATGGCAATCCGTATGGTAACGTATTTGCCATGAAACGCCTCGCCGCTCTTCTGACGCTCGCACTGCCGTTTGCGTTGCCGCTGGCGGCGCAGCAATCGTCCGCGTCGCAGCCCGATCCCACCGCGGCCGCGCTGCAATCGTACGCGAACGCCACCGGCCACGCCTTCGAGGACGTCGACCGCGAGATCGACGATTTGATGTGGCACCAACGCCTCGGCGACGTGGCCGACATCGACCAGTTCGAGATCGCCAGCAGCAAGCCGTCGCGCGAGAAAAATCCCACCGGCCAGAACGCCGGCAACGCCGTCATCCTCCCACTCTACGTCTTCGCGCCGAAGGGCCTTCACGGCCGCGCGCCGATGATCGTCTTTGTCCACGGCGGCGTGCATGGCCGCATGACCTCCGATTACGCGCACGTTCTGCGCGAGCTTCTCGGCCACGGCTACGTCATCGTCGCGCCCGAGTACCGCGGCTCGATCGGTCACGGCGAGGACTTCTACGATCAGATCGACTACGGCGGCGCGGAAATCGACGACGTGCACGACGCGCGCAACTGGGCCGTCGAGAATCTGCCGAACGTCGATCCGAAGCGCATCGGCATCATCGGCTGGAGCCACGGCGGCTTCCAGACGCTGATGAACGTCCTCACGTGGCCGGACGACTATCAGGTCGCGTACGCGGGCGTGCCGGTGAGCGATCTCGTCGCGCGCATGGGCTACAAGAGCGCCGGCTACCGCGCGACGTTCGAGGAGTTCATCGGCAAGCAGGCCGAGGACAACGTGATGGAGTACCGGCGCCGCTCGCCGGTCTTTCACGCGGACAAGCTGAAGACGCCGCTGCTGATCCACACCAACACGAACGACGAGGACGTGAACGTGCTCGAAGTCGAGCACATGATCGACGCGTTGAAGGCGGCCGGAAAGAAGTTCGAGTACAAGATCTATCAGGACGCGCCGGGCGGACATCGCTTCAACCGCATCGACACGAAACTCGCACGCGAGTCGCGCGCCGAGGTGTGGACGTTCCTCGACCGGTATTTGAAGTAGATTCCGGCCTGCATGAGACGGATCGTTCTGGCAGGCCTTCTTCTCCTCGCCCCCGCCCTCGCCGCGCTCGAGGGCAAATGGACGCCGCAGCAGATGCTGCAGCTCGACCCCGCGTGGCTGAAACAGCAGGGACTCGCGCTGCCGCCGTCGCGCTTGTGGGATCCCGCGCGCGGCAGAGGCCTCCTCGCCGCGACCGTGAACGTCGGCGGCTGCTCCGGCGGCTTCATCTCGCGCGACGGACTCTTCATCACGAACCACCACTGTCTCTTCGGCATCCTGCAGGAGCACGCGACGCCGCAGAACGACATCATCACGAACGGCTTCCTCGCGCGGACGCGTGAGGCGGAGCTGCGCGGCCGGACTACCCGTTTGACGTTCCCGCGACGCTTCGTCGACGTGACGAAAGACGTGCTCGCGGCGGTTCCGAAAGACGCGACCGACGCGCAGCGCTACCGCGCGATCGAGCGCAAGTCGAACGAGCTCGTCGCCGCGTGCGAGCAGAAGCCGGGCACGCGCTGCCGCGTCGCCGCGCACGACTCCGGTGTGCAGTACGTGCTGCAGGAGATGGCCGAGATCGCGGACGTGCGGCTCGTCTTCGCGCCGCCGCGCGCGGTCGGCGAATACGGCGGCGAGATCGACAACTGGATGTGGCCGCGGCACACCGGCGACTTCGCCATCGGCCGCGCGTACGTCGACGGCCAGCCGTTCCATCCCGAGTTCTTCTTCCCCATCTCCGCGAAAGGCGCCGCGCCGAAGGACTTCGTGATGGTGCTCGGCTACCCCGGCATCACCTACCGCTCGCTGACCGCCGACGAGATGGAAGAGCGCACGCTCTTCTTCGGCGCGCGCGCCGACGTCTACGGCGAATGGCTGCGCCTCATCGACGAGGCGACGAAAGGCGACGCCGCCGGCACGATCGCGCTGGCGAGCGACGTCAAGTCGCTGGCGAACTCGCAGAAAAACGCGGAAGGGCAGCTCGCCGGCTTCAAACGCGGCAGCATTCTCGAACGCCAGCGCACGAACGATCGCGCGGTGCTGCGCGCGCATCCCGAGGCCGCGGTCGCGTACGACGGACTCGCGGAGATGGCGCGTGAGAAGACGCAAACGCTCACGCGCGACTTTCTCCTCGATCGCCTGCGCATGACGCCGACGAGCCTCGGCGCGAACGGGCCGAAGGCGCTCGTCTTCGCCGTCGCCGTCGCGCGCTCGTCGCTCGAACGGCAGAAGCCCGACGCCGAACGCGACGAGACCTTCATGCAGCGGACGATCGGCCGCGTGCGCGATCAGCTCGAGCGGATGCAGAAGAGCTTCTACGCGCCCGCCGACCGCGCGATGCTCGCGTCGTATCTGCGCCGCGCCGCCGCGCTGCCGCAGTCGCAGCACATCGCCGCGCTCGACGACCTCGCGCCGCACCTCGACGAGCTCTACGCGCAGTCGAAGCTCTTCGACGTCGGCGAACGTCTGCACATGTTCGACGAAACGCCGGAGCAGTTGCACGCGCGCCACGATCCGCTCCTCGAGGCGGGCTTCGCGCTCGACCGCGAGCTGCGCGCGATGATGGAACGCCGCGATCGCTGGGAAGGCACGAGCTCGCGGCTACGTCCCGTCTGGCGGCGCGCGGTCGCAGCGCAGCGCGGACGTCCGCTCGATCCCGACGCGAACGGCACGCTGCGCGTCAGCTTCGCGCACGTGCAGGGTTACGCGCCGCGTGACGGCGTCTGGTACACGCCGCAGACCACACTGCGCGGAGTCATCGAGAAGCACACCGGCACCGAGCCGTTCAACGTGCCCGAATCAGTTCTGCGCGCGGCGCCCAAAGCGCTCGATCTTCCCGTCGACTTTCTCGCCGACGCCGACACCACCGGCGGCAACTCCGGCAGCCCGACCGTCAACGCGCGCGGTGAGCTCGTCGGCGTGAACTTCGATCGCGTGTGGGAGAACGTCGCCAACGACTTCGGCTTCAACGAGGACGTCGGCCGCAACATCAACGTCGACGTGCGTTACTTGCTCTGGCTGCTGCGTGATGTACAACATGCAGACGAGCTGCTCGGAGAGCTCGGCGTCCGCTGACGCGCAATGCTGCCTGCATCGACACAGCTGGGACCCTACAAGATCGTCGCGCCGATCGGCGCCGGCGGCATGGGCGAGGTGTATCGCGCGCTCGACACGCGGCTCGGGCGCGAGGTGGCGATCAAGGTGCTGTCGCAGAGCCTCTCGCGCGATGCCGAGGCGCTGCGGCGGTTCGAGCAGGAAGCGCGCGCGGTCGGGATGCTCAACCATCCGAACATCGTCGCGATCTACGACATCGGCAGCGAGGGTGAGCTCAAGTACATCGTCTCGGAGCTGCTCGAAGGCGAGTCGCTGCGCGCGCGGCTGCGCGTCGGTCCGGTGTCGGCGCGCAAGGCCACGGATTACGCGGTGCAGATCGCGCGCGGACTCGCCGCGGCGCACGAGAAAGGGATCGTGCATCGCGATCTCAAGCCGGAGAACATCTTCATCACGCGCGACGGCCAGGTGAAGATCCTCGACTTCGGCCTCGTGAAGCTCGTGCACGGCCGCGCGTTCGGCGCGAGCGCAGAGAACGTCGACGAGCACGCGCCGACGCTCCCCGTGACGCCGACGGAGCCCGGCCGCATCCTCGGCACGGTCGGCTACATGGCGCCCGAGCAGGTGCGCGGCTCGTCCGGCGATCACCGCTCCGACATCTTCTCGTTCGGCGCGATCCTCTACGAGATGGTCGCCGGCGTGCCCGCGTTCCGCGCGGAGTCGCCGGTCGAAACGCTCAACGCGATCCTCAAAGAAGAGCCGCGCGATCTGCTCGAGCTCGGACTGCGCGTGCCGCCCGCGCTCGATCGCGTCGTGCATCACTGTCTCGAGAAGAATCCCGACGAACGCTTCCAGTCCGCGCGCGATCTCGCGTTCGGCCTCGGATCGATGTCGGGACTGACCAGCCAGGCCATCTCGTATCGCACGTTCTACGCGTGGCGTCCGCGCGCGCTCGTGCGTCCGGCGCTCATCACGCTCGCCGTCGCCGCCGTGCTCGCGCTCGCGTACGCGCTCGGCACGCGCAACGGCACGAAGCCGCCCGCGCAGTTCCGCCGCATCACGTTCCGCAGCGGCACGATTCTCTCCGCGCGGTTCGCGCCCGACGGACAGACGGTGCTCTACGGCGCGCGCTGGGCGGGCCGGCCGATCGGCATCTACAGCGTGCGTTCCGACGCGCCGGAGTCGCGCGACCTCGGCTACGGCGTCGCGGACATTCTCGCGGTCTCGTCGACAGGCCAGCTGGCGATCTCGCTCGACCGCCATCCGATCGGCTACCTCCGCGACAGCGGCACGCTCGCGCAGGTGCCGATCGGCGGCGGCACGCCGCGCGCGATGCTCGAAGACGTCGAGGCCGCGGACTGGAGTCCGGACGGCAAGTCGCTCGCGATCGTGCGCAGCGTCGACGGAAAGTCGCGGCTCGAGTTCCCGATCGGAACGGTGCTCTACGAGAGCGCCGGCTGGATCAGCAATCCGCGCTTCTCCCCTGCCGGCGACGCCATCGCATTCCTCGATCATCCCTTCATCAACGACGACCGCGGCACGGTGAGCCTCGTGCCGCTCGGCGACCGCACGCATCGCGCCGTGACGAAGGAGTACGCGAGCGTGCAGGGGCTGGCGTGGTCGCACGACGAGCTGTGGTACGCGGCGGACGAGCGCGGCTCGTCGCACGCGCGGTCCGTCCTCGCGAGCACGCGCGGCGGCAGGACGCGCGTCGTCGCGACGAGCGCGGGCTGGCTGTGGCTGCACGACGTGTCGAAGGACGGACGCGCGCTCGTCTCGCAGCAGAACGTGCGCGCCGGCATTCTCGCGTCGGTCCCGGGTGAAACGCAGGAACGCGATCTCTCGTGGCTCGACTTCTCCGTCGTCCGCGATCTCTCGAACGACGGCCGGACGATCCTCTTTTCGGAATCGGGCGAAGCCGGCGGCGAGGTGTTCGGCATTTACCTGCGCAACATCGACGGCGCGCCGCCCGTGCGTCTCGGCGACGGCACCGCGGAGTCGCTGTCACCCGACGGGCGGTTCGTCTTGTCGATCACGCGCGACAAGAAGCCGGCGCAGATCGTGATGCTGCCGACCGGCACCGGGCAGCCGTCGCAGCTCACGCACGACGCGATCAATCATCGCAACGGGCGCTGGTTTCCAGACGGCACGCACATCCTCTTTTCGGGCGACGCACCCGGACAGCCGCCGCGGCTCTGGATGCAGGCCACCGACGGCAGCGCGCCCCGCGCGATCGCGCCGCCGGGCACGATCGGCTCGCTGATCACGCCGGACAGCACGCGCGTCCTCGGCCGCACCACGAGCCGGACGTTCTTCCTCTATCCGATCGACGGCAGCGCGCCGGTGCCCGTGCCCGCGCTGCGCGGCGGCGACGTGCCGATCCGCTTCACGAGCGATGGCCGCTTCGTCTTCGTGTCGACGTTCGGCAAGATTCCGGCGGCGCTCACGCGCGTCGATCTCATCAGCGGCGAGCGCACGCCGTGGCGCACGGTCATGCCCGCCGATCCGTCGGGGCTCATCAATGTCGGCCCCGCGTGGCCGAGCGCGGACGGCCGGACGATCGTCTACAGCTACACGCGCTTGTTGTCCGATCTGTATCTCGTCGACGGGGCCGAATGAGTAACGCTTTTGCATTAGTGACGTCGTAAGGAATGACGATGAAAGCAGCCACAACCACACTCTTCGTCCTTCTCCTCGCCGCCTTCAGCGCACAGGCGCAGACGGACACGGAGACCGACCGCCCCGACTATTCGCGCGACAACCTCCAGCGCGTTCTCTCCGTGCAGACGGAAGAGCCGCAGACCGGCCGCGACGTGCAGTACGACATCGGCGCGGTCTCGTTCCGCGCCCTCGGCACGCGCTGGCGCTTCAACTATCTCCCGATCATGATGCCGCTCGTCGGCACCCGTCAGACGGCGACCTGGGAATGGCCCGACGCGTTCTCCCTGACGAACACCCCCATCGCCATGCCCGCCCGCGCCTGGCGCGCGAGCCGGCAGCTGAGCGCGGAGCGGAAGCGCATCGAGCGGATGACCAAGGCCACGGTGAGGGTGAAGACGGAGTAGGCGGCGGCGCGGCGCTTCGGTCAGCGAAGAACGCACGACGCGGCGAGCGCCGGCGCGGGTTGCGCATCGTCGCGCCGATCGTTGGCGGCCATCGGATCGTCGCAGATCGGCGGACAGTCTTCATAAATGTCGTTCACGATGTCGATGCCGCACGAGGTGATGCCCCACGAAGAAAGCGAGTTGTCGCAGTCGCGAATCTCCTCGCCGATGACGTCGGGGAACGGAACCGTGGGGCCGGCCACGGTCGGGCAATACGCCACGCCGTTGTAGATCGATCCCATGTGCTGCCGGATGTGACGCTGAACGCCGTACTCACAGGCGGCGCTGGCGGAAGGCGTGGCGGCAAGCATAAGCAACACGACGACGAGGGCCGCGAACACTGATTTCATCGGAGACTCCTTACATAAGGAGGGCCGTAGAGCCACGAATCCCTACCCGCCGCCGGTGCCTTGCCCTCAGCGCGCCAGTCCCCAGCTCGTATCGACGAGCCACTGCATCAGCGCGGCCGCGTTCATCGGGCGCGCGATCCAGAAGCCTTGCGCCAGGTCGCAGCCGAGGCTCACGAGAGCGCGCCAGGTGGCCTCGTCTTCGACGCCTTCGGCGCAGACCTGTTTGCCGAGGTTGTGGGCGAGGTCGATGACGGTGCGCACGATCGCGGCGTCGGCGTCGTTGCTCAGCATCCCCATCACGAACGACTTGTCGATCTTGATCTCGTCGATCGGCAGTTGGCGCAGGTGCGTGAGCGACGAGTATCCGGTGCCGAAGTCGTCGACGCTGAGGCGCACGCCCATCGACTGCAGCAGCGAGAGGATCGCCAGCGCGTGCGCGGGGTCGGCCATGATGCTGCTCTCGGTGATCTCGATCTTGAGGAAGCGCGGATCGACGTCCCACCGTTCGAGCGCGTTCTGCACTTTCTCCGGCAGCGACTGGTCGAGCAGACTGTTCGCGGAAATGTTCACGGCCACGTGAATCGGCGCGCCCGCGTCCTGCCAGAGACGGCACTGGCGCATCGCGGCGTCGAGGAGCCAGTCGCTGATCGGGCGGATGAGCCCCGTGCGCTCGGCGAGCGGGATGAACGCGTTCGGCGGGAGGTAGCCGCGTTGCGGATGGTTCCAGCGGATGAGCACTTCCGCGCGCGTGACGAGGCCGCTGCGCAGATGGAGCTTCGGCTGGTAATGCAGCTCGAGCTCGTTGCGGTCCGCGGCGCCGCGCAGCTCGACGACGAGCGCGAGCTGATCGGGCGAACGCGACTCCGCGTCCTCCTGGTGAAAGCTGTAGCCGCTCTGCTTCTGCTTCGCCGCGTACATCGCCACGTCGGCGCGGCGCAGCAGCGTGCGCGCGTCGGTACCGTGCGTCGGATAGAGCGCGATGCCGATGCTGCCGCCGACTTCGAGGACCTGCCCTTCGACGACGAACGGCTGTTCGAGCGTGTTGAGGATGCGTCGCGCGGCGACCGCCGCCGAGCCTCCGTCGACGGCGCGCGGAAGGATCATCGCGAACTCGTCGCCGCCGAGACGCGCGACGACGTCGCCGCCGCGCATCTGGTTCTCGAGACGGAACGCCACCTGCTTGAGCAGCGCGTCGCCGAAGTGATGGCCGAACGTGTCGTTGACTTCCTTGAAGCGATCGAGGTCCATCAACATGAGCGCGAGCACGGAGCGTTGTTCGCGCGCGGCGCCGATCGCTTTCTCGAGCGCTTCGAAGAGCAGCGCGCGGTTCGGCAGTCCGGTGAGCGCGTCGTGCGTGGCCTGATGGCGCAGCGTCGTGACCTGCGTCTTCGTGGCCGTGACGTCGCGAAGGAACGCGACCCAGTGCGTGAGCTGCCCCCCGTCGCGCACGGGCACGAGCTGCATGTCGAGCTCGAACTCGCTGCCGTTCGCGCGCTGCGCGGTCGCCTCGGCCTCGAATTCGCGGTGCTCGAAGACGTGCTGCAGCAGCGCGTCGAAGATGGACTGATGCCGTTCGACGATGCCGAAGATGAGCGGCGTCTGTCCGATGACGTCCTCGCGCCGGCGGCCGTAGAGCGCGCAGAAGCCGTCGTTCACGAACGCGATGCGCGGTCCGACCGCTTCGACCGCGGGCGTGAGAATGGCGATGGCCTGGTCAGTGACGGTGACGGCGGTGCCGAGGAGGCGCAGCTGTTCGCTCTGCATCCGCTGCTCGGTCAGCTTGCGTTGCAAACCGTCCGGCGTTTCGAGATGCGTCGTCCACGTCGTGCGCAACGACGTGACGTCGGGAGCCTCCTGTTCGGACATTTGGACTCCCGATGATAGCGCGTTACTTCGACTTCAGCTCGACGTTGCCGCGCGTGCGCTGCAGTTCCTCACGACCCTTCGCGTCGCCGCCGAGATACGTGTCCCAGAACGCGAGCGACAGCGCGCGTACGGTGCCGAACGTGGCGCGCGCGCGCAACGCCATGTTCTGCGCACGTGAGGGACGGCGGTCCTCGATGATTGCGCCCGTGGCGGGATCGACGACGGTGTTGCGGCCGATCTGCGCGTCCTGCTCGCGCGCCTGCATCTCGAGGAACTGATCGGAGCGGCCGGTGAAGGTCGCGTGCGTCGCGCCTTCGAGCACGGCGAGCCACTTGTCGCCCGCGGGCGAGAGCTCGAACGCCTGGCGGCGCCAGTCGGGCGTTTCCGCGTCGGTGACGCCGCGGTCCATCGTGCCGGTCATGAACAACGCGGGAACACGCAGCGTCGTGAACGATTCGTTCGTGAGGCCGCGCGTCTCGCTCGGCCCCTGCGGCGACATCGCCACGATCGCTTTCACGCGCGGATCGGCGTAGCTCGTGCCGCCCGGGAACGTGCGCGCGCCGCCGACGAGCATGGCCGTGTACGCGCCGTACGAATGCCCGCCGACGCCGATGCGCGCGTGATCGATCTTGCCGGCGAGCTCGGGGTAGCGCTGTTCGAGCGTGCCGAGGGAGTCGAGGATGAAGGTGATGTCGCGCACACGGTTGCGCCAGTCGGACGGCGTCTGGCTTTCCCAGATGTCGTTGAGCGAGCGCAGGTCCTGCACGCGTCCCGCATCGGCGTGCGACGCGCGGATGACGACGTAGCCGTTGCTCGCCCACCATGACGCGAGGCCGATGTAGCCGCGGTTCGAGCCGCCGAAGCCGGGCGAGAAGACGATCAGAGGATGCGCGGTGCCGCGCGTCGGATAGTCGATCGAGATGGTGAGGTCTTTGTTGCGGTCGTTGTCGTGGAGCACCGCGTCGGGGATCGCGCCGACCGGCGACTCGCCGGCCGCGGCGGCGTAGCGCGACTTCGGAGATGCGTCGGACGACGACGACATCTGCGAGCTGTAGTCGTTGTCGTCGTTCGCGTTGTCGGATGACGCGCACGCGCCGGCGATGAGGACGAGGCACAGCGGGATGATGAGACGACGACGAATCATGCTTCCTCCGCGGACGGCAACGCAGCAGGTCCCGCGCCATATTGCGCGACGAGCACGCTGACGAGCACGAGCAATCCGCCGGCGACGACGGCCGCGCTCACGCGCTCGCCGAGGAGCAACGCGGCGGCGACGAAGGTGACCAGCGGCTCGGCGTAGAGCAGCGACGCGACGCGCGAGACTTCGATCCGCTCGAGCGCGCCGTACCAGAAGAGATAGCCGAGGGCCGAGCAGCCGACGGCGAGAAAGAGCAGCGCGCCCCAGCCGGTCGCGCTGAGATGCGGGACGTCCGACCAGCCGCGGCGCGCGACGAAGAACGGCGCCAGCATCGCCGCACCGAAGAGCATCGCGCCCGAGGTCGCACGGCGCGGCCCGAGCGTGCGAATCGTTTTGTGTCCAACGACCGAGTAGATCGACCAGTTGATGGTGCTGATGAAGATCAGCAGATCGCCGAGCGTCGATGGACGCGCGAGAAACGCGGATGAAAAGTCGCCGCGCGTCACGACGAGCAGTGCGCCGGCGAAGCCGCCGAGGAGGCCGGCGATCTTCGCGAGGCCGAAGCGCTCGCGCAGCACGATCGCGGAGAGCACGGCCGACCAGATCGGTGTCAGTCCGATCAGCCAGCCGGCGTTCGTCGCGGCGGTCATCGTGAGGCCGTACGCCTGCAGCATCTGATGGACGAAGATGCCGATGAAGCCCATCAGCGCGAGTTGCGGCCACGCGGCGCGCGGCGGAAGCTCGCGCACGATCGCCAGCAGCACGACCGCGCCGATGGCGAAGCGCAGGAAGATCAGCGTCACCGGCGCGATCTCGCGCAGCACTGCCTTCGTGGCGACGAACGAGACGCCCCAGAAGACGATCGCGATGCAGGCGAGAAATCGCGGCGAGCGCATCACGCCGAAGACTCTACACCGCCGTCACCGTGCCGCGCCGCTCCAGCTTGTTCCAACCCGTGCGCATCCCCTGCAGCGCGACCAGCACCGACTTCACGATGGCCGCGTACATGAGCTGCCGGTAGAAGAAGCGCTGCAGCACGAGCAGCGGTAGCTCGCGCAACGACTCCCCTTCCGCGCGCAATGCGAACGCCGAGACCGTGAGGTCGAGCAGCGTGAAGAGCGCGAAGAGACCGCCGAAGATCACGAGCGAACGCGCATCGACCGGCGTGCCGGTCGCCAGTTGCACGCCGATCCACAAGAGCTGCGCGTCGACGATCGGCGAGAGCAGCTGGAAGACGATCTGGAACAGCCACAGCGACGGCAGCATGGCCATGCCGAACCAGCCGTACCGCCCCAGCGCGTCGCGATGCTTCCACAGGCACTGCAGCGTGCCGTACGACCAGCGGAAGCGCTGCCGGAAGAGCGCCTTCACGCTCTCCGGCGCTTCGGTGAACGACATCGCCTCGATGTCGCACGCGATGCGCCAGCCGTTGCGCCGCAGCCGCCACGTCAGGTCCATGTCTTCGGCCATCGTGTCGACCGTGTAGCCGCCCGCCTCCGCCACCGCATCGCGGCGCCACGCGCCGATCGCGCCCGGCACGACGGTGACGGCGTTGAGCGCCGCCCACGCGCGGCGATCGAGGTTCTGGCTCGTGGTGTATTCGATGGATTGGATGAGCGTCGTGAGCTTGCGGCGGTTGCCGACCTTCACGTTGCCCGCGACGGCGCCGACCTCGTCGTCGTCGAAGTGGCGCAAGAGGTTCCCGATCGCGTCGGGATGCAGCACGGTGTCGGCGTCGATGGCCACGAAGACGTCGCCTACCGCCGACGCGATGCCGTGATTCAGCGCCGCGGCTTTGCCCTGATTCGGCTGGCGCAGCAGGCGGATCATCGGCGTCTTCTCCGCGAGCTGTTCGACGACGGCGGCGGTGTTGTCGGTCGAGCCGTCGTCGATGACGATGATCTCGCGCACGGCGTGCCGCGCGCGGAGGATGCTCGCGATCGTTTTCGCGATCACGCGCTCCTCGTTGTACGCGGCGATGATGACGCTCACCGTGAGCGTGTTCGTCCCTTCCGGCGCGTCGTTCTGCCGCGCGCGCATTGCGATGAGCGCGAGAATGACGACGCGCGCGATGCCGAGGAAGATCGCGGCGAGGAACGCGAAGGCGAGCAGGCGCTGGCCGGTCGACGTCGCGCCGAAGATCACGCGGTCGTCGCCGAGGAAGACGCGCTCGCGCACGGCGACGGGCGGCATCACCGCGGCGCGGCTGGTGTGCATCAGGTCCGAGACCGTCACGAAGCGGTAGCCCTCGCGCTGCAGTTCCGGGATGACGATGCGCATGGCGTCGACGGTCGCGGAACGGTCGCCGCCGCCGTCGTGCAGGAGCACGCAGTTGCCGTGGCCGCTCTGGATGCCGCGCAGGATCGAGCGCGCGAGCTCGGCCGCGCGCGGCTTGGCCTGCCAGTCCTGCGGGTCGATGAACTCACCCACCGTGACGTAGCCGAGCTCCGCGGCGCGGATGACCGGCATCACTTCCTCGCGCGTGGTCGGCTCGGCGTCGGCGTTGTACGGCGGGCGGAAGAGCACCGTCGAGCGGCCGATGACGCTCTCGATCGCGCGCTGCGTCGCGTTGAGCTCCAGCATCGCGCGCCGCGGCGAGACGGTGCCGATGTTCGGATGCGTGTAGCTGTGATTGCCGATCTCGTGGCCTTCTTCCCAAATGCGCGCGAGGAGGTCGGGATAGTGCTCGACGTTCTCGCCGATGACGAAGAAGGTGGCGTGCACGTGGTACTGCCGCAGCACGTCGAGCATGTCGGACGTGTACGGATCCGACGGTCCGTCGTCGATCGTCAGCGCGACCGCTTTCGGCACGTAGGAGCTGCGGCGGATGACGTACGCCGCGGGGAAGCTGGTGTACTGCTCGTCGAGACAGAGGCCGGTGGCGGGATCGATCTCGAGCTCGCGGTGACCGTCGACGGGCGTCGCGGCGACCTGCAGCACTTCGCCTTCGCCGAGAAAGTCGACGGCGTAGCGGAAGGAAATCGTGCGGAGGTGATCGGGATGCGGCGGCTGCGCGACACGCGCGTCGCCGAGGATCTGCCAGACGGAGGGGTCTTCGAGTCCGAGCGCCCAGAGCGCGACGCCGCGCACGTTGCGCGTCGAGACGAGACGCCATTCGTTCGCCGCGGTGACAGCGTCGAGCATCCACACCTCGTGCGAGACGCCCTGCTCGTCTTTGTAGTCGAAGGTGGCGTTGAGCGCGGCCGGATCGAAGTCGATCGCGCCGGGCGCGGCGGCGTCGCCGAACGCGTCGCGTGCGGCCATGAGCGCCTGCTGGTAGCTGAGCGGCGACGCTTCCTCGTGCTCCGGCCAGTCGTACGCGTAGTTGCCCATGCCGATCACGAGCTTGTCGGCCGGGACGTTCTTCGCCGCACGGTCGACCGTGTCGCGGAACCAGTCGAGCGCGGCGATCGGCCCCGGCGCGCCGCTGGCGGAATGCTGGTCGTAGCCCATGACCACGACGAAGTCGCATTGCGCCGCAATCTCTCTCCACACCTCGGGTTCGGTCGACGCCTGCACGTCCGCCGTCACCTGCAGTCCCGCCGGCGCGAGCACCTGATGCACGCGCGTGACGAACGGCACGAGCAGCGGCGCGTCTTCCGCGGAGAGGCTTTCGAAGTCGAGGTTGATGCCCTGCATGCGGTTGCGCAGGAGCCAGTCGCGCGTGGCGACGGCGACGCGCTGCTGCGCCGCGGGATTCGCCAGCAGCCGGTGCGCGCGCTCCGGGTCGAACCACCCGCCCGCCGCGTTGCTGAGCACCGGCAGCACGCGCACGTTGTGCTCGCGCGCGATGCGCAGGACGTCGAGGTTGTGGAACGCGACGGTGGGATCCCAGTCGGTTTCATCGAGCGACGCGCCGTCCGCGCCGATGCGCAGCCACGCCGGCATCAGGTGCGTCATCTGCGAGGCGTTGGCTTCGAGCGAATGGAGTCCCGTCTCTTCCCACGGCGCATAAAACGCCGCGACGATGCGCCCTTGCGAGGACGCGTTCGCCGCCGGCCGCTCCCGCGCGATCTGCGCGAGCAGCTTCCGCCGCGCCGCACGCGACGCGGCAGTCGTGCGCGCATGCCGGTGCAGCGGCGGCAGGATGCGATGCGCCACCCGCACGAACGGCGCCGGCAACACCGGCGCGACGAACAGCGTGAGCGCAAACACCGCCAGCATCGCCGCCGAAACGACGACCAGCGCCGCCGCCAGCACGCGCAACACGCGCCGGCGTCGAAGAGTGGGATCGAGAAACACGGGTTTCATGGACGGTACGCGTTGTACCGGAGAGGACGTGAACGGAAGATGACGGGCGCAATGGAAGGGGTAGGCCGACGCATCGAATGCGGAGTATCGATCACCACCGGAGGCCTGTGTGGTTCTTTGTTGCGGGCGCGACCAACGTTCGCCGAAGCGCGCCGGCGGCGAGAGCGGCCATATCGAGTTGCACAGCCCGCGAGACAACCGCGGTCGTGTTGCGACTCGCGGCGTCAACTGCTATGCGATGCACACCACCGCCGCCCCAGACGCCGTGCTACATCGTCAAAGGCGGGCTTCGATGATGCGGGCAACCGCGTGCAGCGCCCAGTGGTCGCACGGCGCTCACGTGTGGCCGCGATCCACCTGCTGGCCTAATGATCGCTTCGGCTGCGTTGCACCGTCTCCAACCAAGAACCACCTGATTGCGCTTCGCTTAATGGGACCGTGCGCCGGATTTCGTGGAGTCGCGCCCGATGACCTGAAGCTCATGCCGTGCATCAAGCGTCACAGTGGCACCAGCGAAGTCGTTTACGTGAACGAACGAGTTCGTAACCGAACTGCTCGTTATCACTTCATTATGGTAGTACGTCGCCACCGTCTTTTGCACTTTCGGATCGAACAAGTCCACATTTAGCTCGCCTTCGATGATCCACATCGATTCAAAAGGATGAACGTCGTGCGTCTCATCGCCGCGGTCGAAGCAGTGCATTTCTCCGTGAGCACGATCGATTACGCACAGCGACGATCCAGCCCAGACTGCGACGTATGGATCGAGAACTTTGACGGCGGGCTCGTAGTACTTCAGGAAACTGATTGACCCGACCTTCGTTCCGTCCACGAAGACAGCACAACGAACCGTATCTCCGGTAGTTGAAATCTCCCCGAGCTTCACGCCGGCCACATCGGTCATCGTTTCACCTGAAACCCAGTTATGAGGTCCCACACCCTGTTCTTCTGATTCCACTGCCAAATGATCTCCACGTTCTTGACCAGACCGTTAGCACCAGTCATGGCGCCTGTCACAGCCAAACGTCCGTTGGCTTGAATTTCGCCTTTTGCGAAGTTCTCGACAAAATGCGACTGGAGCGCCTTAGTAAGCGTTTTCTCACTGAATCCCAATACGCCGGCGAATAGCTTCCCATTGCCACCGCTGCTTTCAAACTTGCCTAAGAGGTAGCCGAGCTTGTTGCCCGTCTGTCCGGTCGGGTTAATATGGTTACCAACATCGCCACCGATGCGTCGAACAGCTTGTAGGCAGGCAAGACAACTGCCGGGTTACGCTTGATCGTACATCCTGCGTGCACGCCCGATTCCGCGTGTACACTTCCATCGTTAGGTACATTGTCGGTGATCGCTTCAGGTCAAAATGCCGTACGCCCGTCCTTAACCACCAGCCGAATCATCTGGAAGCTAAGACCTTCCGTGGCTTGCCGTCCGGTCCATTAATCGCCTTACCGTTCGCGTCGCACAGCGGTGTGCATCGGCGCGGCCACACGTCACTCAAGCAAGCTGGAGGCAAATCGCATCAACTCTTTCTCGTCATGCAGCCCCTCTCCACCGCTGGGAGAATATGCTGCGAGGAATTCGGCTGCTGTTGCCATCCGTTCGTCGCGCTCGTCGATCGCCGACGTCGCAATCAACGATTCAACAGTCCACGCAAACGCACGGCCAGTGACCTCGCGCTGAACATAATATTCGGCGAGCTTCTTTATGACTGCTCGCAGGTCATCATCGCTCATAGCCGAATATCTCCTTAATCTTGTTCTTAATGACCGTGACGATACTTCCATTCGTCGTCGAAACGACCACTTGCGGCTTCCCTGGTAGCGACGCGTCGTGATACGTGACGGTGGCTTTGGCGGGATTGATTTTTCTTATCGTATTCTTCGCTAGTACCGCATCTGCTTCGGCAGGGGTCATGACTGCGCGACCTGCCGGCGGATTCGCCATTCTCTCGGCAGCGTGCGGGGTAATAGGCTGTCCCGCTGGCGTACGAGCAGGGACGATTTGGCCATTCGACGTACCAAAGTATGTTGCTTGGGGTGTGGACCACGCTTCTCCTTGTTCAGTGGTACTGACAGTGGGCGAGTCTTCGAAGGCGTCATGCCCCCGACCAGGATTCCAGTGATGACCTCGTGATCCAGTTGCAACTGGCCTTCTTGCGCCAAGTGCGTGTCGCCCGTTTGCGCGCCTCTTATGATCTTGCCGATGCCTGAATTTGCGGCGGTGTCGTAAAACGCCTCCGCCGCCATCTGAACGAGTTGCATACACAGAACAAGTGTTCCACTAGCAGCAGAACACCTGCCAGTCGGATCGGTGCGATTAACTGGGTTGTTTCGCACATATGCATACATGTTCCACGATTGCGGCTGTCCCGGAGCCCAGTCTTTGCCCGGATCCACCGACAAGAACCGCCCCAACGTCGGCGCGTAGTACCGCGCGTGCATGTAGTCGAGGTAGTCGGTGCTCTCCGTGTTCACTGCGCTGATGTAATCGCGTTCGTGGCCCGTGAATTTCATGGGCTGCACGTCCTCGAACGAGGTCTGGACGGTC
>JAFATB010000002.1 GCA_019244185.1 Acidobacteriota bacterium
GTGGCGAGCGCCGCACGCCTATCCCAGACCGGATCAGAGTTGATTGGCGCGCTCCCGGCACTGGAGCGCGCGATCGAGATGGCAAGTCCGCTCGAGGGGGCGATCGATCGCTTCGGGCGCCTCGTCGACCGGCTGCCTGGAGGGACGGCGCGGCGGACGGCCGCGCAGATCGAGGCCGACGGCGCCGAGATCATCGCGGCGCCCGAGACGCCCGGCCCACCCGCAGAGTCCGGGCAAGTCGGCGGCTGATCCCGGCGGGGACCGGGCGCGTCCCGTCGCCCTGTAGGCGCGGCGCCGAACCGCCGGGCTTTACGAATTCTCTACGGGAGCGCGCCGATATTTAGCGGGATCTTGACGCGGCGCGGTCTAGCGTCGATGACAGTCAATGAAGCGGATCGGTAGCAGCGTGGACCGCGTCGTTGGCGGTCCCACAGACGGCACAAACGGCGCAAACGGCGCGAACGGCGCCACAAATCACCGCGCCGTCATGCAAGCAGCCGCTCTCACGGGCCAGACTGTCGCGCCAGAGGTTGGGGTTCACCCACCTGTCAAGACCCGCAGCTTCAACGAAGCCGCGCACAAACTCGAGGATTGGCCCACCCGCCAGCAGGAAGAGGAGCGGGCTCCAAGACCGTCAAAGCTCCCGTTCACGAGCGACGAGAACCGCGACGTCGTTGCCCATGCAGGACGCGCGATCGTGGCTTTGGGTGCCCTGGGGGTCGTCTTCGGGGATATCGGCACCAGCCCCCTCTACACCGAGCAGGTGATTTTCACCTCGAACCGTGCCGCCGCGCAGGCCACGGTCGCGGGCGTCTATGGAATCGTCTCACTGATCTTCTGGGCGCTGATGATCGTGGTGACGATCAAGTACGCCGGCATCATCATGCGCGCGCACAACCGCGGCGACGGCGGGATCATGGCGCTTACCGCGCTGGTCCAGCGGCGGCGCGTCCCGCGGGCCGCGTTGCTGATCGTGCTGGGGATATTCGGGGCCTCGCTGTTCTTCGGCGACGGCATGATCACGCCGGCGATCTCGGTGCTCAGCGCGGTCGAAGGTCTCAAAGTCGCGACGCCGCTCTTCACGCCTTACGTCGTCCCGCTCACGATCGTCGTGCTCATCGGCCTCTTCGCGATCCAAAAGTACGGCACCGCAAAAGTCGGCGCAGCGTTCGGTCCGGTGATGCTGATCTGGTTCACGTCGATCGCGCTTCTCGGCGTGCCCCACATCATCCGCGAGCCGCACGTGCTCTCCGCGATTCTGCCGACGCACGCCGTGCGTTTTTTTCTCGATAACCGCGTCACCGGTTTCCTGGCCCTCGGCTCGGTCTTCCTCGTCGTGACGGGCGGCGAGGCGCTGTACGCGGACATGGGCCACTTCGGCGCGCGGCCGATCCGCATCGTCTGGTTCAACTTCGTCTTCCCCGCGCTGCTGCTCAACTACTTCGGGCAGGGCGCGTATCTGTTGCACTCGCCGCACGGCGCGGACGAGCCGTTCTTCCGCATGGCGCCGCAGTGGGCGTTGTATCCGCTCGTCGGACTGGCCACCGCCGCCGCGGTCATCGCGTCGCAGGCCGTCATCTCCGGCGCGTTCTCGCTGACGCGGCAGGCCGTGCAGCTCGGCTATCTGCCGCGCATCCGCATCCGCCATACGTCCGCGCGCGAGATCGGGCAGATCTACATCACCTCGATCAACTGGATCCTCATGCTCGCCGCGATCGGCCTCGTGCTCGCGTTCGAGAAGTCGTCGAACCTCGCCGCCGCGTACGGCGTCGCGGTCACGGCAACGATGGCGGTGACGACGATGCTGTACGCCGCGTATCGCCGCGAGAAGAAGGGGTGGAACTACGGCCGCGTGGCGCTCTTCGTCGTCCCGCTGCTGACCATCGACCTCGCGTTCTTCGGCGCGAACGTCGTGAAGGTGCTCGACGGCGGCTGGTTCCCGCTCGCGGTCGGGCTGCTGATCTTCACGCTGATGTCTACGTGGCGCCTCGGCCGCAAGATCCTCGCGGACAAGCTCGCGGCGGAATCGATCTCCGTCGATGCGTTCCTCGCCGAGCTCGCGTCCGCGAAGATCCCGCGCGTGAAAGGCACCGCCGTGTTCATGTCGCGCAATCCCGACGGCGTGCCGACGACGCTGCTGCACAACATCAAACACAACAAGGTCGTGCATCAGCGCGTCGTGCTGATGACCATCGAGACGGAGGATCGCTCGCATCTCAGCGATGACGAGCGCTTCCAGTGGCTCGACCTCGGCCATGGCGTCTTTCGTCTCATGCTGCACTTCGGGTTCATGGAAGATCCGAATCTGCCCGCGGTGCTGGAGCGCATCGACCCGAGCGGCCCGATCAAACTGAGCTCGATGGCGACGAGCTACTTCCTCGGGCGCGAGACGCTGATTCCGACGCGCCGCCGCGGCATGGCCATCTGGCGCGAGCACGTCTTCGCGTGGATGATGCGCAACTCCTCGAGCGCGTCGGTGTTCTTCTCGCTCCCGCCGAACCAGGTCATCGAGCTCGGCGCGCAAGTCGAGCTGTGACGACGCGCTTCGACCCCGCCACGCGCGACGAGCTCGCGTGGATCGCCGAGCTCGAGGCGACGCACTACGCGGAGCTCGCGATTCCGCACGCGCGGATCGAAGAGTGGTTCGACGCAAATCCGCGCGGCTTCTTCGTGTTGCGCGACGGCGAGACGCGCGTCGGCCACGCGACGTTCCTTCCGATCCGCCGCGCGTCGATGCAGCAGTTGCTCGACGGGACGATCGGCGAGAGCGCATTGCGCGCCGACGATCTGTTCGCGCCGCAGGAAGCGGAAGACATCCGCGACGTCTACCTCGAAAGCATCGTCGCGGAAGGTCGCTTTGGCGAGTTCACCGCCGCGCTGCGCACGCTCATCGCGAGCTTCGCGCCGCGCGCGGAGATGCTGTACGCGTTTCCCGGCACGCCGCGCGGCAAACGCGCGCTGGCGCGCCTCGGACTGCGCGCGATAGACCGCACTGCGTCGAGCGCGCATCCGCAGATGCACGGGATGCGCATCGCGGATGTGCCCTGAATTAACCTTGCCGCACGCCGCCCGGTCCCGGCAGCTCCAGCACCAGGCGATACGCCGTCACCTCGTGCGACGGATTGTTCATCACGCCGGCGGTGCCCATGTAGAGCAGCCGGAAGAGGCGATAGATCTCTTCGCCCGCCTGCGCCACGACCTTGTCGCGGTTCTCGACCCAGCGCGTATGACCGTTGCGCGCCCAGAGGTAATAGTTGTGGCGATCGTTGTAGACGCCGACGAGCTGAATCGGCGACTTGTCGATCGCGGCCATCAGCTCCGGCATGTACGTCATGCGGAACGTGCCCGGCCAGACGTACTTCGTGATGAAGCTCGACGTGCCGAACGGCACCTTGCCCGACGCGAAGTCGAGATACATGCGGCCGCCCGGCTTCACGAGCTCGGAGAAACGCTGCATCACGCGCGGATAGTCGGAGAGATCTTCGATCACGCCCATGCACGAGATCGCGTCGAAGCGCTTGCCGGGCTGGAACGTGAAGAAGTCCTGATAGTGCGCCGACGCGTCGAGGCCGTAGCGCTCGATCACGCCGCGCGTGAATCCGAGCTGGTCTTTCGACAGCGTGATGCCGGTGACGCGCGCGCCGCGCGTGGCGCAGTAGCGCGTCATGCCGCCCCAGCCGCATCCGACTTCGAGCAGCTCCTGGCCCGGTTGCAGGCGCAGCTGATCCCACGCGAACTCGTACTTGCGCCGCGAGCTCTCTTCGAGCGTGTCGTCGTCGGAGAGATACACGCCCGGCGTGTACGCGAAGTAATCCTGATCGAGCGCGAGCAGCTGCACGTTGCCGGAGTCGTAGTGCTTCGCGATCCATTCGGGGTTGAGCTTCTCGCGTCCGAGAATGAGAGGCTGGAGGCGGCGCCAGAGCTTGAGCCAGACGTTGCGGTCGGAGAGGAGATCGCGCAGCCACATCGCTTTCACGACGTCGCCTTCGAGATCGAGATCGCCGCGTACATACGCGTCGGCGATGCGCAGCTCGGAGATCGACTGCAGGGCGCGCAGGCCGTTCTGATTGCGGATGAAGAGATCGAACTCCGGCGCGCCGTCGCCGATCAGCGTGGTCGTACCGTCCGGCGCGTGCACGCGAAACGCGCACGGAAGCTTGCCGCCGCGGGCGAGCATGCGGGAGAGCCAGCTGCCGATGTCACCGGTGGCGCCACCGGCGGTGGAGAGGGACGTGTGCGTTTCCGACATCGCAACCTCCTCGGATTGTTTTTTGTGGCGGGCAGTTTAACCTTCTTTCCGTACCGACGCGCGACCGAACAGCCGTTATGCTTGTGGCGTGTCGTCCGGGTCGTCCATCCCCGAGTCACCGACAGAGTCTTACTGGTCCGCATCACCCGACTTCCGCGCGCTCTGCCGCCGGAAGCTCGATGCGGATGCGTTTGCCTGGGCGGAACCGCAGCTCGCCGCGATGGGCGAGCGCGCCGCGAAGGAAGTCGCGCCGCTCGCCGCCGTCGCCGACCGCGAACGCCCGCGCCTCGTGACGCACGATCCGCGCGGAGAGCGCATCTGCCGCGTCGAGTATCACCCCGCCTATCGCGAGATGGAGCGCATCGCCTACGGCTCCGGCATGATCGCGATGAAGTACACGACGCACGACTTCTCGCATGCGTCGACCGTCACCGGCTTCGCCCTCGGCTATCTCTTCGCGATGGCGGAAGCGGGACTCTATTGCCCGCTCTGCATGACCGACGGCGTCGCGCGCGTGCTCACGCGCCACGGCACGCACGAGCAGGTGATGCACGTCGTCCCGCATCTCACGTCGAGCGATCCGGCGACGCTGTGGACCGGCGGCATGTTCCTCACCGAGCGCGCGGGTGGTTCCGACGTCGGCGCGAACGAGACGATCGCGACGAAGCAGAGCGACGGCACGTGGCGCCTCAACGGCCACAAGTGGTTCTGCTCGAACGTCGACGCGCAGGCGGTGCTCGTCACGGCGCGCGTCGACGGAGGAGGCGAGGGGACGCGCGGACTGCGCACGTTCCTCGTGCTCACGCGCGACAATCCCGGCTTCTCCATCGAGCGGCTGAAGGAGAAGCTCGGCGTGCGCTCGATGGCGACGGGCGAGGTCACGCTGCGCGACGCGCCGGCGGAGGAAGTGGGCGGCTTCGGCGCGATGACGGACATGCTCAACCTCTCGCGGCTCTACAACGCCGTCGCGGCCTGCGGCGTCATCGGCCGCGCGGTGTACGAGTCGCGGCACTACATCGAACGCCGGCAGGTGTTCGGACGTCCGGTCATCGAGTGGCCGCTGGCGCAGGAGACGTTCTTCGATCTCGAGGCGGAGCACATCGCGGCGCTGCTGCTGACGTTCGAGACGATCGAGGCATTGCAGCGCGCGGACGCGGGCGACGCGTCGTGCGCGCGGCTGCTGCGGCTGCTCACGCCGATCGCGAAAGGGGTGACGGGGAAGCTCGCGGTGCCATGCGTCTCCGAGGCGATGGAGCTCGTCGGAGGAAACGGCTACATCGAAGAGAGTCCGCTGCCGCGCCTGTTGCGCGACGCGCAGGTGCTGCCGATCTGGGAAGGAACGACGAACATTCTCGTGCTCGACGCGCTACGCGTGATGCACAAGGACGGCACGCACGAGATGCTGTTCGCCCGCATCCGCAAGCATTTCCCGCGCGAGACGGACGCGCTCGCGTACACGTTCGCGATGCTCGACGAAGGCGACGCGCGCGGCTGGATCGATCGCCTCGCGCGGCTCTTTCAACTCACGCTGCTCGTCGAGGCGGAGCACGGCGAATACGCGGACCGCCTGGTCTCGCGTCCGCTCGGTCTCGTGCCCGGCGCGAGGGTCTGGACGTGAGCGTCGCGCCGCGCGTCTCCGTGGTCATGCCGGTGTTCAACGGCGAGCGCTTCATTGCGGACGCGATCGAAAGCGTGCTCGCGCAGGACTACGCCGATTTCGAGCTGATCATCGTCGACGACGGCTCGACGGACGCCACGCCCGACATCCTCTGGCGCTACGCCGCGCGCGACGCACGCGTCGTGCTCGTGCGCTGCGTCGAGAACGGCGGCATTCCGCGCGCGCTGAACCTCGGCATCGCCCACGCGCGCGGCATCTACATAGCGCGGCAGGACGCGGACGATCTCTCGATGCCGGGACGCTTCCGCAAGCAGGTGACGGTGCTCGACGCCGATCCCGACGCGACGCTCGTGGCCATGAACTACGAGATCATCGACGAGCGGAGTCAGCGCGTCGGCGCGATCCGCACCGCGGAGCCGCCGGAAGTCGTCGCGTACCTGCTGCACTTCAGCAACGCGATCGGCGGCCACAGTCAGGTGATGTACCGCGCGGATCGCGTGCGCGCCGCCGGCGGCTACGACGAGGCGTTCCCGTATTCGCAGGACTACGAGCTCTGGACGCGGCTCATCGGCCGCGGACGCATCGTGATGCTGCCGGAGGTCGGGATGCGCTACCGGCTGCATCCCGGCCGCGTGAGCGTGACGCACGCGAGCGAGCAGTCGACGCTCTCGCGCGCGGTGACGGCGCGCATCCTCGCGCAGGCGCTCGCGCGCGAGCTGACGGACGAGGAAGCGCTCGCGATCCACGGCGTCTGGCGCCACGATCCGCGCTCCGATCGCGCCGCGCTCGCGCATCGCGTCACGCGCGAGGTCTATCGCCGCTTTCGCGAGCAGTGCCGCTCGCGCATGCATCGTCTGCGCGCGCGTCTCGTCGTGGCGACGCGCTTCGCCACCACCGGCGTGAAAGCCGCCTCACGCGGACGTTTCCTCGCCGCCGCCCATCACCTCGGCTATTCGCTGCTGTGGCATCCGCTCGGCATCGTGCGCACGGCCGGGCTGCTCGTGCGGCGGCTGCGCGGCTTGCAGGGAACCTAGGCGCCGAACAGCGTCAGCCCGCGCGCCTGCGTCTCCGCGAGCAGATCGAGAAAGCGTCCGCGCGGAATCTCGCGCGCGCCGAGCGCTTCCATGTGCGGCGTCATCACCTGACAGTCGAGGAACGTGCCGCCGCGCGCGCGAAGGTGCTCGACGAGAAACAGCAGCGCGAGCTTCGACGCGTCCTCGCGGAGGTGGAACATGCTCTCGCCCGTGAACACGCCGCCCGCGTCGACGCCGTACAAGCCGCCGACGAGCGTGCCGCCGGCCCACGCCTCGATGCTGTGCGCGTCGCCCGCGTCGTACAAACGCGTGTACGCGGCGATGATGCTCGAGCCGATCCACGTGCCGTCCTGATCGGGACGATCAACGGCGGCGCACGCGGCAATGACGGCGCGGAAATCGCGGTCGATGGTGAAGGTGTACGGCGCGCGATTCGCCGCCTTGCGCAACGTGCGGCCGACGTGCAGCTCGTCGAAGAAGATCACCGTGCGCTGGCGCGGCGAGAACCACGGCAGCGGCAGTTCGTCATGCGGCCACGGGAAGATCCCCTTCCGATACGCCTCGCGCAGCGTCGACACACGCAGATCCTCGCCGAGCGCGACGACGTCGGAGGAGGCGTAACGCGGGTCGGGGAAGATGGCGGTCAAGTGTCAGTACAGCAGGTGCAGCTCGCCGCCCTCCGCGTCGACCGTCACGCTTCCACCGTTCGCGAGCTTGCCGAAGAGGATCTCGTCGACGAGCGGCTCCTTGATCTTCGAGGAGATGACCCGCGCCATCGGACGCGCGCCGAACGCGCGGTCGTAGCCGTGCGTGGCGAGCCACGCGCGTCCCGCCTCGCGCAGCTCGATCGTGACGTTCTTGGCGACGAGCTGTGCGCGGAGCTCGTCGATGAACTTGTCGACCACGTGCTCGATCACTTCGAAGCTGAGCGGCTCGAAGGCGATCCACGCGTCGAGGCGGTTGCGGAACTCGGGCGCGAACGTGCGCTCGATCGCGCCGCGTCCACGTCCGGTCGCGCCCGACGGCATGAAGCCGGGGGAAGCGTCGGTCAGCTCGCGGCCGCCGGCGTTCGTGGTCATGATCAGGATCACGTTGCGGAAGTCGGCCTTCTTGCCGTTGTTGTCGGTGAGCGTGGCGTGATCCATCACTTGCAGCAGGATCGAGAAGAGATTCGGATGCGCCTTCTCGATCTCGTCGAGCACGAGCACCGCGTACGGCGTGCGGATGATCGCGTCGGTGAGGAGGCCGCCCTGATCGAAGCCGACGTAGCCCGGAGGCGCGCCGATGAGGCGCGACACGGTGTGCGGCTCCATGTACTCGCTCATGTCGAAGCGGATGAACTCCACGCCGAGGGACTGCGCGAGCTGCTTCGCGAGCTCGGTCTTGCCGACGCCGGTGGGGCCGGAGAAGAGAAACGAGCCGATCGGCTTCTCGGGATTGCCGAGGCCGGAGCGGCCGAGCTTGATCGCGCTGACGATCTGCTTGATGGCGTGGTCCTGGCCGTAGATCACGCGGCGCAGGTCTTCGTCGAGATGCTGCAGCCGCTCTTTCTCGGAGACAGCGATGGTGCGCGGCGGAATCTTGGCCATGCGCGCGACGACGGTCTCGACTTCGGGGACGTCGATGACTTCCGCGGCGGCGTTCGCGTCCGTGCGCAGCATGCGCTTGCGCGCACCCGCCTCGTCGAGCACGTCGATGGCCTTGTCGGGCAGATGGCGATCGTGGATGTACTTCGCGGAGAGCTCGGCCGCGAGACGCAGCGCGTCGTCGGTGAAGGTGACGTGGTGGTGCGTCTCGTAGTAGCCCTTGAGTCCCGTCAGGATCTCGACGGTCTCGTCGATGGTGGGCTCGCCGATCTCGATCTTCTGGAAGCGGCGCGCGAGCGCGCGGTCGCGCTCGAACGATTGTTTGTATTCGGCGTATGTCGTCGAGCCGATGACGCGCAGCTTGCCCGACGCAATCGCGGGCTTCAGCAGGTTCGAGGCGTCCATCGTGCCGCCGCTCACCGCGCCGGCGCCGACGATCGTGTGGATCTCGTCGATGAACAGGATCGCGTCTTTCTTCTCGACCAGCGCGCTGATGACGGCTTTCAGACGCTGCTCGAACTCGCCGCGGTACTTCGTTCCCGCGAGCACGGCGCCCATGTCGAGCGACCACACTTCGGCATCTTTGAGCACCGGCGGCACATCGTGCTGCTGAATCTTGAGCGCGAGTCCTTCGGCGATGGCGGTCTTGCCGACGCCCGGCTCGCCGACGTAAAGCGGGTTGTTCTTGCGGCGGCGGCAGAGGATCTGGATCGTGCGCTCGAGTTCCAGCGAACGCCCGATCACGGGATCGATCTCGCCGTTCTTCGCGCGTTCGAGCAGGTTGACGGCGAAGCTCTTCAGCGGATCGCCGGAGACGCGTTCGCCTTCTTCGTCCGGCGCGGCGAAGGCCGGCTCGGCCGATTTGCGGGTGATGCCGTGCGAGAGATAGTTCAGCACGTCGAGCTTGTGGATGCCCTGCGCGCGCAGGAAGAAGACCGCGCGCGACTGCTCGGCCTGATAGACGGCGGCGAGCATCTGCGGCGTGTCGAGCTCCTTGCGTCCCGCGCTCTGCGCGTGCAGTTGCGCGTACTGGATGACGCGCTGGAGCATCGACGTCAGCACCGGCTCGACCGGCGCGTCGTCGGATAGCTGCTCGTACGTTTCGTTCATGAACGCGTCGAGCTGCGTCTTCAGCACCTCGACGTCGCCGCCGCACGCGCGGATGACCTCCGCGACGTCGCGGTCGTGCAGCAACGCAAAGAGGAGATGTTCGAGCGTGACGTACTCGTGCCGCCGCTTCACCGCCTCGTTGACGGCAAATTCAAACGATGCCTGCAGAGACTTTCCGATCACGCTTTCTCCATCGTAATCAACAACGGATACTCCTGCTCCCGCGCCAGCGCGGTGGCGCGCTCGACTTTCGTCTCGGCGATCTCGAACGTGTAGATCCCGGCCACGCCCGTGCCGCGGAGATGCACGTTGAGCATCACCTGGATGGCTTGCTCCTCCGGCATGTTGAACACGGTCTCGAGGACCCACACCACGAACTCCATCGTGGTGAAGTCGTCGTTGTGGAGGAGGACTTTGTACAGAGGCGGTTCTTCGACCTTCTCCCGGCTCTCCGCGAGCGTGGCGGCATCGAAGTCCGACTGAGGCGGCAGCATTCGAGCGGAGAACGCGAAACGCGTGCGCGAAATGCCGCGGCGACGCCGTCCGCGGGCGCTTACGCCGCGAGCACGGCCCGTACGATCTCGCCGCGTTCGTACGCCGCCGCCTCCGCCACGACCGGATCGTCGTGCGCGACCGCCTCGGCCAGAAATGCCAGCGCCAGCTCGCGGAAGTACATCGGGCATTCGCGCCGCAGCAGCCGCGCCACCGCCGCGCGGAATTCGCCGCGCGCCTCGAGCCGCGCCGCCGTCTGCGGACAAGTGCGCCGCAGGATGAGCTCGCGCCACGCCGCGACGCATTCGCGCACGACCAGCAGCCCCGTCGAGCGCGCGACATCCGCGAGCCACGCGTCGTCCGACGCGCACGCGCCCGTGCGCACGAGCTCCGTGAGGTTCCGTTGCAACTCCGCGAGATCGCGTGTCATGCCGTCCACCTCCGCAACAGTTCGATCTCTCCCGCAATCCGGTTCGCACCGAGCACCGGCACTGCCTCGGATAAGAACTCGAACACCAGCACTTCCGCGTGCGTCGCGCGCGGCAGGACCTCGTCGAGCAACGCCCGCGTCTCGCTGCGCGTCGTCCGCGAATGCACGTCGAGCATCAGCCCGCGCCGCTCGACGCCGTTCGCGATGTGGATCTCGCGCACGGCCGAGAAATCGAGCTCGTCGAGAAACGCGCGCAGCTCGACCTGGCCGTTGTGCGCGTCGCATTCGAGGTTGTAGACGTCGAGCAGCAGACCGCAGCCGGTGCGGCGCACGAGCTCGTTCAGGAAACCGGCGTGCGTGTAGTCGCTCTCCGCGAAGTCGGGGAGGAGGTTCACGACGTGCTCGAGGAGGAACGGCATCGGGTAACGCGCGAGCAGCGTCTCGATGCGCGGGCAGAGGAGGTCGAGCGACTCTTCGACGCGCGGCAACGCGAGCATGGTGCCGAGCGGCGCGGCGTCCACGTGCGTGTAGCCGAGGTGCTCGCTGTGCCACGCCAGCGGCACGTGCGCGGCGAGACGGTCGAGCACGCGCAGGTAGTCGTCGTTCCAGCCGTCCGCGGAGCCGATCGAGAGACCGACGCCGTGCGCGAGGATGCGCGTCGACTCGGAGAGCTCTTCGAGATGCGCGAGCGCGTCTTCGTCGACGATCGGACGCCCGTCGATCATCGTGGCGATGCTGTCGGGCGTGACCTCGAGGAACTCGACGAGCGGCGCGAGCCGCTGTGCGAGGCGCGGGTCGCGTTCGCTGTAGCTGGTGCCGAGAGCGGGCATGCAGGCTCCTTTGCTCCGGTGGCGCGCGGAAGGCCGGCGCCGCGCTGCGGCGCCGGCCGGTGACGACGGAAGATGAACGTCAGTGGAAGACCGCGCCGCCGACGCCTTCGATCTGTCCGATCTCGTGAGCGGGATCGACGACCGGATCGGTGAGCATCTCGATGTCGAAGCCGCCGAGCCCGCAGCGCAGACAGCCGTTCAGCTCGTAGAGCTTCGCGAACAGGTTGTCCACCTGCTCCTTCTTGATGTTCTTCGAAAGCCGGATCGAGAGGCGGGCACCGGGACGGCGAGTCGCATTGGCCATGGTCAGTCTCTCCTTTCGCGGGAGTAGTGACGCGAGGCGCGAAAACGTTTCAGGAGATGGGGTGCGTACATCCGCGAACGTGTCCGACGACTGCGACTGGGGCACCGACTCGGCGGCGACCGAGATCCCGTGGTATCGCATCCGCCGCGGGCCTGAAGGCGTGGCGGACTTTTTCTCGACGCTCGCGCGCGAAGTCGAGTTCCGGAAGTTCGAGCCGACGATCTTCGCGGGCGCGGGCGATGCCGTGATCGTGAACGTCGACATGGACGATCACTTCCGCAAGAACGGCCGCGGCGCGGCGGTGACGTCGCTGCATCGCTTCCAGATCCGCGATGGCGTCGTGACGAGCTTCCGCGCGTTCGAGGACACGGCCGCGGTGCAGGCGGCCTGGCGCGAGTAGTAGGACGAAGGCGTCGCCGCGATCAGACCAGCGCGACGACGCTGCCCGGCTCGATTTCGATCGGCTCCGCGCCGCGCCGGAACACGCGCGCGGAGCTGCGGCCGTGCAGCGTCGTCACGTCGTCGTCGACCCAGAGCATCGTGTCTTCGCGCAGGCCGATCACCGGCGCCGTGTTCTCTTCGAGATACTGCTGCAGCCGCTGCTCGCGCGTCTCGCCCTGGTGCGTGGAGCTCGGATCGGCATCGAGGTAATGGGGGTTGATCTGATACGGAACGAGGCCGAGCGCGTCGAAGGACGGCGGCTGGACGATGGGCATGTCGTTGGTCGTGCGGATCGTCGGCGCGGCGATGTTCGTGCCGGCGCTCGTGCCGATGTACGGCACGCCCGAGCGGACACGCGCGCGAATGACGTCGAGCAGCTCGCGCTCGTACAACGTCTTCAGCAGTCGAAACGTGTTCCCTCCGCCGACGAAGATGGCCTCGGCTGCCTCGATCTCCGCCGCGCCGCGGACCTGCGTCACCTCGCAATCAATCCGCGCAAACCGCTCGCGCGCGGTTGCGGTGTACGCCTCGTGGTCCTGCAATGCGAACGGCACGAACGCGACGCGTGTGCGTCCGTCGAGCCGCGCGCGCAACTCGCGCTCCGCGTGATCGAGGTAGCCGTAACCGTAGACGTTGGAGCTGGAGAGGAGAAGGAGCTGCATGCGCGAGCGAGTATAGGCGCGGCGCGAGTCGCTACTCGCCGCTGCTCTCGATGGCCGCCGCCGCGCCCGGAGGCGTCGTCGGATCCTGCGTCCGCTTCTCCGGGAACTTGAAGCCGAGATACGTGCCGGAGCTGATGCCCATCAGGCCGAGGAGCGTCGCGTTGAAGTCGGGCATGGCCAGCTGCGCGTAGACGCTCGACACGAAGATGATGCCGAGGACGAAGGTCCAGACGAACATCTGAAAGCGATAGAGGCTGATACCGCCGCCGGTCTCGCCGAGGACGTCGCGGAGAAAGCCTTGCGATGGTTGCGCGGTGAGCTGCGCGCCGGGCGAGGCGTTGGTGTCGATGAGCGCGCCGCCGAGCGCGGTGCCGCTGCCGATGCCGATCAGCGCGAGCACGGATGCGGTGATCGTGTCGAGCTCCTTCGTGATCAGCCAGCAGAAGACGTAGCCGCAGAGGACGAGGAAAAACCAGAACGCCATCTGCGTGCGGGCGAGGCTGAACGGATGCTTGCCGCCGGTGACGGGAGGCACGGTGTTGCGGATGAGCGTCGTACGGCTGCAGAGCAGAAGCAGGAGCACCAGCGACGCCGCGAGCAGGATGACGAACGTGTAGAACTCCGGCTCCGGAATGACGCTCAGCTTCATCGTCGCCAGCGTCGGATACGAGAACTGTTCGCCCGCGCCGATGCTCACGCGCACGACGCGCTGAAAGCCGCGCGGACTGCCGAGCAGGCGATGCCACGCCTCATCGTTCGGCGTGTCGCGGTCGAGGAAGTAGCGCACCGTGCCGCTGTACGGATCGCACGACTCCGGCGGCATGCCGTCGATCGGAATGCCGTTGAGGAACAGCACGATCGCGCGGCAGTTGCCGTTCGCCGCGGCGAGCACGCGGTCGAGCCCCTGCACCTGCACGGTGAGACGGTCGCCGAGTCCCGCCGAGTTGTCGTGACGGCTGCCCTGGACCGACGTCACATGCGGCGCGTTGGCGGGATCGAACGTGTCCGCCGCGCGAAGAGGCGAGGCGAGCAGACACACGAATGCAGCAGTGCACAAGAGCTTGGGCATGCCGCGATTCTACTGCAACCACCACCCTTGCGCCGCCGGATACCAGAGGAACAGCCCGAGACCGTTCGCCGTCTTCACGTTTTGCACGCGTTTGTTGACGGCCCACTTCGACGCCCACTGAACGGTCCAGAGATACGGCTGATCGCGCGCGAGGATGTCGTGCAGCTGGTGATAGAGCTCGACGCGGCGCGCGTGATCGAACTCGACGCGTCCCTGTTCGATGAGCGCGTCCGCTTCCGGATTGCGGTAGCCGACGACGTTGAGGCCCGCCGGCGGAATCTGCGAGGAATGAAAGAGCGAGTACGGATCGGGATCGGGATCGTTGCTCCAGCCGAGGAGCGCGGCCTGGTAGTTGCGCTTCAGGATCTGATCGAAGAACGCGGCGTCGTCCAGCGGCGTGATCTCCACCTTCACGCCGATGTGCGCGAGCGCGTCCTGCAGCACCTGCGACTCCGCGCGCGACGAGCTGCTGCCCGACGGCACGAGCAGCTTGAACGCGAACGGATGGCCGTTGCGGTCGAGCGTGCCGTCGCCGTTCGTGTCGCGCCAGCCGGCCGAGCCGAGGAGCGCGGCGGCCGCGGTGAGGTTGAAGGGGACCGGCGTGACGTCGGGATCGTTCGCCCACTGGTCGGGCGTGAACGGTCCGGTGAGCGGCCGCGCCTGGCCGTGATAGAGCTCGGTGATGACGCGCTGCCGGTCGTAGCTCATCGCGAGCGCGCGGCGCACGTTCGCGTCGGTGAACAGCGGATCGTCGAGGTTCCACGCGATGGCGTTGTACGAGAGCAGCCACGCATCGACGAACGCCAGCTTCTGCGTCACCGCCGGATCGTCCTTCACGCGGAACCACGTGTCGTTGCTGATGCGGCTCACGTCGAGGTCGCCGCGTAGCACCGCGCGCCACGCCACGGCGTCGTCGTGGATGACGCGGAAGAGGACCGACGCGATCGGCGGCCGCGCGCGCCAGTAGTCCTTGCGACGCGTCAGCAGCACGCTCTGTCCCGGCGTGCGGCGGGTGAGGGTGTACGCGCCATTGCCGACCACGCGCTGGATCTTCGCGAAGTCGCCCTTGCCGTAGACGTGCTCGGGGAGCACGCCGATGTTGAACGAGAGCAGCTGCGTCACGCGCGCCTGTTTGAAGACGACGCGCACGGTGTGGTCGTCGAGCGCGCGCGTGGCGCTGCGGTCGAGTCCTTCGAACCACGACGCGAACTGCATCGACTCCGCGTCGAGGATCTTGCCGAGCGTGAAGACGACGTCGCTCGCGAGCACCGGCGTGCCGTCGCTGAACGTCGCGCGCGGATCGAGATGGAGGACGTACGTCTTGCCGCCGTCCTGAATGTCCCAGCTCGCCGCGGTCGCGGGATGCGGATTGAGGTTCTGATCGAGATCGATGAGCGGATCGTAGAGATAGGCGAAGACCTGCCGCTCCTCGTCGAGCGTCTGCAGCACGTAGTTGAGCGTGCCGAGATCGCTCTCGAGCCGCCGCGTGAGCCGTCCGCCGTCGACAGGACCGCTCGCGGCGACATGCGGCTGCGCGGGCGCGGCGGGTTTCGGCGTTTCCGGCTTGCGGCAACCGGCCAGCGCGAGGAGCGCCAGGAGGACGACGGCGAGGCGCTTGGGCATCGCGCGATTCTACTGCGGCGGACGAGGCTGGCACGCATTGTGTTGCAGACCTCGCCATGAAAGTCGCGTGGCTCGTGCTGCCGGCGGTGCTGGCCGCCTGCAGCTCGCCGCAGAAAGAGGCGAACGAGGCCAGAGACACCGCCGCCTCGTGGGCCTCGACCGGAGCCGTGCTGGCGCGGGAATGGTCGCGCGGCCACGTCACCGACGCGTACACGCGCAGCACCGCGCGCGTCGCCACCGAAGAGGTCAACAAGCTGACGAAGCTCGACGCCCGCGCGCGCGACGCGCAGCTGCGGGCGTGGGACGCGCTCGAACGCGCCGCGGAAGCGCACGAACCCGCCGCGGCGGCGCCGCTCGCGCGGACCTTCGCCGCGCTGGCGAAAAAGTCCGATTCATGAAGAACGTCCTCAAGATCGCGCTGGGGATCCTCACGAGCATCGGCGGCTTTCTCGATGCCGGCGCGATCGCCACGAGCTCGGAAGCCGGCGCGCGCTACGGCTTCCGTCTTCTTTGGTCGCTCGCCTTCGGCACGCTCTGCGTCGTCTTTCTCGTGGAGATGGCCGGCCGGCTCGCGGCGGTGTCGAACCACACCGTGGCCGACGCGATGCGCGAGCGCTTCGGCTGGCGCTTCTTCGTCTTCCCGCTGACCGCGGAGCTGATCGTCGATCTCTTCGTCATCGCGTCGGAGATCGGCGGCGTCTGTCTCGCGCTGCAGTTCGTCACCGGCATCGCGTTCCGCTGGTGGGCGTTTCCCGTCGCGCTGCTGATCTGGCTGTTCATCTGGTCCGGCTCGTTCTCGTTCGTCGAAGACTCGACCGCGATCCTGGGCCTCGTGACGATCGTCTTCGTCGTAGCCGTCGTGAAGCTGCATCCCGACTATCACGCGATCGGCGCGGGGTTCATCCCGTCGATGCCGCCGAAGGACGCGCCGAGCTACTGGTTCCTCGCGGTGAGCATCATCGGCGCGGTGATCAGTCCGTACCTGCTCTACTTCTATTCGTCGGGCGCGGTCGAGGACAAGTGGACGGAGAAGGACCTCAACGTGAACCGCGGCGTCTCCGTGATCGGCATGGGCTTCGGCAGCCTCGTGGCGATGGCGGTGCTCGTCGTCGCCGCGCAGACGCTGCTGCCCGCCGGCATCGGCTCCGACCGCTACGAGCAGACTCCTCTCATGCTCTCGATGGTCCTCGGCAAGACCGGTTTCTATCTCTTCGCCGCGTCCGTCGGCATCGCGTGCTTCGGCGCGGCGGTCGAGGCGAGCCTCAGCGTCGCGTATCTCACCGCGCAGTCGTTCGGCTGGACGTGGGGCGAGGACCTGCCGCCGAAAGACGACGCGCGCTTCGCCATGGTCTACACCGTCTTCCCGATCCTCGCCGCGGCGGTGACGTTCAGCGGCATCGATCCGCTGAAGCTGACGCTGTTCTCGATGGCGCTGACCGTCGTGATTCTGCCGATCCTGCTCCTGCCGATGATCGTGCTGATGAACGACGAGAAGTTTCTGAAGTCGCATCGCAACGGCTGGCTGAGCAACGCGGTGGGCGTGGTGGTCGTGGTGGTGGCCATCGTGCTCAGCGTCGTCGCGATTCCGCTCGAACTGATCGGAGGCTGATGCGATGAAACGACTCCAGCTCGCCCGCGACGTTCTCGATCAGCAGCTCATCGACCGCTACGAATGCAACGCGGGGAAGGTCGACGGCATCGGCCTGGAGCTGCGCGACGGCGAGCCGCCGCGCGTCGCGTTTCTCGACATGGGCAGCGACGTCCTCGCGCGCCGTCTCTCGCCGCGACTCGAGCGCTGGCTGCAGGCGCTGCGGAAACTCATCGGCCGCAAAACGCCCGAACCGTACCGCGTGGAATGGTCGAAAGTCGTGAAGATCGCGAACGCGGTGACCATCGACATCGACTCGGATCGCGACGCGCCGAACCACGTCGAGCACTGGCTCGCCGAACATCTCATCGGCCGCATCCCCGGCGCGTCGCGGGAGAAGAAAAAGAAGGAGCCGGAGCAGCACAACCAATGATCGTCAACCTCGAGCTCCTCCTCGGACGCAAGGTCCTCGACGTCAACGGCGAGAAGGCCGGCCGCGTCTTCGACGTCCGCTGCGAACAACAGGGGAAGGAAGCGATCGTGCGCGAATGGGTCCTCGCCGCCGGCAGCCACCGCACCCGCTCCGTCAGCGACGTCGTGCAGTTCCTCCTCCTGCAACTCCGCGCCCGCACCGAGACCGCCAAAGTGCGCGTCGTCCCATGGGACAAGCTCGACCTGCGCGACCCGCGCAACCCGCGACTCACGTGCCGGATCGACGAGCTGCCGGCGGAGTGAGCGGCGCTTCCTTCGACTAACGTTCGCGCACGGCGCGTACGCGTCGCGCTATTCGCTGCCAATCACCCACTTCTCGTACGTCTCGCCCGGCAGCTCGCGGACGAAGCGCGAGGGTTCCATGAGGATGTCCATGCCGCCGCGGTCGCGGCCCATCACCGGGAAGACGAGATAGAGCTCCTGCATCGCGCGCGTCACGGCGACGTAGAACAGGCGGCGCTCTTCTTCTTCGCCGGGGATCACGAGCTCGCGCGTGCCCTTGTCGTCGATCACCGGCGCGTCGTTCGTCGCGCCTTCGAGCAGCGGCAGGGCCTCGTGCACGCGGTTCGGCTCGATGCGGATGATGCCGCCGGGGACGCGCAGCGCGCGCTGCGACGGGAAGCGTCCGTCCGCGAGCCAGATCACGAAGACGACGCGCCACTCCAGCCCCTTCGCCTGATGCACGGACGTCAGCACGATCTTCTCGTCCTCGGGACCGACGACCGCGACGTCTTCGCCCGCGATCGGATTCGCGAGCGCGACCTCGTCGAGAAAGCGCTCCGTGTCCTCGTAACGCAGCGCGTACTGCGAGAGCTGTTCGAGATCGTCGAGCCGCGCCTGCGCGTTCGGGAACTTCGAGCGCGCGTAGTCGGCGTAACCCTTTTCGACGACGAGGCGGATCGACTCCGATGGATTGTGCTGCATCGACTCCGAGCCGATCAGCTGCAGCACGCTCCGCAGTGAGCGCAGACTCTCCGCGACGCCGCGTCCGGACACGTCGACGCCGCGCACGAAGCGGTCGAGCGGATTGTTTGCGTCGCGAATGCGCGTCCAGACCTCGGCCGCCGTCTTCTCGCCGATCTTCGGATAGAGCTTCAGCACGCGCTTCCACGACAGCTCGTCGCGCGTGTTCGTGACGATCTTGAGGTAGCCGAGGACGTCTTTGATGTGCGCCTGCTCGAAGAAGCGGACGCCGGAGCGGATCTCGTACGGAATCAGGCGCCGCGACAGCTCCATCTGTAGCTCGAGCGACTGGTAGTGCGAGCGGTAGAGCACCGCGATGTCGGAGAGCTTCTCGCCCTCGTCGCGCAGCTCGAGGATGCGCTGCGCGATGAACGACGCCTGCTCGTACACGTCGTCCACGCCGACCACCGCGGGATCGGGGCCGTCGCCGCGCACGGCCTGCAACTCCTTGCGAAACTGAAAGCGATTGTTGGCGATGGTCGCGTTGGCGAGGCGCAGGATCTGCCGCGTCGACCGGTAGTTCGTCTCGAGCTTGTAGATCGTCGCCTCGGGGAACCGCAGCGGAAACGTGAGGATGTTCTCGAACGAGGCGCCGCGGAACGAGTAGATCGACTGTGCGTCGTCGCCGACCACCATCACGTTCCGCCGCACGGACGCCATCGAATCGATGATGTCGGCCTGCAGCTTGTTCGTGTCCTGGTACTCGTCGACGAGGATGTGCCGGTAGCGGCGCTGGAGTGATGCGGCCACGTCTTCGTGATCGTCGAGCAGCACTTTCCAGAAGACCAGCAGGTCATCGAAGTCCATCGCGTTCGCGTCGCGCTTGCGGTCTTTGTACTGGCGGAAGACGTTGACCATCTCCTCCTTGTAGAGAAGGAAATGCGGGTAGTTCTGCTCGAGATGGAGCTCGAGCGGCGTGCGCGTGTTGATGAGGAACGAGTAGATGTCGAGGAGGACGTCGCCTTTCGGGAAGCGCTTCTCGAGCGTCTTGATGCCGAGGGCGGAGACGGCGGATTCCATCGTCTCCTTGGCGTCCTCGTCGTCGAGGATGGAGAAGTTCGAGCGATAGCCGATGGCCTCGGCGTGACGGCGCAGGAGGCGGTTGCCGATCGAATGGAACGTGCCGCCCCAGATGCGGCGCGTGTCGATGGTGACGAGCTGCTCGACGCGGGAGAGCATCTCGCGCGAGGCCTTGTTGGTGAAGGTGACGATGAGGATCTCGGACGGATCGACGCCGTCTTCGATGAGGCGCGAGACGCGGTAGGTGAGGGTGCGGGTCTTGCCGCTGCCGGCGCCGGCGATGACGAGCATCGGCCCTTCGCCGGCCATCACGACTTCGAGCTGCTCGGCGTTGAGCTGGCGGTCGTAGTCGACGCGGTACTGCTTCTGCGGTTTGGCGGGTTGCTTAAGGGTGTAACGACGGATTTTCGGCGTCGACATGTGCGCGCGCGGAAGCGTAGCAGGTGAGAGGCCGCTTGCTTTACCATGCGTCGGGTTTTCGTATTTCGGTTCGTAATCGCACTTTCGTCCAGAGGAGGCTTGATGCTCGCTTCACACCGCGTTAGCCGTTCCCTTCTCCTTTTCATACTGCTGTGTCTCGCCGCGCCGCTTCTCTTCGCGCAGCAGACCGGATCGATCAGCGGCAGAGTGACGGGCTCCGACGGGAGCGCGCTGCCGGGCGTGACCATCGAGGCGCGCTCGAACGTCCTGCCGCAGCCGCGCGTCACCACGACCAACGAGACCGGCGACTATCGCCTGCCGGAGCTCATCCCCGGAACGTACACGCTCACGTACACGCTCGCGGGGCTGCAGACGTCGACGCGCCGCGCGGACGTGCAACTGAGCAGCGACACCACGGTCAACGCGACCATGGGCATGGCCGGCGTCGCGGAAGAGATCACCGTCACGGCGATGACCACGCTCGTCAACCGCGAGTCGACGGCGCTGCAGAGCGGTCTCAACACCGAGCAGATCACGCAGCTGCCGGTGACGCAGAACTACAGCGACCTGCAGAAGTTCATCCCCGGCGTCATGTACAACCCCGACACGCTGCGCGGCCCGAGCGCCGGCGCGAGCGGTCAGGACAACGTCTACATGTTCGACGGCGTGAACGTGACCATGCCGCTGTTCGGCATCCTGAACAGCAACAACTCCGACCCGAACACGCACGACATCGCGCAGGTGACGGTCGTCCGCGGCGGCGCGAAGGCCATCGACTTCAACCGCGCCGGCGGCTTCCTCATCGACACGGTGACGAAGTCGGGCACGAACGAGTTCACCGGCGAGCTGTCGTACGAGGCGCTGAACAAGAACTTCGTCGCCGACCAGTCGGGGACGCAGGTGCTGACGTACCAGCAGGACCGCACCTGGGCCAGCGCGAACCTCGGCGGACCGATCATCGGCGACCGCCTCTTCTTCTACGGTTCCTACTACCGCCCGAAGTTCACGCGTGAGAATCAGGCGAACGTCTATGGCGACCTGCCGCAGTACACGCTCGACCGCACCGACTGGTTCGGCAAGCTGACGTACACGCCGCTCTCCTCGGTGCTCCTCAACGGCAGCTACCGCTACTCGACGACCGACGAGAGCCCCTCCCAGTTCACGCAGGTGCAGGCCGGAACGACCGGCACCGGCAACGAGAACTCGGTCAAGATCGGCTCGCTCGAAGGCTCGTGGATCGTGAATCCGAAGAGCTTCGCGACGGCGAAGGTCTACGACTTCCGCAATCCCGGCATCGGCGTCGCGTCGACGAAGGTCGACGTGGTGCCGGCGTTCACGAACGGCACGCACCTCGACATCGCCAACCTCGGCAATCAGGGGCGTCTCATCGTGCCGACGCTGCTCGGCAACAACACCGCGCAGAACGCATTCGTGGCGCCGTTCATCAATCAGTACGGCTACATCTGCCCGTCGAACGGCGCGTCGTCGCTCGGCTGCGTGCCCGGCCAGATCACCGGCGGCGGCACGGTCGGCGGCGGCCAGTTCTCGCGCGACGACGACAGCTTCTTCCGCAAGGCCGGACAGGCCGGCTACAACTACACGCTCGGCAGCCGCGTGACGCACGACCTGCACTTCGGCTACCTCCATCAGGAAGACTCGGAAGACCGCTTCCAGCTCTCGAATGGCTGGGGCGCGATCACGATTCCGGCGGGCGTCGGCTCGGCCGGCACCTGCCCCGCGCCGATCTGCGGCGCCGCGGCCGTCCCGGCGTTCTTCGTCGCGCAGGTCTCGCAGCAGGGCGCGCGCGGCGTGCCGACCATTCACTCCGAGGTGAAGTCGGACAACCTCGAGTTCAACGACACCATCCACATGGGCAACTGGTCGTTCAATGCCGGCCTGCTCGCCAGCCAGGACACGCTGTACGGCCAGGGCCTCGCCCGCGCCGATAACGTCGCCGGCTACATCGCCTCGGCCGGCACGAAGTACGAGATGCACAAGTTCGGCTTCAGCGAGATGCTCCAGCCGCGCGTCGGCGCGACGTGGGCGTACAACGGCAGCGACACGGTGTGGGTCAGCGCCGCGCGCTACATGCCGCCGGCGAACTCCGACGCGCGCGCCGCGTCGTGGGACCGCAATCTCGTCGCGCAGCTGAACGTCTACTTCGACGCCAGCGGCAACGAGATCGGCATCCAGCCGAACGCGTCGTCGTCCGGCAAGTGGTGGCAGGACGACATCAAGCACCCCGAGATCAAGGAGTACCTGATCGGCACCAGCCGCCAGTTCACGCCGGCGTGGGCCACGCGCGTGTACGGCCGCTACCGCAAGGGCGACGACTTCATCGAGGACACGAACAACAACGCGCGCACCGCGTTCGGTGCGAACGTCCCGGGCGTGAAGCAGGAGCTCTACGTTCCGAACCTCGGATCCGTCTCCGCGCACACCGGCATCCTCGGCGCGATCGGCAGCGGTTCGAGCTACGTCATCGCCAACCTCGACGGCGCGTTCACGAAGTACTACGAGGCCACCGCGGAGTCGGAGTGGCACAACCGCAATCTCACGCTCAACGGCTCGTACACCTGGAGCCACTACTACGGCAACTTCGACCAGGACAACACGACCTTCAACGATGCGAACGACGCCGCGACGTTCATCGGCTCGTCGAACATCGGTGACGGCGCCGGCCGCCAGCTGTGGGACTTCAAGTACGGCGACCTCCGCGGCGACCGCCGCCAGAACGTCAAGCTCACCGGCATCTACGCGATGCCGTGGAACGCGACCCTCGGCGCATTCGCGCTGTATCAGTCGGGCCAGCCGTACCAGCTCGAGAGCGTGCTGCCGTACCGCCCGCTCACCGGCTCGACGAGCGACACGAACCGCTACGCGGAGCCCGCGGGCACGCGCAAGTCGCCGTCGCACCATCAGCTCGATCTGAACTACACGCAGAACTTCGGACTGCCGCGCAAGACGAACCTGCAGTTCACGGTGGCGGTGTTCAACCTCTTCGACACGCAGACGCCGTACAACTACGAGACGCGCATCGGCACGCTCGGCTTCACCAACGACAAGTCGGTGGCGCAAGTCGAGATCCCGAACTCGATCTCGGACGCGACGCTCAAGGCGCTGCTCGCGCCGAACGCGGCCACGTTCAACCGCGCCGACTGGGGCGTGAAGGCGCCGACGGCGAAGTCGTTCTACGCGCCGCGCCGCTTCCAGCTCACGGCGCGCTTCCAGTTCTGATCCTCGGTCAACGCTGTTGACGAAACGAGGCCGGGCTTTCGAGCCCGGCCTCGTTTTTTACTGAAAGAGCCGCTCGCGTGCGATGAGCTCGCGCGTCATCGCGTTCGCATGCGCGCGCGCCGCGGCGATGCGCCCCGGCGCGTCGGGCTCGCGCAGTAGGACGCTGACCTGCGCGCGCTTGAAGAGCGCCATCGGATACGCCTCGCTCGACGCCGGGACGCGGTCGAGCGCATCGCGCGCGTCGGCGAGCCGGCGATCGGCGAGATAGAGCACGCCGAGCTCGAGGTCGACGTTCGCGCCGGCTGCGCGCGCGCGTTCGAACGCGTCGATCGCCACCGGCGTCTGACCGAGTTGCATCGCGAGCGTGCCGGTGTGCACGAGCTCCGCGGCGGTCGGCGCACGCAGCGCGGCGACCTTCTGCCGCAACGCGAGCGCGTCGTCGAGGCGACCTTCGCGCTCGCGGATCGCGGCGAGCGCCTCCAGCGCGGGCACGCGCTCCGGCGACTGCGCGAGGACGTGCTCGAGCATCGGCTCCGCTTTCTGCCAATCCTTCGTGCGCGCGTAATGCAGCGCGAAGTACGTCTCGACATCCTGCGATTGCGGCGCGACGGCGCGCGCGCGCTCGTACGCGGCGACGGCCTGCGCGTCGTGGCCGAGGGAGGAGTGCGAGGTGGCCAGACGGAGGATCGCCTCGAGGTTGTGCGGATCGGCGGCGACGATTTTCTCGAGCAGCGGAATCGCTGCCGCGTATTGCTCGCGCACGAACAGCCCCGCGGCGTCATCGAGCAGCGGAAAGAGTGCGGTCATGTCGGCGGGACGCGGCGCATCGGCGCGGACGACGGGCGCCACGGTCGATCCGACGTAGCCGAGGGCGGCGAGCTTCTTCTGGTCTTCTGTCGACATCGCGCTCGACGGCGGCGGCGCGGCGGCGTTCGCGGAGGGCACGGGATAGTCGCGGAGCGCGGCGCGGACGGCGCGCGAAAGCGAGGCAGACGTCGCGTTTGCGACCGCGAGGTTGTGCGTCTCGTGCGGATCGGCGATGACGTCATAGATCTCGAGCGCGCCGGCACGGATCGTTTTCTGCTGCGCCTCCACGGCCATCATCTGCGGCTGCCAGCCGTAGTCGAGAAACGGCTTCATCGCTTCCGCGACGACGACTTCGCCGTTCGCGCGGCGCAGGCTGTTCTCGTCGCCGAGGCCCGCCCAGTCGCGGATCGTGTGGAAGATGCGGCGCGTGCTGACCGGCTGCGCGTTTGAGCCCGGAGTCACGCCCGGTCCCACGATGACGAGCGGCACGTGCATCGTCGACTGGTACATGAGATTGCCGTGCTGCGCCTCGCCGTGCTCGCCGAGTCCTTCGCCGTGATCTCCCGCGATGACGATCGCGCGCGCGGCGCCGGCGTTCGCGTCGAACGCCGCGACCAGGCGCCCGAGCTGCGCGTCCATCGCCGCGACTTCGCCCATGTACGGATTCTTCGCGTACCGCGTGCGATACGGCTCGGGCGGCGTGTACGGGTAGTGCGGCTCGTAGTAGTGCACCCAGAGAAAGCGCGGCTTCGTCGAACGTTGCGCGAGCCACGCGACCGCGCGGTCGGTCGTCTCGCGCGCGGAGCGCTCCTGCAGTCCCGCGGACGGCTCGTCGTCGTACACGTCGAAGCCGCGCGCGAGGCCGAAGCGCCGCGCGAGTGCGAAGGCGGAGACGAAGGCCGCGGTGTCGTAGCCGGCGTTCTTCACGAGCTCCGCGATCACCGGCTCGTTCGCCGCGAGATAGCGGCCGTTCTCGTGAATGCCGTGTCCCGGCGGATAGAGGCCGGTGAGCATCGAGCTGTGCGACGGCAGCGTCTGCGGCGTGGTGCAGTACGCCTGCGTGAAGCGCAGCCCGCGCGATGCGAGCGCGTTGAATGCCGGCGTGGCATCGCCGATCGCGTCCGCGCGCGTGGTGTCGAGCGTCACGAGGAGGATCGACGGCCGCGGTTCCGAGTGCGCCGGCGCGGGCGCTTCGTGGCAGGAGAGAACGAGCAGCGCGAGCAGCGTGAGGCGGAGCTTCACGCCGCTCGTTCTAGCACAACGCGCGTTCAGCTTGCGCCGAGCTGCTGGAGCAGCGACAGCCGGTCGAGCACGACGCGATGTTCGCGGATGCGGTCGTCGCGAACGGTGAGGATGTCGATCACTTCGAACGCGACCCGGTTGCCGGACGCCGGCACGCCGAGGAACGGACCGCGGTGCGTGCCGTCGAAGGTCTTGCGCGTGACGACCTTCTCGTCGTCGGCGATCTGTTCGCCGATGGTGATGCGCAGATCGGGGAACGCCGCGCGCAGGCCGGCGAAGAGCATGCGCACGCCGTCGCGCGTCGGCGGCAAGCCGGGCATGGGCGAGTAGTCGACGAAGTCGTCGCCGAGCAGTTCATCGACGACCTCCAGCCGTCCGCCTTCCTGCGCTTCTTCGATCAGACGCCGCACGAGCTGCTTGTTCGATTCCGCGGACATGGTGTCTCTCCTCGATAGACGCCTACGTGCGCGGCGCGCGCGCGGATTCATGCGGCGCCGACGTCGATTACGACGAGCGTCAGGTCGTCGGCGTCTTCGCTCGCCTCGCCGCGCCACGCGACGACCGCGTCGATCACGGCGTCGGGCGAGGCGTTGCGCCGCACGACGTCGCGGAAGCGCTCCTCGCCGAACATTTCGTCGCGCGCGTTGCGCGCCTCGAGGATGCCGTCGGTGTACGCGACGATGCGGTCGCCGGGCGCCAGCTCGTACGCGGCGGCGGTGTAGGTCGCGTTGCGGAAGCGGCCGAGGAGCGGCGACGGCGGGCCGAGCTCGAGGAAGGTGTCGCCGCGCACGAGGAGCGGCGGCGGATGCCCCGCGTTGGCGACGGTGACGCGGCGCGCGCCGGCGTCGAACCACAAGTACGTCGCGGTGAGAAAGCCGCGGCGCAGGTCGCGCGCGAGCGTGCGGTTGAGCGCGTCGAGCAGCGCGGCCGGATCGTCGGCGAGCCGCTCCTGCGACGTCACGGCGATCTTCGCCATCGACGCGATCAGCGCCGCGGGCACGCCGTGGCCGGCGACATCGCCCACGAAAACGCCCGCGTGCGTCGCCCCGACGCGCAAAAAGTCGTACAGATCGCCGGCCACCGACGACGCCGGGACGTAACGCGCGTCGACGCGCAGCCCCGCGACCTCCGGCATCGACGGCGGCAGGATCGACTGCTGGATCTCGCGCGCCGTCGCGAGCTCGTTGTCGATGGCGAGGCGTTCGCGCTCGCCGCGCACGAAGCGCACCGTCGCCGCGTAGCCGAGCGCCGCGGCGAAGAGCAGAAAGCCCGGCGTCTCGACCGCGCTCTGCCACGGCAACACGCCGAGGCGCGCGAGGTTGTTGTTCATCGAGAAGAGGAGAAACGCGAGCGCGCCGGCGACAACCACGCGCAGCTCGCGCGTCCACAGCCGCCGTTCGACGAGCAGGTTCACGGCGACGATGAGACCGGCGGCGATGACGAGCACGTGGTTCACCGCGTCGAGCGATTCGGCGCGGCCGGCGATCCAGTCGGACGCGACGCCGATCGGCGCGAAGACGACGAAGACGCGGATCAGCCAGCGCAGCGAGCCGCGCCAGCCGTCGCCCATCAGCTCGCGCGTCAGCATCCACGCGGGGATGTTGATGATGTAGGTGATGATCGCCGCCGCGCGCACGGAGTCGGACCAGCGCGCGCCGAGCGCGATCGGAAACGCGGTCTGCAGCGCGACGCGCGTGCCGTACAGCAGCGTGAACCAGCCGAAGAGCCGCAGCGTGCGATCCGCGTCGCGCCGCAGCGCCGAGACGAGGAGCGCGAGCAGGCCGGAAACCGCGAGGGCGATGCCGAGGAGCGCTTCGCCGGCGTCGACGCGGAACGGCGCGAAGATGACGCTCACGAGCGCCGACGAGAGCGTGCCGCGCGTCGCCAGCAGCGGATTGCCGCCAAAGTACGGCGGCTCGCCCGCGTGCGGCACGCGCACGTACAGCATGCGTCCCGCACTATGCGGCGGCAGCTCGACGACGTGCAGCGTGAGCCGCGAGTCCGCGCCGGGATCGTCGAACGTGTAGACCGGCGTCGCGTCGACGTACACCACGAACGCCGGGATGTACGCGCGCGTGACCATCCGCGCGTCGTCCGGCATCACCGCCGGCAGCGGATGGCGGAACCAGAGGTCGGTGCGTGGATCGCCGGCGACGTTGCCGCTCCACCCCGACGCCGGCGGCGTCGAGCGCGGCGGCGTGCGCGCGTAGAGCCACGTGTCGCCGAGCGTCGTCACGCGCGGCGGCGCGGCGCGGCACGCGAACATCAAGAGACAGACGATCGGCAGCACGACGCGGCGCACGATGACGCGCATAGTACAAGCGCGCGATTCGGCGCGGTATCCTCCGCGCCATGCTCAACTACATCTGGTTCGGGCTCATGGCCATCGCGCTCGTCGTGGCCGCGTTCAACGGCACCGCCGCCGCCGTCACGACGGCCGCCGTCGACTCCGCAAAGACCGCCGTCGAGATCGCCCTCGGGCTCATCGGCATCATGACGCTCTGGCTCGGCATCATGCGCATCGCCGAAGCCGCCGGCCTCGTGACGCTCCTCGGCCGCGCGCTGCGGCCACTGCTGCGGCTCCTGTTCCCCGAGGTTCCGGCGGAGCATCCGGCGAACGGCGCGATCGTCATGTCGCTCGCCGCGAACATGCTCGGCCTGTCGAACGCCGCGACGCCGCTCGGCATCAAGGCGATGGAAGAGCTGCAGACGCTGAATCCCGAACCGGAGACCGCGTCGAATCCGATGGTCACGTTCATGACGCTCAACACGTCGGGCGTGCAGCTGATCCCGAGCACGATGCTCGGCGTGCTCGCCGCGGCGGGCTCGCGCAATCCGACCGCGATCATCGCGACGTCGCTCGTGGCGACGTTCGCCGGCGCCGTCGCGGCCGTGCTCTCCGCGAAACTGCTGCAGCGCTTCTTCCCGGTCGCGCGACGCCAGCCGGAGGTCGCGCAGTGATCCGCCACGCGCTCGAAACCGTCTCCGTGTGGGCGGTGCCGTTCCTCCTCGTCGCGATTCCGTTCGTCGGGATCATCCGGAAGGTGAAGGTCTACGACGCGTTCGTCGACGGTGCGAAAGACGGCTTCAACGTCGCCGTGAAGATCATCCCGTTCCTCGTCGGCATTCTCGTCGCCATCGGGATGTTCCGCGCGTCGGGCGCGATGGATCTCCTGAACGCGGCGCTCAAGCCGCTGCTGCAGTCGACCGGCTTTCCGGCCGAGCTCGTGCCGCTCGCGGTGCTGCGCACGCTCACCGGCAGCGGCTCGCTCGCGTTCACCACGGACCTCATCAAGACCTACGGCCCCGACTCGCTCCTCGCGCGCATGGCCTCGACGATGTACGGCAGCTCCGAGACGACGTTCTACGTGATCGCGGTCTACTTCGGCGCGGTCAGCGTGAAGCGCACGCGCCACGCGGTGCCGGCCGCGCTCATCGGCGATCTCGTGGCGGCGCTGGCGACGGTCGCGATCTGCACGTTCATGTTCTGAGCGCGCGCGGCCTGCGCGTCGACGCGAGATACACGAGCGCGCCGACGACCAGCGCGAGCGTGGCCGCGAGGAAGTTGAAGCGGTTCATGTTGAAGAAGAAGGCGAGCGAGATCAGTACGCCGAGGATCGGCAGCACGAGCCCCGGCGTCCGGAAGCCTTCGTTCAGCTTGCGCAGCCGCGGCACGGCCGCGCACGTGACGAGATACGTCGTGAGACGCGCGACGGCGGAGAGCATCGCCAGCTGGCGGAACGAGCCGCCGAGCGCGAGCGCGGCCGCGACGATGCTGTGCACGAGGATGGCGAACGTCGGCGTGCGGAAGCGCGGGTGCACGTACGACAGCGGCCCGAGGTTGCGGTCGAGGGAGAGCGCGAAGAGCATGCGCGAGCCCTCGAGCATCGTGCCGGAGTTCGTGCCCGCCATCGACAGCAGCGCGCCGAGCGTGACGACGATCGCGCCGACGGGACCGACGATGGCCGCCGCCGCGGAGGCGATCGGCGTGTCGCTCGTCGAGAGATCGGGCAGCGCCGACATCGCGCCGAGCTGCGCGAGGACGTACAACGCGGCGATGGCGACGGTGCCGGCGAGCAGCGCGAGCGGCAGGTCGCGGCGCGGATTGCGGAACTCGCCCGCGGGCACGCCGAGGTTTTCGAAGCCGGCGTACGCGAAGAGCATGAAGAGCGCCGCGCCGTTCCAGTCCGTGCCCGCCGGCGGCAGATGCAGCGACGCCGGAATCGGGTTCGTCTTCCACGCCACGAGCGCGATGATGATGAAGCCGACCAGCGGCACGAGCTTCCCCGTCGTGAAGACGTAGATCGACGCCGCGCCGTACTTCACGCCGACCAGGTGAATGAGCGCGAGCACGACGATGCTCGAGATGATGATCGCCGCGCGCGGCCCGGTCTCTTTCGCCGACGGAAAGAAGAGCGCCAGCGCGACCACGAAGCCATTCGACAGCGACGCGAGCGACGTCGTGCGCGCCAGCCAGTTCATCCAGCCCGTTTCGAAGCCGACGAAATCGCCGAACGCCGACCGCGCGTACAGATACGCGCCGCCCGGCTCCGTGAAGTGACTCGACGCCTCGGCGAAACAGAGCACGAGCACGAACACCGGAATCGCAAACAGCAGCGGCGCCCACAACGAGAACGGCCCGAGCAGCTTGTACGACTCGTAGGGGAGGAGGAAGACGCCGGAGCCGACCACGGCATTGATGCACATGGCGACGAGACCGGGGAGGCCGACGGTGCGGATGAGTTTTGCGGATTGGTCGCTCATGCGTGGTTGCTCGCTTCAAAAGCTGAATGAAGAATGCAGAACGCAGAATGAAGAATTGAGAAGCGCTCCGCGTCTTCGGTTCCCCTTTCTGAATTCTGCATTCTGCGTTCTGCATTCTTCATTCAGCTTTTCTCCCTCTATGCCCCTTCCCTCGAATCACCTTCCCCGCATACACGCCGTTCACGTTCCCGTCGCGCATCTCCAACTTCCCATTCACCACCACGTCCGCCACCCCCACCGACATATGGTGCGGGTCTTCGAACGTGGCCACGTCGGCGATGGTGTTCGGATCGAAGACGATGATGTCGGCTTTCATGCCCGGGCGCAGCACGCCGCGGTCGGTGAGGTTCGCGCGGATGGCGGCCTGCGAGGTCATCTTGCGCACGGCCTCTTCGATCGTGAAGAGGTGCTCGTCGCGGACGTAGTGTCCGGCCACGCGCGCGAACGTGCCGTACGAGCGCGGATGCACCGCCGTTCCCGCCGCGCGAATCGCCGGCGACGGCGAGCTGCCGTCCGAGCCGACGGAGACCCACGACTGCTTCAGCGCCGTGCGCACGTCGTCTTCGCTCATCGAGAAGAAGATGACGCGCGGCGACGCCGGATTCGTTTCGAACAACTTCATGATCGCTTCCTCGGGGGCGACGTTCATTGCCGCCGCGATCTCGGGGACGTACTTTTTCGTGTAGCGCTCGTCGTCCTTGTTGTAGACCTGCGTGATGTAGATCCCGCGCTCGCCGCGCTTCGCGACCTGCGCGCGCAGCGCCTCCGCGATCTTCGCGCGCGCGTCGGGATCGCCGAGGCGCTTGCGCAGCTCCGCGTAACCGCCTTCGAGCGCCCAGTCGGGAACGAGCGTGCTGAGACCCGTGCCTGACGCGGCGTACGGATAGACGTTCGCGGCCACGTCGATGCCCTCGGCGCGCGCGGTCTCGATGCGCTCGAGGACGTGCGGCATCTTTCCCCAGTTCGCGCGGCCGCCGATCTTGAGGTGCCAGATGTTGACCGGGATGTGCGCCTCGCGTCCGATGCGGAAGGCCTCGTCCATCGCGCTGTCGATGTGGTCGCCCTCGTCGCGCATGTGCGTGAAGTAGACGCCGCCGTACTTCGCGGCGACCTTCGCGAGGTTGATGATCTCGTCGGTCGTCGAGTACATGGCCGGCAGGTAGATGAGCGACGTCGAGATGCCGATCGCGCCGTCGCGCATGGCCTGCTCGACGATCGCTTCCATCGCGTGCATCTCGTCCATCGTCGGCGCGCGGTTGACGTCGCCGATGACCATCTCGCGCGGGTTCGACGCGCCGACGAGCATGGCGAAGTTGATCGCGGCGGGGTGGTGGTCGAGCGCGTCGAGGAAGTCGCCGAGCGTCTTCCACGGCGCCTTCGGCGTGACCTTGTCGGCGCGCTGCGGCGCGGGCGAAGTGCCTTCGCCGCCGACTTCGGTCGTCACGCCCTGGCGCAGCTTCGCCTCGACCTGCGGGTCGTCGAACGAGTTCTCGTAGGACCAGCCGAGGAGATCGATGAAGCCGGGGGAGACGAGGAGATCGTGGGCGTCGATGGTGGTCTCGGCGGGCGTGTCGTGCAGGTCGCCGATGGCGACGATGGTGTCGCCTTCGATGCCGACGTCGCCGCGGAACCACGGCGCGCCGGTGCCGTCGACGATCCGGCCGTTGGTGATTTTCAGATCGAGCATCGGTTTGGGATTCGGCATGGTGGCGCAACCGGCAAGCAGCATGGCAACCGTCGTGGCAAATGCATTGGTAACGATTTTACCAATCTTCATTCCATTCCTCGGAAAAGATCATCGAGCCCCTGCCGCTCGCGGATGATGCGCGCCTCGCCGCCGTCGACCAGCACCTCCGCCGGCAGCAGACGCGCGTTGTAGTGCGAGGCCATCGAGAAGCCGTACGCGCCGGCGTCGCAGAACGCGACCAGATCGCCCACGCGCAGCGGCTCGATGGCCCGCGTGACCACGCGATGGTTCGCGCGCGTGAAGACGTCGCCCGACTCGCAGAGATTGCCCGCCACGACGATCTCCTCGCGGTGCAGCGAAGCGTCGTACGTCTCGCGCAGCGCGCCGGTCTCGCCGCGCGTGGCGTTGACGATGTGGTGATACGCGTCGTACTTCGACGGCCGCACGAGATCATTGAAGCCGGCGTCGACACCGGCCCAGTCGACGCCCGCGCTGACGCGCTTCGTCGTGACGCGCGCGATGAGAACGCCCGACGCCGCGACGACATACCGCCCCGGTTCGAGAATCGCCGTGAGGTTGCGCTCGCGCAGCCGCGGTCCGGCGATCCGCGCAAGCGCGGCGCCGTACTCCGCGATCGGGAACTCCGCGTCGCCCGGACGGTACGGCGTGGCGATGCCGCCGCCGAAATTCAGCCAGCGCAGCTCGGGGAAGTCGTCGATCAGCTCCAGGAGGCATTCCGCCGACGCGAGCAGCGGCGCGAGCGAGTCGACGCCGGAGCCGATGTGCGCGTGCAGGCCGACGATCGACGAGCCCGCGTCCTCGAGCAGCATGCGCGCGGTCTCGAGCTCCGCGAGGTCGATCCCGAACTTCACGCTCTCGCCGGCGGTGATGACGTCCGCGTGATGTCCCGCGCCGACGTCGGGATTCACGCGCAGCGCGACCGGATTCGGCAGCCCGAGCTCGACGATCTTGTCGATCTCGGAGACCGAGTTGAGGTTGATGACGATGCGCGGATCGGGCACCGCGCGAAAATCTTCGAACGACGTGTTCGAACACGTGAACCAGATCGACTCCGGCGCGAAGCCGGCGCGCAGCGCGAGGTGAATCTCGCCCGGCGACACCGCGTCGCAGCCGAAGCCGTGCTCGCGGATCAACCGCAGCAAGGCGAGGTTCGAGTTCGCCTTCATCGCGTAAAAGGGGCGGAAGGGGAGCGCCGCGAACGCGTCGCGCACGTTCGCGACTTGCTTGCGGATCGATGCGGCCTCGTAGACGTACAGCGGCGTGCCGAAGCGTTCCGCGAGCGCGGGCACGGACACGCCGCCCAGATGAAGGATCTCTTGGACGTACTCCATTGGGGGGCAAAGGGTAACATTGTGCGGATGCAGCCTTACCTCGATCTGATGCAGACGATCCTCGCGCGCGGCACGCGCAAAACCGATCGCACCGGCACCGGCACGCTGAGCATCTTCGGACACCAGCTGCGCTTCGATCTCGAGGCCGGATTTCCGCTGCTGACGACGAAGAAGCTGCACCTCCGTTCGATCATCTACGAGCTGCTGTGGTTCCTCGCCGGTGACACGAACGTGCGCTGGCTCAACGAGAACAAAGTGACGATCTGGGACGAATGGGCGGACGCGAACGGCGAGCTCGGTCCCGTCTACGGCTATCAGTGGCGCTCGTGGCCCGCGCCCGACGGACGCCACATCGATCAGATCAGCAACGTCATCGCGGAGATCCGCCGCAATCCCGACTCGCGGCGCCTGCTCGTCAGCGCGTGGAACGTGGCCGATCTCGACAAGATGGCGCTGCAGCCGTGCCACGCGCTCTTCCAGTTCTACGTCGCCGACGGACGCCTGTCGTGTCAGCTCTACCAGCGCAGCGCGGACGTCTTTCTCGGCGTGCCGTTCAACATCGCGTCGTATGCGCTGCTGACGATGATGGTCGCGCAGGTCTCCGACCTCGCGCCGGGCGAGTTCATTCTCACCCTCGGCGACACGCATCTCTATCTCAACCACCTCGAGCAGGCGCGCGAGCAGCTCACGCGCGAGCCGCGCCCGCTGCCGTCGATGCGCCTCAATCCCGACGTTCGGTCGCTGTTCGACTTCAAGTTCAGCGACTTCACGCTCGAGCACTACGATCCGCATCCGTCGATCAAGGCGCCCATCGCCGTATGAGAGCCGCGATCATCGCCGCGCTCACGACGAACAACGTCATCGGGCGCGACAACGGCCTCCCGTGGCACCTCGGCACCGATCTGCGCCGCCTCAAGTCGCTGACGCTCGGCCACCACTTCATCATGGGACGCAAGACGTACGAGTCCGTCGGCAAGCCGCTGCCCGGCCGCACGAACGTCGTCATCACCACGCGCGCCGATTACGCGCCGGAAGGCGTGACCGTCGTGCATTCGCTCGAAGACGCGCTGCGCCTCGCCGCGGACGCGCGCGATCCCGAGCCGTTCATCGCCGGCGGCGGCGAGATTTTCCGGCTCGCGATCCATCGCGCGCAGCGGATGTACCTCACGCGCATTCACGCCGAAATCGAAGGCGACGCGTTCTTTCCCGACTTTGACGACGTCAACGAATGGCACCTCGTCGACGCGGAGCACTTCGAGGCGGACGAGAAGAACGACTATCCGTTCTCGTTCCTGACGTACGACCGCGCCGGCGCGGCAGGACACGCAATCCCGGAAGAGGGATAAGGCCAGCGCGGCGGGCGGCGGCGCGCGCACTCGACTATGGCATCCTGTCCGCGGCTTGCGCGCGTACCTTCGCCTTCTCCGCACGAACCGCGACTTTCGCCTGCTCTACTCCGGCACGCTGATCTCGCTCGGCGGCGACTGGTTCCTCACGGTCGCGCTCTTCGATCTCGTGCTGCAGCTGACCGGCTCCGCGACGCTCGTGTCGGTCATCCTCCTGCTGCAAACGCTGCCGATCTTTCTCGCGACGCCGCACGCGGGCGCGATCGTCGACCGCGTCGACCGCCGCAAGCTGATGATCGCGTGCGATCTCGCGCGCGCGGTCGCGTGTCTTTTGCCGCTGCTCGCGCGGAGTCCCGCGCTGCTGCCGTTCGCGTACGCGGGCGTGATCGTGATCGCCTTCGGCTCCGCGTATTTCGAGCCGGCGTCGCAGGCGGCGCTGCCGAACCTCGTCGCGCCGGAGGATCTCGCCACCGCGAACGTGCTCATGGGCTCGACGTGGGGCACGATGCTCGCTGCGGGCGCGGCCATCGGCGGCGCGGTGACGATGCTCTTCGGCCGCGACGCCTCGTTTCTCGTCGACACGGCGAGCTTTCTCTTCTCCGCGTTTCTCCTCGGCCGCGTGCGCGGCGCGTTCGCGGAGCCGCGCGAGGCGCATCACGCGCATCCGCCGCTCGGCGAGTCGATCCGCGAGACGCTGTCGTTCGCGCGCGAGCGTCCGCGCATCCTCGCGCTGCTGACGGTCAAGGGCGGCTACGGCCTCGGCGCGGGCGTCGTGGCGATGCTGAGCGTATTCGGTCGCGAGGTCTTCCGCGCCGGCGCGCTCGGCATCGGCCTGCTCTTCGCCGCGCGCGGCGTCGGCGCGCTGGTCGGACCGTTTCTCCTGCGCGCGCTCGCGGAACGCGACGACGCGCGTTACCGGGCGATTGCTTATTGCGTGCTCCTCTTCGGCGCCGGCTACGCGTCGCTCGCGCTGTCGCATTCGCTCGTCACCGGGCTCCTCTCGATCTTCGCCGCGCACCTCGGCGGCGGCGCGGCGTGGCAGCTGTCGACGTACGGCCTGCAGCGCGAGGTGCCGGACTTCATCCGCGGCCGCGTCTTCTCCGCCGACTACGGCTTCGTGACGCTGACGATGGCGCTGTCGGGACTCGGCGTCGGCATCGCCTCCGATCACATCGGCCCGACGCGCGCGACGCTCTCCGCCGCGACGGTCTGTCTCGCCTTCGCGCTGACGTGGGGCTTCTCGACGCGGCGCTGCTGGCGTTAACGCTTCGCGCCACGTGCGCCTCTTTCTTCGCGGAGGCATCGCATGCAACTACTGCTGACCATCGTTCTCCTCGCCAGTCCGTACATCGGCTGGCTCACCACCGCTACGGAGCCCGGCACGCCGCTCGTCGTCCACGGCCGCGTCTTCGCGCCGGACGGAAAATCGCCCGCCGCCGGCGTCACGATTTACGCGTACCAGACCGACGCGCGCGGCCTCTATCACGCGCCCGGCGCGAAAGAGCCGCGGCTGCGCGCGACGTGCATCACCGACGCGCAGGGTCGCTTCGAGCTGCGCACGATCCGCCCCGGCGCGTATCCGGGCCGCGACATCCCCGCGCACATTCACCTGCAGGCATGGGGCGGCGGCTATCCGAAACAGTGGCTGAACGAAGTGCAGTTCGACGATGATGCGCACGTCACCGCGGCGATGCGCGCGGAGTCGCGTGCGCGCGGCGCGTTCGCGAACGTGATCGCGACGACGCGCGACGCGAACGGCGTGCTCCATGCGACGATCAACCTGCTCTTGAGGACGACATCGAACTTGTGACCGACGACGCACCACTGGTCCGCGCGGCGCGCGAAGGCGACCGCGGCGCATTCGGCGAGCTCTACGCCCGCTACGCGCCGATGGTGCACGCCGTCGCGCTCGCGCGCGTGGCATCGCCCGCCGACGCCGACGACGTCGTGCAGGACGTCTTCCTCACCGCGTTCGCGAAACTGCGCGGACTGCGCGAGGCGGAGGCGTTCGGCGGCTGGCTGGCCACGATCGCGCGCAACCGCGCGAACGGCTGGCGGCGCAAAACGGTGGATGCAGTGGAGCTCACGGACACGACCAGCGTCGCCTCGACGCAGGAAGACGAGCGCGCGGCGCGGCACGCGCTGGCGACGATCCGCGCGCTGCCCGATGCGTATCGCGAGACGCTGCTCATGCGGCTCGTCGAAGGGATGACCGGTCCCGAGATCGCGGCGCGCACGGGGCTCACGCCCGATTCCGTGCGCGTCAACCTGCATCGCGGCATGCGGCTGCTGCGCGAAGCGTTGGAGGGTTCCGCATGAACGACGACGATCGCTATCTGTGGGATCGCAGCGGCACGCCTGACGCCGAAACCGCGCGCCTCGAACGCGTGCTGCGCCGCTACCGCCACGACAAACCACTCGCGACGAAAGCGCCGCGCAACCCGCGCTCGCGCCGCATGCTCTGGCTCGCCGCCGCGGCCGTACTGATCTGCGTCCTCACCGCGGCAGTCATCGCGTTTTACTTCCGGCGCCTCGACTGGCCGTCCGACGGACGCTGGCAGGTGGCGGCGATCGACGGCAAGCCGCGCATCAACGGACGCGTCGCGAAAGCGCGCGACACGATCGGCGTCGCCGACACGATCGCCACCGACGCGAAGTCGTCGATGACCGTACACGTCGCGCGCATCGGCGAGCTGCACGTCAAGCCCGACAGCGTAATCACGCTCGACGAAACGCGCGCCGGCACGCACCGCATCTGGCTCGAGCGCGGCACGGTCGACGCGCGCGTCTGGGCGCCGCCGTTCACGTTCGGCGTGCGGACGTCGTCGGGCCTGGCCAGCGACGTCGGCTGCGCGTTTCAGCTGCACTACGACGGCTCGTCCGGCCTCGTGCGCGTCGTCTCCGGCTGGGTCGACTTCGACGGACCGAAACGCTCCGCGCTCATCCCCGAAGGCGCGCAGGCCGATCTCACGGCCAGCCTCGGCCCCGGCACGCCGTACTACAGCGACGCCTCGCGCGAGTTCCGTCTCGCGCTGCACGCGTTCGACTTCAATCACGACGCGGGGCTGCTGCGCCTCGTGCTGCAGTACGCGAAGCCGCGCGACGCGATGTCGCTGCTCGCGCTGCTCGACCAGAAAGACATCCGCGGCCGCGGCGAGATCTACGACCGCCTCGCCACGCTGACGAATCCGCCGGAGGGCGTCACGCGCGAAGGCATCATCGCCGGCAACTCCGCGATGGTCGACACCTGGCGCCGCTCCCTCGGCCTCGGCAACGTCAAACGCTGGTGGCTGCAGTGGCGCGACGCGCTGCCGCATCGCTGACGCCGCGCGGACGTTCATTCCGCGATGCGCCGTCGCTGCCGGCCGCGCGACGTGCCGATCCACGCGCTGATCGGGCCGAGGATGAAGTACGTCCAGCCGGCCCACGCGACGTGTCGCGGCGGCGCGACGAGCGCGATGAGAACGGATAGCATCGCCACGCCGACATACCCGGCGTACATGACGATCGACGTGCGCGTGTCGTGCGCCTCGGCCGCGCTCAGCGCGAGCTCGTCGCGGCGCTGCAGCGCGTGCAGGTAGAGCAACACCAGCAGCGCGAAGATGCCGGCGAAGCCGAGGCCGTAGATCACGAAGAGCGCGACGGCATCGCCCGTGCCGGGATCGATCGAGCCGGTGACGACGCTGAAGATGAACTTCAGCGGATAGACGTAGAACAACACGAGGAACAGCAGCAGCGTGTTGAGCAGGATCGTCCGCTCGTCCGTCATCGCATAGCGGCGGAAGAACGTGTGGTGGGCGTGCCAGATCCACATCAGGATCGCGAAACAGATCGCGAAGCCGGGAAAGCCGCGCAGCAAGTGCATCAGCTCCGCGAACGTCTTCGGCACTTCCAGCGAGACCACGATCAGCGTGAGCGCGAACCCGAACACGACGTCGCTGAACGCCTCGATGCGTGTGACCTCGTGCGCGCGGTGGCGGAATGCGGCAGGCTGCATGCGAGCAATCTGCGCCGTCATGCGCGGCGCGGCCACTGACGTTTGTCAGGAGACCGCCGCGCTACGGCAGAAAGTGCGCCGCGAGCTGCTGCGCGTCCTTCTCGCCGATGCGCGCGAACGAGAGATTGCCGAGGATCACCACGCCGATGTTTTCGCGCGGATAGACCAGCACGAACGCGCGTCCGCCGACGGCGTCGCCGCCGTGATGCACGTACGCGCGGCCGCGGTCGTCCGTCGCGAGACGCCACGCCAGTCCGACGTTCGTCTCCTTGCCCGCCGACGTTTTGCCCGACGTGAAGAGGAGCGTGCGCGTCGCCGGCGGCAACGCGAGCACGCCGCTCACGAACCGCGCGAGATCGCCGGCGGTCGACAGATACGCACCCGACGGAATGCGATCGCTCAGATCGACGGCCGGCGACTCCGAGAGCGCGCCCTTGTCGTCGCGGTCGTAGAACTTCACGACGCGCGCGTTCGCGGGCGGCTCGCGGAACGTGTGGCGCATGCCGAACGGCCGCAGCACTTCGCGCGCGAGCAGCTCGTCGAACGGCGTCTTCGTCGCGCGTTCCAGCGCGGCGCCGAGGAGGTTGTAGCCGTAGCTCGAGTACGTGTATTTCTCGCCGGGCGCGGCGACGAGCGGGTCGTTGATGAACTTGGGCAGCGCCGCGGATACGCCGTCGTAGTGCTGCGTGTTCATGTAATCCGAACGGCCGTAGTGGCGGATGCCGGAGAGATGCTGCGCGAGCTGCCCGAGGGTGATGTTCGCGTTGGTGAGCTCGGGCACGTAGCGGCTTGCGGGATCGTCGAGATGCACGACGCCGCGCGCGACGAGCTTCGCGAAGAGCGTGGCTGTCAGGAGTTTCGTCACGCTGCCGATGCGAAAGTCGGTGTCGATCGTTACCGGCGCATTCGTCGCGATGTCGGCGGCGCCGATCGCATCCGACCAGACCATCCGCTTGCCGCGTACGACGGCGATCGCGAGACCCGGCGCGTGGCTGTTCGCCGCGAGCTGCACCCCGTCCTGATGCGCCGCGGCGGCGGACGTCGCGGGAACCGCCGCGGTGGCGCAGTGTTGCATGCAGACGATGAGCGCGAGTGCGAGGGCAGGGATCGACCGTCGTGTCGAGTTCAGCACGCAGCTGATTACGCAGGAGACGCCGCGCGCGTTGCGGTTTGTCAGAAATCCGCTTTCGGATAAAGTCGCGCGCCATGATTCTGAGACCGCACGGCGGCAAGCAGCCGCGCCTCGGCGAGCGCGTGTTCGTCGCGGAAACCGCGGCCGTCATCGGCGACGTCGAGATCGGCAACGACTGCTCGATCTGGTACGGCACCGTGCTGCGCGGCGACGTGCACTTCATCCACATCGGCTCGCGCACGAACATCCAGGACAACACCGTGCTCCACGTGACGACGAACGAGTGGCCGACGATCATCGCCGAGGAAGTGACGATCGGGCATGGAGCGATCGTGCATGGATGTACCGTGCGGCGAGGCGCGCTGATCGGAATGGGCTCGCGCGTGCTCGACGGCGCGGTCGTCGGAGAATCCGCGCTCGTCGGCGCCGGCGCGCTCGTGCCGCCGGGCATGCACGTGCCGCCGCGCACGCTCGTCGTCGGCGTCCCCGCGCGCGTCGTCCGTCCGCTGAAGGACGACGAGCTCGAACATCTCGAAGCATCGTGGAAGCATTACGTCGACATCAAGGAAAGCTACCTCGCACAATGACTCGCGTTTTCGCCGGATCTCTTCGCAAGGACCACGTCGGTCAAACCGTTACGCTCAACGGCTGGGTGCAGAAGCGCCGCGACTTCGGTGAGCTGATCTTCATCGATCTCCGCGACCGCGGCGGCATCTGCCAGGTCGTCGTCGACCGCGAGCGAGGCGCGTCCGCCGACGTCGTCGCCGCGGCGAAGGAACTGCGCGGCGAATTCGTCGTGCGCATCGAAGGCGAGGTCTTCGAGCGCGCGGACGCGCAGAAGAACGCCAAGCTGCCGACCGGCGACGTCGAAGTCGTCGCGAAGGTCGTGACCATTCTCAACCGCGCCGACACGCCGCCGTTCGCGATCGAAGACGACACCGACGCCGCCGAAGAGCTGCGCCTGCAGTATCGCTATCTCGATCTGCGCCGGCCGTCGCTCGCGGGCAATCTCGTGCTGCGCTCGAAGATGCTCACCGCGACGCGCAACTATTTCGACGGCCTCGGATTCATCGAAGTCGAGACGCCGATCCTCACGAAGTCGACGCCCGAAGGCGCGCGCGACTACCTCGTGCCGAGCCGCGTGCACAAGGGCGAGTTCTACGCGCTGCCGCAGTCGCCGCAGATCTTCAAGCAGCTCTGCATGGTCGCGGGACTCGAGCGCTACTTCCAGATCGCGCGCTGCTTCCGCGACGAAGACCTGCGCCGCGACCGCCAGCCGGAGTTCACGCAGATCGACGTCGAGTGCTCGTTCATCGACGAAGAGTTCATCTATGCGCTGATGGAGGGACTGTTCGAGAAGATCTTCCCGCTCGCCGGCATCGCCGTGACGACGCCGTTCCCGCGCATGACGTGGCAGGAGGCGATGGACCGCTTCGGCATCGACCGCCCCGACACGCGCTTCGGCATGGAGCTCGTCGACATCACCGATGCCGCGAAGACGACCAGTTTCGAGCCGTTCAAAGCCGCGGCGACCGTGCGCGCGATCGTGGTGCCGGGCGGCGCGTCGTTCTCGCGCAAGCGCATCGACGAGCTGACGGAAGACGCGAAGAAGCTCGGCGCGAGCGGCCTGGTGTGGATCAAGTTCGACGCGCAGCGCGGCTCGTCGATCAAGAAGTTCCTCGACGACGCGGCGTTCGACGCGCTGCGCGCCGCGTTGCATGCGAACGAGAACGATCTCGCGCTCGTCGTCGCCGGGAAGCAGACCGTCGTGTGGGACGTGCTCGCGAATCTGCGGCTGCGCGTCGCGCGTGACGAGAAGCTGATCCCCGACGATCGCTGGGACTTCCTCTGGGTCACCGACTTTCCGCTGTACGAATGGGACGACGAGTCGCAGCGCTTTTTCGCGCGACACCATCCGTTCACCTCGCCGCGTCCCGAGCACCTCGAGCTCCTCGACAGCGATCCCGGCGCGGTGCTCGCGCGCGCGTACGACGTCGTGCTCAACGGCATCGAACTCGGCGGCGGTTCGATCCGCATCAATCAGCCCGACGTTCAGCAGCGGATGTTTCAGGCTCTCGGCATCAGCGCCGAGGATGCGCAGGCGCGGTTCGGCTTCCTCATCGACGCGTTCCGCTACGGTGCGCCACCGCACGGCGGCATCGCGCTCGGCGTCGATCGGCTGGCGATGCTCATGTCGCGTTCCGAGTCGCTGCGCGACGTGATCGCGTTCCCGAAGACCGCGCGCGCGCAGGACCTCATGTGCGCGGCGCCGTCGGACGTCGACGCGAAGCAGCTCGACGAGTTGGGGATCGCGCTGAAGCGATGACGCGATGACGCCGTTCCTCGTCATCCGCCAGTCGAGCGACTATCCGGTCTACGTCGAACGCGGCGCGCTCGATCGCGTCGGCGAGGCCGTGCGTCCGCGCGGGCGCGTCTTCGTCATCACCTCGCACGCGCTGCGCGAGCGTTTCGGCATGCGCGTCGCGCGCTCGTTTCGCGACGCCGAGATCCTGACGATCGAAGAAGGGGAGGCGAACAAGACCCTCGCGACGGCGAACGACGTCGTCACGCAGCTCCTCGACCGCGGCGCACGCCGCGACGCGATGGCGGTGGTCGTCGGCGGCGGCATGCTCGGCGACACGGCCGGCTTCGCGGCGTCGATCTATTTGCGCGGCATCGATCTCGTGCACGTGCCGACGACGCTGCTCGCGCAGGTCGACAGCTCGATCGGCGGCAAGCTCGCCGTCAACCACGAGAAGGGCAAGAACCTCATCGGCAGCTTCTATCCGCCGCGCGCCGTCGTCAGCGATCTCGAGGTGCTCGACACGCTGCCGCCGCGCGAGCGGCTCTCCGGCTTGTACGAGGCGCTGAAAGGCGGCGTGATCGGCGATCCGCTGCTCTTCGAGCGGTTCGAAGGCGATGCGTTCGATCTCGACGCAGTCGTCCGCGCGGCGATCCGCGTCAAAGCGGAGATCGTCTCCGCCGACGAACGGGAGGCCGACCTGCGGCGGCTGCTCAACTACGGCCACACGATCGCCCACGGCATCGAGGCCGCGCTGCACTACGAAGGACTCACGCACGGTGAGGCCGTCGCGTGGGGGATGATCGGCGCGAACGCGATCGCCGTGCGCCGCGGGCTCCTCGCGCGAGACGAAGCGGCGCGCATCGAGCGAGCCATCCGCAAGTACGAGCCGTCGCCGCTGCCGAAGCTCGATCGGCGCGACATCCTCGCCGCGACCGAGCACGACAAGAAGAACACCGGCACCGCGCGGGTGATGGTGTTCCCGCGCAAAGTTGGCGAGTGCGTGGTGGTGAGCGACGTGACGGAAGACGAGATCGCGTACGGGATCGACGCGATTCTCTAGGCCACTCGCTTCACCGGCAGCCGCAGCACCATCGACGTCCCCACGCCTTCGATCGACGCCACGCTCACCTCGCCGCCGTGCGCCTCGATGACCTGTTTGACGATGTAGAGGCCGAGTCCCGTGCCGCCGCCGCCGCGCAGCGACTTGTTGCCGCTCTGCTTGTACTTTTCGAAGATCGTCTGCAACTGATCGGGCTTGATGCCCATCCCCGTGTCCGTCACCGTGATGACGATCGCCTCGGGCGCATCGCCGTTGCGCACGATCTGCGCGCCGACGGAGATCAGCCCTTTTTTCGGCGTGAACTTCAGCGAGTTCGAGATGAGGTTGATCACCGCCTGCGTCAGCTTCTCCACGCTGCCGATGATCTGCGGCACGTCGCGGCCGTGCGCGGTGAGGAGGAAGACCTCGTCGCGCGAGGCGACCTGCTGGAGGCTGCGCACCGCGCGCTTCAGCACACCGGCCACGCGCACCGGCTCGGTCTCGACTGTGAAGCTGCCCGACTGGATCTTCGAGAAATCGAGAATCTCGTTGATGAGATTCATCATCCGCTCGGACTCGCGCTGCGCTTCCTGCAGGAGGTCGGAGTAGATCGAGTCGAGCTTCGTCCCTTCCTGCGCGAGCACGAACTCCAGCGTGCCCTGGATGCCCGAGAGCGGCCCGCGGAGGTCGTGGACGATCTGCGCGGTGAAGTCCGACTTCGCCTGTTCCGCCTCGCGCTGGCTCGTGACGTCGTCGAACGACAGCGCCACGCCGCGGAGGTCGGCCTCGTCGACGCGCAGGATGCGGTCGATGCGGTAGACGCGGCCTTCGATCTCGACGTCGGTCGACTTCTGTTCGTCGCCGTCGAGAAAGAACCCCTGCAGCCAGCCGCGCTCGCCCGCGACCGCGCGCGCGGCCTCGTTGAGCCACTGCGCCGCGTCGTCGCCGAAGATCGTTTCGAAGGCGCGGTTGCGATAGCCGATCGTGCCCGCTTCCGTGACGACGGCGATGGCGCTCGGCAGCTTGTCGAGCAGCGAGATGGCGAAGCTCATTGCGGCACCGTGATGGCGCGCTCCTGCTGCAGCTTCGCCAGAATGAACAGCGTCGTGAACGGATCGAACGGACTGAGGATGAGCAGCTTCTGCAGATCGAGCCGGCCGTCGATGAGCGACACGAGATAGCCTTCCTGCGCGTTGAGATTGAAGCGGTCGAAGTTCGAGAGGAACTCGGCGCTCAGCTTCGGCACCGCCTGCATGCCGCGCGGATGCGCGAGCAATTCGCGCACGATCGCGTTGCGCACGAGCTCCACGTAGCCGCGCAGCGAGAGGTCGTCGGGATAGACGCGCCGCGCCTCGAGCAGCTTCGCGTACGTGTGCCACGGCCCGTTGTGCTTCAGCGAGTCGCCGACCAGCCGGCTCCAGTCCGGATGGGGAGGCGCGATGGGGTTCGCGGACATTGCGATCGATTTTATCCTGAGGCGCGGAGTCGCGAGCGGATCTCGGCGCGGGCTCAGGATAAACTGAGCGCGTGACCGAGCTCGTTCCGCAAGCCCCGCCGCGCTCGCGCCGCGCGCGCCTGCTCCTGCTGCTCGTCGCCGCGCTGCTCGGCGTTCCGGCGGGCTTTCTCTTCGCGCACGCCGTGCGCGTGCCCGCGGTCCGCAAGCTCATCGACTATCAGCCGGCTATCATCACGCGCATCTACGACCGCAACGGACTGCCGTTCGCGGAGTACTCGATCCAGCGCCGCATCGTCGTGCCGAAGCGCGAGATGTCGCAGAACTTCGTCAACGCCGTCGTCGCCACCGAAGACGCCGATTTCTACAAACACGGCGGCGTCGATCCGAAAGCGATCATCCGCGCCGCGATCAAGGACGTCATCGAACGCCGCCGCGCGCAGGGCGCGTCGACGCTGACGCAGCAGCTCGCCAAGCAGGTCTTCCTCACGCCCGAGAAGACGCTGCGCCGCAAGATCAACGAGGTCTTTCTCGCCGTGCAGATCGAGAAGGACTTCACCAAAGACCAGATCTTCGAGCTCTACGCGAATCAGGTCTACCTCGGCCACGGCGCGTACGGCATCGAAGCCGCCTCGCGCCTCTACTTCGGCAAGCACGCGAAAGATCTCTCGATCGCCGAGGGCGCGACCATCGCCGCGCTCATCCGCTCGCCGATGTTCTACAGCCCGATCTCGCATCCGGATCGCGCGAAGATGCGCCGCGACTATGTGCTGAGCCGCGAGCTGAAGGAAGGCTTCATCACGCGCCAGCAGTATCAGCAGGCCGTGTCGACGCCGCTCATTCTCGGCACGTATAAAGAAGAGGCTCCGCGCGTCGGCGCGTACTTCGCCGAAGAGATCCGGCAGTACATCGAGAAGAACGAGAAGTTCGGCGTCGAGAACCTCTACCAGCGCGGGCTCAAGGTCTACTCGACGCTCGACCTGCGCATGCAGCAAGCCGCCGAAATCGCGCTCCAGCGCGGCTTACGCCGGTTCGACAAACGCCGCGGCTTCCGCAAGCCCTCGCGCAACCTCGTCGCGGAAGGACTCGATCCCGAAACGTGGCGCGATCCGAGCTGGAGCAGCGAGCCGTACACCGTCGATCGTCTCTATCCCGCGGTCGTGCTCGCGGTGGGGAAGGATCGCGTCACCGTGCGCGTCAACCGCGACCGCATCGACCTCGACCCCGAGTCGTGGAAGTGGACCACGAAGAAGACGCTCGACGGCGTCGTCAAACGCGGCGATCTCGTCTACGTCCTGCAGAGCGAGAACGAGAAGACCAAAGCGCGCAAGTGGATGCTCGACCAGATGCCGGTCGTGCAGGGCGCGATCGTCGCCATCGACGTGAAGAGCGGCGAGATCCGAGCGCTCGTCGGCGGCTACGACTTCCAGATGTCGAAGTTCAACCGCGCCGTGCAGTCGCGGCGGCAGACCGGCTCGTCGTTCAAGCCGTTCGTCTACGGCGCCGCGTTCGAGAAAGGACTCACGCCGGCCGACACGCTCTTCGACGCGCCGATCGCGATTCCCGTGGGAAATCAGACGTACGCGCCGAAGAACTACTACGGCAAGTACGCCGGCATCGTCACGATCCAGCGCGCGCTCGAGCTGTCGATCAACGTGCCCGCGGTGAAGACGTACATGATGGCCGGCGGCGACCGCGTGGTCGACTTCGCGCGCCGCTGCGGCATCACCTCCGATCTTCCGAAGTATCCGTCGCTGGCTCTCGGCGCCGCGGGCGTCTCGCCGGTGGAGATGACGGCCGCGTACAACGTCTTCATCAACAACGGCGTCTACGTCAAGCCACGCTACATCCGGAAGATTGCCGACCAGACCGAGCGCGCGCTCGACGAGCCGCTGTCCGAGCTCTCCGAGGCCACCTCGCCGCAGGTCGCGTTCGAGCTGGCGTACATGCTCAAGGGCGTCATCGATCGCGGCACGGGCTACGCGGCGCATACGCTCGCGCCGCCGCTCGCGGGGAAGACCGGCACCACGAACGGCTACACGGACGCGTGGTTCATCGGCTTCACGCCGGAGTACACGATCGGCGTCTGGACCGGCTACGACGATCCGTCGAAGTCGCTCGGCGGCGGCGCGACCGGCGCCGAAGTCGCGCTGCCGATCTGGATCGACGTCGAGAAACAGCTGGAGACGCTCAAGCTGCGGACGCCGAAGCCGGAGTTCGAGCCGCCCGCGGGGGTCGTGGTCGTGCCGATGGATCTCTACAGCGGACGCCGCGGCGCGGGTCCGTGCAGCCGCGTCGTCAACCAGGCATTCGTCGCGGGCCAGGAGCCGGACAAGGACTGCAGCGGCGCCAGCGTCGAGGTCAGTAAACTACCGTACTACCTGCAGCGACCGTTCTATCAGCCGAAGGAAGCGGAGCCGACCCAGGCCGCGAACGACGCGTCGGCGCGCACGGGCGAGGGCGCGGAGTCGCCCGCGCCGAACACCGACACCAGCGGGCACTAACGCGCACGGCGCGCCACAAATCGCATCGCGTCGTGTCTTCCCATTGCGATGCGACTTCGCGTGGGACTGGTCGTGCTGCTTCCTCGGCGGCGGCGTCGTGCTGCTCTACCTCGCGCTGAACCACACCGGACATCTGACGCGCGACGACGTCCTTCTCAGCGTCGGCTGCAGCGTGCTGCAACTGGTCGCGACCGTCGGCTTCATCGACACGCTGATGGAGCGCCAGCGCCGCGCCGGCGAATACGAGGAGATCGCTTGGCAGATGCTGCACGACATCGAGGCCGTGGTCTGGGTCTGGCTCGGCGGCTCGCGACACTTTGATATCAATGAGCTCGTGGGGTCTGCTGCGCGACGTGAAGGACGCCGACCGCCCCGAGCCGTTCACCGTCAACGGCTTCATCTCCCTCGGCGCGCGCGCCGACTACACGCTGCGCACGCGTCCGCGCCACATGCGCCACGCCCCGCAATTGCGCAAGGGACTGCACGCCGTGGTGTCGCTCGCCGCGATTCGCGATCACGAAAGCATCGCCCTCTCCGCCTCCGCCCCGAAGACGCCCACAGGGATGGCCACCGCGCTGCTCGACGCCACGCTCTCCATCGCCGCCTGCGTCGACCTCCGCCCGACCGAGCTCTCCGGCGTGACGTACGAAACCGACGCCGCCGCGGCGCGGCAACGGTTTCGCGAACGCGGCGAGCGGAACGAGGAGTGAGGCGGCGCGGCGGTGGCAACCTTAGGCAGTGGTCAATACGTCCCGACCGAGGTACGATCGAGCCATGGCGCGCGCGCAATCGAAGCTGACGGCACAGAGCGAGATCGCCGTTCCCGCGGAAATCCGGCGCAAGCTCGGAATCGGGCCGGGATCGATCGTCGAATGGGAACAGGACGGCGAACTCGTCTTCGTGCGCCGTGCCGGCCGCTATTCCTTCGAAGACGTTCATCGAGCGCTGTTCGGCGGTCAACCGCCCGAGAAAAGCGTGGACGTGAAGGCGACCATCGCGAAGCACATCCGCGCCAAGCATGCGCGCCGTTGACACGACGTCCTCGTGCGGCTCGTGACGCGCGACGATGCGAGGCAAGTCGCGCTCGCCGAAGCATTCGTAGAACCGGGAGCATGGGTGCCACAGCTGGTACTCGCCGAGACCGTGTGGGTTCTCGAAACCGCTTATCACCTGAAACCCGGCCAGCTCATCGCCGGCATCGAGAAACTGCTCGGTCTCGCGCAGTTGACGCTGCAGGACGCAGACGCTGTCGTTGCGGCGCTCGAGTCCTATCGTCGGCAGCCCGCCCTCGGATTTTCTGACTGTCTGGTGCTGGCGATCGCACGCAAGTCGGGACATCTGCCGCTCGGCACGTTCGATCGAACGCTCGGTAAGCTCGACGGCGCACAGCGGCTTTAGCGGCGATGGCACAATGCGGCGCGCCGCATGACGCTCGTTCTCTACCTCCTGACCGCGCTCGCGCTGCTCGCGCTCGCGCACCGGTTCGTGACGCCGCTCTCACGTGCGGCGGCGATCGTGCTCGTGGCGATGCCGCTACTCTTCGTCGGATATGCGCTCGTGACCGGCGGCGTGTACGCGCCGATCGATCATCCGTATCAGTCGGAGCCGCTGGCGGCGCTGAAAGGGGAGTACGGGATCGGCGCGCCGCACAACATCGCGGTCACGGACATCTACTCGCAGATGCTGCCGTGGCGCCGCGTGGTGCAGGAGTCGCTCGCGCGCGGGGAGTGGCCGCTGTGGAACGCATACAACCTCTGCGGGCATCTGCTCGCGGCGGGCGCGCAGGCGGCGGTGTTCAGTCCGTTCACGTGGATCGCGTGTCTGCTGCCGGCGGCGCAGAGCTTCACGTTCACGGCGGCGATCGCGTTCTTCGCGGCGGGGCTCTGCGCGTTTCTCTTTGCGCGTGAGCTGGAGCTGAGCGAATGCGCGTCGCTCATCGGTGCGGCGGCGTGGCTCGGCTCGACCTCAATCGTGCTCTACATCGAATGGCCGCTGGGCTTTGCGAGCGCGTGCATGCCGCTGGTGATGCTCGCGGCGCGGCGGATCGTCACCGCGCCAACGGTCCGCTCGGCGGCGCTGCTCACCGCGACGCTGACGCTCGTGCTGATGCTCGGACATCCGGAGACGCTGCTGCACGTCGTGCTGCTCGCATCGGCGTACGCGGTGTTCACGATGATCCGCCTGCGCATCGCGCCGATGCGGCCGATCGTCACCGCGCTCGTCGCAGGCCTCGTCGCGCTCGCGCTCTGCGCGATCCAGATCCTGCCGATGCGCAAGGCCATCGCGCAGTCGGCGGAATACGAATACAAGGTGCGCGTCTGGTCGCACGAGGATCGCGCGGCGCCGCGGACGCAGATGCTCGCGTATCTCGCCACCGATCTCTTTCCGTACCTCTACCTGCGCAAGTGGGAAGTGCCGGAGCTGCCGCCGTTGCGCGCGGAGAGCTTCGCCGTCGGCAGCATCGCGCTCGCGCTGGCGGCGTTTGCCGTGACACGCCGTCGCGGCGACACGTGGTTCTTCGTCGCGAGCGCCATCGCGTGCATCGCCGTCGCCATCGCGTGGGGACCGGCGGCGAACGCGCTGCAGCACTTCCCGCTGCTGGACATCACGCACAACGAGCGACTCGCGTTCGCCGCGGCGATGTTCCTCGCGTTTCTCGCTGCGATCGGCGCGGAAGAAGCGCTGCGCGCGCCGCGCGCGGCGGCGCTCCCGTGCGGCATCGTGCTCGCGTTGCTCGCGGCCGGCACGTGGTGGCTCACGCAGCACGTGCGCCTCGCGCCGCTGCCGAACGACTGGGGCACGTATCGCATCCACGCCGAGCTCGGATTTCTCGCCGCGGCCGCGCTGCTCTTCGCATTCACGCGCACGCGGGCCGCGTTGCCGCTGTTACTCGGGTTGCTACTCGCGCAGCGCACCATCTCCGAGTCCGGCGCGCACAAGACCTTTCCCGCGCACGCCGCGTATCCGCATCTCGCGCTCTTCGATTCGCTCGCGAACATCCGCGAGCCGTTTCGCATTGTGGGGCTGAAGTACGCGCTGATCCCCGCGACGAACGTCTACTACGGGCTCGAAGACGCGCGCGGCTACGACGCGGTCACGTACATGGGCACCGGCCGCACGTTTCCGCTCTGGTGTCAGCACCAGGTCGTCTGGTTCAACCGCGTCGCCGATCTCACGCGGCCGTTCCTCTCCTTCCTCAACATCCGCTTCGCCGTCGCCGCGGACGACGCGCCGGTCCCGAACGGCTGGCGGAAAGTCGCGGCGATGCCGGGCTCGATGCTCCTCGAAAACGCCAACGTCATTCCGCGCGTCTCGGTCCCCAAACGCGTGCGCCTCGGCGGCACGCCCGAACAGCAGCTCGCGGAGATGCTGCAGGAGACCGACTTTCGCGACCGGATGTGGGTCGATGCGGCGACGCCCGCGCCGGAACGCGTCAACGGTCCGGGCAGCATCGTCCTGCGCGAGCGCTCGCGTCGCGGCATGTATCGCTTCGACGCCGACATGCAGGGCGACGGCTGGGTCGTCGTCTCCGACACCGCGTGGAATGGCTGGCGCGCGTACATCGATGGCCGCCGCGTGAAATCGACGCGCGCGAACCTCGCGTTCGTCTCCGTGTTCGTGCCGCGCGGACGGCACGACGTGCGTCTCGTCTATCTGCCGGAGTCGTTCGTGCGCGGACGCGCGATCAGCGCCGTGACGCTGATCGCGCTCGCGGCGTTCGCGCTCACGCGCGCGCGGTCGGCACGTAGCGCGTGATCATGTCGATCATCTTGTCGCGCGTGAGCGGCTTGCGCATCCACGCGTTCGCGCCGGAGCTGGGGAACATCTCCTCGAGCGAGCGCTCGGGCAGATCGGAGATGAGCACGATCGGGATGTCTTTCTTGTTCGACTGCGACTTGAGCACTTCGCTGAGGCGGTTGCCCTTGATGCTGGGCAGGTTGACGTCGAGAAAAATGATGTCGGGCGTGTTGCCGGCGAGCACGTGATTGAACTCGATCCAGCTCGACGCCGTCAGCACCGTGCAGCCTTCACGCTCGAGCAGCGCGCGGCCCAGCTTCAGCACGAGCGGGTTGTCGTCGAGAATCAGCACAGAGATATTCGCAAGAGCAGGCATTGGTTTGCGTATCTTCCTTACGACCGCGAGGCGGGTATTGCGCACATGATACTCTCTCGCGGCGCGATGACCGACCTCCCTGCGCCTCCCGCGCGGCGGTTCCAGTGGCCCGCCGAGTACTACTCCGGTCCCACCCCGAACGCCGTCTTTCCACGCTGGGTTCCCTTCGGCTGCGGCGCGGCCTCCGTGCTCATGCTCGCGATCCTCGTCGCCGGCGGCGTGTGGCTCTCGAGCGGCGGACTAACCGATCTGATGGACTGGGTCATCGGCATGACCATGGGCGAAATCCGCGGCATGTACACCGCCGCGGTGACGCCCGCGCAGCGGCAATTGGTCGACGCGGAAGTCGAGCGCGTGCGCAAGGACTTGCGCGCGAACCGCATCAGCGCGGCAAAGCTCGATCCGCTGCTGCGCGCGCTGCGCGACGCTGCGGCCGACAGCAAGGTCGATCCCGCCGAGGCGCAGACGATCGTCGCGGAGGCGCACGCCATTCGTCCGCAACCCGCACACTGATCCTTTCTTCGAGACCATGTCCGATCGCTTCCAGCTTCTCTCGCCATTTCAGCCGCAGGGCGATCAGCCCGAGGCCATTCGCCAGCTCACGGAAAGCCTCAATGCCGGGGAGAAACATCAGGTGCTCCTCGGCGTCACCGGCTCCGGCAAGACCTTCACCGTCGCGAAGGTGATCGAGGCGCTGAACCGGCCGACACTCGTCCTCAGCCACAACAAGACGCTCGCGGCGCAGCTCTACCAGGAGTTCAAGAACTTCTTTCCGGAGAATGCGGTCGAGTATTTCGTCTCGTATTACGACTATTACCAGCCCGAGGCGTACATCCCGCAGACCGATCTCTACATCGAAAAGGAGATGACCAAGAACGACGAGATCGACAAGCTGCGGCTCGCCTCGACGAAAGCACTCTTCGAGCGCCGCGACGTGATCATCGTCGCCTCGGTCTCCTGCATCTACGGCATCGGCGAGCCGGAGCTGTACTACGGCATGCTGCTGTTCTTCGAGCGCGGCATCGAGAAGCCGATGACGCAGTACCTCCGCAAGCTGACGGAGATGCAGTACGAGCGCACGCCGTACGACCTCGCGCGCGGCAGCTTCCGCGTGCGCGGCGACGTGCTCGAGGTGTGGCCGGCGTACGAGGACGACGCGGTGCGCATCGAGTTCTTCGGCGACGAGATCGACAAGATGACGCGCATCGATCCGGTCACGGGCAAGACCACCGGCCGCTCGTACGATCGCCTGGCCATCTATCCGCGCACGCACTACGTCACGCCGCGCGAGCGGCTCATGCAGGCGATGGAGAACATCCGCGTCGAGCTCGACGAGCGCGTCACGGAGCTGCGCGCGCAGGACCGGCTCCTCGAAGCGCAGCGGCTCTCGCAGCGGACGATGTTCGATCTGGAGATGATCGCGGAGCTCGGCTACTGCAACGGCATCGAGAACTACTCGCGCCATCTCAGCGGACGCGAGCCGGGCGAGCCGCCGCCGACGCTGATCGACTACTTCCCGAAAGACTTCCTGCTCGTCGTCGACGAGTCGCACCAGACCATGCCGCAGGTGCGCGCGATGTGGGGCGGCGACCGCGCGCGCAAGGTGACGCTCGTCGACTATGGCTTCCGTCTGCCGAGCGCGATCGACAACCGGCCGCTCTCGTTCACCGAGTTCGAGGGAAAGCTCGACCAGATCCTTTACGTCTCTGCCACGCCGGGGCCGTACGAGCTCGAGAAGACCGGCGGCCTCTTCGCGGAGCAGGTCATTCGGCCGACGGGCCTCCTCGATCCGGAGATCGTCATCCGTCCGGTGAAAGGGCAGGTGGACGATCTCATCGGCGTCATCAAGGAGCGCATCGCGAAGAGCGAGCGCGTGATGGTGACGACGCTGACGAAGCGGATGGCCGAGGACCTCACGCGGTATCTGATGGAGCTCGGCATCAAAGTGAATTACCTCCATTCGGACGTCGAGACGCTGGAGCGCATCGCCATCCTTCGCGACTACCGCATGGGCGTCTACGACGTGCTGATCGGCATCAACCTTCTGCGTGAAGGACTCGACGTGCCGGAGTGCTCGTGCGTGGCGATCCTCGACGCGGACAAGGAAGGGTTCCTCCGCTCGCAGACCTCGCTCATTCAGACCATCGGCCGCGCCGCGCGCAACGTGAACGGCGTGGCGATCCTGTACGCCGACAAGATCACGGACTCGCTGCGCTGGGCCATCGACGAGACGAACCGCCGCCGCGCCGTGCAGCAGCAGTACAACGAGGAGCACGGCATCGAGCCCGCGACGATCATCAAGTCGATCGACTCCGATCTCGTGAAGATGTCGAACCTCGACTACATGGACATCCCGCTGCCGGGCCAGAAGTCGAAGCTCGATCTCGCGCAGGGCGAAGATCTCGACAAGGCCATCTCGCGCCTCCAGAAAGAGATGAAGGACGCGGCGAAGAACCTCGACTTCGAGCGCGCCGCGGAGATCCGCGACAAGATCCGCGAGCTGAAAGAAGCGCGCATCTTCGTCTAGTTGCGCCGGCGGCGGGTCAGCTTCGCGAGCAGCTCGCGCGCCTCTTCGTGATCTGGCTCGAGCGCGAGCGCGTTGCGCAGGCAGGCGCGGGCCTCGCGCCACTGCGCGACGAGGCCGTGGCACAGCGCCATGTGCGTCAGCGTCGCGGCGTCCGGTCCGCGGAGGTCGAGCGAACGCTGAAACCATGCGAGCGCCTCCGCACCGTCGCGCGCGCTCATCATCACCATGCCGAGATGGAAGTAGAGATCGTCGCGCTCGAGCAGCGGGAAGTATTCGGCGCCGACGTTCCGTGCGACGTCGCGCAGCGTTTCGCGCGTGACGGAATCGCCGTTCTCGGCGTAGCGCAGCAGCGTTCGGAAGGCGCCGAGAAACACGACCGGATCCCAGCCGGTGAAGCGGAGGTACGCGACGAGATCGTCGAACGCGAACGCGCCGTACTGCTGCTCGACGCCGCGTTTGACGGCGAAAAAGTCCGCGGGACCGCGCCGCTCGATGTGCTGCGCGAAGGCCAGCCGCGTCTCCGCGAACGCCGTGTCGCCGCGATCGAAGAGGCAGGCGACGACCGGCAGCGGCGAACGGTCATTCGTCGTATGAAGAAACACTCCGCCGTGCGCGGTGGTCCACGCGCCGAGGGCGTGGTAGTTGACCGCGAACGAGACGCTGCCGTGGAGCGCGATGTAGGCCTGATCGGTCGTGTCTGGCGCGGGCAAGCCGGTGAATCCCTTGTCGCCGCTGAGCAGCAGCAGGCGTCCGCCGGAGCGCTCGCGCAGGTTGCGCAGCAGCGTCAGCGCGGCGGTCGGAAACACGACGCTCGCGCCGTCGATCGCGCGATACGCGTCGAGAATCGCGTTCCACGACGGATCCGCATAGCGGCGGCGCACCGCGCGTCCGCGGCGGAACGTGACGGAGATCTTCGCGAGCAGATCCTCTTCGTCCGGCGCGGTGTTCGCCGGCGCTTCGATGCGCGGGAGCAGTTCGACGAGGCGGCCGTTCTCCGCGCGAAAGAGGTCCATCGGAATGCCGTCGAAGACGTAGTTCGCGATGACGGCCACCGGATTCCCGTTCGCCTCCGGAAGTTCGCCGCTCGACTCCGCATCGAAGCGCGCGAATGCGACGACGCCCGCGTCGATGTACGGCTGCAGCGACGGATGGGAGCGGAGCACGTCGAGGTTCGCGTCCGTGAAGTCGGTGTAGACGTAACGCACGCGTACGCCGGGCAATGCGCCGGAATCGAACAGGCGCAGCAGCGCGCGCACGAAGTGCCAGCCGAAGCGCCCGTTGCCGCACCCGAGCTCGAGGATCGGCACCGGCGCGGTGCGATCGACGAACGGCGCGATGTCGCGCAACCATCCGAGGACCGTGTTCGCGTACGACTCGGCGATCCACGGATTGCTGGTGATGTAGTGCGGGACGACGGACTCGTTCCACGCGCGCACGCCGCGGCCGTCGAAGTACGCGCGCTGCAATCGCCACAACATCGAGTGGGAGAGGGGAGTCTTCTCCTCGAGCACGACCCGGCGTGGCGCGGCCGTCAGAACTCCCACCTCCCGCGCAACGCGGCGTTGAAGGCCCAGACGATCTCGTAGTTCTCGGCGTTCAGCACGTGATAGCCGATGGCGAGGATCTCATTCGTCGTCCCTGATGTTGCGCGGAAGAAAAACGTGCAGCCGCCCGGACCGCGTCCGAACGACGCATGCGATCCGGCCTGCAGTCGTCCGATGTCGCCTTTCGTCGCCGACCCGGCGTACGATTTCTGCAAGCCGGCGTTGCCGCTCACCGAACGGTTGTTGTCCATGCGGCTCAGCGCATTGCGCAGATTGTCGTCGTCGACGGTGTTGTGTTTGAGGCGTACCGCATCGCAGAACAGATGGCGCATCGAATACGACTTTCCGTCGAGCGTCGTCGCGCACGAGAGCGGGACGCTCGGAATGCGGAGGGTCTTCGTGACGAAGGCCTCGATGAGACCGGAAACCTCGACGTAGCGCCTGGCGTCAGCCGTACTCCTCCACGGCTCCGCTCCGTTGGAACCGCGGATGGCGATGAGAATTGCCTTGAAATCCGGCAGTGCTTCGCCGCGCTTGCCTTTGATCCGTTCTTCCTCGGTTTTCGAATAGCCTTCTTTCAGTTCGGTCCGGTGTTTGAGCTCTGCCGCGACCGCCGTGTGAATGATGACCGTCGCTTCGTCTTCGGTGAGCGGACGCGGCCAAGCGGCCGCGGAAGGCTTGGAGTTCGCCGCCACGTATTCGGCGGTCACGTGCTTCGCGTAGATCTGCAGCGTTCTGAAGTTCGCCCAGACCTCGGGTGCGACGTCGGTGCCGCGCACCCGGTTCACCATGACTTTGTAGTCCTTGTCGTCGTGGGCGCGCAGCGAGTCGGCCAGCGAGGGATGCAGGATGGCGCGGCGAACATGCCCGCGGATCTCGTCGTCGATCACGCCGCGTGCCTGCGACAGCGTCAGTCGCCGCGGCGCGCTCGCGTACGCGGGAATCAGCGTCGCGGCGTAGATCTTCGCCGCCTTTTCGTTGAACCAACCGTCGGGAGCGAGGGGATCGCCGCGGAACCGCCGCACCAACGCCTGGAACTCGGCGCTTTCTTCATCTTTCAGGATCCGTGCAGGGAATGGCGTGGGGTGGCCGGCGCAGTACGCGTCGATTTTTTCTTCGAGGAATTGCTTCGCCTCGCCGAGCGTCACCGGGCGTGGCCACATCTGCACGACACCGCGATGCGCCGGCTTTCTCTGCACAGGCGCGGCGACGGCGGCGGGCTCGATTCGCAACGACAACGCGCGCAGCGACATCCGGTCCGCTTCCGCTTCGAGGCCGGGATCGCTCACCACCACGACTCCGCTGCCGTGCGGATTGCGCACGCGTCCCGCGCGCTGCTGCACGACGTGCGTCAGCTCGTGCGCCAGCACGCGCCGTCCCTGCACGCTGGACGGATCGTAGTGGCCGGGCGCGATGTGGATGTCGGTTCCGTGCGTGAACGCCACCGCCCCGATCGTCGCCGGATGCGGACCGACGTGCACGCGCACGGCGGCGAAGCTGGCGCCGAAGATCGACTCCATCGCCTGCCGCACCTGAGGCGGCAACGGCTCTCCGGCGCCGGTGGTGCGCGGCAGTGCCTGCATCCGCGAGCGCGGCTCCGAAAGCCATCGCGGGACACCATGGGGAAAGGAACCCTGAATGACGGTTCCGCCAGTCGTGTGAGGCATCGTGGTCTCTCTCTGAACGTTCATGATACGCGCGCATGCCGCCGCGTTCGACGCGCGGCCGCTGCGTTCCCGCCTTGACGGTTCTGCCCGCCAGGTCCACAATCTACGCATATCCACAACTGAATAGTTCCGGACGGAAAGGGGGAATGCTCCATGACGACCCTCGTGACCCGTATCGTGATGACCGCCGCGGCGGCCGCGCTTCTCGCGGCACCGGCGACGCGGCTCCGCGCGCAGGAGACGCAGCAGACCACCACTACCCAGGCGACGCCCTCCGATCAGAAGAAGACCGCCGAGGAGGAGAAGAAGGCGAAGATGGCGGAAGAGATCGTCGTCACCGCACGCAAGCGCGAGGAGACGGTGCAGACGGTGCCGATCTCCGTCGCCGCGCCGACGGAAACGGAGCTGCGCGACCGCGGCGCGGAGACGATCGAAGACGTCTCCGCGAATGTCGCCGGCTTCACGGTGCAGAACCTCGGCCCCGGCCAGAGTCAGGTCGCGATGCGCGGCGTGTCCGCGGGACAGATCGTCCGCGACCAGCCGGGCGTGAAAGAGCAGGTCGGCGTCTACCTCGACGAGTCGGTCATCTCGCTCTCGCTCTTCACGCCCGACATCGATCTCTTCGATCTCTCGCGCATCGAAGTGCTGCGCGGGCCGCAAGGCACGCTGTTCGGCTCCGGCTCGCTCTCGGGCACCGTCCGCTACATCACCAACCAGCCGCAGCTCGGCGTCTCGGAGAACGTCGGCGAACTCACGGTGGCGTCGAACGGCGGCTCCGTCGGCGGCAGCGCGAAAGCAGCCGTCAACGCGCCGCTCGGCGACAACGCGGCCCTGCGCGTCGCGGCGTACTACACGAAGTACGAGGGCTTCATCGACGCCGTGCAGCCGAATCTCAGCGTGAACGACGACGTCAACGACGGCTACCGCGCCGGTGCGCGCGTCGCGATCAAGTTCCAGCCGTCGGCCGCGCTGTCGATCACGCCGCGCATCCTCTATCAGAAGGTCAACTCGAACGGCTGGAACCGCGTCGACGTCTTCAACATCCTCGCGAATCCGTTCACGACGACGCGCCCCGCGGTGCACCTCGGCGAGCGCGAACAGTTCACGCAGTTCCAGGAACCGTACGACGACAAGTTCCTCCTCGGCGACGTCAACCTGACTTACGACCTCGGCAACAACCGCAGCCTCACCTCGATCACGTCGTACTCCGACCGCGACATCGACGTCGTGCGTGATGCGACGGCGCTCACCGCGAGCATCACCGGCGGCTCGATCGGCTTACCGGCGAACATCTACACGCTCGACGCGCCGCTCGACGACGCCACGAAAGCGAAGGCGTTCACGCAGGAAGTGCGTCTCGCCGGCAGCACGCCGAAGCTGCAGTGGCTCGCCGGCGCGTTCTACAGCCACGTGAACCGCGGCTACGGCCAGAGCCTCCTCGTCAGCGGCTTCGAAACGCTCTCCGGCATTCCGACCGCGGGCACGCACGGCGCCGCGCGCGACGTGCTCTTCTTCTCGGATCTCGACTATCGCTTCAAGCAGTACGCGCTCTTCGGCGAGGCGACGTACAGCGTCAATCCGAGGCTCGACGTCACCGGCGGACTGCGCGCGTACAACTACCGCGAGAACCGCACGCAGACCTTCGACGGCATCTTCGCCGATCCGGGCACGACGCGCGGTACCTCGAAGGCGAAAGGCGTCGCGCCGCGCGTGATTCTCGGCTACAAGCTGAGCGACAACACGCGCCTCAATGCGCAGATCTCGAAAGGCTTCCGCCTTGGCGGCATCAACGATCCGCTGAACGTGCCGCTCTGCACCGCGCAGGACCTCGTCACCTTCGGCGGCCGCGACACGTGGAAGGACGAGAAGCTGTGGAACTACGAGGTCGGCTCGAAGTCGACGTTCCTGGGCGGACGCGGCTCGTTCAACGCTGCCGCGTTCTACATGGACATTCGCGACCTGCAGGCGACGGTGACCGCGGGCTCGTGCTCGTCGCGCGTCATCTTCAACGTGCCGAAGGCGCGCAGCGAAGGCGTGGAGACGGAGTTCGAGGTCGCGCCGAACGATCGCTTCGACTTCGCGATCTCCGCGAGTCACATCCGCTCGCGGCTCGAGTCGACGCTGACGTCGACCGACGCGGCGGGCCACGTGAGCATCGTGGCCGGCATCGAGAAGGGCAACCGGCTGCCGACCGTGCCGGAGTTCCAGGCCGCGGCCGCGGCGACGTTCCACTGGCCGATGCGGCAGGGGATGGCCGGCTATCTCACCGGCGCGTACCAGCACGTCGGCGACCGCTTCACGCAGATCGGCGACCAGGCCGCGGGATTCGGAACGGTCAACTTGTTGTCTTTCTCGCCGAACAACATCGGCGGCCCGTTCACGCAGTCGACGTTCACGTTCGATCCGAAGCTGCCCGCGTACGACCTGCTCAACCTCCGCATCGGCGTGCTCCGCAACCGCTGGGACACGGCGCTGTTCGTGAACAACGTGACCGACGAGCGGGCGTTGCTCGCGCTCGATCAGGAGCGCGGCACGCGGGCGCGCGTCAGCTACCTCACGAACCCGCCGCGCACGTACGGCATCAGCACGCGCGTGACGTTCTGACGTTCGATCATCGCGGCGGCGCGGGAGACTGCGCCGCCGCGTCATCGCGCGCGAAACGCTCGACGCCGCGGTCGCTGTGCTCGATGACGAGCGTCGTGCCGTCGAAGCGCAGATGCAGCCATTCGCGTCCTTCGGGGCGGAACGCGCCGTCGGTCAGCGCGAGCAGCGCGCGCTCGGCACCGCGATCGCGCGAGTAGAAAAGCCGTTCGCCTTGCGCGCGCAACGTGACGGTACCGTACGTGCCGGCGAGGCGCGCGACGTCGATCGGCTGATCCGACAACGGCACGAGCAGCCACGCGAGCTCGCGTTTGTAGTCGCTCTCCGGCGTCTTCGCGAGCAGCGTTTCGAGCGCGCGGCGATAAGCGACGTCGAACGCATCGATTGACGACGTCGCGATGCCGGGCTGCACGCCGGTGCCGTCCCACGACTTGTCCGATTCCGGCGCCATCGCATGCGCGACCGGGATGAAGACGGCGAACGTGTCGTTGATGCGACGGTAGCGTCCCGCGTTCGCGCCGCCGCGCGTCGGCTCGCCGATCACGATCGCACGCCCGCGTTGCTGCAGCGCGAACGCGAATGCCTCGGCCGCGGAGAACGTGCCGCGCGAGGTGAGGACGTAGACGTCGCTGCCGAGGATGCGCGGACCGGGGACGTAGGCAAGCGTGCGATCTTCCGTGAGGTGCGGCTCGGTGCGGCGGAGCGTGCGACCGATGACGGTGCGTTCGGCGAAGAGATAGCTCGCGAGGAAGTTCACCATATCGCCGCTGCCGCCGCTGTTCTGACGCAGATCGATGAGGATCGCGCCCGCATCCGCGAGCATGCGCATCGCCGCAGCCGCGGTGTCTCCCGCGTATTCGGGCGGCGGAAAGGAGTCGAGCGTGAGCAGGCCGACGTTGCCGGAGAGCCGCTCGACGCGCACGAAGTCGTACGCGCGGCGGCGAAGATCGGGAAGCCACGGCGGCTCGGTCTGCGCGGGCGTGGTGTTGTTCGTCGAAGGCGCCGGCGGTTCCGGCGCGCGTACGACGACTTCGAGATGCTCATCGTGCGCGAGGCGACGCAGCTCGTTCGTGAGCGTCGTGGCGAGCGTCTGCGGATCGTTGATCGCGTCGTAGGCACCGGCGGCGAGATGCTGCCGCAGCGTCGCCGCGATCTGATGCGCGGACGCTTCGAAGACGTAGCTTTCGTCGACGAGCCGTGCGACGCCTTCGACGGTGTCGGTGCGCAACGCGGGAGCAAGCGTCGTCGTCGTCGCAAGCAGCAGCAGCGGAACGAGATTCATGCGCGCGAAGATCGCGCGAACGTCAGCGGCTGGTCTTGAACGGATTTGACATCAACCGCCGGAACGCGGCGGGGGAGAGGCCGAGCTCCACGCGGAAGACGCGCGTGAGATGGCTCTGATCCGCGAACCCGCACGCGAGCGCCGCGTCGGCGATCGGCACGTTCGTCGACGTTAGCAACGCCGCGGCACGTCGCGCGCGCACGCGGCGCAAATGCTCGCCCATCGTCGTGCCGCGATAGCGGCGAAACGCGCGCGCGAGATACGCGGGATCGACGCCGCACTCGCGCGCGACGTTCGCGAGACGCAGCGGTCCGCGTGCAGATTCGAGCAACGCTAGCGCACGGCGCACGCAGCGCGCGGGCACGACGTCGCCGCGATCTTCGCGTGCGAGCGCGTCGTGCAGTTCGATCAGCAGCTCCTGCATCGTCGCGTGCTCGTCGTCGCCGCCGATGCGGAACGCGCGATAGAGCCGCAGCAGCACGCGCGCGGGCGCGCCGCCGTGCACGATCGACCACGAGCGCGGCTCCCGCTCGACGAGCTCGCGCAACGCCGGCGCGAGACTCACGAAGAGCGATCGGTTGCCGTGCGCGCCGATGCGGTCTTCGTGCGCGACGCCGGCCGGCATCACCACGACGCTCATGCTCGTGACGCGATCGCCGCGCGCGCCGACCTGCTCGTCGAAGCCGCCCGTCAGCGCGAGCGAGACGTAGGCGTGTTCATGCGCGTGCGCCGCGTAATGCGCGTTCGCGCGATGCTCGAGCTCCGCCACGGAAAAGGATTCGCCCGCGACGACCGCGCGCTGCACCCCAAGCGCCGCGGGCGCGCCGTTCATGCGAGTCCGGCGATGGCCGCGCGCACGCGCACGAGCCCTTCCTCGCAGTCGCGCACCGACACCGCGCCGGCGCTGAGGCGGAACCAGCCATCCTCTTCCTTGGTGCCGAACGCCTGGAACGGCACGACCGCGAAGCCGGCCTGCTCGAGCAGAAAGCGCCGGATCGCCTCGTTCGTGCCGAAGCGGTCGATGAGATTGAACTGCGCGGAGAGATAGATCGCGCCCTGCGGCGCAATTGCGTTCACCGGCAAGCCCTCGCGGCGCATCTCCATCAGGCCGTCGTACAGCGTGTCGAGGCGTAGCCGCAGTTCGCGGATCATCGTCTCGTGGTACGACGCGATCTCGTCTTTTTGGCCGAGGAACGTGGCGACGGCGAGCTGCTCCGCTTTCGGGGACCAGGCGCCGACGTGACCGATGATGTCGCGCATGCGCGCGGTCACGGCGGGCGGCGCGACGGTCCAGCCGACGCGCAGACCGGTCGCGGCGAGCGCCTTCGAGATGCCGTCGACGAAGATCGTGTACGCGGCCGCCTCGGGCACGACCTGCGGCGGCGTCCAGTGGCGGTTCTCGCCGAACGTCAGCATCCAGTAGACCTGATCCCACAGGATGAACAGCGGGCGCTGGCCGGTCGTCGCGCGTCGTTCGTTCTCTTCGACGGCGAGCGTCGCGATCGCTTCGACTTCGCCGCGGTTCATCACCGTGCCGGTCGGATTGAGCGGCGTGCAGACCGCGAGCAGCGCGGCCTCGCGCACGTGCGGCCGGATCATCGCCGCGGTCGGCATGAAGTTCGTCTCCGCGCCGACCTTCAGCTCGATCGGACGTCCGCCGCTGAGATACGTGTAGTGATTGTTGTTCCACGACGGCGTCGGATAGATCACCGCGTCGCCGCGATCGACGACCGCGGCGTACGCCGCGAAGATGATCGGGCGCGAGCCGCCGGCGATGAGCGTCGACTCGAGCGGATACTCGAGGCCGAACGATTCCTGAAAGAATGCCAGCACCGCGCGCCGCAGCTCCAGCGTGCCGTCGGACGGCGGATAGTTCGTCTGTCCCGCGGCGAGGTTCGCGACGATCTGCGCCTCGAGCGCGCGCGGGATGCGGAACTCCGTCGGCGCGAAGTCGCCGACCGTGAGATTCGCGACCGAGCGTCCCGACGATGCGTACGCGCGCACCTCGCCGGCGATCTTGAGCACCTCGGAACCGATGAGACCTTGCGCCAGCGACGAGAGCGAGCGGTCGGAGCAGCGCGTGAGGATGTCGGACGTTGCGTTGGCCATGCGCCCGTCAGCGTACCTGAGCGGCCTGCCCTTGCAAAGCGAGCCAATCGGGAAGCTCGGCGATCGACTCGAGGCGCGCGAAGGTCTCGTGAATCGTCGACTCGTCGACGTGCTCGTGCGCCCACGTCGCGACGTACGGGATGTGCACCGCGCTCCCGCCCGCGGCGATGGCGGGGAGGATGTCCGAGCGCAGCGAGTTACCGACCATCAGGAACTCGTCGGGCGCGACGGCGTGGCGGCGCATGATGGTTGCGTACGTCTGCGCGTTCTTCTCCGACACGATCTCGACGGCGGCGAAGAACTCGCCGATGCCCGAGCGTGCCAGCTTCGACTCCTGGTCGAAGAGGTCGCCCTTGGTTAACAGCATTAACCGATGGGAGCGCGACAGCCGCGTCACCGTCTCGCGCACGCCGTCGAGCAGTTGCACGGGCGCCATCAGCATCGTGCGGCCCCAGTCGATGATCTGCTGGATCTCGCGTCCGCCGATGCGACCTTCGGTCAGCTCGATGGCCGTCTCGATCATCGACAGCGTGAAGCCTTTGATCCCGTAGCCGAACTGCGCGAGGTTCTTCGTCTCCGTCGCGAGCAGCCGCGCGCGAACCCAGTCTTCGGGATGGTAGTCGCGCAGCAGTTCCGCGAGCTGGCGCTCGACGGACTGGAACATCGTCTCGTTGTGCCAGAGCGTGTCGTCCGCGTCGAACGCGATGAGGCGGAAGGTCATGCGCGGCGATTGTATGCGCGGTGGATCTTCCACAAATCGCGCAGCGCTTTCAGGAAATCGCCCGACTTGACCTTCGAGCCTTTCACGTCGTGCCACGTCTCGATCGGCAGCTCGTAGATCGCGCGCGCCGCGGCGTCGCGGCCGCGCTGGCGGACGAAGCGCGCGATGATCTCGACGTCGAAGATCCAGCGCGAGAGGAACGGCTTCGCGAACAGCTCGGGCATCGCGTCCGACATGCGAAAGAGCTTCGCGCCGCATTGCGTGTCGTAGACCGCGAGGCCGAGGGACGAAGAGATGAGCGTCGCGCCGACGCGGCCGAAATAGTGGCGCGACGGGTTGCGGCTGATCGAACGGCCGAGGAGGCGGACGCGCGCGGCGAAGACCATCTCGATGCGCGGCAGCGCGGTGAAGACGTCGAGGAACGCGCGCACCTCGGAGAGCGGCGTCGCGAGATCCGCATCCCAGAAGCCGAAGAAGTCGGGACGGCGCTCCATCGCCGCGAGCATCCCGCGCCGCACCGCTTCCGCCTTGCCGGAGTTCTGCTCGAGATTCACCACGAAGTAGCGCGAGGGATCTTCGTCATGCAGCGATTCGAGGAGGCGCAGCGTGCCGTCGGTGCTCCCGTCGTTGACGAAGCAGAATTCAACGCGCGTTCCGTCTGCCGTAAAGCGGCGGAACTCGTCGACGGGCAGGCGCCGCTCTTCGTTGAAGCACGGCACGACGATGATCAGATGCACGGCGCGCCATTCTGCACTAACTTGCTCGCTGCATGACGTTGTGCACGATCGAGACTCCGACGCACGGCCGCTTCCTTCATGAAGCGCGCGATCCGCGGCGTTTGCTCGTCGGCTTTCACGGCTACGGCGAGAACGCCGAGTTGCACATGGCGGAACTGCAGCAGATCCCGGGCGCGGAGTCGTGGTCGCTCGTCGCCGTGCAAGCGCTGCATCCGTTCTACACGCGCAGCGAGCAGGTGGTGGCGAACTGGATGACGCGGCAGGATCGCGAGCTCGCGATCGCCGACAACATCGAGTACGTGCGCCGCGTGCTCGCAACGCTGCCGTCGCCGCGTACGCTCGTCTTCCTCGGCTTCTCGCAAGGCGCCGCGATGGCGTCACGCGCCGCCGCACGCGTCGCGTCCGCGCAAGGTCTCATTCTCCTCGGCGGCGACATTCCGCCGGAGCTCCGTTCCGACGACGCGATCCGCTGGCCGGCGACGCTCCTCGCGCGCGGCGTGCGCGACGACTGGTACACGGACGCGAAACTCGAGAGCGACGCGGCGTTCCTCGAACCGCGCACGCGCGTCACGCGCTGCATCTTCGACGGCGGCCACGAATGGACGAGCGAGTTCCGCGCGTCGGCGGGGGAGTTTCTGCGCACCGTTGATCGTTGATCAGTGGTTCGCATGTCTGCCCGCCTCGAACGCCTGAAAGCGCGCCTCAAAGAGTTGCCCGAGCGGCCCGGCGTATATCTGCACAAGAACGCGGAAGGGCAGGTCATCTACGTCGGCAAGGCGCGCAATCTGCGCAACCGCGTGACCTCGTATCTCGTCGGCCGCGGCGCACGCGACGCGAAGACGATGACGCTGATCAACGAGATCGACGCCATCGACTTCGTCACGACGAACAACGAACTGGAGGCGATCCTCCTCGAGAACAACCTCATCAAGGCGCACCAGCCGCGCTACAACATCCTTCTTCGCGACGACAAGAGCTATCCGTATCTCAAAGTCACGCTGTCGGAGGATTACCCGAGGGTCGTGTTCACGCGGAGAGTCGACCGGAAGAAGGGCGATCTGTTCTTCGGGCCGTTCTTCGCTGGAACGGCGCGGCGCATCCTCAAGCTCGTCGCGGATCAGTTCAAGCTGCGCAGCTGCGATCTCGACATCGACGAAGGCAAGAGCGCGCTGTCGCGACCTTGTCTCTACTACGACATGCATCAATGTCTCGGCCCGTGCGTGGTCGGGCTGACGACGTCCGCGGAGTATCGCGAGATGGTCGACGACGTCGTGCTGTTCCTCAGCGGCAAGTCGAAAGAGCTGCAGGCGCGGCTCGGCGAGCGGATGTACCGCGCGGCGGAGCAGGAGAACTACGAGATCGCGACGTACTACCGCGACCTCATCCGCACCGTCGAGCGCATTCAGGCCGAGCAGCAGGTGGAATCGGCGGAAGACGAGGACATGGACGTCTGGGGCCTGTACGAAGAAGGCAACGATGTCGCCGTGCAGCTCTTCGTCATCCGCGGCGGCAGCGTCGTCGATCGGCGCGAGCTCTTCTGGGAGAAGATCGAGGAGTACCAGCCGGGCTACTTCCTGAGCGAGATCCTGCAGCGCTATTATCAAGATAACTTATTCATTCCAAACGAGATCCTCATGCCGTTCGAGGTCGAGGATCGCGATCTCCTCCTCGAATGGCTGGCCTCGCAGGCGCAGCGAAAAGTCAACCTGCGCGTGCCGCAGCGCGGGCGCGGCGTCGACCGGCTCGAGCTCGCCAACCGCAACGCGCGCCTCTCGCACGAGTCGCGGTTCAAGAAGTCGCAGCAGGATCGGCTCGCGATTGCCGCCGAGCGCCTCGGCACGATCCTCGGCTACGGCGACCGCGCGATCCAGAAGATCGAGTCGTTCGACATCTCGAACATCCAGGGCACGGACTCCGTCGCCGGCATGGTCGTTCTCGACCGCGGCAAGTTCGACAAGAACCAGTACCGCGTTTTCAACATCAAGACCGTCATCGGCGCGGACGACTTCCGCTCGATGGCGGAGGCGGTCGATCGCCGGTACCGGCGCTTGCTCGAAGAGAGCAAAGCGCTGCCGGACATGATCCTCATCGACGGCGGACGCGGCCAGCTCAATGCCGCCCTCGCGGCGCTCAACAAGCTCGGCGTCGAGGAGATCCCGATCGCGGGGCTCGCGAAGCGCGAGGAAGAGATCTACGTTCCCGATCGCGAAGAGCCGATCCGGCTCGACCGTCACGATCCGGCGCTGCAGCTGCTGCAGATGGTGCGCGACGAGACGCACCGCTTCGCCGTGTCGTCGCATCGCCGCCGCCGCGCGAAGCGCACGCTGCACAGCGCGCTCGACGATCTGCCCGGCATCGGCGAGAAGCGCAAGCGGCTGCTGCTCGAACGCTTCGGCAGCGTCTCCGCGATCAAACAGGCGTCTGCACAAGACCTGATGCACGTCCTCGGACGAAAAGTGGGGCAGACGTTGTGGGATGAGCTGCACGAATAGGCGATAATCGCCGCGATCCGCGGGACGCGAATTGTCGAAAGGGTGGGAGCCTGCATGCTCGAAGGCGAGATCAGCGAGATTCAACTCATCGAACGGCTCGTAGAGCTGTGGCGCGAGCAGTTCACGGGAGCGATCCGCTTCGAGAACGACGGTATCATCAAGATCGTCTACTTCAAGAGCGGCGACGTGCTCTCCGCGAGCACGAACGATCGCGCCGACAGCGTCGACGAGATTCTGATGCGCGCGGGCAAGGTCTCCCGCGAGCACGTCAAGCAGGCGCTCGCGAAGCGGAAGGAAAGCGAGACGCTCGGCGACGCGCTCCTGAACCTCGGCTTCATCACCCGCAAGGAGCTGACGTGGGCGCGGCGCGTTCAGGTCGTCGGCGTCATCCGCTCGATCGCCGCGTGGACGCACGGCTCGTTCACCATCGTCGCCGACTATCTGCCGAAGCGCGACGAAGGCACGCTCTTCCCGCTGCCGCAGCTCCTCGTCGAGCTGATCGTCACCGAACAGGATCGTCCGCGTTTCGAGCGGGCGATGGACGGCGGCGACGCGATCTTCGCGAAGGCCGCCGACTTCGACGACGTCTTCCGGCGCCTCGGATTGAATGAGGACGCCGAGGCGATCGCCGCGCAGATCGACGGCGAGAAGACCGCCGCGCAGGTGGCGATCGCGTCGGGACGCGACACCTTCAATGTCTACAAGCTGCTCGAGGCGCTGGCGACGTTGGGCGTTTTGACGCGCACCGCAAACCCTCAAGCATCACCTCAGCTTTCGGCGGATGACTTTGCAACGGCAGGAGTTGCGGACGCCTCGGAGATGTGGTCCGAGCCGCCGCAGCCCTCGGAGCCGCAGTTCGAGTTCGACGAGACGGAGACGATGGCGATGCCGGAACCGGCGCCACACGTGCCCGCCTACGAAACCTCGCCGGCGGTCACCGCGACGTCGGCGTGGGATGACGAGGACGAGCCGCCGGTGACGGCGAAGATGCCGGCGTGGGACACGCCGCCGCGCGAGCCGCTGGCGGTTCCGATCCCGGCGCAGATCGAGCCGCCCGCGGATGCGGACGAGGACCAGTGGGGCTTCGACGAGGCGCAGCTCGAGACGGCGCGCCGCGCGTCGGTGCCGCTGCGCGAGTCCGATCCGCCCGCCGACGATCTCGATCTCGTCGATCCGGCTGCCGCGCCGCCGCCGCGCACCGGACGTCGTTACGGCTTCATCGTGACGGTTCTCGTGCTGCTGATTCTCGGCGGCGTTGGCTACGGCGCGTTCCTCTGGTGGCAGAGCCGCGACGCGCAGGTCGCCTCCTCGGAACCGCTCGCCGTGCCGCGTGCGCGAAGGATGCGCAAACCGGCCACGACGACGGCAGAGGCGAGCCTCGCGACGTCTGCGCCGACGACTACCGACGCGACGAGCACCGCCACGCCAACGACGACGACGTTCACGCCGCAGTTGAGCGCGACGACGACCACGCCGCCGCTGAGCGCGGCCGCGACGACCGCCGCACCGGCGAACATCACGCGCAACGCCCCGTCATCCGTCGCGACGACGCCGGTGACGACGACGACTGCGCCGGCGTCGGCGGCGAACGCGCGTCAGCCGATGCGCGTGACCGCGACGCCTCCGGTGAGCACCGCCGTGCCGACGACGCATGCGGCGACGCCATCGCCCGCGCCTGCGGCTGCCAACACGCATCAACCGATGCGCGTCACGGCCGCGCCGCCGGCGACGAACGGGCGCCCCACACCCGCAACGACTCCCGCCGCTACGCATCAGGCCACGCCAGCTTCCGCCACGCCCGCAACCGACACGCAGCCGCTCCCGACCGTCACGCGCAAGGCGACGCCGGCAGCCGCGTCGCGCACGCGCGATCAGTACGACGCGATGGCGCGCGAGTACGCGGCGAATGCGACCGGCAACTACACCGTGCAGATCCAGATCCTCTGTCAGGAGTCGAATCTCGCCGGCGCGATTCGCAGCGGCGGCAGCAACGTCTGGTTCGTGCCGCAGACGCTGGGCGGGCGCGCGTGCTATCGCGTGTTTTGGGGACGCTACCCGACGCGCGATGCGGCGCAGAGTGCGATGGCGTCGATCCCTTCCGCGCTGCGCGACAAGAGCGCGGCGGTCAAAGCCGTGCCGAAGCACTGACGGCGGGCGAGGCGCGACGCCGGTGCCGTGGCTCATCGACGGCTCGAACGTGCTCGGCGGCGAGCGTTACGCCGATGACGCGAAGCGGCGGCTCGTGCGCTTGCTCGCGTCGTTCGCGCGCGCGAAACGGACGCGCGTCACCTGCGTCTTCGACGGTCCGGAGCCGCCGAGCTTCGCGCGCCATCTCGGCGCGGTGAGCGTCGTCTTCGGCGGTACGCGTTCGGCGGACGACGTCATCGCCGAGCGCGCGGCGAACGGCCGCGGTTGGAGTGTCGTCACGTCGGATCGCGGACTCGCCGCGCGCGTGCAGCGTCGGCAGGTGACGGTGGTTGCGCCGCGCGCGTTTCTGCGCGACATTGAGCTCACGGCGACGACCGAAGACGCGGGCGAGGAGGACTGGCTCGCGTATTTTTCCGATCCGAAAAACCGGGAGAAATTTTGATGTCGGCGCGCCGACATTGTTTCTAAGTGCTTAAATCAGAAGCAATTTAGCGGACGGAATTTCATGTCGGCGCGATGCTTTATCCTGTCCGTGCGTGGAGTGGACCGGAGGATCGCCGCGCCGGATTTCCGGCGTGGAGGAAAGTCCGAACTCCTACGGGCAGCAGGCTGGCTAACGGCCAGGCGCGGCGACGCGACGGACAGTGCAACAGAAAACAAACCGCCGACCCGCGCTCGCAAGAGCGCGGAGGTAAGGGTGAAACGGTGCGGTAAGAGCGCACCGCATCGCACGCGAGTGTCGATGGCACGGCAAACCCCCTGCGGAGCAAGACCAAATAGGGACGCAATGGATTCGCCCGTATCCGTTCGAGTGTCCGGGTAGGTTGCTCGACCGCCGCGGTAACGCGAGCGGCAGATGAATGATCCTCGCCCCTCACGGGGAGACAGAATTCGGCTTACACGTCCGCTCCACGCACTTCCTTTGCTAGCATCCAGCGCGTGACGCTCATCCGGCCCCGCGCCCTCCCATCCAACGCCCACATCGCCGTTCTCGCCGCCTCGTCGCCGTCCGACGTCGCGCGCATCGAGTCCGGCGCGCGCGCCATCGAACAGCGCGGCCATCGCGTGACGCTCGCCGCGAACATCGGCTCGCGCCACCGCGGCTATCTCGCCGGCAGCGACGCCAAACGCGTCGCGGAGATCAACCGCTTTCTCCGCTCCGACGAATACGACGCGTACTTTTTCGCGCGCGGCGGCTACGGCGCGATGCGCATCCTCGACGATCTCGACTACGACGCCATCGCCGCGAACCCGCGCCCGATCGTCGGCTTCAGCGACATCACCGCCATCCATCATGCGATGGCCGTTCGCGTCAACGTCGCCGGTCTGCACGGACCGATGGTGAACCTCGACTTCAACGACGGACTCACACCCGACGTCGACGCGTGGCTCTGGTCGATGCTCGCCGGCGAGGCGCCGCTCGTGCGCGACTTCGCACGCGAAGACGTCGTCTGTGAAGGCGAAGCCGAAGGTCCGCTCTTCGGCGGCTGTCTCTCGCTCACCACCGCGCTCCTCGGCACGCCCTACGACTATTGGATCGACGGCGGCATCTGGTTCTGGGAAGACGTCGACGAGCCGCTCTACCGCATCGACCGTATGTTGACCCACTTACGGCTGTCTGGCAGAATGCCGCAAATCCGAGGTGTGGTCATCGGCACGTTGAAAAACTGCGGGAATGAGGCCGATTTACTGGCCTTTTTGCGCGAATTCTTCGGCGGCCTGTCCATCCCCGTCGTACGCAATCTGCCGTTCGGTCACCAGGGAAACAATCTCCTCATGCCGATCGGAGTTCCCGTTCGCCTGAGCACCGCTGAGCATACGTTGACGATCACCGAACCCGCGGTTGCGCTCCAGCCGGCGGCGAGGTCTCACCGCACATGAAGGCTGTCTTCAAGACCACCGGCGGCGGCACCGGCCGCGATCCTCTCAAGGACGCGCAGCTGCTCTTCTCCGCCGGAGAACGCATCTTCGCGCAGGGCGACCTCGGCACGGAGATGTTCATCATCCAGGAAGGCGAAGTGCAGATCGTCAAGCACATCGGCGGCGAATCGCACATCCTCTCGCGGCTCGAGAAAGGCGACTTCTTCGGCGAGATGGCGCTGCTCGAGGCGATGCCGCGCACCGCGGATGCCGTCGCCGTCACCGAGGTGCGCGCCGTCGCCATCAACGGCTCGCGCTTCGACGAGATGCTGCGTAAGAACCCCGAAGTCGCCGTGCGCATCATCCGCAAGTACTCGAAGCGGCTGCGCGAGGCGAACGAACTCCTCGAAAAGCTCGCCGGACGCGAAGTCGACGTCGATCATCTCGCGATGGACGCGACGGTTGTCGCTCCCGCCGAGAAAGCGACGCGCCATCGGCTCGTCGATCTCACCACCGGCACCGCGTTCTTCTTCAGCAACGCCGACGAGACGACCATCGGCCGCGCCGATCCGGTGACCGGGATTCTGCCCGACATAGATCTCACGCCGGTCGACACGAACCGCTCCGTCTCGCGGCGTCACGCGAAGATCATCCGCTCCGGCGACTCGTACTACGTGCTCGAGGAAGTCGGCACCGTCAACGGCACGTACGTCAACGACCAGCGCATCCCCACCGGCGTGCCCGTGACGCTGCACAACACCGACCTGCTGAAGATCGGGCTCATCTCGATGAAGGCCGTCTTCGACTGATCGTCGTGCCGCTCGCGCCCGACACGCCGCTGCAGTTCGTCAAAGGCGTCGGCCAGGGTCGCGCCGCCGCGCTCGAAGCCGCCGGCCTCACCACCGTTCGCGATCTCCTCTTCTTCTTCCCCTTCCGCTACGAAGACCGTCGCCATCCGACGCGCATCGCCGACCTCGGGCGTCGCATCGACACGCCCGTGCTCCTGCGTGGCCGCGTCACGTCGGCGCACGCGGGCGTCACGCGTTTCAAGCGGATGCGCATCTTCGAGGCGGTGCTCGACGACGGCACGGGCTCGGTCAAGCTGATCTGGTTCAATCAGGCGTATCTCGCCGAGCAGATCCAGCGCGGCGACCGCCTCTCGGTGTACGGCGCGCCGCGTTCGAGCGGCTATCGCGCGCTTTCGATCGAAAGTCCTGACTGGGAAAAGTTCGAAGGCGACGAGGACGATGAAGGCGCGATCGTCCCGATCTACTCCAAAGTCGGTAATCTGCAGCCGAAGTTCGTCCGGCGCCTCGTCGCGACCGCACTTGAAGCGTTACCTCAGCTTTCCGATCCGCTATCGGACGACCTGCGCGCGCGGCTCGGCGTCACGGATCTCCCTACGGCCATCCGCGCGCTCCATCAGCCGCCGGAGCTCGACGACGCATTTCTGCGCCAGCGCTCGCCGGCGCACCTGCGCGTCATCCTGCAGGAGTTCTTCACGCTGCAGCTCGCGTTGCGCGTGCGCCGCGTCGCGGAAGAAGTGGCGAAGAAGTCGCGGACGATCCGCGTCGACGACGAGCTGCGCGAGGAGGTACGGCGCATCCTGCCGTTCCAGCTCACGGGTGCACAGAAACGTGTGCTACGTGAGATCGCCGACGATTTGCAGAGCGACCGTCCGATGTACCGCCTGCTGCAGGGCGACGTCGGCAGCGGCAAGACCATCGTCGCGCTCATCGCCGCGGTGCTGATGATCCGCAACGGCCATCAGGTGGCGCTGCTGGCGCCGACCGAGATCCTCGTCGAGCAGCACTACCAGCGCATTCGTCAACTACTTGACCAAAGTGGAATCGTGCTCGCGCGCGCGACCGGCTCGATGGTCGCCGGCGAGCGGCGTACGCTGCTCGCCGGTCTGCGCACCGGCTACATCCAGCTGGTCGTCGGCACGCACGCGCTGCTCGAGGAGCGCGTCACGTTCCAGTCCCTCGGCCTGGCCATCGTCGACGAGCAGCATCGCTTCGGCGTCGAGCAGCGGCAGAAACTCTTCGCGAAGGGCGAGCTGCCGGACATCCTTGTGATGACCGCGACGCCGATCCCGCGGTCGCTCGCGCTGGCCATCTACGGCGACCTCGAGCTCTCCGTGATCGACGAGCTTCCGCCGGGACGCCAGCGCATCAAGACCGTCGTGCGTGCGTCGCACGAGGTCGAGCGCGTGTACGACTTCATCGACTCCGAGATCGACGCCGGCGCGCAGACGTACATCGTCTATCCGATCATCGAGGAGTCGGAGAAGACGAACCTCAAGCCGCTGTCGCAGGGCTTCGCGTCGATGCAGCAGCGCTTTCCGAACCGCCGCGTGGCGATGCTGCACGGGCGCATGAAGAGCGACGAGAAGGACGCGGTCATGCAGCGCTTCAAGCGCGGCGAGATCGATATCCTCGTCGCAACGACCGTCATCGAAGTCGGCATCGACGTCCCGAACGCGTCGATGATGCTCATCGTCGACGCCGACCGCTTCGGCCTCTCGCAGCTGCATCAGTTGCGCGGCCGCGTCGGACGTGGCGAGCGAAAGTCGTACTGTGTGCTCGTGCACGACGACACGATCGCCGGCGAGGCGCGCGACCGTCTGCTCGCGTTCGAGCGTTCTCGAGATGGCTTCGACGTCGCCGAGCAGGACCTTCAGATCCGCGGCCCCGGCGAGTTCCTCGGCACGCGTCAATCCGGCGCGATGCGCTTCCGCTTCGGCAACATCGTCCGCGACTACGACCTCATGGAAAAGGCGCGCGACCTCGCCATCGCCGTGACCGCCGAGAGTCTGCCCCGTGCCGAAGAGACCGCGCGCGCACTCCTCGGCATGCCCGTGCCCGAGGCGACGGAACGCGACTGACAGCCCTGCGGTTAACCGCGTTAACTGGAGAGCGCCTCGTGCACCGTCTTCACCACCGTCATCGGATCGACCGGCTTCGGCAGGTGATAGTCGAAGCCGCCAGCGAGGATGCGGTCGCGGTCGGCGGGTGACGCGTACGCCGTGACGGCGATGGCGGGCAAGTGCTGCGACCCACGCTCTTCCGAACGGATGCGGAGCATGAGCGACATCCCGTCTTCGCCCGGCATGGCGATGTCGCTGACGACGACGTTCGGCTTCAGCGTCTCGAGCGACGCCACCGCCGCGGCGACGGAATCGACGGCTGTGACGCGCGCGCCGAAGCTCTGCAACGCCGCGCTGAGCATCAAGCGCGTATCGGTCTCGTCCTCGACGAGCAGCACCGAGACACCGTCGAGCTCGAGCGGCGAGCCGGCGACTTCCACCGGCGCGGGTGAAGCCGCGCGCGCGGTCACCGGCAGCGTCAGCGTGAACGTCGCGCCGCATCCTTCGCCTTCGCTCTCCGCGATCACGCTGCCGCCGTGCAGCTCGACGATGCTCTTCACGATGGCGAGGCCGAGGCCGAGGCCGCCGTGCGCGCGCGAGCTGCCGCTGTCGGCTTGGCGGAAGCGCTCGAAGATGTAGGGCAGGAACTTGCGCGGGATACCGTTGCCGGTGTCGCGCACGATGATTTGCACTTCGCCGCTTTCCGGCGCGTCGAGCCGCACCGCGACCGTGCCGCCGGACGGCGTGAACTTCACCGAATTCGAGAGCAGGTTCCACAGCACCTGCTGCAGCCGCGCGCCGTCCGCCACCGCGATGACCGGCGCCGTCGTGAGCGAGAGGTCGAGCTCGAGTTGTTTCGCGGCGAGACTCGGCCGCATCGCATCGATGGCCGCTTCGACGATCGCGCGCATGTCGACCGGTCCGACGTTGAGCTGCAGCTTGCCGGTGACGATGCGCGAGACGTCGAGGATGTCGTCGATGAGCTTCGCCTGCGCGCGCGTGCTGCGCTCGATCGTCTCGACCGCGAGCTGGAAATGCTCGGCCGCGAAATCGGTGCGCCGCAGCAGCGCGGCCCAGCCGAGCGTGGCCGTCATCGGCGTGCGGAGCTCGTGCGACAGCGTGACCAGGAACTCGTCCTTCGCGCGGTTCGCTTCCTGCGCCTGCCGGTACAAACGCGCGTTGTCGACGGCGTAGCCGGCGCGGCGACCGAGCTCGCAGGCGAGATCGAGATCGTCGTCATCGAAGCGGCGCTGCGGCTCGGAGGAGACGAGCGTGATCGCGCCGAGGCAGCGGCCGCCGGCGATGAGCGGTACGACCATGAACGACTCGGTGCCGAGCTCGCGCAGCGTGGCCACGACTTCCGGCCGGTCGGTGTACAGCGCCTCGGCGGCGGCGTAGTCGTATTCGCGAATGAGCCGCGGCTCGCGCGTGTCGATGACGTGGCGGATCAGACCCGAACGCTGCATCTGCGCGTCGTACGAGCGCATCTGCTCCATCGCCTCGCGCTTCGCCGGATCGTGGTGCAGGCCCGTAACGCGCCGCACCTCGTTCTCGTCGATGACGTCGATCGTGCACCAGTCGGCGAGGTCCGGCACGACGAGCTGCGCGACGTGGCCGAGCGTGACCTCGTAGTCGAGCGACGACGACAGGATCGCGGAGACTTCGCTGAGGAACGCGTTGCGGCGCTCGGTCAGTTTCTGTTGCGTGATGTCGAGTGAGACGCCGCGCGTGACCTCGAGGCCGTTCTCCAGTTTCTGCGCGAGCCGCACCTCGGACCACACGATGCGGCCGTCGCTGCGGCGCACGCGGTGATGGTGGATCTGCGGCTGCGCGGCGGAGACGAGGACGTCTTCCAGAAGAATGTCCGTCGTGAAATAAGGATTCGCGTACCACGCCGCCGGGCTGTAGCCGAGGAGCGATTCGATCTGCTCGCTGACGAAAGTGACGGTGTGGTCGCCTTCAGGTGGGCGCACCGACTCCCACACGACGCCGGGGATGTTTGCGACGAGCGTGTTCAGGCGATCGCGTTCGAGCGCGAGCGCGGCTTCCACGCGGACGCGCGCGACGCCGAATGCGATCTGTCCCGCGATCGTCTGCGCGAGCTCGATCTCGTTGTCGTCGCACGCGTGCGGCTCGGCGTAGTACAGCATGAACTTCCCGATGACGCCGCCGCGATACACCAGCGGAAAGAAGCCGAGCGCGCGAATCCCTTCAGATGCGAAGACGGGTTCGTAGCCGGCGAGCGAGGCGTCCGTCGTCACGTCCGCGACGCAGATCGGCCGCGCGTTTTCCGAACGCGGCGTCCACGGCGTGTGGCCGTTCACGGCGCGGCGGTAGTCGTCGGAGAGGCCACGCCACGCGACGAAGCTCATCACCTCGTGCTCGTCGAAGAGAAGCACGGACGCGCGCGCGACGGCGAGGGCTTCCTGCAGTGCGTCGAGCGCGGCGTCGTAGACTGCTTCCAGCGTCGTTGCACGGCTCAGGGCGTCGGTGAGATGTGCAACCGCGGAGAGACCGGTGGCCATGGGGACGTCGATTGTACGCCGCGCGACAACGTTGCTACACTGCGCCGTCCTAATCTGACCCGCCACGAGTCGCCTTTGAATTCATCCTCGCAAATCGTTCTCAGCGGCCTTCGCCCCACGGGGCGCGTCCACCTCGGCAACTACTTCGGCGCGGTGCGCAACTGGGTCGAACTGCAGGACCGCTATCGCTGCTACTACTTCGTCGCCGACTGGCACGCGCTGACGTCCGATTACGCCGATCCGTCGAAAGTGCGGCAGGCGACGTTCGACGCCGTCGCCGACTATCTCGCCGCCGGTATGGATCCGGAGAAGGCGACGGTCTTCCTGCAGTCGGATGTGAAAGAGCACGCGGAGCTCCATCTGCTGCTCTCGATGGTCACGCCGCTGCCGTGGCTCGAGCGCGTGCCGACGTTCAAGGATCAGCAGGCGCAGCTCGAGGACAAAGATCTCAACACCTACGGCTTCCTCGGATATCCGCTGCTGCAGACCGCCGACATCATTCTCTATCGCGCGGCGTACGTGCCGGTGGGTGAGGACCAGGCCTCGCATCTCGAGCTCTCGCGCGAGATCGTGCGGCGCTTCAACAACTTCTACGGTCCGGTCTTCCCCGAGCCGCAGCCGCTCTTCACCGCGACGCCGAAGGTGCCGGGGCTCGACGGGCGGAAGATGTCGAAGTCGTACGGCAACACCATCGGCCTCACCGCGAGCGCCGACGAGATCCGCGCGCTCGTCTCGACGATGTTCACCGATCCCAATCGCGTGCGCCGCAGCGATCCGGGCAATCCCGACATCTGCAACCTCTTCCAGTTCCACAAGCTCTTCTCGGACGACGCGACCATCGCGCGCGTCGATCACGAGTGCCGCACCGCGCAGATCGGCTGCGTGCAGGACAAGCGGCTGCTCGCCGACATCATCATCGAGAAGCTGCGGCCGATCCGCGAGCGCCGCGAGGAGATCGACCGCAATCCGTCCATCGTGTGGGATACGCTGCGCGAAGGTGGGAAGCGGGCGCGCGAGCGCGCGGGCGAGACCATGGCCAGCGTGCGCGACGCGATGAAGATCGGATTCCCCGAGCTGCGATGAGCGACGAAGAACGCCAGGAGAACGCCGCGGCGGCGGCCGCGCCGCCGTTCGACGACGAGCCGGAGGCGAGCGCGTATCAAATCACGCTGCCCGCGTTCCGCGGTCCGCTCGATCTCCTGCTGCACCTCATCCGCAAGCACGAAGTCGACATCTACGACATCCCCATCGTCCTCATCACCAATCAGTACAACGCGTACCTCGACGCGATGACCGAGCTCGATCTCGACATCGCCGCCGACTACATCTACATGGCCTCGCTGCTCATCAACATCAAGTCGCGCATGCTGCTGCCGCGCGACGAGACGGCGGACGAGCAGGGCGAGGATCCGCGCAAGGAGCTCGTCGACCGCCTGGTCGAATACCAGCGTTTCAAGGCTGTCGCGGAGACGTTCGCGGAGCTCGACGTCGTGCGCATGGGCGTGTGGCCGCGGCCGCGCGTGCCGTTGCCCGGCGCGAACGAGCCGACGGAGCTCGATATGAGCGAGGTCGGCCTGTTCGATCTCATCGACGCGTTCCGCGGCGCGCTCGTGCGCTACCGCCAGAACCATCCGCAGTCGATCGAGCTGCAGCGTATCGTGCACAAGGTCTCGGAAAAGATGACCGAGCTGTACGTGAAGGTTCGCGAGAAGTCGCCGCTGCGCCTGCAGTGGTTTCTCGAAGGACGCGACCGCAACGAGCTGATCGCCGTCTTTCTGGCCACGCTCGAGCTCGTGCGCCTCGGCGGCATCTCGCTGCGCCAGAGCGACACCTTCGGTGAGATTCTCGTCGCGGCGACGGAGACCGAGATCGACGCTGCGACGTTTGCGTTGTTCGACAACAGTTAGTGAACGGAAATTTACGAATGCCGATGGAACCCAGTGAGCTTCGCGCGGCCCTCGAGGCCATCCTCTTCGTCAGCAGCGATCCGGTGAAGGTCGACGACCTCGCCGAGTCGTTCGCGGATGAAGGGAAGGACGCCATCGCCGCGCAGCTCGACGAGATCCGCCGCGCGCTCGAGGAGCACGCCGGCGGCTTCATGCTCGAACAGACCGCCGGCGGCTGGCGTCTGGCCACGCGCGCCGAGCACGACGTCGTGCTGCGCAAGTACTTCGCGAAGAAAGGCGAGAACCGGATGTCGATCGCCGCGCTGGAGACGCTGGCCATCGTCGCGTACCGGCAGCCGATCACCGCGCCGGAAGTCTCGGACATCCGCGGCGTCAACTCGACCGGCGTGCTGCGCACGCTGCTCGAGCGCCGCATGATCCGTGTCTCGGGACGCAAGAACGTCGTCGGCAGTCCGTTCCTCTATCGCACGACGAAAGAGTTCCTCGTGCACTTCGGCCTCAACGACATCCGCGATCTGCCGGCGCTCGAGGAGTTCGGCGATCTGATCGGCGAGAACATCAACGACGATCTCGTCGCCGCGATCCACAACGCCGAGCTCGCGCCCGCGCCGGTTGAGGAAATGAGCGAAGAGGTCAGCGAAGAAGCGACGGAAGTCGCGGACGAGAATGCAGGCGAGGAGCATGCAGTCGTCGCGGAAGTGAGCGACGAATCGCGCGCGAACGGTGAGAACGAGTCGGGCAACGACGACAGCAACAGCGACAACACGAGCGTCGCACCCGAGGAAGTTCAGTTAGAATCGAGCGCCAGCGATCCAGTAGAAGAGTGATGGAACTCGAGCGACTGCAAAAGATCATCGCGCATGCCGGCTTCGCCTCGCGCAGGGAAGCGGAAACGATGATCCGGGAGGGGCGGGTCACGGTGAACGGCCGCGTCGTCACCGAGCTCGGAAGCCGCGCCGACGCCGCGCACGATCACATCAAAGTCGACGGGAAGCTCATCACCCGCGCCGAGACGCATCGCTACATCCTGCTCTACAAGCCGCGCGAGGTGATGTCGACCGTCACCGATCCGGAAGGCCGCAAGACCGCGGTCGATCTCGTCAAAGGCGTCCGCGAGCGCATCTATCCGGTCGGACGTCTCGATTATCAATCCGAGGGCTTGCTGCTGCTGACGAATGACGGCGACCTCGCGTACAAGGTCTCGCATCCGAAGCACGGCAGCGTGAAGACCTATCACGTGAAAGTGCGCGGCGTGCCCGACGAGCGCATCATCGGCAAGCTCGAACGCGGCATCACCATCGAAGGCAAGCGCACCGTCCCGTGCGAGATCGCGCGGATGAAGACGACGGGACGCGGCGAGGACGAAGGCAACAGCTGGTACGAAGTGAAGCTGCGCGAAGGGCGCAACCAGCAGATCCGCAAGATGTTCAAAGCGGTCGGCCATCCCGTGTCGAAGCTGCGCCGCGTGGCCATCGGACCGATCGCCGATCCGAAGCTCGCCGCGGGCGACTGGCGCGAGCTCACGAAGTCCGAAGTGAAGATGCTCGCCACGATGCAGGAGATGCCGAAGCCGAAGCCGCGCCGCACGGCCGCGCATCCATCGAAGAAGAAGACCACGGCGCCGGCGAAGCGCGGCGCGAGCCCGCGCGCGAAGACGCACGCCACCGCGCGACCCGCAGCCGGCGCATCGCGCGGCAAGAGCGCGAAGCCCGCGCACAAATCCGCCGCGCACAAGTCCGCGCAGCCCGCCGGTCGGATGCCCGTTCGCAAATCCAGCTCGCGAAAATCCGGCGGCGGACGCGGCACGGCCGCGCCGGCGCGTCGCGAGCGCGGATAGACGCCGATGGCGCCGCTCGACATGACGCCGCCGCTGATTGTCGCCATCGACGGCCCCTCCGGCGTCGGCAAAACCACCACCAGCAAGCGCGTCGCGCACGATCTGCAACTGCCGCACATCGACACCGGCGCGATGTACCGCGCCATCGGACTCGCCGCCGTGCGCCGCGGCATCAGCGTGCACGACGCGGACGCGCTCGAGCGCCTTACCGCGCAGACCACCATCGACTTCGTTCCCGGCGAGCCGCCGCACATCCTGCTCGACGGCGAAGACGTCACGAGTCTCATCCGCACGCCGGAGATCAGCATGGCCGCGAGCCACGTCTCCGCCGTTCCCGCGGTGCGCCGCGCGCTCGTGCGCTTGCAGCAGGAACTCGGGCGCCGCAACGGCGGCGTGCTCGAAGGGCGCGACATCGGCACGAAAGTGTTTCCGGAGACGCCGCACAAATTCTTTCTGACGGCGCGTCCCGAAGTGCGCGCGCAGCGGCGCTACAAAGAGCTGATCGCGAAAAACCAGCCGGCCGATTACGACACTGTGCTCGCCGAGGCGGTGCAGCGCGACCGTCAGGACTCCACGCGGGCCGACTCGCCGCTCACCTTCGACGACAGTTATACGGTCATCGATACATCGGACCTCACAATGGACGAGGTGATCGCCCGCATTGTGGATCGTGTCCGTTGTTCCATCCTTCCTTGACGTACCTAAGTAGCGCCGCTAAACTGCCGGTTCTCGGCGTGTATCAACAACTTAGCTGCTTTTGGTCCGCGCCGCGCCCGGTCCTTGCGACCGAAGATTGCGTAGGGGGTTCCCCAGTACATGGCGTCCAATGACGATCCGAAGAAACCGAACCAGCCGCGTCAGGCGGACACCAACCTGGAGAACCTCGGAATGGACGAGCTGCTCAATCTCTATGAGCGGCCCACACTCTCCGAAGGCGGCATCATCCGCGGCCGTGTCATCAAGGTCACGCCGTCCGACGTCGTCGTCGACATCGGCTACAAATCCGAAGGCCTGCTGCCTGTAGGCGAGGTCACGGGCTACGACGGCCAGGTGCGCGTCAAGCGCGGCGACGAGATCGAGGTCTACATCGAGCGCCTCGAAGACGCGTCGGGCTACGTCGCACTGTCGCGCGAGAAAGCGGCGCGCATGCGCGTCTGGGACGATATCGAGGCCGCGTACAAAGCCGATCAACCGATCAACGGCCGCGTCATCGACCGCGTCAAAGGCGGACTGCAGGTCGACGTCGGCGGCGTGAAGGCGTTCCTCCCGGGCTCGCTCATCGACACGAAGCCGGTCAAGAACCTCGACGCCATGCGCGGCCACGAGATGAACTTCAAGATCGTCTCGTTCGACAAGAAGCGCAGCAACGTCGTGCTGTCGCGCCGCGCCATCGTCGAGGTCGAGCAGGCCGCGGCGAAGAACGCCACGTTCGGCCGCCTCAAGGAAGGCGAGCTGACGCACGGCGTGGTGAAGAACATCACCGACTACGGCGTCTTCGTCGACCTCGGCGGCGTCGACGGCCTGCTGCACATCACCGACATCTCCTGGGGCCGCGTCACGCATCCGTCCGAATACTTCAACGTCGGCGACGAGATCGAAGTGGTCGTGCTGAAATTCGATCCCTCCGCGGAACGCGTCTCCCTCGGCTACAAACAGAAGTCGCCCGATCCGTGGTCCGACGTCGCCGACCGCTATCCGCTCGGCAGCCGCGTCAAAGGCCGCGTGGTCTCGCTCACCGATTACGGCGCGTTCATCGAGCTCGAGGAAGGCGTCGAAGGTCTCATCCACGTCAGCGAGATGTCGTGGACGAAGAAGATCCGCCATCCGGCCAAGATGCTCAACATCGGCGACGAGGTCGAGGCGGTCGTCTCTGACGTCAACGTCCCGAATCGCCGCATCTCGCTCTCGCTGAAAGCGCTCGAGCAGAACCCGTGGGACACGATCTCGGAGCGCTATCCGGTCGGCACCGTGATCGAGGGCCGCGTCCGGAACCTCACCGACTTCGGCGCGTTCGTCGAAGTGGAAGAGGGGATCGACGGCCTGATTCACATCTCCGACATGGCCTGGCACCGCCGCCTCAAGCATCCGAGCGAGGTGCTGAAGAAGGGCGACGTCGTGAAGGCGCGCGTCATCAATGTTGACGGCGACAATCAACGTTTGTCTCTTTCCGTGCGCGAGTTCCTCCCGAACGAATGGGACAACTACGCGCGCGAGCACAACCTCGGCGACGAGGTCATCGGCGTGGTCTCGAAGATCACTGACTTCGGTCTCTTCATCCGCCTCGCCGACGGCGTGGAAGGTCTCGCGCACGTCTCCGAGGTGCAGCGCGACAGCCGGCAGAAACTCGATAAGACATTTCATCCCGGCGAGGTGATGCGCGCGCGCATCATCAAGATCGACTCGAACGAGCGGAAGATCGGCCTCACCACGCGCGACGTCGAGCCGCTCACCGACGAGGAGCGCGAGCACTACGCGGCCGAGGCCGGCGCACATCACGACCACGCCGCGGCGGAAGGTCCGATCGAAGATCCGCAGAGCTGACGCATGACGGAGCTCGAGTCCTCGCAGCCGAACCCGGAGCCGCCCGCGCCCGAGCCGGCACAGCCCTCCGCGGCCTCGCAGAGCGCAACCGCGGCCAGCGCCGCGCCGCCGCAACCGCCGTGGCTCGCGCCGCCGCCGCCGCGCAAATCGCGCAAAGGCGTGTTCTTCTTCGGCGCGCTGAGCGGCTGCCTCTTCGCGTTCTTCGGCCTCGCGCTGCTGATCGCGCTCGGCGCGGCGTACGGCAGCGATTCCGGCGAGATGTCGATCGGCAACGACAAGATCGCCATCATCCCGATCGAAGGGGAGATCGTCGACGCGCGCGACACGCTCGACGCGCTGCACAAGTACGCGAAGACGAGCTCCGTGCGCGGCATGGTCGTGCGCATCAACAGCCCCGGCGGCGCCATCGCGCCGTCGCAGGAGATCTACTCCGCGATCCGCCGCGTGCATCTCGACACCGGCAAGCCGATCGTCGCCTCGCTCGACAGCGTGGCCGCGTCCGGCGGTTTCTACATCGCCTCCGCGTGCGACGAGATCGTCGCCAACCCCGGCTCGATCACCGGCTCCATCGGCGTGATCATGCAGTGGTTCGACATGAAGGACCTCGTACAGTGGGCGAAGCTCAAGCCCGAGACGATCACCAGCGGGCCGCTCAAAGATGCCGGCTCGCCGTACCGCGAGATGACCGACGCCGAGCGGCAGTATTTTCAGCACATCGTCACGGACCTGCGCGAGCAGTTCGTGCGCGACGTCGCGAATGGACGCAGACAGAAGATGAAGTACGCCGACGTGGACCGCATCGCCGACGGCCGCGTCTTCACCGGCGAGGAAGCGCTCCGCCTCAAGCTCGTCGATCGCCTCGGCACGATCGACGACGCCGTCGAAACCGCCGGCAAGCTCGCCGGCATCCACGGCGAGCCGGCGAAGATCTGGCCGCGCCGCAGGCAGGCCTCGCTCGTCGATCTCCTCAGCGGCGGCGACGCCGAGAGCATGATCGAGCGCGTCGTCAGCCGCAGGCTGCCGAAGTTTCTCTACAGGTGGTAAGGGAGGCACACTTGGACGAACAGCTTGATGATCTCGATCTCGACGAACAGGATCAGGACGATGCCGAGGACGACGGAGCGCCGGGCGCCGGCGTGATGACGAAGGCCGAGCTCGTCGACGAGGTCGCGCGCGTCGTGCAGCTCACCAAGAAACAGGCCGAGACGATCGTCAACATCGTCTTCGACTCCATCGTCGACTCCCTCCGCTCCGGCCAGAAGATCGAACTCCGCGGCTTCGGCAGCTTCCGCCTCCGCAGCCGCAAGTCGCGCACCGGCCGCAATCCCAAGACCGGCGAGAAAGTGGAAGTGCCGTCCAAGAAGATCCCGTACTTCAAGCCGGGCAAAGAGCTGAAGGAACTGATCAACAAAGCGCTGGGTGAGGGCGGGGGCAGCGCGGTTGGCGAGTAAAAAGATGAATGAAGAACGCAGAACGCAGAATGAAGAATTGAGAAAGGGTGACCGGGCGATTTCTTCATTCTTCGTTCTGCGTTCTGCGTTCTTCATTCAGCCGTGAATACCATCCTCTTCACTCCCTGGAGATATCCCTACTTGACCGCTCCGAAACCGTCGCAGCCGCACGGCTGCATCTTCTGCAACGCCGCGTCGGCGGAAGACACGCGGGAGACGCTGACGCTGTTTCGCAACGACGCGGCACTGGTGATGCTGAACCGCTATCCGTACACGAACGGACATCTGATGGTCGCGCCGGTCGCGCATGAGGCACGGCTGTTCCAGTCGACCGATCAGTCGCTGCGTGCGCTCATTCGTTTGACCGCGGAAGCGCAGCGGATTCTGTCCGACGTCTACCGACCGGACGGCTTCAACGTCGGGATGAACTTTGGCGAAGTCGCGGGCGCCGGCGTCGCGGACCACTATCACCTGCACATCGTGCCGCGGTGGGGAGGCGACACGAACTTCATGAGCGTCACCGCGCAGACGCGCCTCGTGCCGGAGGAGCTCGAGGTGACGTTCGACAAGCTCACGCCGTACTTCACGAAGCTCGACGGAGCGTCCGTCTCCGCATGAACGCGCGCGCGCTCACCTCGATGCTCCTCGCGCTCGCCGTTCCCGGCGCGGGCCACTTCTACCTCGGCCGCCGCGGACGCGCAATCGCGTTCTTCTGCATCGTGGTGCTGCTGTTCCTCATCGGCCTCGCGGTCGACGGCTCGCTCTACACGCTCGCCGAAAGCAACGGTCAGTTGCTCAAGCGCCTCGCGGCGCTCGGCTCGATGGGCTCGGGACTCGTCTACGTGATCGCGAACGCGATGGGGCCGCACGGCGTCGTCACCTCGACGACGTTCGAGTACGGCGCGACCTTCATGCTCACCGCGGGGCTCATGAACCTGCTGCTCGTGCTCGACTGTTACGACATCGCCGTCGGCCGCAAGACCGCGTCCGATGCGCGAAGGAGCGACGCGGCCGCATGAGCGTTCTCCGCAACCACGTCGTGCTGATGTTTCTCTACTCCGTCGCGACGGCGCTGTTTTTCGCGCTGCTGTGGCGCGAGACGCGGCGCGACCAGATCCGCCTCTTCGTGATCGTCTTCGTCGCGCTCTTCATCGGCGGCGTCGCCCTCGGCTGGGCGATGTTCCCGTTCCCGATCAAATGAGAAGGCGGCCGCGGTGAAACTCGCCGTCGTCGCCGGCGAAGCCTCCGGCGATCTCCATGCCTCCGAGGTCATTCGCGAGCTGCGCAAACGCGAGCCGGAGCTCGCGCTGTTCGGCATCGGCGGCGATCTCCTCGCGGCGGAAGGGATGGAGATTCTCCATCACGCGAAAGACCTCGGCATCGTCGGACTCTTCAACGTGCTGCGGCACCTGCCGATGTTCCGGCGCGTGTTCCGCGAGCTGATCGAGCGCATCGAGCGCGAGCGGCCCGACGTCGTCTTCCTCATCGACTATCCCGACTTCAACCTGCGCGTCGCGAAACGCTGCAAGGAGCTCGGGCTGCGCGTCGTCTACTACATCTCGCCGCAGATCTGGGCGTGGCGCACGGGACGCGTGCGGCACATCGCCAGGTACGTCGACCGCATGCTCGTGATCTTCCCGTTCGAGGAGACGTTCTACCGCGAGCATCAGGTGCCGGTGACGTACGTCGGACATCCGCTCATCGAACAGCTCGGCCATGTGACGAAGCCTCCGCGTCGCGGCGACGTGCTGCGCATCGCGCTGATGCCCGGTTCGCGGCGGATGGAAGTCGAGTCGCTGCTGCCGCCGATGCTCGACGCGATCGACGTGCTGCGCCGCGAGCGCGCGATCGACGCGTACATCATTCAGGCGCCGACGATCGCCATCGAGCTGCTGCAGCGCATCGTGGCGGAGAAGGGGATCGACGTGCCGGTTCTGCCGAACGCTGACAATGGTCGCGGCGAAGGCGTCGCGTCGGCGGACGTCTCGCTCTCATCCTCCGGCACCGCCACGCTCGAGTCGGCGATCCTCGGCACGCCCGTCGTCGTGATGTATCGCCTCAGCCGCGCCACGTACGCGCTTGCGAAAAAACTCGTGCGCCTGCCGCACTTCGGCCTCGTGAACATCGTCGCGGGAAAAGAAGTCGTCCCGGAGCTGATTCAGGAAGACGTCAACGGCGAGCGGATCGCGGCGGAAGTGCGCAAGCTCGTCGAGCCGCGGCGTTACGCCGAGGTCACCGCGGAGCTCGCGCGCGTACGCGAGTTGCTCGGCGAGCCGGGCGCCGCGACGCGCGCCGCCGAAGAAATCCATAAGATGGGAGCGCGATGAAGCTCCTGCGCCGGCTGTACGGATATCTCGCCCGCTACAAAGCGTGGGCGGTGCTGGCGTTCGGCTCGATGCTGGTCTTCGCGGCGACGCAGACCATGCTCATGATCCTCGTGCGGCCGCTGTTCGACGAGGTGCTGACGCGCCCGACGGCGCGCGCCGCGGTGACTCGCACGGACACGGAACGGCAGGCGGTGCTCGACGCGGTGTTGAATCGCGATCGTCCGGTCGGCCAGCGCGGCGCGGTGATCAACGCGTACGACCGCGCGCAGGCGCGCTGGGACGCGTGGTGGAACGGCAGTCCGTCGAAGAAGGCGCAGCGCGTGCTGATGGCGCTCTTCATCGTCTTCATGATCCGCGCGTTCACGTCGTTCTTCTCCGAGTACGCGTTTCAGAAAGTCGGACTCTCGACGGTGCGCGATCTGCGGAACGAGCTGTACGAGCGGATCATCCAGCAGAGCCACCGCTTCTTCAGCGAGCGCAGCACGGGCGAGATGGTGAGCCGCGTGGTGTCGGATGCGGACGCGATCCAGGCCGCGGTGTCGACGCGCATGGGCGACTTGTTTCAGGAGTCGATCACGCTCCTCGGATTGATCGGCTTCATTTTCATTTCGAACACCGAGCTCGCGCTGATCAGCATGATCGCGGCGCCGGTGATCGTGCTCCCGGTCGTGCAGTTCGGACGGCGTCTGCGCCGCACGACGCATCGCTCGCAGGAGCGGATGGCGGACATCGCCACGCTGCTCGAGGAAACGATCCGCGGCGTGCGCATCGTGAAGGCGTTCACGATGGAGAACTTCGAGATCGGCCGCTTCCGCGAGGCCACGCGGAAACATCTCAGCTGGAACCTCAAAGCGCAGCGCGTGCAGGCGCTCACCTCGCCGGTGATGGAGCTGCTGGCCGGCTTCTGCATGCTCGCGCTCTTCAGCTACGCGCATCGCCGCATCGCCAACGGCACGCTGACGACGGGGCAGTTCGTCAGCTTCCTCACCGCGCTCGCGGCGATGTACGCGCCGCTCAAGAAACTCAACAAAGTCAACCTCTCCGTGAACACCGCGCTCTCCGCGGCCGCGCGCGTGTTCGGCATGCTCGACATCGACAACGAAGTGAAAGAAAAACCGGACGCGGTCGTGATGCGCGGCGTCGGCGCGGGCGTGCGCTACGAGCACGTCAGCTTCGCGTACGGCAACGAGCCGGTGTTGCGCAACGTCGATCTCACCATCGCGCCGGGCGAGATCGTCGCGCTGGTCGGCGGCAGCGGCGCCGGCAAATCGACGTTCGTCAATCTGCTGCCGCGCTTCTACGACGTGAACGCCGGACGCATCACGATCGACGGCATCGACGTCCGCGACGCGACGTTGCAGTCGCTCCGCGGGCTCATGGGATTCGTCACGCAGGAAGTCGTGCTGTTCAACGACACCGTGCGCAACAACATCGCGTACGGCCGTGCCGACGCGGACGAGCGGCTCGTCATCGAGGCGGCGAAGGCGGCCAACGCGCACGACTTCATCAGCGCGCTGCCGCAGGGTTACGACACGCAGATCGGCGAGAGCGGCGTGCTGCTCTCCGGCGGCCAGCGCCAGCGCCTCGCCATCGCACGCGCGCTGTTCAAGGATCCGCCGATCCTCGTGCTCGACGAAGCGACCTCCGCGCTCGACACGGAATCCGAGCGGCTCGTGCAGCAGGCGCTGAACAACCTCATGCGCGGTCGCACGACGCTGGTCATCGCGCACCGGCTGTCGACGATCCGCAGCGCGCACAAGATCGTGGCGCTCGACAAAGGGCAGATCGTGGAGATGGGCACGCACGAGGAGTTGCTCGCGCGGCGCGGCGTGTATCGCAAGCTGCACGATCTGCAGTTCGCCGATGAGGTCGCGGTCTGATGAAGCTCGTCTCCTTCATCGCCTCGCTCTTCATCCGCACGCTGCGCGCGACGCTGCGCATCCGCCACATCGACGCGCAGAACCTCGAACATCAGCCGCAGTACATCCTCGCGTTCTGGCACGCGCATCTGCTGCTCATGCTGCACTCGCGGTATCGCAAGCCGATCTCGGTGATGATCTCGCAGTCGAAAGACGGCGAGTACATCGCGCGCGTGTTCGACTGGTACGGCGTCGACGCGGTGCGCGGCTCGTCGACGCGCGGCGGCACGGCGGCGCTGCGCGAGCTGCTGCGCGAGGCGCGCGCCGGCAAGAACATCGTCTTCACGCCCGACGGGCCGAAGGGTCCGGCGCGCGTGGCGAAGGACGGCGTCGTCTACGCGGCGCGCGCGACCGGGTTGCCGATCGTCCCGGTGGCCTTCGCGGCGCAAAAAAAAAACTTCTCCGCTCATGGGACCGCATGGTCGTCCCGCTGCCGTTCTCGAAAGCGCTCTTCCTGTACGGATCGCCGATCGTCGTGCCGCGTGACGGTGACGTCGAGACGTGGCGCGGGCGCGTCGAGCAGGCGATGAATCAGCTGGCCGACACGGCCGAACGAATGGTGAACGAATGATCCACAGCATGACCGGTTTCGGCCGCGCCGCGGGCGCGCTCTCGCCACGCTACTTCGCGACGGTGACGGCCAAGAGCGTCAACCATCGCTATCTCGAAGTCTCGGTGCGCCTGCCCGAGTATCTGTGGGATCTCGAGTCGGCGTTGCGCGCCGCGGCCTCCGAGGCGTTCTCGCGCGGCAAGCTCGACCTCAGCATCCGCGTGCAGCGCACGCAGCAGCCCGACTACAACGTGCGCATCAACGCGCAGATCGCGAACACCGTGATCCCGCAGCTGCGCTCGATCGCCGAGGAACTGGGACTCGGCTCGTCGCTGACGGGTTCCGATCTCATGCGCGTGCCCGATCTGCTGCAGGTCGAAGCGCTCGATGCCGAGGTCACCGATGACGAGCGCGAAGCGCTCGTGCGCCTCGCGCGTGAGGCGTTCGCGCAGATGACGGCCATGCGCGCGCGCGAAGGCGAAACGTTGCGCGGCGACATCACCGCGCGCCTCGGCGCGATGCGCACGCTCTCCGCGCAGCTCTCCGCGCATCGCGATGACGTGCGCGCGGAACTGCTCGCGTCGTATCAGCAGCGCGTTCACGAGATCGCCGGCGCCGCGGGCGTCGAGGTGCCGCAGGAGCGCATCGCCCAGGAAGTGGTGATGATGGTTGAGAAGGGCGACATCGCCGAAGAGCTCACGCGTCTCGCGCATCACATCGAACAGAGCGAGAAGCTCGTCGATGCACGCGAGGCCGCGGGCAAGAAGCTCGACTTCATCTCGCAGGAGATGATCCGCGAGATCAACACCATGGGCTCGAAGTCGCGCTCGGCGGCCATCCGAACGCTGGTTGTAGAATTGAAGACGGAGGTCGAGCGCATCCGCGAGCAGGTCCAGAATGTCGAGTAATTTCCATCCGGACGGGACGTTGTTCATCGTCTCGGGGCCGTCCGGCGCGGGCAAGACCACTCTCATCAACGCGGTGCGCGAACGGCTGTCCGCCGTCAAGATCGAGCTCTATTTCTCCGTCTCGCACACGACGCGCAAGCCGCGCGCGGGCGAGCACGACGGCATCAACTATCACTACGTCTCGGCCGACACCTTTCGCGACATGGTTGCGCGCGGGGAATTTCTCGAATGGGCCCACGTTCATGCCCACGACTACGGAACCTCGAAAGCCGAGGTCGTGGGCCGTCTGCTCGACGGCCAGGATGTGATCCTTGACATCGATTACCAGGGCGCGAAGCAGATCGCGGAGGACACGGACCTCGAGTCGCGGTCGCTGAGCGTCTTCATTTTCCCGCCGTCGCTGGACGTGCTCGAACAGCGGCTGCACTCGCGCGGTCTCAACAGCAACGACGAGATCGACCTGCGGCTGCGCAAAGCGATCGCCGAGATCGACGAGGGAAAAGGGTTTTACGACTACATCATCATCAACGACGATCTCGAGATCGCCACGGAATGCCTGAAGGCGGCGATCATCGCCAAGAAACTGCAGACCAAAACCGCGCTCGATGCGATCCACAAGATGGCCGAGCGATTCAAAGAGGAGGATCGCAATGGAAGGACTGCCCGAGGGAATTGACAGCAAGTTCCGCTACGTGCTGCTGGTCTCGAAGCGCGCCGAACAGCTCATTCAGGGTGCGCAGCCGCGCACGAAGAGCCGTCACGCAAAGCCGACGCGCGTGGCCATGGAAGAAGTGGAGCGCAACCAGGTCAAGTGGCAGATGACGCCGCCGACCGAAGAGACCACCGCGCTGGAGACGAACGAGTAGCGAATCGTTCGTAGCCGTATGAACATCGTTCTCGGCGTCTCGGGCGGCATCGCCGCCTACAAGGCTCCCGAGCTGGTGCGCCGGCTCCGCGATGCGGGTGCTGACGTCCGCGTGATCCTGACGCCGAATGCGGCGCGTTTCGTTTCGCCGCTCTCTCTCGCCGCGGTCTCGAACCACGGCGTCATCGTCGAACAATGGGGCGACGCCGGACACGGCGGCGTCGACCACATCGAGCTCGCGCGATGGGCCGAGCTCCTCTTCATCGCGCCGGCCACCGCGAACGTCATCGCCAAGCTGACCGCCGGCATCGCCGACGACGCGCTCACGACGTACGCGCTCGCGCATCGCGCGGAGCTCGTCATCGCGCCGGCGATGAACACGTTCATGCTCGCGCATCCCACCGTGCAGCAGAACATCGAGACGCTGCGCGCGCGCGGCGCCGGCATCATCGAGCCGGTCAACGGTCTGCTCGCGTGCGGCGAGGAAGGCGCGGGGAAGATGCCCGACGTGCCGCTGCTCGTCGAGCACATCCGCGGGCACTTTGCCTCGCGCGATCTCGACGGGAAGTCCGTGCTCGTCACCGCCGGACCGACGCGCGAGCCGCTCGATCCGGTGCGCTATCTCTCGAACCGCTCGTCGGGAAAGATGGGCTACGCGCTCGCGGAAGCGGCGCGCCGCCGCGGCGCGAACGTGACGCTCGTGACCGGCCCGACCGCGTTGCCCGCGCCCGCCGGCGTCGCGCTGACGCGCGTCACGACCGCGGCTGAGATGCACGCCGCGGTGCTCGCCGCCGCGCCGCATCATCAGATCGTGATCAAGGCCGCCGCCGTCGCCGACTTCGCCGCCGCGAACGTCGCCGATCAGAAGATCAAGAAGAGCGAGTCGAGCGACGAGCTGACGCTGCGGCTGGTGAAGAATCCCGACATCCTCGCCGACGTCGCGCGCGTCTCGCCGCGGCCGTTCATCGTCGCCTTCGCCGCCGAAACCGAAGCGGTCGAAGAGCAGGCGAGGGCGAAGCTGCAGCGCAAGGGCGCCGACCTCATCGTTGCGAACGACGTCGCGGACCGCACCATCGGCTTCGACTCCGATCAGAACGAAGCCCTGGTCATCGCGAAGGACGGCGAGGTCACGCGGCTCGCGAAAGCGGGGAAGCTGGCCATCGCCAATCGCGTGCTCGATATCGTCGTCGGCCGACTTGCCCGATAATCGTTCCCGCATGACGGACGACGTCCTTTCCGAGCTCGCACTGCTCCGCGACCTCGGCTACACGCATCTCGATCTCCGTGTTTCCGTGCCGCTGCCGGCCGTCGTCGAAACGGCCGAAGCGGTCGACGAAGACCCGTGGATCGCGCTCAGCGCCGCCGCGCACGAATGCACGCGCTGCCGCCTCGCCGGCACGCGCACGAACGTCGTCTTCGGGGTCGGCAACCGCAACGCGGACCTCATGTTCGTCGGCGAGGCACCCGGCCGCGATGAAGATCTCAAGGGCGAGCCGTTCGTCGGTCGCGCGGGGCAGCTCCTCACCGACATCATCAAGGCCATGAAGCTCACGCGCGACGACGTCTACATCGCAAACGTGATCAAGTGCCGGCCGCCCGAGAACCGCAACCCCGAGCCCGACGAGCTCGACGCCTGCCGTCCGTACATTCGTCAACAGGTTGACCTCATCCGCCCGAAGGTCATCGTGGCCCTCGGCCGCTTCGGCCTGCAGAGCCTCACCGGCAAGTCGTACGGCATCACCGCCGTGCGCGGGCAGTGGCTCGAGTACAACGGCATCAAGCTCATGCCGACCTACCATCCCGCGTACCTGCTCCGCAATCCGGCGGGGAAGAAGGACGTGTGGCTGGACATGAAGAAGGTGATGGCGGAGCTGGGGATCGCGGTGTAGTGCCCGGCGTCGCACGCTATGCGCAGGTCGCGATTCCCGTCGCCGTCCACGACACGTTCACCTACGGCGTGCCCGATGCGCTCCGCGACGGCGTACGCCTCGGCGCGCGCGTGGAAGTGCCGTTCGGCGCGAAGCTGACGACGGGGTTCGTCGTCGGTCTGCTCGACGAAGTTCCCGCCGCTGCCGCGTCGGCGAAGCTGCGTCCGATCCGCGCGGTGCTCGACGAAGAAGAACCGGCGCTGATCCCCGAGATCATCGATCTCTGCCGCTGGGCCGCGGAATACTACATCGCGCCGCTCGGCGACATGCTGCGCGTCGCGCTTCCCGCGAACATGGCCGCGCGCGGACGACGGCAGGCGACGCTCGTCGCGACGCCGGAGATGATCGTCACCGCGCGCGACGCGAAGCAGATCCTGAAGACCGATCTGCCGCTGCTCGACGAGCTCGCGAAACGTCCGCTGCCGCTCGCGCAGATCTTCGAAGAGTTGCGCGTGCCGCGCACCGCGGTCGAGCGTCTGCGCGACGCCGGCATCATCACCGTCGGCGATCGGCTGCGCGATGCGGAAGGCGTCCGCTACGACCGCTTCGTCGTGCTCGACACCGCGCCGGAGACCTTGACGCCGAAGCAGCGCATCGCGGTCGACCTGCTGCAGGCGCGCGGCGGCGAGCTTTCCGTGCGCGCGCTCGAACACGCGGGCGTGAGCGCGGCGGTGCTCTCCGCCCTCGCGAAGAAGGAGATCGTGCGCATCGAACGGCGCGCGCGCCGGCACACGCTCGACGCGTTTCTCGCGGGACTCGAAGGCGTCGAAGCGGGCGAGATCCGGCATTCCGAGGAACAACAGGCGGCGATCGATCGCGTGCGCTCGTCGCTCGGCACGTTCGCGCCGTTCCTGCTCGAAGGTGTCACCGGCAGCGGGAAAACCGAGGTTTACATCGAGTTGATGCGAGACGTCGTGAAGCGGGGAGAGCAGGCGTTGCTGCTCGTGCCGGAGATCTCGCTCACGCCGGTGTTCGCATCGCGGCTGAAAGAACGCTTCGGCGAGCGCATCGCCATCCTGCACAGCAATCTCTCCGCGAGCGAGCGGTACGACCAATGGTGGCGCGCGCGCCGCGGGGAAGTCGACGTCGCGATCGGCCCGCGCTCAGCGCTCTTCACGCCGTTCCAGCGCCTCGGCCTCATCGTCGTCGACGAGGAAGGGGACGGCGCGTACAAGCAGGAAGAGTCGCCGCGCTACAACGCGCGCGATCTCGCCGTCGTGCGCGCGCAGTTCCGCAAGATCCCGGTCGTTCTCGGCTCCGCGACGCCGTCGCTCGAATCGCGCGAGAACGCCGCGCGCGGCAAGTACGAACTGCTCCTGATGCGCAAGCGCGTCGAGGCGCGGCCGCTACCGGACGTGGAAATCGTTGACTTGCGGCACGAGCGCGCGGAGAAGGAAGACAAAGGCTTCGTCATCTTCGGCGTGCCGACGAAAGAGACCATGCGCGCGACGTTCGACGCCGGCGAGCAGGTGATCGTCCTCATCAATCGCCGCGGCTACGCGCCGTATCTGCTCTGCCGCGAATGCGGCCACGAGTTCCGCTGCCGCGACTGCAGTGTGACGCTGACGGTACATCGCCGCCAGAACCTGCTCATCTGCCACTACTGCGGTCTGCGCAAGCCGATCCCGAAGGCGTGTCCGCTCTGCAACGGCGAGGTGCTGCAGCCGATCGGCTTCGGCACCGAGAAAGTGGAAGAGCGCTTTCACCGCGATTTTCCGGATGTTTCGGTCGAGGTGCTCGACCGCGACTCGACGCGGAAGAAGGGCTCGCTCGTGGCGATCCTCGATCGCTTCCGCCGCGGCGACACGCGCGCATTGATCGGCACGCAGATGCTCAGCAAGGGACATCACTTCCCGAACGTGACGCTCACCGCGGTGCTCAACGCCGACTCGATCCTCGGCTATCCCGACTTCCGTTCCGCGGAGAAGACGTTCTATCTGCTGACGCAGGTCGCGGGTCGCGCGGGACGCGGCGAGCTGCGCGGCAAGGTGCTGATCCAGACCGCGTTTCCGCAGCACTACGCGATCCAGCACGCGCTGCGGCACGACTACGAGGCGTTCTACGAATCGGAGATCCAGTTCCGCAAGACGTTTCACTATCCGCCGGTGACGTCGATGATCGCGATCCTCCTGCGAGGGGAGAACGTCGGCGACGTCGATCGCGCGGCGCGCGAATGCGGGCGCATGCTCGAAGAGGCGGTCGAGCCGCTCGCGGGGACGCGGCTGCAGGGTCCCGCGCCGGCGCCGCTCGCGCGCATCAAAGGCGTGTGGCGCTACCAGATTCTGCTGCGCTCACCGCAACGCGTCGCGTTGCGACGCGCGGTCGAGGCGGTGATGCTGCCGCGGAAGTGGAAAGGCGTCGACGTCGCCATCGACGTCGATCCGCTGAACATCCTTTAGCGTTTCCGCGCGTCCAAGCAGAAAGGAGGCGGCTCATGCATCTCGTTCTCGCCCTTCTGTTCGCGACCGCGGCCGACAAGCTCCTCGTCAATCCGCGCATCGATATGGACGCGTATCTCCGCGCCGCGAAAGCGGCGGCCGCCGATCGCGTCACGCACCGCGTGTCCGAAGACGACTTCCTGAAGATGGCCGCGGAGCCGGGCACGATCGTGCTCGACGCGCGGAGCCGCGCGCTGTTCGACCGGTTGCACATCAAAGGCGCGGTCAACCTGAGCTTCCCCGACATCGGCTACGCCTCGCTCGCCGAGACGATCCCCGACAAGAACACGCGCATCCTCATCTACTGCAACAACAACTTCGAGAACGACATCAAGGCGTTCCCGCTCAAGTCCGCGAACGCGTCGCTGAATCTCTCCACCTACATCGCGCTCTACAGCTACGGCTATCGCAACGTCTACGAGCTCGGTCCGCTGCTCGATGTGAACAATTCGAAACTGTCGTTCGAGGGCAGCGAACGGCCGCACGAAGGCGCGCAGTAACATGCGTGCATGCTCGCTGCGATTCTGGTCGTCTCACGTCTCCTCGGACTGATCTCCGGCCAACATCCGCTGCCGCTGCAAGTCGCTCCCGAGGTTCGCAAGATCGAGATTCTGCGCGACGGCAAAGTCGTCGAGACGCTGAACGGCGAGCCGTGGAACGCGACCATCGACCTCGGCACCGAGCTCGAGCCGCAGGAACTGACGGTCGTCGCGTACGACGAGAAAGGCAACGAGCTCGCGCGCGACACGCAGAACGTCAACCTGCCGCGCCCGCCCGCGGAGGCGTTCATCGATCTCGACAAGAGCGGCTCGCGGATGAAGGCGACGGTGCGCTGGCAGCACATCAACGGCGAGAAGCCGATGTATCTCGCGCTGCGCCTCGACGGAAAGAAGATCTCGAAGGGCGACACGACCGTGACGCTGCCGAGTATCGACATGAACGCGATGCACGTGCTCGACGCGGAGATTGGATTCCCCGGCGACGTCGTGGCGAAGAAGGAGCTCGTGTTCGGCGGTCTGTACGCCGACGAGGAGCCGACGGAGCTGACCGGCATCATCGCGCGGCAGTCGGGCGAAGGCGCGGCCGATCCGACGAACTGCTTTCACATCGACGGCAAGCCGGTCGACGCGCGCGGCATCGAGAAAGGCGAGGCGCTGGTCATCGTCGTGCGCGGCAGCGGCTTCGTGAACACGCGCAAGGCGCTGGCCGTGCCGCGGAAGCTGCAGGATGCGACGCCGGCGAGCGATTTCGATCTCGCAGACGCGAAGATGCGTCTCATCTTTCCGACGCCGCGCACGTTCCAGATGGGCAAGAACGAGCCGGTCGTGAACCTCTTCGACAAGACGCGCCTCTACGACGGCGACCAGGGTCTCTTCTGGCTGCTGACGAACGTCGGCGGTCCGGAGCCCGACTGGCCGCGCATCGCGGACGCGGTCGCGGTCGCGGGCGTGCAGGCGATGGTCGACGCGCGGCGCCGCGCGGTCGTGGTGCTGCTCGACGAGCCGATCGATCTCAGCCACCACAAAGGCATCGCCGTGCGGCGCTACCTCGAGCGCATCGGCGTGCCGCTGTACGTCTGGTCGCTGCGCGGCACGACGCCCGCGCTCGCCAGCGACTGGGGCACGGTCACGGACGTCTCGTCGTACGACAAGCTGCGCGCCGCGACGCGCGAGCTGCGCGACGATCTCGACCGCCAGCGCGTGGTGTGGCTGCGCACCGGGCCGCTCGAAGCGCTGCGCGCGGAAGCGAAGGGCTGCGCGCTGCAGCCGATCGTGCATCCGTAACGCGGCGTTCCGCCGTGATGCGCGCGCCTCGCGTGCAGTTCGTGACGCCGCCGTGCAGTTCGTGATCCCGCGGGAACGCAGGCGCCGCCGCGCGCGTCTGATGGGATACGAATCGAAAGGAGACGTTCATGAGAAACAAGTTGATGCTTGCCGCGATCGCCGTCGTCACCCTCGTCGCCGCGCTCGCGTTTGCGATGCCGCAGGAAGGACCTGAACCGGGTGGTCCGGGCGGTCCCGGCGGACGCCACGGCCGCATGGATTTCGTCGCCGCGTTCGGCGACAAGCTGAACCTCACCGACGCGCAGAAGGCGCAGATCGGCGGCATCCAGAAGGCGAGCCGCGACGCGAACGCGAAGTTCTTCGAGACTTCGCGCGCCACGATGGACGAATTTCGCGCCGCCCGCGACGCGAATGACACCGCCAAGCTCGACGCGCTCAAGCCAACGCTCGACGCGCAGCGCGCGCAGATGAAGCAGATCCGCGACGCCGAGATGGCCAAGATCAGCACCGTGCTGACGGCCGATCAGCGCACGCAGCTCGACGCACTGCGCAAGGAGCGCGAGTCGCACATGCGCGAGCATCGTCCGCACGACGAATAAGCCGCGCAGGAACGCGAATGAGAAAACGGCGGGCGAAGGCCCGCCGTTTTGTTTTTAGGCGATCGGCTCGCGGCGCAGCGGCTCGCGCAGTTGCACGAGCCCTTCGTAGAGCCGCTCGTCGATATCCGGCTCGAACGTGCGCACGAGCGGCACGAGGCGCTGCACGATTTGGATGACCGTCAGCATCGCGGCCCAGAGCGGCTCGGCGTTCGAGCGTTCGAAGGTCTGGAAGGGGAGGCGCTTGCCGAACGTGTCGGCGTCGACGGCGGAGAGATTGCCGACGGCGTGATTGAGCGACCAGCTGATACGCTGGCCGAGGTCGTTGGGCGGGTGTTGGTTGCGCGAGCGGCGGGCGACGTCGGCGACGCGGTCGAGGGCGCGGCAGAGCGCGCGGAAAGCGGCCTCCATCTCGGGATGCCGCGGATCGCTCGCGGCGATGTCGCTGTAGACGAGCCAGAGCGCGTCGATGCGGCGGCGCAGGTCGCCGTCGAGCTTCTGCGCCATCCACGCCGCGGCGGGGATGTGGCGCATGCGCTCGTTGTGCGACCACGTTTCGAGCAGCGGCTCGTGCGTGTGCGCGAGCCCATGCTCGCCGGAGCCATGTTCAGTGGACACGGGCGTCGTACCGTCCGCGGTCGTCGTTCCGTCAGTTGCCAGCGTGGTCATATCTTTGTTAGGGTCACCGTCGTGAGCGCCGACCCCACGCAGTTTGAAGAGCCGATCCAGCGGATCCGGCGTCGCATCGAAGAGCTCTCCGCGATGGATGCGGAGCCCGCACAGCAGGCTGAGATCGCCGAGCTGCGGCAGAAGCTTACCAAAGTCTCCCGCGAAATCTACTCGAACCTCACCCCGTGGCAGAAGACGCTCGTCGCGCGTCATCCGCAGCGGCCGTACACGCTCGACTTCATCAGCATGCTGTTCGAGGACTGGACCGAAATCCACGGCGACCGCAAGTTCTCCGACGATCCGGCGATCGTCGCCGGCTTCGCGCGTTTCCGCGGGCAGCCGTGCTGCGTGATCGGACATCAGAAGGGGCGCAACACCAAAGAGAAGGTGATGCGCAACTTCGGTCAGCCGCGACCCGAAGGCTTCCGCAAGGCGCTGCGCGTCATGAAACTCGCGGAGAAGTTCAAGCTCCCGGTCTTCACCTTCATCGATACGCAGGGCGCGTATCCCGGCCTCGGCGCGGAAGAACGCGGGCAGGCCGAGGCCATCGCGGTGAATCTGAGGGAAATGGCAGCGCTCGAAGTGCCGGTGATCGTCACGGTCATCGGCGAAGGCGGCAGCGGCGGCGCGCTCGCGCTCGGCGTCGGCGACCGCGTGCTCATGCTCGAGCACGCCGTCTACTCCGTCATCTCGCCCGAAGGCTGCGCCGCGATTCTGTGGAAGAACGCCTCCGCCGCGCCCGACGCCGCCGCGGCGATGAAGATCACCGCGCAGGACCTCAAGAAGTTCGGCATCGTCGACGAGATCGTCCCCGAGCCGGACGGCGGCGCGCACGGTGATCCGAACGGTGCCGCCGAGCTCCTCGCGCCGTATCTCGAGCGCGCGATGCGCGACCTCGTCAAGCTCAAGCCGCCGCAGCTCGCGGAAGAGCGTTACAAGAAGTTCCGGCGGATGGGCGTGTTCGAGAAGTAGATTCGACGCGGCATCCCAAATGTTCACCGAGAACCTGAAAATCGCCCTTCGCGCCATCCGCGCGAACAAGATGCGTTCGATTCTCACGGTCCTCGGCGTGATGATCGGCGTCGCGGCGGTGATCGCGGTCGTCTCGATCGTGCAGGGCTTCCAGTACAAGATCTCGAACGACCTCAACCAGATCGGCGCGTCGTTCATCGAAGTGTTCCCGCAAGGCGACCGCCGCAATCCGTTTCAAGTGCCGGAGCTCACGATCGACGACGCGGCGGCGGTGCGGCGGCAGACGACGTCCATTCGCGACTTCACGCCGATCTTCGTCACCAGCGGCGAGACGCGGCACGGCGACGCGCGGCACTCCGTGCAGGTTTACGCCGTCAACCGCTCGTACCCGGAGATCGTCAACCACTGGGTCGACCGCGGCCGTTTCTTCACGCCGGTCGATGAAGAGCAGCGCAAGCGCGTCTGCGTCGTCGGCATCGAAGTCGTGAAAGAGCTCGAGCTCGGCGACGAGCCGATCGGCAAGATCATCCAGATCGACGCCAACACCTTCACCATCGTCGGCGTACTCGAAAAAAAAGGCGGCTCGCTCGGCGGCAATCAGGACGACATCGTCATCATCCCGTTCCCGACCGCGGTCGTGCTCTACGGCAGCCAGAACATGCGCGCGCTCGTGCTCGCGTTCCAGATGGACCAGAACGCCGATCTCGAGCTGACCAAGAACCAGGTCCGCGACGTCCTGCGCGCGCGTCACAACATCGCCAAGGAAAAGCCGGACGACTTCCGCATCCTCGCGCAGGAAGAGATCCTCGAAACCGTGTCGACCGTGCTCGGCTCCGTCACGTGGATCATGGGCGCGGTCGTCGGCGTGGCGCTCCTCGTCGGCGGCATCGGGATCATGAACATCATGCTCGTCTCCGTCACGGAGCGCACGCGCGAGATCGGCATTCGCAAATCGATCGGCGCGCGGCGGCTCGACGTGCTGATTCAGTTCGTCATCGAGGCGATCGTGCTCTCGTCGCTCGGCGGTCTCATCGGCATCATCGGCGGGTTTCTTCTGGCGACGCTCACGCGTTTCATCATCGGACGATGGATCGATCTGCCGCCGGTTCACACCCCGTTCTGGGCCATCGGAGGCGCGTTCGCCTTCTGCGGCTTCCTCGGCATCCTCTTCGGCATCTATCCCGCCGCGAAAGCATCGAAGCTCGATCCGATCGAAGCATTGCGTTACGAATGAGACACCGCATGGCCGCGGACCGAGGCATGCGAAATGGACGGAAGGCCATCCAGGGTTACACCAGCGTGCGCACAATCAGCCGGTTTTCTCTCCTTCTCTTCGGAATCGTTCTCACGTGGTCCGCGCTGGCCGCCGAGCGCATGCCGCTCGCGGAAGTGCAGAAGGGGATGAAAGGCTACGGCGTCACGTATTTCGAGCCGTCCCAGCCGGAGCGCTTCGACGTCGAGATCCTCGGCGTGCTCAACAACATCGGTCCGGGCCAGAACCTCATCCTCGCCAAAGTCGACTCGCCGACCGTGCGCCGCACCGGCATCGTGGCCGGCATGAGCGGCTCGCCGGTCTACATCAATGGCAAGGTCATCGGCGCGCTCGCGTACGCGTGGCAGTTCGCGTCGGAGCCGGTCGCCGGCATCACGCCGATCGAAGAGATGATGAAGATCGCGCGCGTGTCGACGCCGTCCAACGGCGGCGCGCTGCCGGCGGCCGCGGTCTCGCCGCGCATGAACGCGGTGGAGATGCTCTCGTCGCTCGCGAACTCCAAACCGGAAGCGGCGTTCGACAAGCTGATGAAAGGACTCGGCGCGCAGGCGGCGAGCACCGTCACCGGCGCGAAGCAGATCGCGCTGCCGATGTCGCTCTCGAGCTTCGCGCCCGAAACGATCCAGCGCTTCGCGCCGTATCTCGACGGCCTCGGCTTCGTGGCCGTGCCGAGCGGCGCGACGTCGACCTCGTCGTCGACCACCGATCCGAAATCCACCGTCAACAAGAAGCAGTTCGAGCCGGGCGATCCGGTCGCGGGCATCCTCCTCAACGGCGACTTCACCGTCGCCGCGACCGGCACCGTGACGTATGTCGACGGCGACCACATCTACGCCTTCGGCCATCCGTTCCTCGACATGGGCGAGATCAACTTCCCGATGGCGACGTCCGAGACCGTGAGCGTGCTGCCGAGTCTCGCCAGCTCGTTCAAGTTCGCGAACACCGGCAACGTCGTCGGCGCGCTGCGGCAGGACCGCGCCGCCGGCATCATGGGCGTCATGGGCAGCAGCGCGGAGATGATCCCCGTCGAGCTGACCATGAACGGCGCCGGTCCCGCGCAGACGTATCACGTGCAGGTCGTGCGGCACTCGCGTCTCTCGCCGCTCATCCTGGCCATGGCCGCCGACTCCGTGATCGCCAACGCGCAGCGCGCCGCCGGCGAGCGCACCGTGATGCTCGAGTCCGAGATCAAGCTGAAGGGCTTCGACGAGCCGATCCGTCTGCGCGAAGGTTGGGCAGGCGAGCAGGCGCGCTCCGCGATTCCGCAGTACCTCGCCGTCGTCTCCGGATACCTCATGTCGAACGAATTCCGCCAGGCCGACGTCGAGAGCGTGAAGATCCACCTGCGCCACTCCGACGAGCTCCGCACCGCGAAGCTGATGGAAGCGTCGCTCGTCACGCCGGACAAAGGCCGCGTCACCCCGGGCGACACCGTGAAGGTTCGCGCCGTGCTCAAGCCGTTCCGCGGCGAGTCGTTCGTCGAGACGTTCGACGTCAAGATCCCCGACGATCAGCCGGCCGGCGCCGCGTATCTCCTCGTCGGCAGCGGCTCGGTGATGAACGCCATCGACTTCACGCTCGTGCCGCCCGATCCGCGCACGCTCGAACAGGTGCTCGCCGTGCTGCAGCGTCTGCGTCCGTCGACCGACCTCGCGGTCGGACTCTATTCGACCGGCGAAGGTGCGGTGACGTCGGGCGTGTATCTGCCGAGCCTTCCGCCGTCGATGACGGCCGTCATCAGCAACGACACCTCGAACGGCGCGACCGCGCCGGTGAAGTACCATCCCGCAGGCCAGCAGGCCCACTCCCTCGGATACATCGTCGACGGCGCGCTCAAGATCGACGTCGACGTCCAGCCCGCGATCTGAAGCGCGGCGCCGCCCGCGGCGCCGCGCGGTTCCACATCTCGAAAGGAAGTAGTCCATGCGCCGACTCTTCAGTCTCGTCTCGGCCCTCTTCATCACCGTCTCCGCGTTTGCGGTCGCGCCGCAGTTCTGGCGCGTGCAGGCCGCGGAGGACTTTCTCGGCGGCGAGATGGAAGGCTTCGCCGTCACCTCGCGCGGCGAGCTGCGTCTCGCGCCCGCGCTGAAGAAGGTCGCCACCTTCACCGATCCCTTCGTCCTGTCGCAGACCGCCGCGCCGAACGGCGACCGCTACTTCGGCACCGGCAACGACGGCAAGGTCTATCGCCTGCACGGCGATCAGCTCACGCTCTTCTACACGGCGCCCGAGCCTGAGATCTACGCCGTCGCATACACGAACGGCGCGCTCTTCGTCGGCACCTCGCCGAACGGGAAGGTCTACCGCGTCGACGACGCCGGGAAAGGCGCGCCGTTCTACGATCCCGCGCAGGCGTACATCTGGGCGCTGCAGCCGCTCGGCAACGGCGAGCTCGCCGTCGCTACCGGCGTCGACGGAAAGCTCTTCCGCGTTTCGGCGACGGGCCAGGGCACGCTGCTCTACGACGCGCCCGACACGCACATCCGCTCGCTCGCCGTGCGTCCGAACGGCACCATCCTCGCCGGCGCGTCCGGCAAGGGGCGCATCTACGAGATCGCGCGCGACGGCTCCGCGCACGCGCTGTTCGACTCGCCGCTCAACGAGATCACCTCGCTCTACGTCGACGCGAACGGCACCGGCTGGGCCGCGGGCGTGAGCAACGTGTTGCCGAGCAGCGCGCCCGCGAAAGGGCAGTCGAAGCAGGGCTCGTCGTCGTCCGGGTCTTCGTCGCAGCAACAGTCGGGCACGACCGCCGAGACGAAGAAGGAAGAACAGCCGGCCGGCACCGCCGAAGTCACCTTCACCTTCGACGACAGCGGCAACGCCAGTGCAGCGTCCACGGGCGGTGCGGCGGAGGTCTACCGCATCGATCCCGACGGCTTCGTCGACACCGTACGCAAGTTCGAGCGCGAGATGGTCTACGCCGTCAGCGGCGGGAGCGACGGCAGCGTGCTCCTCGCCACGGGACCCAACGGCCGCGTGTACGCATTGAAGGATGGCGAGCTTTCCCTCCTCGGCGCCGTTCCGGAAAAACAGATCGTCTCCATCGGCGGAACTCCGGCCGTGATCACCACCACGAATTCCGGAGCCGTCTACCGGATGGAAGGCGGCAGCGCCGCGAATGCGGAGTTCCGTTCTGCCGCCAAAGACGTCGAGCACTTCTCGCGCTTCGGTAACTACCGCATCGAAGGCCGCAACCTCGGCAACGGCGCCGTGGCCATCTCCTTCCGCAGCGGCAACACCCGCACGCCCGACGCCACGTGGAGCGCCTGGTCGCCCGCGCAGACGACGCTCGACGGCAACGTCCCCGCACCCGCGGGCCGTTACGTGCAGTGGAAGCTCAACATGCCCAAGGCGTCGAATGACGCCGCCGTCGACAGCGTGAGTGTCGCCTTCGTCAACCGCAACGTCGCGCCGTCGATCGACGCCATCTCCGTGCAGGATCCAGCGGTCGTCTTCATCAGCTCCGCGTATCCCTCCGCGCCGCAGGTCGTCGAGGCGACGAACCCCGACGAGTACGGCATCTTCTCGAGCCTCGACAACCCGCGCGACCGCACCAGCGCCGACCCCGGCAAGCGCGTCTACCGCAAGGGCTTCCGCACCATCACCTGGCGCGGCTCCGACGACAACAACGACGCGCTCCGCTACTCGCTCGCGTTCCGCCGGAAGGGGAGCGACCGCTGGCTGCGCCTGCGCGACAACATGGAAGAGACGCAGCTGAACTTCGACACCTCGCAGCTGCCCGACGGCCGCTACGAGCTGCGCCTCACCGTCACCGACGCCACCGACAATCCCGATCAGCCGCTCACCGACACGAAGGAAGGCGTCGAGTTCGACGTCGACAACACCGCGCCGGTCGTCACCGCGAGCACGAGCGGCGACAAGGTCATCGTGCACGTCACCGACGCGCTCTCGCCGGTCGGCAAGGTCGAGTATTCGGCCGACGCGCAGAAGTGGATCCGCCTCACGCCCGACGACGGCATCGCCGACTCGCGCAACGAGACCTACACGCTGCGCCGCGCCGATCTCGAAGGAAAGTTCGTCGTCGTGCGCGCCACCGACGCCTTCTTCAACGTCGCCACGCAGTCGATTCCTCTCCAGTAAGTGTGGAGCGGCGCGTGCGCGCGCCGCTCCTGCTCGTATAATCGTGCGCGTGAGTCGTCGGATCCTCACGCTCCTTTTCACGATCGTGCTGTGTCTCGCCTGCAGGCGGACCGAGCAACGCGTGCAGACGCCGTTGCCGCCGGTCGACGACAACCAGCCCGTCGACGGCGGCACGCTGTACCGCCGCCTCGACGTCGACATCGCCAGCTTCAACCCGATCCTCGCCAGCAGCCGCTACGACCGCTACGTCCAGGACTATCTCTTCACCTCGCTCATCCGGCTCGATCAGCATCTGCAGCCCGCGCCGGGACTCGCGACGTCGTGGGAGATCTCCGACGATGGCCTGCTGTACACGTTTCACCTGAACAAGAAGGCGACGTTCTCCGACCACACGCCCGTGCGCGCCAGCGACGTCGTCTTCACGCTCGCGAAGATCGTCGATCCGAAGTCGGAAGCCGCGCAGATCGCCGGCGAGTTCGATCAACTCGACCTCTCGAAGACGCGCGCCGTCGACGACAACACCGTCGTCGTCGCGTTCCGCCAGCCGCTCGCCTCGCAGCTCGATCACTTCTTCGATCTGCTCGTCCTGCCCGAGCACGTCTACGGCAAGGGCGACTTCCGCAACGACTTCCTCGCGCGCGCGGTCGGCAGCGGCGCGTACGTCGTCGACCACCGCGTCCCCGGACGCGAGGTCGTGGTCACGCGCCGCGCGGACTACTGGGAAGATCCGCCGCACGTGCAGCGCGTCGTCTTCAAGATCATCAGCGATCACACCACGGCGTGGAACGCGCTGAAACGCGGTGAGCTCGACGAGACCATCGTCGCCTCCGACACGTGGCTCCGCGAGCACAACAACCCGCTGCTCACGAAGTCGATCGACTTCCAGCGCTTCTACACGCGCAACTACAACTACATCGCCTGGAACGGCCGCGATCCCGTCGTCAGGGACAAGCGCGTGCGCCGCGCCCTGGCGATGTGCATCCCCATCGACACGGTCATCAACGACATCTACCACGGCACCGCGCGCGCGATGAACGGGCCGTTCACGCCGGACGAATGGGCGTACAACGCCGCCGTGCCGGTGATCCGCTACGATCCCGAAGGCGCGAAGAAACTGCTCGCCGATGCCGGCTGGAGCGACTCGAACGCGGACGGCGTCGTCGATCACAACGGCGCGCCGATGAAGCTGGAGATGATCATCTTCGCCGGCAGCGGCGCGACGTTCCAGTTCGCGCAGCTCGTGCAGTCCGAGTTCAAGAAGATCGGCGTGCCGCTCACGCTGACCGTGCTCGATGGCGCCGCCGGCATCCAGCGCATCCTCGGCGGCAACTACCAGGCCGCGTATCTCAGCTGGGACCTCGATCCCGATCCCGATCCGTTCACGCTCTTCCACTCCTCGCAGTTCCCGCCGCGCGGACAGAACTTCGTCTTCTACGCGAATCCCGAGGCCGATCGCTTGATCGAGGCGGGGCGGCGGGAGATCGATCAGTCGAAGCGGAAAGACATCTACTACCAGCTCCACGCGTTGCTCGCCGACGATCAGCCGTACACGTGGACGGTGCAGAGCTCCGCGAAGTGGGGCATCAACAAGCGCGTGCGCGGCGTCACGACGAGCCCCGGCTACGGCTTGTTCCTGTGGTATCCGGGGCCGTTCGGCTGGTGGGTCCATCCCGGCGCGCAACCCTCCGCGCGACGCTGAGCGCCCGCCATGCGCGCGTACCTCGTCCGCCGCCTCCTGTACGCGCTGCTCACCTTCGTCGGCATCACCATCGCGACCTTCACGCTGATCCACAGCGTGCCCGGCGATCCGGTCACGTTCTACGTCGGACGCGTGAACGTCGGTTCGCTCTCCGCGCAGACGCTCGCCGCGATCCGCCACGAGTTCCATCTCGACGAGCCGCTGCCGCGGCAGTATCTGCGGTGGCTGCGCGGCGCGGTCACGCTCGACTTCGGACGCTCGATCCAGGACCGCCGCCCCGTGCGCGAGCGCATCCTCGAGAAGTTGCCGAACACCTTCGAGCTCAACTTCCTCGCGTTCCTGCTCGCCGCGGGACTCGGCATTCCGATCGGTTTGTGGAGCGCCGCGCACTCGGGCCGGCTCGCCGAGCGCGCATCGGCGGTCGGTTTCTTCCTCATCTACTCGCTGCCGAGCTTCTGGGTCGCGCTGCTGCTCATCGAATGCTTCGCCGTCCGCTACGAGATCCTGCCGCTCCTCGGCCGCGTCTCCGACGACTACTTCGAGCTGAGCGCGTCCGCGCAGCTCGCCGATCGCATGCGCCATCTCGTGCTGCCGGTGCTGACGCTCGCGTACGCGCAGCTCGCGATCTTCGCGCGCTTCTCGAAGTCGGCGCTCACGGAAGTCATCCGCCAGGACTTCATCACCGCCGCGCGCGCGAAAGGCGCCGGCACCGCGGCCGTGCTGTGGCACCACGCGCTGCGCAACGCGCTCATCCCGCTCATCACGCTTCTCGGCATCACCATTCCGTATCTGCTCTCCGGCAGCGTCATCGTCGAGCAGATCTTTCAGTGGGACGGCATCGGGCTGCTCTACTACGACTCGATCCTCATGCGCGACTATCCGACGGTCATGGGGCTCACCGTGATGACGGCGATCGTCACGCTCTTCGCGAGCCTCTTCGCCGATGTGCTCTACGCATTCGCCGATCCGCGCGTGCGGCTGGGGGAGGAGGCGATGCCGTGATGTGGCGCCGCTTCCGCCGCAGCCGGCTCGCGCTGACGGCGCTCGCGTACATCGCGTTCATGACCTTCGTCGCCGCGCTCGCGCCGCTGCTCGCGAACCGCAAGCCGCTCCTCGCGCACGGCCCGTCCGGCTGGAGCTTCCCCGCGTTCGCGGATTACGTCACCGCCGATCCCGACATCGACCTGCCGCCGCGCGTGGAGACGTTCGCGCTGCGCGCGCCGATCCCGTATTCGCCGAACTCGGTCGATCTGCCGTCGCGACTCGACGCGCCCGACCGCGCCCACTTCTTCGGCACCGACGACCTCGGGCGCGACATCCTCGCGCGCATGATTCACGGCGCGCGCGTGTCGCTCACCGTCGGCTTCTTCGCCACGCTCATCGCGGTGATCGTCGGCTCGTTGCTCGGCGCGGTGGCGGGCTACTACGGCGGCTTCGCCGACTGGCTGGTCTCGCGCACGATCGAGCTCGTGCTCTGCTTCCCGTTCCTCTTTCTCGTCCTCGGCATCGTCGCGCTCTTCAAGCCGTCGCTCTACACGATCATGATCGCGCTCGGGCTGACGTCGTGGACGCACGAGGCGCGCTACGTGCGCGGTGAGTTCCTGCGCATCCGCGACATCGACTTCGCGCAGGCCGCGCGCGCGAGCGGCGCACGCGACGCGCGCATCATCTTCCGTCATCTCCTGCCCAACGCGCTCGCGCCGGTGCTCGTCTCCGCAAGCTTCGGCGTCGCCGCCGCGATCCTCACCGAATCCGCGCTCTCGTTTCTCGGACTCGGCGTGCCGCTGCCGACCGCGTCGTGGGGGAGCATCCTCTCCGCCGCGCACGAGCACATCGACGACGCGTGGTGGCTCGTGCTCTTCCCGGGACTGGCGATCTTCACGACGGTCGCGTCGTTCAATCTGGTGGGGGAGCGGTTTCGCGACGCGCTGGATCCGCGCAGCGAGTGAGCCCGCGCAGCGATCGAACTACGTTCTTGTCGCCGGCTCGCCGAGTCGCGCGCGCAGCGCCTCGAGCACCGGCGTCGGCACGAGATGCGAGACGTTCGCGCCGAGGCGGAAGACCTCTTTCACGAGGCGCGAGGAGACGAACGTGTACTCGACGGAGGGGAGCATGAAGATCGTCTCCGCGCCGGGATGCAGCTCGCGGTTCATGAGCGCCATCTGCAGCTCGTACTCGTAGTCGGAGACCGCGCGGATGCCGCGCACGACGACGCTCGCGCCGGCGCGTCGCATGAAGTCGACGAGCAGGCCCGAGAACGAATGCACTTCCACGCCTTCAATGGACTCGGTGCAGCGGAGGATCAGCTCCATGCGCTCGCTGACGGAGAAGAGGGGAGACTTGCCTTCGTTTTCGAGCACCGCGACGAGAACGCGGTCGAAGAGTGCGGTCGCGCGCCGGATGATGTCCAGATGGCCGTTCGTCAGCGGATCGAACGAGCCGGGATAGACGGCGATGCGCATCGCGCGAGATGGTAGCAGAGAAATCGATGGTCAACGTCTTGACGATCGCGCGCGCCGAACCTATCATGCAGACAATTCGAGTTGCGCCAGTTGATACGGCAGCCAGTGGTGAACGGGGTTAACGGGAGGGTGTGATGCGGCAGCGAATACCGGTGAAACGCTCGAATGCGGCGCCCGAGCCCGCGCGGACGCAAACGCGAACGCAGAACCCGGCGAACAACATCCAGGCCGCGACCACCAACATGAAGGGGCGCCTCCTCTCCACGCTGCGCACCGTCCTTCCCGGGGCGTGGATCGTTCCGCGCGACAACGAGCTGATCACGCTCTACCGCCTGCGCTACAAGATGGCGATGGAAGACGAGAAGTACGACATCGCCATGATCTTCCTCAACAAGATCCTCGAGCTCGATCCGATGAACCTCGAGGCCAAGCTGTGCAAGGGCGACATCTACCACCGCTGCCTGCACGACTACCCGAAGGCGATCGAGCACTACAACAAAGTCATCCGCCTCTCGACGCAGGACGACACGGTGCACACCCGCGCCCGCGCCGCGATGTCGGAGATCATGGAGATGCTTTCGTGAACGATGAACGATGAACCGGGCGCCGCGAGCCGGCGTTCATCGTTCATCGTTCAGCTCTCATCGTTCCCTTCGCTCTCCAGCACGTTGTACGCGCGCACCAGCTCGACGCGAAACCGCAATTGCTCGTCGTACTCCTCATCCGACCGCGCGAGCCGCAACTGCACGGCGAGCTTCGCCGCCGCGCGCCGCGCATCGCCGTGCGTGGGAAACGTCATCACCGCGGCGCGGTCGGGCTTCGTCAGAAATCGCGCGATGACCTTGCGCCCTTCGACGCGCACGAGCCGCCGCAGGAACAGCGAGCTGCGGCGCTGACTCACCGGTCGCGCTCGAGCACGAAGTCGAGGGCCAGCTCCAGCGTCTCTTTGGCGGCCGACGCGCCGAACGGCTCGAGTGCGATGCGCGCGCGATGCGCGTAGTCGCGCGCGATCTCCCGCGTCTGCTCGATCGTGTCGTAGCGCTCGGCGATCGCCAGCACCTCGGCGGGATCGAGTCCGTCGAACGACTTCCGCGCCGCGACGCGCGCGATGAGCTCGCGCTCGCGCGCGCTCGCATGCGGCGCCGCCAGGATCAGCGGCAGCGTGACTTTCCCTTCCTTGAGATCCGACAGCGCCGGCTTGCCGAGGACTTCCGTGCTCGACGTGAAGTCGAGGAGATCATCGATCAGCTGGAAGGTGATGCCGAGGTTGTAGCCGTAGTTGAAGAGCGCGGCCGCCTGCGACTCCGGCAGTTCGACGAGATACGCGGGGATCCGGCACGTCGCGCCGAAGAGCGCCGCGGTCTTGCGCGAGACGATCGAGAAGTAATCTTCAATCGAGAGATCGGTGCGACCGTTCTGTTCCGTGCCGAGGATCTCGCCTTCGATCATCTTGATCGTGGCGTCGGAGAGCAGGCGGAGGATGTCGAGATTCCCCTCGCCGAGCGCCATGTGCATCGAGTGCATGAAGATGTAGTCGCCGACGAGCACGGTGAGGTTGTTGCCCCAGCCGTAGTTGACGGACGTTCTGCCGCGGCGCACGTCCGCTTCATCGATGATGTCGTCGTGGATCAGCGTGGCGGTGTGGATGAACTCCACGACCGCGCCGTACACGATGTCGCGGCGCCCCTCGTAGCGGAGCATCTTCGAGACGAGCAGCAGCAGGGCAGGGCGGAGGCGCTTGCCGCCGCCGCCGAGAATGTGCTCGCCGACGTCGCGGATGGTCGCGATTTTCGAGAAGAAATTACGGCGCAGCTCTTCCTCGACCAGCTCGAGCTTCGGCGCGATGAGATCGAGAATCCGATCCGCATAAGCCGTCTGCCCGTTCAGCGTGCGAGGACCTGTCACGGGACGAAGGATAGTCGATCGGACAGCATGCGCTCAACCGCGGTAGTTCGTGAACTGGAGCGGGATTCCGTAATCGTTTTCCCGCACCAGCGCGATGGCCTTCTGCAGGTCGTCCTTGCTCCGTCCGACCACGCGCACCTGGTCGGACTGAATCGACGCCTGCACCTTCACCTTCGCGTCCTTGAGCGTCTTCACGATCGCTTTCGCCTTCTCGCTCTCGATGCCCTGCACGATCTTCGCGCGCTGGCGCACGGTGCCCATCGCCGCCGCCTCGATCTTGCCGTAGTCGAGCGACTTGAGCGCGACCTTCCGCTTCACGAGCTTGCTCTCGAGGATGTCGATGACGCTGCGCAGCTTCCCCTCGTCGTCGCTGGCGACGACCAGCTCTTCGCCGGTGAGCTCGATCGAGCTCTTGCTGCCTTTGAAGTCGAAGCGCTGCGCGAGCTCCTTCTGCGCCTGCTGCACCGCGTTCGCGACTTCCTGCATGTCCGTTTTCGAGACGACGTCGAACGAAAACTCCTGCGCCATGACCTTCCTCTAATCCGCGCGAATGACCTGCACGCCGGCAGGAGGATCGAAGCGAAACAGCTCGGCCGGCGCGGCGCGGCGATGATATCCCGAGAAGTCGAACGACGTCTGGTTGCCCTCGCGGTCGGTGTACTCGATGCGCGAGATGAGATGCGTCGACGGCGCGATCGTCACCGTCACGCTGCGCACGAGCGCGTTCGCATCGCGCGGCTGCAGCGTCGTCACGACGGAACCTCCGCGCGACTGCTCGCGCACGGCGAACGCGCGGTCGCGCGCGGCCGCATCGCCGAGCACGAGGAACGGCAGCTCGCGCCGCCGCGCTTCCGTCAGGCGTCCGACGGTGACCTGCTTGTCGGCCGGCACGTAGAACCACGAGCTCGTGCCGTCGAAGACGAACAGCTTCTCCTCCGGACGTGCGTACGACCAGCGCATCATCGGCAGCGCGCCGAAGACGACCGAGCCGCTTTCGACCTGCGCGGTCTTGAAGCCTTTGGCGGTGAAGCGATGCGTGAAGCCCGCCTCCATGCCCGACATCGCCGTGGCGGCGCGGTCGAGCTCGAGCGGAGCAGCGGTGAGCGTCGTTGCGAAGACAGCTGCAGCGACGAAGGAAAGGATTCGCAAGCGTGACCTCCTGTGGTCTTACATCTTCTCGACTTCGATCGAGACGATGGCGGAGTTCACAACGAAGATCCGGTCGTTTTTGCTCCGGTCCTCGGGATAGAGGAAAAAGCCGTTGCGTTCCGGGTTGTACTGCGCGGTGCCCCGGATGATCTCGCCATCGTTGAACTCGATGGCAATCTGCATGCCGCTGGCGGCCTCGGCTTCCCCGTCGCCGGCGCGCGGAAAGAACACCGCCTTCAGCTGCGTGAACGGCACCTCGGCCGTTCCGCCGTCGTCGTAGTGCGCGAGCAGCACTTCGGTCGACGGATCGATCGGCGCCAGCGTCGCGCGTTCCGTGCGGCCGTCGCGGTAGCGAAGAACGACTTTGTCATCCATTTTCAGAAGAGCTCGAGACCCCACAAGTCGTGGATGTGAATGATACCTTCGACGCGCCGCGCCTCATCCACGATGAAGAGCGAGGTGATCTTCCGCTGTTCCATCACCTGAAGCGCGGCCGATGCCAGCTCGCCCGCCGCGATCGTCAGCGGATCGTGCTTGAGCGAGTCGCCCGCCGTGCGGCGCAGCACCTCTTCGTCCTCCTGCAACAATCGCCGCAGGTCGCCGTCGGAGATCACGCCTTCGAGCGCGCCGTGCTCATCGACCACCGCGGTGATGCCGAAGCCCTTCTTCGACATCTCGTAGATGACGTCATGCATGCTCGCGTTCGCGCGCACGACCGGCACGTCGTCGCCGCGATGCATGAGGTCCTGCACGCGCAGGAAGCGCTTTCCGAGCTTGCCGCCCGGATGCAGGAACGCGAAGTCTTCTTCGCGGAAGCCGCGCCGCAGCAGCAGCGCCATCGCCAGCGCGTCCCCGAGGGCGAGCGTCGCCGTCGTCGACGCGGTCGGCGCGAGCCCGAGCGGACACGCTTCCTGTGAGATCGCGGCGGACAGATGATGATCGGCGCCGCGCGCGAGCGTCGACTGCGGATTGCCGGTGATCGCGATCATCGGCGCGCCGACGCGCTTGATGCTCGGCAGCACGCGAATGAGCTCCTCGGTTTCGCCGGAGTTCGAGATCGCGAGCACGACGTCGCCGCGCACGAGCATGCCGAGGTCGCCGTGAATGGCTTCCGTTGGATGCATGAAGAACGACGGCGTGCCGGTGGACGCGAGCGTCGCGCTGACCTTCTTGCAGATGATGCCCGACTTGCCGACGCCCATCGTCACGACGCGGCCCGTGCACGTGGCGACGCGCTCGACCGCGTCGATGAACGCCTGGTCGAGATGCTCGATGATGCCGAGGATCGCCGCGGCTTCGACTTCGAGCACGCGCCGCGCTTCGACGATCGCGGGATGCGACGCAAGCTCCGTCACGCCTGCCTCGCCTTCATCTCCTGCGGCACGAGAGACTGATAGATGAAGTTCGTCGCCGGCGTGGCCACGCCGCGTTCGACGCCGAGGCGCACGATCGCGCCGAGCTGCGCCTCGAGCTCGGACGGCCGGCCGGCGAGGACGTCGCGCTGCAACGACGAGGTCGACTCCGGCGGCATCGCGTCGCACGTTGCCCAGATGCGCGCGACGGCGTCGGAGCCGAGGTCGACGCCGTGCGCCGCGGCGAGCGCCACGACTTCCTCGAGCGACGCGGTGACGATGTCGCGGATGCCCGGCACGATCCGCCACTGGCCAATCGGCACGCGCGTGAGCGCGCCGATGCCGCTCATCGGCGCGATGAAGAGGAACTTCGTCCACATCGCCTGATGAATGTCCGGCGGGATCTCCGCCTTGACGCCGGCGCGCACGAACGCTTCGAGCAGGCGATCGGCGCGCGCGCTGCGCGCGTTGTCGAGCTCTCCGAACATCACCGTCGGCTCGTACGCGATGTGGCGGATGTGCCCCGGCTCGACGATGAAGCTGACGATCGCGCAGAGGCCGCCGAGCACGTGCTCGCGGCCGACGACGTTCGCGAGCACGGTGGGGGAGTCGATGCCGTTCTCCAGCGGGACGACGGCCGTGTCCTCGCCGATGAGCGGCGCGAGCTGCGCCGCGGCCTCGGGGATCTGCCACGCTTTCACGGTGACGAGCACCGCGTCGACGGGACCGACGCTCGCGGCGTCGTCCGTGGCGTTGACATGGTCGAGCGTGAAATCGCCGGCGATGCTGTCGACGCGCAGGCCGCGCGTGCGCAGCGCGTCGAGCATGGCGCCGCGAGCGATGAACGTGGTGTCGACGCCCGCGTGCGCGAGCCGTCCGCCGAAGTAACCGCCAACGCCGCCGCAGCCGAGGACCGCGATCTTCATGCGGCGTTTTCTATCACGGTTTGCTTTTCACGGTTTCCACGCGCCGCCGTGGCGATGCGCCTTCATCCACACCTCGTGCACGCCGCCCGCGTCGAGCATCTTCGCGATCCAGACGATCTGGCCGACGTGCGTCGAGAGATGCGAGAGCACGTTGACGACGTCCTCGATCACGAGGTCGTGCATCGCCGGCTCGGGCGACGGCTCGCTGAGCCGCGCGGGCGTCAGCGCGTCGAACGTGCGCACCGCGCTCGCGACCATCTCGTCGAACATCGCCAGCACGTCCTTCTTCGGCAGCGCGCGCCGCTCGGCGAATTCCGCGGCGCGGTCGCGCGTGAACGGGAAGCCGCCGATGTTGCGATTGAGGTAGAGATTGAGCGAGCCGGTGAGATGCAGCAGGAGGTTGCCGATCGAGTTCGAAGACTCGTTCGGCCTCCACCAGAGCTGTTCGTCCGTGAGTCCGGCGACGGCGGCGTGGATCTGTTCCGGGAAGACGCGGGTCACGCGCGTCCGGAGCGCATCGATGAGCGTTTGCAGAGTGTCGGTCATATGGCGTGCCTCTATTTTGCGGTAGAATCGCGCCCTCCCGGCAACACGGCGCGATCCTTGCGTCGGATTCGACTCACTTCAACGCCAACGTCAAAAGGACCTACATGAGCGAAATCGTATCCGCCACGAACACGGCTCCTGTCCGGCCCGCGGCCCATAAAACCGCATCCCGCCACGAGAAAACGCTGCCCGTCCATCCGAAGTCCGTCGTCTGGAATCCAACGCCCGAACAGCTGCGCGCGTTTGCGGCGGAGATGCCGAACGCCCGCGAGACGGAATTCGGGAACCTCAACGTCGCCACGCGCGTCGTGTCGCGTTCGAAGCTCTCAACCTTCATCGCCACCGACACGCCCGAACAGCACTCCGATCAGACGATCTCGCGCGAAGAGTACGCGCGCGTCGCCAAGCTGCAGGACGACTACATCGCCACGCGCGACATGCTCGTCATCGAAGGCTACATCGGCAACGACCCGGAGTTCCGCGTCCCGGCGCGCCTCATCATCGAGAAGTCGAACGCGAACATCGCCGCGATGCAGCACATCCTCTACTACCCGGCCACGCCCGCGGAGATCGCGGAATTCGAGCCGGCGCTGACCGTCATCTACACGCCGAACCTGAAGGCGGACGGCTATCCCGACGAACGCCTCATCGCGGTCGACCTCGAGCACTACACGACGCGCGTCTTCAACTCGGATTACTTCGGCGAGTCGAAGAAGGGCGGTCTGCGCATGTGGAACAAGCTGGTGTACGAGCGCGGCGGTCTCGCGCTGCACGCCGGCTGCAAAGTGATTCCCGTCGACGGCCAGCAGCGCGTCGGCCTGATCGTCGGCCTCTCCGGCACCGGCAAAACGACGACCACGTTCACGAAGCAGAACAACTCGCAGCCGGTGCAGGACGACTTCTGCGCGCTCATGCCCGGCGGCAAGATCTACGCGACCGAGAACGGCTGCTTCGCGAAGACGTTCGGCCTCAACCCGAACGACGAGCCGACGATCTATCACGCCTGCGCGTCGACGCACGCGTATCTCGAGAACGTCTCGCAGAATGAAGAAGGCAAGATCGACTACTTCGACACGTCGTACACGCCGAACGGCCGCGCCGTCATCCGCATGGACGACATCGCTGGCGCCGCCGACGCGCGCGAGGTGAACAACGTCGACTTCCTGTTGATCCTCAACCGCAACGAGAACATCATCCCGGCCGTTGCGAAGCTCGAAGGTCCACTCGCCGCCGCCTACTTCATGCTCGGCGAAACGAAAGGCACCTCCGCCGGCGGCGCCGCCGAAGCCGGCAAGTCGCTGCGCGTCCCCGGCACGAACCCGTTCTTCCCGCTGCTGCATGCGTATCAAGGCAATCGCATGAATCAGCTGATGAAGGACAGCCCGATGGAGGTCTACCTCATGAACACGGGCGCCATCGGCGGCGACGGCAAGCAGGAAGGCTCGAAGAAGGTGAAGATCCAGCACTCGTCGGCCGTCGTGAAAGCGATCGCCGAGGGGACGATCAAGTGGGAACAGGACCCCGACTTCGGCTACCTCGTCGCCACCGAAGTCCCCGGCATCGACGACCCCGACTACCTCCAGCCGAAGAAGATGTACGAGCGGCAGGGAAGACTCGACGAGTACAACGCCCTCGTCGAGAAGTACAACAAGGACCGCCGCGACTACCTCCGCAAGTGGAAGGGCCTCGACGAAGAGATCGTGAACGCGATCTGACGTTTGCGCTACGAATGAGACGAGCGAACGGCGGCCGCGAGGCCGCCCTTCGCGGTTCAGGTGAGTTGTTGGAGACGATCGCGCCAGTACGCGGGACGTCTTCGGTGATGGGCTACCGCCACGATCACGACTTCGTCCGCATCTGCCACGTAGATGACGTTGTACCGGAACGTCCGCAGCCCGAACTTCCGCACGCGGCCGCCGATTACTGGTCCCGCCAGCGGCCGTCTCGCGATGAACTGCACGGCGTCGAGTAATGCGGCTTCGAAGCGCTCGCCGAGTCCTGCCCGCTGGCCGTCGAAGTACGCAATCGCCTCATCGACTTCCGCCTCGGCGACCCTGAGAAAGCGAACGTCGATCACTTACGTCGCGCACGCAGCCGCGCGAACACTTCCTCGGCCGGAACGGCGTCCGCTCGACCCTCTTTGTACGCGCGGTACCGCCGCTCCGCTTCTTGCGCCCAGAGCTGGTCATTCTCTTCTTCGGAGATCTCTTCGAGGCTGTCGAGCAGTTGGCTCGCGAGGTCCGCACGCGCCGCGATCGGGAGCTCCAGCGCTTCCGCAGCGATATCTTTCAGCGGCCTGCTCATGACGTCGATTGTAGCGGTTCAGGTCTCCACGTCGAGGAACAGATAGATCGCCGACAACGCGAACAGGATGTTCGCACTCCACGCGGACAGCAGCGGCGGCAGGTTGCCGACTTCGCCGAACTTCGTGAAGACGGCGTAGATCATCCAGTAGACGATGCCGACCACGAGCGCGATGCCGATGCCGTACAGCGCGCCGCGTTTGCCCATGCGGAACGCGAACGGCAGCGCGATCAGCGACATGACCAGGCTGATCACCGGCCACGAGGCCTTCGAGTACAGCTTCACCGACAGCTCGTCCGCGCCGTAGCCCGAGCTGCGCACGCTCTGGATGTAGCGCCGCAGCTGCGCGTACGTCATCTGATCCGGCGGCTTCACCTCGGTCGCGAAATCCTCCGGGCGCTCGGGATAGAACAGCGCCAGCGGCTGCGTGATCCGCGTGAACGTCGAGCGGCCATCGTCGCCGAACGAGCGCATCCAGCCGTCCTCGAACGCCCACGCCTGGCCGTTCCACCGCGCGTGATTCGCGTAGACGCGCCGCGTCAGCCGGAACTCGGTCGGATGAAACTCGAAGACCTGTACCTGCGTCAGCTGCTTCGCGTTCTTGTCGTACGTGAGGAAGTTGATGAGGTATCGGCCCTTGCCGCGATACCAGAGCTTCTGTTGCGCGGCCGACGTCACCGGCGGCTTGCCTTGGATCGTGCGCTTCAGTTCATCGACGCGCTGGTTCGAGTACGGAAGGATGAAGTCGAGGATGAAGTACGCGAGCACGCTGATGATCGCGGCGACGCAGACGATCGGCACCGCGATGCGATACAGCGACACACCGTTCGACTTGATGGCCGTGACCTCGTTGTTCTTCGACAGCACGCCGAACGTCACCAGCGTTGCCACCAGGACCGAGATCGGCAGCGTCCAGTTCAGCACCTGGAAGATCTGGAAGCGGTAGTACGTGAGCAGCACGTCGAAGCCGATGTTGTTCTCGCGCACTTCCTTCGCGATCTCGGTGTAGTCGACGATGATGAACAGCGCGACCACCGAGATCAGCACCATCGCCAGGATCTTGAGGAACTCGCGCAGGATGTAGCGGTCGAGGATGTTCGGGAACGTGATGTCGAGCCGGTTGAGCACCGGCTCATCCTCGACCTGCGCGCCGCTCGAGACCGCGACGGCAGGCGAGCGCCGCGCGCGTTTCGCCGACAACGCCCCGGCAATCCTCCGCACGATGCCGCCCTCGGGACGGCTGGAGAGCACATCGCGGTTCGCGCGGCTGAGCAGGTAGAACCCGAGAATCAGCAGCAGGACGTTCGCCGCCCACATCCCGACCGCCGGCGAGACTTTGCCCGTCGCGGCGAGATGCTCGCCGTTGTTGATCATCACGTAGTAGAAAAGGATGATCGCGATACTTAAAGAAAATCCTGAGCTTTTGCCGCCGCGGCGGTTCGTGATGCCGAGCGGCAGGCCGAGGATGCCGAAGGCGATGCAGGCGAACGGAATGGCGAACTTCTTGTGGATCTCGACGCGCGCGAGATTGCGCGTCATGCGGTCTTCTTCCTGCGTGCTGCGGCGGAGCTTCTGTTCCTCGTTGAGCAGCTCGCGCAGGTCCATCTCACGGAGAGAACGCGCGAGCTGATTGCCGGTGAACTCGGTGTTGATCGACGGCAGGCGGATGCGCTGCGAGGCGTTGCGGGTGAAGTCGTAGCGGTCGGGCCGGCGCGGATCCCAGATGTGCGTCTCCGCGCCCTGGAGGTTCATCCACACTTCCTTCGACGGCTTGAGGATGGAGAGATTGCCGGTCTGGGCGACGATGACACGCTGGCCGCCGCCGGTCTGCACGAGCGCGGACGAGTCGTCGTCGGTGTGCGGCGCCGTAATGTTGTTCGACATCTGCTGCGGCGTCGTGGCGTCGTGCGATTCGTCGGCGCGGTTGTCGGCGACGAACACACCTTTCCATTTGCCCGTCGCCGGATCCGTATCGTTCACGTAGATCATGAGGTTTTCGTACTGGTCGTAGAAGATCCGCGGCTGGATCGCTTTCTCGGCCGACGAGGTCATGAGCTCCGCGCGCAGCGCGACGAACTGCTGATTGCCTTTCGGCATCACGAAATTGATGAGGTAGAGGCTCAGCAGGAAGACGAGCGTGCTGAAGAGAAAGACCGGGCGGTAGATCGTGCGCGTGGAGATGCCGAGCGCGCGCATGGCCACGATCTCGGAGTCGGACGAGAGCCGGCCGATGGCGATGAGGATGCCGAAGAGCAGCGACATCGGCACGGTGAGCACGATGATGTGCGGCATCGAATACAGGAGCAGCTTGCCGACGGCAGCGCCGGAGAGCGAGCGCCGGATGATCATGCCGGCCATGTCGAAGAGGCGCTGCATGAGGATGATGGAGGTGTAGAACGCGAAGCCGAGAAGTGTCGGCCCGAGCATCTCCTTGAAGATGTAGCGCGTGAGGATCTTCATGTCGCGGCTGGATCATCGCGGGATTGGTGCCTGGTCGCAAGGGCTGCCGCGGTTTCCCACGGTTTCCGCAGAGTCTCGTAAGATGGATTATGTTAAATATCGTGAGGGGTGGCGGTGGGGCGGGCGGCGGCGGATGCGGCGCCCGCTCCTCCGATGACCGACGCCTTGCCGCTTGGAAGATGACTCGGCCCCGTGTCGCTGCGAGCGCCGGCACGCGTGCGCGCGTGCTGCGCGGCACGGCGCCGACGTGAACATGACCGGCGGCGCGGCCGACGATCGCGCCAAGAACGGCGTCACACCGCACGATCGCCAGCACGTCCAGCGTCGCGGGTCTTGAGCTTCATCGGACTCGAGCGCATCCGCGCGTGCCATGCGCTCGCGTGCGTTCGCCGACGCGCCGCTCGCTCGCACACCGCCGCCCGTACGAGTCGCACAACGTGCGCCTCGCGCACCTCACGCCGCCGCGATCTCCAGCACATCCGCCAGCACGGCCGCGGCGGTCGGCATCGAGCCGGCGCCGCGGCCGCTGAGGCAGATCTCGCCGACGGCGCGGCCGCGGATCACCACCGCGTTCTGTTCGTCGACAACGCGTGCGAGCGGATCGTTCGCTGGCAACGCGCGTGTCTCGACCGTCAGCTCGACGCCGCCATGCACCCGTGTTGCCTCGGCGACTTGGCGCAGTACGCGACCGTTTCTGCGCGCATGCTCGACGTCCGCCACCGTGATGCTCGCGATGCCATCGACGCGCGTACGCCGTGGCGGTGCGTCGAACGCAAGCTCGGCGAGAATGCGCAGCTTCTGCGCCGCGTCTTCGCCGCTGAGGTCGAGCGACGGATCAGCTTCCGCAAACCCGCGCTCCTGCGCGCACGCGAGCGCCTCCGCCAAGGACAGTCCGGCTTCCATGCGCGTGAGCACGTAGTTCGACGTCCCGTTGAGGATGCCGCGGATCGACTCGATCGAATCGCCGGCGAGTCCGCGGCGCAATGCGCCGACGACGGGCACGCCGCCGCAGACGCTCGCCTCGAATCCGATCGCGACGCCGCTGCGCGCCGCCGCCGCGAACAACTCGCCGCCTGCCGTCGCCAGCAGCGCCTTGTTCGCGGTCACGACATGCCGCCGGCGCGCGAGCGCGCGGCGCACGAACGCGGCGGCCGCGTGCACGCCGCCGACCGTTTCGACGACGACGTCGCAGGTGTCGTCGTCGATGACGTCCGTGGCCGCCGTCGTGAGGAGCGCGCGATCCGCGATCGCGCGCTCCTTGGCGGCGTCGCGCACGAGAATGCGCGTGATGGAAAGCTCGACGCCGTGACGCGCGCGAATCCGCGCGCCTTCGCGTTCGACGAGCTGCACGAAGCCGCCGCCGACGGTGCCGCAGCCGAGGAGACCGATGCGCACGCGTTTCATGCGACTCGCTCCTCGCCCGCCGCCGCGTCGCGGCGTACCGTACGCGCGAACGCCTGCTCGAGATCGTCGATGAGATCGCGCACGTCTTCGAGTCCGACCGACAGTCGGATCAGACTGTCGCTGATGCCGACGTTTCGGCGCACCTCCGGCTCGACGGACGCGTGCGTCATCGTCGCCGGATGGCAGAAGAGACTCTTCACCGAGCCGAGGCTCTCGGCGAGCGTCCAGAGGTGCGGGCGGCGGGTGAAGGCGCGCGTTTCTTCGAGCGTGGTGTCGAGCTCGAACGACACGATCGCGCCGAAGCGCGCCATCTGGCGGCGCGCGATCGCGTGTCCCGGCTCGTCGACGAGGCCGGGATAGTAGACGCGTCGCACGAGATCGTGTGCGAGGAGCCAGCGCGCGACCAGCTCGGCGTTCGAGCAATGCCGCTCCATCCGCAAGCCGAGCGTCTTGATGCCGCGCAAGACGAGAAAGCAATCCTGCGGACCGGGCACCGCGCCGATGGCGTTCTGCAGGAACTTCAGCTCGTCGTAGAGTCCCTGATCGTTCGTGACCACGGCGCCGCCGAGGACGTCGCTGTGGCCGTTGATGTACTTGGTCGTCGAGTGCAGGACGAGATCGGCGCCGAGCGCGAGCGGCTGTTGCAGCACCGGCGTGGCAAACGTGTTGTCAACAACAGTGGTAATTCGGTTGGCACGAGCGATGGCAGAACACTTGGCGATGTCGGTGACATGCAGCAGCGGATTCGACGGCGTCTCCAGCCAGAGCAGCTTCGTCTCGGGGCGGATGGCGGCGTCGATGTTCGCCGGCGACGTCGTATCAACGAACGTGAACTCGATGCCGAAGCGCGCGAAGACTTTGGTGAAGATGCGCCACGCACCGCCGTAGAGGTCGCGCGTCGAGATGACGTGGTCTCCCCTGCTCAGCAGCGAAAGCACGGTGTGGATCGCGGCCATGCCGCTCGCGAACGCGAGGCCGTGGCGCGCGCCTTCGAGCGCGGCGAGGTTCTCCTCGAGCGCGGCGCGCGTCGGGTGACCGGTGCGCGCGTAGCAGAAGCCGTTATTTACGCCGGGCTCGGTCTGGCGGAAGGTCGAGGTCTGATAGATCGGCGTGGTGACGGCGCCGGTCGACGGATCGTCCGCCTGGCCGGCGTGAATGGCACGGGTATCGAAGCGGTAGGACATTTGTTCCTCCGAACGCAAAGGTTCTGTGCGTGGCTGCGGGAGGGAAAGGCGCGGAGGGACCCGGGTCGGAAAACGCGGCTTACGCGTTCGCGCCCGGGCAACGCATCATCATTCGGCCCGAGAAGGTGAAGCTGTCGGTCGAACGGCGCGTCATGTTGGCGCGGGAGAGTACGCGTGCGTCAGTCGCGTGTCAAGCGTCCGCTTCGAGCCGCTTGAGCAGCTCGCGCACGGCTTCGATCACTTCCGTCTTCTCGACGTTCGGCTTCTTGAACGCGAGATTGAGCGTGAACGGGAGCGATTTGTCCTTCAGCGCGAAGACGTAGTTCTTCGGACGCCCGGCTTTTTTCGGCTCCGGTTTCGCGGCCGTCTGCTTGCGCAGATCGTCGCGCGACAACTCCCCTGCCGCGAACGCGCGCACGACCTGCTCCATCGCTTCCTCGGAACCGGCGCGCGCGACCTGCACGAGGATGCTCTTGTTCGAGATGCCCGCCTCGCGGCACATCGCGCGGATGCGATCGGGAATGTCGTTGATGAGCAGCGTCTCGGTGACCGTCGTGCGCGACTTGCCGATGACCTGCGAGATCTTCTCGTGCGTGTAGTCGAACTTCTGCTGCAGGATGGCGAGGCCTTCCGCTTCTTCGAACGGCGTCAGGTCCTTGCGCTGGATGTTCTCGATGAGCGCGATCTCGAGCTGCTCGCGATCGTCGACGTCGAGCTCGATGGCCGGAATCTCGTCGAGGCCCGCGAGCGTGGCGGCGCGGTAGCGGCGTTCGCCGGAGATGATCTGGTAGCGGTTCGGACCGATGAGGCGGACGAGGATCGGCTCGAGCACGCCTTTCTCGCGGACGCTCGCCGCGAGCTCTTCGATATTGCCGAGCTGCGTGCGCGGCTGTTCCGCGTTCGGCTCGATGAACTGCAGCGGCAGCATGGAGCCGATGTGGCGGCCGGAGCGGCGCGTGAGCTCCTCGACGTAATGCGAATCGTGGCGCATGACCGAGCGCTCGGGGAGTCCTCGTTTAGCCATGGAAAACGCTCCGCGTTGAACGATGAACGGTGAACGATGAACGATGCGATCGCTGAACGTCAGCGTTCGTCGTTCCGCGTTCATCGTTCGTGCTACGCAACAAAGGCCTAAACACGCGACAGCAACTCCTCCGACAGCGAGTAGTACTCCATCGCGCCGCTCGATTTCGGCGCGAAGGTGAAGATCGATTCCTTGTACGCGGGACTCTCTTCGAGCCGGATCGACTTCGTGATCACGGTGTTGAAGAGGCGGTCGCCGAAGACGTGGCCGATCTGATCGTGGATGTCTTTCGCGAGCGTCGTGCGCTTGTCGTGCATGGTGATGACGACGCCGGCGAGTTGCAGATTCGGATTCGGCCGCGCCTTGATCTTCTCGATCGTCTCGAGCAGATCGTCGGTGCCTTCGAGCGCGAAATACGACGACTGGATCGGCACGAGGACGTGCGTCGACGCGACCAGCGCGTTGACGGTGATCATGCCGAGGGTGGGCGGCGTGTCGATGAAGATGTAGTCGTACTCGTTGACGGTGTTCTTGAGACGGTCCTTCAGGCGGAACGGACCGTCGAGATCGCCGATCAGTTTCGACTCGAGCTTCGCGAGCGCGATGCGCGACGGCGCGAGAAACAGGTTCGGAACGGGCGTCTCGATGATGACGTCGGGAAAGTCGAGCTCCTCGCTCACGAGCACGTCGTACATCGACTTCGTGACCGAGCGCGCGTCGACGTAGCTCATCGTCGAGTTGGCCTGCGGATCGAGGTCGATGAGGAGCGTTCGACCCTTGTTGGCACACGCCGCGGCGAGGTTGATCGTGGTGGTCGTCTTGCCGACGCCGCCTTTTTGGTTGGCAACGGTGATGATCATTGAACCGAAGGCGATTTTAGCAGCAGCGCTACATCTTGTACTTGCCGAGATCGTCCGGCTCGAGCGAGTCGAACCACTTCTTCATCTTCTCGCTCTGATCGTCGGAATCGGGGCTGATCGTCTGCGCCTGTTCGAGCACGGACTGCGCGACGTAGATCGGGGCCTCGACGCGCAGCGCGAGCGCGATGGCGTCGCTCGGACGCGCGTCGACTTCGAGCGTGCGGTCGCCGGTGATGATGCGGATCTGCGCGAAGAACGTCGAGTCGCGGAGGTCGTTGATGACGATGCGCGTCACGCGCGCGTCGAGCTGCGCGATCGTGTCGCGCAGGAGGTCGTGCGTCATCGGCCGCGGCGTGGCGATGTTCTCGAGCTGCAGCGCGATCGCGTTCGCCTCGAAGATGCCGACCCAGATCGGGAGAAAGAAACGGTCTTCCTCATCCTTGAGCACCACGATCGGCGAGTTCGAGACCGGATCGAGCATCAACCCCTTGATCGACATCGGAACGAGCTCGGTCATCGAACGGCCTCCCCGCGCAGCGTGTGGTGTTGTGCCGCATCGATACGCACGCCAAGGATACTCCCCAGCGGCGTGGCGGGGTCGCCGTGGAAATTCACGACCCAGAAGTCGTCCGTGCGTCCCGACAGCATCGACGCGTCGTTGCGGCTCGGACCTTCGACGAGCACCGGCACGACGCGGCCGCGATACGACGCGAGCCGCTCCCGCTTGTGCTCCTCGTGCAGGTCGAATAACCGCTGCAGGCGTTCCGATGCGATCGCATCGTCGAGCGGCGGACCGATGCGCACCGACGGCGTGCCGGGGCGCGGCGAATACTTGAACGCGAAGAGCGAGCCGTAACGCACCTCTTCGATGAGCGAGAGCGTCTCCTGAAAGTCCTCCTCGGTCTCGCCCGGGAAGCCGACGATGATGTCGGTCGAGAAGTGGATCTCCGGAATCGCGGCGCGGATGCGGGCGATGGTCTCGAGATACTTCTCGCGCGTGTACAGCCGTTTCATGCGGCGCAGCACGCGTGACGAGCCCGATTGCACCGGCAGATGCAGGTAGCGCGAGATGTTCGCGTGGTCGCGCATCGCCGCGATCATCGAGTCGTTCACCTCGGCGGGATGCGAGGTCGTGAAGCGCAGCCGTGCGACTCCTTCGAGTTCCGCGGCCGCCGCGAGCAGCGCGCCGAAGTCGTTGCCGGTGATCGGGCAACGGTAGGCGTTGACGGTCTGGCCGAGGAGCTCGATCTCGACGCGACCGCTGTCGACGGCGGTGCGCACCTCGCGCAGCACGTCGTCAAACGGACGCGAGACCTCGCGGCCGCGCGTGGTCGGCACGATGCAGAACGTGCAGTTCTTGTTGCAGCCTTCGATGATCGTGACCCACGCCTTCGTCGGCGACGTGCGATCGATCGCGAACGCGTCGTATTTGCGATCTTCGGGAAACTCGACGGCGAGCCGCGTCCCGTGCTCGAGCACCTCGTCGAGATGGCCGACGTTGCCCGGTCCCATCACGAAGTCGACCCACGGCGCGCGTTCGAGGATGCGCTCCCCTTCCTGTTGCGCGACGCAGCCGCAGACGCCGATCTTCGCGCCGGTCTCGCGTTTCAGCTCACGCAGGCGGCCGAGGCGCGAGAAGACTTTCTGCTCCGCCTTGTCGCGCACCGAGCACGTGTTGAGCAGGATGAGATTCGCCTGCGTTTCGTCGTCGACGCGCCGGTAGCCGCGCAGCTTGAGGTTGCCCGACAGCCGTTCGCTGTCGAGCTCGTTCATCTGACAGCCCCAGGTCTCGATGTAGTAGGTCTGGCTCATTCGGGTTTCGCGGCGGCGAGCTCCGCGCGCGTGGCGTCGAGCTGCTTCTTCGTTTCCTCGAAGCGCCGCACGATCTCGGTGTCGCGCCGCTGCAGGTCGTTCTCGTCGTAGTAACTCTGTTCGATTTGCGAGAGCTGGATTTCGAGCTCCGTCACGCGCTTCTGGATCGCCTCGGCACGCGCGTCACCGGCAGCGCGCGCGCGGCGCGACGCTTCGAATTCTTCGGCCGACATTTGCGGCGGCAGCGGCTGGACCGGCGGCAGCGATCCCGCGGGCCGCTCGATGAGCTTGCCCTTCGACTTCTTCACGTCGGCGTTCGTGATGACCTTCGTGCTGCTCTTCTTCCGCTGCTTGGCCTGCTTCGACGCCTCGACGAGTTTCGTCGTGTCGCTCGTCTGCGCAATGACAAGCGCGGCGTTCGACAGCAGCAGAAGGAGCGCGAGAGCTTTCATACGCGGCCGTAGCGGTCTTCGAGGCGCACGACGTCATCGAGCTCCGGCGTCGACACCTCGGCCACATCGGTATCGGCGAGCGCTTCCATCCGGTGGATGAGGCGCGGCGGAATGTGGAACGACTCCCCCTTCCGCAGCATCAACTCGCGCCGGTCGCCGTCGTGCTCGATGGTCAGCCGCAGCTCGCCGTCGACAACGTACAGCGTCTCTTCTTTCATTTCGTGGTACTGGAGGCTCAGCGATTCGCCGCGGTTGATGTGGAGGATCTTGCCGACGTACTTGTCCGTCTTCGCGAAGATCAGCTCGTAGCCCCACGGCTTCGCGACGTGCGTGATGTGATGGATCTCGAAGAGCTGTTCGTACTCGGGCGTCATAGGGATTTGCTCGCCAGTCCTTCCGGAAAACGCATGGCCACGCTTTCGATGATGTACTCCTCGATCTCCTGCGCGGTCTTCTTCTGCAGCGCGCTCTCCGCGATGCGCTTGCAATCTTTGTAGCGCACCGAGCGCACGACGTTCTTCAGCACGGGGATCGACGACGGGTTCATGGAGAAGATCTCCAGGCCGAGGCCGAGGAGCACGATCGCGTAGATCGGGTCGGAGGCCATCTCGCCGCACATCGAGACCGGGATGCCGGCGCGCTTGCCGGCGTCGATCACGCCTTTGATCAGCCGCAGCAGCGCGGGATGCAGCGGCTCGTAGAGATAGCTCACGTTCTCGTTGCCGCGGTCGATCGCGAGCGAGTACTGAATGAGGTCGTTCGTGCCGATCGCGAAAAAGTCCGCTTCCGTCGCGAGGAGGTCCGCGATCACGGCGGCGGACGGCACCTCGATCATGATGCCGATCTGCAGCTCGCGGTTGTACGGGATGCCCTCGGCGTCGAGCTCGAGACGGATCTCGCGCACGAGCGTCTTCACCTGACGCAGTTCCTGCACGCCGGAGACGAGCGGGAACATGATCTTGATCTTGCCGAACGCGGACGCGCGCAGCAGCGCGCGCAACTGCGTCTTGAACATGTCGCGGTGCTGCATGCAGAGGCGCAGCGCGCGCAGGCCGAGGACGGGATTGTCTTCCTTCGAGCCCATCACCTCGCGCGCGAGCTTCTTGCCGCCGAGGTCGAACGTACGAATGACGCACCAGTTCGGCGCCGTGCCTTCGGCGAGCTTGCGATAGATGTTGAAGTGCTCTTCTTCCGTCGGCAGATCGGGACTGGTCGAGATGTAGAGGAACTCGGAGCGATAGAGGCCGATGCCTTCCGCGCCGAACTTCACCGCGTCGCCGACTTCCTCGATGAGCTCGATGTTCGCCTGCAGTGAGACGCGATGGTTGTCCTTCGTCATCGCCGCGAGCTCGCGGTTCGTGAGGAGCTTCTGCTCGGCTTCCTCGTGACGCGAGACGCGGCTGCGGTACTCGGCGATCATCGCCTGCGTCGGGTTGATGAGGATCGTGCCCTCGTAGCCGTCGACGATCACGAGCTCGTCGTTGTCGACGATCTTCGTGAGGCGCGGCACGCCGATGACCGCGGGCATGAACAGCGACTTCGCGATGATCGACGTATGCGAGGTGCGTCCGCCGACTTCCGTCGCGAAGCCGACGATGGGGCGGCGGTTGAAGTGAATCGTGTCGGACGGCGTGAGGTCGTCGGCGATGATGATGACGTCGTGCGCGATCTCGGACAGATCGTGATGCGCGACGCCCTGCAGGTTGACGAGCACGCGCTCGGCGACGTCCTTCACGTCCGCCACGCGCTCGCGCAGGTAGTCGTCGTCGAAGCTGGCGAAGCGCGCCTGCAGCTCTTCCTGTACTTCCGCGAGCGCCCACTCCGCGTTGACTTGCTCGTTCTCGATCTTCTGCGCGACTTTGTCGGCGAACGATGCGTCGCCGACGATCATCGCGTGCGCCTCGAAGATCTGCGCGTACTCGTCGCCCATCGAGCGGCTGACTTTTGCCTTCAGCTCCAGGAGCTCGTCGCGCGTTTTCTCGAGCGACTCGAGGAAGCGCGTGACCTCGGCGGCCACTTCCTCGTCGCGGATCGGCACGCGGTACACCGACGCGACGCGCTTCTCGACGATGACGGCGCGGCCGATGGCGATGCCGGGCGACACGCCGACGCCTTTGTAGGTCCGAATGTCGCTGCGGGTCTGAGCGGCCGGCATCAAGTCATTCTACTTCGTCGAACTTGGCCTCGATGAGCTTCTCGATGTCGTCGAGCGCCTGGCGTTCGTCCTCGCCGTCGGCGCGCAGCGTGATGACGGAGCCGCGGCCGGCGGCGAGCAGCAGGATGCCGAGGATCGACTTGCCGTCGACTTCCTCGTCGCCCTTGCGGATCTTGATGTCGGACTTGAAGCGCGCGGCGGTGTGCACGAGCTTCGCCGCGGCGCGCGCGTGCAGTCCGAGCTTGTTCTTGATCTCGACTTCGCGCGAGATCACGCCGGCACTCCCGCGCGCTTCTCGGCGGTCAGGAGATCGGAGGCGACGCGGATCGCCTTCGAGCCTTTCTCGACGATCACGTGCGCCAGCGTGGCCACGTCTTTCGCTTCCTGCTTCACCGTCGCGAACTTCACGATCATCGGCAGGTTCACGCCGGTGACGATCTCGATCCTCCCCTGCTCGAGGAACGAGAGGCTGATGTTGCTCGGCGTCCCGCCGAACATGTCGGTGAAGATGATCACCGCGCGGTCGTGCCCGACGCGCGCCAGCGCCTGCGCGATCTTCTCGCGCGCGGCGTCGACGCTGTCGTTCCATTCGAGCGGCAAGGCCTCGATGCCGGAGACGTCCGCTTCGATCTGACGCGCCGCGTTCAGCAGCTCGTGCGCCAGGTTTCCGTGAGTCACGATCAATGCCCCAATCACGCTGCGCATGATAGCAGCGGCACGGAAGCTCACCGGTTCATGTCGCGGTGCACGATCTCAACGGCATATCCCGCGCCGGCGAGCTCGTTGCCGAGGCGCTGGCCGATGGCGACGGAGCGGTGCTTGCCGCCGGTGCAGCCGATGCCGATCGTGAGGTAGCTCTTCATCTCTTTGCGGTAGCCGGGCAGCACGTAGCTGACGAAGTCGAAGAGGCGGCGGTAGAACTCCGCGTAGCCTTCCTGCGCCTCGAGGTACGCGACGACTTCGGGGTCGACGCCGGTCTTCGGGCGGAGCGCGTCGACGAAATGCGGGTTCGGGAGAAAGCGCACGTCGAACAGCAGATCGAGGTTGTACGGCAGGCTGTACTTGAAGCCGAACGTGATGATCGTGACGAGCGTCGACGGCTCCTGCCCCGGAAGCTGGAAGCGCCGCATGATCTCGGCCTTGAGCTCGTGCACCGAGAACTGCGAGGTGTCGAGCACCATGTTCGCGAGCGACTTCACTTCCGTCAGCGCCGCGCGCTCCGCCTGAATCGCGTCGATGAGCGGACGGTCTTTCGCGAGCGGGTGCGGGCGGCGCGTCTCGGAGTAGCGCCGCGCGATCACTTCTTCCGAGGCCTCGAGGAAGATGAGGACCGTGTTCGGTACGAGCTTCTGCAGGCGCTCGCGGTAGAAGTTCGGGAAGATGGTCGCGAAGTCGTGCGTGCGCACGTCGACGACGATGCTCACGCGGTCCGCCTTCTCGTGCGACGACACCTCGTTGAGGTACGGCTCGATCAGCTCGATGGGCAGATTGTCGGAGCAGTAGAAGCCGAGGTCCTCGAGGGTCGACTGCACGTACGACTTGCCGGAGCCGGAGAGGCCGGTGATGACGACGAGGTACTCGGGGGCGTTCAAGTGAGCGTTGTCTCCTCGCGCGGCCGCTAGCGCTGCCTGCGCGTGCGATCGATGACGTCCGGTGCGAATCGCGTGCGCGAATGGAGGCTGCGCATCTCGGAGCTGCGCAGCTCCTCGCGATTCGTCGCCGGCAGCGTGTCGGACACGCCCGCGCCCTGCCGCGCGATCTGCTCGTCGATGCGCCGCGTGAACTCGCGCGCGGAGTCGTAGCCCTGCAGCTTCATGAGGTGGTTGCGCGCGGCGATCTCGACGAGCAGCGCGAGGTTGCGTCCAGACGCGACCGGCAGCCGCACGTACGGCTTCGACACGCCGAGCAGCTCGTACGTCTCGCCGGTGATGCCGAGGCGATCGTACTCCGCGCCTTCGACCCACTTCTCGAGCTTCACCACGAGATCGATCGGCTTGACGTCGCGCGTCGAGGCCACGCCGAAGAGGTCTTTGATGTCGATGATGCCGATGCCGCGCAGCTCCATGTGGTGGCGCAGCAGATCGTTCGAATAGCCGAGGAGCACGTCGTTCGGATGGCGCTTCACGACCACGAGATCGTCGGCGATGAGCCGATGCCCGCGGTAGATGAGGTCGAGCGCGCATTCGCTCTTGCCGATGCCGCTGTCGCCGAGGAGCAGCACGCCGATGCCGTAGACGTCGAGGAGACCGGAGTGCATCGTGAGACGCGGCGCCATCGTCTCCTCGAGCGCGTACGTCGTGCGCGTGATGGTCGTCGACGACATCGCCGGCGTGGAGAAGAGCGGCACCGAGCGCTTCTCGCATTCGACGCGGAACTCGTCCAGCGGCGTGATGCCTTTGGTCACGATGAAGCAGGAGATGTCGAGGCCGGCGACGTCGCGGATGCGTTTCTCGCGCAGGCGCGGCGGAAGGCTCTGCAGGTACTTCGTCTCCGACGCGCCGATGATCTGCACGCGCCACGGCTTGATGTACTCGTAGTAGCCGGCGAACGCGAGGCCGGGCTTCTGCACGCGCGGCCGCGCGATGACACGCGCGAGACCGTCGTCGCCGGTGACGAGCTTGAGCTGCAGGTCGTCGAGATCGCCGACGCGCAGCGACTCGACGGTCGTCTCGATGAAGTCTTCCTCGGCGGCATCGGTCACGTCCCTATCGTACCCGAAACGAAATGGCCGGCAGGTTGCCCCGCCGGCCACGAAGAACACGCGTGTGGTGCGTTGCTACTTCTTGACGACCGAGGCCGCGGCGACCGACTCGAAGATCGCATCGAGGTCTGCCTGCTGCTTCTTGTCCTTCAGCGCCATCTTGCCGTTTACCAGATCCACGGTCACACCGGTGATGAGCTCTTCGCGCTGGAGACCGGGGACACTCTTGCGGAAGAACGTGAATGTGAAATCGCGGAACGTCGAGCCGGGCGTGGTCGTTGCGGCCCGGGAACCGTCTTCGGCCGGCCCGAGCCCGCCGCTCGTCCCGCCGACATTGTTCGGGTCGACCATCGGCTTGTTGACGCGCTTCGTGGTGACCTTCCGGTCGGTGATCTCTACGCTGTCGGGGGCGCCGAACAGGACGAGCATCTTTCCGCCGATCGTCTGCGAACCCTTGACTTTGCCGAAGCTGAGGTACTTGTCGGCGATGGCCGTACGTTTCTCGACTTCCGCCAGCCACGCCGTACCGCCGCGGCTGGCGACGAAGTCGTCGACGAACGTCTCCGCCTCGGCCGAAGTCGAGATTCCCGCCCACTGCATCCGTTCGGCGCTGGTCATGAAGTACGCCTGCGGCGACTGCCCCCAGTCGGCGAGTGGGCCGGGAGGATTCGCGTGAACGACGGCAGCCGACAGCAATCCGCCAAGGCCGAGAACGAAAGCGAGGATGCGCTTCATCGTTCCCGTTGCCTTATTTTTTGACGACCGAGGCCGCGGCGACCGACTCGAAGATCGTGTCGAGGTCGGCCTGCTGCTTCTTGTCCTTGAGCGCGGCCTTGCCGCTGCCGAGATCGACGGTGACGGTCGTGTCGAGCTGCTCGCGGTTCAGGCCCGGGACGCTCTTGCCGTAGAACGTGAACGAGAAGTCGCGGAACGACTGGCCGGGCGCGAGCGTCGCGTTGGTGCGGCCTCCGTCTTCGACCGGCGCGCCGCCGGCGCTACGGCCGGACGCGGCGTACGAGCCCGGATCGGGAGGAGCGGCGTTGTAGTGATGCTTCGCGGCGCGGTCGTTGATCGCGACGCTCGCCGGCGCGCCGAAGAGCACGAGCATCTTGCCGCCGATCGTCTCCGAACCCTTGGTCTTGCCGAAGCTCAGGTACTTGTCGGCCATCGCGGCGCGCTTCTCGGTCTCGGCGACGAACGCCTGTCCGCCGCGCTTGGCGACGAAGTCGTTCACGAAGGCTTCCGCTTCCTGATCGGTGGCGAGCTTGTCCCACTGCGCCTTCTCGGCCGCGGTCATGAAGTAAGCCTGCGGCGACTTGGCCCAGTCGACGTACTTCTGTCCTTGCGGCGCCGCCTGCATCGCGGCCGCAACCAGCATCGCGGACACCATCACGGTCATCGTGCGTTTCATGGATTTCTCCTCCTGCTGTCGGTCTACGCTGAAAAATGGGATCGCGCGATAGTACAAAGAACTGAGGCGCCGGAATTCCGGTGCCTGTGACAATCGAGCGAATTGTCGGGAGGAGCTACTCGACGATCGACGCGCGCGCGGCGGCCTCGAACGCATCGGCGAGACGCTGCTCCATGCGCGGATCGCGGATGCGATCCCTGCCGCTGGAGGCAGCGACTTCGACGGAGACGTCGAGCCGCTCCTGCGGCAGCGACGGCGTGGTCTGCCGCGTGAACGTCATGACGTAGATCTTCACGGAGCTATCGGCCGCGGCGGCGCCGCCACGCGCGATCGCGGTCGGATCGGGCTGCGCGGCTGCGCGCTTTGGCGGCTCCTGCACGGTCATACTCGCGGGCGTGCCGAGGAGGATCAGCAGCTTGCCGCGCAGCGTGTCGGAGCCCTGCGTCTTGCCGACGGTGAGGAACTTGTTGGCCTGTTCGACGCGCTGCTCGACTTCCGCGCCGAAGCCTTTCGCGCGCTTGTTGAGAAAGCTCGCGATGAACGTCTCCGCTTCGGCCTCGGTCGACACGGTGCTCCACTGCTCGCGCTCGGCCTTGGTCATGAAGTACGCCTGCGCGCTGCGGCTCCAGTGCGCGAAGCGGCCGAGGTCCGCCGGCGCGGCGTTCATGGAGAACGCCAGCGCCAGCGTAATGACGATGACGAGCGAGCGCCGCACGCGTCAGAACTCCGGCGCGATCAGGCCGAGGTTGTTGTCGCGGCGCTTGTAGATGACGGAGACGCGGTCGGTGTCGATGTCGCGGAAGACGATGAACTCGTTCTTCGACTCGTCGAGCCGCAGTGCCGCTTCCTCGATCGACATCGGACGGATGGAGATGTTGTTCGTCTTCACGATGCGCGGCGCGCGCTGCTGCGTTTCCTCGCGGAGCTGGCCCGGCTCGAGGACCTGCACGGCCCATTCGGTGACCTTGCGGCCGTTGCCTTCCTTGCGGTGATGGTCGCGGATCTTCTTGCGGTTCTTCTGGGCCTGGCGTTTCAGATGATCGAGGGCCGCGTTGATCGCGTCCTGCATCGAGTCATCCGACTCCTGCACGGTCTTGACGTCGTGTTCTTTGCCTTTGATGAGGATCTCGCAGATGTTGCGGTACTTCTCGACCTGCAGCACGACGCGCACGTCGATGACGTCGTCGAAGAGCTTCTCCTGAATCTTGGCGAGCTTCTTCTCGACCAGGTCGCGGATGTCGGGAGGGATCTCGTAATTGCGGCCGGAAATCTCGGTTGCCATGACTACACCTCGAACTAAAAGATTTGTTTGCGGTCCGTGGACGACGGGATGTTCAGCTCGTCGCGATACTTCGCCACGGTCCGGCGGGCGATGTTGATCCCCTCGTCGTTGAGGATCTTCATGATCTTCGAGTCGCTGAGGGGCTTCCGCGGGTCCTCGTTCTCGATGTAGCCCTGAATCTTCTTCTTCACCGTGAGGGACGAGATGTCCTCGCCCGTATCGGAGTCGATTCCGCTGTGGAAGAAGTACTTCATCAGAAAGAGGCCGCGCGGCGTGTGCATGTACTTGTTGGACACGACGCGGGAGACGGTGGACTCGTGCATCTGGATGTCGTCGGCGACGTCGCGCAGCACGAGCGGGCGGAGGAAGTCGATGCCGCGCTCGAGGAACTCGCGCTGGTGTTTGACGATCGACTCGGCCACCTTGTAGATCGTCCGCTGGCGCTGGTCGAGCGACTTGATGAGCCAGACCGCGGAGCGGATCTTGTCTTTGATGTAGTTGACGGTCTCGCCGTCGGACTTCGAGTCCATCGAGTTGAGCATGGCGCGATAGCCGCCGTTGATGCGCAGCTTGGGCATGCCGTCCTCGTTGAGGACGATCACGTATTCGTCGCTGACCTTGTGCACGTAGACGTCGGGCTCGACGTAGATCGCTCGCTCATTGGAGTATTTCCTCCCCGGCTTCGGATCGAGATGCTTGATCAGCTCGACCACGCTCTCGAGCGTCTTGAGGTCGATGCCGAGCGTCTTCGCGAGCGGAACGAACTTCCGCTGCATGAACTCGTCCCAGTGGTCGCGCACGATGACGTCGACGAGCGGCGCATCGAGCTCGAGGAAGTGCAGCTGAAGGAGGAGGCATTCGCGCAGATCGCGCGCGCCGACGCCGATCGGGTCGAGCGACTGCACCGCGCTCACGGCCTTCTCGACTTCGTCGGCCGGATAGCCGCCGGACGCCATGATCTCCTCGTCGCTGGCGCGGAGATAGCCGTCTTCATCGATGTTGCCGATGATGAACTGCGCGATCTCTTTGGTGCGCGGCGAGGCGTCGGACATCGACAGCTGCCAGGTGAGGTGATCGGAGAGGTTCGGCGGCCGCGTGAGCGTGTTCTCGATGGGGAACTCTTCATGTTCCTCCCCCATCCCCCGCGGGTTGTAGCCGTACTCGATGTAGTCCTGAAAGTACGCGTCGTAGTCGATCTCGTCGAAGGAGTCTTTCTCCTTCTCTTTCGTCTCGACTTTCGGCGCTTCCTCGGTCTCGCTCTTCGCTTCCGCTTCTTCCGCGGGCGTCTCCTCGGCCTTCGCCTCTTCGGCGGTCTCCTCGAGGAGCGGGTTTTCGAGCAGCTCCTGGTTGAGCACTTCCTGGAGCTCGAGTTTCGAGAGCTGCAGCAGCTTGATCGCCTGCTGCAGCGACGGCGTCATGATCAGCTTTTGGCTGAGTTTTAGATGAAGCTTCTGTTCAAGTGCCATGGTCCGGTGGGGTACTGCTTCTCGCGGCCTCGCTCAGTTCAGATTGAAAGTCTCACCCAGGTAGATACGCCGGACCTCCGCGTCGGCCGAGAGGCTTTCCGGTTCTCCCTGCCGGAAGATCTCCCCTTCTTTGATGATATAGGCGCGATCTGTGATCTTCAAAGTTTCCCGTACGTTATGGTCGGTGATGAGGATCCCGATCCCGCGGGCGCGGAGTTGCGACACGATGCGCTGAATCTCGAAGACCGCGATTGGATCGATTCCTGCAAACGGCTCATCTAGCAAGATGAATGCCGGATTGATCGCGAGGCTCCGCGCGATCTCCACGCGCCGCCGCTCCCCTCCCGACAATGCATACGCCCGGCTCCGCGCGATGTGCGTGATGCCGAACTCCTCGAGCAGCTGCCGCGTACGGCGCTGACGCTCCGCGAGCGGAAGGTTCATCGTCTCGAAGACCGAGAGCAGATTCTCTTCGACGGTGAGCTTGCGGAACACGGACGCTTCCTGCGGCAGATAGCTGATGCCGCGCTGCGCGCGGAGATACATCGGCAGCGACGTGATGTCGTCGTCGCCCAGCGCCACCGTTCCGCCGTCGGGACGCACGAGGCCGACGATCATGTAGAACGTCGTCGTCTTGCCCGCGCCGTTCGGGCCGAGGAGACCGACAATCTCGCCTTGCGCGATGTCCACCGAGACGTCGCGCACCACGCGGCGGCCCTTGTACACCTTCACGAGATGCGTCGCCGTGAGGCGGAGCGGGGCGGCAACGGCGGCGTTGGGCGCGTCAGGCATGCGCGCGGAGATTACATCAGAAGTCGCGCCAGCCGCCGCATCAGCCGTCGTGCTTGTACGTCCCTTTCGTCTGACCGGCGGGACTGACGACCTGCACTTTGTTCTTCGTGAGATCGAAGACGATCTGCTGCCCGGTCACCGAGCCGGTCGGATCCGTCACCGTCGCGGGCGAGCCGAAGAAGTAGATCATCTTCTTGTCGACGTAGTACGTGGCCTTGTCGCCGGTGCCTTTGCGCTGCGTCGGCGCCTCCGCGACGTTGACCGCGTTCTCCGCTTCGATGCGCTGGATCTTGTGATTCTCATCGAGGTAGAACGACGCCTTCTCCGACTTCAGCGTGCGCGTCTCGTCGACGATCGTGACCTTGTTGAGCAAATCGATGCGCCGGTCGTTCTTCCTCGCCACCAGCTGCTCGCTCGTCGATTCGACCGGCGTCTTCCGCGCCTCGGTGCCCGTGTTGTAGAGCAGCGTGCGCACGCCGCCGCGCGCCGTGATCTGGTCGCCGCTGCCGATGACCTGCAGTTCCGCCGCGAGAATCGTGTTCGTGTCCTGCCACGCGCGCACGTTGCCCGAGAACACCGCGCTCTTGTCCGCCTGCCGCATCACCACCTGATCGGAGTTGACGAAGACCGGCTTGCCCGATGGGAAGAGACTCGTCGACTCGGCCGTCGCCGCTTTCCCCTTCGACGCGAGCTGCGCGATGACCGAGCCGGTCGCGCGCGCGGTCTGTGCCTTCGGCGAGAATTCAATTTGCTTCGCTTTGAGCGTCGAGCCGTCGGAGACGACCGTCGCCTGCCAGCCGGGATCGGTCGTGAGCACGACGCGGTCGTTGACGATGTCGTAGTTCGCGCGGAACGCCGACGCGGTCGTGCGCGGATCGGTGTAGTGGAACGCGCCTTCGAGCAGCGCCGTCGACGCGTGGTGCGCGTTCTGGTCGAACCACACCGTGGCGTGCTCGGCCTGGATCTGCCGCGGCGTCTCGCCGAGCTCTTTCATCACCACCTGCCAGTCGGCGCGGATCTCGGAGACCGCTTTGTTCGCGAGCGCGATGCGAAACGTGCGCGCGACGATGTCGCGCTTCGGCGGGCCGTCGAGGATCGCGTGCACCGGCGCGGGTCCGCTGCTCGTCGCATTGATGGCGCTGATCTGGCCGTCGCCGCCGACTTCGGTGAAGAAGCCGTCGGAGAGGATCTCCTTGCGTCCGCCGAGGTTCTCGCCGGGGCCGGGCGCGGCGGACATCACGATGTCGCAGTGGCCGGTGCCCTGCAGCCCGACGAGATGCTTGCGGTCCTGCGTGAAGCGGCCGATGACGTAGTCGGATTTGACGACGTCGGCGACGCGCGTCATCTCGACGTTCCGCTGGAACTCGACGATGTTCTCGCGCCGCTTGAACATGCTCTCGTCTCCCTTGAGCGTCATCGGCGCCTCGGCCGGCGTCGCGGGAGTCATCACGGCGCTGACGTTCTTGAAGAGGCGCAGCGTCTCGCCCTGCACGTCGAGGTCGAGCGCGCCGGCGTTGCCGTTCCAGCGGTCGACGCGGAACTGCACGGGGATGTCGTTCGTGAGGCGGCTGCCGTCGTAGTGGATCTCGGCCGTGCGGATCTCGACGTTGTCGCTCGACACCACGCGCACGCCGCCTTTCGCCTCCGCTTCTTTCGTCTGGCTGTTGAACTGCGCCTGCGGACAGGAGAGGTCGTACGTGAGGCCGTTCGGCCGATACAGCGTGAGCGCGACGTTCTCGAGCGTCGTCCAGCCCGACGCGTAGCCGACGACGCGCTGCGCGCGAATGCGCGCGACGACCCGGCCGCCGATCGTCTGCACGTCTTCGAAGGTGCGCGACTCCGCGAGCGGTCGCTCGCCGTTACGCGACGACGCGACCGGCTGGCCGCCGCTGCGGTCGCGCTGGGAACTCGTCTTCTTGAAGTTGAAGTAGATGATCGCGATGAACGCGACGATCGCGAGCGGCAGCGCCACGCGGAGGACTCGGATGGTGCGCTGCATGTCGTTGCGCCGTAACACCTTTGCCACGAAATTCGTTCCGGCGACTCAGTATTGTGAAGGAGACACGAACATGCGCCGCGCTACGATCACGCTCATCGCCGCCACCCTGCTTTGCGCAACCGGTGCCGCCCCGCAGGAAGACCCCGACATCGCCGCCATTCTCAAGCAAATCAAGGGCAAGGAAGATCGTCCCGCCTCCGAGGTCTTTCACAACGTGAAGCTCCTGCAGGACCTCTCCGCCACGCGCCTCCTCCGCACGATGGACGGCTTCAACCGCGCCCTCGGCACCAGCTGCGATTACTGCCACGTCGACGATCGCTGGGAGGCCGACGACAAGCGCCCGAAACGCGCCGCGCGCGAGATGCTCGTGATGACCCGCGGCATCAACGAGCAGCTCGGCAAGATGACCGAGATCGACGAGTCGGAAGCGTCGGTGCAGTGCGTCACGTGCCACCGCGCGCACGTGAAGCCGGCCGAAGGCATTCGCTAGTCGCGACCGCTCACGCGGCGCGGCTGTCGACGATCTCGAGGCGCGCGGTCGTGTAGCGATCCGGCTCGATCTTCACCAGCAGATCGAGCGGCCCGCGCACGAGCTCCGGCGCGAGCACCTTCGCGCTCGGCCAGAGCACCGCCGTCCCGCGCCCGGTCGCGTCTTCGAGCGCGAGCTCGCAACAGTCGTCGGCGAACGTCCGCGTGCCGACGACGGACACGCCGCGCACGGCGAAGAGCGGCTGCGGGTTGCCCGCGCCGAACGGCTGCAGCTGTTCGTGCGCGGCGACGAATTCCGGATCGATCTCCGCGAGCGTCACGCACGCGTCGACGCGCGCCTCGCGGCGGAAACGCGCCTCGTCGAGCTCATCGAACTGCGCCGCGAGCCGCGCGCGTAAAGCGCCGAGGTTCCGAAGCTCGAGCGAGAAGCCGCATGCGAACTCGTGGCCGCCGAAATGCGTGAAGAGCTCGTGGACGCGCTCGAGCTGCGCGTGCAGATCGATGGTCGGGATGCTGCGCGCGGAGCCGATGACGGCGTCGCCTTCGACCGTCATCACGAGCGTCGGGCGGTGGGTCTTCTGCGCGATGCGGCCTGCCGTGAGCCCGAGGACGCCGCGATGCCAGCCTTCGCCGGCGAGCAGCAGCACGCGCTCGGAGCCGCCGATTTGCGACTCCGCGGCGGCGCGGACGTCTTTTTCCACTTGCTGGCGTTCGGCGTTCATCCGATCGAGCTCCGCGCAGATCTCCCACGCCGCGTCTTCGTCGACCGCCGCGAAGAGTTCGATGGCCGTGTTCGCGGAGGCGAGCCGGCCCGCGGCGTTGATGCGCGGCCCGATCTTGAAGCCGACGTCGACCGAGCGCAGCGGACGTCCTGCCAGCCCTAAGCGTTTCAGCAGAGCGCGCAGGCCGGGGTTCCGCACGTCCGCAAGGCCGGCCAGACCTAAGGCCGCAATGGTGCGGTTCTCGCCGACGAGCGGCGCGACGTCCGCGATCGTGCCGATGGCCGCGATCTTCAGCAGCGAGTCGATGGAGATCTTCCGGCCGTGCCGCCGGATCAACTCGCAGCAGAGCTTGAACGCGACGCCGACGCCCGCTAGGTCTTTGAACGGATAGGTGCAACCGGGCTGCTTCGGATTGAGCACGGCCGCCGCGTCGGGCAGCGTGCCGGGCGGGAGGTGGTGGTCGGTGATGATGACGTCGATTCCGCGGTCGAGCGCGCGCTTCACCGGCTCGACGCTGGTGATGCCGCAGTCGACCGTGATGACGAGCTTCACGTTGCGCTCGGCGAGCACGCGGTCGAGGACTTCGGTCTTGAGGCCGTAGCCGTCGACGAGCCGGTGCGGCACCACAAAGCCCGCGTCCGCGCCGAGCGCGCGCAGCACCGTCTGCAGCAGGACGATCGAGGTCACGCCGTCGACGTCGTAGTCGCCGTAAATCACGATCGCTTCGCCGTCACGAATCGCCCGCCCGATCCGCTCGCACGCGTGCGACATCCCGTGAATCGTCGAAGGATCGTGCAGATCCTCCGCCCCCGGCGCCACGAACTTGCGATACGCATCGACGTCGTCGATCCCCCGCCGGATGAACAACGCCCGCAACGCAGGATGCGCGACCGGAATGCGCAAGTTGTCAGCAGGAGGCTCGAGAAAGGTCCAGACGTCGTGGATCACGTGGGATCAGAGTAACGCATGGACGCGCGCTGCAGGAGGCGCACGCCGTGGAATCTACTCCTCGTAGCGCGCGAGGAAGTCGTTCACCGCCTCCGCGTGCGTGATGTTGAACAGATGACCGGCTTCGGCGACGACGCGATCCGGCATCACGCGACGAACGGGAATCACGCGATCGCGCTCTCCATGCACGTGGCGAATCGGCATCGGCAGTCGATCGACGCCCGCCCACGAGAACACCGCGCGCGACGCCCATCGGACGAATGACGGCGAAGTCGCGGTCAGCATCTCCGCAAACAGCGCGACGTGACGCGGCTCGCGCGCACCAAACCAGCGCGCAACGAGCGGCAGCAACAAGCGCGGCGGATGCAGCAGTCGATCGGGCGCCACTGCCGCGAGCGAGCGAAGCGCGCGCAGCAGCGGCGCGACCGCATTGCGCGAACGGCAACTGCCAAACAGAAACACCTGCCGCGGCGCGAGGTGCCGCGCAAGCTCGAGCGCCACCATGCCGCCGAACGACGCGCCGCCGAGATCGAACGGCTCATCGAACGCAAGCTCGCGCGCGAGCCGCGCCGCGTAATGCGACAAGGTCTCCCCCGCATCGACCGGCGCGATCCAGCGGATCGGCCGAATCTCGCGAACCGCGCGCTGCGCGTCGAACAATCGTTCGTCCGCGCCGATCCCGGAAAGTACGAAGAGCGGCCGCGCCACGCGCGCCATCGTAACGAAGCGCCATCAAGTCAGCTCGAACGAACTCGCGCGCCGCGGGAGGCGCTGATTCCCCGGATGCTCGGCCGCATGGCACCCGCGGCAACGCAACCGCAGGTTCGCAAGGTCGTGCCATCGGCCATCGCGAACGCGCCGCACCTGGTGCACGTCCGAGCCGCACACGCGCCACCTTCCGTCCGCGCACGACCGACGGGACGCATTCGCATGCGCGGCACGGTTGTAGAGCTGAGTTGCTGAAGGCCGACTGTGCCGCGTAGAACCGGCCTACACGATTCTGCCGTCGCGCAGACGGATCACCCTCGCCGCTTCCTGCGCGACGTCGTCTTCGTGGGTGACCATGATGATGGAGTTGCCGCGGCGGTGGAGCTCCTGGAAGAGGTCGAGGATTTCGCGGCCGGTCTGGGAGTCGAGGTTGCCGGTCGGCTCGTCGGCGAGGAGCAGCGACGGGCGGTTGACGAGGGCGCGGGCGATGGCGACGCGTTGGCGCTGGCCGCCGGAGAGCTCGTTCGGCTGGTGGTTCATGCGCTCGGCGAGTCCCACCGCCACGAGCGCTTCCTCGGCGAGCTGGCGGCGTTCGTTGCGGGGGATCTTCGCGTAGACGAGCGGCAGCTCGACGTTCTGCAGCGCGGTCGTGCGCGCGAGGAGGTTGAACGTCTGGAAGACGAAGCCGATCTTCTTGTTGCGCACGGCGGCGAGCGCGTCGTCGTCCATCGACTCGACGGGAACGCCGTCGAGCAGATACGAGCCGGAGCTCGGCGTGTCGAGGCAGCCGATGACGTTCATCAGCGTCGACTTGCCCGAGCCGGACGGTCCCATGATGGCGACGTACTCGCCGGGATCGATGGTGAGATTGACGCCGCGCAACGCGAAGATCTGCTGCGGGCCGAGGTCGTACACGCGCGTGAGCTCGCGCATTTCGATGAGGTGCGCGCCCTGCTGTTGGGGAACTGCGGCGGTCATTGAGAGTCCTTGTTCTTGTCGCTGCTCGAGGTCGTGCTCTTCGACGTCTTCTTCTCTTCTTTCGTGACCACGATCGGCGCGCCGTCCTTGAGCGACTTCAGCGTCCGGAACGGCCCCGTGATCACGGCGTCGCCGGCGTTGATGCCGGAAAGCACCACGACGTGCGTTGCGTCACTGATGCCCGTCTGTACGTCGACCTGCTTCGCTTTGTTGCCGGTCGCGAGATACACGACCTTCTTCTTCGGCGCGTTCTCGTCGTCCTCGTCGCCCGATGTCGTCCGCTCGAGCACGGCCTGGATCGGCACGGACACCGCGTTCGGCGCGCTGCTGGTGACGATCGAGACCTGCGAGGTCATGCCCGGACGCAGCCGCTCGTCGCTGTTGTCGATCGCTACTTTGACATCAAAGTAACGCACGCCGGAGCCCGCGCCCTGCCGCACTTCCGCGGAGCTGCCGATCTCGACGACGTGGCCGCGGTACTCCTTGTCCGCCACCGCATCGACTTTGATCGACGCTTCCTGTCCGACGCGGATGCCCACGACTTCAGTCTCGCCGACTTCCGCTTCCACGAGGATCTCCGAGAGGTCAGCGATCACCGCGATGACCGAGCCGGGATTGTTCATCGTGCCGGTGACGACGACTTCGCCCTCGTGCGCGTTGAGCTGCACGACCTTGCCGTCGATCGGCGAGACGATGGTCGTGCGCTCGAGGTCCGTCGCCGCCTGCCGCAGTCCCGCCTCCGCCTCGCTGACGCCCTGCTGCGCGGCGGCGTACGCGGCGGTCGCGTTGTCGTACGCGAGGCGCGTCTGATCGAAGAGCTCCTGCGCCTGAATGCCCTGGTTCGCGAGGTTCTGCGCGCGGTTGAACGCCGCCTTCGCCGTCGCGAGCGCGGCGCGGGCGCGCTGCACTTCGACGCGGCGGCTCGCCAGCTCCGCGGTCAGCCGGTCGCGCTGCGCGACGTAGAGATACTTCTCGAGCTCGACGAGCTTCTGGCCGCGCTTCACCGGATCGCCTTCGTTGAAGTAGAGGCGCTCGATCTTGCCGACGATGTGCGCGCTGATGTTGACCTTGACCTTCGGATCGATCTGTCCCGGCGCCGTGACGACGGCCGAGATCGTGCGGCGCGCGGCGGGCTCGGTGTAGACCTTCTCCCCTTTCGGCCCGCCGCCCTGAATGCTGAAGATGACGATGGCGATGACCGCGGCGGCGATGACGCCGCCGACCACCCACCGCTTCACGAGGCTTTCTTCCCCATCGCGCCGAGGGCGGCGAAGCCGATGCGGATGACGATCATCACGATCCAGAGCGAGATCACGATGCCGGCCGCGCGGCTTTTCGGCGTCTTCGCCAGCTCCGCGAAACCGAAGATCAGCAGCACGACCGTCCAGATGGTGAAGACGTCGAACGCGCCGAGGAGCGTGAAGAGGATCGGCTGCGTCTTGAGATCGACGAGGAACGCCGGATTCGACTTCACCAGCGTGGCCATCTCGATGGGATCGACCGTGCCGCGCGAGACCGCGATGACGGCCAGCAGAATCCCGAAGATCGTCAGCGGCACCCACGAGTAGAGCGTCGCGGAGAACGCCTGCTTGTACGTCCCCTCACCGCCGAACAACCGGAACGCGAGCAGCAGCACGCCCGAGACCAGCGCGAACCAGCCGATGTTGAGGAGCGGCGCGAACCACGCGATGGCCTTTCCCACCGCCGATCCCATCTTCACCGCGCGCTCCATGTCCTCGGACGACATCTGCCGTCCCGAGTTCTCCATCTGCGTGCGCACCGCGGCCTGGAAGTCCATGCGCGGGATCAGCAGCGCGGAGCTGAGGATCGAGATGATCACCAGCACGAGGAGCGGCGCGATGACGTCGGGACGCCGCGCGATCTCCCGAAACGTTTCCGCCGGCGCGAACAACACGCCGGCGAATCGTGCGAATACGTTGGATTTCGGGCCCGCCGCGGGCGGCGGTGTGGATGGCGATGCAGGTGTCGGCGAGAACGGTGGCTCCGGGATCTCCGTCATTTCGGCGTTTCCTCCAACCGGCCCAGATTTCCGTAATTCAGCCAATTGTACCGGTCGAGGAAGGGAAGGATCTTCGGTTCTTCAACGGGAGGCAGATCCGCGAGCGCGATGTTGTGGATCTGGAGGATGTCGCCGACCGAGCGGTGATACGCGGCCACGGCCTTGTTGTAGCCGACCAGCGCAAGCAGTTCGCGGACGCGCGCGTCGGAGAGCTGCTGCTGCACTTCGAGCACCTGGAAGTTGGTGGTCATGCCGTTCTCGAAGCGGCGGCGCTCGGCCTCGAGGTTGCGCTCGGCGGCGTCACGCGCGGCACGCGAGGCCGCGATGGTGCGCGCGTACGTCTCGACCGCACGCGCGGCGGAGCGGACTTCGACGGAGATGTTCTGCTCCGTCTGCGCCTGATTGAGGCGCGACTCTTCGAGGTCGAGCTGCGCGGCGCGGGCATTCGCGCGCGCGCCGATGTTGAGGATGGGGATGCCGAAGGTCACGCCCACTTTCCAGCTCGGGAAGTCGGAGCGGAAAACGTCGGTGAGCGCATCGGTGAACGGCTCGGAGATGACGCGTCCGGTCGGATCTCCGTTCGAATTGATTTCGGCGCGGCGTCCCGCGACGCCCGCGGCACCGTAGGTGAGATTGAGGTCGAGCGCCGGGAGTGTCTGGTTGCGCGTGTAGAGCGCCTGCACGCGGAGGTTCTCGGTGGCGAAGCGCTGCTGCGCGATCTCAGGACGGTTCGCCAGCGCCTCGCGGACGGCCGCTTCCGTGTTGATCGCGAGCGGCGCGTAGCCGACGTCGTCGGTCGGAATGATGGGGCGGTCCCAGTCGGCCTGCGGGAGGTTGAGCAGTGCGCGCAGGCGGTCTTCCGCATCGCGCACCGCGGCCACCGCGCTGACGAGCGATTCCTCGGTCGTGGCGATCGTGACGCGCGGCTGCAGGATGTCGAGCGGCGCGGAGGCGCCGACGTCGATGCGGATCTGCGTGATGCGCGCCTGATCGCGCGCGAGGAAGAGCGACTCTTTCACGACGTCGACGTTGCGGCGCGCGTAGACGAGATCGAGGTATGCCTGCTCGGTCGCGTGCACGGTGTCCATCGTGACGGTGCGGAACTGCTCGTCCGAGATGCCGAGGTTGTTGCGGGCGATGGCGATGCCGCGGCGGTTGACGTCGATGCCGAAGTCGCGCAGGAGCGGCTGGTTGAACGCGAGATCGAGCCCGGAGCCGTACTGCGGGTTGATGCCGCCGTTGACGGTCGAGCGCGAGTTCGAGACGCCGACGCTGTAGTCGCCGCCGGTCGGAAGGAACTGGCTGACGCCCGCGCCGATCGAGAGGTCGTGCGAGGTCGGGTTGCCCGGCGTGCTGTTCTTCGAGATCGCCGCGGTGCCGCTGGCGATCCAGTCGAAGGGACCGTACGCCGCGCGCAGGTTCTCGCCGGTGATGCGATATTCGTACTGCTGCACCTGAACGCCGAGGTTCGATTGCAGCGAGGTGGTGAGCGCGTCGCGCAGCGTGAGCCGCATCGCGCGCGGATTGTTCACGTCCTGGTCCGTCTCCGCCGAAACCGGCTCGGTCGCCCGCGCGACCGGCGCCTCCTGCGCGAGCAGCGCGGTCGCGGTCAGCGACAAGAGCAAGGTAGTAATGAGCCGTCGAACAACAGTCATGCAAGTCCTCCCAGACACGCCTCTTGTACGTAAACGTCGAGCGATGGGTTTCCGGTGCAGCGAGGCGCGCCGAATTCTAGAACAGACGCTGCGTTTCGACGGGAGTTAGCGTCGCCGTTCAAGGCAACGTTGCCGTCAACCCTTCCGGATCGGTCGTCGCCGGCAGCGACTCACCCGCGAAATGACACGCTGCGAAGTGTCCCGGTTTGTGCTCGACGAGCGGCGGCACCTCGGCACTGCAGATCGGGAACTGCGCGATCGGACAGCGCGTGTGGAAGACGCAGCCGCTCGGCGGATTGAGCGGCGTCGGAATGTCGCCCTTCAGCAGAATGCGCGTTTTCTTCACCGCCGGATCGGGCACCGGCACCGCGGACAGCAGCGCCTTCGTGTACGGATGCAGCGGATCTTCGTACAGCGCGCCGCGGCCGGCGAGCTCCATCACCTTGCCGAGATACATCACCGCCACGCGCGTCGAGATGTGCTCGACGACCGAGAGATCGTGCGCGATGAAGAGGTACGTGAGGCCCAGCTCGTCCTGCAGGTCCTGCAGCAGATTGACGACCTGCGCCTGCACGGAGACGTCGAGCGCGGAGACCGGCTCGTCGAGCACGAGGAACTTCGGGTTCGTGGCGAGCGCGCGCGCGACGCCGATGCGCTGCCGCTGCCCGCCGGAGAACTCGTGCGGATAGCGCTTGCGGTAGTCGGGACTGAGTCCCACTTTCTCGAGCAGCTGCGCCACGCGGTCCGCGCGCTCGGACGCGCCGAGCTCACCGAAGTGAATCGCGAGCGGCTCGCCGACGATCGCGCCGACCGTCATGCGCGGATTGAGCGAGGCGTACGGGTCCTGAAACACGATCTGCATGTTGCGACGCATGCGGCGCAGATCGCCGGAGTCGAGATCGAGCACGTTCGTGTTCTCGAACTCGATGCGCCCCGAGGTCGGCTCGATAAGGCGAAGGATGCAACGGCCGACCGTGGTCTTGCCGGAGCCCGACTCGCCGACGAGGCCGAGGGTCTCGCCGCGGGCGACGCCGAAGCTGATGCCGTCGACGGCCTTCACGTTCGCCACGACGCGCGCGAGCACGCCGCGCTTCACCGGAAAGTACTTGCGCAGATCGCGCACGACGAGGAGCGGCTCGCCCTTTCCCAGCGGAACGACAGGCGTCGTTTGCGGCGCCGACTGCTCACGCGGATCGTGCGCCGGCTTCGCATCGCGATCGCGCTGCCGCGCCGTCTGATCCGCCGGCGTCGGCAGGCCGCCGGTGATGGCGGGAGCGAGCTTGGCGTCGCCGTCGCCGGGGATGAAAGGGGTGTCAGGCATGAACGCCGCCTCCGGCGGCTTGAATGAAGAACGCAGAACGCAGAACGCAGAATGTAGAAAGGAGCACCGGTCTCCCCTTTCTCAATTCTTCCTTCTGCGTTCTGCGTTCTTCATGCATTTTTTGACTCTCTCCGGATCCGCCTCATCGCCATGCGAATAGCACCCCGCCGGGCTCAGGCATGAACGCCGCCTCCGGCGGCTTGAATGAAGAACGCAGAACGCAGAACGCAGAATGTAGAAAGGAGCGCCGGTCTCCCCTTTCTCAATTCTTCATTCTGCGTTCTGCATTCTTCATTCATCTTTTGATTCTCTCCGGGTCCGCCTCATCGCCATGCAAATAGCACCGCGCGCTCCGCCCTTCCCCCACCGGCATCAGCGCCGGTTCGTTGCCGAGGCAGATGTCCATGACGTCGGGGCAGCGCGGGTTGAACTTGCAGCCTTGCGGGAGGTTCGTGATCGGCGGGACCATGCCGCTGATCGTCGGCAGGCGTCCGACCGGCGTGCCGGCGACGAGCGCGGCGCCGGGCAGCGACTTGAGCAAGCCGCGCGTGTACGGATGCGCGGGATTCGCGAAGAGGCGCGACACCGGCGCTTCTTCGACGACGCGTCCCGTGTACATCACGATGACGCGCTCGCAGAATTCCGCGACTACGCCGAGGTCGTGCGTGATGAGGAGGATCGCGAGGCCGAGGCGTTTCTGCAGCGACGCGAGGAGCTCCATGATCTGCGCCTGAATCGTGACGTCGAGCGCGGTCGTCGGCTCGTCGGCGATCAGCAGTTCCGGATCGCACGAAAGCGCGATGGCGATCATGACGCGCTGCCGCATGCCGCCGGAGAGCTGGTGCGGATAGTCATCGAGGCGCTTGACCGGATCGGGGATCGACACGAGATCGAGCATCTCCCCCGCCATCTTCCACGCGGCCTTCTTCGACAGCTTGCGATGGATGCGGATCGCCTCCGCGACCTGCGCGCCGATCTTGAAGACGGGATTGAGCGACGTCATCGGCTCCTGGAAGACCATGGCGATGTCGTTGCCGCGCACCGTGCGCATCTCGTTTTCGGAGAGCTCGGCGAGGTTGCGTCCCTTGAAGCGGATTTCGCCGCCGGTGATGCGTCCGGGCGACGCGACGAGGCGCATGACCGACATCGCGGTGACGCTCTTGCCGCAGCCCGACTCGCCGACCAGCGCGACTGCCTCGCCGCGCCGCACGTTGAAGGAGACGTTGTCCACGGCGTGCACGAGTCCGCGCTCGCTCGGAAACGACGTGCGCAGGTTCTTCACCTCGAGCAGCGCCTCGGCGGGATCGACGTCGACGTCCGCGACGCGCGCGCCCGTCATTCCCACCGGCTGCTGGACCGACGTATCCGTCACGCGGCGGGATGGTAGCAAGAACGGTGACAGTCGCGAGTGCTGTTCAGCGGCCGTTGCACGCGGAGCTGAACTGCGCCGCGCGCCGCGTGCCGGTCGCGGGATCGTCGTAGTAGACCGCGAGCAGCATCGTCTCGCGCGCCTCCAGCGCCCGCGTCGACGCCGCGATCGTGAAGCGGCAGCGCTGCCGCGGCGCGAGCACGCGCAGGCATTCCTTCGCGCGCACGTCGTAGCCGGAGAGCACCTCGCCCGTGCGTCCGAGCGGCACGACGGCGACGACCGTCAGCGGCGCCGGCTCGGGATTGATGAGCGTGACCTTCTGAATGCCCGGCTTGATGAAGCGCACGAACGCCGGCTCGAAGCAGAGCAGGCGCGCCGGCAGAGGTTTGGGCGGCGGCACCACGATCTGTGCGACGGCCGTCGACGAAAGCGGCGGGGTGGTCTGCGCCGGCACGGTCGTCTTCGGCGTGTCGGCCACGGGCGGGCGCGGAATGCTGCCGCGCAGCGGGATCTGCGCGCGCTGCCCATCGGCGGTCACGTGCAACGTACCGGCGGAACTCCCCGCCTGTTTCGGCGTGAAGGCAATGGCCACCGCGCATTGCGCGCCGGCCGCGAGCTCCGCCGGACAGCCGCTCGTCAGCAGAAACGGTCCGGCGATGCGCACGTTGAGATGCGCGAGCGGCAGCGCGCCATCGTTGCGGATCATCGCGAGTTGCGGAGCGATGCCGCGCGCCGGCGCCGCCTCGCCGAAATCGATCCGCGCCGGCGTGGCGGCGAGATGCGCGGGTGCGGGCGGCGGCGGTGTTGATGTGGTCGTCGCAGTGGTGGCGGTCGTTTCGGTGGCGATCACGGGAATGGTCGTTGCGGTCGGCGGTGTCACGAGGGGGTCCGGTTGCCGGACCTCCACCTTCGGCGTTGGAGTCGACGTCGGAACGACGACCCGCGGACGCTCGCGCGTGAGCGCGATCGCGGCGCCCACGCCGACGAGCAGCGGAAGGATCCACTTCCGGCGGCGCTGTCTGCGCTCGCGTTCATTGGGACCGAAGTAAAGGTCGACGCGGTGCATCGCGCTCAGCTCGCGCGTTCGACGTTGTGAATCTCGCCGCCTTCGACGCGCATCGTGACCGTCGGCGCGTCTTTGCCGCCCCCGCCGCCGCCGAGCAGCGAATGCACGCGATCGGCGCCGGAGAAGACGACCAGCCACGTCAGCGACGCATCGAGCCACTCCGGCACGTTGTTGAGCTGCAGCAGCTTCAGGAGCCGCAGCTGCGCGCGGTCGACCACGATGAAGGCGATCACCGCCGCGATGACGAGCAGCACGAGCTTGCGGAGCGCCCGCGCGCGCAACCCTCTCGCGAGACTGCGACGCACGCGTGCGAGGCGCACGGTGTTCATCAGATAGCCGGCCGCCGCAAGCACGCGTTCGGTCGCGAACGCGGCCACGGCGACGATTGCCAGGAATCGGGCGGTAGCGTCCATGAGGTCGCCTCCGTGGGAAATAGTGCGCCTGATCCATAGTTCGTTACAAATCGCTCAAACTCTCGGGCTTTGCCGGCGTATAGAGAAAACGATGCACGCGAAGGTCGTCACCGCTCTCGCTCTCTGTGCGCTCGGCGCGTTCGACACCGCCGCGCAGCCCACGGCGCCCGCCCCGCCTCCGCGCGCCGAGGTGCTCGTGCTCGGCGTCTATCACATGGCCAATCCGGGCCACGACGTCTTCAATACGCAGGCGGACGACGTGCTCGCGCCGAAACGCCAGCAGGAGATCGCGCAGGTCATCGACGTCCTGAAGAAGTTCCATCCGACGAAGATCGCCATCGAAGCGGACCCGTGGAGCCCGCGCGCAAAACGCGAGTACGCGGACTACCTCGCCGGCAAGTACACCCTCTCGCGCAACGAGATCGATCAACTCGGCTATCGCCTGGCGAAGGAGCTCGGACATCCGGCGATCTATCCCGTCGACGTCGACGGCGACTTCCCTTGGCAGCGCTTCGTCAACTACGCGAAAGGCAGCGGCCACGCGAAAGAGCTCGACGCGATCATGAGCGAGATCGGCGCGATGGTGAAGGCGCAGAACGAGTACCTCGCGTCGCACACCGTGCTCGAGACGCTGCTCTACATGAACGCGGACGCGAAGGTCGCCGAAGACGTCGGCTTCTACTACCGCGAGGCGCAGCTCGGCGAAGCCGGCGACTGGCCCGGCGCCGATCTCGTCGCCGACTGGTTCCGCCGCAACATGCGCATCTACACGAACGTCACGCAGCTCATCGAGTCGCCGAATGAGCGCATCCTCGTCATCTTCGGCTCCGGCCACCTCGGCTGGCTGCGCCACGACTTCGCGAGCAATCCCGCGCTGCGCGTGCGGACGCTCGCGGAGTTCGCGCGCTGACGCGCTACCGCTTCACGAAACGGTTCAGCGTCGCCCGCGCCTCGTCACCGTCGGCGCGTCTTTGCTGCGGCCGCAGATCGCGCTTTACTGCAGGTCCACCCTCGCGATTTTGTTGAAGCTCAGTTTGTGCGCGGCCTGAAGCACCTGTTTGAGACGGGCCTTGTCGCTTTTGTACATCTGCTCGAACAGCGTCGTGCTGATCACCACCAGCGTCGACGAGGTGTCTCCTTTGTTGCTGCGGTAGGTTTTCGCGCCGCCGAGTTGCACCTGCAGATTTACGGTTTCTTTGGAGGAAGGCTGAAAATCGTGGCGGCTGTACTTGAACGAAATGGAACCGGTGAGATCGAGTCCTTCGATGGCCTCGAGCACGGCGTCGCTCACGCTGGTTCCGTTGCTGTATTCCTCGAATGGATCCTCTCCCGATTTCATGCGGATCTTGTTCGTCTGCGTAACGGTCATCTGGTAGAGCTTGTTCTGCACGTCGACGTCGAGCGAGACGAACTTCGCCACCTTCTCGTTTTCCTCGATCTTGAAGATGTCGTTGTTGTTGTTGTTGTTGCTGACGAAGCCGGTGTTCTCGTAGCCACTGATCAGCGCAGCGGCTTCGTTCATCTGTTTTCGAATCTCGCTGATCTTCAGCGACGTGAGGGGCGGATTGTTTGTCATCGACTCGTAGAGTTCCGCCATCTCGTAGTAGGCCGGCATGACGTTGTGCTGCTTTGCGACGTCCGCCAGATACGCCGCATACCGCAACAGCACCGTTTGCGGTGCAACGATCTTCCACGGATGCTTGAGCATGTCGTGAATGCGCTTGAGCATCTGCACGGTTCGCGGCCGTGCGGATTTGGGCTGCACCGCGGAGGCACGCGTCGCCATGCGCTCAGCCTCGGCCTCCAGCGAACGATCGTGCACGAGCGCCACGCCGCTCCCGAAAGGATTACGCACGCGCCCCGCGCGCTGCTGGACGACATGGGCGAGCTCGCGCCCGAGGATCTGCTGGCCGTGCGCGGTGTCCGGATCGTACTGGCCGGGAGCGAAATGGATGTGCGATCCGTGCGTGAAGGACGTCGCGCCGAGCGTCGAAGCCTGCGGCCCGACGTGAATGCGCACGTCGCGAAAGTCGGTGCGGAAGATGGCCTCCATCTTCTGGCGGACCTGCGGCGGCAGCGGTTGCCCTCCCGCCGGCGCGAGCTCCACCGCGTGCTGCTGCAACTGCACGGCGTTCGGATGCGCAGCTGCCGTCGGAGCGGCCTGCCGCTGCACCGGCCGCGGCGCGCCGGGAGCTCCGACGCGCGCCTGCACCCACGCGGGGGTGGAGTGCGCGGCCAGCGGCTGCGCGGCGGCTGGTGCCGGCGCAACGCGTGACAAACCGTTCGGGAACGAGCCCTGGATCACGGCGGCATTGTTCGGCATGGCAACAAGTATGGACCGATGGCAGGGGTCCGGCAATTCGGCCGCCGTGCGCGCTACCGCTTCACGAAACGGTTCAGCGTCGCCCGCGCCTCGGGGATCTTCAGCGCGAACGCGGCGAGGAAGTAGATGACGCCGAATACGCCGGCGACGAGTCCCGCCTCGACGATGCGCGCGAGCGGGAGATGGTTCGACGCGCGGCGCGCGGCGAGGAGGTCGAAGGCGACGGCCACGGCGGCGGCGACGATCGCGGCGATCCACAGACGCGTTTCGTAGCCGCCGCTCGACTCCATCTTGCCGATGCGGCGCTGCAGGCCGCGGCGCAGCAGCAGGTATTCGACCCAGCCCGCGAATCCCGCGGACGCGGTGAGACCGACGGCGCCGAGGGCCGCTTCCCCGCCGGGAACGTTCGGCAGCGGGAGGTGCAGCGCGGTGATGACGCCGACGATGACGAAGCGCAGCGGAAACGCGAAGAGGTAGCCGAGGCCGCCGGTGAGCGCGACGCGCGCGGTGGCGTAGCGCAGCGGAGACTTCGTGTCGCCGAGCGCGTAGAACGCCGACGAATAGAGACGCCCGAGCGTCGCGGCGAGGAGACCGACCGTCGACCCGGCGAGGATGTACCAGACGTAGCGCGTGGTTTCCGGGGTGAACTTGCCGGTCTCGTACAGCGCGGCGACGAGCACGCGGCCGATCGCGGCGAAGGCGACCACGGTCGGGATGACGAAGAACGCGATCTGCCGCAGTCCGCGCGCGAGCCGCTTGCGCAGCGCGGCGTGCACTTCTTCTTCCGAGCCGAGCTCGCCCGACATCTGCGGCAGCTCCGCCGCGGCGACGCTCATCCCGAAGAGGCTGATCGGCAGTAGATAGATGATCTGCGCGTACGACAGCGACGCCACCGCGCCTTCCGGCAGATAGCTGGCGATCATCTGATCGATGTACGCGCTGAGCTGCACGACGCCGCGGCCGACGACGACGGGGCCGAAGTTGCGGATCGCCTCGTTCACCGGCTCGAGCCGTTCGATGCCGAACGAGAGATGCTTCGCGTAGCGGAAGACGAACGGCAGCTGCACGCCGAGCTGCAGCGCGCATCCCGCGACCGTGCCCCACGCGAGCGCGACGGCGAGCGGAAACTCTTTCAGCCGCGTCCCGAAGATGACCAGCGTCGCGATCATCGCGCAGTTCCACAGCACCGGCGCGACGTAGGAGAGGAAGAACTTGCGATGGCTGTTCAGAACGCCGAGGCACCAGGCGGAGAGGACGAGCAAGCCGACGCCGGGAAACAGGATGCGCACGATGCGGATCGTGAGCACGCGCACGTCGCCTTCGAAGCCGGGCGCGATGATGCCGATGAGCAGTGGCGTGAGCAGCACGCCGAGGAGCACGAGGATGCTCGTCACGAGCGCGAGGATCGTGGCGATGACGCCGGCCACGCGCCCCGCGAGCTTCTCGTCGTTGCGCGCGAGAAGGCGCGCGTACACCGGGATGAACGACGCGGAGAGCACGCCTTCGCCGAAGAGGTTCTGCAGGAAGTTCGGCACCTTCAGCGCGGCGTTGAACGCGTCGGCGGCGCGCGAGCTGCCGAGGAAGTGCGCCATCACGCGCGTGCGCACGAGACCCGCGAGGCGGCTGAGGAAGATGCCCGCGGCGACGAGCGCGGCGTAGCCGCCGGCGCGGCGCTTCACCGGCTTGGCATCGTGTAAGGGCTCGGCAGGCGCGTCCGGCACGGCGCGATAAGATACCTTGCTTTCGATGTCCGACATCGCTCCCATCCGCATTGCAGGCGCGGGACCATCCGGCTTCGCCGCCGCGATCGCGCTCGCCCGCGCCGGCCGCGCGGTCGAAGTGCACGAGGCCAAACGCGACGTCGGCACGCGCTTCATCGGCGACCTGCAGATCATCGAGGCGGCGTCGGAACGCGAGCCCGTTCCCGACTTCCTCGACCGCATCGGCATCGCGCGTAACTTCTACTTCCGCCCCGCTTTGTCGGCGACGTTCTTCGACGCGCGCGGCGCGCAGCGCGAGATCCGCGCGGCGTCGCCGTTCGGGTACTTCATCCGCCGCGGCGCGGAGAAACGGACGCTCGACCGCGGCCTCCTCGCGCAGGCGCGGGAGCTCGGCGTCGACGTGCGCTTCAACAGCCGTCTCGCGTCGGATCATGCCGACATCGTCGCGACGGGTCCCGCGTCGCCGGACGGACTGGCGCGCGAGATGACGTGGCGCACCGACGACCCGGAACGCGTCGAGGTCTACTTCAACCATCACCTCGCGCCGGGCGGCTACGCGTACCTCTTCATCCTCGACGGCATCGCCACGTTCGGCTGTGCGATCGTCGCGGACTTCAAGAAGATCGACGACTACTTCGCGCACTCGCTCGCCGCCGCGCAGCGGATGCACGCGTTCGTGATTCCATCCGAGACGCGCACCGGCTATTCGTACATGAACTTTCATCTGAAGACGCACGCGACGAAAGCGGGCGCGCGCTACGTCGGCGAAGCCGGTGGCTTCCAGGACTATCTCTTCGGCCTCGGCATCCGCTACGCGCTCACGAGCGGCTGGCTCGCCGCGCGCAGCATTCTCGAGTCGCGCGACTTCGACGAGCTGTGGCGCGCCGAGCTCGCGCCGAAGCAGGAGACGTCGCTCGTCAATCGTTTCCTCTACGAAACCGGCGGCAACTTCGGCCTCTCGATGTTCGTGCGGCAGGCCGCGCACGCGAAGGACTTCCAGCGGTACCTCAGCGGCTGGCACGCGCGGACGTGGTGGAAGTCGCTGCTGCGCCCCGTCGTGCAGCGCGTGTGGCGCCATCGCGGCCGCTGCCAGCACAAGCCGGGCGAGCACTGGTGCCGCTCGCGCGACACGGAAATCAAGGTACCGCCGCTGGGGCCGATCGTCTGATGGCGGACGGGATGAACGTCGATCGTCCGATGAACGTCGATGAGGCGTATGCGTTCTGCCGCGCGATCGCGCACAAGCACGGCGCGAACTTCTCCGTCGGCTTCCGCTTTCTCCCCGCGGTGAAGCGCCGCGCGGTGTACGCGGCGTACGCGTACTGCCGCTTCGCCGACGACATCGCCGACGAGCCGGGCGAGCACGTGCTGGAGCGGCTCGACGCGTGGCAGCGCGAGCTCGACGCCGCGTACGAAGGCACGCCGTCGCACGCGGTCACGATCGCGCTCGCGGACGCGCTGCGGCATTTCGCGATTCCGAAGCGCGCGTTCATCGCGCTCATCGACGGCTGCCGGCAGGACTTCGTGAAGACGCGCTACGAGACCTTCGACGAGCTCCTCGCCTACTGCGATCTCGTGGCGACGTCGATCTCCGACATCTCGCTGGCGATCTTCGGCTACCGCACCGACGCCGCGCTGCGTTATGGCCGCAACCTCGCCACGGCGCTGCAGCTGACGAACGTGACGCGCGACATCGGCGACGATCTGACGCGCGACCGCATCTACATTCCGGCGACGGAGCTGCGCGCGTTCGGCGTGAGCGAGCGCGAGCTCGTCGAGCGGACCGAGAACGAGCGCATGCGCCGTCTGATCGAGTTTCAGATCGACCGCGCCGAGCGCTACTTCCGCGACGCGGAGCCGCTCCTGCGCGAGCTCGCCTTCGACGCGCGTTTTCCGACGCTGCTCATGGGCGGCGTCTACGCGACCGTGCTCGCGAAACTGCGCAAGGATCCGTTCGCGGCCATCCGCGAGCGGCTCTCGCTTTCGCCGCTGCAGAAGCTGCGCGTGGTCGGCGCGCGCGTCTTGCGTCCACACTTCCTCTGAAACTCACAGATAATCTCCACCGTCAGAGGCTTGATGGCGTTCCTTCGACGGCTGCTCCTGCTGTGCGCATTCGCCGCCGCGGTCGCGGCGCAGGAGCGTCCCGTCGCGAGCAATGCCGACGCGGCCACGAGCACGGTGATCGTGCCGGTGGTCGGCAGCGTGATCGGCGCGTCGATGGCGCATTGGAAGACGGACCTCGAGCTGATCAACGACACCGGACACGAGGCCGACGTCGCGCTCGAGCTGAGCACCGCCACGGACTCGCCGGCGATCGTGCTCACGCTCGCTCCCGGTGAAGTGCAGCGCTTCTCCGATCTCGTCGGGCAGGCGTTCGGCCTCGACGCCGTGCTCTCGCCGCTGCGCGTGACGACCAGCGGCCGCCGCTCGGTCACCGTGCGCGCGACGGTGTACGCGATCAGCGCCGGCGAGGTCTCGCCGCCGCAGCCGATCGCGGTCTACACGCCGCAGTCGTTCTATCCGCTGCGCGCGCTCGACAACCTCGCCTTCAGCGACGAGTTCCGCACGAACATCGGTCTGCTCAACTACAGCGAGCAGGACGCGATGTTCGTGCTGGCGCTGCAGCGCATCCCGGGACGCAACGTCGCCGTGTCGTACATCTCCGTCGGCGCCGGCTCGCTGCTGCATACGTCGATTCAGTCGCTCTTTCCGCTGATCGAGACCGGCAGCGGCTTTTCGGTGGTCGTCGAGTCGGGAACGCCGGAGACGTACGTCTACGCGTCGGTGATCGAGAGCGCGCGTCAGGCAGGCCAGTTCATCGCTCCGCGTCCCGCGAATCGCTGAGGTATTCTTGGCGCCGATGGACGAGCCGGATTACCTCATCTGCCTGCAGTGCGAGACGCCGACGTATCAATTCGAATACGTGAACGGCAAGCTGTCGACGGTGGTCTGCAACACCTGCGGCAACGACGACTCCTCCGACTTCGTCACCGAATCCGAGTACGACGAGCAGACCGGCGCATGAAGCCCGTCATCATCGGCATCGCCGGCGGCACCGGCTCGGGCAAAACCACCGTCGCGCGCTCGATTTACGACCGCGTCGGCAAAGACCGCATCGAGTGGGTCTCGCACGACTCGTACTACCGCAACTTCGAGGGACTCGATCCCGAGCAGCGGCACCACATCAACTTCGACCACCCCGACTCGCTGGAGACGGAGCTGCTCTGCCGGCACCTCGACGTCCTGAGCAAAGGCTCGTCGGTGGAGGTGCCGATCTACGACTTCACCACGCACTCGCGCAAGGCCGCGACGCAGCGCGTGGAGCCGCGCAAGGTGATCATCGTCGAAGGCATCCTCGTCCTGGCCGAGCCGGAGCTGCGCAAACGGATTGATATCAAACTGTTCGTCGACACGCCGTCCGACATCCGCTTCCTGCGCCGCCTCATGCGCGACATCCAGTCGCGCGGCCGGAGCGTCGAGTCGGTCATCGACCAGTACATGACCACCGTCCGCCCGATGCACGAGGAGTTCGTCGAGCCGTCGAAACGGCACGCGGACCTGATCATCCCCGAGGGGGGCGAGAACCTCGTGGCGCTCGACGCGATCATTTCGCGCGTCGAGCACCTGCTGGCCTAGGGCGCCAGGTCCGCCAATTTGGTCCACTGCTTGACCGTCGCCGGATCGCACGACGCCTGGTTGCAGACATAGAACTGCGTGATGGGATGCACTTCCCAGAGGCTGAAGCGCTTCGGCTGTCCGGAGATCAGCCGCTTCGGGTTCTTGTTCACGCGGTGGATGTTGTCGTAGAGCAGGCCGCCTTCGACGAGCACGCGTTTCTTCGCTTTCTTCACTCTCTGAAGTGCGTCGAGCGTCCACGCATCGAGGCGGTCCTGCGGGATCATCTCCACGACGATGCCGCTCGTCTCGTCGTCGCCGGCGTGCGGCGCGAGGGTGATGTGGAAGTCGTTGTTGGCCGGCCCTTTCAACGAGCAGTTCACCGACTCTCCGGTGTTCGGATGCGGCGTGCCGACGATGAAGCCGGCCACGCGGACGAGCTGCCCTTCTCCGATGGTGCTGCCGCTCACCTTCAGATGGCGGATGGTCTGGCGGTCGGCGGCGCTGAGGTCCGCGCCTTCGCCCACCGCATCCGACGCCGCGTTCTGCAGCGCCGAGAAGAGCGCGAACGTCGTCACGCGCGCCTTCCCCGTCGGTGGGCCGTGCTTGGCGGTGTTGAAGAGGCCGTGCGACGACTCCGCGCCGGCACAGCCGAATGCCTGGCATTGGACGAGCGTCGACGGACAGGCCGCCGCCGCTGCCGCCGCCGCGGCGACGGGACGCGCGAAGAGCTTCGGCGTGAGCTGCACGCCGGCGGTTTTCGAGTCGAGGAAGTGGCGGTCGATCCAGCCGATCGCATCCCCCGACTGCACGCGTACCCAGCCGTTGCCGTGGAAGCCCAGCACCGTGACGTCCGTGTTCGCGCGGAGCGTGGACGTCGCCACGCCGTTCGGCGAGCGGTGCAGCCGCACGTCGTGGTTGACGGTGGCCAGCACCACGGCGTCCGACGGCTCAGCCTCGTCCTCCTGCTCGACTTCCTGTCCGGCCAGCGGCAACGCGGCCGCCACGACGAGGACGGCGATCCAGAATGCTTTCATGAGGCACCTCCATGTTTATGGAGATGCCTCGCTGGCGACTTTCCCGACCTACGGCTTTGTCAACTGCCACCACAAAAACCCCAGCTCCTCGGCAGTGCTGTGCACCTGCACGTGCAGCGGCTCGCCGCCGGAGTGTCCCGCCGCGGTCTTGTAGCGGAGGAGGATCGGCTCGTCGCCGCCGTTCGACGCCTGCATCAGCGCCGTCATCTTGCGCGCGTGCAGCGGCGCGACGCGCGTGTCGGCGTCGCCGGTGACGAAGAGCGTCGCCGGGTAACGCGTCCCCTGCTTCACGTGCTGGTACGGCGAGTACGCGTAGAGCGCCGGGAAGTCGGCCGCGCTCGACGCGCTGCCGTACTCCGGCACCCAGAAGCTGCCGACGAGGAACTGGTCGTAGCGCAGCATGTCGATGAGCGGATAGCGGCAGATCACGGCGCCGAAGAGATCGGGACGCTGCGTCTCGGCCGCCATCACCAGCAGGCCGCCGTTCGAGCCGCCGGCGATGCCGAGGTGGGAGGAGGAGGTGTAGTGCTGCGCGATGAGATATTCGCCGGCGGCGATGAAGTCGTCGAACACGTGCTGCTTCTGCTCGAGCATTCCCGCGCGATGCCACGCCTCGCCGAACTCGCCGCCGCCGCGCAGGTTCGCCAGCGCGTAGACGCCGCCCTGCTCCACCCACGCGATCGCGCGCGACGAGTACGTCGGCACGGAGCTCGACGTGAAGCCGCCGTAACCGGTGAGATACGTCGGCGCCGTACCGTTGCGGACGAAGCCCTTCTTCGTCAGCACGAACATCGGGACCCGCGTGCCGTCTTTCGATGGATACCAAACCTGCTCGACGTTGAACTGGTTCGGATCGACCGGCGCGCTTTGCCGCGCGAAGACGGTGCGTTCGCGCGAGGCGACGTTGTACTGGTAGAACGTCGGCGGCACGTGGAAGGAGCTGAAGCTGAAGAACGCGATCGGCGAGCTCCACGTCCCGCTCATGTCTTCGAGGCTGCCCAACGTTTCAAACGAAACATCCTCGCCGCGCGCGCCGGTGAGGTCGTAGCCGGTGATGCGCGGCTTCACGTTTTCGAGGTAACTGACGAAGACCTTCCCTCCGGCCAGCGATACGCCCTGAATGGCCGCCTTCGGGTTCTCCGGCACGATTTCCTTCCATTGGTCCCGCTGCGGCTGCGCGAGGTTCGCGACCATCACGCGATCGTTCGGCGCGTTCCAGTTCGTCTGGATGACGAGTTTGTCGCCGGCCAGCGATGCATATGAGCGGAAATCGAGATCGTTGACCACCGTACGCGGCGGCGCGGTGTCGAGCAGATCGTCGACGTAGATCTCCGTCTTCTTCGGCGCGGAGCCGTACGCGACATGGATGAGCAGATAGCGCGCGTCGTCGGAGAGCGACGCGTAGATGATCTTGTCCGGCGTGTAGCCGCTGCCGAAGAGCAGTTCCTCCGCGCCGCCCGCCACCGCCCGCCGATAGAGCCGCGGCCCGCTCGCTTCCGCGCGCGTGAAGTAGATCATCCGCCGGTCCGGCGTCAGTTCGATGCCGTAGTAGCGCGCGGCCGCGAGCGGCGCACCGGTGTCGTGCTTCGCGTCGATGTCGAAGAAGCGCACCTCCGCCTCGTCCGCGCCGCCGCGGCGCACGTCGTACGCGAGCAGCGTTCCGTCTTCGGTCACGTCGTCGATGTCGACGCTCGTGGTGTGATCGGGACTGAGCGGCGCCGGATCGATGAGCACTTCCTCGGCGCCGTTCGCGCTGCGGCGCATCACGATCGAGTAGAGGTCCTGCCCCACGCCGCGATGCTTGTAGAGGTAGCGGCCGTTGCGAAAGATCGGCGTCGCGAACTGATCGGTGCTGAGCAGCGCCTCGAGCCGCGGCGCGAAACGCTTCTGCTCCGGGCGATGGCCGAGCACCGCATCGGTGTACGCGTTCTGCCGGTCGATCCACGCGCGCGTCTCCGGCGCGTTCTGGTCTTCGAGCCAGCGGTAGGGATCGGTGACCGTGACGCCGTGGAGCGTCTCGACGACCGGGCGCGCGGGCGTCGGCGGCGGGGTAAGATAGGTGGCGCAGGCGGCGAAAACAAGGGCGAGCGAAGTTATTGTCAGCGAACGCATCAGCAACATTCCTTTGCGGTGCTGCAACTTACAACAATTCGTTCGACTTACGGAATCGGAACGGGTCGCGGCCGGTTGAAGCGCACCGGATCCGGCCTTAAAATGAGCGAGCCCGCAGGGACTTGCCCAAGCGATCCAACAGCTCAAGCCGAAGGGGGGGAATCGGAGAATGCCTCTCGTACACGTCAAAGAAGACGAGACTTTCGAGAATGCGCTTCGCCGCTTCAAGCGGAAATGTGAGAAGTCGGGGATCCTCTCCGAGCTGAAGAAGCGCCAGCATTACGAGAAGCCGAGCACGAAGCGGAAGCGCAAAGCGATTGCGGCCCGCAAGAAAGTGCTTCGGAAACTCGCGGAAGAGCGCCGCGCCGGATACTGATTCAGCAACAACGTTCTTGAAGCGGCTCGCGGGTTCGTCTCGCGAGCCGCTTTTGTTTTGGCCATGAACACTCCCGATACCCTCGAATTCGATCGCGTGCTCGCCCTCGTGGCGATGGAGGCCAAGAGCGCGCCGGGCAAGGCCGCGGTCGCGCGCCGCCGTCCGCTCGCCTCGCTCGAACAGTGCGAGCGCGCGCAGGCGGAGCTCGGCGAGATGGTCCGCTACGTTCATGCGGAAGGCCACCTCCCGCTCGCCGGCATCATCGACGTCGTCCCGTTCTTCCACCGCGAGACCGTGCTCGAGATCGACGAGTCGTGGCAGGTCGTGCGCGCCGTGCGCGCGACGCAGGCCATGCGCGAAGCGCTGCTCCGCACCGAAGGCTACGCTCGCCTCTCCGCGCTCGCGCAGTCGATCGCCGACCTCGGCGAGCTGCTGACGAAGACGAACAAGTACTTCACACGCGAGGGCAAGCTGCGCGAGGAAGCCTCGGCCGAGCTGCGCGCGATCCGCACGCGCGTCCACGCGAAGCGCAACGCGATCCAGCGCGCGCTGCAGGACGTCATGAACCGCAACGCCGACGCCGTGCAGGAGCCGCTCGTCGTCATGCGCGGCGACCGCTACTGCATCCCCGTGCGCAGCGATCATCGCAACGCGGTCCCGGGCATCCTCCACGAACGCTCCGGCTCCGGCGCGTCGTTCTTCATCGAGCCGATGGGCGCGATCGAACTGAACAACGACCTCGCCGACCTGCTCATCCAGGAGCGCGAGGAGATCGCGCGCATCACGCGCTTCCTCTCGCAGACGCTCTTCGAACAGCACGAGACGATCGAGGAAGCGGTGGCGGTCTGCGGCGAGCTCGATGCGCTGCAGGCATGCGCGCTCTTCCACGACACGATCCGCGGCACGCGCCCGCTGTTCTCCGCCGACCGCACGCTGCAGATCCTCGACGGCCGCCATCCGCTGCTCGACGAGCGCCTCGCGCCGCAACGGCAGGAAGCCTTCGGCGAAGAGCCGGGCACGCGCAAGGTCGTGCCGCTGACGATCGAGCTGAACGCGGAACGCTCCGCGCTCGTGATCTCCGGACCGAACGCCGGCGGCAAGACCGTCGCGCTGAAAACCGCCGGACTGCTCGTCGCGATGGGCATGAGCGGACTGCCCGTCCCCGCGACGGAAGGCACGGTGCTCCCCTGCGTCGACGCGCTGCACGTGCTGATCGGCGACGACCAGAGCGTGCTTGAACATCTGTCGACGTTCTCCGCGTACCTCGTGCGCCTCAAGCGCGTGCTGACGCGCGCGACGCCGCGCTCGCTCGTGCTGCTCGACGAGCTGGGCTCCGGCACGGATCCCGAGGAGGGCGCGGCGCTCGCGGCGTCCGTCATCGAACATCTGCTCGCCACCGGCGCGCTGCTCATCGTCACGACGCACCTCTCGGCGCTGAAGAGCTTCGCGGTCAACGACGGCCGCATCGTGAACGCGTCGATGGAGTTCGACTCCGCGACCGGGCAGCCGACGTATCGCCTCATCAGCGGCATCCCCGGACGTTCGCGCGCGATCGAAGTCGCGCAGATGATCGGCCTCCCCGCCTCGATCATCGCCAGCGCGCGCGAGCGCCTCGGCGAACGCTACGGCGAGACCGATCATCTCCTGGCCACGCTGCAGAAGCGGATGTCGGAGATCGTCGCGCAGCAGGACGAGCTCGCGCGGCTGCGCCGCGAGTCCGAGCAGTCGAAACGCGCGATGGACGAGAAAGCCGCGCAGCTCGAAGCGGAACGCGCGCGCCTCGGCACCTCCTATCGCGAGGAGCTCGAGCGCCTGCGCGACGACGTCACGCGCACGCTGACGAACGAGCTGAAAACCCTCCGCGAGATGGACCGCGCCGCGCGCTCCAGCGTCAGCGCGCCGGAAGTGCTCAAGACCGTCACGAAGAGCGTCGACAAGGCGATGGAGTTCATCCCCGCGGAACAGCGCGAGGTGCACGTTGGCGACCGCGCCGAGCACCGCAAGTTCAAAGTCGTCGGCGACGTGATCTCCGTGAATGACGGCAAGGCGGTGCTGCTCGTCAGCGGACGGAAGATGACCGTCGACGTGCGCGACCTCATCACGAAGGCGAGCGCGAAACCGGCGCAGCCGCAGACGAAGATCCGCGCGCAGAAAGGCAGCGGCAGCGACGTCGCCGTGCAGGTTTCCGCGGAGCTCAACCTCATCGGTCAACGTGTTGACGATGCTCTCGACGTATCCGATCGCTTCCTCGACCGCGCGCTGCTCGAAGGCAAGCAGGCCGTGCGCATCATCCACGGCTTCGGCACCGGCACGCTGCGCAAGGCCGTGCGCGAGCATCTGCGCAAGCATCCGGCCGTGAAGTCGTGGCGTCCCGGCGAAGACAACGAGGGCGGCGACGGCGCGACGATCGCGGTGCTGGACGCGTAATGGCGTACGTCGACCTCAACGACTCCATCATCGCGCAGGTGCGCGGCGCCGCGGACATCGTCGACTTCGTGCAGCAGGTCACGCCGCTCAAGCTCGCGGGCAAGAGCTACAAAGGTCTCTGCCCGTTTCACCGCGAAAAAAGCCCGTCGTTCCACGTCGATCGCGACAAGGGACTCTTCTACTGCTTCGGCTGCGGCACCGGAGGCGACGTCTTCAAGTTCCTCACGCTGACGGAACGCTTCACGTTCCCCGAGGCGGTGGAGCATGTGGCATCGCGCGTGGGAATCGAATTGCCAAAGCGGCGGCGCGCGCAGCGCGACAACGACAAGGACGATCTGCTCGAGCTGATGGACGACGCGTCGGAAGCGTTCCATCAGGCGCTGGCCTGGACGCCGAACGCCGCGGATGAGTATCTGAAGCATCGCGGCGTCCCGCAGGACGTCATCCGCAAATACGGCTTCGGCTACGCGCCCGAGTCATGGGACTACCTGCTGCGCCGCCTCGGCCAGAAGCACGGCGAGAAGAAGCTCGAAGCGGCGGGCTTGATCACGCCGCGCAAGACCGGCAACGGTTTCTACGACCGCTTTCGCAACCGGTTGATCATTCCGATTCATTCGGACACCGGCGCGCTGGTCGGCTTCGGCGGGCGCGCGCTCGACGACAGCGAGCCGAAATATCTCAACTCGCCGGAGTCGGAGCTCTTCAACAAATCGCGGCTGCTCTACAACCTGCATCGCAGCAAAGACGCGATGCGGCGCTTCGATCGCGCGATTCTCGTCGAGGGCTACTTCGACGCGATCGCCATCGATCACGCGGGAGTGCCGGGCGTCGTCGCGTCTATGGGCACCTCGCTCACGCCGGGCCAAGCGTCATTGCTGCGCCGTTTCACGCGCCGCGTGATCCTCGCGTACGACGGCGACAACGCGGGACGCGCGGCCACGCTGCGCGCGGCGCCGATCCTGCTCGCGGCGGGGCTGCACGTGGAGGCGCTCGATCTGCAGGGCGAGAAAGATCCCGATGCGCTCGTGCAGAAGCACGGCGCCGATAAGTTCCTCGAGGTGCTGTCGAACGCGCTCGACATCTTCGAGTTCGGCCTGCGCGAATGGGCCTCCGACGCGGCGCAGTTGAGCGGGCGCGAGAAGTCGGAGCGCGTCGAGCAGTTCATGCCGATGCTGTCCGCGGTCTCGGATCCGGTGGTGCGCAACGAGGCCGCGCAGCGGATCGCCGACGCATTCCGGCTCGAGTTCGAGACGGTGTGGTCGCGCGTGCGCGGGAAAGCGGCGCCGGCGAAAACGGTGGAACGGTCGGCGGTGGCGCCGATCGGCGCGGGCGAGAAGTTCGTGCTGACGGCGGCGCTTCAGGGGCGTCTGACGCGCGAACAGCTGGGCCGGTTGCAGGAGGAGTTTTTCGAAGACCCGGCGTGCAAAACGCTCTTTTCTATCATAAAAAATGATCTCGTAACCGGTGACCCTATTGATTTTGCGAAATTGGGAGCCCATCTTAGGGGCGAGGCCGAGTTGACGCTGCTTTCCGAGCTCAGCCTCAGCGAAGAGATTGACGACCGCTCTCTCCAACGCCTCGACGAAAACCTCCGTCCGATGGAGAGAAACTACTTGTCCCGCCGGATGCGCCAAATCCAACGCGAAATCATCGACGCCGGGAACGACGGCGAACGTGTGGCCAGGCTGGACCGCGAAAAGCTCGAACTGTCCCGTATGTTGCAGTCCCTGAAATAATTATCGTCCCTCCAGGATTACGCGGGTGTCCACTCTGGACGATACTTTGGCGGCGTTGTCAACCATAAAAGTGACGGCCCCGCCAAGGCCTCGTCCGGGGGCCTGAGCCGAGAGTGCCGAAGCGGCGATCACGACGCTGCCCAACGCGAGGAGCGAAAACGACATGACGACACGCCTGCGCACTTCGAATCTCGAACCGGAATCCACTTTTGAAGACGAGGGGGTTGGCGAGTTGAGCGTCGAAGAAAAGTATGCGGAAGTAAAGCAGCTCATCGCGATCGGCAAAGAAAAGGGCTTTCTGCTTTACGACGAGATTTACGAGGTGCTCCCGGAGGAAGTGACGTCTCTCCCCGAGGAGCTCGACGAGATCTACATCCGCTTCAACGACCTGGGCATCGACGTCGTCGAAGATGCCGAGAAGCCGCTGCAGACGACTCCGAAGGGAATCGTCACCATCGACGGCACCATCGAAGAAAAAGAGATGGACCAGCGCGAGGAGGTCCAGCAGGACATCATCGCCGCGTCCAGCGGAATCGTCGACAAGACCAACGACCCGGTCCGCATGTACCTGCGCGAGATGGGCACGGTCAAGCTCCTCGACCGCCAGGGCGAAGTCGACATCGCCAAGCGCATCGAAAAGGGCGAGCGCAAGGTCTTCAAGGCGCTCTCCGCGAACCGCATCATCCGCGAGGAAATCCTCAAGATCTACGAGGCCGCGAAGAAAGACGCGCGCGTCATCAAAGAGACCATCGACCTAGCCATGCCGGACGATGAAGGTGTCGAGATCACCGCCGACGGCGAGCCGAAACTTCCCGCCGCCGCCGCGAACAAGATCCACGACATCATGTTGATCTTCGAGGGCATCGCCAAGCTCGACAAGCGCATCAAGGACGGCCTGGTCAAGCTCGCCGATCCGAAGAAGCTCTCCGATCGCACCATCGCCACGACGCTTCGCAACGTCGATCGTCTCGAGCAGGAGCTCGCCGACGAGCTGCAGCGCGTCGACTTCACGCCGCAGACGCGCAATCGGATGATCAACAAGCTCAAGGACATCGACAACGAGCTCGCGCAGGCGGTGTCGATGATCCGCAAGGACGAGCAGGCGCTGAAGCGCGAGAAGGACAAGACCCGCCGCGACTTCTATCGCCGCCGCCTCCAGAAGTATCAGGAGAAGCTCGGCGAGCTCGAGACGTTCTACGGCCTCACGCACGAGGACCTGCGCAAGACCATACGCGAGATCCGCCAGGGTGAGGAAGAAGCAGATCAGGCCAAGCAGGAGCTGATCGTTGCCAACCTGCGCCTCGTCGTCTCCATCGCGAAGAAGTACACGAACCGCGGCCTGCAGTTCCTCGACCTCATTCAGGAAGGCAACATCGGCCTCATGAAGGCGGTCGAGAAGTTCGAGTACCGCCGCGGCTACAAGTTCTCGACGTACGCGACGTGGTGGATCCGCCAGGCCATCACGCGCGCGATCGCCGATCAGGCGCGCACGATCCGCATCCCGGTGCACATGATCGAAACGATCAACAAGCTGATTCGCACCTCGCGCGCGCTCGTGCAGGAACTCGGGCGCGAGCCGACGTCGGAGGAGATCGCGAAGCGGATGGACATTCCCGTGTCGAAGGTCCGCAAGGTCCTGAAGATCGCGCAGGAGCCGATCTCGCTCGAGACGCCGATCGGTGAAGAGGAAGACTCGCATCTTGGCGATTTCATCGAGGATCGCGGCGTGATCTCCCCCATCGATCACGTGATCGTCGCGAACCTCAAAGAGCAGACGAACAAGGTGCTTCGCACGCTCACCCCGCGCGAAGAGCAGGTCCTCAAGATGCGCTTCGGCGTCGGCGACGGCGCCGAGCACACGCTCGAGGAAGTGGGCCGCTCGTTCAACGTCACGCGCGAGCGAATCCGCCAGATCGAGTCGAAGGCGCTGCGCAAGCTGCGTCACCCGTCGCGCTCGAAAAAGCTCCGTCCGTTCCTCGACTCGACGTTCTAGTCTTGGACCATTTGCAATTCGCCTCGAGGGCGGCCAACATGGCCGCCCTTTTCTTCTGATGATGAAACCGACGCCCGCCATCGCCCTCCTGTTCGCCCTCGCCACCGCGGCCGCT
>JAFATB010000013.1 GCA_019244185.1 Acidobacteriota bacterium
ACCAGGAGCGCAAGATGGTCTCGAACGTCTGGCGGTTCGGCCAGGGGCTCGTCGGCCAGGCGGCACTCGAGGGCAAGCGGATCGTGCTGACGAAGGTGCCGGCGGATTACATCTTGATCTCCTCGGCGCTCGGCGAAGCGCCGCCGCACGCGATCGTTGTCGTGCCGATCCTGTTCGAGGGCGAGGTCAAGGGCGTGATCGAGCTCGCGTCGTTCGAGAAGTTCTCGGGCATCCAGCTCGCGTTCCTCGACCAGATGCTCGAGTCGCTCGGCATCGTGATCGCGACGATCGAGGCAACGATGCGCACCGACGAGCTGCTGCGCCAGTCGCAGTCGCTGACCGAGGAGCTGCGCAACCAGCAGAACGAGCTGCAGCAGACCAACGAGGAGCTCGAGGAGAAGGCGATCCAGCTGACCGAGCAGAAGGCGGAGGTCGAGAAGAAGAACAAGCAGGTCGAGCTCGCGCGCCAGGAGCTCGAGGAGAAGGCGGAGCAGCTCGGCATCACGTCGAAGTACAAGAGCCAGTTCCTCGCGAACATGAGCCACGAGCTGCGCACGCCGCTCAACTCGCTGCTCATCCTGGCCAAGCTCCTCTCGGACAATCCGGAAGGAAACCTCAGCGAGAAGCAGGTCGACTTCGCGAAGACGATCCACGCGTCGGGACAGGACCTGCTCACGCTGATCAACGACATCCTCGACCTGTCGAAGATCGAGTCCGGCATGATGACGGTCTCGCTCAGCGATCAGTCGTTCAAGGAGATCGCCGACCTCGTCGAGCGCACGTTCCGCCAGATGGCGAACGACAAGGGGCTCGAGTTCTCGATCGAGTCGGCGTCGAACCTGCCGCCGTCGCTCAACACCGATCCGACGCGCCTGCAGCAGGTCCTCAAGAACCTGCTCGGCAACGCGTTCAAGTTCACGGAGAAGGGGAGCGTCCGGCTGCTGATGGAGACCGCCACGTCGGGCTGGTCGACCGAGCACGAGGGTCTGAACCGGGCGCCGGCGGTGATCGCGTTCCACGTCACGGACACCGGCATCGGCATTCCGGAGGACAAGCAGCGCATCATCTTCGAAGCCTTCCAGCAGGCGGACGCGTCGACCACGCGCAAGTTCGGCGGCACGGGACTTGGCCTCACGATCAGCCGCGACATCGCGCGTCTCCTCGGAGGAGACCTGCAGGTGCACAGCGAGCCGGGCGTCGGCTCGACGTTCACGCTGTACGTGCCGCAGACCTTCACCGCGCCGGTCGCACGCCGCGAGCGTGAGCGCGAACGGCCGACCGAGCCGGGCTCCAGGCCGGCGCAAACGATCCGGTGGGGAACGACCATCGACGCGCGCGTGAACGACGACGCGGCGAAGCCCGCGGACGAGCCGCAGCTGGTCGTCGTCGAAGATCAGGTCCCGGACGATCGCGACACCATCAGTCAGGGTGACCGCACGGTGCTGATCGTCGAAGACGACATCGCCTTCGCGCGCATCCTGCTCGACATGGCGCGCGACAAAGGCTTCAAAGGCATCGTCTCGACGCGCGGCGAGTCGGGCATCCAGCTCGCGCAGCGCTATCGCCCCGATGCGATCACGCTCGACATCGAACTGCCCGACATGGAAGGGTGGACGGTGCTCGACCGCCTCAAGCACGACCGCATCACGCGTCACATCCCGGTGCACATCATCTCGGCGGACGAGGAAGCGTCGCGTGGCCTGCGTCTCGGCGCGTTCGCGCAGATCCAGAAGCCGGTCACGAAGGATTCGCTCGACGATGCGTTCTCGAAGATCCGCGGGTTCGTCGAGCGGTCGAACAAGTCGCTCCTCGTCATCGAAGACAACGAACAGCAGCGCCAGGCCATCGTCGAGCTCATCGGCGACAACGACGTCGACATCACCGCGGTCGGCAGCGGCAGCGAGGCGCTCGAGCTGCTCGGCCAGCGCCACTTCGACTGCATGGTGCTCGACCTCGGACTGCCGGACATGAGCGGTTTCGATTTCATCAACAAGATGAAGACGGAGCTGGGCGTGAACGACGTGCCGATCGTCGTCTACACCGGCCGCGAGCTGTCGCGCAAAGAAGAGAACGAGCTCAAACGGCTCGCCGACGCGATCATCGTGAAGGACGTCCGCTCGCCGGACCGCCTGCTCGACGAGACCGCGCTCTTCCTGCACCGCGTCGAAGAGAACCTGCCGGAGCAGAAGCGGAAGATGCTCGAGCAGCTGCACGAGTCGGATCCCGTGCTGGCCGGCAAGAAGGCGCTCATCGTCGACGACGACATCCGCAACATCTACGCGCTCACGAGCCTGCTCGAACGGCACAAGATGCAGGTGCGTTACGCGGAGAGCGGCGCGGAAGGCATCGACATCCTGCGCAACACGCCGGACATCGACGTCGTGCTGATGGACGTGATGATGCCGGAGATGGACGGCTACGAAGCGATGCGGCGCATCCGCGCCGTGGACGAATACAAGAACCTTCCGATGATCGCCTTGACGGCGAAAGCGATGAAAGGCGACCGCGAGAAGTGCATGGAAGCGGGCGCCAGCGACTACATCACCAAGCCGATCGACGCGCAGCAGCTCGTCAGCCTGCTCCGCGTCTGGCTGTACCGATAATGAATCCTCGGAGCGGCGGGCGCACGACGCGCGTCCGCCGCTCCGATCCCTCACGCTCCGGCCCGTCGTTTGCTCTTGATTGCCGCAGTACGAAATGGCGAATCAACCCGCACAGATCCTGGATGAGCAGGCGAAAGCCGATCTCGAAGAGATCGAGATCCGCCTGCTGACCGAGGGCATCTTCCGGCACTACGGGTTCGACTTCCGCGACTACTCGCTGCCGTCGCTGCGCCGCCGCGTCTGGAAGCGCGTGTATGCCGAGGGGCTCAGCACGATCGCGGGACTGATCGAGAAAGTGCTGCACGACCCGCAGTCGATGGAGCGGCTGCTGCTCGACCTCTCCATCAACACGACGGCGATGTTCCGCGACCCGACGTTCTATCTGGCGTTCCGCGAGAAAGTCGTTCCGCTACTGCGGACCTATCCCTTCGTGCGCATGTGGCACGCCGGCTGTTCGACCGGCGAAGAGGTCTACTCGATGGCCATCCTGCTGCAGGAGGAAGGGCTATACGACCGCTGCCGCATCTACGCGACGGACATCAACGAGGCCGTGCTGCAGAAGGCGAAGTCGGGCATCTTTCCGCTGTCGACGATGCAGGAGAACACGTCGAACTACATCACCGCCGGCGGCAGCGGCACCTTCAGCGACTACTACACCGCGCGCTACGACTACGCGATCTTCCGCCCGTCGCTGCGCGAGAACGTCGTCTTCGCGCAGCACAACCTCGTCACTGACGCGTCGTTCAATCACTTCAACGTCATCTTCTGCAGGAACGTGCTGATCTACTTCAACAACGCCCTGCAGGACCGCGTGCAGCAGCTCTTCCTGCAGTCGATGGAGATGTTCGGCATCCTCGGCCTCGGCAAGAAGGAATCGATCAAGTACACGAAGGTCGTCGACCACTACGAGGACGTCGATCCCGAAGAGAAGCTCTACCGGAGGATTCGTTGAGCGCGCCGCAGCAGAAGCTGCCGCCGGGCATCCGCGCGTGGACCGACGGGCGCGTCGAGGCGGCGGCGCTGCGCGCGTACGAGCTCGTCGTCATCGGCTGCTCCATGGGCGGCATGAAGGCGCTGATGACGATCTTCGAAGTGCTGCCGAAAGATTTCCCGCTGCCGATCGTCGTCGCGCAGCATCGCTACAAGACCTCGAACGAGGCGCTGCCCGCGTACTTCCGCCGGCACACGGCGCTCGACGTCGTCGATGCGCTCGACAAGCAGTGGGTGCAGCCGGGGACGGTGTATCTTGCGCCGGCGGATTATCACCTGCTCGTCGACCGCGACGGCGAGCACGGCGAGCTCAGTCTGTCGGTCGACGCGGCGGTCGCGTACTCGCGTCCGTCGATCGACGTGATGTTCGAGTCGGCGGCCGACGCGTACGGACAGGGAGTGATCGGCATCGTGCTCACCGGCGCCAACGCGGACGGTGCGCGCGGCGCGAAACGCATCAAGCAGCGAGGAGGTTTCGTCATCGTCCAGGACCCCCAATCGGCGGAGTCGCCGTCGATGCCTGAGGCTGCCATTGCTGCCGCCCGGGTGGATCGGATTTTGCCTCTCGAACGCATCGGGCCCTTTCTCATCGAGCTGTGTCGCAGCACCAGCCCATGAACGACGACCGCGTCAATATCCTGCTGGTGGACGACCAGCCCAACAACCTGCTCGCCCTCGAGTCGATCCTCGCGGACATGGAGCAGAACCTCGTCTCCGCGCAATCGGGCGCGCAGGCGCTCAAGCACCTTCTGCAGATGGACTTCGCGGTCGTTCTGCTCGACGTGCAGATGCCCGATCTCGACGGCTTCGAGACCGCGAACCTCATCCGTCAGCGCGACCGTTCGCGCGACACGCCGATCATCTTTCTGACGGCGCTCTCGCGCAGTGAGACGAACGTCTTCCGCGGCTACGAGCTCGGCGCGGTCGACTACATCTTCAAGCCGTTCCACGCGGAGATCCTGCGCTCGAAGGTGAACGTGTTCGTGGAGCTCTTCCGCAAGCGCGAGGCGTTCAAGCGGCAGGCGCAGGAGCTCTCGCGCCTCATCAAACAGAACGAGCTGATTCTCAACGCTGCGGCGGAGGGCGTGTTCGGTGTCGGCCTCGACGCGACCACGACGTTCGTCAATCCCGCCGCGGCGCGGATGATCGGCCACACGCCGGAAGAAGTCTCCGGCACCGACATCCACGCGCTCGTCCATCCGGTGTTCCCCGGCGTGGCCACGTGCGACGTGCAGCGCTGCCGTTTCTACGCGGTCGTGCACGGCGAGCCGGCCTACGAAGAGGTCGAAGAGACGTTCTTCCGCGCCGACGGCACGAGCTTCCCGGTCGAGTTCTGCGCGTCGCCGATGCGCGACGAGGTGGGCGAGCTCCTCGGCTCGGTCATCACGTTCCGCGACGTCACCGAAAAGCGCGCGGCGGCGATGGCCGCGGAAGCGGAGCGGCGCTACCGCGAGGCGGAAGCGCAGAACCGCGCGAAGGACAACTTCCTTGCGACGCTTTCACACGAGCTGCGCACGCCGATGACGTCGATCCTCGGCTGGGTGCAGTTCCTCCGCACCGGCCACTACGACGAGGAAGAGTTGCGCGAGGCGCTCGGCACGATCGAGTCGAGCGCGCGGCTGCAGGCGCGGCTCATCGACGACATGCTCGACGTTTCACGCATGATCCTCGGCAAGTTCCAGATCGACCTGCGGCCGACGCGGCTGTCCGACATCGTCGAGGCGGCGCTCACGACGGCGCGTCCCGCGGCCGTGGAGCGCGAGGTGCGGCTCACGTCGGAGATCGACGATCGCGAGGCGATGGTGCACGCCGATCCGAGCCGCATCCAGCAGGTGATCGGCAACCTGCTCTCGAACGCGATCAAGTTCACGCCGTCCGGCAAGCACGTCGACCTGCGTCTCGACCGTACCGACGGCAAGCTGCGCATCCGCGTGTCGGACGAAGGCGAAGGAATCGATCCGTCGTTCCTGCCGTACGTCTTCGACCGCCTGCGCCAGGCCGACACGTCGAACTCGCGCAGCGGACTGGGACTCGGGCTCGCGATCGCGCGGCACATCATCGAGCTGCACCACGGCGAGATCGTCGCCGAAAGCGAAGGCCTCGGCCACGGCGCGCAGTTCACCGTCACGCTGCCGGTGTCCGACAGCGACACGTCCGCCGCGCGCAACGCCGCGCCGCAACACGACGCGGTCACGCTGCGGATGTAGGTTCGCCGGCGCGAGGCTCCGCCCGCCGGCGCATCGCCGGCGGACGGACACAAGACGAGCGACTCTTACTTCTTCTCTTCGGCAGGGATCGGCGGAATCGGCTGCGCTTCCTTCGCGTGCACCAGATTGCGCACGAGGCGCTGAATCAGACCGATCAGGCCACCGTCGCGATCGATCGAGGTGGGCGCTGCATCGCGGCGCGGGGCGCGCTGCACGGCAGCGGCGGCGGGCATGGCGACGGTAAGGGTCAGGGTGGCGAGAAGCGTAGCGGTGGCGGCGAAAGACTTGACGGACGTAGAGCGCATGAAATCCTCCTTGTTGTTGCTCTCGTATGTGGTGGCTCAGCGGGTCGCCCGCTGGAGGTGGCTGACGGGAGGGACGCCCAGAGGGGCGAGTCAGTCTCCGAAGCGGTCGGCCGGCTGCGCATAGAGACGCGGCTGCTCGGCCGGGAGCTCACGGAGAAACGAATGCACATGGCGGATGAGACTCGGGGTGGCCTGGCCGATGGCCAGCGCCTCGCGCAGGAAGGAGAGGGCGGTCACCGCGCGTGACGTCATGCCCGCTTTCGTGAAGCGGGCGATGAGGTCGCGGCAGATAGCCGCCACGTCCTCGGTCTGACCGTTTCCGAGCAGCACTTCAGCCAGCTCCAGCGCGACCAGCGCCGCGTCGGCGGTCATCTCGAGTTCTTCAAATTCGCGGCGCGCCTGGCGCAGGTGCGGAATCGCATCCTGCGTGCGGCCGACAGCGGCCAGCGCGCTCCCCATGGCGGCGCGGCAACGCGTCCGCTCGACGGTTCTCCCGAGGAGCTCGAATTGCGGGATACAGCGCTGCAGGTACTCGGCCGCGACTTCCGGATGGCGCAACTCGCCATGGCAGATCGCGATGTTGTACAGCAACTGCGCGGCACCCAACTCATCGAGCGCGGGATTGTTTTCGAGCGACGACCAGACTTCGAGCGCTGCGTCTACCGCCTTGGCCTGATAGAGCATGACGCCTTCCGTGATCCTGGCGTTGACGTACCGCGCCGCGTCGCCGAAGCGGAGGAACGTTTCCGCGGCCTCGCGCGTGAGCGCGACCGCCTCGTCGTTCCGATCGATGTAGCGCAGGATCAGCGCGCGGACGAGCGCCACGCGGGCGAGGTCGTACTCCGGCAGCGGCACCTGTTCGAAGAGCCGCTTCGCGCGATCGGCGAAGCTCAGCGCCTCGGGATAGCGGCCCATGAACGAGAGCACGAATGCGTGATCGCGGAACGCCTGCGCGCGCAGCTTCACCGCGTAGTCGGACGGATACTCGCTGACCTCGAGCGTGTTCGCGACTTCGATCGCGAGCGCCGTCGCGGCGAGCGCGTTGACCGGCGAGGTGCCGAGCATCGCGCGCATCCGTTCGAGGAGTTGCTTGACCATTCCCGCCGTGAACGCGCCTTCCGCTTTGCGCAGACGCTGCGCCCACCACGAGGACGGACCGGTCAGGATTTCATCGCAGAGGATGGCCGCGCGCTCGTCCTCGCGCTTCGCGCGTTCGGCGAAGGCGACGACGTCGAGCACGAACTGGCGCGGCGCGGCGGGCGAGGGGGTCTGCCAGACATCGGAGTCACCCATCGCCGCGATGATACGACGATGGTCGCCGACTTCGGTCGCGCAATGCTCGCACGTCGAAACGTGGGACTCGATCTCACTCGCGATCGGTGAGCTTCCCTCCACGTATTCGAACAACACCTCGTCGTCGTAGTGCGCCATAAGTTACTAGATATTTACATCCGCCAAGATAGCGAGACGCAAATCGGTTTGTCAATAAGGTACGGAAGTTTTATTTGCGGCAGTCTCAGGCATTGCGGAAGTGTACTTTGCACGAGCCGCGCCGAAGAGTTTGCCGGAACGGCCGCTCTCCGTGTGGCAGCAATTAAGGCATTAATCTCGCCACGAGTTCGCGCATGGCCGGATTCATGACATCATTTTCGTCATGCCTGCAGAGCATTCCGTCGAACAGCACTTCGAAAAGAAGGACGCGACGGTGCGCGCGACCTACGAGGCTCTGCTTCGTGTCGCGCGCCGTTTCGGCGATGTCGTCGAAGAGCCGAAGAAAACCTCCATCCACCTCGTCGCGCGCAGTGCGTTCGCCGGCGTAGCGACGCGGCGGAACAAGCTCGTGCTCACCATCAAGTCGGCGGTTGGGGTCGAGGATCGACGCGTCGCGAAATGCGAGCAGCTCTCGGCGAACCGGTGGCACTTCGACGTTCACCTCGAGTCGCCGCACGACGTCGACGCGACCGTCGCGGCATGGCTGCGCAGCGCTTACGAACTGTCGTGCCGCTAGCGCGCTAGGTAGACGGACGCGCGCCGGCGAGTCCCGGTCCCGGATCCGCGCCCTCGCCTGCACGTGCCCGGTCCCAGATGTTCCAGAGGACCTGGACGCCCGCCGCGCAGGCGAGCACCCCCGCAACGCTCACCGCGGAGAGGCCTGCACCCGCGGCGCCGAGCAGAAGCGCGGCAGCAATCGTGAGCATCTTGCGCGCGCCGATGATCCACGCGCGTCGTCCCGCACCGGCCTTCGCGTAGGCGATGTGGACGATGGCGTGCGCGGCGTAACACAGCGCCACCATCGCGCACACCAGCCATCGCAACGAGTCTTCGAGCTCGCCGGCATGCGCCTCGTGCGTCAGATTCCCCACGGCAATGCCCGTCGCGGCGACACCCGCCGCCAGCGGAAGATGCGCGAAGATCCAGATCTTGTACGGTCCGGTGCGATGCCGCTCGCCCACCTCGGCGATCGGTGCCTGGTCCAGCGAGTCGAAGAACCCCCACCAGATCGAGAAACCGACGAGCAGTGAGAGACCCGCCGTCGCCAGCACTGCGCCGGACCACGGCTGGTCGCGCATCGACTCGACCAGCCCCACGAAACCTTCGCCGAGGCTGATGTTGATGAACGTGCCGAAGCGTTCCTCGATGTGATCGGGATCGGGCGGCACGATGTGATGCATGCGGGGCGAGGCGAACGGCGTGAGCAGGTCGATCGCAAATCCCAATCCCCACATCCAAAAGCGCCACGGCGCGGGAACCGCCGCCGACGCGAGCCAGAGGACACCGGCGAAGGCAAAGCCGGACGATTGCCGTGCACATTCCTTCCGTACCTCGCGCACATAGTGCGCGGCCATCGCGTAGCGGATCGCGAGCACCAGGCGAAATGCGCCGTAGGCGAGGGCGAACGCGACGGCGCGATCCGAGGTCGCGTGCAGCGCCGTCGCCGCAATCACCAGCACCGCGCCGATCTGGACCAGCGTCAGGAGGCGGTCGCTGATGTCGTCGGTGCCAAACCGGTCGGTATACAGGACGAAGCCGACCCAGGCCCACCAGACGGGCGCGTACAGAGCGAAATAGACGAGCGTCCCATGCCCGGTGACGCTGTGCTCGAGACGTCGCGCGAGCTGGTCGACCGCGACGACGAAGACGAGGTCGAAGAAGAACTCGAGCCATGCCGTGGGGCGCGCTCCTTCCTCCGCGGTCCGCAGCCGCGGAGGCTCGTACAGCGGTCGCTCCTCCGGGCGGTGCGTGCCCGGAGCGCTCTCGGACGCTGGCTCGTTGGCGATGCGCATGAGTTCAGTCAGCGCGACGATTTCTCGAGCGAGACCAGGGCGGCGCGGGGCGCGCGATCATGATCGCCAGCGGCGATTCGAAGCCATGAGGCCGACAGCAATCGCGCCAGCGACGAGCGCCGTGCGGAGTGACGGACGCGGCGTCCACTGCATCGTTTTCACGACGAGCGCCGGCGGCTCGACGCGCTGCGGATCGGACGTCGTCCGCGCCGATGGCGACGTTCGCCCGGGCTCCGTTTCGGCGAAAAACTCCAGAATCGCGGGCACGAATGCCTGCATGTCCTGGGGGCCTCGACTGGTCAGCAGGTTGCCGTCGCGAACGAGCTCCTGGTCGAGCCAGACGGCGCCGGCGTTGACGAGATCGTCGCGCACGCCCGGCCACGAAGTCATGGTGCGCCCTTCGAGCAGTCCAGCCGACGCGAGCACCCACGGACCGTGACACAACGTCGCGATCGGTTTGCGCGCCTCGTCGAACGCGCGGACGAACTCGCGCGCGTCCGCCGATTGCCGGAGAAGATCGGGGTTGATGAAGCCGCCCGGAATCAGCAGCCCGTCGTAGTCATCCGGATCGGTCTCGGCGATCGTCGCGTGCACGTGAACCCGGCTCGCCGGCTCGTGCAGATTGACGCCGCGAATGCGTCCGTGACGCAGCGAGATGACGTGGCAGGTCGCGCCGCTGAGACGCAGCGCGTTCACTGGAACGGTGAGCTCGACTTTCTCGAATCCGTCGGCGGCCAGCACCGCGATGCGACGGCCCTTCAGCTTGCGTTGGAATCTCACCGTTGCACCCCCTCGCTTTGCATGGGCTGCAACGTGCGTGCGCGGCACCTGCTGAGATCGATCGAGTGACGGCCCTCCTCAGGTGGGGGATGCCGCTGAGTTCAGTCGATCGAAAACCGTGGCTGGGGAGGGAGGATTCGAACCTCCGAATGGCGGCTCCAAAGGCCGCTGCCTTACCACTTGGCGACTCCCCAAGGTCGGACATTGCGCACAACGCGTGGAGACGCGCGGCGATTGCCGCGGCGGCGCAGTCTAGCAGAAGCGCGCTTGCCGTTTTCCGCGGGCACGTCCTGTGCTCGGGGGAGCGTTTGCAGATGAAGGAGCTTCTCGCCTCGACGGGCGGCGTGTTCCGGAAACTCGTCGAGGAAGCGCGCGATGTCGCCATTCTCCTGCTCGATGCGCGCGGGGGGATCGAGTTGTGGAATGAAGGCGCGCAGCGCATCTTCGGCTACACCGCCGAGGAGGTCCACGGCCGGCATTTCTCGCTCCTCTTTCTTCCGGCTGATGTCGACTCCGGCGTCCCCGAGGCCGAGCTCGCGTCCGCATTCGACCGCGGCAGCGCCGACGATACGCGATGGCACGTGCACCGCGACGGCCACGCGATCTTCGTCGACGGCATGACCATGCCGCTCTTCGCCGACGACGACGGCCGTCTGCTCGGCTACTCGAAGTTCGCGCGCGACGTCACCGAACGCCGGCGCACGGAAGAACGTCTCGCCGCGCAGCTCTCGCTCACGCGTCTGCTCAACGAAGACCAGGCCTTCAGCGTCGCCGCGCCGCAGGTCATGCAGATCGTCTGCGAGAACCTCGGCTGGGACATCGGCGCGCTCTGGGAAGTGCGCGGCGACCGCATGCGCTGCGTCGATCTCTGGCACGCGACGTATGTCGACGGCACCGCGGCGGCGGCGCTCTGTCGCGGCCAGGAACAGCCGCGCGGCGCGGGCCTGATCGGCGAAGTGTGGGAGACGCGCGACGCGGAGTGGGTGAAAGACTTCAGCGACGGCAAGCGCTTTCCGCGCGCGGAGCTCGCCGCGGCCGCGGGCATGCGCGCGGCGTTCGCGTTTCCGATCATCCACGAAGGACGCGTCTCCGGCGCGATGGAGTTCTTCAGCCGCGCGCCGCGCGAGCCGGAGCAGGCGCTGCTGCCGGTGATGACGCTCATCGGCGCGCAGATCGGCGACTACATCGATCGCCGCCGCACGCATCAGGCGCTGCGCGAGAGCGAAGAGCGCTACCGGCTCGTCTCGCAGACCGCGCAGGACGCGATCCTCACCATCGACGAGAACAGCGTCATCACGTTCTGCAACCCGGCCGTCGAGCGGATGTTCGGCTATCGGCCGGAGGAGCTCGTCGGGCAATCGCTCGACGTCATCATTCCGGAGCGGTTGCGCAGCGCGCATCGCGGCGGTGTGCGGCGCTTTCTGCAAACGCGCGAGCGGCATATCCCGTGGGGCGGGGTCGAGCTGCCGGCGCTGCACAAAGACGGTCACGAGGTGCCGTGCGAGATCTCGTTCGGCGAATGCACGGTCGACGGCCGCACGATCTTCACCGGCTTCGCGCGCGACATCACGGAGCGCAATCGCGTCGCGCGCGAGTTCCAGGAACTGCTCGCCCAGGAGCAGGCCGCGCGCGCGGAGGCGGAGGAAGCGAAGGCGCAGATCGAGCGACGCGCGGACGAGGAAGCGTCGTTCCGCCATCTCGCGAGCGCGCTGAGCGGCGCGGTCGAGATGACGGACGTGCTGTACGAGATCACGAACCGCGCGACGCACGTCACGCGCGCTGACGGCGTGTACGTCGAGCGCATCGTCGGCCCCACATCGGCGCGGCAGGTCGAAGTCGTGGCAGCGGCAGGACGCGGCGTTCCGGCGCGCGGACTGCGGGTGACGTTTCCCGGCTCGCTGACGGAAGAGATCATGACCGGCGCGGCGCCGGTGATCCTCGCCGACATGAAGGCGCTCGGCCGCGAGATGGCGCCGTATCTCGCCGACATCTGTCCGCGCTGCGAGCTGCTCGTCACGCCGCTGGTCGCGGAAAAAGAGCCGCTCGGCGCGCTGGTGCTGCTCAACAGCGGCACGTCGGGACGCCACTTCGGCGACGGCGACATCGTGCGCGCGCGCACCCTCGGCGATCTCACCTCGCTCGCGCTGCGCCGCGTGCGGCTGATGGAAGAAGAGCGCGAGGCGAAGGAGCGCGCGGAGGCGGCCGTGCGCGTCCGCGACGAAACGCTCGGCATCGTCTCGCACGATCTGCGCAACCCGCTGACGAAGGTCGCGCTGAGCGCCGACCTCCTCGTCGATGCGACGCCCGAGGAACAGCCGGAGCTCGTCGAAACGATCCGCAATGCCGCGAAACAGATGCAGCGGCTGATTCAGGACCTGCTCGACGTCGCGCGGATCGAGGCGGCGGGACGCTTGTCCGTCGCGCTGGCTCCGATCGAGGCGGCGGACATCGTGCGCGAGGTCTGCGACACGAACTCGGCGCTCGCGCAGCAGAAGCAGGTGCGCATCGTGTGCGAGATGCCGGCGCAGCTGCCGCGCATCTGCGCCGACCACGACCGGCTCGTGCAGGTCTTCGGAAACCTCATCGGCAACGCGATCAAGTTCACGCCGCCGCGCGGCACGATCTCGATCGAGGCGAAGCCGGCCAACGGCTTCGTGCAGTTCACGGTGCACGACACCGGTCCCGGCATCCCCGCCGCCGATCTCAAGAACGTCTTCACGCCGTACTGGCAGGCGAAGAAGACCGCGCACATGGGCGCGGGACTCGGGCTCGCGATCGTGCGCGGCATCGTCGAGTCGCACGGCGGACGCGTCTGGGCGGAGAACGATCCCCGCGGCGGCGCGGTGTTCCGCTTCACGATTCCGACGGCGTAGGTTCCCTGCGTTTCAGCTCGACGCGATCGCACCGACCTTCGCGTTCGTCGCGCGCAGGTAATCCGCGGGTGCGATGAGGATCTGCGCGCCGCGCATGCCGGCCGAGATCGAGATCACATCGAAGAGCTCGATGGTCTCGTCGACGAAGACGGGATAGCTCTTCTTCGCCGCGAGCGCGGTGACGCCGCCGCGGATGTAGCCGGTGAGCGGCTGCACTTCTTTCAGCGCGACGGTATCGATCTTCTTGTCGCCGGTGAGCTGCGCCAGCGCTTTGAGATCGAGCTGCTGATCGCCGGGCACGACCGCGAAGCAGACGCCGTGCTTGTCGCCGCGCGCCACGAGCGTCTTGAAGACCTGTTCGGGCGGGAAGCCGATCTTCGCGGCAACGCTCTCCGCGGTGAGGTCGTCGGGGTCGACATCGTACTCGCGCAGCTCGTAGCGGATGCCGAGCGAGTCGAGCAGGCGGGCGGCGTTCGTTTTCATCTCATGCAACTCTACAGGCTCGCGATTTGCTTCGCATGAACGCGGCCCCGCCCGCGTCGCCGGCGGCGCGACCGGGGAGTGGACGAGTGAAGGCGAAGCAGAAGATCGTCATTTTCGGTTTGACCGTCAGCTCTTCCTGGGGGAACGGGCACGCCACTCTCTGGCGCGCGCTTCTCCGCTCGCTGACATCCCTCGGTCACGAGGTGACGTTCTTCGAACGCGACGTGCCGTATTACGCGGCCCATCGCGACCTTCACCGCGGTGCCGGCTACGAACTGCTGTTGTATCGCACATGGGCTGACGCACTTCCACTCGCCGAGGATGCGCTGGCGGACGCGGACGTGGCCGTGGTGACGTCGTACTGTCCCGACGCGAACCTCGCCACGGAGCTCATTCTCTCGAAATCGCATCTGCTGCACGTCTTCTATGACCTCGACACGCCGGTGACGCTCGATCGTCTCGATGCCGGCGAACGTGTCGAGTATCTCCCGCCGGACGCTTTCGCGCGCTTCGATCTCGTGCTTAGCTTCACCGGCGGACGCGCGCTCGACGAACTGCGCACGCGCCTCGGCGCGCGCCGCGCGGTGCCGCTCTACGGCTCCGTCGATGCGGGCGCGCATCATCCCGTCGCGCCGCATCCGCGTTACGTCTCCGATCTCTCGTACCTCGGCACGTACGCCGCCGACCGGCAGGAAGGCGTCGAGCGTCTCTTCCTCGGCGCCGCGCGCGCGTTGCCGGAGAAGCGTTTCGTCGTCGGCGGCTCGCAGTATCCGAGCGAGTTTCCGTGGAGCGACAACATCTGGTTCTTCCAGCACGTGCCGCCGCCGGAACATCCGGCGTTCTATTGCTCGTCGAACGTCACGTTGAACGTGACGCGCGGCGCGATGGCGAAACGCGGCTACTGCCCGTCGGGACGTTTGTTCGAAGCGGCCGCGTGCGGCACGCCGATCCTCAGCGACACCTTCGACGGACTCGACACCTTCTTCGAGCCGGGACGCGAGATCCTGCTTGCGCGGACGACCGACGAAGCGATCGACGCGCTGCAGCGTCCGCGCGACGAGCTCGCGGCGATCGGCACCGCCGCGCGCACACGCGCGCTCGCGGAGCACACGTCGGATGTGCGCGCGCAACAGATGATCGAGGCGTTTGAAAATTAGGGAGGCCGCACATGTGGGGCATCGTTCCCGCCGCCGGAATCGGCAGCCGCATTCAGCCGCTCGCATTCAGCAAGGAGTTGCTCCCGGTCGGCAGCCGCTTCGAAGGCGAGGTCGAGCGGCCGCGGGCGGTCAGCGAGTATCTCGTCGACCGCATGCTGCGCGCCGGCGCCACGCGCATCTGCTTCGTCATCTCGCCCGGCAAGTCCGACATCGTCTCGTACTTTGGGGGCGCGATCGGCGACGCGTCGCTCTGCTACGTCGTGCAGCAGCAGCCGAACGGTTTGTGCGACGCGCTCTTCCACGCGCTGCCGTTCATTCCGCCGGACGAGCACGTGCTCGTCGGTCTGCCGGATACGGTCTGGTTTCCGGAGAACGGCTTCGACGCGCTGGGCGATGACGACTTTTCGTTCCTCTGTTTTCCGGTCGATCGTCCCGAGTTCTTCGACGCGGTCGTGATCGGCGACGACGATCGCGTGCTCGAGGTGCAGGTGAAGACGCCCGGCGCGCGCTCGCATTGGATCTGGGGCGCGTTCAAGCTACGCGCGCGCGTGCTCGCGGAACTGCGCGACGTCTGGCGCGAGCGTGGCGCATCCGATCACTACATCGGCACGGTCGTGAACGCGTGGCTCGCGCGCGGCGGGAGCGCGCGCGCCGTGCGCGCCGGCACCGCGTACGTCGACGTCGGCACGCTGCATGGCTATCGCGAGGCGATCACGCTCCTCGGCGCGAGCGACGCGCAGGCCGCGGCGCGCGGCGCGCCGCGGTGAACGTTCTTCGAACGTGATGCGGGTCACGAACGCACCGCCGCAACGCGCGCACGCTGCACCTCGTGCGTGACGCCGTGAGCACCGCCGCCCCCTCGCTCGGGAATGGCGGCTCTCGGGGTCGTCGTTACGCCGAATAACTTCGGAGACCAAGCGACTTGAACCGTTATCTGGCGTATGGGCTGACGTGTATTCTCGCGATCGTGGCCACGGCCGCGCACGCAACCACCATCGTGCTGCCGAGCGACGAGCAGCTCATCGACAAAGCGCCGGTCATCGTCGCCGGAACGGTCGCTTCGACGCTGCCGGTCGAGCGCAACGGGCGCATCTGGACCGACACCGTCGTCAACGTCACGCGCACGATCAAAGGCGCGACGCCGCGGACGATCACCGTCTCCGAACTCGGCGGCGTCATCGACGATCGCATCACGAAGATCTTCGGCGCCGCGGAGTATCACGCGAACGAGAACGTGCTGCTCTTCCTCGAGCCGTCGCCGCACGGCGGCTATCGCACGATGGATCTCTACGTCGGCAAGCTGACGGAAGGGACGATGATCGACGGACGCCGTCTGTGGATGCGCGACGACGCCGGCGCGGACGTCTCGCTGCTCGACACCGATCTCCGTCCGCTGCATGGAAAAAACGTGCAGCGCGAGGCCGCCGGCTTCGAGAGCTTCGTCGCCGAGCGCGTCGCGGGACGCGCGGGCAATCGCGCGTACGGCGTCGAGAACCCCGCGCTCGACCGCAAGACGGTCTCGGCGATGGGACGCCTGCAGGAAAACTTCACGCTGATGACGGAAGGCAACGTCTACCGCTGGTTCGCGTTCGACAACGGCGGCAGCGCGGCGTGGTACAGCAGCGGCACGCAACCGGGCTACACCGGCGGCGGCGTCAACGAGACGCAGACGGCGATGGCGGCGTGGACGAGCTATTCGTCCGCGAAGATCCGCTACACGTACGCCGGCACGCGCAGCGGCCCGCCGGGCGGACTCGACGCGTCGAACGGCGTCAACGAGGTGCTCTTCAACGATCCGCTCAACGACATCGCGGGCAGCTGGAACGGCAGTTCGGGCGTCGTCGGCCTCGGCGGCTTCACCGGCGTCGCGTTCGGCGGCAACTGGACCGCGCCGTTCACCGCGGATGCGAACCATCCCGCGGGCACCGTGCACGCGTACAACTTGACCGAAGGCGATCTCACGATTCAGGACAACGTGCAGCCGTCGAAAGGCATCAGCAGCGCGCGGCTCGCCGAGATCATCGCCCACGAATTCGGCCACACCCTCGGCATCGGTCACAGCGCCGATCCCACCGCGCTCATGTATCCCTCGGTCACCGGCCTCGGCGCATCGTTACGCGCCGACGACCAGCTCGCCGCGCGCTGGCTCTATCCGAACGGCAACGTCAGCGATCCGCCGCCCGCGGTCACTTTGCCTGCCGCGCCGACGTCGCTCACCGCGAACGCCGGCAGCAACTACGCGGACCTCGCGTGGAACGACAACGCGAACAACGAGACCGGTGAGTCGATCTACATCGCCGTCGGCTCGGGCTCGTTCCAGAAAGTCGGCGACGTCTCCGCGAACACGACCAGCGCGCGCGTCAACGGCCTCACCAGCGGCACGTATCGTTTCTACGTCGTCGCGTTCAACACGGCCGGCACCTCGTCGCCGTCGAACATCGCGACGGTGACGCTCTCGACGACGTCGACGCCGCTCGTGGCGTCGTTCACGTACTCGCCGTCGAGCGGCACGGCCGGCATCACGAACTTCTCCTTCACCGACACGTCGACCGGCGCGACCTCGCGCACCTGGACGTTCGGCGACGGCGCGAGCGCGACCAGCGCGACCGCGAACCACATCTACGCGACCGCCGGTACGTTCACGGTCACGCTGAGCGTGAGCAACGGCAGCGCGTCGACGACGGCGACGCAGAGTGTCACCGTCACGAATCCGCTCTCCGCGAACTTCAACTGGTCGCCGGCCAATCCGACGACCGACGACACAATCGTCTTCAGCGACGAGTCGAGCAGCGGCGTGACCTCGCGCCTCTGGAGCTTCGGCGACGGCACCAACTCGACGCTGCCCGCGCCGGCGCACAAGTACGCGTCGCCCGCGACGTACAGCGTCACTCTGACCGTTTATCGGGATAGCGTGCCCGCGACGATCACGAAGCCGGTCACGGTGGCCGCGGGCGCGCCGCTGACGCCGAGCGTGCAGGCGGGCTTCACGTTCGCGCCGCAGACGATCTCCGCGGGCGCGCCGGTGACCTTCACCGACACCACCAGCGGCGCGCCGACGTCGTGGTCGTGGTCGTTCGGCGACGGCGCCACGTCGAGCGCACAGAATCCGGTGCACACGTTCGCGTCGGCGGGCACGTTCACCGTCTCGCTCACGGCCGCGAACGCCGCCGGCTCTAGCACGTTCTCGCAGTTCGTCACCGTCACCTCGCTGCAGGTCTATCGTTCGCTGATCTCGGTGACCGCGCAGACGAACGGCATCGGCGGCACGTCGTGGCGGACGGAGCTCACGCTCTTCAACGCCGGCACGCAGGGCGCGAACGTGAACCTGCTCTTCCTCCCCGGGGCCGGCGGCAGCGTCATCACGCGCAGCGTCTTCCTCACGCCGCGGCAGTCGGTGACGTACGCGAACACGCTGCTCGATCTCTTCGGGATGCCGAGCGGCGCGGGCGCGCTGGCGATCGAAGCGTCGAGCGCGGGCGCGGACGCGGTGCTGAAAGTCAACAGCCGTACGTTCACCGGCGGCAGCGTCGGCACGTACGGCCAGTCGGTGCCCGACGTGACGCCGGAGGAGCTCGAGCGGACGCTGTACGTCACCGGCATGCAGTCGAACGTCGACTACCGTACGAACTTCGGACTGGTGAACCGCGGCGCGACGCAGGTGTCCGCGACGCTGACGCTGTTCGACAAGAACGGCACGACGGTCGGCGCGACCGACGTGGCGGTGCCGCCGTCGAACTTCCAGCAGGCGCCGCTGGCGGACTTCTTCCCGCAGCTCGTGGGCCGCTCGTACGACTCGCTGTCGATGCGCATCACCGCGACCGCGTCGTCGGCGCTGAGCGCGTACGCGTCGGTGATCGACAACGCCTCGCAGGATCCGATCTACATCCAGGCGCTGCCGGCGCCGTCCGGCGATGCGCTCACGATTCCGGTCGTCGGCCGCACGCCCGGCGCGAACGGCACGTTCTGGCGCAGCGACGTGGCGATCTTCAATCCGACGAACGGCCGCCAGACGCTGACGGTCACGTACGCCGGCGCGCAGAAGCTGCTCGCGCTCAACGCCAGCAGCACGCTGCTCCTCAACGATGTGCTCTCGCTCTACGGCCTCACGTCCGGCAGCGGAACGCTGGACATCCGCTGGAGCTCCGGCACAGGTCCGGTCGTCACGAGCCGCACGTACACCACGGCGACGACGGGCGGCACGTACGGGCAGTCGATCGATCCGGTCGCGGCGTTTGCGCCGGCGATGACCGTGCCGGGCCTGCGCAACGACGGCAGCTTCCGCACGAATGCCGGCTTCGTGAACGGCGGCGATGAGACGGAGACGTTCACGGTCTCGCTGCTCGCGCCGTCCGGCAATCTCATCGCCCAGACCCTCGTCGGCGTCGACGCGCATCAGCTGATGCAGACGTCGGTGGCCGCGCTCTTCCCCGGCGTGCCGCTCAGCGGCAACTTCACGCTCGCGGTGGAAGGCGACACGAACGCGAAGCTCTTCGCGTACGGCTCGATGGTCGACAACGCGTCGGGCGATCCGGTGTTCTTCGCCGGACGTTGACGCTGTGAACCGTCAGGGCGCGATCCGCAGGAGATCGCGCCCGACGACGATCCTGCCGTGGAAGTGCTTCGACGCCCGCGCGCGGAACGTCGCGTCCGCATTGCCGGGGATGAGGTGCGTGAGGACGAGCGTCTTCACGTTCGCCTGCTGCGCGAGCACGCCCGCCTCGTCCGCATTGGTGTGGTAGTGCTCGAGGCGCGCGGCGACGTCGGGCTTATCGACCTTCTCGAAGTACTCCGGCAGATACGCTTCGAGCACGAGGATGTCCGCGTCCTTCGCGAACTTCACGAGGTTCGGCGTCGGCCGCGTGTCGCCGGAGATGACGACCGTCTCGCCCTTCGACTCGAAGCGGTAGCCGAACGCGTACGGCACCGGGCGATGGTCGACCGCGAACGCCGTGACCTTCACCGTGCCGTCGTCGTACACCACGCCTTCGTGCACGATGTGCCAGACGATCGTCGCGCCGGCGGCGGGATGTTTCTCGAGCAAATCGCGGCGGTAGTGAATGTCCGCCGCGAAAAACTCGAGCATCGCGTCGGCGAGTTGCTTCGTGCCGGGCGGTCCGTACAACTGCAGCGGCTCGTTCTTGCGCCCGAACTGCCACGACGTGTCGAAGAGATCGGGTAATCCGCCGGTGTGATCGGAGTGGAGATGCGTGAGAAAGACGGCGCGCATCTTCCCGTACTGTAGGTCCGTCGCCGCGACGCGCATCGTGGCGCCGCGTCCCGCGTCGACGACGAACCAGCGGTCGCCCGCGACGACGACGGTGCACGCGGCGGCGCGATTCGCGTCGGGACGCGGAAAGCCGGTGCCGAGGAGCAGCACTTCCAGGGCGGCGGCGAGGAGCACGTTCATGACGCCGGCGTCGCGATGAGCGCGTCGTACGCGATCTGCGACCACGTCTCCATCTGCTCGCGCAGCTCCGCGAGCTCGTCGCGCGTCGCCCATCTTCCCGTCATCTTGTCGGTCTCGCGCACGACGACGTCGCGCTCGTGCGTGTCGAGGATGAACACCGCGCCGAGGTGCACGGAACCGACGTCGGTGGTGTCGTCGTTGAGGATGCCGGCGAAGGTGAGGTCGTAGTCGCCCGGCACGCCCACTTCTTCTTCGAGCTCTTTCTCGAGTCCGCCGAGGAGGTCGGGCGTGTCCGGATTGATATGCCCGCCGATGCCGAGCGAGAGTTTGTGATGCAGCCTCGCCTCGGTTTGCTTCTGCGTCCGCTGCAGCAGGAACCACGAGTCGCCGTGGCGGATCAGCACGTACGGGATGATCTGCTTGTACTGCGGCGAGACTTCCGCGGTGGGGCGGTCGAGAAAGAAGTGCAGGTCGTGAATCGCGTCGAGGACGTCGTCGACGTCGCGCACGAGTCCGCGCTCGACGAGCCGCGCGGCGATCGTGCTGCGCTCGACGACCATCACCTGTTCCGTCATCGCAAATGCTCCAGTGCGGCGTCGTGCAGGACGCCGTTCGTCGAGACGCCGCTGCCGCCGTCGTAGCGCGCGTCGCCGCGCAAGTCGGTGAAGCGCCCGCCCGCTTCCTCGACGATGAGCTGCACCGCGGCCATGTCCCACGCCGCGACCTCGAGGTCGACGGCGATGTCGATCGCGCCTTCCGCCACGAGCATGTGCGCCCAGAAGTCGCCGAAGTCGCGCACGCGCGCGCACTGCCGCGCGAGCCGCGGGAACGTCGTCATCGAGAGGAACGCCGCGTCGAGCGAGGCCACGCGCGAGACGTGGATCGCGCGTCCGTTGCAGAACGCGCCTTCGCCCGCGGCCGCCCACCAGCGCCGCGCCAGCGCGGGCGCGGAGACGACGCCGATCGTGACGCGCCCGCGTTCTTCGAGCGCGAGCAGCGACGCGAACACGGGAACGCCGCGGACGTAGTTCTTCGTGCCGTCGATCGGATCGACGATCCAGCGCCGTTCCGCGGCGCCGCTCGTGCCGAATTCCTCGCCGGCGACGCCGTCGTGCGGACGCTCGTGCGCGAGGCGCTCGCGGATCATCCGCTCGGTCGCCTCGTCGGCGTCGGAGACGGGCGAGCGGTCGCTCTTGAGGCGCACGCCGAGGGAAGGGGAGCCGAAGCTGGCCATCGCGATCGCGTCCGCCGCATCGGCGAGCGAGAGCGCGAGCGCGAGATCGGCGTGCATCGGGCGCGGAGCGTAGCACGCTGCAACTTTGCGCGGCGCCGGTTGTCTTAGAGGTGAAACAGGCTCGTGACCGACGAACGCACCTTCACGCTCGCATACGCGCACCACTACCCGCAGGTGGAGCGCTTTCTGCGCGGCATGCTCGCCGGACGCGGCGACGCGCCCGACCTCGCGCAGGAGGTCTTCCTGCGCCTGCACGCGCGCGGCCCCGCGGCGGCGGGCGAGGCACAGGTGCGCTTCTGGCTGTTCCGCGTCGCGCGCAATCTCGCGCTCAACGAGCTGCGGCGGTGGACGCTGCGCGATGCCATGCGTCCGCTGCTCGCGCTCCTCGCCGCGCCGCAGCCGACGCCGCACGACGCGCTCGTGCGCGACGAGGATCGCCGGCGCCTGCTCGCGCATCTGGCGAAGCTCAGCGCCGATCAGCGCGCGGCGCTGCTGCTGCGCGAATGGGAAGAGATGTCGTACGACGAGATCGCGGCGACGCTGGAAGTGAGCGTGGCCAAGGTGAAGAGCGATCTGTTCCGCGCGCGCCAGGCGCTGCGCGCGGCGTGGGAGAACGAACGATGACTTGCCCGCGACTCGAAGAAACGTCCGCGCTGTTCGACGGCGCGCTCGGCGACGATGCCGCCGCTGCCGCGCGCGCGCATGTCGATGGTTGCGCGGAATGCCGCGCGTTCGACGCGCACATGCGCCGCGTGCGCGACGCGCTGCGCGAGCCGGTTGCGTTTGCGGCTGCGCCCGCGCCGCGCGCGTTGTGGCGGCGGCGGATCGCGATTCCGCTGCCGGTGGCGCTGCTGCTGTTCGCGCTCCTCGTCGCGCTGCTGCTGCCGCGGCGTGCCGCGCGCGAGACCGGCGCCTTCGACGGCTTCGATGCGGGACGCGCGCCGGTGGTCGTCGTGCGCAGCCGAGGTGCGCGATGAGGCGCGCGCGGCTCGCAGTACTCGTTGCGTCGGTTGTCGCGTCGATCGTGGCGATGCAGTCGCACGCGGCGCGTACGCCGTCGCGGCTCGCCTTCACGATCCGCTGCACGGAGACCACGGCGGACGGCACGCGCACGCTGTACGAGGCGACGATCGACGGACCGCCGGCGACCGACTTCGATCTCTCGCTGCACGACGCGCGCTTCACGCTCGATGCGTCGTTCGTCAACGAGCCCGCCGCGAACGGCGGAACGGACGTGCGTTTGCACGTGGAGAGCCGCCGCCGCTTCGGGACGTCGCCGAATGGCCTGCCGTTGTGGGAGGAGGCGCGGCAGGAGCACCGCGTCTCCGTCGCGCTCGATCAGCAGCTGGAGCTCCTGCCGTTCGGTGGCGCGGGCCCGCGCGGCCTGCTGAAGTTCGTGATCGAGCCGGCCGCGTCGGCGAAGGCAGTCGACGCGCCGATCGCGATCGCGCTGCACGCCGACGAGACGCACGCGATCCGCGTCTACGCGCATCGCGCGCCGCACTGGTACGCGGTCGACGCCGCGCTCGAACGTGACGGCGTCGTCGTCGCGCGCGGATCGACCCGCGCCTTTCGCGACGAGCGCACGCGCCTCGCCCTCGGCACACTCGCCGCCGTCGACGTGCGCGTCGCGCCGCCACCGTACGACGACCCGCGCCGCGCCGCGCGCGTCACATTCGACGCGCGCGGCGCCGATGGCCGCACGCTCGCGCAGGGATGGGAAGGCGTCACAAACGGTGCTCCGCTCCGCTACGCCCTGAACGATGGGAGTGTGCTCGTGCTGACGGCGAGGCCCGAATGAAAACGCTCCTGCTCGTGCTCGTGAGCGCGCTCGCCGCATGCCGCACCGCGGCACCGCCGGCCGTCGATGCCTTCGCGTTGCTGGCCGCCGTCGACGCGGCAGCGACGCGCGATCTGTGGCCGGGCTTCGATCCGCGCACGATGCCGGTCGCGCTCGACGACGGCACGCGGACGCTGCTCTTCCGGCATCCGTCGCCGCCGCCGGAGTTCCGTCCGCTCGCGGAGCATCCCGGCGTCTTCGTCAGCGAACGGCGCATCGTCATGGCCAACACGAGCGTGCAACTCGGCGGCGTCGAAACTGCCACCGTGCTGCCGCCGCAATCCGATGCGCCGCTGCCGCGGCGCGCCGCGCTGGTCGTGCACGAGCTCTTTCACGTCTACCAGCGCAATCATCATCCGCGCTGGGCGGCGAACGAAGCGGATCTCTTCCTATATCCATCCAGCGATGCATCGCTCGTGGCGGCGCAACGACTCGAAGCGGAAGCGTTGCGCCGCGCGCTGGTCGTCGATGTCTGCTGGACGCGCGCCGCGCTCGACGAACGCCGCGCGCGGTTCGCGCGCATGCCGGCCGCCGCCGTCGCGTACGAACGCGGCACGGAGCTCAACGAAGGTCTCGCCACTTACGTCGAGCAGCGTGCGCTCGCGTCGTCCGCTGCCGCCGTCCTTCCCGATCCGTACTTTGTGCCCGACGCCATTCGCGCCCGCGCCTACCGCACCGGCCTCGCCCTCGGCCGCCTCCTCGATCGCCTGCAACCCGGCTGGCGCGCGACGCTGGAACGCGACGATGCGCCCTCGCTCGACGAACTGCTCGCGCGCAGCGCACCGCCGACGACGTGCAGCCTCACCGCCGATGAACGCCGCGCCGCGCTCGCCCGCGCGAACGCCGACGTCGCGGCGCTCGACCAACAACACGCGAAAACGCTCGATGCGTTTCTCGCGCGCGACGGTTGGCGCATCGTCGTCGACACGCCCGCCGCGCCGCTCTGGCCGAACAGCTTCGATCCGCTGAACGTGCAGCTCCTCGCGCCCGGCACCGTGCTGCACGCGCGCTTCGTGAAGCTCGCGAACGACCGCGCCTCCATCGAGCTCCTCGGCCATCCCGCGCTCACGTACGCCGACGGCGCGCATCCGCTTTTCGACGGCGTACGTCGCGTGATCGTCAGCGGACTCGCCGCCGAGCCGCGCGTGACCGAAGACCGCGGCGCCGTCACGATCGAAGGTGACGGCATCACCATCCGCGCGAACGCGCGCGTCACGCGTGACGGCCGCACAATTTCATTGACAAACAGCGAGCAATGACCGATTTACGTTTTCCGTTTCGTGATCCGCAGAATCGTGTTTCCCTTCGCGTGCGCGCTGCTGCTCGCCTCGTCGATGCATGCGCAGCCGGTGCTCCGCTGGGGCGGTGACGCCGAGGGGGGAGCTCCGTTCGTCGAAGCCGACCCGAATGATCCCAGTGTGGTGCGCGGGTTCGACGTCGAAGTCGCGGAAGAGATCGCGAAAGGACTCGGGCGCAAGCCGCAGTTCGTGCAGGTCGCGTTCTCCTCGATCGACCAGTCGGTGGAGCGCGGCGACTTCGACATCGGCATGAGCGGCGTCGAAGACACGCCCGGCCGGCGCGCCGCGCTGGCGACGACGATCCCGTATTACGAATTCGAAGAAACGCTCACGGTGCGCGCGGCGGATCGCGATCGCATTCGCACGCTCTCCGACCTGCGCGGCCGCCGCGTCGGCACGCTCGGCGGCACGATCGCGTACGACATCCTCCTCGACGCGGAGAAGAAGCTCGGCGTCGTGCCGGTGTCGTACGACGACGACGTGCATCCGTACGAGGACCTGCAGCAGGGACGCCTCGACGCGGTGCTGCTCGACAACATCATCGCCGCGCGTTCGATGCGTCGCACGCCGGGCCTCTACAGCCACTACGACCATCCGGTCGCGAAGGCGCATTACGTCGCGGTGCTCGCGCGCGAGAACACCGCGCTCCGCGATCGCATCAACGAGATCCTCCGCGCGCGCATGCGCGACGGCACGCTCGAGCGCATCTACCGCAAGTGGGACATCTGGAATGATTTCCAGCCGAAGTTCTTCGCCGAGACCCTTGCGGACGTGCGGCCGGCGCCCGCTGCCTCGCAGCCGGTGACCGTCGCGACGCAGCCGCCGCATCCGCGCCCGCGCGTCTCCGCGTACATCCCCGCGCTGCTGCGCGCGTCGCTGATCACGATCGCGATGTCGTGCCTTGCGATGGCGCTCGCGATCGGCCTCGGCATCCTCATCGCCACCGGCCGCGTCTACGGCGGCGCGCTGACGCGCGCGGTGCTCACCGCGTACGTGGAAGTGATCCGCGGGACGCCCGTGCTGCTGCAGCTGTTCGTGCTCTATTACGGCCTCTCCGCCGTCATCCGCCTTCCCGCGTTCATCGCCGCGCTGCTCGGGCTCGGACTCAACTACGCGGCGTACGAGAGCGAGATCTATCGCGGCGCGATGGAAGCGGTGGCGCGCGGACAGCTCGAAGCGGCGCGCACGCTCGGGCTCACGGAGTTTCAGGTGTTCCGCTACGTGCGCGGGCCTCAAGCCTTTCGATTGGCGCTCGCGCCGATGACCAACGACTTCGTCGCGCTGCTGAAGGATTCGTCGCTCGTTTCCGTGATCACGGTCGTCGAGCTGACGAAGCAGACGCAGATCTTCGCCGCGAACCTCGGCAGCTGGGTCATCCCCGGCGCGCTCTGCGCCGCGCTCTACCTCGTGATGTCGCTCCCGCTCGCGCGCCTCGCGCGCCACCTCGAAGCGCAGTGGAGGGCGCCGACCGCATGACGCGCGTGCTGACCATCGACAACCTCCGCCTCCGCCGCGGCGCGCGCGAGGTGCTGCGCGGCGTGACGCTCTCCGTCGACCGCGGCGAGCTCGTCGCGCTGATGGGACTCTCCGGCGGCGGGAAGACGACGGTGCTGCGCGCCGTGACCGCGCTCGAGCCGTTCGACGCCGGGACGATCGACGTCGACGGTGTCACGCTCGCCGCCGGAAGCACCGCGCCGCGCACGACCCTGCGCGAGCTCCGCCGCCGCGTGGGCATGGTGTTCCAACTGCACTATCTCTTCGAGCACCTCACCGCGCTCGACAACGTGACGCTCGCGCCGCTGCACGTCGCACGCGCTGCGCGCGCCGACGCCGAGGCGCGCGCGCTCACGCTCCTCGACACGCTCGGCGTCGCGCATCGCAAGCACGCGTACCCGCGCGAGCTCTCCGGCGGCGAGGCGCAACGCGTCGCGATCGCACGCGCGATGGCCATGGAGCCGCCGCTGCTGCTGATGGACGAGCCGACCGCGTCGCTCGATCCCGCGCGCCGCGGCGAGCTCGGACGCACGCTGCGCGAGCTGACGCACGGCGGCCGGACGCTCGTCGTGACGACGCACGACGACGACTTCGCGCGCGATTTCGCGACGCGCGTCATCGTGCTCGCGGAAGGTGAAGTGGTCGAACAGGGCGACGCGCGCTCCGTGCTGACGAACCCGCAACATCCCGCGACGCGCGCGCTGCTGCAGCAGACCGGCACGGCTGACGGCGCTTGAAGGTGTAACCGTACCGTTCCTCAACGGCGCGGCGGGCGGCCCCGTATGATCCCCAAATGCTCCGCGCAACGATCGTGTTTCTCGCTCTCCTCGCGCTCGCCGCCGTTCCCGCGCTCGCGCAAAGCGCCGATCTCCTGGTCACGCCGGTCACGCGCACGGACATCACGGTTCGCACCGGCGGCGAGTTCTGGGTCACGTTCAACGTCCTCAACGGCGGTCCCGACGTCGCGACGAACGTCGGCTTCACGATCACGCTGCCCGCCGGCACGCGCGTGTACGCGCCGAGTCTCAACGCCTCGTGCGAGCTGCCCGACACGATCCTCCGCTGCACCGCCGGTAACCTGCAGCCGGCCGAACAACGGCAGTTTCAGATCGGGCTGCTCGCACCCGATTCCCCGCAGACCGTGACGATCGCGACGACGGTCGCGTCGGACACGCCCGACCCGACGCCGGACGCGAACACGTTCTCCTTTCACGTGACGTCCGTCGTCAGCGCGGACCTCGGCGCGACGCTCCTCCCGAGCGACGCGCGCATCGATCCGGGCGCGACGACGACCTTCCTTTCGAACGCCGCCGTCAGCGGCACGCACCCCGACACGATCGATCTCGATTACGCCGTCACCAACGGCACGATCGTCTCCATTGATGCTCCCGAGAGCACGCACTGCACGATCGCCGGCAGCACGGCGCGTTGCACCGCGCCGGTGCTCGACGAATGCAACTGCATCGTCTCCTCGCTGCCCGTGACCATTCGCGCGAGCGACGACCGCAACGGCGGCGTGACCACGCTGACCGTGACGCCGTCGAGCGCGCTGCCGGATCTCGATCACTCCAACGACGTCGCGCGCGCGACCGCGCAGGTCTATCGCTGGCTGACCGTGACGAATGTCGCCGATTCCGGCGAAGGCTCGCTGCGCGCCGCCATCGAAGAAGCGAACCGCGGCTGCGCGTCACCGTGCAAGATCGCGTTCGAGATCACCGGCACACCGTCCGCCGACGGCGCGGTCACGATCACTCCCACCACTCCGCTCCCCGCAATCACCGCGAAGCGCATCTTCGTCGACGGCAACACGCAACGCAGGTTCGACGGCTCGACCGGCACCACACCGCGCATCGCACTCGACGGCCGCCTCGCCGGCCACGGCCTCGTGCTGCACGCCACCTGCGACGGCGTGATCGAAGGCCTCGCCATCGGCAATTTCCTCGAGGATCAGGGACTGTGGGTTTCGAACGCCGGTCCCTGCGACGATTTCCACTACCCGCTCGACGCGTGGCGCGTGAGCCACAATTTCATCGGCACGGACGCCACCGGTATGAACGCGCGCCCGAATCTCCGCGGGATCCGCGCGGACGACGCGTTCGGCTTCTCCATCGACGACAACGTGATCAGCGGCAATCGCTTCAGCGGCGTCTGGATGTGGCGCGGCGCCGCCGGTTTCCACGGCAATCACATCGGCGTCGCCGCCGACGGTCTCTCCGCCCTCGGCAACGGCGCGAGCGGGATCTTCCTCGGCCCCGGCGTGCTCTCCGCGGAAGTCCTCGGCAACGTGATCTCGAATCAACCGCAGATGGCCGTCGCCGCCGCGCGCGGCGCACAGCAAGTCGACATCCGCCTGAACTCGTTCCGCGACAACGGCGGCCTCGGCATCGATTGGGGCCTCGACGGCGTCACCCCGCCTTCCGACGACGACGCGCTCACCGAAGGCAATGCGCCCGTGCTGCTGTCCGCGCATTACGACCCGTCGAACCAACTGCTGACGATGACCTACGCGCTCACGACGAAGTTCCCGACCCCGTTCCTCAATCAACTGCTGCTCGATGTCTACGCGAACCGCACGCCCGACGGCGAAGGCGAAACGCCGCTCGCGGAGATCGGCGCGTCCACCGCGAACGGCGATACCGCGACGGTGACGTTCGGCGTCGAGACCGATCCGCGCGGCCAATGGCTCACCGCCACGTCGACCCGCGTGCACTTCCTCTTCGCCAACCCGCCGCGTACGAAGTCCCTCGCCGGCGGCCAGACGTCGACGTCGGAGATGAGCAACGCGGTGCGCGTGGAATAGCCGACGTAGGATGACGACCGGGAGCGCCTCCGGCGGGGCGGCACGGCCGCCAGCGCTAAGGGCTTAGCCAGTACGCACGTGCGGCTGCAGTCAACGACGTTAACGGCCACCGCACGTGCGTCCAGGCTAGGCCCTTAGCGCTGGCGGCCGTGCCGCCCCGCCGGAGGCGCTCCCGGTCGGTGTTCCCTACGCGGCTTCCTCGCGGCGCGCGCTCTGCTCGCGCCAAAGGGCGGCGTAGAGGCCGTTCAGCGCGAGCAGCGAGTGGTGCGTGCCGGTTTCGACGATGTGACCTTTCGCGAGCACGTGGATGCGTTGGGCGTGAGCGATCGTCGAGAGGCGATGGGCGACGAGGACCGTCATGCGGCGGTGCGTGCCGGTCGTGAGCGTGCGGATCGTCTCGGTGATCGACTTCTCCGTGATCGAGTCGAGGCTCGACGTGGCTTCATCGAAGATGATCAGCTCGGGCTCGCGGAGGAGAGCGCGGGCGATGGCGAGGCGCTGGCGTTCGCCGCCGGAGATCTTGATGCCGCCTTCGCCGATCTTCGTGTCGAGACCTTTGCCGCCGCGCTCGATGATCGGCAGTGCGGCGGCTTGTTGCAGGACCTCGAGGCAGTCGGCGTCGGACGCGTCGGGATTCACGAACAGCAGGTTCTCGCGGATCGTGCCGGCGAAGAGTTGGGTCTCCTGCGTCACGAGACCGATGCGTGCGCGGAGCGCGTCGGAGTCGATGTCGTTGACGTCGGTACCGTTCACGACGAGGCGGCCGTGCGTGGGGCGGTAGAGACCGACGAGCAGCTTCACGAGCGACGTCTTGCCGGAGCCGGAGGGACCGACGAACGCGATCGTGTCGCCGGCGGAGAACTCGAGGTCGATGTTCTCGAGGGAAGGTTCCGTCGCGCTCGGATACGTGAACGATACGCGCTCGAACGCGATGCGGCGGAGCGGACCGACGGCGACGGGCTGCGCCGGTTTCGGCGCGGGCTCGATCGAGAGCACGTCCTCGAGCTTCTCCATGCTCGCTTTCGCTTCCTGGTATTGGGCGATGATCGCGCCGAGCTCGGCGAGCGGGGAGAAGATCGCGAACGAGTAGAAGAAGATCGCGTAGAACTGCCCGATCGTGATGCGGTGGTTGTAGACCAGCCACAGCATGAGAAACAGCAGGCTCGCGCGCGTCGAGTTGATGAGCGTCCCCTGCAGGAACGAATAGAAGCGGAGGAAGCGCACCTTCTTCAGCTCGAGGGCGAGGATGCCGGAGTTCACGCGGTTGAGGCGCGTGATCTCCTGGTTCTCGAGGCCGAGCGACTTCACGAGCTCCACGTTGCGCAGCGTTTCGGTCGTCGAGCCCGCGAGCTCCGCGGTCTGCGTCACGATGATCCGCTGCTGCGTCTTGATGCGGCGGCTGATGAAGAACATCACCGTACCGAGCGTCGGCGCGAGGCAGACGTAGACCGTGCCGATCGTCCAGTCGACGGTGAAGCCGTAGATCGTCACGAACACGAGTCCGACCAGCGACACGAACACGAGGTTGATGAAGTTCGTGATCAGCGATTGCGCGTCGGCGCGCGCCTTCTGCATCTTCTGCAGGATCTCGCCGGAGCGCTGGTCCTCGAAGACCGCGTACGGCAGCGAGAACGAATGCGAGACGCTGCGTTCGTACAGCTGCGCGCCGGTGCGTTGCGCGATCACGTTGACGTAGTAGTCCTGAAAGTTCTTCGCGATGCGCGAGACGAGCGCGACGCCGACGTACGCGAGCAGCAGCAGCAGCACCCCGCGGAGGAAATTGCCGGCGGGCAGCTCGTGGATGCGCAGCGCGTAGCGGTCGACGATGAGGCGGAACACCTGCGGATCGAGCAGCGAGAAGACTTGGTTGATGGTCGCGAGGACGAGCGCCGCGGCGAGGAGGTGTTTGTAGCGGAGGAGGTAGCGGTAGAGCAGTGTCACGCCGCGAGAGTACTACTTCAGGAGCAGCGCGACGGTCATCACGATGCCGATGGCCACGACCGCGCGGCGGACGAACTTCCGGCCGAGGCGGTGCGCGACGCGCGCGCCGGCATAGCCGCCGATGAGCGCGCCGCTGGTCATGATCAGTACGTCGTGCCACACCACCGCGTGCGCGAGGATGAAGTAGATCGCCGCCACGCCGTTGATGGCCACGGCGAGCACGTTCTTGAGGCCGTTCATCTGATGCAGGTCGGTGAGGCCGATGAGGCCGAGCGCGGCCAGCATGAGGATGCCCATGCCCGCGCCGAAGTAGCCGCCGTAGAGCGCGACGAGGAACTGGAAGACGAACACGAACGTGACCCAGCCGGGCGTCGGCTCCTCGTGCGCGTGCGCGAGGACGCCGAGGCGTTTCGTGATGAACTCCTGCGCGGCGAGGAGCAGCGTGGCGCCGAGGATCAGCCACGGGACGAGCGCCTTGAAGGTGGAGGTGGGCGTGCGCAGCAGCAGCCAGCCGCCGAGCGCGCCGCCGGCGAGCGACGGGATCACGAGCAGCAGCAGCCAGCGGCGGACGGTGAGCAGTTCGCGGCGGAAGCCGAACGCGCCGGCGAGCGAGCCGGGCCAGATCGCGACGGTATTGGTGGCATTCGCGATTACCGGATTTCTACCGATCCATAGAAGGGCAGGGAAGGAGATCAGCGTTCCGCCGCCGGCGATGGAGTTGATCGTGCCCGCGAGGGTGGCGGCGAGAAAGATGACGAGCGTGCTCAGGCGGCTGCAGTTTATCCCGAGCGCCGGCGAGGGATCTCCGGTGCAGCCGCGCCCGATGTGCCGCTGACCGGAGTCAGCGCGGCGGCGCCGAAGACTCGGAGTGAGCTCCGGGAGCGGACAGCACGTAGAGATCGCTCAGCATGCGCATCCCGTTGTATGCATATCCATTCGAATCCGGCGTCACCGCCACCGGCGCGATCTTGTAGACGCCGGCGCGATCGGCGGGCGCGAACTCCTTCCACAGCTCGCGCGTGCCGGTGGCGAGCGTGACGCGGTAGACCTGCGCGGGGAGCGACGTCGGGCGGTAGACGAGGAGCGACGCGCCGTCGGCGGACCACTGGATCGGGATCTCGCCTTTCTCGACGCCGACCACCGGGGTCGCGGGCTTTCCGTCGATGGCGTAGATCGTCGCCAGCTCGTTCGCGTTCATGGCCGCGACGTAGCGGCCGTCGGGCGAGACGGCGTACGCGCGCGTGCCGCCGCTCCAGATGCCTTCGGGCGAGAGCGGTGTCGCGGTCTCGTCGAGCGTGTCGATGACGTAGAGGCGGTACGAGCCTTTGCCGATCAAGCCGCCGACGACGGCGCGGCGCGAATCGGGAAGCCACGCGGCGCCGAACTCGAACGAGCCGTCGATCTTGAGCTGGCGCGGCTCGCCGGCGCCGGTCGGAAAGAGCGCGAGCTTCGCGCCATCGTGCACGAGCACCCACTTGCCGTCGGGCGAGAGCGCGTCGCCGATGCCGTCGCCGAGGCGCACGGGAGCGGGCGCGCCGAACCGGCGCAGGTAGACCGCCGAATTCGCCCCGCCGCCCTCGCGCGTTTCGCTGAAGAGCAGCGTTTTGCCGTCGGCCGAGAGATCGGCGATCGCGGACCAGTCGAGCCACGACGCGTCGACCTCGGGTTGGTCGGCGCCCGGTTTCCAAACCAACGTCGCGCGCCACGTGCCGTTCGAGAGCAGCAGCTCGTGCCGTGCGGAGATGTCGAAGATGCGCACGCTGCCCGGCACCTTCGATACGAGCCGCGTCGCGCCGTCCATGTTCACCGCGTAGAGCGCGGGCGGCGCGGAGCTCGGCGTACCGGAGACGTACAGCTCGCTGCCGTCGGGCGACCAGGCGATGCCGGTCGCGCCGCGCGCCCAGCCGCGCGCGATCGTCACGGGATTGCCCTGATCGATCACCGCCACGTCGAACTCGCCGCGCATCGGCTCGAGGATCGCGAGGCGCTTGCCATCGGGCGCGACGCGCACTTCGCGCACGTAATGCGGCGTCTCGTAGCGCACGGTGCCGATCGGATATTCGATGCGCGACTTGCCGTCCTTGAAACGAATAATGGCGAGGTTCGCGCCGTCGGGCGACCAGTCCGCCTGCAGCACGTCGTCCGCGAGCTCGCGCGGCATGCCGCCGGCGAGCGGGACGCGCGCGAGCGTGCCGAGGCTCGTGATGCGGTCGCGGTGAAGGAGAATCGCGAGCTCGGCCGACTTCGAAACGGCCAGCACTTCGCTGTCGGGGATGCCGAGCGGCCGCGCGTCGGTCGCGCCGCGGCTGGCGACGAAGACCTCGGATGGCTGTCCGTCCCACGCGGCGCTGTAGACGATCGTGTCGCCGTCCGGCGTGAAGCGCGCGGAACGCACTTCCCCGCGGCGGAACGTGACACGATGAAACTCCGGGTCCTGCACCGCGGCGGTCTCGCGATGCGCGAACATCCAGCCGCCATACGCGGCGCCGCCGATCGAGACGAGATAGAGGAGACCGAGCAGGAGCGGCGAGGCCGCGCGGCGCTTCGGCTTCGAGACGAGGCGCGTGGTGGACGTCGCCGGTCGCGCCGTTGGCTGCGCGGCGGTGCGTGCGGTCGCGGCGGAGGACGCGGCGGACTGCGTTGCAGCGCTCGCATGCGTCTGCGACGGGAGCTGCGGCGCGGTCGTGGCGACGCTCTTCGCGGTCGGCAGCGAGCCGGTGTGCGGCGCGGTGCGCGCGGACGGCACGCCGGAGAGCGAGTTCGCCTGCGACATCGTCGAGAGCGTCTCGAGATTGAAGGCGAGATCGCGCGCGGACTGAAAGCGCTGGTCGCGGTCTTTCTCGAGGCAGCGGCGCACGAGGCGTTCGACGGCTGCCGGCAGGTTCGGCAGCATCTCCGTGAGATCGGGCGGCTCTTCGCGGAGGATCGCGCTCAGCGTCTCGATCGCGGAGTTGCGCTTGAACGCGCGCAGGCCGCTCAGCATCTCGTAGAAGATCGCGCCGAGGGAGAAGAGGTCCGAGCGCGCGTCGACGGACTCGCCGCGCACCTGCTCGGGCGACATGTAGCCGACGGTGCCGAGGACCATGCCCGGCTCCGTCGCCGCCATCTGGAACGTCGGTCCTTCGCCGCTCGAGAGCGGGCTCAGTTTGGCGATGCCGAAGTCGAGGATCTTCAGGCGGCCGTCGCGCGTGAGAAAGAGATTGTCGGGTTTGAGATCGCGGTGGACGATCCCTTTCTCGTGCGCGGCGGCGAGTCCGTGCGCCATCTGCAGCGCGGCCTCGACGGCTTTGCGCGGTGAGAGCGGGCCGCGTTCGAGGCGGCGGCTGAGCGTCTCGCCTTCGAGGAGCTCGCTGACGAGGAACGGCGCGCCGTCTTCGTCGCGACCGACGTCGTAGATCGTCAGGAGATTGGGATGGTTGAGCATCCCGGTGGCGCGCGCTTCCTGCTCGAAGCGGAGCAGGCGATCGCGATCGCCGTCCATGACGTTGGTCAGCACTTTGATGGCGACGTCGCGGCCGAGGCGCGTGTCGCGTGCGCGGTAGACCGCACCCATGCCGCCTTCGCCGATGAGGCCGGCGATCTGGTAGGGACCAAGTTGTGCGTTGGGCTCGAGAGCCATGCTGAATGCCGCCATTGTAGCGGCAGGCATGACCTCGGCTCGTGATGGCGCGCACTCCGCGGCGCGTGGGAAGATTTCTTTGATATCAAAGCGACGGCGGAGCAAAGTGCACCTCTGCCGGATGGCGAGCGCGACGCGTGCTAGGCTCCGCCGCGTGAGCCCGCGCCTGCTGCTCTCGATCTGGCTCCTCGTCGTCGCCGCCGCGCTCGCCGTGCACCTCGGCGGCTTCCCGCTGTACGACGCCGACGAGGGGCGCAACGCCGAAGTCGGCCGCGAGATGGCGGAGACGAACGACTACGTCATGCCGCGCCTCGACGGCTTGCCGTATCTCGACAAGCCGGTCGTCTACTTCGCCGCGGAAGCGGCGGCGATGGAGCTCCTCGGCCCGACCGAGCTCGCGGCTCGGCTGCCGGCGTATCTCTTCACGCTGGCGACGGCGGCGGTGCTGTTCTGGTTCGCGCGGCGCAGATGGGGAGGCGAAATGCCGTACCTCGCGGCGATCGTCTTTCTGTCGATGCCGCTGACGATGGCGTTCGCGCGAACCGTGATCTTCGATAGCGCGCTGACGTTCTTCGTCGTCGTCGCATTGGTCGCGTTCGACTGCGCGCTCGAGGAGCGGAACGCGCGCTGGTCGTGGCTGGCGTGGGTGTCGATGGGCTTCGCGATGATCACCAAAGGTCCGGTGACGTTCGTGCTCGTGCTGTTCGTCGCCATTCCGTACGCGTGGACGAAGCGCAACGTGCGCGTGCTGTTTCCGCCGATCGGACTCGCGCTTTTCGCGCTCGTCGTCGCGCCGTGGGTGTGGGGCGTGACGCGCGTGGTGCCGGAGTTTCTGCACTACGTGCTCGTCACCGAGACCGCGGAACGCATGGCCACGAAAGCGCTCAAGCGCACGGGGCCGCCGTGGTACTTCGTGCCGTATCTCATCGGCGGCGCGCTGCCGTGGTCGCTCGTGGCGCTGTTCAGCTGGAAGCGTTTCAAGAATCGCGACCTGCTGTTTCTGATTCTCTGGCTGGCGATCCCGTTCGTGTTCTTCTCGATCTCGCAGTCGAAGCGGCCGCAGTACATCCTGCCGCTGATGCCGGCGCTGGCGCTGCTCGTCGCCCGCATCTGGGACGAGGCGCGCACGCGTGGCGCGGCGATCATCGTGGCAGTGCTCGGCGCGCTGCTCGCGATCGCACCGCTCTTCGCGCATCGCGCGAAGCTGCAGCCGGAGCTCGCGCCCGTCGTTCCGCGCGTCGCCCTCGTCCTCGGCATCGCGTTTCTCATCGGCGGACTCGTGGCCGCGTTCGCGAAGCGGCGCGAGCTCGCGTTCATCGCGCTGACGTTGCCGGTGATGGCGATCCCGACCGTCGCGCAGCCGCTGATGCAGGCGATCGGCGTGCGGCGTTCGGCGAAAGCGTTTGCCGAGCAGCTCGCGCCGAAGCTCGCGCCGTCGACGGAAGTCATCGGCGTCGAGGCGTTCACCGGCTCGATGGCGTTCTATCTGCGCCGGCCGGTCGTCGTCGTGACGGAAGACGCGAGCGAGCTGACGAGCAACTATCTGATCCGCCGCTACGCGCAGTTCACGAGCAATCCGGCGTCGCCGCTGAAGCCGCTGCCGTATTTCGAGCGGAGTCTCGGCGACTGCTGCACGCCGCGCGTGTACGTCGTGCGCAACGACGACCGCGCGCATCAGGCGCTGCTCGAGGCGCGCGGCTGGCGGCGCGTCGCGGAAGGCGCGCACCACGTCGGCTACGCGCGCTGATCCCGTAGAATGCGCGCCAGTGTGCGGCATCTACGGAATCGTGAGCGGCGCGGAGCTGCGGAACCCGAACGTCGTCGAGGCGATGGGGGAGGCCTTGCGCCACCGCGGCCCCGACGGCCGGGCGGTGCTCGCGCATCCGAACGCGCGCATCGGCACCGAGCGGCTGCGCATCATCGATCTGCATGAGCGCGCCGACCAGCCGTTCGCATCGCCCGACGGCAGCGTCTGGCTCGAGGCGAACGGCGAGATCTACAACGCGCACGAGCTGCGCGCGCGGCATCGCGACTATCCGTTCCGCTCGCACTCCGACGTCGAGAGCATCCTTCCGCTGTACCTCGAGCACGGCACCGACGCCATCGCGATGCTCGACGGCATGTTCGGCCTCGCCATCTGGGACAACCGCACGCGCACGCTGATCCTCGCGCGCGACCGCGCCGGCGAGAAGCCGCTGTTCTATGCGCGCCGCGGCGCGGAAGTGCTCTTCGCCTCCGAACTGCAATGCCTGCTGCGGCATCCGGACGTCTCGCGCGAGCTCGATCGCGCGGCACTCGCGCAGTACCTCGCGCTCGGCTACGTGCCGGAAGACGCGACGCCGTTCGCCGACGTGCGCCGCGTGCCCGCGGGCGCGTTCATGCGCTTCCGCGACGATGGCAGCGAAGAGACGGTGCGTTACTGGGACGCGTCGCGCTTCGCGATCGCGCCGCGCGGTGCGAACGATGCCGTCGAAGAACTGCGGCAGCTCGTCGAGAACGCGGTGGCGAAGCAGGTGATGTCGGACGTGCCGGTCGGCGTCTTCATCAGCGGCGGCCTCGACTCGTCGATCCTCGCCACCCTCGCGTCGAAGAACATCGGCGTCGATCGCGTGCACACGTTTTCGGCGCAGTTCGCCGAAGCGTCGTACGACGAAAGCGGCGACGCGGCCGAGTTCGCGCGGCAGATCCGCACGAAACACGTGCCGGTGCGCACGGATGAAGAGACACTGCGCGAGGCGCTGACGAACGTCACCACGCGCATCGCCGAACCGCTCGCCGATCCCGCGATCCTGCCGACGTTCCTCCTCGCGCGCGCGGCGCGCGAGCACGTGAAGGTGATCCTCAGCGGCGAAGGCGCCGACGAGCTCTTCGGCGGCTACCCGACCTACCTCGGCCACAAGATCGCGCCGAAGTACGACGCGCTGCCGTCGTTCGCGCGCGCGGGGCTGCGCCGGCTCGCGTACGCGATTCCGCCGTCGGGCAAGAAAGTCACGCTCGAGTTCCTGCTCAAGAAGTTCGTCGGCGACGCGGAGCGGCCGTGGATCGAGCGGCATCTGAACTGGTTCGGCAGCGGGCTCTCGCCGCGCGTGCACGCGACGCCCGAGGGCGCCGCGGCCGCGTCCGCCGCGCGGCTCGCGTCACTCTTTCTGCCCGACTACGCGTCGCGCGATCCGCTCGCGGCGGCGATGCTGCTCGACTACCGCAGCTATCTGCGCGACAACCTCCTCGTGAAAGTCGACCGCGCGACGATGCTCTCGTCCGTGGAAGCGCGCGCGCCGTTCCTCGACCGCTTCGTGAGCGCGTTTGCGCTGTCGCTGCCCGCCGACCTGCGCGTGCGGCGGCTCACGACGAAGTGGGTGCTGAAGAAAGCGGCCGAGAAGTGGCTGCCGAAGGACGTGATCTATCGCCGCAAACGCGGGCTGAGCGTTCCCGTGGCGTCATGGATCAATCGCGGTCTCGCGAGTGAAGTGGATCGTCTGCTCGCGCCGGAACGTCTGCGCGCGCAGGGCCTGGTCGACGCGCAGTTCGTCACGGAGCTGCTCGCGGCACATCGCAGCGGACGCGCGAACTTCGCGAAAGCGCTCTGGACGTTGATCGTGCTGCAGTACTGGATCGAGAACTGGGGGGGAGAGAAAAGCTGAATGAAGAACGCAGAACGCAGAATGAAGAATTCAGAAAGCGCTCCGCGCCTTCGTGCTCCTTTCTGAATTCTTCATTCTGCGTTCTGCGTTCTTCATTCAGCTTTTCTGTGCTCAGTGCTCGGTCATTGCCGGCCGTTCCGGCGGTCGATCCAGTGAGAGAAACCCGGCGACGCAGAGACTGACGATGCTGCCGAGGTCGGCCACTTCGAACGGCTTGCGCAGGACGCCGGAGACGATCGTCGGATCGACTTCCTTGAACTTCTGGTCGGCGTACGCGGTCACGACGAGCACGACCGGCTTGCGCGACTGTGGATGTTCGCGGAGATACTCGACGACGCCGAAGCCGTCGACGCGCGGCATCATGAGATCGAGCAGGATGACGGCGTACTCGTGCTGCTGCAGTTTCTCGATCGCGTCGGCGCCGTCGCACGCGGCATCGATCTCGATACCCTCGCGGCGGACGATCATCGACACGAGCTGCCGGATCGACTGATCGTCGTCGGCTACCAGGACTTTCCGGAGAGGTTGAGCCATGCTGACCACCTTGTATTCCAAACGGTGTGCCAGCGCGCGGCGCCGCTAACTGTCACCAAATGTGACGGTTAGAGTCCCAGCGTTTCGACCGAACGGACCACCCAGCCGCCGTTCCGCGGGAGCAGCGTGATCCAGAACCAGGAGGGGTGCTGGCCGCCGAGGGAGACGCGCGCGAAGACGCCGGCCTCGTTCGGGATGAACGGATTCACGACCGGCGCGGAGAGCTCGAGGATCATCTGATCGAAGTCGCGTCGCGTGTCGAGGCGATCGCGCGGCGACCACTCGCAGTCGCCGCTGAGCGGCACGGGCAGTTTGCGTTCTGCTTGCTCGACCGCGGCGTTCGCGCGCGCGGGATCGGCGGCGCGTCTGCGATAGAGCGACGACAGCGCGACGAGCGCCGGCGTCGAGACGATCGGCTGTGTCGTGCGCACGACCGCGAGCGGCGCGCCGCTGGCCATGCCTTCGGCCTGCAGCCTTTGACAGAGCGCCTGCATCACGACGTCGGGCACGGCGTCGGGCGCGAGCGGCATTTGCGTTTGGGGTTGGGGCCGGGACGCGCAGGCGGCGACGAGCAGCAAGGCAACGACAGTCAGTCTCAAAACAGCATCCTCAATTGCGGTGTCGCTTTCGCTTCGAAGAACGAGCGGATCTCGCTGGCCGGTTTCTTCGACACCAGCTCGCGCGGCGACTCCTCGTACCAGTCGGTGGGAAAGTATCGCGTGTAGGTCTCCTGCGTGAAGCGCTTGCAGAGCAGCGCGATGACGCCGATGTCGGTCTCGCTGCGGATCACGCGTCCCGCGCTCTGCACGACGCGCGTCATGCCGGGGATGAGATACGCGAACTCGAAGCCCGCGCCGTATTGTTCGTCGTAATACTGCTTGAGCAGCTCCTGCTCGAAGCTCACCTGCGGCAGCGCGGGGCCGACGACCATCACGCCGGAGAGCATGTCGCCCTGGTAGTCGATCCCTTCCGCGTACATGCCGCCGGACACCGCGAGGATGAGGTTTCCTTTGCGCGGCCGGTCGCGCAGGATCTCCAGGATCGCGTTGCGCTCGTAGTCGGTCATGTCGGTACGCTGCACCATGACGTTCTTCTGCGTCGGCGGCATGCGGTCGACGATCTCGCGCAGGAACGCGTAGCTCGGAAAGAGCGCGAGGAAGTTGCCGTTGCCGGCGTCGGCGATGTCGGCCACCGTCTCCGCGATGCGGTCGAAATGCTCGGCGCGGCGCTTGTACGTCGTGTCGACTTCGGGCACGACCACGATCTTGCGGTTCGTGCGCGGGAACGGCGACGCGACCGCGAGCTCCGCCGTGCGCTGCTGCGGAAAGCCGAGCGTCTTGCGATAGAAGTCGAACGGCTCGAGCGTCGCCGAGAGCGCCACCGTCGCGTGCGCGGAATCGAAGATCTGCCCGAGGAACCGCGAGGGATCCTTGCAGAAGATCTTCAGTTTGAGGCCGTCACTTCCATCCTTCGACTGCGTCCGCTCGATGAGATGCGCGAACTCGTCGCCTTCTTCCGCGAGCAGGTTCGTGAACTTCACGAGCTTGAAGTAGAAGTCGATCAGCGGGTCGTCTTCCTCGGCGATCCGGTTGTCGATCTTCCAGCCGATGTACTCGAGGACGATGCGCTCCCACTCCACGCGCTGCTCGAGGAACAGCTCGCGCGACGGCGAGCAGAGCGCCTGCTTCACGTCGTCTTCGAGCACGTCCGCGAGCTCGAGGAAATGCGCGCGCAGGATCTCCAGCAGGTCTTCCCATCCTTCGATCCAGCAGTTGCGCGACATCATCAGACGCTTGATCTCGTCGAACTGCGACTCGTGCAGCTCCGGCGAGTAGTAGCCGCGGCCGCGGTCGACGAGGTTGTGCGCCTCGTCGACGACCAGCACGCAATCGCCGTAGTCGTTCTCCTGCGAATACGCCTTCAAGCCGACGTACGGATCGAAGATGTAGTTGTAGTCGCAGACGATCACGTCGGCCTGTTCGATGAGCTCGAGCGACACCTCGAACGGGCACACCTCGGACTCGCGCGCGAGCTCGAAGGTGATGTCGGGATCGAAGTAGCTCATCGCCGTCACGAGGTGCGTGAGCAGGCCGCTCTGCTGCATTTTCTCGCCGTACTTCGCGGCGAACGGGCAGAAGTCCTCGTGGCAGATCATCTCCGTGTGCGCGCACATCTTCTGTTTGCTGCGGATGCGCAGCACGCGGAACGAGCCGTCGTTGAGCATGCGCAGCGCGGCCACGGCCGCTTCCTGCTGCAGCGTCTTCGACGTGAGGAAGAACAGCTTCTTGCCGAGCTTCAGCGACTGGCGGATCGCGGGATAGAGCACGGCCATCGTCTTGCCGATGCCGGTCGGCGCGGAGATCAGGAGCGCGTCGCGTTGCCAGATGCCGCGCGCGACGGCGGAGACGATCTCGTCCTGCCCGGGACGCATGCCGTCGAACGGAAACTGGAGCGCGCTCGCGAAGGCCTGCTTCGCCGCGCGCAGAGCCGCCGCGGTCTCGAGGTTCTCGACGAGCTTGGCGAGACTGGCCTCGAGCGTCTCGCGCATGCGCGCGCGGTCGAACTCCGCGTCGACGAGCTTCGTGTCGCCGGAGACGAGATCGATGAGCACGAGCTGGGGCGCGAAGACGAAGTCCGCGAAGTCGGGCTGCTCGCAGAGAAAGTACGCGTAGAGCAGCAGCTGGTAGAGATGCCGCTGCAGTTTTTCGGAGCGATAGAGCGCCTCGAGCTCGAGGTCGAAGTGCAGCGACTTCACTTCCTCGATCGAGACGCGCTTCGCGTCCTTGTCGACGGACAGGCCGTCGATACGTCCGGTGATGGTGACGCTCCAGCCGCCGATCGTGGTGCGGTGGACGACGTGGACTTCGGCGCGGTAGTGCGGGTCTTCGTTCGCGCGCAGCTCGGCGCGGCGCGTATGGATGTCCTGGCCGATCCACATGCGCCGGAAGCCGTCGCCGCGCTCGACGCCGATGCGGCGATAGGTCGACTCGTGCACGAGATCGCCGACCGAGCAGACGATCTCCCGTTTTTCGTAGTCGACGCGCATTCAGCGGTTATTTTAAAGCTTCTCCACCTCTTCCCCGAGCAAATACGCGTCGTATTCGCCGCCGTCGCGATATGGCGCGAAGGCGAGGTCGGGGATGAGCGTCTGCAGCGACAGCCGGTCGTACAGCTCGCGCACGCTCTGCTTGCGGTCGGCGAGGATTTCGGCGGTCAACTCGCCGCGTAACGCGAAGAGGCGCTGGAAGTCGCCGCGCGGCATGCGCAGCGGGCGGCGGACGTCGTCGGAGCGCGGGTCCCATTCGCCGATGAGCACTTCGTCCTCGACGTCGTTCGAGCGCGCGCGCACGCAGATGACGATCTCGGATTGCAGCGCCTGCTCGCTCGTCGTCGTGTCGATGCTCGTCGCCGCGCGCCACGCGCCGGACGACGAGAGCTCCTGCTGCAGATGGAAGTCGTGGCGCAGCAGCGTGACCAGCGACTCGGACGAATCGAGCGGCACGACTTCATCGACCTCGCCGCTGCTGAACGGCGCGATCTCGGCGACCTCGATCTTGTCGAGACCTTTGAGCGCGGTCATGCCGAGAAGGCGCATGCCGAGGAGCTCGACGCCGGGGATCGCCGGCGCGAAGGCGATGTAGTTGCCGTACGCGGTGCGCAAACGCGAGAGCGGCTGGGCCTCGTTCGCGAGTTCGTTCGACAGCTCCTGCAGCAGCGCCATCGACGCGACGATGCCTTCGTTGACGAGATGCCCGTTGCCGTCGAGGTACGCGTAGAACTCGCGCGCGTGCTGCGTCTTGTCGATGACGTCGACGCCGCGCGCGAGCGGCGCGAAGAACTGCTGCACCTTCGCCGCGTCGTAGCCGTGCGCGACGAGGAAGCCGCCGATCTCCTCGATCTCGCGATTCGACTTACCCGTCGTCAGGCGCGAGAGCTCGACGATGCCGAGGCCGTAGAACTCCGTGATGCGGTCGCCGGTGTCGGATGCGGCCTTGAGCGGCAGCAGGCGGTAGTAGCCGTAGTTGAGCGCGATGCGCAGCCCTTTGTTGAAGGCGAAGCCTTTGCGCTTCATCTCGGAGTAGAAGCGCTGGATCTCGACGGCGGCGCGGATGAGGCGCAGCGCGCGGCGCGTCGTGTAGAACGCGCCATCGCCGAGGAACTTTTCGAATTGCAAAAGGTGCCGCTGCGCGATCGTTTCGAGATGGCGCTGGAAGAGCAGCATCTGGCGATACGAGCGGATCTCTTCCTTGCCGCCGCCGCGGCGGATGTTGCCGAGCGTCTCGGAGAACGCCGAGATGTCGTAGATCATCCCGAAGCGGTGCACGGTCGGATCGACGACGCCGGGCCGGCCGAAGTCCATCGGACGCGTGGAGCGCGACCAGATGGCGCCGTACCGCCGGTCGGCGGAGACGATCTGGCCGTCGGGCTGCGCCGCCATCCAGACGATGCCGCGGCGCAGTTGATTGAGCACCGCGAACTCGCGCAGGCGCCGCGCGATCAGCTGGAACTGCTCGCGCTCCTCGCGCGTGATCGCGTTCTGCGCCGCGGGATGTTCGAAGAAAAACGCGTGGAAGCGCGGATCGAGCAGCAGTGCGAGCGGCACGCCTTGTTCCGCGGAGACGCCGAAGAGCGGGATCGCGGCGCGGAAGCTGCGGTCGCGTTGCAGCAGCTCCGCGGCGGTCGTGCGCATCCGCTCGAAGCAGTCGCGGAAGCTCTGGAAGTCGCGGCGCAGGTAGCCGTTCAGGAACGACCGCAGCTCGCGCAGATCGGGTCCGATGAATTCTTCGGAGAGGATCAACACGTCGTCCTGCAGCAGGCGCACGAACGCCAGTCCGCGCTGTTCCTCGCCTTCGAGCAGCGGCGCGGCTTTCGCGGCGAGCTGCGTCATCTGCTCGCGCGTCTCCGACACCCAGCGCCCCACGATGCGGTACTTCAGCGTGTCGCCGAGCGCGCGTCCGGCTTGCGTGTCGACGGCGGAGACGCGGCGCGGGATCGCGGAGAAATGCCGCGCGAGGTCGAGCGAATGCGCGAGCCAGAAGACGGCGTGGTAGTCGTTGACGAGGTTCGAGAGCAGCGCGTTCTCGGCCGCTTTCATGAGCGAGCCGATGTAGACGTTCAGCGCGAGCTGCGCTTTCTCTTTCGCCTCCGCCGCGCGGTTCACCTGCCACCCCGTTTCGTCGGCGAGCCATCGTTCGAGCTTGTTCTCAAGGTCCTTGAGGACGGCCGATTCCGCGACCGGAAAGCCGAGGATCGGCGGCTGCGTCTCGTCGGCGGGAAAGATCTTGAACGGCTGCGGCAACAGCCCCTCGTGCTTCGCGAACAACTCGCGCAGCGAGCGCTCGAGATCGGTCGCCAGGAGAAACGTGGCGGCGTCCGGACGCTGGGCGAGGTAGTTGGAGAGAGCACGCATGACGATTGAGAGGCGAAGTATAAAAGCTGAATGAAGAACGCAGAACGCAGAACGCAGAATTGAGAAAGGGGAACGACCGTGGGTTCTCTCCTTCTCAATTCTTCATTCTGCGTTCTGCGTTCTTCATTCGTCTTTTCGCCTAAACTCTCCCCAATGCTCCACGCCGCCGCCTCCACTCCGCCCGCAACTTGCCCGCGCTGCAACGGCTCCGGCTGGATTCCCGTTTCCGCCGACTCGCTCCGCGTCGAAGCGTGCGCGTGTCAGGGCGATCTGCGGCGGCAGCAGCGCGTGGTGGCGGCGAGCATTCCGAAGCGCTACGAGCATTGCACGCTGGAGACGTTTCGCGAGAAGTCGGCGGTGCTGCGCAACGCGAAGACGCGCATCCAGGAGCTCGTCGATCTGTGGCCGCATCTCTCCGAAGGGCGCGGCCTCCTGCTGATGGGCGGCTGCGGCGTCGGCAAGACGCATCTCGCCGTTGCGGCGCTGCTGGAGATCATCCGCAGCGGCAAGCCGGGACGCATGCTCTTCTCGAACTTTCAGGACCTCATTCAGGAGATCCAGGCGTCGTTCGACAACGATCAGGTGCCGAGCAAGTCGGAGCTCCTGCGGCCGCTGCTCGAAGTCGATCTGCTCGTGCTCGACGAGCTCGGGTCGCAGAAGCCGACCACGTTCGTGCAGGACATCCTCTATTACGTGATCAACACGCGCTACAACGAGGAGCGCGCGACGATCTTCACCACGAACTACTTCGACCGGCCCGCGGACGTGAAGGACGAGACGCTCGAGCAGCGCATCGGCACGCGGCTGCGCAGCCGGCTCGCGGAGATGGCCGAGCGCGTCGAGTTTACCGGCGCGACGGACCATCGGCGGAACACGCTGTGAAGCGCGGAGTCTTCGACACGCTCAAGCGCGGCTTCGACGACAACCTCGCGAACTGGCCGCTGATCGCGATCCGCATCGCGCAGATGGTGCTCGTCTTCGCGATGGTGATCGGCGGGATGCTGGCCATGCTCGTGCCGCTGCTGCTGTCGGTCGGCATCCGCGTGGCGTCGCTGCATTCGCCCGAGTCGTTTGAGAGCGCGATGGAGGCGCTGCTGCACAACCCGCTGCTGTTCATCTGGCTCGGCGTCGGGCTGTTCGTGCTGATCGGGCTGCTGATCGCCATCGGCGCGTTCGTCGAAGCGGGTTGCGCGCGCGTCTACGTCGACGCGGAGCGCGCCGCGGGTCCGGCGGTGAACGGCCTGCGCGCGCGGTTCCACCTGTTCAACATGCAGCGCTTTCTCGCCGGCGCGACGTCGGGCTGGTGGCCGGTGTTCTGGATGTACAACCTCATCTGGTCGCTCGCCGCGCTGATTCTGCTCGTGCCGCTCGCGATCACCGCCGTGCTGATGTTTCTCACGCGCAACAACCAGCCGCTGATGATCGTCTTCGGCGTCGGCGGGTTGCTGCTCGTGATCGTGCTCGCGATTCCGCTGGCCATCGTCACCGGCATGTGGTCGAACCGCGCGGTGATGCAGTGGACGATCGACCGCGCCGGCACCGGCGCCGCGATCTCCGCCTCCTGGCGCGCGATCTCTCACGACCTCCCTCGCCACCTCGGCGTGGCCGCATGCATGCTCGTCATCGCCTTCGCCGCGTCGTCCGTCGCCGGCAGCTTCGGCTTCTTCGCCGCGTTCGCGCAGGCGGCCGGCCGCGACAACGCGTTCGTGCCGCTGGCGATGATGCCGCTGCGCTTTTTCTCGCAGATCGTGAGCATCGCCTGCAGCGCGGCGGTGACGAGCTGGTACGCCGCATCGTTCGCGGCGCTCACCGTGGAGAGCCCTCGTTGACGTCGTACGAATCGTTTCTCTCGCGCGACGCGCAGAGCTTCCGGCCATCTGCGATCCGGGCGTTCGCGAAACTGATCAACGACCCGAACATCATCTCTTTCGCCGGCGGCGTGCCGAATCCGGAGACGTTCCCCGCCGCCGCCGTCGCGGAGCTCGCCGAGCGCATCATCCGCACGCGGCCGCAGATCGCGCTGCAGTACGGGCCGACGCGCGGCATTCCGCGGCTCTGCGATTCAATCGCGGCGATCTGCCGCGCGCGCGGCATCGACGCGACGGCCGACGACGTGCTGACCACGACCGGCTCGCAGCAGGCGCTCGATCTCATCGCGCACGCGCTGCTCGATCCGGGCGACGTCGTCGCGGTGGAACTGCCGACGTACATCGGCGGCTCCGCGTCCTTCTTCGCGCGCAGCGCGGAGCTCGCGGGCGTCGCGCAGGACGACGAGGGCATCGTGCCGGAGTCGCTGCGCGCGCTCGCGTCGCGACGCCGCATCAAGCTGCTTTATACGATTCCGAACTTTCAGAATCCGTCGGGACGCCTCATGACGCAGGCGCGGCGCGATGCGGTGCTCGCGCTGGCGGAGGAGTTCGACTTTCTCGTCATCGAAGACGATCCGTACGGCGAGCTGCGTTACGTAGCCGACGCCGACACCACTGCGATGAAGTCGCGCGACGCGCACGGCCGCGTCCTCTACCTCGGGTCGTTCTCGAAAGTCCTCGCGCCGGGCCTGCGTTGCGGCTGGATCGTCGCGCCGCGGACGCTCCTCGCGACGCTGGAGATCGCGAAGCAGGCCGCCGATCTCTGCTCGGGCATGCTCGATCAATCCGTCGTCGACGAGTTCGTCGCGAGCGGCGCGCTCGCGCCGCAGATCGAGCGCGTGCGCGCCTTCTATCGCGGCAAACGCGGCGTGCTGCTCGACGCGCTGCAAACGCATTTCGGCGGACGCGCGACGTGGACGCCGGCCGACGGCGGACTCTTCACGTTCATGACGCTCGGCGACGACGTCGACACCGCGGCGCGCGTTGCGGATGCGGTCGCGAACGGCGTCGCGTACATCCCCGGCGGACCGTTTTTCGTCGACGGCAGCGGGCGCAATACGATGCGTCTGACGTTCGCGAAAGAGAGCGACGAGCGGCTGCGCGAAGGTGTCGCGCGGCTCGCAAAAGTTTTCGGTTTACACTAGCTCTACACTGGCTTCACTGGCGTTCAACTACTCTCGGAGGCGTCCCAAACCTTGGACCATCATCGCGGCGGCTGGATCGAAATCATCGCCGGAGGCATGTTCTCCGGGAAATCGGAAGAGCTGATCCGGCGGTTGCGGCGCGCGGTCATCGCGCGGCAGCGCGTGCAGGTCTTCAAGCCGCTGCTCGACGACCGTTTCGCGACCGATGAAGTGGTCTCGCGCGACGAGCGGCGCCTCAAAGCGATCGCGGTCGCGACCAGCGCGGAGCTCCTCGCGCGCATCGAGATCGGCGTGCAGGTGGTCGGCATCGACGAGGTGCAGTTCTTCGACGCGGGCGTCGTGGAAGTGTGCATGCAGCTCGCGGACGCGGGCATCCGCGTGATCGCCGCGGGACTCGATCAGGACTACATGCGGCGGCCGTTCGGTCCGATGCCGGCACTGCTCGCGGTGGCCGAGGAAGTGTCGAAGATGCATGCGGTGTGCGTGCGCTGCCGCGGCGCCGCGCATTACTCGCAGCGGGTGAGCGGCGGGAACGCGCAGGTGGAAGTGGGCGACTCGTCGTACGAGGCGCGTTGCCGGCACTGCTTCGAGGCGTATCACGCCGCGCCGGAAGACACGCCCGCGGTGCAGCTCACGATTCCGCGGCCGGCAGTCGGGAACGCGTGAGCCGCCGCGCCGCCGGTCTGCTCCTCCTCACGTTCTTCTTTCTGGCGCCGTTGCATTGCCGCAAGGCGGACGGCGGGACGGACGACCCGGTCGCGCGCGAAGCGGAAGATGCGCTCGTCGCGTATCTGCGCATCGATACCTCGAACCCGCCGGGCAACGAGACCACCGGTGCGACGTTCCTCCGCGACCTGCTCGCGAAAAACGGGATTCCCGCGCGCCTCGTCGGCGACGATCCGCGGCGGCAGGGCGTGTACGCGCGGCTCGCGGCGCCGGGCTCGAAAGAGAAAGCGCTGCTCCTGCTCTCGCACATCGACGTCGTCCCCGCGGACGGTCGCGACTGGACGCAGCCGCCGTTCGGCGGCGTGCGCTCCGGCGGCTACATCTGGGGCCGCGGCGCGCTCGACATCAAGTCGCTGACCATCGCGCAGCTGATGGCGCTCGTCGATCTGAAGCGGCGCGGCGCGCGGCTGCGGCGCGACGTCATCTTTCTCGCGACGCCGGACGAGGAGCTCGGCGGCGTGCACGGCACGCGCGCATTGCTCGAGAAACATCCGGAGCTCTTCACGAACGTCGGCTTCGTGCTCAACGAAGGCGGCTCGAACGAGACCGCCGTCGATCGCGTGCTGTTCTGGGGCATCGAGGTGCAGCAGAAACTGCCGCTCTGGCTGCGGCTCACCGCGACCGGACCGGCCGGTCACGGCGCGGTGCCGCCGGGAGACGGCGGCGCGATCGCGCATCTGCTGCGCGCGCTGACGAAGGTGGAGGCGCTCGAACATCCGTATCGTCTCGACCCGAGCGTCGCGCGCGCGATGACCGCGGCGTCGGCGCTGCGCAAAGACGCGCGCGGCAAGTCGCTGCGGCTGCTGACGCACGAGCCGCTCGACGTCCAGGCCATCGAGACGGAACTGCCGCCCGGCTACCGCACGCTGCTGCGCGACACGGTGGCCATCACGCATCTCACCGCCGGCAGCGCGGTGAACGCGGTGCCGCGCCACGCGGTCGCGGAGCTGGATGTCCGTCTGCTCCCCAATTCCACCCCGGACGACATGCTCGCTTCCGTCCGAAAGGCAGTCGGGCATGACGCGGAGGTGGAGGTGCTGCTCTCCAGCAATCCGGTTCCCGACAGCCCCGCGAGCGGCGAGCTGTTCGACGCGCTCACGCGCACGCTGCACGCTGCCGCCCGCCGCGCCGCGGTCGCCCCGATCATCAGCGCCGGCACCACCGACAGCCGCTACTTCCGCGCCCGCGGCATCCCGTCCTACGGCTTCTCGCCGTTCATGCTGAACTACTACGACGCCGACGGCGTCCACGGCATGGACGAGCGGATCCGCGCGGCGTTTTTCGGGGAAGGGGTGGGAGTGATGAGGGGGGTGGTGCGGGAGGTTTGTGAGAAAAGATGAATGCAGAAAGCAGAACGCAGAATGAAGAATTGAGAAATGGGTCCCGGTCCCACTTTCTACATTCTTCATTCTGCGTTCTGCGTTCTTCATTCATCGTTCATCGCTTCGCCTTCCTCCTCCTCTCCCTCCTCACCCTCGCCCTCTTCCTCCCTCCTCTCCTCCGCAACCACGTCTTCGTCCTCCGCGACCATCTCGACTACTTTCAGCCGCTGCGCTTCTTCACCGCGTCCGAACTGCGCGCGGGGCGCATCCCGTACTGGAATCCGTACAACGCGTCCGGTGAGCCGTGGCTGGCGAATCCGCAGACGGGCGTGTTTTATCCGCCGGCATGGCTGCTCGTCGTGCTGCCGTTCGCGACGGCGTACATGCTCTTCCTGCTGCTGCACGTGCTGCTCCTCGGCTTGGGCGCGTATCTCTTCTTCGCGCGGAAAGCGTCGCAGGGCGCGGCGCTCGCGGGCGCGGTCGCGCTGATGTTCAGCGGGCCGGTGCTGTCGCTGCTCGACATCAACAACAACCTCGCCACGCTCGCGTGGATCCCGCTCGCGCTCTGGTGCGCGGCGGAAGGCGCGTGGCGGCGCGGCGCGTTCGCGCTCGCGCTCGCGTTTCTCGGCGGCGAGCCGTTCTTCGCGGCGATCGGCGCGCTGCTCTACGTCGTCATCCGCCGCAACCGCGACGTCGTGTGGACCGCGCTCGGCGCGTTCGGACTCTCCGCGATTCAGCTGCTGCCGTTTCTCGATCTGCTGCGCGGCAGCGATCGCGCGGCGCGGCTCGATGCGACGACGATCCTGCGCGACTCGATGCCGCTGCGCGACTGGCTGCGCATCGCCGTTCCTCCCACGCTCAACTCCTCCGCCTTCGACGCGCACCTCGGCCAGCATTTTTTACCCGCGATCTACCTCGGCATCGCCGTCGTCGCCATTGCGCTCGCCGGGATTCGCAAGCAGACGCTCGGCTGGCTCGCGTTGCTGGCGATCGTCGCGATCGTCGCGTCGGGACCGGCATGGCTCGCGTCGATGCCGCTCACGCTCTTCCGCTATCCCGCGCGCGTCGTGCCGTTCGGCGCGCTCGCGGTAGCCGCGCTCTTCGTCGCGGGATGGGAGCGCATCCGCGCGTACGTGCTTCCGAACAAACGATGGGTCGATCTCCTGCTCGTACTGATCGTGCTCGCGGACCTCGTCCCGCGCATGCAGCCGCTCTTCGCCAGCGCGCCGTTCAATCCGCATCCGCTGCCGTACGCGCGCGCGGTCGGCGGCGAGCTGAAAGTCCTGCGCGTCGGCGAGATCGAGCCGCGGCAGCGCACGGTGTGGATGTCCGGCTATCTCAATCTCTACGATCGGCGCTTCGACGTCTCGACGGCGGCGCCGGTCGTGAGCGACGCGTACGCGCGCATGTACCGTCAGTTGCTCGAGCATCCGTCGCACGCGCTGCTCGATCGCATCTCCGCGGGCTGGCTACTGTCGAAGGTCGATCTCACGCATTCGTTCGCGCGCGTCGGCAGCATCGGCGGCGTGTCGCTCTTCCGCAATGCGGAAGCGTGGCCGCTGGCGGTGCTCGTCGACGGACGCGTGATCCGCGGCGTGATGGTGGAGCTCGACACGCAACGCGCGCGCGTCGTCGTCGACACACCGCATCCGTCGTACGTGATGCTCACGCAACAACGCGCACGTGGCTGGACGCTGACCTTCGACGGAACGCCCGCCGAAGACTCCGCGGCGTACGGAATGTTCCGCGGATTTCGCGTGCCGCGCGGCCATCACGAACTGCTTTGGACGTATCGTCCGCCGCTGCTGCACGCCGGCGCGCTGCTGACGCTCGTGACGCTCGTCGCGATGTTTGTCAAGCGTTCACGCGCATGAGCGAGACGAAAAATTTTTCTTCGTGTCCCTCCAATTGCGAGTAGTAGAATCTCGCCTCTCCAAGATCACCACAGAGGTCAACGAAATGGTAAGCATCGACGATCGCTTGAATGCCATCATCCGGGAATTGATTGGCAGCGGAATCACCCTGGCACAGGCGGTCGAAGCGTTCGAAGGGAAGTACATTGCCGCGGCCATGACCGCGAGCAAAGGCAACGTGACGCAGGCCTCGCGCAAGCTCGGCGTCCACCGCAACACGCTCCACAACAAACTGCGCACGCAGACGATGCTCAACGGATTCGCCGAGTCGGTGCGCCCCGTGCGGCGCCGCGCCGCTCTCTCGCACAAGCGCGTCGCGATCCGTTCGTCCCGCACCGCGCGCTGACGGGACACTCCCGTGGCGCGCTCCCTGTCCGTTCCTGAACGCCCCGCGCTCCAGCAATCGATCGTCGACCTGCTCCGCCAGCGCGGCAGCCGTCTGCTGACGATCAAGGACATCGCCGAACGACTCGAGGACGCCGACGCCACGCGCGAGCAGGTCGAGCGCGCGGTCGAGGAGCTCGAACAGGACGGCGTCATCCTCGCCGTGCGCGGCAAGCGCTACTCGCTGCTCGAGTTCACGCCGTATCACGCTGGCAGCATCCGCGTGCATCCCGACGGTCACGGCACGATCCTCGGCGGCCCCGACTCCGACGACATCTACATCGACCGCCGCTCGATGAAAGGCGCGATGAACGGCGATCTCGTCGTCGTGCGCGTCGACAAGCAGCGGCCGTCGTTCAAGAAGCTCCGCGACCGCCGCTACATCGTCGGCGAAGTGACGCAGGTGCTGCGCCGCGCGCATCGCACCGTCGTCGGGCGCTTTCATCTCGAGCCCGAGCCGTACGTCGTGCCGTTCGACGTCCGCATCGACACCGACATCCTCATCGAGGAAGACGCCACGTACGACGCGCGCGAAGGAGAGATGGTCAACGTCGAGATCGATCGCTATCCCGACCGCTCGTCGCATCTCGCCACCGGACGCGTCGTCGAAGTGCTCGGCTTCATCGGCGATCCCGGCGTCGACATCGAAGTCGTCGTCCGCAAGCACCACATCCCGCACAACTTTCCGCAGGAAGTGCTGGACGCCGCCGACGCCATTCCCTCCGAGGTTCCGCAGGACATCATCGCGCAACGCGTCGATCTGCGCGAACGGCACATCGTCACGATCGACGGCGAGACCGCGAAAGACTTCGACGACGCGGTCGAAGTGCAGCTGCTGCCGAACGGCAACTATCTCCTCGGCGTGCACATCGCCGACGTCGCGCATTACGTGACCGAGGGGAGTGAGCTCGACAAGGAAGCCTTCGAGCGCGGGACGTCGGTGTACTTTCCGGGACGCGCGATTCCGATGCTGCCGGAGCGGCTGTCGAACGGCATCTGCTCGCTGAATCCGCAGATCGAACGGCTCACGTTCTCGTGCGAGATCGAGATCGACGGGCGCGGACGCTTCGTCGACCGCAAGGTCTACAAGTCCGTGATCCGCACGAAAGAGCGGATGACGTACACGAACGTCAACGCCATTCTCGTCGCGCGCGGACTCGCGCCGTCGTCGGGCGCGGAGCGCGATCGCGCGGCGGAAGCGAACGGCGCGGAACTGCTCGAACGCTACGGCTATCTCATCCCCGACTTCGAGCGCATGTTCGCGCTGTACGAGATTCTCCGCGTGCGCCGCGATCAGCGCGGCTCGATCGACTTCGACTTGCCCGAAGCGGAAGTGATGCTCGGCGAGAGCGGCGACATCGAAGCCATTCGTCCGACGGAGCGCAACGTCGCACACCGGCTCATCGAAGAGTTCATGCTCGCCGCGAACGAAGTCGTCGCGCGCGAGCTCGTGTTCGCGAATCAGCCCGGCCTCTATCGCGTGCACCAGCAGCCGGACCCGCAGAAGCTCGCGGACCTCAAAGACATCCTCAAAGAGTTCAAGCTGACGCTGCGCGGCAACCTCGAGGACATTCGCCCCGGCGAGCTGCAGCGCGTGCTGAAGAGCGTGGCCGGCACGCCCGAAGAACGCTTCCTCACGAACATCATCCTGCGCTCGATGAAGCGCGCGTTTTACTCCGAGGAGAACATCGGCCACTTCGCGCTCGGACTCGAGCACTACTGCCACTTCACCTCGCCGATCCGCCGCTATCCCGATCTCATCGTGCATCGCCGGCTCGCGGAGCTCATCGAGAGCGGCCCGCTGTACGGCGAGCGGCGCGAACAGATCGAGCGCGCGCATCCGCTGTACGCGCTGCAGTCGAGCGAGCGCGAACGCCGCGCGGAAGAAGCGGAGCGCGAAGTGCTGGAGTGGAAGAAAGTCATCTTCATGCGCGACAAGGTCGGCGAGGAGTACACCGGCATCGTCACCGGAGTCGCGCCGTTCGGCCTCTTCGTCGAGCTCGACGAGATCTTCGTGCAGGGCATGGTGCCGGTGGCGACGATCGGCGGCGACTTCTGGATCTACGCCGACCGCGAGCACCGCATGCGCGGCGAGTCGACGAACCGCGAGCTCCGCCTCGGCGATCACGTGCGCATCCGCGTCGAGTCGATCGACGAAGACCGCCACCAGCTCGAGTTCCGCCTGCTCGAGGTCTCCGGCCAGCCGATCAAAGAACGAGAGCGCTGAGCCCGCCGGGCCTTTCGTTTGCACACGTCGTAAGTCCCTGATACAACAGGACACGACATGGCAGACCGCACCAATCCCGCGACACGCATCCGGCAACTCGTCGATGAGCGCATCGCGTTGGAATCCAGACTCCAGAACGAGCCCGGCGAGCTCCCCGACGGCACCTCCCGCGAATACGACGGCAAGTATCAGTCGCTGCAGCGCCAGCTCGCGAACCTCTTCAAGGAAACCGACGACGACCAGCAGCGCGTGACCGTGATGCTGGAGATGATGCGCATCCTCGAGAACCGCCTCGTCTACCTGCAGAACTTCATCGTCGATCCGAGCTCCGAAAACCGCATCCTCGCGCAGCTCGTCACGAAGTTCATCGATCAGATGAGCCGCGAGCGCACGCCGGTGCTGACGACGCTTGAAGCAACGTACTACCGCGCCGTCGCCGCGCTGTACGCGGGCGAGCTCGGAAAAGCGCGCGAAGGTTTCGGCGCGGCGTGCGCCTCCGAAGAGTCGGACGAGGCGAACGACATCAAATACAAGTCGTACGTCATCCTCGGGCATCTCTCGCACGAGGAAGCCGACTACGCCAAGGCGAAGGAGCTGCACGAGCAGTCGATGCGCTACTCGCCGAACGACAACGTCACCGCGCAGGCGCTCGCGCTCAAGGCGCTGAACTCGTACGCGCTGCAGGACTATGACGACGCGCTGCATCTTTTCTCCGAAGCGCTGGCGCTCTTCGACGAACAGAAGCCGTTCTTCAACGCGTACTTTTTCCGCAACGCGCTGCTCTTCTGCGGCGCGATCTACTTCGACCGCCGCCGCTACGACGACGCCGAATCGTTCTACCGCCGCGTCGTCGACAACGTCGACCAGAGCTCGTTCGATTACTTCGACGCGCTCTCGCACCTCGGCCGCATCTGCTACGCGCAGGACCGCTGGGAAGAGGCGGTGGCGTCGTTCGAGAAAGCGGTGCAGACGCATCGCTACGGCGAGAACGAGTACGTCGTCGACACGTGGTTCTGGCTCGCGCGCTGCCATCTGCGCCGCAACGACGCGGGCGAGGCGCGCAAGTACCTCGAGAAGATCGCCGCGACCGACGTCCGCTACGAGAAGAAGCCGCAGGCCGTCGAGCTGTTGCAGCGCATCGCATGACGCTCGACGACTTCGAACGCGAGCTCGCGCGGGCGCTGCTGGCCGGCGACGATCCGCTCCTGGAGACGCTGCGCGCGCAGTACGCGGCGGCGAGCGTGCGCGATCGCGAGACGAACCCGAACGGCTTCGTCACGCGCTTCGACGTGCCGGCGTCCGCGCCCGCGATCGAACGGAAGCTGCTCCATCTCGACGATCTGCAGGTCGAGCTCGAAGGCGCGAAGACGCCGGCCGAGGCGTCGCTGCAGGTGCACGACGGCCGGCTGCGATCGCTGGAGTGCTTCGTCTACGATGGCGCGTTCCCGGAGTCGCCGGCGATCCGCGCCGCGTGGTACTACGGCACGGAACGCTATCCCGGCGTCACCGACGAACTGCTCGCCGCGCGCGACGTCGAGGAACTCCTCGACGCCGACGACGAGTAGCGGTGACGTCCGGCCGGCTATTTCCCGGCCGGCACGACGACGACGTCGCTGTATTGATTAAAGAGCGAGGTCGCCCAGATCTCGGGCAGCTTGGCGTTGCGTGCGAGCTCGAGCCTCAGCGGCTGGTTCGTGTTGCCGAGAATGAGGTCGTTCGCGTAGACGCGCATCTCGACCGGCTTGCCGTTCGACGCGTCCTTTGCGTGCACGGTGATCGTGTTCGTCACGCCGCGTTTCCAGCTATCGGGCGACGGCGTGATGTCGACGACGACCTTCGGGATGTCGTACGGCATCGTGAAGGTCATCGTCGGATAGCCGGGCGTGTCGAGCGTGAGACGCGGCGCGACGACGTCGGTGTGGCCGCTCGCATTCGGCTCGCGGTTGAGCTTCGCGTTCCACGGGAACGGCCACGACGTGCGGACCTTGCCGTCGTACGACGCGGTCGAGTAGATGGTCTGCTTGTCGACGGTGATCACGCCTTCGACCGGCACGTGCGTGTCGGGGTCGACGGCGAAGACCGTGACGTTGCCCTTGTAGCCGACCGGCAGGTGTTCGGGCGAGAACCACACCTCGGGCGGCCGGTTATGCGCGACCGCCGGCTGCTCGTTCGCGCACTTCTGCGCGTCGGTGTAGAGCGCCTTGCTGCTCGAGTCGATGCCGAGGTAGTAGATGTAGTAGAAGCCGATGCACTGCTCGTAGTCGCGCGACTTCATCGGGTACTTCATGCACGTGCGCGCGACGTCGGCGCGGTTGATCTCGTTGCAGAAGAGGTACGTGTTGTTCGGCGTCGCATAGCACGCGGCCATCTGCGCGCTGGCGGGATTCATGACCGCCATGAGGTCGTTCCAGTGCTTCTCGATCCAGCTGCTATCGAGCTCGAACCCGCGCTGGACGGCGCCCTGCGCGACGAGGTTGTGCTTCGGAAACGAGATCGGCACGTGGCTCGCGGCACAGGGTGGCGTCACGTAAACGTCCGGAAATGCAGGACGTTGCGCGGCGCCGGCGGAGGCGGCGAGGGCGGAGGCGAGAGCGAGGCAGAGGACGAGAGTGCGCTTCATGCGTAGGTGAGACGACGATCACTGGAATCGCGTTACGACGAACGCGATATCGTCCTTGAATTCTTCCGTGGCCGAGAACTCGGCGACGTCGTTGTAGATCGCGTCGTAGACCGTGCCGAGGTCCGCGCCGCCGTGCCGCTCGAGAATCGCCGCGACCCGGTCGATCGAGTAGAACTCCTGGTTCGCGTTCATGCGGTCCGTCAGTCCGTCGGTGTAGACGAAGAGCGTGTCGCCCGGCGCGACCGTCAGCGAATGCTCCTCGAACGGCATGTTCGGCATCGCCCCGAGAAGGTTGCTCGGCGACTCGAGGAGCTCGGTGCGCTTGCGCTCGTGCTGGTAGAGGAGGAACGGCGGATGCGCGGCGTTCGCGTAGACGAGCTGTCGTCCTTCCTGCACGCGGAAGAGCGCCGCGGTCGCGAACTGCGTCGGCAGGCTGACGCTGAACAGAAAGTCATTCAGCCGCGACATGAACTCGTGCAGCGAGCGATCCGACGCGGCCTCGGTGTGGATGTAGCTCTTGAGCAGCGACACGAGGATCGCCGCGGGCAGGCCGTGTCCCGAGACGTCGGCCACAAAGAGATACAGCCGGTCGTCCTGCAGGAAGTAGTCGTAGAAATCGCCCGAGAGCACTTCGCTCGGGATGTACGCGGAACGGATCTGCAGCCGCGCCGACGCGAGCGCGCGTTCCGGCATCAGCGCTTCCTGCACGCGCCGCGCGATCTGCAGGTCGCGCGTCATCTGCTGGTTCATCCGCCGCAGCTGATCCTGATACGCCTTCATGCGCAGCAGCGCGCGGAGCCGCGCGACGACGATCTCGATGTCCGAGCCTTTCGTCACGAAGTCATCCGCACCCGCACCGAGCCCCTCGACGACGTGCTGCGCGGAGTCGGAGCCGGTGAGCATCAGCACGGGAATGGTCTGCAGCTCCGGATCGGCCTTCACGCGCCGCGTGAACTCGAACCCGTCCATCCCCGGCATGCGGTAGTCGACGATGATCGCGTCCGGCAACAGCTGCTGCGCGAGCTCCAACCCCTCGTCCCCCGACAATGCGGGCACGGCGTCGTATCCGCGGCGCTCCAGAAGGCGCCGCGTGACCTGCAAATCGTTCGCGTTGTCGTCGATGACGACGATGCGCTGCCCCTTTTCCATCACGGACGGTCTCGCGAGCTTATGCAGCAAGCCGGGCGCGAAGGTCAAGGGGCGGGGGAGGGAGGAAGGAGGGAGCGGACCTCGGCGAGGAGGCGGGGGAGGTGGTCGTGGAGGACGGTCCACACCACTTCGTAGTCCACCTCCGGATAATCGTGCACGAGCCTGTGACGGAAGCCGGTGATGCGACGCGCCGCGGAAACGCGATCGCTCAAAGCAGGGTCGGCGATGAGCGCTCTGTTCAACGCCTCGCCGATCGTGATCAGCAAACGTTCAATCGCCAACGACGTGCGGCGATCGTGCGAGAAGTCTTCGTAAGTGAATCCCTCGGTCAGCGCGAGGATTTCCTGGCCGGCTTCCGCGATGTGCAGCAACCGCGTATCGCGCTCATGCTGCTGGAGCGGATTCATAAATCGAACGCTCCGTCAGCGCGAGCACCTGCATGAAGTACGGATTCTCAATCGACCGCCGTTGCACGAGATCGACGTGGCGGTCGAAGAGATCGAGCAACTCGCCCCACAATCCCCACCACAACCGACCCCGCTCGAGCGGATCGGGATCCCACTCGAACTCCACCACGAAATCCACGTCGCTCTTCGCGGGATCGAACGTGCCCCTCACCGCCGACCCGAAAATCGTCAGGCGTTTCACGCGGTATCTCTCGCAGAGCGCGCGCACGCCACCCAAGTGCTGCGCGATCTCGGGCGGTAGCGCGTTCATCGGGCGCATTGTACCCTTCGCCCTCGCATGAAACTGATCGTGGAGGTCGGGAGAGAGACGTCGGGAGCGCCAGCTTGTCGTCAGCGTTCCAGGACCGCGCGGACTTCGGCGAGGAGGCGAGGGAGGTGGTTCTGCACGATGCGCCACACGCCTTCGTCGTAGATCGTTGCGTAGTCGTAAACCAGCACGTTGCGGAAGTCGACGATCTCGCGGAATCGCGTAATCCGCTCCGGCACGGTCGCATCGACTCTCGCCGCTTCGCGCAGCGCTTCGCCGATCATTCCGAACCGGCGCTCGACCGCATCGCGCAGCATGCGATCGACGGCGTATTGCTCGAACGACTTACCGGCGACATATCCCAGGATGATCTCGCCGGACTCGAGGACGTGCTCGAATCGTTCGCGCACCTCCATGCTGCATAGAGATCGATATGTTGGAGGTCGATCACTTCGGTGAGGCGACGGCTGCGAATCGTGGACGCCACGATAAGATCCACCGGCCGTCCGAGGAGGTCCTTCAACTCCTCCCACAGCTCGAGCCACAACCGTCCCCGCTCGAGCGGATCTGGATCCCACTCGAACTCCACCACGAAATCCACGTCGCTCTTCGCGGGATCGAACGTGCCCTTCACCGCCGACCCGAAAATCGTCAGGCGTTTCACGCGGTATTTCTCGCACAGCGCGCGCACGGCATCCAGGTGCTGCGCGATCTCCGGCGGTAGCGCGTTCATCGGGCGCATTGTACCCTTCGCCCTCGCATGAAACTGATCGTGGGGCTCGGGAATCCGGGCGCGGATTACGAGCGAACGCGGCACAACGTGGGGTGGTGGGTGGTGGAGGCGTTCGCGCGGAAGTTTCGCATCGCCATCGACACGCATGAGAAGGCCGCCATGACCGGCTCGGGGCGGGTGGCGGGTGGGGCGGTGATGGTGGCGAAGCCGCTCACGTTCATGAACCTTTCCGGCGATTCGGTGCGGCTGCTCGTGAACGCGTATCTCGACTCCACCGACGACCTGATGGTCGTCTACGACGACATCGATCTGCCGCTCGGAAAGCTGCGCATCCGGCCGAACGGTTCGGCGGGAACGCACAACGGCATGCGGTCGATCGTCGGCACGCTCGGCACGGAGCGCTTTCCGCGGCTGCGCGTCGGTGTCGGCGCGCCCGATCGCGGGAAGCTCCGCGACTTCGTGCTCGACGAGTTCGCGGCGGACGAACAGCCGGTCATCGACCGCGCGGTGGTCCGCGCGGTCGATGCGCTGGTGCTGTTCGCGCGCGGCGATCTCCGCCGCGCGATGAACGAGTTCAACAAAGATCCCGAGGAGCCGGCGCCGCCGGCGCCTACGACTTCAGACGCGGTTTGACGTACTGCGTCATCACCGCCTCGCGCAGCAGCGCCGGCGGCACGAGTCCCTGCGCCAGCACGAAGTCGTGATACGACTGGCGGTCGAAGTCCTTGCCGAGCATCCGCTCGACGTCCGTGCGCAGCTCGATGAGGCGCGAGTAGCCGACGAAGTACGACGGCGCCTGCCCCGGCGCCCAGAACGTGTAGCGCTCGACTTCCTGCAGCGCCATCGCGTGCGACAGCGCCACCTGATCCTCGAGCACGCGGAACGCTTCGTCGCGCGTCATGCGGCCGAGCTGCAGACTCGGATCGAGATACGCGCGCGCGGCGCGAAGCAGCCGATGCTGCAGCGCGATGAGCTGGCCGTCGAGCGGCTCGTACGGCTTCATCTCCGCCTCCGCGTACAGCGCCCACCCTTCGACGTTGACGCTGTTGAACGCGAACAGCACGCGCGCCTGCGACACGCCGTGCTCCAGGATCGACGCGAACTGCAACTCGTGTCCGGGACGTCCCTCGTGCGCCGTCAGCGTCCAGGACGCCGCGTCGAACGTGAAATCGTCGAAGCCCACTTCCTCTTTGCCGTTCTCCGCCGGGATGCGCAGCGGCAGCACGAACGCCGCCTTCTCGCCGGTGTTGCCGAGGAGGCGCGGCGGATCGACGTGCGGCGCGGGAGTCGCGGCGGTTTCCGCGGCCGTTGCGAGGCGGATGACCATTTCGCGCTGCGGCAGCGTGACAAGCTTCTGCGTGCGGACGATGTTCTCGATGTCCTTGAGTCGCGCCTGATAGCGCGGCAGGATCTCGTCGCCGACGAACTGCTGCTTTTTCAGCTCGCGGATGACGTCGCGGTAGTCCGTCGCGTTGATGCCTTTCTCTTTTGCGACGAGCGGCGCGAGCGCCTGCATCTCGTTCTGAATCTCGCGGAACGACGTCTTCGCGCGGCTGATCAGCTCTTCCACCGGCATGTCGTTGCCGCGCGTGCGCAGCAGATACCGGTACATCTCTTCCGGCTGGCGGAAGTCGGTGGTCGCGCGCGGAAGGATCTCGGCGCGCACGAAGTCGTTGTACGCGGCGACCTGCTTCTTCAGCTCCGCGAACGGCGCCTGGTAGCCGGCGATCTTGTACTTTTGAAAGAGCTGCTCGATGCCGGCCATGTAGCGGTCGCTGTTGGCGAGGTCTTTCTCGAGGTTGTCTTTGAACGGCCCCTTCACGCCGGCGTCGTTGAGATGCGCGCGCGTGTACGCCATCGCCTGCTGCGTGAGCGGCGTGAAGCCCTTCTCGAGCCCCGCGTAGCGGCGCAGGCGCACGAGCGCGCCGGCGCGGCGTTCCGGCGCGACGCGATCGTCGAGCAGCGCGCGCGTGCCGTTGAAGAACGTCTGCGTGATGTTGAAGTACGGGAGCTCGTACTTTTCCGACAGGCGATCGCCTTCGATGTTCTCGTTCGTGGCGTTGATGAGGATCTTCAGATCCTGCGCGACGGACGGGTCCTTCTCCGTGGCGAGCTTCGCCTGCAACTGCTGGAGCGCCTGCTGCTGCGCGGCGTTCGACTTCGCGTTGAGGTCGAGCGGCAGCTGACGGATGTCCGTGTCATGACCTTCTACGCCAAGGGCCGAGGCGTCTTCCGGGCTGTAGCGGGCGAGGATGTCGAAGAGAATCTGCGCGTTCGCGTCACTGCGCTTGACCCATTCGGGCTGAGCGGTTTGTGCGAGCGCAGCCGTGGCAACGGCAAGCGAAAAGAGAAGCGTGGCGAGCGTACGGCGCGTGTTCATGGCGGTTATTACGATTCGAAGCAGGAGTGGTTTCACATTGCCCGCGCAGAACTGCTACGCTGCCGCGCCATGACCCCGATCCACACCCTCGGCGAATTACGCGCCTCCGGTTATCGCGTCCGCTCCGTCAAGGACGAGATGCGCGCCAATCTCCTCTCGGCCCTCGCGCGCGGCGAGCAGGTCTTCACCGGCATCCATGGCTACGAACGCACGGTGCTCCCCGCGATCCACAACGCGATCCTCTCGAAGCACGACATCATCCTGCTCGGCCTGCGCGGCCAGGCGAAGACGCGCATCCTGCGCTCGCTGACGGCGCTGCTCGACGAGCACGTGCCCGTCATCGACGGCTGCGAGATCAACGACTCGCCGTTCGAGCCGACGTGCAAACGCTGCCGCCGCCTCTCCGCGGAACAGGGCGACGACCTGCGCATCGGCTGGCTCGCGCGCGGCGACCGCTATCGCGAGAAGCTCGCAACGCCCGACGTCACCGTGGCCGATCTCGTCGGCGACATCGATCCGATCAAGGCCGCGAACCAGCGCCTCACGTACGCGGACGAGGAAGTCATCCACTACGGCATCATCCCGCGCACGAACCGCGGCATCTTCGCCATCAACGAACTGCCCGATCTCGCGCCGCGCATTCAGGTCGCGCTGCTGAACATCCTCGAAGAGCGCGACCTGCAGATCCGCGGCTTTCCGGTGCGCATTCCGATGGACATCGTGCTCGTCTTCAGCGCGAATCCCGAGGACTACACGAGCCGCGGCAACATCATCACGCCGCTCAAGGACCGCATCGATTCGCAGATCCTGACGCACTACCCGCAGACGATCGAGACCGCGCGCCGCATCACCGATCAGGAAGCGTGGCTCGAGCGCGACTCCGCCGCGTCGATCGAAGTGCCGCCGCACGTGCGCGATCTCGTCGAACAGATCGCGTTCTCCGCGCGCGAGTCGGAGCTCGTCGATCAGTCGTCCGGCGTCTCCGCGCGACTCACGATCGCGGCGATGGAACTGCTGCAGTCGAATCTCGAACGCCGAGCGGCGATCACCGGCGACCGCGCCGTGTATCCGCGTCTCTCCGATCTCTCGATGGTGCTGCCGGCGATCACCGGCAAGGTGGAAATGGTGTACGAGGGCGAGCAGCAGGGAGCGGAAGTCGTCGCGCGCAAGCTCGTCGGACTCGCGCTGGCGAAGCTGTTCGAATCGAAGTTCCCGCCGGTCGAGCGCGCGGGCGTCGCGCAGCGCGCCGAACGCGAGCGCCGCGGCTACGGCGAGATGGACGCCGACGATCTCGACGACGCGTTCTCCGGACGCCGCAAGCGCAAAGAACCGCAGCAGCGCGAAGAGCAGAAGCCGCCCGCGCCGAGCGAGTCCGCCTACGACGCGATCCTCGGCTGGTTCGCCGGCGGCAACCAGATCACGCTCTCCGACGAGCAGCCGTTCGCCGAGTATTTCCGCGCGCTCAGCTCAGTGCCGCAGCTCGCCGACGTCGCGCGCAAGTACACGAACGCGTCGCGCAACGAGGAGCTGGCGTGGTGGATGGAGATGGTGCTGGAAGGTCTGCATCAGGCGCTGCGGCTCGCCCGCGAGGATCTGGACTCGACGATCACGTTCCACGAGCTGATGAAATTCAACGTCTTAAGAACGGTTCGTTAAACTGAAGCGCGCCATGCCCAAGGTCACCGCCGACATCCCGTCCGAGCTCTCGCGGCAGATCGATCGGATCATCCGCGACGGCTGGTATCCCGACGCGGAGACGGTCGTGCGCGAGGCCTTGCATCAGTTCGTCGACGCGAAGTCGTTCCTCGGCGACTCGCCGCGCATGCTGCATCGTTTCGCCGCCGACGCGCTGAACGATTCGAAGCCGGAGGTCGCGCTGAAGTTCGTCACGCGCGCGGTGTCGCTGCTCGCGAATCAGAGCGTCACCGACTTCACGCTGTATCAGGCGCTCGTCGAGCTGCGCGTGCAGATCCTGCTCGTCCTCGGGCGTGAAGACGACGCGCTGGTCTCGCTCGAGGAAGCGCGCGAGAAACTGCCCAACAATCCGACTGTCGCCCGCTGGATCTCACGTCTGGAGAAAAACAAGCCGCGCGGCGAAGCCTGAACGTTCCCCATTTCCCATGCGCCACCGGTACTCGTTCCTCGATCCCGATCTCATCCAGCGCCTGCTCGCGGAGATGGGGCTGCGCCGTCTCTTCAATCAACTCCTCCTGCAAAGCGGCGGCGACGTCGAAGAAGCGATGCGCTGGATGCGGATGCTGCAGGAGCGCGGCTATCTCGATCCGAACATCGACCTCGAGGCGTTCCTCGCGCAGCTGATGCAGGAGAACATCATCGGCACCGACGGCGAAGGAAACGTCACGCTGGCCGCGGGCGGCGAGCGGCAGATCCGCCGCGATGCGCTCGACGAGATCTTCGGCGGCCTGCAGAAGTCGATGACCGGCTCGCATTCGGTGGCGAACGCGGGGCAGGGGACCGAGCGCCTCACCGAGACGCGGCCGTATCAGTTCGGCGACGACCCGATGTCGATCGACTCGATCCGCTCGATCCAGAACGCGATGAAGCACAACGATCCGGCGGGACAGATCGGTATCGTCGAGGACGACCTCGAAGTCTTTGAGACCGAGCACCACTCGAGCTGCGCGACGGTCGTCATGATCGACATCTCGCACTCGATGATCCTCTACGGCGAAGACCGCATCACGCCGGCGAAGAAAGTCGCGCTCGCGCTGACGGAGCTCATCCTCACGAAGTATCCAAAGGACTCGATCGACGTGCTGCTGTTCGGCGATGAGGCGACCGAGGTGCCGATCGGCGAGATTCCGTACGTGCAGGTCGGGCCGTTTCACACGAACACGAAAGCGGGGCTCGAGCTCGCGCAGCGCATCCTGCGGCGGCGCAAGCACGCGAACAAACAGATCTTCATGATCACGGACGGCAAGCCGTCGGCGCTGACCGAGAACGGCCGGTTGTACACGAACTCGTTCGGCCTCGACATGAAGATCGTGAACCGCACGCTGGAAGAAGCGGACCGCTGCCGCCGCGCGAACATCCCCATCACGACGTTCATGCTCGCCACCGATCCGATGCTCGTGAACTTCGTCGAGCAGCTCTCGAAGATCAACCGCGGCCGCGCGTTCTATTCGTCGCCCGATCGGTTGGGCGAATACATCCTCGCGGACTACATTCGCAACCGCAGGAAGTTCGTGCACTGAGGCGCGGTTCTCCGTGCCGTGCGAAGGTTATTCGCAGTCCTCCTGGTCGCCTCCACCGCCCTCGCGAACGAGGTCTCCGTCCATTCTCTGCAGTCCGGCTCGCCCACCGGCCCGACGCCGGTGTGGGATCACGGCATTCACGGCGAAGGGCAGATCGTCGCGGTGATCGACACCGGCGTCGACTACAACTCCTGCTACTTCGCGGAGCCCGACAACGCGCCGCCGCCGTTCAACACCGGCTCGCCGAACGGCGGGCTCGACTGGGAGAACGTCGACGCGTCGCGGCGCAAGATCATCGCGTACGACTTCCTCTACTCGTGCGATCAGTATCCGAACGCGCCGGGCTGCGACGCGCCGTTCGCCGCGGGCGCGCTCGACAATCAGGGCCACGGCACGCACGCCGCCGGCGCGATCCTCGGCGACAAAGGCGCGCCGATCGTGCACGACTACGGCGACGCGATCGCGCCGGCCGCGAAGCTCGTCGTGCAGGACGCCGGCTTCCGGTCCTCCGGCGACAACTGCACGCAGCTGACCGGCGTCGGTTGTCCCGCGAAGCTGCTGCCGATCCTCGAGCAGGCGTACAAGCAGGGCGCGCGCATTCACTCGAACTCGTGGGGCGATCGCCAGGGCGTGCCGAACGGCGTGCCCGCGGTGCCGACCGCCAACTACTCGCAGTCCGCGCGCGACGTCGACGCGTTCGTCTGGGAGCACCCCGATTCGCTCGTGCTCTTCAACACCGGCAACTGGTCGGCGACCAGCAACAGCGATCCGCCGCTCTCGTCGCTTTCCGCGCCCGGCGTGGCGAAGAACACGATTCAGGTCGGCGGCTCGCGCGGCTTTCCCGACGACGACGCGTCCATCTCGAACATCACGCTCTTCGGTCCGTCACGCGACGGACGCATCAAGCCCGATCTCATCGGACCGGCGAGCGTCCTGGCCGCCGACATGGATTTCGATCAGAACCCTGCCACGTGCGATATCACGCGGCAGCCCGGCACCTCGTTCGCCTCGCCGACCATCGCCGGCGCGGCCGTGCTCGTGCGGCAGTACTACACGGACGGTTTCTATCCGAGTGGCGTCGCCACGCGCGCGAACGGATTCACGCCGAGCGCCGCGCTGCTGAAGGCGACGCTCATCGCCGCCGCGCGTCCCGCGACGATCCGCCGCGTCGGCACGAGCGGCAGCAAGTTCGCGCTGCCGACGCCGTCGTACGAACAAGGCTGGGGCTTCCCGGTGCTCGACAACGCGCTCTACTTTCCGGGCGACGCGGCGAAGCTGCGCGTGGTCGACGTGCCGCTCAGCGCCGGTCTCACGGAAGGGGAGTCGGCGACGATCCGCGTGCGTGCGGGCGCCGGCGCGCCGCTGCGCGTGGTGCTCGTCTGGACCGATCCGCCCGGAGTTCCGCGGAGCGTGAACGACACCACTCCGGAGCTCGTGAATGATCTCGATCTGCGCATCACGATCTCCGGCACGACGTACTTCGGCAACGGCCCGTCTCCCGATCGCCTGAATAACGTCGAGGCGGTGCTGCTCGCGCAGCCCACGGCAGGCACGTACGACATCACCGTCGCCGCGCATCACCTCGGGTTCGGCCCGCGCCAGAGCTACGCGCTCGTGGTCAGCGGCGACATTTCGACGGTCACGAACGCCAGGAAGCGGGCCGTGCGGCACTGACGTGTATCATTCGCCGCCATGTTGGCCCGTGAGTACCTTCGCGAACATGCAGACGACTACCGCCGCGCGCTGAGTAACCGCGGCGCGAGCGTCGACCTCGACCGCTACCTCGCGCTCGAAGCCGAGCGCCGCCGCGTCATCGCGCAGGTCGAGCAGCTCAAAGCGCAGCGCAATGCCGCGTCCGCGGAAATCGCGACGCTGAAGAAGAACAAGCAGGACGCCTCCGCCCAGATCGAGGCGATGAAGCGCGTCGGCGACGACGTCATCAAACTCGAAGAACAGCGCGCGCAGGTCGAAGGCGAGCTCTTTCAACTCGAGCGCGGCTTCCCGAACGTCCCGCACGAATCAGTGCCGGTCGGTCCCGACGAGTCGGCGAACCGCGTCGAGCGCACGTGGGGCGATCGCCCCTCGTTCGCGTTCACGCCGAAAGCGCACTGGGACCTCGGCGAAGCGCTCGGCATCCTCGACTTCGAGCGCGCGACGAAGATCACCGGCGCGCGTTTCTCCGTGCTCCTCGGCGCCGGCGCGCAGCTCAGCCGCGCGCTCGCCGCGTTCATGCTCGACTCGCACGCGCAGCGCGGCTACCGCGAGATCCTCACGCCGTTCATGGTCAACGGCGACTCGCTCTTCGGCACCGGCCAGCTGCCGAAGTTCGAGCAGGACCTCTTCAAGATCGCGGAGACGCCGTACTACCTGATTCCGACAGCGGAAGTGCCGGTCACGAACTTCTATCGCGACGAGATCCTCGACGCGGCGACGCTGACGCAGTCGTTCTGCTCGTACTCGCCGTGCTTCCGCAGCGAGGCCGGCTCGTACGGCAAAGACACGCGCGGCCTCATTCGCCAGCATCAGTTCGAAAAGGTCGAGCTGGTGAAGTTCACGCTGCCGGAGAAGTCGTGGGAAGAGCACGAGCAGCTGACGCGCGACGCCGAGGCGATTCTGCAGGCGCTGAATCTCCACTATCGTGTCGTCACGCTGTCGACGGGCGACATGGGCTTCGCGTCGGCGAAAACCTTTGATATCGAAGTATGGCTGCCGGGGCAGGAGACATATCGCGAGATCTCGTCGTGCTCGAACTTCGCCGATTTCCAGGCGCGGCGCGCGAACATCCGCTACCGCGGCGCGGATCGCAAGACCGGCTTCGTACACACGATCAACGGCTCGGGACTGCCGCTCGGCCGCACGCTCGTGGCCGTGCTGGAGAACTACCAGCAGGAAGACGGCTCGGTCGTCGTGCCGGAAGCGCTGCGTCCGTATCTGCGCGGCATCGAGCGCATCACCCGCTGAAGAGCACGCGGTACACGAGATCGGTCTGGCCGACGTGCACGACGTCGCCGTCGGAGAGCGTCGCGTGGAAGACGCGCGAGCCGTTGACGAACGTCCCGTTGCGGCTCTTCAGGTCTTCGATCGTGTAGCCGTCGGGGCCGCGGTAGATGCGCGCGTGGAAGCTCGACACGCCGGCGTCGGTGAGCTCGATCGTGTTGTCGCGATGGCGGCCGAGGAGATAGTCGCCCTCGGTCAGCGGAATGACACGCGCGCCGTTCATCGCATCCGCCTCGATCGTCAGCTGCGCGACGATGGGACGCACGACGTCGGCGTACGAGAGCCGCTCTTCCGTCGACAGCAGGAGATGCGTGTCGTCGTCGGGCGAATCGCGCACGGTGGACTCCGCGCCGAACCGCGGCGTGGTCTGGCGCACGGTGGCGTCTTCCGGCAGCTCGTCGTACAGCATCGCATCGCTCGGCGGCAGCGTGCCGTCGTCGGGCGGCGGCGCGTTCACCGGCTCGATGAGATGGTTGGATAGCAATCCATACACGACGCGATACACGGCGACCGCGTCTTCGTCGGAGTCGCGCGCGAGATCGTCGAGCGTCCGCTGCGCGTTGATGAGGAAGAGGATCTTCCACTCGTCGGCGGTGAGCGTGATCTTCTCGTCGCGCGGACGTGCGACGACGCGGAAGACGACGTCCTTGTCCGGCAGCAGCGCGACGCATTGCGCCCATTCTTCGATGCGCCGCGCGCCTTCCATGATCAGGTTCGGCAGGTCGATCGCGATCGTCACCGCGTGCGCCGGCAGCTCCGCGTCGCGCGTGAACGAGAACGTGCCGCGATCCCACACGAACGCGTCGTAGACGATCTCGGAGACCTGCACCTTCAGGAAGTCGCGCAGCTGTTCGTCGGTGACGACGCCCTCGCGCACGGCGAGACTGCCGAACTGGCCGCCGTCGCGTTGCATGAGGGCATCGATGCGGTCGCGTTGCTCGCGCGTGATCTTTCGGCGGCGCATGAGGATCGCGCCGAGGCGCAGCGACTCCTGGTTCGTGCCGGCGAAGATCAGCGCGCCGTCGGCGAAGTAGAAGCGCGCGGCGTTGCTCTCGTTCGCCGCGGTGAGTGTGCCGGTCGCGTGCGTGTTGCTGAGAAACGTGAGGACGGCGGGAAGGCGGAACGCGGTGAGGCTGCCGGAGAGAACCGCGTCGCTCATTCGAGGCGGGGATTTTAGACGGTGGTGAGCACCGCCCACAATCCGGCGGCCGAAATCACGATCCAGAGCGCGATGCCGAGGATCAGCGGACGCACGCCGACGGCGGCGAGACTCCGCCGCGAGAGCGCCGCGCCGATGAGAAACAGCGTCACCGTCAAGCCGATGCGCGCGAGGTGCACGAGCGTCTCGTAAACGGCCACCGGCAGTGCGACGTACGTGCGCACGACCGACGCGAGCACGAAGAAGAGGATGAACCACGGCCAGGCGATGCGCGCCGACTTGCGGCGGAACGCGAACGCCGTCGCCAGCGTCAGCGGCACGATCCAGAGCGCGCGCGTCAGCTTCACCGTCGTCGCAATCTGCAGTGCTTCTTTTCCGTACGCCGCGGCGGCGCCGACGACGGAGCTCGTGTCGTGAATCGCGATCGCGGCCCAGATGCCGAACTGCGTCTGCGTCAGATGCAGCGCTCGGCCGATGACGGGGAAGAGAAAGAGCGCGATCGAGTTGAGGATGAACACTGTGCCGAGCGAGACCGACATCTCTTCGTCGGATGCGCCGATGACAGGTCCCACGGCCGCGATCGCGCTGCCGCCGCAGATCGCGGTGCCGGACGAGATCAGATGCGCGGTGCCGTGGCCGATGTTCAGCGCGCGACCGAGGAGATAGCCGAGGAGCAGCGTGCCGGCGATGGTTGCGACCGTGAAGAGAATGCCGCGGCGTCCGGCGGCGATCACGCTGCTCAGATTCATGCTGAAGCCGAGGCCGACGACGGAGATCTGCAGCAGGCGCTTGGTCAGCCTCGACGTCTTGAACGGCGGCGGGCCGATGGTCAGCGCCATGGTCAGGCCGATCGCGAGCGCGATCGGCGGCGAGCACCACGGCGTGAGACAGAACAGCAGGCCGGCGGCGAAGACGATGCTGTGGATCACAGAGCGCGCCGGAACAGCGCGAGCGTCCGCTGCCACGCGTCGGCCGCCGCATCCGCGTTGTAGACCTCGGGACGCGCGTCATTGAAGAACGCGTGATCGGCATTCGGATACTCGATCGCCTCGGCGTCTTTGCCCATCTCGCGCAGCTTCTCCGCGAGCGCGCGGCCCTGCTCGTACGGCACGTTCTTGTCCTTCTCGCCGTGGATCAGCAGGACCGGACCGGCGAGGTTCTCCCACGGCATCTCCAGCTTGCGGAAGCCGCCGTAGAAGCTCACGGCGGCGCCGAAGACTCCCGGGCTCTTCACCGCCGCGTACTGCGCGAGCGCGCCGCCCATGCAGAAGCCGACGACGCCCACTTTCTTCGAGGTACAGCCGGGCTGCTGCAGCAGATACGCGCCGGCGCCGGCGATCTCGGTCTCGGCGCGGTCGGCGTCGAGCTCCATCAGCAGTTTCATCGCGTCGTCGGGCGACTTGGTGGTCTTGCCGTGATACAGATCCGGCGCGATGGCGACGAAGCCGGCGGCGGCGAAGCGCTCGACGAGATCCTCGATGTGCGGCACGAGGCCCCACCACTCCTGAATGACCACGACGCCCGGGCCGCTGCCCGATTCCGGCGACGCGAAATAGCCCTGACACGTATGACCGTTGGAAGGAAACGTTACGCGCTGTCCCATGGCGGCGGATTCTAACGCCTTCGTGACGGATTGCGCGGCGTCAGGCTGTGCGAAAATCGGGAGGACGAGCGCGTCGCATGCACATGACGAAAGATGAGGTGAACGGTCTCGCGAAGCGGCGCAACTGCCCGCGTTGCGATCTCGACAAGACCGTCGGCAACGCGCTCTGCCGCCGCTGCCGCGCGAAGCTGCCGCCGCACATGCGCCTCGGCATCGAGAACATCCCCTCGAAAGACGGAGGCGTCGTCGGCAGCGCGCTCCGCGCCGCGGCGAACTACTTCAACGTGCACTTCGCGTCCGTGCGCAAGTTCGGCGGCGGCAAGAAGCGCTAGGGCGCCGCGCGCCGCGCTACATCCCCGCGCCCGACGAGGCGTTCGCCGCTGCCGCGAGCTCCTTCGCCCGCGCGTCGCGGCGATCCTGCAACGCGAGCTCCTCGGCGCGCCGTGCGATGTCCACGCCGCCGCCCGTCCCCTTCAGCGACTCGCCCCAGACGGCGCCGAGGGACGCGAGACGATGCCGGCGTGACGCCGCGGTCCACGGCCGCGTGAAGTCGCCCGCGTGGATCACGCGCTCGATCGTGTGCGTGCGGCCGTCGCTCACCGACGTGTAACGCAGACGGATCGTCGCCACGCGCTGCATCGCGCGCAGGCCGCTCTTCAGTTCGAGCGCGTAGAGCCCCGTGACGGACACGTTGTGCAGCAGCGCCGACTCCGGCGCGATGTCGTCGCTCTCGCCGATGCGATGGAACGACGCGACCGCGTCGCCGTCGATGTCGACGTCGAGCGAGGCGTCCTTCGCGATCGGCGGCGTCGAGGCGCCGCCGGCGATCGGCATCGCTTCGGTGTCGACGGTGAAGCGCACGATGCCGCCGTTGCCCGACGTCTGCACCGGCGCTGGCGAGGCTTCGACTTCGAGGCGCACGCCGTGCTTCGGCGGCTTTGCCGGCGCGCCGGCGAAGTAGTTGACGAGCGCGTCGACGTTGACGCGATTCGCCGCGGGACGGCCGCCGTTTTCGAGCGTGGTCTTGATCTGATGGAAGACGTCCGCGTCGACGGAGATGCCGAAGACCGCGCGGCGCGGGCCGAGATCGAGGTCGACCGCGTACGCTTCGCGCACGATCGACGACGAGTTCGCGGTTTTCGCCATGCGCGGCGCGGCGGTCGCCGCCGCGGTGGCAACAGGCGCCGCGGGCGGAGCGGCGGGCGCCGGCGCGTTGTCGGCCATCTGCTGCGGCGCGGACTGGACCACGATGCCTTCCGACACCGCGCCGCCGACCACGTTCCCGACGGTTCCACCGACCACGCCGCCTTCGACGCCGCCCGCGTTCTCCGCGAGCGCATCGCGCGCGGGCGCTGTTTCGTTGCGCGCCGCGACGCGCGCGTCGGCGAGTTGCTGCACCGGCGCCGCCTCGGCACGCGCGCGTTGGCGTTGCGCGGCGATTTCCGGCGCGGGAACTTCCGGCGCGGGAACTTCCGGCGCGGGAACGGCCACCGGCATCGCCGCCGGCGGCGCCTGCGCGATCTCGACGCGCACTTCGCTCGGCGTCGGCGAGGTCACGGTCACGTCGGCGGCGCGCTGCGGCGCGGCCATCGGCGCGCGCGGCGGCAGCGCGGCAGCCGTCTTCATCGAGACGAGGTTCGGGTCTCCTTCCCGCAGCAGATGCATGGTCACGAGGACCGACGACACCAGGAGGATGATCGAGGCGGCGATGCGGAAGTTCAGCGTCATCGACCGCGACAGGCGGCGGCGTTCGTTTTCCGCGTCGAGGTACTTCGGGATATCGGCCTTGATGCGCTCCGCGAGTCCCGCCGGCGGACGCGGGACCGCCGTCAGGGACAACTTTCGCTGAAGCTCGGCTCTGCGCTTCACATTCATGACAACACTTCCTCGTCGAGCAGCGTCTCGAGGAGCGAGAACGCGCGATGCAGACGTTTCCGAATCGCAACCGTCGTGATGTTCTCGATCCTCGCGATCTCTTTCACCGGCAGTCCTCCCCAGAAGTGCGCGGTGACGGTGAAGCGCAGATCGTCGGAGAGTTTCATGACTGCCTCGCGGAGGCGCTCGGCCTCCTCGGCGTCCGCCAGCAGTTCATCCGCCGCGGGACGCTCGTCTCGTACGTCGATGGCATCCGGCTCGTCGAGCGACGTCATGCGCCGCGGACGCCGGATGTGATTCAGAAACGTCGTGTAGGCGATACGGTAAAGCCAGGTGAAGAGTTGCGAGCGGCCGTCGAATCCCGACAGCGCCGCCCATGCTTTCTGATAGGTCTCCTGTGTCAGATCCGCCGCCAGATCGCGATCGCCGCAGAGGCGGAAGATCGATGCGAAGACGGCGGAGTAGGTTCGTTCGACGAGCTCCTCCGCGGCCGCGGTGTCGCCCGCGCGGATGTCCGCGAGGAGCTTCTGCTCCCCTCTGACGGGCGGGCTCGCATCCTGCTCCCGCTCGCGCGCCGGAAACGAAGCCACTTCGGCCATGTTCGTTCGACACCAACCGCGCTCGAAAGGAAACCTGTTGACGCTATGCTAGTCCCATGAAAGCGTTCACCGCGATCGTTGTTGCTACGGTTTTCCTCGTTTCCTGCAAAAAGGAAGAGCAGCCTGCCGCCCCTGCCGCCGCCCCGCCTTCCGCCTCCGCGGCCAAAACGAGCGATCCCACGGCCGAGGTGATGGAGTGGCGCGCGAACCGCGCAAAGCGCCTGCAGGCGGAGGATGGCTGGCTGTCGCTGGTCGGCCTCGACTGGCTCAAGGATGGCCCGAACCACTTCACGCCCGACCTCGGCACGACGACTCTCGCGAACGGCAAGGTGACGCTGACGCCGGTCGCGGGCATGACCATCGACGACAAGCCGGTCACCGCGCCGGTCGCGCTGCGCGACGACTCCGATGCGAACGGACCGACGATCGTGCGCATCGGCACGAAGCGCTTCAACGTCATCAAGCGCGGCGATCGCTACGCGCTGCGCGTGAAAGACAGCCAGGCGGAGACGCGCACGCACTTCAAAGGGCTCGACTACTTTCCGGTGAACGAGAAGTGGCGCGTCGTCGCGCACTTCGAGCCGTACAACCCGCCGAAGAAAATGCCGATCGTCGACATCACCGGCCGCAACTACACGAGCGACTCGCCGGGCGCGCTCGTCTTCACCGTCGACGGCAAGGAGTACCGTCTCGATCCGATCGTCGAAGAAGGGGAGTCCGACTTCTTCATCATCTTCAAGGACGAGACGAGCCGCGACACGACGTATCAGGCCGCGCGCTATCTCTACGCGACGCCGCCGGGGAAAGACGGCACGGTCGTCGTCGACTTCAACAAGGCGTACAACCCGCCGTGCGCGTTCACGTCGTTCGCCACGTGCCCGCTGCCGCCGCCGCAGAACCGGCTACCGGTGCGGATCGAGGCGGGGGAGAAGCGGTATGCGGGAGGACACGCGTAGCGCGGGCTACGCGGGGTTCGCCCGCTCGTCCGCGAGCACCTGCGCCACGCACGCGGTGAGCGCCTTCGCGTATGGCACGTGAAGGAACTCGTTCGGTCCGTGCGCGTTGCTCTGCGGGCCGAGGACGCCGGTGATCAGGAACTGCGCAGTCGGGAAGCGCGCGCCGAGCATCCCCATGAACGGGATCGAGCCGCCTTCGCCGAACGTCATCGCGCCTTTGCCGAAGTACGTCTTCGACGCGCGCTCGACCGACTGCTCGAGCCACGGCGCGATCGCTGGCGCAACCCAGCCGCCGCCGCCTTTTTCCGGCTCGAACGTGACGCGCGCGCCGTACGGCGGATCGCTTTCGAGAAGCTCGCGCATCTTGCGATCGATGTCGGTCGCGTCGAGGGACGGCGGGATGCGTAGCGAGAGCTTGATCGCGGTCTTCGGACGCAGCACGTTGCCGCCCTGCACGAGGTCGGGGAAGCCGGCCTGGCCGGTGTAGGCGAGCGCGGGACGCCACGTGCGATTGAGCAGCAGTTCGAGCGGATCCTTCGAGATCGGCTGCGTGCCGTGCGCGAACGGGAACTTGCTCCACACTTCATCGCCGAGGACGCGCGCGGTGGCTTTCGCTTCCTCGAGGCGTTCGGCGGGGACTTCGATGTGCAGCCACTCGGGGATGACCTGGCCGGTCTTCGCGTCTTCGAGGCGATCGAGGAGCGTGCGCAGGATGCGGAAGCTCGACGGCACGATGCCGCTCGCATCGCCGGAGTGCACGCCTTCGGTGAGCACTTCGACGGTGAGGTTGCCGACGATCGAGCCTCGCAGCGACGTCGTCATCCACAGCTGATCGTAGTTGCCGCAGCCGGAGTCGAGGCAGATCACGAGGCGCGGCGTGCCGATGCGCCCCGCGAGCAGCTCGATGTACGCGGGGAGATCGACCGAGCCGCTTTCCTCGCAGCATTCGATGAGCACGACAATGCGCGCGTGCGGAATCTTCTGCTGCTGCAGCGCGCGGATCGACGCGATGGTCGCGAAGATCGCGTAGCCGTCGTCGGCGCCGCCGCGGCCGTAAAGCTTTCCGTCGCGCATGACGGGCGTCCACGGTCCGAGTCCGTCTTCCCAGCCGACCATGGCCGGCTGTTTGTCGAGATGGCCGTACATCAGAACAGTCGATGAAGCGTCGCCGTCGACCTCCATGAAGATGACGGGCGTGCGGTCTTCGAGCTCGTGCACGTCGATGCGGATGCCGGTCACGTTCTGCTGTTCGACCCACTGGCGCGCCAGCGCGACGGCGCGGTGCATGTGGCCGTTGCGGCGCCAGTCAGGATCGAAGAGCGGAGATTGATTGGGGATGCGGATGTACTGTTCGAGCGTCGGGACGATCGAGGAAGACCACGTTTCGTCGACGAGGCTGCGGTTGTGATCGGCATTCATCGCGGGGGCGGAGGATAGCATCAGAGGGTGGATTCATGCGATGATCTCCATACATCCGTAAAATCTGATGCAAAGTGCGGTACTCTACGCGAGTCCAAGTCGTCGTCCGGAGAGAGGTCGTCGTCAAATCGCCGTCCACGGCAGAAAACGTGGTAACGTGAGATGGGTCTAAAATCCGCGAATCTGCAACGTTCCGCCGAACAGGTGCGTGAAGGAAAGGCCGCCGTGCTGGAACAGAACGCAAGCGATGGATCAACCGGCGCTTCCCCTCGGCGAAGCGAGAAGAAGCTGCAGGCCGATGCGAATCGCATCGAGAGCGAGCCGGGCGCGCAGCCGCTGCCGCCGACGCAAGCGGCCGACGACGTCGAGGCGCTCTACATCCAGCATCGCAAGCTCCTGCTCTATGTCGCGTGCCGCAAGTTCCGCATCCCGGAGAGCGACGCGGAGAGCCTGACCCAGGAAGTCTTCCTGTCCTTTCTGCAGAACGGCACGAAGATCGACAACGTCCGCGCGTGGCTCGTGGCCGCGATGTGCAATGCGAGCCGGCATTTCTGGCGCGCGTCGGGACGCACCGAGTCGCTGCCGGACGACTTCAACGATCACTCCGATCCCGATTCGGTCGGCCTCGCCGATCAGTTCGCGATGCGCATGACCGTGCATCAGGCGCTCGAGTACCTCCAGCCGCGCTGCCGCGAGACGCTCTACCTGCACTACTTCGAAGGGCGTTCCGCGAACGACGTCGCGCGCGAGCTCGAGACCACGAACCGCTACGCCGAAAAGCTGATCCACAACTGCCTCAAGCGCGTCCGTGAGATCTATCTCAACATCACGAACGTGCAGAAATCGCCGAAGTGATGTGATGGATACGGCCATGGTCGAACGCCACTACGACGAAGAGGCCCTCATCCCGTTCCTCGACGCCGGCCGCGCCGCCGCCGACCTCCACCTGCTGGCCTGCGCCGAGTGCCGCGACAAGCTCGAGAACTTTCGCCAGCTCGCCGACACGCTGCGCGAAGAAGACGTGTGGGACACCCGCGTCCTCGCCGCCCCGCCCGTCCCCGAGACTATCCGCAGTCTGCGCGCATTCGCCGACCGTGCCGCCGCCGAAGACACCGCCGCCGAGGCGTTCGTGGCGGAGCTCCTCGCCGGCGATCGCGAAACCTGGATGCCGCGATTGCAGCAACACCCCGAATGGCGCACCGCCGGCATGGTCCGCCGCCTCCTCGCCGCATACGAGCGAGCCCTCGACACCATGCCCTCCGACGCCGTGGCCATCACCTCCCTCGCGATCGACATCGCCGAGCAACTCCCCACCACGGCCCACCCCGGCGACACGGTGGCGAAGTTGCGGGGCGCGGCGTGGAGGGATCGGGCGTACGGACTGTTGTTCACGGGGCAGTTCGCGAAAGCGGAAGAGGCTCTTTTTGTCGCTGAAAGTCACTTTAGTGACTGCTTCATTGCCGACTATGACCTCGCGCGCGTCGGCATCGTGAAATCGTTGGTACTTCGTGCCTGCGAGCGCTTCGATGTCGCAACTGATGCGGCGCAGAAGAGCACGCGCACGTTCACGTTGTACGAAGACGACACGCGCGCAATGTCTGCCGGTCTAGCCGAGGCGCAATTACTGTTCAGCAGAAGCGAATTCGCCGAGGCGTTTACACGCCTTTCGAACTTGACGCGCCGGCTCGCGCAGTCGAGTGACACGCGCAACTATGCGCGCGTCCTTTCGAATCTCGGGTACTGCTGCTGGAAGCTCGGCCGGATCGAGGAAGCTTTGCAGCATCACCAAGTCGCGGCCGCTTTCATGGAGGCGGACAGCCGCAGTGAAGCCGCGAAAGAGAAGTGGAACATCGCGTCGATTCTCGCGAGCGAAGGCCGCTTCGCAGAAGCGCTCAATCGATTCGACGATCTTCTTCAAGAGTTCGAGTCCTTAGGGATGACGAACGCGTGGGCTCTCGTCAATCTCGAAATAGCGGAGATTCGTTTGTCGCTCGGCCAGTACGAAACGGTGGAAGACATCTGCCGCTCTGCCATGCGAACGTTCGAAGCCGCGGGGTTGGCGCACACCGAGCGAGCCCTGCGGGCGCTCGCGTTCATGCGTGAGGCGGCACAAAATCGGACAGCGACGCCGGTCTTGGTTCGCCATGTCCGGGAGTACGTGCGGCGAGCTCCGAATGAGCCGCAACTTCTATTCGCTCCACTGCCGCTGGACTAAATCGAAAAATCCATTCGCCCGAGGTAGGGATTTGATGCGCTGCGTCACTCCCTATGGCAAGGGCGCGCCTTCCCAACCACCACCGCTAGGAGGGCGTTATGAAATCGTACAAAATCCGTCTTGCCGCTGCCTGCTTTGCCGCGGTTCTGTCTCTGCCTGCGTTTGCTGCCGCTGATGTGCCGCGTGAGAATCCCGGACGCGATATCACCGCAAGGCTGATCCGGATCATCAAGCAGATCGCCAAGCCGATCGGCATTGTCGCTCACGATGACCAGCCGCAGCTTCCCCGTCCCTGACCCGCAACCCAACCCCCGCCCGCCCGTACAATGTGCGCGGTAGCGCGCCGAAGCCCGGATGGGCTTCGGCGCGCGCGCCGTGAGGAGCGTGCTTGGCTGATGGGTGAGCGAATGGGGTCGCGGGAGATTCTCGCGGTACGGGACATCGTGAAAGTGTTTGGCGCCGTGCGGGCGGTGGATGGGATTTCGTTCACCGTGCGGCGGGGGACCATCACCGGGCTCCTCGGGCGCAACGGCGCGGGGAAGACGACGACGATCCGGATGATCACCGGCATCTTCATGCCGGACTCCGGGGAGATCCGCTGGCTCGGCGGCGAACACGGCGGCGCTTTCCAGGACCGCATCGCCTATCTGCCCGAAGAGCGCGGGCTCTACAAGCAGATGAAGATCATCGAGCATCTGCTGTTCCTCGCGGAGATCAAAGGCTGCCGCGGCAGCGATCTGCGCAAGAAAATCGACTACTGGCTCGACCGCTTCGAGCTCGGCGCGAAGCGCAATGCGAAGGTCGAGGAGCTGTCCAAAGGCAACCAGCAGAAGATCCAGCTCATCGGCACGCTGCTGCACGATCCCGATCTCATCATCCTCGACGAGCCGCAGTCGGGGCTCGATCCGGTCAACATGGTCCTCGTGCGCAACCTCCTACAGGAACTGCGGCAGGAGGGAAAGACGATTCTCCTCTCGACGCACATGATGGGAGAAGCGGAGCGCATGGCCGACGAGATCATCCTCATCCACCGCGGCAAGGTCGTCCTCGACGGCACGCTCGAGGAAGTGCGCGCGTCGTTCGGCAAGAACACGCTGCATCTCGACTTCGAAGGCGACGGCTCGTTCCTCGAGACGCTGCCGCAGGTGAAGCGCGCCACGGTGCTCAGCAACACCGCCGAGCTCGCGCTCGCGGAAGGCGCGGACCCGCAGCAGATCCTTGAGGCGTCGATGTCGCGCCTGCGCATCCGCCGCTTCGAAGTCGCCGCTCCGTCGCTCGAGTCGATCTTCATCGAAAAGGTCGGCACCGAGACGCTGTCGCAGCAGGAGGAGGCGGCGCAGCCATGAACAAGATGATCGCGGTGCTCAAGCGCGAGTACCTTCAAGCCGTCCGCAAGAAGATGTTCATCATCATGACCTTCGCGTTCCCGTTCCTGATGGGCGCGATGATCACGCTGCCGGGCCTCATGGTCTCGCGCGGCCTCGGCACGAAGCGCATCGCGGTGCTCGACGGCACGGGCAGCCTGCGCGACGCGTTCAATCGTCCCAACGAGCAGCCGAAGAAGGACGCGAAAGACGAGGCGCGCGCCGCCCTCTCCGGCCGCCGTCAGATGGAGATCCCGTCCGAGCTCGACATCGAATACGTCGATCAGCAGAACATCGCGGACGTACAGCAGGCCGCCGATCCGTATCTCAAGAGCCTGCGCGCCGAAGGGAAGAACGCGCACTACGACGGCGTCCTGGTCATTCCGCGCGACGCGATGACCTCGGACGACGCGAAGCTCACGTATTACAGCCGCAGCGCCACCGACCTCGTCACGCAGGAGCGCCTCGGCCGCCTCGCGAACAAAGTCATCCAGCGCCACCGTCTCGCCGCGAACGGCATCAACATCGAGACCGTGGAGAAGCTGACGACGGACGTTCCCGTCGAGAGCGTGCAGATCTCGCGGAGCGGCGAGCAGAAGAAAGGCGGCGACATGAACTTCATGCTCGCCTTCGTCTTCGCCGCGCTCCTGCTGCTGCCGTCGTTCATCTACGGCAACGACATCATGCGCGGCATCGTGCAGGAGAAGACGGAGCGCGTCGTCGAGGTGCTGATCTCGTCGATGAAGCCGTTCGAGCTGCTCACCGGCAAGATCCTCGGCGTGGCCAGCGTCGGCCTCACGCAGATCAGCGTCTGGATCGCGATGCTCGCCATCGCCGGCGCGTACGGCGTGGCCGCGGCGTCGATGGCGGGGATCAACGTCGCGCAGTTCCTCCGCCCGATCGTCTTCGTCTACTTCTTCGTCTTCTTCATCCTCGCGTACCTCACCTACGTCTGCGTCTACGCGATCGCCGGCGCGATCTCGAACTCGGAGAAAGAAGCGCAGCAGTTCGTCGCGCCGATCAGTCTCGTCATGATGGCGCCGTGGTTCATGATGTTCCCGATCATCATGAATCCCGACTCGAAGCTGGCGGTGGCGTTCTCGCTGATGCCGGTGTTCGGACCGATCACGATGTTCGTGCGCACGCTCGTGTCGGAGCCGCCGCTGTGGCACATCGCGGTCTCGATCGCGGTGTCGCTCGTGACGATCGGCGTCTTCTTCTGGACCACCGGAAAGATCTTCCGCGTCGGCATCCTGTCGTACGGCAAGCGTCCGACGATTCCGGAGCTGTGGAGGTGGATGAAGGTGGCGTGAGCGGGCGGGCGCGTCGCGCTGATATCATCGGCGCCCTCAGCACTATCCGAGGGAGACGCGTGCATGCAGGAACCGAAGACTCTGAACGACATCTACGCGGTGACGTGTTCGATCGACCGACCCGCGATCATGAAGTCGAAGCGCGGCGGCAAATGGGTCGACGTGTCGGTCCCGGAGTTTCGCGACACCGTCCGCTGGCTCTCCTCGGCGCTGCATGAGCTCGGCGTGAAGCCGGGCGATCGCGTCGGCATCCTCTCCGAGAATCGTCCCGAGTGGACGATCGCCGACTTCGCGATCCTGACCGCCGGCGGCGTGAGCGTGCCGGTCTATCCGACGCTCCTCGGCTGGCAGATCGAGTACATCCTCAATGACGCCGGCACCGTCGCCGTCATCTGCTCGAATCAGGAGCAGCTCGACAAGGTGCTCGAGATCCGCCCGCACGTGCCATGTCTGCACACGATAATCGTCTGCGATCCGCCCGCGAACCTTCCCGCGGGCGTGAAGACGTATCACGACGTCGTCGAGGCAGGCCGGCGTTGGGAGGCGGCGCACGGGCCGAACTGGTTCGAGCAGTCGCGCACGCGCGCGACGCCGGGCGATCTCGCGACGCTCGTCTATACGTCGGGCACGACGGGCAATCCGAAAGGCGCGATGCTGACGCACGGCAACATCACCAGCAACGTCGTCACCGTGCGCGACATCGTGCCGTTCCGCACCGGCGACACCGCGCTCTCGATCCTGCCGCTCTCGCACATTCTCGAGCGCATGACCGACTTCCTCTTCTTCTACAAGGGCGGCACGATCGCGTACGCGGAGAACGTCAACAAAGTCGCCGACAACCTCGCGGAGGTGCGGCCGCAGTACTTCGCGGCGGTGCCGCGGCTCTTCGAGAAAATGCGTTCGCGCATCCTCGACAACGTCGCCACCGCACCGGCGGTGCGGCAGAAGATCTTCCGCTGGGCGCTCGGCGTCGCGGAGGAGCGGCTGCCGATGATGGTGGAGAAGAAGCCGCTCACCGGCATGCTGAAGATCAAGTCCGCGATCGCGGACAAACTGGTCTTCAGCAAGATCGTGGAGCGCCTCGGCGGCAACGTGAAGTACGTCGTCTCCGGCGGCGCGCCGCTCTCGGCCGACCTCGCGGCCTTCTTCATCGGCGCGGGCGTGGAGATCCTCGAAGGCTACGGCCTCACCGAAACGTCGCCGGTCATCGCGGTCAATCGTCCCGACAAGCGCCGCATCGGCAGCGTCGGTCCGATCATCCCCGGCATCGAGGTGAAGATCGCCGAGGACGGTGAGATCCTCACCCGCGGACCGCACGTGATGAAAGGCTACTGGAACAATCCCGACGCGACGGCGCAGGCCATCGACGCGCAGGGCTGGTTCCATACCGGCGACATCGGCGAGATCGACCGCGACGGCTTCCTCAAGATCACCGACCGCAAGAAAGACATCATCATCAACGCGTATGGCAAGAACATCGCGCCGCAGCCGCTCGAGGCGCTGCTCAAGAGCTCTCCGTACGTCGGCACGCCGGTGCTCATCGGCGACCGCCGCAAGTTCCTCACCGCGCTGATCGTGCCGAACTTCGAGAAGCTCGAGCGCGACGCGGCGTCGCTGGGCGTCTCCGTGCATTCGCGCGAGGAGCTCGTGAACAACGAGCGCATCCGCGCGCTGATCCAGGACGAGATCGACCGCTTCAACCAGAACCTCGACCGGCAGGAGAAGATCCGCCGCTTCGCGCTCCTTCCGCGCGACTTCACGATCGAGGAAGACGAGATCACGCCGTCGCTCAAGGTGAAGCGGAAGGTGATCGACAAAAAATACAAGCAGGTGATCGACTCGCTGTACGCGGACGAGAACCTCGTGGAAGCCTCCGCATGACCTCTGTCGCTGAAGTCCCTCATTCCGCCGCCGCGGGCGGCCGCGCCTTCATCGTGCAACGCGACGGCGACACCGCCGTGGTCTGGTTCGATCTGCCGAACGAGAAGGTGAACAAGTTCTCGACGCCGGTGCTGCACGAGCTCTCATCGGTCGTCGACGAGCTCGCGTCGGCGAGCGAACTGCGCAGCGTGATCTTCGCCTCGCGCAAGTCCGGCATCTTCATCGCCGGCGCCGACGTCACGGAGTTCACGACCGTCGCCGGCCCGGAGCAGGCGCGCGCGTACGTCGAGCTCGGCCAGCAGGTGTTCACGAAAGTGGCGAATCTCCCGCAGACCACCGTCGCCGCGATCGACGGCGCGTGCCTCGGCGGCGGCTGCGAGCTCGCGCTCAGCTGCGACTGGCGCGTGATGACGGACTCGCCGCGGTCGCAGATCGGACTGCCCGAGGTGAAGCTCGGCATCTTTCCGGCGTGGGGCGGCACGAGCAAACTGCCGCGTCTCATCGGATTGCCCGCGGCGCTCGACATCGTGCTGAACGGACGCACGCTCGACGCGAAACGCGCCAAGCGCACGGGACTCGTCGACGAGGTCGTCGAGCGCGGCATCCTCCTCGACACCGCCAGGAAGTTCGCGGCGCGCGGCAAGCGCAAACGCGGCTCCGGACGCACGAAGTTCTACATCGAAGGCAATCCGCTCGCGCGCAACGTCATCTTCGGCAAGGCGCGCAAGGCCGTGCTCGCGCAGACGCGCGGGCAGTATCCGGCGCCGCTCAAAGCGATCGAGGTGATGGAGTACGCGATGGCGAACGGCGTCGCGCGCGGCATGCAGCGCGAGGCCGAGGAAGCGGCGAAGCTCGTGTCGAACGACGTCGCGCAGAACCTCGTGCGGCTGTTCTTTCTCATGGAGTCGTCGAAGAAAGATCCGCTCGCGGCGAAGCCCGCGGACGTCTCGTACGTCGGCGTCCTCGGCGCGGGCGTGATGGGCGGCGGCATCGCGCAACTCGTGGCGGACAAGACCGACGCCGACGTGCGCATGCGCGACATCGCCTGGAAGGCGATCGGCGGCGGCATGAAGGCCGCGGCGAAGATCTGGAAGAAGAAAGTCGAGCGCCGGCGCATGACGCGCGGCGAGATGCAGCGCAAGCTCGCGCGCATCACCGCGACGACGGACTGGAGCGGCTTCTCGCGCGCCGACGTCGTGATCGAAGCGGTCGTCGAGAACCTCAACATCAAGAGACAGGTCCTCGCGGAGTTCGAAGCGGTCGAGAAGCCGGGCGCGATCTTCGCGACGAACACGTCCACGATTCCCATCACGCAGATCGCCGCCGAGGCGAAGCATCCCGAGAACGTCGTCGGCATGCACTTCTTCAATCCCGTCGACCGCATGCCGCTCGTCGAAGTGATCCGCGGCGAGAAGACGTCGGACGCGGCCATGGTCACCGTGGCGAACCTCGCGCGGAAGATGGGCAAGACGGTCGTTTACTGCAACGACGGTCCGGGCTTCGTCGTCAACCGCATCCTCGGCCCGTACATGAACGAGTCGGGATTCCTGATCGAGGAAGGGAACTCGATCGAGTCGCTCGACAAGGCGATGGTCGACTTCGGGATGCCGATGGGACCGATGGCGCTGCTCGACGAAGTCGGCATCGACGTCGCGGCGAAAGTGGCGGGCATTCTCTCCGAGGCGTTCGGCGCGCGCATGGAGAAATCGGGCGTCGTCGAAAAACTCTATGCCGATGGTCGCTACGGCAAGAAGAACGGGAAAGGGTTGTACCTCTACGAGCACGGCAAGCGGACGAAGCCCGACGCTTCGGTCTACAAGCTCCTCGGCATCCGCGCGCCGCATCCGGCGGACGAGAAGGCGGTCGTCGAGCGGATGCTGCTGGCGATGATCAACGAGGCGTCGCTGATCCTCGACGAGAAGATCGTGGCCACGGCGGCCGAGCTCGATCTGGCGATGATCATGGGCACCGGGTTTCCGCCGTTCCGCGGCGGACTGCTGCGTTACGCGGACTCTCTGGGATTGCCCTACGTGCTCGCGCGCCTCGACGAGCTGTCGTCGCGGGTGGGTCCGCGCTTCGCGCCGAACGCGCCGCTGAAGCGCCTCGCGGAACGCGACGGGAAGTTCCATCAGGCGTACGCGCGTTCGTAGCCGCGTTTGGATTTCGCGCTGCCGGACCTGCTGACTCGCCGCGAGCGGACGATCGTCTGGATCGTCGCGCTCGTCTGTGCGGCGTCGCGCTTCCTGGCCATGGCGCGCTCGGTGTGGGACTGGGACGAGGCGCTCTTCTGCCTCGCCATGCGCGACTACGACGTCACGCTGCACCATCCGCATCCGCCGGGGTTCCCGCTGTACATCGCCATGGCGAAGATGCTGCGCTTCGTCATTCCGAGCGACTTCCGCGCGCTGCAGGCGGTGAACCTCATCGCCGGGATGCTCGTCTTTCCGGCGATGTTCCTGCTCGCGCGCGAGCTGCGGCTGCGCTTCCGCACGTCGGTCATCGCCGCGGCGCTCTTCGCGTTTTTCCCGAACGTCTGGTTCTTCGGCGGCGGCGCGTTCAGCGACATCCCGTCGATCGTGGTGGTCGTGTTCGCGGCGGCGCTGCTGTTCCGCGGCGCGCGCGACCGCAACGCGTACTGGCTCGGTACGTTTCTCCTGGCGATCGCGATCGGCATCCGTCCGCAGAATCTGCTGGTCGGACTCTTTCCCGGCATCTACGCGACGCGCAGACGGAAGCCGGGCGAGATCGCGGTCGCGCTGCTGATGGGCATCGTCATCACGGCCGCCGCATTCGGCGGCGCGGTGTACGCGACGGGCAACGCGCACGAGTACCTGCGCGTCGTGCGCGAGCATGGCGACTACATCTCGCGGATTGATTCGTTCCGCAGTCCGGATCGTCCGCCGCTGTGGCGGCTCTTCGATCGCTTCTTCATCAAGCAGTACCAGTCGCCGGCGCTGAGCATCCTCACGTCGATCGCCGTGGCGATCTCGATCGTGGGCGCGATCCGCACGCGCAGCAGGCCGATGCTCTGGAACGCGCTGACGTTCGGGCCGTTCGCGATCTTCGCGTGGATGATGCTCGACCGCTTCAGCATCAGCCGCTTCTCGATCGGCTACGCGCCGATGTTCGCGTTCTTCGCCGCGGACGGTTTCGAGCGCATCGAACGCTTCGTGACGATCCGCCGACCATCATGGAGAGTCGCGGTGCCGCTCGCGATCGCGCTGATCGCCGGTTTCATCGCGTACACGCTGCCGGCGCTGACGCCGGTGCGCAACGAGGTCGCGCCGTCCATCCTCGCGGCGCGCGCGGTCGCGGAGCACGTCGATCCGCGGACCGATCAACTCTTCGCCGGACACACGATGTCGAAGTTCCTCGACCTCGTGCTGCCGGGCATGCCGTACACGCGCGTGATGGACGACCGCGCCATGCCGCTCTCCGCGCGCGGCCGCGCGTGGCTGCTCGCGGAGATCACGGAGACGAAACCGGAGGGCTACGTCTTCACGCGCGAGCGCGGGCATCTCTGGAACATCGCGCGCCGGCATTACTTCGAGATCAAGCTCGCGCCGATCGTCGAGCGCCCGCGGTTCATCTCCGGCTGGTACGGCCCGGAAGTCACCGACATTCACGAGTGGCGCTGGATGGGACGCCGTTCCGTGACGCTGCTGCCGCCGATGCCGGAACGGACATCGGGCCGCACGCTGTTGCGGATGCACATCGGCATTCCGGGCGAGGTGATGCCGCTCAATCCGCGGATCACGATCCGCCTCAACGGCCGCGTGGTCGACGAGTTCCACACGACCGAGGGATATCTCGAACGCGACTATCGCGTCGACGCGGCGCCGCGCGGACTGCCGAACGTGCTCGAGCTGTCGATCGACCGCACGGTCACTCCGAAGGACGACGGCCGCGAGCTGGGGCTGCGGGTGCGCTATCTCGGATGGGGACCAGCGTAGACGGATCGCCGTCGAGCTCCGGCGAGCGGATCCCGCGCACGAACCACTGCATCCACGCGACGTCCTGCGCATCGCGCAGCCGCAGATGCGCGGGCTGCCGCAGGTCGTGCTCCTCGTCGGGATAGCGGATGAGGCGCGCGGTGCGGCCGAAGCGGCGCAGCGCGACGAAGAAGTTCATCGACTGGAACGGCGCGCAGCTCGTGTCGAGATCGCCGTGATGCAGCAGCGTCGGCGTGTGCACGCGGTCAGCGTGCGTGAGGCTGCTGCGCTCGCGCCACGCGTCCGGGTTCGACCACGGATTGCCGCCGATGAACCAGCGCTCGTTGCTGTAGTAGGCGACGCTGCCGTAGTCGGCGATCCAGTCGCTGACCATCGCGCCGAGGGACGCGGCGCGGAAGCGGTTCGTCTTCGTGAGCGTGTAGCCGCCGAGGATCGCGCCGTAGGACCAGCCGTCGACGGCGAGGCGGTGCGGGTCGGCGATGCCGCGCGCGATCATCGCGTCGACGCCGGTCATCGCGTCGCGGCGATCGCCGCCGCCGAGGTCGAACTTGTTCGCGCGGATGAACGCGTCGTCGTAGTTGCTCGATCCGCGCACGACGACGGAGAGCTGCGCGTAGCCGAGTCCCGCGTAGACCTGGTTCTTCGTCGCGAACGTGTTCGTCCAGCCGCAGCCGGGGCCGCAGGGGAGGTGCACGATGAGCGGCAGCGGCTTTTTCACCGCGAGCTCGGGCGGCGGCAGGTACAGCAGCCCTTCGATGCGCAGGCCGTCGACGCTCTTCCAGTGCACGAGCTGCACGGAGCCGAGCGCGAGGTCGTTGGATATCCATGCATTGAGGTCGGTGATGCGGTGCTGGCGTTCGCCGCGGTCGTCGACATTGCCGATGTAGAGCTCGGGCGGCGTCGCGAAATCCTGATACGTGTACGCGAACGTGCGCGCGTCCGCCGACCACGAGCTCGCGCGCGCGGAGCCATGCGTCGCGAGCAGTGGCGCAATCGCGCCGGTGGCGACGTCGACCCGCACGGGGAAGCGCGCGGTACCGTAGCCGCTTTGCGTGAAGATCGACTTGCCGTCCGGCGAGAAAAACGGCGTTCCGGAGAAGCGGCCGGTGCGTTTCGGCGTGAGCAGTTGCGTCGTACCCGTGGCGACGTCCACGCGCCAGAAGTCGCCGTTGCCGAGCTCCCAGCGGTCGAGGCGCACGGCGTTGAAGAGGATCCACGTGCCGTCGGGCGACCAGCGCGGCGTCGATTCCGGCGCGGCGTTGTGCGTGAGCTGGCGTGTCGTGCCGCTGGCGAGGTCGACGACGAAGAGCTCTGTTTTCCAGCGCGTGTTGCGGCCGTTGTCGGGACGCGCGGCGACGACGGCGCGGCGGCCGTCGGGCGCGAGATCGGCGCTGTCGATCGACCACGCGCGCTGCGTGACGCGCGTCAGCGTTTCGGTTTTCAGGTCGTAGCGATAGAGGTTGTCCCACGCGACGCGCGTCTGGCCGTTCGAGCCTTCGTCGACGAACGCGACGTCGCTCGTCGCGCCCGGCGCCGCAGGATGTTCGTCCGAACGGATCGCGAGCAGCGACGCGCCGCCGCGCGCGAGCTGCCACGACCACGGCACCTCGCCGTCGATGTGGCTGTGCTGGATCGCGCTCGTTTCGCCGACGCGTTGTTCGAAGAGCTGCCCTTTGCGCGTGAAGAACACCGACTTCGAATCGGGCGCCCACATCGGCGAGCGATCGCCTTCGGCGAGAAACAACTTCGCCGCGGGATCGCCATGCGACGACGCGAGCCACGTCGTCGCGTGCCGTGCGTTTTCATCAAGTGCGATGCGCTCGATCGTGTAGAGCACCCACTGCCCGTCCGGCGAGAGCTGCGGATTGCCGGGCTCGACGACGCGGAACTGATCGTCGATCGACATCGGCCGTTTGTGCGGTTGCGCGGACGCGAGCGCAGCGACGAGGCAGGAGAGGAGCACGAGGCGCTTCATGCGCGAAGCATGAGCCGCGACCGCGCGCCGCGTCTTGTCAAAACGAAAGCTACGACTGAAACGCGCGGCGGAAGCGCGCCGGCGTCATGCCGGCGTGGCGGCGCAGCGCTTTCGTCAACTGGCTCTGATCGCTGAAGCCGCACTGCAGCGCGACGTCGGCGATTGGCGTTCGCGTCCGCGCGAGCAGCTCCGTCGCCTGCGCCACGCGCCGCTTGCGCAGGTATTCGCCGGGCGCGCAGCGCTGAAAGCGGCGGAAGACTTTCGCGAAGTGCAGCGGATGCACGCCGGCGGACGCGGCGAGCGCTTTCACCGTCAGCGGCTCGCGCGCAGCCTCGATCTCGTCCAACGCTCGACGCAGCCACCGCGGTGGTTGCCGCGCGGAGATCTCATCGTCGCGCGCCGCCCATACGAGCAAATCCAGCGTGAGATCCACGAGAACTGCCGGCGAGAACGCGTCGCCGCGGCAGAACTCCTCGTACGCGCGGAACGCGAGCAAGCGCGACGCATGCGCATCGACGACCGCGGCATCCTCGCGTAAACGCGCACCGTCCGCGAGACGCGCGAGCGTCTCCGGCGCGATCGACATCGTGAAGAAGCTGCCGCCGCGCGCGGTGAAGCGATCGCGGTGCGTCGTCCAGCGCGGCACGAACAGCAGCGTCGCCGGACCGCACACGCCGTCCGCGCCGCGCGCGCTGGTCTCGTACGCGCCGCGCAGCAGCAGAAAAAAGTGCGCGTCGCGGTGCGTATGCAGCGGGATCTCGACGTCGGCGCGATCGATGACCTCGGAGAACGTCAGGCCGTCGCAACCGCACTGCCGCTTCAGGTCGCCGAGGAACGAGGCGGAGGGGAGCACGGGAGCGGCGGCGGAGTTCATACGCGGCGGCAACTATGATATGCAGCCGCCGCAGAATCTGGAGAACCTTCCATGACCATTACCGCTGAACAACGCCAGGTCGACATCGTCGATCGGCTCGCGGCCGAGGCGCGGCGCCGGGTGCCTGCCGAGCAGGCGGACAGCGTCGAGCATTTCGTTCGCCGTTACTTCGCGCACGTCGCGTCCGACGACATCATCTACACCTCTCACGAGACGCTCCTCGGCGGCGCGCTGTCGCTCTGGGACTTCGGCACGGAACGCCAGCCGGGCCGCGCGAAGATCCGCCTCTTCAACCCCACCGTCGAGCAGAACGGCTGGTCCACCGAGCACACGGTCGTCGAGATCGTGAACGACGACATGCCGTTCCTCGTCGACTCCGTCAGCGCCGAGATCAACCGGCGCGAGCGCAAGATCCATCTGCTGCTCCATCCGGTCGCGCGCGTGCGCCGCGACGCGGGCGGGCGGCGGATGGAGATCACCGACACGGCCGCCGCGCCGGCCGACGCGCTGGTCGAGTCGTACATGCACGTCGAGATCGACCAGGAGACCGAGCCCGCCGAGCTCGAGTCGATCCGCGCGTCGCTCGAGACGATCCTCAACGAAGTGCGCCTGGCGGTGCTCGACTGGCGCCCGATGCGCGCGCGGCTCACCGAAGACGTCGAAGAGCTCGACCGCGCGAAGCTGCCCATGCCCGCCGAGGAAGTGGCCGAGGCGCGCGCCTTCCTGCGCTGGCTCGACACCGGGAACTTCATCTTCCTCGGGCATCGCCGCTATCTCTTCGAGACGAAAGACGGCAAGGACTACCTCCGTCCGGTGCCGAACACGGGACTGGGAATCCTGCGCGACATGCGCCCGGAATCGATCGAGCGCGGCAACGCGCCGCTGTCGGCCGAGTTCAGCGAATACGCGCGGCGCAAAGACCTCATCATCATCACGAAGGCGAACAGCCGCAGCCTGATCCATCGCCCGGTGCCGATGGACCGCATCGGCATCAAGCGCTACGACGAAGCGGGGAACCTCATCGGCGAGGACCGCTTCCTCGGACTGTTCACGTCCGCCGCGTACATCCGCAGCGTGCGCGACATCCCGATGCTGCGGTTGAAGGCGACGCGCGCGCTCGACCGCGCCGGACTCGATCCGCATTCGCACAACGGCAAGGCGCTCGTCGACATCCTCGAGAACTTTCCGCGCGACGAGTTCTTCCAGATCACCGACGACGATCTCTTCGACATCTCGCGCGGCGTGCTGCTGCTGCAGGAACGCCAGCGCGTGGCGCTCTTCACACGCAAGGACGTCTTCGAGCGCTTCGTCGCCTGCTACGTCTTCGTGCCGCGCGACCGTTACACGCCCGAATTCAAAGAGCGCGCGCGGCAGGTGCTCGAAGAAGCGTTCAACGGACGCGACACCGTCATCTACGACCTCATCACCACGTCCCCGCTCGCGCGCGGACTCTTCATCGTGCGCACGAAGCCGGGACAGATCCCCGACGTCGACATCCGCCGCGTCGAGGCGCTGATCGGCGAAGTCGCGCGCACGTGGAGCGATCGCCTCCTCGACGCGCTGATCCACACGCACGGCGAAGAAGTCGGCATCGACCTCCACCATCGCTACAAACGAGCGTTCCCGATGGCGTACGCGGAGCGGTTCGCCGCCGAGGCCGCGCTGTACGACATCCAGCACGTCGAGCACGTGCTGGCGACGGGAGAGCTCGTCGTCGATCTGTACCGGCATCGCACAGACGAGCGGCAGTTCCACTGCAAGATCATCCATTCGGGTCCGCCGGTGCCGCTGTCGGAGATCATGCCGCGCCTCGAGAACATGGGGCTCAAGGTGCTGGCGGAAGTGCCGTACGAAGTGCAGCCGCACGGCGCGCCGTACGCGGTGCGCATCCGCGACTTCAGCCTCTCCGGCGAAGGGATGCAGGACGATCTCACGCCGATCAAGGAGAAGTTTCAGGACGCGTTCATCCGCGTCTGGAAGAGCCAGGCGGAGAACGACGGATTCAACCGGCTCGTGCTCGGCGCGGGGCTGGAATGGGACGAAGTCGTCGTGCTGCGCGCGTATGCGAAGTATCTGCGCCAGGTCGGCGTCACGCTCAGCGAGGCGTACATCCAGGAGACGCTGGCGAAACATCCGGAGATCACGCGCAACATCATCACGCTCTTCCGCAACTATTTCGATCCGGAGCTCGGTCCGTCCGCCTATCGCGGCGTGCAGAGCTCGACGGTCGGCATGGGACGGCAGGGCGCGGCGCTCGGCATCCGCTCGCAGATCGAGGACGCACTCGAGCGCGTCACGAATCCCGACGAAGACCGCATTCTGCGGCTGTACGTGAGCCTCATCGACGCCACGCTGCGGACGAACTACTTCCAGCGCGACGCGAACGGCGCGCGCAAGTTGTACCTCTCGTTCAAGCTCGACTCGCAGGCCGTGCCCGAGCTGCCGCTTCCGCGGCCGCTGTTCGAGATCTTCGTGTACGCGCCCTGGATGGAAGGCATCCATCTGCGCGGCGGCAAGGTCGCGCGCGGCGGCATCCGCTGGTCCGATCGCCGCGAGGACTTCCGCACGGAGATCCTCGGCCTGATGAAGGCGCAGATGGTCAAGAACGTCGTCATCGTGCCGGTCGGCTCGAAGGGCGGCTTCGTCGTGAAGAACCCGTCGCCCGATCGCGCGACGTTCCAGCAGGAAGGCATCGAGTCGTACAAGACGCTGCTGCGCGGCATGCTCGACATCACCGACAACCTGCGCGGCGCCGAAGTCATCCCGCCGCGCGACGTCGTGCGCCGCGATCCCGACGATCCGTACCTCGTCGTCGCCGCCGACAAAGGCACGGCCACGTTCTCCGACATCGCGAATGCGATCTCCGAGGAGTATGGCCACTGGCTCGGCGATGCGTTCGCGTCCGGCGGCTCCGCCGGCTACGACCACAAAGGCATGGGCATCACCGCGCGCGGCGGGTGGGAGGCGGTCAAGCGCCACTTCCGCGAGCTCGGTACGAACATTCAGGAAGAAGATTTCACCGTCGTCGGCGTCGGCGACATGGCCGGCGACGTCTTCGGCAACGCGATGCTGCTCTCGCCGCACACGAAACTTCTCGCGGCGTTCAACTACTCGCACATCTTCGTCGATCCGAATCCCGAGCCGGCGCCGACGTTCGTCGAGCGCAAGCGGATGTTCGACAACCGCCTGAACTGGAACGCGTTCAACGCGGATCTCTTGTCGAAGGGCGGCGCGATCTACGAGCGCAGCGCGAAGAGCATCACCCTCAGCGAGGAAGTGCAGGCGCTCTTCGAGCTGCCGAAGAAGGTCGTGACGCCGAACGAGCTGATGCGCGCGATCCTGCTCGCGAAGGCGGACCTGCTGTGGCTCGGCGGCATCGGGACGTACGTCAAAGCGTCGTGGGAAGACCACGCCGCCGCGCGCGACCGCGCCAACGATGCGCTGCGCGTCAACGGCGACGAACTGCGCGTGCGCGTCGTCGGCGAGGGCGCGAACCTCGGCTTCACGCAGCGCGCGCGCATCGAATACGCGCTGGCCGGCGGCAAGATCAACACCGACGCCATCGACAACTCCGCCGGCGTCGACACGTCGGATCACGAGGTCAACATCAAGATCGCGCTCTACGACGCGGTCGGCAGCGGCGAGCTCGGCGATCTCACGGAGCGCAACCGCATCCTCGCCGAGATGACCGACGAGGTCGCGCATCTCGTGCTGCGCGACAACTACGAACAGACGCAGGCCATCTCCGTCGTGCACGCCCTCGGCGAAGGCCTGCTCGACACGCAGGCGCGCTTCATGCGCGGCCTCGAGAAGCAGGGGAAGCTCGACCGCGCGCTCGAAGGTTTGCCCGACGACGAGACCATCGGCGAGCGCCACGCGCGAGGCGTCGGCCTCACGCGTCCCGAGATCGCCGTGCTCCTCGCGTACGCGAAGCTCGTCCTGTATGAGGACCTGCTGAAGTCGAACCTGCCGGACGATCCGCAGCTCGTCGACGATCTCGTGCTGTACTTCCCCGAGCTGCTGCAGATGCGCTTCCGCGGCCCGATCGAACGGCATCGCCTGCGCCGCGAGATCATCGCCACCGTCGTCACCAACGCGATGATCAACCGCGTGCGGCCGACGTTCGCGTGGCAGATGTGCGAGGAGACCTCTCGCACGCCGGCCGACATCGCGCGCGCGTTCATCGTCATGCGCGAGGCGTTCGACCTCCGCACGATCTGGTCGGAGATCGAGGCGCTCGACAACAAACTCCCGGCCAGCGTGCAGACGGACATGATGATCAGCGTCGCGCGGCTGCTCGAGCGCGCGATCCTCTGGCTGCTGCGCAGCTCCGACGAACAGCTCGACATCGCCGCGTCGATCGCGGAGTTCCGTCCGCGCATCGCGTCCATCCAGGGCAACCTCGTCGACGTGCTTCCCGCCGGCGTGCTCGCGAACGTGCGCGTGCGCCAGGCGGAGCTGATGGAAGACCAGATCCCCGAGCCGCTCGCGCGGCGCGTGGCCAGTCTCGACATCATGAGCTCGGCCATGGACATCATCCGCATCTCGCGCACCGACGCCGCGCACGGCGTCGAGGACGTCGCGCGCATCTACTTCGGCCTCGGCGCGCGCCTCAGCCTCGACCGCCTGCGCAGCGCCAGCGCGAACATCGCCGCGGAAACTCCGTGGCAGAAGCAGGCGCTCTCGACGCTGGTCGACGATCTGTACAACTTCCAGAGCGCGCTCGCCTCGCGCGTCATCACCGAGACGAACGGCAGCGGCGATCCGGTCGACGCGTGGCTGGCGAAACGCCCGCGCGCGGTCGAGCGCGTCGATCAGACGATGTTCGAGCTGCGCGCGGCGACGCAGGTCGATCTGGCCATGCTCGCCGTCGCGTCGCGCCAGTTGCGCGCGCTCGTGGAGTCTTGAGCGCGGAGGAACACGATGCCCGTCCCGCAGCACGTCGATCCGAAACCTGGTGACGTTCTCGTGCTCGTCGGCACGATGAAAGGCGCGTTCATCTTCCGCGCGGATCGCGACCGCGCAAGGTGGGACGTCGGCGGTCCGTACTTTCCCGGCAGCGCCGTCTACGCGCTCGCGTACGACGGACGCGCCGGACGGCAGCGGCTGTGGGCGGGACCGCACAGCATGCACTGGGGCGCGCTGCTGCGGTCGAGCGACGACTTCGGCCGCACGTGGACGAATCCCGAGTCGGCGAACGTGAAGTTCCCGGAAGGCGCGGGCGCGGCGCTGCAGCAGGTCTGGCAGATCGCGCCGGGCCGCGCGGACGAGCCGGACACGCTCTACTGCGGCATCGAGCCGGCGGCGCTCTTCGTCTCCCGCGACGCGGGCGAGACGTGGTCGCTGTGCGAGGGACTGTGGAACCATCCGCAGCGCGCGCGGTGGGAGCCGGGCGGCGGCGGGCTCTGCCTGCATACGATCCTGCTCGATCCCGCCGACCTGCAGCGCATCCGGATCGCCGTCTCCACCGCCGGGATGTACGTCAGCGAAGACGGAGGGACGTCGTGGCGTCCGTCGAATCAGGGCGTCCGCGCGCAGTTCCTTCCCGATCCCTATCCGGAGTTCGGGCAGTGCGTGCACAAGGTCGCGCAGTCGCGGCAGCGCCCCGAGCGCATGTTCCTGCAGAACCACTGGGGCCTCTATCGCAGCGACGATCGCGGCGAGTCGTGGATCGACGTGGCGAACGGAGTGCCGTCCGACTTCGGCTTCGCCGTGGCCATCCATCCCGAGAATCCCGACTCCGCGTGGATCGTGCCGCTCGAATCGGATCTCTTCCGCTGCACGCCGGAAGGGAAGCTGCGCGTCTACCGCACGCGCGACGCCGGCGCGAGCTGGCAGCCGCTCGGCGAAGGACTGCCGCAGCACGAGTCGTATCAGACGGTGCTCCGCGACGCGCTGGCCGCCGATCCGCTGTCGCCCGCCGGCGTCTACTTCGGCACGCGCAGCGGAAAAGTCTTCGCCACGGCGGACGAAGGCGAGCACTGGACCGAGATCGCCGACGGCCTGCCGCCGGTCGTCGCCGTGAAGACCGCGGTGGTCTGATGCCGCTCACGTTCGTCATCTCGGGACCGCTGCGCGAGCTCGCCGGCAACCGCGACGAAGTGCGCGTCGGCGGCAGCGCGGGCTCCGTCTCGGACGCGCTGGCGCTGCTGTGGAAGGAGTGCCCGTCGTTCCGCGACCGCGTGATCACCGAGCTCGGCGAGCTCCGCCCGCACCTCAACATCTTCGTCGACGGCGAGAGCATCCGCTATTCCGGCGGCTTCGCCACGCCCGTGCACGACGGCGCCGAGATCGTGATCCTCCCCGCGCTCAGCGGCGGGTGAGGGGGCGGGGAAAAGATGAATGAAGAACGCAGAACCCAGAACGTAGAATGAAGAAAAGAGGCCGGCGGCGCTGAGCGTGCGCGGATCCCTTTCTACATTCTTCGTTCTGCGTTTGGCGTTCTTCATTCAGCTTCTCTCTCAGACGCCCGCGCCTGCTTTGGGAACTCCTCTTGCAGTCGGCGCCCTCGTGGTGTCGGATGACGATTACCTGCGCTGACTGTGGGGAGACGCAGACGATCCCGCCCGTACCTCTCGGCGGGCGTGCCGAATGTCACCGCTGCGCGCGCGTGCTGGCGCGTCCGTCGCGGCTCGGCGTCGACATTCCGCTCGCGTGCGCCGCGGCCATCTTCATCCTCATGCCGCCCGCCGTGTTCATGCCGCTGCTCGACTCCACGATCAAGCACCTCGTCTTTCAGGAGAGCCGGCTCGTGTCGAGCGTCGGCGCGATCTACACCGAAGTGTGGTTCCCGTTCGCGTTCGGCTTCCTCTTCTTCGCGTTTCTCTTCCCCGCGTTGCGCGCGCTCTTTCAACTGCTCGTCCTCGGCTCGATTCGCTGGGGCTGGCGGATCTGGCAGCGCGGCCGGCTCTTCCGCTGGAGCGAAGAGCTGCGCGTCTGGAGCATGACCGACGTCGTGATCATCGCCGGCCTCTTCGCCTACTTTCGCGCCGGCATCTCGGCGGACGTCACCGTGCGCGTCGGCGCGTGGTGCTATCTCGCCATCGGCGTGCTCGTGCTCCTCGGCGATCGCACGCTCGACCGGCGCGCGGTATGGAACGCGATCCTGCCCGATCTCACGACCATGGCCGACCGCCACATCGCGTCCTGCGACAGCTGCGAGATGGCCGTGCTGTCGCGCCGCTCGCACGATCCGTGTCCGCGCTGCGGCTCGCGTCTCGACCGCAACGTCGCGCCGCGTTTCGCGCCCGCGCTCGGCGCCGTCGCCGCGGTGATCCCGCTCTGCATCCCCGCGTACGCCGCGTCGGTCATGGTCAACGACCAGCTCACCGGCGTCCTCGAGCACACCGTCATCGGCACCGTGCAGCTGCTCGCCGACCGCGGCTACCCGCAGTTCGGCGTGGTCGTGCTCGTCGCCGGCGTGGCCATTCCGTTCGTGGAGGCGGTCGGGCTGATGTGGCTCCTCGCGCGCGTGCGTTTTCCGTCGAAGCGCGGCCTCGTCGTCCGCACGCGCTTCTATCGCGTGCTGCACCGGCTCATGCGCTGGCCGATGATCATCCCGTTCATCGCTGCGATCGCCGCGCCGATCGTCGACTTCCGCGGCCTCGACGACATCGTGGCCGGCCCGGGCGCGACGCCGCTGTTCCTGCTGATTGCGCTGCTCATGCTCGCGGTGCGGATGTTCGAGCCGCGGCTGATGTGGAAAACCGCCGGAGAACCGATGTGAGCGAATACGACGAACACGATCGCGAACGCAAACAGGAGAGCCCGCGCGAGGCGCGCGTGCGCGTGACCAAGTGGTCGCCGTGGATCTGGGTCGTCCCCGCACTGGCGATCTTCTTCGTCGGCTATCTCATCGTCCGCTACGGTTTCTTCGGCGGCGGCGACATCACCGTACGCTTCGCCGACGCGCGCGGTCTCGAGCGCTACAGCCCGGTGCGATTCCGCGGCGCGAAGGTCGGCACGGTGCAGAAGATCACCATCGACGACAAGTCGCAGTCGGTCACCGTGCGCGTGTCGATGGACGCGTCGATGAACTACGCGCTGCGCACCGGCACGCGCTTCTGGATCGTGGAGCCGGGACTCGAAGGCGGCGGCATCGGCACGCTGCTGTCGGGAACGTACATCGGCATCGCGCCCGGCACCGGCGACGAGACGCGCGAGTTCAAAGGGCAGGAGTACGCGCCGGTCACGACGCCCGCCGAGGCGGGGAAGACGGTGATTCTCGAAGCGCATGGATTGGGATCGCTTTCGCTCGGCTCGCCCGTGCAGTTCGAAGGCATGCGCGTCGGCCGCATCCTCGGCTCGGAGCTCGATACCGCGCGCGGCGTGACGCTCATTCACGCGTTCGTCGTGCAGCGTTTCGCCGATCACGTGCGGCAGAGCACGCGCTTCTATCGCGCCGGCGGCTTCGCGTTGTCGCTCGGCGGCGGAGGCGTATCCGCGAACGGCCTCTCGGTCAGCTCTCTGCTCAACGCGCCGGTGTCGTTCTACACGCCGGATGTTTCGCCCGGCGCCGAAGTCGCGAACGGCACGCATTTCGATCTCTACGAAAACGAAGGCGCGGCGATCGCCGCCGCCGACGGGCCGCACCTCACGTATCTCACGTACTTTACGGGACCGGTGCAGGGACTCGCGCCCGGCACGCCGGTGCGCATGAAAGGCATTCAGGTCGGCCACGTGCGCGACGTGCGTCTGCGTTACGTCGCCTCGAGCGCGAGTCTCGAAACGCCGGTCACGCTCGAGATCGATCCGCGTCTCCTCGAGATCAACGCGCCGACGCGCGAGGAACTGCGTGCGCAGATGAACGACGCGCTCGCGCGGCTCGTGCAGAAGGGGATGCGCGCGACGCTCGCGACGAGCCTCGTGTTGCCCGGCGCGAGCGGCGTGTCGCTGGACACCGTCGCGCGTCCCGGCACGGGACGGCTCGTGCTCGCGAACGATCCGCCGATCATTCCGGCGGCGTCGGCGGGCAACGGCCTCGAAGGCGCGCTGTCGGCGGTGAACGACGTCGCCGCGCGCATCCGCAATCTGCCCATCGAGGAGATCGCGGGACATTTGCGTAGCACGTCCGAACGCCTCGACTCGCTCGTGCACGATCCGCTGCTCACCGACAGCCTGCAGCGGCTGAATCGTTCGCTGGCGGATGTGGAGAAGGTGACGGCGACCGCGCGTGAGAACGCGGGACCGATCGTGAAGAGCGTGCGCAACGCCGCGGGCTCCGCGGAAGTCGCGGCGAAACGCGTCGAGACCGCGACCGAGAGCGTCGCGCCGATCGTCGAGTCGCTGCGCAATGCCGCCGGCTCCGCTGAAGCGGCCGCCTCGCGCGCGCAACAACTCCTCGGCAGCGCGCCGCGTCAGAACTACGACCTCGGCGCGCTCATCAAGGAGCTCACCCGCGCCGCCGAGTCCGTGCGCGCGCTCGCGTCGTACCTCGAGGAGAATCCCGACGCGCTGCTGAAGGGAAGGGGGAAGGCGAAATGAGCCGGCGAATCGCTCTTCTGGGACTGCTGCTCGCCTTCGCGGGCTGCTCGTTTTTCTCACGCTCGAAGAGCCGCTTCTTCTCGCTCGAGCGCATTCCGCCGACGACATCGTCGGCCGCGGGTTCGACGAGCGTCACCGCGACCGCGACGCCGATGCGCGGTATCCCCATCGGCATCGACGGCATCGAGCTCCCGCCCGGCGTCGACCGCCGCGAGATCGTCGTGCAAAAAGCCGATCACCAGCTCGAAGTCCGCAGCACCGACCAATGGTCCGCCGCATTCTCGGATGCGGTGCTGCACACGCTCGCCTTCGACCTCGCCGCCCGCATGCCCGAAGGAATGATGATCCTCCCCGGCGAAACGATTCCCGCCGGAGCTACGCGCGGCCTCTCGATCGCGGTAGCAGAGTTCTCCGCCGGCCCCGCCAACACGATCACCCTCGACGCCCACTGGACCCTGCGTGCCCCCGGCGTCGCCGCCATCTCGCATCGCGAGCAGATCACGATCGACATCGCCTCGCTCGACAGCGCGCAAATCGCAGACGGCATGAGCCGCGCCTTGGCCGCACTCGCGGACCGGATCGCGGCGCAGGTGTAGGGGAGTCGGAGGCCGAGGTACACTTTCTGTATGGCGAAAGCGGCACGACTGCTCGACGAGGTGAAGCCCGGAGCGGGTGTTGATCGGACGTTGATCCGGGAGTTGCTGAAGCTCACGCCGACGGAGCGCGCGCATCTCGCGATCGCGGCGGCACGAAGCGTCGCGCGGCTGAAGACCAGTGCGCGACCGCTATGAAGCCGCGGTTCGATGCCATTGCCCTCCTCGACGTACTCGTTACGCACCGAGTTCGCTTCATCATCATCGGAGGCTTCGCCGCGAATCTTCTCGGATCGCCGTCCGTGACCATGGACTTGGACATTTGTTACGACCGCAGTCGCGACAATCTCGAAGCCCTGGCCGCCGCGTTGAAGGACCTGGACGCCACCTTGCGCGGTGCTCCAGCAGAGTTGCCCTTCATCATCGACGCGCGAACGCTCGCAATGGGCGACTCGTTCACATTCAATACGCGCGAAGGGGCGCTCGACTGTCTCGGTACTCCGTCGGGCACGAACGGATACGGTGATCTGGTCCGCCATGCATTGCCGTTCGGGATCGAGGAACTGCGCGTGCTTGTCGCGTCCGTCGATGACGTGATCCGCATGAAGCGCGCAGCCAGTCGTGGCAAGGATCTCATCGAGATCGATATTCTGACTGCCCTCAAGGAAGAGCGCGAGCGCCAGCCCCCCACCTCCGAGTTTTGATGCTCTTCGCCGTCTACGCCGTCACCGCGGTGCTCGTGTTGTGGCTCGCGCATCGGTTCGTCGTGCGGCTCTCGCGGGGGGCGGCGGTGTTTCTGTTCCTGCTGCCGCTGGCGATCTGTGGATATCCATTGATCGCCAACCGGGCCATGGGGCCGATCGATGGGTCGTACATGGGGCCGCCGCTCGGGGTGATCCGGCAGCAGCGGGGGATCGGGGTGCCGCACAACCTCGTCACCACGGACATCTACACGCAGATGATTCCGTGGCGGCAGGTCTTGCGCGAATCGGTGGGGCGGGGGGAATGGCCGCTCTGGAATCCGTACATTCTGTCCGGCGACATCCTCGCCGCGGCGGCGCAGCCGGCGCCGTACAGTCCGTTCACGCTGATCGCGCTCGTGCTGCCGGCGGCGATGAGCTTCACGTTCACGGCGTCGATCGCGTTCCTCGTCGCGGGGCTCGGCGCGTTCGCGTTCGCGCGCGAGCTCGGATGTCGCGAGAGCACGGCCGCGATCGGGGCGGCGGGGTGGGCGCTCGCGAATCCGATGGTGTTGTACGTCCTCTGGCCGCTCGCGTTCTGCTGGGCGCTCTTTCCGCTCGTGCTGCTCGCGGCGCGTCGGGTCGTCCTCGCGCCGGGCGTGCGCGGCGGCGCACTGCTGATGGTCATCCTGACGCTGCTGCTGCTCGGCGGGCATCCGGAAACCGTCCTGCACGCCGTCATCCTCGGCGCGGTCTACGGCGCGATCGAGCTCGCGTTCGTGCGTCGCAACGCGTTGCGCGCGCTGGCCACCGCCGTCGTCGCCGGCGTCACGGCGCTGCTGCTCTCCGCGATCTTTCTGTTGCCCGTTTTCGAGGCGCTGCCGCAGACGGCCGAGTACTACTGGCGCAACGTGCTGCGCTCGGTCGACCGGCTCGACACGAACCTGCAGGTGCTCGTCTCGCTCGGAACCGACTTTTTCCCCTTCCTCCACATCCGCGGCTGGCATCATCCACCGGGTGGCGGACTCAAGGCGGAGACCGCGGCAGTCGGCGGCATCGCCGTCGCGCTCGCGGTGTACGCGCTGATCCGCGCGCGCTCGCGGCAGACGTGGACCCTCGGCGGCTTCGCGCTCTTCGGGCTCCTCGCGCAGGCCGCATGGCCGCCGCTCATGTGGACGCTGCACCGCGTGCCCGGCTTCGACGTCACGATCAACGAACGTCTCGGCTTCGCGGCCGCGTGCTCCCTCGCATTGCTCGCCGCGCTCGGCGCCGAACAGCTCCTCGCAACGCGCGACTTCCGCAACGCCGCGCTCGTGATGACGTGCGTGCTGCTCGTGCTCACGGCCGGCACGCTCTGGATCACGCGTTCCTTTGATATCGAACCGATCGGCCACTGGGGCGAATACCGCGTCTTCGCGGAGCTCGGCTGTCTCTCGCTCGCCGCGCTCGCCGTCATCGCGCGACCGCGCGGCGTCGCCATCGCGCTCGTCGCGTTGCTCGTCGCGCAGCGGGTGCTGAGCGAAGGCGGCGTGCACAAGTCGTTCGCGCAATCCGAGACCTTTCCGCCGATGCACATCTTCGATCCGCTGCCCCACGTCGCAGAGCCGTTCCGCGTCGTCGGCAAAGGCATCGCGCTCATCCCCGGCACGAACGCGATGTACGGACTCGAAGACGTGCGCGGCTACGAGGCGATGACGTTCCGGCCGTACTTTCAGACGTATCCCGTCTGGTCGGTGCATCAGACCGGTTTCTTCAACCAGGTGCACGACCTCACGCGGCCGCTGCTGTCGATGATGAACGTGCGCTTCGCCTTCGCCTCGAAATGGGATGGCATCCCGCCCGGCTGGCGGCTCCTCGGCGAACAAGGTTCCGCGACGCTGCTCGAGAACACGAACGTCATCGAGCGGGCGTTCGTCCCGGCGAACGTCAAGATCGGGCCGCTGGATGTCGACGCGACCGTGAACGAGATGGACGCATGTCCCGACTTCCGCAAGCAGGCGTGGATCACCGCGCCGGACGTGCGCACGTACGAGCGCGCGAACGGTCCCGGCCGCGTCACCGCGTTGCGGCGGCCTCGCTTCGGCGCGTACGAAGCCGACGTCGCGATGGACGGCGACGGCTGGCTCATCGTCAGCGACTCCGCGTGGCAGGGCTGGCGCGCGTACGTCGACGGCCGGCGCGTGAAAATCCAGCGCGCGAACCTCGCGTTTCTCTCCGTCTACCTGACGAAGGGAACGCATCGCGTGCGGCTGCGCTACTGGCCGCAATCGTTCGTGCGCGGGCGCATGATCAGCCTGCTCACATTTCTCGCCGTGGCGCTCTTCGCGTTCGTTTATAGTCGCGCCCCATGGCGCGAAAAGGACTCGTCTCCGCACTTTTCCTCTCGCTCGTAACGCTCGCACTGCACGCCGCATCGGCGTTCGATCCGGCGCTCTTCAAACCGCTCGCGTGGCGCGAAGTCGGCCCGTATCGCGGCGGCCGCGCCGACGCGGTCGAAGGCATCGCCGCGCAGCCGAAGACCTACTACTTCGGCTCGACCGGCGGCGGCGTCTGGAAGACCACCGACGGCGGCGAAACGTGGAAGAACGTCAGCGACGGATTCTTCGGCGGCTCGATCGGCGCGGTCGCGGTCTCGGAGTGGGACCCGAACGTCGTCTACGTCGGCGGCGGCGAAGTGACCGTGCGCGGCAACGTCTCGCACGGCAACGGCATGTGGAAGTCGACCGACGCCGGCAAGACGTGGACGCACATCGGACTCGAGAACGCGCGGCAGATCCCGCGCGTGCGCATCCATCCGCGCAATCCCGACATCGTCTACGCGGCGGTGCTCGGCCATCTCTTCGCGCCGAGCAAGGACCGCGGCGTCTACCGCTCGATGGACGGCGGCAAGACGTGGCAGCGCATCCTCTACGCGAATGAAAACGCCGGCGCCGTCGATCTGGTCATGGACCCGGGCAATCCGCGCGTGCTGTACGCGTCGACGTGGCGCGTGCGGCGCACGCCGTACAGCCTCGAGAGCGGCGGCGAAGGCTCGGCGCTCTGGAAGTCGACCGACGGCGGCGACACGTGGAAGAACATCTCCCGCAACAAAGGGCTGCCGAAGAAGACGCTCGGCATCATCGGCGTCACGGTCTCGCCGTCGAATCCGCAGAACGTCTACGCGATCGTCGAGGCGGAGGACGGCGGCGTGTTCCGCTCGCGCGATGGCGGCGACACGTGGGAGAAGACGAACGAGAGCCGCGACCTGCGCCAGCGCGCGTGGTACTACTCGCGCATCTTCGCCGACCCGAAAGACGAGGACACGGTTTACGTCGTCAACGTCCGCTTCCACAAATCGAAAGACGGCGGCAAGACCTTCAGCTCGATTCGCACGCCGCACGGCGACAACCACGATCTCTGGATCGCCTCGAACGATCCGCTGCGGATGATCGAGGCCAACGACGGCGGCGTGAACGTCACCACCGACGGCGGCGTGAGCTGGACGGGGCAGGACAACCAGCCCACCGCGCAGTTCTACCGCGTCTCCACCGACAACGCTTTCCCATACCGCCTCCTCGGCGCGCAGCAGGACAACACCGCGGTGCGCATCCGCAGCCGCGGCAGCGACGGCGGCATCGGTCCGCGCGACTGGGACGTCACCGCCGGCGGCGAGTCCGGCTACATCGTCGCCAAGCCGAACGATCCCGACGTCGTGTACGGCGGCTCGTACGGCGGCCTCCTGACGATGATCAATCACCGCACCGAGGAGCTGAGGGATGTGAATCCGTGGCCGGATAACCCGATGGGTCACGGCGCCGGCGACATCGCCGAGCGCTTCCAGTGGAACTACCCGATCATCACCTCGGTCTACGATCCGAACACGCTCTACGCGGCATCGCAGCATCTCTTCCGCTCGACCAACGGCGGCTCGAGCTGGGCGCGCATCAGCGACGACCTCACGCGCAACGATCCGACGAAGATGGGTCCCTCCGGCGGCCCGATTACGAAGGACAACACGTCGGTCGAGTACTACGGAACGATCTTCGCGCTCGCCGAATCGCCGACCGAGCGCGGCGTGCTCTGGACCGGCTCCGACGACGGCCTCGTGCACGTCTCGCGCGACGACGGCAAGACGTGGACGAACGTCACGCCGAAGGGCATGCCCGAATGGATCATGATCAACGAGATCGAGGTCAGTCCGTTCGACAAGGGCGCCGCGTACGTCGCCGCGACGATGTACAAGTCCGACGACTTCCGGCCGTATCTCTACAAGACCACCGACTACGGCGCGACGTGGACGAAGATCGTCAACGGCATTCCGAACGATCAGTTCACGCGCGTCGTCCGCAGCGACAAGCGCCGCAAGGGTTTGCTGTACGCCGGCACCGAAGAGGGGATGTACGTCTCGTTCGATGACGGCGCGAACTGGCAGACGCTGCAGCTCAATCTGCCGATCGTGCCGGTCACGGACCTGCTCCTGCGCGACGACGATCTCATCGCGGCGACGCAGGGCCGCGGCTTCTGGATCCTCGACGACGTCACGCCGCTGCAGCAGCTCGCCGGCGATCTCGCGGGCAAGGACGCGTTCCTCTTCGCGCCGCGTCCGACGTGGCGCATCGGCGGCTTCGGAGGTTTCGGCCGCGCGCCGCAGGGCTACGGCACGAATCCGCCGGGCGGCGTGATCGTCAACTACTGGACTGATGCGAAGCCGGGCACGAAGGTGAAGCTCGCGTTCCTCAACGCCGACGGCTCGCTCATCCGCGAATACAACGGCGAGGTCGCGCAGCCGGTCGAGGAAGTGAAGGCGCAGCGCGCGGCCGACGAGGCGGCGAAGGAAACGCCGAAGCAGCCGCCGCAACAGCCGGCGAAGACCATCGGCGTGAAGTCCGAAGGCGGACAGAAGGAGAACGCGACGCCGGCGGCGCAGGCGTCGAACGAGCCGGAGGAAGAACATCGCGGCGGCGCGAACGCGAACAAGGACGAAGACAAGCTCCCCGACGTGAAGCGCGGCTTCAACCGCTTCGCGTGGGATCTGCAGTATCCCGAGGCGAAAAAGTTCGAGGGGATGATCCTGTGGGGCGGCGGGACGGACGGACCGCGCGTGATTCCGGGCAACTACACGGTGCGGCTCACCGTCGGCGATCAGGCGCCGCTCACGGCGCCGTTCGTCGTCAAACAGGATCCGCGCTCGTCGACGTCAGCCGCGGATCTCAAGGCGCAGTTCGACTTCCTCCTCGCCGCGCGCGACAAGCTCTCCGAGATCAACTCGCAGATCGAGCACATCCGCACGGTGCGCGCGCAGCTCAACGATGTGAAGAAGCGCGCCGGCTCGGACGAGAAGGCGAAGCCGATCACCGACGCCGCGAATGCGATCGACAAAAAGATGACCGCGATCGAGGAAGCGCTGTACCAGACGAAGAACAAGAGTCCGCAGGATCCGCTGAACTATCCGATCCGCCTCAACGACAAGCTTGCGGCGGTCGCGGACTCGGCTTCGCTCGGTGATTTCGCGCCCACGGCGCAGCATCGCGCCGTTTACGCACAACTCGTGCAACAGATCGACGTGCAACTCGCGCAGCTGCGCGATATCTGGCAGAAAGATGTGCCCGCTTTCAACGACTTGGTCAAACAGTCGTCGACGCCCGCAATCCCCTTGCCGCAGGAGACGAAAACACCGTAAGGTCACGCTGACATGCCGTCCGCATCCGATTCGACACCAAGCCTGGAGGCCCGCGGCCTCATCCTCGAAGGCGACGAGTTCGCGCTGCTCATCGACGCGGTCGAGGACTACGCGATCTTCCTGCTCAGTCCCGAGGGGATCATTCGCTCGTGGAACCGCGGCGCGACGCGGACGATGGGGTACCAGGCGCCGGAGGTGATCGGCCGCCACTTCTCTGTCTTCTACTCGGCCGAGGACCTCGAGAACAGGAAGCCGGACCGGGAGCTCGAAGTCGCGGGACGCACGGGACGCATCGAGGACGAAGGCTGGCGCATCCGCAAGGACGGCACGCGCTTTTGGGCGAACACGATCATCACGGCGCTGCGCGAGAAAGACGGCTCGGTCCGCGCGTTCGCGAAGGTCACGCGCGATCTCAGCGAGCGCCGCGCCGCGGAAGAGCGCCTGCGGCAGAGCGAGGAGATGTTCCGCCTGCTCGTGCAGTCGGTGCAGGAATATGCGATCTTCCTGCTCGATCCCACCGGCCACATCACGACGTGGAACGCGGGCGCCCGCCGCATCAAGGGCTACGAGCCGGAAGAGATCATCGGCAAGCACTTCTCGACGTTCTACGGCGAGGAAGACTTGCGCTCCGGCAAGCCGGAGCGCGAGCTGAAGATCGCGCGCGAAGTGGGCATGGTCGAGGACGAAGGGTGGCGCATCCGCAAGGACGGCACGCGCTTCTGGGCGAACGTGGTCATCACGGCGGTCTACGACGCGACCGGGCAACTGCGCGGCTTCACGAAAGTCACGCGCGACATGACCGAGCGCAAGCACGCCGAGGAGACGCAGCGCGCGCTCTACGAACAGCGTGAGGCGCGGTTGCTGGCGGAGGAAGAGCGCCGCCGCAGCGACGAGTCGTCGCGCGTCGCGCAGGAGGCCAACCGCGCCAAGGACGAGTTCCTGATGACGCTGTCGCACGAGCTGCGCACGCCGATGACCGCGATCCTCGGCTGGGCGCGGCTGCTGCCGACGCTCACCGCCGACGACGCGATGTTTCACGAGGCGGTCGCCGCGATCGGCCGCGGTGCGCAGCTGCAGGCGCGCCTCATCGACGACGTGCTCGACGTCTCGCGCATCGTCAGCGGCAAGCTGCGCCTCACCACCGAGAGCATCGACGTCGCGCGCCTCATCGCGGCCGCGGTCGAAGCGGTGCAGCCCAGCGCCGACGCGAAGTACATCACGCTGTCGACGGATCTCGGGCCCGCGCTCGGCTCCGTCATCGTCGATCCGACGCGCATCCAGCAGGTGATCTGGAACCTGCTCACGAACGCGGTGAAGTTCACGCCGAAATACGGCGTCGTGCAGATCCAGGCGCGGCGCACGAACTCGCGGCTGCAGATCTCGGTCGTCGACACCGGAGAGGGCATCGAGCCGTCGTTTCTGCCGCACGTCTTCGAGCCGTTCCGCCAGGCCGAGAATCCGAGCACGCGCGTGCACGGCGGCCTCGGCCTCGGCCTCTCGATCGTGCGCTATCTCGTCGAGGCGCACGGCGGCACCGTCGCCGTCGAAAGCCGCGGCCGCGGCGCGGGCGCGACGTTCACCGTGACGCTGCCGATCACGTCCGTCGCCAGCGGCTCCGCGCCGGAAGTGCGCGCGCGGCAGGAGATCCCCGAACGCCGCGTCGAGCCCGATCGGTTGCAGGGTCTCGACATCGTGATCGTCGACGACGACCGCGAGGGCCGTGAGGTCGTGCGCGCGACGCTGCGCGCCGCCGGCGCGAATGTCGTCGCGTACGACTCGGCCGTGCAGGTGATGCGCGAGCTCGAGCGCCATCGCCCCGATCTGCTCATCAGCGACATCGCCATGCCGGTCATGGACGGCTACGCGCTCGCGCGCGCGATCCACGAGAAGCCGGGACTCGAGACGCTGCCGATCGTCGCGCTGACGGCGTTCCCCGCCGGCCGTTCCGCCGCGGAGCGCAGCGGCTTCGTCGACTACCTCACGAAGCCGATCGAGCCGTTCGATCTGGTGGAAGCGGTGGCGCGGGCGGCGAAACTCCCGAGCTGACGCGCGCGCGCAGCGGCGACTCGAACGCGACCGTCGACGGCTGATGCGTCCGCGCGCTTTCCGCGAACGCCTGCAGCATCTGCTCGTACTGCAGGAGCCAGCCGTCGTGGCGCTGCTTCGCGCGCGTGGCGAGCTCGTACGCGGCCGCGTAGTCGCCGCGCGCGTACAGCAGCCGCGCGCGCATGAGCAGCGAGCGCGTGTTCTTCTGCCAGCGCTCGCCGCGATCGATCGCGCGCCGCGCGTCGTCGAGCTTCCCTTCGCGAATGAGCGCGTAGGCGAGGCCGAGTTGCACATCGCGGTCGATCTCGGGATCGTCGAGCGGCGCCGCCTTCGCCAGCGCGGCGTCGTTGTGGCGCGCCGCCGCGTCGAGATCGCCGAGCTTCACGTTCGCGGTGGCGAGGTTCGACAGGATCAGCGCCTCGACGCGCGGATTGCCCGCGCGCGCGGCGACGGCGGCGGCTTGCTCCGTGAACACGACCGCGTCCTGCTCCTTGCCTTGCGCCCACAGCCACAGGCCGAGGTTCGTCAGCGCGATCATCTCGGTGCCGGCGTCGCCGAGCTCGCGCGTGAGCGCGAGCTGGCGGCGCGTGAGCGCTTCCGCGCGCGCGAAATGGCCCGCGTCGCCTTCGACGAGCGCGAGGTTGCCGATGAGCGTCACCTCGCGCAGCCGGTCGTTGATCCGCTCGGCGAGCGCGAGGCCTTTCGCGAACAGCACGTGCGCCTCGGGCGTGTTGCCGCCGCTGCTGGCGACGTTGCCGAGGGCGTTGTAGATCTGCGCCTGCTGGCCGATGTCGTGGCGCGCGACGGCGATGCGCAGCGCGGTCTCGTAGAACGACTTCGCGCGATCGAGCCGGCCGGTGTGCAGCGCGGTGTGGCCGAGGTCGAGATAGGCGCGCGCGAGGAGGTCCCGATCGCCGAGCGCGCGCGCGGACGCGAGCGCCTCCTGCGACACCTGCTCGGCCAGCGCGTAGTGGCCGTTCTCCAGCGCGAACACGCCGCGCGCGACGAGGCCGTTCGTGTACTGCTCGCGGTCGTTGCGCGCCTTCGCGCGCGCGAGCGCCTCGGCGAGCAGCGCGTCGGACTGCGCGTCGTCGCCCATCGTGTGGAGGCACGCGGCGAGCTGCATCTGCGCGGCGATGAAGTCACGGTCGCGGTCGAGACAGACCGTGAAGTAGTGCGCCGCGATCTTCGGCCCGCGCGTATGCAGCTCCTGCGTGCCCATCGCGTAGAGCAGGTTGGCGATGTTGTCGAGCGAGTAGCGCGCGCGCACCGGCGCCGCGCTGGCGGGATCGATGCGCTGCACGAGGTCGATGCTCATCTGCTTCGCCGCCTCGACGAGCACCGTGGACGATGTCTCGCGCGTGCTCTCGACGCGGTCGCGCGTCGCGGCGGTGTAGCGGATCGTGTACGCGCCGTCGTCGGAAACGACCGTCGGCGCGATGAGCACGTCCGCGCTCATGGCTTCGAGCAGCGCGCGGCGTTGCGTGCCGGTGAGCTCGGCGTTGGTCCGCAGATGCAGGTCGCGCATCGCGCGCGTCACGGTGTCGGACGGCACGACGTCGAGCCCGCGCGCGCGGCGGATGCCCTGCGCGACGAGGTCGGGGAGGCCGAGCTCGATCCAGCGCAGCGAGGCGTCGTGCGTCTCGTTGCGGAACGGCAGGATCGCCAGGCGTCCACCTTCGCGTCCTTCGAAGAGCGGCCGCGTGGCCGTGAAGTGCCGCGACGCGACGACCGCGGCGGCGATGGCGAGCACGATCGCCAGCGCGAGCGCGGCACCGGTCACGCGTCGCCGCACGCGCGCGGGGCGCTCGGCGATGCGTGCGAGCTCGCGGCTCACGTCCGCGGCGCTCGGGCGGTCGGTGGGATACAGCGCGAGCATGCGCTTCAGCAGCGCGTTCAGCGCGCGGTCGCCGCAGTCGAACGGCTCGACTTCCGCGCCGCGCACGCGCACGAGTAGCTCGTTCACGTTCGCGTTCGTGCCGTACGGCGAGCGGCCGCCGCGCAGCATCTCGTACAGGACGATGCCGAGCGAGTAGATGTCGGTCGTCTCGGACGGCGGCAGTCCGCGCGCCTGTTCCGGCGACATGTAGTGCAGCGTGCCGACGAGACTGCCCGCGACGGTGTGCGTCGGATCGCGCTCGGTCGTCGCGGAGCCGCGCCCGGCGAGGATGGCCGTCTTCTCGAGGTCGTCGCCCGCGAAGTCTTCCGCGGTCGCCAGCACCGGCACCGCGTCGCCGCCGACGCTGCGCGCGAGGCCGAAGTCGAGCACCTTCACCTCGCCCGCGGGCGTGAGCATGATGTTGTCGGGCTTGAGGTCGCGGTGCACGATGCCGCGCGCGTGCGTCACCGCGAGCACGCGCGCGACCTGCAGCGCGATCGCCACTGCGTCGGCGCGCGAGAGTCCCTGCTCGACGTGCGCGCGCAGCGTCGTCCCTTCCACGAGCTCGAGCACGAGATAGTCGCTCTCCTCGCGTTCGAGGACGTCGTAGAGACGGCAGATGTGCGGATGGTCGAGCTGCGAGAGCACGCGCGCCTCGCGCAGGAAACGATTGCGCATCGCGCCGCTGCCGCGCTTGTCCGCGTGCACGACCTTCAGCGCCACCGCGCGCTCGAGCTTCTCGTCCCAGCCGCGATACACCTCTCCCATCCCGCCCGTACCGAGCAACGCGTCGATACGGATGCGGCCGATGCGCGTACCGGCAGCGAGAGGCATGCGCAGATTGTAGGCCTCAGTACAATGAAACGATGCCCGCGGCAGTGCTGGTGGTGGAGGATGAGCTGCTCACGCGGCAGACGCTGGAGGCGCTGCTGGCGCGGGAAGGATTTCGCGTCACGACGGCGGGCACGATCGCCGAGGCGATGGCCGAAGTCGGACGCCGCGCGTACGACCTCATCCTCCTCGACCTCATGCTGCCCGACGGCGACGGCCTCAACGCCTGTCAGCGCATTCGCGCGCGCCATCAGACGCCGATCGTGATCCTCAGCACGCGCTCCGCGCTCGAAGACCGCGTGGTGGGACTCGAGACCGGCGCGGACGACTACATCGTCAAGCCGTTCGAGCCGCGCGAGGTTGTGGCGCGCGTGCGCGCGCAGCTGCGGCGCGCGCAGGAGCTGAGCCGCACGGAGCGCGCGGAGGTGCTGCACATCGGCCGGCTGGTCGTCGATGCCGCGCTGCAGGACGCGCTCGTCGACGGCAAGCCCGCGGGGCTGACGCAGAAGGAGTTCCAGCTCGTGCACCTGCTCGCCGCGCGCGGCGGCAAAGCGGTCAGCCGCGACTTCCTCATCGAGCAGCTGTGGGCCGAGGACGAGCTCGCGTCGGACAAGAACGTCGCGGTGTACATCCGCCGCATCCGCCAGAAGATCGAGCGCAACCCGGAAGAGCCGGAGATCCTGCTGACGGTGCGCGGGTTCGGCTACCGCCTCGCGTCGTAATCTTCGCGTAATCTCGCGTCGATAGCGTGCAGCCATGGAGTTGCTCGCGGAGGGACCTCACGAAGCGGCGCGGCTCGATGCACTACGCCGCTGTCACGTGGTGGGCACGGAGCCGGAGGAAGCGTTCGACGCGCTGGCGGAGCTCGCGGCGATCGTCTGCGACACGCCGATCGCGCTCGTCAGCCTCGTCGATGAAACGCGGCTCTGGTTCAAGTCGCGCATCGGCTTCGAGCACGACTCGGTGCCGCGCGAGCTGTCGTACTGCGACCGCGCCATTCGCGGCGACGACGTCTTCGTCGTGCACGACATTTCCAAGGACCCCGAAGTGGCGCATCATCCGCTCGTGGCCGGACCTCCGCATCTCCGGTTTTATGCCGGCGCGCCGCTCCGCACCTCCAGCGGTTTCAACCTCGGCACGCTCTGCGTCGTCGACCGCATTCCGCGCCGGCTGAGCGAGCGGCAGCTGCAGGCGTTGCGCACGCTGGCGCGGCACGTCGTCGACGAGCTCGAATCGCGCGCGGACGCGGCTCTCTTGCGCCACGAGCTGCGCACGCCGCTCACGTCGATCCGCGGCGCACTCGGCCTGCTCGCGTCCGGCGCGATGGGCGAGCTCGGCCCGGAGGCGCGGAACCTCGTCACGATCGCCGAACGGAACGCCGTGCGGCTCGTCGGCGTCATTAACGGGATGCTGGACAAATGAAAGTGCTGGTCATCGACGACGAGGACGATGCGCGCTACATCGCGCGCGTGAGTCTCGGCCGCGTCGGCGGGATGAACGTCGTCGAGGCGGCGAACGGCGCGGACGGCGTCGCGCGCGCGGCCGCCGAGCAGCCCGACTGCATCCTCCTCGATCTGATGATGCCGGGCATGGACGGCGCGGCCACGCTGCGCGCGCTGCAGGCGAACGACGCGACCGCCGCGATTCCGGTGGTGTTCCTCACGGCCAACGCGATTGCCTCCGAGGTGGAGATGCTGCGCAAGCTGGGCGCGCGCGGCGTGCTGCTCAAGCCGTTCGATCCGATGGCGCTCGCCGGCGATCTGCGCGCGGTGGTCAACGACGACCAGCTCATGGCGGAACTGCGCGCGCGCTTTCGCGAGACCACCGCGTCGCGCCTCGACGACATGCAGCGGCTGCTCGACGCGGAGACGCTCGACCTCCCCGCGCTCGCGCGCCACTTCCACGCGCTGGCCGGCCTCGGCACCACGTACGGCCATCCGCGCGTGACGCGGCTCGGCGAGGAAGGGGAGAACGCCGCGAAGCCGCTGCTGCGTGAGGGGCGCGCACCGTCGGCGGACGACCTTCGCGCGTGGCGCGCGCTCGTCGCCGCCGTGCGCGCGGAGATCGGCTGATTTGTGCTAGAAAGCGCGCGCATGTGGACCGCGCGCCGTATCTTCAAAGAGCTGACCGACCCCGATCTCCGCCGCACCATCCTCACGTCGTTCTGGAAGCACGGCGAGAACAACTCGCGCCTCATGGCGCAGATGCAGCTCGCCAAGGCCCTGCACTTCCGCGACGAGACCATTCGCAAGATGCCGCCGGAGAAGAAGGCGGACCTCCTCGCGTCGCGCGCCGCCTCGCCCGACTTCGAGCAGTTTCTCGAGATCGCGCTGATGCAGTACCACACGCACGATCAGGCGAACATGCTCGGGGCGTTCCTCGACCAGTGGCAGATCCCGCACGAGAACGGCGCGATCGAGACCGACGACTACACGCCGCCGACGGAAGAGCAGGTGCGCAACGCCGTCGCCGCGCTGCGCGAGCAGTACGACCCGCGGCAGATCCGCGTGTACCTCGCCACCGCCGGGCTGCTCATGGCCGGGCCGTGGCGCGATGCGACGTGGCCGGTCGTCGAAGAGATGGGCGAGGAGACGGGCGCGGCGTAGTCGCGGTCACTCGATCCGCAGCACGCTCCACGTTTTGCCGTCCCAGATCAGCGTCGCGCGCGACTGCCGCGAACGCATGAAGCGGTCGTGCACCTCGCCGGTCGTGAACGCGTTGCCGACGTCGTTCGCGATCCACGCCCACGCGAAGTCCGCGGTCGCGGTGCCGTCGGGATTCGCGCGCACGTCGGTGACGCCGCGCAGCTCTTTCTTCGCCAGCGGCACGATGTCGAGGATGCCGTTCGCGCGCAGGAGGAAGCGTTTGTCGTCGCGCGCCTTCGGCGTCAGCATCACGCCGCCCGAGCCGTCGACGGCGAGCCAGCCGGCGCGCTGCAGGTCTTTCAGCGCCGCGCGCGTGGGATCGTTCATCACCGAAGTCTGCATCGGCAGCGAGTACGCGGCGTCGGTGAACTGAAACTCGCCGAGCTCCGGCGCGTTCTCGAGGAGCGTCTTCGCCTCCGCGACGGTCGGCGGCGGCGGTGTCGCCGGCTTCGCGGGCGCGGTCGTGGTGCTCGTGTTCGTCGCGGCAGGCTCGTGGCCGCCGCACGCGGCGAGGAAGATCAGCAGGAAGGCGACGCGCTTCATGTGCGCATTATCGGCGCAAGACGTCGACTTCGTCGCGCGTCAGCTCGCGCGTCGCGCCGGCGGCGAGCTCGCCGATCTCGATCGGACCGATCGCCGTGCGCACGAGCTTCAGCACCTTCGCGTCGAGCGCTTCCACCATCCGCCGCACCTGCCGGTTGCGTCCCTCGGTGATCGTGATCGTGAAGACGGTTCGGCCGCCGGACTCGCGCACGCGCGTGACGATCGCGGGGCGCGTCGGTCCGTCGCGTAGCTCGACGCCGCGCCGCAGCGAGTCGAGCTGCTCGTCGCTGAGGTGCGTCGACGCTTTGACGAGATACGTCTTCGGCACGTGGTAGTCGGGATTCGTCAGCCGCTCGGCGAACGCGGTGTCGTTCGTCAGGATCAGCAGGCCGCTCGTGTCGAGGTCGAGCCGTCCCACCGGAAAGAGGTACTGCTGGCGATCGGGAAGGAGGTCGTAGATCGTCTTCCGCCCTTCCGGATCGCGATAGGTCGTGAGGTATCCCTTCGGCTTGTGAAGCAGCAGATATACGTGCTCCTGCTTCTCGATGGGACGGTCGTCGAGGAGCACGCGGTCGCGCTCGAGATCGATCCAGCGATTCGGATCGCCTTCGACGCGGCCGTTCACCTTCACGCGCCCTTCGCCGACCCAGCGCCGCGCCTCGCTGCGCGAGCCGAGTCCCGCGCGCGAGAGCACGCGTTCGAGCGTCTTGATCGGACGGTCGCCGGGCGGCGGCGTCTGCGCCGCGTTGCGCTTGCTCACTCGAGGATCCGCAGTTCCATGACGCCGCCGATGGTCATCTTCGTGATGTGCGACCGCGGCGTGACCCAGACGTCGTGCACGTGATTCGTGTTCGCGTCGGTGAAGCGGTAGTGGCCCGGCTCGACGAGCTGCGCCGTCCCTTCTTTCTTCTGCGGATCGAAGGCGAGCGTGACGCGCTGGTAGAAGCGCACGCCGTACGGCGGCGCATCGACGTGCTGCCATTGTCCGCCGATGCGCTTCTCCCACGGCACGCCGCGCGGTCCCGCCGCCGCGCGCCACTCCGTGCCGTCCGCGCGGAACGTCACCCGCTCCTGCCCGATGCGCGCACGCGTCATCTCGCCTTCCGCGTGCACGCCGCTCTCATCGAGGACGAAGCGAAAGCGCGGCACGGACTTGAACCACAGCAGCGCGTCGTCGTACGTGCCGCCGACCGGCGGCGGCACCGCCGGCATCGTCGCGGTGGGAATCGTGCTGGTCGGGATCGTCGCGGTCGTTGACGTCGTCGGCGCGGTTGGTGCGGATCGCGTGGCAGTCGATTGCGTCGCGGTCGATGCGGCCGGCTGCTCGCGCGAGCATGCGGCGAGCAGCAGCGCGACGAGCAGAACAGGTTTACGGAAACGTTCGCATTGCATTGGCAAGAGCGAATGCTACTCTGACCCCGAGGCCCTGATCATGCGGAACCAATGGTGGTGGTGGGTGTTGACCGGCGTCGCGCTCGGCGTCGCCGTCTTCGGAGTTACGCGCTTGCCTCTCGGCGACGATCCGATCGTCGAGCTCGCGCAACTCGCACCGCCCAATCGTCCCGCACCGCCGCTGCCGTTCTTCGTTCCCGAAACGCCGTCGCTCGAACCGCCACCCGAGGCGTCGGCGAACATTCCGACGCTGGGCGAGGCCTCGCAGGCGAAGATCGAGCTGCGCATCAAGTCCCTCGGGCGCGAGCTCGCGGAGATGTGGACGCGCGATCCGGAGAAGCTCGTGGTCGTGATCGACGACGCCGCGCGTTCGTTCCCGAGCGCGCCGTCCGTCACGCTGCTCCTCGCCATCGCGCACGCGGAGACGAACGGCAAGATCCTCGACGTCTCCGAGGCGGGCGCCGTCGGACTCGCGCAGGCGACGCCGGTCGCGTATCGCCAGGAGCATTTCGACGGGAAGCTCTTCGTCACGAAGGACTATCTCATCGGCTCGCGCGCCTACATCATGAAGAAGCCCCTCGGCGATGCCGACACGATCGCCACGCTCATCGTCGATCAGGACTCGCCCGCGCGCCGCAAGCGCGCGAAGCATCTGCTGCACGCGGCGAAGGAGCTCCGCCGCGAAGGCATCGACGAGCTCGATCTGCTCTCGCCGTTTGGGTCGAAGAAGTACTACGCCGACATCAAACACGCGGACGAGCACAACAAGGCCGCGCTCAAAGAGCTCGAGCATCTGCTCGACCACGGCTCGCGCGCCGAACTGCGCGCGTTCCGCAACCGCGTGCGGACGGAATACCGCTCGCTGAAGGCGACGCAGCTCGCGTCGTGGGCGCGCTATCAGAAAGACCTCATCGCGAAGCGCGACCGCATGCTCGAACAGCACTTCGGCGTCGACCGCCGCACGGTCACGCGCACGATGGCCTACGAGGCGAGCGAGTACCTCGGCGAGCATCTCGACGACCGCTTCTCGGCGAAGAGCATGGCGAAGTTCCTCGTGCGTCATCTCGAGCGGAAAGCGGTCGAGGCGCGGAAGCTCGCGCCGCCGGACGCCGACGTCGAGGAGATGACCGCGGCGCTCTACAACGGCGGCTCGCACAACGTGAAGCGGATGCTGGCGGGGCTCATCCGCACGCTGCCCGAGACCGAGAAGTACATGCGCAAAGTGCCCGCGACGCGGCGCCGCCTCGACAGCGTGATCGCCGGCGCGTCGCTCGGCGAAACGCCGGTGCGGACGCTGCGCTGAGCGAGTCGAGCTACGCGCGTCGCGCGGCGCGGTGCTTGGCCGACTTTTCGCGATTGCCGCAGCCGCTCATCGTGCACCAGCGCCGCGTGCCGCTCTTCGACGTGTCGTAAAAGAAGCGGATGCAGCGCGCACCGCCGCAGAGGTGCAGGCGCTGCGGGTTCGCTTCCGCGAGAAACGTGGCGGCCATGCGCGCGAGCACGAAGCGCGCATCCTTCGCCGCGTCGCCGCGCGGCTGAAACGACGCCGCGAGCTTGCCGTCCGCGAGCGTCAACGCGAGCGCGCCCGGCGCGCGCGCGAGCTCCGCGTCGATCGCGCCGACGTCCTGCCGACGCGGTGGTTTGTCCTCGGACATCGCGGTGACGATCCGCCGCAGCGCCGCGCGCAGCGTGCGCACGGCGTCGAGCGTGCGCGCGTCGAGGCGGCCGCGGACGTCGCGCGGCGCGAGAAGATCCGCCGCGATCAGCCACTCCTCGAGCGCCTCCGGGCCATCGAGCAGGTCGATCGGCTTGCCGTCGCGCAGTCCTTCGGTATTCACGAAGTCGATGGCCGTCGCGCCGCCGATGAAGGAGAAGTGACGTTTCGGTTTCACGGTTGACAGTGTACGTTGCGGCGGTGTAACTAGCAAAAATGCTTTTGATGGTTACTTTGCTTTCGGCGGCGCTATCTACGTTGATCGACGTGCATTGGGACTGCCGCGCGCTCACGCCGCCGCAACGCCAGTGGTGCGAGACGTTCGCGCGCGCGGCGACGACGCTCACGACGCCCGCCGCGCCGCCGTCGGTGCGCATCGACGCCATGCGCGCGCAGGCCGCGGCGGCGCGCGCCGCGGAGCTGCCGCTCGTCGCGACGTATCTCGAGCGCGTCAGCGACGCCGCGGCGGGAGGTGATGCCGTGGCCGCCGAGACGGCGCTGCGCGCGGCGGCGCACAGTCCGGTGCTGGTGCTCGTGCGTGTGCAGAAAGCGAGCGCGGATGCGAGCCCGTTCGGCGACGTCATCGTCGGCGTGCGCGATCCCGACGACGCGTGGCTGCTCTCGTTTCAGCAGCGGCTCGACGCGTTCGCGCGCACGCTGTCGCCGGCATCGGCCGCGTGGGACAAGGGCACGGTGCCGCCGGGCGTCAGCGCCATCGGCGACCTCGTCGCGCGCGCGGGCGCGTCCGCGCAGTCGACCGCGCCGGCGAGCTATCCGCCGTTCGACGCGTCGCTGCGCCCGGTCGTCGGCCGCAGCTGGATTCACTGGAAGAACATGACCGTCGCCGGCTGGTTCGAACGGCAGGTGAAGCCGGCCGGCGTCGCGTCGCTCGATGGCGCCGCGGTGCGCGCGCTCGACGGCGCCGCGCTCTCGCGCTGGTATGCGCTGCGGTACGTGACCTCCGACCTCGGGCCGAAGGTCGTGAACGGAAAGCCGCTGCAGGACGCGCTCGGCGACGCGTGGGCGCCGATCGTGATCGTGAAGGCCGACGTGACGGCGGTGCTCGCGTCGCAGTGGCTGCGGCGCGGATCGCTCGACACGGATCTCGCGACGTTCCTCGGCGTCACGATCCACACGCTCAACGACGTCGTGCGCGGCGACGCGCCGCCGCAGCATCGCGCGTCGACCTGCATCGCGCTCAACTGGTGCCTGCGCCACGGCGGCCTCGTCGCACGCAAGAACGGCTGGCACATCGCGCCGCGGGCGATGCTCGCGTCGCTGCGTACGCTCGCGTCGGAGGTGCTCGCCATTGAGACCGCGGGCGATCGCGAGCGCGCGGCGAAGCTGATCGCCGAGTACGGAACCGTGACGCCGGAGATCCAGACGATGCTCGATCGGCTGCCGCCGCCGACACCGCCGAAAGCCACGGTGCATTACGACATTCTGGAGAGCGCGCGATGATCTCGCGCCGCGCGTTTTCTTCCACGCTCGTCGCCGGAGCGGCCGCAATGGCGTCGCCGCTGCGACTCGCTGCCGCGACGCCGGCTGCAGCGGTCGCGCCGCTGCGCATCCAACGCCTGTCGTGGGCGGGCATCCGCCTGGAGACGCCGGAGACGACGCTCTTCATCGATCCGTGGACGTCGAAGGCGGCGTGGGGCGGCACGTGGCCGCGCCCGATCGTGCCGCTCGAGGCGTCGAGCAAGCGCCGCTCGGTGCTCATCACGCACCTGCACAACGATCACTTCGACGCGGCGGCGCTGAAGCTGCTGCTGGCCGAAGGCGGCGCGGTGTTCTGCCTCGACAAGCTCGCGCCGGTCGTCGCGTCGAAAGGGCTCGTCGCGCGGCCGGTCGAGCTCTTTCATCCCGAGGCGTTCGGCGACTTCGTGTTCATCCCCGTGTCCGCCGCGGACGGCTTCGGCGAGACGCAGGTGTCGTGGATCGTGAAGGCCGCGGGCATGAACCTCATCCACTGCGGCGACACCGTTTGGCACAGCGGCTTCGAGCTCGACGGCCGCGCGTACGGTCCGTTCGACGTCGCGTTTCTGCCGATGAACGGCGCCGTGATCCGCGGACGCCCGATCGACGTCGACGTCCCCGCGACAATGACGCCCACGCAGGCGGTCGCCGCGGCGCTGCTGCTGCGCGCGAAGCTGGTCGTGCCGATCCACTACGGCGTCTCCGAGGACGACTACCGCGAAGAGCCGAACGCGATCGAGGAGACGAAGCAGCTCGCCGCAGCGAAAGGCGTCGCGGTGCGCTTCGTCGATGAAGGCGAGTGGGTGATCAAGTAGTTGACCTTCCGTCGCGCGTCCGGTCGCCGATTCGTTCACCGGTGATGAGGCGCGCGCCGCGCTGATAGGTGAGGTACGCCCATGCCCACTGCGTGATGACGAGGAAGCGGTTGCGGAAGCCGATGAGAAAGAAGATGTGGATGACCAGCCAGGCCAGCCACGCGAAGAAGCCGCCGAAGCGGATGCGTCCGAAGTCGGCGACGGCGGCGGCGCGGCCGATCGTCGCCAGGGAGCCTTTGTCGCGGTAGCGGAACGCGCGCAGCGGCTGTCCTTCGAGCGCGCGCTCGAGATTGCGCGCGGTGTGCTGTCCTTCCTGAATCGCGGCCGGCGCGACGCCGGGCACGAACGCGCCGTCGCGCTGCTTCGCCGCGGCGAGATCGCCGATTACGAAAACGTCGCGGTGTCCCGGAATCGTCAGCTCCGGCTCGACGAGTACGCGTCCGGCGCGATCGAGCGGCACGCCGAGCGAATGCGCGAGCGGCGAGGCCTGCACGCCCGCGCCCCACAGCACCGTCCGCGTCGCAATCGAACGCTCGCCGATGCAGACCTCGGTATCGTTGACGCCAGTGACGATCGCGCCGGTGATGACCTCGACGCCGAGGTGGACGAGTTGCTTGCGCGCGCTCTCGGAGAGCGAGGGAGGATACGGAGGCAGCACGCGCTCGCGCCCTTCGGTGAGGATGACGCGCGCGCCTTCGGGATGGATGCGGCGGAAGTCGCGGAGCATGGTCTGGCGCGCGATCTCGGAGAGCGCGCCCGCGAGCTCGACGCCGGTGGGTCCGCCGCCGATCACGACGAACGTGAGCAGCGCCTGCTGCGTCGCGGGATCCTCCTCGCGTTCGGCGGCCTCGAAGGCGAGCAGCACGCGGCGGCGGATCTCGAGCGCGTCGTCGATGGTCTTGAGCCCCGGCGCGAAGCGCTCCCATTCGGGATGGCCAAAGTACGAATGCGTGGCGCCGGTGGCGATGACGAGATAGTCGTACGCGAGCGTCGCGCCGTCGGCGAGGTGCACCTGTTTCTGTGCAGCGTCGACGGACGTGGCGTCGCCGAGGATCACCTCGACGTTTTTCTGGTGGCGCAGGATCGCGCGGATCGGCGCGGCGATGTCGCTCGGATTCAGCGCCGCGGTGGCGACCTGATAGAGCAGGGGCTGGAAGAGATGGTAGTTGTGGCGGTCGACGAGCGTGATCGCGCAGTCGGCGTGCGCGAGACCGCGCGCGGCGTAGAGGCCGGCGAAGCCGCCACCGAGGATGACGACGTGAGACATCGCGGTGAGTTTATGCGGGGTCGTTGCCGAAGCGTTCCGCGAACTCGCGCACGATGCGGCGCATGTCGTCGAGCAACGCGGGATCTTCCGCGAGGCGCTGTTTGACGGCGACGAGGAACGGCACGTCCGGCTCGTCTTCGGGCGACCCGTTGCGCTCGATGAACTCGAGCCAGCTATCCGGGTTTCCGTCGAAGACGTTGAGCAGGATCTGAACGCGGGCGAAGTTCTCGGCCACTCCCCAGAAACTCCAACGCGGAGCCCAATCGATCACATCGACCGAGTCGTGCGCACCAAAAGCCAATCAACACCCCTTCACTACGACACTCAACTGAAGGAGTGACGGAGAGAGGGCGTTCCCTACCATCAATCCTTGCCGATCTTTGCGAGCTCAGGCTTGCCGACCCAGCGGCCCCACGAAAAGCAGCGCGTGCAGGTGAAGGTGTAGTCGGTTACGCCGGTCTCGGGATTCTCCTTCGCCGCGGTCTCCATCTTGGCCTGGCAGCGGTAGCAGAGGATGGCGTCGCCGCGCTGCAGGTTCTCGACGAAGCCCTCGACCTGCTGGTCGTAGAACTCCATCTGCTTCGGCCGCTGCGGGATCGTGAGCGTCTCCTTGCCGCGCGAGCAGGTGAGGAAGATGTGATCGGCGAAGGTGGTCTGGACGAAGCTGCCGGTGAGCGTGGCGCCGGGATGGCGCGGGCAGGCGATCGGTTTCCCGGCCCAGAACGCGCGGGCGAGCTCGCGGGACTGTTCGACTTCGGTCGGCATGCGCGCCGAATTGTAGCGGACGCCGCCGCCGCCGTTACCGCCGCGCCGCTTCGATCGCGCGAAAGACGCGGAGGAAGTTCCCGCCGAGGACTTTCGCGACGTCGCCTTCGCTCATGCCGCGATCGAGGAGACGCGCGGTGAGCAGCGGCAGCCCGGCCGCGGTCGCGAGCTCGGTGGGCAGCGCCGGCACGCCGTCGAAGTCGCTGCCGATGCCGACGTGATCGATGCCCGCGACTTCCGCCGCGTGGAAGATGTGATCGGCGACCTGGTCGAGCGTCGCGGACGGACAGCCGAGCGTCTGGAACCACTTCAGGTACGTGTCCCAGTCCGTGCGATCGTCCGGCAGCTCCTCGGTACCGCCGGTGCCGTCGCGATAGGGATCGGCGCGGCGCTTCTGCGCCTTCATGATCACCTGCGCGACGTCATCGCTGATGAACGCGGAGAAGAAGTTGATCATGCAGACGCCGCCGTTCTCCGCGAGCGCGCGGAGCATGTCGTCGGTCATGTTGCGCGGATGGCGGCAGAGCGCGCGGCACGACGAGTGCGTCGCGACGACCGGCACGCGCGTGGTCTCGATGACGGCGCGGAACGCGTCGTCGGAGACGTGCGAGACGTCGACGATCATGCCGAGGTCGTTCATCGTGCGCACGACGTCGCGCCCGAAGTCGGTGAGGCCGCCGTGGCGCGGCGCGTCGCCGGACGAGTCGCACCAGTTGTTCGTGTTCACGTGCGTGAGGGTCAAGTAGCGCGCGCCGCTGGCGTAAAGCTCGCGCAGGATGTCGAGCGAGTCTTCAATGGCGTGGCCGCCTTCGACGCCGATCATGAGCGCGAGCTTGCCGTCGCGTTTCGCCGCGACGATGCCGTCGCTGTCGTCCGCGAACGTGAGCACGTCGGTGCGGCGCGCAGCTTCCTCGCGGATGATGCGGATCAGCTTCCGCGCGAAGTCCGCCGCGCCGCGGTTCGCGTAAAACGGCGGGACGTACGCGGCGAAGAACGACGCGGTCACGCCCCCCGCGCTCAGCGACTGCAAATCCGCCTGCGCCTCGGTATCGTGCTCGTCGAGATGGACGTTGTGCCGGAAGAGGCGATAGGGCGTGTCGCAGTGGGTGTCGACGACGATCGCGCGGCGATGGACGTCGTCACTCTTCGCTGAGATAGGCATCGATCCGGTCGAGCTCCTTCACCATCGACGTGAAGTCCGCGAAGAGAAACTCCGCCTTCCCGAGGAGCTCGCGGGGGAAGCCGCCGCTGAGCACCGCGATGATCGGGATGGGGATGCGATGCGCGGAGAGGATGTCGTACGGCGTGTCGCCGACGGCGAAGGTCCGTTCCGGATCGCTGCCCACCTGATCGAGCGCGGCCTGAAAAATCTCGGGAGACGGTTTCGAGAACTGCGCGTCTTTCTTCGACGTCGATCCCTCGAGGAGATCGGCGGCGTCGAGAAGCTCGACATAGTACTCGACCTCGTCCGGATTCGAAGACGATGCGAAGGCGAGCTTGATGCCGCGCGCGGCGAGGACGTCGAGCCCCTCGCGCACGCCGGGGAACGGCTGCACCGTGCGCATGTAGGTCTCGGTCCAGAGCTTGCCGCGGAACTTCTTCAGCTCTTCGCCGAAGCGCTGCATCTCGCGCGCGCTGAGCGTGTCGGGCACGAGGAGATCGCCGCCCTTGCCGATCTGCGCGCGGATGACGTCGCGCGGGATGTCTTTCCCGAATTTCGCGAACGCCTCGATCCAGCAGTCGGCGTGTTTGTCGTTGGAGTCGACGAGCGTGCCGTCGATGTCGAGAAGGAGCGCTTCGATGTGTCGCGTCACGCGCGCGGACGTAGCAACTTCTGTGCGATGTAGACGGCGTGCCCTTTCGGCACCCGCGCGCCCGCGCCGTAGCCGCGCGCGACGCGCACGCGGAATCCGGCGCCGCGCAGCAATGCGAGCAACTCGGCGCGGTCGTACAGCTCGAGCGTATGCGTCTCGTCGTCGCGCGCGACGCGGCCGTCGAGCTCGCGAAAGCTGAGCACGCGCCGCGTCAGCGTCCGCCCATCACTTTCACGCACGACGATGACGCTCCAGTCCTTGCCATCGACGCGATGCTCGTCGTGCGCCGGATACGAGTCGCGTTCGGCGACGTCGAAGAGCAGGAGTCCGTTCGCGCGCAATGCCGTCGAGGCGCGCGCGACGAACGCGCGGACGTCGTCGAACGTGCCGTAGTTCAGCACCTCGCCGACGGCGACGATCGCGTTCGCATCCGGCAGCTCGGCGCTCGCGAACGAACCCTGAGCGAACCGCGCACGCGGCGCCGTTTCCCTCGCGATCGCCAGCATCGCCTCGGAGGCATCGATGCCGAAGACGTCGAAGCCCGCGTGCGTCAGCTCGCGCGCGAGGACGCCGCTGCCGCAGCCGGTGTCGACGACGAGTCCCTCGCGAATACCGTTCCGCCAAAGCCGCTCGAGGATGCCGAGCGAAGCCGCCTCCGCGAACCCGGTGAACCCTACGTGATGGATGTACGCAAGATCATCGCGATAGTGACTCGTCATCGAGAAATTCAGTGCAGCCGCACGTGCCGATAGGCTAGGCCCTAAGCGCAGCCGGCCGCGCCGGCCCGCCGGAGGCGCTCCCCGTCAATGTTCGTGCGCCCTGAGAAACGTCTCCGGCTTCGAGAACACCTTCGCGATGTTCATCCCCTTGCGCACGGCGCTCAGCGTCACCTTGCGGGTCGCGAGCGCGGCGCCGAGCTGGAGATACGTCTTCACCTTGCCCTTGTAGCGGTAGCGGACGTCGAGCGCGTGGCGCCAGAGCGCGGAGTATTCGGCGTAGAACTCGTCGAGCGGCAGCTTCGTCGGCAGCACGGTGTGGACGATGTCGTACATCTCCCACTCGTGCGTCGTCACCTGCTTCTTCGCGTGGTCCCAGAGATCGGTGCCGGGGAGCGGCGTGAGGATCGAGAAGCCGCTGTTGTAAGCGCCGGTCTGATCGATCCAGTCGCGGAGGCGCGCGAAATCGTCGCGGTCCCACGCGGGATCGACGATGAAGTTCGGCGTGAAGCCGACGCCGAGGTCCTTGAGGATCTGGATCGCGCGGACGTTGTTGTCGGCGGTGTTCTTCTTGTTGACCGCTTTGAGGCCTTCGTCGGTGACGGATTCGAGGCCGAGGAAGATCGCGAGGTCGCCGCAGTCCTTCCACTGCTCGATGAGATGCGGGAACTTGCAGATGATGTCGGTGCGCGTCTGCACGGTGAAGTACTTGCGGATGCCGGACGCCTTGATCTGCTTCGCCATCTCCTCGCCGCGGCGCACGTTCATCCAGAAGATGTCGTCGGTGATGAAGACGTTCGGCGCGGCGATCTGCTCGAGCTCCTTCACCACGCGCTCGGGCGACTTCTCGCGGAACGTCGACTCGTGAAACTTCCAGACCGAGCAGAAGTTGCACTTGAACGGGCAGCCGCGCGCGGTCTCCATGAGCGCGAGCGGCTTGCGGAAGTTGATGTAGTAGTGATCGGCATAGCGCGCGATGAGATGGCGCGCCGGCATCGGATACGAGTCGAGGTTCGGACGCGCGTCGGCGGCGCCGGTGTAGACCCACGCGCCGTTGCGCGGCACCTCGATGCCCTTGATCGCGGTGAGGTCCTTGCCGCGCGCGAGCGCGTCGACGAGCGGCGGCAGCACTTCCTCGCCGTCGCCGGCCGCGATCGCGTCGATGGCCGGATTGCGGAACCAGTCGGGATCGCGCGAGGCGTCGTGGCCGCCGATGACGATGAATGCGCGCGGCATCTCGCGGCGGATGCGCTGCGCGAGGCGGATCGTGCGGTTGCGCTCCGTCGTGAAGTTGCACTGCAGCCCGACCACGTCGGGATTGAACGTGCGGCAATCGGCCATGCCGCGTTCCTCGCCGTCGATGCGCAGATCGAACACCGCGCACGTGTGCCCTTCCGCCTCGAGGCACGCCGCCACGCAGATCGGCCCGAGCGGCTCGACGAACGTGAGCATCTCCAGGCCGAGAATGCCGCCGACCGGCGGCTTCAGAAACGCGATTTTCATCTGACGGTGCCGCCACGGTAGCAGATGCGCCGGGACTTCACGATGGCGATTACAATCCGCGCCGCATGAATCTGGCGCGCGCGATCGCGTGGCGTTACCTCCGCCGGCCGACCGACAACCTCGTGTCCGCCGTCGGCGTGGTCTCCGTTCTCGGCCTAATCATCGGCGTCATGGCGCTCGTGATCTCGATGGCGCTGATGACCGGCTATCGCCGCGATCTGCAGGAGAAGTTGCTGGGCGGCAACGCCGAAGTCTTCGTCTACTCCGTCAGCGGGATGATGAACGATCCCGCCCGCGTCCTCGGACTCGTGCGCGGCGCGAGCGGCGTGCAGGAAGCGTCGCCAGTTCTGTATCAACATGCAGTCGTGACGACCGAGACGAACCGCACCGGTTCCGAGGTCATGCTCAAAGGCATCGAGCCGGGACGCGGGAAAACGTCGCAGATGCTCGCGAAGATCATCGGTCCGCGCGCGCGTTTCGAGACGGCATCGGGGGAGCGCGGCGTCTCGATCGGCAAGTACCTCGCGACGAAGCTCGGCGTGAAAGCGGGCGACGCGATCAGCATCACCGTCGCCGCGGGCACGCAGGAAGGCTTCCTCCCGCGCAGCGGCACGTTCCTCGTGACGAACGTCTTCGCCACCGGCTTCTACGAATTCGACGCGCGCTGGCTCTTCGTCGATCTGCGCGACGCGCAGAGTCTCGTCGGCCCCGGCTCGGCGTCGAATCTCATCGAGGTGAAACTGAAGCCCGGCGCGGACATCGACCGCGTCGTCACCGACATCGAACGGCGCACCGGCGGGCGTTACGCCGTGAGCGACTGGCGCGAGATGAACCGGCCGCTCTTCTCGATGTTGCGCCTGCAGCAGCGCATCCTCTTCATCGTCATCGGCCTCATCGTCTTCGTCTCGACGTTCAACATCGTTTCGACCCTGATCATGACCGTGCAGGAGAAGCGGCGCGAGATCGGGATCCTGCGCTCGATGGGCGCGGAAGGGCGGATGGTGCGGCGCATCTTCATCTGGTACGGCACGATGGTCGGCGTCGCGGGGACGGCGGCGGGCGTCGCGTTCGGGACGCTCATCTGCTGGATCCTCACGCGCTTCGAGCTCGTGTCGTTCCCGCCGGAGATCGCCGAGGTGTACTTCGTGTCGTCGATTCCGTTCGTCACGCGGCCTGGCGATCTTGCGGTGATCGCGCTGTTCTCGATGTTCGTCTCGTTCGCGGCGACGATCCTGCCGAGCATGCGCGCGGCGCGGCTCGATCCGGTCGAAGCATTGCGCTACGAATGACGCCCGTATAATCGCGCCGGTCCATGACACGCGCACGACTCGTTCTCGAAGACGGCACGGTGTACGAAGGCGAATCGTTCGGAGCGACCGCCGACGCCATCGGCGAAGTCGTCTTCAACACTTCTCTCACCGGCTACCAGGAGATCGCGACCGATCCGTCGTACCGCTTCCAGATCGTCGTGATGACCTATCCGCACATCGGCAACTACGGCGTGGAAGACCTCGTGCGGCAGAGCGACGCGCCGCAGGTGGCCGGCTTCGTCGTCCGCGACGCGGTGGAAGAGCCGTCGAACGCACGCGCGGAGATGTCGCTCGGCGACTACTTCGCGCGCACGCGCATTTCCGCGATCTCCGGCATCGACACGCGCGCGCTGACGCGGCGCATCCGCAACGAGGGCGCGATGCGCGGCATGATCACGACCGACGTCACGCGCTCGGTCGACGCGATCGTCGGCGAGCTGCGGCAGTCGCCGTCGATGGCGGGACTCGACCTCGTGCAGCGCGTGACGGCGCTGCGGCCCTATCCGTTCGAAGAAGAGCCGCACGAGCGCAAGCTCAATGTTGCCGTGTATGACTTCGGCGTCAAGCGCGACATCCTCCGCCAGCTCGTGCGGCAGGGATGCAACGTCACGGTGTATCCCGCGACGACGCACGCCGACGAGATCCTCGCGCGCGACTACGACGGCGTGCTGCTCTCGAACGGCCCCGGCGATCCCGAGCCGGTGACGTACGCACACGAGAACATCCGCCAGCTCGTCGGCAAGCTCCCTGTCTTCGGCATCTGCCTCGGCCACCAGCTCCTCGGCATCGCCCTCGGCGGCCGGACGTACAAGCTCAAGTTCGGCCACCGCGGCGGCAACCATCCGGTCAAGGACCTGCGCAGCGGCCGCGTCGAGATCACCGCGCAGAACCACGGCTTCTCCGTCGATCCCGACTCGCTCAGCGAGAACGATGTCGAGTACACGCACATCAATCTCAACGACCAGACGCTGGAAGGCTTCCGCCACCGGCGCGAGCCGGTCGTGGCCGTGCAATACCACCCCGAGTCCGCGCCCGGACCGCATGACTCGTTCTATCTCTTCGACGACTTCGTCGCGATGATGAAGGAGTGGAAGAAGGAGTGAGGCGATGCTGCGCGCGCTCACGTGCCTGCTGCTCGCCATCGCGCTGCCGCCGAAGCCCGTGCAGTACGTCACCGACCAGGCCGGGGTGCTCGACGCGCAGCGCCGCCTCGCGCTGAACGAGAAGCTTGCGCAGTTCGAGCGCGACACGTCCGATCAGATCCTCGTTTACGTCGAGCGCAATCTTCCGCCGGGCACCACGCTCGAGGAGCTCGGCGCGGATGCGATCCACACGTGGGGCGTCGGGCAGAAGGGAAAGAACAACGGCGCGATCCTCTTTGTGTTCACCGACGCGCATCGGCTGCGCATCGAAGTCGGGTACGGACTCGAAGGCGCGCTGACGGACGCGAAGTCGAAGGAGATCACCTCGACCGTGATCAAGCCGCTGCTCGCGCAGGGCGACTACAACGGTGCGGTCGAACGCGGCGCGGACGCAATGGTCGCGGCGATTCGCGGCGAGCCGTATCGGGGCACGGGCGCCACGGTGGCGGAGCCGGAACGACCGCGGGAGGATGACAACGGCATTCCGTGGGGCGCGCTGCTCGCCATTGCCGGCGCGATCGTCGCAGTCGGCGCCTTCGCGTGGTTCATGGACTGGGCGTCGGACGGGAGTGGGAACGGCAGCGGCGACGACGACTCGCGCTCTTCGCTGTGGACTTCGTCGACGCGGTCCTCGTCCTCCGATTCCTCATCGTCATCGTCGAGTTCCTCCGACTTCTCCGGGGGCGGCGGAGACGGCGGCGGTGGCGGCGCGAGCGATCGCTGGTAGTCAGCGCGCCGCGAACCACGCCTCGAGCGTCTCGCCGAATGCGCGCGGATCGACGCCCGGCGGCGTGACGAAGTAACGCGCGCCGTTGAGCACCTCGATCGACGCGCCAAAGTCCTCGCGGAGTACGCGTACGACATGCGCGCGCGGAATCGTGTAGGCGCGGAAGAACGTGCGCAGGAGCAGCGCGTCACGCTGGAACTCAATCTCGCGCACTTCTGCGCGGAGTCCCGCGATCGCGCCGCCGATGAACGCGAGCGGCAGCAGCAGGCCGGCCCACGTGTCGTACACCGCCCGCACGGCGAGCGCGAGATCGGCGAAGCCGGCCAGCAGTAGGACGATCGCCGCGACGTCGGCGGGCGGATGGCGGCGGCCGAACCGTTGCGGCTCCGGGTGTTCGTCCACCACGTGCGTCAGAACCCCTGCTCGATGTGCTCGCCGAATGTCCGCTTCAAGGTCGCGACGATCTCGCCGATCGTGCTCTCGTTGCGCACCGCGTCGACGATGTGCGGCATGAGGTTCTCGCCGGAGCGCGCGGCGTCGTCGAGACGCGCGAGCGCGGACTGCCAGTCGCGCGTGCGGCTCGCGCGGAACGCCTGCAGCCGCGCGACCTGCTCGCGCTCGACGCTCTCGTCGATGACGAGGATCGGCAGCGTAGCGTCCTGCTCGTCGACGAACTCGTTCACGCCGACCACGATCGCGCTCTTGTCTTCCAGCGCGCGCTGCGCGCGGTAGGCCGAGTCGCCGATCTCGTGCTGCATGAAGCCCGACTCGATGGCCGCGCGCGCGCCGCCCATCGCATCGATCTTCTCGATGAGGGCGCGCGCCTCGCGCTCGATGTCGAGCGTCAGCGCCTCGATCGCGTACGAGCCGGCGAGCGGATCGACGATCGCCGGCACGCCGCTCTCGTAGGCGAGGATCTGCTGCGTGCGCAGCGCGATCTTCACAGACTCTTCGGTCGGCAGCGCGAGCGCCTCGTCGCGGCTGTTCGTGTGCAGCGACTGGCAGCCGCCGAGGACCGCGGCGAGGGCCTGGTAGGCCACGCGGATCACGTTGTTCTCCGGCTGCTGCGCGGTGAGCGTGGAGCCCGCGGTCTGCGCGTGGAAGCGCAGCGCCAGCGAGCGCGGGTCTTTCGGCGCGTAACGCTCCCGCATCAGCTCCGCCCACAGCTTGCGCGCCGCGCGGAACTTCGCGACTTCTTCGATGAAATCGTTGTGCGCGTTGAAGAAGAACGAGATGCGCGGCGCAAAGGCGTCGACGTCGAGCCCGCGCTCGACCGCCGCCTGCACGTACTGCAGTCCGTTCGCGAGCGTGAACGCGACCTCCTGCACCGCCGTCGAACCGGCCTCGCGGATGTGATAGCCGGACACCGAGATCGTGTTCCAGCGCGGCACGTTCCTCGCGCAGAACTCGAAGATGTCGGTGACGATGCGCAGCGACGGCGCGGGCGGGAAGATGTACGTGCCGCGCGCCGCGTACTCCTTGAGGATGTCGTTCTGGATCGTGCCGGAGAGCGTCTTCCAGTCCGTGCCGCGGCGTTCCGCGACGACGAGCAGCAGCGCGAGCAGAATCGACGCCGGCGCGTTGATGGTCATCGAGATCGACACCTTGTCGAGCGGGATCGCCTCGAGCAGCGTCTCCATGTCCGCGATCGAGTCGATCGCCACGCCGACCTTGCCGACCTCGCCGCGTGCGCGTGCGTCGTCCGAGTCCATGCCGATCTGCGTTGGGAGATCGAAGGCGACGGAGAGTCCGGTCGTGCCGCGCTCGAGCAGATACCGGTAGCGCGCGTTCGATTCCGCGGCGGTCGAGAAGCCGGCGTACTGCCGCATCGTCCACAACTTGCCGCGGTACATCGACGCCTGTGGACCGCGCGTATACGGGAACGCGCCCGGAGCGGCGAGATCGGTTTCGGGATCGAAGCTGCGTTGGGCGAGGTCGGATTGCGTGTAAAGAGACTGCCGGTCGGCCATCGGCGTGCAGTCTAGCGTGAGCGGCGCGCGCGTTCACCGTGTCAAGGAACGCATACTTTCCACGTTCGCGGGTTTACAACGGAGTTCCGCAGGACCATACTTCGCGCATGCGTTCACAATTGAGAGTGATTCTGGCGGTCGTTCTCTGTCTGCTTGCGCTTCCGCTGCTTGCCGACGAGATCACCGGGGTGTCGCCGTCGCAGCTGACGGTGTTCGATATTGAATCCTTCGTCACGCTGCGAGGCTCCGGCTTCCTCGGCGCGACCGCGCCGCCCGATTCGCCGGGCGACAACACGGTGGTCACGTTCGCCGGAGACGCGGGAAGCTTCTCCGTGAACGCGAGCAACGTCGACAACAACACGCTCATCGTGTGGGTGCCGATCGAGGTGGCCATCAACGAAGGTCATTACCAGATCTTCGTCGACGTCGATGATGGCGGCGGCGTCATCCGCCACATCGGCCCCGCGGAGTTTGACGTCGTGCCGCAGCCGGTCATCGCCGGTCCGCCGACGATCAACGTGCCGGAGACCGTCATCGGCGAAGTCGCGAACGACCGCGGCGCGCCGGTATCGTTCGACGTGACGGCCCAGAGCTACGACGGCACGCCGCTGACGCCGTCCTGCGACCACGACTCGGGTAGCTTCTTCTCCTTCGGCGCCACCCGCGTGCAGTGCACCGCGACCGATGCGAACGGCAGCGCGACGGCGAGCTTCGTCGTCCTCGTCACCGACACGACGCCTCCGGTGCTGACGCTGCCGGCCGACTTCGCGACGAACGATACGACCGTGAACTACAGCGTCTCCGCCGTGGATGCGTTCGACGGTCCGGTCGACGTCACGTGCGATCCGCCGTCCGGCGCGACGTTCCCGCGCGGCACGGTCGAAGTGATGTGCGTGGCCGTCGACTCGAGCCTCAACCCGGTCTTCGGCTCGTTCCTCGTGCACGTCGCCGAGCCGCCGGTGCTGAACCTGCCCGGCAACATCACCGCCGAGGCGACGAGCCCGAGCGGAGCGGTCGTCAACTACACCGTCACCGCGACAGCGGACGGCGTCGTCGCCTGCACGCCGCCTTCCGGCTCGACCTTCGCCCTCGGCACGACGACCGTGAACTGCACGGCCACGAACAGCGCCGGCTCGACGAGCGGCAGCTTCACCGTGACCGTCGTCGACACGACGCCGCCGGTCGTGACGAGCACCACCGCGTCGCCGAACTCGATCTGGCCGCCGAACCACAAGATGGTCAACGTCACCGTCACCGTGAATGCGATCGACGCGGTCGACCTCACGCCGACCTCGCGCATCATCGGCGTGACCTCGAATCAGCCGATCAACGGCCCCGGCGACGGCAACACGAACAGCGACTGGGTCATCACCGGCCCGCTCACGCTGCAACTCCGCGCCGAGCGCGCCGGCTCGAACGACCGCGTCTACACGATCACGGTCGAGACGAAGGACGACGCCGGCAACGCCACGACGTCGACGGTGAAGGTCACCGTCACGCAGGGCGGCAAGCAGCACGCCGTCCGGTAAACCGCAAGCATCACTCTTTCAGCGCCGCGATCGGAATGTTCCGGTCGCGGCGCTGTTGCGTTCGGGCGCATGCTGTCCGTGCGCGCATTCATCCTCGCGGGAGCGCTGCTGTTCCTCGGCGCCCGCGTCCCGTCCTTCGATCTTCCGCATCATTGCGGCGGCTGCGACGCCTGGAACGCGCCGCGCGAGCCGTTCCGCATCTTCGGCAACAGCTACTTCGTCGGACCCGCGGGCCTCGGCTCGGTGCTCATCACGTCGCCGCGCGGACACATCCTGCTCGACGGCGCGTTGCCGCAGTCGGCGCCGCTGATCGACGCGAACATCCGCAAGCTCGGCTTCCGCACGGAAGACATCCGCCTCATCGTGAACTCGCACGCGCATTACGACCACGCCGGCGGAATCGCAGCGCTGCAGCGGATCTCGAAGGCGACCGTAGCCGCGAGTGCTGCCGGCGCACGCGCGCTCCAAGATGGCGCGCCGACGCCGACGATCCGCAGTTCGGCTTCGGACGCGAGACGAATGCGTTTCCCGCCGTGAAGCGCGTGCGCGTGGTGAACGATGGCGAGACGCTGCGCGTCGGGCCGCTCGCGCTCACCGCGCACCTCACGCCCGGTCACACGCCGGGCAGCACGACCTGGACGTGGCGATCGTGCGAAGGAAAGCGCTGCCTCGATCTCGTGTACGCCGACAGCCTGACGTCCGTGTCCTCGGACGACTTTCGCTTCAGCGATCCCGCGCATCCGGCGCTCGCCGACACGTTCCGCCGCAGCATCGCGACGGTCGAACAGCTGCCGTGCGACATCATCATTTCCGTGCATCCGGGCTTCACCGATCTCGATGGCAAGCTCGCGCGCCGCGCGCAAACGCATGGCGGCGACGATCCGATGATCGATCCGAACGGCTGCCGCGCCTACGCTGCCGATGCGCGGCAACGGCTCGACGCGCGTCTCGCGCGCGAGCAGTACGCGAACGACCCGCCGGCGCACTGAACGTGCGTCATTCTGCCCATCCGTACCGCGCCCGAGTCGCGCAGATATAATTGCCCGCCTTTCGTCGGCGCTCGAAGTCATGGCCCTTTCCGGCAATCTCATCACGATGCTCCCCGGTGATCTCCTCCAGTGGCTCAGCCTGGGGCAGAAGACCGGTACGCTCGTCATCAGCAACAAGCGCGTGGAGAAGAAGATCTTCTTCCGCAACGGCCGCGTGATCTCGTCCGCGTCGAACGACCCGCGCGAGTACCTCGGGCAGTTCCTCATGAGCCACGGCTATCTCTCCGAGCCGGAGCTGAAGAAGGCCATGGAGGTGCAGCAGCAGTCGGGCATTCTCCTCGGCAAGATCCTGGTGATGATCGACGTCATCACCGAGCCCGATCTGCAGCGCTTCATGCGCCTCAAAGCGGAAGAAGAGATCTACGACATCTTTCTCTGGAACGACGGCGAGTTCTACTTCGTCGACGACGAGCTGCCGCAGATGGAGATGATCCCGCTGCAGGTGGACGTCACCGGCATCATCATGGAAGGCACGCGGCGCGTCGACGAATGGGCGCGCATCCGCGAGCTCATTCCGAACGCCACCGTCATCCCGGTGCTGCTCAAGGAAGTCGACTACACCGATCTCGAGGAAGTGGAAGAGCCGATCGTGCGCGCCATCGACGGCAAGCGTCCGATCGCGGAGATCGTGCTCGAGAGCCGCTCGTCGGAGTTCACCGTGTCGTCGACCGTGCACGCGCTCGTGCGCCACGGTTTCTGCCGCCTGGTCGATCCGAGCACGCAGAAGATGGCCAAGATCGCGGAGGAAGCCGTCGTCGCCGCGGCGCCGCCGCCCGCCGCCGTGCGCGCGGAGTTCAACGAGGACGACGAGATCTCCGCGCTGCTCACCGCCGCGCAGAACGCGCTCCGCGCGCGCGACTTCGAGAAGACGCAGCGCCTCCTCCGCGCCGCGCAAAACCTCGATCCGAATCACCCGAAGGTCCGCACCGCGATCAAAGGCGCCGAGACCGTGATCCTCGGCGAGCTGCGCAATCAAGGCATGCTGGAAACGAAAGTCCCGCGCGTCGCCAAGCCGCTCGAAGAGATCACGCAGATGAACTTCTCGCCGAACGAAGGCTTCATCCTCTCGCGCATCAACGGCACGTGGGACATCAGCTCGCTCATCAAGATCAGCCCGATCCGCGAGACCGACGCGATGCTGATCTTCTACAAGCTCTGGCGCGACGGGATTATCTCGCTGGACTAGCGCGCGCTACTCGTCACCCCAGCGGCTCTGAAACACGTAACGCAGACCGTTGGAGATGCCGCCCGGGTAGACGGTGTTGTGCGTCTCGTTCTCCATGACTCTCGTGCGCAGCGCGAGCCCGTCGTACGCGTGCGCGCGCAGCTGCGCGGCGAACGCCTCGAGGTCGTCGATCATGCTGCCGTCGTCGCTGTGCTCGTGCGAGCCGACACAGAGATACGCGCGCACCGGCAGCGCGCGGTGCGTTTTCGCGAACTCCGACTCGATGCGCAACATGAGGTGATCGTCGTACCAGAGCGACGGGCTGACGGCGATGTAGCGCTGGAAGAGGCCGGGGCGCGCGAGCATCGCCCACAGCGTGAAGAGGCCGCCGTACGAATGGCCGGAGAGCGTGCGGTCGCCGGGGAGCGTCGCGTACTCCGCATCGATGCACGGGATGATCTCCTTCTCGATGGTCTCGAGAAACTTCGGCCCGCCGCCGGAGACTTTCTGATACTCGGGACCGTAGCCGCCGGTCGGTGAGAACACGGGCGTGTAGTCGCGTGTGCGATTGAGCCGGTACTGCAGCGGTCCGTCGTAGGCGATGCTGACGACGATCGCCTCGCCGAGGTCGTCGCGCTCGGAGAGATGGTCGACGATGTTGCGCACGATGAGGAACGAGTAGTCGGCGTCGAGCGTGTAGATCACCGGGAAGCGCTTGCCCTCTTCGCCGTAGTGGTGGGGGAGTGCGACGTAGAGCTTGTACGCGACGCCGTTGGCGCGCGACGTGAGCGTCAGCGTCTCCGTGCCTCGACGCGCAGCGGCCGCGCGCCGCTGTCGCGCTGCTCGACCCAATGCGGCACGCGCGGCTCGCCGGCAAAGATCGCGCGATCGCGTCCCTCGGTGATCGCCCAGCGATGCAGCCACGTGATGCCGCCCGCGCCGGTGTAGCCGTCGACGGACTTGCGATACGCCGGATGCTGCACCGCTTCATCCAGCGTGAACCCATTGATAGCCGCGGCCTTCGAGCGCCGTCAGCAGCGCGTCGAGCCAGTCCGCGTTGAGCTCGTTCGCGTGAATGAGCAGCGTCTGCGGAATCAGCTCGCCGGCGATGGCGCGCGACTGCGCTTCGTAGAAGTCGATCATCGTGAGCATGTAGCGGACGTAGTCCTCGCCGAGGCTCGCGGTGCGCAGACGATCGCCGCGTGCGGAGGCGTCGGCGTACGCGGCGGCGTAGATCCACTCCTCGTTGTCGATGGTCACGGGCGCGATGCGGTAGCCGTGTTCGGCGAGGAAGGCGGCGGTGCGCTGCTGAATCTCGGGCGAGCGTCCGAGGTGCAGGAACGGATGGCGGAACCAGCGCACGCTGCTGCCGTGCGCGGCGGCGAGCGGCTTGATCTGGCGCTCGCCGCGCAGCACGTCGGCCAGCCAGAGATCGGGATCGACGGTATGCAGGTCGAGATGCGCGTAGCCGTGATTGCCGAGCTCCTGTCCCGCGGCGAGCCACTCGTCGAGCAGGTGCAGGCGGCGCGCGTCGACCTTGCCGTCGACCTCGAGCTTCGACTCGTTCACGAACGCGACGGCCTTGACCTGATGCTTTTGCAGCGTGGCGAGCACGCGACGGGTGAGGTCTTCCTGCTGCTCCGCGCTGTACCGATCGATCTGCGCGAGCGGCAGGTCGTCCAGCGTGACCGCGATGCGGCGCGATTCGGCGGCGGGCGCGGCGCAGACGTGCGCGGCGGAGGCGGCGAGAGCGATGAGCAGCAGCAGTCGTTTCATGGCGGCGAGCATACTACATTGTAGTACATCGTCTGAAATGGAGTATCATGCCGCGCGAGGGCAACGATGCCGAAGACGAAACTCCCGGAGCTCGGCGAGACGGAGCTCGTGCTCATGAAGACCTTGTGGCGCGCCGAGAGCATGAGCGCGCGCGAGATCCACGATGACCTCCCGGAGGCGCTCGAGTGGGCGTACACGACCACGCGCAGCACGCTCGACCGCATGGTGGCGAAAGGGCTGGTCACGAAGACGGCCTGGCACGGGCTGTATCTCTACCGCGCCGCGATCGCGCGGCCGGAGGGCCTCGCCGGCTACATCCGCCGCTTCGCCGCGCGCGTGCTGGAGACCGAGCCGTCGAAAGTGGTGTCGCTGTTCATCGAAAAAGAATCGCTCTCGCGCGACGAGATCCGGCGCCTGCGCGCGCTGGTGGAAGACTGACCGGTGCCGCTCGTCGCGTCGCTCCTCGTCACGGCTATCCATTCAACATTGCTGTGCGGCGTGGCTTGGCTCGCCTCCGCGGCCCTCGGCGCACGCCTGCCGCATCTGCGGCTCGCGCTTTGGTTGCTCGTCCTCCTGCGTCTCGTGCTGCCTCCCGCGGTCATGTCGCCGTGGACGCCCGTCGCGATGCCGAGCGTCTTTGACGCGCCGGAGCTCACCGCGGTGGAAGGCGACGACGGCGCGGCTGCAGAACCGTCTGCGCCTCATGCCGATGTGCACGCGACGCTCTTCGCCGCCGGTTGGGCCGCCGGGGCGTTGCTCCTGTTCGCGCGCTGGCGCCTCCTGCGTGCGCGGCACGTCGCGATCGTGGCCGCGGCGGAAGACGCGAGTCCCGCGGCGCGCGCCATCGCCGACGATTGGCGCCGCCGCCTCGGCATCCGCCGTCCCGTGCGGCTGCTCGTCTCCACCGCGCACGCTACGCCGTTCACGATCGGCGTCCTCCGGCCCGCGGTCGTGCTGCCGTCGTCGTATGACGGCGACGAGCTCTCGATCGTCATCGGCCACGAGCTCGCGCATGTGCGGCGGCTCGACGATCTCTGGTTGACGATCGAGGCCGCGCTGCGTTGTCTCTTCTTCGTTCATCCCGCGGCGTGGCTCGCCACCGCGCGGCTGCGCGACGTGCGCGAACAGCTCGCCGATGAACTGCTGCTCGATCGCGCGCGCGACGCGAGCCTCGGGCGCCGCGTCGCACGCACGTTGCTCGCCGCGGCGGCACCGGCCGGCGATTCCTTCGCGGTCGCTGCGTTCGGCACCCGCGCGAGCGCGAGTCTCGCACGCCGCATCCGCCGGCTGCTCGCGCACGCGGAGCCGCGGCGGAAGCGGCTCGGCATCGCCGCCGGAATCGCCGCGGGCGCGTTCCTCCTGCCGATGGCGTTGCCCGCGCAGCGGCCGTCCGTCGATGCCGGCGCGCTCGCGCATCCGCTTCCCGGTGCGCGGATCACGTCGCCGTTCGGCGCGCGGCAGAATCCGTGGTCAAACGCGCGCGACGTGCATCAGGGAATCGATCTCGCCGCGCCGCGCGGAACCGCCGTGCACGCGGCGGCGGATGGAAACGTCGTCGTCGCAACGGAACGCTACGCACCGTCGCCGACGCACGGCGCGGTGGTCATCGTGCAGCACGCGAACGGCCTCACGACGTTCTACTCGCATCTCGACGCGATCGACGTGCGCGTGGGGCAGCGCGTCGCGCGCGGCGACGTCATCGGCCGCGTCGGCACGACCGGCCGCGTGACCGGACCGCATCTGCACTTCGAGCTGCGAACGCCGCGCGGACCGATCGATCCCTCGCCGCGGATCTTCCTCAATGCTCGTCGAGTCCGCGACTGATGCGGAAGACGTGGCCGTCCGGATGGCGGACGTGCATCTCGCGCACGCCCCACGGCTGATCGCTCGGCGGCCACGTCACTTCGATTCCCTGCTCGACGCAGCGCCGGTGCACCTCGTCGACGTCTTCGACCCAGATCGACATCCATACGCCTTTGTCCGCGGAATCGCTGCCGTCGGGACCGAACGTATGCGCGAAGTCGCTCTTGCCGCGGCCCCCCTGGCCGTTCTCGCAAAGGAAGATCTCGCACGCGCCCGAGCAGACCGCGCCGAACCTCGGCGGCTCGCCCCAGTCCCACGCCTTCGACCAGCCGAGCTTCTCGAACCAGGCGAAGCTTTCCTGAATGTTCGAGACGTTGAGGATGGGATTCAGCGCATGCGCGTGCATGCTGCCACGCTACTCCAACCCGATCGCCGCGCGCACCTCGACCTCGAGCGCATTCATCTCGCCGCTGTCGGTCTCATGGTCGTAGCCGAGCGCGTGGAGGATGCCGTGGAGAATCAAATAGCGGATCTCGGTCGCGAGCGAATGCTTCTCGTCCGCGGCCTGGCGGCGGGCCTGATCGACGGAGATGACGATGTCGCCGAGGGGGCGGCCTTGTGCTTTGGCGGGCTCGTTGTAGGAGTCGTCGGCGGGGAAGGTGAGGACGTCCGTCGTGCGGTTCTTCTTGCGGAACTGGCGGTTGAGCGTCGTCATCGCGTCGTCGTCGACGAACGCGATCGAGGCTTCGGTGATCTCGTCCTTCAGCTTGTCGAGCTTCTCGAGCGTGAGCAGCACGGTTCTCGCGAACTCGGCGATCTCGCGCCGGCTGAAACGGGGGACGGCGGCCCCCGTCACCTCGATGTTGGTCACGACGCGGTCCCGGTGCCCTGTTGCTTCTCGCGTTCCTTGTCGGCGCGGTCGTACGCGACGACGATGCGACCGACGAGCGGATGGCGCACGACGTCGCGATCGCTGAAGTCGAAGAAGCGCAGTCCTTCGAGTCCGTCGAGGATGCGGCGCACCTCGCGCAGTCCCGACTTCTTCCCTTCCGGAAGATCGACCTGCGTGATGTCGCCGGTGACGACCGCCTTCGAGCCGAAGCCGAGGCGCGTGAGGAACATCTTCATCTGCTCGGGCGTGGTGTTCTGCGCCTCGTCGAGGATGATGAACGAGTCGTTGAGCGTGCGGCCGCGCATGAACGCGAGCGGCGCGATCTCGATGATGCTGCGCTCCATCAGCTTCTCCACTTTCTCGAAGCCGATGATGTCGTAGAGCGAGTCGTACAGCGGGCGGAGATACGGGTTCACTTTCTCCGCGATGTCGCCGGGGAGGAAGCCGAGGCGCTCGCCCGCTTCGACGGCGGGGCGGCAGAGGATGATGCGCTTGATCTGCTTGTCCTGCAGCGCGGCCGCGGCGGCGGCGACGGCGAGATACGTCTTGCCGGTGCCGGCGGGGCCGACGCCGAACACGACGTCCTCGTCCTGAATGGCCTGCAGGTACATCTTCTGAGCCATGTTCCGCGGCGTGACGATGCGGCGGATGGATTGCTGCACGGCGTTGTCGGTGAAGAACTCGACGAGGTTCGTGTCGGGCACGTCGCGCACGACGCGAACGCCGGTGGAGACGTCCGACTTCTTCATCGGATAGCCCTGCTCGACGAGCTGCTGCAACTCGCCGAGGATCTTCTGCACGGGCGCGATGTTCTCGGCCGCGCCGGAGACGAAGATCTCGCTGCCGCGCGAGGAGATCTTCACCGAGAAGGCGTCTTCGATCGCGCGGAGGTTCTCGTCGTGATTGCCGAACAGCGTATGCGTCTGCTGTTCGTCGAGGGTGAGCTCAATGGTGGTCTTCTGATCGGCCATGCAACCTCATGCAATGAAAAAACTGATCCATACCTCGCCGTACTCGGCGCGGCGCTGGAAGTGGAGTCGCTGAGTCTCTTTGGTCAACGGTTCGGTGTGCCTTCGATGCTCGATGGCGACGAGCGCACCGCCGGCGAGAGCGGGCGTCTGATCGAGAGCGTCGAGGAGTGCGTCGTAACGGTCGAAGGCATAGGGCGGATCGGCGTAGATCACGTCGAAAACCTCGCCGCCGAGGCGGTTAATCCCGGCGAGCGCGTCGGCAGTCATCGTGCGAACGGGGACGTCGAGCGCCTTCGCCGCGCGATCGATTGCGGCGGTATGCGCGCGCGCGACGTCGATGGCGAGCGCCGCGGCGGCGCCGCGTGAAACGGCTTCGAACGAGAAGATGCCGCTGCCGGCGAAGAGATCGAGAAAGCGCGCGCCGGCGATCCGGTCGGCGACGATGTTGAAGAAGGCTTGCCGCGCGCGCTCGGATGTCGGACGCAGGTCGGATTTCGGCACGGCGATGCGGCGTCCGCGCAACGCGCCGCCGGTGACGCGCAGCGTGCTCACCCCTTCGGCTTCGCTCCGACGAAGAAGAGGTTGAGGTCTTTCTTGGCGACGTAGATCGTCGTCGGCGCGTCGAGGCAGCGCAGCTCGACGACGCCCGGCGGATTGACGATGCGCATGACGCGATACGTTTTCTCGTCGTCGGCCACGAGCTCGTCGCCCGGCTTCGGCTCGTAGCCCGCGACCGTGCTCGTGACGCCGCGGTCCTCCGACATCGCGCGCAGCAGATCGCGCAAAGGCGCGACGAGATCGCCGAGCTCTTTCGGCGGCACCGCGGACGGATGGAACGTGCGCTCGACGTACGAGTCGCCGCTGTAGATGCGCACGAGCGCGCGATGGCTGGCCTCGGGAGTGGAGAGCGACGCCTGGCGGATGTCGCGCAGCGTGTCCGCCTTCGCTGCGGCGAGATAGCGCTTCAGCGCGTCGGGGGGCAGGATCATCTTCTTCTGGATCGTGCCGACGCCGGTCATGCGCACGACGACGAGGCCGCCCTCGAAGATGGAGAGCCGCTGCTCCACCTGGCCGTCTTTCATGAGGTAATCGATGAGGGGCTTCGGAAGATGTCCGTCGACGAGCTGCGGCCCCAGCGCCTGGCGCGCGCCGTCGAGATCGGGGATGTCGTAGCGCCGCATGCGCCGGCCGTTCGGCAGCGGCGTCGAGCCCGCGCCGCCCGGCGGTGCCGGCGCGACCTGCGTGATGTCGTGCTGCGCGCGCGCGGGGAACGCGACGCTGCCGATGACGATCAGTGCGAGCGCGGCGAGCGGGAGGCGGGGAGGCATCGTTGTGTCGTTAGTGTAGCGCCGCGTCCGGCCGCGCGCGTGACGCGCTATGCTTTTTTCGGAGGACCTGTTCTTGATCCGGATCGCTGCCTGGACCGCTGCCGTTCTGCTGACGTTCCCTCTTTTCGCCGGCGAGGTCGTGCCGGCATCGAACATCGTTGGTGGCCTGCCGCGCGCCGCATTTCTCGGCGCGCTGCTCGCCGGCCCCGACGGCGTTCCGACCATCAACGGCGTCATGCCCGGCGCGCCCGCGGAAGCGATCGGGCTGAAGGCGGGCGACGTGATCGTGTCGGTCGGCGGACAGCCCGTCGCCACCGGCGCGGCGTTCCTCGCGTCGATCGGAAAGAAGCGCGCCGGCGATTCCGTGACGATCGTCGTGCGCCGCGGCGAGCAGACGCTGACGAAGAGCGGCACGCTCGCGGCGCGTCCGCTCGAACAGCAGCGCGACTACGACATCGACTACGGTAGCGTCGACGTGGCCGGCGCGAAGCGCCGCGTGATCGTCACGCGTCCGCGCACTCCGGGCTCTCATCCCGCCGTCCTGCTCCTCGGCGGCATCGGCTGCTATTCACTCGACGGCCTCCTGCGTCCCGCGCCACTCGATCATCCGTACGCGAAGATGCTCGACGCGCTGACGCGTGCCGGCTACGTGACGATGCGCGTCGAGAAGAGCGGCATGGGCGACAGCGAAGGCGTGCGTTGCGACGATCCGCGTGCCGACTTCGATCTCGAAACGCGCGCGTTCTCCGCGGGCCTCGCGCAGCTCGAGTCGATGCCGAACGTCGACAAGCACAACGTGTTTCTCTTCGCGCACAGCATCGGGCCGCTCGTCGCCGCGCGCATCGCGTCCGAGCATCCCGTGCGCGGCATCGCCGTCGCGGAGACGGTCGGCACCGGCTGGCTCGAATACGACCTCACGAACACGCGCCGGCAGCTGCTGCTGCGCGGCATCGCGTACGACGACGTCGAGCGCGCCGTGCGCCATCACGAGGTCTGCGCGCATCACTTCTACATCGAGAAGCAGACGCCCGAGCAGATCCTCGCCGCGGACAAGACGTGCGCGTCCGACCTCGAGGCGCCGGCGCCGTACACGTACATGCAGCAGGTCGGATCGCTCGATCTCGCCGCGCTCTGGAAGAAGATCGACGCGCCGGTGCTGGTCTTCTACGGCACCGCGGACTTCGTGACCGACGACTACCAGTCGCAATACCTGCGCGACATGATCGACGCGTTCCATCCGGGACACGCGACGTACGTCAGGATCGAGGGCATGGACCACGGGCTGCAGCTGACCGGCACGGCGAAGGCGTCGTTCGAAGGCGCGCCGAACGCGCCGTTCGCGCAGCGGCTTGCTGACGAGACGCTGCGCTTCTTCAACGGCCTGCGTGGCGAGTCGCGTAATCCCCGGGGAGCGTGACGCGGGCGATCCGGTTGCTGTGCCATTCACTGAACCAGAGCGTGCCGTCGCGCCCGGCGACGAGTGAATCGGGCTCGCCTCCGGGATGCGGCAGATCGAAGCGCGTGACGACGCCTGCCGGCGTGATGCGGCCGATCTTCGCGTCTTCCGCGTGTTCCTCGAGGAACCAGATGTTGCCGTCAGCGCCTAGGGTGAGACTGCGCGTGCCGTAGAACGAATGAGGGATGGGAAACACCGTGACGGCGTGATCGTGGGCGTCGATGCGGCGAATGGTGCTCGTGCCGCTTTCGGCGATCCACGCATTGCCGTCGCGATCGAAGGCGATGCCGCGCGTGGCCCATCCGTCGAGTCCGTGGTCTTCATCCACTTTCTGCACGCGCCCATCCGGCAGCATGCGCCCGACCTGATCGGTCTCCACTTGGGTGAACCAGAGCGTGCCGTCGGGCGCGAACGCGAGCGAGTCCGCGGGGCCGTCGAGTCCTGTATCGAACTCGGTCACGCGGCCGTCGAACGTCAGCCTGCCGATGCGCGCCACGCCGTCTTCCGTGAACCAGAGCGCGCCGTCGGGACCGCTCAAAACGCGCAGCGGCGGCGCGGGCACGTTGAAGCCGGATCAATGCCCGGACGTCGTACAGCGCACGATCATCGGCTGGCTGGTGACGCTATGTCCGTTTTCCCACGAACCCCACGTGTGGCGCGCGTACCAGAGGTTGCCGTCCGCGCCGACCGTCAGCGACCGCGGTCCGTGCAACTCGCCGGGGATTCGGATTTCGTCGATCGAGCCGTCCGGCTCCACGCTGGCGATTTTGTTGGCGAGCGATTCCCCGAACCACACCGTACCGTCGCGGGCGACGACGATGCTCGTCGGAGAGCCGTTCTCGGTCGGGACGTCGAACTCCGTGACCTCCTGCGCGTGCGCGACGCCGCACATCAGCAGCAACAGAACGGAGAGCGCGGCATGGCGCATCGATCGGTCCTCCAACGGCAGTGTAGGCCGGTGGAGCTACCGCGCGTCTTCCAGTAACCGTTTTGCCACTTTGCGCGCGTACGAGCGCGCTTCTTCGGGCGGGATCTCGCCGTTCCACACGGCCACGCGCGTGCGTTCGATCGCTTGCGCGACGTGCGGGCCGCCGGGGACTTCGAGATCGTTGCCGCGGAGCGGGAGTTTGAATTTCTCGAACTCGCGGAAGCGCTCGATGTGCACGCCTTCGCCGGCGCGTTCGGCGGCGAGGAGCGTGAGCATCTCCGCGGTCACGCCGCGATAAATGCGGAAGCGTTCCGCGTCGGTCTCCGCGGCGCCGACGCTCTCGATGACGCGCGGAAACTCGTTCGCGATCTCGACGACGGCGCGCGCGCGTTTCTGCGAGAAGCCGGAGCCTTCGAAGTCGACGGGCGACGCGTCGCCGCGCAGCAGCACGCCGGTGTAGAGCACGTAGCGATCGGCTTCGGGCTGTTGCGCGAGTTGCGCGCCGACGCGTTCCAAACGCGCGCGCAGCTCCTCGTGCTCGCGATTGCCGAAGAGCGGCGCGAGCGCGCCTTGTGCGACGAGGGTGGCGAGCACGGCCGGCGCGTCCGGCTCGTCCATCGCGAGAAACAGCTCGCGCCAGAGGCGCTCCTTTGCGACGGTGTCGAACGCGCTGCCTTCGATTGCCTCGCGCATCAGCGACGCGGTGTGCGGCTCGATGGTGAAGCCGAGGCGCGTGGCGAGACGGATCGCGCGAAAGATGCGCGTCGGATCGTCGAGGAAGCTGCGGTCGTGCAGCACGCGGATGACGCGGCGCTCGATGTCCGCCTCGCCGTCGGCGGGATCGTGTAAGGCGCCGTTGTCGAGATCCATCGCGATCGCGTTGATGGAGAAGTCGCGGCGCAGCAGGTCGTCCTTGAGGCGTCCCGCGGTCACGGCGGGAAGCGCGCCGGGACGGCGGTAGCGTTCCTTGCGCGCGGTGGCGATGTCGATCTCGGGCAGGCCTTCGGCGGTCACCTTGTACGTGAGGAACTGCGGGAACGAGCGCACGCGGCCTTCGACGCGCTTCGCCAGCGCACGCGCGAGCGTGGAGCTGCCGTCTTCGAGAGTCAGATCGACGTCGATGGCGCTGCGGCCGAGGAGGAGGTCGCGGACCGGGCCGCCGACGAGGTACGGGTGGCAGTCCTTTTCCGCGGCGACTTCCTTGACGAGGTCGATGGCGCGCCGTTGGGGCGTCGGGAGATCGAGGAGCCGTTTCATCCGATGAGCGTCTCGTAGAGGTGCGCGAGAATGCGCAGCCGTTGCCGCGGACGGAACTTCGAAGCCGTCTGCCGCGCCGCCGTCATCTTCGCCTCTGCCACCTCTGGCTTGAACAGGGCGGCAAGTATCGCATGAGTCATTTCGTTGGGGTCGTTCAGGGGCACCAGAAACCCCGTCCGATTTTGCTCCAGCCGCAAACGGTTGAGTGACGTTTTCGCTGCCGCGACCACGATTCCCGAGACGAGCGCCTCCGCGACGAAGCCGTCGAGGTCGTCGTCGGAAAGGGCCGGATCGACCCAGAGATCCACGCTCCGTAGATCGCGCGGCGACGGCGGCTCGTGGAAGAGCGTCCACGTGACGTCGGCGCGGAAGCGCTGGATGCGCGCGAGCGTCTGCTCGACGAGATTGCGCGTGCTCGCGCGGGCGAAGCTGCCGACGACGCGGACGTCGCCACGCGGCTGCCGAACGTGCGCATCTTCAACAAAGTACGCATCTTCGACCGCCTCCGGCAGCGGTTGCAGGCGGCCGATTCCGGGCGGCTCCGTGAGCGGGGAGACGACGTACGCCGGCGCCGCCGGCTTGCGCAGTATCCAGCGCGAGCGATGGATGTCGATCGCGGCGACGTACGGAATCGGGAAGCCACGGAAGAGCGATGCTGGCAGCGCGCGTCCGGCGTAGACGTGCGCGACCTGCGCGTCGCCGACCGCATCCGCCGGCACCACGCGCACGTCGTGTTTCGCCGAGAGCGCGGCGAAGTCGACGCGCTGGCATTTCCGCTCGTATTCGGAGGCGTCCGGGAGGATGATCTGTGCGATCCGCATCGTGGGATGCGCATCTTGCCTTAAACTCGAAACACTTACGCGCATGGAACCGCAGCGGATCGGCGTCTGGAGCGAGCGCGGCGATCTCATCGAGGTCCTGCGGGAGACCTGTCCCTCGATGCACTTCGTCATGGAAGGCGACGAGCGGCGCACCGCGCGCATCGCCATCGTCGACGCCGGTGCGGAACGTCCCTCCGTCAAGAGCGTCGTCCGGATTTTTCTCTGTGCGGAAGAGCCGGTGCCCGACGGCCGTCGTAGTGGCGAGCTGCACGTCGCCCGCGACGCGTTCCTCCGCAACCCCGCCGAGTACCTCGGATTCGCCGGCGATCTCGCATTCGCCGTCGTTCACGCGGCGAAGCTCGAGCACGAGTCGGTCTACCTCAAGCACATCCACGAGCTGATGACGATGACCGATGCCGAGGCGGTGTCGGAGCGGATCACGTCGACCGTGCTCGATTTTCTGGGATTGCCGCACGGCACGCTCTTCCTGCACGACCCGCGGCTGGAGCGCTACGTCGTCAGCTACAGCAACGATCCGGGGTACCGCGAGACCGGCGAGTTTCTGCCCGGGATTCGCCCGGACGTGCTGCAGCAGGCGCTCGCGTCGTCGCAGCTCTTCGCGGTGTCACGCGACGCGGACGGCAGCGGAATCATGGTCATGCCGCTGCAGGTGCGCGAGGATCTCATCGGCGTGATCCGCGTGCCGCTGCACGCGAGCGACACGTTCGACGATGACGCGGCGTCGAACGTCACCAGCTATCTCACCGCCGTCGCGCAGGTGCTGAGCAACATCTACCAGCTGACGCGCAGCCGCGACCTCGCCATGCGCGACGATCTGACGAAGGCGTACAACCGGCGCTTCTTCGACATCTCGCTCGACGAGGAGATGGAGCGCTCGCGCCGCTACGGCACGATCTTCAGCATCATCTTCCTCGACCTCGACGACCTGAAGCTCGTCAACAATCTCTACGGTCACCTCAGCGGCTCGCGCACGCTGCAGGAAGTAGCGAAGCGGATCCTGAGCGCCGTGCGCGGCATCGACAAGGTCGTGCGCTTCGGCGGCGACGAGTTCTGCATCATCCTGCCGCAGACCGATCCCGAGCAGGCCATCGCGGTCGCGAACCGCGTCGCGCGTTCGATGGGCGCGAGCCCGCTGCGGCTCGACGCGAACGTGGAAGTGTCGATCACGGCGAGCTTCGGCATCGCCACGTATCCGACGCACGCGATCACGAAGGAAGGGCTGATCCGCCAGGCCGACGCGGCGATGTACCGCGTGAAGTCGACGACGAAGAACTCCGTCGGCATCGCCACCGTCGAGGACGCGACGCGGCCCGTGCATTAATCTTCGTCTCCATGTCCTCCGACGAGAATCTCTCGATTCAGGGCGCGCTCGCCGAGACGACCGTGCCCGATCTCATCCGCTCGATCGTGCGCAGCAGCGAGACGGCGATTCTCTCGCTCGACGCCATCGGCCGCTCGGACACGCTCTTCTTCTCTGAAGGACGCCTCGTCAATGCCGTCAGCACCGACCCCGACATGGGGCTCGCGGAGACGCTGCTCCGCTCCGGTGAGCTGAACATCCAGCAGTACGACCACGCGATGGAGCGGCTCGTCGTCGCGCGCCGCCTCGGCGGACTGCTCTGCGAACTCGGCTACCTCGCGCCGGAGGACCTCACTCGCGCGGTGGAGCGGCAGGCCAGCGCGATCGTGCTGAATGCGATCGCGTACCGCACCGGCAGCTACACGATCGAGTTCGCGCCGTCGCTGCCGGACGGCATCATTCCGCTGCCGCTCATGACCGAGCGCCTCATCCTCGACGGCGTGCGGCGCCTCGAATACTGGTCGCTCATCACGCGCGGCATCGGCCGGCTCGACCGCATGCTGAGACAGGTGCCGGGCGCCGACACGCGCGCGTTCCAGCTCGAGCTGAACGACGACGAGAGCCACGTGCTGTCGCTGCTCGCCGAAGATCCGCAGTCGATCGAGCAGCTCTGCGCGCGCAGCTATCTCTCGAACTTCCAGACCCTGCGCACGATCTGGGGACTGCTCGCGGTGAACCTCGTCACGGAAGCGGAGACGAGCGGCGCGGACGAGAAGCGCGCGGCGATGGAGACGGAGTACGAGCTCGAGGCGATGGTCGAAAAGTACAACACCGTCTTCCAGCGCATCTTCGGCCTCGCGTTCCACGCCATCGGCGATCACGTCTACGACTTCATGGATCGCGTCGTCCTGCATCTCTCGCCCGAGACGCTGCCGTATCTCTCCGGGATGAGCTTCATCAACGAGGGGCGCGTCGACTTCGATCAGCTGCTCAACAATCTCTACGCGTCCGGCTCGCAGAACCACGGCGCCGTCGTGCACGACGTGCTCAACGAGCTGCTGTACGGCTGGATTTACGAGACGAAGGCGGAGTTCGGCCCGGCCATGGAGTCGGAGATCGTGAAGCTCGCGGAATCGCTGCGGCGATGAAGATCCGCGTCGCCACCGCCTCCGATCTCTCCGCCATCGATCGCGTGATGCGCGCCTCCATGCAGTCCCTCGGCGCCGCCTTCTACGACGAGCGCCAGCTCGCCAGCGCCGTCGCCTACATCGCGCAGCCCGATCACCACCTCGTCGACGACGGCACGTTCTACGTCGTGGAAGACGAAGACGGAACGATCGTCGCGTGCGGCGGCTGGAGCGCGCGCAGGAAACTCTTCACCGGTACCGACGCGCAGGCCGCGACCTCAGGCATGCTCAATCCCGCCACCGATCCCGCGCGCATCCGCGCGATGTTCGTCCACCCCGCCGCCGCCCGCCGCGGCCTCGGCCGCCTCATCCTCGAGACCGCCGAACGCGCCGCCCACGCCGCCGGCTTCACGCGCTGCGAGCTCATGGCCACGCTGCCCGGCGTCCCGCTGTATCGCGCCTGCGGCTACGAAGAGCTCGAGCCCACCGTCATTCGCCTGCCGGACGGGGTGGAGCTGGAGACGGTGCGGATGGGGAAGGGCGCGACGTCAGCAGGTACGTGAAGATCCCGAATCCGACACCGATCGGGACGTAGCCAAAGAGCGCTTCATCGATGCGGCGGAAGCCGATCCCGGCCAGCACGCCGACGCCGCCGAGGAGGAGCACCCAGGCGATCGCGCGCAGCGTGTCGCGGCGCCGTGCGATGTCGTTGGCTTCCTGCCACCGCAGCCACGCGAAAACCCGGTCGCGATCGTCCGCGTATTTGTCCAGCATCAGCCGCGACAACTCGTAGCGGTAAAACGACTCGCGCTCCTTGCGCCGCTGCGACGCCCACCAGATCACGGAGAACGCGAGACACGACGAGACGATCGAGGAGATGGGAATCAGAACCTGCCACCGCATGGGCGATTTCCTTTCGAGCGGTGAGACGCCGCCGCGCGCGATCGGGTTGCACGGGCGGCGATGCAACCACTTCGCGGCGTGCGGCGTCCAACCGGAACGCTAAATCATGAACGCCGACGAGCAGGATGTTGCGGCCGTCCTCGCCGGCGACGTGGAGCGCTTCGAGGGAATCGTCGAACGCTGGCAGCGGCCGCTGGTGAACCTCGCGTACCGCTTCGTGCATGACGAGGCGCGCGCCGAGGATCTGGCGCAGGAGGCGTTTCTGAAGTGCTTTCGTTCACTCGCGCAGTGGCGGCGCGACGCGGCGTTCTCGACGTGGCTGTTCTCGGTCGCGCTGAGCGTCTACCGCTCGAAGCTGCGGCGGCTCGAGCCGTTGCGCGTGGCGCTCGCGGAACTGGAGATCGACGATCGCATCGACGAGCGGCTGTACGAACGGCAGCGCGCGGAGCGCGTCCGGCGCGCGGTGGACGCGCTGCCGCCGCTCTTTCGCGAGCCGCTGATCGTGTTCTATTTTCAGGAGCAGGACCTCGCGTCGACCGCACGCGTGCTCGGTCTGCGCGAGGGCACGCTCAAGGCGCGGCTGCATCGCGCGCGCGAGGCGCTGCGGGAGCGCCTGCGGGAGGTGTTGTGAACGACGAGATCGAACAGCTCATCGAGGACGTCCTCTCCGCGCCGCGCGCGATCGAGCCGTCGCCGGCGTTTGCGAAACGCGTGATAATCGCGGTGCAGCGCGAAGCAGCGCTGCCGCCGCTCGCATTTCCGTGGAAGCGCTTCGTCGCCGCGGTCGTGGCGTTCGTGCTCGGCATGGTGCTCGCGCTCGTCGGCGGTGATGCCGCGTCCGCGGCCGTGACGTCGCACCACGCGTGGCTGGGGCTCTTCGCGGCGGTGTCATGTTGCAGTCTCTTCGCGACGTTCTCCACCGCGATGCCGGCTCGCCGCGGCGCGCGCTGATGCAACCGCTTCGCGCAAGGCGGCGTCTCACGGCGCGATGAAAACAATGCTCGCGCTCCTGCTGTTCGCTTGTTCACTTCGCGCCGCCGCACAACCATGGCGGCACTCGACGAAGGCGGCCGATGCCGGCTACGACGCCGCCGCGCTCGCGGAGACGCGTGCCGTCGCGGACGAGGCGCATTCGGCCGCGGTCTTCGCGGTCGCGGACGGACGCGTGATCGCCGCGTGGGGCGGGGTCGACCGCAAGCTCGAACTGCATTCGATGCGCAAAAGCATCTACGCCGCGTTGTGGGGTATCGCGGAAGCGCGCGGTCTCGTGCGGCTCGACGCGACGCTCGCGGAGCTCGGCGTCGACGATCTGCAGGCGCTGACGGACGAAGAGAAACGCGCACGCCTCATCGACCTGCTGCACGCCCGGTCCGGCGTCTATCATCCCGCCGCGTACGCGACCGCCGATCAGGAAGAAGCGCGGCCCGCGCGCGGCAGCCACGCCCGCGACACGTTCTGGTTCTACAACAACTGGGACTTCAACGTCGCCGGCGCGCTGCTCGAGCGCGTCACCGGCAAGCCGCTCGGCATCGTCATCGACGAATGGCTGGCGAAGCCGCTCGGCATGCAGGACTACGCGCCGTCCGACGTCTTCGCCGCGCTCGAGCCGCACGTGTCGCGCTGGCCGGCGCTCACGATCCGGATGTCCGCGCGTGACCTCGCGCGCTTCGGCGAGCTGTGGCTGAACGAAGGGCGCTGGAACGGACGCCAGCTCGTTCCGGCGGCGTACATCGCGCGCGCGTCGGCGCCGGCGTCGAGCACGGGCGCGCCCGGACAGGGCTACGCAATGATGTGGTGGACTTACGATGCCGGCTCGGTCGATGCGAAGCAGTATCCGAACGCTTCCCGCGTGCGCCTCCTGCTCGCGCGCGGCCTCGGCGGACACGTGCTCGCCATCGTGCCGGACGCGCACCTCGTCATCGTTCATCGCGCAGACACCGATCACGGTCGTCGCGTCCCCGGCGCCGCGGTCTGGACGATCATCGACCGCATTCTCGGCGCGCGCCGCGGCGTCCCCATCCGCCGCGCGCGTGCGTCCGCGGTGCGCATCGAACCGTTCGCGAGCCAGCTCGCGCCGTTCGTCTGGCCGCACGCCGTCGCGATTTCTCCGCGTGCAATGCAGAACGTCGCGGGCGACTACGAGCTGCGCCCCGGCGTTGTCGCGCACGTCTTCATCGAAGACGGCCGGCTCTTTGCCTCGATGCCGGGACGCGGCGAGGCCGAGCTTTTCGCGACCTCGCCCACGGATTTTTTCGTGCGCGTCGACGCGGGGACCACCATCCACTTCGATCTCGACGACGCCGGCGTCGCGGCACGCGTGCGCGTCACGATCGGCGGGAAGGAACTCGTGGCGCGCCGTATCCCTGTGTAAAATAACTGCCTGTCCATGCGGAAATTCATCGTCCCGTTGTTGCTCCTCCTCACGTCTGCCGTCTTCGCGTCTCCGGCGGCCTCGACGCGTCCCAACGATCGCGAGTGGTCGCTGATCGCGGCGGACTTTCAGTGGATCCAGACGCTGCGCGCGGCGCAGAAGCAGCCGGCGCCGAATTCGACGCGGAAGGAGCAGATCGAGCTGCTGCTCGAGAACCATCGCAAGATCGAGCCGACGTACGTCGCCTTCGTCGACAAGGTGCGCGACTACTGGGAGCGCACGGGCGATCCGCGCGCGGCCACGTTGCTCGCGAACGAGAAGATCGCGCTCGGCGACGAATACATGAACGTTCTCTCGCGTTACGACAAAGCCATCGCGCTCTACCGCGCGGCGCTCGAGTTCGACGCGGCGAACAGCATCGCGCAGCAGCGCATCGCGCTGGCCGAGCAGAAGCGGTACGTGTCGATGAGCTCCTTCGCCACCGTGAAGACGGGGATGAAGGAAGAAGAAGTACGGAAGCTGGTCGGGTTGCCGCGCGAGGACTGGATCAAGCAGGTCGTCCAGAACAACCGCGTGTACTCGGTCTGGATTTACCCGAAGTCGGACGGCGGCGCCTCGGCGATCTACTTTGACAACGGCGTCGTCTATCACACAAACTGGAACGCTGCCGCGCCGCCGGCGCCAGCGACGTCGAAGTAGTGATGTTCCGGGAGGACGAGAGGATGGAAGAACAGCACACCGCCGACGATCAGTCGCACTACGAAATCTCGCTCACCGCCGGACAGGCGTTCATCGCCTTCGTCCTGCTGCTGCTCTCGCTCGCCGCGTCGTTCGCGTTCGGGCTGATGATCGGCAAGGGACAGGCCGACGAGCGGCTGGTGGTGCGCAAGGAAGCGCCGCCCGCCGTGACGGAGGCGAGCGTGCTGCCGAAGAAAAGCAGCGACGGCCACATCGTCGAGCTCGGCGTTGGCGACGACGACTTCCGCGCGCCGGCCACCAGCAGCACCGACACGTCTAACACCGACGCGAACGCCGCGACGGACAGCTCCGCAACCGCGGCCGTGATCGAAGAGCCGTCCGCGACGACGACCGCGGCGCCTGCGCCGTCCACGAACACGCCTCCGGCGACGACGCCCGCGAGCACGACGCCGGCCACGACGCCCGCGTCCCCGACGCCCGCTCCCGCGGCGGCCACACCGTCATCCGCGTCGACGCCGGTCTTCGCGCAGTTGCTCTCGACGTCCGACCAGAAGACGGCGGAAGCGCTCGCCGCGAGGCTCATCAACCGCGGCTTCACGAGCGCGTACGTCGTGCGCGGCGCGACGGACAAAGGTTCCGTGTTCCGCGTGCGCGTGCGGTTCGGATCGGACGCGGAGGCGCGTGCGGCGGAGACGAAGCTGCACGAGTTCTCCAGCGACGTCTGGATCACGACGAAGTAGCGCGGGCAAGAAATGATGCGCCGTCCGTTGCGGACGGCGTTAAACTGTTCCGGAATGATGTCCGGCGTGATCCAGGGCTCGTTCCCTCACGGATTGCCCCGTCCGGCGCGGCCGCCGGTTCAGCGCAGCGCTGCGCCGATGCCGCCGCATGCGATGCCGCTTCCGCCGCAGCTGTCGACGCTGGTCGTGCGCGACGGCGGTCAGCCGCTACCGCCGCAGGTCCGGCAGCGCATGGAAGCGGCGTTCTCCGCGAGGTTCGACGACGTTCGCGTGCACATCTCGCCGCAGACGCAGGCCCTCGGCGCGGTCGCCCTTACGCACGGCTCGCACATTCACGCACGACGCACGACAGCACGCGCGGCCACGTGCTCGCCATCAATCCCGGCGACGCGCACGACGGCCGCTCCGGCGCCGCGGGCGGCTTCGCGTATCGCATGCTCTACATCACGCCCGAACGCATGCGCTCCATCGCCGGCGACTTCGCCACGCGCACGCCGCTCGTGCGCGATCGCACGCTCGCGTGCGCCGTCGACGACGCATGGCGTGCCATGCATCACGACCCGCGGACGCTCGCCGCGGACGAGCTTCTCGAGCGCGCGCTCGTGCAGCTCGTGTCGAGCCACGGCGGCCTCGCGCCGTGCGTGTCGTCGCGTCTCGATCAAGCCGCGCTCACGCGCGTGCGCGAGCACCTCCACGCGCACCTCGGTGATCGCGTGCGTCTCGGCGAGCTCGCCGCGCTCGCGTCGATGAGCCGCTTCCAGCTGACGCGCCAGTCCAGCGCGCGTACGGCGTGCCGCTGCACGCGTATCACCTGCACGTGCGTCTGCTCGAAGCGAAGCGGCGGCTGCGCGACGGCGCGCGCGTCGCGGCCGTCGCGGCGGAGCTCGGCTTCAGCGATCAGAGTCATCTCCATCGCCGTTTCAAAGGAACGTTCGGCGTGACGCCGGGAGAGTGGCGCCGCGCGACGGCGTCTGCCGGACTCGGCACGACCCTCGCTGGCATTGACGCTCATGGCTGACACATCCGATCCACTGCGCTCGAAGACGACCACGCCGGAGCTCGAACAGCTCCGCAGCGCGCAGGCGGCGAAGAAACGCCCCTCCGTCGATCCGACGCACATCCTCGACAAGGCGATCTACCAACTCTGGGAGACGATCAACGACCTCGATCAGATCCAGCCCGAGCGCGTGGAGCATTACCGCGTCTCGATCTTCGGCAGCTCGCGCATCCGCCGCGGCGATCCGATCTACGAAGAGGTCAAGAAGCTGAGCTTCGAGCTCGCGCGCCTGGGCGTCGACATCGTCACCGGCGGCGGTCCCGGTCTCATGGAAGCGGCGAACTCCGGCGCGCGCGAAGGACAGTCGGGCACGAACGCGCGCTCGTTCGGCCTGGCCATTCACCTGCCGACGGAAGAGTCGGCGAATCCATTCGTCGACAAGGTGTTCCGTCACCGCACGTTCTTCTCGCGGCTCCATCACTTCATCCGGCTCTCGTCCGCGTTCATCGTCGTGCCGGGCGGCATCGGCACGGCGCTCGAGCTCTTCATGGTGTGGCAGCTGCTGCAGGTCAAGCACATGAAGCAGCATCCGCTGATCCTCGTCGGTACAATGTGGCCCGGACTGATCGACTGGATCCGCGGGACGATGCTCGAACGCGGCCTCGTCAGTCCATCCGACTTCGACGTGATCAAGGTCGTCGGCTCCTCCGAAGAAGCCATTCCGATCATCCGCGAGTCGTACGAACGATGGCAGCAGGAGGAACGAGGAAATGCCAACCCAGGAGCAGGTTCTTGACGCGCTGAAGAAGGTCCGCTTTCCGGGCCTGTCGCGCGACATCGTGTCATTCGGATTCGTGCGCGACGCCGTGGTCGACGGCGGCGCGGTCTCTTTCACGATCCACTTTCAAACTGAGAATCCGACTGTCGGCCAGCAGATCGCGCGCGACGCGGAAGCCGCGGTGCGCGCGCTCGACGGCGTCACGGACGTCCGCGTGAACCTCGAGATCGGCGCGCGCCAGAGCGCCGCGACCGCCGGCCCGATGCCGGCCGGCCCGAATGCGCTCGAAGGCGTGAAGTACCGCATCGCCGTCGCGTCGGGCAAAGGCGGCGTCGGCAAGTCCACCGTGTCGACGAACCTCGCGCTCTCGCTGCGCGCGCTCGGCTTCACCGTCGGTTTGCTCGATGCGGATATTTACGGGCCGTCGCAGCAGATGATGCTCGGCATCAGCGGCAAGCCGCAGATCGACGAGACCGACGAGAAGATCCTGCCGATGGAGCGCCACGGCATCAAGACGATGTCCCTCGGCCTCATCACCGAAGCCGACACGCCGGTGATCTGGCGCGGGCCGATGGTCATGAAGGCCATCGATCAGTTCCTCACCGACGTGAAGTGGGGGACGCTCGACTTTCTCGTCATCGATCTGCCGCCCGGCACCGGCGACGCGCAGCTGACGCTGACGCAGAAGGCCGGCCTCACCGGCGCCGTCGTCGTCACGACGCCGCAGGACGTCGCGCTCATCGACGCGCGCAAAGGCCTGGCGATGTTCCGCAAGGTGAATGTCCCCGTGCTCGGCATCGTCGAGAACATGAGCTACTTCATCTGCCGCCACTGCGGCGAGCGCGAAGAGATCTTCGGCCACGGCGGCGGGAAGAAGACCGCGGCCATGCTCGGCGTGCCTTTCCTCGGCGAAGTCCCGATCGATCCGAAGGTCGTCGTCGGCGGCGACACCGGCGAGCCGATCGTCGCGTCCGATCCCGACGCGCCCGCGGCGCAGGCGTTCCGCGAGCTCGCGCGTCAGGTCGTCGAGCAGCTCGAGTCAGGAATGGCCGGACATACGCACGGCCACGACCACGAGCACGACCATCATCACCACCACGATCACGACCACGCGCACACGCACTGACGCCGCGCGCGTTTACTTCCGCGCTTTCGCCGCACGCAGCGCGCTCACGAAGCGCGCCGCGTCGGCGGGCGCGAAGTTGCGCAGCTCATCGACGTGGTTGACCTTCAGCTCCTCGAAGACGCGCTCGTTCTTGTCGTTGAGCAACCGCAGCTCGTCGTTCGTGTAGTCGACGCTGCGGATCGACGCGATCGGGAACTCGAGCGACTTGCCGGTCGCGAATTTCACGCCGCCCATCACCGCCGCCTCGATGAGCCCTTCGAGAAAGCCTTTCTCTTCGCCGTCTTTCTTCTTCTCTTCCGACTTCATCTGCGCGAGCGCGCGATCGGTGAGCTGCACGGCCACGCTGTTCTCGAGCAACATGAGCGCGGTCATGCCGTCGCGCGAGACGATGGTGAGGCGCGCGTCGCGCAGCTCGCGGTGCGGTCCGACGCTCGTGCGCGAGTCCTTGACGCTGACGGACAGCGACAGGCCGTCCGCGTAGGCGACGCCGAGACATCCGAGGGAGACGAGCGCAACCGCGAGGAACCGTTTCATGAGTCGGTATACGACTCCGCCGCGTGCTGGTTGCAGCGGCACTTTGATATCTTGCGCGCCGCCATGATCAACAAAGTCGTCGCTTCCGCCGCCGAAGCGGTGCAGGACGTCACCGATGGTTCGACGCTCGTCGTCGGCGGCTTCGGGCTCTGCGGCATTCCGGAAAACCTGATCAACGCGCTCGTCGAGAAGGGCGTCCGCGGCCTGACGTGCGTCTCGAACAACGCCGGCGTCGACGACTGGGGACTCGGCCTGCTCCTGCAGACGAAGCAGATCCGCAAGATGGTCTCGTCGTACGTCGGCGAAAACGCGGAGTTCGAGCGGCAATACCTCGCCGGCGAGCTCGAAGTGGAGTTCGTTCCGCAGGGCACGCTCGCCGAGCGCATGCGCGCGGGCGGCGCCGGCATCCCGGCCTTCTACACGCCCGCGGGCTACGGCACGATCGTCGCCGAAGGCAAAGAAACGCGCACATTCGACGGCCGGCCGTACGTCATGGAACGCGGCATCGTCGGCGACTTCTCGCTCGTCGCCGCCTGGCGCGGCGATCGCCTCGGCAATCTCGTCTACCGCAAGACCGCGCGCAACTTCAATCCGATGGCCGCGACCGCGGGAAAGATCTGCGTCGCCGAAGTCGAGGAGCTCGTCGAGCCGGGCGAGCTCGAGCCCGACGGCATTCACACGCCGGGCATCTTCGTCCATCGCGTGGTCGTCGCGCCGCGCCAGAAACGCATCGAGCAGCGCACCGTCAGGAAGGGATAACGCCGATGCCTCTTAATCGCGAACAGATCGTCCGCCGCGCCGCACAGGAGTTGCGCGACGGCTACTACGTCAACCTCGGCATCGGCATGCCCACGCTCGTCGCGAACAACATTCCCGCCGGTATGGAAGTGATCCTCCAGTCCGAAAACGGCATCCTCGGACTGGGACCGTTCCCGACGGACGATGAGGTGGACCCCGATCTCATCAACGCCGGCAAGCAGACCGTGACCGTGCTTCCCGGCGCGGCGTTCTTCTCCAGCGCCGACTCGTTCTCCATGATCCGCGGCGGCAAGGTCGATCTCTCCATCCTCGGCGCGATGCAGGTCTCCGCGAAGGGCGACATCGCCAACTGGATGGTGCCCGGCGCGATGGTGAAAGGCATGGGCGGCGCGATGGATCTCGTCGCCGGCGCGAAACGCCTCATCGTGACCATGGAGCACGTCACGAAGAAGGGCGAGAAGAAGATCCTCGACGCGTGCAATCTGCCGCTGACGGGCGTCGGCTGCGTGAACCGCATCATCACCGACTACTGCGTGCTCGACGTGACGGACGAAGGCCTGCGTCTCATCGAAGTCGCACCGGGCGTGACGCCGGAACAAGTGCAGTCGATGACCGAGCCGCGGCTCATCGTGGCCGAGAACGTGAAAGAGATCGCCGTGTGAAACCGGCGTTCGCACTCGTTCTCGCACTGACCACCGTTCGCTGCGCCACGATCGCGCATGGCCGCATGCAGAACGTGCCCGTGAACTCGAATCCCGCGGGCGCCGCCGTCCGCGTCACCTGCGACGGCGCTCCTGCCGTCGACGCGGGCGTGACGCCGGCGACCGTGCGCCTACGGCGCGGCGCATCCGCATGTTCGCTGACGCTGGCAAAGGACGGCTATCGCACCGAGAGCGTGTCGTTCCAGCGCGCGCGCTCCGGCGTCTTCTACGCGAACGTCGTTCCGGGCGTCGTCGTCGGATCCGCCGCGGGCGCCGGTGCCGCGGTCGGCTCGCTGCTCGAGAGCGACAGCAACGACAACTCCGGCAACGCCGCATTCGCCGCCGGCTTCGTCCTCGGCACCGCGATTCCGATGTTCATCGATCACGCGACCGGCGCGATGTACGTGCAGCGCCCGGAGCGCGTCGATGTGACGCTGACGCCGGCTACGCCGTGAGCTTACGCCCGCTACGCCGTAACGGCGTCGCTCTCGGTTTCCGGCTTCTTCCTCATGTCGAGGAACAGCAGGCCGATGCCGATGCAGATCGCGGAGTCGGCGACGTTGAACGCCGGCCAGTGATGCACGCCGACGTACGCGTCGAAGAAGTCGACGACGTAGCCGAAGCGGAAGCGGTCGAGGAGGTTGCCGATCGCGCCGCCGAGAATGAGATGCAATCCCGTCTGCAGCAGGCGATCGGTGACGGCGGAGCGGAGCGCGTACACGACCACGACGCAGAAGACCGCGATGGCGCCGGCGTTGAGCAGGATCGGCACGATGCGCGACGCGGCGTTCGCGCCGATGCCGAATGCGGCGCCGGTGTTGCGCACGTGCACGAGCTGAAAGAGGCCGGGGATCACGGACACCGCTTCATGCAGTTCGATGCGTTGCATGACCAGCCACTTGGTCCAGACGTCGAGAACGATGACGGCGGCGGAGATGCTCAGGTAGTACGCGCGTTTCAACGGGTCGCTCCTGCGAGTTGGCGCTCTTCGATCAGCTTGTCGAGCTCGGCGCGCAAGCGGCCGAGAATCTCATCGTACGTATAGTGCCCGAGGGACTCCGGTCCGCGCTTGAGGTTCACGTAACTCGGCGCGCACCACATGCCGAGGTCCGCGTCGTCGGTTTCGCCCGGACCATTCACGCGACAGCCCATGACAGCGATGGTGATGTCGTGTGCCTTCGCATACTCGGTCATCTCCCGCACGTTCTGAGCCAGATCGATGAAGGCCTCGTTCTCGACGCGCGAGCACGACGGGCAGCTGATGATGTTCAGCCCTTTGTGCTCGAAGCGCGGCACGGAGCGGAAGCGTCCCGCGGCGATGTCGTCGAGGATCGCGCGGCCGACCGTGATCTCTTCGCCCTTGCGCTCGAACGGCAGCGTGAGCGAGACGCGGATCGTGTCGCCGATGCCGCGCGTGAGGAGCTGTTCAAACGCGATGCGCGTCTTGATGATGCCGTCCGGCGGCATGCCCGCCTCGGTCACGCCGAGGTGCAGCGGCACGTCGGGACGCGCCTCCGCGAAACGGAGGTTCGAGTCGATGACTTTGTTCGGATCGGAGTCCTTGATCGAGACGCAGTACTGATCGAAGCCGAGGTCGTCGAGCATCGTGCAATGCTCGATCGCGGACTCGAGCATCGGCGTGATGTTGTCGTCGCGGTCGTACTTCGAGAGCTTGTCGGGATCGACGGAACCGGCGTTGACGCCGATGCGCATCGCGCAGCCGTACGCGCGCGCGACGTCGACGAGATAGGCGACCTTTTCGCGCACCGGCTTCTCGCGCTCGAGGTGATAGAGGTGGCCGGGGTTGTAGCGCAGCTTCTGGACGTACGGGGCGACCTTCTCGGCGAGGCGGTAGTTTTCCTGGAGGTCGATGGAGAGGTTCGCGTTGGGACGCGCGGCGCGGATCTCGGCGAGGGCGACGACGTCTTTCGGGTTGTCGACGGCGATGCGGATGACGTCGGCTCCGGCGGCCTCGAGCAGCTCGACCTGGCGGATGGTGGCGGCGATGTCCTGCGTGCGCGTGGCGGTCATCGACTGCACGGCGACGGGGTTGCTCCCGCCGATCTTCACGTTGCCGATGCGGATCTCGCGCGTCTGTCGAGTCGTCACGCGGCTTCTTAACGCGCGGCCCGGGCAAAGATTCCGTATGATCGCTCCCGTTGCGAGAGGCGAGCGTGCAAAATCGGGCGATTCTGACGGCGCTCCGCGCCGCCGCGATCGTCATCATCGCCACCGGCCTCAATGACGTGATCGCCGGCGCCGCCGCCGGCTACGAGCCGCTCTTCCTCTTCCTCGCCGCCGTCGCCCTGGTCTCTCTCCTCGACGGCGCGATCCTCGGCATCGCCACCGCCGTCGCCGTGGCCGCCCTCGACGTCCTGCTGTTCGTCCCCCGCGGCACGCCGCTGGCCCGCGCGCTCGCGACGCCGCTGCTCTCGGCGCTGGCCGTGGCCGCGGTGATGACGGTGGTGCGCGCGCTCGTCCGCGCCCGGCGGCGCCAGCGCATGCCGGACATCTTTTCCGAGACGATCCCGCTCATCGAGGCGGAGGAGATGGAGTCGCCCGAAACGCTCCTCGCCGCCATCGACGCGCTGCGCCTCGAGCTCCGCCGCCGCGCCGAGCAGGAGGAGTCGCTCCGCACGCACATCGAGGCGCTGATGCAGGCGCGCGCGACCGAGTACGAGCGCGAGCTCGCCGCCGCCCGCACCGCTCGTCCCGCCGACTCGGAAACCGCCGCGCAACTCGCGCGCGCCGAGGAGGAGCTGTCCGCCGCCCGCACCGCGCTCGAAGCGTCGCGCGCCGATACGCAGCGCGCGATGAACGAGCTGGCGCGAGCCGAGGAAGAACTCGAGACCGCGACCGGCGCGCTCGCGCGCGAGCGCGGAAACGCGGTGGCGTTCGCGACGAGCGTCGATACGACCACGCGCGAACGCGACGCAGCGCGCGCGGAGTTCGAGCGCATGGCCGGAGAGGTGGTGCGCGAACGCGCGATCGGCACCGCCCTCGCGGCACGCGTCGCGGAGCTCGAACGCGCGCTTGCCGACGCGGCCGATGGCTCCGCCCGCGAGCGCGAGACCGCGCGCGCGGACGCCGAGCGCATCGCCGACGAGCTGACCCGCGAACGCGCCAGCGCCGCGACGATGGCTACGCGCGTCGCCGCGATGGAAGGCGCCCTCGCCGCCGCGGAAGACGCCGCGCGCGAACGAGACGAAGCGCAGGCGCGCGCCGCTACCCTCACCACGCGCATCGCGGAGCTCGAACGCGGTTTGACAGAAGCGGCGAACGTTTCCCGCGAGCGCGACGCGCTGCAAACACGTCTCGCGGAATCCGAGACGCTCCGCACACAAGCAACAGAAGCGGCGCGCGCACGCGATGAGGCGGAGGCACGGGCCGCCGCACTGACCGCCCGCGTCGCGGAGCTCGAACGCGCCGCCGCGGATGCCTCCGACGCCGCCTACGACCGCAACGCCTTCCGCGCCCGCGCCGAGCAGATCGCGAACGAGCTCACCGCCGCCCAGGTGCGCCTCGCCGCGCTCGAGCCGCGCGCCGCGGAGGCCGACGCCTTGCGCGATCAGGTCGCGGAGCTGGCGGAGACGACCCGCGAGCGGGATGAAGTGCGCGCGCGAGCGGAGCGGCTCGCGAGCGAGATGGAGACGTTGCGCGCGCAGGTGGCCGCATCCGCGGACGTGACGCGCGAGCGCGACGAGCTACGCACGCGAGCGGAGCAACTCGCGAGCGAGCTCGCCGAAGCGCGCGCACGAGCGAGCGAGGCGGAGACGCTGCACGCGCAAGCCACGGCTGCATCCGCGGACGCAACGCGCGCACGGGATGAAGCCCTCGCGCAAGTCGCGGCATCGGGCGGGCGGGTGGCGGAGCTGGAGCGCGAGCTCACGAACGCGTCGGACGCCAGGCGCGAGCGGGACGAACTGCGCGCGCGAGCGGAGCAGCTTGCGAGCGAGGTGGAGACGCTGCATGCGCAAGCCACAGCTGCATCCGCGGACGCAACGAGCGCACGGGATGAAGCGCTCGCGAAGGCCTCGGCATTGGGCCGACGGATGGCGGAGCTGGAGCGCGAGCTTGCGAACGCGTCGGAAGCAACACGCGAGCGCGACGAACTGCGCGCGAGAGCGGAACAACTCGCGAGCGAGCTTGCGGACGCACGCGGCCGAGCGCGCGAAGCGGAGACGCTGCACGTGCAGACGACGACCGCGTCGACGGACGCGACGCGCGCGCGGGATGAAGCGCTTGCACAGGCCGCGACATTGGGCGTGCGGGTGGCGGAGCTGGAGCGAGCGCTCGCGAATGCATCCGACGCGACGCGCGAGCGCGAGGAACTGCGCGCGCGTGCCGAGCAACTCGCGAGCGAGCTTACTGACGCCCGCGCACGAGCGAGCGAGGCGGAGACGCTGCACGCGCAGGCGACGACCGCATCCTCCGACGCCACTCGCGCGCGGGATGAAGCGCTCGCGCAAGTCGCGGCGTCGAGCGTGCGGGTGGCGGAGCTGGAGCGCGCGCTCGCGAACGTATCTGACGCGACTCGCGAGCGCGACGAGCTGCGCGCGCGCGCGGACCAACTCGAGAGCGAGCTCGCGGACGCGCGTGCTCATGTCAGCGAAGTGGAGACGCTGCGCGTGCGGATGGCGACGACGTACGCGGACGCGAGTCGCGCGCGGGATGAAGCGCTCGCCGAAGTCGCGCAGATGGAACAGGCGCTCGCGACGCGCGCGGAGGACGCCGCACGCGAGCTCGCGGACGCGCAGCGGCGCGGCGAGACGCTCGCGGCGCGCGTGGCGGAGCTCGAGGAGGCGCTCGCCGAGGCGGCGGGAGCACTGCGCGAGCGCGACGACGCGCGGGCGGAGGTGGAGCGCGTTGCGAAAGACGCCGCGCGGGCGGTGGCGGATCGGGCGGCGGCGGAGGCGGTGCAATCCGCGGAGCGCGACCGGCTGCAGCGTCAGCTCGACGAGCAGCAGCGGCAGGCCGGCGAGCGGCAACAGCAAGTCGCCGCGCTGCAACACCAATTCGACGAGTCGCAGCGGCAACTCCGCGACCTCGAACAACAACGCGCGGAAGCGCAGCGCGAGCGCGAAGCGGCGCGGGCGGAGGCAAAGCACGCGATGGACGCGGTCGCGCGTCTGCGCGAACGCGCGGATGCGCTGACGGCGGACGCGGCGCAGGCCGCCCACGAACGCGAACGCGCCGAGGCGCTCGCGCTGCGCGTCTCCGAGCTCGAAGCGGCGGCGCTCGCGTTCGACGATCGGCTGCAGACGATCGTCGGGCATCTCGCGTCCGACCACGAGGCCGACCTCGGGCGCGCGCTCGAAGAGAAAGAAGAAGCGCGCGCGGAAGTGCGCAGTCTCACCACGCGTCTCGCGGCGCTGCAGAAGCGCTTCGATGAACTGCGCGAGGTGCAGCCGTCCGCGGCGCGGCGGCGGCGCATCCTCGTCGTCCATCCGGACGGCAACATTCGCACGACCGCGCGCACGACCATCGAGCGCTACGGCTACGACGTCCTCGTCGCGGCGGACGGCCTCGAGGCGCTGCGCGTCGCCATGGCGGAGCAGCCGGACATCGTCATCGCGGACCTGGCCATGCCGAAGATGGATGGCCGCGAGCTCTGTCAGTTCCTCAAATCGCAGGAGAAGACGTCCGCGATCCGCGTGGTGCTGCTCACGCGCGCGACGGAGGCGATCCCTGCGGGCGCGATTCAGCCGGATCAGGTGCTGCAGAAGCCGGTGCCGGCGGAGATGTTGCGCTCGACGCTGGCGAACCTCCTCGGGTGAGCAGCATCATATGCCGCTCCGGCGCATCGAGCGGCGTGAAGCCGAACTGCGCGTAGAGCGCGTGCGCGTCGCGCGTGACGAGGTGCCACCGCCGCAACTCCTGCAGCTCGGGATGCGCGCGGATCGCGGCCATCAGCTGCTTCGAGACGCCGCGTCCGCGATGCGACGGCAGCACGAAGACGTCCGCGAGATACGCGAACGTGGCGTAGTCGGTGATGACGCGCGCGAAGCCGACCTGCGCCTCGCCGTCGTACGCGCCGAAGCAGTGCGAGTGTGCGATCGAGCGCTCGACCCGCTCGCGCGCGATGCCGCGCGCCCAATACGACTCCTCGGATAAGTAGCGATGGATCATCGCCACGTCGAGCCGCGTGCGGTCGTCATCGATGGATATCAAACGACCGGCTCCTCGACGCGCTCGTCTTCGATGCTGGCCACGATCTGGAGCGCCGTCTCGAGCTCGGCCAGCGTCGGCGCGGCACCGACGCTCACGCGCACCGCGCGCGGCACGTCGCGGCCGACGGCGAACGAGCTCGCGCTGGCGAGGCGCACGCGGCGTCGTCGCGCCTCTTCCGTGAACGCATCGGCGGTCCAGCGTTTCGGCAGCTCGAGCCACAGATGCGGCGAGCGCGGGTCGCCGCTGACGTGCGGGCCGAGGATGCGGCGGGCGGCGGCGTTGCGCCGCGTGATTTCGAGTCGTTTCTGCGCGATGAGGCGCGCGGCGGTGCCGTCCTCGATCCACGTCGCGGCGAGCTCGGCGACGATCGGCGTCGCGAAAAGAATGCTCGCCGCCAGCGCGCCATGCACGCGTGGCAGCAGCGCCTCGGGTGCGGCGAGAAAGCCGACGCGCACGGCCGGCGCGAGCGCCTTGCCGAGGCCGGTGATCGAGATCGTGCGGTCGGGCGCGAACGTCGCGAGGGGAGGCGGTGTTTTCTCGAGCAGGAAACCGCAGATGTCGTCTTCGATGAGGGTGAGTCCGTGTTTCGCCGCGACGGCTGCGAGGTCGCGGCGGCGCTTCTCGGGCATCGTGACGCCGGTGGGATTATGCAGCGACGGAATGAGGTAGACGACGCGGCCGGAGCGCGCGCGTGCTGCGCGTTCGAGCGCGGCCGGCACGAGGCCGAAGCGGTCGATGGCGACTGGCTCGAGGCGCAGGCCGAGGAGCGCGGCGGCGGCTTTCGCGCCGTGATAAGTCACCGATTCGCAGAGGATCGTCTCGCCCGCGCGCGCGGTCGCGGCGAAGGCGAGGAGCAGCGCGTGCTGCGTGCCGGCGGTGACGACGACGCGCGACGGATCGACGCCGCCGCCGAGCCACTTCGCGCCGGCGGCGCGGTGGCGCTCCGTGCCGGCGCCGGTGCCGTAGGTCGTGGCGAGCATCGACGCCGCGCGTTGCAGCGCGGCGGACGAGGGCGGCGGGAAGGGGACGCTGATGTGATTCGTGGCGAGATCGATCTCGGCGGACGGCGGCGCGGCGTCGCGGCGCACCGCGCGCACGAACGTGCCGCGTCCCGTGGACGACTCGACCAGGCCGCGGCGCGCGCTCTCGCTGTAGGCGCGCGTCACCGTGACCGCCGTGATGCCGAGCGTGCGCGCCAGGTCGCGGTGCGTCGGCAGCTGCGAGCCGGGCATCAGCACGCCGGCGCGGATGTCGCGTTCCAGCACGTCGGCGATGCGGCGGTAGATCGGTTCGGGGGAGTCGGGCAGGCGCGGCGACCAGATTGTCATAGTGTCACTGTCATAGTTGAATGGAGAGGAGTGTAGCATAGCGCCATGAGCCGCACGACGATTCTCGACGACGCCCTTCTCCGCCGCGCCCACGAGCATGCCGCCGCGTATCTGAACGAAATGCCGGACCGCCACGTCGGCGCGCGGGCCACGCGCGAGGAACTGCTGGCCGCGCTCGAGGTGCCGCTCACCGACGACGGCGAAGAGCCCGCCGCCGTCGTCGACGCGCTGGCGGCACAGGGCGCGCGCGGCGCGGTCGCGAACACCGGTCCGCGCTACTTCGGCTTCGTCATCGGCGGCAACCTGCCGGTCGCGCTCGCGTCCGACTGGCTCGTGTCGACGTGGGACCAGAACCCCGGCATCTACGCAACGTCGCCGCTGGTCTCCGTCGTCGAAGAGATCGCGCGCGGGTATCTGCTCGACCTCTTCGATCTGCCGCGCGAGTCGGGCGTCGGCTTCGTCACCGGCGGGCAGATGGCGAACTTCACCTGTCTCGCCGCCGCGCGTCACGGCGTGCTGCGCCGCGCGGGGTGGAACGTCGAGGAAGACGGTCTCGCAGGCGCGCCGCGCGTGCATCTCGTCACCAGCGCGGAGTCGCACGTCACCATCGACCTCTCGATGCGCTACCTCGGCTTCGGCACGCGCGCACTGCTGCGCGTCGAGAGCGACGATCAGGGCCGCATGCGTCCCGATCGCCTGCGCCGCCTGCTCGGCAACTTCAGCGGACCGACCATCATCTGCGCGCAGGCCGGCAACGTGAACACGGGCGCCTTCGATCCGCTGCGCGAGATCGCCGAGATCGCGCACGAGCACGGCGCGTGGCTGCACGTCGACAGCGCGTTCGGCTTGTGGGCGCGCACGAGCGAGACGTTGCGCGAGCTCGCGGACGGCGCGGAGCTCGCCGACTCGTGGGGCGTCGACGCGCACAAGTGGCTCAACGTCCCGCAGGACTGCGGCCTCGCCATCGTGAAACACGCCGCCGACCACCGCGCGTCGATGACGTCGACCGCCGCGTATCTCGTGCAGACCAGCGGCGTCGAGCGTGATTCCGTCGATTGGGTGCCGGAGTTCTCGCGGCGCGCGCGCGGCGTGCCGGTGTACGCGGCGTTGCGCGCGCTCGGACGCCGCGGCGTCGCGCAGCTCGTCGAGCGTTGTTGCGCGCGCGCGAAACAGATGGCGGAGCTGCTGCGCCGCGACGAGCGCGTCACGATCCTCAACGACGTGCGCCTCAATCAGGTGCTCGTGCGCTTCGGCGACAGCGACGATCTCACGCGCCGCGTGATCGCGGGCGTGCAGCGCGAGGGCTCGTGCTGGCTGGGAGGAACGACGTGGCACGACCTCGCGGCGATGCGCGTGTCGGTGTCGCACTGGGCGACGAGCGAGGAAGACATCGCGCGCAGCGCGGAGGCGATCCTGCGCGCGCTCGCGAACGAATCAGCGACGGTCGCTACGCCGTCAGCACGCGCGTGATCTCGTCGACCGCGTCGGCTTTGTCGACGACGTTCAGCTTGCGGCCGACGCGGCGCCGCACGGCGTCGCGGTCGGAGCTGGTCATCAGGATTACGTGGCCGAGGTCTTCGCCGACTTCCTCGCGGAGATAGGTGAGGACGCCGTAGCCGCTCTGATTCGGCACGTCCGCGTCGATGAGGATCGCCGCGTAGTCCTCGGTCTCCAGTTTCTCGATCGCATCCCAACCGTCGGATGCGCAGTCGCAGTTGAACTGCTCTTCCATCGCGCGGCAGATGGTGGGATTGTCTTCGACGACCAGGATCTTGTCCTCTCGAGCCATGCCTGCACTGTAGGTTCCCGCCTGCCGCAGAAGCAAGCACGACCGCAGCGCGATTGTTATTGGCACCTGCGATGCACTGTGCGCTCGTCGAGATAGTGACGCGAAAAATGTCGATGAGGATGGGATCACACCATGATACCGAGCCGAAGAGTTGCAATACTCTTCGTGACTACGCTCCTCTCCACGCGGCACCTCTACGCTCGCGAAGTACGATTGAGCCAACTGTCCGCGACACCAGCGGTGAGCGCGGCATCGATCCCAGAGCGCACGAGGGTCCAGCGGAGCGCTGAGTCACGCACAGTTGTTGCGAACGCACACGACGACCATTGCCCGAAAGACAAGCCCGCGCTGATCGGCCCGGGAGACAAGAAGGCCAAACCGGTCGTGACCTCGCCCGCGCACTTCCAGTGGCGCACGGTGAAGGACGCGAAGCATTACACGGTCACGTACGTCCTGAACGGCCACGACAACCAGGAGACCCCGCTCGGCACGACGGACGGCACGGACCTCGTCGCCGCCGTCCCCGCGGGCGAGATCAAGTGGCGTGTGATGGCCACGAGCGACAACTGCGCGACCGTCGGACCGACGTCGGACTGGTTCCAGTTCACGGTGAACGCGCCGCCGCCGCCGCCCCCGCACGATCCGCCTCCGCCTCCTCCGCCTCACGATCCCCCTCCGCCTCCTCCGCCGCACGATCCTCCGCCGCCCGCGTGCAATCCCGCGATCGCGATCAGCCCGGCGTCCTCCTCGATTCTCTCGGGCCAGACCGTCACGCTGCTCGCGACGGTGACCGGCTCGAGCAGCGATGACATCACGTGGTACGAAGGCGCCGCGGGCGATCGCTCGAAGACGAGCGGTCACGGCGAGCGCTTCACCTCGCGCGAGCTCATGCAGTCGACGCGCTTCTGGGCCGAGGCGAGCACGAGCTGCGGCAAAGTCTCGAGCAACGTTGCGGTCGTGAACGTCTGCACGCCGCCGTCGATCACGACGACGTCCGCGGACGCGAACATCAATGCAGGTCAGACCACGACGCTCAGCGTGACCGCGGGCGGAGACGGTCCGTTCACCTATCAATGGTACGAAGGCGCGGTGGGCACGCGCACGAAGCCGGTTGGCGGCAACGCCTCGAGCTTCACGACGCCCGCGCTCAGCGGTCCGACCACGTACTGGGTCGAGGTGACGGGACACTGCGGCGACGCCGCGTCCTCGCGCGCGATCCGCGTGAACGTCGCGCAGAGCAACCCCGCCACGTGCGACCGTCCCTCGGCGACGAGCGCGTCGTCGGTGGCGACGATCACCAGCGGCGTCGACTACGTGCTGCGCTGGACGCGCGTCGACAACGCCTCGCGCTATCGCGTCGAGGAAGCGACGGACGCCAGCTTCAGCAACGCATCGTCGCAGACGGTGCAGGACGTCAGCGCCACCTTCCGTCACACGGTCACGACTTCGACGGCGTACTTTTACCGCGTCCGCGCGGTCGCCGACTGCGATGCCTCGATTCTCGGCGATGCGTCGCGCGTGGTGCGCGTCGCGGTCGTGCCGCCGCCCGCGCATGCATCCAAGACGACCGATCTCGTCGCGCCGTACGGCGCCGGCAAGGTCGTCGTCGCCGACGTCGACGTCCGCTTCGACGCGGGCGTCACCAGCTTCACCGCTTCCGCGTCCGAGTCGTGGCTTACGGTGACACCCGCCTCGGGCGGCGTTCCTCCGGCCGGCTTCGTGACGTTCACGCTTAGCGCCGATCCCCGCGCGCTGCCGCACGGCACGAGCACCGCGTCGCTGCGCGTCAACACCGTCAGCGCGTCGGCGTCGGGTGTCGCGACGAACGGCGGCACGACGATGACCGTGCCGATCAGCGTCTCTCTTGTCACGCCGGTGACGCCGGCCATGCCGACGAACGGCGGCGAAGTGATGATCATCCCCGCCGTCGCGCATGCGGCCGGCGCGGCCTCGCAGTGGCAGTCCGACGTGCGCATCTCGCACACGTACACGGGCGATGTGAAGTACCGCCTGACGTTCACGCCGACGGGCTCGGACGCGACGTCCGCCGTGCAGACCGACATCACGGTTCGCGAAGGCGAGACCGTCGCGCTCGACGACATCCTCGGACACTGGTTCGGCGCGGGCATGGCCAACGACGGCGCGGCCGGCGTGCTGGAGATCCGCACGCTCGACGCGATTCCGGGCAGCGGCCGCACCTACGCCACGAGCCGCCTCTTCAACGTCGCCGCGGAAGGCACGTTCGGTCAGTTCATCTCCGCGGTTCCTCTGCAGAAGTTCCTCGGCATGTCGCTCCAGGGCGATCGCCAGACGCTCGTGTCGCTCGCGCAGTCCAGCGCGTTCCGCACGAACCTCGGCGTCGTCGAAGGCAGCGGCCACGGCGCCGACGTCGTGCTCGAAGTCTTCGACGGCGCGGGCACGAAACTCTTCGACATGCCGATGACGCTCAAGGGCGGCGAGCATCGCCAGATCGGTTCCGCGCTCGCCGCGAGCGGCGTCGACCTCACCAACGCGCGCGTCGATCTGCGCGTCGTCTCGCCGGTCGGCAGCGCGTACGCGTACGCGTCCGTCATCGACAACACCACCGGCGATCCGTCGTTCGTGCCGCCGGTCGACGTCGACGGCCCGCGCGCGCGCCGCTACACGATCGCCGGCGTCGCGAACCTGCCGGTCGGCGACGGCCTGTGGCAGACCGACGTCCGTCTCTACAACGGCGACAACGCCAGCGCCGAGGCCACGATCGAGTTCTACGCGCAGGGATCGTCGGAGCCGACGGCGACGCGCACGGTGACCGTCAACGCGGGCGAGACGCTCGCGCTCGACGACGTGCTGCCGTCGCTCTTCGGCCTCTCCGGCGTGGGCGGCGCGCTGCGCATCACGACGCCGACCGCGTCCGCGCTCGTGCCCGCCGCGCGCACCTATCACCGCCACGACAGCTCGACGTACGGCCAGTTCATCTCGGCCGCGACGGACGAAAACGCCGCGGGCCTCGGCGACGAGCCGCTGCGCATCCTGCAGATCGAAGAATCGGATCGCTTCCGCACGAACGTCGGCATCGCCGAAGTCAGCGGCCATGTCGCGACGATCGAGGTGACGGCGAGCGTGCCCGACCACAAGATCGCCGCGGTGACGCAGCTCGACCTGCAGCCGAACGAGTTCGTGCAGATGAACGGCCTGCTGCGCTCGATGGGCGTCGACGACGCGTACAACGCCTCCGTGACGTTGCGCGTGATCGGCGGCGACGGACGCGTGATCGGCTACGCGTCGGTCATCGACAACCGCACGCAGGACCCGACGTACGTGATGGCGCAGTAACTGCGCCGCGTGATGGCGCAGTAACTCCGCCGCGTGATGGCGCAGTAACGAAGAACAGCAATCGCCGGGTCGCGAAGGTCACTTCAGGACTTTCGCGACCCGCGCGAGCAGCACGCTGTTCTTCACCGGCTTGCGGATGAAGTCCGCCGCGCCGATCTCGAATGCGCGCACTTCCGGCTCTTCACCAGGCAAGCCGGAGACGAAGATCGTCGGCACGTCGATGCCTTTCTCGCGCAGCGCCTCGAGCACTTTGTGGCCGTCGATGAACGGCAGGTCGACGTCGAGCAGCATGAGGTCGACGCGTTCGTGCCCGAGGATCATCAGCGCCTCGGCGCCGTCCTTCGCGAGCAGCACGTGATAGCCGGCCGCTTTCAGCAGCGCGTTGGTGAGCTCGCGATTGAGCACGTTGTCTTCGACGACCAGCACGGACTTGCGCGGATCGCGCTGCGCGGTTTCCTGCGGCGGCAGAATGTGCCGGCGGCTGCGCAGCACGACGATCTCCTGCTGCAACCCTTTCGTCTCCGCGTCGGGCTCGACGTTGAGCTCGCGCCGCAGGACCTTCGCGCAGTTGTCGAACTGCTGCAGCGCGTTCGTGAGGTCGCCGCTCTTCACGAAGAGGCGCATCAGCGTGCGGTGCATCGACTCCTGCAGCGGATCGAGCCGCAGCGACTGCTGCGCGACGCCGATCGCTTCGTCGATCGCGTCCGCGCGTGCGAGCTGTTCGACGAGCTGCGCGTGCGCTTTCAATGCGAGACGATGCAGGCGGTCGCGTTCCGCGATCACCCACTGATCGAACTTTTCCTCGTCGATCTGAAACCCGTCCATGAAGTCGCCGTTGTAGAGCCGCGTGGCCGGATCGAGTGCCTCGGCACTCCCGGCGTTGATGAGCGACTCGAACTCGGCCACGTCGACGTAGACGAGCGAGCTGTCGAGCGCGAGGAAGTCGCCATCCTCGATCAGCACTTTCTGCGGCGAGAGCTGCGCGAGCTCCTTGCGAAGCGTGGAGAGCGTCTGCCGCAGGCTCTGCCGCGCCTGTTCCGGGGCGGTGCTGCTCCAGAGGAGGGACGCCATCTTGTCGCGCGAGACCAGCTGCGACGGCTTGACGCCGAGATACGCGAGCATCGCCTGCGACTTCTTCGCGGAGATGTTGGCAAGAGCGCCGGACTCGGAGCGGAGGCGGAAGTCCCCGAGCAACTCGAGGTGAAGAACGTACATCGTGCGCGAGGAATTATAAGGGTCAGCGCGCCGCGACGAGCCGCGTGACGTCTTCGCCGAGGAATGTGCGGATCTCGGGGAGGCGCGCGTCGACGTCCGCTTCGCCGATGTCGATGATGTGCCGCGTGTACGACGGCTCGAACATCAGCATCGAGATGAAGTCGGGAGAGTCGGTTTCCTTCGCGCCGAGCGCGCGCACGAGGAGCTTGAGCTTACGCGGCAGATAGCGCTCGTATTCGGCGGCGAGCTTGCCGAGATCGACGGACGGACGCAGCACGAGCAGATCGATCGGCTTGAGACCGTTGCGCTCGTGCGGCGCCATCTTGCTCAGCAGATCGTTCATCCGCTCCATGCGCGCGACGTCTTCGTCGATGGCGTCGAGGAAGATCGCGTTCACGAGCTGGCTGAGGATCTGCGCCGCGGGCGGATAGCCGCTGACGAGCGGCGTCGACGCTTCGTCCGGCGTGCGCTGGTAACCCGTGGACATTGCGATGATGCGGCGCGCGCCGAGGTGGACGGCGGGGGAGAGCGGCGCGGCGAGACGGATGCCGCCGTCGCCGTGCCATTCGTTTCCGATGCGCACGGCGGGAAACACGAACGGCAATGCCGCGGATGCGAGCACGTGATCGATGGTGAAGCGCGTGCTCGTCGTGCGGCGGTTCGGACCTTCGTAGACTTCGAACGCGCGGCCCTGCACCCAGCGCACGGTTTGGCCGGTCGAGTAGTCGAGCGTCATCAGCGCGAGCGCGTTCAGCTCGCCCGCGGCGATGTTGCGTTCGATGTCGAGGATCGGACAGTGCGGCGGCGTGTTCAGCACGCGGCAGAGCAGGTTGCGCAGCGGCGTGGTGTCGACCATTCCGTGCGGCCGCGAGCGCGTCCATTTGTTCTTCTTCGGCGAGATCGACGCGATCGCCGAACGAAACGGCAACAACATCTTCCAATCGAACTGGTAGATCGAATCGCAATTCAGCTCGCACCACATGCCTTCGAGGGCGCGCGCTTTTTCCGGCAGCGTTCCGCGGCGCGCGGCGAGGTAGACCGCGTTGATCGCGCCCGCCGAGACGCCGGTGACGATCTGGAAGCGGAGGCGCGGGAAGTGCTTCGCGATCCCTTTGATCAGGCCGACCTGGTACGCGGCGCGCGCGCCGCCTCCGGTGAGCATGACGGCGAGGTCGCCGCCGGCGGTGTCGTCGGTCGGGGCGGCCTCGAGCAGCTCGGGAACGCTCATATGGATGAGCTATTGCAGAGGAACTGCCAAATGCTTGCAGAAGGCGCAACGTGATCGCGACGGAACCGCGCGTCGCGGTCATCGGCGGCGGGATCAACGGCGCGGGCGCGGCGTGGGAGCTCGCGCGCCGCGGCTACGAGGTCGTGCTGTTCGACAAAGGCATCTGCGGCGCGCAGACCTCGTCCGCCACGACGAAGATGATCCACGGCGGTCTGCGCTATCTCGAACGAATGCACGTGGCGCTCGTGCGCGAATCGCTGCGCGAGCGCGCGTGGCTGCTCGAACATCTGCCGCAACTCGTCCATCCGCTCGAGATTCTGCTGCCGCTGTACGACGATAGTCCGCGCCGCCGCACGACCATCGCGACCGGACTCGTGCTCTATGACCGCCTTGCAGGTCGTGCAAAAATTGCCGCGCACCAGTTTCTTCCGGCTGCAACGGTTGCCGCGCGTGCGCCGCTGCGCAGCGACGGCCTGCGCGGCGGCTTCGTCTACTGGGACGCGCAGGTCGACGACTTCGCGCTCGTGCGCAGCGTTGTTGCGTCTGCCGCGCGCGACGGCGCGACGATCCGCGAGGAGACGCGTGTCGATGCGCTGCGCCGCGACGGCGACGCGTGGATCGTGCAAACGAATCGCGGTGATGCGTCGCGCTTCGACCTCATCGTCAACGCCGCGGGGCCGTGGATGAACGAGTTGCTGCGCGCGAACGGACTCGCCGCGCGTTACGTGCTGTCGCTCGTGCGCGGCGGCCATCTCGTGCTGACGCGCCGCATCAGCGACACGGGACTGCTGCTCCAGTCGACGACGGATCGCCGCGTCTTCTTCGTGCTGCCGTGGAAGGAGACGACGCTCGTCGGGACGACCGAGGTCGTGCAGCGCGAGTCGCCGGACGGCGTGCACGCGAGCGAGGAGGAGATCGAGTATCTCATCGCGCGCTACAACCGCTACTTTCGCGAGCCGCTGCCGCGAGCGGACGTCGCGTCGACGTTCGCCGGCGTTCGCCCGCTCGTCGGCCGTGCCGCGAATCCGAGCGCGATCGGCCGCGACTTTCGCGTGGTGCGCGACGGCAACATGGTCAACGTGTTCGGCGGCAAGATGACGACGTTCATGGCGCTGGCGCGCAAGGTCGCACTGCGCGTCGACAACTACTTCGGCCGCACGCGCGTCGCGCGCGAGCCGGTGTTCGCGGTTTCGCTAGAATCGCGCGCATGACGTTCATCCCCACGCTCGACACCACCTCGAAGCAGCGCCCGCGCATCCCGCGCACGCTCGATCCCGTCGAGATCCGCATCCTCGGATCGCTGATGGAGAAGCAGCTCGCCACGCCCGAGTACTACCCGCTGACGCTGAACGCGCTCGTCGCCGCCTGCAATCAGAAGTCGAACCGCGAGCCGGTGATGGAGCTCGGCGAGAGCGAAGTCGAGCGCGCGCTCGATCGCCTGCAGGATGAGAAGCTCGTCTGGCGCGTGATGGGCGGCCGCGCCGTCCGCTTCGACCACAACCTCGACAACGTCTGGCACCTCAACCGCCGCGAGAAAGCGCTGCTCACCCTGCTCTTCCTCCGCGGCCCGCAAACGTCGGGCGAACTCCGCGGCCGCAGCGACCGCCTGCAGTCGTTCGAAACCGTCGCGGAAGTCGAGGAAACCCTCCGCGACATGGCCACGCACAGCGAGCCGCTCGTCCGCGAACTGACCCGCCGCCCCGGCCAGAAGGAAGAACGCTGGGCGCACCTCGTCGGCGGCGCGATCGTCGAAGACGCCCCTGCCCCCGCCGCCGCTCCCGAGTCGTCACGCGCCACGAGCGAGCCCCTCTCCGCCCGCGTTCTACACCTTGAAGAACAAGTCGCCGAGCTCGCCCGCGAACTGCGGGAGTTGAAGGCAAAACTGGGCGAGTAGACCGTCTTCGGCGCCGAGTCGTGGTAAGCCGAGGTACCATCGTTCCATGAGCGACGAAGAGCTCAGGACGATGTTCCAGACCCTGCGCGAGGAGAACGCCGCGGCGCATGTGGAGACACGGCGGTATGTCGATGGGACTGCGGGTGAATTGCGGCAGTCGATCGAGCAGAGCGCGGCGGAGACGCGGGAGTACACGGACCGAAGCGTCGCGCAAAGTGCTGCGGAACTGCGGCAGTCGATCGAGCAGAGCGCGGCCGAGACGCGAGCGTACGTAAATCGAAGCATCGCGGAGAGCGCGGCCGAGACGCGACAGTATGTCGACGAACGCATCGGCGCGAGCGCCGCTGAGACACGCCAGTACACCGACCAAAGCGTTGCGCAAGCCACAGCCGAACTGCGACGCACCATCGAAGCTAGCGCCGCGGAAACGCGCCAGTATGTCGATGCGCGTGGCGAGAAGACGGAACGCTACTTCGACATCGTCGCGGAGCGCCTGTACAGCCGGATCGATCTTCTGACCGAGACCGTCCTCGGATTCAAGGACGGTCTCGACCGGCGGGATGAGGAGATCGCCGGCGAGGTCGCCGCGCTGGATGTCCGTGTCACGCGGCTTGAAGCGAAACGGCGCTGATCGGCTTTTGAGGAGTTGCGATGGACGAAGAACTTCGGAGGATGTTTGAGACCTTGCGGGAGGATGGCGCGGCGACGTGCCGCCATTTCGACATCACCGTCGAACGGATGGAGCGTCGTTTCGACCTCCTCGCCGACCTCGTACGCGGTCTGGACGAGAAGTTCGACCGCAGGCTCAACGACCTCGAGAATCGCGTGAACGGCGGGTTCGACGATCTGCGGCTCTTCACGCGTCTCACCTACAGCGACATCGACCGCCGCGTCCGCGCTCTCGAAGTGAAGTAGCCGCTTACAGCCTCCCGCTCCGCACGCGCACGAACGCGTACACCGACTGCGGTTTGTGGCCGTACTCCGCGGGCAGTTCGTGCGATTGCGTGTGGTAGTCGGCGTTGACGCCGACGCCGAAGCGGAAGGTGGGGCGGGCGACGAGGTCGAAGATGTAGCCGGCGGTTGCGTGCGTCGTGCGCTCGACGGCCAGGTCGTTGACGATCACGGGAAAGCCGGACGGGCGGTCGACCCACTCCGCGCGCGCGAGGAAGGTGTTGCGCGTGCCGCGCAGCGCGAGCTCGACGCTGTAGGCGGTCTGCGGCGCGAGCGCGGACAGCGAGTCTTTCTGCTCGCGGCGCGTCCAGAGCGCGGTGACCGCGACCTTGGGAACGCCGTACGTGATCGACGCCGACGTGACTGTCCGCTCGTTCGCGTCGCCGAGCTGTCCGCGCGAGACCTGCAGCGCGACGTTCGGCGATGGCGTGAGCGTCACGCGCGCGGACTGCGAGTCGATGTCGCCGTCTTCGATGGAGGTGTGCCGGCCCGACGTCACCGCATCGTGAAAGACGCTCGCCTCGAGCGTGAGCCAGCGCGTGCCGAAGCCCGCGGTCACCACGCGCGTCGAGTCGTGCGTCGTCTCCTGCAGGTCATACGCGAACGGCGCGTTCGCGAAGTCGACGCCCGACATCCGCAGCTCCGCCGGCGCTGCTCCTAGCGCCGGATCGCCGACCGCCGCCGCGTACACGCTCAGCAGCGTCGACGCGCTCGGACGAAACCCGAGTTGCACCGCCGCCTCACCCCAGAAATCGTGCGCGCGCATGCGCCCGACCGTCGGTCCGCCGCCTTCCGCGGAGACGTACTGCAGCAGCTCCGGATAGCCTTCTTCCGGGACCGTGTACGGTTCGAGCGACACGCGCCCGCGCGCGAGCACGAAGCCGCGCGTGCCGAAGTTCTTCTCCACGCCCGCGGCGAACCAGTTCGTCGAAAACGTGTCGGACCGCGGATTGTCCGGACCACTCTCACCGACGTGCGTGGCATGCGCGTCGAACCCGTGAAAGACGGTCCAGCCTCCGCTCGACGACGTCACCCACGGCGACTCGCCGGGATTCGGCGTCGTGCCGGAGACATTGCGCAGCGGATCGAGCTGCGCTTGCGCGGCGACGGTGGCGAACGACAGCACGACGAGCAGAACGCGACATTTCATGCGCGGCGCATTCTGCAACAGATGCGCCGGGCAGAAGCGTTACTCGCGTCCGACCGGATACAACCGCGCCCGCTCGTCGTACCACGGCGTGCGCTCGTACAGCCACTGCAGCCGCGCGCGCGCGTCGCCGCGGAACTTCTCGTCGCTCTCGATCTTCGCGCGGAACTCGTCCGCGAGCTTCGGATCCTCGGCCAGCATGCGCTCGGCCATCGGCTCCATGATGTAGCTCTCGACGTACTCCGTCGGCGCGAGAATCGAGTTGAAGAAGCCCCACTGAAAGAGTGAGTCCGGCGATGACGGCTCGAGCAACAGGACGGCCAGCGTGCCGAGCGGCTGATCGGTCGGGACGCGCACGGAGCCGGCGAGGTAGTGCTCGCGCCGTTTCTCCGGCGTCGCATTCGCGGTCACGCGCACGCGTCCTTCGAACTGCTGCGCGGCATACTTCGGCTCATCGAACCGGTCCATCGTCACATCGACATCGCGCGGCGCGGCCAGTCGCTCGTACTGAATGCCATGCAGGTCCAGCATCGCAACCACCTCGCGCCACGCCGCGGGAATCCAGTACGCCTTCGGCCGCGGCGCGCTGGTGACGATCGCCGTTTGCTGGCGGTACGGCGCGCGGTTCGTGACCGGCTTGCCGAGCCACTCCGTGCGCACGCCACCGCTGATCGGCGAGAGCGTTTTGCGCGAGGCGATGCCGAGAACGTCGATGATCGGTGACGTCGCATTCGGATCTTCCTTCCACGCCATCGCGACGGGATCTTCGCGCCGCGCGCGATCCGACGCGATTGCGTTGCGCAGTCCCTGCGGATCGGCGCCGATCGCACGGAGCGCGTGCTCGAGGAAGACGTACGTGCCGAGGACGCGCTGATCGTAGGGCTTGAGGGAGTGGTTCTCGACGAGGATCGAGGGGAGCTGGCGCGCGTCGCCGTAGCCGTTCGACAGGCGCGGATCGGTGATGCCGCCGGCGAGTCCCGCGAGCGGATCATCGGTGAAGACGAGCGGACCGGGGACGTGCCCCATCTGCTGCAGGCCGCGGTCGACGTTCGGACGGAACTTCGCGTCGAGCCACGACGCGATCGCGGGCGAATGCCCTTCCTTCGGATTCCAGCCGTATGTCACGTCGTACTGGTAGTCGGCGCCGTCGGTGACGTGCAGGTCGATGTAGAGGTCGGGCTGCCACGTGACGAGCGCGTGCAGCATGGCGCGCATCTCTTCCGTGTCCGCCTTCACATAATCGCGGTTGAGGTTGTAGTTGCGCGCGTTCGTGCGCCAGCCGCTTTCCTCGGGGCCGCGCTGGTTGATGCGGCTGTAGCGCGTGAAGCGCTCGTGCCCGTCAACGTTGAAGATGGGGACGAAGAGCAGGTTCGCCCGATCGAGCAGCTCGCGCTTCGTGCCGCGCACCGTCATGTCGCGGAGCAGCATGAGGCCCGCGTCCTTGCCGTCGATCTCGCCCGCGTGAATGCCGCCTTGCGCGAAGAGCGTCGGCCTGCCGTTGCGGCGCAGCGCGTCGCGAGTCGACGCGCCTTCTTTCGACGCGACGACGAGCCACAGATCGCGTCCTTCCGCCGACTTGCCGAGCGACAACATCTTCAACTGCGGCGCCGCCGCGACGAGCCTGCGCAGATACGCGACCGTCTCGTCATAGCGCGGCGTCGTGCGGAACTGCGTCGCCTCGGATGGCGTGACCCAGCGGTCCGTCGCCGGCAGCATCAGCGCGCGGCTCGCGCCGTTCCACGGAATCAGCGGCGGAAGGACGGGAGTCTGTGCGGAAGTGAGCGTCGCGGAAAGAAGAAGCGCCGTCAGCATGACGGCGCTTCTTAGCACAAACGCGAGAGAAACCAAGCCTTACTTCGCGAACACCTCGTCCACGCTGACGATGCGCACGTTCTCGGGTTTGAGGTTCAGCTTGTAGCTGCCGATCACCTTGTCTTCTTCGGCGAGCTCCGGCTTCGGCGCGTCGTACTTGATCGAGGTCGGGGCGTCGGAGAGCAGCGCGTCGCGGAGGCCTTCCGCGTCCTTGGTCACGATCACGATCTGCAGGTTTTTCGCGGAGAAGTACTTCTTGATCGCGCGGTTCACCTGGTCGCGCGTGAGCTTGGCGTACTGCGCGCGCATGTAGTCGGTGTACTCCGGCGTGCCGTACCACCACGAGTCGAGCGCGTAGCCGAGACTCTGGTTCTGGGTCGACGTCAGCAGGAAGACGTTCTTCATCACGTAGTCGCGCGTTTTGTCGAAGTCTTCCTGCGAGAGGCCGTTGTCGATCATCTTCTGCGTCTCGTAGAGCGCGATGCGCAGCGCCATCTGCGCGTTGACCGGCACGACGGGACGGATCCACACCTCGAAGAGCTGCGAGCGGCGGGCGATGTTCGGGCTGGGGAAGAACTGCTGGCCCGGACGATTGAAGAACTCGACGTACGCGTAGTCGCCGTAGTTGAGGCCGCGTGTTTCGCGGATGCGGTCATAGAGGCGGCCGGACGACGCGCGATGTTCGCCGAGCCACACGCGCGCGAGATTGAGCGCGGCGAAGTCGGAGTCCTCGCGCGTCACCGGGATCGGAGTTCCGAGCGAGATCGCGGTCGCGCGCGTGTCCTTCTTCACGATCTGGATCTGCAGACCCTGCGGCTGCTTCGCGACGATGGCGGGCAGCGACGCGATGGTGGTCGTCGTCGCGCCGGCACCGAGCTGCCCGAGGTCCGTCTTGAGGCGCTGCACGAGCGAATCGGGGAAGTCGCCGGAGAGGCCGACCACCACGTTCGTGGCCTTGTAGTTGTCGGCGATGAACTTCTTCACGTCGTCGAGCGTGATCGACTGCAGGCCGGCGATGGTGCCGAGCGGCGTGTGGCCGTACGGCGTGCCGTCGAAGAGCACGTTCTGCAACTGCTCCTTGCCGAGCTCCTCGTCGTTCGCGGAGCGGAGGTCGGTCTGCAGTTCGTTGAGCTGCTGATCCTTGAGGCGCTGGAAGTCTTCGTCGCGGAAGCCGGGCGTGAGCAACTGCGGCAGCACGACGTCGAGGAACTTGCCGAGGTTGTCCTTGTGGACGACGCCGGTCAGCGTGGTCATTTCCTTGTCGACCTGGCTGCCGAACGAGCCGGCGATCGGGAAGAGGGCCTTCTGGATCTCGTCGACGCGCATCGACTTCGACCCCGCCTCGGTGATCATCGACGCGGCGAGCTGCGCGAGACCTTCCTTGCCTTTCGGATCGTTCGCCGAGCCGACCGTGAAGAGGAGCTTGAACATCACGTTCGGCAGCACCGACTTCTGCTGGATGAAGCGGATTTGCACTTCCTGTCCGTTGGCCATCGCCGGCGCGGCCGACGTCATCGCATCGACCGACGGCAGCTTCGCCTCCGCTTCCGGCATCGGCTGCGTGGAGAGGTCGGTGATGACCATGTTCGCGTCGGTGACGTACTTGCGCGCGGCGGCCTGGATGTCGTCCGGCGTCGTCTGCGAGTAGACGTTGTAGAACTTGTTGATCGTGTCGAACGAGCGCTCGAAGTACGCGAAGCGGGCGATGGTCGACGCGATCGCTTCGGTGTTGTCGAGACGGCGCACGAAGCCGTAGCGCGTGCTCGACTTCGCATCTTCGACGCGCTGCGCGTCGAGCTTGCGGTCACGCGCGGCGGCGAAAGTCTTGAGGATTTCATCGCGGACGTACGGCGCGTCTTTCACGTCCTTGATGCGTGCGTAAACGGTGATGAGGCCCGGATCGAAGTTCGGGCCGGCGTCGGCGAACATCGCGTCGACCTTCTGTTCGTCCTGCACGAGGCGCTTGTAGAGATCGGAGGTCTCGCCGAACTGCAGGTCGAGCATCGTGTCGATGGCGGCGTAGTCCTTCATCTGGAAGAACGACGGGCCGTGGAACGCGACCGTGACCCACGGCAGCGTCGGCGTCTGCCACGCGACGTGCTCGTAGACGGGACCTTTCGCCTGCGGCTCCTGCGGGATGTCGACGCTGAACGTGCCGCGCTGCCAGTCGCCCCAGTACTTCTGCACGAGCGCGATGACGCGGTTCGGATCGACGTCGCCGGCCACGATGATGGTGACCTTCTCCGGCCGGTACCAGCGGCTGAAGAACGTCTTCGAGTACTCGTACTGATTGGGCATGTCCTCGATGTCTTTGATGAAGCCCATCGTGGTGTGCTTGTACGTGTGCGTCGTGTAGGCAGCCTCGTGCTGCGCCTCGTCGAGCTTCTGGATGGGGTTCGCGGAGTTCTTGTTGTACTCGCCGAGGACCGCGCGCGCTTCGGTCTTGAACGCGGCCTCCGAGTACGAGAGATTCTTGAACCGGTCCGCTTCGATCTCGAGGATCTTCTCGAGATCCTCTTTCGCGAACGTCACGTGGAAGTTCGTCAGATCGTTCGAGGTGAAGGCGTTCTGGCGCGCGCCCGCCTTCGTGATGATGCTGTTGTAGACGTCCGGCGGATACGCCTTCGTCCCTCGGAACATCATGTGCTCGAAGAAATGCGCGAAGCCCGATTTGCCCGGCTCGACTTCGTTGCGCGAGCCGGTCTGCACCGGGATCTGGACGGAGACGATGTTCGGGAAGCCGGTCGGCACCACGATCACCTTCAGCCCGTTGTCGAGCGTCTTCTCCGTCACGTTGAACGGAAGAATGCTGTTGGCGGCCGGCTGCTGCGCGAAGCCGGTCATGGCCGCGACGACGCAGAGCGCCGCCATGAGAATGCGTTGACGAACCATCGAGAAATCTCCTTCATGAGGTGGGGGTGAACACCCGGCGCCGCGCATCTTATCGAAGCGGGCGTGTTGCAGTCTTGTGAATGCTGCGCTTACGGCGCAGCCTGCTCGCCGGACGTCTCGTCGGGAATCTCGATCGGTCCTTCCTTGAGATCTTCCTTGATGATGAGGTCGAGGAACATCTCGCGGACGCCGTTCTGGCCGCGCTCGCGATAGACGCGGCGCACGTCGGACGGGCGCAGCTGGATGCCGGTCATCGTCTGGAGGTATTGGCAGAAGACGACGGCGCGCGAGCGGAAGGAGATGATCAGGATGACCAGCAGGACCGCCGCGAAGATCAGCGGCATGGCCGCGGCCATCGATTTGAGCTCGAACAGATTCTCCATCGGACCGTGCGCATCCTAGCAGAATCTCCCGGCATCGAACGTGTATCAGGCGGGGCGGGAGGTATGCATGTCTGAGGAACGATACGAGCCTGTGTCGTGCGATTACCACGACGAGCTCGAGGCCGCGGCGATGCACAAGAACGAGGTCGAGATCGAGTTCGATCTCGAGGGCGTGACGCAGAAGGAACGCGGCCGCGTCGAGGACGTTTACACGGCGAACGGCGCGGAGTTCATCCGCTTCGCATCGGACGGCGGCGCGCTGGAAATCCGTCTCGACCACATCATTTCCATGAAGTCCGAAACGCAGGGCTGACGCCGCCAGCCTCTGCTACCATCGGGAGCGATGCCCAAGGTCCTCTTCTACGCGGGCACGGCGTTCTGCCTTTTCCTCGCGCTGACCAGCGCCGCCGAGGCGGTGCGCGAGCTCGATCGCGGAGTGCTCGCGTTCGTCGCGCTGCCGCAGCCGGCGGCCGCGGTCTCCGCGATCGCGGTCGCGCTCGTGGCCTCGCTGGCGATCGCCGCGCTCTTCCTGCGCATGGCCGCGCTGCTCGCGGCGCGGAATCTGTTCGCCTCGTTCGTGGCGCTGCTCTGCGTCGCCGCGTCGACGGCCTCGCTCGCGGGCCTGCTCTTTCTGCAGTGGCGCATGGCCACGGTCGCCACGCATCAGCTGGATGAAGTGCACTTCGCCGCGATCATGGCCGTCGGCTTCTTCGTGTCGCTGAGCCTTCTCTCGCTGCGTCCGTACTTCAGCATCCAGGCGAGCCGCTTTCTCTCCGCGCTCGTGTTCTTCCCGCTGCCGCTGTTCGTGCTGATGCTGGCGCAGGAGATGTTCGTCTCCGCCTCGGCCGCGCCGCTGCCGGCCGCGACGCCGGCGTCGCGCGTCTACTTCGCGACGCTGGCGCTGCTCTTCTTCTCCATCGCCGTGCACTGCATCCGCCACCGCCATCTCTTCATCGAGATGACGAACCTCCGCGAACTGCTCGACCCGCGCGTCGATCCGGCGTCGCGCCATGGCCGACCGATCGGCGGCGTGGCGTTCGACACGTAGCGGTCATCGTCGCAGCAGTTCGAGCGCCCGCGCGCGCGACGCGTTCCACGTTCTCCAGCCGAACGGCCGCGGGCGCTGCTCGTACTTTGCCAGCGTCTCCGGTGCGAAACGCGACGGATTCGAGAGGATCACTTCCGCCGCGTCGTCGCTGAGCGTGACGACGTACTTGTCGTCGAACGGCCGCTGCGTGCGCGCGAGGTTGGTCCGCACGATGAGCGCGTCGGGATTGATCGCGTGCAGCGTGACGACGGCGAGGACGCCGCTGGCGAGCACGCCGATCGCGAAGCGGCCGCGATGCCCGGTGAGCACCGTGGCGATGAACCACACCAATAGCGCCCCGAGCCAGCACATGAACGCGGTCGTGTAGAAGCGATCCTCGGTGAGGCCGTACGCGTCGCGATAGAGCTGCATCCGCTGATACGCCGAGACCGCGATGATGAAGACCAGCGCGATCTGAACGACGGCGAGGATGCGGAACGTGCGCAGTCCGCGCGCGTCGTCTTTGCGGATCAGCCACTCCGCCGCGAGGAGCATCGGCAGCGTCAGCGTCACGACCCACACGAGCTCGAAGAAGCCGCGCCGCGCGTACTCGCTCCACGTCAGATTGCCGACGCGCACCAGATGCGCGCCGCCGAAGAAGTAGCGGAACTGCACGCCGACGAAGGTCGCGAAGAGCAGGTTGATGAGACCGATGGCGATGTTCGTCTCGGCTGCGCCGAGGGCGAGGAAGTCGGGACGCGAGACGCGCGGCATCGCGCCGCTGAAGAGGAGGCTGCGCAGGAATCCGGCGCAGATCGCCGCGACGATCGCGGTCACGACGAGATGCTGGATCGCGGCCTTGAGGTCGAAGGTGATCAGATCGCTGATGAGCTTCGCGAACGCGGCGTCGGCGGAGGCGAGCAGCGCGCCGAAGAGCAGCAGCGCCGGCAGCGCGATGACGACGCCGCGAAACACGACGCCGCCGGTACGCAGCGTGCCACCGCGCGGCGCCTGCCACGTGAGGTCGGAGAGGACGAGCTGCGGGAAGCCGGCCGCGGCCTGGAGGCCCGTGGTGACCGACGAACCGGCGAGCTCGGTGAGCCCCGCGTTCGCGAGCCGTACGCCGCGCGCACCGGCGGCGAGCATCGGCAGAAAGATCAGGAGCATGAAGATGTCGAGCGCCTCGAGTCGCGGCGAGTCGCGCCAGACGAGGCACGCGGAGGCGACGAGCGCGCACGCGGCGGGGAAGGCGAGCTGCAGCGGCGGCGCGCCTTCGGCCCGCTCGCGGCGGCGCGCGACGGTGGCGGCGGCGACGACGGCGAGGAGGGTCCAGAGAAACGCGTTGAGTCCCCATGGGATGTAGCGGAGCAGGAGGTCGGCGGCGAGGCCGAGGAGGAGCGCGAGGAGGGCGGCGGTGAGAGCGGCGCGATGTCGGTTCATTGTCGTCTCCAAGTTCTTTGCATTGTAAAGCAGAATCCATGCAAAGCGCCGCCTCATCGAAAACTCATCGAGAACTCACCTCCGCTGCATGGAGCGAACGTGCTGCATCGGCGACGGTTGCGCGCATGATCCGCGCTCTTGTCGTGCTGCTTCTCTCGAACGTTGTTGCGCATGGGTATGCGGCGGATGCTCCGCGTCTTCTTCCCGCCGCCGCGTCGCCATCCACTCCTCGCGCCGCCGCCTACGACATCCCGTCCCGCATCCTCGGGCAGACGCGGCGCGTCATCGTGCGGCTTCCGCCGTCGTTCGCGACGAGTGCACCGTCGCGCCGCTATCCGCTCGCGATCGTCCTCGACGGCGACTGGCTCCTCCAGTCCGTCGCCACCGCGAGCGAGCCGCTCGTCGAGCACGGGCAGATCCCGGAGCTCGTCCTCGTTGCGATCGCGAACACCGACGACGGCGACGGCCGCGTGCACGACCTCACGCCGCCGGGACTCTCCGTCAGCGGCAGCAGCCTCTCCGAAGGCGGCGATCGCTTTCTCGACTTCATCGAACGCGAGCTCGTGCCCGCGCTCGACGCGCAGTTCCGCACCGCCGCGCCGCGTCTGCTCATCGGCACGTCGTCCGGCGGCATCCTCACGACCTACGCGGCCGCGACGCGCAACACCTTCCGCCTCGCGCTCGCACTCGACACGCCGATCCACCTCGGCGATCGCTGGCTCGCGAAGAAACTCGCCGCGCGCGCGAAAGCCGCCGGCGCGCCGCCGCTACATTACGCGTCCATCGACGCGCGCTTCGGCTGGGACGACGCATCGTGGTCCGCCGTGACATCGAGCGCGCCGCCGTCGTGGGTTCTCTATCGCGAAAAACTCCAGCACGAGTCGCACACGTCGATGCAGTTCCTCGGCGCATACCTCGGCCTGCGCGAGCTCTTTCGCGACTACTCGGCGCTCGCCGCGCCGCCGTCGCCGACCACGAGCATCGTTCCGTACTACGACCGGCTCGCCGAGAGTTACGGCGAGCCGCTCGTGCCGCCGCAGTCGCTGCTGCGTACCGTCATCGACGATCTGCTGATGGAAGGACGCGGCGCGAACGCGCACGCCGTGCTCGACACGCTCGTCGCGTCGTACGGCGCACCGCGCGATGTCGTGACGCTGCGCGAGCAGGTCGCGTCCGTCGAGCGTCTGCCGCCGCCGACCGAGTCCGTCGAGTCACTGCTCGCGACGCCGTTCCCGACGCCCGACGAACTGCGCGATTACCTCGGCGAATGGGAAGGGGAGATGTGGCTCAATCCCGACGCGAAGACGCCGGTGTTGCTGCGGCTGACAGTCGAAGATGGCCACGTGCGCGGCGCGTTCCTGTCGTGGCCCGAGCCGCAGGTGAAAGACGAACAACCGCTGCAGTACCTCGCGCGCACGCCCGATGGACTCGCGTTCGGCTTCATGAACGGCATGCGCCCGCGCGGCGTGCTGCTGCACGAAGCGAAGCGCGACGGCGACACGCTGACGGGCACCGTGCGTTTCGGCGGGATCAACTTCGTGCGTCCGGACGGCGAGCGTCCGCCGACGATTCACTTCGTGTTGCGCAAGAAACGTCAGTGATGCAGCGTCATGCCGCGCGACGGCGGCAGAAACGCGCGCCGCTTCGGCAAGCCCGCCGACGGACCTTCGAGGTGATAGCGGATCGCTTCCGTCATGCGATCCGCCATCGCGCTCTGCGCGTCGATCCATTCGCCCGGTGCGCCGGCGAAGACGTCGGACCACTGGATCGAGTGGTCGCGCGCGTCGCGCATCATCAGCGTGACGCGGTACTGCTCGGCGCTGCGGTCGACGCGCGCGTCAATCTGCCAGCGCGGCGGCGCGCCGTCGACGGGTCCGGCGAGGTCGATGACCGGTGTGCGCGACGCGCTCGCGAGACGGCTGAGGATCTGCGCGCGCAGCGCATCGCTCCACGCGCGCTCGGACGCGGGAGTCGCGAAAGCCGCGACGCCGATCGCGTTGCGCACTTCGACCCCGCCGGAGCGCTTCGCGCGCACGATGAAGAATGCGAGCGTCAGCACGGCTGCCGTGGCCGCGGCGATCGCGATCCAGCGCGGACGCGCGTTGCGCGCGGCGCGCTCGGGTTGGGCGTCAACCGCCGCGGGCTGCGCGACGAAGCGATACCCGCGGCCGCGCAGCGTCTCGAGATAGACCGGCGCCTCGGCGGTGTCGCCGAGGGCCGCGCGAATCTGGCGGATGCAGTAGTTGAGGCCGCGGTCGAAGTCGACGAACGTGTCGTCGTCCCAGATCGCCTTGCGCAGAGTCTCGCGTTCCACGAGCTCGCCCGCGCGCTCGACGAGCAGCACGAGCACGCGCGCCGGCTGCTGCTGCAGCTTCACCGCGACGCCGCCGCGGCGCAGCTCGAGCGTGCGGCGGTCGAGCGTAAAGTCGCCGAAGCGCAACAGCGGATCGTGGCCGTCGGACATCGTTCCGGTGGATTATGACAGCCGCGCTCCCATGAACGTTTCGCAGCTCATCGTCGGCATCAACGGCAGCCTCCGCGCGGCGTCCTCGAACGCCGCGCTTCTCCGCGCCGTCGCGCGCGTGCTGCCCGACGGCGTCGGCTTCGAGATCTATGACGGCATGGACACGTTGCCGCACTTCAATCCCGACCTCGACGCGGAAGGGATGGAGCCGCCACCGCCCGTCCGCGCGCTGCGCGAGCTGCTCGCACGCGCAGACGCCATCGTGATCTCGTCGCCCGAATACGCGCACGGCATTCCCGGCGCGCTCAAGAACCTCCTCGACTGGCTCGTCTCCGACGGCGCGCTCGTCGACAAGCCGGTCGCGCTCCTCAACGCTGCGCCCGCGGGTGGTCATTACGCGCAGGCCGCGCTCGCCGAAACGCTGCGCACGATGAACTGGCGGCTCATCGACGAGGCTTCGCGCATGGAGCCGTTCGTCCGCCGCAAGATCGCCGGCGAGTTGACGGACGACGACGCGCTCGCGGTGCTGCGCGGTGCGTTGGATGCGCTGCTGCGCGCGGCGACGTAAGCGGACGCAATCGCCCCGCGTGCGACAATCCCGCTCCTCGTGGTGGTCTGGAACCTCATCTTCTCGGCGATTCTTTTGCCCCTCGTCGCAATCGCGCTGCTGGCGCGGCGTCCGCGCCGTCCGCGCGCGGGGTGGCTGGCGACGCTCGTGCTGAGCGGCGGCATCGTCGGCTTCAGTGTCTTCGTCGTCCCGTGGGGAAACCTCGGCGTGCCGTTGCGCTACGGCGTCGGCACGCTGTTCCTCGTCGCGGTCGTGGTGTCGCTGCGGCGGAATGCGGAGGCGCCAGCAGACGAGTCGCCGGTGCGCCACATTCTGAAAGTGCTGATCGGACTCTTCTTCGGCGGCGTCGCGTTCGCGGCGATCGAGGCGCGGATCGCGCCGGCGGGAACGCTCGACGTCGGCGTGCCGCTCGCGGCGGGAACGTACCTCGTCGCGCATGGCGGCTCGACTCCGGCCGCGAACATTCATGCGGCCGATCCCGCGCAGCAATACGGCGTCGACTTCGTGAAGCTGAACGCCCTCGGCTTCCGCGCGCGCGGCATCTATCCCGCCGATCCCCATCATTACTTCATGTTCGATGCGAACGTCGTCAGCCCGTGCGATGCGACCGTGCTCGCGGCAAGCGACGGCGTGCGCGACACGCCCGATCCGAAGCGCGGCCTCGGCAACACGATCCGTCTGCGCTGCGATCACAGCGACGCCGACGTCATCCTCGGCCACCTGCGTCGCGGCAGCATCGTCGTCCGCGCGAACACGCGCGTCGCGCGCGGCGCAGCGCTCGCGCACGCGGGCGACTCCGGCGAGACACCCGAGCCGCAGCTGCACGTGCACGCCGAGCGCAACGGCGCCGCCGTGCCGCTCACGTTCGGCGGACGCTGGCTCGTGCGGAACGACGTCGTGCGGCGGTAGCTCACGGAGCTGAACTCCATGCGCACGTCTGTTCGCGCCGACCCGGGTTGACAACTCACAACACCGGCCGCACATTCATGCGATATGGATGGGGGGAATTATGACGTTCAGGCGCGTTGTGCTCGTTGCCGCGGCCCTTGCTGTGTTCAGTCTCACGTCGCCGGCTGAAGCGCAGCCGATCGTGCAGGGCCCGGTGGTCGTCAACTATCCGGACGCACCGTTTGCTGCTCAGCTGGTCGGCACGCAGATGGGGCCGGACAGCATGACCGTGGCGCTGGATGTCGAAAGCGAAACCGTAGTCACGCAGCCAGCCGTTCGCTTTCGTATATTCGCTGCAGACGGTTCATGCAAAGGTGCTCGGACATTTGCGCGCCGTGGCCAGCTTACCGACGGCAGCGTGGACACTTGGACGATTACGCTCAACGACGTCGCCGCCTCCGACCTCGTGGTCATCGTTCCTTACGAACGACGGACGTCCGTAGACGAATTTTCGCAACGCCCGGACATCTACAATCGAGTCGCAAAACTCTTCAAAAACCAAGCGCTCCGTATGGACGACTGGCAGTGCCGAAGCGAATGTCTGCACTTCGCTCAGGAGTGTTTTGCCTATTGTGGCAGTCTCACGCCCGTCCACGGTTACTGTACGAGTTGTTCATCACCGGGGTTCGAGTGCGGAGACGAGATGGTGTGCGAGTGCATTCCGAATGGTGGTTCCTGCTCGTTGTGATCGAGCCACCCCGATGCCCGTCGGTAAAAATGCAGCCGGACCCCTGCTGACTGGCGAGCGGAGCGGCGTCAACTAAGCGCCGCGCTGCTCGCGGCGAGCGCGCGCACGTACGACTCCGGACCCTGCACCGCGGTGCGCTGCAGGTAGAACCAGAGGCCGCGGAGGCCGCCGAGCTCTTCGCCGGCGCCGGCGCGGCCGGGGCCGCCGTGGATGCAACTCGGCATCACCGTGCCGTGTCCCGGGTTCGCGGCCCGAACGCTTTCGTTGAGGATCATGACGCGGCCGTTGGTCTGCGCGAGGCGCAGCGCGGCGTCGCGCGCGAGCGTCTCGTCGGACGTGACGACCGAGGTCACGAGCGAGCCGCGGCCGCGCGCGGCGAGCGCGAACGCGTCTTCGATCGAGTCGTACGGAAGCAGCGTGGCGACGGGGCCGAAGACTTCGATGTCGTGCACCGCGCTCGCGGCGCCGGGATCGCGCGCCTCGAGCAGCATCGGCGCGACGAACGCGCCGCGCGACGGATCGTCGGCGTCGATGGCGGCGTTGCTGCCGTCGAACACCGGGCTCGTCTCGCGCGCGAGCTGCGCGAGTCCGTCGCGCACGCTCTGCTGTTGCCGCTTCGACACGACCGGTCCCATCTGCACGTCTGCCTTGCGCGGATCGCCGACCCGCACGTTCGCGAGCGCGGCGCGCAGCGCCTCGGTCACCTCGGTCGCTTTCGCGCGCGGAATGAGCGCGCGGCGAATGGCCGTGCATTTCTGCCCGGTGCGCAGCGTCATCTCGCGCACGGTCTCGCTGACGAAAAGGTCAACGTCGGTACTATCCGGTCCGAGGATGATCGCGTTGAGGCTGTCGGCCTCGCAGTTGACGCGCACCGCGCGCGCGATGACGCGCTGGTGGCCGCGCACGCGCGCGGCGGTGTCGGCGGAGCCGGTGAAGGCGATGACGTCGGCGGAGTCGACGTGATCGAGGAGATCGCGCACGCCGCCGGCGAGGAGCGTCAGCGCGCCGGCGGGAAGCAGGTTCGCGTCGACGACGTCGCGCACCATCTGCCAGGCGAGGAGCGCGGTCGACGACGCGGGTTTCGTCACGACCGGCACGCCGGCGAGCAGTGACACGGCGGCTTTCTCCCACGTGCCCCACGCGGGGAAGTTGAAGGCGTTGATGTGGATCGCGGCGCCGGTGCGCGGCGTGGCGAGGTGCACGGCCTGCAGCGACGCGTCGCGGCCAAGGGGGAACGGCTCGCCGTCGCGGACATGGTTCGTGTCGCCGAGGCCGGAGCCGAGCTTTGCGTAGTAGCGCAGCGTGCCGATCGCGCCGTCGATGTCGAACGAGGCGTCGCGTTCGGTGTTGCCGGAGTTCGCGCGGGCGATCTCCATGTACGCGGGGCGGCGGCTGATGAAGAGCTTCGCGATGGCGTCGAGCATCTTCGCGCGCGCGGCGAAGGTGAGCTCGCGGAGCGCGGGACCGCCGGTGTTGCGCGCGTAGGCGAGGGCGGCGCCGAGGTCGAGGCCTTCGGTCGAGACGCGCGCGAGCTCCTCGCCGGTGACGGGATCGGTGAGCGGCTCACCCTCTCCGGTTCCTGCGATCCAGCGGCATTCCACGTAGTTCTCGAGCATCGGGCGTCCTCCGGCGGCGAACTATAATTCCGAATCGGTCATGACAGAAGTCTCGGACGACGCATTCCTGCGCACCTTCGGCGAGCGCATCCGCGCGGAGCGCGCGCGGCGCGGCATGAGCCGCAAGCTGCTGGCCGATCACGCGCGGATGTCCGAGCGCTACATCACGCAGATCGAGTCGGGGAAGGGGAACATCTCGATCCTGCTGCTGCGGCAGGTCGCGGCGGCGCTCGGGCTGCCGCTCTCGCGGCTGGTGGAGGACGAGAGCCCGTCGGCAGAGCTGACGCTCGTGCGGCAGTTCCTCGCGAGGTTGACGCCGGCGCAGCTGAAGGAAGCGCACGCCTCGCTCGCCGCGCGTTTCGCATCGGATGCGACGGTGCTGCGCACGCAACGCATCGCGCTCGTCGGCCTGCGCGGCGCGGGGAAGACGACGCTCGGCGCGGCGCTGGCGAAGGCGCGAAACGTCCCGTTTTTCGAGCTCGACCGGCAGATCGAGCGGCTCGCGGGGACATCGCTCGGCGTCATTCTCGAGATGTACGGACAGCCCGCATACCGGCGGTACGAACTGCAGGCGTTGCACGAGCTGCTCGAAGCGCATCCGCGCTTCGTCGTCGCGACGGGCGGCGGACTCGTCTCCGAGCCGGCGACGTACGAGCTGCTGCTGCGGCACTGCTTCACGGTGTGGGTGCGCGCGACGCCGGAGGAGCACATGGAGCGCGTCATCGCGCAGGGCGACCGCCGTCCGATGGCAGGCTCGGCGCAGGCGATGGATGACCTGCGTAGAATCCTTGACGAGCGGACGCCGCTGTATGCGCGCGCGGACGTGACGATCGAGACCGCGGGGAAGAGTGTGGAGAAGACGTTGCGGGAGCTGAAGGCGCGGCTGCCGCGTTCTCGTGGCGGTCGAGAGAAATAATTCGGCACCGGTTCCGCATTCGGAACTATACTGCCGGACATTGCGGAGGTGCTTTTGATCACATTCGACCGTGAACCCAACTCGTACCAGCACTGGCGGCTCACGTTCGACGGGCCGGTGGCGACGCTGCTGCTCGACGTCAACGAAGACTCGGGCATCGAGCCGGGCTACAAGCTGAAGCTCAACTCCTACGACCTCGGCGTCGACATCGAGCTGCGCGACGCGCTGGAGCGCATCCGCTTCGAGCATCCGGAAGTCGGCGCGGTGGTCATCGGCAGCGCGAAGGAGCGCATGTTCTGCGCCGGCGCGAACATCTACATGCTCGGCAAGTCGAGCCACGCGTGGAAGGTGAACTTCTGCAAGTTCACGAACGAGACGCGCAACTCGATCGAAGACTCGAGCGAAACGTCGGGACTCAAGTTCCTCGCTGCGGTCAACGGCACGGCGGCGGGCGGCGGGTACGAGCTCGCGCTGGCGGCGGACGAGATCGTGCTCGTCGACGACCGGTCGAGCACGGTCAGCTTCCCCGAGGTGCCGCTGCTGGCGGTGCTGCCGGGTACGGGCGGGCTCACGCGGCTCGTCGACAAGCGGAAGATCCGCCGCGATCTCGCGGATGTTTTTTGTACGACCGCGGAAGGCATCGGCGGCGCGAAGGCGAAAACGTGGGGGCTGGTCGATGAAGTCGCGCCGCCGCGCACCTTCGCGGACAAAGTGAACGAACGCGCCCAGGCGCTCGCGGCGCAGACCGATCGTCCGAAGGACGCGCAGGGCATTGCGCTCACGCCGCTCGAACGCGTCATCGACGAGCAGGGCGTGCACTACCGCTACGTCGACGTCGCGATCGATGACGGCGCGCGGACGATCACCATCACCGTCAACGCGCCGGCGGTGGACGAAGCGGACGAGCTCGACGCGATCGTCGCGAAAGGCGCGCAGTGGTGGCCGCTGGCGATGGCGCGCGAGCTCGACGACGCGATTCTCCATCTGCGCACGAACGTGCGCGAAGGCGGCATCTGGGTGTTCAAGACGCGCGGCGACAGCGACGCCGTGCTGCGCATCGACGCGGCGCTGGAGCGTCACGCGAACCACTGGCTCGTGCGCGAGGTGACGAATCTCATCCGCCGCACGTTCGCGCGGCTCGAAGTCTCGTCGCGCAGCATCTACGCGGTCATCGACGAAGGCTCGGCGTTCGCGGGCACGCTCTTCGAGCTCGCGCTCGCGGCGGATCGCTCGTACATGCTCGCGGCGGAGAACGGCCCGAGCATCGTGCTCAGTTCGATGAACTTCGGCCCGTATCGCATGCCGAATCGCATGACGCGGCTCGAGACGCGTTTCGGCGGCGACGCCGCGGAGCAAGTGGAAGCGCTGCGCGCGCGCGTCGGCGAGCGGCTCGATGCGGAGGCCGCGCTCGACGCGGGGCTCATCACGTTCGCGCCGGACGATCTCGACTGGGACGACGAGCTGCGGCTGGCGATCGAGGAGCGTTCGAGTCTGTCGCCCGACGCGCTCACCGGCATGGAAGCGAGCCTGCGCTTCGGCGGACGCGAAACGACGGCGACGAAAATCTTCGGCCGGCTCTCGGCCTGGCAGAACTGGATCTTCATCCGGCCGAACGCGGTCGGCGACGAAGGCGCGCTGAAGCTGTTCGGCAGCGGCACCAAGCCACGATTCTCGTGGGAAAGGGTCTGATCATCATGGGCGGCATCAATTACGACGAGCGGATTCCGAACAATGTCGAGCTCTCGACGAACAAGACGCTGCAGCGCGCGCTGGAGCACTGGCAGCCGCGTTTTCTCGACTGGTGGAAAGACCTCGGCCCCGAGGTCTTCCAGAACAACGACGTGTATCTGCGCACGGCGACGTCGGTCGACGCGCAAGGGTGGGCGACGTTCGGAATGGTGCGCATGCCGGAGTATCGCTGGGGCATCTTCCTCGCCGATCCGAAGGCGAACCGCACGATCGGCTTCGGCGACAACATCGGCGCGCCGGCGTGGCAGGTCGTGCCGGGCGAGCATCGCTCGACGCTGCGCCGCCTCATCGTGACGCAGGGCGACACCGAGCCCGCGTCGGTCGAGCAGCAGCGCGCGCTCGGCAAGACCGCGCCGTCGCTCTACGACCTGCGCAACCTCTTTCAGGTGAACGTCGAGGAAGGCCGCCATCTGTGGGCGATGGTGTATCTGCTCCACGCGTACTTTGGGCGCGACGGCCGCGAGGAAGCGGAAGGGCTGCTCGAGCGCCACGCCGGCGACGCCGACAAGCCGCGCATCCTGACGACGTTCAACGAGCCGATCCGTGACTGGCTGTCGTTCTACATGTTTGCCTATTTCACCGACCGCGACGGCAAGTTCCAGCTCAAGGCGCTCGCGGAAAGCGGCTTCGATCCGCTCGCGCGGACCTGCCAGTTCATGCTCACTGAAGAAGCGCATCACATGTTCGTCGGCGACAGCGGCATCGGCCGCGTCGTGCGGCGCACCGTCGAAGTGATGAATGAGCTGAAGACCGAAGACCCGCAGAAGATCCGCGCGGCGGGCGCGATCGATCTGCAGACGATTCAGAAGTACATGAACTTCTGGTTCAGCTCCGCGCTGGATTTGTTCGGCTCCGAAGTCTCGTCGAACGCGGCGAGCTACTTCGCGAACGGACTCAAAGGTCGTCCCGACGAGTCGCTGTACGACGACCACGTCGCGAACGGCGACTACACGCTCGACCTGCCCGACGGCCGCGGCGGCGTGAAGGCGGAGACGGTCTCGATGCGCAACGCGATGAACGAAGTCATGCGCGCGGCGTACATCCGCGACTGCGAGAACGGCGTGAAGCGCTGGAACAAGATCATCGAGAAGGGCGGCGTCGACTTCGAGCTGCGTCTGCCGAGCGCGCGTTTCCGGCGCACGGTCGGCGCGTGGTCGAACGTCCCGACCGATCCCGCGGGCAACCCGATCGCGCCGGAGGCGTTCGCGGCTGGCATGCCGTCGTGGATTCCGACGCCGGACGATCAGGAGTTTGTGCAGTCGATGATGCAGCCGGTGCTCGAGCCGGGCAAAGTCGCGAGCTGGATCGCGGCGCCGGAGCGCGGCATCAACAACCTGCCGGTCGATTACGAGTACGTGCGCGTCGCGTAGCGGCGCGCATCGTCGGGCGGGAGCGGCCGGGCGAAGTAGAAGCCTTGCGCGAAATCGACGGCGAGGTCGCGCATGCGCGCGGCCTGCTCGGTCGTCTCCAGTCCTTCGACCGTGACCTGCATGCCGAGGAGGCGCGCGAGCGAGGCGATGGTGCGCACGATGTCGTCGCCGCGCCGCGCGTCGGCGTCGAGCAGGAACGAGCGATCGATCTTCAGCACGTCGAACGGAAACTGGCGCAGCGAGCTCAGTGACGAGTAGCCGGTGCCGAAGTCGTCGAGGCTGAGGCCGACGCCGAGCGCGCGCAGATCGCCGAGCAACGCAGCGGCCGCGTCGGCGCTTTCGATGAGCACGCTCTCGGTGACTTCGAGATGCAAGCGGCGCGGCGCGATGCCGCTTTCGTCCAGCGCCGCGCGCACGCGTTCGACCACGTCCGGCTGCAGCAGCTGACGCGCGGAGAGGTTCACGTGGATGGCGAGCTCGCCGCCGCCGGCGTGCGTGTCGTCCCAGTCGCGCAGCTGACGCAGCGCCTCGCGCAGCACCCAGTCGCCGATCGGCAGGATGAGGCCCGTCTCTTCCGCGAGCGGAACGATCTTGTCCGCGCCGACGAGCTCCGCGCCGCGCTGCCAGCGCACGAGCGCCTCGAAGCCGCACACTTTGGCCGTCCGCAGCGAGACGATTGGCTGGTAGTGCACGCGCAGCTCGCCGCGGTCGATGGCGCGCCGCAGATCGGTCTCGAACTGCAGCAGGTCGACGACGCGCGCGTGCATCGCGGCGTCGAACAGCTCGTGCCGCGCTTTCCCCTGCGCCTTCGCGCGGTACATGGCGATGTCCGCGTCGCGCAGCACATCCTCGGAACGCTCGTAGCCGGTCGTGCTGACGGCGATGCCGGTGCTGACCGTCGTGAAGATCTCGTGCGAGCCGATCGTGAACGGCACGAGCAGCGCGTCGTGGATGCGGCGCGCGGTGCGCACCGCGCCGCCCGCGTCGTGGATCTCCTCGACCAGCACGGCGAACTCGTCGCCGCCGAGGCGCGCGACGACGTCGCCGCCGCGGGTGGCCTGCTGGAGCCGCGCGGCGACCTCGACGAGCAGGGCGTCGCCCGCGGCGTGGCCGAACGAGTCGTTGACGAGCTTGAAGCGGTCGATGTCGAGGAACGCCACCGCGACGTTCGTCCCCTGCCGCCGCGCATACGCGAACGCCACGGCGGCGCGGTCCATGAACAGCAGGCGATTCGGCAGGTCGGTGAGCGCGTCGTGGAACGCGAGGCGTTTCACTTCGTTCGTCGTGCGGAGGTAGAGCGCGCGCTCGCGGTAGAGCAGCCACGCGAGCGTGACGGAGACCAGGAAGCCGGCGGCCGCGAGCGGCAGCGT
>JAFATB010000019.1 GCA_019244185.1 Acidobacteriota bacterium
TCGTCATGAAGATGGTCAGCCCTTCGCGTCGCCGGAGGTCGTTCAGGTAGGTCCAGATGTGGCGCCGCGTCTGGGGGTCCAATCCGAGCGTGGGCTCGTCCAGGAACAGGATCTGCGGGTGGTGCAGGATGCCGCGGGCGATCTCCAGCCGCCGCCGCATGCCTCCTGAATACGTGAGAACGAGCGAGCCGGCACGATCGCTGAGCTCGACCATTTCGAGTACCTGCGGGATCCGCTCCTTCTGGAGCTTTGTCGGCATGTCATAGATGTAGGCGTGCAGCCGCAGGTTCTCGCGGCCGCTCAGCTGGCTGTCGAGTGACGGGTCCTGGAAAACAAGTCCGATCCTTGCGCGCACGCGATCCGCTTCGCGTGCGACGTCAAATCCCGCGACCCGCGCAGTACCTGATGTCGGACGCAGTAGCGTGCAGAGCATGCTGATAGTCGTCGATTTCCCGGCGCCGTTCGGGCCGAGGAAGCCGAAGATCTCGCCGGCGTTGGCGCGGAGCGAGAGACGATCGACGGCCACGAAGTCGCCGTACTTTTTCGTCAGGTTGGCGATGTCGATCATCGGGCCGAGGGTATCATCGCCCCGTTGCGGCAACCTTCATCGACCAAAACCGTAAGTACGCATGGCAGAACGTGAGCAGCTCGATGACCGCACCCTCGTGGAGCGGATCCTCGGCGGCGACCGGGATCTGTTCGGCGTGCTGGTGGCGCGGTACGAAAAACGCGTCGTCAACTACGTGTATCGGATCACGCACCGCTACGAAGAAGCGCACGACCTGACGCAGGAAATCTTCGTGAAGGTGTATCTCGCACTCGACCGCTACGACCCGAAGTACCAGTTCTCGACGTGGCTCTTCCGGATCGCGCAGAACAGCGCCATCGACGCGCTGCGCAAGAAGTCCATCGCCGAGGTGCCGCTGGCGCGTCAGGTAAGCGAGGAGGAGAACGGCAACAAGGAACGCGAGTTCGCCGACGACGGCGTCTCGCCGTATCGCGCGCTCAAGAACAAGCAGCTCAGCGCCGCCATCGACGACGCGGTGCTCAAGCTGCCGCCGGACTACCGCGAGCTCATCCAGCTCCGCCACTTCGCGGAGCTCTCGTACGAGGAGATCGCGTCGATGAAGAAGTTGCCCCTCGGCACGGTGAAGAACAAACTGTTCCGAGCGCGGAATTTGCTGAAGGAAGCGCTCGGCTCGTACGTGGAACCCTTATGACCTGCGACGATTACCTGCTGGAGCCGGAAGAGCACGCGGCGCATCTCGCGACCTGCGTGACCTGCCGCGAGCTCGAGGCGGCCATTCGCGGCGACTTCGACGAGATCGACGCACCGCGCGCGATGAACGTCGACGCGCTGCCGCTCGCACCGTGGGAAGGCGCGTCGCATCGCACCTGGCCGCTCGTCATCGCGGGACTCGTGGCCGTGCTCGCGCTCTCGGTCGGACTCACCGTCGCCGCGGGCATGTCGTCGATGCACGGCCTCACGTCGATGGTCTACTCGACCGTGCCGCCCGTCGAAGGTCTCGTGAAGCTGTTCCAGCACACCGGCCAGGCACTCGGCGCGCCGATGGTCGGCGTGCTGTTCGTCGTGGTGAATACCGTGCTCGTTCTCCTGCTGCGGCGGGCGCCGAAGGGGATCGATGCTTAAGTTCTCGCGCCTGCTGGTGCCGCTCACGACGATCGCCGCGATGGTCGCGCTGGCGATGATTCTCCTGCCGACCGGCGCGACCGGCGCCGAGCGCGCGCCTTCGCCGCAAGCACGCTCGTACGTCTTCGGACACGACGTCACGATCTCCGAGCCGATGCAGGGCACCGTGCAGGTGTACGGCGGAAGCGTCATCGTGGCGAATCTCATCGCCGGCGATCTGCTCGTCGTCGGTGGAAGCGTGAAGTTCACCGGCAACGGCCGCGTGAAGGGCAATCTCATCTACACCGGCGGCAACGTCACCGACGCGGAGAACCGCGTCGACGGCCACGTCTATCCGCTCGCATCGCTCGAAGGCGCCGCGGCGTCGATGACGAAGAACGCGATCGTCGCGTCGCTGCTGCTCGTGTGGCTCGTCGTCGCGATCGTGGTGACGCTGATGAGCGGCCGCGAGATCCGCCTGTCCTCCGTCGAAGTCCGCACGAGCGCACTGCATTGCTTCGTCCTCGGCCTCGTCGCGCTGACGAGCTTCGTCCTCACCGCGATCGCGTTCAGCTATCTGATCCCGTACGTCATCGGCATTCCCCTCCTCGCCGCACTCGCGGTCTTCGCGATCCTGACGAAGGTCTATGGCATGATCGCCGTCTTCCACGCGATCGGTACGCTCCTCGCCGGTTCGCGGTCCCGCGCGCAATTCGCGAAACGCACGTGGCTCCGCGGCGACCTCGCCATGGTCGTGATCGGCGTCCTCCTCCTCGGCGCGATCCGCCTCATCCCCGCCATCGGCACGATCGCCTGGGGCATGGCCTCAATCTTCGGCGTCGGCACCGCCCTCGCGACGAAGTTCGGCCGCCGCGAGCCATGGTTCCTGGCGTGGCGGCCGGCTGAGGCATAGAGCTGACCGACCGAGAGCGCCTCCGGCGGGGCGGCGCGGCCGCCTGCGCTAAGGGCCTAGCCGATCGACACGTGCGGCTGCCATAAACATCATTCAGAGCAGCCGCACGTGCGGATAGGCTAGGCCCTAAGCGCAGCCGGCCGCGCCGGCCCGCCGGAGGCGCTCCCGGTCAGATATTCTCGACGATGTAGCGCGCGAACTCGCTCGTCTTCACCTTGGTCGCGCCTTCCATCTGGCGCTCGAGGTCGTAGGTCACGCGCTTCTGCTGGATCGTCTTTGCGACGCCGCGCTCGATGCCGTCGGCGGCTTCGAACCACTTCAGGTGGCGGAGGAGCATCACGCCGGAGAGGATCAGCGAGCCGGGGTTGATGACGTCCTGGTTCGCGTATTTTGGCGCCGTGCCGTGGGTGGCCTCGAAGATCGCGACCTCGTCGGATTCGTTCGAGCCGGGAGCCATGCCGAGGCCGCCGACCTGGGCGGCGAGGGCATCGGAGAGATAGTCGCCGTTGAGGTTCGTCGTCGCGATCACCGAGTACTCGGACGGGCGGAGGAGAACCTGCTGGAACATCGAGTCGGCGATGCGGTCCTTGATCACGATCTTGCCCGCGGGCGCGGCGCCGCTGAGCTCCGACTCGGGGATCGTCACGTCGCCGAACTCCTCCTTCGCCAGTTGGTAGCCCCAGTCCTTGAAGGCGCCCTCGGTGAACTTCATGATGTTGCCCTTGTGCACCAGCGTCACGGAATCGCGCTTCGTCGCGATCGCATACTCGATCGCTTTGCGCACGAGGCGCTTCGAGCCGAATTCGGACACCGGCTTGATGCCGATCGCGGAGCCCTCGCGGATCTTGCCGGACGTGCGGCGCTCCATCGAGTTGAGGAACTCGATCACCTGATTGGCGAGGTCCGACTGCGCGGGCCATTCGATGCCCGCGTACACGTCTTCCGTGTTCTCGCGGAAGATCACCATGTCGACCTTCTGCGGCTCGCGCACGGGCGAAGGCACGCCGTCGAAGTAGCGCACCGGACGCACGCAGGCGTAAAGGTCAAGTACTTGACGAAGGGTGACGTTCAGCGAGCGGATGCCGCCGCCGACCGGCGTCGAGAGCGGTCCTTTGATCGACACGCGATAGTGCGCGAGCTGGTCGAGCGTCTCCTGCGGCAGGTACTCGCCGAACTGCGCGAACGCCTTGTCGCCGGCGAAGACCTCGTGCCAGTGGATCTTGCGCTTGCCGCCGTACACCTTCTCCACCGCGCCGTCGATGACATACCGCGTCGCGCGCCAGATGTCGGGGCCGGTGCCGTCGCCTTCGATGAAGGGAATCACCGGATCGTCGGGGACGACGAGGCGGTTGTTCTCGTAGCCGATGCGGGTGCCGGACGTGGGTTGCGCGATGCGGTTCGCCATATGGCGCGCGACTCTACTGAAACCGCGCTTCTCGGGCAACACGCACGACGCGGCGCGGCGCGCGCACACGACGCTTCTTCGGCGCCTCGCCGATCAGCGCGCGCAACCTCGCGAGGTTCTGCTGATCGCTCACGGTCTCGATCGGCTTCGGCGTCTCGATGAGCTTCGGGATGCGCGTGAAGCGCGGGTCGTTGAGCAGGAAGCGGAACGGCTCGAGGCCGAGGTGGCCGTCGCCGATGTGCTCGTGGCGATCGACGCGCGCGCCGAGGGGCTTTTTCGAGTCGTTGAGGTGAAACGCGCCGACGTGATCGAGACCGACGAAGCGGTCCATCTCGTCGATGGCGCGCTCGTAGCCGTCGCGCGTACGGAGCTCGTAACCGGCGGCGAAGACGTGGCAGGTATCGAAGCAGATGCCGACGCGCCGGTTGTCGTCGACGCGCGCGCGCATCTGGCCGAGCTCTTCGAACGTGCAGCCGAGGCACGTGCCTTGTCCCGCCGCGGTCTCGAGCAGCGTCACGACGCGATGGTGCGGAATCGCGGCGTGGATCTCGTCGAGCGAACGCGCGATCTGGTCGATGCCCGCATGTGCGCCGGCGCCGAGGTGTGCGCCGGGATGGAGGACGACGGCGTGGATGCCGAGGCGTTCGGCGCGATCGAGCTCGTCGATCATGGCCGCGATCGACTTGCGCAGAACGACGGCGTCGGTCGAGGCGAGGTTGATGAGATACGACGCGTGCGTCAGGAGCGGCTGCACGTTGCGCTGCGCGTGAAACGTCGCGCAGTCGTCATCGGTGAGCGTCTTGCCTTTCCATTGATTGCCATTCTTCGCGAAGAGCGCCGCGCAGGACGCATCGATCGCCGACGCGCGCTCGAAGATCGTGTGCAGACCGCCGCGGGTCGAGAGGTGGGCACCGATGAGATCGCCGGGAGCATCCGGGAACGCGAAGCGGGACATGAGACGCGTCGGAACGCGTCACTGCAGTCTGAAATTCACCGTCACCGTGTAGTAGACGTCGATCGGCTCGCCGCGATACGTCGCGGGGCGGAACGTCCAGCGGCTGACGGCGCGTCGCGCCTCGTCGCCGAGGCCGTATGGGAGATCGCGGATGACTTCGACGTTGTCGATCGTGCCGTCGCGGCGGACGATCCCGCGCACGACGACGGGACCTTGCACGCCCGCGCGGCGCGCGGCGGCGGGATAGCGCGGCATCACGCGCGCGAGCTCCTCCGGCTGCGTGCCGCCGGGAGGCACGGCGCTGTAGACGCTCGCCGTGCGCTCGGCAGGCTCTTCCGGCTGCGGCGTGGGCTCGGGCTCCGCCGGCGGCGGCTCCGTCATCGCGGTATCCGCGACGGCGGGCGGCGCCTCGACTGTATCGGTGCTCGTCGCCGTCGGCGGCGGTTCGGCGCTCGAGGTCTGCACGTCGAGCTGGCGCGAGCCGGAGGCGCTGACGTCGATGGCGTCGACGTCGGCGTATGCGATCGCACCGTCTTTGTCGATCGCGTAGAAGTCGTGGTCGCGCGTGAAGACGGTGACGTTGTTGCCGTCTGCGAGCTCGCCGACGAGCGGATAGAAGATGCCGGGACCGGCGTAGAGCTGCGTGCGTTCGGTGGCGACGCCTTTGAGCGGCGGCAGTTTGCGGATCGCGGCGTAGCGCGCGACGCGACGTTGTTGTTCGGCGGCGCGCTCGAGGTTCGCGCGCTCGGCCCAGCCGGTGAGGTTGTCGCTCGTCTGCACTTTCACCCACGCGCCGCGATCTTCGACGAGCGTGAGGCGCTCGCCGCTCGTGGCGGTCGCGACGACGGGCGCGCGCGCGTGCGGCTCGGTGCGGATGCGGATGCGCATCGGCAGCACCATGAGCGTCTCGCTCGCGGGCGCGTCTTTCGATTCCGATTTCCCGCCGCCGGTCTTGAGAAGGATGAGCGCCAGCAGCGCGAAGAAGATCACGCCGAGGAGGATCACGACGACGAGCCCGCGTCCGTGACGCGTTTGGGAGTCGGCCATCTATTTCTTCATGAGCGCGTGCAGGATCGCCTTCTGGATGTGCAGCCGGTTCTCGGCTTCGTCGTAGATCACCGACTGCGCGCCGTCGATCACATCCGCGGAGACTTCCTCGCCGCGATGCGCGGGAAGGCAATGCATGAAGACGGCCTCCTTGCGGGCGAGACCCATGAAGCGCGCGTCGATCATCCACCCTTCGAAGTCGCGGCGGCGTTTCTCCGCCTCGTCTTCCTGTCCCATCGACGCCCAGACGTCGGTCTCGACGACGTCGGCGCCTTCGACGGCTTCCTCGATCGAGTGCGTGAGGATCAGCTTCGTGCCGGCGTCCTGCGCGTCCGACTGCGCCTGCGCGATGACGCCGGGATCGGGGCCGTAGCCGGCGGGCGTGGCGACGGCGATGTCCATCCCCACTTTCGGCGCACCGAACATGAGCGAATGGGCCATGTTGTTGCCGTCGCCGACGTACGCGAGCTTGCGTCCTTTGAGCTCGCCGCCGAATTTTTCCCACGCGGTGAAGTAGTCCGTCATGGCCTGACACGGATGCGAGAGATCGGTGAGGCCGTTGATCACGGGGACGCTCGCGTATTCGGCGAGGTCGGTTACGGTCTTGTGCGCGAACGTGCGGGCCATGATGCCGTCGACGTAGCGCGCGAGCACTTTCGCGGTGTCGTAGATCGGCTCGCCGCGGCCGAGCTGGATGTCGCGCGCGGAGAGAAACAGCGCGTGGCCGCCGAGCTGGAACATGCCGGCCTCGAACGAGACGCGCGTACGCGTCGACGATTTCTCGAAGATCATCGCCAGCGTCTGTCCTTCGAGCGCGTCGCGGAACTTCTTCGGCTTCGCCTTCATCTCGGCGGCGAGCGCGAAGATTTCGAGGACTTCGGCGGCGGTGTAGTCGTGGATTTCGATGAAGTCTTTGTGGCGCATACGGGCGCGTATTCTATGCGCGGCAGCGTATGATCGCGCCGTGACCTGGCAGGTCCCGATGATCGAAGTGGCGGTCACGGTCGCGATCGCCGGTCTCGATCCCGAAGAGCACTTTCTGTATCTCGCGCCGCTGTCGGACCGGCGCGAAGGACCGGAGTCGGTCGCCGATTATCTGAACGGCCGCCGGCGCTTCTTCCCGATGATCTCCGCGGGCGTGCCGAAGATGATCAACCGCGACGCCGTGCTGTGGCTGAAGTACGAGAAGCTGCCGGACGTCGCGGAGCTGGAAATGACGCTCATCGAGAAGCTGACGATCCTCGAGCTCGCCGACGGCTCGCGCATCGAGGGCGTGATCCCGATCGACCGGCCGCGCGAGCAGTCGCGCATCTCCGACGTCCTCAACGATCCGCGCGAGGAGTTCGTGCGCATCGACGACGAGAGCGAGACCTACTACGTGAACAAGAAGTTCATCCGGCAAGTCATCCCTCGCTGAACTGCTGAATGAAGAACGCAGAACGCAGAATTGAGAAGCGATCAGCGATCGAGCAGTGCCGCCGGTGCGCGGCCTTCTTCGACGAGCTTGATGAGATGCGCGGTGAGCTGGATCTCTGCGGCGTGCGCGAGGCGCGGATCGAGCTCGGGATAGATGCGCGCGCGCATCGCGGCGACGTTCGCGTCGCCGGCGGCGATGGCGTCGAGCACCTGGCGCTCGCGTTCGCGGCGGTGCGCGAGGTATTCGTCGATCAGCGCGACGGCGTCGTCGCGGATCGGGCCGTGCGCGGGAAAGATGCGGCGCGGAGTCCGCGCGCGGAGCGTTTCGAGCGAGCGGAGGTAGTCGCCCATGTGGCCGTCGGGCGGAAAGATCGCCGTGGTGCCGCTGCCGAGGATCGTGTCGCCGGTGAAGAGATCGCCGTCGTTTGTGAGATAGCAGACGTGCTCGTTGGTGTGGCCGGGCGTGGCGATCACCTCGAGCGTGCCGTCGTCGAGCGCGAGCACTTCGCCGCCGTGGACGCGCGTGTCGACGACGGAATCATCGAGCACGTTGCGCGGCGCGAGGACGCGCGCGCCGGTCGCGGCTTTCAGCGGGATCGCAGCAGGCGCGTGATCGCCGTGACGATGCGTGATGAGGATCGTGTCGAGTTGCGGCAGCGCGGCACGAATCGCGTCGATGTGCGACTCGATCGCGGGACCGGGATCGATCACGGCGCGGTCGCCGACGAGATAGGTGCGCGTGCCGTCGAGCGTGAAGGGGCCGGGATTCGGCGCGGTGAGGGAGCGGATGTTCATCGCAGGACCGGCTTGCCGTTGACGAGCACCGGCTCGATCGGCTCGATGATCGCGCTGCGGCGCGCGGCGAGCAGTGCGTCGACACTCGTGAACGTCGCGATCGCCTCGAGGTTCTTGCGCGTCGGAAAGACCAGTTGCAGGTCGCCGCGTAACGCATCGTGCGGCGCGACCCACGTGAAGTCGGTCATCTCCTCACGATCGACGCTGGCGCTCGCAGTCCGTGGAACGGCCGCGAGAAAAAAATACGTGTCGAAGCGCTTCGGCACGCCAACGGGCGTGATCCAGCGCGACGTCCAGACGAGCGCTTCGAAATCGATCGGCGCTTCGGCGATCAGCTCGCGAAATGCGATGCGTCCTTCGAGCATCGCGCGGCGTTTTTCTTCGGCATCGTGCAGTGCCGCGCCGAGCCAGAGTCCCGATTCCTCGAACGTTTCGCGCGCGGCGGTGATGCGCATCGTGGCGAGCGTGGAGCCGTCGCCGAGCTCCGCGTCCTGCGGCTCGGCGATGCCGCCGGGAAAGACCCACGCGTTCGGCATGAACGAGCTCTTCTCGTGACGCCGCAGCAGCAGCACCTCGAGCGGCGCGTCGCGCACGACGATCGCGCTCGCGGCGGGCAGCGGCGTCACGAGCGTCCCTGCCATCCCACCCACTCCTCGCCGTCCGGTCCGCGTTCTTTCTTCCAGATCGGAACCGTCTCCTTGATGCGATCGATCAGCGCCCGGCACGCCGCGAACGCCTCGGCACGATGCGGCGACGCAGCCACGATGGCGATCGACGACTCGCCCACGTCGAGTTGTCCCAGCCGATGCTGTACCGCGACGGCCGTCTCCGGGAACTCCGTCTCGACGTCGCGCACGATGCGCGCGAGCTCCTTCTCCGCCATCGGCCGGTAGGCGTCGTAGAAGATGGACGTGACCGCCTTGCCGTGATGGTGATTGCGCACGACGCCTTCGAACAGTACGTACGCGCCGTCGGACGCGCGCATCACGCGCGCGACGAGCGCGCGCGGATCGAGGGGAGCGTCGGTGAGGAACATCGGGGAAAGTCTATCCCCCCGCCACCGGCGGGATGAACGCGAGTTCGTCGCCGTCGCGCAGCACGCTGTCGGGCGCGGCGTAGCTCTCGTTGATCGCCGTCATCGGCGGCTGCAGGTAGTCGTGCAGCAGCGGATGTTCGTCGCGCAGCGACTGCCAGACGTCGCGCGCGGTGGTGCCTTCCGCGAGCACGAGGTCGCGCGTGTCGGCGCCGGCGATGTCGCGCAGCACGGCGAAGAAGAGGAGCCTCACCTTCATCGGTTGGATTCTAGTCGTTAGAATGACGTCCTCGATGCCTCGCTTCGACGCGCAAACGATCGTCCGCGACGCGCTTTCCCTCCATCCAAGCGCGCGCTGGGTCTTCGCCGCGTATCACCTCAGCGGCTGCCGCGGCTGCGAGCGTTCCGATCACGAAACGCTCGCCGAGCTCGCCGACGGTTACCGCATTCCGCTCGAACGCTTCCTCGCGGATCTCAACTCGCTGCTAGAACGCCCAGCGTAAGCCGACCGTCGTGTGGACGTTGTGCGGCCGCGGGATGGAGAATCCCGGGACATCCGGAAAGTCTTCTCTGTGGAAGGGCGACGCGGTGGCGACGTCGGAAAGATTGCCTTCCAGCGCAAAGTGATCGCTGAAGTTCCACGACACGCCGCCGCCGAACATCAGTCCCCAGTTCGAGCGCGTTCCCTCGAACACCGACACGTTGCCGGCCGCGTTCGTGCGTCCGTTCGCGTGATACATCGCGTACGCCGGGCCGCCCATCAGATGGAAGCGGAACGTCCCGTGCGGATTGATGCGGAAGACGAGCGGCACGCTGATGGTGGTGACGTCGAGGTTGCCGGCGTCGAGCGCGATGCCGTCGCTGTCGGATTGCTTGATCGCAAGCGGCGCGTGCGTGAACGTTCCTTCCGCGCGCACGGCCCAGCGGTCGGCGAACGCGTGCTGCAGATCGACGGAGAGTCCGGCGCGGGTCTTCGCCGAGAGCGTCACCTTCGTCGCAGGCGTCGACTGGTCGCCGCCGACGAGGCGGATGCGGCGCTCGACGAAGTCGCCGAAGACGAACGGACCGGTGTGGATGCCGAGGCTCCAGTCCTGGGCCGCGGCGGGGAAGGTGAAGGCGGCGAGGAGCGCGGAAAGCAGCAGGGTTTTCTTCATGACGGCGGTCAGAATTGCAACCGCGAAGCCAGCGATGGCAAAAGTTTCCGGCGCGGAACGGCGCGCGGCGTCATGCGCCTTTTTTCACAAGCCTCGTCGTATGTCGCTTGAAACCTGAGACTTCGACGGTTCCGGACGACGCCGCAGGGACGAAGACTGGTTATTCGCAGGCGTTCGGAGCAAGTTGGCCTGCTTCTGGCAGTAAGCCGGAGCACGATGATTTTGGTTTCGACAGAAATTGCGAAACCGCACTTGCGCGGGTCCAACCTGATCTGCCTGCGCCAAGTGGCCGCTGCGGGCTCCCTCCTTGACTATTGGACCGATTTTGGACGATTACTCACTTAGCTTCCTTGAACCCTACCAACCAGCCGCAGCGGTCCAGCCTGATGTACCACAAACGGAGCCGAAAGGCTCCGTTAGTGCTTTCAGGGGCAAACTGCGAACCACCGCGCTGACGAACCTATAATCCGCCCCCGATGGCTCGCGCGAAAAAACCGTCGTTGTTCATCATCGACGGCTCGAACAACGTCTACCGCTCCTACTACGCCATCCGCAACCTGACGAACTCGGCCGGCTTCTCCACGAACGCGGTCTACGGCTTCGTCACCACGCTGCGCAAGCTGCTCAAGGATCACGACCCCGACTGCATCGCCGTCGCGTTCGACGAGGGACAGGAGACCGCGCGCTCGACGCAGTACGAGGACTACAAGAAAGATCGCAAGCCGATGCCCGACGACCTCGTCGTGCAGATGCCGCTGGTCTACGAAGTGCTCGAAGGCTTCCACATCCCGATCATCCGCTCCTCGGAATGGGAAGCGGATGACTTCATCGGCTCGCTCGCCTGCACCGCGCGCGACCGCGGCTACGACGTCGTCATCGCCACGAGCGACAAGGACTTTTTCCAGCTCGTCGGCGACGGCATCCGCTTCTACCACACGGGACGCGAGACGCTCTACGACGCGAAAGGCGTCGAGGAAGCGTTCGGCCTGCCGCCGGAGAAAGTCGTCGACGTGATGGCGATCTGGGGCGACTCGATCGACAACATCCCCGGCGTCCCCGGCATCGGCGAGAAGGGCGCGAAAGGTCTCATCCAGCAGTTCGGCTCGCTCGAAGACGTCTACGCGCATCTCGACGAAGTCGCGAAGCCGGCAATGCGCAAGAAGCTCGAAGAGCATCGCGACAAGGCGTTCCTCTCGCGCGACCTCGCGCGCATCAAATGCGATCTCACGCTCGACATCGACTTCGAGACGCTGAAACGCCGCGATCCCGATCGCGCGAAGCTGCACGACGTCTTCTCGCGCCTCGAGTTCGCGTCGCTGATGCAGGAGTTCCTGCCTGCCGCCCCCGAGGAGCCGAAGGAGTACCGGATCGCCACCGCGCCGGAAGAAATTCAGGAACTGGTGAACGGCGCGGATGCGATCGCACTCTGGGTCGAGCCGCGCACGATCGAAGGCTTCGACGCGCCGATCGCGGCGTCGCTGTCCGTGCGCAATTCCGAGTCGCTGATCGTGCCGCTCACGGAGTCGTTCGGCGGCAACCCGGAGCTCGCCTCGGCATTCCGCGAAGTCCTCGGCAGCGACCGGCTGTTCATCACCTACGACGCGAAGGCGCAATCGCGCCGCCTGCGCGCCGCCGGCTGGCCCGTGCCCGCGCGCTGGGCGGACGTCATGCTGATGTCGTACGTCCTCAACCCCGGCCTGCCGAGCCACGCACTCGCGAACATCGCCCGCGACCGCCTCAAGCAGGACGTCGCCGTGCGCAAGGACGTGCAGAAGACGGCGCCGCTCTTCGCCCTCGATCACGAGCTCGGCTCCAGCCCCCTCTCGCCATACCAGCAGTATCTCGGCGACAAGTCCGATCTCGCGCTCGCGCTCCACGCGCAACTCGAGCCGGAGCTCCGCCGCGACGACGCGCTCGCCGACATCTACGAGCGCATCGAGATGCCGCTCTTCCCCGTCCTCGCCTCGCTCGAAGAGCGCGGCATCCGCGTCGACGTCTCGCTTCTCGACAGCATGTCGAAGACGATGGGCGCGACCCTCGCCGAGCTCGAGGCGCAGATCTACAAAGAGGCCGGCCAGGAGTTCAACATCAACTCGCCGCTGCAGCTCGGCCAGATCCTGTTCGAGAAGCTGCAGTACCCCGTCATCAAGAAGACCAAGACGACGAAGAGCTATTCGACGAGCGTCGAGGTCCTCGAAGAGCTCGCGAGCCACGGCTTCGTCGTGCCGCAGCTGATCCTGCAGCATCGCGAGCTGCACAAACTCAAGGGCACGTACATCGACGCGCTGCCGCAGCTCGTCGGCGCCGACGGCCGCGTGCACACGACGTTCAATCAGGCCGTCGCGGCGACGGGACGCCTCTCGTCATCCGATCCGAATCTGCAGAACATCCCCATCCGCACGCAGACCGGCCGCGAGATCCGCAAGGCCTTCGTCGCCGACGAAGGTTCCGTGCTGCTCTCCGCCGACTATTCACAGGTGGAACTGCGCATCCTCGCGCACATGTCGCAGGACGAGTCGCTCATCGAGACGTTCCGCCGCGGCGACGACATCCACCGCGCGACCGCTTCGAAGATGTTCGACATCCCGCCGCAGGACCTCACGGCCGAACAACGCCGCGCGGCGAAGGTGATCAACTTCGGCGTGCTGTACGGGATGTCGGCGTTCCGCCTGTCGAACGAGCTGTCGATCTCGACGGCCCAGGCGAAGGACTGGATCGACGCATACTTTTCGCGCTACCCGAAAATTCAGGAGTATCTCGACCGCACGCTCGACGAGGCGCGCAGCAGCGGCAAGGTCACCACGCTGTTCGGCCGCGTGCGCTACATCCCCGAGATTCACAACCGCTCGTTCACCGTGCGCGGCAACGCGGAGCGCATGGCGATCAACGCGCCGATCCAGGGCACGGCCGCCGATCTGCTCAAGCTCGCGATGATCGCACTCGAGAAGAAGCTGAGCGCGAGCGCCGCGCGCATGTTGCTGACGGTGCACGACGAAATCGTGATCGAGGCGCCCGAATCCGCCGCCGACGACGTGGCGGGAATCGTGAAAGACACGATGGAAAGCATTTACCCGCTCGCCGTGCCGCTCGCCGTCGACGCGCACTGGGGCAAGAGCTGGTACGACGCCAAAGAGTGACTCGCCGACGCCTCGCTTCCGTCCTGTTCCTCGTTTGCGTGACGTGCAAACCGGCGCCGCCGCAACCGGCAACGCCCGCCGCCTCCGGCCCGCAGATCCGCGCCACCGTCGTGACGATCCGCACGACGACGCTCCCCGAGAACAAGAGCATCACGCACACGCTCGTCATCGCCGGCGACCACGCCCGCGCGACGAACGAGCACGACACGTGGCGCCTCTACGACACGAAGGCAAACACGGTCACGTACGTCGATGACATCGCGAAGACGATCCGCACGGAAACGCTCGCGCAAATCGTCAAACGCCGCCACGGCGCACTCGCGAACGCGCTCCCCGAGCACTACCCGCGCGCCACGCTGACCCACGGCACGAAACGCACGCTGCAAGGCGTCACCGCCGAGCAGTCGATCATCACCGCCGCGACGTTCCGCCACGAGCTCTGGCTCGGCGAACATCCCGCCATCCCCCGCGGCCTCTTCGCGCTGATGCACGCGAGCGAACCGCTTTCGTCCCCCCTCGCCCCAATGATGCGCGACGTCGAGGAGCCGCTCCTCGCCACCCGCGCGTTCCCCCTCGCCGAGCACATCGAGATGACGTTCGGCAACTCGAAGATCGCCGTCGACCGCGAGGTCGTGTCGATCGCGCAGCAAAACGTGCCGGCATCGCTGGTGACGGTACCGGCGTATCGCCGTTGAGGGACCGACGAGGAGCGCCTCCGGCGGGCCGGCGCGGCCGGCGGCGCTAAGGGCTTAGCCAGTACGCACGTGCGGCTGCAGTCAACGACGTTAACCGCGACCGCACGTGCGTCTAGGCTAGGCCCTTAGCGCTGCCGGCCGCGCCGGCCCGCCGGAGGCGCTCCCGGTCGGTTCCCTCAAAGCACGATTCGCGCATCGCCAGCGCGTTTCGTGACGCCTTCGCGGTCGAGCCATTCGAGAAGGGGGATCGCGACTTTGCGCGAGATGCCGAAGAAATCCTTGAAGGCGCCGACGTCGAGCGTCGTGCCTTTGCGGGCTGCGAGTTTTTCGCGGGCGTTGGCGAGCACGTCGCGGTGGAGGTAGACCCCTTCGGCGAGGCGGACGAGCGTACCTTGCTTCACGAGGTACGAGATCACGCCTTCGATGACTTTCGGCTTCTGCGGAATCGCCTTGATGATCTCGGAGACCGCGGGCGTTTGCAGGCCGGCTTCGGCGAATTTCGCCTCGATGGCGCGGGCCAGCTCGCCTTCGGCGCCGCCGAGGGTTTTGGAGCGGCCGGGGATGTCGAGCGCGTCGCCCTGGACCGTGGCGATTCGTTGATTGGCGAGATCGGCGAGGAGGAAATTGATGGGTGCGCCGTGCGGGAGGAGCTTCTGCACGAACTCGCTCTTGGGAACGTTCACCGCCATCTTGTTCGACTTGAAATAGCGGTCCAGGAACTCCATCGCGCGGCGGCGAAAATCGGCGATCAGGTCGGCGTGCAGGAAGGTTGCGCCGACGCTCACGACGTTCGGCACGCGCTTCAGTTCCTTCGCGAGCGTTTGCGTGCGGATGCCGGTGCGTGCCTGCAGCTCGTCCATCGAGACGCCGCGTAAGCCGGCGAGCTTCGCCATCAGTTCGACGCGTTGGACGAGCGAGCCGTGGGCGAGCGTGTCGAGCAATTCCGCGCGCGTGCCGCGGCTCAGCTTCGGGAGATGCGCGTCGAGGATGGCGCCGCCGCCGATCGTGAACGCGGGCGAGTAGCGGCGGATCACGAAGCGATCGCCGGCGACGGCCACGATCGGCGCTTCGAGCCGCACTTGTGCGAACGCGGTGGCGCCCGGCGCGAGCTTGCCGTCGGTGTCGTCGACGAAGCGCAACGTGCCGAGGAGCTCGGCGGACAGGTGGTGGAAGCGGATGCGCGTTTGTTCGGCGAGCGGCTTCGCGTCAGGCAGCAGCTCGAGCTGCACGGTGATCACCTGCGATGGGCGGAGCGTGTCCGGATGCAGCACCTGCTGACCGCGGCGGAGCTCTTCGAGCGGAATGTCGCTGAGGTTCATCGACGTCCGCTCGCCCGCGGACGCTTGTTCGCGCGGCTCGCCGTGCACTTGGACGCCGCGCGCGCGGCTGCGGCGCGCGCCGGGGAGCACTTCCACCTCGTCTTCGATGCGCACGCTGCCCGAGTACGTCGTGCCGGTGATCACGGAGCCGAAGCCTTTCATCGTAAACACGCGATCGATGGGCAGGCGGAAGACGCGCGTCGTTGCGTCGCGATCGTCGACCTCCGCGACCGATTGCAGCAGCGCGGCGCGCAATGCGTCGAGTCCCGCGCCCGTCGTGCTGCTCGCGGCGACGATCGGCTTGCCGTCGAGGAAACTGCCGGCGACGAGGTCTTCGATCTCGAGGCGCACGAGGTCGAGGATGTCGGGGTCGACGAGATCGCTCTTCGTGATGGCGACGACGCCGGTGCGGATGCCGAGGAGGCGGCAGATCGCGAAATGCTCGCGGGTCTGCGGCATGATCGACTCGTCGGCGGCGACGACGAGGAGCGCGGAGTCGATGCCGCCGATGCCCGCGAGCATGTTCTTCACGAAGCGCTCGTGGCCGGGGACGTCGATGAAGCCGATCTGGTAGTCGTCGGTGAACCAGCTCGCGAATCCGAGGTCGATCGTGATGCCGCGGCGCTTCTCCTCGGGGAGGCGGTCGGTGTCGATGCCGGTGAGCGCGCGGACGAGCGAGGTCTTGCCGTGGTCGATGTGACCCGCGGTGCCGACGACGCGTTTCTTGCGAGCCATGCGGGGCGCATCGTACATTCGCGCGATGATCGAGTTCGAGGGGCGTGTCGATGCGGCGCTGCTGGAGCGCATCGGAAACACCGCGCCGCGCAACCGCGTCCTCGTCATCCTCGGCGGGATCCTGCTCGCCGCCGGCATCGCCGGATTCGTCCTGCAGCCGCCGCCGCTCGACTACCGCCGGCACTCGCTGGCGATCTTCGTCGCGCTCATCGGCGGCTACTACTTGACCCGCGGACTCGCGAAGCCGAACGTGCTGCAGACGCCGCTCGACATGCCGATGAACGGCGCGGCGACCGAAGAGCGGCTCACGCTGCATCGCGCCGACGACACCGAGCACGTGCCGTGGACGTCGTTCTCGCGCGCGCTGGTGCGCGACGACTACGTGCTGCTCTATCGCTCGCAGTTCTTCATCTACATCTTCGCGAAGACGTTCTTCCGCGATGCCGCGAGCTGGGACGAGTTCCGCGCGATCGTCGGGCGGCATGTCGCGCCGGAGCGGTTCGAGACGGTGCCGCGCGTCGTGACCGCGCTGCTCGTGTGGGCGGCCATCATCGCCGCGGCCGTCTTCGCGCGCATCTACTTCACGCGGTCGGGATAGATCTCTTTCAGCTGCGGCGGCAGCTTGTTGTCCTGACCGAGCGAGTCGCGCAGCTCGCCCGCGTTCACGATGGCCTGTCCGCGGAAGTGATTGTTCGTGATGACGTACGTATCTTTGTTCTGCGCCATCGACTCGATGCGCGCGACCCACGGCTCGAGTTCTTTTGCGGAGTAAAGGTAGTTGTAGCGTTCCCACGACTCGTCGTGCGCGAACCACTTCTCGTAGTTGCGGCCGTGGAAACGCGCGTACGCGAGCGGGCCGGTCGTCGTCTCCGCGGGCTTGACGGAGTTATCGAAGAGCGGCTGATCGACGTTCACCCAGCCGACATTCCGGTCGTCGAGGAAGCGGTAGAACGCGTCGTCCTCGAATGACGAATGGCGCACCTCGAGCGCTTTCGGATACGCATCGAATGCGGCGAAGAGCGCCTCGAGCTTCGCGCGCGACTCGGGCGTGTTCTTGAAGCTCCAGGGGAACTGCAGCAGGATCGCGCCGAGTCGGCCGGCGTCCATGAGGGGATCGAGATAGTTGCGGAAGGCTTTCACGTCGTCGCGCGCGAGGGCCGCGTTTTCATGCGTGAAGCCGCGGAAGACTTTCGTCGTGAACTTGAAGTCGCGATTCGCGGCGACGCGGCGCACCCAGCTGCGCGCATGATTGGGGGGCGGGATGCGGTAGAAGGGCGAGTTGATCTCGATGGTGTCGAAGAACGACGAGAGGTACGCGAGGTGGTCGAATCGCGAGCCATGCTTCGGGTAAACCACGCCTTCCCAGTCGGTGTAGCTCCAGCCTGCGGGACCGATGCGGATGGGATGCGCCATTAATGGTCAATACCTTGACAGTCTTATTTGGACAAGCGTCGGTTTCGTTGCCTTCCCTCGGAAATCTATGCTAAAACGCGACCCATCGGACTCAATGGGATCGCCTACATCGGACAGCACACGTTCGTCGGGGGATCGTTTTGTATCCGCGGTTCGGAAAGGGGTCGATTCACAACGCACTCGCTGTAACGATCGCAACAGACCTTCACACCAGGCAACATTCGTTTAGGAGATCAAGGTTTCATGGATACATTCAACGACAAGTCTCTCAACTGCGCCGACTGCGGACAGGAGTTCATCTTCAGCCGGAACGAACAGGCGTTCTACGCGGAGCGCGGATTCACCAACGAGCCGAAGCGCTGCAAGAACTGCCGCGACAAGCGGAAAACGGCGCGCGACGGCAACGGCGGCGAAGGCCGCTCCCGTCAGATGGTCAGCGTCACGTGCGACAGCTGCGGGATCCCGACTGAAGTGCCGTTCACGCCCGTCAGCGGAAAGCCGGTGTACTGCCGCGATTGCTACAACCAGCGCCGCTCGTCCAGCCGTCCCTCGAGCTGGGCGTAAACCCCCGAACGAACCAAGACCAAAATCGACCCGAACCGAACGACGGCCGGCGCTCCAGCGCCGGCCGTTGTGTTTTGATCGCAGGCGTTACAGTCGTTGTGTTTGTAGGCGCCGCGAAACTAGAATCGCCCCGCTTGCGCCGCCCGACCTCACCCCCTCCCATCGTCGATTCCGTCCTCGATCTCGTCGGCAACACGCCGATGGTCCGTCTGCGCCGCATCGCCGCGGACGCCGACGCCGAGATCTTCGCGAAGCTCGAGTTCCTCAACCCCGGCCTCTCCGTGAAGGATCGCATCGGCGTCGGCATGATCGAGCGCGCGGAACGCGACGGCTTGCTGCAACCCGGCGGCACCATCATCGAGCCGACCGCGGGCAACACCGGTGTCGGCCTCGCGCTCGCCGGCGTGCAGAAGGGCTATCGCGTCGTCCTCTGCGTCCCCGAAAACTTCTCCGTCGAGAAGCGCGAGATCATGTGGGCCCTCGGCGGCGAAGTCGTGCTGACGCCCGGCGATCAGGGCATCCGGGGCGCGATCGCCAAAGCGGAAGAACTGGCGCAGGGCATCGACGGCGCGTACATCCCGCAGCAGTTCCGCAACGCGTACAACAGCGACTCGCACTACGAGACCACCGGTCCCGAGATCTTCGAACAGATGGAAGGCCGCATCGACGCGTTCGTCTGCGGCGCCGGCACCGGCGGCACCTTCACCGGCACCGCGCGCTATCTCCGCGAACGCCTGCCCGACTTGTGGTGTTCTCTCGTCGAGCCGCAAGGTTCGGTGCTCGGCGGCGGACAGGCCGGCCCGCATGATGTCGAAGGCATCGGCGCGTCGTTCTTCCCTCCCGTGCTCGACATGTCGCTCGCGAACGAAGTGATCACGATCTACGACGACCCCGCGTACGCGATGGTGGCGCGCCTCTCGCGCGAGGAGGCGATCCTCGGCGGCTCGTCCGCCGGCGCGAACGTCGCCGCCGCGCTCCAGGTCGCGCAACGCCTCGGCGCGGGCAAACGCGTCGTCACCATCATCCCCGACCCCGCCGAGCGGTACATGTCGAAGGGGATTTACTCGAAGTGGCGGAAGCCGACTCCGCCCGATCCAGCCGACTGAGGTTTCCGATGGGCTTTGCCACAGACGCCATTCACGCGGGCCAGGAGCCCGAGCCGCACACCGGTGCGGTGACGATTCCGATCTACCAGACTTCGACCTACGTGCAGCCCGAGCTCGGCCGCCACAAAGGCTACGAGTACGCGCGCACGAAGAACCCGACGCGCTCCGCGCTCGAGGCCAACCTCGCCGCGCTCGAGCGCGGCAAGTACGGTCACTGCTTCGCCTCCGGCATGTCCGCGACCGACACCGTCTTCCGTCTGCTGAAGAGCGGCGATCACGTCGTCGCCGGCGAGAACATGTACGGCGGCTCGTTCCGCCTCTTCTCGCGCGTGCTGGAGCGCTTCGGACTGCAGTTCACGTACGTCGACACGTCGAACGTCGATGCGGTGCGTAAGGCGATCCGCGCCGAGACGAAGCTCGTGTTCCTCGAGACGCCGACGAATCCGATGATGACGGTGACGGACATCGCCGCGTGCGCCGATGTCGCGCACAACGCGAACGCACTCGTCGTCGTCGACAACACGTTCTGCTCGCCGTACCTGCAACGCCCGATCGAGCTCGGCGCCGACATCGTCGTGCACTCGACGACGAAGTTCCTCAACGGACACTCCGACTCCGTCGGCGGCGTGGTGGTCTCGAACGACGACGCGATCGGAGAACAGATCGGCTTCCTGCAGAACGCCGTCGGCGCGATTCTCTCGCCCTTCGATTCGTGGCTCGTGCTCCGTGGCGTGAAGACCCTCGCCGTGCGCATGAAGCAGCACGAGGCCAACGGCATGGCCATGGCCAACTACCTCGCCGGCCACGCGAAAGTGCAGAAGGTCTACTACCCCGGCCTCCCCGACCACCCGCAGCACGAGCTCGCGAAACGGCAGATGAACGGCTTCGGCTCGATGATCTCCTTCGAGCTCGGCTCGTTCGACAACGCGAAGAAGTTCCTCGACCGCGTCCGCCTCTGCTCCCTCGCCGAATCCCTCGGCGGCGTCGAGACGCTGATCTCGCACCCCGAGTCAATGACGCACGCATCGGTGCCGGTCGAAACCCGCACGCGCCTCGGCATCACCCCCGGTCTCGTGCGCATCAGCGTAGGAATCGAGGACATCGACGATCTGATCGCCGACGTCGAGAACGCATTCGACGGCGTGTAAGCCGGCGCGGCCGGCTGCGCTAAAGGCATAGCGAAGCTGCACGTGCGGCTGCCCTGAATCCACGCGTCGGGTAGACTCGCGCGCATGCGCGAGATCTCCGACGCGCTTCCCGGCGCAGATCTGATTCGCGATGGCCTGCGCGATCTGGAACGCGGCGTCGAGTCGATTCCGGCGCTGCTCGTGCTCGTCGGCGCGCCGCGCCTGCGCACGCTCGGCTTCGACGTGCCGGAGTTGCCCATCGACGGCTATCCGGAACACCGCCTCTACCACGTCATCGCCGCCGATGATCCCGACGCCGCGCATTCACGCTACAACGCGCTGATCCGAAAGCTCGTCAGCTTCGAGCGAACTGCTGCATGCGCGAGCGACTGACGCCGCGCCATCTCGCCGACTTCATGCGCGCACTCGGGCGCGCCGCGCGCGAGGAAGGGCGCGTGTACCTCACCGGCGGCGCGACGACGAAGCGGCTGCGCTCCTGCCAGCCCGGCAGCGGCGGAATGAAGTCGACCGGCGGGGCGAGCTTGATGTGGATGCTCCGACGACGTGCGCCAGATGTTCGATCGCGACCTCGTCGAACGCAAGCGACTCGTCGCGCTGTTCGAGGCGATCGAGCCGCGGCTCGATCGTTATCCGGCCATCGATCCGCCGAGCTTTCGCCGCGCCGTGATCGCCGCGCTCGAGCCACTACAATAGCCGCCGCATGCTGCCCGTTCTGCTCGTTGCCGGCGCGTATCTGCTCGGCTCCATCCCCTTCAGCTTTCTCGTCGTGAAGGTCGCGTCGGGGAAGGACGTGAGGGAGCATGGGAGCCGGAACGTCGGGGCGACGAATGTCGCGCGGACGGCGGGGCGGGCGGCGGGGATCATCGCGCTGCTGCTCGACATCGCGAAGGGTTACGGCGCGGTGGCGTTGGCGCGCGTGCTCGTGGCGCAGCGCGCGTGGCCGTTCGAGCCGGGCGTCGCGCCGTGGCAGTCGCGCGAGTTCTGGATAGCGCTCGCGGGACTCGTGGCGATTCTCGGGCACATGTTCCCGGTGTGGCTGCGCTTCCACGGCGGCAAAGGCGTGGCGACGGCGGCGGGCGTGTTCGGCGCGCTCGATCTGCGCGTGCTCGCGGCGGCGCTGATCGTCTTCGCGATCGTGGTGCTGCTCTTCCGCATCGTCTCGCTCGCGTCGATCGTCACCGCGGCGACCATTCCGCTCTTCTTCCGCTTTCTCGCGCACGAGGCGCCGTTCTGGCGGATCGTGCTGAGCATCGGCATGGCGCTCGCCGTCATCCTCAAGCACCACTCCAACATCGCGCGGCTCGCGCAGGGGACCGAACGCCGGCTTGGACAGAGGAAGGAACCGTGACGAAGATCGCGATCATCGGAGCGGGTGCGTTCGGCACCGCGATGGCCGTCACCGCCGCGCGCGCGGGCAACGAAGTCGTCCTCTGGGCGCACGATCCCGACGTCGTGCGCGCGATGCGCGAGACCGGCGTCAACGCCGATTACCTGAAGAGCGTGCCGCTCGCGGAAGGCATCCATCCGACGAACGATCTCGCCGAAGCCGCGCGCTTCTCCGACACGATCTTCATGGTCACGCCGAGCCATCACTACCGTGAGGTGCTGACGAACCTGCGCGCGCAGCTCGACGGACCGGTACGCATCATCTCCGGCACGAAGGGCATCGAGAACGAAACGCTCGAGCGGATGTCGCAGATCTCCGCCGACGTCCTCGGCGACCGCCTCTCCGCATTCGCCGTGCTGTCCGGCCCGACCTTCGCGCTCGAAGCCGCGCGCGCCGATCCCACCGCCGCCGTCATCGCGTCGAAAAACGTGCAGGTCGCGCAGGACGTGCAGCAGGTGCTCTCGTCTCCCGCGTTCCGCCTCTATCACTCCGACGACGTCGTCGGCGTCGAGCTCGCGGGCTCGCTGAAGAACGTCATCGCCATCGCCGCGGGCGTCCTCGAAGGTCTCGGCCTCGGCTCGAACACCAACGCCGCGCTCGTGACCCGCGGCCTGCACGAGATCACGCGCCTCGGCCTCGCCCTCGGCGGCCGCCTCGAAACGTTCGCGGGACTCGCGGGCATGGGCGATCTCGTGCTCACGTGCACCGGCGCGCTCTCGCGCAACCGCACCGTCGGCGTGCAGCTCGGCCAGGGAAAGAAGCTCGACGACATCCTGCGCGACGCGAAGTTCGTCGCCGAAGGGATCAAGACGTCGAAGTCGGCCAAACAGCTCTCCGAACAACACGGCATCGACATGCCGATCACGACCGAGATGTATCGCGTGCTGTACGAGAACGAGTCGCCGCGCGACGCCGTGAAGCGGCTCATGACGCGCTCGCTGAAAGCGGAAGCGGCGTAGCCGACCCTTTCGTCAGGACGCGCGCGACTCGAACTGCTGCATCGTCGGCGCCTCGAGCGTGAAGAGGTGCAGCCAGACCGCGCTGAGAAACAGCGCGATGAGCGAGATGACGATTCCGGCGTACAGACCGGTCGGATGATGATTCGCCGGCAGCGGCACGGGCGGCGCGTTCTCGAGCTCGTAAATGCCGACCGCCGGCGCGGGCGGCCCGGCAACGCGGCGCGCGTTCGGCACGTCGACGCGACTGAGCACGTAACGCACGCCGAGCGACGCGAGAGCGCGCGTCTCGTCCGGCGCGAGCATGGGATTGAAGGTGTGCAGGAGCGGATCGTAGCCGGCCGGCAGCAGCTGCGCGACGCGCGCCTTCGTCGTCAGCGCGTCGTACGAGATCACGTCGCGCACCTGGTACAGCGTCGCGAGATTCGCGGGGAAGACCTCGAAGTGCTCCGCGATCAGCGACTGCCGCGCGGGATCGAGTTGCTTGAGCGCGGTGACGACCGGCGGCTCGGGCGGAATGGCGTCCATCCGCACGGCCGGATTGAAGCCGATGCCGAAGGAGAGCAGCTCGCCCGCCGCCGCGAGCGTCAGCAGCGCCGCGCGACGCCGCAGCGGCAACGCGAGCGCGAGCCCCGCGACGAGCCAGCACGCGCCGGGAATCGCGAGCCGTCGCACGGTCGTGAGTCCCGCCGCGTCGAGGTAGTACGCGAGCCGCGCCTCGTACACTGCCGGCGCCTGCTGCAGATGTCCGCGCGCGCGCAGTTGCTCGATGCCGCCGCGCGCGACGCGCGTCAGCGTCGCGTGCGCGCCGGGCAACAGCGGGAACACGCCGGTGATGACCGCGAGGAGTCCGACGATCGCCAGCGCCGCGCCGATCTTGCGGCGCCGGCGCGTCGCCGCGAACGCGATCGCGGGTCCGCCCGCCATCGCGCCGAACAGTACGAACAAGAGCACGCCGTATTCGAGCGTCAGCACGCGCAGCACCGGCACGTGCCGCAGCACGCTCCAGAGTCCCGGCGGATACCACGACAGCACGAGCGCGACGCTGCCGATGACGAGTCCGCGACGCAGCGCCGGCGCGAGTTGCCGCCACGCGAGCACGATCGCGAGCAGCACGATCGCGCCGATGAAGCCGCCCGCGCGGAGATTGAAGTTCTCCGCGACGGGGAGCGCGGTCAGATCGAGCTCGCCGCGCAGCGGTGTGCCGAGGACGCCGGGCAGCACCTGCGAGACGACGCCCCAAATGCGGAACGGATGCGGGAGGCGCGGGCGCAGCTCGCCCGCGTAGCTGTCGCCGAGGATCGTGAGGAACGGCGCGAGCTGCACGGCGAGGATTGCGAAGCCGAGGAACGCGCCGACGGTCGACGGGATGATCGCGGAGAGGCCGCCGAATTCGCGGCGGCGCTCCGCTTCCCAGGAGAGAAAGATCCAGATGCCGATGGCGCCGATGAAGAGCGACTCGGGATGGCCGCCGGCGGTGCAGAGCGCCGCGAAAACGAGCACGAGCAACGCGTTGCGGATCGACGGCGTTTTCATCAGCCGCAGCGCCGCGGCGGCGAGTCCGGCGAGCAGCGCGAAGACGTTCGTGATCGGATAGAGCAGCCACACGATCGTGTAGCCCGCGGTCGCGTAGACGAAGCCGCAGACGAGCGCCTGCTCGCGCGGCACGTCGAGCTCGCGCGCGAACCAGTACGCGCAGAGCGCGGCCGCGAGCAGCTTCAGGATCGCGGTGAGCGCCCAGCCCTTCAGCCCGAACAGCAGCCGCGGCCACGTGAACGGCGAGAAGAGCGCGGTCTGCGGATTCGCGAACAGCGGCCCGCCGTCGCCGGCCCAGCGGTTCGTCCACGGCAGCTCGCCGCGCGCGAGGAGATGCGTGATCTCACGATCCCACGCGACGAACTGCACGACGACGTCGCCGAGGAGCGTGTTCGAGACGCGGATGCGTTGGGTGGGGTCAGGCTTCCACGCGCCGGCGTCGAGCGGCAGGTCGAGCGGCGCGAACGTACGTCCGGGCAGCAGCCCCAGGCCCGCGTAGGCGAGCGCTACGGCGAGGAAAAGAAGCACGACGCGGACGTGACTGCGCAAACGCGGAGAACGTAACACAACGCGCCGGCCGTAGAATCGCGCGGTCCACATGCACGGCGCGGAGACGGCGGTCGTGACGCTGTATTACGTCATCCTGCTCGTGCTCTCGGTTTACAGCGTTCACCGGCTGCACCTCGTCCGTCTGCGCCGGCGCACGCCGCCGCCCGCGCGCGTGACGGCGAACGTCTGGCCTTCGCTCACGATTCAACTGCCGCTGTACAACGAGCCGAACGTCGCCGCGCGTCTGCTCGATGCCGTCGCGGCGATCGAGTATCCCGGAGCGCTCGACATTCAGGTGCTCGACGATTCGACGGATGAAACGCCGGCACTCGTCGCCGCACGTGTCGACGTGTGGCGCGCGCGTGGTGTCGCGATCGCGCACCTCCGCCGCGGCTCGCGCGACGGCTACAAGGCAAGCGCGCTTGCGTTCGGCATGCAGCGCAGCGCGGCCGAGCTCTTCGCGGTGTTCGACGCCGACTTCGTTCCGCCGCGCGACGTGCTGCTGCGCATGGTGCCGTACTTTGCGGACGCGCGCGTGGGCATGGTGCAGGCGCGGTGGACGCATCTCAATCGCGAGCATTCGCTGCTGACGCGCGTGCAGGCGCTGTTTCTCGACGCGCACTTTGCGGTCGAGTCGGCGGCGCGCAACTTCGGCGGACGCTTCTTCAACTTCAACGGCACGGCGGGCGTGTGGCGGCGCGCGGCGATCGAAGAGGCTGGCGGCTGGTCGTCGTCGACGCTGACCGAGGATTTAGATCTGTCGTATCGCGCGCAGATGAAGGGATGGTCGTTCGTGTTTTTGCCGGACGTCGAAGTCCCCGCGGAGCTGCCGTCGCAACTGCACGGCTTTCAGCAGCAACAGCATCGCTGGACGAAAGGCTCGATCCAGACGGCGCGCAAGCTCCTCGGCGCGCTCGTGCGCGGCGACTTCGACATACGCATCAAATGCGAGGCGCTCTTTCACCTCACGAATAACAGCGCGTATTTGCTCACGGTGCTGCTCGCGCTGCTCGTCGTGCCGGCGCAGCAGATCCGCGTGCGTCACGGCCTCGGCTGGAGCATCGCCATCGACCTCGCGCTCTTCGCGTTGTCGAGCGGCTCGGTGCTGCTGTTCTATCGCGAAGGCCAGCGTTGGGCGCGGCGCCCGCCGCCGCGGTTGCGCGAACTGCTCGCGGTGTTGCCGGTCGGGATCGGCATGTCGATGCGCAACGCGGCCGCGGTCATCGAAGGGCTCGTGCAGCGCGGCGGCGCGTTTCACCGGACGCCGAAACGCGGCGATGCGGCGGTCGCGCGAACGGAACGCGCCACGCGGATTCCATGGAACGAGCTCGCGCTGACTCTGTTCTTCGCGGGCGTCATCGCCGTTTCCGCGAGCGCGGGACGCTGGGCTTCGCTGCCGTTTCCGACGCTCTTCGCAAGCGTCTTCGGCCGGGTCGCGACGACAGGTCTGCACGAGCACCTAACTCATAGCAGATCAGGCGCTTAAGGCTGGCGCTCCCATTGCAATTCAGTACGCCGGGAGGCACCAAGATGCTGCAATTCATCAAGAAACTGCTGGTGTTCCGACTCGGACAGAAATCGGCGAAAGGCGCCGCGCACATGCTCGGCCTCAAACGCCTGGGATTGGTCATCGGACTCATCGGCGGCTGGCGCGCGGTGCACCGCCACCAGCGTCACGCATAACGAAATCTACGAACCTACCCTCTCGCGCGAAGGCGCCGAGAGGGTAGGATGCGCCGATGCAACGCCGATCACGCAGAGAAGGAGCGCGCCGCGAACCGCGGTAGCGCGTCAACGATGCGGCGGCTTTGCCTGCGGCGGCGGCGCGGACGCGTCGTCCTCGTCCCCGAACAACTCCTGATCGGCATCGCCATTCGCGGGCGCATTGGTCGCGCTCGTGTTGCGCGGACGCGGTTTGGACGTCTCGGTCTTCGCCGGCTTCGTCTCGCTGCTCTTCGCGGGCTTAGGCACGACGACCGGCTTCTGTGCTTTGGTCGTGGTGATGTGCGCGTGCGGCGTCGGCTGCTTGACGGTCGCGTTCGTGATCACGCGCGTGCTGCTCTTCTTCTTGTTGCGCTTGGCGAGCTTCGACGCGGCGACGAGGGGCGAGTCTTTCTCGAGGATCGGCTCGGGCGCGGGAACGACGGTTGCGTCGTACACCGGCTCCGCGTCGGTCGTCGTCGCGGTCTCGACCATCACGGGGACGTCGTCGGTCGTGGTCGCGGGCGGCGTTTCCTGGCCGAATGCGGGCCGCGCGAGTGCCGCCGCGAGCAGCGCAGACAGGACGAGAAATCGGGGCATCCAGCGCAGTCTAATCCCGCTCATCCGCGAAGCGTCCCGAATCTTGCAGGCTCGAGGGTCTGAATGTCGCCCGAATCGCTACTGGCCGACTTCGGATACCTGGCGGTTTTCGTCGGGACGTTTCTCGAAGGAGAGGCCATCCTCATCACCGCCGGCTTCTTCGCGGCGCGCGGCCATCTGTCGCTGAGCATCGTGGCGCTGGTCGCGTTCGCCGGCGCGTACGCGGGGCACGTCTTCTGGTTTTGGCTCGGGCGCGCGCACGGCGTACGGCTGCTCGACCGCTTCCCGAAGATGAAGAAGCACTTCGGCAAAGGCATCCGCATGTTCGAGCGCTACGGCGCGGGCGCGATCATCATCACGCAATGGCTCTACGGGCTGCGCATCACCTGCGCGGTGATCATCGGGATGTCGCGGATCTCGGTGCTGAAGTTCCTCGCGTACGAGGCGGCGAGCTGCGCGGCGTGGGCGATCGTGATCAGCGCGGGCGGCTACTACTTCGGCCGCGCCATCGAGACACTCCTCGGCCGCGTCGAGAACATCGAGAAGTACGGCCTCGCCGCGATCGCGATCTTCGCGATCGCCATGTGGGCGTGGCACCGGCGGAAGGAAAAGCGCGAAGAAGAAACGGCGGGCTGAACGCCCGCCGTTTTCACAACCATCGAACGCTCTTAGTACTCGATGACGATCTTGCTGGCCTTGCCGTTGTCGGCGAAGACCGAGACGCGCTGACCGGTCGTGAGCTGCGACCGCTGCGCTTCGAGACCCGAGCGCCACCACACCTGGGTGCCCCACGGCGTGGTCACGGTGGTCGCGGCGCCGCCGCCAGCCGGCGTCACGGTGATCGAGTTGTCGGTCATGCCCGTGATGGTACCGGTGAGCGTCGGCGTGGCCGGCGCGCTGGCGCAGGCCGCGAGTGAAATGACGAATGCTGCAAGCAGGACGAACGAGAGAGTACGCTTCATGTCTAAACCCCTCAGCTGAAGTTGGACGCGCTCGCGCGCGTCACTAACCAATACGCCGGAGAGGTTTCGAAGTTTGCATCAAATGAAACGATTCGGTTACGCGGAGATGTTAACGCGGTTAACTCCGAAACCGGCTCAGCCTTCGTAGGCCTTTTGCTCGAGCTCAGCCTGCGCCGCGGCGAGCCTCGCCACCGGCACGCGGTAGGGCGAGCAGCTGACGTAATCGAGACCGACCGCGCGGAAGAAGCGGATAGAGTCGGGGTCGCCGCCATGCTCGCCGCAGACGCCGACTTTCAGCTTCGCGTTTGCCGACCGGCCGTGCTCGGCGCCGAGGCGTACGAGTTGTCCGACGCCTTCCTGGTCGATCGATTCGAACGGATCCTTCGGCAGGATCTTCTTGTCGACGTAGTCGGGCAGGAACGTGCCCGCGTCGTCGCGCGAGTAGCCGAACGTCATCTGCGTGAGGTCGTTCGTGCCGAACGAGAAGAACTGCGCGGTCGCTGCGAGCTTGTCCGCGATGAGCGCCGCGCGCGGGATCTCGATCATCGTGCCGACGAGGAAGTCGACGCGCACGCCGGCGCCCTTCATCACCTCTTCGGCGACGCGCCGGGTCATGTCGGCCGTCAGCTGCAGCTCCTTCACGGTGCCGACGAGCGGGATCATCACTTCCGGATGCACATCGACGCCGTCGCGTTTCACGGCACAGGCGGCCTGGAAGATCGCGCGGACCTGCATCTCGTAGATCTCGGGGAACGTGATGCCGAGGCGGCAGCCGCGGTGGCCGAGCATGGGATTCGTCTCGTGCAGCTGGTTGACCTTGTTGCGAAGCTCGACGAAGCCCCAGTTCATCTCGCGCGCGACGGATGAGATCTGCGACTCGGTCTGCGGCAGGAACTCGTGCAGCGGCGGATCGAGCAGGCGCACGGTCACCGGCATGCCCGCGAGCTCGCGGAAGATGCCTTCGAAGTCGGCCTGCTGGAACGGCAGGAGCTCGCCGAGGGCGCGGCGGCGGCCTTTCTCGTCGCGGGCGAGGATCATCTCGCGCACGCGCAGGATGCGTTCTTCGGCGAAGAACATGTGCTCGGTGCGGCAGAGGCCGATGCCTTTCGCGCCGAAGAGCCGCGCCACGCGCGCGTCGGCCGGCGTGTCGGCGTTCGTGCGGATGCCGAGAGTTCGAATCTCGTCTGCCCAGCCAAGCAGGCGGTCGAAGTTGCGATACGTCTCCGACTCTTCCGGCTTCATCGAGTTCTCGAGCAGGACCTGCACGACCTCGGACGGGCGCGTGGCGAGCTTGCCGCCGAGAATCTCGCCGGTCGTGCCGTCGATCGAAACCCAGTCGCCTTCCTCGAGCGGCTCGTGCCCTTCGCTGCGCAGCTCGCCTTTGCCGTAGTCGACTTTCAGTGAGCCGGCGCCGACGACGCACGGACGTCCCATGCCGCGCGCGACGACGGCCGCGTGCGACGTGAGGCCGCCGCGTGTGGTGAGAATCCCCGCCGCGCTGTGCATGCCGGCGATGTCTTCGGGTGACGTCTCGATGCGCACGAGGATCACCGGATCCGACTTCGCCATCGATACCGCGTGCTCGGCATTGAACGCGATGCGTCCCGTCGCGGCCCCCGGTCCCGCGGGCAGACCGCGGCCGAGCAGGCGTCCGCCGCTGAGCACTTTCGCTTTTTCCTTCGCGTCGAACACCGGCGCGAGGAGTTGGATGATCTGATTCGCCTCGACGCGCTCGACCGCCTCGCGCGCCTCGATCAATCCTTCGTCGACCATGTCGCACGCGATCTTCACGGCCGCGAAGCCGGTGCGTTTGCCGGTGCGCGTCTGCAGCAGATACAGCTTGCGCGACTGGATCGTGAACTCGATGTCCTGCATGTCGCGGTAGTGCGACTCGAGCTTCTGATAGACGTCGACGAGCTGCGCGTAGACGTCAGGGAACGTTTCCTCGAGCGACTTCTCCTCGCCCACCGCCTGCGCCTTCGAGATCGGCAGCGGCGTGCGGATGCCGGCCACGACGTCCTCGCCCTGCGCGTTCGGGAGGTATTCGCCGAAGAAGCGCTTCTCGCCGTTCGAGGGATTGCGCGTGAACGCCACGCCGGTCGCGCAGTCGTCGCCCATGTTGCCGAAGACCATCGACTGCACGTTGACGGCGGTGCCCCAGTCGTCGGGAATGCCGTTCAGCTTGCGGTACGTGATCGCGCGCTGGTTGTTCCAGGAGTTGAAGACGGCGCCGATCGCGCCCCAAAGCTGTTCGTCGACGTCCTGCGGAAAGTCTTTGCCGAGCTTGTCGCGGACGATCTTCTTGTACGTCGCGACGAGCTCGCGCAAACCGTCCGCCGGAATCTCGGCGTCGGTCTTCACGCCGACGCGGTCGCGCAGCGCGAAGAGCTCGTGCTCGAAGTGCTCGCGGTCGATTTCGAGCACGACGTCGGAGTACATCTGGATGAAGCGGCGGTACGAGTCGAGCGCGAACCGCTCGTCGCCTGATGATTTCGCGAGTCCCTGCACGGTCTCGTCGTTGAGTCCGAGATTGAGGATCGTGTCCATCATGCCGGGCATCGACGCGCGCGCGCCGGAGCGCACCGACACGAGCAGCGGCTTGTCGCGATCGCCGAACTTGCGACCGACCGATTCCTCGACGCGCGCGAGGTTCTCCGCGACGTTTTGCTTCAGTTCGGGCGGATACGTTTTGCCGTGCTCGTAAAAGTACGTGCAGACGCCGGTGGAGATGGTGAAGCCCGGAGGCACCGGCACGCCGATGTTGGTCATCTCGGCGAGGCCCGCGCCTTTGCCGCCGAGGACGTTCTTCATCTTCGCGTTCCCCTCGGCGTGTCCGTCGCCGAAGTAATAGACGTACTTTCCTTCATCCGGCGGTGCCGGCGCGTGCTCCGGCGCGGTCTGCTCGGTCATCGTCATGGCGAGCTCGATTATGTTCCAAATCTCAGCGCGCTTCGATCTCGATACGGCTGGCCACGCGGCGCTGCAACTCGGTCACGACGGCGCTGATGTCGCCGCTGCTGCCGGAGGGCACGAGCTCGAGACGCGCGACGTCGACGCCGCGCGCGCGCAACGCCTCGCGCACCGCGTTGAGCCGCGCGACGCAGCGCGCGCGATTCTGCGCCGCGTTCGCGAGACGGTACTCGTGCGCGACGACGCGCACGCGCGGCGTGCGGCGCACGTACTCCGCCGCGGCGTCGAGCGCGGACGCGCTGGCCGCGGCGTCGATGCGATCGTTCGCGTCGAACGCGACGCCGTACAACACGAAGCGGCGGTCATCGACGATGCGCGGCTGCGGCGCGCTCGCGCACGGCACGGGCGTGCCGAACCACGCGGCGCCAATGCCGAAGGCATCCATCTGGCGCTCGTAGAACGTGACGCCGGTGAGCGTGCGCGGCGCGGCGCCGATCGTCATCGCGGCCAAGCCCCAGGTCGGGCCGCGACGCCACTGCAAACGCACGAGGCGCTCCTCGATGCCGCCGTCGACGAACGTGGGAGGCGTCGTTGCGAGCTCGCCGTAGACGCGCGCGCCCTGCCGCGCAAAACGCGCCGTTTGTCCGTTGATCACCCAGCAGCCTTCGGGCGCGGGCGGCGCGGCGGCGGCGAGCGGGTTGCCGATCGCGTGCACCGAGCGGATGTGCGTGTAGTAGCGCTTCGTGCGCGAGCGAATGCGGATGAAGCGCGCGTCGAACGTGCGCACGGTGATGAACTGCGGCACGTCCGCCGCCTGCAGATTCATCGTCACGACGTCGCGCCACGTTTTGCCGTCCCTCGATGCGGAGAAGTGCACGTCCTCCGGCACGGTGGCGTCGTTCGTGGAGACGGTGAGGCCGACGCGCGTGATGCGCGAGAGCGCCGGCAGCGCGAACACCATCGTCTCGTCGAAGCCGCCCGGCGGCGTGCTCCAGATCGTGGCGCTGTCGCCGTCGATCGCGTGCACCGCGGAGTTCTCGAGGCTCAGCTCTCCGGTGCGCGAGACGACCGTCGCGCCGTAGGCCATGTTCAGCAGGTTGTCGCGATCGGTGTCGACACGCGGCCGCGGCGGCGCGAGCTCGCCGCCGACGGCCAGGAGCAGCAGCAGCGATGCGGCCTGCCGAATCACGGACGGTAGTCGCGGCGGTCGACGACGATCTTCGTCACGTCCGCGATCTTCATCACGGCGCCGCCGACTTTGCGCAGCAGCGACATGCGGTTCCGGCGCACGCTCTCATCGTCGACCATCACCATGACGTCCTTGAAGAACGTTTCGAGCTCCGGCGCCATCGCCGCGAACGACTCGAGCGCGCTGCGGTACTGCCGCTCCGTCACGAGCTCGTCGATCTGTCCTGTGACCACGTCCGCGAGCTCGGCGAGCCGTCGTTCGGTGTCGTGCTCGAGCCGCGACGGATCGACGCGCGTCGCGTCGTGCCCGGCGGTGATGTTCGCGATGCGCTTCGCGGAATCGAGGATCGAGAGGAAGCCCGGCTCGTCGCGCATCGTCTTCACGGCCTGCACGCGGTCGACGAGATCGGTGAGCGACGACGCCCAGCCCGCTTCCATCGCGGCGGCGACCTCGTCGTACGCGAACTTCCACGCCGACGCCTCGAGGATCGTGCGCACGCGTTCCGCGAAGAACGCGAGGAGATCCGCCTTCAGCGCAGGAGTCGTGGCGCGCTGCTGCGCGGCGATGCCGAGGTCGATGAGGCGGTCGATGCCGATCTTCACTTCGCGCTTGTCGCGGTTGAGCAGGATCTGCACGACGCCCTGCGCGGCACGGCGCAGCGCGAACGGATCCTTCGAGCCGCTCGGCTTCGCGCCGATGGCGAAGAAGCCGGCCAGTGTGTCGATGCGGTCCGCGAGCGAGACGATCGCGCCGGTGATCGTGCGCGGCAGCTCGTCTTCGAGACTGACCGGCATGTAGTGGTCGTAGATGGCCTGCCAGACGTTGTCGGCGAGTCCTTCCTCGCGCGCGTAGATGCCGCCGATGCGGCCCTGCAGATCGGTAAACTCCTTGACCATCTCGGTGACGAGATCGGTCTTGCAGAGTCCCGCGGCGGTAAGCGCGTCGGCCGCATCGAGGCCGATCGTCTCGCAGATGCCTTTGGCGATGGCGACGATGCGCTCGGTCTTCGCGCGATAGTCGCCGAGCTTCTCCTGGAACTGCAGATGCGAGAGCTGCTCGACGCGTTCTTCGAGCTTGCGGCGGCGGTCCGTCGCATAGAAGAACTGCGCGTCGGCGAAGCGGGCGTTGGTGACGAACGAGTTGCCGTACGCGGCGTTTTTCTCGGGGTCGCCCTCGTTGTCGAGCACCGCGAGGAAGGAGTTCGTGAGGCGGCCGTGCGCGTCGCGGATCGGCAGCTGCTTCTGATGCACGCGCATCACGGTGACGAGCACTTCTTCCGGCAGCGCGAGGTACTCGCGGCGGAACTCCGCGCGCACGACGCCGGGATATTCGGTGAGGTACTGCCACTGCGACCAGATCGACGGATCGTCCGACGGCGCGCCGTCGACTTCCTTCGCACACGCGAGCGCCGCCGCGGCCATGGCCTGTTTGCGGCGCTGCGGATCGACGATGACGCGCGCGAGCTCGAGATCGCGCAGGTACTCGCCGTACGACTTCACCTCGAAGCGCTTCGGTGCGAGCGTGCGGTGGCCGACGGTGGTCGTGCCCGAGGCGACGCCGAAGAGCGCGATCGGCAGATACGTGCCGATGCCGTCCTGGGAAAGCAGCGACACGACCGAATGAATCGGCCGGATGTATGAGGACTCGCCCGTGCTCCAGCGCATCATCTTCGGCCAGCGGATCGACTCGATCGTCTGCGGAATCAGCTCCTGCAGGATGTCCGCGGTGGCGCGGCCGGCGACGTTGCGATTCAGCAGCACGTAGTCGCCGCCGTCGGCGACGTCGTCAAGCGTGGCGTTGTTCTTCCGCAGGAAACCGTGCAGCGCCTGCGTCGGATTGCCGCTCGCGTCGTACGCGGCTTTCTTCGGCGGACCTTTCACCGTGTCGGCGTGATCGGCCTGCTTCTCCGGAAGATTGCCGAGGAAGAAGGCGATGCGGCGCGAGGTCGCGTTCACGTCGATGGTGACGGACGATTCGGCGGCACCGGTCTGCGCGACCACTTTCGCGAGCGACGCGCGCAGCGCGGACAACGCGCTGTCGAGCATCCACGCCGGAATCTCTTCCGTCAGCAGTTCGAAGAAATAGTCAGACATCGGTTTTCTGCAGCAGCGGGAAGCCGAGCTCCTCGCGCGCGGCGAGGAACTGATGCGCGCAGGCGACGGCGAGCTCGCGCACGCGCTTGATGACGCCGACGCGCTCGGTCACCGAGACCGCGCCGCGCGCGTCGAGCGTGTTGAAGATGTGCGAGCACTTGAGCGTCCAGTCGTACGCCGGCAGCACGAGTTTCGCCTCGAGACATCTCCGCGCCTCGCCTTCGTACGCGTCGAAGAGCTTCCAGTGCAGGTCGACGTCCGCGACTTCGAAGTAGTACTTCGAGAACTCGTACTCGTCCTGCGTGCGCACGTTGCCGTAGCGGACGCCGGTCGTCCAGTCGATGTCGTACACGGAGTTCTGCCGCGCGAGGAACATCGTCAGCCGCTCGAGACCGTACGTGATCTCCGCGGAGATCGGCGTGAGGTCGATGCCGCCCGCCTGCTGGAAGTACGTGAACTGCGTGATCTCCATGCCGTCGAGGAGGATCTGCCAGCCCACGCCCCACGCGCCGAGCGTGGGCGACTCCCAGTTGTCTTCCTCGAAGCGGATGTCGTGCTTCGTGAGGTCGAGCCCGAGCGCGCGCAGCGAGTCGAGATAGAGCTCCTGCACCTCGAGCGGCGACGGCTTCAGGATGACCTGAAACTGGTAGTGCTTGCCGAGACGGAACGGGTTATCTCCGTAACGGCCGTCTGCCGGACGTCGGGAAGGCTGGACGTACGCCACGTTCCACGGCTCAGGGCCGAGGACGCGGAGGAACGTCGCCGGGTGCATCGTCCCGGCGCCGACTTCGAGATCGACCGGCGTCTCGATCATGCAGCCGCGCTCGGCCCAGAACGTCTGGAGCCGCAGGATCATCGACTGAAACGTCATGCGCGACATCGGGCGCGCATTCTAGAACAGTCACTGCTTGAAATACGGCGCGACGTTCGAGGCGATGACCCGCAGCTCGTCGTCGGTGAGCGGCACCGTGGCGCGGATGTTCGCCCACGACTGGCGCGGCTGCGGCGGCCCGAGGTCGGTGCCGTAGAGGACGCGCTTCAGGCCGACCTGGCGGATTCGATCCGCGAACGTCTGCAGCGCGGCGTCGGTTTGTTCGTCGGCGACGGTGGCGATGTCGAAGTAGAGGTTCTTCGTGCGCGGGTCGTGCGCGGCGATCGCATCCGCGTACACGCCGAGGGCGGAGTCGGTGTATCCCGGGCCGCCGCCGGCAAAGTGCGCGATCTGCACGACGATGTCCGGCGCCTCCGGCAGCAGCTGCGCGAGGAAGACCTTCGCCTGCTCCGCGCCGTACTCGGGACCGGTCCAGAGGTGCGCGACGATCGCGAGATGGCGCGCGTTCGCGGCGCGGAAGATCTCGCGCATGCGCGCGACGTGCTCGGGCTTCAGCAGATCTACCTTCGAGTTGCCGAAGTGCAGCTTGAGCCCGCGAAACCGCCCGCTCTTCGCGCAGCGGTCGAGCTCTTCGAGCGCGTAGTCCTTCAGCGGATTGAAGCTGCACAACGCGATGAGCCTTCCGGGATAGCGCTCGACTTCCGATGCGGTCCAGTCGTTCTCCGCGCGGACCTTCTCGTATTCGTTGTCGACCTTCGGGAAGAACGGGCTGCCGAACCAGTACGCGGTCGAGAGCACCGCCGCGCGCTGGATGTGCGCGGCGTCCAGTGCTGCGATGAGCTGATCGGCCGTGCGCGGCTCGCGCACGCGCGGTCCGGGGAACGCCGGCGTCTCCGCGGCGATGCGCCACTTGCCGTCGCTCGCGCGCGCAATCGAGAAGAGCACCTGTCCGAAGTGCTTCGCCGCCGCGCCTTCGCCGCGCGTGAAGTAGGCCGCGATGTAGCCGCTGTCGCCGCTCGTCGAATACGCTACCGGCGTGATCCTGTACGCGCGCGCGAAACGCCCGCTCACGTACTCGGCCACCTTGTCACGCCCGCGAATCCACTCCGGTTCGTCCTGGTTGAAGAGCAGCGCGTCTTCGACGTAGAGCTCGTTCAGCCCCGCGCGATCGTTCCAGTGCTGCTCGCGCGCGTGGAGCAACGCTGCGAGCTCCGCCGGCACCGCAATCGCCGGCTGCAGATCCGCCGCCACCAGCTTCGCCGCGGCAGGACTGACCAGATGCTGGTGATGATCGGCGAGCGGAATCAGCGCGGTCTGTGGCGGAACGCTCGCGCAGGCGGTGGCGAAGAGGAACGAGGCGAGGACAATCGTTCGCAGGCTCATCGTACGATGTTCTTCGTACGTGGCGCGAAAAGGTTTCAACCTCATTCGAATGCGATGACGCTGCGCAGCGTGGTCGTGCCGCGATCGAGCTTGTCAAGCACTCCGTTGATGGCGTCGGCGTCGAATGGAACCGTCTCCGAGATCGCGGCGCTCATGTCGATCGCCTTCGTTTCCGCGAGCTCCATCAGCTCCTCGAGCTCGGCGCGCGTGTGGTCGGAGCAGCCGATGATGCGGCGTTCGCGCGCGAGAAGATCGCGATAGGGATTGACGGGCAGCGGCGCGGTGCTGAGCGCGACGAGGACGAGCGTGCCGCCGGGAACGAGCGCGCGCACCGCGCGGGCGGAGACGTCGGCGCGTCCAGCGAGATCGAGCGCGACGTCGGCGCCGCGGCCGCCCGTCGCGTCGAGGAGCGCTTGCGTGAGGTTCTCGTCGGAGCGCACGGGCGTCGCGCCCATCGATCGCGCGAAGGCGAGTTTCTCGTCGACGATGTCGACCGCGAGCACCTGCGCGGCGCCGAGCGCGCGGGCGAGCATGAGCGCGGAGATGCCGAGTCCGCCGAAGCCGAGGATGGCGATGGTCTTGTTCGCGACCGGCGCGGTGAGACGCAGCGCGTGATACGCGGTCGCGGTCGAGCACATCATCACGGCCGCGTGTTCGAAGGGGACGCTCGCGGGGATACGCACGGCGCTCGCGGCGGGGACGACGACTTCCTCCGCGTAGCCGCCGTCGATGTTGTTGCCGAGCATGCCGCCCGTCTCGCAGAACTGCTCGCCGTGCTCGACGCAGCGCCGGCAGCTTCCGCAGAAGCGGAGGTAATGCAATGCGACGCGATCGCCTTCCGTCAGTCCGTCCACCCGCCCGCCCTTGCGTGCGACGACGCCGGCGACCTCGTGTCCGAGCGTGAGCGGCAGGCGGAGTTGGTTGAAGCCGGCGCGATAGTGCGCGTCGCTGTGGCAGATGCCGGCGGCGCGGACGCGAACGACGATCTCGTCGTCCGCGGGAACGGGTGCGGGGACGTCGACCGCACGCAGCGGCTCGTGCGGCGCGAAGAGGCGGATCGCTTTCACGCGGTAAGAGTACGCGGTCGGGGCCGGCGATTGGCTCCGATCCGCCGCGGGATGCTCTTCGGCCGTCGCCGCGCTGGTCATGTTCTCGTTACCGGTAAGGATCCGCGACCGTCACCAGACGAGGGACGATCGCGCCGTTGCGAAATGCGCATGCGCCGCGCGCACGGCGTATGGCGGGCGGACGCCGCGCGAAAGCCAGTGCGCACTCCATGAATGCGGTTTGGAGCCGCGTGGAAGCCACGACACGTCGCGTGACATCCAGAACGTGACGCGTGAAAACCAGAATCGGTCGCGTGAAATCCAGAACGCGACGCGTGAAAGCCAGAATCGGTCGCGTGAAATCCAGAATCGGTCGCGTGAAAGCCAGAATCCGTCGCGTGAAAGCCAGAACTCGACGCGTGAAAACCAGAACGCGACGCGTGAAATCCAGAACTCGACGCATGAAAACCAGAATCGGTCGCATGAAATCCAGAACGCGACGCGTGAAATCCAGAATCGAACGCGTGAAATCCAGAACTGGTCGCGTGAAAGCCAGCACGCGACGCCTCGGTATGCGGCCCGATCTGATCGGCACAGTTGTCGTGCTTCGCACGTAGTCTGCCGTCACTTGTACGTTCGACGGAGCGCTGCCGCGACGGGCGATCATCTCGAACGTCTTCTGTGATGCTCCGGCCGCACGGAAACTCGTCAGTCGTCGAGCCGTCCCGTACGACCGGGTCGTGACGGTGAATGAGTCGCCAGTCGCCAGCGGGGCCGGAGCATACGGCGGCTCGGCCTCGGCCGCGCTCAGCTGCGCGGCGCCACGCGAGACGCGTGCATTGCTGGCAGCGTGGGAAGGCGCCGTGTCAGCTGCAGTGCGGCTCCCCGAACCAGCGCGCGCACGTCAGAACAACGCGCGCGTCAGACGCCCGGAGGCGGAGGAGGAGGCTCCTCCTGCTCGCTTCCGGTCGTATCGTTGCTCGGCTGCTGCGGCTGCGCGGAGGCGTCCGGTTTCTGCTGCGCCGCTTTGTCCTTCGCAGGCGCGGCGTTCGCTGCCGGATGTTCATCGGCTGGCGCCGCGCTGGTCATGTTCTCGTTCGCTGTCGCGGTGTCGGTCTGTTCGGCTGGGCCGGTCGGCTCATCCGTCGCCGGTTGCGCGGCGGGCGCGGGGGCGGCGGACGGAGCGGGCTCCGAACGCCGGGCGACCGCGGCGGTCGGCGGCATGCCGGCGCGCGGCGCGGCGGTGACCGGCGCGGTCATCGGCGTGCCGTGGCTGGCGAGCGGCGGAACGACGCCGGCCGCAGTCGAGGTCATCGGCATTGTGCCGGCGAGCGAGCCAGCTGACGTTTGTGCGCTGGCGACGCTCGTCGTCGCCGCCGTTGGATTGAGCGCGAAGTTCGTCGTGGTGTCGGCGTTCGTGCCGGTGATCGGCGGCAGCGTCTCGCCGGGGCCGTTGATGGTCGACGTCACGCCGCTCGCGGAGCCTTCCTGCACCACCGGATACTGCTCCTGCTGACTGGCGCGTTGTCCGTCCCGTCCGCCACAGCCACCCAACAACATCGCAAGGGTCATCAGAGTCAGAGTCGTCTTCATAGCGGGCCTTCTTTCACTCTCCGAATCGCAAGGGGCTTGCCACTACAATCGAATTCATGGAGCCGCGCCTGCAACACTTTGAAGCCGTCGTCCGCGAGAGCTTCGCGCGGCAGACGTTCATGGCCACGCTCGGTGCGACCCTCGCGCGCGTCGCGCCCGGTGAGGTCGACATCGCGCTGCCGTTTCGCGCCGACCTCGTGCAGCAGAACGGCGCGCTGCACGCCGGCGTCCTCGCGTCGATCGCCGACAGCGCGTGCGGCTACGCGGCGCTGACGCTCATGCCCGAAGGCTCGAACGTGCTCAGCGTCGAGTTCAAGCTGAATCTGCTCGCGCCCGCGACGGCCGCGTCGTTTCTCGCGCGCGCCCGCGTCCTCCGAAGCGGCGGCACGCTCACCGTCTGCACCGCCGATGTGCTCGCCGGCGAAACGCTCGTCGCCACGATGCTCGGGACCATGATCCGGCGTTAGCTCGCGCTGGAACAGGCTGTGCTCTCAAGCGGTTGTAGAAACCGTACCCGTATGGTACGGTTTCGCGCCCGCTCATGCTGAAGATCTCGAAATTCACCGATTACGGACTGCTCGCCAGCGTCTACCTCGCCCGTCAGGCGGGGCAGATCGTGGCCGCGCGCGAGATCGCCGAGTTCTATCACCTGCCGGTGCCGATGATCACGAAAGTGCTCAAGGCGCTGCATCACGGCGGCGTGATCGGCTCGCACCGCGGCGTCGGCGGCGGCTACTCCTTCGAAGGCGACGCCGAAAGCGTCACGCTCGGCGCACTGCTCGACGTGCTCGAAGGTCCGTGGGATCTCGTCGAGTGCGAGACGCTCGACGATGCCGGACAGGCCACCTGCGCGATCCGCGTCGCGTGTCCGTCGCGACGCCTCATGTTCGGCATCAACCGCGCGATCAAAGGCGCGTTCGAGCAGGTCACGCTCGGCGACCTCCTGCGCGGCGGCATGCCGCTGCCCGTCATCGACAAACAACATCTGGCCGCCGGAAGAGAGGCCACGCAATGAACGAGACAGTCCAGGAAATCGCTCAACAGGAATACAAGTACGGCTTCGTCACCGAGATCGAAGCCGACGTCGCTCCTCCGGGATTGTCCGAGGACATCGTCCGCTACATCTCGGAAAAGAAGAACGAGCCGGCGTGGATGCTCGAGTTCCGCCTCAAGGCGCTGCGCCACTGGTTCACGATGAAAGAGCCTACGTGGGCGAACGTGTCGTATCCGCCCATCGACTATCAGGCCATCCGCTACTACTCCGCGCCGAAGCAGAAGAAGAAGCTCAACTCGCTCGATGAAGTCGATCCCGAGCTGCGCGAGACGTTCAGCAAGCTCGGCATCTCGCTCGACGAACAGAAGCGCCTCTCCGGCGTCGCCGTCGACGCGGTGTTCGACAGCGTCTCCGTCGCCACGACGTTCCAGGCCGAGCTCGCGAAGGTCGGCATCATCTTCTGTTCGTTCTCCGAGGCCGTGCAGCATCACCCGGAGCTCGTCCGCAAGTACCTCGGCAGCGTCGTGCCGTACACGGACAACTTCTTCGCCACGCTCAACAGCGCCGTCTTCACCGACGGCTCGTTCTGCTACATCCCGAAAGGCGTGCGCTGCCCGATGGAGCTGTCGACGTACTTCCGCATCAATCAGGCGGGCACGGGACAGTTCGAGCGCACGCTGATCGTCGCCGACGAAGGCGCGACCGTGAGCTATCTCGAAGGCTGCACCGCGCCGCGACGCGATGAGAATCAGCTGCACGCCGCGGTCGTGGAGCTCGTCGCGCTCGACGACGCGACAATCAAGTACTCGACGGTGCAGAACTGGTATCCCGGCGACAAGCAGGGACGTGGCGGCATCTACAACTTCGTCACGAAGCGCGGCAAGGCGTTCAACCGCGCGAAGCTCTCGTGGACGCAGGTCGAGACCGGCTCGGCGATCACGTGGAAGTATCCGAGCTGCATCCTGCAGGGCGACGATTCGGTCGGCGAGTTCTACTCCGTCGCGCTCACGAACCACTACCAGCAGGCCGACACCGGCACGAAGATGATCCACATCGGCCGCAACACGCGCTCGACGATCGTCTCGAAAGGCATCTCCGCCGGCCACGGCCAGCAGACGTATCGCGGCGAAGTGAAGATCCTCAAGAACGCGGAAAACGCCCGCAATTACTCGCAGTGCGACTCGCTGCTCCTCGGCGATCAATGCGGCGCGCACACGTTCCCCTACATCGAAGTGCGCAACGCGACGGCGACGATGGAGCACGAGGCGTCGACGTCGAAGATCGGCGAAGACCAGCTCTTCTACGCGCAGCAGCGCGGCATCTCGGCGGAAGACGCGGTCTCGATGATCGTCAACGGCTTCTGCCGCGAGGTGTTCCGCGAGCTGCCGATGGAGTTCGCGGTCGAAGCGCAGAAACTGCTCGGAGTCTCTCTCGAAGGAAGTGTCGGCTGATGCTCGAAATCAAAGACCTCTACGCCGGAATCGACGGCAAGGAAATCCTCCGCGGCCTCACGCTCAGCGTGCAGCCGGGTGAAGTGCACGCGATCATGGGGCCGAACGGCTCCGGCAAATCGACGCTCGCGAACGTGCTCGCGGGGCGGCCGCGCTACGAAGTGACGTCCGGCGAAGTGCTGTTCGAAGGCAAGAACCTGCTCGACATGCCGACCGAGGAGCGCGCGCGCGAAGGCGTGTTCCTGGCGATGCAGTATCCGGTCGAGATCGCGGGCGTGAACAACATCTACTTCCTCAAAGCCGCGCTCAACGCGGTGCGCAAGCATCGCGGCGACGAAGAGCTCGATGCGCTGGAGTTCCTGCAGCTCGCGCGCGAGAAGATGAAGCTCGTCGAGCTCGACGAGGCGTTCATGAACCGCGGCGTCAACGAAGGCTTTTCCGGCGGCGAGAAGAAGCGCAACGAGATCTTCCAGATGGCGGTGCTCGATCCGAAGCTGGCCATTCTCGACGAGACGGACTCGGGACTCGACATCGACGCGCTGCGCATCGTCGCTGAAGGCGTGAATGCGCTGCGCAGCGAGGCGCACTCGGTGCTCGTCATCACGCACTACCAGCGCCTGCTCCGCTATCTCGTGCCCGACTTCGTGCACGTGCTCGCGAACGGCCGCATCGTGAAGTCGGGCGGCAAGGAGCTCGCGGAAGAGCTCGAGCAGAAGGGCTACGACTGGGTCGAGACGGCGGAGGTCGCGTGAGCGCGGTCGCTCTCGACATTCGGGAACGCGCGTCCGAGGCGTTCGCGAAACTCGGCTGGCCGACGCCGCGCGTCGAGGAGTGGCGCTACACGAACCTCGCGCCGCTGCAGCGCGTGTCGTGGAAGACGGACGACGACACGCAGCCGACCGAGAGCGATGCCTCAATGGCCGGACGCGCCGCGCACGAATGGATCTTCGTCAGCGGACGGCAGGTCTCGGGCGCTGACGCGTACGCGACGTCGCAGGAACCGGGACGATGGGCCGACGTCGAACGCAACGCGCTGGTCGCGCTGAACACGATGCACATGCAGGACGGCGCGCGCATCGAGATCCCGGCGAACGAAGTCGTCGACGGCTTTCTGCATCTGCTGTTCATCGGCAGCGGCGACGGCATCTGGTCGCATCCGCGCAACCTCGTCGTCGTCGGCCGCAACGCGCAGGTGACGATCGTCGAGACGTACGTCGGCACGGGCAAGTACTTCACGAACGCGGTGACGGAGATCGTCGCCGGCGACGGCGCGGTCGTCGATCACTACCGCATCGAGTGCGAGTCGCTCGAGGCGTACCACGTCGGCAACGTCTTCATCCACGAAGAGCGCGCGGCGAACGTGACCTCGCGCAGCATCGTCATCGGCGCGGCGCTCGCGCGCAGCGAGACGCACGTCGCGCTCGCGGGCGAAGGCGCGAGCATCGCGCTCGACGGCCTCTTCGCGGGCACGGGCACGCAGCACCTCGACAACCGAACCGTCATCGATCACATCAAGCCGCACTGCGAGAGCCTCGAGCTGTACAAGGGCGTGCTCGATCAGCACGCGCGCGGCGTCTTCGACGGCCGGATCATCGTGCGGCCCGACGCGCAGAAGACCGTCTCGCGCCAGGAGAACCGGAACCTCCTGCTCTCCGAAAGCGCGATCGTCGACTCGAAGCCGACGCTCGAGATCCACAACGACGACGTGAAGTGTAATCACGGCTCGACCATCGGCCAGATCGAGCAGGAGCCGCTGTTCTATCTCCGCTCGCGCGGCATCGGCGAAGACGAAGCGCGCAGCCTGCTGATCTACGCGTTCGCCAGCGAGATCGTCGATCGCATGAAGATCGAGCCGGTGCGCGAGCAGATCCGCCGGTCGCTGTTCCAGCTGATGCCGGAACGCCTGCCGGAGCGGCGTGGAGGGACGCGATGAGCGCGGTGATAGAGACCAAATCGACCTACGACGTCGCGGCGGTCCGCCGCGACTTCCCCATCCTCGCGCGCGACGTGCGCGGCAAACGCCTCGTCTATCTCGACAACGCGGCCACGACGCAGAAGCCGCGGCAGGTGATCGATCGCCTCGTGCGCTATTACTCGGAAGAGAACTCGAACGTGCACCGCGGCGTGCACTACCTCTCCGAGCTGGCCACGCTCGAGTACGAGAACGCGCGCGCGTACATCCGCCGCTTCCTCAACGCGCGCGACGAGAAAGAGATCGTCTTCACGCGCGGCACGACCGAGTCGATCAACCTCGTCGCGCAGACGTGGGGCCGCGCGAACGTGCGCGAAGGCGACGAGATCCTCATCTCCGCCATCGAGCATCACTCGAACATCGTGCCGTGGCAGATGCTCTGCGCCGAGAAACAGGCGTCGCTACGTATCATCCCGGTCTTCGACAACGGCGAGCTCGATCTCGACGCGTACGAGCGCATGCTGAATCCGCGCGTGAAGCTCGTCGCGGTCGGCCACGCGTCGAACGCCCTCGGCACGATCAATCCGCTGCGGCGCATCATCGGCGCGGCGCACGCGAACGGCTCGCTCGTCCTCGTCGACGGCGCGCAGGGCGTACCGCATCTCACCGTCGATCTGCAGGCGCTCGACTGCGACTTCTACGCGTTCTCCGGCCACAAGGTCTACGGACCGACCGGCATCGGCGTGCTGTACGGCAAGCAGGAGCTGCTCGAGGCGATGCCGCCGTGGCAGGGCGGCGGCGACATGATCCTCTCGGTCTCGTTCGAGAAGACGACGTACAACGCGCTGCCATACAAGTTCGAAGCCGGCACGCCGAACATCGCCGGCGCGATCGGCCTCGCCGCCGCATTGCAGTACGTCGCCTCGATCGGCCTCGATGCGATCGCCGCATACGAACACGAGCTGCTCGTCTACGCGGCGGCGCGCCTCCAGGAAATCGAAGGGCTCCGCCTCATCGGCACCGCGCGCGGGAAGGCGGCCGTGATCTCGTTCGTGCTCGAAGGCGTGCATCCGCACGACATCGGCACGGTGCTCGATCAGGAAGGCATCGCCGTGCGCACGGGACATCACTGCGCGCAGCCGCTCATGATGCGTTTCAACGTGCCCGCGACCGGACGCGCGTCGTTCGGCCTCTACAACACGCGCGAGGAAGCGGACGCGCTCGTCGCCGGCCTGCACAAAGTCATCGAGGTGTTTCGTTAATGTCCGATCTGCGCGAGCTCTACCAACAGGTCATCCTCGACCACAACAAGAATCCGCGGAACTTTCACGCGATGCCGGATGCGTCGCGCACCGTCGACGGGTACAACCCGCTCTGCGGCGATCACTACACGATCTTCCTGCGCCTCGACGGCGAAACGATCCGCGAGGTGAGCTTCACCGGCAGCGGCTGCGCGATCTCGAAAGCGTCCGCGTCCGTGATGAGCTCCACCGTCAAAGGGAAATCGAAGGAAGAAGCGGGACAGCTGTTCGACACGTTCCATCGCCTCGTCACCGGCGACGCGAGCGGGCTCAGCGCGGCAGAACTGGGGCGCCTCGCCGCGTTCTCAGGAGTGAGTGAGTTTCCGGCTCGCGTGAAGTGCGCGACTCTGGCTTGGCATACGCTCAGGAGCGCGCTCGAAGGCACCGAGGAAAAGGTCAGCACCGAATGAGAGAAGAAGTCACGTTCAGCCGCAACGCCGAAGCCATCATGATCCCCAGCGGGGAACGCGTCCTCGTGCCTCAGGGCTCGCAGGCCACCATCACGCAAGCCCTCGGCGGCGCATTCACCCTCATCACCGAGCGCGGCCTCATGGTCCGCATCTCCGGCAAGGAAGTCGAAGCCATCGGCAAGGAGCCGCAGGAGTCGAACGAGATCAAGCCCGAGGATCTGACGCCGGAGAAGATCGAGTCGATGGTGTGGGAAGCGCTCAAGACCTGCTACGACCCGGAGATCCCGGTCAACATCGTCGACCTCGGCCTCGTCTATCTCTGCGAGCTGCAGGAGGGCGAAGAGGGCGGGAAGAAGGTGCACGTGAAGATGACGCTCACCGCACCCGGCTGCGGCATGGGTCCGGTGCTCGCCAGTGACGTGCGGATGAAGCTCGAAGCGCTGCCCGGCGTGAAGCAAGCCGACGTCGAAGTCGTCTTCGATCCGGTGTGGGACCGCAGCATGATGAGCGAGGCCGCGCGCCTGCAGCTCGGCATGATGTGGTGACGCGCCGTCAGGCGAGCAGCTGCTTGAGGTACGCGGCCACCTCGCGTCCGTTCTCGTCCCAGTAGTGCGTGTGCGCACCCGCGCCGCAGCAGAAGTCCGTGCAGCCGTCGACCGCATTCGGATTGCTGCGGATCCAAAGGCGCGCGTTCGCGTCGCCCGTCCACATGTTCCGCCCGACGTAGTCGCCGCTGCGATACGTGTTCGCCCATTCCTGCAGCGTGAGCGTGGTCGGATCGGGCGCGGTCAGCTGCGGGGCGGCGCCGTGGATCCAATCGTAGAGGTGCGGGAACGCCTGCGCGTAGATCTGCCGCAGCGGCGAGCCCATCGTGAAGAGACGCAGCGGAATGTGCTGCGGGTGCGTGTCGTCGTTGATCAGTCGCAGCTTCGCGTCAGGACGCGCGTTGAGATAGCGCAGCACGTCAGCCGAGATGACGGTGCCCTGGCTGTGCGCGACGATCACGATGCGGTCGTACGGCCGTCCGTCCGCGTCGCGCCATTCGCAGAGATGCCGCAGCAGCGAGACGTAGCGCTCCGCGATGCGCGCGCGCGGCGTGGCGTTGGCGGGACTCTGGCGCATGTAGTTGTCGATGTCGAGCACGACGTCGACCGCCGCGCGGAACGTGCCGATGAAGTACTTGCTGGTGAGGAGTAGCGCGATGATGGCGGCGGTGCCGCTGAGCAGCGTCAGACGCCATGGGTCGAGGAACTGCATCCCTCCGGTAATCGCAACCACCAGCACGAAGACCAAGGCGAACGTGAAGGATTCCGCCACGCGCACGATCCAGCGCATCCCGGCGGTGAGCCAGTCGCCGAGTTGTTCCGATTCCACATCGCCTGACGTGTGCGGGTGTCGCAACTCGGCGACGATCGATGGCCCTGTCGCCACGAGCACGGTGACGATGAACAAAAACATCGCGAGCGTGTAGAACTCGAGTCCGCGCGCACTCTGCTTCAGCATGTCGCCGAGGTGGTCGGACACCGACACGACCGGAGCAACGCGCCCGATCGACTGGACGAGCAGGTCCCAAATCGCCAGCGTGAACAGGACGAATACCGCCGCCGGCATGCCGAGGCTGAAGCGCGCGGTCCACGCAGCGGCACGCGCCTGGTCCCGCTGGTTTCGCGGGGTCATGCGAACGGCAACAACGCCCGCGATCGCGGCGAGCGTCGCCGTGAGGAAGAAAAGAGCCCAAGCGACACCGACAGCCGGGAAAAGAAGCCGTCCCGCATCCACCGTGGCGATATATACGTCGGCTTTGCTCGAAGCGTACGTGCCGATGAGGAACACGATCGTCACGCCTGCCGCGACGAGCGCCGCGGCGACGCCGAACGCGACCGCGCCGTTCTTCATCTGCTGATAGCTGATCGCTACACCAATGCACGCACCGGCGGCGATGACCGCCGCTTCGATCGCGAGCACGAGATAGGGGTTCCGGCCGTGCACGAGCAACCATGTGACGGTCGCCGCAACGATGACGATCGGCAACCACCAGCGCCACAGCAGCGGCGCGGTCGCGCGCTTGCACATGACGAGCAGCGCGATGCCGGCGAGGATCACCGTCCCCGCCACGAGCGTCGCGGGCTTCTGATACGCCTCCGGCAGTTCCGCCGACGCGACGACGAGCACCAGCGAGAACAGCACGAGATTCAGCAGCGCCGCCGGCACGGTGAGCAGCCACACCGCGAAGGTCTGCAGCAGCACCGCGATCCTCCACGGCCGCCGGTTGTTCTGTGCGGACGACGCGGCCTGCAGCGAGTTCCGGCCGAGGCTCGGCAGGTGCAGGATCAATTGATAGACCTCGGCGATCAACCGGTACCACGTCTCGCCCGCGCGCGAGAGATCGGCCCAGTACATCTCGTACACGTGCACTGGCGCCGTGTCGTCGATGCGCCGCCCTTCGAGACGCACCGTTTCGTAGACCGCGGCCGTATCCGCCCGCGGATAGTCTTTGAGTTGCTCGTACATGTACTGGAGGCCCGCGGGCGACTCGATCTCGTCGCCGGGCTCGAGCCGCGCCCGCGAGACGCGCAGCGACACTTCGCTGAACGAGCTGTACGCCTCGTCGTGACAGAGCAGATCGGCGACGGCGCGCGCCGACTCGGCCGGCTTCTGGTCCGCGACTCCGTGAACTGCGACCACTGCGACAGCCTTCGGCTTCGGCATGGCGTTCACCTCGATTTTTGCGATGTCCTTGCGCTTGTAGGGAGGGACACAAGTGTACTTCTCCCCCGCTGCGGAAGGAGGGGCGGCGGTACAATGCGCCGATCTCATCCAATCCGGAGCAGCGAATGGCGTTTTGCGCGTACTGTGGAACTCAGGTCGCCGCGGTGTCGTACGCCGCGTGTGCGACGTGCGGCAATTCGACGAACGGCGCGCCGCGGCCGCAGGTGCCGGCGGGCGGCTCGAACGTGGCCACGATCGCCATCATCGTGATCGTCATTGGCGTGTTCTTCGTCGCGATCGCCGGCATTCTCGCGGCGATCGCGGTGCCCAATTTCCTTACGGCGATGCAGCGAGCGAAGCAGAAGCGGACGATGGCCGACATGCGCGCGCTCGCGATCGCGGTGGAGGCATACGCGACGGATCACAACGTGTATCCGCGCGCCGAGGACCTCACCTCGCTCCAGTCCGTGCTCACGCCGACGTACGTCAAAGCCATGCCGAAGACCGACGCCTGGGACCATCCGCTGCGCTACCAATGCTGGCCCGAGCCGCAGTGCCAGACGTACTCGGTCGGCAGCGCCGGCAAAGACGGGCGATGGGAGCACGAGTCGCTGCAGGACTACGACGCGAGGAGCGGCGGCGCGACCACGAAGTTCGACTGCGACATCGTCTTCACGAACGGCTCGTTCGTGCAGTATCCCGAAGGCGTGCAGGTGAAATAGCCATGTACTGCACGAACTGCGGACATCAACGCGCCGACGCCGACCTCACGTGCACGCAATGCGGAGCGCGCGTGCGCACCTTCCCGCCGCCGCCCGTCATCCCGAACTATCTCGTGCAGTCGATTCTGGTCACGCTCTGCTGCTGCCTGCCGGCCGGCATCGTGGCCATCGTCTTCAGCGCGCAGGTGAACTCGAAGCTCGCCGCAGGCGACGTCGCCGGAGCGAAGGCGGCCTCGCAGAACGCGAAGACCTGGGCCTGGGTGGCGTTCGGCGTCGGAGTCGCGATCGCGCTCGTCAAAGTCGTACTCGTCGCCATCGCGGCGATGCACAATGGTTGAAGGAGAACAACGAGCCGTGAATTGTCCGAACTGCGGAACGACGAACCTCGACAACGCAACGCTCTGCATCAACTGCGGACGCCCGCTCACCACCGCGAGCGCAGCGCCTCCACAGCCGCCGGTGCAGTCGTACACGCCGCCCCCGCCACCGCCTCCCGGCGGCTCGCCGGGGATGGCGCCGCCGATGCCCGGCATGATGCCCGGCCCGGTGATTCCGAACTATCTCGTGCACTCGATCATCGCCACGCTCTGCTGCTGTCTGCCCCTCGGCATCGTCGCGATCATCTTCTCCGCGCAGGTGAATCAGAAGCTCGCCATCGGCGACGTGGCCGGCGCGCAAGAAGCGTCGAACAAGGCCAAGCTCTTCTGCTGGATCTCGTTCGGCATCGGCATCGTCGGCATCGCGCTGGCCTTCCTGATCAACGGAGCGGCGTTCCTTGCGGCGCTTCACAATCATATGTAGCAGCGCGATCGCGGCGGCGGGCGCGTGGGTGGTCTACACCTTCGCGCCCGCGGGCAACGCGTGGTTCCCGCAGTGCGTCTTTCATCAGCTGACGGGCCTCGACTGCCCCGGCTGCGGCTCGACGCGCGCGCTGCATGCGCTGCTGCACGGCGACGTCGCCGCGGCGTGGCGCTTCAATCCGATTCTGTTCGTGTTCGCGGCGGTCGCGCTGTGCGCCGTGCCGAGCCTCGCGCGCGGCGAGGAGCCGCGCTTCTACAAGACGCCGTGGTTCGGCTGGACGAGCGTCGTCGTGGTGACCGGCTACTGGATCGTGCGGAACACGCCGCTCTGGCCGTACTGACTCAGCGCTGAGCGGGTGCCGGACGCCGCATGGCATCCGGCACCACGCATCTCAGCGATGGTCGTTGAAGAAAGTCCACTGGCCGACGGGGAAGCCGGCCTTCAGCTGCTGCGCCTGCAGGTAACCGTCGATCGCGCCGGCGATGGCGACCAGTCCCGCGCCCGCGCCGCACGTCGGGATGCCGATGGCGAAGCAGAGGATGATGGCCACGATGCCTTTCACCTTCTGCCCCATGATGATGTAGCCGACGCCGCCGAAGAGCAGCAGGTTGAGGATCAACACGATCACCGGATCCTTCGGCGGAGTGGTCGGATAAACGAGCTCACCGCCGGCTCCGCCCGTGGGCGGCGTGGCGGGCGGCGGCGTGTACGGCGGAGGAGGAGGAACGGAAGTCATCGCGTCTCCTTACATCTTCTCGGCGAAGTCGGTGATGACCGGGATGCGATAGCGCTGGCCGCCGACGGCCTTGACGATGCAGATGATGCTGATGACGAGGAAGGCGCACCAGACGATGCAGCTCAACGCACTAATGCCGCAACTGAGGACGCCGCGAAGAACGATGCCGAGGATCAGCAATACGATCCACACGACGATTTCCGCGCCGAACAGCGCCACGCCGTTCTTGGCGTGCCACTGCACTTCGGGATCATCTTTCTTCGCGAAGAACGGCACCAGCGACAGGATGCCGAGGTACGAGAGCACGAGCCAGAGCGTGCGGTCGGAGCTGGCGCCCGGAGTCGGCGTGTAGCCGCCCGGTGGCGGCGGCGGAGGCGTGTACGACCCACCTCCCGGAGGCGGGGGCGTGGCGGGCGGGATCGTGGGCGGAGGAATCTCGCTCATTTCATCTCCTTGCGTTCGGCCTGTTTTGGGCGACGCCTGATTCTAATCACTTTCGCCGATGCGGGTGAGGCGGCGTTCGGCGGCGAGGATTGGTATCACCGCGAGCAGCGCCGACAGCGTGAGCGCGATCACGAGCGGCGCGAGAATCACGATGCCGTGCGCGCCGCTGTTCGACACGAGCGTGAAGACGTACTCCATCACCGGCCGCGCCATGAGCAGCATGATCGCCGCGACGTACGCGAGTGAGACCGCCATGTACGCGAAACCGCCGAGCGAGAGTCCGACCTGCAGCGGGTTCTCCGCGTTGAAGTTCGGCGCGAGCGCGCCGAGTCCGACGCCGAGACTCACCAGCGTCACCGCGAGCAGCGACGCGCCGAACAGCGTGAACGCCCACACGACCGGCGCGGCGTCGAGCATCACGTTCGCCACCGCCGTCAGCAGCAGCGCGAGCAGCGTCAGCGGCGCGGCGTAGACGAGCACCTTCACGACGAGGAACTGCCGGAACGACACCGGCGCCGTCTGCAAAATCCAGAACGCTTTCCCTTCCGCCGACACCGACGGATACGCGAAGCGCAGACCGATCGCCGCGATGACGAAGCCGGCCATGCCGAGGTTCGCGTAGGCCACGAGCGTCGCGCGGACGTCGCCGCCGAGCGGCAGCATGCGGATGTTGTACAGATAAATAAAGAGCAGCGCGCCCATCAGAAAGAACTGCGACCACTGCGCGACGTCGCGCCCGAGCGTGCGGATCTCCTTGCTCACCATCGCGCGCAGCGGCGGCTCGGCGTTCGCCACCAGCCGGTCGAGCACGCGCGTTGCCCACGCGGAGCCGAGCGCCACCGGCGCGAGACCTTCACGCGCGCGGACGAACGCGACAAAGTACGTCGCGCGCGCGACGATCGCGAACACCGCGAATGCGACGAGCGCCGTGATCGCGATGCGCGGCGCGAGCGGAAACGCGTTCGCGTTCGTCATCAGCGTCGCCAGCGACGTGCTCGGATAGAGGTTCATCGACGGCAGCTCGATCGCGCGCAGCACGCGCCCGACGTCGCCGGTCGAGATCTGCATGAAGAAGCGCTCGGGACGGCTCATGCGGAACGCGATCACGACGCCGGTCAGCACGAGCACCGCGATCGATGCCACGATCTGATGCACGCGGCGCACGGGAAACCAGCGGACCAGCAGCAGGATGAGCGTCGACGCGAACGACACCGGGATCGACAGCAGCAGCGCGAGATTGACGAGCACGATCGCGTAGAACGACGGCGGCTTCGCGAACTGCCGCGCGAACGCGACGAAGAGCGGAATGAGAAAGAGGTAGACGATGGCCGCGCTCTGCGCGAGCGTCTTGAGCCAGCGCGCGAGCGCGATGCGCAGCTTGCCGCGCGGCGACGCGTGCTGGATGTCGAGATCGAGATCCGTAAAGTACGCGCCGATGGCCGCCGTCATCGCCGACGAGAAGAGCACCACGGTCGCCACGAGAAAGACGAGGGCGAGGAGATTGCGCAGCAGTCCGAGGGCGAAGAAGGGCGTCTCGGCTTCGACTTGAGCGATCGCCCGGAAGAGGCGGCGAAACAGCACGAAGTCGCCGAAGAGGAACGACGCCATCACCGCGAGCACGACGCCGGTGCGCGTCGCGTTCGCCGCATCGAACGGCCGCAGTCTGGCGAGCGCGAGGCGGAGCGGCCACATCACGCGATGGGGTTCACTTCGCCGAGCCACTCCATCGCGCGCACGCCGCGCGCCGCGCGCGCCTTCGAGCGCTCGATGCCGAGGACGATCAGCCGCTCGATCAGCCGCGGGTACTTGAGCTCCGTCGCCTCCCACAACTTCGGATACATGGAGATGTTCGTGAAGCCGGGAATCGTGTTGATCTCGTTCACGTACAGCCGGTTCGTGCCGCGCTCGAGGAAAAAGTCGACGCGCGCGAAGCCGGACGCGCCGACCGCCTTGAACGCGGTGATCGCGTGGCGCCGCAGCTCGTCCGACTTGTCCTTGGCGAGCTTCGCCGGAATCACGAGCTGCGATTTGTCGTCGACGTACTTATCCGTGTAGTCGTAGAAGTCGCGCCCCGCGACGATCTCCCCCGGCACCGACGCTTCCGGATTCTCGTTGCCGAGCACCGAGACCTCGAGCTCGCGCGCGTCGACGCCGCGCTCGACGAGCACCTTCTCGTCGAACCGCAGCGCGTGCTCCATCGCCGCGTCGAGCATGCCGTCGTTCTTCACCTTCGTCACGCCGACGGACGAGCCGCTGTTCGCGGGCTTGACGAAGTACGGCAGCCGCAGCGCGTTCGTGACCGCGCGCGTGACGCGCTCGCGCTCGTGGCGCCACTCGCGCTCCTGCACCGCGACGTGATCGACCATCGGCAGCTTCGCCGCGGCGAACGCGTGGCGCATGTGCACCTTGTCCATGCCCACCGCGGACGCGGTGACGCCGCTGCCGACGTATGGCAGACCAAGGATCTCGAGGTAGCCCTGCAGCGAGCCGTCTTCGCCGCCGGTGCCGTGGATCAGCGGAAAAACGACGTCGATGGCCTGGCCGCGCGACCACGTCTCGAACGAAAAGTCCTTGTCGCCGCTCGCGCTCTTGTCGTCGCCCGCGAGGATGCGCGCGCTGCGCTCGGGCGCGATGAAGCGTCCGTCGCGCGCGATGCAGACCGGCACGAGCTCGATGCGCTGCCGCGGCGCGGCCGCGGCCACCGAGCGCGCGGAGAGGATCGACACCTCGTGCTCGGCGCTGCGGCCGCCGAACAGGAGGATGACGCGAAGAGGCGACGTGATCATGCGAGCAGCTGCCGGATGACGACCCGCGACGGCTCAGTGCCCGAGCGGGATGCTTCCCAGCAGGTACTTGAGATCGTCGTCGCGCCAGCGCACGCCGCCGCCGAACGTGAAGGCGGTGTCGTTGAGCGCGTTGTCGATGCCGCCGGTGATGAAGATGCGCGGCGTGCGCGGCTTCTCGTTGCGGATCGTGTACTCGCCGAAGAGGCGCAGGTGCGGCATGTCGTCGCGGCGCTTGCCGAAGTCGAACGCCTCGCCGGTGATGCGCAGGCGCGGGTTGTACTGGTAGTCGACGCCCGCGCCGCCGGTCGAGTCGAAGAGGCCGACGCGCACGGCGAGATCGTCGAGCACCCAGCCGACCTGGCCGGAGATGAGGAAGTCGCGGTCGAACTTGGTCGTCTTCGTGACGATGGTCTGCGACTCGCCGGTGTCGGCGTTGGTCACGGTCTGCACGTCGAACTTGTCGCGCCGGCGTCCGCGCGGATCGTCGGCGAGGGCGATGTTGTAGAAGCGGTTGTTCTGCGGATTCGGCGTGAGGCGCACGCCGAGCTCCGCGCGCGAGTTGCCGCCGAAGTCGGGGCTCTGGCCGCCGACTTCCTGCGGCTGGTTCGCGCCGGCGAGATACTCCGACTTGATGCCGATGTCGAGGCCGAGGCGGTTCGCGCGGCCGAGCGTTTCCTGCAGCGACTTGACGCCGCTCTCGACGGAGGCGAGCGCACTCGTGAGCCGCTCGTGCGCCTCGTCGCTGTAGAAGAGTTTGCCGACCGTGCCCTGGCCGCTCTTCACCTGTCCCGTGATGGCGTTGAGGTTGTCGGCGGTCACGCGCAGATCGCCGGAGAGGCCGCGCAGGTTCTGCACGACGGCGCGGACGTCGTCGCGATTGTCGCCGACGGTTCCGCCGATCTGACTGGCCACGCGATCGATGGAGTTCGCGAGCCGCGGGATCTCGACGCGCAGCTGCGCGGTGATCTCGCGCGTGTTCGCAAGCGTGGCGTCGACGTTCGCGCGGTTCGCGACGATGAGCGCGCGCACGTCCGCCGTGATCCCGCGCACGTTCTCGACGATGTCGATGAGGCGCTGCTGTCCTTCCGGTCCGGCCATCACCGTGCGCAGCGACGCCGTGATCGCTTTCACATCCGTCGCGATCGCCGCGACCTGGTCGGTGACCTGATCGAACGACGCGGGCGCGGAGCCCTGCAACACGAGCGTCTGTTCCGTGCCGACGGCGGGTGAGTTCGCGGTGCCGGGCGTGAGCTCGATGTACTTCTCGCCGAGGAGGCCGAGGTTCGCCACTTTCGCGGTCGCGTTCTGATGGAGCGGCACGTCGCCGTCGATCTTCATCGTCACTTCGGCGCGGCCGTCGGGCAGCACCTTGATGTCGCTGACGTGACCCTTGCGCACGCCGGCGATGCGCACCGCGGACTCGCGATCGAGTCCGGCGACGTCGTTGAAGATCGCCTTCACCTCGCGCGCGTTGCCCGAGCGGCGCAGATTGATGTCCTCGATGCGCAGGATGAAGAACCCGAGCACCCCGAGCGCGACCAGCATCACCAACCCGACTTTTGCTGCAGACGTCATGGTTCCACTCCGTTGGTTTGTAGAGGATCGATTCCGGCCTTCCGCAACATCAGGAAGAGCGTAGCAAGCGGTAGTCCGACCACGTTCGTGAAGCTGCCGTGCACGGAGTCGATGAACATCGAGCCGATCCCTTGCACGGCGTACGCCCCCGCCTTGTCGAGCGGCTCGCCTGTGCGAACGTACCATTCGATGTCGCTCGGCGACATCGGCAGCATCCGCACTTCCGACTCCGACACGCGCGTCTCGCAGTAGCGCAGGTCGACGTTCTGCAGCGTGACACCCGTATAAACAATGTGCGTGCGTCCGGCGATGGTGGCCAGCATGCGCTCGGCATCGGCGGCGTCGGCCGGTTTCTCGAGCAGCTCGTCACCATAGAGAACGGTGGTGTCGGCGGCGATGACCCACCGCGACGGATTCGCCGACGCGAGCGCCTGCGCCTTGTCGCGGGAGAGCCGCGCGACGTACTCCTCCGGCGCCTCGCCTTCCGCGCGCACTTCCGGCACGTGGCTCGGGAGGACGTCGAAGTCGAGGCCGATCATGGCCAGCAGCTCGCGCCGCCGCGGCGATGCCGAGGCGAGGATGAACTTCACGCGCGCAAGTCTATCGCGCGGACTGCCGAACGCGCGCGATGGTCAGCACCACGATGAACCGCGCCTCGGCCACGATCCGATAGATGATGCGCAGCGCGCCGACGCGGTACGACCAGAGCCCTTTCAGCGGATCGAACAGCGGCGCGCCGGCGATCGGATCGTCGTCGATGCGCTGCAGCGCGTCGCGCACGGCCGCGCGCTCGTCGCCGGTCAGCGCGTGAAAGTCGCGCTCGGCCGTCTCGGTGATGCGCAGCCTGTCATTCCACATCGAACAGCTCTTCGACGAGCAGCACTTTCCCCGTGCGCCCTTCTTCTTCCGCGGTCTCGATCTGCGCGTAAAGCAACGGCTCGTTCACGATCTCGATCGTCTCGCGCAGCGCGAGGTACTCGTCGTACGAGACCAGCATGGCCACCGGGCGCTCGTTGCGCGTGAAGAGCGTCTGCGTGCCGGTGATCTCGCATTCGCTCACGAGCGCGCGCGCGGCGTCGTCGAGATCGAGCACGTCGATCGTTTTCATCGCGTCGCTTACGAGGCCGCGACGGTCTCGCTCTCCGGCGCGGTGACCGCGGGCGGCGCGGCCACGCTCTCGAGGTATGCGCGGAACTCGCGCGCGAGCTGCGGGTGGCGCAGCGCGTAATCAACGGTCGCTTTGAGGTAGCCGAGCTTCTCGCCGGCGTCGTAGCGCGTGCCTTCGAAGACGTAGCCGTAGAAGTCGCCCTGCTGCACGAGCGCGCGCAGCGCATCCGTGAGCTGGATCTCGCCGCCCGCGCCGCGTTCCGTTTGCTCGATGAGCGGGAACACTTCCGGCGGCAGGATGTAGCGGCCGATGATGGCGTAGCGCGACGGCGCGTTCGCCTTCGGCTTCTCGACCATGTCCGTGACTTTGAAGCGCCGTCCGCTCTCCAGCTCGCCCGCGACGATGCCGTAGCGCGACGTTTCTTCGGCGGAGACTTCCATCAGCGCGATGACCGGCCGGCCCGTCTCCTCAAACACCCGGCGCATCTGCAGCAGACACGGCTCCTCGGCGAGGATGACGTCGTCCGGCAGCACGACCGCGAACGGATGATTGCCGACGGCGTCGCGCGCGGTGAGCACCGCGTGCCCGAGGCCGAGCGCTTCCTTCTGGCGGACGGAGATGAGATCGACCATGCGGCTGACCAGATCGACTTCCGCGAGGAGATCGTGTTTGTTGCGCTCGCGCAGCGAACGTTCGAGCTCCGCGGTGCGGTCGAAGTGATCGAGGATCGTGTCCTTCCCCTTCGAGGTCACGATCACGAGTTTGTTCATGCCGGAGTCGCGCGCTTCCTCGATGCCGTACTGGAGGATCGGCTTGTCGACGAGCGGCAGCATCTCCTTCGGGATGACTTTCGTCGCCGGAAAGAAGCGGGTGCCGAAGCCGGCGCAGGGGAAGACGCACGTGCGTAGCGTGTCGGTCATGAGCGGGGGTAAGCATACAGCGAGCGTCCGCGCGGCAGAAACGCGCGCTTCCGCGGAGCGCGCGGACACGGACGTGTCACGGAACCGCGTCCGCGCTGCAAAGCAGGCGCGGAAATCCGAAGCGGCGATTCGCTTCCCTGAATTGAATTTCCGAATTTCCGCTTCCAATTCCGTAATGCCGCACAATGAATTTCTCAGCCATTGAATAAAACCTGCTGAAATACAGGTGTAACAACCGTGACCGTTCCGTGCAAATCGCGTTCAATGAACGAGATGCGTAATTACAGGCCATTGAAGAAATGCGCTGTACACCGTTCGTTCACAATGCATTGAAGGCGTTGGCCCACAATGAGTTCCGCGACATGGCACGAGCGGCTGCGATCGTGCACTGAGAGCGACTCCGAAAATTCGAAAGGAGTCGAAGAATGAGACAACGCCCCATCGTCCGATCATCGCTCTCTCTCTTCACCGCGCTGCTCGCGTCACTGCTCGTGACCGTCAGCGCATTCGCTCAGCTGCAGACCGGCAACATCTTCGGTACCGTCAAAGGTGCCGACGGCGCCGTGCTGCCCGGAGTCACCGTCACCCTCTCCGGCGTCGGCGCGCCGCAGACGACGGTCACCGACGAAACTGGACGCTTCCGCTTCATCAGCCTCTCTCCCGCCACCTACACGCTCAAGGCCGAACTGGCCGGCTACGGCACGGCGTCGCGGAGCGGCGTCACCGTCAACATCGGCCGCAATGCCGACGTCGAGATGAAACTCAGCCCCTCGATCTCGGACGCGATCGTGGTCACGTCGGACGCGCCGCTGCTCGACACGCGCAAGACCGGCACCGGCAACGACGTGCCGCGCGTGGAGCTCGAGAAGATCCCGTCGGCGCGCGACCCGTGGGTCATCCTGCAGCAGACGCCCGGCGTCTCGATGGACCGCAACAACGTCGGCGGCAACGAGTCCGGCCAGCAGTCGGTGTACGTGTCGAAAGGCACGGTCGGCACGCAGGCGACGTGGAACGTCGACGGCGTCAATGTCACGGACTTCGCCGCGACCGGCTCTTCGCCTTCCTACTACGACTTCGACTCGTTCGAGGAAATGCAGATCACGACCGGCGGCTCCGACCCGCGCATCATGACGCCGGGCGTGCAGCTGAACATGGTCACCAAGCGCGGCACGAACGACTTCAACGGCTCGGCGCGCTATTACCGCACGTCCAACGCCTGGCAGGCCGACCCGCGCATTCCGTCCGAGGCGTCGTCGTACCTCGCGCGCGTCAACGAGATCAACGGCATCAGCGACGCCGGCGGCGAAGTCGGCGGCCCGATCATCAAGGACAAGCTCTGGTTCTGGGGTGGATACGGCAAGCAGAACATCAACATCCTGTCGGCGTCGATCGTCGCGGGCGCCCGCTTCCAGGACAAGACGCTGCTCAAAAACGAGAACCTCAAGTTCAACGCTCAGCCGTGGGCGTCGAACAGCCTCACGTTCGTCGACCAATTCGGCGACAAGATCAAGCTCGGTCGCAACGTCAGCACGACCCGCTTCCCCGCCAGCGCGTGGAACCAGGACAACCGCTACGACAACGGCACCGGCAGCCTCACCGATCCGACGCTGCTCAAGGTGGAAGACACGCAGCTCTTCGGCTCGAACCTCTATTTCACCGGCCTCGTTTCGAAGGTGCAGGGCGGCTTCCAGCTCATCGCCGACAACGGCAAGGGCTGCCGGACGTTCGACTGCGGCATGGACACGCTTCCCGCCTACATCAGTGAAGCGGACGGCGGCGCGTTCGAGCGCAGCTACCTCAGCGTCGAAGGCCTCCGCCCGCAGACACAGTACCGCCTCGACGGCTCGGCGTTCCTGAACACGGGCGCGATCAATCACGAGCTGAAGTTCGGTTACGGCTACCGCGAAGCGAAGGTCACCTCGCGCACCGCGTGGCCGGGCGGCGAATACACCGACCTCTATTCCGAGACCGGCGGCACCGACGTCGTCGCGCTCCAGCGCTTCCCGCTCCTCACGTTCTTCTCGAAATCGACCGATGCGTACATCGGCGACACGATGCTCCTCGGCAATCTGACCGTGCAGGCGGCCCTCCGCTTCGACCAGCAGAAGGGCGGCAACAGCGCCGGCGTCGCACAGGCGAACCCGGTCATTCCGGAGGTCCTGCCGACGATCAACTTCGACGCCGCGACCGGCCTGACGTGGCGCAATGTCTCGCCCCGCATCGGCATCACGTACGCCCTCGGCGCGGATCGCCGCACGCTGCTGCGCGCCGGCTACAACCGCTATGTCGATCAGATGTCGGCGACCACGGTCACACCCACATCCGCCGGCGCCTATTCACTGGTCTACTACTACTTCAACGATCTCAATCACGACAAGATCGCGCAGCACGACGAGATCGACTTCGACTACGGTCCGCTCGCATTCGGCGGCTTCGATCCCTCCAATCCCACCGCCAGCACCGCGTTCACGCGCTGGGACCACAATCTCAAGGCGCCGACCACCGATGAAATCCTCCTCGGCGGCGAGCGCGAAATCCTCACGAACTTCAGCGTCGGCGTGAACCTCACCTACCGCAAACTGCGCGACTTCATCGGCACGTACGGCGAGAAGCACCAGGGCCAGAGCGACTTCCTCACCTCCGCTGATTACGTGCAGGCCGCGCCGGTCACCGCGACGCTGCCGAACGGACAGACCCGTTCGCTCACGTATTACCAGCTCGCGCCGGGCGTCGCCGTTCCGGTCTACAGCGTCATCCGCAACATCCCCGATTACTCGCAGACCTACAAAGGCCTCGAGCTGAATCTCATCAAGCGCATGTCGAACCGCTGGATGATGCGCGGCAACCTCACACTGCAGGACTGGACGCAGGACGCCGGCCCCGGCGCCTCCGCCGATCCGACGCTGCAGCGCACGACGCAGGGCTCCGGCTTCTTCACCGCCTGCCTCACCTGCGACGGCTCGGTCATCTATCAGTCGACCGGCTCGGGCAGCAAGGGCAACGTCTACATCAACTCGAAGTGGTCGACGAGCCTCACCGGCCTCTATCAGATTCCGATCGTCGAGACCTCGCTCGGCTTCAACCTCAATTCGCGTCAGGGTTACGCGCTGCCGTACGTCTGGCTCGTGCGTCCGCCGACGGGTGAAGGCACGAAGGCGCTCATCGCCACCGAAGACGTCGACAGCGTGCGCCTCCCGAACGTGACGCAGCTCGACATGAACCTGTCGAAGGACTTCCGCGTCCACGGCGTCGGCTTCACGGTCTCCGTCGATGCGTTCAACATCCTCAACAGCAACACGATCCTGCAGCGCAATGTCACACAGCTCAACTCCCAGGCCAATGTCAGCACTCCGGCCCTGTCGTCGAACCGGGTCGCGGAGGTGATGTCGCCGCGCGTCTTCCGCCTCGGTGCGCGGTTCTCTTTCTAGATTTCAGTTTCAGCGTTGCGACGGGCCCGCCGGTTCATTCCGGCGGGCCCTTTGTATTTGTGCGCGGGTGATGGCGGCGCGTTTGCTAGGGCCGCGTATGGTAAAACTGTCGACCATCGGCCACCATGCGTAAAGTCCTGATTCTCCTCGCGCTCGTCGTCACGACGAGCTCTCTCTCCGCGCAATGGCGCCGCGCAGGTCTCTTCGGCGCCGACGTGCGCGCCCTCATCGCCGATCCCGCTTCCCCCGACACGCTCTACCTCGGCACGAGCGGCGGCGAGGTGTACGTCTCCCGCGACGGCGCACAGACGTGGGTCACGCCGCGCAACGGCACGCCGTTCCCCGGCTACGTCGTCGACAACCTCGTCATCGATCGCGAGGGAAAACTGTGGGCGGCATCGTGGGGCCTCTGGGGCGGCGGCGTGATCGCGGTGTCGAACGACGGCGGCCGCACGTGGACGCGCCGCGACGCGGGACTCGAGGACTTTTCCGTGCGCGCGATCGCGGTCGATCCGAACGACGCGAGCTTCGTGCTCGTCGGCGGCCTCACCGGCGTCTACGCGAGCCACGACGGCGGCACGACGTGGGCACAACTCTCCGATCAGGTGAACGTCGAGTCGCTGGCCATCGACCCGCGCTCGCACGACCGCATCTTCATCGGCACGTGGCGCCAGGGCTGGCGCACCGACGACGGCGGCAAGACGTGGAAGCACATCGACGAGGGGATGGTCCTCGACACCGACATGTTCTCGATCACCGTCGATCCGGAGAAGCCGGACAACGTCTGGGTGGCGACGTGCGGCTGGGTCTACAACTCGCAGAACGGCGGCGACAACTGGACGCGCTACCGCGACGGCTTCAACAACCGCCGCATCCATGATGTGGAGATCGACCCGTGCGACAAGACGACCGTGTACGCGGGCTCGGTCGCGGGTCTCTATCGCTCCGACGACAACGGGAAGAGCTGGTACGCGGTGTCGGATGAAGGGCTGGTCGTGAACTCGATCGTGCTGCACGCGCAGCGGCCGAACCGCATCGTGCTCGCCGTCGAAGGCGACGGCGTGTACGTGTCGAACGATCGCGGCAAGTCGTTCGCGCGCACGAGCGACGGGCTGCACAACCTGCGCATCGCCACGATCGCGCCCGATCCGTTCCAGAAGAATCGCGTCTACTCCGCGGTGGTCTTCGGCGGCGCGGCATCCGGCATCTACCGCTCCGACGACGCGGGCCGCACGTGGGATCGCGCGAGCAAGACGCAGCTGCCCGAGGTGCTGTCGCTCGCGATCGCATCGGAAGCGGATGCGGACGTGAAGTTCATCGCCGGCACGGAAAAGGGCTTCTTCTGGAGCAACGACGCGATCGAGTGGACGCAGGCGGAACCGTCCGGCTTCCCGATCCGCGTCGACAAAATCCTGCGCTTCAATCGCACGCGCTCGTTCGCCGCAACCGCGGAAGGGGTCTTCACGACGCGCGACGGCGGCAAGACGTGGTACCGCCTCGCCGGCGCAACGAATCGCGCCACCGACATCGCCATCGGCTCCATCGACGGGAAGAAGGCGCTCGTCGCCCTGACAAACGCGGGCCTGGAAGTCTTCGACGGGCAATCATGGATCGCGATCGCCGACGCGCCGACGCGCGGCCGCACGATCGCCGTCCGCAGCATCGACGGCTCCGACGTGATCTTCATCGCCGGCGCGCAAGGCGTGAAAGCAGGCTCGCTCGTCGAGCGCAAGTGGCAGCCGTCCATCGCTCCCGACGCGACGCTCGCCGCGGTCTACGGCGGCAGCCGCAGCAGCGGCCAGATGCTGTTCCTCACCTCACGCCAGCAACGCGAGATCCTCGTCGGCGAACCGTCCGACGCACAATGGAACGAGCTGACGCTCCCCACCGGCAATACGGAAGTGACGTCGATCGTCCCCGATCCGTTCGCCGTCGACCGCTATTACGTCGGCACCCTCGGCGAAGGCGTCTTCGTCTACGAAGGCAAGACCCGCCGCTATACCGCACCCGCCAACCAGGAACGCGCGCAGCTGACGCCGGCGGGCACAGGGAACTAGGCCCCCGGTAGAGACCGACCGGGAGCGCCTCCGGCGGGCCGGCGCGGCCGGCAGCGCTGAGGGCATAGCCAGACTGCACGTGCGGCTGCCCTGAACGTGTTTGTGCGCAGCAATCAGCGCTGCCGGCCGTGCCGGCCCGCCGGAGGCGCTCCTCGTCGGTCCTTACCGCGGGTCGTAGTACCGCACTGCCAACACGCCTAGGCCCTTCTTGCCGTTTTCCGTCTTCGGGTCGTCGTTCACGACCACCATCACGTTCGGCAGTACGTTGTCGTAGATGAGGATCGACGACGTAGCCATGCGCGGCTTGCCGCGCGTGTCGCGGAGGCGGTCGCGCGTCTCATTGAAGGCACTGCGGATTTGCGGCAGGAGGGTGAAGAGCTCGAAGCGGATCGAGGCAAGGCGGGCGTTGTGGAACTCCAGCGTGAGGGACTTATCGCCGCCGTAATCGACGACCAGCTCGTTCGCGTTTGGGCCGGGCTTCAGCTCCCACGCGTGCATCGCGTCGGTGACTTGGGCGCGCGACATCCCGATGGCGAGATGGAACGACTCGGGGCGCATCCACGAGGTCGGGCTGTTCGATGGGAACGCGGTGGCGAGCAGCAGCGCGAAGAAGATCGGCATGCGTCGGTGTCAGTGCACGTAGGGGCCGTCGGCCTGCACGAGCGCGCGGCGTCCCTGCACGACGGCGGTCGCGAGTCCGACGCGGCGGCCGATCTCTTCCCAGTTCTCGCTGCGCACGAGATCGGGCAGCGCGAGCGACGCGCCGAGGTTCACGGCGATGCAGCCGGCGTCGAGATACGTGTCGATGATGTCGAGCGGCACGAGGCCTCCGGCGAGCATCGGGACGTCGCGGATCGGGCCGCGGATCGTGCGGATGTAATCGGGGCCGCCGAGGTGATTCGCGGGATAGACCTTCACGACATCGCAGCCCGCTTCCCAGGCGCGGATGATCTCGGTGGGCGTCGCGGCGCCGGCGATGCAGAGCAGATCGTTTTCGTTCGCGTACTCGATCACGCGCGGATCGGTATGCGGCGAGACGATGATCTGTGCGCCGGCGCGCCGCGCGAGCGCCGCATCGTTCGTGCTGCGCACGGTGCCGGCGGCGATCGACAGCTGCGGATAGCGATTGGCGAGGACGGCGATGAGCTGGATGGCGTCGGGCGTCGTGAGCGTGACCTCGATGATGCCGATGCCGTTCATCGCGTACGCATCGGCCACCGATTCCGCGCTCTCGAGACTGTCTTCACGGACGACGCCGACGATCTGTTCGGTCTGTACGCGGTTGAGGAGAGTTTTGCGGGACATGGGTTACGCCCCGAATTTTACACGCGTCAATGCAGCGCGGCGACGATCTCCGCGAATCCAGACACATCTCGCAGAGCATCCAGTCGGGGATCGACGTTGAGAAACACCATCCACGCCGAGCGATCGTCGAGCGCTTTCTCCAATTGGGAGAGTGCCGCCGCCGTATCGCCGAGCCCCGCGTGAATCACAGCGATGTCATAAGGAGAGATGTAGCGGTGCTGCGCCTGCGTCTCGAGGTCGCTCAATAGCGCGAGCGCCTGTTCGCGATGGCCGGCGATCGCGTGCGTATGCGCGAGCATCGCCAGAAGGATCGGAATGCGATCGACCTCGAGCGCGCGGCCGAACGCATCGAGCGCCTCGTCGTAGCGACGTTGTTGTCCGAGGGCCATGCCGAGCCAGCCGTGCGCGGGGATGAAATGCTCGTCGAGCTCGAGCGCCTTGCGGAAGCGGCGGATCGCGCTTTCGAAATCGCGCGCGAAGTAGAACGGCCAGCCCGCGTGCACTGCAGCGATGAGCGAGAGCGGATCGAGATCGCACGCCTTCGTCACCTGCTCGACCGCTTCGTCGGAACGCCCGCGCGCGGAGAGCAGCATTGCGTAGCCGTCGTGCGCGGTGGCGTAGTTCGGATTGAGCTCGATGGCGCGGCGATAGGCGTCTTCCGCGCCTTCCCAGTCCCATTCGAACCACCAGCGCACGGCGCCGAGGGACGCCCACGCTTCCGCGAGACCGTCGTCGAGCTCGATCGCTTTCGTCGCGGCCGCTTTCGCTTTTGGCATCGCCTCGTGGGGTGGGAGCGGGATGTTCGTCGCCAGCGTGACGAAGCTGTCCGCGAGTCCCGCGTACGCGCTGGCGAACGACGGATCGGCTTCAATGGCCGCGCGGTAGTAGCCGATCCCTTTCTTGAGGCTCTCTTCCGTCCGTTTGTTCCACTGATACCGCCCGCGCAGATACTGCTGATACGCCTCGGAATTGCCCGTCGCGCTGCGGCGCAGTTTCTTTTTCTCCGCGCCGGTCAGCTTGATGCGCAGCTTCTCCGCGATGTCGCGCGAGATCTCGTCCGGAATCTTCGCGAGATCGGCGAGCTCGCGCACGTACGTCTCGCCCCAGACCAGCGCGCCGTCGAGCGAGTCGACGAGCTCCACGTTGATCTGCAGGCGGTCGCCGAGTTGCTTGACGATGCCGGTCAGCACCGCGCGGACGCGCAGCTCGCGGCCGACGGACTGCGCGTCGGCGTCGCGGTTCTTGTAGCGAAACACCGTGCTGCGCGCCATGACCTTCAGCTTCGGCAGATGAGAGAGCCGGTTGATGACGCCTTCGGTGATGCCGTCGCCGAGGTATTCGGCGTTCGGGTCGGCGAGCGCGTTGGCGAGCGGCAGCACGGCGATCGAGTCGATGGTCTTGCGCGAGGTGCGGCGGCGCGCGAGGTCTTTGATGAGGTCGTCCTTCATCGACGTCGCGCTGCTGCCGATGGCGCGCAGTGTGAGCGCGAGATCGCGCGCGGACTGGAAGCGCATCGACGGCGTCTTCTCGACGCAGCCTTCGATGATGCGCTGGAACTCGGGCGGCACGGAGTTGCTCAGCTCCTCGCGCGGCAGCGCGTCTTTGAGGATCGCGGCGATCGTGGCGGCGCCCGACTCGCGATGGAACGGCCGCTTCGACGTGACCATCTCGTAGAGGATGCAGCCGAGGGAGAAGATGTCCGCGCTCGCGTCGACGGCTTCGCCGCGGAGCTGTTCGGGCGACATGTAGCCGAGCGTGCCGATGACCGTGCCGGGCTGCGTCTGGAACCAGCGCGTGGTGGGGATGTTCGCCTCGTCGCGCTGCATGAGCGCGGGATCGGTCTGCGCGAGGCCGAAGTCGAGGATCTTCACGCGACCTTCGTCGGTGACGAAGATGTTCTCCGGCTTGAGGTCGCGGTGCACGATCGACTTCGCGTGCGCGGCGGCGAGACCTTCCGCGACTTCGGCGCCGATCTCCACCGCGCGGCGCCAGCCGATCGCGTTCGCGCGCAGCTGGTCGCGCAGCGTCTTCCCTTCGAGCAGTTCGGTGACGACGTAGAACGTGCCGTTCTCGCGGCCGACGTCGTAGACGGCGACGACGTTCGGATGCGACAGCGCCGCAATCGCGCGCGCCTCGCGCTCGAGCCGCGCGATGGCTTCCGTGTCGTGGATCGCGTCGCTCGCCAGGATCTTGATGGCGATGTCGCGGCCGAGCCGCGGGTCGCGGCCGCGGTACACCTGCCCCATGCCGCCCTCGCCGAGCAGCGAGACGACTTCGTAGGGGCCGACCTTCGATCCGGGAGAGAACACGAGCGTATTCTAGGTGCGCCCGCGGCGAAGGATGCATCAGGTCGGAAAACCTGCCGGCGGTTGTACCATCTAGACGCGTATGGTCCTCATCAACAAAGCGATCAACGAGGTGACGGTCAAGCTCGTCTACTACGGGCCGGGACTGTGCGGAAAGACGACGAACCTCGAGAAGATCTACGGCAATCCGAAGCTCGATCACAAGGGCAAGATGATCTCGATGGCGACCGAGACCGATCGGACGCTCTTCTTCGACTTCATGCCGATGGAGCTCGGCACGATCGCGGGACAGAAGGTGCGCGTGCAGCTCTACACCGTGCCCGGCCAGGTCTTCTACGACGCCACGCGCAAGCTCGTGCTGCGCGGCGCGGACGGCGTGGTGTTCGTCGCCGACTCGCAGGCATCGATGCGCGAGTCGAACCTGCAGAGCCTCGAGAATCTGAAGACGAACCTGCGCATCAACCGCATCGATCCCGACAAGGTCGCGCTTGTGTTCCAGTACAACAAACGCGACCTGCCGAACGTGGCGACGGTCGACGAGATGTCGGCCTACCTGCAGCCGCCGAGCGGCACGCCGGTCGTCGAGGCGTCCGCGATCAACGGCGTCGGCGTGACCGCGACCTTGCGCGCGGCCGTCGCGCGGATCCTCGACAACCTCAAGGCGAACGTCGACACGATCCTGCACGACGAGCCGCCGCTCGCCGCGCCGGACATGACCCAGAAAGCAGGCGTCGCCGCGCATTCGGCGGGAACGCCGAAGCTGTCGATGAAGGCGGAGACTCCGGCGCCCGCGACGTCCGTGTCCGCGACGACGGCTCCGCCGCCGCCCGCCCCGCGGGAACAAACGCTGGGCGTCAGCGCGCCGTCGTTCGCCGAACTGCAGTCGCCGTTCGAAGTGCAGCTCGACGAGGCGTCGTCCGCGCTCGAGGATGACGATCCCTTCGCGCACGTCGCCGCGCCCCTGGTGGAGGCGGAACCCGACTTTGCCGCGGAGATGGACGATCCCTTCGGCGCCTCCGTCACGGTGATGCACGACGCGTCCGCCGAACGCGCCGAGCTCGAGTCGATGCTCGCCGGCGCGCGCGCCGTCGTCGCCGCGCTCGAACGCGCGCTGGAGACCGCGCGCGAGCAGGAGCGGAAGCTGTTGGCGCGGCTGGAATCGTAGAGGCGGCGGGCGCGCTAACGGCCGGCCGCGTGTGCGCATCGATGCCTCAGTAGGCGCGCACGGGCCTGAATGAAGAACGCAGAACGCAGAATGAAGAATTGAGAAGCCCGCCCCCGCAGGACGCGTGCGCGTGCGGCTCGATTCTGCATTCTTCATTCTGCGTTCTGCGTTCTTCATTCGCTTTTTCCCTCGCCACCGACTCGCACACGCCCCGCGCGATAGACTTCCCCCCACGTCATGACCTGGTACCGGGAGTGGTTCGGCGAGGAGTATCTCGAGCTCTACGCGCATCGCGACGAAGAGGAGGCGCGGCGGCAGGTGGCGTTCTTCCGGCGCGTGGCCGGGCCGCTCGACGGTGCGGTGCTCGATCTCGCGTGCGGGATGGGGCGGCACATGGCCGAGCTGCAGGCGCACGGCTACCATCCCGTCGGTTGTGACCTCTCGTTCACGCTGCTGCGCACCGGCATCGGCGAGTATGGGGCGATGCCGGTCGCACGCGCGGACATGCGCCAGTTGCCGTTCTGCGACCGCGTCTTCGCCGGTTTGGTCAACTTCTTTACCAGCTTCGGCTACTTCGCCACCGAGGACGAGAACCTGCAGGTCGTGGGCGAGATGGCGCGCGTGCTCGCGCCCGACGCGCGCTTCCTCTTCGACTACCTCAATGTCGACCGCGAGCTGGAGAAGCTCGTCGAACGCGAGACCCGAGAGACGCCGATGGGACGCGTCAGCATCGAGCGGTGGTTCGACCCGCAGGACCGCTCCTTCGTGAAACGCATCAACATCGGCGCGAAACGCTACCTCGAGCGCGTGCGCGGCTACGCGCTCGAAGAGATCGCGTCGATGTTCGCCGCGCACGGCCTGGCCATCGAGCACGCGTACGGCGACTTCAGCGGCGCGGACTTTACGCGCACCGCGCCGCGGCTCATCCTCGTCGGGAGGCGCTCGCGATGACGCGCGTCCCGCTGGCGCGCTATCCCGGCATGAACCGCTTCGTGCTCGACTGGCTCGGCGGCGACGCGCGCTTTCTGCCGCGCCGCACGCCGATCGCCGCGCGCAGACGCGACGTGGCGCCCGCGCTCGTCGACGCGCTGCGAACGTCGAACGCACATTGGGGGTTATCGGTTGCAGAGCCGCTCGCGCGCTGGGCGTCGCAGCCGACGCTGACGTTCGTCGCCGGGCAGCAGGTCGGGTTCGCGGGCGGGCCGCTCTACACGCTCGCGAAGCTGGCCACGCTGGTGAAGATGAAGCGCGACGCGGAAGCGCACGGCACGCCGGCCACGGCGTTTTTCTGGCTGGCGACGGAAGACCACGACTTCGACGAGGTCGCGACGCTTAACGTCCCGGTCGCCGCGCTGCCGCGCACGAAAGACGTGAACCGCCAGCGCGATCTCGTCTGTATGCGCGCGGCTCGGACAGCGGAGCCTCGTGCCGCTGTGGGGTCGCTTCCCGTTCCCGACCCGCTCATCGAGCAACTCCTCTCGCTCTTCGGCCTCCCCCGCCCGCACTGGCTGCGCGCGGGCATCACGTTCCGCGATTCCTTCGCGGAGCTCGTCGCGCAGCTCTTCGGCGACGAAGTCATCCTCGTCGACGCGCTGCTTCCGGAGCTGCGCCGCGCGGGCGCGCCGCTCTTCGCGCAACTCCATGCGCGCAACGACGAGATCCAGCGCGCGCTGCACGAGCGCGGCGAAGCGCTCGCGCAGGCCGGCTACGCCGAGCAGGTCGTGGCGCGCGACGGCGACGTCTACACGCTCCTCTTCGATCTCGACGCGCACGGCAACCGCGTGCCCGCGATGCCCGGGCAGCAGCCGGAGCGCACGTCGACGTCCGCGCTCACGCGTCCGCTGCTGCAGGATTCCGTGCTGCAACCGGACGTCTTCATCGGCGGTCCCGCGGAAGTCGCGTACTACGCGCAGATCTCGACGCTGCACGAACTGCTCGACATCGCGATGCCGCGCATCGCGCTGCGCGGCCACGCGCTGGTCGCGCCGAAACGCGTCGCGCGCGCAATCGAACGTTACGGCCTCGACGCCGAGTCGCTCTTCCGCGCGCCGGACGCGCTGCTCGCCGAGCGCGAGCCCGAAGGCGTGGCAAAAATCCGCGAGCTCGCGAGCGACGCGAAGCGCGACCTCTTCGCGCGCATCGACGCCATCCGCGAGCTCGCGCTCCCCGCCGACCATTCACTGGCCGGCTCGATCCAGCGCTCGGTCGGTCACCTCGACTATCACTTCAACAAGCTCGCGGAGCGCGCCATCAAAGGGCTCGTGCGCAAAGACCGCGAGCGTTACGCGGCGACGCGCGAGCTCGTGGCGACGCTCTTCCCCGACGGGCACGTGCAGGATCGCGTCGTGAGCTGGTTCGCGTATTGGCAGGAGCACGGCGCGCAGCTCGTCGAGCGGATGGTCGAGGAGATCGAGCCCGACGCCGACGTCTTCAAGGTCGTGGAGGTATGAACGAGCGATGAACGACACCGTCGACCTTCTCTTTTTCGGCGCGCATCCCGACGACGTGGAGCTCGGCTGCGGCGGCACGATCGCCAAGCTGGCCAAAGACGGCGCGCGCATCGGCATGGTCGATCTCACCCGCGGGGAGCTCGGCACGCGCGGCACGCCGCAGACGCGCAAGCGTGAGGCGCAACATAGCGCCCGCATCCTCGGTGCACTATTTCGCACACAACTCGATTTCGGCGATGGGAACCTGCAGACCGGCCGCGAACAGGAGCTCGAGATCGTCGACCTGCTGCGGCGGCACCGGCCGCGGGTCGTGTTCGTGTCGTATCCGGATGACCGGCATCCCGATCACACGCGCGCCGGACGCATCGTGACCGAGGCGTCGTTCTACTCGGGGCTGCGCGCGCTGCCCGCGCCGGGCCATGCGCACCGGCCGCAGACGGTCGTCTACTACATCCAGAACTACATGCTGCCGCCGTCGTTCGTGGTCGACACGTCGAAGACGTGGAAGACGAAGATGCGCGCGATCGCGGCGTTCAAGTCGCAGTTCTCCATTCCCGGCACGACGTCAAAGTCGAAGGAGCCGCAGACGTTCATCTCCAAGCCGGGGTTCCTCGAGACCATCGACGCGCGCGGACGCCACTTCGGCGCGCTGATCGGCGTCGAGTTCGGCGAGGCGTTCGTCACCAAACAGCCGCCGCGCGTCGACGACGTCATCGCCGCGTACGCGGGACGGGAAGTCTGATGCGCATCGGGATCACCTGCTATCCGACCTTCGGCGGTTCCGGCGTCGTGGCCACGGAGCTCGGCCTCGCGCTGGCGAAGCACGGCGACAACGTGCACTTCATCAGCTACGCGCTGCCGTCGCGCCTCAACCTGCTGCACGAGCGCGTGCACTTTCACGAGGTCACGGTCACGCCGTATCCGCTGTTCGATCCGTATCCGCCGTACACGCTCGCGCTGGCGACGAAGATGGCCGAAGTCGCGGCGTACGAGAAGCTCGACATCCTGCACGTGCATTACGCGATTCCGCACGCGATCAGCGCGTATCTCGCCAAGCAGATCCTGCAGTCGAAGCTGCGCGTGATCACGACGCTGCACGGCACCGACATCACGCTCGTCGGCCGCGACGAGAGCTATCTGCCGATCACGAAGTTCGGCATCGAGGTCTCCGACGGCGTGACCGCGGTGTCGCAGTGGCTGAAGGACGAGACGGCGACGCACTTCCATACGGCGAAGACGATCGAGGTCATCCCGAACTTCATCGATCCGGCACGCTTCCGCCGCGACGCGAGCAAGTTCTGCCAGATGTTCGGCGCGCCGGGTGACAAGTTGGTCTGCCATGTCTCGAACTTCCGGCCGGTGAAGCGCGTGCTCGACGTCGTGGAAGTCTTCCGCAAGATCGCGTCGGAAGTGCCGAGCCGCCTGCTCATGATCGGCGACGGCCCCGATCGTTCGCGCGCCGAGGCGTACGCGCGCGAGCATCGCCTCCGCGACCGCGTCTTCTTCCTCGGCAACGTTCCGAACCTCGAAGAAGTCCTCGGCGCATGCGATCTCTTTTTGCTGCCGTCCGAGACGGAATCGTTCGGCATGGCCGCGCTCGAGGCGATGTGCAGTGAAGTGCCCGTGATCGCGTCGCGCAGCGGCGGCTTACCCGAGGTGGTCGTCGACGGCGAGACCGGATACCTCGTCGGCGTGGGCGACACGGACGCGATGGCCGCGCGCGCGATCGAGATCCTGCGCGACGACTCGCTGCGCCGCCGGATGGGACGCCAGGCGCGCGAGCATGCGGTCGCGGAGTTCGACGACCAGAAGATCGTGCCGATGTATCGCGATCTATACGACCGCGCGATCGCGTCCGGCGCATAGCGGTCGCTAAAATCGCGCGTATGCTCGACCGGCGCGACTTCGCACGACTCCTCTGCGTCTCCACCGCCACCGCCGCTCTCGCCGCCGCGCCGGCCGCGCCGCGCGCGACCGCGCGCAAGCTCGTGAAGCCGAAGCGGCTCGCGGAAGGCGACACCGTCGCGCTGGTGCTGCCGGCCTCCGCGACGTTCGAGGCCGACGCGATCGCCATCGCGCGCGAGCAGCTCGAGGCCATCGGCCTCAAAGTCGCGATCGGTCAACATGCGTACGATCGCTGGGGCTACTTCGCGGGACACGACCGCGATCGCGCCGACGATCTCAATCGCGCGTTCGCCGACGACGCGATCGCCGGCATCGTCTGCTACACCGGCGGCTGGGGCTCGCCGCGCGTGCTGCCGTATCTCGACTACGACCTCATCGCGCGCAAGCCGAAAGTGCTCATCGGCTACAGCGACATCACGGCGCTGCTCAACGCGATCCATCAGCGCACGGGGCTGGTCACGTTTCACGGTCCCGTCGGCGGCTCGAAGCTCGATCCGTATTCGCTCGATTGCTTTCGCAAAGCGGTGATGACGCCGGAGCCGATCGGCGCGCTCGCACCCGCCGAAGAAGCCGGACGATCTCGTCGATCGCGACAATCGCGTGCTGCGCCTGCACGGCGGCAAAGCGTCGGGACGTCTCATCGGCGGCAACCTCACGCTGCTCGCCACGCTCATGGGCACGCCGTGCGAGCTCGAAACGGACGGCGCGATCGTCTTCACCGAGGACGTGCGCGAGGACATCTACCGCATCGACCGCATGCTCACGCAGCTCGCCCTCGGCGGAAAGTTCGAGCGCATGGCGGGCTTCCTCTTCGGCCACTGCACCGAATGCAACAAGAACCCGTCGTTCTTCAGCCTCGAAGACGTGCTGCGCGACCGTTTCGGCAACGGACCGCAGCCCGCGCTGTCGGGACTCGCGTTCGGCCACATCGATCAGAAGCTGACGATTCCGCTCGGCGTGATGGCCACGCTCGACGCCGACGCCGGCACGGTCGAGATCACCGAGAGCGCGGTGGTGTGAGGAGACGCGGCCCGCGGACTTGCGGCGGCGTCGAGACGCTCGGTTTGAGTTGTAGGGGGAGAATCAGGATCGCTGCTTGCCGCGTGACCGCGTCTCCTCATCCGACTTAGACACGCAAAGGAGACGAATGTGGCTCACGGCTCCGCGCGCAGGCCGCCGACGGGCGCGGAGCTGCCGTAGATCGCGCCGTAACGCTCGTACGAGTTCATCACCTTGCGGACGTAGTTTTTCGTTTCGTCGAAGTTGATCGCGCTCAGAAAGTAATCGTCGCCGGGCGCGGGCTGCAGGCGTGTCCAGAGCGCGACCTGTTTCGGACCGGCGTTGTAGGCGGCGCTGGCGCGATAGTGATCGCCGCCGAAGGTCTTCGACAACTCGCTGATGTACTTCGCGCCGAGGCGGATGATCACGCGCGGATCGTAGAGATCCTCCGGCGCGAGATCGACGATGCCGACGTCGCGGCCGATGTCGCGTGCGGTGGTGATAATGAACTGCAGCAGTCCGCGCGCGGCCGCCTCCGACTTCGCGCGCGGGTTGAAGCGCGACTCCTCGCGCATGATCGACAGCACGAGCGCGGGATCGGCCTCGTACTTTTTCGCGTCGTCGGCGATGTAGTTGTAGAAGTAGCGCGGGTAGAGGAGTTGCCGCACGACCTCCGGCAGAAGGTCCGGATGAAAGTCGTTCGGCACGGACTTCATCATGACCTCGATCGCATAGATCGAGTCCTTCGACGCGCCGCCCTGGTTGAGCGCGAGCGAGCGCGTGAGCGCGGCGCGCGCGGGACGCAAACCCCAGCGCTTCTCGATCGACGGCACGGCGTCGTCGTACAAGCCCATGGCGAGGAGTTGATCCTGCGGCGTGGCCGCGTTCGGAAACTGCGGCAGCGACTCCGGCGTGAGCTCGAGGATCGCGCGATACGCCGGCAGCTCGCGATAGATCGCGGCGAGCTTCTGCAGTTGCGCCGCGCGGTCGCGCGAGGAGAGCAGCACGCGATCGGTCTGCAGCTGTTTCGCGGTGGCGAAGTTCTTCGCGGCGATGAGGTTCGCGACCTGCGCCTCGCGCAGCGCGAGCTCGCGCGTGAGCTTCGGCGCCATCGCCGGCGCGTCGAGCCGCTGCCGCGCAAAGTACGCAAAGTGCGTCGGCACTTTCGCGCGCAGCACATCGAGATAGTTGCGGAACGCCGCCGGCGGATCGCGATCCTCGGCTGCCCGCGCGCGCCAGTACGCGAACTCCGCGCGGTCGTAGTCGTCGAGCAGTTTCGGCGGCACGCCGTTCAGCGTCGCGGTGGCGCCGGCGGGATTGCCGGTGCCGAGGAGCGCGATCGCGTACGCGAGCGAGCCTTCGACGATGGCGCGCTCGTTCGGCGCGAGCTTGCGCAGCTGCGCGAGATCGGCGCCCGCTTCCGCGAGGCGATGCTGCTTCGCGCGCGTACGCAGGCGTTGCGTCAGCGCGGCCAGCGTCGCCGGAAACTTCCCCGGCACCGCGATGGCCTGCGACATCAGCTGCTCCGCGCCGCCGTCGTCGCCGCGCAGCTGCACGGAACGCGCGGCATGCCAGAGGAACGTCGCCTTCTGTCCCGGCGACTTCGTCGCGTTCGCGCCGCGCAGATAGGCCGCCTGCGCCTCCGCGAACTTCTCCGCGCCGAAGTAGCTGCGGCCGACGGCGAACTGCAGATCGTCGGTGTACGCGTGCTTCAGCGCGAGCTGCAGAAGCGCCGTCGCGCGGTCGAAGTGGCGGTGCTTCTGAAAGGTCTCGCCGAGGAGCGCCCACTGGTTGACGTTCATCCGCGGCAGGAGCTCGGGACGATCGAGCGCGCGCGCGGCGCGGTCGGCGGCGTCGTCGGACGTGCCGCCCTGCAGGAGCGCGAGGCCGCGCGTGAGCGCGCCGTTCGGATCGCGCTTCGCGGTCGCTTCGAGGATGCGCGCGGTGATGTCACGGCGCAGTGCCGTCGATGCGGACGGCGTGATCGTGGTCGCGAACTGCGTCAGGCGATTCGGGTCGTCGAGCGTCGAGAGATAGTCGATCTCGTCTTCGATCGCCTCGTCGCGATAGAGCGCGTGCGGATAGTCGGTGATGAGCGCCATGCGGTAGCGGCTCGCATCCTCGCCGTCCGCGATCGACGCGCGGTGATACAGCGCGAGCTCGCGCAGCGGATTGCCTTTCGCGAGAAACGGCTCGAGCTTCTTCGCGGCGTCCGACTTTTCGTTGCTCTCGATGAGAGCGCGCGCGTGCAGATATGCGAGCGAGTGGCGCGCGTAGAGGTCGGGCTGCTTCTGTTCGATCTGTTCGAGGAGCTCCGCGAGGTCGTCGCCGTCGAGCTGGCGGAACGTCGCCGACCATTGTTCGACCGGCGGGATGCCGCGCGGCGTCTCCGTCTTCTTCGTCTCGCCCGCGACGGGCCGGAACACGCGATGGCGCTGCAGGCGCTCGCGGTACAGAACGATGCCGAAGATCGCGAGCAGGAGGACGAGCGCGGCGGCGGCGATGAGTACGTAGCGGCGGTTGCGGCTCAAGAATCCTCTCGGGCGAGAGTGCCCGACAGGATCGCCTGCGGAGCTCGCCTGAGGATCTCCGCGCGTGCAATCGCATAGCCAAGAATCGCGTCGACGAGCATCCGCCGTCCGTCGCGCGAGAGCAGGATCAGCACCTTCTGCTTCACCTCGCGCACCTCGACGATGTCCTCCCAGCGCATCCACCGCCCGTGTTTGCCGAACAGCTTCAGCAAGCGGTTCTCGTACTTCACGCCGATGTTGCTGAAGTAGATGTGATCGCCGTACTGCAGCACCGCGGCCGCGACCGTGCCCAGAAAGAGCAGGACCAGGCCGAACATCGGCAGGAACCGGTAGTCGGTCGGATGATCGGCGAGATACATGAAGAAGATCGCCGCGGAGCCGAACGACGCCGCGCACGAGATGATGCGCGACACCGGCGGGCGCTCGAATACGAGGACCTGATCGTCGTTCATGGCGTCAAAAGCTCAACAAAACAACGGCTCGGATACAATCCCCGCCCTTATGCGCTGGAGCCGTTTCTTCATCAATACACTGCGAGAAGTGCCCGCCGACGCGGAAGTCGTCAGTCAGAGACTGATGATGCGCGCCGGCATGATCCGTAAAGTCGCCGCCGGCATTTACACGTATCTGCCGCTCGGCCTCCGTTCCATCCAGAAGATGGAGGCGATCGTCCGCGACGAGATGAACCGCGCGGGCGCGTCCGAGCTGCTGATGCCGTCCATCCAGCCGGCGGAGCTCTGGATGGAATCGGGTCGCTGGCAGAAGTATGGAAAAGAACTTCTGCGGATCAAAGACCGGCACGACCGCGACTTCGTCTTCGGCCCCACGCACGAGGAAGTGATCACGGACACCGTGCGCGACGCGATCAACTCGTATCGCCAGCTGCCGATCAATCTCTATCAAATTCAGACGAAGTTCCGCGACGAAGTGCGTCCGCGCTTCGGCCTCATGCGCGGCCGCGAGTTCATCATGAAGGACGCGTACTCCTTCCACACGACGCGCGAGTCGCTCGACGAGACGTACGACGTGATGCGCGACGCGTACAGCCGCATTTTTCATCGCTGCTCCTTAGACCACGTTCCCGTCGAAGCCGATACCGGCAACATCGGCGGCTCCGCATCGCACGAGTTCATGGTGCTCGCGCAGTCCGGCGAGGACGCGGTCGTGAGCTGCCCGAACTGCCGCTACGGCGCGAACGTGGAGAAGGCGACGTCGAAGTTCTTCGACGACGAAGTCGAGCCCGCGCCGTCGGAGGTGCTCGCCGAGCTGCATACGCCCGGCACGCAGAGCATCGACGACGTCGGCGCTTTCCTGAACAAGCCGACCTCGCAGCTGATCAAGACGCTCGTCTTCGACACCGACCTCGGTCCGGTGATGGTGCTCGTGCGCGGCGATCGCGCCGGCAACGAGATCAAGATCAAAAACCACCTCGGCGCGCAATGGATGGAGATGCTCTCCGACACGCGCTTCGAGGAAACGACCGGCGGCCCGATCGGCTACTGCGGCCCGGTCGGCACGAAGTGCGCGCGCGTGCTCGCCGATCATTCGCTGCGCGGCCGCAAACGCTGGATCGTCGGCGGCAACCGCAAGGACATGCATTACGACTTCGCCGTGCCCGGCCGCGACTTTCCCGAGCCGGAGTTCGGCGACTTCACGACCGCCATCGAAGGCGATCCGTGCGTGCGCTGCGGCACGCCGCTCGAGATCTATCGCGGCATCGAAGTCGGCCACATCTTCAAGCTCGGCACGAAGTACTCCGAGGCGATGCAGTGCACGTTTCTCGATGAGAGCGGCCAGCGGCAGCCGATGGTCATGGGCTGCTACGGCCTCGGCATCGGCCGCACGGTGGCGTCGGCGATCGAGCAGAGTCACGACGACGACGGCATCATCTGGCCGATGCCGATCGCGCCGTTCGAAGTCGTGGTGACGTCGGTCGGCAAAGACGAAGCGGTGCTGCGCACGGCAACCGAGGTGTACGAGAAGCTGAAGACGGAAGGCATCGACGTGCTGTTCGACGATCGCGACGAGCGTCCGGGCGTGAAGTTCAAGGACGCGGACCTCATCGGCTTCCCGCTGCGCATCGCCGTCGGCGCGAAGAGTCTCGCCAACGGCCAGATCGAATGGAGCTTCCGCAAGGATCGCGCGAAGCAGCTCGGCGCGCCGGACGAGGTGCTGGCGCGCGTTGTCGAGGCTGTCAGGGCGGGGCTATCATGAATTTCATGCGCAAGTTTCTCGTGGTGCTCGCCGCGTTCGCGGCGCTTCCGCTCGCCGCACAGAACGTCGACATCGAGGCGTTGTCGGGCCTGCAGTTCAATTTCGGCAATCCCGGCGCGCGTTCCCTTGGCATGGGCGGCGCGTTCCTCGGACTGGCCGACGACGCCTCCGCGGCCGAAGCGAATCCCGCCGGCCTCACGATCCTGCGCAAGCCGGAAGTCTCGGTCGAAGTGCGCAACTACCTCGAGCAGCAGCTCTTCTCGACGAGCGGCACGTTCCCGAACATCCAGCGCACGCCGTTCACGCACTACAGCGACCGCGTGGTGATCAGCTTCGCCAGCGCGGTCTTCCCGATCAAGAAGTTCACCCTCGGCGCGTACTACCACGAGCCGCTCAACAACAAAGGCGGCGGCGTGGTCGCGCCGGTGACGGACCAGTTCACGGGACGCGTCACGACGCCGCTGCCGAACTTCTATCTGCCGGCGACGAATCGCGTGCCGTCGGGCGATCCGATCACGCTCGCCGAATGCCAGGCGCTGCGCACGCAGCGCAACGATCCGTTCGCGTGCCTCGAGTTCCGCATCAATCCGTTCGTCTCCGCGCTCGACGTGCGCGAGCGGACGTTCGGCCTCGCCGGCGCGTGGCAGATCCATCCGAAGTTCTCCATCGGCGCGACCGTGCGCCACCATCGCTTCGAGGAAGCGGCGTTCACCTCGCGCTACACGCAGCAGTTCGCGCTCGACGCGATCATCGTGCAGGCCACGGCGAAGACGAACGGCGGCAACGTCGACATCGGCGAAGTCTCGGACACCACGTTCGCGGCCGGCTTCAAGTGGACGCCGCTCGACAAGCTGAGCATCGGCGGCGTGTACAAGCAGGGACCGCAGTTCGAGGCGCCGCTCTTCTTCGCGAACACGGCCTCGCAGTTCCAGTTCAACAACGTGGCGAGCACGAAGTTCCACGTGCCCGACATCATGGGACTCGGCGTCTCGTACCGCCCGATCCCGGTGCTGACGATCAACGCCGACGCGGTGCGCGTGAAGTACTCGAATCTCGCCGACGATTTCGTGGCGTCGGTCGCCGACGTGCGCGATCTCGAGGATCCGTTCGGCGCGAACGACGTGACGGAGCTGCACGCGGGCGCGGAGTACTTTTTCCCGACGAAGATCCCGTTCGCGCTGCGCGGCGGCTTCTGGCGCGACCCCGCGCATTCGATCGAGTGGCAGGGACCGCTCAACCGTCCCGACTACATCGCCGAGGCGCTGCTCTATCCGAAGGGCGAGTCGCAGAACCACTGGGCGGTCGGCGGCGGCTTCGCGTGGCCGCGCTTCCAGATCGACTTCGGCTACGACTCGTCGCCGCACTACAAGGTGGGGTCGCTATCGATGGTCACTCGTTTCTAAGCGCCTCCAGCGGCACATCCATCAACTCGAATTTCTCCCATCCGCCAAAGTCAAAGTGCCACCACTCGGATGGCAGCGGCGCGAAGCCGTGCCGCGTCATCACGTCGCGCAGCTTCGCGCGATTCGCGACGACGTCCGGCGGCAGGTCGTTGAAATCCTGACGCGCGCGTGACGTGAAGTCGTCGTACGGCGTCGGCATCGCCAGCTCGGAGCCCGTGCGGAGGTCGATGAGCGTGAGATCGACGGCGGCGCCGCGATTGTGGCGCGAGCCTTTGGCCGGATCGGCCACAAAGTCCGGATTCCTGATCGGCTCCCACATCGCCTCGGTCACGCAATAGGGGCGATACGCGTCGAACACCTTCACGCCGAGTCCCTGTTGCGCGAGCTCGCGCTCGACGTCCGCCAGCGCGCGGGCGGCGGGCGCGCGCAGATACGCCTTCGCCACCGGATAGAGCGTGTGCTTCATGAAGTTGTTCGGCGTCGCGTAGCGGATGTCGAGCGGGATGCCCAGCGACGCGACGTCGACGAGGCGCGTGTCGGGATTGCGCCGCGCGAGACGCTCGTACGTCGCGCGATCGGGCACGACGTGAAGACCGTAGCGGTTCGCGGGAATCGCCACCTGCGACGCGCACGCGAGCGCGCATGCGACGAGAGCGAAGTTGATCGCGCGTTTCATGTCGCCTAATGTACCGCCCGATGGAGCTGGACATCTTCTTCTCGATCTGTCAGACCGACGTGCACGGGTACGTGCCGAGCGAGCGGGAGATGTTCGAGCACTTCTTCGAGCAGGTCGAGCTCGCGGACGCGCTGGGCTTCGGCACGGCGTGGGTCGCGGAGAGCCACCTCTCGACGGAGATTCAGAAAACGAATCCCGGCGCCGTGATCCCGCACTTCATCGGCGAGATCGGCCTCAACACCGACATCCTGCAGCTCGCCCATCGCGTGTTCGCGCGCACGAAGCGCATCGGCATGGGCTCGGCGATCATGAACATTCTCTGCAACGGCGGACCGATCGCCGCGGCGGAGCGCATCAAGACGTTCCTCACGCTGCACGGGCTCGACCCGAACGAGCGGCGCACGCTGACGGTCGGCTTCGCGTCGGGACGCTTTCCGTTCATCAACGTTCCGTACGGCATCGTGCCGCGCAATCCCGTCGAGGCTGCGGCGTGGCCGGTGGTGAAGAACAAGATCTTCGAGGAAGCGACGGAGATCTTCCTGCGGCTGCTGAAAGGGGAAGTGCTCAGCTCCGCGATGATCGCGCCGCGCGCGCTGCGCCGAGGGGACTTCCGCACCGACGCCGACTGGCAGCGCGTGCAAGAGGCATTCGGTCAATACGTTGACGAAATCGCGCTCGAGCCGCGCTGGCGCTTTCCGAACCTCAAGATCGTGCCGCAGGAGCCGCGCATGGACCTGCTGCGGCTGTCGATCGGCTCGCACGATCCGGCGACGCAGATCTTCGCGAACACGATCCTCCCCGTCGGCGTCTTCAATCTCTCCATCACGCCCGGCGCGGAGATCGAGGAGACGAACCGCCGCATGCAGACGCACTACCACGCCGACGGCGGCGGCTGGCAGCGGCGGCTGATGCCGCGCACGGTGCTGGTCTTCATCAGCGACGACGCGCAGCAGGCCGCGGACGAGGCGCGCGACGCGCTGTCGAACTACTGGCGCGCGCTCGAAGGCACGCTCGACGAGGAGAAGGTGCGGCGCGCGACGAACAACGCGCTCGTCGGCACGCCGGACCAGATCGCGGAACAGATGCGCGAGCGCTTCGATCCCGAGGACCGGCTCATGCTCTGGTTCGACTTCAACAACCACGACTCGAAACGCGTGATGAAGAACATGCGCGACTTCATGACGCGCGTCGCGCCGGAGCTCGCGTCATGACCACCGTCGACGAAACGACGACGCCCACGGCCACGTTCGACGAGAGCGTCGCGCCGAACTTCGCGCGCGCGATGCCGAACTGGCAGCCGCTCGTCGAGTACCGCCGCAACGGCGTCGCCGAGAACACGATCCACGGCGCGGTGTCGTGGGTCACCGGCAAGAACCTGCTCTACTCGTTCGGCGGGAACGTCGAGGTCTACGGACGCTCGATGGTGAAGCCGCTGATGATGAAAGTCTTCGCGCGCGACTTCGCGTCCGCGCTGACGCCGGAGCAGCAAGCCATCTCCGTCGCCTCGCACAACGGCGACACCGAGCACGTCGCCGTCGCGCGCTCCATCCTGCGCGAGAGCGAATGGGGCCTCATGCAGACGCCGCACGACGTGCCGCTCGTGCAGTTCGGCCGGCAGGTGCGCCGCCCGCGCCGCTGGTATCACTGCTGTTCCGGCGAGCACGCGGCCATCCTGCGCGGCTGCCGCCTGCGCGGCTGGCGCCGCACCGGCTACGTCCTGCCGCATCATCCGTTCTTCCAGGAGTACATGCAGTACATGCGCGGCGTGCTCGGCGGCGACTGGAAGATGGGCACGATCGCGAAAGACGGCTGCGGCCTGCCGACGGTGTCGATGACGGTGACCGATCTCGCGAAGCTCTTCGCGAATCTCGTCACCGAAAAGCACGACGACTGGATCTGGCGCGCGATGGTCGAACATCCCGATCTCATCGGCGGCTTCAACCGGCTCGACTCGACGGTGCTCAAGGCGTGCGGCGGCAAGGTCCTCGCGAAGGAAGGCGCCGACGGTCTCCTCGGCCTCGCCATCGAGCATCCCGAATTTCCCGAGGGACTCGGCGTGGTCGTGAAGATCGCGCACGGCTGGAACCCGCAGGCGACGTGGTACATCGCCCGCTACATCCTCGGCGTCCTCGGCTTCGAGTTCCGCAACCCATACAAGCTCCGGCGGCAGAAGGCGTACATCGTCCCGGAAGTGATTCCGCCGAATTTGCGCGAGCGCATGGCCGCCATCGTGCCGTGGGACTCATGGGATCCGGACATCGACCGTTGGGAGTTCGATCCGCAGGAGTTCTTCATTGCGCCTCGCTAACTTCATCAACGGCACCTTCGTCCCCCCGCGCGCGAACGCCTACCTCGACGACGTCGAGCCCGCCACCGGCGAAGTGCTCGCGCACGTTCCCGACTCCGACAGTCAAGATGTTGACGATGCCGTGCGCGCGGCGAAGGCGGCGTTCCCCGCGTGGGCGGCGATGCACGCCGAGCAGCGCAGCCGGTTGCTGCTGAAGCTCGCGGAGCTCATCGAACAGAACCTCGACGAGCTCGCGCAACTCGAGAGCCGCGACAACGGCAAGTCGGTCTCGCTCGCGCGGCGGCTGGACATCCCGCGCGCGGTGGCGAACTTCCGTTTCTTCGCCACGGCCATCCTGCATCACGCCAGCGAGGCGCACATCGCCGACGGGCACGCGCTCAACTACACGCTGCGCCAGCCGATCGGCATTGCGGGTCTGATCTCGCCGTGGAACCTGCCGCTGTATCTGCTGTCGTGGAAGATCGCGCCTGCGCTCGCGTGCGGCAATACGTGCGTGGCCAAGCCTTCCGAGCTGACGCCGTTGACGGCGCAGCGGCTCGCGGAGCTTTCGCTCGATGCCGGCATTCCGCCGGGCGTCCTCAACATCGTGCACGGCTACGGCGCGAAAGCCGGCGCCGCGCTCTGCGAACACCCCGACGTGCCGCTGATCTCGTTCACGGGCGGCACCGTCACCGGCGCGAAGGTCGCCGCAACCGCGGCGCCGAAATTCAAGAAGCTCTCGCTGGAGCTCGGCGGCAAGAACCCGAACCTCATCTTCGCCGACGCCGATCTCGACGAAGCCGTGTCGACGTCGATCCGCTCGAGCTTCTGGAATCAGGGCGAGATCTGTCTCTGCGGCTCGCGCATCTTCGTCGAGCGCTCGATCTACGACGCGTTCCTCGAACGCTTCGTGGCCGCGACGAAGCAGCTGCGCATCGGCGATCCGGCCGATCCACAAACCGATGTCGGCGCGCTGATCAGCGCCGCGCACCTCGAGAAAGTCACCGGCTATCTCCGCCTCGCCGAAGAAGAAGGCGGCACGATCGTCACCGGCGGCAAGCGCGTCGATCGTCCCGGCTTCTTTCTCGAGCCCGCGGTGATCACGGGCCTCGGCTGCGACTGCCGCGTCCTGCAGGAAGAGATCTTCGGACCCGTCGTCACCATCACGCCGTTCGACGCGGAAGACGACGCGATCGCGTTCGCGAACTCGACGCGCTACGGACTTTCGGCAACAGTGTGGACGCGCGATCTGCAGCGCGCGCATCGCGTCGCGGCGAAGCTCGACGCCGGCACGATCTGGATCAACTGCTGGCTATTGCGCGATCTGCGCGTGCCGTTCGGCGGCGTCAAAGACAGCGGCGTGGGACGCGAGGGCGGCGTCGATTCACTGCATTTTTTCACCGAGCCGAAGAACATCTGTGTGAAGCTGTCCTGATGGACGAGCTCGATTCGCAGAGCATTCGCTGGCATCCGGCCACGCGCGTCCTCTTCCGCTTCGCCTTCGCCTTCTTCGTCCTCATCAACGCGCCGTTCCCGCTCGACTACATCCCGGGTGTCGGCAGCGCGTGGATGAAGATGTGGCAGGCGGCGGTGCCCGTGATCGCCGAGCGCGTCTTCCGCGTGAAGACGCCGATGCTGCCGAACGGCAGCGGCGACACGACGTGGAACTGGGTCCAGATCGCGACGATGCTCGCCGTCGCGCTCCTCGTCACGATCGTCTGGAGCGTCCTCGATCGCCGCCGCACGCAGTACACGTGGCTGCACGAGGCGCTGCGCATCTACGTCCGCTTCGCGCTCGCGCTCACGATGATCTTCTACGGCATGGACAAGGTGATGGTGGCGCAGTTCCCGCCGCCGTCGCTCGAGAAGCTCGCGCAGCTGTACGGCGACTCCTCGCCGATGGGCGTGCTGTGGGCTTTCATGGGCTACTCGAACGCGTATCAATGTCTCACCGGACTCGTGGAAACCGTCGCCGGCATCCTGCTCACGTTCCGCCGCACGACGCTCCTCGGCGCCTGCGTCTCGATCATCGCGATGACGAACGTCGTTGCGCTGAATTTCTTCTTCGACGTGCCGGTGAAGATCTACTCGTCCGAGCTCCTGCTGATGGCGGTCTTTCTCACCGTACGCGATCTGCCGCGGCTCGCGCGTTTCTTTCTCGATCAGCCCGCCGACGCGCCGCCACCGCCGCCGCTGCGCATGCGTCCGTGGGTGCGCCTCACGGCGATCGTCGTGCGCAACGTGCTCATCGCGCTCTACATCTACCAGTGCGTCGAGCACGTCCACGACATCCGCAAGTACATGGAAGTGGGCCTCGAGTCGCCGCTGCGCGGCGTATGGAACGTCGACGAGCTCGTGTTCGACGGCAAGCCGCGCCCGCCGCTGACGACCGACTTCACGCGCTGGCGCCGCGTGGTCATCGACCGTCCCGGCTTTCTCTCGATCTACTCGATGGAAGACAAACGGCAGCGCTTCACGGCCAAAGTCGACGAGAAGAAGCAGACCATCGACGTCGAAGACCGCGACAACGCGAGCGTGAAGTTCACGCTGCACTACCAGCGTCCCGCGCGCGACGTGCTGGTGCTCGACACGAACGCGCTGGGTCACGCGATCCACGCGACGTGCAGGCGCCGCGCGGACCAGAACTTCTTCCTGGTCACGCGCGGCTTCCACTGGGTCAACGAACAGCCGCTGAATCGCTAGCGTCGATTCACGGACGCACCGATCCGCGTACGTGTCCCGGCAGCCGTTCGAGCGCGGCTTTCGCGCGCGCGTATGTTGGATCGATGGTCAGCGCGCGCTGGTACTCGCGGATCGCGTCGGCGGTGCGCGATGCAGTCTCGTAGGCGCGGCCGAGGTCGAAGGCGGCGTTCGCGGCGTGCGGATAGTCGGCGGCGTTCGCTTCGAGCAGCTTCGTGGCGGGCACGACGTCGCCCATCTTCAGCATCTGATAGCCGATGAAGGCGATGCCGTCGTGCGTATCGATGGACGGCTGCGTGCGTTTGAAATCGCGATAGCTCCACAGCACGGCGTCCGCGTCCGCCCGCTCCGCGTACAGCTGGTCGAGAAAACGCTGCAGCGGCGTGCGGTTCCAATCCGGCGGCGAGAAGACCTTCGCATCGGAGACCGTGTTCGCGACGATCGACGTCCACTGCATTTCGTTGAGCACGCGTCCGGTCGCGATCTCGACCTCGCGATGCGAGAACGCGAACAGCACTCCGTCGACGTCGCGGTAGTCGCCGACGCGCTCTTCGGACGTCACCTTCTCGCCGAACGCGTGAATCGGCGCGGCGTGGCGTTCCGCGATCAGGAGCGAGGTCTCCGTGTCGACGAGCTCCTGCTGCACGAACCCATCCGGCATCGTGATGACGAGGAGATACGCGCGGCGATCGCCGACCGGCTCGATGCCGGCGAGCTTCACGTCCCAGCCGTTGCGCAGCGCGGCCACGAGCGGTCCGTCGATGTCCGTCGCGTGCCGCCCCGCCGACGACGCCGCGCCGACCGTGCGCACCACGACGCCGGGATCGCCGTAGAACTCCCACGCGCTGCCGTCGTAGCCCTCCGCGAAATCGGGATCGGGATGTTCGGCGTCGCCGACGAGCTTGTAGTACGGCCGCATGAGGCTCATCGCCGCGTGATCGCTCACGTGCGAGCCCTCGCTGTAGCGGCCGCGGTAGATGAGCGAGTGAATGGCGTCCATCTTCTCGCGCCCGCCGCGCGCGGCAACGTAGCGGTCGATGACGTCGCGCGCGCTCGGCAGCGACGCGGTCGCGGCGTGGAGCGCGAAGAGCAGAATCAAAGGGAAATGCACAGGTACACGTTCCTCCGAGATGCATCAGACGGCCGCGGCCGGTTTCGGTTTGCCCGAAGCCGGTAAACTAACGCGCATGAGCAAGGGTGGAATCATCGGCGGCGTGCTCGCGCCGCATCCTCCGCACATCGTCTACGGCGAGAATCCGTGGCGGAACGAGCCGAAGTCCGAGTGCGGCTGGGAAGTGCTGCGCTGGGGCTACGAGCGCGCGCGCAAGCATTTCCTCGCGAAGAAGCCCGACGTTTTCCTCGTGCACTCTCCTCACTGGCAGACCGTGATCGGCCACCACTTCCTCGGCGTGCCGGAGTTCCACGGGCTCTCCGTCGATCCGATCTTCCCGAATCTCTTCCGCTACACGTACGACATCAAAGTCGACGTCGAGCTCGCGGAGCTCATCGCGGAAGAAGGGCGCTCGATGGGGCTCATCACGAAGATGATGCGCAACCCGAATTTCCGCGTCGACTACGGGACGATCGTCTCGTGTCACATGATGAATCCTGAGTGGGACGTCCCGATCGTCGGCATCTCGTCGAACAACTCGCCCTACTACTTCAGCAACGAGATGGGGCAGGCGCAGATGATCCAGCTCGGCGAGGCGACGCGGCGCGCGATCGAGAAGAGCGGACGTCGCGCCGTGCTGCTCGCGTCGAACACGCTCTCGCACCGCCACTTCACGACCGAGCCCGAGATCCCCGAGGACATGTCGCGCGAGCACGTGTACGAGCATTCGGGGTATCTGTGGGACATGCAGGTGCTCGACCTCATGCGCCGCGGCCGCACGCGCGAGCTCGCGGCGATCCTGCCGGAGTTCATGGATCACGCGGTGTCGGAAGTGAAAGCGGGCTCGCTGGCGTGGATGCTCTCCGCGCTCGGCTTCCCCGAGTATCCGGCGGAGGTGTACGGCTACTGGACCGTGATCGGCACCGGCAACGCGGTCGTCGGCTGGGATCCGGAACTGAAGGCGGACGCCACGACGCAGGGCGCGGTGGCGTGATGCGCGCGCGCCAGTTGACCTGCCGCGACGCGTCGCGCATTCTGCGCCGGTGATTCAGAAGGCGTACATCGTTCCGGGCCAGCCGCATCCGCTCCTCGCGCCGGAGAAAAATGCCGGATGGGCGTCGCTGCGGCGCAGCTACGAGGCCGTCGGGAAGGAAATCGAGCGTTCCGGAGCGGAGCTGATCCTGCTTTATTCGACGCAGTGGTTCTCCGTCATCGGGCATCTCTTCCAGATCGACCCGAAGCCGAAGTGGACGCTCGTCGATCAGAACTGGTACGCGCTCGGCGAGATCCCGTACGAGTTCCGCATCGAACCGGAGTTCGGCAAGCTCTACGCGCGCCTGTGCAAAGAGCACGGCATGCAGGCGGCGACGGTCGCGTATCACGGCTTCCCGATCGACACCGGCACTGTCGTCGCGCTGAAGCTTCTCAACCCGAACAACGCCATCCCCGCGTCGGTCGTCTCGTGCAACATCTACGCGGAGCGCGAGGAAACGCGCGCGCTGGGATTCGCCGCGCGTGCCGCGATCGAGGCGTACGGCAAGAAGACGATCGTCGTCTGCGTGACGAATCTCTCGAACCGTTACGAGGTCGCGGACATCGATCCCGCGCACGACCGCATCTCGTCGCAGAAAGACGACGAGTGGAACCGCAAGATCCTGGAGATGTTCGGCGAGGGTCGGCTCGAAGACGTCGCGCAGGTCGCCCGCGACTTCGCGCGCGAGGCCAACGCCGACATGAACTTCAAGGCGATCTGGTGGCTCGGCGCGGTGATGGGCGAGCACAACAAGTACGACGGCAAGGTGTGGGATTACCAGCCGGTGTGGGGTACCGGCAACGCCATCGTCGAGCTCACGCCGAACGACCGCAAGCAGATGGACTGGGAGAAGGAGTTCGACGAGGGACCGGTCCCGGAGTTCGCGGCGGGCGGTACCGGACTCGAGTCGCATAACGTGCTCGCCGAAGGGCCGGACGTGCACCGGCAGAGCGAGCTCTCGTCGCAGGACGATTACGGCGGCGCCGCGCCCGCGTCCTCGCAGACGGCTGCTGCAGCGCAGCCGCCGCAGATCATCCGCAGCGAACGCGCGCCGAAGCCGGTGGGGCCGTATCCGCACGCGCGCCGCGTCGGCGACTTTCTCTTCCTCTCCGGCATCGGTCCGCGCACGCCGGGCACGAACGAGATCCCCGGCCTGCTGCGCGACGGTGCGGGCAGCGTCATCGGCCACGACATCGACGTCCAGACGCGCGCGTGCATCGAGAACGTGAAGACGATCCTCGAGGAAGCGGGCAGCTCGCTCGCGAAGGTGCTCGACGTGACGGTGTATCTCACCGACATGCAGGGCGACTTCGCGCGCTTCAACGAGGTCTACGCGGAATACTTCGGCACGATCCAGCCGACGCGCACGACCGTCGGCGTCGACTCGCTGCCGACGCCGATCGCGGTCGAGTTGAAGGTCATCGCCGCGGCGTGAGCGCTCACGACGCGCGCGTCGAGTCGTAGGCGGTCATGAGCCGCTCGGCCGCGCGCGGGTAGCCGAACTCCAGCGAGCGCTGGTACACCGCGCGCCGCAGCGGCTCGGGCTCGCGCGCGAGAAGGTCGGCGGCGAGCGCGGCGAGGGCGCCCGGCGCCGCGGCGCTCGCCACGTGTGCGCGGCCGGTGAGCGCGAGGACGCCTTCGATTGGATAGACGGCCGGCGGCACGCCGCACGCCATCGCCTCGAGCACGGCGCGATGACCTTCGTCGGAGCCGCGCGCGGTGAAGAAGAGCAGATCCGCGGCGCGGTAATGCTCGGCGAGATCGTCCTCGTGATAGCCGGCCCAGAGCACATCATCCGCGACGCCGAGCTCGCGAGAGAGCGTTTCCAGCGCCGGCCGATGCTCGCCGTGGCCGATGATCATCAGGCGCACCTTCGTCGTCGACGCGCGCAACTCCGCGAACGTCCGCAGCGCGTCTTCGAAGCCGCGTCCCGCGGAGAGCTTGCCGATCACGGTGACGAGCTTCGTTTCCGGCGCGATGCCGTACTGCGCGCGCACGTCGCCGCCCGCGGGCGTGAACTGCCGGTGATCGAGCGGCGGCGGCGTGAAGGTGACCTCGCGCCCGCCGAAGACCGGCGCGCCGAGGAACGCGTCGTTGATCGCGAAGAGATGCGCGGTGCGCGCGATGAGCGAGCGCGTGAAGACGTCCGAGCGCAGCACGCGCCGCGCGTGGAACGTGCGCGCGAGCCGCAGGCGCGGATGGTTGCGCGAGACGGCGCGCGCGAGCCAGTGGTCGTAGGTGAGATGCGCGTGCAGGACGTCGAAGCCGTGCTGGTGGACCATCCGGTCGAGCGCGCCGAGGGAGCGGACGAACGTCATCGGGTTCTGCGCCTTCTCGATGAGCGGATGCGCGAAGTCGTGATGCTCGAGCTTCGCCTGCAGCTTGTAGCCGCCGACGTACGCGTAGTGCGCGTCGACGCCGGCCGCGCGCAAGGCTTCGACTTCGGCGAAGGCCGGTGCCGCGGCGCCGGTCCAGCGGTTGCCCGCGGCGAGATGGAGAACGCGCATGTTTTGCTATAGTTCGCGCGCCATGGCCGTCGACGCCGAACTCCTCGAGATTCTAGCCTGCCCGCTCTGCAAGCAGGAGGTGAAGCTCGTCCCGCTGACGCCGGCGCGCGCCACCGCCGTGCGCGACAAGTTCCGCGAGAAGTTCCGCGGCGAAGAGCCGGTCGTCGAACAGGGGCTGCAGTGCGTCAAGTGCGGCCGCGTGTATCCGATCGTCAGCGACATCCCCGTGATGCTCGTTGAAGAAGCTTTCGAAGAGGCGTGAATCCTCGCGTCAACGAAGGCGCGAATCGTTCGGCGCTGCTCGCCTGGGCGTGCGGCCTCTATCTCGCGCACATCCTTCTGCAAGGAAAAATCGCACTCTCCGAGCTGAGCGCGTTCTGGGCGATCTTCTGCCTCGGCTGGGCCATCGCCCGCGGCGAGGCGCGCTTCTCGTTTCACATCCTCTACTACCCGCTCCTCGTGTACGGCGCCGCGTCGACGCTTTCCGCGCTCGCGGCCTCGCGCCGCATCCATCAGGGCGCCGAAGGGATGCTCTGGTTCAAGATGCTGATCTTCCCGGCGGCGCTGATCCTCTTCCGCCACTTCCCGAAGCTGCGCGAGCGGACGATCTGGGCGCACGCGATCTTCGCGGCCGGCATCGCCACGTGGGGACTCTTCCAGTTCGTCTTCCTCGACCGGCGCGATCTCGAGCATCGCATTCAGGGTCCGTCGACGCACGTCATGACGTTCTCGGGCCTCCTGCTCCCGCTCTCGCTCATGTTCCTGCTCCTCTGGTGGCACGAGCGGAAGCCGTGGCAGCTCGTGGTCACGCTCGTGGTCACGCTGACGCTGCTCCTCACGTTCACGCGCAGCGTCTGGCTCGGCTGGGTCGCCGCCGCGGCGACGGTGCTGCTGATGACGCGCGCCCGCGCGCGCATCGCGCTCTACGCGCTGCCGGTGCTGATCCTCTTCGTCACGTTCCTGCCGCTGTCGCTCTTCAGCCGCCTGATGTCGACGTTCGACACGAGCCAGTCGTCGAACTTCGACCGCATCCGCATGGTCGAAGCCGGCGTCGAGATGATCCGCGACCACCCTCTCCTCGGCGTCGGTCCCGCGAACGTGAAAGAGGTGTATCCGCTCTATCGCAGACAGGACGCGCCGCGGCCGCGGCCGCCGCATCTCCACAACAACGTCGTGCAGCTGTGGGCCGAACGCGGCATCCTCGGGCTCGCCGCGTACGTGCTGCTGCTCACGCTCTTCCTGCGTGAATGCGCGCGGGCGCGGCGCGGACCGCAGCGCATGTGGGGAGAGATCGGCATCGCCGTGGCCGTCAGCCTCACGGTGGCGGGACTCTTCGAGTTCAACTTCGGGGATACCGAGGTGTTTTATCTGATGCTCAACCTCTTCGCGCTCGTGGTCGCTTCGAGCGAAGAGCTCGCCGAGCAGCCTGAGCCGCGGACGAATGAACTGCGGACACCGCTTGTTGCCACGAGCGCGTAACCGCAGAACCTTTCGTCCCATGGGTCCGTCGAAGAGCAGAGAAATCGGGGAGATGAAGCACCTGAGCGATCAGGAGTTGATGCGCATCGTTCAGGGCGGCGACTACTCCCCCGCGTCGGAGATCTACGACCGCTACAGCGGCAGGATCTACAACTTCGCCTTCCGCTTTCTGAAGAACGCGGAGGCGGCGGAAGACGCGACTCAGGAAGTCTTCGTCAAGATGCTCAGGTACGCGAACCAGTTTCACGGCGACGCCAAGTTGTCGACATGGCTCTTCTCGATCACGGCGAACTGGTGCCGCGATTACCTGCGCAAGGCGGACAACCGGAACAAGGAATCGGAAGAAGTGCTGATCAGTCTGCCGGCGTCGAGCGAGCACGCGCCGGACCGGAATCTCGAACAGCGCGAGAACGAACAGCGGGTCCGCCGCGCGCTCGAGGCGCTCACGCCCGAACAGCGCGAGGCCATCCTGCTGTCGCGGTATCAGGGACTGTCGTACGCCGAGATCGCGCAGATCGCCGGCTGCTCGGAAGGCGCCGTGAAAACGCGCGTCTTCCGCGCCATGGAAACGCTCAAACGCACGCTCACCGCTGAGGCGAGCGGAGGTGACCGATGTCTGAATGTAGTGCCGTGAACGAGAGCATGCCGCTGCTGCTCACCGAGTCGCTCGACGCGCAGCGGCGGGAGCTCGCGCACCAGCACATCGAAAGCTGCGCCGTCTGCGGCGAGGAGTGGAGCGCCTTCAAAGAGACGTGGGCCACGCTCGGCGACCTGCCGGAAGTCGAGGTGCCGCCGCGCGTGCGCGCGCGCTTCCTCGAACGCGCCGGACTCGCCGAACGAGACGACGTCGGCGAGCTCGTGCCGATGCCGGCGCGGACGCCGGAGCCGGTGCGCGAACGCGAGCGCGACAACGTCGTGCCGTTCCATCGCCGCTCCGCGTTCAAGTGGGTCGCGCAGGCCGCGGCCGTCGTCGTGCTCGCCGGCGGCGGCTACCTCGCCGGACATCGCAGCGCGCCGATTCTGCCGACGACCGACGCGCAGCTGACGAGCGTCACGCCGCGGACGCAGCGCGTCGCCGACGTGCGTCCGATGTCGATCGCGGAGACGCGCGTCATCGACGCCGACGCGGTGAGCCCGATCATCGAAGGCCGTCCGAACATCGCCAACGTGCAGCTCGTCGACTCCGACGCCAGCGACAACCAGATCGGCGTCGCGTTCGACATCACCTCGCGCTGGACCGTCACCGGCAGCCCGAAGGACAAGAGCATGGTGCGCCTGCTGTCGTACATGCTCGAGAACGAAGGCGCGATCTCGCCGCGCTCGAACGCCATGGAGTGGGTGCGCCGCACGTACTCCGATCCGCAGAACGCGAACCCCGAGATCGCCAACGCTCTCGCCAAGGTGCTGCGCAGCAGCGACTCGCACGAGGGCGTGCGCATCCGCGCCGTCGAGACGCTGACGAACCTGCCGCCCGCGGTGGCCACGCAGACGCGCGACGCGCTCATCAGCGCGCTCCAGAGCGATCCGAATCCGGCCGTGCGCATCAAGGCCGTCGAAGCGCTCGCGAACATGGCCCGCAGCGGCGCCGTCCTCGATCAGACCACCGTCGACACCCTGCGCAGCAAGGCCGCGCAGGATGACGAGAACCTCTACGTCCGCGTGAAAGCCGCGGAAGCTCTGAGCAACCTCAAGCCGGAATGAAACAACGAGTCCTCATCGCGGCAGTCGTCCTCTTCGCGTGCGGCACGCTCAGCGCGGCCAACGTGAAGAAGTCGTTCCGCATCGAGAAGAAGTTCACGCTCGCGCCGGGCGGCTCGCTCGTGCTCGACAACCCGAACGGCGACATCGAGATCGTCGGCACCGACGAGCCGGGCATCGACGCGATCGCGATGAAGACCATCGTCGCGCCGGACGCCGCGGGCATCGAAGAGGGTGACGACCAGACCGCGCTTCTCGTCGACGGCGACGAGCGCTCGCGCATCCTGCGCGCGACGAGCGGCCTCAATCGCAACCGCCGCTGGACGTCGTCCGTGGCGTGGCGCCTCACGATTCCGCGCACGGCGTTCCTGCGCGTGATCTCCAGCACGAGCCAGCGCATCCGCATCGACGCCATGACCGGCAGCGTCTTCGTGAAGAACTTCGCCGGCGACGTCGTGCTTGTCAACGACAGCGGCCAGACCACGGTCGAGAGCGTGAACGGCTCGGTGATCTACAGCAACCTCGAGCCGCACGGCAACGTCGCGCTATCGACCGTCAACGGCAACGTCACGGTGAGCGTCTCGCCCACCGCCGATCTGCGCCTCATCGCCGAGACGGTGAAGGGCGACATCCGCACGAACCTGCCGGCGCGCGGCAGCTTCTTCGGCCAGACGTACCGCGGCAGCGTCAACGCGCCCGGCGGCCCGACCGTGACGATGGTGACGCTGATGGGGAACATCCATCTGATCGCCAACGGCACGACGCTGCAGAGCGCGCAGTCGATCCGCCCGCCCACGCCGGCGCAGGCGCCGATGTCGTCGTCGTCCGAGATCCGCCCCGCGGCGCAGCTGCCGCACGGCGGCACGTTCCACCAGCCGCTCGTGAAGGGCGTCTTCCGCTACGAGACAAACCTCGGCGACATCAAGGTCGGCGAGATCCAGGGCGACGCCTTCATCGCCACCGGCGCGGGCGAAGTGCTCCTCGGCGCCGTCAGCGGTGAATGCAACGTGAAGTCGTTCGGCGGACCGCTGCAGCTCGGCGAGATCTCCGGACCGCTCAATGCGACGACCAACGCCGGCGACATCACCATCGACGCCGCGCGCCGCGGCGGCACCGCGCTCACGCGCGGCGGCACGATCCGCGTCGGCGTCGTCAACGCGCCGGTGCGCCTCATGTCCGGCGGCGGCGACATCATCGTGCGCAACGGCGCCGCGCCGGTCAGCGCCGAGACGCGCTCCGGCGACGTCAACGTGACGCTCGAACGCGGCGCGCGCTCGCAGAAGCTCGATCTGAAGACCGACAAGGGGAACGTCTACCTCAACGTCACGACCGGCTTCGGCGCCGACGTCGAGGCGACGATCTTCACCGACGATCCCGCCGCCGACACGATCGTCTCCGACATCGCCGGCCTCACCATCACGAAGGAGCAGGTCGGCAATCGCACGCGCGTGCACGCCGTCGGAAAGCTCAACGGCGGAGGCGAGCGCGTGCAGATCGAGGCAACCGCCGGCGACATCCGCATCGCGTCGACGCCGCGTTAGCCGGTGCAGCCTTCTCAGAAACCCCGTCGAGGGCAGCCGCACGTGCAACCTGGCTATGCCCTTAGCGCTGCCGGCCGCGCCGGCCGGCCGTGCTAGGATTCGCGGCCTGAGTTGAACACGAGGGGGTTGAACGTGAAACGACTTCTGGTTGCCGTGCTGCTGGTGGCGGGCGTGGCGTGTTCGCAGCGGGGCGCGGACAGCGCCGCGCAGAGCGACACGGTTGCGACCGACACGATGACGACGGCCTCGAGCTCCACCACGAGCAGCACGACCGCGGCGGCCGACACGGCTGCATCTGCGACAGCGACGGACACCGCCACGACGGCGGCCGCGCAGGAGAATGCGTCCATGAGCAATTACGAGAACAAAGTCGCCGAGCTCCACACCAGCGCCGGCGAGATCGACATCCGCTTCTTCCCCGACGTGGCGCCGAACCACGTCAAGAACTTCATCGACCTCGCCAACAAAGGCTTCTACAACGGCACCAAGTTCCACCGCGTGATTCCCGGCTTCATGATCCAGGGCGGCGACCCGAACACGAAGTCCGGTGACCCGTCGTCGTGGGGCGTGGGCGGCTCGGGCACGAACGTGAAGGCGGAGTTCAACACCGTCTCGCACAAGCGCGGCATCGTCTCGATGGCGCGCGCGCAGCATCCCGACAGCGCCTCGTCGCAGTTCTTCATCGTCGTCGCCGACTCGCCGTTCCTCGACCGCCAGTACACGGTCTTCGGCCAGGTGACCAAGGGCATGGACGTGGCCGACAAGATCGTCAGCGCGCCGCGCGGTGCGAACGACCGCCCGAACAGTCCGACCACGATCGACAAAGTCGTGATCCGCGACGCGCGCGACGACGAAAAAGGCCCCGCGCCGCAGCAATAGGCTCGTCGTGAGCTCGCTCCCGGAAGACGCGGCGCCGTTCCTCACGCAATGGCTCGGCGAGCGCTGGACCGCGCGCGCGCTCGCCGGCGACGCCTCGGTGCGCGCGTACTACCGCGTCCATGACGCGGACGGCCGGTCGTACATCCTCGCCTATTACCCCGAGGAGGTGCGGCCGCAGCTGCGGCGGTTCCTCGGCGCGTACGACGCCATTCGCGAGCACGGCTCGGTGCCGCACGTGCTGCATCACTGCGAGATCGCGGTGCTGCAGCACGACGTCGGCGACCGCACGCTCTTCGACATCCTGCACGAGGACCGCGAGGAGGGCGTGCGGCTCTACCGCCGCGCCATCGAACTCCTGGTCGCGTTTCAGCAGGCCTCCGAGCCGAACCTCAACGCCGCGTTCACGGCCGAGTTCTTCTACGGCGAGTTGGAGATGGCCCGCGAGTTCTACGTCGAACAGCTCATGGGCGCCTCCGCGTCCGGGCTCGAAGAGCTCACGAAAAAGCTGTGCGAAAATGTGGCCTCGCACCCGTACGTTTTATGTCATCGCGATTTTCATGGCCAGAATCTCCATATCGCCGATGACACGATTTACCTGATCGATTATCAGGATTTGCGGCAGGGTCCCGACACCTACGACCTCGCCTCGCTGCTGCGCGACCGCGGCGTCGCGCGCATCCTCGGCGACGCGACCGAGCTCGAGATGCTCGCCGAATACGGCGCGCTGACGGGCGCCGATGAACGCATCCGCGCGCGCTACTTCGAGACGCTGCTCCAGCGCTCGATCAAGATCCTCGGCACGTTCTCGAAGCAGCCGATCACGCGCGGCCGCATGCACTACCTCGACTTCATCCCGGCCACGCTCGACAGCATCCGCCGCTGTCTCGACGAACTGCCGGAGTACGCCGCGTTGCGCGACCGCTTCCCGCTCGACTTCTCGCTCGAGCGCGCGCGCGACCGCGCACGGGAATTGAACCAGTCCCTGTCGTAAGGAGCTTTCATGGCGAAACACAAGATCACCCTTCTCCCCGGCGACGGCATCGGCCCCGAAGTCACGGCCGCGGTCGTGCAGATCATCGAATGCTCCGGCGTCGATGTGGAGTGGGAGAAGTACTTCGTCGGCGCGGAGGCGATCTCGCGCTTCGGCGATCCGCTGCCGCAGGAAGTGCTCGACTCGATCCTGCGCAACAAGGTCGCGCTCAAAGGTCCCGTGACGACGCCGGTCGGCACCGGCTTCGCCTCCATCAACGTCCGTCTGCGCAAGACGCTCGACCTCTACGCAAATCTGCGCCCCGTGCGCTCGATGCCGAACATCATCACGCGCTACGAAGACATCGACCTCGTGGTCGTGCGCGAGAACACGGAAGACCTCTACGCGGGACTCGAGCACGAGGTCGTGCCGGGCGTCGTCGAGTCGCTGAAGATCATCACCGAGCGGGCGTCGACACGCATCGCCAAGTTCGCGTTCGAGTACGCGCGCACGCACGGCCGCAAGCGCGTGACCGCGGTGCACAAGGCCAACATCATGAAGATGTCGGACGGGCTCTTCCTCAAGTGCTTCCGCAAAGTGGCCGAGGAGTATCCGAACATCGAGGCGGACGACCGCATCGTCGACAACCTCTGCATGCAGCTGGTCGTGAATCCGAATCAGTTCGACATCCTGCTGCTCGAGAACCTCTACGGCGACATCGTCTCGGACCTCACGGCCGGACTCGTGGGCGGACTCGGCGTCGTCGCCGGCGCGAATATTGGCGAGAATGGCGCGGTCTTCGAAGCGGTGCACGGCAGCGCGCCGGACATCGCCGGGCAGAACAAAGCGAATCCGCTCGCGCTGCTGCAGTCGGCGGTGCTGATGCTGCAGCACGTCGGCGAGATGGGGCCGGCCAAGCGGATCAGCGACGCGATCACGAAAGTCCTCGGCATGGGTCCCGAGAACCGGACGCGCGATATCGGCGGCACCGGCTCGACGACCGACTTCACGTCAGCGTTATGCGAGGTCCTGCGCAAAGGGACGAGAGCGACGGACTGACCGAAGGTCCGCAAAAGGAACTGTCAGCCGGGATCGCGCTCTTCAACGCCGGTGAGTTCTGGCACGCGCACGAGGCGTGGGAACGCCTGTGGCTCGCCGCGAGCGGCGACGAGAAGCGTTTTCTCCAGGGGCTGATCCAGCTCGCGGCGGCGTATCACCACATGCAGCGCGGCACGTTCCGCGGCGGCGCGCGCCTCTTCCGCGCCGCACTCGAGAAGCTCGCGCCGTTCCCGGACGGGCATGGCGGCGTCGATCGCGCGGAAGCCGTCGAGGCGGCAGTCCGGCATTGCGCAAGTGCGGAACGCGGCCAGCCGATTGCCGCGGAGTCGTATCCGAAGCTGCGCTACAATTGAGAGCTCTCACATAGCCCACGGAACGCTCGCAAACCGAGGGGTGGAATGCAGGACATCGATCAACGGGACCGGGAGCTGTTGTCCGCTCTGCAGGGAGAGATTCCACTCGTTTCCACGCCGTTCGCGTTTCTCGGACAGGCGCTGGACATGTCCGAAAAAGAAGTGATCAAGCGCACCGAGCGGCTCAAGCGCGACGGCATCGTGCGGCAGCTCTCGGCGCAGTTCGACCCGCGCGCGCTCGGCTATCGCTCGTGTCTCGTGGCCGCGCGCGTCGCGCCGCAGCGGCTCGAGGAAGCGGCCGCGGCGATCAACGCGCATCCCGGCGTCACGCAGAATTACCGCCGCAACAACGACTTCAATCTCTGGTTCACGCTGCACGTCGCACCGCAGTCGAAGCTCGGACTGGAAGCGACGATCGCGGTGCTCGGACGCGAGGCGGAATGCGACGTCGTGCGCCCGCTGCCGACGCTGCGGCAGTACAAGACCACCGACTCGGAGCTCGGCTCCGCGCCGGACGACGAGCACGCGCAGACGACGCAGCTCACGCCGCAGGAGACCGAATGCGTGCGCCTGCTGCAGCGCGATCTGCCGCTGCAGCCGCGGCCGTTCGATGCGCTCGCGCGCGTCAGCGGCATCGCGGCGGACGAGCTCCTCGCCGCCGCGCGCGCGTTGCAGAAGCGCGGACAGATCCGCCGCTTCACGGCCACGATTCACTCGCGCAAGAGCGGCTTCGTCGCCACCGCGATGGGCGTCTGGATCGTGCCGAAGGACGAAGTCGACGACTACGCCGCGAAGCTCGCGCAGCATCGCGCGGTGTCGCACTGCTATCTCCGTCCCGTGTACGACGACTGGCCGTACAACCTCTACACGACGGTGCACGCGCGGTCGGTCGACGAATGCGAGTCGGTGATCAACGATCTCGCGACCGACGCGGGGCTGCGGCAGAAGCAGGTGCTCTTCCCGGTCAAGGAGTACAAGAAGTCGCGGCTCGGCTACTTCGCCCCTGAGGCGGAGGAGTGGGAGAACGCGCACGCCGCGCTCGCCGCGGCCGCCTCGTAAGCGTTGTTCGATTCGGCGCGGCTCCCCGACACGAACGTCCGCCTGCGCGGCGCGGCGTTTCCACCGTTTCTCGGCTTCGTCCTGGCCGAGCTCGCGCTGACGCTCCAGCCGTCGCTGCAGGCGCGGGAGCCGGCCGCCGTCTTCTGGGCGCTGGCCTCGCTCGTCTCCCTCGGCGCGCTTGCCGGCGCTGTGCTGCTCGTGCGGACGGCGTTCACGTCGAAGCTCCGCGGCCGCGCCATCGGCTGGCTGCTCGTCGCAGCGGTCATGGACTACGTCTGCGCGCGCCTGGCCATCGCCATGATCTTTCCGGCGTGGTGAGCAGAAGATTTTGACGCGTGCGGCGCGCTTCTCTCTCTACGGCCAGGCGGAAGGGCGTCTGCATGGAGCGGCATCCCGGAGGAAATGCCGATGAATGACTGGCCGGAGTTCGTGCGGGACGGAGAGGCAGCATGCGCGCCGCGGGCGGCGCGCATGCGGGAACTGACGGGTTGGGAGACGGTGGTGTTCGAGGTCGCGGATGCGGCTCAGGAGCCGGAGGGCGTGCTGCCGTCGTCCGCTTTCTCGACGGCGGCGTTCGCGCCCTGAAAGCCGATCTTCGAGTGCGTGCCGTCGCAGAACGGCTTGATCGTCGAGCCGCCGCAGCGGCAGAGCGCGCGCTTAGTAATCGGGACTTCGTTGCCGTTGTGATCGACGAGCGTGAACTCGCCGTCGACGAGGTAGGGACCGTTCTCGCGAATCTTGATGGTGACCAATGGCTCTCCTAGAAAATCGGATTCTCGGCTTTGTGCTCGAAGTTCCACTTGTACACGTAGCCGGGGAACTGCACGGGAACGGTGTACTTCACGTCGACGCGGATCATGCTGTTGCGCCGTTCGATGACGACGTCGTCGTCGGTGATCGGCAGCTCGAGCTCGTGCGCCTTGTCCATGATCGCCGCGTGGATGGCGCGGTCGTCGTGGAGGCCGGCGGACTTTGCCTCGTCGACGACGGTGTCGCGCATGTCGGCCGCTTTCACCTTGACGGGGATCATCTTGTAGGCGACGAGACCGGCGATGAGGAGGAGGACGAGACCGACCAGACAGCCGAAGTTTCCCTCTCCCCGTTCACTGCGCTTCCGCATCATGCGACCTCCACTGTTCCTCTCGCGCAGAGTAGCAGTTCAGTCGAGCCATTTGAAGAGACGCAGCCCGCGATGCGCGCGCGCGTCGGGCGCCGCATGCTGCGGCGTCGAGGCGTTCGCTTCCGCGCCGGCCTCCAGCGTCGACGACCAGAGGATGAGGCGCGCGCGTCCGACGATCCGCTCGCGCGGCACGACGCCCCAGCTGCGGCTGTCGAGCGAGTCGTCGCGGTTGTCGCCCATGACAAAGTACGAGTCGGCGGGGATGAGCTGCGTCTGGATCGCGCCGCTCGCGGCTTGGCGCAGCACGTACGGCTCGGAAAGCGTGTGGCCGCCGATGCGCACGCGTCCTTCGCGGCTGTCGACGAGATCGCCCGGCACGGCGATGACGCGCTTGACCAGCAGCTCGTCTTCGGCGAGCGGCGAGTGGAAGACGATGATGTGGCCGCGCTCGGGCTTGCTGTCGAAGTAGCGGAAGACGACGATCTGATCGCCGGACTCGAGCGTCGGCTGCATCGATGCCGAGGGAATCGCGTAGATGTGCGCGACCGCGCGGACGGCCACCGCGAGCCCGATCGCAATCGCGAGCGGCTCGAGGATCGTGCGCAGCAGGGACTTCGATCGCGGCATGGCGCGGAGTTACAACGAATCGTCACCTGCGAAAGTTCCGCCTGCCGGCGAGAGCGCGCTCAGCGCGTCGCGGCGTGGAACGTGTCGCTCGCCGTGCGTTTCGGCGACGGCGCATTGCCGTGCACGGTCTTCACCGCGAACACCGGCATCTTCTGCTGCAAGCCCTTGAGCGCGAACTCGCCGAGCGGCTCGATCTCGAAGTTGCCGATGACGCGGTCGAGCGTGTGCTGCGAGATGACGAGCTGGCCCGGCTTGGCCACGCCGCTCTCGAGGCGCGAGGCGATGTTCACCGAGCTGCCGAGGACCGTGTAGTCGACGCGCTTCTCCGTGCCGACGTTGCCGACGACGGCGGCGCCGCTGTTGATGCCGACGCGGATGCGCACGACGGGGAGGTTCTCGCGCTCGCGCTCCGCGTTCCACTCCGCGATGCGCTCCTGCATCATGAGGCCGGCCATGATCGCGCGGTCGGCGTGATCGTCCTGCGGGATCGGCGCGCCGAAGAACGCCATCACCGCGTCGCCGATGAATTTGTCGAGCGTTCCGCCGTACGCGAAGATCGCGTCCACCGCCGCGGAGAAGAAGTTCGACAGAAACGCCGCCACTTCTTCGGGCGCCTTCGTCTCGGACACCGTCGTGAAGCCGGAGATGTCGGCGAAGAGGATCGACACTTCCGCGGTGCGGATCGCCGTCTCGTCCGCGGCGACGACGCCCTTCACGATCTCGTCGATGACCGCGGGCGAGTGATAGCGCTCCATCTTCGAGCGGATCTTCCGCTCCTGTTCGATCTTCTCGGAGAGCTGCGCGCGCTCGATCGCGACGGCCGCGAAGTTCGCGAGCGCGGTGAGCAGGTCGAGGTCTTCTTCGGTGAAGCGGCCGATGTGGATCGGCGAGTCGACCTGCACGGCGCCGATGACGCGCTGGCGGTTCCAAAGCGGCACGCACATCGCGGAGCGGATGCCGTGGATGGCGATCGACTTGCCGCCGAGGAGTCGCGCGTCTTCGAGCGCGTTCGAGGTCATCAGCGCGACCTGCTGCTCGGCGACCATCTTGAGGATCGTGCGCGAGATCGGGATGTCGTGCGCGTCGGCGCCTTCGATGAACTTCGTCAGCTTCGGCACCGGATTGCCGCTCTCGTCGAAGAGGATGATCAGCCCGCGCTCGACCGGCAGGTACTTGAAGATCATGTCCATGACGATGTGCAGCAGCGCCTGCAGCTCTTCGGTCTGCAGCAGCGAGCGCGCGACCTGCACGAGCACCTGGAAGATCTTCTCGCGCGTCACTGACGGCTCGGGCTTGAAGCCGGGCTCGGAGAGCGGACGCGCGGCGGCGGCCTCCTGCACTTCCGAGAGATCGAGGCCGAACTCGGAGTTGAAATCGGAGATGCGGCGGATGACGGTGCCCGACGGGTTGTCGAACATCGATTCGCCGGTGAACTCGACCGACGGCATCGTCTTCACGTCGAGCTGCACGCTGCCGATGAGGATCTTGTCGCCGGCGTTGATCTGCGACTCGGAGATGAGGTTGCCGTTGACCTTCACGCCGTTGGTCGACTTGAGGTCGATGATCCACCACGCGTCGTGCCGCGCCTCGACGCGCGCGTGCCGGCGCGAGACGGAAGGGTGGTTGAGCACCAGATCGTTTCCTTCCGTGCGGCCGATCGACATGTCCTCCTTCAGATCGGTCACGCGCGGTACGCCGAGATCGACGTAGTGGATCTGGAGCTGGTCCATGTGAGCGTCCGATTATAGCGGCTCGCGGACGCGGGTATAATGGCGGCTCCGCGTACAGTCGGATAGCTTCGCTATGAGCGAGCAAGCATCGTCCACTCCATCCTCCGCGTCCTCGCAACGACGCCTCGTGGTTCGGGCCGCGTTACGGACGGACGTAGGTCTGGTGCGCTCGGAAAATCAGGATTTCGGCACCTACACCACGCCGGAAGAAGAGAAAGAAAGCCATCCGGGCGGACGTCTGCTCATCGTCGCCGACGGCATGGGCGGTCATCGCGGCGGCGCCACCGCCTCGCGCCTCGCCGCCGAAACCGTCAAAGCCCAATTCCTCGGCAGCGAGACGCGCGACATCGCCACCGCGCTGCGGCAGTCGCTCGCGCGCGCGAACTCGCGCATCTACACCGAGGCGCAGTCGAATCCGGAGCTGCGCGGCATGGGCACGACGACGTCCGCGCTCGCGGTGCGCAACGGCAAAGGCTGGCTCGCGCACGTCGGCGACTCGCGCATCTATCGCGTGCGTGACGGCGCGATTGAGCAGCTGACCGAAGACCACTCGCTCGTCGCCAGCATGGTGCGCGAGGGGCTGCTGACGCCGGCCGAAGCGGAGACGCATCCGCGCCGCAACGTGCTGCAGCGCTCGATGGGCGTGGCCGAGGACGTCGACATCGACGTGCGCGGCCCGATCGAGTTGCGCGAAGGCGACACCTTCATCCTCTGCAGCGACGGCCTGCATGGACTAGTGAAAGAGCCGGAGCTGCGGGAGATCGCCGCGCTGCCGATCGAGAATGCCGCGGAAGAGTTCCTCAAACGCGCGCTCGACCGCGGCGCGCCCGACAACGTGACGGTGATCGTCGCGCGCGTCGAGGCTAGCGACGATCCGGGCGACGAGACGCTGCTCGATCACGACGACCCGATCGACGAGACGCAGAAGCTCTCGCTCGCCGATCACCAGCTCTACGACGAGACGCAGCGCGAGATCACGCAGAAGCTCGCCACCGCGGACACGACGAAAGTGGCGGCGCTCGCCGACACGCAGAAGATGGTCGCGGTCAGCGTTCCGCCGCCGGCGCCGAAGCCGATCGCGCCGACGCTGGAGCTGCCGGTCGAAGACGCGGTGGACGCCGCGCCTGCACCGGCGACGGCCGCGCCGCAGGGCGGCACAAGTCCGGTGCTGAAGTGGGCGCTCGTCGCCGTCCTCGCCCTCGGCGCCGCCGGCGCGTGGTTCTACTGGAATCATCAGCAGAGCCTTCCCGCCGCCGCGCAACCCGCCGCCCGTTAGCTCATGTCCCGCCCCCGGATCCTCCTCGCCGGCGTACTCCTGCTGCTCCTCGCCTGCAAACGCGACGTCTCGAAGCTCGACGACGTGCAGAAGATGGCGTACGCGGTGAAGCCGGCGGTCGTGCGCATCAGCGCGTACGCGACGGCGCAGTTCCGCTATCCCGCGTCCGCGATCGCGCGCATCGAACAGCAACTGCGCGCCGACAAACACGAGTTGCGCGCGCGCGACGTCTCCGGCGCCGAGCTGGTCGCCGACACCGGCGCCGGCGGCTCGGGCAGCGGCTTTCTCGTGCATCCCGACGGCGTGATTCTGACGAGCGGCCACGTCGTGGCGCCGACGCGCGACGAAGACGCGCTCGCGCGCGAGCTGCGCCGCAACGGCGCGATCGCCGCGCTCGTGCGCCACTTCCCCGTCGACACGCTGCGCACGATCTACCGCGACGAAGAGCTCGACCGCTACCTCGTGCCGCTCGCCGCGGCGGGACGCATCGAGCAGACGAAGGTCGTCAATCAGGTCGAGCTCTCGAACGGCGAGACGCTGCCGTTCCGCATCCGCCGCTTCTCGCCGGCCCTCTACGCGCGCGGCGACGATCTCGCGGTGCTGCAGATCGATCGCAAGGCGCTGCCGTCGCTGCCGCTCGGCGACTCGGAAGCGACACGTGTCGGCGAGTCGATCTGGTCGGTCGGTTATCCCGCCGTCGCGAGCAGCAGCGACGACGTCATCGGCGGCTGGCTCTCGCGCGACAGCGATCTCGAGGCGACGTTCAATCCGGGGACGATCACGGCGATCAAACGCAACGTCGCGAACGTGCCCGTCTTCCAGTCGAACGTTGCGATCTATCGCGGCAACTCCGGCGGACCGGCGGTGAACCGCGACGGCGAAGTCATCGGCGTGTCGACGTGGGGACACACGAACGCCGAGCAGATCAAGTTCCTCGTCCCGGTCAACGTCGCGAAGCAGTTTCTCGCCGCCGCGGGCGTGACGCCGTCGACGGAAGGCGCATTCAACGAGCATTACCGCGCCGCGCTCGAAGCCGCGGGCAACGGGCGGTGGGTGGACGCGAAGCGCGAGCTCGAGCGCGCGGCGCCGCTCTTCCGCAACTCGCCGGAGCTCATTCGTTTCGGCCGCGACGCGAACCGCGCCATCGCCGCGATGCCGGCGTGGCGGCGGCATCCGTACGCGGCGCTTGCCATCGTGCTCGCGTTCGTCGCCGGTCTCATCACCGCGCTCGTGGCCGCGCGTCGCGCGCGCACGCCGCGGTTCCCGCCGGACGTGCTGAAAGCGGCGACGATCGAGACCGTCGTCGCGCCGACCGGCGTGCTCTCTTCGCACGCGGCGCTCGGCCGTTTTACGATCCTCAACGGCACGCGCGCGGGCGAGAAGCTCGGCCTCGGCGGCTCGGGCATCCGCATCGGGCGCGAATCGACAATTTGTGAGATCGTATTGGAGAATCCGAAGGTGTCGCGGCTCCACGCGGAAGTGGTTTCGATCGACGGCAAGGTCCTGCTGATCGACCGGAATTCCTCGAACGGCACGTACGTCAACGACCAGAAGATCGACAAGCGATTCCTCAAGGACGGCGACATCATCTACTTCGGCGGCCGCAACGCCGTCGCGGTGGCGTTTCACGCGTGAGGCTGTGAATCTGGAGAGGGTGGATCGTGGCTGACAAGCGATGTGAGAACGGGCACTTCATCGACGAGTCCTGGGATCTCTGTCCTTACTGTCCGCAGGATGCCAGCGAGCCCGAGATCCCGGTGGTGCGCCCGCGTGCGGCCGAGCTCTCGCCGCGCGCCGTCGCGTCCGCCGCGGCTCCGGCGCCCGACGCCGCGCCACGGCGCGTAACGTCGAGCGGGTCCGCCGCCGCCGTCGCGTCACCTCCGCCGCAGCAGCAGATCGAGCGAACCGTGGCCTCGCGTTTGGAAGCGGGCGCGCAGCAGAAGCGCTACGTCGTCGGCTGGCTGATCGGCCTCAACGGCGCGTCGCGCGGCGAGTCGTTCCCCGTGCGCATGGGACGCAACGTCATCGGCCGCGACCGGCGCTCCGACATCGTGATCGCGGACGATCAGGCGTCGTCGCACCACGCCGATCTCGTCTTTCGTCCCGAGGAGCGGCGGTACATCCTCATGGACCACAACTCGACCAACGGCACGTACGTGAACGAGGCCGAGATCGAGCCGCGGCGCGATCTCATCGGCAAGGACGTCGTGCGCATCGGCTCGCACCGCTTCGTCTTCATGCCGCTCTGCCACGACGGCTTCTACTGGGATGACGAGGGCCTGCTGCAATGATCGGCAGTCTCACGGGCAACACGATCGGCAACTACCGCATCGACCGCGAGATCGGCGAAGGCGGCATGAGCCACGTCTACGTCGGGCGCACCGTCGCCGCGACGGACGTGCTCCCCGAGGATTACCAGGTCGTCCTGAAGGTGATGTCGGACGAGCTCGCGGGCGACCTCACCGCGCGCAAGCGCTTCATCAAGGAAGCGTCGATCCTCTCGAAGCTGCGCCACCGTTACATCACGCGCTTCTACGAGTTCATCAACAACGCGGACGGCGCGGTGCTGGTGATGGAGTTCGTCGAGGGAACGCCGGTCGACGTGCTGCTCTCCGAGCGCGGCGCGCTGCCGGTCAACGACGCGATCAACACCGCGCAGTGCCTGCTCGAGGCGCTCGTCTACGCGCACGGCAAAGGCATCGTGCATCGCGACATCAAGCCGGCGAACCTCATCCGCGAAGCGAGCGGCGTCGTGAAGGTGACGGACTTCGGCATCGCCAAGATCAAAGAAGGCGCGGGCACGCCCGGTTCGACCGTGCTCACGAAGTCGGGCTTTCTCCTCGGCACGCCGCACTACATGTCGCCCGAGCAGATCCGCGAGCCGAAGGACGCGGGCGCGAAGAGCGACGTCTACTCCGCGGGCGTCGTGCTGTACGAGATGCTCACCGGCGCGCTGCCGTTCAACAGCCGCTCGCTGCCGAAGCTGATCGACGCGATCTATCGCGGCGAGAAGCAGCCGCCGAGCGCGCTGCGTCCCGAGGTCGGCAAAGAGCTCGAGCAGATCGTGATCAAGGCGATGCAGCCGCGCGCCGACCAGCGCTACGAGACCGCGCGCGAGTTCTTCGAGGCGCTCGAGGAGTACACCGCGCGGCAGCCGATCGGCATCACCGCGCGCCACGCCGCCGCGCCGCCCGAGCCGCCCCCCCCGCCCGCCGTCGAAGCGGCGAAGCATTGGGCGCTCGTGAACGTGAAACCCGAGGCGAACGAGAAGCACGCCATCCTCGGCGACAGCGTGATGGTCGGCCGCGACCGCACCTGCTCGATCGTGCTCGCGCATCCGGCCGTGTCGCGCCGCCACGCGCGCATCACCCTCGGCGGCGCCGCGCCGGTGCTCGAGGACCTGCAGTCCGCGAATGGAACGTACGTCAACAACGCGCGCATCGAGCGCGCGGTGCTCAAGCCGGGCGACATCGTCCGCTTCGGCGCCGACCCGTCGTGCAGTTACGTGTTGCGAGACCACTAGGTGAGCTCATGAGCATGATTCCCTGTTTACGCTGTAAACAACAGATCGATTCGGAGTACGACCTCTGCCCGCACTGCGGCGAGAAGGTCACGCTCTTCCAGCGGACCTATTCGACGCGGCTGCTCGACGGCAAGTACCAGATCATCGACCGGCTCGGCGTCGGCGGCATGGGCGAGATCTTCAAGGTCCGCCACATCCATCTCAACGAGCTGCGCGTGATCAAGATCATGCGCCCGAACGTGGCCGCGGACGATCAGGGGCTGCAGCGCTTCCTCCAGGAGGCGCGCACCTCGACCATGATCAAGCACAAGAACCTGGCCATGCTGTACGACTTCGCGCAGCTCGAAGACGGGTCGTACTACATGGTCTGGGAGTTCATCGACGGCACGAACATTCAGAAGTGGATCGCGCAGAACGGCGCGCTGCCGCCGCGCCTCACCGTGGAGATCTCGATCCAGGCGCTGCACGGCCTCGATCACCTCCATTCCATGGGCTTGATTCACCGCGACGTCTCGCCCGAGAACATCATGCTGTCGCAGGACCATCACGGAAAGCTGCTCGTGAAGGTCATCGACTTCGGCATCGCCAAACAGCTAGCCGAAGGCGAAGGCGGCCAGGGTCTCACGCAGACCGGCATGTTCCTCGGAAAACTGAAGTATGCGTCGCCGGAACAGGCCGGCTTCCTCAAAGAGAACGAACACCTCGATCCGCGCAGCGATCTCTATTCGTTCGGCATCGTGATGTACGAGATGCTCGCCGGACGCGCGCCGTTCCAAGCCACGAACCCGCACGGCTACATCCTCAAGCACGTCACCGAGAAACCCGCGCCGATCGCGGAACTGAACCCGGCATCGAAAGTGCCGCGGCAGCTCGAGGACGTGATCATGCGCTCGCTCGAGAAGAACCGCGACCAGCGCTTCGCCAGCGCCGCGGAGTTCGCGGAGACGCTCGAGGCGATCCGCGCGTCGATCCCGCCCGACACGAAGTACGGCCTCGGCGAGAAGATGGTCACGCTCTCCGGCGCGCAGACGCTCGCCGATCTGCCGAAGATCACGACCACCGGTCCGTCCGCCACGTTCGGCGGCGCCGCGCAGACGCAGCAGACGCAGACCGGCGGTCCGCTTGCCGGCGGCACGATGCCGGGCGGAACGATGCCCGGCGGAACGAACGTCGCGCCGCGCGTCGGTCCCGCCACCGGTCCCACCGGCACGCGCATCGCCGGCGATGAAGCGACCGTGATGGAGCGCATGCCGCCGAAAGCCGGCAGCAACGAGCCGACGGTGATGGAGCGGCTCGGCACGCCCGGCGGCGCCGCGCCGACGTCCGTCGAAGCGAAGATGCAGTGGAGCGACGCCACGCCGCCCGCCGAGCCGACGTTGCTCGAGCGGCAGTTCACCGGCGCCGCCACGCCGCCGCCCGCGAAGAAGAACAACGCCGTGCTCTTCGCCATCGCCGCCGTCGTCGTCATCGGCATCGCCGTCGGCGCCTTCATGATGACGCGCAAGCCGTCGCCCGCGCCGGTGGCGACGAACAGCGTCGCGCCGTCGGCGACCGAAGTCACCACGACCGGCGCGCCGAGCAACGCGCCCGTGCCTGCGGGCCAGGGACTGCTGCTGCTCTCCGCGTCGCCGTGGGGCGATCTCGACAAGATCGTGAGCAAGCGCGATCAGCACGAGGTCGCGCTGAGCGACGACGCGCGCTCGACGCCCGCGCGCATTCCGCTCGAGCCGGGCTCGTACAGCGTCACGCTCTCCGGTCCCGCCGGACAGAAGACGATCGACGTGCAGATCGAAGCCGGCAAACGCACTCCCCACAACATCGACATGGGCAACGTCGACGTCGACGCCCTCGCGGAGGAAGTGAGCAAACCATGAACCGCGTCCGACTCCTGTCGTTCCTCTTCGTCGCGCTCGCCGTCGCGGGCGCGGCGCAGGCTTCGTGGTACGACGATTACGACGCCGGCATCGCCGCGGCGCGCAAAGGCAACTGGAGCGTCGCGCAGCAGAAGATGTCCGCGGCGATCAAAGGCAACGCGACCGAGAGCAACAAGGCGCGCACCTACGGCGCGATCTTCATCAACTATCACCCGTACTACTACCGCGGCGTCGCCAACCTGAACCTCGGCAACTACCAGGACGCGATCAACGATCTCGAGAAGACCGCCGGCCCCGGCGAGCTCGATCTCGGTCCGATTGCGTGGCACCTCGATCGCGCGAAGACGAAGCTCGCCGCGAACGACAACACGCCGTCGACGCCGCAGCCCGAGCCCGCCCGGCCCACGCCCGCGGCGCCGACACCGACGCCTGCCGCACCCGTCGTGACGACGCCCGCCGTGCCGTCGATCGATCCCGCGCTGCGCCAGCGCGCGACGTCGGCGCTCGGCACCGCGCGCCAGAAGCTGCAGGCCGCGCAGCAGCGCCGCGCCACGAGCTCGCAGCAGTACACGCAGGCGATGTCGATGTTCACCGACGCGACGACGCGCAGCGCGTCCGCGCGTTCGAACGACGACTGGAGCGCGATCGCATCGATGGCCGAGAACGCGGGCGTACTCGCCGATCTCGCCACGCCGCCGAGCGCGATCCCGTCGACGAATCCCGCCACGCCGTCGCCCGCGCTCATGCCGAAGCCGGCCGCCGCGACCGACATCGTGCTCGCCGACTACAAGGCGCAACTGCGCCGCGCTCTGGAGAACTACTTCGCCGGCGAGTTCGAGTCGGCCTCGCGCGACTTCGAAGACCTCACGCGCAAGCTTCCGGGCAACGCGTGGATCTGGGCGTTCCTCGGCGCGTCGCAGTATTCGCAGTACGCGTTCGAAGCGGACGACGCGTATCGCACGAAGGCGACGCACGCGTTCCGCAGAGCGAAGCAGTTGCGCACGTGGAGAGACGGGCTGCCGTCGAAGTACTTCTCGCGGCGCATCCGCAAGGCGTTCAGCGAGACGGCCGGCTAGCGAACCTGGGCGGCGAGCGCGCGCGTCGCCGCGAAGGTGTCATTCCGCGTTCCGCGGAATGACACCTCAACGCGATGCTTCGTTCGTTACTCGACGCTCGAATCGTCGGAACCGCTGCTGCCGTTGCCGCCGCCGTTCCCGCCGTTCCCGTTGCCGCCATTGCCGCTGTCGCTGCCGATCGACGGCACGACCGAGGCCGCGACTTCGCGGACCGAATCGACTACGCGGCTGACCGCTTCGCGCGCGCGAGCGGCGACGCCGCCGCCACTCGAACGCTTGGCACTGCTGCCGCCACGCGATGACTTCGAACCGCCGCGCGATCCGGCCGACGACTTGGAGCCGCCGCGAGACGCTGCTGCGCCACGCGAGGCCGCCGACGACTTCGAACCGCCGCGAGCTCCGCCCTTGGACGAGCCGCCCTTCGACGAGCCAGCCTTCGACGCTCCGGCCTTCGACGCTCCGGCCTTCGACGCTCCGCCCCGCGCTCCGCCTTTCGACGAACCGCCGCGCGAGGCAGCCGACGAATTCGAGCTACCGCCGCGGGAAGCCGCTCCGCCGCGCGAGGCCGCGGACGACTTCGAGCCGCCGCGCGCTCCGCCCTTGGACGAGGTGCCCTTCGACGAGCTGCCCTTCGAGGAACCGCCCTTCGATGCGCTGCCCTTCGATGCACTGCCCTTCGAGGAGCCGCCGCGCGAGGCCGCGGACGACTTCGAGCCGCCGCGCGCTCCGCCCTTCGACGCCGCGCCGCGCGAGGCGGCCGACGCCTTCGAAGCGGACTTCGACGACGACGACTTGGAGGACGACTTCGACGAGGACTTGCTACCGCCGCCGCCGCTCTTCGAGGATTTGCTCGACGGACTCGACTTGCTCGAGCTTTTCGCCGAGGACTTCGTGCCCTTCGAGCCGCCACCCTTCGACGACTTCGATGCACTCTTCTTTGCTGCAGCCATGTGAGTTTCTCCTGTTCAAAAGTTACCGGGTGGGGGAGCCGTACTTTTTGTCCAGAGATCGCTGCAAGGGACGCAACCCGGTGTACGAGTTGCACGAAAACCAATGTAGACGAACGCAATGCGATTGTCACGCCCGGCCCGCCTCGCACGTTGGATGCTGCCGTTTGCGGTCGCGCTGTTTCTCGCGATCGAGACGTTCTGCATTTACATTTTCGTGCTCGACGTGCGCATGATGCGCGCGCTCGGCAGCCGCAGCTGGCGCCGTCCGACGATCCTCGCCACCGACGCCGGCGGCCGCACGCGCGAGTTCGCGCGCGTGTACGGCGTCGACTGGCGCGTCACGCCGCCGGTGCTCATCGAGACGCTGCCGCCGCACGTCGCCGACGCCTTCCTCGCCGCCGAAGACGTGCGCTTCCGCCACCACATCGGCGTCGATCCGGTCGGCATCGCGCGCGCGCTCCTCACCAACGTGCGCGCGGGCGGCATCGCACAAGGCGGCTCGACCATCACGCAGCAGATCGTCAAACAGCGCTTCCTGACGCAGGAGCGCACGTGGTCGCGCAAGATCGTGGAAGGCATCCTCGCCGTCGTGCTCGACGCGCGTCTCTCGAAAGACGACATCCTCGAGCTCTACCTCAACGACGTCTACCTTGGACATCACGCAGGCGCGGCGATCCTCGGCATCGACGAAGCCTCGCGTCTCTACTTCGACAAGCCGCCGCGTTTGCTGCGCGTCGACGAGGCGGCGCTGCTCGCGGGGATGATCCGCGCGCCGAATCGCGACAATCCGGAGAAACGCCCCGACCTCGTGCGCGCGCGCCGCGACGCGATCCTCGGCGTCATGCGCGACCATCACTGGATCGACGACGCGGAGTATCGCGCCGCCGTCGCGCAGCAGGCCGACGTCTCGCGCGGCGCGCTGCCGGAGACGCCGTATCCGTATTACCTCCGCGCGTTGCGCACGGAGTTCGTACGCGAGCTCGGTGAACGCGTGCTCGCCGAAGGCGGCCTCACCATCGTCTGCGAGCTCGATCCCGCGGCGCAGCGCGCGGCCGAACGCGAGGCGCAGCGCGGCGTGGCGCGGCTCGAAGCGCGCTACTCGTGGATCCGCCAGCAGTCGCGCACCGATCCGCTGCAGGTGGCGATCCTCACCGTCGATCCGCGCAACGGCGGCGTGCGCGCGCTCGTCGGCGGCGCCGACTTTCATCGCTCGCCGTTCGACCGCACCTGGCAGATGCGCCGCCAGCCCGGCTCCGCGTTCAAGTCGTTCGCGTATCTCGCCGCGATCGCGTCGAAGCGCGCCACGCCGGCGACGCTGCTCCTCGACGCGCCGTTGCGCGTGGAGCTGAGCAGCGATGAAGTGTGGGAGCCGCAGAACTACGATCAGAACTATCGCGGCCGCGTGACGCTGCGCGAATCGTTCGAACGCTCGCTCAACGTGCCGACCGTGCGGCTCACCGAACAGATCGGCCTGCGGCGCGTGGTCGGCGCGGCGAAGGACTTCGGCTTCCAGGACATCCAGTCGATTCCCGCGCTGCCACTCGGCGTCGTCGAAGTCACGATGCGCGAGCTCACCGCCGCATACACCGCGTTCCCGAACCTCGGCCAGCGCGTCGAGCCATTCCTCCTGCAGCGCGTCGCGAACCGCAACGGCAAGGTGCTGTACGAACACGAGCTGAAGTCGAAGCGCGTCGTCGACGCCGCGCCCGCGTACGTTTTGCACACGCTGCTGCGCGGCGTCGTGCGCCGCGGCACCGCCACGCGACTGCGCCGCTACGGCCTCGGCTACGTGGCCGGCAAGACCGGTACGACGAACGACTATCGCGACGCGTGGTTCGTCGGCTACACCGCCGACGCCGTGTCGACGGTCTGGGTCGGCTACGACCGCGGCGCGCCGCTGCGGCTCTCGTCGTCGGAAGCCGCGATTCCGATCTGGGGTGCGTACATGAGCGCCACGCCACACCAGCCGTCGAATCCGAAGCCGCCCGCCGGCGTCACGTTCCGCGACATCGATCCGGAGTCGGGGATGCTGTGGCAGGACGGCTGTCCCGGTCCGATCCGCGAAGTGTTTCTCGACGGCACCGCGCCGACGCGCCGCTGTCCGCGCGGCATCTTCGGACGCATCGTGCGCCGCGTGCTGTTCGATGAAGATCACTTCGACGAGCCGCCCGCGATCACGTTCGAGCAGTTCCGCCGCTGGGCGAACGAAGTCGACCGCAACCGGCAGGACGTCGAAGGCGCGCTCGACAAACTGCGGCGCTGGTTCCATTGATCGCGCTTAAAACCGTGCAAGACGCCGCGCGCGCGGATCGCTACGGTATGCGCATGAAACGCCTCCTGTTCCTTGCGCTCCTCGCGACCACTGCCGCCGCCGACACGCCGATCGCCGCGACCGCACGAGCGCACGTCGTCGACGAGATCGCGCGGCAGATCACCGCGCGTTACGTGCTCGTCGACGCCGCGCCGAAGATCGCCGCCGCTCTGCGCGCGCGGACATACGACGACGCCACGACCGCGGAAGCGTTCGCGCGCGCGCTCACCGACGATCTGCGCACGATCGGAAACGACCTCCATTTCGCCGTCGAATTCGATCCCGCGCGCGAACAGCGCCTGCGCGCCGCCGGCGCCGGCACGTTGCGCAAACTTCCCGACGTGCCGCCTACGCCCGACGAGCTCGAGTCGATGCGGCGTGCGAACTACGGATTCCGTAGTAGCTCGATCCTCGAAGGCAACGTCGGCTATCTCGAGCTGACGACGTTCGAAGACCTCGCGCGCTCGCGCGAGACCGCCGTCGCGGCGATGCAGTTCCTCGCGCACACCGACGCGCTCATCGTCGATCTGCGCCGCAATCCCGGCGGCAGCGGCAACCTCGTGTCGTTTCTCCAGAGCTACTTCCTCCCGCCCGATACGCGCCTCGGCGCGATGTTCGACCGCGAGACCGGCAAGACCACCGAAGGCCGCACGCTGCGCGCGATTCCGGGCGCGCGGCGCCTCGACATCCCGCTCTACATCCTCGCCGGACCCGGCACCGGCTCCGCGGCGGAAGCCTTCGCATTCGGCCTGCAGCTGCGCGGACGCGCGCGCATCGCCGGCGAGAAAACGTCGGGCGCGGCGCAGGGCGGCGGGTGGGTGCCGGCGGCGGAAGGCTTCGTCGTCTTCATCCCGACGTTCCGCGCGTTCGATCCAGCGACTGGGAAAACGTGGGAGCGCGTCGGCGTGCAGCCCGATCTCGCCGCGCCGGTCGAGCGCGCGCTCGCGGTCGCGCATCTCGACGCCGTGAACGCGCTCGCGGAGCACGCGAGCGACGACCGCAAACGCGAGCTGCACTGGCTCGCGGCGCTGCTCGACGTCGACGCGCACGGCGCGAAGCCGCTCGACGCGAACGACGCCGGCGCGATCGTCGGCCACTATCGCGGTATCGAGATCGAACGCGACGGCGATGCGCTCACCTTCCTCGGCGCGAGCGGCGTGAAACGCACGCTCATCCCGCTCGGCGACGGCACGTTCCTCATCGAAGACCGTTCCGTTCCGCGCATGAATCAGGCGCGCGTGCGCTTCGTGCGCGACGATGCCGGACGCGTGAACGGACTCGAGCTCCTCACCGTGAGCGGGCAGGTGCTTCCGCGCCCGCGGCTTTGACAAACACGCCGCACGGTTCTACATTGCGAATCGCTGGATTGATTTGGGGCCGCTTGCAACCAGCTTAAAAAAAGCTAAATCGCCGGCAAGTCGAACGCATCGCATTCGAATCGGCCCCACGTCCTTCCGGCGTGGGGCTTTGTCTTTTTATGGAGTTCATCCAGGCAATCGCCGACGAGCACGTCTACCTCTTCGATGGTGCGATGGGGACGATGCTCTACGCGAAGGGCGTCTTCATCAACAAGTGCTACGACGAGCTGAACGTGCGCTCGCCGGAGATCGTGCTCGAGGTGCACCGGCAGTACGTGCGCGCGGGCGCGGAGATTCTCGAGACCAACACCTACGGCGCGAATCGCGTGAAGCTGCAGAGCTTCGGCATCGAGGACGAGCTGCGCGACATCAACCTGCGCGCCGCCGAGATCGCGCGCAAGGCCGCGGGCGATTCCGTCTACGTCGCCGGCGCGATGGGACCGCTGGGCATCCGCATCGAGCCGTACGGACCGATGGCGCTCGACGAGGCGCGCGGGATCTTTCGCGAACAGGCCGAGGCGCTGCGGGACGGCGGCGTGGATCTGTTCGTGCTCGAGACGTTCTCGAACCTCAGCGAGATCGAACAGGCGCTCGAGGCGGTGCGCGACGTCTGCTCGCTGCCGGTGATCGCGCAGGTCACGATCGGCACCGACGGCCGCACGGTCTTCGGCGACACGCCGCGCGTCATCGCGCAGCGGCTCGACCGCGCCGGCGTCGACGTCATCGGCCTCAACTGCTCGGTCGGTCCCGACGTCATGCTCGACGCGATCGAGGAGATGGCCGCGGTGACCGCGAAGAAGATCTCCTGTCAGCCGAACGCCGGCCTGCCGCGCGACGTCAACGGGCGGCAGATGTACATGGCCTCCCCTGACTACTTCGGCAAGTACGCCAAGCGGCTGATCCACAAGGGCGTCAAATTCATCGGCGGCTGCTGCGGCACGACGCCGGAGCACATCAAAGTCATGGCCGACGCGGTGCGCCCGCTCTCGCCGCGGCGCGCGTTCGTCGTCGTCGAAAACGATCCGGCCGCCGACAAGCCCGCGGGCCGCGAGCCGGTGCCGATGTGCGACCGCTCGCGCTGGGGCGAAAAGCTCGCGCGCGGCACGTTCGTCACCACGATCGAGATCACGCCGCCGAAAGGCGCGAACGCGGACGCGATGGTGCGCTCGGTGGAGAGCATCCGCGCCGCCGGAGTTGACGCCGTCAACGTCCCCGATGGCCCGCGCGCGCAAAACCGCATGGGCGCCATCGCCGTGGCCGTGCTGCTGCAGCAGCGCGTCGGCATCGAAGCGGTGCTGCACTACTGCTGCCGCGACCGCAATCTCCTCGGCATGCACTCCGATCTTCTCGGCTGCGCGGCGCTCGGCGTGCACAACCTGCTGCTGATCACCGGCGATCCGCCGAAGATGGGACCGTATCCCGAGGCGACGGCGGTGTTCGACATCGACAGCATCGGCCTCACGAACATGGTGAGCCTGATGAACCGCGGCCTCGACCTCGGCGGCAACCCATTCGGCGACGCCACGTGCTTCACGATCGGCGTCGGCGTGAATCCCGGTCATCTCGATCTCGATTACGAGCTGCGCCGCCTCGACTGGAAAGTGAAAGCCGGCGCCGAGTACGCGATCACGCAGCCGGTGTTCGACGTGCGGCAGCTCGAGCATTTCCTCGCGCGCATCGAACATCTGCACCTGCCCGTCGTCGCCGGCATCTGGCCGCTGCTCTCGTATCGCAACGCGCAGTTCATGAACAACGAAGTGCCGGGCGTCTCCGTGCCGGACGACGTCATGGAGCGCATGCGCATCGCGAGCGAGAAGGGCAAAGAGTTCGCGCTCGTCGAAGGCGTGACCATCGCGCGCGAGACGCTGGCCCGCGTGCGCGAGCGCGTCGCCGGCGTGCAGGTCTCCGCGCCGCTGGGACGCGTCGATCTCGCGCTGCAGGTGTTCGACGGACTCGTCGAGAAGCGCGTCAGCGCGTCGTGATCAACGCCTGCGGATGACGGCGATCGAGACGTCGTCTTCCGGCGGACGCGCGCCGGAGAACACGCGCCATTCGCCGACGAGCGAGTCGACGAGACCGACGGCGCTCGCGTCGGGATGCCAGCCGGCGATCACCTCGACGTACGCGTCGCCGAATTCCGTTTCGGCGGCGTTGCGCGCTTCCGTCAGGCCGTCCGACGCGAGCAGCAGACGCTCGCCGCTCGCGAGCGTGCCGTGCACGACGTCCCACGCGAGCCCTTGCTTCACGCCGAGGGGATAGGCGCCGCGGCCGATGCGCTCGACGACTCTGCCCTGCGCGTCGATCTTCAGAATCGGCGGATGTCCTGAGACCGTCGCGACGTACGTGCCGTCGGGCGAGAGCAGGAAGTAGCAGCACGAGAAGAACGAGCGCGAGCCGCCGGTGCGGCAGAGGATGCGGTTGAGCGACGCGACGATCGACTGCGGTTCCGGGTCGACGTCGAGCTGCGTGCGGAACGCCGCGTGCGCGACCGCCATCACCAGTCCCGCCGCCATGCCGTGTCCCGACGCGTCGCCGAAGAGAACCGCGAGGCGGCCGTCGGGCAATGGGACGAAATCGTAGATGTCGCCGCCGACGGTGTTCGCGATGCGGTTGAACGCCGCGAGCTCCCACACGTCGCTCTGCGGCAGCTGCTGCGGGATGAGGCTCGCCTGCAGATCGCGCGCGAGCTGCAGCTCGTCGCGGAACTTGATCTTGTCGATCAGCTCCATCGCCAGGAGCAGCGTCATCATCAGAAACGTCGCGGTGAGCTCGAGGAACGTGCCGAGCGGCGGATGCCGCATCGCGCTGAACACCGACAGCAGGCACGCGAAGAAGGCGATGAACGAGAGCAGGAACAGGATGCGCCGATGCGGCGCGAGCTTCTTCGCGAGGCCATAGAAGATCGCGCTGGTCGAGCGCACGAAGCGCCGCACGCGCTTCCGCTCCCGCGCGATCGAGTCGAGATGCTCGGCCATGAGCATCTTCTTCGTCTCCGGCCATTCGAGCGCGTAGAGGTTCGTCACATCGTTGGTGGTCAACGAGGTGACGGTGCTCTTGCCGAGGTCGATCCAGTCGCGGAGACGGGCCATCTGAGAGACGTTTACGGATTCAAGACGAGCGGGGTTTTCGGAACGGCTGAATGAAGAACGCAGAACGCGGAATGAAGAATTCAGAAAGGGAGAACCGAAGCGCGGAGCGTCCTCTTCTCAATTCTTCATTCTGCGTTCTGCGTTCTTCATTCATCTTTTAAACTCTCTCCGTGCCTCGCAGGCTCGCGTTCTTCCTCCTCGCCGTCGCGCTTGGTCTGCGCGCGCACGCGCAGGAACTGCCGTTCACGCAGTTCACGCCGAGCGATCAGGGCACTCCGCTTCCGTCCGCCAGCGTTCAGAAAGTCGTGCAGGACCACCTCGGCTTCATCTGGTTCGCGTTCTACTCGTCCGGCATCGCGCGCTACGACGGCCACGCGATGGAAAACTACGGCGTCTCCGACGGCCTCGTCGATCTCACCGTCCGCGAGATCGCGGAAGACGCGACGCATCATCTGTGGGTCGGCTCGGAAGCAGGGCTCGTCGTCTCCGACAAGCCGCTCGACGCGTATCGCGCGGGCGAGCGTCTGCGGTTCGTGTCGAACGTCGGCGGCGTCGCGCTCGCGCGCACGCGCATCCGCCGCAACTGCCTCATCGCGGCGAATGACGGGTGGGTGTGGGTCGGAACGCAGGACGGCATCGTGCGCTACCGCTTCGACGGGAACGGCGAGCTCGCGACGAGCAACGCCGATCTGCGCGACACGGAACAACCCGCGGCCGCGCTGGTGCTGTTCGCGCGTCGCGACGGCACGCTGCTCGCGGGTCTGCTCGGCGGCACGATCGTCGCGCTCGACGCGCGCGGCAACGTGCAGCGCATCGTCGCGCGCACGCAGCCGGTCGTCGGCGCATTCGCGGAGACCGCGGACGGCGCGTTGTGGGGCGGCGCGGTCGACGGCTCGATCGTGCGCTTCGACGCCGACACGCCGCGTGTCGTGAACCACGATCTCGGCGAGCGCATCGTGACGCTCCTCGCCACGCGCGACGGCGACTTGTGGGCGGCGAGCCTCGGCAGCGGCGCGGTGCGCATTCAGCTGCGCGATCCCGCGCATCCGTTGCGCGTCACGCACGCGAACGGTCTCCTCGGCGACACGCTCTGGTCGCTGCTCGAAGACCGCGAAGGCAATCTCTGGTTCGGCCAGAACGGCGGCGTGTCGCGGCTGCGGCGCGGCTATCGCGCGTTCAGCGCGTACACGGCCGAGTCGTCGCCGGCGCTGCCGGATCCCGGCACGTTCGCCGCGATTCCGCGCGGGATCGCGCACGCGCCGTGGAACGACGCGCTCTGGATCGGCACCGGCGGCGGACTCGCGGCCATCGATGCGAACGGCTCCGTGTCGACGCTCCGCGCCGCCGACGGGCTCTTTTCGAATCAGGTCTACGCGTTCGGTGACGACGGCGCCGGCCGTCTCTGGATCGGCACATCCGCGGGCGTCAACTGCCTGTCGCTCGCCGGTTCGGAGCCGCCGCCCTTCAGCGTCATGCAGCGCAAGCCGGTGACGATCGCGGGCGTGCACGCGGTGCTCAGCGCGATCGGCTTCGACTCGACGTATGCCGCGCACGGCAACGGACGCGCGATGTGCTTCGCCGGCGGCTGGGGCGTCGCGTGCCTCATGGACGACGCGTGGTATCTGCTGCGCGCCAACGCGGGACTGCCGGCCGCGGGGGCGTCGAGTCTCGCCTTCGACGCGAACGGCTATCTCTGGATCGGCAGCATCGACCACGGCGTGTACCGCACGCGCGCGCCGCTCGCGGAGAGTCTTGCGACCGCGCAACTCGATGGCGCGTCGCATCGCGAAGTCGCGCAACCGATCGTCGCGCCGGTGTGGACGAAGGCGAACGGCGCGCCGGCGGAGAACGTGCGGTCGCTCTTCGCCGACGCTCGCGGACGGATCTGGGTCGGCACCGGCGTCGGCCTCGCGGTCGTCGACGCGGCGCCGCCGTTCCGCGCGACGCGCGTCCTCGAAGGACATCCCATCGTCGGCATGACGCCGTCGCGCGACGGTCGGAGCATCTTCGTCAGCGACAACGCGGGGCTCGTCGAAGTCGACGCCGCGACGCTGCGCGTGCGCGCGCGCATCACGAAAGCGGACGGCCTCGTCGACGACGAGGCGTGGGCGTACGGTCCGCTGACGACGGGACCGGACGGCCGCATTCACTTCGCGACGCCGAGCGGTCTCTCGATCTTCGATCCCGCGCTGCGCGACGCCGCCGCGCCGGCGCCGATCGTGCGGCTGCGCAACGTCGAGATCGGCGCGGACCACGACGTCGCGTTCGAGTATGCCGCGCTCACGTTCCTCGACGAGGCGCGCGTTCGCTACCGCACGCGGCTCGAGGGCTTCGACCGCGGCTGGTCGAATCCGACGAGCGACGTGAAGATCCGCTACACGAACCTCCCGGCGCTCTTCTTCGCGCGCGACTACACGTTCGAAGTCGAGGCGCGCAACGGCGACGGCGCGTGGTCGAAGCCGGCGGTCTATCGCATGTCCATTCAGCCGCCGCTCTGGCTGCGGTGGTGGGCGGCGCTGCTCTACGCCGCGCTCGTCGTGTGGCTGCTGTGGCTGACGAACCGCTACCGCACGCGCCAGCTCAAGCGCAAGAACCGGGTGCTCGAAGACCTGGTGCTTGCGCGCACGGCCGAGATCCGCGCGCAGGCGCGCGAGCTCGAGACGCTCGACCGCATCGTTGAAGTGATCAACCGCGAGGTCGTGCTCGAGAACGTGCTCAAGAGCATTCTCGATCAGGGCATGAAGCTCTTTCCGCAGGCGGAGAAAGGAGTCTTCATCCGCTTCGACGAGCAGACCGGCCGCACGGAGGCGATCGCGTACTCCGGCTACGACGCCGACTTTTTCCGCGGCATCTCGATGACCTTCGAAGAGACCATGCGCCGCTACTCCGAGCGCGCGGAGCAGCTCGAGGAAGGCGTCTATCTCATCAAAGGCGACGCGTTCCGCGACCTCGAAGGCAACGATCGCCTCGCGCATTTCCCGCGGCCGAAGGCGATGCTTGCGATGGCCGTCACGCTCGGTGGCCGCATGGAAGGCTTCCTCGTCTTCGACAACTTCTCGAACGAGCAGGCCTTCGGCCGCTCCGACCTGCAGAAGCTCGCGCGCGTCCGCGAGCACGCCATCTCCGCGATCGCGAAGGCGCGCATCCTGCGCGAGCTGCAGATCAAGAACGAGCAGGCCGAAGAGGCGAACCGCGCGAAGAGCATCTTCCTCGCGAACATGTCCCACGAGTTGCGCACGCCGATGAACGCGATCATCGGCTTCTCCGAGATCCTCGTCGAGCGCCTGCACGACCGCATCGAGCCGAAGTACCTCGGATTTCTCCGCTCCATCCTGCAGTCGGGGCAGCACCTCCTCAGCATCATCAACGACATCCTCGATCTCTCGAAAGTCGAGGCGGGGAAGATGGAGCTGTATCCCGAGACCTTCAGCGTGCGCGGCGCGATCGACGGCGTCTGCCAGGTGATGAAGGGGCTCTCATCGAAGAAGACGGTCACGTTCGACGTCGACGTCGCGCCCGACGTCACCGACATCGAGACCGATCACGCGAAGTTCAAGCAGATCCTCTACAACCTGCTGTCGAACGCCGTGAAGTTCTCGAAGTCGCAGGGCGTCGTCACGATCCGCGCGCGCCGCGTCGGCGAGTCGGTGGCGATCTCCGTCATCGACCGCGGCATCGGCATCGCGCCCGAACATCAGAAGGTGATCTTCGACGAGTTCCGCCAGGTCGAGAGCGCGATGAGCCGCTCGTACGGCGGCACGGGACTGGGGCTGTCGCTGGTGAAGAAGTTCGTCGAGCTGCAGCGCGGCAGCGTCGGCGTGCGCAGCGTCGTCGGCGAAGGAAGCGAGTTCACGTTCACGCTGCCGCTGCGTTTCGCCGGCACCGCGATCCCGAGTCCGATCGTCGGCCCCGACGGCGTGGTCGTGCCGCCGGGGAATCGCGTGCTCGTCGTCGAAGACGAAGATGAGGCGTTCGACACGCTGAGCGCGTATCTGCATTCGGCCGGCTACGTGCCGATCCGCGCCCGCTCCGGCGAAGAAGCGCTGAAGCTCGCGCGCGTCATGCGCCTGCACGCGATCACGCTCGACCTCGTGCTGCCGGGCATGGAAGGGTGGAACGTGCTGCGCGAGCTCAAACGCGATCCGGCGACGGCGAACGTGCCGGTGATCATCGTCTCGATGCTCGACAACCGCGAGCTCGCGCTCGCCGTCGGCGCGGAAGACTACTTCGTCAAGCCGGTCGACTGGCCGCGACTGCTGCGGCGCCTCGCGGAGATCACCGGTCCGGCGCGCGTCGCACGCGGCGCGCGCTTGCTCGTCGTCGACGATGACGCGGCCGTGCACGCGATGCTCGAACAGGAGCTCGAGCGCGAGGGCTACATCGTCGAGAGCGCGGCGTCAGGCGCGGAAGGCCTCGCGCGCGCGGAGACGCTGCGTCCCGATGTGATCATCCTCGATCTCATGATGCCGGGCATGAGCGGCTTCGAGCTCGCCGACGCGCTGCGCCAGCGCGAGACCACCGCGCGCATTCCGATCGTCGTCTTCACGGCGAAGGAGCTGACCGCCGAAGACCGCGAGCGGCTGCGCCACGGCGTGAGCGGACTCGTGACGAAGGGCAGTGCCGCGGGCGCGCGGCTCATTCAAGCCATTCGCGCGCTGGAAACACCGGCGACGGCGTAACTACCGCCGATGCTGCCCCGACGCGCGGCGGATCGGCTCGACCGGTGCGGCCGGCTTCTCCGGTTGCGGCGCGGGCGGTGGCGTGGGCGGCGTCGCGGGAGGTGCCGTCGGCGTCTTCGCCTCGCGCGCGGCGTCGGACGGCGTGCGCAGGATCACCGCGAGCACGCCGATGCCGATGAGACCGATGATCACGAGCAGGAGACCGCGGCTGGCGAGATCGGGCTTTCCGTTCGCGGGCGGCTGCGGGAGCTGCACCGGTTCTTGTGCAGGCGTGGAATCGACGACCGTCGGCGTGATCGGCGCGGGGGTGGCGGTGGGCGGCGCGACCGGCGTGTTGCTCGCGGTCGATGCGGGAATCGGCGCGGGCGTCGTGCTGATCGGCGCAGGATTCGGTGCCGCGCTGTTCGCGGACGAGCTCGCGTTCGGCGTCGCCGTCACCGGCTCGGCATGCACGACGACCGGCGGCGCGATCGGCGCGGCGGTCGCGTGTTGCGGCGCGGTCGTTTGCGCGGACTTGGTTGCATGCGGCGTCGCGGACTTTGCGTTCGAGGACGCGCGCGCGTGCACCGGCGCATTCGCATGCGCGGATCTCGTTTCGTGCCTCGGCGTCGCGTGCGTCGCATCAGCGCTGCGCACCGGCTTCTTCGTGTGCTTCGGCGTTTCCACGCGCGCGGACTTGGTCGTGGAGTGCGACGTCGTATGCGTACGCGAGGGCGTCGGCGTAAGGTGCGCGATCGTCGTGCGCGGCGTGTCGCCGTCGAGCACGCGCTCGAGGATGAACGTGCGCGTTTCGCTGGTCGGATAGAACGTGTGGCCGCGATCGTCGACGATGCGGTTTCGCGCGATCGCGGCGGCGAGCCCGGGGTACGCGCGGCTGAGGCGCGTGAACGTGTCTTCGCCGTAGAACGCGCCGATCGGATCGGTCACCGAGTACGTCCAGAGCTCGTAGAGCGGGCGCCACGCGGCGGCGGGATGCCGCTCGTACAGTGCGGCGAAGGTCGCGTAGTCATTCGCACGCGCGGCCTGCGCGAGCGTCCCGGATTCGGGTGCGGCCTCGGAGCGGATCGGCTCGACGGGTAGCGTCACGGACGGCAAGGCCGCGTCGGCGATGAACGTCCGCGGCTGCACGGGCGGCAGCGGCTCTTCCTGTCCGTTGAGGGGCAACGCGTTCGCGCCGAGGAGCGCGAGAAGACCAGCTGCAGCGGTGACGGAGTTCCTGAATCGCACGCAACCCTCCCGGCCGTATCTGGGGACCCGGAAGAGTGTAGCGCGAAATGTGCCGGGACGGACGCGCCCCGGTTATTGCGGCCGCGGTGGCCGCGCGGAGGCCTGCTGCCCGAGGATGCGGGCGGTGTCGATGAGTTCCTGGATGGTCGTCTGATCCTTGCCGCTGGCCTGCAGGAGATTGATGCGGATGGCGCTGTCGAGCGGGATCATCACGTTCGCGGGATCGGAGTAGAAGCGCTCGAGACCCGACACGAGCTCGAAGCCCGTGATCTTGCCGGCGGTCGACGTCTGCCGCTCGGTGCGCGCGGCGAGACTGGCGCACGGCGAAGTCGGACCGGCCGTCACGTCGATCTTGTCGAGTGCGTCGCGGTAGCCGGCCGAGTACCCGATGGCCCAGAAGAGTTTCTCGGTGCTGCTGAGCCGGAGCCATTCCTCACCATTGCTCGGCGGCGTGATCTCGGGCGCGGCGGGCCGATCGGCGGCCATCCCGACGACCGCGGTGAGGAGCAGGGCAAGACCGACGACGATTTTTTTCATTGGACGCACCTTCTCAAGATTGGAACGGCTGGTCGATTCGGGCGCGATTCTAACCAAATGCAGGGAGCGAACGGAAGAGCGATCAGTCGGCCGCGGCTTCGATCTTCGCACGATACCGCGCGACATCGGGAGTGATCTCGATGAACGGCAGCGCCGCCGCGAGCTCGCGCTTCGCCTGCACGTACGCGCCGGTCTCGTAGAGCGCCACCGCGATGTAGTAGCGGTACGGCTCTTCGCCGCCGCGCAGCGTGCCGGCCCGGCTGAACGCCGCCAGCGCGTTCGCGAAGTCGCGCGCGCGGTAGAAGCCTTCCGCGACGCGGATCAGCGCATCGTGATCGAGGCGCATGTCGAGCAGTCCGCGATAGATCGTCCGCGCCTCGGGCAGCTGCGCGCGTGACAGCGCGCGTTCCGCCGCGGCGAAGCGCGACGCGAGCTCGGCGGCCGTCGGCGCCGGCGCGAGCGTGTTCATGGGCGCTGTCGTCGCGGGCGCGGTGGTCGTCGTGCGCGTCGTCGTGGTCGTGGTCGTCGTGGTGGTGCGCGGGGCGGCGGCGGTGCTCGATGGCGCGCTGTTCGGCACCGTGGTGCGCGCGGGGCTCGGCGGCTGCGTCGTCGTGCGCGGCGTCGTCGCCGTGCTGCTCGGCGGAACCGTGGTGGTGCCGCTCGGCGCCGCGGTGTTGTTGCGCGGCGTCGTCGATGGCGCGGACGGCTGCGTGTTGCGCGGCGTGGTGGCCGGCGCCGACGTGCTGGTGTTCGGCAGCGCGGTGTTCGACGGTTGCGTCGCGGCGGTGCGCGGCGGAGGGTTCGTGGTCGTGCGCGGCGCGGTGGTGCTGCTCGGCGGCGGCACCGGAATGGCGTGCGGCGCGTTGGTATTCGCCGGCGTCGTCATGTCCGTCGTCTGCGTCGGACGCGTCGGCGTCACCGGCTGCGGCGGATTGTTGCGCGGCGCGGTCGTCGTCGAGCGCGGCGGCGTTGTCGTCTGCGTCGTGCGCGGCGTCGTCGCAGCCGTCGTCGACGGATTGCTGTTGTTCGACGTCGTCCGCGGCGGCGGCGTCACATCCGCTTCTTCGCCCAGCGGCACCGAAGGCGTCGCGGGGTTGCGGCCGAGCGTCGCCACTTCCGCGCCAGTCAACAGCTTCTTCGCCACGGTCTCGAACGCGGAGCGCGTCTGCGCGGGCAGCGCGCGATAGTGCGGCTCGATGCGCTCGGCCGCGACGACGCGACGCGCGGCATCACGCGCCGGCTCTTCCTGCGCGAGGCGGTCGTACGCGATCGCGAGCGACGCCTGCGCGAGCTCGTACTGCTCGAGCGCATCCACGAGCCCAAAGGCCGCGACGCGCAGCGGCGTCGTCGCATCCTCGAAGCGTCCCGCCTCGAGGGCGCTCACGCCGCGGCGCAGAAGATTGATGTAGAAATCGGCCGCCGTCGCTCCCTGGAGGGGAACGGACGCGCCCAGCAGAAGCGCGATCAGCAATGGGGCGATTGCAAATTTCCGCATTCGGACGCGGTTCAGAACAGCAGAGCCTTGCGCCGAATTCGCGCGTCACTGCACGGCATTCGGACCTGTTTCCGATTCTGCCACAACCCAAGCTACGGCGTCGACAGGGGTTACGTCAGAAATGAAGTAACATCCTCCGACTCGTGGGAAAGAACGTCGTTATCGTCGGCGGCGGCCTCGCCGGTCTCGCCGCGTCGATCTATCTCGCCCGCGGCGGCCGCAACGTGACGCTCTTCGAAAAGCGGACGTACCTCGGCGGCCGCGCGATCACCACGCACCGTCACGGCTACCGCTTCAACCTCGGCGCGCACGCGCTCTACCGGCAGGGACACGCCGCCTCCGTCTATCGCGAGCTCGGGATTCCCGTGCGCGGCAAATCGCCGGCGACCTCCGGCGCGGCACTGTTCCGCGGCGACGCGTACCGGCTGCCGAGCGGCATCTTCTCGCTGCTCACGACGTCGCTGCTCTCGTTCCGCGGCAAGCGCGAGCTCGTCGCCGCGTTCGTGCGCGTGCGCCGCAACGAGGCCGCGCGCGTCGCCGATCAAACTCTCGGCGCATGGCTCGACGCACGCTTCACCGACGCGCGCGCGCGTCAGGTGATGGAAGCGTTCTTCCGCCTCTTCACGTACGCGAACGACGCGCGCGAGCAACGCGCCTCGCTCGCACTGGCGCAGGCGCGGCTCGGCTTGCGCGGCGTGCTCTATCTCGATGAGGGCTGGCAGAAGCTCGTCGACTCGATGCACAGCGCGGCGATCAGCTCCGGCGTGCATTTCGTCAGCAGCGCGCGCATCGTCGGCATCGTGCACGACGACCGCGTGCGCGCCGTGGAGCTCGGCGGACTCGATCTCGACGCCGATCGCATGGATACCCAGGCAATCGCGTTTCCCGCCGACGATCCCGAGATGGTCGAGGGCGCGCTCATCCCCGCAGACACCGTGCTGCTCGCCGTCGATCCGACGACCGCGGCGTCGCTGGCGGGCAACACCGGTGAAACGTGGACGCGCGCGCAGCGCGTCAACGCGGCGTGTCTCGACGTCGGCCTGCGCGCGCTGCCGCGTCCGCGCGCGACGTTCGCGCTCGGCATCGACGAGCCGACGTACCTCTCCGTCCATTCCGCCGCCGCGCATCTCACGCCGAAAGGCGGCGCGCTGATTCAGCTCGTGCGCTACGGCGGCAGCGACGCGGCCGCGGACGAGCGCGCGCTCGAGGCGATGCTCGACCGCTTTCAGCCCGGTTGGCGCGAGCTCGTCGTGCACCGCCGCTTCCTGCCGTCGATGACGGTCTCCAACGCGCTGGTCACGCCCGCGAACCCGCGCCCATCCGTCAACACCTCGGTGCGCGGGCTCTACCTCGCGGGCGACTGGGTCGGCGACGAAGGGCTGCTGTCCGACGCCGCGCTCGCGAGCGCCCGCGCCGCGGCGCGGGCGATTCTCGCGGAAACGTAGCTGTCGCGATAAAAACTACAGCGGCCGCACGCGGATGCCGCCGCCGGACGAGCGCAGCACGAGACGCGGACCGCCGCCGTTGATCTGGCCTTTCAACGAGTCTTCGCCCTGCGTGCCGAGGATCGTCACGGGGACGTTCGAGCTCACGCCGCCGCCGCTGGAGCGCGCGTCGAGATCGAGCTTCACACCCTGCGCGATCGCCACGACCACGCCGCCGCCCGAGGTCACGAGACGCGAGTCGCCGCGCGGCTGGCGCGAGAGCTTCGCCTCGATCGAGCCGCCGGACGTTTCGGCGTCGACCGCGCCCATCGCTTCGTCGACGCGGATGCTGCCGCCGGAGCTGCGCACGTACACGTCGCCGGTCGCGCGCTCGACCGTCACCGAGCCGCCGGACGTCCGCGCGTCGACTTTGCCCTGCGTTTCGCCGACGTGGATCGAGCCGCCGGAGCTGCGCGCGGTGATCGAGGCCGCGCCGCCCGCGACATCCACCTGACCGCCGGACGTGTAGAGATTCGCGACGCCGCCGAGACGGCCGGTCTTGATGTTGCCGCCCGAGGTGCGCGCGTCGACGGTGCCGCCGAGGTCGGCGAGGTCGATGTTGCCGCCGGAGGTCTTCAGCTCGACGTTCGTGTGCGCGGGGACGCGCACGTTCCACTGCACGCTGAGATTGGAGAAGTTGAACCAGCCGTGATCGTGCTCGTCCTCGGTATCGATGACGACGTCGTTGCCGTGCTGCTCGAACGTCACTTTGTGATTCTGCAGGTCTTCGGTCGCGTGGCGCCCGTGGGCCTCGCGCACGACCTCGATCGCGACGCCGGTGCCGCCGGCGACGACCTTGATGTTTCCGAAGCCGGCGTCGAGGCGCAGCGTGCCTCCGTCGGCGACATCGAAATGGCGTCGGATGACGTCATCCGCGGCGTGCAGGCGAACGGCGGCGACGAGGAGAAGAGCGAGCGTGATCGTGCGGCGCATGCGGCTTCATACGCGGCGCGGGCCGAAAAGTTTGCAGTACACTCCGACCGGTATGGCCATGGATGAAGGTGAGTTTCGCGCGGCGATGTCGCATTTCGCCAGCGGCGTGACGGTCGTGACGACCGAGCACGAAGGCAAGCGGTATGGCATGACGGTGGCGTCCTTCGCGTCGCTCTCGCTGCATCCGCCCCTCGTCATCGTCTGCATCGAGAAGAGCGTGAAGTCGCACGACGCGATCGCCGCCGCGGGCCGCTTCGGCGTGAGCATCCTGGCCCTCGATCAGAAAGACGTCTCCGGCCGCTTCGCCTCGAAGCGCGACGACAAGTTCGACGGCGTGGCCGTCCGCGAGGGCGCGCTCGGCGTACCGCTCATCGAAGGCGCGATCTGCACCCTCGAATGCCGCATCCATCAGCAGCTTCCCGGCGGCGATCATTCGATCTTCGTCGGCGAAGTGGTCGACGCGCAGATGCGCGAAGCCGCGCCGCTGGTCTACTTCCGCAGCGCGTATCGAGAGCTCGCGTAACGTGCCGCGCGACATGAGCGACGCGCTGCGCGCGACCTTTCGCCGCGTCCTGCGGCTCGAGAATCGCCGGCAGGTCATCCGCTCCGGCCGCATCGAGCGCATCAGCGGCTTCGCATCCGGGATCCTCGGCAACGCGCGCGAGATCACGGTCTATCTCCCCGCCGGCTACGACGAGCGCGACGACCGCCGCTATCCCGTGCTGTACATGCAGGACGGGCAGAATCTCTTCGACTCCGAACGCGCGTTCATCCCCGGCCAGCACTGGCGCCTCGGCGAGTCCGCCGACCTCGCGATCGGCGAGCGCACGGCGTCTCCGATGATCATCGTCGGCGTCGACAACGCCGGCCCCGCGCGCATCGACGAGTACACGCCCGTGCGCGACGCGAAGCACAACGGCGGCGGCCGCGCCGACGACTATGGCCGCATGCTCATCGAGGAGCTGAAGCCGCAGATCGACGAGCGTTTCCGCACGATTCCCGATGACACCGCGATCGGCGGCTCGTCCCTCGGCGGACTCGTGTCGCTGCATCTCGCATTGCAACGTCCCGATGTGTTTCATCGCGCGGCAGTGATGTCGCCTTCCGTGTGGTGGTCGGATCGCGCGGTGCTCGGCACCGTCGACGCGTTCGACGGTCCGCGACCGCGGCTCTGGCTCGACATCGGCGGCCGCGAGGGCACCGAAGCGCTCACCGATGCGCGCACGCTGCGCGACCGCCTCCGCGCGAAGGGGTGGAAAGACGACGAGGACTTCCGCTACTTCGAGGATCGCCGCGCCGATCACAGCGAGCGCGCGTGGGCCAAACGGGCGCGGCAGGTGCTGGAGTTTTTGTTCCCGCCAGCGTAGTTTCGGCTCGCAATGACGGCGCCGCGCGATGCGCTCGACCGGCCCATCCGCGATCTTCGGATCTCGGTCACGGACCGCTGTAACTTCCGCTGCACGTACTGCATGCCGAAGGAGGTCTTCGGCCGCGACTTCGCGTTCCTGCGCCGCGACGAGCTGCTGACGTTCGAGGAGATCGCGCGCCTCGCACGCGTCTTCGTCCGCGCGGGCGTCGAGAAGGTGCGCCTCACCGGCGGCGAGCCGCTGCTCCGCCGCGATCTCGAGTCGCTCGTCGCCCAACTCGCCGCGACCGGCGTGCGCGATCTCGCGCTGACGACGAACGGCTCGCTGCTAACGCGCGCGAAAGCACGCGGCCTGCACGACGCCGGCCTGCATCGTGTGACCATCAGCCTCGACTCGCTCGATGACGCGATGTTCCGCGCGATGAACGACGTCGACTTTCCGGTGACGCGCGTGCTCGACGCCATCGACGCCGCCGCGGACGCGGGGCTCACTCCCGTGAAGATCGACGTGGTCGTGAAGCGCGGGATGAACGACCGTGACATCCCCGCGATCGCGGAACGCTTCCGCGGCACCGGTCACATCGTTCGCTTCATCGAGTACATGGACGTCGGCAACTCGAACGGCTGGCGCATCGACGATGTCGTCTCCGGCCGCGAGATCCTGGAGACGCTGCAGCGCAACTGGCCGCTCGTCCCCGCCGATCGCGAGTACTTCGGCGAGGTCGCGGAACGCTGGCACTACGCCGACGGCGCTGGCGAGATCGGGATCATCACGTCCGTCACGCAGCCGTTCTGCGGCAGCTGCACCCGCGCCCGCCTGGCCGCGAACGGCGAGCTCTATCTCTGCCTCTTCGCCTCACGCGGCCACGATCTCCGCGCCCTGCTCCGCCGCGGCGCCACCGACGACGAGCTGTTCGCGACGATCGCCGGCATCTGGAGCACACGCACCGACCGCTACTCCGAGGTGCGCGCCGACGCGACGCCCGACCTGCGCAAAGTCGAGATGTCGCACATCGGGGGATGACCGACCCAGAGCGCCTCCGGCGGGCCGGCGCGGCCGGCAGCGCTAAGGGCCTAGCCATTACGCACGTGCGGCTGCAGTCAACGTCATTCAAGGCAACGCACGTGCGGATAGGCTAAGCCCTTAGCGCTGCCGGCCGCGCCGGCCCGCCGGAGGCGCTCCCCGGTCGGTTACTCCCGTCCGCCGTTGTACTTCTCCTTCGACGAGCTCGGCACGGTCGACAGGGCGACGGCGTTCTTGGTCGGCAGCGATGACTTGGGGCCGAACGGCTGCACGCGCGCGGTGTAGGTGCGCTCGCGCATCGCGCGGCCTTCCTTGATCTCCTGAATCTGGCTCTTCTTCATGACCGCGGATTTTGCGACAGTCGGGCCATTCCTTCGACGAAAAGGTTCTTGCCGCCTTGGGACGGATGGCGGACTTTCGTGTGCTCGATGCCGAGGCGCTGGAGGCTGAGGGACGCGTGATTGCCGATCGCGACGAGTTGGGTGAAGGGAAAGAGCGCGAGGAGGCGTTCGATGAACGGTTGTCCGGCGAGCAGCTCGGCGGCGGTCGGTGCGCGGTTCGAGTCGGGAGTATCGGCGTCGAAGGGATGGAACGGGAACGCGTTCCAGAGCATCGGCAGCGGTGAGATCGTCTTGATCGTGCCCCACACCATCGTCGCGCTGGCTTCGGTGGAGAGGCGCGGACCGGCGGTGGCTTTGCGGTAGCCGCGGTCGGCGCCGAGGATCGGGCCGCTGGTGGTGGAGACCCCGCCGAGCATCACGCTCTCGCTGACGAACGGGATGCCGGTGAGGCGTCCGCCGCGATAGCTCGGAGCCTCGCCGATGAGCAGCATGCGCGGCGCGATGGATTCGAGTTGTTCGAGATAGAGCCGCAGATTGCGGCGGCGGATCGCGTTCATCGGCAGGTCGCCTTCGAAGCGCGAGTACTGATTGCACGCGCGTTCGGAGACCTCGACCTCGCTGAGCTCGCGGAGGAGCTTGTCGAAGCGCCGCGTCACCACCCGCCGCCGCCTCCGCCGCCCGAGCTCGCGCCGCCTCCGCTGCTGCTCGACGACGGCGCCGAGACTCCGGCGGACATCGCGCCGACCGCCACCGCCCACGAGCCGGTCGCGCCCGCGCCGCCGAAGGCACCTCCGCCGCCGGTCCATGACGAGCCGGACGAGCCGGATGACGATGACGAGGACGACGACCACGTCGCCGTGTTCATCGTGTGCGCCGACGCGCCGCCGTACGCGCGGAACCAACGGTCAACGTGTTTACCAAGTCCGAAGGCGAGCACGTAGGGGAACCATTCGTCGCGCAGCGCGGGGTTCGGCAGCGCGAGCTGCTGCGCGAAGAAGTCACGCGCGCCGGCGATGCGCTTGCGGAAGCGGATCTTCTCGGGCGCGTCCTGAATCTTCATCAGATCGATGGCCAGCCAGAGCACGGCCAGGGCGAGCGCGGTGAGGCCGGCGATCGTCAGCGGCTCGAGTCCCCACGTCGACGCATTGAGGCAGCAGAGGAGCGCCGGCAGGCTCGCCAGCGTGCACCCCACCGTGGCGCTGATGAACGCCCCGCGAGTATGCGCGATCGCTTTCCGTGCCGCCGATGCGGCGATGACCCATGCGAAGACGGCGAAGAAGAACGTCAGGAAGCCGCCCAGCGCGGCGGCCATGCGGTTCGGCTCGTCCGGCGCGCGCACGCCGGCGACGATGACCATCGCGGCAGCGGCGAGGAATACGAGCACGCGTGGCCCGAGGATGAAGCGCGGCGACGTCAGCTGCCATTCGGGACGCGTCTGCAGCTGCGCGAGCACGCCGTCGGAGATCGCCTTGCCGGGATCGAAGCCGCTGCTGCGGTAATGCTTCTTGATCGCGTCGGTGTCGGTCTCGATGCGGCCGTCGAAGAAGAGCTTCGCGATCAGCGCGCCTTCGTAATCGCGCAGCGAATTGCGATCGACCTTCAGCGTGAGGTGCAGCACGTCGTCGTCGACGCGCGTGGCGAGCTTTCCCTCCTGCGTCATGCGCGCGAGCGTGGCCGCGACTTCCGCGGAGCCGACGTCGTCGTCCCACGCCGCGCCCGCGATTTCGGGCGGCAGCTCGAGCAGCAGCGGATCGAAGCGCGGCTCGACTTTGTCGAAGCGGCCGGTGGGGCGTTCGCCGGCGATGAAGGAGACGACGAGCAGCGCGACGATCGCGAGAAATCCGAGAAGAAACCCGCGGCCGATCCAGCGCGGCAGCACGCCCGCGACGCCGGACGGTGCGCGCGCGCCGGCGTACGTCAGCTGCTCGCGGACGATCACGTGCTCGCCCGGTGCGAGATGCTCGCGCGTGAGCGCGACCGGCGTCGCGCCGCTCCAGACCGGGTCGAACGTCACGTGCAGCGTGAAGCGCTCGACCTCGCCGGAACGTTCGGGGAGTCCGAAGTCGTGCGCGAGCGAATAGCCGGTGCCGCCTTCGGGCACGAGCACGTTCGACTCGACGTAATCGAGCACGTACGTGAGCTCTTGATTGCTGAACGGCGGATCGCTCGGCAGGCGGCTGCGCCAGCGCAGCACGCCGTGCGATGTGAACGCGTAGCGATCGACGGCGTCGAGGTTGCCTTCTTCGAGCGCGATCTCACGTCCGCCATCGATGCGCTTCACGCTGTTGAGCGTGATCTCCTGTTTTCCGCGCAGATTGAACGAGCGCTCGCCGCCGTTCCAGTCGCCGTCGAACACCATCGCCTGGCGCTCGACGACGTGCAGGTAGCCTTCCGCGTCGAGATGCGCATCGACGTCGATCGACGTCCAGTGCAGTGTTTTTCCAAAGAGCGGCGATGCGAGGAACAGCAGGAGTACAGCGGTACGGCGCATCCGGCGATTCTACGCGCGTGCGCGCCGCGGCCTTCAGTGCCGCACGCCGCGCCGGCGCGGACCGGCGCCTGTTTCCGACGCGATGTGATACAGCGCGCCCGCGTCGTAGTCGGCCACGTACAACTCGCCGGCGACGTCTTCGCCGAACGTGCTGATGGCCAAGTCGGTGTCGAGCAGCGTGCGCGCGGTGATGCTGCCGTTGCTGAGGCGCGTGGCGCCGTCGATGCGGCCGTTGCAGTAATCGCCGTAGACGTACGTTCCGACGAGCCGCGGATAGCGCGCGCCGCGATAGACGTAGCCGCCGGTGATCGAGCAAGCGCCGTCGTCGTGCCCGTATTCGAGCACCGGCAGCACGAACGATATGTCGCCGCAGTTGGTCGCCGGGTTGAAGCAATGCGTCCCTTCCATGCGTCGCCAGCCGTAGTTCTCGCCGCCGATGCTGCTCGCGGGCTGGAAGTCGATCTCTTCCCAGTCGCCCTGGCCGACGTCGGCGATCCAGAGGTCGCCGGTCGTGCGATCGAAGGAGAAGCGCCAGGGATTGCGCAGCCCGTACGCCCAGATCTCGCCGCGCGCGCCGGCGTGTCCGACGAACGGATTCGAGGCGGGCACGGTGTAGCCGCTCGTGTTGCGGACGTCGATGCGCAGCAGCTTGCCGAGGAGCTCGCCCAGGTTCTGCGCGCGATTGCCGGGATCGCCACCGGAGCCGCCGTCGCCCATGCCGATGTACAGAAAGCCATCCGGGCCGAACTGCAGCTGTCCGCCGTTATGGTTGACGAACGGCTGATCGATCGTGAGCAGCACGCGCGCGGACGCGGGATCGGCGCGATTCGGATCGCTCGACGACACGGAGTAGCGCGCGATCACGGTGTCGCCGTTGCCGGCGCGCGCGGTGTAGTCGACGTAGAAGAAGCCGTTGTGCGCGAAATCGGGATCGAACGCGACGCTGAGCAGTCCCTGCTCGCCGCCATAGAGAACGAGCGCCCGGATGTCGAGAAACGGCTCGGGCACCAGACGCGTGCCGTCGAAGATCCTCACGCGCCCCGGCTGCTCGGTAATGAAGAGTCGCGCGTCGCCGGCGTGCGTGACGGAAACGGGATGGTCGAGACCGCTCACGACCGGCTCGAGCGAGATCGTTTGCGCGAGCGCGGGAATGGCAACGAAGAGGACGACGAGGAGCCGTTTCATACGAGCGCTTCCATGCAAGGATCGGGAACGATTCTTGAGATCGAACGGCGCGGAGGGACACCGAATGGGAACGATTGATCAACCCAAGCCGAGTGCGCCGAAGTCGCCGCAGCCGGACGTGCAGCCGCTGCAGCCGGGCGAGACCGTCATCTCGCGCTCGAATTCCGCCGATCCGCAGCGCGTCAATCACCAGACGCCGGACTCTCAGCACGAGAAGTTCCGCGACGAGGAGCGATAAACCACTGGCGTTGCGCGGCGGCAGCGTTCGCGCCGCGCGACGCTCACCCGCATGTCCTTCGTCGACCGCCTGCTCGGCCGCCGCCTCGCCTCGTGGGAGACGGAGGACGCGAAGATCGGCGCGTTCCGCGGCGTTCCGGTCCTCGGGCTCGACGGGCTGGCGTCCGCGGCATACGGTCCCGAGGCCGCGCTCGCGATTCTGATTCCCCTCGGCGCGATCGGTCTGCGCTACATCGCACCGATCACCGCGGTCGTTCTCGGGCTGCTGGCGATTCTCTATTTCTCGTACCGGCAGACGATCGCCGCGTATCCGAACGGCGGCGGCTCGTACATCGTCGCGCGCGAGAACCTCGGCACGCGCATGGGGCTGCTCTCCGCGGCCGCGCTGCTGCTCGATTACATCCTGAACGTCGCCGTCGGCATTTCCGCGGGCGTCGGCGCGCTCGTCTCGGCGGTGCCCGCGCTGCACGCGCACATTCTTTCGCTATGTCTCGGCGTGCTCGTGCTCATCGCGATCCTGAACCTGCGCGGCGTGCGCGAGTCGTCGACCACGTTCGCCGTGCCGACGTATTTCTTCGTCGCTTCCCTCGGGACGGTCATGCTGATCGGCGTCTATAAGGCGATCGTGAGCGGCGGACATCCGCAACCGCTCGCGCCGATCCCCGCGACGGCGGCGGCGACGACGACCGCGAGTCTCTGGCTGCTGCTGCGGTCGTTCGCGAGCGGCTGCACCGCGATGACGGGCGTCGAAGCGGTGAGCAACGGCGTGCCGATCTTCAAGGAGCCACCGGTTGTACACGCGCATCGCGCGCTCACCGCGATCGTGGCGATCCTCGGCTGTCTGCTCGCCGGCATCGCCTATCTCTCACACGCGTATGGCATCACCGCGATGGACCAGCAGCAGCCGGGCTATCAGAGCATTCTCTCGTCGCTCGTGGCGGCGGTGGTCGGACGCGGGTTCTTCTACTACGTTACGCTCGCGGCGGTGCTCGCCGTGCTGTCGCTCTCCGCGAACACGAGCTTCGCCGATTTCCCGCGCCTCTGCCGCGTCATCGCCGAGGACGAGTATCTGCCGCACGCGTTCGCGAACGTCGGACGGCGGCTCGTCTACTCGGGCGGCATCATCGTGCTGACGGTCCTCGCCGGCGGATTGCTGATCGCGTTCGGCGGCATTACGGACCGTCTCATTCCGCTGTTCGCCGTCGGCGCGTTCGGCGCGTTCACGACATCACAGGCGGGCATGGTCGTGCACTGGAAGCGCATCGGCGCGCGGAAGCACTGGCATTCGCTCGCCATCAACGCCGTCGGCGCGGTCGTCACCGGCGTGGCGCTCGTCGTGATCATCATCGCGAAATTCAAGGAAGGCGCGTGGATCACGCTGGTGCTGATCCCGGCGATGCTGCTGATCTTCCGCGGCACGCGCCGCCATTACGCGATGGTGGACCGGCAGATGTCGTTCGACGCCGGCGCGATCGACGTGACGCCGGAAGTCGAGCCGCCCGTCGTGGTGGTGCCGATCAAAGGCTGGAACAACCTCGCCGCGAAAGCGATCCGCTTCGCGATGACGATGTCGCCGAACGTCGTCGCCGTGCACGTGTTCACGGATCCGCAGCAAGCTGAGGAACTGCGCGCGCAATGGTCCGAGCACGTTGAGACGCCGCTGCGCGACACGACTCTGCGCACGCCCAAGCTCGTGCTGCTGTCGTCACCCTACCGCCGCCTCTTCGGCCCGATCGTGCAGTACGTCGATCACCTGCGCCAGGAGTGCAGCGGCACGATCGCCGTGATCCTCCCCGATCTCGTCGAGGGCCGCTGGTGGGAGTATCTCCTGCACACGCACCGAGCCGGCGTGCTGCGTTCGTTGTTGTTGTTGAAGGGAAGCCAGCGCGTCGTCGTGATCAGCGTGCCCTGGTACCTGGAACGCCGCCGCAACAGTCGCTCCAAAGACGCGCCCTGAAATCCGCACGCTCTCGCCGCCGCTCAGCCGCGCGCAAGCGCCGGCTGCCGCGCGGCGAACGACCGCGGCCCGCAGGGTCCGCGTGTCGTTGTAGATGGAGGCGGCGGGAATCGAACCCGCGTCCGAAAACAGTGGCAGCCTGGCTCCTACATGCTTAGCTCTTCGTTTGATCTCGTCCACGGCCTGTCCGGAGAGCGGGAACCGGACGTGGACCAGCCTCTTGATCTCGCGGACGCGCGCGTAGGCGTTGCGCGCGCCGCCAGCTCACATCATGACGCTCGTTCCATCACCGTGAGCGAGTGATGGAGGAGCGCTCGAGGTCAATTAAGCCGCGAGGGCAAAGTCGCTGTTCGCGATTGCGTGTTTTGATCGGTTTAACGAGGTGATCCGCTCGGCATGCAACCATGACCCCGACGTGTTCCCGTCGAAGCCGGTGCGCCCCCAGATTGTCAACGAACCACGATGCAAAACGGCTGGCATGCTGCCAGAATTTCGCTCCGACATGGATCCGCACGAGCTAGAACGCATCGTCCGCACCGCCTTCGCCGAAGACCTCCCGGACATCACGAGCGAGGCCATCTTTGCGCCGTCCGATCGCGGCGCGGCGAAGTTTCTCATGAAGGCCGAAGGTGTCATCGCCGGGCTCGCCGCCATCGAAACGGTCTTTCGTCTGCTCGATGAGAGCGCACGCGTGAGGTTGCACGCGGAGGACGGCGACGCGGTCGCGCCTGGTGATGTGATCGCGGAGGTCGAGGCGTCGGTGATTGCGCTCCTGTCGGGCGAACGCACGGCGCTCAATTTGCTGCAACGCGCGTCGGGCATCGCCACGGCGACACGCCGCTACGTCGACGCGGTACGCGGCACGCGCGCGCGCATCTACGACACGCGCAAAACCGCGCCGGGACTGCGCATGCTCGACAAAGAGGCAGTGCGGGCGGGAGGCGGCGAGAACCACCGCATCGGCCTGCACGACATGTTTCTCGTGAAAAACAACCACGTCGACCGCGCCGGCTCCATCACCGCGGCCGTGCAGCGCATCCGCGCGAAGCAGATGCCGCAGCCGATCATGGTCGAGGTGCGCAACCGTAAAGAGCTCGACGAGGCGCTCGCGCAGACGCCCGACTTCATCCTCCTCGACAACATGTCGCACGACGAGATGTGCGAGGCCGTCGAACGCACCGCGGGACGCGTGCCGCTCGAGGCCTCCGGCGGCATCACGCTCGACACCATCCGCGCCGTCGCCGAGACCGGCGTCGACCGCATCTCCATCGGCGCGCTGACGCATTCGGTGACCGCGCTCGACATCTCGATGCGCATCCATCGCTGACAACGTCGTGGCACGCTCGTTGCCGCCGCGTCTGCCGATGAGCGATTTCACCATTGCGGTCGTCGACGACGACGCGGCCATCCGCCGGCTGGTTCGACTGTTTCTCAAACGCGCCGGCTACGAGTCGTTCGAATGCACGACCGGCGAGGAAGCGCGCGAGGCGCTCTGGCAGCAGCCGTGGGACCTGGCCATCCTCGACCGCCGCCTCCCCGACCTCGACGGCGTCGTGCTCGCGCATCAGGTGCGCTCGCATCCCGACTTCCGCACGCGCTACATCATCATGCTGACCGGCGAGGACGATCAGAAGGACAAGGTCGAAGCGCTCGACCTCGGCGCCGACGACTACATCACCAAGCCCTTCCAGTATCCCGAGCTCCTGGCGCGCATCCGCGCCGGCAAGCGCATCGTCGACCTGCAGAAAGAGCTCCTCGACACGAACAAACGCCTCGAGCTGCTGTCGATCACCGACGGCCTCACGAAGCTCCACAACCACCGCCACTTCCAGGACGAGCTGGCGCGCACGTTCGACGAGGCGCAGCGCTACCAGCGCCCGCTCTCGCTGGCGATGATCGATCTCGACTTCTTCAAGAAGATCAACGACACGCACGGCCACGCCGTCGGCGACGACGTCCTCAAACGCGCGGCCGCGATGTTTCGCGGCTCCGTGCGCAGCACCGATCTCGTGGCGCGCTACGGCGGCGAGGAGTTCGCGGTGATGATGCCGGAGACGCCGCTCGCCGACGGCATCGCCTTCGCGGAGAAGATCCGCAAGCTCGTCGAGTCCGGACCGATCGACACGCAGGTGGGACCGGTGCCGGTCACCGTCAGCATCGGCATCGCCAGCGTGCCGCACACGCGCATCCACACCGCGAAGGAGCTGATCGTCTCCGCCGACAAGGCGCTGTACCGCGCCAAGAAAAACGGGCGGAATCAGGTCCAGGCGGAAAAGCGGAGAGACGGCCTGGCGCGATCGACCGAAGGCGCCGCGCCGCGCACGACCACGACCGCCGCGCGCTGAACGTTTGGCGCGCCGAGCGGCGCGCTACGAAGCCGCGAGCGCGAGCTCGCGCTTGCAGCGATCGATCTCCGCGCGCAGGTTCAGCACGTGCTGCTGCACCTTCTCCTCGAGCCCCTCGGCGCCCTCGTTCGTCTCGAGCACTTTCTCGAGTGCCGCGGCGTCGGTCGAGATCCGCTGAAAGCCGTAGCTGCCGCCCGAGCCTTTCAGCTGATGCGCGAGGTACGTGAGGCGATCCTGCGCCTCGCGCGTGCGAACGCTCTCGAGCGCCGTCTGCATCTCGTCGACTTTGCCTCGCGCCTCGTCGAGGAACTCCCGTTTCAGTTCATCCAGCTCGTGATCCACCATCGGCATACCCGGCCGCGGTCGTTGCACGGGATGTGCCGCCGCGCCCGCCGTGTGAGGCATGTCTCACGGCACGCGTGTCTTATGATGACGCGGAGGTCATGACCGCCGAGACGCTCGTGGTGCCGCGCGCCGCTTTCGACTTCGAGGAGCCGTGGGCGACGCCGCCGGAATGCACGCCCGTGCGTTTGCGCGCCGCGACCGACGCCTCCGCGCCGCGCCTGGCGACGAGCATCACCGTCTGGTTCGACGACGCGTATCTGACGGTGCTCTTCTGCGCCTCCGACGACCGCATCGAAGCCTCGCATCTCGCGCACGACGCGCCGCTCTACGAGGAAGACGCCTTCGAGCTCTTTCTCGCGCCGGAGCGCCTCACGCGCTACTTCGAGATCGAGGTGAGCCCGCGCGGCACGATCTTCGACGCCGCGATCGACTCGCCCGACGGCGTGCGCCAGACGATGAGCGTCGATCGCGAATGGAACTGCGAGGGGCTCTTCGCCGCCGTGCGAACTGTCATCGAATCCAACGGCACGATGAGCGTCGACACCGTCGTGCGCGTGCCGTTCGCGGCGCTGGGTTGTCCTGTTCCGTCCGACGGCGACACGTGGCGCGCGAACTTCTTTCGCATCGACCGCCACCCGGAGCGCGGCGACGAATACAGCGCGTGGCAGCCGACGATGAGAGTGCCCGCCGACTTTCACGTGGCGGACGCGTTTGGAACGCTCAGGTTCAAAGGCTGAATGAAGAATTTCGAATGAAGAATTCAGAATGAAGACCGCGCCGGCGCGCCTTCTCAATTCTTCATTCTTCATTCGAAATTCTTCATTCATCGTTTTCTCCGGCCTACCCCTTGCACCCGCGCCCTCCCGTGCGCCGCCCCCTCCTCCTCCTCCTCCTCCTGACTTCGCTCTCCGCCTCCGCCGCCAACTGGGGTGAGCGCGGCATCAGCCGCCGCTTCGCGCTGCGCGGCAATCTGCTCTACGACGTCGACGGACGCGGCGTCTCCGTGTACGACGTGAGCGATACCTCCTCGATCCGCCGCGTCGACAGCGAGCCGTGGAACGACGAGACGTACGACCTCGCGCTGCACGGCGACCAGGCCATCGTGGCCACGAGGCGCGGGCTCGTGCGTTACGCGATCGGCGCCGACGGCATGCTCGCGTTCTCCGGCGTCAACGAATCCCTTCCTCCGATTTCCCACCTCGCCGCGAACGCCGACGCGATCGCCGCATCGACCGGCGACCGGCTCCTCTTCATCAACGACGAGACGCTCGACGCCGACCGCGAGATCGCGTTCAACAATCCGATCCGCGCGCTCGCGTTCAGCGACGACGCGCTCTACGTCGCCGTCGAACGCTCCGGCATCTTCGTGCTCGATCCGCAGAGCGGCGAACAGCTCGGCTTCGTGCCGGTCGAAGCGACCGCGCTCGCCGTCAACGGCGCGACGCTCTGGGCGGCGGGCGGCACGCTCAAAGGCCTCACCGCGATCGACGTCAGCGATCCCGCGAACCCCGCGGTCATCGGCAACTCCGGCAACAACGAGCACACGTACGGCGATCTCGCCGCGACGGACAACCGCGTCTACGCGATCGAAGGCGCGGACGAAGTGCGCGTCTTCGACACCTCCGATGCGACCGACCCGCAACTCGTCTCATCGATCGACGACTGGGTCGCCGTCGTCGCCGCGTCCGGCAACCGCGTGTTCCTCTCCGGCTCGATCGTCGACCAGCACGGGATGAAATCCGAGACCGGCGTTCCGCTGCGCGTCTACGACGCCACGACGCTGGCGACCCTCGGCGAGTTCGACGATCTCGCCGGCGCGGTGAGCGGCGCGTGGACCGACGGCTCGGTCGCGTTCATCGTCGACCCGCCGTACTTTCGCGTGCTCGACGTCTCGAACAGCGACGCCCCGCGCGAGCTCGCGAACCTCATCGTGCCGGGGCTGCAGGACTCGATCCGCGTGCGCGACGGCATGGCCATCGTCTACGGCCGCGCGAAGGTGAACTTCATCGACGTCCACGACATCTACCGTCCGACCTTCGACGGCACGTGGGACGCGCAGGGACATCCGCCCGGCGGCGCCGGCTTCACCGGCCAGGACACCGTCGTCGAGGCGAACGATCACAGCGGCATGCACGTGGTCGACTACAGCGATCCGACGAACCCGCGCATCATCGGCAGCATCAACATGCACTACTTCGAGATCGCGACCGGCGACAGCGCGATCTACACGATCGACGCGAGCGCGCTGCTGGCGCGCGAGCTCGTCAACCGCACTCACATCGTCGAACGCAGCGCTTTCAAGACGCTCTATCAGCACCTCGACTCCGCGCCGCCGAACTCGCCGGCACCGGAGCGCCTCGTCGCGACCGCAGGCAATCTCATCTCGGTCTTCAGCCTCGCCGCCGATCGTTTCGCGCCGGTCGAGGTCGCTCGCATCCCGTTCGGCGGTGTGGACGCGCTCGGCACGACCGCGACGACCGCCTGGGTCGCGCGCGACGGCGTGCTCCACCGCATCGATCTCCTCAGCCCCGGCGCGCCGGAGGCCACCGACTACCACGTCACCGCGCCGATGCAGATCAGCGCGGCAGGCGAGAAGATCGTCGTAGCGGACCGCTATTCGGTGCGCGTCTACGGGCCGCAGACCGACGCGCCCCCGCCCCCGCCGCCTCCGTCCGCGCCGCCGATGCGCCACCGCGCCATCCGCCACTGAATTTCGGACGGAGGATTTCAGGAATTCATCCGAACTTTTCTGATTTGTAAACGGTACTCCGGCACGTTGGGCGTAGAGTGACGGCGGCTAAAGGGACCTCTTTCTCCATATGGTTCGATGCATTCCCAGACTGATCCTGCTCGCGCTCGTCGCCGCGACCGTCGTCGTGCGCGGCCAGGAGGCGAAGTGCAGCAGCACCGCGCAGGAGTGCGATCAGCAGATCCGGAAGATGCTCAGCGGCCGCCGCTACCTCGGCGCCACGATCGCCGAGACGAACCCCGGACTGCTCATCAAAGCGCTCGTGCCGGACGGCCCCGCCGCGCGTTCCGGGCTTCGCACCGGCGACCGCCTCATTGCGGTCAACGGCAAGTCGCTGACGCAGGCATCCGCGAGCGAGTTCAAGCAGATCCTCGCCGACGCCGGTCAGACAGGGCGGCTCTGGATCATCGTCTGGCGCCGCGGAGCGTACATCAAAGTCGACGCACGACTGGAACCATACACGAAGGAGCAGATCGACAAGATCGTCGCGGCGCACATCGCCCAGAGCCACACCATGACGGCAGCGCAGTGATGACCGGTCGATCCCACGGCCGATGTTTTCCGACCTGATCGAGAGACTGCGAGCGCTCTCCCCGCGCGGGAGACGGCCGGACCGCGTCTCGATCCTGCTCCCCTTCCTGATCATCTCCATCGGCCTCGGCGCGCTCGCCTGGCGCTCGTTCGATCTGTCGCGCAAGACCGAGCTCAGCGCGAAGACGCTCGCGATTCAATACGCCGGCTACTCGGCCGAGATCGCCGCGCGCCGCGTCGACGCCGCCGTCCGCACCGAGATGATCCGCGCCTCCGATGACTGGCGCCAGACCGAGCGCCGCGACGGCGCGCCGACGTTCGCCTCCGTGCGCGAGTGGGTCGCGCAGCGCGGCTGGATCGTCTCCGCGATCTACGTTCCCGACGACGATCCGGCCAGCTCGGTCTACGTCAGCGAGCTCGCCGCGCACGACCACGCCGTGCGCCTCTCGCGCGAGATCTTCACCTCCAGCGGCACGATGCGCTACACCTACGATCCACGCCGCCTGCTCCAGGCCGTGCAGGACGCGGTCAAGCAGCAGCCGCTCGTGCGCGTCGGCGCTGAAGCGGGACTCCCGATCGGCCAGCGCGCCGACCTCACGCTCGTGCTCGATCCGCACGTCGAAGGTCTGCAGCGCGTCGATGACGGCTACCGCTTCACCGCCGCGCTCGCGCCGCCGCTGCAGGCGTACGGCGTCCGCGCCGCCGTGCGCACCGCGTACGTCGGCGGCCGCGGCTGGGAGAACCAGCGCTTCGTCTCGCTCAGCGTGAGCATCCTGGCCATCATCCTCACCGGCGCCGGCGTCATGCTCGCGCTGCGCGGCATGAACAAGGAAGCGGAGACGACCAAGCTCCGCGGCGCGCTCATCGCGAACGTCTCGCACGAGCTGCGCACGCCGCTCTCGATGATCCGCCTCGGCGCGGAGACGCTCAAGCTCGGACGCCTCAAACCGCAGGAGCGCGCCGAGATCGAGGACCAGATCCTCCGCGAGGTGCTGCTCCTCTCGCACCTCGTCGAGAACGTGCTCGATGTCGCGCGCATGCAGAACCGCAGCACGAAGGCGCTGGCCTTCACCGCCGTGCATCCGCGTGACCTCATCCGCGGCCTCGTCGCGACGTACGAGGGCTGGATCCGCAGCAAAGGCTTCACCGTCGCGCTCGAGCTCGACGAGAGCATCGGTCCGCAGATGTGGGACCGCGACGCCGTGTCGCGCGCGCTGCTCAACCTCATCGACAACGCCATCAAGTATTCGAACGACGACAAAGCCATCGACGTCGCGCTGCGCGAGACCGCGGAGCACGTCGTCATCGAGGTGAAGGACCGCGGCATCGGCATCGACGCCAAGGACGCGGCGCGCATCTTCGATCCGTACTACCGCGCGAAGTTCTCCGACACCATCACGCGCCGCGGCGCCGGACTCGGACTCACGCTCGTGCAGCAGATCGTGCATTCGCACGGCGGACGCGTCGAGCTCGAGTCGCAGCCCGGCGCCGGCTCGACCTTCCGCCTGCTCTTCCCGCGCGAGCTCGCGGACGCCGCGGCCGACGACGCGACCGACTCGCGCCGCTCGCTCGGCGAAACCCTCGCCCCCGGACTCCCGTAACATTGCCGTACAACGGAGCGTTTTGAATGACGAAGATCCTGATCGTGGAAGACGAGGCGGGACTGAGGCAGGGACTGGAGATCAATCTCCGCCACGAGAATTACGAGACGGCCACGGCCGCCGACGGCGAGGAGGCCATCCGCCTCTTCCACGCTGAGAGCCCCGATCTCATCCTGCTCGACCTCATGCTGCCGAAGAAAAGCGGATTCGAGGTCCTCGACCACATCCGCAAAGTCTCGAAAGTGCCGGTGATCCTGCTCACCGCGCGCGGCCAGGAGACCGACAAGGTCCGCGGTCTGCGCGGCGGCGCGGATGACTACGTCACCAAGCCGTTCGGCGTGCAGGAGCTCTTCGCGCGCATCGACGCGGTCATGCGCCGCAGCGAGGTCGTGACGACGACGGCGCGGTCGATCTGCGAGGACTCGCTGATCCGCCTCGATCCCGCCACGCGCGAAGCCTCGGCGAACAATCAGAAGCTCAAGCTCTCGCCGAAAGAGTTCGATCTGCTGATGTACCTCTTCAAGAACAAGGAGCGCGTCGTGCCGCGCGACGAGCTGCTCTCGCGCGTCTGGAACTATCGCGTCGATCTCAACCTCAACAGCCGCACCGTCGACACGCACGTCACGCGTCTGCGCCGCAAGCTGCAGAAGGCGGTCGGCACCGACGCCGCGGTCATCGTCGCCGTCGCGAAGATCGGCTACCGCTACCTCGGCGAGGCCAGCGGCTCGGCGGTGGCGCGCTGATCGCGATGCAGGACCTGGAGTAGAATCCGCCGCAATGTCTCGGACGACCGTTCACGCGTGCGCTTGTTGTCGGCCCGCCGCGGGTCCGTCCGAGGTTTGTTGATGGTCGTTTAAAAACCCAGCGAATCGAGATGGACCCGAGCCGTTGCGCTCGGGTCTTTTTGTTTTTGCGCGAAAGAAAGGAACGGTTTCCCCTCATGAGCGAACGTACCGAACGCATTTACGACAACATCACGGACCTCATCGGCAACACGCCGCTCGTGCGCATCCGCAACGTCGTGCCCGAAGGCGCTGCGGAAGTGCTGGCCAAGCTCGAGTCGTTCAATCCGCTCTCGTCGGTGAAGGATCGCATCGCCATCTCGATGGTGCGCGAGGCGGAGAAAGCGGGCGAGATCGGTCCGGGCTCGACGATCATCGAGGCCACGAGCGGCAACACCGGCATCGGTCTCGCGTTCGTCGCCGCCGCGCTCGGCTACCGCTGCGTGCTGGTGCTGCCCGATACGTTCTCGATCGAACGCCGCAAGCTGTTGCAGGCGCTCGGCGCGGAGCTGATCCTCACGCCCGGCCCGATGGGCATCAAGGAAGCGCAGCGCGTCGCCGGCGAGTACGCGGAGAAGACGCCGGGCGCGTGGCTCTCGCGCCAGTTCGACAATCCCGCGAACGTGAAGATCCACCGCGAGACCACCGCGCGCGAGATCCTGCGCGACACCGGCGGCCGCGTCGACGCCGTCGTCGCAGGAGTCGGCACCGGCGGCACGGTCACCGGCGTCGGTCAGATCCTCAAACAGGAGCTCGGAACGAACGTGCAGATCGTCGCCGTCGAGCCGATCGAGTCGCAGGTGCTCAAAGGCGGCACGCACAGCCCGCACAAACTGCAGGGCATCGGCGCCGGCATGATCCCGGCGATCTACGACGCGAGCGTCGTAGACCGCGTGGTCGACGTCTCGTCCGATGACGCGTTCAAAACCTCGCGCCGTCTCGCGAAAGAAGAAGGCATCTTCGTCGGCATCTCCTCCGGCGCCATCGCCTGGGCCGCGTTCCAGGTCGCGAAAGACCTCGGCCCCGGCAAGCGCGTCGTGGTCGTCCTTCCCGACACCGGCGAGCGCTATCTGTCGACCGCGCTATTCGAATACACGGACCTCGTGAACCAGCCAGCGACGACGCCGCAGATGCTCGCGGAGCGCGCGGGAGCGACGGCGCAGGCACCTTAGAAGGAAAAGCGAATTTAGAACGCAGAACGCAGAACGCTGAATGAAGAAATGGGAACCGGCGCGACGCGCGCCGGGCGGGGGCTTCTCAATTCTTCATTCTGCATTCTGCGTTCTGCATTCCGGCCCGGCACAAAGCACGTTCCCGCCTATCATTCGCGTCGTGGACACCCGCGCCGGTTCCGTCGCTTTCCTGGCCGCCGCCCTCCACCTCCTCGCCGCTCTCTCCCTCCTCCTTCTCCTCCAACCCGCCCTTCCCGGCGCGGCGTATCCGGCGCGCATCGCCTATCTCGAAACGCACCGCGCCGCGTGGACGCTCGGCTGGCTCACGTGGCAGCTCGCGGCGATGTCGCTCCTCGCGCTCATGGCCGTGCTCGCGTTGCGGTTTCGCGGCACGGTTGCGGTCACCGCGATGTGCATCGCGGCGGCGGCGTTCTCGATCGACTTCGCGTCGGAGTCGCGTTACATGGGAGTTCTGCCGGAGCTGCGCGGCGACGCGTTCGCGGCGCTCGATCGCGAGCTCGACGTGCTGATCGGCTTCGCCGCGAACGGGCTGTACACGATCGCGCTGGCGTTGCTCGTCGGTGCGGGCTGGCGCGCGTTGCCGAGCGCGGCGCGCATCCTGGCGGTGCCGGTCGTCGCGAGTGGACTCGCGCTCGCGGCCGCGTCGCTCGCACATGACGCGCGCGCGGAGACGATCAGCTCCGCGGTGCTGTTTCCGCTGCTCGTTTTGTGGATGATCGTGGTGGGATTGTGGCTGCGAAGAAACGCGTGATCGTCCTCGGCGCGCGCGGCGTGTTCGGCTCGCTGCTCGCCTCTGAGTTGCAGCGCGACTACGACGTCGTGCCGCTCACGCGCGGCATGGCGTTCGATCCGCGCGGCGCGTTCGCCGTCGCCTGCGCGGCCGGTCCGTTCCAGCAACTCGATCGCGGCCTCGTGCGCACGACCGTCGATGCCGGCGCGCACTGGCTCGACATCGCAGACGACGAGATGTGGTTCTTCGATCTCATCGACGATCGCGCGCTCGACGCGCGTGCACGCGAGCGCGGCGTCGCCGTGATCCCCGGACTCTCGACTCTACCCGCGCTCTCCGGCGCGCTCGTGCGGCGGCTCGGCGCGCCGCCGCACGTCACGCTCACGCTCTTCATCGGCAACAACAACCGCAAAGGCGTCGCCGCGATCGCGAGCGCGGCGCAGTCGGGCAACGGTCCGCTGCGCACGCCCGATCGCGAGCTGCTGCGCCGCGAGCTCGGCATCGACGCGCAGGCGTTCGTGAAGTTCGAAATCCCCGTCGCCGCGCCGCTGCTGCGTTTCCTCGGACGCGCGCCGCGTCTCGCCGCCGCGATCGCGAAGCCGTTCCGCTTCGGTACACGCGGCGGCTACGTCGAAGCGCGCGCGGGCAATCGCGTCGAACGCATTCGCGGCGGCGATCAACGGCTCGCGATTCTGCCGCTCGTCTTCGCCCTGGCGCGGCTCGACGACGTCCGCGGCTGCCATGCGCCGAGCGTCTTCGATGCCGAGGAGCTACTGCGATTCGTGGAGGCACGCGCGTGAAGCGAAGGAGACTGCATCGCATCGTGTTCGCGCTTGCGGGCGTGTACAACCTCGCGTGGGGCGCGTACTCCGCGCTCGATCCGCAGTGGCTCTTCCGCTTCGCCGGCATGCCGCTGCAGAACCATCCCGAGATCTTCGCGTGTCTCGGCATGGTCGTCGGCGTGTACGGCTTGCTCTATCTCGACGTCGCGCGCGATCCGGAGCGCGGCGCGCGCATCGCCGCCGTCGGATTGCTGGGCAAAGTCCTCGGACCGATCGGACTCGCGCGGCTCATCGCCACCGGCGTGTGGCCGCTGAAGAGCATCGTCCTCTGCGTCACGAACGACTTCGTTTGGTGGATCCCGTTCGCGCTGTACCTGTGGGACGTCAGTCAGTTCGCGGCCGCATCCCGCCGTACGGGCCGGGACGCAGTTTGAACTTCTCGAACTTCGCGCGCTGCTCCGGCGTCAGCACTGCCGCGATCTCCTCGTTCGTCGCGTGGATCTCCGCGGTCACGCGCGGCCGCATCGCGGCGAGCTCGGATTCCATGCGATTCACGTGACGCTCGATGATCTGCTGGATGCGCGCGTGCTGCTCGCTGGTGAGGTCGAGGCGGCGATCGAGCCGGCGCAGCATCATGTGCGTTGCGAAGGGCGGCACGTGCATGCCGTGATGGAAGATCACGTAGCGGTCGGCGAAGAAGCCGACCACCAGGCCGGAGCCGAAGGCGAGCACCACCACGATCGCGGCGATGAGCGTCGTGACGAGTGCGGCCGACGACGAGCGCGGCGGAAGCTGCGGCGGAAGCTGGGACGGAACAGGGAGCGGATCAGTCGCCGACACCGAGGGTTCCTCCTCCCGTCATCCAGGCCTCGATGACGCCGCCGTCGAGCAGCGGCTCGCGCTCGTTGAGCAACGCGAGGCCGAGCGTCGCCGCAAGCGCGATGGCGGACAGCGTCGCCACGAGCGGGCGAAACCATCCGGCGAGCAGTTCGGCCACGCTCGCGCGCGGCGCAATGCGCTCCTGAATGCGCATGCGGATGCGCGCGAGCTCGCGCTCGTCGGGCCGCGCGCGCAACGCGCGTGCGTCGCCGCGCAGGCGCTCGAAGAACTTGTCGTCGTCGTCAGTCGTGGTCATACAAATCCGCCAGTCGTTCCTTCAGTTTCTTCCTTGCGAGCGAAAGATGCGAGCGAATCGTCCCCTCGGACAGCCCGGTCATCGCCGCGATCTCCGCGTGCTCGAACTCCTCGACGAGGTGCAGCCGCGCGACGAGCCGCTGCATGTCCGGCAGCTCGTCGAGCGCGGCCGCGATGCGCCGTGCGATCTCGCCGCCGACGGCCGCCGCGTCCGCGTCGTCGCGGCGCGCCGCGGGCGCCTGCTCGCCGAGCGGCTCGTGCGGAAAGCGGGTGCGATGTTTCTGCATGTCGAGAGCGAGGTTGGTCACGATGCGATGGATCCACGGCGCGAACGGCTCGCCCACGCGGAAGCGCGGGAGATGCCGGTACGCCTTCACGAACGCTTCCTGCGCCAGATCGTCCGCGTCCGCGGGGTTGCGGACGATGCTGCGCGCGATCGCGACGACGCGCCGCAAATGCAACGACACGAGAGCGTCGTACGCCCTCGTGTCGCCCGACTGCGCGCGCGCGACGAGCAGCGTTTCCGCGGCCCGCGCGTCGTCGTCGCCGGCCGCGATCAGCGGCTGTGCCGTTCCCACTGCGCCGCATGCTCCTCGATCATCGTGCCGAGTTTCGCACGCTGCTCCGGCGTGAGCACGTTCAGCGCCTTCGACACCGCGACGAGCGTGTTCGCCTTCAGCGCCTTCTCCGCGTCGTTCTGCTGATCGAGCAGCGCCTGCGCCGCGGCGACGTCGTTCGGATTCTTCACCAGCGTCTGCGCGATGCTGCGCAGGCCGCCGTGGAACTGCTGGCGATACGGCGCGTTCTGCGTGCGCAGGTCGGCGAAGATGTCTTTGATCTCGCTGACCTGCTGATCGCTGAGATCGAGCTTGCCGGCGACGAACGCCAGATGTGCCATCGGATTGAGGCCGTGTCCGTGGCCGAAGCCGTGATGCATCGGCGGCTGCTGCGCCTGCAGCACGAGCGCGGCCGCCAGCATCGCGGCGATCGCGGTTGCAATGAGGATCTTCTTCTTCATGATGATTCGTTCTCCTTCTGCATCGCATTACGACGGCGCGCCGCCGCTGTTGAATGAGGCCGTGAAATCGCGCCGGTATAATCGCGCGACGCTTCGTCGCATGCGGCCGCTCTCGCTGGTTCTCGCGCTGTCCCTCGCCGCCGGCGCCGCCGCGCAGCAGGCGCTCGTCTGTCCGCCCGCGCCGGGCGGCCGCGCGTGCGACGCGTTTCACTTCCACATCGCGCTCTACCGTCCCGACACGAAGCAGTTTGTCGAGGTCACCGGCGTCAACCAGTTCGCGACGCAGAACGCGTGCGACCGCGCGCGCGACGCGCAGCTCGCCGCGAACGCGAAGGTCGTCGAAGCGCTGCGCGCGGTGAAGCAGCAGCTCGAGCCGAACCAGTACGGCCCGTGTCATTGCGACCAGACGCTCGACAAGACCAGCCCGATGTACCTGACGGACGCGCAGCGCGTGCAGCAGCTGCGGATGGTCGAGGACGTGCGGCTGCGCGTGCGGGAGCGGATGCTCGACAACCGCATCACGAGCGACTCGGAGGCGATGCGCGCGTTGTACACGCCGCTGCCGTCGACGCCGCAGCTCGGCGCGCCGCGCGTCGTGACGCTGCCGCAGACCGCGACCGCGCAGATCGCGACATCGGCGGATGATCTCCGTTCAACGGCGACGATCGACTCGGTGAAGCCCGCGATCGCCGCGCTCGATCTGCCGCTCGTCGAGCTCGAAGCGCCAGCCGCGCCGGCGACACCCGCGACGAGCACGATCGAAGTCGCGGCACCACAGCCGGCGACGGAGACGCAACCCGTCGCGCAGCCGACGCCGGCAACGCAGACCGCACCATCGACGCAAGCCGCGCCAACGCAAACGCCCGCGCAACCGCAAACACCCGCGGCGCAAGCGCCGCAATCCGCGCCGGTCACCGAAACGACCGTCACGCCGGAGCCGCCGGTCACGCCCACCGTCGACGCCGCACCGGAGCCGTCGCCCGATCTGCAGGCCACCGCGGATCGCTTCATCACGTACGAGACCGAGCGCATTCAGAACGTGCTCAAGGCGTCGCAGGCGATCGACGACGAGAATCTCAAAGGGAAGATCTTCGACGCGGCGATGCAGCGCATCCAGCTGCTGTCGAACCTGCGGCTGCTCATCGAGGGCTCCGGCGTGCGCAGCCGGCTCGCGGCCGCGGCGCGCGCGGCGGACGACGAGGCCGCGCGGCTGGCGCTCGTCACGAAGCTCTTCGGCGACGACATCGCGCCGCACTGGGCGCCACACGACGCGAGCGACGTCGTCTTCGACGTCGACCCCGCCATCGCCGCGGCGCCGGAGCGCGCGCTGCGCGACACCACCGGCCACTTCTCCGCGCAGCAGAAACGCCGCGCTCTCTACCTCGTGCTCGCGCAGACGCAGCCCGCCGAGGACCAGCGCCTCTGGCTCACCAGCGTCGTCGAGGAGTTCCTCCAGTGAGAACCGCGCTCGCCGTGCTGCTGCTCGCCGTGCTGTTGCTCGCCGTGCTGCCGCTCGTGGCAACGTCCGCGTTCGCGCAGGATGCGCCCGCGACGAATCCTCACGACGAATTCACGAAGGCCTTTTTCTTCGGAAAGAAATTCGCCGACCTCGGCGAATACGCGTCCGCGTACGAACAGTTCGCGAAAGCCGACGCGCTCGAGCCCGATCAGGCGCCCGTGCTCTACGACATGGCTGTCGTGCTCGCGCGCGCGGGCCGCTACTCCGACGCGCAGGTGAAGGTCGATCGTTACCTGCAGCTCTTCCCGAGCGGCGCCGAGCGCGCGAATGTCGCCAAGCTGCAGCTCGAGCTCGAGTTCCAGCGCGAGCTGCAGAAGAAGCGTCAGACCGATCAGGAGTACGCCGATCTCTTCAACCGCGCGAAGTTCACCTACGCGCACGGCGACCTCGGCGAAGCGCTGCGCCTCTTCCAACAGGCCGAGCAGCTCCGCGCGTCCGACGCCGCCGCCGTCTTCGACGAGGCGGTCGTGCTCGAGAAGCAGGGCGAGTTCGCGAAAGCCATCGAACGCTACCGCCGCTACGCGGAGCTGGAGACGAACGTCGAGAAGAAGACCAGCGTCGACGAGCGCATCTTCGCGCTGCAGCACGAGCTCGAAGACATGCGCACGAAGATCGTCTGCGCGTTCTGCGGCTACAAGCTCCCCGCCGGCGCGACGTGGTGCCCGCGCTGCTGGCACGGTCCGTATCTCGTGAAGTCCGCGGTGTGGAACACGCGGCCGTGCGTCGACGGCGCATCCGCCACGCGCGCGACCTACTTCTCCGATGAGCGTTTCAATCGCAACGACGTCCTGCCATGTCTCTGGAAGAACGGGTCGATGCTGGAGACGCTGCGCTACACGCCGTCGCGCCAGCGCGCGATCCAGGAGGCGCGGCGAGCGGAAGGATGGACGTACGCGAACGACGTGCTGCAGAACTGGAGCGACCGCCAGGGCAATCAGATCCGCTACACGCAGGGCGCCGATTACTGCGAGAAGATCAGCTCGACCAGCGGCGGCGAAGTGCTCACGTACACCGCGCACGCCGGCGGCGACGGCATCTGGCTGCTCGACCGCGAGGACCTCATCGTCGACGCGCAGCGCTACACGAATCACTACGAGTACGACGCGGCCGGACGCATCGCGCGGCAGCAGGTCTCGTACGAGAACGGCGCCGCGTGCAATCACGTCATCGACATGACCGCCGACTACGCGTACGCGAACGACGCCCTCGTCGCCGCAACCATCAAAGGTGGTTACGACGGTTATACGCCGGAAGGCGCGCCGCGCGTCGACTGGCAGGCCAGTGTCGCCTACACGTACGACGCGAACGCGCGCGTGATGAAGGAAGAACTGGCGGTGACGTCGTTCAGCAAGACGTACACGCAGAAGGCGCAGGGCGCGCTGCGCGACGAGGTCTCGCAGCTCTACGCGAACATGCGCGTGCGGAAGCCGATCGAGAACGTCAGCCGCAGCGGCGACTTGTGCGGCGCGAGCGGCAATCAGCTGCTCACGAACCTCATCGACCTGCGGCCGTTCTACGCGCTCTCGCCGAACCTCGCCATCGCGCTGCAGAACGGCGTCACGCGCGCGGTGGTGACGTTCACCTATCCGGACGCGTTCCGGCCGTGACGCCTACCGGTACGCAGAACAGATCGTCGGCCACGCATTCCGCGAACTCGAACTGAATGGTCGTGTGCGCGATGCGGTATTCGCGGGCGAGCATCGCGTTCACGTCATCGAGCAGACGCGCCGTGCTCTTCACCGGCACGTCGCCGACCATCAGATGACACGACAGCGCGGGCGCGGAGGGGCCGAGCGCCCAGATGTGCAGGTGGTGGACGCCGTGAATGCCGGCGATCGTGCCGAGGGAGCTCGTGACGGCGGAGGGGTCGATGGTGGCGGGCGTGCCTTCGAGCAGCAGATTCACCGACTCTTTCAGCACGCCGTAGCTGCTCCAGAGAATCAGCACGCCGATGGCGATCGACACGATCTCGTCCCACTGCAATGAGCCCGTGGCAACGATGAGCAGCGCGGCCACGATGATGCCGGCGGAGGAGAGCGCGTCACCGACCATGTGCACGAACGCGCCGCGCACGTTCACGTCCTCGCGGCTCTCGTGATGGAGCGACCACGCGATCGCGCCGTTGACGAAGAGCGCGATGGCCGCCATCACGAGCATCGGCGTCGTCTCGACCGGCGTCGGATGCGCGAGCCGTCCGAACGCCTCGCGGAAGATCAGCAGCGTGAACGCCATCAGCACGCCGGAGTTGATGAACGCCGCGAGAATGCCGGCGCGCTGGTAGCCGAAGGATTTCGAGACCGTCGGCGCGCGCCGGGCCAGGCGCACGGCCACGAGCGCGATCACGAGCGCGACGGCGTCGGTGAGGTTGTGCAGCGCGTCGCCGATGAGCGCGAGCGAGCCGGCGTACACGCCGATCGAGGCTTCGGCGACGACGACGACGAGGTTCGCGGCGGTGGCGAAGGTCAGCTTGCGCGAGACGGTGCGGGTGGGATCGTGGTGGTGGTGATGGTCGTGAGCCATCGCCTCACCGCGTCGATTTCTCCACCTTCTTCGACTTCGCGGCGACCTGTTCGCCCATCGCGCGGCGCTGCTCGCGCAGCTTCGCCGCGAGCTCCGCGTCGGACGTCGCCACGATCTGCGCCGCGAGAATGCCGGCATTGCGCGCGCCGCCGATGGCCACAGTCGCCACCGGGATTCCCGGCGGCATCTGAACGATCGCGTACAGCGCGTCGAGTCCCTGCAACGCGCCGCTCGCGAGCGGCACGCCGATCACCGGACGCGTCGTCAGCGACGCCACGACGCCCGGCAGATGCGCGGCCATGCCCGCGCCGGCGATGAACGCGACGGCGCCGTTCGCTTCCGCGCCGGTCACGATCTCCTTCGTGCGGTCGGGGCTGCGATGCGCCGACGCCACGGTGAACTCGTACGGCACGCCCGCTTCATCGAGCGCCGCGGCAGCCTGCGACATCACCTCCGCGTCGGAGTCGCTGCCCATGATGATGAGAACCCACGGTTTTGCCACTGCCATCAATCGACCGCCCATGCTCCCGATTTGCGCGCCTCGAGCGCGCGATAACCGATGTCGCGCCGGTAGCGCGCACCTTCGAACCGCACTTTCGGCGCGGCTTCATACACTTTCGCCAGCGCCTCGGACAGCGACGCCGCGCGCGCGCAGACGCTGACGACGCGCCCCGCCTGATTCACGAGCTTTCCGCCGCGCTTCACGACGCCGGCGTGGAAGACGACCACCGAGTCGTCGGCGATCGGATCGAACTCCACTTCCTGCCCTTTCGGGAAATCGTCGGGATAGCCGTCGACCGCGATCACGACGCACGCCGCCGCTTCCTTCCGGAAGTTCAGCGCCTTGAGGTCACCCAGGTTGCCGCGCGCGACGCGCAGGCAGACCTCCGCGAGATCGTCGTCGAGTCGCAGCATCTGCACCTGCGTCTCCGGATCGCCGAAGCGGCAGTTGTACTCGAGGACGCGCGGACCGTTCGCCGTGAGCATGAGCCCCGCGTACAGCACGCCGGTGTAAGGCCGTCCTTCCGCCTCCATGCCTTGCAGCGTGGGCAGAATGACGGAGCTCATGATGTCGGCAGCGGTGGAAGCGCCAAGGACCACGGCGGGCGAATGCGCGCCCATCCCGCCGGTATTCGGGCCGGTGTCGCCGTCGAACGCCTTCTTGTAATCCTTCACCGGCGCGAGCGGCAGCGCCTTCTTGCCGTCGGTGACGACGATGAACGACACCTCTTCGCCGGCGAGGAACTCCTCGACGAGGATGCGCGTGGCCGCGGTGCCGAACTTCTTCTCCTCGAACACCATGTGCAGGTATTCGTCGGCCTCGCGCGCGGACTCCACGATCACGACGCCCTTGCCGGCGGCGAGGCCGTCGACCTTCAGCACGGCGGGGTACTTGGTCTGCTTCAGCGCCGCCTTCGCCTCGTCGACGGAGTTGCAGGTCCACGCCGCGGCGGTGGGGATGTCGTACTTGCGCATGAAGTCTTTCGAGAAGACTTTCGAGCCTTCGAGCTCCGCGGCGAGGCGCGTGGGGCCGAAGATGGCCAGGCCGCGCTTCTGGAACTCGTCGACGATGCCGAGGGTGAGCGGGAGCTCCGGGCCGACGACGGTGAGATCCATCTTCAGCTTCTCGGCGAAGTCGGCCAGCTCGACGATGTCCGCCACGCCGATCTGGACGCAATCGGCCACGGAGGCGATTCCGGCGTTGCCCGGCGCGGCGTAGAGCTCGTGCACGAGCGGCGACTGCTTGAGTTTCCAGCAGAGCGCGTGTTCGCGCGCGCCCTGTCCCACGACCAGCACTCGCATGTCTGCTCCCGATTGTAACGGGGAAGCGCGAAGTCTCTCTAGACGTTTCCCGAACAGCCCCCGTACAAAGGGGCGATGTCCGCGGAACTCCACGTGATGATGCCGACGACACCCAGCGTCGAACCAGACGATCGCCAGCTCGTGCAGACGATCCGCGAGGGCGACGCCGACGCCTTCGAACTGCTCGTGCGCCGCAAGACCTCCAAGGTCTACGCGCTCTGCTACCGCATCATCGGCAACGGCGAGGACGCGAAGGACATCGCGCAGCTGGTCTTCATCAAGCTCTGGGAGAACCTCGAAAAGTACGACGCGAGCTACGCCTTCGACACGTGGCTCTACCGCATGGTCACGAACGTGGCCATCGACTTCATGCGCAACCGCCAGTCGCGCGAGAATGCCGTGAACTCGAACCTGCGCCTCGTGAAGACCGCCGCCGACGCCGAACAGACCGTCGTCGTGCAGCGGAAGGAAGTCGAGCATGTCTTCAACGACATCTCCGACGTCCTCTCCCCGAAGCAGAAGACGATCTTCGTCATGAATCAGATGGACGACCTTCCTTCCGCCGAGATCGCGAAGATCCTCGGCTGCCGCGAGTCGACGGTGCGCAATCACCTCTTCAACGCGCGCAAGCTGATGCAGCAGCAGCTGCAGAAGCGCTATCCCGAATACGCGCAGCTGTGGAGGGAGCGATGATCTCCTGCGAGGCGTTCCGCACCCGTTTTCACGCGTCGACCGAAGACCCGTCGCTGCTCGACCATCTGCGCGCGTGCGACCGCTGCCTCGACTTCGCCGTCGACGTCGATCCGGACGTCCTCTTCCGCTCCCTCGGCGGCGCGGAGCTGGTGCCTCCCGGCGGTGTCGACGCGTTCGTCAGCGATGTGATGCGCCAAGTGCGCGTGCGCGACGCGGAGACGGCTGCCGCCGCGCGGCACCGCGTCATCAGCTGGCCGCGCCGTCTGGCCATCGCCGCGACGATCGCCGCCGGCCTCACCGGCACGCTGCTGACGTATCGTGCGAATGCGCCAACCGTTGCGCCGCAGCCGATCGCGCGTATCGCGCACGCGAGCGCACCCGTCGCGGCGAAGGCGCTGGTGACGAAACCCGTGGTGGAAACGTATGACTCTCAGAATGCGACGATCGTCGAAGTACCCGGCGAATCATCCGATGACGTCAAGGTCGTGATGATCTTCGACGAGAATCTCCCGGCGGATTTATGAAACGACTTCTGGCTGTAGTGGCGGCGCTGCTCTTTCTCTCCGTCTCCGCGTTTGCGGAGCCGGCCGAGGTGGGGCGGAGCCTTTCCGTGCGGACGTTCCAGTTCAAGCACAAGCAGGCGGACAAAGCGGCGGCGGTGATCAAGCCGCTCATGAGCGCGGAAGGGTCGATGTCGATCCAGCCGGCGGCGAACTCGCTCGTCGTCACGGACGCGCCGGAGAACCTCAAGAAGATCGCCGCCGCGCTCGCGGACTTCGACTCCGTCGCGCAGCCGTTCCGCCTCTCGATCCGTCTCGTGGCCGCGAGCCGCGTGACCAACGGCACCACGCCGAAGATCACCGATGACGTGAAAGACGTCGCGCCGAAGCTCGCGCTGCTCCGCTACAACGCGCTCGAAGGTCTCGGTGCCGCCGACGTCGCCGGCAAGGAAGGCGAGCCGGGCGTGGTGGAGCTGAGCGGCTACCGCGCCGAGTTCAAGTTCGGCGATTACGATCCGGCCAGCGACTCGATCAAAGTCAGCGACTTCAAGTTGTCACGGCTCGAGGGCGATCAGCTTGCGCCGATGATGAAGACCACTCTCAATCTCAAACTCGGGCAGACCGTGATCATCGGCGCGACCAAACAGCCGCAGAGCCAGCGCGCGCTGATGATCGTCGTCGCTGCCCGGCGCTGAACAGACGCAGCGCATCCTTTTCTCCTCACTTCGCGCGAAGGGCGCGGCGCACACCGCTCACCGTGCGCCGCGCCCGATGGCCGCCGCGCCGCCGCGCTTCTTCTTCCGCGCCTCGAAGAACTCCACGATCTCGTCGACGTCGCGCGTGTTGAAGATCTCCTTCGCCGACAGTCCCGCCTTCCGCGCGACGAACGTTCCGGTGATCAGCGCGTTGTACTCGCCGATCGAGTGCGCGTCGGGATGGATGCTGAACATCACGCCGCGGTCGAGCGCGCGTTTCGCGTGACGCCAGTCGAGATCGAGCCTCCGGGGATTGCCGTTGATCTCGATCATCACGCCGCGCTCGCCGGCTTTCTCGAAGATGCGGTCGTAGTCGACGCTGTAGCCTTCGCGCGAGAGCAAGAGGCGCCCGGTGAGGTGGCCGATGAACGTGACGTGAGGATCGTCGAGCGCGTTCAGGATGCGCTCGGTCATCGCGTCGCGATCCATCTTGAACTGCGAGTGCACGGAGGCGATGACGAAGTCGAACTTCGACAGGACTTTCTTCCCGTAGTCCATCGTGCCGTCGGGGAGGATGTCCGCTTCGGTGCCGCGGAAGACGCGCATCGGCGCGACCGACCCCTCCTGCCGCGCGATCTCCGCGTGCTGCGCGCGCAGCTTGTCTTCGGTGAGGCCGCCCGCGTAGTACGCGGCGGGTGAATGATCGGAGAGGCCGACATACTCCCAGCCGCGCGCGTGCGCGGCGGAGAGCATCTCCTGCACCGTGTTGCGGCCGTCGGAGAACGTGGTGTGGACGTGAAACGTGCCGCGCAGATCGGCGAGCTGCACGAGCTTCGGACGGCGCTTCTTTGCGAGATCGTCGGCGCTCTCGCGGCGTTCGGGCTCGACGAACGTAAAGCCCGCTTTCTTGAACGCATCGGCTTCTGTTTTGGCTTTGGAAATCGCGCCGAACGCGTCGACGAACTCCTGCGAGCCGGTGGTGCGCAGCAGCGTCGAGCCGAAGTCGGACGCGCTCGTGAAGTGCAGCAGCACGTCGACCTCGTTGCGCGCGACGCCTTTCCACGTGTCGTCGTCGAGCTGCTCGAGGTTCGCGATGACGCCGCGCAGTTCGTCGACCACCGCGTCGCGTTTCTTCGTGCTGATGACGACGTTCACGTTGCGGATGACTTCGAGGCGTCGGCGCACGCTGCCGGAGACCTCGACCGCGTCGACGCCGCTCATCGCCTCGATGCGCTCGCGCAGCACCTCGCCGATCTCGATGCCGACCGGCAGCAGGAACTGCGACTCGCGCTGGCGCGCGAAGCCGATGCCTTTGAGGATCTGCTCGGCCGTCTTCGCGCCGAAGCCTTTGAGCTCCGTGATGCGGCCGTCGCGCGCGGCCGCTTCCAATTCGTCCAGCGATCCGATGCCGAGCTCCGAGTAGAGCTGGCCGATTTTCTTCAGGCCGAGACGCGGGACGCGCATCAGCTCGAAGATGCCGGCCGGATATTGCGCGCGCAGCTCCTCCAGGTATCGCGACGAGCCGGTGCGCACGATCTCCTCGACGATCTGCGCGGTGGCTTTGCCGATGCCGGAGATGCCGAGGAGGCCGCCGGAGGCGACGAGGGCGTCGAGATCGCCTTCAATTTTTTCGACCGCGCGCGCGGCCTTCTCGAACGCGCGCGCGCGGAACGGATTCGGATCGCTCAGTTCGAGATAGCGGGAGATCTCGTCGAGCGTCTTCGCGACGGTGAATTTATCCATACGCTGACTATGATGACGGAATGCAAGCACGCGACCGTCTCCATGCCCGTCTGGTAGTGGCTGTCGACGTCTCGCAGCGCGACGACATCCTCCGTCTCGTGGACTCGCTGCACGGCGTGGCGGGCGTGTTCAAGATCGGCCTGCAGGCGTTCATCGCGAACGGTCCGTCGATCGTGCGCGAGCTCGTCGCGCGCGGCGAGCGCGTGTTCCTCGACCTGAAGATCCACGACATCCCGAACACCGCGCAGCACGCGATCGCCGAAGCCGCGGAGCTCGGCGCGTTCATCGCCACCGTGCACACCGCCGGCGGCTCGGCGATGCTGCGCGCGTGCGCGCATGGCTCTCTCCTCGTCCTCGGCGTCACGATTCTCACGAGCCTCGACGACGCCGCGCTCGCGGAGATCGGCTTTGCGGGCAACGCGGTCGACAACGCCGTGCGCCTCGCGCGGCTCGCGCGCGCGAGCGGCTTGCGGGGCGTCGTCGCGTCGCCGCACGAGATCGCGCCGATTCGCGAGGCATGCGGCGACGACTTCGTGATCCTCACACCGGGCATCCGTCCCTCGGGCTCCGATGCCGGCGATCAGCGCCGCACGATGACGCCACGCGAGGCGATCGCCGCGGGCGCCGACTATCTCGTCGTGGGACGCCCCATCACAGGTGCGGCCGACGCGAGGTCGGCCGCACTGAAGATTCTCGAAGAGATGGACGCTTAACGCACGGAGCGCCGGCGCGGCACCGTGCAGTTCGAGCCCGGTCCCGGGAAGAAGATGCGCATCGACGCGAACTGGCGGCGATTGTTCAGCGTGTCCGTGCCGATGGCGCGCAGCACGTGCTCGCCGCGCGGCGTGTTGTCGAGATTCACGCCGATGCGCCAGTTGTCGACCGGCGTCGTGCTGGAGATGTCGGTGCGCGGCGTGCCGCCGATGAGCGCGGGTCCGAGCGAGGCGTTGTCGAGGAAGAGCTCGACGTTGGTGATCTTCTGCGTGCCGGTGACCCAGCCGTGGATCGACGCGCCGCCGCAGGTGAGGTGCTCGATGCTATCCAGCTCGATGCGTCCGGTGACGATGCCGCACGAGCCCCAGCTCTGCAGGCCGGTCGTTTCGCCGATCACGTAAACGTATGGCCCGATGGCGACGGGATTGTGTTTCACCTCGTCGTCGCTGGTCATGGTCACGTCTTCGTAAAGGCGCTCGACCGAGCCTTCGAGCTGCGGCACGGTGAAGTCGAAGACGTCGAAGGCGATCGTGCGCGCGGCGTTGAGCGTCATCTGATCGACTTCGTCGACGAGCGTCACGAGGCGCGCGTTCGAGTCGTCGAACCACGCGTTGCGGTTGAAGCGGATCGGGTTCGCGCGATTGAGCGCGAGATACGGCGCGATCGTCAGCTGCCGCGTGCGCAGGAAGAGCGGCGCGAAGCCGACGCGCACGGACACGGTGTCAATGGTCGTGTCGTTGCCGATGGCGATGAAGTCGGCGCCGTTGCTCACCAGCCACTTGCCGGGGATGGCCAGGCGCTCGACCGCGCGCGGCGCCGCGGAGTTCGTGATGTCGAACGCGTAGAGGCCGGTCTCGGAGATGCCCATGAGCAGCCCGGAGTTGAAGGCGACGTCGTTCCAGCCGAGGGGCGCGATGCCGGCGAATGGACGGATGTTCGAGCTGATCGAGCTGACGAACGTCGGCGCGACAGTGGGCGTGCTGATGTCGAAGAGATCGATCTGGTTCGAGCAGAGCGACGTGCCTTTCGGATAGCACGGCAGATCGGTGGACGGATAGAGACCGGCGAGGCGGTTGTTCGCCGCGGCGAGGCGGCGGTAGTGCAGCCCCGGCGTGCGCGCGACGAGGATCGGCGCGTTGCCGCCCGAGCGGACGTTGCGCAGGTCGTAGACCTCGAGGCCGGCCTCGCTGCTGAGATAGAGGAAGCCGTTGTTGAACGCGACGCCGCCTTCGGTCTCGCGCGCGCCGAGGGAGCCGATGAAGTCCTCGCGCGCGATCTGCAGGTTGCCGACGTCGTTCACGGTGTACGTCGACAGCACGTTGCCGCGCAACGCGAAGACGGTGTTGCCGCTGCGGAACACGCCGTGCGGCGAGAGATCGAAATCGGTCGACGCGGGATTCACATCCGCGAGCGAGAGCGGACACTCCGCGATCAGATGATCCGCGTACAGAAATGGAGCGGAGAAGACGAGCAGCACGACGACCAAAGCGACCCGTGAACACACACGCATAAAGCCTCCCGTAAGCACACCCGTGACGCCCGGCGTCCCCGCGCGCGTAGCGTCTCCACGATTCGCGGACACCGGCCGTTGACGATGGCGCGGCCCCGCTCCAATGAGCAGTCCAAGTTCGTCTTGGGAGCTAAGTGTGTCGCAAGTCGTGATTTTTTTGCAAGATCGGCCCGCCGTGTATCATGGACGCGGACAATGCTCGACGGACATGTGCTGGTACTGAATCGCGTGTTTCAGGCCGTGCAAATCACGTCGGTGCGGCGCGCGCTGACGCTTCTGTACAAAGGACAGGTGCGAGCGGTCGACTCGGAGTATCGCACCTACGACTTCGAGATCTGGGCGGACATCCCCGTGCAGCCCAGCGATCATTATGTCCAGACGCCCAGCCGGAACATCCTCATTCCGCACGTCGTGCAGCTGCTCGCCTTCGACCGCCTGCCGCGGCAGGAAGTGAAGTTCTCGCGCGGCAACATCTATCTGCGCGACCAGAACCGCTGCCAGTACTGCGGGAAGAAGTTCCCCTCGTCCGAGCTCTCGCTCGATCACGTCATCCCCATCTCGCGCGGCGGCAAGTCGACGTGGGAGAACGTCGTCTGCGCGTGCCTGCCGTGCAACGTGCGCAAAGGCAACAAGCTCCTCCACGAAAGCGACATGCGCCTCATCCGCCTGCCGCACCGCCCGAAGTGGCATCCGCTGCACCGGCTGCAAGGGAGGACGTATCCGGAGATCTGGAAGAACTTTTTGGATGAGGCGTACTGGAACGTCGAGCTTCGATCTTAGGGACCGGGCAACGTATGCGGATGGACGGGCGCTTTGGCGCCCGTTCGTGTTTGGGGCGCCCGGCGTAGGAATGAAGAACGCAGAACGCAGAATGAAGAATTGAGAAGAGAGCCCGCCCGCGCGGCGTCGTTCTTTTTCTACGTTCTTCATTCTGCGTTCTGCGTTCTTCATTCCGGTTTCTGTGCGGCCGCGCTGAAGCGCGCCTAAGCACCTGCAAACGCGCGTCTTCCTTCTTTGGATCACTTCTTGCTCTTGCGTCCTCCCCGGAGTACGCGATGACGTTGGTGAACTCTCTTTGTGCGGAGATCAGTGTGTTTCAGGGGATCGGCGAGTCGACCGGCATCGTCGTCGAGCGGAGCGCCATCCGCGGGAAGAAGGGGCTCTGCAAGAGCATGCGCGATCTGGCGATCAAGTCGCGCGTCCTCGGCGACGGCTACTACTACATCCCGATCGACCTCTGGCCGAAAGCAAAAGAGCCGGTGACGGTGCACAAACACGACTGGACGGTCATCAGCTCGATCCCGCGGACGACCCGCATCGGCAAGAAGCGGCGCGCCGCGAGCGAGTGACCGCGCGGCGGGTACGCCGCGTGCAGCCGCGACCTTCCGACAATCGAATGGGAGTGTGACTTCACATGAAACTGTGGAAAGTGTTTCTCCTCGCGCTGGCGATCGCCGCCCCGCTGTCGGCGCAAACCGAAGAAGGTCCGGGACAGGCGCAGGGCGCCGCCGTCGACACGACGGGCCGCGGCTACAGCGCCGCGTACGTCATCGAGACCTCGACCAAGCAGCCGCTCTTCGCGCTCAACGAACATCAGCCGCTGCCGACGGCCTCGATGGCGAAGATGATGACGCTGCTCATCACCATGGAGGAGATCCGCGACGGACGCCTCAAGTACGACACGCCGGTCACGGTCTCGGCGCGCGCGTCGAAGATGGGCGGCTCGCAGGTCTACCTGCGCGCGGGCTCGGTATGGCCCGTGAAAAACCTCATCATCGCCACGATGGTGCAGTCGGCGAACGATGCTGCCGAGGCGCTCGCGGAGAAGATCGCCGGGTCGGCGGAGAACTTCGCCGACATGATGAACCAGCGCGCGCAGGAGCTCGGGCTCACGCACTCGCACTTCTACGATCCGCACGGCCTGCCGAACTCGAAGGATCCGACGCACATCAACACGATGTGCCCGCACGACCTCGCCATCCTCGGCATGGAAGTCATGAAGTACCAGCTTCTCCGCGATCTCGCGAAGACGCCGGAAATGCCGTTCCGCAACGGCACGCTCGAGAAGATCTACAACCCGAACCACCTCATCAATCCGCGCAAGGCGAATTACATGGAAGACGCGACCGGCATCAAGACCGGTTACTCCGGCCCCGCCGGCTACTGCGTCACCGCGTCCGCCAAACGCGCCGGGATGGAAGTCGTCGCGGTGGTGATGGGCGCGAAGACCGGCGGCGGTCCGAATGGCTCGTTCGCGAATGCAGGACGCCTCATGAACGAGGCGCTCGTGAACTACCGCATGGCCACGCCCGCGAAGAAAGGCACGCAGGTCGGACAGGCGACCGTGAAGAACGGACGCGCGAAGACGGTGGCGGTCGTCGCCGGCGCCGATGCGACCGCGCTCGTGAAACGCGGCCAGGATCGCAACATCAAGATCACGTACAGCGGCGGCGAAGTGACCGCGCCGGTGAAGAAGGGACAGCAGATCGGCACCGTGCTCGTGCAGAACGGCAACGAGACGATCGCGAAGATCCCTGCGCTCGCCGCGGCCGACGTCGAGAAGCAGTCGGCGTGGAAGTCCTTCTGGCCCTTTTAGCTGAAGACCACGCGTCGCCCTTCGACGCGCCACGCGCGCGTCGCTAACGATCGCAACGCCTCCACGTACGCGGCGTGCTCCTGACTCAGGATGCGCGCCGCAAGCGTGGAGGCGTCGTCGTCTTCATGCACCGGCACCGCGCGCTGCACGAGGATCGGTCCCGCGTCGAGCTGCTCGTCGACGAGATGCACCGTGCAGCCCGACACCTTCACGCCGTACGCGACCGCCTGCGCCTGCGCGTCGACGCCGGGAAACGCGGGCAACAGCGACGGATGGATGTTGACGATGCGATTGCGCCAGCGGGCGATGAACTCCGCGCCGAGAAGGCGCATGTAGCCCGCGAGCGCGATGAAGTCCGGCCGCGCCTCGTCGAGCACGCGCAGCACCTCGGTCTCGTGCGCCGCGCGCGAGGCGAAGAGCTTGTGATCGATCGCATGCGCCGCGTAGCCGTAGTCGCGCGCGCGCTGCAGTCCCGCGGCATCGGGACGGTTCGAGATCACGCACACGATCTGCGCCGGCAGCTCGCCGCGCGCGATCGCCTCGTGAATGGCCTGGAAGTTCGAGCCACGTCCGGAGAGCAGCACCGCGACGCGCATCACGCTCACTCGACCCTTACTCGATCCACGACGCGAAGCCGCTCGGCGGCACGTCGTACACCACGCGTCCCGAGCCCTTCACCACGTTGCCGATGAAGTAGCACGCCTGCCCGATCTGCGTGAAGTGCTGCGCCACGCGGCCGACGGCATCCGGCGCGACGATGAGCACCATGCCGATGCCCATGTTGAACACGCGCAGCATCTCGTCGCGGTCGACGTTGCCTTTCTCGAAGATCAAGCGGAACAGCGGCAGCACCGGCCACGAGCCGAGCTTGATCCGCGCGTCGAGCGTCTCCGGCAGCACGCGCGGCACGTTGTCCGTGAGGCCGCCGCCGGTGATGTGCGCGAGCGCGTGCAGCGCGCGCTCTTCGACGAGCGGCAGCAGCGGCTTGAGATACGAGATGTGCGGCGCCAGCAGCGCCTCGCCGATCTTGCCGATGCCGGGGACGATGCTCTGGTGGTCGTAGCCGAGCTGGTCGAAGAGCACCTTGCGCGCGAGCGAGTAGCCGTTCGTGTGCAGGCCGACGGACGGCAGTCCGATCAGCACGTCGCCTTCGCGCACGGCCTTGCCGTCGATGAGCTTCGAAGCGTCGACGACGCCGAGGATGAAGCCGGCGACGTCGTAGTCATCGTCGCCGTAGAAGCCCGGCATCTCCGCGGTCTCGCCGCCGATCAGCGCGCAGCCGTTCTCGCGGCACGCGCGGGCCATGCCGCGCACGACGTCGGTCATCACCGGCGGGCGCAGCTTGCCGGTCGCGTAGTAGTCGAGGAAGAACAGCGGACGCGCGCCCTGCACGAGGATGTCGTTGACGCAGTGCGAGACGAGGTCGTAGCCGACGGTGTCGTGGATCTTCATCGCCTGCGCGACGCGCAGCTTCGTTCCGACGCCGTCGGTCGACGACACGAGGATCGGCGCATCGATGCCTTCGAACGTGCCGCGAAAGAGGCCGCCGAACGAGCCGATGTCGGAGAGCACGCCCGGCGTGTACGTGTCGCGCACGATGCGCCGCACCTCGCGCAGAGCCTCGTCCTGGGCGTCGATGTCGACGCCGGAATCGCGGTACGACGTCTTGTCCGGCACGGGGGCGGAGTCTAGCATGTCGAATCCGTGGCTCAGGCTCTGCTCGTCTCCACGCTTCTCACCATTGCCGGTCTCGTCGCGACGATCGTCCTCGGCGTCCGCGCGACGCCGGCGCACGTCGCGAATCACATCATCGTCGCGCTCGCAACGGTGATCGTCGGCCTGTTCTCGCAGTCCATGACGATGTTCTTCTTCATCGGCACGGGCAAAGAACTGAAGGACAAATCCGAGCAGGACGCGCGCGTCGTGCAGCAGACCAAGGCGTTCAAGTCGCGCGTCTTCCCCGCGGCGATGTGGGCCATGGCCGCGATCATGGTGACCTTCATCATGGGCGGCGGCGTCGGCTCCGGCAAAACACCGCTGTGGCTGCACAACGCGTCGGCCGCGCTGTCGATCTTCCTCTTCGGCCGCGCGTACGTGATTCAGATCCGCGCGATGATGGAGAACGCGTCGCTGATGGAGCGCTACCTCAAGGACTGACTTTGTCGAGGAGGCCGGCGGACGCGACGGCGGCGAGATACGCCTCGACGTCGGCGAGCTTCACGTCGTCCACGCTGTAGATCGCCGCGAGGGCGTCGCGCACTTCCGAGGTCGTGCGCGTGCCGTCGACGAGATTCAGCGCCTCGTAGCGCAGCTCCGCGTCGAGTTGCAGCGGCTGCGTGACGCCGTGATCGGCGAGGTAGTCGTAGCCGAACGTGTCGAGCGGACCGCGCACTTTCGTCGAACGCCGATACACGACGCCGCTGCCGCGCGCCGGCGCTTTCGGATTGCCGAGCACCGCCGCGAGATTCGTGAGAAACGCCGCCGACTCTTTGCGCACGTCGGACGGCGCGTCGAAGAAACGCGCGAACGAATCGAACATCGCGCGCTCGTACCAGAGCTCGAACGACCGCGTGCCTTTGCGCAGCGACGTCGCGGCGCGTTCGAGCGCGTGCGTCTCGACGACGTTCGCGAGCGTGCGCGCGTCGCTCGCGTCGATGCGCGCCAGGACGTAGCCGCTCGCCGCGGCGATGAAGCCCGCGCGCGCGAGCTTGGTGGGATCGATGTTCGCCGGCACGTCGAAGTTCGTATGGATGTAGCGGTCGGGCCAGTCGTTGAGATAGATCGCCGGGATCGCGTACGTGCGGTCGCTGTATACCTGATGATCGCTGCCGAGCGTGAGCGGCACGAACGACGCCTGCAACGCTTCCTTCCCGCCTTCCGGCGCGACGAGCGGCCAGCGCGCGACGCCGGTGCTCGCGAACGCATCCGACTGTTCGTTGACCAGCATGCCGATCGTCTGCGCGATGTCGTAGATGAACGACGGCTGGCTCGATGGACCGCGCGTCACGTGAAAGATCGCCTTCGTCACCGGGCCGCCGCCGACCATGTCGAGATGGATCGCCGCCTTGATGCGCGCGGCGAGCTCGGGACGTCCGGCGAGCAGCGCGTGCGTGCCTTCGATCTCCGGCGGATAGACGAAGCGGATCGTGCGGCGCGGCGGCGCGAGGCGTTTCTCGGCGATGAGCTTCGAGAGCGTGCGTGCGATCTCGAGCGTCGTCGCGCAGCCGCTCGCGTTGTCGTTCGCGCCGGGATGCGGATGATCGAGATGACAACTGAAGACGATCTCTTCGTTCGTCGTTCCGGGAATCGTGGCCGTGGCGATGTCGTACGCGCCCGGCTCCTGCGCCGCGTCGACGACCGCGTGCATGCGGATCGTCTCGCCGTGCGCGAGCCGCTGCTGCAGCGCGCGTGCGGTCTTGAGCGACACCATGAACGCGAACGTCTTGAACGGCGCGAACGTCTCGAGGTGTCCCCAGCGCACGAGGTTCTCGTCCTCGCCCCACCACGCGGTCTTCTGGTTCTGCGCGTAGCTGACGATGCCGGCCGCGCCGTACTTCGCGACCGCGAGCGGCGCGACCGCGCCCGGTTGCGCCGATGCGAGGACGAGCTTTCCGCGCACGTCTTTGTTCGCGTAATCCGACTCGTGCGTGCCTTCGCCGCAGTCGACGAGCGTCGTCGTGACGTCGGCGCTCGTGCTGTCCTGCGCGAGCGTGATCGGCTCCGCGTCCCAGCTCGCGTAACGCACGACGTTCGCGCCGCTCGCATCGACTTCCCACAGCTCCGCGAAGTTCGCGTTCCACGCGGGGCGCGAGCGCTGCGTGCCGTAGAAGAGCGTGCCGTCGGCCGGGAACGACTCGAGGTGCGCGTCGGCGAGTCCGTAGCGCTTCAGCTCCGCGACGATCTGCTCCGCGGTCGCGCGAAATCCACGCGAGCCACGCATGCGGTGCTGGCGCGAGAAGCCTTCGAGATTGCGCTTCGCCGACTCGCCGGAGATCTCCGACGCGAGCGCGGAGACTTCCTTGTCCGTCAGAAACGGCAGCGTGTCGGCGGCGAGCTGTGTGGCGGCGAGAGCGAGCGACAGCGTTGCGATCGCGATCCTGATCATCAAGTCCGGTAGAGCGCGGCGCCCCAATGCAGTCCCGAGCCGAGCGCCGTGAAGCAGACCAGCATGCCCGGTTTGATACGGCCGTCCGCGAGGCACTCGTGGAAGAGGATCGGCAGCGTGCCCGCGGTCGTGTTGCCGTAGCGCTCGATGTTGTGCGGCACTTTCTCCGCCGGCAGTCCGAGCTGCTTCGCAACGCCTTCGACGATGCGCAGGTTCGCCTGATGGATGAGCAGCAGGTCGATCTGCGACGGCTCGACGCCCGCGGACGCGCAGACCTCGCGCACCGACTCCGGCATCTTCGACACCGCCTGCTTGAAGACCTCGCGCCCTTCCATCACCGGGATGTACTCGCTCGCGTCGATCTGCGCGCGATCGACGAACGGACGCCGCCGGAAGCCGACGCCGGGAACGTAAAGCGCCTCGATGTTCGAGCCGTTCGTGTAGAGCTTCGCGGCGAGAAAGCCGCGCGCGTCATCGTCCGACGCTTCGACGACGACGGCACCCGCGCCATCCCCAAAGAGTACGGTTCGGTCGCGGATCTTCGTATTCTCCGCGTACTCCTCCGGCGTCGCCTCGCGGTCGCTGCGCCCGATCGTCGCGTCCCAGTTGTTGTGCCACGGCATGAACGGCGTGTGCACGTCCGCGCCGACGAGAAGCAGGCGCTGGTACTTGCCGCTGCGGATCAGCGAGTCGGCGAGATCGAGTCCGTACAGAAACCCCGAGCACTGCTGCCGGATGTCGAAGGTCGGCATCGACTCGCGCAGCCCCATCTTCGCCTGCAGCACCGGACCATTTCCCGGGAAGAAGTGATCGGGCGTCATCGTGGCGAAGATGACGGCGTCGAGCTCCTCTTTCGTGCGACCCGCCTTCGCGAGCGCACCCTCGGCGGCGATGCGCCCGAGGTCCGTCGAGCCGGTGCCGGGATTGACGTAGTGGCGCTGCTCGACGCCGCTGCGCGTGCGGATCCATTCGTCCGACGTGTCCATGATCTTCGCGAGCGCGTCGTTCTTCACGACGTTCTGCCCGACGGCGATGCCGGTGCCGGTGATGACGGATTTCACGCTCTTCACGGACGTCACAATGCCGCGATCATGCATCGTGCTTCGCGGTGAGCGCAAGCAACTCGTCGGCGCCAAACTGGTACTTGCGTCCGCAGAACTGGCACACGACTTCGGTGCCGCCTTCGTCGATCATCTCGCGCAGGTCGTCGTCGCCCAGGAGCGCGAGCGGCGCGAGCGCGCGATCGCGCGTGCACTGGCAGGTGTAGCTCACCGGAATCGTGTAGCCCGCATCGATCTGCTTGTAGTTGACGCCGTGCAGCACCGTCGCGACGACGTCTTCGATCGGCAGCTTCTCGAGCAGCGTCGACAGCGGCGGCGCTTCTTTGATGCGCTGTTCGATCGCGGCGATCGCTTCTTCGGTCGCGTGCGGAAACGCCTGAATCACGATGCCGCCCGCGGAGGCGACGCCGTCGCGGCGATTGAGCACGCCGAGGAGCACGGCGGAGGCGATCTGCTCGGAGCGCATGAGGTAACGCGTGATGTCCGTCGCGATGCCGTTGCCGCCCAGAAGTATCTGCGACGTGTACGGCTTTCCGGCAGGAGGCGTTCCCCGGATGACGGTGAGACTGCCGTTGCCGATGGCGCTGTCGGCGTCGAGCAGCGGATCGTCGGGAACGGGGTTGGCGACGTAGCCGCGCACGTTGCCGCCGACGCTGCCGTCCGCGATGACGGTGCCGAGCGGCCCGTTGCCTTCGAAGCGCAGCGTGACGTACTGATTGCGCACGTCTTTGTCGAGCAGACGCGCGAGCAGGAGCGAGCCGGTCATGGCGCGGCCGAGCGCATCGGCGGCGACGGGAGAGAGGTCGAGGATCTCGCGCGCGGTCTCGACGGCGGTGGTCGTCTGCGCGGCGATGACGCGGAAGTGGCCATCGACGGCCATACCCTGGATGAGGCGGTCGTGTTCTAGCATTGGAACGGGAAAAACGCCGCGGCGCGCACATTGCTTCCTCCCGAATCCATGCGAACTGTGCTGCTTTCTCTGCTGCTCGTCGTCGCGGCCTGCAAGGTCGATGAGAAAGGCAACGTCAAGCCGAGTGCGGAGACGCAGACGGCGACGGCGGCCGCGAAGGAAAACGCGAAGGAGCTCGGCGACGACCTCCAGAAAAGCACGAAGGACGCGATCACGTCCGACGCCGGCCAGCGCGTGATCGCGCAGACGAAGGACGTCGCGCGCCAGGCCGAACACGCCGCGGGCGTTGCCGCCGAGGAAACCGGCGAGGCGCTGGCGCAGAAAGGACGCGACGCGCAGAACAACGCGCAACAGCACGCGCCCGCCACCGCCACCTCGGGAACAGTGGTCACCACGACGACGGTTACCACCACGTCGCACTGAGCATCACCGCCGCGGATTTGCTTTATTCTTCGCCGCTGGAGGGTCCCGAAAGAAATTGACCACGACCGCCGACATCCTCGAGGCGCAGAAAAAAGAGTGGAGCGTCGACGACGCGGTCTCGCTCTACATGATCGATCGCTGGGGCGCGGACTATTTCGACGTCGCGCCGAGCGGTGAGGTGACGGTTTCCCCGCTGCAGCAACGCGGCATTGCCGTGCCCATCATCGACGTCGTCCGCGCGGCGCGGGAGACGATGAATCTCTCGACGCCGATCCTGGTGCGCTTTCAGGACCTGCTGCGCCATCGCGTGGAGATGCTCAATCAGGCGTTCCGCAAAGCGATCCGCGAGAACAACTATCGCGGCGACTATCGCGGCGTCTTTCCCATCAAGGTCAATCAGCTGCGCGAAGTGGTCGAGGAGATCCTCGACGCGGGCCGCCCGTTCCACCACGGCGTGGAAGTCGGCTCGAAGCCGGAGATGTTCGCCGGCCTCGCCGTCCACACCGATCCCGAGTCGATCATCATCTGCAACGGCTACAAGGATCGCGCGTACATCCGCATGGCCCTCCTCGGGCGCAAGCTCGGCAAGAAGGTGATCCTCGTGGCGGAGAAGATCTCCGAGGTCGCCATGATCGTGAAGATCGCCGCCGAGATGGGCGTGGAGCCGTGGATCGGTCTGCGCGTGCGCCTGCTCTCGAAAGGCGCGGGCAAGTGGGCGACCTCCGGCGGCGAGCACGCGAAGTTCGGTCTCTCGACCGCCGAGATCCTGGAGGCGATGGAGATCATGCGCGAGGCGAACATGGCCTCCGCGTTCAAGCTCCTGCACTTCCACATCGGCTCGCAGATCCCCGACATCCTCACGATCAAACGCGCCGTCCGCGAGGCGGCGATGTATTACGCGAAGCTGTACAAGAGCGGCCAGAAGCTCGAGTACGTCGACGTCGGCGGCGGTCTGGCCATCGACTACGACGGCTCGCGCTCCACGTTCCACTCGTCGATGAACTACACCGTCGAGGAGTACGCGGCCGACATCGTCTACAACATCATGGACGTCTGCGACGACGAGAAGGTGCCGCATCCGGTCATCGTCTCGGAGTCCGGCCGCGCGACGGTCGCGCATCACTCCGTGCTCGTCGTGCAGGCCTTCGCGGCGATCGAGAAGACGCCGCTCGAGTCGCGCGAGATCCGCGCGCGCGATCACAAGCTCGTGCGCGAGCTGATCGACATCGACGGCTCGCTCTCCGAGGACAACGTGCAGTCGGCGTGGCACGACCTGCAGCAGATCAAAGAGCAGGCGCAGACGATGTTCGAGCTCGGCCTGCTCGACCTCGATGTCAAAGCGAGAGTCGAGTCGCTGTACTGGGAAGTCGCCGAGCGCATGCAGAAGCTCGTGCGCACGATGGAGCCGGGCGAGGTGCCCGAGGATCTCGTGAACCTCAACATCGAGCTCGCCGATCAGCACATCTGCAACTTCTCGGTCTTCCAGTCGCTGCTCGATCACTGGGCGCTGGGCCAGCTGTTCCCGATCGTGCCCATTCATCGGCTGAACGAACGTCCGCAGCTGGAGTCGACGCTGGTCGACATCACGTGCGACTCCGACGGCAAGGTCTCGAAGTTCATCGACCTCAACGACGTCCGCGAGACGCTCCCGCTCCACGAGATTCGCGCGGACGAGCCCTACTACCTCGGCATCTTCCTCACCGGCGCCTATCAGGACATCATGGGCGACATCCACAATCTCTTCGGCCGCGTGAACGAGGTGCACGTGTTCCTCGATCCGGACGAAGACGCGGGCTTCTACATCGAGGAAGAGATCCCCGGCCAGCCGATCGGCGAAGTGCTCGCCATGACGCAATGGGACTGGCGCGATCTCGAGAAGCGGATGAAGCAGCAGATCGACGTCGCCATCAAACAGGATCGCGTGAAGCCGACCGAGGGCATGCGCCTGCTGCAGGATTACGAGCGCGGCCTCAAGGACCAGACGTACCTCACCTTCGATTCATAGGAGCACTATCATGCGGAAGACGTTTCTCGTCACGCTGTCCCTCTTGTGCGCGTACGCCACGCACGCGTTCGCTGCGACCGAGGCGCGCCTCAGCGGCGCGATCGTCGACGCGGCCACGAAACAACCGATCCCCGACGCGACCATCACGCTCGACGCGATGGAAGTGAAGAAGGTGCATCAGTCGTCGAAGGCGAAGAAGGACGGCTCGTACGCGATCTTCGTGCTCGACGGCACCATCCGCTACAAGTTCACCGTCGCCGCGCCCGGCTACGCGACGTTCACCGACGAAGGGAAGCTGAAGCTCGGCGAGACGACGAAGCGCGACTTCGAGCTCGTGAAAGCAGGCGACGCCGTACCCGCGTCGACAGCGGCGGCCACTCCGCCGAAGAATGAGCCGGGCGTCACGGAGTACAACGAAGGTGCGGCGCTCGCGAACGCGGGCGACATCGCCGGCGCCACCGAGAAGTTCAAAGCGGCCGTCGCCGCGAAGCCGGAGCTCTATCCCGCCTGGAGCGCGCTCGCGAAGATGCAACTGCGCCAGAGCCACTACGCCGACGCGATCGCCGCCGCGAACAAGGTCCTCGAGATCGACGACACGGACGCGGAGATGCTGTCCGTCCTCGTGCAGGCATACACGGCCACCGGCGACAAGGCCAAAGCCGCCGAAGCGCAGAAGAAGCTGCCCGCCAACGCGTCGTCGCTCTTCAACGACGCCGCGCATTTCATCAACAGCAACAACGACGCGGCCGCCGAGCCGCTGCTCAAACAGGCCATCGGCATCGATCCCAATTTCGCGCAGGCGTACTTCGAGCTGGGGATGATCTACGCCCGCGCGAGCAAAAACGCGGAGGCGAAGCAGAATCTCGAGACGTACCTGAAGCTCGCGCCGGACGGCAAGGACGCCGCGTCCGCGAAGGAAATGCTGGGCTACCTCAAGTGAGATCGCAGGCGATTGCGGGCGTAAGCCGACCGGGAGCGCCTCCGGCGGGGCGGCGCGGCCGCCAGCGCTAAGGGCTTAGCCAGTACGCACGTGCGGCTGCCGTCAACGACGTTAACCGCGACCGCACGTGCGTCTAGGCTAGGCCCTTAGCTCAGGCGGCCGTACCGCCCCGCCGGAGGCGCTATCGGTCGTTCTCCAGTCGCTGCGCGTCGATCACCGCGATGGCGGCCATGTTGACGATGTCGTTCACGTCGACGCCGCGTTGCAGGACGTGAACGGGTTTCGCGATGCCCTGGAGAATCGGCCCGATCACCTCGGCGCCGGAGAGGCGCCAGAGCAGCTTGTACGCGGCGTTCGCGGCGTCGAGGTTCGCGAAAACCAGCACGTTCGCGTCGCCCTGGATCGCGCTCCACGGGTAGTCGGTTTGCGCGATCTCGGGAGTGACGGCGGTGTCGGCTTGCATCTCGCCTTCGACGATGAGATCGGGGCGGCGCTTGCGCAGGATCTCGACGGCATCGCGGACTTTCTCGGCGCCCGGATCCTTCGTCGAGCCGAAGTTCGAGAACGAGATCATCGCGATGCGCGGCTCGAGGTGGAAGCGCTTCGCCGTCTCGGCGGTCTGCTCGGCGATCTCCGCGAGCGTCTCGCTGTCGGGATCGATGTTCACCGTCGTATCCGCGAGCACCAGCATGCGGTTCTTGAACATCAGGAGGTAGGCGCCGGAGACGTGGCGCACGGTCGGGCGCGTCTTCACGATCTGCAGCGCCGGTTTGATGGTGGCGGGATAGAAGGCGCGAAGGCCGGAAATCACGCCGTCCGCATCGCCGCATTCGAGCATCATCATCGCGAAGTAATTCCGGCTGTTGAGGATCTTGCGCGCGTCGGAGAGTGTGATCCCGTGGCGGCGGCGCAGCTCGTGGAAGCGCTGCACGTAGCGCGGCAGATCGGGCGCGTGATTGATGTCGATGATCGTGATCTTCGACTCCTCGACGTGATACTTCGCGAGGATCGGCAGGAGCTCCTCGCGTCGGCCGAGGAGGATCGGGAACGCCAGACCTTCATCGACGAGGATCTTCGCGGCGCGGACGATCTTCTCCTGATCGCCCTCGGGGAACACGATGCGTTTCGGATCCTGGCGCGCGCGCGAGTAGAGCTCGTGCATCAGACCGCGCGAGCGGCCGAGCATGTGCTCGAGGCGGCGGCGGTACTCGCCGTAGTCGGTGATCGGCTGCTGTGCGACACCGGTCTCCGCGGCCGCGCGCGCGACCGCGACGGGCACGTTGAGCAGCACGCGATAGTCGAACGGCTTCGGGATCAGGTACTCGCGTCCGAAGGCGATGCCGTCCTTGCCGTACGCGCGCAGGACAGAGTCGGGGACGTCTTCCTTCGCCAGCTCGGCGAGCGCGCGCGACGCGGCGAGCTTCATCTCGTCGTTGATCGTCGTGGCGCGGCAGTCGAGCGCGCCGCGGAAGATGAATGGAAACCCAAGGACATTGTTGACCTGGTTCGGGTAGTCGGAGCGGCCCGTGGCCATGATCACGTCGGGGCGCGCGGAGACGGCCTCGTCGTAGCCGATCTCCGGAGTCGGGTTCGCCATCGCGAACACGATCGGATCGTTCGCCATCGAGCGGATCATGTCCTGCGTCACGATCCCGCCGGCGGAGAGGCCGATGAAGACGTCGGAGCCTTTGAACGCGTCGGCGAGCGTGCGGCGATCCGTCTCGACCGCGAACTCCTCCTTGTACGCCGTCATGTCTTCCGTCCGGCCTTTGTAGATGATGCCGTGGCGGTCGACGAGCAAGGCGTTTTCCTTCCGCAGACCGAGCTTCACGTAGAGGCGCAGGCACGCCATCGCCGCGGCGCCCGCGCCGGAGATCACCATCTTCACATCTTCGATCTTCTTGCCGGCCACTTCGAGCGCGTTGATCAGCGCGGCGGCGGAGATGATCGCGGTGCCGTGCTGGTCGTCGTGGAAGACGGGGATGTTCATCTCCGCCTTCAGCCGCTCCTCGATCTCGAAGCACTCCGGCGCGGCGATGTCCTCGAGGTTGATCCCGCCGAACGTCGGCTCGAGCAGTTTCACCGCGCGAATGAACTCCTCGGTATCGCGCGTGTCGAGCTCGAGATCGAACACGTCGATGTCGGCGAAGCGCTTGAAGAGCACGCCTTTGCCTTCCATCACCGGCTTGCCGGCGGCGGCGCCGATGTTCCCGAGTCCGAGGACAGCGGTGCCGTTCGTGATCACGGCGACGAGATTGCCTTTCGCGGTGTACTTGTAGACGTCCGCGGGATTCGCGGCGATGTCGAGGCAGGGAGCGGCGACGCCGGGCGTATAGGCGAGCGAGAGGTCGCGTTGCGTGGCGGTCGGCTTCGACGGCACCACCTCGATCTTTCCGGGACGTCCGCTCGCATGGTAGTCGAGGGCTTCGTCGCGGCTGTTGTCCGGCATGGCGTCTCCTTCGGCGCGGAGTGTATCTGAAGGCGAAACGAGAACGGCGGCCCGAAGGCCGCCGTTCGTGTGGGGAGGGCTGTGGAGTTCGTCAGCTCGCCTTGCGCTTGCGCGCGGCGGGCTCGATGCGCGTCGGCTCGGGACGCACCGGCGCGGCAGCGGCGCGCTTCGACGTCCAGCGATCGAGGCCGACCGCGACGGCGGGAACGATGAGCAGCGTCGAGTACGTACCGGAGATGACGCCCATGAGCAGGATCCAGGCGAAGCCGCGGATGACGTCGCCGCCGAAGGCGATCAGCGCGACCAGGACGAGGAACACGGAGCCGCTGGTGAGGATCGTTCGCGACAGCGTCTGGTTGATGGCCAGGTCGAGGTGCTCGGCGAGCGGCATCGGCTTCTTGATCTTGCGCTTGTTCTCGCGCACGCGGTCGTACATGACCACCGTGTCGTTGATCGAGTAGCCGACGATCATGAGCAACGCGGCCACGATGTTCAGCGAGAACTCGAGGCGCATGAAGAGCATGAACGAGAGCGCGATGGCGACGTCGTGGATGATGCAGGCGACGGCGCCGAGGCCGAAGGTGAGGTCGGCGAAACGGAACCAGATGTAGAGACCCATCGCCAGCGACGAGAGGATGATCGCAATGAGCGCCTTCCGCTGCAGCTCGCTGCCGACCTGCGGACCGACCGTTTCCTGATTGAGGATGTTGAACGCGCCGGCGAACGTCTTCTCATTGAGGACGCGCGCGTCGTTCGCGGTGATGCCCGCGGTGCTCGTGGCGTCCTGCAGCGTCTTGAAGATGCCGATCGACGAGCGCTTCTCGATGACCTTCCGCGCGAGCTGATCGTAGTACGCGACCGCGGCGGGGTTCGTGCCGCGGTTGTCCGGATCGAGCTGCTTGAAGAGGCCGGAGAGGCGATCGGCGCCGTAGTAGTTGAGGTCGAGCTTCGAGGCCGCTTCCGGATTCATGTCGCGGTGCAGGCTCTCGGTGATCTGGCCGGCGTAGTCGGTCTCGCGCTTCTGCTCGGGGAGGCGGATGAGCAGCGCGCGGTTGTCGGGCGTGCCGTACTGCTGGATCGTGGCGTCGGGGAAGCGTCCGCGGAGCTGCGCGATCGGCGGCGCGTCCTTGAACTTGAGCGTGATCGCGGCGCCGCCGGCGAAGTCGATGCCCCAGTTCACGCCCCAGATGAAGTAGGCGACGATGCCGGCCAGGACGAACACCGCGGAGACCGCGACGCCCTTCCAGCGGTGCTTGACGAACTTGTAGTCGGGATTGACGAAAATCTGCATGGTGGTCTCCTCGTCCGCTTAGATGCTGATCTCGCGCGGACGATCGGTCGGCTTGTAGACGATGTCGAAGATCATGCGCGACACAAAGAACGCCGTGAACACCGACGCGCCGAGGCCGATGAGCAGCGTCACCGCGAAGCCTTTGATCGGACCGGTGCCGAACTGGAAGAGGAACAGCGCCGAGATGATCGTGGTGAGGTGCGTGTCGATGATGGTCGCGAACGCGCGCGAGAAGCCCTGATCGATCGCGGCGCGCACGGTCTTCCCTTCGCGCAGCTCTTCGCGGATGCGCTCGAAGACGAGCACGTTCGTGTCGACGGCCATGCCCAGCGTCAGGATGATGCCGGCGATGCCGGGCAGCGTGAGCGTCGCTTTGAAGTACGCCATCATGCCGAGGAGGATGACGAGGTTGAGCAGCAGCGCGAGCACCGCGTTGATGCCGGCGCCGCGGTAGTAGACGATGATCGCGGCGATCAGGATCAGGAAGCCGATGACCGATGCGGTCACGCCCTGACGGATCGAGTCGCGTCCGAGCGAGGGGCCGACGGTGCGCTCTTCGAGCGTCGTGAGCGACGCGGGGAGCGAGCCGCTGCGCAGGACGAGCGCGAGATCGCTGGCCTGCTGGGTCGTGAAGCTGCCTTCGATCACGCCGCTGTCGGTGATCTGGCTGTGGATGACCGGCGCGGAGACGACCTTGTTGTCGAGCACGATCGCGAGCTTGCGCCCGACGTGCGTGCCGGTGAGGTTGCCGAACTTCGGAGCGCCTTCCGGCGTGAGCGTGAAGCCGATGACCGGCGCGCCGACCTGGCCCTTCTGCACGCGCGCGTTCTTGAGATCGCGGCCGCTGACGGGAACTTCCTTGTGCACGGCGTAGAACTCGGTGCCGACGACGCGTCCGAGCTCGTCCTCGCGGCTGCCCGGCAGGATGTCGACGTCCGCGCGGACGTTCGCCGGCAGCGCGTCGTACACCGCCTGCGCGGTTGCCTGCGCCTCGCCTTCGACGATGCGGAACTGCAGCTGCGCCGTCGTGCGGATGATGTCCTTCACGCGCGCCGGATCATCGACGCCCGGCAGCTGAATGACGATGCGGTCCTCGCCCTCGGGGACGATGATCGGCTCGGTCACGCCGAGGGCGTTGACGCGGCGGTCGATCGCCTCGACGGCCTGCTGCACGGTGTCGTGCTGGAGCGTCGCCGCGGTCTGCGGCTTGAGGTGGAAGCGGAGGCCGTCGGCCGCGCGCGAGACTTCGAACGCGGGCAGGAAATCGTGGCCGATGCGCTCGTAGTCCGCGGTGCCGACACCCGCGGCGGTCGTGGCCACGAACGTCGTGTCGTCGAGACGGCGCGTGGTCGGAACCGGCAGGTTCTGCGACGAGGCCTGGCTCTTGAGCGAGTTCATCGCCTGGTCGGTTTCGAGACGCAGCGCCTCGTTGACGTTGACGCGCATCACCAGGTGGATGCCGCCTTTGAGATCGAGGCCGCGTCGAATCGGCTCAGGGTTGTCCTTCGTCGGGATGATGGCGACCGTGAACACCACCAGCACGGCGAGGATCAACACGATTTTCCAAAGCACAGTTCTATTCAAGGTTTCCTCCGGACCGCGGCACGCTCACCGCCGATTCGTCTCCGGTCACGACACCGGACACGGCAGTGCGCGCCAACTTGACTTTGACGTTGTCGGCGATCTTCAGATAGACGACGTCGGGCTCAACACCCTGGACCGTCCCGTAAATCCCGCCGGTGGTGACCACGCGATCACCCTTCTTCAGGGCGCCGATCATTTCCTGCGTCTTCCGCCGCTGCTTGTTTGCGGGCGCGATGACGAGGAAGTAGAAGACGAGGCCGATGGCGATGATCGGCAGAAACTGCACGATCGCCGCGGCGCCGCCGGCGGTGCTTTGGAGCAGAGCTATCGCATTCATGGATGTTCTCTTTTCGCCGGCTACGCGTCTTTTCCGCCGCTGGCGTACCTCGAGAGGAATGCTTCGCGGAAAGACCCGAAGGAATTGGACGCAACAGCCTGCCGGATGTCCTTCATCAAGTCAAGGTAAAACGAGATGTTGTGGATCGTGTTGTAGACCGCGGCGGCGATCTCGTCGTTCGTGTAGAGGTGCCGCAGATACGCGCGCGAAACGGTCGTGCAGGTGATGCAGGAGCATCGCGGATCGAGCGGCCGGTCGTCCGCGGCGAAGCGCGCGTTCTTGATGGCGACCTTGCCGAAGCTTGTGAAGAGCGTGCCGTTGCGCGCGTTCCGCGTCGGCATCACGCAGTCGAACATGTCGATGCCCGCCGTGACGCCGTTGACGAGATCTTCCGGCGTACCGACGCCCATCAGATACCGCGGCTTGTCCGCCGGCAGCAGCGGCGCCGTGAAGTTCACGACGTCGAACATCTCTTCTTTCGGCTCGCCGACCGAGACGCCGCCGATGGCGACGCCGTCGAAGTCGATCGCGCCGATCTCTTCGACGCTGCGCTTGCGCAGGTCGAGATGAATGCCGCCCTGCACGATGCCGAAGAGCGCCGACGCGCCGGTACGCGCCGCGAGCGAACGCCGCGCCCACCGGTGCGTGAGCAGCATCGACTTCTCGATCTCCGCGTGCGAGAGGCCGTAGGCGGGACACTCGTCGAAGGCCATGGCGATGTCGACGCCCATGCGCGTCTGGATGCCGACCGATGTCTCCGGCGAGAGAAAGTACGCCGCGCCGTCGATGTGGCTGCGGAACTCGACGCCTTCCTCGCGAATCTTGCGGATCGCCGCGAGCGAGAAGAGCTGAAAGCCGCCGGAGTCGGAGAGCACCGCCCCGTTCCAGCCCATGAACTTGTGCACGCCGCCGAGCTTTTCGAGCAGGTCGATGCCCGGTCGCAGCATGAGGTGGTACGTGTTGTTGAGGATGATCTGCGGCCCGAGTCGCGCGAGCTGCTCGGTAGTCAAGCTCTTGACCGACGCCATCGTGCCGACCGGCATGAAGACCGGCGTGTCGATGACGCCGTGCCGCGTCGTCAGCTGCCCGCGACGCGCCGCGCCGTCGGTCGCGGTGACGTGAAACTCGATGCGCGAATCCGCCACGGCGCTACTGCAGTTTCATCTGCTCCACTTTCACTCCCGCGGGCAACTGCAGGGCGAAGCGGCTGGCCGGAACCGGCTGGTTGATGCGGATGTTGGTGAACTCGTAGCGGGTGACGTCGCCGTCGCCCTCGACGTATTCGACCTTCGAGGTGAGGTACGTCTTCTTGTCGATCCACAGCTTGATGTGGCGCACGCGCTTCGAGACCGCGCGCGTCTTCGGCGCGAGGTCGAGCACGTACACCGGCAGCTTCGGCGAGTCGCTGAACGTGAAGTCGAAGTAGCGTCCGAGCTCGTCGATCGCACCGGAGGCGCCCATGTATTTGAAGATGCGATCCTCGAAGCGCTTGACGTCGATGCGCTCGGCCTTGTTGAGGTCGGGGTAGTACGTCGTGAGCGTGCCGCCGGCGATCACCATCTGCACGCGCTTCGGCGCCGCGTAGGTCCACAGCACGTTGTTCGGCTTCGAGTAGACGAACGTCCCGTTCGACACCTCGGGCTTCGCGAGGAGCGCCAGCTCTTTTTCCTGACGGAAGTCCGCCTGGAGCGTGGAGGTGTTCTTCTGCTGTTCCTGAACTTTCTTGATGACGCTGTCGAGCGTCACGGGAGCAGCGGCGGCGATGATGGGCAGCGTCGCGAGAGCGGCCGCGCGGAGCGCCGCGTGGATCGTGCGTTTGACCATGCGGCGCTCAACCCCGCCGGAGGGGGTGAAATTTCCCTGTATACTGAGGCGACCGCGAGGTTATTTATGAAAAAATCGCTGTGTGCCGCAGTGCTCGCGTGGATCGCTCTGCCGGTCTTCGGCGCGATCCAGTACGACTTCCTCCAGAAGAGCAGCATGGACGACTCGGCCGTCCCCGCGGCCGACCTCACGGCACGCGCCCTCATCGACGGCCGCCGCTCCCGCGTCGACTTCCTCTCCGGCAACACGTATCCGCCGGGAACCTACGTCGTCTCGAAGGACGCGCGCCGCCTGTTCTTCGTCGATCCGCTCAACAAGTGGTACACCGAGTTCAACACAGACAGCGTCGCCAGCGCCATCGGCGCGAGCAGCCTGAAGATCGAGAACCAGAAGATCTCCGTCGAGACCCTGCCGGACGAGCTGGTCGTCGCCGGCATCAAGACCGAGCACGTGCAGGTGACGCTCACGTACGACATCACTCTCGACGTCCGCACCATGTCGCTCAAGCAGCGCGTGCGCACCGTGATCGACAACTGGACCACGCCGCAGTTCGGCGACATCATGCAGGCCGCCTTCACGAACAGCGCGCGCACCGGCAACGCCGCCATCGACAGCCTCATCGAAGCGGAGATGTCGAAGGTGCACGGCTTTCCGATGCGGCAGGTGGTGACGGTGCGGTCGCAGATCGATCTGCCGCACATCGAGTCGCAGCTCAAGCTGCCGGCCACGCGCACGGTCGTGCACGAGACGAGCGTCACCGCCGTGCACGAGCTCGACGCCGATCCGGCGCTGTTCAACGTGCCGGCCGGCTATCGTCGCGCGGACGCGCCGGACCTGCCGAAGTCCGCGACCCAGGTGCTGCAGTTCGAGCCGTCGACGCCGAAGTGACGCGGCCTCGCGTGTTAGTATCGTTCCCGGAAGCGTTCCCAGCGGTTCGTTCGTCGTAACGAAGCGTCCAGTGGTTCCCAGTAGTCATGGTCAAGAAACCTAAGCGTTGGGGGAGAGTGGTGCGGAAGCCGCGGGTCTATCTCGCGCTGGCCGTGCCGCTCGCGATCCCGCTGTTCCTCGCCGCCGTGCGCTCGCAGCCGGAGTTCGGCAATGCCACGGCCGCGTCCGTCGCACCGCTCCCGTTGCGTTATGACGCGCTGCGTCCGTTCCGCACGCAGTTGCCCGAGCACGCGATGCTGCTGACGATGGAGCAGGACGACACGCTCGACTCGGTGCTCGTCGACGGCGGGCTCTCCTCGCACGACAGCGCGCTCCTCACGCGCGAGTTCGCGAAGTCGATCGACGTCCGCCGTCTGCGGCCCGGCCATCTCCTCCGCTTCCACTACGACGCCGCGAACCGCGTCGACAGCGTGCAGATGAAAGTCACCGGCTGGGGCGAGATCGGCGCGCTGCGCAGCGGCGACGGCTTTTCCGTCAGCCCGCATCCCGCGTTGCCGCACAGCGTCGAGACGACCGTCTCCGCCGTCATCGACACCTCCCTCTACGATGCGCTGCGCGGCAGCGGCGAGAACCCGGCGCTCGTGCAACAGCTCGTCGACATCTTCCAGTGGGACATCGACTTCTTCGAGCTGCATCGCGGCGACGCGTTCAGCCTCGTCGTGACGAAGAATTACGTCGGCGGCGATCTCGTCGGCTACGGCCCCGTCACCGCCGCGCGCTTCACGCACAAGGGCACGACGTACGAGGCGTTCCGCGACGCGACGCCCGGCGGCGGCCCCGGCTACTACGCGCGCACCGGCACGCCGCTGCGCAAGCAGTTCCTCAAGGCGCCGCTCAAGTTCACGCGCATCACGTCCGGATTCAGCAAGCACCGCTTTCATCCCGTGCTGAAGTATTTCCGTCCGCACAACGGCATCGACTACGGCGCGCCGATCGGCACGCCGGTGATGACGACCGCCGACGGCGTCGTCGTCGAGGCGCGCTACAGCCCGGGCGAAGGCAACTTCATCCGCGTGCGTCACAGCTCGCGCTACGACACGTACTACCTCCACCTCTCGCGCTTTGCGAAAGGTTTGAAGCGCGGCACGCGCGTGGCGCAGGGCGACGTCATCGGTTACGTCGGCATGACCGGCCTTGCGACGGGGCCGCATCTCGATTACCGCGTGACCGACGGCGGCCACTGGCTGAATCCTCTGAATCTGAAATCCATCACGCCTGATCCGCTGGGCGGCGACGCGCTGCGGCGCTTCCGCGCCGAAGTCGCGCGCCTCACGCCGAAGCTCAGCGAGCCGGCGCGCGAGCTCGCGGAAAAAGCGGTGCAGCAGCGGGCACTCTTCTAGCAAAATCGGGCCTCCATCTATGAACAAGGTCACCGTCCGGGCGCCGGTGCGCGCCGATCTCGCTGGTGGAACTCTCGACCTCTGGCCGCTGTATCTGTTCCATCCCGGTTCGCGCACGGTGAACGTCGCGATCTCGTTCTACGCCGAATCCGAGGTCTCGGAGACCGGCGACGGCGCGATCGAGATCCACCTCACCGACCAGCAGTACAAGCAGCGCTATGAATCCGTGCAGGAGATGGGCGCCGATCCGAAAGCGGCGCTGCTCCATCGCGCGGTCGAGCACTTCAAGCTCTCCGGCGTCCGCATCACCACCCGGACCGACGCACCGCGTGGCTCCGGCCTCGGCGGCTCGTCCGCGCTCGCCATCACGCTCGTGCGCGGGCTCTCCGAGCTCGCCGGACAACCGGTCGACGGCGAGGACCTCATCTTCCTCGTGCGCGATCTCGAGACGCGCCTGCTGCACGTTCCCGCCGGCATTCAGGATTACTACCCGCCGGTCTTCGGCGGCCTCGGCTCGCTGCATCTCAATCCCGGCAAGCCCGCGCGCCATCCGCTGCAGACCTCCGCGCACGACCTCGGCGCGCACATGCTGCTGCACTACACCGGCATTGCGCACTTCTCCGGCACGAACAACTGGGAGCTCTACAAGCGCCACGTCGACGGCCGCAAGAAAGTGCAGAAAGGCTTCGCGAACATTGCCGAGACCGCGATCGAGATGGAGCGCGCGCTCGACGCCGGCAACTACGAGGCCGCGGGCGCCGCTCTGCGGAAAGAATGGCTGCATCGCAAGGCGCTCATCGAAGGCATCACCACGCCCGAGATCGACGCCGCGATCGAAGCCGCGGAAAACGCCGGCGCGTGGGGCGGCAAAGTGTGCGGCGCCGGCGGCGGCGGCTGCATCGTGTTTCTCTTCCCGCCCGAGCGGCGCGAAGCGATCGCGCAGGCGCTGGCGACAGTGCCGGGCCGCGTCCTCGACGCGATTCCGGTCGCACACGGGATGACAGTCGAGAACGACCGCGGCGCGCAGGCGGTCGCACCATCGCGCGTGCGGCGTCCGGCGCGCGGCGGCGAAACGCTGGAGCAACTCTACGTCTCCGGCGGCGAAGGCAAATACCGGCCGTACATCCTCGCGGAAGGAATCGTGACGCATACGGAAGGGCGGAGCGGCTTCCATCAGTCGACCGTGCGTTCGTACGTCGCGCCGATCGCGCCGCAGGACGGGCGCGTGCTGTGGCAGCAGGCGTCGCAGATCGACCCGGAGCGCCTCGACATCCGCGCGGTACCCGATCCGTCGCACACGACCGACCTCGCCATTAGCCCCGAGGCGCTCATGCAGAACGCGAGGCAGGCGGAGGAAGGGTTCCGCCAGTTCCTCGCCGCGAACGGCAAGACGCAGATCTTCCACAACCCGGCGTTCGGCTTCTACTCCGAGCCGAACGAAACGCGCGAGGCGTTCCTCGTCCGCTGCAACGAGGAGGCGAAGCGCCGGCTCGAAGACCAGCAGGAGCGCCTCGAGTCGACGTTCCGCCGTCGCTTCGATCAGCTGCGCGAGCGGAGCGAACGCGAACAGCGCGAGCTCGAGGCGAATGAGGAAGGTCCGCGCGACGAAAAGCAGGACGTGAACGTCGCGTGGGGACAGGCGCTCTACAACCTCACCAGCGGCAAACCCGCCGCCGTCGCCGAGCCGGGCGTCTCGTCCGTGCGCGAAACCGACTACCTCGACAACATCGCCCAGATGCAGCGCGCCTGGGACCGCGAGCTCGACGCCCTGCGCGAAGACCTGCAGTCGAAAGCCCGCGCCATCGAAGACATCTCCATCATCCCGACGGAGCGCAACATCGAGGTGACGCGCTACCTGATCCTCTGGGCCGCCGCCCTGTAGCCGCGGAATACCGATCCGCTCGATTCGTTAGCACACCGCGCGCGTGATAGCATCCCGCGCGAGTCGGGCAGTAGCGCAGCCTGGTAGCGTACCTGAATGGGGTTCAGGTGGTCGGGGGTTCAAATCCCCCCTGCCCGACCAAACACAACCCCAAAGCCCCCAACAACTTAGCTCCCACCCCTCTCTTCGACGCTCACGCCGAATCGGGCTCCGTGCCTGGTTGCGCGCCTAGTGACGTTTCCGCGTCTGCAGCCCCTTCGACTTCGTCGGAGTCGGACGATCTCGACGCCGCGGCTGCGACGATCCCCAACAAGGAGAACATCGATGAAGAAGGACTTTGTCCCCCGGCACATCCTCGCCGAGGAGCTCGGCGTGCACACGCAGACGATCGCGAAATGGGAGCGGGACGGCTGGTTCCCGCAGCCCGAACACCGGATCTCGGATCGCCTGATCCTCTACCGCCGGTCGTCCGTGGACGAGGCGATCGCGGAACGGCGCGCTCGCCAGGTGATGCGCCGCCCTCCGCGCCGCGTGGCGTAACGCCGAAGAAGCGACTCAAGCTTCGGCGTATCGCCCGCGGGCTCTTGTACGACAACACCACACGCACCGCGAAGCTCTCGGTTTACGTCCTTGGCGGCAAGGGCGAGCGGCGCGTTCGCCGCACACTTCACAACGTCTCGGCCGAAGAGGCGGAGCGAGCGATGGCGACGTTCCGCGAGCGCGTCAATCGCGAGCCCGCGCAACCGCCGCCGCTCATCGCGCCGACGTTTGAGGAGTTCTACGACCGGTACTTTCCTCTCATCGTCGAAGGTCTTTCACCTTCGACCGCGAAGGACTATCGGCTCGTCGCCGAGCGGTGCCTGTTGAAACGCTTCGGATCGTGGCGGCTGTCGGACATCACGGCTGGCGCGGTGAACCTCTGGATTCGCGAACTGAAGTTGGAACGGCGGGCGGCCGGCAAACGGCCGCTCGCCGGCGCCACGATCAACGGCTACGCGAACATCCTCCGCGCGCTCGTGAACTATGCCGTCCGCTTCGACGTGCTGGAGGAGAGCCCGTTCAAGAAGCGACTCGAACGCGAGAAGGTGAACCGCCCGAAGAACGAGCTGTCCGACCGCGAGTGCGCGGCGTTCCTCGCCGCGTTCGACGATCGAGAGGCGTTCGTGGCCGACCTACGCGCCAAGTACCGACGCGGTGAGGTCGTGCCATGCGAGCGCTACCCGACCCCGCGCGTCTTCGGCGGCAGCCGCCGCTGGGACAGCGAGGCGGCAAACGACATCTGGGAGCACTTCCACGCGCTCAAGCCGTTCTTCATCGTCGCGCTCACCACCGGCCTCCGGCTCGGCGATCTCTGTCGCCTGACGTGGAAGGACGTCCGCTGGACCGAGGGCTGGATTCAGCTCGTCATGGAGAAAACGGAGCGCGAGGTCGTCGTCCCGATCAGCGCCGCGTGCGAGGCCGCCCTCAAAGAGTGCCGCGCACGTCCCGTCGTCGGGGAGCTCGTCTTCGTCGATGAAGTCGGCGCGCCGCTCTCCGTCACCCGCATCCGCCGCGGCTTCGCGCTCGCGAAGAAGCTCGCCGGCATCACGCGCAAAGTTCGCTTCCACGACCTCCGGCACACCTACGGCTCCTCGCTCGCGTCCGACGGCTTATCGCTCGCCATCATCGGCAAAGTCATGGGTCACGCGAGCCAGATCACCACGGCTCGCTACGCACGCCCCGATACGCGCGTCTTCGAGGCCGTTCGAGAAGCCCTCGACCGCCGCCACGGCGGCAGCTCGGATCGCCGATGACGCCACACACCCCTGAAAGGAAGGCTCCAGCATGCACGCACAACCTGTCCGGTCACCCCTCCGGTTCTACGACTGGAGGGGTTCCGTCTCCTGCTCGTATCGTCGGCTTCCCGGTAGCTCGCAGAGATCGCAGTACTTCCGCGATGCAGCGACGCCCGATGCCGCTGTGGTTTCTCTCACGACTTACCCCATCCCGCCGCCCCACCGTCCGCGCGACAGCCGCTCTCCCGCGTGTAGACCGCACGCCCACCATCCGCCACCGAGATACAATTCATTGAGGCTCCCTATGCAGCAGACCGCGCTCGCTTTTCATGATGCCGAGGACTTCCTCCGCGGCGTCTCTCCGCTCCGCGAGCTCGGCGCGTACGAGTGGCTCTGGTCGCAACCGGGAGCGACCTTCAAGACGCTCGCGAACAAGTTCCGCGCACAACCGGAGAAGCGTCCCTCCGACTTCGTTCCGGCGGAGATCGCGGACGCCACCGCCGCCGAGGTGCAACACATCCTCGCCGCACGCGGCGTCCCGCACTTCGGCGTGCAGCTCCGTCAGAGTTACGAGTGCCCGCAGGCACTCCGCGACACCCGGCACCCGCTGGAGATGCTCTACTACCTGGGCACCTGGAACTTCATCGAGTCGGATGCCGTCGCCGTCGTCGGCACCCGGAAGGCATCCCCCGATGCGCTCGCGGAAACGGACGCCCTCGTGCGCGCGCTCGTCGCCGAAGATTGGACCATCGTCTCCGGCCTCGCGGAGGGCATCGACACGCAGGCCCACACCTCCGCGATCGATGCCTCCGGCCGCACCATCGCGGTGATCGGCACGCCCATCTCCGAGATCTACCCGCGCGCGAACGCGGAGCTGCATGCGCGCATCGCACGCGACTTCCTCGTCGTGAGCCAAGTCCCCGTGCTCCGCTCCTCGCAGCAGTCGTGGATGCAGAACCGCGCCTTCTTCCGCGAGCGGAACATCACCATGGCCGCGCTCACGCAGGCGAGCATCATCGTGGAAGCCGGCGAGATGTCGGGCGCTCGCATCCTCGCGCGCGCTGCGGTGGAACTCGGCCACCCGCTCTTCATCCTCGATCGCTGCTTCCGCGACCCCGCGGCCCGCTGGTCGCACGCCTTCGTCGAGGAGCACGGTGCCGTCCGCGTCCGCGACCACGCCGAGGTGCTGGAGGCCCTCCGGGGTGTTCATCGCAGTCGATGATCTCCTCCGCCCGCTCTACCCACATCTCACCGCCGCCGACCAGTGCTACTTCCTGCGCGAGTACACGGCGGGTCGCGGCTATGCCGGCAGTGAGACAAACCAGCTCATCCTGAACCTGAAGAAGCCGCCCGACCGGCGTGGCACGCCGGAGTGGCGCTACAAGGAGCGCGCGATCCAGCAGATCGCCCGCGAGTTTCGGGAGTCCGTGAATCTCGCGGCGCTCCGCCGCATCACGCTCGTCCCCATGCCGCCATCGAAGGCCAAAGGGGATCCGCTGTACGACGACCGCATGCTCCGGGTGCTCCGCGCGGTCGACGTCGAAGGCCAGCTCGACATCCGCGAGCTGCTCCTCGCCGTCGAGAGCATGACGGCCGCGCATGCGACCGAGAGACGGCCCACCGTCGATCAGCTCATGGCGAACTTCGTCGTCGACGACGCCCTCGCTGTTCCTCTGCCCCGTACCATTGCGCTCGTCGATGACGTACTCACGACCGGCGCGCACTTCGTCGCGGCGAAGGAGGTGCTCACCGTGCGTTTCCCAAGCGTCCCCGTCCGTGGGGTCTACGTCGCGCGGAGGGTGTTCGATGATCCTCCCTCGCGGCCCTAGCGTCGCGCGCTGGCCATCACGTTTTATTCGTCCGTCGTTCTGTGATGCTGCCTGCCATCCCGAGAGGATGGCAGGCATGTTCGCTCTCGTTTCTCGACGCATTGCCCCCACCCGTGTATGGTCAGGCCATGAGGCGCTTGCTGCTGTTCTCCATCCTCGCTCTCGCGCTGGCGCTCCCTTCGCGGGGAGTCGCGGCCACTTCATCCGTTCCCCGGGTAGAGTTCCTCCGCGACCTCGCGCTTGTGCGCGGCTTCGCGCCGTCTCCGGGCGCCACCGCGACTTGCTTCAGCGATGTCGTAGCCACCGATGAGGACGCGACATTCCTGTGCACCGCCAAAGCCGGAGCGTGGGTTCGTGGCTATAACGACGGGGCATTCCGTCCGACCGCCCCCGTCACCCGCGCCGAAGCAGCTGTCATGATCGCGAACCTCTTCACGACGTGCCCGCTTCGGCACCGAACGACTACCGCGGATATCGCGCATCACGCGGAGCGTGATCGTATCGAGATTGCGCTCTCGCATGAGTGGCTGATGCAGCGCGGTGGCCGCTTCGAGCCCGCTCAATCGCTCACGCAGAGTGAGGCCCTCCAGGCGCTGTCGCAACTTGCACGGGCGGTCGCTGACAGCAACCCGGACGCCTCCTCCTGCTACCTCCAGTAACGGTCGACGCTATTCCGGCGTCGCCGTTACGTCATCGATTCGGAACCATGTGGCGAACGCGGCGTCGTTCGATGCTTCGAACCGCAGTTTCACTGACTTTCCCCCGAGTCCGAAGACCCGGACCGCCTGTTCGGCGTACGACAGCGGTACGTCAAATCCGAGGGGCTTAGTCGGACGTTCATTTGTGAACCGCCCGATTGTCATGAGCTCGCCGCCGGTCGCGGCGTCGATCAGTGCTACGCGCAGTACATCGTAAGGATACGCCGCCGTCTCCTCCGTCAGCACGGAGGCGTAGTACCGCACTAGCACACTCGCACTTCCAGCCGGCACGACGAAGGGGCGCGATTCCACCCACTGGACGCTGTTTCGCTCCGCGCCGAGGTAAAGATACGCCGCGCTGCCGTTCCTGCCCCACGTCCCTCCGCCACGCAACACAGCGAAATCGGTTCCGCGGTAGTACGTGCGAGTCCACGAGCCGTCCGCCGCCGCGTTCGTGGGGGCGAGAATCCTTTCGAAGTTGCCGTTAATCACGAGCGGCGACGTCGACGGGACGTTGTCGGACACGAACGTCCGGCCGCCCACCATCGCGTCGTCCAAGCTCGGCCGCATCGCGTCGTCAATGCCGTCCCCCTTGCTCTCATAGTCCTGGAACCCGGCCAAGTCCGTTCGACGCAGACGCAGACGGTTGATCCCTTGCGTGTGCGAGTCTGGGGTGTTACCGGTGCCGAAGACGTGAAAGTGCAGGTGGACGGACCAGGCGGATTCGGAGTTATTGCCGCTGCCGCCAGCGTTCGCGACGATGTCGCCAGTGTGGACGATCGCGCCCCCTGTCCGATACGCGGGCTTGATGTCCGACAGGTGCATCAGCACGAGGAGAAACGATTTTCCGTTCGACCCCGGCACCCGGATGTGCAGTTGCCGCCCGCCCATGCCCGTCGTATCCATCTTCGCCGTAACTACCGTTCCATCGGCTGGAGCCAGCACGTCGAAGTTCTTCGCGGCGCCCGTCGCGTCGCGCTGCACGATGTCTAGCGCGTACGTGTTCTCCCACTGCGTATTGCTGGGATCGACCGACCGCTGCCCGGCGACGTTGTGCGACGTCGCCCCATGATTGCCCTGCGTGATGATCGCGGATCCCTGCCACGGCGCGTGGAGCAGCGGCTGATCGGAGGATGTCTGCACGGGCGTCTGTGCGGATGCTGCTGCGGCAACGACGAGCACAATGGCGCCTACCGCCATTCTGTTGAGACGGGTCATCGAGGTCTCCTGCGCGGTTATTTTGAGTTATCAACCACAGAACGGCAGGATGTGTTCCTCCAGCTAGAGCCAATGGTTACGCCTCCACTTCGACCGGCTCCGCGTTGCGCCGCCCCGTCCGCGTGACAGTTCCACCTGCGCCGCGCTTGAGCGCTCGCGGCTGAAAGGAACTGCTTACGATGACTACAACTGTTACTGCTCTTTCGCTGTCGCCTCCGGAGAAGCGACAGGCGTTTTCCCGTCTACGCCTCACCGCCTGCGCCTTTTCGGCGCCGCGGTCGGAGGTGTCCTCATCACGGCCTGTGGCCAGACGCCAGGCACTGACACCGGACGGCTGTATGTCTTCAGTCTCACTCCGAGCATCATCACGCTTTGTCTCCTCGGAGCGCTGTTCGTCCTCGTCGGCGTCGCCGCCGGCACCCTCGGCGCGCTCCACGTTCTGCGGAATGCGGATACGACGATCGTTCGGCATCAGCGATCCGTGCTCACACGGGTCTTCCAAGCGTCGCAGCAGCTGCAACTCGCCGTCGAGGAGAGCGTCGCCGAGGCCCACCGCCGCGTCGACGCGCTCCGCGCGCAGCTTGCGCGCATGCAGGAGACGACGCGATGACCCGCAAGGCATCTACCGCCCTCGTTACTCGCACTACCGCTGATCTCGTGCCGGCGCGCGCCCTCGACACCTCCGTCACCGCTGCCGCGCAACGCGTGATCGGCGCAGCCGGCGACGGGTCGCTCCGCCCGCGCCACGCGAAGCAACTCCGCAAGATCATGGAGGAGGTCGCGCCCGTGGTCGACAACTTCGTTCGCATCGCGGAGCGTGGCAATCAGCTCGCGCGATCGAGCGCACAACTCGCGCACGACGTCGAGCAACTCGCGACCGCCGTCGACGACTTTGCGACCAAGCGCGCTGAAACGCGGTGAAGGTCGCCGAGGCGAACGCGCGCGCGGAGAAGGCCAAGGAGATCGCTCGCGAGCAAGCCAACGTCCAACTCCTGACCGCGAAGGTGCAATCCGCTGAACTCAAGGCGCGTCTCGATGCGCTCGAAGCGCCGCGGAAAGAGGCGGCGAGACAGGCGAAGGCGGGGCCGGCCACGAGACCGTTGCCCGTCGATCGCGTGCAAGCTGCTCTCGACGCCAAGGCGGACGCTGCGCGGAAGAAGAATGAAAGCGACGCCGCGCGCATCGTTCGCGACGTGCAGATCGGCGCCGTCGCCGCCGACGAGCAGCACCCGTACGACGGCTACGCGGGCTGCATCTACCTCGCGGCGAAGCTCGACGATGGCCTGACGAGCGCGGAGGCCGCGGATCGCACGCGCGAAGCCGTGCTCGCGATGATGCTCGGCACCGACGTCTCGCCCGAGCAGGTCGCGCTCTACTACACGGCGTATGAGGCGCTGAAGGAGCGCGCGGCGGCTGCCGCCAAGCGCAGCGAAGCCACGGAGCTCTTCGCCGCCGCCGAGGCCCTCACCGGAGGTGTGCAGTGAGCCGGCAACGTCGAACGGTGCGCCGCCACGTGACCGAGCCCGTGATCGTCCTCGGCACCGAGATAGGGACCGGGAAGGTGTACGCGCTCCGCCACGCCGCCTTCCAGCGCGGCGTCCACATCCTCGGCGCGATCGGAGCCGGCAAGACCTCGCTCCTGCTCCGCCTCCTCTACGGTATCGGCACGCGGTACCCGTGGGTGCTCCACGACTTCATCGGCACCGGCCATCGCCGGTTGCAAGCGTGGGTCGCGTACCTCGCCACCACCTTCGCGCTCGCAGAACGTTGGTGCCCCGATATGACCGGGAGCACGGCGCGCTTTCTCTCCCGGTACGCATTCCTCACCATCGGCGACGCGAATCCCGCCATTCGGATCGATCTCCTCCGGCGCCGGCGCCTCCCGGACGGCACCCTGGAGAGCGTGCGCGACGTGACGGGGCGTGCGCTCGAGATCTTCTTCGCGAAGCTGAACGACCCGGACGCGGCACTCCGGGTCCGCTTCCGAAGGATCGCCACGGCCGTCCTCGCGTGCATGGTCGCCGCCGAACGGTCCATTACAGAGGCCTATCTCGTGCTCGACGACCCGATGTACGTGTCGTTCCTCGAACGCGAGCTCGCCAAGCGCAGGTTCCGGCGCTCCGACCATCGCTTCCTCATCCACCAGCTCGCGGAACTGCACCACGTGCTCGCGCTCCGACCATCGGACCCGACGAAAAGCTGGCGCGCCTTCGAGGACATGACCGAGTCCACGCGAAACAGCTTCTCCGACTGCGCGCCCGGCACACTCATGGGCGAGATCCTCGGCGACGAGACCTTCCCGCTCGAAGCCGTCGCGTACGGCCGCACGTCGCTCTCCGTCACGACGCGGCATGCCGACGAGACGCTGAAGAGCCAGATTTTCCAAGCCCTCCACGGCATGCTCCACGCGCTCTTCCTCGCCCGCCCCGACATCGCCGGTCTGCCGCCGCTCACGTACATCGTCGACGAGCCGCGCTGGGTACGCCGCAACTTCCCGGGCGTCCTCGCCGTCTCCCGGAATCTCGGCGTCTCCTACGTGATCGCGCATCAAGCCCGGAACCAATTCGAAGACCTTGGCCTCCGCACGCTTCCCGACCAACTGCGCTCACTCACGAATCTCCAGATCGCGTTCCGCCCAACCTCCTTCGCCGATGCCGAGGACGAGACGCTTCATACGCACGACATCCGTCCGGACGGCCTCGTGCTGCGGTTCATGACCTCCAGCTCGTCCGACGCGACCACGGATTCCTACGCCATCCATTCGGCGTGGAACGGCCTGATCCGGCCGTTCGGCAGCGACTCGACCTGGTCGAGCGGCTCCACGTACGCCACGGCCGAGCATGAGAGCGTCCATCCCGTCGGCTTTCAGGATCAAGTCCGGTATCTCGCAGCTGCCGCCCTCCGGCGTCCGCGCTTCACCGGCTCCGTCATCGCCGACGGGATCGGGACGGAGGTCGCCTTCGCAGCCGCGCCGGTGTTTCCGTCGGATATCGGAGGCGTGCCCGTCCTCGACTACTTTCGGACGTGGCACGACCGCTACTGGTGGAGCTGTCTCGTTCCGCGCGCCCCGTACGAGCCGCACGGCTCCATCGTCGTCGACGTCTCGCCGGTCGCTCCGGCGGCGCAGGAGGAGGCGCACGGCGTCACTGTCGCTCCAACAGCGCCGCCCGCCGCGGAACAGACCACCGCGTCGACCGCGGCTCCGACGCTCCCTGATGCCACGCCAGCTCCATCCACGCAGCCGGTCGCGCCGCCGTCGTATCAAGCCGCTGATCGGCGCGGCCGACGCACGCCGCGACGGCGGCAGCGACGCCGTGGAGCAGCTCAGTGACTGAGCCGCGCTTCTCGCGCCTCCATCGTGATCCGGCGCTCCTCCCGCTCGTATTGCAGGACCGGGATCTCGCGGTCCTGCACGACCTCTTCTTCTTTCGATTCGCGACAACGCCGGCGCTGCTGCGAACTGCTGAGTGGGCGGGCGGTGGCGCGGGCCTCCAATACTTCGTGAAGCGCCTGACGGCGCTGTGGAAAGCAGGCTACATCGAACGCTTTGCCGGCCGGCAGAGCGCGTACCTTCGTGGTTCGGAGCCGTTCGTCTACACAATCGGGTCGGGCAAGGCGACAGCTGCCGTGCGAACCGGGCTGCGGCCGATGGACATATCGCCGGAACGCTGGCGGCAGGTGCTCCGCGAGGCCGCACCTGCGCGGGATCGGGCGCGGTACGCGCTCGGGCTCCTTGGCATCGACGCGGCGGAGATTGAGCGCGTCCTCCACAACAACACCGAGCTCGCCCTTCGCCACTACGCGGGTGAGGGTTCCGGCGTTCGTCACCGCGTCCTCGCCGCGGACTGCCTTTCGCGCTGCTGGCTCGATGCGCGCATGCGCGGGCAGAGAATTGACGGCGTTCTGCCTGACGGCGTCGCCGATCTCACGTTTCAAGAGCCGGAACCGCGCCGATTCCGGGACCTGATTACCGCACAGGGAGTCGTGCGAATCCGTCCGGATTGCCTCTTCACGATTGCTGGAACCCGCTACGCACTTGAAGCGGAGACCGGCACCTCGAACGCGGCGAAGTTGGGCTCGAAGCTCGCGCGCTACGCGCGACGCCTCGCCGTCGCAGATCCTTGCCTACGTGTCGTCGTCTGCTGTGCAACAGATGCCCACTGCCGCCTCGTCCTCGACATCCTGCAGCATCTCCACGTGCCTGTGGCGTCGATCATGGTCGGACAAGCCGATTCGCTCGTGCTCACTCGATAATGCCCCACCATTGCCCTACGGACGGACGTCGACTTTCGCAGAGACGACTCCTTTCAGCACCCAGCCCCACGATTCGTCCACCGGATACTGTTCCGGCACAAATCGCCGTTGCTCCTCCGTCAGCTCGTCGACGGCGATCCCGACGAAGACCTCGTAAAGCCCGGTGGTCTTAAACTCATGCTCGACACTCATCGCGGGCCCGAACGCGATGATGTCAGCCCCAGGTCGGTTCGGCTGCTCGCCGAAACTCACGTAGTACTTTGTGTGATTGCTCCGAAACTGCGGCGCCGGCTCGATCCGGAGGCTTACCCAACGCGGCCGACCGTTCACCTGCTTCACCGTGAACGTGGTCTGCGTTAAGGGGTCGTGCAACGTTTCGCCCGGGCGTGTCGTCCTGAAGCTGGCGTCGATGCGATCTTTTAGCTCTTGGTGACCAGGCCAAAGGTAGAGGTCCGGCCGATCGCCCGTCCATTTCGCAGGGCGCACGGCGTACGTAAAACCGAGAAAGATCCTCGTCTGCACCTTCGGTGGTAGGGCACAAAACGCGGCGCCAAGCGTGAGGAGCGAGATCGCGATGATGCCAACCTGCTTCGCTGCCTTCGTGAGCGTTTCCCACCACGTCACCGTATCGTTGACGGTCAACAGCCCTGGGTTTTCGCCGAGCAGCCGAACGATGCGGAGGGGAAGGTACCCAAGCGCTTGCCGGACGACTGCAAGCACGCGATTAATCTCCGTGCGCAGGCGCGTGTCATCGTCGGCGAGGGCCGCGTCAAGGCGGTAGTTCGGGTTCTCGATCGCGACCTCCGGGTTCGCACGAATTTCAAGCTCCCGCCCATCACGGGAGATGGACGCCGAAATCCCCGCGCCCACTCCACGCCGCGCACCGCGGCCGCGATCATTGGGCCGAAAGAACCACACGCGTACGTCGTAGATGCCCGCGGTATCGCTCGTTCGATTGGTCTTTTTCGCATCCATCCATGCGCGGTGGGCGTCGTCCCACCGCGAGAACGTGCCCGCCGGATCGATGTTCGCCTTTCCTTTCCGTTGCGCGGACCAAAGCGCACCGATCGTCGCGTAGTCGCACGCCCCGATCGGTGCTTCCCCCCGGATGCAGCTGGCGAGCGCGCGGGTCGTGATGAAGTTGAAGAGGAAGGCTCGCGACGACGCTTCGCTGTCCGCGAGCAGACCACGCGTCTCTAGATACACGCGGATTTCCTCGAAGGCTTCGATGAGCAGCGGCACAGCAATCGCCGCGTCAAGGGCCGCCGCAGTGTTGCCTGCCTTGGAAGGCAAGGTTGCCTCCTCGATCTTGCCCAGGCCGCATTCGCACCGCCGTGAAAATCTCTGGCGTGAACGCTTCAAGCTCCTGGCCCGGCCCGATCCTGACGACGTTGCGTGCACTTCGGGCGCACGTGCATGGTCGTCGGCTTCGGTCCTGTCGCTCCAACAGTCCTCACTCTCGTTCTTGCGGCTCGCACGAGCAGCGCGCGGCTTTCGCGTGCCGCGAGAACGGTACGAGCGCCGCGCGCGGCATTCGTGTCCCTCCAACGCCGCAGCTTCGATTCATTCAGACTATCTTACATAAGGAGTTCCTGCGTTACATAGGGGCGATTGGAAGGTGGCATGTGGAAGTCGGCTCACCGCCCAATGCCTCACCCGTTCAACCGCGTCGGGAGCCGGCTGACCGCCTGACTCACTACGAGAACGAGGCGGCTTGGTGTTAGAGCACCAGCACCGCCTCGGTCACGGTCGTACCACACGGGCCGACCGACCTTCTCGACGCCTGCCGAACGCGTGACGAGCGCGTCTCGGCAGCTACTCAGTACCGTGAAGGAGCACGATATGACGAGCCTTGAAGGCACTCGCAAAGTACGCGATTCACAAGATTTCGCAAGTGGTGAGCGTGATCGCACCACACCAAATCATCTTCTGTGGCGTCCAGCGGAGGAAGCCGAACGGCCTCCGCGTAACAGCTCCCACGCGCAGCGTGGCGGGTCGGCCCACGGCCCGACGGGTACCGCCTCTGTGCTCACTGCGGGGCGCCGGTCGGACGACCGGAGCTGATCGCGATCCCCGCGAATGTCCGGACCTGCTTTCCGCTCGGTCCGAACGGAGGCGTGCTGATATGGCGACGCGTCCCTGGAACGAAAAAGTGGGTCCAGATCGAATACTTTCCACCCGATGACGAGCGCGATCAGTATGTTCCGGTCGATCCGCTGCTGAACTGCGAGGCCGCGGCGATCACGCTCGGACTGACCCTCAAGGCGCTGTACCCACGCGCCCCCTTCATGGCGTCCTCCGAAAAGCACGGAAGCCGGTGGTTCTTCCATCGAGATACCCTCCTCGCAATCGACGCCGCGACCGAGCGCGCGATGCCCTCACGACGCGAGGTGCTCGCCGGGCGCGAAGCACGGCGCCGCCGCGGAGAGGGCCGTCGCGGGGGATCTCATTCAGCCGCCTGCGACCGCCGCCATGGCGGCAGATGCCATCCGGCGCCGCAGCGAATTCCCTCATCGGAGGACGGCGCGGCGGTCACGCGTTCGATCTTGGACGATCTTGGGAAATGAGTCGCGCCGGCCTGCCGTCAGGCTCGGCCGGCCGTATTCACCCATTCTTGTTGCACGAAGGTAGGGAAGTGCTCGGATCGGTCACTCCTAGAGAGGTAGCCTCGGGCGGTCGAATCCGCTATGTCTCCGCGCATGAAGGAAATGCGAGGACATATGCAAGAGGGTGCCTACCAGGTCCGTAACTCGGAGTTTCATCTCACGCCCGAAGAGCTTTCGACGCTCATCGCAGGCGCGCAGTCGGAGAGAGATCGTCTCATGGTGTTGGTCTTGGCGTTTACAGGAATTCGCCGCGCGGAGCTGCGCAGCCTTCGGCCCGCCGATATCGACAGCGTCACGGAACGCCTCATCGTGCGTCGCGGCAAGGGCGGCAAGCAGCGCATCGTCTTTCTGCCAAAGCGCGTCGCCTTGGATGTATGCCGGTACGCAGGAGCGCACGCGGAGGCGTTCGTGTTCCCAGGCCGAAACGGCGGCCCCATGTCGCTGCGCAACATCAACTACATCCTCACGCGTGTCGGGAAACACGCGGGCGTGGCCACGCCAAATCCGCGATATGTCGGCATCGGCCCGCATCTCCTGCGCCACTCGTTCGCCCGAAACTGGAAGCGGAGCGGCGGCTCCATCGAGTCGCTGCAAAAAATGCTCGGTCACGCGAGCGCGAAGACAACACTGGATTGCTACGGAACGGAGGACTTGCGCGAAGTTGAAGCAAACTACCGCGAGCGTTGCTCGCGGCTCGTTTCGAGCTAGTTTGCTCACTTTCGCCAGAGTAGGAAAAGCTCGTGCTGACCGTCGCCATCGTTCTGTTCTTCGTCACCACCCTTCTCATCGTTCAGGTGGCTATACGAAACCGCCCGCTCAAGTTGTACCGGCCGCTCGATGACGATGACGTACCGTTTCCAGCTGCTGGACAAGCGAGCACCGTGTTTTCCCTCGCGGCGCTCTTTGGCTGCTACCCAGGCATCTTTCTCCTGATCGGGGGAATTGGATTCGTGGGTGTTGCCGGCGGCAGCGCGGCCGCCCTACTACTCATCCGCGCGGCGCAGGCAGGTCACGAAGGCGGCTACGAGACGTTTCTCGAGGATTTTCGCGACCGCTTTCGGGACACAGGGACGTTTTTCTTCGCGCTCTTCATCCTTCAGATTGGCTTTGCCATCTCTGAACTCGTCTTTCTACGGGTTGTACTCCTACTCGCATTCGGCCTCAGTCCGAGCACGGCCAGCTACGCGGCGCTCGCCGTAGCAGTCGTTGGTTACTGCTACTGCCTCACGGGTGGCTATAACACGGTCTTTCGCACAGACATTGTCCAACTTCTGACGGTCGCCGGGATGTGCCTGCTTCTCCTCGGCGCGCTCGCGACCTCACTCAGTCTTCCTGAATTCCTGACTGCCGCCGGAGCCAAGATGGTGCATCACGGTGGGTACTGGACGGCGGGATTCTTCCGATGGTCGTGGGTTGAACGCATCCTCGACTTCTCCTCCGGTTTCCTGCTTGGCTTTGCATTCCTACTCGTGAGCCCCGACACATGGAAACGGGTCTACATCGTTAGTCGCGTCCCGTCGCGTCGTGGCATCTCCCTCCTATTCGTGGCGGCGGCATTCCCGTTCGTTGCAATCACGCCACTCGTTCTCGCGCTGCCAAATCTTCCACACGGCGTCGTCGACCCAACGGTGTTCCTCCAGCGCCTGGCCGGCAACCGAATCCTTCTTGGCGCAACGCTTATCGGTGTCTTCGCCAGCTTCCTCTCGTCATTCGACAGCGCGCTCATCGCAGCAACGCATGTGAGTCTCCTCTCGGCGCGTCGCGCGCGGCCTGCACTCGAAGAACTTGACCGGTTCCGATATCTAGCCGCGCTTCACTTCGTGATTGTGTCGCTGGTCTTTGTCATCGGGAGTCGCTTCGGAAATCCTGGGATTATGGCTACGATCCTCATGGGAACGTATCCCGTGCTCGGAGGCCTGCTGATCGGAACCCGCGCGGGCACCCGCAATCTCCCGTCGGGAGCGTTCGGACTAGTCTTCCTTCTCGGCTGTGTCGCGTGGATTGTCTTCACGATGAGCGACGAAATGCGGTTCGAGGTGGGCCGGACGACAGACCTGAACTTCGTGCCGGCCGCTGGCTGTGTGCTCCTGGCATCCGCGGCGATGTCATGGATTCTCTCTTGGATTCCGCAGCAGCGGGAGGACGAATGACTGACTTCGTTCTCGGCTACGCCGAGAAGCTTTGGGATCGCACGACGCCGGAGTATCGCGCCTTAGTCGTCGCGTTCATCCTCGCCCCCACAATGGGCGCACTTCTCATCTGGTTGGCCGGGCCAGCGCCCTCCACGCATGCAACAATTTCCCCACCGCTGAACGTCATGCCACTTCGAGCACATGCAGCCGGACCGCGAGACCCCGCCACCACGGTCGTAATCGTGCAGCCGACGGAGGCGACCTTTACGATGCCATGGACAAGGCCACTAAGCGCCCTTCCCACGTCCCTCAGCGAGGAGCAGTGGCGAGGAAACACGGCGAAGATCTCGCAATCAAACCGTACAATTTCCATTGTCGTGCCGCTCGCTGGGGTGCAGGAACCCTTTGTCTTTCTGACGCAAGACGCGCCGCCGGATGCGGTGGAAATTTCAGGGCGAAAGTATGCGATGGCAGACTTGCGACTCCGTTCGCAGCAGGCAACCGACATTCTTCTTGGGGTGCTAATCTCCGCCGCGTTCGCTCTCGGCGTCGGCGTGTCGACTGCCAGCATTCCGATCCAGGCGCAGGAGCACGGAAGCGGTTAACACCGTGCAGAGGAATACGAGAATGGGATCGTTGAGCGGAACTCCGAGATATCGCGGCCCTGGATCGTTGTGTGCCCACGCCCGCCAGTGGAGTAAGAACGGATCCCATGGAAAGAAGATGAGCGCCACGGCGATGGCCGTACGTAGCACCGCGAGGATCTCTCGCCGTGAACGCACACAACTCACGAGAGCGATGATCGCGGCGATCCCGACGCCGAGGTTGAGGACCGAATAGCGTGTCATGTCCGCGCTCCTCGCCGAAGTGTGTTGCGCAGAACGAGTCTCGTGATGACGGTATGACCAAAGAGCGCTAACCATTCCTCCAGGGGCAACCGCGCGACACGAATCGGCAAGGTACCTTCAGCCGGGAAGTACCAGACACCCGTCTCGAGCGCGATCTGATCGACGATGAACCAGAGCGCGATAAGCACAACCGACGTACTCCAGAGTCGTCCCGAGCGAAGGTCTTCCAACGTAACCGCGGGCCACGCGAACGACATCACGGCCGCAAGCAACGCGAGATCGAAGTAGAGGTAGTCGATGTTCATTTCCCACTTTGGCGAAAGTGTGAAATGACGCTTACCTGCGCCCCCGATAGGAGGATTTCGACCGTTTCCGCAGATCGTCCGCCGCTGACTACTACAATGGTTTCCGCGACGGGAGATTTTGCACAGCACTCGGCTACGCGCCGCACTGATCTTTCTCAAACCTCTATCCCCACACCTATGGCGATCAACATTCGCATGGTCGGAATGGTCACGGACGCCGTTCGCAGCCTCACGTTCACCCGCTCGGGTCTTCCGCGGTTCCGATTCGGCGTCCGCGTCGGAACCGTTCGCCCGAAGCAGTACGCCGTGACGCTCTATGGCCCGATGGCGCGGTTCGCAGACACCGCCCTTCGTACCGGGCAACGCATCCGCGTCGAAGGCGCGTACCTCCGTCGGTCGTCGCCGTACGAAGGTCTCGTGCGCGCAGACATGATTCGCCACGTCGGCCGCGCGGTGCCTCCGTACTTCGGAACCATGGTGCGGTTCGTTCCCGGAGCGCCGCCGACGCCGGCCGCCGCGCGGCCTCTCGCCGCCGATGCAGACCATCGCTCGGCGCATGCGGTCAAGACCGCGCGCGTCATTGCTGACGCGATCGCGGCGGCGGTCTAACCACACGCGAGAAGACGGCTTCTCGGGAGGCGGTCGTAGCGTGCAAATCTCCGTCGCCTCTTCATCGCCGTGAATGGGACGCGACTTCGACCGAGTCGCCTGACGATGCCGTCCGCATCAGCGATGCTGCTGCTCGCGAGTCGTGAGATTGCACCGGCTGATTCGTCAGCCGCTCACGCGGTTCTTTCTCAAGCCATCCTTTCACTCCACTCCTATGCGAAGCGTGAACAAAGTGATCCTCGTCGGCCACCTTGCCGCCGATCCGGAGCAGTCCACCACGACCGCCGGACGGGTGCGCGTGACCTTCCCGGTCGCAACGCACCGGGATACCACCTCCGAGGGCGCGAAGAAGGACGTCACCGACTATCACCGGGTGACCTCCTGGGGGAAGCTCGCCGAAATCTGCGGCAAGTACCTCGCGAAAGGCCAAGGCGTCTATGTCGAGGGCATGATCCTGAATCGCGCCTACGAGAAGGACGGCCAGCGCCGCTACGTCACCGAGATCCGCGCGGACGAAGTGAACATGCTGACGTGGAAGAAGCGGGATGGCGTCTCGAACGCCATCCTCAGCGATCTGCCTGACGGCGTGTAAGTCCGTCGCGTCGGGGCGAGTGGCTCTCGTGCAATCTCACACTCGCTCCCACTTCGACCGATTCGGCGATGGATTCCGGTCCGCATGTTTTCCTTCGACTGCGGACGACTTCCACGTCGCACCGGCTTCTCCTCGCAGCTGGTCTCTTTGAAAACCCACACGCACACGGCGAGCACCGGAACTCCTTAACCCTGTAATCCTATGAACGCTCCTCGCTACACGCACGTGCTCCTCGACGCCGATTCGGGTGAAGCCGTGGGGGGCGATCCGCGATATCGATCAAACACCCGATGGCTCCGTCTTCGGCGTCATTCGGCGGTTCGATCGTGACGAGCCCGAGACCTACATGTGGCTCGACGGCCTCGAGGTCATCCGACTCGCGGACGCCGCGGCGCATGTGCGGAAGCACGTCGCCTGGGCGCTCGCGCAACCCGCACCCGCATGACGGCGCTCGAAAAGCAGCACGCGTGGAGAAGCACGACCACCGTCTGCCCCCGGTGCGCGGCACAGCCGGGAAGTCACGCGTGGCCGAAGTCCTGGCTCCAGGAGCTGACGATTGTCGACGGCATCCAAGCCGTCCACGGCGTGCTGTGTCGTCGGCCCTCATGCGGCTTCGCGGAGATCATCAGCCTGCGCGCCCACACCACCCCGGCCGCCGCACCCCGGCGACGCCGATGGCTCCGTGATGCCTTCGCCAAGCGCCCGGGCACGTTCGTGCTCGCGACGCTCGTGCAGGGCATCGCGATCGGTGTGCTCCTCGCGCTCGCGTAACTCCTCTGGTGCGGTTCCGATGTGGAAGTCGCTCCGCACCTTGGGCCTCTGTCCCCACGCTGTAAGAACCAGAGCCGCGCCGCAGCCGCAGCCCGGCTCCCGTTCAGGTGCGGTCGATCACGGTCGCGTCCGGAGCGTTCTCCTTCACGGACTTGATGCCGCTGTCGCGCGCCGTGGTGGAGGAGTACATCTCGCTCGTGCCGATCACCTGCCCGTTCGTCGCGGTAAGGGTGAAGTACGGGCTCCCGTTCGTCGCGGTCTTGCGGACGTAGCGGGCATCGTCCTTCGCATTCTTGCGGACGGACTCGATGCCGTTCTCCGCGCCGCTCTTCGTCTCGTACGTCTCGCTCGTGAGGATGGTCTCGTAGTTCCCTGCGCGCAGGTTGAACCGGTACTTGCCGCTGCGGCCCTTCTCGATCACGAACGATCCTGCCATGTCCGGTCTCCTCCTGGTCCGTCACAGGAGCAGTGTTCGCGCACGCTTTCGACATGCGCGTGCCCTGTCCCTCCGAAAGACACGAAGCGTGCGGAATGGTGGCGTTCAAACCGATCCTGACTGGCGTCGACGGCCGCACGCTCACCGCACGACGATCTGCACACTCGCCGTTGCCGGCCCGCACGGCGTGTCGACGGTGAGGGTCACCGTGTCCGTCCCGGCATGCGTCGCCGTGTAGGTGTGCCGCGTCTCGGGTGGCGAATGCACCGGCCCGCCGAGAGCGTTGCCGAGCGACGATGCGACGCTTCCCACTTCGCCGTGCCGCTCCTGCGTCGTGTAGGAGACGTATGTGCTTTCGCCGACCGCAAGCGACGCCTTGCCCGCCGTGAACGATTCGATGAGCGGCTTCGCGCAGGTCCACACCGTCTCGGGTCCGCCGATCCCGGCGGAGCCGCACGCACTGTCGCCGTAGAAGGTGATGTTTGCTTCGCCGGCGCGCGCCGGCGTGTACACGACCTCGATCTCGCCGTTCGCCGAGCGCGCGCCGGCCGCGGGCGTGACCGTCCCATTATCCGTCTCCACCCACCATCGCGTGATCGAGGAACCTGCGAGGAAGAGCCAGCGTTGCTGCTGGCCGACTGCAACGCGGCCGTTCGCCTGCCCGATGTCGACGGCCGGCGCCTCGCCGATGCAGCGGGCGATCGGCAGCGTCATCGAGCTCGCGCCGCAGCGGCCGGTCACCGTGAGGACCGGCTCGGCCGGAAGGGAAGGGAAGTAGACGCGCGCGCTGCCGCCGAACGCGCTCGACCCGGCGAGCGCGTCCCGGAAGGGCTGCGCGCCCTCGATCGACCAGAACGAGCCGTGCTCATAGCTGAACTGGAGCGTCGTAAAGGTGAAGGGCGCGAGCGCCCCGTGTTCCGCCCCGAAGCTATTAATGATCGGCGGTGGCTCGATCGGCACTGCTGCCGTCGTCTCAGGCCCGATGTCGCAGGTGGTCGCGATCGCCGAAGCGTCATGTTCGCGCGCGCAGTGACCACCATCGCCCCCGAGGAGGGGAGGTCGCACGCCACGTCGCGGATGTGGACGCGGGCGTTCGGCTCCGAGGCTTGCCACGAGACACGGACCGGCTCCCCGTCGCAGGCGGAGCCTTCGAACGTCAGCCGCACCGTGGGCTTCGAGGTGCAGGCTGAGCCGCCGAAGCGCACGGCGCGGCGTCGCACGAGCGGCCGTGTGAGCGGGTAGCAGGCGGTGGTGTCGGCCGGCGCCGCCACCTGCTGGATCTCCTCGGGCGGCGTCTGAGCGTGGGAGGCCACCGGGGCGAAGAGAAGTGTCAGCAGGCCGATGGCTCGTGCGCGGCGGGCGATGCTTCGCCATACTGAGACTGCTCCCGCCTTCTTCCTTCCGGTCTCTCGAAAATGCAGAAAAGCGTCAAACTCACCGGCCTCGTGTCGGCAGAACGAAACGTCCCGACCACGCGCCCATCTGGCGTGCGCTACGTATCGAAAGAGGAGGTCGAACAGTTCTTCGCCGCGATCCCGAGGGAGAACCTTCGAGATCGGCTGCTGTTCGACCTCATCTACCGTCACGGGCTGCGACGTCGCGAAGTCGCGCTCATCAGCGTGGACGACGTCTCGCTCCGCCACAGGTCCATCTGGATCAGCCGAGTGAAGCAAGGGATCCCAGGCATGTACCGGCTACATCCGAAGACGATCGCGCTGCTGCGCGACTACCTGCCGACGCGGCACGTCGGCAACGGCCGGTTTCTCTTTCAGAGCACGAGGCGACCGGGTGCCGCGATCTCACCCTCGATGATCTACTACCTGTTCCGGCGCTATGCGACGGCGGCCAACCTGCCGGAGGGCCGGCGGAACGTGCACGTCTTCCGGCACAGCATCGCCGTGCATTTCATGAACGAAGGCATCGACTCGGCAGACGTGAAGGACTGGCTCGGCCATCGGAGCATCTCCTCCACGATGATCTACGCCCAAGTAACGAATAAGCGGCGAGACGCGACCTACCAGCGCGTGCGCTCGTCGAAGGAGATCGCGAGGACATGACGGCCATTCACGCTTTTCTGCAAAAGCGTCAATGCTGCCCTTCGGCAGACAGCTCATTTCGCGTTCATTTCAGACGATGGAACGCCGCTTACGTTACCAAGCCGACCCAGTCCGTTGGTCGTCCCAGAACAACCAACACGAGGGAACTCGATGTCCATCTTTAAAGTGGACAGCATGCGTTCGGTCTAGCGTGATCTGCTAACGCCGCGTGCGGCTTCGGGGAATCCTGAGTTGCCGGCGACTTGTCACCCGTCCGCGTCCGTCCGGTCACGACTATCCCCGTTTCGCCAAGCGGCGCGGGGGCTACCCTCGCACGCTCGCGATTGCAGCCTTGGTGCGCGGCATCGTGCTCGGGCTCATCGGCGTTAGGAATACGGCAGAATGCGAGGACACGGCGAGTCATCAGAACTCGCCGACGCGGCTATCCGCTGGGGAACCTTGAATCTTGCCGTTTTTCAGTCGAGGGGTAGGGAATTTTCTCTCCAGGTCACTCCCCTTAGTGGCTCGAGCTACCACAAATGATGATATCCCTCACTCGACAGGCAGAGAGCTGGCGAGGAGGGTGCTGCCGTGAAGGAGTACCTGATGAATCATCCTCGGCGTCCAAGTGCGTTGTTCACCATAATGTTACTGCTCCTCGCTAGCTGCGCGAAAGATGAGGGACGCACAACTTCAGCGGCCCCCGCAGCGCGCGCATCTCTTCGGGTTGCTGTGAATCCGGTGCCGCAGTCCGCGCTTGTGATCATCGCCGCAGAGCGCGGCTACTTTGCACGCGAAAACCTCGACGTCACCGTCAGCCGTTTCCCTACGGGCAAGCTCGCCTTTGACGCGGTGCTCGGAGGGGCGGCCGATGTTGCGACGGTCGCCGACGTCCCAATCATGTACGCGCTCATGTCCGGGCAGGCGCCAGCAGTACTCGCGACAATCGAACGATCTGGGAAAAGCGTCAAACTGCTCGCCCGCAAGGACGCCGCAATCGCGTCTCCTGCGGACCTTCGCGGCAAGAAGGTCGGTACGTTCAAGGGTAGCAGCGGGGAATTCTTTCTCGACGCGCTGTTGGCCAAGCACCACGTACCATCCGCCGAAGTGGCGATCGTACATTTACAGCCACCGGACCTAGTGACGGCGATCACCAGAAAGGACGTCGCGGCTATTAGTATCTTCGAACCCCATATCCACAACGCGGCTACAGTTCTCGGATCGAACGCGTTGGTGGTCGAGGACCCGTCGGTCTACACCGAAATCTTCAATGTCGCGACGACAGAAAAGGCCCTCGCCGCTCGGCAAGACGCCTTTGTCTCGTTCCTACGCGCTCTGCAGCGAGCCGCGGACGACATCAGGCGGGATCCGAATGGCGCGCAGGCGAGCGTCGCTCGATTCACCCAGCTTGACCCAAATGTGCTGCGTGAAATTTGGCCGATGTTTCAGTTCACCATCACGACCGATCGTGTGCTCCCCGATCTACTACGACGCGAAGCGGATTTCGCCGTGCGTTCTGGGTCGCTGCCAGCGCCGAGCTCGGAACCACAGTTCGAACGTGTGCTCAAACCTGAAGTTCTTAGTAAGGCAACCGCTACGCCATGACCGCCGACCCCATTACGCGATAGAAAGTTCACGCAATGGCAAACAACGGCACCGAAGGCGTTCTGAGAGATCTTCTACAAGATCTTCAGCAACGGCGCGACGGCAGTTTTTCAGAGAACCTCCAACGCCTCTTTACGCATGACGTCTTGTCTCAGCTTGCACCGCAAACCGACTTGAAAGCCGTTCTGAAATCCGCGTCGCCAGCCGAGGTGTCCGCTCGCGAACTCCAGGCCACCCGTGCCGATGACGGGAACCGATCGAATGATGCTGCCACCCTTCTCGCCCGAAATGCTTCGCCGGGCGCGTCATCCACACCGGCTCGCGGCAAAAAGAGGCGTGGCAACGAGGGCACTCATGGCGTGTCTCAACCCGCTGTTTCGCCTTCAGCCATGAAGGCGCAGGTTCCGAAGGATGAAGAGGTGCTTCGTGACCCAGCTGCTCCATCGCCCACAATCATCGTCTCGGCATTTCATTACGTGAGCCAAACACTTGGAAAGTGGTTTCGGGTCATCCTTGAGCCCGAGCTTTTGAACGAGAGCGGCATACAGCCCCTAGAGCTGTCCCAGCACGAATACGCGTACGACGAAGCACCACAACGATTGAACATTCCTGTCTGGAAAACGGTGCGCGAGCCGCTCTGGATCCAATTCGGCGGCGAAGAGCAATCGCCATTCCCCGACTCTGATCGATACCTATACGTCTCCGCTGAGGAAAAGAGACTTCTAAACGAACTGCTTGAGAACTACGTTGAGGGCCGTCGCTTCTACCGGTTTATCCTCGGCCTCGGGAAGCTTGAGAATCTTGCAACGGCGTCCGTTGACCGCATGGCTGGCGTTCTTGAGAAGCTTTACAAGCTCATGCCACCCGAACGACCGATCGCAGCCCCGGACATTTTTGACAGAGATGAAAAGAACGCCGTATGGCGCGCCTTCGTCTTTTCCTTTTTCCTATCGATTCGTGCACGGTCCCCGGAGGTTCATGTCCTTGTCGTTCCGTGCTGTTTCGATGGTTCCAGCATGCTTGAACGTGATCTACCCCAGCTCGGCACATTTGTCGGAGCGTATGTCGGCAAGCCGTCACAACAAACCATCGACTCGATTAGCAGAGTCTTCTCGCCAATTGTTCGCGCTCTTGCGCTTCGCGAACTAAACGCTCTTCAAGTGGCGAATGGTCGCGACATCGTAGGGATTGAGGATGTCATTCGAAGCTGCGCATACCTCGATAAGCGCGTACAAGAGGACGTCAACCAATATCGCGGCTGGCTGAAGAAAAATCTGCAGCCACTATTATATGGCAGGGGTGAGGACGAGTGGCCGGACTTGGATGTATTCCGGATGACGGGCGGGGATGAACGCATGCTTCAGCTCTTTGACCGCATCGCCTCGGCCGCCCGCGACGGCGTCGGCAAAGACGGACTGACCAAGGGAAGAACCTTTTTCTTTAGTTCTGAGCCAGGCTGCGGCAAAGAAAACATCGCGACCCTTTGCCATCTCCTTAGCCCCCGAGTACTAAACGGAGATGGCGGCGAAAACACCCAGCATTTCACGGCGGCGTCAGCCATCGCGGGAGGTGAGAAATATGGACCGGCAATGCTAGCGACTGAAGTGCAGGCCAAGATCCACTTAGCCGCAATACAGGATCCTGAATGGCTCCGTCTCCGGTCATCGGCCTCCGCGGAGCTTCTCAATGCGGTTAAAATTTCGAAGGGCGATGCCCCCACGGCGAAAGCGGTCCTTGAGCTCCTCAGAAGCGCGCCGCTGTTTAATTACGATGCCTTCAATACGAGCCTGCTCAATCAGCGGAACTTCGCAGAGCTGATGTTCGGCTCAAGCGAGAAGCCGGGCGTCCTTTTTCGGATACATGAATTGTCGGGCACTGTTTTCCTGGATGAAATCAACACAACAGAACCCGGAATAGCAAACAATCTGTTGCGTGTGCTTGATAAGCCGCATCAGATCCCGGTAAAAAAAGGCGATATCTACCGCGACGAGACGATCAACATTCAGATCGTTTTCGGCTCGAATCGCACGGCGGAGGAATTGCTCGCAGATGGCTTCAATTCCGCCGTGGTGTTCCGTCTGGCGGCGCGGCCCTTCCGTATTCCGCCACTCCGCGAGCGCAAGAATGACATCGCGATCTTTGTTAATCACCACCTGTTGAAGCGGCGGGATGACAATCGGGAAAAGCTTGGAAACCTGAGTCGTATCTCACTGAATGGCCTTCGTCTGATCTGCGAGCTTCCGTGGGCTGATAACTACCGAGGATTGCGAGCGTTCCTGGACGACTTGATCGAAGAGCGGCTGCGGCGCGAGGTGCGCGACGCGGAGATCACCTTCGACGACGTAATTCGGGCGATTTCCAGACGTGAGGCAATGCGCGTCACGCCAACCCCAGTGAAGGCCGTTCGACTGTCAGCGTGAGTGGCGCGCTGGTACCGTGTCTCGCGAACCACTAACATTTGCCATGCGATCAACCGAGACCACGACCATCTCCGCACCATGGCCCCCTGACGATCGTCCGGTGGCCGTCACGCGTTTCAACGGCCTCGACATCGAGTCCGATGGTCCGAGCTGTGTGGCTCAAGACCGGGTGTTCCCGCTGTTCGACGATGAGTCGCTGCTCCTGGCAGCTGCCCTGGACCCGGCGCCTGATACGTCCGTTCTCGACGTCGGAACTGGATCGGGCATCTTGGCGCTCGCCGCAGCGCAGCGCGGCGCGACTGTCCTCGCGACGGATGTGAACCCACGGGCGATCGCCTGCGCCCGCCACAACACCGACGCGAATGGCTTTGCCAACTCCATTAAGATCCTTCACGCTGATGTCTACACGGGTTTGGACCGTGGCAAGCTCGACCTCATCGTGGCAAACCCTCCTTTTCTGCCTACACCGCCTGAGCTCGAGCTTCTGCTGACCAGCGGCGGTGGTCCATACGGCACACGGATCGTATCGCCGCTGATCGCCGACGCGCGCGCGATGTTACGGGACGGCGGCCGCTTCGTCTGCCTTGCCGTCAGCTTCGGGTCACCGGGCAGTTCGGTTGCGCAGCAGCTCGTCGAGAGCGCCTTCTCCGATGGGGATGACGTGCGTGTGCGGGACATCTACGGCTCTTCGATCTCCGTCGATCGCCTACTGGACCTCTACGCGCGGTGGCATTCAATAACCTCTTGGCGTCGAATGTTGGCCGACCATGGCCTCACGGAGTTGCACTATGTCCTCATCGAGGCCAGCAAGGCCACGCCGCTGCCGGCTCCGCGGGCGGTGCAACTTCCCCCCGAGTCGACGTTTGCAGGTTCATGGGATGCGCGATTTCGCCGCTATGAGGCGTGGTTTAGCGCACTCGATTGCACGGTGTGGGTTCCGCGATCGCGCGGAGAGGCAGACGCTCTTCCGCATTACTTATGAACAATTTGCGAGGCCGTCTCGGCGGCATGCTGACGTGGATCGCCGTCGTGCTCGTCTGGCACTTCGTGGCGGTCCATAGCAATGCCGGCCCGCTCTTCCCGCCGCCTGCGACTGTGCTCAAGGCATTCATCCTGTGGCTGCGTAGCGGTGATTTGGTTCAGGACGTTGCCGCAAGCTGCGGTCGGGTCACGCTCGGATGGCTGATTGGAACCGGAGTTGGACTTCTTGTTGGGCTCATTACAGGTGTGTGGTCGGTCGGCGATCGGACCATCGGCTCCGTACTCAACACGCTTCGTGCATTGCCGCCTGTCGCGCTCGTTCCGCTTGCGATTCTCTGGTTCGGTATTTCCGAAGTGTCCAAGATCGCGATCGTAGGATGGGGCGCCTTCTTCCCCGTCTGGTTAAACACGCATATCGGAATCCGGGACATTGACCGAACCGTCGTGTGGGCTGCGCGGAGCCTCGGCGCGCGCGGTTCTTCGCTGCTCTTTCGCGTGATCTTGCCGGCGGCCCTGCCGCAAGTCGTAGCGGGAGTACGGCTGGCGATTGGCATCGCGTATGTCTGTGTCTTTGTGGCGGAACTGGCCGGAGCATCGCGCGGGCTCGGCTTCCGGATTGCGACGGCGCACCTGACGTTCCGTGCGGATCTGATGCTAGCTGGCTTAGCCGTCCTCGGATTCTTTGGCTACGCATCGGATCGCGTGTTCGTTCTAGGCACGGGATACCTGATGCCGTGGACACGAAGCAGCGTGGCTGGCAATGGGTGAAATCCCCCTGAATGCCTCACCACAAGCGCCGTTTGTTGTCCTCGATCGGCTGACGGTGGAGTATCGAAGGCACGGCGATAACCACGCGACCGCCGCCGTCCAGGACCTGAGCCTCTCCGTTCAGGAAAAGGAGTTCGTGGCCGTGGTCGGCCCAAGTGGATGTGGGAAATCGACCCTTATCCACACGCTCGCCGGCTTCGTTCCGCCGACGCGTGGGACTGTCACCGTTGGGGGAGCCGTGATTCAGGGTCCCTCCCCGGACCGGGGTGTTCTTTTCCAGCGTTTGGGGTTGTTCCCATGGGCAACGGTGGCGGCCAACGTTCGGTTCGGTCTCGATTTTGGCGGGACGGTTGGCGACGGACGTGCGTCGGTTGCCGAACTGCTGCAGCGAGTTGGTCTGGAGTCGTTTGCAGACTTCTATCCTGCGCAACTCTCGGGTGGTATGGCGCAACGCGTGGCCATCGCTCGCGTGCTTGCGCCAGCACCACAGGTGCTCTTGCTGGACGAGCCGTTTGTTGCGCTCGACGCACAGACGCGGGATGAAATGCATCAACTCCTCTTGCGCCTCCACGAGCGGAAACCCATGACGGTCATTCTCGTGACGCACGACGTCGAAGAAGCCGTTCTCCTCGCCGACCGTGTCATCGTTCTGAGCGCGCGCCCGGCTCACGTCGTGCAGGACGTCCCCGTCGACCTGGGGCGGCCCCGCGAGCGCGATATGGCGATGGATGAGCGCTTCATCGCGAGCCGCATTGAGATTTCCGATGCACTCCGGGAGGAGGTCTTGAGAGCGCGCCTCCAAGCCCGCACGCGAACGCTCCGCGCAAAGGGACGCAGGGTCATCCGAGTAGGCGCAGTGCCCACGGCTGAATCAGCACCATTGACACAAATCCGTGCGACTGCACCGACGGACGACGTTCTCTACGAATTCTTTGAGTACGATTCTGGCGCCGCCATTGTGCGAACGCTTCTCAGCGGTGAGTGTGACGTGGCCGTCTTGGGCGCTTGCCCAGTTCTTGCGGCGCTCCACGAAGAGGCTGCGCTCGTTGTGGTGCGCGATGGCGGCCATGTCAAGAGTGGCTTGGCCGCGGCTTTGGTCGCGACGCCGACGGTTGCTGGTCTCACGCCCGAAGAGCTTGCGGAACTGCCGATTGGCATCAACGGACGCGGATCAAACGCGGAGTACCTAACACGCGCTTTTTTCCGAGACATCCAGCGCGAGGTGTCGATGGTCGTGAAACCGTTCGACCAGCTTCTGCGGGAACTTGAGAAGCGGCGATTGCAGCTCGCCGGCCTGCCTGCACCCTATCTCCAACGGGCCGTCACCGATCTAGGTTGCGCGGTTGTCTGCAACTTTGCCGAGCTGGTCAACCCATTGCAGATCGCTGTGGTCGTCTGCAGGCGAGAACTGGATGGGTTCCTCCTGCATCCATTCGTACGACAGTGGGACATCGCGGTACGTGAGATGGCCGCGAAGCTCAATTATGACGGCGATGCTTCCGCAACGAGGTGGTCGAATGAGCAGCTCGCCGACCGGCTCGCGGTGCTTGACCATTTAGTCGTCGCACCTGCGTACGGGAACACACTGCGGGTGAGTGACTACGTGCGCCTCGAATAGACGATGGACGTGGGGACTCACGTTGACAACAGCGAGCGATCAGTCAGGCTTTAGGCGTCTACGGGACGCCATAGAAGCCGTGGTGCGTCTCCGCCAGCAGGCTTGGCACGCCATCGTCGAGCATCTGTCACGACTGCGACCCGCCGGCGACGGCGGCGAAACAACGCGAGCCTCAAGGGTGCGGCGCGTATGCGTTCTCGTCTCAAGCTCGCGTGGCGGCGGTAGCGTAACGGCCGAGATGCTCCAGTGGCAAGGCGCCGAGTGTGACGTTTGGGGCCGCAGGATTCTCAGCCTTCCTGGCGAAGAGAAGCCGCATCTGATTCTGGCCGGTTTGGCATATCCGGCACGGTCTGAGCGCTACGACGATCTCGAAGCCCCAGACGCATGCGCATCCGCTGTTGAGGGGCTGCTGAACGAGGTGTCGTCCGAAATAGGCTATCCGGCTGCCCAGACCAGCGATTGGCACCTCTACGCCTCCCAGCTTTACCGGCGTCTGTTGCTGCAGTGGCCCTTCGAGATGATTCGGCTGCACCCGGAAGCCGTGACTTGTTCGATCGCCGACACGCTCCTGCGCGCGTTCCCTGAAGGATACCGCGACACGCCCGACAATAGGCGCCGCGTGCTGGACTGCTGCGTGTCTTGCTTCCCGTTTATTCGGTCCTCCTTCTACGACTGCGGCATCCTACGCAATACAAGCGACGCTCGCCTGCTCGCGCACGGGGCTTGGTCCTATGAGGAGCCACCATTCGTGCTTCCACCACCTTGGCACCATGCAAGCGCCGCAGAAGTTGAATGCGGAACACTCCTTCTTCGCGACCCCTCGAACGCTTGGCGGCTGCCATTCTGGCGGGTCACCTTTCCGACACAAGACATACGACTCCTGCATCTCGTTCGGGACGTAGCGGAGTCCGTCCAAGGTCTTTGTGACGGCTGGAATTACGTCTTTGGCTTCCAGACGCTTCCGAGCGATTTGCCTCTCCGCATTTCTGGGTATTCGAATCACGTCACGAGTGTCGAGACAGCCTGGAAGCGCTTTCGACTCAACTTCTCCGTCGATCGCCAGCTCAGCGAGCTGCTGCTTACGGACCGGCGTCCTATGGAGCTTGCGCATGTGTGCTCGATGCAGTGGCGATTCGCACACGAACGGATACTCGCCGATGCCTCCATCCTCAGTCTACCGCGGCTGCAGCTGCAGTTTTCGGACGTCCGATCCCAACCGCTCCAGGCGTTGGAGAACGCATGTGTAGCACTGAACCTCGGAGTATCGAAGTCTGGCGCTGACTATGGCCGATCGTTTTCCTCGCGGCGAGTCATGGCAACCGACACGAACGATCGCGGAGTTTCATTTGAGCGTTGGAGGCAGTCGCCCTACGCATCGGTGATAACGCGATTAGCCAAAAGCGAGGATGTTGCTAACGTAGCCCGCTGCCTCGGATTGACTCGGGTTCGGGACGACTAACATGGCCGCTACCGCGCGATTGAATTGTGGTCGAGCGTTTGGGAGGTTACTGTATGCAAACGTGTTTAGCGCCGTTTTTCATCGGTCGCGCTGAATTGAATCTGGACATGCACGGCACCTTTGATGTCGTGTTGCCATCTGACTTGGTGGGCGATGAGCCTGGTTCGATGGAAGCTATCGTTCGCATCAATAGCGCAATACGAGATGTGGTCGCTGATTGTGCGGCGCGCGGCGAAGTGGCGCTCGTCTTGTGTGGGGATTGTTTGAGTGCCATTGGGTGTCTAGCCGGCCTCGAGCGACGTGATGTTTACCCCTTCCTGCTGTGGTTCGATGCTCACGGCGACTTCCACACGACAGAGACGACGCTGAGCGGTCACCTCGGAGGAATGCCGCTAGCAATGATTACTGGCAGGGGCGATACCTCCTTGCTGTCAGGCGTGGGCCTTTCCCCGTTAGCCGACACCCGTGTTTGCCTTATCGGCGCCCGAGATGTGGAGCCAGGCGAAAGAGAGCTACTTGCGGCTTCCGACGTGCTTCAGGGTCGATGTCTCGCTGACGTGTTGGAAAGATTGCCTAAGGGATGTCCGGTGTGGGTACACTTCGATACGGACTACATAAGCTCTCGCGACGCGCCAGCGATGCGCTATCCCGCGAGCGGAGGCCCTTCAGCGCTCGACGTTAGGGCAGAGTTCGAGATGATCGCACGAAGGTTCTCTGTCTTGGGAGTGTCAATATCAGCGTGGGCCCCTCACTTGGACGAAGGGAGCCGCACGGCGTCAGCATGCTGGGGGGCGATAGCCGGCATCCTGCCCCATGGAGATCGCGCGAATGAAAGCGGAGATCGGCGCGGCGACTAAGAGTACGGATGCAGGTGCGTATGGACAAAATAACAGCGATTCAAGATCTCGCACGTGCCGCCTTTGGTGGCCCGCCGCAACTGGCCTACGGCGACTATCTCTGCGGAATCGCGACCAACCACCTCGGTCGGCATGCTCTTCGCGCCGAAAAATGGCAAAGAGTTGCGCGAGGACGTATGCGACGTGACGACCGCGGACATGAGCATCGACGTTCTAAACGAGGCACAGGCGGATCGCCGTCGACCCCAAAACGCTCTCCACGGGCGAGGAGGAGTGGCGCACCCGTTCCTATGTCCGCGTCTTCACCGCGTCACAACGCCGCCCGTCACGAGTGTTTTTATGAGATGTGCTCAGATGCCCTGCTCGCCGTCATCACTTGAAACTGCCGTGCATAGTCGTCAATGAGCATTTCTAGCGCCGCGACAGTTGTGCTCTTCCAGCGATCCAAATACGCAAATGTTTCGCGCTCCATCGCATGAAAACTGTGGGAAGTTGCCGCTCGATATACAACGGCCGCCGCGAGTCCTATCGCGCCGATGACGAGCGGGACCTGAACTGCCGCGAGAGCCGTGCGGGCAATGGCCATCCGTACGCCGCCGCCCGCCAAGAGTCCCGCGGCCGCAGAATAGACGACCCGGCGGTCTGGAGCGAATGACACCGCCTGCACTGGTGGCAGTGTCGTCGCCTCTCTTGTATGCGCTGTCCACGCGCTGTTGAACTCGTGGAAGCGCTTACGAAGCGAGACGTCGGCTCCCGCCAGCGACTCCAGCGCGTCTTTGGCCACGTGGTTGAGGAGCGAGTCGAGCAGCAGCCGCTCCTTCCGTCCCAATACTGCTTCGAAGTAGCCAGCGATGCGCTCTCTTGCTTGCGCCGCGTCGGACGAGCCGGGCTCCAGGTAATGCGAGCGTACGTACTCGATCAACTCAGCGCTGATCTCGTCCGCATCACGCCGCGTTCTCTGTCGGGTCGAAAGAAATTCGGTCGATTGCATGGTGTCCCTCCCGTATCGCACGCGATGTTTAGAGGACTGCGGTGAGTTCGTCGATCGTTCCGCGCTCTTTCGCGGTCGTCTGTTCCTGTCCTTCGAGAAATCGAATCTCCTCCCGGAGAACCTCCGCTTCCTGGCGCTCGTTGAGCAGGCGGTCGTAGGCTGAGGAGCGCTCGGCGACCACCAACGCCATCCGGCTGTTGAAATCAGCCCGATACCCACTAGCCGTAAGGCTGACCGCCTCGGTCATATCGTCGCTCAACTTCTGGACTGCCAGTTGAGACAGTTGGCGAAACTCCTCGAAATGTTTGCGCTCATTGCGAATTTTCTGCTGGCGGTCAGGAGCACCATCGAAAAACTCCTTGGCCGCCTGCGCTCCCCCCAGCAGCGCGGCCCCCAGAACAGCACCGGGAGGTCCTCCGACCAGGAAGCCTCCGATGCCTCCGAGGAGTGCACCGATAATTCCGCCCACAGCCGCGCGCGGCTTCCGATCGCCTTTCACCTTGATGTACTCGTACGCGCGGTCCTCCGCGTCACGTGTGATCGCTTCCATGCTAATTGTTGGAAGATGAACTGAGTACTTCGACTCGAACGTCTGTCCGAGCTCTCTCATCTTTCGCTCGTACGCCTCTCGGAGAGCCGCCACTCGTTGTTTAAGCAACCCATCGGATTCGTTGCTGAAATCGACGAGAAGTTTCTTCATCTCATCGATGGAAGCTGCGTCTGAGAGAGCTTTGTCGTATCGCTTCGCAAGCGCAGAAAACGCAACCTGCGTTTCGCCGAGGCCGGTGAAGGCGTCGAGGTCCTGCGTTCCAAATGAGGCAAGCGCGTCCTGGTAGCGCTTTAAGATCTCCTTGAGCTGTTCAATCTCCTCCTCGAAATCTTCAGGGGGACGCGTCACCTGGCTCCTGCGCAAATGGATGCGCTCACCGTAGATGCGGCGATGCTCGTGATAAGCATCTGCGATGTGGGTCAAGATCGAGCCTACGAAGCTCGCAAATGCCTTACTGGAAAACTCGCGCAGCAGAGCTTCCGCCGCATCGAAGTTGGAGTCGCGTGCCAGCGCTTGCCGGATCGTGGTGGCGGTGTCTGGCGATCGCCCTTTCTCCCGCTGCTCCGCTTCCTCCTGAATGTAGTAGGCCAGCAACCGCTTGATCTCTTCGTCGCGGCGCAGCGCCTCAACCTTCTCGCCCGCGTCGATGCGGTTCGCTATGATCTTGAGGAGGCTGTCGATGGCCAGAATACGCCCCCGCCTGATTTCAGACTCGGGGTAGAGCGAGTGCGTCTCGTGGACTAGCGTCGTGCGTTGAGCGGCTGTTAGCGACCAGGCGTGCGTCAGAAAGAGGAACGCGTTCTGCTTGGGCTTCTGCGGCACCTTATGCTTGAAGAAATGCTCCAGCGACCTGCTGGCGATGTTGTCGGCCCGGTGTAGCAGGACCACCGCGTCGGCATCGACGATGTACTTGATCGTCGCCTCGTCTAGTCCGCCACGCGCGTTGACCCCCGGCGTGTCGACGATGTGGAGATCGGAGTACCCAAAGCGAAGTGGATATCCTACCGTCACCTGAACGGGGATTCGCTGCAAATCGCGGTACTCGTCGAGGTAGTGCCGGACGAGCGCGACGAACTTCGCCTTGGGAAGGCGATGTGGGCTTTCCAGGAGAGCCTCGCCATTCTCGTCGCGTCTCTCCAACAGTTCGGCCACGATCTCGTCGGTGATCGCCTCAGGCTGTTCGGTGAGCAGGTATTCGTTCAGCTGGAAGATCGGGAGATCACGATACTCCTCGCGCACCGCTGCGATGGCCTCTAGGCGGTCGCGCATCGGGCCGAGGTCTTCCGCCCTTCCGCTTTCAAATTCCAGCCGGGCTTCGGGCATCGTCCCGTACCGCACGCTGAGAAACACGGGGGGGCGTCCCGGCTGATACGCGGTGTCAACGATCTCAATGACGCCGCTCGTGCACTGAAGAATGTCGGAGGGAAGGACTCTCTGCCGAAGTAATGCGTTGAGGAACGTCGACTTACCGGCCTTGGCCTCCCCAACGACTACCAGCAGGTACCTTCCTTCCGCGAGCTTTCTGATGTCGTTCGCGAGAAACTTTAGGTCGTTTTCCGACAGCGGATCGCTGACGTTAGTATTCTTCACCAGTTCCGATCGCGCCCGCATGTATCGGTGAAAGATGTCTAACGTCGCGGCGCGAATCTGTTCCTGTTGCTGCTGAGCGAACACTCGTCACCTCTCCGCAAGGATGTTGTGTATGAAGGGAGTGACCGGAAAAAGCATTTCCCTACCCCCCCCCACGCGCCACCGACCGCACGGTGATTTGCAGGATCGCGTCACGGGGCGTAGCGCTTTCGCACGGTTACCGTCACCGTGTCGGTGCCGGCGTGTGTCGCGGTGTAGGCGGGACGGTTCTCGGTGTTCCGCAGTTACACCGCGGCCGCCGGGCTACCGCCGGATCGGCGCCACTCGTACGTTTTGCCGTACCCGATACTGTCGGCCAACCCATCTGCTGTCATCGTCCGGCTAGGCGCTTGCTATCACGGCGAACGGCAGTTGATACGTTTCCATAAGGTGATTCTCCGTTACGCTTAGCAGTTCCAGCTGGCTCTGGGATGCCCTGGAGGTGGAGAGGCCCGGCTGAACAACAAAGACCTTCACGCGCAGAGCGCGCTCGCGACTGATCTCGCGGATGCGGATCAACTCCTCGGACGTGCCACGCTCGATTCGTGAACCGCCCTGCTCTTGGGCTGCCGCCTCGCGCCGGAGCAGATGCGTCAGCATGTCCGTCTGCCGCTCTGTTGAGGCCATCCACGAAATGCACTTCTGCGCCTGGCCGCACACCTCGTACAAATCGCCGACGCGGGCTCCCGGCGCGTCACCCTTCGCATACTTGCAGTGGTACAGCTCCAGGATGACCTCCGTCGGAATGTCGCCCTCGCCGACCAGCCGTATCGCCACAACATCCGCGAGTTCGCCCTTCCCATCATCGTCGAAGATGACCGCATACGCAGGATCTTTTAGCAATTCCTGAATTACGCGTGCCTGAACGGAATCCGCGTCCTTCGTGAACCCCTGTGACTCCTTCCGGATATTCGTCCCGGCCCAATCCCATGTTCGGATCTTCTGTGGGTCATACGGCGGCTGATGCACCTTTAGCTCAACGTGCTCGTTTCCTTCGAGCGAGGAGCCGTCAACGAACCAGATCAGCGGAGGCTCTTCGTAAAAGAACTCCGTGAGGTCGCAAGGTTCGGCCCGATCTCCGCGGCGGATAGTCACCGTCGTGTCTCCGACGATGCGAAACGCGTAGTTGGGCGCGTCGTCGTCCTCAAACAGCTCCAGCTCAACGACTACCGAAACCGTCTCGGACGGGATGCTTATTTGGAGAGCGCCATCGCTCGTTGGCTCAACTAAGTCGATACTCAACCCGCTAAGAGGAACATCAACTCCATCAATCGTGATCGTCCATTGGGCTTCATTCGCTTTATAGATCTCCTCCGGCCAGTCAGCGTAAATCGGCATGACTGTCGGCCGCGTCGATACGTCTGAGCGTTCAATGTTCCCTTGAGAACCTCATCTGGATCGATTGTCGTATCCAGCAGTTTTTGGCCAACTTCGTCGCACCACGTAATGAATCTCGCAACATTCTCCCGTTGATGCGACCACACGCGGCCGCGACGCGACGCGCCGATCGTCGCGCGATGTCCGTTCTCAAACCCGCCGCCGGCGAGTACGCTCTTTCGGCCCTTTCGCTTGATGACATCGGTGAGTGCCGATGCCACATCTGCACCCATGCGGCCGGTATAGCGAACATTTCGGCCGAGCTGCTCCGACAGCCCGACATTCTGCAGCTTCAGACGTGTAATGCCGGAAAAGGTGCGAAATACGTCCTGCCCTTTGATGAGCGTCACATCTTCACCGGCGACGGCGCGCGCCAAGGATCTGTATTCGCCGGCATTCGCCGAGCAGTTGATGAACAGGAGCTTCTGCGTCGCCGACCAATGCAAGACGTACAGCTCCCATTGCCAGTCGTAGATCGTTTCGACATCGCTCCACGAAAGCGCGAGTCGCTTCGCTGTCACGACTACCAAAACAGTCTTATCCGCGTTCAAGGCAGGGTACACTTGCTCGCAGTTTGCGATGCCGGGTATCCCTTCCCGAAAGTTTTCCGGTGCCCAGTTCTCACAAGCGGTCTTGAACACGACGGCGCTGCACGCTGGCCTTAGTGTCTTCAGGGGGATTTCTTCCGGAAAGTCCGTAAAGCCGGCGAGGAATGTCTGGAGATTGATCTGCTCGCCGATGAGCGTGTCGCTCAGTTCCGGCAACAGTACATTCCAATCCGGGTCACGGTTGTAGAGCTTTCGCAGCTCTGCGCGGACGTTCACATCGGCGACGTTCGCGATGAATGTAGCGTCGCCAAGATCCTGTCGTGCACGCGTGAACCGCCCTGCGAGTTGCAGCGTTACCGCGAGCGTCTTGCGGATGTCGTGGAATGCGGCGATTTTTAGCTCGGGAAGATCGAAGCCTTCGCCGAGCATGTCAACACACACCACAATCTTCGATTTGCCCGAAAGGATCGCATCTCGCGCCGCTTCGCGCGCTTTAGTCGATTTGACACCTGTGTGGAGCTGCACAGGATTGAATTCTCGATACCGCTTGTAGATGTCAAACACCCGCTGCGCATCACGCAGGGTTTCAACGCGTGCCATGAGAATATGGCCCTTGGTGGCGTCTGCGCGTAGCTGTTCGATCGCTGCGTTCGCGATGGCCTGATCCACGCGTGAGGGATTGAACTCGTACACTGACCGAAATTGGATCGGTCGGAAGTACCCGTCTTCTTGAGCTTTCTTGAGCGAATATTTGTAGATGATCTTGCCATCGAGCGTTCGGCCGTCTTCACGGAAAGGCGTCGCTGTGAACTGCAACACTCGTTTCGCCGAGAAACGCTCCATGAACGCACGCCACGTGGGTGACTCCGCGTGATGCGCCTCGTCGATGAACAAATATGGACAATGATGGGCCATCCGATCCTGAACGTCGTCGTCGCATTGGCTCGCGATTGCGCTCGTCATGACGATGACGTGGCATTGCTCAAAGAATGCGTCGACCTCGGCGACGCTCGTCGGTACGTGTGTGAGCATGCCGACAACAGGGCAGCGCGCCGATGCGGCGAGAACGGCGCTGCCTGGCATCTTCAGCACGCCAAGCGACAGAAACTTCTCGGCGAGCTGCGTTCGCAGCGCGTCGGTCGGCACCACCACAAGCAACCGCTCACAAGCTGCCGACGTCAGGACCGACAGCATGACTTCGGTCTTTCCCGTGCCCGTTGGCATCACGATCGTTCCCACGTCTGAGGACAACGACCAGTGCGAATGGACTGCGTGGACTGCACCGATCTGCGGGCGCCGGAGTCCGATGATGCTCCGGCTCGCATCTTCTTCCACGTAGCGAAACGCGTGCGCCCATGATTCGCGCGTGTTGCCTATCTCTCTTCGCACGTCGGGATTCGTAATTCTCTTCGGGTGCTTGATCCATCTGCCGCGCCGTAGATCCGCGCCGACGGCAGCCGTCTTGGGAAGCAGAACGGCGTATGTATCGGCCGACTCAACAAACTTCGGATCGGTCGCGACGATGACTTCTGTGCCGTCTCCGTCCGGTTTGAACAGGAAGCCCTTCCGCTTGTTCCGGGTGAGAGGGATAAGTGCTCCCTCCGCCGCAACATCGCGATCAACTACCTGACGAATCGGGCTGCCGAGGACCCACTCGTCGTTAGCGAGGACGTCGGGGAAATCTACTCGCATGTTGTTAGACCGCGCTAAGCGCTACGTGAAGAATTTCAACAAATCCCACGCGTTGGCGCAATGTGCGACGCGCGGCGGTGAGCGGGGCGGCCTTCACTCGGAACTCAAGCACAGGACGTTAGACACGGTCCGGCCGGATTCGTGGCGTCCTCGAGGATGCAGGGCTCGGCTATCGGACTTGCGCCGACGGCGCAGGACTGGTAGCAATCTTCTGTTCCTTCACCGACCGCAGTTCCCGAATCTGCTTCCTCAACCAACCGTCTCATGTCGCGTGCTTCGTCGCTTCCTGAAGCGTCAATCCGCAGCTTGACGGTTCGGTGGTTGATGGTAAGGATGAGGTCACCAGTTCGATCCTGGTCGTGGGCTCGCAGCGCATCCAGACGCCGGAACTCCAGCGCGCTGCCCGAAGACTGCATCGAGCGGCCGACCACATTCCGAACGTCAGAATCGTGGTCACCTTCGGTCGAGGAAGGGAGCACTCCTACCTCCTTCCTCCATTCTTCTATGGGTTCGCTCCTCTCCGGTGCGTGGCCGACACCACCGCCCGCTCCTCGTCTCGACGCGTTCCAACGCCTCGCGGTCGGTGCGCCCGCATCCGCTGAACTCCCGCCTCCGGCGACGCTCGCCGAGCTTGATCAAGTCTTCCGGCGGTTCTTCGAGGCCGCCACCGCCGTGGCGGGCCTGAGCCGCTGCACCGCACACAACTTTCAGGTGGCGTACCGCTCGTTCCGCGCCTACCTCGTGACGCAGGTGCCGGACGACGGGGCTCCGCTCGGCGCGACCCTGCACGACATCGACGGCTGGATCGCCGTGCTCCGGACGCGTCCGCGGCCTGCCGCGGCGAACAGCATCCACCGCTACTGGCGGAGTGTCCGGGGCTTCTTCGGTTACGTTGAGCACCTGACCGGGCTCCCGTCGCCGTTCGCGGGGCTTCGGCCGCCGCGCCTGCCGGACCGAATCCCGAAGGCCCGTACACCGGCCGAGTGCGCCCGCATCCTCGCCGCCGTCGCGAACTACCCTGGCTGGTCGGCGTTCGAACGCGGCCGGAACCGCGCGCTCATCGGCATGGCGCTCTACGCTGGACTTCGCCGCGGTGACCTCGTGCGGCTCCAGTACGCAAACGTCGACGTCCAGGAGCGCACGATTCGCGTCGAAGGCGGCAAAGGTCGCGGCGGTGGAAAGGATCGGGTCGTGATGATGGCGCCGGACCTCCTCGACATCGTGCTCGCTTACCTCCGCGAGCGGCATCGGCGCCGGCTGGTCCTGCCCGAGTTCTTCGCGAGTACCGCAGGTCAGCGACCGATCGCTGACGTGACCATTAACCGGCTCGTCCGACGCCTCCGAATCGCCTCCGGTGTGCCGTTCACGCTCCATAGCCTGCGGCACTCCTTTGTGACGCAGCTCCTACGTGCAGGCGTCCCGCTGCACACGGTGAGCGCGCTCGCGGGTCACACGCAGATCACGACAACCGCCGGATACCTCCGAGTGTGGGACGAGGACAAGGTTGCCGCGGTTCAGCGGCTGTCCTTCGACGGCTGATGGTGCGCGTGTCACCCGGCGTCGCGTTCGATGCCTCCGAGCGGCAGGTGAAGGCGCGCCGCGTACGTCGCGTGTTCGCCCTCGAAGACGTGCGAGTACCGCTGGAGCATCGCCAGGCTTCGGTGCCCGAGCAGATCCATGCTCACGCGATCCGGCACCCCTGCCTGCCGCAGGAAAGTGGCGTAGCTGTGCCGGAGCATGTGGGGCGTCACTAAAAACCCTGCCGACGCGCTGATGCGCCGGAACAGCCGTGTCACCGCGACGAGCGGCATTGGCTGGTCGCGCCAGGTGGAAACGAAGAGCGCCGGAGTCAGTACCCGACGCTGCCCGCGAAGGGTCAGGTACGCGCGCAAGAACGCCGTCAGCTGCGGGGTCACGTACGCGGTGCGATCGCGTCCGCCATGCCGGCCCTTGCCGCGCCGGATGAGCAGGCGTCCGCGTTCGAGGTCGAGGTCGGCGAGTTCCAACCGGAGCGCCTCGCCGCGGCGAAGCCCCGCGCAAACGTACGTCGCGATCAGCGCCACGTTTCGAGCACGTTCGAACCGATCGGCTACGAGACTGCGGGCAGAGGCGAAGACGCGATCCACTTCGGACGGGGTGAGGCAGCGCGGCTGCGGAAGCGGTGCGCGGGGACGATCGAGCAACTCGAACGGGTTCAGCGTACCGTCCAATCGTTCAAACCGCCGGAAGATCGAGACCATCGCTTCGAAGTACGCGGCGACCGACGTGCGCTCGCAGTGCTCCATGCGGAGCGTTGCGATCCAACCTTCGATCACTTGTGTCTGCGCTGGCATATCGCCGCGCGCAAACGCGTCTGTCCGCGTCCCCCGCAGGTAGCGGGCAAATCTTCGAGCTGCGACCCGCCATCGCCGCGTCGTCGCTGGTGAGAGCCCTTCGATTCGCTCGGCCGCCAGGCAGGTTTCTTCGACACGCGTGAGGAAGGTCTCGACCGAAGCGACCGCAAACGGGCGCGATCGCGCCTGGCGGTGCCGACGATTCGGAAACCGCTCGTGAGGATAGGGAGGGGAGTGCATGTTCTCGGATTCATGGTCAGGGACGGCGGACCTGCACCCGCCGCGCTTTGAACCGGCGACCCTTCAGGAGCCAGTAGCACGCGCCTACCGGCAGGTTCGCAAGCTCGCGTGTGCGCGCCGAGATCTCCTCCGCAGGCGTGAGGAGCGGGTCATCGAGCGGGTCGTACGGACGCACGGGCTCGCGGCGGATCGTTCCGAGCGGCTCGAAGAGTTCGGGCGCGAGGCTATTCGCTTCGACGTACGGCATCTGTAAGAAGAACTGCCGCGCTGTATTGCCAAGGAGGTGCGGCCGCATCCGCGCCGGGAAGAGGGACAGACTCTGCGCGGCGAGCGTCAGATGCACGCGGTACTTCCGCGCGGCGACCAGCAGGTCTTCAAGACCGCTCTCCGGCCCGGCAAGGTTGTGCGCTTCGTCGAGGATGATCGAGAAGGGCTCGCGCTTCTCGACCGGCATCCGCTCGCGTCGGAGCGCCGCAAGCTGCAGGGCGTTCACGAGGAAGCGGCCGAGCACGTCCGCGGTCGGCCCGAGGTGGCCGCGAGCGAGGTTCACGAGCACTGTCATACGCCCGTCCACGGCAGCGAGGAGGTCGAAGGTGGACTCGGGCCGGCCGAAGAACCGTTGCACGGCGAATGACCCGAGGAAGGGATCGAGCTTGTTCAAGACGGCCGCAACGTACATCTCCTCGCGCGCGCCGAAGCGGTGCGTGAAGTAGTGCTGGGATTCTGGGCTCGCGGTGACGAGGATGTCGCGGCGGACGGTGGCGATCAGGAGAAACGCGCGGACATCAATCAGCGTCGCAGGGACACGGCTCTCGATGAGCGCGCGCAGCGTCGCGCGGGTGATCTCCTCGACCTTCACGCCCCACGCCCACGAAGCCGCGTCTTCGGCGGCATATAGGCGCTTCAGGACCCCGACGAGGAGATCGACGTGGCGAGAGACATCCACGCCCTCAATCGGCGCGAGGGGGTTCCACGCGGGAAGCGTCTCCGGCCGCGTGAAGTCGAGGAGCGCAAGGCGCGGGACGCCGCGCTCCTCCGCGAAGGCCCGCGTTCGCGTGAACAGGTCGCCGTGCAGATCGAGGAGCGCGACGCCTTGGCCGAGCTGGAAGTGCGCTCGTGCGATCTGCTCGAGGAGCGACGACTTGCCCGAGCCGGTCGCGCCGAGGACGAGCGTGTGCTGCCGAAGATCGTCCGGCGTGAGCCAGCAGACGACCTCCGCACCATCGGGGCCTGCGTACGTCGCGAACGGCAGGCCGAGGCCGTGCCGTCGCAGTTGCTCATGCAGGAAGCGATCGCGGGCGAGGTAGAAATCGCGGAGGCCGCGAAGCGTTCGCGTGCGCGTGGTCTGGTGGCGGAGCGCGAGCCTCATCGTTGACGCGCGGCAGAGATCGCGAGAAGCGCTACGACTATCAGGGCCGCCAGCGCGGCCACGGCAACCCACGTCCACGCAGTGAGCCAGCGACCGAACTTGCGCCGCCGCCGGAGTACCCGTCGTTCGGACGCGGTGAGCGGCGGCGGGTCGGTCACGATGAGTGCCGCGTGCGCTGCGTCCCGGGCGATCAGCCGTGCGCGGCGAAGCTGCCGGAGCCGCCATCGTGCCGACACGCTCGTACGGAACCGCAGCTCGCGCGCGAGCGCCGCCATCTCCAGCGTCGCGGGCGCGCTCGTGCCGTCACGATGCAGGAGGTACAGGTAGGCGGCGAACGCGCTGCGCCCGATCCGCGGGAGTACGTGGATGAACCAGTGCGTGGGGAGGTCGTGCCGGATGGAGAGTCCCGGCGGATGCACGTCCGTCCAGGCGGGTGGCGCGGTCTCCGGCAGCTCCACGTCGAGCGTGCCGTTGGTTGCGTCGAACACGAGCATGCCCGCCGTCGAGAGCTGCTCCAGCCAACCGCGAATGCGCCGCCGTGATGCACCGAGGATCCACACGAGATCGTCCATGAACACGCGCCCGCCGGATCGCTGGCGGAGCGCGCGGATCGTGAGAAGCAGGAGGGCGGGCTCGCGGCCGACGTACGCGATGTCTTCGATGAACGCACCGAGATCGGTGCGAAGCATCGTCACGCCATCGGGCGGCGTGCCGCGCTGCTGAAGGATGCGGACGGATTCGCGATCACGCTGCTGCATGCACGTTCGGTGAAGGGATGACGAGAAGGGAGAGATCGCCGCGAAGCGGTGTATCGGGTGCTGCGCACGCGGTCACCATCACCGGCTTTCGCACCGCGGCACGCGTGGCGAGGAGCGCCCGCACATCATCGGATGCGAAGTCCGCCCGCTCCACGAGGACGAGCGGCGCGGCGGCGGCCGCATCCCGAAGCGATGCGCTCATCGTGGCGTTTCCGGGGACCGCGATGACGCCGACGCCTTGCGCGTCGAGCGCGGTCCGCACGTACGCGGTGATCCGCCGGAGCATCGCTGCGTCTGCGATGACGGCGAGTCCGCGCCCGGTCGTGAGACTTCGCCGGAGGAACTGTGCGACGAACGTTCGCACGGCGCGGTGCGCCGCGTCTGGCAGGTCCGCGAGGTCGTCGAGGGTCGTCCGCGCCGGCCGCGGCGCGGTATCGAGGCGTCCGACGTGCGCAAGCGGCAACTCGTGTTCGAGGAAGTGGAGCACGAGCTCGCGCACGCGGGGTTGCTCGCCGAAGGCGCGCAGGATCGCGCCGAGCACGTCCCTCGACGGCGCGTGCGTTCCGGCGCGCAGCCGGTTCAGCATCGACAGGCTCACGCCGAGCGCTTCAGCGAGATCGCACGCGCGCCACTTGGCCCGGCGCGCGAGCTGGTCCACTTCGCGAATGACGAGGGCTGGTCGGGGCACGGAATGCGGGGGAAAGCGCGGTCAATGGTGCCGAAGTCGCGCCCTCGCGAACGACTGCATCGAGTGTCGACGTGCACGGCGTGCGCATCGTCGAGCTGATCCCGAAGCCGTCGAGCGCGCGCGGCGGATGCGCGGTCGCACGTCGTTGCACGGAAAGACCGTAGGTCGTGTCCCTAGCATGTGCCGGTCGATGTTTGTTTCCTCCACGCTATGCCGGAGCCTCAGCGCCTCATCCGAGCATGTCACCGCACGCGCCGAGCAGGAGCGGACGCGTGATCGAACCCGGAACGATGTGCCCGAATCGCTTGCCGAAGCCACAGATAGGCAATCCGCGCTTTCGTCTACAGCTCCGCCACCGCGAAAGGCGGAACGTCGTCAATCGCGACGACATCCTTCGACGCTTTCCGCCGCGGACCGCGCGGTGCTCCTCGCGCTCGCGCGTTGCCGCATCCTCTCCTTCGATCAAATCCGCCGGCTCGTCTTCCAGCAGCTCTCGCCGCAACGGGTCGGGCAGCGCGTCCGCGCGCTCGCCGAGCAAGGATGGCTTCGCACCTGGGAGGACGTCTCACGCGTCGGCGGTCGGCCGCGGTATGCCGTTCCGAGCCGCCGCGCACTTGCCGTCGCACGGCAAATGCTCGCGGCCGATGCGGCGGCGTCTACAGCGACGCACATTGCATCCGTCGTCCTCCGTCACGCCGATCGCCGGCCGCTCGTCCTCGCACCGCGTGTGACTCCCGGGTTCCTTTCGCACCAGCGCGAGGTGAACGACCTCCTCATCGCGTACGGCTCAATCCAGGACGTGCGTCTGCATTGGGCGACGAGCTTCGATCGTCCGCTTCCGCTGCACGCTCGGGGTCTTGCGCTGCCGCAGCCGGATTACGTGCTCGTCCTCGACGATGCGCTGATCTTCGGCGAGCACGATCGCGGGCACGAGTCCCTCGCGCACTTCCGCAGAGCGAAGGCGGAACGCTACGCCGCGCTCGCTGCCCAGCCGGACCTTGTGCGCGAGTTCTTCGGCTTCGATCGTTTCGTGGTGTGGGTGACCGTCCTCGATGCGCGCGCGGGCGCGCCGCTCCGGCGTCTCTCGTCACTCGTGGAGGTCGCGCGCGATGCGGCCGCATCCGACGTCATGGCGTTCACGCTCGCCGGCTGGGCCGTGTCCACGCCCGCAGCTCCGATTTGGTTCTGCGATGGCGCGATGCCGGAGGAGCATTACATCGGCGAGGCGAAGGCGTCGCCGGCACTCCGCTCGATGCCTGCGCATCCGCCTGCTCGCGGCGTATGGCATCAGCTCCACATCCGGCATGCGCACGCCGTGCGCGACCTCATCGCCGACGTGCGAGGCGGACGAGGTGCGCGTGGTTCACTGACGACCTCCCGGCCTGCTCCTTCACATCCCGGTCCTCTCCCGCCATTCGCGAGAACGCTCTCGCGCGGCCGATCCGGCCCTCGGCACGACGTCGCATCACTCGCTCGCTTCCATGCGGAGCATCGATCGATCGTGCAGTGCTTCCGAGATGCGCCCGTGTCGGCCGCCCGAGGGTGCGCTCGCGCGTGGTCGCGGAGAGGAGGACGTGCGCTCCCTGAAATCACAAGTCGAGGTGTGTCATGTCCGAAGTGGTTGCATTCAAGAGTGGGAAGGATCTCGCCCCGGAAGGAGATCTCGTCGACGAGGACTCGGTGGTCTGTGCCGATTGCGAGGTGCGCGCAAGCGACGAGCGCGCGTACATCGATGGGTGGCAGCTCGATCCGCCGGTTTGCCCGAAGTGCCTGCGGTGGGTTGCGACCGATGCGTGCTGTCAGGTCGCGGAGGTGCGCGATGCTCAACATTGAACGGTATCGCGGCACGCGCTTCTGGGGTCTGTACGAGGCGGGGCAACTGCTCTGCGTCACGGTCTACAAGAAGGGTGCGGAAGCGGTGAAAACGCGCATCGAGCGCGGCACGCCTGCGCCGGCCCCTTCACCGCCGGTAATCGCGCCTGAGCCGCCGCGGCGCACCCGCCGCCCGGCCTGACCGGCCCGCGCGCCTGGTGCGAGCGTTCCGCACCCATGCGGCGCCCAAACGGCGTTACAATGCGCGCCTTGAAAGGACCGAACGAGGAGGTAACCCTAGATGGCTCAACGGTTTCGAGCGCATGGGGTTCAGGTGGTCGGGGGTTCAAATCCCCCCTGCCCGACCAAACAACCCCCAATCCCACCAAGAATTTACGCCGCCCGTCTCACGAGCGCGAGCAATCCTCCGACGGATCCTGCGGCGGCAACACTGACCCAATACGCGCTCGCGTTGCTTTGAAGGAGCAGCGTGCCGAGCGTCGGTCCGGCGAGAAGGCCGGCGGACCAGGTGAGCGTGTACAGGCCTTGATAGCGGCCGCGAAATTGTTCCGGGGCGAGGGTCGATGCGTAGGCACCGCCGACCGGGGCGAAGATCATCTCGCCGCTGGTCCAGGCCACGACGCACAGCACGAGTGCGGGGATCGAGTGCGCGAGGCCGATGAGCGCGAAGCCGGCGCCGAACAGCGTGTAGCCGAGGGCCAGGATGCGTTGCGGAGGATGACGTTGCGTCCATGACGTGAGTGCGAGCTCGAACAGGACGACGAGCGCGCCATTGAGCGAGATCAGAAACCCATAGGTCTTCGGCGAGAAGCCGGACTGCTGCAGATAGAGCGGGAACGTCGACGTCACCTGCGGCTCGATCCAGGTGATGCACAGCGTCGCGAGCAGGAAGATGACGAACGGCTCGTTGCGCAGCGCGTGGCGAAATCCGCCGCTGACGTGCGCTGCATTCGGCTGCGTTCGCGCGCCGTGCGGAAGCGCGGTGAGCGCGATCGAGCCGAAGAGCAGCGACGTCGCCGCGTCCGCGATGAAGAGTGCGAAGAATGAGTGGCCGGCGAGGAGACCCGCCGTCGCGGGGCCGGTGGCAAAGCCGAGGTTGTTGGCCAGGCGGAACATGGCGAAGGCGGTGACGCGCTGCTCCCGCGGAACGAGATCGCCGATAAGCGCGCCCGCGGCGGGCCGGTACATCTCCGACGCCGCGCCGACGATCAGCACGATCGCGACGATCGCCGGGTACGCGCGCGCCTGCGACAACGCGAGCATCGCCGCGCACGACACGAACATGGAGAACGCGATCGTGTTTCTGCGTCCGATGCTGTCGGCGAGATGACCGCCTAGCATCGCCGCGATCAGATGTCCACCGCCGTACGCGCTCACGGCGAGTCCCGCCTGCGCGGCGCTGTAGCCGTGCCGCGTCAGATAGAGGATGAGGAACGGCATCACGAACGTGCCGAAGCGGTTGATGAACGCGCCGGCGAAGAGCGTCCACGCCGCGCGTGGCAACGCGTGCAGATTTGCACGCAGCGAGTATTGAGGCATGTCCGCAATCTAGCGGCCGCGCGAATCGCGTGCGATTACCTGGCAGGTAATTGAACGCACGCGCACGGCGACGCATCGTTGGGCGCATGAGCAACGATTCGTATGCACGCATCTCATTCCTGCGTCCGCACGACGGCGACACCGTCGACTTCGAAGCGGGCTACATCCGCCATCTCGAATGGCATCGACAAGCGAACGATCCGTGGACGTGGTTCGGATGGACGGTGTGGGCCGGCGAGCGTCAGCGCTGGTTCGTCTACGCGACGTTCAATCGCACGCCCGCCGAACTCGACAGCGCCGTCGATCCTGCCGGCGATGAACGCGACAACATCGTCAACGTCACGCCGCACGGCGCGTTCCTCGGCAGCGCGCTCTTTCGCTACCTGCCCGACGCCTCGCGCGGGAGCGGCGAGCCGTCGGCATCGACGCGCGTCGAACTGACCACGGTCGACCTGCAACCGGGCGGTGAAGGGTCGTTCGAACGCGCGCTGAACGAACGGCAGCCGTCGCTGCAGGGCGAGACGCTCTGGTTCCGCATGATCGCCGGCGGACCCGCGCCGCGCTATCTGAGACTTCGCCCGCGCGCGAACTTCTCGGCGCTGCTCGACTCGATCGAAGAACAAGCGCTGCCGCTGCCAATCGCAACATCAACGACCGTGAAGTCGACGATCGAGATCCTCAGTCTGCGTCCGGCGATGTGCTACGGCCTGAAGGAGAAACGCTCATGAAGCGTTGGCTGCTCGCGGTCCTCGTCCTCGTCCCCGCGATTCTCCCGGCGCAGGAAGCGGCAGTCGGTCCGTTCGCGCGCATCGCCATCCTTCGCGCGAACGACGGCCAGAGCGTCGATCTCGAAGCGGGGTACCTGCGCCATCTCGAATGGCATCGGCAGGCGAAGGATCCGTTCAAGTGGTACAGCTACACCGTCTGGGCGTCGACGGAGCGACAGCGCTGGCTGATCTACGCGACGTTCGGGCATACCGCCGAGAGTCTCAGCAATCCGGTCAATCCCGCCGACGACGAGCGCGACAACGTCATCAACGTTCTGCCGCACGCCCAGTTCCTGGGCAATGGCGTGTATGAGTTTCTGCCGGCGCTCTCGCGCGGCAACGGCGTGCCGACGCCGACGTTGCGCGCGGAGCTCATGACCGTCGAGCTGAATCAGGGCGCGGGCAAAGCGTTCGAGGCAGCCATCGCCGCCGAGCAGTCGAAGCTGCAGGGCGAGACGCTTTGGTATCGAATGATCGCGGGCGGCAACCTGCCGTGCTACGTGCGGCTGCGTCCGCGCGCCAGTCTCGCCGCGATTCTCAACGAGCGCGCGGATCAGGCCTTGCCGGACAAAGTGAGTCCGCTGATCGCAAAGGTGACCGTCGAAACGCTCAACCTTCGACCGAACATGCTCGTCAACGTCACGGCCGTGCAATGAGGCGCTGCGAGGCTTCTTCCGTCGCCGCGTCGGCGGGGAAGAACGCCTCGACGCGCAGCTCCTGCAGCGTGATGTCGTGCGGCGTGCCGAGGCTCGTGAGGGTGGAGAAGTAGCGAAGACCGAGATCGTCTTTCTGAAATTCGATCGCGAGGAACGGCGCCGTCGACGCGTCGAGATCGAGCGTCCGCCATCGCGGCGGAACTCCGGGATACGTCAACAAGTCCGCGAGCAGGCGCCGCGTGTCCGCGCCTCCGAGTCCGCTGAGAACGTCGCGATGCAGCCACTGAATCAGGGCGGCAGCCATCGCTTCCCAGTTGACGATGTGCTGCCGCAGTCCGCGCGGATGAAACATCAACCGCATGGCGTTGCCGGCCCACTCGTTCGCGGCGTCGGGATCGGCAAATGCCTCGACGAGCTTCACCGCGCCGTGGTTCGCCTTCAGCAGATTCCAGGAGCGATCGACGACGATGGCCGGATACGGCTCCTGCTGCCTGAGCATGAAGTCGACCGCGCGCCGCGCCTGTTCGAGCGCGGGCGCGTCGAGATCGGTGGCGCGGTAGATCGCCGCGTAGCCCGCGGACACGAGCAGATCGTTGCGATCGCGCAGCGGTACGTCGAGCACGCGCGCGAGCACGAGGATCATCTCGCGGCTCGGTTGCGCGCGTCCCGTCTCGATGAAGCTCACGTGACGCGACGACACGCCCGCTTCGAGCGCGAGGTCGAGCTGACTGACGCGACGTCGCGAGCGCCACTCGCGGAGCAGGCGTCCGAATGGGCGTTCCAGTTCTGCGGCCATGCCGCGCAATCTACACTCCGCGCGAACGGCGAGCCATTACCTGCGAAGTAATGGAACGGCTGCGCCGCTCGTCAATCAGCGAAACGGCGACGCTGCCGGCGCCTGGCTATGCTCCGCAAGCGGTGGACGGCGGGACGTTTGCCGCGAATGCTGAACGCGTGCGTGGGCTCCCGCGAGCGCGGCCACCATCGCAACGCCGATGATCGCGTACAGCACGCGATAGCGCGTCTGCAGGCGGGAGACGCTCGCGTAGGTGAGACCGTCGGTGAGCGCTTCGTACGACCAGTAGAGTTGCAGCGGGTAGACAGCGACGAGCACCGCGAGCACGCTCGGGAGAATGCCCGTCAGCGCGAGCAGGAGCAGGATCGCGTGCGCGAACGTGAAGAGGGCCAGGCTTGCGGCGAACGTTCCCCGTGGGCCGAAGATCACGGCGTTGGTGCGGATCGCGTTGAGCGCATCGCCGTGGTGGTCGCGGATCTCCTGCGTGAGGTGTCCCGCGACGAAGATCAGCGCGAAGAACGTTGCGATGGCGAGGCCGCGGCGGTCGAGCGCGCTGCCGATCGAATAGCCGAGGAGGAAGTGCAGGACTCCGCCGGCGAGATGCGTGAGGGAATTGAGAAGCGGCTTGCCTTTCCAGTTGAAGCGCGGCAGCGAATAGAGAGCGCTCAGCGTGGCGATCGCGAGCGACAGCGCGAGCGGGGTGGTGCCGAGGCGGCGGAAGAGAAGGATGCTGAGGACGAGCAGCGTCGCCGTGAGTGCGGCCATCTCGCCGCGGCCGACGCCCCGCACGATGAACACGCCCGCGGCTTTGTTCGGATCGGCGAGGTCGGCGTGCACGCCCGACCAGTCGTTGAGCAGGAAGATGTGCGCCACGAGGAGGACGTTCGCTACGACGAGCGTCACCAGCGGCGCGACGTGATGCGGCGCGACGTGATGCAGCGTGAGATGCCGCATCGCGAACGCCGCGCCGAGAAGCGGCGGACCCTGAAGCACGAGAATGTCCTGCGGGCGAAGGCAGGAGAGGTACCGAAACGCGGGACCTTTAGCCGTCGTTTCGGCGATCGTGGAGACGTTCGTATCGGTCATAGAGTCTTAGCCAAAGTGCATAGCCGACGTCCTCGGACCAGTAATACCGAGGAACGGTCGCGGTGAGATCGTTGTGGTAGAAGAGCGGCGGATCGAGTCGGATCGCGGCGAAGTCATTCCGTGCGAGCTTGCGCAACAGCGCATCGAGCTCCGCGCCGGACGGCGCGCTTCCGAGCAGCCGCGCGGCAGACAGCCAGACCTGCTGCCCCGGAATCTCGGTGTGCATGCGCGTCTCGGGCAGTTCGAGATCGCAGCCGGCACGGTGAAGATCGGGAAGCCGCAGGACCGGAACGAGCGGCGCCTTTCGATAGTAGACCCAGACGCGGTCTTCGTCGATGACCGGCCGCAGCGCTTCGCACAGCGCGTGGCCGGCAGCGGGCCGGACTTGCGACAAGAGCAACAGCAAATGCATCTGAATCGCGACGTCCGTCGGATTCGGATCGCTGCCCGGATCGAGACACTGATACGCGCTTTGCGGCGCGAGCCACGAGCGGTAGAGACCTTCGGGCGTGCGATAGCGTGCGATCGTTTCGAGCGCGGCGTCGAGCTGGCTGCGATCCGCGCCGGGAGCAACGCGCCAGACGAGTGACGTGTCGTCGGTGTCGGGCGTGATGACGCAGCCGAGCGTGCCGATGCCCGGGCCATCCGGCCGTCCGTGGTAGCGCACCAAGCCGCCGCGCTCGATCTGCTTCGTCAGATGCTGCCTCGCGTGCTGCACGCTTTCCGCGAGACCGTTCTTCGCCGCGATCGGATCCAGCAGATCGACGAGGAGCGCCGTGAGAAACGTGTTCATCTCCGGATGCGGATCCTCGAAGCGCGGCGCGCTCGTGAACCGCGTGAGCCAGTAACCGCCCGGCTGCTGGTGCTCGCGCAGACGCGCTGCAGCAGTCGCCGGATCGCCGGCCGCGCTGACGTCAGCGATCGGCATGCGCGGCAGCACGCGGAACGTATGCTCGTCGAGGTAACACCCGTCCCCCCTCGCATCCGCCCACGCGAACGCCGTCACGCGGTGCTCGCCGATGGTGAGGCTCGTGGTGTCGAACGGAATGCGCCAGCCCGCGCGACTGGTCTCGTGCAGCGCCGCGCGGACGTCCGGGCGATCGACGAACGTCGCGGTCGAGAATGTCTGCCGTCCGTCGACGGTGATCGCCACCTGCGGCGGCGTGCGGTGGCCCGCAAGCGCCCAGCCGGTGGCGGCGGCCTGGTCTCCGGCGAAGATCGTCGACGTCGCGCGTCCGCCGCTGACGACTCCATCGAAACTGCCACGCACGTTGACGAACAGCTCCGCCGGCGCGAGGCCTTCGCGCACCGCGGCGACGAACGGTGCGTTCCGCAGCGTCCACTCCGGATGCTTGACGGCGGCGGTCACGGTGAAGAGCGGCAGGTCCATCCAGCCGGAGTATGCGAACGCGCCGACGGTCTCGATGAGAATCGCGACACCCACCGCGGCGACGAAGCACGCGCGTCCGACACGACGCAACGACGCAACGACCGGCACCAGCATCCACATCAGCAGCGGCACGAGGTCCGTCATGTAGCGCGGTCCCCACGAGAAGCCGGCGCGCCAATCCACCTTCGCGTAGAGCAGCAGCTGGATCACGATGCCCACGCTCATCGCGAGCGTGAGCCACCGCTCGTCACGGCTGCGCGGCAGATGACGGAACGCGACGAGGACGAACAGCAGAAACGGTGAAAAGACGAAGAGCCCGCGGGCGGGACTGAACAGCAGCCCCGCGACGCCGGGGAGGAGATGGAAGCTGAAGAACTGGGCGGTCCCGATCACGCCATAGCCGCCGCCGACGTTGCCGCCGGCGAAGATGTTGTAGAGCAGCACGAGGCCCAGCGGCAGTGCGGCCGCCGCAACGAACAACCACGCGCGCCGGCGTCCCGCCCAAACGAGCGCGTACACGCCGAGGACGCCGGCGAGGACGACGTCGGGCGGACGATTGCCCGCGACGAGTCCGCAGAGCACGCCCGCCGCGAGCGCGCGCGTCGTCGTACACGGCGCGGTCAGCTGCAGCAGCAGTCCGACGATCAGCAGCTGTGCGACGCCGTGCTGCCACAACGCCTGACTGCAGATCACCCACGCCGTCGTGCCGAAGCCGTACGCGACGGCGAGCAGCAGCGCGGTGCGCGCGTTCGTCCGCCGGCGCAGCAGCAGATAGAGCAGCGCCACGGTGAGCGCGGCCAGCAGCGACGCGGTGAGCTTCTCCATCACGCGTGCGACGTGATCGAGTCGCGCGTCGGTCCAGCCGCGCGCGTCGAGGTACGCGACGGCGGGCAGATAGAGCGGCGCGACGAGCACCGGCACCACGACCGGATAGAGCGAGATGATGTGGCCGTTCGGCCGGCGCACGAGCCAGAACGCGTCCGTCCCGCGACCCTGCGCCGCGAGCTTCTCGATCGGCTCGAGAAACAGAGTGTGATGTTTCCAGATCACGAACGGGAGATAGCGCGCCGGATAGGTGTCGCCCGCGGTGATGGCGCGGCGGTTCGCGTTGTAGATCAGCAGGCAGAAGATGCCGAGGAGGAGGGCGGCGCGGAAGCGTTTCGGATCGCGCGCGGTGACGTCCGGACGCACGTCCATCGCCAACGTTCCGGCGGGTGGCGGTGTCGCGGATTGGCGCTCATCTTCATGGTTCTCCTGCTGCATCCTTCGCCTTCGCAGAGTAGCGGGCGGAGGTCGCGTCCACAAGGCGTAACGGGCGCATCTTCACGACAGACTTTTCTGAATGCCGGCGGCGACGCGCTGGGCTATCGTGCGCACCGATGACGCCTCCCCGCCGCCTCATCGTCACCGGCATGCACCGGTCGGGCACGTCGTTCGTCGCGTCGCTCGTCGCCGCGTGGAACGTGCGCATGGGCGAGCGGTTCCTGGCGCCCGATCGCCACAACCCAAGCGGTTACTTCGAGGACCTCGACTTCGAGGAGCTCGACGCGCAGATGCTCGTCGACGCCACGCCGGACGAGGCGGGACATCGCGACTGGGGCTGGACAGAGAGCGAGACGTTCGATGCCGCGCCGCTGCCGGCGCATCGCGATGCCGCCGCCGCGCTCGTGGCGACGCGCGACCGCGCCGGCGGCGCGTGGGGCTGGAAGGATCCGCGGACGTCGCTGCTCCTCGACTTCTGGGACGACGTCCTCGAACGCGACGCGCGCTATCTGCTGATCTATCGGAATCCGTGGGAGGTCGCCGACTCGATGCTGCGCACCGGCGCCGCCGTGTGGCTCACGCATCCCGAGTACGCGGCGAAGATCTGGGCGCACTACAACCGGCGCATCCTCGAGTTTCACCGGCGCAACCGCGAGCGCACGCTGCTCGTGAGCATTCATCGTCTGTTGCGCGAACCCGGCGCGTTTGCGTCGATCGTTCAACAGAAGTTCGGCATCGACGCGGACACCGACACGATCGCGGCGCTGCGCAACGACGCGTTGTTCGTAACGAGGCCGGACGACGATCCGCTGCCGCGCCTGTGGCGGCATGCGCATCCCGGCACGCTGGACCTCCTCGGCGCGCTCGACGACGCCGCGGACCTCGGCAACGAGCGTAGTTGGGAAGCGGCCTCGCGCAGAGGCGCCCCGCAACGCGCGGAGCGGCCGCGACTCTCGGTCATCGTGCCGTGCCACGACGACGGCGAGTATCTGCTCGACTCCGTCGCGAGCGTCGAGCGCACCGCGCCGGCGGCGGAGCTCATCATCGTCGACGACGGCTCGACGCAGCCGCGCACGCGCGAGGTGCTGGATGCGCTGCGCGAGGCGGGACATCGCGTCATCGAGCAGCCGCACAGCGGGCTCTCCGCGGCGCGCAACCGCGGCATCTCCGCGTCGACGGCCGACTACGTTCTGCCGCTCGATGCCGACAATCGAGTGCTGCCCGGTTTCGTCGACGACGCGATTGCGTTGCTCGATGCCGATCCCGCCGCGGGCGTCGTGTACGGCGACCGGCGCGAGTTCGGCACGCGCAGCGGCGACGTCACCGTGCCGGAGCTCGCGCTGCCGCGCATGCTCTGGAGCAACTACATCGATGCGTGCGCGGTCATCCGCCGTACCGTCTGGAATGACGCCGGCGGATACGACGTCGCGCTGCGCGAATGGGAAGACTGGGATTTCTGGCTGCGCGCGGCGCAGCGCGGCTGGCGTTTCGCGCGCATTCCGCGGCCGGTGTTCGAGTACCGCGTGCGTCCCGGCTCACTGCACGACCGCTTCCTGCAGCGCACCGACTATCCGGAGTTGCTGCGCTACATCTACGGCAAGCATCGCGACGTCGTCTCCGAGCACGCCGCCGAGATTCTGATCGCCGCGCACGACGAGCGCTGGCAGCTCTTCCGCGACATTGAACTGCTGCGCGCGTCGCGCGATGCGATCCAGTACGAAATCGATCGTCTCGCAAACGCACAGCGCGCGGAAGCGCCAACAAACACGCCGCTGACGAACGCGACGCGCGTCTTCACGATCATCGCCCGCAACTACCTCGCACACGCGCGGGTGCTCGCGGCGAGTCTCGCGCGTCACAATCCGCGGGCTCGTCTGCAGGTCGTGGTGTTCGACGATCCGCAACGCAGCATCACGGACGAAACGTTCGACGTGGTGCACGCGGACGAGCTGCCGTTCGATCCGCCGTCGGAGCTCTTTACGATGGCGGCCATCTACGACGTCATGGAGCTCGCCACCGCGATCAAGCCGTGGGCGTTCGCGCATTTCTTCGCGCGCGGCGCGTCGGTCGTCATCTATCTCGATCCCGACATCGAAGTCTTCGACTCCCTCGGGCCGCTCGAGACGCTGACGCGCGCGCACGGAATGCTGCTCACACCGCACATCACCGCGCCGCTGCCGCGCGACGGCAAGCGTCCCGACGAGCGCGATCTCCTCCTCTCCGGCGTCTACAACCTCGGCTTTCTCGCGCTCTCCGCGGAAGCGGCGAACGCGTTTCTGCCGTGGTGGCGCGCGCAGCTGCGGCGCGACTGCCTCAACGACGCGGCGGAAGGACTGTTCGTCGATCAGCGCTGGGTCGATTTCGCCCCGGCGTTCTTCACGCCGTTCGTCCTCAAGGATCCCGGCTACAACGTCGCGTACTGGAACCTGCCGCATCGCGTGCTCGCGCGCGACGGCGAGCGCATCGTCGTCAACGAACAACCGCTGCGCTTCCTCCACTACAGCGGCTTTTCTCCGCGCGCGCCGCACCTGCTCTCGAAGCATCAGTACGACGATCCGCGCGTGCGCCTCAGCGAGCAGCCGCTGCTCGCCGAGCTCTGCGCGCGTTACGCGGCGGCGCTGAACGACGCGGGCTACACGGAAAGCGTCTCGCTGCCGTACGGCTTTGCGTCGACGGCCGCGGGGCTGCGGCTCGACGCGCGGATGCGCAGAGTGTTGCGCCGCACGTATCTCGCGGACGAGGCCAACGCCGGCGCACGCGCGTTTCCGAATCCGTTCTCGCGCGAAGGCGCGGATGACGTCGTGCTGCGACTGCTGCGGCCCGCGCCGCACGCGCCCGATGTCCCCGCGTATCTCGCGGAGCTCTGGAGCGAGCGCGCGGACCTGCGCGTGGCCTTTCCGCGCCTCGACTCCACCGACGCGCAACGCTTCCTCGACTGGGTGCGAACGCAGGGCGCGCGCGAGCACGACGTCCCGGCGGAGCTCATCCCTCCCCGCGCGCCGCGCGCCGCGGAGATCGTCGTGGCGCGACGCGAGCAACTCGCTCCCGGCGTCAACGTCTACGGCTACGCGTTCGCGGAGAGCGGCACCGGACAGATCGTGCGATCGGTCGTGGCCGCGCTCGCGGCGGAAGGGATTCAGTACGCGGTCGTGCCGTTCACGCGCGCCGTCACGCGGCAGCAGCAAGCCTTTCGCGACCTCGGCAGCGCGACTCCGGCGTTCGACACGAACCTCATCTGCGTCAACGCCGACCAGGTTCCGCTGTTCTTCGAGAGCATGCGCGCGCAACTGCCGCGCGGCGCGCGAAACATCGGCCTCTGGGCGTGGGAAGTCGAAGAGCTCCCGGCCGCGATGGCGCGCAGCGAACGCTATTTCGACGAGGTGTGGGGCATCAGCAGCTTCACCGCCGAGTCGCTCGCGCGCCGCCTCACGAAACCCGTGCGCGCGTTCCCGCTGCCGGTCGTCGTGCCGCCGGTGCGCCGCCGCACGCGCGCAGAGCTCGGGATGCCGGACGGCTTTCTCTTTCTCTTCTGCTTCGACTACGACAGCGTGTTCCGCCGCAAGAATCCGCTCGCCGTCGTCGCGGCGTTTCGTGACGCATTCGGCGATCGCGCCGACGTCGCGCTTTTCATCAAAACGACGAACGCCGGACGCCACGCCGCGGAACACGAAGAGCTCCGCGCCGCCGCCGCGGGCCGCGCGAGCATCATCATCCGCGACGCGTACGTCACGAGCGACGACTACTTTTCGATGCTCGACGCGTGCGACTGCTACGTCTCGCTGCATCGCTCCGAAGGGTTCGGGCTCACGGTCGCGGAAGCGATGGCGCTCGGCAAGCCGGTGATCAGCACCGCGTATTCGTCGACGCTGGAGTTCGCGAACGAGTCGAACAGCTTTCCGGTGCCGGCGCGGCTCGTCGACGTCGGCGAGCGCGCGGGCCCGTATCCGCCGCGCACGCGCTGGGCCGAGCCCGACGTCGCCATCGCCGCGCAACAGATGGCGCGCGTCGTCGACGATCGCAACGTCGCCGCGGCCACCGGCGCACGCGCGCGCGCCGACATCGAGACGCTGCACAGCCCCGCCGCGCGCGGGCCGCTGTTGCGACGCCTGCTGGACGAGAGCCGCGCCGCGCGCGCGATGACGATCACGAACGAGACCGACATGAACGCATTCGATCCGCTCCCGACCTCGCCCGACCCACCCGGCGCCTTCGAACACGACGCCATGGCCGTCGAGTCGCTCCTCGGCACGCCGCGTCCCGATCTCCCCTCGCGCATGCAGCGCGTGGCGACGCCGCTGCGCCGGCTCGTGCTGCGCTTCATGCGCGTCTACTGGGTTCAGCAGCTCGGCGTCGACCGCGCGCTGCTCGCCGCGATGCGCACGCTGCGCCGCGAGTCGCGCGACGAAGCCGCGCACCTGCGCGAGGAGCTGGCGCGACTGACCGCGGAGGTGCACGCGTTGCGCGAGCACATCAGCGGGTCCGACGAGCGAAAGGACTGACGGAATATTGGACCGACGCGCGCTTCTTCCCTTTGCACCATGACGCAGCCCGACACGCACGGAGTCATCGCCGCCGGCGACGCGCAGCGCCTCGCGCGCGAGGCGGGCGTCGATCCGCGCGGCCTCATGTCGCTGCTGTTGCCGCGCGCCGCGGAGTTCGCGCGGCCACCCGTCTCGAACTTTCACGTCGGCGCGGTCTGCCGCGGCGCCACGACCGGCAATCTCTACTTCGGCTCGAACATCGAGTTCGCGGGCACCGCGCTCTCGACGACCGTCCACGCCGAACAGTCGGCCGTCACGAACGCGTGGATGAGCGGCGAGGAAGGCATCGCCGCGATCGCCGTGACGGCGCCGCCGTGCGGCTACTGCCGGCAGTTCCTCAACGAGCTTGCTACCGCCGATCGCCTCGAGATTACAATCGCCGGCGAAACGCATCCGCTTTCGTTTTATCTGCCGGGCTCCTTCGGCCCGCGCGACCTCGGCATCGAGGGCGGTCTGATGCAGCGCGACGATCACGGCTTCACGCTCGATGCTACCGACGATGACGAGCTGCTGCGTGTCGCGCTCGACGCGGCGAACCGCAGCTACGCGCCGTACTCGCACGCATACGGCGGCGTCGCGTTGCGCGCGGCCGACGGCACGATCGTCAGCGGCGCGTACGCGGAGAACGCCGCGTTCAATCCGAGCATGTCGCCGCTGCAGGTCGCGCTCTCGCGCCTCAATCTGCGCGGCATCGCCTTCGACGCGATCGTCGCGGCGGCACTGGTGCAGAGCGGGCCGGGCATCCACGAGGCGGCCACGCGCGAGGTGCTCGCGGCGGTCAGCGATGCGCCGCTGCGCGTCGCCAACGCGCGGAATGCCGGTGCTCCGCCGCGCCGTTGACGGGGCGATGGACAATCAGCAGCAGCAACCGCAGAACACGATCCGCATCACGCTCGACGACGACGTCGCGCAGGGGCAGTACGTCAACTTCGCGAACATCATCCATTCGACGAGCGAGTTCGTGATCGACTTCGGCCGCGTCGTGCCCGGCCGGCCCGACGTGAAGATCTATAGCCGCGTCATCCTCACGCCGCTGCACACCAAGCAGCTGCTCGAAGCGCTCGGCCACAACGTCGCGCTCTTCGAACAGAAATTCGGCGAGATCCGCGGCGACGTCGACGCGCCGTTCTCGCAGAGCGAGCCGTCGAACTAACGACGCACCGTGGCCACGATCAAGATCATCGGCGCCGGACTCGCCGGCAGCGAATGCGCGTACGCGCTCGCGCGCCGCGGACATCGCGTCGTGCTGCACGAGATGCGTCCCGTGAAGTCGACGCAGGCGCATCACACCAGCAACCTCGCGGAGCTCGTCTGCTCGAACTCCTTCCGCTCGTCCGCGGCGACGAATGCCGTCGGCCTGCTCAAGCAGGAAATGGCGCGCGTCGGCTCGCTCGTCATCCGCTGCGGCGAAGACGCGCGCGTGCCTGCCGGCGACGCGTTCGCCGTCGATCGCGACCGCTTCTCCGCCGCCGTCACCGACGCCATCGCGAACGAGCCGAATATCTCGCTGCAGCGCGGCGAAGTGACGACGCTCGATCGCGGCGACGCCGACTTTCTCGTCGTCGCCACCGGTCCGCTGACGAGCGATCCGCTCTTTCACGCCATCGACGAATTTCTCGGCCGCGACGGCTTGTATTTCTACGACGCCATCGCGCCGATCGTCGCCGCCGACTCGCTCGATTTCTCGAAGCTCTACTGGAAATCGCGCTACGGCAAAGGCAACGCAACCGACTACCTCAACGCGGCGATGAACCGCGAAGAGTACGAAGCGTTCGTCGCGGCGCTCCTTTCCGCCGAGCTCTTCGCGCCGCACGACTTCGAGAAAGCGGTGCACTTCGAAGGCTGCCTGCCGGTCGAGGAGATCGCCTCGCGCGGCATCGACACGCTGCGCTTCGGCCCGATGAAACCGGTCGGCCTCGAACATCCGGAGACCAACGAGCGGCCGCACGCGGTCGTGCAGCTGCGCAAGGAAGATCTCTCCGACGAATACTTCAACCTCGTCGGCTTCCAGACCAAGATGCGTATCCCCGAACAGCAGCGCGTCATCCGCATGATTCCGGGACTCGCGAACGCCACCTTCGCGCGCTTCGGCTCGATGCATCGCAACACGTTCATCAACGGCCCGCGCCATCTGCGCGCGACGTTTCAAACGAAACGCGACGAGCGCGTCTTCTTCGCCGGACAGATCACCGGCGTCGAAGGCTACGTCGAGTCGTCCGCCGTCGGCCTCCTCGTCGCGCGCTACATCGACGAGCTCGCGCGCACCGGCACCGCGACGCCGCTCCCGTATCACACCGCCCTCGGCGCGCTCGGGCGCCACGTCGCGGAGTCGTCGCCCGATCGCTACCAGCCGTCGAACGTGACGTGGGCGCTGATCGAAGATGTCGTCGGCCGCGCGAAGAAAATCGAGAAGCGCGAGCGGCAGGCCGCGGCGGCGCTGTCGACGATCGAAAAAATCGCGTGACCCGGTAGGGAAACACGCGCGGCGCGCACTCCTTGGACATGCCGCTATCGCAGATCGAGCACATCGTCGTCGTAATGCTGGAGAACCGGTCGTTCGACAACGTTCTCGGCTGGCTCTACGACGCGCGCAACGCGCCGCCATTCCAGACGCCGCCGAACGATGCGACCTTCGACGGACTCTCCGGCGCGAACGCCTCGAATCCGTACAACGGCAGGAACGTCCCCGCCGCGTACGGCAGCGCGAACACGACGCCGAATCCCGATCCGAACGAGGAGTATCAGTACGTCTACGCGCAGCTGAACGGCGGCGCCGGCATCCTGCCGTTCCCGCCTCCGCCGTTGCCGTCGTGCACGGATACGCCGCCGCCCGACATGCAGGGCTTCATCAATGACTACGCGGAAGCGCTGCAGACGGAGGCGCCGCACCAAGACCCGACGGCGATCATGGACTGCTTCACGCCGGCGCAGTTGCCGGTGATCTCGACGCTCGCGAACGCGTACGCTACGTGCGACGCGTGGTTCTGTTCCGTGCCGTCGCAGACGTACACGAACCGCTCGTTCGTCCACGCCGGCACCGCGTCGGGTTACGTCAACAACTCGTGGAAGAACCCCGGCTTTCCGCCGCTCGAGTTCTTCGTCAACGACACGCCGACGATCTACAACCTGCTCGAGAACGCCGGCGTCTCGTGGCGCATCTACTACGGCACCGCGCTCTTTCTCTGCCAGGCGTTTCTCAATCAGCACCAGCTGCGGCCGTTCGCCCTCGACTCCTCGCAGCGCCGCTTCTTCCCGTTCGCGCAGTTCGCCGCCGACGCCGCGGATGCATCGACCTTCCCGAGCTACGTCTTCATCGAGCCGAACTTCATCGGCAACCCGTGGACGGGACCGGAGAACGACGAGCATCCGCAGGCGACGCCGACCGAGGAGGGAGGCGCGTCGAATGTCGAATACGGAGAGGAGTTGCTGTCGAACATCTATTGGACGCTGCGCGGCAACGAGGAGCTGTGGAACTCGACGCTGCTGGTGATCCTGTTCGACGAGCACGGCGGGACGTTCGACCACGTGCCTCCGCCGTGCACGATCTCACCCGATGGCGTGACGGTCGCGAACGCCGGCGGCTACAGCTTCAACTTCGATCGACTCGGCGTGCGCGTGCCCGCGGTGCTCGTCTCGCCGCTCATCGATCAGCAGGTGGTGCACACGCAGTTCGATCACACCTCCGTGCTGCGCACGGCCATCGAACGCTTTCTGCCGAACGGCACGACGCTCGGCCAGCGCGAGACCGCGGCGTCGTCGCTCGATGCGATCATCAATCGCACGACGCCGCGCACCGACGATCCCGGCGTGCCGAAGATCACCATCGGCTGGACGCCCGACGACTTCACGATCGAGGATCCGAAGCTCTCCAAGTTTCAGCGCGAGCTCCTCGCACACGCGATCATCGCGGCCGGCGACGCCGCAAAAGACCTCGGCATCGCCGGCCCCATTCTCGATTTCCTCGCGCATCTCGCCGGCGACGTCGCGGGCCTCTTCGCGTGGCTCGACCGCCGGTCGGATGCGATCGGCATCGTTCGCCACCTGCTCACGCTCGAGGAACATCTCTTCGGCGATCAACGGATCGTGTAGCGCAGCCCCGCGACGGCACGCCGCCCCGGCGACGCGTAGCCGAACACTTCCTGATAGCGCGTGTTCGTGAGGTTCTCCAGCTTCACGTACGGCGCGAGAGCGCCGACGTGCGTGCGCACGGTGACGTCCGCGGTGGTGAACGCTTCCGCGTTGACGGTGCCGAACGGGAAGAGATCGGTGACGTCGGCGCGCGCGCCCTGATGCGTCACGACGAGCTCCGCGTCATAGTTGCCGGCGTTGTAGCCGAACGACAGCGACCCGCTGTGCTTCGGACGGCGCAGCAGTTCCTCACCCGTCGCCTGATCTTCCGTCTTCAGAAACGTGTAGCTGAGCGCGACGTCGAACGGTCCCGCGTGATGCGAAGCCGCGAGCTCGACGCCGTTCGCGTTCGCGCGCTGCACGTTCTCGAACGAGCCGCTGCTGCCGAACGCGATGAGGCCGCGGTACTGCGAGCGGAACAGCGTCGCGGAGAGCGTCGCAACGTTCGTGAAGCGGTCATAGCCGATCTCGACGTTGCGGCTGCGCTCGGGGCCGAGGTTCAGATTGCCGCCGAACGGGAAATAGAGCTCGCCGATCGACGGCGCGCGGAAGCCTTCGCCGTACGCCGCGCGGATCTTGTGTCCGCCGCGCAGCCACGCCGCGGCGAGGCGCGGTGTGGTCTCGCTGCCGAAGGTGTCGTAGTGGTCGTAGCGGATACCCGCTGTGAGTTCAACGCGTCCGCTGCCGGCGCCGAATCCGAGCTGGTCTTCCGCGAACACCGAGTCGCTCTTGCGGCGGCGCGTGTCGAACTGCGCGAAGTTGTCGCGATGATCGACGGCGTCGCGACCGAGCTCGCCGCCGATCGTGATCATGCCGAGCGCGCTCTTACCGCTCGCGGTCGCGCGCGCCGTGCGGACGCGCGCGTGCGTCGTCGCCTCCTCGGGACCGAACGCGCCGAGGGGATCGGCGAAGTGATCGTCGCGACGGTTCTCCGCGTAATGCAGCTCGTACGCGATGCGGCCGCCGTCGAAACGCACCGGCACGGCGAACTGCGACTCGGTGCCGTCTTCGCCGCGCGCGGGCGACGGCTCGAACGCGTCCGCCGCAGCGTTGACGTTGAACGGAATGCCGAGATCGTACGTGCTGCGCCGTCCGAGCACGCCGATCGACAGATGATCGATCGGACGGAACGTGAGTCCGCCCAGGAACGTGGTCGAGCGGAAGTCGTCGTTGGCGGCGAAGCCGTCGTCCTGACGATGTTCCGCGCTCGCGTTCGCGCTCCAGCGATCGGACGCGTACGCGCCGCTCGCCAGCGCGTTGACCAGACCGTGGCCGCCGCCCGCGACTTCCACGACCGCGCCGCTGCGGCTCGGAGTCGTCAACACGTTGACCACTCCGCTGACGGCCTCGGAACCGTACAGCGCCGAGAACGGACCGCGCACGACTTCCACGCGCTCGACGCCCGCTGTCGACATCTGCCCGAAGTTGTAGCCGGAGAAGTACGGGTTGTTGAGCGGGATGCCGTTCCACAGCACGAGCGCCTGCTTCGAGCTGCCGCCGCGAATGAAGAGCGACGTCGCCTTGCCGTTGCTGCCGGTGCGCGAGACGGCGACGCCCGGCACTTCGCGCAGAACGTCGGAGACGTCGCGCGCCTCGCGGCGTTCGATGTCCTCGCGATGAATGACCGTCACGGAAGCCGGCGTCTCCTCGACGGAGTCCGGCACCGCGGAGGCCGTGACGACGATCTCCTGCGCGACGGGTTGCGTGGTTGTTGTGGTGGTGGTGGTTTGTGCGGCGAGTGGTGAGACGAGCAGAAAAACGAAAACGAAATGCAGTAGCTTCACGACGACTCCTCCCTCCGAAGAGGCCGATGCGATTCGAATGTTCGAGCGGTCGGTCTCCTGGCTTCCGGGTCGTCCTTCCCACGTCCCCTTCCCGCTGTCGCAGTGGGGGCCCGCGAGGGCCAAGGCGTGGGTCGTCTCCGGTTACAGTGGCGGGGGCCGCGCCGGTTTCACACCGGCTTCCCGTTCACCGTCTCGAACGCAAATTGGAAAAGAACAGGGGCCGCGATTCTACTGCGTTCGCGGCCGATTCCTGAATTTGTCGTAGAGCAGCGTGTGCCGCGACTGCATCGAAATGTCTTCGCCGTTGATGAAGACGCGTTTTACGTTTGTGCGCAGCTCGAGCGGATCACCGTCGGTGATGATGACGTTCGCGATCTTCCCGACTTCGAGCGAGCCGAGACGATCGGCGACGCCGAAGATGCGCGCGGGATAGATCGTGATCGCCTTGAGCGCCTCATCTTTTGGCAGCCCGAACGCCGCGCACGCGGCCGCGTGATACGGCAGGTTGCGCGTGTTGTGCGCCTCGTCGGTCTTGATCGCGAAGAGGATGCCGTTGTCGAGCAGCGTCTTCGCGTTCGTGAAGAGCAGATCGTACGGATCGTCTTCGCGCTGCGGCAGCGCGAGCGTCGGCCCGAGGAGCACCGGGATGTTGCGCTGCTTGAGGTCGGGGATCACTTCGGCCACGTCCTGCGCGCCGGAGAGAATCACCTTCAAGTTGAATTCGTCCGCGAACGCCAGCGCCGCGCGGATGTCGCGCGCGAGGTTCGCATGCATCACGACCGGCTCGCGTCCTTCCACGACCGGGACGAGCGCCTCCAGAATGAGGTCGCGGTCGAAGCGATGCACGTCCTTGTTCGACGCGCGCGCTGACGCCGCGCGCGCGTACGCCTGCGCGTCGCGGAAGACGTCGCGCAGCTTGTCGATCTCCGCCGCGTACGTCTTGCGCCGGTTCTTCTCCGCTTCCTCGTCCTGCGGCACGTCGCCGAAGTCGCCGCTGCGCAGGCGCGGGAACCGAATGTTCATCGCCGCGGGCGACTTGATCACCATCTCCTGCGGCGTCCAGCCCGCGAGCTGAATGAGCGCGCTCTGGCCGGAGATGATGCCGCCTTCGGGAACGGTGACGATGTTCGTGACGCCGTTCACGCGCGTCACCGGAATGAGCTCGCTGTGCGGATTGATGGCGACCGCAGCGCTCGCGTTCGCGTTGAAGTCGCCGAGCTCCGTCGTGTCGACCGTGCCGGGCACCGAGTCGATCTCCGTGAGCCCGACGCTCGACGACGCGTCGATCATCCCCGGATAGACGAAGAGCCCCGTGCCGTCGATGACCGTCGCATTCGCCGGAACCGCGACGTTCGCGCCGACGGCCGTGATGACACCGTTGCCGAAGACGATCGTGCCGTTCGGAATCGGCGCCGACGTAACGGGAACGATCGTCGCGTTGCGGATCGCGACGAGCGGTTTCACGCCCGGATCGTTCGGAATGACGGACTGCCCGAACGCCGCCGAGCCGGCAAGCAGCAGCGCGGCAAAGAAGACCTTCCTCATTTCGATTTCTCCTTCTTCGCGGCGTCGTCTTCCGCTTTGAGGCGCTGCTGCTTCTCGCGCTTCATCGCCTCGCGCTGCTGCAGGTCGCGCTGGCGATCGAAGACGATCTCGCCGTCGACGAACGTCGTGTCGACGCGCGCGTACGACGATAGCGGATGCGCGGTCCAGATCGCGAGATCGGCGTCCTTGCCCACTTCGATCGAGCCCATGCGATGGTCGAGGCGCAGCTGCTTGGCCGGATTGATGGTGCAGAGCCGCAACGCCTCGTCTTCACTCAGGCCGCCGTACTTCATCGACTTCGCCGCGTCCTGATTGAGGTGCCGCGCGAGCTCGTCGGAGTCGGAGTTCACCGAGACGATCACGTTGTTCCGCGTCATGAGCGCGACGTTGTACGGGATCGCGTCATACGCCTCGGCTTTGTAGCCCCACCAGTCGATGAACGTGCCGCCGGTGACGCCGTGCGCGGCGATTTCCGGCGCGACCTTATAGCCCTCGAGCACGTGCTGCAGCTCGCGCACTTTGAACCCGAGCTCGTCGGAGAGATTGAGCAGCATCAGGATCTCATCCGCGCGATAGCAGTGCGAGTGGATGTCGACCTTGCCGCGCAGGATGTCCGCCATCTCTTCCATGAGCAGATCGCGGCGCGGCGGGATCGCATCTTCGCCGCGCTTCTTCTTCGCGTCGTACTCGTCCCACGCCGCGAGGTAATCGCGCGCGTCGACGAACGACTTGCGGATCACTTCCTCGACGCCCATGCGCGTGGCCGGATACTGGCGCGGCTGGCCTTCGGGCGGCCGGAAGTTCGCGGATTTCGGGTTCTCGCCGAGCGCGAACTTGATCGTGCGCGGCGCATCGGGGATCGGCCACTCGGAGATCGGATGGCCCCACTTCCACTTCACGATCTGGCTCTGGCCGCCAATCGAGTTCGCGGAGCCGTGCAGCACGAGCGCGGCGGTCGTGCCGCCGGCGAGCTGGCGATACACGTTGATGTCCGTCGCCGTGAGTACGTCGGCGATGCGCACGTTGCCGCTGTTCGGCAGCGAGATCTCGTTGACGCTGCCTTCGATCGCGGTGTGGCTGTGCGTGTCGATGATGCCGGGCAGCACGAACTTGCCGCTCGCGTCGATGACCTGCGCGCCCGCCGGCGCGGCGAGGTCGCGGCCGACCGCGGCGATCTTCGTGCCGCGAATGAGCACCGAGCCGTTCTCGATCGTGCCGTTGGTGATCGTGAGGATGGTCGCGTTGCGGATGAGCGTGACGCGCTCCTGCGCGAACGCGCTGCAGGCGAACAGCAGAACTGCGACGAGCTTTCTCATTTCGAACGGCTCCCGCTGAATTCGAAATTGCCGAGGGTCGTGCTGACGGTGCCGGAGATCGCATCGCCATCGAGCTTGCCGCGGAACGCCCAGTCGGTCGCTTCCGCTCCGTTCTGCGCGTTCGCGGAGATGGTGAAGTCGAACGTCGTGCCGTCGAACGAGCCGCCGCGGATGTCGCCCGAGCCGCGATCTCCCGCGAACGTGCCGCTGAGATGTCCATCCTCGGAATGCAGCGTCACCGTGATGGCGACGCCGCCCTGCGGCGCGCGCACGGTGAGATTCCACGTGCCGTCGATCGGCGACGCCGCGCTCGGACCTTCTTTCTTGTCGTCCTTCGGCAGGCGGAGCTCGCGGCCGTCGACGAAGACGTGCGTGAGCTTCGCGTTCTTGTCGAAGAGCGGCCGGTCGCTGACGATGACGTTCGCGATCTTGCCGCGTTCGAGCGTGCCGAGCTGGCGGTCGACGCCGAAGATGCGCGCCGGCGCGATCGTCGTCGCGCGCAATGCGTCGTCGGCGCTGAGGCCGTTCTCGATCGCCTTGCGGATGCCGGGCAGAAAGTCTCCCGCTTTGCCGGAGCCGCTGACGAGTGCGAACGCGGCGCCGCTCTTCGCCAGCGCGGCGGGCGAAGTCGGCGCGAGCTGGCGGTCGCGGATGATGCGCAGCGGCTGCTCGGCGCGATCGTCCTTGTCCGCCGGCGCGACCGGCCACTTCACGGAGACGAGCGTCGGAATGCTCTTCAGATCGTTCGCGATCGCATACGCCTGCCGCGCGCCGGAGAGCACGTAGCGCAGGTTGAACTCGCGCGCGATCGCCTGCGCGCGGCGCATCATCTCTTCGGAGTCGGCGACGAAGACGACCGGCACTTCGCCGCGCAGCACCGGCTGCAACGCGTCGAGCGCGGCGTTCTCCGGCGGACGCTGCAGGCCCGCGGGATGACGCTCGTACGTCGCGCGCGCGGCGCCGTGCTGCTGCGCGTCGAGGAAGGTTTGCCGGATGTACGAGATGACGCCCATCAGGCTGTCCGGATACGTCCACGTCGGCCGCGTGTTGAACGCGATCTGCAGCGCCGCGGGACTCTTCACGACGCGCGAGTCCGCCGCGCCGCCGAGGTTGAGGACGACCGACTGGCCCTGAAAGATGCCGACGGACGGCGCGGTGACGATGGTCGTGACGCCGGTGGCGCGGCGCGCGTCGAGCTCGTCGTCGGAGAGCTTGACGTTGCGCATCGCGAGCGAGTCGGGCGACGGCTCCTGCGTGTCGTCGGACGTCTGCGCCGGACGGCGGCGTCCTTCGCTGCGCGCTGGCGCGGTGAAGCCGGCGGACGTCTGCGCGTCGATCAGGCCGGGATAGACGTGCGCGCCGCGCGCGTCGATCGACGTCGCATCCGGCGGCACGGCTACGTTCGCGCCGACGGCTTCGATGAGGCCGTTGCGGATGACGATGGTGCCGTTCGGGATGTCAGGACCGGCGACGGGATGGATGGTCGCGCCGGTGAGCGCGTACACGCCCGGCGCGTCGGCGCGGTCGTGCGGTGCTGCGAGAAGGGTTGCGATGAGAAGAAGCAGGACGGCGACGGTTCGCCGAGTCGGCATGCTCACCTCCGGGTCGCGGATTCTATCCGCAACGTTCACGGATGCGCGACGCTGCGCCGCTTGACCGAGCCGACCGCGATCAGATGTCCCGCGTTCTGCGTGTAGATCCGCCCGCGCGCGTCGATCGAAAGCGGCGTGTACGCCGCGCCGAGGGCGACGTCGAGGAAGATGCTCGCGCGCTGGTGCCCGTTCGCGTCGATCGCGTAGAGCACGCCATCTTCACCATTGACGTAGGTGGTGCCGCTCGCATCGACCGCGGGCGCGTTGATGCACCACTCGAAGCCGTCGGGATGATCGTCGACGCACGCGATGGTGCCGTCCGGCTGGCGCTCGCAGGTCCGCGTGTTCGTGCTCTTGAACTGCCACTCGACATGCAGCGACGGCGAGAGTCGCGTGATGAAGTACTGCTCGGGATCGTCGAGCGTGCGTCCGGCGGGACAGAAGCGCGGGTCGCCGCAGTACGAGCCGGTTTCGCCGTAGTGATTTTCTTTCGTGATCAGCGAGTAGCTCTGATCGTGCGACCAGATGGCGGGCATCGTGTCCCAGCCGAACGGATACGCGCCGAGGTATTCGCCGGTCGCGCTGAAATGCATCAGGTGCCCCTGCGAATAGTTGTAGCGCGTGTAGGCGCCGTAAAAGACGGAGCCGTCCGGCGCGACGATCGGACACGACGTCGAGCTGTCGTTGACGGTTCCCGCGCCCGGCGTGTTGTCGGTCGGATCGACGCCGGTGTGCGCGCCCTGGCGGCAGCCGCCGGGCGCGCCGTTCGGCGGCAGCAGGACGTTGCAGCCGTCGTTGAAACGGTCGCGCATCGACGTCGTCCACTTCCACGCGAGGTTGGCGCTCAACGCGGTGATGTACGCGTAGCGGCTGTTGAACTGCGCGCGCGACACGACGTAGACCGTGCCGTCGCTCCCGAACGCCGGCGCCGTATTCACGCCGGGCCGCTGCGTGCCGCACGGCGCGGAGGGCGGAACCGCGTCGGGCGACGGCGGCCACGGAAGCGAGGTGGTGAACGCGGTCACGCAAGGAGCGGTCGCCGCGGGCGCACCGACGGCGAGACTGCTGTACGCAACGCGCGCGGTCGCGCCGGATTGCGCCACCCGCACGAGCCACGATTGCGGCATGTCGCTCGTCCACGGATGGATGGTGTTGGGCTGCATCGCGTTGTAGTAGATGTCGCCCGCGGGACTGATGACGAGCGGCCCCGAAACGTAGATGGTCGGATCGAACGACGGAAACGGATTGATGCGCTCCGCCGCCCCCGTCGCGCGATCGACGCGCAGAATCGTGCCCCCGGCCGCGGGCAGATAGACGGATTGCGCGGTGAGCGCCGGATGAAACACCGGCTCGAAGAACGGACCGGCACCGCCTTCCGCGGCCGGCACCGGCTTCCAGTCCGCCGGCGCGATCCACTGCTGCACGAGGTGGCCGTTGATCCAGCGCCGGTCGACGACGTTCCACGACTGCGTCTGCCAGTCGTCCGACGTGTACTGGCCGCTCTTCATGACCATGTAGACGTCGTCGCCATCCGTGAGCGGCGCCTGAAAATGCGCGAGCAACGCGCCGCCGCTGTCCTGCAGCTCCGCGTCGAGGAACGGATCGTAGACGTAGTCGGCGAGGATCGCCGTGAGCGCCTGCCCGACCACGGGAGAGGAGCCGGTATGCTGCGGATCGCGACCCCACTGCGGCCACTGCGCGTGCGCGGCGAGCGCGGTGTACACGACGAGGGCGAGCAGGGTTCGTCTCATGGCCACGGAATCATACCCTTCGAAAATTGACTCGCCTCCGGCCCTTCGCTACCCTCATCCTCTCTCGGAGCCACCATGGTCCTCTTCAACTACGCCACTAAAGAGATCACGGCCAAGATCGTCTATTACGGCCCCGGTCTCTGCGGCAAGACGACGAACCTGCAGTTCGTGTACGACTCGCTGCCGTCGAACAACAAGAGCAAGATGCTCTCGCTGGCGACGAAGACGGACCGCACGCTCTTCTTCGACTTCCTCCCTCTCGACCTCGGCAAGATCCGCGGCATGCGCACCAAGCTTCAGCTCTACACGGTGCCCGGCCAGGTCTACTACAACTCGACGCGCCAGCTCGTGCTCAAGGGCGCGGACGGAATCGTATTCGTCGCCGACAGCCAGGATTTTGCGCTCGATGCAAACCTCGAATCGATGCAGAACCTCGAGGACAACCTCAAGCGCCAGGGCGTGCGCCTCCGCGAGATGCCGCTCGTCGTGCAGTACAACAAACGCGATCTCCCGAACGCGCTGCCGGTCGCCGAGATCGAGCGCGAGCTGAACAAGCAGAAGGTGCCGTCGTTCGAGTCGGTGGCGACGTCGGGACTCGGCGTCGAGGAAACGCTCAAAGGCATCACGCAGCTCGTGCTCGCCCACCTCGTGAAAAAGTACGGACTCGAAGGCGCCGAGCCGCTCGAGCGCGAGATCCAGATCCTCAACGCACCCACCGCCGCACCCGCAACGTCGGAGTCGCTGTGGGACGACGACGACGAGCCGTTCGGCGCGCCCGCGACGCCGCCGCCCGCCCCGCGCGCACCCGCGGTATCCGCTGCATCCACCGCACCGGCTGCTGCCTCGCGACCTGCACCGCCGCCACCACCACCGCCCGCGCCGACGCTCTCGCCGTTCGCTCCCGTGAACGAGCCGGAGTTCGATCTCGACGACGCCGATCACGCGGCGAACGAGCACATCCCGCTCGTGGCCACGGAGCTCGTCGGCGGCGGCAGCGCGCTTCCCGAGCTTCCGCCGCTCGAGCCGTTCGGCCGCGACGCCGTCTCGGATTACTTCAACGCGGATCCGGTCGAGGTGCCGACGACGTCCATCGAGATCCCGCTGCCGCAGGGTCTTCTCGACTCGCTGCCGATCCTCGGCGAGCAACCCGCCGCGACGACCGTCGCCGCGCGTCCGCCGCAGGAACGCCGCGCGAACGACGGCCTCGTGAAGGAAGTAAGCATCCCGCTCAACCTGACGATGGACGAGATCCGCCAGCATCGCCGCCTGCGCCTCAAGATCACGCTCGACGTGAATCTTTTGCCGTAGCCTGTTGTTCGTCTGCGATCACGGAGGAGTGGTCGAGTGGTTTAAGGCAGCGGTCTTGAAAACCGCCGTACGGGCAACCGTACCGTGGGTTCGAATCCCACCTCCTCCGCCAATCGCCGGTTTCCGCTGCTTGCTTGATGAGGTGGAAGGGCGAACGCATTCCAAAGTCGAGACTTCCGTCTCGCACGGTGCAGTTCGAAACGAGCAGTCGCAGCAACTTCGCTCGCTCGGGTGGTGATTGCGTAAGGTACTCATCACGTGCGGCTTGCAGGAGTTCGAACTGCTCGCGAGCTCGGTCAACCAACTCGTCCGTCGTCACGCACGGCACTTCGATGGCGAGCTGCGATCGTAGCCTCCGTTCTTCCTTCCGCCAGGCGTCGGAGCGCTCGCGCCAGAAACTCTCTGTGATGCGGCCGGTGAGCTTGTCCTCGTACGCCTGCGCCTGCAGACATGAAAGCTCCGTCAGGCGCGCCTGGGCGCGCGTGGCGCTTGCTGCTGCGGCGCTCCTCGTCTCGTCGTAGGAGGCCGCGAGGTCATCGAGGAGCCAACTGCTCACCGCCTCGTCTACGGTGAGCGTCGTGAGGAGCGCGATGGTTTGCTCCTCGAAGGTGCGCTCCGGGTAGTACGTGCGCCGCTCGCACCCGGTGCAGAAGTAGTACGTGTACTTCCCCTTCTTCAGATCACCGCTGAGAAGACCGTTGCACGCGGCGCAGCGCAGGAGTCCGGCGAAGGTGAACTCGTGCGCTCGCGTCTTGGGCTTGCTCCTGAAGCCGAGCGCGTACTGGACTTGGTCGAAGAGGTCGCGCGTGATGAGCGGCTCGTACTTACCCAGGTACGTCGTGCCACCCCACGTGAACTCGCCCACGTACGCGGTGTGCTGGAGGATGCGCGCAAGCGCGCTCTTTTGGATGGGCGCGCCGTAGCGTCCGCGCAGGCCAAGGTCACGACCGATCTTCGCGTGCCATCGCGCAAGGTTGACCACAGGTGCACCTCAAGGTCAGTGGCCTTGCGGAACTGCTGTGGTGCCGCCTCGTGAAAGTACTCCTCGAACGTCTCGGGAAGTTCTGTCGCGTCCGCGAGTGCTTCATCCAGGAGGCGCGGATTGAGCGCGTAGAGCTCGCGACGTCGCAGGTGGCGACGAACGACTTCTGCCTGCTCGTGCCGGGTGGCGATGGCCGCTTTCAGGCGCTCCTGTTTGGTGAGGTGAAACCATGACATGACCTCACTATCGCGTGGGTGCAGGTATATATCCACCACCTGACACACTGGTTACATCCCTCGTCGGGTGCTTTATAAGAACCTGAAGCGTCCCAATCGTGATGAATGATGGGACACAAGCACCTGCTGCAATTTCTCGGCATTCTCTACGACTCGCCCAAGGCGATGGGTATCGAGGAGTTTGCACGAACAAATCGGAGGTTCACGGCACGCTCCCTCTACCGCTGGCAAGCAGAGCTCAGCGACGATCTGCTCTTCTTCCCAAGCGTCGCGTTCCACTCTCTTGGGCTTTCGACCGTTCATCTCTTCATTGATGATCCAGGTTCGGCGTGGCTGGAGTTTCCGTATGCGATCCGAGGCGAGTGGGTCGTCTCGCGGCCCGGCCAGCGCACGCTCTACCTGCACTGCCTCGTTCCCTGCGGCCACGAGCTGGAACTCGCTGGCGTCCTGCGCGACGCAGAAGGCATCACGGCAGCGAAGATCACCAGCATCGAGTCACGTGATGGCTGGCAGGTGCTGCGCGACTTCGGAAGCAATCCGCTCAGCCGCGCTCCAGCGGTCACTCGTGATCAGCACGTGTGGGACGTCGTAGAACGTCTCCCGCTCCTCATCGCCGTCATCTTCGAAAGTGTAGAGCACGGCCAGAGTCTGCCGGCGATCTGGGAATCGATCTACCAGCGTCTCGGCAAGCGAACGTGGGAGTACCTGCCACGCTTCGCCCGTCGGCTTCCGACGAACGGCAAGGCCTACGTGAAGGAATGCTTTGCACTGCTCAACCACACCGGCCTCTTTCGGCAGAACATCATCCGGTATCGGCCGCTCAACGCCATCGGCACACCCATGTTCCTCCAAGTCGAGGGCGAGTTAAGCGCAATCATCAACGCCTTCGCGCAGCACGCGCCGAGCATCGACGTCTTCCCCATCACAAATGACTCCGCTCTCCTGCGCGTGGTGAGTACTCACGCACTCACGCAGCACGTCTTCAGCACGCTCCCGAATCTTCCGCGCATCAGCACATGGCACTTCGTCGACACTCCACGCAACGAGTGTGAGCCAGTACGGCCGCGATTCGCCTACGAACTACTCTTCGATCCAGCAACCACCGAATGGGTCTTCCCTACCGAGATGCTCAAGAAGTTCCGAGGTGGACCATGACGGAGAAAAAAGAGTTGGGTGCGCAGGCGATGACGGCCGCGCTGCACGGCGAGAAGACGGCCGTGCTTGAACTACAACACGCGATGATCGGCGAAGAAATCAAGACGCGCGAAGCGATCAAGACGCGCAACCTCGAAAGCATCCATGCAGACGAGGCAACGCTGCGCGAGGAACTGCAGCAAGTTACGCCCGCGCATGAAGGCGCAGCCGACGATCCGAATGCACGCAAGGAGCGACACCTCCTCGAGCGCCAGGAGACCGAACTCCATCGTGAGGAGCGCGCGGAAGAACGCGCCGCATGGACCGATGAGCAACCGCTCACGCGAGAAGACCGCGAGATCCACAAGACCACACTCGAACAGGAGCAGCGACGCAAGCGCATCGATGAGCTGATGTGACTTGCTACCCGACCTTTTCCGCAAGCTCAAGCCGTTGTACGGAACAGCGATCGATCTCTTGTGGATCGAGTATCAAACCGCCGATGTTGAACGAAAGCGCGAGATCGAGGAGTACCTCACACTCCTCGGCGTCAAGAAGCTCGGCCTCGCGGTTGGTGATGAGAAGCTTGTCCTCGACGCACCGCCGGCAGCGCTCATCGGTGAAGGCGACTTCACGATCGGGATGGTGAGCTACCCGAGCATCCCACCGTATCCGTTCCGTGTTAAGCGCAACGAGCTGCTCAGGCACATCTTCATCCTCGGGCCAACAGGAACAGGCAAGAGCACGCTGCTCCTCAACATTCTCGTGCAGATTCAAGCTGCACGGATTCCGTTCATGGTCTTCGACTTCAAGCGCAACTATCGCTGCCTCTTGCGTGCTTCAGGCAACGAATCGCTGATTGTGTTCACTGTTGGACGCAATACCGCATCGCTGTCGATCAACGCGCTCACACCGCCGCCCGGCGTGGAGTTCGAAGAATGGGCCGAAGCACTCAGCGACATCATCAGCACCAGCTACCTCCTCCTGCAGGGAGCACGCAACGTGATGAAGGAAGCGTTACTCCAAGCGCATGCGCAACACGGCAACACAGCGACACTGTTGCACGCGCACGCGTTGCTCGCGCACGAGTTAGACGCAACGAAGAGCGGCAGCCGACGCTACGGGTGGCTGGAGTCGTCCACGCGCAGCTTGGAGGAGCTGACGAAGGGCAGCTTCGGTCGCGCGTTAAACGCAACGAACGGCACGCCAGTCGCTGACATGCTCACACGTTCTGTCGTGTTCGAGCTACAGGGATTCGGTGATGACCAGAAGCGATTCTTCTGCCTCCTCTGGCTGGAAATTATCCTGCTCCTGCGCAAGAGCAGCAGCGCGCCCCGCGAGCAACTCCAGCACGCGCTCATCTTCGATGAAGGCCACAACGTGTTCCCGCGCGAGCGACCTGGCGAAGTGAGCGTCCCGGCGCGGCTCGCGCGTGAGGTGCGCGAGTTCGGCGAAGCAATCATCGCGGCAACGCAGCAGGCCGACGTGAGCGAGAGCCTGATCGCGAACAGCGGATTCAAACTCATCCTGCGCTGCGACTACCCGAAGGATGTGACGTTCGCGAGTCAGCTCCTCCAGATCGATGCGCGCTGGCTGCCGAAGCTCCCCATCGGCACGGGCATCGCGAGACTTCCCGTCCGGTTCTATTCGCCCATCCTCTTCACCTTTGGCGTGCAACCAATCAAGAACCTCGCAATTTCTGACGAGGAAGTGCACGCGCAGTGGTTGCGCACACACCTACCCATACCAAACTCCGACGTTACGTCAGCCATCGGGCAGTTGGGCGACCGCGAGGAGGCGCTCCTGCGCGACGTGGCGCTAACGCCGATCAGTCCGATCACGCATCGCTACCAACGCCTCGGCTGGCACATGGAGGTCGGCAACCGCACGAAAGACGCGATCATCAAGCGCGGTCTCGCGCGCTTCGATGCAATCAGCACACCCCGCGGTCAGGTGAAGATCCTTACGCTCACGCCCGACGGCACTGCGCTGCTTGCGTCACGCGGCATGACGCTGAAGCAGACACGCGGCGGCGGTGCCGAGCATGAGTTCTGGAAGCATGAACTGCGTACCATCCTCGAACGCGCCGACTGGCTGGTCGCAGAGGAGTTTGCGCTCGGCGGTGGCAAGAGTGCTGACCTGCGCGCTGATCGCGGTGATCGTGCGCTCTTCGTCGAAGTCGAAACGGGACGGTCGGACATCGCTGCGAACGTCGCGAAGTACCCAAGCGACGTTGACCTCGTGATGTTCTTCACGAGCGCCGAGGTCGCGCAGCGCTACCGCGACCTCGTGCTGCTCGATCGGCCTGGTACGCGCTGCCTGACGCCGGCCGACCTGCACCAACTCACGTAGGTGTTTCTTCGCCGACACGCCGCGAGGAGCTCGATTCTCGCGAGCAGGAGGTGTTTCACATCTCCGATAACGTCCGATGCAAGAAAGAGTGTGAAACCGCTCGCCGCTTGTGAAAACCATTACGAGAAGCCGCTGCATGCAAGGTACGAACAAGCGTGCCACGACGAAGCACAGGCGCACGCTCCACCCGACGCACGGCGTCTGGATCAACGATCGTTCAAGCGATCCGCATTCTTTCCCAAGGCAAGCCGCTGATCGAGGCCGACGAGTGTGCCATCGTTCCCGCTGACAAGATCGGCCCTGGAGAACTCGTGTTTCGTGTCGCCGGCGACATGCCAGACGTCGGACTGGCTGATCGCGACCACCTCATCGTGGAGCCGCGCACCAATGGTGACGCCGCAACCGGCGAGTTCGTCATCGCCACGCTAGGCAATGACGCGTTCGTCGGCCGGTACTGGAGGAAGCACGGTACACGCTCACTGCTCGACGGCGCGTTCCACGTCATCGCCCAAGGCTCGGCCCTACGGGTGCTCGGCGCGGTGACGCTCGTGCTCCGCGACGAAACCCACTGAAAACACGCGCCAAAAACCATTACGAGAAGCCGGCTCGATCAAGGTACGAACAAGTGTCTTGAGAGAACCGGTCGACACGCCGTCCTCCTCAGCGCGATTCGCGAAGCATCGACCTTCCTTCTCCCGAGCGCAAACACCCTGCGGAAAGGAATTAGCGATGGATGATTGCGAATACCTCGGCACGCTCGAACGCGATCCTGATGGGACGGTGCGCATCCGCCGACCGCACATCCCACAAGCACCAGCACGCACGAAACGACCAATCCAAGTCCCCTTCAGTGTGGAGCGGCAGATCGCACGCGGCAACGTGTACGCGACCACCGTCATCGGGGACAGCATGCAACCCACCATCCTCGACAACGACGTCGTCATCGTCTCCACGAGCCGATCGCCGCGGCAACGGGACATCGTCGTCATCAGGGCCAACGGGCCGCACCCGGTGTACGGCCCCATCGACGGGTACGTGTGGCGGTACCACGCGCGTGCCGGTGAGACGTACTTAGGCAAGGACAACCCGCGCTACCGCGATCGTCAACCCGTGATGCGCGAGGAGATCGTCGGTGTCGTCACGCGCATCCTTCCCCGTGCCTACCGCGACGAGCAGGAAAACTACCTGCGCATTCAGCAACACCGCGCGCTCTCACGAGCATGCAACATAACCGACCCACGGGACCTCGGGTTCTACCGGGAACGCGATCTACGCGAGCTCCGCGCGATCTTTCAGATCCCCGCAGATGAACTTGTCGACGGGCGGCTTCCGTGGGGTCTCTTCCGCGCAACCGCGATCACCGATCATCCGCACGTCGGCATCACGACGCAGGAGGTACTGACCGTCGAGCCCACGATCGAGAGCTGTACCGGACAACTCGTCGTTAAACGCAACGAGGACGGAGAGACGATCCTCGGCGTGCTGCAGCGCGACGGCCTGCGCTCACGGCATCCTGGCGAGTTCTTCATCGAAACCGAAGAGCGGCGCATCAACGTGTCACGCAACGACGGCCACTATCCCCTCTACCGAGCCATCGCCGTCATCAAGCGCATCCAACGGCGCGGCGTCGTCATTCGCCTGCCGCAATGGACGGTCAGCGTAACGGCACAGTCGGCGACTCGCCCCCAGGCAGAGGAACGAGCACGCGTGCGCGGCACCGGAGGAAGACGATGAGCCACGAGTGCACGCGCCGCAGCCTGCTCCAACTCCTCGGCATCACGATCGGCGCCGCCGCCATCCCCGCACGCGCACGAACCCTAGACGTGGAACCAAGCCGCGATGAACCGATTGAGGCCGAGCAACCGTTGTCAAGTCCCACACGGTTGGAGCGATTCATCCGGTCACATGGCATCAAGCCCGCGCACCTTGCACGCGAGTCGGGCTACTCACGACAACACCTCCTCCGCCTGCGCTTTGGTCGCATGCGCCCATCGCTGACCTGCATTGCTGCACTCGTCGTCGCGCTGCGACGGCTCACGCAACGACACATCACCGCTAAAGACCTCTTCGAGCCCGGCGATATTCACCTGGCGTGGCGCGAGGTAAGCGGACAGCACGAGGAGCACGACCACGAACAACTGCGGGCCGCATTTGGTCGACGAACGTTGCTCGCATTCCTCAACGGAGCACGATCATGAGCCGCAAGCATTACGTGTCATTCAAGCGCGGATGCGACCTCGGGAGACGACATGAGTCCCGTTGACGCACAGCACATTCGCGAGCTCTTCCTCCACAGGCAACCCTCCTACCGGTTGAGCGAAGCGGCTCGGCTCCTTAGCATGACGCGCGGTCGGCTAGAGCGCGAAGCACGCGCCGACCAGGAGGACGCGTATCGTGTGAACGGCCGCTGGCGCTTCACGTGGCGACAACTAGCGTATCTCGCGTTTCGCCGCTGGTCACTGAGCGACATCCACGAGGCGCTCGGCATTGATGCTACTGCAGTGCTGCCGCCACTCCTCGCGCTGCGCACGATCTCCATTCGGCTGCCGGAGTACCTCGTGCAGGCCATCGAGCACTTCGCCGTTACCGACGACACCACCGTGGACAACTGGCTGCACCATGAGCTGGTCGACTTTGCCGGCACGGTGGTCGATCGGATGGAGAATGTCATCCCTGGTTACCGGCGCGCATACCTCTTTCCGGGTCAGGAGTAAGTTGCGCGATTACGGACTACGCGGCGGGCTGCTGATTGAACACAATCGCTTCGAAATCACGCAGCGGATCTTCGGCCCGGCCTCCTCGTATCGAATGCATCATGTGCGGAATCTTGTCGAAGGTGCCGTAGGCAGTTCGGAGTGCGGCCCGATACGCGGCATCTTGCTCCGCATCAAACGGATCGCCTCTGCGTAGCGCTTTCGCCAGCACCTCGGCGAAGACCGTCTGGTTCAATCGGCGCAGCCTGAAGTACGTGTCGAAGACGAGATGCGACATGCGTGACTTGTAGCTCTCGCTCAACTTGGACGAGGTCAGGACATCTAGCAGAATGCGGGCGAGGCAGATGATGGCGCTCTTCGGAATGTTGTGGTTCTCGTACTCATCGTTGTTCTGGATGTTGAAGAGCTCCGCGTCGTCGGTGAGGCGCTCGACCGCCAGAATCCAATCTCGGCAACGGGACACCATCTCGTAGATGAAGTAGGTGTAACGTGTTTCGTAGAAGCTGTCTGACGGAGTGTGGCGATCACGCGGATCGTGGTTCTCGATCATGCGAGTCGTGAGCACCTCGTAGTAGAGGAGCCACATGTGATGGCGGATGCGTCCGAACAACGTCGCAGTCACCATCAGATCGAAAAACACTATCGCGGCGTAGAGCGGCGAGTCCCAACAGCCGTCCTCGCGAAAGTGATCGTCTGCGGTCAGGTTGTTCGGATCGGAGTCATGCTCCCGGCGCAGCGCCAAGAGTTCTTCGTTTGCGGCATCACCGACCGGCTTGTAGATGCTGAGTCGTTCCGAAACGTGCGGATCATTGAAGAAGTAACTGAGAAGCGGCTCCCCAGAGGAGAACTGCGCGGCACGTCCATGCCCGGCACCGGGGTTGTCACGAAGCTCGCGATGAAGAACGCTGCCGGAATCAGCTAACAGCGCCCGCATGTAGTGTTTCAGGAACTCGAACATGTCGCGGTTCGGAGTGGCGAGCAGTTTGAAGGCGAGGTACGGCCGTCCTTTCGCCACTGCCTCGACGAACTCCCGTGAGCGCTGAATTCGACTGAGGAGTTGTTCTGCGCCCTCCCGCCCCGTTGCGGTTTGCGGCAGATAGCGAACCAAGGGCGACGCGAGCTTTCTTGCGACCGCTCGTATGCGATGTGGTCGGCGGGCGGCCGCTACCGTGTCCGCGTTCAGTCGAAGAGGTGCAAGTTCTTCGAGGTACTCGGCAGGAGATGGAGCGATCCAGCGCCGCACTCGTTTCCGCCACGAGTCTGTCCCGGCGAGTCGGCTGAGCCGTTCAAGATGACGGTCGACGACGTGCGCTGCTTCCGCATAGTTTTGGTTCCAAAGCAACTCCTCCATGAGAGCGTAAAGGCGGGGAACTGCGCGGCGCGACAGCCGTGAGAAGCGAAGGTGCATGCCGACTACGGAGACCGTCAGCAGCAGAAGGACGAACGAAGCCCGTTCAGGCGTGAGATTCCACCGGCTCAATCCGAGGCGGGGTGTCAAGCCGAACGCGGCGAAGAACGAGTAGAACTGGAGGTAACCGATTCCGATGCCGCCCAAGATCAAGAGCAGCCAATCTGTCGGACGGAAGCGGACACCGAGGTCGAGCTGCCGCGCACGAGGCATCAGTTGGTACGCAGCGACTGCGAGACCGATGACAGCGACCAAGGTGTCGAGAGTCATAAACCTTGGAATGTTCTAACAGTTGTGGCTGCTCGGACGTTCCCGCCGGGCTGCGTTAGGCCGCCGAGAGCTCGAAAGTCCCGACCCGGTGCGGTACTAGCCTGATTGGATAGCCGGCGCAAGTGGGGGCGCCACGAGGCTCGTCGTGCTCGTGGCAAGCTGATACGCTTCGCCAGCGTAGGAGCCGTGTGGTCCATCCTGGAGGAGTACGCGTACAGGCGTCCTGCAGCGCGATACGGGAGGAGCGACCCGTTCCTGAGTCGGATGGTGTATGCAGCAAGGCCGGAATTCGGATAATGCCATCGGGAATCAAAGCGATGCCTATTCCGACGGCCCGCGCTTTTCACGCCCTGCTTTCGCTACCCCATCCTCGCAGTCCGCGGCAATCCGCTCCAATACTTCCAGCACTGGAAGGCTATTCTTAAGGGGCGACTCCGACGGTGTGCCGTGTCGCACGCTGTGACAGAAACTATGAAAGGCGTTCGCATAGCCAGCAGCATCCATACCACCTCGAGCCACGGGCAGCGAATACTCCACATGGGCCTTGCCGCCGATGGATTCATCACGAATGTTCGCAATGCCCTCGCCGACGAACCGGGCGTCCCGATGATCTTTGACAACACCCAGGATGCCGGCACCAGTTACAAATTCTGTGCTCGTCTCGAATTTGTTCCAGTAATTACCAAGATCAAGGTCCGCACGAGCGCCGCGACTGAAGTCCAGTCCGACCTGCAAGGCGAACCGCCCATTCGCAAACAGCGTAATTCCGCTGGTAACACAGCGTGGTGGGCCAAATAGATCCAATGCCATCTCCACAGGATGGACACCGACAGAATAAAGATAGCTTCTCACTAACGACATGTTCCACATGCTGCTGCGTGGCTTAGCTGTCAAGAATCGAAGCTTCGCATACTGGATCGGACCATATCTCTCCACAATCGCCCGCGTCTGCCGATACACCGTGCCGAAGCGGAAGTTATAATCCACAAATATTGTGCACCGCGCTTCTGTCGCGGCCTCTATCGCGGCAAGTTCGCGCAATTGGCTCGGGTGCTCCGCTGGCGGCTTTTCTATGAATGCATGAAGTCCGCGAAGAAGCGCGTATCGAGCCACGGCAACGTGGAGATGCGGCGGACCTGCTACCACGATTGCATCAGCCGCGATCGAATCTAAACACGTTTCCCATGATCCAGCATAAGCACGCACGTTGTAACGTTGTTCGAGTCGTTGCGCCTTCTCTTCGGTTCTGCAACACATCGCCACCATCTGTACCCCGTCAGCCACTTGGAGCATCGGCAACAAGTTCTCTTGCATATGCTCGCCGAGTCCAAGGATGGCTACACGAATTGGCGACACGTGGCTCACGTCGCTTCGTCTCCCGCACGGAAGTACGGACTCAGAACGTCCTCGCATATTTTTGTGAGGACGGCCACCTTCGCCTCCCGAGCACCACTCGACCGATTGACCGACAAGTCAAAACTCACTTCGCGATCTCGCTCGTTCGGCCCGCGTATGTAGTCTGTCGCGAAGTGCAGCGCGCTAAACGACACGTCGTGATCCTCCATCCGGTTGTGTGTCGCTACGGCGTTCGCCATACGCGAAATTTCGTTGTCGATGGAGTTGGCGGTCAGCTTCGCTGAGAGATCCCGCTGGTTATAATCCTCCTCAAGGACTGTCGGTACCGACACATGACAACCGCTATCAAGGTGAGGGAACAGCGCCAGCACACCATTACGTGGCGCTGTGACCGCATGGACCACACGGTCGTGTTGCAATAACAAATACTCGGACGGGCAAAACATCCGCGAGTAGAGATCCTCCGGCGAAGTCAGCGCGCCGAGCTTTCCAACGTATAGCACTTCACGCGCGCCAAGCTCGCACACGGCACGCACGACTTCTTCGGAGATCGAGCCCCAGTAACTGTATCGAACGCCGAGCAGAGTTAAGAATCGCCCGCCGGGAAGCGAGTAACGATACGAGCCATAGTATGGCGTCTCGACCGGCGCTCGAACTTGTGTCGCCCAGCGCGCGTCATCGAGATATTGCTTGATCGGCTCGACGTAGCCCAATAGTACGCTATCACCACCGTCAACAAGGTGCGCACCAAGTCCGGTTCTTGTCGGCAATCGCCTCTCAGCCAACGGATACCGAATTATGCTGATCCGCTCGTCGGCATGCGTCGTTTCTTCGAAGACAATATATCGAACGAGCGAGGCGTAATGCATGACGTAGTCGTGGCCGGGCGTGACGCACACGAGTAGTCCATCGGGCGCGCCCGGATTGCGACGTCGAAAGAACACTGGCCTGATGTGGTTGAATGCTTTGCTCTGGTGCGACTGTTCGCTTTCAAGCGGCACGAGGCTTCCCCAGCCATGCTGCACGGCCACCTGCGACACATCATCAGGAAAGACTCCGTGGACCTCTATCTGACCTCCGCGCGTTATTACGTCCTTGATGTCATCGGCCGGCACCTTGCGATGCACGTAGTCGTTCAGCGCACGATACATGGTGTGGTCGAGCGAGCGGCACACCGGCAAGCCGGACCATCCCTCAATAATTCGGTCGGCATACGCGGCCAATTCCGGACTTGCTGTCCCCGAGAACGCATACGCGCTGTCGGCCCCGGGAACATCGTCTGCGCTCGTCACGACGTTAGGCTGCGGCTCGGCGTCGAGGTAGCTCGTCCGGCGCGGCCCCGCCGGGACTGCAAACGTTGGCCCAAACAGGGCCAGTGGAAGGCCGCTTCTGATCGCGGCCGTTATGACGTCATTGTCGTTCGAACACTGCAGCTTCTGCCTAATCGTCTTCATGTGCGCCACTACTACTGCGCGCGCCAGATTCGTATGAGTCGCGATTAGATCTGGCGATTGCAGGCTCAGCATGCCCTTCAGTACTTGGACTTCCTCGGACGACAACTGCTCGTTCCCGAACAGCGGCCCCAACGACAGTCCTTGTGCCGCGCCAGAGCCGAGCGCAGAGCGCGGCACCATGATCTGACCGGATATGTCGACGAAAAACCCTTGCAGGCCGATGCATCGCCCGCTTGCGTCGAACAGAGGCCGTTCCGTAACAAGAATGTCAGCCATCCGATCGACCATGATTTCTGTCTCTTGCACATTCACTCGCGGCGGCGCGTTGCCGGAGATCACTTGGCGATCACCCGCTTGAAAAAAAGGCGCGAGTGCGCGCCACGGCATGACATCGTCGGTTTTTCCGAGCATCGCCGCTGGGGAATCGAAACCGGCGGCCTGCGCGTACCTCTCGTTGGCGGCGATATAACGGAGACTCGTGTCTTTTGCCCACGTATAGATGTCAGGGATATTCGCGGTGCCGGCGACACCGAAGCTGTTCGGCACTCGGGCCACCAAGTGCGTTTCTGCGGACGGCTGCAACGTTGAACGGACTGCGGCGATCACCTGCTGAATTGCTTGTTCGCCGATGTAATCCCGTTCGGCTTGCGTCAGATTCGGCGCGTTAGGCGCCAGATCAACATGGAGCGGGCTCGGCCACTTGGCAAGCACGATCTCTGGGATCCAGCGTGCACCGGCGGGCAGAATGAGTATTGGTGAGAGATCGCCTCGATCTACCCACCAGCGGACACTCCGATACAGGTCATCATCGGTGAATTCATGCATCGCACCCGGCGTGCAGACCAGCAACCAAATGCAGGGGGTCCTGTCGCCTAGGTCGAGGACACCTCGTAGCGCCCTGGCAGCCGGCACGCCCGATCCAGGCCGGACGGAGAGCACAAATGATTCTCTTGACGTGCCTCCGCTGACAACCACGGTGCGTCCTTGCAATGAATCATTAAGCCAGTCCGCTACTCGCTGACCATCATCCGCGCGATAGACGATGAAGACTGGCAATTCCAACATACGGTCTCACCGCGCGGCCATCTCTTCGTGAAGCCTTGCTCGCTCAGCGGTCAACGCCGCAGCGAAGGACACGTACTGGTCGACACCCAGGTCGCTGAGAAACGACCACGTTGGACGCGCGGAGACCTGTAGCTCCTCTATCTGTACGTCCTCCGTGTATAGCGAGTGAACCAACGATTCACTCTCCGCCGGTGTGCGGCCTGTCGCCTGCGCGAAATACCTGGATAGCCTTTCGACGTCAGGCAGGTTGCGAGCGATGGCCGATGCCGTGAAGGCTTTGGCAGCAGCGGCGCGCGCACCCTCGTCAAATTCTTCCCAGAGCCACCGGCCGAGCGCCTTGAACTGTGACGCGTGAATCGATTCATCGTCTGCGTGCGTTCGGCATATTGTGCGCACCGATTCGGCCAGGCGACTATCGCCGGCAAACTTGCCAAGCTCAATCGAGATGCGCGTCTCCGTGACAACACCGTTAAGCACTGTCACGATCTCACGCTGCGAGGCATCCGGCTCCTGGGAGCGCTGGCTTGCAAGCCGTCGTAAGAACAACGGCCCGGTGCGGTCAGGTGGGCGACCTAATCCAAACTGCGATCGAAGATCGGTAAGAAAGCGTTGGGACTGCTCGGCGTGAAAGCCTTCATCTGTTGCCAACCGGTACAGATCTTGTTCAGCGCGTTCAGGGATGTCGTACGGCAAACGTCGCACCGACGCGATGGCGGGAATCACCAGACAGTGTTCAACTTCAACGGTGTCTTCCAGGAACCCACAGAAACACGCTGCTCCGAAGCGTCGGCTTTCATCGATGGAGCTGAAGTGGGGCTCGAGCAACGTATTCGGTGGATAGTAAATGTCGCCCGTGTCGACGCGAGGCCGCGGCAGTTCCTGCGATAGCAGTGAAGGCGTTCTCCCGGCACTCTCGTATGTGCTGTATCGTGGGTAGCTCGTGCTGGGCATGATGCAGCTTCCTAAATTCGACGACTAAGGATTCACGCCGACCTTATCGTCCAATCGAAGTTGATCGCCTACGTTGACGTGCTTCCCGCCTTCGGACATGTCGAGTCGTGTATTGACAGCGACCCGATAGTAGAGCGGCCCGAAACGTGCGCGCGTCGACCAGTCAGGAAGCGTTTCCAATCGCTTCGCGATGAAACGCTTTTCAAAGTCTGGCGTGGGCTGTCCAGTGATCGAGTCGCGCACCGGTACAACGCAGCGCTTGCAAGGCCCCACGCCATACAGGTGAACGTCGCCGAGGGAGAAGCCGACGTCGTCGCCGCGCTTGCCGAACAGCCGGTCTTCCCAGAACGCGGTGTCTGCGGATACTTCGACATTCGCTCTGAAGCGTCTTCTCGTTTCATCGAGATCTGACAACGCATACCACGAGCTCATTTCGGCGATCGTCCCGGAGCTAATTACCGTTGGCCCCTGCGCATGCGAGTCGTCCGGAAATCCCGAATGCGTATCTCGTTTTATATGAACAGCCTTTGCGAGCGTGTCCGAGAACCACTCCTCTAAGACGGCCAGGTTTCCGACGAGATCGAATGTACGCGCCTCGGGAGAAGCGGGTGATGTCAACGTAACGGCGAGGTTGGCGAGGTCGTACGTCGCCCTGATGTTATTCAGCCGCGCTTCGCTCTTGCCATTGATCCAGCGGTCGGCGTCGTCGTACAGCGCAAACTCGCGGTCGTGCTCCAGAGCGCCGCTGGGCAAGACAGCAGCAGCGTTGACGGAGATGCCATCAAGAGACTTGATCGGGAAGAGGACAATCTTGGAAACACGAATCTCCACCATAGCTTCCTCATGAAGACGCGGCTGCAGTCACCGATCTCTACTCTGTTATGGAGTGTCAGCAGCGACGGATTCCCTACCTCCTTGAACAAAAAATCGGAGATTCATTCGAGAACGCCTGTACGATGGGCTCTCGTCCGACGTCATGGTCGATGGCGATTCGAGGCCTCTCGCGGCCGCGAACGCACGATCACGTGTCAGCTTGAATGGCAGCGGGATGCAGCAGAACGAGAGCGATTGTCCGCGAGTGGCACTGCGGAAACGACTGCTTGCGATAGCACGGAGAGCACAACGAAACTCGTGTACCGCTGTCGTGACGATAGCCGCTTGGAGGCATGCGAACTGGCTTCCGAGATGTGCTTGGGCGAAGCCACCACTCTTGATCGCCGATGAATCAGGGAGAGTTCGCGTCTTCGAGGAGGGATGTGCTTGCGGCCAATTCGACATACCTGCTGCGACAATCTTGGTGCGCGATTCAAGGCCGAGCGGCATAGTCGAACTAGATGGACTGGACTCCGGGCAGTTGGCGTGCCTCGAAGCTGGAGATGGCGTCCGAAAGTTGCGAAGAGAATTAGCATGGCAAGTCGCCGAATCAAAGCGGGTTGAGGCGATACTTCGTTAGTCTGATCCGGATCGAACCGCCGATGCCGCTCGTCGGCGGTTCAATGTCGCCAACTTCCGTGGTCCTTGCATCACTTTTTTTTGCGGCGGCGAGCGCGCCGGGCGATTCGCGGCCTCAACGTCACGCTCCGTGCGCATCTTCTTCAGCGTCTCGCGTTGACCTGTGGGCAGATGCCCGGATGAGCCCCGAGAAGCGCAAGCCGAGACGCCCTTCGCGATTCGGCTGCCGTCGCGCGCGTGCTGGCGCACCCGCGGGGTTGGTGGAGGCGGAGGCGGTGGCTGGATGCCAACACTACCTGTGTGAAAACCGTCCGAGTTCTGCGCGAAAACCCGTCCCAATCCACCCGGCTTGACGCCGACTCGCGTAAGGAGAAACACTTGTAACAGTTGACGTTAGGCGAAACCAGTCGATCGCGCTTGTCGACACCTGAACTCCTCACTACTGAAGGTCGCTGCGTCACGCCACAGCGAGCAGAGCGGTTCGAAAATCGTCTCGGATACCCCGCCAGGCGGGCGGCAACGTGCCGCTGCGCTGGTTGGCCCAGCCTTCTTCAGGGTTTTCATTCTGAAGATCGTGCGCTGCGAGACTCGGTCGAAGTAGAATGCGCGCCGCGCGGAATTTCGATTTCGCGTTTCTGCTTAGTGGATTGCGCTTCAGCCGGAGAGATGGGTGAGTGGCTGAAACCAACGGTTTGCTAAACCGTCGTAGGGCCTTAAAGCTCTACCGAGGGTTCGAATCCCTCTCTCTCCGCCACCGGGCGCCAGATGCGCGGCGTTCCGCTTCTCAATTCTTCATTCTGCGTTCTGCATTCTTCATTCAAGCTCCACCGGCGCCAGCGCCTCGCGTGCCGGTCCGTTCAACACGTCTCCATCCGGCGTGAACCTCGACCCGTGGCACGGGCAGTCCCATGTGCGCTCGGCGACGTTCCACGCGACGTCGCACTTCATGTGCGTGCAGACGGGTGAGACGGCGTGCAGCGCGCCGCTCGGGTCCCGATACGCGGCGACTTTTTTGCCGTTGACCGAGAGAATTTTTGCCTCGCCGGCGCGGACGTCCGCGGTTTCTTTTCCTTCCACGTCGTGAGGCGTGAGGCGATCGGCAACGAGCCGCTTCGGGAACTCCATGTTCTCGGTGAGGAACTCGCGCACGGTCATGTGCGCGTGCACGCGGTTCGGGCGGAAGGTCTCCGCCCACGGGTTCTCGACGTCGGTCAGAAGATCGGTGCAGATCATCGCGCCGAGGGTGCCCATGGTCATGCCCTGGCCGGAGTAGCCGGTGGCGATGCAGAGATTGCCGGAGCGGCCGATGAGCGCGAGGCCGCCGTGCGGCTCGATGACCTGTCCCGACCAGCGGTAGCGCACCGGACGCGCGCCGAACATCTCGCGCGCGTACGCTTCCACCTTCGCGAACGACGCCTCGGTGTCGTCGTTCTCGCCGACGCGGTGATCTTCGCCGCCGACGATGAGAAACGTCCCGGAGTCGGTCTCCTGCCAGCGCGTGTAGTGATACGGATCGGCCGTATCCCAGAACAAACCGTCGGGATGCTCGCCGTCGACGGCCATCGCGATCGCGTACGTGCGGTACGGCGCGGCTTTCGTCAGCACGACGGTGAAGCCGGAGATGGGGACGTTCGTGGCCATGATCGCGCCGCGGGCGCGGACGGTGCCGCCTTCGCTCTCGATGATGCACGGCGTGCCGTCGTGCACGCCCGTCACCTGCGTGCGCTCGTAGATCTTGCCGCCGCGCGCCACGACCTGCGCCGCGAGACCGGCCAGGTACTCGCGCGGGTGGAACTGCGCCTGATCGCGGAAGACGACCGCGCCGCGCGTAGCGAATGGCAGCGGCACGTTGTCGGTCCACTCGACGTCGAGCCCCGCCTCGCGCGCGGCGGCGAGCTCGTTTTTCAGCTCCCCGACGTACTTCCGCCTTTCCGTGTAGAGGTAGCCCGGCACTTTCCGGAAATGACACTCGATGGAATGGCGGGAGATCAGCTCCTCGATCTGCGCCATCGCCGCGCGGTTCGCATCGGCCACCGCCCGCGCCTCCTCCACGCTGTATTTGCGACGGAGGAAGTGATAGCGCGCGTCGACGGCGGCGGTGATGTGCGCGGTGGTGTTGCCCGTCTCGCCGCCGCCGATGACTTCCTTCTCCAGCACGGCCACGGTCTGGCCGCGCTCGAGGAGCAGCAGCGCCGCGGTGAGGCCGGTGATGCCGGCGCCGATGACGGCCACGTCGACGTCGATTTCTCCGCGCAGAGGATCGAAGCGCGGCGCGGCGGCGGTGGCGTCCCAGAGGGAAGTCGAACGTTGATGCATGCGATGGAATCCTTTCCGCGCGTCGCCGAGCAAGTTCTGTGCGCGCGCACGTTTTGCGCTAAATGCAAAGCGGGCCCGGCACGCTTCGTGCTCGGCCTTAAAGCCACCTCATGGAGGTGCCGGCAGTACCGAAACGACTGATTCTGCGAACCCGAAGGAGACACACCAAATGGCAACGAGCAAGCGCGGTTTTGCGTCGATGGACGCGTTGAAGCAGCGCGAGATCGCCAGCAAGGGCGGTCGCGCCGCACACGCGAAAGGAACGGCCCACGAGTTCACGTCGGACGAGGCACGCGTCGCCGGCCGCAAGGGCGGCGAGGCGGTGAGCCGCGATCGCGCGCACATGGCCGCGATCGGACGGGAAGGTGGCCACAGCCGTGGAGCGCGTGCACGCGCCGCCGCGGGCAGCGGCAACGACATCGCCAGCAGCAACGACTCGCAGCCGTTCGTCCGCCAAGCGAACGAAGAGCGCGGCGGCTTCGAATCCTCGAGCGGCGGCCGCGGCGCGGCGACCGGCGGCGGCTTCGGCTCGAACGAGCGCCCGGGAACCTCGCGTTCCGAACGCCCCAGCAACGACAACGCGAACGACGGCGGTCCGCTCTCGAATCGCGACCGCATCTGACGAGTGCTTCCTGAGGGACGGGTCACGCGACTCGTCCCTCACCCTCACCCTTCCATCGCCATCCGCACGACCTGTGCGAAGTGCAGCGTCTCGCGCCCCGTGGCCTGCTCGATCTGCTCGCGGCAACTGAAGCCGTCCGCGAGGATGAGCGTCTCCGGACCGGCCGCGCGCACGAGCGGCAGGATCACCCGCTCGCCGATCTCCATCGACATCCCGTAGTGCCGCTCCTCGAATCCGAACGCGCCGGCCATGCCGCAGCAGCCGGAGTCGGGATGCTCGAGATCGAGTTGCATCCGCCGCAGCACCGCCTCCTCGGCATCGAAGCGCATGACGGCCTTGTGATGACAGTGCGCCTGCACGAGCGCCTTCCGGTGCAGCGCCGGCAACGGAAATGCGTCGCCTTCCGCGGCGATGAACTCACTGAGCGTCACCACGCTGCGCGAAAGCTGCAACGCCGTTGCATCACGTGGAAAGAGATTCGGCAACTCGTCGCGGAAGACCGACACGCAGCTCGGCTCGAGTCCGATGATGGTGAGGTTCTCGTCGAGCTCCGGCCGCAGCACCTCCATCGTCGTGCGCAGCACTTTTTTCGCGCGATCGAGGAAGCCCCAGTCGTACAGCGGCCTCCCGCAGCAGACGCGCCGCCGCGGAATCGTGACGCCGTAGCCGGCCGCTTCGAGCACGTCCGCCGCCGCACACGCGGTGTCGGGGCGGAAGTGGTTGTTGAACGTGTCCGGCCAGAGCACGACGCGCTTTTTCCCGCGCGACGCGCCGCGCTCGCGGAACTGCGCGCGGAATGATTTCGGCGCGAAGCGCGGCATCTGCCGGTGCTTCGAGACGCCGCCGATGCGCCGCGCGAACGGCAGCCGCATCATCGCGTTCGCCAGACGTGGCGTTTTCGATGCGAGTCCCGCCCACCAGTAGATGAGCCCCATCGTGTAGGCGGGCATCGGCCGTCTACGATTTTCATAGTAGTGAGACAGGAACTCGGCCTTGTACGTGGCCATGTCGACCTGCGTCGGGCAGTCGCCCTTGCAGCCCTTGCACGACAGGCAGAGGTCGAGCGAGTCCTTGACGGCCTGGTTGTCCCACGAGTCGGGCACGGTCTGGCCCGCGAACATCTCGAAGAGCAGCCGCGCGCGGCCGCGCGTCGAATGCTCCTCCTCGCGCGTGGCCTGATAGCTCGGGCACATCGTGCCGCCGTCGAGACGGCGGCAGCGGCCGACGCCGACGCAGCGCAGCACGGCGTGGTTCATCCGGCCGTGGTCTTCTTCGAACGCAAAATGCGTCGGCGGCGACCACGGACTCCAGTCGGCGCCGAGGCGGAGGTTCTCGTCCGGCATGTACGGCGAGACGAGTTTGCCGGGGTTCATCTTGCCGTCGGGATCCCACAGCGCCTTGAACTCGCGGAAGGCCTGCATGAGCTCCGGACCGAACATCTTCTCCAGCAGTGCCGCGCGCGCCTGGCCGTCGCCGTGCTCACCGGAGAACGATCCGCCGTGCGATGCCACGAGATCCGCCGCGTCGTCGAGAAACGCGCGGAACTTCGCGATGCCGGGCGCGGACGTGAGATCGAAGTTCGTGCGCGTGTGCACGCAGCCGTCGCCGAAGTGGCCGTAGAAATCGCCGCCGTAGCCGTAGCGCTCGAGGAGCGCGCGCAGCTCGCGCAGATAGCGGCCGAGCTTCTCCGGCGCGACCGCGGCGTCTTCCCACCCTTCCCACATGAGCGGCTTGCCGGGAACGTGTCCGGTCGCGCCGAGTCCGGATTCGCGCACGGCCCAGACGAAGCGCGCTTCCTTCGAGTTGTTGTCGAAGAGGCGCGTCCGCGCGGAGTCGAGCGTCGCCGCGAGCCGCCGCGCTTTCTCCTTCGCCTCGCCGATCGCCTCGCCGCCGAATTCGACGAGGAGCCACCCGCCGCCCGGCGGCAGGAGCGCGATGCCGTGCGGGTTCATGCGCTTGTGCTCCTGGTCGCGCACGAGGAGATCGTCGAAGCCTTCGAGGCCGATCGGGCCGTAGCCGAGAACGCGCGGCACGTCGTCGGCGGCCTCGTAGACGCTTGGATATCCAACGATCAGCAAGGCGCGCGCGGGCGGGCTGTAGACGAGCTTCGCCGTCGCCTCGAGCACGAGCGCGCACGTCGATTCGGAACCGACGAGAGCGCGCGCGACGTGGAAGCCGTTTTCGGGAAGCAGCTCGTCGAGGTTGTAGCCGGAGACGCGGCGCGGGATTCGCGGGAAACGCTGGCGGATGAGGTCCGCGTAGCGATCGCGAATGCTCGCCAGGCCGGCGTAGATCGCGCCGCGGCGGCCGCCGTCCGCGATGATGCGTCGAAGCTCGTCCTCGCTCGTCGCGCCGACGCGCATCCGGGTGCCGTCGTAGGTCAGCACGTCGAGCGCCTCGATGTTGTCGACCGTCTTGCCGGCCATGATCGAGTGCACGCCGCAGGAGTTGTTGCCGATCATGCCGCCGAGCGTGCATTGCGCGTGCGTCGCGGGATCGGGCGCGAACGTCAGCGTGTGGCGTTCGGCCGCGGCGCGCAGATCGTCGAGCACGATGCCCGGCTGCACGCGCGCGAAGCGCTGCGCGGGATTCATCTCCACGACCGCGTGCATGTACTTCGACATGTCGAGGATCACCGCGATGTTGCAGCACTGGCCGGCGAGGCTCGTCCCCGCGCCGCGGCCGAGGATCGGCGCGCCGTACTTGCGCGCGAGGGAGACGGCGGTGATGACGTCGTTCGCGTCACGCGGCAGGACCACGCCGATCGGGACCTGGCGGTAGTTCGACGCGTCGGTCGAATAGAGCGCGCGAGAGCCGTCGTCGAAGCGCACTTCGCCGAGGATCGACGCGCGGAGCTCGGCCGCGAGCGCGGCGGCGTCGATGTCGAGCGACTGCACGCGGTCGCGATGTTCGATGCGTGCGCGCACGGAGCGTTCCTCGTGCGGGAACGGCACGGGCGCGGGGCGGTGGAACTCGCGGCTCACGGGGCGAGTGTATCCGCGGGCTGCTTACCGGCTGATGAGTTTCGAGAAGCGGCTGTTCCTCTTGTCCTGATAGAGGAACGCGAGCCGGTCGCGGTCGAACCACTCGAACCAGGTGTCCCAGTCGATGCGCTCGAGCGTGTCGGTGCCGCTGAAGCCGGGATAGTCGATGCGCAGCACGCCCGGATCGCCTTTGCGGCTGCCGGTGCGTTTGACGTGCGCGGGGAAGCCGCCGCGCGCCTCGACCCACTGGCGGATCTCGTCGTGGTTGGTGGTGGTAATGGAGGCGGAGGAGGAGCGCTTCGACGTGGACGAGCGTTTCGCGGGGGTTCGTTTCGCGGAGCTTTGTTTGCTGGATGACGCTCCGCGCTTCGCGGTGCTGCCGCGCTTTGCGCTGCTGCTGGCTTTCGCGCTGCTGCTGCCCTTTGCGGACGAGCCGCGGCCGGAGCTCGCGCTGCGTTTGGTGCTCGTGCCGCCGCCGCGTTTCGTGGAGGCGCTGCGCTTCGAGGATGTGCTGCTCTTCGACGACGTACTGCGCTTCGTGCTGCCGCCGCGTTTCGCGCTGGTGCTGCTCGCGCTGCGCGTCGCGGTCGACTTCGACGCGGCCTTCTTCGATCCGCTCTTCTTCGATGCGGATTTTTTCGACGAACCTGACGACGTGCTCGCGCGCTTCGTGGACGACGACGCCTTCTTCGCGCTCGAGCCCTTCTTCGCGCTCGACTTCGATCCGCTCGACTTCGATGCGCTCTTCTTCGCGGAAGACTTCGACGATGACGATGACGACTTCGACGCCGAGCCCCCGCGCTTCGCGGAGCTCGCACGCTTCCGCGACGAAGACGACGAACCGCCGCGCGCATTGCCGCGCGCGACGAACTTGTTGAAGCGGTTCCCCTTCTCATCGGACAACAGCAGCGCGAGGCGGTCGCGGTCGAACCATTCGAAGAATTCGTCCCACTCGATCTCCTCGAGCGTGTCTTCGCCGCTGAAGCCGGGGAAGTCGATGCGCAGGATGCCGGGATCCTTGCGCGAGCCGGTGCGCTTCACGCGCGCGGGATGTCCGCCGCGCGTCTCGACCCACTGGCGAATCTCATCGTGATCCGTCGTCGCTTGTGCAGTTGCCATGCTGCCGGACGCGTGCACAACGATTGCCAAATAGAATTGCGCCATGCGCAACGGACTTCTCGCGCGCGCCGGCATGCGCATCGCCGACGCGTGCGAACGCTTTTTCCCGGACGCTTTCGTCTTCGCGCTCGCCGCGATCGTGCTCGTCTTCCTCGGCGGACTGGCGATCGGCGTCCCCGCGCCGAAGCTCGCCTCCGAGTTCGGCGGCGGCTTCTGGTCGCTCGTGAATTTCACGATGCAGATGGCGCTGGTGATCATCGGCGGCTTCGTCGTCGCGTCGTCGCCGCCGGTCGCGCGACTGACCGCACGCCTCGCCGCGGTTCCGAAGAGCGGCCGCGGCGCCGTCGCCTTCGTGGCCGCGTTCGCAATGCTGTCGTCGCTGCTGTCGTGGGGACTCTCGCTGATCTTCACGGGCCTGCTCGTGCGCGAGATCACGCGCCGCTTCGACGCGAGCCATCGCCGCGTCGACTATCGCGCGATCGGCGCCGCCGCGTACCTCGGCCTCGGCAGCGTCTGGGCGCTCGGCCTCTCGTCGTCCGCCGCGCTGCTGCAGGCGACGAAGTCGTCGATCCCAGCGTCGCTCCTGCCGATCACCGGCGTCATTCCGCTGACGCAGACGATCTTCCTCTGGCAGAACGCGGTCACGGCGATCGTGCTGATCAGCGTGTCCGTGATCGTTGCCTACGTCTCCGCGCCGCGCGACGAAGACGCGCGGACCGCGCAGTCGCTCGGCGTCGTCTTCGAGCCGGTCGCGGACGACGCGCCGGAGCTGCGCACGCCCGGCGATCGCGCGGAGAACAATCCGATCCTCAGCGTCGTCATCGCGCTGCTGATGTTCTGGTACCTCGGGCAGCAGTTCGTCGAGAAAGGCGGCCTCGCCGCGCTCGACCTCAACAACTTCAACTTCGCCTTTCTCGCCGCGGGTCTGCTGCTGCACTGGCGTCCGCGCTCGTTTCTGCGCGCGGTCGCGAAGTCGGTGCCCGCGACCGCGGGCGTGCTCATCCAGTTCCCGTTCTACGGCGGCATCTTCGGGATGATCTCGAAGACGCCGATCGCGCAGCGGCTCGCGGAGCTGTTCCTGCTCGTCAGCTCGCGCACGACGTTTCCGCTGTTCGTCGCGCTCTACTCCGCGCTCCTCGGCATGTTCGTGCCGTCCGGCGGCGGCAAGTGGGTGATCGAGGCGCCGTACGTGATGGCCGCGGCGAACGCGTTCCATCTGCACCTCGGCTGGACGGTGCAGATCTACAACGCGGCCGAGGCGCTGCCGAATCTCATCAATCCTTTCTGGATGCTGCCGCTGATGGGCATTCTCGGCGTGAAGGCGCGCGATCTCGCGGGGTACTCGATCCTGCAGCTACTGTTTCACGTCCCGCTCGTATTGCTGTTGTGCTGGCTATTCGCGGAGACGCTGCCGTATCTTGCTCCAGTTACCCAGTAACGCCCGCGAAACCTAACGTTCCCACGAACGTAACCGTACATATAGAGATATGAAGGGTCTTCTTCTCGCCGTCTCGCTGCTCGCCGGAGCGATCACCGGCCACAACACGTGGCAGCGCCAGATCATCGGCGCCGAGCAGGATCATTCGCTCGCGCAGGAAGGTAGCGACTGCGAGCACTTCTACTCGACGACCTTCACGAGCTTCCCGGTGCAGATCGACGATCAGGAACAGCGCGAGCTCCCGCTGACGAACATCGAGCAACTGCACGTCGTCACCGGGCAGGAAGGCAGCGTCTCGATCCGCGGCTGGAACAAGCCGTTCGCGCGTCTCATCGTCTGCCGCCACGCCGTCGGCCAGACACGCGAGCAGACGCGGCGCATCCTCGAGTCGATTACGGTCTCGCACGCGGAAGGGGAGATCGTCGCGCACGGCCCCGACCTCGACGAGACGCAGGCGTGGTGGGCGAATGTGATCCTTTACGTGCCGCGCAAGACGAACATCGACGTCCACGCGGCGAACGGCGGCGTCGCGATCCGCAACGTCGAAGGACACGTGACCGCGTCGGCGACGCGCGGCGGCATCTCGGTCGCGCAGTCGACAGGCCGCTACGACATCACGACGCAGAGCGGCGGCATCACGCTCGACCGCGTCTCAGGACGCGTCAGCGCGGCCTCGCACGAAGGTCCGATCGCGCTCAAGCTCGCGCCGCCGGACGTGCCCTCGCTCGAGGTGAAAGCCGAGCGCACGGGCGACATCGTCTGCCGGCTCGACGCGTGCGGCAATCGCGGCGCGAGCACGTGGACGGCGAACCGCCGGCTGCTGCGCATCGGCGGCGGCGCGCCCGACTACCGGCTCTCCACGACCGGCGCGCGAATCCTCATCGATTACCTGCGCTAACTCGTTCCGCGCCAGCTCTTTTCCGGGGCATGGATGCTGCACTTTCGGACGTGCCCGCAGCGAACCCGTGCGGCGCAGAAAGAGTGACGCAATGGCAGCACTGGCACCGGTCCTCGACGAGAGCACGATCCGTTTCTACCGGCAGGCCTTGTCCATCCTCGAAGAGGCGAACGTTCCCACCCTCGTCGGCGGTGCGTACGCGTACGCGCGCTACACCGGCATCGAGCGCCACACCAAAGACTTCGACGTGTTCATCCGCCGCGAAGACTTCCAGCGCGCGGCGTGGGCGTTTCAGAAAGCAGGCTTCAAGGCCGAGCTGACGTTTCCGCACTGGCTCGGCAAGGCGTTCAAGGGCGACGATTTCGTCGATCTGATTTTCAGCGCCGGCAACGGCGTGGCCGTCGTCGACGACCGCTGGTTCGAGTACGCGGTGCGCGATCAGGTGTTCGGCGTCGCCGTGCAGCTCATCCCCGCCGAAGAGATGATCTGGTCGAAAGGGCTGATCATGGAGCGCGAGCGCTTCGATGGCGCCGACGTCGCGCACGTCATCCGCGCGGTCGGCGACAAGCTCGACTGGAAACGCCTTCTCGAACGCTACGGCAAATACTGGCGCGCGCTGTACGCGCACCTCGTGCTCTTCGGCTTCATCTATCCCTCGGACCGCGACAAGGTGCCGGGCTGGGTGGTCAACGAGTTGACCAATCGCCTGCGCGAGGAGACCGAGCAGGGAAACGCGAACGAGAAGGTCTGCTACGGCACGATCATCTCGCGGCAGCAGTACCTCAAAGACATCGGCGAGTGGGGCTACGAAGACGCGCGGCTCCACGAGGCGACGATGAATCAGGAAGAGATCGATCACTGGACCGCGGGCATTTCGGTCGACGGAGCGAAGTGACGATGGCCGGACCGGAAACGCTCCGCATCGCCGCCGTCGCCGACATCCACGTCAAGAAGACCGCGCAGGGCGCGCTGCAGCCGCTCTTCACGCAGATCACCGAACAGGCGGACGTTCTGCTGCTCTGCGGCGATCTCACCGACTACGGCGCTGTCGACGAGGCGAAGATCCTCGCGAAGGACATCACCTCCGCGCTGCGTATCCCCGCCATCGGCGTCCTCGGCAATCACGACTTCGAGTCGGGACACGAGAAGGACGTCGTTGACATACTCACCGACGCGGGCGTGGTGATGCTCGACGGCGACTCGTACGAATTCCGCGGCGTCGGCTTCGCCGGCGTGAAGGGCTTCGCGGGCGGCTTCGGCCGCCGCGCGCTCGGCGCGTGGGGCGAGAAGATCATCAAGGACTTCGTGCACGAGACGATCAACGAGGCGCTGAAGCTCGAGGCCGCGCTGGCGCGCCTGCGCACGCCGCAGAAGATCGGCGTGCTGCATTACTCGCCGATCCAGGCCACGGTCAACGGCGAGCCGCCGGAGATCATCGCCTTCCTCGGCTCGAGCCGGCTCGAAGAGCCGCTCGACCGCTATCGCGTGAACGCCGTCTTCCACGGCCACGCGCATCGCGGGACGGCCGAGGGGCGCACGAAGGGGAACGCGCCGGTCTACAACGTGGCCATGCCGGTGCTGGCCACGACCTATCCCGATCGTCCGCCGTTCCGCGTGGTGGAAGTGCCGGTGGAGACGGCGGTCGAAAGCCCTGTCGCAAGCAACGCCCTCGCCGCGCACTGATCGCGCCGCCGCTTCATGCTCTTCTGTGGTATTACGAAGAGCAAGTGACGGAGCTCGAATACTGCGTTCTCGGGATCGTATGGGAAGGCGGACCGCTCACCGCGTATGAAGTGGCGAAGCCGTTCGCGGAGTCGCCGTCGTCGTACTGGAGCGGCAGCGCGGGCGCGATCTATCCGCTCGTGCGGCGGCTCGAGGAGAAAGGGTTCCTGCGCGGCAAGAGCGCGCAGTGGAACTCGCGCCGCAAGCGTGTGCTGACGATCACCGAACAGGGACTCGCCGCGTTGCGCGAATGGCTCGCGCCGCCGTTTCCGCCGTCGGCCGGCGCGGCGAGCTTCGATCCGATCCGCACGCGCGTCGTCTTCATCAACGCGTTGCCCGCGAAGGCGCGCGCACGCTTCTTCGACGACGCCGAGCGGGTCGTGCGCGAACAGCTCACCGGACTCGAAGAGCTCTACGCCGCGCAGCGCGAGACAGGCACGATGGCGCTCGACGCGCTGAGCACGCTCGGCGGCATGCACGAGCTGCGCGCGCGCCTGGCGTGGCTCAGCGAAGTCCGTCGCGAGCTGTCGTCGTGATCGCCGCTAGAATCCGGACATGCGTCACCACGCATTTCCGGACGGCGTCACACGCGAGGGGCTGATCGACTGGTATCGCGCCACGCGCCGCCGCACGCGCGCGTTGTTCGACCTCATCCAGCCCGACGCGTACTACGACCGCCCGATCGCCCTGCGCAATCCGGTCGTGTTCTACGAAGGCCACCTGCCGGCGTTCGCCGTCAACACGCTGATCAAGCTAGCGCTCAAACGCGACGGCATCGACGAGCGGCTCGAAACGCTGTTCGCGCGCGGCATCGATCCCGAGGACGAGGCGGCGGTGAAGAACCCGACCGATCTGTGGCCGTCACGCGATGACGTGCAGGCGTACGGTGCGCGCGCGGATGCGATGATCGAAGACGCGCTCGGCAACGCGACGCTCGAGCGCGACGACGTCCCGGAGCTGCGCGGCGGCGAGGCGGTGTTCACGGTGCTCGAGCACGAGCTCATGCATCAGGAGACGCTGCTCTACATGCTGCACAACCTGCCGTACGCGAAGAAGCGCACGACGTCCGCGCCGGACGTCGACACGCGCGCCGCCGCGCCGCAGCAGCGCATCGCGATTCCGGCAGGACGCGCGACGCTCGGCGCCGCGCGCGATTCCGCGTTCGGCTGGGACAACGAGTTCGCGCGCATCACCGTCGACGTCGACGCGTTCTCCATCGACGCGCGCAACGTCACGAACGGCGACTACCTCGAATTCATGCACGCCACCGGCGCGAACGCGCCGCACTTCTGGATGCGCGGCGACAACGGCGAATGGCTCTGGCGCGGATTGCTCGCGCCCGTGCCGCTGCCGCTCGACGCGCCGGTGTACGCGACGCACGACGAAGCCGCCGCGTACGCGCGGTGGAAGGGCGCGCGCCTGCCGACGGAAGCGGAGTATCACCGCGCGGCGTACGGCTCGCCCGACGGCGACGAACGCGCGCAGCCGTGGGGCGACGATGCGCCCGACGCCACGCGCGGCAACTTCGACTTCGCGAGCTACGAGCCGTTGGCGGCGGGCGCGCATCCGCGCGGCGCGAGCGCGTGGGGCGTGCTCGATCTCGTCGGCAACGGCTGGGAGTGGACGTCGACGACGTTCGACGCGTTCCCCGGCTTTCAGGCGATGCCGTCGTATCTGCCGTACTCGACCGACTTCTTCGATGGCGCGCATTACGTGATGAAAGGCGCCTCGCCCGTCACCGCGCGCGAGCTCGTCCGCCGCAGCTTCCGCAACTGGTTCCGCCCGAACTACCCGTTTGTGTACGCGACGTTCCGCTGCGTGTATTAGGCGCGTCAGGTGCGTGTTATGCACGCACCGCCCTTCATGGAAACGAAGGTCTACAAACCCAAAACGTTCAACCTTTCCGGCCTCAACGGCATCTCCGACAAGACGCTGGAGATGCACTTCAAGCTCTACGAAGGCTACGTCTCGAACACGAACGTGCTGACGGAGAAGATCGCCGCGATTCTCTCCGACGGCCAAGTCGATCAGGACGAGATGCCGGCGTACTCCGAGCTCACGCGCCGCCTCGGCTTCGAGTACAACGGCATGGTCCTGCACGAGTACTACTTCGGGAACATGAAGCCGCAGGGCGGCGATGAGGCGCCGAAAGGCTCGCGCTTCCGCGCGGCGGTCGAGAAGAGCTTCCCGAGCTACGACATCTGGAAGACGGACTTCGTCGGCGTCGGCAAGATGCGCGGCGTCGGCTGGGCGATCTGCTTCCTCGATCCCGCGACCGGCAACGTCTCGAACCACTGGATCACGCTGCACGAGACCGGCAACGTCGCGGGCTTCGTTCCGCTCGTGGTGATGGACGTCTGGGAACACGCGTTCCTGCTCGACTACAAACCGGCCGAGCGGCCGAAGTACATCGAAGCGTTCCTCTCGAACATGGACTGGGACGCGGTGGAGTCGCGACTCGCGCAGCACGTGCCGGAGACGGCCGGCGCGCGCTGACCCGCGAAAACATTTCGCCCCGAGGCCTCGTATCTTGTTCCCATGACGACGCTGATCGAGGTCTCGGGCCTCCGCAAGCAATACCGGTCGTCGTTCGGCAAGCCGCCGATCACGGCGCTCGACGGCATCGACTTCACGGTCGGTGAAGGCGAGCTGTTCGGCCTGCTCGGCCCCAACGGCGCCGGAAAAACGACAACCGTCAAAATTCTCCTCGGCCTCACGCGCGCGACCACCGGCCGCGCCGCGGTGTGCGGGCTTCCGGTCAGCGATCCCGAGTCGCGCCGCCGCGTCGGCTATCTGCCGGAAGGGCACAAGATCCCGAACTACCTCACCGCGCGCCAGGCGCTGTCGATCTTCGGCCGCATGTCGGGGATGGATTCCGGGGCGATCAAGGCGCGCATCCCGATGCTGCTCGAGCGCGTGCGCCTCTCGCAGTGGATCGACGTGCGCATCAAGAAGTTCTCGAAAGGCATGACTCAGCGCCTCGGGCTGGCGTGCGCGCTCATCCACTCGCCGCGGGTGCTGCTGCTCGACGAGCCGACCGACGGCGTCGATCCGGTCGGACGCCGCGAGATCCGCGATCTGCTGCGCGAGGAAGCGAAGCGCGGGGCGACCGTGCTGCTCAACTCGCACCTGCTCTCCGAAATCGAGCTGACCTGCGATCGCGTGGCGGTGCTGCGTAACGGCAAGGTCGCGGCGTTCGGCACCGTGGACGAGCTGACGCGCAAGAGCGCGTCCTACAAGATGGTCGCGACGCCGATCGACGACAGCCTCGTGGCGGCGTTCCGCGAAACCGGTGCCGGCGTCGAGCGCGTCAACGGACACGTCGTGCTCTCCGTCACCGACCTCGCGCATCTCAACGCGCTCGTCGATCGCCTCCGCGCGAACGGCGGCGTCCTCAGCGAGCTGTCGCCGATGCGCTCGACGCTCGAGGACGTGTTCGTCGATCTCATTCGCGCGGAAGGCCGCGCCGAGGAGGTGCACCCGTGAAGGCGCTGGCCGCGAACATCGAAGACGTCTTCCGCGAGGCGGCAGCCCGCTGGACGTTAATCGCCTACTTTTTTCTGTCGACGATATTCATCATCATTTTTGCGTCTGCAATCAATCTCGATATTGTCAACGGGGCGCTCGCCGGAGCGAAGCTGTTCGGCAAGGAAGTGCAGATGGGCGGCGACAGCGGCCTCTCCATCGAGAAGCTCGTGCTCGGCTTCGAGGCCGGCTTCTCGGGCTTCCTCTACTTCCTGGCGACGTTCCTGGCGATCTTCGCCACGGCGCATCTCGTGCCGCGCATGCAGGAGAAGGGCACCATCGATCTCTACCTCTCGCGCCCAGTCGGACGCGTGAAGCTCCTGCTCTCGCGTTACATCGCCGGGCTGCTGCTCGCGGGGAGCAATCTCGTTTATCTGATCGGCGCGATCTGGCTGATCGTCGCGTGGAAGACGCACGTGCTGCACGCTCGTTTTCTGCTCGGCGGCGCGATCATCTTTCTCGTGATCGCGGTGCTGCTCGCGTTCGCGTTCTTCATCGGCGTGTTCACGTCGTCGACCGCGGTCTCGATCATGGCCTCGTACGGCATCTTCTTCTTCGGCCTCATGCTGGCGGCGCACGAGCGCATCGCGGCGGCGGTGTCGAAGGAGTGGCAGGCCGCGCTCATCAACGGTTTGTACTGGATCTTTCCCAAGACCGCGGAGCTGATGCAGGCGGTCGTGGCATTCGTCGGCGGCGAGCAGATGCCGGAGCAACTGCTGCGCAATCTAACTCCCGCTCCGTTCATCACCACCGCCGCGTTCGGCGTGGTCTGTCTCGTTCTGGCCTCGTGGCTCTTCACCCGAAAGGAGTTCTGAACCTCATGAACCGCAAACCGTTCCTCCGCCTGTCTCTCGCTCTCGCCGCGACGGCCGCGCTGGCGCTTCCCGCGCTGGCGAGTCCGGACGCGCTCGGACTCGTACCGCCGAACGCCGCCTCGGTCGGGATGGTGAAGCTGCGCGACATGCGCAGCAGCCCGCTCTCGTCGATGCTCTTCCAGCAGACCGACAAGATGTCCACCGACGGTGAAGCCGAGAAGTTCCTCACCGACGCCGGCCTCGCGCCGTCGAAGGACATCGACGTGCTCGTGGTCTCCACGACGCCGCGCACGAACCTCGGCTCGGACGCCGACGTGCTCGTCGCCGCCGAAGGCCGCTTCAACGCACAGCGCCTCACCAGCGCGCTCCTCTCGCGCGGCGCGGTGAAGAAGGGCGCGTACCTCCTGCTGCCGGACGATCACGACGGCGACGCCAGCGACAGCGGCGCGGTGGCGTTCCCGAGCTCCTCGCTCGTGCTGGCGGGCAATGAGCGCGCGGTCGCCGCGGCGCTCGCCGCGTACGCGAACGGCGGCAGCGGCTTCCGTTCCGCCGGCGCGCTGGCGATGGACCTCAATCGCATCGACCGCAACGCCACGGCGTGGGCGCTCGTCGACGTCGCGCGCGCATCGCGTTTGGCCAAGACGAACGCGACGCCGACCGGCCACGGCCCCCAGGGCGCGGCGCTCGCGTCGGCGCTCAAGAGCCTCTCCACGATGGCCGTCTGGGCCACCGACACCGGCGACGCGCTGCAGCTCGGCGCGATCGGTCTCTCCAGCGACGGCGAGACGCTGCAGCTCATCGAAGACACCGTCCGCGGCGCGCTCTCCGCGCTGCGTCTCGCGGCGCAGGACAAGGCGCCGGAGATGGTCACCGTGCTGCGCCGCTTCGACGTCACGCGCAAGGACGACTCGATCCGCATCGAAGGCTCGATTCCCGCGAGCACGCTGCGCGACGTGATGGCGAAGAAGCACGCCAGCGTCAGCACCGGCACGAACTGAGTCTGCTCATCGACCAAGCCTGCGAGCTGTCGCGCATCGCGCGCGGCAGCTCGGGGGCACGCGGTCAAACGAAGCGCTTGAGGTGCTCGCGCCACCACGGCCAGTCGTGGCCGAAGACACCCGGCCAGACCTCGAGCACGTTCGGAATCCCCTTCGACCAGAGCAGCGCCGAGAAGTCGCGGTTCTCCTGAATCAGCGAGTCGTGTTCGCCGGTCGCGATGACCCAGCCGACACGCGAGAGCTTGCCCACCCATTCCGCGTTCATGTTCGGGATGTACGACACGGGATTGTGGAAGTAGCAGTTGTCGTCCCAGTAGCCGTCGAGGAACGAGCGGATGTCGTAGACGCCGGAGAAGCAGATGGCGCGGCTGACGACGTCCGGATAGCGCGCGGCGAAGTTCGCGGCGTGATACGCGCCGAAGCTCGCCCCGTAGACGACCAGATCTCCGCGCTGCGCGCGGTTGTAGATGTACGGCACCATCTCGTGGCGCAGGTACGCGTCGTACTGCGTGTGGCGCGCCGCACGCACGGCGGGGTGGACGCTCTTGTTGTACCAGCTCTCGTTGTTGACGGTGTCAACCAGGACGAGCTGGATCTCGCCGGCGTCGACTTTCTCCGCCAGCGAGCCGGCCAGATGAAAGTCCTCGTTCTCGTAGTAGCGTCCGGACGACGTCGGAAACAGCAGCACCGGCCGGCCGAACTTCCCGAACCAGAGCGCCTCCATGTCGCGTCCGAGGGAGGGTGAGTACCACTTCACGTATTCGCGATACATAGATTGCCCGGAAGCGGGCGGATTCTATACGATCGCCCCCTTTTGGGAGACGACATGAGCAAGAAACGCATCGGCATCATCTTCGGTATGGAAGACACGTTCCCGTGGGCGCTGATCGAAGCGATCAACGCGCGCGGCGGAGACGATGTCGAGGCGGGACCCGCGGAGCTGTCCTTCCTGAAAGACGACGGCATCTTTCCGTACGACCTCATCCTCGACCGCATCAGCCACGAGGTGCCGTTCTACCGCACGTATCTGAAGTGCGCCGCGGCGTCGGGCGTGCGCGTCGTCAACAACCCGATCTGGTGGTCGGCCGACGACAAGTTCTTCGACAACCTCGTCGCGAAATCCGTCAATGTCGCGGTGCCGAAGACGGTGCTGCTCCCGCACAAACAGCATCCGCCCAACACCGAGGCGAAGTCGTTCCGCAACATGCGCTTCGTCAACTGGGACGACGTCTTCGCGTACCTCGGCTGGCCGATCTTCATGAAGCCCGCGTACGGCGGCGGCTGGAAGGACGTGTACAAGGTGCACGACCCCGAGGAGTTCTTCGCCGCGTACGATCAGACCCGCGACCTCACGATGATGGCGCAGGAAGCGATCGAGTTCGAGCTCTACTACCGCTGCTACGTCCTCGGCCGCTCGCGCGTGCGCATCATGGCCTACGACCCGAAGGCGCCGTTCCACGAGCGCTACGTCAAGAATCCGCCGCCGATGAATCCGGAGTTCGAGGCGCGGATCCATCGCGACGCGCTCGCGCTCTGCGAGGGACTCGGCTACGACATGAACACCGTCGAGTTCGCGGTGCGCGGCGGCGTGCCGTACGCGATCGACTTCATGAACGCCGCGCCGGACGCCGACGTGCATTCCGTCGGCCAGGAAAACTTCGACTGGATGGTCACCAACATGGCCGAGGTGTTGCTGGAGATGGTGCGGGGCGAAAAGAAGTTCGAGCTGACCGGCAACTGGCCGCAGACGCTCAATGTGACCAAGGACGTCGCGACGCCCGTGTAAACTGCCGCCATGCCACAGCCGACGTTCACTCTCGGGATCGAGGAAGAGTTCCAGGTCATCGACCCCGTCACGCGCGAGCTGAAGTCGCACATTCAGGAGCTCTTCGCGGAAGGCGAGAAGCGCCTCAAGGAAGAGATCAAGCGGGAGATGCACGATCCCGTGATCGAGGTCGGCACGCCCATCTGCCGCAACGTGGCCGAGGCGCGGCGCGAGATCACGCGGCTGCGCAAGGAGATCATCACGCTGACGCGCGACGCCGGACTGCGCATCGCGTCGGCGGGCACGCATCCGATCTCGCACTGGGCGAACGTGGCCATGACGTCGGCGCCGCGCTACGACCAGATCCTGTACGAGCTGCAGATGCTCGCGCGCGCGAACCTCATCTTCGGCCTGCACGTGCACGTCGCGGTGGAAGACCCCGAAACGCGCATCGCGCTCATGAACATGGCCAGCTACTTCCTGCCGCACGTCTTCGCGCTGTCGGTGAACTCGCCGTTCTGGTGCGGACACAACACCGGCTGGAAGAGCTATCGCGCGAAAGTGTTCGAACGCTTCCCGCGCACCGGCCTGCCCGATCACTTCGACCGCCTCAGCGACTACGAGGCGTACGTCGAGATGCTCGTGCAGACGAACTGCATCGACAACCCGAAGAAGATCTGGTGGGACGTGCGTCCGCATCCCTTCTTCCCGACGCTCGAGTACCGCATTTGCGACGTGCCGATGCGCGTCGACGAGACGATCTGCTTCGCCGCGCTCTTCCAGGCCATCACGGTCAAGCTCTACAAGCTCTACAAGCAGAACCTCGGCTGGCGCGAGTACCGCCGCTCGCTGCTCAACGAGAACAAGGCGCGCGCGGCGCGGTTCGGCACGGGCGGCAAGCTGATCGACTTCGGCCGCCGCGCGGAAGTGCCGTTCGGCGAGCTGCTCGACGAACTGCTCGCGTTCATCGACGACGTCGTCGACGAGCTCGGCTCGCGCGACGAGGTCTACTACGCGCGCGAGATCGTGCGGCGAGGTCCGGGCGCCGACCGCCAGATCGCCGTCTACAACCAGCGCAACGACCTGCGCGATGTGGTGGACTACATCGTGAACGAGACGGAACACGGGGTCATCTGACGCGAGCGATGCAAGGCCACGAACTTCATCATCCGACGGACTTTTTCGAGTACATCCGGCTCGAAGACAACTCGCTCCCCGCCGCCTCACGCGACCGCATCGACGTCGCGCTGCTCGACATGAACCATTCGTGGCCGAACGTCGGTCACGACGCGCTCGTGCGCGTGGTGCTCGATGCCGCCGAGTCGCTGCAGGACGAGCTGCGCGCGATCGGCGCGAAAGTGCGCGTGCTGTCGTTCGACGTGCGGCAGCGCGAGCTCATCCCCGAATCTCCGAACGGCCGTTTCCGGCTCTACGTCGGCACGGGCGGTCCCGGCCATCTCGATCCGCGTCAGAACGACGGCGTCGCGGAATGGAGCCAGGGCATCACCGAGACGACGAGCTGGGAAGCGCCGCTCTTCCGCCTCTTCGACGACATCCTCGGCTACGAGCGCGCGGCGCTCTTCGCCGTCTGCCATTCGTTCGGCCTCGTCTGCCGCTGGTCGGGCGTGGCGCAGCCGCAGCTGCGCGCCGAGAAGAGCAGCGGCATGCCGGTGAATCGCCTCTCGCGCGAGGCGCTGCGGCATCCGTGGTTCGAGCAGTTCGCGCGCGCGCTGCCGGACGGCCAGCATTTCCGCGTCATCGACAACCGCCTTTTCGATCTCGTGCTCGAGAGCGAAGGCAAGAGCCTGCCGATCGCGTTCGAGGCCGCGGGCAGTCCCGCGCTGACGATGATCGAGCTCGCGCGCGATGCGGGCGGCGCGATGCCGCGCTTCCTCGGCGTCAACCATCATCCCGAGATCATCGACCGCGAGCACATCATGCGCGTGCTCGACGAGAAGCGCGACCACGGCGAAGTCAGCGACCAGTGGTACCGCGAGCGCGCCGACACGATGCGCGATCTCTTCCACGGCGAGAACGAGCGGCAGAGCCGCCTCACGTCGCACTACACGCTGCTGGAACCGCTGCGGCACCAGCTCGCGCGCATCGTCGAAGAGCGGCGCTGACGGCGCGCGGCGTAGAATCGCGCCGCGCATGAGCAGCGGCCTCGACATCGTCGCCATCGGCGGCGGCACCGGACTCTCGACGCTGCTGCGCGGTCTCAAAACCTACGTCGCCGCCGACGGCGGCTGGACGATCAACCACCTCGGCGCGATCGTCACGGTCACCGACGAAGGCGGCAGCTCCGGCGTGCTGCGCAAGGAGTTCGGCGTGCTGCCGCCGGGCGACATCCGCAACTGCATCGTCGCGCTCGCCGAAGAAGAACAGCTTCTCTCGCGGCTGTTCGCGTACCGGTTCGACACCGACTCCGCGCTCAAAGGCCACTCCCTCGGCAACCTGCTGCTGATGGCCATGACCGACATCACCGGCAGCTTCGACGAGGCCATTCTCGCCGCGGCGGAAGTCCTCGCCATCCGCGGCTCGATCTATCCGTCGACGCTCGACGACGTGCGCCTCCGCGCGACGCTCGAAGACGGCGCGGAGCTCGTCGGCGAAGTCGCGATCAGCGGCTCGGTCATCGGCGAGGCGCCGCGCACGACCAGCCGCCACGCGCGCATCACGCACCTCGCCATCGAGCCGCCCGACGCGCAGCCGACGGCGCGCGCGATGGAAGCGCTCGAAGCCGCGGACCTCATCATCATCGGCCCCGGCTCGCTCTACACCTCCGTGCTGCCGAACCTCGTCATCGAGCCGCTGGCGAACGCGCTGCGTGCCGCGCGCGCGCTGCGCGTCTACATCTGCAACGTGATGACGCAGCCGAACGAGACCGACGGCTACACCGCGTCCGACCACCTGCGCGCGATCGTCGAGCACGCGGGGCTCGTCGTCGACGTGATGGTGATGAACGGCCGGCGTCCGTCGGAATCGATCCTCGACGCGTACGCGGCGATGAATCAGGTGCCGGTCGAATGCGACGTCGACGCGGTGCGCGAGCTCGGCGTCACGCCGTTCTTCGGCGACATCATCGCGGAAGAAAACTACGTGCGTCACGAGCCCGCGGCGCTGGCGCAGACGATCTTCCGGCTGTACGAGACCTACGGCCGTTCCGTGGAGCGGATGCGGCGCGCGAGTCCTCCGACCGTCTGAAGCGCGTCAGCAGCGCGGTCAGCCCGATCGACATCACCGCCGCCGCGATGACCAGCCACAGCTCGAACTTCTGCTCGTGTCGCATCACCTCGAGCAGCGCGCGCACATCGCTCGAGTAGACCTTCACGGTGAACGTCAGCAGAAACGCGAGCGCAAACGTGAACGGAATGAAGCTCGCGCGTTCCTCGTCGCGCGGCACCGGTTGCGTCCAGAACAGCCGCGCGACGATGTACAGCGCCACGCACGACGCCGCGGCGATCGTGGCGAACGCCCGCGGCACGTCGAGCCGGTGCATGACGCCGAGGAGATCGACCAGCGCGAGCACGAGACTCACGCACGCCGCGAGCGCCGCGAGCACGCGCCGCCGCGTCTCCTGCTCCACGACAGAGAGCGTCGCATAGACGAGCAGCACGACGGCGGCGCCGAACGCCGCGATCACGATCGACGCCGGATGCCCGATGAACGCGAGGACCTCGCGCGGCGTGACGGCGCGCAACGCGACCGTCAGCGACGCCGCGATCATCAGCCAGGCACCGTACGCGCGGCGCCGCTCCGACCACACGCCTTCCCAGAAGAACGCGCCCGAACACTGCACGACGAGCAGCAGAAACATCCCCGTTTCGAGCAGGCCGAGGAAACGGTGCCGCGTCGGCACGAGCAGCAGCTCGCAAACCGCGGCCGCGGGCAACAGATGCGAGAGCATTCTGCCGACCAGCGGCCCACCACCCACGAGCGTCACGCCGGCGTAGTCGATCGCGATCAGGACCATCAGCAGCGCATACAGGCAGGCGTGCACGATGGTCGCGATCACGGAGAGCCTGCTCAGCTCGAGCAGCGCGATCACCGCGAGTGCAAAGAGGAGGTCGCGCAGCGTCGTGATCGTCATTGCCCGTTCTTCCCGAGGAGTTGCCCGACGATCCGTGCGCTGAGGATCTGCTCCTCCGTTTTCGGCGGCACGGACTGTCCCACGAGATAACGCGCGGCGACGCGGCGGAGCTCCTGATCCTCACGATCGTTCGCGGCCACGGCCGTGGCCAGGTCGACCAGCTCGCGCCCCTTCACGCGGTCGAACGCGTCGTAGACGTACGCGGGATAGTGGCCGGTGCGGTCGCGGCGCCGGTGCGCGACGAAGTCGACGAAGTCGTCCGTGTGCATGGCGAAGATGTCCGCCTGCACGTTGCGGCCGCGGTAGTCCGCCGCATGCGCGACGTACGTCTGCCAGAACGCCTTGTCGAACGCGACGCGCATGTCGCTGGTGAGCTTGCGGTCGTCGATGTGATCTTCCGCGTAGCGGCGCACCTCGGCGTTGCGCGAATGCACGTACACGCTCGCGAGCGCGTCATGTCCGGCGACGTCCTTCGGCACGAGGCTCCGCCAGCCGAGGCCGAGCGAGAGGAGCATCGACGCCATCAGCAGAAACAGCGTGAAGGCGACGCGGAGCAGGGCCAGAAGACGGCGCAGGCGATCCATTTTTAAGGAAGTATACCTGAGACGTTGCGCGTGTCCGGCATATGCTTCCCGCCGCATGAACGAGAACCTCGAAGTGATCATCCTCGCCGCGGGCCTCGGCACGCGCATGAAGTCGAAGACGATCAAGATCCTTCACCGCGCCGCCGGCCGCCCGATCGTCGACTACGTCCTCGATCTCGCCGCCGAGCTGACGCAGCGGCGGCCGGTCATGGTCGTCGGCCATCAGCGCGACGCCGTGCAGCAGTCGGTCGGCGACCGCGCGCGCTACGCCGTCCAGGAAGAGCAGCTCGGCACCGGACACGCGGTGCTGCAGGCCGCCGCGCTCGTCGAAGCGGACGGCATCGACGGCAAGCGCATCCTCGTGCTCTCGGGCGACGTGCCGCTCACGCGCGCGGAGACGCTGCGCCGATTACTCGATGAACATGCGCGCGCCGGCAACGCGCTCACGCTGCTGACGATGAAGCCGGACGATCCGGCGATGTACGGCCGCATCGTGCGCGACGACGCCGGCGCCGTGCAGCGCATCGTCGAGGCGAAGGACGCGTCCGATGACGAGAAGCGCATCGGCGAGGTGAACGCCGGCATCTACGTCTTCGACGGTGAGCATCTCTTCGACAACCTGCGCAATCTGAAAACCGACAACGCGCAGAAGGAGTACTACCTCACCGATCTGCTGCAGGTGCTGCGCGAGCGCGGACATCGCGTGGGCGCCGTCGTCGCCGAGCCGATCGAAGCCCTCGGCGTGAACTCGCGCTCCGAGCTCGCGCAGGTCGAGTCCGAGATCCAGCGCCGCGTCATCGCGAAGCTCATGTCCGACGGCGTCACGTTCCGCAATCCCGCAACCGTCGTCATCGACTCGACCGTGCGCATCGGCGCCGACACCGTCGTCTATCCGTTCGTCACGCTCGAAGGAACGACGACGATCGGCGAAGGCTGCGTCATCGATCCCGGCGTGCATCTCATGAACGTGCGCGTCGGCGACAACGTGCATCTCAAGACCGGCACCGTCGCCGACGACGCGGTGATCGAGGACGACGCGAACGTCGGTCCGTACGCGCATCTCCGCCCCGGCTCGCACCTCGGCAAACACGTGAAGGTCGGGAACTTCGTCGAGACGAAGAAGGCGGTGTTCGGCGACGGCGCGAAGGCGTCGCATCTGTCGTACATCGGCGACGCGGAGGTCGGCGCGGACGTGAACATCGGCGCGGGCACGATCACCTGCAACTACGACGGCGTGCACAAGCACAAGACGATCATCGAAGACGGCGCGTTCATCGGCTCGGACACGCAGCTCGTCGCGCCGGTGCGAGTCGGCCGCGGCGCGTACGTCGGCGCGGGCTCGACGATCACGAAGGACGTGCCGGCCGAATCGCTCGCGCTGAGCCGCACGCCGCAGCGCATCGTCGACGGCTGGGCGCGCCGCAAGCAGAAGAAGAGCGAGTGACGCGCGTCAGCGCCGCTGCAGGTCGACGCGCATGCGGCCGAAGTCGATCACGACGTTGAAGTTCTGGAGGAAGTTCTCGCCGAGAATTCCGACGTCTTCTTCCTTCACGTCGTTCTCGTACATCGGCAGCGTCTTGAACGTCCCCGCCCAGCGGTCGATGCCGACTTCCACGTTCTCGACTTTGCCGCCGTGCTTCATCGCGCCGCCCAGTCCCTGCAGAGTCGCGCTGTGGGCGCCGGAGCCGAACATCTGGATCGGCAGGGTCGCGAGCCGCGCCTGATTGAGGAACGTGATCTCCGAGCCGGTGTCGAGCACGAAGAGGAACCAGCCCTTGCGATTCACCGCGCCGCGCACGTGCGGCCGGAAGTTTTCGATGAAGAGGTTCTGATCGCGGTCGGCAACGTGATCTTTCGCCGTGAGGCGCGTGAAGCGCGCGTGTTTGCGGTCGAACCGCAGCTCGAGCCGGAACTCCTTGAGCAGGTTCGAGCCGAGGAGGAAGTCGATGTTGAGCTGCGTTCCTTCTTTCTTGTTGACGAGGAACTTCATCTTGTCGTCCGGCATGATCGCGACCGGAACGTTCTCGATCACGATGGCGCCGAGCTCGAGTCGTTGCAGCAGCGCGAACTGCACCTGAATCGGCTCGCCGAGCAGGCCGAAGAACGTTCCCTCGCTCGGCGAGATCGCCTGCAGTCCGAGCTCGTTCGCGACGCGCCGCGAGACGATCGACAGCACGGCGCCGGAGTCGATCACCGCTTCGATCTGATGCGTGCCGTTCGCGCGCACGTTGATGCGCGGCACGACCGGATGCTCGAACTTGAACGGGATGTCGTCGCTCGGCGCGCCGCTGAAGCGGTACGCCTGCACGTTGGACATGGCGCGCAGAAAGTCGGTGTGCCACTGGCGCACGTTGACGCCGTGGTCGACGGCGATCTCCGCCCACTCGAGGCTGGCGTCGTAGTTGTTCTGCAGGTACTCGAGCTGCGCGAGGTCCCACGCCACCTGCGCGTGCGTCGCTCGGAACGGCTTGAGATCGAGCGCGTCGCGCAGGATCTTGCGGGCGTCGTCGTAGCGTCCCGCCGCGAGATACGCCTCGCCGAGCGACGCGAGGTCGACCGGATTCGGATGCTCGCGCTTCGTGATCGTGTCCGTGAGATCGATCGCGCGCAGGTAGTCGGCCTTGCGCAGCATCGACTGGATGTCGGAGCCGCGCTCGATGTTCGACGGCAACAGATTCAGCGGACCGACGGTGACGTCGTTGTAGAGCGAGCAGCCCGCGAGGGCGAGCAGTAGCAGCGGCGCGAGGATGGATTTCCGGCGCATTCGCCCCGATTGTACGGGGATCGCGGAGCTCGGTTGTGACGGACCGCTTACGCTCTGACGAGAATTCCGAGCTCGCGGATCTGATACGCGAGCGCCTGCCGCGACATCTTGAGGAGCGACGCGGCGCGGTTCTGATTGCCGCGCGCCTCGAGGAGCGAGCGCTCGATGAGATCGCGCTTGAAGCGCGCCACCGCGTCCTGATACGAGCCGGCGGCGACGCGCGCGGGGGCGACGTTGCGCAGCCGCTCGGGCAGATGCTCGACGTCGATCTGCTTCGCGTCGCCGGCCATCGCGTGCGCGGCGCGGATCGCGTTCTGCAGCTCGCGCACGTTGCCCGGCCACGCGTACGCGGTGAAGATCGCCTCGACGTCGGGCGCGAGCAACGCCGGTCCGCCGCGGTGCTTCTCGCGCTCGGATGCGAGGAAATGCGCCGCGAGCAGCAGCACGTCCGTGCCGCGCTCGCGCAGTGGCGGAAGCGCGAGCTCGACGCCGCGGATGCGGTAGTAGAGATCGTCGCGGAAGCGTCCTTCTTCGACCGCCGCTTCGAGTTTGCGATTCGTCGCGCTGACGATGCGCACGTCGGCGGAGCGGTTCACGGTGTCGCCGACGCGGCGAAACTCGCCTTCCTGCAGAAAGCGCAGCAGCTTCGCCTGCGCCGCCAGCGGCAGCTCGCCGATCTCGTCGAGGAAGAGCGTGCCGCCATCGGTCGTCTCGATGAGCCCCGCGCGATCGCGATCGGCGCCGGTGAATGCGCCGCGCACGTGGCCGAAGAGCTCACTCTCGATGAGGTTCTCGGGAAGCGCGGCGCAGTTGACCGCTGTGAACGTCTTCGTGCGGCGCGTCGAGTTGCGGTGGATCGCGCGCGCGGCGAGCTCCTTCCCGGTGCCGGACTCGCCGAGGATGCAGACCGGGACGTCGCGGCGCGCGACGCGCGCGATGAGCGCGTAAATGTCGCGCATCAGCGGCGACTGCCCGACGATGCCGTCGACCATGTCCGCACGCGCGGGCTTCGCCGCTGCTTCCTCCTGTTCGAGCACCCGGCGCAGGCGCTGGTTGTCGGCACGCGTGCGAAAGAGCGCGGCCACGGCGTCGCGGCCGTCGGTGCTCCAGCGCGCGCAGCCGTCGAGGAAGAGCAGCTCGCGCTCGCTACAGGCGATCCAGTCGTTCGCCCCCGACGCGAGGATCGCGTCGAACGTCGCGGCATCGAACGTCTGCGAGCCGATGGCGTTCCACTGCCCGAGGCGGTTGCGCGTGGCGAAACACCATGCGAGATCGAAGTCGTGCGGCGCGAACGGGAACTCGCGCGTGGCCGCGAGGCGCAGAATGCGCAGCTCGGACTCGACCGGCGCGGGCGCGGCGTCGAAGACGAGCGCGTATTCGGCGGCGAGCGCGCGTGCGGCCGCGTCGTCGCGCGTGGCGACGGCGAGGCGGAAACGCTGCAAGGCGCCGGGAACGCCGTCGCTCGTCGACGTCGCGTCATGGCGCTGGATCCGTTCGTGGCGGCGCGTGAGCTCCGCGTTGCCGGACCGGCCGTTGGACCGTAACGTCGAGCGCGCGCCTTCCATCCAATCGAGCTCGTCGAGGATCAGTGCGGCGGCTTCGCGAATCTGGTCGTGCGCGTCGCGCGCGGCGTACACCGCTTCGGCGGCGCGGCGCGCGTCGGCGAAGCGGCCGCGCGAGAAGTCGAGATGCGCGGTGAGCAGGTCGATCTCGCCGAGCCGGATCGCGTCGTTCGTGCCGGCGTAGTAGCGGCGGAGGCGCGCGATGCGCTGCGACGCGTGCGCCCACTGCCCTTCGTCCGCCGCGAGATACGCGAGCGTGAAGAGGATGCCGCCGGCAGCGCGGTCGCCCTGCGTCTCCTCGACTTCCTGCAGCGCCTCGACGGCGATCGCGCGCGCGAGGTCCCACGAGCCGGCGGAGAACGCCGCGAAGACGCGGTCGAGCGACGCGTCGACGCGCTCGGTCATCGTGCGCGCACGAGCGTGCGACTCCCGCGCGCTCCGCGCCGCGCGGTCGTAGTCGCCGCGTTCGAGCGCGCGATACGTGTCGAGACGCGCGGCGAGGTAATACGTCTCCGGAAGCACGACGTCGACGCCGTGCAGCGCGCGTTCGTAGTCAAGCCGCGTGCGTTCTTCGTCGTTCGCGGGCTGCAACGCGTCGAGCAGGCGTTGCGCGTCGGATTCGCGATTCGTGAGGCGCAGCAGCTCGGCGCGGAGGAGCTCCGCGTCGAATGAGCGAGCCTCGATTCGTTCGAGACGCGCCAGCGCCGTCGCGTAGTCGCCGGTGTGACGCTCCGCGCGCGCGAGGACAAAGTCGGCCTCGCCCGGCGCGACGTCTCGCGCGTCGCGATAACGCCCGCAGTCGACGAGCGCGTGCGCGTAACGCGTCGCGAGCTCCGGCGTGAGGATCGCGCGCGGCACGCGCCGCAGCGCCTGCACGGTCTCGTTCGCGTCGCTCCACGCGGTCCGCTCCAGCGCCTCGGTTGCCCGCGCCGGCTCGCCCGCGTCGAGCCAGAGCAGCGCCGCGCGGACGCCGTCCGCGTGCGACGCCGCGACGCGGCAGATCGCGGGGCGCGACGCGGTCGCAATGCGGCGCGCGGCTTCCTCGCGCGCGGCGTCGCTCACAAAGACGAACGTCTCGCCGTCGAGCGACGTCACGCCGTCGACGACCAGCTCTTCGAGCGCGCCGCGGAAGAGAAAGTCGCCGAGAAAATCCGACGCGAGCTTGCGCGGAATGCGCGTGCCGAGGAGCGCGAGCGCGCCGATGAAGGACCGCGCGGGCTCGGCGAGCGCGGGCAGCGACGTCGCCGGCGGCGGCACGTCGCCGTGCGCGAGATAGGCGGCGAACGCGCCCGAGTCGACGAAGGCTTCGAGCGCGCCAGGATCGAGCGAGGCGCGCAACTGCGCGGCGCTCGCGAGCCGCGGCGCGACGATGAACGGTTGCGCATCCGGCAGACGGTTCTCGTCCGACGGCAAGAGCCAGGTGCCGTGACGCGCGTGCGCGAGCAGCTCCACGACTTCCGCCGACGCCGCGTCGAACGCCTCGCGCTCCGCGACGACGAAGAGATGCCGCGCGTGCGCCGTCTTGGCGAGCACGCGCTCCGCCGCCGCCGCGGGATCGAGCGTGCGATCGCTCACGAGCGCGCCGAACGCGGAGTAGCGTTCAAGCGGCGACGCGCCGCGCAATACGACGACGCGCAGCGAGCCGTCGAGCTCCGCGAAACGCTCAACCGCCGCGATGCACGCGTCATCGCTGTAGCCGAAGCGGCCTCCGTCCGACGCGAGCATGCGCAGTCCTTCCGGACCGGGCGCCGCGATGGCACCGCACGCCGCGCGGCGCGCCCAGCGCAAGTCCGCCGCGACGTCGCCCGTGAGCCGCGCGAACGCTTCCGTGTAGATCGCGTCCGCGCGCGCCCACGACTGCTGCAGGATGTCGAGCTCCGCGCCGACGAGCTCCGCGAACTGCTGCGCGAGCGTGAGCGCGGGCGGCGCGGACGAGACGTCGCACGCGCGCGCCGCGACGCGCACGAGGCGCACGTCCGAGCCGCGCTTCTGCACCACCGCCCACTCCGCCGGATCGAGCTCGCCGTCCGCGATGCCCGCGAACTGCAGCAGCGCCGCGTGCGCCGCGAACTGCGCGAGCAGCGACAGGCGGTCGCGCGGACCCGTTTCGCGCAGCTCCGCGAGCGGCGTCGCGGCGAGCGACTCGCCGAACGGCAGCGACGCGTGGCGCAGCGTCGCCAGCAGCGCGCGATCCCAGCGGAACGCGTCCGCGCAGATCCGCACCGCGTCGCGCCCGCGACGGGTAGGAACCCTCATGCTCATTGGATGTGCGCAGGATAGTAACTTAAACGCGTCTTTATGCAAATCGCGCTACAAAGCTGAATGAAGAATGCAGAACGCAGAATGAAGAATTGAGAAAGCCGCCTTCCCCTAAAATGCCGCGCCAATGACCGACGTCGACATCGCCATCGCCGCCGCACGCGCCGGCGCGCGCGTCCTGCTTCACTATTGGGAACGCCTCAACAAGGACGACGCCGATCTCAAGGCGCGCAACGACTGGGTCTCCGACGCCGACCGTGAAAGCGAGCAGGCGATCGTCGCCGCCATCCGCGAGCATTGCGCCGACGACGCGTTCCTCGGCGAAGAGAGCGGCCGCAGCGCCGGCTCGTCCACGCGCACGTGGGTCATCGATCCGCTCGACGGCACGTCGAACTACCTGCAGCACTTTCCGGTGTGGTCCGTCTCCATCGCGCTGCGCCGCGAAGTCGAGACCATCGCCGGCGTGATCTACGAGCCGCTGCGCGATCTCTTCTTCACCGCCGAGCGAGGCGCGGGCGCGTTCCGCAACGGCGAGCGGATGCGCGTCTCGTCGCACGACCGCGTCGAAGCATCGTTCCTCGCGACCGGCTTCCCGTTCCGCGCGCAGGAGTACGTCGAAAGCTACGTCGCGATCTTCACCGACATCATCCGCGTCTCGAAGGGCGTGCGTCGCGCCGGCTCCGCCGCGCTCGATCTCGCGTACACCGCGGCGGGCGTCTTCGACGGCTTCTTCGAAATGCATCTCGCGCCGTGGGACGTCGCCGCGGGCGCGCTGCTCGTCACGGAAGCCGGCGGCGTGGTCACCGATTTCTCCGGCGGCCAGCGCTGGCTCGAGCGCGGCAACATCGTCGGCGCCACGCCCGGCGTGCATGCGGAGCTGCTGCGCGTGATCGCGCGGCACACCAACGAAGACGCGCTTGATCACCGCAAAGGGTCGCGGTCGAATCTGTGAAACCGAAGAAGCTCGCGCGCGAGTTCTATCTGCAGGACACCGTCGGCGCCGCGCGCGCGCTGCTCGGCTGCACGCTCTGGCGCCGGCTCGACGACGGCATGCTCCTCGCCGCGCGCCTCGTCGAAGTCGAGGCCTACCTCGGCGCGAACGACATGGCCAGCCACGCGCGGCGCGGCCTGCGCTCGCCGCGCAACGAGTCGATGTATCTCGAAGGCGGACACGCGTACGTCTACTTCACGTACGGCATGCACTGGTGCTGCAACGTCGTCATGCAGGAAGCGGACATCGCCGAGGCGGTGCTGCTGCGCGGCGCGGAGCCGGTGCTCGGCGTCGAGGTCATGCGCGAGCGGCGGCCGAAGGCGAAGAAAGACCACGAGCTGATGAACGGCCCCGGAAAGCTGTGCAGCGCGCTCGACATCGACAAGCGGCTCAACGGCGCGAGCCTGCGCGGCGACTCGCTCTGGCTCACCGCGCGCGACGTCGCGATCTCCGACGACGACATCGCCGTCAGCGCGCGCATCGGCGTCGAAGGCGCGGGCGAGCCGCACGCGTCGTGGCCGCTGCGTTTTTATCTGCGCGGCAACCGCCACGTGTCGCAGTACCGCAAATGAACGATCACTACCGGACGCTCGCCGCGCGCGCCGAGTTCCGGCAGAAGATCGAGCGCTCCGAGTTCCTCGGCATCGCGTTTCCCGTGACGAGCGAAGACGCATTCTTCGCCGAGCTCGCGGCCGCGCAGAAGCGCGACTTCGACGCGACGCATCATTGCTGGGCGTTTCGCCTCTTCCACGACGCGCGCACGCGCAGCTCCGACGCGGGCGAGCCGTCAGGCACCGCAGGCAAGCCGATCCTCGCCGCGATCGAAGGCGCCGCGCTCTACGACGCCGGCGTGATCGTCGTGCGCTGGTACGGCGGCATCAAGCTCGGCACCGGCGGACTCGCGCGCGCGTATCGCGAGACCGCGGCGGAAACGCTGCGCGGCGCGCAACTCGCCGATCGCTACGTTTACGCGCGCGTCCGCGTCATCGTGCCGTTCGACGCGTTGAGCGTCGTCTACCGGCTCGTCGAGCCGCCGCACGTCGTGCTCGCGGAGGAGCGCTACGGCGACGAGAACGAGTTTCTCTTCGACGTGCGCGCGTCGCGCGTGAACGCGTTCGCCGCGCAGCTGACCGAGCGCCGGCTGCGCTTCATTCTTCCGTGACGTTCGTGCGCGCGAGGCGGTCGCCCGTGCGTGCCTTGCCGGCGACGATCAGCACGACCTCGAGCAGGTTCCACGCGGGAATCACGAGCGGCAGGTTGCGCGCGACCGAACGTCCCCAGCCGCATCCTTCGCCGCGCGGCGTCAGCAGGCGGAGGCCGAGGAGCTGCTTGCCGATCGAGCGGCCGCGGAAACCGTCGCGGAAGAGCATGGCGATCGTGAGGATCCCGAGCGCGGACCACCAGACGAACTGAATGCCGCGCGGCGAGCCGGCCCAGGTGAGGCCGTAGCTGACCGCGGACGCGGGAAGGATGAGCACGACGGCGATCGTGAGCGCGTCGACGAGAAAGGCGGCGATGCGTAGGAGTTTGGTCTGGGACCCGTCCATGAAACCTCTCCGCGCGATTGTCGTACAACCGCAGCAGGTGTCGTATGAACAGGCGCAACCCAAAGCTTTATTTGCTCGCCGCGATGATGTTGGCGGCGGCGTGCGGCGGCGGCGAGCGGCGCCATCACTTCGGTGACGGCGGCGCGACCGCGCAGGTCACGCGCTCCTGGCCGGCATCGTCCATCCACACGCTGCGCGTCCGCGAAGTCGACGGCAGCGTGACCGTCGAAGCCTCGCCGACGAACGAGATCACCCTCACCGCCAGCGCGCGCGGCGATCTGCAGATCGACAAGAAGGCCGAGAACTCCGGCCTCTTTCAGACCGAAGTCGACGGCGACGTGCTGCGCATCGGCCGCAAGGAACGGCACCGCGGCCACTTCAACTTCAACTTCATCTTCGGCAACGACGACGTGCGCATCGACTACGTCCTGCGCGTGCCGCCGAGCGTCGAGCTCGACATCGGCACGGTCAACGGACGCATCGCGCTGCACGGCGGCGAAGGACGCACGGCGGCGACGACGGTGAACGGCACGATCGACATCGAGACCGCGGGCACCGAGGAGCTGCAGGCGACGACGGTGAACGGGCGGGTGCGGGCGAAGTTCCTGCGATCGTTCAGCGGCGCGCGCTTCAAGACGGTGAACGGCGGTGTGGAAGCGCTGCTGCCGGAAGGCGCCTCGTTCAGCGTCGATCTCGCGCAGGTGAACGGCGACTTCGAGGCCTCGTTCCCGCTGAGCATCCACTCGAACCCGGGAACGCGACGCGTGTCGGGCGACATCAACGGCGGGCAGCACGAGCTGAAGATCGTCACCGTGAACGGCGACGTCGAGCTCGGAAAGCTGCAGGCCGCGCGGTAAGCTCTCGCGCGTGCCGCGCGCGTATCGCCTGCTCGTCTTCCTGATCCTCGCGCTCGCGGCGATCGCTCCGCTCCGCAACTACGATCTCTTCTGGCACCTGGCGACCGGTCGCTGGATCGTCGAGCATCGCGCGCTGCCGCTGCACGATCCGTTCGCGCTGGCGAGCGCGCGCGTGCCGTGGATCAACGGCGAGTGGCTGTTCGAGCTCGTCGCGTACGCGTTGCATGCGGTCGTGGGACTGGCGGGACTGTCGGTCGCGCGCGGCGTGCTGATGGCGCTCGTCTTCGCGCTCGCGTCCGACGGCACGCCGGCGTCGCTGCTGCTGTCGGCGATCGGCTTCGCCGGCGCGATGCCGTTGTTCGACTTTCGTCCGGCGTCGTTCGCGGCGCTGTTGGTGGTGCTGGCGATGCGCGCGAAGACGCCGCTCGCGCATGCGCTGGTCGCGCTGGTGTGGATCAACGTGCATCCGTCGGCGCTGCTCGCGCCGGTGATCGCGTTGTGTTTGACGCGCAACGCGAAGACGACGCTGGCGAGCTTCGCGGCGCTGTTCGTGAATCCGTTCGGGTACCGCGCGCTGCTCGCACCGCTGTCGCTGGCGTCCTTCGTGAGCGGCGGCGGATTCGTGAACGCGGAATGGCTTCCGAGTCCGCCGCTCGTCTTTCCGCTGCTCTACGTCAGCATCGTCGTCGCGCTGGTCGTCTTCGCGACGGCTGAGACGCGCGACGCGGGGCGACTGCTGCTGTTCGCGCTCTTCGCGTTTCTCGCCGTGCGCTACGCGCGCAACCAGCCGCTGTACTTTGCGGCGTTTCCGCTGCTCGTCGCGCCGCACGTGCGGCGCATTCCGGCGAAGCTCGCGTATGCCGCGGCGGCCGTCGTCGTCGCGTTTGCGGCGCTGGTGAGCGAGCATCGGCCGGGACTGATGCGCGGGCGTTTTCCGGTCGACGCGGTTGCACGTTTGAAAGCCTCGCCGCTGCGCGGGAACTTCTATAACGCCGACCAGTTCGGCGGATACCTGATCTGGTCGTTCTATCCGCAGCGGCGCGCGCTCGTCGACGGGCGCAACGAGCTGTATCGCGCGTTTCTCCCCGAGTACGCGCGTGCGCGAGAGGATCAGCGCGCGTGGAACGCGTTGCTGCGGAAGTACCGCGTCGATCTCGCCGTCGACGAATATCTCCCACCGCTGCACGTCATCGACGCGGGCAGCGGACGCGCGCGCGATCTGCCGGCGTCGCTTGCGTATTGGCCGCGCCGCGACTGGGCGCTCGTCGCGTACGACGACGCGGCGATGGTGTTCGCGCGGCGCGCGGCGTTCGGTGCGGAGTTGTCGAAGTGCGAGATCCGCGGCGTCGTGCCCGACGCGCGCGCGGAGCGAGATCGTTAACTAGTTGACCATCTCGTGCGGCGAGGTGTAGCGCAGCTCTTCATCGGGCCAGCGCTGCTGCAGCACGCGGTCGAAGTGGGGACGCACGACGTTCTCGTAGCGGCGCTCGAAGCCGGGGAAGAGCTCGAGCACGGCCTTGCGCGCGCATTCGACCAGGCAGCGCGCCTCACGGTGCGAAACCGTGCGGTCGCTGCTGATGAGATTGAGGGTGAGCTCGACGATCATGCGAACACGGCGCATTCTGCGGCGCTCGAAGAACGCGGAGGGATCCTCCGTGTGCGATTCGTGTTCGAATTTGGGCATCGTAGTCACCCGCCACAAACCGGGCTTGCACGCGTTGCATTCCGGCAGTCAAAAAAGCAACTGCGCGCGTGCGAATCAGGCGTGCTCGCGGTCGCCGTCGGCCCAGATCTCTTCGGCCACGACGTCGTCGACAAGTGACTCGTAGTAGCGGATCGCGCCGCGCGCGACGGCGTGCACGGAGACGTAGTTGAGCGCTCCGCCGGAAATCGCGCCGACGAACGGCACGAACTTCGTGAGGCGCTCGCGCAGGAAGCGCGCGCCGATCTTCTCCGCGATCATGCCGCCGTCGATCGTCGCCGAGCCGAGCATCGCCGCCACGCCCTGCTTCCCGATCCCCACGCCCGAGCCGAACGCGAGACACGACAGCGCCTCGGTGAACCGCTCGCGCCCATTCGGCTCGTGTCCATAGATCGTGGCGATGCCGACGACGAGGCGGAACTGCTGGTAGACGAGATAGGCGAGGTCGGCGCCGAGCGTGCCGATCGCGGCGAATCCGAGCGGCAGTCCGGTCACCGCGCCGGCCGCGGCGCAGCGGATGGCCGTGCGGCGCGCGAGCATGCGCGCGTGCTGCGCGGCGTCGAAGTCGGGCGCGGTGTCGCGCAGGTCGTCGATCTCGCGGCGCAGCTTCTCCATGTCGATCTCTTCGAAGAGAGACCGGAACACTTCTTCGAGCACGCCGTCCGCGCGGCGTTTCAGTTTCCGTGCGCTGACCATGGAGAGAACCGCGCTGCTCAATCGGCCGCCTTGCCGCCGCCGTCGCTCTTCGACTCGGACTTCGTCTCGCTCTTCGTTTCCGGCTTCGCGTCGCTCTTCGATTCGCTCTTGGACTCGCCCTTCGACGAGGACGCCTTCGAGCTCGAGCTCGCGTAGTCGGTCTTGTAGAACCCCGAGCCCTTGAACTGGATCGCGGGCGAGGAGATCAGCTTCTTCATCGTGCCGCCGCATTTCGGACAGTGCTCCAGCGGCGCATCGGAGATCGACTGCAGGATCTCCTGCCGCTCGCGGCAATCGTTGCACTGGTATTCGTAGATCGGCATCGCGATGGAGTAAACGTTGTGCGGAGGGTCTGCGATTTCAGCGCGGATTCAAGAACCGAGCCGCCCGACGCGCGCGTCCGACGACTCTTCGGCAGCGAGCACTTTCCCGTCGCGGAAGTAGACGCCGGCGATGCCGCCGTCGCGCGTCCGGTAATACCACGCTTCCATCGTCGCCTCGCCGCGCTCGCGGCGCACGGACCAGCCGGGCAGCGGCTTGCCGAGGAGCGAGGCTACTTCGTGCTGGGACATGCCTTTGGCGAGCGCGAGGAGCTTCGCGTGGGTCACGGCGAGCCGGTCGGCCGCGAGGGCCATGCCGCGGCGCGCGACGTCGTTGGCCGGATCGTGCGTGAGGATCGACGAGTAGAGGCGGATCGCATCCTGATAGCGACCCATCGCGGCGAGGTCGCCCGCGAACTCGAGCTGCATGCGGATCCACACCTCGCGTGCGCGGCTGTGATTCGGATGCTTGACGACGAACGCGCGCAGCGAGTCGGCGTAGAGCTGCTTGTGCGCGTTGGTCGCGCCCGGCGCGGCGGCGGCCTTCTTCTGATCGAGCACGGTCCGCCACTCGGCCTGATGATCCGGCTGCGCGGCGTCATTGCCGCAGCGAAGCGCGACCAGAACGACACAAGCGAACGCGAACCGACGCATTGACGGACAAGGTAGCACAGGTGAATAATCGCTGAGCTTTGCGACCGCCCGTTCGGGCGCGTCAACCCATAGCAACCGGAGGATTTATGGCCGTGCGGGGCGAGGAAGTCGCGGGCTCGATCGACGCTCAGGTGCGCGAGTCGATCGAGAGGATGGTGTCCGAGATCCGCTCGTCCATCGAGGACGTCCGCGTCGCCGTCGACCAGCAGTTGAAGGCCGCCCTGCAAAGCGTCCAGGCCGACGTCAACTCGATCTCCTTCCTCCCGCAGATCCAGAAATCCATCACCGACCTCGAAGAGGCGATTGAAGCGGATCGCCCGCCCGTCGCCGCGGCCGCACCCGCGCAGGCGCCCGGCTCGGCCCGCGTGAAGAGCGCCGTGCAGGCCATCGAGCGCGGCAAGTCGCAGGTCGACGTGCTCAACGGCCTGCTCGAACAGGCGCTCGGCTTCGGCTCGCGCGCCGCGCTGCTCATCCTCCGCGGCGAGACCTTCAGCGGCTGGAAGGGCGTCGGCTTCTCCGCCTCCGGCGGCAACGACGAAATGGTGAAGCGCTTCAACGCCGCGCCCGGCCTCATCCCCGAGCTCGACCGCGTGCTGCGCAGCGAACAGGTCGTCTCCTGGGACGGCGCCAACCTCTCCACGCGCCTCGGCGTCCCCGCATCCGCGCAGGCGGTCCTCGTGCCGATGGTGATCAAGGACAAGGTCGCCGCCGCCGTCTACGTCGACGCGGTCGAAACGGACGCGGAGAAGTTCGACCGCGCGTCGATCGAGCTGCTCGTCTTCACGACCGGTCTCCTCGTCGACACGCTCGCGATCCGCAAGAAGACGCCGTCGCCGAGCCTGTCGGATTCCGACGCGGAGCCGACCATCACCGGCAACGCGAACGCAACGCGCATCGCGGCGTCACCCGTGCAGGCGCCCGCGCCTGCGCCTGCTCCAACTCCGGCACCCGCACCCGCTCCGCAACCCGCCGCTCCTGCTACACCGCCGCCCGCACCACCCACGCCTCCGCCCCCCGCGCCCGCGCGCGACGCCGCGGCGATTCCGACGCGCACGGATCCGGGCACGGTCGCGATCAACGCCGCGCAACTGCGCGAGCTGATGGCGGCGCAGCGTCCCGGCTTCAACGTTCCGTCCGCGGAAGACTTCGGCGGCGGAACGCCCGCGACCGCGAAGATGCCGGTCGCCGAACCGCCGCGTCCGACGCCTCCGCCGGCCGCTCCGACACCCGCACCCGCACCCGCACCCGCTCCCGCTCCCGCCGCCGCCGCGAGCGCCGCACCCGCGGCGGCGGAAGAACGCCCGTCGACGCAGTACATCCCGCCGCCGAATCTCGCGCGCGGCGGCGCGGGCGCCGGCGGCGCGGCGAGCGACGATGCGAAGAAGCACGACGAGGCGCGCCGCTTCGCGCGCCTGCTCGTCTCCGAGATCAAGCTCTACAACGAGACGAAGGTCGAGCAGGGACGCCGCAACAACGATCTCTACGAGCGACTCAAGGAAGACATCGACCGCAGCCGCCAGATGTACGACGAGCGCATCAGCGACGACGTGCGCAAGGTGTCGAACTACTTCTACGACGAGCTGGTGCGCATCCTCGCCGACGGCCGCGCCGAGGCGCTCGGCCTGTAAGTAGCCGCTCGCGGCAATCGCGCCTTCAGCCACAACCCCTGAAGAAGCCTGGGGCAACCAGCGCAGCCGGCCGCGCCGGCCCGGCTGGCGTAGGGCTCGCACAGTGCCCAGACTGTGTTGCAGTTGCTGCGCGGCCGGCGGTGGATCGTGCTCGTCGTGGTGCTGGTGGTCATCGCCGGCATCGGCGTCGTCACGTTCCTGCAGCGCGGACGCCTCGTCAGCCCGCGCAAGGAAGCGAACGTCCCGCAGAAGCCGGAGGCGCCGCCCGATCTCGCGAAGCTGCGCGACGCGTTCACCGCGGGCGTCGAAGCGATGGCGCACGACGACGGCGCGGAAGCGGTCAAGCGCTTCTCGTCATTCACCTTCGGCAACCGCGCGGTCGAGGAGTACCGTCTCTACTATCTCGCAAACGCGTATCAGCTGACCGGCGACAGCGAACGCGCGCGCGTCACGCTGGCGGCGCTCTGGCGCCGCGATCCGCAACTCATCTACGCGCACGACGCCGCATTCAACCTCGCGAACCTCTACACCGCACTGGGCGACCGCGATCACGCCGCAGACGTCTACGCGACGCTGGCGCGACGCGCCGGCGAGCCCGCGGTGGCCGCGTCCGCGCGCTGGGCGACGACGGTCGCGCGCGTGCAGACCGGCGACGTCTCCGGCGCGTTCTTCGCCGCGCGCAACATCCTCATCGAGAGCCCGCGCGCGCCGGAGGCGGCGAACGCCGTCGCGTTCGTCCACGCCATCACCGGCACGACCGACAACGACCCGCTGCCGCTCACGCCGAGCGAGCGTGTCACGCGCGGCGTGGCATTCCTCGCCGCGGGCGATCCGCAGAACGCGCTCGATGAACTGAACCTCGTCGCGCCGTCCGCGCCGGCGTCGCTGCATCTGCAGGTCGAGCTGCAACGCGGCCTCGCGCTCAGTCAGCTGCGCCGCTACGAGGACTCGAACAAGATCCTCGAGCCGCTGACGTCCGTCTACTTCAAGTACTCGATCCCCGCGCTGCGCTGCGCCGCGCGCAACTACGCGATCCTCTCCGCGTCAATCGATCCGAATGTCAACAAAGTCATCAAGGAGAAGAAGCAGGTCGGCACGACGAAGGTGCGCGTCGGCAAAGGCAAAGCGAAGAAGACCGTCACGAAGCCGAAGTTCCAGACGGTCTCGAAGACCGTGAAGCTGGTCGATCTCGCGAAGAAGAAAAAGAAGGACGAATACGACCGCCTCGCGAGCGAGCGGCTCAAGGACCTGCTCTCGCTGCCGATCGACGACGACGTGCGCTTTGAGACGCTGAACGCGCTCGCCGACCGCGCCATCGCGAAAAACCAGATCGACTATCTCCAGCAGGTCGTGCCACAGATCGTGAAGCTCGACACGTTCGCCGATCCCGCGCTGCAGTATCTGTGGGACCGCGCCTGGGCCGCGTACACGCGCAGCGATCTCGCCGGCGCGCGCACGCAGTTCCGCTTCATCGCCGATACCTACACGCAGGCCAACGTCCGCCGCCAATCCGAATACTGGTACGCGCGCACCGTCGAGCGCCTCGGCGGCAAGGCCGAAGCGGCGGCGATCTACCAGAAGCTCGCCAACGGGCCGTACGTCGATCTCTACGCGCGGCACTCCATCGCCCGCGGTGCGAAACGCGTGGATATCAAATCAAATCCGCTCGAGAAGCAGGGGGCCGACTGGCGCGAGATCGCCGAGAAGCAGATGCCGCGCGAGCTCGAGCTCGCGTACGAGCTGACCGCGCTCTCGTCGATGCGCGACGCGCTGCTCGAGACGCGCAAGAACACGAACCGCTCGAACACGCGCTTCGCCGAAGCGCTCATGGCCGACTACTACAACAGCACCAGCGACGAGCAGCTGATGTACCGCTCCCTCAAACGCGCGTGGCCGCAGCTCGCGACCGTCGATCAGGACACGGTGCCCGCCTACTTTTTGCGCATGTACTACCCGCTGCGCTACGGCGACGACATCGAGAAGTATTCGAAGAAGAACGGCGTCGATCCGAACGTCGTGCGCGGCCTCATCCTGCAGGAGAGCTACTACAACCCCGAGGCAAAGTCGGGCGTCGGCGCGACAGGCCTCATGCAACTTATGCCCGCCACCGCCGCTGAACACGCGCGCCATCTGCACGTGCCGTTCGCGACGTCACGTCTCGAGAATCCCACGGTCAACGTGGAGCTCGGCACCTACCACCTGCGCATGCTGATGAATCTCTTCGGCGGCAACGTCGATCTCGCCGTCGCGTCCTACAACGCGGGGCAGGGCAACGTGATGAAGTGGCGCCGCGCCGCGCCGCACAAGCCGATGGACGAGTTCCTCGAGTCGATCCCGTTCCCCGAAACCCGCAACTACGTGAAACGCGTGCGCATGCTGCAGAGTTCGTACGCTCGGATCAACGGAGAGGGAACGACGTAGAGGCCTCCGGCGGGCCGGCGCGGCCGGCGGCGCTAAGGGCCTAGCCCAGACGGACGTGCGGCTGCGCTGAACGTGCTGACTGCAGCCGCACGTGCGTACTGGCTATGCCCTTAGCGCTGCCGGCCGCGCCGGCCCGCCGGAGGCCCCTCGGTCGTCCTTACGGTCGTCCACTCTTGTACTTGATCGAGCAGCCGAACTCGCGCGTCACGGGCGTGGCGACTTCGCGGCCGTCGAGGATTGCGGTGAGCGCGTTCGTGAGACCCGTCGTCTTCCGTTCCTCGGGGCGCGCGGAATCGTCGACGTAGCCGCGGTAGCGGACCACGCCGGTGCCGTCGACGACGTACACGTGCGGCGTCACGCGTGCGCCGTACGCGCGGGCGATCGCGCTGTCGGCGTCCTTGAGGTACGGATACGGATACGACTTCGCCGTCGCGCGCGACTTCATGTTCGCGAGCGTCTCCTCGGGATACGCCATGTCGTCGTTCGAGTCGATCGCGTAGAAGCGCACGCCCTTCTGCTGGAACTGCTGCGCGATCTCGATGAGGCGCGGCTCGAACGCCTTCGCGAACGGGCACTGATTGCAGGTGAAGAAGACCACTTTCAGCTGCCCGTCGTCGGGCTTCATCGCGACGGTCTTGCCGTCGATGGCGTTCACGAGCGAGAAGCGCGGCGCTTGGGCGCCGACGGCGAGTTGTTCCTGCGCGCAAGCGGCGCCGGCGACGAGCAGCAGGGAAAGCAGCAGAGCGTTTTTCATCGAGTCCTCCTCAGCAGATCGCGCAGTCGCGCGATGAAGGCGTTACGTGCGACGGGTCCTTGATTGCGCCACAGCTCGTGGCCGGCGCGGTCGTAGACGATCGTGATCGGAATCTCGCCGGTGATGTGCAGGTGTTCGCCGAGGGCGTCGGCGTTGCCGGTGTAGTAGATATTGGGATAGCTGATTTTCTGCGCGTCGAGGAACGACGCGACCGGCTTCGGCGTCGAATCGGGGAGCATGTCGTCGAGCGAGATGCCGGCGAAGGCGATCTCGTCGCCGAAGGCCGCGTCGGCGGCGCGGAGGTCCGGCATCTCCGCGACGCACGGCGCGCACCATGTCGCCCAGACGTTCAGCACGCGCAGCTTCGCGTTCGCGCGAAAGACGCTCGCCAGCTTCGCCGGATCCTTCATCGGGCGCAGATCGGCCGCGTGCAGCGATGCCGCGCAGAGCACGGCGGCGAGCAGCGTCGCGTTACGGGATGTAGCCATGGATCGTTCTCACGCGGGCGTCGGCGCGGTTCACCTTCACCTCGATCGTGCGGTACGCCTGATCCTTCTTCGAGCTCTCGGCGAGATAGCTGAGGAGATACTGCGAGCGGAGCTCCTTCTCGAGCTGCTTGTACGTCTCGCCGAGCTGGTTCACGTTGCGGATGAAGTACGCGACGCCGCCGGTCTCCGCGGCGAGACTCTTCATCGGGCCGCCGCCGAGGGAGAGGCCGATGCCGACGAAATAGAGCGGCACGCGTGCGGCGCGGGCGTAGGCGAGCATGTCGTTGTATGCGATGCGCGAGGTCGTGTCCTCGCCGTCGGTGATGACGACGAGCGCCTTGCGTCCCTGAATGTTGCGGAAGCGATAGAGCCCGGTGACGATCGCGTCGTAGAGCGCGGTGCCGCCGCCCGCTTTCGGGATCGCGTTGACCTGCGACTCGAGCGAGCTCACGTCGGAGACGAACGGCGCGTTCCTGGTCGGATCGCTCGCGAACGCGGCGATGAACGCGCGGTCGGTCGGCTTGATGATGTCGCGGAAGAACTCGACCGCGGCCGCTTTCGCCGCATCCATGCGCGGCTCCATGCTGCCGGAGTGATCGAGCAGCACGCCGACGGTGAGCGGCAGGTTCGACGCGAAATTGAAATCGGAGAGCGTCTGCGGCTTGCCGTTCTCGTTGACCGTGAAGTCGCTCCGCGTGAGGTTCGCGATCGGATTGCCGGACGCGTCGCTGACGGACACCGGCAGCTCGACGAGGTTCACCTCGACTTCTTCCATGAGGCGATCGCCGTTGAGGAACAGCAAGTCGCTGGCCTCGTAGCCGCTGTCGTCGATGACCGACGCGCGCACGAATTCCTCGCCGCCGAGGCGCGCGGTGGGAAGGTCGAGCGCGTACGGCGGATGCGCCCACTCGTAGATCTTCTTCTGTCCCGCGAAGAGCGCCGCGCTCTTGATGCCGGCGCCGCGCGGGTTCTGCAACGACAGCTTGAAGTGCGACACGCCATCGGGGGTTTGCGTGCGCGTGATCTTCACCTCGAGCTGCGCGTCTCGCTCGCTGACGACGAACGCGTCGGCGTCGACGTAGCGTCCCGCGGCGTCGAAGCCGACGGCGCGCACTTCGACGCGCTTCGGCAGCTTGCCGAGGTCGAGCTCCGCGTCGTACGGCGGCGCGTTGCGCGCGAGGATCTTCTTGCCTTCGACCCAGAACTCCACGCGTTTGACGGGCGCCTGCACGTCGACGCTAACGATGAAGAGGTTCGGCGCGACGTCGCGGCGCGGCGCGCGGATCTTCACGGCGCCGACGGTCTCGGGAACGAGCCCTTCGGCGATGACCGCGTCCGCGGCGGCATTCGTGCCGGCCACGTAGGGTTTGTTCGTCTTCGCGATCGTGAACGTCTCGGTCGTCTTCGCGATCAGCACGGGCGGCGTGTCTTCGTCGACCGGCAGCAGCAGCCGCGCCTCGACTTCGGCGGTGCCGGGCATGAACGTCTGGATCCCCGAGAACTCGGTCTGATCTTGCGGGAGGGGATAGCGGAAGTTGCGGATCACCTGGCCGTTCTGGAGGATCGACCCCTGGAGCACGAGCTGCGCTTCGGGCGCGGCTTCGACCGGCGTCGCGAAACGGAAGCCGATGCGCGCGACGACGCCGGTGTCGTTGTCGCCGAGCGGCTCGAGCGTGATGGTGAGCGGCTTCGGCGCGGCCGCGGCGTCGGGGGCGGCCGGTTGCGCGGGCGCTTCCTGTCCGAGGGCGACGGTCGAAAGCGCGAGCAGCAGCGCGGCGAGCGTTTTCATCATGGCGAACAACGAGGATACGCCCCGCTCCCATCCGCCCGTCTGTTGCAAAACGCGAAATGCGTCAGGCCGGCCACGGCGGCGCGGGCCGCCGATACCAGAGCCACGCGATGTAGTCGACGAGCGGCGGCTCGCCGCCGATCTCGCGCAGACGCGTGTTCACCTGGCCGCGGTGATAGATGCTGTGCATCGCCACCTGCATCAGCGTCTCGTCGAGCGAGACCTCGGCCGGTGAGTCGATCAAGCGCGCGGCCCACGGAAGAGAAACGCTGCGGGCGAGCGCGGCATCGTCAATGCTCCCGACGAACGCGTGCAGCTCCGCGTAGAACGCGCGCGCCCATGCTTCGAGCTCGGTGAGGTTGCGTTCGGCGAAGAGGTCCTTGCGATCGAGCGGACGCTCGAGCCAGATCGTGAGGAACGACCACTGCACGGAATGAATGTGGCGCAGACGGTCGAGCAATTTGTCGTCGCCGCCGCCGTGTGCGCGCACGGCGTTCCACACCGTGGCGTCCGCCCACTCCATGTGCGTGAGGAGATCGCGAAGGCTGCCGAGCGCATGCATGCACGCAGTGTAATCGGCCTTAGAATCGTCGGCTTCATGGCAACGCTTCGGTATCACGCGGTGCTGTTCGATCTCGACGGAACGCTCGTCGACTCGTACGCCGCGCTTACCGAGGCGGTGAACCACGCGCGGAAAACGCACGGGATGGGGGAGCTGGGAGAGACGCGCATCCGCGAGCTCGTCGGCGACGGCATCGAGCGGTTGCTGCAGCGCGCGTTCGAGCGCACCGACGTTCCGGGCAGCGTGCGCACCGCGTTCGAGTCGCGTTACGACGAGGTGTGCTGCGCGGAATCGCGCGTGCTCGCGGACGTCGAAGTCACGCTGGCGAAGCTGCACGAGCTGCGCGTGGCGATGGCGGTGTGCACGAACAAACCGACCGTTTTCTCGAAGAAAATTCTCGATTTTCTCGGGTTGTCGCGTTTCTTCCACGCCATCGTCGGACCCGATCTCGCGGGCGCGCGCAAGCCGGACGCGCAGCATCTTTTGTACACGCTGCAGTCGGTCGCGCGCGCACCGCACGAGGCGCTGTTCGTCGGCGACATGCCGATCGACGTGCGCGCGGCGCGCAACAGCGGCATCGACGTCGCGGTCGTGCCGACCGGCTCGTCGTCGCGCGAGCAGCTCGTCGACGCCCAGCCCGATCACTTCCTCGAGCGCTTCGGCGATTTGCTGAAGATCGTGCGTCGCGAGGCGGCGTGAGCGCGAAGTTCCGCTTCGTCTTCTTCGACGTCGACTCCACACTGGTCAAGATCGAAGGCATCGACGTGCTCGCGAACGGCAACGCCGAGATCGTGCAGCTCACCGAAGCCGCGATGAACGGCGAGGTGCCGCTCGATGAGGTGTACGCGCGGCGCCTCGCGATCATCAGGCCATCCCGTGCGGACGTCGAAGCCCTCGGCGCGCGCTATGTCGCCTCGCTCGTCGACGGCGCGGAAGAAACGATCGCGACGCTGCAGTCGCTCGGCGTGCAGGTCCAGCTCGTCACGGCCGGAATCGCGCAGGCGATCGCGCCGCTCGCGGAACATCTGCGGATTCCGGCGCGCGCGGTGCACGCCGTGTCGCTCGTGTTCGACGACGACGGCGCATACCGCGACTTCGACCGCGCCTCTCCGCTCGCGCGCAACGGCGGCAAGGAGCTCGTGGTGCGCAACCTGCTCGCGCGCGCGAAAGGCAAGGCCGCGTTCGTCGGCGACGGCGTCAGCGATCTCGAGACGAAGCCCGTCGTCGACCTCTTCGTCGGCTTCGGAGGAGTTCACACGCGGGCGCGCGTGGAAGAGAATGCGGAGGCGTACGTGCGCGAGAAGGATCTGCGCGCGGTGCTCGCATACCTGATCGATCATGACTGAGCCAGCGAACTTCTTCGTCCCCGGTCCCACGTGGGTGCGTCCCGAGATCCTGCAGGAGCTGGCGCGGCCGATGATCGGCCACCGCAGCCCGGAGTTCCGCGATCTCTTCCACGCCATCAACATGCATCTGAAGACGCTGTTCGCGACGCGGCAGAGCACGTTCGTGGTGACGTCGTCCGGCACGGGCGTGATGCAGGCGGCGCTCGAGAACTGCGTCGCGCGGCGCGTGCTCGTCACGACCTGCGGCGCGTTCAGCGAGCGCTGGTACGCGATCGCGGAGTCGCTCGGCCTCGAAGTCGATCGCCTCGACGCCGGCTGGGGCCGCGCGGTCGATCCCGACGATCTCGCCGACCATCTCGCGCGCCACAGCCGCGCGCACTACGACGCGGTGACGATCACGCACAACGAAACGTCGACCGGCGTCACGAACGACGTCGCCGCGCTCGCCGCCGTCGTGCGCGAGGAAGCGCCCGACGCGCTCGTCCTCGTCGACGCAGTCTCCTCACTCGGCGGCATCCCGATGGCCTTCGACGACTGGCGCCTCGACGTCTGCCTCGCCAGCGCGCAGAAAGCGATCGCGCTGCCGCCGGGCATCACCGTCGTGGCGATGTCCGACGCCGCGATCGAGCGCGCGAAGAAGCATCCGTATCGCGGCACGTACTTCGATCTCGTCACATACAAGCAGAAAGCCGACGACGACGGCGTGCCCTCGACGCCGTCGATTCCGCACTTTTACGCGCTGGCCGCGCAGCTCGACCACATCATCAACGTCGAAGGACTCGAGGCGCGCTACGAGCGGCACCGGCGCATGCGAGAGATCACGCACGCGCGAACGGGGCGCTACGCGAAGCTCGCCGCCGATCCCGCGCATGCATCGGCGACCGTCAGCGCATTGACGCCGTCGATGGCGCCCGACGCGATCCGCAAGGCGATGAAGCAGCGCGGCTACACGCTCGGCGGCGGTTACGGCGAGTGGAAGGACACGACGTTTCGCATCGGCCACATGGGCGACATTCCGATCGCGGACCTCGAGGCGATGCTCGACGCGCTCGACGAGGTGACCCGCGCATGACGGCCGCCAAACAGCGCGTGCTCGTCACTGACACGCTCGCGGAGTCGGGGCTCGAGATCCTCCGCGCCGCGGATGACATCGAGCTCGATTACCGCGCCGGACTCAAAGGCGACGAGCTGCTCGAGGCGGTCCGGCAATCCGATGCGCTCATCACGCGCAGCGGCACCGCGGTGACCGAGGAGCTCGTGAACGCGGGGACGCGACTGCGCATCGTCGGACGCGCCGGTGTCGGTCTCGACAACGTCGACGTCGACGCCTGCACGCGCCGCGGCGTCCTCGTGATCAACGCGCCGACGGCGAACATCATGTCCGCCACGGAGCACACGATGGCCATGCTGCTGTCGTTGTGCCGCAACATCCCCGAGGCGCATGCGAGCGTGAAACGCGGCGAGTGGACACGCTCGAAGTTCATGGGCATCGAGCTCGATGGCAAGACCCTCGGCGTCATCGGACTGGGGCGCATCGGCTCGCGCGTCACGACACGTGCGCGCGCGTTCGGCATGCGCGTCATCGCGTACGACCCGTACATCAACGACTCCGCATTTCAGAACGCCGGCGCCGCGAAAGTCACACTCGATCAGCTGCTCGCGCAGGCGGACGTCATCACCGTGCACACGCCGATGACCGACGAGACGCGCGCGCTCATCGGCGCGGACGAGATCGCGAAGATGAAGGACGGCGTGGTCGTCCTCAACATCGCGCGCGGCGGCATCTACGACGAGCGCGCGCTGGCCGACGCGCTCAACTCCGGCAAGATCGCCGGCACGGCGATCGACGTGTACGAGGACGAGCCGCCGGGCAAAGAGCATCCGCTGCTCAACGCGAAGAACGCGATCCTGTCGCCGCACATCGGCGCGAACACGATCGAGGCGCAGGACCGCGTCGCCGTGCAAACGTCCGAGATGGTGCTCGAGGCGCTGCGCGGCTCGATCTTCGTCTCCGCGGTAAACCTGCCGTTCGAAGGCACCGCCGACGCCGACGCGGCGCCGCTCATCCGCCTCGCGGAGAAGCTCGGCCTCTTCGCCGCGCAGGTGCTCAACGGGCCGCTGCATCGCGCCGAAGTCGAGCTGTGGGGCGTCGAAGAGCGGCTGACGAAAATCCTCTCCGTCGCCTCCCTGAAGGGATTGCTCGCGCCGTTCCTCGCCGAGTCCGTGAACTTCGTCAACGCCGAACAGATCGCGCACGCGCGCGGCGTCGCCATCAGCTCGACGATCCATCCGTCGCCGCGCGACTACAGCAATCTCATCACGCTGCGCGCGTCGTCCGCGACCGAGGAGATGTGCGTGTCCGGAACGGTCTTCCACGAGAAGAACCAGCGCATCGTGTCGATCAACAACTTCCGCGTGGAGTTCAAGCCGGAAGGGCACCTCATCTACATCATCAACCGCGACGTGCCCGGCGTCGTCGGCAAGGTCGGTACGCTCCTCGGCGACCGCGAGATCAACATCGCCGAGTACAACCTCGCGCGCACCGGCAGCGGCGGCCGGGCCATGGCCATCATCACCGTCGACTCGCCCCTCGATCCCGAAACGCTCGGCTTTCTCCGCTCGTACCGCGAGATGATCGAGGTCAAGCAGGTAAAGTTGTAGCGCATGCATTACCGCAAGCTCGGCAACACCGACATCACGGTCAGCGAGATCGGCTTCGGCGGCTGGGCCATCGGCGGCGCATCCGACGCCGGCGGCACGCCGATCGGCTGGGGACGCACGAGCGACGAGGAGTCGCTCGCCGCGATCCGCCGCGCGCGCGAGCTCGGCGTCACGTTCTTCGACACCGCCGACTCCTACGGCTTCGGCCGCAGCGAGTCGCTGCTCGGCATCGTGCTCTCGCGCCGGCGCAAGGAAGTGGTCATCGCGACGAAAGCCGGCGTCGCGCGCAGCTCCGACGGCCGCGTGCGCAAGGACTTCTCGCGCGAGCACATCTCGCACGCCGTCGACGGCTCGCTCAAACGCCTGCGGACCGACTACATCGATCTCTATCAACTGCACAATCCGACGCTCGACGAGCTGCGCCGCGACGACATCCACGAGGCGATGGACCGCCTGCAGGAAGCGGGAAAGATCCGCTACTGGGGCGTCTCCATCACGACGCCGGACGAAGGACTGGAGATCGTCCGACGCGGCTGGGGCTACGCGCTGCAGGTGCTCTACAACGTTCTCAATCAGGCGCCGGCGCAGGAGCTCTTTCCGCTGGCGAAGGAGAAAGGCTACGGCATCATCGCGCGCGTGCCGCTCGCGTCGGGCCTCCTCAGCGGCAAGTTCCGCCCCGACAGCACGTTTGCGAAAGACGACATCCGCCAGAACTTCCTCACGCCGAAACGCCTCGAGGAAGTGCTGCCGCGCGTCGACGAAGCGAAGTCGCTCATCGGCGGCACCGCGCGTTCGCTGGCGGAAGGAGCGTTGCGCTTCATCCTCGCGAACGACGCCGTGTCGACGACGATCCCCGGCGCGCGCAACGTCCGCCAGGTCGAAATGAACGCGTCCGCCGATGAAGTGCGCATCCCGCAGGAGATCGTCGACAAGCTCCGCGCGCGCCTCGGCGACTACAACTTCTATCAGCGGCACGGGATCAAGATTTAAGGAAGCCCTGCTACAATCGATCGACTCCCCAACGAGCGCACGTCGTCGTTTCTTCGCGGGGAGTCATGTCTGAACGCATCTATCACCGGATTCAGGGCCGTGAGCTCAACGAGCTCATGCAGCGCACTGGCAAGGTCGGCGGGCGACGCATGCGGAACATCGGCTCTGGCATCTTGCCGCGGGTAAAGGCCTACGACGGCCCATTGCCGCCGGAGTGCACGGGAATCGAGTTCACGACGGAGGTCGAGCCGTATTCCGGGTCGATTCCCGGGAAGCCGACATGGCGGCAGGGGGACGCAGGGGTTGAGGTCGCTGAGCTGAATGAACTGGTCCTGATCCCCGTTACCATCATCAGGAGGCAGGATTGACGATGCGTAATGCATCCCCCGACGCGCTTCGTTCCGACATTCGTCCGGCTCTGGTTGCCCATCTCGGTGCCGCCGAATTCGAGAACGTCTTTCGCGTCGACTTTCAGGATCTCGACCCGTTCGACGCCGCGGAGCCATCACGTGCGGCTTTGGTGCGCCTCGACAGCGGAAAGCTCATCGTCGTCGAATATGGCCTCAGCACCTCGACGTTGACGGTATCGGTGCCGGAAGACGCCGACGTGAACGAGACGGTGTGCGACCTCCTGCAGGAAACAGGAATCGACACGGACACCATCGACTGGCTGGTTGACGAGATCCTGCCCGAAGGTCCGTTCCTGTACGACAACAACAGTCCGTCGACGACGATGATGGAACTGCGGCGTCGTACCGGACAACGGCGCGGAGCGAGGGAGTCCGATCAGCGCTCTGCCTCGCAACAGATGCCGCTGACCACCAGCCGAAAACCGTAACGAGAACGCATGACCAGCGGGAGGGCGAGCGTCGGGCGCTCCATTCGGGAACGACGCACCCACTGCGCCCTCTCGCTTGGCGTTCTCGCCGATCGCGCCGGCATCTCCCCGCAGGAACTCTCCGCCATCGAGCATGACGCGCAGCGGCCGTCGGACGCGGCGCTGACGCGCATCGCGACCGAGCTGTCTCTCGACGTCGCGCGGATTCACACGATGCACGCCATGGCGGACCGCGCGCGGGTGTTGCGAGGTGCACCGCCCGAGGATGCGGCGGCCGTGATCGATGACGTGTTGCGCACGCATCCCCGCGCGTTCGTCGCACGCGATCGACAGGACATCGAGAAGCTCGCCGCGAAGGTTCGCCCGAACCTGCCTCTGACGAATGATCGCCTCTTCGCCTCCTCCCTGTTCGAACACTTGACGCAGCTCGCGGTAAGGGTCGGCAACGACGAATACGCGGTGGACACGGCGGTCCAGCCTCTCGCGAGAAGAGTCGAAGCGTGTACGCGCGTGGACGTTCGCCGGCGCGTCTTCCAGATCAACCTGAGTCCCGAGGCGTACCAGCAGATGCATCGGCGCGGCAGTCCGCGAATGCTGTTCACCATTTGCCACGAGCTCGGACATTTGTTCCTTCATCGGAGCGAGCTGATCGCGGCGGGAGGGCGCGGTGAGATACCGGAAGGTTCGCCGCCGCGGCATCTCGACGTGGAACGGCAGGCCGACGCATTTGCAGGCGCACTGATCGCGCCGATTGAAAGCGTGTTGGCGTTGCACGACCAGATGGGTCACATCTCCGCGGTCGATCTGTCGCGCGGTTTCGGCTACTCCGCGCGTGCGGCTGAAGTCCGCATCGAAACGATTCAGAGCCTGCGGCCGGGACGCCTGACGCTCTTCGATCCTCAGTGGCGCCTCTTCCCAAAACTTTCCGCCGCCGAGGACGTTCTAAAGCGTCGATGAAAGCCCGCGCCGCCGCCGCGTTGCTTGCCGCCATCTCGTTCGTGCTTCCGCTGCACGCGCTCGATACCGAGGCGTGGCTGGCCGACTTTCACCAGGTGCTGGCGGAGATGTCGTCGCATTACGCGAACCTCGACTCCGCCATCGACGACCGCGGGATGGATCTGCGGGCGCTGCGCAAGCGCTACGAGCAGCGCATCCGCGACGCGAAGTCGGATGCGGAAGCGCGCGCGGCCATCGACGAGTTTCTCGCGGCGTTCGGCGACGGACACGTGCGCGTCGACTGGAACGTCGCCGCGCCTGCTCCATCTTCGACCACGCCGGCACGCGACACGCGTCCGCTGTGCGAACGCCTCGGCTACGCCAGCGGCGCCGACACGCGTGCGCTCGATTTCTCGCGCATCGCGGAGTACCAGCCGCTCGTCGATGCCGACGCCGCGATCTTTCCCGGCGGCATCCTGCGGCTCGACGGCAAGCGCAAGGCCGGCATCCTGCGCATCCGCCTCTTCATGGAGACGACGCAGCCGCAGCTCTGCGAGGCGGCGACGAAGTCGCTCGCGCTCGCGAACGATGCGGAATGCGACGGCAATTGCGCGTGGAGCGTGCAGCTCGCCGCCGGCGATCTCATGACGGCCGCGCTGGAGCGCCGCGTCGAAGCGTTGCGCCGCGCGGGCGCCACGACGCTGACGGTCGATCTCACCGGCAACGGCGGCGGCTCGAACTGGGTCCAGCCGGCGGCGCGCGTGCTCACGCCGGTGGCGCTGCGCGGCGCGCGGCTCGCCTTCATCCGCCACGAACACTGGGTGAAAACGCTCGGCTCGTTCCTCGACGACGTCGACTACGACCTCGCGCACGACGCCGCGCCGCGTGCGCAGCTCCTCGCCGCGAAGACGACGCTGACGCGCGCGCGGGAAGAAGCGCGCGGCACGTGCGATCGCAGCGGCATCTGGAGCGATCCGATGCAGCGTCCCGACTGCTCGCTCCTCGTGCGCGGTCTCCTCTTCGCGACCGGCGTGCTGCCGTACGCGAAGACCGGCGCGTTCCCGCGCGAGCTGCACGCGCACGGCTCGCTCTTCGATCCGTCGAACTACGCGTACACCGAAGGCGCGAACCAGTTGCCGCTGGTGATCCTCGTCGACGACAACACCGCGTCCGCCTCGGAAGAGCTCGTCGCGATGATGCAGGACAACCACGCCGCGACGATCGTGGGCAGCGCGACGCACGGCTCCGGCTGCGGCTACACCGACGGCGGCATTCAGGCAACGCTCGCGAAATCGGGCGCGTCGCTCTTCCTGCCCGACTGCGTCCGCCTGCGCGCCGACGGCACGAACGAAGTCGTCGGCATCACGCCCGACGTCCTCGTGCCGTTCCGCCGCGCCGACAGCCGCCATCAGAAAGCGCTCAAGGTGCGGCAGGCGCTCCTGCAGATCGCGAAGTGATCGGGATGAGAGTGCGCGGCTGACGCGTTCTCATCTCGATGCCCAATCGCACGATCTCCATCCGCGGCGCGCGGACGCACAACCTGAAGAATGTCTCGGTGGACATCCCGCAGCGGCAGCTGACGGTGATCACCGGACCGTCCGGCTCGGGCAAGTCGTCGCTGGCGTTCAACACGCTCTACGCCGAAGGGCAGCGCCGCTTCGTCGAGTCGATGTCGACGTACGTGCGGCAGTTCCTCGAGCGCATCGACCGCCCCGACGTCGACGAGATCGACGGCATCCTCCCCGGCATCGCCATCGAACAGAAGAACTCGGTGAAGAACGCGCGTTCCACCGTCGCGACCGCCACCGAGCTCGCGGACCACATCCGCCTCTTCATGACGTACTGCGGCGAGACGTGGTGCCCCGACTGCCACGTGGTGGTACGCAAGGAAAACCCGGAGTCGATCACCAACGCGATCCTGGCGCGGCTCAGCGGCAAGCGCGCGGTCGTGCTCGCGCCGGTCTTCTTCGAGGCCGAGCATCGCGCGATCGTCATCGACCAGCTCGTGAAGGCGGGCTTCTTTCGCGTCTGGATCGACGGCGAAGTGCGCGACCTCAACGACCTCGACACGAAAGGCTTCACCTCGCTCGAGCTGGTGATCAACCGGCTGCGGCTCGACGCGGAGCGGCGCACGCAGATCACCGAGGCGATCGAGCAGGCGTTCGAACTATCGAAGGGGAATGTGAACGTGCTGCAGGAGTCCGACGAGGGCTGGCTCTCGCATCGCTTCACGTCGCACTTTGCGTGCAATCAATGCGGCACCGAGTTCCTCGAGCCGACGCCGCATCTCTTCTCGTTCAACTCGCCGCTCGGCGCGTGCACGCATTGCCAGGGCTACGGCCGCATCATCGGCATCGATCTCGACAAGGTCATCCCCAACCGCGCGCTGCGTCTCGACGAGCTGCCGATCGCGCCGTGGAACTCGCCCGGTTACGAGGACTGCTACGAAGACCTCGAGAAAGCGGCAAAGAAATACGGCCTGCGCCTCGACGTGCCGATCGCCGACCTCACGCCCGCGGAGTGGACGCTGCTCCACGACGGCCGCGGAAAGTGGTACGGCATCAAAGGCTTCTTCGAGTGGCTTGAGACGAAAAAGTACAAGATCCACGTGCGCGTGAAGCTGGCGAAGTACCGCAGCTACGAGCGCTGCCCCGAATGCCGCGGCTCGCGGCTCAAGAGCGTCGTGGACAACGTCAAGTTCCGCGACCTCACCATCGGCGAGCTCTTCGCGATGAACGTGCGCACCGCGCGCCGCTTCTGGGAGTTCCTGGCGATGTCGAAGGAAGAAGAAGCGATCGCCGGACATCTCCGCCGCGAGATCGTGAACCGCCTCGTCTACCTCGATGAAGTCGGCCTCTCGTATCTCACGCTCGACCGCCAGACGCGCACACTCTCCGGCGGCGAGTCGCAGCGCATCAACCTCGCCGCGGCCCTCGGCAGCTCGCTCACCGAGACGATGTACGTCATCGACGAGCCGACGGTCGGACTGCACGCGCGCGACAGCGAGCGATTGCTGAGCGTTCTGCGGCGTCTGAAGAACGCCGGCAACACGGTCGTCGTCGTCGAGCACGATCCGACGATCATCGAAGGCGCCGACTACAACGTCGAGCTCGGACCGGGAGCGGGGGAGTTCGGCGGAACAGTGCTCTACGCCGGCGCTTCACGCGGACTCGACGCGGCGCACGAGCCGATCGCCGCGAACGACGTCGAGAACGCCGGCGCGATCCGCATCGTCAACGCGCGCGAGCACAACCTGCGCGGCGTCTCGGCGGAGATCCCGCTCGGCAAGCTCGTCGCCGTCACCGGCGTCTCCGGCTCGGGCAAGTCGACGCTGATCCGCAACTGTCTCTACAACCGCTATCAAAGAGACATCCGCGGCGTGGCCGGACTCGAGACCGGCAAAGTGGATGCGCTCGAAGGCACGGACCTCGTCTACGACATGGAGTTCGTCGACCAGTCGCCGATCGGCCGCTCGTCGCGCTCGAATCCCGCGACCTACATCAAGGCGTGGGACGAGATCCGCAAGCTGCTCGCCGAGACGACCGCCGCAAAACTGAACGGCGTCACCGCCGGCATGTTCTCGTTCAACACGACGGGCGGCCGCTGCGAAACGTGTCAGGGCGCAGGCACGGTCACGATCGACATGCAGTTCCTCGCCGACGTCGAAGTCGTCTGCGACAAATGCGACGGCCGCCGCTTCGGCGACCAGGTCATGAAGGTCACGTTCAAAGGGAAGAACGTGAACGACATCCTGCAGATGACCGTCGACGAGGCGTCGAAGTTCTTCGTCGCGAAGCGCGCGCTGCTCAAGCGGCTCGACGCGCTCCGCTCGGTCGGCCTCGGCTACCTGCGGCTCGGACAATCCACCGACTCGCTCTCCGGCGGCGAGGCGCAGCGCCTCAAGCTCGCGTCGTTCCTCGCTGAGAGCGCCGCGAAATCCGACAAGCCGCGCCTCTTCCTCTTCGACGAGCCGACCACCGGCCTGCACCACACCGACGTGCAGGTGCTCATCAAGACGTTCCGCGATCTCATCGACCGCGGCAACAGCGTGCTGGTGATCGAACACAACACGCAGCTCATCGAGCAGTCCGACTGGATCATCGACTTGGGACCCGAAGGCGGCGACGGCGGCGGCGAGATCGTCGCGGTCGGAACGCCCGACGACATCGCCGCGAATCCGCGCTCGATCACCGGAAAGTACCTGCGAGTGCAGCGCCGCACGGCCGCCGCGGTTTAGCGTTTCGTCACGCAACAGCGAACGAATCGGCACCTCCCGAGCGATTAACGCTCGGTGAGCGTTGCACTTGCTGCGCTACAATCGCGCTCACTTTACCCAAGAGGGAGACTCGCATGAGCTCTGTCCCGCAAGGCCTTCCGGATCGAGTCGGGTGGGAACCCGATCAGCCGGCACCATTCACGCCGTACATCCCCGCCGAGACGCAGCTCCGCGAACTGACGGTGCTGCCCGTCATCGTCGGCACCGTGCTCGGCGTGATCTTCGGCGCGTCGTCGCTGTATCTCGTGCTGAAGGTCGGTCTCACCGTCAGCGCCTCGATTCCCGTCGCCGTCATCTCGATCACGCTCTTCCGCATCCTCTCGAAGATGGGCATGCGGAACGCGACGATTCTCGAGAACAACGTCGTGCAGACGGCGGGGTCCGCGGGCGAGTCGATCGCGTTCGGCGTCGGCGTCACGATGCCGGCGATCCTCATCCTCGGCTTCGACCTCGAGATCACGCGCGTGATGCTGGTCGCGATCCTCGGGGGCCTCATCGGCATCCTGATGATGATCCCGTTGCGGCGCGCGCTCATCGTCGCGCAGCACGGCGTGCTGAAGTACCCGGAAGGCACCGCGTGCGCCGAGGTGCTGAAGGCGGGCGCCAGTGACGAGTCGCGAGCGGCGGCGTCGGAAGAAGCGAAGCGCGAACAGGAAGCGCTCGGCGGCGCCGGCACCAGCGGCAAGACGATCTTCACCGGCTTCGGCATCGGCCTGGTCTACAAGACCGTGATGGTCGCGCTGCGCGGCTGGAAGGACACGCCGAGCAAAGTCTTCGGCGCGCCGTTCACCGCGGCCTCGCTCTCGGTCGAGATCTCGCCCGAGCTCCTCGGCGTCGGCTACATCATCGGCCCGCGCATCGCCGCGGTCATGTGCGCGGGCGGCGTGCTCGCGTACCTCGTGCTCATCCCGATGATCAAGTTCTTCGGGTCGTCGCTCGTGGCGCCGCTCGCGCCCGAAGCCACGATGCTCATCCGCGACATGGGACCGGGCGACATCCGCAACGCGTACGTGCTCTACATCGGCGCGGGCGCGGTCGCGGCGGGCGGCATCATCAGCGTCTTCCGCTCGCTGCCGATCATCTGGCACGGCATCAAGGGCGGCATGCGCGACATCTCGAATGCGCGCGGCGGCGCCGACACGCCGACCGTGCCGCGCACCGATCGCGACCTCTCCATCAACGTCGTCCTCATCGGCATCGTCGCGCTGCTGCTCGTCATCGCGTTCGCGAACCCGCTGTACGTCGGCGGCACCGGCATCGCCGCGCGCGTCGCGGCCGCGGTGCTGATCATCGTCTTCGGCTTCCTCTTCGTGACGGTTTCCTCGCGCCTCACCGGCGAGATCGGCTCGTCGTCGAATCCGATCTCCGGCATGACCGTCGCGACGCTGCTGCTCACCTGCCTCTGCTTCGTCATCCTCGGCTGGACGGGCAACAACTACTTCGTCACCGCGCTGTCGATCGGCGCGATCGTCTGCATCGCCTCGTCGAACGGCGGCACGACCTCGCAGGATCTCAAGACCGGCTTCCTCGTCGGCGCGACGCCGAAGGCGCAGCAGATCTCGATCCTCATCGGCGCGCTCGCCTCCGCGCTCGTCCTCGGGCCGATCCTCCTCAAGCTCAACGACGCGTACTCGGTGTACGTGCCGGTCGGCGCGACCGGCAGCGGCATCACGTCCGGCTCCGCGAAAGCGGGCGAGATCGCGCAGCGCAAGGACTTCCACGGCCGCGCGCACGTGCAGGGCATGCTGCTCAACGGCGGCACCGACGCGAAGGAGTACAACGTCTGGTTCCGTCAGGGCGACACCGGCGCGAACGCGGAGAAGTACCTCGTCGACGACGCCGGCAAGCCGGTCTACTACGTCGACCCCGGCATCAACGGCTCGATCCGCAAGCTGCCAAACGGCACCGACGTCACGAAGTTTGACGCGCCGAAAGCCACGCTGATGTCGTACATCATCAAGGGCATCCTCGGCGGCAAGCTGCCGTGGGGACTCGTCCTGCTCGGCGTCATGATCGCGGTCGTGCTCGAGCTCTCCGGCATCCCGTCGCTCGCCTTCGCGGTCGGCGTCTACCTGCCGCTGTCGTCGTCGACGCCGCTCCTCGCCGGCGGCCTCGTGCGCTGGGGCGTGGACAAGTGGATTGCGAAGAAGCACGCGGGCAAGCAGCTCACCGAAGACCAGCTCGTGGCGGAAGGCGACAAGAGCCCCGGCGTACTGCTCGCGTCGGGCTACATCGCGGGCGGCGCGATCGCCGGCATTCTCATCGCGTTCCTCGCGGGCGTGCCGTCGATGGCCGGCATCAACAAGACCATCGGCGACATCGCGGCGAAGAATCCGTTCTCGGAAGGCGCGTCCTCCGATCTGCTGTCGCTCATTCCGTTCGCGATCATCATCGCGCTGCTCTACCTCACCGGACGCGAGACGATCCTCGCGCATCGCGAAGGCGACGTGTAAGGTTTCCGCGCAATTCGCGCGACAATGAAGGCGGGCCGCACGGCCCGCCTTTTTTTATGGCGGACGCTCTTGCACTGTTGATCGCGGTGATCGCGCTCGTCGTCGTCCTGCGTTTGCGGCGCGCGATCGCAGAGCTGCGCGCGTTCATCGCGCTGACGCGCGGCGCGCCGGAGCCGCCGAGCGTGGCGCCTCCTGTTGCGGCCACTGCCGCGCCGCCGCCCGCCGCTGCCGTCGAGCCGGAACCGCGGCCTGCCGCACCTCCGCCGCCACCGCCCGCCGCCCAGCCCGAAATCCCGATCTACACACCGCCTGCTCCGCGGCCTTCCGCCGCTCCGCAGGTGCCACCTTCCATCGCCACGAACAACGCCTGGGCGATCGACTGGGAGAACCTCGTCGGCATCAAGCTCTTCTCCTGGATCGCCGGCATCGCGCTCGTGCTCGCGGCCGTGTTCCTCTTCAAGTACTCGGTCGAACACGGCTGGCTGCGGCCGGCGATTCGCGCGGGCTTCGGCCTCGTAACCGGCATCGTGCTGCTCGTCGTCTGCGAGCTGCGCGTCGCGCGCGACTACCGCTTCACCGCGAACGCGCTCGACGGCGCCGGCATCGCCATCCTCTACGCGACGCTCTACGCGCTGCACGCACGCTGGCACCTCTGGCCGGGCGGCGTCGTGTTCGTCGGGATGCTGCTCGTCACCGCGGCGGCGGTCTTCCTCTCGACGCGGCGCGACTCCGTCTTCGTGGCGCTCCTCGGATTGCTCGGCGGCTTCGCCACGCCCGCGCTGCTGTCGACGGGGGAGAACCGTCCCATCGAGCTCTTCTCGTATCTGCTGCTGCTCAACGGCGGCATCTCGTGGATCGCGTGGCGCAAGCGCTGGCCGCTGCTGACCGGGATCAGCGTCGTGCTGACCGTCATCTATCAGTGGGGCTGGATCTCGCGCTTCCTCGACGCGTCGCAGCTGCCGCTCGCGGCGGCGATCTTCGTCGCGTTCGCGATCGTCGCGGCGACGTCGTTCTTCACGCGAGGCGAAGACGGCGAGCGCACCGCGGTCTTCCGCCGCATCGCCGCCGCGGGCGCGGTGCTGCCGCTGCTCTTCGCATTCTTCACCGCGATCGTGCCGGCGTACGGTGCGCGCTTCAACGTGCTGTTCGGCTTCCTCATGCTCGTCACCGCGGGACTCGCGGCCATCGCCGCTTGGCGCGGACCCACATGGCTGCACGACTTGGGCGCGCTGGCGACGCTGCTCACGTTCTTCATTTGGCTCACCGTGTCGTACACCGCCGCGTCGTGGCCGTGGTCGCTACTCTGGCTCGCGGGCTTCATCGCGCTGTATCTCGTGACCGGCGTCCGCGTGCGCAGCGTGGCCACGCTGGCGGCGGGCTTTCTGTTCTTTGTTTTCGTCGGACTGGCGTTCCGCGAGACCTCGCATGCGACGACGCTCGCCGGCGCGATGTTCGCGCTGCTCGCGATCGTCTACCTCGCGTCGCTGCTGATGCGGCAGTACGCGCTGCTGGTGCCGGCGATCGCCTTCAGCGCGATCGCGGTGTTGGCGCTCGACAACCTCTCGTTCGGCGCGTCGCTCGCCGCGCACACCGTTCTCTTCACGGCGGCCTTCGCGCTGGCGTGGATCGCCGACTGGTCGTGGATCGCGCTCGCCGCGATCCCGTTCTACGCCTGCGCGATCGGCTTCGCTCCGACGCACGGCAACGTCGAGCCGCTCGTCTTCGCGGCCGCGATCTACGCGCTCTTCCTCGCGTATCCGCTGCTGCTCGGCGCGCGCGTGAAGCGCTCGCCGTTTCCGCATCTCGCGGCAGTGCTGGCGAGCCTCATCCTCGCCGTGCGCGCGTACTACGCGCTCGAGAAGCTCGGCTACGACGACGTCATCGGTCTTTTGCCGCTCGGCGTCGCCGCGCTGCTCGTGCTGCTGCTCTGGCGCCTCTTGCGCGACGAGCCGTCGGTCGTCTCACGCACGGCGTTCGTCGCCGGCAGCGCGCTCGCGTTCATTACCGCGGCCGTGCCGCTGCAGCTCTCGAACGAATGGATCACGATTGCGTGGGCGCTCGAGGGCACGGCGCTGGCGTGGCTTTTCCAGCGCATTCCGCATCGCGGCCTCCTCGTCTGGAGCGGCGGTCTCTTCGCCGCCGTCGTCGCGCGGCTGCTCCTCAATCCGGCCGTCCTCGACTATCACGCGAAGAGCGCGACGCCGATCGTGAACTGGTACCTCTACACGTATCTCGTCTGCGCGATCGCGATGTACGCCGGCGCGCGGTTCTTCGACGCGCACGCCGCACGCGGCGCCATCGCCGCGGGCGCGACCGCGCTCCTCTTCGCGCTCGTCAACATCGAGGTCGCCGACTGGTACTCGACCGGCGACACGCTGACGTTCAACTTCTTCTCGTCGACGCTCGCGCAGGACCTCACGTACACGTTCGCGTGGACCCTCTTCGCGATCGCCATGCTCGTCATCGGCATCGCCTTCCGCGTGCGCGGCGCGCGCGTGGCCGCCCTCGGCCTGCTGCTCGTGACGATCCTCAAGTGCTTCCTGCACGACCTCGCGCGCCTCGGCGGGCTCTATCGCGTGGCGTCGCTCTTCGGCCTCGCCGTCTCGCTCGTGCTCGTCGGCGTGCTGCTGCAGCGCTTCGTCATGATGAGGAGCGCGTCCGAAACCTCCGGCGCTCCGACGGGCACCACGTAGCGGCGATCCGGCGCGCGCTCCAGCGCGGCAGCGCGCGCACGAGCGCCACGTGCACGAGGATCGCGGCGTTGACGAGCTGCAGCAGCGCCAGCGACTCGCGCCGGTTCGCGAACGGCATCCGCGCGTCCGGCCAATGCACGAAGAGATAATCGACCGCGACGAGCAACGCGAGCTGCACGAAGTCGCGCAACAGCGCGCGGCGGCGCGCGGAGCGAATCGCCACGCGCGCGTCGCAAACGACCTGCGGCGGGCATTCGCGCGTCGTGACGCCGGGGAGCAGCTCGGATGTCGGCATTGTAGAAACACCGACATCCAACTGCAGATAACTATTCCTTACGGCTGAGTCAGCGATTCCGCAGGCGGATCGTCTGCGCCACGAGGTTGCCGCCCGCGTCGCGGAACGCTTTCACGACGACCGTATCGCCCGTGCGCAGATTGCCCGCGGTCGTGTACGTCGTGCCCTTCGTCCGCACGACGAAGTCATCCGTGGCCCACAGCTGCACGATGCGATTGGTCGTGCGGTCGCGCAGCGAGAGCGTGCCCGCGTCTTCGAGCGTCTCCGTGACCGTGCCGGTGATCGTCACCGCGGCGTAGCGCGCATAGTCATCGGCGGGCGCCGTCGTCGACGGATACGGCGTGCCGGAGCCGCTGCCGCCGGTTGCGCTCGCATAGCGCACCGTCGACGCGAGGAAGAGATCGCCGTTCTGATTGAAGCTGCCGCTGATGTCGAGCCGGTCGCCGATGCGCAGATCGCGCGAATGCATGACGTCGCCGGTCGCATCGTTCGCCTGGCTCATGTCGACGCGCACTTCACCGCGCCCGTCGTCGACGTACGCCGCGTCCGCGTTCGGATCGAGGCGCGTCACGCGTCCTTCGAGAATCGTCACGGTGCCGCCGGACGGCGCGACGATGCCGCCTTCCTGCACGGAGCGCGTCACGGTGATCGAGCGCGCGCTGATCTCGTTGCGATCGCCGTAGCGCGGATCGATTGCGACGGTGATGTGATCGCCGACCTCGAGGTTCGCCACGCGGTACTGCTGGCCGCGATACGTGACCGGCGTCGTGCGCGACGTGCGCACGGTCAGCATCTGCCGATCGCTCGTCTGCACGACGAGCCGTCCTTCATCCGTGTTGATCTGGCGGATCGTGCCGTCGAGCGACGTCGGTGTCGCGGCGTTGTCGTTGACGCCGGTGGCGCGGTCGTCGGTCGGCGTCGACATGCTGTTCGGATTGCGCGTCTGGCCGACGCCCGTCGTGGGCGCGGCGACTTCGCGGCCGAGAAGCGTGATGCGGTCGGCTTTGTAGACGTTCTGACCGCGGCTCGCGCCGCGAATCTCGACGCGGTCGCCGAGGCGGAGATTCGAGAAGCCGCTCGAGCCGGTGAAGATTTCCGGCTTGCCGGCGATGACGGTGCCGAAGCCGTAGTACGTCGTCGACACGGAATCCGCCTCGATGGTAAGGCGCGACGCATAGTCGTCGTCCGGCTCGATCTGCAACCGGCTGCGGCCTTCGTCAACGTCGACGACCGTCCCGCTGAGCGGACGCTCTTGCGCGTATGAGGACAGCGATGCAAACGCCAGCATCGCGAAAATCGCGGAAATCCGCAGAGTGCGTGTCATGGGGCCTCCTGTTCGAGCGGAGACGGCGCAAACGCCGCGCCTAGGTGGCGCGGGCCCTCAGCTCCGGTCTCTGGATGAGACGAGCTGCCCGGCGATAAAGCTTCGCGAGACCGCGCGGTCGTCGCCCATGAAGATGAGGCCCGCGAGCAGGTCTTCGAGCGACGACGCGCGCGCGGTGCGGATCGTGAGCAGCGGCGTCGCGTGCAGATCGAGCACGAGAAAGTCCGCCGATTTGCCCGGCTCGAGGCTGCCGGTCTCCGCGTCGAGCGACAACGCGCAGGCGCCGCCGAGCGTGGCGAGATACCAGAGATGAAACGGACTGAGCGACACGCCCTGCACCTGCTGCACTTTGTACGCGTCCGCCATCGCGTTGAACATCGACGGCGTCGTACCCGCGCCGATGTCGCTGCCGAGTCCGACGACGACGCCCGCGTTCAGCACGCGATGCAGCGGGAAGAGTCCGCTGCCGAGGAAAAGGTTCGAGTTCGGGCAGTGCGCGATGCGCGCGCGGCGGCGCGACAGCAGGTCGAGCTCTTCCGCCGTGAGCCAGACGCCGTGCGCAAGCACCGTCTTCTCATCGAGCAGACCATAGTGGTCGTACACGTCCGCGTACTCGGCCTCGGGGAAGAGCTCCTGCACCCAGCGCACTTCGTTCGTGTTCTCGGAGATGTGCGTGTGCACCCACGCGTCGGGAAACTCGCGTTTGAGCTGCCCCGCGTATTCGAGCTGCTCGGGCGTCGACGTCGGCGCGAAGCGCGGCGTGATCGCGTAGCGCAAGAGTCCGCGTCCGTGCCATTTCTCGAGCAGCGCGCGGCTTTCCTCGTACGACTGCCGCGGCGACTTGTCGAGCAGATACTCGGGCGCGTGGCGATCCATCATCGTTTTGCCGACGATGCCGCGGAAGCCGCGGCGCTCCGCTTCCTCGAAGAAGATGTCGGTCGCCTCGTAATGAATCGTCGAGAACACGAGCGCGGCGAGCGTGCCGTTGCGCAGCAGCTCGTCGTAGAACGCGCGTGCGACGCGGCGCGCGTGCTCCAGATCCTCGAACTTCCGCTCGGTCGGAAACGTGTAGCGATTCAGCCACTCGAGCAGATGTCCGCCGTACGAGCCGATCATCTCCAGCTGCGGCGCGTGGAGATGCGTGTCGATGAAGCCGGGCGCGATGAGCGCATCGCCGCAATCGACGGTCTCGCCTTCCGGCGCGTTGTCGCGTTCGCCGATTGCAGCGATACGGCCGTCCTGCACCGCGACGAAGCCGTGCTCGAAGTAGCGATACGAGGTTGAAACGTCGTGTGCGAACGGATCCGCCACCGGAGTGAAGACGCGCCCGCGGTAAACGTGCACGCTCAGACTTCCGGCAGTTCCTCTTCGCGCGTCTTGGCGACGAGCTTCTCCAGCACGATCGCCTGATGCTTCGCCGCGACGACTTCCTGCGGATCGCCTTCATCGCTGAGCGACGAGGCGAGCGTGAGCGACGTCTCCGTCACCGACTGCATGAAGGTGTCGGGCAGCATGACCATCTGCGCGGCCTGTGCGGCTTCGGCGATCTTCGCGCGCTTGTCGCGCTCGTCGGCGGCCTTAAAGTCTGCATTGAAGATGAGCAGCGTCGACGCGATCTTCTCGTACAGCTCGGCCGTCGCGCGCACGTCGTCGAGGCAGTACGTGGCGATGTCGCGATGCCGGCCCGCGCGATACCACGTCTCGACCGAGCGGCCGTCGACGCCTTCGCTCTTCGACGTCTCGACGCCGAATGCCTTGCACGCGAGATCGAGGTTGAACTTGAACTGCCGCGCGTTGACGGTGCCGAAGAAGTTCAGCGCCTCGCGCAGATCGCAGTTCGGATGAAAGCCGTAGCGGTAGCCGACCAGATCGCGCTTCGGCACGAGGCCGTTGATCGCCGAGCGGATCATGAGGAACGGTCCGTCGAACTGGCGTCCGTTGAACGAGATGAAGCGCGAGTCGCTCTCGAAGAAGCCCCAGAACTTCTCGAGGATCTGCTTCTCGGAACCGGAGATGTAGGTACGCGCGCCGACCTTCTCCGTGCGGATCTCCGTCTGTCCCGGCACTTCGTACAGCGCGCAGGAGCGGCCGTCATCGATATTGATGACCCCGATCGCGACGATCTTGCCGCGGAACGGCGAGAGGCCTCCCGCGCGGCGCGCCTCTTCGGCGTCGCCTTCGGAGAGGCCTTTGATCATGTATTCGCGGACGTAGGGATCGAGCTCTTCCCAGGGAGTGCCGACGGTCTCGATGTCGATGACGAGTTTTTTCATGGAGTCTTTAACTTATCTACTAACTCCTTCACCGCATCCGCGGATTTCCGCAGGGCCGCGGCCTCGTCATCTTCCAGCTTGATTTCGATGATTTGCTCCATGCCGTTGCGGCCGAGCTTCACGGGCACTCCGACGAACAGATCGTTGTAGCCGTACTCGCCCTGCAGGAACGCGGCGCAGGGGAGGATCTTGCGCTTGTCTTTGAGGATCGCCTCGACCATCTCGACCGTCGACGCACCGGGCGCGTACCACGCGCTGGTCTTGAGGAGATTCACGATCTCGGCGCCGCCGTTACGCGTGCGGTCGACGATCGCGTCGATACGCTCTTTGGCGATGAGCTCGGTGATCGGGATGCCAGCGACGGTCGAGTAGCGCGGCAGCGGAACCATCGTGTCGCCGTGGCCGCCGAGGACGAAGGCGTGCGTGTTCTCGACGGAGACGTTGAGCTCCATGGCGATGAACGCGCGCATGCGCGCGGAGTCGAGGACACCGGCCATGCCGAGAACGCGCTCGCGGGGGAACTTCGAAACGCGCCGCGCTACTTCGCACATCGCGTCCAGCGGATTGGAGACGACGATGATGATCGCGTTCGGCGAGCGCTTCGCCACTTCCGCGGTCACGCCGCCGACGATCTCCTCGTTCTTCCAGAGAAGGTCGTCCCGGCTCATGCCCGGCTTGCGCGGCAGGCCCGCGGTGATGACGACGACGTCGGAGTCTTCGGTGCCGTCGTAGGTGTTGGTGCCGCGCAGGATCGAGTCATACTTTTCGACCGGCGCGGTTTCCATCATGTCGAGCGATTTTCCCTGCGGGACGCCTTCGACGATATCGACGAGAACGACGTCGGCAAGTTCCTTGAGTGCAATGCCCTGAGCGACAGTCGCGCCGACGTTGCCGGCGCCGACGACCGTGACTTTCGTTTTCATGGTTGCGGATCTTATCGCAATGCTTTCGCACTTTACGGCCACCGCAAACGCCATCGCGGCGACGACGAAAAAAAGCGAGAAGGAGCGCATTCTCGCCGATTACCTGCGCACGCTCGACGATGCCTCGCTCGAGCGCGCGGTCGTGTTTTTCTCCGGTTCGCCGTTTCCGCGGCGCGACCAGCGCGTGACCGGCGTCGGCGGTGCGGCGATCGGCGACGCGGTGGTCGAAGCGACCGGCCGCACGAGCGAAGACGTGTGGGCGCCATGGCCAAAATACGCCGACGCCGGCGACACGATCGCGGAGTCGTTTGCCGACGATCCTTCGCGCGACATCACGCTCTCCGAGCTCGGTGAGTTCTTCGAGCGCATCGCCGCGACGCAGGGTGCGACGGCGAAACGCGACGTGCTCGTCGAGCTGCTGCGGAAAGTCGACGCGCAGGGCGCGCGCTACATCGTCAAGATCTTGACCAGCGAGCTGCGCATCGGCCTCGTGGAAGGCTTGGTCGAGGCGTCGATCGCGAAGGCGTTCGGCCGCACGCTCAAGGCCGTGCGTCAGGCGAACATGTTCACCGGCGACATCGGCGCGACGGCGCTGCTCGCGAAGAGCGACGCATTGGATCGCGCGGCGATGTCGCTCTTTCATCCGTTCGCGTTCATGCTCGCGCAGCCGGAGGAAGATCCCGCGGAGATCGTCGCCGCCCTCGGCGCCGGCGCTCTCGCGGACGACAAATACGACGGCATCCGCGCGCAGATCCACGCCGACGGCGCAAGCGTGCACATCTACTCGCGCACGCTCGACGACGTCACGCATCGCTTTCCCGAGCTCGAAGAAGCAGCGCGCGCGCTCGGCGCGACGTTCATCCTCGACGGCGAGATCGTCGCATTCTCCGACCGCATCCTGCCGTTCGCGATCATCCAGAAACGCCTCGGCCGCCGCGTCGTCAGTCCCAAACTGCTCGCCGATGCGCCGGTGGTGTTCTTCGCGTTCGATCTGCTCTATCTCGACGGCGCGGTGCTGTTCGAAACACCATTGCGCGAACGCCTCGCGAAACTGCGCGAGCTCGTCCGCGGCGGCGCGATCCGGCTCGGCGCGCAGACGCCGGTGCGCGATGCCGCGCACATCGACGAGCTCTTCGACGCCGCGCGCGGCCGTGCGAACGAAGGACTCGTCGTCAAAGATCCCGAGTCGATCTACACGCCGGGACGCCGCGGCAAGTCGTGGCTGAAATACAAGAAAGCGCTGGCGACGCTCGACTGCGTCGTCACGTACGCGCAGTACGGCAACGGCAAGCGCCGCGCGGTGCTCTCCGATCTCACGTTCGGGATTCTTCGTGACGGCGACATCGTGAACATCGGCAAGGCGTACTCCGGCCTCACCGACGTCGAGATCGCCGCCATGACCGAGCAGTTCAAGGCGACCGGCACGTGGGACGGCTGGCGCTTCAAGGTCGAACCGACGGTCGTGCTCGAGATCGCCTTCGATCGCATCCAGGAGTCGTCGCGCCACAAATCGGGCTACGCGCTGCGCTTCCCGCGCATCGTGCGCATTCGTGACGACAAGAGCGTCGACGAGATCTCAACCATCGACGAGGTACGCCGTATCTACGAAGGACAACTGCGGCGCGAGTCGCAGTCGGAAGGAGACTGAGTCATGCCTCTCTATCGCTCGCGGCGTTACAAGATTCTCGGCGGAGTCTGCGGCGGCATCGCCGAATGGCTCGGCTGGGATCCTACCGTCGTGCGCATCCTCTACGTCGTCGGCTCGATCATCTCCGTCGCGTTTCCAGGCGCGATCGTCTACGTGGTGTTGTGGGCGCTCATGCCGAACGCGCCGGCGTGATCACGCGGTTTCGCGCGTGCAGCGGCTGCGGATGTAGGCGGCGACGTCCGTCGGCTCGATCGGCTTGGTGAAGATCGCCTTCACGACGTAGCGATCCGCGGGATCGGCGAACAGCACGCGATCGGGGAACCCGGTCACCGCCACGACCTCGAGGTCGGGGTTCGTGCGCGCGATGTGCGTCACGACCGAAGAGCCGTGGATGTTCGGCAGCAGCATGTCGAGCACGACGCAGCAGTAGTCGCCGCCGTGCGCGTCGACGTGCTGCACGGCTTCGCGCCCGTCGGCGGCGACGTCGACATCCAATCCCGCCTTCTGCAGTGCCTTCTCGAACGCGTAGCGCAGACCTTCATCATCTTCGACGAGAAGCACGCGATGGGACTTTGCCATGGGCGCGCGAATATAGCAGGTTTGCTATCCTCCGCGTCGCATGAGCACCGCGCGCCGTATCGGCGAAACGTTTCTCGCCGAGCCGCCGAAAGCGCTCGAGCTCCCGGACGGTTTTCGCTTCTCGCACGGCCAGACGCTGGCGCCGTTCACCATCGTCTACGAAACGTTCGGCACGCTGAACGCGGACCGCTCGAACGCGATCCTCGTCTGCCACGCCCTCTCCGCGAGCGCGCACGCGGCCGGCAAGTACACCGACGATCCGAACGAGAAGCCCGGGTGGTGGGATGGGCTCATCGGCTACGGCAAGCCGATCGATCTCGATCGTGACTTCGTCGTCTGCGTCAACTTCCCCGGCTCGCCGTTCGGCACCACCGCGCCGAAGTGGATCGATCCGGCGACCGGCACTCCGTACGGCTCGCGCTATCCGTGGCCGACCATCGAAGACATGGTCGCGTCGCAGAAGCTCGTCCTCGAACACCTCGGCATCACGCATCTACGCGCCATCGCCGGCGGCTCGCTCGGCGGCATGCAGGCGCTCATGTGGGCCGCGATGTATCCCGACATGGCAGACGCGATCGTGGCGATGGCCACCGGTTGCGCCGTTCCGGTGACCGGCATCTCGTGGCATATCCTCGGCCGCAAGATCGTCGAAGCCGATCAGCGCTTCAACGGCGGCGACTACTACGGCGATCCCGAGCCGCTGCGCGGCCTCGAGGTCGCGCGCATGCTCGGGCACATGACCTATCTCTCCGCCGAGTCGCTGCAGCGAAAATTCGGACGCCGGCGCCGCGGCAACACGCGGCAGTTCGAGATCGACTCCTACTTCGAACACCAGGGCCGCAAGTTCGCGACCGCGTACGACGCGAACTGCTACATCCGCGTGCAGGCGGCGATGGACGAGATGGATCTCGCCGAGCAGTACGGCAGCCTCGAACAAGCGTTCGCGAACTGGCGCGGGAAGACGCTGCTCGTGTCGTTCGACACCGACTGGCTGTTTCCGCCGCGTGAGAGCGAGCGCGCCGCCGCGGCGATGCAGTCGCTCGGCATCGACGTGCGGCACGAGGCGATCGCGTCCGCGAACGGACACGACACGTTCCTCATCGACTATCACCTGATCAACGACGTCGTGCGCGACTTCCTGCAGAGCTAGCGAAAGCTCTCGTCCGGCTCGCTGAGGAACTCGACGTCTTCGAGCGGCGCGATACCGCTGCCGCCGTCGAGCATGCGATAGCCGACCGCGACTTCGCCGTCTTCGAGGCGCTCGACCTGGATCACGATCACGGGCGTCGCCTCGCCGATCCCGTCCTCGCGCACGATCGCGCACGACGGCAGATCGATCTCGACGACCGCATCGCCGCCGACGGCGAAGACCGCGCGGCCTTCCGCGACGTCGCCTTCGTTCGCGGGTCGACCTTCCATCGCCGGCGTTTCGCGCCAGCGCTTCATGTCGATCGGGTCGTCGAGCACGGCGTTATTCGTTCGCTGCGGCAGGCGGCGCGATCGGCGCGCGGTAATCGCACTCGGGATTGTTGCAGTACTCGATGTGCCCCTCGCGCTTGGTCTCCTTCTCGAGGAGATACGGCGCGTGGCACTTCGGGCACTCGCGGGCGACCGGGCGATTGTTCAGCGTGAACTCGCACTTCGGATAGCGGTTGCACGAGTAAAAGACGCCGCGGCGCGAGATGCGCTCGACGAGCTCGCCCTCGTTGCAGCTCGGGCACTTCACGCCGGTCGGCTTGGGCGGCGTTCCCTTGCGTCCGATCTTGCGAATCGTTTTGCAGTCGGGATAGCCGGAGCAGGAGTAGAACGGGCCGTAGCGGCCGCTCTTGAGCACCATCTCCTTGCCGCAGTTCTCACACGGCGGCTGCGGCTCGGTCGGCAGGTTCGCCGCCTGCTTCATGAGCTTCGGGTCTTTCGTGTTCTTGCAGTCGGGATAACCCGTGCACGCGAAGAACTGGCCGAAGCGCGAGCGCTTGAGCTGCATCGGCTTGCCGCACTTGTCGCAGATGACCTGCTCGTCGTCCGACGTCGCTTCCGCGGCGTCGCCTTTCGCCATTTCCTTCGTGGTCTTGCACTCCGGGTAGTTCGAGCAGGCGAGGAACTCGCCGAAGCGCCCGAACTTGATGACCATCGGCGAGCCGCAGTTCTCGCACTTTTCCTCGGTCTCGAGGCCGGTGCCTTTGACCTGCGTCATCTCTTTGCCGGCGCGGGCGAGATCCTTGTTGAACTTGCCGGAGAACTCGCGCATCGCGGCGGTCCACTCGAGCTTTCCGTCCTCGATCTCGTCGAGCTCCTCTTCGAGGCGCGCGGTGTACGACTCGTCGATGATGTCGCCAAAGGACTGCTTGAGCAGTTTCACGACGAGCGCGCCGAGGTGCGTCGGGTGGAACTTGCCGTCGTGCTTGTAGGTGTAGTCGCGGGCCTGGATCGTGGTGAGGATCGAGCCGTAGGTCGACGGGCGGCCGATGCCGTTCTCTTCGAGCGCCTTCACCAGCGTCGCCTCGGTGTAGCGCGGCGGCGGTTGCGTGAAGTTCTGCTTCGTCTCGAGGTCGAGCAGCTCGAGCACGTCTCCTTCGTTCATCGGCGGCAGCGCCTTGTCGTTCTTCTTCTCGGCATCTTCGTCGTCGTCTTCGGCAGGCGCGTCCTGGAAGACGGCGAGGAAGCCGGCGAACTTCTGCACTTCACCGGAGGCGCGGAGCGTCAGGTTGCCGTTGGCGATGTCGACGTCGGTGACGTCGAAGAGGGCCGGCTTCATCTGCGAGGCGACGAAGCGGTCCCAGATCATCTTGTAGAGGTTGTACTCCTCGCGCGTCAGGAAGTCCTTGACCTTCTCCGGCTCGAGCTCCATCGACGTGGGACGGATGGCCTCGTGCGCTTCCTGCGCCTGTGCAGCTTTCTTGACACGATATACGTTCGGCTTTTCGGGAAGGATATCGTCGCCGTATTTTGTGCCGATATAGCGTCGCACTTCACCGAGCGCGTCATCGCTGATGCGAACCGAGTCGGTGCGCATGTAGGTGATGAGACCGGCGAAGCCGAAGGTGCCGAGCTCTTTGCCTTCGTACAGCTTCTGCGCGATCTGCATCGTGCGCTTCACGGGGTACTTGAAGCGGTTGTACGCGGTGCGCTGCAGCGTCGAGGTGATGAACGGCGGCGCGGCGGACTGCTTCTTTTCCTTGCGCGCGATCTCGGCGACGACGAACTGTCCGCTCTTCAGCGCCGCTTCGATCGCCCGCGCCTGCGCCTCGTTCGGCACGTCGGCTTTCTTGCCGTCGACCTTCGAGAGCTTCGCGGTGAACGGCGGCGGCGTGTTGCCGGAAAGGCGCGCGGCGAACGACCAGTACTCTTCCGGCACGAACGCTTTGATCTCGTCTTCGCGGTCGACGATCATCTTCATCGCCACCGACTGCACGCGTCCGGCGGAGAGACCGCGGCGCACCTTGTCCCACAGCAGCGGCGAGAGCTTGTAGCCGACGAGGCGGTCGAGCACGCGCCGGGCCTGCTGCGCGTTGACCTTGTTCATGTCGATCTCGCCCGGCTGTTCGATGGCCTTGCGGACCGCGTTCTTGGTGATCTCGTGGAAGAGGATGCGGCGGACTTTCTTCTTCGCGTCGCCGCCGAGGAGGTTCATCACGTGCCACCCGATCGCCTCGCCTTCGCGATCAGGGTCCGACGCGATGTAGATGGTGTCGGCGTTCTTCGCCGCGGCGCGCAGTTCGCTGACGACCTTCTCTTTGCCTTCGAGCACCTCGTACTTCGGCTCGAACGATTCTTCGTCGACGCCGAGCTCGCTCTTCGGCAGATCGCGCACGTGACCGACCGACGCCTTCACGACGTAATCCTTGCCGATGAATTTGTTGATCGTCTTCGCTTTGGCGGGAGACTCGACGATGACGAGGTGCTTGCTCATTGCGGAACGGCCAAATGCGTTCGGGGACGACCGTTATTCCGCGGCAAACCTTAACAGAGCAGTGCGATCCGCGCCAAAACTCCTACAACCAGTGGAGTTAGCGGCGCGGCGCTACTCCTCGTCTTCGTCGTCCGCGCCGGCGCTCTTGTACTTCTTGGTCTTGTTGTAGAGCGTCTTGTAGGAGATGCCGAGGATTTCGGCGGTCTTGCGCCGATCGCCGTCGGTCATGTTGAGCGTCTCTTCGATGACGATGCGCTCGACTTCTTCCATCGGCTGCCCGAGCGGAATCGTGACCGCGTTGCGCGAGCGCTTGCGGCGATTGCCGGCGAGCTTGTCGGGGAGGCACTCGACGGTGAGCGTGTCGGTGCGCGCCATGATGAACGCGCGGTTGATCACGTTGCGCAGCTCGCGCACGTTGCCCGGCCACTCGTACGCCTGCAGCGCCTCGATGAAGTCGCCGTCGATCTTCTCGACTTTCTTCTCTTCGGTCTCGTTGAGCTTCTGCAAGAAGAAGTGCGAGAAGAGCGGAATGTCTTCGAGGCGCTCGCGCAGCGGCGGCACTTCGATCGGAAAGACATTCAACCGGTAGTAGAGATCCTCGCGCATCTTGCCGTCGGCGATCGCTTTCGCGGGATCGCGGTTCGAGGCGGCGATGATGCGCGCATCGATGTTGATCTCGTCGTTGCCGCCGACGCGGCGGAACTTGCCTTCTTCGAGCACGCGCAGGAGCTTGACCTGCAGCTCGATCGGCATCTCCGTGATTTCGTCGAGGAAGACCGTGCCGCCTTTGGCGAGCTCGAAGTAGCCTTCGCGGCGTTTGATCGCGTTCGTGAACGCGCCCTTCTCGTGGCCGAAGATCTCGGACTCGATGAGCGTCGGCGAGATCGCGCCGCAGTTGAAGGCGATGAAGGGCTTGTTGCGGCGGCGCGAGAGGTAGTGAATCGTGTTCGCGACGACTTCCTTGCCGGAGCCCGACTCGCCGACGATGAAGACGTTCGCGTCGGTGTTTGCGACCATCTCCAGCTCTTCGAACAGGCGCTGCATGCGCGGCGACTTGCCGACGAGATGCCCCAACGCGCCCATCTTCTGCAGCTGACGACGAAGCTCGAGGATCTCCTGCTTCATCATCTGCTTGTCTTCGACGGACTTCAGAATGACCTGCAGGCGCGGCAGGTCGACCGGCTTCGTGACGTAGTCTTCCGCGCCGACCTTCAGCGCTTTGACCGCGGAGTCGACCGTGGCATGGCCGGTGAGGATGACCACGGAAACGTCGGGGTAGTTTTCCTTGACGCGATGCAGCAGATCGAGGCCGGAGCCGTCGGGCAGTTTGAGATCGACGATCGCGACGTCGGGGAGGAGCTTGTTGATCGACGCCCATCCCGCCTTCACCGTATCGGCGACTTCAGGCTCGTAGCCCCATTCCTCCACCACGTCGGCCATGCCGGCGCTGGTGGCGCGATCATCATCAACGATCAGAACTCTTTTCATCGTGCTCCCAGAGGCAACGACAGCCGAAGGGTGACCTTATCACTTTCCTCCACGGCGTTCAGCCCGCCGCCGTAGGTCTCGGCGACGAGACGCGCGACGGCAAGCGAAAGGTCGGGATTCCCGGATGGGTCAGTGTAGTAGAACTTGAAGATCTTGGTGACCTCGAAGTCGGCAGGCTCGGGCGTGCCCGCAATGGCGACGCTGAACCGCGTCGCATCGTGTTCCGCGCTCGCCCGCAAGCCGTCCGCGGCGAACAGTTTCGTCGCGCCCTCGAAGAACAGCTTCATCGCCTGCCGGATTCTCGCTTCGTGTGCGTCGATCATGACGGGCCCGTCAAATTCGAGCGCCACTCCGGCCGACGATGCGGCACCCGCGGCGATCGACGCGATGTCGAGCGGCACCGGCAGCCCTTCATTGCGCGGCGGCGTCGAGAGCAGAAAGAACGCGTCGAAGATGCGTCCCATGCGGCGCAGCTCGAGGTCGATCGCCTGCGTGTAGCCGTTCACCTTGTCGTCTTCTTCACCGCCGAGGAGCTTGCGCAGACGCATGCGCAGCAATTCCAGATTGAGCACCGCCACGTTGAGCGGTGTCTTCAAGTCGTGCGCAGTGTCGGCGCTGCGCCGAAAGTTCGCGTGCGCGAAGTGCTCGAGCCAGGGTTCCATGGTGTGTTGAACCGCGGCGAGCCTAATGCAAACTTTCGGCCGAGCCTGCCTACATGTCGCGATGCACGTTGATCATCGCGACCGACTCTTCGAGACGCGTTTCGAGAATCGCGAACTCCGGATCGTGCGCCGCGAGGAGCGCGATCTGGCGCTCGGCCAGACGACGCTCCTCCTCGGCCGCCACCGCATCGATCTCCGTCGGCAGAAACCCACGCTCGGCGAGCACGATCACGCGGTCCGGCAGCACCTCCGCGAATCCCCACGAGATCACGAGGCGCTCGACTTTCGTGCCCGTGCGGTAGCGCATCTGTCCGATGCGCAGCATCGCCAGCAGCGGCGTATGACCGGGAAGAATGCCGATCTCGCCGTCCGTCGCCGGCAGGACGACTTCGTCGACCTGCACGTCGATGATCTTTCGCTCACGCGTGACGACGGTGAGATCGAGTTTCGTCGGGAGATCGGCCATCGTCGTTCCTACGCCGCCTCGGCTTTCATCTGCTCGGCGCGCGCGAGCACGTCCTCGATCGTGCCCTGCAGCAGGAACGCCTGCTCCGGCACGTCGTCGTGCTTGCCTTCGACGATCTCGCGGAAGCCGCGGATCGTATCGGCGATCTTCACGTAGCGGCCCGGGATGCCGGTGAACTGCTCCGCGACGTGGAACGGCTGCGAGAGGAAGCGCTGGATCTTGCGCGCGCGCGACACGACGACGCGATCTTCTTCCGACAGCTCGTCGATGCCGAGAACGGCGATGATGTCCTGAAGGTCCTTGTACTTCTGCAGCACGGCCTGCACGCCGCGCGCGGTGTTGTAGTGCTCATCGCCGAGGATGCGCGGATCGAGAATCTTCGAGGTCGACGCGAGCGGATCGACGGCGGGATAGATCCCGAGCTCCGCGATCTGGCGCGAGAGAACGGTCGTCGCGTCGAGGTGCGCGAACGCGGTGGCCGGCGCGGGATCGGTGAGGTCGTCGGCGGGAACGTAGATCGCCTGCACCGAGGTGATCGAGCCCTTCTTCGTCGACGTGATGCGCTCCTGCAGCTCGCCCATTTCCGTCGCGAGGTTCGGCTGATAGCCGACGGCGCTCGGCATGCGGCCGAGAAGCGCGGAGACTTCAGAGCCCGCCTGCGTGAAGCGGAAGATGTTGTCGATGAAGAGCAGCACGTCCTGCCCTTCGACGTCGCGGAAGTATTCGGCGACGGTGAGGCCGGTGAGACCGACGCGCAAACGCGCGCCCGGCGGCTCGGTCATCTGGCCGTAGATCAGCGCCGCTTTCGACTTCGACGGATCGCCGGGGACGATGACGCCGCCTTCTTCGAATTCGAGATAGAGGTCGTTGCCTTCGCGCGTGCGCTCGCCGACGCCGGCGAACACGGAGAAGCCGCCGTGCTGCTTCGCGACGTTCGTGATCAGCTCGAGGATGAGAACCGTCTTGCCGACGCCCGCGCCGCCGAAGAGACCGGTCTTGCCGCCCTTCGTGTACGGCTCGAGGAGATCGATGACCTTGATGCCGGTCTCGAACATCTCGATGGAGGTCGACTGCTCATCGAACGCCGGCGCCTCGCGGTGAATCGACCAGCGGTCTTCGGTGTTCATCGGGCCGCGCTCGTCGACCGGCTCGCCGAGGACGTTGACGATGCGGCCGAGCGTGCCGCGGCCGACGGGAACCGAGATCGGCGCGCCGGTGTCGATCGCCTTCATGCCGCGGACCATGCCGTCGGTCGGCTTCATGGCGATGCAGCGGACCTGGTTCTCGCCGATGTGGTTCGCGACTTCGACGACGACGTCGACCGGCACTTTGCCGAGCTCGCCGTTGTCGACGATGCGGATCGCGTTGTAGATCGCGGGCAGATGCTTGTCGCTGAACTCGATGTCGACGGCCGGTCCGATGACCTGAATGACCTTGCCGACCTGCTGGGTTTCGTTCGCCATTCCTGATCTCCGTTACTGTGCGGCTGCCGCGGCGCCGGACACGATCTCGATGATCTCCTTCGTGATCGACGCCTGGCGGATGCGGTTGTAGGTGAGCGTGAGGTGAGCGATCACCTCGGTCGCATTCTTGGTTGCGGCTTCCATCGCCGTCATGCGCGCGCCGTGCTCCGCCGCGATCGACTCGAGCAACATGCGGTAGAGCTGAAACTCGATGTGCTTCGGCAGCAGATCGTTGAGGATCCGCTCCGGCGACGGCTCGTAGAGATACTCGATCATCGCCTCCGGCGGCTGCTCCGCCGGACGATCGAGCGGCAAGAGCCGCTGCAGCGTTACGCGCTGCGCGATGATCGACTTGAATTCGTTGTAGATGACGTAGACGGCGTCGAACGTGCCGGCGAGATAGTCTTCGATGAGCGACTGCGCGATCTCGTGCGCGGTCTCGAGCGACAGCGCCTGAAAGACGTGCGCGGCCTGGCGACGAACCGGATACGGCCGGCGCTTGAAGAAGTCCATCGCCTTGCGGCCGATCGGCAGGATCTCGACGTTCGTCCAGCCGTGCTGCGCGATCTCGTTCTGCGCGGCGCGGATGACGTTCGCGTTGAACGCGCCGCAGAGGCCGCGGTCCGCCGTGATCACGACCAGCAGGATCTTCGACTCCGTCTCGCGCGGCGTGAGCAGCGGATGCTGCGACACGTCCACGCGCATGGCGACGGAGGCGAGCACCTCGCGCAGCGCGGCCGAGTAGGGACGCGCCGCCAGCATGCGCTCCTGCGCGCGACGCAGCTTCGCCGCGGCGACCATCTTCATCGCCTTGGTGATCTGCTGAATGTTCTTGACGCTGCGGATGCGGCGTCGAAGGTCGATCGTGCTGGGCATGTTCGTCTACGCCGCGAGGACGTTCGCGTTTTCCTTCACGTACTGGTCTTTGAAGGTGCTGATCGCCGTGCGCAGCGCGCCTTCGAGCTCCGCGTCGAACTTCGTCGCGGTCTCGAGCTTGTCGACGAGCTGCGCGTGTTCGTCGGCGAGGTACTGATGCAGCGCCGCTTCGAACGGACGCACCGCGCTCACCGCGAGGTTGTCGAGGAAGCCCTTCGTGCCCGCGTACACCGACGCTGTCTGAAGCCCGACGCGCAGCGGCTGATACTGCCCCTGCTTGAGGATCTCGACGAGGCGCTGTCCGCGATTCAGCTGCTGCTGCGTGACTTTGTCGAGGTCGGAGCCGAACTGCGCGAACGCCGCGAGCTCGCGGTACTGCGCGAGGTCGAGACGCAGCGTGCCGGACACCGAGCGCATCGAACGTACCTGCGCGGAACCGCCGACGCGCGAGACCGAGATGCCGACGTTGATCGCGGGACGGACGCCGCTGTGGAAAAGGTCCGTCTCGAGGAAGATCTGGCCGTCGGTGATCGAGATGACGTTCGTCGGGATGTAGGCCGACACGTCGTTGCCCTTGGTCTCGATGATCGGCAGGCCCGTGAGCGAGCCGCCGCCGAGGTCGTCGGAGAGCTTCGCGCAACGCTCGAGGAGGCGACTGTGCAGGTAGAACACGTCGCCGGGGTAGGCCTCACGGCCGGCCGGGCGACGCAGCAGCAGCGAGATGTTGCGGTAGGAGTCGGCCTGCTTGGACAGGTCATCGAAGACGATGAGCGCGTGCTCGCCGTTGTACATCCAGTGCTGCGCGATCGCGGAGCCGGCGTACGGGGCGATGTACTTGAACGCGGCCGGGAACGCCGCAGGGGCCGCCACGATGGTGGTGTACTCCATCGCGCCGGCTTCCTCGAGTGCCGCCTGGACCTGGGCCACCGTCGACGCCTTCTGGCCGATCGCGACGTAGACGCACTTCACGATCTGCTTCTTGTCGCCGCTCTTCCAGCCGTCCCGCTGGTTGATGATCGCGTCGAGCGCGACCGCGGTCTTGCCGGTCTGCCGGTCGCCGATGATCAGCTGGCGCTGTCCGCGGCCGATGGCGGTCATCGAGTCGATGGCCTTGATGCCGGTCAGCAGCGGCTCGCGGACCTCCTGGCGCTGCACCACGGTGGGGGCCTGCAGCTCCAGGGCGCGCCGCTCGTCGGAGGCGATCTCGCCCTGCCCGTCGATCGGGTTGCCCAGCGGGTCGACCACGCGGCCGAGGTAGTTGTCG
>JAFATB010000011.1 GCA_019244185.1 Acidobacteriota bacterium
CCGGCGGTTGACGATGCGGTAGACGTAGCGGCGGCCGACGCAGCTGAACCGGGCGTGCCAGTCGTCGGCGACCGCGCGCGCGCCCAGGATCGCCACCGGCAGCGGACGGAGCCGCGCGTTGAGCCCCTCGGCGAGGCGGAACGGCGCGATCGGCTTGGCGATGTCGACATGGGCGACCATGGCGAGGGCGTGGACTCCGGCGTCGGTGCGGCCGGCGGCGTGCAGCACCGCCGCTTCGCCGGTGATCGCCGCCGCCGCCTCCTCGATCGCCTGCTGGACCGACGGGCCGTGCGCCTGGCGCTGCCAGCCCATGAACGGCCGCCCGTCATATTCGACGATCAGCCGGAAGCGGGTCACGTGAGGCAGGCGCCGGCCGGAATGACGAAGCCGCGCAGCAGCTCCGCCGGCAGCATCGGCGCCCGCCCGGCGCGCTGGACCATGGTGGGGACGATCGCGCCTTCGCCGCATGCGATGGTGAGGCCGTGGTCGAGCACGGTCCCTGGCGTTCCGTTCAATTCTGAGAGTTCGGCGGCAAGTATCTTGATCCGCTCGCCTTCATATTCGAAATAGGCGCCCGGCACGGGATTGAAGGCGCGCACCTGCCGTTCGACCTGAGCGGCCGGCAGGGTGAAGTCGAGCCGGGCTTCCTCCTTCCTGATCTTGGGCGCGTAGCTGGCGCGGGCCTCGTTCTGCCGCATGCGGCCGGCGTCGGAGAAGCGCTTCAGCACTTCGGCCATCAAATTCGCTCCCAGCGCGGCGAGCTCGTCCGTCAGCTCGCCCGCGGTCTTGCGATCGATCGCGACGCCCTGCGCCGCGAGCATCGGCCCCGTGTCCAGCCCCTGCTCCATCTGCATGATCGTGATTCCGGTCTGCCGGTCGCCGGCGAGGATCGCCCGCTGGATCGGCGCGGCGCCGCGCCAGCGCGGCAGCACCGACGCGTGCACGTTGAGAAAGCCGTGCTTCGGAATCGCGAGCAGCGCGGCGGGAAGGATCTTGCCGTACGCGACGACGATGCCGCAGTCGGGCGCGACGCGTTCGATCTCCTCGAGAAACTCCGTGTTGCGGATGCGCGGCGGCTGCGCGAGTGGCAGTCCGAGCTCGCGCGCGCGCACGGCGACGGCGGGCGCCTGCAGTTTCATGCCGCGGCCCGCGGGCTTGTCCGGTTGCGCGATGACGAGCGCGACTTCGTGCTCGCGTGCAACGGCATCGAGAGTCGGGACGGCGAATTCGGGTGTGCCGAAGAAGACGAGGCGCACGACGAGCGCGATTCTATGTCGTCGTCGTGGCGGTGGTGGTCGTCGTGACGGTCGTGGTCGTGGTGACGGGCGGCGTGTCGGGGATCGACGACGTGCCGGTCGCCGGCGGCGTCACCGGCTGCTGGCTGTTCTTCTTTCCTTCGACGCCCGTCGTCGGATTCGGCGACTCCGCCTGCATGCCGTTCGCGGCCGGCGTCTGCTTCGCGTTCTGCGGCGGATGCGTCATCGCCGGCGGCGCGTTCTGATAATCGCGCGGCACGGACTCGCCGCGGCATCCGAGCAGAATCAAAACGACGGCTACAATCAGGCGCTTCACGGGAAACGGATGAGTTCAACGGACGTGCCATGAGGACGTGCATGAGAAAACTCGCAAGCCTGCTGCTGCTGCTCTCGCTCATCGCCGCCGCCAAGCCGCTCTTCGCGCAAACCGCGGACGGCGACCGCCATTACGCGCTGCGCGCCGAGGGGGCGCAGGGCGGGCGGGCGAAGGCGGAACACGTCGACGCCGCGATCGCCGCGTATCAGCGCGCCGTCGCGCAGAATCCCGGCGATCTCGATGCGCGCTGGAAGCTGCTGCGCGCGTATCGCTTCAAGGGCGCGTACGTCGCGTCGAGCAACGACGAGAAGAAAACGATCTACGGCACCGCGAAGACCGAAGGCGAGCGCGCGCGTGCGGTCGTCGAGCGACTGCTGACGTCGCACGGCGTGAAGTCGCCGGCGAGCGCGTCGGAGAAAGACGTCGCGAACGCCGCGCGCATCATTCCCGGCGCGGCCGAGGTATATCTGTGGGACGCGGTGAACTGGGGCGAATGGGCGCTCGCGTACGGCAAGCTCGCCGCCGCGCGTCAGGGCGCCGCGGACCGCATCCGCCGCCAGGCCACGATCGCGCTCCTCGTCGATCCGAAGCTCGAAGGCGGCGCTCCCGCGCGCGTCCTCGGCCGCCTGCACGATCAGACGCCGCACATCCCCTTCATCACCGGCTGGGCGTCGTCGAAAGAAGCGGTGCGCTTTCTCAACGAATCGCTGCGCGTCGCTCCCACGAACAAACTGACAATGGTCTTTTTGGCGGAGGCGCTGGTGGATAACGACTCGGCGAAGAAGCCCGAGGCGATCCGCCTTCTGCGCGCCGTCGTCGCCGCGCCGAACGATCCGAACTATCTCGTCGAAGACGCCGCCGCGACCGACGACGCGCGCAGGCTGCTGCGGAGCTGGGGCGCGTGAACGTTCTGCACGCGGCGGCGGTGACGCTCGTCCTGCTCAACGGGCGCGTGTGGACCGGCGGCGACGCGCCGAAGTTCGTGCAGGCCGTGGCCATCGCCGGCGACCGCATCGTCGCCGCCGGCAGCAACGACGACATCGCCGCGATGGCTGGCAACGCCGAACGCCTCGATCTGCGCGGACGTCTCGTCACGCCCGGCTTCATCGACAGCCACGTGCACTTCGTCAGCGGCGGCGTGCAGTTCTCGGCCGTGCAACTGCGCGACGCGAAGTCGCCGGCGGAGTTCGCGCGGCGCATCGGCGCGTACGCGCAGACGAAACCGAAGGGCACGTGGATCACCGGCGGCGATTGGGATCACGAGCTCTGGACTCCCGCCGCGCTGCCGACGCGCCAGCTCATCGACGCGGTGACGACGGAGCATCCGGTGTTCGTCTCACGGCTCGACGGCCACGAGTCGCTCGCGAACTCGCTCGCGCTGAAGATCGCCGGCGTCACGCGCGACACGCCCGATCCCGCCGGCGGCACGATCGTGCGCGACGCGAACGGCGAGCCGACCGGCATTCTGAAAGACACCGCGCAGGGCCTCGTCGACGAGCACATCCCGTCGTGGTCGATGGAAGAGCGCATCAGCGGCACGCGCGCCGCGCTCGCCGAAGCCGCGCGCAACGGCGTGACGATGGTGACGGACATGGCCGGCGGCGAAGCGTCCGATGATTTCCGCGCGTACCAGCAGCTCGACCGCGCGCACGAGCTCACCGCGCGCATCAATCTCTTCATGCCCATCAGCGAGGTCGAGCGCATCGCCAGCACCGGCGTCGAACACAACTTCGGCGACGCGATGCTGCAGATCGGCGGGCTCAAAGGCTTCGCCGACGGTTCCCTCGGCTCGTCCACCGCGTGGTTTCGCGACAACTATCTCGATGCGCCCAATAGCGGCTTGCCACGACCGTCGCTCGTCGACGGCACGACGAAGAAACGCGTCGAAGCCGCGGCCGCCGCGAATCTGCAGGTCGCCATTCACGCGATCGGCGACCGCGCAAACGACGAGGTGCTGAAGATCTACGAGTCGATCCCGCGCGCGGGCGAGCGCCGCTTCCGCATCGAGCACGCGCAGCATCTCGATCCCGCGCTCATCAAGCGCTTCGCGAGCGATCGCGTGATCGCGTCGATGCAGCCGTATCACGCGATCGACGACGGGCGGTGGGCGGAGAAGAAGATCGGCCACGAGCGCGCGAAGTCGACGTACGCATTCCGGAGTCTCCTCGACGCCGGCGCGGTGCTGGCGTTCGGCTCCGACTGGACGGTCGCGCCGCTCTCGCCGATTCTCGGCATCTACGCCGCGGTCACGCGCCGCACGCTCGACGGCAAGAATCCGAACGGCTGGATTCCGGAGCAGAAGATCACGGTGGCCGAGGCGCTGCGCGCGTACACGAGCGGCGGCGCGTACGCGGTGTTCCGCGAGCACGAGCTCGGGACGATCGCGCCGGGAATGCTCGCCGATCTCACCGTGCTGTCGGACGATCTCTTCGCGATTCCGCCGGAGCAGATCGAGAAGGTGACGGTGGCGTACACGATCGTCGGCGGGAAGATCGTTTACGGGCGCTGATTCAGAGCTTGCAGGACTTCGCGCGCCCGCGCGCGCTGCGGCGCGAACCGCGACTCCGGCGCGCGCGCGAGATAATCGCGCAGCGCTTTCCTCGCGACGTCGGGATGCGTGCGCGCGGCGACGAGGCCGAGGTTGAAGAGGGCGTCGAGCTGGTTGCCGTCGATGGCGACGGACTTTGACCAATCCGCGATTGCGGCTTCCGGATTGCCGCTCTGCGCTTCGATGACGCCGAGGGCGGTGAGGGCGAGCGGAAGGCGCGCGTCGAGCGAGAGCGCGCGTTCGAGGTAATGCCGCGCGGTCGTCGCCTGGCCCGCGCGCAACGCGACGATGCCCATGTTCTGGTACGCGCGCGCGTTGCGATCGTCGGTCGCGAGAATGCGCTGGAACTGATTCACGGCGCCCTGCACGTCGCCGTTGTCCGCGAGCGCGATGCCGTAGGCGTTGAGCACGTCGGGATCGCCGGACGCGGCGAACGGCTGCAGCACCGCGATCGCCTCGCGCGCGCGACCTGCTTCACTGAGCATGAGCCCCAGCCGCACACGCATCGCCTCGGTTGCATCGCCCGCGGCGACGCGCCGCTGCAGCAACGCGATGGCGTCGGCGGGATGCTCGTTCTGCGCGAGAAAGAACGCCAGCATCTCCGACGCGATCTGCATGTCGGGACGCGCGGCGACGAGCTTGCGCGTGCGCGCGAGCGCATCCTGCACATCGCCACGCTGGTACGCGGCCATCGCATCGTGAAGCTCGTTGTCGAGCGCGACGAGGTTCTTCGGATCGTCGGCCGCGGTGTAGCTTTTCTTCGCGGATGTGCCGCTGACGTAGCCGAGGCTGAGGAGCTTCGCCTGCTCCTCGTCGTCGATCGTGGTGCGCGATGTCGACGCTGACGTCGGATTCGGTGCGTCCGACGCGAGCAGCTTGCGCAGCGCGGCGGCGGTGCGGCGATCGGTCGTGAAGCGGTTGTCGCGCTCCCGCGGATCGGCGCGGAGGTCGTAGAGCTCCGAGATCGGCAGGTCGATGAGCTTCTTGCCGTCCGCGACGACGCCGACCAGCGGCGCCCAGCCGCGATTGAGCGACGCGGAGAGCGCCTCGAAGTAGCTGTGGCCACGCGAGCCGCTCGCGAACAACGACGCGCCTTTCCAATTCGCGGGACGCGCGACGCCGGCGCGTTCGAGGATCGTCGGCGCGATGTCGATGTGGCGGACGGAGCGGTCGTCGACGCGATGCGCGCGCGCGGGATCGACGACGACGAGCGGCACCGCGAGCGTGGCCTCGTACGCGAAGAGGCCGTGCGTCGCCTCGCCGTGATCGCCGAGCGCCTCGCCGTGATCGCCGGTGACGACGACGAGCGCGTCGTTCCCGATCGCGCGCGTCAGCTCCGCGACGACCGTGTCGGCCGCGGCCACTTCGCCGAGGTACGGGTTGTCGCGGTATTGCGCGGCGAACGGCGCGGGCGGCGTGTACGGCGCGTGCGGCTCGTAGAGATGCACCCAAAGAAATCGCGAGCGTCCGGCGTTCGCGCGCCACCATGCGATCGCGAGCTGCGCGGTCTCCGATCCCGGACGCTCGGCGACGGTGAAGTCGAGCGGACTGCCCGCGCCGCGATAGCGATCGTCGTACACGTCGAAGCCGCGGCCGAGGCCGAAGCGCGAGTCGAGCGGAAACGCGCTGACGAACGCGCCGGTCGCAAAGCCGGCGTCGTGCAGCAGCGTCGCGAGCGTCGGGATCTTCGCGTCGAGCACGAAGCCGGCGTTGTCGCGGATGCCGTGCTGCCACGGATACAAGCCCGTGAGGATGTTCGTGTGCGACGCGAGCGTGACGACGTTGTGCGCGTGCGCGTGCGAGAACACGACGCCGCGCGCGGCGAGCGCGTCGAGCGCGGGCGTCTTGACGCGCGTGTTGCCGCCGAAGCCGGTCGCATCGGCGCGCAGCGTGTCGATCGTGATCAGCACGACGTCGCGTACGTTCACCTGGCGCGGCGTCTCGCGCCTGCACGCGGCCGCGAACAGCAACGTCGCGGCAAACACGACGCACATCCCGCGTAGAGCGCGCACGCGGCGACGGTATCATCGCGCCCGATGAATCGCACGCTTGCCGCAGCGCTCGTTCTCAGCTCGCTCGCCGCCTGCACCACCACCTCCACCACCACCCCGAATCCCGGCCCTGTCGCCACCTCGCGCGTCGAGGCGATGCGCGCGCTCGCGCAGCGTCCCGACATCGCCAAAGCGGAGCAGGTCGTCGACGCGCAACGCGACGCGATCATCGCGCAATGGCGCGAAGTCACGGAGATTCCGGCGCCGTCGAGCCACGAGGAGAAACGCGCGGACTACATCGAGGCGCTGCTGCGGCAGTACGGCCTCACGAACGTGTCGCGCGACAGCATCGGCAACGTGCGCGGCACGCGCAAAGGCACCGGCGGCGGCGCGCACGTCGTCTTCGACGCGCACATGGACACGGTCTTTCCGATGGAGACGAAGCTCACCACGCGCATCGAGAACGGCCGTATCTACGCGCCGGGCATCGGCGACGACACGAAGAACGTGATCGCGCTGCTCGCGCAGATCCGCGCGATGAACGAGGCCAACGTGCAGACGAAAGGCGATGTCTCGTTCGTCTTCACCGTGCGTGAAGAGACCGACTTCGGCGGCGTCTATCAATTCCTCAAAGAAGAAGGCAACACCATCGACCGCTACGTCACGCTCGACGGCGGCTACAAAGGCTTCACCTACGGCGGCATCGGGATCTATTGGTACCGCTACCACATCCTCGGACCCGGCGGGCACACGCGCTCCGATACGCCACCGTATTCGGCGACGCTGCCGGTCGCGCGCGCGATCGAGCGCATCTACCGCCTGCGCATTCCGTCCGGCGTCTGGAACAACATCGGGATGCTCGGCGCCGGCGACGTCTTCAACGCGAAGGCCGCCGATGCCTGGTTCTCCATCGATCTCCGCTCGAACGACGAGGCGAAGCTGAAGCAGTACGACGCCACGATCGACAAGATCGTGCACGAGGAAGCGGCGCGCGTCGGCATGACCGTGCGCCGCGACGTCGACTCGACGGAAGAAGTGGCGAGCCTGCCCGGACATCGCAACTCGGAGATGGTGCAGACCACCGAAGCGGTGTGGCGCGCGTTCAATCCCGAGGATCCGCCGATCACCGACACCGCATCGAACCACACCAGCGCGGCGCTGCGCGCCGGCATCCCCGCCATCGGCACCGGCACCGGCCCGTGCGAAGGCGGCCACGCCATCGGCGAGAACTGCGAGATCGAGCCGGTCTTCACCGGCATCAAGCGCAACATCGTCCTCGCCGTCGCGCTCGCGGAACAGGCGCCGCGCCCGAAGTAGCGCGCGGCGTCAGTACGGGTCCTGCAGGATCACGCCGTTGTTCACGTCGACCACTTTCGCGCCGGTGCGCGGGCGGTGCGCGAGATCGAACGACAGTCCCGCGGCCGCGCGCCAGATCTTGAAGCCGCAGTACGTGAGCGGCTTGCCGGGCAACGACTGCTCCGGCATGTGATCGGCGAGCACGAAGTACGCGGGACCTTCGCCGACGACTTCCGCGATCCCGCGCGCATCGACGAGCACCGCGGTGCGCTCGTTCGCGGCGATGCCGAGGAACGAGTCGACCGGCAGCTCGCGCATCTGCCGCGCGAGCCACGCCAGCAGGCGCCCCATGCGATCGCGCTGATGAAAGTGCGTGTCGGTGATGACGCCGGCCAGCGGCGGCCAGGCGAAGAAGTCGGTGGTGAAGCTGATCTCGTCGTTGTACGGATCGGCGAGCGCGAGCGACGACTGCGAGCTCGCGTCGTTGCACGCGTCGTAGATCGACTGCCCCTGGATGGCCATGCCCGCGCTCGTGCCGCCGACGGCGCCGCCGCGCGCGTAGACGTCGCGCACCGCCTGCGCGACCGGTGTGCCGTTGAGGAAGCGCTCGTAGTTGCACTGATCGCCGCCGGCGAAGAAGACGTACTCGGCGTTGCGCACCGAGCGGATGACGTCCTCGCGATACGGCGTGCTGCGGTCGGTGATGACGAGCGTCTCGACGGAGTCGACGCCGTGCATGGCCAGGAGGTAGTCGTTGTAGCCGGCCTCGCCCGACGCGCGCAAGACGACGATGTCGATCTTCGCGTCGCAGTCGCTGCAGCCGCGTACGCGGTCGATGGTTTCCTGGAAAGCAGCATCGACGTCGGTGCCGCCGCCCTGCAGGTGCAGCACCGGACCGTGCAGCGGAGGCGCGACGTCGGCGGGATTGCCAACGAAGTAGCGGGCGAGCTCCGCGTGCGCGGAGACCGTCATCAGCGCGAGAAGCGCGAGCAAACGAATGCGCATGTTGGGATGGAGGTGGATACGGCGGCCGTCACGCGTGGACGGCCGCCGCATCGCGGTGAGATCAGAAGCGGATGCGCGCGCCGAGACGCAGCACGCGCGGGCTCTGGAGCTGCTCGATCCAGTTGTTGTCCGCATCGCTGCCGTTGGCGTTGTACATCCGGTTGTCGCGCCACAGCACGGTGCGCTGGTTCGTCGCGTTGAAGAGGTCGAGCGAGAAGTTCATCGCCACGCCGGCGTGCAGCGGGACGTCCTTGGCGATGCGCAGGTCGAGGTTGAAGAGGTCGGGCAGGCGGTTCGCGCCGAAGCTCTCGGAAACCATGATGTTCTGGTTGCCGGTGGCGCTGTTCGGCTTGATGCGGCGGTAGTACGGGATGATGTAGCCCTCGCGGCCGATCACCGCGGCACCGAACGAGAACTGCCACGGCAGCTGCACGACGGAGTTGAGCGAGTACGACCAGCGGGAGTTGATGTAGCCGCCGATGCCGCCGCTCGACGCCACGACGTCGCCGTCGCACGACGAACAACTATCGCCGGAAACGATCGGCGACGGATTGACGAAGCCGTTCGCGCCGACGTGCTGCTTCCAATCGGAGAGCGTGATGCTGCCGCGCATCATCCAGCGGTTGGACATTCGCTTCGTCGCGGTGAGATCGATGCCGTTATAGGTCTGGTGATAGTCGGGCCGGTTCGTGGTGACGAAGTAGACCGGCGCGGGCACTCCCGACGCGAGCTTGTAATACGGCACCGAGTACGGCGTGCCGTCCGGCAGCGTGCCGGTGGCGGTGCCGGCGGGGACGTAGTCGGCGCTCGTGTAGAAGTCGTTCGAGCCGCGCGTCTTCTCGTACTGATCCCACAGGAAGTTCTTGCGATAGCGATACGTGTAGGTCGCGCCGACCGAGAAGCTCGGCGTGAGCTCGCGCTCGTAGCCGGCGATGAACTCGTCCGTCGTCGGCGCCTTCATGTTGTAGTCGAGACGTCCCGGCGAGAAGCCGGCGGCGGTGTTGTCGGGATCGATGCTCGACCAACTATAAATACCGTAGTCGAAGTCGAGCTCGTTGCGCTGCACGGTCTTGTCGCCGTTCGCATCGTCCCAGTAGTAGTAGAGCATCTGTACCTGATAGAACGGATTGCTCGAGCCGGCGTCGCTCGATCCGAGCTGATCGACGTAGCGGCTGTAGGAGGTGCGCAGCAGATTGCGGCGATCCGCGCCGAAGCTCCAGTTCACGCCGAGGCGCGGCGAGATGCCGTTCCATTCGAGCGAGCGCTCGTCGCCCGCAAACGTGACGGCGGGCAGGATGTCGGGAATGACAGGGTTCGCGGGCACGGAGCTGCCGAAGTTCTTCGCGCTTTGCTTGTCGAAGCGGAGGCCGCCGGTCAGCGTGACGTTGCCGAGAACGACGGTGTCGCCGACGTATGCGTCGAGATAGTGCGAGCCGAAGTTCGGCTCGGCCGGACGCGTGAGCGCGGCGAGCGCGTAGCCGTCGTAGAAGTTGCCGAACGATGCGTTGCCGGGATACGCCGTCTCCGAGCGCACCGGCGTGTCGCGGTAGCCGAAGCCGAAGCGCAGCTCGTGATCGGTGCTGCCGGTCTTGAGGTACGCCGAGCCGTCGAGGCGCGTGTTCTTCTGCGGCGTCTGCTGCACGTAGTTGTGATACGAGTTGTGCCAGCCGTCGCCTTCGACCCAGTACGCCGGCGTATCCATGCCGCCGATCGGATCGAGCCGGTAGCCGTTGCGGATGTTCGAGAACGAGCCGGTGAGATAGAGGTTCTGCGAGAAGTTGTGCGTGTCCTCGATCTTGAGGATGCTGCCCGGGCCGCTCTGATTCGACGCGGTCTCGATCGGACGTCCCGCGCCGAGGCCGCGGCCGGCCACGGTCTTGTTGTTCCACATGAAGAAGACGTCGGCGCTGTTCTTCATGGTCAGCTGGCTGTTGACCTTGCCGTTCCAGTTCGAGATCTCGGTCTGCTGGAGCGCGGCGTCGGTGTTGCCGGTGATGAAGTTGCCAATGCTGTTGCGCGAGTACGCGCCCCAGACCCAGACCTTGTCGCGCACGATCGGACCGCCGGCCTCGAGGCCGTAGTCGTCGATGTGGTCGATGGAGTTGCTGCCGAGGTCGAGATAGTCGCGCGCTTCTTCCGGCACGACCGCTTTCGACTGGAAGCTCTTGTCGGTCCAGAACCAGCGTCCGGAGCCATTGAGCTCGTTCGTGCCTTGCTTGGTGACCATGTTGAGGTGCACGCCCGGCGTGCGGATACTCGGGTCGGCGCCGCCGGTCGAGACCTGCATTTCATCGAACGAGTCGAAGTCGTAATAGAACGCCGACGTGCCCGTCGCGGCCATGTCGGTGACGGCCACGCCGTCGATGTTCCACTCCGTCTGATCGCGCTCGACGCCTTTGCCGATGAAGTACGACTGCTGGCCGCTCTCGTTGCCGCCGACGTTGACGCGGTCGACGAGCACGCCCGGAACGCTCTGCAGCACGACCCATGGGTCACGCGCCGTGGGCACGTTCTCGAGCTCCGTGCGTCCGACGGTCACGCCCGATTCGGTCTGGCGCGTGTCGAGCACCGGCGCCGCGGCCTGCACGGTGATGCTCTCGGAGGCCGCGGCCTGCATCGGCAGCGGCAGCTCGGTGTTGCGGCCGACCTCGACGACGACGTTGCGCCGCGTCGTCGCGAAGCCGGAGAGGTCCGCGCTCACCGCGTAGCGGCCGGGATGCAGATTGAGGAAGCGGTACTCGCCTTCGTTCGTCGTCACGAACGTCTGCGGCGCGCCGATCCCCGTGAGCGTCACGGTGACCCCCGGCAGCGGATCGCCGTTCGCCGTGACTTTCCCGACGATGTTTCCCGACTGCGTTTGAACCTGAGCGAATGCGAAGGGTGCGAGGAAGAGAACGACGAGAAGTGCTGCGAAGCCTGCAGGACGAATGAGTCGCATCAACGATTCTCCTCGGACGGACGAAATGCTACGAATCGTAACCCACGCTCGCAGCGATGGGTGACATTTCGGCGGAAATATCACCGCGCGCCGATCGCTACTGCTGCTGCGCCGGAATCGCGGCGATGAATTCGGAGTCGCCGCCCGGATTGACGACCGTCGCGAATCCGACGCCGGTGCCCGCGACGACGGTGATGCGCACCGACATCGTCTCGTCGAGCTTCACGCCGAGCGCGTCCTCGATGTTCGTCACGAACCAGACCTGATCCTCCGGCACGCCCGACTCGACGCTGCGTCCGATCGTCGCGCCGGTGCGCGTGCGCGCGGAGATGCGGAACGTCGCCGGGATGTTGCCGACGTTCACGACGCCGACGTTGATCCGCCGCTCGTTCGCATTGCCCGGCAAGCCGACCACCACGAGCTCCGCGCTAGTCGTGGCGGCGGTGGCGGCGTCACGCGATGAGAGCGGCTGCTCGACCGATGCGCGTCCGCCGTGCGCGACGTCGTACGTCTGGATCACCGCGACCGGCACGCGTCCCTCGCGATGATCGATCCACAACGTGCCGACCGCGCCCTGCACGCCGAAGAGGCCGTGCGCGACGTCAGCCCAGCGGATGGTCTGCTGCGGCGCGAGCGTGAGGCGGCGGTCGATGGCGGTGTCGCCCGCGACGTAGCGCAGCGTCAGCGGAATCGCCTCGCGCAACGGATTGTGCAGCGTGAGATCCGACTGCCAGTACGAGCCGCCGAGTCCGGAGAGGCTGCCGACCGCGGGGAAGACGAGCCGCACGCGTCCGCCGCTCACGAGCTCTTTCTCCGGCGGCAGATGAATGAGGCGGAGGTAATCGGCGACGGCGCGCGGACGCGCATCCGCGCGGCGCGTCCAGAGCTCGACGCCGCGCACCGCGCGATGGAAGCGGTACGTGTCGTCGAGGTACGCGGAGACGGCCTGCGCGCGGATGTCGTTGGAAACGTTGTCGAACTGATCGAAGAGCTCGGGCGAGCGGCGCAGCACGACCTTCGGCCGCGCGCGCTCGAGCGCGCGAATGGTCTCGGCCTGAAAGTCGCGCGGCGAGAGGATCGGCACCTGATAGAAGCGCGTCGGGTTCGGACGGCCGGCGAAAAAGTAGAACGCCGGCTGGTTCGAGAAGTCGAAGATCGGCTCGCCGCGCGGCGTCAGCTCGCGGATCGTCGCGGAGACGTCCGTGATCCGCCACTGTACTTCCTCCGCCTGCGCCTCGCGATGGGCGTGCATCACGCGCGGACCGTAGCGCACGAGATCGTTGATGCGCGCGTTGACGAGATCGGGAATCCAGAACAGCACGCCGACGACGACGGCGGCGCAGACGACGAGCGTGGCGAGAAAGGCGCGCGTGCCGGTGTCGATTGCGCGACTCCCGTCGCTTCCGTTGCGCCAGAGCGTGCGCAATGCGCGCGCGAGCAGCACGCCGAGGAGCACCAGCATGGGGCCGATTAGAAACGCGGCAAAGTACTGGTGGCGGAACTCCGCGCGGCCGAACGCGGTGCGCTGCGCGATCGTCGCGAAGACGGTGAGCGCGAGCAGCGCGAAGTCGAGCGTGTCGAGCCGGCGGCGCAGCCAGCGCTGGATGAGATACACCGCGGCGACGGCGATCGTCAGCGGGCTGACGACGAGATGGAACTTCTCCCACAGCACAAAGTCGGCGAGCGTGTGCAGGTTGAGATCGACGCGGAACGTGGAGACGAGATCGGGGAACGGCAGCGACCAGACCGCGTCGATGATGTGCGGGATCGTGACGAACGATGCCTCGAAGAAGGCTCCGAGCGCGCCGCGCATCGCGAGATAGATGAGAAACGGCGCGGCGCCGAGGACGACTCCGAGCATGAAGAAGATTGCGGCGACGTGCGGCGCGAGACCGTTCCACGGCGCGCGCTTCGACGCGATCCAGACGAGCAGCGCCGCGCCGAGTCCGCCGGCGACGGTGAAGACGCCGATCTCGTAGCTGAAGAAGATCGCCGCGCCGGCGAAGATACCGCTGAAGGTCGCGGACGCGCGGCTGCGGCGGCGCAGCGCGTTCCAGAAGAGCGCCACCGCCGCGACCTGAAAGAACGTGCGGTCGTTCTCCGCCGTCGTCCACGCGCCCATCGCCACGGAGAGCAGCGCGAGCGACATCGACTCGAAGACGACGATGCCGAGAAACCAGATCGAGACGCCGAGAAACGCGCCGATCACGACGCTCCGCGCGATGGCGACGTCGAGCGAGCGTCCGAAGAGCTCCATCAGCCACGCGTCGAGGAGGCCGTCTTCGAGCATGCCGTGCAGTGCAAAGACATCGCGGAACGGCACCTTCCCGCGCAGATAGTCGGAGGCCGGGCCGAGCGACTCGCCGCGGTGAAAGAGATCGATCCACTGCGAGAGCTGCGCGGTGGACGCGTAGCTGATGAGATACAGCAGGCCGGGAACGATCGCGTACGCGCAGAGCGCCCACGCTGTTCGCGGCGCGAGCGGGTTACGCAGCCGCAGCGCGACGAGCGCGGAGACGAGCAGCGCCACGATGACCGCGATGCGCGGATACGGGAACGGCACGAGGATCACGGCCGCGAGCGGCAGCAGGACGAGCGGCAGCGCGCCGGCCGCGACGCGGCGAAAGACGTCTTCCGTTTGCTGGCCGAACGTCAGGTACACGATGCGCGCGATGAGCACCGCCGCGACCCAGAAGAAGGCGAGGAAGAGAAAGACGAAGACCGTTTCGAGGAAGAGCGTCGGGATGTGCGCGATGCGCCGGCCGGTGACGAGGTAGCGAAACAGAATCCACGAGAGACCTTCGGTGAGCACGAGCGCGTGATACGCGCGCAGCTCGCGCCGGCAGAGCTCGCGCAGCCAGCGGCGCGTCTCGACGAACGCGAGGAGCCGCGGTCCCGCGTACGAGAGCGCGACCGGCAGCAAGAGGATCCAGCCGACTTTCCCCGTCGTGAGATAGAAGAGCGGCGCGAAAAAGTAGGGAACGGTGAAGAGCAGCGCCGCGCCGAACCGCCGGGGCATCGCGCGCGCGAAGACGCGCTCGAGCCAGATCGTCAGCGGCGGAACGAGCAGAAAGAAGAGCGACGCGCCGAGGTAGTCGCGGAGCTTCGAGTAGCGCGCGATGGTGACGTAGCCGATCGCCACGGGGGCGGTGGGCGGCAGCGAGCGGAAGAGCAGCGTGAGCGAGAGAAAGACGCCGCACGCGAGCGAGAACGCCGCGATCCAGAGGAAGGCGCGGAGGATGCGGTCGGAAAGTGGCGCGGGGCTCAACGCGTGGAGTGTAGCGTTACCGCCTCGATGACCGCCGCGCAAAGCGCCACGACGGTTGCCTCTTCCGCCACGATGTCCGGCTCCTTGCCGTAGCGGCGGATGGCCTCGCTCGTCGTCGCGCCGATCGACGCCAGCCGCGCATGCGCGAGGACGCGCGCTCGCTCGTCATCCGTCAGCTTCTCGAAGAAACGATCGACGGTCGACGCGCTGGTGAACGTGACCACGTCGAGGGCGTCGCTCGCGATCGCCGCGCGCAGCTCATCGAGCTCGTTCTCCGCGGCGATCGTGCGATACGCAACCGCGAGCGCGACCTCGCCGCCGCGGCGCCGCAGCTCGTCGAGCAGCTCGTCGCGTCCTTCTTCCGCGCGGATCACCGCGGTGCGAATCCCGCGCTGGTCTTCGGCGAGCAACGGCAGCAGCTCGGTGGAGATGAAACGCTCCGGCACGACGTCCGGCTGCACGCCGCGCGCGCGCAGGTCCGCGGCCGTCGCTTGTCCCACCGCGGCGATCTTCGTTCCGGCGAGCGCACGCACGTCGTTCCCCTTCGCGAAGAGCCGCTCGAAAAATGACGCCACGCCGTTCGTGCTGGTGAAGACGAGCCAGTCCCAACGCTCGTCGATGGCGCGATCGAGCGACGCCCACGACTCCGGCGGCGCGATCTCGATGGTCGGAAACTGCAGCACGTCGGCGCCCGCTTCTTCGAGCAGCCGCTTGAGCTGCGAGGCTTGTTCGCGCGCGCGCGTCACGACGACGCGCTTGCCGAAGAGCGGCCGCGTCGAGAACCAGTCGATGGTCTCGTGCAGCTTCACCACGTCGCCGACGACGATGAGCGCCGGCGTCTCCAGCCGCGCGTTCGCCACGAGCGCCTCGATGGTGCGCAGCGTGCCCGCGACCACGCGCTGGTCCGCGCGCGTGGCCTTCGAGATCACCGCGCAGCCGCGTTCCGGCGACATGCCGAACTCCACCAGCCGCTGCACGATCGCGGGCAAATTCGCGAAGCCCATCAGGAAGACGATCGTGCCGTCGAGCTGCGCGAGCGCGGGCCAGGCGATGCCGGTCGAGCCGCTGTCCGCCTCGTGCGCGGTGACGAGCGTGACCGACGTCGCGTACGCGCGATGCGTCACCGGAATGCCCGCGTACGCCGGTCCCGCGATCGCGGACGAGATGCCCGGCACGACTTCGAAGTCGACGCCCGCTGCCGCGAGCTCCTCCGCTTCTTCGCCGCCGCGCCCGAACACGAACGGATCGCCGCCTTTCAGCCGCACGACGCGCTTGCCCTTCTTCGCCTCGTCGATCAGCAGCGCGTTGATCTGATCCTGCGGCAGCGCGTGCGCGCTGGCGCGTTTGCCGACGTACACGACTTCCGCGGACTTGCCGATCTTCGCGCGAATGTCGTCCGACACGAGCGCGTCGAGCGCGACGAGGTCGGCGTCCGCGAGGAGCTCCGCCGCGCGCAGCGTGAGCAGCCGCGCGTCTCCCGGCCCCGCCCCGACTAGGTAGACTTTTCCCGCCACAACAGCTCCTCGGCACCCTGCGCGACGAGCTCGTCGTGCACGGCGTTGATCAGGCTTTGCGCGTCGCGCCCGGCGCGCTGCACGCGGATCGCGCGCGTGCCGTCGAGACTCCCGCAGAACGCGCGGATGTTCAGTGCATCGTCGTCGTCAAACCGCGCGTGCACCGCGATCGCACTGTAGCAGTCGAGCCGCGCGCCGAACGCCTGCAACACGCCGCGCTCGCACAGCGCCGCCTGCTCGCTCGCCTCGTTGTTGATCGTGCGCGCGACGTCCAACGCGTCCTCGTTCGCGCGCAGACACTCGATCGCGACGATGCCCTGCCCCGCCGCGGGCAGCATTTCGTCGACGGAAAAGTAGGCCGTGATCTCATCCGCGCGACCGAGCCTCGTGAGGCCCGCGCTGGCGAGGACGAGTCCCGCGTACTGGCCGCGGCGCGCTTTCGCGAGACGCGTGTCGACGTTGCCGCGCACGTCTTCGATTCGCAACCGCGGAAAACGCGCCGCGAGCTGCGCGCGGCGCCGCGGCGCGCTCGTGCCGACGACGGCGCCGTCCGGCAGTTGGTCAAGTGCTTGACCTTCAGGCTGGACCCACGCGTCGCGCGGATCGGCGCGCTCGAGAAACGCCGCCAGCGCGAACTGGTCGGGGATCAGCGACGGCACGTCCTTGAGGCTATGCACGGCGAGATCGATCTCGCCGCGCACGAGCGCGTCTTCGAGCTCCTTGATGAAGAGTCCCTTGCCGCCGATCGAGGCGAGCGAGACGTCGGTGCGGCGGTCGCCGGTCGTGCGCACGACGACGAGCTCGGATTCGATGCCCGCGTTCGCGAGCTGCCGCGCGGTCTCGTCGGCCTGCCAGAGCGCGAGCTGGCTGCCGCGCGTGCCGATGCGGACGCGCCTCGTCATCGCAGGCCGAAGATCTTCCGGATCGTCCGGCGCAGCGACTCGCGCTCCTGCGGCTCGTCGGACGCGTCTTTCAGCTCGAGGATCGGGTAGTGGAGGATCTTGTTGACGAGCTGCGAGGAGAACTGCTCGATGGCGCGGCGCTGCTCGGCGTCGATCGGCCCCAGACGGCGCAGGCACTTCTCGAGCTCGGCCGCGCGGATCGACTCGAGGCGCTGCTGCAGCTCGAGAATCGTCGGCACCGCGTCCTGCGCGACGAGCCGGCGGCGGAAGTTGTCGACCTCGCGCTGCACGATCTGCTCGGCTTCCTGCGCTTTCTGCTGGCGCCGCTCGCGGTTGCCGTCGGCGACCTGCTGCAGATCGTCGACGTTGTAGAGGTACGCGCCCTCGAGCCGCGCAACCGCGGGATCGATGTTGCGCGGCACGGAGAGATCGATGAGAAAGAGGTTCTGCTGGCGGCGCATCGCCAGCGCGCGCTCGACCTGCTCGCGGGCGACGACGTAGTGCGGCGCGGCGGTCGAGGCGATGACGATGTCGCAGCGCGTGAGATGTTCGGCGACGGAGTCGAACTGCACAGCCTCGCCGTCGAAGCGGCGCGCGAGCTCGCGCGCGCGGTCGTGCGAGCGGTTCGCGACGAAGACCTGCCGCACCTGCTGCGCATGCAGATGTTCCGCGGTCAGCTCGCCCATCTCGCCGGCGCCGAGGAGCAGGACGTGGAGGCCGCGCAAACTGCCGAAGATCTTCTTCGCCAGCTCGACCGCGGCGTACGGCACGGATACGGCGTGCTCGCCGATGCCGGTGTCGGTGCGCACTTTCTTCGCCACGCGCAGCGTGTTGTCGCCGAGCTGCGCGAGGAGCGAGTCGAGCGTGCCGAGCTCCTGCGCGCTGACGAACGCCTGCCGCACCTGTCCGCCGATTTGCGGCTCGCCGACGATCATCGAGTCGAGCCCTGCCGCGACGCGGAACAGATGCCGCACGACGTCGCCGTGCCGGACGATGTAGAGATACTTTTCCAGCTCCGCGCGCGACGCGCCCGCCCGCTCCGCGAGCCACTCGACGATCGTCCCGATCACATCCTCGTCCTGCGTCGAAACGATCGCCTCGACGCGGTTGCACGTCGACAGCAGCGCCGCGCCCTCCACGCCCGCGAGCGCGCGCAACGCCCGCGTCGTCGCCGGCAGCTGCGAGTCCGAGATGCTCAGCCGCTCGCGCACGTCGACCGGCGCGGTGCGGTGATTGAGGCCGAGGAGGATTAGCAAGATGCGAGGCCTCCGGCCTCGCGAATGAAGAACGCAGAACGCAGAACGCAGAACGCAGAACGGAGGAACAGCGCGTCGTTCCCCTTTCTCAATTCTTCGTTCTGCGTTCTGCGTTCTAAATTCATCTTCTAACCTCTGATCCCCACAATCGCCACCAGAATCGCCACCACTCCCCCGGCGCTCAAAAGCACCGTCCTTCGCGCGCGATACGCGCCGCTGATGTACTGCTGGAGCAGCACGCCGAAGAGGATCCAGGCGATCAGCGCGCCGACCTGCTTCACGCGCAGGTCCATGAGCTCGGCGTTGGTGCGGTAGCTCCAGAGCACGCCGCACAGGATGCCGAGCGTGTAGATGCTGAAGCCGATGGCGAGCGCGCGATAGCCTAAGGTCTTGCAGACGCCGAGACTCGGGATCCAGTCCCAGAGGCGCCCGCGCTGTTTCGACTTGAGGCTGCGGTCCTGAATGAACGCCAGCAGGCCGAACGCAACGCCGATGAGGAGGCCCGCGACGCCGACCGTCGTCAGCAGCAGGTGCGCCATGAAGACGTTCGAGCGCAGCTGCGGGTCGAGCACGGCGAAGTGCTCGCCGACCGCGGCGGAGATCGTGAGCAGCAGCAGCACGAGCGGATAGACGAAGAACACCGCCGCGTACACGCGATAGCGGATCCACAGCGCCAGCTCCACCGCAAACACGGTCCACGCGATGAAGCTCGTCGCCTCGGGCAGGTTCGTGATCGGCGGATGTCCCGTGCGCGTGCAGATCGTGCCGATCCAGATCGTGTGCGCGACGAAGCCGGCGATCATCAGCACGAGCCCCGCGCGCTGCAGCCGCACGTCGCGGCTGAAGAGCGACGTCAGCGCCGCCAGCGTGCCCACGGCGTAGCAGGCCAGCGCGAGATACAGCGGATCGGTCGGCAGGAAGCTCATGGCTGCAACAGGTGCTTGCAGAACACCACTTTGTCGTCTTCGATTCTGTAAAAGTCCTTGATGCGCGAGATCTCGTGATAGCCCGCGCGCTGGTAAAACCGGATCGTCGGCGCGTAACTCCGCTTCGACGACGTCTCGATCAGCAGCATCCGTCCGCGCTGCCGCCGCACTTCATTCTCTACGAACCGCAACAGAAGCTGTCCGAATCCCTGCCCCTGCTGCTTCGGATCGACGGCGATCCAGTAGAGATCGAATACATCGTCCGTCATCGGCGTGCGGCCGAAACAGACGTACCCCTGAATCATACGGCTCGGGCCACTGTCCGGCTCCTCGAGCACGTAGACCTCGTACTCGCCGCGGCTCGCGTCGCCGAGCGTGAGGTCGACGAGCTCCATCGCCCAGCCGATCTCCTGCCGCGTGAAGCGCGCCGTCGCGACGAGCACCTCGTGGATGCGCGCGCGGTCCGCGGCGGCGGCGGGGCGGATGTTCATGCACGGGATGATAGTTGGCTACCATGCGCGATGACGCATGCACATCGTGGTGGCCTGCCGCTCCGCCGGCAGCGAGGAAGCGAGCATCGCCCGCATCGCCCTCGGGCAGGCGCGCGAGCTCGCGCGCTCGTGCGACGTGACGGTCATCAGCGAGCAGGCGCCGCCCGCGCGCTACGCGCTGCCGTTCGTGCGCGTGCGCTCGCGGTCGTGGTCGTTCCTGCGCCGCTTCGCGCACGTGCCGATCGAGCTCTCGTTCGCGCGCGCGGTGCGGCGCAAAGTGCGCGCGCTGCGGCCGGACTTCGTCGTCTGCCACTCGCATGTCGTCGGCGCGTACCTCGCCGGCGTCGCGCCGTACGCGGTCGTCGTCAACGGCGACATCTTCGAGCGTCCGCGCGGCACGTACGACGCGCGGCTGACGGCGTTGTACGAGCGCATGACGCCGCGCGCATATCGCGGCGCCGCGCTCGTCGTGATCGTGTCGCCGGCGATGCGGCCGTTCGCGGTGAGCGGCGGCGCGCGCGAGGAGGCGATCGAGCTGATTCCGAACGGCATCGATCCCGACGAGCTCGGGCCGCTGCCGGCGGAACGTCCCGCGGAACCGCGCGTGCTCTACGTCGGCCGGCTCGCGCCGGAGAAAGGCGTCGAGGATCTCATCGAGGCGATCCGCATCACGCGCCTTCCGCTGACGATCGTCGGCAGCGGTCCGCTCGAGCACGAATTGCGCACGCGCGCAGCCGGACTGCCGATCGCGTTCGTGGGACCGCGCCGCCGTGCGGAGCTCGGCGCGCTGTACGCGAGCCACAGCGTCACGTGCGTGCCGTCGATCTCCGACCCGCTGCCGACGGTGGTGCTCGAGTCGCTGCTCTGCGGCACGCCGGTCGTCGGCACGCGCGCGGGCGGGATTCCGTGGATGGTCGAGGACGGCGTGAACGGCTTCATCGTCGAGCCGCACGACCCGCACGCCCTCGCCGCCGCGCTCGCGAAACACGACGCGCTCGCGCGCATGGCGCCGCACACGCGCGCGTCCGTGCTGCCGCGCTTCGCGTGGGAGACGGTGGGGAAGCAGTTGACGGACGCGATCGCGCGACGGGTGTGATCAGGACGCGCGCCGCTGCGCGCGCCGGCTCACGACATATCCATCGAAGAAGTGCCGGACGCCGTCCGGCACCCACGCGCTGACGGCGACGCCCGCGTCGTCGCTCACCTGCTCGTGCACCTCCGCGAGCTCGTGCAGTTTCGCGAGCAGGCGCGACTCGGCGTGCGGGATCTCGAGCTGCAGCAGCTCGCCGCCGGCGCGCTCGCGTTCGCGGATGCGGTCGACGAGCGTGTCGATGCCGGCGCCGGTGAGCGCGGAGACGACGACCGCGTTCTCCCGACGTCCGTGATCGAAATGCTCGTCGAGCTGGTCGGACTTGTTGTAGACCTCGAGGACGTTGGCGGCGTCGACGCCGAGGTCGGCGAGGACTTGCTCGCCGACGGCGCGCTGCTCGTCGAATTGCGGATGGCTGCCGTCGATGACGTGCAGCACGAGATCGGCGGCGACGGCTTCCTCCATCGTCGAGCGGAACGACGCCACGAGATGGTGCGGCAGCTTGCGGATGAAGCCGACCGTATCGACGACCACGGTCTCGCGCGGCATCTCCGCGGCGATCTTCTGCGACTTCGCGTCGAGCGTCGCGAAGAGCTGGTTCATGGCCAGCGTGTCGCCGCGCGTGAGGCGGTTGAAGAGCGTCGACTTGCCGGCGTTCGTGTAGCCGACCAGCGCCACGGTGAACGCGGCGGTGCGCGACTTGCGCTGCGTCTCGCGCGTCTTCTCGATGCGCTCGAGCTCCTCTTTCAGTTTGGCGATGCGCGTGCGCACGATGCGGCGGTCGAGCTCGAGCTGCGTCTCGCCGACGCCGCGCGTGCCGATGCCGCCGGCCTGCCGCTCGAGATGCGACCACGCGCGCGTGAGGCGCGGCAGCATGTACTCGAGCTGCGCGAGCTCCACCTGCGTGCGCGCCTCGCGCGTCCGCGCGCGTCCGGCGAAGATGTCAAGGATCAGCGCGCTACGGTCGATGACTTTCGTCGTGCCGCCGACGATCTTCTCGAGATTGCGCACCTGCGCCGGCGAGAGATCGTCATCGAAGACGATGAGGTCCGCGGAGTTGGCTTCCGCGAGGCGGCGCAGCTCGTCCGCTTTTCCCTTGCCGACGTACGTGGCCGGATCGGGCGCCGGACGTTTCGCGAGCACGCGCGCGCGCAGCGTGCCGCCCGCGGATTCGATGAGCTTCGCGAGCTCTTCGAGATGTTCTTCAGCGACGGTGCGGGAGAGGTCGGGAAGAACGAGTCCGACGGCGATGACGTTTTCCATGCGGGCGGTGGTGAGAACAATCATACAGGCGGCCGAGTTCCGGGGGGCGGAACGCGGCGGCCTCGTGCGACTCCGTTAGGAATGAACGAACGAGACGCGGAGCATTGGTACCGTCTGGTTGCGCCGCTGCTGCACGGCGTGGCCACGCAAAAGTTCGGCGTCCCCGACGCCGACGCGCACGACCTCGTGCACGACGTCTTCTACGCGTTCCTCACCTCGCGGCGCCGCATCACGAAGACGCGCTCGTGGTTCATCGCCGCGATCAGCAACGCGTGCCGCACGTGGTGGCGGCAGCAGAGCCGTCCGCAGCCGGAGCCGCAACCGGACCGCTTCGAGCCGCCGCTCGTGGCGCGCCTCACCGCGCGCGAGGTGCTGAAACGCCTGCCGCGGCGCGACGCGCAGATGCTCTGGCTGCAGCACGCGGAAGGCTATCGCGTGCGCGAGATCGCGCGCGTGTTCCGCCTCTCCGTCAGCCGCACGGAGAAGCTTCTCTCCCGCGCCCGCACGCGCGCCGCCGCGATCCTCGGCGTTGCCGTCGAAGACGCCGACGTCACCCATCGTCGCTCACAGGGGAGAGGCTCGTCCGGGAAAGACACCTATGCGCGCTTGGGAGCCTCCGCACAAGTCGGAGGCATGTCGTTGCGGGCGCCGCGGCGGCGGATGCAAGCCGGCGCGACGCAGGCGATGCGGGACATCGCTGAGGAGCGCGGGCGCGGCAGATGGCGCGGCGCCGCCCGTAACGACATGCCTCCGACTTGTGCGGAGGTTCCCTCGCGAGTTGGCTATGATTCGCGGCCATGTACGTCCTCTACGAGGTGCTTCTCTACCTCGTACTGCTCCTCACGCTGCCGTACTTTCTGCTCACCGGCATCCTGCGCGGCAAGTACCTCGCGAACGTGCCGCAGCGGCTGGGCTTTTTCCGCGGCGCGGCGGAGGCGCACGATCTCTGGATCCACGCGGTCTCGGTGGGCGAGACGCTCGCCGCGCGGCCGGTCGTCGAGCGCATTCGACGCCTGCGTCCCGAGACGTCGATCGTCTTCACCACGACCACGCTGACCGGCCAGGCGCAGGCGCGCCGGCTGTATCCGGACGCGACGGTGACGTACTTTCCGTTCGACTTCGCGTTCGCGGTGCGGCGGTTTCTCGACCATCACCGGCCTCGCGTGTTCGCGACGATGGAGACCGAGATCTGGCCGAACGTGACGCGCATCGCCCGCGCGCGCGGACTGCGCCTCGTGCTCGCGAACGGCCGCATCTCCGACCGCTCGTTTCCGCGCTACCGCTTGTTTCGCCGCATCGTCGCGGGCGTGCTGCGCAAATACGACCGCATTCTCGCGCGCGAGGAGACGGACCGCACGCGCTTCGTTTCGATCGGCGCGCCCGACGACATCGTGGAAGTCTCGGGCAACGTGAAGTTTGACTACGAGCCGGACGAGACGCCGCTCGAGATCGCGCCGCGCCTCGAGCAGCTCATCGGCGCGCGGCAGGTGCTCGTGCTCGGATCCACGATGGAAGGCGAAGACGAGGCGCTGCTGCCGGAGCTCGAGCGCCTCCTCGCCGAGCATCACGCCTTCGTCATCATCGCGCCGCGCAAGCCGGAGCGCTTCGAGCTCGTCGCGGGACTCCTCGCGACCTCGCCGCTGCGCTTCGTGCGCCGCACCGAGCTCGCCGATGGTGCGAGCGCCGACGTGCTGCTGCTCGACACGCTCGGTGAGCTGGCGAAGATCTATCGCTACGCGACCGCGGCGTTCGTCGGCGGAACGTTGATCAACGCCGGCGGGCACAATCCGATCGAGCCGGCGGCGGCGGGCGTGCCGGTCTGCTTCGGGCCGTCGATGTCGAACTTCCGCGAGATCGCGCAGGTGTTCCTGCGCAACGAGGCGGCGGCGGAAGTGAGCAGCGCGTCGGAGGCGATCGACTTCGCGGCGAGCATGTTCGATGACGCGTATCTGCGCGCATCGTGGGGCGAGCGCGCGCGGCGGACCGTGCAGCAGAACCGCGGCGCGTCGGAGCGAACCGCGCGCCGGATCGTCGAGCTGCTCGCGTGAAAGTGCTCCTCGAGCTGATCGGGCCGCTCTACCGCGGCATCAACCGCGTGCGGCGCGCGCTCTATCGCGCCGGCATTCTGCGCGCGAAGCGCCTGCCGCGTCCGGTGATTTCGATCGGCAACCTCTCCGCGGGCGGCGCGGGAAAAACTCCGGCCGTCATCGCGTTGTGCCGCTTTCTGGAGGCGCGCGGACTGCGCGTGGCGGTGCTCACGCGCGGCTACGGACGTGCCGATAAGTCCGTGCAGGAAGCCGTCGCTACAAATGATGCCGCAAAATATGGCGACGAACCGGTCCTCATTAAAGAGCGCACAAATGCCGCCGTAGTTGTCGGATCGAAACGATATCGAAATGCAAAGCGATATCTCAGCCAGAATGATGTCGATTTATTCGTGCTCGACGACGGCTTCCAGCATCTGCAGCTCGCGCGCGATCTCGATCTCGTGATCGACGTGCCGTCGCCGTTCGCGCGCGAAGGACGCTCGGCACTGCGCGATGCGGACGTCGTCATTCCGCGCAAGCTCCACACGATCGTTCCCGACTCGCTGCCCGGCAAGCGCGTCTTCGCCTTCGCGGGCCTCGCGAACAACGAGCAGTTCTTCGCCGCGTTGCGCGAGGCGGGACTCGACGTCATCGGCACGCGCGGCTTTCGCGACCATCATCGCTACACGCGCGCGGACCTCGACGCGCTCGCGCGTGACGCGGGCGGCGCCTCGCTCGTCACAACGGGGAAAGATGCGGTCAAGATCGACGATCCCGCGATCACTGCCGTCGACGCCGAGTTCGTCTTCGACGACGACGTGCTGGAGCGCGTGGCGTCGGTGATCGACGGCGGACGCGGCGCGAAGAAGCGGCGCAAGAACGCGCTGCTGCAGCGCGTCGAGTACGGCGCGTATCGCTTCATCGCGCGCCGCGTGACCGCGCTGTCCGAGCCGGCTCTCCTCCGCTGGGGCGCGCGGCTCGGCACGCTCGCGCGGGTCGTTCTGCGCGGACGCGATCGCCTGGCGCTGCGTAATCTGCGCACGACGTTTCCCGAGAAATCGCCGCGCGAGCTGCGCGCGATCGCGAGCGACTGCTGGCGCCACTTCGGCCGCGAGATGCTCGTCTACCTGCGCATGCAGAACCTCTCGCTCGAGGAAGTCGCGGCGCGCTGTCCGTTCGTCAACGCGCGGCTGCTCGAAGACGCGATCGCGCGCGGCAACGGCACGGTGCTCATCAGCGCGCACTGGGGCGGGTGGGAGGTGGGCGGGCTGGCCATCATGTCGATGGTGCGCAACGTGCGCACGGTGGCGCGCCCGCTCGACAACGAGCTGCTCGAGCGCGACCTGCAGCGGTTGCGCGCGAAGACGGGCGCGGAGGTCGTCGATCGGAGACGCGCCGCCCGCGTACTGCTCAAAGGGCTCGCGGAAAACGCCGTCGTCGTGCTGCTTCCCGATCAGGCGGTGCTGCCGCGCGAAGGGATCCTCGTGCCGTTTCTCGGGCGTCCCGCGTGGACGACGCCCGCACCTGCGAAGATGGCGCTGCGGGCAAATGCGACAATTGTGTTCGCTTTTTGCATTCCCGACGGCCTCGGGCATCGGCTCGAGTTCGAGGAATCGATTCGTACCGAGGGTCTGGCAGAGGGAGAGGACGATCCGGTGGCGCTGACGACGAGAATCAACGACATCATCTCGCGGCGCATCCGCGAGCGTCCCGAGCTCTGGCTGTGGATGCATGACCGCTGGAAGAGCACCGGAGAAAGCGAAGTACGCAATGGCGTGTGAAACGGTGGTCATCGGCCTCAATTGGGTGGGGGACAACATCCTCGCCCTCCCGACGTACAAGGCGCTGCAGCATCGCTTCCGCAGCGAAGGCGGCATCGCCGTGGCGGCGCCGCGCAACGTCGCGCCGCTGCTGCACGCGTCCGGCGCGTTCAAGAAAGTCATCGCCCTCGACCGCTCGATGAGCAAGCGCGTCAGCGCGCTGCGCGACGGCAACTTCCGCCGCGCCGTCATCCTCCCGAACTCCTTTCGCGCGGCCATGACCGCGTACGCCGCCGGCATCAAGGAACGCTGGGGCTATCCGACCGACTGCCGCGGCCTCCTGCTTACGCACCGCGTCTCCGCGCCCGCGTCGCGCGGCCATCAGCTCGATGACTACACGCCGCTCCTCGCCGCGCTCAACGCGCCGCGCGTCGTCGACGACATCCCGACCATCAAACTTCCCGCGCTCGTGCGCGAGCACGGACGCACGCGCCTGCTCAACATCGGCCTGCATCTCGATCGTCCGATCTTCGGCGTGCACGCGGGCGGCTTGTACGGCCGCGCGAAACACTGGGGCGATGCGAACTACATCGAGATCATCAAGCGGCTGCGCGTCGAAGGCTTCGACGTCGTGCTGCTCACCAGTCCCGGCGAACGCGAACAAGCGGAGAAGATCGCCACCACGTGCAACGGCGTGCCGATGGTCGGCCACGACGGCGACGTCCTCGAGCTCGCGAGCGCGATGACGCATTGCGCGGCGATCATCACCAACGACAGCGGACCGCTGCACGTCGCCGCCGCGCTGGCCGTGCCGTCCGTCTCGATCTTCGGCCCCACCGATCCCGGCCGCACCGTGATTCCGGGCGCGTCGCGCGTCATCCGCTCCGAGCATCGCTGCCAGCCTTGCTATCAGCGCGAATGTCCCCTCGGCCATCACAAGTGCATGAACGACGTCTCGGTCGACGAGGTCTTCGCCGCGGCGGTCGGCCTCTTCAGCGCCGTCGAAGCGCCGGTCGAGGAAGTGCGCGGCCTATAATCGACGCGGATGGGCCGCGCGCGCACGACGGACGACGAGAAGCTCTACAAGATCGGCGAGGTCTGCAAGCTCGCCGACGTCCAGCCGTACGTCCTTCGCTATTGGGAGACGGAGTTCCCGCAGCTCGCACCGAACAAGAGCGGCGGCGGCCAGCGTCTCTACACGCGCCGCGAGATCGACACGATCCTGCGCATCAAGGAGCTGCTCTACAAAGAGGGCTTCACGATCGCCGGCGCGAAGAAGAAGCTCGAACAGGAAGTGAGCGAGCCGCCCGTCGCACCGGCCGCCGTTGTATCGCCGAGTGCCGCGGCCGCGAGCGCACACGCGCCCGATCTCAGCAAGGTGAAGCAGGAGCTGCGCGCGCTCCTCGAGCTGCTCAGCGACTGAAGAGCGCGACGATGCGTTCGAGCTCGCGGCGGTCTTCGTCGTCGAACGCGTCGAGTCGATCGCTGTCGACGTCGAGCACCGCGATGAGGGCACCGTCGCGATCGAACACCGGCACCACGATCTCGGACTTTGAATTCGGATCGCACGCGATGTGGCCGGGGAACTGATTCACGTCCGGCACAATGACCGTCTCGCGGCGCGCGGCCGCGGTGCCGCAGACGCCGCGTCCGAACTCGATCTGCAGGCAGCCGACGGTGCCGATGTACGGCCCGACGACGAGACGTCCGTCGAGCACGCGATAGAAGCCGGTCCAGAAGAAGTGGGGAAACGCGTTGGCGAGGACCGAGCTGATCGTCGCCATCAGGGCAATGGTGTCGAGGCTTGCGCCTCCTTCATCGTTCCAGATGGCGACGATCGCGTCGTAGCACTCTGCGTAAGTTGAAGACTTTGACGTCAACGTTTTCTGGTCCGAACGGGAACAGGCGCGGGTTTGCGTCCGCCTCCGGCCGCGATCAGGAGGAGAGTGCCGGCCACAGTCACGAGCAATCCAATCATGCCGTCCTCCTGCGCGCCTCATTCTGCATCGGAGGTGCCACGCGCGGCGAACGCCTCACGACTGCAGCGCGCGACGATAGACGGCGTCGTACGTCGCGGCCGATCGCTCCCACGAGAAGTCGCACGCCATCCCGTTTGCCTGCAGCGTTTTCCAGACGGAGCCATCTTTGAAATTGAGCATCGCCACCCACGTGGCGAGATAGAGGTCGAATGGATGCGCGGCGACGAAGCCGAAGCCGTTCGCGACCTCGCCGTTGGTGCCATCAAAAGGAATCACGGTGTCCGCGAGTCCGCCCGTCAGCCGCACGACCGGCAGCGTGCCGTAGCGCAGCGCGTACATCTGATTGAGACCGCACGGCTCGTACATCGACGGCATGAGCAGCATGTCGGCGCCGCCGTAGATGCGATGCGCCAGAGCGTTGTCGAAGCCGATCCAGACGCGGCAGTCGTCGGGATGCTCCGACGCGATCTGCACGAGCGCGTTCTCGAGCTCCGGCTCGCCGCTGCCGAGAATCGCCAGGCGCGCGCCGGCGTGCAGCAGACGGCGCATCACGGGGATCAGCAGCTGAAAGCCTTTCTGATCGACGAGGCGCGAGACCGCGCCGACGATCGGCCGCTTCGCGGAGAAACGAAAGCCCGCTTCCTTCGACAGCGCGCGTTTCGCTTTCGTCTTGTCGCGGAGCGAGTCCGCGTCGTAATGCGCGGGGAGCAGCGGATCGGTGGCGGGATTCCACTCGTCGACGTCGATGCCGTTGAGGATGCCGTTCACCTTGTGCGACACCGCGCGCAGCACGCCGTCGAGTCCCGCGCCATGCTCGCGCGTCTGGATCTCGCGCGCGTAATTCGGCGAGACGGTCGTGACCTCGTCCGCGAAGAGAATGGCGCCCTTCATCGGATTCAGCTGCCCGAAATGTTCGAGCGCGTCGGGCGCCCAGTAGCGGCTGTGCAAACCGGTGAGCTCGAACGCATCTGCGCCGGCCGCGCCCTGATAGTGCAGGTTGTGAATCGTGTACACCGAGCGCGTGCGCGCGAACTGCGGGCTGCCGCGCAAACCGGAGTCGAGATACAGCGGCAGCAGCGCCGTGTGCCAGTCGTGGCAGTGCAGGATGTCGGGCGCGACGTCGAGCAGCTCGCACGCGCGGATCACCGCGCGGCAGAAGAACGTGTAGCGCAGCAGAAAGTCGTCGTTGCCGTCCGGCGCGCGCGCGTAGATCTGCTCGCGCTCGAAGAAGTAGTCGTTCGCGACGAGGATCAGCGGCACGTCGCTGCCCGGCAGCGTCGCGCGCAGGAACGTCGCCTCCGCGATCCAGTTCGCCCAGCTGATGACGACCGTCGGCAGCAGCTGATGCGGCACGATGCCGTTCCTGTCGAACCACTGCCGCGCCTGACGGTAGTACGGCATGAACACGGCGACCTCGTGTCCCATCTTCCGCAGCACTTTCGGGAGCGACCCGCACACGTCGCCCAGGCCGCCGGTCTTGGCGATCGGAGAAACCTCGGACGTTGCGAAGACGACGCGCATCAGCGGATCAGCACCGAGGCATAGCCGACGACGTGCCCGTAGTCGCCGTTCACGTCGCCCGAGGTCGCGTGCATGAGGAGCTGCGACTCGGAGGCACCGAGCGCGTTCGCGGCGACGAGCATCGCCGTCGTGGGGATGAAGCCGCACATCGAGACGTCGTATTCGTCGACGACGCGCCACAGCTCACGCGGATTGCGCGCGAGCACCTCGTCCAGCGCGAGCTGGTCTTTGCGCAGCGTGGTCTGCTGGTCTTCGTAGTGATTGAGATCGGAGCTGGCGAGGATGCCGACCGGCTCGTTCGCTTCGCGGATCACGTCCGCGACCGCGCGACCGACGTCTTCCGCGATGTCGTAGCGATGCGCGCCGAGACAGACCGGCACGAACGTGAACGCGTCGCCGAGCAGGTACTGCAGAAACGGCAGCTGCACCTCGAGCGAGTGTTCACGCGCGTGCGCTCTTGCATCCTCGGCGAGGAACGCCGACTTCGCGCGCAGCGCATCGGCGAGCGGCGCGTCGATCGCGGCTTCGCCGAGGGGCGTGCGCCACGCGCCGGCGCTGTTGATGGCCGCGAAGTGGCCGGCGCCGGTGTGATTCGGGCAGAGGATGATGAAGCGGCGCGGGAGTTCCGCGGCGTCGTAAAACGCGGCGGCGACGCGGCCGCTGTACATCAGCCCCGCGTGTGGCACGACCGCGCCGATGAAGCGCTGTTTCGCCGCCGCGGGCGGGTTCGCGCGGAAGCACGCGTCCACCTGCGCCCGCAGCCGCGGCGGCGTTCCCTCGTAGAACGAGCCGGCGACTGCGGGCGGGCGAATGGTCATCGCCGTAACGTTATCTCGGGTAACTCGGCGAATACAAAATCGCGTTGAGGAACACCGGCAGCGTGCCGCGCCAGAAGAGGCGGAAGTGCGGATCGTCGGCGAACGTGATCACCTGGCCGCGGCCGTACGGCTCGCTGACGACGTAGACCGACCCCTTCAGCCGGTCGATCGACTCCGGCCACGCGACGCCGGACACGAGCGGGTCCTTCGCGTCGATGGTCAAGATGTTGTCGACTTTGTGCGAGACCGGCAGGAACGCGTTCGTGCCTTCGACCAGCACGGCGGGCGAGCGCGGCACGCCGAACGTGAGATACGAACGGTCGTTCATCGTCGTGCGGAACGCGGCGCCGGGAACGCGGTAGTCGTTGTAGCGTTCGTCCGTCGCCGGCGCGTCGTCTTTCTTCTTCGGCGGCTCCCACTCTTTCAGCTTCGAGATCTCGACGTCTTTCTCACGCAGAAAGTCGCTGCCGTTCTTCACGGCGATGATCGTGCCCCCGTCGCTGACCCACTGCTTCAGTTTGTCGATGCCGCGCTTGCCGAGGCGGTCGCTGTACCCGCCGTCGGGGAAGACCAGCACCTCGTAGTCGTGGAGGTCGATCGACCGCAGGTTCTCGGCGGAGAGATTCGTGTGCGGGATCGGCGTGTCGATGTCGAGGGTGTGCCACAGCATGCCGTACGACGTCGAGTCGCTGCCGGGGCCGCCGATGAGACCGATCTTCGGATCGCGGACGTAGCGGATCTTCTGTGAGCCGAACGCGGTGCCACCGGTCCAGCCGGATTCGAGCGAGATGATGGAGACGCCGGTGTCGTGCGCGAGCTGCGCGAGCGTCTTGTCGACATCCGCACCGTTGTTGCCTTTCAGCACGACCAGCGAGCCACGCGCGAACGTGCGGTCGCCGGTGGTGATGTCGCTGTCGATGATGCTGAAGCGCACGCCCTTCGCGAGCATCTGCCCCGCGAAGCGATAGAGCTGCGGGTCCATGCCGTCGACGACGTAGCCGTACGCCGCCGGCCGGAACGCCGGAGGTGCGTCGAACTGGAACGGCTTCGTTCCGGCAGTCAGCGGCCCCGGAACGACGTACGCCTCGACGTTCATCGCCAGCGGCAGCGACCAGGTGGTGAGGTCGTAGAACTCGTCCGGCTCGTCCGCTTCGGCGCGCGCGCGCTGCGATTCGACGAATCCCTTGCTGAACGCGGGCGTGCGCTCGAGCAGCGTGTTCGCGAGACCACCCAGGCGTTGGCGCGTGGAAACGACGGCGGTGCCGGCGGGGAACGTGTGCGACTCGCTCGCATCGCGATCGACACGCGAGGCCTTCAGCGTGACCGGAGCGGTGAGCATCTCCACGCGGACGTCCTGCTTCTGCAGCAGGCCGACGAGCGTGTTGAAGTTCGGCGAGCCGGGAAGGATGAGGAACGTGCTCTTTCCCGCGTCGATCTGCGCGCGCGCGGCTTCGGCGGTGTAGCGCAGCAGCGCCTCGCGATTCGCGGCGGCGGTACGGACGGTGGTCATGCCGGTCGTGTAGTGGCGCAGGGCGCGGTCGCCGAGCGTGAGCGTCGTGCCGTCGTCGCGCTTGATGGCGATGCCGGCGCGGCTGTGGCCGGCCATCTCGTACGTCATGCCGATCGCGCCGTGCAGCGCGGGCCACGAGTCGCCGTAGCCGGGATAGAAGAGGTCGAAGTCTTCGGCAACGAAGAACGGCCAGCCGCGCTTCGAGAACTCGGCGGCGTTGGCCTTGCCGAACGTCTCCAGCCACTGCTCGACGTCTTTCGGTAGGTTCGTATTGATCGGCTTCGCGTCGGGCGGGAAAAAGTACGACGACTCGTAGCCCATCTCGTGGAAGTCGACGAACACCTGCGGGTTCCACTCGCGATACGCGGCGACGCGCGCCTGCGTTTCGCGCTGCGACAGCCACGCCCAGTCGCGGTTCATGTCGATGAGGTAGTGGTTGTAGCGGCCGCCCGGCCACGGCTCGAAGTGCTCGAACGCGTCGGGATTCGTGTTCGCCTCTTCGCCGCGCGTGCGCGTGAACCACTGGATATAGCGCTCGCGTCCGTCGGGATTGAGCAGCGGATCGATGACGACGACGAGGTTGTCGAGGAGCTGCGCGGAGTCGGCATCGCGCAGCAGCGACGACGCGACCAGCATCGCCGCTTCCGCCGACGACGACTCGTTGCCGTGCACGCCGAAGCCGAGCCACACGATGGCGGGCGTCGACTTCGCAACGTCCGCTGCATGCGCGGCGTCGAGCTCACCCGACGCGAGCTGCGCGACGTTGCGTTTGATGGTGTCGAGCTGCGCGCGGTTCTTCTCGGACGTGATCGTCGCGAGCACGAGCGGGCGATGCTCGTACGTCTCGCCGATCTGCTTCACCGTGATGAGCGGCGAGCGGCGTGCAAGCTCGTTGAAGTAGTCGAGAATGCGGCTGTGCGGCGTGAACCGCGCGCCGATCGGATATCCGAGGAACTCCTCGGGGGTGGGGACGGCGCTCTGGGCGAAGGCGAGCGAGGCGAAGAGCGCGAGAACAACGAACCACGAGGCACTACGTCGGATCATGCGGTTACCCCTCGGGCAGCGGATTGTAAAAGGAGTTGCGATTGCTGTTGCAGGCTTTGTCGGTCTTCGGAGCCGTGTTGGTTCTCACCGCGTTCGCGGCGCATCAGACGCATCGCATGCGCTCGGGAACGATCGTGTATCAGAGTCTCAACTGCGCCGGCGGATTGTTCCTCACCATCGTGGCCGTCGTCGAGAAACAGTACGGCTTCATTCTGATGGAAGGCTCGTGGGCGCTGCTGAGCGCGTGGGGATTGTTCAAGGTGCTGACCGATCCCGCGACGTGGCGCGGTCCGGAATGACGCGCGGCGCTACGACTCGACGGCGGCGACTTCGTCTTCGGCGACCGCGTTCGACTTCGCGTGAATGCCGAGGCGCTTCATCATCTCGTTCAGGGTCGAAGGCTTCACCTGCAGCAGCTCGGCCGCGCGCTTCTGCACGCCGTTCGCGAGCTCGAGCGACTGCAGGATCATCGTGCGCTCGTAGTTCGAGACCGCGTCCTTGAGCGAGATCCCTTCTTGCGGCACGACCATCGCCGGCGAGTCGGTACGCGTCGGATAGCGGAGGTAATCGGGGAGCAGCTCGGGCGTGATGCGGTCGCCGGTGCAGAGCACGACCGCGCGCTCGATCGTGTTCTCGAGCTCGCGCACGTTGCCCGGCCACGGGTGATCCATCATCACGCGCATCGCGTCCGCGGTCACGTCGCGCACGATGCGGCGGTTCTCTTCCGAATACTTCTGCAGGAAGTGCTGCACGAGCAGCGGAATGTCTTCGCGGCGGCGACGCAGCGGCGGCAGCGTGATGGTGATGACGTTGAGCCGATAGAAGAGATCTTCGCGGAAGGTGCGGTCCGCCATCAGCTTCTGCAGGTCGGCGTTGGTCGCGGCGATGATGCGCACGTCGACCTTCAGCGTGTCGACGGAGCCGAGGCGCATGAACTCTTTTTCCTGGATCACGCGCAGCAGCTTGGCCTGCGTCTCGAGATTGATGTTGCCGATCTCGTCGAGGAAGATCGAACCGCCGTCGGCGACTTCGAAGAGGCCGCGCTTCGTGGCGATCGCGCCGGTGAACGCGCCCTTCATGTGCCCGAAGAGCGACGACTCGAGGAGCTCCGGCGGCAGCGAGCCGGAGTTGACGGTGACGAACGCGTTGCGCGCGCGCGGGCTGGCGTGGTGGATCGCTTTCGCGACGAGCTCCTTGCCGGTGCCCGACTCGCCCTGAATGAGGATGTTCGAGCGCGACGGCGCGGCCTGGCGGATGAGATCGAAGATCTTCCGCATCGCCTCGCTCTTGCCGATGATGTTCGCGTACGAGAACTTCTCGGAGAGCTCGGCTTTGAGCCGCTCGTTCTCGTGCGAGAGCCGCCGCTGCTCGAGCGCCTTGTTGACCGTGAGGATGACTTCCTCGTTCTTGAACGGCTTGGGGATGTAGTGAAACGCGCCCTGCTTCATCGCCTCGATCGCGCCGTCGATCGACGAGAACGCCGTGATGACGATGACCGGCAGCGTGGGATTGGCGATGCGGATGGCGCGCAGCGTGTCGATGCCGCTGATGCCCGGCAGCATGACGTCGAGGATGACCAGATCGATCTCCTCGGAGCTGTCGAGATAGTTCAGCGCCTCTTCGCCCGTCGTCGCGGAGAGCACGTCGAAACCCTCGCGCCGGAGTACGGCGTCGAGCACGTCCCGCAGGACTTCTTCGTCATCGACGATCAGAATGCGCATCAGACTGTGGTGCTGCTGAGAATGGTCGAACTGCTCGGCACCCGTGGCAACGTAATCGAAAACTCGGCTCCGTGACCGGGCGTCGAGGCGACGGTGATGTCGCCGTCGCTGGCGTGCATGATGCGCCGGCTGATCGCGAGTCCGAGTCCCGTTCCGCCCTGTCCGCGCTTGGTCGTCACCAGCGGCTCGAAGATGCGCCCGAGCATGTCCGGCGCGATCCCTTTGCCGTCGTCGCGCACGCGGATCACGGCCTGGTCGTGCTCCTCGCGCGCCGAGATCCAGATGTTGCCGCCGTCGGCGACCGCATCGCGGGCATTGAGCAGAACGTTGGTCAGAACCTGCTGCAGATCGTGAAAGTTCCCGCGCACGCGCAGCGGCGCGAGCTCGCTGTGCACGGTGATGCGCTTCGCCGCGAGCAGATCTTCATGCAGCGCGAGCGTGGCCACGACGAGATCGGCGACGTTCACGAGCTCACGCGTGCGCGGGCGATTGGCGATGAGGTCGAGCAGGTTGTTGACGAGGTGCGAGGCGCGGAACGTCTGCTGCTCCATCTTTTTGAGGAGCCGGTATTTCGGATCGTCTTCCGGCGTCTCCGCGAGCAGCAGCTGCGCATACGACGAGATGCCGGTGAGCGGCGTGTTCACTTCGTGCGCGACGCCCGCCGCGAGCAGGCCGAGCGACGCGAGCCGCTCCTTGTCCTGCAGCTCGCGCTCGAGGCGCACGCGATCCGTGACGTCGCCGATGACGAGCACGCGCGCGCCGTCCGCGACGTCGCCCGCCGACAGCGGACTCGCCGTCACCGTGACTTCTTTCTCGACGCCGCCGTGATTGATGAAGTGCGTGGTCAGCGTGCCGCCGCTCGCGCGCAGCTCGCGATATGGCGGGAAGAGCTCGTCGATCGACTCGGTCGCATGATCGGAGCCGACGAGGTCCCAGAACGCTCGGTTCGCCGTGAGCACCGTGCCGTCGGACGCGACCACCGCGATCGCGGACAACGACGACTCGATGATGTTCTCGTTGTACTCCTTGAGCGCGCGGATCTCGTCGAGCTGCCGCCGCAACTTGCCGTACAGACGCGAGTTCTCGATCGCCAGCGCGACCGGCGCCGTGAGCGTGCCGATCAGATGCAGGTCGTCGCGCGAGAGCGGCTCCTCGGTCTTGCGCGTGCCGAGGAGAAGAAGTCCCTGCAACTCGCCACGATTGCGAAGCGGGAACGCATAGCGGTAGCCCGCTTCGAGCAGCTTCCACGGCACTTCCGATTTGTCGGGCAGCCGCGGCGCGGTGAGGATCACCGGACCTTCCTTCGGCATCGTGCCGAGATCCTCGGGCGTCATGCGCCGCGGCACGCCCGCTTCCGGCTCATAGATCAAGAGTGACGACGCCTCGCGCGTGTAGAGGTTCATCTGCTCGACGTGCAGCGTCGTGCGCAGACGCTCGCGCATCATCGCGATCAGCTCGTGCACGTCGTTGAAGGTCGCGAGCTCCTGCGCGAAGTCCGTCATCGTGCGGCGATGCCGGTAGCTCTCGCGGTAGAGGATCATCTCGATGACGGACTCGATCTTGCCCTTCACCGGAATCAGCACGCCGGCGATGAGCAGCCCGGAGCTGAACGCGAGGAAGTTGCGCTCCATCGCCGACCGCTCTTCGATGACGCGCGAGAGGATCACGTTCACCGTCGAGAACGCGATCATGCCGAAGACGAAGGTGACCGAGTACGCCAGCACTTCCTTGATCACCACCTCGACGTCCCACAGCTTGTACTTGAGGATCGAGACGGCGAAGGCGAGCGGAATGAACGCGAGCGGCAGGATCGACAGCGTCGTGTTCAGCTGCCCGACCGAGCCGGAGACGAGATACGGAATGACGTAGATCGCGACGAACGGGAGGAAGCCGAGGACGAGGCCGAGGTAGATCCACTTGATCTGCTTCTTGCCGATGGGCGCGGCCTGGCGATACGTGAACGCGAGCGCGACCACGGCCAGCGTGAAGTAGACCGCGAAGTCGAACAGCTCCCACCGATTGATGACCGCGAACGCGCTCAGCGGCGCCGCGACCGGCAGCGCGTTGTTGAACAGCAGCAGGTCGAAGTTCCACAGCGCGAGCAGCGTCGGCGGCACGTACAGCCACGCGATCCACGACTGCTTGCGCAACAGCGGCCGCGGGAACAGCAGGAAGAAGTTGAGCGCGAGCGGAGGGAGGAAGATCCGCGCGAGCTCCTCGGTCATCTGCAGGAGCTTGTAGCTCCAGTCGATGTCGCCCGCCGGCGTGTAGACGTAGACGATGAACGACAGCAGCGTGACGAAGTAGAAGAGCCGGCTCTCGCTCGTCTCGCCGCGGAACAGCGTGAAGAGACCGATGGCGAGATAGAGGAAGCCGATGAAGCTGAGGATGAGATACGGATAGTCGATCTTCAGTTCCGGCGGGCGGTACTGGATCGTGAGCGTCGCGCCGTGACGCGCGACGAGCATCGGCACGGTCTGCCCGATGCGGCGCAGCGTCTTCTGAACTCCTTCGACTTCGTTCGTCGGCGTATCGCCGATCAGCCAGATCGCATCGCCGGGCCGCAGCCCCGCCTGCGCCGCGCCGCTGCCGGGATCGACGTTCTGCACGACGATGACGCCGTTGTCGCGGCGGAACGTGAAGTCGATGCGCTCGAACGAGGAGCGCTTGCGCTGGAAGGAAACGAACGCGCCAAGCACCAGGCCGACCGTAAAGACGGCGAGGAGCAGATTCGCGATGTGCCTCCTGCGCATGGCCAGAACCGCTGACGGCATTCAATGCGGGTGCCGCGCGAAAAACCGCGCTAACCCGTTGATTCGCAACGTTGAATCGCGCTCCGGATTTCCGAAAGAAGCGCGCACGGCTCCAAGGCGTTGGATTTGGGACGCATATTTTTGGAGCGTATGCGCGACGCCGGGGATGCGATCGACGTGCGCTGTAGCCGTGCTTGCCACAATCACGGAGTCATTTTTGCAAAGCGTGTAGGACCATGACGACAGCTCCTCGAATCCAGTATCAGCAAGGCGATCACGTGTGCACGCTTTACTCCGACCGCGACGAACAGCTCGCGGCCGCGGTCAACTACCTTCGCGGCGGTCTCGAGCGCGGCGAACGTTGCCTGTACGTCTGCTGCGAGCACTCGCCGGACGAGTTCCGCGCCGGACTGCGCGCCGCGGGGATCGACGTCGCGGGCGAAGAAGCGCGCGGCGCACTGCTGCTGCTGACCAAGCGTGAAGCTCACCTCGCGGGCGGCTGCTTCGATCCCGACAAGATGATCACGATGCTGCACGGCGCGGTGAAAGACGCACTCGACGCCGGCTTCTCCGGCCTCTGCGCGGCCGGCGACATGTCGTGGCTGCTCGACGAGGCCGACGGCTCGGACCGCATCGCCGAGTACGAGGCGCGGCTCAACGCGTTCTATCCGTCGTCGCGCGCGCTGGGACTCTGCCTCTACAACCGCACGAAGCTTCCCGCGGCCACGCTCGATCACTGCATGGCCACGCATCCGCACGTCCGCATCGACGGCAACCTCCTGCTCGACAATCCGTTCTACGAGGAGCCGGGGAAGGCCGCGTTCCGGCGCACCGACGGCAGCGCCATGCCGAAGAAGCTGGAGTGGCTGAAGACCGCCATCGCGAGCTTCTTCGACGGCGGCGGGGCCTCGGAGCCGGCGACGGTGCCGCTTCACCGCTAACGCGCGCGCGGTCGTTCGTTCCAGCGTACGCTTGCGCGTATGACGGAACGGATGAACGTGGCCATCCTCATCTTCCCCAACGTCGAGGTGCTCGACTTCGCGGGGCCGTTCGAGGTGTTCTCGCGCACGCGGCTCGTGCCCGGCTCCGACGCGCGGCGCAGCGACGAACACGCGCCGTTTCGCGTCTTCACCGTCGCGGCGACGCACGAGCCGATCTCCGCGACGGGCGATCTGCGCGTCGTGCCGCATCACGCGTTCGATGACTGTCCGCGCATCGATCTGCTGATCGTGCCGGGCGGCTTCGGCACGCGCGGGCTGCTGCAGGACGAAGCGACGCTCGCGTGGGTAGGCCGCATCGCGAGCGAGGCGCGCATCACCGCGTCCGTCTGCACCGGCTCGCTCCTGCTCGCGAAGGCCGGCCTGCTCGACGGCCGCACCGCGACGACGCACTGGGCGGCGCTCGATCTCCTGCAGTCGCTCAGCGATGCGCGCGGCGGCACGATTCGCGTCGAACGCGACGACCGCTGGGTCGCCGCGACGCCGGCGCTCTTCACTTCCGCGGGCGTGGCCGCGGGCATCGACATGAGCTTCGCCATCGTCGAGCAGCTCCACGGCAAAGCGGTCGCCGACGAGACCGCGCACTACATCGAATACCGCCGCGCGGTTTGAGGATTCGTTGCCGCAAGGGTGGATCGAAGGCGTGTAAGCTGGCCGCCATGCGCCCCCGCGGACTGCTCGCTCTCGCTCTGGTCCTCCCGCTTCTCACCGCGCCCGTCTCCGCGCAGAAACGGCGCTCGGTGCGGCACAGCGGTCCCGGCGACGAGCCGACGGCGCGCGCGGACGCGTACACCGTGGCGCGCGGCGCGACGCTCGTCCGCACCGGAGGCGACGGCGTCCTCGCGAACGACACCGATCCGCACGCGCTCGCGCTCACCGCGCTCGTCGTCTCGTCGACCGCGCACGGCACGCTCGTGCTCACGCCCGACGGCGGCTTCACGTACGTCAACGACGGCTCCGCCGCGACGTCCGACTCGTTCACGTACCGGGCGTCGAACGGCACCAGCACGTCGCTCAATGCAACCGTCACGATCGCGATCACCGCTCCGCTGCCACAAGCGAATGCCGACGCGTACAACACGCCCGCCGCAACGCCCCTCGGCATCCCCGCGCCGGGCGTGCTGACGAACGACACGCGCAACGGCGCGAACATCGCCAGCTACGGCGTGGCCGGCACCGAACAGACCACGCTCTCCGCCGCCACGCCCACCGCGCACGGCGGCACCGTCCTCCTCGGCGCGGACGGTGCGTTCACGTACAACCCCGGCACCGGCTTCACCGGCTCCGACGCATTCAACTACGTGCTGACGAACGCCGCCGGCAGCTCGACCGCGCAGGTCACGATCAGCGTCGTCTCGCCGCAGCCCACCGCCGCGAACGACACGTACTCGACCGCGCAGAACACCGCGCTCACCCAACCCGCGCCGGGCGTCCTTGCGAACGACATCGTGAACGGCGGCGCGATCACCGGCTACGGCTCCGCGAACGGCAACGAGCAGTCGACGCTCGGCACGTCCACTTCCACCGCGAAGAACGGCACCGTGCGCGTCAACGCGGACGGCAGCTTCACGTACACGCCGCCGAACGGCTTCAACGGCAGCGACTCGTTCAGGTACACGCTCGCAAACGGCAGCGGCAGCGGCGTCGCGCTCGTGACGATCACCGTGCAGGCGGCGGTCAACACCGAGTTCAACGTCACCGCGCCCGGCTTCTTCTATTCGTTCTCAGGCATCGCGGGACAGAACCCGCAGCTCACGCTGCAGCGCGGCCGCACGTACGTCTTCCACATCAACACCACGTCCTCGCATCCGTTCGAGATCCTCGACGCGCCGGCGGGCAGCGTGACGAACAACAACATCTCCAGCGGCACGCTGACGTTCGTCGTCCCGAACACCGCGGCAAACTACCGTTATCACTGCTCGCTCCACGACTTCGGCAACACGATCGTGACGGTGCCCTAGCGCACGAGCGAGATCGCGCAGACGTCGTTCAGCAGGCAGACCTCGCAGTTCTCGCGGCGCAGCTTGCGGCTGCAGAGCGCGAGGATGCCGAGGCGGCAGAGCGCGAAGTCGTAGCGCACGGGATCACGCGCGTCGAACTTCGCCAGTGCATCGGTGAGCGCGCGCGCCGCTTTCCAGTCCGACGACTTGCGGCGGTTGAGGCGCAGGAACGTGGCGATGCGATGGATGTGCGTGTCGAGCGGCATGACCAGCTTCGCCGGATCGACGAACGTCCAGAGTCCGAGGTCGGGTGACGTCCGGCGCACCATCCAGCGCAGATAGAGGTTCATGCGCTTGCACGCGGAGCCGTCGTTCGGCGACGTGAGCAGATACTCGAGACCTTTGCCGCGCATCGACTCGACGAAGCGCGCGAGGCTCGGCGCGATGTCGGCGTCGTTTGCGTCGTAGCAGCGCTCGAAGAGCGCGCCGAGGGAACCGTGCGTTTCGAGGACGTCGGCGATCGCGGCGAAGAGCGCGACGAGATCGGGCGTCTTGTGGAAGCGATGCGCGAAGCCGGCGAAGCGGCGCGTGGCTTCGGCGCGATCGAAGTGCGCGAGATACTGAAACGGCGACGGCGTCATCTTCGCCAGCACCGCGCCGATGTTCGTGACGATGAAATCGGCGCGGCCATACGCGAACGCGGCCGCGATGAGGCCGGCCACTTCCTGGTCGAGCGGCTCGTCGTAGCGCAGCACGAGCTGGAGCGGATCGGGCGCGATCGTCGAAACGTCGAAGGTCTCGACGAGCGTGTCGAGCCGCGTCTTCAGCAGTTCGGCGCGAACGGGGCGGCGGCGGGTCATACGGTGGCGCGCTCGAAAACAGGGTGGAACCCGCGGCTGTTCCGAGCGTCATACTGCACGCCATGCGTCCTCGGATCCTCGTCTCTCTCGCCGCTCTCCTCTGCGCGTTTCCGGCGCTCGCCGCGATCACCGGAAGCGTGATGTCGACCGACGGCCAGCCGCTCGCCGGCGCGCGCGTTTCGGCCTACGGTTTCGAATCCGCGGAAGGGCGCCACGCGCGGCTCGTCTCCGCGAATCCGGAGCCGGTGCCGCTCGCGTCGACGCAGACGGATGCGAAGGGGAGCTTCTCGCTCGAATCGCCGAAAGGCGCCGTCGTCGAGCTGCGCGTCTTCCTGCGCGGCTACGAGCCGGCCGCGCGGCGCGTCGAGCGCGACGAGGACACGGGCACGTTCGCGCTGCAAAAGCTGGAGATGAAGAGCGGCAGCGTGAAGGCCGGCAACAAAGCGGTGGCAAACGCGCTCGTCGCCATCGCGTACGGCACGTACGAGTATCAGACGAAGACCGACGAGCAGGGACGCTACGAGGCGCCCGATCCGAAACGCGCGCGCAGCCTCGTCATCGTGCATCCCGACTTCGCCATCGACGAGGAAGTCTTCCCGTTCAACAACAGCGTCACCGCGACGAAGCTCCAGCGCACGCTCGTCATGGGGACCGCGTTCAGCGGACGCGTGGTCGAGCAGGACGGCAGGACGCCGGCGGCGAAGGCGACGGTCACGGTGAACGGCTGGCCGCGCGCGACGGCGGGCGACGACGGCGCGTTCACGATCGCGCACACGCAGCCGCGCTGGAGCTCGCTCGCGGCGACGAAGAACGCGCTGGCCGGGGAGCGCGCGTACACGACGGAGAAGAACGTCGTCGTGCGCCTCGCAAAGCCGGCGGTCGTCGCCGGACGCGTGCTGGATGCGAAGACGAAGCTGCCGGTTGCGGGCGCGATCGTGCGCGTCTCGCCGCGCGGGCCGATGGACGTCAACCGCGGCAGCGGCTGGACGGCGATGACGGACGCGAAAGGGATGTACACGCTGAGCGTGACGCCGGGCGCGTACTCGTTCAGCGCGACGCATCCGGCGTTCGACGGCTCCGCGTCCGACATCGCCACGACCGCGGGGCAGACGCTGTCTCGCGACGTTGCGATGACGCAGCTCGCGCGCGTGAGCGGCGTCGTCGTCGATGAAGCGCGCAAGGGCGTGCCGGCTGCGTTCGTGACGCCCGAGGAGAACGGCGGCGACGGCATGCCGCGCATGATGCGCGGACCACGCGAGGCGGTGGCGAGCGGTCCCGACGGACGCTTCAGCCTGCGCGCGACGACGGAAGTCGCGATGCGTCTGCGCGCGACGAAGAAAGGACTGCCGACCGTGCGCAGCGAGGCGCTGCGGCTGACGGCGGGCGAGCGCAAGAGCGGCGTCGTGATCACGATTCCGAACGGCATCGCGGTCACCGGACGCGTCACCGATCGCGACGGCAAGCCGCTGTCGGGCGTCGCGGTCGCCGCGAACGAAGAATCGGGCGGCCGCGGACGCGGCATGCGCATCATGATCACGCCCGACCGCGACGACAACGACGACGCCGTGCGCACCGGAACCGACGGCGCGTTCTCGCTGCGCGTGAAGGAAGGGACGTACGACTTCACGTTCCGCCGCGACGGCTACACGACGAAAGCCGTGCGCGCCAAGAGCGTCTCCGCGACGGCGGCGCCGGAGCCGATGAGCGTCGCGCTCGATCCGAGCGTCGAAGTCTCCGGACGCGTGACGCGCGGCGGCAACGGCGTCGAAGGCGTGACGATCTTCGCGATGAGCGAGGATCCGGTGAACACGACCACCGGCCCCGACGGCTCGTTCGTCCTCGCGAACCTCGCGCCGGGACCGATTCGCCTGATGCTGCGCAAAGACACGGAGTTCATCTCCGACTCGCGCAGCGTCACCGCGCCGGCGCGCGACTTCACGATCGACCTGCCCGCGGGCACGCGCGTCTCGGGACGCGTCATCGACAAGACCTCGCGCAAGCCGCTGACGACGTTTCAGGCGGGGCTCAGCGTCTCGCGCGGCGGCGGCGGCATGATGATGGTCGCGCCGCCGATGCTGCAGAGCTTCACCAGCGACGACGGCTCGTTCACGCTCGACAACGTGCCCGCGGGCGCGGTCAACCTCACCGCGCAGGCGCCCGGCTATACCAGCGGTCGCACGACGGTGACGGTGGAGGAAGGAAAGCCGCTCGACAACGTCGAGCTCGCGCTCGAGCCGGGCGTGCGGCTCACGGGCAAAGTCACGGGTCCCGACGGCGCGCCGGTCAGCGACGTCACCGTGCGCGTGGCGTTCTCGCCGGAGCGCGGCATGCGCAACGGTCCGAACGATCGCCGCGCGACGACCGACGCGAACGGCGAGTACGTGCTCGACTCGCTCGACGCGGGCACCGAGACGATCGAGTTCACGCACCCGAAGTATCTCGCCACGCGGCAGGACGTCGAGCTGAAAGGCACGGACACGCGGCTCGACGCGCAGCTCTCCGCGGGACTGCGCGTGAGCGGCGTCGTGGTGACGGACAACGGCGCGCCCGCGGCCGACGCGGACGTCGAGGCGATGGCCGCCGGCGGCTCGAACCGCTCCACGCGCGCCGACGCGAACGGCGCGTTCAGCTTCGACGCGCTCTCACCTGTTCGTTATCGTTTCCTCGCGTCGAAGAACGGCTTCGCCTCCGGCCACGTCGACGACTTCGACGTCACGAACAACACGCCTCTCCGCATCGTCCTCGGCAGCGGCGGCACGATCTACGGCCACGTCACCGGGCTCTCCGAGAACGATCTCGCGAACGCCGTCGTCGACGCGCGCGGCAACGGCTCCACGTCGACGTCCGCCGTCGACAGCTCCGGCAACTACCGCATCGAAGGCGCGCCGACCGGCACCGTGCAGGTCTCCGCGTCCGTCACCGCGCGCGGCTTCACGTCGCGCAAGATGACGGCGGTGCAGACGGTCGAAGTGTCGTCCGGCAGCGCGCAGCAGGTCGACCTGCAGTTCCGCTCCGACACCACCGTGCGCGGCCACGTCACGCGTAACGGGCAGCCGCTCGGCGACGCGAGCGTGATGTTCATGCCGCGCGTGCGCGGCCAGGCCAACGCCAGCACCACCACCGACGCCGCAGGCAATTACACGCTGAGCGGCATCGACGACGGCGACTACGCGGTCTACGTCGTCGACATGCAGCGCTTCAGCCCGTACACCACGCAATACGAGGTGCACGGCTCGGCGACGTTTGACATCGACTACACCGCGGCCTCGCTGCAGGGACGCGTCATCAACGCGTCGACGAACGAGCCGCTCGAAGGCGCGGACGTGCAGCTGCGCAGCACGACCCCGAGCGAGACGCTGCGCGCGTCGCGCGGCGTCGCCAGCGACTCGAACGGCGCGTTCACGCTGGAGTTCGTACCGCCGGGCACGTACACCGTCACCGCGTCGAAGGACGGTTTCGGCAATCAGATGACGGAGGTCAACGTCGGCGACAGCGCGCAGAGCGTGGAGCTCAAGCTCGCCCCGCAGGACGGCGTCACGCTGCGCGTCGTCGACGGCCGCAACGGCCAGCGGCTCACCGCGTCCGCGTACATCTTCGACGCCGCGGGACGCTACGTCGATGCGAAACGGTCGATGTTCGACGGCACCGGCAGCGATCTCAGTCTCCCGCTCGCGGCGGGGCAGTACTCGATCACCGTCGATGCGAACGGCTATGCGTCGCGCACGGTCTCCGCGAACGCGCCGTCGATGCAGACCGTCGCGCTCACGCCCGGCGGCACGCTGATCATCCACGCGAAGAGCGCAGTGCGCGGCCACGCACTGCTGCTCGATTCGAACGGCATCCCGTACCCGCGCCTCGGCATGCGTCCGGCGACGATCGATCTCTTCCCGCATCCCGGCGCGACGATCCTCAATCACGTCGCACCGGGCACGTACACGCTGCAGCTGCTCGACGCGAACAACGCGCCGGTGGACTCGAAGCAGGTGGTGATCGGCGAAGGCGGAACGATCGACGTCGACTTGTGAGGAAGGCGGCTACGGCTCGTCGTCGTGCTCTTCGACCATCGGCGGCTCGGGGATCTCGGCGACGACTTCGAGCGCGATGCGGTCGCGGTCGATGCGCGGCGCGCCGCTGCTCATGAAGATGTTCTTGCGGTACTTCTCGAGCCGCTTGAAGAGGTGATGCAGGTCGTACGTGAGCCGCATGACGGTGCGGCGCAGCTTGTACTTCACGCGGCGGAAGGCCTCGAGGTCGTCGCCGCGCAGGGTGGGGAAGAACGACTGGATCTCGGCGATGCGCTTGCGCACCTTCTCGAGGTCTTTGTCCTGGATGTTGAGGAAGACTTCGCGGCCGTCGACGAGCAGCGGCTCGGTGCCGCTCATCTCGGCGTCGAACCAGTTCCAGAGCTGAATGAGATCGATGCGGCGCCCTTTCGAGAGAAAGCGCGTCTCGAGCAGATCCTGGCGGAAGTAGCCGAGGAGCTTGCGGTCGTCGGTCTTGTTGAACTCGTCGTCCGAAAGGTTCCGGATGTTCCAGACGCCGTAGCGGATGATGTCGTTGCGCGTCGAGCGCAACTGCCGGATCACTTCCTCGAGGATCGGGAGCGGGAGCTGCGCCAGAGTCTGCGCTTCCGCGAGCGGTTCCCGCGGCATGGTTTCAGACATGGCCGGCGAAGGATACACGATCCTCAGTTCGGCGAAACGCCGGCGAAGAACGTGGCGTCGCCGCTGCGCGTGTCGATGAGCGACGCGTACGCGGCGCCGCTGCCGCTGGTGAAGCGCACGACCGCGCGCCCGTTCGCGACGCGCGCGACGACCGGCGTCTGCGCGATGCCGCCCGCGGTGGCGAGCTCGTGGCGTTCGACTTCCGCGCCCGCGGCGTCGTAGACGATGACCTCCGCCGTCGCGGCGTGCGACGAGACGAAGCCGACGTTCGTGCGATACGCGTTCGTGTGCTCGACGAAGGCGATGAACTGCGCGCCGTCGCGCTCGGGCGCGAAGGACACGTACTGCGAAGTGCCGTCGTGCACGATGCGCGTTTGTGCGTTGTCGTCCGTGATAAATGCGCCCGCTGTGCCGGCGACGAGCGACGCGCCGGTGAGGCCGTCGTGGATGTAGTCGGCGTCGTTCGCGTTCCACAGCTCGCTGTGCCACGCGCCGCTGTCGATCGCGGGCGCGATCGCGGCGCCCGTGCGCGCGTGCGCCGCGGGGATGAACATCGCGTCGCCGCTCGCATCGTCGATCTGCGAGAGATACGCGACGACGCGCGTGTCGCCTGTGGTGACCTCGATTGCGGCGTCGGGGCCGCCGTACGCGAACTGCACGTGGCTGAACGGCGCGATCGCGATGTCGAATGCGGCGCCGTCGGGCGGCGTCACGCGCGCGACACCTTCGCTCCCGCCGGCTTCGGTGATGCCGAGGTTCCAGCGCTGCGCGGCGAGTGGCAAGCCGGAGAGAAGCAGCGGAGCTTCGCCGCGCGCGGTGGATTCGAGCTGACTCGGAATCTGTTCGCCGAACGTGCCGCGCGACGTCTCCGCGTACGTGCGGCTCGCGACGAGGAGCTCGTCGCCGAGCACTTCGAGGCTGCCGCTGCCGGTCGTGCCGAACGCGCTCGCGACGACGTCATCGAACGCCAGCGTTTCGCCGGGCGCGAGCGATGCCTGCATCGCAACAAAGTCCGTGCGTCCATCCGCGCCGCTCGGCGTGAAGATCAGCGTCGCGTTGCGCGACGCATCAGCGGTGTTCGTGATACGCACGTCGGAACGGAACGCGGCGGCGCCGACGCCATAGACGTGCGTCACGACGGGAATCATCACGCGCTGCGCGGCTGACGATGGCCGCTGCGTTTGCGGCGTGTCGCCGAAGCCGATCAGCAGAGCCCACGACAGCAGCGTGCCCGTGTCGAGCGCGCGCAGGTCGCGTACGCGCAGCGTCCACGTGCCGGCCGCGGAATGGCCGAGGAGAGGCGTGAGCGGCTCGGCGGGAACGGCGTCGCGGCCGAACGTCGCGTGCACGTCGGCGGCGCGTTCGAGCGACACCGGCTGCAAGAGCACGGTCGTGCCGTCGGGCGCGATGAGCTCGATGCGCAGATCGCCGCGCGACGGATGCGCGATGTCGACACGCACCGCGATCGACGCAATCGCGCGCGGATCGTCGATGGTGATCGTCGACAGCACTCCGTCGATGCTGTTCTCCGGAATCGCGAGCCCACGCTGTGGACTCTGGAACAACGTCAGCTCGCCGCGCGGCAACGCGCCCGCGCAATCCGTGAGAATGCCGCGCGCGCTCATCGCGGCGCAGATCGTCGGTGCGTGCGCGCGGCCGTAGAGCAGTCGATCGCTTTCGAGAAGGCGCTGCGCCATCACCGCGTACGTCGGCTGCGGCGGCGCGTCGAACAGCGACTCGATGAGCACCGTATCGGCGATGCGCCGCGCCTCGTCGACGTTGCCGGTCTCGCGCGCGAGCGTCACGAGGATCTCGCGCAGCGCCGACGACCAGATCGCGCCGTTCTGGTGCTCGACGCCCGACGACTCGTTGCGGTTGTAGTCGGCCATCGTCTTCGTGCTGTCGAGCCGGCGCAGGCAGTCGCTGCCCGGCGCGTAGCCGCACTGCTGCGACGCGTCGTCTTCCCAGCAGCGCGCGTCCCAGTCGGCGAAGCAGAACGGATCGCGCCCCGACGCGAGCCGCTGCGCGTAATGCGCGGAGAACGCCCAGTAGTCGCCGAAACCTTCGCTGAACGCGCGTGCCTCGCTCGCAAACGCGCCGCTGAAGGTGCCCGGCGAGATCCATTCGAGGATCGCATGTCCGTACTCGTGCACGACGAGATCGGCGTCCTCGGCATCATCCGTCCCGCCGTCGCCGTAGAAGAGCGTTCCGCGCCCCGGCTGCGTCGACGGGAGAAAAAACGAGTTGTCGCTGCCGCTCGCGGCGTGCGGGTCGACTTCGATGGCGTACGGCACGACCGCGCGGTCGCCGCGATATCCGAGGGATTGCAGGTAGTGCTGCGAGCGATCGATGTGGAAGTACGCGTTGACGGCTTCGAATCCATCCTGCTCGCGGTCAAAAAGGAGAGACGCCGATGCATCCGGCGGCGCGACGTTCGGCGGCTGCCGGTCGATGATCTGCGCGGCCGGTCCGCGCAGCGCGCCGCTCTCCGCGACGTCGTCGAGCACGACGTCTTCATATGCATCGGCCGGCACCGCGGACGACGCGTCGTTGTGATCCTGCAGCGACGGGTCGTTGCGCGCGACGACCGGATTCGGATCGAACACGCGCGCCGGCTTCGCGCGGAAGAAGAGCGGCGTGCGCCGCAGCAGCTCGCCGGTGACCGCGTCGTAGTCGTACGCGTAAGGCTGCAGCGGAGCGTCGCTTCGAATGACGCGCCGCGCGACGCGACCGTCGATGAGGCGCAACTCCGACGCGATGGTCGCGCGCGGTTCCGCGACCGCATCCGCGCACGGCGCGACGATGAAGTGCTCCGTTGGCAGATTGTCGACGTACTCGCGGTAGCGGCAGTGGCGTCCCGTCAGCGAGTCGCGCACGAGCTCGAGGCGCAGGTCGGCGCGCGCCGAAAGCGCGACGAGCAGCGCGAGAACGAGAGATCGCATCGCGAGTGTTACGGCAGCGCATTCGCCTGCGTCGGGGTGCCGCCGGCCTGCAGCGTCGCCGCCTCCGCCGCGGGGAGCGAGAAGAAGAAGCGCGTGCCCTGCCCTTCCTTGCTCTCGACCCAGATCGCGCCGCCGTGGCGCTCGATGATCTGCTTGGTGATGTAGAGGCCGAGGCCGAGACCGCCGTAGTTCGTCGACGAGACCTGGCGGCCGCGGTGGAAACGCTCGAAGACCTGTCCCAGCTCGTCGGCGGGGATGCCGATGCCGCGGTCGCACACCGCCGTCACGAAAGCTTCGCCTTTATCTTCGACGGTCACGGTGATGTCGCTGCCGTCCGGCGAGTACTTCACGGCGTTCTCGAGGAGATTCCCGAGCACCTGTTCGAGGCGGTCGCGGTCGCCGGTGACGATCTTGTCGTCGTCGGGAACGCTGACGTGGAAGCGGCGGTCGCTCACCGCGGTGTGATGGCGATGCACGACGTCGCGGACGAAATGCGACCAGGCGATCGGCTCACGGCGGATCTCGAGACGTCCCGTCTCAATGCGCGAGACGTCGAGCAGTTCGAGGATGAGGCGCGACATGCGGTCGATCTGGTCGAGCGCGATGTCGAGGTACTCCTCGGACGTACTGAGGTCGCCTTCCTTGATCAGCATCTTCGCGAGCTGCGTGTAGCCCTTGATCGACGTGACCGGCGTGCGCAGCTCGTGCGAGGCGATGGAGAGGAACTCGTCCTTGAGGCGCGACAGGTCTTCGACCTTCCGCCGCGCGTCGACCTGTTCGGTGTAGAGCTTCGCGTTCTCGATCGCCAGCGCGGCGCGCTCGGCGAGGATCTCCGCGAGCGGCAGCTTGTCGTCGGTCATCGCGCGGTCGGGATCGTTCGCGGCGATGATCAGCGCGCCGAGCATCTCGCGCCGCGTGCGCAGCGGCAGGATGAGCAGCGAGGCGAGCTTCATCGGCATCGGGTGATACGTGCCGGGATTGGTCATGTCCGCCGCCGCGCGGATGTTCGTCGTCAGCGACGGATAGCCGGTCGAGACGACCTGCCCGATGATCCCTTCGCCGACCACGAGCGGCTGGCGATAGATGTACGACCACGCCAAGCCGAGCGAGGCCATGTCGCGGTGATAGATCGACGCGACGCTGAGCTCTTTCGACTCGGATGATTTGAGGATGACCGCCGACCAGTCGCCGAGCACTTCCGCGACGCGCTCCGCGATGGCCTGCGTGACCCACGTCGGATCGATGTTGCTGGAGAAGAATGCGCCGGCGTCGGCGAGGATCTGCGCGCGCTCGGCCTGCAGCTGCATCTGCTCTTCGAGCGCGCGGCGTTCCGTGATGTCGCGGAACGTGACCACGACACCGGACGTGCGTCCTTCCTCGTGCAGCGGCGTCGCGCTCATCGACACGGCGACGCGCAGGTCTTCGCGCGCGATGAGCACCGTCATGTCGTGCACGGCGCGTCCGGTCGACAGCGCCTGCGCCGCCGGCAGCTCTTCCGGATCGAGCAGGCGCGCGTGCTCGTCGCGCAAACGATAGACCTCGGATTGCCGGAAGATCGGCACTCCGATGTCGGCTTTGCCGAGCAGGCGCTGTCCGGCGGGATTGATGAAGACGGTTTTGCCTTCGCCGTCGACGAGCATCACGCCGTCCGACATCCCGGCGATCATGGCCTCGGTGCGCCGCACCTGGCGCGTGATCGACTCGCCGAGGCGCTGCTCGATGCGCATGGCGGTCATCGCGGAGACGGCGATGAGCACGAGGCCGAGCACGACCATCGTGATCATCACCCACTGGCGCGCGCTGCTGATGCGATCGAGCGCGCTGGCTTGTTCGCTTCGGATGCGGTCAGAGATGAGCCCCTCGTAGTCGGGCGCCGCGCGGCGGAGCTGCGCCGTGGACAGCATCGCGTCGGCCGCGTCTTTCGGCCGGCCGTCGTCGCGCAGCTTGATCTGCTCGTCGGTCAACTTCTTGACTTTGCTGAAGTGCTCGCGGAACTCGTCGAGCACCGGATGGTCGCGCGGGCGCGCGAGCTCGGTGGACTGCGACTCCGCTTTCTGGAACGAGCGTACCGCGTCGTCGTACTGCTGCGTGAACTGCGTCTGCCCGGTGAGGACATAGCCACGCGTCGCCGACACCATCGTCGTCAGCGAGTCGTCCATCTCGCGCACGGCGTCGAGGTACGGACGCGATTGCTGCACGATCTGATACTCCTGCCGCTGCTCCATGCGCAGCACCGCCAACGTCATGATGACGCCAGCGAGAATCAGCAGGGTGAGCCCAAGAAAGGCTCCCCAGATCATGCGCCGGATGGAAGGGGACATCTCTGCCGGGCGCCTCCGTTGCAAAAATGACGCCGCCGTACCGCTAAGTCAAGGCAAATAAGGCACTTCTGACGCACGCCGTCAGGAACGCCGCGTGCAGTATATGCCTCATCGGAGGCCGTCATGGCACTACGCCCGCTGCGCAACGCCACGATCTCGTTCGGACTGGTGAACATCCCCGTCCGCTTCTACACCGCCACGAAGTCGGAAGACGTGCACTTCAACCTGCTGCACGCCGATTGCGGCTCGCGCGTCAACCGCCGCTGGTGGTGCCCGCAGCACGAGAACTTCATCGAGCTCGCCGACATGATCCGCGGCTATCCGGTGGCGAAGAATCAGTACGTGACGTTCACCGCCGCGGAGCTCGAGGAGCTCGAATCCGGCGGCGACCGCGCGCTCGAGATCACCGCGTTCGTCGATCTCGCGCAGATCGATCCCGTCTTCTTCGAGAAGGCCTACTACCTCGGGCCCGCGCCCGGCGGCGCGAAGACGTACCGGCTGCTCGCCGAGGCGATGCGCAAGCAGAACAAAGTCGCCGTCGCGCGCTGGGTCTCCAATTCGCGCGAGCATCTCGTCGTGTTGCGTCCGTTCGAAGAGGGGCTCATTCTCCACACGATGTATTACGCGGACGAGGTGCGCGACTTCAGCGCGATCGACGTCGATCACGCCGACGTCCGCGACAAGGAAGTGGCGCTCGCGAAGATGCTCATCGACGAGCTCACCGAGCCGACGTTCGATCCGCTCGCGTACAAGGATGAATACCGCGAACGCGTGATGGAGCGCATCCGCGCGAAGGCCGAAGGAGAGCTGGTCGTCTCCGAGTCGCCCGAGTCCGAGAGCGCGGGCGAAGTCGTCGACATCATGGAGGCGCTGCGCCGCAGTCTCGGCGGCGCGGTTGCGGAGCCGCGCAAGCGCAACGCGTCCGCATCCGCCGCCGCACCCGCGACGCGCAAAGCGCCGAAACGCGCGGCGCCGCAACCCGCATCGCGCAGGAAGAAGAAGGCGTCGTAGCGCATGCCCGATCTACTCAAGAAATACCGCGCGATGCGCGACTTCGGCGACACGCCGGAGCCGTCCGGCGGCAAGCCGAAAAACACGAAGCTGCCGATCTTCGTCATCCAGCAGCATCACGCCTCGCACATGCACTACGACTTCCGCCTGGAGATGGAAGGCGTGCTCAAGTCGTGGGCGATTCCGAAAGGACCGTCGTACGACCCGGCCGCGAAACGCCTCGCGATGATGACCGAGGATCATCCGTACGACTACGCGTCATTCGAGGGCGTGATCCCCGCGGGCAACTACGGCGCGGGGAACGTGATCATCTGGGATCAGGGGACGTGGGAGTTCATCGAGCCGGGGCCCGATCCGGTGAAGGCGCTCGCTTCCGGAAAGCTGACCTTCCGCATGTACGGGAAGAAGATGTTCGGCGAATGGGCGCTCGTGAAGATCGGCGGCCGGCAGAAGTCGGACAAAGGGAACGAGTGGCTGCTGCTCAAACACCGCGACGGCTACGCGAACGAGGACGTCGACGTGACCGCGGTCGCGCCGCGTTCGGTCGTGTCGAACCGGCTCGTTGATGAAGTGAGCAGCGAGAACATCTGGGAGTCGAATCGCAAGGCGTCGTCGCGAAGGGCGCCGACGCTCGCGGCGCGGCTGGAAGCGGAAGAGAAGGCGAAGAAGCGCACTACGCCGGCGAAGAAACGCGCGACATCGACGACGAAACGCGCGTCCACCACGAAGCGCGCGTCCGCGAAGAAACCCGCTACGTCCGCGAAGAAGCGGCCTGCGGCGACGAAGGCGGCGCAATCTCCTGCAGCGCCATCTCGAGCAGCTTCCGCTCGGAGTCGAAGCTCGCGCGCCGCAGCGAAGCCGTCAGCTCGACCCACTCCACGTCGTCGACCTCGCTGAGCTGCGGCTGCAGCTCTCCTTCGACGTACTCCATGAGGTAGAAGTCGACGCGCTTCTGGATGAGCGTGTCGCCGGCGCGGAAGAAGTATTCGATCGTGTCGAGCGGCTTGACGATCTTCGCGGTCAGCCCCGTTTCCTCGAGCACTTCGCGCAGCGCCGCCGCCTCGGATGTCTCGCCGCTGCTGACCGCGCCCTTCGGCAGACCCCAGCGCGTGCGGCCGCGCGTGGCGATGAGCGCCACGTGCGCGACGCCGCCGCGCATCGCGATCACGGCGCCGCCCGACGAATGCTCGTTGCGGGTTTTCCTCCGCCCCTGTGCCATGGCCGCATTCTACGCGCGCGCTGCGGATGCGCGCTCCGAACGCACACGGCAGCGCCTGCCTGCACATGACGAATCTGCTGGTCGTTTCCGCCTAAAAGGGGTACATTTCCGTCAACGCATCACAATTAGACACAGGAGGGGTACGGCATGTCCGAGATCTCTATGTTGTGGACCGTCGCGGGAGTGGTCGTTCTCGCGGCTCTCGTGGTCGCATTCATCAAGATGCGTCAGAAGGACCTGCTCGACGCGATCGCACAGAAGCGGAAAGGATCGTCGAAGCTCGTCACGCGTGCCGAGTACGTCGAGGGCGTCGAGAAGATCCCGGTCGTGCTGTCGGTCTCGGACGATACGCTGTACTACGAGAACTCCGATCTGGAAGCGATGTTCGAGCTCGCGCGTCTCGACGAGATCGAGTACGCCGACGAGCTCTCCACCGGAAAGAACCTCGCCGCCGGCGCGCACGTGCTGCGCCTCCGCTCGCACGGAACGACGTTCGAGTACGTCCTCAACCCCGGCGACGACGCCAAGTGGCGCAGCGCGCTTCCCGCGCGCCGTCTCTCCCGATCCGCCGCCGCGGTGTAGCATTCCCGCGCGGAATGGGGTTCTGCGGCAGCCTGTTCGCACCGGCTGCCGCAGACCGAGTCGGGGTGTAGCGCAGTCTGGTAGCGCACCTGCTTTGGGAGCAGGGGGTCGGAGGTTCGAATCCTCTCGCCCCGACCAACCGCCCGCTGCGCGCTCCACTTGTGTCCCCGTAGCTCAGTCGGATAGAGCAACAGCCTTCTAAGCTGTGGGTCGCAGGTTCGAATCCTGCCGGGGACGCCACCCCGCGCAACTCACTGTTCCGGCGGCAACGTCACGTGGCGGAAGCTGAACGCGTCCAGCGCACCCGCATCGAGCTGCAGCTCGCGGCCGTCCACCACGTACGTGTGGTGACGGCGATCCGCAAGAAGCTCGATCCATCCTTCCTCCGGAATCTCGAAGCGCTCGCCCGCATAGACGAACTGCTGGCCGGGACGGCCGTTGAAGTGATAACCGACCGTCGAGATCCCGCACCGCACGACCGGCTGCTGCAACTCGCCGCGGCGGACGAGGGCCGTGAGATCGAGCTCGAACTGAATGGCAAGGGTGAGCGCGGCGGCGGTGAGGATCATCGAAGGCTCCTTTCTTCAGCGTTCTTATCCACATAAACGCCCGCGAAGACCGGCTGCCAAACGCGAAGATTTTTTTTGAGAACTCGTCGTTTCGCCCGTTTGTGCTGATGTTTTTCGCGAAAGACCGGCGCACGGCGAGTGCCCGTGAAAATGTTTCTTTGAGAACTGTCGTTGTTCTCCGTTAAAGCCATCAGTAGCCGTTGTTCGAAACGGTCTGTTGCATTGAGGCGAGTCATTGAACGTCTGAGGGACCGGAGGCCTTATGGGCTCAGGACCAAAGCCGTCGTGCCGCGATTTCGAGCTCGTGCTGATTCTTCGAACGGGGACGGATTCGCAACGCGATGACGCACTGCGCGAGTTGATGGATCGGCATACGCCCTCTGTATTCGGAGCGGCGTTCAAGATCGTGAAGAACACCGAAGGCGCGAACGACATCGTGCAGGCGGCGTTCGTGAAGCTTGTCGAGAAGCCGCCGGAGCTGCAGCCGGACCAGAGTCTTGGCGGCTGGCTCCATACGGTCAGCCATCACCTCGCCCTCGACCAGATCGATAAGTACAAACGCTTCGGCGCGTTTTCCGAGGATGACGGCGAGCGGGCCATGTGGACCTCCCGGCGCGCCGCTCCGGTCGAACACGCCGAATACAAGCAGATGCTGCGGCGCATCGCCACGCTGCCGCTGCCGCTGAAGGTCGTCGCCGAACCCTATCTCATGCACGACGTGCCGGTGAGCGTGATCGCGCAGAAGCGCGGTCTCACGCCGGCCGCGGTCTACGCGCGTCTGAAGAAGGCCAAAGCGTATCTGGTCCGGTCCCGCACCAAGCAACGTTAGAAAGGGGAGGTTCCAATGAGCAATCACGACTCTGCGCGCCGGGAAGAGGATGCGCTCGCGTGCGCGTCTCCGGACGGCGCCGATGCCTGTAGTACCCCGCAGGATGCGGACGATGACGATTCAGCCGCCGACGCCGAGAACTTCGCCGCGCTGTTGCCCGAGCTGATCGTCGACGACATCATTGACGCGCCCACCATCGAAAACCCCGAGCACCGCTGCCCGAGCACGCTCGAGCTTCGCGGCATTCTGGAAAATCACGACCGCGCCTCGCGCGCGGAGCTCCAGCACATCGCGCTTTGTCCCGATTGCGTCGCGCGGACGCGCGCCTTCCGCGACTGCCGCCACGAGGACGCGGAAACGCTCTTCACGAACCTCCTCGACGCCGTGCTGGCGCAGAGCGACCGCTCCTCGCCGCACGTCGAATGGGGCGAGCGCTACGCGCGCCTCCTCTTCTACATGATCGGCGAAGACGACGAGTTCGAGCGCTGGCAGCGCAGCGCGTGGCGCTGCTCGCACACGCTCGCGTACGCGCTGCGACATGCGCGCGAGGACGGAGCGAATGCCGGCGAGATGCATGCGATTCTCGAGCTCCTGTTCGCCGCGTACGGCGCGGCCATCTCCAACCGCCTCGGCGCGCCCGCGCATCTCTTCGACGGCGCCTGGCCGCTCGCCGAGATGATTCGCGAGGCGGCGTTCGAGATCCGTTTCGCATCGCCGGCGTCTCTCCACGCGTTCGCGCGCGCGGCCACCTCCGCCACCGAGCTCGCCAGCCCGCGCATGCAGGCGATGATCCTCTATACGGTCGCGCAGTTGCCCGCTTCTGACATTGCGGACGCGCTGGTCCGCGAGCTGGAAGCCGCGAATCTCGATGCCGCGACGCGCCCGCTGCTGCGCGTGCTCTTCGGCAATCAGGTCGAGCTGCTGCCGGACAGCGCCTCGCACGCGCGGCGCGATCTGCTCCGCGCCACCGACGCGCTCCACGTCATCGCGGCGAGTGGCCGGGATGCCGCGGGACGCATCCAGGCGCTCGCGCGGCGCCTCGCCACGACGCTTTTCGCCACGCCGGAGCCGGTCGAGGCGCTGGTGCGGCTGGTGATGTTCCGCGCATGGCTGCGCGAGCTCGGCGCGACGTTGCGCGGGCGCGCGGAGGCGGCGTCGATCGTGCGCAACGTCGCGCGCCTGCTCGTCGACCTCTCCGCCGAACGCTACGGCTCGACCTTTCTCGCCATCGAGGCATGCGCGGTCATCCGCGACTTCTGTCCCGGCGCGTTCGTCTCGCTCGCCAGCGACGTCGTCGCGTCGGCACGGCCCGTCGTGCGCCACGGGCTGGTCGTCTGCGCCGCCGAAGGCTACGAGTCCTCTCTCCATGCGCGGCCTCACGGCGCGCATCCCTTGTTCCGGCGGCGCGGCCGGACGTGGATCTTCGAAGGGGGTGCCGAGGCGCACCCCCTCGATGTCTTCGGCCATGCGCTCGCGGCCGCCGCGACGAACGACGCCGAGGTGCTGCGGCATCTGATCTGGCTGCACGAGCGGATGCGCGGCTGGCGCGCGAGCGGCTAAACGCCGGCCGCAGGCGGACCGCGCCTATTCGCAAGCGCCCGCTTGCGTCACGATGGATTTCGTGCCAGAAATCTGCGTCGTCACTGAATAATTCTGTTTCGACACCGTTGCGTAACAGAGCAAGTGCCGCTATCATGCGCTCCTTCCGATTCGTTTGGACGTAATTCCTTCTTGACATCGCCGCGGTTCTTGGCGGCGTGGGCGGGGCTCAGTGGCACGACTGGACCGGTTCTCAATCGCACTGGTGTACGGCGGGATCGGTGTGCCCGTCGTCGCCGCACTCTTCGGCGCCTTTGGCTTCGTGCCGGCGGCAGCCTTCGTTCTGGCCATCGTCGCGATGGCGGCGGTGATGCCGTTCGCGCTGCGGCCGCTGCGCGCGCTCGCGCCGTTCTCCACCGCCGCACGCATCGCGTTTCTCGCGATCGGCGTCGTCGCCATCGCGCGCGTCACGGGCACCGCGGTGTTCATGCTCGACGCGTCGAAGCCCGGCTTCTCGGCGATGTTCTACGACCCGTTCTACTTCCACCACAACTGCTTCTCCGCGTGGTGGCACGCGGCGCGGCTCGCCGCGAACGGCACGCCGAACGTCTACCGCAACGAACTCTATGAAGGCTGGATCGGGCGCTTCAAGCTCGATGAATTCAACTATCCGGCGCCGACGCTGCTCATCCCCGGCGCGCTGCTGCTCTTCACGAAGAACTTCTTCACGATGCGCGCGGCGTGGTTCGCCATCGAGGCCGCGCTCTTCATCGCCGCGTATCTCGCGGTTGCGTTCCACGTCGACGGCGAGGAACGCCGCCGGCTGCTGTGGCTCGCGCCCGCGGTCCTCGCCGCGACGCCGATCCTGCTCACGCTGCAGATCGGCAACTTCCAGCTCGCGGCGCTCGCGCTGGCGATGCTGGCCATGGTCGCGTTCGACCGCAATCGCAACGCCGCGGGCGGAGCGGCGCTCGCGTTCGCGGCGCTGAAGATCTTTCCCGGCATTCTCGTCTTCCTGCTGATCCTGCAGCGCCGCTGGCGCGCGGTCGCATGGACCGCCGCGTTCGGCGCGATCTGGCTCGTCCTCACCGTCGCCGCGTTCGGCCCCGCGCCGGTGAAAGACTTCGTGCAGTACCAGGCGCCGCGCATCGGCAGCGGCGAGCCGTGGGCGTTCCTCGAGCTGCCCGAGCTGCAGGAGTTCAACTCCATCAACCAGGGCATCCCCGGACTGGTGCTCAAGGCGCGCTCGCTGACGACGGTCGTCAATCCGCGACCGCTGATGCACCGCGTGGCGAACGTTTACGCGCTGCTCCTCGCCGCGCTCGCGGTGCTCTGTTCGTTCCGCATGAACGACGCGACTCCGCTGACGCGCGCGCAGATCTGGCTCGGACTGCTCGCGCTCGCGGCGCTGCAGAGCCCCTTCGTCCCCGACGCGTACGCGCTCACCGCGTCGATCTGGCTGTGGGCGCTGGTGATGCCGCGCCTCTGCAGCGAGGCATCCCGCGGCGCCTCGCGCGTGGCGTTCGGCGTCGCGCTCTACTTCGTCCTCTCACTCGTGATGCCGAACGACGGCGCGCTCTTCTTCCCCGGGCTCGCGCGCTTCTTCGTCACCGCCGCCGTGCAGCTCGTCGCCATCGCCGTCGCCGGCTACGCCGTGCTGCAGCGCGCGCCGAAATCCGCCGTCGCTCTCGTTCCGGCGACGATCCAGGAGACCGCCTCATGACCCGTCGCATCCTCCTCAATCTGCTCATCGCGCTCGCGTGCGCGCTCCCCGCCGTCGTCGCCGGCGCCGGTCCGCTCACGCTGCCGCATGTCGCACAGCCGCCGCGTCTCGAAGACTTCACGGCCGGCGAAGACGCGGCCACGCATACCGGCATGGCCAAAGTCACCGAGCTGCGCCAGAACGTTCCCGGCGACGGCGATCCCGTCTCGCTCGCGACCTCCGTCTACCTCGGCTACGACGCGACGAACCTCTACGTCGGCTTCGTCTGCAAGGACGACCCGAAGCTCACGCGCGCGCGCATCGTGCGGCGCGAAGAGATCTTCGGCGACGAAGGGCTGCAGATCTTCCTCGACACGTTTCACGACAAGCAGCGCGCGTACGTCTTCGCGGTCAATCCGTACGGCGTGCAGCTCGACGGCATCGTCACGGAAGGCCAGGGCTACGACTTCAACTTCGACACGCTCTGGTACTCGGAAGGTCGCATGCTGCCGGACGGCTTCGCGGCGCTGCTGCGCATTCCGTTCAAGAGCCTGCGCTTCTCGCCGGGACCGTCGCAGACGTGGGGCGTCGCGGTGTCGCGCATCATCCCGCGGCGGAACGAGTTCGCGTACTGGCCGTACATCACCTCGCGCGTCGAAGGCTTCGTCCCGCAGTTCGCGACCATGGAGATCCCCGAGGCGATCTCGCCGGGGCGGAACTACCAGGTGATTCCGTACAGCGTGCTCACGCGCTCGCGGTTGCTCGATCAGGGCACCACGAATCCGGGGTACTTCGATACGACGCCGGGACGCATTGGACTCGACGGCAAGTTCGTGCTCAAGAACTCGCTGGCGGCGGACGTCACGATCAATCCCGACTTCAGCGAAGTCGAATCGGACGAGCCGCAGGTCATCGTCAACCAGCGCTTCGAAGTGTTCTTCCCCGAGAAAAGGCCGTTTTTCCTCGAAAACTCGGGCTTTTTCGGGACGCCGGTGAATCTCTTCTTCTCGCGCCGCATCGCCGATCCGCGTGCGGGCGCGCGCCTCACGGGACGCCTCGGACGCTGGGCCGTCGGCGGGCTGGCCATCGACGATCGCGCGGGAGGACTCTTCCTGCCGCCGGGCGATCCGGGGTTCGGCGACCGCGCGAACATCGCCGTCGCCCGCATGCAGCGTGACTTCGGGGTCGCCTCCAATGCCGGCTTCCTCTTCAGCACGCGCAACCTCGACGGACACTCGAATCAGGTCGGCGCATTCGACGGCCGCTTCCGCATCAACGATCTCTGGTCCGCGACCGCGCAGCTCGGCGCGAGCCGCAGCGATCTGCTCGGCGCGCACAGCAGCGGCACGGTCGGCTTCCTCGGTCTCGCGCGCAGCGGACGCGCGTTCAACTACAGCGGCCAGTACTACGACGTCAGCCGCGACTTCAACGCGGACCTCGGCTTCATCCCGCGCACCGACATCCGCCAGACCACGCAGAACGCCAGCTACACGAAGTGGCGCAACAGCGACTTCTTCATCAGCCACGGACCGATCGTCGCGTCGACCGTGACGTGGGATCACAGCGGCGTGCTGCAGGACTGGAGCATCGCGCCGACCTACGACTGGACGTGGACGCGCGCCACCGATCTGCAGCTGACGTGGGAACAGTCGTACGAGCTCTTCGCGGGGCAGGAGTTCAACAAGCACTTCGGAACCATCTATCTGAAGAGCGAAGCCACGCGCTGGCTCACCGCGCACGCGAGCTACAGCCAGGGCACGGGCGTCAACTACTTTCCCGCGAACGGCATCACGCCATTCCTCGCGGATCGCAGGCTCGCCGAAGCGGGCGTCACGCTCAGCCCCTTCTCGCGCCTGCGCTTCGACGAGACGTTCATCTACGACGATCTGCGCACCCGCGACGACGTCGCCGGCTTCGACGCGGGCACCAGCGTCTTCCGCAACCCGATCACGCGCACGAAGATCAACTACCAGTTCAACAAGCTGATGGCGGTGCGGCTCATCGTCGACACCAACGCCCTCACGCCGAACGAGCAGCTCGTCGACGCGCCGCATCTGCGCCACGTCACCGGCGATCTGCTCTTCAGCTACGTCCTCAACCCAGGAACGGTGCTCTACCTCGGATACTCGGACAACTACGACAACGTGGCGCTTCTCGAAGGGCCGCCGCGCAACGTCGTGGCCACGCGCTCGGAGCTCAACCCGACGGCGCGCCAGTTCTTCCTCAAGGTGAGCTACCTGCTCCGCTACTAGTCAAACGATGCCCCGGAGGAACTGATGTCGAACGATCGACTCGATGGGCTGTCGCCCGCAAAGCGAGCTTTGCTCGAACGCCTGATCGCGGAGCGCAAAGCGGCCGCCGAAGCGGTGCGCCCGCGCCCGCGTCCGGAGCGCGTGCCGCTCTCGTACGGACAGGAACGGCTGTGGGTCGTCGACCAGCTCACGCCAGGCACCGGCGCGTACAACGTGCCGCTCGCGCTCTGGCTCGACGGCACGCTCGACGCGCCCGCGCTCGACGCCGCGCTGCAGGAGCTCGTGCGGCGTCACGAGGCGCTGCGCACGACGCTGCCGTCGGAAGACGGCAAGCCGTATCAGCGCATCACTTCGGAATCGTTCGCCTTGCCGATCGACGTTGCGGACGTTTCGAACGAAGCCGATCCGCGCGAGGCGGCGATCGCGCGGATGCGACGCACCTTCCGGCAGCCGTTCGATCTCGCGCGCGGACCGCTCGTGCGCGCGTTGCGCGTGCGCGTCGCGGAGGATCGCCACCTGCTCCTCCTGGTCATGCATCACATCGTCGTCGACGGCTGGTCGCTCGGCGTGCTGCTGCGCGAGCTCATCGAGATCTACAACGCGTTCGCCGCGCAGCAGCCGTCGCCGCTCGTGACGACGCCGCTGCAGTACGCCGACTTTGCGCTGTGGCAGCGCGAATGGCTCGACGGTCATCGCCTCGACGCGCAGCTCGCGTACTGGACCGAGCATCTCGCCGGCTGCCCGACGGTCATCGATCTTCCCTCCGACCGCCCGCGTCCCGCCGTGCAGACCTTCCGCGGCGCGACGGCGCGCTTCGTCGTGCCGGAGGAGCTCTACAAAGAAGTCGAGCAGTTCAGCCGCCGCGAGAACGTCACGCCGTTCATGACCTTCTTCGCCGTCTACGCGACGCTGCTCCATCGCTACACCGGCCAGAGCGACCTGCCGATCGCGATGGGTATCGCGAACCGCCAGCGCGCCGAGCTCGAGTCGATCGTCGGCTTCTTCGTCAACACGCTCATCCTCCGCAACGACCTCGGCGGCGACCCGACGTTTCGCGAGCTCCTCGCGCGCGTCCGCGACACCACGCTCGGCGCGCAGGCGAACCAGGACGCGCCCGCGAGCCGCGTGCTCGAGGCGCTGCGCGTCGAGCGCGTCACGAGCCACATGCCGCTGATGCAGGCGATGTTCTTCTTCCAGAACTACCCACAGGACGCGGCGTCGATGCGCGGCCTCACCATCCGCCGCGTCGCGCTCGACGAGCTGCAGCCCGACACCGCGCAGAGCGAGCTGTCGCTGTACGTGAACCAGGACTCGGTCGGCGAGCTGCTCTTCCAGTACAGCACCGACTTGTTCGACGGCGACACGATCGCGCGGCTGGCCGGACACTTCATCACGCTGCTGCGCGGCGCGGTCGCCGACGCGTCGACGCCGATCGGCGCGCTGCCGCTGCTCACCGGCGACGAACGCGCGCAACTCGCGGCGTGGAACGACACGCGGCACGACTATCCCGGAGATCGTCCACTGGTTGACTTGTTCGTGCGGCAGGCTGCGCGCACGCCCGACGCCGTCGCGCTCACGTTCCACGGCCGCGACGTCACGTATCGCGAGCTGCAGGCGCGGGTGAGCGATCTCGCGCGCACGCTGCGCGCGCGCGGCATCGGACGCGGCGATCTCGTCGGCCTCTACGTCGAGCGCTCCGTCGAGATGCTCGTCGGCCTCCTCGGCATTCTCGAAGCGGGCGCCGCGTACGTGCCGCTCGATCCCGGTTTCCCCGCGGAACGCCTCGCGTTCATGCTCGCGGATGCCGCGGCGCGCGTCGTCGTGACGCAGGCCTCGCTCGTCGAACGCGTGCCGTCGGCAAGCGTGGAAAAGATCGTCGTCGACGCCAGCGCGCGCATCGTGGGCGGCGACGCCATCGCGTGCGACGCGCGGCCCGGCGACCTCGCGTACGTCATCTTCACCTCCGGCTCGACGGGACGGCCGAAAGGCGTGCAGATCACGCAGCGTTCGGCCGTGAACCTCGTCACGTCCGTCGCGCGCGAGCCGGGCCAGCGCGCGAGCGACACGATCTGCGCCGTCAGCACGCTCTCGTTCGACATCGCTGTCTTCGAGCTGTTCGTCCCTCTCACCGTCGGCGCGCGCATCCTGCTCGTCGACTCCGAAACGCAACGCGACGGCGCCGCGCTCGCGCGCTTCATCGACGCGAACGACATCACCATCATGCAGGCCACGCCCGCGACGTGGCGCATGCTGCTCGACATCGGGTGGTCCGGCAAAGCGGGCCTGAAGATGATCACGACCGGCGAGGCGTGCCCGCGCGAGCTCGCCGAACGGCTCATCCCCTGCTGCGACGAGCTGTGGAACCTCTACGGCCCGACGGAAACGACGGTCTACTCGACGCTCGGTCCGATCGTCTCCGGCAGCGGCCCGATCTCGATCGGCAAGCCGGTCGCGAACACGCAGATCCACATCGTCGACCGCAACTTCCAGCCGCTGCCGGTCGGCGTTCCGGGCGAGCTGCTCATCGGCGGCGACGGCCTCGCGCGCGGCTACCTCGGCCGCCCCGAGCTCACGGCCGAGAAGTTCATCGCCGATCCGTTCTCCGACGCGCCGAACGCACGGCTCTATCGCAGCGGCGACCTCGCCACGTGGCGTCGCGACGGCACGCTCGAAGTTCTCGGCCGTCTCGATCATCAGGTGAAGCTGCGCGGCTTCCGCATCGAGCTCGGCGAGATCGAAGCGGTGCTGAACGACCACGCGTCCGTCGATCAGGCGGTCGTGCATTGCCGCGAAGACCGCCCCGGCGACAAGCGCCTCGTCGCGTACGTCACCGGCGACGCGCCGTCGCCCGACGCGCTGCGCGCGCATCTGCGCACCTCGCTCCCCGACTACATGATCCCCGCGGCGATCGTCGTGCTCGACCGCTTTCCGCTCACGCCGAACGGCAAGGTCAATCGCCACGCGCTGCCGGCGCCGGAGCTCGCGCGCGAGCACGACGCGGTCGAGCTGCCGCAGGGCGCGCAGGAAGAGCAGATGGCCGCGCTCTGGTCGCAGATCCTCGGCCGCGAGCGCATCGGCCGCAACGACAACTTCTTCGACCTCGGCGGACACTCGCTCCTCGCCACGCAGCTGCTCGCGCGTGTGCAAGCGCAGTACGCCGTCGACATTCCGCTGCGCGCGCTCTTCGAGGCGCCGACCGTGGCGCGGCTGGCGATCAAGGTGGCCGAGGCGCGCGACGCGAACCTCGCCGGCGAGCAGCTCGACGATCTCCTCGCGCAGCTCGAAGGTCTCTCCGACGAAGACGCCACGATAGCGATGAAGGGACTGTGACCGTGGACCCGCGTCTCAATGAGCGTTTAGCGAGTCTCTCGCCCGAGAAGCGCGCGCTGCTGCTTCAGCAAATCGCGCAGCGCGAGAAGCAGGCGAACGCGATCGCGCGCCGGCCGCGCCCCGCGCGCACCCCGCTCTCGTTCGCGCAGCAGCGCCTCTGGCTCCTCGATCAACTCGAGCCGGGCACGGCGAGCTACAACCTCGGCATCACCGCGTCGGTGCGCGGCCGCGTCGATGCCGCGCGCCTGCAACAGAGTCTCGACGCGGTCGTCGCGCGCCACGAATCACTGCGCACGACGTTCCCGTCCGAGAACGGCACGCCATGGCAGGAGATCGTGCCGTCGCTCGCGATTCCGCTGCAGCGCTTCGACGCGCGCGACCGCGCACACGCGCTCGACCTCGTGCGCGACGTCTACGCGACGCCGTTCGATCTCGCGCGCGGACCGCTCGCGCGCTTCCTGCTCATCCGCATCGGCGACGACGAGCACCTCCTCGCCGTCGCGTTTCACCACATCGTGATGGACGGCTGGTCCATCGGCGTCTTCTACCGCGAGCTGTTCGCGCTGTACGGCGGCGACACGCTCGACGAGCCGGCGCTGCAGTACGCCGACTTCGCGCTTTGGCAGCGCGAATGGCTGCAGGGCGACGTGCTCGACAAGCAGCTCGGCTACTGGAAAGACTGTCTCGCCGGCGAGCTGCCGGTGCTCGAGCTTCCGGCCTATCGCCCGCGTCCGCCCGTGCAGTCGTATCGCGGCGAAGTCGCGCGCGTGAGCGTTCCGAACGACGTGCGGCGCGCGCTGCAGGAGCTCGCGCGGCGCGAGAACGCCACGCTCTTCATGGTTTTTCTTGCGGCGCTCAAGACGCTTTTGTTCCGTTACTCGGGACAGAGCGACGTCATCGTCGGCTCCGGCATCGCGAATCGCCACCGCCAGGAGCTCGAGCCGCTGGTCGGCTGCTTCGTCAACACGCTCGCGCTGCGCACCGACCTCGCCGGCAACCCGACGTTCCGCGAGCTGCTCGCGCGCGTCCGCGACGTCACGCTCGACGCGTACGCGCATCAGGACCTCCCGCTCGAACGCCTGCTCGAAGAGCTGCACGTCGAGCGCTCGATGAGCCGCTCGCCGCTCTTTCAGGTGATGCTCTTCTTCCAGAATCACGAGGGCTTCGCGACCAACGTTGCGGACCTCGAGCTGCGGCTCCTCGAGCTCGACGAGATCAACACCGGCACCGCGCGCACCGATCTCACGCTCTTCGTCGGCGTCGAAGCGGATCGCCTCGACGTCGTCTTCGAGTACGCGACCGATCTCTTCGACGCGGAGACGATCCGCGCGTTCGGCGCGCATCTCGTCGAGCTGCTGCGCCAGGTCGCGCGCGATCCCGAAGCGCGCGTCGGCGACGTCGTCTTCCTCTCCGATGCCGAACGCCACGAGCTCGTCGTCGCGCGCAACGCCACGCGACGCGACGTTCCCGCCGTTGCGGTGCATCGCCTCATCGAAGCGCAGGCCGCGAAGACGCCGGATGCGATCGCCGTCGTCGCGGGCAACGCGGCGCTCACGTATCGCGAGCTCGACACGCGCGCGAACGCGCTCGCCGCGGAATTGCACGCGCGCGGCATCGGGCGCGGCGATCTCGTCGGACTGCGCGCGGACCGCGGCGTCGAACTGCTGATTGGACTCGTCGGCATTCTGAAATCGGGCGCCGCGTACGTGCCGCTCGATCCGTCGTTCCCCGAGGAGCGGCTCGCGTTCATGATCGAAGACGCGGCGGTGAAGCTCGTCGTCGATGCGGCGATGTGCCGCATCGCGCGCGACGCCGAACGCATCGACGTCGAAGTCGATCCGAACGACCTCGCCTACGTCATCTTCACCTCGGGCTCGACGGGACGGCCGAAAGGCGTCGAGATCCCGCACGGCGCCGTCGTCAACTTCCTGCAGTCGATGGCGCGCACGCCGGGTCTCGCGGCGACCGACGTGTTCTGCGCCGTCACCACGCTCTCCTTCGACATCGCCGTGCTCGAGCTCCTGCTCCCGCTGACGGTCGGCGCGCGCGTCGTCATCGCCGATCGCGAAACCGCGGCCGACGGCATGCGCCTCGCGCGGCTCATCGCGGACAGCGGCACCACCGTCATGCAGGCAACGCCCGCGACGTGGCGCATGCTCGTCGACAGCGGCTGGAACGGCGGAGCGCATCTGAAGCTGCTGTGCGGCGGCGAGGCGCTGCCGCGCGAGCTCGCGGAGCGTTTGCTCGATCGCTGCGGCGAGCTTTGGAATGTCTACGGCCCGACGGAAACGACAGTCTGGTCGTCGCTCGATCGCGTGACGAAGAACGACGCGATCACCATCGGCCGTCCGATCGACAACACCACGATGTACGTCGTCGACGCGCGTATGCAGCTCGTGCCCGACGGCGTCTCCGGCGAGCTGCTCATCGGCGGCGCCGGCGTCGCGCGCGGCTATCTCGCGCGTCCGGAGCTCACGCTCGAAAAGTTTATCGCCGATCCGTTCTCCGATGACGCGAACGCGCGCGTCTACCGCACCGGCGACATCGCGCGCTGTCGCCGCGACGGCCGTCTCGAAGTCCTCGGCCGCGGCGATCATCAGGTCAAGCTCCGCGGCTACCGCATCGAGCTCGGCGAGATCGAAAACGTGCTCGCGCGCCACGCGTCCGTCGTCGAATGCGTCGTCGTTGCGCGCGAAGATCGTCCCGGCGACAAGCGCCTCGTCGTGTACGTCGCCGGCGACTGCGACGCGAACGCGTTGCGCGCGCATCTGCGCGCGAGCCTGCCCGACTACATGGTGCCGTCCGCGTTCGTCGCGCTCGCCGCGTTGCCGCGCACGCCGAACGGCAAGATCGACCGCAAGGCGCTGCCCGCGCCGGAAGCCGCCGACGTCGCCGTCGACGGCGCGCCGCGCAACGCCGACGAAGCGACGCTCGTGCAGATCTGGGCTGAGGTCCTCGGCACGCCGCGGCTCGGCATCCACGACGACTTCTTCGCGCACGGCGGACACTCGCTGCTCGCGACGCAGCTCATCGCGCGCGTCTCGAAATCGTTCGGCGTCGAGATTCCGCTGCGGCGGCTCTTCGATGCGCCGACGGTCGCGCAGTTCGCGGAAGCGGTCGTCGCGGAACAGCTCGCGCGCGTCGATGCGGCGGGACTCGACGCGATGCTGCTCGAGCTCGAAGGTCTTTCCGACGCGGACATTCGAGGAATGCTGGAGGCGGGATCGGCGTGACGAACGAACCGCTCGCCGACCGGCTCGCGCGGCTCACGCCGCAACAGCGCGCGCTCCTCGCGCAGCAGCTCGCCGCGCGCGACAAAGGCGTGGTGCGCCGCGCCGATCCGCGCGCGCCGCTGCCGCTCGCGCCGGCGCAGCTGCGCATGTGGTTCCTCGAGGAACTGCAGCCCGGCACCGGCTCGTATCACGTCTATAACCACTACCGGCTGCGCGGCGCGCTCGACGTCGATGCGCTCGAACGCGCCGTGCGCGAGATCGTGCGGCGCCACGAGATGCTCCGCACGTCGTTCCACGCCGAAGACGGCGTGCCGGTGCAGGTGGTCGCGGAGAACGTCGAGCTCTTGATCGAGCGCGTCGATCTGCGCGGTGAAGCGGACCTCGACGCCCGCGCGCAGCGCATCGTCGACGACGCAACCTTCCGTCCGTTCGATCTCGCACGCGCGCCGCTGATGCGCGTCGTGCTGGTCACGCTCCGCGACGACGAGCATCTGCTGCTGCTCGTCCTGCATCACATCATCGCCGACGCGTGGTCGCTCGACGACGTCTTCGGCGGCGAGCTGGCCACGCTGTACAACGCGTCCGCCGCGAACGAGCCGTCTCCGCTCGCGGACGTGGCCGTGCACTTCGGCGACGTCGTGCTCTGGCAGCAGAGCGCCGCCCAACAGGCACGCGCGCAGGAACATCTGCGCTGGTGGAGTGACGAGCTGCGCGGGCTGCCCGACGCGCTCGATCTCCCGACCGATCGTCCGCGCCCGCTCGCACAGTCGTTCCGCGGCGCGCGGCACCGCTTCGCGCTCGAGAAGGAGCTGCTCGACGCCCTGCAGGAGCTCGCGCGGCGCGAGCGCGTCACGTTGTTCATGCTCCTCCTCGCGGCCTTCGAAACGCTGCTGCATCGCTGGTCGGGGCAGGACGACTTCGCGGTCGGCACGCCCGTGTCGACGCGCACGCGTCCGGAGATGGAGCCGGTGCTCGGGCTCTTCATCAACACCGTGGCCATTCGCGCGAGTGTCGCGGGCGATCCTACGTTTCGCGAGCTGCTCGTGCGCGTGCGCGACCGCGCGCTCGATGCGTTCGCGCATCAGGACGCGCCGTTCGAGCGCGTCGTCGAATCGCTCGGCCTCGAGCGCAGCACCAGCCGGTCGCCTGTCTATCAAACGATGCTCGTGCTCTGGAGCGGCGGCAACGTCGCGCGCGAGCTCGCCGGAATCACGCGCGAGTGGATCGAACCGGAGCAGCGCGTGTCGCGCTTCGACATGACGCTCGTCGCCGCCGCGGGCGACCGCGGTCTCGACGTGCTCTTCGACTACGCGACCGATCTCTTCGACACGCGGTCGATCGAGCGCTTCGGCCGCGCGTTCGCGACGTTACTGCGCGGCATCGTGCGCGATCCGGAACGGCGCGTCTCGCAACTGCCGCTGCTCGATGACGCCGAACGCGCGCAGGTGCTTCGCGCCTCGCGTGGCGAAACGCGCACGTGGCCGCGCACGACGCTGCATCAGCTCTTCAGCGAGCAGGCCGCCCGCACGCCCGAGGCGGACGCGATCGTCACGCCCGATCGCAGCGTCACGTACCGCGAGCTCGACATGTGGAGCGACGCCATCGCGTCCGACGTGCGCGGCGACATCGTCGCGTTCCACGCCGATCGTTCCGCCGACGCCATCGCCACGCTTCTCGGCATTCTCAAAGCGGGAGCGGCGTATCTGCCGATCGATCCGTCGACGCCCGCCGAACGCCGCGACTGGATGCTCGCCGACGCGGGCGCGGTGCTCTGGAATCGCGACAGCGACGCGCCGCGGCAGCGACGCGATGCGAACGCCGCGTATCTCATCTACACCTCAGGCTCCACGGGACTGCCGAAAGGCGTCCTCGTCGAGCACGCGTCCGCGGTCAACCTCACGCTCGCGTTCATCGAGCTGCACGGCTTCGCCGGACATCGCGTGCTCGTGATTCCGCCGCTCGCGTTCGACGCATCCGTCGGCGACGTCTTCCCCGTGCTCGCCACGGGCGGCGCGCTTGTGCTGCATCCGTCGCCCGCGCAACTCGGCGCGGCGGAGCTCGCGGAGTTCTGCAGCGCGCGCGGCGTCACCGCGATCGACGCGCCGGCCGCACTCTGGCGCCGCTGGAGCGAAGAGTGGGTCGACATCCCCGCGCTGCGCATGATGATGGCCGGCGGCGAGAGCATCCCCGTCGAACAGGTGCGCCGCTTCGCGCGCGCGACACGCAACCGCGTCCGCTTCTTCAACCACTACGGGCCGACCGAGGCAACGGTGTGCGCGACGCTGTTCGCCACGACGGATGCGGCGGACGTGCAGGCGAGCGAGCTGCCGATCGGATTGCCGATCGCGAACGTCGCGGCGTACGTCGTCGATCGCAATCTCGAGCCGGTGCCCGATGGCGTCGCCGGCGAGCTTTGCCTCGGCGGCGCGGGCGTTTCGCGCGGCTATCTCGGACGTCGCGAACAGACGGCCGAACGCTTCGTCGCCGATCCGTTCAGCGACGTGGCGGGCGCGCGCATGTACCGCACCGGCGACGTCGTGCGCCGCCAGAACGACGGCACGCTGCTTTTCCTCGGCCGCAGCGATCGGCAACTGAAACTGCGCGGCTTCCGCATCGAGCCGGGCGAGATCGAAGCGGCGATCCTCGCGTTCGGTGACATCCGCGGCGCGTTCGTCACGCTGCGCGAGCATCGGCTCGTCGCGTACGTCGTCGGCAGTTTCGACGCCGCCGCGTTGCGTGCGTTCCTGCAGGAGCGGCTGCCGGAGTACATGGTGCCTTCGGCGTTCGTCGCGCTCGACGCGCTGCCGCTCACGTCGAACGGCAAAGTCGATCAGCGCGCGCTGCCGGAGCCTCCGGTTGCGAGCGACCGCGCGATCGTCGCGCCGCGCAACGAGACCGAGGCCGCGCTCGTCGACATTTGGCGCGCATTGCTGCGCGTCGACACGATCGGCGTCGACGACGACTTCTTCGAGCTCGGCGGCGACTCGCTGAAAACGATGCCGCTCGTCGTCCGCATCCGCGAGCGCTTCGGCGTCTCGCTCCCGCTCGCCTCCATCTTCCAGTCGCCGACCGTCGCGCGCCTCGCGCAGCTCATCACCGGCGAGGCGAAGCTCGAAACGATCTCGCTCGAGTCGCGCATCGGCGAGCCGATCGTGGCGGAGCCGGACGCGCTTCCCGCGACCTTCGCGCCGCCGCGCCACGTGCTGCTCACCGGCGCCACCGGCTTCCTCGGCGCGTTCCTGCTCCACGAACTGCTGCGCACGACGGATGCGGACATCGTCTGCCTCGTGCGCGCGAAGGACGACGCCGAAGGACGCGCGCGCATCGACAAGAACCTTGCCGCGTACGGATTGCGCGGCGATGCCTCGCGCATTCGCATCGTGCGCGGCGATCTCGCGCAGCCGCGGCTCGGCGTCGACGCCGACACGTGGGAACGCCTCGCGCGCGAGCTCGACGTCATCGTCCACAACGGCTCGACGGTCAGCTTCGTCACGCCGTACGAGAAGCTCGCCGCGGCGAACGTCGGCGGCACGCGCGAAGTGCTCCGTCTCGCGGGACGCGCGCGCATCAAGCCGGTGCACTTCGTCTCGACGCTCAGCGCGATCGACTTCGCGGCGGACGTCGTGAGCGACCGCGATCCGCTGCCGCCCGGCGAGCGCGTCGAAGGCGGCTACAACCAGAGCAAGTGGGTCGCGGACCGCATCGCCCAGGACGCGCGGGCGGGCGGTATTCCGGTGTCGATCCATCGCCCCGCGCGCGTCACCGGCGACAGCCGCACCGGCGCGTGGAACCACGCCGATCTTTTCCCGTCGTGGATCAAGGCGTGCGTGCAGCTCGGTCTCATTCCGGAGAGTGATGCGGCGCTGAACATGACGCCGGTCGACTTCCTCGCCGCGGCGATCGTCCGGCTCGCGCTCGACCCGAACGCGCGGAACGGCACGTATCACTTCTTCAACAACCGCACGATGCCGCTCGCGCGCTTCGCCGACGCGTTGCGCGCGAAAGGCTTCGCGATCGAGAGCGTCCCCTACGCGACGTGGCGGCGCGCGCTCGTCGAGGCGATCGGCCGCGGCGACGACAACGCCCTCGCGCCGTTCATCGCGCTCTTTCCCGAGGAAGACGACAGCCGCGAGCCGCGCTTCGACACCGCGCACACCGACGACACGCTCGCCGCGCTCGGCCTCGTCTGTCCCGCCGCCGACGAGGCGCTCGTCTCCACGTACCTCGACTTCTTCATCGCGCGCGGGTTTCTGCCCGCGCCGCTTGCGGTCATCGGAGGCGAACGCTGATGGCTCTGAACGGCGCACGCGCATTTCTCGCCGTCTGGATCGGCCAGCTCGTCTCCGTCGTCGGCTCGCGTCTGTCGACGTTCGCGCTCGGCATCTGGGTGCTGCGCGAAACCGGTTCGACGACGAGCTACGCGTTCATCTTCGTATGCGCCGCCGTGCCCGCGCTGCTGCTCGTGCCGTTCGCCGGCGCGCTCGTCGATCGCTGGGACCGGCGCCGCGTGATGCTCGCGTGCGATGCGATCTGCGGCGCGACGATGCTCGTGCTCGCGGCGCTCCTCGCCACGCATCGCATCGCGCTGTGGCACATCTACGCCGGCGCCGCGGTGCAGGCATTCGCGAACGCGTTCCAGATGCCGGCGTACATGGCCAGCATCCCGCTGCTCGTTCCGAAGGAGCATCTCGCGCGCGCGAACGGCCTCGTGCAGACGGCGTTCGCGACCTCGCTCATGCTCGGCCCCGCGCTGGCCGGCGTGCTGGTCACGCTCGTCGCGCTGCCGGGCGTGCTCGTCATCGACGGCGCGACTTTCTTCGCCGCGGTGATCGCGCTGACGCTCGTGCGCATCCCGCGTCCGCCGCGCGATCCGAACGAAGCGCCCGGCGCATTGCTGCACGAGGCGGCGGAAGGGTGGCGGTTCGTCCGCGATCGGCGTGGCCTCATCGGACTGCTCGCCATCTTCGGCACGACGAACTTTCTCTTCGGGATGCTCAGCATCCTCATCACCCCGCTCGTGCTCTCGTTCGCGAACGCCGCGCAGCTCGGCATGCAGATGTCGATCGGCGGCGCGGGACTCTTTCTCGGCGGCCTGGCCATGAGCACGTGGGGCGGTCCGAAGACGCGCATCCACGGCGTGCTCGCGTCGGTGATCGTCGCCGGCGTCTTTCTCGCGCTGCACGGCCTCTTGCCGTCGATCGCATTCGTCTCCGCGGCGGGCTTCTTCTTCTTCCTCACCGTTCCCGTGATGAACGCGTCGCAGGACGCGATCTGGCAGACCAAAGTCCCGGCCGAGCTGCAGGGCCGCTGCTTTGCGATCCAGCGCGTGCTGTCCGAGGCGGCGATGCCGGTGGGGTTTGTGCTCGCGGGACCGCTCGCGGATCGCGTGTTCGAGCCGCTGCTCGCGCCGCACGGCGCGCTCGCGTCGTCCATCGGCCGCGTCATCGGGACCGGCGCGGGTCGCGGCATCGCGCTGATGTTCATCGTCGCCGGCGTCGCCATAACGCTCGCCGGCATCACCGGCTACTCCATCCGTCCGCTGCGTCGCGTCGAGCAGGAGCTCGATGACGCGCCGCTCGCGGACGACCGTTCTCTCGTTCAACCGTTGCAGCCTCTGGAGGAGTTATGACCTGCCCGCACGCGAACGCGGCACCGAGCGCCACCACCGACGATCTCTACACCGCCTCCCAAGTCGAACGGCTCCTGGATCCGAGCCATCCGCTTGCGCAGACGCTGGCTTGGGTGCGGCGCTTTCTCGCCAAGCCGAATCAGGAGCTCGGACGCCCCGGCGCCGTCTGTCCGTTCGTGCCGGGCGCGCTCGCACAGGACACGATCTGGCTGACGCTCGCGCCGCACACGCAGGCGCAGCGCAACGAGATCGTCGCCACCGTCGCGCGCTTCCGCGACCGCTTTCTCACGCTCGATCCGAAAGACGGCGAAGACTCGATGAGCAAAGCGATCCTCATCGTCTTCCCGTATCTCACGTCCGCGGACGCGGGCCTCATCGACGACGTGCAGCTCGACCTGAAGCCGTCGTTCGTCGAGCACGGGATGATGCTCGGCGAGTTCCACGAGCGGAACGAGAGCCCCGGTCTGCGCAACCCGCAGTTCCGGCCGCTGCGCAGTCCCATTCCGATGCTCGCCATCCGCTACATGGTCGACTCCGATTTGCCGTTTCTGCATCGCTCGATTTACAACCCCGCGCTGCGCGCCGATTTCATCCGCTCGTATCTGCGCCGCCTCGGCACGCGCGTCAGCCGCAACACGTTCGACGCGGCGGTCTCCGCGCTCGTCGCCGCCGAGATCGAGCAGCTCGACGCCGTGAAGATCGTCGAGCTGATCATGACCCGCTGAGGACCGCGATGACGACGATGCAATCGCAGGAACATGTGGTGATCCTCGGCGGCGGACTGGCCGGCTCGCTCTTCGCGCTCTATCTCGCCCGCCGCGGCGCACGCGTCGATGTCTACGAACGCCGCGCCGATCCGCGCAAGCTCGGCGTGACGAAAGGCGGACGCTCGATCAACCTCGGCCTCTCGAAACGCGGCATCACCTCGCTCGCCGAAGTCGGCTTGCGCGACGAAGTGCTCGCCACCGCCGTCGCCATGGAAGGGCGCGTCATTCACGATCTCGACGGCGCGCAACACTTTCAGCCGTACGGCAAGAACCGGCAGGAAGTGCTGCATTCGATCGACCGCAACGAGTTGAACGAGATCCTGCTCGATCGCGCCGAAGAGCATCCGAACGTCGCGCTGCACTTCGAGCATCGCTGCGTCGCCATCGATCACGCCACGCGCGAAGTCTCGATCGAGAAGCCCGGCGGCACGATCGAGCGTCTCCGCGCCGACTGGTTTCTCGGCGCCGACGGCGCGTTCTCGAAAGTGCGCGAGGAGATGCAGCGCGGCCTGCGCGCGAACTACAGCCGCGAGTTTCTCGAATGGGGATACAAGGAGCTCACGCTCCCCGCGAATGCCGACGGCTCGTCGCAGCTGAAGCTCAACGCGCTGCACGTCTGGCCGCGCGGCCACTGCCTCATCGTCTCGCACGCGAACCGCAATGGCTCGCACACGCTCACGCTCTTCCTGCCGTTCGAAGGTCCGGACAGCTTCGAGCACATCCACGGCCGCGCCGACATCGAGCGGTTGTTCCGCAAGTTCTTCCCCGATCTCGCGCCGTTGTTGCCGGACCTCTGCGACGAATGGGAGCGCCATCCGACCGGCACGCTCGTCACGACCAAGACCGCGCCGTGGCATCTCGATGACTGGCTCGTGCTCGTCGGCGACGCCTGTCACGCGGTGTATCCGTTCTACGGACAAGGCATGAACTCCGCGTTCGAAGATTGCGCCGCGCTCTCGCGCGCGCTCGCGCAGCACGCCGATCGCGCGACCGCGTTCCGCGAATACGAGCGCTCGCGCAAGCCGCACACCGACACACTCGCGGAATTGTCGAAAGCGAACTTCGTCGAGCTGCGGCAGAAAGTCGCGTCGCCGCTGTTCCTGCTGCGCAAGCGGCTCGACGTCTTTCTCAATCGATTGGCGCCCGAGGGATGGCTGCCGCTGTACACGATGATCGCGCATACGACGATTCCATACGGCGACGCGCTCGTACGCGCGCGCAAGCAGGATCGCGTGCTGCTCGCCGTCGCGACCACGGCGGCCGCGATCGCGGTGCTCGGCGCGGCGCTGCTCGTGCGCTAAAACGCTACGAGCCCGCGTACACGACGAACGTCGCCCAGTAGCGCGGCTGGCGGTAGATCGTCTGCGCGCGCTCGATCTCGAGCTTCGCGATGCGCAGCGCGGACGCGGGATCGCGGCCGCGATCGAGCTCGTCGTACATGCGGTTCATCAGCTGCGGTGTCGTCCGGTCGTCGACTTCCCACAGCGCGGCGATCACGTTCGACGCACCCGCGCGGAGAAATGCCCACGCGAGGCCGACCAGACCTTCGCCGGTGAACGCGCGCGTGCCCGCGCCGTGGCAGCTCGAGATCGTGACGAGCCGCGCGTGCAGCGGCTGCAGCACGATGTCGCGTGCGAACAGCCGGTAGTGTTTCGTGGCGTCGTTGCCGAGGATGACGGAGGAATCGAGAGGACGCTTGCGCGTCGCCACGCCGTGCGCGACGAAGTGCACGAACGCGAATCGTTCCGGCGACGCGCCGCGATACGCGGCCGGCGTCGCCTCGGGTCCCGCGAGCACTTTGCGGTGCGCGGGCGGGAAATGCCGCGCGACGTTGTCGAGCTCCGCGCGCGCGAACTGCAGCGGCGGAAACTCGGGCGCGACCTGCGGCGGATTGCCGACGAGCAGCATCGACTTCGCGGAGTTCGCGGTTTGCGCGCGCGGGAGCAAGCGCAGCGAGCCGGCAGCGACGAGCGTGACGTCTTCGATCCAGTAATGCGGCGCCGGCTTCGGCGCGACGAGCGTCTCAAAGTTGAGCGCGTGCAGTTTGCCGTCCGCGATGACGATGACGCGCGCGCCGTTGCGCAGCGCGGCCGCGGCGGGTGGGACGAGCAGCGTGAAGAGGCGCTGCCCTGCATTGCCGCTCAGCTGCAGCGTGCCGCGCGCGCCGAGGAGGTTGCGGCGATACGTTTCGGCCGCGGTGTCGACGGTCGCATCGAGCGGCGCGACCGTCACGGCGTCCGGCGTCGCGCTCCACACCCACGAACGCTCGGTGCCGATCCAGTAGCTGACGAGCGTCGCGTTCTGCTGCCGTGCGACCGCACGCGCGTCGAGCGGCGCGGATGCGCGCGCGTTGCCGAGACCTTCCTCGATCGTCCCGCGGCTCGTCTCCGTTACCGCTAGCGCATCGGCCGCGCGTCCGCTGCCGGCGAGATAGTCGACGTACGCGTCGAAGATCTCTTTCGATGGGTTGTAGAACGAGAGCCGCAGTTCGGGATCGGTCGTCGCCGCGCGCTGTTTGCGAATGAGCGCGAGCGCGCGGTCGAACGCCGCGACCGCGTCGCTGGCGCGTTTCGCGCGGCCGTAGGCTTCGCCGAGGCGGCCTTCCGCTTCCCAGCGCGTCCGCACGTCGGTGGCCGTCCCGAGCACCGACTGCAGCACGCGAACGGCGTCGTCGGTCTTGCCCTGCGCGGCGCTGATGCGCGCGTCGAGAATGCGCGAGCGCAGCTCGGCGTCGGCGGCGTGGTTCGTCTTCTTGATCGCGGTCGCGGCGCTGTTGAAGCGGCGCGCCTCGTCGTACTGCCCGCGGCGGATCGCGATCACGGCGAGATTCGCGAGCGCGCTGCCGACGTCGTTCGCGTCCTTCGCGCCGTACGTCACGACGTCGCGGTAGAAGCGCTCGGCGGCAGCGAGATCGTGGCGCGCGTAGTAAATGTCGCCGAGGAGCACGAGCCAGGCGATGCGGCCGGCGCTGTGGGTGCGCGCGGCGATCGCTTCCGCGCGGACGAGCGGATCGATCGCGCTCTCATCGTCGCCGACTTCCCAGTACGCCCAGCCGACGTTTCCTTCCGCGCGCTCGAGCACCGACTGCAGATCGAGCTCGGTCGCGATGGCGCGCGCGCGTTCGCCCGTGGCGATGGCCTCGTTGTAGCGATGCGCGCCGACATACGCCTTCGTGAGATTCGCGAGCGCCTTCGCCTCGGTCACGCGATTGCCCGCTTTGCGCGCGAGCGTAATGGCGTCGAGCGTGTACGCCTCGGCGCGTTGCGGATGCGCCAGCGCGCGCATCAGCAGGACGTTCGGGACGAGCGCGGGCTGATGCTTCGTCGCGATCGCGTGCGCGGCGTCGATGAACTGCTCGGTCTCCGGCGACTGATGCGTCTGCGCGATGTACGCGAGCGCGATGAGCCGCCGCACCTCCGCTTCACTGGTGCGCCAGCGCGGCGGCGGCGGCTTCCTGAGAATCTTGTCCGCCGCCGCGGAATCGCCGGTCTGCATCAGTACTTCGCCGCGCATCACGCGCAGCGTCCACGCTGCTTCCGAATCGCTCGATGCAAAACGGCGCAGCGCATCGTCGACGATGCGCTGCGCCTGGGGGAGATGACCGCGGTCGAGCTCCGTCCGCGCCTGTTGCGCGGCGATGCGTTCCGCGTCGGGAACGGCCGGCGCTGCGAAGACCAACAGCAGCAGCGCCGGCGCGAGCCACGCGCGTCGTTCAGATGCGCGGCGGAATCGTGCTCCCATTGCCCTCCACGGATCCGCCCGTGAGCGAGCCGCCGCCGCCACCACCCGTCCCGCCGTCCTGCAGAACCAGCGGCATGAATGCTTTGGCGACCGGCGCGGCATCGGGCGCCGCCGCGGGCGGGGCGGCGAAGCGCTCGTCGAAGTCGATGCGCACAAGGCTGACGCGGCGGCGTCCCGGTTTGAACAGGAACTCCGCGAGATTCACGCTGCCGAAATCGGGCACCAGAATGCGGTGGCCGGTGATGGCGATGCTCGTCTGCGCTTTGAGCTTGCCCGCCGGCGAGAGCGACTTGACCAGCGTGCCGGAGATCGCGGGGCGCGTCTGGCTCTTGAGCGCCTTGGTGAGCGCCGGCGCGGTCCCGTACCCGAAGCGTTTCGCGAAGTCGGCCGGCGCGGCGGAAAGACGGCGGCGGAAGTCGTCGTACGTCGAGCAGCCGAGCAGATCGAGGTCGAGCTCGGGGACGACCTCGTGGTCGTCGATCGACAGCCCGCGATACGACGCGCGGAACTCGAACCGCGAGTCGTCTTCGTGGATGTTGCGGATCGACGTCATCGACGCCTGCATCATGCCCACTTTCAGGCGGCCGCGCACGGCGAAGTTGCTGATCAGCACATCGACGTACGTCGCGTACGTGCCGGCGGCGATCTTCTGGCCCACCACGCGGCTCTCCGCCTTCGTAAACGAGACGCCGTGACGGTTGTAATTCGTTTCCTCGGAAAATCCCTCGCCGCCCGTGGGCGCGAGAGCGACGGATGCGAGACTCGGGATGGCGGTCGCCGTGCTGCCGTTGGTGAGCAGGCCGCCGACACCGATCGCGCTGGCGTTGAACGTGAAGTCGTAGGACATGGTTCCTCCTCTGGACGCCCGGAATGGGCGGGCGCTCTGCTTCCTCGAACCCTGTACTTCGTTTAAGGAACTACGCGGAACGGATAGCTGGTGATCTTCGAGCGGTTGCCGTCCTCGCGGACGCCCTCGATCACCAATTCATAGCTGCCGGCCGGCAACGATCCGGGCAGCAATGAAAACGGGTTGTTCGCCTGTTCGGGCGACTTCTCGACCGGCTCGCCGATCGTCGCGCCGCGCGCGTCGACGGCGTGCAAGATGTACTTCACGAACGACGGATCGGTGGGGATGTCGAAGGGAAGCTGTTCCATCGCTCCCTTCCGCACCGCCGGCACGTCGGACGCGCCGCGCGTTCCCGCGCTGAGCGACTTGCCCGCGTCGGCGATGACGAGCCGCGGCGGCGCGCTGCGCAGAACGAGCGGAACGGCGTTCGCCGCGAGCAGCACCGCGGCCGCGGCGGCGGGAATCCACTGCTTGATGCCGCGGCGCCGCGCGCGGAGGTCGACGACGTTGTCGCGTTGCGGCACCGCGCGCGCGTCGCGTTCGCCGCGCACGAGCTCGCGTCCGCTCTCCATCATCCGCAGTCCGTCGCGAACATCGTCCGCGCAAACGCGGCAGTCGAAGAAGTGCTGCTCGAACTCTTCGCTTTCGGAGTCGTGCATCTCGCGGAGGAGGTAGCGTTCCGCGGCCTGGCCGGCGATGGCGTCGTCGTGATTCATTCTCGTCTCTGGCTGGATAGTGACGGATCGGCGCCAAACGTTTCACGAATCTCGCGGCGCCCGCTCTCGCGGCGCAGATATTCGGCGCGGAAGCGATCTTTGGCGCGGTGCAGCAGGACGCGCAGATAGCCGCGGTCGATGTCGAAACGGCGGCAGATCTCGTCCTTGTCGCTGTCGTCGAGAAAGACGGCGCGCAGGATGTCGGAGTCGCGCGGGTTGTGCGCCTCGAGCGCCGCGAGGACGCGCTTGACGCGCGCGCTGCTCATGCGGCGATCCTGCTCCTCCTCCAGCGCCGCCGAGCTCGCCGGCTCGTCGCGGGCGGGCTCGAGCGGCTCGGTCCGCGACTCGCCGCGCCAGTACTCCATCACCACGTGGTTGCAGACGCCGATGACGAATGCCCCGAGCTTGCGGCCGTCGCGGAGATCGCCCAGCTTGTCGAGGACGCGCACGAAGATTTCCTGGCGGATCTCGTCGATGGCCTGCATCGAGTGCACGCGCCTCCGCAGCGTGAGGAGCAGCAACTCGCGAAAGTACTCATAGAAATGAGCTTCCGTTTCGCGGTCTCTCTCTCGCAGACGCCGCACATAGTCGTCGTCGAACGCGAAAAGTTCCATGGGGAGTTACTTGTACTTTACTGCAAATCCGGCCAAACGGAGCGGCGGAAGGACGGCCGGGCGGCCGATTCAGGCCGGCTGGAGACGCAGCAGGATCTGGCGGATCGCGGCGTGACCGATGGCCACGTCGACGTCGCGCTGCAGCAGCGTGAGGTAGCGATTGGCCTCGCCCGATTCCGTGTCGATCGCCGCGTTGACGCGCGCGACGATGGCGTCGACGTCGGCGCGCTCGAAGTCGGTGCGCGACATCGAGTCGATGTCGACGATGAGCGTCGTCATCGGCCGCAGCCACTCGAAGAACGGGTCTTCCTGCAGCAGCTTCAACAGATGCGTCGGCCCCGACACCGGCGCGACGTTCGCCGAGTACTCCGCGCTCGCCGCGTCGATCAGCGCGCGATGCAGCGGCATGAGCTGCTTCCACAGATCGCGCAGCGCCGCGCGCAGCTCGGCCCGCTGCGGATCGTCCGGCGTGTGCATCGTGCGCGCGTAGATGTCTTCTTTCTTCATCGGGGAAAATCACGCCTCCACGGTTGGCTGGGGAAGGGTGGGGTAGGCAGTTAGCCAACCGTAGAGGCCGTGAAAGCTTGCTGCAGCTCCAGGAACTGCAAGTCTACAGCAAGTAGTGCACCGGGCAACAGGCTGCAATTCGGCGCGCTTGCGGACCTCCGGCGAGGTGACTACAATGCGCCGCCGCCCCGGAATGAAGACTCCGGTGGTGCGGTTAAGCTTCCGTGCTCGCACCCATAGCTCAATTGGATAGAGCATCTGACTACGGATCAGAAGGTTTGAGGTTCGAGTCCTCATGGGTGCACCAACCCTGAATCAACTCCGACGGCGGGCCGATGCCCGCCGTCGTATTCTTTGACAAATGGATCAGGCGCAGTGGCAGTCCGAGGCGCTTGCAGAAGCGATGAACGTCGCCTTCGCGCTCGCCGAGGATGCGGCGCGCGATGGTGAGATCCCGGTGGGAGCGGTCGTCGTCGACCGCAACGGCGCGATCGTCGGACGCGGACGCAACGCGCGTGAGTCGGGCGACCCGCTCGGACACGCGGAGCTGTTCGCGATTCGCGAGGCCGCGCGGTCCATCGGCGACTGGCGGCTCGAAGGCACGACGATGTGCGTGACGCTCGAGCCGTGCGCGATGTGCGCGGGCGCGCTCGTGAACGCGCGCGTCGCACGGCTCGTCTTCGCGGCGTACGACCCGAAAGCGGGCTTCTGCGGCTCGCTCGGAAATCTCGTGCAGGACGCCCGCCTCAATCATCGGCTGATGGTCGAAGGCGGTTTCATGGAAGAACGCTCGCGGCAGTTGCTGCAGCAGTTCTTCCGCGAACTGCGCCAGCGGAATCAGAAGTTGCCTGCGTGATGAAACGGAGAGGTGGCAGAGCGGTTGAATGCGGCGGTCTCGAAAACCGTTATACCTTCACGGGTATCGAGGGTTCGAATCCCTCCCTCTCCGCCACCCGGCCCGGCCGGGTGCGCTAAGGGCATAGCCCAGCTGCACGTGCGGCTGCAGCTCGAGGACACGCGGCGCAGGCGGTTAGCAGCGACGACCGAGATGCGGAGAGATGGCCGAGTGGCTTAAGGCGCACGCTTGGAAAGCGTGTGTACGTTAACCCGTACCGTGGGTTCGAATCCCACTCTCTCCGCCACCATTGACGCGCATGATCCATTGATATTGTTCGACGGCCCGCTGGGATGAGCCCGGGTCCTGTGCAGCAGGCGCACCGAACCTCGTCAGGTCCGGAAGGAAGCAGCGATAAGGTGCCTCACCTGCGTGACACAGTCCGGCCTGGGCTCTTCCGAGCGGGTCATTTCGTTTCAGGTACACTCCACCCGCAATGTCCTACCAGGCTCTCGCGCGGAAATATCGCCCCCAAACCTTTCAGGACATCGTCGGCCAGGAAACGGCCGTGCGGACGCTGCGCAATGCCATCGAGGACGAGCGCATCCATCACGCGTACCTCTTCTCCGGCGTCCGCGGCGTCGGCAAAACGACCCTCGCGCGCATCCTCGCCAAGGCGCTGAACTGCGAGCACGGACCGACGCGGGATCCCGACAACACGTGCACGATCTGCCGCGAGATCACCGAAGGCATCGACCTCGACGTCCGGGAGATCGATGCCGCGACGTACACCGGCGTCGACAACGTCCGGGAGCTCCGCGACGTCTCGCAGTTCCAGCCCGCGCGCGACCACTACCGCATCTTCATCATCGACGAAGCGCACATGCTCTCCACCGCGTCGTGGAACGCATTGCTCAAGCTCATCGAGGAGCCGCCGCCGCACGTCGTCTTCATGTTCGCGACGACGGAGATGCAGAAGGTTCCCACCACGATCATCTCCCGCACGCAGAAGATCCTGTTGCGCAAGATCAACCTCGACGATCTGATCAAACGCCTCGCCGACGTCTGCCGCATGGAAGGCATCGAAGCCACGCGTCCCGCGCTCGAGATCATCGCCCGCCGCGGCGAAGGCAGCGTGCGCGACTCGCTCTCGCTGCTCGACCAGATCATCGCCTTCAGCGGACGCTCCATCGACGTCGAGGACGTCGCCACGGTCCTCGGCCTCTCCGACACGAACTTCTTCGCGCGCGTCATCACCGAGATCGCCGACGGCGATCATGCGGCGATTCTCGAGGCGCTGCAGGAGGCTGCCGACACCGGCCGCGATTTCAAGATGCTGTATCGCGACCTCCTCAACTTCGTGCGCAACCTCATGCTCATCGCCGGCGGCGCGAACGAGTCGATGCTCTCCGTGCAGCCGGAAGATCTGCCGACGCTGCAGAAGGTCGCGGAAAAGTTCTCGTACAGCGATCTGCTGCGCATCGCGAACCTCCTCCTGCGCGACGACGAGACCGTGAATCGCGCCGAGCATCAGCGCCTCGCCGTCGAGATCGCACTGCTCAAAGCGGCAACGTTCCCGCGCCTCAAAGCCGTGGAACAGGTGCTCGCCAGCGACACGTCGACCGCGACCGCTTCGCCCGCCGCCCCGCGCGTGCGCGCCGTCGAGAAGCCGGCGCAGCGTCCCGCCGCCGCTGCGAACACGACGACGTCCGCCGCCAGCGTCGACACCGGCTCCGCCGACGCGTTTCTCGAGCGCGCGAAGAAAGCGCGTCCGCTCCTCGGCGGGTATCTCACCGGCGCGAAGCACGCGGCGAAAGAGGGCAATCGCATCACGCTGACCTTCGACGACCCGCACCTCGCCGAGCCGCTCGCCGATGAACGCGCGGCCCTCGAGAAGATCGCGGCCGAGGTGTATGGAGCGCCGACGCAGGTCATCATTGAGACCCACAACGACGAGAAGCCCGGCGGTCGACGCGCCGAAGACAAGCCGTCTCCGCTGCGCGACGATCCCGTGCTCAGCTCGTTCCGCAAGCACCTCGGCGGCGAGCTGCTGAAGGAGAGCAAACGATGAACATCAAACAGCTGATGAAACAAGCGCAGCAGATGCAGGACCAGATGCAGCGCCAGATGTCTTCGATCAAGGTCGAAGGCACGGCCGGCGGCGGCATGGTCAAGGCGACGATGTCGGGCAACAAGGAACTGCTCGAGCTGACGATCGACAAGGAAGCGGTCGATCCCGACGACGTCGAGATGCTGCAGGACCTCGTCAAAGCCGCGATCAACGAAGCCGCGCGCAAGGTCGACGAGGAGATGAACTCGTCCCTCGGCGCTATGACCGGCGGGATGAAGATTCCGGGTTTCTGATCACTTGACTGCACCGCCTCTCGCAAACCTCATCAACGAGCTGACCAAGCTCCCCGGCGTCGGCGGCAAATCGGCGGCGCGGCTCGCGTATCACATCCTCAAACGCTCGGCCGCGGAAGCCGAGGCGCTGGCGACGGCGATTCTGGATGTGAAGACGAAGATCTTCCGCTGCTCGGTCTGCAACAACATGACGGACGTGGAGCCGTGCGCGATCTGCGCGGATCCGCGCCGCGATCCGTCGCTCATCTGCGTCGTCGAGGAAGCCTTCAACATCCAGACGATCGAGTCGACGCGCGACTTCAAAGGCGTCTATCACGTGCTCCTCGGCGCGCTCTCGCCGCTGAAAGGCATCGGTCCGCAGGACATCGATGTAGCCGGGCTCGTGAAACGCGTGCAGAGCGGGGAGCTGCGCGAGATCATCATCGCCACGAACCCGAACGTCGAAGGGGAGGCGACCGCGCTCTACATCGCGCAGCAGCTTCGCCCGCTGGGCGTGCGCACGACGCGGCTCGCGTTCGGCTTACCGGTGGGCGGCGACCTCGAATACGCGGACCAGGTGACGATGGCCAAAGCACTCGAAGGGCGTCGCGAGATCTGATCCTCAGCGACAGAAATCTAGGCTCACAACTCGTCCTGTGCTATACATTTGCGTCCCTTCCGGGCAGAGAAAATGGTGAACAATGGCGGCTCCTGATCTCGTGATGTACGAGGAGGAGTACCAGCAGATCAAGGACATCCTTCATCGTCTGCAGGTCGACTCCAACTCGAAGATCGTCTTTCTGGTCGACAAGAACGGCCAGCAGATCGCCGTGGAAGGCGACATGCGCGGCGTCGACGCGACGTCACTCGCTTCTCTCACCGCCGGCAACGTCGCCGCGACCGACGGCCTCGCGAAACTGATCGGCGAGAAGGAGTTCTCGATCCTCTTCCACGAAGGGGAGCGCGACAACATCCACATCTCGCTCGTCGCGCAGCGCGTGATCCTCGTCGTCATCTTCGACGAGAAGTCATCGCTCGGCCTCGTGCGCCTGCGCGTGAAGAAAGCCTCGCAGGAGCTCGAGCGCACGTTCGAGCAGCTGCTCCGCAAGGCGGAGGCGGACCGCGGCTCGATGGCCAACCGCTTCGACTCGCCCTTCGCCGAGATTACCGACGAAGACATCGACAGCCTGTTCAGCGAATAAGCCCCATGACGTTCATCAACTACGCTGCGCGGGAAATCAACTGCAAGATCGTCTACTACGGTCCCGGCCTCTGCGGGAAGACGACGAACCTGCAGTGGATCTACGACAAGACCAACCCGCAGGCGAAAGGGAAGCTGATCTCCCTCGCCACCGAAACCGATCGCACGCTCTTCTTCGACTTCCTCCCGCTCGACCTCGGCACCGTGCGCGGCTTCAAGACGCGCTTCCACCTCTACACCGTTCCCGGCCAGGTCTTCTACGACGCGTCGCGCAAGCTGATCCTGAAGGGCGTCGACGGCGTCGTCTTCGTGGCCGACTCGCAGGAAGCGCGCATGGAAGCGAACATCGAGTCGCTGCAGAACCTCGAGAAGAACCTCCGCGAGCAGGGCTACGAGCTGAAGACCGTGCCGTACGTCCTGCAGTTCAACAAGCGCGATCTCCCCACCGCGCTGCCCGCCGACCAGATGTACGGCCAGCTCAACTTCAAAGGCGAGCCGACGTTCGAGGCCGTGGCGATGAACGGCACCGGCGTCTTCGACACGCTCAAGGCCGTCGCAAAGCTGGTGCTGACGGAGCTCAAGAAGAAGTAGGCTGTCGGCGTATGGAACGCCGCTTCCGCGAGCTCTTCAACGCGCAGTTCACCAGCGAGCTGTACGAGTTCTACAAAGCCGATCTCTCCCGCCGCACCGGCACGTCGTTCGAGTTCCGCCTCGCCGAGTCGCCGCTCTTCCTCTCTGACGACTTCAAGCAGCGCGCGGTCGAGAGCGCGACGGCGATCGTCGAGCAGCTCTCCGATCCCGCGCTCATCGCGCGCATGAAAGCCGCGATTCCGGAGCGGTGGAACACGCCCGGCATGGACGCGCTGCCGAACCTCGCGCAGGTCGACTTCGCGGTCGTCCGTGACGCGGACGGCCGCTACGTGCCGAAGCTCATCGAGCTGCAGGGCTTTCCCTCGCTCACCGCGCTGCAGATCGTGCAGCGCGACGCGTGGGTGGAAACGCTCGCGCGCATGGACGGCCTCGACCTCGCGTGGTCGTGCTGGTTCTCCGGCTACGACCGCACGTCGTTCATCGATCTCGCGCGCCGCACCATCGTCGGCAAAAACGATCCCGCGGAAGTGATCCTCATGGATCTCGATCCGCCGCGGCAGAAGACGTATCCAGACTTCGCGGCGACGAAGCTCCTCTTCGACGTCGACGCCGTCGATCCGGTGACGCTCGTCAAGCGCGGGAAGCAGCTCTTCCGCAGCGACGGCACGCCGGTGCGCCGCATCTACAACCGCGTCGTGTTCGACGAGCTGATCGCGAAGGGAATCACGCTGCCGTTCGATTATCGCGAAGAGCTCGACGTCGAATGGGCGCCGCACCCGAACTGGTACTGGGTGTGGTCAAAGTACTCGCTGCCGTTCCTGCAGCACGAGTCGGTGCCGCGCGCGACGTTCGTCTCCGACCTCGAGCGCATCCCCGACGATCTCTCGCGCTACGTGCTCAAGCCGCTCTTCTCGTTCGCCGGCGGCGGCGTGAACGTCGACCCGACGCGCGCCGACGTCGAGGCGATCCCGGAAGACGAGCGCCACGCGTGGTGCCTGCAGGAGAAGATCGAGTACGAGCCGGCGCTGCAAGCAGCCGACGGCGGCGGCGTGAAGATCGAGATTCGCCTCATGTTTCTGCGGCCCGATGACGAAGCGAAGCCGATCCTCGCGCAGAACCTCGTCCGTCTCTCGCGCGGCAAGATGCTCGGCGTCGACTTCAACAAGCAGTTCACGTGGGTGGGTTCGTCGGTCGGGTTGTCGCTCACTTCGTAGCGATGTGCTTCTCGACCATCCGCCACTGCACCTCGGCGGTGTGGTCCTTCACGCCGATGTGCGTGTACGGCTCCGCGTCGTACGTGACTTCCGCGTCCTGACCCGGAATGCGGCACGTCGACTCGTCGCCGACGAGCGTCTTGAAGCCGATCACGTTGTCCGCGCTCGACCAGATCGTGTAGACGTGCGCGCCTTCGTAGTGATGCCGTGTGTTGAGCGCGGCGAGAAATGCGGACGTTGGAGCAAAGCCGTCGGTCGGATTGCACGCGGGCATCCCCGGCGCGGCGAGCGCGCAGCCGGCGAGACCGCGATTCGCGCCGGCGATGCCGACGAACGTGTCGATCGATGACGTGAGCGGCGCGCCGAGCGTTCCGCCGCCAGCGATGACGCGCCGCGCGAGCGTGACGCCCATCGAGTGCGCGACGATGTCCACTCTCTTCGCGCCGGTGTACGCCTTCACCGCCTCGATGAATGCGCGCAGTCGCGTGACATACACGTCGCTGTGCGTCTGCAGCAACGCCTGCGAGAGATCCGCCGGACCCCACGTCGTCGCGTACAGCTCGGCCGGCGTGTAGCCGTGCGCCTGGAACTCGTCGATGCTCGCGCGCCAGCCGGTCAGTCCTTTCACGCCAGTGCCGAGCGCGGAGTCGGAGTTGCCGTGGATGAAGATCACCGGCTCGTGGCGCACGCGCTGCCGCGCCGACGTGCGTCCGCCGAAGCTGCCGCCGGGCACGTCCGCGCGCGCGAAGTCGTACGCGCCGTAGCCGTGCGTCTGCAGCCATTTCTGAAAATCCGGCGTGAGCTGCGCGTGCGCGGAGGTGGCGAGGAGCAGCGCGAGGAAGAGGTAACGCATATGGCTTGCATGATACCGACGGCATGAGGCTCGACAGCCAGCTGAACGTCGTCACCGCCGCGCCGCTCATTCCTCCGAGTCCGACGCTGACGAAGCTGCGGACCGTCGCCGCCGAATGCAAGGCGTGCGATCTCTGGAAGACGGGCACGCAGACGGTGTTCGGCGAAGGGAGGCCGTCGTCGCTGATCATGTTCGTCGGCGAGCAGCCGGGCGACAAGGAAGACCTCTCCGGAAAGCCGTTCGTCGGTCCCGCCGGCGCGCTGCTCGACAAGTCGCTCGAGGAAGCGGGCATCGACCGCGCGAAGGTCTACGTCACGAACGTCGTGAAGCATTTCAAATGGGAGCCGCGCGGCAAGCGCCGCATCCACAAGAAGCCGAACGCCGTCGAGATCACCGCGTGCCGGCCGTGGCTGCAGGCGGAGATCCGCGTGATCAAGCCGCGCGCGATCATCTGCCTCGGCTCAACGGCCGCGCAGGCGATCATCGGCCCGAAGTTCCGCGTGTCGACGCAGCGCGCGCAGTTCGTCGAGTCGGAGCTCGCCGAGTACGTGACCGCGACCGTGCATCCGTCGTCGATTCTGCGCGCGCCGTCCGACGAGGCGCGGCATCTCGAACGCGCGCGTTTCGTCGACGATCTGAAGAAGATCCGCGCCGCGCTCGCGTCGCTGTAGTAGAACTCACTTCAGCAGTTTGGGCGGTTCCGTCCGCACGAACTCCGCGAAGTCGCGCCGCGCCTCCGCTGCACGCGGGCGGTTCGCGCGCGTGTAGCAGTCCGCGCGCAGCTCGAGGATGTGGCGGCGCCACGGCACGTTCGGCTCGAGATCTTCGATCGCGGCGATGAGCGCCGGTCCGCAGCGTTCGTACTTTTCGGCGACGCCGACGCGGATGATGTCGCGCGCGTCTTCCCATTGCCATTCGGCGAACGGCTGGCGCAGCGCCTCGATCACGTACGGCGCGGCCGCGTGGTCGTCGGCCAGCGTCATGGCCGTGTCGTAGGAGTTGCGCATGATCGACGGCATCGGCCACGGGTTCGTGCGATAGCCGCCGTACGCGCGCAGCAGCGCCTGCGCGGCCTCGACGTTGCGCTGCTGCCGCATGCGCAGCCGCGCCAGCGCCGCATCCGCTTCGATCGGCTCCGAGCGGCGCAGCGCGGCGATGACCGTCTCCGCATTGGGATCGTTCGCGTCCGCGAGCACCCATGCGAGCGTCATCAGCTCGTGCGAGTTCACCGGCTGCCACGGCCCGGCGTGCTGCCAGATCTGATACGCCTGCGCGTACTCGCGCCGCTCGTACGCTGACGCGAAGCCGTAGCGCGGATCGTTCGCCGGAAAGACCGTGGCGCGGTTCCGCTCGACGAGCGCCCAGTCGAGCGGACCGCGCAGATCGGCGGGACGTCCGGCGTCGACCTCGCGCGCCGCGTCGTAGATGCTCATCATCGAGAACGAGCCTTGCGCGAGCGTGCGCGCGAAGCTGAACTCGATGATCGTGCGGTCGTCGGTGTTGAGCTCCGCGTCGCGCGCGATGCGGCTCGCCACGCGGCTCGACGCCATGAAGTGCGAGTACAGACCTTCGAGTGACTCGACGCGCCACGTGTCGTGAATGGCCGTGCGATACGGCTCGGTGAGCATCCGCCGGCGCAGCACGTCCGTGTCGCGCGTGAGCGGCTTCTTCGATGCGAGCAGCAGCAGGTCGCCCTTCGTCGTCCACCACGTCTCGATGTACGGAAAGACGGTGTGCAGCGTGCCGTAGACCGTGCGGATCGTGTCGGCGTCCGCGGCGTACGTCTGCATCCATTGCGCGAAGATGCCGCCGTCGTTGAGGCGGTCCGCCGCGGAGCGATACCACTCGTGCGTGTAGAGGCTGGCGATGCCTGCGCGGTACGGATTCGACGGCTCCGAGAAGATGACGTCGTAGTGGCGGCGGCTCGTGACGAGGATCTCGCGCGCGTCGCCGACCGTGATGTGCACCTTCGGGTTGCGCAGCACGCCGCGGTTGACGAGCGCGTAGTCGTTCGACGCGTCGACCACCACCGGCTCGAGCTCGATCGCGTCGACGCGCTCCATCGACGGAATGCTGCCCAGCCATCCTGCCGTCGTTCCGGTGCCGAGGCCGACCACGGCACACGTGCGCGGATTCGGATGGAAGAACGCCGGCAGGATGCCGCTCATCACCTGCGTGCCCGCATCGGCGCGCGCGGTGCCGTCCGACTTTCCGTTGACGATGAGGCTGAGGTCCGTCTCGCGATAGAGCGCGATGCTGCTCTCGCGGCCGTCGGCGTCCCACAGCAGCGTGCGCCGCTCCCGCGCCATCCAGTCGTGTGCTTCCTGCGCGCTCAGCGGCATCTTCGCGCGCGCGGCGCCGATGCCGGAGTGGCGCCACGGCGCGGTCGGGCCCATCGCGCGCGTCCCGAGCATCGCGAAGATCGCCGCGACGACCGCCGCGATCGCGAGCGCGCGCTGCTGCTGCCGCACCGCATGCAGCACCGCGACGAGACCGAGCAGCGTGAGCAGGATCGCCACGAGCTCCCACGCCCCGGGCGCGGTGAGGAGCGGCAGGAGACCGAAGCCGCCGAGGAGCGAGCCGGTGATCGCGCCGGCGGTGTTCCACGCGTAGGCGAGACCGACGTCGTGGCCGACGCCTTCGCGTCCGCGCCCGAGGAGCGAGATCATCAGCGGGAACTGCACACCGGACACGAATGCCGCGGGGAACACCACCAGCGTCGTGATCATCGTCCAGCGCAGCACATGTCCGAAGAAGCCGAGCGTGCCGACCGGCTGCAGGTACAACGTGAAGAGCGCGATGCGATCGCCGAGCGCGTACGGGATGATCACGAACAGCGCCTCGAGCGTGCACGTGAGCGCGAAGCCGCCCGCCGACGCGGTGCCGCCGCGCGACCAGAACGAGTACGCCGCGCCGCCGAGTCCGATGCCCGCGAGCGCGACGGCGAGGATCAGTCCGAACATGAACGTCGTGCCGCCGAGGAGCGGCGAGAGCATGCGGTACCAGACCAGCTCCATCAGCAGGAAGACGAAGCCGGTCGTGCCGGCCGCGACGAGGACGAAGCGTCGCGGCGTCGCCGCGGGCTCCGTGGTCTCGTGCGCGTCGGAGGTCGCGTGCGTGGTCGCGTCGCCGCGCGACGTCGCGATCGCGATTCCGCCGACGAGCACGTTGACGACGACCGCGAGGAGCAGCGTGCCGCGATTGCCGAGGTGTTCGAGGAGGTAGAACGACGACACGAGCGTGCCGGTGACGGCGCCGAGCGTGTTCGTGCCGTACAGCAGCGCGAGCCGCTTGCGTCCGGCGTCGTCATCCGTCTCGACCGCGCGCGCGGCGGCGGGCAAGGTGCCGCCCATGAGGATCGTCGGCACGGCGAGCACGAGCGCGGAGAGCACGAGCCGCACGATCGTGGCGAGCACAAGTCCCATCGCCACCGAGCCGCCGCTCATGATGTAGATCCAGCGGACGAACAGCAGGATCAGCGGCGTGATCGCCGCCGAGAGCGCGATCGCGATCTCGAGCTTTCCGTAAAACGCGAGGGGACGTTCCGCGGCGTCGGCGCGACGTCCCAGCAACGCGCTGCCGACGCCGAGGCCGCCCATGAAGATCGCCAGGACGGCGGCGGTCGCGTACGTCGACGTGCCGAAGATGACGCGGAACTGCCGCAGCCACGACGTCTGATAGATGAGCGCGCACGCGCCGGAGCCGAAGAGGAGCGCCGCGGCTTTCCACGTACTCCGCGTCATGGCTGGTTCGAGCGGCAACGCTCCGCATAAACGCTGGCAAGCGCGTGCGGATCGCCCGGCGCGACGATCGCGTGCACGAGCGCGACGAGATCCTTCGGCAGCGGCGGCTCGTCGAGCCACTTCGTCGCGCGCTTCGTGCCGGCGCGGTCGATCGTGAGATCCCACTCGATGCGATCGCAGCAAGTGTTCTCCGGCAGGTAGGATTCTTTCCACGTCCCGAGCCGCGCCGCCGCGAGCAGTTTCTCGACGCGCTGCAGTTCGGCGTCGCTCAGCTGATAGCTGCACTGCTTGCGCGTCATCGTCGTGACCGTCAGCGCGCCGGTCGAATCGAGCACGTAACTGCCGGCGCCGCGGCCGGCGATGCCGCCGCTCGATGCGAGCTCGAGGTGCCACGGACGGACGGGTCGCGGTGCGGCGGCACAGGCCGTCGCGAGGAGAGCGAGAAAAATCGCGCGAAGCGAAAGCATCGGCGCATTCTCCACGTTGTAGAGTCCGCGCGCAAAATCAGCACGTTTTCATGCACTTTCTTGCGGGTTTTCGAACTGCCGTCGTACACTCGCTGCACCACACGAATGTCCCTGTCGAACCGACTTTTCCCGCGCCTCTCCTCGGCGAACGCTTCCTCGGGAAATGAATAAGGAGAAGGCTGATGGCCATGATACCCACTGACAAATTGAAGGCAGCCGAAACGGCTCTGTCGCAGATCGAGCGGCAGTTCGGCAAGGGCTCGATCATGCGGCTCGGGGCGAAAGAGTTCGCCGCGATCAGCGCGATCTCGACCGGCTCGATCGGCGTCGACGCCGCGCTCGGCGTAGGCGGCGTTCCGCGCGGCCGCATCATCGAGATCTTCGGTCCGGAATCGTCCGGTAAAACGACGCTCTCGCTGCACGTCATCGCCGAGGCGCAGCGGACGGGCGGTCTGGCGGCGTTCATCGATGCCGAGCATGCGCTCGACGCCGAGTACGCCAAGAAGCTCGGCGTCGACGTGGACAACCTCCTCGTCTCGCAGCCCGACTCGGGCGAGCAGGCGCTGGAGATCGCGGAAGTGCTGGTCCGCTCCGGCGCCATCGACGTGATCGTCATCGACTCGGTGGCCGCGCTCGTCCCGCGTGCCGAGCTCGAAGGTGAGATGGGCGATTCTCATGTCGGTTTACAGGCACGATTGATGTCGCAGGCAATGCGCAAATTAACAGCCATTCTTGCGAAATCAAAAACGTCCATGATTTTCATCAACCAGATCCGCGAGAAGATCGGCGTGATGTTCGGCAATCCCGAGACCACGACCGGCGGACGCGCGCTGAAGTTCTACTCGTCCGTGCGCATCGACATCCGCCGCACCAACCAGATCAAGGAAGGTGAGGAAGTGGTCGGCTCGCGCGTGAAGGTGAAGGTGGTCAAGAACAAGGTCGCCGCACCGTTCCGGCAGGCGGAGTTCGACGTCGGCTACGGCGAGGGCATCTCCAAGACCGGCGAGCTCCTCGACATCGGCATCGAGCACAAGCTCATCGAGAAATCGGGCTCCTGGTTCTCCTACGGCGACGTCCGCCTCGGCCAGGGCCGCGAGAACGCGAAGCTCTTCATCAAGGAGAACGCCGATCTCTCCTCCGAGATCGAAGGCAAAGTCCGCCGCCTCCTCGGCATCGGCGGCCCGGAGCTGACCGTCATCGAAGGCGGCGAGCCCGCGATGCCGGCCAAGCCGGAACGCATGGTTCGCAAGTAATCGCACTACACTGAAGTGCGGCGGTTCGCGCCGCCGCACTTCACATGCGTCTCGATCAAGCCGTCGCCGCGCGCCATCCCGAGATCTCCCGCCGCCGCGCGCGCATCCTCATCGCCGAACATCGCGTCCTCGTCAACGACCGCCCCGTCGCCGTCGCCTCGCGCGAAGTCAGCGACCGCGACCGCATCGCCATCGTGCAGGACGTTCCCGAGCTCGCCATCGTGAAGGAGACGCGCGACTGGATCGCCGTCGACAAGCCATCCGGACTCGCGACGCAACCGGTGCGCGAGCGCAACCAGCGTTCGCTCGAGGAACTGCTGCGCGTGCGCTACGGCAACGTCTTCGTCGTGCATCGCATCGACACGCAGACGAGCGGCATCGTCGTCTTCGCGCGCCATCGCGAAGCGGCCGCGCAGCTGTCGCAGCTCTTCGCCTCGCGCGCCATTCGCAAAACGTATCTCGCCGTCGTCGAAGGCGCGATCGAGAGCGAGCTGACCATCGAGTCGCCGATCGGCGGCAAGGACGCGCACACCCTCGTGCGCCCGTTGCGCCGCCTCGACGACCGCACGCTCGTCGAGGCCGAGATCTTCACCGGACGCACGCACCAGATCCGCATTCACCTGCGCTCGATCGAACGCCCCGTCGTCGGCGACCGCCGCTACGGCTCGTCGATGCCCGCGCCGCGCATGCTGCTCCACGCGTGGAAGCTCGCCCACGAGGAGTTCGGCACGCTGATCGCGCCGGTGCCGGGCGACTTTCCGGCGTTGTGATTCCCGAAGGACGAGCCGCCTTCCACCGCTCTGATACGATCCGCCGCGCTATGGACGAGATGGTGATTCGCGCCACGACCGTCGTCTGCGTCCGCCGCGACGGCCAGGTCTCGCTCGCCGGCGACGGGCAGGTCACGGTCGGCAACACGGTGATGAAACACGGCGCAGCAAAAGTGCGCCGGCTCTATCACGACAAGATCCTCGCGGGCTTCGCCGGCAGCGCCGCCGACGCATTCGCGCTCTTCTCGCGCTTCGAGGCGAAGCTCGAGGAGTATCGCGGCAACCTCGAACGCTCCGTCGTCGAGCTGGCGAAGGACTGGCGCATGGACAAGTACCTGCGCCAGCTGCAGGCGATGCTGATCGTCGCGAACAGCGAGCGCGCGTACCTCATCTCCGGCACGGGCGATCTCATTCAGCCCGACGACGGCATCCTCGCCATCGGCTCCGGCGGTCCGTTCGCGCTCGCCGCGGCACGCGCGCTGATGAAGCACAGCACGATGACGGCCGCGCAGATCGCCGAGGAGTCGCTGCGCATCGCGTCGGAAATCTGCATCTACACGAACGACAACATCACGGTCGAAAGCCTCTGACGTCATGGTCATCCAGCTCCCCGGTTCCGACGACACTCTCCTCAATCCCGAGCGCCTCACGCCGAAGGAAATCGTGCGCGAGCTCGACAAGTACATCGTCGGGCAGCGCGCGGCGAAGCGCGCGGTGGCGATCGCGCTGCGCAACCGCTGGCGCCGGCAGCAGCTCCCGCCGGAGATGCGCGACGAGATCGCACCGAAGAACATCGTGATGATCGGGCCGACCGGCGTCGGCAAGACCGAGATCGCCCGCCGCCTCGCGCGCCTCACGCGCTCGCCGTTCCTCAAGATCGAAGCTTCGAAGTTCACGGAAGTCGGCTACGTCGGCCGCGACGTCGAGTCGATCGTGCGCGACCTCACCGAGATCGGCGTGAAGCTCGTGAAAGACGAGAAGAACCGCCTCGTGCGCGAGGCCGCCGAGCGCAACGCGCGCGAGCGCATCCTCGACATTCTCCTGCCCGACTCGCGCCCGCCGCGCGCGCGTCCCGCGTTCGTCGCCGAACCGCAGTCGCTCGAAGATGCGCCGACCGAAACGCGAGAGAAGCTCGGCCGCTGGCTGGACGAGGGAAAGCTCGACGAGCGCGAGATCGACGTGGACGTGAAGGAGCAGAGCTTCCCGTCGTTCGAGATCTTCACGCCGCAAGGCGTCGAAGAGATGGGCGTGAACATCAAGGACATGATGGGCGGCCTCTTCGGCGGAAAATCGAAGTCGAAGAAGATGCGCGTCGGCGACGCCCGCGAAATCCTCGTGCAGGAAGAAGCGGAGAAGCTCGTCGATCAGCAGAACGTCGCCCGCGAAGCCATCGAGCGCGTCGAACAGAGCGGCATCGTGTTCCTCGACGAGATCGACAAGATCGCCGGCCGCCAGAACGCCGCGCACGGCCCCGACGTCTCGCGCGAAGGCGTCCAGCGCGACCTTCTGCCGATCGTCGAGGGCACGACCGTGAACACAAAGTACGGGATGGTGAAGACCGATCACATCCTCTTCATCGCCGCCGGCGCGTTTCACGTGTCGAAGCCGTCCGATCTCATCCCCGAACTGCAGGGCCGCTTCCCCATTCGCGTGGAGCTGGAGTCGCTCTCCGAAACGGATTTCGAGAAGATCCTCCGCGAGCCGAAAAACGCGCTGACGACGCAGTACGTCGCGCTCCTCGCGACCGAAGGCGTGACGCTGACGTTCGCCGACGATGCGGTGCGCGAGATCGCACGCTACGCCGCGATCGTGAACGAGAAGACGGAGAACATCGGCGCGCGCCGTCTTCACACGATTCTTGAACGCCTGCTCGACGAGCTGTCGTTCGAGGCAAGCGAGATGAACGGCGTGAGCGTGTCGATCGATGCGGCCTACGTCCAGCGGGTGCTCGAAGGGGTGATCAAGGACGAGGACTTGTCGCGATACGTCCTTTGACCGGGAGCGCCTCCGGCGGGGCGGCACGGCCGCCAGCGCTTAGGGCCTAGCCGATTTGCACGTGCGGCTGCCCTCGAGCGCACTTATCGTGCAGGCGGGATTGGTGCAGGAAATCCGCTACAATGCGGCTCGATGACTCGCCGGGCGATCCTTCGTCACCTCGGGCTGCACGACGTCGTGGCAGACGAGAGCGGCCGCAGCGGAACGCTCGTGCGCAACACGCGCAACGGCCTCACGACGGTGCTGCCGCGCGGGGCGGTCATCGACGATCTGATTGTCGAGACGGTCTGCAAGCTGCTCGACGTGCCGCTGCCGCCGTCGCTCAGCGACCGACCACGATCCGCTCGCGCCGGATCACGCGCGCCCTCGCGAAACTCTCGTGGGTGACGCGGCGGTTCGCCGCGAGAATCAGCTCCACCGCTTCCGCGAGATTCTTCCGCGCTTCGTCGACGTCCTTCCCCTGCGCATGCGCGCCCGGTAGTTCCTCGACGTACGCCACGCACACTCCCGACTCGCCCTCGACGAACACCGCGGTGAACATATGCTGCATGCGCGGTGTGTAGTATAGGTGGCTCGCTCGGAAAATTGAAGCGCTTCGCCGCCCCCTGTTTTACGCCGGAACTTACACATTCCCCTCGGGTTAGCTTGCTCCGCGTGCAGGTCAGGAGACGGTCTTCTTGAACGCGCGCGCCGACGCCGCGATGAGCACCGCGGAGATCGCGAGCAGCGACAGCACCGGCTCCCACAAATCCGCGAACGTGGCGCCGCGAATCACGATCCCGCGCGCGATCTTGATGAAGTGCGTGGCCGGCAACAGGTACGACACGACGCGCAACGGCGCCGGCAGCGACGCGAGCGGAAAGACGTAGCCGGACAGGAGCACCGACGGCAGCATGATCCCCATCGCCTGCTGCATCGCTTCCATCTGCGAGCCCGCGCGCGAGGAGATCAACAAGCCGAAGGACAGCAGCGCAAACAGATACACGCACGAGAGGCTGAGCAGCAGCACGACGCTTCCGTTGAACGGCACGCGGAAGAGGAAGCGCATGAGCAGCAGCACGACCGTGAGCGTGACGTACGCGAGTCCGAGGTACGGCAGGATCTTGCCGAGGACCACGGCGAGCGGCGAGACGGGCGTGACCATCAGCTGCTCGAGCGTGCCGCGCTCGCGCTCCTTCACGATCGCGAACGCGGAGAGGATCGTGCCGGAGAACGTGAGCAGGATGGCGATGAGGCCGGGGATGAGCAGGTTCGCGCTGCGCATGTCGGGATTGAAGAGCATCACCGGATGCGCCTCGATGCGCGCGCGATTCCGCTGCTCCAGTAACGCTTGCAGATCGTTCTGCAGCACCACACCATTTGCAGCGGAAAGCGCCTGTGACGCGGTGCTCGAATCCGAGCCGTCGATGAGCACGAGCACGTGCGCGTCGCGTTGCGCCGCGAGATTGCGCGCGTAGTCGGGCGGGATCTCGACGCCGACCTGCGCGTGTCCGGCGACGATCTCGTGTTGTAGCTCGTCGCGCGACGGCGCCATCTCGATGATCCGCAAGAGTCCGGTCGCGCCGAATTGCTCGATGAGCCGGCGGCTCTCCTGCGTCTTGCTTTGATCGAAGACCACCGTCGGGATGTTCTTCGCGTTCATGTCGATGACGCCGAAGAGGATCAGCTCGAACACCGGCACCGCCAGCGCGAACATGATCGTGACGCGGTCGCGCATCATCTGCGTCAGCTCTTTGCGAAACACCGCGCCGAAGCCGTTCATCGCGTCGCTTCCAGTTCGGTGAGCCGCACGAACACGTCCTCGAGCGTCGGCTCGATGTCCTTCGTGCGCACGGCGCCGCTGCCGAACGACTGCAGGTCGCGGTCGAGGCGTTCGTTCGAGATGCTTTGATCGACCAGCAGATGCAGCGACGTGCCGAAGATCGTCGACGCGTGCACATACGGCAGCGTGCGCGCGCTGGCCATCAGCGTCGCGACGCCTTCCCGGCCTTCCGCCTCGACGCGCCGCATGCCTTCCGGCGTGACTTCCTTCATCCGCTTCAGCGCTTCCGGATGTCCGCTCACGATGAGCTTCGAGAGGTAGAGATACGCGACCGTGCCGCAGCGCTCGGCCTCGTCCATGTAGTGCGTGGTGACGAACATCGTGACGTTCTCCGCGGCGAGGCCGAACAGCAGGTCCCACAACTCGCGCCGCGCGACGGGATCGATGCCCGCGGTCGGCTCGTCGAGAAAGAGCACGCGCGGCTGATGCATGAGCGCGGCGGCGAGCGCGAGTCGCTGCTTCCAGCCGCCGGAGAGTGCGCCCGCGAGCCGATCGCGATACGGGCCGATGTGCGTCAGCTCGATCGCCCACTCCTTGCGCTGCTTTCGCTCCGCGCCTTTGAGCCGATAGATCGAGCTGAAGAAATCGAGGTTCTCATCGACCGTCAGATCGCGATAGAGCGAGAACGCCTGCGAGACGTAGCCGATGTGGCGACGCACTTCCTCGCCCTCGCGGACCACGTCGATGCCGTCGACGCTCGCGCTGCCGGACGTCGGCGCGAGCAGACCGCACAGGATGCGGATGAGCGTCGACTTGCCGGAACCGTTTGGCCCGAGGAGGCCGAAGATCGTGCCGCGCGGCACTTCGAGGGAGACGTCGTCGAGCGCCCGTACGGAGCCGAACGCCTTCGAGACGTGACGGACGTCGATGCCGACGTCCGTCATTCCGCGTTTCCTTCGACGCCGAGATCCACCTCGGCGGCCATGCCTGCTTTCAGCCGCGCGTCCGGCGCGAGCACGACCTTCACGCCGTAGACTTGCTCGGCGCGTTGCGCCCGCGTCTGCACGTTGCGCGGCGTGTACTCGCCCTGGCTGGAAACGGTCGCGATGCGCGCCTGAAACCAGACGTTCGGAAACGTGTCGACGCGCACGCGCACCGGCATGTTGACTTTGACGAGGCCGAGAAGCGTTTCCGGAACGTAGACGCGCACCCACAGCTGCGTCGGCTCGAGGATCTCGGCCACGGTCTGATCGGGCGCCACGATGTCGCCGGGACGCAGCGCGAACGACTGCACGGTGCCGGTGACGCTGGAGCGCACGACGGTTTCCGCGCGCTGCTTGCCGAGCGTCGCGAGGCGGCGCTGCTGTTGTTCGACCGCCGCGCGCGCGGCGGCGATGTCTTCTTTCCGCGTGCCTTCCTGCAACACCCGCAGATCCTCGGCGGACGTCTTCGCTTTTGTGGCCGCGTCTTCGTAAAGCTCGCGCGAGACGATGCCGTCGTGAAACAGCGCGGACGTGCGGCGGCGATCGCGCTCGTCGTTCTCCGCCACCGCGGCGGCTTTGCGGATCTCCTCGTTGCGCGGTCCGGCGATGGCCTTGGCGAGATTCGCCTGCGCGGCGGCGATGGCCGCTTCCTGTTCGGAGATCTGGCGGTCGAGCGTCTCGGTCTCGAGCGTCACCAGCACCTGGCCGGCGGCGACGGCGTTTCCTTCATCGACGTGAACGCGGCTGACGCGGCCGCCGACCAGCGACCCGACGTTCACCGTCCGCGCCTCGAGCGTTCCCGCGAGGACGAGCGGTTTCGGCTTTCGCTGCTGCCGCGCGTACAGCAGTCCCGCCGTCACGGCGCCGAGGACGAGAAGAATCGGGATCACCCGCTTGAGGATGCGACTTGCTGCTGCTGCCACGACGACCTCCCACGATCGCGCCGTCGCTCCAGAGTGCGAACAGCGCGTCGAGATAGCGGTCGAGCGGATACGCCGGCTCGATCGCCAGAAGCTGATGGATGAAGACGTACGACTGGAGCTGCCCGACGAAGAGCAGCGCGTACGCGCGCGGATCGCCGCGGCGGATGACGCCGGCATTCATGGCCCGGCGGAAGTACTGCGTGACGATGCGAATGCCTTTGCGCGGCGGCGTCTCGTCCGCGCGCGTGTCGAACGGCACGACCAGCGTCGTCTGCGCGGACGCGGCGTGCATCTGCACGGCGATCGCGGAGCGGATGATCGTGCTGGCGAACGGGATCATCTGTTCGGCGAAACGGCGCAGCACGACCCGCGGATCGGACGCGGGATCGACGCGCGCGAGCTCGTCGATGAAGGGAGGCGCGTCGATGCCGCGCGCGCTCATCGCGGCGGCGAAGAGATCCTGCTTGCTCGGGAAGTAGCGGAGGATCGCCGCGGGCGTGACCTCGATGGCCGCGGCGACGTCGGCCAGCGTCGTGGCGGCGAAGCCGCGGGCGGTGAAGGCCGCGCGGGCGGCGGCGAGGATCTGCTCGGCGTTGATGCGCGGCGGGCGGCCCATTTGTAAATGAATGTTTAGTTACTAACCGGCTGTTTGTCAAGTGCACTATGACAATCGGCGGCTTGCTTATGATCGGCAGGTCATGGCCATCGCCAGCGTGAACCCCGCCACCGGAGAAACCATCGCCACCTTCGAGCCGCTGTCGAACGCGGACATCGAGCAGAAGCTGCAGAAGTCGATCGAGGCGTACGCGATCAACCGCGCGCGTTCGTTTCCCGAGCGTGCCGCGCTCCTCCTGCGCGCCGCCGATCTTCTCGACCGCCGCGCGCACGACTACGCGACGACGCTCACCACCGAGATGGGCAAGACCATCAAAGCGGCCGTCGCCGAGGTACAGAAGTGCGCGATGGTCTGCCGCCATTACGCGCAGCACGGCGAGGCGTACCTCGCGCCGGAGCGCATCGCCACCGACGCGCGCGAGAGCTACGTCCGCTTCGATCCGATCGGCCCGGTGCTCGCGGTCATGCCGTGGAACTTCCCCTTCTGGCAGGTCTTCCGCTTCGCTGCACCGGCGCTCATGGCCGGCAACGTCGGGCTGCTCAAGCACGCGTCGAACGTGCCGCAGTCCGCGCTCGCGATCGAAGACATCCTTCGCGAAGCCGGCTTCGACGCGGGCGAGTTCCAGACGCTGCTCATCACCTCCGAACAGGTGGCGCCGCTCCTCGACGACGAGCGCATCCGCGCCGCCACGCTTACCGGCAGCGCGCCCGCGGGCGCGAGCGTCGCGGCCGGTGCCGCGAAGCGCATCAAGAAGAGCGTTCTCGAGCTCGGCGGCAGCGATCCATTCGTGGTAATGCCGTCGGCGAATCTCGACGAGGCGGTGAAGACCGGCATCCGCGCGCGCATCGTGAACAACGGCCAGTCGTGCATCGCGGCCAAACGTTTCATCGTGCACGAGGACATCGCCGACGCGTTCGAGCACCGCTTCGTCGCGGCGATGAACGCGCTGCGCGTCGGCGATCCGATGGACGAGGCGACGGACGTCGGGCCGATGGCGATGCCGCAGATCGTGAACGATCTCGAGAAGCAGGTCGACGCGAGCGTCAGCGCCGGCGCGACGCTGCTCACGGGCGGCAAGCGTCTCCACGACCGCGGCAACTTCTACGCGCCGACGGTGCTGCGCGACATTCCGCGCGACGCGCCGGCGTACGCCGAGGAGACGTTCGGTCCGGTCGCGTCGCTCTTCCGCGTGCGCGATGCCGACGAAGCGATCCGGCTCGCGAATGCAACGCCGTTCGGACTCGGCGCGAGCGTCTGGACGTCGGACGACGGCGAGGCGGAGCGCTTCATCGCCGGCATCGACTCGGGTCAGGTGTTCGTCAACGCGATGGTCGCGTCGGATCCGCGCATGCCGTTCGGCGGCACGAAGCATTCCGGCTTCGGGCGCGAGCTCGGCGTGTATGGCATCCGCGAGTTCACGAACATCAAGACGGTGTGGATCGCGAAGAATCCGGCGCGCAACGACGTCAAGCGCGAAGCGGCGGAGTAACGCGCGCTATTCGGGCCGGAAGCGCCACGTCGCGGGATCGATCGGCTCGTCGCTGCTCACGCGAAACACGCAGCGGCCGTCGCCGTTCTGGAACTTCTCTTCGCGCTGGACGCGATGCCCGAGGAGGCGCGTCAGCGCGTTGACGGACACGCTGCAGAGCGCGGGGCGGCGCATGGCCGTGTTGTAGAACGGGCAGTTGCGCTCGATGAGGCGCAGCTCGTCGCCGGTCTCGACGTCCATGTACGGATCGTCTTCGAGGTACCAGTGCTTGAGCGCGGCGAGTTTCTCGTGCAGCGTGAGCCCTTCGAGCAGCGGCGCGACCGCGGCGACTTTGTCGTTCGACACGCGCTCGAGCACGCGCATGGCCGCCTCCGTCCCGAGCTCCTCCGCGACGGCGTCGATCACCGCGATCGACAGCATGTCGTAGTGCTTCGGAAAGAGATGATCGCCCGCGTCGCTGAGGCGGTACTGCGCGGCGGGACGTCCCGTGCGTCCGCGCGCGGCCTCGCGGTCGACGCGCGCGTCGACCCACCCTTCGCGCTGCAGCTGCAGGAGCTGCTGCCGCACCGCTTCGCCGGTCAGTTGCAACGCGTCGGACAGCTGCGCGATCGTCGCCGCGCCCTGCTGTTTGAGCGCGAGCAAAATCGCGCGCCGGCTGTCGGGTAGCTGCTGCAGCGTCAGAATCGCCCTCGTCCTCCGCTGCCTGCAACAGCGGATGTAGCCGGTTTCATTCGCGCCGCTACAGCCGATGGATGGCGCACCAGCCGTCGAAAGCGAGACAGACGCCCTCGCTAAGGGTCAGGAGCACTGGCAGCGAGCTTTGCAGTTCGGGAATGAGCGTGGCGTAGTAGCCCTCGATGTGCTGATACACCATCTGCCGCAGCCACGCGCAGCTGACGCCGGGCGCGGGCACGTCCACGTCGCCGTCGAAGGTTCCTTCGAATGTGACGAACGGCAGGTCCGTGTACGTGTTGCCTTTCAGCGCGGGCGTGAGGAGATCGTTGACGAGCGTCTGTACGCACGGGACCGGCCGGCCGCCGAGCAGCGGCGGATACAACGCCGGCAGCTCCGCGAGTTGCGCCCACGCGCGCGGGATGGCGTCGAGGGTGTTGCGTACGTTCTGGTTCCACGCGTTGAATGGGTTGTCGCCGACGGCGGGGAACGTCTTCGTGAAGAGCTGCATGAACGCGTCGTTGCCCGGCGTCGGACCGGCGCTTGGATACACGTAGACGTTCTTGAACTTGCTCGTATCCAGTCCCTGGCTGACGACGAGATCGAGCGCGATTGCCGGCGACAGCGCGCCGCCAAGGGAGTGGCCGGTGAAGATGAGGTTCGCGTTCGTCGGCGGGAGCTCGTCGAGGAAGTTGCGCAGCGTCTGCGTCGTGCGCGGGTCGGTCATGTTCTGCAGCGCGATGATGCCGGTCTGCGTCCCTTTCGAGATCTCCGCGCCGGCCAGGCCGCCGAAGCCGACCACGGTGCCGACCGCGAGGTCTTCGATGGCGGCGTCGAAGAGTGAGCCGGGATTGGTGCCCGCGATCGCGACCACGTGATCGTTCGTCTCCGCGCTCCGCGCGACGTACATCGCGTTGTCGGCTTCGTCGGAGAAGATCGAGCCCTTCGTGATCTGCGGCCCCCACACCACGTCCCACCGGCCGATGTACTGCGTGAACGTGGAGCTCTGCAGCGCCTCGGTGAGCTGCTGTTCGAGCGATTCGCGGAGGTCGCCGACCGATCCCTTGCGGTTCGAGGCGAGGTTCGAGAGGATCGAAAGGACCGCTGTCCGCTGCTGGGCGGTGTACGCCATGCTATCTCTCCTTTTCTGCGGGAGAGATATTATGACGGAATGATGTCAGTGTCGAGAAAATGGCTCCGGCAGTAGGACTCGAACCTACGACCCGCGGATTAACAGTCCGCTGCTCTACCAACTGAGCTATGCCGGAGTACTAACGCTCCGAAGGGGGCGGAAAATAGCACCGCGATACCCCCTCGTCAAGGTACGGTCAAGGTAAGCGGTCGGAGTAACCCGCGGCGCGGCGGATGGATTCCAGAAGGCGCGGCAGCAGTTCCTCCACGATCTCGTACGTCAGCAGCACGATCCCGGGATCGCCGGCAACCATGGCGCTGCAGCGCGTCGTGTGCGCGGGGCGGTACAGCGCGATCACCGGAATGCCGCGCCGGTGGCGTGCGTAGGCGAGCTCGTAACCCACGCCGGTGGACGGCATCGATACCTCCGCAACGACGAGATCGGCGTCATCGAGCCAGCCGAGGTCGCGCGCGAAGATGAAGTCGGGCGTGAGCATCTCGCCGCCGGCGCCGACGTCTTCGGCCGCGACGGCGCCGGCCAGGACGCGGTGTCCCTCCGCTTCGAGCGCGGAAACGAGACGGCGATACAGCGCGACGTCGGCGCGGCCGCCGGAGATCGCACCGGAGAAGTAGATCGTCCGCAGCATCGCGAGCGAAGTCTATCGCCGTCCGCCGGTTACAATGCGCGCCGCATGTCCCGCGAGATCGTGATCAACGCGACGCGACACGAGTCGCGGATCGCCGTGCTCGACGAAGGCCAGGTCGTCGAACTGTGGGTCGAGCGCACCCGCCACCGCACGATCGTCGGGAACATCTACAAAGGGCGCGTGACGAAGGTGCTCCCGGGGATGCAGTCGGCGTTCGTCGACCTCGGGCTCGAGCGCGACGCTTTTCTCTACGTCTCCGACGTCATCGAAGATCTCGAAGAATACGAGAGCGAAACGCCGGACGAGTTGCATCTCGACGACGTGCCGCAGCCGCACCGTACCGAGGCGTCGATCTCCGATCTGCTGCGCGAAGGACAGGAGATCGTGGTGCAGGTGTCGAAGGACACGATCGCCGGCAAGGGCGCGCGCATCACGAGTCACATCACGTTGCCCGGCCGCTTCCTCGTGTACATGCCGACGGTGAATCACGTCGGCGTCTCGCGCCGCATCGAAGACGAAGAAGAGCGCGTGCGGCTCAAGGAGATCCTCGAGCGCATTCGTCCGCACGGCCACGGCGGCTTCATCGTCCGCACGGCGGGTGAAGGTCGCGGCGAGGAAGAGTTCCTCGCCGATCTGCGCTATCTCACGGAACTGTGGGAACAGATCCGCCGGCGCGCGGAGAAATCGTCGGCGCCGAATGCGATCCATCACGATCTCGACCTCGTGCTGCGCACGATCCGCGACGTGCTCTCGCCGGAGTTCAAGAGCGTCTGGGTCGATTCCGTCGATCAGTACCAGCGCATCGTCGAGTTCCTCGACCAGATCCAGCCGCAGCTCGTCTCGCGCGTGCGCCTCTTCCGCCGCGAGGAGCCGATCTTCGACGAATTCGGCATCGAGCCGGAGATCGCGAAGGCGCTGAAGTCGAAGGTGTGGCTCAAGTCGGGCGGATACATCGTCATCAATCAGACCGAGGCGCTCGTCGCGATCGACGTGAACACGGGCAAATACGTCGGGCGCAAGAACCTCGAAGAGACGGTGTTCCGCACGAACATCGAGGCGGCGAAAGAGATCGTTCGCCAGATCCGTCTGCGCGACCTCGGCGGCATCATCGTCCTCGACTTCATCGACATGGAAGAGCCGGCGAACCGTCAGCGGCTCTTCGAGGCGCTGGAAAACGAGATCCGCAAAGACCGCTCGAAAACGAAGATCCTGCAGATCTCCGAGTTCGGCCTCATCGAGATGACGCGCAAGCGCGTGCGTCAGAGTCTCGAGCGTTCATTGACGCAGGCGTGTCCGTACTGCGGCGGCAGCGGACGGATCAAGTCGAACACGACGATCGCGCTGGAGGTGTGGCGCGAGCTCATGAAGCTGCGCGACTTCCACGAAGGGCAGGACGTCATCGTGCGCGTGAACCCGATCGTCTACGGCACGTTGCACGCCGGCGATCCGATCTTCGAGGAAGTGGAGCGGACGCTCGGCATTCATCTCGTCTTCAAGCCGGATGAATCGCTCCACCACGAGCAGTTCGACCTCATGCGGATGTAGCCGCCGCCGGTCACGGCACGTCGCTTGCTCTAATCCCGGGTCCGGAGTTGTCGAACCTTTGGAAGAGACGTTTACCAATCTCGCAGCTTTCCTGAACAGTCTGGATGCGGAAGGGGAGCAGAAGTTCGAGCTCTCGCACTCGCTGGTCATCATCTGCCCGGACTGCGGAAAGAACATCGCCTTTCGCGGACGTTGCCCGAAGTGCGCGGGCAACAGCTGGATTCCGGCCGGTCACGCCGGCGGCATCTTCGAGCGGATGAAAGCGCAGCGGCTGCGGAAGATGATCGCCAGCCCCGACGACACCGCGTCGCTGAAGGCGGCGCCGGAGCCGGACGACTCGAATTAAGAGTCGAGCCCCTCGCGCAGATACTCTTCCTCGACGAGCTTGCCGAACAACGCGTCCCATTCGGCAGTGCCGCGTTTCGGCGCGTTGCGCATCGCCGCGATGCGGCGGCGCGCGTTGTCCTGACGCTCCTGTTCGCGGCGCAGCTCGTCGGTGAGCGCCTGCGCCATCGCCTGGCGCACCACCTCGCGGTCTTTCAGCAGGATGACCGCGCGCGAGCGCGCGAGCACGTCGACGAGCTCTCGTGAGAGATGCTCGAGCCGCTCGCGGGACGGGCGCGCCATACGCGAATTGTACGGTTTCGCGCCGTCAGTGGACCGGTTCTTCGCTCGGCGGTTCGTCGTCGGCTTTGCCTGTCGTTCCGTCCGTTGCTGCTTCAGAGCTGCCGTTTTCATCCGGCTCCGGGGTCTCCTTGTCGTCGTCGCGCTCGACCAGTTTGACGGCGCCGACCACGACATCGTTCTCATCGATGTGAATGATGCGCACGCCCTGCGTCTTGCGGGCGGCGATGCGGATGCTGGCGACGTCGGTGCGGATCATCATTCCCTGTTCGGTGATGAGCAGCACCTGTTCGTCGTCGCCCACGTGCGCGATGCCGGCGACTTTGCCGTTCTTGTCGGTCACCTTCATGTTCGCGATGCCGAAGCCGCCGCGGCGCGTCAGGCGATACGCCGAGACCGGCGTGCGCTTGCCGAAGCCTTTCTCCGTGATCGTGAGGATGTAGCCGCGATCGTCGGCCGGCAGCGTCGCTTCGTCTTCGGCATCGCCGTCCGGCGTTTCCTCGGCGACGAGCTCCTGCTCCACCGCGACCTCTTCGGTGGCCGCCTCGTCTTCGCTGCCTTCGACGACCGGCGCTGCATCCGCCGATCCCGGCAGCACGTCCATCTCCACGACGTAGTCATCACCGCGCAGCGCGATCGCTTTCACGCCGGCGGCGCCGCGTCCCATCGGACGCACGCCCGACTCGTGGAAGCGGATGGCGTTGCCTTCGTGCGTGCCGACGAAGATCTCGCAGTTGCCGTTCGAGAGGCCGACGCTGTGCAGGTCGTCCTCTTCGCCGATGTCGATGGCGATGATGCCGGTAGCGCGCACGTTGGAGAACGCGGCGAGCTCGGTCTTCTTGATCTTGCCGCCGCGCGTCGCCATGACGACGTACTTGCCCTCGGTGAAGTCGCGCGAGGTGAGCAGCGCGCGGACGTTCTCGTTTGCTTCGAGCGGCAAGAGGTTCACGATCGCTTTGCCGCGCGCATTCGCCGCGACTTCCGGCACCGCGTACACCTTCAGCCAATACATGCGGCCGCGGTCCGTGAACACGAGCACGTACGCGTGCGTCGACGCCACGAAGAGATGCTCGACGATGTCCTCTTCCTTCGTCTGCATCCCGATGCGGCCTTTGCCGCCGCGCCGCTGCGCGCGATAGAGCGACAGCGGCGAGCGCTTGATGTAGCCGCCGCGCGAGACGGTGATGACCATGTCCTCGTCCGCGACGAGGTCCTCGATCGAGATCTCCGACGTGTCCGGCACGATCTCGGTGCGGCGCGCGTCGCCGTACGCTTCTTTGATCTCGCGCAGCTCTCGCGCGATGATCTCGAGCACGAGCCGCTCGGATGCGAGGATCGCGCGCAGGCGCTCGATCGTGGCGAGGATCTCGTGGTACTCCGCGATGAGCTTCTCGCGCTCGAGTCCCGTGAGGCGCTGCAGGCGCATGTCGAGAATCGCCTGCGCCTGGATCTCGCTGAACTGCCACCGCGCGATGAGACCGTCCTTCGCTTCCTGCGGCGTGCGGCTGCCGCGGATGAGCGCGATGAGCTCGTCCAGCACGTCGAGCGCTTTGACGAGACCTTCGAGGACGTGCGCGCGCTCTTCTGCTTTCCGCAGTTCGAAGCGCGTGCGGCGCACCACGATCTCTTTGCGGTGATCGATGAAGTGCCGCAGCATCGTGCCGAGGTCCATGACCTCGGGTTTGTTGTTCACGATGGCCAGGAAGATGATGCCAAACGTCGTCTGCATCTGCGTGTTGCGATACAGGTGGTTCAGCACGATCTCCGCGATCGCGTCGCGCTTCAGCTCCACGACGATGCGGATGCCTTCGCGATCCGATTCGTCGCGCAGGTCGGAGATGCCTTCGATGCGCTTGTCGCGCACCAGCTCCGCGATCTTCTCGATGAGGCGCGCCTTGTTCGTCATGTACGGAATCTCCGTCACGACGATCTGCTGCTTTTCGCTTTTCTTCTGCGTCTCGATGATCGCTTTCGCGCGCACCTGAATGATGCCGCGGCCGGTATCGTACGCCTGCCGGATTCCCTCGACGCCGTGGATGTAGCCGGCGGTCGGAAAATCAGGTCCGGGGACGACCGTCATCAGCTCCTTGATCGTCGCGCCGGGATGCTCGATGAGCATGAGGCACGCGTCGATGATCTCGCCGAGGTTGTGCGGCGGGATGTTCGTGGCCATGCCGACGGCGATGCCGGAGCTGCCGTTGACGAGGAGGTTCGGGAACTTCGCCGGCAGCACCGACGGCTCGGAGAGCGAGCCGTCGTAGTTCGGCACCCAGTCGATCGTCTCTTTGTCGATGTCGTCGCGCATCAGCTCTTCGGCGAGGCGCGTGAGACGCACTTCGGTGTAGCGCATGGCCGCGGGGTTGTCGCCGTCGAGCGAGCCGAAGTTGCCCTGGCCGTCGACGAGGCGGTAGCGCATCGAGAAGTCCTGCGCCATGCGCACGACCGTGTCGTAGATCGCCGAGTCGCCGTGCGGGTGGAACTTGCCCATCACGTCGCCGACGATGCGCGCGCTTTTCTTGTACGCCTTGCCCGCGGTGTTCCCCTGCTCGTACATGCCGTAGAGGATGCGGCGGTGGACGGGCTTGAGGCCGTCGCGGACGTCGGGCAGCGCGCGCCCGATGATGACCGACATCGCGTAGTCGAGATACGACCGGCGCATCTCGTCTTCGATGTTGACCGGGAACCGCTGCTCGTTCGAATTCGGATAATCCGTTTCAGCCATGCTTTATCGCGTCTGATTCCGCTTGCGTTTCGTACGCTTTCCGTTCGCTTTGCGTACTGATTAAATGTCGAGGTTTTTCACGTCGAGCGCGTTGTCCTGAATGAACACGCGCCGCGGCTCGACCTGATCGCCCATGAGGATGGTGAAGATCTCATCGGCGCCGACGGCGTCCTCGATCTTCACCTGCAGCAGCCGGCGCGTCTCGGGATTCATCGTCGTCTCCCACAGCTGCTCCGGGTTCATCTCGCCGAGGCCTTTGTAGCGCTGGATCGTGAGCCCCTTCTCGGCGATCTTGAAGATCGACTCGAGAAGGTCGTCAACGTTCGTGTAGATCGTCGTGTCGTCACCGTTCTTCACGGCGTATGGCGGCAGTCCGAATGCGGAGAGCTGCTCGTACGCCTTCGCCATCTGCCGGAACTCGTAATGTCCGAGGAGCTCCGCGTTGACAGTCGCTCTGCGTCCGCTGCCGTTGCTGCCGACCTGAAATTCGACTTGCGTCGTTTCCGCGATCTCGTCGGTGACGATGCGGACGTTCGCAAAGCCGGCCTGCGTCAGCGCGGCTTCGAGCTGCTGGAGCTTGGTCACGTCGGCGAATGCGGCGCGGTCGGTGAAATGCTCGCGGAACAGCACGTCGAGCGCCTCGCGCGGCACGCCGCGCGACGCGAGCCTGCGCGCGTGCGAGCGGTACTCGTCCATCCGCTGCAGCATGTTCATGAGCGCTTCGCCGCGCACGGCGAGGCCGCCCTCCGGCGTGATCTCCACCGACTCGGCGATGCGGTTGAGGAGGAAACGCAGCTTCTCGGTCTCGTCCTTGAGGTACGTGTCCTTCTTGCTCTGCGTCACCTTGAAGAGCGGCGGCTGCGCGATGAAGAGATGCCCCTGCTCGATGACGTCCTTCATGTGGCGATAGAAGAACGTGAGGATGAGCGTGCGGATGTGCGAGCCGTCGACGTCCGCGTCCGTCATGATGATGATCTTGTGGTACCGCAGCTTCGCGAGATCGAAGTCGTCGGTGCCGATGCCGGTGCCGAGGGCCGTGATCATCAGCCGGATTTCCTCGGAAGACAGCATCTTGTCGAGACGCGCTTTCTCGACGTTGAGGATCTTGCCTTTCAGCGGCAGAATGGCCTGGAAGCGGCGATCGCGTCCCTGCTTCGCGGAGCCGCCGGCCGAGTCGCCTTCGACGAAGTAGATCTCGCAGAAGCGCGGATCGCGTTCGGAGCAGTCGGCGAGCTTGCCGGGAAGCGATGCTGAGTCGAGCGCGCCTTTTCGGCGCGTCAGCTCGCGCGCTTTGCGCGCGGCTTCGCGCGCGCGCGCCGCGTCGACGATCTTCTCGACGACGCGCTTCGCCTCGCGCGGATTCTCTTCGAGATATTCGGCGAGACGCTCGTTGACGACCTGCTCGACCCACGTTTTCACGTGCGACGACACGAGCTTGTCTTTCGTCTGCGACGAGAATTTCGGGTCGCGGATTTTCACGGAGATGATCGCCGTGAGACCTTCACGGATGTCGTCGCCTTCGAGCGAGATCTTCAGCTTCTCGAGCAGTCCCGAATCGCTGATGTACTTGTTGACGGTGCGCGTGAGCGCGCCTTTGAAGCCGATGAGATGCGTGCCGCCGTCGGCGTTCTTGATCGTGTTCGTGAAGGTGTAGATGCTCTCGGTGTAGCCGTCGTTCCACTGCAACGCGATCTCGACCTGTTCGCCGTCCGCTTCGTCGCGGATGAAGATCGGCTCTTCGTGCAGCGGCGTCTTGTTCTTGTTCAGATCCCGAACGAACGAGACGATGCCGCCTTCGTAGCAGAACTCGTGATGCTTGTCGTTGCGTTCGTCGCGGATGGCGATGAAGACGCCGGAGTTGAGGAACGCGAGCTCGCGCAGGCGCTGGGCGAGCGTGTCGAAGTTCATCTCCGTCACGGAGAAGATCTCCGCGTCGGCTTTGAACGTCACGCGCGTGCCGAGCTGCGTGGTCTTCTCGCCTTTGACGATCGGCGCGGTCGGCACGCCGCGCTCGTAGCGCTGGCGGTAGATGAAGCCGTCGCGATGGATCTCGAGGTCGAGCCACTCGGAGAGAAAGTTGACGACCGAAACGCCGACGCCGTGCAGACCGCCGGAGACTTTGTACGAGTTGTTGTCGAACTTTCCGCCGGCGTGGAGCTCGGTCATGATGACCTCGGCGGCGGAGCGGTTTTCTTCCTTGTGCAGATCGACGGGGATGCCGCGGCCGTTGTCTTCGACGGTCACGGAGTTGTCGGTGTGGATCGTGACGTTGACCTTGTCGGCGTAGCCGGCAAGCGCTTCATCGATCGCGTTGTCGACGACCTCGTAGACCATGTGATGCAGGCCGGTGATGTCGTCGGTGTCGCCGATGTACATGCCGGGACGCTTGCGCACCGCATCGAGTCCCTTGAGGACTTTGATGTCTTCCGCTGTGTAGTTTTCTGCCATCGACCGTCGCTTTCCAGAGGTTCTGCCGGCTTGGTTTCCGCGGCGCGTCGGAGAGGGATTTCGCGCCGTACGACAGAACGCGAAACGGCAGCCGGATTATTGCCTTCTCAGGCGAAATCCCGCACTGCCGTAACTCGTCCGTTTTCAACGTTTAAACGCCGATGCGGACCGGCCTGTAATGCCTGCAGAAAGACCTCTTTCGCGGAGGTGGCAAAGACCTGCGTCGAAACCGGCAGATTGGAGAGCAAATCCTGCAGGATTTCGAGGTCGAGCTCGGCATCGACGTCGTCGAGCAAAAACAGCGGCGCGTCGTCGTGGCGGCGCCGAAACAGCTCGAGCTTCGCGAACTTCAAAAACAACACGATCATCTTCTGCTCGCCGCCCGACAACACCTCGGACGCCGGACGGCCGTCGACGAGGAACTCGAGAAGATCGCGTTGCGGCCCATGCAACGTCGTACGGGCGCGGATCTCGTCGCGCCGATGTTTCGCGAGCTCCGCCGTCTCGCTCGGGCGATAGATCATCGCGACGTTCGACACGTGATAGCCGTGACGCTGCACGATCTCCGCGAAGACGTTCGCGAGATCGGCGACGTACGCGGCGCGAGCGCGATGCACCACCGCCGCCGCGACCATCAACTCGTTGTCCCACGCGTCGAGCGATGCAGCGGCTTGACGATGCTGCGCGATCTCCGCGAGCAACGCATTGCGCTGCCGCAACACGCGCGTATAGCGAGTCAGTTGTTCGAGATATGCGGGGTTGATGCTGGCGATGCCGCGGTCGAGAAAACGGCGCCGCTCTTCCGGCGCGCCGCGCATGATCTCGAGTCGCGACGCCGAGTACGCGAAGACGCTCAGCGCGTTGAGATACGACGGCAGCGTGACTTTCTCGCCGTTGATCATCAGCACGCGCCGCTTCGCTTCGCCCGTTTCGAGCCCGACCGAAAGCGTCTTGTCGACGGCGTCGCGATGTACGACCCCGCTCACGAAAACATCGTTTTGCGTGAAGCGGAAAAGGCTGGCGACGCGCGCGGTGCGGAACGACTTCGTCGTCGCGAGAAAGTAGATCGCCTCGAGGACGTTCGTCTTCCCCTGGCCGTTGCGGCCGACGAAGATGTTCGCCTGCGGATGAAACGCCGTCTCGGCTTCTTCGAGATTGCGAAAGTTGCGGGTCGTGAGGCCGCGGAGGATCAAGCCAGCCGCATCGGCATCACGACGTACAGGTAATCGTACGGAAGGTCCTCACCCGTCGACGCCGGCTTGCCGATGCACTGGCTGTTCTCGTCTTTGAGATCGAGCGAGACGCTCGGCGTGTCGGTCGCGGAGAGAAAATCCATCACGTACGCCGCATTGAGCCCGACAAAGAACGGCTGTCCCGCGTAGTCGATGGGCACGGTCTCGCGCGCGTCGCCGAGCTCGGGATTCGTCGACGACACCGTGAGTTTGCCCGGCGCGAAATCGAAACGCACGGCGCGCGTGCGCTCGTTGGCGACGAGCGAAATGCGCTTGATCGTCGACAGCAGACGTTCGCGATCGACCATGACATGACGGTCGTTGTCGCGCGAGATCACTTCCATGTAGTTGGGGAAGTTGACGTCGATCATGCGCGCGAGGAGGCGGCGATCGCCTGCTTCGAAGAAGAGCTGGTTGTCGGAGACGCCGAAGCGCACCGCATCTTCCGACGCATCGGCTTCGAGCCGCAGGATCTCATCGAGCGCTTTGCGCGGGATGAGAATCGTGAGGTCCGATCCCTTTTTGCCTTTGCCACCCGTGATCGACGCGGGAAAGTTGATGAGCGCCATGCGATGGCCGTCGGTGGCGACCATCTCCATTTTGTTCGGCTGCACCTTGAGCAGCGCGCCGTTGAGTTGGAAGCGCGTCTCCTCGTGCGTGATCGCGAACTTCACTTTCGCGACCATCGTCTTGAGCTCGCCGAGCGGGATGCTGAACCCTTCGGCGACGTTGACGGTCGGCAGCGTCGGGTAATCCTCGGCCGGCAAACCGAGGAGACGAAACTTCGCGGTGCCCGACTCGACGGCGACGGAGTTGTTGTCCTGCAGCGTGATGTGTACGTCGTCGTCGGGAAGCGAGCGGACGATGTCGAAGAGGCGCTTCGCTTCGATCGTGACGCCGCCGGGCGTGGTGATCCGCGCGGCGCAGGAACTGAGAATCGTGACGTCGAGATCCGTGGCGGCGATCTGCAGACGTCCGTCCGCGGCCTTCAGCAGAACGTTCGACAGGATCGGAATCGTCGAACGTTTCTCGACGACCCCCTGGCAAAGCTGGAGTTCTTTCTGAAGATCCGCTTTTCCGACGGTCAGCTCCATGTGGTCTCTTCCTTCAAGACAAGTCTTTTTCTCTTGTAGAGGTAGTAGTAGGCGGTGTGGATATCGTGGTCGGAGGACGCAAAGCCTTCAAAAGTATAGCAGTCTTCAGCGTTCCGACCTGTGAGTCCGGCTGCGGGGAAACACCGGAAAATCGGGGCGTTTTCCGCAGAGGTCCGCGTGTCGCGAGCGAGGGTCGAATCCGTCCACATCTTTTCCGGGCTGCTTTCCGCAGGCGTTGCGGATTCCGTCATCGGAACTGCTTCGACAACGTCTCGACCGTGCGCGCGAACTGCTGATCGTTGTCCATCTTCTTTTTGATCTGCTGCACGGAGTACATCACGGTCGAGTGGTGCTTGTCGGCGAAGAGCTTGCCGATCTCGGGATAGGAGAGGTCCGTCAGTTCCTTGCAGAGGTACATCGCGACCTGACGAGGAAACGCGATCGTCTGCGCGTTGCTCTTCTGCTTGATGTCGGAGACTTTGAGGCCGTAGTGCGTGGCGACGACGCGCAGGATCTCGGTCGGCGTGATCGGCTTGTCTTCCTTCGAGAGGCTGTCCTTCAGGGCTTCCTTCACGACATCAATGGTGATCGCGCGTCCGACCATCGAAGCGAAGGCGATGATCTTGTTGAGGTGTCCTTCGAGCTCGCGGATATTGGAGCGAACGCGTTCGGCGACGAAGATCGCCACCTCCTGCGGAACCTCCACGCCTTTTTCCTCCGCCTTCTTGCGCAGGATGGCGACCTTGGTCTCGAGATCGGGCGGCTGAATGTCGGCCGTGAGCCCCCATTCGAAACGCGAGCGCAGCCGCTCCTCGAGGGTCGGGATCTCTTTCGGCGGACGGTCTGAAGTGAAGATGATCTGTTTTTGCGATTCGTACAGGGCGTTGAACGTGTGGAAGAACTCTTCCTGCGTGCGTTCTTTGCCGCCGATGAACTGGATGTCGTCGAGAAGGAGCGCGTCGACGGAACGGTAGCGGTCGCGAAACGACTGCATCCGGTCGTAGCGGATTGAGGTGATGAGCTCGGTCACGAACGACTCGGCCGACATGTAAGCGACCTTGAGCTTCGGCCGCATCTCGCGCACCTGCTGGCCGATGGCCTGGATGAGATGCGTTTTGCCGAGGCCGGCGCCGCCGTAGATGAAGAGCGGATTGAACGAACCGCTGGGATTCTCGGCGATCGACTTCGACGCGGCGTACGCGAGCTGGTTCGAGTTGCCGACGACGAACGTCTCGAAGCGGTAGCGCGGACTGAAGACCGCGTTGGGGAGCTCGTCCTTGGGAGGCGCGATGGCGAACGGGATGTCGTCACCGCTGCCTTCGACGACGAAGTGGATCTGGATCCGCTCGGGAGTGATCTCGTTCAGAAAGCCGCGGATACGGGCGCCAAAGCGTTCGCGGATCTCATCGACATAGCGTTGCGTCGGCACCGCGAGCTCGATCGTGTCGCCCTTTTGGCCAAGGAAGCGCGTCGGAGCGAGCCACGTGTCATACTCCGCTCTGTCAACGACTTGCTCGATACGCGCGAGGACTTCGCTCCATGTGCTCATCGGGGGACCGGGACGCCGCATCTCATTGAGAATCCACAGGTTTTCCGCAATTGTGGAAATTCCTGGAGCTGCGGCGGGCGAGCGAGCATAGCACAGGGGTAGGGGGTGCGAAAGGGTCAAAATGCGCGCCCGGAACGCCGTGGAATAAGGCCATTCGAAGGAGGCGTTTGCGCGCTCGGCCTGCGGACTCCGGAGGGCGCTCGTTGACCGCCGCAGTCGCGCCGTCTATACTCACCGCTTTCATTTTCAGAGGGTTAGCAAATGGCATCGAAGCGTACCTATCAGCCGAACAACCGCCGTCGCAAGCGCACGCACGGCTTCCTCGTCCGGATGCGGACGAAGGACGGACAGGCCGTCCTCTCGCGCCGTCGCCGCAAGGGCCGCAAGCGTCTCGCTGTCTAGCGGACGCTCGCGGTGCTCCGGTGGAACGCCTTCGGTCCGAGGCTCTGCCGAAAACGAAGAGGCTGGCGAAACGCCGCGAGTTTCTTCGGGTCTATGAAACGGGCCACAAGCAGTTTTCCCGCTACACGGTCCTCTTCGTCGCTGCCAACGGACTCGCCCATTCGCGACTCGGCATCACGGCGACGAAGAAGCTCGGAAAGGCCAACGTTCGCAACCGTCTGAAGCGCTGGACGCGCGAGATCTACCGGCGGAACCGCGAGCCGCTCGGCCTCGACGCTCTCGCGCTCGACATCGTCGTCAATGTCAAGCCGAATGCCGCGCAGACCTCGTTCCAGGAATTCAGCCGCGACCTCGGCCGCGGGCTGGAACGCATGCTGACCGCAACGGCCGCGCGATCATGAATCCCGCCCGCAGCATCGCGCTGTTTCTCCTTCGCTTCTACAAGCGTTTCCTCTCGCCGCTGTTGCCGCCGATGTGCCGCTTCGAGCCGACGTGCTCCGTCTACACGATGCAGGCCGTCGAAAAATATGGCGTCGGCCGCGGCGTCTGGCTTGGTGCGCGGCGTCTCGCGCGCTGCCATCCGTTCAATCCTGGAGGTTGGGACCCGGTCCCCTGACATGGAAAAACGAATTTTCCTGGCCATTGGTATTTCGATCGCGCTGCTGTGGATCTGGGCGGCGCTCGCTCCGAAGCTGTTCCCGGAGCTCGCGAAGAAACCGCTGCCGCCGAAGCCCGCGGTGACGTCGACGACCGCATCGAGCACTACGTCGACGGCGCCTGCCACTTCGAGCAGCGCTCCCACGGCTGTCGCCACACCGACGATCGCGCCCGCTCCGGCGATGACGCAGGTCGTTTCCGCGACGCGCGTGCAGCCGTCGGTCTTTCGCAACGACGGCGAGTACGTGGCGACGTTCTCCAATCGCGGCGCGCAGCTCGTTTCATTCAAACTGCTCCGCTACAAGCAGAAGCACAGCCGCGATGTCGTCGAGCTGGTGAAGGCGCGCGCGGCGACGCGGACCGACTTTCCGTTCAGCATCGAGGCGCAGGACGCGGCATTCGCGCGGCGTGTGAACAGCGCGCTGTACGCGGTGAGCGAGCGCGAAGAGCGCGGCCGCCACGTCATCGAGTACCGCTATTCGGATGGCGCGGTGTCGGTGACGAAGACGTTCCGGCTCGACATGCTGCAGCCGTATCTCTTCGACTTCGCGATCAGCATCAATCCGCCGGTGCCGTATCGCGTCGTGATCGGTCCCGGCCTCCGCACGCTGAGCGCGGACGAACATGACAGCCGCGTGGTGATGACCGGCAACGGCGTCATCGAGCGCGAGTCGAAGTTCCGCGTGATCAATCGCGAGAAAGCGCCGCTGTTCCAGAGCTACGACGGACTGCAGTACATCGGCGTCGAGGACAACTATTTTCTCAGCGTGCTCCGCCCGACGCATGGCGGCGCCGGCGTGCTGCGCCGCATCGACATCTACAGCGGTCCGAAGGAAAAACGCGCGGAGCTCTACGCCGGCGTCAATGCATCGACCGACGGCGCGGTGGCGGGGCAGGCGTTCTTCGGTCCGAAGGAAACGCAGCTCCTCGACCGCTACGATCTCGCCGGCGCATTGCAGTTCGGCTTCTTCGGCGCAATCGGCCGCTTCTTCCTCCGCGCGCTCGTCTGGATCAATACGGCGACGAAGAACTACGGCTTCGCCATCATCGTGCTGACGATTCTCATCAAGATCGTGCTCTACCCGCTGCAGCACAAGAGCATCCTTTCGATGAAGAAGATGCAGCGCGTGAATCCGAAGGTCGAGGCGATCAAGGCGCGTTACAAGAAGGCGAAGAGCGACGCCGAGCAGCGCCAGAAGATGAACATGGAAGTGATGGCGCTCTATCAGAAGGAAGGCATCAACCCGATGGCGGGCTGCCTTCCGCTGGTGTTGCAGCTCCCGATTCTGTGGGGCTTCTACGGTCTGCTCTCGCGCGCGATCGAGCTGCGCGGCGCGCCGTTCATCCTCTGGATTCACGACCTCTCGGACAAGGATCCGACCTTCGTGCTGCCGATCCTGATGACCGCAACGATGTTCATCCAGACGTACATCACTCCGTCCACGGGCGATCCGTCGCAGCGGAGAATGTTCCTGGTGATGCCGCTCTTCTTCGGATTCCTCTTCAAGGACTTCCCGAGCGGCCTCGTGCTGTACTGGCTCGTGCAGAACATCTTGACGATCGTGCAGCAGTCGATCATGAATAAATGGTGGAAAGAGCATCCTGCGGAATTGCAGAATGCATAGCCGAAAACCATGAGCCAGCGTTTCGAAGGCCACAATCTCGAGGAAGCGCTCACGCACGCGTCGCAGACGCTCGGAGTCGAGCGCTGGCAGTTGACCTACCACGTTCTTCTCGAAAAGCGCGGATTTCTGGGTGGCGTGAAGCGCGTGGTCATCGAAGCGGAGATCAACCGCGAGGCGGCGGCGCCCGCGACACCGCAGCCGGCACCGCCGGCGGAGGTCGCGCCGCATCGCGCGCCCGCGGAATCGCGGAGTGGTCGCGCCGACGGTGGCGGCGGTGGTCGCAGTCGTGGAGGACGCAGCGGTCGCGATCGCGGACCGCGCTCCGACGATCGCGGCGGTGAACGGCGTGGTGGACGTGGACGTCGCGGCGGCGGCGGTGGTGGCAATCGCGATGAGCTCCGCACGGGCGACTTCGAGCAGTTCTTCGCCGAGGTGCCGGAGCAGGGGCCGGAGTCCGACGCGGCGCGCGTCGTACGCGAATGGTGCGAGAGCGTGATCTTTCTCGCGCGACTCGATCTCGTCGTGCGCACCGAAGAGAAGGACGAGCAGATCATTCTGCGGCTGTTCGGCGCGGACGCGCGACGGCTCACGGAGCAACACGGCGAGCTGCTCGACGCGATTCAGGTGCTCGCGAACAAAGCGCTCACCGGACGCAAGGTCGAGAAAGAGATCGAGTTCGATTGCGAGGCGTTCAAGGACAAGCGCGTCGAGGAGCTCGGCGCGCGTGCGCGTGAAGTCGCGGACCGCGTGCGCCGCGGCGGACGCGAGGAGCTGCTGCCGGCGATGACGCCGATCGAGCGGCGCATCGTGCATCTCGCGCTGCAGGACGACCAGGACGTGACGACCGAGTCGCGCGGCGACGGCTTCTACAAGCGCGTGGCGATCGTCATGCGTCCCGCGGGCGAACCGCGCGCGAACGACGCGGACGCCCAGCCGGCGCCGGAAGCGTGAGCGAGCCGGCGTTCGACACGATCGTCGCTCCGGCGACGCCGGTCGGACTCAGCGCGCTCGCGATGGTGCGCATCGACGGTCCCGGCAGCACCTCCATCCTGACGGAGTTAACACGGTCGGGATTGCCGGCTGTCCGTAACGCCACCCTGGTGGAGTTGCCGGAGATCGACCAATGCGTCGTGGTGCGCTACGCGGCGCCCCACTCGTTCACCGGCAACGATCTCGTCGAGCTCACGCTGCACGGCAATCCGGTGCTGGTCGAGCAGGTGATCGCCGCGTGCGTCGCGCACGGCGCGCGCATCGCGGAGCCGGGGGAGTTCACCGAGCGCGCGGTGCTGAACGGCAAGCTCGATCTCGTGCAGGCGGAGTCGATCGCGGACCTCATCAACGCGCGGACGGCATTGCAGGCGAAGCTGTCGCTGTCGAACCTCGAAGGGGTGCTGAGCCGGAAGGCGACGGCGGTGCGGCAGACGCTACTCGAGGTGATCGCGCGGCTCGAGGCGGCGCTCGACTTTTCGGAAGAAGGGTACGAGTTCATCGCGCGCGACGAGGTGCGCGAGCGGCTGAACGAGGCGCAGCGGGAGATCGCCGCGATGGCGGAGACATACCGCCGCGGCCACGCCACCGCAACCGGCCTGAACGCGGTGATTCTCGGCCGGCCGAACGCGGGCAAGTCGACGCTGCTCAACCGGCTGGTCGGGACCGACCGGGCGATCGTGACGCCGATCCCGGGGACGACGCGCGACATCGTGCGCGAGACGATCGAGATCGGCGGACTGCCGGTGACGCTGGCGGACACGGCGGGGTTGCGAGCGACGGCTAACGTGGTGGAAGGCATCGGCGTCGAGCGAGCCCGGGCGGCGGCGCGGTCCGCCGATCTAATTATTTATTTGGTAGATGCAACGGTCGGTTTGACGGCCGCCGATCAGGCTGAACTGGACAGCTTGGACGGCGACGTCCTACTGGTGTTTACCAAAGCCGACTTGACGCACGTCAACGCTGAGCTTTCCATAAGTGCCGTAATTGATCACGGAATCGATGAGTTGCTGCGCGTGCTCGACCATCGCGTCCGCAAGCAGTTCGTCGCGTCCGAAGGCGCGCTAGTCAACGAGCGACAGCACGCGGCGGTGCTCGAATGCTGGGGGGCGCTCGCCGCAGCGCAGCAGGCGCTCGCTACCGCGCTCGACGAGCAGATGGTTCTCGTCGACCTCTACCGTGCTGCGAATTCGCTTGGGCTCCTCGTCGGCGCGATCACTCGCGACGACATCCTCTCCGAGATCTTCGGAAAGTTTTGTATCGGAAAGTGATGTTCCACGTGGAACGTCGATGAACCCGCAGTACGACCTGATTGTGATTGGCGGTGGCCACGCCGGCGCCGAAGCTGCTCGCGTGGCCGCGCGAGGCGGCATTCGCGTGGCGATGGTGACCATGCTGCGCGAAGCGATCGGTCGCATGTCCTGCAACCCCGCCATCGGAGGTCTCGCCAAGGGGAACCTGGTCAAGGAGATCGACGCCCTCGGCGGGTTGATGGGCGAGGCGACCGACCGCGCCGGGATCCAGTTCAAGGTGCTGAATCGCTCGAAGGGTCCTGCGGTGCAGGGGCCGCGCGCGCAGTGCGATCGCGATCTCTACGCTACGGCTGTCCAGGAGTTGCTGACTGCGGAGCCGAATCTGACCATCGTCGAGAGCTCCGTCTCGTCGCTGATCATCGACGGCTCCGCCGTTCGCGGTGTGGTTCTCGGCGACGGCGCCCGCCTCTCCGCCCGCGCCGTCATCGTCACTACCGGCACGTTCCTCCGCGCGCTCATGCATTCGGGTGAGGTGAAGCGCGTCGGCGGACGCTTCGGCGAACCGTCCGCGGAGACGCTCTCGGATTCCCTTCGCGCGCTGGGCCTCGAGCTCGGCCGCCTCAAGACCGGCACCCCGCCACGCGTCGATCACAATACGGTTGACTTCGCGGCGCTCGAGGAAGCGCCAGGCGACAAGCACCCGCGGCCGTTTTCGATCCTCACCGACGCGCTTCCGCAACCGCAGATCCTCTGCTGGCTGACCTACACCAGCGCTTTCGCGCACGAGCTGATCCGCGCGAACCTCCACCGCGCACCGATGTACTCGGGCCAGATTCAGGCGATCGGGCCGCGCTACTGCCCCTCGATCGAGGACAAGGTGGTGCGGTTCGCGGAGAAGGAGCGCCATCAGGTCTTTGTCGAGCCCGAGGGCCTGCAGCACCCGTGGCTGTACCTCAACGGGATCTCGACGTCGCTCCCGCCGGACGTTCAGGACGCGGTGGTGCGCTCGCTGCCCGGGTTTGCGAACGCGCAGATCGCCCGCTACGGCTACGCGGTCGAGTACGACTTCGTGAATCCCGAGCAGCTCGACGCGACGCTGCAGGTTCGCGGCGTCGACGGTCTCTGGCTGGCCGGCCAGATCAACGGCACCTCCGGCTACGAAGAGGCGGCCGCGCAGGGGCTCCTCGCTGGGATCAACGCGCTGCAGGCGATTCGCGGCGGCGAGCCCGTCATCCTCCGCCGCGATCAGGCCTACGCGGCCGTCATGATCGACGACCTCGTCACGCACGGCACGACGGAGCCGTACCGGATGTTCACCTCCCGCGCGGAGCATCGCCTGCTCCTCGGCTGCGACTCGGTCTACGAGCGGCTCTCACCCGTCGCGTCGCAACTCGGCCTCCTGGATGCCGAGCGGCAGCGACGCGTCGAGCAGCGCATCGCGCGCATGTCGCGTGCCGTTGCTACCGGAACGATCGAGCTTCGGCCCGACCGCGAGACCATCGCCTGGCTCGCCGGCGCGGGGCTCGAGCTCAGTGCGCAAACCACCGTGGAAAAGCTGCTCCAGCGTCCGAATGTCGATATCGATCGCCTCGTCGCCGCCGCAGAAAACGCGCAGCCAGAGTTCGCGGCCGCGTTCCGGGCGCTGAGCGAGGACGAGCGGGAAGGCGTTGTCAGCCGCCTTCGCTACGCCGGCTACATCGAACGGCAGCAGCGGGAAGCGGAACGTCTCCGCGCCGACGAAGCCCTGCGAATCCCGCAGACGATGACCTACGCGCTTCCGGGGCTCTCGCGCGAAATGACGGAGAAGTTGACGCATGTGCGGCCGGCGTCGCTGGGGCAGGCGAGCCGGATTCCGGGCGTCACGCCGGCGGCGATTGCCATTCTGCGCATGCACCTCCGTCGGGGCGAGCGGGTGGCGTAAGGTGCAGGGCGCGCTCGATACGTACCGTTCCGAGCTCCTGCGCTGGAACGCGAAGATCAATCTGATCGGTCCGGAGGCGCGGGAGCATCTCGACGAGCACATAGCCGAGGCGGTATCTGCGGCGGAGATCCTTCAGCCGCGGGGGAACGTGCTCGATTTCGGCTCCGGCGGCGGCTTGCCCGCGATCCCGATGGCCATCGTTTCGCCGGACGCGCGCTTTCATCTGGTGGAGGCAGACCAGAAAAAGTGGGCATTTCTCAAGCACGTGGTGCGGGAGTGCGGATTGAACTCGGTGGTTTACGGTGATAGATTGGCGCGCCTTCTGCCGCGGCTCCCACCCGAACTCCGGTTTTCGCTCGTCGTCTCGCGCGCGGTCGGAAACCCCGAGGAGTGGGTTCCGTCGCTGAAGGAGCATCTGGAACCGGGCGCGCGGGTCGCGCTCTTTCAGGGCACGCCGGACGCACCGGCACTGGAAGGATTCACCGCCGGCGAAACCGTTCCGCTGCCGCGCGGCACATCCAACTATCTCGTCGTGCTGACGTTCCGTTCCACGTGGAACATTGAACAATGAGCAAGATCGTCACGCTCGTGAATCAGAAGGGCGGGGTCGGAAAGACGACCACCGCCATCAACCTCGGCGCCTCACTGGCCGCCTGCGAGCGCAGCGTTCTTCTCGTCGATCTCGACCCGCAGGCCAACGCCACCTCCGGCGTCGGGATCCCCAAAAATCAGGACAAGTCGATCTATCCCGTTCTCACCGACGGGATGAACATCCGCGAGGTCATCCAGCAGACCGAGCTGCCGAACTTCCACGTCGCGCCGTCGTCGGTCGACCTCGTCGCGGCCGAGCTCGAGCTCTCCGACGCCATCGGACGCGAGTTCTACCTCCGCCGCGCCCTGCAGGAAGTTGCCAAAGACTACGACTACATCCTCATCGACTCACCGCCATCCCTCGGCCTCCTCACCGTCAACGGCCTCACCGCCGCCGCGTCGGTGCTCGTGCCGATGCAGTGCGAGTACTTTGCGATCGAAGGCGTCGCCCAGCTCCTCAACACCGTCGAGCGCGTCCGCGACATGCTCAACCCCGGGCTCGAGATCGAAGGCATCGCTCTCACGATGTTCGACGAGCGGATGAACCTGGCGCGCCAGGTCGCCGAGGAGGTGCGGTCGCATTTCGCGGAAAAGGTCTACAAGACGGTGGTGCCGCGGAACGTGCGCCTCGGCGAGGCGCCGTCGTTCGGCAAGCCGATCATCCTCTACGACATCCGCAGCCGCGGCAGCGAGGCGTACATCAATCTCGCCAAAGAGTTCATCCAGCGGGCGGAGACCGTTCTACCGTGAGGTCGCAACACTGATGAGCACGCAGAAGAAAGCGCTCGGCAGGGGACTGGGCGCCCTCATTCCGACGAAACCGGTCGAAGCGGCGCCCGCCGCGCCGCCGCCCGTTCCGGGTGCCGGACTCGCGCAGGTGCCGATCGAGCAGATCTCGCCGAACCCGTATCAGCCGCGCCGGACCTTCAACGATGCGTCGATTGAGGACCTCGCGCGCAGCGTCCGCGAGCACGGCATCATCCAGCCGCTCGTCGTCACGCGCATTTCTGACAATAAGTATCGGCTGGTCGCGGGCGAGCGCCGCTTCCGCGCCGCGCAGAAAGCGGGTCTCGCCTCCGTCCCCGTCGTCATCAAAGAGACGATGACGGACAGCGACACGCTGCAGGTCGCGCTCATCGAGAACATCCAGCGCGAAGACCTCAATCCGATCGAAGAAGCGTACGCCTATCATCAGCTGCATGAAGAGTTTGGCCTCACGCAGGAGGAGATCTCGAAGCGCGTCGGCAAGGAGCGCTCGACCGTCGCGAACTTCCTGCGGTTGCTGCGGCTGCCGGATGGCGTCAAGAAGTTATTAGCCGCGGGCCAGCTGAGCATGGGCCACGCGCGGGCGATCCTCGCGGTGGAGTCGTCGAAGAAACAGGAGCAGCTCGCCGACCGCGTCGTCAAGCGCAACCTCAACGTGCGCCAGACGGAAATGCTCGCGGCGGAAAGCTCGCCGAAAGCGGCGGCGGAGCCGGAGAAAGAGAAGGATATCTTCACGCGCGACGCCGAAGAGAAGCTGGCGCGGACGCTGCGGAGCAAGGTCGAGATCGACCGCAAGCGCCGCGGCGGCGTCATTCACATCCGCTTCGGCAGCGAAGATGAATTGATCCGGCTCGTGGAAGAGTTGATGGGAAGACGGAGATGACCATGAAGGGCAAGAGCGGAGATCTGAATGGCTTCCTCGACCGCGGCTCGTCGTTCAAAGGCGAGCTCGAGTTCGAAGACACGATGCGCATCGACGGCAAGTTCAACGGGCGTATTTACTCGAAGAACGAGCTGATCGTCGGCGAGAGCGCGCACATCGAAGGCGACGTCCACGTCGGCCGCATCGCCATCAGCGGCACCGTCGTCGGAAAGATCGTGGCCGAGCAGCGCGTGGAGATCCATCGCAACGGCAAGGTGTTCAGCGACATCGACACGCCGGCGCTGGTCATCGAAGAGGGCGCGATCTTCCAGGGCAACTGCGTCATGGGCGACCGCAAAGGCGCGACGGTGGCGAACATCGCCGCGAAGGCGTAGCTACAACCAGCCGCGCATCCGCGCTATAGCCAGCCGCGCATCCGCGCGACCATGACGATCGCCTCGGGGATCGTGAACTCGTCTTCCGGCCCGAGGACGTCCTCCCACCGCAGGTCCCAGGCGGCATTCCGTCGTTCCTGCGAGGTGGAATTCGTGAAATTCAGCTCGCAGACGTCGCCGAGATACTTGCGTCCCTCGCGCAGCGGCAGACCGAACGTGCGGCAGACGAGGGGACGATGCTCGTACATCATGCACAGTCCGGCGTCGTCGAGATTCGGACACGGCGTCGACTGCGTGCGATCGAAGAACGCTTCCTTCTCTTCCGGCGAGCACTCGCGCAGATTCGGATGCTCGCTCGAGTCGACGATCGCTTTCGCCCGCGCCACGATCTTCTTCCGCCGCGCCGGATGCAACTGCTGCAAACCCTCGGCGATCACCGGCACGTCACCCGAGCCGATCTCGAAGAGACCGTAGCAGCAGAGCGAGCATCCCGCGCCGCATTGCAGGTTCTGCGGCTGCGCGCGCATGACGGCCGAAAAGTGCTCGTCGGCGCGCTCGAGGATCTTGCGATAATCGTCCATTCGCACGGGTAACACCCGCGCGTGACAACGTTCTTTCCGATGTGGTATACAGCGGCGGCTTTGGGGTGTGGTGCGCTCTTCGAGCCCTCCTCGCCGCGCCCGAAAGCATCGGATTTCCCGAACAACTATGCAGATCAATCTAACGCCCGATCTCTCTCTGCTCGCGATCATGGTGATCTTCCTGATCAACTACCTGATCGTGCGCAAGTTTTTTCTCGAGCCGGTGAACGCGGTGCTCGAGGCGCGCGAGACCGAGACGAAGACGGCCGAGTCGCTGTACGAGGACGCGCTGGCGCGCTACAACGAGGCCACCTCGCGGATGGAGACGCAGCTCCACGCCGCGCGCCGCGATGCGTCCGACGTGCGCGACCGCTTCCGTCGCGAGGCGTCGGCGTTCCGGCAACAGACCGTCGAGCGCACGAACGGCCAGGCGAAAGAGATCATCACCGCGGCCGAGGCGAAACTCTCGGGTGACGTGGCAGCGGCGCGCGAGCAGATCGTGCGCGAGTCGGAATCGCTCGCGCGGTTGACCGCTGAGCGCATTCTCGGGAGGGCGGTCTGATGCGGAGAACACTGCTGCTCCTCCTCGCGCTGTTCGTCGCGTTCGTGGCGTTCGCGCAGAAGAGCGAGCCGAACGACGTCGCGCACGGTGCCGAAAAAGCGGCGCACGAGCAGGCGCATCCGACCGAGGATCACGAAGGCGGTGCGGGTGAAGCGCCGAAGACGTACTTCGGTATCCCGGCGTGGATCCTCAAGCTCGCGAACATGCTGCTCTTTCTCGGCGTGCTGGGCTATCTCCTCGGCGGGCCGGTGAAGAAGGCATTCAACGAGCGCAGCGAAGCAATTCGCCGCGCGGCGGACGAGGCGCGCGAGCGCCGCACGAAAGCCGATCAGATGGCGGGCGAGATTCAGGCGCGCCTCACCGCGATCGAGCAGGAAGTGCGCACGATCCACGAGCGCGCGCAGGCGGAAGGCGAGCGGCAGAAGCGCGAGCTCGTCGCCGCGGCCGAAGACGAAGCGCAGAAGATCCTCACCGCGGCGCGGAACGAAGTCGACAATCGCCTCAAGCACGCGCGGCACGAGCTCACCGAATATGCGGGGCAGCTCGCGACCGAGCGCGCCGAGGCCATTCTGCGGAGCGAGATGACGGAGAACGACCAGCGCCGGCTGTTCCAAGAGAGCCTGCGCGAGGTGGGTGAGGTGCGGTCATGATGATCCGCCGCTTTGCACGTCCGTACGCGCGCGCGATCGTCGACGCGGCCGGTTCGGCCGCGAAGGCGAACGAGGTCCGCGGCGAATTGATGCGCTTCGCGAAGGCGCTCGAGACCTCGTCGGATCTGCGCGAGTTCTACGCGAATCCCGGCATCGAGCTGGACGCGAAGCTCGCGGTGACGAAGCAGCTCGCGAGCAAGATGAAACTTTCCGACCTCGCGGCGAAGTCGCTCGAGGTGTTCGTGCGCTTCCACCGCATCAACGGCGTCGGCGCGATCGTCGCGGCGCTCGCCGAATACGTGAATCGCGACCTTGGCATCGCCGTCGCCGAGGTGCGCAGTGCGAAGAGCCTGTCGCCGGAGGAGCTCGAGCAGCTCGCCGACACGCTGAGCAAGCGCACCGGCAAGCGCGTGGAGCTCGACGTGAAAACGGATCCCTCGCTGCTGGGCGGCTTCGTCGCGCAGATCGGCAGCGAGATCTGGGATGCGTCGGTGGCCGGCAAAATCAACAAATTCCGCGAGACGTTAGCGTAGCTGGTTGTCGCAAGCCATTACGGGAGACTTTATGGCTGTCGATTTGAGAGCAGAAGAAATCACAGAGATTATCCGTCAGCAATTAACAGGCATCGGCCGCGGCGTCGACGTCACCGAAGTCGGCACGATCACCTCGGTCGGCGACGGCATCGCGCGCGTCTACGGCCTGGAGCGCGTCATGGCCGGTGAGCTCGTGCAGTTCCCGCACGACGTCACCGGACTCGCGCTGAACCTCGAGGAAGACAACGTCGGCGTCGTGCTCCTCGGCGACTACTACGAGCTGAAGGAAGGCGACCAGTGCAAGCGCACCGGCCGCATCATGTCGGTTCCCGTCGGCCCGGCGCTCGTCGGCCGCGTGGTCAACCCGCTCGGTCATCCGATCGACGGCAAAGGCCCGATCAACGCGACCGAGTACTATCCGATCGAGCGCCTCGCGCCCGGCGTCGTCGACCGCAAGCCGGTCAAAGAGCCGCTGCAGACCGGACTCAAAGCGATCGACGCGATGATTCCGATCGGCCGCGGCCAGCGCGAGCTGATCATCGGCGACCGCCAGACGGGCAAGACCGCCGTCGCCATCGACGCGATCATCAACCAGAAGGGCAAGAACGTCGTCTGCGTCTACGTCGCGATCGGTCAGAAGAAGTCGACCGTCGCGCAGGTCGTGAAGACGCTCGAGCAGTACGGCGCGATGGATTACACCATCGTCGTCAACGCCTCCGCGTCCGAGGCCGCGCCGCTGCAGTACCTCGCGCCGTACTCCGGTTGCGCGATGGGCGAGTACTTCCTCTACAACGGCCAGCACGCCCTCTGCATCTACGACGATCTCTCGAAGCACGCCGCGGCGTACCGCGAGATCTCGCTGCTGCTCCGCCGCCCGCCCGGCCGTGAGGCGTATCCCGGCGACGTCTTCTATCTTCACTCGCGTCTTCTGGAGCGCGCCTCGAAGCTTTCCGACGCGCGCGGCGGCGGCTCGCTCACCGCGCTGCCGATCATCGAGACGCAGGCCGGCGACGTCTCGGCGTACATCCCGACCAACGTCATCTCGATCACCGACGGCCAGATCTACCTGGAGTCAGACCTGTTCAACGCGGGTCAGCGGCCCGCGCTCAACGTCGGCATCTCGGTGTCTCGTGTAGGCAGCGCGGCACAGGTCAAGGCCATGAAGAAGGTGGCGGGGCGCATGAAGCTCGACCTGGCGCAGTTCCGCGAGCTGGCTGCGTTCGCGCAGTTTGGCTCCGACCTCGACAAGGTGACGCGCGATCGCATCAACCGCGGCCAGCACGTGACGGAGATCCTGAAACAGCCGCAATTCGACCCGATGCCGGTGGAGCAGCAGGTGATGATCATCTACGCAGCGACCAACGGCTACCTTGACGACATCCCGCTGCCCAAGGTGAGCGAGGCGGAGGCCAATTTCCACCTCTTCATGAGCTCCAATCATCCGGAGATCGGCCAGGCCATCGCCGAGACCAAGGATCTCTCTGATGAGACGGAAGCGGCGCTCAGGGCTGCGATCGAGGAGTGGAAGCGCACGAGTGCCTACTAGTGATTAGTGATGAGTGGTTAGTGGTTAGTGAATGGTGTTGCAGAATGACATACTCGCCAGCTCCATGCGAGCCGGGTCACCGAAGGTCTGCTGCGCAGCATCGCAAGCACGACCCGCCGACCAAACGCAATCCGGTTCGCCCACGGATCACTAATCACTGATCACTCATCACGTTGAACGGAGTGAGCCAATGGCGAATAATGCACGTGTAATTCGGCGGCGAATCAGGGCCACGAAGAGCTTGGCCCAGATTACGCGCGCCATGCAGCAGGTGGCGACCGCGCGCCTGCGTCGCGCGCAGGTACGGGTGTCCGACGCGCGTCCTTACGCCGAAGCGATTCGCGACGTGCTCGCCGGGCTCTCCACACAGCAAGGCGGGGATATCGCGCATCCTTTGCTGGTCCAGCGCCCGGTCGGCCATGTAGGCATCATCGAGGTGGCGCCTGATCGGGGGCTGGTCGGAAGT
>JAFATB010000004.1 GCA_019244185.1 Acidobacteriota bacterium
GCCATCCAGCGCTACATCGAGGACGAGCTCTCCGAGTTCATGATCCGCAACAAGGACACGGTGCCCGAGCGGATCGAGTTCACGATGAACGGCGACGAAGTCGTGCTGATCGCCGCGCCGAAGGATGTGGATCTGATCGCGAACTGAGGGCCGACCCCTTTGAGCCGGCCGTTTTTGCGGCACACGGCAGCCCACGCGCTGCTGATTCGTCCCTCGCCGGCGCCCGTTCGCCGCCGCAACGGTACCTTTCGCTGCACCGTGACGCGTTTTCGCGGACCGTTGCGGCACACTACGGCGCCATGAAGCGATCGTGGCTCGGCTGGCTTGCTGCCGCCGCGCTCCTCTCGATCTTCGGCGTTGCCTCCGCGCTGCAGATCTGGACGAGCATGGCCGCGCACCATCATTCGATCGTGCGCATCGCGGTCTACCAGCTCATCGTCTGGAACATGTGGCTCGCCGCCGGTGCGCTGGTGCGCGCGTTCGCGCGGCGCGTGCCGCTCGTGCCGCCGACGACGGGTGCGGTGCTGCTGCATGGGTTTTTCGCGCTCGGCATCTGCGTCACGCATGTGGCGCTGTGGGCGGCCGCCGAGGTGACCATCCGCCCTTATGACGGGATGTCGGTCGTGAATTTCGGAAGTGCGTTCGTATGGATGGGCTATGCGAACTTTCTGACGGAAGGCCTGCTGTACGCCGGCGCGGCGGCGAGCGCGTACGCGGCCGAGTACTACGCGCGCTATGAGGAGCGCGCGCGGCAGGCGGCGCAGCTGGAAGCGTCGCTCGCGGACGCGCGGCTGCACGCGCTCGAACTGCAGCTCCAGCCGCATTTCCTCTTCAACACGCTCAACTCCGTCAGCGCGCTGGTGCGCACGAACCGCAACGGCGAGGCGGTGACGATGATCGCCGGCCTCTCCGAGCTGCTGCGCTACACGCTCGATCATTCCGGCGTGCAGCGCGTCGCCCTCGAAGAGGAAGTGGGGATGCTCGAGCGCTACCTCGCCATCCAGCAGAGCCGCTTCGCCGATCGCCTGCACGTCGCCGTCGATTTGCCGGACGATGCGAAGCGCGCGGCCGTGCCGACGCTCATCCTCCAGCCGCTCGCGGAGAACGCCGTGCGCCACGGCGTGTCGAAGTCCGCCGGGCCGGGACGCATCGAGCTGCGCGCCGCGCGCGAGGACGGCATGCTGCGCCTCGAGCTCTTCAACAGCGGCACGCTCGACCCGGCATGGCGCAGCGGCATCGGGCTGCGCAACACGACCGCGCGTCTCGACAGTCTGTACGGCGAACGGCACCAGTTCGACATCCGCCAGGACGGCGACGGCGTCGTGGTCTCGCTCGCGGTGCCGTGGAGCGAGGTGGCGTGAGGGAGCGCGTCTACCGCGTGGTCATCGTCGACGACGAGCCGCTCGCGCGCGACTCCGTGCGCCATCTCCTCGCGCGCGATCCGGACGTCGTGGTCGTGGGCGAGGCGAGCGGGCCCGATGCGGTCGACGTCATCCGCCGCGCGCAGGCGGACATTCTTTTTCTCGACATCCAGATGCCGGAGCTCGACGGCTTCGAGGTGCTGGCGCGCCTCGCGCCCGCGCCGCTGCCGGTGGTCGTCTTCGTGACCGCGTTCGACCGCTACGCCTTGCGCGCGTTCGACGTCAACGCGGTCGACTATCTGCTCAAGCCGTTCGACGACGACCGCTTCGCGAAAGCGCTCGCGCGCGCGAAAGAGCTCGCGCGCACGCCCGCGGGCGGCGACCTCGCGCGGCAGATCGGAGAGCTGCTCGCCGACCGCGGACGACGCGAGCGGTACGCGCAGCGCTTCATGGTCCGCAGCCGCGACCGCACCATCGTCGTGTCCGTCGAGGATCTCGACTGGATCGAGGCCGCCGACTACTACGTCTCGCTGCACGCCGGCGGAAAGACGCACCTCATGCGGCAGACGATGGCCGAGCTCGAGGAGAAGCTCGATCCGGCGCGCTTCTTCCGCGTGCACCGCTCCGCGATCGTGAACGTCGAGCGCGTGCGCGAGGTGCATCCGCTGTTTCGCGGCGACTGCATGCTCATCCTCAACGACGGCACGCGGCTGAAGCTGAGCCGCACGCGCCGCGCGGAGTTCGAGCAGCTCTTCGACGCGCCGCGGGCGCGCGGCTGAGCCGCTGCACGCGCCGCTTCGCTGCAGAACGCGCGCGCTTCACTGCACAACGACTGACAGGCCGCGTGCGCGCCCGCATTCTCCACGTCAGGAGAAATCGCCGATGAAACGCATCCTGTTCGCAGTACTCGTTCTCATGACCGCGGTCGCCGCGCGCGCCGACCGCACGCCGTACACGCGCAACGTCGCCGTCGTCATTTACGAAGATGCCGAGCCGCTCGACTGGACCGGACCGTACGAAGTCTGGAACGACGCCAGCGAGTTCGGCTCCGTGAGCGGCGCGAAGGCGTTTCACGTCTACACCGTCGCCGCGACGAAGGCGCCGCTCAATGCGCAAGGTCTCAAAGTCATCCCCGATTATTCGATCGACGACGCGCCGAAGCCCGACGTCATCATCATCCCCGGCGGCGCGATCCAGCACGTCACCGAGAACGCCGCGTTCATGAAGTGGCTCAAGTCGTCGGCGGAGGGCTCGGAGATCACGCAGACCGTCTGCACCGGAGCGTTCGCCGTCGCCGAGACGGGCCTCCTCGATCACCTGCAGGCCACGACCTGGTACAACGCCGTCGAGCCGCTGCAGAAACAGCATCCGCAAATTCAGGTCATCGCCGGACGCCGCTTCGTCGACAACGGGAAGTTCGTGACCACCGCCGGCATCTCCGCCGGCATCGACGGTTCCCTCCATCTCGTCGCCCGTCTCCTCGGCCGCAAGGTCGCCGACGACGTCGCGCGCTACATGGAGTACCACTGGACGCCGGAGTCGTATCTCGCGAAGAACTACCAGTACCTCAATCCGAGCACCGACGACCGCGGACGTTTGATCCAGACCGCGGAGATGCGCCGCGACGAGAAGAACTTCGCCGATGCCGCGGCGATCTATCGGAAGCTCCTCGGCGAGGATGCCGCGAACGACGAGCTCTGGTTCGCGCTCGGCCGCACGCTGCAGCAGACCGACGATCACGCCGGCGCCGCCGCGGCGCTCGTGCACGCGAGCGAGGCGAGCGGCCATCGCGGCTCGTGGTCGGCGTATCTCGCGGCCGTCGAATTCGCGAAGGCGGGGCAGAAGGATCGCGCGGTCGAGTTGCTCGTGAAGGCGTGGAACGCCGGCCATCACGAGCTCGACGCGATCAACGCCGAGCCGGCGCTGGCGGGCGTCCGCGTCGACAGCCGCTTCACCGCCGCCGTCGCGCACACCAGCACGACCGCGAGTGCGAGCGCGAAGTAACGCGCGTCAGACGAGACGGAACGGAATCGCTGGCGAGTCGGATGCGATTCGCCAGTGATCCGGATCCTCGTAGTCGTACGCGCGGTCGACGAGGTTCATGAGGATCATCGGGCCGCTGCCGCTGTTCTGCACGCCGTGCCACACGCGCGGCGGCACGGTGACGAGCGCGGGACGGATCGTGCCGAAGCGGAACTCGTTCACGACGCCGCGCGTCGGCGAGCCGTCCCGGCCGTCGTACAGCACGATGCGCGCGCTGCCGTACGCGACGAAGAGCCGGTCGGTGGTCGCCGCGTGCGTGTGCCACGCCGAGATCGCGCCCGGCTCGAGCACCACCTGAAACACCTGATCGATGTGCGCGTTGCCGTCCGCCCACGACGTGCGGAAGAGCTCCGTGAGATAGCCGTTGCTCTTCGGGACGTTGAGCACCTCGCGCACGGTGACGCCGTCGATGAGCTGCATCGACGCGGGCGTCCAGCGGGCGGTGATCGTTTGCGCGTCTTTCGTCGCGCCGGGCAGTAGCCAGCTCTCAGGCATTCGAGTCTCCCCGCCGCGGCAGCGGCGACAGTCCGCGCGTTCCGCGGAGCCGATCGATGAAGCCTCCGCGGCGCCCGTGACGAAGTGCGTGGACGATGCTGTACGGATGGATGCCCGCGGCGAGCAGCACGCGCTTCACGAGCGACAACGCCAAGCCGGTGACCGGTCGCCGCTGATTGCGCGCGAGCTCGCGTGCCGCCGCGATGGCGAGCGCGCGCTCGACGAAGTGCGGATCGTCGTGCAACTCGCGCGCGATGCGGGCGTTGTCCGGCGCGTCGCGTTGCGCGTAGCTGTTCTTGCGCAGCCCCGAGCTCACGGCGACGACGGTCGCGCGCGGAATGCCGATCAGCTTCCGGCGCTGCTTCCACGCGCGGAAGATCCACTCGTGCGACGGCGCGAGGAAGAGCTCGCGCGCGGAACGCCACGGCCCGACGGCATCGAAGAGCTCGCGGCGGAACAGCCAGCTCGACGCCGGCACATGCATCCACGGCCCGTACGCGCCCGCGCCGCCGGTGAGATGCCACCTGTCGCTGCTGAAGTACGACACGAGCTCCATCGTGAAGACGAGATCGGCCGCGTGCTCTTCGATCGCGGCGAGGCAGACGTCGAGATGCTCCGGCGTCCAGAGATCGTCGTGATTGAGGAACGCGACGTAGCGGCCGCGCGCGCGGCGCACGCCTTCGTTGTTCGGCGCGGACTGCTCGCCCGCGTTCATCGCGAGATTGACGAACTGCACGCGTGCGTCGCCGAACGAGCGCACGACGTCTTCAGTGTCATCCGTACACGCGTCGCCGATGACGAGCAGCTCGAAGTCGGTGAAGCGCGAGGCGAGCACCGACTCGATCGTGTGCCGCAGCACGCCGCTGCGGTTGTACGTCGCGGTGACGATGGAAACAGTCGGTGCAGGCATCGATGGAACGGGCACGAAGCTGGACGCGGGCAGGATGCCATAGAATTCTCCGTCATGCCGCTGGTTCGCGTCACGCTTCGCAAAGGCCGCTCGTTCGCATTCGTTCACGAAGTCGGGGAGGCCATTCACGCCGCGCTCGTGTCGCAGGCGAACGTGCCCGCCGACGATCGCTTTCAGGTCTTCGATGAAGTCGATGCCGATCGCCTGATCGCGCATGCGACGTACGGCGGCGTGGAACGCTCGCCGGAGCTGCTCATCATCGAGATCACGCTCAACGCCGGACGCACCGTCGAGATCAAATCGAATCTCTACGCCGACATCGTGCGCCGCCTCGGCGAGCACGGCGTGCGTCCGGACGACGTGCTGATCGCGCTCGTCGAGGTGACGAAAGAGAACTGGTCGTTCGGCGGCGGGCGCGCGACGTACGCGTGAGACGCGTGAAGCGCGTCATCCCGCGCCGGAGCGCGGGATGACGCGAGCGAATCGCGCTACTTGAGGAAGGCCGTGAAGTCGGTCGATCCCGCCATCGTGCCGAACGCGCTCGTGTACGTCTTCGCCGTGCCTTTCGTCGTGTCGGTGACCGTGACCTCGACGCGCAGCGGCGTCGCCAGGCCGTAGAGCACCGCGATGGTCGGGTGGCCCTGGCCGTCGGTGTTGCCCTGGTCGAGGATCTTGATCAGCATCTCGATGTTGCTCGAGCTGTTGAAGTAGAAGAAGCCGGTCTCGAAGTTCGACGTGGCAAAGCCGGTCACCGTCTTCACGTTCGCCGGCGTGTCGGCGGGGTTGTTGTCGAAGCCGCCGCGATACTTCACCTCGACCTTGAAGCGATTGTTGAGCATGCACGCGGCGGTCGTCGACGGCGTGCACGTCGTCGGACCGCTGCTCGGCGCGAGCCACTGCTGGACGTGCGGGAACGTGACGCGGAAGGCGCCGTCGACGCTGTTGTTGCCGCGGTCGCAGTCGTCGTCCGGGTTCGGTCCGCACGCGCCGTTGAGCTGGCCGACGACGCTGAGATCGGCGAGGTAGAGCGGCGAGCCCGAACTGCCGCCGGCGGTGCCGCTCACGACGTCCTTCTCGTAGATGAAGTTGCCGCGCGGGAGGTCGGCGCTGCAGACCGGCCCCGTGAGGGTGACTGACTCGCGCGCGTAGAACTGCGTCGCGCCGAGCGGGTGATGGAGGCGGTAGAGCGTCGTGCCGGACGCCTGCGAGTAGTCGGTCTGTCCGTCCCAGCCGAGGAAGACCGCGTTCGACGGCGCGGCCTGATTGAGCTGCACCAGCGTGTAGTCGCTCGTGGTGCCGGTGGAGAGCAGCGTCGAGCCGAGCGCGCGCGGGAAGAGCGCGCGGTTCGGGTAGACGTTCGCGTCTTCGCAGTTGACGGTGAGGTACTGGAACGTCGCCTCGAGCGAGGTCGCCGAGGTCTGCGAGTCGAAGCAGTGATTCGCGGTGAGGAGATACGGCGTGCCGTCGAGGCGCGTGTTGTTGAGCAGGCCGCCGGTGCAGACGTACGCGACGCCGCCGTCGACGAAGTGCAGCTGCGCCACGGCCTTCTCGGCGTTCGGCAGCTGCGCGAACTCGTTCGTGTCGATGCAGCGCACGTCGAGCAAACACGAGTCGTCGTGCGTGCCGATCGGCGCGTCCGCGGCGGCGATCGCCTTCGACTCGATGTGCACGACGGACTTCACGCGCAGGTTCGCCTGCGACGCCTCGGCCGCACTGAACTGCACTTCGAGAAAGATCTCGTCCGCGTAAATCGTGTTCGTCCAGAACGTGCCGCCGTTGATCTGCGCGCTCGTGTACGGGCCGTGCACTTCGCCCGTCTCCGCGTAGACGTACGCGCGCGCGTTCTCGGGCAGCGTCCCTTCGAGCTCGAGGCGCAGCGCGCCGGCGTGCTCGGAACGGAAGCCCGCGGTCCAGAAGAGCGTCTCGTTCATCCGCTCGAGCAGGCCGCCCTGGAGACGCATACCGTCGTTCGGCTTGACGTCGTTCAAGAGGCCGGCGAGCTCGACGCGCATCGAGAGCGGACGCGTGACGCCGACCTTCAGGCCGCGCGTCGACTTGTCCTTGCTCTCGAGCGCCTGGCGCTCGGCCGCGGTGAGCGGGCCGAGGTTGTGGCGGTCGGCGGCGGAGAGCTTCTGCGACGAGAACAGCAGCTGCGCGACGTCGGCGCGCGCCGCCGAGGTCGCGGCGGCCGGCGAGCCGTACAGCGGCCCGAGTTTCGTGACGGGATCGGCGTGAACGAACGAGGCACCCGCGAACGCGAGCAGCATCATCAGCACGGTTTTGCGATGCGACATGGAGGCTCCTTTGTTGGGAACGGCTGGACGATCTTCGTGCCTAACGCTTCTTCCGGTCAATCCATTCGCGTGCACGCGACGGAGACGCTGCGGTCAAGCGGCGCGGGTCTCAGCGGTTCCGGCGGACGATCTCGGCATTGAGATATCCGGCGAAGAGCACCCACGCGAGGTACGGCACGAACAGCAGGGCCGCGGGGCGGTCGACGTCGTTCGCCTTCCGCACGAAGGCCGACTGCGCCGCGAGCAGCGCGAGCAGATCGACGAGGGAGACCTCCGGCTGTTTCAGGCCGAAGAACAGCGGACTCCACGCCGCGTTGAGTCCGAGCTGCGCGAACCACCAGCGCAAGGCCGCCTCGCGCGAGCGGCTTTCGGGAGCGCGCCAGACGCGGTACGCGGCGACGGTCATCGCGGTGTAGAGCGTCGTCCACACCGGAGCGAAGACGGCGGGCGGAGGATTGAGCGGCGACTTCCGCTGCCGTTCGTACCAGCGTCCCGTTGCGGTTCCGGGCGCGGGATTGAAACGCGCGCCGAGGAGCGCGGCGGCAGCGACGGTGCCGCCGAATCCGGCAGCGGCGAGGATCGATTTCCGCTTCATCGCCACGGACGCAATGCAAGGAAGGCAGCTTCAGCCGTGCGCGAAGCGTTCGTCAGCGCTTCTTGCGGTCGATCCATTCGCTCTTCGCGCGGCCGTCGGCGTCGTAGAAGCGGACGCGCATGCGATGCGCGTCGATCTCCACGACGGCGAAGCCGATGCGCTCGCGTGAGATCTCGGTCGGATAGACGGTCGTCGCGCGCAGCTTCACCGGCGGGATCGGCTCCGAGCCCGCGCCGCTGACGAGCAGCAGCATGCGGCCGCGGATCAGCTCGAGATGATGATCGTGTCCGCAAAAGTACGCGTCCAGCCGCGCCTTGCGCACCGCCGGAATCAGCGCGCGCATGCGATGCACTTCGCTGCGGGGGAAGTAGCCGTGATAGCCGGACGAGAGCAGGGGATGATGGCCGACGGCGATGCGCCACGGCGCGCCGCCGCCTGGTGAGTCGAACGCTGAGGCGATCGCGCCGGCGACGTCGTTCGCCTCGCCCTCGACGTACGGCGTCGTATCGAGAAAGAGCAGTTCCGCGACGGCGCTGCGCACGCGGTACTGCCGCGCGGGGAACTGCCAGTGCGGTACGACGCCGGTCGCGCGGATCTGCGCGTCGGGATCGGAGCCGCCGCACGAATCGTGATTGCCGAGGACGGGAAAGACCGGCGGACCGATGCGCGTGAGCGGCAGCACGAGACTCCAGCGCGAGTCGTGCTCGGAGCCGATGCCGCATGGATAAAAGTTGTCGCCGGTGAGCACGATCGCGTCGAGCGGCTGCTCCGCGTGCACGCGCGCGATTCCTTTGGCAACGGTCTCCGCGCCGCCGCCGGTATCGCCCGCGACGGCGAGGCGCAGCGTCGCGCCGCGCATCGACAGCGGCACGACGGGCAGCTCGCGCGCGGCGACGACGTTCCCAGTGAAGGCAAGCGTGACGAACGTGAGAACGAGCGTCAGCGAGCGCGTGCGTATCGCGGACGCGCGTGTAGAATGCGCCGCGTTTTCCCGGTGTTCAGGCGTGGGCGTGACCTCCCGGCCGGTCGTGCGTCACAGTCAAGGAACTCTAGTCCTGTAGCTCTCGAACTGTCTTTATGAACCGAATCCGATCCTTCGCGCTGACCACGGCGCTCACCCTCGCCGCCACCGCTCAGGCGCAGACGAATCCGCAGACGCCCGAACGGCCGAAGCCGGGAACGATCATCGAGTCGCCGAGCGGCGGTCGCATCACCGAGTCGCCCAACGCGCCTGCACCGACGACGCCAACATCGCCGCTGCCGGCCAACGCTCCTCTCTCCGGCCGCAACATCGAGCGCTTCGAAGCGGTCGGCAACCAGTCGGTGGCCAGCGACACGATCCGCGTCTACCTCGGCATCCAGCCAGGTGACGTCTACTCGCCCGACACGATCCAGAAGAACTTCACCAACCTGTGGCAGACCGGTCTCTTCGACGACATCCGCGTCGAGGCCGTGCCGGGCGACACAGGCGTCGTCGTCCGCGCGATCGTGAAAGAGCGCCCGCGCATCGGCGCCGTCGACTTCCGCGGCAACAAGACGCTCCAGACGCAGAAGATCAACGAGGCGTTCGAGCGCGATCACATCGACCTCCACGTCGGCAGCACGATCGAGCAAACGCTCGTGCGCCGCGCGTCGGAGACGATCAAGAAGACTTACTCCGAGGGCGGCTTCGAAGGCGTGCAGGTCGACGCCATCACCGAGGATCTCGCCGAGCCGGGCGAGAAGAAGATCGTCTTCGTCATCAACGAAGGCATCAAGGCCAAGGTCGCCGCGATCGACTTCGTCGGCAACGCGCACTACTCGGACCGCCACCTGCGCAGCGTGATGAAGGACGTCAAGAAGCACAACCTCATCACCTGGATCCGCAAGAAGAACCTCTACATCCCGTCGAAGCTCGATGAAGATCTCGAGCGCGTCAAGAACTTCTACCAGGACCACGGCTATCAGAACGTGACCTTCGGCGATCCGCAGATCGCCACCACCGGCTCGAAGAAGCGGCCGCGCGTGAAGATCACGATCCCGGTGAAGGAAGGCGAAGTCCACACCTTCGGCAGCGTGGACGTCGCCGGCAACACGATCTTCACGAACGACCAGATCATCGGCAACTGGCCGCTGAAGAAGGGCGAGACGCTGCGCCGCAAAGCCATTCAGGCGCGCATCGATGCCTTCGGCGACGCGTACCGCTCGCGCGGCTATATGTACGCGTACGTCGATCCGGAGTACGAGATCAAGCCGGGCAACGTCGTCGACGTGCACATCCACGTCTTCGAAGGCGATCAGTTCCGCCTCGGCCGCCTCGAGTTCCAGGGCAACACCACCACGAAGGACAAAGTGCTCCGCCGCGAGATCTTCCTCGAGGAAGGCCAGATCATGGACCTCGAGGCGTTCAAGTCGAGCATGTACAAGCTCGGCCAGCTCGGGTACTTCAAGATCACCGACAACCCCGACCTGCACGTGAACCCCGACTCGAAGACCGTCGACATCACCGTCAAGGGGAACGAGGAAGGGAAGAACGACGTGCAGTTCGGCGGCGGTTACTCCGAGGGCGGCGGCTTCTTCGCGCAGGCGCAGTTCTCCACGCGCAACTTCCTCGGCGAAGGCGAGAGCTTCGGCCTCAGCTACCAGCGCGGCGTGCGCACGAACCTCTTCAGCATCTCGTACGCCGATCCCTGGTTCATGGACACGCCGAACAGCCTCGGCGTCTCCGTCTACAACCGCGAGCAGACGCTGCCCGCCGCGTTCGGCTACGAGCAGATCGGCAAGGGCGGCACGATCGCGTACGGCTATCGCCTGCGCCGCTTCGACAGCGTGTCGCTCGTCTACGGCTACGACCGCTCGCGGTATCTCTACGCGACGCAGGAACTGCCCGACGCGAACGGCAACATCCCCGAGTCCGTCGTCTCGACGATCCGCTCCACGACGTCGTCGATCTTTCCGTCGTATCACTACGACTCGCGCGACAACCCATACGACACGATGCGCGGCTCGCGCCTCACGCTCGGCGTCTCGTATTCGGGCGGCCCGCTCGGCGGCACGATCGAGTTGTTCAAGCCGACGGTCAACGTCACGCGCTTCTTCCGCATTTCGCGCCGCGCGTCGTTCAGCGTGAACGCCGAGGGCGGCTTCATCAAGACGCTGCGCGACGACTGCGCGCATACGTACGATGAGCTCACCACCGCGGTGCCGGAGCTCTGCGTGCCGACGGGCGAGCGCTTCCTCGTCGGCGGCGAGTTCTCGGTGCGCGGCTTCGAATACGGCACGCTCGGACCGTACGAGAATCACCCGACCCTCGGCCTGCGTCCGGCCGGCGGTTACAGCTACCAGGTCTACAACTTCGAATACATCACGAAGATCAACGATCCGCTGCGCTTCGTGCTGTTTGCCGATGCGGGCCGCGCGTACGGCTACAAGGAGTCGATCGACTTCTCGAAGCTGCGCTACACCTTCGGCGCGGAGATGCGCATCTTCCTGCCGGTGTTCCAGTTCCCGCTGCGCTTCATCTACGCGGTGAACCCGCACCAGGAACCGGAAGACGTGCAGTTCAATAAGTTCCAGTCGTTCCAGTTCACCATCGGGAATACGTTCTAAATCACGGCGGATTACGTTCGAACAACGGTCCGCAAGGTCAAAGTTAAGGAGATCCTCAGATGAAGAAGTTCCTCGTTACCGTCGCGGTGGCCGCGCTTGCGGCGCCGATGTTCGCGCAGTCGACGCCGCAGCGCTTCGCGGTCATCGACGTGCAGAAAGTGCTCACGCAGTCGGGTCCCGGCAAGGCCGCCTACGAGAAGCTCAAGAAGATGCAGGACGACCGCATGACGCGCGCCCAGCAGATGAACGATGAGCTGACGAAGCTCGACAGCGACATCAACGCCAAGAAGATCTCGCTCAGCGACGACAAGCTCACCGAGATGCAGAAGCAGCTCGCCGACAAGCGCATCGCCATGCAGCGCTACGCGCAGGACGCCGACCGCGAGATCGGCGAGGCGCGCGATCGCGAGCTGCAGGCGCTCGAAGCCCGCATCAAGCCGGTCATCGACCAGATCGGCAAGGAGATGGGCATCGCCGCGATCTTCAACAAGTTCGAGTCCGGCCTGGTCTATGCCTCCGACGCGATCGACATCACCGACACGGTCGTGAAGCGCTTCAACGAAGCGAACGGCACGCCGCAGCCGGCCGCGTCCACGCCGAAGAAGTAACGGCGCGCACGCGACGCGCTCGAAAGAGCCTCCCCGCGCGGGAGGCTTTTTCATTTTTCAACTACAATCCGCCCGCCTATGCCGCCCGCCGTATCCCTCTCGGAAATCGTCGCGTTCGTCGGCGGCGACTACCGCGGTCCCGACGTCGAAGTGACGGGCGTGGCACCGCTTGCGGACGCGGGCGAAACGCAGATCAGCTTTCTCTCGAATCCGAAGTACGCGCCGCAGCTCGCCTCGACGCGCGCGGCCGCCGTGCTCGTGAGCGCGAGCCTCGAAGGCGACTCGCCGCGCTGGATCCGCGTCGAGAATCCGTACGCGGCGATGGCCCGCACCGTCGCGCGCTTTTTCGACCGCAAGCCGATGCCGCGCGGCCTCTCGCCGCGAGCCGAGATCGCGAGCTCCGCGCGCCTCGGCAGAGGCGTCGCGGTCGGCGCGTTCACGTCGATCGGCGAGCACGTCGTCCTCGGCGACAACGTGGTGATCTTTCCGAACGTCACCATCGGCGACGGCGTCACCATCGGCGACGGCACGATCGTCTACCCGCAGGTCTCGATCTACTACGGCTGCGCGATCGGCAAGCGCTGCATCGTGCACAGCGGCGTCGTCATCGGCTCCGACGGCTACGGCTTCGCGCAGGAAGGCGGCCGCCATCACAAGATCCCGCAGGTCGGCATCGTGCGCATCGAGGACGACGTCGAGATCGGCGCCGGCTCCACGATCGATCGCGCGGCCCTCGGCGAGACGGTGATCGGCGAGGGCACGAAGATCGACAACCTCGTGCAGATCGCGCACAACGTGCGCATCGGCAAGCATTGTCTTTTAGTGGCGCAAGTAGGGATTGCCGGATCGACGGAACTCGGCGACCATGTCGTCGTCGCAGGCCAGTCCGGATTCAGCGGACATCTGAAGATCGGCAATCGCGTGCAGGTGGCGGCCAAGAGCGCCGTCCTCGCCGACGTCGCGGACGACATGAAAGTCATGGGCGCCCCGGCCGTGCCGTTCCGCGAGTTTGCGCGACGCGAGGCGCACTTGCGCAAGTTAGGAAAGAAGCCATGAGCATCATGGGCATCACGGAGATCATGAAGTTGCTGCCGCATCGCTATCCGATGCTGCTGATCGACCGCATCCTCGAGATCGCGGACGACAAGAAGAAGATCGTCGGCCTCAAGAACGTCTCCGCGAACGAGCAGTTCTTCCAGGGTCACTTCCCCGGCGCGCCGGTGATGCCGGGCGTGCTGATCGTCGAGGCGATGGCGCAGTGCGCGGCGGTGCTGTTCCTGCGCGACATCGAAGACCGCGACGAGAAGCTGTTCCTCTTCGGCGGCGTCGACAAGGCGCGCTTCCGCAGGCCGGTCGTCCCCGGCGATCAGCTCATCCTCGAATGCGAAGTGCTGCAGCAGCGCGCGAGCACGGTGAAGGTGCGCGGCACGGCGAAGGTGAACGACGCCGTCGTCGCGGAAGCGGAACTGCTCAGCGTGATGACGAAGCGCCCGAACTGATATGTCCTCGACCATCGCAGAAAGCGCAGTCATCAGCCCCGAGGCCGTGCTGGCGGAGGATGTTGTCATCGGCCCGTACGCGGTCATCGGCGCGGGCGTCACGATCGGCGCCGGTTCGGAGATCGGACCGCACGTCCGCATCGAAGGACCGACCACGATCGGCGAGCGCAATCGCTTCGTCGGCAGCGCGTCGATCGGAACGCCGCCGCAGGACTTGAAGTTCAAAGGCGAGCAGACCGAGCTGCGCATCGGCAACGACAACGTGTTCCGCGAGTTCATCACGCTCAACCGCGGCACGACCGGCGGCGGCGGCGTGACGACCATCGGCTCGAACAACTTCTTCATGGCCTACGCGCATGTCGCGCACGACTGCCACGTCGGCTCGCACACGATCTTCGCCAACAACGCCACGCTCGCGGGGCACGTCGAAGTCGGCGACTTCTCGACCGTCGGCGCGTTCTCCGCCGTCCATCAGTTCTGCCGCGTCGGCAACCACGCGTTCATCGGCGGCGGCTCGATCTGCACGCAGGACGTGCTGCCGTTCGTGAAGACGGTCGGCAACCGCCCCGCGCAGACGTACGGCATCAACACGATCGGCCTCGAGCGCAAAGGTTTTCCGAAGCCGACCATCGAGGCGCTGCAGCGCGCGTATCGCATTCTCGTGCGCTCGAAGCTGAAGCTCGCCGACGCGCTCGATCGCGTCGAGGCGGAGCTCGGCGAGGTCGAGGAAGTGCGCTACCTCGTCGCGTTCGTGCGCGCGTCGCAGCGGGGCGTGATCCGGTGACGATGCGCGCCGGCGTCGTCGGCACAGGCTACCTCGGCCGCCTGCACGCGCGCGTGCTGACCGAAATCCCGGACGTCACCGCCGTCGGCTTCGTCGAGCCGAACGACGCGATCGCGTCCGAGATCGCGTCGACATTGAACCTGCGCCGCTTCGCGAGCGTCGCCGCACTCGCCAAGGAGATCGACTGCGCGGTCGTCGCGACTCCGACGACGACGCACTTCGACGTCGCGCGCGAGCTGCTCGCCTCCGGCTGCGATGTGCTCGTCGAGAAGCCGATCACCGCGACCGCGGACCAGGCGCGGCAGCTCATCGCGCTCGCGTCGGAACACGGCCGCGTCGTGCAGGTCGGCCACGTCGAACGCTACAACCCCGCCATCACCGCCGTCGCGGAGCTCGTCGGCGCGTCGCGTTACGTCGTCGCCGAACGCCTCGGCGTGTTCGTGCCGCGCTCGCTCGACGTCGACGTGCTGCTCGATCTCATGATTCACGATCTCAATCTCGTGCTGTCGCTGCTGCGGCAGGACGTCGTCGACGTGCGCGCCGTCGGCGTGCCGGTGCTCACCGATAAAGTCGACATCACGAATGTGCGCCTCGAGCTCGCGAACGGCGCGGTGGCCAATCTCACCGCGAGCCGCGTGTCGCAGGAGCGCGTGCGCAAGCAGCGCTTCTTCGGCAGCGATTTCTACATCTCGGTCGACACGAAAGAACAGGAAGTGAAGGGCTATCGCCTCGTCGACGACGGCGGCACGCGCGAGGTGCGGCCGCTGCAAGTGAATGTCGAAAAGAAAGAGCCGCTGCGCGCGGAGCTCGAGGCGTTTCTCGCCTGCGTGCGCGACCGCACGCGTCCGATCGTCGCCGCCGAAGACGGGCTCGCGGCCGTCGAGCTCGCGCTGCGCGTGCGCGACGCGATCGACGAGGCGGTGAGGAACTTCAAAGCATGACGGACATTGCAGTCGGCATCATCGGCGGCTCCGGCCTCTACGCGATGGAAGGTCTCACCGTGCGCGAGGAGCGCGCGATCGAGACGCCGTTCGGCGCGCCGTCCGATCCGTACGTCATCGGCGACATCGACGGCGTAGGCGTCGCGTTCCTCGCGCGCCACGGCCGCGGTCATCGCTACTCGCCGACGGAGCTGAACTACCGCGCGAACATCTTCGGCTTCAAGTCGCTCGGCGTGCACACGATCCTCTCCGCGAGCGCGGTCGGCTCGCTGAAGGAAGAGTACAAGCCGACGGACATCGTCTTTCCGCACCAGTTCATCGACCGCACGCGCCACCGCGCGGATACGTTCTTCGGCGACGGCGTCGTCGTGCACGTGCCCTTCGCCGATCCGGTCTGCGCCGCGGCCTCGTTCCTCATGAACGATGCGGCGCGCGACGCCGGCGCCACGGCGCACGTCGGCGGCGTCTACGTCTGCATGGAAGGCCCGCAGTTTTCGACGCGCGCGGAATCGAATCTCTATCGCAGCTGGAACGCCGACGTGATCGGCATGACCAATCTTACCGAGGCGAAGCTCGCGCGCGAGGCGGAACTCTGCTACGCGACGATGGCTCTCGTCACCGACTACGACTGCTGGCATCCCGATCACGACGACGTCAGCGTCGAACAGATCCTCGGCTATCTGCGCGCGAACGCGGCCATGGCGCAGACGATCCTCCGCAACTCGATCGTCGCCGCCGCGCGCCGCGAACGCGATTGCAGCTGCGTCAACGCGCTGCAGTACGCGATCATCACCGACCGCGCGGCGATCCCCGCCGGAACGAAACAGAAGCTCGAGCCGATTCTCGGCCGCTACCTCAAGTAAGGACAACGAACCCGCATGTCGATTCTCGTCGTTGGAAGTGTCGCCTTCGATGCGCTGCAAACGCCTTTCGGAAAGATCGATCGCTGCCTCGGCGGCTCCGCGACGTACTTTTCCGTCGCCGCGTCGTACTTCACGGAGGTCGAGCTCGTCGCCGTCGTCGGCGAGGACTTCACGGACGAGGACGCGCGTATCTTCGAAGGCCGCAAGATCAATCTCGACAGCCTGCAGCGCGTCGCCGGCGCAAAGACGTTCTTTTGGAGCGGCGAGTACGGCTACGACCTGAACGTGGCGAAGACGCGCGACACGCAACTCAATGTCTTCGCGGATTTCAAGCCGCAACTGAACGATCGCCAGCGCCACCCCGACGTGCTCTTCCTCGCGAACATCGATCCCGATCTGCAGTACGAGGTGCTCCAACAGACCGAGCGCCCGCGCCTCGTCGCGCTCGACACGATGAATTACTGGATCTCGTCGAAGCGCGATTCGCTCGAACGCATCTTCGGCGCGGTCGACCTGATCATCATCAACGAGGCCGAGGTGCGGCAGTTCACGAAGGAAGCAAACCTCGTGAAGGCGTGCCGCCAGATCCTCGACCTCGGCGCGCAAACGCTCGTCGTCAAACGCGGCGAGTACGGTGTCCTAATGATCACGAAGGACGCGATCTTCGCCGCGCCCGCGTATCCGCTGGAAAACGTCTTCGATCCCACCGGCGCCGGCGATACGTTCGCCGGCGGCGTGCTCGGCTACCTCGCCTCCCGCGCCGAGGTGCACGACCGCGAACTGCGCCGCGCGATCATCTTCGGAAGCGTGCTGGCGTCGTTCACCGTCGAGAAGTTTTCCCTCGACCGGCTGCGCGAGATTTCTCTGCGCGATATCCACGAGCGCTACCAGGATTTCCGCGCGTTGACGCACTTCGATGACTTCGGCGCGGATTGACGAGGGAACCGACGAGGAGCGCCTCCGGCGGGCCGGCGCGGCCGGCGGCGCTAAGGGCTTAGCCAGTACGCACGTGCGGCTGCCGTCAATCGCGCTCAGAGCAGTCGCACGTGCGTCTAGGCTAGGCCCTTAGCGCTGCCGGCCGCGCCGGCCCGCCGGAGGCGCTCCCGGTCGTCTTCCCCGGTCAACGCGACCAGTACACGGTTTCGCCGCCCACGATCGTCGCGCGAACTTTCGTTTTGAATAGTTCCGAGGGCGGCATCGCGAAGAAGTCGCCTTCGACGATCGTGAAGTCGGCGAGCTTGCCGGGCTCGATCGTGCCGCGCGACGACTCTTCGAATGCCGCGTACGCGGTGTCGCTCGTGAACCCGCGCAAGGCTTCGGCGAGGGTGAGACGTTGGTCGGGATACCAGCCTCCGGCGGGTTGGCCGTTGTGATCCTGTCGCGTCACGGCGGAGTAGATGCCGTAGAAGGGATTCACGTCTTCGACGGGGAAGTCGGAGCCGAGGGCGATGCGGCCGCCGGCATTGAGGAGCGTGCGCCAGGCGTAGGCGCCGCGGATGCGCTCGGGTCCGAGGCGACGTTCGGCCCACGGCATGTCGGAGGTCGCGTGCGTCGGCTGCATGGAGCCGATGATCCCGTGCTGCACGACGCGCGGGAAGTCGTCGGGTGCGACGACCTGCAGGTGCTCGATGCGGAAGCGGTCGGCCGGGGTGACGCCGGCGGCGAGGTACGAGTCGACGACGTTGCGCACGCCGCGGTCGCCGATCGCGTGCGTGTTCACCTGAAAGCCTTTCGCGCGCGCGCGTTTCGCGACGTCGGTCATGTGCGCCGGCTTCGCGAGCATGAGGCCCGTGTTGCCGGGGTCGTCGCTGTACGGCGCGAGGAGCGCGGCGCCGCGGCTGCCGAGGGCGCCGTCGGCGTACATCTTGATCGCGCGGACGGTGAGGTGTCCGCGATAGTCAACTAACGGACCACTGGCGAACCACGTGTCGAGCAGCGCGTCGTTGTCGGAGAGCATCGTGTAGACGCGGATGGGGAAGCGCTTCTCGTCGACGAGCGCGCGCACGGCAGCGATCGTTTCCGCGTCGGCGCCGGCGTCGTGGATTTCGGTGAGGCCGTTCGCGGCGATGTTCCGCGCGGCGGCGAGCACGCGCGCCTTGCGCTGTTCGGCAGTGGGCGCGGGGACGATGCTGTCGATGAGGTCCATCGCGTCGTCGACGAAGACGCCGGTCGGATTGCCGCTCGCGTCGCGCACGATGCGCCCGCCTTCGGGGTCCTTCGTCGCGGACGTGACGCCGGCGATGCGCATGGCGGCGCTGTTCGCGAGTCCGGCGTGGCCGTCGACGCGCCGCAGCCAGACGGGATGATCGGCGATTGCGGCGTCGAGCTGCGCCGCGGTGGGGAACTCCTTCACCGGCCAGTCGTTCTGGTCCCAGCCGCGGCCGAGGATCCAGGCGTTCGCGGGTGTTTGCGCGGCGCGCTCGCGCACGCGGGTGAGCACGTCGTCGTAGGACGTTGTGTCGACGAGATTCACCGTGTCGAGGGAAAGGCCGAGGCCGTAGAGATGGCCGTGCGCGTCGGTGAGGCCGGGGAGGATCGTGGCGTTGGAGGTGTCGACGATGCGCGCGCCGACGTGGGCCGCGCGCAGCTGCGAGGCCGGACCGACTTCGCGCACGACGCCGTTTTCGACGTAGATCGCGTAGTCGTGTTGCGGCGTTTGCGCGGCGCCGGCCGCGACCGTGCCGCCGAGGAAAAGCGTGCCGTTGGAAGTCACAGGAACGGATTCTGCTGTCGGCTTCGCCGGCGTGCACGCGTACGTGCAGGCGAGCAGAGCGATGAAGGATAGCGCAAGAAAGTGACGCATCGCGGAATGCTACACGGCGGGATGCTCGTTGCGGGATTGCCTCGATGAAAATCCGGAACGTGATCGCCGTCACGATGCTGCTCGCATCGGCCGCAAGGGCCGACGAGCGCCGTTTCACGGCCGCGGACGTTCCGACCGCGAAGCTCAAGAAGCCGGGCCGAGTCGTGATCACGAACGACAGCCGCTCGATCACGGCGTGGCGGTTCTTCGGCGACATCCGCGAGGCGCTGGTGAGTCTGCGCAGCACGCGCGTCGCGTTTCATCCGTTCGGCTCCGTGCTCTTCGAGACCAACGCGCACGTGAGCGCGCCGCTCCCGCCGCAGCTCGCCGCGCTGATTCAGGATGCGGCGAAAGAGCACGGCGTCGATCCGCGTCTCGTCGCCGCGATCGCGCGCCGCGAGTCGGCCGGCGATGCGAGCGCGGTATCCGGGAAAGGCGCGTGCGGCATCATGCAGCTCATGCCCGCGACCGCGCGCTACCTCGGCGTCACCGACGTCTTCGACGCGCGGCAGAACGTCTTCGGCGGCGCGCGCTATCTGCGCACGCTGCTCGACACCTTCAACGGCGATCTCGACCTCGCGCTCGCGGCGTACAACGCCGGTCCCGGCGCGGTGGCGAAGTACGGCGGCGTGCCGCCGTATCGCGAGACGCAGGCATACGTGGCCGCGGTGAAGGCGAACTACCAGCAGCAGCTCGCGTCGCGCTGAATTACTGCGAGTACCACTCCGCGATCGCGGCGACCACGCCGTCCTTCAGATACACGCTCGTGTGGCGCGCGCATCCCTCGCTGACGCGGCAGATGTAGAAGTACTCCATGTCGCCGGCGCCGAGGCGGCGGAGATCCTTGTCCGTCCCGGTGGTGGCGTTCGGCTGGCCGAGGTGCTCGATCACCTGCTGCGCGTTCTGCCCGAGCTCGACGCCCGCGCGCGAGCGCACGTCCATGTCGGGCACTTCGATCGGACGGCGGCACGGCGCGTTGCTCATCACCATCACGCGCCACGGCTTCTGGTCCTTCTTGTCGATGTCGATCAGCAGAAAGCGATCGGCCGCGAGTTGATAGCAGCCCTCGCCCTTGAGACCCGTGAACGAGCCCTGCAGCGTCGCCGCCGGCGTCTCGACCAGTTGATCGATGTACGTCGGATCGGCCGCGCGGCCGGATGCCGCCACGAACAGCAACGACAGCACAGCGAATACGGTCTTCATCCTTCGCCCCACTTCAGCTTGTTGCGTAGAACGTCGAAATAGTTTTTGTCCGGTGATTGGACTAAGAGTACCCGTTCTTCGGATTTCCGGACACAAACACGATCGCTGTCGCCGATCTCGAAGCCTTCCTGGCCGTCGAGCGTGAGGTAGATGTTCTGCGCGTCGGGCGTGGCCAGGCTGATCTCGATGTCCAGCTCGTCCGGGAGCACGATCGGGCGGTTCGTGAGCATGTGCGGGCAGATCGGCGTGATCAGCACCGCGCCCATCGTCGGATAGATGATCGGGCCGCCCGCGGAGAGGTTGTACGCGGTCGAGCCGGTCGGCGTCGAGACGATGAGACCGTCGCCGCGGAAGGTCGAAACGAACAGTCCCGCGACGTTGACGCGCATCTCGATGATCCGCGCGAGCGCGCTCTTGTTGATCGCGGCGTCGTTGAGCACGCGATAGCGACGCGCGGAGTCGTGCTTCGGCCCCGTGACCGAGACGCTGAACGTCACGCGCGGCTCGACGAAGTAGTTGCCTTCGAGCACGCGGTCGAGGACGTCCGGGAACTCTTCGACGCGGATCTCGGTGAGGAAGCCGAGGGTGCCCATGTTCACGCCGATGATCGGCACGTGATCGGGCGCGTGGCGCGCGATCGAGAGCAGCGTGCCGTCGCCGCCCATCGTGATCAGCAGATCCGCGTTGCGGCCGAGCTCCGACTTCGGATGCGTCGGATGTCCGTCGCCGACCGCGCGTCCCGTGTCGTCGTCGAACAGCACGGCGTGACCGCGCGCGCGCAGGTCGGCGGCCACGCGCGCGGCGAACGCCAGCGCTTCATCCGTATGCTTCGCGGCCAGTCCGATCGTGCGCATGGCGTTACTGTTGCACGATTCGCCGCACGTCGTCCGCTTCGACGACGATCCGTTCGCCCGCGCGCTCCGGTCCGAGGAACAGAATCGGATGCAGGACTTTCTCCAGAATCGCGCGCAGCGCCCGCGCGCCGAGCTTCTGCCGCAGCGCCGCGTATGCGACCTCGTACAACGCTTCCGAGGTGAACTCGAGCTGGATCTGGTCGAGCGCGCAGAGGCGCTGGTATTCGGGGACCATGGCCTCGCGCGGATTGGTCAGGATGTTGACCAAATCGGCCGCGGAGAGCTCGTCGAGCTCCACGCGCACCGGCAGCCGTCCGAGAAGCTCCGGCAGGAATCCGTATTTCACGAGATCCTCGGAGGTGATCTCGCGCGAGTTCGCGCCGTTCTGTTCGACGAAGCCGACGGTCTTGCCGTCGTTCGCGTCGTCCATGTCGGAGAAGGAGCCGGCGCAGATGAAGAGGATGTTCGAGATGTCGATCTCGACGTAGTCGTACTTGTTCCAATGCGCCGTCACATTGAGCGGGACGAAGATCTTCTCGCCCTCGAGGATCTTGAGCAGCGCCTGCTGCACGCCTTCGCCGCCGATGTCGCGCCCGCCCGAGCCGGTGCGCAGGCCGCCCGCGCGGCGCGAGATCTTGTCGATCTCGTCGATGAAGACGATGCCGTTCTCCGCGGCGTCGACGTTCTGGTTCGTGGCGTAGAGCAAACGCCCGATCGCGACTTCGACGTCTTCGCCGTAGTAGCCGGCTTCGGTGAACGCGGTGGCGTCGTTGTACGCGAACGGCACGTCGAGGATCTTCGCCAGCGTGCGCGCGAGATACGTCTTGCCGCTGCCCGACGGTCCGATCATCAGGATGTTCGATTTGCGGATGGAGACTTCGCCGCCGAATTTCAGGTATTCGATGCGCTTGAGGTGGTTGTACGCCGCGATGGCGAGGACTTCTTTCGCGTGGCGTTGCCCGACGACGTATTGATCCAGCTGTTCGAAGATGCGGCGCGGGGTGACGTGGAGGAAGCGGTAGATCTCGCGCTTTTCTCTCATCAGGCGTCCGAACGAGTATAGCGGGGACGCGCCGCACGCGCCGCATTCGCGCGCGGGGCTACAATCGACGCATTCGCTCATGGCGCTGAACGTCATTCAGGGCTCGTTTCCGCGCGGTCTGCCTCGCTTTCCGCGGGCGGCCGACGCGTTGCGCGTGAATGCGGTGCCGCTGCCGTCGCACCTCGCGACGTTTCCGCGCGGCGGCGGGCAGCCGCTGCCGGCCGCATTTCGTCAGGCGGCGGAAGGGGCGTTCGGCGTGCGCTTCGGCGATGTGCGCGTGCACGTCGGTCCGCATGTGGCGGCGATCGGCGCGGACGCGTTCACGCACGGCTCGACGCTCCACTTCGCGACCGGCCGCTATCAGCCCGAGACTTCCGCCGGGCAGCGGCTGCTCCTGCACGAGCTCGCGCACGTCGTCCAGCAGCGCAGCGGCCGCGTACGCAGTCCGTTCCCGTGCGGCATCGCCATCGTTGGCGATGCGATGCTCGAAGCGGAAGCCGAGCGCATCGCGCAGCGCGCCGCGACGTCAATGCCGCGTCCGCAACTTCGCGCGCCGCTCGCGCGGACGTCGAGCCGCGGTTCCGTCCGGCAGGGTCTCTGGATGTACACCTATCCGGCCGGAAATCTCGTCGAGGCGGATTACAGCGTCGAAGACATGCAGCGCTTCAAGAAGGTCAGCTTCACGCACCGTGGCTTCACGGTGTGGTGCGCGCTCGAGAACGTCGCGGCGGCGCGCGTGAAGGTGGAGAACAAACTTCAGAGCGGATCGCTGATCGCGGTGCCGTCGGCGGACGATCTCGATGAGCCCGATGCGCCGAACGCCAACTGCGTCCAGGGCGCGACCATTCTGACGCGGAAGGGCTGGAACTTCGGCGCCATCGCCCGCGGCTCCGAGATCTTCATCTACGGCAACGTGTTCTATCGCCTCGGCCAGGGGGAGATCCACTTCCTGACCGCGGCGATGGTGCATCGCTTCTTCGACGGCCGCTATCCAGGCTTCACGAAAATCGACCCGCCCGACTGGCGTTACGTCTGTTCGGACTACGCGATCTCGGACGACCGCGTGAGCGACGCCGATCCGATCGAGACGACTCTGCAGAGCAACTTCACCGAGGTGCTCGACTTCACCGGCAAGAACTCCGATGACGCCAAAGCGATCCTCGAGACGACGCAAGGCCACTACGTCTGCCGCCTCGGCTATCACTACGTCCGCCTGATGGCCGACAACCTCGGCGTCACCGTTTCGCAGAAAGACGGCGAGAGCGCCGTCTACAGCAAGCGCATGTCCTTCGACGAGGCGGCGAAGTACGTCTTCTCGAAGACGCCTTCCGTGCGGAAACTCTACCGCCGGAAGTAGCGCGCGCCCCGTTTCCCCTCATCCGGACCAACCCTCCCACCGCGCCCGCGGGATGCTCGAATTTTTGACATCCCGCCTTCTCGGCGCGGCCGCTAACTAGCCTGTTTTCAATTGATTGCCCGTTTTGGCGTCGTGGCGGAGCCGTCGCACTAAGGCCCCGGCGAAAGGAGGTGGTCGCCGAGAAGAGCCAGTGACGCGAAACGGAAAGTCAACACGGATCAGTGTGGAACAACAGCCAGAAACCCAACGCAATCAGTCGATTCAACAACCAACAACCAGAAGAACTGAAAGGAGATAGACCGATGAAGAAGTTCGTTCCCCTCACGCTCGCCATCATCGTTGCCTTCGTTTCCACCGTTGCGTTCGCGGATGCCGCCGTCACCCCGGCGCCCGCGGGCGTCGTGAACCTCAACAGCGCGGACGCCGCGCAGCTCGCACTGCTCCCCGGCATCGGCGTCAAGGCCGCGCAGCGCATCGTCGACTACCGCTCGCAGAACGGACCGTTCCGCAAGACGAGCGATCTGATGCAGGTCAAAGGCGTGGGCGCGAAGTCGTTCGAGCGCCTCTCGCCCTACATCGTCCTCGAAGGCCGGACCACGCTCACCGCGAAGATCCACATGCCGCGCAAGCCGCGCACGAAGAAGACCGCCACCACGGCGTCGAACTGACGACGCCTTCCGCCTCTCATCCCACCGACCCAACTCACCAGGGGCTGCCGAGCGGCTCGGCAGCCCCGACTTGCGAAAGGAGACACGCACATGCCTTCAACCGCCCGCCCTCCGCACCACGAAACGCTCGGCCTCGTACGTCTGGATGAGCGTCGTCGCCCGCAGCGCATCGTCCGTGAACGCGTCGGTGACGATGCGTCCGTCCATGTCGCGGCCGATCGGCAGACCCGCGGCGAAGAGCACGGTCGGCACGAGGTCGACCGCGAACGCCGGCTGCGGATTCTCGCGGTGCGCCCCGCCGGGACCGACAGCGAGGAAGAAGCCGTCGTCCGCGCCGGGATCGTCCGGCGAGAGCAGCGAGCGGGCGATGGAGTAGACGTTCGCCGGGAGCTGCGGCGCGACCACCGCCGACGGCGAGCAGACCACGACCAGCGCGTCGGGATGCTCGCGCACGATGCCGCCCAGGAGCCTGTCGAGCTGCTGCGCGTACGCGCGCAAGGCCTCGCCTTTGGCCGACGTCTTCGGCGGCAACTCGTTGGTGAAGATGTGCAGCGCGCGCTGCGCATCGGCGAATCCCTCGAGCGCGAGCACGCGCAATGCGTACGGCCGCGCGTCGCGCAACTGCGCGGCGGCGTACGCATCGCGCGCGAGCGCGGCGAGGATCGCCGGCTTCGCATCGCCGCTGCTGTTGAAACGCTCGCTGATGTTGCCGAGCGCGCGCGCGTCGACCGGCAGCGCGCGCAAGGCGTCATCCGTGACGATGCGCGTCGCGCCGCGCGGCTGCGACGACGTTTGTGTCGACGACGGCCAGCCGATGACGCTCGCGGGCAGCTGCACGCGTTCGAAGAGCGTCCAGAGCGGCAGCGCGTTGCCCGCCGGCAGCGGCGCGGAGATCCGCTCGACCGGCGGAATGAGACCCCACGCCTGAAAGCCGACGCCGTACGGCAGCAGCAGGAACGGCTCGGCGCGATTGAGCGGAGTTCTGTACGCGAAACGTCCCGTGACGCCGTGGCGGTACGGGAGCTTGCCCGTGGCGAGCGACGCCCACAGCGACTTCGGCGTGCGCGTCGGGAACGGCTCGAGCCGCGTGAGGAACGCGCGGTCGCCCGCCGCATCGAAGAACGGCAGCAGCCCTTCGCCGCGCATCGTCACGATCCAGTCGAACGGCAGGTTGCGGATCGCGATCACGATCACGGGACGCCGCTCGCCTACCGCGCCGATCGTCGCCACCACGACGTTCTTCCGCTCCGTGCGATAGCTCTCGCGGCGCTGATAGAGGAAGACCGACGACAGCGCGATCAGCACCACGCCGGCCACGAACAAAACGCGCGAGGTCTGGCGGTCCGCGTTGCGCTCGACGACCCACAACGCGAGCAGCACGAACGCGGTCGCTGTGATCGCGACGGTGGCTTTCGACAAAATCCGCACCGCGCCGATCGGCAGATAGAGCTGGATGCCCAGCAGCTTGAGGTGCATCCAGTAGATGCCCGCGGAGAGAAACGCCGCCAGGACGACGAAGCCGAAGCCGTGCGTGCGCCACGCCTCCGGCTTGCCGAACAGCCGCACGCGCAGCGCGCGCAGACCCCACAGCAGCGTGCCGAACAGCAGGCCGCAGGTGAGGCCGTAAACGATCGTCACCAGCACCAGCCGTCCGGGCGTGATCTCCACCTGCGGGTTGAGGAAGTACAGCAGGTGGGTCATGTACAGCCCGAAGATCGCGCCGGCGAGGACGCGTTTCAGATAGCCCCAGCGGATCGGCACGGGCGGAGTGTACTGGAGGCGTCGTCGTGCTGACCGCCGATCGCATCCGCGCCTGTGGCGGCGCACTCGCTCTCTTCCGCGAGCTCGGCTACCCGATCGCGGCCGTCGACGTCGATCCCGCCGAATGGCGCCGCGGCGGCGTCGACATCCCGTGGAACGGCGAGACATCGCTGCAGCTCGTCTCCCGCGCGCCGCGCTTCGATCTCTTTTTGCTGCGCGGTAACGTGGCCGAAGATTCGGTCGCTACATTTCTGCGCAGTTATGAAGCCTACAATCGAGCTACGAAATCAGTGCTCTTATATGAGCGCGCTAAAAAGCTGTCTGTATTCGACTACGCGCGCGAGCGCGGGCTGCGCCGGCTCGACGTCGATCTGGCCGCGCCGACGCCGCACGCGATCGACCGGCTGAACCTCCTCGCCGCCGGCGACGACGCGGGCGCGCTCCCGCGCATCATCGACCGCGCCCTCGATCGCGAACGCCTCACGCGCACGTTCTTCCAGCGCTTCCGCGCCGCGGTCCGCGACGTCGGTGCTTCGCTCGCGGCGTCGTTCCCGGCCGACGCGCGCGAGCAGATCGACGCGCAAGCGCTGCTCGTTCTGTCGCGGCTACTATTTCTATCGTTCATCCAGGAGAAGGGGTGGTTGAACGGCGAGCGCCGCTTTCTGGTCGATCGCCTCGCGCACGAGGTCAGCCGCGGACGCGAGTTCTACGCGCGCGTCCTCGCGCCGCTCTTCTTCGGCTGTCTCAACACGCCCCTCGACCAGCGCTCGCTCTCCGCCCGCAACCTCGGGCGCATCCCGTATCTCAACGGCGGCCTCTTCGAGCCGTCGCCGTTCGAGCGCCGCAACAGCGAGCTGCATCTGCCAAACGAGCTCCTGCTGCGCGTCGTCGAGGACGTCTTCGAGAAGTTCGACTTTCATCCTGACGAGGGCGACGCCGCGGGCACGCACGTCGATCCGGAGATGCTCGGCAAGGTCTTCGAGTCGCTCATGGCCGACGACGAGCGCGCGGCGAGCGGCAGCTTCTACACGCCGAAGGAGATCGTCGACGTGCTCGCCGAGCGCGCGATCCTCCACTGGCTCGGCGGCGATCCGACGCCGGAGAAGCTCGCGCGCATCACCGTGCTCGATCCCGCGTGCGGCTCCGGCGCGTTTCTGCTGTCCGCGCTCGGCGTGCTCGAACGACTCTGGCGCGCGACGACGCCGGAGCCGCCGCACGATCTGCGGCGACGCATCGTCGCGCGGTCGCTGTACGGCATCGATCTGAAGCCGGAGGCGGTGCGATTGTGCGAGCTGCGTCTCTGGCTGGCCATCGTGTCGACGACCGATGACGCGATCGAGCAGATCCCGCCGCTGCCGAACCTCGACCGCAACATCCTGCAGGGCAACTCGCTCCTCGGGCCGGCCGACTTTCTCGGCGATGCGCGCGCGGACCTCTATCACGAATGGGTCTACGCGCTGCACGCGCAGCGCGACCTGCTCGATCGCTACCGCACGGCGCCGCACGCGCAGCGTCCGGCGCTCTGCCGCGTCATCCGCGGGAACGATCAGCGGCTCGCGTGCGATCTGCTCGCGCGCGCGGCCGACGACGCCGAACGCGAGCTGCAACGCGCGACGGCGCCGCAGCGCGATCTCTTCGGCCGCGCGATTCCGCCCGCCCCGGAGCTCTGCCGCGAACTGCAGGAGCGCGTCGCGGAGGCGCGCGAGACGCTGCGCCGCGCGGAGGAGGGGACGCTCGATTTCTTCTCGTATGACGTGCACTTCGCGCCGGTGATGGCCGACGGCGGATTCGACGTCGTGATCGGCAACCCGCCGTGGGTGCGCAACGCACGCATCGACGCGCGCGCGAAGCGGCGGCTCGCGGATCGCTACGCGCTCTTCCGCGGCGCGCGCGACGGCACGGCCTTTCATCAGCCTGACCTTTCCGTGGCGTTCTTCGAGCGCGCGCTGCAACTCACCGCGCCGGACGGCGTGACGGCGCTGCTGATGCCCGCGAAGATCGTGAATGCGGGATATGCCGCGCCGCTGCGGCGCGCGGTGCGCGAGCGGCTCGTCGCGCTCGACGACTGGAGCGACGACGCGCGCCGGCATCGCTGGTTCGAAGCGGACACGTTTCCCCTCGGCATCGTGCTCGCGAACGATGCGGGCATGCCGCGCGAGCCGATCTGCGTGCGCACGGCGGGCGAGTCGTTCTTTCTGCCGCACGACGCGCTGAGCGTCGGCGACGCGGCCGGCGAATGGGCGCTCGTGCCGCCCGACGTCGCCGCGGTGCTGCATCGGCTGCGCGCCGCGCATCCGCCGCTCGAACGCGGGTTGCGCAGGCGTCCGGTGATGGGCGTCAAGACGGGCGACAACCGCAGCTTCTTTCTCGACGCACAGCGGGTGCAGGGCGATCGCCTCGTGACGTCCGACGGGATTCGCGTGCCGCTCGACGCCGTCTGTCGTTGCGTTCGCGGACGCGATCTGCAGCGCTGGAGCGTTGACGCGTCGCAGTGGATGCTGTGGCCACCCGCGAGCGGCTGGAAGACGCCGCCGCGCTGGCTGGAACGACTCGCCGCGCAGCGCGAGATGGAGCCCGACGACTTCCGCCTCTCCTTCGTCCGTCCCGAGCACGTCGGCATCAAAGTCGCCTGGAAAGACCTGGGGCGCGGCGTCTCTGCCGCCGTGCTGCCGGACGTGGTCAACGTGAACGGCCGCGCGTTTCCGCTCGTGCCGAACCAGACGCTCTATTCGCTCGACTGCGCGTCGCTCGACGAAGCGTACGTCGTCGCCGCGCTGCTCAACTCCACGATCGCCGGCGCGCTTCTCGTGTCCGTCGCCGAGCGTGCGAAGGATGCGCACTACCGCTACTTCGGCCGCACCGTCGCCGCGCTTCCCGTGCCGGCGTTGGATGCGGAATGGGACGCGCTCGTCCGCCTCTCGCGCCGCGCGCACCGCGGTGTGGACGTAGGGGAGGCGATCGACGAGGCGGTGGCGCGCATGTACGGCGTGACGCGCGACGAGCTCGCGCGGCTGCGGGAGTTCCTTGCGCGGCGGTTGGGTGGGCGGTGATCGCGACGGAACACCCTCATGCTCGCTGATCACCAACGCGCCGCCGCCGCGCGGGCGCTCTTCCTCCTCGAAACGCGCGGCGGCGTGCTCCTCGCGGACGACGTCGGGCTCGGCAAGTCGTACGTCGCCGCGGAGGTGATGCGCGCGCTGCAGGGCGTCGACGTCGACCTCATCGTGCCCGCGGCGCTCGTCGCGCAGTGGCGGGAGACGCTGCGCGCGTTCGACGTCGACGCGCACATCGCGACGCATGATGGCCTCGCGACCGAGCCGTTCGTGCCGCAGCCGCGCGAGCGGCTGGTGGTCGTCGACGAGGCGCACGCGTTCCGCAACCCGCGCACGCGTCGCTACGCGGCTCTCGCGAAACGCACCATCGCGGCGCGGATGCTGCTCGTCACCGCGACGCCGGTCTGCAACTCCGCGGCGGATCTCGAAGCGTTGCTGCGGCTCCTCGCGCGCGACGATCTCCTCGCGGACCTCGGCATCCCGTCGATCGACTGCGCGTTCGAGTCGCGCGACGCGGAGGCGCTCGCGCGCATCGTCGGCGCGCTGGTCATCCGCCGTGACCGCAGCGTGCTGCCGGACGAACTGCGCTTCGGCGCGCTCGAACGGCGCGTCGTCGTGCACGACGTGCTCGACGCGCCGCAGATCGACGAACTGCGTTTCCCGCTCGTCGGCGAGCACGCGCTGCTGCGGCGCTTTCTGCGGCGGCGGCTCGAATCGAGCGAGGCGGCGCTCATCGAGTCGATCCGGCGGCAGCTGCGCTTTTACGACCGCGCGCTCGCGTGCGTCGCCGCGGGACGCGCGTTGCCGAAGCGCGAGTACCGGCGCGCGTTCGCGCACGAGGAAGATCGCGACGCGTTTCAGGAAGTGCTCTTCTGGGATCTCTTCGCGGCCGAAGGCGCCGCCGACGCGGATGCGATTCGCGCGGAGAGCGCGCGCCTCGAAGCATTGCTCGCACTTGCGCGCGCGTCACCATGCACCAAGCGGCAACAGCTCGTCGAGCTCGTGCGCGACGAGCGCGAGCCGATGCTGATCTTCACCGGCTCCGCGGCCACGGCGCGCGATCTCCGCGACGCGCTGCAGCGCGCGCGGCCATGCGGTCTCGTCACCGCGCGCGAGCGCTCGCGCGACGCCGTGCTGGACGCGTTCCGCACCGGCCGTCTCGACCTCGTCGTGTCGACCGACATGGCGTCGGAAGGACTCAACCTGCAGCGCGCCGGCGTCGTCGTGCACTACGACATCCCGTGGAATCCGGTGAAGCTCGACCAGCGCAACGGCCGCGCGCATCGCATCGGCCAGACGCGCGACCGCGTACGCGCCATCTACTTCATTCCGCGCAACCGCGAGACGCGCATCGTCGCCACGGTGGCGCGGAAGAACCGCGTGCGGCGCCGCGCGGTCGATGCGACGCCTTCGTCGCCGATCGCGCCGACGCTCCGTCCGCGGCTCGCGCGCACGGCCGCGTACTTTACGCTCGCCGATGCCGCCGAACGCGCGGGACTCGTGCTGCCGGACTCGCTCGCGCGGCGGCATCGTGCGGGACTCGAGCTGCTGATGGAAGAGATGGCGCACGAGTTTCTCGACGCGCGGCGCCTCGCCGATCTCGTCGCGCTCGTCGACGCGGAACTTTGCGGCGCACGCCCGCGTTGCGACGCGCCGCATGAGAGGAACGCGTGACCTCGGCCGGATCGCGTCGTACCACCGCGGCAGCGGCGTCGCCGGCATCGACGAACGCACGTGGAGCGATCTCGATCTCGACGACGTCGTCGCGCGCATCGACACCACGCGCAGCGGCGCCGGCCAGCAGCTCCTGTATCACCTCGTGCGCACGCCGCTCGTCGATCGCGACGCCCTCGCCGAACGCGAACGCCTGCTTGCGCGCGCCGCGGGGAAACGCGCGGCGCTGACGCGCGAGCTCGCGCCGCTCGCGAAGCTCGACCTCTACGACGTGCACCAGCTCTTCCGCCGCGAACTGCCCGATCCGCCGCCGTCGTTGCTACTGTTTCCGATCGTCTCGCTGCTCTCGCTCCTCGCCGTCGCCAGCGCGTTCGTCGTGCCGCAGGGCATCTTCGCCCTGATCGTCATGGCCGCGGTGACGTTCGGCATCTACTACACCTACCGCCGCCGCATCTTCGAGTTCATCCAGCCGGTCACGGTGCTCAAGCGCCTGCTCGATGCGGGCGAGCGCATCGCCGCCATCCTCGGCGACGACGCGTTGCAGCGCGCCGCGCGCAGCCTCGCGCCGCTGCGCCGCGCCTCGCGCTGGCTGGTGATGGAGAACCTGCAGGCCGACAACCTCGCCGGCTTCCTCTATCACTACCTCAACATGTTCCTGCTGCTCGACGTGAACGCGTTCGTTTTCAGCCTGGAGACGATCCGCACGCGCGTCGCCGAGCTCGAACGGATCTTCGCCGGCGTCGGCATGACCGACGCGCTGCTCGCCGTCGACAGCTTCCGCGCGAGCGCGCGCACGGCGATCCCCGAATTCACCGACACGCCGCGCCGCGCCGAGTTCGAGCGCCTCGTGCATCCGCTGCTCGACGACGGCGTGGCGAACGATCTCGTGCTCGCGGGCAGGAGCGTGCTCGTCACGGGATCGAACATGTCCGGCAAGACGACGTTCCTGCGCGCCGCGGGCGTCAACGCCGTGCTCGCGCAGACGATCCACACCGTCTGCGCCGACCGCTGGCGCGCGCCGCTGCTGCGCGTGCGGACCTCGATCGGCAAAGCGGACAGCCTCGCCGAAGGGCGCAGCTACTACCTGCGCGAAGTCGACGACATCCGCGCGCTCGTCGTCGCCGCGGAAGGCGCGGAGCCGCACCTCTTCATCGTCGACGAGCTCTTTCGCGGCACGAACACGCAGGAGCGCGTCGCCGCCGGCGCGGCCGTGCTGCGGCATCTCGCGCGCGGACCGCACCTCGCGCTCGCATCGACGCACGACCTCGAACTGCTCGCGCTTCTCGGCGACGTCTACGAGTTCCACCACTTCCGCGAGAGCATCGAAAGCGGCGATTTGACGTTCGACTACACGCTGCGGCCGGGCCCGTCATCGACGCGGAACGCGATCGCCATTCTGGCCATGCGCGACTTCCCGCCGAGGATCGTCGAGGAAGCGCTGCGCACGTTGGCGGATCAATATACTGTGCCGTCGTGAACCTCCTCATCGTCGACGACGAGGCGTCACTCCGCGACTTTCTCTCCATCGTCTTCGAGGGAGAAGGGTGGCGTGTGGAAGTCGCTCCGTCGCTGGGCGACGCGCGCGCCGCGATCGCCCGCGCCGAGCCGGACGTCGTCCTCTGCGACCTCATGCTCCCCGATGGCTCCGGCATCGACCTCATTCGCGAGGTGAAGGCGCAGAGCCCGTCGATCGGCTTCGTCATGATCACCGCGCACACGTCGACGCGCTCGGCGGTCGAGGCGCTCAAAGCCGGCGCGATCGACTACATCGCCAAGCCGTTCGATATCGAGGAGCTGAAGATCATCGTCCGCAAGGCCGTCGAGCGGAAGGAGCTCGAGGACGAGAACCTCCATCTCCGCACGGCGCTCGAGGAGCGCTTCACCTTCGCCAACATCATCGGCAAGAGCGCGAAGATGCAGGAGATCTTCTCCATCGTCCAGCGCATCGCCAAGACGATGTCGACGGTGCTCATCGCCGGCGAGTCGGGCACCGGCAAAGAGCTGATCGCGCGCGCGATTCACTACAACTCCGATCGCCGCGGAAAGTTCGTCTCGATCAACTGCGGCGCGCTGCCGGAGACGCTGCTCGAGTCGGAGCTCTTCGGCCACGAGCGGGGAGCGTTCACGGGTGCGGTGCGCGACAAGCGCGGGCTCTTTCACGAAGCCGATCGCGGCACGATCTTCCTCGACGAGATCGGCGAAACGTCGACGGCGATGCAGATCAAGCTGCTGCGCGTGCTGCAGGATCGCGTCGTCCGCAAGGTCGGCTCGAACAACGAGTCGCCCGTCGACGTGCGCGTCATCGCGGCCACGAACCGCGATCTCTCCGAGTCGATCCGCGAGGGGACGTTCCGCGAAGACCTCTTCTACCGCATCAACGTCATTCCGATCACGCTGCCGCCGCTGCGCCACCGCCGCGAGGACATCCCGCTGCTCGTCGATCACTTCATCGAGAAGTTCGCGGTGCGGATGAACATCCCGCGCAAGCGCATCTCCGCGGACGCGATGCGCGCGATCGAGAAGTACCACTGGCCCGGCAACGTGCGCGAGCTGGAGAACGTCATCGAGCGGATGATCGCGCTCGAGCCCTCCGACGTCCTCACCACGAAGTCGCTTCCCGAGCCGGTGCTCCTCGGCGGCCGCATCCCCGATGCCGTCTACGAGCTGCCGCAGGAAGGCATCTCGCTGCAGGATCATCTCGAGTCGATCGGAAAGATCTTCATGCTGAAGGCGCTCGAACGCTGCGGCGGCGTGCAGACGCAGGCGGCCGAGCTGCTGCGGATGTCGTTCCGTTCGTTCCGCTACTACGCGAAAAAATACGAGCTCATCCCGCGCGAGCGCGAGGCCGAGGACGTCGTGGAGGTCGAGGAGAAATGAAGCGCCTGGCGCTGATTCTGTTGATGGTCGCCTGTACGAAAGCTCCCGCGACGCAACCGCCGCCCGCTGCCGCGGAAACGCAAAGCGGACCGCGCATCGTGTTTCCGGACGGCTACGCGGTACACGTCGAGATCGCGGCGGACGACGAGACGCGTACGACCGGTCTCATGTACCGCGATCAACTGCGTCCGGGAAGCGGGATGATCTTTCTCTTTCCGCGCGACGACGAGTACGCGTTCTGGATGAAGAACACGCTCATTCCGCTGGACATGGTCTGGATCGACGTGAACAAGAAGATCGTGCACGTGAAGCATGACGTGCCGCCGTGCAAGGTCGAGAACTGTCCGAGTTATCCGCCGAACGTGCCGTCGCGGTACGTGCTGGAGCTCGCCGCCGGCGTCGCGGCGCAGCACGCGCTGAAGGCGGGAGACGTGCTGCGGTTCGAGGGGCTGGACCACGTGATCATCCGCTGAGACTGAATTTTTCGCGGCACGGGCCGCGTTGCCCGAGAGCAACACCATGTTCCGATCCCGAGGAGAGAACCTGCGCAGCGTGTTCGTACTGTTGTTCCTGTACGTCGCGTTCTTCTTGCTCGAGCATCAGGACCCGCGGAAGTTCTCGGCGCTGTTCCGCTTCGACCTCGGGCTCGTCACGCATGGGCAGTGGTGGCGCGTCGTCACGTACCAGTTCACGCAGGCGGGTGAGGGTTGGGTCGAGGCGCTCTCGCTCTTCGTCACGCTGCTGCTCGTCTACATGATGGGGTCGGCGGTGGAAGAGGAGTGGGGGACGCGGCACTTCGTGACGCTCTTCGCGATCTCGACGCTGACGACGGCCGGCTGTGCCGCGTGGCTCGGCGTGCCGCTCCTCGGCAGCTACTTCCCGTACTTCACGCTGCTTTTCGTCTACGCGTCCGCGTTTCCGCAGCAGACGTTCTATCTGATGGGCGTCGTCGCGGTGCGCGTGCGCGTGCTGGCCGTGCTCGCGCTGGCGGTGCTCGTGTGGGGCGCGTTCAGCGGCGGTGCGTCGAACGTGGCCGCGCTGACCGGCGCGCTCGCGGCGTACGCGTACTACCTCACGCAGCGCGTGCGCGTCGTCGCGCCTCCGCCTCCGCCGCATCCGTCGCTGCGTCTCGACACGACCGCGATTCAGAACGGCGCGCGTTACGCCGCGATCCGTCAGGCGCTCGCCGCCGGTGCGGACGCGGAGCTCGAGCGCCTCATGACGTGGTGCGAGCGCGAGATCGTTCCGAACGTGAACATCTGCCCGCCCGCCGACTACAAGCCGGAAAACGCGGACGGCTACTGCATCCGCTGCGAGGGGTTCGCGGAGTGTTCGGCGCGCTATCTGCGGACGCAGCGCGCGAAGAGCGTGCGTCCGCCGCTCGTCGTACCGCAGGTGCCGCACCCCGACGCGCCGTAGCGAAGTCGCGCGCTATTCGCCCTGCGGCCCGCCGCCGCCACCCTCACCACCGCCACCACCTCCGCCGCGACGACGTCGCCGGAAACGGCGGCGTTTGCGCGCGGCAGCGTCGCCACCGCCGGCAGCGTCGCCGTCTTCGCGCGGCGGCTGCGGCTCGCCTGGCGAACGCGGTTCACGCGGCGGACGCGGCTCGCGCGGCGGGCGCGGCTCGCGCGGTGGACGCGGTTCGGCGATCGTCTGCGGCGCGTTCGCTTCCGCGTTGCGCTCGCCGCCGCCGCCACCTCCACGTCCGCGACGGCGCCGGCGTTTGCGCAGCGACGGCTGCTCGCCGTTCTGCGGCTGTTGCGGTGCGCCTTCCTGCGGAACGCGCGGCTCGCGCAATTCACGCGGCTCGCGCGGCTCTCGTAGCTCACGCGCCTCGCGCGCTTCGCGCGGCGGACGACCTTCGCGCGGCGGACGCTCGTCGCGGCCGCGTTGTCCCTGCGCGCGACCCTGCCGCTCGGGACGCTGTCCGCGTTGCGGCTGTCCTTGCTGCGGTCCGCGCTGGCGCTCGCCGCGGCCTTGCTGCTGGCGTTGTCCTTCGCGCGACGGCTGTTGCTGTCCGCCGCCGCGGCGGTCGCCGCGTTGCGGGCGTTCGTCGCGGCGTCCGCCTTCTTTGCGCTGGACGGACTGTCCCGTGCGCTGCTCGTACTCGCGCAGCTTGCGGTCCATGAAGCGGCGCTGCTGTTGGTCCTGCTTCGCGCGCGTTTCGTCGTATCCGCAATACGGGCAGCGTTTCCACCCCTCGGGATACGTCTTTTTACACGCGGAACAAAGGATGCTTTTCGGCAGCGGCATCGCGAATCGGCGCGCATTGTACACTTCGGCCGATGGACGACGACCGCCGTCGGACGCTGCTCGCGCTCATCGAGCTGGCCGAGGAGAATTCGCCGAGCGCGTGTTGGGACGATCGCCGCGCGGTGGAGTTGCTGCGTACGCAGGCGACGCCGGACGAGCTGCGCGCGCTCGGCATGTCGGAGCGGCTGATCGAATACGTCTTCGCGGAGCCGCATGCCTCCTGAATTCCGCGTGCGCGTCGAGGCGCGGTTCGAGGCCGCGCATTTTCTGCGCGAGTATCGCGGCATCTCCGAGCCGCTGCATGGACATTCGTACAAAGTCGAGGCGGAGCTCGCCGCGCGCGGCGGCGGCGTGGACGGCGACGCGATCGCGGTCGACTTTGTGAGCGCGAAGCGCAAGCTCGAGCTCCTCGCGAAGCGCCTCGACTATGGCTGCATCAACGACGTCGCGCCGTTCACGGAGATCAATCCGAGCGCGGAGAACATCGCGGAATGGTTCGCGCGCGAGCTCCAGCAGGCGGTGGACGACGAGAACGCCGTCGTCACCGCGGTCACGGTTTGGGAAGGTCCGGTCAACTCCGTCACGTACACGCCATGAACAAGCTCCCGAACCATACCGCGCTCAAGGAATGGTCGAACGTCGTCGCCGCGCTCGGCCGCGGCGAGCAGGTCGTGCTCATCCGCAAAGGCGGCATCGCCGATCCGTCCTTCGGCGTCGACGCGGAGCGCTTCTACCTCTATCCGACGTACTTTCACCAGGGCGAGTCGGAGTCGCGGCCGCGCGTCGCGATCACGCACTGGTGCGAGGTCGTGCGCACGTGGACGATCCGCGACGCGGAGCAGCTCGCGCGGCTCGAGACCGAAGTCGTGCTGCCGCGCGAGACGCTGGAAATGCGCTATCGCTTTCGCGCCGATCAGGCGCTGTATGTGATCGGCGTGCGCACGTTCGCGCTGCCGGCGCCGGTCGAGATCGCGTTTCGCGATGCGTACGCCGGCTGCCGCAGCTGGATCAGCCTCGACGACGAGATCGACGTTACTGATTCGCGCGCCGTTCTCGGAGAGCGTGAGCTCGCGTCGCGCATCGATGCGCTCGATGCGTTCCTCGCCGTCACAGCGTCTGCATAAGCTACGCGCGTGGAGATCGTCGCCATCGTGTTCATGCTCGGCGCGGGTGGCGCGCTCGCGACATTCGTGTTCGTGGCAATGTCGATCGCGCGTCGCGAGCGGGAGCATGCGGTGCAGCGCGAAGCGGCGCCGGCGGCGTCGCGCGATGCGATCGGTGCGTCGCTGCTCGTGCACGTCCTCGTCTGCGGCCGCGTCAGTGCGGACGAGGCGTTGCGGCAGGTGCGACGACGCGCGGGACTCGCGGCACCGGTGACGACCGGGATCGACGTCACCAGCTGGTCGGAGAGCTACGCGCGCGTGGCGAGCGTCGCACAGCGCGCGACGCTCCTCGAGACCGCGGTCCAGCTCGTCGCGTCGACGTCGACACCGATTCCGCTGCGGCAGTACGCGGCGCTGCTAGATCTCAGTTTCGGACTGGGATTTCAGACCGACGCGCTGGCGAAGCTGCGCGAGCAATACGGCTTCGAGTACGTCGACCATGCGAAGGATGCCCGGCCGCGCGGCGCGGATCACAAGCCGCTGTTCGAACGTGCGCCGCGGGCGCGGGGAGAGCTGTTCGCGGTGCTCGGCGTCGCGGACGGCGCAACGCGCGCGGAGGTCGTGGCCGCGTATCGGAAGCTCGTCGCGCAGCATCATCCCGACCGGTTCCACGGGGCGGCGGCGAGCGAGCGCAGCGCGGCGGCAGCGCGCTTCATCGAGCTCACGAAGGCGTACGAGGAATTACTCGCCTTCTTTCGGGATTGATCTTTTTTCCTTCGCCGGGTATCATTCGCGCTGGGAATACGGGCAGTTCACTGTTTGTTCACAGCCGGTTTGCCAGCAGTCCCCTCCGTTAGACCGTAGTTTTTTCATTGAGAAGAGACGATTTCGTGGACGCACGTGTCCGCCGATGACGACGGATGCGCGAAGCGTCGCGAGCGGCGTCTCAGGATGCGACGGCGCGTGCTCTTCTCACGTAACCCGCTTGGATGGAACGGTTAGGACGAACGTGTCGAGCCGTACGTAACTATTTTATTTGTTGACGCATTTAACGATGCATGCGGCACGAAGGTTGAAGTTTCCGGGGTTTGTCGCATTGGAGACACCATGAAGAGCGCCGAAGTGCAGGAGCACGAACAGGGATGGGATTTCGAACGGGCGGCCATGCCGTACGTCGACTCCCTGTACAACACCGCGTATCGCATGACGCGTAACTCCGAGGATGCGGAAGACCTCGTCCAGGAAACGTATCTGAAGGCGTACAAGTACTACGACAAGTTCGAAGAGGGAACGAACTTCAAGGCGTGGCTCTTCAAGATCATGAAGAACACGTTCATCAACAACTACCGGAAGAAGAAGCTCACGCCGCACAAGATCGACTTCTCGGAGATCGAAGAGTCGTACGAGCGCGTGATCCAGAAGAACGCGCCGGATCTCATTCGCGATCCGGAGAGCGAGATCTTCCAGGACATGATGGACGCGGACGTCAAGCGCGCCCTCGATTCGCTTCCCCACGACTACAAGATGGTCGTGCTGCTCGCCGACATCGAAGGCTTCTCGTACAAGGAGATCGCCGAGATCCTCGACTGCCCGGTCGGCACCGTGATGTCGCGCCTCTATCGCGGCCGCAAGATGCTCGAGCGCACGCTCCTCGACTACGCGCGCAAGTACGGCTACATCCGCGGCGAAGCGGAGCCGGCCAAGATGCGCTCGCGCAAGGACGAGACGAAAGGCCGCAAGAAAAAGGACGACGCGAAACCCGAGGAAGGCGAAGCGGTCGAGCCGGACGACAATGAAGAAGAAGTGCTCTTCGCCGGCGCCGACGACGAGGAGTTCGAGTTCGAAGTCGAAGACGAAGAAGACGAACAGTTCGAGATCGAATAGATCCGATTCGCAGGTTCCACGAAAAAAGGGCGGCCGCAAGGCCGCCCTTGCCGTTTTCGGCAGATGGGTTGCAGTAGGCGTGCGGCGGCGTCAACTTGAATTTTGCGGAGTGGCCGCGCGCCGGAATTCACGATTCTGCAACGGAGTTCCGACACGCGTGAACCGGAAACGCGGGTTCGTCACTTCAGACCCACGGAAGGAAAGCTCGGATGCTTTGTGACGATGTCAGACGCGTGGTGTACTTCTTCCTCGACGGATCGATGGGCGATCGAAAGCAGAGCGAGTTCCGGTCCCATCTCGATGATTGCCCCGACTGTGAAACGCGCACGGCGGCGCACCGCAGGCTGCGCGAATTCATCCGCAAGCGTCTCAGCCCCATCGGCGCGCCGGAACATCTGAAGATCCGCCTCAGCGCTTCGCTGCACGTTTCGGCCGAGTAGAATCCGCGCGACGTGGCGAAGTCAGCGAAGGTCTCTCCTTCTTCCACTCCGGCAGGCGAGCAGCTCATCCTCGTCTCCACCAATCCCAACAAAGGCATCGAAGCGGAGCGCATCCTCGGCGTCCCGCTGCTCCGCGTCTCCATCGCGCTGCCCGAGATCCAGGCCGCGACCGTCGAAGACGTGACGCGCTACAAGCTCGAGGTCGCGAAGACGAAAGGCTACAAGCGCCTCGTCGTCGAAGACGTCGCCCTCGGCTTCGACGAGCTCGGACACTTTCCCGGCGTCTACGTGCGCTGGCTGCTCGAAGCCGCCGGCGGCAAAGGGCTCGCGGCGATCGCATACGCGCTCAACAACCGCTCCGCGCGCGCGCAGTGCTGCGTCGGCTACTGGGACGGGAGCGAGGTGAAGCTCTTCGTCGGCGAGACCACGGGCGAGATCCTCGTGCAGCCGCGCGGTGAACGGCACTTCGGCTGGGACGCGTGGTTCGTTCCCGAAGGCTCGAAGAAGACCTTCGCCGAGATGACGGCGGAAGAGAAAGACGCGGTCTCGCACCGCGGCCGCGCGTACCGGAAACTGGCCGAGCATCTGCGCGCGAGTGCCCCTTCCTCCGGACGAAGTTGACCGGATTCCGGACGGTCTCTGTTGCGGTTTCGACACCGCACTCAGCAAACAAACTTCCTAAGTCTCGCGTATTCAGTCATGTGCGCGGGCATGAGAACGCACGCGCCGCTGGCAGGCCGCTTGAAGTATTGGTTCCCGACGAAAGGACATGCTATGTGGGTCTTCGACGGAGAAACTTGGACGCAGGACGACGGCAACGATTTCGCCGGTACCACGGCGGCCTCGAAGCCGGAGAAGCCGCGGCAGTGGGTGGACGAGTTCGTGCCTGAGCTTCAGGTGATCGAAATCGTGCAGGTTCCGCGGAACACACACGTGCCTCCGCTTCCTCTGCCGTAATCGCCAACCCCCTTCCGTTCGCTCGCTGCCGCACGCGCCAACGCGTGCGGCTTTTCTCTTTCAGGCGCCCGGAACCTGCCGCGCGAGAAACTCGCGCACGATCGGCTCGACCGCATCCGACGCGACGTTGAAGATGCGGTCCGCGTGGTAGTTCCCCTCGATGTCGAGCAAATGGAGCTCCTTCGGCTCGTGCGCGGCCTCGTACAGCGCGACCGAATGCCGGTGGCCGATCAGCCAGTCGTTCTTCACGTGGATGAAGCAGAGCGGCACGTGCACGTCCGCGACGTCGTCGAGCGCGCGGATCTTCGCCTTCCGCCGCATCAGCCATTCGAAGCGCGGCCGCCGCAGCGCCTGCGAGAACGCGATGTGACGATGGATCGTGAGCGGGTTGATGCGCGGCGCGATCATCTCGAAATCGGCGACCGCCGAGATGAGCAGCAGCGCGTTGATCGGCAGCTCGTGCCGCGCCGCGGTCGAGATCGCGATCGCGCCGCCGTACGAGAAGCCCGTCAGCGTCAGCGTGGAGATCGTGCCGTTGCGCAGCACCTCGCGCGCGACAGCCGCGACGTCGTGATGTTCGTGCAGGTTGAAGCCGTATGTACCGCCACTCTCGCCGTGGCCGCGCACGTCGACGACCACCGCGCGATGCCCCTCGGCATTGAGGAAGTGCGCGAGGCGGATCATCGACTCGTGACGCCGGTCGCGCCAGAAGCCGGGCACCACGAGAACGGCGTTCGGCGACGGCGCGTCGTAGACGTCGTAGTGGATCGGCGTGCCGTCGAACGACACCGTTTGTGCGGTCGACGGAGCCACGTGGAGAACGGTTGGCGAGCCCTTCCGGCTTGACATCATGCGGGCGGCCTCTATGATAGCGGTCGCGTGACGGCGCCCGTGCGCCTTCCGTGCCCCCGGTACGTCCCCAGTTTTCAACGTCTGCCAACTTCTTCGCGGCAACGCGAACCGTTTTTCAAATCAAACGCAAAGCGAGGTGAGGCGGGCACCCGGAAGCACCACTACTCTTCTCGAAGAAAAACAGTAATCCAGCATTCAGACCGATCACCGGTCTGAAAACAGTGAAGGAGAAAACACGCAATGAAGAAGTCTCTCGTTCTGACCCTGATCGCGCTCCTCGTGGTGACGATCTTCGCCGTTTCCTGCAAGAAGGAAGAGGCGGCCTCTGACACGGCGTCGACCGACACGTCGATGACCACCAGCTCGACCGACACGATGGCCAGCGACACGATGGCGACCGACACGGCCGCCACCGGCACGACGGGCACGATGTCGAGCACCGACACCTCGGCCACCGGCGCGATGAGCACCGACACGACGGCGACGGGCATGACCGGCACGAGCGCCACGACGTCGACGACGGCCACGACCGCGACGACGACCCACACCTAGGATTCAACGCTTCACCAGCAGTACGAACGCCCCGCTCCGGCGGGGCGTTTTGTTTTCCGCTCTGGCACTGGTGTTGCTCCCCTCCACGCGGGTCTGTCTCCGCGCGCTGCCGCGGCGACAACATGCCCCCGATCACGCAACGAACGGTTTCCCCCGAGGGGGATGGTTTGTCAAACGCCACGGCAAGGAGGTGAGCGCAGGCACCCAGAGCGACACTTTCGCACTGAACGAAAATCGAACGAACATCTCACGCAAGAGAGGAAAAGGAATGACTAAGAAACTCCTGATGCTGCTCGCGGCCCTGACGCTCGTCGTCGGTATGACCGCCTGCAAGAAGAATGATGAAGCGACGGCGACGGACACGTCCGCCACGACCGATACGTCGATGACCACCAGCTCCACGGAAACGATGGGCGGCGGCGCGGCGACCGACACGACGATGACCACCAGCACCGACACGATGGCCACCGACACGACCGGCACCGGCACGACCACCGATACGTCCGGCACGGGCGGCGCGATGGGCACGAGCGGCACGACGGGCACCGGTACGACCAGCACGTCGAGCACCTCGGGCACCGCCAGCACGACCACGACCTAGTCGCGCGTCGATTCGTTCTTTGACGGCCCCGGACGCGAGTCCGGGGCTTTTGTTTTCTCGCGCAGCTCCGCGACCAGCGCGTCGTACACGCCACGCGTCGCGCGTTCGAGTGCGGCCGCGTCACCACCGTTGTCGATGACGTAGTCGGCGTGACGCGCGCGTTCTTCCCGCGGCATCTGATGCGCGATCCGCCGCGCGACTTCCTCGCGCGACAAGCCGCGCGCGACGCCGCGCTCGAGCTGCACGTCGACCGGCACGTCGACGACCACGATGCGGTCGTAGCGCGCGCGTCCGCCCGCTTCGAGGAGCAGCGTGGCTTCGACGATCGCGACGTTGTCGCCGTGCGTGCGCTCGTAGTCGTCGAGCAACTGCGCGGTCTCGCGCAACACGATCGGATGAATGAGCGCGTTGAGCTTGCGCGCGTCGTCGGGCGTCGCGAACGCGGCGTTCGCGAGCGCGACGCGATCGATGGTCTCATCGTCGCGCACGATCGCACCGCCGTACGTTGCGACGAGCGCCGCGTGTCCCGCGCGTCCCGGCTGGTAGAGCTGCGCGACCAGTTCGTCGGCGTCGATGGTGAAGCAGCCGAACGACGCGAAGAGCCGCCGCACGGTGGACTTACCCGACGCGATCCCGCCGGTCAGTCCCACGCGCAGAATCACCCGCGCCTCCGCATCGCCGCCTCGACCGTGTTGTGCATCAGCATCGCGATCGTCATCGGTCCGACGCCGCGCGGCACGGGCGTAATCCACGCGGCGCGCTCGCGGACGCGTGCAAAGTCGACGTCGCCTACGAGCACCGAGCCGTTCTTCGCGAGCAGTTGCGATTTGCCGGCGTCGTGCGCGAGGCGCGGCGCGAAGCCGGCTTCGACGCGATTCATGCCGACGTCAATCACGATCGCGCCCGGTTTCACGAAGTCGTCCGTGACGAAGAGCGGCTGTCCGATCGCCGCGACGAGGATGTCCGCTTCGCGTGCGACCGCGGCGAGATCGCGCGTGCGCGAATGGCAGATCGTCACCGTCGCGCTGGCGTTCAGCAGCAGCGCCGCCATCGGCTTTCCGACGATGTTGCTGCGGCCGATGATCACGGCGTGCTTGCCTTCGATCGCCTCGCCGGTCGCGGCGATGAGGCGCATGACGCCGGCGGGCGTGCACGGGACGAGCGCGCGCCGGCCGAGGTGCAGAAGACCGACGTTGATCGGATGAAACCCGTCGACGTCCTTGCGCGGATCGATTGCATCGATCACCTTCTGCGCGTCGATGCGGCGCGGCAGCGGCAGTTGGACGAGGATGCCGTCGACCGCATCGTCTTCATTGAGGCTTGCCACCACATCGAGCAGCTCCGCTTCCGACAACGTGTCGGGAAAGATCCGCTCGATGCCGTCGATGCCGAGCTCGCGCGCTTTCTTCGCTTTGCTGCGGACGTAGATCTCCGACGCGGGATCGTTGCCGACGCACACGACCGCGAGGCCGAGGCGGAACGGCAGGCGCGCGCTGGCCGCGGCGACCTCCGCCTCGACCTCCTGCGCGACGACGGTGCCGTCGAGGATGCGCGCGGCTTGCGGCTCGTTCACGGCGGCGCGTTGTACCACATCGGCGCACCCTTGCAGGCGCACCTCCTGCTATGATTCATTATGGAGGTAAGTATGGCTACAAAGAAGAGCGCGTCGAAGCAGGCCGGTTCCCGCCGCACCGATCCGGCTGAAGTGAAGTGCGGCAAGTGGGAAGCGATTCACGACTTTCAACCGCCGGGACCCGCGAGGCTGCGCGTGACGGGCGTCTGCCGCACGCCGACGCCCGGCTGGCGCATCCGTCTCGAAGAAGCGGAACCGCAAGGCATCAATCCGCTGAACCTGATCCTGATCAAGATCGTGACGCCGCCGAAGCGTCCGAAGCTGCAGATCGGGACGATGGTCGACGTGCGGTTCACGAAGCGCACGAAGACGCGCTACACGAGCGTGACGATCATGCCCGACGGCAAAACGATCAAAGTCCAAGACGTAGAGTGAGGCCGGCCCGGCCCGCTGCGGCCGGCCCGGCCGGCTGCGCTAAGGGCCTAGCCAGTTGCACGTACGGCTGCCGCGCGAGGTCAGGTGCGGCAGCCTGCACGCTTTTCCTTGCCCTTTCGTTGAAGCGCACCTCCAGCCCGCGTGCCTCCGCGCCAAGCGATCTCGCGCTGCAGCCGCACGTGCAGCTAGGCTATGCCCTTAGCGTAGCCGGCCGCGCGGCCGGGAATGAGGGGTTGACCGGGTCTGTTCGGCAGTGTTACCGTTTTGGCCCCTTTCCCCGCAGGGAAAGTGTGCGTTTTGTCTTTGAGTGATTGGCGGCGTTTGCGGTCCACACCTGCGCCGCCTGTCCATCTGGTCGTGATCCGGTTGTTGTCTGTTGCCCGTTGTGCGTTCCCGAGCCCCGGCGGACGGCGGAAAACGGACAGCTGACAACTTTGAGGTTTCAGGGAGAGTCATGCGTACCTATTTTCCCAAGAAGGGCGACATCGAACCGCGCTGGTTCGTGATCGACGCCGAAGGACAGGTCCTCGGTCGTCTGTCGACCACCATTGCCAACATCATCTCCGGCAAAGCGAAGCCGACGTACACGCCGTTCCTCGACACCGGGGATCACGTCATCGTCATCAACGCCGAGAAGATCCGTCTCACCGGACGGAAAGAGACGGACAAGATCTATCGCCGTCACACCCTGTATCCGGGTGGTCTCAAGGAGCGCGCCGCGCGCTTCGTCCGTGCCGAAAAGCCGGAAGCGATGATCGAGGAAGCGGTCTGGGGCATGCTGCCGAAGAACAAGATCGGCAGAAAGATGCTGAAGAAACTGAAGGTGTATCGCGGATCGGATCATCCGCATCAGGCGCAGCAGCCTGAGGCGCTGACGCTCGGCGAGTAAACAGGAGGATTCCCTTGGCTTTGGTCGAATACTACGGAACGGGACGACGGAAGACGTCGACGGCGCGCGTGCACATTCGTCCGGGATCGGGCGCGATCACGGTCAACCGCCGCTCGCTGGACAACTACTTCGGCAACGAAGTGCTGAAGATGATCATCAAGCAGCCGCTCTCGCTGACCGAGACGGGCGACAAGTTCGACATCGTCGTCACGGTCGACGGCGGCGGCCCGAGCGGCCAGGCCGGCGCGATCCGCCACGGCATCTCGCGCGCGCTGCAGGTCTACAACAGCGAGCTGCGCAAGCGGCTCAAGAAGGCCGGTCTTCTCACCCGCGACCCGCGGATGAAGGAGCGCAAGAAGTACGGACAGAAGGGCGCCCGCGCCCGCTTCCAGTTCTCCAAGCGCTAGTCCCGATGCTCCGGTTTCTCTAAATGTTGCGTGTCACCGGCAGGAGCGGCATCACCGCTCCTGTCTTTGTTTTTCAGGGTGTTTTTCATTTCTCAATTTGACGATTGGAAGGAGGGTTCACTTGGCAGTCTCTATTACGATGAAAGAGCTTTTGGAAGCTGGCGTGCACTTCGGTCATCAGACCAAGCGCTGGAATCCCAAGATGAAGAAATACATCTTCGGGAAGCGCAACGGGATCTACATCATTGACCTGCAGAAGACGCTCAAGCTCTTCAAGGAAGCTTCCGGTTTCATCTCGGACCTCGCGTCCGGGGGCAAGCGCATCCTGTTCGTCGGCACCAAACGCCAGGCACAGGACGCGATTCTCGAAGAAGCCAACCGCTGCGGCATGTTCTACGTGAACAACCGCTGGCTCGGTGGCACGCTCACGAACTTCTCGACCGTCCGCAAGTCGATCGAACGTCTCAAAGAGATCGAGTCGATCCTTGCCGACACCGACAAGGAGATGTCGAAGAAGGAGCGGGCCGCGCTCGACCGCGAGCGTGAGAAGCTGCAGAAGAACTTGATCGGAATCCGCGAGATGGATGGCCTTCCGGATGCGCTCTTCGTGATCGATCCGAAGAAGGAGTACATCGCGGTCAAGGAAGCGAAGAAGCTGAACATCCCCGTCGTCGCGATCGTCGACACGAACTGCGATCCGGAAGACATCGACTACGTCATTCCGGGCAACGACGACGCGATCCGCGCGATCCGTCTGTTCACGCAGAAGATCGCCGACGCCGTCCTCGAGGGCTACAACCTCGCCGAGGAGCGTTTCATCGGCGTCGAGGACAAAGGGGAAGGTCGCGCGTCCGGCGATGTGATGCCGGCGGAAGCCGCTTCCGAACCGATGCAGGCCGCTCCGGCGGTCTGATCTCCCACCGACTTTCCTTCGAGTGGAGCGGCGGGCGATCGGCCCGCCGGCTCCACTTCTGTTTTTGATGAGGGGTGTGACATGACTCAGATTACGGCAGCGATGGTCAAAGAGCTGCGCGACGCCACGGGCGCCGGAATGATGGACGCGAAGAATGCGCTCACCGAGGCCCAGGGCAACATGGAGGAGGCAGTCAAGGTCCTCCGCAAGAAAGGTCTCGCCGCGGCGGGCAAGAAAGCCGGACGCGTGACGGCCGAAGGCACGATCGTCGCGCACGTCGACGGCCGCACCGGCGTGCTCGTGGAAGTGAACTGCGAGACCGACTTCGTCGGCCGCAACGAGCACTTCCGCGGCTTCGCCGAGCAGGTCGCGGGCGTGATCGCGCAGAGCAAGGCCAACAGCGTCGAGGAGCTCCTCGCCGAGAAGTGGCCGGGCACGGACGAGCCGGTGAGCCAGAAGGTCGCCGAACAGATCGCGTCGATCAAGGAGAACATCTCCGTCCGCCGCTTCGCGCGCTACAACGCGCCGGAGGGTGCTGTGATCGGCTCGTACATCCACGGCGGCGGCAAGATCGGCGTCATGGTCGAAGTCGTCGGCGGCGACGCGAACGCGACGGCGGAAGTGGCCAAGGACGTGGCGATGCACGTCGCCGCGGCCGAGCCGCGTTTCCTTCGCCGTGAGGATGTCACGCAGAAGGACCTCGACACCGAGAAAGAGATCGCGCGCGACGCCGCGCTCAAGTCCGGCAAGCCGGAAGCCATCGTCGAGAAGATGGTCAGCGGCAAGATGGAGAAGTTCTACGGCGAGGCCTGCCTGCTCGAGCAGCCGTATATCCGCGACGACAAGGCCACGGTCAGCCAGTACCTCGCGCGCCGCGGCAAGGATTCGGGCTGCGAGTACGTCGTGACGCGCTTCACGCGCTACAAGCTCGGCGAAGGCATCGAGAAGCGTTCCGAGGATTTCGCCGCGGAAGTCGCGTCGTACATGAAGTAACCATCACGAGATCGAAAACTGCGAAAACGGCGGGCGCGAGCCCGCCGTTTTCTGTTGCATGGTATAAACCCGCCTCGCATGCCGCAGCCCCACTACAAGCGCATTCTGCTCAAGCTCTCCGGCGAGGCGCTCATGGGCGGCCGCCGTACCGGCATCGACGCCGACGTGCTCGCCGCCATCGCTGACGAACTGGTCGAAGTCCACTCCCTCGGCGTGGAGATCGCCATCGTCATCGGCGGCGGCAACATCTTTCGCGGCGTGACCGCGGCGACGGCGGGGATCGACCGCGTCGCCGGCGATCACATGGGCATGCTGGCGACGGTCATCAACGCCATTGCGCTGCAGGACGCGCTCGAACGGCGCAACATCCCGACACGCGTGACGACGGCGATCACGATGTCCGAGGTCGCCGAGCCGTTCATCCGCCGCCGCGCGATCCGGCATCTCGAAAAGAAGCGCATCGTCATCTGCGCCGCCGGCACCGGCAATCCGTTCTTCACCACTGACTCCGCGGCGGCATTGCGCGCGGCGGAGCTCAAGTGCGACATCATCTTCAAGGCGACGAAGGTCGACGGCATTTACACCGCCGATCCTGAAAAGGATCCGAACGCCGTCCGCCTGCCGCACGTCACGTATCAGCGCGTGCTCGCCGAACGCCTGCAGGTGATGGACGCGGCCGCGATCGATCTCGCGCGCGGCAGCTCGATTCCGATCTATATTTTTTCTCTTCGCGAGAAAGGCAACATCCAACGCGCGCTGCTCGGCGAAGACGTCGGCTCGATTGTCTCCGACGATCTCCCGGGCGCCTGAGGTTGAGCCATGGCCATCAATGATGTGACGAAAGACGTGCAGCACCGCATGCATGGCGCGCTCGAAGCGCTGCAACGCGAATTCAAGACACTCCGCACCGGACGCGCAAACGCGGCGATGCTCGACAGCATCGTGGTCGACTACTACGGCACCCCCACACCGCTCGCGCAGGCCGCGAGCATCAAAGTCCCCGAGCCCGCGCTGCTCGTCGTCGAGCCGTGGGACAAGTCGATGGTGAATCCGATCGAGAAAGCGATCCGCACCTCCGATCTCGGATTCAACCCCGCGTCCGACGGCAAAGTCATCCGTGTGCCGATCCCGGTGCTCACCGAGGAGCGGCGCAAGGATCTCGTCAAGAAGGCGCACGGGATGGCCGAGGAGGCGCGCACCGCGATTCGCCAAGTGCGCCGCGACGGCAACGAAAAGCTCAAGAAGATGCTCAAGGGCCACGAGATCTCGGAAGACGAGGAGAAGCGCGCCCTCGACGAGATCCAGAAGATGACCGACAAGCACATCGACGAAGTGGCCGCGGTCCTGAAGCACAAAGAGCAGGACATCATGGCGGTGTGATGGCCGCCGGCTCCGTCATCGTCATCGTTCCCGCGGCGGGCGCCGGCACGCGCTTCGGCGGCCAGATCCCGAAGCAGTTCCTGCCGCTCGCGGGCAAGCCGCTCATCCAGCACGTCATCGAGCGTTTTCTGCTCGACGAGATCGTCGAGCGCGTCATCGTGCCGGTGACGCCGCAGCTTCTCTCGGGCGTCAAGAACAGCGAGCGCGTCACGTTCATGGCCGGCGGCGAGACACGCATGCAGTCGGTCGTGCGCGGACTCGCGGAAGCGGGCGACGCGGAGCTCGTCGCGGTGCACGACGCGGTGCGTCCGCTGTTCAGCGCGACGATGTTTCACGCGGTGATCGAAGCGGCGCAAGCCGCCGGCGCCGCGCTCCCGGTCGTCCCGCTCACGGACACGATTCACGTCATGTCGGAAGACGCGACGATCGCCAGCACGCTCGATCGCACGATGCTCGCCGCCGCGCAGACGCCGCAGTGTTTTCGCGGGAGTCTCCTTCGTGACGTGCTCGCGCGCGCGGAACGCGAAGGCATCGAAGGCACCGACGAGGCCGGACTCGCGGCGGGCTTCGGCTACACCGTGCGCGCGGTGCCGGGCGATCCGCGCAATCTCAAGATCACCGTTCCGGAGGATCTCGCGGTCGCGGAGTCGTACCTGCAGCAGTGGGGCGCCTCGTGATGCGGATCGGTCAGGGCGTCGACGTGCATCCGTTCGATGCATCGCGACCCCTGATCCTCGGCGGCATCCGCATCAGCGACACCAACGGTCTCGCCGGTCACTCCGACGCCGACGCCGTGCTTCACGCGATCACCGACGCGCTCCTCGGCGCGGCCGGCGCGGGCGACATCGGACAGTACTTCCCGTCGACCGACGAGCGCTGGCGCGGCGCCGACTCCGCGCTGTTCGTCCGCGAGGCGAAGCGCCTGCTCGACGAACGCAACGCCGAGATCGCGAATCTCGATGTCACGATCCTCGCGCAGCAGCCGAAGCTCGCGCCGCATCGCGACGCGATCGTCGCGTCGGTGGCGCAGCTGCTCGACCTGCCGCAGGGACACGTGAATGTGAAGGCGACGACGACCGACCACCTCGGCTTCATCGGCCGCGCGGAGGGCATCTGCGCGATGGCGGTCGTGCTCGTGGAGATCGACCGATGAGCGTGCGCGTTCGTTTCGCGCCGTCGCCGACCGGACATCTCCACGTCGGCGGCGCGCGCACGGCGATCTTCAACTGGCTCTTCGCGAAGCATCACGGCGGCACGTTTCTCATTCGAGTCGAAGACACCGATCAGGCGCGCTCGACGCGCGAGTCGGAAGCGATGGTGCTCGACGATCTGCGCTGGCTCGGTCTCGATTGGGATGAAGGTCCGGATGCGGGCGGCCCGCACGCGCCGTACCGGCAGAGCGAACGCGTCGAGCATTACGGCGCCGTCGCGCGCGAGCTCATGGAGCGCGGTATCGCGTATCGCTGCTATTGCACGGAAGAAGAGCTCGAGGCGAAGCGCAAGCTCGCCGAGGCGGAAGGCCGCCCGCCGCATTACGACCTGACGTGCTGGCGCAATCAGCGCGTCGAAGACAAGCCGTTTGCGGTGCGCTTCCATGTGCCCGACGACGGCGACGTCACGATCGACGACCGCATTCGCGGCGAGGTGACATGGAGGAAGGAGTCGCTCGGCGATTTCATCCTCGTGCGCTCCGATGGCTTGCCGACGTACAACTTCTCGGTCGTCGTCGACGATCACGAGATGGAGATCACGCACGTCATCCGCGCGGAAGAACATCTGACGAACACGCATCGGCAGGTGCTGATCTATCGCGCGATGAATTGGGACGTGCCGGAATTCGCGCACGTCTCGCTGATCCTCGGGCAGGACCGCACGAAGCTTTCGAAGCGGCACGGCGCGACGTCCGTCTCCGCGTACGCGGACGAGGGGTATCTGGCCGAGGCGATGGTCAACTACTTGACGCTCCTGGGGTGGTCGTCGCCGGATGGGCTGGAAGTCTTCGGCCGCGAGTACGCGGTGAAGCATTTCTCGCTCGATCGCGTGAATCCGGCGCCGGCGGTGTTCGATCCGCAGAAGCTCGAATGGGTCAACGCGCAGTTCATCCACGCGATGTCCGCCGCGGAGCTCGCGCCGCTGGTGCGCCGCTTCTTCGACGTGCCGTGGCTCGAAGAAGGAATCGACGTCGTGAAGACGAGCGTGCACCGGCTGACGCAGTTCGAGAGCGCGCTGAAGTTCGTCACCGAGTACGCGACGCCGGACGTCGACCGCGCGTTTGCGGAGAAGATCGGCGACGAGCTGCGCGCGCACGGAACGCCGGACAGCGCGGACGCGTATCAGGCGATGGTCGAGCGATTGAAAGCGTCGACGGGCGCGAAGGGGAAGGCGCTCTTCATGCCGCTGCGCCTAGCCCTGACGGGACTCGATCACGGACCGGAGCTCGTGCGCTCGATTCCGTTGCTGCGCCGCGCGAGCGAAGTCGATCCGAGCGTGCTCTCGCCGCTCGCGCGCGTCGAGCGCATCCTGGCGCGATGATTCACCGTTCATGATTTACGACGTCGTCCGGCGCGCGCTGTTCCATCTCGAGGCCGAGGCGGCGCACGAATGGACGACGGCGCAGATGGAGGCGCTGCAGCAGATTCCGATCGCGTTGCGCGCGATCGCGCGCGTGTGCCGTCCGCCGGCGAGCGCGGCGCGAACGTTGTGGGGGCTGCGCTTCCCGTCGCCGATCGGCATCGCCGGCGGCTTCGACAAGAACGCGACGCTGATGCCGATGCTGGCGGCGCTCGGCTTCGGCTTCATCGAAGTCGGGACCGTGACGTTGTATCCGCAGCCGGGAAATCCGCGACCGCGGCTCTTTCGCTATCCGGCAGAACGCGCGCTCATCAATCGCATGGGGTTCAACAACGACGGCGCGGATGCGGTTGCGGCGCGATTGCGTGCATTTGACCGCAGCGTGCCGCTGTTCGTGAACGTCGGCAAGAACCGCGACGTGCCGCTCGAGCGCGCGACGGAGGCGTACGTCGAGTGTTACCGTCGTGTCGCGCCGCATGCGGATGCGGCGGTGCTGAATCTCTCGTCGCCGAACACGCCGGGATTGCGCGACCTGCAGCGGCCGGAGCATCTCGAGGCGCTGCTATCCGCGATCGGCAGCGTGCGCAGTGGGCCCGTGCTCGTGAAGATCGCGCCCGATCTCGACGAGACGCAGCTCGCGGAGATCGGCGACGTCTGCGTACGAAAGGCGGACGGGATGATCTGCACGAACACGACACTCGCGCGTTTGCCGGGGATGAACGAAGCGGGCGGGCTCTCCGGCGCGCCGCTGATGGACCACGCGACTTCGGTGCTGGCGGCGGTGCGAACGCGCGTCGGGCCGGACTATCCGCTGATTGGCGTCGGTGGCGTATTCACGCCTGACGACGTACGCGCGAAGGTCCGCGCCGGCGCGAACCTCGTGCAGATTTACACGAGCTTCATCTACGAAGGCCCGATGATTGCGAAGAGGCTTGCTCGCGCATGATCGTTTACGGCGCCAATCCGGTGCTCGAAGCGCTGCGCTCGCATCCGCGGCGCGTGCGTTACGTCGCGTTCGCGCGCGAGCAGTCGGGCCGCGTGCAGAAAGTCGTCGCGGAAGCGAAGGCCGCCGGCGTGGCCGTGCGCGTGCTCTCGACGAACGAGCTGAACCGCCTCGCTGGGCGCGGCGTGCACAACGGCATCGTCGCCGATCTCGCCGAAGGTGCGTACGTCGACTTCGATGATGTGATCGCTGACGAGGCGACGACGTTCGTGCTCATCCTCGACGGCATCACCGATCCGCAGAACTTCGGCGCGATTCTGCGCGTCGCGGACGGCTTCGGCGTGCAGCTCGTCGTCGTGCCGGCGCACGACAGCGCGGGACTCACCGCCGCGGCCGTCAAGGCATCCGCCGGCGCATCGGAATGGGTCGCGGTCGCGCAGGTGACGAATCTCGCGCGCGCGATCGAGACGCTCAAAGAGAAGGGCTACTGGGTGTACGCCGCGGCGGCGGACGGCGATCGCGCGGATCAGATCGACTTCCGCGGAAAAGTCGCGCTCGTCCTCGGCAGCGAAGGCAAGGGCGTACGTCGCAACGTCGGCGAGCATTGCGACCGCACCGTGAGTATCCCGATGTTCGGCCACGTCGACTCGTTCAACGTCGCGACCGCGGCGGCGGTGCTCTGCTACGAAGTCGTGCGGCAGACGCGGACATGAATCCGCATCCGCTGTTCATCCGCGGCGTGAGTCTGCGCCGTGATGAGATTCATTCGTTCGGCGAGTATCCGCTCAGCGTGCCGGTGATCCGCGATCTGGAAGAGCTGGAGTTCCGCGCGCAGGTCACGCTTCTCATCGGCGAGAACGGCTCGGGGAAGTCGACCCTCCTCGAGGCGATCGCGATTGCATGCGGCTTCAATCCCGAGGGCGGCTCGAAGAACTTTCAGTTCGAGACGGTGGAGTCGCATTCGCCGTTGCATCGGCTGCTGCACGTGACGCGCGGGTACAAGCGGCCGAGCGACGGCTACTTTCTGCGCGCGGAGAGCTTCTTCAACGTGGCCACGGAGATCGACGAGCGCGGGCTCGCGCCGTATTACGGCGGTCGTTCGCTGCACGAGATGTCGCACGGCGAGTCGTTCTTCACGCTCCTCAACGAGCGGCTTCTCGGCGGCGGGCTCTACTTCTTCGACGAGCCGGAGGCGGCGCTCTCTCCGATGCGGCAGCTGGCCATGCTGACGCGGATCCACGAGCTCGTGCTCGACGCCTCGCAGCTCATCATCGCCACGCATTCGCCGATTCTGATGGCGTATCCCGATGCGGAGATTCTGCAGATCGAGGGAGGCGCGTTGCGGCGGGTGGCGTACGAAGAAACCGAGCACTACCAGGTGACGCGGCAGTTTTTCGCGCATCGCGAGCGCATGCTGAAGGTGCTCGTGGGCGGGGAATGACCTTGGCTTGCGTCCCGTTAGGCACTCTGCTATAACCCGCAGTTCCTCGGCCGCCGCCGCAGAATCCCGAATTCTTCTGCTTGCATGTGGCTGCATGTGTCTTTGAAATCAGAAGTTGGCGCTGGCATAGCTCAGTTGGTAGAGCAGCTGATTTGTAATCAGCAGGTCGCGGGTTCGAGTCCCGTCGCCAGCTCCAGAGATGAAGCGCTTTTCCGGAGAGATGGCTGAGCGGCTAAAAGCAGCAGACTGTAAATCTGCCGGTCCACGACCTACGGAGGTTCGAATCCTCCTCTCTCCACCATTGCTTCCGCGGGAGTAACTCAGGGGTAGAGTCACAGCCTTCCAAGCTGTTGGTCGCGGGTTCGAATCCCGTCTCCCGCTCCAATTGCAACGGAACACCAACTCGGTCGGACCGCCAAAACGGTCCAGATGCGAGGCGACAACGAAGCAGATGCGCCGTTTCCGCGGCGCGCGGAACAGGAAGCTGCTCGCGAGAGCGGCGCAAATGCGAGGCGTCGGAAGAAGGACGGCGAGACGTAGCAGCGCTACGTCGCAGCCGGCCGACGACCGACAACGAGGCAGTTGCACCGCTATCGCGAGCAGCGAATCAGCCCTCGTAGCTCAGGGGTAGAGCACGTCCTTGGTAAGGACGGGGTCACGAGTTCAAATCTCGTCGAGGGCTCCATCATCACTTAGTCGGAGTCATCATCATGGCGGCAGCACGAGAGATCATCACGTTGCAGTGCACCGAGTGCAAGCGGCGCAACTACACGACCACGAAGAACAAAAAGACCACGACCGAGAAGCTCGAGCTGAAGAAGTTCTGCCGGCACGATCGGAAGCGGACCGTTCATCGCGAGACCAAGTAATCAGGAATTTCCCGAGAAGGCTTCGTCTTCTCAGGCATTTGCGGCAAATGTAGGCCAATAGCTCAATTGGCAGAGCAGCGGTCTCCAAAACCGCAGGTTGGGGGTTCGAGTCCCTCTTGGCCTGCCAAACTTCTATAGGACAGCTCTTCGCCGGTTCGTCAGCGGACCCACGGTGAAGGGCTGTCGGAGTGTCGATGGAAACAGAGAAGGAAAACGCGCTCGTCGCGAGACCGAAACAGTGGTGGCTCTCCACGCGGGAGTTCTTCCGCGACACCAATTCGGAGATGCGCAAGGTCACCTGGCCGACGCGCAACGAAGTGGTCACCACCACGGCCGTGGTCATCGTGGCCACGCTCGTCTTCGCCCTCTTCCTGTGGGGCTGCGACGTCGTGTTCTACAAAGCGATCGACTTCCTCTTCACGCGGTTCGGAGTGAGCACCTAAGCAAATGGAAGCGACCGGCCAGAAGCAGTGGTACATCGTCCACACCTACTCGGGCTTCGAGGAGCGGGTGAAGGAGAACCTGAATCAGCGCATCGACGCCCTCGGCATGCGCGACCGTTTCGGCGAGATCAAGATCCCGACCGAGACGCTCGTCGAGATGAAGGGCGGCAAGAAGCGCGAGGTTCAGCGCAAGTTCTTCCCCGGCTACATCCTCGTCGAGATGGACATGACCGACGAGGCCTGGCATCTGGTCAAGAACACGCCGAAGGTGACCGGCTTCGTGGGCACCGGCAAGAAGCCGACGCCGCTCACGCCGGAAGAAGTCGACCAGATCCTCACGCAGGTCGTCACCACGAAGGAAAAACCGAAGCCGAAGCACGTCTACGAGCACGGCGAGCACGTGCGGATCATCGACGGTCCGTTCACGAACTTCACCGGCGTCGTCGAGGAAGTGAACCTCGACCGCAACACGCTCAAAGTCATGGTCACGATCTTCGGCCGCTCTACGCCGGTCGAGCTTGACTTCCTGCAGGTGGCGCGTTTCGACCCGAGCGAGGAGCAGGGCGGGGCGGGCGCGGGCGGAGCGCAGAAGCAGCGGTAGCGAAACGCGAATTAAGAATTTCGAATGAAGAATTGAGAATCGCCACGGTCCACGCTTTCTTCATTCGAAATTCTTAATTCTTAATTCAATAGGAATCATCATGGCTAAAAAAGTAACAGGCTATATCAAACTCCAGATCCCCGCCGGCGCCGCGACTCCGGCTCCTCCCGTCGGTCCGGCCCTCGGCCAGCACGGCGTGAACATCATGGAGTTCTGCAAGACCTTCAACGCGCGCACGCAGAAGGATCAGGGCCTCATCATCCCGGTCGTGATCACGGTCTTCTCCGACCGCACCTTCACGTTCGTCACCAAGACGCCGCCGGCGTCGATCCTCCTGCTCCGCGCCGCGGGCGTGCAGAAGGGCTCGGGCGTGCCGAACAAGACCAAGATCGGCAAGGTCACGCGCAAGCAGGTCGAAGAGATCGCGCGCACCAAGATGCCCGATCTCAACGCCGCGAACGTCGAGTCCGCGATCCGCACGGTGGAAGGCACCGCGCGCTCGATGGGCCTCGACGTCACCGATTAATCCGGCTGCAAAGAGGCGCGGCAGCGTGTGGCTGCCGCAAGGTTCAAACGTAGGAGGCGCCGCGCGAGCGGTGCCGTCTGCACTACGGAGGTGAAATGGCCAAACACGGCAAGAAGTATCGTGCTGCCGTCGGGAAGGTCGAGACTCGCCCGTACCAGCTGGACGAAGCGTTCGGTCTGCTCAAGCAGATCGCCTACGCCAAGTTCAACGAGACGGTCGAGCTGTCGATGCTCCTCGGCGTCGATCCGAAACACGCCGATCAGATGGTCCGCGGCACCACCGTGCTCCCGCACGGTACGGGCCAGACCAAACGCGTGCTCGTGATCGCTCAGGGCGACAAACAGAAGGAAGCGCAGGAAGCCGGCGCCGACTTCGTGGGCGGCGACGACATCGTCGAGAAGATCCAGGGTGGCTGGACCGATTTCGACGCCGTCATCGCCACTCCGGACATGATGCGTTCGGTCGGTAAGCTCGGAAAGGTCCTCGGCCCCCGCGGCCTGATGCCCAATCCGAAGACCGGCACCGTCACGTTCGACGTCGCCAAAGCGCTTCAGGAGATCAAGGCGGGTAAGGTGGAGTTCCGCGTCGACAAGACCGCGATCATCCACGTGCCGGTCGGCAAGATCTCGTTCTCGGCGGACCAGCTCAGCGACAACGCGTCGGCGATCATCAACGCCGTCCGCAAGGCGAAGCCGGCGGCGGCGAAGGGCAAGTACGTCCGCTCGATCTACATCTCGTCCACGATGAGCCCCTCGGTCGAGATCGACACGGCCATCGCCGAGGCGAAGGCGGAGTAAGGAGACAGCATGAATCGCGACCAGAAAGCAGCAGCGATCTCCGAATTCTCCGAAGGCATCGGCCAGGCGACCAACGCGTTCCTGATCTCGTTCAAGGGCATCACCGTCCCGCAGGTCACGGAACTGCGCAAGCAGGTTCGCGACTCGGGCTCGAGCTACGTCGTCGTCAAGAACACCCTCGCGCTGATCGCGGTGAAGGACTCGCCGCTGACGCAGCTCAAGGAGCAGTTCACGGGCGAGACCGCCGTCGCGTACAACGCGACCGACGCGGTGGCGTTGGCGAAGGTGCTCACGAAGTTCGCGAAAGACGTTCCGACCGTGCAGTTCAAGGGCGCGATGCTCGGCGGCCAGGTGGTTCCGGCGGCCGAGATTCAGAACATCGCCAACCTTCCCTCGCGCGAAGAGCTCATCTCGAAGCTGCTCTATCTCATGCAGCATCCGCTGCGCGGACTCGCGGTCGTGCTCAACGGCACGCTGCGGAACTTCGCGGTGGTTCTCGATCAGATCGCGAAGCAGAAGGGCGGCGGAGAGTCGTCCGAAGCCGGCGCATGACACACGTTCGATTGGCGCGGGCCACGGCCCGCTGGGAATTGCTGAACAGTTAGAAACTTTTGGAGGCTTGAAATGGCTATTTCTACCGATGATTTCGTGAAGCAGATTGAGTCGATGACGGTTCTCGACCTGGCGAACCTCGTCAAGGCGCTCGAGGATCGCTTCGGCGTGTCCGCCGCCGCTGCGGCGGTTGCCGCGGCTCCGGCCGCCGGCGGTGGCGCGGCTGCGGCCGCGGCTCCGGCCGAAGAGCAGACCGAGTTCACCGTCGTCCTCTCGGATGTCGGCGACAAGAAGATCAACGTCATCAAGGCTGTCCGCGAGGTTACCTCGCTCGGCCTGAAGGAAGCGAAGGACCTCGTCGAGGGCGCGCCGCAGACCGTCAAGGAAGGCGTGTCCAAGGAAGAGGCCGAGAAGATCAAGAAGGTCTTCGAAGAGGCCGGCGCGAAGGTCACGGTCAAGTAAATCGGTTCGTTTTGACTGTTCCGGGCGATGTTCGTGCATCGCCCGGAACAGGCGTTTTTGCGAAGTCCTCCTGAGCCGGAGAAGGGGGGAGCGGCCTTCTCCACATGGCTCACCATCGCGTACTCCTCTTTGCGTAGCCTGCAAAGAGGCCTCGCCTGACGCGAATACCAAAGGAGTCACACCGAATGAACGGAGCCATGCCGAAACAGGAGCCGGTTCGCCACGATTTCTCCAAAATCCGGAGTTACATGGCGCTGCCGAACCTGATCGACGTGCAGCGCAAGTCGTACGAACGGTTCCTCCAGATGAACCTCCTCCCCGAGGAGCGCGAGGACACCGGGCTGCAGTCGGTCTTCACGAGCGTGTTCCCCTTCAGCGATTTCCGGGAAACGTGCTCGCTCGACTTCGTGCGCTACTCGATCGGTAACTGGGAGTGCAAGTGCGGCCAGCTCAAAGGCCTCGAGCACCTGCGCATGAGCTGCGCGAACTGCGGCTCGAAGATCATCACCGATCACCCGCACGAAGAGACCGTCAACTGCCCCAGCTGCGGCGTCATCAACAAGAACCGCGTCGAAGTCTGCGACATCTGCGGCAACCCCGTCGACCTGCAGATGAAGTACTCGGTCGAAGAGTGCCAGGAGCGCGGCATGACCTACAGCGTGCCGCTGAAGGTCACCTTCCGCCTCTTCGTCTACGACAAGGATCCGGACACCGGCGTCAAGCACATGCGCGACGCGAAGGAAGAGGAAGTCTTCTTCGGTGACATCCCGCTGATGACGGACAACGGTACGTTCATCATCAACGGCACCGAGCGCGTCATCGTCTCGCAGCTCCATCGCTCCCCCGGCGTCTTCTTTACGAAGGAGTCGGCGCACACGTTCCTCGCGAAGATCATCCCGTACCGCGGCTCGTGGGTAGAGTTCGAGTACGACCAGAAGAACATCCTCTACGTCCGCATCGACCGCAAGCGCAAGTTCCTCGGCTCGGTCTTCCTCCGCGCCCTCGGCCTCACGACCGACGAAGAGATCCTTCGCCAGTTCTACACGCCGATCAAGGTGCGCCTCAGCAACAGCGGCGCCGAGCTCTCGTTCGACCGCCGCGTCCTCGATCAGGAAGAAGCGAAGGAGCGCCACTCGATCCGCGGCCGTCGTGCAGTGAGAACCGTCTTCGCCGGCATCAAGCTCGACCAGAAGATGGCCGACGCGCTGACGAAGAACAACGAGGCCAGCGTCAAGATCGAGTACAACGCGCTCGACAAGGCCGCGTTCCTCGGCGACGTCGTCGACGTCAACAGCGGCGAAGTGCTCTTCGAGGCGGGTGAAGCGGTTCCGGCCGACTGGGCGGAAGTGCTCCGCGGTCACGAGGTCAAGGAAGTCGAAGTCATGTTCCCCGAGTGGGACCTCGTCTCCGACATCCTGCTCAACACGGTCCGCAAGGACACCTCGAAGCAGTTCGAGGCGGCGATCATCGAGATCTACCGCCGCATGCGCCCGGGCGATCCTCCGACGCTCGAGTCGGCGAAGGCGCTCTTCGAAGGCATGTTCTTCGACGCCCGCAAGTACGACTTCTCGCGCGTGGGCCGCTTCAAGTTCAACATCAAGCTCGACCTCAACTCGCCGGTCACGCAGAAGACGATGACGCCGGACGACTTCTACGTCGTCATCAACTACCTCCTGCGCCTGCGCAAGGACGTTGGCCGCGTCGACGACATCGACAACCTCGGCAACCGCCGCGTGCGCGCGGTGGGCGAGCTGCTCGAGAATCAGTTCCGCATCGGCCTCGTGCGCATGGAGCGCGCGATCAAAGAGAAGATGTCGGTCCATCAGGACATCGACTCGGCGATGCCGCACGACCTGATCAACTCCAAGCCGGTCATCGCGGCCATCAAGGAGTTCTTCGGTTCGTCGCAGCTCTCGCAGTTCATGGATCAGACGAACCCGCTCTCGGAAGTCACGCACAAGCGGCGTCTCTCCGCGCTCGGACCGGGCGGTCTCTCCCGCGAGCGCGCCGGGTTCGAAGTGCGCGACGTCCATCCGACGCACTACGGCCGCATCTGCCCGATCGAGACGCCGGAAGGCCCCAATATCGGCCTGATCAACTCGCTGGCGTCGTTCTCGCGCGTCAACAAGTATGGCTTCATCGAGACGCCGTACCGCAAGGTCGTCGACAACAAGGTGACCAACGAGGTCGTCTATCTGTCGGCGATGGAGGAGGCCAAGCACACGATCGCGCAGGCCAACGCCGAAGTGAACGCCGACGGCACCTTCGTCGAGGATCTCATCTCGGCCCGCGAGGCCGGCGAGTTCCTGATGGCGCAGCGCGACCAGATCACGCTGATGGACGTCAGCCCCAAGCAGCTCGTGTCGGTGGCCGCAGCGCTCATTCCGTTTCTCGAGAACGATGACGCCAACCGGGCGCTGATGGGCTCCAGCATGCAGCGCCAGGCGGTGCCGCTGGTGCGAGCGGAAGCGCCGTTTGTCGGCACCGGCATGGAAGGGGTGGTTGCCCGCGATTCGGGCGCCTCG
>JAFATB010000015.1 GCA_019244185.1 Acidobacteriota bacterium
GCCGGCGCGGAAGCGCGGGTGGTCGAGGACGCGCAGCAGAAACGGGACGTTCGTCTGGACGCCGAGGATCGGAAACTCGCGCAGCGCGCACATCAGCCGCGCGATCGCCTCGTCCCTCGTCGTCGCCGTCGCGACGACCTTGGCGATCATCGAGTCGTAGTGGACGGGAATCTCGCTGCCTTCCACGACGCCCGAGTCGATGCGGATGCCCGGCATCGACGGCTCGCGGTAGAGCAGCAGACGGCCGGCCTGCGGCAGGAATCCCTTCGCCGAGTCTTCCGCGTAGACGCGCGCTTCGATCGCGTGGCCCCGCTGGGTGATCGACGGTGACAGCCACGGCAGCGGCTCTCCCGAGGCGACGAGCAGCTGCGCGCGCACCATGTCGAGGCCGGTCACCTGTTCGGTGACGGGATGCTCGACCTGCAGCCGCGTGTTCATCTCGAGGAAGTAGAACTCCCCTTCCGGCGTGACGATGAACTCGACCGTGCCGGCGTTCACGTAGTCGACGCCGCGCGCGGCCGCGAGCGCCGCCTGCGCCATGCGCTGCCGCAGGTCGTCGCTGTAACGCGGCGCCGGCGTCTCCTCGACGACTTTCTGGTGCCGCCGCTGGATCGAACAGTCGCGCTCGAAGAGATGCACGAGGTTGCCGTGCGTGTCGCCGAAGATCTGGAACTCGACGTGGCGCGGCTCCTCGATGTAGCGCTCGAGCAGCAGCCGGTCGTTGCCGAACGCCTTCGAGGCCTCGCGCCGCGCGGACTCGATCGCCGCCTGCAGTTCCTCGCGCGCGCGGACAATCTTCATCCCCTTCCCGCCGCCGCCCGCCGACGCTTTCACTAGCAGCGGAAAGCCGATGCGCTCCGCCTCGGTGGTCAACGTGTTGACGTTCTGGTCTTCGCCGTCGTAGCCCGGCACGACCGGGACGCCGTGCGACGACATCAGCTGCCGCGACTCCGCCTTCGAGCCCATCGCTTCGATCGACGACGCCTTCGGTCCGACGAACACGATGCCCGCGTCGTCGCACGCGGCGGCGAGCTCCGCGCGCTCGGAGAGAAAGCCGTAGCCGGGATGCAGCGCGTCCGCGCCGGCCTCGCGCGCGGCGTCGATGACGCGGCCGACGTTGAGGTACGTCGCCCGCGCGTCGCCGCTGCCGAGGGAGATCGCGCGGTCGAAGAAACGCCGCACGTAGCGGACGTCGTCGTCTTCGGCGTGCGCGAGCACGGACTCGATGCCCATCTCCCGGCACGCGCGCGCGATGCGCACGGCGATCTCGCCGCGGTTCGGGACGATCAGCCTTTCGATGGAAGACGTCACTTTGCGATCCAGGGCGCCAGTCCTTTCTCGAGAAACGCCTTCATCCCCGCCTGCCCTTCGGCGGACACGCGCCGCGACGCGATCGCCTCGATCGTGTACGGAATCGCTTCCGCGAGCTCGTTCGACGCCACGTGCGCTATGAGCTTCTTGCACTCGCGCACTGCTTCCGGTCCGGAGGTTTTCAGCTGCGTGATCGTCTCGTAGACCGCGTTGTCGAGATCGTCGTTCGTTTCCACGACGCGATGCACGAGGCCGATCCGCAGCGCGCGCTCCGCGTCGAAGCGTTCGCCGGTGAGGAACAGCGCGCGCGCGTGCGAGCGGCCGATCTTGCCGATGACGTACGGTGAGATGACCGCCGGCAAAATGCCGAGCTTCACTTCCGAGAGGCCGAACTGCGCGGTGCGCGTGGTGATGGCGACGTCGCAGACGGAGACGAGGCCGACGCCGCCGCCGATGGCCGCGCCCTGAATGCGGCCGACCACCGGCAGCGGACATTCGTCGATGAGCGCGTACATCTTCGCGAGCAGCGACGAGTCGCGCACGTTTTCCTCGCGCGTGTACGAGACCATGCGCGACATCCAGTTGAGGTCCGCGCCCGCGCAGAAGTTCTTGCCCGTGCCCTGCAGCACGACCGCGCGCGCGGCGCTCGTGTCGATGTGCGAGAAGAGGTCGATCGCTTCCGCGATCAGTTCGTCGTTGAATGCGTTGTGGACGTCGGGCCGGTTGAGCGTGACGTGCAGCACGCCTTCCTTCGGCTCGACCAGGAGCGTTTTGTACGCCATACGCGGCGCATTCTAACGTCTACCGCACAGCGCGATGGCGCGGCCCGGTCGGCTGCACGAAATGCGGCACGATCGTGTACTGCGGCTCCACGCCGACGGGACCCGTGGCCGCAATCTGCACCGTGACCTCCGACGCGCTGTTCGACGGATACGCGACCTGCAGCGTCGCCGTCGCGTGCACCGGCACGTCGACCGACACCGAGCCCGACGTCGCGCGCAGCGGCGTGTCGCCGGCGGTGATCGTCGCCGAGTAGCTCGGCCCGTGCGCGACGGTGAACTTGAAGTAGTCGACGTCGCCCGCGCTGCAGATCGCGGCGCTCACCGTCGACCCCGGCACGAGCGCGCCGTACGCCTGCGCGGGCGAATCGTTCGGCTCCGTCAGATCGTTGCACGCCGCGAGCGTATGCGCCGACGTGATCACGACCGCTTCCTGCGCCGCGGTCGTGACGTGCGTGCCGTTCAGCACGACGCGATACACGCCCGGGGTCGCGTTCGCGATCTCGACTTCCTCGGTGTTGTCGATGTTGTTGACGCCGACGGTCGCGACGGCCGACGGCACGTTCTTGTCGAGCACGTACGGGAAGTGCGTCTTGCCGTCGGGATCGATGACCGTGAGATCGAGATCGTTGACGAGCGCCTTCGCGGAGAAGCCGTCGTTGCCGAGGAGCAGCACCGACGGATCGGCCCAGCCGGCGACGACGCGCAGTTTCTGCAGCGATGAAACGACGATCGGGAACTCCTGCCGCGCGCCGTTCGAGAGCGAGATGCGGCGGATGAAGTTGTGGCTGCCACCGTCGGCGAGAATGAGATCGGCCGAGGCTTTCGCGTCGATGAGACCGAAGCCGTACGTGTAGTCGGGACCGGCATTGCCGAGATCGAATGCGCCGGCGATGAGCAGCGTCTTCAGCTCGACCGGCAGCGGCGTCACGCCGTACGTGCGGCGCCACTGCTCGGTGAGCAGACCCGCGGTGCCGGTGACGACCGGTGTCGACATCGACGTGCCGCTCTTCGTGCCGTACGAATCGATGGGGACCGTCGAGAAGACGTTCGTGCCACGAGCGACGACGTCGGGCTTCACGCGTCCGTCTTTCGCGGGACCGCGCGAGCTGTCGAACGCGACGATGCCATTGGCATCGACGTTCCCAACGGCAATGGCATTCTTCGCGGCACCGTTGAGCGTCATCGTGTCGAACGGTGCGATGGCGTGGTGCGGCACGGCGTCGCAGCCGGCGTTGCATTGCGAGGTCGGACAGTCGGTGCCGGTGCCGTTCTTCGAGTAACAGAACGTCCCCGGAATGAGCTGGAAGTTGTCGTCGACGTGGCGATGCGCTTTCCATTCGCCGCTGAGCGGATCGAAGCCGTCGTTGCCCGCGGAATGGACGAACAGCACGTTTCGGCGGATGGAGATGTCGTCGACCGGGGCGGTGTCTTCCGGCGTGTACGCGCCGTAGTACTCCTCGGCGTTGTTCCACACCGGCGTGCTGCCGGAGAAGCTCCAGCCGAGAACGTAGCCCCACGAGTTGCTGTCGGCGATGACGCCGCGCTTCTGCAGCTCCTGATCTTTGTCGACGAAGAAATCGCCCTTGCAGGTGTTGGTGCTCGTGGCGACGCAGAACTCGTACAGCGTTGCGCGCGGCGCCATGCCTTTCGCCTCGGGATTGAGTCCCGTCGCGATGAGCGTGCCGGAGGTGTGCGTTGCATGCGAGGCGTCGCTCGACGCGCCGCCCGTGGCGAAGACGGTGAGCCGTCCGCCGAACTCGGGATGCGATCCCTGCGCGGCGGCGAGCTCGAAGAGCGAGAGCACGACGCCGTTGCCGGTGAGGCCGTACGGCGCCGCCTGAATGCTGTTGACGTGCGAGAGCTGCGCGGCTTCGGCGTTGTCGACTTTGACCTGGAAGCGCGGCTTCGCGCCGACGAGCAGCACGCGGTCGTCCGACGCGAGCGCCGCGAGCGACGACGGCGGCACGCGCACTTCGAGGCGGTGCATCGGCGCGAACGAGAATGCGAGCGGATCGACGGTCGCGCCGCCCGCTTCTTCGATCGCGGCGCGCGCGGCGTCCAGATCGACGTCATCGTGGAAAAAGACGCTGACGTTGGCGAACGCCGTACCCGACGCCGCCTCGCGCCACGCGCTGCGGAGGACTTTCTCTTCGAGCGTGAACGGCGCGACGGTGGCGACGCGCGCGTCGACGGACGCGTTCGCGTTCATGCGCGCGATGAAGCGGTCGCCGGTGAGCGCGCGGCCGAGGGTGATGCCGCGCGCGGCGAGCTCCGCGCGGTCGGCGTCCGTCAGCGGCTGCCGCGGCGCGAGCACGACGTGCCGCACGCGCGGGGCCGGACGGTCGATGGTGCCGGCCGCGAAGGCCGGCACCGCGAAAACGCCGAACGCGAGAAGGAGCACCACCCGCCGCATCACGCCTCCCTGTTCACTGACCCCGAATCGCTTACCGCACCGAACGGCGGCGCGGCGGAACGAACGTGCCGTACGAGAACTTCACCGTGTACGACGAGTTGGCGCCGAGCGTGCCGTTCGCTTCGACGCGCACCGTCACCGGCAGCGCCGTCGCGACGCCGTTGCCCGAGCCGTACTGCAGCGTCACCGTGCGCGTCGCATGCGCCGGGACGTCGACGGAGCTCGTGAGTCCGTTCGAGGCCGTTTCGGTGACGCGCAGCGGCGTGTCGGCCGCGGTGATCGTGACCGTCATCGGACCGTTCTTCGTGGCGGTGAAGCGGAAGTAGTCGACGTCGTTCTGCGTGCAGATCGCGCCGCTCACGGTCTGCTCGGTCGGAACATCGCCGTACGCGGTGGCCGGCGTGTCGTTGCCGCCCATCTCCGTCGGATCGCTGCACGGCGGCGCGGCCGGCGCGGCCTTCGCGTTGGCGACGATGACCGCGGCCTGCGGACCCGACGTCACGTGCGAGCCGGTGACGACGACGCGATAGACGCCCGGGGTCGCGTTCGCGATCTCGACCATCTCGGTGTTGTCGACGGTGTTCACGCCGGTCGTGGCGTTGGCTTGGTAGTTCACTTTGTCGAGCACGTACGGCAGGTGCGTCGCGCCGTTCGGATCGACGATCTTGACGTCGAGGTCGTTGACGAGCGCCTTGGCCTCGAACGAGTCGTCGCCGAGGAGAATGACCGACGGATCGCCCCACTGCAGGACGACGCGGAGGTTCTGCTGCGCGGTGACGTTGAGCGGCATCTCGTAGCTCTGTCCCTGCGCGATGGACGTCGAGCGGATCTGCGTGCCCTGGCCGTTGTCGCCGATGATGAGATCGACGGAGTTCTTCGCGTCGACGGAGCCGAAGCCGAACGAGTAATCGGGGCCGGGGTTGCCGAGGTCGTCGGCGCCGGCGATGAGCAGCGCCTTGAGCACGACCGGGCCGGGCTTGGCGTTCTGATGCAGCTTCTCCCACTGCTCGGCGAGCAGCGCGGCGATGCCGGTGACGACGGGCGCCGCCATCGACGTACCGCTGCTGGTCGCGTACGAATTCACGGGCACCGTGGAGAGCGTGTTCCAGCCGCGCGCGACGACTTCCGGTTTGACGCGGCCGTCTTTCGCGGGACCGCGCGAGCTGAACGAGACCGGGACGACGGTGCCGGCGATCGGCTGCACGGCGCCGACGGTGATGACGTTCTTCGCCGAACCGGTGACGCTCATCGTGTCGAACGGCGAGAGATCGCGGTGATGTTGCGCGCGCTCGCAACCGCCGTTGCAGGTCGGAAGCGGGCAGTCGTTGCCGCTGCCGCTGCGCGAGACGCAGTAGATCTTCGTCTTGTCGGTGTCGCCGGTGTCGGGGTTCACGTGGCGGTGCTGCCCGTCCTGCTCGAAGCCCGGCAGCGCGCCGTCGTTTCCGGCGGCAAAGACGTGAAGAATGCCGTCGCGAAGGACGGAATCATCGATGGCCGGCACTCCGTAACCCGCCTCGTACGCGCCGTAGTACTCCTCGGTGTCGAGCCAGACCGGGAAGCCCGCGCCGTCGCAGCTGGTGCACCAGCCGAGCGGGAAGCCGAGTGAGATGTTGTTCGAGACGAGGCCGAGGCTCGGGAAGGCGTTGTCGAAGACGTCGAGCATCGAGCCGACGCCGGTGCCGACGTCGTACTGATAGATGTGCGACGCGGGCGCCATGCCCTTCGCGTCGGGACGGATGCCCGCCGCGCCGATCGTTCCGGAGACGTGCGTCGAGTGCTCGCCGACTTCACTGCCGCCCGGCTGTGCGAACGCCTGCAGGCGTCCCTGGAACTCGGGGTGATCCGCCTGCGCGACGGAGATCTCCGACACGCCGACGTTGATGCCGGCGCCGGAGAGGTTGTACGGCGCGGCCTGCACGACGTCGACTTTCGCGAGCGAGCCCGCTTCCGTGTTCAGCTCGGTGAGGCCGTGGCGCGGACGCCCGCTGATCGCGAGCACGCGGTCGTCGGCGGCGAGCGTCGCGACGGCGGACGGCGCGATGCGCGCCTCGATGCGCTGCGACGGCAGGTACTTCACCGTCAGCGGATCGAGCTGGCCGCCCGCGGCGAGGATCGCGTTTCGCGCTTCGTCGAAGGCGACGTCGTCGTGGAAGAGCACCGCGAGGTTCGCCCAGGCGCGGCCGCGGCCGAGGTCCTTGAGCGCCGAATGGAGGATCTTGCGATCCGCCCCCAGCGGCTCGAGCGACGCGATGCGCGCGTCGCCGCTCGCTTCCGCGGACGCGGTCACGCGCGCGACCCAGCGGCCGCCCGTGAGCGGATGCTGGACGTCGATGCCTTTCGCGCGCAGCTCGGCGCGGTCGGCATCCGTGAGCGGCTGCTCGGGCTGCAGGATCACGTGGCGCGCGCGGATGTTGTCGCGTGCGAGGCCGCTGTCGCGATCGAAGCGCTCGGCGGCGAAGAGGGTGCTGGTGGCGAGAAGGAGGACGAAGACGATCGGTAGTCGGCGCATGGTTCCGTTCATATCCATTGATGATGACGTGGTGCCCGAGGTCGGACTCGAACCGACATGAGGGTTGACCTCGGCAGATTTTGAGTCTGCTGCGTCTGCCATTTCGCCACTCGGGCGGCGATCACTGCGTGACTGCGTGCTGCTGCGCGTCCTGCCACCGGCGCGCCGCGGAATGCAGCTCGTCGTCGGTCAGGACGCGATTGGTCGACTTCGCCAGTTGAAACAGCTCCTTCGCCAGCGGCTCCTCTTGCGGATAGCCGTGGACGTCGAGCCAGTAGATGACGTTCGAGAGGCCGCACATCGGCCCGACTTCGATCACCTGCTGCAAACCGAACATTCCCGCGGGAACGCCGGAGTAAACGCGGTCGGCGAGCCAGTCGCTTCCCTTCCGCTTCGCTTTGATGATCGCCGCGGCGTGCACGCCCGTGCCGGTGCGGAACGCGTCGCGGCCGAAGACAGGATAGCGGTCATCGAGCGGCACGCCTGTCACGCGCGAGACAAATTTCACGTAATCGGGCAGAGCCGTGAGGTCGTTGTCGATCCACCCCATCAGCTTGAGGTTGACCATCAAAAGGTCCATCGGCGTGTTGCCGACGCGCTCGCCGATACCGCACGCGGAGCCGTGCACGCGATCCGCGCCCGCCTCCAGCGCGGCCACGCAGTTGATGACGCCGAGGCCGCGGTCCTCGTGACCGTGCCAGTCGATCTTCACGTTCGGATTCTCGCGGTCGACGATCTTGCGGACGAAGCGCACGAGGTTGCGCGCGCCCCACGGCGTCGCGTGACCGACGGTGTCGGCGATGCAGATGCGCGCGGCGCCGGCGGCGATCGCGGCGCTGTAGAGCTTCTCGATGTCTTCCGGCTTCGCGCGCGTCGTGTCTTCGGTGACGTACATGACCGGGATGCCTTCGCTCACGGCGAAGCGCACCGCCTTCGTCGACTGCTCGATGATCCAGTCGAGATCCCACTCTTCCGCGAACTGCCGGATCGGCGACGAGCCGATGAAGAGGTCGGCCTCGATGCGGATGCCGACGCGGTTCGAGATCTCGACGATCGGCCGCACGTCGTTCTCGTGCGTGCGTCCCGCGGCGCTCGGATAGACGGAGAGCTTCTGCTCGACGATCTCGCGCGCGAGACGCTCGACTGTCTTCTGCACGTGCGGGCCCGCGCCGGGCAGGCCGATGTCGGCGTTGTCGATCCCGATCGCGTTCATGTAGTGAAGGATGCGCAGCTTGTCTTCGATCGAAGGATCGGTGACCGACGGCGACTGCAGTCCGTCGCGCAGCGTCTCGTCATCGAACTCGACGCGGCGGCGCGGCGACACGGCCGTCTCGCCGTCGACGTTCCAGTCGTGGATCAGATGCTCAAGGGACTCGGTCATGTGATGTTCCGAATGCACCTTACCGTCCCTTGAATTCCGCTGCACGTTTCTCGAGGAACGCGCCCATCCCTTCCTTCATGTCGTCGGTCGATGCAAGCAGGCCGAAGAGCGTCGCCTCGAGGAACTGTCCTTCGTCGAACGGCATGTCGCTGCCGCTCATCACCGCTTCGATCGCGGCGCGCACGGCGAGCGGTCCGCGCGAGGCGATCTTACGCGCCATTTCTTCGGCGACGCTCATCAGCTGATCGGCCGGCACGACGCGGTTCACGAGTCCGATGCGCTCCGCCTCGTCGGCTTTGATGCGGTCGCCGGTGAGGATCAGCTCGAGCGCTTTCCCTTTGCCGAGGAGACGCGCCACGCGCTGCGTGCCGCCGTAGCCGGGGATGATGCCGAGCGTGACTTCCGGCAGGCCGAGCTGCGCCTTGTCGGAGGCGATGCGGATGTGACACGCGAGCGCGAGCTCGCAGCCGCCGCCGAGGGCGAAGCCGTTGATCGCGGCGATGACGGGCTTCGGGAACCGCTCGATCGCGCGGAAGGTGCGCTGCCCGCGCTCGGCGACGTCCTTGCCGGTGATCGGCGTCATCTGCGCAAGCTCACCGATGTCGGCGCCGGCGACGAACGCTTTCTCGCCGCCGCCGGTGAGGATCACGCACTTCACGCTCTCGTCCTCACGCGCGTCGCGGAACGCGCGGCGCAGTTCCTCGACGGTGTCGGCGTTGAGCGCGTTGAGCACCTTCGGCCGGTCGATGGTGATGGTGAGAATGCCGTCGCGGTTCTCGAGTTTCAGATTTTCGTAAGCCATCACTTCACCTTGTCGAACGGCACGGGCTTCTCGCCCGAGTAGTCGTAGAAGCCGGTGCCGGTCTTGTTGCGGCCGAGGCGGCCGGCGAGGACCATCTTGCGGAGCAGCGGCGGCGCGGCGAAACGCTTCTCCTGGTACTCCTCGTACATCACGTGCGTGATGAAGTACGTGGTGTCGAGGCCGACGAAGTCGAGCAGCGTGAACGGTCCCATCGGATAGCCGCAGCCGAGCATCATCGCCTTGTCGATGTCCTCGATCGAGCCGACGCCCTCCTCGTACGCGCGGATCGCGTCGAGGATGTATGGCACGAGCAACCGATTGACGATGAAGCCGGAGTTGTCCTTGCACGACACCGGCTCTTTGCCGAGCGACTTCGCGAACGCAAATGCCGCGTCGAACGACTCGTCGCTCGTCAGGATCGTGCGCACGACTTCGACGAGCTTCATGAGCGGCACCGGATTGAAGAAGTGCAGCCCGACGAACTGCTTCGGACGTGCGGTGGCCATCGAAAGCTCGGTAATCGTCAGCGACGAGGTGTTCGAGGCGAAGAGCGCCTCCGGCTTCACGATGCGATCGAGCTGCGCATAGGTGTCTTTCTTCAGCTGCGCGTTCTCGATGATGGCCTCGATGACGATGTCGCAGTCGGCGAGGTCTTCGAGGCTGGTCGTGCCTTTGAGACGGGCGACGCAGGCGTCCATGTCCGCCTGCTGCATCTTGCCTTTCTCGACGAACTTGCCGAGGGACTTCTGGATGCCGCCGAGACCCTTGTCGAGATACTTCTGCTCGACCTCGCGCACGACGACGTCGTAGCCGGCCTGCGCCGCCACCTGAGCGATGCCGGAGCCCATCAGGCCGCAGCCGAGCACGCCCACTTTCTTGATTGCCATTGAGCAAACTCCTTTCGGTAAACCGGGCGCATTCTATTAGACGAAAACGCCCCTCGGGCGCGCGGCGTTTTCAGCACGGAGCCCTCGCACTATCCTTCCCACATGCCGCGCACGAAACTCCAGCCGCAGGTCATCCTCCTCGGCATCGTCTCGCTGCTCAACGACGCTGCGAGCGAGATGATCTATCCCCTGCTGCCGGTCTTTCTCACGGCGACGCTCGGCGCGACGCCCGCGGTCGTCGGCCTGATCGAAGGACTGGCCGACGGACTCGCATCGATCCTCAAATACTTCGCCGGCGCGTGGTCGGATCGCATGCCGCGCCGCAAGCCGTTCGTCGCAACCGGCTACGCGCTCGCCGCCGGCTCGCGCGCGCTCATCGCCGCCGCCGGCGCATGGCCGCTCGTCCTCGCCGCGCGGCTCATCGACCGCACTGGCAAAGGCATTCGCTCCGCGCCGCGCGACGCGATGATCTCGGACGTCACGCCGCGCGAACAACGCGGCCGCGCATTCGGCTTTCATCGCGCGCTCGATCACACCGGCGCGATCGTCGGTCCGCTGCTGGCGATGCTCGCGCTCGACGTCGCGCATTGGACGCTGCGGCGCACGTTCTACGTTTCCGTGATTCCGGGCGCGATCGGCGTGGTGTTGATCGCCTGGCTGCTGCGCGAGCCGGCGCGCGAGACGACGTCACGTCTCGCGACGGATTCCGCGACTCCGCTGCCGCCGGTGTTCCGTCAGGCGCTCGCCGCGATCGCGCTCTTCTCGCTCGCGAATTCGTCCGACGCGTTCCTGCTGCTGCAGGCGCACGCGGCCGGCGTGTCGACGGCGATGCTGCCGGCGCTGTGGGCCGCGCATCACGTCATCAAGTCGCTCTTCTCGACGCGCGCCGGCGCGCTGTCCGATCGCATCGACCGGCGATACCTGCTCGTCGCCGGGTGGACGTCGTACGCGATTCTCTACGCGATCTTTCCGTTCGCACGGTCGCTCGCGTTCTTCCTCGTGCTGTTCATCCTCTACGCGATTCCGTTCACGCTCGCCGAGGGCGCGGAGCGCGCGTGGATCGCGGATCTCGTTCCGGCGGATGCTCGCGGAAAAAGCTTCGGTCTGTACTACCTCGCGAACGGTCTCTGCGTGCTCGCCGGCACGATGCTCTTCGGCGTGCTGTACGAGCGCTGCTCGCCGCGCGTGGCGTTCGACACCGGCGCCGCGCTCGCGCTGGCCGCCGTCGTCGCGGTGCTGCTGACGCGCCGCGCGCGAACGTCTTGATCGCCGTCGCGCATCTGCTACACTGCGCCCAGCTCAGCAAAACGCAGTGAAAAGGCCGGGAACCCTCCCGGCCTTTTTCTTTTCTGCGCGGAATCCAGAATCGGAGAGAGGAGATTCGTCAGGATGACGAGACAGGAGATCGACCGTCTCGCGACGCGCCGCAATTGCCCGCGCTGCACGATGGACAAGACGTTCGGTATGGCCCTCTGCCGCCGCTGCCGCTACAAGCTCCCGCCGCACATGCGCACGCGCCTCGAGCACATCGCGGCCAAAGACGAAGGGATGGTCTACGGCGCGCTGCGCGCCGCCGCGAACTACTTCGATCTGCATTACCGCTCGATCCGCGACTTCCGCGGCGGCAGACGTCGATGAGCGGCGCGTATACGCTTACGCCATGAACGACGTCTTCCTGCACAACCCGCGCTGCAGCAAGAGCCGCGCGGCGCTCGAGCTGGTGCGCGCCTCGAACGTCGAGCTGCCGGTGCGCCAGTATCTCGACGAGCCGCTCTCCCTCGATGAGCTCCGCCGCATCGTCTCGCTCCTCGGCGTACGCCCGATCGACATCGTCCGCCGCAACGAGCCGCAGTACGCCGCGCTCGGACTCTCCGACGAAACGCCCGACGAAGACGTGCTGCGCGCGCTGGCCGAGCATCCGATCCTCATCGAACGCCCGATCGTCGTCCGCGGCGAGCGCGCCGTCATCGGACGTCCGCCGGAGAACGTGCGCGAGCTGTTGTAGCGTTCGATCAGCGCGCGGCGGATGCCGCGCGCGCGGCGAGCACGAGCCGCGTCTTGAGATCGAACAGCGACTGTTCGAGGCCGACCGGATAACGGTGCGGGTTGACGAGGCGCTTGATGCCTTCGTGAAAACGCGCGAGGTCACGCTCCCGTCGCGCGCGAACCTCGTCGAGCGGCGGCAGATCGTAAACACGTTGACCATTCCGGAAGACCGGCACGAGCAGGTCTTCGCCGTCGCTGTCGAACGACTTGCGTCGCGTGAGGTCGAACGGATCGACGATCGTTCGCGTGCGCGCGCCGGTGAGCTCGTCCCAGATCATGTCACCCGCGGCCTCGCCGTCGCGCGTGAAACGGCGCACCTGCAGCACGCCCGGCGTCGAGACTTTCGCGGTCTGCTCGGAGAGCTTCAACCGGTGTTCCCACGCGCCGCCGGCGCGGCGCAATGCACCGAGCTTGTAGACGCCGCCGAGGGCCGGCTGATCGTAGGCAGTGATGAGGCGCGTGCCGACGCCCCACACCGTGATCCGCGCGCGTTGTTGCTTGAGGCTGGCGATGGTCTGCTCGTCGAGATCGTTGCTCGCGGCGATGACGGCGTTCGGGAAGCCGGCGTCATCGAGCAGCTTCCGCGCTTCGATCGACAGGTACGCGAGATCGCCGGAATCGAGGCGGATGCCGGAGAGCTCGTGTCCGCGCTCGCGAAGCCTGCGGCCGACGTCGATCGCGTGGCGCACGCCGTCGAGCGTGTCGTACGTGTCGACGAGCAGCAGCGCGTTGTTCGGCAGCACGTCCGCGTACGCGGCGAACGCGTCCTGTTCGCTGTCGAACGACAGCACCCAGCTGTGCGCGTGCGTGCCGCGCACCGGCAGTCCGTAGCGCGCGCCGGCGAGCACATTGGATGTCGAACCGACGCCGCCGATGTACGCGGCGCGCGCGGCGGAGAGCGCGCCGTTCTCCCCCTGCGCGCGGCGCAAACCGAAGTCGATGACCGGATCGCCTTCCGCGGCGTGCACGACGCGCGCGGCCTTCGTGGCGATGAGCGTCTGGAAGTTGATGATGTTCAGCAGCGCGGTCTCGACGATCTGCGCGACCGGCAAGCGTCCGCGCACGCGCACGAGCGGCTCCTGCGCGAAGACGACCGTGCCTTCGGGAACCGCGTCGACGTCGCAGTCGAACCTCAGCTCGCCGAGGAAGCGGAGGAAATCGTCGGGGAAAAGCGGCGCGTCGTCGTTGCCGCGCAGCGTGGCGAGGTAGCCGAGATCGTCGGCGTCGAAGCGCAGCTCTTCGAGATAGCGGATCGCGTCTTCGAGTCCCGCGGCGATCGCGTAGCCGCCGCCGAACGGCGCGTTGCGGAAGAGGAGATGAAAGACGGCTTCGTCGTCCGCACGCCCGATGCGGAACCAGCCGTACGCCATCGTCAGCTGATAGAGATCGGTGAGGAGCGCGCGCGAGGTCATGCGGGTCGCCGATGCAAACGGCGACCCGGGCGCGCGTGGGCTGTGTTACGCCGTTTCCATCATCTCGGCGGGGATGTCGAAGTTCGACCAGACGTTCTGCGTGTCGTCGTGATCGTCGAGCATCTCGAGGAGACGCATGATCTGCTTCGACTTCTGCTCGTCGACGGCGACGTAGTTCGCCGGGATCATTCCGAGCTTGGCCTCAACGGTGGCGATCTTGTTCGACTCGAGCGCCTGCCGCACCGCCTCGAAGTTCTCCGGCGCGGTGTAGATCTCGAAGACCTCGGCGTCGTCGGTCTGAAGGTCGTCCGCGCCCGCTTCGAGCGCGATCTCCATCAGCTTGTCCTCGCCGACGGCGCTCTTCTCGACGGCGAAGTAGCCCTTCTTCTCGAACTGAAAACGGACCGAGCCGGGCGTGCCGAGGTTGCCGCCGTGCTTCTCGAACATGTGGCGGATTTCCGGCGTGGTGCGGTTCGTGTTGTCGGTGAGCGCCTCGACGATGATCGCCACGCCGCCCGGGCCGTAGCCCTCGTACGTGATCTCTTCGTACGTCGCGCCTTCGAGCTCGCCGGTGCCGCGTTTGATGGCGCGCTCGATGTTGTCTTTCGGCATGTTGTTGGCCTTCGCCTCGGCGACGGCCGCACGGAGCCGCGGATTGGCCTCCGGATCCCCACCGCCGAGACGCGCGGCGACGGTCATTTCCTTGATGATGCGCGTGAAGACCTTGCCGCGCTTTGCATCCGCAGCACCCTTCTTGTGCTTGATGGTGCTCCATTTACTGTGGCCAGACATGGAGGTTGCTCCTTGATGATGTGGCAGGAATCGGGCGAGAGCCGCGTATTTCCCGAAGAGCGGGCATTATACACCCCGCATGGCGCCCGAATTTCCGATCCGCATCCTCAACGATGAAGGCGAATGCGAGGTCATCGCGTCGCCCGAGGAACTGATGGAACGCATCGATTCCATCGACTCCACCGACCCCGCCGCGAAGATCTGGGTGCGCGACGCGTACGACCGAACCGTGCGCATTCGCATGCGCGGAGGCATGGTCGTAGAGCTGAGTTGCTGAAGCGGAACACCGAGGTACACTCGGGTAGCGATGAGCGAGCGCGCTCATCCGAGCTCTCGGAGCGCTCGCTGACCAAGCACCGAGGTAGACGCGTACGGCAACGATGATCGACGACGAACTGCGGCAACTGCTCGAGTCCATGCGCGCGGACAACGCGGCGCAACACGCGGAGACGCGTGCACAGCTCGTCGGCATGCAGTCGGAGATGCGCGATTTCCGGAGCGAGCAAGCGTCGATGCGCCGTGACATTGCGGAGTTGCGGAGCGACGTCTCGGAGTTGCGCACCGACGTCTCGGAGTTGCGGAGCGATGTCTCGGAGTTGCGCAGCGACGTTACGGAGCTGCAGAGCGGACACGCCTCGTTACGCGGAGAAGTCGCCGACTTGCGTCGCGAAACGCGACACGATCTGCGCGAAGCGTTCGACCAGCTCTGGCAGCACGCCGAAAGCATCGCCATGGACCTGCGCGAATACGTCGACGCCTCCGCCGCCGAAACTCGCCAGTACGTTGATGCCTCCGCCGCCGAAACACGCCGGCACTTCGACATCGTCGCAGAGAACTTGCGGCGCAACATCGACCTCGTGGTGGACGGCATCGCCAACGGCGACGAGCGGCTCACCCGCGAATCCGACGACATCCGCGCGGAGATGCGGCAGGGCTTTGCCGACACGCAGAACATGGTGATGTTCTCGCATCGGCAGCTCGACGGGCGGCTGCACGTTCTCGAACAGCGTTAGCGCGCGGTCTTCGGCTCCACTCCCAGCTCGCGCATCAGCTCGTGCGCGCCGTCGACGGCATCCATGATCCAGAGCATGTACTGCGTGTCGACGCTGATCGAGCGCGTGATCGGCGGCGAGTAGAGAAAGTCCGCGTCGATCGACTCGTAGTTGCCGTCGAAGAGCAGGCCGACGAGCTCACCGCGCGCGTTGAGCGTCGGTGAGCCGGAGTTGCCTCCGGTCGTGTCGACGGTGGAGAGAAAGTTGACGGGGACGTCTTTCAACTGCGCGTCGACGTACGGTTGCGTCTTCGCCGGATCGTTCGCGGCGGCGAGGAATGCGGACGGGCTGTTGAACGGCTCTTTGCCCGTTTCTTTCGCGAGTACGCCGGCCAGGCGAGTCTGCGGCGTGTAGAGCGCGGCGTCTTTCGGCGAGTAGCCCTGGATGTGGCCGAAGGTGATGCGCAGCGTCGAGTTCGCGTCGGGATAGAGCATGCCGCCGTTGACTTTCTGCATCGCGGCGAACAGCGCCGGACGCAGACGCGCCATCGCGCCGGTCCAGTTCACGTCCTCCGCTTCCGTCGCATCGATCTCCGGCAGGAGCGACGTCGCGAAGTCGAGCATCGCGTCGTGACGCGCGGCCAGCTGCGCGGTGCTCTGCGTCAGCATCGTCGCGCGCTCGGCGGCGATGCGCATGCCCGTGTTGCCGTAAAGACGATCGAGCAGCGGCTCGATGCCGCCGGCCTTCGCTACCGCGCTGTCGACCGCGGCGATGCGCTGCGACTGCGGCAGCTTCGCGGCCTCACCGAGGAAGTAGCGGAGGACGTCGCGGTCGCTGCGGAGATCCATCGTGCGCTGCGCGCGCTCGGACCCCTGCCGCAGACTGGCCCAGTTGCGCTCCTGATAGCGCGCGGCGCGGTCGACGTCGTTCTTCGGACGCTCGGCGGCGAGGCGCGCGATCGCGTAGGCCTGCCCGAGGATCACGGAGGCGCGGCCGCTGGTCAGCCAGTCGAGGATCGTGTCGCGCTCGCGCGTGCGGAGATGCGTCTCGTTCACGCGCGCGATGTCGTCGAAGACGCTCGCGGACGGATCGTTCTGCAGCGCCGCGCGCAGCTTCTTCTCCTGCGCGAGGCGCTTCTCCAGAATGCGATCCTTGACGAAGCCCTCGTTCGTGCTCGTGTAGTTCTTCAGCGAATTCTCGAGCGTCCGGAGGCGCGACGCGTTCTTGATCTGCACGTCGCGGTCGTCTTTGCCCGCGTCCTCGAGCAGACGAATGACGCTCGTCAGATAGCGGATGTTCGTCGGATAGACGAACTCCTGGTAGTTGCGCACCTCATCCGCCGTCTTGTAGCGGAACGTGCGTCCCGGATAACCGGCCACGAAGACGAGATCGCCGTCATGCACGCCGCTCGTGGCGAGCTTCAGCCAATGGTTCGGGTGATACGGCTTGCCGCCGGCGTACGCGCGGAAGAACGAAAAGTCGCCGGTGTGGCGCGGCCATTCGAAGTTGTCGACCTCGCCGCCGTAGTCGCCGATGCGCTGCGACGGCGCGTAGACGAGGCGCACGTCCGTGATCTCGGCCTGCGTCAGCCGCAGGTACTGCGCGCCCTCGAACACCGAGGCCACGCGGCAACGTACGCTGCCCGGCTTTTCGCATTCGGCAACGAGCGTCTTCTCGCGGCGGTCGAGCGTCTTCGCGCGCTCCGCGTCCGTCGTCTTCGCCGTGAAGCCGGTGGTCATCCGCGGCGTCACGTCCTCGATGTTCGTCGTGACCCACACCTTCGTTCCCGGCGCGGCCGGCAATTCCGCCTCGCGCGTATGCGCGAGGAAGCCGGTCTCGAGATAGTCGTGCTCGGGCGAGGAGTTGTGCTGCACCGAGGCGAACGCGCAGTGATGGTTCGTGACGATGAGACCGTCGGCGGAGACGAACGATGCGGTGCAGCCGGGGATCTGCACGACCGCGCCCATCGGATCGCCGGTGAGATCGGCGAGCTGATTCGGATCGAGCTGCAGTCCTTCGCGTTTCAGCTGCGCCGCGAGCTGCGGGATCTGCTGCGGCATCCACATGCCCTCGTCGGCGAACGCACGAACGGTGAACAGCGCGAGCAGGAGAACGACGGTCTTTCGCATCGCGACGCCACAACGATTTGCGGAAACCCGAATTCCAGCCGCGGCGGCGCAACCTCCTCTCCGGCAATCCGTTATATTCACGAGTCGCATCGGAGGTGCGCATGGGCTTGTTCGACAACATCCGGAACCAAATCGGGTCGCAGTTCATCGAGATCATTGAGTGGCTCGACGACTCGCACGACACGCTGGTCTACCGTTTCCCCGTGTACAACCAGGAAATCAAGATGGGCGCGCAGCTCGTCGTGCGCGAGAACCAGGCCGCGATCTTCATCAACGAAGGCCAGGTCGCGGACATCTTCAAGCCCGGCCGCTACGAGCTGTCGACGCAGAACCTTCCCATCCTCACGACGCTGCGCGGCTGGAAGTACGGCTTCCAGTCGCCGTTCAAAGCCGAGGTCTACTTCTTCAACACGCGGCTCTTCACGGACCTCAAGTGGGGCACGTCGAATCCGGTGATGATGCGCGACGCGGAGTTCGGGATGATCCGCATCCGCGCGTTCGGCACGTACGCGCTGCGGATCGGCAACGTGAAGGATTTCTTCAACACGGTCGTCGGCACGCAGGGTCTCACCACGACCGACGACATCCTCGGGCAGCTGCGCTCGACCATCATCAGCAATCTCTCCGACATCATCGCGGAGTCGAAGATCGCCGCGCTCGATCTGGCGTCGAGCTACCGCGAGCTCTCCGCGCTCGCGCAGAAAGAGCTGCAGCCGTCGTTCGCGAGCTTCGGCCTCGAGCTCGCGCGCTTCTTCATCGACAACATCTCGCTGCCCGAAGAAGTCGAAGCCGCGATCGACCAGCGCACGAAGCTCGGCGTCCTCGGCGACCGCATGGGTCAGTACGCGCAGCTGCAGACCGCCGATGCGATCAAGGTGGCCGCGGCGAATCCTGGCGGCCTCGCCGGTGCCGGCGTCGGCCTCGGCGCGGGCGTGGCGATGGGACAGATGATGAACCAGGGCTTCAACGCGCCGCCGCCGCCCACGCCCGCGTCCGCGCCGCCGCCTCCTCCCGCGGCGCCGGCGAACGTGCCGCGCTGGTCTCTCGCCATCGACGGCAAGACCTACGGCCCGTACACGGACGACGCGCTCAAGGCGATGATCCAGAGCGGCCAGGTCGCGCTGTCGACGCAGGCGTGGCGTCCCGGCGCGGCGGGCTGGGCTCCGGTCGACTCGTACGCGGAGCTCGGCGGAAACAGCAGCATGCCGCCGCCTCCCCCGCCGCCGCCGTCGAAGTAGCGCCGCGCGATGACGGCAGCAGCACCGGTCGCGGCGACGACGAAGGTCCGCAAGTTTCCGTGCGAGTCGTGCGGCGCGGACCTGCATTGGGAGCCGGGCGTCACCGCGCTCAAGTGCCCGTACTGCGGACACGAGAAAGTCGTCGCGCCGCAGGGCGAGAGCGTGCGCGAGAAGCCGGTCGATGCCGCGTTGCGCGCGCCGCGCGATCTCGGCTGGGGCGCCGAGCGCAAGGTCATCGTCTGTAAGCGCTGCGGCGCGCACACGACGCTCGATCCGCTCGTCGCGTCGTCCTCGTGCGCGTTCTGCGGCACGGCCGCGGTCGTGGAGGCGCCGGCGAATCTGACGGTTGTGCGTCCCGAGGGATTGCTGCCCTTCCGGATCCCCCGCGAGACCGCGTTGCAATCTTTCCGGACATGGCTCGGCAAACTGTGGTTTCGTCCGAACGATCTCAAGTCCGCGTCGGGCATCGCCAAGATGCAGGGCGCATACATCCCGTTCTGGACGTTCGACGCGGCGACGCATTCGAACTGGACGGCGGAAGCGGGTTACTACTACTACGTCGACGTCGAGGCGACGGAGAATGGTCGGCGCGTGACGCGGCGCGAGCGGCGGACGCGGTGGGATTCGCGTCGGGATCGCTCGAGCTCTTCTTCGACGACGTGCCGGTGCCGGCCTCGCGCGGCGTCGACGTCGATCTCTGCCGGAAGATCGAGCCGTATCCGACGGCCGAGCTCACGGCGTACGACCCGTCGTATCTCGCGGGCTTCCTCGCGGAAGAGAACGCGATCGATCTGCCGGAAGCGCTCGACAGCGCGAAAGAGCGGATGCGCGGCGACATCCGTGCTGCATGTTCGCGCGAGGTACCGGGCGACACGCAGCGGAACCTCGAAGTGCAGACGACCTTCTCCGCGCTCGCGTACAAGAACGCGCTGCTGCCGCTCTGGATCGCGGCGTACGACTATCGCGGCACGCCGTATCGCTTCATGGTCAACGGCGTCACCGGCAAATGCACCGGCACGGCGCCGTGGTCGTGGATCAAGATCACGCTGCTGGTGCTCGCGATCCTCACGATCGTCATCATCGTGTTCGCGTTGAAGGGCAACTCGTAGCGAAACGTTGACGAACGCGGCCGTGGGCTCGCGCGTATCTTCAGATATGCGCCGTATCGCCATCGTGGGCTCGGGCATCGTCGGACTCGCCGCCGCGCACGCGCTGCGCCGCGCCGGACACGCGGTCACGCTCTACAGCGACCGCACGTCGCGGCAGTGGCTCGACGAGAGCCGTCCCACCGGCACCGCCGCGCGCTTCGATCTCGCGCTGTCGTTCGAGCGCGAGCTCGGCCTCAATCACTGGGACGACGTTGCGCCGCGCGGCGAAGGCGTGTTCCTCACCTTCTGTCCCACGCTGCACAACCGCCTCGTCACGCTGCGCGGGCGTCTGCAGCGTCCGTTTCAGGCCGTCGATCTGCGCCTGCAGTGCGCGCGCTGGCTCGACGACTTCGACGGCGAGACGTCGATCGAATCGGTAACGGTCGCGCGGCTCGACGAGATCGCGGCGCAGCACGATCTCACCATCGTCGCGGCCGGACGCGCGGAGCTCTGCAATCTCTTCCCGCGCGACGACGAACGCAGCGTGCACGACGTCGCGCAGCGGAACCTGGCGATGCTCATCACGCGCGGCGCGCCGATGGCGATCCCCGGCGCCGCGTTCCTCCCCGTGAAGTTCGACTTCCTCGGCACCGACGGCGAGTTGTTCTGCATCCCCTACTTTCACAAAGACCACGGGCCGTCGTGGAACCTGCTCTTCGAGGCCAAGCCCGGCTCGCGCATGGACCGCTTCGCCGGCGCGCGGAGCGGCGAGGAAGTCGTCGCCATCGCGAAGCAGGTCGTGCGCGAGCTCTTTCCGTGGAACAGCGCATGGATGCAGCCGATGGAGCTCGCGGATCGCAACGGCTGGCTCACGGGACGCGTGACGCCGACCGTGCGCCGTCCCGTCGGCACGCTGCCGTCCGGCCGCGTGGTGATGGCGCTCGGCGACACCGCGATCTCGTTCGATCCGATTGCGGCGCAGGGAGCGAACACGGGACTCAAGCACGCGCGCCATGTCGTCGCGCGCATCGCCGAGCGCGGCGACGCGCCGCTCGACGCCGCGTGGATGACCGAGACGTTCGAGTCGTTCTACGCCGGCCCCGCGTCGTTCGCGTGGACGTTCAGCAATTTGCTGCTCGAACCCATCACCGATCCCGCGAAAGAGCTTCTCATCGCGCAGTGCGGCAGCGACGGCCGCGCCGGCAACGCCAGCGCGCAACAGCGCATCGCCGACGCGTTCATGGAGAACTTCAACGACCCGCGCCTGCTCACGCCCGCGTTCACGGACATGCACCGCTCGCGGTCGTTCATCGCGCAAACGAGCGGCAAGCCGTGGCTCTTCAGCGCGGTTCGCGGACGCGCGCGCATCGCCGCCGGACAAGTGCAGCAGAAGCTGAAGGGTGGCAATCCGCACGTTCCCGTTGACGCCGCTCCGCGCCCGGCGTAACTTCCTCCGCGTTCCCGCCGCCGTTTTCGCCGAGGAGGAGTTTGCGCATGCGTCGGTCCATTCGCACGTTTCTGGTGGCTCTGCTCGCACTCGCGTTCGTCGCGACCCCATTGCTCGCGGCGCACGGCCACATCGCCGGCCGCATCACGCGCTCCGACGGCACCGGCATCGGCGGCGTGATCGTCCAGATCGTCGGCACCTCGCAGGCGACGCTCACGGAAGCGAACGGCGCCTTCGCCTTCGAAGTGCCTCCCGGAACGTACGCACTGTCGTTCGTCGCCGGCGATGAGGCGACGACGGAGAACAACGTCACGGTGACCAGCGGCGAGACGACGAACGTCGAGAAGAAAGTCGACTGGAAGCTCAGCGTCGCCGAGACGATCACCGTCTACTCCGCCTCACGCCGCACCGAGCGCGTCGTCGAAGCGCCCGCCGCGGTCTCCGTCGCCAGTGAGGAAGACATTCAGGCGGTCGCGCCGTCGGGTCAGGCGCCGCGCATCGTCGAGAACGCGCCCGGCGTCGACTTCACGCAGAGCGGCCTTTACGACTTCAACTTCAACACGCGCGGCTTCAACAGCTCGCTGAACCGCCGCATCCTCACGCTCATCGACGGCCGCGATCCCTCCGTTCCCTTCCTTGGCTCGCAGGAATGGGCGGCGCTCTCGTTTCCGATCGACGAGATGGCGAGCGTGGAGCTCGTGCGCGGTCCCGGCTCCGCGCTCTACGGCGCGAACGCGTTCAGCGGCGTGCTGAACATGACCACGAAACAGCCGAAGTTCAATCCCGGCGGAAGGCTGATGCTCACCGGCGGCGATCTTTCGACGCGCCGCGCCGACTTCCGCCACGCCGGCGCGCTCGGCGGCGAGTGGTATTACCGCGCCGTCGGCGGCTACCAGCAGAGCGATGACTTCACCGTCTCGCGCAACGTCAACATCGAGTATCCCGGCCTGCGCCGCGAGGCCGTGCCGCTCGCGCGCAACGACGACACGATCAAGTTCGGCGGCCTGCGCTTCGACAAGTACTTCGCGAACACCGACGTCCTCACGCTCGAAGGCGGCTACGCAACGCTCGGCGGTCCGACGTTCCAGACCGGCATCGGACGCGTGCAGGTCACCGACGTCAACCATCCCTGGGCGCGCGCGAACTACAACATGCCGCACTGGAACTTCGCGTCGTACTACGACGCGCGCCACGCGAACGAACAGATCGCGCTCTCGTCCGGCGCCGCACTCTTCGAGCGCTCGCACAATCTCCACGGCGAGATCCAGACGAACTGGGGACTCTGGCGCGATCGTGCGCACACCGTCCTCGGCGTTGCGTACAACCAGCAGAGCGTCGACACGCACGGCACGCTGATGGCCGCCGCGCACGACGAGCATCAGCAGGCCGCGTTCGGCCAGCTCGACTTCGACGTCACGCCGAACCTCAAGCTCCTCGGCGCCGCGCGCTACGACGAGTCGACGCTGCACGACGCGCAGTTCTCGCCGAAGGCCGGCATCGTCTACACCTTCGCGCAGAACCACACCATCCGCTACGGCTACAACGAGGCGTTCCAGAGCCCGAACTACTCCGAGTTCTTCGTGCGCGTGCCGGCCGCGCAGCCGGTGAATCTCTCCGCGATCGAGAGCGCGTTCGCGCCGCTTCTCGGCGGCACCTCGCTCGGCTTCAGCAGCATCCCCGTCCTCGCCCTCGGTAACGAGAACCTCGAGGTCGAGAAAGTGCGCAGCCACGAGCTCGGCTACTCCGGTATCTTCGGCGGAAAGCTCTACGTCACCGCCGACTTCTATCGCAGCAAGTTGAGCAACTTCGTGACGGACCTGCTGCCCGGCGTCAATCCGTCGTACCCGGCGTATCGCCCGCCGTCGAGCGTGAATCCCGCCGTGGCGACGCAAATCATCGCCACGCTCCAGCGCTCCCTGCCGACGACGCCGCTGCCGCTGTTCGTCGCCATGACGAACCTCCCCGGCGGCGCGCCGGCATTTGTCATCTCGTATACGAACGCCGGCAAGGTCGACACGCAGGGCGCCGAGCTCGCATTCAACTACTACGTCGGCAACCACTGGCTCGTCGACTTCAACTACTCGTGGTTCGACTTCGACGTGAAGGTAGCCGCGCTCGGCGACCGGCTGCTGCCGAACGCGCCCGAGAACAAGTTCAACGCCGGACTCGCGTGGCGCGGCGCGCGCTTCGACGCGAAGCTCTCGTATCGCTGGGTCGACGAGTTCCCGTGGGCCGCCGGCATCTTCGTCGGCGTCGTGCCGCAGTACGACGTGGTGAATCTCGCCGCGAACTACCACTTCACGAACAACCTCGGATTCGGCGTCGACGTGAGCAATCTCCTCGGCAACGAGCACTACGAGGCATTCGGCGGCGACATCCTCGACCGCCGCGCGCTCGGCGTCTTCACGGTGACCTGGTAGCGAGTCGCAGCGGCTTACAAGGCGAGGCGGCGCGCGATCGCCTCGCCCGCTGCCTTCGTTCCGAGCGAGCCGCCGAGATCGTTCGTCGTCTCCCCCGCCTGAATCGCGTCCGCGACCGCGCGCTCGATCGCCTTCGCCTCGTCGGCGTGGCCGAGGTAGTCGAGCATCATCGCGGCGGTGAGGATCGCGCCGGCGGGATTGGCGACGTCTTTCCCCGCGTACTTGGGCGCGCTGCCGTGAATCGGCTCGAAGAGCGAGACGCGGCCCGGATGAATGTTGCCTGACGCCGCGACGCCGAGTCCGCCCTGCAATGCCGCGCCGAGGTCCGTGACGATGTCGCCGAACATGTTGTTCGTCACGATCACGTCGAACATCTCCGGCGCGCGCACCATCTGCATCGTCAGCGCGTCGACGAACATGTGGAAGTGCTCGAGCTGCGGATAGTCGCGCGCGACTTCCTCGAACGTGCGCAACCAGAGATCGCCGCCGAAGCGCATGACGTTGTTCTTGTCGGACATGCACACCGACTTGCGGCCGGTTTTCTGCGCGAACTCGAACGCGTAGCGAATGATCCGCTCGACCCCGCGGCGCGTGGAGACGTCTTCCTGCACCGCGATCTCGTCCTGCGTGCCCTTCTTGAAGATGCCGCCCATGCCGACGTACGCGCCTTCCGTGTTCTCGCGGAAGATGACGAAGTCGATATCCTTCGCGCCTTTGCCTTTCAGCGGCGAAAGGCGTTCGTCGAGCAGCTTGACCGGGCGGTAGTTGACGTAGAGGTCGAGCTGGAAGCGCATGCCGAGGAGGATGTCGGCGGCGTGCTTCATGTCGGGCACGCGCGGATCGCCGAACGCGCCGAGGTAGACGGCGGCGTACTCGTCGCGAATCATCTCCATCGCGCCGGGCGGCATCGAGATGCCGGTCTTCAGATACTCGTCGGCGTTCCAGCCGAAGTGCGTGAAGGTGAGGCCGAGTTTGCGTGCGTCGTTCACCTGCTCGAGCACGCGCATCCCGGCGTCAATGACCTCGGGGCCGATGCCGTCGCCGGGAACTACCGCGATTTTCTTCGTCATGCGCGCGCGGATTCTATGTGCGACGGCGCGACGAGCTCAATGCCGCGCGAAGCGAGCTCGTGCCGCAGCCGTGGATCGCACAGCGCGCGCGTCTCCGCGTCCCAGTCGTAGCCCCAGCCGTAGCCGTCGACGCCGATGCCGGGATGCGTCACGAGCTCGGTGACGCCATCGACGTGCTCGAGCAGCGGTGCAATGTGCGAGAGATGCCCCGCGTCCGCGACGCCGATCGTGCGGTCGTTGCTTCCGCCGCGAACACGCGCGCGGCGTCCGAGCGCGCTGAGCAGCGCGATCGGAACGCGGCGCGCGCGCGAGCCGCGGTCGTCGACGATGCGGACGTAGCCGACCGCGAACTCGCGCGCGAGTCGTACGACGACATCGAAGATCCGCGGCAGCAGATGGAGATGCTGGTGTCCGTTGAGATGCGTCACGCGCAGGTCGCTCGCGAGGACGCGCTCGATCTGCGCGCGCAGCTCGCGCTCGATGGCGTCGATTGAGATTGCGCGTGCGAGGTAGAGCGGCACGAACGACGTGTATTTCTTCGGGAAGCGGAGATTCGTCAGCGGACGCTCTTCGACGAGCGTGAGATGCACGCCGGCTTCGAGCGACGGCAGCTCCCGCAGACGCGCGACCGCGTCGTCGAAGGCGGCGCCGGTCGCGACGAGGCTGCAGGCGGTGACGATGCCCTCGCGATGCGCGCGGATCGCGCCTTCCGTCATTCCGGGATGCAGCCCGACGTCGTCAGCCGTGACGATCAGCCGGCGCATAGTCGACCGCGCGCGTACGCTGCTCGCGCGGCACCTTCTTCCGCATCTCGGGATAGAGCCGCACGAGCTCCTGCAGAATTTTCAGCACCACGCCGAACGACGCGAGATGCGACGTGCCGCGGATGCGCGGGAAGTAGTCGGTGCCGATCTGCTGGATGGCGAAGCCGCGGTTCTTCGCTTTGACGATGAGCTCCGCGTCGATGAGCGAGCCTTCCGACTTCAACTCGATGGCGTCGAGCACCTCCCGCTTCATCAGCTTGAAGGAGAAGTTGATGTCGCGATGCGGCCAGCCGAAGAGGAAGCCGATCAGCCAGTTGTAAACGAGCGTGTACACGCCGCGCTTGAATCCTTCCATCGTGCGGTCGTGGCGGTACGCCGCGATCATGTCCGCGCCGGTGACTTCCATTGCACGCATCGCGCGGCCGAGGACGTCGGGATCGAACGGGATGTCGGAGTCCATGTAGAAGACGAGATCCTTGCGCGCGGCAGCGAAGCCGGTGCGCAGCGTCGCGCCGAGCTTGCGGTTCTTCTCGTGGCGCAGAATGCGGATCTTCGGATTCGCGTGCGACAGCGACGCGGCGATGCGCGGCGAGGCGTCGGTCGACGCGTCGTCGACGATCAGGATCTCGTAGTCGCCCGCGTACTTTTCGAGCGACTCGACCGCCGCCGCGACGGCCTGCTCGATGTTCAGCTCCTCGTTGTACATCGGAATCACGAGCGAGACGGACGGGCGCGGCATCGGCGGCATCATAGCGGCTTCCGCGCGGTGTACAGGATGTGCGGATGCGGATAGCCGCGGTCGATGCGGCGCGCCGCGAAATCGGTGAAGCCGATCGCGCGCAGCGTGGCTTCGAGCTCCTCGCGCGTTTGATACACGAACCCGCGCCCGAGGGTCACGTGGAGGAAGGCGTTGTTGAGGGATTCCTGCAGGCGCGCCCAGCGGATTTTTAGGCCGCGCGCGGGATCGAGCTCCTTGAGCACGAACGTGCCGCCGGGCGCGAGGCGCTCGTAGATGCGGCGATAGAGCGTGACGCGCTCGTCGAGCGTCAGGAGATAAACGACGTCGGCGACGAGGATCGCGTCGAACGCGCCGCGGATCGCGTCGTCGAACGCGGCGATCCAGCGCACGCCGGGCGCGTGCGGCGGGAGCGACTTGCGCAGGTCCGGCTCGACGGCGAAGACGCGCAGGCGAGGATTCGCCGCGGCGAGATACGCGTAGATGCCGTGACCCGCGCCGAGCTCGAGGACGCGGCCGGATTCCGGCAGCACGTCGAGCATGCGCGGGAACGGACACGTGAGAAAGCGGATGGCGACGTGGACGCGCGCGGCGGGCGGCGTGCCGCGGTAGACGCGGCGCAGAAGGGCGATCGCGTCGCGCGTGCGCATTGACACTGCGGCGATTATAGAAGCGCTTGCGAATCAGCTTCTGGGTTGCCGCGGCCTGCGTGCTCGCTCTGCACTTCGTGTCGATTCCGCTCACGATCTGGGAACACGACGAGGTGCAGTTCGCGATGGGCGTCGACCGCTACGAGCCGCTGCGCCACCATCCCGCGCCGCCCGGCGCGCCGCTCTTCATCGGAGCGGCGAAGCTCGTGCGGCCGCTGTTTCCCGACGCGTTTCACGCGCTGCGCGCGCTGAACATCGTCGCGACGATCGCGGGACTGGCGGCGCTCATCGCCGCGTTCGGCTCGCTTACGCGCAATCGCGCGACGGCAACGCTCGGCGCGTGTCTGTTCTACGCGTCGCCATCGATGCTGGTGCATGGGATGACCGCGTTCTCGGATCCCGGGGCGATCGCGCTGCTCGCGCTCGCGCTCTGGCTCGGCGCGAAGGCGCAGGACGAGCCGCGCTTCGCGTGGGGCTTCGCGCTCGCGTGCGCGGCGTCGGTGGGCTGGCGTCCGCAGTTCGCGATCGCGGTCCTGCCACTCTTCTTCGCCACGCTCGTCCTCGTGCGCAACTGGCGCGCGCGCTTCGTCGCGCTCGGCGCGTTCACGCTTGGCTGTCTCGCGTGGCTCGTGCCGCTCGTCATGGCGACGGGAGGCGTCGCGGGATTTGTGCAGTGGCTGTTCGGGCAGGCCGCGTACTACGCCGCGCACGATGCATCGCTCTCGCGCAACGGCATCTCGACGTCGCTGCTCTTCTTCCGCTTCATCGCCCATCCGTGGGGGCCGAAGCTGCTCGCGTTTCCGGTGCTCGTCGCCGCGGCGATCGGTGCGGCGCTCTCGCTGCGCGCGAAGCGGCTGCTGCCGCTCGCAATCATGGGCGCGGTGTATCTCGCGTTCGCGCTGGCGACGATGGATCCCGCCGACGCCGTGCGCTATGCGCTGCCGTCACTCGTCGCGGTCGCGCTGTTCGCCGCAGTCGCGCTGACCAGCCTGCACCACGCCGCGTGGCTCGCGCTCGCCGCGTACGCGATCGGCGCGTATCTCTATGCGTCTCCCCTGCTTCGCGCACGCGCGCACACGCCGTCGCCGCCGGTCGCCGCCGCGGCGGCGCTGCGCGCGCTCGTGCCGCGCCACTCGATCGTGCTCTACGACCTGCAACTGCGCCCGCACGCGGAGTACCTCCTGCCGGAGTTTCCGCAGATGCGCATCGACGAAGGCCTGCATCGTTTCGGCGATCGCGTCGACGTCCCGCTCTTCATCTACGCCGACGGCGCCGTTGGTCAACACGTTTACCAATGGCCCGACAGCGACGCGTATCGCAAGCTGACCCGCGGCTTCTATCGCGCGGTGAGCTTCGTCGACGTGCCGCCGGAGCGCCGCTACGTCGCGCTCTCCGGCGTTTTCGCGCCCGAGCGCTCGCGCACCGGCCAGTCGTGGCGCTGGATCTCCCGCGCCGCCACGCTCCGCCTCCCCGACCTCGGCACCCGCACCGCCGTCCTCACGCTGCGCCTCCCGCCCGAGTATCCGTTCGACGGGAACCGCATCTCCGTCAACGGGCAACTCGTTGCGCTGCGCCGGGGCCAGCAACTCGACGTCGCCGTGCCGCTCGCCCGCGGCCGGAACGAGATTCACCTCGTCGCCGAGCGCGCGTTCGCGCCGAAGGACATCCCGAACAGCCGCAATGCCGATCCGCGCGTGCTCTCCGTCATGCTGACGCACGTCGTGCAGCGAACGGCACCGACGCGCTGAAGACGATCAGCAGCGGATCGACGAGCGGCGTGCGCAGCCGGATCGTCGGGATGTACGGCACGTGCGCCAGCCACATCACGACGAAGAACGCCACGACCGCGAGCGCAAGCCGCCGGTCGGGCGTACGCGCGAGGCCGATCGCGCCGAAGACGAACAAGCCTATCGAGACGATCGCGCTGAGGAAGACCATCGCTCGCCCGTATTCAGCGGGATGCAGCCACGGCCGCCAGAACGCCGCGGCTTTCCAGAGCGTCGGACGCACGGGATCGCGACGGAACTGCGCGAGCGCGAGCCGCTGCCATTCGCGGTCGCGCGTCTTCGGGGTCGCCGCGCGCGCGTCGACGATCCGCGCGGTCTCGGCGACGGTCACCGACTCGAAGTGCTGCGAGCCGCGCGCGAACGCGTCGCGGTCGCGCAGCTGCACGATCCGCAGCAACTCCGGATGCGTGCCGCGCCACAGGTTGAATCCGCCCGCGTCGTTGACCACGATCAGCTCGTGAAAGCGCAGGTAGTTCCGCAGCGTCCACGGCGCGAGCGTGAGCGCGGCCGCCGCGACGAGCGCGAGCGCGCCTCTTCGATCGCGCACGAAGACGAACAGCGCCAGCAGCGGAATGACGAGCAAGCCCGTCGGTCGCGTCAGCGTCGCGAGCCCGATCGCCGCGCCGGCCAGCGCGGGATTGCCGCGCACGACGAGCCAGAAGCCGAGGAGCAGAAACGCCATGAAGAGAGGCTCGCTCCGGATGTCCGTCACCGCGCCCACAAAGAACGGATGGAACGCCGCCAGGATGGCCGCGAGCAAGGCCGCCCGGCGCGAAAAAAGCCGCTCCGTCAGGAGATAAATCAGCAGCACCGACAATGCATCACAAGCCGCCAGTCCGTACTTCACGACACGCGCCGCGGACGGATGACACGCCGTCACCGCCAGAATGAAAAACGGCACTCCGGGGGCGCGGAAGAACGGCAGATTCCCCCGCTCCGGATAGACGTGCTGCGCGCAGACCGACTGCGCCGTGGCGAGGTAATCGGCGGCGTCGCCGAAGTCGATCCGGGCCGCGCCGGTGAGCTCGATCGCGAGCAGCCGCACGAGGAGCGCGCAGATGAAAACGGCCAGACGCATCGGATATGATGGCGCGGCCCGCAACCTCGCATAAGGAGTCACTTGTGTCCAATTTCCCCGGCGTTGACTATCTCGAGATCGACTCGCTCTTCAGTGAAGAGGAGCTGATGGTACGGCAGACCGTCCGCGACTTCGTGGACGAGGAAGTCCTCCCGATCATCGAGCACGCGAACCGCGAAGAGAAGTTCCCCATGCACCTCATCCCGAAGATGGCGGAGATGGGCCTCTTCGGCGCCACGATCAAAGAATATGACCTGCCCGGTCTCAACAACGTCGCCTACGGCCTGATCATGCAGGAGCTCGAGCGCGGCGACTCCGGCCTCCGCTCGTTCGCGTCCGTGCAGTCCGGCCTCGTGATGTATCCGATCTACGCGTACGGCTCGCAGGAGCAGCGCGATTACTGGATTCCGAAGCTCGCCGCGGGCGAGAAGATCGGCTGCTTCGGCCTCACCGAGCCCGACTTCGGCTCGAATCCGAGCGCGATGCGCACGCGCGCGCGCCGCGACGGCGACTCGTGGATCCTCAACGGCGCGAAAGCATGGATCACCAACGGTTCCATCGCCGACGTGGCCGTGGTCTGGGCGAAAGCGGAAGGCACCATCCGCGGCTTCCTCGTCGAGAAGGACACTCCCGGCTTCCACACCGCCTATCACATGGGCAAGTTCTCGCTGCGCGCGTCCGTCACCTCGCAGCTGTTCTTCGAGGACTGCCGCATCCCTCTCGAAAACGTCCTTCCCGAGACGAATGGTCTCAAGTACCCCCTCGGCTGCCTCACGCAGGCGCGCTACGGCATCGCCTGGGGCGTCCTCGGCGCGGCCATGAGCGTCTACAACACGGCGCTCCAGTACACGAAGTCGCGCATCCAGTTCGGCGGCCAGCCGATCGCGTCGCATCAGCTCGTGCAGAACAAGCTCGCCTGGATGATCACGGAGATCACGAAAGGCCAGCTCCTCGCGCTGCAGGCCGGACGCCTCAAGGATCAGGGCAAGCTCAAGCCGCACCACGTGTCGATGGCGAAGATGAACAACTGCAACATCGCCCTCGAATGCGCGCGCGTCGCCCGCGACATGCTCGGCGCCAACGGCGTCTCCGACGAGTACCCGATCGTCCGCCACATGATGAACCTGGAGTCCGTGAAGACGTACGAGGGCACGCACGACATCCACAACCTCATCATCGGCCACACCGTCACCGGCATCCCGGCGTACAACCCGCCGATGTCGGCCAAACAGGAGCAGGAGCTGAGCGCCGCCGCGGAAGCAGCCGCTCTCGCACAAAAGTAATTCTTCTTTAAGGCATTACTTAAACCTATACTCACTTCCATAGGAGGTGACGTATGGGCTATCTCGACGACCTGGACCAACTCCATCGCGACATCGATGCGGCGGAAGAGCAGCTTCGCGCGAGCGGCGCCGGCGCATTGCTGGGCGGCGGTCAGCTGAACCAGTTCGAGCTGTTCGGAAAATCGATCGGCAGGCTGATCGCCTTCACCATTCTGCCGGCGGGCGAGAGCGGGTTCACGCACACGTCGATCTCGTTCACCGACCGCGGCTTCTACTTCATCGACGGCAACGTCATCCCCGGCGGGACGAACACGACGTTCAAAGGCTTTCTCAACGCGCACGGCATCTTCTACGGTCAGGGCAACGGGATGTCGATCGCGATGACGCAGCCCGAGCGCACGTCGGGCACGTGGCTCACCGAGGGCGTGGCGAAGGTGCTGCCGTCGCTGACGGGCGCCGGCACGTATCGCGGATCGATGCTGTACAACTGGGCGCCGAACGGCCCGTTCGCGCGGCTCAACGGCATGCCGGCCATCTTTCAGCTGGTCATCGACGAGCTCGGGTTCACGTTCGGCACGATCTGGCGATGGATCGAGCCGACTTCCGACGCGAACGCGTGATCGCGAAGCCGCACGACGCCCGTTCTCCCGGAAAAGGTTCTGCTAGAGTGTGCGCGCAAAATCTTTCCGGGTAGAACGGAGCGTCATGGAATCGAGTCTGGAAGTCGGCTTCCTGCGCGCGGCTGAGAAAGCGGCCATCGCCTCGGCGCGCACGATGGGTTACGGCAAGCGGAAGTACTCCGATCAGGTCGCGGTCGAGGCGATGCGCGACGAGCTCAATCGCCTGAAGATGCGCGGCTCGGTCGTCATCGGCGAAGGAGAGCGCGACAAGGCGCCGATGCTCTACGTCGGCGAGCCGCTCGGCCGCGGCTGGACCGAGGGCGAGATCTATCCGGAAGTCGACATCGCCGTCGATCCGCTCGAAGGCACGAACCTCTGCGCCACCGGCTCGGCGAACTCCATCGCCGTGATCGCGGCGTCGGAAAAAGGCGGCCTGCTCAACGCGCCCGACATCTACATGGACAAGATCGTCGTCGGCCCCACCGCGGCGGAGTCGGTCGCGCTCAACGCGAGCGTCGAGGACAACCTCAACGCGATGGCCGAGGCGTTCCAGCGCGACGTCGACGAGCTGACCATCATCGTGCTCGATCGCGAACGCCATCAGGATCTCATCGCGCAGATCCGCGAGGCCGGCGCGCGCATCAAGCTGATCACCGACGGCGACCTCTCCGGCGGCATCGCCGCCGCCGTCCGCGGCACCGGCGTGCACGCGGCGATGGGCATCGGCGGCGCCCCCGAAGGCGTTCTCACCGCCGCCGCCATGCGCTGCCTCGGCGGACGCATGCAGGGCAAGCTCAAGCCTCTGGAGAAGTGGCAGGAAGACCGCCTGCGCTCGATGGGCTTCAAGGATGATGAGAAGGTCTACGACACGTCCGAGCTGGCGTCGGGTAACGACATCATCTTCTGCGCGAGCGGCGTCACCGACGGCGACCTCCTGCGCGGCGTCCGCTTCTTCGGCGGCGGCATCCGCGTCTCGTCGCTGTTCATGTCCCTCAAGTCGAACGTGATCCGCTTCGTCGACACGATCTACCGCGAGGAAGGCAGCAAGCTGGCGGTGAGCTTCACGTAGGCGGCGCGTGGCGAAGGTGCTTGCGCTGTTCCTTGATCAGCGCAAGCAGTGTCCCAAACTTCTTGTTGAGCTCTTCGGTGCGCGTGTTTTGCGCGCGCGCTGCCTCACGACTTCGCCACATCTCGAGATCCGTTAACGAACTGCGCGGTGCGGGCGACGGCTGCCAGCGGGCGAGCGCCAGCAAGCCGTGGATCGCCTGCGGCCACCGCGAGTCGCCGTCCGGTGCTGCTAGATCGGCCCACCCGAGCAATTGTTCAAGATCGGCACGATCGCGCAGTACGTTGTCGAGCCGCTCCTGAATGCGTTTGTCGCGCTCGATCGCCATCTCCGATGGTTCCACCGTCCTCGTGATCGAGTTGTGCGCGAGCATGTATTCCTTCTCGATGATGGCAAAGTGATGGCGGTTCAGGCTGCCGATGAGGCGTCCGCGAAACGCGTACAGCTGCCGATACATCTCGCCGTTCTCGTTCCAGAGGCGCTCCTCCGCCGCAGTGCGCTGCCGCTCCGCTTCGAGCTGTCTCGTTTTGAAAAAGTCGAGCGTCTGACTCGCGAGCGCTCCAACCAACAAGCTGACCAGGGAGATGGCGACTGTCTGCAGTTTCGATTCTTTGGGCGTCATGGCTCGCGGTCTCATGCGACTACTCCTTTCCGAACAGCTTCCGAAAACTCGGCGGCGTCGGCGCGGTGAACACGAGGTGCTTGCCCGTCACGGGATGGCGGAAGCCGAGGAGCTTTGCGTGGAGGCCGAGGCGATCGATGGGGTTGACTTCGCTGCCGTACATGCGGTCGCCGACGATCGGGTGTCCGGCCTCGCTGAGGTGCGCGCGGATCTGGTTCTTGCGGCCGGTCTCGAGCGTGACTTCGAGCATCGAGTAGCGGTCGCTCATCCGCACCGTGCGGTAGTGCGTCACGGCGTACTTGGCCTCGGGATGCTCCGGACCGCTGACCATCTTGAGATCCTTGCGCTCGCGCAGCCAGGAGCGAAACGTTCCTTCTTCGGGATCCATCGCACCTTCGACGATGGCGACGTACATGCGGTCGACGCTGTGCGCGGCGAACTGCTCTTTGAGCTGCTCGCGCGCGTAGGCGTTCTTCGCGAAGACGAGCACGCCGGACGTTTCGCGGTCGAGGCGATGCACGACCTGAATGCGCTCCTCCCCTTTGCGGTCGCCGAGGTACGCGTTGAGATACGCCTGCGCGGTCGTCTCGCGTTCGCGCTCGGTCGGCACGGTGAGCAGGCCGTTCGCCTTCAGCACGACGATGACGTCGCGGTCTTCGTGCAAGATCGCCAAGCCCGGCGGCAGCGCGGCGGCGAGCGACTTCTCGGTGATCTCGACGAGATCGTGCGGCGCGAGCTCGCGCTTGGCGTTCTTCTCGATCTCGCCGTTCACGCGCACGCGGCCGTTCTGCAGCATCTGCCGCAGCGTCGTGCGCGAGGCGGACGGCACGAGCGCCGCGAGCGCGTCGAGCATCGGCATCGCTTTGGTGATCGTCTTCCGAATCGCGTTTCCCACGCCGCGATGATATGAAAGCGCGAGGAGGCCACGATGGAATATCGAATCGTCGGCGACGTGATGCAGGCACTCGAGATCACGCTGCGGCAGGGCGAGGAAGTGTTCGCCGAGGCGGGCGCGATGCTGTACATGGGCGGCGGCATGGAGCTGCAGGCGAAGATGCAGGGCGGCATCGTCAAAGGGCTGATGCGCAAGTTCCTCGCAGGCGAGTCGATGTTCATGAGCGTCTTCCGCTGCAACGTGCCGCAGGCGAAGATGGCCCTGGCGAATCCGATCGCGGGCAAGATCTTCCCGATCGAGCTGCAGGGAAACACGATTCTCGCGGAGCGCAACGCGTTCCTCTGCGGCATCGGCAACGTCGATCTCTCCGTCGCGTTCACGAAGCGTTTCGGCGCGGGCCTCTTCGGCGGCGAAGGCTTCATCCTGCAGAAGCTCTCCGGTCAGGGCCTCGTCTTCCTGCACGCCGGCGGCAACATGCTGGAGTTCAACCTCGCGCCGAACGAACAGCTGCGCGTCGACACCGGATGCATCGTCTCGATGGCCGAGTCGGTGCGGTACGACATCCAGTACGTCGGCGGCTTCCGCAACGCGCTCTTCGGCGGTGAAGGCTTGTTCTACGCGGTGCTGACCGGGCCCGGTCACGTCGTGCTGCAGACGCTTCCGTTCAGCCGGCTCGCGGGACGCATTCAGGCGGCGGCGGGCGGCCGTCGCGATGAATCGAAAGGACTGGCCGGCATCGGCGGCGGCATTATCGGCGACATCCTGTCGGGCGACTAGCTCGCGGCTTCGAGCGCGTCGAACAACTGCTGCAGCGTGGTCGTGACCTCGCCGCGGCGGCTGTTGCCGATCACGCGGCCGTCGATCTCCGCGACCGGCATCACGCCTTGCGTGGTGCTGGTGATGAACGCCTCGTCGAGGTCGAAGAGCTCGGCCTCGCGCAGGGGGCGTTCGTCGACGCGGATCTTCGCGCCGAGCGCGAGATCGATGACGCGGTCGCGCACCACGCCGGGCAGGATGTGCTCGTCGAGCGGATGCGTGACGAGATGTCCGTTCTTGACCGCGAAGAAGTTCGAGCCGGCGCCTTCGCGCACGAATCCATCCGCCAGCATCAGCGCCTCCGTCGCGCCGGCGCGCTGCGCCTCTTTCTTCGCGATCGCGTTCGCAAGGAGGTTGACGGATTTCACGTGACAGCCGTGCCAGCGGAGATCGCGCGTCGTGATGACGCGGATGCCGAGCTCTTTCTTCGCCGCGTCGGGAAATGCGAAGCGGCGCGAGTACGCGACGGCGGTGGGCGTCAGCGCGTCCGGCCAGAAGTGACTGCGCTCCGCTTCGCCGCGCGAGACCTGGATGTAGACGATGCCGTCGTCGAACGCGGTGCGCGCGAGCAGCTCGCGAATCGTCGCCGCGAACGCGTCGGCGTCGGCCCAAGCCGCCGCGATCTCGAGCGTGCGCAGGCTGATCTCCAGCCGCCGGAAATGCTCGCGCAGAAAGATCGGACGTTTGCCGAGGAACTTGAAGACTTCGTAGACCGCGTCGCCGAACTGGAAGCCGCGGTCTTCGACGCCGAGGACGCGCTCGTCGGTCGTGGTGAAACGGCCGTTGATGTAGAGGGCGTCCGCCATCAGACCTGCACTGCTTTCACGATGACGATGGTGCGGTCGTCCTCGTCGTCGCGGCCCCACTTCGCCACGCGCGCGAGCACTTCCTGCCCGATCTCCTGCGCGCTGCGCTGGCGGTTCGCCTTGACGAGCCGGAGAAAGCGCTCGGTGCCGAACTCGTTGTCGTGCTTGTCGTGCGCCTCGATGATGCCGTCCGAGTACATGCAGACGAGATCGCCCGCCTCGAGCTTGGCGAAGCCGCGCGTGTAGGTGGCGTCGGGCGTCGGACCGAGCACCGGGCCGCCGTTGCGCAGGAATTCTTCCTTGCCGTTCGCGCGGATGATGAACGGCGGATTGTGCCCGGCGTTGCAGTAGATGAGGATGCCGCCCGTTTCGAGCTCGCCGTAGAAGAGTGACACGAACTTCGTCGTGAGACGGCCGCGATGGATGATGTGGTTCAGCTTCTCGAGCGTGCGCACGATCTTGAAGTCGCGATCGGTGGCCATGCGCAGTCCCATGTAGACGTCGCGCACGACGAGCGCCGCGGGCAGGCCGTGGCCGGAGCCGTCGGCGATGGCCAGGCCGAGGATGTTGTCGGAGACGGGGATGAAATCGTAGAAGTCGCCGCTCACGATTTCGGCGGGCACGGTGCGGCCCCAGATGTCGTAGCCGGCGTACTGCGGAATGCGCTGCGGCAGGATCGACTGCTGGATGCGCTGCGCCTCGACGATGAGCGACTCGAAGCGCTGCGCGCGCATCTTCTGGTTGATCGCGTAGCGGACGAGGTTCAGCGAGAAGAGGATGTCCTCGCGGCTCAGCTCGGGCGAGACGTTGAACGCGACGATGTAGTCCTCGTCGCCGACCGAGATCGCGCAGAAGCGCCGCGCGCCGAGCTTCTTTTCGAGCACCGGATCGACGCCGGGATCGGTGGGATCCATGACCATGATCCCGTTCTCGAGCACGAGCTCGATGGGCCGGTAGTCTTTCGGCACGTTGATCCCGAGCTCGCCGTCATGCGCCTGTCCGAAGCGCGCCATGAGCTCGTAGCAGTCGTCGCGCATCTCGTAGACGCGCCCGCCGGTGATGCCGAGCTGGTCGCGGAAGTTGGACGCGATCGTCTCGGCGATCTGCGCCACCGCGGCGGTCGTGGTGTCGGAACCTGAGGTATCGATCGCTTCGAGCGTGCGCTCGACCTGGGTGAGGAGGCGTTTGTAATCCATGGATATCTATGAATGCCGCGTGCGTTCGTTGCGCGCGCGAATGCGGTCGACCCGCTCCTGCTCCCAGCGGTCGCGGTCCGCGTTCGCTTCTTCGATCGAGCGGTATTTGCGGACGCCGCGGGGGATGCAGGTGCCGACGCCGTTGACGAGCGCTCCCGAGAGCTGCCACAGGAAGCGAATTTTGTCTGGGATCGCCGGATCGCCCGCGTCGAGCATGATCGCGGGATCGGGCATCTCCTCGACGGACCTGTATTTATAAACCGGCATCGCCTTCCAGCCAAGGATACTTCGCGCGCAGGCGGAGCGCGTCGGCTTTGTCGTGAAGCCTGACGGAGTTGCTCTTCAGTTCATACAGTTTCGCGGCGGTTGCCACGCGAATCGCGATGCCTTCGTATTCGATGAGTTCCGACGAGAGGCTGTCGTACGTGATGTCATCGAGGCGGGTGAGGAAGTCGACGTTGAACGTCTCGCCGGGCGGCCCGTACGCGATGAGCGGATAGTCGCCGATGAGATCGTCCGCACAAATCTCGTCGACGTGCGGATCATCCCAGACGCAGCGAAGAGCGCGCTTCAGACGCTCGATGTTCGTGCGTTCAGGCCGGATGAAAAAGTCTGCGTCCGTGCTCGCGCGGACGACACCCTGGAAGCAAAGCGCCACCGCACCGAACGTGATGTAGTCGACACCTTCACGATTCATCGCATCGATGAACGCGAAGACCTTGTCGAAATCCATTACTTCAACTCCACCCCATCCAACTCATACGGCGCCTTCACTCCCAGCTGCCCCAGCACGGTTGGGTAGATATCGCCGATATAGGGCGCGCGGTTGGTGGCGAGCTTGCGGTTGGTGAAGAAGATGCCTTTCACGATCTCGGGGTCGACGGAGCAGTGGTCGCCGCTCCACACCGCTTTGTTCGGCTCGAAGACTTCCTTCGGGACGCCGCCGAGCGAGGTTTGCCAGGAGACGCGGTAGCCATTGTTGTTCATGACGAAGAGGTCGGGGATCATGTTCGGGTCGAACTTCTTGTACGCCTCTTCGCGTGCGAGGACGCGGCGGACCGGGTGCTGGCCGGTGGCGGGATCCACCATGGCCACGAGCTTCGTTTTCAATTCCTGTTTGAGCGCGTCGTATTCGGGGCCGGGATTCACGATGCCGTGCGCCTCGCGGCCTTTGAGGTTGATGTAGACCTCGCCGAGTCCCATCGCGTACGCGCGCGTCTTCGACCAGTCGACGTTCTCCCAGAACTGTCCGGAGTCGAAGAGCATTTCGACGTTGCGCTCCTTCACCTGCACGCCGCTCTTGAGCGTCATGTAGCCGTTGAGCACGAGCCAGGTGTTGTAGTGGACGTGCGTGCGGAACGACGCGAAGCCGTGGTCGGAGACGACGTAAAGCGTCGCGTGTTGTTTCTCCGCGGCGGCCATCGCATCGCCGACGATGCTGTCCATCAGCTGATACGCGCGCAGAAGCGCGTCGCCCCACTTCGCGGCGAGCTTCGGATCGTAGGCGGGGTGCGTCGGATCGACGACGCGCCAGAACACGTGGCCGACGCGATCGGGGAATTCGAAGCACTGCACCACGAGATCGTCGCCGCGGCCGAGGAACGAGCCGAACATCTTCCGCGACTGATTCACCGTCCACGTCATGTCGTCCCAGAAGATCTGCTCGGTGGCGAAGCCCTCGGAGATCGCCCACGTGTCGATCTGCCAGCCGAGCGTCTTGTAGAGGCCGAGGTCTTTCGCGACCTGCGGCGCCCAATTCACGGGCGTCGAGACGCGGAAGCCCGGCGGCAGGTTGCGCGGATCGAAGTTGATCGGCGAGAGATACAGCTTGATCTCCGGCTGCGAGGAGATGAGGTGAAAACGACTGATTCCGTGGATCTTGATCAGCGGATTGAAGGGGAAAACGAAGTCCACCCAGCCGGTCCACTGCCCCGGTTTGAGGGTGAACTTCTGGCCGCTCACGGCGATGTCGATCGAGTTGCGATCGTTCGCGACGGTGACGGTCATCGGGATGGAGATGAACGGCGGATCGTTGAACAGTTTGTTCGGCGGTCCCTGAATCTGCGTTTGGATGACGCCTTTGTTGTCCTCGAGCTGGACGACCTCGATGGAGAATTCATTCGATCCGCTGCCGCCGGCCGGTTTGAAGTCGAGCTCGGACGTGAAGTAGAACGGCTTGCCGACGCGGCCGGAGACGTCGGGCACGCCGAGGCCGGAGAGCATGTGCCCTTCGTCGAAGTCGGTCGCGGGGAACGTGACGGGCACGTGGACGATGGTCGCCTTCTTCCCCGCTTTCGACGCCGCGTCCCAGAACGGGATGCCCTGCCTGCGGTTGATGACGCCGGGACGCGTCACCGGGATGTACTTCTTCACGGCGACGAACATCCCTGCCGCGAGCACGACGCCGATGACGATGGCGATCGACGCGCCGGCGCGCCGGCGCAGCGCAAACAGAATCGCGGCGATGATGACGAAGAGCAGCGCGACGCCGCCCGCAAATGCGATCGGATTGCGCTCGCCGAGGAGAAACGGTTCTTTCGTCTCGTCGAAGGCGGCGAAGACGGGCAGGTACGTTTTCGGATCGCGGCGGAGGAAGTCGAAGATGCCGGTGCGGCCGGGATCGATGCCGGTGCTGAACGTCGACCACGACACCGGCGTCTGCGCGGGCGTCGTCGGCAGGAGCGGACGGAACGTTCCTTCCGCGCGCAGGCGCGCGAGATTCGGCAGTTTCCCCTCGTTCATCCAGCGTTCGGTGTAGCCGGCATCGACGCCGTCGAAGCCGAGCACGATCACTTTCTGCTGCGCGTACGTGGCCGCGGCGCCGAGGAGCGCGGCGAGGAGGATCAGTCGTCGGAAAAGCATCGCGCGTCATCATAGCGGGTTGAGGTACGCTCCTTGTAACGCGCACATCGGAGGAGTTAACACGATGAAAACTCGCCAGTTCCTCGCGGCCGCGATCGCCGCGACTCTCATGCTGGCCTGCGGCGGCAGCGGAGAAAAGAAATCAGGCGGCGCCGCGGACACCAACCGTCTCGTCACGATGCTGATGAGCAGCCCGACGAATCTCGATTCTCGCGTCGGCAACGACAACGCCTCGGGGCGCATCGCCGATCTCGCCTACAGCGGCTTGATCAAAGTGACGCCGGAGCTCGACTACGCGCCCGACATCGCGCAGAGCTGGGAAACGCCCGACGACAAGACGATCGTCTTCCACCTCAATCCGAACGCGAAGTTTCAGGACGGCCGCCCCGTCACCGCGGAAGATGTGAAGTGGACGTACGACTCGCTGCGCGATCCGAACTTCACGTCGTCGAAGAAATCGGGCTACGCCGTCGTGCAGTCGATCGAGGCGGCGAATCCGCAGACCGTCATCTTCCATCTCTCCGAACCGAACGGCGGCATCTTCGACAACCTCACGCTCGGCATCCTGCCGAAAGGCTTCGACGCGAACACCGCGAAGACGAAGCCGGTCACCGCGGGGCCGTACAAGATCGTCGACTTCCGCACGGACGAAGTCGTGGAGCTCGAGGCGTTCGACGGCTGGCACGGCGGCGCGCCGAAGATCAAGCACATCACCGTGCGCATCATCCCTGACGACACGACGCGTGTCCTCGAGCTGCGGCGCGGCACGATCGACCTCGAGACGAATGCGATTCCGTTCGAGAACGTCGCCGAGTTCGAGAAAGACGGCAAGCATCAGGTCATCAAGAAGCCCGGCTCGGTGTGGCAGTACCTCGCCTTCAATCTGAAGGATCCGATCCTCTCGAAGGTCGAAGTGCGCCGCGCGATCGCGCACGCGATCGACCGCGACCGCATCGTGCGTGACCTTCTGCGCGGCCACGGCGTGCCGACCGACTCGATGTTCGCGCAGGGACACTGGGCGCGCGCGGAGAACCTGCCGACGTATCCGTACGATCCGGCCAAGGCGAAGCAGCTCCTCGATCAGGCGGGCTACAAGGATCCCGACGGCGAAGGTCCGCAGATGCGCTTCTCGGTCACGTTCAAGACGTCGACGAACGCGGAATCGAACCAGCGCGCGGAGATGATCCAGCAGATGCTGCGGCAGGTCGGCATCGACATGAAGATCCAGTCGAGCGAGACCGGCGCGTTCCTCGAGGACATCGGCAAGGGCAACTTCCAGATGTACTCGTTCACGCGAAACGGCATCCAGGATCCCGACTTTTACTCGATCATCTTCTACTCGAAGAACTTCCCGCCCGAGGGGCAGAACCGCGGGTATTACAGCAACCCGCGCGTCGATCAGCTGATCGTCGAAGGACGGTCCACATTCGACCGCGCGAAGCGCAAACAGATCTATGGCGAGATCCAGCGCATCGTGCAGGAAGACCTGCCGTACGTCTCGCTGTACCACCAGGTCAACGTCGCGGTGATGGACAAGGACGTGCAGGGTTACGTGATGTATCCGGCGGGCTTCCTGTTGTCGCTGCCGCAGATGAGCCGCAAGCCGCAGCAGTGAGGCGGGAGTGCACCTCGACGCGCGGGCCGCGCGTCGAGGTGCAGCAGAGATTCGATCAGTACGGGCCGCAGACGGTGTCGATCAGCATCGCGCAGACTTCATACGGGTCCATGTTCGCGGCGGGACGGCGGTCTTCGAAGTAGCCGTAGCCGAGGTTCGAGGTGGCCATCGGAATGCGCACGGAAGCGCCGCGGTCGCTGATGCCGTAGCGGAACTGATGGATCGGCGCGGTCTCGTGCATGCCGGTGAGACGCTCCTCGTTGTACGCGCCGTAGACCTTGATGTGGTCGTCGTGGCGCTTCTCGAGTTTGCGCATCGCCTCTTCGATGATCTTCATGCCGCCGGGCTGGCGCATCGCCTTCGTGGAGAAGTTCGTGTGCGCGCCGGCGCCGTTCCAGTCGCCCTTGACCGGCTTCGGATACAGCGTCGCGCTGATGCCAAAGTCCTCGCCGATGCGGTACAGCAACCAGCGCGCGAGCCACAGCTCGTCCGCGACGTCCAGCGGTCCGAGCGCGCCGATCTGGAACTCCCACTGCGCCGGCATCACTTCCGCGTTCGTGCCGACGATGTGGATGCCGGCCCGGATGCAGGCGTCGGCGTGCGCCTCGACGATGTCGCGTCCGAAGACTTCATCGCTGCCGACGCCGCAGTAGTAGCCGCCCTGCGGCGCCGGGAACCCGTGATCGGGCCAGCCCATCGGACGGTTCCCTTCGAAGAGCGTGTACTCCTGCTCGATGCCGAACCACGCGTCTTCGTCCGCATACTTTTCCGAGATCTGCCGCAGGTTCGCGCGCGTGTTGCTCCAGTGCACGGAGCCGTCGGGATTGAGCACCTCGCACAGGACGAGGATGTCGTTCTCGCGATGGAGCGGATCGGCGACGTGTTTGACGGGACGCAGCAGCAGGTCGCTGAAGTGACCGGTGGCCTGCGAGGTGCTCGAGCCGTCGTATCCCCACTCGGGGATGTCGTCGAGGCGCTTGACCGGCGCGTCGAGGATTTTGGTCTTCGAGCGAAGCTTCGCCGTCGGCTTCTGTCCGTCGATCCAGATGTACTCAGCGGTGATTTTGGACACGCAAATACCTCCTACGGTTGATGGGAATCGACCAGGGGAAATGGGGAATACTGCGGATGTTCGAAGATAGCAGAAAGCGGGCCGTGAAGGCGGGCGGCTAGAGCTTTTCCGAGAGCTCGCCGCCCGCGGCGGGTGCGAGCGTCTCGTCCCACACCACGACCTGATTCTTGCCCAGCGACTTCGCGCGGTACATGGCGATGTCGGCGCGGCGCAGCAACTCGCTCTTCTCGAGCTCGATCGACGTCGACGGCTGTGCGCCGGGCACGTAGCGCGCGACGCCGATCGACACCGTGAGCACGCCGCGCAGATGCAGCGCCGGCATGCTGAAGCCCCACTCGCGGTCGAGGAACGAGGTCGACTCGACGGTGCGCCGCACTTCCTCGCAGATGCGCAGCCCTTCATCGAGCGTCATGTCGGGCAGGATCATCACGAACTCGTCGCCGCCGTAGCGCGCGACGGTCGCGTCGCCGCGCTGCACGATGCGTTTGAGGAGGAACCCGACTTCGCGCAGCACCTGGCTGCCGGCGAGATGGCCGTGGCAGTCGTTCACCCACTTGAAGCGATCGAGATCGAGAAACAGCAGCACCGCCTCGCGGCCGCTCTTGCGCGCTTCCGCGAGCGTCTCGGTCATCCGCACGTGGAACCAGCGGTCGTTGTAGAGGCCGGTCAGGTCGTCTTTCTTCGCCAGCTCGTGCGCGCGTTTCGCGTCGAGCGCGTTCTGCAGCGTGAAGGAGGTGTAGCCGGCGAAGATCTCGAGGAGCGTCATGTCGCGGCGCGTGAAGCTCTTTCCTTCCAGCCGGTTGATCAGCTCGAGGACGCCGCAGACGTGCTTGCCGATGTAAACCGGCACGGCCACGACGGAGTGCGTCTTGTGGCCGATCTGCTCGTCGATGTTGCCGTAGAAGTATTCATCCTTCTCGACGTCCGCCGAGAGATACGGAGTGCCGGATTGATAGACGCGGCCGACGATGCCGTGCTCGGCGGAGAGGCGCTGGCCGACGAGGTTCCGCGCGGAGTCGCCGAACGTGGCGATGAAGACGAGCTCGTTCTCTTTGCGCGAGGCGACTTTGCGGAACGGGTCGTCGAGCAGGATCGAGCCGGACTCGGACGGCACGAACTCGTTCGCCTTCTGCAGGATCTGGCGGAGCACGAGGTCGAGGTCGACCTCGTTCCGCAGCGAGAGCCCCGCCTTATGCCGCTCGAGAAAGCGTTCCAACTGGGGAATCTCGAGGGAATGGAACTGGATCATGGCCCGAAGAGGGCCATTATAAGGACTCTTCCTCCGCCGCCCACGCCTCGACTTCGAACGAGATCAGCCGGTACGCCCGGTTGACGTCGCGCACGCGCCACCAGTGGCGCACGAACTCGGCCGCGTAACGCGCGAGAAATCCGAGGAGTCCGTGGCGGTTCACCTGCCGCACGTGGACGAGCTCGTGACGCAGCAGTTTCTCCAGTTTCGCGCCGGTCATCGCGCCGCGGAGAAAGATGCGGCGGCCGAGTGTGATGGCGATGACGTCGCCGGCGAGAAACGGCCGCAGCCACCACGGGTAGCCTAAGCGGATCTTCGCGCGCGTCTCCGCGATGGCGGACGTCAGGCGCTCCGGAAAGATGTGGTGCTCGCCTCCTGTCATGTCAGGCATGCCGCGCCGATTTTAATCCTTCTTTCCGGAGCGCAGGAGTCAGTCGCGCGCGGCGCGCTTCTTCAGCGACAGCGTGAGCGCGAACGTCGCCACCGGCTCGTCGCCGAGCTTCGACGGCACGGTGGCGGTGACGTGCACGGTCGCTTCCTGCCGCTCGCCCGTTTCGAGCGTGCGCCGCAAGAGCTCCTGAATCACCGCTCCGTCGTCATTCGTGAAGTGCACGTCCCCCTCGGCGCGCTTCAGGAACTCCGCCTTCAGGTCCTTGAAGATGAAGTTCACGCGCTCGCGGCGGTCGGCGACGAGCTTGAAGGCGATGAGACCGGCGGCGACGTCCGCGCCCATGCAGAGCGTGCCGAGGTACATCGCGTGGATGTCGCGGCGGCGCGTGCGCCAGTTGAGCGGGATGCGCACGACGCAGCGGTCGGCGCTGAGCTCGAGGATCTTCGGAGAGGCCAGCCACAGAAAGAAGACGTTCTGCAGCGACCAGAGGCGGACCATCGTGGTCGGTTTCATACGGCGATCTAATCCGGTTGCGAGGCGATGTACAACGTCGACGTGGCGTCGTAGAACTGATAGGCGTACGACTTGCCGTCGGGCGCGACGCGCACCTGCTGCACGATGGCGCTCGACGGCAGCACGGTCGGATGCAGCGTCATCCACGGCTCGTGCTTGCCCGTGGCGATCTCGACGCGCTCGATGGTGTCGGGCGAGTTCGCGGCATCGACGAGGTACGCGTAGCGGCCGTCGGCGCTGAAACCCGACACGAGCGCGGCGCCGGGCGGAGCGAGTTGCACCTCGTCGCCGCCGGCGATGGGAAAGAGCGCGGGCGCGCCGTGCGTGTCGAGCGTCCCCACCCACCGCCCGTCCGGCGAGAGCATCAGCGCGGAGTTGTGAAGACCGGCCGGAGAGATCGGGCGGCGCGCGGAGCCGTCGAGGTTCGCGACGTAGAGCCGCGGGCCGGCCTGGTCGAGCGCGAGCATGGCGAGATGCTGTCCGTCAGGGAGCAGCGCGCCCCAGCTCGCGCGGACGTTGTCGGAAAGCGTGCGCGTGTCGCCCGCGCCGGTCGGCACGAACATCAGGCGGCGGTGATTGTCGGGCGTGCGGCCGACGACCCACTTGCCGTCGTGCGACAGCGTGGCCGCGGTGCCGTGCGTGAGCAGCACCGCGGGCGAGCCGTCGGTGCGTCGCAGAAAGATGAGGCCCGGATCGCCGCCTGCCTCGCCTGTTTCATCGAAGAGCAGCGTGGAGCCGTCGGGGGAAACGTCGCGCAGCACGCCCCAGTCGAACCACGACAGCTCGCGCTCCTGCGCGTCGGCGGCGCCGCGGAACGCGAGTCCGATGCGCTCGTCGTTTTGCGAGAGCAGCGAGCGTCCGGAGTCGTCGACGTCCAGCAGCACGAGCGACGACGGCGCGCTTTCGATCAGCCGCAGCTTGCCGCGCGTCGTCACCGCGTAGAGGCTGCGCCGCGCGCCTTCCGGCGCCGCGGTGAACCAGATCTCGTCGTGCTTCGGCGACCACGCCAGGCCGCGCGTGCTGTTCCAGTTCTCCGTGAGATCGCGCTTGTGTCCCGTGAGATCGACGATGGCGACGGTGCCGCTGTCGCTGGCGACGCCCGGATGATCGAAGAACGCGATCGACTGGCCGTCGGGCGAGAATCGCAGATAGTCCGCGCGACCCGTCGCGCGATAGATGACGTGGCCGGGCGGATATTCGATCTGGTCCATGCCCGAGGGTTGCGAGCGCACGACGGCGAGCGCGGTGCCGGCGGGATCCCACGCCGCATCCTGCACGTTCTCGGCGATGTCGCGCGGCGTGCCGCCGCTGATCGGGAGGACGGACAGCGTGCCGGCGCTGGCGAACGCTTTCGCGTAGTGCAGGCCGCGCAGCACGGCGAGGTCGCCGCTCTTCGAGATCGAGGCGACGCGGCCGCCCGCGAGCGCGAGCGAGCGCGCGTCGGTGCGCGGCAGGATGATCGCGTACGACTCGGTGTTGCCCGCGATCGACATCGTGTAGACGACGGTGCCGCCCGGCGCGAACCGCGCGTCGGTGACCTGCGCGCGGCGGAACGTGAGGCGCTTGTACGTGAGCGGTTTCGGCGGCGCGAGCCCGCCGCGCACGAGCAGCGCACCGACGGCGCCGACGGCGGTCGCCGCGGCGATGGCGGCGGCAGGCAGCCAGCGCCGCGCGCCGCGTTGCGTGCCGACGACCACGGCGTTTTTCGACGAGGTGATGTTCGACGTCGTCTTGAGGCTGAAGGCGATGTCGTGCGACGACTGGAAGCGCTGCTCCGGTGTTTTCTCGAGACAGTGATTGACGATCGTCGCGAGCGCGGGCGGGATGTCGCTGCTGATGGTCGAGAGCTCCGGCGGCTCGTCGTTGAGAATCGCGTTCATCGTCTCGACGGCGGAGTTGCCGCGGAACGCGCGCCGCGCGGAGAGCATCTCGTAGAGCACGGCGCCGAACGCGAAGATGTCGGAGCGGACGTCGGCCGGTTTGCCGCGCACCTGCTCGGGCGACATGTAGCCGACCGTGCCGAGGACCATGCCGGGGTCGGTGCCCGCGGGCGTCGTCGGAACGTCGGTCGCGCCGGCGTCGGCGGGCAGCAACGACGACACGCGCGCGAGGCCGAAGTCGAGGATCTTCACGCGGCCGTCTTTGGTGATGAAGATGTTCTCAGGCTTGAGATCGCGATGGACGATGTTCCGGTCGTGCGCGGCGGCGAGACCTTCGGCGAGCTGCGTCGCGTAGTCGATGGCCTTGCGCACCGGCAGGCGCGACGCGGCGAGCCGCTCGCGGAGCGTTTCCCCTTCGAGCAGTTCGGAGACGAGATACGGCGAGCCGTCGTGACGGCCGAAGTCGAAGACCGAGAGGATGTTCGGATGATTGAGCGCGCCGGTCGCGCGCGCTTCCTGTTCGAAACGGCGCAGGCGCTCGGCGTCACGCGACATCACCGGCGGCAGCACCTTGATCGCGACGTCACGGCCGAGGCGCGCGTCGGTGGCGCGATAGACCTCCCCCATGCCGCCGGCGCCGAGCGGCACGGTGATGCGGTACGGCCCCAGAAGCGTATCGGGTTGCATGGCGTATGTACGGACAGAATGCCACGGCGGATGACGCACCGCCAGACCGGCCGCGTGACGGACTCCGCGCGCGACGGCAACCTTACCGTTTCACTTTGTCACGATCGAGCCTCCGCCGCGCGTACGGCACGGTGGCGCGGTCGAAGAGCGCGTCGGGCAGCACGCGCAGCAGGCGCACGAGGAGCGACATCGGACGCGGGAACTCGATGACGCGCTTTCCCTTCGCGAGACCGTTCGCGATCGCGAGCGCGGCATCGTCGGCGTTCATGAGGAACGGCATGCGGAAGCGGTTCTTCTCCGTCATCGGCGTGGCCACGAAACCGGGATTCACGATCGCGACGCGCACGCCGTACGGCCGCAGCTCCACGCGCGCGGCCTCGAGGAAGTTCTGCATCGCGGCTTTGCTCGCCGAATACGAGCCCGCGCCCGGCAGTCCACGCAGACCGGCGAGCGACGCGACGCCGGCGAACGTGCCCGTGCGGCGCTCCATCATCGAGCGGATCACGGCGTCGTAGAGATAGAGCATGCCGTGGTAGTTCACGTTCATGATCAGCTCCGCGTCGGCGAGGCTGAACGTCGCCGCGGAGTTGGGAACGCTGACGCCGGCGTTCGCGACCGCGAGATCGATCGGACCGAGGTCGCGCTCCGCGCGCGCGACGGCGTCGTGCACGGACGCGCGGTCCGTGACGTCGCACGCGATCGGCAATGCGCGACCGCCGCGCGCGTTGATGTCGCGGGCGAGCGCGTCGAGCAGTGCCTCGCGGCGCGCGAGCAATGCGACCGCGTAGCCGCGCCGCGCCAGTTCGCGCGCGAGCGCGTGGCCGATGCCGGAGGACGCACCGGTGAGGACCGCGTTCATTTCAGTTGCGGCAGTTCGACGCCGCCGGTCAGCACCGGCTCGAAGAGATCGCCGACTTTCGCGAGGCGCTTCGGCATCGTGCGGATCGTGAACTTCAGCGGATCGAGCTTCTTCGTGACCTCGCTCCACTTGAGCGGCGCGGAGACCGGCGCGCCGTCGATCGCGCGCGGCGAGTACGGCGCGACGACGGTCTTGCCGTAGCCGTTCTGCATGCAGTCGAGATAGAGCCGCCCGCGCCGTTTGGCGAGACTGCGCTCGACGGTGATGCCGGGGACGCGCGCCGCGACGGCCGCGGCGATCGAGCACGCAAAGTCCGCGACCTCTTCGTGCGTGTAGCCGCTCGCGAGCGGGATCAGCACGTGGATGCCGCGTTTGCCCGAGGTCTTCGGCACGCTCGGCAGCTCGAGGTTCTCGAGCAGCTTGCGCATCACGATCGCGGCGTCGAGCGCCTGCTCGAAACCCTTCCCTTTCGCGGGATCGAGATCGAACAGCAGCCAGTCCGGCTCGTCGAGACTCGCGCCGCGCGACGACCACATGTGCACCGTCAGCACCGACATCTGCGCGAGCCAGCGCAGCGCTTCCACGCTGTCGACGACGAGATGCTTCACGGTCTGGCGGCTCACCGTGCGCGTCGGCGTCTCGATGACGGTCAGCCAGTCCGCGCCTTCCTTGCCGATGTTCTGGTGGAACCACGACGGGCGGTCGATGCCCTGGTTCCAGTGCTCGAGCGCGAGCGGGCGGTCGGCGAGCGCGCGCAACATCGGCTCGGCGACGGCCTCGTAGTAGTCGGCGATGTGCTGCTTGGTGATGCCGTCGCGCGGATAGAGCACGCGTTCCGGATGCGAGAGCGTGACTTTCTGCGCCGTTTCCTTGACCACGTCGTTGACCGCCTTGTCTTCGCGGAGGCCGAGGAAGGAAGGATGCCGCAGGCGGTTGTCCGACGTCCACTCCGTGAACGCGACCTGCGCCACGAGCCGCGGCTTCACCCACGTCGCGGTCTTGATGCGTGGCGCGTCGACGACGGGCGCTTTCGCGACGATGTCCTTCGCGAGCTGCTCGCGCAGTTGCGCGCGCAGCTTCAGCGAGAAGCCGGTGCCCACTTTGCCCGCGTAGCGCAGCACGCCTTTGTCGTTGAAGCCGAGATGCAGCGAGCCGATCTCGCGCTCGCTGGCGGTGCTCGGCTGCCAGCCGACGATCGCGAATTCCTGCTGATGCAGCGTCTTCACCTTCAGCCACTCTTTCGAGCGGCGGCCTTCGTACTTCGACGTGTTGCGTTTGGCGATGATCCCTTCCCACCCGCCCGACGCCGCTTTCTGCAGCGCCTTCGTGCCGGTCATGGCGAGTTTCTCCGCGAGCGCGATGCCGGCGGGCGGTTTCGCGAAGAGTTTCTCGAGCAGCGCGCGGCGCTCTTCGTACGCGCGCTTGCGGAGGTCTTCGCCGTCGAGCCAGAGGATGTCGAAGATCACGAGGCGTTCGTTGCCGCCCTGCTGCAGCAGCTGAAACCGCGGCGCGCCTTTCGCGTCGAGGACGACGACCTCGCCGTCGAGGACGATCTCCTTCGACTTGATCTTCTGCAGCGCGGCGAAGGTGCGCGGGAAGCGCGGCGCGAGATCGAGCTCGTTGCGGCTGAGCATCGCGGCCTCGCCGCCGGCGATGGCGCAGACGGCGCGGAAGCCGTCGTATTTCAGTTCGTACGACCACGAGCCGTCGTCCGGCGGCGGCGCTTCGGCGAGCGTCGCGAGCATCGGCGGGAACACGCGTTTCAAGAGCTGGCGCGGCGTCATGTGGCAGCGATGATCGGCGGAAGCGGCGCGATGACGCGCACTTCGTCGAATCCCTCCTCGAATGTCGGCGGTACGAGCTTGCGGGCGGTGACGTAGACCGCGACGTCCGGCACGCGCGCGTTTCCTTCGCGCAGGCGGTTGCGCGCGACGGCATCTTTCACGGTCGTCTCGAAAAAGTACGCGACCACGCGCGCGCCGTGGCGTCGGCCGAGCGCGATGAGCGGCGCGCGCACGACGGGCGTCGGATTGGTGTTGTCGACGACGACGGAACGTCCCGCCGCGAGCGCGCGCGCGATCTCCTGTTCCTGTCTCCCATCGCGGCTCCGCGCGTGCTTCATCAGATCCTTGCTCACATGCACGTGCGTTGCCGCGAAGTGATCGCGGTAGTACGTCGACTTGCCGGCGGCCTGCAGTCCGACGAAGATGACGAGTTCCAACGGCATCACCAAACAATGTCGCGCTACGTGAAGAAATTCAAATCCCTCGGATCCACGGGCCCCTCCGAAGAGCGAGGCTTCGCGATCTGGGCGGGCTACGATATCGTCGGCGTCGACGACGACCTCTCGCTCTACGGCCTGCAGAATGTCGAAACGTGGGACGAAACCCGGCTCGCGGAGCTCGGCGTGACGAAGTTCCTGCGCGTCGAGCCGGACGACGAGGCGACGTACGCAACGCTGGGGATTCCGAGGACGAGATGACGCACGATACGAAACAGCCGATCGCCATTCCGCTCGAGACGCTGAAGGAGCTGGCCACGACGGTCGCCGCGGAGCTTAAGGCGCACGCCGGCGGTGCAAGTGTGGCAAACAGCGGCGGAGGCTCCGCGTATCGCGCGCTGCCTCCGCTCGTGCGCGAGCGGTTCATCGACGTGCGCGCGGCGCTTTTCCAGCGCGGCATCTACGACCCGGTGCTCGTGCGCTTCGACAGCGCGACCGCGCCGCAGGCGTCGACGGAAGAAGTGGCGGCGCAACTGGAGCAGGTCGCGGCGGCGCTGTAGCGTCGTGAGCGATCTCCATCGCGACGGCTACACGCTCGCGGACTTTGTGATTCGCGACGTCGCGCGCATCGCGGCGTCGTTGCCGGACGTCGGCGTACGACGCGGCGGCATTCGCAATCTCGTGCATGCGAACTTCATCGCGGAGCTCTTCGCCGACGAGCGTCTCGTTCGCGCCGTCACGTCGATCGTTGGCAACGATGCGGTAGCGGTGAAGGCGACGCTGTTCGACAAGACCGCGCGCGCGAACTGGCTCGTGCAGTGGCATCAGGACCGCGTCGTCGCGGTCCGCGAACGCCGCGAGGCGCCGGGCTTCGGCGCGTGGAGCGTGAAGCACGGCGTCGTGCACGCCGAGCCGCCCGCGGCGGTGCTCGAGCAGATGCTCGCCGTGCGCGTGCATCTCGACGCGTGCGGCGCGGACAACGGTCCGCTGCGCGTGATCCCGCGCACGCACCGACTCGGCAAGCTGGCCGATGACGCGATCGCGTCGCTCGTCGCCACGCGCGGTGTCGCGGAGCTCTACGTGCCCGAAGGCGGCGTCGTCTTCATGCGTCCGCTGCTGCTGCACGCGTCCTCGCCCGCGCGCAACGTGGCGCACCGTCGCGTGCTGCACATCGAAGTCGCGCCGCGCGATGCAATCGCGCCGTTGGAGTGGGCGGCGGCGGTGGCGATTACGCCAAACGAGATGTGATCCGCAGGTAGCACTCCTCGCCGCCCACCACCTCCACCCGCCCGTCCTCTTCCCACACGCGGAAACGCGCCTGCACGCGCGGGTCGCGAAGCTGGGTGTCGTCGGCGAAGAACGCGAGGAGCGTCGAGCGCGGGACCGTCGTCACGCCGCGGGCGCGGATGCGCTCCATACCGACCAGCAGCGCGTCGAGGCGATAGTCAATGTCTTGATCTTCGAGCGTCTGCGCGGACGGTGAGCCGGCCACGGCGGCGCCGAGGCCGAGAAAGTTCTCGAACGGCATCGGGCGGAACTCTTTGACGCCGCGCGCGCGGAGCTCATCGTCGGTCAGGTTGTCCGCGAGCAGGAGACCGGGCACCTCGGTGCCGACGCCGTCGATCTCCCATCCGATCCAGCGCTCCTTGCCGAGGAGCGCGATGCGCTGGAGATAGCGAGTCATGTCATGAATCCGTCACTGTCTTGTAGCACATTGTCCTGCGCGCCCACTGCTACTCTGCGCTTCGCAGGGCTTCACCAAAACATGTTCGAAACGGTCGTCCCGGAAACGGTGGCGCCACGGAGCCGAAGGCTTTTCTACGAGACTCTTCCGCTCGCGGTCGCCCTTCACGTCTTCGCCGTCGGCGGCGGAGTCATCGCCAACGTCTGGCACGTTGCGTTCCCGTCGCAGTCGCCGAAGCTCTTCGCGGCGTACTCGCTCGTCGAGCCGCCGCCCCCGCCGCCTCCTCCCCCGCCGCCGCCCCGTCCCGCGGCAACCGTGACGCAGGTCAAGCCGGTGCCGCAGATGCCGCTCGTCGCGCCGACGGTCATCCCCGACGTCGTGCCGGTCGTGAACAACGATCCGCCGCCGCCCGCGCCGCAGACGGAAGGCGGTGTGGAAGGAGGCGTGGAGGGAGGGATCGAAGGGGGGATCGTCGGCGGCGACATCCACAGCGTCCCGACGCCCGAGCCTCCGCCGCCGCCTCCACCGCCGAAGCCGGAGCCGGAGAACGTCGTCATCGCGCGCGACGAGCCGCTGCCGGTGCAGTCGATCGATCAGGAGTTCCCGCCGTATCCGCAGGACGCGCTGCTCGTCGGCTGGGAAGACCAGCTCGTCGTGCAGTACACGATCAACAAGGACGGCACGGTTTCGAAGATCTCGGTGATCACGCCGCCGCAGCGCGACGAGTTCACGCGCACGACGCTCAAGACGATGCGGCACTGGAAGTTCAAGCCGTACTTTGGCCGCGACGGACAGGCGCGCGAGATCACGCACCAGCTCACGATCCAGTTCAAGATCGCGCACGTGCAGCCTCACTGAGCCGCCGGCCGCCACCGCGATCGTTTGCAAGCGGCGCAATCCTTGCTCCCTTCGCTCTCCGTCCGTGGTCGCCGAATTTCCCTATCGCACGCAGCTCGCCATGCCCGTGATCGGGCTCGAGTCCGAGTTCCAGGTGTACGTCGACGAGCAGGTCGTGGTGCCCGAGGAGTACTGGCGGGCGCCGTCGGCATTCATCGACCGGCCGCTGCTGTATCGCAGCTCGAAAGCGTCGCAGCTGCCGACGGGCGGCGCGGTGTACTTCGACGGCGGCGTGCTCGAAGTCGTGACGCCGGTGATCGAGCTCGGCTCGCAGAGCACGGCGCGCGTGGTGCGCAGTCTGTGGGAGCAGATCGGCTTCATCCGCGGGCAGCTCGACCGCTGGCAGCAGCGCCACGGCAAACGCGTGCGGCTGCAGGCGTACAGCTGTCACTTCAACATCTCGTACGAGCTCGCGCGCGGCGAGCGCAACCGCAACCGCACGATTCAGAAGCTCGCGCTGCTGCTCGCGCATCTGTTGCCGGCGGCGGTGCTCGTCGCGGGGACGAACCGGCGTTCGACGGGACTCGGCGTGCGGCCGCGGCGCGACCGCATCGAGATCACGCTCGACTTCATCCCTGACCCGGGGCTGATGGCGGCGACGACCGCGCTCATCGTCGGCATCGTGCGCGAGGTCATCGGCTGGCCGTCGTATCGCGTCGAGGAGCTCGCGGCGCGCGGCATTCCGGCCATCGCGGACGTCGAGCCGGGCAAGCACGCGACGCGCAACGGCTGGGTCGCGCGCGACTTTCACTTCCCGCACAACCCGTTCACGACCAGCGCCGACGCGCGCGTCTGGACGACGATCGACGGACGCACGCTCTCGCTGCGGGACATCGCGCTCGAAACGGCGTCGGCGTTCCGCGATTCGATCCAGCGTTACGCCGACGCGTTCAGCGTGCGGCTGCTCTTCGCGGTGCTGCGCGGCGAGATGCCGTCGTTGCTCGATCTCGACGATCGTCCGCCGGCGTACGACGACATCGGCCACGTCGCGCGCTGGGGCGAGGCGCTGCCGGAGCTTGCGAATTACTCCGGCGCCATGCGTGATGAGGAAGACGCTGCGCCGCTACGCCGTCGCGCCGACGTCGAAGAGAAGCTCGCGCCGCCGTGGCGTGGCGAAGGCGTCGACCGGCGCCACCGCGTGCAGATGCCGCCGCGCGTCGAACGTCGCGACAAGAACGAGCGCCGCACCGAACGCGCGTCAACCACGTCGCCGCGACTCGCGCGCTCCGCCTACGAGCGCGTCTTCCGGCAGCTCGCGAGTGGCAAACGTCTGCGCGTCGGACGCGAGGTGCTGACGCCGGTCGGCGTGCGCGGCTGGTACCACGCGATCTTCGAGAACGCGTCGGGCGACGAGCGGATCCTGTCGATCGATCAGGTGCTCGAGCACATGGATCAATGGCGCGAGTAGCGCGCTGGCATCGCACTCGCACTATGCGCGGACAGCCCCGGAACATCGGGGAACGCTGGCGACAAGGCGCGTCGATATTCGCAAGGCGGTCGACGCGCTTTCTTTTTGCGCGTTCGTGTTCGTCGGTGCGCGCGCGGCGTTGTATCCTCCCGCGCCATGGATGACGCTCTCGCCACGCTCTACACCGCGCATGTGACCATCCAGAAACTGCGCTACGACCGCGCGCTCTCCGAGGCGCACTTCGACAACGCGGTCGTCTTCGCCGGCGCTCTGCACTATCAGTTCGTCGACGACATGTCGTATCCGTTCAAGGTCAATCCGCAGTTCAAGGCGTGGGCGCCGGTCACCGACAATCCGAACTGCTTCATCGTCTACACGCCGGGCCTCAAGCCGAAGCTGCTCTACTACCAGCCGGTCGATTACTGGCACAAAGTGGCCGGCACTCCGACCGAGCCGTGGGTGGCGAAGTTCGACCTCATCATGCTCGCCACTCCCGACGACGCGAAGCCACACATGCCGAAAGGCCGCACCGCGTTCCTCGGCGAATGGGACGAGCGCTTCGCCGCGTGGGGCGACTTCACGCCCAACCCGGAAGCCGTGATCAACAGCCTCGACTTCGACCGCGCGTGGAAGACCGAATACGAGATCGTCTGCCTGCGCCTCGCCAACGAGCGCGGTGCGCGCGGCCATCGCGCGGCGGAGCAGGCGTTCCGCGACGGACTCTCCGAGTACGAGATCCACCTCGCCTATCTGCGCGCCGCCGATCACGTCGACGAAGAGCTCCCCTACGGCAACATCATCGCCCTCAACGAGAGCGCGGCCACGCTCCACTACTACCACCACACGCGGCCGCGCTTCGACGAGTCGAAGCTCTACTCGTTCCTCATCGACGCGGGTGCCTCGTACAACGGCTACGCCTCAGACATCACCCGCACGTACTCGCGGCGGAAGGACGAGTTCCAGTCGCTCATCGACGCGATGGACGTCATGCAGCGCGGCCTCGTCGACGCCGTCGCGCCGGACGTGAATTACATTGATATCCATCTGCTCGCCCATCGCGGCGTCGCGGACCTGCTGCACGAGTTCCGTTTCGTGCGCGACCTCGACGCGGACGGCATCGTCGAGCGCCGCATCAGCAGCACGTTCCTCCCCCACGGCGTCGGCCATCTTCTCGGACTGCAGGTCCACGACGTCGGCGGCTTCATGGCCAACCGAAGCGGGAAGACGATCGCGAAGCCGGACGGTCATCCGTGGCTGCGCCTCACGCGCGTCGTCGAGCCGGGCATGGTCTTCACCATCGAGCCCGGCTTCTACTTCATCGACTCGCTGCTGGCCGAGCTCAAAGCGAGCGACAACGCGAAGTACATCGACTGGGACCGCATCGACGCGTTCCACAAATACGGCGGCATCCGCATCGAGGACAACGTGCTCGTCACGGACACGGGCCGCGAGAACATGACGCGGAACGCGTTCGCGCATGTCTCCTGACGCGGCCGGTCTCGCGCTGCACATCGCGCTCTTCGCCGTCGCGGGCTTCATCGCCCAGATGATCGACGGCACGCTGGGGATGGCGTACGGCGTCTCCGCGACCACGCTCCTGCTCTCGTTCGGCGTGCCGCCCGCGTTCGCGAGCGCCAGCGTGCACACCGCGGAAGTCGTCACCACGGCCTTCTCGGGCTATCACCACTGGCGCGCCGGCAACGTCCTCGGCACGTTCGTGCGCAAGCTGCTCGTCCCCGGCGTGCTCGGCGGCATTACCGGCGCGTATCTGCTGACCGCGATTCCGGGCGACGCGATCAAGCCGTTCATCGCCGCATATCTGCTGGTGATGGGCGTGATCATCCTCGCGAAAGCGTGGCGGCGCTCGGTGCACGTCGGCAGCGAGAAGCATCTCGTTCCGCTCGGTCTCGCCGGCGGTTTCTTCGACGCGATCGGCGGCGGCGGATGGGGACCGATCGTCGTCGGGACGCTGCTCGCGCGCGGCAACGAGCCGCGCACGACGATCGGCTCCGTCAACTTCGCGGAGTTCTTCGTCACTTTCGCCACGTCGGCGACCTTCCTCTTCACGATCGGCATCACGAACTGGCCGGCGATCGTCGGACTCGCGATCGGCGGCGCGATCGCCGCTCCGATCGCGGCGCGACTCGCCGGACGCATCCCCGCGCGCCCGATGATGTTCAGCGTCGGCGCGCTCGTGATTTTGCTGAGTATCCGGACGATTTTTCTGGCGCTGCGCTGAACGCGGGATGCTCGCGGATCAGCCGCATCGACTCCGCGAACAGCGCGGCGTGCTCCGGCTTGTTCATCCACGTCGAGCGTCCCGACGGATGCGGCAGCACGACGACGTCGAACGAATGTCCCGCGCGCGTCACGCGATGCATGCGGCCGACGGACTGCTTCAGTTCCGCGATGCCGACGAGCTGCTTCGCGGAAAGCGTTCCGACGGAGATGACGAGCTCGGGCCGCAGGAGGCGCAGCTCGCGGTCGAGATGCGCGCCGCAGTTCGCGATCTCGGTCGCGTCCGGCACGCGGTCGCCGCCGTTCTTGAGATCGCGTCCGGGAAAGCAGCGGATGACCGAGCCGATGTGCACGCGCGCGCGGAAGTCGGCTTCCTCGATGCCGAGGTGCTCGGCGATCCAGGCGAAGAGCCGCTTGCCGGCGGTATAGGCGAACGGCCGCTTGTAGTCGGCCTCGCGCGGACCGGGCGCTTGCCCCACGAGCATCACGCGCGCGTCGCCGCACGCGCCGGTGACCGGCTCGCCGAAGACGTTCGGGCAGGCGCGGCAGGCATAGAGCGCCTCCAGATGAGCTGCAAAGTCGCGATTCATACGCTACGATCCACGCAAACAATGCGGCGCCTCGGAATCGTCCTGCTGTGCCTCTTCCCCCTCACCGCGCACGCGTGGACGCGCGCTTCCGACGAACGCATCGCGCAGAAAGGCGCCGCGCTCGCGCCGCCCGACCTGCGCGCCCTCATCGAGCGCTTCGAGCCGGAGTACAAACAGGGACTCGAACGCGCGCTCGCCGACGAAGGCTCCGACACGCATCACTACTTCGTCCTCTCACGCGAAGGACGCCTGCGCGAGCGCCTCGAACGCGAGACGCAGAAAGCGATCGCCGACATTCGCAAGGGCGAGCCGCTCGGCCTCGTCATCGAACGTCTGGGCGGACTCGCACATCTCGTCGCCGACGCGAACAATCCCTTCCACGTCGCCAACGACGACGTGCGCCTCGGCGCCTCGCGCGCCGATTTCGAACAGTACTTCGAGCGGCGCCTCACGAAGTTCCCGACCGTCTTCTACGGACTTGACCCGCAGTTCCGCCTCGGCACCTATCTCGACCGCACGTTCGCGCGCACCGCGAAGTTCTATCCGCTGATGAGCGAGGAGTACTTCCGCGGCGGCACGGCGCATACGTCGAACGATTTCGACGACCGGTCGACGGCGTTCGGCGTCGCGGCCGTCTGCTACTCGCGCGCGGTCACGGACCTCGTCAACCTCTACTACTTCATCTGGAAGGAAGCCGGCGGCGACGTCCGCTCGGCCGCCGTCATGCGCGACGGCAATCTGTCGTTGCATGCAGAACATTGAGCGGGCAATCCTCTCCGTCTCCGACAAGACCGGCATCCTCGAGCTCGCGCAGGCGCTGACCGCGCGGGGCGTCGAGATCCTCTCCACCGGCGGCACCGCGAAGCATCTCGCCGACGCCGGCGTTCCCGTGACGCCGATCGCGCAGTGGTCCGGCGCGCCGGAGATTCTCGGCGGACGCGTGAAGACGCTGACGCCGAAAGTCTTCGGCGCGATCCTGCACGACCGCGCGAACGACGCGCATCTCGCCGACGTCGCGCGCCTCGGCATCCCGCGCGTCGATCTCGTCGTGGTGAATCTCTATCCGTTCGAGTCGACGATCGCAAAAGAAGGCGTCACGCTCGCCGAAGCGGTCGAACAGATCGACATCGGCGGCCCGTCGATGCTGCGCGCCGCGGCGAAGAACCACCGCCACGTGCTGCCGCTGTGCGATCCGTCGCTGTACGCCGACTTCCTGCGTGAATTCGAAGGCGGCGCGATCTCCGACGAGTTCCGGCTGCGCTGCGCGATCCGCGTCTTCGAGAAGACGAGCGCCTACGACGCCACGATCGCGAGTTACCTTGGCGGCAACGCGTCGCTCTCGCTGCAACTCGACAAGTTCCAGGACCTCCGCTACGGCGAGAACCCGCACCAGAGCGCCGGCTTCTACGTGCGCGCCGGCGAGCGGCCGTTCGCGCAGTTGCAGGGGAAAGAGCTCTCGTACAACAACCTGCTCGATCTCGACTCGGCGATCCGTCTCGCGAACGCGTTCGGCGAGCCCGCGGCCGCGGTCATCAAGCACACGAATCCGTGTGGCGTCGCGCGGCGCGACACCCTCGCCGAGGCGCTGCGCGCGGCGATCGAAGCCGACCCGGTGTCGGCGTTCGGCGGCATCATCGGCGCGAACCGCACGTTCGACGGCGACTGCGCGCGCGCCGTCGCCGAGCTCTTTCTCGAAGTGATCGTCGCGCCGGAGTTCGACGACGAGGCGCGCGAGCTGCTCGCGAAGAAAAAGAACCTGCGCCTCGTCACGACGGCCGGCGCGGCGCCCGCGCACGAACTGCGCTCCGCCGCCGGCGGCATCCTCATGCAATCGACCGATCGCCTCGGCGGACGCGACGCATGGAAAGTCGTGACCGAACGCCAGCCCACGAGCGAGGAGCTCGACGGACTCGAATTCGCGTGGATCGTCTGCGCGCACGTGAAGTCGAACGCGATCGTGCTCACGCGGCAGTCGCAGTCGTCGGGCATCGGCGCCGGACAGATGAGCCGCGTCGACGCCGCGAAGGTGGCGATCATGAAGTCGCTCCTCGGTACCGACGGCACGTTCGCGGCGTCGGATGCGTTCTTTCCGTTTCGCGACGGACTCGATCTCCTCGCCGACGCCGGCGTGCGCGCGGTGATTCAACCGGGCGGCTCGGTGCGCGACGTGGAAGTCATCGCCGCGGCGAACGAGCGCGGATTGACGATGGTCTTTACCGGCGAGCGTCACTTCCGGCACTGAGATGGCCGACGCGACGAAGATCCGCCTCATCATCTCCGACGTCGACGGCGTTTGGACGGACGGCAAGATCATCTACGCCGGCGAACGCAACGAGATCAAGGAGTTCAACGTGCGCGACGGCCTCGGGGCGAAGCTCGCGCAGAAGGCGGGCATCACCATCGTGCTGCTGACGTCGCGCCGCTCGCATGCGCTCGAACGCCGCGCGCGCGAGCTCGGCATCCGGGAACTGCATCAGGGCGCGACGAACAAGCTCGAGGCGGCGGAGCGCATCGCGCTGCAGCACCAGGTCTCCTTCGACGAGATCCTTTACGCGGGCGACGACCTTCCCGACCTCGCGCCGATGTCGCGCGCCGCGATTTCCGCCGCGCCGTCGGACGCCGCTCCGGAAGTGCGCACGCTCGCGACGTGGAAGCTCGCCAGCGCGGGCGGCGGCGGCGCGTTCCGCGAGCTCGTCGAGCGCCTGCTGCGCGAGCGCGGCGACTGGGATGCGCTGGTGCGGGAGTTTCTCAGTGGCCGGCCCGACGCTGCGAGCATTTAGAACGCGCGTGCTGTATCGCGCGCTGGTCGCCGTCAGCGCGATCGGCCGCCGCATTCCGCTGCGCATCGGACGCGCGTGCGGCCGCGCGCTCGGCTCGCTCGCGAACCTCGTCGCGCGCAAGGAACGCGCGAAAGCGCTCGCGAATCTCGCGATTGCGTTCCCCGACTGGACCGACGCGCAGCGCCGCGACACCGCGCGCGCGATGTTCCGCCACCTCGGCATGACGCTCTTCGAGATCGCGTACTTGCCGAACGTCACCGCCGCGAATCAGCAGCGCACCACAATCGTCGAAGGCATCGAGCCACTGCTCGAACGCATCGACGACGGCCGCGGCGTGATCGTCTTCACCGCGCACTGCGGCAACTGGGAATGGCTCTCGTACGTGACGGGACTCTACGGTCGTCCCGTGAGCGTGCTGCAGCGCGAGCGCGACTCGCCGCAGATGAACCGCTACATCACCGAGCTGCGCGCGCGCGCCGGCGTGCGTACGATCGACCGCGGCTCCGCGAGCTCCGCGCGCGAGATGATCCAGAACCTGCGCCGCGGCGGCCTGCTCGCGTTCGTCGTCGACCAGAACATCCGCACCGAAAGTGTGAAGGTGCCGTTCTTCGGACGTCCCGCGCTGACGCCGATCGGCCCGGCGAAGCTCGCCGTGCGGACGGAAGCGGCGGTCGTGCCGGCGGTCATCGAACGCCGGCACGATGGGATGCAGCACGCACGCTTCCTCGCGCCGATCGAATGCAAGCGCGGCGACGATCCGGTCGCGCTCATCGCGCGCGTCACCGCGCTCATCGAAGAACAGATCCGCCGCGTGCCCGAGCAGTGGGTCTGGATGCACGATCGCTGGCGCGAGCGGCCGAAGTGGGACGTCAGCGACTCGCCCTGACCTCCTCGGCGGCGAGCGGCCAGTCGCCGCGCATGAAGGTGCGGATCGCCGCGAAGACCGTTTCGGGATGATCGAGCCACGCCGCGTGCGCCGCGCCGGGAACGGAGACGAAGCGCGCGTTCGGCAGCGTCATCGCCCAATCGCGCCCGCCCGCGTAGACGGCATTGTGATCGTTCGTGCCGTGGATGGTCAGCACCGGCATGGCGATCTTCTTCAGTTCGTCCGCGCTCAGCGACGCGCCGGTGATCGTCGGCCAGAGCGCCTCGAAGTGCCGCGTGATGTTCGCGGTCTGCTCTCCTTCCGTGCCGCAGATCGCGGCGAGGTCGATGCGTTGCGCGCCGGCGGGATCGGTGACGAGCGCGTAGCGCATCACGTCGAGGTTTGCGGCGCAGAGCTCCTGCTGCGTCGCGTTCGCGTTGGCGCGCGCGGCGGTGCGTTTCTGCAGGACGTCGTCCGGCACGTGGATGCCGCTCTGGTCGGGCGCCGTGAATGCACTGTCGTGGTTCGCCGCGGGTCCGATCTGCACGAGACGCTCGACGTGCTCGGGGTGCGCGGCCGCATACATCGCCACCATCTTGCCGAGGTAGGACCAGCCGACGGGCACGAACTTGTCGACCTTGAAGAACTGGCGCACGGTCTCGAGGTCGGCGACGTCGTTCTGGATGGTCAACGTCTTGACGTCTGCGACGTGCGACGAGCGGCCGCGGTCGCGCGGGTCGTACGCGATCACCGTCGCGAAGTCGGAGAACTGCCGGAACGCGTCGTACAGCCACGTCTCCAGCGGCACGATCATCGTGAACGGGCCGTCGCCGATGCGGCGGTAGTGCAGCTTCGCGCCGTCGGGCGTGGGGATGAAGCCTTCTTCGACTTTCGGATTGTTCTCCGGCAGCGCCGGCGCGCCGGAACCGCTGTCGAAGATGATCTTCCACGAGCCGTCAGCTTCCTTGCGCCAGACGGAGTTGTAGTTGCCGGTCAGGTTGCCCTGCGCGTCGTACACCGGTCCGGTCGACCAGCCGATCTTTCCGTCCGCCGACACCGCGACGCGCTCCGGGCCCCAGCGGAACGGCGCGGGACCGGTGAGGAGCCGCGACCAGCGGTCGACGACGGCCTGTTTGCCGTGCAGCGTGCGCAGGCTGAGGAACGTCGCGTCATCCGCGACCATCGAAAAGAAACGCGCCGCGTCGCGGTCGGCGAACGCTTTCGCGAACGCTATCTCGGTGGCCCGCACTTCCGACACCGCGTCGGCGAAGAGCGGGAATGCGAACAGACAGAGACCCACAACGGCCAGAAGTCGTTTCATGAGCATCCTCCGGATTGTTGGTTGATGGATGAGATCCGCGCCGGGATCGACCTGCTTCGTATCGTACAGGCCACGCCGCGCCCACAGCAAGCGTCGCTCGGCACGGCAGCGATACGTTCCTGCCAACACGTCGTTACGAAACCACGGTCAGCGCGCTTTCGCGACCACGATCGCACAGACGCGGGCAGCGCCGGCGGCGAGCAGCGGCGACGCACATGCGCGCAGCGTCTCGCCGGTCGTGCAGATATCGTCGACGAGCAGCACGGACTTGCGCGCCGCGCGCGGCGACGCGTGAAACGCATCGCGCACGTTCGCCGCGCGCGCGTGCTTCGGGAGCGTCGACTGCGTGAGCCGCGAGGCGCGGCGCGTCAGCAGGCGTGCGTCGAACGGCACGTGCAAGCGGCGCGCGAGCGCACGCGCGAGAAGCCCGGCCTGGTTGTAGCCGCGGCGGCGCTGCTTCGCGCGCGCCATCGGCACCGCCACGATCGTGTCGAAGGCAAGATCGCCGCGCGCGTGCAGCGTCTCCGCGAGCAGCGCCGCGAGCGCGTCGTCGAGAAAATCGTGGTGCTCGAACTTCAGCGCGTGCAGCAGCCGTTCGAGCGTGCCGCGATATTCGCCGAACGCCTCGCACCAGTCGAGCGGCAGCGGCGCGGCGAGACAGCTCACGCAGAAATCCGCCTCGTTATACGGCAGCGGCAGCGCGCAGGAGCGGCACTTCGCGCCGTCGATGCGCGGCAGCGACGACCAGCACGACGCGCAGCAGGAGGCGGTGCGCGCGCGCCATCCGAGGTCGTTTCCGCAGGCCGCGCACCACGAGGGCAGAACGATTCGGAGCGCGCCGCGTCCTACTAACGACAACGCGCTGGCGACCACATTCTGCACGCGCACATTGTATCGAGGAGCCTTCTTTGAAGAACGACAACCTGTTCGCTATAGTGCCGGCCATGAAACGTGCCGCCTTTTTGCTCGCCCTCATTCTCGCGAGCGCACTCCCCGCGTTCGCGCAGTCGAATGAGGTCGGCGTCATCGTCGGCGGCAGCCGCCGCTTCATCGACAGCGCGCCGGCGCAGCCGGGCGACGAACTGCTCGACAGCAACTTCTCCTTCTCCAACAGCTCCGTCGACCTCTTCTGGGCGCTCGCCATCGACTCCGACACCGCCGTGCGCGTGAAGGTCGGCCGCATCGAAGGGCCGATTGCCGTCGAGACCGGCAGAATCGGCAACGAGCGCTCGCGCCGCGACGTCGAAGGCGAGATCCAGCACCTCGACGTGGCCACCGAGTACCGCTTCAGCGAAGCCTACGGCACCAGCGCGATCTTCGGCGGCGTCGGCTTCTACCGCCAGAGCGCGAGCGGTGCCGAGACGAAGAACAACTACGGCTTCAACGTCGGCGTGAACACCGACCTGCCGCTCTCGCGCCGCTACGGCGTCGTCGTCGAAGGAACGTACCACTGGATCCAGGGCGGTTTCCGCCCCCGTTTCCTCACCCTCGGCGCGGGCCTGCGCGTCTCGTTCTGACGGCGCCGTTTCTGGCGCCGTCATTGCTCTTCTTTCTCCGGTTGTACGACACAACCTGACGAAGGAGGAATCATGGCTCAGGAACGAAACCAAGGCTCGGACTCGCGCCACGTGCGCGACGTGATGACACCCAATCCCGAATGCGTGTCGGAGAAGGACAGCATTCGCGACGTTGCGCGGATCATGCGCGACGAAGACACCGGGGTCGTCCCGGTCGTCGACGGGAAGAAGGTCATCGGCCTCATCACCGATCGCGACATCGTCGTGCGCGGCCTCGCCGAGGGTAAGGATCTCGGCAACGCGCGCGTCAACGAATTCATGACCAAGCAGGTGCGCAGCGTGCGCGAGGACGACTCCGTCAACGACGCGCTGCAACTCATGACCGGCGCGGAGATCCGCCGCGTGCCGGTCGTCAACCGCAACGATGAGATCGTCGGCATCGTGTCGCTCGGCGACATCGCCAGCGACTCGGGCCAGCCCGGCAAGGTCGGCCGCGCCGTCGAGGACATCTCCGAGGCGCCGCCCAACAACTAGCGGCAGCAGCGTTGATCTCTCACGCCGGCCGCGCACCCCGCGCGGCCGGCGTTTTCATGCAGGAATGTCGCGCCCGCTCGGCATCGTTCCGACGCGCGTGAAACGCACCGTTCTGCTCTGCCTGACGCTCGCGGCGACGCCGCTCTTCGCGGTCGACGTCGATCCGAAGCTCGAGAAGATCATCCGCGAGGCGCTGCCGGTCTGCGCCGACACCACGGTCAAGTTCGAAGAGCTCCCCGTCAAGCTGCCGCCGCGTTTCTCCGGCCTCGTCGTGCGCACCGAAAGCAAGCGCCACGCGTGCGAAGAGCAGCTCGTCAGCATCACCTCCCCCACCGGCGGCTTCTTCCTCGGCCAGCCGTGGCCGCTCGCCAATGAAGAAGGCGCGAACGTCGAGGAGAAGCTGCGCAGCTTCACCTATCGCAACCTGCAGGAGAGCATCACGCCGGTCATCGACCGCACCATGAAGACCGACGACGGCCTCTATCGCGTCACGCTGCTCAGCACCACCGAGAACGGCAAGATGCCGATGGAAGGCACGCTCGATCCCGACGGCCGCGTCTTCTTCTTCGGCACCTTCCGCCACCTCGGCGGCGGCAGCGTCGCCGACCAGCGCGTGAAGGCGCTCGAGCCGATCGTCGCGCAGTCGCCGTCGAAAGGCGCGACGAATCCGGCGATCACCGTGCTCGAGTTCTCCGACTTCGAATGCCCGTCGTGCCGCCGCGCGTCCGGCTACATGGACGCGATCCTCGCCAAGCACGGCGACAAGGTGCGCTATGTCCGCTACGACGTGCCGCTCAACGGACATCCGTGGGCGTTCGCCGCGGCGCTGGCCGGCCGCGCGATCCATCGCCAGAATCCCGAGCTCTTCTGGACGTTCAAGAAGCAGGTGTACGACAACCAGGAGAACCTCAACGCGTTCATGTTCTGGGACTGGGCGCGTGGCTTCGCGCAGGACCACGACCTCGATCTGAAGCGCTACGACGCCGACCTCGGATCGCAGGAGATCAAAGACCTGCTGCTCAAGGGCGAAGGACTCGCGTTCGCCAACGACGTGCGCGCGACGCCGACCTACATGGTCAACGGCGTGCTCGTCGATGCGGGCGACGACGGCAGCGCTCTCGCCTCGTACATCGAGAAGGCGCTCGTCGCGAAGTAATCAGAGCGCCTGCCACACCAGGTCGAGAAACGCCTTCAGCATCCGCCCGGTGAGGCCCCAGATCTCGTAGTTGCTGTAGTGATAAAAGTACGCGGGATAGTTCTTGCCGCGGAACGGCACCGCGCGCACTTCGGGATTGCTGACGTCGAGCAGCGCCTCGAACGGCACCTCGAAGATCTCCACGACCTCCGCCTCCTGCATCACGTACTCGACCGGCTCGTGAATGACGCCGACGAACGGCGCGACGAGGAAGCCGCTGTGCGTGATGACGTCGTCGAGACGGCCGATCAGCTCGACCGCGTGCGGCGGAATGCCGACTTCCTCCTGCGCCTCGCGAATGGCGGCCTGCGGCAGCGACTCGCCGTTCTCGACCGAGCCGCCGGGAAACGCGATCTGGCCGCTGTGCGCGGCGAGGTTGTCGGAGCGGCGCGTGAAGAGGATCGACCAGCCGCCGCCCTCGTTGCGCACGAGCGGGATCAACACGCACGCGCGGCGATGCTGCGGCGCGTGGATCTCCGCGGCGGGGCGGCGTCCGAGGATGGCGCGGAGACGGGAGAGCGCGTCGTCATCGAACATCGCGCGTCTCCCACGGTTCCGGCTCGATCGCGGGCACGTCCTGCAGCGCGTGATAGAGGCGCAGCGTGTGCGCGGATGCGCGGCGCGCGAACTCGATCGTGGCGCTGTCGCCGGGACGCAGATCGCACGGCAGCGCGAGCCAGGCGTCCTGCACCTCGCGATCGTGCTCGTCGAAGAGCTTCGCGAGGAGGCGATACTCCGGCGTGCCGTACGTGCGCGTGCGGATCGTCGCGTCGCCGTCGTTGCGAATCGTGAGCGCGTCGGGCGTGAGGTTCGTCAGCGCGAGTCGGGGAAACAGCGGCAACGCGTTCGTGATGGCGCGGCTGGCAACGCGCGGCGCGGGCTCGAGCGCGCGCAGGTAGCCGTCGACGGTGAGGTCGAGCCGCGCGTTCGCTTCGAGCCATGCGCGCTGCGCGTTCGTCGGCGCGAAATCGCGCAGGAGGAATTCGGTCAACGTGTTGACTTCATCGTCGCCGCCGAGAGGCACCTTGAAGACGATGTCGTCCGGGAGCTCGGCGAATTGCGCGTAGTCGCTGACGGCCACCGGCTTGCCGGCGTCGAGCGCGCGGATGAGGGTGCCCGAGGTTTCGCCGGCGGTCGGATAGCGAAGATTCACGAAACGGTCGGCGACGGCGTAGTACGCGGGGAAGTCGTCGTCGGCGACGTAGCCGGTCGTGATGATGCCGTCGCCGCGCAACGCATCGCGGTCGATGTTCGGCGCCGGCTCGCCGACGACGAGCAGCATGAGCTGCGCGTTCTGTGCGCGCGCACGGCGGAACGCCTCGAGCACGACCTCCGCGCGTTTGGCCGACGTCAGAAAGCCGAAGAAGCCGATGACGCGTGAGCCGCCCGGAATGCCCATGCGCGCGCGCAACGCGTCGCGAGCGAACGCGCGGCGCTCCGGCACGTACGGATGCGGCACGACGTGAATGGGCGTCGTCACGCCGAACGAGCGCAGGCGGTCATGCGCGTAGCGGTTGTGCACGATCACAGCGCGCGCGCGTTGCGCGACGTCGACGGAGGCCGGCAACAGGAAGTTGCCCATCTCGCTGTGCAGTCCCGCCGCGCGGCCGCGCGCCCATGCCGCGCCCGCGGCGCCGTGGCTCGCTTCCAGCGCGGCGACGTACGCGTCCGCGTCGCCGCGCGCGAGCGTCTGCTCGACAATGAGGTGATGCAGCACGAGATCGTGCAGCACGACCACGCCGGGCGTGCGCATCGCCTCGTCGTACGCGAAGCCGTGGAACGGATTGTTGCCGAGCTGGTAGATCGTTGCGTCGAAGTCCGAGGCGCGGTAGCCGTCGAGCGAGTCGAACGCGGTCACGTCGAGTTGCTCCCTCAACGCGGGCAGCAGCAGCGACGCGTAATGCGCGACGCCGGTCTTCGCCGGCGGCAGCGGCGTGAGCATGGCCACGCGCACGGCTACTCCGCCGTCTTCCGCGCCTGCGCGGCCAGGAACGCCTCGATGAAGCCGTCGAGATCGCCGTCGAGGATGCGCGCCGGATCGCCGACCTCGTAGCCGGTGCGCAGGTCTTTCACCAGCTGATACGGCTGCAGCACGTACGAGCGGATCTGCGAGCCGAAGCCGATGTCCTTCTTCTCGCCCTCGATCTTAGCCTGCTCTTCCTTCCGCTTTTCGAGCTCGAGGTTGTAGAGCCGCGCGCGCAGGAGCTTCATCGCGGTGTCGCGGTTCTTGTGCTGGCTGCGCTCGTTCTGACAGGTGACGACGATGCCGCTCGGCATGTGCGTGATGCGGATCGCGGAGTCGGTCACGTTGACGTGCTGGCCGCCCGCGCCCGACGAGCGGTACGTGTCGACGCGCAGGTCCTTGTCATTGATCTCGATGTGGATCGTGTCGTCGATGTCGGGGATCGCGAACACCGACGCGAACGACGTGTGCCGGCGCTTCGCCGCGTCGAACGGCGAGATGCGCACGAGGCGGTGCACGCCGTTCTCCGCCTTGAGATAGCCGTACGCGTAGTCGCCGCGGATCATCACCGTCGCGCTCTTGAGGCCCGCTTCCTCGCCGGCCTGATATTCGAGCAGCTCGGTCGACCACCCTTTCTTCTCGCAGTAGCGGAGGTACATGCGCAGCAGCATCTCCGCCCAGTCCTGCGACTCGGTGCCGCCGGCGCCGGGATGGATGTTGAGGATGCAGTCGCGCTCGTCGTTCTCACCGGAGAGCTTCATGGTGAGCTCGATCTCGTTGACCTCGCGCTCGAGCTGCGCGACGAGCGACTCGATCTCGGCGTCGACCGGCTCGCCCTCGCGCTGCAGTTCGAGCAGCACGTCGAGCTCTTCGGATTTCGATTCGATGGACGTCCCGGCGGCGATGCGCTTCTCGACGCGGGAGCGGCGGCGGCCGGCTTCCTGCGCGGTCTCCGGCTTGTCCCAGAAGCCGGGCGCGGACATCTCGCGCTCGATCTCGTCGAGCGCGCGGCGTGCGGAAGCTAGGTCAAAGATAGCTCCGTACGGAGCGGAGTCGTTCGCGGAGGTCAGTGATTGCGGTCAGCGTTTCGTCGTGCATAGATCAATCCGATCAGTACCACGACGACGCTCATCCACGCAAACCAGTCGCCGAAGCGCACGTACGGCGTGATCGTGTTCCGCGCCTGGAACGTCGCGTAGATCGTTCCCTCGCGTCCCATCGGCAGCGTCTGGAGCAGGCGTCCGGTCGGATCGACGAACGCGGAAATGCCGGTCGTCGCCGCGCGCAGGAGATACCGATCGTCCTCGATCGCACGAAGGCGGGCCTGCCACAGATGTTGTGCGGGCGCGGCGGTGCCGTCGTACCACGCGTCGTTCGTGATCGTCACGAGCACGGTCGCGCCGTGCAGCGTCTGCGCGCGCGTGATCTGCGGATAGACGATCTCGTAGCAGATGGCCGGTCCGTACGCGAGCTTGCCGGCGAGCGGAAAGTCGTTCGTGCCGAACGTGAACTCGCCGACGGCATGCACGAGCTTCTGCGCGAAGAAGAGCATCTTGCGCAGCGGCACGTACTCGCCGAACGGCACGAGGCGGATCTTGTCGTAGTGGCCGATGGTCTTGCCGCCGCTGGCGAGGAACGCGGAGTTCCAGAGCAGCGTCGGACGCGCGGGGTCGGTCGCGACCGAGCCGACGATGACGTCGATGTGGCGCGAGGCGGAGAGGTCTTCGATCGACGCGCGGAAGAACGTCGTGTCGGTGTACGAGAGCGGCACGGTCGACTCCGGCCAGATCACGACCTGCGCGCCGTGCGCGGCCGCGGCGACGGTCATGTTCAGCATGCGCTCGTAGAGCTGCAGCACGTTCGCCTCGTTCCAGCGCATCTCCTGGGAGATGTTCGGCTGCAGCAGCGCGGCCGTGAACGTCTCGCCCGCGCCGGGCCGCGAGATCAGCTTCGCCGCCACGAGTCCCGTGCCCCACCACGCGAGCAGCACGATGCCGAACGAGCCCGCCACGAGCACGCGCGCGATGTGCGCCGTGCGCTGCGTCGCCCACCACGCCACGATCACCGACGGCACGACGATCAGCGCGCCGGTGAAGTACGGACCGGCGAAGCGGTCGATCTGGATGAGCGAGGTGTAGTCGACGATCGCCGTGGCGATGAGATTCCACGGAAAGCCGGTGAAGAGATACGTCCGCGCGTACTCGACCGCCGCCCACGCGAGCGGCACGAGGAGCCACGGCAGAAACCGCAGGCCGAGCCGCAGCTTCTTCACGACCACGCCGAAGAGCGCGCCGAAGAGGCCGAGGTAGAGCGACATGGCGATGAAGATCAGGACGCCGGTGACGTACGGCAGGCCGCCGTAATGCGACATCACGCGGATCACCCACGGCACCATCAGCAGCCACGACACCGTCTGTGCGAGCCAGCCGTGGAAGAACGCTTCCCACGCGCCGTTCGACTGCACGATCGCGATCAGCAGCGGCGCGAGCGCGAAGAACGCCAGCCAGCCGATGGTGTACGTCGGAAAGGCGAAAGCGAAGAGGGCGCCGGAGAGGATCGAGAGGAGGAAGCGGAGGAGTCTACTTCTTGAAGAGCGCATCGAACGCCTTCCGCGCGTCCTCCGGCGTCTGCGGCTGCTTGCCTTTGTCGGCGGCGAGATCCTTGACGATCTTCGGCGTGAAGAACGTGCACTGATTGCGTGTTTGCTTGCCGACGACGCGCGCCGGGATGTTCTCGCGGCATTCCCACAACGTGGTCGTATCGAAGAAGCGGCAGTTGCCGCAGGTATGGAGATCGGCGCCGCAGCCGCCGCACGCGTCTTCCGCGGTCAGCTCGCCGAGGCTGTGGCGGATCTGTCCGCACTTGTTGCACTTGAAGGCATCGGGTCCGAAGCCGCCGGCGGTGCGCCCGCGCGGCGCGTCCTCGAGACGCGGACGCGGCGCATCGGGACGCGGTCCCTGCGGCCGCTGCTGCCCGCCGCCGTTCGAGTACGAAGAGCCGTACCCGCCGCCGCTGTCCTGGTAACCACGATGCCTGTATTTGCGATCGCTCACATTCACCTTCCAAAGAGAATCCAGAGCACGCCCACGACGACAGCGATCGTGATCACGAAGAGGATCAAACGAATCGCGAGCTTCGCCATCTTCAGCACGATCCAGATCGCGATGATGACGATGAGAAGAATGAGGAGCTCGTGGGTGCTCGGCATCCGGGGATGTCGCTAGTGTAACAACGTTTCGCGCCGATTGATTCGTCGCTACTGAATGTAGTTGCCGACGTCAGCCGAGCGGCGCTGCGCGGGCGCCACGACGAGCGTCGGATCGTTCGTGCGATTCTCCGTCACGGTGTAGAACGGAATCACCGCGCCGCCGAACGCGACCTCGAGCCACATGCCCGGCGCGAGCGCGCGCTTCGCGAGATCGGACGCGGACGTCATCTGCATCCAGTCCGCGGGAAAGGTCCCCGTCTCGAGCGCGAGCAGCCTGCCGTCCGCCGCATACACGAAGACGGACATGGTCACGTCGGTGAGCGTGCGGAAGCCGACGTTCACGCGGAAGCGCTCGTCCGCGATCGGCACGTGCATGCTCGGCGGCTCGAGATAGTCGTACGGATAGATCGCCTCCGCGAACGTGCCGAACGTGCCGAGCGACGTGTCGTTGTAGAGCCGCGCCTCGATGCGCGGCAGGATTGTCTGCGCGCCTTCGTCGGGCACGATGTCGATGGAGCCGAGGCCGCTCTGCCCCATCGTCGCGACGACGTCGTCGAAGACGAGCGGCTGCGCGTTCGTGAACGCGAACGGCATCGACGGATCGTTCGCGCTGCCCGCGACGCCCGCCGGATGAAAGACGATGCGGCCGCGCTGATTCGCCGCGGTCGGCACGAGCGTCAGCGCCGTTTTGAACTTGCCGCCGAACGCGCCCGCGGTCGAGCCGACCACCGGCAGCACCGCGCGGCGCGTCAGCGCTCGAAACGCGGCGTCGGCCGGCAGCTCGACGTCGATCGCGCCCGTGCACGCGTCGAGCGAGTTGTCCGTGTCGGCACTCTGCACGCCGGCGCGAATGATGGCGGTCACGACGTAATGCGCGTGGCCGTCAGAGCTCGAGCGATGCGCGATCGTGAAGGTGTTCTGCCGCGTCGTGTAGTTGCGCAGCAGCTCGGAGTTCCCCAACGACTCGACGATCCAATATTCGGTGGCGCCGGTGACGGCGTTCCAGTGCAGCACGCCGTTCTCGACGCGCAAGCCGAGGTTGCACGAGGCGTGGAGCGGAAACGCGAGGAGGAGGGAGAGGAATGCGGTGAGCCGGACCGCCCGTGTCATGCGACGCAGAATAACATCGCGGCGAGGCGCACCGGCGAGCGGCGCGCCTCGGCCCGCGGAACGTCACGGCTGGAAGGAGTAGTGATAGACGTCGGTCGGCTCTTTCGTCGGCGGCACGAAGAGCGCGGGATCGTTCGTCACGTTGTCGGTGAGCGAATACATCGGCACCGCGGTGCCGCGGAACGTGCGGATCACGATGACGTCGCCCGGCTGCAGATCGACGTCCGGCAGCAGCACGTACGCGGGAGCGAACACCAGCGTGTCCGGCAGCATCTCGAAGCTGCGGCTCCCGATCGTCTGCGCGTTGCGCAGGACGAGCATCGTGACGAGGGCGCTGTCGAGCGAGCGGATGCCGACGTTGAGGCGCATCGCCGGACCGGGCATCGTCGCCTCGGCCTGCGGAAGGTCGAGCGGATTGGCGAGGACGTTGAAGTCGTACGGCTGCACCTGCGACTCGAACGCGCCGAACGTTCCCGTCGGTGTCTGATTGAACAGATGCACCTCGGCGCGCGGAATGCTCGCCTGCGCGCCGTGGACGTCGGGCACGATGTCGAGGCTTCCGAGACCGGTGAAGTTGAACTCCTTCACGATGTCGTCGTACTGAATCACGTCTCCGCGATTGTGCAGTTCGTAGCGTAGTGATTGATCGGCCGAGCTGCCCGGCACGCCGAGCGGATGGAACACGAGCTGTCCCGTCATGTCCGCGCCGGAGTAGTTGCGCAGGCGCAGCGACGTATGGAAATCGGCGCCGTTCGCGCCCGGCGTCGAACCGACCAGCGGGATGATCGAGCGCCGCGTCAGTTTCATGAAATCGCGATCGGTCTTGAACGTCACGTTCACCGTCGTGGTGCACGTCTCGTTCGGCGTGGTCGCGGTGATGCGGTACACGTACGGTTCGTCGACGGTGGTGTAGCGGCTCACCTCGAGCGACGTTTCGTCCGGGTCGAGCTCGATGCGGCGGATCGTGTTGAAGTCATCGGACGAGGCCTCGACGACGTAGCCCGTGGCGCCGGCGACCGGCGTCCACGAGATCATCCAATACGAGGCGACCGGCTTCCGCTCGTCGCGCACGGTCGCGGTGACGGCGCAGACGGCGAACGCGCTGTGGGCGAGGAACAACACCAGGGGCAGGGCGAGTAGACTCCGTTTCGGCAAGTCCGGACCTCCTGTTATTTGACGTAACGAAGGGAAGAATACGCGGAAAGGCGGGACGGAGATAGTGACGTTCTGTTACACGAGCAACCGCAGAGGCTGCTCGACGTAGCTCCTCAGCGTCTTGAGGAAGTCCGCGCCGATCGCGCCGTCGACGACGCGGTGATCGCACGACATCGTCACCTTCATCCGGTCGCGCACGACGACTTGGCGGTCGACGACGACCGGCCGCGCCTCTGCCGCGCCGATCGCGAGAATCGCGGCGTTCGGCGGGTTGATGATGGCGGTGAACTCCTCGATGCCCCACGCGCCGAGGTTCGAGATCGTGAACGTGCTGCCCTGATATTCGTCGGGCTTGAGGCGGCGGTTCTTCGCTTTGTCGGCGAGCGCGCGCACTTCGCTCGCGATGTCGGTCACGGACTTCTGGTCGGCGTTGCGGATGACCGGCGTGATCAGGCCGTCCTGCGTGGCCACGGCGATGCCGACGTGCACCTCGCCGTGCTGCGTGATCGCTTCTTCGCCCCAGCTCGCGTTGACGTTCGGATGGTGGCGCAGCGCGAGCGCGACGGCGCGGACGATGAAGTCGTTGAGGCTCAGCTTCGCGCCGGTGATGTCGATGAGCTGCTGGCGCACGCCGGCGAGATTCGTCACGTCGAAATCGGCGGTGAGATAGAAATGCGGAATCGGTCCCGTCGACTCGGCAAGGCGCTTCGCGATCGTGCGGCGCATCGCCGTCAGCGGGATGATCTTCGTCTCCAGAGCGGGCGGCGCGACGAGCTGCGGCGCGCGCACCTGCGAAGCAGATTGCTGCTGCGCCGATGCCGCCGGCGTCGCGGCCCGTTGCCCAGGCGCGACGCCGCTCTGCGCGTTCTTGATGTCGGCGGCGATGATGCGTCCGCGCGGGCCGCTCCCCTGCACGTCGTCGAGTCGCACACCGAGGTCCGCGGCCATACGGCGCGCGAGCGGCGAGGAGCGGCGGCGTTCGCCGGAGCTCGGCGGTGCCGCGGCAGCGGGCTGTCCCGAGTCGGCCGACGCGCGGTCGCGGCGCGGTCCCTTCTGCTCGATCGCTTCCTGATATTCGCCGGTGGTGTGCTTGACGCTGTCCTTTTTATCGGTAGAGCGGCGCTGCGGCGCTTCGCCTTGCGTCTCGGCCTCCGCGGGCTTCGACTCCTGCGGTTGCGGCGCGGCGGCCTGCTTCTTCTCCGCCGGCTTCTCGCCTTCGCCGAGGATTTGCGCGAGCGTGCCGCCGACGGGGACCATGTCGCCTTCGTTGGCCGCGTACTCGCCGAGCGTGCCGTCCGCTTCCGCCTCGAGATCGAGGTTGACCTTGTCGGTCTCGATCTCCGCGACGGCCTCCCCTTTCTTCACCGCGTCGCCCGGCTTTTTGTACCAGCGGACGACTTTCCCCTCGGTCATCGCGTCGCCCATCTTGGGCATGATGATTTCAGGCATTGGCGTACATCACCTTCCGCACCGCGCGCTCGATGTGCTCTTCATGCGGCGTCGCCAGCAACTCCAGATTCCGCGCGTACGGCATCGGCACGTCCTCGCCCGTCACGCGCGCCACCGGCGCATCGAGCTCGTCGAACATCGCCTCGGTGATGCTCGCCGAAAGCTCCGCCGCCGCGCCGTACGGCTTCCACTGTTCCTGCACGACGATCGCGCGATGCGTCTTCGCCACCGACGCGAACACCGGCTCGAGATCGAGCGGCCGCAGCGTGCGCAGGTCGATGACCTCGCACTCCGCGCCACCATCTTTCGAGAGTTTGTCGGCGACCGTCAGCGACAGCTGCAGCATCCGGCCATACGAGACGATCGTGACGTCGCTCCCCTCGCGCGCGACGCGCGAGCGGCCGAACGGCACCGTGAAGTCGGGATCGTCCGGCACTTCGCCTTTCATCCCGTAGAGCGCCGCGCTCTCCAAAAAGATCACCGGGTCTCTGCCGCGGATCGCGGTCTTGAGCAAACCCTTGGCGTCCGCCGGCGTGCCCGGCGCCACCACGTGCAGTCCCGGGAAATGTCCGTAAAACGATTCGAACGACTGCGAGTGTTGCGCGGAGAGCTGCACGCCCGCGCCATGCGGGCCGCGAATGACGATCGGAACGTCGACCTGGCCGCCGGAGAAGTAGCGGACCTTCCCCGCGTGATTGATGATCTGATCGGCGGCGACGATCGAGAAGTTCATCGTCATCATCTCGACGATCGGCCGCAGCCCGGTCATGGCCATGCCGACCGCCGTGCCGATCATCCCGGCTTCAGCGATCGGCGTGTCGATGACGCGCTTCGGGCCATACTTTTTCAGCATGCCCGCGGTGATGCGGAACGTGCCTTCGTAGACGCCGATGTCCTCGCCCATGATGAGGACGTTCGGGTCGCGCTCCATTTCTTCGATCATCGCGTCGCGGATCGCGTCGCGGTAACTCTTCTCGCTCATTCGTGCTCGCTCTCGTAGTCGCTTTCGGCAACGGGTCGCGGGCCGTGCTCGGCGATGACGTCGTCGAACAGCTCGCTCGCCGCCGGCGGGTCGCTCTCCTCGGCGAACTTGACCGCCTTGGCGACTTCCTCCGCCGCCCACTCTTCCATCGCCTTGACGTCGGCGTGGGTGAGGCCGCAGACCTCGCCGAGGCGCGCGCGGAGGATGCCGATCGGATCGCGGTGGCGGTGCTTCTCGACTTCTTCCTTCGAGCGATACGGCTGCAGGATGTCCGCCGCGCCGTGTCCGGAGAAGCGATACGTCACCGCTTCGATGCAGTACGGTTTGCCGGTCTCGCGCACCTGCCGCACGACGCGGTCGGCGACGCCGCGCACGGCGAAGAGATCCTGGCCGTCGACCTTCTCACCGGGGATGTCGTACGCGCGCACGCGCGCCGCGAGATCGGTGAGCGCGGAATGCCGCTCGATCGACGTGCCCATCGCGTAGCCGTTGTTCTCGATGACGAAGATGATCGGGCACATCCCCTGATGTCCCCATAGGCCGGCCATGTTCATCGCCTCGTGGAACGAGCCGATGTTCATCGCGCCGTCGCCGAAGTAGCAGACGGCGATGTTGTCGGTCTCGCGATAGCGGAACGAGTACGCGGCGCCCGCGGCGAGCGTGAGATGTCCGCCGACGATGCCGTAGCCGCCGTAGAGGCCGTGCTCGACGTCGAACAGATGCATCGAGCCGCCCTTGCCTTTCGAGATGCCGGTGCGCTTGCCGTACAGCTCCGCCATCACGCGGCCGGGGTCGGATCCGAGTGCCAGCGCCTGCGCGTGATCGCGATAGCCGCAGAAGACCGCATCACCCGGCTGCAGCGCGCTGACGATGCCGCTCGCCACCGCTTCCTGCCCGATGTACACGTGGAGATAGCCGCCGATCTTTCCGCGGCGGAATGCGTTCTCCGTCGCCTCCTCGAAACGCCGGATGAAGATCATCTGCCGCAGCAGTTCGGTCCACTCCGGCGCGCATGCAGGATCGGCCACGGCGGCGCCTGATTCTTTCTTTGCTTTTGCCATTCGTTCCCAGCGGCGGAAATGCACATCATGCGCCGCGCGGGCGGATTCTATACAAGGTTCCCCGCCCCGCGCGCCGCCGATGCATGCGCCCACGCGACTCTACCGCGCGTGGCGAAATCGCGCCCTGCCGCACCCACTCCACCCTTCCTTATCTCGGGCTCCGCCACCCACCCGCTCCACTTGCAGGAGAACCGCATCTCCACCCGTAAAATCCTCACCAATGTCCGACGAAGCGTTGACATCGGATTTCGTTCTCGAGGACCTCCGCCGCTACGTGGCGAGCAACGGGTTCTCCCTCTCGCCACAGCTGGAGGAAGTGCTGCTGCACGTCGAACGTCTCGCCGAGGAGCTCGCGCTCGATCCCTATCCATCGCTCTTCATGCTCGGTCTTCTCGAGAAGTCGCCGCGGCTGCGCGAGGCGGTGCGCATGCTGCGCGGCGATCCCGACGAAGGCGCGCGCGTGGTGCGCGAAGACCTCGCCGACTATCCCGATCTCGAACCGTACAGCGAAGGCGTGCCGTATTCACATCCGGAGGAACGCGACTTCTGGGAGCGGACGGTGCTCATCGACCGCACGATCGAGAAAGCAGCGGTCGACGACCGGCGCGAGCTGCTCGACACCGACTTCGCCCGCGCGCTCATCGAACGCCAGCTCAGCCTTCTGCGGAAGGAAAACCTCGACGGCACGTGGAAGGATCGCGCGCTGCAGGCGCCGTACGTGATGCTCGCGCACATCGCGAACATCTTCGACGAGTCGCTCGCCGTCAACGTCCGCGACATCAACCGCCTGCTGCGCCACGAGCGTTCCGAGTTCTCGCTCGCCGCCGTTCCCGACGAGTTGCGCGAGCCAGTGCTGCGCTTCCTCGACGACCATCCCGAGCCGCGGCGCACCGCGTTCGTGATGATGGAGTTCGGCACGACGCCGCTGCACAAGGAGATCTTCGCCGCGATCCGCACCGCGCTCGCCGCCTTCGGCCTCGAGGCATTGCGCGCCGATCAGAAGTCGTACAGCGACCAGCTCGGCGCGAACATCAAGACGTACATGTACGCGTGCGGCTTCGGCGTCGCCGTCTTCGAGCGCCTCACGAACGAAGTGCACAACGCGAACGTGACGTACGAAGTCGGCTACATGCAGGCGCTCGCCAAGCCGGTCTGTCTGCTAAAGGACTCGACGCTGCGCGGCCTCAGCACCGATCTCACCGGCAACATCTATCTGCCGTTCGACGTGCAGAGCGCGCGCGACTCCATCCTCACCCAGCTGCGCGGCTGGCTCGAACAGCAGAAGCTCGTCATGCGGCCGGTGCGAGGTTCTCGTCGAATCGAGTCCGTCTCGCAATGAACACGACCGCCACGATCGCGAGGAGAATCCCGTTCATCGCCAGCGCCGCGGTGATCGACCAGCGCTGCGCGACGTATCCCGCCAGCAGATTGCCGAGCGGCATGCCGCCGCGGAACGCGAGCATGAAGATCGACATCACGCGCCCGCGCATCGAGTCGCTCGTCGCCAGCTGCACGAGCGAGCTGTAGAGCGAGATCACGCCGACGATGCACATGCCGGCGAAAAAGGAGATGACCAGCGACAGCGGCAGCGAGCGCGAAAACGCGAAGCCGGTGAGCAGACACGCAAACGCGAGCTGCAGCTCGAGCGCGATCTTCCCCTTTTTCGCAGCGTGCGACGTCGCCGCGATGATCAGCGCGCCCGTCACCGAGCCGAGGCCGTACGTCGTCATCATCCACGCGTAGCCGCGCGCCTGCAGACCGAAGATGCTCTTTGCGACGACCGGCAGGAACGTCACGATCGGCATGCCGAGGAATGTGCCGGCGAACGCGAGGAACGTCAGCACGAGCAGCGTCTTGCGCGAGAAGACGAAGTGAAAGCCCGCTTTCATCTCGTCGAGAATGCTGCTGTCCGCGTTGCGCGCGTTGATCATCGGCGTCTGGATGAGCATCAGCGCGACGATCACGGCGATGAACGAGACGCCGTTGAGACCGAAGCAGACCGCCGCGCCCCACGTCGACAGCGCGATGCCGGCCAGGATCGGGCCGATGACGCGCGCGAGATTGAACTGCATCGAGTTCATCGCGATCGCGTTCGGCACGTCCTCGCGCTTGACGAGCAACGGCAGCAGCGAGATGTACGCCGGTCCGCTGAACGACTGCGCGCTCCCGGTCAGAAACGACAGCAGGAAGATGTGCCACACCTTGACGCGCTTCGACCAGATCAGCGCGGCGAGGACGAACGCGAACGTCATCTGGAGGTACTGCGACGCGAGCATGATCTTGCGCCGCTCCAGCCGGTCGGCGACCACGCCGCCAAAAAGCGAAAAAATCAGCATCGGACCGGTCGACAGGAACGCGTCGACGCCGAGGAGCAGCGGCGAGTTCGTCATGTTCAGAACGACCCAGCCTTGCGCGAGGGTCTGCATCCACGTGCCGGTCGTCGACAAGAACGCGCCGATCCACAAGAGGCGGAACTCGCGGTAGCGCAACGCGCTGAACGTGCGCGCGAGCGCGCCCTGCGGCGGCGGCGGCTCGCACCGCGCCTGGGACTCGTTCGCTTCTTCCTGGGGCAGGGATGCGCTCATGCTCGTAGCTTCAGCCGCGCATTCGTCCCAGCCGTATGCGCGTGACAGATCGCGATCGCCAGCGCGTCCGACGCATCCGCCGACATCCGCAGCGACGCGCCGCCCGGCAACAGCATCCGCACCATCTTCGCCACCTGTTCCTTCTCCGCCCGCCCGTAGCCGACGACCGCGCTCTTTACGAGACTCGGCGCGTATTCGAAGACTTCCAACTGCGCGCTGCACGCCGCGAGCAATACGACGCCGCGCGCGTGCGCGAGCTGAATCAGACTCCGCACATTCTTCCCCGCGAACGGCGTCTCCACCGCCACCGCCTCGGGCCGCGTGCGCGTGATCAGCTCGCACAGCCGCTCGTGAATCGTGGCCAGCCGCTCCGGCAGTTCCGCGCCGCGGCGCGTCCCGATCGATCCCTGCTCGACCAGCGCCAGCCGCCCCCGCTCCGAATCGATCACTCCGAATCCTGTCGTGATCGAGCCCGGATCAATCCCAAGGATGCGCACGCGTTCATTCTACCTGCTGCGTTCCGCCGCCCTCACCGCTTCCAGAAACGAATCTCGTAAATCGGACGTCCCTCTTCGCGATACTTCGCCTCGTAGTTCGTGCGCGGCGGATCATCCGCCGTCGGCACGCGGCGCTCGGAGGGAAACATCGCCTCCACCAGCGGCGCCGCGCTCTCGAAGTACTCCGCGTGATCGGTCACGTAGATCGCGGAGCCCCCATCGACGAGCACGCGCCGGATCTCAGCGAGGACTTCCGTCCGGATGATGCGCCGCTTCTGCTCGCGCTTCCGCGGCCACGGATCGGGAAAGTAGATGTGCACCTCGCTCACCGACGCATCGGGGATCATCCGCTGCAGGACCAGAAACGCGTCGTGGTTGATGAGGCGGACGTTCGTCAGATGCCGTTTCGCAATGCGCTCGCGAATGACGCGGTGGTAATGCAGCGACTTCTCGATGCCGACGAGGTTCACCTCCGGACGTTCGAGTGCCGTGGCGATGAGAAAGCGTCCCTTGCCGGAGCCGATCTCGACGACCACCGGATTCGTGTTGCCGAAAAGCTCCGCGAAATCGAGGCGCTCGAATGCCGTCTCGCGCGGATTGATCGCGATCTGCAGCTCGCTCATGCGGCGCGGACCCTACACCATTCACGCGCCGGCCGCACTCCAGAACGGCGTCGCGTCGACCATCTTCCGGATCGCGGCGAGAAGCGACGGGTCGTTGCGCAGCCGCGACCGGATCCACCGCGCGAAGCGAACGTCGCCTTCGTCGCCGCCGTGTTCGCGCAGATGCGCGAGCCACGCGTCCGGATTTCCGTCGTACACGCGGACGAAGACGTGAAAGCGGATGAATTGCGCGACCATCGACGCGTCACCCCCCGGCATCTTCACGACGTCCGCGAGCGGCTCGGCAATCGGCTTCGCGCGCCGCCGCGCGAGCGTCGTCGTGAACAGTTCGATCACGTTTTCGATCACGTCGCCGCGCCGTTCGACGCGATGCGCGATGCGGCTCACGCGCAGCGTTTTTCCGGCCACCCGCACCTGCTCTCCCGGTCCGATCGGCAACCACGGACGACGCGACGCGCGGCGCCACAACACTTTTCTTTGGCTGCCCGGCGCGTACACGAGAAGAACGTATAAGTTCCTGATAACGCGCGTTTTGACTCGTATCCGTTCCACTCGCACCCCCTCATCAACGGAGTGTGCGGAAATCCATGAATACCTACCTCCACAGCATGGTAAGGTACGTAAGAAATCCTTCATGACGACGAATTCGCTGACGCAGCCACGGGTCGACGATCGGCAGTTCGAAGCCGTCTACGAACAGTACTTCCCGCTGCTCGTCCAGATCGCGTCGTTCAAGTTCAGCGTCCCCGATTCCGAGGCTGAGACGCTCGCGCACGATGTGCTCATCAGCTACCTGCGCAAGAGCCGTTTGATCGTCGAGCTGCGCCCATGGCTGATCGGCGCGATCTGCTACGCGAGCCGGCACTACTGGCGCCTCAACGGACGCATCCTCGACGCCGAGGCGGAGATCGCGGCGGACCGCGTCGACCCGGCGTCGATTCGGATCCTCGACAGCCTCCCCGACCAGCTCGCGGCGCGCGAAGCGCTGGAATGCCTCGCCCCGCGCTGCCGCGAGGTCCTGCGGCTCCGCTATTTCGAAGGTTGGACGGTGATCGAGATCGCGCAGCGTTTCGGCATCAAGCCGAAGTCCGCGCAGAAGCTGATTTCGAAATGCCTGCGCCGCGCCGAGCGGCTCTACTGCGGAAAGGGCGCGCGATGAGCGAACGCGAAGAACGCACGCGCCTCGTCCCCTTCCGCCGGAGCCGCCACACCCCCGACCCCGCCCGCGTCGCCGAGTTCGCCGCGACCGCGCGAAAGATCCAGGCCGAACGCGCGCTCGCCGCCGAACAGGTGGAGAAGTTGCTGAAGGAAACCCCGCGCGCACAGTGGCCGCGCCTGGTGAACGAGGAGAGGTTGCGGACGCACGGCGCGCTGGAGCAGTTGTCGAATGCGGTGGAGCAGCGGCGCGATCGCAATCCGGTTGAAGCACTGGCGGTGGCCGAGATCGCCTCATCGATCGCAGCATCGCTCGCGGATTACCCAGGCGTTCTGCTCGCGCAGATGCGGTCGCAAGCATTGAAGGATCGGGCTCAGGTGCTTTGTGCTCTCGCTCGATACGACGAGTCGCTCGCGACGATCACCGCTGCAGAAGAACTCCTTGAACCATTCGGCGCGTTAGGGCACGACGTCGCGACGCTGCAGTTCACGCGTGCAAACGTACTGCAGCATCTCCGTCGTTTCGACGAAGCCTCCCAACTGCTCGAAGAATGCCGCCGTACTTTTCACAGCTACGGCGACACGCGGCTGTCCACAACGGCCGCGATCGCGCTGGGGAACCTGCTCGTTCGCCGCGGCGACTACCGTGCTGCATGTCAGCTGCTGCAGCCACTGGCTCAACACACCGAGGCGCCGACGAGGCCGATCGTACTCCTCGCCCTCGGCTGGTGTGCCGTTCATCTCAACGCGCCCGACGACGCTCTCGAGTACTTCACCGGCGCGCGAGCGGGCTTTCGCGCGCTTGGCCGTACGGTGTCGGAGCTGAAAGCAGCTTACGGCGTCGCCTCAGCGCTCTTGCATCTGGGCAGGCTCGCTGATGCTGCCGCACAATTCTCAGAGACTCGTGACCGGTTTCTCGCCTCCGACGTCATCGAGGAAGCGGGCCTCAGCGGGCTCGGAATGGTCGAGGTATACCTGCTGCGGAACGAGAATGATCACGCGAGAGATCTCGCCGCGCGCATCGTCCATGAATTTTCCGAAGCGCGCCTGAATCAGCGGGCGATCGCGGCGCTGGCATATTTGAACGAGGCAATCGCCGCGAGCAACGCCACGCCCGACGTTGCCCGCAGCGTGTGCGAATACATCCTGGCGCTGCAACTCGAACCTACATGTGAATTCGCTGTGGTGAACTAGTGGTGCGGCCAAGGATCGACGAGACCATCACCGAAGATGCGCACGACCAGCTTCTTGATCACCTTCACGATCGGATTCGGCTCTCTCCCGATCCCCACGCCATCGCGGCTCGGCGCCGCCTGCGCGGATCCTGCGAGCAGCAGAACGACGGACAACGCGACGACACCACGACCCACAACACTGGACACACGACGCATAAGCCCTCCTGTTTCCGGCATTTGCCGGGATTGATCTGGAGGGCGCCCTCACCTCGCGGTGTGACGGAACTGTTCCTTATGCCCCCGTAGGCTGTGCAGGAAACTGCACACGCGCGCCAGCGCGACACCTAACTCGAGATCGGGAACAACGGCAGGATTCGCGACCTCGCTCGCGCAGGATCGATAGTCACGAGCGCACCACGCTCGAGTTGCATCGTCAGATCGTGGAGCGTGGCGACGACGATCGGGCCGACGGCCGCCGGCGTTGGATCCTGCGTACGGATCTGAATGACGCTCGGACCACGCGCGTTGGTCGCGGCGAGGATGTTGCCGAAATCGAGATCGTGCGTGAACACGGCAAAGCCAGCGTCGCGCGCGTACGCCATGATCTCAGCGTCGGACGCGGTCGGATTGCCGAGCATCACCCAATGCTCGGCCGTGATGCCGTGTTGCGCAAACAACTGAACCCACTCCGGGCTCTTCATGTCGACGAGCAGTTTCACTTCGCCAGGCGGACTTCAAATTCATCCGAACGCCACGCCGCATACGCGAGCGCCTCGGAGATGTCTTCGGCCTCGAGGTACGGATAAAGACGAAGAATCTCCTCTTGCGTGCGTCCGGCAGCGAGCAACCCGATGATCGTTCCGACCGTCACGCGCATGCCGCGAATGCAGGGGCGACCGCCCATGATGGCCGGATCGGCGGTGATACGCGTGAGGGCGTGCACGGTGAAAGTGTACGCTCACTGCGCGGACGCGGCGCGCAGCGCCGGCCGCGGTACGGGCGGCTCGTCAGCTTCACCGCCCCCCACCCCTCCGCACTGACGGAAACATCTCCGTTAACACCCCGCCGTCACCATTTCTGCGGCTTTCCACCGGACGGCCGGTCGGCTAGAGTGCGTCGTTCTTTGTTTCAGGGGGTTGCAACGCAGTTGAATCGTCCCATCCCGTTCCATCGTCCCAATCCCGATCCTTACCGCGCAGCATTCGAACGGCACCCGCATCCGATGTGGGTCTACGACGCCGACGACCTGTCGGTGCTCGCGGCCAACGCCGCCGCCGTCCGCCATTACGGCTACACCGCAGGCGAGCTGCATCGCCTGCGCATGCCCGAGCTCCATCCGCTTGCCGACGCCGATCGTGTAACCGGTTACTACGCCGGAACTCCGATGCCGGTGGGCAGGAAACGCGGCTGGACGCACCTCCGCAAGGACGGCAGCACCCTCGAGGTGGAAACGATGCTCACGCCGCTCGCCGGCGCCGGCGCGGAGCTCCGCCTCCTCATCGCCGAAGACGTCACCGAGCGCAATCGCGCGCATCGCGCCCTGAAGGAAGCGAAGCAGCGCTACACCGCGCTCGTCGCCGACGCCTACGAGGCCATCTGTCTCGTCGACGCCGAAGGCCACATCCTCTATCTCAGCCCGTCCCTCCACCGCATGTTCGGCTACGAGGACGAAGAGCTCCTCGGCCGCAACGGCTTCGCGCTCCTGCACCGTGACGACGTCACCCGCATCGAAGACCTGCGCCGAGAGCTCCTCGCGCGTCCCGGCACGACCGTCTCCTTCGAATGCCGCGCGCGGCGCCGCGACGGCCACTGGCGCTGGCTGCAAGGCATCGCCGTGAACATGCTCACCGACCCGAGCGTCGCCGCGCTGGTGCTCAACTATCGCGACGTCACCGACCGCCGCCGCACCGAACAGGCGCTGCGCCAGGGCGAGCCCGCTGGCGGCGTCGACGACTGGTCGTTCGAGCTCGACATCCGCGGCTTCATCACCGCGAGCACTCCCGCCGTCGAGCGCATCCTCGGATACAAACCGGCCGACGTCATCGGCCGCCATTTCACCGACTTTTACTTCGCCGAGTCGCGCGAGAAAGTGCGCGAGTTCTTCGCGCGCATCGTGACCGTGCGCAGCGGCTGGACGGATCTCGTCCAGCGCCTCCGCCACCGCGACGGCAGCGAATGTTTCGTCGAGGCGAGCGGCGTACCGCTCTTCGACGCGAGCGGCAACCTCACCGGCTTTCGCGGCAGCGACCGCGACATCACCTCGCGCGCGCGGTTCGAGCAGCGCGTGCGGCACGGCTCGCGCCGCGATCCGCTGACCGGGCTGCCGAACCGCCTCTTCTTTCAGGAACGGCTCGCGACCGTGTTGTCGTGCCTCGCGCGCAACGGCAGCGACGAGCACATGGCCGTGCTCTTCATCGACCTCGATCACTTCAAGCTCGTCAACGACACCTTCGGACACGCGGTTGGCGACAACGCGCTGCAGGTGATCGGCAGCATGATCCGCGCGATTGCCGGCGGCGACGACAACGTCGCGCGCGTGGGCGGCGACGAGCTCGCGGTCTTTCTCCCCGGCGTCTCCGGCATCGAGGAGGCAAGCGAGATCGCACGGAAGATCTTCCACACCATCGCGGTGCCGCTGGAGCTCGGCGGCAATCAGGTGCACGTCTCCGCGACGATCGGCATCAGCATCTCGCCGTGCGACGGCGACACCTCGTCGGCACTCTTCCGCAACGCCGAGCACGCGATGCAGCGCGCGAAGGAGCTCGGCCGCTGCCGTATTCAGCACTTCACGCCCGAGATGCGCGAGGAGCAGGCGCGGCGTCTCGCGCTCGAATCCGAACTGCGCGGCGCGCTCGACCGCGGAGAACTGCTCCTGCACTACCAGCCGTTGGTCAACTCGTTGACTTTCGAGATGGTCGGCGTCGAGGCGCTGCTGCGCTGGCGTCACCCGACGCGCGGCCTGTTGTCGCCGGACGAGTTCATCGCCATCGCCGAGCGCAGCGGCGCGATCGTGCCGCTCGGCGCGTGGGCGCTGCGCCAGGCCTGCGTCGACCTGCAGCGCCTGCGCGCCGCCACCGGCCGCGAGCTCCGCGTCGCGGTCAATCTCTCCGCGCGGCAGTTGCAGGAGCCGGAACTGCTCGACTCCTTGCGCGCGATCGTGCGCGACACCGGCGTCGACCCGCGCAATGTCGAAGTGGAGATCACCGAAAGCGTCGCCATGCAGAACGCGCAGGCCACGCTGATGACGCTGCAACTGCTGAAGGAGATGGGCGTCTCGCTCGCCGTCGACGACTTCGGCACCGGCTACTCGTCGCTGCTCTACCTCACCCGCTTCCCGATCGACACGGTGAAGATCGACCGGCAGTTCGTCGGCAACGTGACGCACGATCCGAACGCCGCCGCCGTCGTCGGCGCGGTGGTCGCGCTCGCGCACAGCCTTCAGCTCAAGACCGTCGCCGAAGGCGTCGAGACGAGCGAGCAGCGCGACTTCCTGGCCGGACATCGCTGCGCGGAAATGCAGGGCTTTCTCTTCGCGCGGCCGGTACCGATCGAGACGCTGCTCGAGGCGTCAGCGTAGGTCTTCCCACAGCCGCACGTAGGTCTCGTAGCGGCCGCGATCGAGGGTCTCGTCCTCGACGCGGTCCTGCACCTCGCAGTCCGGCTCGTGGACGTGCGTGCAGTTCGTGAAGCGGCAGAGCTCCGCGTGCTCGGCGAACTCGGGGAAGTAGTCGCGCAATGACTCGCGATCGAGATCCCACAAGCCGAACTCGCGGATACCCGGCGTGTCGATGAGATACGTGCCGCTGCCGAAGTCGAAGAGCGTCGACGCGGTCGTCGTATGGCGGCCGGTGCCCCGTTTCTTGTGCAGCGTATTCGTCGCGAGTTGCAGCGATGCATCGAGCGCGTTGAGGATCGACGACTTGCCGACGCCGCTGTGGCCGACGAGCGCCGCCATCTTCCCTTCCGCCACGGCGCGCAGTTCCTCGAGCCCCTCGCCGGTCTTCGACGAGCAGGCGATGACGGGAACGCCGAGGTCGCGGTAGGGGGCGAGACGATCGAGCTCGTGCGCGCGGTCGGCGGGAGAGAGCAGATCGAGCTTGTTCACGCAGATCACCGGCTGCGCGCCGCCGCGCTGGATCGCGATCAGATAGCGGTCGATGAGACGCGGACGCAGCGGCGGCGCCTTGACGGAGACGACGTGAATGACGACGTCGATGTTCGCGGCGATCAGGCGCTGCAGGTGCGCGTGCAACGGATCGGGACGCGCGAGCACGGAGTGACGCGGCAGCACGGACGCGAGACGCCAGACGCCGTCGTCGTCCGTCACGCGCACGCGATCGCCGACGGCGAGCGAGCTGCGCTGGCGCACGGCCAGCTCCGGCGGCACGAGACAGTCAACCTCTTGACCTTCGAAGAAGACCCGGCACCGGCCGCTGGAAACGCTCATCACGATGCCGGCCTCGTCCCAGTCCGCGTCGTCGGTCTCGACTTCCTGCGACTGCGTTTCCTGCAAATGCGCGAGCATCGTTTCGATGGACGGGCGCTTGCGCGAGGGCCCGTGTTTGTCGAGCAGCTCTTCCCAGTTGTCCTCGGTGATGCGCGACTCGCGCACCTCCCCTTTCTCTTTTCCGCGGAGCGCGCGGCGCAGTTTTCCGGCCTGCTTGCGCGACTTCATCTCGTCGTACGGGACATGTTTTTCGATGTCCTTGAGATGCCGCTTGGTCGTGCGATCCATGGGTTACAATCCTAGTCCTGGTCCCCGACAAGAGTCCAAGGAGTCCAAGTGGAAAAGCCGTTCGTTTTAGTAGCGGACGATAACGAGGCAACGTGTACGCTCATCACGGCGTTGCTCCAGCACGAGTTCGCGGTCGACATCGTGACCGACGGTGCTGAGGCGCTGGAGAAGCTGAAGTCCCGGCAGTACGCGGCCATTCTGCTCGATCTCCTGATGCCGATGGTCGACGGCTATGCGGTGCTCGATGCCATCCGCGTGCAACGGCCCGACCTGCTGCGGCGCACGCTGGTCGTGACGGCCTCGCTTTCCATGCGGACGACCGAGCGCCTCCGTCAGTACGACATCTGCGGCCTCGTCGCGAAACCGTTCGAAGTCGACGCGCTGCTCGCGGCCGTCCGCCAGTGCGCGGGCGAAGGCAGCGGCTCGACCGTGCGCGGACCGCTGCTCTCCAGCGGCATGATCCTGCTCCTCGGCGAACTGCTGCGGACGAAGTGGGTGCCGTAGGCGCCTAAAACTTGTTCGACGCCCACCACGCGAACAGCGGCGCGCCGGAGAGCATCGTCGCCAGCGCCATCGTCTCGAACGCGCCGCGCCCGCGCAGATCGGCGCACGCGGCCACGACCGCCGAGACTTCCTGCGGATCGAACGGCTTCTTCACGATGCCGTGAATGAGCTTCGAGTCGAGCTGCTCGATCATCATGCGATCGGCGCCGGTGACGACGAGAACGACCGGCGCCGCGAGCCCGTGGTCGCCGTGCAGCGTCTTCAATACCTCGAAGCCGTCCGTGACCGGCATGAGCAGGTCGAGCAGGACGACCGAGTACGAATGCTCGCGCACCAGATCGATCGCTTCCCGCCCGTCCTCGGCCTGATCCACGACCAGCCCTCGCTGACGGAGAGCGGTCACGAGAATCCCCCGGACGGTCGAGTCGTCGTCGACGACGAGTACCCTGCGATGCTGCTCGTTCGTCATGCCACCTCGATGGAGCGGCGATACTGATCTCGCGCGATCCTCATTGTCAACCTCTGCCACATCAGACGTTCGGCGAAAGCCGCGGAGCGCGCGGCGGCGGATGCGCCATCCGCCGCAACGCCTCCTCGAAATCGCGCGCGGAGAGCGGCTGCGAACAGAGAAAGCCCTGGATTTCCGCGCATTGCTCGCGGCGGAGGAACGCCAACTGCTCCTCCGTCTCCACGCCTTCGGCGATGACACGCAGGTTCAGTGCCCGCGCCATCGAGATCACCGCCGTGATGATGGCCGCGTCGTCCGCCGTGAGATCGCGCACGAAGTCCTGATCGATCTTCACCGTGTCGATCGGGAAGCGCTTGAGGTAGCTGAGCGACGAGTAGCCGGTGCCGAAGTCGTCGATCGACAGGCGCACCCCCATCTCCTTCAACCTCTTCATGATCGTCAGCGACAGCTCCGCGTTCTGCATGGCCGTCCCCTCGGTGATCTCGAGTTCCAGGTACTCCGCCTCCAGCCCGCTCTCGCCGAGCGTCTTCTCGATGAGCGACGCCAGGTCGCGCTGCTGGAACTGCCGCGGCGAAAGGTTGACCGCGATCCGCAGCGCGTGGCCCAGCTCGTGCCACTTCTTCATCTGCGCGCACGCCGTCTTGAGCACCCACTCCCCCATCGGGATGATGAGCCGGCTCTCCTCGGCCAGAGGAATGAAGTCCTCGGGATTCATCAGCCCGTTCTCGGGATGCTGCCAACGAATGAGAGCCTCCGCGGCGACGAGCTTGTTCGTCCCGATCTCGATCATCGGCTGGTAGTGGACGACGAACTCCTGCCGGTCGACGGCGCGATGCAAACTCCGCTCGAGCGACAGCCGTCCGTTCATGGCATCAAACGTCGAGGGCGTCGCGTACTGGTAGTTGTTGCGGCCGGCTTCCTTCGCCCGGTACATGGCCCCGTCGGAGTTCTTCAGCAACATCTCCGCGTCGAGTCCATCGTCGGGGAAGATGGCGATGCCGATCGACGTCGTCACGAAAAG
>JAFATB010000017.1 GCA_019244185.1 Acidobacteriota bacterium
GACTGTCTACGTCGAAAAGTACGTCCTCAACCCCCGTCACATCGAGATCCAGGTCATCGCGGACCAGCACGGGCAGACCGTGTACCTCGGCGAGCGCGAATGCTCGATCCAGAGGCGCCACCAGAAGATCATGGAAGAGACCCCGTCGCCGGTCGTCACTCCGGAGATACGCGAGCGCATGGGCACCGCCGCAGTGCGCGCTGTCGAGGCCGCGGGATACGTGAACGCGGGAACCGTCGAGTTCATCTTCAGCGAGGGCGACTTCTATTTCCTCGAGGTCAACGCCCGCCTGCAGGTCGAGCATCCGATCACCGAGCAGGTGACGGGCGTCGATCTCGTGCGCGCGCAGCTCGACGTCGCGTCGGGCAAGCCGCTGCCGTGGACGCAGGACGCGCTGCGGCAGCGCGGACACGCGATCGAAGTGCGCGTGTATGCCGAGGATCCCGACGATCGCTTTCTGCCCCAGAGCGGAACGATCGCGGTGTACTCGGAGCCGACCGGTCCGGGCGTGCGCGTCGACGCGGGCGTCACGCGCGGCAGCGAGATCGGCGTGAAGTTCGATCCGATGCTGGCCAAGCTCGTGGCCACCGCGGAATCGCGTGACGCCGCCATTGACCGGCTCGCACGTGCGCTCCGCGACTACGTGATCCTCGGGACGAAGACGAACGTCTCGTGGCTGCGCCGCGTCATCACGCATCCGGCGTTCCGCGAAGGTTTGGTCAGCACGCGCTTTCTCGAGGAGCACGCCGAGTCGCTCGCGCCGCGCGTGGGCGAGGTCGTACCGCGCATCGCCGCCGCGATCGCGTCGGCGCCGCGCAAACGCGCCGAAGTTGCGTCGTCATCCGACGGGCCGCGGCTTGCCAGCGTCTGGGACGAGCTCGGCATGTGGGGCCGCGCCACGTAATTTTCGTCGTCGAGCCCGCTAATTCTGGCAAACCTCGCGCAAACACACTGGACCGGAGGACCATGTGATGAAACATGCACTTGTTGCGGCCCTGGCAGTGTTCCTCGCCACGGCTGCATCCGCACAGAACACGGTTCGTTGCGAGTCGACGAACAACAAGTACCACGAATGCCGGACCACCGGCTGGGATGCCGGACGCGTCGTCATCGCGCATCAGATGAGCGACAACACCTGCGTCGAAGGGAAGACGTGGGGCACGCGCAACGGAATGGTGTGGGTGAGCGGCGGCTGCCGCGCCGACTTCGCGCTGGCGTCGTCGTCGTCGACGTGGAACGGCAGATCCGGCTCGACCATCACCTGCGAGTCGATCAACAACATCCGCCACACCTGCAACGCTGACGTCACCGGCGGCGTGACGCTCGCGCGGCGCCTCAGCGCCGACGCCTGCGTGCGTGGACGCACGTGGGACGTGCGCTCCGACGGCCGCGGCATCTGGGTCGACAAAGGCTGCCGCGCCGAGTTCACGATCGGCGACACGGGCAGCCGCTGGCAGCATTCGGCCGCGCGCACGGTGATGTGCGAGTCGAAGAACAACGGCCGCACGCGCTGCAGCGCGGACACGTCGTACGGCGTGCAGCTCGCGCATCAGCTCAGCCAGAACGGCTGCAACATGGGCCGCGACTGGGGCTGGGACCAGAACGGCATCTGGGTCGATCACGGCTGCCGCGCCGAGTTCAGCGTCGGCGGCTATCACAACGGCATGCGCGGCAACGGCAACAACAACGGCTCGATGGCCTCGTCGTCGGGACAGCAGACGCTCGTCTGCGAGTCGCGTGACGGCCGCCGCAACTACTGCCGCGCGAACACCGGCTGGGGCGTGACGCTGCTGCGCCGCACGAGCGATGCGGCGTGCGAGCGCGGACAGAGCTGGGGCTACGACGAGAACGGAGTCTGGGTCTCGAACGGCTGCCGCGGCGAGTTCCTGCTCGACGCGAACCGGTAAACGACTTCTTCCGATCTCACGCGAAAGCCGGCGCTGCCCACGGGCGCGCCGGCTTTCGTTTTTACATGAGGCGGCGGCAGCGCCAGTGCAGGTAATGCACGAGCGCCCAGAAGCGTTTGAACGCGGGATTTCCCGTCTGCCCGTTGAGGTATCGATAGTAGATCTGCTGCGCGATCACCGACACGCGGAAGAGGCCGAAGACTTCGTAGAACGGCCAGTGCTCGAGCGTGAAGCCCATCTGCGCGCAGTAATACGACACGACTTCCTTGCGCGTGAGCATGCCTTCGATGTTCGTCGGCTGGCGGCGCGTGCTGCGGGCGACGACGTCGTCGTCCGCCTCGACCCAATACGCGATCGTGTTGCCGAGGTCCATCAGCGGATCGCCGAGCGTGGCCAGCTCCCAGTCGAGGACGCCGATGATGCGCGTGGGCCGCTCGCGATGCAGCACGACGTTGTCGAAGCGAAAATCGTTGTGCGTGATGCAGATGCTTTCGACCGGCGGCACGTTGCGCTCGAGCCAGCGCATGATGCGGTTGCCGCGCGGCACGTTCCATGTCCTCGCGTTCTTGTAGCGCTGGTTCCAGCCGTCGACCTGCCGCCGCACGTAACCCGCGCCTTTGCCGAGGTGCTCGAGACCGGCGGCGACGAAATCGACGCGGTGCAGCGCGATGAGCGTGTCGAGGAAGTTGAAGCAGAGCGAGCGCACGAGCTCGGGCGGCATCTCCACGCCGAGCTCGCGTCGCGGAATGATGCCGTCGATGCGGCGCATGACGTAGAACTCGGTGCCGATCACCGACTCGTCCGCGCAGTGCGCGACCATCTCCGGCACGTACGGAAACACCGGCGCGAGCGCCTGCTGCAGGCGGTACTCGCGTCCCATGTCGTGCGCCGATTTCGCCTTCGTGCCCGCCGGCGCGCGGCGCAGCACGAAATCGTGCGCGTCGTCGTAGTGCAGGCGATACGTCCAGTTCGACGCGCCGCCGGCGAACTGCGTCACGCGCGGCGTGCCTTCGAGGTCGGGCAGCTGCGACTTGAGCCACGCGTCGACGGCGTCGACGTTCAGCTCTTCGCCGGGGCGGATGGGACCTTCGTCGATTTCGATTTCCAGTTCGCTCATGGCTGATGTTTCCGCAGCTCGTGGCGCGCGATGACGCCGAGGTGCACGGCGTCGGGACCGTCGGCAATGCGCAGCGCGCGCGCCATCGCGAAGAGAGTCGTCAGCGGCACGTCGTGCGACATGCCCGCGCCGCCGAAGAGCTGGATCGCCTCGTCGGCGACGCGCTGCAGCACGTTCGGCGCGACGACTTTGATCGCGGAGATCTCGCTCATCGACGCGGCGGCGCCCGCGGTGTCGATGCGCCACGCGGCGTGCAGCGTGAGCAGGCGCGCCTGATCGATGGCGATGCGCAGCTCCGCGATGCGCTCGCGGTTGCCGCCGAGGTCGAGGAGCGGCTTGCCGAAGGCGACGCGCGCGAGACCGCGTTCGATCATCAGCGAGAGCGCGCGTTCCGCGGCACCGATTGCGCGCATGCAGTGATGGATGCGTCCGGGACCGAGACGGCTCTGCGCGATCTCGAAGCCGCGGCCGAGCCCCGCGATGAGGTTCGCCTTCGGCACGCGCACGTTGGTGAACGTGACCTCGCCGTGGCCGTATGGCTCGTCGTAGTCGCCGAACGCGGGGAGCATGCGCTCGATGTGCACGCCAGGAGTATCGAGCGGCACGAGCACCATGCTGTGCTGACGATGGCGATCGCCGTCGGGATTGGAGATGCCCATGAAGATGGCGACCTTCGCGCGCGGATGTCCGAGTCCGGTCGTCCACCACTTGCGGCCGTCGAGGACGAGCGTGTCGCCGTCGTCGCGGATCGTCGCGCGCAGGTTCGTGGCATCGCTCGACGCGACGTCGGGCTCGGTCATGCAGAACACGGAACGGATCTCGCCCGCGAGCAGCGGCTGCAGCCAGCCTTCTTTCTGTTCGGCCGTTCCAAAGTGGGCGAGCACTTCCATGTTGCCGCTGTCCGGCGCGTTGCAGTTGAAGATCTCCGGCGCGAGCAAACTCCAGCCCATCGCCTCGGCCACCACGGCGTAATCGAGGGCAGGCAACTCGAGGAAGAAGTTCCACAGTCCCGCGTCGCGTGCTTTCGCCTTCAGCGCCTCGACGCGCGGCGAGACGCGCCACTGCGTCCAGTCGCCGCCGCGATGGGCGGCGTGCAGCTCGCGCACGTGTTCGTCTTCGACGGCAGCAATCTCGTTGGCGATGAAATGCCGGACGCGCTCGGCGAGCTCACGGGCGCGCGGCGACGGCGTGAAATCCATGCGCGCTCAGAATAGCTTCGTCACGGCGCGCAGCGGGAGCCGCTTCATCAGAAACGCGATCGCGCTCCACGGCCACGCGGGGACGAACGCCTGCGTTTTCTCCGCCTCGATGGCGCGCACGAGCGCGCGGACGCCTACGTCGGTGTCGACCATGAACGGCGCGTGCTTCACGCGCTCGTTCATCTCGGAGCGGATGTAGCCGGGGAACATCGTGCTGACAACGATCGGCATGTTCAGCAGATCCGCGCGGATGCCCTCGGTGAGCGCGGCCAGTCCGGCCTTCGTCGCCGCGTACGTCGTCAGCGGACCGCGCAGGCCGCGCATCGCGCTGACGGACGCGATGGTGACGAGATGTCCCGCGTTCTGCGCGCGGAAGATCTCCAGCGCGGCCTCGCACTGCGCGAGCGCGGCGACGAAGTTCGTCATCGCCGTCTGCTTGTTCGCGTAGAAATAGCCGGTGCCGAGAGGCGCGCCTTTGCCGAGACCGGCATTGACGATGATGCGGTCGAGCGTGCCGAAGTCGTCGCGGAACGCGCGGAAGACCGCGAACACCTGCTCGTGATCGTTGACGTCGAGCGCGCGGAGCTCGATGCGCACATTCGGATGCGCGGCGTGCAGCTCGTCGCGTAGCGACTCGAGACGGTCGACGCGTCGCGCGCAGAGTGCGAGACTGCGGCCGCGCGCGGCGAAGGCGCGCGCCATGCCCGCGCCGAGGCCGGAGCTCGCGCCGGTGATGAGGATGTTCTGCCGCATCGCGCGCCGATGGTACTCTGAGGTCGTGGAAGGAGGACGACGGATGAACAAACGAATTGCGGCTTTCGGTCTTGCCGTCGCGCTGCTTCTCGGCAGTTCCGCCCTTGCCGACAGCCGGAGCTCCCGACCGGTGCACGGCCGTCCGTATTACGCGCACGGCCCGGTCTCGCGCATCAACCGCGACCGCGGCGGCTATCGCGTCTGGATCGGCAACGTCGGCGATCCGTTCCTCGTCTCGCCGCGCTATTTCGCGCGGAACCGCTTCCGCGTCGGCGACACCGTCACCATCGGCGGCGTGTACGACCGCCGCGGCTACTACGTGTACGCGCCACGCTACGACGCCTTCCGCTACGACGACGCGCGCGGCTACGACGGCGCGAACGGCGACGGCCTTGCCTACTCCGCGGCCACGCTGCGCGGCGTCATCGACAGCGTCGACCTCGATCGCGGTACGTTCGTGCTGCGCAACGATCTCACCGGCAGCCTGATCACGGTCGGCTTCGGCGAGGTGCGCACGGAACTGCGCGCGGGCGATCACGTGGAGCTCGACGGCAACTGGCGCCGCACGGGGCTCTTCGACGCGCACGCCGTGGCGTTCGTGGAAGACGAGCGCTAAGCGAAGCGATCTGCTAGTTGAAGCGCCCCATCTGCTACGCGAAGCGGCCCATTTGATAATCCAGCATCGCCTGATAGATCTCTTCGTGCGAGTTCATGACGAACGGTCCGTGCGCGACGACGCGCTCGCCGAACGGCGTCGCGTGGCCGAAGAGAATCCGTGAGTCCTGCGTCGCCTCGACCTCGATCGTGTCGCCGTCGTCGTTGAACTCGACGAGCTGCATCGCCGGTAGCGTCGTCGTCGACGCGCGCAACTCGCCGCGCACGACGTAGAAGAAGACGTTCTCTCCGTGCGGCGCCGGCAACGACACGCGGCTGCCGGCGTCCATCGCGATCGTCGTCATGGTGATGTCGGTCAGCGTCTCGACGGGACCGCGCGTGCCGTCCCACGTTCCCGCGATGACGCTCACGCGCACGCCATCCGCCGCCGTCGCGGCCGGAATCTCGTCCGCCTGCAAGCCGATGTAGCGCGGCGCCGTCATCTTGAGGCGGGCGGGCAGATTGACCCACAGCTGCAGGATCTCCAGCGGTCCGCCGTCACGCAGGAACTCCTCGGGGGAGAGCTCCGCGTGCACGACGCCGCGCCCCGCCGTCATCCACTGCACGCCGCCGTCGCGAATGACGCTCTCGTGTCCCGCGCTGTCGCGATGCGCGAGCGAGCCTTCGACGATGAACGTCACGGTCTCGAAGCCGCGGTGCGGATGCGGCCCGAACGGCAGCCCGCGATTGTTGCGGCCGTAGACCTGCGGCCCGTGATGATTGAGGAAGAGGAACGGGTCGATCTGCTCGAGCCGGCCGTTCGGCAGCGGGCGTTGCGTACGGAGGTCGCCGATGTCGTCGGAGACCGCGGGATGGAGGTGGCGAATGCTGCGTACAGTCATGATTTCAAATCAGGCGAGGAACGGCTGAGCTTGCACGGTCTGCTATTCTGATCCGCAAGTCGTCAGTCCAACTCCGAACGGTTTCTCAATGAAGCGAATTCTCCTGGCCCTCGTCCCGGTCCTGTTGTGGTTCAGCCCGGCGGTGCGCGCGGATGCGCCACCATGCAACGCCGGCGCATCCGAGTCGCTCGTCGGCGCGCTGCTGCGGCAGGCGCCCGGCCTCAAAGCCGACGTGCTCCGCCTCGCGCTCAACGCTTCGCGCTGCGCCGACGAGCGCGGCCTCGTGCGACGCCACGATCTGCTCACCGTCATCGACTACTCGCTGCCGTCTGACAAGCCGCGCCTCTTCGTCTTCAATCTCGATGCGAGGAAGCTGCTTTTCCGCGAGCTCGTCGCGCACGGCAAGAACAGCGGCGGCAACCTCGCCAGCTTCTTCTCGAACAGCCCCGGCAGCCTCGCCACGAGCATCGGCCTCTTCGTCACCGCCGACACGTACATCGGCGGCAACGGCTATTCGCTGCGCCTGCGCGGACTCGAAGAAGGCGTGAACGACATGGCGTGGGACCGCGCAATCGTGATGCACGGCGCCTCGTATGTCAGCCGCGCCGCGATCGCAGCCCTCGGCCGTCTCGGCCGCAGTTGGGGCTGCCCCGCGGTGCGCGCGGAGATGGCGCACAAGATCATCGACACCGTGAAGGGCGGCAGCCCGATCTTCGCGTATTACCCCGACCGCGACTGGCTCCGTCACTCCGCGTTCTTCGGCCACACGAACAGCGGCGCCACGGCGATGGCGTCCGCGCGGCGGTGACCCGGCGCGGGACGCGCATGGCAGTTCGTCGTTGACGTTTCGCAGTCACTTCGCACAGATCACGCAAGTCGCGGCCGCGCGCCCTGAATACGGACGCGGCGTGCGCGCCGCCGTCGCCACCATCGGCCCGCTGCTCGTCGCGCAGAGCCTCGGCTCGCCGCAGGCGATCTGGCTCGGCCTGGCCGGCTTCAACGTTGCGCTGACGGACAAAGGCGGGCCGGTGCCGCGGCGTCTCGCGGCCATGCTGCCGACGACGTTCTTCGGCGTGCTCGCGGCGACGGTGGCCGCGGTCGCCGGACAGCACCTCGCGAGCGCCGTGATCGCGACGGCGTTGTGGGCGCTCGGCGCGGGACTCGCGCGCACGTACGGCATCACCGCGACCTCCGCGGCGACGGTGTCGCTGGCGATGTTCGTCGTGTCGCTCGGCATCCCGGAGCCGACGCTCGCCGGCGCGCTCACGCGCGGCGCGGCCACACTCCTCGGCTCCGCCGGCGCGATCGTGCTCTCGCTGCTCGTCGGTCCGTTCCGTCCGTATCGACCGGCGCGCATGGCGGTCGCACGCGTCTATCGCGCGCTGGCGCACGGCGGCGACGTCGAGGCCGCACTTCGCGACGCACGCGTGGCGCTCGCGCGCATGCGGCGCGGCCTGCAGGGCGAATCGCATCGCGGCGAGCGGTTGCTCGTCCTCGTCGAAAGCGCGGAACGCATCGCGCCCGATCCCGCGCTCGCGCCGCCCCTCGAACGCATCGCGGAGCTCATCGAGAACGAGCGCACCGATCCCACACTCGCGACCGACGGTCCGCTGCACGACGCGGTCGTCGCCGTGAACGAGCTGAATGGCCGCGCTCCGCGGCCGCAGCTCAATCTGCGCGCGCCGATCGTCAGCGCGCTGACGTGGGAGTCGGCCGTGCTGCGTCACGCGATGCGCGTGGCGGTCGTCGCCGCGCTGGCCGTCGGACTCACGTCGGCGATGCACATCGCGCGTGGCTACTGGCTCACGCTCACGGTCATCGTCGTGCTGCAGCCGTACACGTCCGCGACGTTGCAGCGCGGCCTGCAGCGCGTCGCGGGAACGATCGCGGGCGGCATCTTCGCGGCGGTGCTGCTCTCGCTCGTGCATTCGCCGCTGCAGATGCTCGTGCTCGTGTTCATCGGCGCGGCGCTAACCGTCGCGTGGCTGCCGGTCAACTACGGGCTTTATTCGTTCGTGCTCACGCCGACGTTCGTGCTGCTCGCGGAGATCCACGCGCTCGATCGCCATCTCGTCTGGCTCCGCATCGAGAACACGGTCTTCGGCGCGCTCCTGGCGCTCCTCGGCGCATGGCTGCTCTGGCCCGCATCCGAGCGAGGCCGCGTGCGCGACGACGTGACGGCCGCGCTGAACGCGCTCGCCGAGTACGCGCGCTGCGTCGGCTCGTGCGATGACGCGCAGGTGGCCGAGTCGCGGCACGCGTTGCTCGTCGCGCTGAACAACGTCGAAGCGTCCGTGCAGCGACTGCTGAGCGACGACCGCGGCGAAGAGTCGGAAGCGTTCATGACCATCACCGTGTACATGCGGCGTCTCGTGAAGTCGCTCGACGGACTACGCTTCCGCGCCGAGGCGCGCGAGTTGGCCGAGCCGCTGCACGCGCTTGCGAGCGACGTGGCGGTGATGCGCGCGCCGGCTCCGTTCGGCGCCGACGCGCCGGAGCCGCTGCGCGCGATGCGCGGGGCGATTACGCGCCTCGCGCGTTGACGCCGTTAACGCACGCCGAGCGATTCCGGCGCGCGAACGCGTCCGGCGACACCGCAGAGGATGAGCAGCGTGACGACGTACGGGATCGCGAGCAGCAGATGGAACGGCAGCCCGTACGAGGCGGCCTGCAGCGCGTACTGCAGCGCGGCGGCGAGACCGAAGATGGCGGTGCCGAGAAGCGCGCCCTTCAGCTTCCAGCGTCCGAAGATCACGATCGAGAGCGCGATGAAGCCGCGGCCCGCGGTCATGTTCTCCGCGAAGCCGCTGGAGAGACCGAGCGAGAGATACGCGCCGCCGAGACCGGCGAGGAATGCTTCGATCGCGAGCGCGCTCCAGCGGTAGCGCGCGACGTGCGGGACAGCGGTGGGGTTCTCGCCGCACGCGCGGAGGCGCAGGCCGAACGACGTGTTCCACAGCACGAGCGCGAGCGCGATGGGGAAGACGACCCACGCGAGCGGCAGCACGAAGTCGCCGTGCATCCGCGGCACCGACTGCACGAAGATCGCGCCCTGCTGCAGTTCCTGGTAGACGAAGCTCGTGACGCCGAGGGCGAGGAGGTTGATCGCGGTGCCGGTCACGATCTGATCGGCGCGCATGGCGATGGCGAAGGCGCCGAAGAGTGCCGCGACGAGGAGCGCGCCGCCGACGCCGCCGAGAAATCCGATGGCGACGCTCTTCGTCAGCTGCGCCGCGAGCACCGCCGTCATCGCCGAGACGAGCATCATCCCCTCGATGCCGAGGTTGATGATGCCGCTGCGCTGCACGACCAGCTCGCCTTCGACGGCGAGGAGCAACGGCGTCGATGCGACGACGGCGAGCGGGAGAGCGTCAGCGACGAGTTCGAACATAGTCGACTCCGATGAGCACGAGGATCACGACGGCCTGTCCGAGCGTCGCGACGCCGGACGAGATGCCGGCGGTGCGCTGCAGCTCGCCCGCGCCGGTCGTCAGCGCGCCGAAGAAGAGCGCGGAGGCGACGACGGCGAGCGGATGGAGTTGCGCGAGCAGCGCGACGGCGATGCCGGCGTAGCCGTAGCCGGCGGCGAAACGTTCGAAGAGGCGATGCGTGACGCCGAGGAGCTCGATGCCGCCCGCGAGGCCGGCCGCGGCGCCGGAGACCGCCATCGCGCGCGCGAGCTGCGCGGAAACGCGAATGCCGGCCCAGCGCGCGGCGGACGGATTGAGGCCGGTCGCACGCAGGCGCAGGCCTTCCGCGGTGCGATAGAGCAGCCACCACGAGCCGATGCTCGCCGCGAGCGCGAGCACGACGCCGAAGTGCACGGAACCGAGCGCGGGCAGCGTCGCCGCGGCGGCGTCGGTTTGCGGATACTGCGCCGCGCGTTCCTGCAGCGGGCCGTTGACGCACCAGCCGAGGAGATGGATGGCGATGAAGTTGAGGAGGATCGTCGTCAGCACTTCGGGGGCGTTGCGCCAGAGCCGCATGGCCGTCGCGAGCGACGCCCACGCCGCGCCCGCGAGCATCGCCGCAAGCAGCGAGACGATGACGCCATAGCGCGCGCCGAGCAGCCCCGCGAGCGCGCCGGCGATGAACTGCCCTTCGCCGCCGATGTTCCAGACGCCCGCGCGAAAGGCGATGGCGACGCTGAGTCCCGTCAGCAGGAGCGGCACGGATTTCAGCAGCGTCCCCGCGATCGCGAATGGCGAGCCGACCGAGCCGCGCACGAGGATCGCGAGCAGCTCGCGCGGATCGTGCCCGAACGCGAGCGCGGAGAGCGCGAGGAGCAGGAGCGCGACGCACGCGGCTGCGGCGGCGATGAGGAGGCGCTTCATGCGACGCCTGCCATCAGTTTCCCGACCCGCGCCGCCGCCTCCGCCCGCCCGAGCCGTTCGCTGAGTTTTTTGCGATAAATCACGTGCAGCGCGTCGGCGAGTGCGAACGCCTCGTCGAGATCGGACGTGATCAGCAGGATCGCGGCGCCGTTTGCGGCAGCGGCGCGGAGCTGGTCGTGCACGAAGCGCGTGGCCTCGAGGTCGAGTCCGCGCGTCGGTTCCGCGGCGACGATGACGCGCGGCTTGCGCTCGAGCTCGCGGGCGAGGACGAGCTTCTGCTGGTTGCCGCCGGAGAGATCACCGGCGCGCTGCAGCGGTCCGCGTGCGCGGATCGAGTAGAGCGCGATCATCGTCTCCGCGTGTTTCGCGGCCGCGCGCGGATTCCAGCGCGATGCTTTGAGCGCGAGATTCTCGGCGAGCGTCATCGCCGCGACGATGCCGTCGCGCGTGCGGTCTTCGGGAATGTGCCCCGCGTCCGGCAACGCATCGCGTAGCCGCGCGGCGAGCTCCGTCTGCCCGTTGCCCGCGACGCCGACCACCGCGACGATCTCGCCCGCGTGCAGCACGAGTCCTTCGCGGTCGAGCGCCACCTCGCCGCGCGCGCGTTCGTGCGCGGGAGGCGGGGAGGGAGGGGAGGCGACCATGACGCGCGCGAGCGACTCGGCATTCGTGTCGGACGCGCGCGTGTCGAGCACCAGCCGTCCGCCGCGCATCACCACGACGCGTTCCGCGACGGCCATTACCTCCGGCAGTTTGTGGCTGATGAACGTGACCGCGGTGCCGCTCGCGGCGAGGCGGCGCATCACGCGAAACAGCTCTTCCGCTTCGTGCGGCGTCAGCACCGCGGTCGGCTCGTCGAGGATCAGCGTCGACGGCTTCGTCGCGATCGCCTTGATCAGCTCGAGCTTCGACTTCTCGCCGACCGAGAGCATCTCGACGCGCCGCTGCACGTTCGTGAGAGCGATGCCGGATTCCGCGATCACGGCTTCGGCACGGCGTTCGAGCGCGCGGCGCGTGGCGAAACGGAAGTCGATGCCGAGGGCCAGGTTCTCGGCGATGGTCAACTCGTTGACCAGAACGAAGTGTTGATGGACGAGCGCGACGCCGCCGCGGCTCGCGACGCGTCCGGCATCCGGCGCGAGCTCGCCGGCGGCGATGCGCATCAGCGTCGTCTTGCCCGCGCCGTTCTCGCCGACCACGGCCACGATCGTGCCGGCGTCGAGGGTCAGCGACACGTCGTCGACGGCGCGATGCGCGCCGAACAACTTGCCGATGTGCTCGAGGCGTAACAACTAGAACCCGAGCGGCACCTGCAACGCGCCCTGCTTGATCTGCGCTTCGAGGCGCTCCACCTCGGCCACCGTCGCCGGCGCGAGCGTTCCTTTCAGCTTCTCGTTCCACTCCAGCGTGACGATGCCGTTGGCCATGCCGAACATCTGGATCTCTGGCTTGAACTGCTTGTCGCGCACGGTCTTCGCCATGCGCACGAACGCGCCGGGGACGTCGAGCACGGCCGACGCGACGATGACGTCGGGCGCGAGATCGTTCTGATTCTTGTTCGAGCCGAAGCAGCGGATCTTCCGCTCGCTGCACGCCTGAAAGACGCCGCGTCCGGCCTCGTTGGCCTGATGGAAGACGAAGTCGGCGCCGGCGTTGATGAGCGAGAGCGTGGCCACTTTCGCGGCGCCCAGGTCATCGAAGTTGCCGGTGTAGATCTCCTTCACTTCGAACTTCGGATTCACCGAATGCGCGCCGGCCTTGAAGGCCTCGAACGTCGACGCAATCGACGGGAGGTTGATGCCGCCGACGAGACCGGCCTTGCCGGTTTTCGATTCGCGCGCGGCGATGACGCCGAGGAGGTAGGTCGCTTCCTCGAGTCGGAAGCGCATCGGCGCGACGTTGCGCGCCACCGTGCTGCCGGACGTCGTCACGAACATCGTGTCGGGATACTCGGCGCCGGCTTTCTTCGCCGCGTCCTGGAACTCGAAGCCGTGGCCGAAGGCGAGGTCGAACTTCTTCGCGCCGTACGAGCGGAAGCCTTCATCGAACTCGGCGGGCGTCTTCGTCTCCTGATGCGAGATCTCGGCGCCGAGCTCTTTCTGGATGCGCTGCATGCCTTCCCACGCGATCGCGTTCCAGCCGCCGTCGTTGATCGAGCCGGGCGTGAGCAGGCCGACGCGGAACGGCTTCGACGTGGATGCGGCACCGCGCGTTGCCGCGGGCGCCGTCGAAGTGTTTGCGGGCGCGGACGTTTCCGGTTTCGCGCAGGCGAGGACGAGGAAGGCAAAGGCAAGCACGGCACGTTTCATAAGCCGCGGATTTTACGGGTTGCTTGTTGACGCTGGCCAGAGGTATACGGTTTGCGGGAGAAGCACGAAGGAGGAAGTGATGGACGACATCGATCGCAACGACGGCGCCGACTACGAAGACGAGGACGAACAGATCGAGCAGATGATCATCGAGAACGGGATCCTGCTGCACAGTCTCTCGACGCTTTTGGTGCGCAAGGGCATCCTCAAGCAGGAAGAGATCGACGCGGAGATGGACCGTCTCTACGACGAGATGGAGAACTTCGAGCAGCAGTAGCGCACGGCCGCGGCTGGCGGGCTGGGGAAGCAGGTCCGGTCCGTCGCTGTTGATGCCCGGCGACGATCCGTCGGAAGGTGGATAGAACCTGATGAGATTCCGTACGTTCCTCAGTGCTGCTCTCGTGGCCGGCCTCGCCGGCAGCGCATTCGCGCTCACGTCCGAGCACACCGACTGGGGCCGCGGCGCCGTGCAGTTCCTCATGACGCACGACGAGGCGGCGAAGTGGAAGACGATCCAGAACGACGCCGACGCGGACGCGTTCATCGCCCTCTTCTGGGCGCGGCGCGATCCGACGCCCAACACCCCGCGCAACGAGTACCGCGAGCAGATCGAAGAGCGCATCCGCTACGCGGACGAGCACTTCGGCACCGGCAAGACGAAAGGCTCGATGACCGATCGCGGTCACGCGCTCGTCGTCTACGGCGCGCCCGCGAAGGTCGTGCAGAGTACGACGCAGGACACCTCGTCGCCCGACACGAGCTCCGGCGGGATGTCGAACGACGCGGCCGCGTCGTCGCCCGACGCGATGACGTGGACCTACAACGACGAGCCGGTCTTCCAGACGGCGACGACGTCGCTGCGTTTCGTCGACCGCTTCCACACCGGCGACTGGCGCCTCGACCGCAAGTTCGACGCGGCGTCGCAGGATCGCGCGATCGCGCGCGGCATCACGCAGCCGAACCTCACCGCGCCGCCGCAACTCGCGCAGCAGTCCGCGCCCGTTGCCGCGGCGCCCGCTCCGGCTCCCGCGCCCGCCGCACCGGCCGTCGCGTCGCTGCAGAGCGAAGCGCTGCGCGCGGCGGTCGAGAGCTTCAAGGCCGCGGCGACGAATCCGTACGAGAAGTCGCCGTCGTACCTCGCGTGGGACGAAGAGATCACCAACACGGGCGATTACTTCGTGCCGGTCGTGCTGTACGTGCCGAAGACGTCCGGCATCGCGCCGTCGTCGGGCCTCACGTTCTTCGGCGTCGTCGAAGACGCGAGCGGCAAGACGGTCGCGGCGTTCGAGCAGCCGGCACATCTCAACGCGACGAAGGACGATCTCTTCATCGACACCTCGTTCCCGCAGCTGCCCGCGGGCGCGTCGCGTGCGATCGTCGGTCTCGCCGACAACGGCAAGGTCGTGACGATGGCGTCGCAGCCGATGACGCTCGCCGGCACGATCGACAAGACCGCGTCCGCGAGCGGACGGCTCATCCTGTCGAACAACGTCTTCGCGATGAAGGAAGCGCAGAAGCCGACCGAGCCGTTCGCGTACGGCGGCCTCAAAGTCATCCCGAAGGCCGACAAGACGTTCCATCGCTCGGACGATCTCGCGTACTTTGTCGAGCTGCGCAATCCCGGCGTCGTCGATCCCACGGCGGGCAACAGCGCGGTCGTGCCGGTCAACGGCGATCCGACGCCGATGCCGAAGTTGCAGGTGAAGCTCGATCTCGAAGGGACCGAGCGCGACGGCGGAAAGAAGATCCACTCCGCGCTGCCGCTGCGCGAGATGCCCGCCTTCGCCGTGAAGGGCATCCCCGGCCGCTTCGGCCTCGGCAGCGACATTCCGCTCGCGTCATTCAAGCCGGGCGACTACACGTTCACGGTCAAGATCATCGACACGGTGAAGAAGACTTCGTACACGGTTTCGGACTCTTTCAAGCTGGTCGAGTAGAATTAATTCAGGAATGGCGTCCACTATGCCCTTTGCCACCATCGAAGAAGCGGCCGAGCTCTATCGCCGCGGACAGTTCGTGATCATCGTCGACGACGAGGATCGCGAGAACGAGGGAGACCTCTGCATCGCGGCGGAGAACGTCACGCCCGAGGCCGTGAACTTCATGGCGCGGTTCGGGCGGGGACTGATCTGCCTCGCGCTCACGGAAGAGCGTTGCAACGAGCTCGACCTGCCGCTGATGGTGGAGAACAACACCGCCACGTTCGGCACCGCGTTCACGGTGTCGATCGAGGCGCGCGGACGCGTGACGACCGGCATCTCGGCGTTCGATCGCGCGGAGACCGTGCGCGTGGCCATCGATCCGAAGACGCGGCCGCTGGATCTCGCGCGGCCGGGACACGTCTTTCCGCTGCGCGCGAAAAAGGGCGGCGTGCTCAAACGCGCCGGCCAGACCGAGGCGTCGGTGGATCTCGCGGCCATCGCGGGGCTCACGCCGGCGTCGGTCATCTGCGAGATCATGAACGAGGACGGCACGATGGCGCGGCTCGCGGACCTGCGCGAGTTCGCCGTGAAGCACGGCCTCAAGATCATCTCCGTCGCGGACATCATCAAGTACCGCATGCAGACGGAGAAGCACGTGCACTGCCTCGCGTCGCCGAAGCTGCCGACGGACTACGGCGAGTTCCGCGTGTACGCGTACAAGAGCGACATCACCGGCGAGGAGCACGTCGCGCTGGTGAAGGGCGAGATCCACGAGGATGACGAGGTGCTCGTGCGCGTGCATTCGTCGTGTCTCACCGGCGACGTCTTCCACTCCAGCCGCTGCGACTGCGGCGATCAGCTCGAGCGCGCGTTCGCGCTGATCGAGAAGGAAGGGAAGGGCGTCGTTCTTTATCTGCTGCAGGAAGGACGCGGCATCGGCCTCGTGAACAAGCTGCGCGCGTACGAGCTGCAGGACCAGGGCGACGACACCATCGAGGCGAACGCGAAGCTCGGCTTCGCTCCCGACATCCGCAACTACGGCACCGGCTCTCAGATCCTCCGCGACCTCGGCGTGCGCAAGATCCGCCTGATGACGAACAACCCGGCCAAGTTCGTGGCGATCGAGGGCTTCGGCCTCGAGATCGTCGCGCGCGTGCCGCTCGAGATCGCGCCGTCGCTGACGACGAAGAAGTATCTCGAGACGAAGAAAAAGAAGCTCGGGCACATTCTCGAACTGGTCTGAGGCGCGACCGCAGTATGATCCGCGCCGATGCCACACACCGGTCCCATTCTCGAAGGGCGCGGCGAGACGGATTACGAGCGCTACGTGCGCGTGCCGGAGCTGCTCGAGCTGCAGAAGCCCGCCGAGCTGCTCGCCAATCCTGAAGAGCGGCTGTTCCAGATCACGCACCAGAGCGCCGAGCTCTGGCTGCATCACATCGACTACGAGGTCGACCGCGCCGTGGCGCACATCGACCGCGACGAGCTGCATCTCGCGGCCGACCTCATGCACCGCTGCCGGATGATCCTCGATCTGCTGCGCGAGCAGATCATCATTCTCGAGACGATGGCACCCGCCGACTATCACGTGCTGCGTACGAGCTCACTGGGGCGGGGGAGCGGGCAGGAGTCGCCGGGGTTTGCGCTCCTGCTGAATGTCGGAAAACGCCTCTGGCCGCACTTCACCGATGCGCTGGCGCGCAAGTCGGTGACGGTGCTCGAAATCGAGCGGGAGCCGCGCGTGCATTACGAGCTCTTTCGGCTCCTGCAGGCGTTCATGGATTACGACGAGGCGTTCTTGAAGTGGCGGTACACGCACATGCGGCTCGCTTTCCGCATCATCGGCGACCGGGTCATGTCGTTGAAGAACGTACCGGCGGCTCAGCTCGATGCAGGGACGCGCGAGCCGTTGTTTCCGGAGTTGTGGGCGGCGATCAGCGAGCTCACGGGCGAGTTCAAGCCGTCGTTTTGAAGGGGTGGTTTTCTTTCGTGCGGGTGGCGTGTCGAACCGTTGCAGGCACGCTGTTTTCGCGAGACATTTACGAGGACTTTTCACGGCTAAAACTTTCGGTTTCAGCCATTACCAATTAGGTTGACGGTGAAGATGAGCATCTGTATATTCGCTCACCATTGCCTGACGCGGGCCGGGAAGCAGCCTGACAACAGCGCCCCCTGCAAAGATCTGCGATCACCATTCTGGGAGTTCGGAATCAACATGAAAAAGAAGTTGTGCCTTCTTGCGGCACTTTCTCTTTCCCTTTTGTCCCTGGTCAGCTGCCGGCAGGTTGAAGCCCGCATGGCGATCCGCGACGCGAACGATGCGTACGCGAAGGAAGACTACAAGGCGGCACTCCAGCACTACCAGCGCGCGCGGAAGATCGACGGCCAGAGCTTCCCGGAGCTCGACCGGATGATCGGCTACTCGTACATCGGCATGTACGTCCCCGAGGACAAGACGCCGGGCAACGTGCAGAACGCCGACAAAGCGATCGTCGAGCTGCGCACGTACCTCAAGAAGAAACCGGAAGACCGCATCGCGCGTGAAGCGCTGATCAATCTCTACCTCAACGCCGACCGCATCACCGATGCGATCGGGTACTTCCGCGAGTGGCTGAAGACGCATCCGGCCGACATCGAGGCGGTGCGCTCGATCGCCACGCTCTACGCGAAGCAGGGCAACTTCAACGAGTCGCTGAACTGGTACGAGAAGATCACCGTGCTGCGCCCGCGCGATCCGGAGGCGCTGTACACGTACGGCGTCGTCTGCTACGAGAAGATCGCGAAGAATCCGCCGGCGGACATGAACGAACGCCTGCAGATCATCGACAAGGGCAAGCACGCGCTCGAGAAGGCGATCCAGATGAAGCCGGATTACTTCGAGGCGCTGGTCTACCTCAGCCTTCTGTACCGCCAGCAGGCGCCGATCGAGACCGATCCCACCAAGCAGCAGGCGCTCGTCGCCGAGGCGAACCGCATCCGCGACGAGGCCGTGGCCATCGTCAAGCGGAAGAAGGCGGAAGCGGCGGCGAAAGCGGCCGGCAACAAGAGCTAACGGACAGAAACGAGCATGTTCGAAACCACAGTCGTCGAATCGAAGAAGCAGAAAGTCGGAATCCAGCGTTACATGACGCTGCCGGTTTCGATCGCGCTGCACGTGGTGGTCATCGCGGGCGCGATCTTCGGCGCGGTCTGGAACGTCGATTTCCCGACGAACTCGCCGGCGCAGGTGGCGCAGTACTCCGTCGCCGCCGCGCCTCCTCCACCGCCGCCTCCACCGCCGCCGCCGCCAAAAGCGTCGCCGAAGGTGACGCCGACGGTGAAGCCCGTTGAAGTGCCGCACGACATTCAGAACCTCGCACCCACAACCGTACCCGATCAAGTCAAGCCCGTCGAAGTGCAGGCGCAGGACGCCGGCGTCGAAGGCGGCGTCGAGGGTGGTGTGGAAGGCGGCGTGGTCGGTGGTGTCGTCGGCGGCGTCGTGGGCGGTGTCGTGACCGACACGGCTCCTCCTCCGCCGAAGGAACAGGCGCCGTTGCGCGTCGGCGGCGACGTCAAGGCTCCCGTGGTCATCAGCCGCGTCGAGCCGCACTATCCGGAAGTCGCCCGCAAGGCGCGCGTCGCCGGAATCGTCATCGTCGAATGCATCATCGACAAGAACGGCAACGTCCGCGACGTGAAGGTGCTCAAGCCGCTGCCGTTCGGTCTCGACCAGGCCGCGGTCGAAGCGGTGCAGCGCTGGAAGTTCAAGCCTGGAACGCTCAACGGCCAGGCGGTCGACGTCATCTTCAACCTCACCGTCAACTTCAAACTGAACTAAAAACAAACCGCCCCGGCGCGTGACGCGGCGGCGGCGGCAGGAGGAAAACAGTTATGGATATGTCCCCTGCAGCACTCTGGGCCTCCATGGGTCCCGTCGGCAAGACCGTTGCGGTCGTGATGGTCGCCATGTCGATCTATTCGCTCTGGGTCATGGTCGAGCGTTTCATCGTCTTCACGCAGGCCAAGAACCAGTCCCTCAAGCTCCTCGGCGCGCTCTCGAACCTGCTCACCCGCGGTGAGTACGGCCAGGCCATCGAGGTGACCAAGAAGTACAAGAACAGCCACCTCGCCAAGGTCATCGCCGCCGGTCTGCTCGAGTTCGAGGCCTCGCGCCGCGACAAGCGCACCGTCGATCCGGAGCTCGCGGTCGAAGCGGCCCGTCAGGGCATGGACCGCACCGCGATGATCACCGTCGCGGAGCTGAAAGAGAACCTCGGCGTGCTCGCGACCATCGGCGCCACCGCGCCGTTCGTCGGTCTCTTCGGCACGGTCATGGGCATCATCCGCGCGTTCGAAGGCATGGCCAAGTCGGGCGGCGGCATCGCGTCGGTTTCGGCCGGTATCGCGGAAGCGCTCATCACGACGGCCGGCGGACTTCTCGTCGCCATCCCTGCGGTCTGGGCATACAACTACTTCCAGAACCGCATCGATCGCTTCACCGTGGAGATGTCGAACTCCGGCTCGGAGATGGCGATCTACTTCATGAAGGAAGCGGGTGGCGCCAATGAAAAAGCTGTCGGGTAGCTCGCTGACGAAACTCAGCAAGGCCGGGCTGAACTCCGACATCAACGTTACACCGCTCGTCGACGTCTGCCTGGTTCTGCTGATCATCTTCATGGTCGTCACGCCCATGCTGCAGAAGGGCGTGCCGGTGAACCTGCCGGTGACCGAAGATCCGGAAAAAACGCCGGATACCGAGAAGCAGCTCCAGATTTCCGTCAAGGCGGACGGCTCGGTCTACGTCGGACCGAACGCCGTGCGCAAAGACCAGGTGCAGACCACTCTGCAGGAGATCCACGACCGCACGCCCGACCGCGAGATCGCGGTCAAGGGCGACCGGCTCGTGAAGTACGGCGACATCCTCGACGTGCTCAAGTCCTGCCGCGAGGTCGGCTTCAATGACGTCGGCCTGATCGCACAACCCAAGAAGGGTCCCGGCGAGGCCGGTTAGTAGGGGATCGAACACATGCAAGTTGGTGGCGGCGGTTCCATGCGCTCCGACATCAACGTCACACCTCTGGTGGACGTTGTGTTGGTGCTCCTGATCATCTTCATGGTCATCACACCGGTCGTGCAGATGGGCTACCTCGTCAAGGTCCCGCCCAAAGCACCCGCGAACATCCCTCCCTCCGCGGTTCAGGACCAGATCATTCTGCGCCTCACCGCGGACAACAAGGCCATGATCAACAAGGAGGAGATGCCGATCGAGCAGTTCCCGAACCGGATCCGCGAGGTCCTGCGCGGCAACACCTCGAAGATGGTCTTCTTCTCCGGCTCGCGCGACGTCGACTACGAGCACACGATGTCGTTCCTCGATCTCGCCCGCATGAGCGGCGCGAAGAACATCGGCATCATCGTCGAAGACCCGTCCGCGGCTCCGGCGATGCCGCCGCAATAGACGCGCGCAGACGTTACGAATGTTCGAGAGCGGCGGCTTCGGCCGCCGCTTTGCGTTTGCAGAAGAGCGCCGCGACCCGCGTCTCGATCCCGAGCAACGCGTCGAGCGAGAAACGCCCGCCGCCCGTCAGCAGCAGCGCCAGCGTCATCGCCAGCATCGCCAGCGGCAGCTCGATGCCGCGCATGAGCACGAAGAACTTGATCGCGTGCGGGTCCGCGCCGTACAAGGCATCGGGAAGCTGCACGACGAACGTGGCCACGGCCATCGTGCCGGCGAGGAGGAGCGCATCGAGACGCGTGAAAAGCCCGACCAGGAGAAGCACGCCGCCGGCGAGCTCGCTCCAGGCGGCGAGATGCCCGAGGAAGGTGGGGAGGTGGTAGTTGGACGCGATGTCCGCGGCGAAGGCGGACGCGCCGCCCTCACCGGCGATCTTCGACCAGCCGTGCGGCAGGAAGATCAGTCCCGCCGCGACGCGGAGGATCAACGCGGCCAGGTCGTGCGGGAGCTTCCTCATGCTGTCTCCAGACAATCGACGTTCGGAGCCGCGGCGCGCGCGGTGGACCGTCTGCTCGCGCCGCTCATCTTGTTCGTGTCGGTCTATGTTGCCACATTCCTCGCGCTGGCGTGGACCGGCCTGCGCATCCCGTACTGGTCGCCGCTCGCCGCGGCCGCCGTCGCGACCGCCGTGACGGTCGCGATCGCGGAACACGGACACTGGCCGCTCGGCCTCTTCGTCGCGCCGCGTTTCGTGATCGTCGAGGGACTCCTCGGCGTCGCGTTCGGCGTCGTGCTCATCGGCATCGGCGCGCTGCTCATCGTCGTGACGAGCGACGCGCATCACGTGCGCGGCAACGGCTTCCCGTGGTCGGAGCTCTTCGCGATCTACCTGCCCGCGGCGGTGCACGAGGAGCTCGTCTTCCGCGGCTACGCGTTTCAGAAGCTGCTGCGGTGGAATCGCGCCGTCGCGCTGTTTGGCGTGGCGCTGATCTTCGCCGCGCTGCACGCGGGCAACAACTTCGTGACCGCGCTCGCGCTCGCGAACGTCTTCCTCGGCGGCATCCTGCTCGGCCTCGCGTACGAGCGCTACGCTCGCCTCTGGTTTCCGATCGGCCTGCATCTCGCGTGGAACCTCATGAGCGGACCGATTCTCGGCCACGAGGTGAGCGGCTACACCTCCGCGCACACCGTGTTCGTGCTCGTCGAGCACGGCCCGGCGTGGCTCACCGGCGGCGGCTTCGGCATCGAGGGAAGCGTCTCGATGACCGCCGTCGAACTGCTGGCCATCGCGGCGCTTCGAATATCATCCGCGCGCCGCGCGTTTCCGCTCGCGGATTCTTAAGGAGCTCTCGTGAAAGACATCGTGATCGTCGACGGCGCCCGTACGCCGATGGCGGAATACAACGGACACTTCAGCGACATCAGCGCGATCGACCTCGGCGTCATCGCGGCGAAAGAAGCGCTCACGCGCAGCGGCATCGCGCCGGACGAGCTCGACCACGTCATCGTCGGCAACGCGCTGCAGACTTCCGGCGACGCCATCTACGGCGCGCGCCACGTCGGCCTCAAGGCCGGCGTCCCGAACCACGTTCCCGCGCTCACCGTGAACCGCCTCTGCGGTTCGGGCATCCAGTCGATCGTCAACGCCGCCGAGCAGATCGAGCTCGGCGAGGCCACCACCGTGCTCGCCGGCGGCATGGAGAACATGACCCAGGCGCCGCACGTCATCCGCGGCGCGCGCAAAGGCTTCAAGTTCGGCCAGGGCAGCATGGAAGACTCGCTCATGGTCGCGCTGCTCGATACGTACTCCGGCCTGTACATGGCCCAGACCTCCGACAACCTCGCGCGCAAGTACGACATCTCGCGCGAGGCGCAGGACGAGTACGCGCTGCGCAGCCAGAAGTGCGCCGCGGAAGCGGAGCAGGCCGGGCGGTTGAAGGATGAGATCGTCGCCGTGCCGGTCGGCCGCAAGGGCGAAGTCGTCGCGTCCGACGATCACATGCGCCCCGACACGACGAAGGAAGGCCTCGCGAAGCTGAAGCCCGCGTTCGCGAAGGACGGCTTCGTCACCGCCGGCAACGCCAGCGGCATCGTCGACGGCGCCGCGATGCTCGTCGTCTCGTCGGCCGATCGCGCGAAGGAAAACGGCAAGACGCCGCTCGGCCGCATCGTCTCGTGGGGCATCGCCGGCTGCGATCCCGACATCATGGGCATCGGTCCCGTGCCCGCGACGCGGATCGCTCTCAAGAAGGCGGACATGAAGCTCGACGATCTCGATCTCATCGAGATCAACGAGGCGTTCGCGGGCCAGATCCTCGCCGTCGCCAAAGAGCTCGGCGTGAACATGGAGAAGCTGAACGTCAACGGCGGTGCGATCGCGCTCGGCCATCCGCTCGGCGCGTCGGGCACGCGGCTCGTGCTGACGCTGCTGTACGAACTGCGCCGCCGCAAGCAGCGCTACGGCCTCGCCAGCGCGTGCATCGGCGGCGGGCAGGGCATCGCCATGATCGTGGAGAGCCTCGCGTGAAACGTGCGCTGGCCGCGCTCTTCGTCTTCGCTGCCGCGTTCAGCGCGCTCGCGAAGACGAAGAGCGTCACGCTCGACGTCAAAGACGCCGACGTGCGGGAGGTGTTCCGCTCGATGCAGCAGCAGTGCGGCATCCGCAATCTGCTCCTCGACAAAGAGGTGAGCGGCAACGCGACGCTCAAGTTCAGCGACGTGCCGTGCGAGACCGCATTCCGCGTCGTGACGCGGCAGTTCGGCCTCGCCATTCAGTTCGAGGAAAACTCGCTCGTCGAGATCTCGGTGCCGCGACGCTGATGTCGAAGCGCAACCTGCTCCGGCTCGCGGCGGTGGTCGCACTCGCCGCCGTCTTCGCGGCGATCTGGTTCTCGCCGCTGCGCGCGCAGCTCACGCGCGAGAACGTGCGCCACTTCGTCGAGCATCTGCGCGGCCTCTGGTACGGGCCGCTCGCGTTCATCGTGATCTTCGCCGCCGGCTGCGTCTTCGCTCTCCCCGCGTCGCTCTTCATCATCGCCGCCGGTTTCATCTGGGGCTCGCTCCTCGGCGGCATCTACTCCGTCATCGGCGGTCTTCTCGGCGCGATCGCATCGTTCTACGTCGCGCGCTTCATCGGCGCGGGTCTGCTCGATCGCTTCGGCCGCGTCGGACGCGCGGTCGCGAAGCAGGTCGATCACGCCGGCTTCCGCTCGCTGCTCATCCTGCGCTACATCCCCGGCATCCCGTTCGTGGTGCTGAACTACGGCGCGGGCGTGGCGGGCGTCTCCTTCGGCGACTTCTTCGCCGCGACGCTGCTCGGCATCGCGCCGTCGATGTTCGTCTTCGCGTACTGCGCCGACGCGCTGTTCAACGGCGCGATGACGCAGGGCGACGTCTTCAAGCGGCTGGCGATGGTGTGCGGGCTGATGCTGACCATCACGCTCCTGCCGCTGCTCATCAAAAAGCTGGCGTCGAAGCGCGAGCCGGTCGCCGAATAACCCCCGGCACCGCACTGATTCTTGTGCACTCCGCTCTCGGGGCGTGTGCTACACTCCATGACCCGCGTACAAACGGCGCGGATTTCGTCCCATGATCGAGATCCAGATCCATCCGAGCGACATTCGTCGGCGCGTGCGGTACTTTTTCTTCGATCGCCGTCGCGTGATCGTCGGCATCGTCGCGCTGTCGCTCCTCCTCGCGGGGCTCATCGGCTCGATGGCCGCGGCGCCGACCGTCATCCGCCGCGTCTACAAGACGAACTTCCTCAAGGAACAGCGCGAGGAGCGCGACATTCAGCGCGAACATCTGCGCGAGAACGTCGTGCAGATGACCTCTCTCGAGCGCAACCTCGAGGACCAGCGCATCCGCGTCGAGAAGCTGCTCACGGTGTACGGCCTCGATCGTTCGCTGGGGCAGGGAGGCTTCTCCACTCCGACGCACGGCAGCGCCGATCTTCCGCTCGACGATGCGCGCCGCCGCGAGGTGTCGCTCAAGAACGCGATGCTGCGCTTGCAGGAACAGCTCGATCTCCTCGCGCGCTACGAGGCCGCGAACAGCGAGATCGTGCGGCACACGCCGTCGATCCTCCCCGTGCCCGCGGATCAGTTCGTGCTGACGTCGCCGTTCGGCATGCGCATCTCGCCGTTCACGCGCAGCTCCGACTTCCACAAGGGCCTCGATCTCTCCGCGCCGACCGGCACGTCCGTCTACGCGACCGCCGACGGCGTCGTCACCTTCGCCGGACGCGTCCCCCTCGGCCAGAGCGTGGCGTGGTGGCGCTTTGGCAATGTCGTTACCATCAAACATGGCGATCGTTTTGTCACGATCTATGGGCATCTCGATACCGTGAAGGTGCACACCGGCCAGCTCGTCAAACAGGGCGAGGTCGTGGCCACGGTCGGCTCGACCGGCTGGAGCACGAACTCGCATCTGCACTACGAGGTGCGCAGCGATCTCGAACAGCCCGGCACCTACGTGCCCATCGATCCGCGCATCTACATCCTCAACTACCAATGGACGAATGAGGCTTTGCTGCTCATGCGCGCGCGCACGAGCAAGGACTACCGGAACTTCGATCCGCTGCCGCCCGCGTTCGTCGGCTTCGCGAACGCGACTGGGAAGAGGAGGTCGTGATGACGACAGCAGCCGGCGATCAGACGAATTTCCCCACCATGATCATCCCGCGCGGCACCGAGATCCGCGTGAACCAGAACGGGCAGCTCTCGATCAAGACGCCCGGCAACCTCGTGATCCAGAACTCCGGCGTCTACTCTGAGATCGAGTCGACCAACGGCTCGATCCGCATCGAGGAGAACGTCACGGTCGAGGCGGTGAGCATCCGCGCCGGCCAGGCGTGCTTCATCCAGGGCACCCTGACCGCGTGGAAGGTGCACGCGAAGCGCATCTCGCTCGAAGACCGCGCCCGCGCGTTCATCATGCTGCAGGAGTCGGAGAACCTCGAGCTCTCGCGCACGGCGCGGCTCGTCGGCAACTTCGCCAACGAGAAAGAGCTCTTCTTCATGATGGGCAAGTTCTCGCCGCAGCTCAAAGAGCTGCCCGGCTCCGTCGACATGTCATCCGCGCCGCGCGAGGTGACGACCGGCGAAGTGCGTCCGACGACGATGAAGATTCCGGCGATGCAGAACGCGTCGTCCGCCGCCGCGAACGACGACGAGCATCTCCGCGCCGCGCTCGCGCTGCTCGAACGCGAAGTCACGCGTCCCGATCTCGCGCCTGCCGATGCCGAAGGCGTGCGAGAGGTCGTCTACGGTCTGCGCGAGCGGAACCTGCAGCGCCTGAACCTCATCTGGCGCGATGCGCTGCGCGAGGTGCGCACGAAGAGCGACGCCGCGCGTCAGGCGTACGAGCACCTCGAACAGGTCCTGCGCTAGCAGCGCTCACGCGGAACGCCGCAGCGTCTTCTCGATGCGGCGGTCGGGCACCAGCCACACCAGCGCCACCGTCACGTAAATAGCGACGGCGAGCCAGCGCCAGACGAAGCCGAGCGGGATCGCCGCCGCGTACAACACGAGCGACGCTTTCCCTTTGAGGTCGTGATGCAGCGCCTCCGCCACCTCGGCCGTCATGCCGTGGTGCGCGATGATCACCGTCTGCAGGATCGTGTACGCGATCGCGCAGAACAGCAGCACCGTTCCGTACAGCGCGAGCGGCAGCGGCGCGAAATGGCTGTTCCCGACCCAGCCCGTGCCGAACGGAATGAGCGAGAGCCAGAACAGCAGATGCAGATTCGCCCACAAGACCGCGCCGTCGACCTGCTTCGTCGCGTGCAGCATGTGATGGTGATTGTTCCAGTAAATGCCGAGGATCACGAAGCTGAGGACGTACGCGAGAAACACCGGCAGGACCGGTACGAGCGCCGCCCACTCCGCGCCGTCCGGCGAGTGCAGCTCCAGCACCATGATCGTGATCAGAATGGCGATGACCCCATCGCTGAACGCCTCGACGCGACCTTTCGTCATGTGATGCAGAGTACGGCAAGTCGCACGCGATCAGCCCGCGCAACTCATCTCTGCGCCCACCACGGCGGCGGCGGTTGCCGCCGCCGTGAGCGGGTGAAGCCGCCGAAGGGGGCGATGAGGAGCATGCCGATGACGAAGCCGCCGATGTGGGCGAAGTAGGCGGTGCCGCCAACGTCCTGCGCGTCCGGCACACCCAGCGAGCCGACGCCGCTGAAGAGTTGCAGGATGAACCAGAAGCCGAGGATGAGGATCGCCGGAAGCTCGCGGATGGTGATGAAGATGAAGATCGGGATGAGCGTGGTGACGCGCGCGTGCGGATAGAGAATCAGATACGCACCGAGCACGCCGGCGATGGCGCCGGAGGCGCCGATCGCGGGCAGGCGGGACGCGGGGCTGAAGAGCGCGTGCGCGTAGGTCGCGCCGAAGCCGCAGGCGAAGTAGAAGAGGAAGTAACGAACGTGGCCGATGCGGTCTTCGACGTTGTCGCCGAAGATCCAGAGGTAGAGCATGTTCCCGGCGATGTGCAGCAGGCCGCCGTGCAGGAACATGGAGATCACGATCGTGAAGAGGTCGGCGACCCAGTTGCCCGGAAGCCAGAAGCGCGCTGGGATGAAGGCGACGTTGAAGACCGCCTGATCGAGCGCACCGCCGAGGGAGAGCTCCCAGAGGAACATCAGCACGTTCGCGCCGATGATCAAGTAGTTGACGATCGGCACCGTGCGGCGCGGGTTGTTGTCGCGCAGCGGAATCATGGCGTCCGCCGCAGGCGCCGCGCCGCCACCGCGGGATCGACGACCTGGATGAACGCACCGGTACCGAGCTCGAGTCCGGCCAGCGTGGCCACGCGCGGGAAGAGGTCGATGTACGCGTGCGCCGCGTCCGCGCGCGGGAAGTTGAGAAACGTCCAGTTGTACGCCGGCGCGATCGCGGTCATGGCGGCAGAGGCTTCACGCAGAAGCGAGGCCAGCTCCGCCGCCGCGTCCGCCGCGAGCGGCATCAGGTCGCGCACGTGTGCCTTCGGCACGATCCACTGCTGATACGGCATCCACGAATCCCGCGGCGTCAGCCAGACGAAGGACGTCGTCTCGCGGACGATCAGCGCGTCGTCGCGCTGCTCGTGCAGCATTGCGCAGATCGGACAGCGCGCAGCGCGCGCGAACGCGTGCGTCTCGCGCTCGATGCGCGGCGGCATGAACGGCAGCGGCACGAGCTGCGAGTGAATGTGCGCGAGCGACGAGCCGGCGCGTTCGCCGTGGTTCTTGAACAGCGCCACGTGCGGCGCGTCCGCATGCGTGGCGTAGCGTTGCGCGTACATCCGCACGACGTCTTCGGCGCGTTCGAGATCGTGAAACGCATCGGAGTGCCGCGGCGACTCGATCAGCACTTCCGCGCCGTCCGCCGGCGGATATTTGTTCGGCACGACCCTCACACGCCACGGCTCACCACTGCGCGCGACCTCGGCGGGCGTGTCGTCTTCGTGGCCGGGACAGAACGGGCAGCGTTCCTCCTGCGGCGCGCCGAGAAACGCGCGCGGCCGCGCGCCGCGTTCGGGCGCGTAGACAATCGGCTCTCCCGTCAGCGGATGATGGCGCAGCATGTTCAGGAGCGTGCGAGCTTTCGCGCGCGCGCGATGCGCTGCGCAATGCCGAGGAGCGCGAAGACGACGAGGAGCAGCGACATCCATTCGGCGACGAGGTAGTCGTGCCAGTAGAAGTCGTCCTGATACGACGCGACGAGGATGTGCGAGATGAGCGGATAGACGATCAGCGCGAGCACGAACTCGCCGCGGCCGACGGTGTCGTATGTCCGCTCGCGCCACGTGGCCTCGATCTGCGTCCCGACATAGCCGTTGAGCAGCACGGCGATGACGACGGCCAATGCGATCTCGCGGCGCACGCCGTTGCCGAGGAGCCAGCCGGTGATGAGGACGACGTCGCTGACGCGATCGGCGAAGTGATCGAGGAAATCGCCGAATGCGGACGCCTTTCCCTGCACGCGCGCGACGATGCCGTCGAACGCGTCGGCGGTTCCCGCGACGGCGATGGCGACGATGGCGATCAGAAAGCGCCGCTCCCACAACAGCCACGCGGCGACGACGCTCAGCGCGAGCGCGAGCAGCGTGATGGCGTTGGGGGAGAGAGGACAACGACGCGCGAGCGGTGAGAGCCACCGGTCCATGCGTCCGCGCCAGACATTCATCGGCGCCATCGTACCCGCGACGGCGCTAGTAAATGATCACTTCGTCGCCGACGTTGGCCATCGCGTAGAGCCGCGCGATGTCCTCATTGGCCAGTCGCACGCAGCCGTGCGAGACGCTGCGGCCGAGCTGCGAGACCGCCTGCGTGCCGTGCAGCGCGTATCCGTCGCCGAGGTTGAGGCGGTTCGTGCCGAGAACGTCGGGGAACGAGCGCTGGTTGGTGCCCACCGGCGGAATGACGACGGCGCCGCCGCGGATGATGAGCTTTCCGGGAGGCAGCGGCACGCCGTCGGAGCAGACGTCGTTGCCGCAGATGGAGAGATCGCCGAGCTGCTGGCCGCGCGTCAGTCGCACGACGCTGAGGCCGTTCTCGCGCGCCTGTTCAATGAAGTGCCAGTCGGGCGGCACCCACATCGGATTCTCTTCCTTCGAGAGGATCTTGAAGCGGCCGATCGGCGTTCTGAACACCATCGTCCGGCCGTCGGCTTCGAGCGACGTGTTCTTCCCCGTCGAGCAGACGGCCTCGAAGACGAGCTGCCCGTTGCGGCGCGCATAGACCTTGTTCTCGGCCGTCGAGACGGTGATGACGAAGTCGCTGTCGTTGACGTCTTCGATCTGCTTCTGCGCCGAGCTGACTTCCGACTGCAGGTTCGACAGCCGCGTCGACTTCTGCGACATCGACTGCTGCAGCGCGGTGACCTGTTGTTTGACCTGGTTCTGAATGGCGCGGTCGACGGTCTCGACGCGGCGCAGCTTGCGCGCGTCCGAAACGGTGATCGCCTCCGCGGCGACGGCGTATCCGAGAATGCCGAGGCCGAGGACGAGGAGCGCCCACGACCCGAGTAATCCGATCCAGCGTGGCATCGTTGTCAAGTTCCTCTAGTAGATGTAGACCTGCATCCCGGGGTGGATCCGCGGCCAGATGGCGTTCAGGACGTCCTCCGAGACCATGATCGAGCCGGGCTTCGGCCCTTTGAGCGGGCTATCCGGTGACGGCGGCGTGTGGATCACGTAGCCGTTCGGGAGAAACAGCACGTACTTACCGAGGCCGCCGGTGATGGTCGGCGGATTCGGCGGCGGCGTCTGGCCGTTCATCGCGTACACCCACGGCGGGATCGTCCACGCGTAGTCGACGATCTTCGACTGCACGGGGAACGCGCCCTTGACCGGGATGAACGTCCAGTGTTCGTTGCCCGCGGCGATCGTGCGCGACTCGCCGAGCTGCACGTCGGCGTCGCGCAGCACGGTCTTCGCGTACATGAAGCGCAGCTTGTGCGCGCGCGTGTCGACGGACAGATAAAAGTCTTCGGTCTTCAGGCTCGCGGCGAGCTTCATCCGCCCTTCGAGCTCTTTCTCCAGCTGTCCCTGCGAAAGATCCATGTCCGCGAGCTGGTCTTTGATCGCTTTCACGTCGTCCGGCGTGCGCGCCTCTTCGGTGATGACGTGCGAGAACTGCGCGGAGACTTCCTCGCGGTGGCGGCGCGCGTAGAGCGCGCCGCCGATGCCGAGGATCAGCAGAAGCAGATTCAGCCAGAGCGGTGGGCGCGGGAATGTGCGGCGGTCCGGCGCGCCGGGCCGGTCCTGGTTGCGGCGTTCGGGCATACGCCCGGGGGCTTAGGCGAGCGGCGTGCCAGCCAGAGCTTTGGGTTTCCAGAATGCGCGGACGGAAGCCATGAGCGCGAGTGCCGCGCCGAACGTGCAGACGATGGTCGCGCCCGTCGGCAAGTCTTTGTAGAACGAGACCAGCACGCCGACCGCGCTCACGAGCGCGCCCATCGTCCAGCCGATCGCGAGCCGCGCTCCGATCGTGCGCGCGTACAGCATCGCCGCGACCGACGGGACGATGAGATACGAGAAGACCAGCAGCACGCCGGCGATCGACACCGACGACGTCACGACGAAGCCGAACGACGTGTAGAACAGAAAGTCCCACCACTTCACGTTCGGGATCTCTCTGCCGAGCGAGATCGCCAGGAAGCGGCTGCGGAAGATGAAGTGGAAGAGCCCGACCGCGGCGTAGAGGATCGCCGTCTTGATGACCGTCGCCCACGACACCGTGAGGATGTTGCCGACGAGCATGTCCTTGAGGTGCTCGGTGCCTTCGGGCGCCTTCGACATCGCCAGAATCGCGGCGGCGGCGCTGACGGCATACACGATGCCGATGATGGCTTCCTGCGGGATGCGCGTCTGATGGTGCGTGCGCGTCATCGCGAAGACCGCGGCGCCGATGATGGTGAAGCCGAGCGACCAGAAGTAGGTCACCGGATCGTGCAGGTCGTGGCCGGCGAGATACGCGGCGGTGGTGCCGAGCGCGGCGATCTGCGCGAGCGAGAGGTCGACGAAGATCACGCCGCGCTCGACGACGTGCACGCCGAGGTACGCGTGGATGCCGGTGAGAATCAGGCCGGCGAGGAACGGCAGCAGGAGAAAGTTCAGAACGTCCATCGAATTACTTGAGCGCTTTCACGAGATTGTTGATGTTGGTGTCGAAGAGCGAGAAGTAGTCGTCGGTGCCGCTTTTTCCGCCGCCGACGGACGGGTAGAGCACGACCAGCTTCGCGCCGGTGCGGTCGGCGATCGACTGCGGCGTCTTCGAGTCGAAGTACGGCTCCATGACGATGGCCTTCACGTTCTGCTTCTTCATGAGGTTGATGAGCTCGAACGTGTGCGACGGCGACGGCGGCACGCCCGGCTTCGGCTCGACGTAGCCGACCACGTTGAGGCCGTAGCGGCGCACGAAGTTCGGCCAGGAGTTGTGGTACGTGACGATGTTCGTGCCGCGGAACGGCGCGAGCTCCGCGGTCCAGCGTTTGTTCGCGTCGTTCATGCGCTGCTTGAACGTGTTGAGGCGCTGCTGAAAGTACGCGGCGTCGTCGGGGCGCATCTCCTCGAGCTTGTGCTCGATCTGGATTCCGATGCGCACGGCGTTCGCGGGATCGAGCCAGTAGTGCGGATTGCCGAGCGGATGGACGTCGCCCTGCGCTCGGCTGACCGGCCCGGTCGGACGGTCGAGGATCTCGACGCCCCGCGAGAGGTCGAGATAGCCGGGCGCGCCCACGGCGATCTTCGCGTTGCGCGACTGATCGATGAGCGGCGGCAGCCAGCCGATCTCGAGATCGAGACCGACCACTTCGAGCAGGTCGGCGTTGCGCAGCAGCAGGAGGAAGCTCGGCTTCGGTTCGACGAAATGCGGGTCCTGATAGCCGCGCGCGATGGACGTGACGTCGACGCGATCGCCGCCGACCTCGCGCGTGATCGACGCGAAGTCGGAGATCGTGCTGACGATGTTCAGTTTGTTCGCGGCGAAGGTGCTCGTCGCGGTGAGGAGCAGCAGAGCGAAAACGAAAATGCGTTTCATCGGGTCTCCTAGAACGTATGCGCGCCGTGCGCGCCGATGGCGAATTGCAGTTGCAGAAGAAGTTCGTTGTACGAGGGACCGTGATCGCCGAGCATCGTGCGCCGCAGCTGCGCGCGCAGCTGGCTGAACTCGGAGGGCCAGAAGCTGATCGTGCCGGAGATCGCGTGATCGGTATCGAGTCCGATCGCGGCGAGCCGGTCGGAGCGATCGAAGCGCACGCCGGCGAACCAGCGCTGCGCGAGCTGGTAGTCGGCCGACGCGTAGTAGCCGTAGAGCGTGTCGCTCGCATCCGCACGCTCGTTCGCGAGTCCTTCGAAGCGCACGATGAGCGAGTTGTAGATCGAGCGCATCAGCGGCTTCCAGCGATACGTGACGTCGACGCCGGTGAAGCGGTTGTGGCCTTGAATGGCCACGTCGGAAATCTGCGGCAGCGTCCCTGTCGCGTAGCTCGCGCCGACTTCGAGATTGCTGTTCTCGCTGAGGTCGCGGAACGCTTTCACGTGCGCGTTGTAGAAGAGGTCGTTCTGCGCGGTGCGGCCGAAGACGCCTTCGACGTCGCCGCTGTACACCTCGCCGGTGACCTCGAGGTACGTGTTCCACGGATTGGGGATCGCGCGGCTGACGGAGATGCCGACGTCGTTGAGCCCTTCGTCGCCGAAGAAGCGCGTGATCATCAGCGGCTCGTCGACCCACGGCCGCACGTGCGTGTGCCACGTGTTGGCCTTGCCGAACGTCGCTTTGGTCTTGCCGACTTTCGCGCTGAGACCCCACGGCAGCGCGGTGAAGAGCGCGTAGCCTTCTTCGACGTCGATGCCCTGGCGGTTGATCGAGAGGAAGAAGCGCCCTTTCGCGTACGGATCGATCGCGGCTTCCGCGGCGAGCTCCACTTCATCGACGTCGAACGGCGCGCGTTCTTCGAGCGGGTTGACGTCGCCGGCATGGCCGAGGAATGTGCCGATCACGGAGAGATCGGGATTGAGCGCTTTCGCCGCGCCGGGATTGCTCGCGTTCTCGACGGTCTGCACGTCCGTGAGCGCGGGCGCGGCGTTCGGCTCCTGCGTCGTGTTCGCGGGCGCGGGCGTCGTCGCCGGTTGCGTCTGCGCCTGCGCGGGCGGCGTGGCGACGTCGATCTTCGTCAGATCTTCTTCCTGCGCCGGCGCGGCTTCGGTCGTCGCCGGCGCCGGTTTCAGTTGCTTCAGTTCCTGGCGAATCTCTTCCGCCTGCCGCAGCAGTTCATTCAGTTTCTGTTCGAGTTGGTTGATGCGATCGTCCTGCGCCTGTTGCTGCGCCGCGAGCGGCGGCGCGGCGAAGGCGGCGAGCACGAGCAACATGCCGAGACCACGACGGGTCATCGTCTCCTCCTTGCGTAATCGTCGATTCGTGACGAGCTACGCGAGGGAGGGAGGGCCGCGCGAAACGAGGACGAGCAACGCGCCGGCGGCGAGTCGCAGCGGCACCGATGCGACCTGCGTCCACGCCACCGTGAGCGGCGCGACGATGGGGGAGACGTTGCTGGCCTTGTCGGCACCGAATGCGCAAACAGGGCACACGGGGGCGGCCGAGCTGCCCTCGGGAATGAGGGAGTGGTGATGCACGACCGCCTGCCCGACGAGCAGGACGGCCAGCGCGACCACGATGGCTAGCTTCAGATGCCGCATGCGACGGCGTAGCATAGCTCGTTTTCTGCGCCGTTCGTCGTCAGGGAACCGCAAAGGAATTTATATCGGCGAAGGCGAATTTGTGTGACTCGTTAGGAGACTTGGCAACATGGCAGATTCGAATGCAGTGCAGCAGCTTGGCGACAACGATTTCGACAGCGTCCTCAACGGCGGCAAGCCGGTCTTCGTCGACTTCTGGGCACCGTGGTGCGGACCGTGCCGCATCATCGGACCGCTCGTCGAAGAGCTCGCTCCGTCCTACAACGGCAAAGCGGTGATCGGAAAGCTGAACGTCGACGACAACCCGAACGTCGCGCAGCGCTACGGCGTGACCTCGATCCCGACGCTGATGATGTTCAAGGACGGCAAGCTCGTCGACCGCATCGTCGGCGCCGTGCCGAAGGGCACGCTCCAGCAGTTCATCGATCGCAACCTCTGATCGCGCGCTTCCAACGCGCGCATGACGGAAACGGCGGGCGCAAGCCCGCCGTTTTCGTTGATGGTCGGGGCGCAAGCCCGCCGTTTTCCGTTTACGGCTCGAGCCGGTACGCGCCGCGGCACAGCGTCTCGACGCCGGTCTCGGTCACGACGAACGTGTCTTCGATGCGCACGCCGAGCTCGCGCTCGGGGAAGTAGAGTCCCGGCTCGATGGTGAGCACGTCGCCGGTTTCGACGCGGTCGCGGTTGTTCGGATTGAGCGCGAACGACGGCATCTCGTGGATGTCGAGCCCGACGCCATGCCCGAGCCCGTGCACGTAGCCGCGGTGCGTCGACGGCTCGCTGCGGATCGTTGGATATCCACGCTTCTCGAAGAAGTCGCAGACGAGCAGCTGATACGACGACGCGAGCGTGCCCGGCACCATCGCATCGCGCGCGCGGGTGAACGCCTCCAGCACATCCGCATGCAGCCGCCGCAGCTCGTCCGGAATCGGGCCGACGCAGAACGTGCGCGTGAGATCGAAGAAGTAGCCGGTGGCTTTGTCGGCCGGAAAGATGTCGAGGACGATCGGCACGGACGGGCGGATCTCGGCGGACGCGTCGCCGCGCGAATGCGGCACGCCGGCATCGCGTCCCTGCGAGAGGATGGTCTCGTGATCTTCGATCATGCCGAGGCGCGCGATCTCGCTCGCGACGAGCTCCTTCAGTTCACCGAGCTTCATCCCCGGACGCCACGCGCGCAGCCGCTCGCGTACGGCATCGACGACCTGCTCGGTGCGCTCGCCGACGTCGCGGATCGCGGCGAGTTCGCGCGCGTCCTTGCGCTTGCGCGCGAGCTGGATGAGGTCCTGTCCGTCGCCGCGATCGACGCGGATGCCGCGGCGTTCGAGCGCGTCCGGCATGCCGGCGTACAACTGCAGAGGCGCGTTGCCGAAGAAGGCGACGGAGTCCGCGCCGAGGAAGCGAAGGATGTTCGCGAAGAGCTCCGCGTGCGCCTCGACGGCATTCGGCGCCTCGCGAAAGATGCGTTCGTGATCGAATTCGTGGACGAGATGCACTTCGAGACCCGTCGCCGCCGCTTCGTCGCGTTCCATCGGATACGTGACGACCACGGGCTCGCGGCCGGGGAGTTTGATCGCGTAGCCGCGCGTGACTTTCGCGCCGCGCGTCAGCCAGCGGAACGACGGGTGCATCGCCTCGTGCATCGGGACGAAGAGCGCGCCGAGGCCGCGGGCGCGCAGGAGAGGATCGAGATCGCGCAGCATGATGGTGCGCGGATTGTAGGCGTTGAGGTGGGATGAGCAGTATTCGGGTGATGTCGTACAACATTCAGGGACACGCGGCGATGCGGCGCGAGGATCATCTGCCGAAGCTGGCGGAAGTGATCGCGGCGGCGGCGCCCGACGTCGTCGGTCTGCAGGAAGTGCATTGCCGCACGCGCGTGGGGCCGGTGCATCAGGGCGAGGTGCTCGCGTCGCTCACCGGGATGAACCTCTGGTTCGGCCGCAGCTGCGCGATGGACGGAGGCGACTACGGCAACGCGGTGCTGACGCGCGGCACGATCGTCGACGCGGTCGTGCACCCGCTGCCGGGCTCCGGCGAGCCGCGCTCGGTGCTGCAGACCGACATCGATCTCGACGGCGCGTCGTTCACGTTCTTCGTCACGCACCTCGCCGCGTGGGGACGCCTTCTGCGCGTTGCGCGCATGCGCCAGATCGCCACGCTCGGCGACGTCACCGCGCGCGCGAAACTGCCGCACGTGCTCGTCGGCGACTTCAACGTCCCGCCGGCGGCGGAGGAGATCCGCGCGCTCCTCGCGCACGGTCACCTGCGCGTGATCGGCGACGCGAAGGAAGCGACGTTTCCGATGACGCGGCAGCGCCTCGACTACGTCTTCTGCGACGCGCCGTGGACGTGCGTCCGCGCGGAAGTGATCCGGCGCGGCCCGTCGGATCACTGGGCGGTGGTGGTGGATCTGGAGCTGGGTTAGGCGCGCAGGATCTCGCCAAACGCCCCCATGAACGCCTTCATCTCATCCTGCGTCCCAACGGTCACGCGCAGGTGTTGCGGGAGGGCGGGGAAGACGCGGCCGACGCGGATGTTGCGCTCGCGGAAGGCGGCGATGACGGGCTTGGCGTCGCGGCGGAGCTCGACCATGAAGAAGTTCGCTTCGCTCGGGAGCGTGCGGTAGCCGAGGCGCGTGAGCTCGGCGGTCGTCCAGGCGCGGACGTCGCTGTTGCGTTTGCGCGAGGACGCGGCGTGCGGCTCGTCGGCGAGCGCGGCGCGCGCGGCGACGACGCCGAGGAGATTCATCGCGTTGAAGGCTTGATGGCGGCCGAGGGTCTCGATGAGCGCGGGCGCGCCGACGGCGTAGCCGCAGCGGAGGCCGGCCATCGCGTAGACCTTCGAGAACGTGCGCGCGACGAGGAGGTTCGGCTTCGACGCGGCCAGCGACGCGACGCTCTCGTAGTCGCTCGACGTCGCGTAGTGGTGATATGCCTCGTCGACGAGCACGATCGTCGGTTCCGGCACCGCGTCGAGGAACGCGCGCATCGCCGCTTTCGGCGTGATCGTGCCGGTCGGATTGTTCGGGTTGCAGATGTAGACGAGGCCCGCGCCGCGCGCGGCGTCGCGCATCTTGTCGAGATCGTGCGCGTACGCGGTGTCGAGCGGCACTTTCACGACGTCGGTCGCGGCGGCGTCGTACCAGAGCGCCTCGAACGTCGGATCGGCGGTGACGAGCTTCCGCCCGCCGCCGAGGAACGCGAGCGCGGCGTCGTGGAGGATGTCGCTCGAGCCGTTGCCGACGAGCACGGAGTCCGTCGAGACGTCGTGCAGCTTCGCGATGCGCTCGCGGAGCGCGCGCTCCGCCTCGTCCGGATAGCGGCAGACGTTCGCGAGCGCATCCTGCACCGCGCGCATCGCCAGCGGCGACGGCCCGTACGGATTCTCGTTCGCGTTCAGCAGCACCGGCGCGCCGGGCGCGGTGCGCGCGAGGAGCACGGGGAACGAGGGGAGCGCGGCCACCGCCGCACCGGTGCCGAGCAGGCGAGCGAAGCCGCGGCGGGAAACATCGATTTGTTGCATGAAGGAATTATGCGCTTCTCGCTCGCCGCGCACCGCCGTTCGAATGTGCTCGTAGTGGGCCTCCGGCCCGTGATGTGCTACGTTTCCGCGTCGGACTGCATGCAGGCGGAAGAACAGCAGCACTCGCGGCGCTACCTCCTCACTCTTTCGCTCGGCGCCCTCGGAGTGGTCTACGGCGACATCGGGACGAGCCCGCTGTACGCGTTTCGCGAGTGTTTCTCGAAAGAGCACGGGCTCGCGGTGAACGCCGAGAACATCCTCGGCATCCTCTCGCTCGTCTTCTGGTCGCTCGTCGTCGTCATCTCGATCAAGTACCTGCTCTTCGTGATGCGCGCGGACAACCGCGGGGAAGGCGGCATCCTCGCGCTGATGTCGCTCGTGCGTCCGCGCAAGTCCGTGCGGCGCGGCGCGCTGCTCGCGCTCGGCCTCTTCGGCGCGGCGCTGCTCTACGGCGACGGCATGATCACGCCGGCGATCTCCGTGCTCGGCGCGGTGGAGGGCCTGCAGGTCATCGCCCCCGCGCTCGGCCACGTCGTCGTACCGGCGACGTTCGCGATCATCTTCACGCTGTTCTACTTCCAGTACAAAGGCACCGCGAAGGTCGGCGGCGCGTTCGGCTGGATCATGCTCGCGTGGTTCCTCGCCATCGGCGCGTTGGGCATCGGCGAGATCGTGCA
>JAFATB010000008.1 GCA_019244185.1 Acidobacteriota bacterium
TGCATGTGTAAAGCACGCCGCCAGCGTTCATTCTGAGCCAGGATCAAACTCTCCAGTTTTATCTGTTGAATTTGAAGCTCTGACACCAGACAAACGTCTGATGCTTATTCGGATACTTCTTAGTTGTTTCTGTTGAGCCGCACCTTCACGGTACGCCTCAAAGGAATCACGTTTGCCTTCGTTGCTTTCCTATTCAGTTGTCAAAGAACCGGCCTCGCCGAAAGGGCGGCTAGATTGCCAGACCCCTCCGTCCGTGTCAAGCGGAATGTGTCCGTTCGAACGAACCCATTCCGTCTGATGCGGACGCGGTAACTCCCGGGATTGTGCTGCTGGAAAAGATCGAACGACTGGTTGCTGCAGGGACCGCGGATCTTAGTGCCGCGACGCGAGGTTGTCAACTTCGGCGTCGGGACCCATCACAACGGGGCGAGGGGTGATGCTATTCCAAACCGTTGTGTCCGTGAGAGTTACTGCCGTGTTTCAAGGAGCGCTTCCCGCGTTGGGGACCGTCGATAACGGGAGAGGGGTAGTGGCTATTCCAGCGACTCCCGCAGCATCGCCACGAGCGCCGCACGCTTCAGTTTGCCGAGCGGCGTTCGCGGGATTTCAGCGACCTGATGCACGCGCCGCGCGCGCTCGAACGGATGCACGCGCGCGTCGTAATCACGCACAATCGCCGCCCAGTCAAGGCGCGTCTCCACCGCCAGATGAATGACGAAGCCGAGCCGCGCATCCGGCACCGCGACGACCGCCGCGCCATCGCCCGCAAGCCCCGCCACAATACGGTCGAGCCGGCTCAAATCGACTGATTCGCCGCCGATCTTGATGAACTCGCCCGCACGTCCGGCAATGTGCAAGACACACCCATCGACGCTGCCGCGGTCTTCTGTCAGGAACCAGCCGTCGCGTTTGGGATCGGTAAAGCCCGCCTCGGTCGCATAGCCGGTCAACAGCGACTCACTGCGCAACGCCAGGCGGCCGCCTGCCTCGACACGCGCTTCGACGTGACGGAGCAATACGAGCTCAGGCGATGCGAGCGTGGCAGTCGCGACCTGCGAGCAGCATTCCGTCATGCCGTAACTCGGCAGCACGGGCCAGCCGAGCTCGCGCGCGCCGTCATACAGATCGTCTGAAAACGCACCGCCGCCCACAACGATCGCGCGCAGCCCGCGCGGCGCACGCAACCCTGCTTCGACGAGGTCGCGCACTTGCGCCGGCACCAGCGATGCCAGCGTGATCTCGTCCATCGACGCGAACGCCCCCGCATCCCATGTCGCCGCAATGACGCGCGCGCCGGACAGATACGCGCGTGCATAGATGCCAAGGCCGCCGACGTGAAACGTGGGAAGCACGCAACACCAGACGTCGCGCGCGTCCGACTCGAGATGCCGATTGACCGCCGCGGCCGATGCGAGCAACGCGCGCTTCGACAACGCCGTGAGCTTCAGAGCGCCGCTGGTGCCCGACGTCGCCAGCCAGACGTGCGCGGGAAGCGACACGACGAACGACTCCAGCGCGCGCCGCTCCGCGTCCGGCATGCGCGGATTGAGCAGGACGTGCGACGCATCGCTCGTCCAGTCGATCATTGCAGCCGCGTCCACGACTGCGCCTCGAGCAGTTCGTCGAAGCCGATGCCGGTTCCTTCGGGCGGCAGCAGCCGCGCGCCGTCCGCACGCACGCGCGCGAAAAACTCGTTCGGCTCGTACAGCACGTGCGTAAACAGCCCGCAGCGCGCGCTCACGTCTTGCGCGTGTTGCGCCGCGACATACGCCGCGCCGAACTGTCCCACCGGATGATCCATCGACGACGTGACCACGAACTCGCCGTTGAATCGCGGCAACGCGACGCCGCGCGACGGCTTGTGCACGAGCACGGCGAATGCTCCCGGACCGCGCCGCGTGCCCGCGCGATCGAACGCGAGCCGCAGCCCCGTGCGCTCACTGAGCATCCGCCATTGATCCGCGTCGTAAGCGCAGGGATCCTCGACGAAATCGACCCGCTCGCGCGGCAGCGTTTCCGCGATGCGCACGAATTCGTCCGCCGTCAGCGTCGCGTTGAAGTCGAGCCGCAGCCGCACGCGCGGCGGGATCACATCGGCCGTCTTCAGCTTGACGGTATCGAACGCTTCCGGCGGCTCCGCGCCCGGCCAGTGGCTCTCCGGAATCGTCAGTCCTTCAAAGAGCGACACGCCGCGCCGCCGCGCCTCGCCGTCGGTGCGCGCGAATTCGAGCGACGCGCGCGTGAGCGCCGTCGTCTGCCCGCGCGCGAGCAGCGCCAGCTGTGCGCTCAGTGGCAGATCGCCCAGCTCCGGCCACGGATGCACATCCGCGAATCCGTCATCGACGCGCAGCAACGCGCCTTCGCGCGCAGCATCGCCCGCCACGGCGCTGAGGCGCCGCCGCGGGACGAGCGTGTAACGCGAATACCAGATGCTCATCCGATGACGCTTCCCAGCACGAACAACAACCCGAAGGCCCACTGCAGCGCGCCGGCGATGCCGAGGCAGCGATTGAGCTCCGCGCCGTTGCTGCGTGCGACGCGCACGAGCAGCATGATGGCGAGCGGTAGCGCGACGAGCGGCAGCAGCAGCCAGCGATCATCGCGCATCCACGCGACGAGCGCGTCGGCCGCGAACGGCGCCAGCGCGAAGAACGCGATCTCCGCGCGCGCGAACCGCGTGCCGAAGCGCACCACCGTCGTGCGCTTGTTGCTGCGGCGATCGCCGTCGACGTCGCGCAGATTGTTGATGACGAGCAGCACGGTCGCGAGCGCGCCGGCGGCGAATCCCGCGACCAGCGCGGAGCGCGTCAGCTGCAGCGAATGCGCGTAGAACGTGCCGCCGACGGCGATGAAGCCGAAGAAGACGATCACGAACAGCTCGCCGAGACCGTGATACGCGAGCGGATAGGGGCCGCCCGTATACAGATACGCGGCGGCGATCGACGCGAGTCCGACCAGCAGCATCGGCCAGCCGCAGCGATAGAGCAGCGGAATGCCGCAGATCGCCGCGAAGAACAGACAGAGCCACGCCGCGCGCATGACGCCTTCCGCGCTGATGAGCCCCGCCTGCGTCACGCGCAGCGGACCGAGTCGCTGGCCGGTGTCCGCGCCCTTTTTGAAATCCAACGCGTCGTTGATGAAGTTCGTCGCGACCTGAATCATCACGGCGCCCACGAGCGCGCAGACGAACACCCACCAGCGCACGCCGGCCGGCTCGTGTGCCGCGAGCGCGCTGCCGATCAGCACCGGCACGACCGCGGCCGACAGCGTCTTCGGCCGCGCCGCGAGAATCCACGGACCGATCACGGGAAGCGCGGGAACTTCGCGAAGTCGGGCTTCCGCTTCTCCACGAACGCGTCGCGCCCTTCCTGCGCCTCTTCGGAAAGGTAATACAGCAGCGTCGCGCTGCCGCCGAAGTCGAGCAGCCCGACCTGGCCGTCGCAGTCGGCGTTCATCGCGGCCTTCAGGAAGCGCAGCGCCATCGGCGAGAGCGCGAGCATCTCGCGGCACCACTGCAGCGTTTCTTCCTCGAGCCGTTCGAGCGGCACGACCGTGTTGATGAGTCCCATCGACAGCGCCTGCTGCGCGTCGTACTGGCGGCACAAAAACCAGATCTCGCGCGCTTTCTTCTGGCCGATGATGCGGGCGAGGTAGGTCGAGCCGAGTCCGGCGTCGAAGGAGCCGACGCGCGGGCCGGTCTGGCCGAAGCGCGCGTTTTCCGCGGCGATGGTGAGGTCGCAGACGACGTGCAGCACGTGGCCGCCGCCGATCGCGTAGCCCGCCACCATGGCCACGACCGGCTTGGGCAGACTGCGAATCTGCTTCTGCACGTCGAGGATGTTGAGGCGCGGGATTTTCTCTTTCGGATCGACGTAGCCGCCTTTGCCGCGAACGCGCTGATCGCCACCGGAGCAGAACGCCTCGTTGCCTTCGCCGGTGAGGATGACGACGCCGATTTCGCCGTCGTCGCGCGCCATGTCGAACGCCTCCTTCAACTCCCCCACCGTTTTCGGCCGGAACGCGTTGCGCACCTCGGGACGATTGATCGTGATCTTCGCGATTCCGTCGTCGGTGCGCTCGTACTTGATGTCTTCGAAGTCGTGCAGCTTGTGCCAGGTTTCAGCCATGCACCGCACGTTATTGCAATCGGAGGAACGTTCGCAATCGCGCGACGAACCGCTCCGGCTGCTCCCACGGCACGCGATGTCCCGCGTCGGGGCAGACCCACAGCTCCGCGTGCGGCAGACGCGCGACCGCGCGTTGCGCGACGTCGACATATTTCGCGTCGCGCGCGCCGGCGATCCAGAGCAGCGGCGTCTCGATCGACTCGAGCCGCGGCGGCGGCAGCACGGCCGGCGAAGACTCGCGCAGCATGCGCGCGAGCTCGCGGCGGTCATAGTCTTCTTCGCGGCGTTCGACGACGTGGCCGCCGAACACCGGCTGCGCGTTCCAATCGCGCATCAGCGACGGCCAGGCGTCCGTCTCGAAACGCCGCGCCCATTCCTCGTCGCGGCGCACGCGCTCGTCGTCGGGCGCATTGAGCCCCGCGGAGACGATGACCGCCTTCGCCACGCGTTGCGTTTCGAGCGCGCGCAACGCGAGCCGGCCGCCCATCGAGTAGCCGATCAGTACGTCGTCGTCGTGCAGCGTTCCGTCGTACGGCACGTGCGGCCACGGAAGGAAATCCCAATCCGACGCGAGGCCGAGAAAGCCGGAGAGCGTGCGGATCATGCCCACAGCTCGTCGTACTTTTGCCAGGCGCGCTTCGACGACTCTTCGTCCGGCAGCAGCTCGGTGACGTCGATGTCCCACATGCGCGCCCAGCGCTGGAAGTGCACCTCGTGCACGTTCTCGATGAGACGCTCGCGCAGTTTCGGATCGAGCGCACGCAGCGAGCCGACGCGCGAGAAAATGCGGCCGCCGCGGTTGTTGATGATGATGATGCGGAAGCGGCGGTGGCCGAGCTGCGGCACGATCCACGGCGCGTTGAGGTCGTAGATCGCGGTGAGATCGCCGACGATGCAGACGTTGTCGCGCGACGGCTCGCACCAGCCGAAGAAGGTCGAGAGCTGGCCGTCGATGCCGTTCGCGCCGCGGTTCGCCTCGTACGTGAAGCCGCGCGGAGCGCGCGTCGCGGCGAGGTCCCATTCGCGGATGGGCAGACTGTTGCCGAGGTAGACGCGCGTCTCGACACGAAGCTCGAGCGACAGCGCGCGGAACATCGCGAGCTCCGAGTGCGGCTCCTCGTCGAGAATCTTCGCGAAGCGTTCCGCGTACTCGCGATCGCGCGCGAAAAACGCCTCGTCACGCCGCATCGGTCTGCGTTCCGGCAACGCGTCGAGCGGGCGCAGCTCGCCGCGCGTGAGCCCCGTGAACGGCAGCGCGCTGTAGTGCACGACCGGCAGGTCGTTGCTTTCGAGATCACGCCAGAAGCGCAGCGTCGGCACGTTGCCGACGCGCACGACGCCGTCGAAGTTGCCGCGCGCGAGCATGCGTTCGCCCGACGTGATCAGCGGCAGCTCGCGATCCTCGCGCAATCCGGAGAGCGGCTCGGCATAGACCGGCGCGTTGAGCCGCAGCGCGAACGCCTTCACGCGCGCGCGGTCGCGCGCCGCGAGTCCGCCGATGAGCACGAGCGGGCGTTTCATAGCCATCTCATAGCAGCGGCTCGTCGAACTCGATGTTGAGATGCAGCGGCCGCGCGCGCGACCACGTCTCGAGCGCCGTTTCCGCGTACACGCCGAAGATGCCGACCTGCTCGATCGACTGCGGCGCGCCGGTGCCACGGTAACGAGCAGGCCGATCGGCCGAGACCAGCACGAGCGGCAGCCCCGCGTAATGCGCCTCGATCGTCGCGGGCAGGAGCTCCGCGACCGCGGTGCCGGACGTCGTCACGACGGCGACCGGATTGCCGTGCAGCTTCATGCGGCCGATCGCGAAGAACGCGGCGGAGCGCTCGTCGACGAACGAGTAACAGACTTCGTTGCCGAGGACCGCGAGGAGCGGACTGTTGCGCGAGCCGGCGCAGACGCAGAATTCGGTGGCGCCGGCGGCACGGATGCTCGCGATCAAACTCCGCGCGCGGTCGACGTTATTCATGTGCCGACGCGACCCACGCCGCCGACTCGATGCCGAAGAGCGCCTTCACCTGATCGCGCTTCTGCCGCAGCTCGTCGAACTCGCGATCGAGGCGGCTCTCCGGCAGCAGCCCGACGCCCGAGCCGATGCGAATGCGCTCGCCCGTCCACTGGATGTTGCGGATGGAAACGAGCGCGAGCGCCGAGCGATCGGGACGCTCAATGCCGAACGGCGCGCCGAAGGTCCGCCGCTTCACGCCGCGATCCGCCTCGCGCAGCCAGCGTTCGCCCGCGGGGCTGCGCGGCGAGACGCCGAGGGCCGCGGTCGGATGCAGGCGGCGGATCATCTCCGCGAATGACATCTTCTCCGAGCCGCCCGCTTCGGCGAAAAAGATCGGCGTCATCAGATGCGCGATGCCGGGCAGGCGCAGCAAACCGTACGGCCCGATCTCGACGTTGCCGAACGGCGCGAGCCTGCGCACGATGTCGTCGACGACGAGGCGGTGCTCGCGGCGCTCTTTCGGATCGACGAGCAGCTCTTCCGCGCGCGCGACCGGCCGCGTGCCCGCGAGCGCCATCGTGCGATAGCCGTGCGCTTCCGCCTGGAAGAGCAGCTCCGGCGTCGCGCCGATCATCCCGTGATCGTTGTACGAGTAGCCGTATGCGTGCAGCCCCGGCGGCAACTGCGCGAGCCGCCGCAGAAAGTGACTCCACCATTGGCCGCGGCGCGTGAAGCGGCCGGACTCGAACACCACCGGCACGATCTTGTTGAAGTCGCCGCGCGCCATCGCCGCGTGCGCGGATTCGAACAGCGGCGCGAAGTCGCCGAGCGCGGGCGGCTGCCATTCGACTTCCGGCGCGTCGTCCGCGTCGAACCGCGCCGCGAGCTCGTCGAACGAGAGCTCTTCCCATTCCGCCGGATGCCGCCACGGGTGCACGTCATCGAGGAAAAAGTCGCTGACGTAAAATGCCGGCCGCTCCGACCGGCGAAACGGCAACTGCTCGAACGGTCCCCAGCCGACGAACGCGCGCGCCGGGGCGGTCTGAACGAACGCGAAGTCGCGCATCGCGCGTGATTGTATGACCAACTACACCGGCCCCGACCCGGCGAACATCCGCTCGATGTTCGCGTCGATCGCAACGCGTTACGACCGCGCGAATACCGTGCTGTCCGCCGGCGTGCATCACCTCTGGCGGCGCAAAGCGGTGCGGCGTTCCGAGGCCAAAGAAGGGGATGCGATCCTCGACTGCGCGACCGGCACGGGCGACCTCGCGATCGCGTTTGCAAAGCAAGTCGGCGCGCGCGGCCGCGTCGTCGGAACCGACTTCGTTCCCGAGATGCTGACGCTCGCGCGCGCGAAGGCGCCGTCGATCACGTTCGAAGTCGCGGACGTCACGCAGCTGCCGTACGCCGATGCGAGCTTCGACGTCGCGTCGATCTCGTTCGGCATCCGCAACGTCGGCGATCCGCGCAAAGGCATCGCGGAGATGGCGCGCGTCGTTCGCCCCGGCGGACGCGTCATCGTGCTCGAGTTCGGACAGCCGCAAAACCGCCTCTTCGCCGCGCTGTACGACATCTACTCCCGCCGCATCCTCCCCCGCCTCGGCGGACTCGTGACCGGCCAGCGCGACGCGTACGCGTATCTCGAGCGCTCCGCGGGACGCTTCCCCTGCGGCGACGACTTCGCCGCGCTCATGCGCGACGCCGCCGATTTCGCGAGCGTCACGTACGAGCCGCTGACCTTCGGCATTGCTTACCTGTATAAAGGTATAAAGCGTTAATGCTGGAAGTCTACAAGTTTGGAGGAGTCGCCGTCGGCAGTCCGGATGCGATCCGCACCGCCGTCGCGCACGTCGGCCGCGCGTCGGGACGCGTCGCGGTCGTGGTGTCGGCGGCGAACGGCGTCACGGATCTTCTTCTGGAGGCCGGCGCCGCCGCACTGCGCCGCGATGCGGACGGCTATCGCAACGCCGCGGCGAAGTTCGAGCAACGCCACGTCGAGCTGCTCGACGCGCTTCTTCCGCGCGGCGCCGCGTACGACGAGCTGCACGCGCGCATCGCTGCGTCGGCGCACGAGCTCCGCTCGATGGCGGAGAGCATCGCCGTTCTGCACGAGCTCACGCCGCGCGCGAAAGACGCCCTCGTCGCGCGCGGCGAGCGCATGCTCGCGCAGCTCTTCACGCGCGTCCTCGCGTCGAACGGCATCGACGCCGCGTACGTCGACGCCGCCGACATCGTCCTCACCGAACGCCGCCTCGGCAGCCTCTGGCCCGACTTCCCGCGCTGCGAGCGCGCCGCGAAGAAGCTCGTGCTGCCGCTGCTCGAAAGTGGCCGCGTCGTCGTGATGCCCGGCTTCCTCGGCAGCGGCCCGGACGGCGAGGTCGTCACGCTCGGACGCGGCGGCACCGACTTCTCCGCCGCGATTCTCGCGCGCAGCACGCACGCCGATTCGGTGACGCTCTTCAAGGAAGTCGACGGCCTCATGACCGCCGACCCGAAGAGCGTGCCGTCCGCGCGCCTCCTGCCCGAGCTGCATTACCGCGAGGCCGCGGAGCTCGCGTTCTACGGCGCGAAGGTGCTGCATCCGCGGACGATGATTCCGCTCGTCGATCGCAAAATCCCGCTCTACGTGCGCAACACGTTCCGCGAGCACGCCGCCGGCACGCGCATCGCCGACGACGTGAAGCCGGGCGCGTATCCCGTCAAAGCGCTCACCGCGATCCGCAACCAGTCGCTCATCGCCATCGAAGGCTCCGGCATGATCGGCGTGCCCGGCGTCGCAGGACGCGCGTTCAGCGCGCTGTCGCAAGCTGGGCATTCGGTGTCGATGATCAGCCAGGCTTCTAGCGAGTCGAGCATCTGCTTCGTCGTGCCCGGCAGCGAAGCCGCGCACGCGATCGCGGCGCTCGAAGAGACGTTCGCGCTGGAGCGCAAATCGAAGCTCATCGACCGCATCCGCGCCGAACAGGAGATCGCGCTCATCGCCGTCGTCGGCCTCGGCATGCGCGGACGCCCCGGCATCGCCGCGCGCACGTTCTCCGCGCTCAGCGGCGCGAGCGTGAACGTCGTGGCCATCGCGCAGGGCTCGTCGGAGCTCAACATCACCATCGCTGTCGACGAGCGCGACGCCACGCGCGCGCTGCAGGCGCTGCACAACGAATATCAGCTCGATCGCCTCCATCCGCTGGCCGATACGTCGGGCCGCGAGTCGAAGCTGACGCTCCTCGGCTTCGGACAGATCGGCCGCGAGCTCGCCGCGCAGCTCATCGCGCAGGACAAACATCTGCGGCAGGAACTCGGCCTCGACATCCAGGTCATCGCCGTGGCCGACCGCTCCGGCATCAAGATCGAGGAGAAAGGCTTCGGCGCCGCCGCGCTGCAGCGGCTCGCGAAACAGAAAGCCACCGGCGCGTCGCTGTTCGATCGCGACTCGCCGCTCGGACTCAAACAACTGCAGACGATGATGCGCGAGGAGCTGTGGCTGCTGCCGTCGCATCGGCCGATCCTCGTCGATCTCACGTCCGACGAAACCGCGCCGCTGATTCAGGAAGCACTCGAGCACGGCTTCCACGTCGTGCTCGCGAACAAGAAGCCGCTCGCGGTGCCGCAGATCGAGTTCGATCGCCTCATCGAGACCGCGAAGACGCGCGGCCTCGCGCTGCGTTACGAGGCGACCGCCGGCGCGGGACTGCCGGTGCTCGACACGCTCGCGAAGCTGCAGGATGCGGGCGATCGCGTCGAGTCGATCCTCGGCGCGTTCTCCGGCACGCTCGGCTTTCTCATGACCGCGCTCGAAGAAGGAAAGCGGTTCAGCGACGCGGTGCGCGAGGCGTGGAAGCGCGGCTACACCGAGCCCGATCCGCGCGACGATCTCTCCGGCACCGACGTCGCGCGCAAGGCGCTCATCCTCGCGCGCACGCTGGGACGCAGGCTCGAGCTCTCCGACATCGCGCTCGAGTCGCTCTACACGCCCGCGGTCGACGACAGCGATCCGGCGCGTTTCGTCGACAAGCTCGCCGCACTCGACGATGCGTTCGCGGAAAAAGTCGCGCGCGCGAAACGCGACGGCAAGGTGCTGCGCTACGTCGCCAAGATCGCGAAGCGCTCCATTCGCGTCGGTATCGAAGCCGTCGACCAGGCGTCGCCGCTCGGCCGCCTGCGCGGCACCGACAACACGGTCGTCATTCACTCGAAACGCTACGCGACCAACCCGCTCGTCGTGACCGGCCCCGGCGCCGGCGCGGGCGTCACCGCCGCGGGCGTGCTCAACGACATCGTCGCGATCACGTTGCACGAGCGGCGGAAGGTCCCGCGATGACGCACGCCACCGCGTTCGCGCCCGGCTCGATCGGCAATGTCGGTCCCGGCTTCGACGTCCTCGGCCTCGCCGTCGATGGCATCGGCGATCGCGTGACGGTCGAGCTGACGCGCGACGCGTCGTCACGGGTCGCGGACATCACGGGACGCGACGCGGAGCTCGTGCCGCGCGACGCGCAACGCAACTGCGCGGTCATCGCGGCCGAAGCGTATCTGCGGCCGTTCGGCTACCGCGCGGTCGTGACGATCGAAAAAGGACTCGCGCTCGCGGGCGGCATGGGCGGGAGCGCGGCGTCGAGCGTCGCCGGCGCGTATGCCGCGGGCCTCGCTCTCGGACAAGCGCCGAACGTACGCGACGTGCTCGCCGCCGCGCTCGAAGGCGAGGCCGCGGTCGCGGGACGTCATCTCGACAACATCGCGCCGAGCGTCGTGGGCGGACTCGCGCTCGTGCGCAGCGTCGAGCCGATCGACGTCGTGCGTCTCAACGTCGCCGCCGACTGGTGGATCGCGCTGGTGACGCCGCGCGTGCGCATCCAGACGAAGGAAGCGCGCGCGCTGTTGCCCGATGCGTGCGACCGCGTGACGTGGATTCAGCAGATGGCCAACACCACCGCGCTCGCGCACGCGTTTGCGACCGGCGACGGCGAGCTCCTGCGCCGCGCGCTCGACGACCGCTACGCCGAGCCGCGCCGCGCGCCGCTCATCCCGCGCTTCGCCGAGGCCAAACGTGCCGCGCTCGACGCCGGCGCATTCGGCGGCTCGATCAGCGGCTCCGGCCCGACGCTCTTCGCCATCACCGCCGACGAGCGCATCGCGCGCGCATGCGCCGACGCGATGCGCCAGGCGTTCGGCGGAAACGCGGACGTGCACGTGGGGGCGGTGGCGAAGGAAGGAGTGCGCCGCGCATGAGGGAATGGCTGGAGTGCATCGAGCGTGCTATGCACGTGCGCGACGGCGAGTCCCGCGCGCGGAACGCGGCGAGTGCCCTGCAGGCGCCGCCGCGGCGCCGCGGCCACGCGCGCGGCGCCGTCGCCGACAACGTGCACGCGTCCATTGCCGCGATCGTGCACGCGCCTCACGACACCGCACGCGGGCGCGACACCGCGAACGCGAAGGAAGGAGTGCGCCGCGCATGACTGAATGGCTGCAATGCATCGAATGCGGCACCCGCTTCGACATCCTCGAGGTCCGCTACACCTGTTCGTGCGGGAACCTCCTCTCGGTCGAGCGCGACGGGATCGTCGATCGCGATGCGTTCGACGACCGCCGCACCTCGCGCGCGCCGATCGATCAGAGCGGCGTTTGGCGCTTTCGCGAGGGCGTGCTCAACGTCGACCGCGCGATCACGCATCCGGAAGGTGCGACGCGGCTCTACGAGCGCATGGGGCTTCTCTTCAAACACGAAGGCGAGAATCCCACCGGCTCGTTCAAGGATCGCGGGATGACCGTGGCCGTGACGCAGGCGGTGCGCGTCGGCGCGCGGGCGGTGGCGTGCGCGTCCACCGGCAACACGAGCGCGTCGCTCGCGGCGTATGCGGCACAGGCTGGACTGCGTGCGATCGTCTTCGTCCCCGCGGGCAAAGTCGCGAGCGGCAAGCTCGCGCAGACGCTCGCGTACGGCGCGACCGTGCTGCAGATCCGCGGCGACTTCGACGCGGCCATGCGGCTCGTGCGCGAGGCGTGCGACCGCCTCGGCATCTATCTCGTCAACTCGATCAATCCGTTCCGCATCGAAGGGCAGAAGACGATCGTCTGGGAACTGCTGCAGGACCTCGACTGGTCCGCGCCCGACTGGATCGTTGTTCCCGCCGGCAACCTCGGCAACACGAGCGCGTTCGGCAAGGCGCTGCGCGAGGCGCACGCGCACGGCTGGATCGCGCGCATGCCGCGCCTCGCGTCGATCCAGGCGCACGGCGCGAATCCGTTCTACCGCAGCTTCACCGAGTCGTTCGGAACGCGGCACCGCATCGCCGCGGAGACCGTCGCCAGCGCCATCCGCATCGGCGATCCGGTCAGCCACGACAAAGCGGTGGCCGCGATCCGCGACACGAACGGCGTCGTCGAAGAAGTCACCGATGCGGAGATCCTCGCCGCGAAGCGCACCATCGACGGCCTCGGCATCGGCTGCGAGCCCGCGTCCGCGGCGACGCTGGCCGGCGTCACGAAACTCAAAGCGGCCGGCGTCATGCGCGAGGACGAACGCATCGTCTGCGTGCTGACGGGCAACATCCTCAAGGATCCCGAGGCGAACTACCGCGCGGAGAATGTCGTCGAGATCGACGCGTCGATCGAGGCCGTCGAGCGCGTGTTAGCGTGACGTCAGCGGCGCCACGGCCGTAAGACGAAGTGCTCCGGCGTCGCGGTCTGCGTCTCGCGCACGGAGCGAATCAGCTTCCGCCGCGCGAGATGCCGCAGCGCCGCCTGCACGCCGCTCTTCGAGAGGCCGGTCTCCTCCGAGATCACGCGATGGCTGGCGCGGACGCTCTTCGCGCCGTCGCCGAAGGTGCGGTTCCAGAGGTAGAGATAGACCACGTACGCCGCCGGCGACTTGTCGTGGCCGACCAGGTCGACGAGCAGCGTGTCCAGGACGTAGCGGTCGAGCTTCGCTGTCTTGGTATTCGCTATAGTGATTACCAGTGTAGTACTGGTTCCCACCGTTGAAAAGCGGACGCGGCGCGCCTACATTGCGGCGCATGATCACGCAAATCAAATTCGTCAGTGTGGCCGTCGACGATCAGGACCGCGCCCTCGCCTTCTACACCGAAAAGCTCGGCTTCAAGGTCGCATCGGACCAGCCCTTCAACGACACGATGCGCTGGATCGAGTTGAAGATCCCGGGCGCGGACACGAAGCTCGTGCTCTTCTCGCCGCCGGGCACGAAGCCGGGCGGATTCCAGAACATCGTCTTCCAGTCGGACAACGTGCAGAAGACCTACGACGAGCTGAAAGGCCGCGGCGTGGAGTTCACGCAGGCGCCGAAGACGGAGCGGTGGGGCACGTCGGCGATGTTCCGCGATTCCGAGGGGAACGTCTTTCTGATCTCCTCGAAGTAGAACGAAACGGGCGGCACGAGGCCGCCCGTGGTCGTCGCTCGACGCGGGGAACGGTTACGCCTTGAGGTGCTTGTTGACCAGCGCGGTCATCTCGAACATCGAGACCTGGTCCTTGCCGCCGAAGATCGTGCGGAGCTTGTCGTCCGCGTTGATCATGCGCTTGTTCTGCTGGTCCTGCAGACCGTTCTGCTTGATGTAGTCCCACACGCGCTTGGTGACTTCGCTGCGAGGAATCGGCTCATTGCCGACGATCGCGGCGAGGTCCGCACTCGGAGTGACTGCCGCCGACAGCCCTTTGCCGCCGGCTTTGCTGGATGAAGATTTCGTCGTCGCCATCATCAACCTCTTCCGTTTTAATGAAACGCAGGGGATTCTGTGCCGATTCACGCACGCGCGTCAAACGCGATTCCGCGCGGGATGGAATCGCCCATGCAAGTGCGGCGCGCATGAAGTCGATTCGCCTGCTTCCGATTTTTGCCCTTTGTCTCCTCGCCGCGCCGTCGCTGTTCGCGTCGAATTTCGGCGTGCGCGCCGGTCGCTACACCGACGCGAACGCCAACTTCGTCGGCGTCGATCTCCTCGTCGACCTCGGATCCGTGAATCTCGATCCGAACGTCGAATACTCGCTGGACGACGACGTCACCGCCGGCAGCGCGAACATCGACCTCACCGTCGACGTCGTGCAGATCGGCCGCATCCGTCCGTACGTCGGCGCGGGCATCGGCCTCTCGTATCTCGATGACAACTCCGGCGCATCGCAGACCGACACGGTCGGCAATCTCATCGGCGGCCTCACGCTCGATGCCGGCTCGCTCAGGCCGTACGTGCAGGCGAAGTACTTCCGCACGCTCGACAACAACGGCGGCCCCGCGAATCACGACTGGGCGCTGACGATCGGCTTACATTTCTAAGCGACAGCCGCGGGCACGGGCGCGCGCTCGGCACGCACGCGTCCGATCGCGGCGATGACGAGATACAACGCGAGCGCGATGAGCGCCGCCGACGTCACGCCGTTGACCATCGCCACCGGGTCGCGCGTCGCCGTGGCGAAGCTCGCGATCGTGAGCTTCACGAGCGCCCACAAGGTGATCGACAGCACGAAGAGCATCGGGATGAGCGTGAACGCGACGTGCTGCCGGCGCTGGTGCAGCCACACCGTGATCGCGAGCAGCGTTAGCGCCGCGAGCAGCTGATTCGACGCGCCGAAGAGCGTCCAGAACTTCACCCAGCTGCCCGCCGGCGCGAACGAGATGAAGTAGACCGGCAGCAGAACGGTCATGATCGTGCCGACCCACGCGCCGAGACGCGTCGGCCAGCGGAAGAGCTCCTGCACGATGTAGCGGCCGAGGCGCGTGGAGACGTCGACGGTGTCGAAGACGAACGTGGAGAAGGCCATCGCGCCGAACGTGATCGCGAAGTTGCGGTGCTTCTCGCCGATGACGAGCGTCATGAACTCGCCGATGCCGTTGCCGTAGATCGTCCCCGGCTTGAGTCCCGTCAGATCTTTCTGCGCGACGATCATCACCGTGACCATCGCGATCAGCGCGACGAACGCCTCCGCGAGCATGCCGCCATACCCAACGACCTGCGTGTGCGACTCGCGATCGATCTGCTTGGACGTGGTGCCCGAACAAACAAGGCCGTGGAATCCCGAGCACGCGCCGCACGCAATCGTGACGAAGAGGAACGGGAAGAGCATCCCGGTCATGCCCCCCGCGTCGTACGTCTTGAACGCCGGCTGCTGGATCGTGTAGCCGCCGAAGAAGACGCCGATGACGCCGATCGCCAGCGCGAAGTACAGGACGAAGCCGCCTAGGTACCCGCGCGGCTGCAACAGCGACCACACCGGCACCATCGACGCGATGCAGCAGTAAACGAGGATCAACAGCGCCCACCACTTCGCGTCCATCACAAAGTACGACGAGACTTTCGTCCCCAGCCACACCATCACGAACGTCGCCGGCACGAACACGATCGTCACGAGCCACAGCGGCGGATTGAAGTATTTCTGGACGAAGCCCATGACCACCGCGAGCAGCAGATAGAAGACGCTCGCCGCCGCGACCGCACCGCCGGGATGAAACGTCTTCGCCGCATTCGCGAGCTCTTCCCCGCCCGTCACAAAACTCGACGCGGTGATATCCGCGAACGCGACGATCACGTACACGAGCGCCAACCAGATGAAGGCCATCATCGCGACGCCCGCGCGCGGTCCCAAGTGGTCGCGCGTGATGTCCGCAATCGACCGCGCTCCATGCCGCACGCTCGCGGCGAGCGCCAAAAAGTCATGCACGGCGCCGATCAGTACGACGCCCAGGCCGATCCACAACAGACACGGCAGCCACCCGAACGCCTGACACGCGATGATCGGTCCCGCAATCGGTCCCGCCGCCGCAATCGCCGCGAAGTGCTGCCCGAACAAGTAGAACGGACTCGTCGGCACATAATCGACGCCGTCTTCCCGCTCGTGCGCCGGCGTCTGCTGCGCATCATCGAGCCCCATCAGCCGCGCAATCCACGAGCCGTACAACCAGTACGCGAGCGCAATGACGGCCAGAAAGACGATCGCGATCAACGTCAGCTGCATGCCGCGATTTTAACCGGCGTCAGCGGTTCGTTTCGATCAAGTCTCGATACTCCGGATGCCGCTCGATGTACGACGCGACATATGCACACTGCGGCACGACTTTCCACCCGCGCGCCCGCACGTCATCGAGCGCGTACTTGACGATCTGCGCCGCAATCCCGCGCCCCGCCAACGCATCCGGAACGACCGTGTGCGTGAAGACGACCAGCTCCGGCCCTTCCATGTCGTACTCCGAAAACGCGACCTGGCCGTCAATGACGGCCTCGTACCGCGACTCGCTCTCGTTGTTGCGAATGTCCATGCGTGACGCGATCGCAGGAAACAGGCCACGACCGGGAGCGCCTCCGGCGGGCCGGCGCGGCCGGCTGCGCTAGGGCTCAGCCAGTACGCACGTGCGGCTGCCGTCAACGTCGTTCAGCGCGACCGCACGTGCGTCTAGGCTAGGCCCTTAGCGCTGCCGGCCGGGCCGGCCCGCCGGAGGCGCTCTCGTGCTTCTTCGAGCATCACACGGGGATCGTCCGCGGCGACTGCGAGGCCGAGATGATGCAGGGCGATGGCGAGGGAATCGCGCACGCGATCAGCGTCGAGCGTTGGGAGCGGCAGAGCCGCGTCGCGTTTGCTGAGTTTCGCGCCGTCGGGATTCGTGACGAGCGGGAGGTGCGCGTACGACGGCGTGGGGTAGCCGAGCGCGCGCTGGAGGGCGATCTGGCGGGCGGTGGAGGGGAGGAGATCGGCGCCGCGGACGACTTGCGTCACGCCTTGTTCGGCGTCGTCGACGACGACGGCGAGTTGATAGGCGAAGAGACCGTCGGCGCGGCGGACCACGAAATCGTCGGCGGTGTCTTCGATCGTGCCGGCGAGTGCATCGGTGAATGTGATGACTTCGGAAGTCGCGCGGAAACGGATCGCGCGCGGTGGTTTGTTGGGAGGCAGACCGTTGCGGCAGGTGCCGGGATAGACGGGCTCCTGGCCGAGCGGTGCGGATGCGGCGCGTTGCAGGTCGGCGCGGGAGCAGGCGCAGTCGAAGACGCGGTGGTGAGCGCGGAGTTGATCGAGCGCGTGTTCGTAGAGCGCGGTGCGTTGCGACTGATGGACGACCTCGCCGTCCCAGGTGAGGCCGTAGCGGATCAGCGTGGAGAGGATCTCGTCCGCGCTGCCGGCGACGACGCGCGGCGTGTCGAGGTCTTCGATGCGCACGAGCCAGCGGCCGTTCGCGGCATGCGCGTGGAGCCACGAGCCGGCGGCGGCGACGAGGCTGCCGAGGTGCAGGGGGCCGGTGGGAGAGGGCGCGAAGCGGCCGGTGACAGGCGGCACGCCTCAAGATAGCGCACGGGCAATGTAGTCGCTGAGCGCGCGATCGGCGCCGTGGCGTTCGGCGACGGCGGATTCGTTCGCGTAGAGATTGCGCAGCGACTGTTCGATGGCCGCGTCGCCGCCGGTGAACTCGTCGATGAGCGCGCGCCACTGCTTTGCGAGCGCGACGACGCGCGGATGCTTCGGATCGGTGCCGCGCGCGAGCTCCTCGCGGACGCGCTGCATGAGTCGCGGCCATTCGCTCTGTGCTTCGCGCAGACGCGACTCGCCGAGCTGCTCGCGGCGTGCGGCGAGCGCGTCGAGCTGCGGCTTCGAGTAGTACTTTTCGAAGAGCGTCATCGTCTCGATCGTCTGCAGCAGCTCATCGACGGTCGACGCGCTCGAGGCGAGATGCTCGAGGCGCGCGCAGAGCTCCTGCTGCATCGCGATCTGCTCGCGCAGCCGCGCGACATGCATGGCGATCACGCGTTGTGCGTCCGCGCCGCGGAGCATCTCCGCGATCTGTTCGAGCGAGAAGTTCATCTGCCGCAGCGACACGATCTGCTGCAGGCGCGCGATCTCGTCGCGGCCGTAGAGGCGATGTCCCGACGGCGTGCGATGCGACGGCACGAGCAGGCCGATCGCGTCGTAGTGATGCAGGGTGCGCACGGAGACGCCGCTGCGTTTCGCGAGGTCGCCGATCTTCAGTTCATCCATGGCGCAGGAACTCCGACGCGGCGAACGAGAGCTGCAGCGCGCGCCGCGAACTCGTGCTGCGGTTGCGCGTGCCGCTGTGCCAGAGATGTCCGTTGAACAGCAGCACCGAGCCGGCCGGCGCGACGACGATCGTCTCGTCGGGATGGCGCGCGTTCGGATCGGCGAAGTTCTTCGGCACCGCGCCGCGGCGATGCGTCGCGGGCACGATGCGCGTCGCGCCGTTGTCGCGCGTGAAGTCGTCGAGCATCCACAGCGTCGTCACGATCGCGTACGCGTTGCCCACGCGCGCGGTCCAGTCGGCGTGCAGCCCCTGCTGGCCGAAGCCCGGCCGCGGATCGCGGCCGTGAAAGCCGAAGACGCCGTACGGCCGCTGGAGGATGTGCGCGACGGCGGACGCGATCTCCGGATGCGCGACGACGCGTTCGAAGACTGCGCCCTGCAGCGGCTCGACGTGACGCGTGCCGCTGTCGCTGCGCGGTTTCGCCGCGGCTGCCTCTTCGAACGCCGCGCGCAGCTCCGCGAGCCACGCGCGATCGACGACCTCGCGGAACACGACGAAGCCCTGCTCGTCGAGCGCGCGCGTCACGTCCACTGCCGGCCCCAACGATCGATCGCGTCCGCGACGCGCGGATCGACGTCGCCTTCCGCCATGAACGAGTCGCCGCGTTTGAAGAAATGCTGGATGCCGTCGAACAGCGCGACCGTCGTCGACGCCGCCTCGCGCCGCGCAGCGATCGCCTGCGCGTGATGCGGACGCACGGACGTGTCGGCCTCGCCCTGCACGAGCAGCAGCGGCTGCGCGCATTTCGCCGCCTCCGCCGCGGGATCGACCGCATCGACGTCGCGGATGTAGTCCCACGCGGCGGCGTTCATCGTGCCGAGGAGCTCCGTGCCGCGGATGCCGCAGAGTGCGGCGGGGATCGCCTCGCCGCGGCGCACGTGGTCCATCGCCGCGTCGAAATTCGCGAGCGCTTCCGGCGCGGGCTCGACTTGTTCGCGCATGATCGAGAGCAGCCCGGTGGACGGTGCGGCGAGGCCGACGACGCCGTCGATCGCACGCTCCTCCTGGGCGAGAAGAAAGGCTACCACCGCGCCTTCGCTGTGTCCCGCGACGAGCACGCGCGGCGGGTGCGTCGCCTCGCGCAGCATCGCCAGCGCCACGCGTGCGACGTCGACGCGCGTGCGGAAGCGGCGATGCGAGACAGCCGCGGCCGCGTCGATGACTTCGGTGCCGGTGCCCGGCCCCGGCTTCGCGTAACGCAGCGACGCCCAGCCGCGCCGCGCGAGCTGTTCCGCGAGTTGCGCGTAGACGCGCGGGTAGAAGTTCCACGACGGGTAATCGCCGTCGGCGTTGCTGAAGAGCGAGCCGGGCACGAGCAGCACGGCGCCGGCGAGCTCGCCCTCCGGCAGCGTCAGCGCGGCGGGAAAGGTCATTCCTGCGAATGCGACGTTCATCGGCGCAGGCTAAAACCTCACGCAACGTCAGGTGCAAGCGTTTTTCGATATGCTCTGCCGATCATGAAAACGTTCCTCGTCGCTTCGGCGCTCTCGCTCTGTTCGCTCGCCGCGATCGCCCAGCAGCCGCAGAACCCCAGCGGTGTTCCGGCGCTGCCGAGCGACGCGAACATGGACCTCGTCGCCTCCGACCTGCGCACCGTCGCGCGCGTCGCCGGCGTCGCCGAAGACCTCGGCCGCGTGCGGCAGGTGCTGCTCGACATCCTCGACAGCGACATCAAGACGCTGCGCGGCCCGCGCGAGGACGGCACGTATCAGTGGGCGTCGCTGCAGCGCGAGGAAGGCGGCCGCGTCAGCGACGAGAAGAGCGTCGAGTACGTGTTCTCCGAGAAAGTGCTGCGCGAGGTGACGCTCACCGGCGCGAACGCGTACCGCGTCGAAGTCTCGGTGCCGAAGAAGCGCGGCACGTTCCAGGCGAACAACTCCGTCTTCGTGCGCAACGTCATCGTCGATTCCACGCTCTTCGACGGCCGCACCGTGCATCACGAGATCCCGATCAACGTCTGGGTCGAGCCGGGCGACGCCACCGGCGGTCCGCTGCCGGAGATCGGCAAGTCGGTCAAAGCGCTCGTCGAGCTCGGCGTCGAGAAGGGCGACAAGCAGGCCGTCGCGAAAGTCTCGCTCGTGCAGGCGAAGCTCGCCGACGATCCGAACAGTCCGTACTACCCCGCCGTCACGCGCCTCGTCGCGATCCGCGACCTCGCCGCGGCGAAGGAGATCAACCGCGGACAGCTCAAGAACGCGGCCGACGAGGCGCTGGTCGCGCTGCCGGGCGAGCTCGAGAAGCGCAACGCGCAGCTCGCGGCGGCGGATGAACAGCGCAAGCAGATGGCCGCGAACGGCACGATGCGCGGCTCGATCGCGCTCGGCGACGCCACGCCCGATGTGGTCAACGAGTTGACCGAAATTCAGCGGCTGATGAACGGCACCGTCGCCGAGCAGGCGGAAGGTCGCGACCGGCTGACAAAGCTGATCGCGGGACTCACTCCGGCTCGCGTGCAGTAAACGGTGCGGCTTTCCAGATCTCGTCCGCGTACTCCTTGACGGTACGGTCGCCGGAGAACCAGCCGCTGCGCGCGGTGTTGAGAATCGACATGCGCGTCCAGTCGTCGGCGCGCTGCCACTGCTCGGCGGCGCGCTGCTGCGTCGCGACGTACGACGCGAAGTCCGCGCAGTGGAAGTAGCGGTCCGCGGTCTTGAGCATGTCCGCCACCGGCTGGAAGATCCCGCCGCTCAGCGTGCCGATCGTCTCCACGACGCGCGCGAGCACCGGGTCGGCGTTGATCAGCGCGCGCGAGTCGTAGCCGCCCGCGCGCAGCGCCGCGATCTCTTCCGCGGTCTTGCCGAAGATGAAGAGGTTCTCCTTGCCGACCTGCTCCGCGATCTCGATGTTCGCGCCGTCGAGCGTGCCGATGAGCAGCCCGCCGTTGAGCACCGCTTTCATGCAGCCGGTGCCCGACGCTTCGGTGCCCGCGGTCGAGATCTGTTCCGAGAGCTCCGTCGCCGGGAACAGCAGCTCCGCGGCGCTGACGTCATAGTTCGGCACGAAGACCACGTTGAGCTTTCGCGCGACGTTCGGATTCGCGCGCACCATCGCCGCGACCGCATGAATCAGCTGAATGAACAGCTTGGCGATGTAGTAGCTCGGCGCCGCCTTGCCGCCGAAGATCACCGTGCGCGGCGCGATCGCATCGTCGCCGTCCGCGAGCCGGTGATGCAGCGCGATCACGTGCATCACGTTCAGCAGCTGCCGCTTGTACTCGTGCATGCGCTTGATCTGGATGTCGAAGAGCGACTCCGGATCGGCGTCGAGCTGATGGCAGAGGCGCAGCCAGCGCACGAGCGCTTCCTTCCGCTGCAGCTTCACCGCGCGCCAGCGCTCGCGGAACGACGTGTCGTCGGCGAAGGCCTCGAGCCCGCGCAGCGCCGCAAGATCCGCCGGCCACGCGTCGGCGATCGCGGAGGTGATCAGCGCGGAGAGCTCGGGATTCGACTGCAGCAGCCAGCGCCGCGGCGTGATGCCGTTCGTCTTGTTGTTGAACTTCTTGGGAAAGAACGCGTGGAAGTCGGGAAAGATGCGCGAGGTGAGGATGTCGGTGTGCAGCCGCGCGACGCCGTTCACCGAATGCGAGCCGACGATGGCGAGGTTGGCCATGCGCACGCTCTGCGCGCCGTCGTCGATGATGGCCATGCGCTTCAGCTTCGCGTCGTCGCCGGGATGCGCGACCACGATGGCCGCGCGGAATCTCCGATCGATCTCCTGCACGATCTGCAGATGCCTCGGCAGCAGCTTCCCCATCAGTTCCGTCGACCACGACTCGAGCGCCTCGGGTAAGACAGTGTGGTTCGTGTACGCGAAGACGCGCTGGCAGAGCCACCACGCCGTGTCCCAGTCGATCGCGTGCTCGTCGACGAGAACGCGCATCGTCTCCGGGATCGCGATCGACGGATGCGTGTCGTTGAGCTGGATGGCGACCTTGTCGGGCAGCTCCTGCCATTGCCGCTCCGGCTGTTTGCGGAAGCGGCGGATGACGTCCTGAATCGTCGCGGAGGTGAAGAAGTACTGCTGCTTGAGTCGCAGCTCGCGTCCGGCGTAGACGTCGTCCTTCGGATAGAGAACCTTCGAGATGTTCTCGCTGCTGGTCTTGTCCTGCACGGCGTCGATGTATGCGCCGGCGTTGAATTTATCGAGGTCGAACTCGCGGCTCGACTTGGCGGCCCAGAGCCGCAGTGTGTTGACGATGTCGTTGTGGTAGCCGGGGATGGCCACGTCGTAGGCCATCGCGTAGACGGTCTCCGCGTCGACCCAGCGCATGCGGCTGCGACCCTGCTCGTCGGTGTACGACTCGACGCGGCCGTAGAACTTCACCGGAAAGAGCACGTCGGGACGCGCGACTTCCCACGGGTTGCCGTAGCGCAGCCAGTTGTCGGGCGCTTCGAACTGCTGCCCGTCGCGGATGCGCTGGCGGAAGATGCCGTACTCGTAGCGGATGCCGTAACCGTAGAACGGCAGCGCGAGCGTCGACGCGGAATCGAGAAAGCACGCAGCGAGACGGCCGAGTCCTCCGTTGCCGAGTCCTGCGTCGCTCTCGCGTTCCGCCAGCGAATCGAGACGGAAGCCGAGCCGGTCCATCGCCTCGACGAAGTCGCGCTTCGCGCCGAGGCTGATCATGTTCGAGACGAGGAGACGCCCGAGGAGAAACTCGAGCGAGAGGTAGTAAACGCGCTTCACGTCGTCGCGGTAGTACGCGTCCTGCGTTTTGAACCAGCGGTCCATGAGGCGGTCGCGCGTCGCGTACGCGAGCGCCTGAAACGCGTTCTCGTCGGTGGCGTTGAACTCGTCGCGCGCGACCGAGTACATCATCCGGTGCGCGAACGCGTCGATGATCGACGCCGGATCGAGTCCGCCGGGTTTCGGCTTCGGAATCGTGCGCTCGTTTCTCATCGGGTGATCCCGTACACGAGCGAACGATATCCCGCGACCTCCACTTCTCCTTCGACCGTTTCACCGATGCGCTCGGCCACGCGGATCGACGCGACGTTCGCGGGATCGATGAGACTGATGACGTGGTCGCGTCCCATCTCGTCGAACGCGTAGTCGAGACAACGCCGCGCCGCTTCCGTCGCGTAGCCTTTGCCCCAGAAGTTGCGGCCGAGCGTCCAGCCGAGCTCGAACGCCGGCCAGCCGTCGGGGTAGTAGAAGCCGACGCGCCCGACGAGATGTCCGCTGCTTTTCTCGAACACGCCCCACATGCCGTAGCCGCGCAGCACCCAGTGGCCCGCGATCATGGCCATGTGCCGCCACGCGTCGTACCGCGAGAGTTGCGCGCGCACGGTGAACCGCGTGACCTCGGAATCGACGTGAATCGCCGCGTATTCGTCGAAGTCCTCCGCCTGCAGCATGCGCAGGCGGAGGCGATCGGTTTCGAGAACGGGCGCGTTCAGAACGTGACTCGGATTCCGAAACGCGCGCGGGTGGGCGGCGTGCGCAGGACCGGCTTGCCGTAATCCGCGTTGGTGGGCGTGGCCGAGCCGTTGTTCTCCTCGTGCAGACTCCAGCGTTCGTCGAGCAGCACGGCGCGTTGCGCGTTGAGCACGTTGAAGACGTCGAGCAGGAGATTGACGGTCACGCCGCGCACCGCGATCGGATAGCCGGCGTGCAGATCGGCCTCGTAGTTGCTCGGCATGCGTCCTTCGCCGCCGCGGTCGGTGAGGAAGAACTCGTAGCGGCCGTACGCGTCGGAGTAGCCGTAGCGCGTGAACGGCAGGCCGCTGCTCCAGTATGCGGAGGCGCCGAGGTCGAGCTTCCACGGTGTCTGGTATGTGCCGGAGACCTTCAACTGATGGCGGCGATCGTTGGAGAGCGGGCCGCGATTCGTGACGGTTCCGAGGTCGCTGCCGTTCGTGAAGAAGTCGTAGTAGTCGTACGCGGCGCTGATGTTCGGATCGGCGCCGATGTTGGTGAACGGCGCGTACTCGCCGTCGAAGTTTCCTTCGAGCTTCGAGTAGAGATACGACGCGATGGCCTGCCAGTGATTCGAGAAGCGCTTCGTCGCGTCGAGCTGCACGCCCTTGAACGTGCGCTTCGCTTTCGGCGCCGCGTGCGTGTGCTCGAAGTCGAGCAGGTACACGCTGGACATGATTCCCTGCCCCGGGTTGCCGATGCAGTACGTCCCCTCGTTCGGGTCGCAGAGGAAGTCTTCGATGACCTGGCCGTAGTCGCGGTAGATGCCTTTGACGCCGACGGAGAGGTTCGGCATCACCTCGCGCTCGTAGCCGAGGAGGTACTCGTTGAGATACTGGTTCTCGAGATTGGGATCGGACGGCTCGGTGGAGCCGCCGAGGATCGTCGAGCCCGTCTTGAAGTCGGCTTCGGCGGCGGGATCGGGCGCGGTGCTGGTCGGCGAGTAGTTGATGATGCGCGGCTGGCGCTCGTACGAGAAGGAGCGGATGACGAGATCCATCGGCAGCTCTTCGTAGTAGCGGCCGTACGAGCCGTACACGCGCGCGGTGTGGTTGCCGCTCGGATCGAAGATGAAGCCGAGGCGCGGCGCGAAGTCCTTGTCGAGATTGATCTGCTGCACGCCGCCCGAGTCGATGATCTGCTGGCGGTCCCAGCGCAGTCCGGCGCTGACGACGAAGCGGTCGCTCACGCTCCAGCGATCCTGCAGGTACGCGGTCGTGACCTTGTGCTCCGGCGAGGCGTTGAGCCGCGAGAGCGGCGCGTTCGCGACGGTGGCGTCGGGCGTCGTCCAGTAGAAATGGCGATAGATCGGGAGCTCCGGATGGGCGGAGTTGGGATAGATCTCGACCTGCTGCCCTCCGGACATTTCCTTCGTGACGTCGGCGCGGCCGATCTCGTACTCGACGCCGCCTTTGATCTCGTGCGCGCCGGCGACGCGCATGAGCGACCCGGCGAAGTGATCGCGGCGGAAGGACTTCTGCTGGATGAGGCCGAAGCCGCCGGTCTGGTAACCGTTGTTCTCGATGTCGCGGAACTGCACGCCTTCGCCCGCGGCGGTCGCGGGGCCGACGGAGTTCTCTTCCTGATGCCGCGCGGCCTGCGCGCTGAAGATCCAGCGCGAAGAGAAGGAGCCGTCGTAGCGGACGGCGAAGTCGCGGCCGCCGAAGTCCTGGCGGCCGAGATACGTCGACGGATCGCCGACGAGCGTATGCGAGGCGTCGGAGATGGCGCCGGTGTCGACGCGCGGATCCTGAAGGAACGTCGCCACGAGCGACTGGCTCGCGCCGAGGTTGTAGGTCAGCTTCGCGGAGCCGAGGTTGCGGCGGCTTCCCGAGTTCACGAGGAGGCGATGGTTCTCGTCGAGCGGGTTGTCGACGGAGAGGTCCTTCGCATCGTTCACGCGGTCGTACGCGGCGAAGAACCAGAGCCGGTCGCGCAGCAGGAAGCCGCCGACGTCGACGCCGAAGTCTTTCTTCGTGAACGCTTCCTGCGTGCCGCTGAGCGAGACCGTCGGCTTGGCGTTCGACTGCGCGGAGTCGTTGTCGTAGTAGCCGAAGACGTCGCCGGAGAGCTCGTTGCCGCCGGACTTGGTGATGACGTTGACGATGCCGCCGGTGGAGCGGCCGTACTCCGCCTCGTAGCCGCCGGTCTTCATCTCCACTTCCCGGATGAACTCGAAGTTGAGCTCCTTGCCCTGGAAGCCGTACTCCATGCCCGTCGTGTTGACACCGTCAACCACGAACGAGTTCTCGGCGCCGGACGAGCCGTACACGGTGATCGTCGACTGATCGGGGTTGCCGGTATTCGCGTCCGACGCGACGCCCGGCACGACCTGCACGATCGACGCGTAGTTGCGCTCCGTGGGAAGCGTCTCGATGGCGCGCGTGTCGAGGTTGGCGCCGAGCGCCGTCGAATTCGTATCGACGATCGGCGCCTCGGCCGTCACGGTCAGCTGCTCGCTCACCGCCGCGGGACGCAGCGTCGCGTCGAGCGGCATGTCTTTGCCGAGCGAGACGTGCACGCCGTGCCGCGCTTCCGGCGCGAAGCCATCGAGCGTGTAGCGCACCTCGTAGTCGCCCGGCGGCAGCAAGGCGAAGCGATACGCGCCGTCGACCGTCGTGGTCGCGCTGCGAACGCCTTGCAACGACGCGCTGCGCGCTTCGACGGTGACGCCGGGCAGCGCGGCGCCGCTGGCGTCGGTCACGCGGCCGACGATGCCGCCCGTCGTTTGCGCGAATGCGCCGACCGCACAGAGAAGGAGCAGGGGTAGGAGCCGGAGACACCGCATACCAGACCTCCTGAATGATGCTTGGACCGTTTGCGCTTTGCGGCAGTTTAGCGCGGCCCGCCGTGGCGCGCGCGCTCGTTTCGCGCGACGACGATCTTCTGCCGCTGCAGGATGCTGCCGGTGAGATACGCGACGCAGCCGCACAGCAGCGCGACCGCCGCGAGATGAAACGGCACGCGCACGAGAAACGGCTGCAGCATTTCAGCGGTGAAGACGCCGCTGAGCACGAGATGCCACACGATGTTGCGCCGCGCGACGGCGAGCGTGCGACCTTCGCGATGCGGCTGCCGCGGATCGCGGCGGCGGGTGATGCGGCGTCGCAGGTGCTGCACGCCGAGGCGGCGCCAGAGACGTTGTTCGGCGGCGCTCGCGGGGACGATCAGCAACGGCACGTTCGCGAGCGTGAGCAGCGCGCCGATCGCGAAGAACCAGAGCGTTGCGGTCATGACGTTGCAGTCATGGTCGCAACAACGCCCGCAGTTCCGGCTGATTCGGATCGAGCGCGAGCGAACGGCGGACCGCATTCTCCGCGGCCTGCTCGTTGCCGAGACAACCTTCCGCCGCCGCGATCGACGCGTACAGCAACGCGCTCTCGCGACGCACGCCGCGAAAGTCGTCGAGCGCGCCGCGGCAGTCGCGCGCACGCAGTCGCGTCACGCCGCGCGAGGCCAGCAGATCGTCAAGATTCTGCCGCGGCGATGCGTACGCGGGGTCGAGCCGCAACGCCTCCTCGAACGCGTGCTGCGCCTCGTCGTCGCGACGCTGCTCGCGCAGGATCAAACCTTCGTTGTTGAACGACTGCGGCGTACGCGTCGACGCGGCGTTACGCGGCGCGGGCGCCGTCGAGGCGAGGTAGCCGAGCGATTTCAACTTCGCGATCTGTTCGTCAATCGCCCGCGAGGTCGCGGACGCGGGAGTCACGCGCGTGAAGTAGCGGCGATAGTCGAGATCGTTCGGCAAGCCGAGCATCGTGCGCAGCGCCGCGCAGACGTCCGCGACATGCATCGGCTCCGCGCGCGTCGCACGCTCGCGCGGCCACGCGAGCCACACGCCTTCCTCGCGATGCCACTTCGCCGCGGTTGCCGTCGCCGTCGCCGACTCCGCGTGCGCGCCGCCCCAGTCGAAGCCGTGATCGGATGCGACGACGAGCTCCGCGTCATTCGTTTCCGCTGCCTTCCGAAACTCGCGCAGGAGCGCATCGATGCGATGAAAGTAAGCGCGTGCGGCGTCGATGTTGCCCGACGTGAGATGCCCGATTTCATCGGTGCCCTGGATGTAGACGATGGCGAGGTCGGGCTGCTGTTCGCGGATCGCCGCGAGCGCGCGGCTCGCGACGAGCTCCGTCGCCGCGCGGTAGTCGCGCGGCAGATCGCGATCGGTGAGCACGACTCCCGGCTCCGGCGGATACGTCGCCCACAACCCGAACACCGCCGCGCGCTTGCCGCCGTACCGCGCCATGTTCCACAACGCCGGCACCGCGCGCTCGTCCGACGTGATCGGTTCCTGCGCGCGCGTCCGCGGATTGAACCGCGTGAAGTCGAGGATGCGATGTTCGAGCGGCGAGACGCCCGTCATCATCGTGGTCCACACCAGCGGCGATAACGGCGGATGCTGCGTCAACAGCACGCGCCGCTCGCCGCGCTCCTCCAACTTCGCGAGCTCGGGCATGGTGCCGTCGGCCGTGAAGCGATCCAACAGTCGCCAGTCCGCGCCATCCAGTCCGACGAAGACGACGCGCTTCCCTTTCGTCGCGCCATCGACCACGGTCTTCACCGCGCCCGGCGGCAGGCTCTTCGCGCACGCGCAAATCACCGCCACCAAAACAACGACGATCCTCCGCACGCCCCGCATTATCCTCGGCAGCCATGCACTCCGTCCGCATCGTCCTCGTCGAACCGCAGGAAGCCGGCAACGTCGGCGCCGCCGCGCGCGCGATGAAGAATTTCGGCTTCACCGATCTCTGGATCGTCGGCGGCAAGACCGAACGCACCGACAACGTGTCCGCTTGGTGGGCCGTCGGCGCGATCGACGTCGTGGAATCGGCGACGCGCGTCCTCACGCTCGAGGAAGCACTCGCCGATTGCCACCTCACCGTCGCCACCACCGCCATCCGCGGCCGCCAGGTCTACGATCCGCTCACCCCATCCACGACCGCCGACCTCGCCGCCGCATCACTCACCGACGCGCACCGCCTCGCCCTCGTCTTCGGCCGCGAGAAATACGGCCTCTCCGGCCGCGAGGTGATGCTCTGCCAACGCACCGCCTCTATCCCCACCTGGCCCGAGTTCCCCACGATGAACCTCGCGCAGTCCGTCGCGATCTTCTGCTACGAGCTCGGCAAACACACCCGCCCCACCACCCACGACCGCGACCCCGCCCCACATCAACTACAAAATCAGTTGCACAACCAAACGCGCGACCTCCTCGCCACGATCGATTTCTTCGGCGAGAAAAACCCCGACCGCATGTGCGCCGAACTCCAAGCCCTCTCCGGCCGCGTCGCGCTGTCCACCCGCGAAGCGTCGCTACTGCTGGCTCTCGTGCGTAAGTTGGGCAAGAGGGTGACGACGTAGAGCGCCTCCGGCGGGCCGGCGCGGCCGGCAGCGCTGAGGGCATAGCCTAGACGCACGTGCGGCTGCTCTGCGCGTGTTGACGGCAGCCGCACGCGCGTACTGGCTATGCCCTCAGCGCTGCCGGCCGTGCCGGCCCGCCGGAGGCGCTCCCGGTCGTCTTCTCTCGCCTACCTCACGCACGCGATCCAGTAGTCGCTGCGCGTGTCGCAGGCGAGGCGGGCGAAGCGGAGGCGGGCGAAGCCGGCTTCGCCGAGCATGTACGTGGCGCGTTCGCGGCCCCAGATGCGGCCGAGGGGCTCGCCGTCTTCGGCGAGTGCGGCGGGGACGGTTTGCAGGGTCGAGAGCGCGTAGAGCATCGGCGCGTGCGGGAGCTCGTCGTTCTTCGCGAGCTGGCTCGATGCGGCGAGCTCCTGCATCACGAAGGCGCCGTCGCGGCGGAGAGAGGCGGCGAGGCGGCGGAGCACGAGGCGGGGGAATGCGAGCTCGTGGATCGCGTCGAGAGCGATCACGAGATCGTAGGCATCGCGTTCTTCGAAGCGGGAGAGATCGTAGAGCTCGAAGCGGATGTTGTGCACGCCTGCTTCGTCGGCGCGTTCGCGGGCGCGGGCGATCATCGGCGACGAGACGTCGTAGCCGCGGACGATCGCGCGCGGGAAGCGGCGCGCGAGCGCGACGGCGAGTGTGCCGTCGCCGCAGCCCGCGTCGAGGATCGTGCCTCCGGCGGCGAGGCGCAGGTGGAGGTCGGGGATCAGATCGAGCAGCGCGTCGACGTACTCGTCGTCGATCAGCAGGCGCTTCTCGCCGGCGAGCACTTCCTGCACGCGCTCGTAGGCTTCGGCGGGGATGCCGCCGCCGCTGCGGAACGCGGTGACCACGAGATCTTCGAGGCCGCCGAGGATGCCGAGGAGTTGCGCGAAGGGGGCGAGGTTCGCGGAAGAGGCGCCGCGCGTGAGCACGGCCGCGTACTCGATCGGGAGAAAGTACGTCATCGTGCGCGCGTCGTGATCGACGATGTGCGCGGCGGTCATGGCGGCGAGCCATTCGCGCACGTAGCGTTCGGAGAGGCCGGACGTGCGCGCGATGTCCGCGGAGGTCGCGGGCGGAAGCGCGGCCATCACGTCGAAGAGGCCGGTGCGGTGACCGACGCTGAGCATCAGCGCGGTGAACCCGCTGTTGAGGGTGCGCGCGATGCGGGCGGCGTACACGCCCGCGCCTACCGAGTCTTCGATCATCGTCATGGCGGAAATCTAGGGACCCGCGCGGCGGCAATCAGAGTGAAAATGAGGGGAAAGGCTGAAGAAAGCGGCGGAATGTACCGTTTCGGTGACTTCGAGCTCGATCTCGACCGCTACGAGCTGCGCCGCGGGGGCGATGCGATCCGCACCGAGCCGCGCGTGCTCGAGCTGCTGCATTACCTCATCGAGCGGCGCGACCGCGTCGTGCCGAAGGAAGAGCTGCTCGATTCGTTGTGGCCGGACGTGCACGTGTCGGAGTCGGCGCTCACGTCGACAATCCGCGATGCGCGGCGCGCGCTCGGCGACGCGCCGTCAGACGCGCGCTGGATCCGCACGATCTACGGCCGCGGCTTCCGCTTCGCCGGCGACGTGCAGCAGACCAGCGCCGCGCCCGTCATCGTGCCGCACGCGCAGCGGCGTTCCATCGCCGTGCTGCCGTTCGCGGATCTGAGTCCCGCGCGCGATCAGGCGCACTTCTGCGACGGCATCGCCGAAGAGCTCATCAACACGCTGGCGCGGCTCGACGAGCTGCGCGTCATCTCGCGCGCAGCGGCGTTCGACTTTCGCGCCGACGACGATCTCCGCGTCCTCGGCGACAAGCTCGACGTGCACCACATCCTCCGCGGCAGCGTGCGCAAGGCGGACGATCGCCTGCGCATCACCGTGCACCTCGTCGACGTGCGCAACGGCCATCACGTCTGGTCGGAGAAATACGACCGGCAGACCGGCGACATCTTCGCGCTGCAGGAAGAGATCGCCGAGAACGTCGCGCGCGTGCTCCTCGGCGTGCTGACGGAACGCAACCGGAACGCGATCAAGTCGACGCCGGTGCGGCTCGACGCATACGAGTTCTATCTGAAAGGCCGCACGTATCTCAGCCAGCGGGCGCTGGAAGCGGCGATCGGCATGTTCGAGATCGGGCTCGAGTTCGATCGCGACTACGGCCCCGCGTACGCGGGACTCGCGGACGCGCTCGCGGAGATGGCGGAGCTCGACGGCGATGCGCAGCTCATCGTGCGCGCGGATGCCGCGAGCCAGCGCGCGGTCGAGCTCGCGCCGCATCTCGCGGAGTCGCACATCAGCCGCGGCCGCGTGCTCGCGCTCGAGAAGCGCTATCGCGACGCGGCGGCGGAGCTGCAGCTCGCGCTCGCGATCAGCCCCGGGTCAGCAGAGGCGCAGGAGCGCTTGCGGGCACTGGATCCGCACGTATGATGCGCCGCTGATGTCACGCCTGTTTACACCGTTCACACTCCGCTCCGTCACGTTCCGCAACCGCCTCTGGGTCTCGCCGATGTGCCAGTACTCGAGCGACGACGGCCTGCCGAACCACTGGCATCTCGTGCACCTCGGCAGCCGCGCGGTCGGCGGCGCCGGACTCGTGCTCGTCGAGGCGAGCGGCGTCTCGCCGGAAGGACGGATCACCGCGTGGGACAGCGGCATCTGGTCGGAAGAGCATGCGGATGCGTTTCGGTCGATCGTCGATTTCGTCGAAGGGAACGGCGCGGTGAGCGGCATTCAGCTCGCACACGCCGGACGCAAGGCATCGACCGATCAGCCGTGGAACGGCGGACGACTGCTCGTCGACGGACCGCATGCATGGACGCCGCTCGCGCCGAGCGCGATTCCGTTCCGTGCGAGCGATCCGCCGCCGCACGCGCTGACGCTCGCCGAGATCGACGAAGTCGTCGAGCAGTTCCGCCGCGCGACCGAGCTCGCGTTGCGCGCGGGCTTTCGCGTCGTCGAGATCCACGCGGCGCACGGCTATCTCATCCACGAATTCCTCTCGCCGCTCGCGAACCGGCGCGACGACGAGTACGGCGGCTCGCTCGAGAACCGCATGCGCTTCGCGTTGCGCGTCACGCGCGCCGTGCGCGAGGCGTGGCCGGACGAGCTGCCGCTGTTCGTGCGCATCTCCGCGAGCGATTGGGCGGAGGGCGGGTGGGATCTCGCGCAGTCGGTCGAGTTGTGCAAGCGGCTGAAGGAGCTCGGCGTCGATCTGGTCGACTGCTCGAGCGGCGGCGCGGTGGCGCACGCGAAGATCGAGATCGGGCCGGGATATCAGGTGCCGTTCGCGCGCACGATCCGCGCGGAGGCGGACATCGCCACGGGCGCGGTCGGCCTCATCACGACCGCGCATCAGGCGGAAGAGATTCTCGCGAGCGGCGCGGCGGACGCGGTGCTGCTCGCGCGGCAGATGCTGCGCGATCCTTACTTTCCGCTGCACGCTGCGAAAGAGCTCGGCGACGACGTCAGGTGGCCGGTGCAGTACGACCGCGCAAAATAGGCCGGCGCGGCACGACGCTCAAAGTTTGAGCACGAGCTTCGTCATGTCGTGCTGATTGCCGTCCGGATCGGTGCCGTAGCCGCGCTCGATCGTCGACGTGAAGCCGAGGCCTTCGAGCGTCTTCACGGCGTCCGCTTCGAGATCGGAGATCAGCATGCAGCTGACGTGGCGCAGGCCACGCTCGCGGGCGATGTTGACGAGGTGATTCACGAGCGTCGTGCCGAGGCCGTCGCCGCGGTAGGCGGGATCGAGCATCCACTTGATGCGGCCGACGAGGCGGAGCGGGCCGCCCTTGCGCAGATGCAGCGTGGCGTCGGCGACGACGTGATGGCCGTCGACGGCGAGGAGCGGGAAGACCTTCGCGTAGTCGATGCTGCGGCCCCACTCCTCGATGAGCGCGCGGTTGTCGAGGTTGTCCCACGCGAAGCGGCGGTATTCGCCGGGCATGCGGTGGAAGAAGTCGTAGAGCGCGTCGACGTCTTTGTCGGAGAAGGGACGGAGCAGCACGCGGCGGCCGTCGCGTAACGCGGCCTCCTGCGGGTAACGATGCGGCAAGGGAGACCTCCTCGCTGAAGTGTTGCCGATGCGGAAGGACAGGCGGCGCGCGCCTGTCCTTCGACGAGAACCGGACGCCTTATTTCTTGATGCCGAGGATCGCGTCTTTCGCGGCCTTGGCGATGCGGAACTTGAGCACCTTCTTCGCCGGGATCTTGATCGCGGCGCCGGTGGCCGGGTTGCGGCCGGTGCGCGCCTTGCGGTTCACGAGCACGAGCTTGCCGAGACCGGGAAGCGTGAAGCCCTTCTTCGCTTCCTTGTACGCGACCTCGCTGAGCGCCTCGAGCATGCGCACCGCGGTCTTGCGCGGCACCTCGGCTTCTTCGGCGATGTGATTGATGAGCTGCGATTTGGTCATGGGACCTGCTGCCATTGGATGATCCGTTCTCCTTTCGACGATTTGTCCGTGCGGACGAGCCGACGCAATGTAGCGGCGAACGCCGCGCGACGCAACGAGTTTTTTTGCGATTTTCGGCCGAATTTCGCGAATTTTCGTGATAGGAAGCGCGGCGCATGCTGCAACGGCTCGCGCGATTCGGTTACGTCTCCGTCGGTATCGTCTACGTCCTCGCGGGACTGCTCGCCGCCGCGGCCGCGCGCGGCATGGGCGGCTCGACCGGCGGACAGAAAGGCGCGTTCCAGTTCGTCCTCCATCAGCCGTTCGGCCGCGCGCTCCTCTTCGTCCTCGCCGCCGGTCTCCTCGGCTACGCGGCCTATCGCTTCGCGAGCGCGTTCGCGGATGCGGAGGATCGCGGCAGCGACGCGAAAGGGCTGGCGCTGCGCGCCGGCAGCGCGGGACGCGGCGCGATCTATCTCGGGATCGCGATCGAGGTCGTGCGCCTCGCGCTGCGCGGCCGCGGCGACAGCGCGGGCGGCGGCGATCAACAGACGCGCCACTGGACCGCGCGCGCAATGGACATGCCGTTCGGCCGCTGGCTCGTCGGCATTGCCGGTCTCGTCGTGATCGGCTACGCGATCTACCAGATCGCGAAGGCCGTGCGCGGAAAGCTCAGCAAGCAACTGCGCCTCGGCCAGCTCGACGCGCGCGTGCGGCGCAAGGTCGCCGCGATCTCGCGCTTCGGCATCGGCGCGCGCGGCATCGTCTTCCTCGTCGCCGGCGGCTCGCTCGTCGTCGCCGCGCTGCATCACAACCCGCACGCGGCGAAAGGAACCTCGGGCGCGCTGCAGGAGCTCGCGCATCCGCTCGGCGGGTGGCCGCTCGTCTTCGTCGGCTTCGGCCTCGTCGCGTTCGGCGTCTACTCGTTCGTCAACGCGCGCTACCGGCGGCTCTGAGGCACGAGGCGCAACAGCGACGCGCGCTTCGCGAAGACGCGCTCGCGCGAGAACGGCACGTTCCACTCGCCGCCGTTGCGCATCATGTCGAGAAAATCGTCGTAGTGCGGGCTGAACGGATTGCCGGATTGCCCGAGGGCGCCGTTGAGCGTGAAGCCGTCGACATTCGACCAGTCGAGCACGAAGCGCATGCTCGGGCCGACATGTGACGCGAACGCGCCGTCGCGATAACCGGCAAAACTCGCATTGAGGGTTGCGCCGTCGCCGGCCCGCGGGAACGGACCGCGGTCGAGACGCAGAAACCAGTCGAGCACTCTCACGCGCGACAACGGATGGCGGATGCGCAGCGTGCTCGCCTCGCCCCACGTGCGCCCGCGCGCGACCTTCGCGGCGCGTTGTATCGCACGCGCGGCGATGTCGACGATCGATTCGCGCGCTGGCGTGCGGCGATCGTCGAGGAGTGGCGAGCGCGTCGTCAGCGCTTGATCGAGCAGCGGCGCGGCGTCGTTCCAATCGCTTCCGAGCTCGTCCTCGAACACCTCGCGCGGCAGCACGCGCCACCACGTCTCGAACAGCAGCGCGGGCTTGCTGTCGACGCGCACGTTCGTGTCCCACGTCGCGAGGATGCGCGACTCGTCGTAGAGGCCCGCGCGCTTCGCTCCGGCGACGGCGAGCGAGAGCCAGCGCCGTGCGATGCCGCTGGAGAGATCGAGCTGCATCGCGTGCATGTCGTCGCGCGTGTGCTTCTCCGCGAGGAGGCCGAGTGCGCGGCCGATGCGCCACGGGTCATAGAAGCCGGGCACCGCGTACGGCCAGCGCGGCGGCACGATCTCGTTGTTGCAGCTCGCGAGGAATCCTTCCTTCGGGTTGAGGGCGTGCGGCGTTTCGCCGAGCTCGCGATAGCCGCGCCACGCGCTGCGCCGATCGCTCGCGGACTGGCGGAGAAACGAGTCGTAGTCGCGGATCGGAATCGGCGCGCCGAGCTGATAGCCGATGTTGCCCGCGCGATCGGAGTAGACCCAGTTTGCGTCGAGCGCACCGAAGCGCGTGACCGCGCGGCGGAAGTCGTCGAAGTTGCGCGCGTGCTGCAGCGCGACGCCGGCGTCCGTCATCACCGCGGGCGACGCGTCGAACCCCGCCCAGCGCAGCGACGTCTTGTCGTCGAGCATGACGCCACGCGCGCCCTGGCGCACTTCGATGACGCGCGGCTGCGCCTCCCCTTTCACGCGGATCGCCTCGCGGATCGCGGGGCCAGTTGCGCGGTCGTCGTAGTAGTCGATGAGATCGATCGAGGCGACGGTGAACGAGAACGCGATCGCGTCGTTGTGCCCCATCACCACGAACGGCCCGCCCGCGTACGTGACGCCGGCGACGTTCAGCCCTTCATCCGAATGCAGCCCCGCGAGATACCAGAGGCCGGGGATCTGATCGATGGCGAGATGCGGATCGGACGCGTGCAGCGCGGCGTGGCTCGCGGAGCGCGACGGCGCGAGCACCCACCAGTTCGACGCGCCGGTGACTTTCAAGCGCGAGACGCCGAGGAGGTCGTCGACATAGGAGGATGAGATTGTCGTCGGCGACCACGGGTGTCCCGCGTGCTCGAGGACGGACGCCGGCATGCCGAGCTTCGCGACGAGCTTCTGATACGTCTCGTCTTCGTCCATCAGCGCGTGCGAGAACCATGTTTGATAGTTGCTGATGGCGAGCGAGTCTTCGATCGACCACGCGCGCGGATGGAGGCGCAGGATCACGAACTCCGGCGGCAGAAGCTTCGCCTGCGCGACCCACGCGTTGACGCCATCCGCATAACGCTGCAAGGCGATGCGCGCGCGCGGCGAAAGCTGCGCGGCGTTCACGCGACGCGCGAAACCGATGCGCCGCTGAAAGACGTCCGTCTCGTACGCCGCTTCGCCGAAGACTTCCGCGAGCTCGCCGCGCGCGAGGCGTCGCACGAGCTCCATCTGGAAGAGCCGCTCCGACGCGTGCAGCCAGCCGATCGCGTAGTACGCATCCGCGTCCGTCTTCGCCCAAATCTGCGGAACGCCTTTCGCGTCGAACGTGATCTCCACCGGCCGCGCGACGTTCGTCGTGACGCTGCCGTCGTAGCGCGCCACCGAGCGCGCGAGCCAGCACCGGCCGCCGAACCAGAGCACGGCGACGAGCACGACGACGACGGCAACGACGCGACCGAGAACGCGAAACAACGCGCGCATCGCGCGAGTCTACGCGACGCGGAAGATCTCGCGGTGGCCGCCGACCACGAGCTCCATGTAGCCGCTCATGATCTCCTGCACTTCCGGCCGCGCGCTGTACTCGCGCATGTGCCGTTCGAAGTCCTCGAGCGACGGCGCGTCGGATTCGAGCACCACCGTCCAGTAGTTCGCGACGACGTCGATGAGCACGCGGTTGTTGCTGAAGCCGTCGTGCTGCTCCATCGACGCGAAGGTCTTCTTGAACCGTTCGGCGAGCTCTTTCGCCTTGCCGGGCTTGCACTGGAACACGTCACGAATCACGTACATCGCGAACCTCCTCGACTTCTTCGAGCCACTCCGCCGCGTCGCCGACGCGGATCGCGCCGCCTTCGACGATCACGCCGAACGCGCCGCCGCGCCACCGCGGCTGCATCGCCGCGCGCAGGCCCGGCTGCGCTTCTTCCATCTGTTCGCACGGCCGGGTCTCGCCGTAAATCCGCACGCGCGCGTCGCCGATGCGCAGCATTCTCCCGATCGTGCTTTTGTCGAAGGTGATGCCGCGCAGCATCACGTTCGCGCGGCGCGTCGACGGCGGCACGTCCACGCCGACGGCCTGCTGCGCTTCGCGCCACGCGGCCTCGTCGATGATCGTGACGTGACGCTTGCCGCCGCGATTCGCGTTGTCGCGCAGACCGCGGTCCGCGATCGCCTCGACTTCCTGCTTCGGATCCATCGGGCCGCCGCGGAAGCGCTTGAGCCACAGCGCGACGACTTCACCGGCCATCGAGCACCTCGAGCACGCCCGCGAGCGAATGCGCGAACGCATCCGGCGCCGACGCCAGCAGCGCGTCGCGATTCGGATACGTTCCCGGCACCGCCACCGAGTACACGCCGGCCGCGCGCGCCATGGCGATGTCTTCAGGGCTATCGCCGACGTACACCGCCTCTTCCGCACGCACGCCGAGTTTCTCCATCGCCAGCAGCAATCCCTCGGGATGCGGCTTCTTCGCGACGACGTCGCAGCCGAACACCGACGCGCGCACGTACGGCGTCAGCGCGTGCGCCGCGAGCTCGCGCGAGACCCGCTCGCGGCTGCCGCTCGTCACGATGCCGTTCGCGACGCCGCGTTCCGCGAGCGCCGCGAGCAGCTCGCGCGCGCCGTCGATCAGCGCGACCTCTTCGCACGCGAAGTGCTCGAGCCATTGTGCGTCGGCGTCGCGCCAGTGCTCCTCGTCGAGCCCGACCTCGCGAAACGTGTGGTACCAGTTCGGCGAATACGTGCGCGCGTACGTCTCGCGATCGAACGCGATGCCGTACGACGCGAAGAGCCGCACGTAGCAACGGAAGCTCGCCTCCGCCGTGTCGGCGAGCGTTCCGTCCCAGTCGAAGAAAACCGCGCGGACCATGGCCGCGATGTTAGCCGCTTTCGCTACCAGATCAGGCGCAATCCGAGCTGCATCTGGCGCGGATCGCCCACGCCGCTCTGCACCGTGCCGTCGAAGTTGAAGATGAGGTTCGTGACCTCGGGGCGCCGGAGATTCTTGCTATTGAAGAGATTGAAGACGTCGAGCGCCGGCTCGACCGTGAGGCCGTTCACGACGAACGGTTTCGACAGGCGCAGATCGAGCGACGAGTACTGATTGTCCTTGCGCCCGAGGTTGCGCTTCGTGACAGAGCCGTCGGGATTGATGCGGTCCTGCGGCGTCGCGGCGTCCGTGCCGTCCGCCTTGATCGACTTCGGCTGCGCGGAGCGGTACGAGTAGCGCAGGTTGAGATCGACGCCGTGCGGCGCGTTCCACAGCAGCCACGAGTTCACGCGGTGGCGCTGGTCGCGATCGGAGTAGCTGTACTCCGCGTCGAGATCGGTGACCTTCGCATAGCGGAACGAGAACGGGTCGCGCTCGTTGTCGTCGTCGGAGAGGTCTTTCGAATACGTGTAGTACGCCTGGAACTGCAGGTTGTGCGACGGGCGCTTCGTGACGCCGAGCGTCCAGCCGCGATAGAGGCTCTTCGCCGTCGACTCGACGACCGTCAGCGTGTTGATGCCGTTCGCGCCGGCGGGATCGAGCCCCGTGCTCCACGGCGACCCGAGAAGCGGATCGTTGCGGTTCACGAAGCGCGTGATGTGATCGCCCTTCGCGTAGTTGTACTTGATTAGGAACGCGTAGTCCTTGATGAGCTCCTGCTCCCAGCCGAGCGCGTACGACGTCGTGCGCGGGTTCTGGAAGTTTTTGTCGAACACGAAGACGTCGGGCAGGAACGGCGCGCCGATCTGATCGGCGGGGATGAGGTTCGGATACGCGGGCACGGGACCGAGCACGCCCGTCAGCGCGGAGTTGCGGAAGATCGACTGCCCGCGGCTGCCGTTCGTCGAACGCGACGACGCGAGCGTGAGACCGGGAACGCGTCCGTAGAAGATGCCCGCGCTGCCGCGCAGCACCTTCTTGCCGTCGCCGCCGGGATTCCACGAGAAGCCGAGGCGCGGCTGCCACATGCTGTAGTCGGACGGGATCGTGCCGTCGGACGGGAACTCCTGACCGTTGCGCGTCTGGCCGATGAACTTCGTGTAGAAGACCTGCGACGGCGGCGTGATCGGATCGGGCTCGATCTCCGCTTCCCAGCGCAGTCCGTACTGGACGTTGAGATTCGGCGTGGCCTGCCACGAGTCCTGCACGAACACCGCGGGCTCGGTCTGCGGAATGCTCTGCGTGCCCGCGTCTTCGACGGAGAGGCCACCGACGCCGGCCTGCTGCAGATAGAGGAGCACGGGACCGGTGATGTCGGCGCCGGTCGGGCATGTCCCCGTCTGCGACGAGCTGCCGTCGGAGCATTCGACGTAGTGCGGATTCGCGAGGTAGTTGAGGAAGCCGTCGGTGGAACTGAAGATGTAGCGGCCGTTCGCGAAGCCGACGAACGTCTGCACGGAGTTCACGCGGTTGTACTCGGCGCCGACTTTGATCGAGTGCGCGCCGCGCAGGAACGACACGTTGTCGTTGAGCTGCACGCGCGTGTCGTAATACTTCACCGGGATGAAGAACGGCTCGCCGAAGCGATAGCTGTTCGCGAAGTCGAACGCGGTGTCGGGCAGCGGCCGATTCTGGCCGTTGATGTCGGGACCTTCGTACGTGCGCGGACGGTCTTCGCGCGCGTACTGGAAGCGCATCTCGTTGAGCAGGTTGCTGCTGAGAGTCGAGATGATCGAGCCGGTGCCGGCGTTCGAGCGGTCCTTCTCGGTCGCGTTCGCGCTGCGGCCCCACGAGTCGACGTCGAACGTGCCGTTCTTCTGCTCGGACCACGTGTAGTTGTAGCGCCCCGTGACGATCGTGCGCTGGCCGAGGTTCCAGTCGACTTTGCCGAGGAACACGCGCGCGTCGTTGGTGCGATCGATGGGAAGGTTCTCGCCGGATGAGCCGAGCGACGCGAGCGCGGCCACGACGCGCGGATCGATGCGCGAGGCGTCGGTCTGCTTCGTGGAGCTCGCCTTCTGCACATCGAGCGCGGTGAAGTAGAAGACCTTGTCGCGCACGATCGGGCCGCCGAGCGTGAAGCCGGTCTGGTATTGCTTCGAATCGAACTTCGGCGATTCCGTGCCGTCGGGATTCTTCGGGTTCGACGACAGCGCGTCGTTCTTGAGCACGAAGTGCGCGGTGCCGGACATGTCGTTCGTGCCCGACTTCGTGATGACGTTCACGAAGCCCGACTGCGAGCGGCCGAACTCCGCGTTCGCGCCGTCGGCGACGACGACGAGCTCTTTCACGGCGTCGAGGTTGAACGTGAACGCCGGACGCTGGCCGCCGCGCTGCTCGCCGAAGAACGGGTTGTTGAAGTCGGCGCCGTCGACGGAGACGTTGTTGGAGATGCCTTTCTGCCCGTTGATGGACAGCTCGTCGCCGTCCGGCCCCTGCACGATCGTGACGCCCGGCGTGAGCTTCGTCAGCTCGAGGAAGTTGCGGCCGTTGTTCGGCAGATTGGAGACCGCGTCTTCGTCGATGCGCGTCGCGCCTTCCGTGCGCGCGGTCTCGATCAGCGGCGCTTCCGCCGTCACGACGAGCTCCTCGGCCACCGCGGCCTGCGCGAGCTTGAAGTTCGCGGTGAGCGTCTGCCCGAGGCCGAGGTCGAGGCCCTTGCGCACCTGCGTCGCGAAGCCGCTGAGCGAGGCGCGCACCTCGTACGGACCGAGCGGCAGCAGCACGCCGCGGTAGCGGCCCGCGGAGTCGGTCTGGATGGTTTGCTCGTAGTTCGTGGCGACGTCGTGCAGCACGACCGTCACGCCCGGCAGCACGCCGCCCGACGCGTCGGTGACGACACCCTCGATGACGCCGGTGGTGGCTTGCGACTGGGCGAAGAGAACGAGAGGAAGAAACGCCAGGACGAGAGCGAGCACCGACCGGAGAAGGGACGAACGGCGCATGGGGCCTCCTTATCCGCGAACGAACCGTATTGGACTTGTGCGTTCACGATAGGCCGGGGGCCGGAAAACGTCAAACGATCGCGTGTCAAGAATCCGGTTGCGCAACGGCCCGGCAAGTGCTAAATTTTCAGCAGTGCTAAAAAATCAACACACGGAGACCGGAATGCAACGACCTACGGGACAACTGAGCCGGCGCGAGCGCGAGATGATGGACATCGTCTTTCGCAGCGGCCGCGCGACCGCCGGCGAAGTGCAGGAAGCGATGCAGGATGCGCCGACGTATTCGGCCGTGCGCGCGACGCTGCGCATCCTCGAACAGAAAGGGCTGCTGCGTCACGAGACGGACGGCAATCGCTACGTCTACCGGCCGGCGGTGAACCGCGATCGCGAACGGCGCGGCGCGCTGCACCATCTGCTGGACACGTTCTTCGACGGCTCGATCGCGAACGTCGTGGCCACGCTGCTGGAGAAGCCGGGAAAGAAGCTCGACGACGACGAACTGCAGCGCATCGAACGCCTCATCGCTGACGCACGAAAGGAAGGCCGCTGATGATCCGCATGCTGATCGAAGTGACGCTGCTGGCCGGCATCGGACGGCTGGTGATGCTGGCGATGCCGCGGGCGTCGGCCGCGCTGCGCGCGGCGATCGCCATCGCCACGCTGGCGGGCATGCTCGTGATTCCGCTGGTGAACGCGGCGGACGTAACGTGGCGTCTGCCGCTGCGCAACGCGCCGGTCGCGACCGTGATGGTTGATCGTTCGCCGACGGAAGCACCGGTTGCGCAGGTTGCGCCGGTTGCGCAGACGGTGCAGGCTGCGCCGCCAATGACGCTCGCGACGCGCGAGGCGGAGCCGCTGCCCGCCCCACCGCGCAACTGGCTGTTGTGGATTGCAGTGGTCGTCGCGGGATGCGCGCTGCTGCACGTCGCGTTCGGCGCGATCGCGGTGTCGGCACTTGCACGATCCGCCGATGTCGTGGACGAGCCGCTCGTCGTCGATGCCGTCGCACGCGCCGCGCGTCTGCTAGGGATTCGACGCGCGATTCGCGTCGTGGCCAGCGATCGCGTGCCGCTGCCGTCGTTGTGGGGCTTCCGCAAACCGGTGCTGCTGTTGCCGCGCGTGGCGCTGGCGTGGCCGGCCGAGCGACTCGAGGCGGTGCTCCTGCACGAGCTCGCGCACGCGAAGCGTCACGACGTCGCGGCGCTGCTGTTCGCGCGTGTCGTGCGGTCGCTCTTCTGGTTCCATCCACTGGCGTGGTCGCTCGAACGCGCGGCGCGCCGCGACTGCGAGCGCGCGTGCGACGATCTCGTGCTGCGCAGCGGCTGCGCGGCGTCGGCGTACGCGGATCATCTGCTCGCGATCGCGCGCACGCTGCAACTCGCCGACGGACTCTCCGCGGCGGTGGCGATGTCGCGGCCGTCCGAGCTCGGCGAGCGCGTCGCGGCGATCCTTCAGCCGCAACGCAGCCGCAAGTCGATCTCGTGGCGGACGTGGACCGCCGTCGCCGCGATGACGTGCGCGCTCGCCATTCCGCTCGCGACGGTGCAACTCGTCGCGAAACCGGCGCCCACGCGGCAAGTCACGGCCACGCAAACGCGGTGGAGCATCGAAACCGTGCTCGATCGGACGGACGACGCGCGCACCGCGTTCCGCGAAGCCCGCTATGCCGACGCGATCCGCTTGTATCGAGAGGTGCTCGCGGCGCAGCCGGACGACGCCACGACGCGCTACAACCTCGCCTGCGCGTACGCGCGCCACGGCGACCGGCAGCTCGCGCTCGCAACGCTGCGCGACGCCGTCTACTCCGGCTACACCAACGCGGAGCACATGCTCGCCGACGACGATCTCGCATCCATTCGCGGCTCCGAGATGGACGCGCTCGCGGCGCTGGCGCCGGAGCTCGTGCTCTCCGATCGCGGCGGCTGGGCCGCGGCCGCGCGGCGCTACGAGGTCTTCGCGAACCGTCATCCCGAACTTCCGCGCGCGTGGTTCAACCTCGGATTCGCATTGGTCCGCTCCGGCGAAGAGCGCCGGGCCATCGATGCCTTCACGCGCGTCCGCAACATGGGCTATCGCCGCCCGACCGCTGCCTACAACATCGGCTGCGCGTTCGCGAAACTCGGCGATTCCTCCAGCGCGCTGCAGTGGCTGCATCGCGCGGAGGACGAAGGCTTCGACGTCGGCGCGCAGGCGGCGATGGATGACGACGTCGACACGCTTCGCACCGATCCGTGGCTCGCGTCGCTCATCACCGCGCGACGGGCGAAACTCGAGAAGAAGCACGACAAGGAGAAGAGCGAGAAGGACAAAGAGAAGGAGAAGTCAGAGTGATCGCGGCGCTTCTTCTCGCCGCGACGCTTTCGATCGGCGATCCCGCGCCGCCGCTCACCGTCAACGCGTGGCTGCAGCAGCGGCAGCCGTCGGTCGTGCGTCAGGGAAAGGTGAGCGTCGTCGAATTCTGGGCGACGTGGTGCGGCCCGTGCGTCGCGAACATCGCGCACCTCACCGCGCTGCAGAAGAAATACGCGGCGCAGGGGTTGGTCGTGATCGGCGCGACCAGTCCGGACGCGTGGGGCAACGATCGCCACGCGGTCGAGGCGATCATCGCCGCGAAGGGCAAGGCGTTCGACTACGCGGTGGCGTGGCTGCCGCCGAACGGCGGCAAAGAAGACGGCATCCATCGCAATCCGTGGTTCCGCGCCGCCGGCGTCGCGTGGCTGCCGTGTGCGTTCGTCATCGATCGCCGCGGACGCCTGGCGTTCATCGGCGATCCGATGATGCTCGACGACATCCTGCCGGCGATCCTCGACGGCCGCTGGGATCTCGCCGCCGCGCGTCGCAGTGAAGAGTCGTCGCGCAAGGCACGCGGCTTCGTCGCCGGCATGCAGACCGCGATCGACGCCGGCGATGCCGCGAAGGCGCTGCGGCTCGCCCGTTCCGCGCTCGCCGCGGGATCCGACGATCCGCGAACGCTGCTGCTCGTGGCCTCGACGATGTCGGACGAGAAGCACGCCCCGTCGCGTGCGAGCCTCGACGTCGCGCTGCAGGCCGCCGAGCGCGCGGTGGCGCTGACGAAGTCGCAGTCGTCCGGCATGCTCGACGCGCTCGCGCACGTGTTGTTCGTGCGCGGCGACGTGCGCAAAGCGATCGACGCCGAGTCGCGTGCAATCGCGCTCTCCGAAGGCGCCATGCGCGAGGCGCAGCGCGCGAACCTCGCGAAGTACCGCGCGGCAACGCGTTCGTAGCCAACAGATCGGGCGGCCGTCGCCGGCCGCCCGATCCGATCACGGCGGCCTGAACGGCGCGAGTCTTGAAGTTCATGTCCGGCATGAACTGGCTGGTCTGGCTCGGTCTCGCTGTCGTCGTCGCCGCAATTGCGGCAGTCTCGGGCATCAAGCCCAAAGGAACGCGCCCGGTCGCTCACACGCGGATGATGGGCATGGGACGCATCCTGCTGCTCATCATCGTGGTGATCTTCGCGTATCTCGCATTCCGCGCGCGCGGCGGCTGAGCAGTCGCAGACCGCGATTCATCTTGCGATGCTTCGACGAACAAATCGGGCGGCCTTGCGGCCGCCCGATTTCGTTGACAGCGTTAACGAACCTTACTGCTCGTCGTCGAAGTCCGCCAGCGACAGAGCATCCTCTTCTTCGGTCTCGCGCTGCAGCAGGTCCTCGAGCGAGGGCTGCGCGGGCGCTTCGTCCTTTTCGAGGTAGACGTCGCGGTAGGTCGGCATGCCGGTGCCTGCCGGGATGAGGCGGCCGACGATGACGTTTTCCTTGAGGCCGCGCAGGTAGTCGACACGGCCGGCGATGGCCGCTTCCGTGAGGACGCGCGTGGTCTCCTGGAACGACGCCGCGGAGATGAACGACTCGGTCGAGAGCGAGGCCTTAGTGATGCCGAGGAGGAGAGGCACGCCGTCGGCCGGTTCGCCGCCGCGGGCCATGACCTTCTCGTTCTCTTCCATGAAGCGGAAGCGATCGACCTGCTCGTCGACGAGGAAGTCCGTATCGCCGACGCGCGTCACGCGCACCGACCGCAGCATCTGACGGCAGATGACCTCGATGTGCTTGTCGTTGATCGCGACCGACTGCGAGCGGTAGACCTCCTGGATCTTGTCGACCAGGTAGCGCTGCAGCTCCTTGATGCCGAGGACCGCGAGGACGTCGTGCGGATCGATCGGACCGTCGATGAGCGGATCGCCGGCGCGCACGCGCTCGGTCTCCTGCACGTTGACGTGCACGGAGCGGGGAACGCTGTACTCGTGGCGCGTGCCTTCGTCGGTCTCGACGATGATGCGGCGCATGCCTTTGACGATGGCGCCGTGATGCACGGTTCCGTCGACCTCGGTGATGACCGCTTTGTCGCGCGGATGGCGAGCCTCGAAGAGCTCGACGACGCGCGGCAGACCGCCGGTGATGTCCTTGGTCTTGGTCGTGGCACGCGGGATCTTCGCGAGGATGTCACCCGGATGCACTTCCTGGCCGTTGTGCACCATGACGTGGGCGCCGGTCGGGAGCAGGTACTTGCGCTCTTCGCCTTTGCCCGCTTTGATGATGAGGGTCGGCGTGCGCTTCTCGGCCGTCGACGATTCGACGATGACCATCTGCGTGAGACCGGTGACTTTGTCGGTCTCTTCGCGGACGTTCTCGCCTTCGACGATGTCCTTGAAGGTGGCCTTGCCGCCGAGCTCCGTGAGCACGGCGGAGGTGAACGGATCCCATTCCACGAGCGGCTGACCGGCTTCGACGTGCTGGCCGTCGTTGACCTTCAGCGTCGAGCCGTAGACGAGCGCGTAACGCTCCTTCTCGCGCGCACCGGCCGCCTCGTCGGTGACCGCCGCCTTCTTGGAACGCTTGGTCGGCGTGTCCTCGAGGATGAGCAGCTTGCCGTTGCGGTTGATGACGACGAGATCGCCGTTCTTGTTCGTGACCGTGGTGACGTTGACGAGCTGCACGCGGCCCGGCGAGGTCGCCTCATGCTTCGACTGCTCCGACACGCGCGAGGCCGTACCACCGACGTGGAACGTACGCATCGTGAGCTGCGTGCCCGGCTCGCCGATCGACTCGGCGGCGATGACGCCGACCGCTTCGCCGATCTCGACGAGCTTGCCGCTGGCGAGGTTGCGGCCGTAGCAGCGGCGGCAGACGCCGCGGCGCGTTTCGCACGTGAGCACCGAACGGATCTTCACCTGCTCGATGCCCGCTTCCTGAATCGCGTTGGCGAGGTCCTCGGTGATCTCATCGTTCTGCGCCACGAGCTGGTCGCCGGTGAGCGGATCGTAGACGTCTTCCTGCGACACGCGGCCGACGATGCGGTCGCGCAGCGGCTCGAGAATGTCGCCGCCTTCCATGATCGGGGTGACCACGATGCCGTCGAACGTCTGGCAGTCCTGCTCGGTGACGATGACGTCCTGCGCGACGTCGACGAGACGGCGCGTGAGGTAGCCCGAGTCGGCGGTCTTGAGCGCCGTATCGGCGAGACCCTTGCGCGCGCCGTGCGTGGAGATGAAGTACTGCAGCACCGACAGACCCTCGCGGAAGTTCGCGGTGATCGGGTGCTCGATGACTTCACCGGACGGCTTCGACATCAGGCCGCGCATGCCGGCGAGCTGGCGAACCTGCTCTTTGGAACCGCGGGCGCCGGAGTCGGCCATCATGAAGATCGGGTTGAACTCGCCGCTGGCCGCTTCGACGCGGCGCATGTCGGCGAACATCTCGTCGGACACCTGCTCGGTGGCGCGGTGCCAGATGTCGATGATCTTGTTGTGACGCTCGCCGTGCGTGATCGCGCCGTCGAGACGCTGGCGCTCGACCTCGAGCACCGCTTTACGCGCGTTCTCGACGATGTCCTGCTTGCGCGCCGGGATGACCATGTCGTCGACGCCGATGGAGACGCCGGCCTTCGTCGCGTAGAGGAAGCCGAGGTCCTTGAGACTGTCGAGCATGCGCACGGTGAGATCGTTGCCGTAGTTGATGAAGCAGTAGTTCACCAGCTCCTGCAGACCCTTCTTCTTGAGCAGGCCGTTGATGAACGGGATCTCTTCCGGCACGTGCATGTTGAAGATGACGCGGCCGACGGTGGTCTCGACGAGCTTGCGATCGAGCTCGATGATCTCGGCGTGCACGACGTCCTGGTCGTTGAACTGCTTGGTGAGATCCATGAAGCGGCCGCTGAGGCGGACGCGGATCGGCGTGAGCAGCTCGACCTCGCCGGACTGCAGCGCGATCATGACTTCGTCGTAGCCGCCGAAGACTTTGCCTTCACCCTTCGCGCCGGCCTTCGCCTTCGTGAGGTAGTAGCAGCCGAGGACGAGGTCCTGCGACGGCACCGCGAGCGGCTTGCCGTGCGCGGGCGAGAGGACGTTGTTCGACGCGAGCATCAGCACCTGCGACTCGACCTGTGCTTTGGGCGAGAGCGGCACGTGCACGGCCATCTGGTCGCCGTCGAAGTCGGCGTTGAACGCCGTGCAGACGAGCGGGTGGATCTTGATGGCCTTGCCTTCGACGAGGACCGGCTCGAAGGCCTGGATGCCGAGGCGGTGGAGCGTCGGCGCGCGGTTGAGGAGCACCGGGTGCTCTTTGATCACGCTCTCGAGCGCGTCCCACACTTCGTTGGTCTGCAGCTCGACGAGCTCCTTGGCGGCCTTGATCGTGCCGACGAGGCCCTGCTGTTCGAGCTTGTGGTAGATGAACGGCTTGAAGAGCTCGAGCGCCATCTTCTTCGGAAGACCGCACTGGTGCAGCTTGAGCTCGGGGCCGACCACGATGACCGAGCGGCCCGAGTAGTCAACACGTTTACCAAGCAGGTTCTGACGGAAGCGTCCCTGCTTGCCCTTGAGCGTGTCGGAGAGCGACTTGAGCGGGCGGTTGTTCGAGCCCTTGAGCACGCGGCCGCGGCGGCCGTTGTCGAAGAGCGCGTCGACCGCTTCCTGGAGCATGCGCTTCTCGTTGCGCACGATGACGTCCGGCGCGCGGAGCTCGAGCAGCTTCTTGAGGCGGTTGTTGCGGTTGATGACGCGGCGATAGAGGTCGTTGAGATCCGACGTCGCGAAACGGCCGCCGTCGAGAGGCACGAGCGGACGCAGCTCGGGCGGGATGACCGGGATCACGTCGAGGATCATCCAGTCCGGACGATGGCCCGACTTGCGGAACGCATCGACGACCTTCAGCCGCTTGGCCGCCTTCAGCTTTTTGATCTGCGAGGTCTCGGTGCGCATGATCAGGCGCAGCTCGTCGCTGAGCTCCTCGACCGTGACGCGGCGCAGCAGCTCCTTGATCGCCTCGGCGCCCATCTTCGCGACGAACACGTCGCCGTACTGGCCGCGCAGTTCGCGGTAGCGCTCTTCGGTGAGGAGCTCTTTCTCTTCGATGACGCCGGAGAGATCACCCGGATCGATCACGACGTACGACTCGAAGTAGAGGATGCGCTCGAGGTCGCGCAGCGAGATATCGAGCAGATGGCCGATGCGCGACGGCAGGCCCTTGAAGAACCAGACGTGCGACACCGGCGAGGCCAGCTCGATGTGACCCATGCGCTCGCGGCGCACTTTCGATTTCGTGACTTCGACACCGCATTTGTCGCAGATGACGCCGCGGTGCTTCATGCGCTTGTACTTGCCGCAGAGGCATTCCCAGTCGGTGATCGGACCGAAGATCTTCGCGCAGAAGAGACCATCGCGCTCCGGCTTGAAGGTACGGTAGTTGATCGTCTCCGGCTTGGTGACTTCACCGTACGACCACGACCGGATCTTCTCCGGAGATGCGAGGCTGATCTTGATGGCGTTGAAATCGTTGATCGCCTGCTGTCTTGCCGGTTGAAACAGTGCGTTGAAACTTTCCAATTTGCGCCTCCCCTTTTGGTCAGGAGCGATGTTCAGGAGCGATTCGTAATCAGTTGTCCGTCGTCGTCGGGTGCGGGAAATTCAGCTTGACGTCACTTCCGAAGCACTCCCAGCACGGCGCTTCCCATTCGGTATCGCCGCTGTGGAAGTGCACAGTCATGCGGATGGCGCCCATGCCGTGACAAGCACGGCACGAGGCGTTGGGCATCCGCGACAGCGTCATCGTCCTGCGTCCCATGAAGTCACCTATTCCTTCAACAGCTCGACGTCGAGACAGAGCGACTGCAGCTCGCGGACGAGCACGTTGAACGACTCCGGCAGACCCGGATCATCCGGCACCTCACCCTTGACGATGGCCTCGTAAATCTTCGAACGTCCTTCGACGTCGTCCGACTTGACGGTGAGCAGCTCCTGCAGCGTGTACGCGGCGCCGTACGCCTCGAGAGCCCAGACTTCCATCTCTCCGAAGCGCTGGCCGCCGAACTGCGCCTTGCCGCCGAGGGGCTGCTGCGTGATGAGCGAATAGGGTCCGATCGAACGCGCGTGAATCTTGTCGTCGACCAGGTGCGAGAGCTTGAGCATGTAGATGTAGCCGACGCACACCTTCTGTTCGAAGGGCTCGCCGGTCATACCGTCGAAGAGCTGCGTCTTGCCGTCGGACGGCAGACCCGCGGCATGCAGCTGCGCCTTGATCTCGCCTTCGGTCGCGCCGTCGAACACCGGCGTCGAGAAGTGGAGACCGAGACTGCGCGCGGCCCAGCCGAGGTGCGTCTCGAGGATCTGGCCGACGTTCATGCGCGACGGAACGCCGAGCGGGTTGAGCACGATCTCCATCGGCGTACCGTCCGGCATGTACGGCATGTCTTCTTCGGGGAGGATGCGCGAGATGACGCCCTTGTTGCCGTGGCGTCCGGCCATCTTGTCGCCGACGGAAAGCTTGCGCTTCATGGCGACGTAGACCTTGATCATCTTGATCACGCCCGGCGGGAGCTCATCGCCCTTCTGGAGGTCTTCACGACGCTCCTCGGCTTTCTGCTCCAGCACGCGGATGCGGTTCTCGGCGCGCTCGACGAACATGCGCACGGTCTCGCGCGTGTCCTCGTCCACCGGCAGCGCGAGGAGCTCGCGGCGCGAGAGACGGTTCACGGTGTCGCGGTCGGCCGCTTCGCCCTTGCGGACGAGCACGTCGCCGGTCTTGAAGTCGACCACGTCGCGCTGCAGCTTCTTCTCCGCGAGCACTTCGGAGATCTTCTTGTTGCGGGCGTCGGTGATGATGCGGATCTCGTCCTGGATGTTGCGATTCATCCGTTCGATCTCGCCCTCTTCGATCGCCTTCGCGCGGAGGTCCTTGTCGACGCCCTTGCGCGAGAAGATCTTCACGTCGACGACCGTGCCTTCGATGCCCGGCGGCGTCTTGAGCGAAGCGTCGCGCACGTCGCCGGCCTTCTCGCCGAAGATCGCGCGGAGGAGCTTCTCTTCCGGCGTCAGCTGGGTCTCGCCCTTCGGCGTGACTTTGCCGACCAGGATGTCGCCCTGCTTGACGGTCGCGCCGATGCGGATGATGCCGCTCTCGTCGAGATCGCGCAGCGCGGACTCGCTGACGTTCGGGATGTCGCGCGTGATTTCCTCGGGACCGAGCTTCGTGTCGCGCGCTTCGATCTCGAACTCCTCGATGTGGATCGAGGTGTAATAGTCCTCACGGACGAGCTTCTCGGACACGAGGATCGCGTCTTCGAAGTTGTTGCCGCGCCACGGCATGAACGCGACGAGGATGTTGCGGCCGAGCGCGAGCTCGCCGGCGTCCGTGCACGGACCGTCGGCGAGAACCTGGCCCTTGCGGACGCGCTGGCCTTCACGCACGACCGGCTTCTGCGCGATGCAGGTGTTCTGGTTCGAGCGCTTGAACTTGATGAGCTGATAGATGTCGGCGCCGAATTCCTTCGTCTCGCCGGTCTCCTGGTCTTCCGCTTCGACGCGCACGATGATGCGGTTGGAGTCGACGAGGTCGACCACACCGCCGCGCTTGCACTGCACGACGGCGCCGGAGTCCTTCGCCACGACATTCTCCATGCCGGTGCCGACGAGCGGCGACTCGGTGCGGAGCAGAGGCACGGACTGGCGCTGCATGTTCGCGCCCATGAGCGCGCGGTTCGCGTCGTCGTTCTCGAGGAACGGCACGAGCGAGGCCGCGACGGAGACGAGCTGCTTGGGCGAGACGTCGATGAAGTCGACCTTCTCGCGCTCGATCGAGACGAACTCGCCCGACTGCCGCGCGATCACGCGGTCGTGCACGAGGTTGCCGTCGTCGTCGAGCATCACGTTCGCCTGCGCGATCGTGTAGCGCTCTTCATCCCATGCGGAAAGATAGAAGGCGTACGGTTCCGCCTCGGCGGCCTGCAGCATCTGCTTCTTGCTGCCCTTGCCTCCGGCGAGCGCCGCGTTCTCTTTCGCGATGCGGTTGTTTTCCTTCTGCAGCTCGCGCTTCTCGACGATCTGGCCGAGCGTGAAGCTCGTGTCGCCGGTCTTCACGACGCGGTAGTGGTCGTGGACGCGGCCGTCCTGCACCTTCTTGTACGGCGACTCGATGAAGCCGTACTCGTTGATGCGCGCGTAGCACGCGAGCGACGAGATGAGGCCGATGTTCGGACCTTCCGGCGTCTCGATCGGGCACACGCGACCGTAGTGAGTCGGATGCACGTCGCGGACCTCGAATCCGGCCCGCTCGCGGGTGAGACCACCCGGGCCGAGCGCGGAGACGCGCCGCTTGTGGGTGACCTCCGAGAGCGGGTTGTTCTGGTCCATGAACTGCGAGAGCTGCGAGGAGCCGAAGAACTCCTTGACCGCCGCCGCCACGGGTTTGGCGTTGATCATCTCCTGCGGCATCAGCGGCTCGGTCTCGGCGATGGTGAGGCGCTCCTTCACGGCGCGCTCGACCCGCACCAGGCCCACGCGGAAGGCGTTCTCCGCCATCTCCCCGACCGAGCGAACGCGGCGGTTGCCGAGGTGATCGATGTCGTCCACCTGGCCATTGCCGTTGCGGATGTCGATCAGCACCTTGAGCACGTCGATGATGTCGGACATGTCGCCGTACTGGGCCACCAGGCGCTTCGACAGCTCGTCCTGGCGCGAGCTGGCGTACTTGACGTCGTAGAGGATGCCGGGGCCGAGGATGTCCTTGCGGCCGACGCGGCGGTTGAACTTCATGCGCCCGACGCCCGACAGGTCGTAGCGCTCGGGGTTGAAGAACAGGTTGGCGAACAGGTTCTCGGCCGCATCCTTGGTCGGCGGCTCGCCCGGACGCATCATGCGGTAGATCTCCACCAGCGCCTCGAGGCGCGTCTTGGTGGGATCGACCCGCAGCGTGTCGGAGATGTAGGCGCCGCGGTCGAGGTCGTTCACGTACAGCGTGTTGAGCTGGGCGATGCCCGCCTCGATCAGCTTCTCCACCGAGGCCGCGGTCAGCACCTCGTTGGCCTTGGCGAGGATCTCGCCGGTCTCGGTATTGATGACGTCGTGCGCCAGGATCTTGCCGTACACGTACTCGCGCGGCACGCGCAGCCGGGTGACCTTGGCCTCCTCGAGCTGGCGCACGTGGCGCGCGGTGATGCGCCGGCCTTCCTCGACGATCACCTGATCGCCGATGCGGATCTCGAAGGTCGCGGTCTCGCCACGCAGGCGCTGCGGCACCAGCTGCAGCGCCACCTCGTCGCGGCCGATGAAGAAGGTGTTGGTGTCGAAGAAGGTGGCGAGGATCTCCGCCTCGTTGTAGCCGAGCGCGCGCAGGATGATGGTCACCGGCAGCTTGCGGCGCCGGTCGATGCGCGCGAACACGCAGTCCTTGGGGTCGAACTCGAAGTCCAGCCACGAGCCGCGATAAGGAATGATGCGCGCCGAGAACAATAGCTTGCCGGACGAATGGGTCTTGCCGCGGTCGTGATCGAAGAACACCCCGGGGCTGCGATGCAGCTGGGAGACGATCACTCGCTCGGTGCCGTTGACGATGAACGTGCCGTTCTCGGTCATGAGCGGCAGCTCACCGAGATACACCTCCTGCTCGCGAACATCCTTCACCGGCTTCTTCGCGCCTGCGGCCTCCTTGTCGAGCACGATCAGGCGCACCTTGACGCGCAGCGGCGCCGCATAGGTCAGGCCGCGCAGCTGGCACTCCTTGACGTCGAACACCGGCTCGCCGAGGCGGTAGCTGACGTACTCGAGGGAAGCGTTGCCGCTGTAGCTCGAGATCGGGAACACGCTGCGGAAGGCCGCGTGCAGACCGATCGGGTCGCGGTTGTCCTCGGGCTTCTCGAGCTGGAGGAACTTGCGATACGAGTCTAGCTGGATGGCCAGCAGGTACGGCGTGTCCAGGATGCTCGCCTGCTTGCCAAAGTTCTTGCGGATGCGCTTCTTCTCGGTGAAGGAATAAGCCATCGGTGGTTCACCTCAAAACGGATTTGCGAAGCCCGTTACTACTGCTGCACGTCACGAAAACTGG
>JAFATB010000021.1 GCA_019244185.1 Acidobacteriota bacterium
GATGCTCCGCGGCTACGAGATCATCAGCGAGCTCAAGGAAGAGCTCGCGAAGTTCATGACGGACCACAAGTTCGCCAACCTGCGCGAGTTCATCGGCAAGAGCCTGCCGTACTTCACCACGCACCACGATCTGGTCGATCGCCAGAAGGCGGTGCGCGAGGCGAAGGAAGCCGCACGTGCCGGCAAGGCCACCGCGAAGGATGTCGAGACCTGGAAGGGCGACATCGCGAAGGAAACCTCCACCCTGGTGACGAACTAAGTCATGCGCAAAGTCATCTCCGGCCTCATCCAGGCCTCGAACCCGATCAACGACGAATCCAAGTCCGTGGCCGAGATCCAGGCCGCGATGCTCGAGAAGCACCTGCCGATGATCCACGAGGCCGGCAAGAAGGGTGTGCAGATCCTCTGCCTGCAGGAGATCTTCAACGGCCCGTACTTCTGCCCCGGTCAGGACAAGCGCTGGTACGACGCCGCGGAGCCGGTGCCGGGCCCGACCGTCGAGAAGCTCGCGCCGATCGCCGCGAAGTACCAGATGGCGATCGTCGTGCCGATCTACGAGCGCGAGAGCGCCGGCGTCTACTACAACACCGCCGCGATCCTCGACGCCGACGGCACCTACCTGGGCAAGTACCGCAAGACGCACATACCGCACTGCCTGCCGGGCTTCTGGGAGAAGTTCTACTTCACGCCGGGCAACCTCGGCTTCCCGACCTTCGAGACGAAGTACGCGCGCATCGGCGTCTACATCTGCTACGACCGCCACTTCCCCGAGGGCGCGCGGGAATTGGGACTCGCGGGCGCGGAAGTCGTCTTCAATCCGTCGGCGACCGTGGCCGGCCTCTCCGAGTATCTCTGGAAGCTCGAGCAGCCGGCGCACGCCGTCGCGAACGGCTACTTCGTCGGCGCGATCAATCGCGTCGGCTTCGAGGCGCCGTGGAACATCGGCGAGTTCTACGGCCAGAGCTACTTCTGCGATCCGCGCGGACAGTTCCTCGCCGTCGCCGATCGCGACAAGGACGCCCTCGTGACCGCGGAGCTCGACATGGACAAGATCCGCGAGGTCCGCAACACGTGGCAGTTCTTCCGCGACCGTCGTCCCGAAACGTACAACGGACTCGTGCGGCTGTGATGAGCGATCCCCGCTATCCCGTCGGCAAGTTCCAACCCGTTGACCAGCTCACCGACGACGAGCGCCGCGCGCACATCGACACGATTGCCGCGGCGCCGTCGCGTTTGCGCGCCGCCGTCGCCGGTCTCGACGACGCGCAGCTCGACACGCCGTACCGCGACGGCGGCTGGACGATCCGCCAGGTCGTGCATCACGTGCCCGACAGCCACGTCAACGCGTACGTGCGCCTCAAGCTCGCGCTGACCGAAGACAATCCGACGATCCTTCCGTACAAGGAAGCGGCGTGGGCGGACGTCGTCGACTCGCGCATCACGCCGATCGACGTCTCGCTGACGCTGCTCGAGTCGCTGCACGCGCGCATGGTCGGTCTGCTGCGCACGCTCGAGCCGGCCGACTTCCGCCGCACGTTCCGCCATCCCGAGCACGAGGGACTCTTCTCGCTCGACAAGTTCGTGGCGATGTACGCGTGGCACAGCCTGCATCACGCCGCGCACATCACGTCGACGCGCGAACGTCACGGCTGGTAGTTGTCGCGGATGATCACGACCAGGACGCTCACCGCGTCCGACTTCGATGCGCTGCACGCCGCGTTCGTCGAGGCCTTCAGCGACTACGTCGTGAAGCTCGCGCCGACGCGCGAACAGCTCGCGGAGATGCTCGCGCGCCGCGGCTGGATTCCGGAAGCGTCCGTCGCAGCATTCGACGGCGAACGCATGGTCGCGTTCACGGTCAACGCGATCGACGGCGATTCCGGTTATGACAGCGGCACCGGCGTCGTGCCGTCGCACCGCCGCCGCGGACTCGCGCGGCGTCTCATGGACGAATCGTGCGAGCTCCTCCGCGCGCGCGGCTGCACGCGCTACGTCCTCGAAGTCATTGACGCCAACGCCAGCGCGTACGCGCTCTATCGCGCCTGCGGCTTCACGCTCGTGCGCGGACTGCAATGCTGGACGTTCGCATCGGATGTGAGCGCCGACGCGCCGCGCATCGCGAGTTGTGCGCGTCTCGATGAAGAACGCGACATCGCACCGTCGTGGCAGAACTCCGACGCCTCGCTCGCGCGCACACGCGACCCGCGCGTCATCCTCGGCGACGACGACGCCTGCGCGATCGTCTTTCCGTCGAACGGCGATCTCCCGCGGCTGGTCGTGCGCCGCGACGCGCGACGCCGCGGGCGCGGCACGCAACTCCTGCGCGCGGCGCATGCGAGTGCGGGGAAGCCGCTGCGCATCATGAACGTCGACGAGCGCGACCGCGGCATCGCTACGTTTCTCGAGGCTGCCGGCGCGCGTCCGCTGATCCGCCAGCTCGAGCTCGTCTGCGTGCTCTGACTACGCACTGACGGCGCGCTTCCTGCTTCGAATCGTGCGCGGTGAACGCATGTCGCGCATTCTCGTAGTCGAGGACGACGACTCCGTCCGGCACCTGCTGATGGACTCGCTCGCGCAGCGAGCGAAGCTCGAGGTCGACGGTGCGCGCGACGGCGTCGAAGCGCTCCATCGCGTCACGACCAGCCGGTATGGCGTGGTGGTGCTCGACCTCATGATGCCGCACATGAGCGGCGTCGACTTCCTCGAGTCGCTGCGCATGATGACCTCCGATCCGTCGCTCGAGCATCTCGACGCGACGCCGGCGGTCATCGTGCTCACCGGCGCGCCGCAGGACGTCGTGGCCACCGAGGAGCTGGCGGAACGCTTTCCGTCGCTCGTGCACCGCGTGCTGCGGAAGCCGGTCGATCTCGACGCGCTCGTGGCGTCGGTCAGCAGCACGATCGACGCGTCGTAGCGGTCACGACGCGATGCGGCCGAGCGCCTCGTCGATCGCGCGCGTGACCGTCTCGCGCGAGAGGTCGCCTTTGTAGACGACGCAAACCGCTTTGGTGAGGATCTGGCGCCGCTCGTCGTCGTTGACGAAACGCGAGGTGACGATCACGACCGGGATCAACGCGGTCTCGGGGTTGCTCTTGAGCCGCTGCAGCACCTCGTGTCCGCCGATGCCCGGCATCATGAGGTCGAGCATGATGAGATCGGGATGATCGGCGAGCGCGCGCTCGATGCCGTGCGTGCCGTTCTCGGCCTCGATGATGTCGGTGCCGGGACGCGTGGCGAAGCTCGCCAGCGCATAGCGCGCGGTCTCGTCGTCGTCGACGACGAGGATGCGCAGCGCGCCCGCGGCCACCGACGCACTGACGGGCGGCGCGACCGTCCGCGGCACCCCGGGCCTCGTATCGCCGACGTAGTGCACGGGGATTTCCGCCCAGAACGTCGAGCCGACGCCGGGCGTGCTGCGCACGCCGACGCTGCCGCCGAGGAGCGTGGCCAGCTTGCGCGTGAGCGGCAGGCCGAGTCCCGTGCCCTTGTGCGTGCGCTGCATCGGATTGTCGACCTGCGTGAACTCCTCGAAGACGCGCTCCTGATCTTCCGGCGCGATGCCGATGCCGGTGTCGGTCACCGAGAAGCGCACCTTCTCGCCGCCGTCCGTCATCGCCGCCGCCACGCGCACCTCTCCCGCCTCGGTGTACTTGAGCGCGTTCGAGATGAAGTTGCGGAGGATCTGCGAGACCTTGCCCTCGTCGCTGTTCATCATCGGAATGCGTTCCGGCTCTTCGAAGACAAGCGCGAGCGAGCGGTTGAGCAGCATCGGGCGCAGCATGCCGCGCAGCGCGCTGAAGAGATTCGCGACCTCGAACTCCGCGGGACGGATCTCGATCTTCCCCGCTTCGATCTTCGCGAGGTCGAGCAGATCGTCGACCAGACTCTCGAGATCTTCCGCCGCGCGGCGGATGAGCATGACCTGTTTCTTCGTCTCGACGCCGAGGCCGTCTTCGAGCAGCAGGTGCGTCAGCGCGAGGATCGAGTTCACGGGCGTCCGGAACTCGTGCGACATGTCGGAGAGGAAGCGTGTCTTGACCTGATCGGAGCGCCGCAGCGACTCCGCTTTTTCGTCGAGCTCCGCGTACAGCGCGAGCACGCCGCGATTCGTGTCCTCGAGCTCCTGGTTGAGGCGCTGCAGTTCCTCCTGCCGCTCGTTGAGCGCGCCGAGCGCCTGCAGCAGCTCCGCGTTCTGTTGCTGGATCTCTTCGATCGGTCCTTCCGGACGCTGGCGCGCGAGCTGGTCGGCGAGCCGCGCGAGGCGCTCGGGCGTGAGCGGCGGCGCGGATGGCGGGAGCCGCTTGCGCATCCTGATCGTCGTGCCGCGGCCGGCGGCGGTATCGACGGTGAGATCGTCCATCAGCCGCTTCGCGCCGATGAGGCCGAGGCCCATGCCGGTCGACGAGCGGTACGTGCCGCCGAGGACGTCGTCGACATTGGCGATGCCGGGGCCGCGATCGCTCACCGTCATCGTGAGCACCTGCGTTCCGCTCTGTGATTCGATGCCGAACTCCACGCGTCCGCCGCCGCCGTAGCGCAGCGCGTTGCGCGCGATCTCCGACGTCACCGTGGCGATGCGCGTCTGATCCTGTTCGTCGAACCCGAGCAGCTCCGCGACCTGGCGCGCGCGGCGGCGCGCCGCGACGAGGTCGTACTCGAAGTGCAGCGAGATCGATGAAAGAGGTGTGCTCGGCATGGACTACGAGGCCTTTGCGACGACGACGGTGGCGTCGTCGGTGCCGCGGCAGTAGTCGCGGAAGATGACGGCGGCGATGAGCGCGGGATCGTGTTGCATCAGTCCGGGATATTGAGTCGCGTTCCAGTTCGTGGAAACGCCGTCGGAATGCAGGAAGAGCACGGAGGAAGCGGTCCAGGGATACGAGAAAGTCTGCACCCGCCGCATCTCGTGGCCGACGATGCCGGGCGTGGACACGGTGCGCCGCGTCCCCTCATCGCTGGTGATCGTACCAGCGATATTGCCGATACCGGTGAAGTCGATGCGGCCGAGCGAGGCGTAGATGCGCGCCACGGCGAGCGCGGCTCCGCGCGTCGCGCGCAACGCGCCGTGCGCGTCCTGGAACATCCGCTCCGGATCGGCATCGGGGCGCGCGCGGATCACGCGCAGCGCCGCATGGGACGCGTCCGCGGCGGCGCCACCGTGTCCGAGTCCGTCGGCAACGGCGATCGTCACCGACTCGCGCGACGGGATCGCCGCCCATCCGTCGCCCGGCTGATCTTCACCCGGCTTCGGAATGCAGACGCCGCCGTACACGATGCGCGACGGCGAGCCGCTCGCGGGCGGCGCCGGCACGTTGCTGCCGTTCTCGAACGTGCAGAGCACGGCCGCGCCGCGATCGGGAACGCTGTAGACGTCGAAGCGGTCCGACGCGCGCTGGATCGCGCCGAGTCCCGTCCCCGGACTGCCGGCGGTCGAGTAGCCGTCGCGCATCGCGGCGTTGAGGTTCGCGAAGCCGCGACCTTTGTCGATCGTGATGAGCGTCAGCGCGTGCGGACGCGACTCGTCCGACGCGAAGAGCATCGAGCCGCCTTGCGCGTGCTTGACGAGATTCGTCGCGAGCTCGGTCGCGACCAGCGCCACTTTCGCCGTCACCGTCTCGTCCATGCGCAGACTTTCCGCGCACTGCACGGCGACGCGGCGCGCAAGCGCGACGTCGCTACCGTCGCGAACACCAACCACTCTTCCCGCGGCAATCATGAAGCGCCTTTCCAGCGCGCGATCATGACCCGCGTGCCTTCGCCCGGTTTCGAGCGAATTTCGAATTCATTGGAGAGCCGTCGCGCGCCGCCGAGCCCGAGGCCCATGCCGCCGCCGCTCGTGTAGCCGTCGCGCAACGCCTGTTCGACGTCGGCGATGCCGGGACCTTTATCCTCGAACGTGAGGCGCAGGCCGCGGCGGATTCCGTCGTCGAGCGCTTCCAGCACCACCACGCCGCCGCCGCCGTAGTCGACCATGTTGCGCGCGAGCTCGCTCGCCGCCGTGACGATCTTGGTCTGCTCGACGATGCTGAATCCGATCTCCACGGCCCAACGCCGGACCATGTGCCGGACCATGACGACTTCCGACGTGGAGCGGACTGGAACCGTCTCACTCTTCGTCTGCGGCATCCGCGGTCTCCGCCTCGGTATCACGCGCGACGCTCTGCAGCAGTTCCATCCCTCGCTCGATGTTCAGCGCCGAGCGAACGCCCTTGAGCGACAGCCCGAGCTCGACGAGCGTGATCGCCACCGAGGGCTGCATGCCGACGACGACGGTCTCCGCGTCGAGCACGCGCGCCATGGCCGCGGTGTTCGCGAGCATGCGGCCGATGAACGAGTCGACGACGTCGAGCGAGGAGATGTCGACGAGCACGCCCTTCGCGCGATGCTTCACGATCTGCGCGGTGAGGTCGTCCTGCAGCGCGAGCGCGGTGCGGTCGTCCATGTCGACCTGAATCGAGACGAGGAGATACCTCCCCATCTTGAGGATCGGGATGCGTTCCATGATCAGACCGCCTTCGCTGTGCGGCGCACAACGGCGAGGCCGAGGCGCTGCAACGCGATCGAGAACGCGTCGGCGAGCGTGGCCTTCGTGATCACGTCGTTGATCTCGACGCCGAGGTGCACGATGGTCTGCGCGATCTGCGGACGAATGCCGCTGATGATGCAGTCCGCGCCCATGAGGCGCGCCGCGGCGACGGTCTTGAGCAGATGCTGCGCGACGAGCGTGTCGACGACCGGCACGCCGGTGATGTCGATGATCGCGATCGCGGAGCCGGTGTCAACGATGGCCTGCAGCAGGCTCTCCATGACCACCTGCGTGCGCGCGCTGTCGAGCGTGCCGATGAGCGGCAGCGCGAGCACGCCCGCCCACAACTGCACGACCGGCGTCGAGAGCTCGAGCAGTTCCTGCTGCTGCCGCGCGATCACTTCCTCGCGGCCCTTCTGATACGTCTCCGTGACCAGCAAGCCGAGCGAGTCGAGCAGCAGCGTCGAGCTCCAGATCTGCTCGGCGAGATCGTCGCCGCTCGCGTGAGCGCGCAGCGCCGTGAACAGCGGCTGCTTGAGCGAGAAAACGAACGTCGCGGTCTCCGTCGGCGTGAACCCCTGCCGCGCGCGCGACCGCGCGATCGACGTCATGAGCTCGCGCACCGGCGCCCACGCCTCAGATGTCAGGATGTCGGTGTCGCCCGCGCTCAGCGCGCCGCGCAGCGCGGCGAGAAAGTCGCGGCTCTGCTGCTCGAGCTCTCCGCTGCGCAACAGATTGTTGCGGAGCGAGAGATCGCGCTCCTGCAGCTGCAGCCACCCGCGGAGGATTTCCTGTTCGTTGTCGCGCAGCACCTGCAGCAGCGCGTCGTTTCGCGATTCCGCCATACCTGCTACTCCTTCCGAAACCGAAGAACCGGACTCTATAAGCAAAGGCAACGCCACAGAACACGTTTGATACGATCGCCGCCCATGCCCGCGCTCCCCGAGCGGTTCATCACGATCCACGGCCATTTCTATCAGCCGCCGCGCGAGAATCCATGGCTCGAAGCGGTCGAAACGCAGGATTCGGCCTTTCCCTACCACGACTGGAACGAGCGCATCACCGCGGAGTGCTACGAGGCGAACGCCACCGCGCGCATCATGGACGAGCACGATCACATCCGCAGGATCGTGAACAACTACGCGTCCATCAGCTTCAACTTCGGACCGACGCTGCTCTCCTGGCTCGAGCTCTCCGCGCCCGAAACCTACGCCGCGATCCTCGAGGCCGACCGCGTCTCGCAACGCCACTACTCCGGCCACGGCTGCGCGCTCGCGCAGGCCTACAACCACATCATCCTGCCGCTCGCGAACACGCGCGACCAACGCACGCAGGTGCGCTGGGGCGTGCGCGACTTCGAGGCGCGCTTCCGCCGCAAGCCGGAAGGCATGTGGCTGCCGGAGACCGCCGTCGACGTGGCCACGCTCGAGGCGCTCGCCGCGGAAGACATCGCGTTCACAATTCTCGAGCCGCATCAGGCCGCGCGCTGGCGCGCCGTCGGCGATACGGCGTGGCATACGAACGGCGACCTCGATCCGACGCAGCCGTATGTCTGCAACTTGCCGTCGGGCCGCAGCATCGCGATCTTCTTCTACGACGGTCCGATCTCGCGCGCCGTCGCGTTCGAACAACTGCTCGCGCGCGGCGAGAACCTCGCCCATCGACTCGACGGCGCGTTCCGCGACACGCGCGCGCATCCGCAGCTCGTCAACATCGCCACCGACGGCGAGACGTACGGACACCATCACCGCTTCGGCGAGATGGCGCTCGCGTACGCGCTGCAGTACATCGAAGACCGCGGCCTCGCGCAGCTGACGAACTACGGCGAACAGCTCGCGCGCACGCCGCCGCGGCACGAGGTGGAGATCGTCGAGAACACGTCGTGGAGCTGCGCGCACGGTGTCGAGCGCTGGCGCAGCGACTGCGGCTGCAACACCGGCGGCGGCGCGGGGTGGAATCAGCAGTGGCGCACGCCGCTCCGCGACGCGCTCGACTGGCTTCGCGACCGCGCGCGCGGCGTCTTCGAAGAACGCGGCCGCGAGCTGCTGCGCGATCCGTGGCTCGCGCGCGACGAATACATCGACGTCATCCTCGACCGCTCCGAACCGTGCGTGACGCGCTTCCTGAACAAGCACGCTCGCGACGGTGCGGAAGTCACGGCCACGCTCGAGCTGCTCGAGCTGCAGCGCAACGCGATGCTGATGTACACGAGCTGCGGCTGGTTCTTCAGCGATGTCTCCGGCATCGAGACCGTGCAGGTGCTGCATTACGCCGGCCGCGTCATCCAGCTCGCCGAACGCGGCGGCGCGACCGGACTCGAGGCCGGCTTCATCGAACAACTCGCCGCGGCGCGCAGCAACATCGCCGAGCGCGGCACCGCGCGCGACATTTACGAGCGCGAGGTCATGCCCGCGCGGCTCGACCTTCCGCGCGTCGCCGCGCATTACGCGGTGCTGTCGCTCTTCGATACGTTCGACGACGAGACCCGCATCTACTGCTACGACGTCGTCCGCCGCGATCTCGAGATCCACAAGAGCGGCCGCGCGCGACTCGCCGTCGGCTCGATCGAAGTCCGCTCGCGCATCACGCACGAGACCGCGTCCTTCGAGCTCGCCGCCCTGCACCTCGGCGAAACGGAGCTCACCGGCGGCGTCCGCCCGCTGCGCGACGGCTCCGATTACGAAGAAGTGAAACGCGAGCTCGCGACGGCGATGCAGCCCGGCGGCATCCCGCGTCTCATCCGCCTCCTCGATCAGCAATTCGGCGAACAGCCGCTCACGATCCGCGCGCTGTTCCGCGACGAGCAGCGCCGCATCCTCCACCAGCTCATCGTCGCGACGCTCGAAGAAGCGGAGTCCGCGTTCCGCCAGCTGCATGAGCGCTACGATCCTCTGATGCGCTTCCACGCGCGCCTCGGCATTCCCGTTCCGAAGGTGCTGCAGACCGCCGCCGAGTTCGATCTCAACCTGCAGATCCGCCGGCTGCTCGAACAGGAGCCGCCGCCCGTCGCCGAGATCGAGTCGCGGCTGCGCGAGGCGCACGAGGAAACCGTCGTGCTCGACGAGACGACGCTGCTCGCCTTCCGTCAGGCCATCGACCGCGCGGCCATGCGCTTCCGCGAACGTCCCGCGGAGCTCGACCCGCTGCAGGACTTTGCCACGCTCGTAACTATCGTGCGCGACCACGATCTCACCGTCGATCTGCGCCCCGCGCAGAACCGTTACTACCACCTGCGTAAGACCCTCCGCCCCGCCATCGAGGCGAACGTCGGCGACGCCGCGCTGCGCTGGCTCGAGCTCTTCGATACGCTCGGCGAACAGCTCCAGCTCACCGCGTGGAACGACGCGCCGCGGCGGCGGACGTTCGCGTAAACTTCCGCGCCCATGCACACGTCCGCGCATCCGCAGCCGGAGACGCCGCGATACGCCGGCATCCTTCTGCATCCGACCTCGCTGCCGAGCACGTACGGCGTCGGCGATCTCGGCGATCAGCTCATCGCGTTCCTCGATTGGGCCGCGTCCGCGGGCATGCGCATCTGGCAGGTGCTGCCGCTCAACCCGACCGGCTACGGGCACTCGCCGTACAACTGCCTCTCGTCGTTCGCCGGCAATCCGCTGCTCATCTCGCCGCAACGCCTGCTGCAGGACGGACTGCTCGACGCGGACGACGTCGTGGAACAGCCGCGATTCTCCGACGAACACGTGGAGTTCGATCGCGTCGCGCCGTACAAGTTCGCGCTGCTGCGCCGCTCGTGGGATCGCTTCCAGACGCACGCGAGCGGCGAGCTGCGCAGCGCGTTCGAAGCGTTCGTCACCGCGCCCGAGCAGCGCGACTGGCTCGACGACTACGCGCTCTTCATGACGCTGAAGGAGTTCGCGAACGGCGCCGCGTGGTGGCAGTGGGATGCGAAGCTGGTCCGCCGCGATGCGAAAGCGCTCGCCGCCGCGCGCGCGCGTCACGCCGACGAGATCCGCTTCTGGACGTACGTGCAGTTCCTCTTCTTCCGGCAATGGAACGTCGTGCGCGACGCCGCGCACGCGCGCGGCATCCGCATCATGGGCGACGTGCCGATCTATGTCGCCGGCGACAGCGCCGACGTCTGGAGCCGCCCCGAGCTCTTCCAGCTCGACGACCGCGGACGACCGACCGTCGTCGCCGGCGTGCCGCCCGACTACTTCTCCGCGACCGGCCAGCGCTGGGGCAATCCGCTCTATCGCTGGGACGTGATGCGCGAGGCGAACTTCCGCTGGTGGATCGCGCGCGTGCGCACGAATCTCCGCTTCGCCGATCTCATTCGCCTCGATCACTTCCGCGGCTTTGCTGATTACTGGGAGATTCAGGCGAGCGAGCCCACCGCGGTGCACGGCCGCTGGATGCCCGGCCCCGGCACCGCGCTCTTCGACGCGCTGCGCGCGGAGCTCGGCGACCTGCCGCTCGTTGCCGAGGACCTCGGCTTCATCACGCAGTCCGTGCACGACCTGCGCAAAGCGGTCGGGCTGCCGGGCATGAAGATCCTGCAGTTCGGCTTCGCGGAGAACGACAGCCCGCACATGCCGCACCGCTTCGAGCCGCGCACCGTCGTCTACACCGGCACGCACGACAACGACACCGCGCGCGGCTGGTTCGCCCAAGCGAGCGACGAGGAGCGCGAGACGGCGCTCCTCTACCTCGGATGCACGACCGCGGACGACATCGCCTGGGGTCTCATCCGCGCCGCGTACACGTCGGTCGCGGAGCTGGCCATCGTGCCCGCGCAGGATGTCCTCGGACTCGGCGCCGAGGCGCGCATGAACACGCCGGGAGCCGAGAGCAACAACTGGAGCTGGCGCCTGCCGCCGACGACGCTCGTGCAGGAGCTCGCGCTGAAACTGCGGCGTCTCGCCGAGATCACCGGCCGCGTCTGACGACGATGCCGACGATCATCAGCCATCCGATCGTCGCGTCGCTGAAGACGTGGGTTCCGCGCATTTCCGTGCATGCCGCATTCGCCGGCGGATTGCTCGCCGTGCTGCCGGACGCCGACGTGGTGTCGTTCGCGATGGGCATTCCGTACGAGAGCACCTTCGGCCATCGCGGCTTCACGCATTCGATCGTCTTCGCGCTCGCGACATCGTCACTCGCAACGCTCGCGTTCCGCCGCGATCGCCGCGCGCTCTTCGCGTACTTTTTCTTTTGCGCGCTGTCGCACCCGCTGCTCGACGCGCTCACGAACGGCGGCCTCGGCATCGCGTTCTTCTCGCCGTTCAGCAATCGCCGCTACTTCTTCCCGTGGACGCCGATCACCGTCTCGCCTATCGGCGCCGGCTTCTTCAGCGCGCGCGGCGTCGAGACGTTCATCAGCGAACTGAAATGGGTGTGGCTGCCGTGCGCGCTGCTCGCGCTGATGGGAAAAACGTTTTCGTCGCGCGCTACTTGAGCGATCGCAGCGCGCGCAACGCCTCGTCGCGATGGCGGCTCTTCGGAAAGCGCGCGAGGAAATCGCCATACAGCGCGCGCGCATCCGCGTCGGTTTCCGGACCGCATTCATCGCAGCACGGCGGCGCAACGTGCACGTACCACCACGCGTCGTCCGCATCGGGTCCGGCCGGCCAGAGCTCGAGATACTTCTCCCACCCGATGTCGCCAGGCGCGTACGCCGCGTCCGACTCGCAGTAACCGAAGTCGGCGCCGAGACGGCGCGCTTCGCGGAACACGGCCACGCCGGGACAGCGATCGGAAACACCGTCCGCACGGTTGCTGTCAATGCAGCGAGCGTTCGACAGCGTTTCCGGCAGCGCGCGCAGCAGGTCGTCCGCGGCGTGCTGGAACCGCAGCCAGGCGCGCGCGGCGGCGTGCTTGTCCTTCGCGTGATCGATCGCCGCGCGGGCGTCGCGCAGCGCTGTCAGACGCTTGCTCACTTCACTCCGCGGAGTGGCATGGAGCAAGAGAAGCACGACCGCGCACGCAAAGAGAGCGCGTCCGGCGATGCCGCGTGTCCGCATGCGTGCGATTCTGCCGCGAAATCGGTCGAAGACCAACCGGCGTTCGTCTACTCTTGCGCGCGAAGGAGAACGGTGTGGCCTCGAACGGTTTGTCCCGATCGCGACTCTCGCGCATGCACGAAACGCTGGCGGGCTACGTTCAGCGCAACGAGATCCCCGGCCTCGTCGCGCTCGTCGCGCGTGACGACGAGGTCCACGTCGATGCTCTCGGCACGCTCACGCTCGATGGCGCCGCGCCGATGCGCCGCGACTCCATCTTCCGCATCGCCTCGATCTCGAAACTGATCACCGCCGCCGCGGCGATGATCCTCGTCGAGGAATGCCGGCTGCGCCTCGACGACTCCGTCGAGCCGTGGCTGCCGGAGCTCGCGAATCGCCGCGTGCTGAAGTCGCTCGCGTCCGAGCTCGACGACACCGTTCCCGCGCATCGCGCGATCACCGTGCGCGATCTCCTGACGTCGACGATGGGCTTCGGCAGCATCATGGCGCCGCCCGACACGTATCCGATCCAGAAGCGCATTCGCGAAGACAACATCGGCGGCGACGGTCCGAAACTGCAATCCGAGTGGCCACCCACCGACGAATGGCTGCGCAGACTCGGCGCGCTGCCGTTGCTCGCGCATCCCGGCGAGCGCTGGATGTATCACGTCAGCCTCGACGTGCTCGGCGTGCTCATCGCGCGCACCGCCGGACAATCGCTCGGCACCTTCCTGCGCGAACGCCTCTTCGAGCCGCTCGGCATGACCGATACCGGCTTCCGCGTCCCTCGCGAAAACGCCGATCGCCTCTCCGATTTCTACCGCTGGGATCCCCACACGAACGCGCTCACGTTGTTCGAACGCGCGGCGACGAGCACATGGCTCGACGAACCGCCGTTCGAATCCGGCGGCGGCGGTCTCGTCTCGACGATCGACGACTACTTCACCTTCTGCCGCGTGCTCCTCAATCACGGACGCCACGGCCGCGAGCAGATCCTCTCGCGCGCATCCGTCGCGCTGATGACGTCCGATCAGGTCACGCCCGAGCAACGCGCCGGCGCGGAGCTCTTCTTCGGCACGCACTCCAGCTGGGGCTTCGGCATGGCCGTCGACATCCGCCACACCAATCTCTTCACCTCCCCCGGCCGCTTCGGCTGGACCGGCGGCTTCGGCACGATCGCCTACACCGACCCCGCCGAAAACCTCATCGGCATCCTCTTCACGCAACGCCTGATGGACTCGCCCGAACCGCCGAAGGTCTTCGTCGACTTCTGGACGCTGGCGTATGCGGCGGTGGAGTGATCGATTGCGCCGCGAGTGATTACCCGCGAAACGTGATCGCCTCGGCGATCGCGTGTGTAGCGCGGTCGATGAACGCCCGATCACTCGAGGTCAACGCTTGCCGCTCTCCAGCGCCCGTCGCGAGCATCACGTGATACGTCGGCTTGTGCGACCGATACGCGGCGATGCCGACGACACAGAGGCCAACGCCGAAGACGAACAGGCCAGCCGCGGCATCCGATTGGCCGGCCACCGCGCCGAATCCCGCCAGGATCAACCCCACGCCTACGAGGATCAGAAGCGTGGCGCCTCCTCGGTTGGGCAACGTCATGTGCGCTCGGACTGAGGCGATGTTCGCCGTCGCATACGCTGTGCCGTGAAAGACGACTCGGGCGTTGCTCACATACGCGTTGTTCTCATTCAAAAACGTCTGCTCGGCCACGACTCCTCCAGCGGCGCATGCCGCATTGGAAGGAGACACGAGTTGTACTAACTAGTGGCGTTCAATCCGCAAACACGTCCGCGATCGGCATCGAGAAGCCGGGCAGCAGCGCTGAGGTCAGCGCGCCGCCTTCTTCGACACTGATCTCCATCGGGCGTTCGAACTTGTCGTCGGCGCCGCGGCGGAAGACTTTCACGAGCTCGAGCTCGGGGTCGACGATCCAGTATTCGGCGACGCCGAAGCCTTCGTAGCGTTTGCGCTTGATCACTTCGTCGTGCCGGCGGTTCGATTCGGAGAGCACTTCGATGGCGAGGTCGGGCGCGCCCTGCACGTTCGCGCGCGTGAGGCGGTCGGCGTTCTCGTTCGTGATGAAGAGAACGTCCGGCTGCACGACGTCGGTCTTCGACAGAACGACGTCGGTGGGAGCGACGTAGACGTCTCCGAGTTTGTGATCGCGAACGAAAAAGCCGAGGGCGAGAACGAGGTTCACGATGACCCGCTGGTGCTTCAGATTCGGCGCAGGATTCACGTACAGCTCTCCGTCGATGATCTCGTAACGCTTGCCGTCGTCCGGAAGGTCGCAATAATCCTCGTACGTCAGCTTCGTGCTTTCGGCGAGCGATTCCATACGAAAAGTCTACGCCCGTTCGAGCACCACGACGGGGAACGTCGCGAAGACGTCGCGCAGCGTGAGCGTGTCTCCCTCGTGCGTCTCGTCCGTGAACACGTTTCGCCACCGCCCACCCGCGTGAATCGCGTGCGAACTCCACGCTTCGTAGAGTGGGAGTTGCGGCGCCTCGACCAGTTGCGTCGTGAGCCGCGGCACGACGACGAGGATGTCGTCGCCGCGTTTCCACGCCACCGCGTTCGGCGTGCCGGTGTCGATTGCGCTGTAGCCGCCGTCGCGAAACGTTTCCGCATGACGCGCACGCGCCGCCAGCGTACGGGCGGTGACGAAGAGCTTCACGCGACCATCGCGCCATTGTTCCAGCAATTCGGCAGCAGCCGGCAGCTCGCGTAGCGCACGCGCGCGTAGCTCATAGTCGACGGGACGCCGATTGTCGGGATCGACGAGGCTGAAATCCCACAGCTCGGTGCCCTGATAGAAATCCGGTACGCCGGGACTGGTGAGCTTCACGACGAGTTGCGCGAGCGAGTTGAGAAAGCCGTGAAACGCGATGCGCTCGTGGAAGCGCGCGAACGCCTCGCGGAACGGCGCGTGCTCGACGATCGACGTCGCAAACGACTTCAGCGCGTTCTCGTACTCCTCGTTCGGCTCGAGCCAGCTCGAATGCGTCTTCGCCTCGCGCGCGGCTTTTTCGAGAAACGCGGACAAACGCTCCGGCACCGACGCGACCTCGCGCTCGTCGAGCGGCCACATGCCGATCAGCGTCTGATAGATGAGCAGCTCTTCGTTCGCGTCGGGGACGCCATCGCGCTTGAGCGACGCATTGAGCTCGCTCCACCGCCGCGCCTCGCCGGCCCACTCGTCCGCGATCTCCGAGAGCACATTGATCCGCGCCCGCACATCCTCGGAACGCTTGGTGTCGTGCGTCGACGTCGCGTTCATCGTGTGCGGCCACGCGCGCGCGATCGCCTCGTTGCGCGCGTGCAGCTCGCCGACCGGATCGAAGTCGCCGTTGCGTCCCGGCTCGCCGCCGACTTCATTGAGCGAGATCAGGCGGTGGTCGTTGTAGAACGCCGTGTCCTCGACGCCCTTCGCCATCACGCGCCCGGTGAATTGCTGCCAGCGCATGACGAACTCCAGCCACTTGTCGCGCTCGCCCGCGATGTAGCGCGGTGGTTCGAGCAGCAGCACGTGCTCGACGAAATCGAAGAGCCGCGCGTCGAGCTGGCGCGCGCGGCGCCGGGCGTCGGCGAACGCGCGATGGAGATACGCGCGGTCGGCGTCGCTCACCTCCCCTTCGCGGATGTAAGTGCGATAGACGGGCATGCACGCCGTCACCTCGATCAGCGCCGAGAGGAGCTCGCTCGGCGCGAAGTCGCGCGCGTTGCGGTCGGCGACGGCGAGCCCGCCGAGGTGGACGCCGAGGGCGCGCATCTCACCGAAGAAGAGCTGGTCGACGGCCTGCTTCTTCCGCTCGTACACGAGGTCTTCGAACGTCGTGGTGATGCCGGTGAAGTCGCGATAGAACGCGGTCAGGCGATCGAGTCCGGCGGGATCGACGAACAGCGCGTTCGCGGTGTCGAGGAAGTCGTAGCCGGTCGTGCCGGCGACGCGGAACGATTCCGGCAGCGGCTCGCCGTGCTCGAGAATTTTTTCGACGACCACATAAAACCCTTCGCCGCCGAGGCGCAGTTGCAGCCGTTCGAGATGTCCGACCGGCTCGTACAGACCATCGATGTGATCGATGCGCACGCCGGTCACTTTTCCTTCGCCGATCAGGTCGAGCACGCGGCGGTTGCGCAGCTCGAACACCTCGGGATTCTCGACGCGCAGGCCGACGAGATCGGTGACATCGAAAAATCGGCGGTAGTTGATGGTCTCGCTCGCGGCGCGCCAGTACGCGAGGCGGTACCACTGTGCGGCGATGACGCTGTCGAGCAGATCGGGATCGCGGTTGAACTTCTCGATCGCGTTCTGCAGCGCGTCGTGGAACGGCTCCGACTGCTCGCGCATCCGCCACAGCGCCTCTTTGACGAAGCGGCTGTTCGTGACGTCGGTCTGCACGAGATCGCGCAGCTCGAGGCCGACGCCTTCGTTCGCGACGGCATCGACGGCTTCCCGCAACACGATCTGATACGACTGCGGCGCGAGCGGCAAGCGCTTGTCGAAGTACGAGAGGAAGAAGCCGTCGGCGTCGAAGCCGAGCTTCAGCTCGCCCGACTCGAGCGCCTCGCCGTACGGGCGGCCGAGGATCGGCAGGAGCACTTTGTCGTTGCGCCAGTCGATGTCGAAGTAGTGCACGTAGCGCGACTGCGCACCGTTCTCGAGGACGCTCATCCACCACGCGTTCTCGTCGCTCGCGGCCATGTGGTTCGGCACGATGTCGAGCAGCAGGCCCATGTCGCGCGCGCGCAGCTCGTCATGCAGCGCGTTGAACTCCTCCTCGGAGCCGAGCTCGGGGTTCAGCGCATTCGCGTCGACGACGTCGTAGCCGTGCATGCTGCCCTTGCGAGCGCGCAGGAGCGGCGAGGCGTAGATGTCGGTGATGCCGAGGTCGTGGAGATAGCCGGCGATCGCGCGCGCGTCGTTGAACGTAAACTGCGCGTTGAACTGCAGGCGATACGTCGCCGACGGAATGCGCAACGTCACGCTTCGGCGCTCCAGACCGCGAACGATTCCGGCGCGAGCGTGACGCGCTCGCCGTCGATCTTCGCGCCGGTGTCGATGGCCGCTTTCCATGACGCCGCGCGCGCGAGCTGCGCGGAAACCGTCTGCGCCTTGTCGCTGAAGTTGAAGCCGACGAGCACCTGGCTGCGTCCCGACCAGCGTCGCATCAGCAGCACGCCGCGGTCGTCGTCCGCGTGCGTCTCGATCGCGGAGAGATCGAGCGTGCGCAGCGCGGGCGTGTCGCGGCGCAATGCGAGGAGCTGGCGGTACAACCGCAGCGTCGACTGATGCTCCTCGTGCTCGAGCGACTTCCAGTTCAGCTTCGAGTTGAGGAACGTCTGCTCGTCGTGTGGATCGGGTGGCTCGCCTTCCCAGGAGAAATCGTCGAACTCCTCCGCGCGTCCCTTGCGCACCGCTTCGATGAGGTCGGGATCGGAGTGCGAGGTGAAGTACTGGAACGGCGCTTTTTCGCCGTACTCCTCGCCCATGAACAGCATCGGGATGAACGGCGCGAGGATCAGCGCCGCGGCGGCGAGCCGCACTTTGTCGAACGAGACGAGCTCCGGCAGCCGCTCGCCGAGCATGCGGTTGCCGACCTGATCGTGGTTCTGGATCGAGACGACGAACTTCGCGCCGTCTTTCGTCTTCGGCGCGAGACCGTACTTGCGGCCGCGATAAGGCGAATGCTGGCCGACGTAGAAATAGCCATTGCGCAGCACGCGCGCGAGGTCGCTGACCTTGTCGGAGAAGCCGCTGTAGTAGCCGTCGGATTCGCCGGTGAGCAGCCGGTGCAGCACGTGGTGATAGTCGTCGGCCCACTGCGCGTCGAAGCCGAGGCCGAATTCGCCGGCGGGCGTGATCACGCGAGGATCGTTGAGGTCACTCTCGGCGATCGTGTAGATGCGGCGGCCGAGCTTCTCCGCGCGCGTGCGCACGGCGGTGCAGAGGTCCTGCAGGAACGGCTCCGCGGAATGGTCGACGATCGCGTGAACGGCATCGACGCGCAGTCCATCGAAGTGAAACTCGTCGATCCATTGCAGCGCGCTGTGGATGAAGTACCAGCGTACGTCGTCGCTGTGCGCGCCGTCGAAGTTGAGCGCGAGGCCCCACGGCGTTTTGTAGCGATCGGTGAAGTACGGCCCGTATTCGCCGAGGTAGTTCCCCTCGGGACCGAGGTGGTTGTAGACGACGTCGAGGAGGATGGCGAGGCCGCGTTGATGACACGCATCGACGAGCCGCTTCAGCGCGCGCGGACCGCCGTACGACGTCTGCGCCGCGCCCACGTACGTGCCGTCGTAGCCCCAGTTGCGCGTTCCGGGAAACTGCGCGACCGGCAACAACTCGACCGCGGTGATGCCGAGCTCGCGCAGCGCGTCGAGCTTCTCGATGACCGCGTCGAACGTGCCTTCCTGAGTGAACGTGCCGACGTGCAGTTCGTAGACGACGTAGCTCTCCAGCGTGAGACCGCGCCAGCCCTCGTCGTGCCACGTGAAGTCGGTGCCGACGACTTCCGACGGTCCGTGCACGCCTTCCGGCTGATGGCGCGACGCGGGATCGGGACGATCGGTGCTGTCGAGCGTGAAGAAGTAGCGCGTGCCTTCGGCGACGTCGTCGACGGTCGCCTCGTGATAGCCGACGTCGTTCTTCGCGAGCGTCACGTGCTGCTCGTGCGGCGCGACGATGTGGAGCTCGACGCGCTCGCGTTGCGGCGCCCAGACGCGGAACGTGCAGCGGCCGCCGGGCTGCAGTTGCGCGCCGAGGGGAATGCCGCGCGGGGTCGCGAACGGCTGCGCGCCCGCGGGCGGAAACGTCTCCTCGCCGGGAATGCTCGCGGCGTGAATATCGGGGATCTCAGTCAATCGGTTCGTTCTCCTGGGCACGCGCGAGGAACACCGCGCCGAGCGGTGGGAGCGTCAGCGTGACGGAAGAGCGGCGGCCGTGCAGGCGGATCGGCGCGGCGTCGACGCCGCCCATGTTTCCCTGTCCGCTGCCGCCGTAGAGCAGCGCGTCGCTGTTGAGGATCTCGTCCCAGCGTCCGCCGAACGGCACGCCGACCTGATAGTTGTAGCGCGCCAGCGGCGTGAAGTTCATCACGACGATGACCGGGTTGTCGGGCTGCGACTTCGACTTGCGCATCATCGCCACGACGCTGTTCTCGCTGTCGCAGCAGTCGATCCATTCGAAGCCGTCCGGCGACATGTCGAGCTCGTGCAGCGCGACGACGTCGCGATACGCCTTGTTCAGATCTTCGAGCCAGCGATTGAGACCCGCGTGCAACGGGTTCTGCAGCACGTCCCACTCGAGGCTCGCGTCGTGATTCCACTCGCGCCACTGCGCGATGTCGCCGCCCATGAAGAGCAGCTTCTTGCCGGGATTCGCGTACATGTGCGCGAAGAGCAAACGCAGGTTGGCCATGCGCTGCCATTCGTCGCCCGGCATCTTTCCGAGGAGCGAGCCTTTGCCGTGTACGACCTCGTCGTGCGACAGCGGCAGCACGAAGTTTTCCGTGAACGCGTACATCATCCGGAACGTGAGGTCGTTGTGGTGGAAGCGGCGGTGGATCGGGTCTTTGGAAAAGAAGCGCAGCGAGTCGTGCATCCACCCCATGTCCCACTTCATGCCGAACCCGAGTCCGCCCACGTACGTCGGACGCGAGACCATCGGCCACGCCGTCGACTCCTCGGCGATGACCTGCACGTCGGGGTGAACGCTGTAAACATCCTCGTTGAGCCGGCGCAGAAACGTGATGGCCTCGAGGTTCTCGCGTCCACCGTGCTCGTTCGGGATCCACTCGCCGGCCTTGCGCGAGTAGTCGAGGTAGAGCATCGACGCGACCGCATCGACGCGCAGGCCGTCGGCGTGGTACTCGGAGAGCCAGTACATCGCGCTCGACAGGAGGAACGCGCGCACTTCGTTGCGGCCGTAGTTGAAGATGAGCGAGTTCCAGTCGGGATGAAAGCCCTTGCGCGGATCGGCGTGCTCGAAGAGATGCGTGCCGTCGAAGTAGCCGAGGCCGTGCTCGTCGGTGGGGAAATGCGAGGGAACCCAGTCGAGGATCACGCCGATGCCGGCCTGGTGCAGCGTGTCGACGAGGAACTTGAAATCCTGCGGCGTGCCGTAGCGGCTCGTCGGCGCGAAGTAGCCGGTGCCCTGATAGCCCCACGAGCCATAGAACGGATGCTCCATGACCGGCATCAGCTCGACGTGCGTGAAGTTCATCTTCTTCACGTAGTCGGCGAGCGGCTGGGCGATCTCGCGATACGACATCGAGCGCCACGTCGTGCCGCCGTCGTCGCTGACGCGCCGCCACGAGCCGAGGTGCACCTCGTAGATCGACAACGGTTCGACCGTCGGCCGCGACGACGCGCGCCGCGCGATCCACGCCGCGTCGCTCCACGTGAAGGTCGACTCCGTGACGATGCTGGCCGTCGCCGGCGGCGTCTCGGCGGCGCGCGCCAGCGGGTCGGCCTTGAGCACGACCCGCGAGTCCGCGCCGATGACGCGGAACTTGTAGCGCAGGCCGGCGCCGACGTTCGGCACGAAGATCTCCCACACCCCGCTGCCGCCGAGCGCGCGCATCGGCAGCGTGCGCTCGTCCCAGCCGTTGGCGTCGCTGACCACCGAGACCGCGCGGGCGTGGGGTGCCCAGACGGTGCAGCGCGTGCCGCCCCGCGCGTCGGCGTGCGCGCCGAAGCTGCGGTGCGCCTCGAACAGGCGGCCCTCGTGGAAGAGGTGGGCGTCGGTCTCGGTCAGCACGGGACGGTGCTCCGCCGGTCCTGGAGGGCCGCGAGCGCGGCCA
>JAFATB010000018.1 GCA_019244185.1 Acidobacteriota bacterium
GCCGCCGACCGAGCTGAAGCTCTGGCCGCCGTCGTTGCTGGCGATGAGGTCGCCGTCGGGCTTGTAGACCTTGTTCTCGTCCTTCGGGTCGACGATCAGGTTGGCGAAGTAGAACGGCCGCCAGATCATCATCTGGCTGCGGTCGCGCTTGCTCCACGTCTTGCCGCCGTCGTCGCTGCGGTAGAGGGCGTTGGTCGGCGGCGCCGCCTCGATGAAGGCGTAGACGACGTTCGAGTTCGACGGCGCCACGGTCACCGCGACGCGCCCCCAGGGCTTGCTCGGCAACCCCTTGGCGCTCTTCTCGTCGAGCGACTGCCAGCTCGCGCCGCCATCGGTCGACTTGAAGAGACCGCTCCCCGACGGCGCGTCGGGGCCGTCGCCGCCCGAGCGGAAGGTCCACCCCTTGCGGCGGAAGTCCCACATGCCGGCGTAGAGCGTCTTCGGGTTCTGGCGGTCGAACGACATCATCGAGCAGCCGGTCGAAGCGTTCGCGCCTTTCAGCACGAGCGTCCAGTTCTTGCCGCCGTCGGTCGTTTTGTAGACGCCGCGATCGGTGCTGTCGCTCCACAGTTTGCCGGGGACGCAGACGTAGACCGTGTTCGTGTCGTTCGGATCGATGATGATTTTCGAAATGCGTTCGGAGTTCGGCAGGCCGACGTTCGTCCAGTTGTCGCCGCCGTCGGTCGACTTGTAGACGCCGTCGCCGATCGAGACGCTGTTGCGCGTCCACGACTCGCCGGTGCCGACCCACACGGTCTTGGAGTTCTTGGGATCGATGGCGATCGCGCCGATCGACTGCACCGGCTGCTTGTCGAAGACCGGTTTGAACGTCGTGCCGCCGTTGACGGACTTCCACACGCCGCCGCTGGCCGCACCTACGTAGATGGTGACTCGATTTCCTTCATGAACGGCCGTCACGGCGGCGACGCGGCCGCTCATCTCCGCCGAGCCGATGTTGCGCGCGCCGAGGCCGGAGATCGTTTCGGAATCGACCTTCGTCGGACGCGCGGGCTCGGGCGAGGAGGTCGTGTCGCCGCCCGCGCCCATCGCGGGCGGGGGAGGCGTGTCGCTCTGCGAGAGCGGCTGCTGCGTGGCCATCTGCTGCGGCTCGGCCTTCGGCAGCGTCTCCGACGCGTCGACGCCCTGCGGCTGGCGGTCCTGCGCGGGCGTGCCGGACGCGGACGGCTTCGCGAAGCGCGCGTTGCTCACCGGCACGTTCGCCTCGATCTTTTCCCACTGAATCGTGGAGCGGAACGGGCTGCCTTTCTGTCCCTGCTCCATGGAAAACGGCATGTAGTAGCCGTTGACGGACTTGTAGTCGCCGAGGATCGTTTCGTACTCGCGCTCGGCTCCGCGGACCATGCGCTTCGTGTCGATCTTGATCGGCACGTAGTAGTCCGCGTCCATGTAGAAGTAGCGGACGTCGCCCTCGGGACTGGTGACCTTGAGCTTGTAGGTGTCGGTGCCTTCGATCGGCTCGGTGCCGACGTACTCGACCTTGTAGCCGTGCTGCGCGTAATCGATGAGCGGGAAGTCGAACTCCGCGTCCTCGATCATGCCCTTCCGCTCTTCTTCACCGAGCGGCTCGGCGTCTTTCTTTCCCTGCCATGGCTCGATCTTCCAGCCGGTCGTGCCGTCCCACGCCTGCACGCCCGTCAGGCCCTGCATCGTGAAGTCTTCGCGGACCATCGCCGGCCGCTTGCTCTCCATCGAGTACGGCGCCTCGAAGCCGCCGCCGCCGATGAACTTGCCTGTACGCCGCAGCGTCTGCACCGCCATGATGCGTTCACGGCCGCCGACTGCCTTGATGTAGCGAGCGATGATCTCGTCCGCCGTCGGTGTGGCCGTCTGCTGCGCGAGCGCGGCGCCCGCGACGAGCGCGCACCAGGACACAACTATCGCCAGGATTCTGCGCATCAAACCCTTCTCCTTCCGTCCGCGATGATATGTCGCTTACGCAGACGGAAGGAGAAGGTTAGTCAAGAAAGCGTCACGAGGTGCGTCGCGTCAGGGATTCGTGTTCGGCGCGGGGCCGATGACCGCGGTTTCGGGGTTGGAGTTGACGGCGGTGGCGCGGACTGGCGCCGAGCAGCCATTACCGAGAGCGACCGCGTCGAAGTCGACGGAATAGCGGCCTTCCGCGCGCATCGAGACGATGACCCAGTTCTGCGAGGCGGCGGCATTCGTCGACTCGGAGTTCTCGAGGTTGAGATACATCCAGCCGCCGATGGCCGCCGTCGGGTTCGGCGGGAAGTACGCCTCGTCGCGTGCCGGGGCGAGGCTCGACGACGGAAGCGTCAGACCGGGAAGGACTGCGCCCGGAACGCAGAACGTGCAATCGGTGCTCAACGCGACGGGGTTCTCTTCCTCGTCGAAACGAACCGCGTCCGTGACGTCGTGAACGTTCGTCGGATACGACGCACAGCTCGCGTCCGCGCCAGTCACGCCCTCGTGCCAGATTTTGTAGTACGTGGCGAAGTCTGGCGCGCCGAACGTGTCGATCCAGCGCGCGGCGAAGGTCGACGGCAACGGCTGGCGCCCGTCCGCGGTGCCGCCGTTCTGGTAACGGCTGTAGAACGTGCGCTGGAAGTTCGAGTGATACGCGGGATCGCCCGCGCGAACGAGCGGCTGCTCGCCCTCCGGAATCGCGCGGATGTGCACCATCGGATTGCCCTGCGCGTAGTTCTGCACGCTGTTGATCTGCTGATAGTCGCCGATGAGCGCGTTGTCGAAGCGCAAGTCGTGCGAGTAGTAGCGCGCCTCCGTGGGGAACGCGCTCTGGCACGCGCCGACGACGTCGATCGTCGCGTAGCCGATGGCGTTCGCGTGCACGCCTCCGACCGTGTTGCACGCCTCGGCCTGTCCGAGCCGCGGCACGCGGCCGAGCGTGAGCGCGCTCTGCATGTACGTGACGAACGCCACGGGCAGTTGCGAAGGTTGCTCGCTGCACGACGCTTCGTCGACGAGCGGGTTGTCTTCGGACGACATCTCCCCGGTGGCGGCATGCTGCGCGACGATGCGCCCGCGCACGATGACGTCCGCGAGATTGATGGCCTGCACGTCGTAGCCGGTGAGGAAGAGATCGAACGAGAGCACCGGGTACGAGTAGTCGGTCCAGAGCACGACGTGCGCGATCTGCGGCTCCGGCGTCACGTTCGTGACGGTGAAGAGCGTCGTCTCGCTGTTCGGCGCGAGCGAGACTTCGAAGTACGGCAGCAGCAGCGTCGCCGCGGGCAATGCCGCGATGTCGCACGTGTCGTCGTTGTTCATCGTGTGCGGTCCGCCGGTCACGTGCAGCTCCGCCTGGTTCTGGTTCGCCGCGGGCGCGATCTCGTGCGCCGGCGCGGAGCAGCCGTTGCCGAGCGCACTGGCGTCGAAGTCGACGGAGTAACGTCCCTCGGCGCGCATCGAGACGACGACCCACGCCTGCGCCGCGCGCTGGTCCTGCGCCTGCGTGTCGAGGTCGAGATACATCCAGCCGCCGACGCTCGAGCCGAGCGGCGCGGGGAACGGGCTCGCGTCGCTGTCGAAACGCGATGTGGCGCCGAGGCCCGAACGCGGCGTGTCGTCGATCGGGCTGATCGCGCTCGGGTTCTCGTCTTCATCGAAGCGGATGACCTGGTACGGCGCGATGTTGCCGTTCGCCGGATAGTCGGCGCAGTTCGTGCCGGCGGCCACCGCCTCGCGCCACACCTTGAAGCTGGTCTGGAACGAGCCCGTGCCGCCCTCGATCCAGCGCGCGGCGAAGGTCGACGGCAGCGGCTGGCGCGCGTCGGCCGTCGGATGTGCGCCGCTCTGCAGCGCGCTATAGAACGTGCGCGGGAAGTTCGTGCCGCCCATGTTCGGGTTCGCCGCGCGCTGCTCCGGCGTGCCTCCCTCGGGGATGGCGCGGATGTGCACCATCGGGTTGCCCTGCGCGTAGTTCTGCGAGCCGTCCACCTGCTGGTAGTCGCCGGTGAGCACGTTGTCGAAGCGGATCTCGCGCGAGAAGTAGAGCGGGTCGTTCGGCATCGTGAAGTTGCAGGAGCCGACGACGTCCATCGTGGCGTAGCCGACCGCGTGCGCGTGCACGCCGCCGACCGTGTTGCATCCCTGCAGCGTGCCGAGGGTGTCGACGGTGCCGCGCGTGAACGCGTCGCGCATGCGCTTGATGTAAACCGCCGGCAGCACCTCCGGAAGAGACGTGTGCTCGCACGATTCGAGATCGAGCACCGGGTTCGCCGACGCCGACAGCTCGCCCTGCGGCGAGATGTCCGGCCCGGTGCCGCGGTCGGGCGCGATGCGGCCGCGCGCGATGACGTCGTACAGATTGATCGACTGCACGTCGTAGCCGGTGAGGAAGACGTCGAAGCCCATCGCCGGATACGCGTAGTCGGTCCAGAGCGTGACCTGCACGAGCTGCGGTAGCGGCGAGGTGTTCGTGATCGTGAAGAGCGTCGTCTCGCCGCTGCCCGGCACGGCGTCGACGTCCACTTCGAAATAAGGAAGGAGCAGGGTCGCGGCCGGAAGGACGGCAACGTCGCAACTATCGTCGTTGTTCGTCGAGGTCGGGCCGCCGGGGGTGGTGAAGACCGCGCCGTATGCGGCCAGGGGAAGGAACAGACACAACACGAGGGGCAGGATCGATCGCAGACGCATGGACATCCTCCCGAACTTTATGGATTGGTGTTTGCGGCGGGTCCGATGGGCGCGCCGCTCGAGTCGTTCGCATTGCTTTGCAGGACCGGCGGCGTGCAGCCGTTGCCGAGGTACGCGGCGTCGAAGTCGACGGAGTAGCGCCCTTCGTTGCGCATCGAGACGACGACCCAGTTCTGGCTCGCCGGCGCATCGCGCCAGCAGTAGTCGAGGTTGAGGTACATCCATCCCGACAGTGCGCCGGTCGCGTTGTAAGGAAAAAAGTATGCGTCCGCGGCGGAAAGGAGGCCCGTCGTGGCCGTGGTCGGATACGTCTCGATCGGCGTGCAGATGATGATGTCGGGAGAGAGCGTGGTGGGGTTCTCGTCCTCATCGAACCGCACGACGTCCACCATGCCGAGCGTGGCGTTGTCGGGATAGAGACTGCAGCTCGGCGTGATGCCGATCCGCCCCTCGCGCCAGATCTTGAAGTATGTCTGGAAGTAGGCCGGATCGCCGCTGATCCAGCGCGCAGCGAAGAGCGAAGGCAGCGGCTGGCGCGCGTCGAATCGCGGCCGCGCGCTGCTCTGGTAGCGGCTGTAGAACGTGCGCGGCAGGTTGACGGTGTACGCCCGCGGCTCGTTCGCGCGCGTGATCGCGTCGCCGCCTTCGGGCGTCGCGCGGATGTGCACGAGCGGATTCGCCTGCGCGTAGTTCTGATGGCCGTTGACCTGCTGGTAGTCGCCGGTGAGCACGTTGTCGAAACCGATCCAGCGGCCGAAGTAGGCGGGCTCGTTCGGCAGGACGTCGGCGCAGCCGGTGAAGACGTCGATGGTCGCGTAGCCGATCGCGTTTTGGTGGATGCCGCCGACGGTGTTGCACGCCGGCTCGTTGCCTGACTGTGCGATGCGGCCGAGCGTCAGCGCCGACTGCACGCGCGCGAGCGCCGCTGGCGAAAGCGCCGCCGGGATGTTCGCGCACGCTGCCTCATCGACGAGCGCGTTGTCGGAGTCCGACAGCTCGCCTTCCGGTGACGCCGTGCTGCCGGTGCCGTTCGGCGGTGCGATGCGGCCGCGCACGAGGACGTCGTACAGATTGATCGTCTGGATGTCGTAGCCGGTGAGGAAGACGTTGAAGTTCAGCAGCGGGAACGCGTAGTCGGTCCACAGCACGACGTGCGCGACCTGCGTCACGCCGCTCGTGTTGATCACGGTGAAGACGGTCGTCTCGCCCTGACCGGCGGGCGCCTCGAGATCGACTTCGAAAAACGGGAGCAGCAGCGTGGCCGCGGGCGCGACGCTGATGTCGCAGGAATCGTCGCTGTCGAGGGAGACCGGATGCCGCAGGTCGGCCGCCGCGGCAACGGTGAAGATGAGCGACAGCACCGGGGGGAGGAACAGCCGAACCCGCATAAACAGCCCTCCGAAAGGGCAATTTATGCTGTTATGCCATGAGAAGCAAGGCCGTTGCAGCGAACTGGCTGCTGAGTATAACTCTCCAACTCCCTCGCGCGATGTGCCGCGGTGTGCTCGTGGAGCACGCGTTCGCGGGCGCGCGCGCCGATCGCGCGTCGCTCCCGCTCGTCGAGCTTCCGCAGGTAACGCATCACGTCGCTGCTGGTCTCCGCGATGAGGATCTCGCGCTCCGGCTCGAACAGCGAGTCGAGTCCGTCCCACCAGTCGCTGATGATCGGCACGCCGCATGCGGCGGCTTCGAAGAGACGCACGCTCGGCGACCAGCCGGCGCGGATCATCTCGGCGCGCGTGACGTTCAGCGCGAACCGCTGCGCGTTGTAGAACGCGCGATGTTCGCGCGGCGCGAGATGCTCGATGCGGCGCACGTTCTTCGGCCACGCGATGTCGGCGGGATACTGCGGACCGGCGACGACGAAGTGGCCGTCCTTCCACTTGCGCGCGGGCTCGACGAGAAGCTCGTCGACGGCCGGCTGCCGGTCGTCGCTGTAAGTGCCGAGGTAGCCGAGGTCCCAGCGCGGGCGGCGGCGCTCGGGGAAGTAGTGCTCGGGATCGAATGAGCAGTAGAGCGCGCGCGCCATCGGCGACTTGTATTTCTTCTCGATGCGCCGCAGCGTGGGGCCGCCGGTGAACGAGAGATAGAGGTCGTAGCGCGGGATGAGATGCGGCGAGAGGTATTCGAAGTCGCCGCGCGCGAGCTTCGCCAGCGTGACCGGCGTGTCGATGTCGTAGAAGGCGGTCATCCCTTCCGCGGTTTCGGTCACCCATTCGCCGACGGCGACGCCTTCGGGAACGTAGGACCCGACGATGACGAGATCGGCGTCGCGCACGTGGCGCGCGTAGCGATGTTTGAGCTGCGCCAGTCCGCGATAGAGGCGCGTCGTGCAGTACGGCGGTTCGGGGAGATCGCGATTCGCGGCGTACCACGGCACGTCGCGCTCGAGGAAGAGCACGTCGTGTCCGCGCGCGGCGAGCTCGCGCACGAGCCCGCGGTACGTCGTCGCGTGACCGTTCCCCCAGCTCGAGGTGATCGAGAGGCCGAGGATCACGATGTTCATGCGGACACCGCGGTTCGTGTCTCGTTCATCGTTCCGCGTTCGTCGTTCAAAATGGTTTCGACCTGGCGCGCGCGATGGGCGTACGTATGCTCGGCGAGCACGCGCTGCATGGCCGCGCGTCCGATCTGCTGCGCGCGTTTCGCGTCGAGCGCGCGCACGAGCTCCGCGACTTCCGCGCCGTCGCGCGCGACGAGCACTTCGCGCTCCGGCTCGAGAAAGAACTCGATGCCTTCCCACGCGTCGGTGATGAGACACGCGCCGGCGCCAGCGGCTTCGAAGACGCGCGTCGCGGGCGACCAGCCGTTCGCGGCCATCGACTCGCGCGAGATGTTGAGCACCGCGCGCGGCGTGGCGTTGAACGCGTTGTGATCGCCGGTGAAGACGTGCCCGAGGTAACGCACGGAGCGCGGCAGCGGCTTGTCGGCCCACCCGGAGCCGCCGAGGAGAAAGCGTTTCTCCGGCAACAGCGACGCGGCGCGGAGGAAGAACTCCTCGACGCGCGCCTCGCGGTCGGGCAGGCGATTGCCGAGGAACAAGAGGTCGGCGTCGAACTCCGGCTTCGGCGGCACCGGATGATGCGTCTCCGGATCGAGCGCGTTGTAGACGGGGATGCACGCGCGCGCGCCGAACGACTCGTAGCGCCGCACGACGGGTTCGCCGCCGCCGTACGTGAAGATGTAGTCGTATCGCGGCACGAGCGCGCGGAACGGATCGCGTGGATCGTGCTGCAGCCGGTCGAGCGTCGCCGGCGCGTCGACGTCCCAGAAGATGACGGTCTGATTCGGACGCCGCAGCTCGACGACGGCGCGTTCGAGCAACTCGTCGAACACGCCGACGCCGCTCGCCTTGACCACCACATCGAAGTGCCGCGCCTCGGCGAGCACGCGCTCGACGCCTTCGTCGCCTGTGCCGGGATAGACGACCACGCGCGCCCACGGCGGGTCGTCGATGTCGCGATGCTGCTGCCGCTCGTACGCGTCGGGCTCGAAGAAGGTGATCTCGTGTCCGCGCGCGGCGAGGTTGCGGATGATGCCGCGGTAGTACGTCGCCGCGCCGTTCCAGTACGCGGAGACGAGCGAGCTGGCGTAGAAGGCGATCTTCACGCGCGCGCCTCGTCGCGCGCGGAGCTCGCGGCGGCGCGCGGCTGCGTCGCGGCGACGATGGTGAGCAGCTCGGTCACGCGATGCGCGCAGGTGTGGCGGCGCTGGATCGTTTCGAGTCCGTGCCGCGCGAGCTCGCGCGCCGCGGCGCGGTCGTTCGCGAGCAGGCGCATGTGGCCGCGCATCTCCGCGCCGTCGCGCGCGACGAGATAGTCGGCGCCCGGCGTGAAGAGATGTTCCGCGTCGTCCCACGGCGCGGAGATCAGCGGGATCGCGCACGCGAGCGCCTCGAACGGACGAATGGTCGGAATGCCGCGCAGCGTCGTCGCGTACGGTCGCCGCGGCACGTGCACGGTCATGCGGTACTTCGAGAAGACTTCCGGCACTTTCCAGTTCGCGAGCCAGCCGGCGTAGTCGATGTGCGCCGCCCGTAGTTCGTCGACCGCCGCGTCGGGATAGCGCACGCCGTGGACGCGAGCGGTCAGTTTCAGATCGCGAATCGGCTCGATGAGGAACTCGCGCAATTCGGCGCCGCGCTCGTCGTCGCCCCAGTTGCCGATCCAGACGACGTCGCCTTCCGGCTCGCCGTGCGGGCGCGGATGAAAGACGCGCGTGTCGGCCGCCTCGTGCCACACCCACGCGTCGCGCGTCCAGCCGCGCGTCAGGTAGAGATCGCGGATGACTTTTCCGTACGCGAGCACGCCGTCGTAGTGCGTGAGGTCGTACGCGCTCATCTCGTCCGGCGCGGTCGCGGCGCGGTGATGCGTGTCGTGGAAGAAGAGCCGGTACGCGCGCGTGCGGTGGCGATGCTCGCCGATGCGGCGCACGAGCTGGTGGTCGTTCCATTCGTGAACGAGCACGACGTCGGCGCCGTCGAGCGCTTCATCGAGGTCGATCGAGTCGAGCGCGTAGTGATGCGCGTGCAGCAGCGGGAACGCGCGGCGGAACTCCTCGAGCGGCGCCGTGCCGTGATCGCGCACGAGGTTCTGCACGCTCCACGCGTCGGATGGCTCGTAGATCTCGACCGCGTGTCCGCGCTGCAGCAGCTCGCTGGCGATGCCGCGCAAAAAGTGCGCGTTGCCGTGATTCCAGTCGGAGACGAGCGAGTGATAGAAGAGGACGAACCTCAAACGAAAGCCTCCGTGCGCACGAGCGCGGCGTACGCATCGCGGTAGCGGCGGGCCATGGTCTCGACGGTGAAGGTGAGGGCGCGCAGTTGCGCGCGCTGGCTCAGCTCGTGGCGCAGCGGCGCGTTCCCGATGACTTCATTGACCACGCGCGCGATGGTGTCGGTGTTCCGCGGTGGCACGAAGACGGCGGCGTCGCGCCAGATCTCGCGCAGCGACGGGATGTCGCCGAGGATGAGCGCGCAGCCGGAGAGCGCGGCCTCGAGGATCGACAGGCCGAACGGCTCATACAGCGCGGGGAAGAGATAGATCGCGCTCTCGCCGTACGCGCGCGCGACGCCTTCCGTGTCGAGCCAGCCGAGGTAGGTGACGTTCTCCGCGTTCGTGCCGCCGTCGCCGGCCATGCGCACCGGCCACTCGATGCGCGGCGCGGCCTCGACGACGGCGCGGAGGTTCTTCGCTTCGTCCCACAAACGTCCGGCGGCGAAGACCGACGCGCGGTGGCCGTGGCCGGTCGATGGCTCGAAGCGGCGGCCGTTGTAGATGAGGGAGCGCGGCGTGGTGAAGCGATAGTGCTCGTCGAGCGCGCCGAGCATCCACGCGCTTGGCGCGGCGACGAGCGCCGCGCCGGCGAGCCCGCTCGTCACGCGGCGGTGATACTCGCTTCGTTCCGCCGGCGCGTCTTCACCTTTCACCGCGCGCCACCACGAGAGCACGCACGAGTGCGCGACGACGAGCTTCGGCGCGCGGAACGGCAGCGCGCCGTGCACGTAGCCGTTGAGATGCACGAGATCGGGCTGCCGTTCGCGTTCGAGCGCGAGCAGCCATTCGCCGGCGCGGTCGACGTCCTCCCACGGATCGTCCTGCCATTCGAGCTTCCAGTCGCTTTCGACGAGCTCCACGTTCGGCGGCACTTCTCCGTGTTGCGCCTCGGTGGCGCGGCGTCCCATCGTCGCGAGCGTGAAGCGGACGTCGGGCAGCGCGCGCGTCAGCTCCATCGCGTACGTCCAGACGCCGCCGACGGTGTCGGCCGTCATGAGGACGTTCATCGCCGGCCCGCCTCGTAAATCGAGTCGAGCGCCGCGGCGACGTCGACCACGTGCTCGATCTCGGGATCGAACGCGCGGCTCGCGGCGAGCCTGCGCGTCCAGTCGACGATCGCGCCGCCGCCCCACGCGTCGCCCGGCTCGGTGAGCCGCGTCGTCCGCGTTTTCTGGTGATGCTCGGCGACGAAGTCGTAGAACGAGCCGCCGACGTTGTGGAAGGCCGCCGCGCCATCCGTGCCGTAGAACGTCGCGCCGATGACGGCGTCGCGTCCGGCGCTGACGTTCCACGAGCAGGCGAGCTGCATCGCCGCGCCGCTGGTGAGATCCATCAGCGCGACGGCGTAGTCTTCGACGGCATGGCCGCCGTGATGAAAGAGCCGCGCGGCTGTGCGTTCGACGCGCGGAAAGCCGAGCGTCCAGAGCGCGAGGTCGACGAGGTGGATGCCGAGGTCGATGACGCAGCCGCCGCCGGAGAGCGTGGCGTCGTAGAACCACGGCTTGTCCGGTCCGTACGCGTTGTGGAAGACGAGGTCAGCGGCGTAAACCTCGCCGATCGCGCCGTCCGCGACGAGCTTCCGCACCGCGCGCATCGCGTCGGTGAAGCGATACGAGAGATCGACGCCGAGGAGCCGGTCGTTCGCGCGCGCGGCATCGACGACGCGCCGCGTTTCCTCCGCGTTGCGTCCGAGCGGCTTCTGGCAGAACACCGCTTTGCCGCGTTCGAGCGCGGCGATCGCCTGCTCCGCGTGCATCGCGCTCGGCGTCGCGATGACGATCGCGTCAGCGTCGCTCGCGAGGAGCTCGTCGAACGAGAGCGTGGTGTCGTCGATGGGATCGCAGAGGTACGCGATCTCCGCCAGCCGCGCGTCCGCGACGGCGTTCATGCGATGCCGCCCGATCCAGCCGAGCCCGGCGAACGCGAGGCGCGGGAGGGCGGAGGCGGGGGGAGGGGCGGGGGCGGCGGAGGTGCTCATGGGGCGGCCTCTCCGCGAGAGCGTGGAATGAAGAATGAAGAACGCAGAACGCAGAACGTAGAAAGGAGCACCGCCACCCGCGGAGCGTTTCTACATTCTGCATTCTGCGTTCTGCGTTCTAAATTCATCTTCTAAAACAGAATCGTCCCTTTCACGAATCGGTCCGGCCGCTGTTCGACGTCGTCCAGCGCGCGGCCGAGCTCGTCGAGCGCGTAGTCGTTCGTGAGCAGCAGCTCGGGATCGATCGTGCCGCGCAGCACCGCGTCGACGGCGTCCTGCATGCCGCGCACGTAGTTGCGCGGATCGCGCTCGTGCGCGTTGATGACGTCGAGGCCGAGCCAGTTCCAGTTCTGCATGTTGACCTGGCGCGGGCCGTCCTGGTGGTAGCCGGCGATGACGAGGCGGCCGCGCTCGCCGATGATGTCGTTGGCGATGTCGAGCGGCCACTGCGCGCCGACGCATTCGAGGACGCGCTCCGCGCCGCGACCGTCGGTGAGCTCGCGCATGCGGCCGACGATCTCGCCGTGATCGCGCATGGCGATGGTCTCGTCGGCGCCGCAGGCTTTCGCGAGCTCGCGCGCGGCGTCTCGCCGCGAGATGGCCACGACGCGCGCGCCCGCGGATTTCGCGAGCTGGATGAGCAGATTGCCGAGGAAGCCCGCGCCGATGATGGCGACGGTCTGTCCGGCGGCGATGTCGGAGCGGCGAAAGATGTTCATCGCACAGCCGATCGCCTCGCCGGGGAAGCGCCGCTGCGCGAGCGCGTCCGGAATGCGCACGAGCGCGTCGCTTTCGGCGAGGTCGTACTCCGCGTACGCGCGTCCCGAGAGAAACGCGACGCGCTCGCCGAGGTTGACGCCGTCAACCGCGTCGCCGATTTTATCGACGACGCCCCATCCTTCGTGGCCAGGCGCGCCGGGATCGAGCGGATAGGTGAACCACGGGCGTCCTTCCCATACCGCGAGGTTCGACGCGCAGACGCCGCAGCCTTCGAGGCGGATGCGCACCTGCGCCGATCCGGGCTCAGGCGGACCGACGTCGACAAGCGTGACGGAGCGGGGAGAGATGGAGGCGGCCTTCATGAGTTTGAAGATGAATGAAGAACGCAGAATGCAGAACGAAGAACGAAGAAAGGGGCCGGGCCGGGACGCGGTTCTCTTTCAACGTTCTTCATTCTGCGTTCTGCGTTCTTCATTCGTTTTTATTCTTTCGCTTGCGCCGCGGCCGCGACCGGCCGTTCGCCCACGCGCCCGCCGCCGGCGACGCGCTTCGCGGCGATCGACGCCGGTTCTTCCGCGTGCTGCACCATCGCCGGGATGCCGGCGGTGAGGAGCCATTCCCGGAGACGGCGCACGCCCTCGCGTGTCCCGACGCGCGGCGACCAGCCGGTGCGCGCGGAGAAGCGGCGCGCGTCGGAGACGTAGTACTTCTGATCCCCCGTGCGCCAGTCGCTCCACGTGACGCGCGGCTCGCGTCCTTCGAGCTCGCGGATCATCGCGAGCAGCTCGCGCAGGCTGATCGTGTTGGTCGCGCCGCCGCCGATGTTGAACGCCTCGCCGGCGCAGCGGTTCATGTCCGCGGAGGCGAGGAGCATCGCGTCGACGAGATCGTCGACGAAGAGGATATCGCGGACCTGTTTGCCGTCGCCGTAGATCGCGATCGGCTCGCGGTTGATCGCGCGAATGAGGAAGTGCGCGACCCACCCCTGATCCTCGGTGCCGAACTGGTGCGGCCCGTAGATGCAGCTCATGCGGAAGACGATCGTCTGCAGTCCGTAGCTGCGCGTGTAGTCGCGCACATACTGGTCCGCGGTGCCTTTCGAGCAGCCGTACGGCGAATGGAAGTCGAGCGGCCGCGTCTCGCCGACGCCGTGCTTCGCGACGCGCACGTTGCGCGGCGTGTAACGCAGCGCCTCCTCGTCGAGCGTGACGTCGGAGAGCCCGCCGTACACCTTGTTCGTCGAGGTGAAGAGAAGCGGCGGACGATGATTGCTGTTGCGGATCGCCTCGAGCACGTTGAGCGACGCGCGCGCGTTGTTCTCGAAGTCGCTGACGGGATCGTCGAGGCTCGTCGTCACCGCGACCTGCGCGGCGAGGTGGAAGACGCGCGTCGCGCCGCGGACGGCTTCGCGCACGGCGTTCGCGTCGCGCGTGTCGGCGACGCGTGCGAGCAGCCGCTCGCCGTGCTGCGCGCGCAGCCATTCGAGATTGCGCTCGACGCCGGCGCGCGAGAGGTTGTCGAAGACGCAGACGCGATGGCCGTCGCGCAGGAGACGATCGGCGAGGTTCGTCCCGATGAAGCCGCAGCCGCCGGTGATGAGGACGTAGCCGTCGCTCATACCGTCAACCCCCGCGCGTGGAGCTCCGCGGCCGCCTGCTGCACGTTGTCGACGGCGATCTGTCCCTCGAGCCACTGCGCGAGCTCGATGAGCGAGTCTTCGAGCTGCACGCGCGGCTCGTATCCGAGGAGCGAGCGGGTGAGGGAGATGTCGGCGAAACAGTGGCGGATGTCGCCGACGCGATACTTGCCGGTGATCTCCGGCTCGATGCGCTTGCCGAGGACTTCCGCGAGACGGCGGCCGATCTCGAGCACCGTGTAGTTACGCCCGCTGCCGACGTTCAGCGCCTGTCCCGCCACTTCCTCCGCGCGCTCCATCGCCAGCCGGCACGCCTCGGCCACATCGAGCACCGACACGAAGTCGCGGCGCTGCTCGCCGTCTTCGTTGACGAGCGGAGGATTGTCGTTGAGCAGGCGCGACGCGAAGATCGCGAGCACGCCGGTGTACGGATTCGACAGCGCCTGGCGCGTGCCGTAGACGTTGAAGAATCGCAATGCAACGGTGGGGATGTTGTACGCGCGGCCGATGAGCAGGCAGAGCCGCTCCTGATCGAACTTCGAGAGCGCGTACACCGACGAGAGCGCGGGCGGCTTCGTCTCCGGCGTCGGGATCGGCGTGAGCGGCTGGCCGCCGTCGTCGAGCACTTCCCACTGCCGCTGCTTGAGCTGTTCGAGACCGCGGTCCTGTCCGGGGACGATCGTGCCCGCGGCGTCGCGGTAGAGGCCTTCGCCGTAGAGGCTCATGCTCGAGGCGACGACGAGCCGGTCGACAGGATGTGCGATCAGCGCTTCGAGCAGCACCGCGGTGCCGCGGTTGTTGACGTCGGTGTAGCTGTCGACGGCGTACATCGACTGCCCCACGCCGACTTTCGCGGCGAGATGGAAGACCGTGTCGATGCCGTCGAGCGCGCGCGCGACCGCGGACGCATCGCGCACGTCGCCGACCTGCAACTCGACGTCGGCGTCGAGATAGTCGGGACGCCGCTGCTTGTTGCCGTGGACCTGAGGATCGAGGTTGTCGAGGACCCGCACGCGATGCCCGTGCGCCAGAAGAGTGTCCGCCAGATGCGAACCGATAAAGCCTGCGCCGCCGGTGATCAGCACCGCTCTCGTCATTCACGCATCTCTTTTCAGATGGAAGTCATTGCTGGAGACCTGGGGTTTTGGTCCAGCAATCCGCACGCCACAGTATGCAAACTATGGTCGAGCTTTCTTGCAAGTTACGCAAACGAGAGGCGTTGCGTGAATTGCAAAAATGCGCGTGCGACTTATCGCGAGCCGGCGCTGGCGGTTTGCTGCGCCTTGCCGTCGCGCGCGGCCACGAAGTCGAGGTGTGCGACGAACGACCGGAAGAGCCGCTCGCTCGCGTCGGCAGGCGTCTGGTCGGCTGACAGCGCCTCGACGGGCGAGGCGATCTGCAGTTGCAGCTCGGGCGCGCGCGTCAGCATCTGGATGAGCATCTCGGAGATCGCGAACTGCTTCGGCAGCTTGACGTCGTGCGCTTTCGCCGCGGCTTCGAGCGCGTCGCGCGTCGCGGGCGCGAGCTCGCGCATCGAGCCGACGAGCGTCGTTTCGATGTGGCTCGACGCGGGCGTGATGATCGTGACGCGGCTGTGCGCGGCGTCGTATTCGTCGGTCGCGTCGATGATGCCGCGCGTCGCGGGGAGGAAGAGCTTGTCGCCGTTGTTCGGGTCGAGCTTGAGGAAGATCTCGGGACGCAGCAGGCGTCCGGAGTTGCACGCGCTGAGCACGAGATAGCGCAGCCCGACCGGCTCGAGGATCTCCTGCAGCGCACCGACGGAGACGTACGAACGATCGGCCGGCGGCTCTTTGCCGGCCTGCACTTTCAGGCCGTTGCCGTTCGTGCCGTGCGTCTCGAGGATCAGCGTGCGTACGCGCGCGCCGGGATGCTCGAGGTTGTACTGGTGGATGTCGGCGAGGATCTGCAGCCAGTCCGCGCTTTCGAAACACGCAAAACCAAGCGCGGTGTAGAAGCGGCAGTTGCCGGGCACGGAGAGATCGGGACTGAACACGATGCCGACGCCGGTGCCGAGCTCGTCGAGATTTGCGAACGGCGCCGCGGGCCACGCGCGCGCGAGCAGCGTTTCGGTGCGCTCGAGCGCGTGCGCGGACGTCATCACGAAGAGGATGAGGACGAGATGGATCGGGACGCGTTTCATGGCCGTGCTGCAACGCGTCCTTGCGCGCTCCACGCCAACTCGCGCGCGGCTCAGCTCGCCGGAATTCCGTCGTTCCATCGCTGACGCTGGACGGGGAGATATCTGACACCTAAATTTGCAAGAGGACGCGTGGACAAACTTCTCGAGTCGGTACTTGCCGCAATCCCGCTGCCGATCGCGGGAGTCGACGCCGCGGGGCTCGTGACCTTCTGGAACGACGCCGCCGAGCGCGTGTACGGCTGGCCTGTCTCCGCGGTCCTCGGCCGGCCGCTGCCGACCATCCCCGAAGAGCTGCGGCCGGAGTTCGAGCGTCTGCGCGGCGCGGTGTTCCGCGGCGAGCAGTTGCCGCCGGTCGATACGCGGCGGCGGCGCCGCGACGGCTCGGTGTTCGAGGTCACGATGGGCATCGTCGGCGCGCGCGGCGCCGCGGGCGCGATCGACACCGCGATTGCGATCACGCACGACCTCACGGCGATCCGCGCGGCGGAACGGCGTTATCGCGCGCTCGTCGACGCCGCCGACGTCGCGGTGATGATCGTCGCGCCGGACGGCACGATCGTCGACTTCAACCGCGGCGCGGCCGCGATCTTCGCGTGGCAGGGCGCGCCGCCGTCGCGGCTCGCCGACATCGGCGATCTCGACGAGGAGCTCGCCACCGCGAAACGCGAAGGGCGCTACTCCGGCGAACGCTGGTGCCGCCGCCGCGACGGCGAGCGCTTCTGGGCCGATCTCGTGATCGGTCTCGCGGGCGGCGCGGGGATGCCGTCGGACGCGATCGTGATCGTGCGCGACGCCACGCGCCGCAAGGTCACCGAGGAGCAGTTGCGCGAGCGCTTGCTCGAGCACGCGGCCGTCGCCGCGTACGCGCACCTGGCCATCCACCAGCGCGACCTGCGCATCCTCGGCGAAGCGGCGCTCGCCCACGTGAGCACCGCGCTGGCGGCCGAGCGCACCGAGCTGCTTTGCAAGCCGGTCGGCGCGGCGATGCTCGAGGTCGTGCAGGTGTTCGGCGCAGGAGCCTCCAACGTTGGCGCGACGATCCCCGCGCGCGGACCGACCGTCGTCGCCGCGGCCGCGGCCGCGCGCGCGCCGGTCTTTCGCGAGCTCACGGAGAGCGACTACGGGGCGTGGCCGCATCTGCGCGGCGTGGTGCGCTACGGCGCGGCGAGCGCGGTGCAGACGGACGACGAGGTGCGCGTCGTCGCGGCGTATTCGCGCGAGCATCCGTTCGATCAGGCGTCGATGTATCCGCTGCAGGCGATCAGCGCGATCTACGCGGCGGCGTTCACGCGGAGCTTCGCGGAGGAGCAGGTCGCCAGCCGCGAGCACGCGTTGAGTCTCACCCTCGATCAGGCGCCGATGATCGTCTCCACGCTCGACCGCGAGCTGAACTTCACGTCGCTGCGCGGCTCCGCGCTGTCGCGAGTCGGCCTCGCCGCGAGCGACCGCGTCGGACGCTCGCCTCGTTGAACTGCTCGGGTCGGAAGAGAACGCGCCGGTGCAAGCTGTCCGCGCCGCGCTCGAAGGACGTTCGACGAAGTATCACTACACGTTCGAAGACCGCGAGTTCGAGAACGTCACCGAGCCGATGCGCGATCACGACGGCACGATCGTGGGCGTCATCCATGCCGGCTACGACATCACCGAATTCCGCGCGACGGAGCGCGCGCTGCGGCAGTCGCGCGACGAGCTCCGCCGCCTCTCCGCGGCGATGAACGAGATCCAGGAGAACGAGCGGCGCCGCATCGCGCGCACGGTGCACGACGAGCTCGGCCAGCATCTCACCGCGCTGCGATTCGAGGTCGGGCTGCTGCTGCGCGAGCTGCGCGGCGGACGCACCGACAACGCCGAGAACCGCATCGCGTCGATGCTGCAGTTCATCGACGGCACGATCACGACCGTGCGCCGCGTCGCCACGGAACTGCGCCCGGCGGTCCTCGACGACTTCGGCTTGCGCGCGGCGCTCGAGCAGGAGGCGCGCGCATTCGAGAACCGCACCTCGATCGCGGTCAATCTCGACGTCGAGCCCGAGCACGTCGACCTCGCGCGCGCGGCGGCGCTGTACCGGATCGTGCAAGAGGTCCTGACGAACGTCGCGCGGCATTCGGGCGCGACGCAAGTGGACGTGCGGATCGCCATGCGCGGCAACGACATCGAGGCGGACATTCGCGACAACGGCCGCGGCATCGCGCCCGAGGACATCCGCCGTTCGTCGAGTCTGGGCATCCTCGGCGTGCGCGAACGCGCGTACGCGTTCGGCGGCGAAGTGCTGATCGAGGGAGTTGCGGGAGAAGGGACGCGCGTGTTCGTCACGCTGCCTCATGAAGATCCTGATCGCTGACGATCACAGCGTGGTGCGCCGCGGCCTCCAGCAGGTCATCTCCGAACGCCCCGACTGGAGCGTGGTGGCCGAGAGCTCGTCCGCCGAGGACGTGCTACCCGCGCTGCGGCGCACGCCGGTCGATCTGGTGATGCTCGACGTCTCGCTCGGCGAGCGCAGCGGCATCGACGTGCTCGGCCACATCCGCGCCGAGTTCCCGAACGTGCCGGTGCTCATCTTCAGCATGCACAACGAGGAGCAGTACGCGATCCGTTGTCTGCGCGCGGGCGCGGCGGGCTACGTGCCGAAGGACAGTTCGCCGGAGACGATCCTCGAGGCGATCGAGCGCGCGGCGACGGGACGCACGTACGTCACGCCCGCGGTCGCGGAGCAACTCGCCGCGGGGCTCACGCCCGGTGTCACCGTCGCGCCGCACGAGATGCTGTCGGACCGCGAGTTCGAGGTCTTCCGCCTCATCGCCACCGGCCGCAGCCTCACCGACATCGCCGAGTCGCTGAGCCTCAGCATCAAGACCGTCAGCACGTACCGCACGCGCATCCTGCAGAAGACCGGCTTCCGCTCGAACGCCGAGATCATCGCCTACGGCATCCGCACGGGACTCGTGTAGGAGAAAGACGTACGGATCTCCGTGCTTCCGTCCGATAGAAGCGCTTGCCTTCCGTCCGTACCGTGACGAACGGTCCAAACCGTTGTCGACAAAATCTCGTTCGCTGAGCTCCGCTCGCGGGCAGGCTGCGTTTGCGGATGCGCACGTGGCCGGCTCGCGCGCGGACGTCACTGTTCCCGGAGGGGTTCCACCATTGAAGCCGCTGCGCATGCTGTTGTTTGAAAACGACTCCGTCGCCCAGCGGGCGCACGAGGAGATGCGACGCGCGGGCATCGAGTTCATGGAGCGCGACTGCCGCGACCACGAGGTCGATACGTTGCGAAGCACGGCGGAGCGTTACCGCCGCACGCTCGAGAATGCGCCGATCGGCATCGCCGAGGTGGCCGCGGACGGGCGCATCGCGATGGCGAACGCGCAGTTCCGCGCGCTCCTCGGGCGGAGCGCCGACGAGATCGTCGGGCATCACTTCACGGAGTTCCTCGCGCCCGCCGACGTCGCGACGGCCCTGGAAGCGTTCCAAGCCGCGGTCGATGGCTGGACTCCGCTGCCCTACCAGCGCCAGTACATCCGTCCCGACGGCACGGTGTCGCGCGGCGAAGTGGCGCTCTCGCCGGCGATGAACGTGGAAGGGAACGACGGCACGGTCATCGTGCTCGTCAAGGACGTCACGGAGCGCTTCGCGTTCGAAGAGGAACTGCGCATCCGCAAGCAGCAGCTCGACGACGCGCAGCAGACGGCCAACATCGGCAGCTGGCAGCGCGACTTCGTCACCGGCCGCATCACCTGGTCCGACAACCTGATGCGGATGTACGGCTTCACGTCCGGCGATCAACTCGAGCCCGAGATGCTGTACGAGATGGTGCATCCCGACGATCGCGAGCGCGTGCGCGTGACGATCGAGGATGCGTTCGGGTCGCGCTCGCCGTTTTCGGTGCAGTTCCGCGTCACGCTCGCCGACGGCGCGCTGCATACGCTGCAGGCCGTGGGACGGATGACCGTCGATCCGGAAGGACGGCCGCAGCGCATTTCCGGCATTCTGCAGGACATCACCGCGCGCGTCGCCGGCGAGGAAGAGCTGCGCCGCGTGGCCGTGCAGCAGGCCGCGGTGGCGAACCTCAGCCAGATCGCGCTCATCGGCGCCTCGCTCGAGAGCCTCTTCAAGGAGGTCTCCGGCCTCGTCTGCAGCGTGCTCAATCTCGATCTCTGCGAGGTGTTGCAGAAGGACGGCGACGGCTTCGTGATCGTCGACGGCTGCGGCTGGCACGAGGGGACCATCGGACGGCGGAAGGTGCGCGGCGCCCGCGGCTCGCAGGCGTCGTTCACGCTCGAGCACGGGCAGCCGGTGGTCGTGGCGGACATCGCGCACGAGACGCGCTTTCAGCCGTCGGACGTGCTGCTCGAACATAGCGTCGTCAGCGGCGTCACGGTCCCGATCGCGACGGCCGACGGCGTGCCGTGGGGCGTCCTCGGCGCGCACGCGACCACGCGCCGCTTCTTCACGACGACGGACGTCGACTTTCTCCGTTCCGTCGCCGGCGTGCTCGGCCAGGCCATCGAACGAGCGCGCGTCGACGCGGAAGTGCGCGCGCGTGCCGCGCAGCAGAGCGCCATCGCGGAGCTCGGGCGCATGACGCTCAGCCGCCTCGACGACGAAACGCTCGACCGCGCGTGCAACCTGCTCGCGCGCGGCCTCGGCATCGACTACTGCGTCTACGCGGAGCTCGACGAGGAACAGCGCGTGGTGCGCGCCACCGCGGGACGCTGGAGCGGCCGGCCGCCGGTCGTGCGCGAAGTCGCGCCAGACACGCAGGCGGGCCTCTGCATCCTCACCGGCAAGCCGGTGCTCGTCGACGACTACGCGACGGAGACGCGGTTCCGCGCGGTGCGCGAGGCGATCGAGCTCGGCCTCGTCAGCGCCGCGACGATTCCGGTTGCCAGCGCGACGCGTACGCACGGCGTGCTCGCCGCGCAGTCGCGCACGCGCCGCCGCTTCACGGACGCCGATCTCGACTACCTCGCCTCCGCCGCGAACCTGCTGGCCGAGGCGATGGAACGCGAGGCCGCGCGCCGCGCGCTCGTCGATTCCGAGGAGCGCTTCCGCAGCGTCGTCGAAGGCGCGACGGAGATCATCTTCACCGTCGGCGTCGACGGCACGATCGTGTCGCTGAATCCCGCGTTCGAAGCGATCACCGGTGCGCCCGTCGCGCAGTGGGTCGGACGTCACTTCATGGAGCTGATCGAGCCGGCCGACCGCCGGCGGACGCTCGGCATCTGCGAGACGATGCTCGAGACTCTCGCACCGGCGCAGCTCGAGGTGACGCTCGCCCTGGAGAACGGACGCCACGTTCTGCTCGACGTGTCGACGTTCCCGCGCGTGAAGAACGGCGCGATGGTGGAGCTGTACGGCTTCGCGCGCGACATCACGGAGGCGCGCCGCGCCGAAGCGGAACGGCAGGAGCTGACGCGCAGCCTGCAGATGCTGCTGCAGTCGACGGTGGAAGGCATCTACACGATCGATCCGCAGGGCGTCTGCACGATGGTCAACGCGGCGGCGGTGCGCATGTTCGGGCGCAGCGCCAGGGAGCTCGTCGGCCGCAACGTGCACGAGCTCGTGCACGCGAGGTACGCGGACGGCACACCGCATCCCGAGAGCGACTGCCCGATCTTCCACATCGTGAAGGGTGGCGAGGCTACGATCGCGAGCGACGTCTTCTGGCGCGCGGACGGCACGGCCATGCCGGTCGATTACTCCGCCGCGCCGATTCTCGATGAAGGCGTCGTCGTCGGCGCGGTCGTCGCGTTCACCGACGCCACCGAGCGGCGCAAGCTCGAGCTCAAGCTCGAACAGGCCGATCGTCTCTCGAGCCTCGGCCGTCTCGCCGCGACGATCGCGCATGAGTTCAACAACGTGCTGATGGGCATCTCGCCGTTCGTCGAGGTGATCCGCCGCCGCCCCGAGCGCGCGGAGTTCGCGCTCGATCAGGTCGGACGCGCGGTCAAGCGCGGCAAGCGCATCACCGAGGACATCCTGCGCTTCACGCAACCCGCGGCGCCGGCGCGCAGCGTCTTCGCCGTCGAGCCGTGGCTGCAGACCGTGCTCGCGGAAGCGCGCACACTGCTGCCGCCGGAATGCACGCTCGTGCTCGAGCCGCCGGACGCATCGCTGCAGGCGGACGCCGACTCGAATCAACTGCACCAGATCTTCACGAACCTGCTGCTCAACGCGCGCGACGCGATGCCGGGCGGCGGACAGATCACGCTCTCCGCGCGGCGCGAGCCGGCCGGCGCGCGCTTTCCCTTCGGCGTGGTCGCACAGCCCGAGCGCTTCGTGCACTTCGCGCTCGCCGACACCGGCAGCGGCATGCCGCCGGAAACGCTGCGGCACATCTTCGAGCCGCTCTTCACGACGAAGCCGAGCGGCACGGGCCTCGGCCTCACGGTCACGCATCAGGTGGTGCATCGCCATGGCGGCGAGATCTTCGTGGAAAGCGAGCCGTCGCGCGGCACGACGTTCCACATCTTCATTCCGCTCGCGGAGGCGACGGCTGAAGCGGAGATGCCGGCCGCTCCGGAGCCCGCGCGCGAACGGCGGCGCAACGTGCACGTGCTGCTCGTCGAGGACGACATCACGGTCGGCTCGGGACTGGTGTCGCTGCTCACGCTCGAAGGTCTCGAGGTCGATCTCGTCGGCACCGGCCACAGCGCCATCGACTATCTGTCGAAGAAACGTCCCGACGTCGTGGTGCTCGACGTCGGACTGCCCGATCTCGACGGCACGAAGGTCTACGAGATCATCGCCTCGATGCACCCGACGCTGCCGGTGGTGTTCTCGACGGGACATGCCGACCGCGCGCGCATCGACGACCTCGCGGAGCTCGACCGCAGCCACGTCTCCTACCTGCTCAAGCCGTACGACGCGGTGGCGCTGCTCGACACGATTGCGAGCGTCATGAATTTTTCCTGAGCCCCTGTATTTTTTCCGCGCTCCCGCGGACTGAAACGACGAACGAAGCAAAAAACGAAAGAGAAAAAGGGAGATAGGAAAATGAAGAAACTGTTCGTTGTTTTCGCCGCCGCCGCCACGCTGACGATCGCCACGACCGCGTCCGCCGACACCAGCAGCGGCACGCTCACGGTCACCGGCACCGTGGAGAGCTCGATCAGCCTCACCGTGGAATCCGCGGGCGGCACGACCAGCGGCACCGGCACGGCGTCGGCTACGTCCGCGCTCGGCAGCATCAGCAAGTACAGCTCGGCGCCGACCGGCTTCTCGCTCGCGCGCGGCGCGTCGAACTGGACGCTCAGCTCGACGGTCGGCGTGAAGGTCAACAAGGCCAACCTCACCAGCACCGACTACACGCTCGAAGCGCAGCTCGGCTCCGCGCCGGCCTCGGGTATCACCTGGAAGCTCAACGGCTCGACGCTCAGCGACTCCGCCGCCACGACGCTCACGTCGACCGGCACGTACGGCTCGACCGGCTCCTACAGCTGGGACATCGTGGTCGCCGACTCGGCCGCCGCGGCCGCGATCGACAACTCCATCAGCTTCACTGCCACCTCGAACTAAGTCGCAATGAAGCGCGCCTGAGTTCCGAGGCCCGCCATGCGGTACGTCCTCACCATCGCGATGCTTGCGACCCTCATGCAGCCGCTCTATGCCGGAGGTCGCCGCCGTGCGGCGGCGACCTCGCCCTCCGTGCGCGAGGAAGTGTCGATCACGTTCATCGGCGTGACGGGCGGCGGGCGCGAGGCGCTGATGGACGCGGGACGGATCGCGCAGTTCCGCACCCGCCGCGTGTTCGGCATCCGGCTCGATGCGCCGGGGAAGACCGGCACCGCGACGCTTCGCGCGTACCTCGAGTCGTTCGATGGACGCGCGACGGTGCGCGTCGACGGCAAGACGCTCGGCCTCGCACCGATCGTCATCGACGCGCAGGCGCCGCTCGGCGGCGTGACGATGCATACGCTCGAAATTGAAATTCCGCCCACCGTTCCCGAAGGCGCGTTCGCCAGCGCGGTGCGGTGGGAAGTCACCACCAACTGAGCCACCGACCATGAAACGAATGATTCTCTTCTCGACGCTGGTTTTCGCGCGCCACCTCTTCGCAGGCGACGGCGCGGTCTCGCTCTCGCCCGCGGTGATCATCCTGCGCGGCGAAACGGGACAGAGCACGACGCAGACGCTGCTCCTGCGCAACGGCACCTCGCGCGCGCTCTCGTTCGAAGTCTCCGCGGAAGACGTCGTCGTCCGCGACGGCAAACGCGCCTTCGTCCCCGCCGGCTCGATCGCCGCGAGCGTGGCCGCTACCGCGGTGTTCTCCGAGAAGCGCTTCACCGTTGCGCCGGGCGAGGCGGCGCCGGTGACGATCACCGTCACCATTCCGCCGAACGCCGCCACCCGCGCCGTCGTGGCGCGCTTCCGCGGTCTCGACGTCATCCACAACGGCGCCGTCGGCGCGACCGCCTCGCTCGGCGCGCTGCTGACGTTCGCGCTTTCCGACGACGTGGCCATGACGCCGCGGCCGCTCGTCGTGCAGCCGCAGACCGCGACGTCGAGCCTCACCGTCGCGCAGACCTGCACGAACTCCGGACGCGAGCCGCTCGTCGCCAAAGGCATCGTGGCCGTCATCGGCGCCGACGGACGTCTCGCCGGCAAAGCCTCGCTCATGCCGCATCGCCTGCTGCCCGGCGAGGAAGCGCAGTTCAACACCGAGTACGCCGCCGAGCTCGCGCCCGGCCGCTACCGCGTGCTCGTCACGTACGACTACGAAGGCCACGCGTTGACGCAGTCGGCGGACGTGGAGGTTCGATGATCGCCGCGCGGGCGCGGGTCTCATCGGCATCGCGAGCACGGCTCGCGGTGCTGATGCTCGCGCTCGCGCTGACGCTGGCCGCCTCCGCGCAGGCGCCGCGCGCGTTCACCGTTGCGGTGCACGACACGCTGTCGTTTCAGGTGATCGGCGCGACGTCGGCGTACGCCATTGACGCGAACATCGCCGACGCCTCCGCGTCGAACGGCACGATCACGATCTACGGCCGCAGCGCGGGACGCACGCAGCTGGTCGTCATCAGCATGACCGGCCAGTCGACGTTCGCGCTCGTCGTCGAGCCGCAACGCAACGCCGCGCAAGCGGCCGCGGATGCGAACCGCGGCAGCGCCGGACACGTGGAGTCGCGCTACGCGAGCGCGGGACGCCAGCTGCAAAACACCGTGCACCTCGAGCGCGTGACCGCGAAGCAGCGCACCGAGCTTCATCTCGAGCACATTCAGTACGGCGCCGCGGAAGGCACTCGCGCGTCGTCGTCGATTCCGTCGGCGTCGTATCGCATCTTCACGAAAGACCGCGAGCTGACGTTCCTCGACCGTCAGGTCGATCATTCGCCGCTCACCGTCTCGTCGATGACGATCCGCGGCGCGCACTACCTCGACGAGCACTGGCGCTTCCACGCCGGCTACACCGCGTACACGCTCTTCCAGTCGTTCCTGCTGCCCGCCGACCGGCGCACCGTGATCGGCGCCGCGTACGTCGAGTCGCTCGGCCCGCACGCGCGCATCACGCCCGGGATCTTCGCGTATCGCGACGGACAAACGGCATCGATGCTCTACGACTACGACCTCGGCGAGCGCCTCTCCGCGCGCGCGGAGCTCGGCCTGAGCCATACGCGCTCCTTTAGCGCCGGCGCCGCCGCGCAGCTCGCGTACGCGGACGACCGCGACCGCGTGCACGTCGATCTGCGCTACCGCCCGCGCGAGTTCGCGACGCCGATGCCGAGCGATCCGCGCGGCCTCTTCGCCGACACCGCGTGGACGCGCACGTTCCGCGACGGTTCGTCGCTCGACGCGGCGTTCTCGTCGTCCGACTTCGATCTGCCGAATCTCCGCCAGCGCACCCGCACCGCGAACGTGAACGCGCGCGTACGTCTCACCGACACGCTCGCGCTCCTCGGCGGCGCGAGCTACGGCTCGTTCGACTCCGCGAGCAGCGTCACGATTCCGCTCGGCCTCGCCTACGACCGTCCGCGTTTCGGTGTGACGGCCCTCGCGCGCTGGGCCGAGGCGTCGACAACGAACGAGGGAGGCCTCGGCTATCGCATCGCCGCGCGCGCGTCGCTCGGCCGCGTCTTCGCCAGTACGTATGTTGACTATCAGCGGCAGGCGCCGACGCTGGCGCTGATCTTCCGCGAGGAGCCCGATCTCGCGCTCGCGCTCGCGCAGCTCGGCATCACCGCGACCACGCCCGCCGACATCGCCCGCGCACTGCGCGAGAACGCCGTGCTGTTCGAGCTCGGCTACATCGAAGGCGTCACCGTCGATCTCGCCCCCGCGCGCACGCAGGCCGGCTTCGAGCTGGCGTGGCTCGGCGCGGGTCCCGCGCGTCCGCAAGTGCGCGCGCGGCTGCTGTTCAACCGCCTCGAGAGCGTCGGCAACGCGACGGACACGGTGATCGCGACGATCAGCGCCTCGCGCCGTCTGACCGAGGCGGCGGATGTCTACGCGTCGTACTCGTGGTGGAAGACCGCGCGGCGCGGCGAAGAACCGATGGTCGAGCCGCTGGTGGAAGCCGGCGTGCGCTACCGCTTCGACGAGCTGCCGTCGTTCGGCGCGCACGGCTCGATCCGCGGCGCGGTGTACGTCGACGAGAACCTCGATGGCGTGCCCGACGGCACCGGCGTCGCGGAAGCGCAGATCGACGTCGACGGCACGCCGCGCGCGCGCACGAGCGCGGATGGCTCGTTCACTGTCGGCGGCCTCACCAGCGGCACGCACCGCGTGGTCGCGCGCGTGCCGCGTGACGCGAACGCGTACTTCACGACGCCGTCACGCGTCGAGGCGAGCTCCGGCGACACGCTGCATTTCGGCGTCGCGTTCACGCCCGCGCGCGTCTTCGGACGCGTGACGAGCGACGCGGGCGAAGGTCTCGTCGCGAAGGTCGCGCTCGCGCAGGGCAGCGCGCGTTTCGAGGCGCAGACTGCAAGCGACGGCTCGTTCACCATCGCCGCGCCTCCGGGCGAATGGGAGCTCTCCGTCGATCCGCTGTCGCTCCCCGCCGGCTACTCGTCCGTCGAAGCGCGCAGCGTGCGGCTCGCGCGCGAGACGCCGCGCACGGAGACGTTCACGATCCGCGCGAATCGCAGCATCAGCGGTCGCGCGCCCGCGGGCGTCGCGTCGATCGTCGTCGAGCCGCTCGGGAAGACGGTGCCGGTCGATGCGGAAGGTCACTTCGCGATCCGCTCGCTGCCCGCGGGCGAGGTCACGCTGCGCGCGCGCTTCGGCTCGCACGAGCTCACGCGCCGCGTCACGCTGCCGCGCGAGCCGGCGTCGCTGACGGAGATCGCGCTCGGCGACGCGCGCGAGAACGTTGCCGTCGCCGCGAACGCGCGCGTGATTTTCGCCGTCGCGCATGCGAACGCGTCGCCGGCTGCGAGCGTGGCTGCGAACACGCCGCCTGCGAGCGCGCCGCGCGACGGCCGCTTCGTCGTGCAGCTCGGCACGTTCCGCGTGCATGCGAACGCCGTCGACGCCGTCGTGCAGGCGCGTCGCAACGGCGTCGAGGCGAACGTCATCACCGGCGCGCAGTACACGGTCGTCCGCACCGCGCCGTTCGCCACGCGGAGTGATGCGAACGCTGTCAGCGCGCAGCTGACGCACGCCGGGCTCGAGGCGATCGTCCTGCCGCTGCGCTGACTTTCGTCCGGAATCCGGACGCCTGTTCGCCGCCCGAACTCCCTCTCCGCGCGGGCAAATCGCGTTAACCGTGTCAACACAACGACTTGCGCGCCGGCAGCCGTTGGCGGGTCCCTTGAACTAATGCCGTGCACAGCAAGAGAGTCCGAGAGGGTTTGAACATGAGCCGCATTCTGATCGTCGACGACGATCCCCATATCGCCGCCGCCGTGTCGGCACTGCTCGACGCGCACGATCTGCCCGCCCAAACGGTGTGGGACGTCGCGTCCGCCGAGGAGCTGCTCGCGCGCGAGTTCTTTCCGGTCGTCCTCGCGGACGTCCGCCTGCGCACCGAAGACGAAGGCTTCCGCCTGCTCGAGGCGATCCGCCGCATCAGCCCCGCGTCGCGCGTGGCCAGCATGACCGGGCACTCGACACCCGATCTCGAGGCGCGGCTGCGCGAGCTCGGCGCGCGACTGGTCTTCCACAAGCCGGTCGACAACGACGTCCTCATCACCGCCGTGCGCGAGATGCTCGACGAGGTCGCGCGCGCCGGCAGCGAGCTCTCGGACGACGAGCTCGGCGCCGTCTACGAGTCGACGCGCGACATCATGCGCGGCATCGCCCGCCGCTATCACTTCAACTACGACGAATGCGACGAGCTCACGCACGAGGCGTGGTGCCTCTTCCTCGAGAAGCGCCGCGCCGTTCGCGCGCCACGCCCATGGCTCCTCGGCACGCTCTCGAATCTCTGCAAGCAGGAGATCGAGCGCCGCGTGCGCGAGCGTGAGACCCCGATGGACGTGCCGTCGACGGTCGAGCCGACGCTCGATACCACGCTCGTCGTCAACCAGGCGCTGGCGAAGCTCGACGACCGCTCGCGCGCGCTCTGCGAGCTGATCGGCCTCGAACAGCGTTCCTACGACGAGGTCACCGAGGCCCTCGGCCTGCCGCTCGGCTCCATCGGACCGCTCTACATTCGCGCGAAGAAGCGTCTGCGCGCCGCGATCGGTTGACGCGCGTTCCCCTCAGCGTTCCGGCCGGCTCACACGAGCCGGTACCATTGTTGCCTCCGCCATACGTGCACGTTGAGGAGGATCGCTGTGGATCGTTATCTCGGACGCTATGCCCCGCATCTGTACGCCATTCTGCGCATCGTCGCCGGTCTGATGTTCGCCTTGCATGGAACGCAGAAGCTCTTCGGCTTCCCCGGATCGAAGCCGCCGGCCAGCGGCGCGCTGATGATGACCGGCGGCGTCATCGAATGTGTCGGCGGACTGCTCGTCGCGATCGGTCTCTTCGCGTCGTGGGCCGCGTTCATCGCCAGCGGCGAGATGGCGGTCGCATTCTTCAAAGCTCACTTCACCCCGGACAATCCGCTGCCGAACCTCAATCAAGGCGAGCTCGCGGTCGTGTACTGCTTCCTCTTCCTCTACATCGCGGCCGCGGGCGCGGGCGTGTGGAGCATCGACGCGATGCGGCGCGGCGGCGTCAGCGCGTCAGCTGGCGCAAGGCGGCCCTGAGCACGGCGGAGAACTCGGCGTCGTTGCCGATCTCCTTGCGCGCCTTCTCGAGCGCGGCCTCCGCGTCTTTGGCGCGGTAGCCGAGGTTGAGGAGGGCGGAGTGGACGTCATCGTCGATGGAGGTGCGCGTCGGCGCGACCGGCGCGGACTCCGGCACGGGCGCGAGCTTGTCGCGCAGTTCGAGACAGATCCGCTCCGCGGTCTTCTTGCCGATGCCGGGGATCGACGAGAGCTTGCGGGTGTCGCTGCGCGCGACGGCGTCGGCGAGATCGTGCGCGTCGATGCCGGAGAGAATCTTCTGCGCGACGGTCGGGCCGATCCCGGAGATCGAGATCAGCTTCTCGAACGCGATCTTCTCCTCGCGCGTGGCGAAGCCGTAGAGCGCGAGGGCGTCTTCGCGCACGTGCGTATGGATTTCCAGCGCGACTTCCCGCTGTCCTTCCAGCCGGTAGTACGTCGAGAGGGAGATGTGCACCTCGTAGCCGACGCCGCCCGTGAGGACGAGCGCGCGCGTGGCGTCGAGCTGGCGGAGCGTGCCTTCGAGATAGCCGATCATGCGCGTTACTTCCGCCGCCAGCGCGTGCCGGCCGGCGTGTCCTCGAGCAGGATGCCGCGCGCGTCGAGCTCGTTGCGCAGGCGGTCGGACTCGGCGAAGTTGCGCGCCTTGCGCGCGGCATTGCGCGCGGCGATGAGCGCCTCGATCTCTGCGTCGAGGTTCCGCTCGCGCGCGGGGAAGAGATCGAGCACCGGATCGACCTTCATCAGCGCCGCCTGAATGCCGGCGGCGTCGGACGCGGAGATGCGGCCGGCGTCGATGGCGCTGTTCGCGTCGCGGATGAAGGTGAAGAGCGCGCCGAGCGCGCCGGCGGTGTTGAGATCGTCGTCCATCGCTTCCTGGAACTCGCCGAGGAACTTGCCGATGAGGGCGTCGCCGCCCTCGTCCGCGTGCGCGGCGTCGTGCGGTGCGGACTTCGCGACGTCGTCGAGGCGCAGCAGGAACGACTCGATGCGCGCGAGCGCGGCCTTCGCGTCGTCGAGCGACTGCGTGGTGAAGTTCAGCTTCGTGCGGTGCGGCACGGAGAGCAGCGCGTAGCGCAGCGCGAGCGCGTCGTAGCCCATCTCCTCGATCTCGCGGATCGTGTAGATGTTGCCGAGCGACTTCGACATCTTCTGCGCGTCGATGTTGAGATGCTCGCCGTGCACCCAATAGCGCACGAACGGCTTGCCGGTCGTGCCTTCGCTCTGCGCGATCTCGTTCTCGTGGTGCGGAAAGATGAGATCGACCGCGCCCGTGTGGATGTCGAAGGTCTCGCCGAGGAGATCCATCGCCATCGCGGAGCACTCGAGGTGCCAGCCGGGACGCCCTTCGCCGAGGGGCGTCTGCCACGACGGCTCGTTGTCTTTTTTCGCTTTCCAGAGCACGAAGTCGCGCGCGGACTCCTTCTCGTACTCGTCGGCTTCGATGCGGCTGTACTCGCTGCTCGTGTCGATCTCGACGCGCGAGAGCTTGCCGTAGTCGGGGAGCGTCGCCACGCGAAAGTACGTCGAGCCGTCGGCCTCGTAGGTGTGGCCGCGAGAGGTAAGCTGCTGGACGAGGGCGACCATCTCGGTGACGTACTCGGTCGCGCGCGGATAGTGATCGGCCTTGCGGATGCGCAGCTTCGCGAGCGAGTCGTGGAACGCGTCGACGTAGGGCGCGGTGTAGGTGCGGATGTCCTGGCCGGCCGCGTTCGCGTTGCGGATGATCTTGTCCTCGACGTCGGTGATGTTCATGACCTGCGTGACGCGCAGGCCGCGGTATTCGAGGTAGCGCCGCAGCAGATCGCTCCAGAGGAACGTGCGCAGGTTGCCGATGTGCGGATGGTTGTAGACCGTCGGACCGCACGAGTACATCCGGACCTCGCCCGGCTGCAGCGGAACGAACGGTTCCTTCTCGCGCGTCAGCGTGTTGAAGAGCTTCAAGTCCGACATGGCGGGTGGATTATAAGGTTGCGTTCATGCTCACACGCTCCGCGTTCGCCGATCATTTCGCCCATCGTGCCGTGTTCGGCATGATCCATCTGCGCGCGCTGCCCGGCGCGCCGGCGTTCGTGTCGATGAGCGAGGTGCTGGGCGCCGCGCTGCGCGATGCGCGCGCGATTCGCGACGGCGGCTGCGACGGTCTCGTGATCGAGAACTACGGCGACGTGCCGTTCACGAAAGGGCGCGTCGACGCGGAGACGGTCGCGGCGATGACGCGCGCGATCGCGGAGGTCGCGCGCGAGGTGCAGCTGCCGTTCGGCGTGAACGTGCTGCGCAACGACGCGCGCTCGGCGATCGCCATCGCGGCGGCGACGGGCGCGGCGTTCATCCGCGTCAACGTGCTCGCCGGCGCGATGCTCACCGATCAGGGGATCATCGAAGGAGACGCCTACGCGACGCTGCGCGCGCGTGCGGCGCTTGCGCCCGAGGTGCTCGTCTTCGCCGATCACCTCGTGAAGCACGCGACACCGCTCGGCAACGTCGACGCCGTGCAGTCCGCGAGAGACCTCCGGCATCGCGCCGGCGCCGACGCGATCATCGTCAGCGGCGCCGAGACGGGCGCGCCCGCCGACGCGTCGCGCCTCGCCTCGCTGCGCGAGGCCGTTCCCGACGCTCCGCTACTCGTAGGGAGCGGACTGACCGCGGACAACGCGAGCCACTACGACGCCGACGCCGCGATCGTCGGCACCGCGCTGAAAGACAGCAGCGGTGCCGTCGACCGCGCACGCGTCGCGGCGGTCGTGGCCGCGTTCAAGCGGTGAACGTCAAAGCGCCCGTCGACCGGTCGCGAGCCGGTAGATGATGAGAATCAGCGCGATGACGAGCAGGATGTGGATCAGCCCTCCGCCGATGTGGACGACGAAGAAGCCGGCGAGCCACAGGATGAGAAGAACGACGATGATCAACCAAAGCAAATTGCCCATGCGCGGCTGAGTTTGCAAGCGCACTGCCGACCTCGCCGGGACGTTCCAGCTGCGCTCGTCACTGACGGCCGCGTCCGCCGACAAACGTCCTGATTCAAGGAGCTTGCTTCCGGAATCGGGGACGTATTAAATTGTTATCTGTAGTACTCCATGACGGATCACGCACAGCTTCTCCTCGTCGAGGACGACGAGAATCTCTCGCTCCTTCTGCGCCGGCGGCTCGAGCGCGCCGGGTATGTCGTGCGCACGGCGGGGACGATCGCCGAAGCGCGCGCCGCGGCCCGGGTCATGCCGTGGGACCTCGTGCTGCTCGACCGCGGACTGCCCGACGGCGACGGCTTCGAGCTCTGTCGCGAGCTGCGCGCGGCGTCTCCGCACGGCTACATCATCCTGCTCACGGGCGAGTCGAGCGACGAAGCGAAGCTCGACGGGTTCCGCAGCGGCGCGGACGACTACGTCACGAAGCCGTTCCTCCACGAGGAGCTCTTCGCGCGCATCCGCGCCGGCATCCGCATCGTGACGCTGCAGCGCGCGCTGCTCGAGTCGAACCGCCGCCTCGAGGAGCTCTCGCTCACCGACGGCCTCACCGCGCTGCGCAACCGCCGCGCGTTCGACGAAGAGCTCGCCGCCGCGCACGAGCTCGCGCGCCGCTACGACCGGCCGCTGTCGCTGGCGATCATCGACGTCGATCACTTCAAGGGGATGAACGACACGCACGGCCACGCCGCGGGCGACGCGGTGCTGCGCGCGGTGGCGCAGCTCATCGCCGGCAGCACGCGCGCGACCGATTTCGTGGCGCGCATCGGCGGCGAGGAGTTCGCGGTGCTGCTCCCGGAAACCGGCCTCTTTGACGCGATGCAGTTCGCGGAGAAGATCCGCGCGTCCGTCGCCGCGGCTACGATCCGCACGGGCGAGGTCGCGCATCGCATCACCGTCAGCGTCGGCATCGCCAGCGAGCCGCATACGTCGATCACGAACGCGACGTGTCTGTTCGAGGCGGCGGATCAGGCGCTGTACCGCGCGAAGCAGAACGGCCGCAACCGCGTCGAGCTCGAACGGCGCCGCGCGCCGCGCAAAGTGGCCGCGGCGGCGCGGCCTCTCCAGATCGCAACGTCATAGAGCGCAGCCGCCATCCGACGAAGCGAAGTCCAGAGCAGCCGCACGTGCGGATAGGCTCGGCCTTTAGCGCAGCCGGCCGGGCCGGCCAGCCGCACGTGCGGATAGGCTAGGCCCTTAGCGCTGTCGGCCGGGCCGACCGGCCGCGCCGGCCTGCAGCTCATTCGCCTTCGTTGGGGTCGACGGTGGCGGCGGCGGTGAGCTCGGCCGATGCGGCCGCGTACTCCGGCAGCTCCGCATCCGTCTTCACGTACTGCGCGACCAGCTCGCGCGTGTTGAAGACGGCCAGCTTCTCCATCAGGAACTCGAACTTTGCCTCGATCGCGTCGACGATCGGCTGCTTCGCGGACGCGGGAAGGTCCCACATCTGCTGCTTGAACGGACCGATCGCCTTCTTGCGCGTCTTGTAGACGAACTGCTCGTCCGTCTCGCCCGCCTTGCGTTCGTCGAGGCAATGCTCGAAGCAGAAATTGCGGATCGCTTCCTTCATCTCGGCGGGCAGCGACGGCGCGTCGAGGATCATGTTCTGGAAGCCGGTGGCGAGATGGATCTCCACCGCGTTGTTTTCGGGGAAATGATTGAAGACCTCCTCGGGCAGCGTCGACGCGCCGTGCTGCACCGAGCCGGCGATGTGGTATTCGCCGCGGCAGATCTCCGTCGTCGTGCGCAGCACGCCGAAGTCGATCTTCGCCGCGGCGATGGTGCCGTCGGCCATCGGCACTCCGCCGTGCGACGTGCCGGTCTGCACCGAAATCTTCGCGATGCCGGGATCGCCGCCGAGCTCGCGCCGCAGGCCGTCGACGTACGCGCGGACTTCATCGGGCGTCGTGTTGTACTTGCCGACCTCGCCGATCTCGCCGCCGATGGAGACCTCGACGCCGCGCGGCTGCCGCTCGCGGATGTACTTCGTGAAATGCGCGGTGTAGGTGTAGTTCGTGTGCTGCTGCTCGTCGCGCGTCGGGAACGAGAGATCGACGAGCGTCGAGGTGTCGATGTCGATGTTGTAGAACTCCGCGGCGAGCGCCTCGTCGATGAGCGACTCGAGCGCCTTCACTTCCGCCGCGCGTCCGTCGTCGGTGGCCCACTTCTTCGCGCTGGCCTGGAAGTGATCTCCCTGAATGAAGACCGGACCCGTGTAGCCTTCCGCGAGCGCCGCGGCGAGGACGCACGCCGCGTACTCGCCGGGACGCTGTTCGGTGTAGCCGATCTCCGAGCGCGCGATCTCGAAGATGAACGCGCCGACGTCGTGGCGCATCGCCGCGCGGAACAGCGCCCGCGCGACGTCGTACGTCAGCGCGCGGATGTTGAACGCCGGCACGGTGAAGCGCCGCTGGATCTCGTCGCGGCCGAGCGCCTGATACAGCGGATAGATCGACGACGGCACAGCGCCGCTCTGCCGCGCGCGATGGTGGATCGTCTTGCGTGCTTCTGCCTTTGCCGAGGCATCGCTGCTGAAGACCGCCGTCCGGACCAGGCTATCGATTTCTGCGTCGCTCATGGCGGCGCACTCTAGCAAAATTCGCTTCATTTGACGGCGGGCAGCACGTACTGCGGGAACAGCTTGTTCTGCGCGACCATCGTGGCCGGGCCGTCGCCGTAGTTGCCGCCGAAGAACGCGGCGGCGAGGTCGAGCTCCGGCACGATCATCACCACCTGCCCGCCGTTGCCCGCCGCATAGACCACGCGCACCTTTCGGTCGCGGTACGGCATCTCCTCGACGTACCAGAGGCGTCCGTACTTGCGGTTGCCGAAGTCGTACAGCGGCGAGGTCGAATGCTTCACCCAATCAGCGCTCACGATCTGCTGGCCGTGCCACTTGCCGCCGTCGAGATAGAGCTGCCCGAACTTCAGGAAGTCGCGCGGCGTGAAGCGCGCGCCGCCGCCCATGTACGCGTCGCCGGTCGGCGTGAGCCAGAGCCCGTACCGGCGGATCTGCAGCGGCGCGGCGACGGCGTCGCGGAAGAGATCGGCCAGCCAGCGGCCGCGCACGCGCTGCAGGACGCCGCCGGCGAGGTTCGGCTGGCAGCTGCAATAGACCATCTTCACGCCCGGCTCGCGGATGCTCTTCAGATCCAGCGTGTAGCGGTACCAGTCGGGCTGCGCCTCCTGGTTCTGCATCACGTCTTCGTTGCCGGGCGAGTCGTCGTCGTTGTCGTCGCAGTCGAGTCCCGACGTCTGCGTGAGCAGGTGCTCGAGCGTCAGCGCGCTCTTGCGCGGATCGGCGTTGGGCGTGCCGGTCATCGTCGCGTACACGGGCGTCGACGCGTCGACGTGCAGCGCGCCCGCGAGGACGTCGGTGACCGACTTCGCCGCCGAGCGCGTGTCGTGCGGCTCGTCGGGACTGGCGCCGTGAAAGTACTCCTCGACCACGAGCTTGCCGTGGCGGGCGACGAGCAGCGCGTGGATGTCGGACGAGCGCACCGACTCGACCGGCATGCTGGTCAAGAGGTTGACCAACGTCGTGACGGCGGCGCGATCGATCCCGACGTCGTCGATGGACGCGACGGTCCAGCCGTCGTCGCGCGCGAGCGGCTTGCGATAGACGTACGGCGCGGGCGTCTTGCCGCGCGGATAGAACGCCGCCTCGTCCGCCGCCGACGCGCGCGTGAAGTCGTACGTGCCGCCGAGCCACGGGAACGACATCGACAGCACGTCGTTCTCGGCGTCGTACCGGCCGCCGGCGATGCCGCGGCCGCCCTTCCCGGTGAACGTCACGCGTTCGCCGTCGACGGTGATGGTTTCCGGGTTGTTGCGCAGGCCGATGTTGCGCTCCGGATTGCGCAGGAATCCCGAGAGCTTGCCCGACGCGTCGCGCGCGATCGACAGATACAGCGCGACGTGATCGTCGAGCGGCGCGACGGTGCCGCGATAGAGCGCGGGCGACACGGCGTCGAGCGTCACCGGCGTCGCCATCGAGCCGGGGAACGAATACGCGCGGGGCTGGATCCAGTGTCCGACGATGCGCTTCTGCGCGAGCGTGCCGCGGAAACGTCCCTCGTCGTTCGGCAGCGCGAACGTGACGTTCGCGCCGTCGACCGCCACGTCCGCCTCGCGTCCCGCGATTTGCGCGCGCCACGCGTTGCCGTCGCGCACGAGCTCCAGCGTGCCGCGTATGGACGGTCCAAAATCGCGGCGCGCCGCCCACAAGCCCACGAGCGACGGCGGCTCCGCGGCAGTTGGTGTTTGTGCCGCGAAGAGCGGCATGGCCAGCGAGAGAACGAGCATGAGTGCCTTCATGAGGAAGCCTGCCTTTCCAGCCAGTCGACGAGCGGCCCTTTGCCGCTCTGCATGTTTTTCCGCAGCGCCGCGCACGCGCCGCGGAGATCGCGTTTGCGAAGTTTCGCGAGCACGAGGTCGTGCTCGTGCGCGGTGTTGCCCACGTTCGTCTCGTCGCGCATGAGCGCCAGCTCGTAGCGTCGCGTGCGGCGGATGAAGTGCTGGATGAGATCGAGGAGCACGCGGTTCGGGCAGTCCGCGAGCAGCTCGAGGTGGAAGCGGTCGTCGAGCGCGATGATGTCTGCCGGTTTGCGCGCCTTGCGCAGCGACTCGTTGATGGCCGTCAGCGCGCGCAACCGCTCCGCCGAGGGCAATCCCGCCAGCCGCAGCGCCTCGGGATCGAGCAGAGCGCGCATCGGATAGATCTGCTCGAGCTCCTCCCGCGTCAGCGGCGCCACGTAAAACCCGAAGCGCGCCTGCACGGTCAGCGCGCCCTCGGACACGAGCCGCATCAGCGCCTCGCGCAGCGGCGTGCGGCTGATCCCGAGCGCCGCCGCGAGATGGACCTCGTTGATCCGCGATCCCGCCGCGAGCCGCCCGTCCACGATCATCTCCCGCAGCGTCTCCGCGATCGATTCGCTGAGGTTCGGCCGTTCCTGCATCTTCTGCATATTGCATACTGTATACAGTTCATACGGAGAAGGCGAACGAAGGTTAGGGGTGCGGGGAAAATCAGCGGGAGGTGGCGCCGATGTGGGCGCGGATGGTCTCGACGAGCGACGGCACGTCGAACGGCTTGAGCACCGCCGCGGTCGCGCCGATGGCGCGCAGCTCGTCCGGCTCGATCGGCTCGCCGCTCAGCATCAGCACCGGCACGCCATCGAGGCCGTCCGCGCGCAGCGCGTGCAACACTTCGTCGCCCGACATTCCGGGCATGTTGCGGTCGAGCAGGATGATGTCCGGCGACTGCGCGCGCACGCTGGCAATCGCTTCCGGCCCGCTCGCCGCCGCACGTGCCTCGAAGCCGAATTCGCGCAAGAGATTGCGCATCAGCAGGAGAATCGGCGCGTCATCGTCGACCACCAGGACAGTTGGACGTTCGGCCATTGGACGGACGGTCGCGAGTGTAACAGAACTCCCTGGGCGCTTACGCCGCGTGTAAAGTAAGCAGATGCCGATTCGACACGACCGGAAGGTCAGCATTCTCGACGTCATGGGACCGGTCATGGTCGGCCCGTCGAGCTCGCATACGGCCGGCACCGCGCGCCTCGGCCGCGTCGCGCGCGAGATCCTCGACGAGGACCCGCTCGAGGTGCATTTCCACCTCCACCCGCCCCTCGCCGCGACCTATCGCGGGCACGGCTCCGACTTCGCGCTCGTCGGCGGCGCGATCGGCCTCAACGTCGACGACCCGCGCATCCCCGAGGCGATCCGCATCGCCGAGCAGATGGGCGTGAAGATCGAGTTCGCCGAAGAGGACCTCGGCGAGGTGCACCCGAACACGGTGCGCGTCGAGATCCGCGGACCGAATCGCGAGGCCGAGATCGTCGGCTCGTCGATCGGCGGCGGCGTGATCGAGGTCTTCAAGATCAACGGCTTCCAGACGCGCTTCAAAGGCGACTCGCCGACGCTGCTGCTGTTCTACCGCGACCGCCCGCGCATGATCGCGGAGGTGACCGGCATCATCGGCGACGAGGTCATCAACATCGCCTCGCTTTATTGCTCGCGCAAGCAGCGCGGCAAGGACGCATTCATGCAGATCGACGTCGATTCGCCGATCTCGGCCGCGGCGCTGGCGCGCATACGCGCCATGGCCGACGTGGCCGAGGCGCGGTATCTCGATCGAATACCGTGATGCGTTTCGCCGTTACCTGAGGCGCATGATCGAATCGTTTCAGCATCTCGAAGAGCTCGCACGCGACCGCGACCTCGCCGACGTTTTCCTCGAAATGGACGAGCAGGAGCACGCCGTCCCCGCCGACATGATCGTCGAGGCGCTCCGCAAACGCCGCGCGGTGATGCGCGACTGCGTGGAGCGCGGCAAGAACGGCGGCGAGTCGATGGGCAAGCTCGTCGGCCACGAGGCGCGCCTGCTCAACGAGGCGTTCCGCTCCGGCAGGACGTTCCTCGATCCGCTGACCGTCAAAGCGGAGCTCTACGCGCTGTCCGTGATGGGCGAGAACGCGCGCATGGGCGTGATCGTCGCCGCGCCGACCGCGGGCGCTGGCGGGATCGTCCCCGGGATGCTCCTGGCGCTCGAAGAGGAGCGCAACATCGATCCCGAACGCACGGTGCGCGCGCTCGTCGTCGCCGGCGGCATCGGCTCGATCATCGCGCTCTCCGCGAACATCTCCGGCGCCGCGGGCGGCTGCCAGAATGAAGTCGGCGTCGCATCCTCCATGGGCGCGGCCGGCGTCGCGTACATGATGGGCGGCACGACACACCAGTCGATCCACGCCGCGGCAATCGCGCTCAAGAACACGCTCGGCCTGGTCTGCGACCCGGTCGGCGGTCTCGTGGAAGTGCCGTGTGTGAAGCGCAACGCGCTCTTCGCCGTGCACGGCCTCACCGCCGCGCAACTCGCACTCGCCGGTGTCGATTCCGTGATTCCGATGGACGAGATCGTGGAAGCGATGGTCCGCATCGGCCGGTCGCTCCCGCGCGGTCTCCGCGAAACCGCGGAAGGCGGCCTCGCGACGACCGAGACCGGCACCGCGATCGCGCTCCGCCTCAAGGAAGAAGCGAACCGCCGCCGCGCCGAACGTGCCGCTGAACGCGAACGCGCGGCGCAGGAGCGGAAGACGGGAACGACGTAGAGCGCCTCCGGCGGGCCGGCGCGGCCGGCTGCGCTAAGGGCTTAGCCCGTACGCACGTGCGGCTGCAGTCAATCGCGTTCAGAGTAGCCGCACGTGCGAATAGGCTAGGCCCTTAGCGCAGCCGGCCGCGCCGGCCCGCCGGAGGCGCTCCTCGTCGTCCTACGGGTAATACCCGCGGATCGTCTTCACCTTGCCTTCCGCCACTTGCACGCTCACTTCGTGCCACTTGCCGCCGGCTTTCACGTCGGCAGCGGGGTAGAAGCCGAGCACGTATTGCGAGCGGAGCTCCGACTCGATCTCCGCGTAGATCTTCGCGAGATCGTTCGCCTCGTCGATGTAATACGACGCGCCGCCGGTATCGCCGCAGATGTGATTCAGCTTCTGCCGCACATCGAGCTCGGACCCGCGGATGCCGATGCCGATCGCGTAGATCGGAACGGCGGCGCGCTGCGCATACTCGCGCGCCTGTTCGAACGTGAACTTCGACGCCGTGTCCTTGCCGTCGGTCACGAGCACGAGCGCCTTCTGCCCTTTCACGCCGACGAAGTTGTAGAGCGAGTACACGATTGCGTCGTAGAGCGCCGTCGACTCCTCGGGGCGCATGCGCGCGAGGCCGGAGTAGATGTCCTTGATCTCGTTCGACCACTTCTGCACGAGGTGCGGCTGCGCGTCGAAGGAGACGAGGAACGCCTTGTCACCCTTCTTGAGCACGTGCTGGAAAAACTGCGCGCCGGCGTCGCGCGCGGCGGCCATGCGCGGCTCCATCGAGCCGGACGTATCGACGGCCATCCCGATGGAAAGCGGGAGATTCGTCACGTGCTCGAACTTCGCGAGCTTCACCGGCTGCCCCTCGTCGAAGACCTTGAACGCGTTCTCGCCGAGGTCATTCTTCGGCTTGCCGCCGACGAGGACGGTGGTGGGGAGCTCGACGAGATGCACGTCGACGGTCTCCATGTAGTCGGGCGTGTTCACCATCACCACGTCTTCGACCGGATCGACCTCGGGGTCCTTGAGCTTCGCCACCGCGCGGAGATAGCCGACTCCGTCGCTCGCGGGGATGTTCACCGTCTGCACGTACGGCGGATCGAACATCGTCGCGACGCGGGTCTGATTCCAGTACAGCTCCACGCCGTCGAGCTGCTTGCCCTCGGGGACTTTCACTTCGAGCTCGACGCGCGTCGGGCCGCTCAGTTTCGGCGCGATGCGCGGCGAGGCGATGCGCACGCGGAAGGGATCGGTGCCGGTGTTGACGACGATCTCGTCGCCGGTGATCGGCTGCTCGTGCGAGTCGATGGCGACCGCGCGCACGCGGCGTGAACGCGGCACGGTGCCGAAGTCGAGGTCGAGCGTGTAAGGAGGTGAGCGCCGCGTGGCGATCTTCTTGCCGTCGAGCCAGAACTCCACGCCGCTGATGCCGGTGCCGCTGACGATCGTCTGGATGGTCTGGAAGCCGCTCGTGACGCCGTCGGCCAGCGGCACGATGCGCAGCTTCGCGCGCGTCGACTGCAGCTCCGTGTTCAGTGCCGCGATGGTCGCGCTTTCTTCCGACGGCTTGAGCGGACCGACGAGCGCGGGGACTTTCAGCTCGTTCTCGAGGATCGCCTGCGCGTTCGACGCGGGATCGGTCAGTTTCACGCGCGCCGTGTACGTCGCGGGGCGGAGGAAGCGGTCGATGACGATCGGCAGCTTCTCGTCCTTGATGTCGCCGGGAAAATCGAAGCGATAGCGGTACTTCTCCCACATCTTCCCGTCGCGCAGCACCTCGCCGACCACGTCGATCGTGTAGACCGAGACGCCGCTGACGGCGGTCGTCTTCAGCTGCGCGCGCGGCACCATGATCGTGAGCTGCGCGTCCGTCTTCTCCGATTCCATCGACGGGTACGAGACCGTGAGATCGGCGGCGAGCTTCGGCGCGTTCGGATCGGCGAGGACGACGGAGCGCAGCATGCGGTTCACGTCTTCGTCGTTGACCTTCGGCGGATCGAAGACCTGGAAGATGCGCTCCTTGTTCAACTGCATTTGATAGAGCGCGTTCGTCAGTTCCTCGGGGTTCTGGCAGTCGATCATGACATTGCCGCCGCCGCCACCGATCGAGCCGGCGCCGCCGGCGACGATGTCATTGCTGCGGAGATCGTCCATCGCCATCGTGCCGCCGAGGGCGCTCCAGAGCTTGTACTCGCGATGATCGCGAGGGATGTAGAAGAGTAGGCGGACGTCGTGGCCGAAGCCCTCGATGTACTCGTACTTCCAGATTTGAATCGGCTGGAAGTGTTTCGGGCAGTTGACGCCGATCATGGCCGCCGGCGGGCCGTGCAGCAGATAGATGCGTCCGCGATCCGATGAGACCTGCTCGAAGTTTTCCTTCACGTACTCGAGCCGCTCGTAATAGTTGTCGCGCGCCGCGTGGTTCGTCGTCCCGCCCGCGATGTCGCGCCGCCGCCAGAAGTCGTCGATGTACGCATCGCGCTGCGCATCGGTCTCGAGCCGCAGAAACGTGTCCCGCTCCGCCGGATTGATGATCGGCTCCACGTCGCGCAGGAACTGCCGATACGCGTCGGGAAGCTTGGCGATGAGGTCCTTTTGTTCGCGGCGGGTGAGGGGAGTTGGTGTGTCGGCGGCGGAGAGTGGGCGGAGGGCGGCGATGAGAAGAAGAATGAAGAACGCAGAACGCAGAATGAAGAATTGAGAAAGCGCACCGCGCGCGGTCTCCTTTCTTAATTCTTCATTCTGCGTTCTGCGTTCTTCATTCAGCTTTTCTCTCACGGATAGTATCCCCTCAAACTCCGAGCCTTCCCTCCCTGCGCCTCCACCGTCAGCTCGCGCCATTTGCCGGGCTTCGCGTCCGCGGGCGGGTAGAAGCCGAGGACGTATTGCGAGCGGAGCTCGGTCTGGATCTGATCGTAGGTGCGGTCGAGATCGTGGGCCTGGTCGATGTAATAGACGGCACCGCCGGTTTCGTTGGCGAGACGGGTCAGCTTGTAGCGGACGTCCATCTCGGTGCCTTTGATGCCGATGCCGATGGCGTAGATCGGGACGGCGGCGCGGCGCGCGTACTCGAGCGCCTGATCGAAGGTGAACTTCGACGCCGTGTCCTGTCCGTCGCTGATGAGCACCAGCGCCTTCTGTCCGTTGATCCCGAGGAAGTTGTAGAGCGAGAAGACGACGGCGTCGTAGAGCGCGGTCGTCTCGTCGGCGCGCAGCTTCGCGAGGCCGGCGTGCACGTCGGCGATCTTCGACGACCAGTGCGAGACGAGGCGCGGCTCGGTGTCGAACGAGACGAGGAACGCCTTGTCGCCTTTCTTCATCACGTTCTTGAAGAACTGCGCGCCCGCTTTCTGCGCCTCGTCCATGCGCGGCTTCATCGAGCCCGACGTGTCGATCGCGAGGCCGATCGACAGCGGCAGATTCTTCACGCGCTCGAACTTCGCGATCGACACCGGCTTGCCTTCATCGAGGACCTTGAACGCCTTCTCATCGAGCTCCATCGACGGTTTGCCGCCGACGATCACCGTGGTCGGCAGCTCAATGAGGTGAACGTTCAGCTCCTCCATGTACGCCGGCGTGTTGATCATCACCACGTCTTCGATCGGCGCGGTGTCGGAGTCCTTGAGCGTGGCCACTGCGCGGAGATAGCCGACGCCGCTCGTCGGCGGGATGTCGACGGTCTGCACGAACGGCGGATCGTAGAGCGTCGCCACGCGCGTCTCGTTCCAGTACAGCTCGAGCGCGCCGAGGGTCTCGTCTTCGGGGACGCTCACGTCCATCTCCACGCGCGTCGGTCCGGAGAGGTGCGGCGCGATGCGCGGCGAAGTGATGCGCACGCGGAAGGGATCGGTGCCGCCGTTGACGACGAGATCGTCGCCGGTGAGCGGCTGGTCTTTCGCGTCGAGTGCGACCGCGCGGATGCGCCGCATCTGCGGCACCTCGCCGAAGTCGAACGCCATCGAAAACGGCGCGGAACGTCGCACCGCCATCTTGCGGCCGTCCATCCAGAACTCGACCGCTTTGATCGCGTCGCCGGTGGCGAGCGTCTCGATGGTCTTCACGCCGCTCACGAGCGCGTCATCCGGCGGCACGATGCGCAGCCGCGTCTCGTGCGGATCGGCGGCGGCGGTTTTCGCGTCGGCGGTACTGGCCGGCGCTGATGTTGTCGTTGTCGCTGTGGTTGTCGATGGCGCGGCCGCGGGCGCGGGCGGTTCGGCGGATGCGACCGGCTCCGGCGTGAAGATCTCAGGAACGGTCAGCGGGTTCTCGACGATCGTCTCCGCGCCGCTGTTCGCGTCGATGACTTTCACGCGCGAAACGTAATCCGCGGGACGCAGCAGGCGATCGATGACGATCGGCAGCTTCTCGTCCTTGAGGTCGCCCGGGAAGTCGAAGCGATAGCGATACTTCTCCCACAGCTGCCCTTCCTTGAGCACTTCCCCCGTCACGTCAACGGTGTAAACCTCGGCACCGCCGACTTCGGCCGGCGTGATCTGCGCGCGCGGCACGAGCAGCATCATCTGCACGTCCGTGCGGCTGCCTTCCTTCGTCGGATAGCGGACGCTGAAGTCCGCCGTGAGCTTCGGCGCGTTCGGGTTCGCGATGACCACCGAGCGCAGGAGGTCGCGCGCCTGCTCGTCGTTCAGCTGCGGCGGCTCGAACATCTTCAGGAGGTCGACGCGCTGCTGCACCATCTGCGTCATCGCGCGCAGGATCTCGTCGCCCTGCTGGCACTCGAGCTGGATGCGGGTGATGTACGCGTACGGACTGGCCGACTTGTTCGGATTGCGGTTCGCCTGCCCTTCTTCCGCGTTGGCGCCGAACGACGCGGGATCGGCCGCGGCGATGTCGCTGATGGCCATCGCGCCGCCGATCGGGTTCCAGAGCTTGTAGTCGCTCGAGCCGCGCGGACGGTAGAAGACGAGGCGGACGTCGTTGCCGACGCCGCGCAGGTACGGGTACTTCCAGATCTCGATCGGCTGGAGGACGCGCGCGCATTCGGCGCGCACGACGCCCGCGGGCGGGCCGTGCACGAGGAACGTCTTCGCGCGGTCGGAGTCGAGCCGCTTGAACTGTTCCTTCGCCGTCGCGAGGCGCTCGTAGTACGTGTCGCGAAACGAGCGGCTGTCGCCCTGCAGCGCATCGCGGCGGCGCCAGAACTCGTCGATGAAGTTGTCGCGTTGGGGATCGGTCTCGAGCAGGAGGAACGTGTCGAGCTCCGTCGGCAGCGCGATCGGCTTCGTGTCGGCGACCCAGTCCTGATACTTCGCGTCGAGCTGTTCGACGCGCTCCTTCCGCTCGCGGCGCGTGAGCTTGCGCAGCGTGTCGCTCACGGCGGACTGCGGATCGGCGGGGGGATTGCCCGCGTATGCGACGATGGTTGTTGTAGCGACTGCGAACATCACTGCGACGACCGCGGTTCGCTTCATCAGGGTCCTTTTCCGATGCGGATCTATCTCGACAACAACGCCACGACGGCGATCGACGCGGACGTCCTCCAGGTCCTCGAGGGATCGTTGAGGGACGTCTACGGAAACGCCTCGTCGATTCATAAAGAAGGCCAGACGGCGCGGCGGATGATCGAGGACGCCCGCGAAGCCGTCGCGCGCCTCATCGGCGCTGCGGCCCGCGACGTCGTTTTCACCAGCGGCGGCACCGAGTCTAACAATGCCGCCATTTTCGGCGCATTTCCGCCGGAGGGTCGTTTCCACATCGTGACAAGCTCCATTGAGCATCCGTCGGTCATCGAGGCGACGCGCGCGCTCGATCGGCGCCATGCGGACGTGACGTATGTCGCGCCGTCGCGCGACGGCGTCGTCGCCGCGTCCAACGTCATCGACGCGATGCGCGACGACACGCGCCTCGTGACGGTGATGCTCGCGAACAACGAGACCGGCGTCGTGCAGCCGGTCGCGGAGATCGGCGCCGCGACGCGCGCGCGCGGCGTGCACTTCCACGTCGACGCCGTGCAGGCCGCGGGCAAGATCGCGGTCGACGTCGAGACGCTGCAGTGCGACACGCTCGCGCTCTCCGCGCACAAGCTGCATGCGCCGAAAGGCATCGGCGCGCTGTACGTGCGCCGCGGCACGAAGATGAGCTCGCACCTCGTCGGCGGCGCGCAGGAGCGGCGGCGCCGCGCGGGCACCGAGAATGTGCCGCTCGCCGCCGCGTTCGGCGCCGCCGCGACGCTCTCGATGCAGCCGCACGACGTCGCGTCCGTGCGCGATGCGTTCGAGCGCGAGCTGCGCGCGGCGTTCGGCGCGGCCATCACGATCAACGGCGAGCGCGTCGCGCGTCTGCCGAACACGAGCAACGTCACGTTCCACGGCGCCGACGGCGAAGGGATCGTCATCGCGCTCGATCTCTCCGGCGTCGCGGTCTCGACCGGCTCCGCGTGCTCGTCCGGCCGCGTCGAGCCGAGTCCGGTGCTGCTCGCGATGGGACTCTCGCCCGACGACGCGCGCGCGACGGTGCGCTTCTCGCTCTCGCGCTTCACGACGCTCGCCGAAGTCCGCCGCGTCGCGGCGCTGCTGGTCGATCTGGTCCCGCGCTGCCGGGCGCGGTGATGCCCGCGCTTCTCAATTCTTCATTCTGCGTTCTGCGTTCTTCATTCGTTTTTCCAGACGAAATCTCTCTTGCCGCTCCTCGGTTCCCATGGCATTGTTCTGTCCGGCCGGTCCCTGATGACGGAAAAACCTATCCTTCAAGGCGATCTGTCGAAGATCCAACTCCCCGACGTCCTCAGCTTCCTTGCCATGATCCGCGAGAGCGGAAAGCTCGTCGTCCGGCAGGGGCAGCTCGAGCGCACGATCCATTGGAAAGAGGGAGAGATCGTCTTCGCCAGCTCGAGCTCTCCCGAGCACTCCCTCGGCCAGTTCCTGCTGCGCAACGGCAAGATCACGCAGGCGCAATACGAGGAGACGAAACGCCGCGTCACGCCGCAGCTGCGCCACGGAAAGCTGCTCGTGCAGATGGGCGCGATCTCGCCGAAAGACCTCTGGTGGGGCGTCAAGAACCAGGTGCTCGAGATCATCTACTCGCTCATCGGCTGGAAGGAAGGCGAGTTCGCGCTGTACGACTCGGCCGAGGAGCTGGCGCAGGAGCGGATCGTCGTGCAGATCAACACGTCGAGCGTGATCATGGAAGGCACGCGGCGGCTCGACGAGTCGGCGCGCATCCGCGAGAAAGTGCCGAGCCTCGACATGGTCTTCGCGAAAGTCGGCGGCGCGGTGCCGGACTTTCACGCGCTCGACATGACCGACGTCGAGATCGGCATCTACAACGACATCGACGGCAAGCTCACCGTGCGCGAGCTCACCGGCCGCTCCGATCTCACGGAGTTCGAGGTGACGCGGATTCTCTTTCAGCTCGTCTCCGCGCGGCTCATCGAGCCGGTGCCGGAGGAGAAGTCGTTCCGCCCGGTCTTCCTCGACGTCGAGGATTCGCCGGAGCTGCTGAAGGTGATCTCGACCTACAACGACATGTTCGGGCGCCTCTACGACGCGCTCGAGAAAACCGTCGGCGAAGATCAGGCGCGCGACATTTTCATGACCGTGCTGCAGAACGCCGAGACCGACGATCTCTGGGCCGGCGTCTTCTTCGATCAGTACGGCCGCTTCGACGAGAACATGCTCATCGCGAACATCTCCGAGCTGCCGTTCGAGCGGCGCAAAGCCGCGCTCGACGAGGGCCTCAATACGCTGCTGTCCGTGCAGCTCTTCGAGGTCTCGCAACATCTCGATCAGGCGGGAAAAGTGGACGTGTTCCGCTTCATCTCGGACCAGAAGGCGAGCCTCGAAAAAGCGGTGGTCTGAGACCCGCTGTTGTAAGCTCCCGCCCGCATGTGGCCCACGCTTTTCCGCTTCGGAAACTTCGAGATCACCACCTTCGGGCTGATGATGTTCCTCGCGTTCGTCATCGCCGGCTGGATTCTCGCGAGGCAGTTCCGCGCGCACGGACTCGATGACGAGCTCGCGTCGTCGATGGTCGTCGCGGCCGCGCTGGGTGGCATCGTCGGCGCGAAGGTCTATTACGCGATCCTCTTCCGCGACTGGCACCTGCTCTTCGACCGCGCGGGCCTGGTCTGGTACGGAGGCCTCATCGGCGGCGCGCTCGCATGCTCGTGGCTCGTGCACCGCCACCGCGTCCCGTTCTTCACCGCCGCCGACGCCACCGCGCCCGCGCTCGCGATCGGCTACGCCGTCGGCCGCATCGGCTGCTTCCTCGTCGGCGACGACTACGGCCGCCCCACGAATTCCTGGGTCGGCATCGCCTTCCCGAAAGGCGCCCCGCCGACGACCGCCGAGTCGCTCCGCCAGTTCGGCGTCGCCGTCGATCCCTCCCTCCCTCCCGACACCCTTCTGCGCGTCCACCCAACGCAGATCTACGAGTCCCTGAGCGCCTTCGCCATCTTCGCCATCCTCATGGCCATGAGCCGCCGCCCCCACGTCCGCGGCCGCATCTTCGCGATGTTCCTGATCTTGCTCGGTATTGAGCGCTTTCTCGTGGAGATCGTGCGCGCAAAGGACGATCGGCTCCTCGGACCGTTCACGGTGGCGCAGTTGATCAGTGTGTTGCTGGTGGTGGGGGGCGGCGTTCTGTTCGCCGTCACGGCTTCCAGAGCGGAGCAGCGCGCGTAGCGTCACGACGTAGGAGCGCTACAATTCATGACGGAGGGCCGTCATGCCGTCGAAACCGCTCGGAGATGTGGGCGCTGCATGGGAGACGGTTCGATCGCCGGCGTCGCGCGCCGCGGCGGTCTTCGTGCACGGCTGGGGTGGCGACTATCTCGAAACGTGGACGCGCAAGCCTCGTTTTCGCGCTCCGCTGAAGAGTCTCATCGACCATCTCGCCGAGGACGCGGCTCTTCCCTGGCTGTTCTATTCGGTGCGGCACACCGGTGCTGCCTTCGAGTCGACGACGATCGACCACATCGCCGGGATCGTGCAGACCGTCCTCGATACGTACGTTTACAAGGTGGCCGACGTCGTCGTGCTGGTCGCGCATAGCCTGGGCGGGCTCGCGTGTCGCCAGTTGATCCTCAACGAGATCGACCGGCTGCCGCGCGCCGAAATGAAGATCGCCGGTCTGCTAATGTACGGGACGCCGAACGACGGCGCATCGATGGCAAAGCTCGCCGGCGGGCTGCTTGGCTCGGCATCCGGTGAGCAGATGCGCACGTATAGCGACGAACTGCGCAGGCTCAACAGCGAGTGGCTGGAACGCGTTGCGAACGGCGGCAACCCCGCGCGCGGCTTCGACCAGCGTGCGCCGCTGCTCTGCTGGAATGTCGTCGGTACCTCCGATCGCGTCGTGACCCCCTCGTCCGCGGCCCACATGGCTCTCATGGGCGACGTGAAGATGGTCGCGAAGGGCCACCTCGACATGGTTAAGCCGGCGTCGGTCGACGACGTCTCAGTCGGTATCGCCCGCGATTTCTTAGCCGAGGCGGAGAAGCGCGTCGCATCGCGGCCGCGCGATTACGCGTGCGACAAGCTCGCCGCGCTGACCCGCGCTGCCGCCGCGCGTGAGCCGTGGGTGCTGACGGAAGAAGAGACGATCGAGCTCACGCAACTCGACGGCGATCGGTCGCGATTCAGCGAGGCTGCCTCGCTGTTCCGATCGCACATCACCACCGTCCGCACCGGCGTCGCGTGCGGCGCGACGTTGCAAATCGGGGCGCGCCTCGACACCGCGAACTACGAGCCGGGAGTGACGGTGGCGTTCGACTGCGCGATCGGGGATGGCGTCGTGTCCAGCGCCGTCAGCGACGTGCTTCGCAGCGGCGACATCGACGAAGAGGAGTTGAAGGACCTCGTCCGCGTGGACCGGGTGGAGGCGACGAACGGCACGCGGTCGCTTCCGTTCGCCGCCGAGCCGATCACGAGGACGGACGGCTGTTACCTGCTGCCCTTCCGCTGTGAGAACTGGCCTGAGAGTCTGGAGCGAGTCGATCGTCTGGAAGTCGAGATCTCATCGGTCATCGATCTGGCCATGGGTTGGTACACGTTCTATGCGCCGAACACCGTTACCGATCGCCTGACCGTCACGTTCCGCTCGCCGTTCCGGATCGCATGTCTTCTGCACGAGCCGTTGCGGAGCCAGGCGCAGCCCAAGGAGAACGACTTCGTCAGCGGGTCTTATGTCACGAGGGTGCGCATCGACGGCCCGGTGGCCGCCGGCGCGCGGATCATGTTCATCTTCAGGAGGGACGATGGCGGCGAGTAAGAAGTCAGCGAAAGGTGGGTCTTCTAAAAAAAGCAGCAGCAAGAAGAATGGCGGCGGCGGCATTAGGAAAAAGTGAGGAGACAGTCATGGCGAACAAGAACAGCGGTTCGGGTTCATCTTCGGGAAGCGGCGGATCGAAAGGCGGCGGTGGCAAGAGCGTGACCACGACGACCCCGCAGCCGATTCCGCCTCGCGGTCCGAAACCGCGCAGCGGCGGCGGCGGAACCCGCTGACGCGTTGACTGCAGCGAAAACGCCGGCGCTCTTCACGAGCGGAGCTCGAGCGATACACTGACGCACCCGATGTTCCGCTTCGACTTCACCACCGCCGGCGAATCTCACGGGCCGCAGCTGACGGTCCTCGTCACCGGACTGCCTGCCGGTTTGCGCGTCGACCGTGCTGCGATCGATCGGGATCTCGCGCGGCGGCAGCATGGGTATGGGCGCGGCGGGCGGATGAAGATCGAGAGCGATGCGGCGGAGGTCACCGCAGGCCTGCGCGGCGGCGAGACGCTCGGGTCGCCGATCGCGGTGCAGATCCGCAATCGCGATTTCGAGAACTGGCAGCCGGCGATGGATCCGTGGACGCTCGACGACGCGGAGGCGCACAAGCGGCGCGTGCATGCGCCGCGACCGGGGCACGTCGATCTCGCGGGCGGGATGAAGTACGGCCGCACCGATCTGCGCGACGTCCTCGAGCGCGCGTCGGCGCGCGAGACCGCGGCGCGCGTCGCCGCCGGCGCGTTCGCGAAAGAACTGCTGCGCGCGTTCGGCATCGAGATCCGTTCCGGCGTCGTCTCCGTCGGACCCGCCGGCGATCCCGAATACGCGGCGACGTGGGGCGAGCTCGCGTCCGTTGACGACGACTCGCCCCTGCGCGCGATCAATCGCGAGCACGAGGCCGCGATGATCGCGGAAGTCGATCGCGCCCGCGAGCTCGGCGAGACCCTCGGCGGCACGATCGTCGTCGCCGCGCGCGGCGTCCCCGTCGGACTCGGCTCCTACGTCCAGTGGACGGAGAAGCTCGACGGCCGCATCGCGCAGGCGATCCTCTCGATCCATGCAGTCAAGGCGGTCGCGATCGGCGACGGCGTCGGCGCGGCGCGACGCGTCGGTTCCGAAGTGCATGATGCGATCTGGTTCGATGACGAGCGGCGCTATCACCGCACGACCAATCGCGCGGGTGGACTCGAAGGCGGCGTCACGAACGGAGAAGACGTCGTCGTGCGCGCGTTCATGAAGCCGATCTCGACGCTGCGGCGTGGACTGCCGTCCGTCGACACCGAAACGCGCGAGGCGCATCGCTCGCAGTGGGAGCGCAGCGACGTCACCGCGGTGCCGGCGTGCGGCGTCGTCTGCGAGGCGATGCTCGCGATCGTGCTCGCGTCCGCGATGCGCGAAAAGTTCGGCGGCGATTCGCTCGCGGAGATGCGCCGGAATTACGATGCGTATCTCGATGAGCTCCGCCTCTTTTAGAGACCTCTTTCCGGTCACGAAGAACCTCGTCTACTTCAATCACGCCGCGGTCGGCCCGCTCTCCGTGCGCGCGTACGAGGCGATGGAGCGGCACGCGCGCGACCAGCGCGAGTTCGGCGCGCTGCACTGGCGCGACTGGTACGCGGAAGTCGACCGCCTCCGCGAGGCCGCGGCGCGGCTCATCGGTGCGAACGCGGACGAGATCGCGATCCTCAAGAACACGTCGGAAGGCCTGTCTTTCGTGGCCGAAGGCATCCGCTGGAACGCCGGCGACAACGTCGTCACGACGGCGATGGAGTTCCCGTCGAACTGGACGCCGTGGCAGGCGCTCGCGCCGCGCGGCGTCGAAACGCGCGTCGCCGAAAACGCCACCGCCGCCGCGATCGCGCCGCTCCTCGACGACCGCACGCGCGTCGTCAGCGTCTCGTCCGTCGCGTTCCACAACGGCTTCGTCGCCGAGCTCGACGCGATCGGCGCACTCTGCGCGTCGCGCAATGTGCTCTTCGTCGTCGACGCGATTCAGAGCGTCGGCGTGCTGCCGATCGACGTGCGCCGCTCGGGCATTCACGTGCTCGCGGCGGATGGACACAAGTGGATGTGCGGTCCGGAGAGCTGCGCGCTCTTCTTCGTCGCCGCGGAACGTCGCGACGAACTGCAGGTGCTCGAGCACGGCTGGACGAACATCGAGCGCGGCGGGAAGTTCATCGGCTGCGACGTCGCGCTCGTTCCCGACGCGCGCCGTTTCGAGGCGGGCTCGCTGAACACGAACGGCATCTACGGTCTGCGCGCGGCGCTCGAACTGCTGCTGGAGATCGGCATCGAGACGGTGGCGTCGCATGCGATCGCCGTCGCCGCGGAGCTCGCGGACGGACTGGCCTCGATCGGCTGGAGCGTCGCGTCGCCGCGTCCGATCCGCTCCGGCATCGTCGGCGCGATTCCACCGGCCGTAGAAAACGACGCGTCGAAGTCGCTGTTGTGGTACCACCGGCGCCTCGAGGAAAACGGCGTCGTCTGCGCGCCGCGCGAAGGAATGCTGAGGTTTTCGCCGCATTTCTACAACGACCGCCTCGATGTCGCGCGCGTCGTGTCTGTGTTGCGGGGGTTATCATCATCGACATGACGATCATGGTGTTGTTTCTCTGCGTGATCGCGCTGCTGCTCGGTGCGATCGGAGGGTGGGTGGTTGGGAGCGCGAGGAAGAGCGCCGAGGCGCGGAAGGCGCTCGCGCAGCGCGACCAGGCGCTCGTGGAACGCGATCGCGCGGCCGCGGAGCGCGAGAAGGCGAAGATCGAGCGCGATCTCATGCGCGCGGAGCGCGAGCGCAGCGACGCCGAACGTCTGGCGATGCAGCAGCGCGTCGAGGATGCGCAGCAGGCGCGCGCCGCCGCCGACGCGCGCGTCGCGGAGGCGGAGAAGCTCCTCACCAATCACGAAGAAATGCGGCGCCAGCTCGAGGGCACGTTCGCGAGTCTCGCGCAGCGCGCGTTCCAGGCCGCGGGCGAGAACCTCGTGGCGATGAACAAGACCCAGATCGACGGCACGCTCGACACGAAGAAAGTCGAGATCGACGGCCTGCTCAAGCCGCTGCGCGACATGCTCGAGCAGTACCGCGGCGAAGTGCTCAAGAGCGAGCGCGTGCGCAACGAAAGCTACGGCGGACTGCAGGAGCAGATCCGCGCGCTGCTGGCCGCACAGGAATCGACGCAGCGCGAGGCGTCGCGTCTCGCGAACGTCCTGCAGTCGCCGACGGTCCGCGGCTCGTGGGGCGAGAACTCGCTGCGCCGCTGCATCGAGCTCGCCGGCATGAGCGAGTTCTGCGACTTCGACGTGCAGTTCACGGTCGTCTCCGACGATGGCCGCCGCCTGCGCCCCGATCTCATCGTCCGCCTGCCGAACAACCGCGCCATCGCCGTCGATGCGAAGGCGCCGCTGAACGAATACGCGAGCGCCGCCGACGAGACCGACGAGACGCGCAAGCGCGAGGCGCTCGCCGCGCACGCGAAGATGCTGCGGCGCCACATCGATGGCCTCAGCCGCCGCGACTATCAGGCCAGCATCGGCGACACGCTCGACTTCACGGTGATGTATCTGCCGGGCGAGCACTTCCTCTCCGCCGCGCTCGTCACCGACCCGTCGCTCTTCGAATACGCGGTCGAACGCAAGATCTACCTCGCGTCGCCGACCGTGCTCCTGCCGCTGCTGCGCGCGGTGGCCGCGGGCTGGAAAGCGGAGCGCACGGAAGAGAACGCGAAGAAGCTGCACGACGCGGGCGTCGAGCTCTTCAATCGCTTCGTTAAGGTGATGGAGCACGTCGCCGACGTCGGCACCGCGCTGCGGCGCACGGTCGAGAAGTACAACGGCGCGATCGGCTCGATCGACCGCATGCTCTGGCCGAAGGGCGAAGAGCTGCAGCGCCTCGCCGGCAGCGGCAAAGAGCTCGGTGCGCTCAACCAGATCGAAGCGGTGCCGCTCGAGTCGTCGAAGCTGCGGCTCACGATGCAGAACGAAGAGCCGGGGCTGCTTTTCGCGATCGACGGCCGGCCGCTCGAGGGAACTTCGTAGCCGCGAGCTGTGTTACGATCGGCGTCTCATGACCCGCCACCTTCAGGAGCACGAGCCGCTGCAGAGTCTCAACGCCGGCTCGTTGCTTTGGCCGGCGTAACCGCCGCGTTCCCCCATTTCCTCTGACGTTGATTCGATGGCGATGGTGATCGCCCGCGTCCGCCTTTCCATTCGCCGGAGGAACGCATGATCACCGTCATCGACAACTACGATTCATTCACCTACAACCTCGTGCAGCAGCTCGAGCGCCTCGCGGGCGAGCGGCTGCGCATCATCCGCAACGACGCGTTCGAGCCCGCGGAACTGCTGCACGAGCGGCCGCGCGCGCTCGTGATCTCGCCCGGCCCCGGCACGCCCGCGCGCGCCGGCCGCTGCATCGATCTCATTCGCGCGAACACTTCGATCCCGCTCCTCGGCGTCTGCCTCGGACATCAGGCGATCGCCGAGGCGTTCGGCGCGAGCGTCGTGCGCGGGAGTTTGCCCGTGCACGGGAAAGTGAGCGAGGTGCGCCACGGCGGCGAGCGGCTGTTCAAGGACTGCCCGACGCCGATGCACACCGCGCGCTATCACTCGCTCGTCGTCGCGCGCGAAACGCTGCCGGACGTTTTCACGGTCGACGCGGAGACCGACGATGGCGCGGTCATGGCGGTGTCGCATCGCATGCGCCCGATCTTCGGCATCCAGTTCCATCCCGAGTCGTACGGAACCGCGGGCGGCGATCAGCTGATCCGCAACTTTCTCGGAGGTCTCGCATGATCGCCGACGCCATCAAACGCGTGGTCGACGGCCGGCACCTCGGCCGCGACGAAATGCGGGAGGTCTTCGGCGCCGTCATGGACGGCCGCACGACAGACGTGCAGAAGTCGGCGCTCCTGGTCGCGCTGCGGATGAAAGGCGAGACGCCGGACGAGATCGCCGGCGCCGCGCTGGCCATGCGCGAGCGCGTGACGCCGCTCGACGTTGACGGTGTCAACCTGGTGGACACCTGCGGGACCGGCGGCGACGGCCGCGGCACGTTCAACGTGTCCACCATCGCCGCGATCGTCGCCGCGGGCGCAGGCGCGAAGGTCGCGAAACACGGCAACCGCGCGGTGTCGTCGTCGTGCGGCAGCGCCGATCTCCTCGCCGCGCTCGGCGTCAACATCGATCTCGACGCCGCGCGCATGTCGGCGGTGCTGCGCCGCACCGGCATCGCGTTTCTCTTCGCGCCAAAGCTGCATCCCGCGATGAGCGCCGTGGCCGGCGTGCGGCGCGAGCTCGGCGTGCGCACGATCTTCAACGTCCTCGGCCCGCTCACGAACCCCGCGTTCGCGCGGCGGCAGGTGCTCGGCGTGTACGCGGAGCGGCTCGTCGATGTGGTCGCGCGCGTCCTCGCCGCGCTCGGCGTCGAGCACGCGCTCGTCGTGCACAGCCGCGACGGTCTCGACGAGATCTCCGTCTCCGCGCCGACGGTTGTCTGCGAGGTGCGCGACGGCGAGGTGCGCTCGTACGAGCTCACGCCGGACGATCTCGGTCTCGCCACGCACACACTCGACGATCTCCTCGGCGGCGACGCCCGCATGAACGCGACGATCGCGCGCGCAATCCTCGAAGGTGCCGGCGACGCGCGCCACGACATCGTCGTCGCGAACGCCGGCGCCGCGTTGTACGTGGCCGGACTCGCGCCGACGATCCGCGACGGTGTCGCGCTCGCGCGCGAGTCGCTCGCGAGCGCGCGGGCGTTAGGAAAATTGGAAGAGTTGATCGCGGCAAGCCGCGAGCTCGGAGGCGCCGCATGACCGTCCTCGACCAGATCGTCGAACGTACGCGCGAGCGCCTCCGCACCGAAAGCAAGCCCGATCGCCGCGCGGCGGAAGACGTCGCGGCCTCGCGCGCGCCGTTCGCGTTTCGCGAGGCGCTCGCACGCGACGGCGTGAACGTCATCGCCGAGATCAAGTCCGCGTCGCCGTCGGCGGGATCCATCATCGACAACCCCGACGTCGAAGCGATCGCGCGCGAGTACGCGCGGGGCGGAGCCGCGGCACTCTCGGTCGTCACCGAGCCGGAGTTCTTCCGCGGCTCGCGCGAATGGCTTGCGCGCGCGAGCGGTGCGGCGGCGTTGCCGGTGGTGATGAAAGACTTCGTCGTCGAGCCGTCGCAAATCGTGCGCGGGATCGCGGCGGGCGCCAACGCGATCCTGCTGCTCGCGTCGCTGCTCGACACCGCGCGCATCCGCGACTTCGTGGCGCTTCTCGAAGCCTACGGCTGCGACGCGCTCGTCGAAGTGCACGACGAGGAAGAGCTCGAGCGCGCGGTCGCGGGCAGCGCGCGCATCATCGGCGTCAACAATCGAGATCTGCGCGATTTCCGCGTCGATCTCGCCACCTCCGAACGGCTCGGCGCGCGCATGCCGGCCGATGCGATCCGCGTCGCGGAAAGCGGCATCCGCACGCACGCGGACGTCGCGCGGCTGCGCAACGTTGGCTTTCACGCGTTTCTCGTCGGCGAATCGCTCCTTCGACAACACGACCGCGCCGCCGCCGTGCGCGCGTTGATCGAGCCATGACCAAGCTCAAGATCTGCGGCATCACGCGACTCGAAGACGCGCAACTCTGCGCCGACAACGAAGTCGATTTTCTCGGCTTCATCTTCGTCCCCGAGTCGCCGCGCTACATCGAGCCGGAACGCGCGGCGGAGATCGCGTCGCGCGTGCGCGGTCCGCGCTTCGTGGGCGTGTTCCGCGACGCCGCGCCGGAGCTCGTGCGCGAGACGGCGCGCATCGCGAACGTCGACTTCGTGCAACTGCACGGCGCCGAATCCGAAGACGACATCCGCGAGATCGGATTGCCGTCGATCAAAGCGCTGCGCGTCGGCGACACGCTGCCCGACACCACGGCCACGCCGAGCGCGCAGTGGCTGCTCTTCGACACCTACGACGAACGCCGCGGCGGCGGCACCGGCCGTCGCTTCGACTGGTCGCTGCTCGCGCTGTACGCGCGCACGCAACCGTTCTTTCTCTCCGGCGGCCTCGGCCCCGACAACGTCGCCGCCGCGATCAGCCTCGTGCGCCCCGACGCGATCGACGTCTCCAGCGGCGTCGAAGCGTCGCCCGGCGTGAAAGACCACGACAAACTCCGCAACCTCTTCGAGAGGATCCGACGCTCATGACGGCAGTGCTTCCCGACAAACACGGTTTCTTCGGCACGTTCGGCGGACAGTTCGTCCCCGAAACGTTGATGGCCGCGCTCGACGAATTTGAGCGCGCGTACAAGCAGCTCAAACGCGACCGCGCGTTTCGCGACGAGCTGCACGACATCCTCGGCGAGTTCGTGGGGCGTCCGACGCCGCTCACCGAGGCGCGAAGGTTCGCGTCGCTGGCAAACGGCGCGTTTCGCTTGTTTCTAAAACGCGAAGACCTCAACCACACCGGCGCGCACAAGATCAACAACGCCATCGGCCAGGCGCTCATCGCGAAACGCATGGGCAAGCAGCGCGTGATCGCGGAGACCGGCGCGGGACAGCACGGCGTCGCCACCGCCACCGCGTGCGCGCTCCTCGGCTTGCAATGCGTCGTCTACATGGGCGAAGTCGACATGGCGCGGCAGGAGCTCAACGTCTTCCGCATGCGCCTCCTCGGCGCGGAAGTCGTCCCCGTGACGAGCGGCAGCCGGACGCTGAAAGACGCGATCAACGAGGCCATCCGCGACTGGGTCACGAACGTCCGCACCACGCACTACATCATCGGCTCGGTGCTCGGGCCGCATCCGTATCCGATGATCGTGCGCGACTTCCAGTCCGTCATCGGACGCGAGGCGCTCGCGCAGCTGAAGAAGAAAACCGGCGCGCTGCCGGACGTCGCGATCGCGTGCGTCGGCGGCGGCTCGAACGCGATCGGCCTCTTCTACGAGATGCTCCCGCACCCGTCGATCCGGATGATCGGCGTCGAAGCGGGCGGGCGCGGCGCGCAGCTCGGCGAACATGCCGCGCGTTTCTCCGGCGGCGCGCTGGGCGTGCTGCACGGCACGCGCTCGATGGTGCTGCAGGACGAGTTCGGACAGATCGCGGAGACGCATTCGATCTCCGCGGGACTCGACTACCCATCGATTGGTCCCGAGCACGCGTACCTGCAGGAAATCGGACGCGTCGAATACCACGACTGCAGCGACGACCTCGCGCTCGAGGCGTTCCACAAGCTCAGCGAGTCGGAAGGCATCATCCCGGCGCTCGAGTCGTCGCACGCCCTCGGGTGGCTGCTGCGCAACGGGCAGACGATCGCGCGCGACGCGGTCGTGGTCGTGAATCTCTCCGGACGCGGCGACAAGGACGTGCCGCAGGTGGCCGCCCTATGAAACGCGTCGAGACGTTGTTCCGCCGTCTGAAACGCGAGCGCCGCTGCGGCCTCATCGCGTACGTCACGTGCGGCGACGGCGACACGGGGCGTATCGTCGACGCGCTCGCGCGCGCCGGCGCCGACGCGATCGAGCTCGGGATTCCGTTCTCCGATCCGATCGCCGACGGCCCGGTGATCCAGGCGGCGTCGCAGCGCGCATTGCAGCACGGGACGACGACGCACGACGTCTTCGCCATCGCGCGCGCGATCCGCGCGCTGCACGCCGACCTGCCGCTGATCGCGTTCTCGTATCTCAATCCGATTCTCCGCTACGGTGCGCGGCGCTTCGCGCACGACGCGTGCGAGGCCGGCATCGACGCCGTTTTGCTGACGGACCTGCCGCCCGAGGCAGCGGCGGAGTTGCGGAAAGAGCTCCGGGAGGAAGGATTGGGAGCCGTTTTTCTGCTTGCCCCGACTTCCACCGATGCGCGCATCCGCGCCATCGACCGCGCGTCGGACGGCTTCGTCTACTACGTCTCGACGACGGGCGTGACCGGCGCGCGTCGCGAGCTCGATCCCTCGCTCCTCGGCCGTCTCGACGAAGTACGCGCGAAGCTCAGACATCCGATCGCCGTCGGCTTCGGCATCTCGCGGCATGAACACTACGAACTGCTGCGCGAGCACTGCGACGCGATCGTCGTCGGCAGCGCGATCGTGCGTGCCATCGGCGAAGGCGATGCGGACGGCGCGGCCGAACGCGCGGCGAACGTCGTGCGCGGCATTCTCGACACCGCCATTCTTGACACCGCGAGCATCGCGCCCGTACCCTGACGCGCACATGAATCACAGCGCCCTTCGCTACGCGTATTACTACGGCTACTACAGCTAGCGTGGGGCAACGACCGCCCCGACGCGAGAAGGGGCGCTCGAACGGCAACGGATCATCGACGACCTCTTCTCCGGCGGGAGAAGAGGTTTTCGTTTATGAATCGAACCGATGCCGAAGCCGAGCTGACGCGCCTCCGTGAAGCGATCGACCGCGTCGACGACGTGCTGGTCAAGCTCCTCAACCAGCGCGCGAAATACGCCGTCGAAATCGGCGAGATCAAAGGCCTGCTCGCGCTGCCGATCTACGCGCCCGAGCGCGAGAAGCAGGTCCTCCAGCACGTCGAGGATGCGTCGCAGGGGCCGCTGCACGGCACCGCGATCCGCCGCCTCTTCGAACGCATCATCGACGAGTCGCGCCGCGTGGAACGAGAGTCCGCGAACGCATAGATACGCGAGTCCGCACAAGCGTAAAAGGAGAAGTCATGGTCATCGTCATGCAGAAGCACGCGCCCGACGCGAGCATCGAACACGTGGTCGCGGAGCTGATCTCGCGCGGCTTCGACGTGCATCGTTCCACCGGCTCGGACCAAACGGTCCTCGGCGTCGTCGGCCACGTCGACACGATCGATCCGCGCGAGTTCGAGCTCTTCGACGGCGTGCAGGAAGTCGTGCGCGTCAGCGAGCCGTACAAGCTCTCGAGCCGCACGTTCAAGCGCGAGAAGACCGTCGTCAACGCGCGCGGTGTCGAGATCGGCGGCGACAAGGTCGTGGTCATGGCCGGGCCGTGCACGATCGAAAGCGAGACGCAGCTCTTCGAGACCGCGCGCCGCGTCGCGCGTGCCGGCGCGCGCGTCCTGCGCGGCGGCGCGTACAAGCCGCGCACGTCGCCGTACGCGTTTCAGGGCATGGGCGTCGAAGGCCTCAAGCTGCTGCGCGCGGCGGGCGACGAGACGAACATGGCCACGGTCTCCGAGGTGATGGAGATCTCGCAGATCGAAACGATGCTCGAGTACGTGGACATCCTGCAGGTCGGCGCGCGCAACATGCAGAACTACAACCTGCTGTCGGCGCTTGGGCAGATCCGCAAGCCGGTGCTGCTCAAGCGCGGCATGTCCGCCACGATTCAGGAATGGCTGCTCGCCGCCGAGTACATCATGGCCGGCGGCAACTACGACATCATCCTCTGCGAGCGCGGCATCCGCACGTTCGAGACGTACACGCGCAACACGTTCGACATCTCGGCGATCCCGGTGATCGGGAAGCTCTCGCATCTGCCGATCGTCGGCGATCCGTCGCACGCGGTGGGACGGCGCGACAAGGTGATGCCGGTTGCGCGCGCGGTCGTGGCCGCGGGCGGCGACGGGCTGCTCATCGAGGTGCATCACGATCCGGACAAGGCGGTGTGCGACGGACCGCAGTCGCTGTATCCCGATCAGTTCGCGCGTCTCATGGACGAACTGCGTATCATCGTGCCGGCGGTGGGACGAAGCGTGTGATGGTCGTTGGGGTCCGGACGAAGACCGCGCTCACGATTGCCGCGGCGGCGGTGCTCGTCCGCGCGCTCGTGCTCGTCGCGTCGATGTACGCCGGCCATCTCTCGATCGCGCAACTCGCCGACGCGCGCGATGGCCGGTCGTACCTGCACTACGCCGCGGCAGCGCGTGCGCCGAACGGGTTCGCGTCGTTGCCGGAGTACGACCGGCGCGTGTTTCCCGGCTATCCGGCGCTGCTGGCCGTGCTGCGCCTCGATGCGATGCCGCTGCTCGCGATGATCGTGAACTGGCTCGCCGCCGGCGCGGTGGCGGCGCTCTGCTTCGTGCTGTTCGATGACGCACGCATCGGCTGGGCAATGGCGGTGCTCACGCCGAGCTACGTCATGTACTCGACCGTGCTGATGACGGAGCCGCTCGTGCTGCTCCTCGGCGTTGGCGCGTTGTACTTCGGCCGTCGCGAGCGTCCGGCGTTCGCGGGCGCGGCACTCGGACTCGACGCGCTCGTGCGTCCGCTTGCGCTGCCGCTCGGACTCGCGTTTCTCGCCGAACGGCGCAAGTCGCCGCGCGCGATCGTCGTCGCGGTCATCGCCGCCGTGGTCGCGATCGCGATCGGCGCGGCGTGCTTCGTCTGGTGGTCGGGCTCGTTGTCGTCGGGCGTGCGCGTCTACGCGAGCGATCCGCGCGCGTACGGCGGCTCGAGCATGTTCACGTGGCCGTTCGCGTCGCTCGTGCGGACGTCGCTCGCGCCCGGCATCGCGAAGTGGAAGATCGCGTACATCTGGCTGCACGTCATCGCCGCCCTCGGCGCGCTCGTGCCGCTCGCACGCAACGCGCGGCGCGAGTTCCCTCCGTTCGTCTGGCACGCGTCGAACATGCTGCTCGTGCTCTGCGTCGGCGGCGTCTGGGGCTTCCACGAGTTCCATCGTCTGATCGTGCCGTCGCTGCCGCCGCTGTTCTGGGCGTATCGGCGCCTGCTGCCGTCGCGCACGCTCGCGTGGATCGCGATCGCACTGCTGTCCGCCGCCGTCGCGGCGAAGGGACTCAGTCACGGCTGGTAAATGACGTTGCCGCCGCGCAGCGTGTAGCGGACGTCGGTCAGCGCGCGCAGGTCCGTCGATGGGTCGCCGCGTAAGACGACGAGATCCGCATCGAAGCCCGCCGCGACGCGGCCTTTCGCTTGCGCGCTGCCGAATTGTTCCGCGGGCGCCGTCGTGAGCGACGCGAGGATCTGCGCGAACGTCATGCCCGCACTCTGCATCAGCCGATATTCGTCGGATGGGTCGGGATCGACCGCGCCGAGGTCGGTGCCGAAGAGGACGCGGCCACCGGAGCCGAGCCAGGCGCGCAACTCGCCGATGGCCGCGTCGACGAACTGTTCCTGCGCGGACGCGCGATCGTGACGCATCGTCTGCTGCCACAACGTCAGCGTCGGCGTCAGCGCGGGATGCTGTTCGCGCACGAGCGCGAGGATCGCGTCGTCCCACGTCTTCGATGCGGGCGTCGTGTGCGCGATCACGTCGACGCCGGCGCGCAATGCGGTGAGGACGTCGGCGCTGCTGTTCGGATGCACGAACACGGGCTTACCCGCGTCGTGCGCTTCGTCGACCGCGGCGCGAATCGTCTCCTCGGAGAGCGCGGCTCCGCGTTGGGAGGATGCGAAGAGCTTGATGCCGTCGACGCCTGCGTCGAGAAGTTTCTTCGCGGCGGCGCGCGCCTGCGCAGGGTCGTCGATCTCCGGCAGCGGCGTCTTCATGAGACCCATCATCGCGAGCACGAGATCAGGCGGAAGACCGCCGGTCGGAATCAGTCCTTCGCCCGTCGAACGAATCGCGGGACCGGCCACTTCGCCCGACTCGATGCGCGCACGCAACGCCCGCGTGTTCTCCCAAAGCGAACTGAGATCGAAGACGGTCGTGAAGCCGTAGCGCGTGTGCGACTGTTCGAGTTGACGCGCGAGCTCCGGCGCCGGAATCGACGCGGCGTCCGCCCACTTGCGCTCGAAGAAATGCACGTGGCTGTTCCAGAAGCCTGCGGTGATGGTCATGCCGGAAGCGTCGATGCGCCGTGCGTTCGCGGGAATCGCGACATGCGCTCTGTCGCCGACGGCCGCGATCGTGGCGCCGTCGATGACGACGACGCCGTCGCGGATTGGCGAGTCGTCGGGGCTGACGTAGATCGTCGCACCGGCGAATGCGATTGCAACGTGAGGCGCGCTTTCCACGCGCGCCAGTCTACCTGCCTGCGAAGAACGCGAACCGCGTCAGCGCCGGCTGCGACGGATGTAGTGCATCGGCGCGCGCGTGACGCGGCTGCTGCAACGCTCGTCGGGACGCCACACGCGGCACGGGCGGTTCGTCGCCCGCAGCGCGTTGAGGAACGTGGGGCCGGTTTCGACGTCCGCGAAGTGCAGCGAGAGCAGGATCTGAAGGCGGCTCTGCAGAATCGGATCGCTCACCGCATTCACGAGGCGCAGCGACTCCTCGACGTCGCGGAAGCGCTCGAAGAAGCCGATCATCAGCTTGCGTGCGGAGCCCGACTGCGTGAGGAACACCACCGCCACGAGCTCGACCACGAGTCCGGCGCCGAGCGCCGCGATCGGCCACGGCTGGAGATAGATCGGCAGCGTCCAGCGGAACGCGAAGAGCGCCGCGAGCATCACCGCGATGCCGAGCCCCGCGAACGCCGTTGCGAACCAGAAGCAGAGGTCCGCCTGCGCGAACGCCCACGCGTGATACTCGCGCAGCAGCTCGTACCGGAAGCGCACGTACCCGCGGCGGTCGTACGGCTCGTCTTCGCGAATCCTGTCGATGCGCAGTTCCTCCGTCTCCATCGCCCGCCGCTTCCACGGCGAGTACCGAAGCACGGCGAACGCCGCCACGGCGGTGATGCCGAGCGCGGTGAGGGCGAGAATGACGACGAGCCATGGAGAAATCATTAAGTCAATATAGATGGATGGGAAGGTGGGCGCAAGAGAGGTCCCCGTGCACGAGTCGCGGGCTCACCGCGCGCTGCGCGTTGGCGTGCGGTCAGGCGTGGCGTCGAGGTCGGCCGCGTCGAGATCGAAGAGCGTCGTCAGGTAGCGCACGAACTCGCGGAGGCGGCGGCGGTCGGCGAGGGTCACGCCGTACGGTTGCTCGCCGAGGAGATCGCCGACGGTGGTGCCGAGGGAGTTGGCGATGTCGATGAGGGTGGCGATGCGCGGGTTCTCGGCGGCGCGGCGGCGCTTGGCGGTCGCGCGCGTCCGATAGGGAACGTAATCCTCGTCGTTCTCGAGGATGCGCGACATCGCCGGGGTGATCGGCGCGGGGTGGTGGGGGTGCGCGCGGTTGTACTCCTCGCGGCGGCGGCGGATCGCTTTCGCCAGCGCTTTGATGTCGTAGGAGCCCTGCGGCATGCCCCTACGAAGTTAATGGATTCGCGAGAGGGGAGTGCCGGAAGTTGTGCAGTATAGTGTCGTAGCAGAAGAAGACTTATAGATTACATAGCTTTGCGTAGGAAACTGTTTATGCGACTGCGCACGAATCCACAGCCGGTAGATGACGAGGTGAAGATGCTCGTCGCGAGGACGCGTGCGCGCCTGGCGCTGCTGGCCGGATTCACGCTGTTCCTGGTGATCGTCGCGGCGCTCGTCCTCTTCGCCTGCGGCATCGCGCCGGAGTGGCTGCAGAAGATTCTCGCGACCGGCGTGGGGGCGGAGGGAGTGATCGCGGTGCAGTACGCGTTGGGACGTCTGCCGCCGCTGCCGAAATAAATTGCCGGCCGCGTGTGCTTTCCGTACACTTGCCGGCCCCGATCCGGGTGCCCGGACAATTCTTTAACAATCTGCCAGCTCCTTGAACCCGCCGCGTGTGCGGGTTCCGCTAGGCCAGAAGGAGGTCACATGAGGACTTACGAAGTCCTGTTCATCCTTTCTCCGCAAGTGCCGGAGGAAGAAGCGACGACGCTCATCAACGACTTCAAGAGCATCGCCGAAAAGAACGGCGCGCGTCTCGTCAACGAAGAGGCGTGGGGCCGTCGCCGTCTCGCGTATCCCATCCAGAAATTCAACGAAGGCGTCTATCACCTCTTCGTGCTCGAGAGCGAGCAGTCGCTCTCCGAGCTCGACCGGCGCATGAAGAACGTCGACCGCGTGCTGCGGCACGTGATCGTGCGCACGGACCTCGAGCACAAGCGCGCCGAGAAACTCGCCAAGCGCAATCCGAAGAAGGAGCGCGTCCGTCCGGCTCCCGCCGCCGCGGCCGCGGCTCCGGAAGCGGCCGGTCTCGACGCGATGACCGCCGGCGCGGAAGACGCGCCGCAGGCGTAAGGAGGAACGAACCATGGCAACGATGGCACCGAGAAGAGGTCCCGGCGGCCCCGGCGGCGGCGACGATCGTCGCGGCGGTCCGGGCGGTCAGCAGGGCGGCAAGAAGAAGTTCTTCTATCGCCGCAAGCGCGTCTGCAAGTTCTGCGTCGAGAAGATCGAGTACATCGACTTCAAGGACGTGAAGACGCTCCAGCAGTTCATCCCCGAGCGCGGCAAGATCCTTCCGCGCCGCATCTCCGGTACGTGCGCGCTGCACCAGCGCAAGCTGCAGAACGCGATCAAGCGCGCGCGCATCGCGGCGCTGCTCCCGTTCACGGCCGACTAGTCAACGGATGATCGACATGTCCCTCCCGCCGCAGGCGGACCTGCAGAGCGAGCCGGCGCCGCTGCCCGCGCGATCCTTCGGACGCGTGGCGCGCAGCGTCGCGGGCTATTCGGCGGCGACGGCCCTGATGGTCGTCACGCCGATGCTGGTCTTCGTGCCGGCCGCGCTGTTCCACTGCGCGGTCCGCAACGGACGCCGCGCGGCGTATCTCGCCGCGACGCTGGCGATGATGCTGGCCGCAGCGTACGTCGCGGCGACGCCGTCATCGGCGCCCGGCGCGATGCAGATGGCGTGGTCGTACCTCGCGGCGGTGGCTCTGGCCATCGTCGTGCCGTCGCTCGCGGCGCTACCGCTCATCGAGCGCGGCGAGTCGTTCGGCCGCGTGCTGATGTTCCTGCTCGTGGGAAGCGCCGTCGGCCTCACGGTGACGGAAGCCGCCTCGCGGCTCCTCGCCGCGTACTCGCCGTACGCGGCCCAACTTGCGCAGGCGAAGCTGACCGGCGTCTATCTCATACGCCAGTATCACGAGAAAGGCATCCCGGCCGATCTCATCGAGGCCGTGCAGCGCTGGATCGGCTACAGCATCTTCGCGCTGACGGCGGTGATCCTGATCAACGTGACGCTGGTGTTCGTCCTCAGCCTGCTGATGCTCGGCCGGCTGAAGGCGTGGCGTGCGCTGGCCGCGCGCCGCACGGACACGCAGACGGCGGGCGCGTACTTTTTCCGCAACCTCGCGCTGCCGGACTGGCTGCTCTTCGCGTTCATCGTGGGCGGTCTCACTCCGCTCGCGAGCGGGATGCTGCAGAAGGTCGCGGCGAACGTGCTCGCGCTGGTCGCGTTCCTGTACATCCTGCAGGGACTGGCCATCTTCCGGTTCCTGCTCGTGTCGATCGGCGCGGGCATGGCCGGAACGATGCTCGGCTGGCTGCTGCTCGCGTTCCTCACGATCACCGGCGTCGGGCCGCTGCTGTTAGGCGTGGCGGGACTGTTCGATCCGTTTTTCGATTTCCGACATTTCAAGAAGCGAAAGGACGACTCTCATGAAAGTCATTCTGACTGAGGAGATCCGCGGCCTCGGGACGCGCGGCGACATCGTCACCGTCAAGGACGGTTACGCGCGCAACTTCCTCCTCCCGAAGAACCTCGCCCGCGAGGCGAGCGCCAGCAATCTCAAGCAGATCGAGCACGAGCGCCGCAAGTGGGCGCTGCTCGCGCAGCAGGAGAAGGATGCCGCGCAGAAGGCCGCCGACGCGGTCAAGGGCGTGAAGATCCGCATCGAGAAGCGCGTGGGCGAGCACGGACAGCTGTTCGGCTCCGTCACCGCGAACGAGATTGCGGACGCGCTGCTCTCGCGTGGCGTGGAAGTGGACAAGCGCCGCATCGAGCTCGCGCAGCCGATCAAGAACGTCGGCATGCACGACGTCGAGGTGCGTCTGCACCGCGACGTGACCGCGCACATCCAGGTCGAAGTCGCGGCCCAGGGCGTCGAGCGTCTCGAAGAGACCGAGACCGCCGCGGCCGCGCCGGCCGAAGCCGAGCAGTAGCCTACAATCGGAGCGCCGATGCGTCCCGCGTCGGCGCTCCGCGTTTGTGATGGCTGACGATCGGTACGTCGACGCTCCTCCCGCCGGTGCGGATGCCTGGCGCGAGGTCTGGCGCGACGACCGCCGCTTCCGCCCGCGCACCTCGAAACACGACTGGCTGCTGCGCCTCGTGCGCCGCCTCGTGGGCCGCGCCGGCGAGCCGGAAGCCGAGCGCCAGAAGAACTTCAACATCGCGCTGCTCGATCTCGTCGCCGACGTGCGGCGCGAGCTCGATGCGGTGCGCGGCGATCTGCGCGGCGATCTCGAAGCCGTGCAGCGCGACCTCGCCGGCGCGCTTGCCGCCGAAAGCACGCGCCTCCGCGAGCTCGTCATCACCGCCGCCAAACGCAACGACGCGCTCATCGCCGCGCTCGATCAGAAGATCGAGACGGTCGCGGTGCGGGTGCGGGATGCGGTGAACCCGAGTGTGCCGCGCGATGTGAATGTCGAAGCTCGCCGTGAAGACCTGCTCTACCGCCGCCTCGAAGACGCGTTGCGCGGCTCGGAGGCGGCGATCCGGATGGATGTCGCGCCGTACGTGCGGCTGGCCGCCGATCACCAGCCAGTGCTCGATGCCGGCTGCGGGCGCGGCGAGTTTCTCGAGGCGTGCCGCGCCGCGGGCATCGCTGCGCGCGGTGTCGATACGAACGAGCGTTCCGTCGCGGATCTCCGCGCGCGCGGGCTCGATGTTGCGCTCGCGGGCGTGCCGGAGTGTTTTGCTCCCGTCGAGGATGCGTCGCTCGGCTCCGTCGTGGCCATGCATGTTGTCGAGCATCTGCCCGTCGAGGCGTTGTTCGCGCTGTTTCGCGAATCCGCGCGCGTGCTCCGCGCGGACGGGTTGCTGATCGTCGAGACGCCGAACGCGGAGTCGGCGGCGTTCGCCGCGTCCGACTTCTGGCGCGACCCGACGCACCTCGCGCCGCGGCATGCGGCCGCGCTGACCGTCCTCGCGCGCGAGCACGGATTCGAGATCGCCGAAGCGCGCCCCGTGCACGAGTTGCCGGATGGAACGCGCATTCCGATTCTCGAAACGGATGCGCCGGAGTTGCAGCGCGTGATTCACGCGGTGAACGACCGCTTCTTCGCACCGCCGGACTTCAGGCTGATCGCGCGACGGATGGCGTGACGGCGGGGCCCCGTTCGGTGCGCGCCCACGCTTGGGCGCCACAGCGCGTAATGCAACCGCTGCCCGACCTCACACTCGATCGTCGAACGGCTTGACGTCGACGACGACCGCGGCGGGCGGGGGCGGGGGGACGTGGCGCGGCAGGATCGCGCCGAGGAGCAGGCCGGCGACGAGGCCGCCGATGTGCGCGGCGTTGTCGATCTGCGGGAAGCGCGACACCACGATCAGATTGAGCGCCGCCCAGAAGATGCATTGCTTGACGATGCTGCGGCCCATGCGGTCGTGACGCCAGCGCGGCGAGCGCAGGATCGACGAGATGAACGCGCCGAGGATGCCGAAGATCGCGCCGCTCGCGCCGACGGAGGCGCCGGCGTTGTGCAGCACGCTCGTGAGCGACGCGACGATGCCGGCGCTGAAGTAGATGATGAGAAAGCGGCGCGTGCCGAACATCAGCTCGTACAACGGTCCGAGTTGATACAGCGCGAAGAGGTTGACGGCCAGATGTAGCAGGTCGCCGCCGACCGTGCCGTCGCCGTGGAGAAACATCGCGGTGACGAGGCGCCAGTACTGGCCCGCGCGCACGGCCTCGGGGATCGTCGCGCCGAGCAACGCAAGGCGTTCGCCGTTGCGCCATGCGCCGGTGAGGATCTCGATCGCGAAGCCGGCGAGAATCGCGCAGATCAGAAACAACGCGGCTGGCGTGCGCCGGCGTCGTCGCGGGCGCGGTGGCGGTGCGGTGGCGAACTCGCTCACCGGCGCTCCAGCAGCGCGGAGACTCGGCGCATCAGCAAGTGAGCGGTTCGTGGGAACGTTTCTTTGAGGCGCATGTAGAGATGTGCGAATGGCGGCAGGATGCGGCGATACCCTCCGTCCTCGGCGGCATCGCAGACCGCGCGCGCGACGCGCTCCGGCGACACCGCGCCGATCAGCCGCGACGCACCCGGCATTTTCCCGCGCTCGGCTTTGACGAAAAACTCGCTCTCCGTCGTGCCGGGGCAGACCAGTGCAACGCGCACGCCGCGGCCGAGCACCTCATCGCGCAGCGCTTCCGTGAAACCGATGACGGCGAACTTCGTCGCGCAGTACCCGCCCATCCGCGCGTAGCCCATGATGCCGGCGATCGACGCCACGTTGACGATCGTCCCCGATCCGCGCGCGATCATGCGCGGCAGCGCGGCCTGCGTGCAGTGCACGACGCCGAAGTAGTTCGTGTCCATCATCGCGCGCAACTCCTCCGCGGACGCGTCGGCGATCGCGGCGAACGTCGCGAAGCCGGCGTTGTTGACGAGCACGTCGACGTCGCCCGCAGCCTCGATGAGACGGAGGCAATCGCCGGCCTGCGTCACGTCGGTCGCGACGGCCGTCGCGCGCACGCCGAGGGCGCGGCAATCGGCGGCGGTGCGCTCCAGTTGCTCGAGGCGGCGGGCGCCCAGAACGACGTTCGCGCCGCGGCGCGCGAGCTCGAGCGCGGTGGCGCGGCCGATCCCGCTGGAAGCTCCTGTAACGACGGCGGTTTTCCCTCGCAGATCCATCGGCAGTGCGAGAGTTTATCGGCAGCGTTCTCGCATTTGACAGTCCAAAAGTGCGGCACCTATACTCCGGCCGAAGTCCATCCTCTGACTCGCCCGAGTCTCGCGCCGCCGACCAGGAGGTCCCGTCATGCCCTTCGAAGAAGTGAAAAAAGTGTGGATGAACGGCCGGCTGGTCGACTTCGCCGACGCGAAGGTCCACGTCTTCACGCACGCCATCCACTACGGCTCCGGCCTGTTCGAAGGGATCCGCTGCTACAACACCAAACGCGGACCGGCGATCTTCCGGCTGCCCGAGCACACGCGGCGCCTCTTCGACAGCTGCAAGATCTACCGGATGGACATGCCGTACTCCGCCGACGAGATCAACCGCGCCTGCATCGACACCATTCAGGCGAACGACTTCGAGGATTGCTATCTGCGTCCCGTCGTCTACCGCGGCTTCCACTCCCTCGGCGTGTTCCCCGGCTCGTGCCCGGTCGACGTCGTCATCGGCGCGTGGCGCTGGGGCAAATACCTCGGGCCTGAGGCGATCGAGCAGGGCGTCGACGTCCGCGTCTCGTCGTGGAACCGCATGGCGCCGAACACGTTCCCCGCTCTCGCCAAGGCGACCGGCAACTACATGAACTCGATCCTGATTCGCCAGGAAGCAGCGATCGACGGTTACTCCGAGGGGATCGCACTCGACGTCAACGGTTACGTGAGTGAAGGTTCCGGCGAGAATATCTTCGTCATCCGTGACAGCAAGATCTTCACGCCGCCGTTCGGCGCGTCGATCCTCGGCGGCATCACGCGCGACAGCATTCTGCGCATCGCCAAAGACTTCGGCTACGAGGTCGTCGAGTCGCTGATCCCGCGCGAGATGCTGTACATCGCGGACGAGGTGTTCTTCACCGGCACCGCCGCGGAGGTCACGCCCATCCGCTCGATCGACCGGATGAAGATCGGCAGCGGCCGCCGCGGCCCGATCACCGAGCGGTTGCAGAAGGAGTTTTTCGCTTACATCAACGGCGAGATTCCAGACCGCTACAACTGGCTTACGCCCGTGTACGCGGAGCGTGATGCCGCGGTGCGGAAGCCGGCTCTCGTCGCGAGCTGACGTGCCGCGAGCGAGCACGCCGCGCGCGGTGCCGGCGATGTTCACGCGGACGATCGCCGCGCGTGCTCGCACCTTCATAGCAGGCCCTGCCGGCTCATCGAGCAGTAGCTGTGCGCGCCGATGATGAGGTGATCGAGCAGTTCGATGTCCGCGAACGCCAGCGACTCTTTCACTTTCATCGTGAATTCGAGGTCGTCGTTCGAGGGGCTCGAACTGCCGGACGGATGGTTGTGAAAGAGGACGATCGAGATGGCGTCGTCGACCACCGCCTGGCGGATGATGTCGCGCGTCGACACGAGCGCGTTGTTCGCGGTGCCGACGAAGATCTCGCGCTGCACTTTGATGCGGCGGCGTGAGTCGAGGAAGACGGCGCCGAGCCGCTCCTGCCGGTGATGGCCGTAGGCGGTGACGAGCTTGCGCCCCATGAGATCGACGTCGAAGTCGGGAAGATCGTCGGGCTTGCCGCAGAAGACGCGGCGCGCGTACTCGCCCGCGGCGAGGATGCGGGACGCTTTGGCGATGCCGATTCCCGGCACCGCCGCGAGCTCCGCCGGATCGCGCCGCATGAGCGCGGCCATGCCGTCCGCAAGGAGCTCGCGCGCGAGTTGAATCGCGTTCTTGCCGTGCATGCCCGAGCCGAGCAGCACGGCGATGAGCTCGGAGTCGGAGAGCGTCTGCACGCCATGCGCGACGAGTCGCTCGCGCGGACGTTCATCGGAGGGAAGGTCCGAGATGACATGCGTCATCGCGGTGGCGCGCGGCTGCCGTGGTGCGCGCGCCGCGGCCGCAGCCGGCGAGCGTCTGCAGACGGTGCGTGACGCGGCGTTCGGCAGCGCGTTGATCGAAGTAAGAGTGTGGACGACGTCGGTCATCGCGATTTCTCCGGGGTCGTTGCGTGCGGATTGAGCTCGGAGTCGGAGAGCGTCTGCACGCCGTGCGCGACGAGTCGCTCGCGCGGACGTTCATCCGAGGGAAGGTCGGAGATGACATGCGTCATCGCGGTGGCGCGCGGCTGCCGTGGCGCGCGCGCCGGAGCCGCAGCCGGCGAGCGTCTGCAGATGGTGCGTGACGAGGCGTTCGGCAGCGCGTTGATCGAAGTAAGAGTGTGGACGACGTCGGTCATCGCGATTTCTCCGGGGTCGTTGCGGGTCGGGCTTGAGGACCTCTGCAAACGGTGAATGGCAGAGGCAGCGAAACCCTCCCGCTCATCGCAGCTGCTCCAGGATCGCGTCGACGATCGGCGGAATCGCGGTGCCCGCCTTTTCCGCGACGACGAGATCGCACGAGGAGCGGAACGGCGTCATATCGGGATTGATCTCGATCGACAGGCCGTGACAGAAGTGGACGAGGCTCGAGGCGGGGTAGACGATGCCGGACGTGCCGATGACGAGGAGGAGGCTCGTGCGCTCGATGGCGTGAACGGATCGTTCGATCGTCTCCATCGGGATGCGTTCGCCGAACCAGACGACGTCGGGGCGCAGCAGTGCGCCGCAGGAGCAGCGCGGCGGAAGTTCGGGAAACGCATCGCGGCGCGTCGACGTCGTTCCCTCGCGCGTGCAGCAGACGCGAAAGATGTTGCCGTGGAGCTCCGTGACGTGTTCCGAGCCTGCGCGCGCGTGCAGTCCGTCGATGTTCTGCGTGATCACGAGCGCGTCGTGAAGGCGGGCGATGGCATCGTGTGCGGCGTTCGGCTTCGCCTCGCGAATGAGCTTGCGGCGCCACTCGTACCACTCCCACACGAGCGCGGGATCGCGAGCGAACGCTTCCGGGGTCGCGAGGTCTTCCGCGCGGAACGTGCGCCACAGACCGTCGGCGTCGCGGAAGGTGGGGATGCCGCTTTCGGCGGACACGCCGGCGCCGGTGTAGACGACGACGCGTTCGAGCGCGAGATTGCGGATGGCGGCGATGGCTTCGTCGATGCTCGTCACGCGAACGAGACTAAATCGACGGTGTCAACAGGCCCGTGAAAATCTACCGGAGCGGAGGATCCGCCGGTTTCCGAGGGCAACGTTTCGTGTGCAAATCGATACGCGGCGTAGAACGCGCGCATCGATGCCACGAATCAGATCTTCGGAATCATGTCGTCGTGCACTTCGATGAACGCGTCCTTGCGGAGCGTTTCGACGTACGCCTTGTAGTCGCGCTGGAAGGTCTCTTCGCTCGCGTCCTTGCGTAGCTTGCCTTTGATCGATTCGAACGCCGGCACTTCGGACGGCAGGCGCTGCTCGACTTTCAGGATGTGCCAGCCGGACTTCGTTTCGATCGGGCCGAGGATGGCGCCGGTCTGCGCGTTGAAGACGGCGGTGTCGAGGTCGGCGACCATGTCGCCTTTGTTGATCTCGCCGACGTCGCCGCCTTTGTCGCGGGTGCTGGCCTCGGACATCGTGGACGCGATCTGCGCGAAGTCGGCGCCTTGCTTGCGGACGGCGGCGGCGATCTCGGTGGCGCGCTGGTGTGCTTCGAGCTCCTTCGCGGGCGTGTCGGGTTTCAGGACGACGATCTCGCGCAGGTGCGCGCGCTCGGGGAGGCGGTACGTTTCCTTCTCGCGGTTGTAGCGCTCGCGGAGCTCGGCGTCGGTGAGATCTTCGCGGCTGCGGAGCTCGCGGCTGAAGACTTTCTGCGTGAGGAGCGTGTCGCGGAGGCGCGTCTCCATCTCGGCGCGCGTGAGGCCGGACTGGCGCAGCGAGTCTTCGAACTGCTGGTCGGTGCTGATGTTGTACTGCTGTTTGAGGTGGGCGATCGCTTCCTTGATTTCGCTCTCGGAGATGGAGATGCCGAGGCGGTCCGCGCGGTCTTTGATGAGCAGCTCGCTGACCATGTCGTTGACGAGGTTCTTGCGAACGGCGTCCTTGCGCGCGGCGACCTGCTCGGGCGGCGTGTTCTGCTGGACTTCGTTCAGCATGTCGCGCAGGCGGCGCTCGTACTGCGTGCGCGTGACGATGCGGTCGCCGACGCGGATGACGATTCCTTCGAGCAGCTCGGCGCGAACGGAGACGGCCGCGACGGTGAGGGCAAGGGCGATGAGACTCTTTTTCATGGTCAGATGCTCAGACGTGCTTGCGGGACAACAAGTTCGGCGCTACTCGTCTTCCGCCTTCGGAAGGGTGCCCGAGTAGCGGTACGGCAGCCGGCGTGTCAGCACCGCGATCTTCATTTCCTGCCGGCATTTGGCGACGAGTTGGGCGAGGCGGTCGCGCAGCGCGTCTTCCTTCATGCGCGTGCGGATCAGCGGCTCGGCGGAGCGGAAGTCGAGCATGCCGGGCGCGCGGCGCTCGTCGACCTGAAAGATGTGGAAGCTCGAGTCCGTGCGGATGACATTGCTGAACGTGCCCGCGGGGAGGCGGAAGATCTCGTCCTCGAACATCTTCGGCAGTTCGCCGCGGCTGACGAAGCCGATCTCGCCGCCGCGTTTCGCGTTCGGCGCGAGCGAGTACTGCGTGGAGAGGTCCGCGAACGACGCGCCTTCCTTCAGCTTCTTCACGATGTCGTTGGCGAGGTTCTCGTCGTGCACGAGGATCTGGCGGACGCGCACTTCCTCGCCGCTGCGGAAGTCGGCCTGGTGCTGCATGTAGTACGACTGCACGTCCGCGTCGCTCGGCTCCGTGACTTCGGACATCAGCTGCGCGAGCACTTTGTCGCGGCGCATCTGATCGCGTTTCTCGATGACCGTCGCGCCGGCTTCCGTGCGCACGGCCGCGGCGATCTTCTCCGCCGGCACTTCGACGCCGTGCGAGGCCGCGTATTCGGACACGATGATCTCTTCCTCGACGAACTGATCGAGCATCGCGCTCGCGGCCTCCGGCGTCAGCTGTGAGAGATCGGTACCGCCGTTGTGATCGAGATAGCGTTTGAAGTCGCCGAGGGTAATCATGCGTTCGTTGACGCGCGCGATGACGTCGGGAGGAACGGCCGGCTTCCGCTTGCACGCGTGCAGGCCGAGGAGCGGAACGAGGAGCGTGAAGATCGCGACGCGGCGGGCGAACATGCGACGGGCTGGGGCGGAGTCTATCAGAGCGGACGCGGCGCCGCGGTGACGTTCAGGCGGCGATGCCGCGCAGCACTTCCTCGATGACGCCGATGATCTCCGTGCCGTGCTCGCGCAGCGGGAACGACAGCACGCCGTTCGGCGAGAACTTCGCCTGCGGATTTTCGCTGATGAACAGCAGCAGCTTGTTCGGATCGATCTTCGCGTTCTGCGTCAGCTTCAGCACGCCGCGCGGTCCCTCGCGCACGATCGACACGACGCCGAGCGTCTTCGCGAACCATTTCACGCGGACGAAGTGCAGCAGGCTCTCGACATTCGGCGGCAGCGCGCCGAAGCGGTCGCGCATCTCGTTGCGGATGTCTTCGAGCCGCGCTTCCGAGGAGGCTGACGCGATCTTCTTGTAGAAGGTCATGCGCAGGTTCTCGTCGCTGATGTAGTCCTTGGGGATGTAGATGTCGACGCCGAGGTTCATCGACGTCTCGACTTCCTCCTCGATGGTCTCGCCCTTCATCTCGCGGATCGTTTCCTCGAGCAGCTTCGTGTACATCTCGAAGCCGACGGCGGCGATCTGCCCCGACTGTTCGCCGCCGAGAATGTTGCCTGCGCCGCGGATCTCGAGGTCGCGCGCGGCGATGCGGAAGCCGGCGCCGAGATCCGAGAACTCCTGAATCGCGGCGAGGCGTTTGCGCGCGTCGCCGCTGAGCACGCGGTCCGACGGCACGAGCAGATAGCAGAACGCGAGGCGGTCGCTGCGTCCGACGCGGCCGCGCAACTGGTAGAGCTGCGAGAGGCCGAAGCGCTCCGCGTGATTGATGAGGATCGTGTTGCACGCGGGAATGTCGATGCCGTTCTCGATGATGGTCGTGGCGAGCAGCACGTCGAACTTGCGCTCGATGAACGCGAGCATCGCTTTTTCGAGCTCGCGCTCGTCCATCTGTCCGTGGCCGACGATCACGCGCAGTCCGGGCACGAGGTTCTCGAGGTACTCCTTCATCGCGTAGATCGACTCGACGCGGTTATGGACGAAGAAGACCTGGCCGCCGCGGCCGATCTCGAATTCGATGGCCTCGCGGATGAACGTGTCCTGGAACGGCACGAGCGCGGTCTGGATCGCGAGGCGGTCTTTCGGCGGCGTCTCGATGACGGAGATGTCGCGGATGCCGGTGAGCGACATGTGCAGCGTGCGCGGAATCGGCGTCGCCGACATCGACAGCACGTCGACCGATTTCTTGATCGTCTTCAGTCGCTCTTTCTGCGCCACGCCGAACCGCTGCTCTTCGTCGATGATCAGCAGGCCGATGTCCTTCCACTGCACGTCCTTCGAGAGGAGCCGGTGCGTGCCGACGACGACGTCGATCTCGCCCGCTTCGATCTTCTTGAGAATCTCGCGCTGTTCCTTCGCCGAGTAGTAGCGCGTGAGCAATTCGACGGTGACGGGGAACGATGCGAAACGGCGCAGGAACGTGCGGTAGTGCTGGAACGCGAGGACGGTCGTCGGCGCGAGCACCGCGACCTGTTTCCCGTCCATCACCGCCTTGAACGCGGCGCGCATGGCGACCTCGGTTTTGCCGTAGCCGACGTCGCCGCACAGCAGGCGATCCATCGGCTTGCGCGATTCCATGTCGCCCTTCACGTCTTCGATCGCCGACAGCTGATCCTCGGTCTCGTCGAACTCGAACGCATCCTCGAAATCGAACTGCCACGGCGAGTCCTTGCCGAAGGCGTGGCCGCTCACCATGCGCCGCGTGGCGTAGAGCTTGAGGAGCTCGTCGGCCATGTCGCGCATCGCTTTCTTGACCGACGCTTTTGTGCGCGCCCACGTGGTGCCGCCGAGCTTGTCGAGGCGCGGCTGCGCGTCCTCACCCGCGGTGTAGCGCTGGATGAGGTTGAGGTTCTCCATCGGCATGAGCAGCTTGCCGCCGCCGGAGTACTCGATCTGCATGACCTCGCGCTCGGTGTCGCCGAACGGGATGCGCTGCAACCCGAGGAAGCGGCCGACGCCGTGATCGACGTGCACGATGTAGTCGCCGGCTTTGAGATCGCGCAGATCGGAGACGAACGCTTCCGACTTGCGGCGCTTGCCGCCGACGCGCGTCGACGTCGGCGGTTCGAAAAGGTCCCATTCGGAGTAGATGGCGAGGGCGAGGTCTTCGAGGACGAAGCCGCGCGCCAGGTTGCCGGCGGTGATGGTCAGCTCGGCGCCGATGCGGTTTTCGGAGAAGGGGACGTCGAACTCTTTGAGGAGGCGCTCGATCTTCTCGCGGCCGCCTTTCGTCGCGGCGAAGAAGATCTGCTGCAGCTCGCTCTGCTGCACGGTCGCGGGGAATTCGCTGAGGCGGTTGTTGTAGCGCTCCGTGGCGGACGCGCGGAGGCGCAGCTCGTCGAACTCGCGCGAGGCGATGTGGACGTCGCTCAGCGCGATGCGCGCGTTGGCGATGAAGTCGAGGATGTCCTGCGCCGGCGCGACGAGCCGCTCGGGCGGATAGACGGCGCGGCCTTTCTCGGCGGCGGCCTCGTACTCGTTGCGCAGGAGCGTTTCGTATTTCGAGATCGTGGTGGTGATCTGGTCGGGCTCGACGAGCAGCAGGTCCCAGTCGCGGATGTAGTCGGCGAAGGTGGCGTTCGGCACCGCGACGGGAACGTAGTGCTCGATGCCGGGGAACGTCTGCGCTTCGTCGAGACGCTCGATCTTGTCCGCGACGTCGTACTTGAAGTGCGGATCCATGAAGTCGAGCGAGAGGCGGCGGGCGATGGCGCGACGCACGTCGCGCGTCACGGGGAACTGCGCGATCGGATAGATCGTGACGGGTCCCGACGCGTCGCCGGAGCGCTGGGTCTCGACGTCGAACCAGCGCAGCGAGTCGATCGTGTCGCCGAACAGCTCGACGCGGATCGGCGACGCCGTGTTTACGGGAAAGAGATCGAGGATGCCGCCGCGAAACGCGAACTCGCCCGCCTCGCCGACGAGGTCCGTGCGCACGAAGCCGTTGTCGACGAGCTTCTGCAGCAGCTCGCGCATGTCGAGCTCGTCGCCTTCCGCGAGCCGCACGATGCGCGCGCGAAAGTCTTCCGCGAGCGGCAGCCGCTGAAAGAGCGCGCGCGTCGGAATGACGAGGACGTCCGCGGAGCCCTCGATGAGCATGCCCAGCGCGCGGATCTCTTCGCGCGCGACGCCGAGGGCGGGCGCGACGTCCTGATACGGCGAGAGCGACGGCGCGGGATAGACGGAGACGCACTGCGGATCGCGATGGAAGAGTCGCAGCGCGGTCTCGAAGTCCGCCATCGCCGCGTCGCCCGGCATGATCACCGCGAGCGGGCGGCGATGGTGATCCTGCAACGCGGCGATGAGCAGAGCGCGTGCCTCGACGGTGGCGCCGGTGACGTCGATGCGCCCCTCGGCCGCGAGCATGCGCCGAAAGAACGGAGCGCGCGCGACGCGCGCGCGGAGATCGGAGATCAAAGGGTCGTGGCGGTCCATCCGCGCGCGCGATTCTACTTGGGAGCTACGGCGCGAAATATCCTTTGATCGTTCGCGCGGTGAGCTTCGGCGAGTCGAGCACCACGCGGACGCGGCGCCACTCGTTCGACTTCGACAGATCGGAGACCTGATACGTGATCGCAAACTGCGCGCGCAGGTCCTTTTCGATCTCGTTGTATTTGGCCATGAGGTTCTGCTCGGTGGCGATGGCGACGAAGCCGCCGGTCTCGCCGGCGAGGTAGCGCAGGCGATCGAGGTCGCGCGCGTCGCTCTCGCCGCCGCTCTCGTACGCGATGAAGTAGATCGGAATGCCCGCTTCGCGTGCGGTCTGCTGGATGTCGTCGTACGTGTAGTTCGACGAGTTGTCGCTGCCGTCGGTGAGGATCACGATCGCGCGGCGGTTCTTCTCGTCGTGCAGCTCGCGGATCGCGCTCATGACGCCGTCGTACAGCGCCGTGCGTCCCAGCGGCCGGATGCCTTCGAGCGCTTTGGCGACCTGCGCGCGGTCGTCGGTGAGCGCCTGCTTGCGGCGCGGCACGTCCTGCACGGCGGTCACGCTGCAGCGGTCGCCCGCTTTGAGCGAGCGCGCCACGAACTCCGCGGCCGCTTTCTCCGCGTGGTCCATCGAGTAGGTCATGCTCGCGGACGCGTCGAGCAGCAGCGCGATCGAAATCGGCTGATCGAACGCCTTGCCGAACTCGATGATCTTCGCTTCCGATTCGTTGTCGAGGATGCGGAAGTGCGAGGCGTCGACGTCGTCGCGCGTCTGCCCGTTGCGGTCGACGACGGAGACGAAGATCGGCACCGTGCGCACCTGCAGCTCTTCCGCGTGGACGTTGCCCGCGGGCGACCAGAAGTCCGCCGCTTCTTCTCCCGACTTCGTTTTCGCGGTGACCTGCACCAGTCCCGCCGCCAACATCCCCTCGGGGATCGTGAAGCGATACGGCTCACTCGTCGCCGTCTGCGCGACGCGGCCGTTGTCCCACAGCTGCACGCTCACGATCGGATCGTCTTTCGGCGCGGTGACCGCCGCCTCGAACACGCGCGCGGCGAGATCGACCGGCTGCACTTTCAGCGTCAGAGGAAGGTTGCCGCGGTTGATCGTCTGCTGCCACTGCGCGCGCTTGCCGCCCGCGCCGCGCACGACGACGCCGATGCGGTGCTGGATCGCGATCGGACCGAAGTCGACGGCCACGTGATACGGCGAGAGCAGGCTGTCGGCGACTTTCTGGCCGTCGACCGTCACCGTGACTTTGGCGTTGTCGAGACCGGGGTCGACGGCGAGGTCGACGATGCCGCTGTATTCGCCCGCGAGCTCGTGCTCGCTGTTGCGCGCGAGAACGAGCTGCGTGGCGGCGGCGCGGGTGGCGGTGGCGAGGAGGAGGAGCGCGAGGAAGGCGAGCAGCGTCGTGTCAGGGCGCGGACGGGGTGGGGGGACTTCCGTGGGTTGCTTCATAAATCCGCCGATATTCAAAACGGTTCCGGGTAACCGTCTTCACATAGAGTCGTGTCTCCGCATAAGGAATCGTTTCGATGAATCGGTCGATGTCATCGGCGGGCGTCATCTCAAGCCATGTGCCAACGGCCTGTTCGCCCGCGTTGTAGGCGGCGATGGCGAGGATGGGGTTGCTACGCATGCGCGCGAGTTTCTGCGCGTACTCGGCCGCGCCGACGGCGATGTTCGTCGCGGGATCGAAGAGCTGCTCGCGCGAGACCGTTTCCGCGACGCCGGCCGCGCTCGCGATTTGCGTCGCTTCCTCCGGCATGATCTGCATGAGGCCGACCGCGCCGGCGTTCGACACCGTCGACGGCTCGAACCCGCTCTCCTGGCGGATGATCGACGCGACGAGATACGGATCGACGCCGCGCTTCTCCGCTTCGGCGCGGATCGCATCAAAGTACGCGAGCGGGAAGAGGATCTCCCAGAAGCGCTGCGGGATGTTCGTGCCGCCGTGGCGCACGAAGTTGCGGAAGCGGCGCTGCAGCACGGAGTTCGCCTTGAACGGCTCGCCGCCGCTGACGTAGACGTCCGCGAGCAGGAACGCGACCGCGGGATTGTCGTCGTATTTCGCCGCGAGCAGTTTCATCTCCCGCGCGGCGCTGCGCGTGAGCTCGAGCTCGAGCAGTTCGTCGACGGCCCCGAAGCGTGGATCGCTCAGCGTCGAGAGCTGCGCGTCGATGTCGGGAAACGCGGCGGTCGAAGCCATCGGCGTGTTGCGCACCGACGGCCAGAGCTCTTTCGCGCGATACGCGTAGTAGCTGAACGGATACTCGGCGACGATCTGCGCCGCCTTCGCATCGCGGCGCGCGGCATCGCCGGCGCGGTCGTAGAGCTTCGCCGACCAGAAGAGCGAGTTCGTCTTCCAGTCGCCGTCGGGATATTGCGCGATGTAGCGGTCGAACGTCCGCAGCGCGTCGTCCGTTTTGCCGGCGAGGAGATACGTCCAGCCGAGGTTCCAGATGTTCTCGCCGTCGCTGCCGGTGGCGCCGCCTGCGATCGCGGCGTCGAGGTCGGCGATCGCGCGCGTGTAGTCGATCTGATCGGTGATGAAGAACTTCGCGCGCTGCACTTTCGCGTCGAGAGTCTCGCGGCTGGTGGGGAAGTCCTTCTCCAGCTTGGCGATGCCGGCGAGAAACTCCTGCGGCTGACCCGCGCGCCACGCGGCGCGCGCGCGGAGGAGGATCAGCGCGGGATCGCCGAGATCGGCGTACGTCGTCTCCTGCAGCAGCTGCGTGTAATGCCGCGAGTTGAAGAGGGCCCGCATGCGCGCGCCGCGCGCCTCGGGCGCGCCGGGCGTGCGGTTGTACAGCTCGAGCGCCTCGTCGTAGTGATCCGTGCGCGCGAGCTTGCCCGCGAGCGCGAGCTGATCCGCTGGCGGAAGCTGCGCGATCGACGTGCGCAGCGCGGCGTACGTCTGCTCCGTGTAGCGCCCCTGCGTGTAGTCGTTGAGGAGGCGCATGCGCAGCGTCGTGGCGAGATCGGCGCGATCCGCTTTCGCGAGCGCGGTCGCGAGCGCGACGAAGTCGCCTTCGGTGAGCTCGTCGATCGGTACCTGCATCGCCTGCGCGAACGCGGCATCGGTCGCCGCGCGGTCGCTCTGTTGCGCGTAGAGCGCGGGCAAACGCAGGCGCGCGACCGTTGCCGCCGACGTCTCGCCGAGCGCGACGAGCTGCGATGCGACGGAAACCGCGCGTGCGAGATCGTTCGTCGCCACCGCCGCGTCGATCGTGCGCAGGCGCAGGAACGGCGCGACGATCGGGTTCGCCTCCGCCGCCTTATCGAGCAGCGGCAGCGCTTCCGCGTAGCGTTTCTCCTCGACGAGCGACAGCGCGTGCAGCGCGAGCGCGCGTCGCCGCGTCGTTTCATCCGCCGACGTCGACAACGCTTCCAGCGCGGCGTCGTACTTCGCGCGATCGTCGTGCAGCGCGCGCGCGTCCTCGAGCGTCGTCACGCTCGGCGCGACCACGGCCGGCGGCGCCGCCACCGGCGCGGTCTGCGCGCTCCGCGGTTGCGCGCATCCCCACATCCAACCACCCGCTACGACTGCGGCAACGACTGCGGTACGGCCCTGACCCATCGCTCCCCCTCGGATTCGAATCCCACGCGCCGGAAGAACTCGCGCGCCTCGCCGGCGTCGTCGACGACGATCGTCCGCCGGTCCATCTTCGCGGCGAGCTGCTCGAGCTCGCGCAGCATCACGCGCCCGATCCACTTCCGTCGCAGCTCGCGCGCGACGACGATCTGCTCGAGGCGCATCGCGTCGTCCTCGATGTCGATGCCGATCACCGCGACGACGTCGCCGAGGAGCTTCCCGAGCAGGCCGCATGCCGGAGGCGTGACGCCGGGCGCGTGACGCGCGAAGAAGGCGTGCAATGCGTCCGAATCGGACGCTTCGATGGGGCGGACGAAGAGGCGAAGACCGCGCACGGGATGGAGTGTAACTGCCGGACTGGAATGCTCTTACAGCATATTCCAACCAGCAAATAATTTCTTGACAAAAATGTTGCGCGCCGCGACACTGCCACACGGTTCAGCTCCGGCAAAAATTAGCGTCCAGGCGAATTACTATGAACGTGCAGCAGGCGATCGCCCAATTCCTCGAACATGGGCAGCAGGTGCGCAATCTGTCCGATCGGACACTGCGCGCATACCAGTCGGACCTCGCGCAGTTTCACCTGCACATGAACGACACGCCGGCCGTCGAGATCACGCCGGAGCATCTCGAGACCTATCTCGACAAGCTCGGCGGCGGTCCGTATCGCGACACGTCCATCCGCCGCAAGGTCGCCGCGCTGAAAGTCTTCTTCCGCTATCTCGAAGAGCAGGGCATCGTCAGCGAGTCGCCGGCGCGCCGCCTCAAGATCCGCAAGCCGATCGAGAGCCGCGTGCCGACGGTGCTGTCGCAGCGTGAAGTGCGCGCGCTCCTCGCCGCGCCGAAGGAGCAGGTCGCCGAGCTCACCGCGTCGCGCGATCATTCCGCCGGCAGCCGCAACCGCTACTTCTGCGCGGTGCGCGACAACGTCATCCTCGAGCTGCTCTTCTCGACCGGCATCCGCATCGGCGAGCTGGTCGCGTTGAACGTCGCCGACGTCGATCTCGATCGCCGGCAGATCCAGATCACCGGACGCGCGACGCGCGGCCGCGCGGTCATGCTCGCCACCGACGACGTCGTCGGCGCGATCGGCTCGTACCTCGAGCTCCGCTCCGAGCGCAGCCTCGCGACGCCCGCGCTCTTCGTCGGCCGCTCCGGAACGCGCCTCACCATCTACTCGATCGAGAACATCTTCAAGAAGCACGTGCGCCTCGCCGAGATCAAGCGCCACGTGACGCCGCACGCGCTGCGCCACACCATGGCCGCGATGCTCGTCTCCTCCGGCGCCGACATCAAGGACGTGCAGGAAATCCTCGGCCACGCATCGATTCTCTCGACGCAGGTCTACACGCGCCTCCCCATCCAGAAGCGCGCGAAGAGCACGCCGCAGCACATCACGCGCATCGTCGCCGAGGCCGCGGGCACGCGCCTCATGATCAAGAAGCAGTAGCAACCGCGCTACTGCTTCTTGTCCCGCACGACGACGCCGGTCGCTTCCTCGATCGCGCGCATCACCTTCTGAAAGCCGGCGAGGTCGCGAGGCGACACGCGTTCGCCGATGGCCTGCTCGAGCTCTTCGACGAGCGCGTTCACGCGCACGGCGGCTTTGCGGCCGTCTTTCGTCAGCGCGACGAGCAGCGAGCGGCGATCGTTCGGGTTCTCCTCGCGCGCCACGAGGCCGCGCTCCTCGAGCCGGTCGAGGATGCTCGTCATCGTCGAATGCTTCGCGCCGAAGACGCGCGTGAGCTCCGAGACGGGACACGGTCCGTACGGCACGAGGTAGGTGAGGAGATGCCCTTCGATCGAGGCATGATCGGGCGAACGCTCTTCGAACCAGAGCGCGATCTGGCGGGTGGCGCGGTGGAGCGGGGAGAGGAAGGTCAGCGGCATATTACGAAATCGTAACAACGCGAATTACTACGATATCGTAGTATAGCAGCATCATGACGAATCAGCTCGCGGAGACCCTCGCCACGCAATTCAACATGACTGCCTTCATCGCCAACCGCAACCTCGACGGCCTGACGCACGAGGAGTCGCTCGTCGCCGCCGCGCCCGGCGGCAACAGCACGAACTGGATCCTCGGGCACGTCGTGGCCACGCGGAACGTCGTGCTCTCCGCCGTCGGCCAGCAGCCGGTGTGGGGCGAAGAGGAGCTGCGCCGCTACCGCCGCGGCAGCGGTCTTCTCGATGTGGACGACGCGCTGCCGCTCGACGACATCCAACGCGCGTTCGCCGAGTCGCAGGAGCGCCTCCTCGCCGGCATCGCCTCCGTGCCCGCCGACGACTGGGCCAAGCCCGCGCCGTTCAACGTCGGTCCCGTCGCCGAAACGCTCGGCAGTCTGCTCACGAAGATGGCCATTCACGAGGGCTATCACCTCGGCCAGACCGGCATTCTGCGGCGCGTCGTCGGCAAGGAAGGCGCGCTCAAGTAGCGCGCGGCGGCAACTTCGCGCCGCACGCGCCGTATATCCGCGCATGCTGCGCATCACCGACGTCTCGAAGCGTTTTCGTTCCGGCAACTACGGCGTCCGCGATCTCTCGTTCGAAGTCCGCGGCGGCGTCCTCGGCCTACTCGGTCCCAACGGCGCCGGCAAGACGACGCTCATGCAGATGATCGCCACGGTGACGAAGCCGACCGCCGGCTCGATCTTTTTCCGCGACGAGGACGTCGTCGCCAAGCCCGACGCGCTCCGCCGCCGCCTCGGCTATCTGCCGCAGGACTTCGGCGTCTACGACAACCTCACCGCGCTCGAGTTCCTCAACTACTTCGCCGCGCTCAAAGGCGTGCGCAGCCGCACGAAGATTCAGGAGACGCTCGAGCTCGTGAACCTGCACCAGGTCGCGAACCGCGCCGTCGGCGGTTTCTCCGGCGGCATGAAGCAGCGCCTCGGCATCGCGCAGGCGCTGATCAACGATCCCGATCTCGTCATCGTCGACGAGCCGACCGCGGGGCTCGATCCCGAGGAGCGCGTGCGGTTCCGCAATGTCCTGTCGGATATCGGGATGGGACGGCTGGTGATCCTCTCGACGCACATCGTCTCGGACGTCGAGTCGATCGCGACGGAGATCGCCATCATGCGCGAGGGCGCGCTGGTCGCGCTCGCGCCGCCGGAAGAGCTGATGCGCCGCGCGAAAGGGAGCGTGTGGGAAGTGGTGGTGTCGTCGGAGAAGTTCGACGAGCTGCGGCGCACCCTGCACATCTCCAGCGCCGTGCGGAAGTCGAGCGGCGTGCAGGCGCGCATCGTCTCGCCGTTCCCGCCGGTGCCGCTCGCGACGCCGGTCGAGCCGACGCTCGAAGACGCGTTCCTCTTCACCATGCGCAACGGAGAAGGGCGCAATGGCGCGGCGACCGCGCCGACGAACGCGGCGGCGGTCGCATGAGCGAGCGTCTGTCGCGTCTCGCCGCGATCGTGCGCGCGGACTTTCTGATCCGCCTCCGCCGGCCGTCGACGGCGATCATCTTCCTGCTGCTCTCCGCGTCCGCGTACCTCTGGGTGCCGGCGCCGTCGACCGGCAAGTGTCTGATCCAGGTCAACGGCCATCGCGCGCTGTACGACTCGGCGGCCATCGGCATGGCCACGGCGATGCTCGGCACGATCTTCATCGGCCTGGCCGGCTTCTACGTCGTCTCGAATGCGATCCGCCGCGACGTCTTGTCGCGCTGCGGCTACGTCATCGCGTCGACCACGATGCGCGGCAGCGAGTATCTCGCCGGCAAGTTCGCGGGCAACGTCGTCTTCCTGACGGTCTTCATGAGCGGCTTCATGCTCGCGTCGATGTCGATGCTGATCGTGCGCGGCGAGGCGCCGCTCCAGCCGCTCGTGTTCATCACGCAGTACCTGCTGCTCGTGCCGCCGGTGATCGTGTTCGTCTCGGCGCTGGCGATCCTCTTCGAATGCACGCCGGGGCTGCGCGGCAAGTTCGGCGATGTCGTGTACTTCTTCCTGTGGGCGGGCTCCGCGGGCGCGGCGGCGAGTCTCATCGACCGTCCTAATCCGCCGGTGTGGCCGCGCTACATCGACTTCACCGGTCTCGGTTTCTCGATGCATCAGCTCGGCGACACGCTGCACACGCAGTCGGTGTCGATCGGGGCGAGCTCGTTCGATGCGTCGAAACCGACCATCGTCTTCCCGGGACTGCACTTCGAGTGGGCGTGGGCGGGACCGCGCATCGTGTCGACGCTCGCGCCGATTCTGCTGCTCGTCGTCGCGCGCCTGTTCTTCCACCGCTTCGACCCGGCGCGGTTGCGCGCGGCCGCGGCGGCGACGAAGCGCACGTGGATCGGACGCTTCAACGCGATGGCCAAGCCGCTCGCGCGTTTCGTGCTCGCGCTGATTCCGCGCGGCGGCTCCGGCTCGCTCCTCGACGCCGCGCGCGCCGACGCCGTCACGACCGTCGCCGCGTTTCCGCTCGCGATCGTCGGCGTGTTCGGACTGGCCATCGCCGCCCTCGCGTCCGACGCGCACGGCCTTCTCACCGGCGTCATGCCGCTCGCGTACGCCGCGTGCGCGATCGCGGTGGCGGACATCTCGTGCCGCGAGCAACGCGCGGGCACGTCCGCGCTCGTCTTCGCCGCGCCGCATCTGCGCCAGCGTTTCGTCGCGTGGAAGTTCCTCACGTCGATGCTCGTCGCCGCCGCGTTCCTCGCGGTTCCGATCGTGCGCGCGTCGATCCTACGCCCCGACGCCGCGCTGCCGCTCGTCGTCGGCCTCGCGTTCACCTGCGCCGCCGCGACGCTCCTGGGCATCGTGAGCGCGAATCCGAAGACGTTCATCGTCGGCTTCCTCACGTTCTGGTACGTCGCGACGCAGGACAAGGGCGCGACCGCCTCGCTCGACTTCGCCGGCTGGTTCGGCAAGGCCACGCCCGCGGTCATCGCGGCGTACGCGGGACTCGCGATGCTTTGCCTCGCCGCCGCCGCCGCGTATCACGCGCGCGTGTTGCGCGCGCGCTGGTGATCAGGGGCGGTTCTGCAGGAGATCGCGAATTTGGATCAGCAGCACCACCTGCTGCTTCGAGTAGAACCAGATGCGACCTAACGCCACGAGCGGGTAGAGAGCGACGATGATTGCGATCACGACGCCGAAGCAACCAAAGCCGGCGAACGTTTGCGCGAACGAGTCGTCCATGCGTGATCTCCTTTTTATGCGCGGGAGTTTCACTGTACGACACGCACTGGCGTGGAAAGTGGCGCTGCTCTCGTCGATGCTCGTCGCCGCCGCGCTCCTCGTTCATCTCGACCGTACGCGCGTCAATCGTGCGACCCGGCTCCGCGCTGGTGAGCAGTATTAGGTAGGGATTTCCTTCCGGATGAACCTCCTTTAGCGAGGAGGTGCTTCATGTTGTGGAGAGGAATCCGGCGACTCGCCGTCGTGAGCGTGTTCCTGTTCGCGGTCTCGTCGTTCGCGGGTGAAGACATCACGCCCGGCTGCAGGCTGCCGGCGCACACGCCGACGACGCCGCCGAAAGAGCAGGTCGGGATGTGGAAGACGGTCTTCCCTGCCGAGGGGAGCGCGGCCATCCGGCAGATCCTGGGGATGCAGACCGTGCACAACGTCATGCTGCCGTCGGGGAAGATCCTCATCGTCAGCGGCAGCAGCTGGCGCAACAAGGATCTCAAGCCGACCGACTATTGGCCGCTGAATCCGTCGCCGACCTCGCCCAAAGGCGCCATCAACCGGGCGGACGATCCGTTTCTCGACAGCAAGCTTGCCGACTACTACAAGATCGTCAACAACGCCGCGATCTACGACCCCGTCGACAACACGTTCTATCGCATCCCGCATCCGGTGCCGGTCCGCGATCCGAACGCGGCAGGGCACTTCGCGCCGGACGATCTCTTCTGCACCGGGCACCAGCATCTGCGCGACGGCAACGTGCTGTTCGCGGGCGGCACGCAGTACTACTCGCCGTTCCGCACCGGCAACAACTCCACGTGGATTTTCGACTGGAAGAAAGAGCTCTCCATCGACTGGCGCCGCGTCGACTGGCGGCAGATTCCCGCGGCGGGCAGCACGCCGTGGAACTTCGCCGGCTTCATGGAGCGCGGGCGCTGGTACGCGAGCCTGCTGCCGCTGCTCGACGGACGCCTCGCCGTGTTCAGCGGCTTCGTCGGCTTCGATCCGCCGAAGAATCCCGACATGTACCAGTTCGAGATCAACTATCTCGTCGAGTTCTTCGACTCGTCGCGGTTCGATCCGAACAATCCGAAAGCGGCGTGGCGCTCGGTCGACGTGAAGTCGACGCCGAACAGTCCGTTCACGATCGAGATCAATCCGACGTTCACGCCGACGCCCGGCACGACGTCGTGCTTTCCGCCCGCGCCGACCGCGGAGCAGTGCGTGAAGGACAACCGCTACGACGCGTTCAAGCTCTATCCCGAAAACTATCTCCTGCCCGACGGCCGCATCTATCTCACGCGCGAAGGCGACTGGGTCAGCCTGCGCACGTGCGACACGCACTTCATGCGCCGCACGAAGAACACGTACTTTGCGCGCGTGACCGGCACGCGCGACGCGCCGGGCATGACGTTCGAGCGCGGCCCCGATCGCGCGGAAGAGATCACCTCGTACGGCACGTCGCTCTGGGATCCGAACTCGAACCTCATCAGCATCCTCGGCGGACAGCCGACGTCACCGGGCGTGCTCTATCCGATCAACGCCGACGAGCCGTCGCATTTCGCGGGCGGACGCGGCAGCCGCAAGATCGAAACCTTCCATCCGTCGCCCACCGATCCCACCGGCGGCAAGTGGACGCTCGAACCGAACTTCCTCGGCGACGATCCGAATGAAGACCGCACCATGCATTACTCGATCATCCTGCCGACGAAGCAGGTGCTGATCATCAACGGCGGGAACTTCGACTTCTACGGCCCCGTCTTCGATCCGATCCTGCTCACGCCGCAATACAAAGCGGGCGTCTTCAGCGGCTACAAACGCGAGCTGATGGCGGCCGCGCTCGAGCCGCGCTACTACCACAACTCCGCGATGCTGCTCCCCGACGGCAACATCTTCGTCTCCGGCGGCAACACCGCGCGCGCCACGTACATCACGCGTCCGATTCCGCCCGCCGATCCGAATCGCGTCGGGCAGCCGAAGCCCGACCTCGACTCCGCCGACATCGACGTCTACTTCTGGAACGACGGCCCGATGGCGAAGACGCAGAAGGGCCTGCTCACGAATCCGACCGAAGATTGGGTCGCGGAGATTTACAGCCCGCCGTATCAGTTCATCGACGGCGACCGGCGCGCCGTCATCGACTTCATCTATCCGTACCCGAGCGTGCCCTACAAAACGAAGGCGACGATCGGCAACCGCGAGGTCTATCTGATGCACTCGGGCGACGTGTTCCGCGCGCACCTCGGCTACCTGCCGCAGAAATGCACGACCGACGCGTCGCTCGCGCTGATCAAGCTGCCGTCGGCGACGCACGGGTGGGAGAACGGCCAGCGGTTCATGCAGCTGCCGATCCGCTCGACCGGTGACTACACGATCGAGTTCGCCGCGCCGAACATGCGGGAGGCGAACATGCCCCCCGCGTACTACATGCTGTTCTACGTCGACTGCATGGGCAAGCCGAGCATCGCGAAGATGGTGCGCTTCGACAACGAGGCAACGGAACCGTAGACGCTCAACGTTTCCCGCCGCGTGCCCAGCGCGCGGCGGGATCGATCCATTCGCGGCGCGGGGCGTAGAGGAAGCCGTGGCGCAGGCCGAGGCGGAGCTCGAGCTCGTCATGCTCTCGCAGCGCGCCGGCGCGGCGGAAGAACGGCGCGCACGACACGCCGAAGTCGTCGCCGGCGTCGTAGATCGAGAGCACGTGGCCGGAGAGGCGGATGTCGTAGTTCTTGTAGACCCAGTCGTTGCAGTCGCCGAGGAGCACGTAGCGGACGTCGGGGTTCTGCAGGAGCGTCGAGGCGCGCATCGTGATGATCGCGCCTTTCGACGCGCCGATCACGGTGATGTGCGACGGCGGGACGCCGCGGCGCAGCAGCGTGCGCACCTCGTCCGCGACGCGTTTGGCGTAGACGTTCACGTCCGCGCCTTTCGGCCGCTGCTCGCTCGAGACGATGAAGCCGCCGTCGCGGAACGCCTTCAGGATCGCGTCGTATTCGTAGACGCCGAACTCCGTCGACGGACGGCGTCCGCCTTCCTCGACCGCTTTGCCGTGCACGTAGATCACGTAGCGTTCGGATTTCGCGTAGACGTGGCAGGCGACGAGGACGAGCGACAGCGCGAGCAGGCGTTTCATGCGCAGTACATTAACGCCGCGGACGCGTGCGCGTCTTGCGCCGCGGTTGCGTTTTGTCGCGCGCGTCGCGCCGGAATGCGGCCGGTGTGACTCCGGCATAGGCGCGGAACGTCGCGGTGAAGTGGCTCTGGGACGAGAAGCCGGCGGCGAGCGCGATCTCCGCGAGCGGCACGTCCGTCGACGCGAGCAGCGACTGCGCGTGCTCGACGCGCAACTGCCGCAGCAGCTCGCCCGGCGTACAGCCGAAGCGCGCGCGGAAGACGCGGGCGAAATGCGCGCGGTGGACGCCCGCGTCGGCGCGAGCGCGGATAGCGTCGCGCCGCGCGCGAAGTCGTCGCGCAGACGTTCGTACGCGCGGGCGAGCCAGCGCGGCGCGATCGGGTCACGCGGCGTGCGCACGAGCGAGGCGGCCAGCTCGACCGACAGCGCGTCGATGACGAGCGGCGACAGCGCGTCGCGGCGGCGCAGCTCGTCGCGCATGCGGCGTGCGATCGACGCGCTGTCCGGCGCGAGGATCGCCGGCGCGTCGGGAAGCGTGCGGCCGAGGAGACGGGTGAGGCGCGAGGGATCGAGCTCGATGCGGAAGACGTGCAGGCCGGCCGCGGAGAGCGTCGTCACGTGACGCGCCTCGGCGGGATGAAACGCCACCGCGCCGGCTGCGACGTCGAGCGCGTGCGCGCCGTAGCTCTCGCGATAGCTGCCGGACAGCACGAAGCCGAAATACGGCCGCGCGTGCGCGTGCCGCGGCGTGCGCAGCGACGACGCGTAGCGGCAGTCGACGAGCGTCACGCCGTCGAACTCCACGCTCGCGTTGCGGCGCGCGTAATCGGCACCCGCGGGCAGCGTGTCGCTCATCGCAAGGTCTCCTCCGCGCGCGCGAAGCCGGCCGACGCGAGCACGTCCGCCGCGCGCGGCGCGTCGCCTTCCTTCACGAAAACCCAGTCGCGCGAGAACGTCGAGACCACGAGGATGTCCAGCCCCGCGTCGCTCAGCGCGGCGGACAGTTTCGCGATGAAGCCGACGCAGTAGAACGGATGCGCACAGTCGATCGACAGCAGCAGCCAGCGGTCGGGATTGACCTCGATGACGTCGGCGGCAGCCAGTCCTTCCGGCGTCGTCACCACCGTCGTCTCGCGCTCGTCGCGCGCGATCATGAGATGCTGTCCGGCATCGCGCACCGCCGCCGCGCGCGCCCAGACGTACGTCCCGGCGAAGCGGAAGGTGCTGTGATGGATCACGTCCTCGGTCGACGGAGGGATCTCGATGCTCACGCGGCGGATTTTAACCTTCGCACTCCTGACGCTCGCGCTGCAGGCCGGCGCGTCGCAGCGCGACGCGTTCGTCGCGGCGGCGAAGGCGCAGGTCGGTGTCACGCGCGCATACGATCCCGCGTACCGCCAGCTCGCGTATCCCGGAGGCGACATCCCGCTGAGCCGCGGCGTTTGCAGCGACGTCGTCATCCGGGCGATGCGCAAGGCCGGCTACGACCTGCAGGTGCTCGTGCACGAGGACATGCGCGCGCATTTCGATGCATATCCAAGGAAATGGGGGCTGCGCAAGCCGGACGCGAACATCGACCACCGCCGCGTGCCGAACCTGGCCACCTTCTTCACGCGCCAGGGACGCGCGCTGCCGGTCACGCGCGACGCCCGCGACTACGCGCCGGGCGACATCGTCACCTGGCGCCTCGCGTCGGGCGTGCCGCACATCGGCGTCGTCAGCGACGTGGCCGCAGGCGACACGAGCCGGCGGATGGTCGTGCACAACATCGGCTGGGGCGCGCAGCTCGAGGACGTGCTCTTCGCGTACGAGCTGACCGGCCACTACCGCTGGTTCCGCTGACGTTCATCTGACGCGATGCACGCCATCGACTTCGTCATCATCGCGGCGTATCTCGCGGCGGTGCTCGCGTCCGGACTCTGGTTCGGCCGCCGCCAGAAGACGACCGAGCAGTACTTTCTCGCCGGCCACGCCGTGCCGTGGTGGGCGATCGCGGCCTCGATCGTCGCCACCGAAACGTCGACCATCACGTTCATCTCCGTGCCCGGCATCGCCTGGGCGCGCGGCGGCGACTTCCGCTTCCTGCAGGTCGTCTTCGGCTACGTCGTCGCGCGCGTGCTCATCTCCGCGTTCTTCATGCCGTACTACTTCCGCGGCACGCTCGTCACCGTCTACGAGCTGCTGCAGACGCGCTTCGGCGCGTCCGTGAAAGCGCTTGCCGCGTCGCTGTTCGTGATCATGCGCACGATTGCGGATGGCGTGCGCCTGCTGCTCACCGCGTACGTGCTGCACGCGCTGCTCACCGGCCTCGGCGTCGGCACGCTGGTGACGCTGCTCGGCGTGGTCATGATCGTCTTCACGCTCATCGGCGGCATCGAGGCCGTCGTCTGGATCGAGGTCGTGCAACTCGCGATCTACCTCGGCGGTGCGATCGCCGCCGCGATCGTGCTCATCGATCACACCGGCCTCGCGCACGCGATCGACCTCGGCGCCGCCGCCGGCAAGTTCCGCGTGTTCGACTTCTCGCCCGACCTCACGCGCGTCTATACGTTCTGGTCGGGCCTCATCGGCGGCACGTTTCTCACGCTGTCGACGCACGGCACCGATCAGTACCTCGTGCAGCGCTATCTGTGCACCGACCGCGCGCGCAGCGCGTCGAAGGCGCTCCTCGCATCCGCCGCGGTCGTGCTCGCGCAGTTCGCGGGGTTCCTCTTCATCGGCGTGCTGCTGTTCGCGTTCTACGGCAACCGCGCCTTCGCGAGCTCCGATCAAGTCTTCCCCGACTTCATCGCGCACCATCTGCCGCCGGGACTCGCGGGGCTCGTCATCGCCGCGATCCTCGCGGCCGCGCTGTCGTCGTCGCTCAACTCGATCGCCGCGACCGTCGTCGCCGATCTCGTCCGCCCGCGCGACGAGCGCCACGCGATGCGCCTCTCGCGCGTGCTGACGGTCGTCGCCGGCATCGTGCAGATCGCGGTCGGCATCGCCATGCAGCAGACGCAGCGCGCCGCGCTCAACACCGCGCTCTCCGTCGCCTCGCTGATCAACGGCCCGGTCCTCGGCGTCTTCTTCCTCGGCGCGACGCAACGCGCCACGACGCGGGCCGCGCTCGCCGGCATGTTCGCCGGCATCGTCGCGGTGACGCTCGTCGCGTTCACGACGCACGTCGCGTGGCCGTGGTACGCCGTCGTCGGCTCGGTGGTCACGTTCGGCGTCGGTATCATCGCGGCGTGGATCTCTCCCGAAAAATCGGACAGCTCTTCGTCGTCGCCGCGCGCGGCGGCGCGCTGAACGACGACGTCCGCCGCTACGTGCGCGACCTCCACGCCGGCGGCGTGATCTGGTTCCAGTCGACGACCGCCGAGACCGCGCGCGTCAACGCGGAGCTGCAGTCGCTCGCGAAGACGCCGCTGCTCGTCAGCGCCGATCTCGAGTCGGGTATGGGCATGCGCTTCACCGACGCGACGTGGTGGCCTCCGGCGATGGCCGTCGCCGCCGCGGGCGATCCGGAGCTGGCGTTCCAGCAGGGGCGCGCCACCGCGAGCGAGGCGCGCGCCATCGGCGTGCAGCACATCCTCGCGCCGGTCGCCGACGTGAACGTCGATCCCGCCAATCCCGTGATCAACACGCGCAGCTTCGGCGAAGATCCGCACGAGGTCGCGCGGTACGTCGCCGCATTCGTGCGCGGCATCCAAAGCGAAGGCGCGCTCGCGACCGCGAAGCATTTCCCCGGACACGGCAACACGCACGTCGACTCGCACCGCGCCTTGCCGGTGCTCGACGTCGACCGCGAACGCCTCGACCGCGTCGAGCTCGTGCCGTTCCGCGCCGCGATCGACGCCGGCGTCGCCTCGATCATGATCGGCCACCTCGCCGTGCCCGCGCTCGATCCGACGCTCGCGCCGGTGCGCGCGGAATTCGAAAACATCTACGGCACCGCGCGCGACGAAGTGACGCGCGGCGGCACGCTGCCCGCCACGCTCTCGCGTCCCGTGATCGAAGATCTCCTACGTCGCGACCTCGGCTTTCGCGGCCTCGTCGTCACCGACAGCTTCGACATGGGCGGTCTCGCCGCGCACTTCGATCCGGGCGAAGCGGCCGTGCGCGCGATCGAGGCCGGCAACGACCAGGTGCTCTACTCCGCCGACACCGACGCCGCGATCGCCGCCGTGCACGCCGCGGTCCGCAGCGGACGCCTGCCGCTCGGGCGCATCGATGCATCCGTCGAGCGCATCCTCGCCGCGAAGCGCGCGCTCTCCTCGCTGCCGTCGCGGAACGTCCTCCGCAACGACGACGTCGCGTACGAGCTCGCACGCCGCTCCATCACGCTCGTGCGCGATGAACGCGGCCTGCTGCCGCTGCGCGCGCGCAAGCTCACCGCCGTCGTCGTTAGCGATCGCCCCGAACCGAATCCGCTGCACGATGCGCTTCACGCGCTCGCCGCCGATCGCGTGCTCACGCTCGACGCGACGAGCGAAGACGTCGACGTGGACGCCGAGCTCCTCGTGCTCCTGCTCGCGCTGCGTCCGATCTCCGGCGCCGGCCGCATCGCCGTTCCCGCCGCCGCGCGACGTCTCGCCGAACGCCACGCGCGCAGCTGCATCGCGATCTCGTTCGGCAGCCCGTACGTGGCGCGCGAGCTCGAGGGCGTCTCCACCTTCCTCTGCGCGTGGGGCATCCAGCCTCTGCTGCAACGCGCGGCCATCGACGCGTTGCGCGGCGCGATTCCGTTTCGCGGACGTCTGCCGGTGACGATTCCGTCTTGATTGATTAGGATGCGTGCGTGCGTCGCGCCCGGTTGCTGCTGTTCCTGCTGGCCGCCGCCTGCGCGACGGCGCCGGCGCCGCCCCCGCACGCGACGTCGCCCTCGTTCGACGCCGCGAAGCTCACCGAGATCGACGCGGCGATCGACGACGCCGTTGCGCACAAACGCATCCCCGGCGGCGTGCTCTGGATCGAGCATGACGGCGACACGTACCACCGCGCCTACGGCAAACGGGCGCTGACGCCGGACGTCGAGTGGGCCACCGAGGACACGATCTACGACATCGCGTCGCTCACGAAAGTCGTCGCCACCGCGCCGTCGATCTGGCTGCTGATCGCCGACGGCAAGATCGCGCTCGACGCGCCCGCGCGCATGTACCTCCCCGAGCTCGCCGACGACGCGATCACCGTCCGCCATCTGCTCACGCACACCTCCGGCCTGCGCCCCGACCTCGACCTCCACGAACAATGGATGGGCTACGACGAGGGCATCCGCCACGCGCTCGCCGAGAAGCCGCGCCATCGCCCCGGCACGGTCTTCATCTACTCCGACATCAACTACATCCTCCTCGGCGAGATCGTGCATCGCGTCTCCGGCGAGACGCTCGACGACTTCGCGTTCCGCCGCATCTTCACGCCGCTCGGCATGACCGACACGAACTTCCAGCCGAGCCAGGGCGTCGTGCGCATCGCACCGACCGAACGCCTCTACGACGATCCGCTCGCGCCCGATCCCGTGATCCTGCGCGGCGTCGTGCACGATCCCACCGCGCGGCGCATGGACGGTGTCGCCGGACACGCGGGACTCTTCTCCACCGCCGCCGATCTCGCCAAATTCGCGCGCGCGGTGCTCGCGGGCAACTTCTTTCCGCGCGAGATGACGGAGATCGCGACGCCGCCGGAGATGCCGATCAAACGCGCCGCCGGCTTCGACGTCGACTCCGCGTACAGCCGCCCGCGCGGCGATCTCTTTCCCATCGGCTCGTTCGGTCACACGGGCTGGACCGGCGGCTTCTTCTGGATCGATCCGTCGTCGCACGCGTTCTACATCTTTCTCTCGAATCGCGTGCATCCGAACGGACAAGGCAGCGTCACCGCCCTCCAGCAACGCCTCGGCACACTCGTCGCCGAATCGCTCCGCGGCGCCACGTTCACTCCCGTCCCGCGCCGCGTCGGCTGGGTCACCGGCGGCGGCGCCGCGCAGAACGGCATCGACGTGCTCGACGCGAACGGCTACGCCGCACTCCGCGGCCTGCGCATCGGTCTCATCACGAATCAAACCGGCATCGATCACGCCGGCAACCTGACCATCGATCTGCTGCGCGGCGCGCCCGACGTGACGCTCGTCTCCGTCTTCAGCCCCGAACACGGCATCAGCGGCATCGCCGACGACAACATCTCCGACGACCGCATCCGCGGCCTGCCGCTCTACAGCCTTTACGGCGATCGCCGCAAGCCTCTGCCCGAACAACTCGCGAACCTCGACGCGCTGGTCTTCGACATCCAGGACATCGGCACGCGCTTCTACACCTACATCTCGACGATGGGCCTCGCCATGGAAGCCGCCGCCGACGCGAAGATCAAGTTCATCGTGCTCGATCGCGTGAATCCCATCGGCGGCGACGTCGTCGAAGGTCCCGTGCTCCAGGGCGACACGAACTTCACCGGCTTCCATCCGATCGCGATCCGCCACGGAATGACCGTCGGCGAGCTCGCACGCATGTTCCGCGCGGAGCGCAAGATCGATGTCGATCTCACCGTGATCCCCGTCCACGGCTGGGCGCGCAATCAGTGGCAGGACGAAGCCGGCTTACCGTGGGTGAACCCGTCCCCGAACATCCGCAGCCTCGACGCCGCCGCGCTCTATCCCGGCCTCGGACTCCTCGAACGCGCGCTCTCCGTCGGCCGCGGCACCGACACGCCCTTCGAAATCGTTGGTGCACCCTACATCGAAGGCGCCGTCCTCGCCCGCGAGCTGCGCGGCGTGCGCGGCGTCTCCTTCACCCCCATCCGCTTCACGCCCACCGCGAGCACGTTCGCCAACACGGAATGCGGCGGCCTCCGCATCGCGATCACGAACCGCCGCCAACTCCGCAGCGTGGAGCTCGGCGTCGCCATCGCCTCCGCCCTCGTCCGCCTCTACCCCTCGCAGTTCGCCGTCGACGAGATCGAGCCGCTCCTCCGCGACAAGGAAACCCTCAACGCCATCCGCGCCGGCAGGACCCTCGACGACATGCGCGTCTTCTGGCGCATCGACGCGTTCCTCGCCCGGCGCGCGAAGTACCTGACGCGTTGGCCGTCGCAGTGACGCCGAGGGATACCGACCGGGAGCGCCTCCGGCGGGCCGGCACGGCCGGCAGCGCTAAGGGCCTAGCCTAGACGCACGTGCGGTCGCGGTTAACGTTGTTGACGGCAGCCGCACGTGCGTACTGGCTAAGCCCTTAGCGCTGCCGGCCGCGCCGGCCCGCCGGAGGCGCTCCTCGTCGGTCTCTCCGGCGCATCACCGCAGCGCCAAGGCGACAGCGTCCTCGGTCGTGCCGTCCCAGCGCGCGCCGAGGGCTTCGATGTCGGCTTCGACTTGCGAGCGTTCGGCGGGGGGGACGGGGGCGCCGAGTTTGGCGCGGAGTATGGCGGCGGCGCCGAGGAGGCGTGCGTCGCGGCGGAGGCCGCCGAGGGCTTCGAGGACGCTCGCGCTGCGCCAGCGGTCGCCGAGCTCCCAGTGCAGCGTGAGGCTGTCCTGGAGAACCGGGATTGCGCGTTGGGCGGAGCCGCGGGCGCGGAGGACGTAGCCGAGGAGATTGAGCGACCACGCGATGCCCTCGCGGAACCCGCCGGCGCGCGACCATGACAGGCACTCGTCGAGCCACTGCTCGGAGGTGTCGAGTGCGCCGGAGTAAAGCGATGCGGCGGCGAGATTGAGGAGCGACCAGGCCACGCCTTCGGTATCGCGGCGTTCGCGGAAGAGTTGCAGCGTCTCCTCGCACAGCTCGAAGGTATGCGCGTAATTGCGATTGAGCCATGACGCGAAGCCGACGTAGTTGAGCGAGCGGCCCGCGTTCGCGACGTCTTCGAGCTCGAGCCAGATCGTGCGGGAGAGCAAGTGGAGATCGATCGCGTGATCGTACTCGCCGCGTTCGCGGGCGATCGAGCCGCGGAACTGCAGCGACTGCGCGAGGCTCATCGGATCGCCGTGGCGTCGTGCGAGCTCGATGCTCGACTCGAGCAGCTCGATGGCGTGGTCGTAATCGCATTGCAGGAACGCGAGCGCGCCGGCGCCGGTGAGGACTTTCGTACGGATGGGAACGTCGTTGCCGCCGGGAACGCCGAGGGCCGTTTCGAGCGAGCGGCGTCCCTCGGCGTAATGGCCGCCGAGATACCACGACCACCAGAGTGCGGCGCCGAGGCGGAGGGCGAGCTCCGCGTCGCCGGCGCGTGCGGCCCAATCGAGCGCGGTGCGGAAATTGTCGGCGTCCCAGGCGAGGGTGTCCGGTTCCAGCTCGCATTCTTCCGCGATCGACGTCATGAGTTGCGCGTGCGCGCGGCCGATCTCGCCGGCGCGGTTTTGTTCGCGGAGGAGCTCGAGACCGTAGTCGCGGATCGTCGCGAGCATCGTGAAGCGCGGCTGTTCTTCAGAGGATGCTGGATCGCGGCGGAGGAACGACTTCTCGAGCAATGAGGAGATGCCATCGAGGACATCGTCGCCGGCGAGGCGTTCCGCTTCGGCGAGCGTGAAGCCGCCGCGGAAAACCGAGAGTGTGGTGAAGAGTTGCTTATCGCGTTCGTCGAGCAGGTTGTAGCCCCACGAGATCGCGTTGCGCATCGTCTGCTGGCGTTCGGGCAGATCGCGCGCGCCGCCGGAGAGGAGCGACAGGCGATTCTCCACGCGTGCGAGCATCGCTTTCGGCGGCAGCAGCTTCACGCGCGCGGCGGCGAGCTCGATCGCGAGCGGGAGGCCGTCGAGGCGGACGCAGATCTCCGCGATCGCGCGCGCGTTGTCGGCGTTCAGCACGAAGTCGCTTTTGACCGCGGACGCGCGCTCGACGAACAGCGCGACTGCCGGGTAGTGCGCGAATGCGTCGGGCTCCATCGGCAGATCGAGCGGCGGCGTCGGTAGCGGCGGCACCGCGTATTCGCGTTCGCCGGAGATACGCAGCGGCGCGCGGCTCGTCGCAAGCGCTTTCACCCGCGGCGCGCCGGCGAGCAGCGCGGCCACGACCGGCGCGGCATCGAGCACTTGCTCGAAATTGTCGAAGACGAACAGCATGCGCTTCTCGCGGATCGCGAAGCGCACCGCGTCGAGCAGCGACGCGCCGCCTTCGGGAAGGCCCAGCGTTTCGGCGATCTCGGAGAGCACCAGCTGCGGATCGTTGATCGATGAGAGCGGAATCCACCAGACGCCGTCGTCGTAGTCGCGGAGGAGCTCCGCGCCCAACGCGAGGGCGAGGCGCGTCTTGCCGGTGCCGCCGGGGCCGGTGAGCGTGACGAGGCGGATTTCGTCGCGGCGGAGGAGCGAGAGGACGTCGTCGCGTTCGAGATCGCGGCCGACGAGCGGCGTGATGCGCAGAGGAAGATTGCTCGGCGGCGGCTCGGTGACGGTCACCGATTCCGTGGTTGCGAGGCGCGACTCGCTCGAGCCGCGGACGCGCGCCGCGTCGCGTGCGAGCTCGGCGCGGAGGCGTTGCAGATCGTCGAGCAGCTCGCTCGCGCTTTGGTAGCGGCGCGCGCGGTCCTTCGTCATCGCCTTGTCGACGATCGCGGCGAGGCGCGGTGCGGCGGGGAGATTGTCGTGGCGCGTGAGCGGCGGCGGCTGATTGCGCAGGATCGCGGCGGCGACGTCGGAGGTGCTGTCACCTTCGAACGGAAGGCGTCCGCTGATCAGCTCGTACATCACGACGCCGGTGCTCCAGATGTCGCTGCGCGAGTCGAGCGGCAGGCCGCGCAGCTGCTCGGGCGACATGTAGAACACCGTGCCGCGCACGACGTACGGATCCGTCTTCGAGACGCCCGGCTCCGGCTCCGCGTTCGTGCGCGCGAGGCCGAAGTCGAGCAGCTTCACGTAGCCGTCGCCGCGCAGCATGATGTTGTCCGGCTTGATGTCGCGGTGCACGAGGCCGACCGCTTCCGCCGCGGTGATCGCGGAGGCGATCTGCATGGCCAGATCGAGCACCTCGTCGATGGTCGGCTCCGCGCGCAGCAGCCGCTGGCGCAGCGTGATGCCGTCGACGTACTCGGTGGCGATGAAATGGTCCTCGCCGAACGTGCCGACGTCGTAGACCGTGAGGATGTTCGGGTGATTGAGTGCGGACGCGGCGCGCGCCTCGTACTCGAGCCGCTTGCGCAGTTCCTCGTCGTGGCGGATCTCGCCGGCGAGGACTTTCAGCGCGACGGGCCGCTGCAGCTGCGCGTCGTGCGCGAGGTAGACCTCGCCCATCCCCCCCGCGCCGATAAGCGAGCGGATCTCGTAGCGGCCGTGACGGGAGCCCGGGAGAAGCATGGATCGGACGAATTGTATGCTGCGGACCCGACACGACCGGCCGCGTGGGCGTATCCTTCTCTCCGTCCAAAATGAATGCGCAACGCGGCGTTCCGATCCTGCTGGCGTTCTCGCTCGCCTTCCCGCTCGCGGCGCAGAACCGCGCGGTCGATGTGCTGCACTACCGCATCGAGCTCGCGATTCCGCAGAGCGTCGATGCGATCGACGGCAGCGCGGAGCTGACGGTGAGGCCGGTCGCAGCGCCGCTCGCGTCGCTCGTGCTCGACTTCGCGGGGCTCACGGTGGACGGCGTGACGGTCGACGACGCGGCGGCGACGTTCACGCGCGACGGCGCGAAGCTCTCCATCGCGCTGCCGCGGCCCGCGTCTGCGGTCTTCCGCGCGCGCATCCGCTATCACGGCAAACCGGCGGACGGCCTCTTTCTCCAGCGCAACAAGTACGGCGACGCGGGCGTCTTCGCCGACAACTGGCCGAACCGCGCGCACTTCTGGTTTCCGGCCGTCGATCATCCGTCGGACAAAGCGAGCGTCGAGTTCATCGTCACCGCGCCGGACCGCTTCGACGTCATCGCCAACGGCACGCGCGTCGAGTCGACCAGCCTGCAGAACGGCTTCAAGCGCACGCACTGGAGCGAGGCCACGCCCATTCCCGTGCACTGCATGGTCTTCGGCGCCGCGGAGTTCTCCGTCCTGCGCGCCGGCGCGTACGGCGGCACCGAGATCTCGTATTACCTCTACCCGCGCGACCGCGACCTCGGCGCGCGCGGACTCGGGCGCACGCCGCAGATGGTCAACGTCTTTACCGATCTGATCGGACCGTTCCCGTACGACAAGCTCGCGCTCGTCGAGTCGTCCACGCGCTTCGGCGGGATGGAGAACGCGACCGCGATCTTTCTGAACGAGAAGCGCGTCGGCGAGAAGCCGTCGATGGAGGCGGTCGTCGCGCACGAGATCGCGCACCAGTGGTTCGGCGACGCGCTGTCGCAGACCGACTGGCACGACCTCTGGCTCAGCGAAGGCTTCGCGACGTACTTCGGCACCGTCTTCTTCGAGCGCGCGGACGGCGTGGGCGCGTTCCGCCGCGTCATGCGCGAGCGCTTCGCCGAATACCTCGAGTCGAACGGCGAGGACGCGCGGCCGGTCTTCGATCCGTCCATCGTCGACCTCCCGTCGCTGCTCAACAAACGCAACTACAACAAGGGCGCGTGGGTGCTGCACATGCTGCGCGGCGTCATGGGCGACGCCGCGTTTTTCGACGGCATCCGCGACTACTACGCCGCGTACCGCAACGGCAACGTCTCCACCGCCGACTTCCGCACCATCATGGAGCGCCACGCCGGCCAGCCGCTCGACTGGTTCTTCCGCGAATGGATCTTCGAGCCCGGACATCCCGTCTTCTCGCTCGCGTGGACGTGGGACGAGAAGCGCGCGAAAGTGGCCGTGACGATCGAGCAGCGCCAGACCACGCCCACGACGTTCCGCATGCCGCTCACGCTCGAGATGCGCGGCGACGGCTTCCGCAGCCGCGAGATCGTCACCGTCGGCGGCCGCAGCGAGCAGTTCGAGCTCGACAGCCCGCAGCGTCCGGACGAAGTGGTCGTCGATCCCGACGAGATGGTGATGAAAGAAGTGCTGCGCTGACCTTGACGAACCGGCCGTCGTGGCTTACTGTATTAATCACTTAGTACAGTAAGGCAACGAGGCCATGTTCGATATCCATCCCGCCAGCGCCGTTCCGATCTGGCGCCAGATCGAAGAGGGAATGCGGCGCATGATCTCCCTCGGCACGCTGCGGCCGGGAGCCGCCGTCCCTTCCGTACGCGATCTCGCGCGCGACTTGAGCGTCAACCCCAACACCGTCGCTCGCGCGTACCAGCGCCTCTCCGACGCCGGCGTCTTCGTCGTGCGGAGAGGCGAGGGGACGTTCGTTGCCGACGCGCCCGCGCAACTGCGCAAGGCGCAGCGCAACGAGAAGCTGCGCGACTCCGCGACCAGCTACGCCGGCACCGCGCTCGCCGTGGGCGCCTCGCTCGAGGACGCCGCGGCCGAGCTCGAGAACGCATACGAACGCCTCACCCGCGAGCACAGGAGCAAAGCATGAGCGACGCCCGGCCCGACATCGAGCTCTCGCACGTCGGCATCCGCTATGGCCGCCGCGTGGCCGTCGACGACATCAACCTGCGCGTTGCGCGCGGCAGCGTCTACGCGCTCCTCGGCCGCAACGGCGCCGGCAAGTCCTCGCTCGTCCGCGCGCTGCTCGGACAGCTGCAGCCGCAGCACGGCAGCATCGCGCTCTTCGGCGAAGACGTCTGGCGCCGCCGCGCGCAGCTGATGGAGCGCGTCGGCGTCGTCGCGGAAGAAACCGACGCGCCGCCGGAGATGCGCGTGCGCGACCTCGGCCGCTTCTGCGCGAAGTTGTACGCGCGCTGGGACGCGGCCGCGTACGACGCGCGCATCGCGCGGTTCGAGATCGAGCCGCTCGCGCGCTACGGCGAGCTGTCGAAAGGCCAGCGCAAGCAGGTGTCGCTCGCGCTCGCGCTGGCGTCGTCGCCGCAGCTGCTCGTCCTCGACGATCCGACCCTCGGTCTCGACGTCGTCGCGCGCAAGGCGCTCTTCGATGAAGTCATCGTCGATCTCGCCGACCGCGGCATCACGGTCTTCATCGCCACGCACGATCTCGCCGCGACGGAGTCGATCGCCGACCGCGTCGGCATCCTCCGCGGCGGACGGCTCGTGCTCGACGAGGAAGTGGAGACGCTGAAGGCGCGCTTCCGCCGCATCCGCGTCGCGGACCCGCCGGCCGCGCTGGCGCACGCGAACCTCCGCACGACGGCGGTGCGGCAGTGGGGCGGCGGCACGGAGGCGGTCGTCTCGAACTACGACGACCTCGCGCTGGCGAAGCTCGGGAACGTCGCCGAGGCGGCGGCGATGTCGCTGGAAGACATCTTCATCGCGGTGGCCGGTGAGGCCGAGGGAGGGCAGTCATGACGGCAGTCGTCATTGCGGCGCGCGAGCTGCGCGCGCGGACGCGGTTCTTTCTGCTTTGCTCGGCGTTCGCGGTGCTGCCGTTCCTCGCGGCGCTTCTTTCCGCGGCGCGCGGCGATGCCTCGACGGTCATCGCGATGATCGGCGGCTCGCTGGCGCTGGTGATGGCGTTCGGAAGCGCGGTGACCCTCGGCGCGAATGCGGTCGGACACGAGCTCGGCGAGCGGCGGCTGTCGTTCTACTTCGCGCGGCCGATCTCGCCCGCGGCATTGTGGGCCGGCAAAGCGTGCGCGTCGGCCGCGGTGTTTCTCGGCGCGTTCGCGATCATCGCCGTGCCGGCCATGCTCGGCGCGTGGGACGTCTGGTTCAACGTGTGGCCCGTGCCGTTTCTCGTGAAGGCGTGCGCGATCGTCATCGTCACCTTCCTGCTCGCGCACGCGCTCGGCACGATGATCCGCTCGCGTTCCGCGCTCATCGCGCTCGACTTTCTCCTCGCCGTCGTCGTCCTCGGCATCGGCGCGGCCGCGCTCTATCCGCTGCTGGTTGCGCACGCGGTTCAGGATGCGGGAGCGATCGCGGTCGCATGCGCCATCGGCATCATCGTGATCCTCGCGGTCGCGCCGGTGTGGCAGCTCGCGAACGGCCGCACCGACGCGCGCCGCAACCACGTCGCGTTCGCGCGCGCGTTCTGGCCCCCGCTCTTCGTGCTGGTGCTCGCCGCGGCGGCGTATGCGTGGTGGATCGTGTCGGCGTCGCCGCTCGACTTCACGCGCGTGGCGCTGCTCGACATGTCGCCGACGGGGGAGTGGATGCTCGCCACCGGCGTCGCGCCGGGACGCGGCGACTATCAGCCGACGTTGATTGCGAACGTCCGCGACGGGCGCTTCCGCCGGCTCGCGGCGCCGCCGTACTACGGCATCGCGTACGCGCGCGACGGCCAGACGATGGCGTGGATGCAGCCTTCCGGGCCGTCCTTCGATGCGCCGCGCGAGCTCTTCGTCCTGCATCTCGCCGACCGGCGCGCGCGGCCGCTTGCGACCGGCATCCGCGTCGACGGCGTGCCGCACTTCACGCTGTCGGATGACGGCACGCGCGTCGCGATCGCCGACGCGCGCACGCTCGCGGTGCACGACCTCGCGGCGGCGCGCCTGGTCGCGTCGGTGCCGGTGAGCACGTTCACCACGACGAGCCTCTTCTTCGCGACGCCGGACGTCGTGCGTCTCGTCGGCGTCGACGTCGGAGGCACGGCCGGGTTGCGCGTCAGCGAGCTCGATCTGCGCACGCGCGAGCTGCGCACGACGGGCGAGCTGCACGCGCCGGTGGCGCCGGGCATTCGCGCCTCGTCCGATGGCTCGCGCCTTCTCGTGAACACGCCGCTGCGTGTCCTCGACGGTCGCACCGCGGCGGTCGTCGCCGATCCGCGCATCACCGCGGCGCAGTACTCGCGCGCGATGCTCGCGGACGGCTCGTTCGTCGTCGTCACCGGCGCCGCGAAGAACGCGCGCCTCTCGACGTTCGACGCGAACGGCGCTCCCGGCGTCGAAGTCGTGCTGCCGGGCGTTGTGCGCGCGGGCGTGTCCGCCGAACTGCCGGCGCATCGGCTCGTGCTCACCAGCTACACGCCGGGACAATTCGCGGCGACCGGCAAAGGCACGCGCGTCTTCGTCGTCGACTTGCAGCGCGGCGTCATCGAGCACGTCATCGACGGCGTGCGTTGTCCGATCGGCTCGGAGTGGAACGGCGCCGATCCGCGCGCGCGCATCGTGCCGGCGGGCATGCCGCTGCCGGCCGTCGATGAAGCGGGGAAGCTGATCCTCGTCGATCCCGCGACCGGCGCGCGGCGCGCGTTTCCGTCGTAGAAAAGAAAAAGGCCGGATGTAAAAAAAGGCCGGACAGCGTCCGGCCTTTTCGCATCGCGTGCTGCTGCGATTCGCGTTACGCGTTCTTCGGCGTTGCCAGTCCGGCGCGCGCGGCGTCGACGAGCGCGGTGAAGCCCGCGGCGTCATGGACGGCCATGTCGGCCAGCACCTTGCGGTCGAGCGTGTTGCCCGCGGCCTTCAGGCCGGCGATGAACTGCGAGTAGGACATGCCGTTCTGGCGCGCGGCCGCGTTGATGCGGGCGATCCAGAGCTTCCGGAAATCTCCCTTGCGATCCTTGCGGCCGGTGAAGGCGGAGTTGAGCGCCTTGTCGACGGCCTGCTGCGCGATGCGGTGTCCGCGCGACCTCATCCCGTAGAAGCCCTTGGCGAGCTTCAGGACTTTTGCGCGGCGGTTCTTTCTCTTTGGACCTCGTTTGACTCTCGGCATTGCGTTCTCCCTGTTTCCTTTCGTTTCGAGCGGCCGGGTCAGGAGGGTGAGTTACCCGGCGCGCTCCGTTGACTGCATCCGTACTTAGTCGTACGGAAGCATGCGCTTCACGGTCTTCGCATTCGCGGGCGAGACTTCGACTTCGCCGGCGAGCTTCGACTTCCGGCCCGGCGACTTCTTGGTCAGGATGTGCGAATGGAAGGCGTGGTTGCGCTGGAGCTTGCCGCTGCCGGTCTTCTTGAACCGTTTCGCGGCCCCACGATGCGTCTTCATCTTAGGCATAGCTGTCCCCTTAAAGCCTCGCTGGTAACGGAGCGGGCCGCGGGTTGATTCCCGCGGCGCGTTCAACGGTTCGTCTGCGATGCGGCGCTACTTGTTCGGCGCGATGACCACCGACATGCGGTTGCCCTGCACGTCCGGATGCGTGTTCTCGGACGCGCCGAACTCCTTGATCTCGGTGAGCAGCCGGTCGAGCACCGCCCGGCCGAGCTCCATGTGCGTCATCTCGCGGCCGCGGAAGCGCACGATCGCCTTGACCTTGTCGCCGTGCTGGAGGAAGCGCACCACGTGATTTTTCTTGAAGTCGAAGTCGTGCTCGTCGATGCGGGGGCGGAACTGCACCTCCTTGACGACGATGATCTTCTGCTTCTTCTTCGCTTCCCCTTCTTTCTTTTTCTTCTCGAAGAGGAACTTGCCGTAGTCCATGATCTTGCAGACCGGCGGGTTCGCGGTCGGCGAGATCTCGACGAGATCGAGGTCCTTTTCACGCGCCAGCTCCTGCGCCTGCGCGATCGGCACGATGCCGACCTGCTTGCCTTCGCTGTCGATCAGACGGACTTCGGGCGAGCGAATCAGATCGTTGATGCGGTTCTCGGGTTCTGCGGGTCTGCGATCGAATCGTGGGTTACGACGTGGCGGAAAAATCTGGGCTTCCTCCTGAAATATGGTTGTTCTGAACGGCGCAATCTACGGATAAAGGCGCCACAAAGTCAACGCGTCACAAGGAGAGGCTCCGCGTGCGCACCAGTTCCCGCGCCTGCGCGATCCACTCTTCCACCGCCGCCGCCGACTGCTCGCCGCTGCGCTTGCGGATGCTCACCGAGTCCGACGACGTTTCCTTCTCGCCCACGATCAGCATGTGCGGCACCTTCTGCATCTGGGCCATGCGGATCTTCGCGCCGAGCTTCTCGTTGCTGCGGTCGACGTCCACGCGGAACCCCGCCGCGCGCAGCCGCGCCGCGGTCGCGTCCGCGTAGTCGACGAACTTCTCCGACAGCGGCAGCACCGACGCCTGCACCGGCGCGAGCCAGAACGGGAACGCACCCGCGAAGTGCTCGATGATGATGCCGATGAACCGCTCCAGCGACCCGAGTATTGCGCGGTGGATCATCACCGGGCGGTGCTCCGCGCCGTCCGAGCCGATGTACTCGAGCTTGAACCGCTCCGGCAGCGCGTAGTCGAGCTGGATCGTGCCGAGCTGCCAGGGGCGCCCGATCGCGTCGGTGACCTGGAACTCAAGCTTCGGTCCGTAGAACGCGCCTTCGCCCGGATTGATGTGGAACTCGAGCCCGTTCTTGCGCAGCGCATTCTCGAGCGCGCCTTCCGCTGCATCCCACATCGCGTCGTCGCCGAGGCGCTTTTCGGGGCGCGTGGAGTGCGCGATGCGGACCTCGCGGAAATCGAAGGTGTCGTAGATCTCCTTGATCAGGCGCAGCTCGCGGTTGATCTCCTCCTCGATCTGATCGGGAGTGACGAAGAGATGCGCGTCGTCCTGCGCGAACGAGCGCACGCGCGCGAGACCGTGCGTCACGCCGCTGCGCTCGTAGCGGTGCAGGCGCGTGAATTCCGCGTAGCGGATCGGCAGGTCGCGATACGAACGGCGCTCCATCGCGAAGATCTGCGTGTGACCCGGGCAGTTCATCGGCTTCACGCCGTACTCGCGCTCCTCGATCTCCGAGAAGAACATGTTGTCGCGGTAGTTGTCGTAGTGGCCGGAGATCTTGAAGAGCTCCGTGTCGAAGATGATCGGCGCGATGACTTCGGTGTAGCCGTCGCGCCGATAGTACTGGCGGACGAAGTCCATCAGCTCGTTGTAGATCACCGCGCCCTTCGGCAGGAAGATCGGCATCGCCGGCGCGAACTGCGAGAAGTGGAAGAGCGAGAGCTCCTTGCCGAGCTTGCGGTGGTCGCGCGCCTTCGCCTCCTCGATGCGCTTGAGATACGCCTCGAGCTGCTCCTTGTCGCCCCACGCGGTGCCGTAGATGCGCTGCAGCATCGCGTTGCGCTCGTCGCCGCGCCAGTACGCGCCGGCCACGCTGGTCAGCTTGAATGCGCCGAGGCGGCCGGTGGAGGGGACGTGCGGGCCGCGGCAGAGATCGAACCACGGTCCCTGGCGGTAGACCGACAGCGGCTCGTCGCCGGGGATCGCTTTGATGATCTCGACCTTGTACTGCTCGCCGAGCTTCTCGAACGTATCGATCGCTTCCTCGCGCGACCACACCTCGCGCCGGACCGGCAGATCGCGCGCGACGATCTCCTGCATCTTCTCCTCGATGCGGCGAAGGTCTTCGTCGCTGAACGGACGGTCGGTGCCGAAGTCGTAGAAGAAGCCGTTCTCGATCACGGGACCGATCGTGACCTGCGTGCCGGGGAAGAGCTCCTGGACGGCCATGGCCATGAGGTGCGCGGTGGAGTGGCGGATCGTGTCGATGCCGTCCTCGGATTTCGGCGTGACGATCTCCACCTTCGCGCCGTCGGGCACTGGCGTGTAGACGTCGACGACCTTGCCGTTCACCTTGCCGGCGATCGCGTCTTTCGCCAGACGCTTGCCGATCGACGCGGCGACGTCGGCGACGGTGGCCTGTTCGGGGACTTCTCGGATCGAGCCGTCGGGGAGCTGGATGTTCATCGCGTGAGCCTCTCGCCAAACTACGTACAAAAACAAAAGACAGGGCGGGGAGCCCTGTCTCGATCATCGCTTCGGTGTGATTGCTCGACGATCAACGACAGGGCGCGGGAGTGCGTCCCGTTCGCGTCTGTGCGGTCGTAGTCGTTCGAGTCATGGGACGCGGAGTATAACACGCGGGGTCAGGCGCTTCGTCCCGCCTGTTTCCCGCCGCTTCGCCCATGGCGCTTCGCGCGCGAACGACCTAACATGTGCGCATCCACCTAGGTGAAGCTCTCATGCCGCACGCCTGCAGCATCGTGCCGCCGCGCATTCTGCGCAATCTCGCCGAGCGCGGCGATGACGACGACCGCGTCCGCGCGCGGCTCGCGCTGACGCTCTCCGCGGGACCGCGCCGCGAACGGCTCGCATCCGTCGAAGTCGCCGGCGCGATCGTGCTGCTGCCGCGCGCGAAACGCCGCACGATCTACGACGCGCATCACGCTCACGAGCTGCCCGGCGTCATCGCGCGCCCCGAAGGCGGACGCCGCGTGCGCGACGTCGCCGTGAACGAGGCCTACGACGGCGCCGGCCGTACGTACGACTTCTTCCGCCGCGTCTACGGCCGCAGCTCCGTCGACGACCAGGGACTGCGTCTCGAGTCGACCGTGCACTTCGGCGACGGCTTCAACAACGCGCACTGGAACGGCCGGCAGATGATCTACGGCGACGGCGACGGCAAGTACTTCAACCGCTTCACCTCCGCGCTCGAGGTGATCGGCCACGAGCTGACGCACGGCGTCTCGCAGTACTGCGCGGCGTTCGCCGCGAGCGGCCAGGCCGGCGCGCTCGCCGAGCACTTCTCCGATGTCTTCGGCGTGCTCGTCAAACAGTACGCGCTGCGCCAGACCGCCGCGCGCGCGAACTGGCTCGTCGGCGAAGGACTCTTCACGAAACGCGTGCACGGCGTCGCCATCCGTTCGATGAAAGCGCCCGGTTCCGCCTACGACGATCCGATCCTCGGCCGCGACGAACAGCCGTCGCACATGCGCGACTACGTCACCACCGCGTCCGACGATCGCGGCGTGCACGTCAACTCCGGCATTCCGAACCACGCCTTCTATCGCGCGGCCACGCTCCTCGGCGGACACGCGTGGGACGTCGCGGGTCGCATCTGGTATCACGCGCTCGCGCACGAGCTCGGACCGCGCGCGCGTTTCCAGCAGTGCGCCGACGCCACGTTCCGCGCCGCGGGCGCGCTCTACGGATCGGTCAGCGAGCCGCAGGATGCGGTGCGCGCCGCGTGGCGAGCCGTCGGCATCGACGTCGCCGCAATCGACGAGCCTCGTCTGCCGATCCGCAAGCCATCATCGCGCAAGCCTGCATCGCGCGACGTCTTCGAACACCTCGGCCCCGGCGCCGAGGTGCCGCTCTTCGACGTAGGTTGATGCGCTGCTACGCGGCGCTCGTGCGGCGCACGCGTCCGGGTGCCGCGGTCGTGTGCGACGAGGACGAAGACGACTCGCTCGCGCCGGCGCTGCTCTCGCGACGCTCTTCGCCGTTCCACTCGCGGCGGCTGTTCAGCCACACCAGGATGCCGGTGGCCACCGTCATCGTGCCGAGCGAGACCACGAGCACCTCGGGGTTGCGCTTGAGATAGTCGGAGATGTCGTCGAACAGCTCGTCGAGGTCCGTCTCTTCGATGCGCGATTTCAGGCGCCCGATCACCAGGTCGACGATGCCGAGCTTCTCCACGAGATCGATCAGCGCGTCCGTGCTCGCCGCACCCGCCACGACATTGCGCAGCACGCTCGACGTCGAGCCGCTGCTGCTGCTGCCGCTGCTGCTGGAACGCTTCTTCTTCGAGCTGCTGCTGCCCTCTTTGTCTGCTTTCGCCATAGTTCCTCCTGCGCGACGTATTGCAAGAGGTGTGACCAGCCCGCGCGTATCATCGCCGCCGCATGATCACCGACGCCGCAACCATCCGCCGCATGATCGACGAGCACGGACGCTGGTGGCACGAGATCGAGCTCGCGCCCGGCATCGTCACGCCCGGCGACGACTCGAATCGGATGAAGCTTCCGATCCTCGATCGCCTCGGCCTGCCGCAGTCGCTGGCCGGCCTTCGCGCGCTCGACATCGGCTGCTCCGACGGCTACTTCACGTTCGAGCTGGAGCGCCGCGGCGCCACGATGACCGCCATCGACTTCGTTCCCGAAACGCACTCCGGCTTCGCCACCGCGCGCGCCATCCTCGGCAGCCGCGCCGAGTACCTCGTCGAGAACGTCTACAACCTCGCGCCCGAGAAGCACGGTCTCTTCGATGTGGTGCTCTTCCTCGGCGTGCTCTACCACCTCCGCAAGCCGCTCGCCGCGCTCGACGCGATCCGCTCCGTGATGAAGCCCGGCGGGCTGCTGTTCGTCGGCACGATGATGATCGACGAGTACTTTGCGCTGCCCGACGGCCGCGTGACTTCGCTCGATGCGCTCAATCCGCTGCTGCGCAACGTGCCGCTCTGGCAGGCGTATCCGGGCGACTCGCTCAACGGCGACTACACGAATTGCTTCGCCCCGAATCGCCGCGCGCTCGAAGTCGCGCTCGAGGAAGCGCAGTTCCGCGTCGATGTGCTGGAGGTGGTGTCGATGGGCGGCTACGCGCGCGCGTCCGCGGTCGAGAACCCGATCGCCGCAAAGTACCAGCGCCTCGACGCGCGACTCGAGAAAACGCCGCTCGATCCGAGCGTGCCGTACTTTCTCGACGAGGAAGGCTCGGTGCAGACCGTGACGCCGCGGCGCCGCTGAAATGCCGTCAAACGAGAAACGCCGCGCTGGCGCGCGGCGTTTCGAAGGGTGATCGTTTGGTAGACCCCAGCGGACTCGAACCGCTGACCTCCACCGTGTCAAGGTGGCGCTCTAACCAGCTGAGCTAGGGGTCTGCAACTGCTCGGCGGACGATAGCGTACGCCGTCAGCGGGTGCAAGAACTCGTCGTGTGCGCGAGGCATTCCCGCGCAGCGCGGCGGTCAGAACGCGCGCTCGATCGTGAGCCCGACCGTCGTGCCCTGCGAGAACGTCTCGTGCTCGGCGGCGTTGAGACCGTGCGAGTAGAGCTCGCGATAGATCGAAGGCGTCACCGTCGCGCCGAGGAGCGGATAGGTGAGCTGCAGGCGCAAGCCGCCGTTCGAGAAACCGGTGCCTTCGTCGACCGCTCCGTGCCAGCGCCCGATCGTCTGGTATTGACCGGCGGCGCGGAGGCCCAGGCTTCCGCGTCCAACGCTGAACGACGGCCCGATGCTCCAGCGGAAATTCTTCGGCGCGCGGAAGCCGTGCGCGTTCGTCGTGAGCGGCACCGTCGCCTGCAGCAAAGCGGAAGCGATGGCGTTGCGCAGCGGCCGGCTCCACGCGATCTCCGCTTCCGGCGCGAAGACGCCGCTGCCGAACTGCAGGTGTTCGTGCTTCTCGCCTTCGAGTCCGAGACGCACGGGATCGGGAACGGTATGTCCGAGAGGCAGCGTGGTGCCGAGCCCGAAGCGCCACCGCGACGCGCCGGTCGCCCGCGGCGCCCACAGCACGAGCAGATCGCCGTCCGAAACACCGCGCAGCGTTTCGGTGCGATGGTGAATGTCGCCGTACGGCGGGATGAAGGATTGGCCGTCGAGCGTCGTGTAGCGCACGCGTTGATCCTTGATGTCGTACGGCAGCCGCAGCGACACGCCGATGCCGTCGCGCACGCCGTAGATCGCGTTCAGCTCCGCGTGAAAGAGCGCGAGACGCACGTGGTGCTCGTGATCCGGAATCGTCATCGCCGCACACTCGACCGGCGCAACGTCGGGACACGTCGCCACGTGCGCGGTGTTGAACGTGCCGTGCGCGAACGACGTGGAGATCGACCACGCGCCGGGCGCCGGAACCGTCTGCGTTGCCCCTCCGCCGGAGAGGTTGGGATTCGCTCAGGCGGGTCAGGCGTAAGCGCTCGGCAGGATGCCGAGCATCGCGACGACGAGCAGCACGAAACGAAGCGCGCGCGTCATCGCTCCGCCTTCTCGATCGCCGCCAGCACTTCGTCCCACATCCCGCCCGTCACCGCGACGACGAACTTGCCGCGCGCGTCGTACACGCGAATGTACGGCAGCGCTTCCGCGCGCAACGCCGTCGCCTGCTTCGCCGCGTCGTTGTCCCACTTGCCGATGTTCACCCGACGCACCGCGAGATTCGGCTTGCCGCCGATCATGAGGTGCTGCAGCCGCGCCTCGAGCACGCGACACGGCCCGCACCAGTCGCCGTAGAAGTCGACGATCGTGACCTTGCCCGGCGCAAGGATCGCCGGGATTTCGACGCGCCGCCCATCCGCATACGTACGAATGTCGAGCCGCGCCACGACCTCCGCCGGCAACGGCTCGATCCCCCGCGCCGTCTCGCCGGGAAACACCGCCTGGAACCCCGCGTTGCTCACCGCCACCCGCAGCTTCTCCCGATCGAAACCGGCCGCCACCTCCACCGTCGCCGTCTTCGCCTTCGCATCGACGCGCGCACGCTTCACGCCGTCGACCGCCCCGAGCGCCTTCTCGATCGGCGGCCCGCACATCGCGCAGTCGATTCCCACCACCTCGAACGTGAACGTATCCGCCGCGGCCATGACCGCGGTGAAGAACGTCAGCAACAGCGAAAACGCAATGCGAATCATCGGATCCTTTCGCACGAAAACGAAACGCCGCTCCGGTATAACCGGAGCGGCGTGAGAAATGTTCGTTTGGTAGGCGCTAGCGGACTCGAACCGCTGACCCCCACCGTGTGAAGGTGATGCTCTACCGACTGAGCTAAGCGCCTGAAGGGAAACCTGTCAACGAACGCGGCCTGCGGGGGATTCCCCGCGAGGGGTGGCGAAGATAGCGCGGGCGTGCGGGGCGCGTCAACCGGGCGCGAACGCGGCACGCATCGCGACGCGCATCACGCCGCGTCAGGGAACGGGGCAGATGCCGTGCAGCATCTGCCACAGGAACGAGGCGGCGATGATCGCGAAGACGGCGGCGTAGAGCGGCACGAAGAACCGGCGCAGGCGGGTCATGCCGCGTGCAACGCTACTTCTTCTTCGACGATTTCTTCGAGCTTGAGGACTTCTTCGAAGAGCTCGACTTCTTCGACGACGACGACTTCTTCGACAAGGACTTCGACGGCGAGCGTTTCGTCGACGACGAGGACTTCTTCGACGACGACTTCCGCGATCCGCCCGACGACTTCTTCGCGCTCGACTTCTTCGACGACGACTTCGAGCTCGACGACTTCGACGACGACGACTTCTTCGACGGCACTTTGCCGCCCTCGCGACGCGCCTCGGAGAGACCGATCGCGATCGCCTGCTTGCGGCTCGTCACCTTCTTGCCCGAGCCACCGCTCTTGAGCGTGCCGTGTTTGCGCTCGTGCATCACCTTCTCCACTTTGTCGTGCGACTTCTTCCCGTACTTACTGGCCATCCAAAACCTCCTGCACAGAACGTTGTGCAAGCGGCGAGCCCGTGCATTCGCGCATACAATCCGCCGATGCGCTGCCGACTGCTTTTGCTCGCGTGTCTCGCACTCCTCGCCGCATCGTCGCTCCACGCCGCGACGTTCGACGAACAGTTCCTCGACAAGACCATGCGCGTCGACTACTTCCACACGTCGACGCCGCGCGGCGACGAGATCCTCGCGCTCGACGCGATCGTCTCCGACGGCCCGTGGTCCGGCAGCCGCACGCAGCTCATTGATCGCTCGAACCTCGGCAAGTACTACTTCGAAGTCGTCGATCGCGACACGAATCAGTCGCTCTACTCACGCGGCTTCGCGTCCGTGTTCGGCGAGTGGGAAACGACGCCCGACGCCAAGTTTCGTCCCGGCACGTTTCACGAGTCGCTGCGCTTTCCATGGCCGAAGAAGCCGGTGCAGGTGATCCTCAAGAAGCGCGACGAAGCGAACGCGTTTCAGCAGATCTGGTCGACGGTCATCGATCCGAACTCGCGCGCCGTCAATCCCGCCGATCGCGCGCCGGCGGGACGCGTGTGGTCGTACCTCGACAACGGTCCCGCGTCGCAGAAAGTCGATCTGCTCGTGATCGGCGAGGGGTACACCGCCGCGGAGATGCCGAAGCTGCACAAGGACGTCGAGCGTCTCGTCGGGAAGCTCTTCGCGACGGACCCCTTCAAGTCGCACAGGTCCGACTTCAACGTGCGCGTGCTCGAGTTGCCGTCGGCGAAGAGCGGCATCCATCAGCCGCGCACGCGCGACGACCGCCGCACGACGACCGGCGTCGAGTACAACATCTTCGACTCCGAGCGTTACGTGCTCACGCTCGACAACAAAGCGATGCGCGACGCCGCGTCGTCCGCGCCCTACGACTTCCTGGAGATCCTCGTCAACGAACAGCAGTACGGCGGCGGCGGGATCTTCAACGATCAGGCGACGGCGGCGGTCGACACCGGCTTCGCCGAGTACGTCTTCGTCCACGAGTTCGGCCATCACTTCGCGGGCCTCGCCGACGAGTACTACACCTCGCCCGTGTCGTACGCGACCGGCGCGACGGAACATCCGGAGCCGTGGGAGCCGAACATCACCGCGAACGGCGCGCATCCGAAGTGGATGGATCTCGTCACGCCCGGCACGCCGCTGCCGACGCCGTGGGACAAGGCCGCCTTCGACAAGCATTCGGTCGAATACCAGGCCGAGCGCGTGCGGCTGCGCGAGTCGGGCGTCCCCGAGGCGCAGATGGACGCGCTCTTCCGCCGCGAGCTCGATTGGGACACGAAGTTCCTCGGGTCGCAGCAGTATGCGAACCGCGTCGGCGCGTTCGAGGGCGCGGGCTACGAGTCGACCGGCCTCTATCGGCCGCAGAGCGACTGCATCATGTTCTCGCGTGACGAGGTCGGGTTCTGCCGCGTATGCACGCGCGCGATCGAGCGCGTGATCGACCTGTACTCGCATTAGAATTCAGGCGTCGTGTCCCTCACCTTCGTGATCGGTACCGCCGCCGACGTGTTCGGCGAGGCGCTCGCCCGCGCGGTCGAAAGCGCGCTGGCGCCGCACTTCGCCGTGCCCGCGTCGCACGCGCAGGGCGCGTACGAATCCGAGCCGGTCGATGCCACGGGATGGCGACGGCTGCAGGAGCGCGTCCTGCGCACGCTCGACGTCGCGCCGCAGCTCACGACGATCGATGCCTATCAAGCGGTCTACGTCCCCGAGGCGCACGCGCAGATCGAGCATCTGCCGGTGGCGAATGCGGCCGATCCGCTGCAGGTCGGCAGCCTCCCGGCGCTCATCGACGAACTGCAGCGCTTCGCCGCGAGCGCGTCGCTGCCGACGGACGACGTGGAGCTCATGCAGCTCGCAGCGCATTATCTCGAAGGCGACGACGCGGACCGCGATCTCGACGTGCAAACGTACGTGCAGCTGATGCTCACCGCGAAGCAGGCGTCGGCGCGCGGGCAGGCGCTCTGGGTCGTTACTTAGTTCGCGCGGGCTCGCGCGGCAGCTCCTCGTTGCGGCACCACTCGCTCCAGCTGCCGACGTAGAGCGACGCGCCGTGCAGCCCCGCGGCTTCGAGCGCGAGCAGCGTGTGGCACGCGGTGACGCCGGAGCCGCAGTGCACGATGACGCGTTCCGGCGGGATGTCGCCGAGGAACGCTTCGTATTGGCGACGAAGCGCGGCGGACGGCTTGAAGCGGCCGTGCACGAGGTTCTCGACGAACGGCAGATTGAGCGCGCCGGGGATGTGCCCCGCGATCGGATCGATCGGCTCGGTCTCGCCGCGATAGCGTTCGCCGCTGCGCACGTCGAGCACGCGCCACGACGGATCGTTGCGCAGCGTGTCGACGGCATCGCGATCGACGATGGGCCACTGCCACGACGTCGCGGGATACGGCGGACGCGGCGCGGTGTGCGGCTCGTGCGTCGTCACGGGCACGCCCGCGACCGTCGCGGCTTCGAGGCCGCCGTCGAGCACGTCGACGCGTTCGTGGCCGAGCGCGCGCAGCATCCACCACGCACGGGCGGCGGCGTTCGCGCCGAACTGGTCGTCGTAGACGATGACGCGGGTCTCGGGACCGATGCCCCATGCGCCAAGCTGCGCGGCGAAGCGCTCGACCGGCGGCAGCGGATGGCGTCCGCCGCGCGTCGCATCCGCGCCCGCGTCGCGCGCGGCGCTGAGATGCTCGTCGACGTTCGCGCGGCGCGCGCCGTCGAGATGTCCCTGCTCGTAGCCAGCCGCGCGCGCGTCGAGCAGTACGACGTCGGGATCGGCGTAAACGCGCGCGAGCTCTTCGGGCGAGACGATCATCGCGTCATTCTACGAGCGTCAGCCGATGACGCGCGACGGCGGCAGCAGCGACTCGTTGATGGCGATCGCGGCGATGGCGCCGTCGGCGGCGGAGGTGATGACGAGCTGCGAGCCGGGCACGAGATCGCCGATCGCGTAGACGCCTTCGACGCTGGTCTGGCGGTGCGCGTCGACGACGATGTCGGGATGCGGGTCGTCGCAGCGGCAGCCGAGCGATTCGGCGAGATCGCACGCGCGCTCGACCTTGATGTTGAAGAAGAGCGCGCCCGCGGCGACGCGTTCGCCGGTCGCGAGCACGGCCGCGGCGACAATGCCGTCGCGACCTTCGAGCGCGACGATGCGTTCGTCTTTGATGTCGATCTGTTCCGCGAGCAGCTTGCTGTTCGTCTCCTCGTCCCACTCGCGCGCGTGACCGTGCGCGAAGACGACGACGTCGTCCGACCACTGCAAAAGCTTGAGCGCCATCGCGGCGGCTTTCGCGCCCCATCCGATGACGCCGATGCGGCGGTCGCGCGATTCGTAGCCGTCGCAGTCTGGGCAGTGATGCACGCTGATGCCGTAGTACGACTCGATCTCGGGGATGTCGGGCAGCGTGTCGCGCACGCCGTACGCGAGGACGACGCGCCGCGCGCGCAAGACGCCGTCGCTCGTCGTGACGTCGAAGACGTCGGCGACGCGCTCGATCTTCGTCGCGCGTCCGCGGAGAAACTCCACGCCGCACGCTTCCGCTTCCGCGCGTCCGCGCGCGATGAGCTCCGCGGGTTGGATGGAGTGGTAGCCGAGGAAGCCGTGGATGCCGCGCGAGGCGTGATTGCGCGGGCGCGCGTCATCGACGACGAGCACGCGGCGGCGGTAGCGGCCGAGGAAGATCGCGCAGGTGAGACCGGCCGGTCCGCCGCCGATGATGATTGCGTCGTACGGCGGCGAAGACTCGTTCAACCGCATCCGGCCACGGATGCTCAACGACGCCCGCCGGCGGCGGTTTGCCCGAGACCAGCCGGCGTCGCGGCATCGACGCGAATGGAGATGTTGCTCGCGGCGATCGGCGAGGTCGCGTTGCCGGGCTTCTGCACCCACACCACGACGGTGTAGATGCCGGCGCCGTCGGCGAACGGCACGGAGAACGAGAACGCGCCGTCGTCGCCGACGCGAAAGTCGCCGCGGCTGCCGTTCGCGTATTGCTGCACGTTCACGGCGAGCGTGCCGTCGTCGCGGCGGCTGTAGGTCGTCTTGAGGCGCGGCAGATACTCGCGGCGCGACGCGGGCAGCGCGTACGAGTCGAGGCGGTTCGCGGTCACGACGTCGAGCGGATGCGGGAACGGCTCGTGATGCACGGTGATGCCGGCGATGCGCATGCCGCGCAGCGGCTTGCCCGCGAGCAGCACGGCGTCCGTGAGTTGCGCGCGGCGCGGCAGCGGACGCGTCCAGTCGACGTAGCGGCGCACGAATTCGTGCACGAGCCGGAACTCGCCGCGCTGATGTGAATTATCCCAGGCGAGCCCGATCCCGACATGCGTCGCGTACGGATCGAGGATCGTCTTCCGATGCCCATCATGCGGGGCCATCTCCGCCATCATCGCGTCCTCGGAACGCCGCACGAGCTCGTACAGCGCGCGGTCGCTGAACGCGTACGTCGCCGACCACGCCGCGGCGTTCTCGCTGATGCCGTCGTTGCCGCCGGCGAACGAGTAGCGCATGTACGGCGCGAGCCCGTCGAGCGTGAAGTGTCCGGTGGTGTGGTTGACGATCTGCTCGCGGCAGTAGGCGTCGGCGAGCGCGGAGGCCGCGACGTCGAGCTCGACGGGCGGCAGGTGATCGAGCGCGCGATCGCGGTTGATGAGGCGCAGCACGTGCGCGCGGAGCGTGCCACGCGTCTCGTCGTATACCGATGCGGCTTCGCCGTGCGCCGAGACGCTGTCGCCGTGCGCGAGTGGGGCCGCGAGCGCGGCGATCGTGAGGGCGGCGATCAGTGCGTGCTTCATGACGGCGTCGACGTCCGTACCGGCAATTCGATCACAACCTTCAGGCCCGGATGCACATTCTCCGCGTGAATGCGGCCGCCGTGTTCCTCGACCGCTTTGCGCGCGATCGCGAGTCCGAGTCCGGTGCCGCTCGACTTGGTCGAAAAGTACGGGTCGAAGATTTTCGGCAGCAGGTCGGGCTCGACGCCCGGTCCCGAGTCTTCGACGCTGATGACGACGCGCGAGTCGACGCCGTGGCTGCCGAGGCGCACGCGTCCGCCAGGCGCGGCCTGTAGCGCGTTCTCGATGAGGTTCGCGACGGCGCCGCGCAGCAGGCGCTCGTCACCGCTGAAGACGCGCGGCGTCGAAGGCTCGATGTCCGCCTCGAAGTCGATGCCGCGCTCGCGCGTCTCGGCGTAGCTCGCGGCGAGATCGCCGAGGAGCTTCTGCAGATCGAGCGGCTTGCGCTGCACCTGGCGCAGCGACGCGTAGTCGCTGAACTCGCGCGAGGTCTCGCGCAGCGTGACGACCTGGCGGAGGATGTTCTCGACGGCGCTGTCGACGACGCGCGGCAGATTCGGATCGTTGCGCTCCGCGACGGCGCGCAGATGTTCGGCGGTGAGCTGGATCGGCGTGAGCGGATTCTTGATCTCGTGCGCGACCTGCCGCGCCATCTCGCCCCACGCCTCGAGCCGGTTGCTGCGCAGGATTTCCGTGACGTCTTCGGCAATGAGCATGTCTTCCGCGGTCTCGGGCAGCGGCACGATGGAGACGCGCAGCGTGCGCAGGTTGCCGTCGATCGTGACTTCGATCTCGCGCGACTCGGTGTGGCGCGGGCGATGGGCGGCGAGGAACTCGCGCACTTCGTCGAAGCGCGGAAACGCATCCGCGCCGAAGAGCCGCCGCGCGAGGCCGTTCATCGCGGTGACGCGCGCTCCTTCGAGCACGACCACCGCGGCGTTGATGTTCTCGACGAGCGTCTGCAGGCGGTCGCGTTCGTGGCGCAGCTCTTCCTGTTGTTTCTTCAGCGACCGCGACATGTCGCCGAACGTCGTGACGAGCAGGCCGAGGTCGGGATCGGGCGGCGGCGCCAGGCGGACGTCGAAGTCGCCGCGCGCGACCGCGCGCGCGCCGGCGACGAGGCTCTGCACGGGACGGGTGACGCTGCCGGCGATGCGGAACGCGACCGCGATCGCGCCGAGGGCGATGAAGGCGAGCAGCAGGTAGATCGTCGTCGCGAGATCGTTGACCTGCGCCTCGATCTGCCGCCCCTGCACGATGAACGGCAGCGCGAGCGTGTAACTGTGCCCGCTGCCGAGGTGCACCGGGCTGTAGATCTCGATGTACTGCGTGGAGCCGGAGGTGCGTTTCGCGCGGATGATCTGGCGCCCGCGCAAGACGAGACGGAGGTAGACGTCGCCGGGCAATCGCTCCGACTCGATGTGCGCGGCGAAGAGATCGCGCCGGCTCGACGCGATGAGCCGCTCGCCGCGATAGAGATGGAGGTCGTGGCCGATGACGCGCGCGAGCCAGCTGAGGATCTCGTCGTCGAGCACCTGTTCCGGCGCGGCCGACTGCGAGCCGATGTAATCCTCGATCACGCGCTGCGCGGCGTTGAGCGCCGTTTGTCCACGCTCGATCGACTCGGTCTCGAGGCGATCCGCGAGATACGCGCGCACGAACAGCACGAAGAGGATCAGCGGCACGATGACGACGGCAGTCAAATAGATCGACGTCCGCGCGCGGAAGTCGAGGCTCAGCGGACGCCGCCGCAGGATCGCGACGTAGCGCGGCAGCGAGCCGCCGAGCGCGATGGCGAAGAGCGCGAGCAGCGACCAGATCGCGACGCCGCCCGCGCGGCGGATGTCCTGCGCGACCGTCGGCAGTTGCAGCGGAAAGACGAAGAGCGCGTTCTCGCTGCGGCGCACGAAGAGGGTCTGCGGATCGGAGTCCGCGGACAGCACCCAGATGCCGCGTCCCGGCTTCAGCGTCGCGTAGTACGTCGCCGCGCTGTCGGGCAGTCGGAACGTGACGCTGCTCTGCGGCGTGCCGTCCGCGTCGTACACGGCGGGCTCGCGCTGCGGATGCAGTCCCGTCGGGTCCTCGCTCGTCGACTCGAAGAAGTCGCGGTAGACGTCCGCGTACGACGACGCACCGGGATCGGCGGGATTGACGACGTGCACGGACCCGAGTCCGATCGTGGTGCCGAGGACCGTGACGTCGAAGTCGTGATGCAGCAGCTCGCGCCGGCTCGCGCCGACCTGCAGCACCTCCCGCGACTCCTCGGTATGCCCTTCGCCGAACTGCGGCAGCCCGACGCCGAAGCGGCTCATCACGCCGCGCGTGAACTCGTCGCTGATCGTGATCACCGCCGGCACGCGCCACTTCGACAGATCGGAGCGGAGCCACAGCGCGTACGCGAGGTCTTCCATGCTCATGCGGCGGTAGTCGTCGGGCAGGATCGTGGCGAGATCGATGCGTGAGAACTCGCTCTCGAGCGTCGTGCCGATCATCGTCCGCAGCTGGCCCGACTCGCCCGCGACGAGCGGCGCGTACGTATCGGCGATGAAGTCGCGAGCGCTCTCGCTGCCGAAGACGTGTTGCGGCACGTACAGCAGCGCCGCCGCCGCGAGCGCCGTGAGCACGATGCGGAAGCCGCCGCGCTGCAGCGGCGCGACGAGGAAGACCACCGCGAACGCGAAGAGCAGCAGCGCCGCGAAGAGCACTCCCTGCGCGACCGTGGCCGGGATGACGTGATCGGGCAGCGCGGTGACGTGCGAGTTTGCCACGAAGTTGTTCGCGAGCTGCACGTATCCGAACGCCGCGACGAGCGCGGCGACGATGCGGATGACGATGTGCACGCGCACGATCCACGGCCGCAGCAGCGCGACGAGGCCCGCGACCGTCGCGGCGGTGAGCAGCAGGTCGAACGGCGACTTGCTGAACGGTCCGAGGAACTTCGAGCCGTACAGTCCGAAGCCGAAGATGCCGAACGGATCGTCGGCGAGCCGCGCGGGCAGCAGCGCGACGCGCGCGAGAAGCAGGCAGAGGATCGCGAGCCAGCGCGACTCGACGACCGTCAGCATCAGCAGCGCGCCGATGGCGACGAGCGCGGCGACGACGGTGTTGCCTTCCGCCTGCACCGCGTCCGCCACTTCGTCCGCGCTGCGTAGTTTGATATCCACGTAAAGTGCGGAGTCGGCGTGCTTCGCGACGAGGAAGCGCTGCGTGCCCGCTTCCTGTCGCGGGAAGCCGGCGTGAAAGAAGAGCGACGACACCCACGCATCGGTGGGATGGAGCTTCGTCCGCCGCCGCGGCACGTTCTCGATCCGCTCGAACGTCTGAATCGTGAACGCGCCGGCCTTGCGCTGGTGCGTGATGTAGAAGTTCGTGAGCTCGAACTGGAACGTGCGGTCGGACGGCGCGCGGTAGTCCTCGCCCCACCACGCGACCGGCGCGCCGTCGTTGCCGAGGATTCGCGCGCCGCGGCCGGCTTTCTGCGTTTCGGCGCGGAGGATGCGGAAGAGCTCCGCGCGGTCGTTCTCGTGGCCGGCGATCTTATGCGCGATGTGCGCGGCAGTCGCGTCGAGCTCTGACTCACGCGCGGCGAGGTTGTCGCGAATGCGCGCGACGTCGTGCGCGAGGTGTTCCGACGCGCGCTCGGGGAACGCGCGCGTCACGCGCCGCACGCGCCAGAGCGCGAGCAGCTCGACGAGCGTGACCAAAAACACGAACAGCGCGGCGAGCCGCGCTGTTTTGGTGTTCCACGTCATGGATGGAGTTTACTGCCCCCCGGATTTCGCGGAGGCGACGACCCACTTGCCGTCTTTCTGCTTGAGCGTGATGTAGAGGTCGCGCGGCCCGCCGTTGATCGTCCAGCGCGCCGTGATCTGATACTGCCCCTCGGCACGCACACCCTTCGCGCTGACGCGCTCGAAGCCGCTCGGCTTGACCTTATTGAAGAGCGCGTCGAGCAGATACGCCGCCTGATCGCGGCCGAAGAAGCCGCTCTTGTCGGCGAGGCCGGGGAACTGGAGCATGACCTGATCGCCGGAGCCGATTCCCGAAACGATCGCGTCCACGTCGCCGCTGCCGAAGCCGCGTTCGAGGTTGGACATGGCCGTATCGAGATCGCGGAACTGAGCCGAGGCGACCAGCGGTACGAACAGCAACATGAAAGCAGCGATGCGCGTGAAGAGTTTCATTCGGATGTCTCCTGTGCTATCGGTAACGGGTTGGGGTCGCCGTTTATTCTAACGCTATCAGTCATTTAGCTGAACTCCCCCGATGTCGCTTCGTCCTCTTGCGCGGACGCGATGCCGCGCCGTTTCAGCTCTTCCGTGAAGTCGCCGGGCAGCGGCGCCGCGACCCGAAGTGGTTGTCCTGTCAATGGATGCGTCATGTCGAGCTGCGCGGCGTGCAACATCGGACGCGCCGCGTCCCTCCTTCCATAGAGCCAGTCGCCTGCCAGCGGATGACCGATGGCGGACAGATGCACGCGGATCTGATGCGTCCGCCCGGTCTCGAGATGAATGTCGAGCAGCGAGCCGTTCCGTGTCGCGCGCAGCGGGCGGACGTGCGTCACCGCGCGCTTGCCACGTTCGCGGATGCCGAACTGGATCGCGCCGATGCGCGCGATCGGCGCGTCGATCGTCTGTGCCTCGCCGAGCTCGTGCGTGCAGATCGCGAGATAGCGCTTGCGGATCCGATGCTGTTCGAACTGCCGCGTCACCCGCGCGTTGACCTTGCTCATCTTCGTGAAAAACAACACGCCGCTCGTCCCGCGGTCGAGCCGCTGCATGAGATACGCGGGCGACGTATGCCGCGTCACGAGTTCGTGAAAAAAAGGCTCGTCCGGCTCATGCATGCGCTGCTGCACGACGACGCCCGCCGGCTTGTTGAGGAAGATGATCGCGTCGTCTTCGTAGAGGATGTCGAGTTGCACGGGGTGGCTCCGGGGCGGGCGGCATTCTCCGATTCTTGCGGCCGCAAAGTCGCGCGACGTGAACGAGTCTGACACGTCGATGATCGTCACGGACATGCTCGCGGAGATTTACGGCTACGACAAGTACAGCGAGGTCACGCGCGAGCTTGCAATTCGCGGAACGTATTGCGATCTGGCGACGCGCATCGACGGCAAGTTCCAGATGCTGATCGAGGCGAATCAAGGCGTCGAATGCGTAGCGTTGTCGAATGGGTGGCGTTGACGAATGGTCAGATGTGGCGAGTGTTTCGCGTCATCTTCGCGAAACCGATCGACGCGGAGCTCGTGCTCGACATCGATCTGCTCGCGCTCAATGCGAAGAACCACAATGACCTCGAAAGCCTGTACCTGCTGACGCGCGAGAGCATGCTCAAGTCGGGTCTGTACGCGTACCACGATCATCTGCAGGCCACGAACAAGTTCTATCTGGCCGCCGTGATGCTGAGCGACGCGGTGCTGGACACCGTGCGTCGCGAGCTGCGGCGCGTGTCCGACGCGAAAATCGAGCTCGATGAATTGCGCGAGGCGCTCAAGCAGGAAGTGATCAAGCGCGAAGTCATTGAAGGTGAGAAGGCCGACGGCGCGCGCAAGAAGGTCGCGAAAGCCGCCGGCAAGATGCTGCGAATCCGTAAGAGCAAGGACGACGCGGAAGAAGACGCCGCGGATGCGACGTCCGTCGTGGTCGCGCAGTCTGCGAGTCGTCCTCGTAAGGAAGACGCTCTGTAGCGGGCGACCTCACTCACTTCACGTACTTCAGCTCCCACGGCCCCTCGCACGTCAGCTGCAGCACCGTCTCCTCGTCGATGAGGAGGTAGTGCGCCTCGTTCGGCGGGTTGACGTAGAAGCCGCCGGTGGTGAACGTCGTCGACGCGTCGTGTGCGCCGATCTTCGTGGCGAAGGCGATGCGCACGCGCCCGGAGAGCACGGTCACGCGTTCGGGGCGGGGGTGGGTGTGCGGGGGGACGACGGCGCCTTTGGGGAGCTTGAGGCGAATCGTGAACATGCCCGGCTCGCGCGGGCTGCCTTCGAGGATCGCGATCTTCGTTCCGGCCGGCATCGACGGCGGGGCGTCGTTCCACACCGGGGTCGTGATCTGGATGGCGAACAGGAGCGCGAGCAGTGCGTGCATGCGGCGATTGTAGGCCGCGTGCACGCACGATTCGCGTGCACTATTCGCGATACAGCAGGAACTCGTCGCGCACGCGGGCGAACTCGTGCAGGCCGTCTTCCCACTCGCGCACCCATGAGTCGATGTTGCCGCCGCTCTCGACCAGCTCGCGGTAGCGCGCGCTGCCGGCGAGGAGGTCGATGGCCAGGCGGTCGGACACGAACTCGTACGTCTCCGTCCGCCACTTGAATTCGTCGGGGTTCTCGTCGCGCGCGACCTTCACGCACCAGAGGCCCGTGCGGTACGGCTCGAAGAGGCTGCGGTTGGTGACGTGCAGCTCCACGCCGCCGCACACTTTGCCGGCGTGCTTGTGGAACGTTGGGAGGAAGTAGTGCGGGCGGAAGCGGACGCCGGGGAGTCCGAGGTGATTGAGGCGCTCGGCGAACTTGAACGCGTCCTTGATCCACGGTGCGCCGAAAAACTCAAACGGGTGCGTCGTGCCGCGGCCTTCGCTGAGGTTCGTGCCTTCGACGAGGCACATGCCGGGATACACCGTCGCGGTGTAGACCGTCGGCATGTTCGGCGACGGGATCACCCAAGGCAGTCCCGTGTCGCCCCACCACATCGAACGGCTCCAGCCCTTCATCGGCACGACGGTCAGATTGCACTCGAGCTTGTGCACGTCGCGGTAGTAGCGCGCGAACCAGCGTGCCAGCTCGCCCGCGGTCATGCCGTGGCGCGTCGGCAGCGGGAACATGCCGACGAAGCTCGAATACTTTTCCTCGCGGATGTTGCCCTCGAGGTGGATGCCGTCGATCGGATTCGGACGATCGAGCACGATCACCTCGAGTCCGAGCGCGGCCGCCTCGCGCATGCAGAGCGCCATCGTGTAGATGAAGGTGTAGTAGCGCGAGCCGATGTCCTGGAGGTCGATGACGAGCGCGTCGAGGTTGCGCAGCACCTCGCGGCGCGGCGCGAGGTCAGATTCGTTTTTTCCGTACAGTGAATAGACGGGGAGGCCGGTCAGCGGGTCGGTCGAGTGATCGACGTGCGCCATGTCCTGTGCCTCGCCCCAGATGCCGTGCTCGGGGCCGAAAAGCGCGGTGAGCTTCCAGCCGCGGCCCGCGTGCAGCAGCTTCACGGCATGCTGCAGGTCGTGCGTGACGGCGCTTTGATTCGAGACCAGGCCGATGCGCTTGCCTTGAATGCGCCGCGGTTCCTGATGGATGAGCACTTCGAGTCCGGGTAAGACGTTCATGCGGGATGCTTCTCTACTTTCTCGCCGCCGAGGAGTTCCAGCGCGTGCGGAAGCAATTGCAGGACTGCTTCCAGATTCTCGACGGCGCCGCGCGGACTCCCCGGCAGATTGAGAACGAGCGCGTTCCCGCGGGTGGCCGCCTGCGCGCGCGAGAGCGCGGCCATCGGCGTTTTCTTCCGCGATTCCGCGCGCATCAGCTCGCCGAACCCCGGCACGAGGCGATCGCAGACGCGCATCGTCGCCTCGGGTGTCACGTCGCGGGCTGCGACGCCGGTGCCGCCGGTCGTGACGACGAGGCGGATGCCGCCGTCGATCGCGTCCGCGATCGCGCGCGCGATCGTCTCGATCTCGTCCGGCACAATGACGACGTCCGCGACGTCGTAGCCGTTCGCCACGAGCAGCGCGCGCACCGCGGGGCCGGAGCGGTCCTCGCGCGCGCCGATCGACGCGGCGTCGCTGCAGGTGATGACCAGCGCGCGAATCACGCGCGCATTCTACGGCGCGGCATTAAAGTAGCGCCGCCCATGCAGCGCACCGACTTCGCGTACGAGCTGCCCGACTCGCTGATCGCGCAGGAGCCGCGCGAGCGCGGCCGCTCGCGCATGCTCGTGCTCACGCCCACGGACGGCGCGCCGCGCATCGAGCACGATTCCTTCGCCAGCTTCCCCGAACGACTCGGCGAACGCGACGTCCTCGTCATCAACGACACGCGCGTCATCCCCGCGCGGCTCTACGCACGGCCGAAGGGGCAGATGCAGAGGCCGATCGAGTTCCTGCTCACGCGCGAGCGCGAGCCGGGCACGTGGGAGACGTGGTGCCGTCCGGCGAAGCGCGTGAAGCCGGGCGACGTCGTCACGTTCTCCGACGCGCTGCACGCGGAGGTTCTCGAGAAAGGCGAAGGCATCGTCGTGATCCGCTTCGACGGCGATCTCGACGAGATCGAGCGCCTCGGCGTGCCGCCGCTGCCGCCGTACATCGCGCGCGAGTCGCCGCGCGCGTCCGACAAAGATGCATATCAAACGGTCTACGCCGCGGCGCGCGGGGCGATCGCCGCGCCGACCGCGGGCCTGCACTTCACGCGGGAGATCCTCGACGCCATCGCCGCACGCGGCATCGACATCGTGCGCGTGACGCTGCACGTCGGCATCGGCACCTTCAAACCGGTGAAGGTCGACCGCATCGACGAGCATCAGATGGACAGCGAGCGTTACGAGATCAGCGCGGACGCCGCGGCGCGACTCAACGTGGCGCTCGACGAACGGCGGCCGATCGTCGCCGTCGGCACGACCAGCGTGCGCACGCTCGAGAGCGCGATCCGCGCGGGCGACGGCCGCTTCGTCGCCGGCGCGGCCGAGACGTCGATCTTCATCACGCCCGGCTTCGCGTTCCAGGCCGTCGACCGCCTGGTCACGAACTTTCATCTGCCGGAGTCGACGCTGCTGATGCTCGTCTCCGCGTTTGCCGGAATGGATACGATTCGCGCCGCGTACGCCGAGGCGATTCGGGAGAGGTACTTCTTCTACAGCTACGGCGACTGCATGTTCATCAGGAATCGAGGGGATCGATGAAACGAATTCTCGCTGCGTTCTTCACGGCCGTTCTGCTGCTTCCGATCGCGTCGGCGCAGACGCCGCCGCCGAACCCGACGCCGAATCCGCCGGGCGATAAAAAGGCCGAGCCGAAGAAGCCGGAGAAAGCCGAGCAGGAGCCGCGGCCGGTCTCGCAGGAACTGCAGAAGCAGGAGTCGCAGCAGAAGGACGCGCCGCCGCCCGCGCAGGCCACGCCGGCTCCCGCCGCGGCGGCGACACCCGCGTCGACGCCTGAAAAGAAAGAAGAGAAGTGGGACGTCAACAATCCTCCCGGCCCGTCGCATGACGTCACCATCGACGTCACTGAAGGCACGTGGCTGAGCGTCGACGTGAGTCCCGACGGCAAGGAGATCGCCTTCGATCTCCTCGGCGATCTCTACACGATTCCCATCGGCGGCGGCGAAGCGCACGCGCTCACGAGCGGCGTCGCGTGGGACATGCAGCCGCGCTACTCGCCGAACGGCAAGTGGATCGCGTTCACCTCTGACCGCAGCGGCGGCGACAACCTCTGGTTCATGAACCGCGACGGCTCGAATCCGCGGCAGGTCACGAAGGAGTCGTTCCGGCTGCTCAACTCTCCGTCGTGGTCGCCCGACTCCGAGTACCTCGTCGGCCGCAAGCACTTCACCGCCGAGCGTTCCCTCGGCGCGGGCGAGATGTGGCTCTACCACCGCACCGGTGGCGACGGCCTGCAACTCACGAAGAAACGCACCGATCAGAAAGACAGCGGCGAGCCCGCGTTCTCACCCGACGGCCGCTACGTTTACTTCAGCGACGACGTCACGCCGGGGCAAATCTTCGCGTACAACAAAGATCCCAACGGCGAGATCTACGTCATCCAGCGGCTCGATCGCGAGACGGGCGACATCGATCGCTACGTCACCGGTCCGGGCGGCTCGATCCGTCCGACGCCGTCGCACGACGGCAAGTCGCTCGCGTTCATCCGCCGCGTGCGCTACAAGTCGACGCTCTACATCAAAGACCTCGAGTCGGGACGCGAGACGCCGATCTACGACGGCCTCGATCGCGACATGCAGGAGACGTGGGCGATCCACGGCGTCTATCCGACGATGGCGTGGACACCGGACGACAAGTCGATCGTCTTCTGGGCCGGCGGTCACATCAACCGCATCGACGTCGCGTCGAAGCAGGTGACGAACATCCCGTTCCACGTCGCATCGACGCGGCGCGTGACCGAGGCGCTGCGGTTTCCGGTGAACGTCGCGCCGGATCAGTTCGACGTCAAGATGCTGCGGTGGGTGACGACCTCGCCGAACGGCAAGCAGGTCGTCTATCAGGCGCTCGGCTACCTCTACATCAAAGACCTGCCGAACGGCACGCCGCATCGGCTCACGAAACAGACCGAGCACAACGAGTACTACCCGGCCTGGTCACGCGACGGGAAGTGGCTCGCGTACACGACGTGGAACGACCAGACGCTCGGCACGATCCGCGTCGTGGCGTCGACCGGCGGCGAAGGACGCGTCGTGACGTCGCAGCCGGGGCATTACCTCGAGCCGGCATTCTCGCCGGACGGGACGAAGATCGCGTATCGCACCACGAGCGACGGCTTCCTGCGGCCCGCGGTGTGGGCGGCGAATCCGGCGATCTACGTCATTCCGACCGCGGGCGGCAAAGCGAAGCTCGTGTCGAAGCAGGGCGCGCAGCCGCTGTTCGGCGCGTCGAACGACCGCGTGTTCTTCGTGACGTTCGAAGACGAGGACAAGCGCGCGCTGCGCTCGGTCGACATCGACGGCGGCGACGAGCGCACGCACGTCGTCTCCGCGTTCGCGACGGATTTTGCGATCTCACCCGACGAGAAGTGGCTCGCGTGGACCGAGAAGTTCAACGTGCACGTGATGCCGTTCGTGCGCACCGGCAAGTCGATCGACATCAGCCCCGACCTCACCGCCGTGCCGGTGCGGAAGGTTACCACCGACGCGGGCGACTACCTGCACTGGTCGGGCGATGGTCAACGTCTTTACTGGTCGCTCGGCCCCGAGCTCTACTGGCGCGATCTCAAGGACTCCTTCGCCTTCGTCGCCGATCCGAACGCCGCCACCGAGCCCGCCGCGACCCCGGCGAAGAGCTCGCACATCGGCTTCACGCAGACATACGACGTGCCGTCGGGCAAGCTCGCGCTCAGCGGAGCGCGCATCATCACCATGCGCGGCGACGAGGTGATCGACAACGGCACCGTCGTCATCGACCGCAACCGCATCGTGGCCGTCGGCGCGAACGTGAGCGTGCCCGCCGATGCGAAGGTCATCGACGTCGCCGGCAAGACCATCATGCCGGGCATCGTCGACGTGCACTGGCACGGCTCGATGGGCGCGGACCAGATCATCCCGCAGCAGAACTGGATCACCTACGCCGCCCTCGGATTCGGCGTGACGACACTGCACGATCCGTCCAACGACACCGCGGAGATCTTCTCCGCGAGCGAGATGCAGAAGGCGGGTCTCGTCGTCGCGCCGCGCATCTTCTCCACCGGCACGGTGCTCTACGGCGCGAAGGCGCCGTTCAAGGCCGACATCAACGGCATCGACGACGCGCGCTTCCACCTCCGCCGCATGAAAGCGGTGGGCGCGATCAGCGTGAAGAGCTACAACCAGCCGCGCCGCGAGCAGCGCCAGCAGGTCCTCACCGCCGCGCGCGAGATCGGCATGATGGTGGTGCCCGAAGGCGGCTCGCTCTTCATGCACAACATGACCATGGTCGTCGACGGCCACACCGGCGTCGAACACTCGATCCCGGTCGCGAAGGCGTATCAGGACGTGATCCAGCTGTGGAGTCACACGTCCGTCGGCTACACGCCGACGCTGATCGTCGGCTACGGCGGCAACTGGGGCGAGAACTACTGGTATCAGAAGACCAACGTGTGGGAAGACGCGCGCCTGCTCTCGTTCGTGCCGCGCCGCGTCATCGACGCGCGCTCGCGCCGCCGCACGATGATCCCCGACGACGAGATGAATCACTTCAACAACGCGCGCCTCGCGAAGACGCTCAACGACGCCGGCGTCTCCGTGCAGCTCGGCGCGCACGGCCAGCGCGAAGGACTCGGCGCGCATTGGGAGCTGTGGATGTTCGGCCAGGGCGGCATGTCGCCGCTGCAGGCCATCCGCGCCGCCACGCTCAGCGGCGCGAAGTACCTCGGCATGGACAAGGACATCGGCTCGCTCGAGCCGGGCAAGCTCGCGGACCTCATCGTCCTCGACGCGAATCCGCTCGAGAACCTCCGCAACAGCGAGTCGATCCGCTACACGATCGTGAACGGCCGCATGTTCGACGCCGCGACCATCAACGAGCTCGGAAATCGTCCGCGGACACGCAAACCGTTCTGGTTCGAGGTGCCGGGCAACGAGACGTGGGGCGGCGCGGCGGCGACGGCGGCGGAAGACGCGGACGGCGATTGAGGAGCGGCGGAGAGCCGCGTCTCAGGCTCGCTCGAGCAATCGCACGAGCCGGAGGAAGTTCGTCACGGTCTTCGCAGCGTCGAACGCCGGTCGTTGGGAGTACGTGAGGAATGCGTTGATCTCTTCGGCGACGGGGTGCTGCAGGGGCTCCGGGAGCGCGCCCACGGCGACCGTGTTCCCGGTGACGCGCAGGCCGATCGCCGTGAGGTCGGCGACGAGTGCTGCGCGACGAGCAACTGCGGTGGCCGCGAGCGTGCCACAACACCGGAGGTTGCTGACCGCCAATTCGCTCAATGGCTGCGCGCTCAGGGAGAAGGGGTCGGCGTAGGAGTTGATGTCGCTTGCCGACATGCCGATCGCCATCAGAAAATTTCGAAGAACGCGCGGCAATGCGCGCTCGGGCGGCTCCGCCCCCGCCAGCTCGACGTAGACCGCCGCCGGAGCCTCGGCCGCAGCCGCTCCGCCTGGGCCTGCGCCATGCGCTGGCCCGCGCGGGGCAGAGCTGAAGCAACTGGTGATTGCCTTCCACAGCCAGCCGCAGAGTGGCTGTACAGGTTCGGCGGATCCACGCGCCACGTGCGGCCGGATCGCCGGCGCATGCATGGACCATCTCTGCGCCATCCGCTCCGCTTCGGCTTCGAGCATCTGATCCTGAACGATCGCCGTCCCGGATCCGAATGGGTTGCGTACGCGTCCGGTGCGTTGCTGCACGACGTGCGCGAGCTCGTGCACGAGGATCTGTGGGCCGCGCGACGCGAATGCATGCGAACCGTGCGAAGTCACATGAATCTGCGATCCCTGCGTGAACGCAATCGCGCCCATGGCGGCCGCTTGGGGACACGCATGGACGCGGACGTCGCTGAAGCCGGCGCCGAAGAACGACTCCATGGCCTGGCGCACAGTGCCGGGCAGGAACATGCCGGCGCCGCAGTGATGAACGAAGTTCCCACCGAGCTTCGTGGCCGTGCCGTTCTGCAGGCGCTGAATGGTGGCGTTGTGTTGCTGCCGCAGCCCATGAGGGAAGAACCCCTGAAGCACCGTTCCGGCCTGCATGAAAAAAGTATAGGAGCATGGGCCGGCGAACGCGAATTCGCGACATCCGGCACCGTCGCGCTTACCAGTACGTGGTCGTCACGGTGCAGTCGCCCGTGACGACCGCCTGACACGCCATCCGCTCGCCGGCGGCAAATCGGTTCGCGGCGCCGAAGCGTAGCTCGATCGACGTCGGGGCGCTGAGCGCCTCGCTGCCTTCGACGACGCGCACTTTGCAGCGCGTGCAGACGCCGACGCCGCCGCAGGAGTTGCCGAGGGGGGCGCCGGCGCGGCGGGCGACGTCGAGGACGGATTCGTTCGCGAGGGCAGCTGCGGTGATGCCGAGGGGCGCGAACGTCACGAGTCTTGACGGGCTGTTCACCGCGAATTCATCGGACAAAAGAAAACTTTCGACCGTTTCCGACGTCTATTACAGCATGAACACCCAGACACTGAACCAGACGGACAGCATCGACGAAACGCGCATTGCCGAAGCGATCGTGAGCGTGCTTCCCGACGGGGTCGTGCGCGAGCTGTCGGGCGAGCGCCGCTCGATCCGCTTCGCCGTGCGCGCGGCGGGTCTCAAGCTGCGGACGATCGTGCTGAGCCGCGCCTCGCTGCGCAAGCTCATCGCCGATCCCGCGCGCGACGTGAAGATCGAGTACCTGCAGCGCGACCTCGCCGCGACGGCCGTGCGTCGCTGCGAATACCGCTACCCGCGCGTGACGCGCGTCCCGGCCTTTCAGGCGGCGGCGCGGCCGTTCGCCTTCGCTGGCTGACGATTCGACGGTCGGCCTCTTGCTTTTCCGTCGATTCGACGCCATATTGCGAATATGGCTGTCGAGTTGGATGAGCTGGACCTTCGCATCGTCAACCTGCTTCTCCGCGACGCGCGCACTCCCGCCGCGCAGATCGCCGAGCAGATCGGCCTCTCCCGCCCTGCCGTCGCCGACCGTCTCGACAAGCTCGAACGGCAGGGCGTGATCCGCGGCACGACCGCGGTCGTCGATCCCGTGGCGCTGGGACGCACGATCACCGCGTTCATCTCCGCGCGCGCGACGACGCTCGGCACCGCCGCGTGGAAGAAGTTCCGCGAAGTCATGCAGCGCGACGAGGTGCTCGAAGTGCACACCGTCGCCGGCGACGACTGCTATCTGATGAAGGTCCGCGCGGAGTCGATCGGCGCGCTGAACACGCTCGTGCAGCAGCTCACGACCCCGCCGCTCTCGCTCTCCACGCGCACGACCATTGTGATGGAAACGCATTGCGAGAAGGTCGGCGGCATCAACCTCGGCGGCGCCACGGCGGCGAAGGAGGCCACCCGATGAACCACGGACGCGGACTCGCTTACGCGGCCTTCGCCACGGTCTGCATCGTCTGGGGCACGACGTATCTCGCCATCCGCATCGGCCTCGAGACGATTCCGCCGCTGCTGCTCACCGGCTTCCGTTACACCGCGGCCGGATTGCTGCTGTTCACGATCGCGCTCGTGCGGCGCACGCCGATCCCGCGCGACCGGCGGACGCTCGTCAACCTCGCCGTGTGCGGCTTCCTCATGGTCGGTCTGGGCAACCTCGCGGTGGTGTGGTCCGAGCAGTGGGTGCCGAGCGGACTCGCGGCGCTCCTCGTCGCCACGGCGCCGTTCTGGATGGCCATCATCGAGATGTTCCGCCGCGACGGCGAACGTCTCAACACGCGCGGCGTGATCGGCACGCTCATCGGCTTCGGCGGCGTGGCGCTGCTCGTCACTCCGAAAGGCTCCGGCGGTGCGTGGAGCACGGCGTTCCTCGTCGGCGCGCTCGTGATCCAGGTCGGCTCGCTCGGCTGGCAGCTCGGCTCGTTCCAGAGCAAGTACCACCTCAAGCACGTGCCGCTGCTCGCCTCCGCCGCGCTGCAGATGCTCTTCGGCGGCGTCATCGTGACGATCGTCGGATTCGCGATCGGCGAATGGCCGCAGTTCGTCCTCACCCCGCGCACGTTCGCCGCGCTCGCGTACCTCACGCTCGTCGGCTCCGTCATCGCGTACAGCGCGTACGTCTACGCGCTCGCGCACATGCGCACCACGCACACCTCGCTCTACGCGTACGTCAACCCCGTCGTGGCCGTCTTCCTCGGCTGGCTGATTCTCCACGAGCCGCTGACGTGGCTGTCGATCGCCGCGATGGTGGTGATCCTCGCCGGCGTCGCGCTCGTGCAGTCGTCGTCGTGGACGCGCGCGCCGCGCGTCGCGGCGGCGGTGGAGACGGAGCAGCGTGCGGCGTAGCGGAGCGACGCCACGGGCGACGTCGCCCGCCGCGCGTCTCGAAAGACGTCGTGCACAACATCGTTAGGTAGACTGCGCACATGACCTCCACCGCGATCCCCGCCCCTGCCACGACAGACAAGAACCGCACGCTGCGCGTCGGCGTCCTCGCCGGAGTCGGAACGCTCGATCCGCGCGAGCTGGGGGACACGATCACCGGGCTCGTGCTCGGCCAGATTTTCGAGACGGCGTACCGCGTCACGCCGGCCGGCACCATCGAGCCGCATCTCTTCGCCGAGCTGCTTCGCGAAGACCGTGCAGGGTCAGAGCCTGTCTATTCAGCGGCCGTGCGCGAGGGGATCGTCTTCTCCGACGGGACTCCGCTCACCGCGCAGCTCGCCGCCGCGTCACTGGCGAAGGCAGGCGCTCTTCGCGGCCGCGCCACGGTCTCGGTCCGCGACGGCCGGGTGCAATTCGCGATGACCGGTCCGAGCCCGCGATTCGAAAACGTCCTGACGCAGTGGAACTGCGGAATCGTCCTCGAGAAGGGCGGCACGCTGTACGGCACGGGTCCGTATCGCTTTCCGGCGGCGGTGTCGATGTATGCGCTGCGCGACGCGCGTGAGATGCGCCTGGTGCGCAATCCGAGCTATCACGGGAAGGCGAATGCGGATGAACTGATCTTCGCCATTTATCCGCCGGACGCGGACGGCACGCCGGCGGCACTCATTGCCGCCGCGAAACAGGGGCAGTTCGACGTGACGCTTCACCTCGCCGCCCACGATCTCATCCGCCACGCCATCTCCGGCTATCAGCCGATGATGCAGCCCGGCAACTCCACCGGGTTCATCTTCCTCAATTGCGAAAAGCCTATGTTCCGCGACGCGTCGCTGCGCCGAGCATTTCGCGACGCGGTCGACCCGGTACCGATCGCGGAGATCAATTACGAGAAGAATCACTTCGCGTTTCTCGCGCGCGACATCATCCCGCTCGTCATGGCCAAACCGGCCGGCATTACTCCGACACGCGACCGCGAGCTGTTGCGCAACCATCCGGCCAAGCCGGCGCGCATTCAGGCCGTGATGCCATGGACGCCTCGACCCTACCTCCCGAAACCGCTCGCCTCGGCGCAGGAGATCGTCCGTCAGCTCGCCGGCTATGGCATCGACCTGCAATTGAAGCGGCCGCGGAACAGCGAAGAGACGTTTCACATCCTGGCGAACGGCGACTACGACATCGGCATCGGCGGCTGGGTTGCGGACAATCCCGATCCGACCGAGTTCTACGAATCGCTGCTGTCGTCGGCGCAGGTCTCGCGCAATGGCCAGTACCTTTCGAACCTGGCGCGCTGGAGCGACCCGGCGACGGACGCCGCGCTGGCCGCACTGCGCGTGAACCCGTCTGCCGCAAACCGCAAAGTGGTCACCGATCTCATCGAATCGCAAGCGATGATGGTGCCGCTGATCTACGGCGCATCCACCGCCATTCGCGCGCGCAAAGTGCGTGATTTTCACATCACGCCTTCGGGACACGTCTCGTTTGCGGACGTCGTGTTCTGAGGGGATGTCGCCGGTGAACCGGCGCAAGGACGCGGGTCGCCTGTGGCGAGCGCCGTCTTATGCGTCGCGCCGGTCGGATTCCGTCTTGCGGTGACGGGGCAGACGTACGGTGAAGGCCGTGCCGGTGTCGTCCGAGGTCACGGCAATCGTTCCACCGTGCGCGATGACGATCTGCCGGGCGATGTACAGGCCGAGGCCGACACCGCGGCGGTGCGTCGATGCGCCCTCCGGGGCGCGGACAAACGGATCGAAAATCGTTGGCAGCGCTGACCGCGGGATCGGAGTGCCCTCATTGCCGACGACCAGAAGAACGTCGGATTCATCGCCTCGTGCCGACACTTCAACGGGTGTTGTATCCGCACCGTATTGCACCGCATTCGCAACGAGGTTCGACACGACTTGCCGCAGCCGCGCCGCATCCCATTCTCCGGATGTCGCGCCGGACGATTCGAAGCGCAGCGGCCGGTGCGGATAGGCCGCGCGAAACTCGTCCAGCACGTTGCGGCAAAGCTCCTGAAGGTCGACGGGTGCGGCCGACACGGGCATTCCGCCGCCGAGGCGCGTGCGGGTGAAATCGAGCAGATCGTGGATCATCTCGGTCATCACCTTCGCGAAGCCCGACATCTGCGACGCGATGCGCGTGTTCTCGTCATCGAGTTGCCCCGATCGCGCCAGCAGTCCCGATGAGACGACGATGGCATTGAGCGGGTTGCGCAGGTCGTGTCCCAGCGTGGCGAGAAAGAGCTCGCGGGACTCGTCGACGCGGTGCGTGTAGCTCTTCACCGCTTCCGCGAGCGATTGGTCCATCGACTCGTTGAAGCGGGTCACGTCGTGGAGATCGTGCTCGTCGGCGGTGCGGACGCTTTCGCCCCACAGGCGGAGGACGCTGGCGCGCAGTGCGCGATATTCGGAGACGACCTCCAAAAGGTCGAATCCCGAGCCGAGCCGCGCTAGCGCGTGCTCGTTGGATGCTCGATCGAGTCCGGCGCTTTCCGTTCCGCCGCCGCCGTACCCTTTCGATTTATCGGCCTGCTGTTCCGCGGTCTGCGAGGAGACCATGTCCCGTGCCGCGACGCGGAGGATGTCTTCGGCGTGATCGCGAAGAGCGATGACATCCATGGCCGCGCCGGGAGCGAGACTCCGCGCGAACTTTTCCCATTCGGCGAGGATCGGTTCGATGTTTGTGAGGATGAAGTCGGCCAGGCGCATGAATGAGCGGGGTTCAGCATACTTGAGCGCGCGATCGAATTCATTATCCGCGGCGCTCGATCGCTTTGGATTCGAGTGCCGACGCCCCTCGTCATCCCGCGCAACGCGCTTTCGCGGCGTCGCTGCGCAGCACATCGACGTAGTAGCCCATCAGCGAGCGCGTGAACTTTTCGTCGGCGTCGCTGAGGGGGCGGATGGCGGCGGTCCAGTCGTCGATGCAGCGTTGTTTCTCGTTCGTGCTGGCGGCGCACGAGACGAGGGCGTGATACGCGGACTGATACGCGGTGAACTGCTTGCGCGTCATGGGCGCTCCGTGGCCGGGGATGACGAGGTCGAAGTCGAGGGCGGCGAGGCGGTCGAGCGACTCGCCCCAGCGCGACGGGCAGGCGGTGTCGAGGAACGGGGCGGGGAGCGTGATGAGATCGCCGGAGACGAGGACGGAGCGGCTTTCGTCGAAGAGCCAGACGTCGCCGGCGGTGACGCTGTTCGTTTCGAGGCCGACGCGCAGCGTGCGTCCGGCGATCGTGCGCGGGCCGGAGCTGGTGATGACGACGTCCGGCGCGAGCTTGGTGCCGAGGTCGATCAGGTGGACTTCGGATTCATAGGCTGTGCGCTGATCGGCGTCCTGCGTCTCGGGGATCACGCCCTGCAATTGCTTTTTGTAATTCGCGAGGAAGCCGGTGAGCGCGCCGTTCAAGGCGTTGCTCGCGTAGACGTGCACGTTCGGATACGCGTCGCGGATCATGGCGTTGCCGCCGATGTGATCGAGGTGCCAGTGCGAGTTGACGACGGCGGCGATGGGGCGGTTGCGCTGTTTCGCGAAATCGAGGATCGCCTGCGTATGCGCGACGTGGCGTCCCGTGTCGACGACGATCAGGCCATCGGTGCCGTCGAACACGATCGTGTTGCCGTCGGGCTGATGTCCGGGCGTGAACGTGCCGCGCAGCAGCCAGATGCCGGGAACGACCTCGTGCACCTGCGCGGCGGCACTCGACGCGAGTGCGCCGGCAACGACGAAAGCGGCAAAGACGAAAGCGAGTCTGCGCATGCGCCGGATCATACGCAGCGCACGCGCGTCCGCCGCGCGCCGTGACAGGAACGTTGCGTGGGCGACACCCGCGCAGTAACGCCAAAGCCGGCGATGCGCGCAACGCCTGAAGAAGCCTGGGGCGACCCGCGCAGCCGGCCGGGCCGGCTCAGCCGTCGCGCCGGATCGTCTCGAGGATCTCCGCGATCTTCGCTTCCGCGTCCGCGAGCGGCAGCTGACACGTGCCCGCGCCGCGATGGCCGCCGCCGCCGTAGCGCGACATCAGCTCGCCGACGTCGGTGCGCGAGGTGCGGTTGAAGATGCTGTGGCCGACGGCGCAGACGACGAACTCGCCCTTGCGCCCGTCGAACACGCGCACCTGGATGTTCGCCTTCGGGAACATCGTGTACACGAGAAAACGGTTGCCGACCGGCAGCTCGCCGGCGCCGCGCAGATCGGTGAAGATGAGGTTCCCGTCGACGGTCGAACGCTCGCGCAGCACGCGCTCGAACTCGGCGGTCTGCGCGAAGTAGCGGTCGATGCGCTCCTTCACGTCCGGATCGGCGAGCACGATGTCGGGATCGTTCGGATGCTGCGCGATGAGGTCGATCATCTTCATCATCAGCTCGCGATTGCTGATGCGATAGCCGTGGTGGTACGCGAGTCCGGTGCGCGGATCCATGACGTACGAGAGGAGGATCCAGCCGCGCGGATGCGTGACGTCTTCGACGTCGAGCTTCGCGGAGTCGGACTTGTCGACGGCGACGAGGAGCGACTCGTACTTGCCGAGCTTCGCGGCGCCGTAGTGATTGAAGACGACGCGCGCGGCGGACGGCGCGATCTCGAAGCGGCCGCGGTACGCGACCGTGTCCTCGTTGCGCGCGATCTCGCTGGAGTGATGGTCGAACCAGAGGCCGACGCCCTGCACGTACGGCAGGTTCGTGAGAATATCGTGGCGGCCGACGCGCACCTTGCCGTCCTGCACGTCCTTGGGATGGACGAACTCGACCTCGTCCACGTCCTCGACTTCACGCAGGAGCACCGCGCAGGCCAGGCCGTCAAAGTCGGAGCGCGTGATGAGACGCATGTTCGAAACTCCTCTCGCGAAAGTCGCGGGGATTCTAGCAGTGACCGCCGCCGCGGTTTTCGCGATCCAGCTGTACTCCGCGCCGCGTCCCGGCGACGCGCCGGTCGTGCTCGAGCTCTTCACCTCGCAAGGCTGTTCGAGCTGCCCTCCGGCGGACGAGCTGCTGCGCACGCTGGCAAACGATGCGTCGCTCCGCGGCCACGTGATCCCGCTCGCGTTCCACGTCGACTACTGGAACTCCCTCGGCTGGCGCGATCCGTTCTCGGCGCACGAGTGGTCGCAGCGCCAGGGCGACTACGTGCGCGCGCTGCACGCCGCCAGCGCGTACACGCCGCAGATGGTCGTCGACGGCGCGCGGCAGTTCGTCGGCTCGAGCTCGTTCGAGATCCGCCGCGCGATCGGCGAGGAGTCGCACCGCGCCATCGCCGGCACGATTGCGCTGACGCGCGACAAGGACGGCGTCGTCGTGCGCGCCTCGTCGCCGCATGCGAACACCGACGTGATCGTCGTCGCCTACGAAAACGGTGCGACGACGAACGTGACGCGCGGCGAGAACGGCGGCCGCACGCTGCGGAACGACGGCATCGTGCGCACGCTCGTGCGCGCGGCGACGCTCGACGGCACGCGCGCCGCGGAGACCCGCGTCGCGATCGAGCCGCAGTATGAAGTCGCGGCGTTTCTGCAGGACCGCGCCACGAAGAAGATCGACGCGGCCGCCAGCCTCGGCGCGGCGCGGCACTGATTCGTCGCGATTCGCTCTTCTCGTCGCGCGCGCAATGCGATAATCGCCCTCTCTCCATGTCCGAGTCTTCCGTGCTGGCGAACGGGCGGTTCAGCGTCCAGCGGCGCATTGGCGCCGGAGGCATGGGCGTCGTCTACGAAGCCTACGACCGCGACCGGCAGCAGACCGTCGCGCTGAAGAAGCTCCTCGGCACCGACGCCACCGCGATCTATCGCATCAAAAACGAGTTCCGCGCGCTCGCCGACGTCGTGCATCCGAACCTCGTGCGCCTCTACGAACTGATCGGCGAAGGCGAGGACTGGTTCTTCACGATGGAGATCGTCGACGGCGTCGACTTTCTCCACTACGTCCGCGGCCGCACCGTGGCCTCGATCGACGACGCGACGACGGAGAAGTCGACGCTCGTCGACAGCCGCGGCGCGGCGGCGTTCCTCGAGCGCGCGGCGGAACTGGCGACGCCCGACACGCCGACGCCCGACACGACGTCCGCGCAGAAGCCGGTCGTCGACTACGACGCGTTGCGCCGCACGCTCAAACAACTCGCCGAAGGCGTGGCCGCGCTGCACGCCGCGGGCAAGCTGCATCGCGACATCAAACCGTCGAACGTGCTCGTCACGCGCGCGGAGCGCGTGGTCATTCTCGACTTCGGCCTGGCCACCGACGTCAGCGCGTTTCAGGGCAAGCTCACGTTCGGCGGCACGCCCGCGTACATGGCGCCGGAGCAGATCGCGGAGATGCCGGCGAACGAGGCCAGCGACTGCTACGCAATCGGCGTGATTCTGTACGAGGCGCTCACCGGGACGCTGCCGTTCAGCGGCAACTTCTATTCGATGCTGATGCAGAAGCGGACCACCGATCCGCGTCCGCCCATCGACGTCGTGGCCAGCATTCCGGATGACCTCAACCGCATCTGCACGGAGCTGCTGCGTCGCGATCCGGAGAAGCGTCTCAGCGCGCGCGATCTCGCCGAGCGCGCCACCGAGAAGCAGGCGCGCGCGTTCGCGTCGGCGCCGACGCTCTCCCGTCCGCGCGAGACGCCGTTCGTCGGCCGCCTCGCGCAGCTGGACGATCTGGAGAGCGCGCTCGCCGCGACGGAGCGAGGCACGCCGGTGACGGTGATGGTCCGCGGCGCGTCGGGCATGGGCAAGACCGCGCTCGTGCGGCACTTCCTCCACGACGTGCAGCGCCGCGATCCGTCGACGGTCGTCTTCAACGGCCGCTGCTACGAGCAGGAGTCGGTGCCGTACAAGGCGGTCGACAGTCTCATCGACGATCTCGTGCGCTATCTGAAGCGCCTGACGCCGCTCGAGGCGCGCGCGCTGATGCCGACCGACGTCGCCGCGCTGGCGCGCCTGTTTCCGGTGCTGCAGGAGCTCGAGCCGGTCGTCCGCGCGCGCAAACGCGCCGTCGAGATCCGCGACGCGCAGGAGCTGCGCCGCCGCGCGTTCGCCGCGTTGCGCGAGCTGATGGCGCGCATGGCCGACGAGCATCGCGTCATCCTCTTTCTCGACGACGTGCAGTGGGGCGATCGCGACAGCGCGGCGCTCCTCGCCGAAGTGCTGCGGCCGCCCGATGCGCCGCCGCTGCTGGTCATCGCGTGTCATCGCACCGAAGAGATGGACGGAAGTCCGCTGCTCGCGGAGATGCAGCGGCTGCGGGAGCAGGACAACGCGCTCGGCGACGTGCGCGACGTCGTGCTCGAAGAGCTGACGCGCGCGGAAGCGCGCGATCTCGCGCGCGCGCTGTCGTACGAGCAGGGCGGCACGGACCGCGTCGAGGCGATCGCGCGCGAGGCGGGCGGCAGCCCGTACTTCATCGTGGAGCTCGCGCGCTACGCCGACTCGACCGGCCTCACGACGAACGACTACGGCGCGGGCGACATGGTGCTGGACAGCGTCATCCGCTCGCGCATCGCGCTGCTGCCCGCGGTCGCGCGCGATCTGCTCGAAGTCGTCGCCGTCGCGGGACGTCCGATCCTCGCGTCGGCGGCGAACGTCGCCGCGGGACTGCGCGGGGACGACGAGGCCATGCTGGCGCGGCTGCGCGCCGATCATCTGCTGCGCACGCGCGTTCGCGCGCGTCGCGACGAGGTAGACACGTATCACGACCGCATCCGCGAGGCGATCCTGGCCGCGGTGACGCCGGAGCGGCGTCGCGCGCGGCATCGCACGCTGGCCGAGACGCTCGAGTCGATGGGCGCGCGCGACCCGGAACTGCTGGCCGTGCATTACCGCGGCGCGGGCGACGACGCGCGTGCTGCTGAGTTCGCGCGCGACGCCGGCGACCGCGCCGCCGCGGCGCTGGCGTTCGAGAACGCCGCGCATTTCTTCGCCATGGCGCTCGATCTCGAGTCGCGCGGCAAGCGCATCTCCGGCGCGCTCACCGAAGGCAGCCGCGCGATCCTCATGAAGCTCGCCGACGCGCTCGCGAACGCGGGACGCGGCGCGGACGCGGCGCCGTACTACCTCCGCGCCGCGGAAGCGGCCGACGCCACGCTCGCGCTCGAACTGCAGCGCCGCGCATCCGAGAGTCTGCTGCGCGGCGGCCACGTCGACGAAGGCCTGCGCGTCATCCGCACCGTCCTGCAATCCGCCGAGCTCACGCTTCCCGCGACTCCGCGCCGCGCGATCCTCGGCTTCCTCCTCGGCCGTCTGCGGCTGCTGCTGCGCGGCCTGCGCGTGCGCGAGCGTTCGGCGCAGGAAGTGCCGCAGGAACTGCTCACGCGCATCGACGTCTGCTGGGCCATGGTCACCGGCCTCGCGCGCATCGACAACGTCCGCTCCGCGTTCTTCCAGCCGATCCATCTGCGCTGCGCGCTGCAGTCGGGCGAGCCGTACCGCGTGGCGCGCGCTCTCGCGGCGGAAGCGTGCTTCTCCGCGACGCGCGGCGACACCGCGAAGCGCCGCACGGAGCGCATCGTCACGCGCGCGGAGCGCAGCGCGCGCAGCATCGGCGAGCCGCATGCGATCGGCATGTCGATGATGGCGCGGTCGCTGGAGAGCTTCTATCTCGGCATGTTCCGCGACGCGCACCAGAAGGCCGAGGAGGCGGAGACGATCTTTCGCGAACGCTGCACCGGCGTGTCGTGGGAGATCAACACCACGGTCAACTACTCGCTCTGCTCGCTCATGTACATGGGCGAGCTGCAGCAGCTCGCGCAACGCATTCCGGTGCGTCTGCGCGAGGCGGAAGAACACGGCGACCTCTACGCCGGCATCGATCCCGTCTGCCGCCCCGGCATCATGTGGCTCGCGCAGGACGATCCCGACGCGGCGCGCCGCGCGGTGCGGCAGGTGATGGACCGCTGGTCGCTGCAGGGCTTCCACTTCCAGCACTACCTCGAGATGTACGCGGAGAATCAGATCGATCTCTACGAAGGCCGCTGGGCGTCCGCGTGGCGGCGCGCGGACGAGCGCTGGCCGCTGATGAAGGCCTCGTTCCTCCTGCGCATCCCGTTCGTGAAGATCGAAGGGCTGCATCTCAAGGCGCGCTGCGCGCTCGCGGCGGCGATCGGCAGCGGCGACCGCGCGCTGCTCGACGTCGCGGAGCGCGACGCGGCGGCGATCGAGAAGGCGAAATCGAAGTGGGCGCTGCCGTTCGCGCACGCGATCCGCGCCGGCGTCGCGGCGCAACGCGGCAGCACGAACGACGCCGCGGAGTTTCTCGCCGTCGCTTCGCGCGGTTTCGAAAAGGCGGAGATGATGCTCTACGCGAAAGCGGCCGCGCACCGCCGCGCCACGCTCACGCACGATCGCAACGCGCTCGCCGTCAGCGAGTCGTGGATGCGCGTGCAGGGCGTGCGCAATCCGGCGCGGCTGCTCGACGTACTGCTTCCGGGGTTCAACTGATGAAGAAATGCGATCTCGTGATGAAGGGCGGCATCACCAGCGGCATCGTCTATCCGGGCGCGGTGGCGGAGCTGGCGAAGGAGTACGAGTTCGTCAACATCGGCGGCACGTCCGCCGGCGCCATCGCGGCCGCGGTCACCGCGGCGGCGGAGTACGGCCGCAAGAGCGGCAAGAACGCGAACGCGTTTGCTGGCGTGAAGGCGCTCTCCGGCTGGCTCGCCGGATCGGAAGGCGGACGCTCGCGGCTCCTGCAACTCTTCCAGCCGTCGGCGGCGACGAAGCCGCTGTTCGACCTCGCGATCGCGTGGCTCGAAACGAAAAACCTCGTGAAGGTCGTGCGGAAGCTGCTGGCGACATTCGCGACGTACGCGGGACCCGCGTTCGTGATCGGCCTCGGCGCCGCGGCGATCGCCGGCGTTGCCGCCTGGAAGACGCCGTCGCTGCTGCTCGGAATCCTCCTGCTCGTCGTCGCCCTCGCGCTCCTCGCCCTCGGCGGCGTGGCCGCCGTCGTTGCGTCGGTGGGCGAGGCCGCGAAGTACGCGTGGGACGTGCTGCCCCGCGAGCAGTTCGGCATGTGCAACGGCGCGACGCACGAGCGCGGTCCGGTGCCGGGGCTCACGCAGTGGCTGCACGAGAAGATCATGGAGCTCGCGGGCGTGAACGACGCGCTCACGTGCGGCGATCTCGAGAGCGTGGGCGTGCATCTCGAGATGATGACCACGAACCTCACGTGGGGACGGCCGCATCGGCTGCCGTTCGAGCAGAATCACTTCTTCTTCGATGCGGCGGAGCTGCGGCGCTTGTTCCCCGAGGCGGTCGTGCAGCGGATGATCGGCAGCGCGGCGCCGAACGCCGACGGGCTCTATCCGTTTCCCGATGCGGCGAATCTGCCGATCGTCGTCGCCGCGCGCATGAGCCTCAGCTTTCCGGTGCTGCTCACCGCGCTGCCGCTGCGCGCGTACGACTACGGCCGCAAGTGGCCGGCCGGCACGCCGCGCCAGCCGGAAGTCTGCTGGTTCTCGGACGGCGGCATCAGCAGCAACTTTCCGGTGCATTTCTTCGACGCGCCGATCCCGCGCTGGCCGACGTTCGCGATCAACCTCGACAACTGGACGAAGCGCTATCACGACGATGGTCAACGTGTTTACGTTCCGGACTCGAACCGCAGCGGCATCGTCGCGCGCTGGCGTTCGGTCACGAGCCTGGTCTCGTTCTTCGGCGCGATCGTGAACACGATGCAGAACTGGCGCGACAACATGCTGCTGCACGTCCCCGGGCAACGCGACCGCATCGCGCACGTGCTGCTCCTCGGCGACGAGGGCGGTCTCAACCTGACGATGGACGAGACGCAGATGACCAGCCTCGCGTCGCGCGGTGCCGAGGCGGCGCAGATTCTCGGGGCGCGCTTCGGAGATCATCCGCCGGCGGGCACGAAGCTCACGTGGACGAATCACAAGTGGGTGCGCTTCCTCTCGTTCATGGGCGCGCTGCAACGCTCGTTCGCGTCGATCGACAACGCGTTCGTCGACGCCGACGTGCCGCGCTATCCCGATCTCGTGTGCGGAAGCGAGCCGCCGCCGTCGTACGACAGCGCGAAGACGCAGGCGATGTGCGCGGCGGTGACCGACTTCGCGAAGCACATCCACGAAGACTTCGCGCAGCAGCCGTTCGTCAAAGAAAACCTGCCGAAGCCGCCGCTCGATCTGCGCGCGATGCCGCGGGAGTAGCGTCGCCGTCGAGCGTCATCCGCGGCGGCGTTTGACTCCGCGCCGCGACGGTGGGGCTCCCGGTCCTGCTGTAGCGGCTCCGACCGTGGCCGTCGCCGCAACTGTAGCGGCAGCTGCCGCAGCCGCAGCTGCGGCTGACACGACGACCGCGGCCGGAGGCGTCGGCGTTGGCGTCGGAACCGAGGTGGCGGGCGCTGCGACTGCCGCGGCCGCGGCGGGAGCCGTGGCTACGGCCGCCGCAGTCGGCGCCGCAGCTCTTCTCCGTGCGGTTTCGGCCGTGACGAGCGCGCGGCCGCCGCGCGCCGCGGGCGCGTAAACCGGGGCGTCGGTCGAGAACACCTCACGGAACGTGCGATCGTTGGTGAGAGCCGCCAACGCCGATCGGATGTACTCGGAATTGCCGCTGCCTTTGATGAAGTCGCAAGCCATCGCCGCGACGGCTTCTGCCTCGTCGGGAGTCAGCGTTGCCCGCTCGCCACGGAACTCGTTGAAGATCCGGGCGCGCTTCGCAGCGCGGTCCTCAGGTGTCGGCGCCGCGGCGTCGAGCTGGTCCGCGAGGTTCTTCCAGTTGAAGCTCGACGTGGATCCGGCACGCTCGTACGTTCCCGGTCCCGTGCTTCGCAGCGGAAACGCATAGACGTCCTCTGTTCCCGGCGAGTCGAACTCGATCCTGTGCCCGTTGTAGTTCGCGACGAGCGGCAGGTGGCCGAGACGGCGCGCGTCGCGAATGCCCGAGCGCGCGATCTGCCGCCCGATGCGGATGACTTCCACGCGGTCGACGACCGGCACGTTCGAAACCGTTGCGCCGCCACCGCGGCGGAGGGTCACTCGTTCGGTGATCCTTCCCAGCGTCGCGGCCACGTCCATCTTCCGATCGTCGTCCGAGTCGTAGCCGGAAAAATCGAACTGCGGACTGATGGTCACGACTTGGTCCGGCAGGAGGTCGGCCGGCATCGCGATGCGGTCGGGCTGCCGTGCCTTTCCGCGCCGGTTCCACGCGCGGAGCAGTTCCCGGCGGCGCTGCTCGGGATTGGCGGTGTTCGCGATGTATGCGCGGATGTCGGCGCCGGTGGAGCCGATTCCGAGCGCGTGCGTTCGGATGTACGCCATCGCGTGCGACTTGAGCAACTGAACGGCGACCCGGCGCTCCGTGGCGCGCAGAGCGACGGCCGCGTGGCGTTCCGCCTCCGCTTCCAGCATTGCGTCGTGCACGATCGCGACGCCGCTGCCGAATGGATTGCGCGCGCGTCCGGCGCGCTGCTGCACCACGTGCGCGAGCTCGTGTGCGAGCAACTGCCGCCCGCGCGGCGAGCGCGGATCGTATTGCCCTGGCGCAAAGTGAATGTGCGAACCCTGCGTGTACGCGGTGGCGCCGAGGGTCTGCACGTGGGGACCGACGTGCACGCGGACATCGTGGAACGCCGTGCGGAAAACCGACTCCATGAGCTGGCGCACATCATTCGGCAGCGCCTGGCCGGCCAGGGTGATGCGCGGAGGCGAGGGGAGGAGCACGGCCATGCCGCTCGCCGTCTGCCGCGTCTGAATGGCCAGCGAAGTCTGATGCGGCATCGGCGGCCGATGCGGCGCCGCGTGCAACTGCGCGACCTGCGCCGCCACGTGCGGCGCCATCTGCGCCGCGTGCGGTTGCACCGCTCCGGTCTGCGCCGGACCGCAGGGCCGCTGCCGTTGCAGTGCGGCATGCAGCGATGCGATCCCGCCCGGGAACGAGCCCTGGATGACGCTGTCGCTCATACGTTGTGGCCTTAGAGTACGCCGCGCGCCGCGACAATGCGAGCCGCTACAGCGCCGCGAAGCCCGCGTTGTCCACCGGCTCCTGCTTCCGATCGAGCCGCGTCACGATCCATTGCTCGCCGCGGCGCTCGATCTCGACGATCACGGCGGCCCACATCCCGCCGTCGAGGTTCTCGCTCCAGCGGAAGCGGAGGCCGGGCCATTGCGACGCCGGAATGCCTTCGCGGCGCAGGTGCGCTTCGGCCATTTCGATGAGCTCCGGGCCGCCCTTGTGATCGCAAGCCATTCGCATATGCTACCCGCCCTATGAACGACATCCATTCCTTCGCGCGGCCCGACGAGGCGGTCGTGCGGCATCTCGCGCTCGATCTCGCCGTCGACTTCGAGCGTCAGATCCTCTCCGGCTCGGCGACGCTCTCGATCGACGTGCATGACGGCGCGCGCGAGCTCGTGCTCGACACGAATGGCCTCACCATCGATCGCGTCACGCTCGACGACGGCAGCGAAACGACGTTTGCGCTCGGCGACGAGCAGCCGTACCTCGGCCGCTCGCTGACGATCGCCATCAACGCCGGCACGAAGTCGGTGAAGATCGAGTACGCGTCGTCGCCGGAAGCGGCGGCCGTGCAGTGGCTGACGCCCGCGCAGACCGCGGGCGGGAAGGATCCGTTCCTCTTCACGCAATCGCAGGCCATCCTCGCGCGCACGTGGGTGCCGTGTCAGGACACGCCGGGCGTGCGCATGACGTACGAGGCCACGATCCGGGTGCCGCGCGGCCTCATGGCCGTGATGAGCGCGGAGAATCCGACCGAGGCGAGCGCCGACGGCGTCTATCACTTCAAGATGCCGCAGCCGATCCCGTCGTATCTCCTCGCGCTCGCGGTCGGCGACCTCGCGTTCCGCTCGCTCGGGCGCAACAGCGGCGTGTACGCGGAGAAGCCGATGATCGAGGCGAGCGCGTACGAGCTCGCGGACACGCAGAAGATGATCGACGCGGCCGAGCGCATCTACGGCCCGTACCGCTGGGGACAGTACGACGTGCTCGTGCTGCCGCCGAGCTTTCCGTTCGGCGGGATGGAGAATCCGCGCCTCACGTTCGCCACGCCGACGATCCTGGCGGGCGATCGGTCGCTGGTGAGCCTTGTCGCGCACGAGCTCGCGCATTCGTGGTCGGGCAATCTCGTCACGAACGCGACGTGGAACGACTTCTGGCTCAACGAAGGCTTCACCGTCTACTTCGAGCGCCGCATCATGGAAGAAGTCGCGGGCCGCGAATACTCGGAGATGCTCGCGCTCCTCGGCTATCAGGATCTCGAGGCCACCGTCGCCGAGCTGCCGCCGCGCGACACGCATCTCTTCCTCGATCTCACCGGCCGCGATCCGGACGAAGCCGCGACGAAGCTGCCGTACGAGAAAGGCTATTCGCTGCTGCGCCTCATCGAGGAGAGCGTCGGCCGCGAGGCGTTCGACAAGTTCCTGCGCGCCTACTTCGACCGGCATGCGTTCCAGTCGATGACCACGTCCGCGTTCGTCGCGGAGCTGCGCGAGCAGCTGCTGTCGCAGTTTCCCGGCAGCGAGGACAAGATCGGCGTCGAGCAGTGGATCCATACGCCCGGCATTCCGGAGAACGCGCCGCAGATCAAGTCGGACGCGTTCACGCGCGTCGAGGATCAGGTCGAGGCGTTCCAGCGCGGCACGCCCGCGGGCGAGCTCGCGACGAAGGGGTGGTCCACGCATGAATGGATTCACTTCCTGCGGCATTTGCCGAAGAACCTGACGCGCGAGCAGATGGCGCAGCTCGACGCCGCGTTCCACTTCACCGACAGCGGGAACTCCGAGGTGTTGCACGAATGGCTCATGGCGGCCATCGAGCATCGCTACGAGACCGCGTACGATGCGCTCGAGCGTTTCCTGCTGCGGCAGGGACGCCGCAAGTTCCTCAAGCCGCTGTACCAGAAACTCGCCGAAACGCCCGAAGGCCTCGAGCGCGCGGGGAAGATCTACGCGAAGGCGCGCCCGACGTACCACTCGGTGTCGTATCGGACGATCGATCAAATCGTGAAGTAGGAGCGCGCGCATGGAAACGACCGAGTCGAAGTCACTTCCCGAGAACGCGTACGTCCCGTTGCCCGCCGGCGTCGAATACGAGCCGATGGTGCCCTCGAGCGTCGCGCCGCCCGAGGCGACCGGCCGGTCGATCTTCTGGGGCGTGCTGCTGTGCTTCATCTTCTCCGCGGCGTCGGCGTACTCGGGACTGAAAGTCGGGCAGGTGATGGAGGCAGCGATTCCGATCGCGATCCTCGCCATCGGACTCGCGCGCGTGTACGCGCGGCGCTCGTCGGTGCTCGAGAACGTGATCATCACCAGCATCGGCGGCGCGGCCGGCGCGGTCGTCGCGGGCGCGATCTTCACGCTGCCGGCGCTCTACTCGCTGCAACTCCATCCGCATCCGGTGCAGACGATTTTCATCTGCGTCGCCGGCGGCTGCCTCGGCGTGATGTTCCTCATTCCGCTGCGGCGCTACTTCGTGCGCGAGATGCACGGCCTGCTGCCGTATCCGGAAGCGACCGCGATCACCGAGGTGCTCGTCACCGGCGAGAAAGGCGGCTCGCAGGCGAAGCTGCTCCTGCAGGCCACGGCGCTGGCCGGCATCTACGACTTCTTCGTCACCACGTTCCAGGTGTGGAAGGAGTTCCTCGACTTCCAGTTCATCCCGGTGATGCGCACGCTCGCGGAGCGCGCGCGCATCGTGGTCCGCTTCGACGCGATCGGCTTCATCCTCGGCCTCGGCTACGTGATGGGGCTGCGCTCGTCGATGATCCTCGTCGCGGGCGGCGTGGTCTCGAACTTCGTACTCGTGCCGCTGATCTACATGATCGGCCAGCACTTCCCGAACGCCGTCTATCCGGCCACGGTGCCGATCGCGCAGATGGACGCGTCGCAGATCTTCCGCGGCTACGTGCGCTACATCGGCGTCGGCGCGATCGCGACCGCGGGCATCTTCGGCATCCTGAAATCGCTGCGCGTCATCGCGGGATCGTTCGGCGTCGCCGCGCGCGCGTTCCGCGCGGGCGAGACGCACGGCGAACGCACCGATCGCGATCTGCCGGTGGTCACGATTCTCCTCGGCATCGTGATCGGCGCGATCCTCGTCGCGGCGTTCTTCGGCACGCTGCGGCCGACGGCGGTCGTGCTCATCATCGGCCTGCTGCTCACGCTCGTCTTCTCGTTCTTCTTCACGTCCGTCGCCGCGAACGCGATCGCCACGACCGCGCGCAATCCGGTCTCGGGCATGACCATGCTGACGATCATCATCTCGTCGGTGGTGCTGCTGCAGTTCGGGCTCTCCGGCACGACGGGCATGTTCTTCGTGATGGCCATCGCGGGCATGGTGTGCACCGCGCTGTCGGTGTCGGGCCAGACCATCACCGATCTCAAGACCGGCTACTGGCTCGGTTCGACGCCGGCGACGCAGGAGAAGGTGAAGTTCCTCGGCGTCGTCGTGGCCGCGATCGCCTCGGGTCTCACGATCGTCATGCTGGCCGGGATCTTCCAGTTCGGCGAGGCGGCGCCGGGCGACACGCGGCTGGTGCTGGCCGCGCCGCAAGCGTCGATCATGCAGGCGCTGGTGCAGGGCTTCATGAACCGGCAGCCGATCGCGTACATGCTCTTCGTCGCCGGCGCGTTCATCGCCGTGGCGATGGAGATGCTCGGCGCGCCGGCGCTGATCTTCGCGCTGGGCATGTACCTGCCGCTCGAGCTCAACACGCCGGCGCTCGTCGGCGGCTTCATCTCGCATCTCATCTCGCGGAAGTCGGAGCGCGTGGGCGGCGCGCGCGGACGCACGATGCGCGAGCGGGGCGTCGTGATCGCGTCGGGTCTCATGGCTGGCGGCGCGCTCGGCGGCGTGCTCGGCGCGTCGCTGCGGCTCATTCCGAGCTTCAAAGAGAGCTGGGTCACGACGCCGTTCTACGGCAATGACACGGTCTCGCAGATCGTCTCGCTCGTGCTGTTCGTCGCGTTGTGTCTCTACCTCTGGATCGACGCGACGCGCGTGCGGCAGGAAGTGTGACGCGGCCACCATTCACCGCGCTGCACGCGCTGCTTTCGTTCGCGCTCGTCTTTCTCGCGCAGGTGGTGGCGGGCTTCGGAGTCGTGTTCGCCGCCGTGATCGTGAAGATGGCGTCGGGTGAGAACGTGTCGGAGTCCGGCGCGATGCGGCAGCTGACCGAGTCGCTCGGCATTCCGCTGCTGCTCGCGTCGGCGTGGATCTCCGCGGCGGTGCTGATCGTCGTGCTGCGCGCGTGGGCGTGGCCGCTCGTTCCCGATCGCACCGATGAAGGTCTCGGCCTCGTCGCACCGGCGCGGAACCAGATCCTCGCGCTCGCACTGATCGGCGTCGCGTGCGCCGGCACGTACCTCGCGCTCATCAGTCTCGCGCATCTCAAACCCACCGGCCCGCTCGGTCCGATCGCGCGCGTGGCGCTGGAAAGCCGCGCGGGCCGCACCGCGTGGATCGTCGTCGCGCTCTGCTATGCGCCGGTCATCGAAGAGCTGCTCTTCCGCGGGCTGATGTGGCGCGGACTGCGCGCGAGCTGGGGCGTGATCCCCGCGGGCGCGATCGTGACGCTGCTCTTCTTCGCGCTGCACCTCGGCGAGACGATGCACTTCTGGCCGGCGATGATCGCCATCGCCACGCTGTCGGTCGCGACGCTGCTCGCGCGCGTCCGCACGGGAAGCGTCGTCGCGTCGATGGTGCTGCACGCCGCGTACAACGGCACGATCGCCGTCGCCGCGCTGCTTGCGGGTTAAGGCGCGGGGCTAAGGCTTCGGCTCAGGGTTCGTCAGGCGCTCGACGAGCGTCGTCAGCAGATCGAGCTGCTTCTGCTGCGTCTCGAGCAGCTGCGCCCATTCGTGCCGCAGCAGGTGATCCCATTTCTCGTGCAGCGCCGAGATCTCGAGCTCCGCGCGGAGATTGACCTCGTAGTCGTGCGACGCGTCGAGCCGGTCCTTCGCCGCCTGCCGGTTCTGCGACATCATGATCACCGGCGCCTGCAGCGCGGCGATCATCGACAGCATCAGATTGAGCAGGATGTACGGGAAGGGATCGAACGCGCGCCTGGCCAGCATCCACGAGTTGAGCGCGATCCACGCGACGAGCACGCATCCGAAGAGGATGATGAACGTCCACGAGCCGCCGAACGTGGCCACGCGGTCGGCGACGCGCTGGCCGAACGTCAGCCGCTCATCGAACTCACGGTTCGTATCGCGGGCGATCGGCGCGGGACGAGGGGACGCAAGGTGCATGAAGGCCTCCTCGCGAAAGAGTACCCGCAAGCCCGCCGCACGTGCGTACTGGCTATGCCCTCAGCGCTGCCGGCCGCGCCGGCCCGCCGGAGGCCTCTCGTCGCGTTAGACCGCGTCGGTCAGATCGACGCCGAGGCGCGACTTGAGGAAGATGCGCGCGGGGCGCGAGCTCTCGCGCAGCCAGTCCCACGACTTCTTGAGCTTTGGGTGTTCCTGGATGAAGAGCTCCGCGGCGCGTTTGCGCGCTTTGTTGCCGCCGAACATCCAGCGGATCTCTTTCTTGCGCACCTGCTCGAGGGTCTGGTCGAGCTCCGCGTAGAACTCCTCGTCGGCACGGAAGTACATGTTCTTGAGCCAGCAGAGACCGTCGGTCACGCACGGCTCCTTGAGCACGTCGAAGCGCGCGGGGGAGTACGCGATGCGGTTCTTCATCAGCATCACTTCGCGCATCTCGTCGCGCATCTTCGCGAACTCGGGACCGTTCCACTGCTCGGCGAAGGTCGGCTTGTCGTGCACGTTGCCGAGCGGCTTCACGCTCGGGTTGAGCAGCAGGCAGCACGGGCGGATGTCGCCGTTGCCGGTGATGGCCGCGGTGTACCAGGCGAAGAAGCAGCCGCCGTTCTCGTTCTTGAACGACGGCGCGATCGGATACGCGTTGTGCGCGGGCGTGTTCACGCGCGCGCGGACGGCGCTGAGCATCTCGTTCCAGCCGGCGATGGCGAAGTCGACCTGCAGCATGCCGATCTCGCGGTCGCGGCGGAGGATCTCCTCGACCAGCGGCTCGGCGGCGTAGCGGTCGTCCGGCGTCAGCAGCACCTGGCGATCGATCCGGTCCATCGGGATCTCGAGCACGGCGTTGATGGCCACGCGGTCGGGACCGACGGAACGCGCGAGCTCGTACATGTCGACGAGGCGCGAGACGTTCTTCTGATCGATGAGGAACTGAATGACGATCGACGGATAGATCGAGTCGCCGCGCACCGCGACGAGGTTCTTCATGTTCTCGACGACCTTGTCGAAGAGCGCGGGCTTGACCTTCATCATGCGCGCGTAGTCTTCGGCGTCGGCGGCGTTGAGCGAGAAGATGACCTCGCGCGCCTGATTTTTCACGAGACGCTCGGCGACCTCGTTCGTCAGCGCGACGCCGTTCGTGGTCAGGTTGTCGATGATCACGCCGCGCAGCGCGAGGTGATCCATGACGTTCAGGACGTCGCGGTGGAACAGCGGATCGCCGCCGCCGGAGAGACGCACCGACTTGAGGCCGGTCGACTGCAGCTCGTCGATGAGCTCCGTGAGCTTCGGCAGCGGAATCGATTCTTTCGTGCGGAGGTCCTGCTGGTTGCAGAAGTAGCAGGCCACGTTGCAGCGGTCGGTGAGGTCGAGCTCGGCGTGCACCGGTCCGCGCGTCGGACGATTCTCCGCAATGGCCGCAATGATCTCGCGCTTGCGCTCCCGCGCGACCTCGGCCCATCCATGTGTTCCACGCATTCGAGTCCGTTTAATCCTTGCCGTTCGAAGGGTATTCCTATTCCGCGCTTACGACACGAGTTGCGGCCGCGGCGCGTGTTCGAGCGAGGCCGGCAGCTTCTGCGCGCAGCAGGCCTTCTGCAGCGCGAGGCGGTCGCGCTGCATCTGCCGTTCGTTGGCGATCGCGGCCAGCGTCGCGTCGAGCACCGCCGCCGCATTCGCGTCCGCCGGCTTGTTGAGGCTGTAGTGAATCCACTTCCCGTCGCGGCGCGCGCGTACGACGCCGGCGCGGCGGAGATACGCGAGGTGCCGCGAGATCTTCGGCTGCGTCTCGCCGAGGATCTCGACGAAATAGCAGACGCAGACCTCGCCGCATTGCAGGAGGTTCAGCAGCCGCAGCCGCGTCGGATCGGCCAGCGCCGAAAAGAGGATGACGAAGTCGCCCACGTGCGCAGTATATACATGCGCGCGCGCGAATTTATGCCGTCGCGCTACTCGTAGCGCAGCGCGTCGATCGGATCGAGCCGCGCCGCTTTGCGCGCGGGATAGAAGCCGAAGAAGATGCCGACCGTCGCGGCCACGCCGAACGAGAGCAGGATCGCGGTCGGGCTGACGACGATCGGCCAGTGCGCGATTTTGCCGATGCCGGTCGCGACGCCGACGCCGACGAGCACGCCGATGAGGCCGCCGAGTACCGAGAGCGTCACGGCCTCGAAGAGGAACTGCAGCAGCACGTGGCGGCCGCGCGCGCCGATGGCCATGCGGATGCCGATCTCGCGCGTGCGCTCGGTGACGCTGACCAGCATGATGTTCATGATGCCGATGCCGCCGACGGCGAGCGAGACGATGGCGATGCCGAGGAGCAGGTTGCGCATCAGCTGCACCTGCTGCTGATTCGCCTGCGCGATCTCTTCCTGCGAGCGCAGCATGAAGTCGGCGTCGCCGCCGGGAGGAATGCGGTGGCGCTGGCGGAGGATTGCGTCGATCTGATCGAGCGCCTCGCCGACCTGCTCGGCCGACGACGCCGACGCGATGATGCCGCCGAGCTTCTGCTGGCCCATCAGCCGCTTCATCGCGGTGGTGTAGGGGATCACGACGGTGTCGTCCTGATCGCTTCCCATCATGCTGCCGCCTTTTTTCTCGAGCACGCCGACGACGCGGAACGGAACGTTCTTCACGCGCACGACGGAGCCGACGGCGTCGCCGTTCGGAAAGAGGTTGTCGGCGACGGTCTTGCCGAGGACGAGCACTTTCGCGCCGGAACGAACGTCGCCATCGGTGAAGAACGCGCCCTGCTCGACGTTCCACGAGCGAATGTTCGGCCAGTCGACGTCGACGCCCTGGATCTGCGTCGACCAGTTGAGCTCACCCGCGACGAGTTGCGCGGCGGTGCGCAGGTTCGGCGAGATGTACGCGAGCGCCGAAGCCTCGCGACGCAGCGCCTGCACGTCTTCCTCGGTGAGCGTCGACTGGCCGGTGAAGATGCGCGCGCCGCTCTGCGTCGCGGCGCCGGGCATGATCATGATGAAGTTCGAGCCGAGGGAGTTGATCATCTCGGAGACCGACTGCGCGACGCCCGCGCCGATGGCAACCGAAACGATCACGCACGCGACGCCGATGACGACGCCGAGCGCGGTGAGCAGCGAGCGCATCTTGTTGCGCGCGATCGACTTCAAACCGACGATGGTGATGTTGCCGAGGCGAACGAACGAGTTGCGCATGACGGTTCTCCGCTATCTCACTACAGGCGCGACCGGCGCCGCGATTCCCTGACGCTGCACGCGCAGCTGCTCGACGCGCTCGTCCTGCTGGATGAGACCGTCGCGCACGTGCACGATGCGCTTCGCGTACTGCGCGATGTCCGGCTCGTGCGTGATGAGCACGACCGTTTTGCCGCTGTCGTTGAGCTCCTGAAAGATGCCCATGATCTCGACGGACGTGCGCGAGTCGAGGTTGCCGGTCGGCTCGTCCGCGAGCAGGATGGCCGGATTCGTGACGAGCGCGCGGGCGATGGCGACGCGCTGCTGCTGTCCGCCGGAGAGCTGCGACGGATAGTTGCCCTCGCGGCCTTTGAGACCGACGCGGTAGAGCGCGTCGAGCGCGAGGTCGCGGCGCGAGCGGCGCGAGCCGGTGTTGTCGCTGTAGAGCATCGGCAGCTCGACGTTCTCGAGCGCGGACGTGCGGGCGAGCAGGTTGAAGCTCTGGAAGACGAAGCCGATCTTCGCATTGCGAATGATCGCGCGCTGGTCGCGGCTGAGCTCCGAGACATTCGCGCCGTCGAGCACGTACGTGCCGCTGGTCGGGCGATCGAGGCAGCCGATGATGTTCATCAGCGTCGACTTGCCCGAGCCCGACGGACCCATGATGGCGATGAACTCGCCCGCGTCGACGACGAGATTGACGCCGTCGAGCGCGCGGACCTCGACCTCGCCAAGACGATAGATCTTGACGAGGTCCTTGATCTCGATGACGTGGGACGCCATGACGGTCAACCTCTCCGGTTGCCGCCGCGTGGCGCGCCGCCGCCACCACCACCGCCGCCCATCGGCGGAGGTCCTTCGACCTTCGACGTGGCGAGACCGACGACGACCGCGTCGCCCTCATGCAACTCGCCGCTGAGGACCTGCGTGTAGCGGCCGTCGGTGATGCCGGTGCGGATCGACACCGGCTTGAGCTTCTTCTCCGGCGTCGTGTCGAGGATGTAGACGGTCTGCTGTTTGCCGCCGCCCGCCGCGGCGCGTCCGCCGGGGAACTGCCGCGCGGCGCCCGCGAGTCCGCCGCCGCCGGTCTGCGCGGCGCGGCGCATGGCGTCGCCGCCGTTGCCGCTTGGGCCGCCACCGGCGTTGCCCGCGGTTTCTGTCGACGGTTTGAAGCGCAGCGCGGCGTTCGGCACGCGCAGCACGTTCTCGACGGTGGCCACATCGATGGTGACGTTCGCGGTCATCTTCGGCAGCAGCCGCTCCTCGGGATTCGCGACCTCGATGATGACGGGATACGTGACGACGTTCTGGTTGATCTGCGCGTTGTAGCGGATCTGTGCGATGCGTCCGCGGAACTCTTCTTCCGGATACGCGTCGACGGTGAAGCGCGCGACCTGGCCGACCTTGATGCGGCCGATGTCCGACTGATCGACGTCGGCCTGCAGCTGCATCTTGGTGAGGTCCTGCGCGATCTCGAAGAGCGTCGGCGCCTGGAACGATGCGGCGACGGTCTGGCCGATGTCGTACTTGCGGTCGACGACGACGCCGTCGATCGGCGAGACGATGCGCGTGTAGCGCACGTTCGTCTCCGCCTGGCGCAGCGCGGCGGCGGCCTGCGTCACCTGCGCGGCCGCGGCCTGGTACTGCGCGCGCGCGGAGTCGACGTCGGCCTGCGACGAGAGACCGGCGGACGAGAGGCGGCTGAGGCGGTCGTAGTTGATCTTCGCGTTGCTCGCCTCGACCTGCGCGCGCGTGACGTCGGCGCGGCGTTGTTCGGCCTGTGCCTGCAGCGGCGCGGGATCGAGCTCGGCGATGAGCTGCCCGGTTTTCACGCGGCTCTTGAAGTCGGCGTGCAGCGCGGCGATGACGCCGGAGACCTGGCTGCCGACCTGCACGGTCGTGACGGCGGAGAGCGTGCCGGTCGCGGTCACGGTCATGGTGACGTTGCCGCGGTCCGCTTTCTCCGTTTTGTATTGTTCGTCTTTCTTGCCGCGTCCCTTGCAGTCGAGGAGCACGGCCACGAGAAGCAGTGTCGTCGTTGTACGTCGCACGTTTTGCTGGACCCTTTCGCAGTAGAGCGGCGGGAAGTCTATCGCGTCGCACAGCTGCGACGGGTGACCGCGTGTTTCGGTTTTGCGAACGGCCGCGGAGCGCATGCTATGCTTCCGCCCCCAGTCTGCGAGGTTCTCGAGCATGGCCCTTTTCTCCTCGACCAAAGATCCCGCTCCGTCCCGTCCCGTCGTCGGCACCGCCACGCCCGCATCCCAGGGGCCGACCATGCTGGGACCGAACGTGATCATCGAGGGAACGGTCACGGGATCGGAGCCGGTCTTCGTGGAAGGGACCGTGCGCGGCAGGATTCATCTGTCGAGCGATCTGGTGGTCGGGACGAAGGCGCGCGTCGAGGCGACGGTGCACGCGCGCAACGTGACCATCGAAGGAAGACTGACCGGCGACGTGAGCGCCGACGACCGCGTGGAGCTCGTCGCCAGCGCGACCGTCGACGGCAACATCAAGGCGCCGAAGATCGTCGTGGCCGAGGGCGCGAAGTTCCGCGGCTCGGTCGACATGGGCTCGCGCGTGCCGCGCGACGAGTCCGCCCCCGCAAAAACGAAGTAAACGCCCACCTCGAAACAAAGGAGCACGTTCATGTCTGCAACCGCTACCACCTCGTTCGCGCAGGAGCGCGCCTTGCGCGAGCCGCGCGAATACTCGAACTACATCGACGGCGAATGGGTGAAGTCGTCGTCGGGCAAGGTCTTCGAGAACCGCAATCCGGCCAACGAAGACGATCTCGTCGGCACGTTCCAGGAGTCGAACGAAGACGATCTCAACGCCGCGGTCGACGCCGCGCATCGCGCGTACGACGCGTGGCGCCTCACGCCCGCGCCGAAGCGCGCCGAGTATCTTTATCGCGTCGGCGACATCCTCAAGCGCGACAAGGAAAAGATCGCGCGCGAGATGACCCGCGAGATGGGCAAGGTGCTCGACGAGACGAAAGGCGATGTGCAGGAAGCGATCGACATGGCCTTCCTCGCCGCCGGCGAAGGCCGCCGTCTCTTCGGCGTCACCACTCCTTCCGAGCTCTCGAACAAGTTCAACATGGCCGTGCGCATGCCCCTCGGCGTGGCCGGTCTCATCACGCCGTGGAACTTCCCGATCGCCATTCCGGCGTGGAAGGGCATGGCCGCGCTGATCTGCGGCAACACGGTCGTCATCAAGCCGGCCTCGCTCACGCCGCTGTCGGTGATCATGCTGGCCGAGGCGTTCGAGGAAGCGGGACTGCCGAAAGGCGTGTGGAACGTGGTGACCGGCGGCGGACGCGAAGTCGGCGATCCGATGACGCGCCACGAGAAGGTGAAGGTGATCTCGTTCACCGGCTCGACGCAGGTCGGCCGCGACATCTCGGTCGCGTGCGCGCCGTCGTTCAAGCACGTCCACCTGGAGATGGGCGGGAAGAACGTGATCATGGTGATGGACGACGCGGACGTCGACCTCGCCGTCGACGGCGCGCTGTGGGGCGCCTTCGGCACGGCCGGCCAGCGCTGCACCGCGGCCTCGCGCATCGTCGTGCACAAGAAGGTGTACGAGCAGTTTGTCGACAAGCTCGCCGGACGCGCGAAGAAGCTGCGCGTCGGCAACGGCCTCGACGCGAACGTCGACATGGGACCGAACGTCTCCGCCTCGCAGTTGAAGACGGTCGAGTCGTACGTGCAGATCGGCAAGGACGAAGGCGCGACGTGCGTGGCCGGCGGCAGCGCGCTGCGCGACGGAGACTACGCGAAAGGCTTCTTCCACCAGCCGACCGTCTTCGCCGACGTGAAGCGCGACATGCGCATCGCGCAGGAAGAGATCTTCGGGCCGGTGACGGCGGTGATCCCGTGCGACTCGCTCGAAGACGCGATCGCGATCGGCAACGGCGTGCGCTACGGCCTCTCGTCGTCGATCTATACGCGCGACATCAACAAGGCGTTCGCCGCGATGCGCGACATGTACACCGGCATCTTCTACGTGAACGCGCCGACGATCGGCGCGGAAGTGCACCTGCCGTTCGGCGGCACGAAGGAAACCGGCAACGGCCACCGCGAAGCAGGCGTGGCCGGCATCGACGTGTTCTCGGAGTGGAAGTCGATCTACGTCGACTACTCGGGATCGCTGCAGAGGGCGCAGATTGATACGGAAGACATTTAGCCTCGCCGCAACATTCATCTGCGCGGGCGCCCTGGCACTGCCGGCGCTCGCGCAGAGCGACGCCGACCGCGCGATTGACTACGAGCTCGCGAACTCGCGCGCGTACGACACGCTCGAATACCTCACCGACAACATCGGCCCGCGCCTCTCCGGCTCGAAGGGCGCCGCGCTCGCGGTGACGTGGGCGACCAAGCAGTTGCGCGCGATGAAGCTCGACGACGTGCGCAACGAGCCGGTGATGGTGCCGCACTGGGTCCGCGGCGTGGAGCGCGCAACACTCGTTTCGCACAACGATCAGAAGATCGTGCTCACGGCTCTGGGCGGCAGCGTGGCCACGCCGGAGAACGGCATCACGGCGGACGTCGTCGAGGTGTCGTCGTTCGAGGAGCTCGATCGGCTCGGACGCAAGGTGGCCGGCAAGATCGTCTACTTCAACAATCCGATCGACATGTCGCTGGTCGAGAGCGGCCGTGCGTTCGACGCGTACAGCAAGGCGGTGGAGTTCCGCGGCGCGGGACCGTCGCACGCGGCGCAGTACGGCGCGGTCGCGGCGCTGATCCGCTCGGTCGCCTCGGCGTCGCTGCGCTCGCCGCACACCGGCTCGCTGCGCTACGACGAGAAGCAGCCGAAGATCCCGGGCGCCGCGCTCAGCGTCGAGGACGCGCTCCTCGTGCACCGGCTCCTCGCGAAGGGCGAGCGCGTGCGCATGCATCTCGTCCTCACGCCGCGCACGCTGCCCGACGCGCCGTCGTTCAACGTGGTCGCCGAGATCCGCGGCAGCGAGCGGCCGAACGAGATCGTGCTCATCGGCGGACATCTCGACTCGTGGGATCTCGCCACCGGCGCGATCGACGACGGCTCCGGCGCCGCGATGTGCATCGAGACGATGCGCGTGCTCAAGGAGCTCGGCATCAAGCCGAAGCGCACCATCCGCGCGGTGCTGTTCATGAACGAGGAAAACGGCCTGCGCGGCGGCCACGCGTATTTCGATGCGGCTGCGAAGCGCGAGGAGATCGCGAAACACGTCGCGGTGATCGAGACGGACGCGGGCGCGGCGACGCCGGTCGGCTTTACGACGACCCTCGAAGGCAGCGCGCTCGCGAACTTCACGCGCGCCGCGGCGCCGCTCAACCGCATCGCCGCGCCGCTGACGTGGGAGAGCTCGCGCCACACCGGCGCTGATACCTCGCCGCTCACCGACGCCGGCGTGACCGGCTTCGGCCTCACGCCCGACCCGCGGCATTACTTTGATTTCCATCATTCGCCCGCGGACACGCTGGACAAGGTCGATCCGCATCAGCTCGCGCAGAACACGGCGGCGATCGCGGGACTCGCGGTGTTGCTCGCGAATCAGTAGCGTTCGAATCAAGTTGCAAATGAAAAAGCCCGGCCTCGCGGCCGGGCTTTTCGTTGTGCGAGTCGTGTCGCGGATCAGAAGCGCAGGCCGACCGCGAAGCGGTACGTGCGCGGGGTCTGGAAGCCCTCTTTCGTCACCGGCTTGCCGAAGTTCGGGCCGAGCTGGTAGTTGGCGTGCAGCGCCGTGCAGTCCGCCGCCGCCGCGCCCTGCGGGCACTCGATCGGCGTGTCGGTGTACGGGTTGAACGCGACGAGGCCGGACGCGGCGCCGTTGGTGCGGCGCGTGCGCACGGTCGTGTCGATGCGGCCGAGGAAGATGTCGTTCGCGTTGTCGGCGTTGAAGATGTTCAGCACCTGGCCTTGCGCGAAGAGCTCGACGCGGCTCACCGGGATGGAGAAGTTCAGCGCGAAGTCGGTGGCGCTCACGGCATCGGTGCGGAACTCGCCGCGCTTGCTGAAGTAGTAGTTGTGCTGGTTGCCGAGCTGCGAGAGCGTGTAGCCGGGATTCGCCGGCGAGCCGGTGAACGGCGTGTTGCGTCCCGATGCGTCGATCGTGCCGATGGCGGAGTACGCGCGGCCGGAGTCGTACGACTGGATCAGCGACGGCGTGAGCTTGGCGACGCCGAGGTTGAAGTCGTAGCCCGCCCACACGCGCGCGCGGTGGCGCTGGTCGCCTAGGAGATAGCCGCTCGGCTGGCGGTTCTCGTAGTTGAGGTACTCGGGATAGAACTGTCCGAACGTGTTCGTCACCGCCGCGGTGCCGTCGCCCTCGGGCACATCGTTGCCGGTGAGCTTCGACCACGTGTAGCCGCCGCCGAGGTTGAAGCGGTTCGGGCGCCAGTTGAACTGCAGCTGCGCGCCGCGGTACTTGCGCGAGAGGTTGTCGTCGTCGTTGACGAGGATTGCGCGGTCGCCGGTGACCGGCGCGCCGTTGACGGGATTGACGCCGGTGAACGTGCCGGTGCCGAGGTCGAGGCGCGTCGCGTAGAAGTCGTGCCAGTCGCGGTCGATGAAGTCGACGCGCGCGTACGCACGCGGCGTGATCTGCGTGCCGAAGCCGAGCGCGATCTCACGCACGTACGGCGACGAGATCGGGCTGTCGACCTGCGTCGTGAGACCGGGGATCGTCGACGAGATGAGCGCGGCTGCGCGCTGGTTGGCGGTGAGGCTGTTGTACCAGTTGAAGAGGATCGCCAGCGCCTGCGGCGTCGCGACGAGCGAGCCCGCGGGCGTGCCGGCGGGATTCACGACCGGACCGCCGTACGCGAAGTTGAACGCGGCGGGGTTGCCGGCACCGGCCGCGCCGCCGCCGACGTTGCCGTCGACGATCTTCGAGACGTAATGGCTGTAGCTCGCGCTGACGCGGTACTTGCCGTCGCCGGTGACGTCGAAGATCGCGCCGAGGCGCGGGCTGAACGCGCTGTCGTCGGAGACGACGTTGCCGCTCGCGTCGACGGCGTTGTTTTTGTCGTAGCGCACGCCGACGTTGAAGCTCCAGTGCTTGTTGAAGTCCCACTTGTCGTTGATGAACGCGGAGCGGGTCTTGAGGTCGCTGCCGTTCGAGAGCGCGAGGATCGGACGGTACGTGACCACGGTCGCGCCGTCGAAGCGCGGGAAGATCTGGTCGGTCGACGTGCCGGTCATGATGGCCGTACCGGTGCTCGTGATCTGGTACTGGCTGGCGGACTGGTAATTGTTGACGAGGCGCGTCTCGTGGTACTGCTCGCCGCCGAAGACGACGCTGTGCGTGCCCATCGCCTTCGTGTTCACGAAGTACGTGGCCTTCGCAACGGCAGAGTCGTTGTCGCGGCGCTCCGGCGTGCAGACGCCGCAGAACACCGGCGCGTTCCAGCGCGCGTTGGTGTCGGCGACCCACGTGCCGCGGATCTGGTCGGTGTAGATGCCGCCGCTGTGCACGAACGCGTACTTCTTGCGCGAGTACTGCCCTTCGATGAGCAGGTTGTTGGTGATGACGCCGTTGTAGCTCGCCGCGGCGAGCGAGTTCGGGAGCTCGCGCGCGGCGACGATGCTTTGCTGGTCGTAGATCGGCGCGAAGAAGTTGTTCGACTCGGTGGTGTTGACGTCGAGATACGAGAGCACGACGGAGTGCTGCGGCAGAATCTGCGCGGTGAGCTTGCCTTCCCAGCGCTTCTCGTCGAGCGTGTTGAGGAAGGTCATCGGCGAGACGGACGCGCTGGAGGAGACGGTCGAGCCGGTCGGGTCGATGCCGACGGCGGGCGCGCCCGAGGCCTTGCGGCCGGCGCCGAAGAACCAGAGGCGGTCGCGCAACGCGAAGCCGCCGAGCGTGCCTTCGTAGACGCTGAGGTTCTTGTCGATGTGATCGGCGGTCTCGATCGGCGTCTTGGCGATCCACGACGCGTTGTTGAGCGTGTCGCGGAACGAGCCGCTGAACTGGTTTCCGCCCGACTTCGTGATCGTGCTGACCACGCCGCCGCCGAAGCGGCCGTATTCGGCGGAGACCGCGCCGGTGAGCACGGTGGTCTCCTGGATGGCGTCCTCGATGAAGAGGTTGTGCGGCTGGCCGCGCAGGTTCTCGTTGACGGTAACGCCGTTAACCAGGAAGAGGTTGTCGTACGACGTGCCGCCCGAGATCATGATGTTGTCACGCGCGCCGTTGTTGTTGACGCCAGGCGTGAGCACGACCGTGTCGGTGATGTTGCGGCGCACGGGGAGGAGTGAGATCTGCTCGGCCGTGTAGTTGCGCGCGATGTCGGTCGTCTCGAGGACGGCCGGCGCGGAGGCGGTGACGGTGATGGCCTCGCTGACGGAGCTGACTTTCAGATCGGCGTCCGCGCTGGCGTCGCTGGCCAGCGTCACCGTGACCTGCTTCGTCACGCGCTGCATCCCCTCGAGATCGAAGGTGACGCTGTACGGACCGGGAGGCACGGCCGGGAAGCGGTAGCCGCCGCCCTCGCCGGTGGTCGCGGTGCGCGTGCCCTGCAGGACGGGCGAGGCGATGGTCACCGTCACGCCGGGCAGCGGCTTGCCGTCCGTGGTGACGGTGCCGCCGAGGGAACCGGTGGTGCCCTGGCCGAACAAAGGAATTGCAAGCAACAGCGTGCAGAAAAGAATGGAAGCCCTACGCATCTCTCCTCCTCAAGAAAAGGGGTTAGGGGCACCTGACTTGGACGATGGCGCTGATGGTCGCACAAATCCGGCCGGAAGTAACGAAACAGTCACAATTCCGGGCCGGCATGCCGCGCCGAACGATAGAAGGGCAGCCGCACGTGCGGATAGGCTGTGCCCTTAGCGCAGTCGGCCGCGCCGACCGGCCGCCCCGGCCCGCCGGAGGCGCTCCGGGAATCCCGCGTCAAAGGCGCACGCGTAGCCAGGCGCGCAGCGCGCGCGGGCCGCGGCTGGCGAAGACGTTCGTGGCGTCGGCGGCGGCCGTGAGATGGACCGCTTTGATGGGGACGATGTAGCGCAGCGCGAGATCGGTGGCGAGCGGTGCGTGCGCGATGACCGCGAGGTCGCCGTAGCGTTCGAGCACCGTGACTCCGATCTCCTGCTCGCCGATCGGAAGCGCGGCGCCGAGCCACGCGTGCGCCAGATGCCGCGGCGCGAACAGCGGATACTCCGGATCGGTATCGGCGAACGCGTAGTTCGCGCCCGCCTCGATGCGGTCGAAGAGGCGATAGTTCATGTCGAACTCGACGGCGTTTGCGTCGACGCCGTCGAAGTCGCGGTGGATCGCATCGATCCGCGCGGAGCCGGCCGCGCCGAGCGCGGTGGCGAAGCCGAGTGTCGTCTCCTGATTGCTGGGATCGTGGCGGTAGCTCGCGACCACCGCGCGGCGTCCATCGCCGAAGAAATCGTACGATGCGAAAAGACGAGTGGAGACGTCGTCATCGTCGGAGCGAACCCCGGCGTCGATGGTGAACCGATTGCGCGACCAGCGGTCGGCCGCGAACCAGGCGGTCGAGGATGCATGGCGCATCGCATCGACGCCGCCGCGCAGCACGTGATCGCCGGCGGCATACGACGCCTCGCCGAACGCGCCGTCGTACCCTTGCCCATCGAGGATCTGCCGCTGAACGAACGTCTGGATCGTCAGGCGGGGATCCGGCACCGCGATGTAGTTCGCGCTGAGCTGTCCTTCGTCCGCCCGCGAGCCGCCGCTGAGGTTGCCCTCGCCGTGAATCGCGGTGGCGACGACGTTCTGCCGCGCGCCGAGCTGGCCGCTCAGCTTCAGCTCGTACCCCTTCTCGTCGCGGATGGCCACGTCCGCACGATCACCGCCCCAGCCGGCCGCGAAGAACCAGAGGCGTTCCGGCAGCAGATGATCGCCCGCCGCCACCTCGAAGCGATGCTCGAGTCCACCGCCGCCGGTCGAACCGCCGATCCAGTTCTCGCTGGTGATGGTGTCGCGGATCGAGAGAAAGAGGTTCTCGCTGCCGGAACGCGTGAGCGCGGCCACGGATGAGCCGGTGGCGCGGCCGTATTCGATCGGCAGCGCGCCGCGCAGCACGGTCACCTGCTCGATCGATTCTTCGCCGATGAGCGTCGCGTTGTAGAGCAAGCCGTCGTCGACGGTCGAATAGAAGGACGGCAGCGGATCCGGTGCGATGGCTTCGACCGACGGCGGATCGCGACGCACGGGCAGGCGGTCGAGCGCGAGATCGGAAAAGTGCGTGGTGATCGGCTGCGTGTCGGCGACGCCGACGGTGACGGCGGTCGACGTCACGCTCTCGCCTTCTTCGCCCGGCGTGAGCGTCGCGTCGGCGCGCGCGACGCGCGCGAGCTCGACGGTCGTGCGGCGCGTGAGCGTGACGAGTCCCGTCTTCGCGAACGTGACGTCGTAGACGCCGGGCGGCAGCGCGCCGAGCCAGTAGCGGCCGTGCGCGTTCGTCGTGGTCGTGCGCTCGTGCTGCAGCGCCTTCGACGTCACGGTCACCGTGACGCCGGCCGCGGGCGCGTTCGCGCTGCGCACGATGCCGGCGATCGCGGACGTGGTGACGACGGCGGCGCGCAGCGCCGGCGTCGTCGGAACGAGGGCGAGAGCGAAGAACAGCGCGGCGAGGACGCGTCGCATCAGCGGCTCAGCTGGCGGTAGCGGATGCGGTGCGGCTGCGCGGCGTCGGCGCCGAGGCGCTTCTTCTTGTCTTCCTCGTACTCGCTGAAGTTGCCGTCGAAGAACGTCACGCGGCTGTCGCCTTCGAACGCGAGGATGTGCGTGGCCACGCGGTCGAGGAACCAGCGGTCGTGGCTGATCACGATCGCGCAGCCGGCGAAGTTCTCCAGCGCTTCCTCGAGCGCGCGCATGGTGTTCACGTCGAGGTCGTTGGTCGGCTCGTCGAGGAGCAGCACGTTCGCGCCTTCCTTGAGCATCTTGGCGAGGTGCACGCGATTGCGCTCGCCGCCGGAGAGCACGCCCACTTTCTTCTGCTGGTCGGAGCCGGAGAAGTTGAAGCGCGCCACGTACGCGCGCGCGTTCATCTCGCGCGTGCCGAGCTGCACGAGCTCCGTGCCGCCGGTGATCTCCTCGAAGATGGTCTTATCGGGGTCGAGCGTGCGGCTCTGGTCGACGTAGCCGAGCTTCACGGTCTCGCCGACGCGGATCGTGCCGTCGTCCGGCTTCTCCTCGCCGATGATCATGCGGAAGAGCGTGGTCTTGCCCGCGCCGTTGGGACCGATGACGCCGACGATGCCGCCGGGCGGCAGCTGGAACTCCATGTCGTCGACGAGCAGCCGGTCGCCGAACGCCTTCGTGACGTCGTGGGCCTCGACGACGATGTTGCCGAGCCGCGGGCCGGGCGGGATGTAGATCTCCAGCTCCTGCACCTTCTCCTTGGTTTCCTGCGCGAGGAGGTTCTCGTACGCGTTGATGCGCGCCTTGCCTTTCGCGTGGCGCGCCTTCGGCGACATCTTGATCCACTCCAGCTCGCGGTCGAGCGTCTTCTGCCGGTTCGACTCCGCCTTCTCTTCGTGCGCGAGGCGGCCCTTCTTCTGCTCGAGCCACGACGAGTAGTTGCCCTTCCAGGGGATGCCTTCGCCGCGGTCGAGCTCGAGGATCCAGCCGGCGACGTTGTCGAGGAAGTAGCGGTCGTGCGTGACGGCGATGACGGTGCCGGCGTACTGCTGCAGGTGCTGTTCGAGCCACTGCACGCTCTCCGCGTCGAGGTGATTCGTCGGCTCGTCGAGGAGGAGGATGTCGGGCGCCTGTAGCAATAAACGGCATAGCGCCACGCGGCGCTTCTCGCCGCCGGAGAGCGTGGAGACGAGCGTGTCGCCGGGCGGGCAGCGCAGCGCGTCCATGGCCATCTCGAGCTTGGAGTCGAGGTCCCACGCGCCCGCGGCGTCGAGCTTGTCCTGCACCTTGCCCTGGCGCTCCATCAGCTTGTCCATGTCGGCGTCGGGATCGCCGAAGGAGTTGTTGATGTCGTCGAACTCTTTGAGCAGATCGAGCACCGGCTGCACGCCCTGCTCGACGATCTCGCGCACGGTCTTGGTCGGGTCGAGCTGCGGCTCCTGTTCGAGGAGGCCGACCGTGTAGCCGGGGGACAGCACGGTTTCGCCGAGGTGGTCTTTGTCGACGCCGGCGAGGATGCGCAGGAGGGTCGATTTGCCGGAGCCGTTGAGGCCGAGCACACCGATCTTCGCGCCGTAAAAGTAGGAGAGGTAGATGTCTTTCAGGACCTGCTTCTTGCCGTGGAACTTCGAGACACCGACCATCGAGTAGATGATTTTGTTTGGTTCGGGTTGCGCCATGGCGCGGGATTCTATCCGTAAACAAAAAAGCCGCGGCGCTGGCCGCGGCTTTCGTCGTTCGTCGATGCGAAAACTTACTGCTGCTGCTTGGGAAGATAGCGCGCGATGGCGTCGTGCGCGTCCGATTCCGGGATCGGCGTCGCGGACGAGACGTCCCACTTGAAGTTGAGCGTCGACTGTCCCGCGTCGAGCGTGGACTGCCCGATCTGCACGCCGCCGTTGCCGTAGAGCGTGAGCGTGACCGACACCTCGAGCGGCGGGCTGACGAGCAGCTGACCCGCGACGACCGGCGAGTGCGTAACGATGAGCAGCGACCCGCTGATCGCCTCGCAGGGCGGCATCTGCAGCTGCGCCACCTGCGGGTAGATGACGACCGTCGTCGTATTCGCGCCCGTGGGCTGGAAGGTGAATCCTCCCTGCGAGATCTGGAGCTCGGGAGCGGGTGAGATCGTGCAGTAGGCGTTGTGGCCGGTGCGGGCCGCGGCCATCGTCAGGCTGAAATAACCACTCGACATGATGTCCTCCTCTCTTTTTTGAAGCGGAGGCGGCAGGATAGCACGCGGCAGAGACCGACTGCCGTCAGTGCACCGTTTCCATCACGACGGCTTCGCTGATGTGCGGCTCCCGCGGCAAGACGTCCGCGGCGAGCTCCTCGAACGCGACCACGACGAGCGTCTGATCGTCTTCCGGCGGCCGGTTGCGCGTGAACTTGCGCACGGCCGTCAGCAGCGCTTTCTTCATCTCGTCCGCGGAGGCGCGTCCCGCCTTGACGATGGTCTCTTCGAAGCGCTCGAAACCGAATGGCTCGCCGTCGTCGTCGATCGCCTCGATGAGGCCGTCGCTGTACAGCACGAGCCGGTCGCCCGGCGCGAACTCGACGCGGTGCTCGCGGAACGCCTCGCGTCTCCGCACGCCCAGCGGAAATCCCCACGACGACAGCGCCTCGGTTTTTGCCGTCGCGGCGCGGTAGACGTACGGGTCGAGGTGACCGGCCGACGAGAAGCGGAGCGTCTGCGCGTGCGGATCGAGCACGCCGAAGAAGAAGGTCATCAGCATCCGCTTCGGCGCGGTCTTCTGCACGATCTCGTTGAGCACGTCGAGCACGGCGCGCGGCGCGGGATCGTAGTCGACCTGCACCATCAGCGCGGCCTTGGCCATGGCCATGACGATGCCGCTGGTGAGGCCGTGGCCGGAGACGTCGCCGAACGCGATGCCGATCTCGCCGCTCGGCAGCGGCAGGAAGTCGAAGTAGTCGCCGCCGATCTCGGTGGCGGCGCGGTAATGCGAGGCGACGGTCGCGCCGGCGAGCGACGGCGCGTCGAGCGGCAGGAGCGCGGCCTGGATGCGGTTCGCGGCGTCGATCTCCGCCTTCACGCGCTCGCGCTCGACGATGCGCTTCACGTGCGGCGCGAGGTCTTCGTACGTGTAGACGACTTCGCGCCGCGTCAGCAGCGCGGAGATCGCGAAGGCGATGAGGCCGAGGATCGGCAGCGCGAGGACGATGGTCAGCTCGCGCGCGAGCTCGCCGCGCGCGACGGAGAGCAGCGGAAGCACGAGCGTCGCCAGCGAGCCGCCGAAGAGCGCGGTGGTGGCCGTGAGGAGGTCGTAGGCGAGAAACGTGATGATGACCACGGCGATGCCGCCGAAGCCGAACAGCATCCGCGCGTTCACCGGCTCGATCGGCGGCGCGATCGCTCCGGCGATGACGCCGAGCACGAGCATCGCGAGGACGCCGAGCCAGAGCACGCGCCGCCGGTGCGACCACGCCAGCACGAAGAGCACGCCGCCGACGGTGACGAGCAGCGCCTCGCACGCCGCCTGCACGAGCGCGTACAGCGGACCTCCGCTGTAGAGGATCGCGCTCGTGCCGCCGGTCGTCGCGGTCGCCCAGCCCTGCTGCAACGCGATCGGAATCGCGCCGACGGCGAGCGCCGCGCCGGCCACGGCGGGCGCGAGGAGCGAGCCGCGCAGCAGCGACTGGCCGACGGTTGCGTTCAGCGGATCGCGGCGCAGGATCGCGTCGAACGCCGCGAGCTTCTCGCCCCAGCGCTCGCGCGCGTAACTCTCGCCGACGGCCCACGCGAGGAAGAGCAGAATCGCCGACGGCAGATTACCGAGCAGAAAGCCGAACGCGGTGACCGCCCACGAGATCGCCGGCGCATCGAGCGAGCCGAGACCCCAGCCATCCGCCATCGACACGCGCGCGAGCAATGCGCCGCCGATGAGGAGCACGATCAGCACGGCGAACAGAAACGCGCCCGTGTTCACGCCCACTTCGCCCGCGTGATACTTCCTGAGGAAGATCACGATGAGGATCAGCAGCAGGAGGAAGAGCGTCGCGAACTGCAGCAGGACGGAGGCGACGTCGCCGCCGGTGTCGCCGGTCAGCTGCGCGCCGTCCACGTACTCCTCGCTGAGGTCCCAGCCGGCCTGGCGGTCGCCGACGAAGTAGACGTTCAGATAGAGCGCGAGCTGCGGCAGCGGAAAGCTCGACGGCACGCGGTAGCGGAAGACCCAGTCGGTACGCGAGCGCAGCACCGTCGGCCGCGCCGACTCGAACTTCGGCGACGGTGCGCCGGCAAACGTCCGCGAACGCACGAACGCGTCCGCGCGCGGCCGCAGCTGCGCCTCGGTCGCCTTCGCGCCGGGATCGCCGTCGCGCAGCCGCAGCCGCGCCTCGGTGACCTCGCCCGTCCGCGCGTCGACCTGCACGGCGCCGTGCGGCGGATACTTGTCCTTGTTGAGGTAGTAGTACGTCAGCTGGTACGCGTTGAGTCTCGGGCCGAGGACCGGATCGTTCCACGCGTCGGCAAGATGCGGGCTGTTGCGCAGCTCTTTCTCGAGATACCGCGACGGATGCCAGATGTTCGTGGCCCACGTCGACCCGAGCGGGATCCCAAGCTTCTGCGCGGCGTCGTTGGCGATCCGGCGCGCCTCGGAGCGCGTGATGCTGATGCCGCGCGGTTCCGCCGGCCGATAGAACGGAAGCACCAGCAGCAGCGCGACGACTCCTGCGACGGCGGCCACCAGCGGAGCGACGCGTTTCATGGACGCCGTCATCATAACCGTGCTCTTCACGCGTCCTTTGATACGTTCATGCGGCGATTCGGTTGCTACACTTGCGCTCTCGCATGCAGAACAGCACCGCGATCAGCGACCGCCGCGCGACGTACGCGCTCGCGGTGCTGACGTTCATCAATCTCTTCAACTACGTCGACCGCTGGGTCGTGGCCGCGGTGGTCGAGCCGATGAAGCACGCGCTGTCGCTCAGCGACACGCAGCTCGGCTTCCTCAACCTCGGCTTCATCATCGTCTACGCCGCGGCCTCGCCGATCTTCGGCTCGCTCGGTGACAAGCGCGCGCGTCCGCCGCTGATCGCGATCGGCGTCGGCATCTGGAGTTTCGCCACGGGCCTGGGCGGCTTCGCGCGCGGCTTCTGGTCGCTCTTCAGCGCGCGCTCGACGGTCGGCATCGGCGAGGCAGCGTACGGCACGATCGCGCCGGCGCTGCTGTCGGATCAGTTCGCGTACGAGAAGCGCGGCCGCGTGATGTCGGTCTTCTTCTCCGCGATCCCGATCGGCTCGGCGCTCGGCTACGTTCTGGGCGGACTGGCGGATCGCCATTTCGGCTGGCGTGCGGCCTTCTGGATCGCCGGATTTCCGGGCGTGCTGCTGGCCATCCTGGTGCTCTTCGTGAAGGATCCGCCGCGCGGACAGAACGACGTGGCGACGATGCACCACGCGCCGCCAGCGAACGCGAACGCGTATCGCGAGCTGCTGCGCAACCGCCCGTACGTGCTGGCAGTGCTCGGTTACGCCGCATACACGTTCGCGCTGGGCGGGCTCGGATTCTGGATGCCGGCGTTCCTCGAGCGCGCGCGCGGGATGTCGCGGTCGGAGTCGACGGTGACGTTCGGCGCGATCGTGATCGTGACCGGCTTCACCGGCACCGCGCTCGGCGGCTGGCTCGGCGACAAGTTTCTCGCGCGGACGAAGCAGTCGTATCTGTGGGTCTCGGGGATCGCCACGCTGATCGCGACGCCGTTCACGTTCGTGGCGCTGACGAACCACGCGAAGCCGGTGTACCTCGGCGCGATCATCGTGGCCGAGGTGCTCATCTTCATGTGCACCGGACCGATCAACTCCGCGATCGTGAATCTGGTCTCGCCGCTGGAGCGCGCGACGGCCGTCGGTTTCTCGGTGCTGGTGATGCACTTCCTCGGCGACATTCCGTCGCCGCCGCTGATCGGCATGCTCTCGGACGCGAGCTCGCTCGAGCGCGGGTTCCTGGTCGTGCCGGTGGCGGTGCTGCTTGCGGGCGTGATCTGGACTTACGCCGCGTGGCGCACGCCGGCCGATGCGTAAGCTCGTCACCGCGTTCCTCGCGCTCTGCATGCGCATCTTCTACCGGCGCATCGAGCTCGCCGGCACGGAGCGCATTCCGGACGGGCCGGTGATCTTCGCGATGAACCATCCGAACGGGCTCGTCGATCCGCTGTTCCTCGTCTGCTTCGCGCCGCGTCCCGTGTCGTTCCTCGCGAAGGCGCCGCTGTTCCGCTATCCGGTCATCAGCTTCTTCGTGCACCTCTTCGACTCGATCCCGGTCTATCGGAAGCAGGACCACAACACGCGCGGCAGCAACGAAGAGACGTTCTCCCGCGCGCGCGACGTGCTGCGGCGCGGCGGCGCGATCGCGATTTTTCCCGAAGGCACGACGCACGACGACGCGCAGCTGCGCGAGCTGAAGACGGGCGCCGCGCGCATCGCGTTGGGCGCGCGACTCGAGGCCATGTCGGTGGTGCCGGTCGGCATCTACTACACGGCCAAACACGTCTTTCGCAGCTCGGCGCTGGTGGTGTTCGGCGAGCCGCTGACGGTCGCGTCGAGCGACGAGTCGCCGGGCGCGGTCGAGCAGCTGACGGCGGAGATCGATGCGGGGCTCGATGCGGTGACCCTGCAGGCGGACTCGCGCGCCGCGCTCGCGCTCGTCGCGCGCGCGGAGGACATCTTCTCCGCGACCGACGCGCTGCCGCTCCCCGCGGAGTTCGGACTGCAGCGGCGTTTCGTCGACGGCTACCGCTATCTCGCCACGCACGATCCGGCGCGCCTCGCGCGCCTCGAAACCGCGGTCACGCAATTCGAGGCCGAGTTGCGCCGCGCGGGCGTCGACGTGCAGAACCTCGTGCATCGCGGCGGCGCGGCGCGCGCGTTTCGCGTGATCGTGCTGCTGCCGCTCGCGCTCCTCGGCGCAATCGTGAGCTATCCGACGTATCGCCTCATCGGCGTGCTCGCGAAGCGCTTCTCCGGCGGCGAAGACGCGGTCGTTGCGACGATCAAGCTCCTCGCCGCGCTCGCGCTCTATCCGCTGACGTATCTCGCGATCGCGTATCTCGTCGGGATGCGTTTCGGCGTGCCGACGGGACTCGTCGTGCTGCTCGTGCTGCCGTTTCTCGCGTACCTCGCGCTGCGCGTGTTCGAAGACATCGACGAGGTGCTCGCCGACGCGCGCGCGTTCGCGCATCGCGACGACCGCGCGCGGCTGCTGCAGCAGCGCGAGGCGATCCGCAACGAGTTCGTCGCGGTGGCCGAAGAGATGGCCGCGCGGCGCTGAGGTCTACAATCGTCCATGCGCAACTCGATCGTGGCTCTCGCGGCTCTGACGCTCGCCGCCTGCTCGCAATCCACCGCGAACCTGCATCTGCAGACCGGCCCCGAGACGCACGCGATTGGCGGCGGCGGACGCACGGCGACCTTCGAATACCTCGGCGCCGGCGGCTGGCTGATCCGCCGCGGCAGCGACGCCGTGCTCACCGCGCCGTTCTTCACGAATCCGAGCTTCCTGCGCCTGCCGTTCCGCACGAGCAGCAATCACGCGGTCGTGCAGCAGCACCTCGATCGCCTCGGCAATCTCGACGACGTGCGCGTCGTCGTCACCGGACACGCGCACTACGACCACATCATGGACCTGCCGGAGGTGCTGCCGCGCGTGCCCGCATCCGCGCCGATCGTCGGCGGCGTCACCGTCTGCAACACGCTCGCGTCCGCGCTGGCGGGACACGCGTGCGAGTCGATGCTGACGCGCGCCGGCACACGCAACGCCGCGGCCACGCCGTTCAATGTGAACGCGCGCGTCCGCGTGCTGCCGTACTTTTCCGAGCACGCGTCGCACGTCGCACACATCCGCGCGCTCAACGGCCATTACGCGTCGCCGCTCGCGCACGTACCCGCCAAGCCGAACGCGTGGCGCGAAGGGGAGACGCTCGCGTACCTCATCGACTTCCTCGACGCGAACGGCGCGCCCGAGCTGCGCGTCTGGTACGTCGACGCGTCGCCGAACACGCCGTATGGCTTGCCCGACGACGCGACGCTGCACGACAAGCGCGTCGACGTCGCCATCTTTTGCGTCGGCAACTGGAACCAGCAGGCGGATTATCCGAAGGCGTATCTCGCGGCGCTCGCGCCGTCGTACGCGCTCCTCGGCCACTGGGAGAACTTCTTCCGGAGCGCCGATCGTCCGCCGCTCGCGTTGCGTGCGGCGGACGTCGGTGCGTTCGAGGCGCTCGTGGCGCAGGCGAACGTGCCGTACACGCTGCCCGATCGCCACAAGGTCATCACGATCCAGTATTAGACGCGCCGCGGATGAACGACACGAGATCGTCGTGCAGCTTCCGGTGCGCGGTGCGGTCGATGTACATCATGTGGCCGCCGGCGTAGTAGTGCAGCGTCACGTTCGGCCGCAGCTCCGGCTCGATCTGCATGCGCGCGAAGGTGTAGTTCGTCGCGCCGAAGGGCGTGGCCAGATCGTAGTAGCCATTCGCGACGAAAACCTTGAGGAAGGGGTTCTGCGTCATCGCGCCGCGCAGCGTTTCCGCGACGTCGAGATAGCGGTTCTGATAGCGGTCGAAGCTCCACGGCCGCGCTTTGTCGGTGAGGATCTCGTACGGCGTGTCGGTCTCGAATTTCAGCACGCGGCGCACGTAGTCGTTGAAGACGGCCGTGTACTCGCCGTAGATCGCGGAGTAGGACGGATCGTCTTCCGAGCTCTCGCCCGCGGCGTCGCGGTCGATGCCGATGAAGCGGCCGTCGAGACGTCCGACGGTGCGGCGGCGGTCGCGCAGGAGCTCCTTGTCGTAGCGGTCGATGTCGATGCGGAGGTTCGTGCGGTCGAGGTACTCGCGCGAGAGGCCGGTGAGCCGTGAGAGCCGCTCGATGATCGACGCGCGATCGGTGGCGCTGATGCGGTCGCCCTGCATCAGCGCGTGCGTGTAATCGCCGAGGGCGAAGGCTTCGGACTCCGCGACGGCACGCTCGACGCCGGCGCTCTGCAGATCGGCGGGAAGACGCTTGTGGTACCACGAGATCGCCGTGTACGTCGGCAGGAAGAGGATGTACGGCAGATCGGTGGCGGTGTCGAAGCGCGCGGTGGCGAAGTTGAGAATCGACGAGATCAATACGATCCCGTTGAGGTAGAAGCCCTGGCCGTGCAGCCAGCCCGCGAGTCCGGCCGCGCGCGTCGTGCCGTAGCTCTCGCCAGCGACGAACTTCGGCGAGCTCCATCGTGCGTTGCGCGTCGTCCAGAGGCGGATCACCTCGCCGACGGACTCGATGTCGGAGTCGACGCTATGAAACTTCTTCGCGTCCTCGAACGGAATGGCGCGGCTGAAGCCGGTCGACACCGGATCGATGAAGACGAGGTCCGTCGCGTCGAGCAGCGTGGCCTCGTTGTCGACGAGGTGATACGGCGGCGCGCCGGCGTGACCCTCTTCGTCGCCGTACGCGACGCGGCGCGGACCGAACGCGCCCATGTGCAGCCACACCGACGACGAGCCGGGACCGCCGTTGAACGTGTACGTCACGGGGCGTTTCGCCGGATCGGCGCCGTCGCGCGTGTACGAGACGACGAAGAAGCTCGCGCGCGGATCGCCCTTGTCGTCCTTGAGCACCATCGTGCCGGCGCGCGCGGTGTACGCGATGGTCTCGCCGCCCGCGCGCATGGTGCCGCTGGTGGTGACGATCTGGTCCGGCGGCACTTCTTTTTTCTCGCGCGGCGCGTCCGATTTTTTGTCGGGTTTGTCGGCCGGCCGCTCCTGCGCGGAAGCGACGCACGCGAGAGTCATCACGAAGACGGCGAGCAGTTTTTTCATACGGCGCAGAAACCTAACACAAACGCGCGGGAAGGGATCGCCGCACGGCGCGGTTCCAGTGCGGAACCTTCCGTCCAAGAGAGGACCCCATGCTCCGAGCCCCGCGACTCCTCGCGGCAGCCGTTCTGCTGCTGCTCCCGATCTGCGCTTTCGCCGCCGCCGATCCGACGTACACCGAACTGCGCAATGCGCGCCCCGACGGCCGCACGATCGCGCTCAGCAACTTCGTCTTCACCGACGACGCCTTCCGCTTCACGCTCACCGGCACGCTGCATCTCCTCGCGCCGGTCGCCGGCAAAACGCCCGGCGCCGTGTTCCTCGGCCAGGGCTCGTACGAGCTGACGCCCGCATCCGTCGCCGAACAGCGCCAGCTCGCGCTCAACGCCGGCGACGAGAAGCTGACGGCGCTCACCGACACCTTCGACTCCGCCGTCTTCCTCGGCACCGCGCTGCCCGCCGCCGCGGAGAAGACGTCCGCGCCGGTGGCCGGAGCGGCGAACGCCACCGCGACGGATCGATGGAACGACTACCTGAAGAAACAGCGGAAGGATTTCCATGCGAACGTCCACATCGACGTCCTGCGGGATCTCCTCGATTCCGCCTCGCGGCCGTTCTTCCTCGTCTGGCTGAACGGAAAGAAATACCCGCCCGCGCTGCTCTCCGTCGATCCGCACGACATCGAGCCCGCGTCGATGTCCGTGCTGTCCGACACGAAGGGCGGCGTCTGGTATTCGAGCGCGCCGGCGAGCGTCGTGCGCACGGGCGTGCTGCCCGGAAAAGAGATGCTCGTCGATCCGCAGCATTACCTCGTCGACGCCACGATCCGCGGCGCGGAGCTCTCGTCGACGTCCACGATGACGTTCCTGTCGCTCGCGAACGTGCGCGTGCTGCCGATCAATCTCTTCGGCAAGCTGCGCATCGCCGCGGCGGAGTTCGCGCCGGCGGGCGAAAACCCGTCGTTCGCGCCCGTGCCGTTCATTCAGGAAGACGAAGACGAGGATCCGAACGCCGCGGTCGTCTTTCCTCAGCCGCTGAAACAAGGCGAGACGTACCTGCTGCGCATCCGTTATGCCGGAAAAGATGCGTTGCAGAATGCCGGCGACGGGAACTTCTCGGTGGGCGCGCGCACGAGCTGGTATCCGAACGTGGCGGTGTTCGACGACCTCGCCGACTACGAGCTGCACTTCCGCACGCCGCAGAAGTTCCAGATCGTCGCCACGGGGACCGAAGTCGACGCGCACGATGAAGGCACCGACCGCGTCGCGACGTGGAAGACGACGGCGCCGATCCGCGTGGCCGGCTTCAACTACGGCAAGTTCAAGAAGCTCGAGCAGACCGACAAAGACAGTGGCATGACCGTGGCCGTGTTCACGAATCCGGGCACGCCCGACATCCTGCGCGAGATCAACGCCGCGCTCGCGGCCGCGAACGACGTCGACGGCATCATGTCCACCGGACCGACGCACCTCAAGGTCGACACCGCGTCGCTCGCGCAGTCCGCGCTCGTCGACGGCATGAACACCGCGCGCACCGGCAACGCGCTCTTCGGACCGCTCGCGGTGAAGAAGGTCGCCATCACGCAGCAGTCGGAGTGGGCGTTCGGCCAGTCGTGGCCGTCGCTCATCTATCTGCCGTATCTCGCCTTCATCAGCGGCACGGCCCGCAACACGCTCGGCATCAACAGCGCGAAGGACTTCGTCGACGTCGTCGGTCCGCACGAGTTCGCGCACCAGTGGTGGGGCCATCAGGTCGGCTGGGCGACGTATCGCGACCAGTGGCTGTCGGAAGGCTTCGCGGAGTTCACCGCCGCGGTCGTACTGCAGCAGACCGGCGGCCAGAAAAAGTACGACGACTTCTGGGAGCGTGCGCGGCGCCGGATCCTCGAGAAGCCGCGCGGCGCGGTCATCACCAACGACGCCGCCGGTCCGATCACGCAGGGCTGGCGCCTCGGCACGTGGCAGAACCCCGACGCGTACTCGGCAATCGTCTACGAGAAGGGCGCGTACGTCCTGCACATGCTGCGCATGGCCATGCAGGACCGGAAGACCGGCGACCAGGAGTTCATCGCGATGATGAAGGAGTTCGCGAGCACGTATGCGGGGAAGAACCCGACCACGCGCGACTTCCTGCAGATCGCGACCAAGCACGCCACGCCGAACCTGCGCATCACGAACGATCAGAAGATGGACTGGTTCTTCAACCAGTGGGTCTACGGCACGGCGATCCCGCGCTTCGACTCGAAGTTCAACATCAAGGACCTCGGCGGCGGCAAGTACAAGGTCACGGGCACGGTCACGCAGTCCGAGGTGCCGCCGAACTTCGCGTCGGTCGTGCCGGTGTACGTCTACTTCGACAAGAACGCGTTCGTGCGCCTCGGCGCGGTCACGGTCATCGGCAGCACCACCAGCCCGATCGATTTCGAGATCGCGCTGCCGAAGAAGCCGCAGAAGTTTGCGGTGAACGTGCTGCACGACATCCTGGCCCGCTAGACTGATGTCGTGACCTACCGCGAGCTCCGACCCACGGCCGCGCTGCAGCCGTGGGTCGAATGTTACTGGACGCGCGGCGAGGACGCGGACACGCGCGAGGCGAACCGCATCCTGCCGGACGGCTGCGCCGATCTCGTCTTCGATCTGACGCGGGAGGAGGCGTTCGCCGTCGGCACGATGACGACCGCGCTCGTGCTGCCGCCGTCGCCGGGACAGCGCTTCTTCGGCGTGCGCTTCCGTCCCGGACGCGCCGCGGCGTTCCTGCGCATTCCGCTCGCGGAGATCACGGACGCGCGCGTGCCGCTGCGCGAGCTGTGGCGCGACGTGCCGCGTCCTGACCGCATCAACTGTGACGACATTGAACGCGAGCTGCTGCGCCGTCTCGATCCCGAGCGCGACGCGCGCGTCGACGCGGCGATCGCGCGCATCATCGACAGCGATGGCGCGGAGCGCATCGAGCCGCTCGCGCGCGAGCTCGGCATCTCGCGGCAGCATCTCGCGCGGCAGTTCCTGCATCACGTCGGCGTCTCGCCGAAGACGTTCGCGCGGGTGATGCGCTTCCGGCGTCTGGTGTCGCGCGCGCACGCGGACGCCGACTGGGCGGACGTCGCGGCGCGACACGGCTACTACGACCAGTCGCATCTCATCGCCGAGTTTCGCGCGCTGGCGGGCACGACGCCGAACGCGTTCCATTTTTCCAATCCGTAGCGACGCGCGCGGCGCTAGATTCGGGGCATGAAAGTCACGCCGGTTCTCGTCGTTCCCTCCATCGAACCGAATCTGCCGCTGTGGGAAGCGCTCGGCTTCGCGCGTACGGCCGAGGTGCCGCACGGCGATGCGCTCGGTTTCGTCATCCTCGCGCGGGACGGCGCGGAGATCATGTACCAGACGCTCGACAGCGTGCGCGCCGACGAGCCGCGGGCGCTGGAGAAGGCGAAGCCCGGCACCGCGTCGCTCTTCGTCGAAGTCGCGGATCTCGACGCCGCCGTCGCAGCGCTGCCGGCGGATACGGACATCTTCGTCGCGCGCCGCACCACGCCGTACGGCGCGACGGAGACGTTCCTGCGCGACGCCGCGGGGAACGTGATCACTCTGGCGCAGTTCGGCTAGAAGAAAAAAACGCGGCGGCCGTTGCCGGCCGCCGCGTCGTAAACGAACTTCGTTGTTACTACGGAATTAGTACATACCGCCCATGCCGCCGCCCATTCCGGCAGCGGGATTGCCGGCACCTCCGCCCTTCTCTTCTTCCTTGATCTCGGAGACGAGGGCTTCGGTGGTGAGCATGAGGCCGGCGATCGACGACGCGTTCTGCAGCGCCTGCTTGGTCACCTTGGCCGGGTCGATGATGCCGTTGTCGATCATGTCCACCATCTGCTCGTTGCGGGCGTCGAAGCCCCACGTGCCGCCCTTCTGGCGCACTTCATTGAGCAGGACCGAGCCTTCCAAGCCGGCGTTGAACACGATCTGGCGGAACGGCTCTTCGAGCGCGCGCTTGATTACGTTGACGCCGACCTTGACGTCGCCCTCGGCCTTGACCTTCTCGACCGCTTCGACCGCGCGCAGCAGCGCCACGCCGCCGCCCGGGACGATGCCCTCTTCGACGGCCGCCTTGGTCGCGTGCATCGCGTCTTCCACGCGGGCCTTCTTTTCCTTCATCTCGGTCTCGGTCGCGGCGCCGACCTTGATGACCGCAACACCGCCGACGAGCTTCGCCAGGCGCTCCTGCAGCTTCTCACGGTCGTAGTCCGACGTCGTGTCCTCGATGGCCGTGCGGATCTGCTTGACGCGGCCGGCGATCGCTTCCTTGCGGCTCTTGTCGTCCGTGTCGGTGACGAGCGTGGTGTTGTCCTTGTCGATGGCGACGCGCTTGGCATCGCCGAGGTCTTCCCACTTCACGTTCTCGAGCTTCACGCCGATGTCCTCGGAGATGAGGCGGCCGCCCGAGAGGATGGCGATGTCTTCGAGCATCGCCTTGCGGCGATCGCCGAAGCCCGGCGCCTTGACGGCGGCGACGTTGAGCGTGCCACGGAGCTTGTTCACGACGAGCGTGGCGAGTGCCTCGCCCTCGACGTCTTCCGCGATGATGAGCAGCGGTTTGCCCTGACGCGCGACCTGCTCGAGGATCGGCAGGAGGTCCTTCATCGACGAGATCTTCTTCTCATAGATGAGGATCTTGGCGTTCTCGAGGACCGCTTCCATGCGCTCCGGATCGGTCACGAAGTACGGCGAGAGGTAGCCGCGGTCGAACTGCATGCCCTCGACGACTTCGAGGACCGTGTCGAGGCCGCGCGCTTCTTCGACGGTGATGACGCCGTCCTTGCCGACCTTCTCCATCGCGCCGGCGATGATCGAGCCGATCTCCTCGTCGTTGTTCGCGGAGATGGTGCCGATGTGCTGGATGTCCTTGCCCTCGACCGGACGGGCCATCTTCTCGATGGACTCGATCGCGGCGCGGACGCCGAGCTCGATGCCCTTCTTGATGTCCATCGGGTTCGCGCCGGCGGTGACGTTCTTCACGCCTTCGCGGAAGATGGCCTGCGCGAGCACGGTCGCGGTCGTGGTGCCGTCGCCGGCGATGTCGGAGGTCTTCGAGGCGACCTCGCGGACCATCTGGGCGCCCGCGTTCTCGAGCTCGTCCTTGAGCTCGATCTCCTTGGCCACGGTGACGCCGTCCTTGGTGATGGTCGGCGAACCGAACTTCTTCTCGATGACGACGTTGCGGCCTTTCGGTCCGAGGGTGACCTTGACCGCGTCGGCGAGCTTGTTCACGCCGCGCAGGATCGCCTGGCGCGCGTCTTCACTGTAGGTAATGCGCTTTGCCATTGGTGTGTCTCCTTATCCTTCGACGATCGCGAGGACTTCGTCTTCGCGCAGAATCGTGTACTCGACGTCATCGAGCTTGATCTCGGTGCCGGAGTACTTGCCGATGAGGACGGTGTCGCCCTTCTTGACGTCGAGTTTGATGCGCTTGCCGTTGTCGTCGAACTTTCCTTCGCCGACGGCGATGACTTCCGCTTCCTGCGGCTTTTCCTTGGCGGTGTCGGGGATGATGATGCCGCCGCGGACCTGCTCCTTCGCTTCCTTGCGGCGCACGACGATGCGGTCGTACAGCGGCCGGAGCTTCAGCTCGGATGCAACTGCTGCCATGACGTATCTCCTTTCGATGGTACTGCTTGAATGATTTTTAGCGGGGCGTGCCCGCATCCGGATTTCCTGAAGTAGAGAAACGCGCGTTTGGCACTCGCGTCTCTTGAGTGCTAACAATAGGGGCGCGCCCGTCATTCTGTCAAGAGGCCGGCCGCGAGCGCGCGCAGCCACCCGTGCGCGGGGTCGTGCTCGCGCCGCTCGTCCCACACCATCGACACGGCGAGCGGCCGCAGCGGGAGCGGCGGCTTGAAGACGCGCAGGCGATGCGAGCGCGCCGCGAGACGCGCCAGACGCGCCGGCAGGAAGCCGACGAGATCCGTGGCCGCGACGATCGGCGCGATCGAGAGAAAGTGCGAGACGGTGAGCGGCACGCGGCGCTTCATGCCGCGGCTGCGCAGGAGCGTGTCGATCATCCCCGCGCCGTGATCGCCGGGATAGTTGACGCGGATGTGATCGAGCTCGAGGAGCGCGCGCAGCGTGAGGCGGTGCTTGGCGCGCGGATGCCGCTCGCGCACGACGCACACGAGCTCCTCGCTGCCGACGCGCCGCGCGAGGACGCCGGTGTGCGCGCGGGAGACGTCGTCGAAGAAGCCGAGCGCGAGATCGACATCGCCCGCGTCGAGCCGCGCGAGCGGCGGCTGGAAGAGGAACTCCGTGCGCGTGACGTCGAGCGCGATGCCCGGTGCGGTCGCGCGCAGGCGGCGAATCAGCGGCGGCAGCAGCACCGCCTCGCCGTAGTCGGACGTCGCGATGTGGAAGACGCGCGCGGAGGTCGCGGCGTCGAAGCGCGGCGAGGTCTCGATCGCCGAGCGCAACATCGCCAGCGCCTGTCCCACCGGCACCGACAGCTCGCGGGCGCGCGCGGTCGGCGTCATGCCGTTGCGCCCGCGCGTGAAGAGCTCGTCGTCGAACACGGCGCGCAGCCGCGCCAGCGCGCCGCTCAGCGACGACTGCCCGAGCCCGACCCGCGCCGCCGCGCGCGTCACGTGCCGCTCCTCGTACAGCGCCTCGAACGCGAGCAGCAGGTTCAGATCGAGCGCGTTGAGCGATATCGGCTTCATCGATGATCGGTATCCAGGAAATCGATTGTACAGATGAGCTCTCTTTCCGTACCGTACGGATGTGCGCAAGCTGCTTCTCGCCGCCGCTCTCGTTGCTTCGCTGCCGCTGACCGCGGCGACGTTACCGCTCGACAACAAAGTCGATCGCTATCTCGCGCCGCTGGTGAAAAGCGGAGAGCTGCACGGCGTCGTGCTCGTCGCGCGCGGCGATGCGGTCCTCGCGCGGCGCGTCTACGGAAAAGCGGACTGGGACCTGAATGCGCCGCTCGCGCCGGAGTCGCGCTTCCGCGTCGCGTCGATCACGAAGACGTTCACCGCCGCCGCGATCACGCTCCTCGCCGACCAGCACAAGCTTGCGTACGACGATCCGCTGTCGAAATTCATCCCCGACTTTCCGAACGCCGACAAGATCCACATCCGCGATCTGCTGCTGCACCGCTCCGGCGTGCCGAATCCGGATGCGCCGTCGTGCGGCACGGCCACGCTCGACGATCTCGTCGCGGAGCTCGCGAAGGAGCCGCTCTGGTTCGAGCCGGGCAAAGGGTCGGGCTACAGCAACGGCGGCTACGCGCTGCTCGCCCGCGTCGTCGAGCGCGCGTCGGGCGAGTCGTGGGACGCGTTCCTGCGCCGCCATCTCTTCGAGCCGCTCGCGCTGACGGAGACGAGCGTCGATCGCCGCGCCGACATCGTGCCGAATCGCGCGCGCGGCTTCGTGCCCGCATCCGGCGCGGCCGGCGTCGAACATGCCGGATGCGAGGGCGCGTGGGCGGCGATCGGCAGTGGCGCCGTCGTCTCGAGCGCACGCGACCTGCTGAAGTGGGCGCGCGCCGTCCGCGACGAGACGCTCTTCAAGCGCCGCGCGCTCGAATATCCGTACGGCTGGGGCGTACGCAAGTACTTCGACCACGCCGCGATCGAGCAGTCCGGCATCCTCGGCGGCTTCGCGTCGTATCTCGCCGTCTATCCCGACGACGATCTCTACGTCGTCGTGCTCGCGAACGTGCAGACGGGCGCGCTCGTCGACGCCGGCAAAGGTCTCGCGGCGCTTGCTCTCGGCGCGGAGCCACCGAAGCTCGCCGCGTCGCCGCCGATCGTGAATGCGACAGCCGAGGAGCGGCGGCGGTGGGTCGGGCGCTTCCGCAACGAGAACATCGCCACGGTGGAACTCACGGACCGCGACGGCGTGCTGCGCCTGCGCTGGGGCAACTCGCCGGAGACGGTCTTCATCGGCAGCACCGGGCCGGCCGCGGCGTACGACCGCGAAGACTCCGTGGCGATGGAGCTCGCGTCGGGCGGCGATGCGCTGCGCATGCGGTGGGGGAGTGGTGAATGGCAGGAGTTCAAACGTCTTCCGGAGCCCAACCAATGATGACCAAAACCTTGCGCAGCTTCCTTCTCGTCGCATCGCTCGCGTTCTCCTGCTCCCTCTTCGCGGAGCTGCCGCGGCTGATCCCGCGCGAGGTGCTCTTCGGCGGCGCGACGCGTTCCGCGCCGAAGCTCTCGCCCGACGGCACGCGCATCGGCTGGCTGGCGAACGACGAGAACGGCGTCCGCAACGTCTTCGTGCAGACCATCGGCGGCAACGACACGCACGTCGTCACGTTCGAGCATCATCGCGGCGTCCCCGAGTTCTGGTGGGCGCTCGACGGCCAGCATCTGCTGTACATGCAGGACGGCGACGGCGATGAGAACGATCACGTCTTCCTCGCCGACCTCGAAGGGAAGAACGTCCGCGATCTGACGCCGTTCCGCGGCGTGAAGGCGACGAACCTTCTCGGCAGCCTGGCGCATCCGACGCAGATTCTGGTCGGCCTCAACCTGCGCGACCGCGGCGTCTTCGATATGTACCGCGTCGACCTCGAGACCGGCGCGCTGACGCTCGAGGCGAAGAATCCCGGCGACGTCCTGAGCTGGTCGACGGACCGGAACTTCGTGATCCGCGGTGCGACGACGTTCGATCGCGCGAGCGGCCGCACCGCCGTGCGCGTGCGCGACTCGGCCACCGCGCCGTGGCGCGAGCTGATCTCGTGGCCGTTCGAAGAGACGCCGATCTATTACGGCCAGGCGTTCGACGGCACGATGATCGTCAACTTCGCGCCCGACGGAAAAACGATCAACGTGCTCTCGTCCACCGGCTCGAACACGGTGCGCATCGTCACGCTCGATCTGAAAACCGGCAAGCAGCTGGCCGTCGTCGCCTCCGATCCGAAGTCCGACGTCACCGACCTCGGCGCGCTCACCTCGCCGCTCGTGCTCGTGAGCCCGGCCACCGGCAAGCTCGAAGCGGTCGCCTTCGATTACCTCACGCCGGAATGGAAGTTCCTCGACGACGATCTGCGCGACGACTTCGCGCGCATGACGCGCGTGGTGCCGGGGTTCCTGCTGCCGATCAGCGTCGATGCGAAACGCACGAAGTGGATCGTCGAGACGTATCGCAGCGATGCGCCGCCGGTGTACTACGCGTACGACCGCGCCACGAAGCAGATGACGAAGCTCTTCGCCGAGCGTCCCGAGCTCGAGCCGTACACGCTCGCGCCGAAGAAGGGCGTGGTGATCCGTTCGCGCGACGGGCAGGAGCTCGTGTCGTATCTCACGACGCCGCCGGGCGTCGACGCGAAGAACCTGCCGCTGATCCTGCTGCCGCACGGCGGCCCGTTCACGCGCGACTACGACGACTACGACGCGCTGGTACAGCTGCTCGCGAACCGCGGCTACGCGGTGCTGCAGGTCAACTACCGCGGCTCGGAAGGCTTCGGCCGCAAGTTCACGAACCTCTTCACGCGGCAGTGGGGTCTGGCGACGGACGACGATCTCATCGACGGCCTGCGCTGGGCGGTCGCGCAGGGCATCGCCCATCCGAAGCGCGTCGCGGTGCTCGGCGGCTCGGGCGGCGGTTACGCGACGCTGCGCGCGCTGACGCGCGACCCGGAGCTCTTCGTCTGCGGCGTGAGCATGGTCGGGCCGTCCGAGCTGAAGACGCTCATCGAAGCGTTCCCGCCGTATTGGGGTCCGTCGCGCGAGCGCTTCATCCGCCGCGTCGGCGACGTCATTCACGACGACGCGTTCAACCGCGAGATCTCGCCGTACTACCACATCGATCAGTTGCGCGTGCCGGTGCTGATCCAGCAGGGCGCGCACGATCCGCGCGTGCCGATCCGGCTCACGGACACGCTCGTGAAGACGCTGCGCGAGGCGAAGCGCGACGTGACGTACATCGTCTACCCGGACGAAGGGCACGGCCTCGGACGCGACGAGAACGAGATCGATTTCTTCGGACGCGCGGAAGAGTTTCTGGCGAAGTATCTTGGCGGGCGCGCCGAGCCGTGGAAGCCTGTCGCGGGAGCGAGCGCCGAGGTCCGATGAAGAGCGTCGTTGCGCTGCTGCTGTTGGTGTTCGTGCCGATCGTCGCATCCGCCGCCACGCCGCGGGAAGCGGCGCAGGCCGCGCGGACGTGGCGCACCGCGCACGAGCGCGAGATCGTCGCGGAGCTGACGTCGCTGCTCGCGCTGCCGAACCTCGCGTCGGATGCGACGAACATCGAGCGCAATGCTCAGGCGATCGTGGCGATGCTCGCGCGCCGCGGCATCACCGCGAACGTGCTGCGCATCGACGGCGTGCCGCCGCTCATCGTCGCGGACGTGAACGCGCCGCACGCGACGACGACCATCGGCTTCTACGCGCACTACGACGGCCAGCCGGTCGATGCAACTCAATGGCGCAACGCTCCGTGGCAGCCGGTGCTGCGCGATGCGAACGGCCACGACGTCGCGAACGCGGACAAGCTCGATCCGGAGTGGCGCGTCTACGCGCGCTCGGCCTCGGATGACAAAGGCTCGATCGTCGGCATGCTCGCGGCGCTCGACGCGTTACGCGCGGCGAAGCTCGCGCCGTCGGTGAACCTCAAGTTCGTCTTCGAAGGCGAGGAAGAAGCGGGCTCGCCGAACCTCGGCCGCTACCTCGCCGAGCACGCGCGCGAGCTCGCCGTCGACGCGTGGATGATCTGCGACGGCCCCGTGCATCAGTCGCGCAGGATGCAGGTGCTCTTCGGCGCGCGCGGCACGACCGATCTCGAGCTGACGGTCTACGGTCCCGCGCGTCCGCTGCACAGCGGGCATTACGGCAACTGGGCGCCGAATCCGATCGTGATGCTCGCGGAGCTCCTCGCGCAGATGCGCGACTCCGACGGGCGCATTCTCATTCCCGGCTTCTACGACGACGTGCGTCCGCTGACGGACGTGGAGAAAGAGGCGCTCGCGCGCGCGCCGAATCCCGACGATCAGCTCCGCGCGGAGCTCGCGCTCGGACGCACGGAAGGCGATGGGAAGAAGCTCAACGAGCTCGTGCTGCAGCCCGCGCTGAATCTGCGCGGCTTCGTCGCGGGACACGTCGGCGCGCAGGCGTCGAACACGATCGTCACCGACGCATCGGCATCGATCGACTTCCGGCTCGTGCCGGATGAAACGCCGGAGTCGGTGCGCGCGCGCGTCGAGCAGTTCCTCGTGTCCAAAGGTTGGTTCCTCGTGCGCGACACGCCCGACGCGGCGACGCGTGCCGCGCATCCGCGCGTCGTGAAGCTCGCGTGGGGCGCCGGTTATCCGCCCGCGCGCACGGCGATGGATCTGCCGCTCTCGCGGCGCGTGCTCGACGTGATCGCGGCGGGACGCGGCGAGGCGCCGGTGGCGTTGCCGACCATCGGCGGCAGCGTGCCGATGTACCTCTTTCAGGGCGCGGCGCACAAACCGGCCATCGTCATTCCGATCGCGAACCACGACAACAACCAGCACGCGGCGAACGAGAACCTGCGCCTGCAGAACCTGTGGGACGGCATCGAGGTGTACGCGTCGCTCTTCGCCGGGCTGCGGTAGCGCGTGGCAATCGCCTTGCTTTGCAGGGCGGCATGAACGATCAGCTCGAACGCTTCCGCGATCTCGTCAAAGACCTCGAGGTGGCCATGCTCACCACGCGCCGCGAGGACGGCCTGCTCGTGTCGCGGCCGATGGCGACGCAGGCGTTCGCATCCGGCGCCGATCTCTGGTTCGTCACCGAGAAAGGGAGCCCGAAGCTCGCCGAGCTCGCGCACGATCCGAACGTCAACCTCGGCTACTACAAAGACCGCACGCGCGAATGGATCTCGGTCGCGGGCAAGGCGCGCGTCGTCGACGACCGCGCCAAGATCCACGAGCTCTATCGTCCCGACTGGCGCGCGTGGTTCGACGACCGCGGCGGCGCGGAGAACGGCGGCCCCGACGACCCGCGTATGGTGCTGATCGCCGTCGACATCGCCTTCGCGCACTTCATGGAAGTGAACAAGCCGCAGGCGGTGCTGCTGTTCGAGCTCGCGAAGGGAATGGTCACCGGCAAGCGGCCCGACTTGCCGGACGTGCAGACGATCGATAGGACCGACGGCGGCGCGTCATAGCGCCTTGTGCTTCGCCTTCCGCCGTTGGCGTGGAAAGTCGATCCATCCTTTCCACCAGAACCAGATCATCATCAGGATGCCGATGGCGATCATGAGGCCGAGCGCGAACGGGTAGCCGTGGATCCAGTGCAGCTCCGGCATGTGCTCGAAGTTCATGCCGTAGATGCCGGCGATGAGCGTCATCGGCAGCATCATCGCGGAGAAGATCGTGAGCACCTTCATGATCTCGTTCGTGCGGTTGGCGACGACCGAGAGGTACGCCTCCATCGTGCCGGTCATCTGATCGCGGTCGACGTCGATCGTCTCGCTGATGCGGAACATGTGGTCGTACACGTCGCGGAAGTAGATGAGGTGCTGCTGCTGGACGAACTTCGCGTCGCCGCGCGAGATCTGGTTGAGCAGCTCGCGCTGCGGCAGCGACTGGCGGCGCAGCACGTTGAGATCGCGCTTGAGGTGCAGCAGCTCGTCGAGGTGCGCGTTGTCGGCGTCCTCGAAGATGCGGTCCTGGATGTCGTCGACGCATTCCTCGATCTGCTCGAGGAGCGGAAAGTACGCGTCGACCATCTGATCCACGATCGAATAGAGCAAAAAGTCGCCGCCGCGTTCGAGGAGGCGCTTGTCGCCGGGCAGGCGCCTGGCGACGTCGTCGATCGCGCGCAGCGGACAGCGGTGCACGGTGAACAGAAAGTTGCGGCCGAGGAACGCGGCGATCTTGAACGTCTCGCTGCGGTGCTCGGCGACGTCCACGTCGACGGTGCGGAAGATGAAGAAGTCGTACTGCGCGAAGGAGTCGTACTTCGGCAGCGTGTTCGGTGAGAGCGTGTCTTCGGCGGCGAGCTCGTGAAAGCCCATCCGCGTTTCGAGCAGCGGCTCGATGACCTCGTTGACGGGCTCCTGGATGTCGACCCAGAGGCGGTCGTCGGAGTCGCGCCGCCACGCGTCGATCAGTTCCGCCCCGCCGGAGCGGAACCGATCGTCCTGCAGCAGCGCGACGCGGATCGTCGTCGTCACAACAGCTTCGAGAGCTCCGTGTACTTCCGTTCCTGCGACGTCGCGACGGCCTCGTAGGTGATCTCGCCTTTGTAGACGTTCACGCCTTCGGCGAGGCCGGGGTTCTGGCGCACGGCTTTCTCGAAGCCGAGGTTGGCGAGGAGGCGCGTGTACGGCAGGGTCGCATTCGTGAGCGCGATGGTCGACGTGCGCGGCACGGCGCCGGGCATGTTCGCGACGCAGTAGTGCACGACGCCGTCGACCTCGTACACCGGATCGGAGTGCGTGGTCGGATGCGCGGTCTCGACGCAGCCGCCCTGGTCGATGGCGACGTCGACGATGACGGCGCCTTTCTTCATGTCGCGGATCATGTCGCGCGTGACGAGCTTCGGCGCGGCCGCGCCCGGAATGAGCACGCCGCCGATGAGCAGGTCCGAACGGCGCACGGCTTCGGCGATGTGCGCGGCGTTCGACGCGAGCGTCTGGATCGTGCCGCGGAAGATGTCGTCGAGCTGGCGCAGGCGGTCGAGGTTGTTGTCGAGGATCGTGACGCGCGCGCCGAGGCCGACGGCCATCTTCGCCGCGTTCGTGCCCACCACGCCGCCGCCGATGATGGCCACGTCGGCCGGCAGCACGCCCGGCACGCCGCCGAGGAGCACGCCGCGTCCGTTGTTCGGCTTGTGCAGGTAGTACGCGCCGACGTGCACGGACATGCGGCCCGCGACTTCCGACATCGGCGTGAGCAGCGGCAGCGTGCGGCGGCGCTCGTCGGTGATCGTCTCGTACGCGACGCCGGTGATCTTCTTCTTCATCAGCGACGCGGTGAGGTCGGGCACCGGCGCGAGGTGGAGGTACGTGAAGAGCAGCTGGCCGTCCTTGAGGCGCGCGAGGTCGGCCTCGATCGGCTCCTTGACCTTCACGATCATGTCGGCCGCGTCATAGACGGCATCGGCATCGGGAAGGATGCGCGCGCCGACGGCGGTGTACTCGTCGTCGGCGAAGCCGCTGCCGTTGCCGGCGCCCTTCTGGATGAGGACCTCGTGTCCGTTGGCGGTGAGGTCGGCGGCGCCGGACGGCGTCATGCCTACGCGGTATTCGTTGTTCTTGATTTCGGTCGGTACGCCGATCCGCATCGGTCAGGTCTCCTAACGCGAGAGTCGCGCGCGGAGGGCGCGCGCGCATAACGGCGCGCATTCTAGCGTAAGGAGCGCGGCACGCCGCGAGTCATTCCGCGCCGCGATTGCACGGCGCGGAATGACGCTCACATCACGGGCGCACGGAGCGATGGCGTCCCGGCGGCACGGGCTGCGTCGGCGGCAGGCCGAACGCGGACGGCTTCACCCACTTCGCGGCGGCGAGTGCATTGAGCTCGCCGAACGCGCTCTGCACGTCCCAGCCGGCGGGACCGAGGTCGGTCGCCGTCTGCACGAGGATCGAGCGCATCTGCATCGGATTGAGATCGGGCGCGAGCGAGAGCAGCAGCGCGACGACGCCCGTCGCATGCGGCGTGGCCATCGACGTGCCGTTCAGCGGACCGTAATCGGCGGCGCGATAGCCGACGGCGACCGGCGCGTTGACGGCGGTGCTGCGGAGCCGGAGCCCGTCGGCGCGCATGATGCCGACGGTGAGCGGGAACGGGTAATCCTTCCACGCCGGATCGACTTCGCAGACGCCGTTCTGGCAGGTCTCGAAGATCATCGTCCAGCCGGGGTAATCATTCGTGTGCAGCTCGTCGTTGAAGATGACCACCGCCACGGCGCCGGCTTCCTTCGCGTTGCGCGCTTTCTCGCGGAACGGAATCTCGCCGCGCTCGACGAGCGCGATCTTGCCGTGCAGGTTGAGGCCGACGAGATCGGCCGGACGGCCGAGTCCCGCGTCGACGAGCAGCGCGTTGACTTCGTTGAACGGCGAGCCGCCGACGCCCGCGCCGTCGATCAAGGAACTGCCGGACTGCACGTCGGCAGTGGTGTTCGTGCCGGTGCGCAGCGTCGAGACGACGTTGACGCCCGGCGCGCTCACGGCGACGTTGGTGCCGTAGTTCGAGAACGACGCGCGGTTGCCCTGATCGTCGATCGCGCTGATGGAGATCACGCCTTCGTACGAGCCCGGATAGTGCGGCGCGTTCGTGGCGTTGTTGCCCGCCGCCGCGACGACGATGACGTTGTCGGCGATCGCGCGCTCGCACGCCTGCCGCTCGATGAGCGACTCCTCGGTTGCGCCGAGGGACATGTTGATGACCCACAGGCCGCCGATCTCGTGCTTCTTCGAAATGACCCAGTCGATGCCCGCGGCGACGGTTTCGTCCGTGCCTTTGCCGTCGCTGCCGAGCGCCTTGACCGCCCACAGCTTGACGGCCGGCGCGACGCCGACCACGCCGAGGCCGTTGTCGAGCGCGCCGATCGTGCCGGAGACGTGCGTGCCGTGTTTGTTGTCGTCGAGCGGCTCCTTGCCCGGATCGTAGAAGTTCACGCCGCCCGCGTAGTTCCCGGCGAGATCGGGATGCCGGTAATCGATCCCGGTGTCGATCACCGCGACGTTGACGCCTTCGCCGCGCGTCACCGGCCACACCTCGGGCGCGTGCACCGACGGGATGCCCCACGGCACGTACTGCTCGACGTAGGTCTGCGCAGTCGGCTGCACCGGGCGCGGCCCGCTCGCGGGCATGCTGTCGATCGTGCGCTCGACGACCGGCCGAACGCTCTCGACCGCGCCGGAGCGCTGCAGCTCCGCGGCCTGCGCGTCGGTGAGCGTGGCGGCGAAGCCGGAGAGGTTCGCGAACGTGCGCACGCGCGCGTCGGCGGGCATGGACCGCAGCGCGTGCGAGGTCGCGACGCCGCGCTTCATCGTCACGACGTAGCGCTGCTGTGCGGCGAAGAGCGGCATGGCCGCGGTCAGAAGAACGGCGAGGAGCGTCAGTTTTCGGGTCATGTCGAGCTCGATTCTAGTCATCAGATTGCGCGTGTTCTGTTACGAGTCGTCATCGACGAAGGACCGGGCGTCCCGTGCGCGGCGGGAGCGACCATCCTTCATCGAGCAGTTGATCGAGCGTGAGATCGAGACCGTGCAGCAGGTCGGTGTTGATGCTCGGTTCCATGAGCAGGTTCGGCGAGACGGCCGTGTCCCAGTGATGCACCGACGACGTCGGCTGCAGCGAGCACGGCGCGTAGAGCCGCACGTCGCCGTTGCGCGTGGCGCCTGCGAGCTGCGTCGGATCGACGTGCAGCATCGCCGTGACCTGCGCGTGATCCGCGAGCTGCGCGCGCAGCGCGTCGGCGTCTTTCGGCGCGAGGCTGATCACCGGAATGCGGATCGCGTCGCCGCTGGTGCCGGCCGCGGAAAGCGACGGCGGCGTGCAGGTGTCGCGGCGGTTGTCGACGACGATGAGCGCCGCCGCGCCCGCCGCCTGCGCGTTCGCCGCCTTCGTCGTGAACGGACACGTGCCGCGGTCGACGAGCGCGAGATTGCCCGCGACCTCCCCGGCATTCACGAACGCGCTGCAGCCGTCGGTGGCCAGCGGACCGTCGGCGTTCTCGGCGTCGAGCGCGGGGACGATCGTGCCCGCGACGTTGCCGCGGTTCGCCGGCGTGCCGAAGGACGATGTGCCGATGTCGTAGTCGCGCGCGACGTCCGCGGGCGCGGTGACGGTGAGCGTCGTGCGCCACTGCAGGACACGCGGCGCGTTCGCGCGCACGTGCTCGCCGTCCCACGCGAGGTTGCCGGTGTTGACGATCGACGTCACGCGCTGGTCGGGCGAAAGCTGGTCCCAGCGCAGGCCGGTGGCGACGTCGAGCGTGTGCAGATCGAAGACGGACGGCAGGTCGTCGCGGAACGCCGGCGCGGTCGCGGCGCCGGTCAGCCCGAGGCCGTGCGCGAGCTCGTGCAGCACGACCAGGTAAAGGTCAATGTCTTTACCATGCTGCCCGTCGAGGCCGTAGTACCAGTTCGCGTCGCCGAGGCAGGTGCGGTTGTCGACGAGCGCGTTGAACTGCATGTAGATGTCGTCGGTGTCGGGCAGGAGGTCCGTGTGCGCGAACTGGTTCGCGAGCGCGCTCGGATACCAGACGCCGCCGCGCGGGGCGCCGGGGAAGTCGTCGATCCAGCGGATGGCGGTGGCCTGACCGAGCACGCCGTCGGTGGCGGTGCAGCCGGCGATGCCCATGAAGTTTGCGGCCACGCGGATGTCGACGGAGATGTCGAGCGCGTTTTCCCAACGCTCGGCGGCGGCGCGGAAGACGTTCATCCGCTGCTCGCCGAGCGTCGTCGCGGGATTGCCCGGCTGCGGCGCGACCGGCGTCCGATCGTTGAGTCCCGTGTTGGCCGGATCGAAGTTGATGATGACGATGTGCCCGGCGGCGAACGCATGCGTCGCGAGCAGCAGCCAGCCGAAAACGAGCACGCGGCGCATCATCGCTGTTCGTTCGACGCCGGCGGCGGCGGTGCGTTGAAGAACGCGCGCGCGTCGCGTTCGGTGCCGGCGCATCCGAGGACCACGCGGCCGCCGGAGTCGATGTGCGCGACGACGACGTCGGTCGAGCCTTCGGCCGCGACGCGCATGCCGTTCGCCGCAACGACGCTCGCGCGCGTCGCGCTCGTCTGCGTCATCGCGAAGAGCTGCGCCACCGCCTCGTCGCGCAGTTGCGCTTCCGCTTGTGCATCGCACGCGTTCGCATCGCACGCGTTCGCGTCGTCGGCATACAGCGCCGGCGCGGACAGCAACGCGGCGAGCGCGCATGCGGCGAGAGTTCGTCGAATCAACCAGCCTCCTCGATGTGGACCGTTTCCGGGAAAGGTTAGTTATTTTACACGATGCGGCGCGGACGCTCGATGCATAATCGCGCCGGCATGAATCCTCCCCACGGTCCGCGCGGACCTTTGCGCGGCGGCGCGCTGCTCAGTTTTCCGCGACATCCCGAGGCGTTCCTGCGCGTCTCGCGCAAATACGGCGACCTCGCGTCGTTCCGCGTCGGGAACCAGCAGTTCGTGGTCATCAATCATCCCGACCTCGTGCGCGAGGTCTTCGTCACGAAGCAGGACTCGTTCGTCAAAGGGTGGGGACCCGTCGCGGGCAACACGGTAATGGGACACGGCCTGCTGACGTCGGAAGGCGCGCTGCATCGGCGGCAGCGGCGCATCGTGCTGCCCGCGCTGCATCGCCAGCGCCTCGAGGAGTATGCGAATGCGGTCGTGCGCCACGCACGGCAACTCGTCGACGGCTGGCGCGATGCGCCGTCATCGAACATCCTCGCCGACGCGCGCCGCATCACGATGCTCGTGATCGCCGAAACGCTCCTCGGCACCGACATCGCGCCCGCCGACGCCGCGCGCGTCTCGCACGCGCTCGACATCATCTTCCGCCGCTTCGCCGGACGCATGCACGCGTTCGCCGGACCGCTGCGGCGGTTGCGCGTGCGTTCCGCGAAGATCGGCGCGGAGGCGGGACGCGAGCTGCGCGCGCTGGCGACGTCGCTCATGGATGCGCGTCGCGAACAGCGCGGCGACGATCTCGTGTCGCTGCTGCTCGACACGCGTGACGACGCGGGCGATCCGCTGCCGGACGCGCTGATCGTCGACGAGATCGTGACGATGTTCGTCACCGGACACGAGACGATCGCGCTCGCGCTGACGTGGGCGTGGCTGCGGCTCGCGCGCGACGCGCGTGCGCAGGCGCAGCTCGATGCGGAGCTCGATGCGGTGCTCGGCGGACGCGAGCCGTCGTTCGATGATCTGCGTCAAATGCCGTACGCGCAGGGCGTGATCGCGGAGTCGCTGCGCCTGCATCCGCCGCAGTGGATGCTGGGGCGCCGGGCGACCGAGCCGGTGAGCGTCGGCGGCGTTGATCTGCCCGCCGGCGTCAACGTGCTGCTCTCGCTCTACACGCTGCACCGCGACGCGCGCTGGTTCGACGACGCGGAGGCGTTTCGTCCCGAGCGTTGGGCGGCGGGCGTGGAGAAGAGCGCCGCGCCGTTCACGTATCTGCCGTTCGGCTTGTCGATCCGCCGCTGCGTCGGCGAGGGATTCGCGTGGATGGAGACGACGCTGCTGCTCGCGCTGACCGCGTCGCGCCTGCGCGCGTTGCCGCTGCCGCCCGGCGAGCTGGGGATGGAGCCGCTGATCGTGCTCCGGCCGGAGGCGAAGGCGCGGATGGCGTTCGTCGCGCGCGCGCCGGAAGCCGCGTCCGCTCAGAGCTCCGCGCCTTAGAGCTCCGCCAGCGCGCGTTCGATCGGCAGCACGTGCTCGCGATAGCGGATCGCGCGCTGGTACGTGCCGGCGGCGACGAGCTTCTCGCCGTAGATCTCGTAGAACGGCCGCTCGTCGTTCACCTCCGTCGCCGGATCGACGGGGATCAGGCATTCGGTCGCCAGCGCGCGCTCGTTCATGCCGTCGAGCGAGCGGTCGACGATGGCGGCGAGCTCGGAATGCTGCGCGAGGATTCTCCGGCTGCTGCCGAGGAATGCGGCTTCCGCCTCGGCGGCCAGCTCGGGGTAGGCGCGCGCGGTGGCGAGCTTGCGCTCGAGCTGCTCTTCGCCGAGGGTCTGCCACATCGCGGTTTCGCGTCGCTCGGGCGGACACTTCTCGTGCGGCGCGAAGAGGAAGAACGCGTAGTTCGCGATCGGCGCGCCGCCGCGGTTCGCGCGCGCGACCGCGGCGTTGATGATCATCCGGCAGATGTCGTGCGTCGGATTGAAGCCCTCGCGCGCGTCGCCGGCGACGTACGGCGGGCGCGTCGCTTCGAGATCGTCCGCGAGACGAGCGGCGATGTCGACGAAGAGCTCAACGTCTCCGTCGAGCACGGCGGAGTAGAACCGCGGATCGGAGATCACGCCGAAGACGCTGCCGGCGTCGGCGTTCGCGGCGCGCAGCACTTTCTCGCTCGAGGCGATGCGTGACGTGCCGGTGCGGCCGGAGCCGTCGGTGAGGATCGAGACGCGCGGACGCGCCGACTCGACCCAACCCAACACCATCATCTCGTGACCGGGATGCGCAACGATCAACGCGGGGCGGGACATGCGGGGACCTTCTAACATCGCACCCCCGCGTGCGCAACTGGACGCATGCCTGTGATTGCCGCAAGATGCCGCGCCGTGCGGGTCCTCATCACCAGCGGCGCTTTGGGCCAGGTCGGCGGCATGCAGGCCTACGTGCGCGATCTGGCCGCGTGGCTGCTCGCGCACGGACACACGCCCGTCGTCTACGGCCCGCGTCACGGCCGCACCGCCGCGCAGCTCGGACGCCTCACGGTTCCCGTCACCGACGATCTCGCCACGCTCGGCGCGGCGCCCGACATCATCCACGGCAACAGCGCGGTCGAGACGATGACGGCGCTGCTGCACTTCCCGTCGGCGCCGGCCGTCTTCGTCTGCCACGGCTGGCGCGTCGACGGTCCCGGCGTACCGCACTTCCCGCGCGTCCTGCAGTACGTCGCGGTGGACGACACCGTCGCCGATCGCGTCCTCTACAAGGAAGGCGTCGCGCCGGAGAAGCTGAGCGTGCTGCTCAACGCCGTCGACACGGAACGCTTTCCGCCGCGCGCGACGCCGCTTCCCGCGAAGCCAAAACGCGCGCTCGTCTTCGGCAACGCCGCGCACGCGGCCGGACACGCCGCGATCATCGAAGACGTCTGCCGCCGCTCCGGCATCGAAGTCGACGTCGTCGGCGAGTTCGCCGGCACCGCCGTCGACGCGCCCGAACAGATCCTCGGCCGCTACGATCTCGTCTTCGCGAAAGCGAAGTGCGCGCTCGAGGCGATGGCCGCCGGCGCCGCGGTCGTGCTCTGCGAAGGCACCGGCATCGGCGGCATGGTCACGACGGCGAACGTGGAGCGCCTGCGCCGCCTCAACTTCGGCATCCGCGCGCTGCAGACGCCGCTGACGACGGAGACGGCGTCCGACGCCGTCGCGGCATACGACGCGGCCGACGCCGCGCGCGTGGCGGCGCTGATCCGCGAGCGCGCATCGGCGGACGTGCTGCACGAACAGCTGCTCGCGCTGTACGAGCGGGTCGTCGATGACTTTGCGCGCGCGCCGCGCCCGTCGCACGAGGACGAGAGCCGCGCCGCCGCGAAGTTCCTGCGCGACTTCGTCGAGTCGACGCGGCCGTCCGAATCGAACCTCAACCTCGTCGCGCAGGCGACGCACCGCATCCTGCGCGCGCCGCTCGTCGGCCGCACGCTCACGCGCGTCGCGCGCTGGGTCGTCGAGCGCGGCAAGGACGGAGGCGACCTCTGAAGCATCCGTACCGCTGGTTCCGGCGGCCGATCTTCATTTATCAAATGGCAAAGGTCGGCTCGACGGCGGTGCTCGAGGCGCTGCAGCGCCGCCGGCTGCGGCCGTATCACGTGCACCGGATGAACGCCGAGCACATCGCGCGGATGCTCGCCGGACGCCGCGCAAAAGGCTGGTACGAGGCGCCGCTGCAACCGCACGACCGCTACGGTCCGCTGCTGCGCGAGAGCATCATCCGCCGCGGCAAACGCGTGCGCGTGGTGACGCTCGTGCGCGATCCGATCGCACGCAATCTCTCGTCGTACTTTGAACATCTCGATGCGATCTGGTCGACGCGCGACGCGCACGAAAAGATCGCCATGGACGAGCTCTGCCGCGGTTTCTTCGAGCGCTATACGCACGACGAGCCGCTGACGTGGTTCGACGACGAGCTGCTCCCCGTCCTCGGCATCGACGTCTATCAACTCCCGTTTCCCGCCGAAGGACACCTCGTCATCCGCACGCCGCAATGCGAGCTGCTCATCCTGAAAGCGGAGCTGAGCGACGCGCAGAAAAGCGCCGCGCTGTCGCGGTTCTTCGGCATGCGCGGCATCGACGTGCGCCGCGCGAACGACACGGGCACGCAGTCGAACGGCGAGGCCTTCCGACGCTTCATCGAGGCCATCCGCCTCACGCCCGACTACGTCGACCGCATGCTCGATTCGCGCTACACGCGCCACTTCTACGGCGACGAGGAACGCGTCGCGCTGCGACGCCGCTGGCTGCGCGCGTCTCCAGCGTAAACCCGCGCTGTACAATCGCGCCCGGCCCATGCGCGACTACGTGATCCTGCACGTCAACGGTGAGCCGGTGCGCGTCACCGGCGATGGCATCTTCGAAAGTCTCTCCCGATTCCTGCGCGTGCGCCGCGGCGCCGCCGGCACGAAGGTCGTGTGCGAGGAAGGCGACTGCGGCGCGTGCACGGTGCTCATCGGACGCCGCGACGGCGACCGCCTCCGCTACCGTGCCGTGAACTCCTGCATCCAGTTCGTGTTCCAGCTCGACCTCGCGCACGTCGTCACCGTCGAAGGTCTCGGCGCCGGCGCGCTCACGCCGGTGCAGGACGCGATGGTCCGCTGCCACGGCGCGCAATGCGGCTACTGCACGCCCGGCTTCGTCATGGCCATCGCCGGCATGTGCGAGGAAGAAGAGACCGACGCCGCGCGCGGCATCACCGGAAACCTCTGCCGCTGCACCGGCTACGAGCCGATCGTCAAGGCCGCGAACGAGAGCTTCGCGACGCAGAAGCGGATGGACGCCGTCTATCCGAGCGCGCCGATCCTCGAACGCATCGCCGAGCACGAGCGCACGCCGGTGCGCATCGCGAACTTCTTCAAGCCGAAGACGCTCGCGGATGCGATCGCATTCAAGAGCGAGCAGCCGCGGTGCGTCATCGTGCAGGGCGGCACCGACTTCGGCGTCTGGTGCAACAAGCGGAACTTCGTGCCGCCGGCCGTGCTCTCGCTCGACGGCGTCGAAGGTCTCAGCGACATCAGCGTCGATGGCCGCGAGCTCGTCGTCGGCGCGCGCGTGCCGCTCGCGGAGTTCGAGCGCGCCGTGCGCGACCTCGTCCCCGAGCTGCGCGAGATCATGGACCGTTTCGGCTCGCCGCAGATCAAGAACGCCGGCACGCTCGCGGGCAACATCGCCAACGCGTCGCCGATCGCCGACACGCTGCCGTTCCTCTACGTCACCGGCGCCACGCTCGAGCTCACCGGCCTCGCCGGCATCCGCCGCGTCGCGGTCGCCGACTTCTACAAGGGCTACAAGACGCTCGATCTCCGCGCCGACGAGATCATCACGCGCGTGCGCATCCCGCTGCCATCGGACGGCGACACGCTGCGCCTTTACAAAGTCTCGAAGCGCAGCCATCTCGATATCTCTTCATTCACCGCCGCGATGCTCATGCGCCGCACCGACGGCCGCATCGACTCGATGCGCGTCGCGTACGGTGGCGTCGGGCCGGTCGTGCTGCGGCTGGGGAAGACCGAGGAGTTTTTGAAGGGGAAAGCGATCAGCGCGGAGACGTTCGCCGAAGCGGGCGAGATCGCGCGCGGCGAGATCGCGCCGATCTCCGACGTGCGCGGCGCGCGCGAATTCCGCCTGCAACTGGCGGAGAATGCACTCTGCCGCTTCTACTACGACGCGTGCCTCTGACCGCCATGTACATCGGAAAGGACGTTCCGCACGACTCCGCCCTCGGCCACGTGACCGGGCGCTCGCTCTACGTCGACGACATGCCGCGCCTCGCGCACGAGCTCATCGTCGACTTCCTCTGGAGCCCGCACGCGCACGCGACCATCCTCTCGCTCGACGTCGAGCCCGCGCGCGCGATCGAAGGCGTCGCAGGCGTCTACACGTACCGCGATCTGCGGCACAACCGCCTCGGTCCCATCGATCAGGACGAGCCGCTGCTCGTCGAAGACACCGTGATGTTCCGCGGCCAGCCGATCGTCGTCATCGCCGCGGAATCGCGCGAGGCCATCCGCGCCGCGAAGGCCGCGATCCGCATCGAGTACGGCGTGCTGCGCCCGATCCTGACGATCGAGGACGCGATCGCCGCGAACAGCTACCTCGGCGAGTCGCGTTTCATCCGCCGCGGCGACGTCGACGCCGCATTCGCGTCGGCCGATCACGTCATCGAAGGCATCTTCGAGAACGGCGGCCAGGATCACTTCTACCTCGAGTCACAGGCCGCGCTGGCGACGCCGGGCGAGCTCGGCGCGCTGACCGTGCTCTCGTCGACGCAGCATCCCACCGAAGTCCAGGAAGTCATCGCCCATCTCCTCGGCCTCGACATGAGCCAGGTCGTCGTGCAGACGAAGCGGATGGGCGGCGGCTTCGGCGGCAAGGAAGCACAGGCCACGCATCCCGCGGTGATGGTCGCGCTGGTCGCGCAGAAGCTCGGCCGCCCCGCGCGCATCGTCTACGACAAAGACAGCGACATGCACGTCACCGGCAAGCGGCATCCGTTCCGGAACCGCTACCGCGCCGGCTTCACGCGCGCGGGCGAGCTCGTCGCGCTGCGCGTCGAGCTCTACTCCGACGGCGGCGCCTACGCCGATCTCTCGCCCGCGGTCATGGCGCGCGCGATGACGCACGCCGAGAACGCGTACTTCATTCCGAACGTCGACATCCGAGGAACGGTGTGCCGCACGAACATGCCGCCGAATACCGCGTTCCGCGGCTTCGGCGGACCGCAGGGCGTCGCGACGATCGAGAACGTGCTGGAAGAGATCGCGCAGTTCCTCGGCAAGGACGCGTACGACATCCGCCGCGCGAACTGCTACGGCGACGAGCCGCGCAACACGACGCCGTATTGCCAGGTCGTCGAGAACAACACGCTGCCGCGCCTCTTCACCGAGCTCGCGGACCGCTGCGATTACCGCGCGCGCATGAAGGCCGTGCGCGCATTCAACGCCGAGTCGAAAACGCAGCTCAAAGGCCTCGCGCTCACGGCCGTGAAGTTCGGCATCTCGTTCAACACCAAGTTCCTCAATCAGGCCAGCGCGCTGGTCAACATCTACCTCGACGGCAGCGTACAGGTCTCCACCGGCGCGACCGAGATGGGGCAGGGCGTCAACACGAAGATCCGCCAGCTCGTCGCCGACACGCTCGGCGTGCAGCTCGAGCGCGTGCAGGTGATGGTGACGTCGACGGAGAAGAGCAACAACGCGTCGGCGACCGCGGCGTCGAGCGCCGCGGACCTCAACGGCAGCGCCGCCGTCGATGCATGCAGCAGACTGCGCGCGCGTCTCGACGAAGTGCTCGAGCGCCACGGCGGCAACCCGTCGTGGGAAGAGCTGGTGATGCTCGCGTATCACGACCGCGTTTCGCTCGGCGAACGCGGGTTCTATGCGACGCCGCGCATCGATTGGACGTGGCTGTCGTCGGCGAACACCGGCGGTTACGGCCATCCGTTCCTCTACTTCACGATGGGCACCGCGTGCTCGGAAGTGCTGATCGATCGCTTCACCGGCACGATGAAGGTGCTGCGCTCCGACGTGCTCATGGACATCGGACGCCCGATCAATCCCGGCGTCGACCGCGGCCAGCTCGTCGGCGGCTTCATTCAGGGAATGGGCTGGGTGACGACCGAGGAGCTGCGGTACACGGAGAGCGGCGAGCTGCTGTCGCATTCGCCGACGACCTACAAGATCCCCAACGTCCACGACGTGCCGGAAGTGTTCAACGTCGACTGGATCGAGCACGAGAATCCGGTGAACGTCGCGGGCAGCAAGGCGGTCGGCGAGCCGCCGCTGCTGATGGCCATCTCCGTCTGGTGCGCGGCGAAACACGCGCTGTCGTTCGTCGCGAACGGCACGCCGGCGCGCTTGCGATTGCCGGCAACGAATGAAGAACTGCTGATGCGGATCACCGAGTACACGAAGCGAGGAGCCGCCGTCGCGGGATAAAGCTGAATGAAGAACGCAGAACGCAGAATGAAGAACGTTGAAAAGGGGACGTTGCTCCTTTCAACGTTCTTCATTCTGCGTTCTGCGTTCTTCATTCGCTTCTGACTTTTCCCATGTCTTACACAACACAAGAAGTTCTCAACCTGATCTTCCGCTGGATGCACGTCTTCTCCGGCATCATGTGGGTCGGCGCGACGTACTACTTCACGTGGCTCGACCGCCGCTTCCACACCACCGATCCCGAACAGGTGTGGATGGTTCACAGCGGCGGCTTCTACGTCGTCGAGAAGCAGACGCGCCCGTCGTCCGCGCACACGCTGCACTGGTTCAAGTGGGAAGCGGCCATGACGTGGCTGAGCGGCATACCGCTGCTGCTCGTCGTCTACTACTTCGGCGGCCTGCTCACCGACGGCGATCCCGGCAAGCCGTCCTTCGCCGTCGCCGCGACGATCGGCCTCGGCGTGATCGTCGGCGGCTGGATCGTCTACGACCTCCTGTGGATCTCGCCGCTCGCGCGCATCGAGCCGCTCGCGATCGCGATCTCGTACGCGCTCATCGTCGCGCTGGGATGGTGGCTGCCGCACGTGATGTCGCCGCGCGCTGCCTTTCTTCATGTCGGCGCGGTCCTCGGCACGCTCATGGCCGCGAACGTCTGGATGCGCATTCTCCCCGCGCAGCGGAAGATGGTCGCCGCCGTTCGTGACGGCCGCGAGCTCGATCCGCGCCTCGGCGACCGCGCGAAGTTCCGCTCGAAGCACAACACCTACATCGTCATCCCCGTCGTGCTCCTCATGATCAGCAACCACTTCCCGACCACGACCTACGGCTCGCAGTACAACTGGATCGTGCTCGCGGTGGTGACGCTCGTCGGCTGGGGCGCGGCCCACGTGATCAGGAAACATTGAACTTGATGACCACACCGACCCCGACTCTCTCCGATCAGGAGCTCGCCACGATGTCCGCGCCGCTCGAGCGCGCGCTCGTGCCGTTCATGCGCCGCTTTCCCGGCAGCGCCGGCGAGCGCCAGCCCGTGCACACCGTCTACGGCGGCGCGCATCTCTTCAAGCACGACACCGCGCGCAAGCTCGGCGAGAAAGCCGCGCAGGTGCTCGACGAGCACGGCATCGATCCGTTCACGTTCGCGCGCGCCGCGGGACTGCCGGAGATTCACGCGGACACGGTCTGGCAACGCGTGGTCGAGAAGCTCGCGCGCGAGCCGGTCGAGGATTTCCGCGTCGACTTCGAAGACGGCTACGGCAATCGCTCGGATGAAGAGGAAGACGGCCACGCTGACGTCGTCGGCCGCGCGTTCGCCGAGGGGATGAACGCGGGCACGCTGCCGCCGTTCATCGGCATCCGCATCAAGTCGTTCTCGCAGGAGCTCACGCGCCGCAGCCTGCGCACGCTCGACATCGTGCTCACGTCGATGACACGCGAGTCGGGCGGCAAGCTGCCGTCGGGCTTCGTGGTCACGCTGCCGAAGATCCAGCTGCCCGAGCAGGTCGCACTGCTCGCCGATGTCTTCGACGCGCTCGAGCCGCGCCTCGGCCTCGCGCCCGGCGCGCTGCAGCTCGAGTTCATGATCGAGACCACGCAGTCGATTCTCAGCGAGCGCGGCGAATCGAACCTCCCGCGCTTCCTCGACGCCGCGCGCGGCCGCGCCGTCGCCGCGCATTTCGGGACGTACGACTACACCGCCAGCTGCAACATCACCGCGGCCGAACAGCGCATGGACCATCCCGCGTGCGACTTCGCGCGGCACATGATGCAGGTCGCCTACTCCGGCACCGGCCTTCGCCTCTCCGACGGCGCCACGAACGTCCTCCCGATCGGCGACCGCGAGACCGTCCACCGCGCCTGGCGTCTGCACGTCCAGCACATCCGCCACTCGCTCGTGCACGCTTACTATCAGGGCTGGGACCTCCATCCCGCCCAACTACCGACGCGCTACGCGGCGGTGTACTCGTTCTTCCTCGAGAACCTCGCGCCCGCCACCGAACGCCTCCGGAACTTCATGGAGAAAGCCGGCCGCGCCACCCTCGTCGGCGACGTCTTCGACGACGCCGCCACCGGCCAGGGCTTGCTCAACTACTTCCTGCGCGGCATGAACAGCGGCGCGCTCACGGAAGAGGAAGCCCTGGCGACGGGACTCACGCTCGACGAGCTGCGTTCGCGTTCGTTCGTGAAGATCCTGCAGGGTAGGCGGGGAGGTTCCGCGTAAAGAGTTCCTCCTTACTTCTGCTATGCTGCGGTAAGGACGGCCGACATGCCTACCTCCACGATCACCAGCAAGGGACAGACGACCGTCCCGAAAGAAATTCGGGACGCGCTCAATCTCGAACCCGGCGACCGGCTGACGTGGGAAGTGCGCGGCGGCAAAGTCGCCATCACGACGGAGCGTCCCGCCTTCTATCGCTGGGAAGGCTTCATCAAGCACGGCCCCACCGACGTGGTGAAGGTGATCGACGAGGCGAGGAAGCGGCGAGGGCGCATCTGACGTGCAACGCGTAGTCGCCGACGCGAACGTCTTCCTCTCCTTCATCGTCCATCGCAACGACAAGCAGCGCGACCTCGCGAAAGCGCTGCTGGCGAAGGCGGAAGACGGCGAGTTGCTCGTCGCCGTGCTGCAGTTCGTCGTGTTCGAGATCGTGTACGTCCTGCAGAGCGCGTACAGCATCCGCGACGAAGAGCTGGCCACGCTCGTCCGCGATCTGCTGGCACTGCCCGGCGTTCAGTTCACCGACGACGCACCGTGGCGCCGCGTCTTCGACTTCTGGCCGCGGCCGCTCGCGTCGCTCGCCGACGCCTCGATCGTGGCCGTCGCCGCGATGAACCGCTACGACAGCATCGCGACGTTCGATCGCAAGCTCTCGAACAAGCTCGCGGCGCTCGGTCTCGCGTCGTACTGGTGAGCTCAGCTCCCCCGATACGTCGCATACCCGAATGGACTTAGCAGCAACGGCACGTGATGGTGCTGCGTCGCGTCGTCGATCCTGAACACGATCGACGCCTCGGGGAAGAAGCCGTTCGCGTTGTAGGCGCCGGTGTCGAACGTGATGCGGTACGTGCCGGGTTGCGTTGCCTCGGGGGGGAGGACGCGGGCGCGGCCGTCGGCGTTGGTGGTGCCTTCGAAGAGCAGCTCGTCGCCGCGATGGAGCGTGACGCGCATGCCGGCGGCGGGGCGGCCCTGGGCGGTGTCGAGGACGTGGGTCGTGATTCCGGCCATCAGAGCACCAGTCTCTCCAGGCGCAGCGCGGTGATCTTGCGTTGCTCTTCGGCGGCGACGCGCAGCTCGGTGTCGCGATCGTTGTGCATGCGCTCGTGCGCGTTGGCGAGCATCTCGTCGGCCGTGCGACCCGTCGCGCAGACGAGGTAGAGGAAGCCGAATTTCTGTTCGTACGCAGCCTGGGTTTCCGCGAGCGCGCGCATGGTGTCGTCGGACGCGGTGCGCGTTCCGGATTGCTCGTTCGACGACCAGCCGGCTTTGCGCTCGCCGATGCGCGGATGCGCGGCGAACGCCTCGAGCCAGTCGTTCGGCTCGAGCGAGCTCCAGACGCGGTTCGCGGTGTCGACGAGCGCGTCCCACGACGCGAACGGACGCGCGGCCGTCACGGCATCCGCCCACCGCTGCGAGCCGCAGACGCGGCGCAGCTCGCTCGTGTCGAAGAGCGCGTTCACGCGCTCGACGATCGCGTCGTGGCGTCCGCGTTCCGTGGCCGTGCCCCAGACGCGCATGCGGCTCACGCCGCCGTCGGGAAAGACGTTCAGCCGCAGATGCGTGAACGGTCCGTCGCTCATGAGCTCATCCATGAAGAAGTGGCGCGTGTGCGCCTGCAGCTTCGTGCGCGGCAGCAGCTCGGTCCACGTCTCGCCGTCGCGCGAACCGTCGATCGACGCGGTGTCGGGATAGTTGCCTTTGAAGTGATTGGTATCGAGCTCGATGCGGCGCACGCGGCCTTCGGTCGCGAGCTTCACGACGACCCAATCATTGCCCGACCCGCGGCGGCGGCGCGTTTCCCAGCCGTCGCTCATGTTGTGCGCGCGGCCGGGCATGATCAGGTTGTGCTTCGGACCGAAGAACATGTCGCTGCACGCGAGCACGTCCGCACCGTGTTCGACGGCGGCGAGATCCAGCTCATTCGCGAGTCCGCCGGAGAGGCGCCATTCGGGAACGATCGTGCCGTGCACGCGCAGGCGCGCGACGCCGCCGTCAGGAAAGATGTTGAAGCGGAGGTGCGTCACCGCGACCGCGCTGTCGATGGCGAAGAGGTTCTCGGAGTCGCCCTGCAGTTTCGACTGCGGCAGGATCGGGTGCCACATCGCCGCGAGCAGTTCCTCGGCACTCGCATCGATGCGCATCGACGTCGCCTCGATCGAGCAGGAGTCGGGATAGTTGCCGCGGAAGAACGCGGTGTCGACGACGACGCCGCGCACGACGCCGCGCGCGCCGAGGCGGATCAGCGCGAAGTCATGGCCGGGGACGCGTTTCCGGCGGGACTCCCAGCCGTCCATCCATTTCCCCCGATCGGTGTACTCGTGTTCTTTCCATACGGCCTTCGAGGGTTTGAGGAGGTTTTCCTTCTCGGCGAAATAGTCGTCGGTGGCGTAGAGCACGGAGCCGCCGAGGCGCTCGGAGGCGAGGTCGATCAAATCGCGGAAATTCACGGGCGCAGTTTATCGACTCCATGCACGTACGTCGCTTTCACCACGCCGCGCAACTCGGTGCCGAGGTAGGGCGTGAGCTTGTGGCGGTGCTCGATGATCGACGTGTCGACGACGAACGGCTCGTCGTGGGCGAAGACGGTGAGGCTCGCGTAGTTCCCTATCGCGATCGCGCCCTTGCCATCAAGCCGCGCGAGCTGCGCGGGCGCCGCGCAGCACCAGCGCGCGACGTCGTGCAGCGTAAAACCGCGCGCGGACGCGTGCGTCCAGACGATCGGCAGGACGAACTGCAGCGACGCGATGCCGCCCCACGCGCAGAGAAAGTCGCCGCGCTTGAGCTCCGGCGTGCAGGGCGAATGGTCGCTGACCACGAGGTCGAGGATTCCGTCGCGCAGGCCACGCCACAGCTCCTCGCGGTTCGCGCGCTCGCGGATCGGCGGCGCGCATTTGTACTCGGTGTGCGCGCGCGGCACCGACTCCGCGTCGAAGTGCAGGTAGTGCGGCGTCGTTTCCGCGCTGATCGGCAGCCCCTCGGCGCGCGCGTTCGCCAGGATCGCCAGCGCGCTCGCGGACGAGAGATGCACGACGTGGATGCGTGCGCCGGTGTCGCGGCAGACGCGCACGAGCAGCTCGATGGCCGCGTCTTCCGCGAGCGCGGGACGGGAGCGAAGGTACGTCGAGTATTCGTTCGGATCGCTGTCGACGGCGCGCAGATGTTCTTCGAGCTCCGCGTGCACGAGGAGCGGCGCGCCGGTGCCGGCGAGCTCGCGTGCGGCCTCGCGCAACGCGCGCTCGTCGACGTGCGGGAACTCGTCGACGCCGGACGGGACGAGGAAGCACTTGAAGCCGCGTGCGCCGGCGTCGAGCATGGGCCGCAGCTCGCTCGTGTTGCCGGGGATGACGCCGCCCCATAGCTCCACGTCGACGTCGCCGTGCGCGTGCTGTCGCTTGATGTTCAGCGCATCGACTGTCGTCGTCGGCGGAATCGAGTTGAGCGGCATGTCGACGATGGTGGCGATGCCGCCCGCCGCCGCCGCCCGCGTCGCGGTCGCGAAGCCTTCCCACTCCGTGCGGCCCGGCTCGTTGACGTGCACGTGCGAGTCGACGAGCGCGGGGAGGATGACAAGGTCGCCGTAGTCGACGTCGGCGCGCGTCGCGTGCGGTTCGATCGCGGCGATGCGCTCGCCGTCGATGGTGATGGTGGCCGGCGCGACACCGGTGGGAAGCACGACGCGCGTGCTGCGGATTCGCATGCGCGGATGGTAACGTGACGCGCGATGACCACCTTCTTCGAAGCGCAGAACGAGCTGCTCGAATCGGGCGCCGCGTTCGTGGCGGTCACGGTCGTCGACACGCTCGGCTCGACGCCGCAGGACCGCGGCGCGAAGATGCTGGTCACGGAGAACGGGCGTCACTTCGGCACGGTCGGCGGCGGCAAGATCGAAGTGCGCTGCATCGACGAGGCGCTCGGGCTCCTGCGCGATGCCGATGCGCCGCCGACGCGCTTCGTGCAGTGGAGCCTCGAGAAAGACATCGGCATGACGTGCGGCGGCATCGTGCGCGTCTACTTCGAGTCGTTCAACGCGCCGCGCTGGAACATCGTCGTCTTCGGCGCGGGGCACGTCGCGTCGGCGCTCATCGAGCTGATGCTGCGCCTCGACTGCCGCATCACCTGCATCGATCCGCGCGAGGAATGGCTGAGCCGTCTGCCGTCGTCGACGAAGCTGACGAAGGTGCTGACGAGCGACATGCCGGCGGAAGTGGCGAAGATCCGCGACGGCTCGTTCGTGCTGCTGATGACGATGGGGCACACCACCGATCGGCCGATCCTCATCGAGATTCTGCGCACACGAACGTTCCCCTACCTCGGCGTCATCGGCAGCAACGCGAAGGCGAAGCGGCTGCGGCAGGACGTGCGCGACGCGGGGCTTCCGGATGAGGCGCAGCGCGCGTTTTTCTGCCCCGTCGGACTCGAGCTCGGCTCGAATCATCCGCAGGAGATCGCCATCTCCGTCGCGGCGCAGATGCTGCAACTGCGCGACGCGAGATGAGGACTTCGACGCTGCGCGATCTCGCGCGACGTTTTTCCATCGAAACGAGCTATACGGACGCGGCCGGCGCGCGGCAGCAGGCGAGCAAAGCCGCGCTCGTCGCCGCGATCGAAAAGCGCTCCGGCATGTCGGTCGACGACGCCGCGAAAACGGTTGCGGAACCGCGCACGGTCGAGCCGGTCACGGTGGTCTGGGGCCATGCGAAGCCGCGGGTCGCGCTGCATGGATGCACGCGCGCCGAGTGGGATCTCGCGCTCGAGGACGGCTCGTGGCGCTCCGGCCGCGCGGACGTCGTCGACGGCGTGCTGACGCTGCCGGATGCGCTGCCGTACGGCTATCACACGCTGACCATCAACAACGCACACGAGACGCTGCTCATCGCCGCGCCGATGAAAGCGCACGCGCCGCGCGAGAAAACATGGGGCGTCTTCGCGCCACTCTACGCCGCGCATTCGCGTCGCAGCTGGGGCGCCGGCGACCTCGGCGATCTGCTCGCCTACGCAAGCTGGATCGACGATTACAACGGCGGCGTCGTGGCCACGCTGCCGATGCTCGCCGCATTCGACGACGAGCCGAGTCCGTACTCGCCCGTGAGCCGGCTCTACTGGAACGAGCTCTATCTCGACGTCACGCGTCTGCCCGAACTGCAGCCCGACGACCTCGACCACGGCGCGATCGCGCATCTGCAGCAGACGCCGCGCGTCGACTACGCCGCGGTGCGCCGCGAGAAGCGGCGCGTGCTGGAACGCTGTGCGGCGCGCTTCGCACGCAACGCCGACTTCGAGCGCTTCGCCGCACGTGCGAACGACTACGCGCAGTTCCGCGCGCGCATCGAGCAGCGCGACTCCGCGGCGTATCACCTTTACGTCCAGTACCGCATGGCGCAGCAGATGCGCGAGGTGGCGAACGCGGCGCGGCGGCTCGGCGCGGGGCTCTATCTCGATTTCCCGCTGGGCGTGAATCCCGGCGGCTACGACGCGCACGAATACGCGCACGTCTTCGCCAACGGCGTCGCCGTCGGCGCGCCGCCCGATCTCTTTTTCACGAAAGGGCAGAACTGGGGCTTCGCGCCGTTCGATCCCGACGCGGTGCGCGAGGATCGCTATCGCTACTTCCGCGCGGCCGTCCGCCAGCACGTCTCACACGCCGGCATCCTGCGCATCGATCACGTGATGGGCCTGCATCGCCTCTACTGGATTCCCGACGGCGGCGACGCGCGCGACGGCGTGTACGTGCGCTATCGCGCGGACGAGCTCTATGCGATCCTCACCCTCGAATCGCAGCGCCATGGCTGCGTCGTCGTCGGTGAGGACCTCGGCACCGTGCCGCCCGAAGTCCCGAAGATGATGAGCCGCCACGGACTGCGGCAGATGTACGTCGTGCAGTACGAAGTGAAACCGGATGCGCCGCTCCCCGCGCCGCCCGCGGCGTCGGTGGCGAGCATCAACACGCACGACATGCCGCCGTTCGCCGCGTGGTGGAACGGCAAGGACGTCGACGATCGCGTGGAGATGGGACTCCTCGATGAGGTCGGCGCGCAACGCGAGCACGCCGCGCGCGAACAGATGCGCCGCGCCATCGTGCGCGAGTTCGTCGACGGCCCCACCGAGAGCGCGCCGCGCGCGCTCGAAGTGCTGCTCGCGTTCCTCGCGTCGAGCGACGCCGAGATCGTGCTCGTCAACCTCGAGGACCTCTGGGGCGAGCGCGAATCGCAGAACGTGCCCGGCGTCCCCGAGCGCAGCTGGACGCAGAAATTCCGACTCGGACTCGAACAGATGCGCGCGGACGGCTCGATCCGCCGCGTGCTCACGAACGTCAGCGCCCGCAGGGCGCGGGCGTTGCTAGAAAACCAACACGAACAGGGAGTGAAGGAAGGCTGATGGCAGTACGAAAGAAGAAGACGGACGGAGCTGCACCGGAGGCGCCGAAGAAGCGCGTCTCCGCGAAGACGACCGCGGCGCCGAAGGCGGCCGCGGCCGCGAAAGCAGCGCCGAAGAAAACGACCGCGAAGAAGCCGGAGTCGCCGCGCAACGCCGCGGTCGACGAACTGCAGGCCGTCGGCGCGGACATCGTGCCGAGCGTGACCATCGAGGCGGAAGCCGCGGCGATCGGCAACGTCGAGCGCGTGGCCTCGACCGACGACGCGCAGCTCAGCGAAGGCGGACCGATTCTCGCGGATGCGCCGCCAGCGGATGCATCAGCAGCGGACGCGCCGGCATCCGAACCGGCCGCACAGGAACCATCCTCGGACGACGCCGTCGCGCCCGTCGTCGAGCCGCAGCGTCCCGACACGCTGCTATCTGACTGGGACCTTCACCTCTTCAACGAAGGCACGCATCACGGTCTGTGGCAGAAGCTCGGCGCGCATCTCGTGCCGGGCGGCGTGATGTTCGGCGTCTGGGCGCCGAACGCCGAGCGCGTCAGCGTCGTCGGCGACTTCAACGACTGGAACCCCGACGCGAACGTCCTCGCGCCGCGCGCGCTCTCCGGCATCTGGGAAGGCTTCATCCCCGATCTCGGCAAAGGCGCGCACTACAAGTACCACATCGTCTCGCGGACGAACGGCTATCGCGTCGATAAGGCCGATCCGTTCGGCATCCATCAGGAGACGCCGCCCGAGACCGCGTCGATCGTCTGGGATCTCGACTACGACTGGAACGACGCGGAGTGGATGGAATCGCGTCGCGCGCGCAACAGCTACGAGGCGCCGGTCTCGATCTACGAGGTGCACCTCGGCTCGTGGCGCCGCGGCCCCGATGACCGAGTCTTGTCCTACCGGGAGCTGGCGCCGCTGCTCGCCGACTACGTGTCCGAGATGGGGTTCACCCACGTCGAGTTCCTGCCCTTGGCCGAGCACCCCTTCGGCGGCTCCTGGGGTTACCAGGTCACCTCCTACTTCGCCCCGACGTCCCGGTTCGGCGACCCCGACGACTTCCGGGCCATGGTCGACTGCCTCCACCAGCGCGGCATCGGCGTGCTCGTGGACTGGGTGCCGGCCCACTTCCCGCGGGACTCCTGGGCCCTGGCCCGGTTCGACGGGACCGCGCTCTTCGAGCATGCCGACCCCCGGCAGGGCGAACACCCCGACTGGGGCACTCTCGTCTTCAACTACGGCCGCCACGAGGTCGTCAACTTCCTCGCCGCCAGCGCCCAGGCCTGGGTGGAGGACTTCCACATCGACGGGCTGCGGGTCGACGCCGTCGCCTCCATGCTCTACCTGGACTACTCCCGCAAGGCGGGGGAGTGGGTGCCCAACGAGTTCGGGGGCCGGGAGAACCTGCACGCCGTCGCCTTCCTGCATCGGGTCAACGAGCTCGTCCACGGCAAGTACCCGGGCGTGTC
>JAFATB010000003.1 GCA_019244185.1 Acidobacteriota bacterium
CTTGTCGAGATCGAGATCGGCGATGACGAGTTCCGTCTTGTCGCGCGAGCCCATCGCGAGGAACTGGCCACGAGGATCGCAGAAATAGCTCTGGCCATAGAACTCGCCGATATTCCACGGCGCTTCCGTCCCAACGCGGTTGATGGCGCCGATGAAATAGGTGTTGGCGACGGCGTGCGCGGGTTGTTCCAGTTTCCACAGGTATTCGGAAAGGCCGGCGACGGTGGCCGACGGATTGAACACGATGTCCGCGCCGCCGAGACCGAGGGCGCGGGCGCCTTCGGGGAAATGGCGGTCGTAGCAGATGTAGACGCCGACTTTGCCGTACGCCGTGTCGAAGACGGGATAGCCGAGGTTGCCGGGGCGGAAGTAGAACTTCTCCCAGAAACCGGGCGCGACGTGCGGGATGTGGTTCTTGCGGTACTTGCCGAGGTACTTGCCGTCGGCGTCGATCACGGCGGCGGTGTTGTAGTAGACGCCGGTCGATTCCTCTTCATAGATCGGCACGACGATGACCATGCGGTACTTCGCCGCGTACTCCTGCATCAGCTTCGTGGTCGGCCCGTCGGGGATCTTCTCGACGGAGTCGTACCAGCGCGTGTTCTGTTCGGCGCAGAAGTACGGACCGGTGAAGATCTCCTGCATGCAGAGCATCTGCACGCCTTCCTGTCCCGCCTGATCGATGTACTGCAGCGTGCGCTCGAGCTGCGCGTTGCGAATGGTCTCGAGCGAGTCGGTGACGTCCGCCGCGAGCTTGGTCTGGATGAGGCCTGCCTTGACGATTCGGGACATGGGTTGGCTCCTTTTCGTGGTGCGCGGGATTCTACCGTGGAGAAAACGCGAGACCGCGCTTGAGGTATTCGCCGTGGCCGGGACGCCCGACGTATTCCCCTTCGTCGATCACGAGCTCGCCGCGCGAGAGCACGGTCTTCGTCACGCCGCGCACTCTGCGGCCTTCGTAGCAGGAGTAGTCGACGCGCATGTGATGCGTTTTCGCGCTGATGGTCTTCTCTTCGTTCGGATCGAAGATGACGATGTCGGCGTCCGATCCGACCGCTATCGTGCCTTTACGCGGGAAGAGCCCGAAGATCTTCGCGGCGGAGGTGGACGTCAGCTCGACGAAACGGTTGAGCGAGATGCGGCCGGCGACGACGCCGCCGTCGAAGACGAGGCTCATGCGGTCCTCGACGCCGGGGCCGCCGTTCGGAATCTTCGAGAAGTCGTCGCGGCCGAGCTCCTTCTGCTCCTTGAAGCAGAACGGGCAGTGATCGGTGGAGATGACCTGCAGGTCGTTCGTCTTGAGGCCGCGCCAGAGCTTCTCCTGATTCCACTGCTCGCGGATCGGCGGCGTCATCACGTACTTTGCGCCCTCGAAGCCCGGCTGCTCGTACACGCTGTAGTCGAGGAAGAGATACTGCGGACACGTCTCCGCGAACGCGTTGATGCCGGCGTCGCGTCCCCGCGTGATCTCGTCGAGCGCGTCGCTGGAGCTGAGGTGCACGATGTACACGGGGGCGTTGGCCATGTCCGCGAGCGCGATGGCGCGGTGCACGCCTTCCGCTTCCGCCTTCGTCGGCCGCGTGAGCGCGTGATACTTCGGCGCGGTGTGTCCCGCCGCGAGCGCGCGCTTGACGATGACGTCGATGACGACGCCGTTCTCCGCGTGCATGCAGATGAGGCCACCGTTCTCGCCGGCGAGCGTCATCGCTTTGAAGATCGTGCCGTCGTCGACGAGGAAGACGCCGGGATAGGCCATGAAGAGCTTGAAGCTCGTCACGCCCTGATCGATGAGCGACTTCATCTCCGGCAGCCGCTCATCGGGGAGATCGGTGCAGATGAGATGGAAGCCGTAGTCGATCGAGGTCTTGCCTTCCGCCTTCGCGTGCCACGTGTCGAGCGCCGCGTTGAGCGCCTGACCTTTCGACTGCACGGCGAAGTCGATGATGGTCGTCGTGCCGCCGAACGCCGCCGCGCGCGTGCCGGTCTCGAAGTCATCGGATGCGGACGTGCCGCCGAACGGCAGCTCCATGTGCGTGTGCGGGTCGATGCCGCCGGGGATGACCAGGCGCCCCTTCGCGTCGATGACGCGGTCGGCCTCGAAGTCGATCGTCTTCGCGATCATGGCCACTTTGCCGTCCTCGATGAGGATGTCGGCGTGGTAGTCGTCGACCGCCGTGACGATGCGGCCATTGCGGATCACCGTTTTCATGCACACTCCTCCGCGCAGCGATGAGCCGCCATTGTACTGTCTCGATCGTGATGCCTTTCCGCGACGCGGCGGCGACGCTGCCGGAGTGCATCGCCTCGATCGAAGCGCAGACGTTTCGCGACTTCGAAGTGGTCGCAATCGACGATCGATCGCACGATGATTCAGCCGCGCTCTGCCGCCGCGCGGGCTTCCGCGTGCTCGCCGCGAACGGTCTCGTCGACGCGCTGAACACGGGCCTCGCCGCCGCGCGCGGCACGTTCATCGCGCGCATGGACGCGGACGATGTGATGCATCCGGAGCGGCTCGCCGCGCAGCTCGAACTCATCGAACGCGGCGGCCACGACGTCGTCGCGACGCAGGTGGAGCTCTTTCCCGACGACGCGATCGGCGCCGGCTACCGCGAGTACATCCGCTGGCAGAACGCGGTGCTCACGCCGGAAGACGTCGACGCGAATCTCTACGTCGAGTCGCCGTTCGCGCATCCGTCCGTGCTGATGCGCCGCGGCTTCGCGTACGCGAACGGCGCGTTCCCCGAGGATTACGAGCTGTGGCTGAGGCTGCACGCGGAGGGACGGTCGACGGCGAAGGTGCCGCGCGTGCTGCTGCGCTGGCGCGAGAGCGCAACGCGCGCGTCGCGCACCGATCCTCGCTACGCACGTGCGGCGTTCGATCGCCTCCGCGCGCGCTACCTCGCGCGCGATCCGCGCGTCGCGAACGCGCAACGCATCGTGATCTGGGGCGCGGGCCAACTCTCGCGCCGCCGCGTGCGTTTGCTCGTCGACCAAGGCATCCGCTTCGATGCGTGGGTCGACATCGATCCGCGCAAGATCGGCCGGCAGCTCTGGGGCATTCCGATCCATCCGCACGACTGGCTCGCGGAACAGCGCACGTTCGTGCTCATCTATGTGACGAACCATCACGCGCGCGACTGGATCAGCGAGACGCTTACCGGCTGGGGCTATCGCATCGGACACGACTTTCTCGCCGTCGGCTGATAAGGTGTCGCCGTGCGCCCCTCGGTCCTGGACGCGATTCTCCCCGTTTACGTCTCTGCCGCGCGCCCGCCGCGCGACGCGCGCCTCGTGTCGTTCGGCGAACGCGTCGAAGGCAGCGTGCACGTGCCGCTGCGCCAGCTCGGCCGCGAGCCGCTCGTCGAAGCGTGGCGCCTCGACGACGACGTGCTCTTCGGCTCGATGAGCGTCGAGCAGGAGACGCAGCCGCTCGCGCAGATCGCGCACGACGTCTACGCGCGCCTCATCGCCGATGTGCGCGCCGCGGGGCATCCGTACTTTCTGCGGATGTGGAACCACGTCGGCGCCATCAACGAGCTTGATGAAGGTCGCGAGCGCTATCAGCTCTTCTGCGCCGGACGCCACGACGCGTTCGTCGAGGCCGGCTATCACCACGACGTCGATCTGCCCGCGGCGAGCGCGGTCGGCACGCACGGCCACGGCCTCGTCGTCTACTTCCTCGCCTCGCGCGAGCCGGGCGTGCAGGTCGAGAATCCGCGGCAGGTCGCCGCCTACGACTATCCGCCGCAGTACGGTCCGAAGAGTCCGTCGTTCTCGCGCGCGACGATCTGGCGCGACACGATCTTCGTCTCCGGCACGTCGAGCGTCGTCGGCCACGCGACCGTGCATGCGGACGTCGGCGCGCAGCTCGACGAAACGCTGCGCAACATCGAGACGGTGCTGCGCCGCGCGACGCCGAACGGCGGCCTCGCCAACATTGCCGCGGCGAAGACGTACATCCGCCGCGCCGCCGACTCCGAGCTCATCGCCCGCCGCCTCGAAGGCGTGTTCCCCAGTCACCTGCTCGTCGAAGCCGACATCTGCCGCGCCGATCTCCTCCTCGAGATCGAGGCGGTCGCCCGCGTCTGATGCTCGACTTCCGGTCCGACAACACGCACGGCGCTTCTCTCGAAATCCTCGACGCGCTCGCGCGCGCGAACGGCGGCAGCGTGACGTCGTACGGCGGCGACGCGATCACCGCGCGCCTCCGCGATCGCGTCCGCGAGCTCTTCGAAACGGACTGCGAGATCTACCCCGTGCTCACCGGCACCGCCGGCAATTCGCTCGCGATCGCGTCGATGACGCGTCCCGGCGACACGGTGCTCTGCCACGCCGACGCGCACGTCGTCCGCGATGAAGACGGCGCCCCGCAGTTTTTCAGCGGCGCGCAACTCGCCCCGATTTCCGGCGCCCGCGGCAAGCTCCACCGCGACGATCTCCCGTCCGGCGCCGCCTGCCTCAGCCTCACGAACGCAACCGAAGCCGGCACGGTCTACACGCCGGACGAGCTCCGCGCGCTCACCCGCGACGCGAACCATCGCGTGCACGTCGACGGCGCCCGCTTCGCGAACGCGCTCGTCTCGCTCGGCTGCACGCCCGCCGATCTCACCTGGCGCTCCGGCATCGACGTCCTGGTCCTCGGCGGCACGAAGAACGGTCTCCTCGCCGCGGAACTGCTCGTCGTCTTCCGCAAGAATCTCGACCTCACGACGCGCATCCACCGCGGCGGCCACCGCGTCTCGAAGATGCGCTTCGTCTCCGCCCAACTCGAGGCGTACCTCTCCGACGATCTGTGGCTCCGCAACGCCCGACACGCCAACGTCGCCGCACAAAAAATCGCGAACGGCATTCGCGACGTCGTCGAACTCGTGCAACCCGTCGAAGCAAACGTGCTGTTCGTCCGCCTGCCGCAACGTCCGAAGGATGTCCTGCTCTACGACTGGCCGATCTACGGCTCCGACGTGTACCGGGTCGTCACCGGCTGGAGCACGACGGACGCGGACGTGCAGGCGTTGATTGAAACGCTGACGAGGAGCGCCTCCGGCGGGCCGGCGCGGCCGGCAGCGCTGAGGGCCTAGCCAGTACGCACGTGCGTCTAGGCTAGGCCCTCAGCGCCGCCGGCCGCGCCGGCCCGCCGGAGGCGCTCCCGGTCGTCACCCTCACGCAAGCTCAATATTTCCCGCCGCACTCCGGACAGAACTTCGGCGAGCCTTCGGCTTCGTGGCCGCAGTCGTTGCAGGTCTTCTTCGCGCTCAGCGTCGTTCCGCATTCCTGGCAGAACTTCCCGCCTTGTGTTTTCGCGCCGCAGTGCGGGCATACCGCGCCGCTGACGGTGCGGATGTCGCGTTGCTTCGTCCAGTCGACGGTGCGGGCCTTCTCGTGGATCTGTTCGCGCGCGGCTTCGGCCTGGGCGGCGGCCATCTCCTCATCGAGATCGGGCGCGCAGTTCTCGCAGAGGCCGGCCTTCTTGTTCCAGCAGATCGGCTCGCAGACCCAGTTGCCGCAGCGCGTGCACTGCTTGAATGTCGGCGCGATTTCCTTGACCGCGTTCTTGAGCGCCGAATCGTGGGCGGGACCGCCGACGGCGCGTTGGACTTCGTAGGCGCTGTCGGCCACGCCGCTGAACATGCCGCCGAGGAAACCGCTGGCGACGCGGGCGGCCGAGCCGAGCATCCCGATCTTGGAAGTCTCGAACGACGACATGTACCCGTTGTGGCACTTCTCGCAATAGAACTTGAACTGATACCCGCGGTCGGTCGAGAGGTCTTCGTAGTTGCCGGTGAACGGAATGGCTGGAGGCATGGGAGTTTCTCCGGATCGTGTGATGAACGGCTGACGAATTATCATCGCCCGCGCATGAGCAGGCAACACGTGAGCGCGGCGCTCGTCTTCGCGGCGCTGTCGATCGCGATGACCTGGCCGCTGCTCCCGAACCTCGGCACCGCCGTTTCGGATCCCGGCGATCCGTACATCAACACCTGGATCCTCGACTGGGATTGGTGGGCGACGCTGCATCAGCCGCTGACGCTCTTCGATGCGAACGCGTTGTATCCGGCCAGGCTCACGCTCGCGTTCAGCGAGCACTTGTACGGGATTGCGTTGCTGCTCTTTCCGCTGCGGGTGATCGGCGTGCCGCCGCTCGCGGCGCACAACGTGGCGATGTTGATGGGGTTCGGGTTCTGCGGCTTCGCGATGTATTTGCTCGCGTGGCGGCTGACGCGATCGTGGGCGGCGGCGGTGGCGGCGGGTGTCTTCTACGCGTTCGTCCCGTTCCGGTTCACGCATCTGCCGCACGTGCAGCACGTGTGGGGCGGCTGGTTGCCGCTGATGCTGCTCATGCTGTTGCTGTACGCGGCCGAGCCGGCGCGGCGGTATGCGATCGCGTTCGCGGTGATGTTCGCGCTGAACGGCCTCACGAACGTGCACTACTTGTTCTTCGGCGCGTTCGCGTGCGGCGTCACGGCGGTGCTGGTGGTGCCGAAGCGCGCGTGGCGTGAGCTTGCGATCGCGACAGCGTGCGCGTGCGCGGTGCTCGTGCCGTTCCTCGTGCCGTATGCGCTGGCCGCGAAGCAGTACGGCTTGCAGCGGACGTGGGAGGAGACGTGGGGCTACTCCGCGTACGCGAGCGACTGGATTGCGGCGTGGGTGGCGCAGCCGGAGCGGCGGCTGTATCCCGGCGCGCTCGCGCTGATCGTCGCGGCGCTCGCATTGATCGTCGCGCGACGCGAGCGGCCGAAGCTGCTCCTCGGATTGTTGTGGATCGCCATCGGCTTCTGCGGCTCGCTCGGACTGCACTTCGAGTTTCATCGATTCCTGTTCGGCGCGGTGCCGGGATTCCGCGCGATCCGCGTGCCGGCGCGCTGGGCCGTCATCGCGTACGTCGGGCTCGCGATCCTGATCGCGCTCTTCACCGCGGTCGTCGAGCGGAAGCATCGCCGGGCGGCGCTGCTCGTGCCGCTCGCGTTCACGATCGCGCTGTGGCAGGCGCCGATTCGCTGGTACCTGGCGGCGCCCGCGGCGCCGGTGTACGCGTGGCTCGCGCAGGGACCGCGCACGCCGATCATCGAGCTGCCGATCGAGGCGGAGAACAGCGAGTATCGCGCGTATCTCCACGCGACGGTGCATCACCGCCCGATGGTCAACGGCATCCCCGTGCTGCCGGAGCGCGCGTCGCTTGCCGCGAAGTTCAATCCGGCGGTTGCCGACGATTTCGTCGACGCGCTGCATGCGATCGCCGTCGACCTCATCGTCGTGCACGCCGACCTCCTCGGCGCGCGCGCCGAGGAGATCCGCGCGTGGCTGCGGCGCGAGCTCGCACGCGGACGTCTCGCGTACGTCGCCGACTTCGACACGTCGATCGACGGCGACTGGGTCTTTCGTGTCGCGCCGCGCACGCGCGCCGCGAATCCGCCGCGGCTCGAGTCGTTCCTGCGCGGCGAGCCGCGCTGCGGCGCGTCGATGATGGGCGCGCTCGACGTGCCTTCGCCGGGAACCGCATTCCGCTACGACGGCATGTTCTCGGGATGGGCGATCTCGCCGTACGGCATTCGCAGCGTCGACATCTACCTCGAGAATCGCCGCGTGCACTACGCCGCGCACCTTGGACGCGACGCGGGGCTCGACGCGCGTTGCCCCGGTGATGAGCGCTACGCGCGCAAGCGCTTCGTGCTCGTGCTTCCCGCGCGACCCGCGGCCGTGCGGCGCGACACCGACGTCCAGGTCGACATCACCGACGAGCGTGGCGTCACGACGTCGCTCGAAGACCGCTGGCTTCGGTGGGAATGACGTTCTGCTAGCATCCGCCGCGAAGACGCAACCCTTAAGGAGGAACCATGCGGAAATTGATTTCGCTGCTGCTCGTGGCCTTCGCCGCGACGAGCGCGCTTGCGCAGGTGCGCACGCCGCGCCCGAGCCCGTCGGCGACGCTGACCCAGACCGTCGGCCTCACCGACATCACCATCAAGTACAGCCGTCCCGGCGTGAAGGGACGCACGATCTGGGGCGGACTCGTGCCGTACGACAAGGTTTGGCGTACCGGTGCGAACGAGGCCACGACCATCGCGTTCAGCGACGACGTCCTCGTCAACGGCAACAAGCTCGCGAAGGGCACGTACGCGATCGAGACCATCCCCGGCCAGGATCAGTGGACGTTGATCTTCAACCGCGTCGCCGATCAGTGGGGCGCGTTCCAGTACGACGCGACGAAGGACGCGCTGCGCATTCAGGCCAGGCCGCAGACGGCCGACTATCGCGAGTGGCTGACGTTCGAGATCCCGGAGATGACCACCGACACGGCCACGGTCGTGCTGCGCTGGGAGAAGCTTGCGCTGCCGTTCACGATCGACACGCAGTCGACCGAGAAGACGTGCGTGCTCTCAAGAACGCGATGCAGCCCGACTGGCGCACGCCGTATCAGGCGGCGAGCTTCGCCTTCGACAACAAGGGCGCCGCCAGCGACGCGGAACTGAACGCGTGGCTCGACCAGTCGCTGAAGGTGAACCAGAACACGAACAACCTCTGGCTCAAGGCGCGCCTCGCGCAGCGCGGCGGCAACCTCGCCGACGCGGTGCGCTACGGCGAGATGGCCGTCGCCGCCGCGACGCCGGCGCAGACCGATCTCGCCAACGAGATCCGCAAGACGCTCGACAGCTGGAAGAAGTAAAGACGTTGACCACCGTCCGGACGGGGCCGCGCGCGCGGTTCCGTCCGTTCCTTGCGGACCAGCCCGCCACCTCCGCAGAAATGCATTGACGTCCATGCTTCGCGACGCCTAACGTGACGCTCGCCCACACTGACCGAGCTCACCGCAGCGGCGTGCGATGCGCCGCACCTGAGGAGGCGTTCAATGCGACTGAACCCGTTTCTCTTCGTCCCGGTGGCCCTGCTCCTCGCTCTTCCGCTTCGCGCGCAGTGCGGCGTCGAACGCTGGTCGATCAAGACCGGCACCGACTCCGGCGCCTCCGCCATCAATCTAGGCAGCTACGTCTCCAGCACGATCTACAACATGCAGCAGTCGGTGCGGCCGGCGTCGATCCCGTCGACGACGCGCGTTGCGCCGCGCGAGACGACGCAGTACCAGGTGAGCGGCACGCTCATCAAGTACGCGAAGGAAAGCGACTCCGACTATCACCTCGTCATCAAAGACTCCGCCGGCCGCACGATGATCGTCGAGATCCCCGCGCCGAACTGCGTCGGCGCCGGCAGCCCGTTCGGTCCCGGCATCGCCAACGCGCGCCGGCAGTTCGACGCGCGCTTCACCGCGACGACGTCGTTCAAGACCACGTCGACCGCTGTCACCGTGCGCGGCGTCGGCTTCTGGGACTTTCTCCACGGCCAGACCGGCGTCTCGCCGAACGGCATCGAGCTGCATTCGGTGCTGAACATCACCTTCCCCGCGTCGCTGCTCGCGACCGGCGTGCAGTCGCTGCCTGGCGACGAGCCGGCCGCCGATCCGTCGGATGACGTGCACTATCCCGCCGACGTGATCGGCGACGAGGACGGCGGACGCGTGCGCGTCTACCGTGGCGGTGCGGTGTTGGGCGATGACGCGCTCTTCCACGGTGGCGTCGTCGTCGAAGATCCGTCGGTCGTCATCGTCTTCGCCGGCGATCGGTGGGACGCCGCGCATCGCGCCGCCGTACAGCGTGCCGTCCGCTCGATGAGCGCCGACGCCGGCTTCCGCGACCTCGATCGCTACGGCGTGCGCACGTTCGGGCTGCGCGTCAACGCGGTCCAGCTCCCCGAGGCGGGACGCGATCTCTCCGAGCTCGACGTGCAGCGGCTGCTCGCGAATGCGGTCGAAGACGGGCGCATCCAGCATGTCGACGAGAACGCGATCTATCTCGTGATGCTCGATCCGGCGATGGACGCCTCGATCGCGAGCGATCGCGACTGGCGCTCGTATCACTCCGAGTTCCATCCGACCGATCTCGCCATGCGCTACGTCGTGGCGCGCGGCGGCCTCGACGAAGCCGCGCTCGGCGACGCAATCCACGCCAGCGTCTACCGCGCGCTCGTCAACCCCGCGGGGAACGGCTGGTTCTGAGACTGCGCGTGCGCTTCGTCCGCCTCGCCATCGTGGCAACGGCCCTCGTGCTGTTGCCACGATGTACCGTCTCCGTGTCGCGCTACGCGTTCGAGACCGCGCTGAAAAATCAGGCGAACATCGACCGCATTCACATCGGCCAGACGCTCGCCGAAGTCGAGAAGATCATGGGCAAGCCGCCCGAACGCCGCAACGCGCGCGTCCGCTTCGACGGCATCTCCATCGAAGAGTGGAGCTACCTCACCGACTACGTCCGCCGCATGGACACGACCATCACCTTCGTCGGCGGCAAGGTCGACGAGATCCACGCGGCGGGTTGGGAAGAGGAGTGAGGGTCGATGCATTGCGCGGTTGACTTCGACTCCGGCGCGCGCGTACCCTGCCGCTTCCAATGACGATCCAGCAGCTCGTGTACAAACCCGATTTCGCGGAGATGCGCGAACGCGTCGCCGCGTATTCGGGTCAGCCTCGCTCGTCGCCATAGAAGGTCGCTCTCTCAAGATGTAATTCGAGCGACCCTTCACCGGGCCGCTTTTTTTTGGTCTGAACAACATGCTCCTGACAATCACCACCACGCATCGCCCGGCTACGGATCTGGGCTACCTGCTGCACAAGAACCCGGCGCGCCTGCACCGGATCGAGCTCGCGTTCGGAGAGGCGTACGTCGCATATCCCGAGGCGACCGAAGAGCGTTGCACGGCCGCCTTGGTCGTCGACGTCGATACCGTGGGCCTCGTGCGACGCGCGTCGGGAGAGCCTTCGCTCTTCCAGTACGTGAACGATCGTCCGTACGCCGCGAGCTCGTTTCTGAGCGTTGCGATGGTCAACGCGTTCCGCACCGCGATGGCGGGGCGGAGCAAGGACCGGCCGGAGCTCGTGGCCACGCCATTCCCGCTCGAACTGCGGATCGTCGGACTGCCGTGCCGCGGCGGCGAGGCGATCCTTCGTCAACTGTTCGAGCCGCTCGGATACGAAGTCGACGCTGAGCAGTTGCCGCTCGACGAGCGCTTCCCGGAATGGGGCGGCAGCCGTTTTTTCAACGTCACGCTGCGGGCGAACGTCACGGTGCGCGACGCGCTGTCGCATCTCTATGTCTGCATTCCCGTGCTCGATGCGGAAAAGCATTACTGGGTGGGCGACGACGAGGTCGACAAGCTCCTGCGTCACGGCGCGGGGTGGCTCGCCGCGCATCCGCATCGGAACGCCATCGCCCGTCGCTACCTCAAGCACAAGAAGGCGCTGGTCCGCGATGCGGTGCAGCGTCTCGTGCAGCAGGACATGGAGGAGGAAGACGAGCAGCAGGAGGCGAAAGCCGCCGAAGAGGAGACCATCGAGAAGAAGGTCAGCCTCAACGAGCGGCGTATGACGCGCGTGCTCGAGGCGCTCCGGGAGCACGGTGCGACCAGCGTCATCGACCTCGGATGCGGCGAAGGGCGGTTGCTGCGCAGCCTCATGCAGGAGCGCGCGTTCACGAAAGTCGGTGGCATGGACGTTTCGACGCGCGCGCTCGAGATCGCGCGGGAGAAGCTGCGCGTCGATACGATGCCGGAGCGGCAGCGCGCGAAGCTCGCGCTTTTTCAGGGCTCGCTCGTCTATCGCGACAAAAGGCTGCGCGAGTACGACGCGGCGACCGCCGTGGAGGTCATCGAGCATCTCGATCCCCTGCGCCTGTCCGCGTTCGAGCGCGTGGTCTTCGGCGAAACGCAGCCGCGACTGATGATCGTCACGACGCCGAACGTCGAATACAACGTCCGCTTCGAGTCGCTGCCGGCCGGCCGGCTGCGCCACCGCGATCATCGCTTCGAATGGACGCGTGCGGAGTTCCGCGCATGGGCCGCCCGTGTGGCGACGACGTACGGCTACGCATGCGAATGGCTGCCGATCGGCGATGAGGATGCCGACGTCGGACCGCCGACGCAGATGGCCGTGTTCACGAGGACCGTATGAAGATTCCTGAGCTTTCCCTTGTCACGCTGATCGGCGCATCCGGTTCCGGTAAGTCGTCGTTCGCGCGACGTCACTTCAAGCCGACGGAAGTCGTCTCGTCCGACTTTTGCCGCGGACTCGTGTCCGACGACGAGAATGATCAGGCGGCGTCCCAGGACGCATTCGACCTGCTGTACACGATCGTGCGCAAACGACTCGCGCGCGGGCACCTGACCGTCGTCGATGCGACGAACGTGGAGGAGAGTGCCCGCAGGCAGCTCGTCGCGATCGCGCGCGAATACCACGTGCTGCCGGTGGCGATCGTGCTCGACGTGCCGGAGCGAATCTGCCACGACCGCAATGCGTCGCGCGCGGACCGGCAGTTCGGCCCGCACGTCATCCGCCGTCAGACCGGTGCGTTGCGCCGTTCGCTCCGCAACCTCGGCCGGGAGGGCTTCCGCTATGCGTACGTCCTGCGGTCGGTGGAGGAAATCGACGCTGCGCAGTTCGTCCGCGAGCCGCTCTACAACAACCGCAAGCACGAGCATGGACCGTTCGACCTCATCGGCGACGTGCATGGCTGCTACGACGAGCTGGTCGCGCTCCTCGATCGCCTGGGCTACGAGCGGACGGAATCCGGGCTGCGCCATCCCGCGGGACGCAAGGCCGTGCTTCTCGGCGATCTCGTCGACCGCGGCCCGAAGACGCCCGAGGTGCTCGAGCTCGTGATGCAGATGGTCCAGGATGAGGCGGCGCTCGCGGTACCGGGCAATCACGACATCAAGCTGATGCGTGCGCTGCAGGGGAAGAAGGTGAAGGTCACGCACGGCCTCGCTGAATCTCTCGAGCAGCTCGCGCAGCGCCCGCCCGAGTTCCGCGAGCGCGTCGTGTCGTTCATCGACTCGCTGGTCAGCCACTTCGTGCTGGACGATGGGCGGCTCGTGGTGGCGCATGCAGGCATGAAGCAGGAGATGCAGGGTCGTGGCTCGGGTCGCGTGCGCGAGTTCGCGCTCTTCGGCGAGACCACCGGTGAGACCGATGAGTTCGGACTGCCGGTCCGCTACAACTGGGCCGCCGATTACCGTGGCCGCGCGCTCGTCGTCTACGGCCACACGCCGGTCGGCGAGCCGGAGTGGCTCAACTCGACGATCTGCATCGACACCGGCTGCGTGTTCGGCGGCAGGCTGACGGCGTTGCGTTACCCGGAGCGCGAGCTCCTCTCCGTGGAGGCTGCGCGCATGTACTACGAGCCCGCGAAGCCGTTGGCAGCGACGATCGAGGACGCGCACGCCAGCGGTGCCGCGCCGCGCCGGCGATCCGCACAGCAGGAGCTCGACGATGTGCTCGATCTCGAGGATGTCTCCGGAAAGCACATCATCGCGACGTCGCTGAAGCAGAACGTCGTGATCCGTGAGGAGAACGCGATGGCGGCGCTCGAAGTGATGAGCCGCTTCGCGGCGAATCCGAAATGGCTCGTGTACCTGCCGCCGACGATGTCGCCCAGCGACACGTCGAAGCGCGAGGGATTGCTCGAGCATCCTGAGGACGCCTTCGCGTACTTTCGCGCGTCGGGCGTGGCGAAGGTCGTGTGCGAAGAGAAGCACATGGGCTCGCGCGCGGTGGTCGTGGTGTGCCGCGATGAAGATGTCGCGCGTCGCCGTTTCGGCGTCGACGGTGAGGGCATCGGCATCGTCTACACGCGCACCGGCCGGCGTTTTTTCAGCGATTCCATGCTCCCACTCGAAGCGGAGCTCCTCGCGCATCTGCGCGATGCATTGACGCGGAACGACGCGTGGTCAGGCTTCTCGACCGATTGGTTCGTCCTGGACTGCGAGCTGATGCCGTGGTCCGTGAAGGCGGAGGATCTCGTGCGCGGACAGTACGCCTCCGTCGGCGCGGTTGCCGGCGCGGCGATGCATGCGGCACGCGAGGTCTTTCGGGCGTCCGCCACGCGGGTCGGGGAAGCGGCGGCCGTTGCGGAGGCATTCGACGCGCGTGCGGCGATGGTCTCGCAATACGTCGACGCGTACCGTCGCTACTGCTGGCCGGTGAGCTCGCTGCTCGACGTGCGTCTCGCGCCGTTCCACGTTCTCGCGACGGAAGGCGCGGCACACGCCGGCAGGGATCACGTGTGGCACATGGAGTCGATCGGCGCCATGATCGCCGGCGACGAGACCGGCATTCTCATGGCGACGCCGTATCGAGTCGTCGACCTCGCGGACGATGCGAGTGTCGCCGCCGCGACGGAGTGGTGGGAATCGATGACGGCGCGCGGCGGCGAAGGGATGGTCGTGAAGCCGCTCGACTTCATCGCGCGCAATGCGCGCGGCCTCGTGCAGCCGGCGGTGAAGTGTCGCGGCCCGGAGTACCTGCGCATCATCTACGGTCCTGAGTACTCGGCACCGCACAATCTGCCGCGCCTGCGCGCACGCCGTCTCGGCGGCAAGCGATCGCTGGCGCTGCGGGAGTTCGCTCTCGGCGTCGAGGCGTTGCAGCGCTTCGTCGCGCGCGAGCCGCTGCGGCGCGTGCACGAATGCGTGTTCGGCGTGCTGGCGCTCGAGAGCGAACCGGTCGATCCGCGGCTGTAAGGGGAGTAGCCTCGCGGCTACTCCCCCTCGTACGCCCGTCGGGCGTGTAGTCGTTGATCGTGTTGATCTTCGAGTTCGGAAAGATCGAGACGTAGAGGCGCGCGACGTCTTCGGCCTGGCTGTCGAACCGCAGATTCGGAGTGATGCGGTTCATCGGAGTCCTTTCTTCGCGTGGTGATGCGTTCACCACAAGAGACTCCGGCGCGCGCGAAAACTCATCGGTCGGTCGCAAAGAAATTTGCCAGAATGCCGCGCATGCATCGCTGCCGCGTTCTCGTCGCCGTTCTCGCCGTGCTCTCGATGGTGTCCGCGTTCGCGGCGACACCATCAACGAGCTACCTCCTGCGGCCGCAGCGCGTGTTCGACGCGCAATCATCCGCGACGCATGACGGGTGGGTGGTGCTCGTCACCGGCGAGACGATTGCGGCCGTGGGGCCGGCGGCGAGCGTGAACGCGCCGGCGGGGACGACGACCATCGACCTGCCGGGCATGACGCTGCTGCCCGGCCTCATCGACGCGCACTCGCACATCTTTCTGCATCCGTACAGCGAGACGCTCTGGAACGATCAGGTGCTGCACGAGGCGGTCGCGTATCGCACGATCGCGGCGACGCTGCACGCTCGCGACACGCTCCTCGCCGGCTTCACGGTGCTGCGCGATCTCGGCACCGAGGGCGCGGGATTCAGCGACGTCGCGGTGAAACAGGCCATCGACGAAGGTCGCATTCCGGGGCCGCGGCTCTTCGTCGCCACGCGCGCGATCGTCGCCACCGCGAGTTACGGGCCGGGGCCGGGCGGCTTCGCGCCGGAGTTCGATCCAGGCGCGCGCGGGGCGCAGGAGGCGAGCGGCGCGCCGGAGATCCTGCGCGCGGTGCGCGAGCAGATCGGCCACGGCGCCGATTGGGTGAAGGTCTACGCCGACTACGGCCGCGGCGGCAGTCCGGCCACGCCGACGTTCTCATTGGACGAGCTGAAGACGCTCGTCGACGAGGCGCACAGCGCGGGACGTCCCGTCGCCGCGCACGCGACGACGGCGGAAGGCATGCGCCGCGCGACGCTCGCCGGCGTCGACACGATCGAGCACGGCTACGGCGGCACCGACGAGGTCTTCAAGCTCATGGCCGCGCACGGCGTCGCGTATCTGCCGACGCTCACCGCCGAGGAGGCGTACTCCGAGTACTTTCAAAACTACAAGCGCGGCGCGAAGCCGTACACCGCGTCGATGGACAAGGCGCTCAACGCGTTCCGGCTCGCACTGGCGAACAACGTGACCATCGGCTGCGGCAGCGACGTCGGCGTGTTCTCGCACGGGACGAACTACCGCGAGCTCGAATGGATGGTGCGCGGCGGCATGACGCCGGCGCAGGCGCTCCTCGCGGCGACGTCGGTCGACGCGAAGATCCTTCGCCAGCAGGACCGCTTCGGCCGCATCGCGCCGGGACTCTTCGCGGATCTCATCGCCGTCGCCGGCGATCCGACGCAGGACATCACCGCCGTCGAGCACGTCGCGTTCGTGATGAAGGGCGGACAGGTGTTCGTCGCACCGCGCCGCTGATCGAAAAAAGTTTTCGCGGCGCCGATGAGTTTTCCGCGCGGCCGCGGTCTATGCACAACGGAGGAAGAAGAATGGACAGCGTGGTTCACTTCGAAATGCCCTACGAAAACCGCGACCGCATGAAGTCGTTCTACGAGACGGCGTTCGGCTGGCAGACGCAGACGCTCGGCCCGGAGATGGGGAACTACGTCGTGGTGACGACGACGGAGACCGACGCGCAGCGGATGCCGAAGAACCCCGGCGCGATCAACGGCGGCTTCTACGCGCGCACGGACGATCCGGCCAGCAATAATCCGTCGGTCGTGATCTCGGTCAGCGACATTCACGACACCGTCCGCAGGATCGCCGCCGGCGGCGGCACGCTCCTCGGCGAGCCGATGGAGATTCCCGGCATCGGCATGTACGCGTCGTTCCGCGATACCGAGGGGAATCGCGTCGGCGCGCTGCAGCCGTTCCCGCGTTGACGCGCGGCGCTTCGTTTTCAGCGCGCGGCGAGCGGATCCATCGACCGTATCGCCGCGCGCAGCTGCGCGTCGGTGAGCTTGTCGAGCTGCGGCAGCAGCGGCTTCGCCGCGTCGAGTCCGGCGATCTCGCGCGCGTGCGCCTTCATCCACGCGACGAGTCCTTCGCCGATGCGGTGATTCGCCTTGCCGTGCGGCGTGTTCGCGCCGACGCCGCCGCCGAGGATGCCGCCGGAGAGCGCGCGGCGCGGCGACGGCGCGAGCGCGACCTCGGAGAGCTTCGCGCGGAACTCCAGCTCCTCGCTGTCGTCGAGATGATCGTACTTGTGGTCGATCGCGTGGCGTCCCTCGTGCGCCCAGATCGACGACGCGAAGACGTCGTCGCGGACGCGCGCGAGGAACGCGTCGCGCAGCGCGTCGCCGGCCAGTCCCTTTGCGTGCAGCTCGGCGAGGAGCTCGTCGTTCGCCTGCATCCGCAGACGCGCGGCGAGGCCGGGGAACGGCGCGATCGGCGTCGTGCGTGCGAGCTCGTCGTCGCGCCGGGTCTGGTCCGCGACGTTCTTCGCGCGTTCGGCGCGCGCGGCCGGATCGGTGACGGCGAGCCACTCCGCGATCGCGCCGTCGGCGTATGCGGGCCGCACCTGATAGATGCCGGTCTCGTTCTGCCAGCCGCCGTCGCCGTTGTCGCCGTCGGTGGCCCATTCGAGAAAGCCGTTCGAGACCATCGCATCGAGCGCGAGGAAGCGCAGCCGCGCGCCGCGGCCGTACTGCTGCACGTCGCGGTTCTCGTCGACGATGATGTGGCCGAGGTGGAGATCGGGGACGCCGCCGGTCTTGCCGAGGTTTGCGTAGAGGCCGTAGCGGTGCGCGAGCTCGTCGGGCGTGAGGCCGAGCTTCTTCTGTTCGGCGACGAGCGCGTCGCGCAGCTCGTCCTGGCCGCGCGCGCCTCGCGCGACGCGGCGGTAGTGCGCTTCGGTGGCGTTTGCGACGGCGCGCAACGCGGCGGCATACGCGACGACCGCGTTCGACTCGCCGTCGTCGATGCGATCGGACGCGCATGGATCGTGGAGGACGTCCGCGGCCTCGTCGAAGAAGCGCGTGCCGGCGAGCGCGAGACCGATCGTGCGGCGTTGCGCGGCGGACGATGCGCTGCCGCGAAACGCCGGCAGTTCGGCGGCGAGCGTTGCGGCGGCGGAGGCGATGGCGTTCGGCGGCGGCGCGCCGGGCGTCACGCCGTAGTACCAGCGCCACGCGTCGAGCGCGGTGGCGCCGTCGCCCGCGAGGAGCGCGACGTCGAGCAAGGCGTGCGTGAGATCGAGGAACGGTCCGTCGCGCTCGATCGGGGCGCGCAGCATGGCGATCGTTTCGGTGAGCGCGGGATCGTTCGTGCAGCGTCCTGCGCGTCGCGCCTGTTGCAGCGGCAGCGTGACCGCGTGTGCGGCGGTGACGGCGGCGCGCACGCGCAGCTCGCGTCGCGTTGCGAGGCGCAGCGCGTCGAGCGCGGTTGCTCGCGCGCGAGCGAAGTCGCCGCGACGGAGCTCGCGACGCGCGCGTTCGGTGAGCGCGTCCGCGTCGGTGCGGTTTGCGAGCGTGCGTTCCGCGGCGGCGTCGTCGCCGAGGATCGCCCATTCGAGATGCGCGGCCTGCGCGGCGGCGCGGTTGCGCCGGTCGGGATCGGCGTCGCTCGTCATGGCCTGATGAAAGAGCTTCACCGCGCGCGTGAAGTCGTAGTCGGCGAGCGCGGTTTCCGCCGCGTCGTAAGGGGCCCGCGCGGCGCCCGAGCAGGCGGCGAGGAGGAGAAACGCGACGAGCGCGAGGCGACGCATGATCATCGAGCGTACGCAAGCGTCCGCGGGGCGTCTTGAACGCGGCTTGCGTCGTGGAAGCGGATCAGCGCGCGCGGCGGAACTCGCTCGGCGTCTGGCCGGTGAGGCGGCGAAACGTGCGCGCGAGGTGGCTCTGATCGGCGAAGCCGCAGTCGAGCGCGACCTCGCTCAGCGCGACGCCTGCGGCGATGCGGCGCTTGGCCTGCTCGACGCGCTGGTCGCGCACGAAGTCGCCGATCGTGCAGCCGTAGTGCTGGCGAAACGCGCGCGCGAGGTGCGCCGGATGCACGTCGAAGTGTGCGCCGAGCTCGCGGAGGCTGAGGTTTTCGGCGAAGCGCGACGCGACGAGCGCCCGCGCGGCGCGCAGCCACGCGGGCGCGTGATCCGTCGTCTCGCCGCGCCGCGCGATCTCGGCGAAGAGCTCGAGCAGCAGTCCTTCGATGACGAGCGGCGAGAGCGCGTCGCAGTCGCGCAGCTCGCGCAGCAGGCGCGCGCCGAGCGCGGCGACCGGCGGCACGTCGACGAGCGCGGGACGCGTGAACGCATCGCCACGCGTTGCGAGCGCATCGAGCCACGCGCGATCGAGTTCCACGTTCATGCAGCGCGCGGGATCGGCGAAGCGATCGGCGTGATCTTCGCCCGCGGGATGCACGACCAGCGCGCGCGGCGTGCAGTCGCGCGTCGTGCCGCGCAGCAACTCGCGATACGCGCCGCGTACGACGAACGTGAGATACGTCTCGTCGTGCGCGTGCCACGGCAATTCGCTGCCGCCCGCGTAGTCGGTCAGCGACAGCGTGAAGTAGCCGAACTGCTGAAACGTTTTCCGGCGGCCGAGGAACTCACCTCGAACAAGACGCGTGGCGCTCACGAAAGTATTTTACGAAGCGCCTCCGCCGGAGTTGCGGATGCGAGCGTACGACGGCAGGGTAGGATTCGCGCATGCGCCGCATGCGATGGTCTCTGCTCGCTCTCGCCCTGTCCATCTGCGGCGCGGCGTTCGCGGATGATGCGCCGGCGACCGCGCGCCTCGCCGCGCTGGCGCGCGTCTGGGGTTCCATCAAGTACGAGCATCCCTACCTCGGCCACCGCGATGCTGTCGAATGGGACGCGGCGCTCGTCTCCGCGATTCCAAACGTTCGTGGCGCGCAGTCGGCCGATGGTTTTGGCGACGCGCTCGCGGGAATGCTCGCGCGTCTGGACGATCCGCAGACGCACGTCGTCGCGGCGGAGCGGCCGGCCGATGCGCGCGCCGGCGCGTTCGCCGAACGCATGACGGACGACAACATCCTCGTCGTCACGCTGGGCGATTACTACGCGCTCTGGGGCGCGGACGCGCAGGCCGCGCTGCAGCAGGTGCTCGCCGCGGTGCCGCGGGCGCGCGCGGTGGTGCTCGATGCGCGTTCGGCGCGGCCGATCGATGCGTACGGCCGGCTGGAGATGCGGCAGACGGTCGCGCGGCTCGACCGGCTGCTGACGTCGCAGACGCTCGACACGGCGGGCGAGCGGCGGCGCGTCTGGTACGGCTTCGCGGGCAACCCGTCGCCGTTTGCATCGGGGCAGTACTACGGCGGTTGGTTCACCGAGCCGGGCCAGCGCATCGCGCCGGCGGCGGAGGGACGTGACGTTCCGAGCGTGGTCATGGTCGATGCGTACGCCGCGCTCCCGGAAGCGACGCTCGCGCGTCAGCGTGCGGGACTGACGCTCATCGTGTTCGACGGTGATCCGGCGACGAGCGACGTCGTGGCGACGAAAGCGATCGACGTTGGCGAGGGTCTGCGTGTCAACGTGCGCATCGCGGAGCCGGTGTTCGGCGACGGCACGAGCGCGAGGTTCGAGCCGGACGTCGTCGTCGACGGTGCGAAGGAAGAGGCGATCGAACGCGCGATCGCGGCGGCGCGCTCGTTCCGCCGGTCGGCGTTCGCGCCGGTGCCCGCTCCGGCGACGGTCGCGTCGATGCGAGACGACGCGTACGCGTCGATGGCGTATCCGGCGCTCGAGTACCGGATGCTCGCGCTGTTCCGCCTGTGGAATGTCATCGACCGTTTCGCGCCGTTCCGGCCGGCGGATTGGGACGACGTGCTGACGCAGTTCATCCCGCGGTTCGCCAGCGCGGCGAACTCGCGCGAGTACGCGCAGGCGATCGCGGACGTCGCCGTGCGCATGCAGGACTCGCACGCGTACGTCGCGGGCGATGCCTACGACGCGCTCGCCGGCAACGGCTATCCGCCGATCCGCGTGCGCATGATCGAAGGCGAGCCGGTGGTGGTCGCGCTGTTCGATCCGGAGGCTGCCGCGGCGGGCGTGCGCGTCGGCGACGTCGTGGTGTCGGTCGATGGAGAAGAAGCGCAAGCGCGGTTCGCGCGCTACCGCGGGCTGATCTCCGCGTCGACGCCACAGAGCTCGCTGGACAAGGCCGCGCTCGCGTTCATGAACGGCCCGATCGGATCGCGCGTGCAGTTGCGCCTGCGCGGCCGCGACGGAGAGCGCGAGGCGCGTCTCGTGCGGCGTGCCGAGGATTACACGACGCTGTATCACCGCGAGCGCACCGGCGACGTTGTGCGCATCCTCGACGGCAACATCGGCTACGTCGATCTCGATCGGCTCACGGCGTCCGGCGTCGACGCGATGTTCGAGCGGCTGCGCAACACGCGCGCGATCGTCTTCGACATGCGTGGATATCCATTGGATACGATCTGGACGATCGCGCCGCGGCTCACGAGCGCGCGCAGCGTCGCCGCGCGGCTGCAAACGCCGATGGTCGGCCACGGCATGCAGGACGCGGCCATGGAAACGGTCGAGCAGCGGATCGCGCCGACGCCGCCGGGCGCGTGGCTCTACACCGGCCGCACGGTCATGCTCATCGACGAGCGCGCGGAAAGCCAGGCCGAGCACACCGGCCTCTTTCTGCGCGCGGCGAACGGCACGAGGTTCATCGGCAGCCGTACCGCGGGCGCGGACGGCGAGGTGAACACGGTGAAGCTGCCCGGTGCGATCACCGTCGGCTTCACGGGGCAGGCGGTGCAGTTTCCCGACGGCACGCCGGTGCAGCGCGTCGGCCTCGTGCCCGACATCGAGGTGCTGCCGACGATCGCGGGCATTCGCGCCGGTCGCGACGAGGTGCTCGAGCGCGCGATCGAGGAGCTTCGTTCGCGCGACTGAGACCGAGCGGCGTGCGGCGCGTTTACGGCAGCGCTTCGACCGGCGTCTCCGCGGGCAGCACGGCTTCGATGAGCAGCGCGGCGACGACGCCCGCGACGCAGCCGACGACGTTCCACCAGAGCCAGGCCATGTTCGTGAAGAGCGAGCAGAGGATGACCGCGGTCTCCGCGAAGATCGCGCCCCAGAACGCGGCGGTGGCGCCGACGCGCTTCGCGTAGAAGGCGAGGAGGAAGATCGCCAGCATCGTGCCGTAAAAGTACGAGCCGATCTTGTTCACGGCCACGATGAGGGAGCCGAGCTGGTTCGCGTAGAGCGCGAAGAGGATGCAGAAGACGCCCCAGGCAACGGTCATCCACTTCGACACGACCACGCAGCGGTGATCGCTCGGCGCGTGGCGCGTGTGGCGGCGCCAGATGTCGACGACGCTCGAAGACGCGAGCGAGTTGAGTCCCGAGGCGGTGGCCGACATCGCGGCGCAGAAGATCGCGGCGAGCAGCAGACCGACCACGCCGCGCGGGAGGTTCTGCATGATGAAGGTGAGAAAGACGTAGTCGGTGTCCGCGGCGTCGGCGGTGCGATCGTTCTTGCGGATGAGGGCCGCGGCGGCGCGGCGCGTGTCGTCGTCGCGCTGCTGCAGCGCGTGCAGCTCGTCGCGCGTTTGCGTGATCGCGTGCGCGTCGCGGGCGCGCATCGCGTCGACGAGCCTCGCGGCGGCGCCGCGTTTCGCGTCGAACGTCGCGGCATGCGTCGTCTCCAACGCGCGGAACTCTGTGCCGTACGCGCTCGCGAGCACCTTCGCGCGCTGCACGGGATTGAAGAACACTGGCGGCGCGACGAACTGGTAGAAGACGAACACCATCGCGCCGACGAAGAGGATGAAGAACTGCATCGGCACTTTTACCAGCGCATTGACGAGCAATCCCAAACGGCTCTGCGTGACGCTCCGGCCGGTGAGGTAGCGCTGCACCTGCGACTGGTCGGTGCCGAAGTACGCGAGCGCCACCATCAGGCCGCCGAACAGTCCCGACCAGAAGTTGTACGGCGTCGTGACGTCGAAGTGGAAGTCGATCACGTTGATGCGGCCCATCGTGCCGGCGACGCGCACGGCGTCGACGAGACCGACGCGCGGCGGCAGCGAGCGGATGGCGATCACGAGCGCCGTGGCCATCCCGGCGAGGGCGATGAGCAGCTGGTGCGTCTGTGTCCAGCTGACGGCCTTCGTGCCGCCGGCGGTCGTGTAGAGGATGACCAGCGCGCCGATCACGAGCGTCGTCAGCTGCACGTTCCAGCCGAGGACCAGCGACACGATGAGCGCGGGCGCGTAGAGCGTGATCGCGGTGCCGAGGCCGCGCTGGACGAGAAAGAGCAGCGCGGTCAGCGTGCGCGTGCGCGGGCCGAAGCGCGTCTCGAGGTACTCGTATGCCGTGAAGACGCGCAGGCGGTGATAGATCGGCACGGCGGTGATGGAGAGGATCACCATCGCCACGGGCAGGCCGAGGTAGAACTGCACGAAGCGCATGCCGTCGGAGTACGCCTGGCCGGGCGTGGAGAGGAACGTGATCGCGCTGGCCTGCGTCGCCATCACGGACAGCGCGATTGTGTACCAGCGCATCTGGCGGTCGGCGAGCAGGTACTGCTCGAGGCGCCGCTGCCGGCGGCCTTTCCAGACGCCATACGCGACGATGGCCAGCAGCGTCGCGGCGAGAACGAGCCAGTCGAGAGCGCTCATGCGAAGGCGCGCGTCAGCGCGTAGAAGAGCGCGATCTCGACCGCCAGTGCGAAGAGCACCACGGTGTAGAGACGCGCCCAGCGTTGCGAGGTCACTTGGCGGACACCAGGTTCACGAACGCGCGGATCGCGCCCGGCACGCCGGCCGCGAGCTGGCGCCACCACGCGTAGGACGTGTAGATGTAGACGCCCTTGCCGTGGCGCGCGTACAGCTCGCCGCCGGCCTTCTCCGATTCGCCCGGATCGTTCGACGCGAGCACGGTCGCGTACTTTGCGTCCCAGTCGTTCGTGAAGTAGAGGCCGCGCTCCTGCACCCATCCTTCGAAGTCGGCGGCCGTGATCTTGTTCGGCGTCGTCAGCAGCGGATGGTTCGGATCGACGAAGCGGATCGGCGCTTCCTCGACGGTCACGCGGTCGCCGGAGATCTTGAACGGATACGGTCCCGCCGCGGGGACGGTGAGCTCGGCGGTGGTGTTGTATTGCACGACGACGGTGCCGCCGTTCGCGACGTACTGCATCAGCTTCTCGTGCGCGAGCTTGAGGCGCTTGCGCGTGTTGTACGCGCGGACGCCGGTGACCACCGCGTCGTAGGAGGAGAAGTCGCCGCGATCGAGGTCGGCGTCGGTGAGCAGCGTGACGTCGTAGCCGATTTGGCGGAGGATGTTCGGCACCTCGTCGCCGGACCCCATGATGTAGCCGATGCGATTGCCGCGATGCTGGATGTCGGCGCGTACGAGCCGCGCCCCGGCGTCGTTGAAGACGCGCTGCGCGGGGATGTGCGGGTATTCGATTTCGGTGAGGCCGTACGACAGCTTGCGGCCGTCCGCGAGCGTGACTTCGGCGCGCGCGTCGCCGGTGGACGCATTCGCGGGCGGCGTGACGGTGAACGTGACGCGCGTCTCGTCGCCTTTGCCGCTGAACTTCACCGGCGTCGACGCCGGCGTCGCGCTCCACGACGCGGGCAGCGCGAGGCGCACGGTCGCGTCGGTCGGACCGAAGCTGCGCAGCGCGACAGTGACGGGGCGCGGCTTCGCGTCGGGGAAGACGTAGACGCCGCTGGCGAGGTTTGCGGTGACGTCGGGCACGACGTCGACGTTGCGCGTTTTCTCGCCCGCGACGGGATCGGTCCAGCGGAAGATCGCGGGAACGGTGAAGATCAACGTATGGTTCGCCGCGTCTTCGATCGTGATCGTGAGCGGCAGCGCGAGCGGATTCTCCGGCATGCCGACGAGCTTGCGATCGTCGACGTGATACAGCCCTTTCGCCGGCGTCTCGCGCAGCCAGTACGGCTGCGAGATCGCGGCGTCGGCGGGCACGCGCAGCGACAGCTCGGTCTTGACCGGCTTGTTGTTCTCGAGCGGCGCGGCCACGGCTTTGCTCGGGTTCGCGTAGAGCGAGGCGACCATCGAGAGGCGGAACGGATAGTCGGAGCGGTTGACGACGTTAACGGTGACGGGAATGTCGCCGCCGGCGACGACCGCGGAGTCGCCCGCGCTGACGTCGATGGCGATGCCGGCGCAGTCGCGGATCGCGTCGAGGAGCTCGGCGCGCTTCACCGCCAGCCACGGGTTGCGGTTCGCGGTCCACGCGGGATTCGCGCGCAGTTGTTCGAGCGCGTTCCACGCCTGCAGCAGCAGCGGCAGCGACGCCTGCGGACGATCGCCGTCGAAGTCGTTCGCGGCCTGTTGCAGGATGCGGCCGACGGCTTCGCCGCCCGGATAGCGCGACCAACTCGTGTCGATGCCTTCGAAGAGATCGCTCTGCGCGGGAGCGCCGTTGCGGAGGTCGTAGTAGTTGATGAACGAGCCGCGGCGTTCGGCGGAACCGAAGCCCTGGCTCTTGTGCTGGCTGCGGCTCTCCGCGGCGATCTCGGTGTAGGCGCGGCCCAGGAGCGGGCTGTAGGCGCCGAGGTCGACGCGCAGCGACTTCGCGACGGACGGATCGTTCGGATCGATCGGCTTGCCGAACGAGAAGCGGTTCCAGAAGATCCGCTTCGGTTGCCAGACGCTCACGTACTGCAACTGCTCGGGGAACTTCGTGGCGTCGCCGGCGGCGGTGAACGCTTCTTCGGCGAGCATCGCCGACGCGGTGTGATGTCCGTGGCCGCCTTCGCCGGTGATCGGGAAGCGCGTGATGAGCACGTCGGGCTGGAACTTGCGAATGGCCCAGACGACGTCGGCGAGCACGGCGTCGTGTCCCCACGTCGCCAGCGTTTCCTGCGGGTTCTTCGAGTAGCCGAAGTCGAGCGCGCGCGTGAACATCTGCTCGGCGCCGTCGATGCGCCGCGCGGCGAGGAGCTCCTGCGTGCGGATGATGCCGAGGAGCGGACCCTTCTCGTCGCCGATGAGGTTCTGGCCGCCGTCGCCGCGCGTCATGGAGAGATAGCCGGTGCGGTAGCAGCGATCGTTCGCGAGCCACGCGAGCATGGCCGTGTTCTCGTCATCGGGGTGCGCGGCGACGTAGAGCGCGCTGCCGAGCACCGTCAGCTTGCGCAGCTGGAGGCGGAGTTGCGCGGCGTCTTTTGCGAATGCCGAAACGGTGAGAGTCAGCGTGAGGACGAGCGTGATCAGTCGGCGCATCGGGCGGATGGTCTCATAAAGTGCCGCGACGGCAGCGTCTCGGGAGTGTTACGGTCCGGCTGTGCAATGTGACTGCGACATCGCCATCGTCGGCGCCGGCGCCGCGGGCCTCACGGCCGCGATTTTCGCGACGCGCACCGCGCCGTCGCCGCGCGTCGTGCTGCTCGACGGCGCCGCGCGCATCGGCGCGAAGATCCTCATCTCCGGCGGCGGACGCTGCAACGTGACGCACGACGTCGTGACGCCGGACGACTTCAACGGCAGCCGCAACGCGATCGCGAAGGTGCTGCGCACGTTTTCGGTCGATGCCACCGTGCGCTGGTTCGAGGAGCTCGGCGTGACGCTGAAGCGCGAGGAAACGGGGAAGCTCTTCCCGACGACCGACAAGGCGCGCACGGTGCTCGACGCGCTGCTGCGCGCGGCGTCGCGCGCGGAACTGCGCGCCGGTCATCGCGTCGAGCGCATCGAGCGCAACGGATCGCACTTTACGCTGCACACGAGCGCCGGCGCGCTCACCGCGTCGCGCGTCGTGCTGTCGACCGGCGGATGCAGCGTCCCGAAAACCGGCAGCGACGGGCACGGTTACGCGCTCGCCCGTTCCCTCGGCCACACGATCGCCGACCCGTTCCCCGCGCTCGTGCCGCTCGTGCTCGCCGAAGATCACTGGATGACGAAGCGCAGCGGGACGAGCGCGGACGTCGAGCTCTCCGTCCGCGCGAGTTCCGGACGCGTGCTCGCGCGTCATCGCGGCGCGCTGCTCTGCACGCACTTCGGCATCAGCGGCCCGGTCGTGCTCGACGTCTCGCGCCACTGGATCGCGGCGCGCCGTGACGACGCGGACGCCGTGCTCGTCGTGAACTTTCTTCCGGGCGAGACGTTCGAGTCGTTCGAGCGCTTCCTGCTCGCGGAAGCGTCACGCAATCCGCGCGCGACGCTCGCCAGCGCGCTGCGCGGACGCGTGCCGGAGCGGATCGTCGACGCGCTCGCGGAAGCGCGTCCGCTCGCATCGCTGACGAAGGAGCAACGCCGCGCGCTCGTGCGCGCGTTCGTCGAACAGCCGCTCCCGATCGCGCGCGATCGCGGCTTCGATTTCGCCGAAGTCACGGCTGGCGGCGTGCCGCTATCCGAGGTCGACGTGGCGACGATGAAGTCCCGTCGTTGCGATGGTTTGTTTCTGTGCGGCGAGATCCTCGACGTCGACGGGAACATCGGCGGCTACAACTTCCAATGGGCGTGGGCGAGCGGGCGTCTGGCGGGAACATCCGCATCGACGCGCGCCGATCAGTTGCCGCCGGCCGCGCGCTCGAGCAGTTCCAGCGCGCCGGCCGAAGGCGAATGAAAGACGAGCGACGGCCATTCGGGCAGTAGACGGTCGACGGTCAGAAACAGCGCCAGTCCTTCGTCCTGCGACCAGTATTTGCGCGAGCCCAGCATTCGCTTGACCGCCGCATCGCGCTCCAGATGTCCGCCGGCCGGATCGGCGAGCCATGCATAGCCGGCCCACTGTCCGGCGCCTTCCATGGAAAGCCAGGTCGCGTCGAGCGTGGCGAAGACCGCGTTCTCGCCCGTGAACCAGCGAGCATGCCGGCTCTTCATCAGAGCGAGCGCCTGTTTTGCGTACGTGCGCGCCTCCGCCGTGGTCGGAGCCTCCGCGGCGCGATAGAGAGCGTCGCGTTCTTCGAGATACGCCGCCACGTACTCCGAGTTGGACGCAAACCGCGTCTGCACGATGTCGTCGTTGAGCTCCTCGGGGAACTTCCAGGCGGCATCGATCGGACCGATCACCGCGCCCATGCCCGCGAGCTGGCGCGTGTGAGAGAACTCGTGAAGGAACACGGCCGTGAGTCCCGGTTCCTGTCCATGTCCGGACTGCTGCCAGTAGGACGGCGCGGCCATCACGAAAAACGGCGTGCCGTTCTTATCGTTGTTGGTGAAGGACATCAGCTGCACCGGCGTCGTATCGCCGTTCGGCAGCGTGAATTTCCCGTCGTGCGCAACCGTCCACCATGGTCCCGGAACGCCGTGGATGGACTGGCCGCGTTTCTTCGCCGCCGCTCCGGCGGTTACCGGCGACGTCGTATAGACGCACCTCGCGTCATAGAAGACTAGCTGCGGGGATGGAGCGTCCGGCAGGTGCAGGATTCGGCGCGAGGTGAGGTTCCACGCGTCCTGCCAGTGCCGAATCCACACTTGCTGCGCCGCGAGATCGCACGAATCAGCCGCGTGTCGAGCGCCGGGACGCGAGGACGCGCACGCGGCGAGGCCGAACGAAACGACCGAGAGCACGGCGGTGAGAACGGCGGCGGATCTCGTGGAATGCATGCGGACAAATACGCGGGTGAGGTCCGCGGGTTCCCGTGTGGCGGGAACATCCGTGGCGGCTTCGCAAGTTCAAGCGGCCATGAAAACCCTTCGCAGCCTCGCATTGCTCGCACTGCTGGCGACGCCGCTCGCGGCGCAGACTGCAACGACCGAGACGTGGGTCGCCGATCCCGCGCATTCGGAGACGACGTTCAAGATCCGCCACCTGGTGTCGAAAGTCAGCGGCCGTTTCCGCGACTTCAACGCCGACATCAACCTCAATCGCGCGAACCCCGTCGCGTCGAGCGTGAACTTCACGATTCAGGCGGCGTCGATCGACACCGGCAACGGCAGCCGCGACGAGCATCTCCGCAGCGCCGATTTCTTCGACGCCGCAAAGTTTCCGACGATCACGTTCCGCAGCACGTCCGTCGCCGCGAAGTCGAAGAACTCGTTCGACGTCACCGGCGACCTCACGATGCACGGCGTCACGAAGCGCATCACGCTGCCGGTCACCTTCCTCGGATTCATGAAGGATCCGCGCGGCAACGACCGCGGCGGCTTCGAGATCGACACGACGCTCAACCGCAAGGACTGGGGCATCCTCTGGAACCGCGCTCTCGACGAAGGCGGCGCGCTTCTCGGCGATGACGTCGAAGTGCAGATCGCACTCGAAGTGGCGCGCAAGCCGGCCACGCCTCCGGCCGCGAAGTAACGTTCGCTCTCTGTTTTGACGAGGCGGCGACGGTCATGTCGCCGCCTCGTTCTTTTTGCGCGTTACTTAACGACCGTCAGCGCGCGCTCGGTCGCGCGCAGCAGCGCCGCGGCGCCGACCGGAGCGCCGGTGGCGTTCTTCATCCAGAGGTCGGGCGCGACGGAGCCGTACTTTGCCATCCGCTCGAACTCCGCACCGAAGTTGCCGGCCTTCTCCATCTGCTCCTGAATCTGAAACGCGATCAGGTGGCCGATCGGATAGTTCGGCAGGTAGAGGAAGCTGTCGATCATGTGCGCGTAGATGCCGAGGAGCACGACGTCTTTGCGGTTGTGAAAGACGGGCGCGTAGTAGCGGTTCCAGACATCTTTCGCGATCTGCACGGTGGCGTTCTTCAGCTCTTCCGGCGATGCCGAAGGATGGTCGTACATCCAGTGCCACACGCCCATGTCGACGAGGGCGATGCCGGAGATCTCGTACGTGTTCCAGAACTCGTTGAGCGTGGCCATGGCCTGCGATTCCGGCGTCGGCTTCGCGAGTCCGAGGAGCTCGAGGTCGCGGTTCTGGAACGTGAACGCGAGCGCCTCCGTGAAGGCGGTGTTCGGCACGCCGTAGAGCGAGTAGTAGTCGATGTTCTTGAGCGAGAACACCTGCTCGACGTTGTGCCCCATCTCGTGGATGGCGATGTTGTAGCCCTTGTAGTCCATCCCTTCCTTGCCGACGCGCGTGCGCAGATGCGGGTTGTCGGCGCGGCGGGCGGAGCCCATGGCGTGGCCGGAGCCGCGCGCGGGATCGACCTCGATGTTGGCGGCGAGGTAGTCCGCGCGCTCTTTCGTGAAGCCGAGATTCACGAAGAGGTTGGCCATGTCGGCCTTGTACGCCTCGGGCGTCGGGTACTTCTTGCGCGTGATGGCGTCGAGGTCGGCCTCGCTGTACGCGCTGTTCGCGCGGAAGCCGTTGTACCAGATGTCGAACGGCTCGAGCGGACGGCCGAGGCGCTTCTCGATCAGCTGCGCGACGCGCGGCACGAGCGGCGAGGAGACCATCTCCTCGAGCATCGAGCGCACGCGGGACTCGAGCATCTGCCGCCCTTCCTCGAAGCTGCGCTGGATGTACGTCGGCGCGGTGGGGGAGTAGGGATCGACGCGCTTGACGGCGCGGAACTCGCCGAGGAGCTTCGCGTAGCGCGTGTCCGGCTCGCGCGCGTTGGTGAGGCTCGCCGGCGCGGGCCGCCCTTCATTCGGCTCGGAGTCTTTCACCGCCGCCGGCGCGACCGTGTTCGTGTACGGGTTCCAGTCGACGTTCGGGTTGTCGATGACGGCCTGCGGAATCGACTCGTCGACGATGCGCTCCATCACCCGCTGGATCATGCGCTGCTTCGGCAGGCCGACCTTCGGATCGAGGCTGTAGTTGCCTTTGATCTCGTCGCGCAGGTTCCAGTGCTCGAGCAGGCGCATCTTCGCGGGGAAGATGCGGTTGCCCTTGTCGTCGACGAGGTGGTGCATCCAGATGTTGTATGTGGCGACGTACTGCGCGGCCTCGGCGCCGGCCTGCGAGATCGCGGCGTTGACGTCGGCGGGCACGCGCTTCGTGAAGCCGAGGGCGAGCGCGGCTTCCGCCCACTGGCGGCGCGTCCAGGTCTCGCCTTCCGTGAGGCGCTGCTGCAGCGTCGTCACCGGGAAGTTCAGCAGGACCACGAAGGCGAGCTTGTTCTGGAAGAGGTCGTCGCTGAAGTGCGCGGTCGGATCGTAGCCGGCCAGGATCTCGTCGAACGGATAGATCGGGCCGATGTCGAGATCGCTCTGCCGGCGCAGGTCGCGCGTGATCTCGGTCATGTGGCCGCCGTACGATTCGAAGAGGAACTCGAGGCGGTCGAACAGCGCGTCGAGCGTCGCCTGATCGCCGGCGAAGTGCGTGCGCACGAGGTCTTCGAACGCCGCGGCGTCGCCGTCTTCGGCGCGCCAGAACTGCGCGACCTGGTTCATGCCGCGCACGAGCCGCGGGCGCTGCGCTTCGCCGTATTTGGCGACGAGCTCGGTCTCGAGCTTTCTCATCGAGTCGGTGAGCGGAGAGGGTTGTTGTTGGGCGAGCGCGGGCATCGCGAGTGCGGTGATCAGCGCCGCCGCCGCAAACAATCGGGCCAAGGCGGATCTCCTTTCGCCGCGCATTCTATGCGCGAGGGCCTGCCTCACGCGAGTTGGAGTGCTGTTCGCCACGCGCCTGACGATCGCTAGTAAGCCGCCGGTTGCACGTTGTTGCATCTCCAGCGCGCGCAATGAAATACCGCCGAAAAGTTCACAACAATAGGGGTATGGAATTAATGCTGTCAGTCACTCCTAAACAGCGCGCGCAAGAAACAGGAAAGGACGACGAAAAACGTGGTCAATCAAGGTGCTTCAACCACGGCGCAAGCCGCTACACAAAACATCGCGTGGTCACTGCCCGCTGGAATTCCAGCGGAAATTCAACCGATTGTGACCAATCTCTCGTTTACAGGAGACAACTCCATTCTCCCGACCGTGCTGTCCGACCTTACGACGTTCGCCGAGACGATGGCCTCCTTCGCTCTGATGGCGGCCGGCCCGGTAGGAATGCTGGGCGCAGGCGTGCTCGCCGGTGTTCTGCAGATCCACAACAGCTCGCAGGCGCAGGCGGCGCAACAGGCGCTGCTCACGAACATCCAGAGCGACGTGACCCAGGCGATTCAAAACGAAGTCATTCGAGGCGCCGCGGCGACGATCGACAGCTACCGCACCGCGTTCAACACCAACCTGGCCGCTTTGCTGCAGCCATACCTCTCCGGAAAGCAGCCGATTCCGCCGGATCCCTCCAACACCACGAACCCGGAGTTCAACGATCAGTGGAAGAATTTCGAGCAGAGCCTGACGGGGGAGGGCAATGGACTGCAGCAGGCGCTGGCGACGCTGCAGCAGGCCGACTCCGTCACCACCGGCGTCAACTTTCAGGTCCAGGCATTTGCGACGTTCCTGGCCGGAGCCGCTCTTCAGGCGTACCTCTACGGCATTTACGTGGCGATGGTCAACGGTGCGAAAAACCGGCCTGCGAATCAGGGCGTAATCGATGAATATGCGGATTCGATCCTCGCGAACCTGACCGCTGCCGTGGCCACGGTGGACTACATCAATTCGCAGCTCAATCAGCGGATGGCCCTCATCTCGGACCTCACCAGTACCAACGGCGGCTGGTCATTTACGGACACCGGGGCTCCGGCGCCGCCCGCAGGATGGAACGCGTATAGCGCAGCCGGGCAATATTTCATCCCCGGAGGCGTGACCGGAGGCGCACAACGCGCGGCGGGCGATCTCAATACGTACAAGGCGTGGGTGTCCGCCCTGTTCATGCAGGACTACAGCATCAACGGACAGATGATCTCGGCGTTGTGCAATCTGCAGAAAACGTACGCTTCACTGACTGCGCACTCAGAAGGGAAGGAGTAACCGTGAATCATACGATCGGCATCATCGCGCACGCAGTCAGCGAGAAACCCATTCTGAATGGTCTGTTCAGGTCGGCGGCACAGCAATGGCCGGATGCAACTGTAGACTGGCATCAGGTATCCACGGTTCAAGGCGAGCCGTTCACGTCCCAGGCCCGGCAGTCGGTCATCCAGCAAACGGCCGACATCGTGACGAACGGTCATTACGGCCTGATTGCGCTGGAAGCGAATCTAGGAAACGCTGCCGGCCCGATAACCTTCGATACCGCGTTTTTCAATCGATTCCCGTCCGATCGCTTCGTGTTGTTCTACGGCGAGGGCGTCGACGCGCAGAGTTTCAATGCGGCGAAGCCGGACAATGTGCTGGCTCTGCTGCGGAAGCCGTTGCAGGTGCGGGATCTGACGCAGTTGGTGAATGCGCGCTTCGAGGAGGGACCTGGTTCGCCGGCCGACACGCAGGATGAAACCTCACTGGATCGGGCATTCTACGCCTCGAGCGAGGAGGAGAGCCGCGATTTCGAAGGTCTGGCCACGTTTCCAAACAACACGAAAACCAATACCGGTCAACCGATAACGAATCCGGGCGACAACGATCCCGAGATCGAAGGCGAATAGCGTCGTCTCGTCACAAAACATGTCGTATTGAACCGAAGGCCGATCGGCCTTCTCAGGAGAATTCTATGGATACCAACCTGCTCATCGTTGACGCCGGAAATTCGCCCTATTTGTGGGTCGCAGCGCAGAAGAAGAGCTTCGGCCTGAGCAGCAAGCTCGGCGGCTGGTCGTTGTCGGCGTTGATGTTCGATGCCTCCGGGGCGCTGTGGTGCGTGGGGAGCGAGCACAATGTCGCTCAATGGAGCGTACAACAGAATACGTGGGTCGGCGTACTGCAGACGCCATGGCATATCCGCGCACTCACGTTCAACAGCAAGGGCGACCTGTGGTGCGTCGGAACGGAGTTCAATGCGGCGCACTGGAACGCTCAGACGAACGACTGGGAACCGACGCCGTACGGGGCGGAGCAGCTCCTGATGTTCACCTTTGATTCGCATGATCAGCCTTGGGCGGTCGGAACGGACAACAATCTGTATTCGTGGACCGGAACGGCGTGGACCAAGGCGAACAATCGGGGTGGTCTGCAGATGGTCTCTTTCGCCGCCGACGACACCATGTGGGGTGTTTCCACGGGCGGGTCCATCGTCCAGTGGGATGGCGGGCAATGGCGGCCGGAGCCGCAGCTCACCGCGTTTCAGAACGTGAATTGGGTGACGCCGGTGAGATCGACAACGCTTTTCGGGTTCGCGCTTCCGTGAACGGGCCGGACGAGGTGGCGGATCGATCCGCCACCTCGTCGCGTCGTTCACGCCTTCCTTTTCGTTTGGTGCGTCGGCGTCGCGGTCCACGGATCTTCCGGCCATGGATGCCTCGGATAACGCCCGCGGAGCTCCTTGCGCACGTCCTGATAGCCGCCGTTCCAGAAGCTGCGCAGGTCTTTCGTGATCTGCACCGGACGCCCGTTCGGCGCGAGCAGCGAGAACGTGACCGGCGTCTGCCGCGGGCCGATGCGCGGCGTGTCGGCGAGGCCGAAGAGCTCCTGCAGTTTCGCCGACGCGACGACGGAGCCGTCGTCGCGATATTCGAGCGCGGCGGTGCGGCCGCTCGGCAACGCGAGGCGTTCCGGCGCGAGACGATCGAGGCGGCGCTGCAGGTCGTACGGCAAGTGCGCGGCGCCGGTCTGCTCGATGAGCGTGTCCCAGTCGATGTCGAGCTCCGCGAACGCGACGCGCCGCTGCAGCACGGGGTCGAGCCGTTCGCGCAGTCGCGCGTTGGTCAACCTGCGTACTTCTTCGGGATCGGGTGCGACGTTGACCTCGCGCAGCAGGATCTGGTCGTACCAGACGCGTTCGATTGCGCGCACGCGATCGTTGCTCATGGTGTGCACGACGTCGCGATGCGTCGGCGTGAGCCACTCGCGCTCGACGATGCTGGCGATGCGTACGAGAGCTTCCGCGCCGCCGGACACGTCGAGCACGACGAGGAACTCGCCGTCGTGCAGGTTCGCCTCGCGCGCGAGCACGGCTCCGGTGCCGCTGGAGAGCAGCAGGCGCGGCGAGCCCGGCTCGCGGCGCATGGCCACGCGATCGGGATACGCGGCGAGGAGCGCGCGGCGGACGGTCGTCTCGTCTGCGTTGCGCGGCAGGTCCGCATGACGCACGAGCCGCGCGAGCTCGCGCGCGGCGAAGTCGAGACGCGGCGAGTCGGCGAGTGCGAGCGCATCGCCCGCGCCGAGGCCGCGCACGTCTTCGGAGAGCAGCGCGCAGACGCGCACGGCGGCGTCGCCCGCTTCGACGAGCACGCGCGCGAGCCGCGGATGCAGCGGCAGGCGGCGCATGCGGTTGCCGAGCGGCGTGAGCGTGCGGCCGTCTGTCGCGCCGAGGCGTTGCAGCAATGTGAGCGCGGCCTCGATGCGATGCTCGGGCGGATGCTCGTACCACGCGAACGTGCGCGGATCGCCGCCCCATGCGAGGAGATCGAGCACGGTCGACGCGAGATCGACGCGGCGTACTTCCGCTTCGCGCTCGCGCCGCAGCAGCATGCGCTCGTCCCACAAGCGCGTCGCGCGTCCCGGTGCGGTGCGGCCCGCGCGGCCGGCGCGCTGATCGGCGGAGTCCTGCGAGATCTGTTCGACGATCAGATGATCGACCGCGGTCTCGGCGTCGAAGCGCAGCACTTTCTGGAGACCGGAGTCGATGACGTCGGTGACGCCGTCGACGGTGAGCGACGTCTCGGCGACGTTGGTGGCGAGGATGATCTTCGGCTCACGACTCGGCGCGAGCGCGCGCTCCTGCGCGTCGACGTCGAGCGAGCCATGAAGCGGAAAGACATTCGGCAGCGCGAGCTCGTTGCGCACGCGCTCGATCTCGCGCGCGCCGGGGAGGAACGCGAGGATGTGGCCGCGCGCGTCGCGGGCGACGTTGCGGATCGCGTCCGCCATCGACGTGTTCGGCGCATAACGAACGTCGATCGGGTGCGAGCGGGCGTCGATCGTCACGATGCGCGCGCCGAGGAAAGCGGCGACAGGTTCCGCGTCCATCGTGGCCGACATCACCACGACCGCGAGATCGTCGCGCGCGTCGGCCGCCTGCTTCACCAGCGCGAGCGCGAGATCGGCGTGGATGCTGCGCTCGTGAAACTCGTCGAGGACGACGACGTCGAAGTCGCCGAGGAGCGGATCGTGCTGTAGGCGCGCGGTGAGGATGCCTTCCGTGGCGACGAGGAGGCGCGTGCGGTCGGAAAAGCGGCGCTCGAAGCGGATCTGCCAGCCGATCTCCTCGCCGATCGTCCAGCCGCGCTCGGACGCGATGCGCCGCGCGAGCGCGCGTGCGGCGAGGCGGCGCGGCTGCAGGAGGATCGTCCGGGCGCGTTCAGCAAGAGCGGGCGGAATGCGCGTGGTCTTCCCCGCGCCGGGCGGCGCGACGATGACGGCGCGGCGTTCCGCGCGGACGAGGGAGACGATCGCGTCGAGCTGCGCGTCGACCGGGAGCGGCGTTTGCACCTTCGCCCGCATTATGGCGACTCGCAACAACGACGACGACATCGACTACACCGCGGAAGGCGCCGAGCCGCCGCACGAGAAACACGACTCGACCGACGAGGGCTACGACGAGGCCGCGCACAGCGGCACGGGACGCTACGGCGTGCCCGAAGGCCAGGGCGGCGTCTTCGGCACGACCGGCGGCGGCACGTACAGCGGCGGCATGCACGAGGTCGAGCGGCCGGTCATCGAGAGCGAAAAGGGTCCGGACGAGCACTGATCGCGCCGCAGCGCGCGTGTGTTACGCGATCGAGTCGAGAATCGCCTCGATCGTCGTCCGCCGGCACGTGTACATCGGCGTGTCGCGCACGGTGTACTTTGACGACTCCGTCTCGCGTAGCTCCTGCACGAGATCGAGGAACTCGTCGGCGGTGTCGGACTCGAACGCGACGACGAAGTCCTGATCGTCGAGGCCGAACGAGTACGTCGTGTTGATCTTCACGCGCGGGTAGTTGTGGCCGATGGCGATGTGCTCGTTCATGATCCGCTGCCGCTCGGCCATCGGCAGCAGGTACCAGTCGCGCGTCTTCACGAACGGATAGACGAACAGAAACGGCCGCTTCCCCGGCACGATCCGAAGTCGCCGCCCCTCCTGTCCCTCATGGACATGTTCGTCGACATACTGCGAGTGCTTCGTCATCGAGAAGTAGGAGTGGGGGATGTCGAGATGCCGCCCCAGTTGTGAGCGGTTGATGTCGCTGACCATTTCCTGAAAGGGCTCGATTTCGTATCCGATGCGCCAGAGCATGAAGTCGAGGCCGGCCTTCAGCCCCACTGTCGAATAGGGCAGGATCATCATCGGTCCGGTGTAGCGCTTCACGATATCGGCGAGCTCGCGCTTGGCCTCCGTACGCACTTCGACGGTCTGTGCACGGA
>JAFATB010000010.1 GCA_019244185.1 Acidobacteriota bacterium
GCGGAGATCGGTCCGCGAACCGGCGCCACCGGCTCCCCGATGTCGCCGCGGAGGAACGAGTAGAATCCGGCCCCGAAGATGGCGGTCGCGAAAAGCGCGGTTGAGAGCGGTAGGTACCAGAGGAAAAAGCGGCGCATCACCACCAGTTTATGAGCGAACCGACCCTCCTCGCGCGCGATCTCCGAAAAGTCATCGGACCGAAGACGATCGTCGACGGCGTTTCGCTCGACATTCCGGCCGGCGAGGTCTTCGGCTTCCTCGGCCCGAACGGCGCCGGCAAGACGACCACGATCCGCATCATCTCCGGCCTCTCGCTGCCGACCGAGGGACGTGTGCTCGTCGACGGCATCGACGTCGTGGCCGAGCCGGTGCGCGCGAAAGCGTCGATGGGTTACGTGCCCGACCGCCCGTATCTCTACGAGAAACTGACCGGCCGCGAGCTGCTGCATTTCGTCGCCGATCTCTACCGCAAGGAATGGTACGCGTGCGAGCCGCGCGCGGTGGAGCTGCTGCGCTGGTTCGGCCTCGGCGACTGGATCGATGCGCGGATCGAGAACCTCTCGCACGGCATGAAGCAGAAGCTCGTGCTCGTCTCCGCGCTCGTGCACGATCCGGCGGTGCTCGTCATCGACGAGCCGATGGTCGGCCTCGACGCGCTCGCGCAGCGGCAGGTGCGCCAGCTTTTCCGCCGCCTCGCGGAGGAAGGGAAGACCGTGCTGCTGACGACGCACACGCTCTCGGTGGCGGAGGCGGTGTGCGATCGCATCGCGATCATCAACCGCGGGAAGATCGTCGCCAGCGGGAGCACCGCGGAGCTGAAGCGCGAGCATGCGCTCGAAGACGTCTTCCTCGAGCTGACGTATGAAGAGGAACAGTGAGCGGCTCGACGACCTGCGCGCGCGGCTGCGCGAGGACGCGCTGGAGCGCGGGATCTCGCCGCGCGACGTCGACCTGCTGCTCAGCGATCTGCTCGAGAAGCCGATCGCGTTTCTGATCGCATTCGGCGAGACGCGCGTCGATGCCGCGCCGGTCGAAGCGCTGCTCGCGCGCCGCTACGCGGGCGAGCCGCTGCAGTACATCCGCGGACGCACCGAGTTCTACTCGCGCACCTTTCTCGTCGACACGCGCGTGCTCATTCCGCGTCCGGAGACGGAGCTGCTCGTCGAAGCCGCGCTCGAACGAGCGCCGCGCGGCGCACGCGTCGTCGACGTCGGCACCGGCAGCGGCTGCATCGCCATCACGATCGAGCGCGAGCGTCCCGACCTGCGCGTCTTTAGCGTCGACCGTTCCGTTGACGCGCTCGCGCTCGCGGCGGCGAATCGCGCGCGGCTCGAGTCGCGCGTCGCGCTCGCGACCTCCGATCTGCTCTCAGCGATCGACGGCACGTTCGCGCTGATCGTCTCGAATCCGCCGTATGTGCCGCTCGCCGAGTACGAGCAGCTCGACGATGAAGTGCGCATCCACGAGCCGCGCATGGCGCTGACGCCGGGACCACGCGGCACGGAGCTCATCGAGCGTCTGCTCGACGAGGCGCGCTCGCGGCTCGCGCCGAATGGGCAAGTGATTCTCGAGGTCGGCTACGGCCAGGAGGCCGCGATCCGCGAGATTGCTGCTATGAAGCAGTACGCGGTCGATGCGTTCCTGCCCGACCTCGCCGGCATTCCGCGCGTCGTCGTATTATCGGCCGATGCCGAGCAACGCTGATCTCTGCCTCTTCTGCCGCATCGCCAGCGGCGCGATTCCCGCGAAGAAAGTGCACGAAGACGCCGACGTCGTCGCGTTCCACGACATCAACCCGCAGGCGCCGACGCACGTGCTCGTCATCCCCCGCAAGCACATCTCCGCGCTCGACGAGCTGACCGACGCCGACGCCGCGACGATCGGCACGACCATCGTCCGCGCCACGGAGATCGCGCGCGAGCTGCACCTCGAGCAGGAAGGTTACCGCGTCGTGATCAACAACGGCGAAGGCGCGGGACAGACGGTCTTTCACATCCACGTGCACGTCCTCGGCGGACGCGCATTCACGTGGCCTCCCGGCTGATGCGCCTGGCTTGATGTCAGGCCGGCGGCGGGACGCGGAAGCGCGTGCCGGAGAACGTCACGCGCGCCGCTTTCTTGCGCGCGCCTTTGCGCTGCTGGAGGAAGTCTTCCTTCGTTTCCTTGAGCGTCGTCGGCACGTACGTCGCGCCGGCCGCGAGCGCCTTCGCGCGGTCGCGCGAGAACGCGGAGCCGCCCGCGACGATCGCGAGCTCGGGGAAGTTCATCGAGAGCAGTTGCAGCAGCGCGTAGCCCTGCTCCAGGTGATCGGGGTTCGTGCACGAGACGAACACCGCCTCCGGGCGCACTTCGTTGATGAAGGAGACGAGCTCCTGCTCGGGCAGATCGGTGAAGAAATCGGCCGAGTAGCCTTCGGAGCGGAGGAGCTGCGTGAGCATCAGCGTGCCGAGGGAAAGGCGCTCGCCCGCGGCGGACACGGCGACGATGTGACGCTCGGGATCGGGCGTGCCGGCGTTGCGGTCGCCGAAGCGGATGATCAGCTCGCGCACGACGTCCTTGATGAAGTGATCGTTCGCCTGCGTGATGCGCTTGCGGTCGAGCTCTTCCTGCGCGAACGTCAGCGTCGGGATGAAGAGGTCGGTGAACATCTCTTCCATCGTCGAGGACTCCGCGTAGCGATCGGCGATTGCGATCGCGCCGGTGCGGTCGCGCAGCAGCAGGCGGTTGTAGAAGCTGAGGTAACCCTCGAGCGGATCCTCGCTGCCGAACATGATCGAGAAGATGCGCAGCGCGGGGATGAACTCGCCGCCGACGGTGAGGCAGACCGTGATCGGCGTCGCCAGCAGCAGGCCGACGGGTCCCCACAACCAGCCCCAGAAAATCGCGGCGAGCAACAGCGCGACCGGCGAGACGCCGACGCGATGGCCGACCACGATCGGCTCGATGAAGCCGCCGATGAGTTGGTCGCTGACGAGGAACAACAGCAGCACGCCGAGCGCGGTGATCCAGTTCGGAAAGACGGCGAACGCGAGGAACGTCGGTGCGGCGGCGCTGAGCGCGGCGCCGATGTACGGCACGAAGCGCAGCAGTCCGGCGACGACGCCCCACAACGCGGCGTGCGGCACGCGCAGCGCCCACAATCCAAGTCCGATCAGCAGGCCGAAGCCGATGTTGAGCAGCGCGATCGTCAGCAGATAGCGGCTGATGCGCTGCGAGGTCTCGCCGATCGCTTGCGTCGTGACGGTGAGATGCGCGCGGCCGGCCAGTCGCAAGAGCTTGTCGCGCAACTGCTCGCGGTCGCGCATGATGAAGAACACGACCACGATGATGAGGAACGCGGCGGCGACCGTCTCGACCGTCGGCGCGACCTCCTTGTAGCGCTGATTGATCGTCTTGCGCTCCGGGATCACGCGCACCTTGAGATCGGGGCGTTCCGGTTTGTCGCGGGCGTCGGCGACGCGCTGCAGCGTGCGCTCGACGAGATCGATCGTGCTGCCGCCGCGGCGGCGGAGAAAGCGCAGCTTCTCGTCGACGTTGCGGCTCGTCGCCGCCTTCGAGAACTCCAGCGCCACGGCGCTGAACTGCTGATAGATCCACCAGCCGCCGATGCCGAGCATCGAGGTGGTGATGCCGAGGGAGAGGACGATCGCGCCGGTGCGCTTGAGAAACGTGCGCTCGAGGCGCATCACGATCGGCGTGAGTAGGAACGCGAAGAGCACCGCCAGCGCGACCGGCACGGCCACCGGTTTCGCGAGGTGCAGCACAGCGATGGTGATGATCGAGCCGAAGAGAATGCGGACGTTCGACTGGCGGCGGTCGGTGATGCGCTGGTCGAGCGCGTCGGGCCGCGAACGCGCCGCCGGACGCCGCATCGACAGCGTCTTGTCGAACCGGTCGGTATCCTCTTCGTCGTAATAGGACAAGGCGAAACGAGTCTACTGCAACGCCAGCGCCCGCCGCGCGTGCGCGCTTACCGCTTCCAGCGCAGAATCGGCTGACGCGCCGCGCGCGCCTCGTCGAGGCGGCGCACCGGCGTCGTATGCGGCGCGCTGCGCACGAGCTCCGGACGCTCTTCCGACTCGCGCGCGATGGCGATCATCGCCTCGCAGAACGCGTCGAGCTCTTCCCTCGGCTCCGATTCCGTCGGCTCGATCATCAACGCGCCGCTCACGATCAGCGGGAAGTAGATCGTCGGCGGATGGAAGCCGTAATCCATCAGGCGCTTCGCGATGTCGAGCGTATGGACGTCGTGCGCGGTCTGCAGCTTGTCGGAGAAGACGACCTCGTGAAGCGTCGGCGCGTCGTACGGCAGGTGATAGTGATTGCGCAGCCGCGCGCGGATGTAGTTCGCGTTGAGTACGGCCAGCTGCGCGATGCGCCGCATGCCGGTCGGTCCCATCGAGCGCATGTACGTCAGCGCGCGCACGAGCACGTTGAAGTTGCCGTGGAACGCGCGCATGCGGCCGATCGAGTCGGGATGGTTGAAGTCGAGATAGAACGTCCCGTCCTCGCGGCGCTCGACCGTCGGCGTCGGAACGAAGTCGACGAGCTTCGCGCTCACGCCGACCGGACCCGCGCCCGGACCGCCGCCGCCGTGCGGCGTGGAGAACGTCTTGTGCAGGTTCGAGTGAATGACGTCGATGCCCATGTCGCCGGGCCGCGCGATGCCGACGAACGAGTTGAGATTCGCGCCGTCGCAGTAGAGATACGCGCCCTTCGCGTGAAGGATGTCCGCCATCGCGCGGATCTCGGACTCGAACACGCCGAGCGTGTTCGGTACCGTGACCATCAGCGCCGCGACGTCCTCGTTGACGGCTGCTTCGAGTGTCGACAGCTCGACCGTGCCGCGGCTGTTCGACTTCAGCTCGCGGATTTCGTAGCCGGCGAACGCCGCCGACGCCGGGTTCGTGCCGTGCGCGGAGTCGGGGATGAGGATGTACTTGCGCGCGTTGCCGCTCTTCGCGAGCGCCTTGTGCACCATGAGGATGCCGGTCAGCTCGCCGTGCGCGCCGGCGACCGGCTGCAGCGTGACGCGCGGCATGCCGAAGATTTCCTTCAGCGTCTGCTCGATCGTCCAGAGCAGCTCGAGGTTGCCCTGCACCTGATGCTCCGGCTGCAGCGGATGCGACAGCGCGAAGCCGGGCGTGCGCGCGATCTCTTCGTTGATGCGCGGGTTGTGCTTCATCGTGCACGAGCCGAGCGGATAGAGCCCCGCGTCGATCGAGACGTTCAGCTTCGAGAGGCGCGTGAAGTGGCGGATGACGTCGACTTCCGAGACTTCCACCTCGTCCGCGATCTCGTCGCGGCGCAGCGACGCGGGGAGCAGTTCGTCGAGCGACTGCTCCGGCACGTCGAGCGGCGGCAGTTGATACCCGCGGCGGCCGCGCTTCGAGCGTTCGAAGATCAGCGGTTCGGTGGAAGACTTTTGTGCGACGTCGCGCTGCGTCGTGGCCTCGTCGCTGTTCGTGATCGACGGCGTAGTCATCAGCGGCGCTCCCGGGAGATGGCCGCGCTCAGCGCGGCGGCGAAGTGTTCGATTTGTTCGCGCGTGTGCAGCTCGGTCACGGCGACGAGGAAGTCGCGCTCGTGGCCGTCGTAGAACGTTCCGAGCGGAATGCCGCCGAGGATCTTCTCGTGCTCCAGATCGGCGAGGATCTCCTGCGCCGGGAACGGCGTCCGCACGACGAATTCGTTGTAGACCGGGCCCGCGAACGGCAGCTCGATCGACTTGATCTTGTGCAGGATATTGCGCAGGCGTGCAGTCTTCTGCATGCACTGCAGCGCCACCTCGCGCAAGCCTTCCTTGCCGAGGAGCGAGAGGTACATGTTTGCAGCCAAAGCGATTAGCGCTTCGTTCGTGCAGATGTTCGATGTTGCCTTGGCCCTGCGGATATGTTGCTCACGCGTCGCCAGCGTCAGGACGTACGCACGCCGGCCGTCGACGTCGACGGTCTCGCCGACGAGGCGTCCCGGCATGTGGCGCTTGAGCGCGTCGCGCACGACCATGAAGCCGACGTACGGACCGCCGAACTGCGTCGGGATCCCCCACGCCTGTCCTTCGCCGACGCAGATGTCGAAGCCGTGCGGTCCCGGCGGCGCGAGCACGCCCAGCGACGTCGCCTCGGCGATCACGGCGATGCGCGTGATGCCTTCGGTCGCCGCCGCTATCGCGTCGTAGTCTTCGACCACGCCGAGGAAGTTCGGCGACTGGATCGCCACCGCGAACGCGCCGTCGCACGCCGCGCGCAGCGCGTCGAGATCGACGCGGCCGTCTTCGCCCCAGCCGACTTCCACGAGCTCGATGCCGAGGTTCTGGATGTACGTCCGGACGGTTTGCGTGTACTGCGGATGGACGGATTTCGCGATGACCGCTTTGGTCTTGCCCTTCGTCAGCCGCTGCGCCATCAGCACCGCTTCACAAAGCGCGGTCGAGCCGTCGTAGAGCGACGCGTTGGCGACGTCGAGTCCCGTCAGCAGGCACTGGTGCGTCTGATATTCGAAGATCGACTGCAGCGTTCCCTGCGAGACCTCGGGCTGATACGGCGTGTACGCGGTGAGGAACTCCGCGCGCAGCAGCAGCTGATCGACGACCGCCGGCTGATAGTGGGCATACGCGCCGCCGCCGAGGAACGAGACGTGATCCGCCGCGGTCTTGTTGCGGGCCGCGAGTCCGCGGAACCAGCGGCGCGACTCGACTTCCGACCACGGTCCCGGCAGATCGAGCAGCCGGTCGAGCTTCACGTCGTCCGGGATCGTGTCGAAGAGCCGGTCGATCGAGTCGATCCCGACGACTTCCAGCATCTCGCGGATGTCTTCACCCGCGTTCGGGATGTAGCGGTGGGAGGAGTGGGGATCGGTAGGGTCGGGGAGGTTGCTCATTGAGAGCCGGCCACGTCAGTGGCCCTCTTCCTTTTCGATGTACTCCTCGTACTCTTCCGCGTTCATCAGCTCGTCGAGCTCGGTCGGGTCGCTCATGCGGATGCGGATCATCCAGCCGTCGCCGTACGGGTCGGTGTTGACGAGGGCGGGGTTGTCGTTGAGCGCTTCGTTGATCTCGACGACTTCACCGCTGACGGGCGCGAAGAGCTCGGAGACGGCCTTCACGGATTCGATGCTGCCCAGTTCTTCGTTCGCGTCGAGCTGCGTGCCGACCTGCGGGAGCTCGACGAAGACGACGTCGCCGAGCTGCGCCTGCGCGTAGTCGGTGATGCCGATCGTCGCGACGTCGCTTTCGGCGTGCGCATACTCGTGGCTTTTCGCGTACTTGTTGTCTTCAGGGATCGACGACATGAAGGTCCCCCTACTTTGCGCGTTTGTAGAACGGCGTTGGAATGACTCGGGCCCGCGTTTCTTTGCCGCGGATCAGGACGGTGAATTCGGTGCCCTGGGCCGACTGGTCGAGCGGAAGATATGCGAGACCGATCGCTTTTTTCAACGTCGGCGAATGCGTGCCGCTGGTGACGACGCCGACTTCCTCGGAGCCGTTCACGATCGGGTAGCCGTGGCGCGCGATGCCGCGGTCGACCATCTCGAATCCGACGAGCTTCCGCCGCGGTCCTTCCGCCTTCTCGCGTTCGAGGACGTCGCGTCCGGCGAAGTCGCCTTTCTCGATCTTCACGATCCAGCCGAGGTCGGCCTCGATCGGCGTCGTGGTGTGATCGATGTCGTTGCCGTAGAGCGCCATCTTCGCCTCGAGGCGCAGCGTGTCGCGCGCGCCGAGGCCGCACGGTTTGACGCCGGCGTCGACGAGCTTCTGCAGGAGTCGCGGCGCGTGCTCCGGCGCGAGGTAGACCTCGAAACCGTCTTCGCCGGTGTAGCCGGTGCGCGAGACGATGGCCGGCGCGCCGTCGACGTTGCCCTGCGCGAAGCGGTAGTACTTGATCGACGCGAGCGGAACGTCCGTCAGCGACTGCAGCACGCGCTCGGCGTCGGGACCCTGCACGGCGAGCTGCGCGTACTGCGTGCTGACGTTGTTGACCTCGACGTCGAACGACTTCGCCTGCTCGGCGAGCCACTCGTAGTCCTTGTCCGTGTTCGACGCATTGACGACGACGAAGTAGTCGTCGTTGGCGATGCGATAGATGAGGATGTCGTCGACGAAGCCGCCGGTCGGATAGAGCAGGCCGTTGTAATGCGCGCGGCCGTCTTCGAGCTTCGCGACGTCGTTGCACGTCGAGCGTTGCAGGAGCTCCAGCGCCTGCGGGCCGCGCACGGTGAGCTCGCCCATGTGCGAGACGTCGAAGACGCCGCCGCGCGTGCGCACGGCTTCGTGCTCGTCGAGGATCCCGCTGTACTGCACGGGCAACTCCCAGCCGCCGAAGTCGACCATCTTCCCGCCGAGGGACTTGTGCAGCTCGTTGAGCGGAGTTTTCTTCAGCGTCTCGTCGGCCATGGCGGCGCAACGCTAACACATTAGAATCGTTCGCGGTGACCAACGAGATCGGCTCTTTCCTCGACTACCTGACGTACGAGCGGAACGTCTCGCCGAACACGATTTCCGCGTATCGCGACGATCTCGAATCGTTCGTCTCCTTCCTCTGCAACGACTACTTCACGATGGGCCGCGATCAGCTCGACTTAGGCCGCGTCGATCACCTGACCGTCCGCTCGTATCTCGCGCATCTCGCGCGCCGCAAGCTCGCGCGGACGTCGATCGCGCGCCACCTCTCCGCGCTGCGCTCGTTCTTCAAGTTCCTCGTGCGCGACGGCAGCGTCGCCGCGAATCCCGCGCGCGCCGTCGCGACGCCGAAGAAGGAGAAGCATCTGCCCGTGGTCATGCAGCCGTCCGACGTCGCGCTGCTGCTCGAACAGCCGGACGCGTCGATGCCCCTCGGCGCGCGCGACGCGGCATACCTCGAGCTGCTCTACGCGTCCGGTCTGCGCATCAGCGAGCTGACCGGCATCGACATCGACGATCTCGAACTGCGCGCGCGTCTGGTGAAGGTGCACGGCAAAGGCTCGAAAGAGCGCATCGTTCCGTTCGGCACGAAGGCGGAAGCGGCGCTGCGCGCGTGGCTCGCCGTGCGCGGCGATCTCGTGCACGATCCGGAAGAGCAGGCCGTGTTCGTCAACTATCGCGGCCAGCGCATCACCACGCGCAGCGTGCGTCGGCTCTTCGACGGCTACGTCCGCGCGGCCGCATTGCAGAGCGGCGTCTCGCCGCACACGCTGCGGCATTCGTTCGCGACGCATCTCCTGAACGCCGGCGCCGACCTGCGCGGAATTCAGGAACTGCTCGGGCACTCGTCGCTGTCGACGACCCAGAAGTACACGCATCTCAACGACTGGCAGTTGATGGCTGTTTACAAGAAGGCACATCCGCGCGCCTGACTCGCGGCCATAGAATCGAGCGCGTGATCCGCGCGATCGTCCACCACGGCTTCCTCGGCGAAGCGATCGAATACTTCGCCGTCGTCGTCGGTCCGGACGTCGACCGCCGCTTCTTCTTCGAGCAGATCAAGTCCGCGCGCGGCGACGTCGTGCGCTACTTCGGCGGCAACTCGGAGATCGTCCTCAATCCCGAGGGCGTGCGCTTTCGCGGGAACGGCGGCATGTTCGGCGAGTACATGTTCGGCGGGCATCTCCCCGTCGGCGATCTGCTCAACGAGGAAGTCGTCAACCGCCTCGTTCTCTTCGGCACGACCATCGATCCGCGCTCGCACGAGCTGCGCTTCACGCCGAACACGGAAGGCTTCGAGCGGTGGGAGAACCTCTTCCTGCAGGGCAACGCCGTCGCGAATCATTTCTTCTTCGTCGACGACCGCAAGCGTCTGCCCGACGTCGGCGACCGTCAGGAGAAGACGCTCAAGAGCACGGGCAAGCTGCTCAAGCGCTCGCGCAAAGTCGGCGCGGGGCAGTTCCTCGCGCTCGCGCACGAGATGCTCGACGCGCTCGGCGAGCCGGAGACGACGCTGGTCATCGTGCGCGTCGTGCATCGCGCCAATCAGCGGCTCGCGGAGCTGTGCCGCAATGCATACGCGGCGTCGCAGTCGCTCGACGACGTTGCGAGCGCGCTCGCCGACGAGGCCATCGAGCCGTATCAGCGCGAGCGCATCCAGATCGACGTCATCTATCACCATCGCGACAACCAGGAGCTCATCGACGAGTACAAACGCATCCTCGCGTCGTGCGCCGGCTCGACCATCGACTCGTCGGCGCGGGCGCGGCTCATGCGCCTGCGCACGCTCTCGCTGCGCAACGAAGTGCCGCTCTCGATCTTCGACACGCTCGAAGAGATCGTGTTGCAGGAGCCGCGCGCGGTCGTTCGGAAAGAAGACGAGGCCGATTACATCCAGTCCACGCGCGAGATCCTCGGCGGCTTCCTCCTCGGTCGCAACATCACCCGCAAGCTCTCCTCGCTCGATCTCGTGCAGCTGATGGAGAACAAGCAGCGCGCCGCCGCGATGCGCGACCAGACGTTCGAGGAGGTGCTGCTCGAGACCGGCCGCCTCATCGACGAGATCGGCCGCGAGGAAGAGGATTACGAACGCCTCGAATCGTTCGGCGAGCTGGTGACGCTCTTCGACCGCATCGATCACACCACGACGCTGGTCAACAAGCTCGCCTTCATGGACGACGTCGAGCTGTCGCCCGAACAGGTGCGGTCGCTGCTCGGCAACATGCAGGTCTTCGAGAAGCTGCGTCGCGGCCTCTTTCAGCAGCTCTTCATCGATCCGGTCGTGAACAACGAGTACGCGCTCGCCTACGGCAAGAAGAAGCTCTACGCGCTGACGCTCGGCCTGATCTCGATCGAGAACAACGAGGAGTCGATCGCCGGCGTGGTCGACGCGATCGTCTCGATCAACCGCCACGAGCGCGCGTACTTTGCCGCGTACAACCTCGCGCGCCGGCGCATGGCGAACTTCTATCTCGAGCTCAACACCGCCGAAGGACGCGAGACGTTCCGCCGCGAGATCCGCGCCGAGATCACGCACGATCCCGCGCTGCGCGACCTGCACGACTTCATCAACGAGTCGCTGCTCGAGGAAGTGATCACGAAGATCCGCCTCGAGGCCTTCTACATCAACCAGCTGCTGCCGCGCATCGTCGAAGAGCACGATCCGAAGCTGCGCAACGACTTCCTGTCGAACTCCGGTCTCGATCGCTTCCAGGTCGAAGAGCTCGAGCGCGAGTACTTCGAGATGCGCGCGTTCCCGCCGCAGCTGCTCGATGTGATCCAGCGGCCCGCGTAGAGCGCGCCGCTCCGCTGCATCCAGCGACCCGTTCGCTGCACGCGCCGCCTGTTGACTGCAAAAGGCAACGCCGCACGCGCGGAGCGCCGCATCGTCTGCGCATGCGAAACGCCCTCCTCGCCTTCGTTCTGCTGCTCGTCGCCGGCGTCGCCGCGGCCGCCACGCCGCGCGACGCGCTGCTCGTCGACACCGCCTGGCTCAAACAACATCTGCACGATCGCAACCTCGTGCTACTGCAGGTCGGCGACCAGGCGAGCTTCGACGCCGGCCACATCGCCGGCGCGCGCGGCATCACGCTGAAAGACGTCTCGGCCGGCGACGGCAACGGAAACGCGCTCTCGCTGGAGATGCCGAATGCCGCGGAGCTGCGCGAGAAGCTCGAGGCGCTCGGCATCTCCGACGACTCGCGCGTCATCGTGCTGTTCGGCACCGACTGGGTCACGCCGTCGACGCGCGTGCTCTTCACGCTGCAGTACGCCGGCCTCGGCGCGCGCGCGTCGCTGCTCGACGGCGGCCTTCCCGCGTGGGTGCGCGCCGGCGGTGCGGTGACGAAGGCGCCGACGCCCGCGAAACGCGGCAAGCTCGCGCCGCTCGCGCTGCAGCCGATCGTCGTCGACGCCGCGACCGTGCGCGCGCGCCTCGGCACGCCCGGCTACGCGATCGTCGACGGCCGCGCGGCCGCGTTCTATGACGGCGTCGATCACGGCATGAACCGCGACGGCAGCATGCATCGGCCCGGACACGTCCACGGCGCGCACAGCATTCCGTTCACCAGCATCGCCAACGACGACCTCATGGTGAAGTCGACCGCCGAGCTGCGCGCGCTCTTCGACCGCGCCGGCGTCAAACCGCACGACACCGTGATCGGCTACTGCCACGTCGGCATGCAGACCACGGCCATGCTGCTCGCCGCGCGCATCCTCGATCATCCCGTGCTGCTCTACGACGGCTCGTTTCAGGACTGGTCGGGCCACGCGGATTACCCCGTCGACAACCCGAGCGAAGGCAGCGCGAAATGAGCGGCGCGCCGCTCGCGGCCGACGACGTGCGTGAGGTGGATCGCGCTGCGTCGTCGCACGTGCAAGTGACGCGCGCGTACGCCGATCCATACGTCGCCGGCGTCGCGCTCGGACTCGTGCTCCTCGCCGCCTTCGTCGTGATGGGCCGTGGCCTCGGCGCGTCCGGCGCCTTCGCATCGAGCGCCGCGGGAGTCGTTTCCGCGATCGCGCCGCGACGCGCCGCGACGAACGAGTACTTTGCGCGCTATCTCGCCGGCGACGGTCCGTGGCGCGACTGGCTGCTGTTCGAGTTGATCGGCGTGATCCTCGGCGGCTTTTTCCCGAGCATCCTTGCCGGCCGCTTCCGCTTCGAGATCGCGCGCGGCCCGCGCCTCGCGCGCACACCGCGACTCGCGCTCGCCCTCGCCGGCGGCGCGCTGATGGGCACCGGCGCCGTCCTCGCGCGCGGCTGCACGAGCGGCCTCGCCCTCACCGGCGGCGCGCTGCTCTCGGTCGGCAGCTGGCTCTTCATCGCCGTCGCGTTCGCGAGCGCGTTCGCCGTCGCGCCGCTCGTGCGGAAGGCGTGGCGATGACCGCGCCGCTCGTCGACTTCGCCGCCTTTAGCGCCGCGTCGCAACTCGCCATCGCCGTCTTCATCGGCCTCGCCTTTGGCTTCGCGCTCGAACGCGCCGGCCTCGGCGACGCGCGCAAGCTCGCGGGCCAGTTCTATGTCACCGACTTCACCGTCCTGAAAGTGATGTTCAGCGCGATCGTGACGGCGATGCTCGGCGCGTACTGGCTGGCGCGTCTCGGCGTCCTCGACCTCGCGCGCGTGTTCGTGCCGGAGACGTACGTCCTGCCGCAGCTCGCCGGCGGCGCGCTCTTCGGCATCGGCTTCGTGCTGGCCGGACTCTGTCCCGGCACCTCGTGTGTCGCCGCCGCGACCGGCCGCGGCGACGGCGCGCTGACCGTCGTCGGCATGTTCGCGGGCGTCCTCGCCACCGGCCTCGCGTTCGCACCGCTGCGCGCGTTCTACGCGAGCACCGCGCGCGGCAGCCTCACGTTGCCGCAACTGCTCGACCTGCCGTACGGCGTCGTCGTCTGCGCGATCGTCGCGATCGCGCTCGCCGTCTTCCGCATCGTCGAACGCTGGGAGCGACGCGCGGCATGAATCGGACGCTCGCGATCGCGGCTCTCGTCCTCGGTGCGCTCGCCGCGATCGGCGGCAGTCCGTATCGCGCCCAGCACGCGAACGTCGACGCCGCGCGCCTCGCGCGCGCGATCGCGCACGAGGACGATCACGTGACCGCACTCGAACTCGCGGAGTGGATCCGCGATCGCAAGCCGCGCCTGCGCATCATCGATCTCCGCTCCGAACGCGAGTTCGCGACGTATCACCTGCCGCGCGCCGAGCGCGTGCCGATCGAAGCAATTCCGTCGACGCCGTTCGCGCGCGACGAAACGCTCGTCCTGATCTCCGACGGCGGCGCGCATGCGGCGCAGGCGTGGGTGCTCCTGCAGTCGCTCGGCTACCGCGACGTCTACTTCCTCCGCGGCGGCCTCGGCGAATGGCTGGACGACGTGATGTCGCCGGCGAAGCCGAGCGATCTCACGCGCTACTTCGGCGGCGTTCCGCGCGCGACCGGCGACGAAGCGGCCTACGGTGGCGGCACGAGCGCCGCCGTGAAGGCGATGCGGAGACGCGGATGTTGACGCTCGCGGTCGACACGCGTTCGCGCGATGCCGCGTTCTTCGCCGGCCTGCGCGCCCGCGAGTTCGCGCGGCTCGACGCGCAGCGGCTCGCGTATCTCGACTACACCGGCAGCGCGCTGTACGCGGAGTCGCAGCTCTACGCGCATCACGCACTGCTGCGGAGAGGCATCTTCGGCAACCCGCACTCCGACTCCGCGCCGTCGCGCGCGAGCACGGACGTCATCGATGCGGCGCGGCGCCGCGTGCTGCGGCACTTCGACGTCGACGAGCGCACGCACGCCGTCATCTTCACCGCGAACACCAGCGCGGCCGTGAAGCTCGTCGCCGAGAGCTATCCGTTCGATGCGTCGACGTCGCTCGTGCTGTCGTCCGACAACCACAACTCCGTCCTCGGCATCCGCGAGTACGCCGCGCGCGCCGGCGCCGCCGTGCACGCCATCGCGCTCGACGAAGAGCTGCGCCTGCGCGACGCACGCGCGACGCTCGCGGCTGCGAAGCGCGGCCTCTTCGCGTTCCCCGCGCAGTCGAATTTCTCCGGCGTGCGTCATCCGCTGGCACTCGTGAGCGACGCGCATCGTCTCGGCTTCGACGTGCTGCTCGACGCCGCCGCGTACGTGCCGAGCCACGCGCTCAGCCTTCGCGACGTGCCGGCGGATTTCACGGCGCTGTCGTTCTACAAACTCTTCGGCTATCCGACCGGCCTCGGCGCGCTCATCGCGCGGCGCGACGCGCTCGCGAAACTGCGCCGCCCGTGGTTCGCCGGCGGCACGGTGCTCTTCGCGTCCGTCGCCGCGAACACGCATCGGCTGCGTCCCGGTCACGAGGCGTTCGAAGACGGCACGCCCGACTTTCTCAACATCGCCGCGCTCGATGCCGGCTTCGATCTGCTCGACGGCGCCGGGATGCCGCGCATCGCCGTGCACGTCGCGCATCTCACCGAACTGCTGCTCGATGGTCTGCTCGCGTTGCACAACGTTCGCGTGTATGGCCCGCGCGATCTCACTGCGCGCGGCGGCACCATCGCGTTCAACATCCGCGGCGTGCCGTACTGGGACGTCGAAGCGTACGCGCGCGAGCGCGGCGTGGCCCTGCGCGGCGGCTGCTTCTGCAATCCCGGCGCATCCGAGGCGGCGTTTGGAATCGAAACGTCGCGCTTGCGCGGTTGCCTCGAAACGCTCGGCGCCGACTTCACTCCGCAGCGACTGGCCGCGTGCGCCGGCACCGTCGTCGGCGCCGTTCGTGCGTCGCTCGGACTGGCGAACAACGAAGCCGACGTCGCGCGCGCGCTCGACGTCATCGCCTCGCTGTCGCGCTGACGACGCTTCCGGCACGCGGCCGCTACGCGCGTACAAGACGGCGGGTCGCATCGCGGCTACGCTGGTCGCCATGAAACGACTGCTCGGCTCCGTTGTGTTTCTGCTGCTGCTTCCGCTGATCGCCACCGCCGCGCCGGCGCCGCAGGATGCGATCGGCACGATCGCATCGCTGTTCACGAAGTACGACGTCGTCGGCATCCCCGAAGTGCATCGCATGGCCGAGACCCACGTCTTCCTGCGGCAGCTCGTCAGCGATCCGCGCATCACCCGCGTGATCGACGACGTCGTGGTGGAGTCGGGCAACGCGCGTTATCAGGAGGTCATGGACCGCTACATCATGGGTGCGGACGTGCCGCTGGCGGAGGTCGAGCCGGCGTGGCGCGACACCACGATGTTCCTCGTGTGGGACTCGCCGTTGTACCGGCAATTGTTCGAGACCATCCGCAACGTCAACACCACGTTGCCGCGCGCGCATCGCATCCGCGTGCTCCTCGGCGACCCGCCCATTCCGTGGGAGCAGGTGAAGACCCGCGCGGATTACGAACGCTTCGCCGATCGCGACTTCTCGTATGCCGAGGTGGTGGATCGCGAGGTGTTCGCCAAACATCACAAGGCGCTGCTCATCGCGGGCGCGATGCACGTGTACGGCATGAGCTTCATCGGCGACCTGGACGACGCGCTCCGCTGCACGTCGCACTGACGCTATGCTGTCGTCCGATGAACGCCATCACCGCGGGCGAGGTGAGCCGGCAGATGACGGCGGGCGATTTTCGCGTCCACATCACGCATCATCGCGCCGGCACCGGTCTCCGCCGCCACGATCATGAAGCGGCGTCGCTGCAACTCGTGCTCGGCGGAGGGTTCGAGGAGACGATCGGCTCCCGCACGTACGACTGCGAAGCCTCCTCGCTCATCTTCAAGCCTGCCGGCGCGCATCATGCCGACCGCTACACGGTGGCCGTCGATGCGGTTCTGATCGAACTGCCGCACGCGCCGCACGCGGCGCTGGGTGAGATCGTCGTCCGCCGCGATCGCCGCTGCGTCGACGTCGCGCGTCGCATCGTCGCGAGCTCGATGGCTTCGCCGCTGGAGCTCGAATCGGAGATCGTCCGCGCGCTTTCGCTCGTCGAACCCGTCCCGTGTGCGCGCGAGCGCAGGCCGGCGTGGCTCGACGACGCGGTCGACCTCGCCCGCGGAGGCGCCTCGCTCTCGCAGATCGCCGCCGGCGTCGGCCGCCACCGCACGCACGTGGCACGCGCGTTCCGCGAGGCGTTCGGCGTCTCGGCCGGCGCGTTCGTGCGCGACGAACGGCTGCAGAGCGCGGCGCATCACTTGCGCTTCACCAAACGCGCGCTCCGCGACGTCGCCGCCGAGCACGGCTTCTTCGACCAGAGCCATTTCACGCGTGCATTCCGCGCGCGCTTCGGCGTCAGTCCCGCGGAGTACCGCGCGGGCATGAACTCTGCGCGGCGATTCGCATGACCAACCGTCTCGCACGCGAAACCTCGCCGTACCTGTTGCAGCACGCGCACAACCCGGTCGACTGGTATCCGTGGGGCGAGGAGGCGTGGGCGAAGTCGCGCGCGGAAGACAAGCCGGTGTTCCTCTCGATCGGCTACTCGGCGTGCCACTGGTGCCACGTCATGGAGCGCGAGTCGTTCGAGGACGACGCCACGGCGCGCGTGCTCAACGAGCACTTCGTCTCGATCAAAGTCGATCGCGAGGAGCGGCCGGATCTCGACTCGATCTACATGCAGGCCGTGCAGATGATGACCGGCCACGGCGGCTGGCCGATGTCGACGTTCCTCACGCCGCAGGGCAAGCCGTTCTTCGCGGGGACGTACTTTCCGCCCGAGGATCGGCACGGGATGCCGGCGTTCCGGCGCGTGCTCGAGCACGTGGTGAACGTGTATCGCACGCGCCGCGCGGAAGTCGACGAGGCGTCCGACGAAGTCGCGCGCGCCCTCGGCGGATCGCTGCGGCTGTCGAAAGATGGCCAGACCATCACGCACGACGCGCTCGATCGCGCGGCCTCGCGCATCGCGGCGGGCTACGACCCGGTGCACGGCGGCTTCGGAAGCGCGCCGAAGTTCCCGCCGTCGATGTCGCTCGATTTCCTGATGCAGGTCGCGTATCGCGGCGGCGACGCGCGGCTGCGCGAGATCGTGGTCAACACGTTGACCAAGATGGCGCGCGGAGGCATGTACGACCAGATCGGCGGCGGCTTCCATCGCTACTCGACGGACGCGCGCTGGCTCGTGCCGCATTTCGAGAAGATGCTGTACGACAACGCGCTCCTGGCCCGCCTCTACACGCGCGCGTGGCAGTGGACGCACGATCCGCTCTTCGCGCGCATCGCGAACGAGATCCTCGGCTACGTCGCGCGCGAGATGACGTCCCCCGACGGCGGCTTCTATTCGACGCTCGACGCCGACTCGGAAGGCGAGGAAGGGAAGTTCTACGTCTGGACGCGCGCCGAGGTGCTCGAGCTCCTCGGTGGCGACGAAGGGCGCGTGTTCTGCGCGCTGTACGACGTCACGGAAGGCGGCAACTGGGAAGGGCACAACATCCTCAACGTGCCGCGCGACCCGGCCAGCGTCGCCGCCGATCTCGGCATCGAGCTCGTGCAACTCGACGACATCGTCGCGCGCGGCAAGTGCAAGCTGTACGGCGCGCGCGAGCAGCGCGTGCGGCCGGGCCGCGACGAGAAGATCCTCTCCGGCTGGAACGGCTGGATGCTGGCCGCGTTCGCGGAGGCGGCGCTCGCGTTCGACAAAAATAGCTACCGTGAAATCGTCCTGAAGAATGCCTCCTATTTACTGACGAGAATCGTGGACGGTAAGTTGAGCCGGCACGCGCACATCGCGGGGCTGCTCGAGGATTACTCCGGCGTCGCGTGGGGTCTCACGCTCGCGTACGAGGCCACGCACGAGCGGCGCTTTTTCGACGGCGCGCGTTCGCTCGTGGAGCAGATGCTGGCGCGGTTCCGCGACGAGGAGAATGGCGGTTTTTACGACACACCGTCCGATCACGAGCAGCTCATCACGCGGCCGAAGGATCTCTTCGACAACGCCACGCCCGCGGGGACGTCCGTCGCGTGCGAGGTGCTGCTGCGCCACGCGCTGCTGTTCGGCGAGGAGCGCTACGCGCAAATCGCGACGGAGACGCTCGAGCGCATGTGGCCGGTGGTCGAAAAGTACGCCTCCGGTTTCGGCTTCGCCCTCGGCGTCGCCGAATGGCGCGCCACGCAGCCGCGCGAGATCGCCATCACCGGCGACGACGACACGTCACGCGTGCTGACGCGCGTCGTGGGCGAGACGTTCCTCCCGCATCGCGTGCTCGTCGCGGGACGCGAGTCGGCCGATTTGCCGCTGATGGAGCAGCGTCCGCAGGAGCGGGCGATGGCGTACGTCTGCGTCGGCTACGCGTGCGAGGAGCCGACGAGTGATCCGGAGCGGCTGCGGGAGTTGCTGGGATAGCGCGAACTCACCTCGTCACCATCTTCCGAAACTCCGTCCCCCGCGTGATCCGCTCCACCAGTTTCTCGCGCCGCTCGCCGGGGCCGGGGGCACGGTCGAGCAGCGCGTGGAAGACCTCGTTCACGAACGTCGCGTCGTCGATGCATTCGCTGCCGTAGTCGAGCGTGTGCACGAGGTCGTCGAGGTGCACGTCGCCGCGCGCGATGCGGGGCCAGACGGTCACCGGGTCGTAGCCGAGGCGGGCGATGAGAGCCATGACCGCATCGCGGCGCAGGCGGGCGGGCGCGAAGCGGGTGGACGAGTCGCGCCAGAGCGCGCGCTCGTCGAGGAGCGGCGTCGTGGTCATGCGAACGGCCGGGAGGTGGGCGGGGTGGGTGGCGGGAGGGGCGCCGCGGTCATCGATGGATATCCAAGCAAAGGACGCGGCGAGCGGGCGTCGGTCGGAGGCGTGCGGATCGATGGCCGCCGGCGCGGTCGCGCGAGCGAAGTCGAAGGTCAACACGTTGACTCCGTCGCGCCAAACGCGTGCGGGAGCGTTGACGGCGTAGTCGCGCCAGGCGTTGGACATCGGCGTTGTATCCGCGAGCGGCGTGCCGTTGACGGACACGCGCAGCGTCTGCGGCGGCAGCGACGGATGCGACATCGGCAGCGCGCTGAAGCGGATGACGCGATCTCGCGCGAACCAGCGCGGCACGCCGATCGTAGCGCGCGTGGCGATGGCCCAGCGGAACGCGCCGTCGCCTGCGCCTTCAGCCGCGGCCCAGCCGTCGCGGAAGAGCGGGTCTTCGGTCGTGGCGAGGCGGATGCTCCGCGCGCCGATGCCGAGGGCGAAGGCGCGGCGTTCGGCGTCGGTGGCGCGCTCGGCGAGGTAGTCTTCGCGGGCGTAGTGCAGCCGGAAGTTCTCGAGCGGCGAGGCGAGGAGCAGAGGATAGCTGCACATCCAGTTGCGCGTGGTCGTGTCGTCCGAGAAGCCCGCCGTGACGAGGAACGTGGCGGGATAGTGGTCGACGAGCCCGCGCGCGATGTCGAGGATCGACATCTGCCGCAGATCGGCCTTCCGTGGCAGGCGTTCGAGGTAGAAGCGCAGCGACACTTCCGACCACGGCTCCGCGGTGAGCACGAGATCGCCGGGATGCGCGCGCTGATGGATCGCGGCGGCGATGCCGCGCCAGTCGAGCTTCTGAAACGCCTCGGTTCGCGCGGCGTGCCACGTCTGCGTGAGGAAGGCGGCGACGATCGCGGCAGCGAGGAGCGGCGCGAAGCGGCGTGCGACGAGACGCGCGAACGCGGCGACGCCGATGCCGGCGAGCACGAGGTAGCCGGTCAGCGCCGGCGTCACGTAACGCGTCGCGTAGAAGTGTTCGAACGCGCGGAGCGATGCGAGCGCGAGCGCGAGCGGCAGCAGCGTCATGCCGATCGTGACAGCGGCCAGCGTCCGGTCGCGCTGCAGGAGCGCAATCGCTCCCGCGGCGGCGAAGCAGAGCAGCGCGACCGCCGTGCGTCCGCTGCCGGTGCCGAGCGCGGAGACGGAGAAGTTGTGCAGCAGCGCCGTGAAGAACGCCGCGTCGAGGTGCGGAAAGCCCGGCCAGCCCGCGTCTTCGACGGGCGTTGCCGCGTAGAGCAGCGGCAGGAGCGCGATCGCGAGGAACGAGGCGATCGCGGCGATCGTGAAGAAGCGGCGACGCGCCTTGTCGAGCAGCGCCGCAACACTCGCCACGACGAACGCCGAAACGAGCACCGGCGCCGCCGTCGCGGACGTGTACAACGTCAACAACACGACGGCGACAACCAGCCACGGCGAGCGGCCGCGCAGCAGCACCGCCAGCAACGCCGCGGTCGCAAACATTAGGAGCGCGTACGCGCGCGCCTCGCGGCTGTAATAGACGTGCAGCGGCGAGGCGGCGAGCAGCAAGGCGGCAGTGGCGGCGGCGAGCTCGTCGAACGAGCGCGCGGCGAGCCACACCAGCGCGATGGCGGCGATGCCGAACAGCGCCGGCGCGAGGCGTCCCGCGGTCTCGTCGCGCGCGACCAGTCGGGCGGCGAGCTGCGTCGCGTAGTACAGCGGCCCGTGCTCGGGCGAGAAGCCGGTCAGCCAGCGCCACCACGGCTGCTGCAGCGCGGCGGTGGTGAGGTCGTGGTGCAGGATCTCGTCGAGCCAGTAACTCGGCTCGCCGAGGTGATCGAGGCGGAGGAACGCGCCGAGGAGCAGCGCCGCGGCAAGCAGCAGCATCAGGGGGTCTTCGGCACGACGACCCAGTTCGTCCAAACGCGCGCGCTCTCGTTGCCGTTCTTGTCGATCGCGGTCACGGCGTACTTGTACGCGATGCCGAGATCGGCGCGCGAATCGACCCAGCTGTTCGTCGTCACCGGCGGTCCGAGCGGGATGGTTCCCGCCTCCTTGATGTTGACATGGCCGACGCCCTCGGTGCGGTAGAGGCGATAGCCGGCGAGGTCGGGCGCCTGCACTGGATCCCAGATCAACCGCACCGCGCCCGTCTCGACGAGCGCCTCGAGTCCCGTCGGCGCGGGCGGCGCCACGAGATCCTTGAACGTCACCCGCGCGGGCGCGGAGGCATCGCTCTGCACGAGCGGCGGTCCGGACGCGGCGACGGCGGTCACGCGGTATTCGTGCTCGCCGTACGGCGGCGCGTCGGTGAAGGTCGTCGTGGTGACGAGCGATGGATTGATCGGCGCGGCAAGCTCGCCCGGCGCTTGTCCCGGCGCGCTGCGGTAGATGTTGTAGCCGATGACGATCGGACCGCCGGTGCCGGTGGTCGTCTGCGTCGGCGCGGACCAGTTGAGCGTCACGCCTTCCGTCTTCGCGGTCGCTGCCAGTGACGCGGGCGGTACGGAGACGGGGAGCGGCACGAGGATGGCGAGATTCGAGTAGTCGCTGTGCGCGGTGCCGCCTTCCGTGACGACGGCGTAGTTGACGCGCACGGGGCGACCGTCGGCGGAGCGCGTCGGCGGCGTGTCGGTGTAGATGAGCTTCGCGCCGCTGGTGGCGGTCGAGAAGTTGGCCTTTTCTATGCTGTAAATCCTGTGGCTGAGCTTCGCGAACTGCACCTGCGAAATCGTCGGAATGCGTGCGAACTGTGCCTGCGGCTGCGGTTGCGTCGGATCGACGTTGCCCGGCTGCAGCGCGTTCGGATCGCGTCCGCCGGCGGGCACCGGAAGCTCTTCGTCGTAACGGTAAATCGAAATCCGGCGTACGTTGGTGAGGCTGCGTCCGGCCGTCGTGAGCGCGGGATAGCTCCAGGACAGAATCACATTGTCGGCGCGCTGTGTTACTACTAGGTCGCTGGTCGCCTGCGGGATGATCGGCACGGGCGGCTTCGGGTCGCCGCGTTTGCCACAAGCCACGAGGACGAACACGGGGACGACGAGCGCCAGGAGTTTCTTCACCGGCGCGAATTCTAAAGGACTTCGAACATGTGCGGAATCATTGGTTACGTCGGCACGCGCGACGTGGTGCCGGTGCTCATCGGCGGACTGAAGAAACTGGAGTACCGCGGCTACGACAGCGCGGGCATCGCGGTCGTCAACGGACACGGCGTCGACGTCGTGCGCGCGGAAGGCAAACTGTCGAACCTCGAGGGCAAGCTCGCCGACCACGAGCTGCACGGCACGTTCGGTATGGGGCACACGCGCTGGGCCACGCACGGGAAGCCGAACGAGAACAACGCGCACCCGCACCGCGACTGCACGGGCAACGTCGTCGTCATCCACAACGGCATCATCGAGAACTTCCTCCCGCTCAAGCAGCGCCTGAAAGCAGCCGGCCACGAATTCAAGAGTGAGACGGACACGGAAGTCGTCGCGCATCTCATCGAGGAGTACCGGAAGGATGGCACGCCATTCATCGACGCGGTGAAGAAGGCGCTCAAGGAGCTCGAAGGGCACTACGCGCTGGTGATGATCGCCGGCGACGATCCCGGCACCATCGTCGCCGCGAAGCACGGTCCACCCCTCGTGGTCGGTCTCGGCGAAGGCGAGAACATCGTCGCCTCGGACGTCGCGCCGCTCCTCGCCTACACGCGCAACATCATCTATCTCGAGGACGGTGAGTACGTCGTCGCCAACGACAAGAGCGTCGACGTCTTCGGCCGCGACGACGCGAAGATCGACCGCGAGCCGAAGAAGATCCTGTGGGATGCCGTGATGGCCGAGAAGGAAGGCTACCGGCACTACATGCTCAAGGAGATCCACGAGCAGCCGCGCGCCGTGCGCGACACGTTCAACGGCCGCATGTTCGAGGAGTCGGGCGAGGTCTTCTTCAACGACCTGCAGTTCACGCCGGAAGAGTGGGCGCAGTTCCAGCGCATCCACATCGTCGCGTGCGGCACGTCGTGGCACGCGGGCACGGTCGGGAAGTTCATCCTCGAGAGCGCGGCCGGCATTCCGGTGGAAGTCGACTACGGTTCTGAGTACCGCTATCGCGATCCGATCGTCGACGCGTCGACACTCGTCATCGGCGTGACGCAGTCGGGCGAGACCGCCGACACGATCGCGGCGATGCAGGAGGCGAAGGCGAAAGGCGCGCGCCTCATCACGATCTGCAACGTGATCGGAGCCGCGGCGACGCGCATGTCGGACGGCGTCATCTACACGAACGCCGGCCCGGAGATCGGCGTCGCGTCGACGAAAGCGTTCACGACGCAGCTCACCGCGTTCTATCTCCTCTCGCTCTACGTGCGGCAGCTGCGCGGCCACGACAAGGACGACATCCGCTACGCGATGCACGAGCTCTCCGTGATCCCGCACAAGATCGAGCATCTGCTCAAGACGCAGGAGAAGAAGATTCAGCAGCTCGCGAACCGCTGGCACAACGCGCAGGACTTCCTCTTCCTCGGCCGCGGCGTGCATTACCCGATCGCGCTCGAAGGCGCGCTCAAGCTCAAGGAGATCTCGTACATCCACGCCGAGGGGTATCCGGCCGGCGAGATGAAACACGGACCGATCGCGCTCATCGACGAGAACATGCCGGTCGTCGCGATCGCCACGCACACGCCGGTGTACGACAAGGTCGTCTCGAACCTGCAGGAAGTGAAGGCGCGCGACGGGAAGCTGATCGTGATCTGCGACGAAGGCGACGAGGAGATGAAGAAGCTCGCCGACGAGGCGATCGAGGTGCCGTGGACGATCGAGCCGCTGCAGCCGATCCTCGCGGTGATCCCGACGCAACTGCTCGCGTACTACATCGCGCTGCGGCGCGGCTGCGACGTCGATCAGCCGAGGAATCTGGCGAAGAGCGTGACGGTCGAGTAGCCGGCGCGGCCGGACTTACGGAACGACTGCGGCTACAATCGCCGTCACTCCACCATGCTCCTCATCCCCATCGGACGCGACGAGTCCGAGATCCGCCGCCACGCGTGGGTGTCGTACGTTCTCATCGCGCTGAACATCCTCGTCTTCGTCGCGGTCGAGACGTCGATGCGCTCGTCGAAGATGGCCGGTCTGCAGCTCGCGTGGCAGGACGCGATCTCCTACCTCGGCCAGCATCCGTATCTCACGCCGCCGCCGGAGATGGAGCGGATCCTCGGCCCGGGGCTGCCACAACAACTCGCCGCCGCGCGCCGCCTCGTGGCGAACCCGCCGCCTCCGGCGCTCATGGCGACGCAGCAGGCGGTGCTCGACCGGCTCGCGTCGACGGCGGTCGCGGGGTATCGACGTTTACCTCTGATCCACTACGGCTACGTCCCCGCCGAAGGCGGCGCGTGGCGGATGCTGACGTCGATGTTCATCCACACCGGCTTCCTGCATCTCATCGGCAATCTGCTGTTCTTCTTCCTGTCCGGACCGTTCGTGGAGGACGTGTTCGGGCGGCCGCTGTTCGCGTTCCTCTACATCAGCGGCGGCATCGCGGCGGCGCTGACGTACGTGCTCCGCCATCCCGACGGCACGATCGCTCTCGTCGGCGCGTCTGGCGCGATCGCGGCGGTGATGGGGGCGTACTTCATCCGCTTCTTCCGCTCGAAGGTCGAGTTCCTGTTCGTGCCGCTGCTGTACCGTCCGACCTTCAACTTCCGCTTCTTCCTGCCGGCATTCGTGGTGCTGCCGCTCTGGTTCGTGCAGCAGTTCTTCGAGATGGCGGCCGAAGGCGCGGGCGGCGGCGTGGCGTTCTCCGCGCACGTGGGCGGGTTTCTCTACGGCGTCGCGTTCGCGTTCGTCGTGCGCGCGCTCAAGGTCGAAGAAAAGTACGTCGATCCCGCCGTGGCGAAGGAAACGACGTGGACGATGGATCCGCGCGTGACGCGCGCGCTCGCGGCGCGCTCCGTCGGCGACGTGGCCAGCGCGAAGCGCGAGCTGCAGTCGCTGCTGCGCGAGCAGCCGAAGCACGTCGAAGCGCTCCGTGTCGCCGTCGACGTCGCACTGCAGAACGACGAGCCGTCGATGCTCGACTCGTGCGCGACGCGGCTCCTGTCCGTCTATCTCGAACAGAAGCAGAACGAGCTCGCGCTCGACCTCATCCACGAACTGCAACGCGAGCGTCTCCCGAAGTTCCTCGGCCGCGCCGCGGCGTTTCTCGAGCGCACGGACCGCGACGGCGCCCTGGCGCTGTACGAGGAGCTCGTGACCATCGATCCAAATGGACCGAATGCGGTGCCGTCGCTGGTGAAGCTCGGAACGCTGCTGCGGCTGACCGGCGACGTGACGCGGGCGCGCGCGGCCTTCGATCGCGCCCGTGCCCATCCGGCGTGCACCGCCGAATGGGCACCGACGATCGACGCGAAGCTCGCGCAGCTCGGAGCGGCGGCTACGCCGTCCGTCCCGCCGTCGCGGGCGTGATCACCGCGCGCGTCATGAACGCGCCGACGAGGAAGATCGCGCCGAGCGCGATGTGGATCAGGTGATCGACGGTCCCGAACATCAGCTGTCCCGGCAAAACCGTGAACATGCGGTCCGAGCCGGTGCCGAGCGCGAAGCCGACGATGCCGAGGAGCAGGTAGACCGCGCCGAAGACGAGACAGAACGTCTTCGCCGCGCTCGGCGAGCCCTTCAGGCCGATCCAGAGCGAGATGGCGCCGCTGACGAGGTGGACGATGTTGTGCGCGAGGGTGAGGTGTGCGCCGAGGAGAGCGGGCATTACGAAGCCGAGGATACCGACGAGCAGGAAGCCGATACCGAGAATGGTTGCGACTCGATTCGCCATGGGGCCCCTCCTTTTTTATTGAGGGACTTATGTTAACGCGTAATCCAGCCGCCGCCGAGACAAAGATCAGCCTGGTAGAAAACGACCGCCTGTCCCGGCGCGACGCCCCTCAGTTTCTGCGCGAACGACACGCGCGCGCGATCGCCGTCCAGCGGCGTCACCATGGCCGCGACGTCCGCCATGCGCGAACGCACGCGCGCCTGCACCTCGATCGGTCCTGACGGCGGCGCGCCCGCGATCCAATGCACGCGCTGCGCGACGAGCTCGTCGCGCTCGAGCGCGGATGCAGATCCGACGACCACGCGCTTCGTGAACGGGTTCACATCGACGACGTACGTGCGCTCCGCGCTGCCGCCCAGATCGAGGCCGCGGCGCTGGCCGATCGTGAAGTGGTAGTAGCCGTCGTGCGTGCCGACGACGTTGCCGTCGACGTCGACGATCTCGCCCGCGTGCTCGCCCGGCGCAATCCCCGCCTCGCGCTCGACGATCGCTGGATATCCATCTTTCTGCGGCACGAAGCAGATCTCGTACGACTCTTTCTTGCGCGCGACGCTGAGGCCCGCCTCTTCCGCGATGCCGCGCACTTCCGGCTTCGTGAGCTCGCCGAGCGGAAAGAGCGCCTCCGCCAACTGCGCCTGCGAGAGCTCGAACAAAAAGTACGACTGGTCTTTCGCGAGGTCGCGCGCCTTTCGCAACGCGAAGCTACCGTCTTCACGCGTGATCCGCGCGTAGTGCCCGGTCGCGATTTTCTCGGCGCCGATCGCAATCGCTTTCTGGTGAAACAGATCGAACTTGACGTGCGTGTTGCACAAAACGCACGGACTCGGCGTCGTGCCCGCCAGATATCCCTGCACGAACGGCGTCACGACTTTGTCGTGAAAATTCGCCTCGAGGTTCAGCGTGAAATGCGGGATCTCCAATCGCCACGCGACGCGCCGCGCATCCGCCAGGTCGTCGATCGTGCAGCAGCCGCCGTACGTGGTGTCGGCATTGCCGAGGTTGTCGTACATCTGCATCGAGAGACCGACGACGTCGTGCCCCTGCGATTTCAGCAGATACGCGGCCGTCGACGAATCGACTCCGCCCGACATCGCGACCGCGATTTTCATCCAACGCTCGCTAACGGAGGACATCAGGCATAATTCCACCGCCGTGGACGTAGCAGTGCAGCCGATTTCGGTGTTGGTCGTGGACGACGATCCGAGTATTCGCGGACTCGTCATGGCCGCGCTGCGACGCGATGCCCGCAGCTATCGCTTCCTCGAAGCACCCAACGGCCGCGAGGCGCTCGACCTGATGCGCAGCGAACATCCCGACGTGGTCGTGCTCGATCTGATGATGCCTGTCCTCAGCGGCTGGGACGTGCTCCGCGAACGCGCGAACGACGAGGCGCTGCAGAAGATCCCGGTGATCGTCGTGAGCGCGAACCGCGATCCCGAAGTCGCCACCGCCGTCACCAGCGGCATCTGCGCGTTCCTCCCCAAGCCCTTCGACATCGGCGCCCTGACGGCACTCGTGCGCAGCTGCGTCGCACCGGGGTGACGACGGAAGACGACGAGAGCGCCTCCGGCGGGCCGGCACGGCCGGCAGCGCTAAGGGCCTAGCCTAGACGCACGCGAGGTCGCACTGATCGCGCAAACAGCAGCCGCACGTGCGTACTGGCTAAGCCCTTAGCGCTGCCGGCCGCGCCGGCCCGCCGGAGGCGCTCCCGTCGTCTTCCGGCTCGTACGCCAGATTGGGCGCGAGCCAGCGCTCGGTTTCGGCGACCGTCATGCCTTTGCGTTTGGCGTAGTCGGCAACCTGGTCGGGACCGATTTTGCCGACGGCGAAGTAGCGGGATTGGGGGTGGGCGAAGTAGAGACCGCTGACGGAGGCGGCGGGCGTCATGGCGAAGGACTCGGTGAGGTGGATGCCGAGATGGTCGGCGCCGAGGAGTGTGAAGAGCGTTTGCTTTTCGGTGTGATCGGGGGAGGCGGGGTAGCCGGGGGCGGGGCGGATGCCGCTGTACTTCTCGTCGATGAGGTCTTCGTTGGAGAGCGTCTCGTCGGGCGCGTACCAGGAGCGGCGCAGGTCGCGGTGGAGTTTCTCGGCGAGCGCTTCGGCGAGGCGATCGGCGAGGGCTTTGGTCATGATCGAGTTGTAGTCGTCGTGATCGCGCTGGAAGCGCGCGACGATCTCCTCGACGCCGATGCCCGCGGTCACGGCGAAGCCGCCGACGTAATCGTTCGCCGGCGCGATGAAGTCAGCGAGGGCGAGGTTCGTGCCGCTGTTTGTCTCCTGTTGCTGGCGGAGCGTGTGGAAGCGTGCGCCGTCGACGAGGATGTCGTCGCCGTCGCGTTGCGCGGGCCAGATGCCGTAGACGGCGCGCGCGGTGAGGAGGCGTTTCTCGATGATCTCGGCGAGCAGCTTGCGCGCGTCGTCGTAGAGCTCGCGTGCGCGCGGCTCGTCGAGGATTTGCGGATAGCGCCCGCGGAGCTCCCACGTCTGGAAGAACGGCGTCCAGTCGATGAACGGCTCGAGCGAATCGAGCGGCACGTCGTCGAGCGTGCGTACGCCGGTGAACGGCGGCGGGACGGGCGCGAAGTCGAGCTTCGGCGCGCGGCGGCGTGCTTCGGCGAGCGGCAGGATGACGCGGTCGCCGGCGTGGGCTTCCTGTTGTGCGCGGAGGCGCGCGAATTCTTCCGCGGTCGTGCGCGCGAACTCATCGCGTTTGTCGGTGAGCAGTGCGTTCACGACGCCGACGGCGCGCGAAGCGTCGAGCACGTGGATCGTCGGCGCGTGATAGCGCGGCGCGATTTTCACGGCGGTGTGCAGCTTCGAGGTGGTGGCGCCGCCGATGAGGAGCGGGATGCGGAAGTTGCGGCGTTCCATCTCGCGCGCGACGTGGACCATCTCGTCGAGCGACGGCGTGATGAGGCCGGAGAGGCCGATGAGATCGACGTTCTCGGCGATCGCCGTGTCGAGAATTTTCTCGGAGGACACCATCACGCCGAGGTCGAGGACCTGGTAGTTGTTGCAGCCGAGAACGACGCCGACGATGTTCTTCCCGATGTCGTGCACGTCGCCTTTCACGGTGGCCATGAGGATTTTTCCGCGGACGGACGTATCGCCGGCCTGCGCTTTTTCCGCTTCCATGTAGGGAAGCAGATACGCCACCGCTTTCTTCATGACGCGCGCGCTTTTCACGACCTGGGGGAGGAACATCTTGCCGGCGCCGAAGAGATTGCCGACGACGTTCATGCCGTCCATCAGCGGACCTTCGATGATCGAGAGGCCGGTCGGGTACGTCTGGCGCGCTTCCTCGACGTCCTGCTCGACGTGGTCGACGATGCCTTTCACGAGCGCGTGCGAGAGCCGCTCTTCCACGCTCCCGTTGCGCCATTCCTCCGCTTCTTTTTCGGCGGCCTTGCCTTTGCCTTTGACCGTTTCCGCGAACGCGATCAGGCGTTCGGTGGCGTCGGGGCGGCGGTTGAGGAGGACGTCTTCGACGAGCTCGAGGAGGTCTTTCGGAATCTCCTCGTAGATGCCGAGCTGGCCGGCGTTGACGATGCCCATCGTGAGGCCGGCGCGGATCGCGTGATAGAGAAACGCCGCGTGCATCGCCTCGCGCACGACGTTGTTGCCGCGGAACGAGAACGACACGTTGCTGATGCCGCCGGACGTGCTGGCGAGCGGGAAGCGTTCGTGGAGCTGGCGCACGGCTTCGATGAAGTTGATGCCGTACGCGTTGTGCTCGTCCATGCCGGTGGCGACGGTGAGCACGTTGACGTCGAAGATGACGTCGCACGGATCGAAGCCAACGTCGCTCACGAGAATGTCGTACGCGCGCGAGCAGATCGCGACCTTGCGCTCGACGGTGTCGGCCTGGCCTTGCTCGTCGAACGCCATCACGATCACGGCGGCGCCGTAGCGTCTGCAGAGGCGCGCGTGTTCCTTGAAGACTTCTTCGCCTTCCTTGAGCGAGATCGAGTTGACGACCGACTTGCCCTGCAGGCATTTGAGGCCCGCCTCGAGCACCGACCACTTCGAGCTGTCGACCATGATCGGCACTTTGGCGATGTCGGGCTCGGAGCCGATGAGGTTGAGGAACGTGGTCATGACCTTCTCGGAGTCGAGGAGGCCTTCGTCCATGTTGACGTCGAGGATGTTCGCGCCGCCGTCGATCTGCTGCCGCGCGACGCGCAGCGCGCCTTCGAGATCGTTCGCCTTAATGAGCTGCGCGAACTTCGGCGAGCCGGTGACGTTGGTGCGCTCGCCGACCATGATGAAGTTCGAGTCGGGGCGCACGGTGAGCGGCTCGAGTCCGGAGAGGCGCAGGTAGCGCGGCGGATCCGCCGGGACGCGCGGCGCGAACGCGCGCACCGTTTCAGCGATGAGACGGATGTGATCGGGGCCGGTGCCGCAGCAGCCGCCGACGAGGTTGAGCCAGCCGTTCGACGCGTAGTCGCGCAGCGTGTCGGCCATCATGCGCGGCGTCTCGTCGTAGCCGCCGAGCGCGTTCGGGAGGCCTGCGTTCGGATAGCAGGACATGAAGACGTGCGCGAGCGACGAGAGCTCCTCGACGTGCGGGCGCATGTCTTCCGCGCCGAGGGCGCAGTTGATGCCGACGGCGAGAAGGGGAGCGTGGCGGATCGAGTTCCAGCACGCTTCGACGGTTTGCCCGGAGAGCGTGCGGCCGGAGGCGTCGGTGATCGTGAGCGACGCGATGACGGGGAGCGTCGTGCCGGTGTCGGCGAAGTACTTCTCGATGGCGAACAGCGCGGCCTTGAGGTTCAGCGTATCGAACGTCGTCTCCGGCATCAGGATGTCGACGCCGCCGTCGACGAGGCCGCGCGTCTGCTCGTAGTACGCGTCGACGAGCTCGTCGAAGGTGACGGTGCGGATGGCGGGATTGTTGACGTCGGGCGAGAGCGACGCCGTGCGGTTCGTGGGACCCATCGAGCCGGCGACGAAGCGCGGCTTGTCGGGCGTCGAGTACGCGTCGCACGCGCGCCGCGCGAGCTGCGCGGCGGCGACATTGATGTCGTAGAGGAACGGCTCGAGCGCGTAGTCGGCCGCGGAGATCGCCTGTGCGTTGAAGGTGTTCGTCTCGATGATGTCGCTGCCGGCGTCGAGGTACTCGCGGTGGATTTCCTCGATGATGTCGGGACGCGTGAGACAGAGCACGTCCGCCGCCCCTTTGAGATCGCGCGGATGATCGGCGAAGCGCGTTCCTCGGTAGTCGCTCTCCTGCAGCCGGTAGCGCTGGATCATCGTGCCCATCGCGCCGTCGAGCACGAGGATGCGTTCGGAGAGGAGGCGGCGAAGTTCGTCGGTGCGATCTGGCTGCGGCATCAGAGGTCTCCCGGAAAACAAAAAGCCCCGCAGATTTGCGGGGCCGCTAAAGTCGCTAAAGAGAAGCAGACTCGTGCCGGCTCTTTAGCTTTTTTTAACCTGGTTGCAAGCGACCCGCAAATCAGTCCAGGGAACGCGCACTATATCATGCGCCCATGACCGTCACCGACGCGCGCGCGCCGATCGCACATACCGACCCCGTCAATGCGCAGATCCTCGCCGTGTCGGAAGATCGCATTCAAGGGTTCGTGCGCGATCCGTTCGGCGAGATCGCGGCGAAGTCGGGCGTCGACGTCGACGCGGTGCTCGAGCGTATCGCGGCGATGCTGCAGGCGGGCACGATCCGCCGCGTGCGGCAGACGCTGATGGCCACGAACCTCGCTGAAGGCGCGCTCGTCGCGTGGCAGCTGCCGCCGGAGAAGCTCGACTCCGCGTTCGATTTTCTCTTCCGCGAGGATCCGTTCTCCGGACACGTCGTCATCCGCTCGACGGACGCGGCGACGCCCGGCTCGAACTACCGCCTCTGGACGACGATCAAAGTGCCGCAGGGCTATTCGCTGGAGAAGCATTGCGCGTTTCTGGCGAAGCTCATCGGCGCGGAGCATTTTCGCGTGATGCCGGCGCATCGCATCTTCGCGTTGGGCGTCGGCCACGTGCGGCGCAAGGGGATGGAGCCGGGCTCGAAGTCCGACGACCTCGCGGATGTAAAAGATACGGCGAAGGTCGAGCTGTCGGATCTCGAATGGCAAGTGCTGACGGCCTTGAAACGCGAGCTGACGCCGGACGAGATCCGGCGCGACGTCTGGACCGCGCGTGCGATCGAGGCGAACGTGCCGCTGGAGACGTTCTTCGAGGTCGCGGAACATCTCAATCGCCGCGGCGTGGTCGGACGCTTCTCGACGTTTCTCGAACACGTCAAGCCGCTGCAGACGGGCGAGCGCGTCACGCGCTTCAATGCGCTCTTCCACTGGGCGGTACCGCCGGGACGCGAGCTCGAGGCGGGACGCGAGGTCGGCCGCTTCGACATCCTGACGCACTGCTACTGGCGCGAAGGCGGCCCGGAGTTCCGCAACGTGAACATCATGGCCGTCGCGCACGGCACGGACAAAGAGCTCGTGCTCGCGCACAAGCGCGCCATCGACGAGCATCTCGCGAGCATCGGCATTCCGGTGAGCTACACGAACGTGTTCTGGGGAGGCCGCAGCGAGATCAAGCCGAGCGAGATCTCGCCGTTCGCGTATCGCGACTGGTGCTGGGCGCGCGGCGTCGATCCCGAATCGATGCGCGAGACGGCGTAGCGTCACCGCAGTTGCCGCAGCAGCGCCGCCGCGAAGCGATCCGTGCGCTCGCGATCGCCGCGCAGAAAGAGCGACGGCTCGATGAGCTCGAGCTCCATCAGCGTGATGCCCGCGGCGCGCTCGACGAGATCGACGCGCGCGTACACCGGCATCGACGGCGCGCGTTCGAGCACGAAGCGCGCGTAGTCGAGCATCGCGGACGACGGCTCGGCCGGCGTCGCGGAGCCGCCGAGTTCTTCCTGCACGCGAAAGTCGCCGCTGCGCGGCCGCTTGACGACGGCGTGGCTGAACGCGCCGTCGAAGAAGAGCAGCGACCATTCGCCGGCCGTCGCGATCTCGGAGACGAACTCCTGCACGAGCAGGTCGTCGGCGAAGTAGCGCGTCTCGTATGCGGACGCCGAGACCGCCGGCTTGATGACGACGTTGCGCACGAGCTGCGACGCCGGAATGCGCACGCCCTCCGACGCGAGCCCGAGGAGATACGACTTGTGCAGGTTCCAGCGCAGCAGCGAGGGCGGATTCACGAGCGTCGTCAGGCGCGCAACGCGTTCGATCCATGCGTCGAATTCAGCGACGCGCAGGTGATAGTCCCAGCACGAGCGGACGACGACGAGCGCGTAGCGCGACCAGTCGATCGACGCGTCGCTCCAGATCACCGGCTCCGCGTCGAAGCCGCCGTCGCGCAACGCGGGAATCAGCGCCGCATCATCCGGCGAGAGCTCGGGCCAGGAAGCGGACGTGGCGAGTGCGATCGTACGGCGGGCGCTCACGAGTCGCGGAGTCTACGACGCCGCGCGGAAATCGACGCCGGGATTTTCCTTCATCGCGAAGTCGAGCTCCCAGTCGCTGGTGAAGAGCACGACCGCGCGGCCCGTGCTGTCGGTGGCGACGCGGCTGCGCGACGGCAGCGTCATGCGCGCGACGTCCGCGACGTCGCGGTCGACCCAGCGCGCGAGCTTGTACGGCAGGTTCGTGAGCGTCGTCTCGACGTTGTACTCGGTCTCGAGCCGCGACTGCAGCACGTCGAACTGCAGCTCGCCGACGACGGCGAGAATCGGCTCGCTGCGCAGGCCGTCGTGCAGCACGAAGACCTGCATCGCGCCTTCTTCCTCGAGCTGCTCGAGCCCTTTCTGAAACTGCTTCTGCCGCGTGACCTGCTTCGCGCGGAGCGTGGCGAAATGCTCGGGCGCGAAACGCGGGATGCGGTCGAACTCGACCGCCGCGCCGGACGACACAGCGTCGCCGATCTGGAAGAGTCCCGGGTTGACGAAGCCGATGACGTCGCCGGGAAATGCGCGGTCGATCGTCTCTCGCTCGCGCGCGAAGAGGCGATGTGGGCGCGTCATGCGGACCTCGCGGCCGAGGCGCGCGTGCTGCACGGCCATGTCCTTCTCGAAGACGCCGGACGTGATGCGCATGAACGCGAGCCGGTCGCGGTGGCGCTTGTCCATGTTCGCCTGGATCTTGAACACGAAGCCGGTGAAGGTCTGCGAGGTCGGCTCGAGCTCGATGTCGTCGCCGTTCTGCTTCGCGTGACGCGGCGACGGCGGCGGCGCGAACTCGATGACCGAGCGCAGGAACGGCTCGATGCCGAAGTTGTTCACGGCGCTGCCGAAGAAGACCGGAATCACGCGGCCGTATTCGAACTGCCGCCGGTCGAACGCCGCGCCCGCGCCTTCGAGCAGTTCCGCCGCATCGCGCAGCTCCTGCCATGCGACGCCGCCGATCTCCGTTTCGAGCGCGGGATCATCGAGGCCGCTCACCGTGACCGGCGCGACGTACGCGCCGTGCTTCGTGCGCTCGAAGCGCAGCACCTGCTGCTTGCGCAGATCGAACACGCCCTGAAACGTCGGCCCGTCGCCGATCGGCCAGTTCATCGGCACCGCGGCGACGTGCAGCTCGCGCTCGATCTCGCCGATCAGCTCGAAGGGATCGCGCGCGGGCTGATCGAGTTTGTTGATGAAGCAGAGGATGGGGATGTGGCGCAGCCTGCAGACTTCGAAGAGTTTTCGCGTCTGCGGCTCGATGCCTTTCGCGCCGTCGAGCACCATCACCGCGCTATCCGTGGCCGCCAGCGTCCGATACGTATCCTCGGAGAAGTCCTGGTGGCCTGGCGTGTCGAGAAGGTTGAGCACCGAGCCTTCGTACTCGAACTGCAGCACGGTCGAGGTGATCGAGATGCCGCGGCTCTGTTCGATGGCCATCCAGTCCGAAGTCGTGTGGCGCTGCTGCTTGCGCGCGCGGACCGAGCCCGCTTCCTCGATGGCGCCGCCGTAGAGGAGGAGCTTTTCGGTGAGCGTCGTTTTGCCCGCGTCGGGGTGGGAAATGATGGCGAACGTCCGCCGCCGGGCGACTTCGCGGCTCAGTTCGTCTTCGGACGCAAGAAGGGCGCTGCTCATGATCGGCGCTGTCAACAGCAGGCTTGCAGAAAGACTTCCGAGAGATTAATCTTAGTCATACAAGCGCAGAAATAAAACAGAACGCGCGAGAAGTTACGCAAAACATGAGCAGTAATGACTAAGAACAGGAGATTGAACAATGACTTTTCTGACTCGTTCCAATCCCTTTGAGGATCTTCGCCGTGTGGAGGCTCGTCTCTTCGAACCGTTCTTCCGCTTTCCCTTCTTTGCGGAAGAGGCGCGCGGCACCGCCTGGAACCCGCCGGTCGACGTGGTCGAGGAGCAGGAGAAGCTCATCCTCAAGATGGAGATCCCGGGCATCGATGAGAAGGACCTGCGGATCACGTTCGAGGACGGCCTGCTGAGCGTCAGCGGCGAGCGGCAGTTCGAGCGGAAGGAAGACCGCAACTACCACCGCATCGAGCGCGCGTACGGCAGCTTCACGCGTTCGTTCTCGCTCCCGCGCACCGTCGACGGCGCGCAGATCGTGGCGAACTATCGCAACGGCGTGCTCGAGATCGAGGTGCCGAAGCGCGAAGAGGCGAAGCCGAAGCAGATCGCGATCAACGTGAACGCCGGCGGCAAGCAGATCAACGAGTAAGACGTTCGCGTCGCAGACGCGATGTTGGAGCGCTGCCGCGACCCGGCAGCGCTTTTTGTTGCGCATTCGCGGCGAACACGTTCAGTGCAGCCGCACGTGCGGATAGGCTCGGCCCTTAGCGCAGCCGGCCGGGCCGGCCGTACGTGCGGATAGGCTTGGCCTTTAGCGCCGCCGGCCGCGCCGGCCGGCCGGGCCGGATAGAATCACGCGCGCATGCGACTGAATGTCACCAGTGAGATCGGCAAGCTGAAGAGCGTGCTGGTCCACCTTCCGGGGCGGGAGATCGATCAGATGATCCCGCCGATGATGGCGCAGCTCCTCTTCGACGACATCCTCTACGGACAAGTCGCGCGCGAGGAGCATCGCCGTTTCCAGCAACTGATCCGCTTCGTCGCCGACGACGTCATCGACCTGCAGGACCTGCTCGAAGAGACGCTCGACGATCCCGACGTGAAGCGGCGCATCGTGCGCGATCTCGCGAAGCGCAACGGCCTCGGGCGCAAGCTCACCGGCTCGCTCCTCGAGCTCACGCCCGCCGCGCTCGCGGAGGTGCTCATCGGCGGCATCGCGCGCGAGACCGGTAGCGGCGAGCTGCCGCAGTTCGAGCTCTTCCCGATCCCGAACCTCTTCTTCATGCGCGACCCGCAAGTCGTCCTCGGCGACCGCGTCGTCATCTCATCGATGGCCACGCAGGCGCGCCGCCGCGAGTCGCTGCTGTCGAAGTACGTCTTCCAGTATCACCCGCGCTTCGGCACGCGCGATCCGTTCTGGGTCGACTTCATGACGTCCGAGCCCGAGCGGCCGATGCCGCGCTCCACGCCGACGCTCGAAGGCGGCGACGTACTCGTGCCGCGGCGCGACCTCCTGCTCGTCGGCGTCACCGAGCGCACGAACCGCGCGGGCGTGATGGCGCTCATGCGGTCGCTGAAAGAAGCGAACGCCGGCGTCGAGACCGTGATCATCGTCGACATCCCGCGGCAGCGCTCGTTCATGCATCTCGACACCATCTTCACCTTCATCAATCGCCACGAATGCCTCATCTATCCGCCGGTGATTCTGCCGAGCGGCAGCCAGGCGGCGAAGGTGACGATGGTCGACCTCACGAAGAAGCGCACGCTCGCGTACTCGGAGCAGAAGTCGCTCCTCGGCGCGCTGAAGAAAAAAGGCTTCGATCTCGAGCCGGTGTATTGCGGCGGCAAGCGCGCTGTCGATCAGCAGCGCGAGCAGTGGACGGATGGCGCGAATGCGTTCGCGCTCGCGCCGGGGATCATCCTCCTCTACGAGCGCAACGTGCGCACGGCCGAGGAGCTGGCGACGCATGGATATCACATCATCTACGAGGACGATCTGCTCCTCGGGCGCACGGAGCTCGAGACGTGGACGGACAAGAAATACGCGCTGCAGATCGCGGGGAACGAGCTCTCGCGGGCGCGCGGCGGTCCGCGCTGCATGACCATGCCGCTCGAGCGCGAGGAGCTTTGATTGGGCAAACGTGAGCAACCGCTGGCCGTCGTCGCATTCGGCGGCAACGCGCTGCTGCGCCCCGAGGATCGCGGCACGCAGGAAGAACAGATCGCGCGCGCGAAGCAGGCCGCGCGCTGGCTCGCGGAGATCGTGCGCCATCACTACAAACTGATCGTCGTGCACGGCAACGGGCCGCAGGTCGGCAACATCCTCGTGCAGGCGGAAGAAGCGTCGACCAAGATCCCGCCGCAGACGCTCGACGTCTGCGTCGCGCAGACCGAAGGCTCGATCGGTTTCATGCTGCAGCAGGCCATCCGCAATCGCCTCGAGGCGATCGGCGAGCGCGGCGAAGTGGCGACGATCCTCACCGAAGTCGAAGTCGATCCGAACGACATCGCGTTCAAGCGTCCGACGAAACCGATCGGACCGTTCTTCACGCGCTATCGCGCCGAAGCGCTCGAGCGCGACCTCGGCTGGACGATGCGCGAAGACTCAGGGCGCGGCTGGCGTCACGTCGTGCCGTCGCCAAGGCCGCTGCACATCCTCAACATCAAAACGGTGGATCGGATGCTCGACACCGCGTCGGTCGTGATCGCGGCGGGCGGTGGCGGCGTGCCGGTGGTGAAGGGCCGCGACGGCCAATGGCGCGGCATCGAGGCGGTGATCGACAAAGACTTCGCGTCGGCGCTGCTCGCGTCGGAGCTCGAGGCGGACCTCTTCATCATCCTCACCGGCGTGCCGAAAGTGGCGATCGACTTCGGCAAACCGACGCAGCGTTTTCTCGAGCGGATGACGGTCGCGGAAGTCGAGCAGCATCTCGCCGACGGCCAGTTTCCGCCGGGGTCGATGGGCCCGAAGGTGCAGTCCGCGATTCAGTTCGTACGCGCGACCGGCAAAGAAGTGCTGATCACGGACGTCGAGGTGTTGCGCGAAGCGCTCGATGGCCGCGACGGGACGGTCATTGCTCCCTAACGTGGGGCCGGGCGTTTACCGCCAGTCGTGTGGCAGCTCGCGTTTGTCGCGACTCCATTTTCCCGCGCGCCCTTCGCAGATGAGCATGCGCAGCGCGTCGTTGACGGCGGCTTCGTCGCGATAGAACTCCGCGATCACCGGCTCGATCGTGACCGTGATCGGCCCGCGCGCCTCGAATAGCGCGCCGCGGCGGGCTTTGCTCCAGTCGAGATGCGCGGTGGGATCCTCTTCCAGCGGTGCGTCGTGAATGCGATCTCCTTTCATGTATCGTCTCCTTTCTCGCGCGGCCGGAATGCGCGCGCTGATGATCCACGCGTTGCCGTCGCGGACGGTGTAGATGACGGCGACGAGGCGGCGTCGCACGGACTCGCCCATCGCGAAGTAGCGGTCTTCATCGTTCGAATGCTCGCCGTCGTCGACGTGCACGAGCAGCGGGTCGAGGAAGATCGTCTGCGCCTCGTCGAACGTGACGTAGTGCTTCCGCTCGTTTTCCTGGGCTTTGTCGACGTCCCAGCTGACGCTCTTCACGCACCGAGGCTACCTCGGTGTTTCTAAGGCGCGCAATCGGGACAGAGGGCGCGGAGGCGTTCGAACGTCCAGATCCCATAGGAATGACCGTCCGCCCAGTTGAGCTGGAGGGCGTAATTGCCCACCGGTTCCACCGACTGTAGAGAGAACGAGTCGGTCGTATAAACCTGCGGGAGGCGTCCGGAGACGCGGCCGAAGAAATCGGACTCGCCGGAGCAGACCGCGCACGGGCACGCGCGGCGGAGCTCGTCGAGCGGGTAGTATGATTCGTGCCCGTCGTCCCAGACGACGACGAAGAGATTTCCGAGCACCTGATACGAACGTGGGCGCATGCCGACTTACAGACTGACCATCGAGTACGAAGGCACTCGCTACTCCGGTTGGCAGGCGCAGGGTAACACGCAGAAAACCGTTCAGGGCCATCTGCTGCGCGCCGCCCACGACATCCTCGGCGAGGTCGACCTCGGCGGCGCGGGACGCACGGACGCGGGCGTGCACGCGGTGGCGCAGGTCGCGCATCTCCGCACGCACAAGTCGGTCGAGCCGCTGCAGCTGATGCGCAAGCTCAACGACCTTCTGCCGCACGACATCAACGTGCTCGAGCTCTCGCGCACGCGCGACAACTTTCATGCGCGCCACGACGCCACCTCGCGCGTCTATCTATATCAGATCGCCACGCGCCGCACGGCGTTCGCGAAATCGTTCGTCTGGTGGATCAAGGACCGGCTCGACGTCGAAGCGATGGCGCGCGCGGCCGGCGCGGTCGCGGGACGCCACGACTTCAGCGCGTTCACCGACAAGCGCCTGAAGGAAGAAGACTCGCGCATCGTCGTCGTCGAGCGTTGCGAGCTCGCGCGCGACGGTGAGCTGATTCTCTTCCGCATCGCCGCGTCGCATTTCCTCTGGAAGATGGTGCGCAAGCTCGTGTCGATCCTCGTCGAGATCGGACGCGGCAACGAGACCGACATCGCGTCGCGGCTGCACGCGCGCGCCGAGCCGTACGCGCCGACCGCGCCGCCGTCGGGACTGTTTCTCGAAGCGATCGTGTACGAAGGCGAGACGTTCGAGCGGCCGCTCGCGCCGCTCATTCCGGTCGAGCGCTTCGTGAGGCCGCGGCGATGAACGAGGCGCAACTCGTCGCGCGCGTGCGCGAGCTCTTCTCGCCGCGCATCGGCGACGACGCGGCGGTCGTGGATGATCAGGTCTTCACGACCGACATGCTCGTCGAGGACGTCGACTTCACGCGCGCGATTCCGCTCGCGACGATCGCGCGCAAGAGCCTGGCGGTGAACCTCTCCGATCTCGCGGCGATGGGCGCGGCGCCCGCGTACGCGCTGGTCGCGCTGGCGCTGCCGGAGTGGGCGCGGGAGCGCGCGGACGAGCTGCTCGTGTCGCTTGCAAACGCGGCGAAGGAACACGGCATCGAGATCATCGGCGGCGATCTCTCGCGTGGCGAGAAGCTCACCATCGCGATCACCGCGGTCGGCCGCATCGTCACGCGACCGCTCCTGCGCAGCGGCGCGAAGCCGGGAGACCGGCTGTACGTTTCGCGCCCGCTCGGCGCGTCCGCGGCGGGGCTCTCGCTGCTTTCGAAGAACGACGCGCTCAGTTATGCCGAGCGCGAGTTCGCGGAGTCGTGCATCCGCCGCCATCTCGATCCAGAGCCGGAGCTCGCGTTGGGACTCGCGCTCGCGAAGATCCCGCAGGTCACCGCGTGCATCGATGTCTCCGACGGCCTCTCGACCGACGTGCATCATCTCTGCGAGGCCTCGCAGTGCGGCGCGGAGATCGAGCGCGAGCGCATCCCGGTCTTTCCCGATCTCGCCGCGTACGGACCGAAGCTCGGCATCGCGGTGCGCGAGGCGGTGCTCGACGGCGGCGAGGAGTACGCGCTGCTGTTCACGTCCTCGCTGCGCGAGTCGGAGCTGTCGCGACTGACGGGACGTCCGGTGTATCGCATCGGACGCATGACGCGCGAGCGCGGCGTGGTGCTCGTCGACGGCGGTGCCGCGCGGCCGCTAGAGCCGCGCGGGTTCGATCACTTCGCGTGACGGTGGAGGTTCGACGCGGCGACGGCGCAGACGAAGGCGCCGATGCCGAGAGTCGTGCGGACGGCGTGGGCGCGGCTCCAGTTCTTGACGAGCGTCGTGCGTTCGGACGGATAGTCGGCGGCCGGCTGTTCGTCGAGCTGCTTGTTGATCGGCACGGTGACCATCACCGTCGCGGCGAGCACGCCGGCGAGGCCGAGGGCGGAGGCGGAATCGAGCACGCGGCGCGAGGCGGGCACGCCGACGCCACGCGGCGCGGCGACGGCCAGCGTGATCGCGGTGCCGAGCGCCACCGGTCCGATGGCGTTGAAGTAGCCGGCGATCGTCGGATTCATCCGGCTGTCGACGCGCGGCAGCTCTTCTTTCCAGCCGGGGACGAGCGCGGCTTCGCCGAAACCGAGCGAGCCTGCGAGCAGGCCCGCGGTAGTGAGGTTCACGAAGCGCAGGAGCGATTCGATCGTCCGGTTCAAACAGTCCCCTCCTGACTATGCAAAGGTGAGGCGCGAACGCCAGGAGGAAGAGTACACCGAAGGAAACTGCGGCAAAAGAGCGGCGCGCGCGGAAACGCGGGATCGCGCGTGGCGATCCCGCGTGCATCGCGTCAGCGCTGCAGTTTCTTCTCGAGCTCTTTCATGCGCGACTCGAGCTCGCGGAGGCGGTCCTGCAGCTCGCTGCAGTTCGGCAGCGAGTCGATGCGCGCCTTCCATTCGGGAGAGTTGAACGTCTCGCCGACTTCGCGCGACAGATCGGCGAAGTGGCCGAGGAGCATGCGCGGCGCCTCGCGCTCGACGAGTGTGGCCACGGCGGTCTGCCGCGCGCGTCCGCGAATGAACTCGATGCGCACGGTGTCGCCGTCCTTCTTGTCCTTGATCGCGCGGCGCAGGGCGCCGCTCCACGCGATGTTGTTGCCGTCGACGCTGACGATCACGTCGCCGGGACGGAGGCCTGCTTTGTCGGCGGGGCTGCCGTCTTCGACGGAGTCGACGAGCGCGCCGCTCTCCTTCGTCGAGCCGAAGTGCTCGCGCAGGTCGCCGGAGATGTCGATGAGGCTGACGCCGAGGAATGCGCGCTTGCCGGGAGCGACGAGATCGACGGAGGCGTCGCCGGTGTCGGAGATCACTTTGCCGTCGCGCACGACGACGGTGCGCGTGTGCTGTTCCGCGAAGAGCGCGGATGCGGCGAAGAGGAGAAGAGCGAGGATGAGGATTCGTTTCATGGTCATGGCTGATCCTTAGTCAAAGGTGCGGTAGGCGACGGGTTGGATGTCCGGATTGTTCGGGAGCGTGCGCGCGGCGGAGTCGGCGTCGACGATGACGCGCGAGCCGCCGTCGTTTTCGAAGACGACCACCGGCTCGGGCGCGTTGGCGTCCTGCTTCACCGACTCGAGCTCGGCGCGCAGTTTCTGTTGTTCGGCGCGCAACGCGGCCACGCGCTGCTGACGGGCGCGCTGCGCGATGCCGGCGTTGACGGCGACGAGCAGGACGAGCGCCATCGCGCAGGCCGCGAGCGTGCGCCACGTGAACCGCGGTTGCCCCTGCGGTTCACGCGACGCGCGCAGCTTGCGCCGCAGCTCAGAGTCGAACGCCGGCGACGCGTTCGTGCGCGGAAGGCCCCGCAGCAAATCGCCGAGTTGAGTGTCGTTCATTGGAAAGTTCTCCGATCCACCAGGGTGCGAGATGCCGCCGGAGCAGCTCTCTCGCGCGTGAGATGCGCGACTTCACGGTGCCGATGCGCAGGTCGAGCGCGCGCGCGATCGCCTCGTACGACCATTCCTCGATCTCGAACAGCACGAGCGGCGCACGGTACTTGAGCGGAAGCTGCTCGAGCGCCGCGGTCACCTGCCGCTGGATCTCGGACGTGACGAGCGAAGCGTCGGGCGCGGGACTCTGTTGCGCCGTGCTCGCGTGCAGCCGCGGCAGGAGCAGGCTCCACCGCCGCTCGCGCCGCACCTCGGTGACGACGAGGTTCGTGGCGATGCGGAAGAGGTACGGCCCGAGCCGTTCCTGCTCGCGATAGTTGGCCGCGTTCCGATACAGCCGCACGAACGCGTCCTGCGCGATCTCCTCGGCGCGCTCCCGGGAGCGGACGAGGTGCGTCAGGTAGTTGACGAGCGAATGTTTGTAACGGGCGACGATCTCCGTGAAGGCGTCGTCGTCACCTTCCCGGACCCGCTGCATCAAGGCGTCGTCAGTCGCGGCGTGCATTCGCATAGAGGAACGCGCGGACGCCGAAAAGGTTCCGGGCTACTTGCGCGAGTCCTCGAGCTGTTTGATGCGGGAGACGATGTCGCGGTAGTTGGAGTTCATCCCGTAGACCTCGAGGAACGCCTTCTGCGCGTTGTCGGTGTCGCCGACTTCCTGGTACGCGGCGCCGAGGTCGTAGAGCAGGCCGATGTGCTCCTCCTCGGTGATCTCCGCCATCTCCAGACCCTTGCGATACCACTTGATCGCGAGCTGCGGCATGCCCTTCTCGAGGAAGCAGAGGCCGAGCATCGACGCGCACTCGACGGCGCGTTTCGGATCCTTCGACGCCAGCTGGAACTCGCCGATGGCCTCGTCGATGAGGCCCATCTCCTTGTAGGCGATGCCGAGGTTGTAGTGCGTGTCGTAGTCCTCGGAATCGAGCTGCTGTTCGACGCCCTTCTTGAACTCCTTGAAGATCTCTTCGAGCGACTGCTCTTCCTCGGAGAGCGAGATCTGCTCGTCGTCTTCGGCGAGCTCCGACTCGAGCTCCGCGGCGAGATCGAAGAAGTTGTCCTCGTCGGCGAAGAGGTTCTCCTCCTGCACGAGCGCCGCGGAGAAATCGGGCGCGGGTGCCACGGCAGGCGCGGGCTCAGCGATCGCGGCCGGCGTGAACGCGTCCTCTTCCTCGTCGTCCGGAATCGCGGAGAGGAGCTCGCTCTCGATCTCGTCGCGCGAGAGCGCGGCGGGACGCGACGTGCTTTCGGGCGCGGGCGCTGGCGGCGCGGCAACGGCGGTGGCCGCGGCGGCGCTGTCGATGCGTGCGCGGCGCGACTCGAGGTCCGGATGATTCGGGAACTGCGCGGAGAGCGTTTCGAGCTTGCGCCGCGCCTCGTCGAACAGCTCCTGCTCGATGTAGAAGTCGATCTCGCCGATGTCTTCGATGGCCGGCTGATCGAGATCCTGCGTCAGCGACTCGACGCCGAAGAACGGCTCGTCCGCCGTGAGCGGCTCGCCGAGCGGAATCTCCTCGTCGAAGCCGGGCAGCGGCTCGTCGGCCATCGCGACCGGCTCGGGCTCGGGCTCCGGTTCGGCGATCGGTTCCGGCGCTAGCTCCGGCTCCGGCGCGAATTCGGGCTCTGCCTCAAATGAGGGTTCCGGTTCGAATGCGGGTTCGGGCTCCGCGCCGGGACGCGAGAGCAGCGTCTCGAACTCGACGTCTGCCGGAACGTCCGCGGGAGCGTCGACAGGTGCGTCAAAGGAAAGCGGCGCGTCCGTGAACTCGATCGTCTCCTCGACGTCCGGCAGTTCCGTCGGCGCGTCGGCGACGGCGGGACCTTCGAGGTCGAGCTCGATTTCCGGCGGCGCATCGAGGTCGAACGTCAGCTCGTCGTTCGTCTGCGCGAAGTCGTCGAGCGAGAACTCCGAAGGTGCCGGTGCGGGCGGCGGCGCGGGTGCCGGCGCCGCGGGAGGCGCGGCGGGCAGCGGACGCTCCATCGTCGGCGTGCGCGGCGCGGGCGCGGCGGCGCGGCGCGGCTCGAACGTCTGGCCGCGCATGAGGAACTCGTTGCGCACGGCCTCGATCGTGTCGCGCGCGTTCGTCTCCTCGAGCAGGTTCACGTACGCCTGCGCGGCGGTGCGCGCGCCCTCGGCGTCGCCTTCCTCGAGCAGGATGCGGAACAGCCGCTCGTGCGCGGTCATGTTGCGCGGCGAGCGTTCGAGCACCGCGCGCAGATGCTCGGCCGCTTTCTCGGCGAGGCCGTACTTCGCGAAGACTTCCGCCTCGGTGAGATGCTCGGTGATGAAGTCGAGATCTTCGTTGTCGGAGAGATCGGCCGCCGCGAGATCGACCGCGGACATCAGCCGCTGCGGCGGTGGCGGCGGCGCGACTTGCGCCAGTTCCGGCGACAGATCGAGCTCGAGCGGCGCGGAGGCGTCGAGGTCGAGCGAGATCGAGTCGTCGACTTCTTCCGCGATGTCGAACGACGGCGCGGGCTCGTCGATCTCCATCGGCGGCAGCGAGACTTCCGGTGCGCGCGGCGAGCGCGGAATCGTTTCGTTGCCGCCCATCTGCGAGCGGACGAACTGGAGCTTCGTGCGGTGCTGCGCGTTCTGCGGCTCGCGCTGGATCAGCTTCTCGAGCACCTTCGACGCGTCGTCGTACCGCCCGCGCGCGATGTGCGCCTCGGCGAGGCTGTTCATCGACGCGAGGATGTTCGTCTCTTCGTTGAGCCGCACGTACAGCGCGACGAGGCGTTCGAGCGTGGCCGTGTTGCCGGAGTCGACGCGCAGGATGCGGTTCAGCATCTCGATCGCCGCGCCGCGTTCGCCGCGCGCGAGCGCCTTTTCCGCGAGCGGCGCGATCATCTCCAGCGCGCGGTCGGCGTCGTTCTGCTTGAGATACAGCTCGCCGAGGGCTTCGCGCACCGCCGGATCGTTCGCGTCGGCGGAGAGCGCGCGTTCGAGCGTCGCGCGCGCGGCGCTGCTGTCGCCTTTGCCGAGCTGGATGCGGCCGAGGGTCGCGAGGAGGCGCGGGTGGTTGGCGTTCGCTTCGAGCGCGGCCTCGACGATCTGCCGCGCGTTGTCGTAATCCTTCGCCTCGAGCAGCGCCGTGACGAGCGAGTCGACGAGATCGGTGTTCTTCGCGTCGATCTTCAGCGCCTTGCGGAAGACCTGCACCGCCTCGTCGAGCATGCCGCGCTTGAGCAGCATCCGGCCGACGCGGTCGTACTCCTTGAGCGCCTCGGCGGTCTGATTGTTTTGCGAGTAGAGGTCGGCGAGCTTGACGTGAACGTTGATCGAGTTCGGGTCGAGCTCCGAGATCTTGCGGTAGATCGCCAGCGCGTTCGACGGGTCGCCGTGCTTGAGGTAGTAGTCGGCGAGAACCTGGTACTGGCTCTTCGCCTCCATCGCCAGTCCCTGCTTCGCGTACAGGTCGGCGAGTCGCGCGTAGATGTCGAGCTTCGAGGGATCGAGCTTGTTGATCTTCTTGTAGATCGCGATCGCTTTGAGGAAGAAGCCGTCCTTCGAGTAATGCTCCGCGATCTTCGAGAAGACCTTGACCGCCTCGTCGTTGCGGTTGATGCGCACCCAGAGATCGCCGATGCGATTCAGGGTATTGACGTCATTGGGATTGTCTTCGAGGAGGCGCTCGTACTCCTTGATCGCGGGCTCGATCTTTCCCTTCGCGACGAGCTTCTCCGCACTCGCGATGACTTTGTCGCGCTGGACCGCCATCTTCCCTGGTTTCGGCTCCTAAACCCGATCCCACCCGTCCAAGGGGGTGGCCGCCCATGATACGACTCCATCAGGGAAACGCGATAGAGGAGGTCGTCAGCGCACGTCGGCGGTCGAGCCCTCCACCTTCGTCCACGGTTCGGCGCGTCCGCCCGCGTAGCGCGCGAGGAACTCTTCGACGCGTCCGTACATGTCCATCTGGTTCTCCGGCCGCGCGAAGCCGTGGCCTTCGTCGGGATAGAGGACGTACGTCACCTCGTGCTTCGCGCCGCGCAGCGCTTGGACAAAGCGCTCGACGTGCTCGGCGCGCGCGCGGACGTCGTGGCCTCCCGCGGCGACGAACAGCGGCCGCTCGATCTCGCTCACGTGGTACAGCGGCGAGATGGCGCGGTTGAGCGCGTCGTCGTGCACGAAGTCGCCGATGCGCCGCAGCCAGCGGCTGCGCGCCGCGACCCAATACGGCGGGAACGCCTCGAACGCGGTCCTGATGTCGGTCACCGGCACGATGCCGACGCCGCACGCGAAGAACTGCGGCTCGCGCGCCATGGCCGTGAGGATCGCGTTGGCGCCCATCGAGCCGCCGTACGCGACGAGCCGCTTCGGATCGGCGATGCCCTGCGCCACCGCCCAGCGCGTGCCGTCGAGCACGTCGTCGACCATCCCGCGGCCGAGCTGGCCGTTGCCGGCGTTGTACGACTCGATGCCGAACCCGGTCGAGCCGCGGAAGTTCACGCGCAGCACGGCGTACCCGCGATTGGCGAGGAACGCCGATTCGAGGTCGAGCGGGAAGTCGCGGATCCACGGGCCGCCGTGCACGAGCACGATGAACGGATACGGACCGCTCGACGTGCCGCCCGGAGTGGTCAAGTAGCTGACCAGTTCGCGCCCGTCGCGCGCGCGGATCAGCACCGGCTTCACCACCGGCAGCGTGTAGCCCTTCAGCGCCTCCCCTTCATCGAAGAGCATCGTCAGGCGCTTCGCGGCGCGGTGGTACGTGTAATAGACGTTCGGCGCGTTCGCGGTTTCGGCCGCGACGATCCACCGTCCGTCGTCGGCGCTGCGGCTGATGATGTTCGCCCAGCGCCCGGTCTTCTGTTCGATGGACGTGATGTCGTTTTTGAAGCGCGTGTCGAGGAAGCGCCACTCCGGGACCATGTAGACGAAGCGCACGCCCTGCAGCGCGCCGGTGCGGGGATCGACCGAGACGTTCGGCGTCGTGTCGCCGGCGTCGGCCTTCGGATGTTCGGCCATGACCTCGAGCGTCGCGCCGGTCTTTGCATCGATGCGCTCGATGCGCGCGGTGTCGGAGTGCAGCGCCGACGCGACGTAGAGGCTCTTGCCGTCCGGCGCGAAGCCGCCGATCACCGAGCCGTTCGCGATCTGGCCCATGAACGTCGAGCGCTCGAACGGCATCACCACGAGGTCGCGCCACGGCGCGCTCGCGCTGTCGCGTACGCGCACGATCGTGCGGCCGTTCGCGTCGAATGCCGTCGCGCCGCGCACGACGAAGTTCGTGTCGATGGCCCACGAGTTCACGTCGCCGGGATTCGTCGCCTCGAGCGTGATCGCGCCGGTGCGGAGGTCGACGCGGTGCACGTCGAAGACGCGGCGGTCGCGCAGGTTGAGCTCGACGAGCAGATCGTTGGGATGGCGCGGGTCGACGAAGTAGTGCTGCGCGCGAATCCCTCGGAACGGCGTGAGGTCGCGCACGATGCCCGACTCGAGATCGGCCGAGAAGATGTGGGCGTTCTCGTCGCCGTCGTCGCCATCGAAGAGCAGGTGCGTGTTGTCGCCCGCCCATTGATAGTCGAAGATCGGCCGCGACTCGTGCGTGACGACCTTCGCCTCGCCGCCTTCGGCCGGCTGCACCCAGATGTTGCCGACGCCGTGCTCGTCCGGCGCGACGTACGCGAGGCGCTTGCCGTCGGGCGAAAGCTGCGGCCAGGCCTTCACCGGCGGCGCGAAGAGCGCCTTGCGCGGAATCAGCGGCGGCAGTTCGGCGCGGAGCGGGAGAACGGCGGCGACGAAGAGGAGCGAGAGCAGCACGCGGCGTCTCATGACGGCAGAATAGCGGCGACGGAGATATACCTCCAATTCATTAAACCTATACTGATCATTCACGGGATCAATGAAGCTCGAAGCGATCGATCTGAACCTGCTGATGGTGTTCGAGGCCATGGTGGCCGAGGAGCACGTCACGCGCGCGGCGGCGCGGATCGGGCTCACGCAGCCGGCGATGAGCAGCGCATTGGCGCGGCTGCGGCGGATCGTCGGCGATCCGCTGTTCGAGCGCGTGAACGGTCGCATGCAGCCGACGCGTCGCGCGCGCGAGCTGGCGGGACCGATCGGCGATGCGCTGGCGCGGCTGCGCGTCGCGCTCGAAGCGCAGCCGTTCCGCCCCGAGGAGTCGGCGCGCGAGTTCCGCATCGTGGGGACGGACTACGTCGAGCTGGTGCTGCTGCCGCGATTGCTCGGGGAGCTCGCGCGCATCGCGCCGCGCGTCACGGTGCGCTCGATCGCCGCGGACGCGCTCTTCGAACCGCCGACCGCGCTGCTGCGCTCCGGCGCCGCCGATCTGGCGATCGGTTTCTATGGTCCGGTGAGTCCGCGCGATCTCGTGATGCACAAACTGTTCGACGAGCGCTGGGTCTGCGTCGCGCGGAAGGCGCAGCGGATGCCGCGCGGCAGGCTCGATCTGCGGACGTTCCTCGCGACGCCGCACGTGCGCATGTTCTACGCGGCGACGTCGGAAGGCGCGGGGATGACGGACAAGGTGCTGCACGCGCGCGGCCTGCAGCGCCGCACCGGCGCGACGGTCGCGCACATGGCCGCCGTGCCGCGCGCGGTGGCGGCGACGGGATTTCTCAGCGTCATCGCCGAACGTTTCGCGCGCGCGGAAGCCGCGCGGCACCGGCTGGCGATCTACACGCCGCCGATCGTGTTGCCGAACACGCCGTGCATGCTGCTGTGGCACGAGCGCGCGCAGTTCGACGCGCCGCTGCTGTGGCTGCGCGACACGATCGTGCGGGTTTGCGGGTGACGCGTCAGAACAGCTTGCGCGGCTCGTCCACACCGACGAACGAATGCCGGTGGATCGGGCTCGGGCCGTACACGCGCAGCGCCGCCTGATGCTCTTCCGTCGCGTAGCCGCGGTGGTGGCCGAAGCCGTAGACGGGGTAGCACTCGTGGTACGCGTCCATCAGCGAGTCGCGGTAGACCTTCGCCACGATCGACGCGGCGGCGATGGAGATGCAGCGGCGGTCGCCGGCGATGAGCGGGATCTGCGGCATCTCCAGCGTCTCGAGCGTGACGGCGTCGAGGAGGAGCACGTCGGGACGGATCGAGAGATCGTCGACGCACTGCAGCATCGCGTGCTTGCTGGCGCGGAGGATGTTGATGCGGTCGATGGTCGAGGCCTCGACGATGCCGATGGAGACGGCGCGCGCGCGGCGGAGGATCAGCCGGCAGACCGAGAGCCGGTCGTCGTGATCGACGAGCTTCGAGTCGTTGACGCCGAAGAGCGTCGGATCGTCCTCGAGGATGACGCACGCGGCCACGACCGGACCGGCCAGGCAGCCGCGTCCGACTTCGTCGGTTCCGGCGATGCAGCGAAAACCAAAATCGCGGAGCCGGCGCTCGACCGCTGAGAGTTCAGCGACGCGCGCGAGCTCCGCGAACAGGGATTCGTGAAGTCGCTCGGCGGGCGGGCGCTTACGACTTCGCGCGCCGCTCTTCGATGCGCGCGGCTTTGCCGCGGAGGTCACGGAGGTAGTAGAGCTTCGCACGACGGACCCGGCCATGGCGTTCCACCTCGATGCGATCGATCGTCGGCGAATACAGCGGGAACATGCGCTCGACTCCGATGCCGCCGGAGATCTTCCGCACCGTGAACATCTGGCGCGTGCCGCCGCCCTTGCGGGAGATGACGACACCCTGGAAGATCTGAATGCGCTCTTTGTCGCCTTCTTTGACTTTGACGTGGACCTTGATCGTGTCGCCCGGGTCGAACGCCGGAATGTCCGTGCGCTTGATCTCCGCCGACTCGACGAGTTTCATGATCTCTGGCATGACTAAAGACTCCAGTAAGTTTGAAAAAGCGCGCAAGTATACCGTTGCGCCGCGCGTTCTTCCAGTTGGCGGCGGCTAGAACTTGCCGAGGCGGCGGAGAATTTCCCGCGCCTCGTCATCGAGTTCCGCGGCGTCGACCAGATCGGGCCGCTTCTCGAGCGTGGCCCGCAACGCCTGCTCCCGCCGCCACTTGCGGATCTTCTCGTGATGGCCGGAGAGGAGGATGTCCGGAATGCGCATCCCGCGCACCTCTTCCGGCCGCGTGTAATGCGGATAGTCGAGGAGGCCGCGAAAGAACGAATCCTCTTCGACCGAGCCGGCGTTGCCGACGACGCCTTCGACGAGCCGCCCCATCGCATCGGCCATGAGCATCGCCGGCAGCTCGCCGCCGGAGACGACGAAGTCGCCGACGGAGATCTCGTCCGGCTGCAGCGCCTCGTGCACGCGATGATCGAAGCCTTCGTAGCGGCCGCAGAGGAAGACGACGTGCTCGCGGTCGCGCAGCTCGCGCGCGACGCTCTGATCGAAGCGGCGTCCCTGCGGTGAGGTCATGACGACATGTGGCGTCGTTTGACCGGCGTCGCCATGCGCCGCCGCAGGAGCAATCGCCTCGACGCAGCGCAGCACCGGCTCGGCGAGCATGACCATGCCCGGGCCGCCGCCGTACGCTTCGTCGTCCGTCGAGCGGTGGCGATCGGTCGTGTAGTCGCGCAGATCGTGGACGCGAATGTCGAGCAGGCCCTGCTTCATGCCGCGCGCGATGACGCCTTCGCCGAGGAGCGGATCGAACATCCGCGGGAAGATGGTGACGAAGTCAATCCGCAACGGCATCGAGGTCATCCAGCCCTTCCGGCAACTGCACGACCATCTTCTTCGCCGCGAGATCGATCTCGGTGCAGAGCTCGGCGGCGAAGGGCAGCTCGAAGGTCTTGCCGTCGGCGCGCTCGACGTTCAGCAGCAGTCCGCCGCCGCCTTCGTAGAGATCGACGACGACGCCGCGCGTCTTGCCCGCGGCGTCGACGAGCGTGAGGCCGACGAGGTCGTGGAGAAAGTACTCGTCCGCGTCGAGCGTGCGCGCGTCCGCTTCCGGAATCTCGAGCGTCCAGTTGTGCAGGAGCTGCACGGCTTCCGGCGAGTCGATGCCGGCGAACTTGACGAGCGCGCGCTCGCCATGCGCGCGGACGCTCTCGATCGCGACCTCGCGCGTCTCGCGTTCATCGGGCGAGACGAGCGTGACGGAGACGAGCTCGTCGAAGCGGTCGGGCGCGTCGGTCCACGGCTCGATGCTCGCTTCGCCGCGCACGCCGTGCGCTTTGCGGATCACGCCGATGGCGATGCGGTCGGACATGGAGGCGGTCAAAAGCTGAATGAAGAATGCAGAACGCAGAATGAAGAATTCAGAAAGAGAACGGTGCGCCTTTTCTCAATTCTTCATTCTGCGTTCTGCGTTCTTCATTCAGCTCTTCAGTCCAGAATATCCAGGGTGTAGCGCCGCCGCGACTTCTGTCCGGCGGCGGCGAGCAGCGTGCGAATCGCGCGCGCGGTGCGGCCCTGGCGGCCGATCACTTTGCCGAGATCGTCGGGCGCGACCTCGAGCTCGAGGACGGTCTGCTGATCGCGCTCGCGCGTGCGCACGTGCACCTCGTCGGGATGATCGACGAGGGACTTGGCAACGAACTCGACCAGCTCGTCCATGATTGGGTTGGGCCGCTTACTTCAGCTTCTTGAGCAGCGACTTGACGGTCGGCGAGAGCTGCGCGCCCTTCGAGACCCAGTAGTCGACGCGCGCGCGGTCGATCTTCACGTCCGCGGGGTTCGTCTTCGGGTCGTAGTGGCCGATCTGCTCGAGCGTGGCGGCAGCCGGGGTCTTGAGCGAGTCGGACACCACCACGCGGTAGAACGGCGCGTGGGTGGCGCCGCCGCGGCGCAAACGAATCTTCAGCATCTTTCAGTAACTCCTGGTAGTTGGTTGCTGCGGAGGGGCCGAACAGCAGGCCCGTGACAGGAATTCCGCGGCGGCTACTGCATGAACTCCGGCGGCAGCCCCTTCATCATCTTACCGAACTTCCGCGCGCCGAAGCCCTTGGAGAACGTGCGCATCATCTTCTTCATCTGCAGGTATTGCTTCAGAAGCCGGTTGATCTCCTGCACGCTCGTGCCCGAGCCCTTGGCGATGCGCTTCTTGCGCGAGCCGTTGATGAGCTGCGGGAACTCGCGCTCCTTGCGCGTCATCGAGTCGAGGATGGCCTGCATGCGGTGAATGGCCTTCTCGTCGATGTCTTCCTCGTTGATCTTGCCGGCGCCGGGGATCATCGAGACGAGCTGCGAGAGCGGTCCCATTTTCTTGACCTGCTGCAACTGCGAGCGCAGGTCTTCGAGCGTGAACTTGTCTTTCGCGACGCGCTCGGCGAGCCGCGCCGCTTCCTTCTTGTCGACTTCCGCTTCGACCTTCTCGATGAGCGAGAGCACGTCGCCCATGCCCAGGATGCGCTGGGCCATGCGGTCGGGATAGAAGACGTCGAGGTCCGCGTATTTCTCGCCGACGCCGACGAACTTGATCGGGCGGTTGACGACCGACTTGATCGAGAGCGCCGCGCCGCCGCGCGCGTCGCCGTCGAGCTTCGTGAGCACGATGCCGGTGACGCCGAGGCGGTCGTCGAATTCTTTCGCGGACTTCACGGCGTCCTGGCCGGTCATCGCGTCGGCGACGAAGAGGATCTCGGACGGCCGCGCGTCGTCGCGGATGGTCTTGAGCTCCTGCATCAGCTCGTCGTCGATGTGCAGGCGGCCGGCGGTGTCGAGGATGACGGTGTCGTAGAGCAGCGTCTTCGCCTCGGCCAGCGCCTTGCGGGCGATGTCGATCGGATCGCGGTTGTCGCCGATCTCGAAGAACGGCACCTTCACGTTGTTGGCGACGATGCGCAGCTGATCGATGGCGGCGGGACGGTAGACGTCGCACGGGACGAGCAGCGGACGGCGGCCGCGGCTCTTGAGCTGCAGCGCGAGCTTGCCGGAGGTCGTCGTCTTGCCCGAGCCCTGCAGGCCGACCATCATCACGACGGCGGGACTGCCGACGAGCGCGAGGCCGACTTCGTTGCCGCCGAGGAGCTGCTGGAGCTCGTCGCGGACGATCTTGGTCACCTGCTGCGCGGGCGAGAAGGCGGTGAGGACGTCCTCGCCGTTCGCTTTCTCGCGGACGCGGTTGGTGAACTCCTTGACGGTCTTGAAGTGGACGTCGGCTTCGAGCAGCGCGACGCGGATTTCCTTCAGCGCGTTGTCGATGTGCCACTCGTTGAGCGTCGCCTCGCCGCGCAGGGTCTTGAAGACCCGGTCCATCTTGTCCTGCAGGTTGTCGAACATAAGCGCCTTTCCAAACGCGCGAGGCCGGAAAATAATCCGCTGCATGGATCTCGGGCTCGCAGGGAGAGTCGCTCTCGTCACCGGCGCGAGCCGCGGCATCGGCAAGGCCATCGCGGAAGTGCTCAGCAGCGAGGGGATGCGCGTCGTCGTGGTGGCGCGCTCGGCGGACGCGCTCGCGCGCGTCGCGCAGTCGCTCGCGACGGAAGCGCACGCGATCGCGGCCGACCTGCGCGCGCCGCAGGCGCCGGACGACGTCGTCGAGCGCGCGGTCGAGCGCTTCGGCGCGCTCGATCTGCTCGTCAACAACGCCGGCGCGACGCAGCGCGGCGATTTTCTCGAGCTCACGGACGAGCTGTGGCAGGACGGCTTCGCGCTGAAGTTCTACGGCGCGATGCGCGCGTGCCGCGCGGCGTGGCCGCATCTGCGCGCCAGCGGCGGCGCGATCGTGAACATCGCCGGGATGGGCGGGCGGACGGGCAGCGCGGAGTTCGCCATCGGCGGCGCGGTGAACGCGGCGCTGATGAATCTGACGAAGGTGCTCGCCGACCGCGGCGTGAAGGAAGGCGTGCGTGTGAATGCCGTCAACCCCGGCTCGACCGCGACCGAGCGCCTGCAGACGCGCATCCGCAAGCTGGCCGCCGAGCAGCAGCTCGACGAAGAAGAGGCCGCGCGCCGCATGGCGCAGGCCCTCGGCGTGGCGCGCTTCGGAAAGCCGGAGGAGATTGCGCGCGTGGTCGCGTTCCTGGCGTCGCCGCGCGCGGCGTATTGCCAGGGGGCGGTGGTGGATGTGGATGGTGGGCAGACACGTACGCTTTGAGCCGCCGCCGCGCCGCTAGAATCCCTCGTTCGTGCCCGTCCGCTCCTTCTCCTTCCTCCGCTCCCTTCCCGACGCCCCCGATCCCTTCGCGCTGCGCGTGACGCAGCTGCGCGACGGCAATCCGAACGGACGCTACGTGCTCTATCACGCGCGGGCGGCGCGGCGGCTGCGGAGCAATCTCGCGCTGGAGTTCGCGCAGTCGTTCGGACTGCCGGTCGTCGTCGCGGAGTGGCTCGACGAGCCGCATCTCTCGCCGCGCATCGAGGCGTATCTCCGCAACATGCGGCGCGCGGAAGCGCTGACGTCGACTATCGCTTCGAGCCCGAACGCGAGCCGCTCGTCCGCAACGCGCGCTATGTCGTCACCGACGAGTTCCCGACGCTCCCCGCGCCGCCGCACGCGACGCATCTCGTCGACGGCAACGGCATCCTGCCGATGCGCGCGCTGGAAAAGGAGCAGTACTCGGCGAAGTTCTTTCGCGATCGCGCGTTCCGCCTCTTCGAGCGCTTCTGGCGGCGCGCCGAGCCGGCGGACCTATCGCTCGACTTCCTCGACGGCTACGCGGAGCTCCGCAACAAGTCGCCGCGCCACGTGAGCAACCTCTCGCCCGCGCTGCACTTCGGCCATCGCGGCATCCACGAGATCGTCGCCGCGATCCTCGCCAGCGATGCACGCGACGAGGACGTCGACGCGTTTCTCGAGGAAGCGATCATCCGCCGCGAGCTCTCGTTCAATCTCTGCTTCTTCAATCCGCGCTACGCCTCGCTCGACGCGCTCCCCGCATGGGCGAAGCAGACGCTCGACAAGCACCGCCGCGATCGCCGCAAGCCGTGCTACTCGTACGACGAGCTCGCGCGCGCCGCGACGCACGACGAGGTGTGGAACCTCGCCCAACGCCAGCTCCTCGACACCGGCACGATCCACGGTTACCTGCGCATGCTGTGGGGCAAGAAGATCATCGAGTGGAGCGAGACGCCCGAAGACGCCCACGCGACGATGCTCCGCTTCCACGATCTGCACGCGCTCGACGGCCGCGATCCGAACACGCACGCCGGCATCCTCTGGTGCTTCGGCAAGCACGATCGCCCGTGGGCGCCGGAGCGGCCGATCTTCGGCACGATCCGTTGGATGTCGTCGGAGCAGACGGCGAAGAAGGTGCGGCTGCATGAGTTTGCCGGCGCGACGTAAAGGCAAAACCGACTGTTCGGCGCCGCTGGTCTCGCGCATCATCGCGCGACCATGGAACAGACACTCCAGCAACTCGAAGCGATCGGCCTCATGTCGGAAACGGAGCTCGACGCGCTGCCGTTCGGCGCCATCCGCCTCGACGCCACCGGCACCGTTCTCAGCTACAACGCCGCGGAATCGAAGCTCACCGGACGCGATCCGAAGCGCGTCATCGGCCGCAATTTCTTTACCGAGGTCGCGCCATGCACCAACGTGCAGTCGTTCGCCGGCCGCTTCCGCGAAGGCGTGAGCAAAGGCGAGCTGCACGCGATCTTTCCCTATCGCTTCGACTTCAAGATGGCGCCGCGCGATGTGACCGTGACGCTGTTCTGGTCGAGGCAGACGTCGACGGCGTGGGTGTTCGTGCGGGAGACGTAACCGGGAGCGCCTCCGGCGGGCCGGCGCGGCCGCCTGCGCTGAGGGCCTAGCCGATCCGCACGTGCGGCTGCACGGAACGAACGGCGCGCGTACATCGTTCATGCTGGTATGGCGACGCCGGCGCTCCGTCTCGACAGCAACGTTCCGGGCGACTTCTACGTCGACTCGAGCTGCATCGACTGCGACGCGTGCCGCCTCATCGCGCCGGCCGTCTTTCACGACGCGGGCGGACAGTCGGCCGTCTTTCACCAGCCTGACACGCGCGACGAAGAGCTCGCGGCGCAGAAGGCGCTGCTCTCGTGTCCCACCGCGTCCATCGGCTCGCTCGCGAAACATGACATGACCGCGGCGCTCGCGGCGTATCCCGAGCGCATCGAAGACGACGTGCACGTTTGCGGCTTCACGAGCGAGAGCTCGTTCGGCGCGATCAGCTACTTCCTCCGCCGCGACGGCGGCAACGTCCTCGTCGACTCGCCGCGCTTCTCCGGACCGCTCGTGAAGAACATCGCCGCGATGGGCGGCGTCGCGCGCATGCTCCTCACGCACCAGGACGACGTCGCCGATCATGACAAGTTCCACGAGCGCTTCGGCTGCGCGCGCGTGCTGCATCGCGACGACGTGCGCGCCCGCACCGCCGCCGTCGAACTGCAGCCGCGCGGCAACGATCCCGTCGACCTCGACGACGACCTCGTCATGATTCCGACGCCGGGGCATACGCGCGGCCACGCGGTCTACCTCTATCGCAACAAGTTCCTCTTCACCGGCGATCACCTCGCCTGGAGCGAGAGCCGCGGACATCTCTACGCCTTCCGCAGCGCGTGCTGGTACTCGTGGTCCGAACAGATCCGCTCCATGGAACGGCTGCTCGACTACTCCTTCGAATGGGTCCTCCCCGGACACGGACATCCGATTCATCTCGGCGCCGATGCGATGCACGCGTCGCTCGAGCGCTGCGTCGCGTGGATGAAAACGCGGTAGCGGCGCCAGTGGCTCACCACTTGCTCCCGTGACGCGCGGGGGCAGCATGAAAAAGTACATCGACGTCTTCAAACAGACGTTCACGGAGTTCAGCCAGGACAAGGCTCCCCGGCTCGGCGCGGCGCTCGCGTACTACACGATTTTTTCCATCGGTCCGCTTCTGCTCATTGCCGTCGCGATGGCAGGACTCTTCCTCGGACAGGAAGCGGCGCACGGCCAGATCTCGGGCGAGCTCGGCCGCTTCTTCGGGCCGCAGATGGCGAAGTCGCTCGAGGACATGATCCAGGCGGCCTCGAAGCCGAAGTCCGGCACGCTCGCCACCATCGTCGGCTTCGTGACGCTCATCCTCGGCGCCTCCGGCGTCTTCGGCCAGCTCAAAGACGCGCTCAACACGATCTGGAACGTCGAGCCGAAGAAAGCCGGCGGCATCATGGGCTTCATCAAGGAGCGCTTCCTCTCGATGGCCATGGTGCTCGGCATCGGCTTCCTGCTCCTCGTCACGCTGCTCCTCGACACGATCATCGCGGCGATGGGGAAGTTCATGGAAGGACGCCTGCCCGGCGGCGAGGCCGTGCTGCAGGCGATTCAGCTCGTGCTGTCGTTCGGCATCGCGGTCGTGCTCTTCGCCGCGATCTTCCGCGTGCTGCCCGACCTGCGCATCGCGTGGCACGACGTCTGGTTCGGCGCCGTCTTCACCGCGATCCTCTTCGTCCTCGGCAAGTTCGGGCTCGGCCTCTATCTCGGCAAAGCGGCGGTCGGCTCCGCGTACGGCGCGGCCGGCTCGCTGGTCATCCTGCTCGTGTGGGTGTACTGGTCGGCGCAGATCCTCTTCTTCGGCGCGGAGTTCACGCAGGTGTACGCGCGCACGTTCGGCAGCCTCAAAGGCGACGACTCGAAACGCAAGGCGCGCGCGCAGGCGGACAAGCCCGAAGACCGCAAGAAAGCGGAGACGACGCCGGAAGGCAAGCCGCTGCCGCTCGGCGCGCCGCGGCCCGCGTACGCAAAGTCCCCGACGAACGCGAAGAAATCCGGCGGCGGCGGCGCGTTGAAGATGGTGCTCGGTGGCGTCGCGGGCTTGCTCTTCGGCGCGATCGTCGGCGGCGTCAGCGCGGTCGTGTTCGTGCTCAAGTCGCTGCGGAAGGTGTTCATCCCGTTCAAGTAGAATCGCGGCCGAGGTGAGCGACGCCCGGAAGCGGTTCCCGGTCGTGAAGGCCGTGCTCGGCGTCGTCGCCATCGCGGCGCTGCTCGTCGCGCTGCGCCTGCTGCCGATTGGGCCGTGGCTGGTGCGGTTTCAGGCGTGGGTGCGGAGCATCGGACCGGCGGGCTACGTCGTGTACACGCTCGCGTACGTCGTCGCGTGCGTCTGCTTTCTGCCGGCGTCGCCGCTCACGTTCGGCGCGGGCGCGATCTTCGGCTTCGTCAAAGGCTCGATCGTCGTGATCGTCGGCGCGACGATCGGCGCGACGGTCTCGTTCCTCCTCGGCCGTACGCTGATGCGCAAAAAGATCGAGGCACTGACGGCGAACAACGCGAAGTTCCGCGCGCTCGACCGCGCCATCACGCGCGAAGGCGCGCGCATCGTGTTCCTCATCCGCCTCGCGCCGGTGTTCCCGTATGCCTATATCAACTTCGCGTTCGGACTGACCGGCGTGCGGCTGCTGTCGTATGTCGTGGCGACGTTCTTCGGGATCATTCCGGTGACGCTCGCCTTCGTCTGGATCAGCGACACCGCCGCGCGGGCCGCGACCGCGGAGCTGACGACGACGCGGCTCGCGATTCAGATTGCAGGCGGCATCCTCGCCGTCATCGCCACGGTATTTGTCACACGAATCGCGCTCACTGCCGTACGCAAAGCGGGCGTCGACGAGCCAACCTGAAGAAGCCTTGGGCAACCAGCGCACCCGGCCGGGCCGGGTGGGTAGGACTCGAATATGCTTTCGCCTTGAAGCGGAGGCATCAGATGACCAACCCCCTTGCGGAGCTCCCCAAGCTCGGACAGAGCGTCTGGTACGACCAGATGGAGCGCAAGCTCGTCTCGAGCGGCGAGCTGCAGCGGATGATCGACGAAGACGACTTGCGCGGTCTCACGTCGAATCCCACCATTTTCGAGAAAGCGATCAGCGGCAGCGAAGACTACGACGGCCAGTTGCGCATGCTCGCCTCGCAGGGCATGTCGCGCGACGACATCTACGACGAGATCGTGATCGAAGACATTGGCAACGCCGCCGACGTCTTTCTCCCCGTCTACCGCAAGACCAACGGCGACGACGGCTACGTGAGTCTCGAAGTCTCGCCGCTGTTCGCGCGCGATACGGCGAAGACGGTCGCCGAGGCGAAGCGGCTGTTCGTGAAACTCGGGCGCGACAACGCCATGATCAAGATTCCGGCGACGCCGGAAGGCATCCCCGCGATCGAGCAGGCCATCGCCACCGGGATCAACGTCAACGTTACGCTGATCTTCTCCATCGACGTCTACGCGCAGGTGATCGAAGCGTATCTGCGCGGTCTCGAACGGCGCGCCTCGCAGAGCCTGCCGATCGGCAACATCGCGTCCGTCGCGAGCTTCTTCGTCAGCCGCATCGACGCGCAGGCGGACAAGCAACTCGACGCGAAGATGAAAGACGATCCGTCGCTCGCGGAGCTGAAAGGGAAGGTCGCCATCGCGAACGCGAAGGTCGCGTATCAGCTGTTCAAAGAGCAATTCAGCAGCTCGCGCTTCGAGAAGCTCCGCGCGCTCGGCGCGCGTGTGCAGCGGCCGCTGTGGGCGTCGACCGGCACGAAGGATCCGAAGTACAGCGACGTGCTCTACATCGAGTCGCTGATCGGCGCCGACACCGTGAACACGATTCCGCCGGCGACGTTCAACGCATTCCGCGATCACGGCCGCGTGCAGCCGACGCTCGAAGCGGATCTCGACGACGCGAAGCGCGTGCTGGCCACGTTCGAGGCGAAAGGCTTCAGCCTCAAAGCGATCACCGACAAGCTCACCGACGACGGCGTGAAAGCGTTCGACGAATCATTCGCGCAGCTGACGGACACCATCGAGGCGCGGCGCGACGCCGTCGTGCGCGGACTGCCCGAGCGGCTCACGTTGCACAACGTGCCGTCGCTCGACGAGTTCATCGCGCGCGCGGAGAAAGACAAAGTCGTCTCGCGCATCTGGGCCAAAGACGCGACGCTGTGGAAGTCCGACGACGAGCACAAGAAGATCATCGAGAACGCGCTCGGCTGGCTCGTCGTGATGAACCAGATGAAGCGCAACGCGAAAGGACTCGTCGAGCTCACCGACGAATACCGCCGCGGCATGGAGTACGTCGTCGTCCTCGGCATGGGCGGCTCGAGTCTCGTGTCCGAGGTGACGCGGCGCGTCTTCCCGAAACGCGAGGGATATCCGGAGCTGCTCGTGCTCGACTCGACGGCGCCCGACGCCATCGCGCAGCTCGAGGCGCACATCGATCTCGCGAAGACGCTGTTCATCGTCGCGTCGAAGTCGGGCTCCACGACCGAGCCGCGCATGTTCCACCGCTACTTCTACGAGCGGATGAAGAGCGTGGCCGGCGAGCGCGCGGGCATGCACTTCATCGCCATCACCGATCCCGGCTCGCAGCTCATCGAAGAGGCGAAGCGCGATCGCTTCCGCTCGACGTTCCTCAACCTGCCCGACATCGGCGGCCGCTACTCCGCGCTGTCGTTCTTCGGCCTCGTGCCGATGGCGCTGGCCGGCGTCGACGTCGACACGCTGCTCGACCGCGCGCAACACGCCGCGCACGTGTCGTCGCTGCCGCAGATCCGCAAGAATCCCGCGGCGCTCCTCGGCGTGGTCCTCGGCGCGATGGCGCAGCAGGGGCGCAACAAGCTGACGCTGATCACGCCGCGCCCGCTCGACACGCTCGGCCTCTGGGTCGAGCAGCTGATCGCGGAGAGCACCGGGAAGGAAGGCAAAGGCATCGTGCCGATCGCCGGCGAGCCGGATCTCCCCGCGAACGCGTACGGCAACGATCGCCTGTTCGTCTGCGTGCGCATGCGCGGCAGCGACGAGACCGCGCGTCTGCGCGAGCTCGCCGCCGCGGGACATCCGGTCGTCGATCTCGTGCTCGAAGACGCGCTCGACCTCGGCGAGACGTTTTTCGTCTGGGAGTTCGCGACCGCGGTTGCCGGCACGATCCTCGGCGTCGACACGTTCGATCAGCCGAACGTGCAGGAGTCGAAAGACAACACGAAACGCATCCTCGGCGAGATCGCCGGCGGCGCTCAGAGCTCGCAGCCGGTCGAAGTGCGCCGCGCCGGCGACGATGACGCACTCGCGGCGTTGCTCGCGCAGGTGAAGCCCGGCGACTACTTCGCCATCACCGAATACTTCGCGGAAACGCCGGAACGCGACGCCGCCATCGCGCGCATCCGCGAGGCCATCGCGCGCGAGCTGCACGTCGCGACGACGACGGGCTACGGCCCGCGCTTCCTCCATTCGACCGGACAGCTGCACAAGGGCGGGCCGGAGACCGGCGTGTTTCTGCAACTCGTCGCGAGTGCGCGCGACATCGACATTCCCGGTGAGAACCTCACATTCAGCCAGCTCGTCGGCGCGCAGGCCCTCGGCGACGCGCAGTCGCTCGCCACGCGTCACCGCCGCCTGCTGCGTCTCGACCTCGGCAACGACATCGACGCGAATCTCGCGTGGCTCGAGAAGTCGGTGACGCAGGCGCTGGCGCGCAACGCGAACGGCGCACGGGTGAAGGCATGACGGCGCAGTTCGGAATGATCGGCCTCGCGGTGATGGGGTCGAACCTCGCGCTGAACATCGAGGAGCACGGCTTCTCGGTCGCCGTCTGGAACCGCGAGCCGGATCGCACCGACAAGTTCATCCGCGACAACGCGGGGAAGAAGTTCACCGGCACGAAGACGCTCGAGGAGTTCGTCGCCGCGCTCGCACGTCCGCGCCGGATCATGATGATGATCAAGGCGGGCGCGCCGGTCGACGAGATGCTCGACAAGCTGATGCCGCTGCTCGAGCCGGGCGACGTCGTCATCGACGGCGGCAACTCGTGGTTCAAGGACACGCAGGCGCGCTCGCAGCGGCTGCTCGAACACGACCTCCACTTCGTCGGCTCCGGCGTCTCCGGCGGCGAAGACGGCGCGCGCTTCGGTCCGTCGCTCATGCCCGGCGGCACGCGCGAGTCGTGGGAGTCGATCCGCGAGGTGTTCGAAGCCATCGCCGCGCGCAGCGACTCCGGGCCGTGCGTCACGTACTGCGGCACCGACGGCGCGGGTCACTTCGTGAAGATGGTGCACAACGGCATCGAGTACGGCGACATGCAGCTCATCGCCGAGGCGTACGACCTGCTGCGGCGTGGGTTGGGGTGCGATGCGGAGGAGCTCGCGCGCATTTTCGACGAATGGAACCGCGGTCCGCTGCAGTCGTTCCTCATCGAGATCACGGCGAAGATCTTCCGCGTGCGCGATCCGGAGACGGGCGCGCCGCTGGTCGAGAAGGTGCTCGACAAGGCGGGACAGAAAGGCACCGGCAAGTGGACGGCGCAGGTCGCGCTCGATCTCGCGGTGCCGATTCCGACGATCGCCGCTGCCATCGACGCGCGCGTGCTGTCGTCGATGAAAGACGAGCGCGTCGCCGCCTCGAAGCTCTTCGACGCGCCGTCGCCGCGCGCGGTCGAGAGCCGCGAGCAGTTCATCCGCGACGTGCACGACGCGTTGTACGCCGCGAAGATCTGTTCGTACGCCCAGGGCATGGCGCTCATTCAGGCCGGCAGCCGCGAATGGAAGTGGACCATCGACATGCGCGAGATCGCGCGCATCTGGAAGGCCGGCTGCATCATCCGCGCGAAGTTCCTCGACTCGATCATGCAGGCGTACGAGCGCGACCCGCGGCTCGCGAACCTGCTGCTCGACGAGCAGTTCCGCGCCGACATCGCGCGTTCGCAGGACGCATGGCGCCGCGCGTCCGCCTTCGCGCAGACGCACGGCATCCCGGTGCCCGCGTTCAGCGCCTCGCTCGCGTACTTTGACAGCTACCGCACCGCGGAGCTGCCGCAGAACCTGACGCAGGCGCAGCGCGACCTCTTCGGCGCGCACACGTACCAGCGGAATGACAAAGGGGCGGACGCGCCGTTCGTGCACACGGATTGGGAGTAGCGCTCAGCGCTGCTCCCGCCACGCCTTGTCCCAGCCGAGCTTCACGGCCGTGCCGAGGTTCACCGTGCCGTCGCTGTTGTACGTACCGTTGTCGATGAGCCGCTTCTTCTGTTCTTCGTTGAGGTACGCGGGCAGCTTCGCGGTCGGGCTGTCGGGGATGAACTCGACGCCGTCGCGGATCGGCTGAAAGTCTTTGTAGCCGCGGCGCACGCCGTACACGACATAGGAGAACTCGACGTCCTTCGAGGCTTCGGCTTCGATGTGATCGAGCGACTGCTGCGTCACCGCGACCATCGCCAGCCCGCCGATCGGCGTGAGGTGCACGGTCATCCCCTCTTCTTCGGTGGTCATGCGGAACGCCTCCGGCACGTCGATGACCGCGCGACCGTGTACGAAGCGTCCGCGTCCACGAAAATACGTGCCGGCCTCGGGACCCTCGAGCGCTGCAAAGCGAATGACTTTCGTCGCATCCGACGGATGCGGATCGACGAAGAACTTGGTGCCCGACGCCGCGAGGTCGCCCGCCGCGTAGACCGCGTACGTGTTGTTCGCGAGGTAGCCGCTGCGGAGGATGTTGCCGTTTGCATCGTTGTACGTGCCGCCCACGCCGGCGGCATTGTTTGTGTTGCCGAGGACTCCGAAGCCGAGCTGGGATTCGCCGCGAACACCTGCCAGATTGCCGATCGCCGTGCCGGAGCGCGCGCCGGAAATCCCGAGGACGCCGCCGCCGAACCCGGTGGTGCCGGAGTTGAATCCCTTGACTCCCCACGTCGCGCCCGCCGTCGTGTAGCCCATCACGCCGGAACCGTCGGTGAGATTCAGCGTGGTCAGCGTGCCGAGCACGCCGGTCGTGTAGATGCCGCTCACGCTCGAGCCGTTGATGCCGTAGATCACGCCGCTGTCGTCCATGCTGCCGGTCATGCGGAAGCTCTTGCCCGCCGGCAGCGTGCCCGCGCCGCCGATGAAGTAGCCGTTGAGATCGATGATGATGTCCGTCGCGCCGCCGGCGAAGACGGAGATCTGTCCGCTCGCACCGGTCGCGACGATGGAGGCGTTGGCGACCGGGACGCCGGTGCCGAAGTTCACGGACGACACGTTCGGCCGCGTCGTTCCCGCCGCCCACGCGGTGATGTAGCTGCCGCTGGCGACGTTGTAGTTCACGATGGTGAAGTTGAGCGAGTACGACTGCGCCGTGAGCGGGAGTCCGGTGCACGGCCCCGCGGCTACGTCGTAGGTGCGCGTCTCCAGCGCGGCGTATGAAGGGCCGCCGAACGGGCCGCTCGGATTGCGCGTGTCCACGAGCCGGCACGGCGTCACCGCCACGAACGCAAGCGCATTCGTGCGCGTGGCCGCCACCGGCCAGTTCTGGAGCGGGATGTTCTGCGCGAAGGCGGAGAGCGTGCTGGCGAGAAGGAATGAAAGAATGATTCGCATGCGGTGAATTACCGCGTACAGAATCAAGTAAGTCAATCTGTAAAAATGGTAATTACAACTGCGGCTTCAGCCACCCCGCCATCCGCTCCTTCACGCGGTCCAGCCACGGGCGGCGGATCCACCGCGGGGGCGTGATCTCCTCGCTGCGGGCGAGGTCTTCGAAGAACATCTGCTCCATCTGCGCGGCCACGCCTTCGTCGTGCACGTTGACGTTTACCTCGTCGTTGAGGCGGAACGAACGGTCGTCGAAGTTCGAGCTGCCGATGGTGGTCCAGACGCCGTCGACCACCATCGTCTTCGCGTGCATCATCGTCGGCTGGTACTCGAAGATGCGGATGCCGCGCAGAAGGAGTTGCGCGTAAAAGAGGCGTCCGGCGTGGCGCGCGACGGGGACGTCGGTCGATTCGCCGGGGACGATGACGCGCACGTCGACGCCGCGGCGCACGGCGCCTTCGAGCGCGCGGATGGTGTCGCGGTCGGGGACGAAGTAGGCGTTCGAGATGTAGATCGAGCGCGTGGCGCTGACGATCGACACGATGTAGAGGAGCTTGACCGCCGACGAGCCTTCGCTCGGCGACGACTTCACGACCTGCGTCAGCTGCGTGCCTCGCGGCTCGATGCGGGGGAAGTAGTCGAGCCCCGTCAGCAACTCGCCGCGGCTCTTGACCCAGTTGTCCATGAACGCGAACTGCATCTGCGTCACCACCGGCCCTTCGACGCGCACCATCGTCTCGCGCCAGTGCTCGTGCGAGTCGGCGTCGCCCAGCCAGTTGTCGGCGATGCCGACGCCACCGGAGAAGCCGACCGTGCCGTCGACGATGAGCAGCTTGCGGTGCGTGCGGTGGTTGACGCGCGAGAGCGTGTACCAGCGCAGCGGATGGAACCACTCGACGCGCACGCCGTTGCGCTGCAGGAACTCGACGAGCTCCGGCGACATCGTGGCCGAGCCGACCGCGTCGAGGATCACGTTGACGAGGACGCCCGCACGCGCGCGCTCGGCCAGCGCCTGCGCGAAGATCTTCCCGACTTCGCCGTCCCAGTAGATGTAGAACTCGAGGTTGATCGTCTTCTGCGCCGCGCGGATCGCGGCGAGCATCGACGGGAAAATCTGTACGCCGTTTTTGAGCACGTCGACGCGATTGCCTTCCGACAGCGCCGCACCGGTGAGCGCGTGCATCGTCTGCAGGAACGCGAGGTCGCGCACGCCGAACTGATGGCGCATGTGGTAGCGCATCGGCACGCGCCGCCGCACCATCGGCAGCGGTGAACGTCCCGGATAGCGCGGCCGCTTACGCCGGCGGAAGAAGCTCACAGCAGCGGTCCCCGCTTGCCGATCAGCCAGAACACGAGCGCGAGCAGCGCGCCGAACGCGACCACCACCACCGCCGCGAGGAACGCCACGATCAGCACCGTCACGAGCGCGATCTCGAACGGCGTGCGCGGCGTGCGGCGGCGGTTCCGGTAGCGCTCGAGCAGCCGCATGTTCTTCATGTTCTCTTCGAAGAGAAAGTCGAAGACGTCGCCCGCGACCGGCACCGCGCCGATGGCGATGTCGAAGGCGATATTGAAGACCATGCGAAGAATGATGCGCGCGGGCACGCGATGGCGCAGCGCGCCGACGACGATCCACGTCGAGAGGATGCCGGCGGCGAGATCGCCGATGCCGGGAATGAGGCCGAGGGCCGCGTCGAGACCGAAGCGGAAGCGCGTGCCCGGGATCGCCACCGCCTCGTCCATCAGCCGCGCGAAACGCCGCAGCGCGACGAGATCGCGCGGGAGCTTCTCATCCGGCTCGATGACTTCCGGCTCGATGGCCTTTGGCACGCTCAGCCATAATGCAAGAGTCAGGCGAGGCGGCAAGGCATGCGGTATGAGTAATGAGTACGCTTCGCGAGCCTGAACGATGAGCGAGGAACCGAAACGCGGCTGGCGGCAGACGTCGATCGAACGCCTGCGCCGCGCCCATGGCTGGATCTGGGGCTGGCTGACCGATCCGGCCGTGCTGGTCTACCGCCGCCACGGCTCGGGACGCAAGCGCACGCGCGCGCTGGTGGTGGAGTTTTTCCTCTTCGTCCGCGAGGTCGTGCGCGAGTTTTACAGCGTGCAGGGCACCGCGCGCGCCGCCGCGCTCGCGTACACGACGCTGCTCTCGCTGATCCCGCTCCTGGTCGCGTTCACGCACATCCTCAACGAGTACTTCAAGAACATCTTCCCCGGCTTCCAGACGCAGATCGACACGATCCTCAACGCGGTCATCCCGTATCAGTCGCCGCAGATCACGTATCACCTCGCGCGCTTCGCCGAGAACGCGCAGACCGCCTCGACCCTCGGCGCGATCGCGTTCATGTTCGTCGCCTTCCGTCTCTTCGTCGCCGTCGAGGCCGCGGTGAACATGATCTGGAAAGTGCGCAGCGTGCGCGGCTACCGCCAGAAGATCATGGCCTTCACGATGCTGTTCTTCTGGGGGCCGCTGCTGATGGGGCTCTCGTTCACGACCACGACCATGCTCGAGCGCAACCGCTATCTGCGCGTGCTGCTGCAGGGCGACTTCATCTTCACGATCGTGCCGATCGTCGTGTTGTTCATCGGCTTCACGATGCTGTTCTGGCTCGTGCCGTCGACGAAGGTGCGCATCCAGGCCGCGGCGGCCGGCGCGCTGGTCACGACGACGCTGTTCACGCTGGTGCGCTGGGGTTTCGGCGTGTACGCGAACCATCTCGTCAGCGGCCGCCTCAATCTCATCTACGGCACGATCGGACTCGCGGTGATCTTCCTCATCGCGATCGAGATCATGTGGGTGGTCATCCTCCTCGGCGTCCAGGTGAGTTACGTCTGGCAGAACCTCTACGGCGTCCTGCGCGCGACGCAGCAGCAGGTGCAGGACGAGCCGCGTTTCGATCTCTACTTCGCGCTGCGCGGCATCATCGAGATCTGCCGCCGCTTCGACCGCCGCGAGGAAGCGCCGTCCGCGTATCGCCTCGCCGAGCAGTTCGGCTCGACCGACGCGCAGATGGTGCGCGTGCTCCACAAGCTCGAGGAAGCGAAGCTGATCACGCCGACCGGCACGGAATGGATCGGCTACGTGCCCGCGTGCGATCCCGATCGCATCCTCGTCGAAGAAGTCGTCGCGCACATGGAAGGCATGCAGCGCGCGGTCCCGGATCTCGGCCCGGACGACGACGAGCGCGCCGCCGTCGGCGAGCTGTTCCAGCGCCTCAACGCGTGTACGGCCGAGGCGCTCGACCGCACGAGCGTCGGCCGCGTGGTGCGCGAGCTCTACACGCCGCGCGTCGCGCGCAGCGAAGATCGCGTCACGCTGTGATGCATTGAACCGCGTGAGTCGAGAGCGGCGACCGGAGGGTCGCCGCTCTCGCGTGGACGGTTAGCGCAGCCGCAGCAGTGCGAGTCCGAAGAGCGCCGCCGCGAGGAAGAGCAGCCCGTACGTGCTCGCGGTTGGAATCACCGCGGCCGACGCCGCTGCCGCGACGGCGAAGACGGTTGGATTCGTTCCGCCGGCGACGCTCGCGTCATCGGTCACGCCGCTGGTGTCGTTCGTGCCGTTCGCGTCGCTGTCGTACATGAACGTACCCTGATTGCTGATGAGCGTTCCCGGAGGCGCAGCGGGATTGATCGTCGCGTGAATGGTGATCGTCACGCTGCCGCCGGCCGCGATTCCGCCGTTCCACGTCACCGTGTTCGTGGCGACAGTGGCGGTCGCGGTGCCGGATGAAGCGGACGCGTTCACGAGCGTCAGCGCCGCGGGGAGGACGTCGGTGAACTCGTTGCCGGAGTTGTTCGTCTGCGCGCTCGCGCCGCTGTTCGTCAGCACGATCGTGTAGGTCACGGTGCTGCCGGCCTGGAAGGTGCCGCTCGCGGACTTCGTGCCGTGGACGATGACGCTGGTCGGCGCCACGACGTTCGTCGTCGCGGTCGCGCTCTCGTTGCCGGGCGCGGGATCGGTCGTCGCGGACGACACGACCGCGGTGTTACTGATGGTCGTACCAGGCGTCACGGCCGCGCCGACGTGCACGACGAGCGTGAAGACGGCGCTGCCGGGCGGCATCGACGCGAGCGTTGCGGTCACGGTTCCCGTGCCGCCGGCGGCAGGCGTCGTTGCGGACCACGCCGCGGGTTTGCTGAACGACACGAACGTGGTGTTCGCGGGCAACGCGTCGGTGAGCGAGACGCCTGTCGCGGTCGACGGACCGGCGTTCGTCACCGTAATCGTGTACGTGAGATCGGCGTTCGGCGTCACCGGATCGGGTGTCGCGGTCTTGCTGACCGCGAGGTCCGCGGTGACCGACGAGCCGACGGTCGTCGCTGTTTTCGCGGTCTCGTTGCCGGTGTTCGGATCGGCGGTCGACGACGTGACCGTGGCGGTGTTGTTGAGGATCGTACCGCTGGAGACCGACGCACCGACGTGCACGACGAGCGTGAAGACGGCGTTGCCGAGGTCGAAGGAGGCGTTTGTGCAGTTCACGGTGCCCGCGGCGCCGACGGCGGGCGTCGTGCAGCTCCAGCCGCCCGGCGATGCGAGCGAGACGAACGTCGTGCCGGTCGGCAGCGTGTCGGAGACGGCGAGCGTCGACGCGACGCTCGGTCCGGCATTCGCGACCGTGATCGTGTAGGTCAGATCGTTGTCGGGGGTGATCGGATCGGGCGAGCCGCTCTTCGTGATCGAGAGATCCGCGCTCGCGGCGCCGACCGTCGTCGTCTGCGTGGCCGACTCGTTGCCGGTGTTCGGGTCGGACGTCGACGACGTCACCGTCGCGGTGTTGGAGAGCACCGTCGCGGGTGCGACCGTCGAGCCGACGTGCACGACGAGCGTGAAGACGGCGTTGCCAGGCGTCAGCACGCCGATGCTGCACGTGATGCTGCCGTTCGCGCCAACGGCGGGCGTGGTGCACGACCAGCCGCCGGGCGACGCCAGCGAGACGAACGTCGTGCCGGCCGGCAGGGTGTCCGTGAGCTGCACGCTTGCCGCGTTCGACGGGCCGGCATTCATCGTGGTGATCGTGTACGTCAGGTTCGTGCCCGGCGTCACTGGATCGACGTCATCGGTCTTCGTGATGGCGAGATCCGCGGTGGCCGTGCCGAGCGCGGTCGCCGCGGTCGCACTTTCGTTGCCGGGATTCGGGTCGGTGGTGGCCGACGTCACGCTTGCGGTGTTGCTGATGGTCGTGGTCTGCGCGGCGTCGACGTTCACGACGAGCGTGAACACCGCATCGCCGACGACGAGCGTAGTCGCGTTGCACGTCACCGTGCCGCTCGCGCCGACCGCGGGCGTCGTGCACGACCAGCCGGCCGGCGACGCGAGCGAGACGAACGTCGTGCCGCTCGGCAGCGTGTCGGTCATCGCCAGTGTCGAGGCGACGCTCGGGCCGCCGTTCGTCACCGTGATCGTGTAGGTGAGATTGCTGCCCGGCGTGACGGGATCGGGCGTGTCGACTTTCGCGATCGAGACGTCGGCGCTCGGCGCATCGACGGTCGTCGACGATGTCGCGCTTTCGTTGCCGGTGTTCGGATCCGCGGTGGCCGAGGTCACGCTCGCGGTATTGCTGATCGTGCCCGTCTGCGCGGGATCGACATTCACGACGAGCGTGAACGCCGCGTTGCCGGCGGTGAACGATGTCGCGTTGCACGTCACGGTGCCATTGCTGCCTACGGACGGCATCGTGCAGCTCCAACCGGCGGGAGACGACAGCGAGACGAAGGTCGTGCCGCTCGGCAGCGCGTCGGTGAGCGCGACCGTCGAGGCGACGCTCGGTCCGGCATTCGCGACGGTGATCGTGTACGTGAGGTCGTTGCCCGGTGTCACCGGATCGGGCGCGTCGGTCTTCGTCACCGAAAGATCGGCGCTGGCCGCGCCGACGGTCGTGGTCGACGTTGCGCTGTCGTTGCCGTTGTTCGTATCGGCGGTCGAAGAGCTCACGCTTGCGGTGTTGCTGATCGTGGAGCTCGCGGTTGCGGCAGGATCGACATTCACGACCAGCGTGAACGACGCGCCGCCGGTGAACGAAGCGATGGTGCACGTGACGGTGCCGCCGTTCCCGACTACCGGCGTCGTGCAGCTCCAGCCGCCGGGCGACGCGAGCGAGACGAACGTGGTGCCGGCGGGCAGCGTGTCGGTGAGGCTCACCGTCGCGGCCGCATCGGGACCGCTGTTCGTCACTCCGATCGAGTAGGTGAGGTTGTTGCCCGGCGTCACCGGATCGGGCGAGTCGGTCTTCGTAACGGAGACATCCGCCGCGGGAGCGGCCTTGAAGTTGATGCCGACGACCGGCACGCCGGACTGATCGTGCCACACCGAGAACGCGGTCGCCGGCGGCGTGTACGTGCCGGGGAAGAACTGAGCATGACTGACGGCGAAGAGTCGCACGTTGCCCGAAATCGTGGCGCCGGAGTTGATGGTGAAGAGCGCCGTCGGACTGAAGTTCGGCGGCAGCGGATTCGCGTCGTCGGCGACGAGGTCGACGTTCGACGAGCCGTTGTTGGTGATGCTCGCGCCGATGGTGAGGTCGTCGCTGGAGATAGCCTGCACGCGGTTCGCGACCGCCGCCGGCACGACCAGCGGCTGCTGCACGATGAGGTTGCCGTCGCTGCCGCTGCCGCGCACGTTCAGCGTCACTTCGCCGCCGACCGCGTTGTCCGTTTCGTCCGCAGCGTCTCCGACGAAGCGCGGCCAGAACTGGGCATCGCTGATCGTGGCGTTCGTCGCGCCGGGGCCGGCGACGAAGTCGAGCGTGCCGGTGGTCAGCGAGACCGGCGCGCTGCTCAGCGTGCCGAGCGTGCGATGGCCGAGCCACCACATGTTCGGCGGGTTCGGCAGCGCGGGCACGTCGACGAGGCTCGTCTCGCCGGTGACGGTGATGCTGCAGCTGCCGGTGACGCCTGCCTGCGTCGGTCCGAAGCCGCTGCCGTTGAAGGGCGCGCCGCCGTGGCCGACCTGCGCGTAGTCAGTGCCCTGATCGTCGGTGCCGGCGAGCACGTCGAGATTCGTATGAGCGATCACCGAGAGAGCGCCGGAGAGCGGTCCTTGCGTCGCGGCGTCGTTGCCGTCCTGATAAATCTCACCGCCATGACCGATCTGCGCGTAGCCGATGAGCGATGGTCCGCCCTGGACGAGCACATGATTGGCTTCGACGGTGAGCGCACCGCTCGCGCTCGTGAGCGTCGCCCCGCCCTGCAGTCCGTAGGTGCCGCCGCCGTTTCCGATCTGCGCGTACGCGGCGAGATTGCTTCCCGCGCGCACTTCCACATCGCCGTCCGCGGTGATGGTGATCGCGCCGCTCACCGCTCCGCGTACCGCGGTTTTGCCGGCGACATTTCCGTTGATGCCGCCGCCGTGACCGATCTGCGCGTACGTCAGCGAACGCACCGAGACATCGGAGCCGCCGGTGACGTGCACGTAACCTGTCGCGTGGATGGCGATGTCGCCGGTCGCGGCGCCGGTCTGGCCGACGCCATACAGCACGCCACCGTGGCCGATCTGGCCGGTGCCGGAGTGGGTGCCGGCGAACACGGCGAGGTTCGCCGCGTTCACATGAATGTCGCCTGTCTGCGTGCCGAGCGTGGCTGGCGCGAGCGCGGCGTTGCCGGAATCGGTGGTGGTCACGATGTTGCCGCCATGGCCGATCATCACGTCGCCGAGTCCGAACTGCGGGCGGTTGTCGAGGGTGACGTCGCCGCTGATGTCGACGGTGATGTTGCCCGAGAGATTGCCCTGATGGGAGGCGCCGAAGCGCACGCCGCCTCCGTGGCCGATCTGCACGTAGGTCGCGGAGCCGGACCCGCCGGCGCCGGTCATCGACAGCGACGCGCCGGTGACGCTGATGTCGCCGCCGGCGGTTCCGCGCGTGGCGCCCTGACGGAGGTCGCCGCCGTGTCCGATCTGACAATAGCCGAGCGACTTGCCGCCCAGCATCGTGATCGCGCCCGCGACGGTGACGTCGATGGCGCCGGCCAGATTGCCCTGGTTCACGCCCACGGATTGCGCGATGTCGACCGGTCCGCCGTGTCCGATCTGCGCGTAGCGGAACCGATCGATGCCCTGAGCGGCGGTCATGGTCAGCGTGCCTTTTGCGGCGACGTGGATCGGACCGTTCGCGCTGTCGTTGGCGACGATGATGTGATATCCAATCATTCCGAACGAGTCGCTGAGCACCGCGGCCGTGCTGCCGAGCACCGAAACGTTGCGTGCGCGAACCGCGGTCGCCTGCTGGCGGCTGCCGAACGCGGCGCCCGGCGCGAAGAGCGTCGTGCCGGTGCCCATGACGAACGCGTCGCCGGTGCCGTTGCCGTAGGCACTCGCCGCGACGACCGCGCCGTCGATGCCGGTGGTCGTCGTGCCGTCCCATCCGGCGATGCCGGCGACCGAACCCGCGCCTGCGTTCTGCACCGCGCGCTGCACGATGAGATCGTCGTGCGCGAGCAGCCACAGGCTGTGCGCGGAGTTCCATACGACTTCCGCCTCGACGGAGATGTCGCCGTCGGTCGTGTCGCCGGTGATCGCCGCCTGCAGTCCCGTTCCCGGTCCGGCGGCGCTGGTGGTGTGCACGATGACGTCGTTCGTGGCGAGGAGCGCGACGAGATTGCCGGCGTCGAGCTGGCCCGTCGCGGCGCTGGGGCTGACGTCGCCGCCTGCCACGCTGATGCCGGTGTTCGTCCCGCTGAAGCTGCCGATGATGATGTTCGTCGGATCGAGCCGCACCACGCCGCCGCCGGTGTCGGCGTGCGAGGTGAACGCGAACGCGCGCCGCGCCTCGACCTCGATGCGGCCGCGTCCGAGGGCGCGCAATGTGCCGCGCGACCGGACGTCTGAAGCGTGCAGCAGAATGCGTCCGCCGTCTCCCTCCGCACCGCTGGCGTCGATCGTTGCGCGCGCGTCGATGTCGATGCCATCCGTGCCGATCAGCGTCAGCTCGCCGCCCGCACCATCGCGACGCGCGAGGTCGAGCTGGGTCGCGCCGCGGAGCGCGATGTTCCGCGCTTCGAGCCGCAGATGCGAGCCCGGCCCGTCCAGGCGGCAGTCGTCCGCGCGAATGTCGCCGCGCGAATGAATGCGAAAGGTTCCGGACGGCAACGACCAGCGACCCTCGAGGCGCGCGCTGTCCTGCAGTTCGAGTTCCGCGGTGCCATGTTGCCGGGCAACGGCCGCGATCAAACGCGGGTCGAGCGCGACGTCGTCTGGCATCGCATCGACTTCCACCCGCCCGTTCCGGACGTGTAGCTCCGCGGCCGTCAGTTGCCGCACGCCTGCCGGCGGCCGCACGGTGAGGTGCACCTCGGCACCGTACAGAAAGGGGGCCACCAGAAAGGACAGGAGGAGGGAAATCCAGGCGGCAGGGCGCAGACCATTCATTACGTAACTCCTTCAATCACCGTGGGATACGGGGGCCTGACCCGTCCACGGTAGGTGCAGCCGCGCTCGGCGGCGGTTACGAAGGAGTGAGCGTGTTGCGAACGAACGGACGCACGGATCGGGTCACGCTGTAGCGCCGCCGGCGTCGCCGGTCACGCGCAATCGCTGCGCGCGAATGCGGCGGATGCGGCGGAAGGTCTCGTACGCGACGGTGGCGATGGCGAACCAGAGCAGGCCCGCGGCGAGACCGGCGCAGACGTCGGAGAACCAGTGCACGCCGAGGTAGACGCGGGAGATGCAGATGCCGGCGGTGAGCGACCACGCGAATGCGAGCGCGGTGGCGCGCGTGCGCCAGCCGTGCAGCAGGCGGAATGCGACGTAGCTCAGCGCGCCGAACGCGACGGCGGAGCCCATCGCGTGGCCGCTCGGAAACGAGTAGCCGTGCGCGCGGCGCAGCGCCTCCGCGAGCTCGGGACGCGCGCGCGCGAAGTAGAGCTTCAGCTCGAGATTGATCAAACCGCCGAGGGCCGTCGTGGTGACGACGTACACGCCCCACGCGAGATGTTTGCGCAGCGCGAGCAGCACGCCGGCGACGATGACGATGCCGGCCACGACGCCCGGCGTGCCGATGATCGTCAGCGTGACGAAGAATGTGGTCGCGCCCTGCGAGCGCGTCGTCGCCGCCCACGCGTGCATCTCGGTGTCCATGTGCTCGAGGCGCGGCGCGTTTGCGTGCACGCGCTCGGCGATGTCGAGAAACGCGTCGCCCGCGATCGCGGTGATGACGAGGCCCGCCGCGACGATGACGAGCACGGGCAGGTAATCGCGATAGCGGAAGTGTGTCGTCCAGCGCGAGGTGACCGCGAGCACCCGCGCCAGCGCGGGACCAGTCGCATAGAAGAACGTCCAGAGGATGACGAAGAGCAGCGCGAAGAGGAGGATGAAGAGCAAACGTGCGCAGTTTATCTGCTGCGCGCGGCGTAGATGGCTTTCAATTCATCGATGCGCCCCTGCACCGAGTCGAGCGCGTCCGTGACCCAGCGCGCATCGTGGATGTCGATGCCGGCGCGCCGCAGCAGGACGTCCGGCGCGTCGACGGCGCCGCTCGCGAAGAGCGTGCGGTACGCGGGGAGGAACGCGTTCGGATCGCGCACGTACCGCGCGTACAAGGCGAGCGAGAGCAACCCCGCCAGCGTGTAGTTGACGTCGTAGAACGGGTCGTCCCACATCAGCCGCACGTTCGTCCACTTCAGCTCGCGCGGCAGATAGCGCGCGCCGACGCGTTGCGCGAGCGCGTCGATCGCATCGGCATCGCGAATCGTTCCCGCCGCGACGCCGTCGTACAGCTCCTGCTCGAGCGCCGCCTCGGCCGCGGTGACGAACACGATGCCCATGCCTTTCGACTCGAGGAACTGCTCGAGGAAGAACGCCTTTCGCGCGGGATCCTGCTCGCGGTCCGCAAGCCACGCGGGCAGGAGCAGTTCGTTGAACATGGCGAACGTTTCGGCGAGGAACTTCGGCTGCCCGGCGATCGACACCGGCGCGACACCGCGACGTCCTTCGAGCTCCGACTGCAGCGCGTGCGTCGACTCGTGCGCCACGACGCGCATGTCGTTGAACGTGCCGTTGAACGCGGGCATGAAGAAGACGCTCGGAAATCCGGGGAAGCCTTTCGAGAAACCGCCGCGCCGTCGATGCTCGCCCGGTCCGGCGTCGAAACGCCCGTTCGCCGGATCGAGCAGCGCGTTCAGCTCCGTCACGTATTCGGCGCCGTTCGGCGCCAGCGCCCGCGGCAGGATTGCGCGCACTTCGTCGAACGTGAACTTCGGCGCGACGGCAACATCCGCATGCGCCGCGCGCATCGCGGCGTACTGCTTGTAGCGCTCCGCCTCGCGCGCCAGCGCGTCGAGCAATCGCGTGACGTCCGCTTTCGCGAGTCCGCTCCGCGCGTAGACCTCGGACGCCGCGTCGTCGTAGCCGCGCAGTTTCGCGACGGCGTTCCGCGCACGCGCCAGCGCGACGAGCGAGAACGCGTAGAGCTCGCGCTTGTCCGCCGCGGACGCTGCGCTCGCGTCGAGACGATCTTTGAGATCGGCTTGCCAGGTCGTGGTGAACGGCTCGAGCGTCGCCACGACGTCTTCCTGCGCCTGCGCGAGCCGGTGCTTCGCCTGTTCGCGCGCGACCGCGAAGAACCAGCGATACCGCGCCGGCACGCGCGACTCCGGCACCTTCGCCGCCTCGGCCGCGAAGAACGCGGTGTGCTGGTCGTACTCCGCGGAAAGCGTTTCCTCCGCTTCTTTCGCGCGCGCGTTCGTCGTGTCGACCGCGGCGCGCAGATAGAGATACGCGTCGAGCCGCTGCACCGCGCGCTCGAGCGCGTCGAAGCGTGCAGCCGCTTCCGCGGGATCATCCGCGACGTGCCCGCGCAAGGCGTCGAAGCGCGCGAGCGCGGCGCGGTAGTCGCTCCATTGCTGCTCTTCCGGCGGGAACACGCGACCGAAGTCGAGGTGCTGCGCGTGCAGTCCTGTCGCAAACAGCATCGCCGCGAACAGGAGAATCGCGAGCAGGCGGCTCATGCCGCAACGCTACGCCGCGCTCGCGTTCAGTTCTTGGAGAAAACACGCGCGCGGCGGTACGCGCGCGGCGTCATGCCGGTGCAGCGGCGGAATGCGTTCGAGAGATGGCTCTGGTCGTAGAAGCCGCACGCGAGCGCGACGTCGGCGAGCGACTCGCCGCGCAGGATCGCGCGACGCGCACGTTGCACGCGCGTGGCCAGGAGGAACTCGATCGGATTGCAGCCGTACGCCGCGCGGAACGCGCGCGTGAGCGTCGCCGGATGCAGTTCGACCGCGGCGGCGATGTCGCTGATGCGCAGCGGTTCGTCGAAGCGCGAGGCGAGCAACGCGCGCGCCTCGCGAACGCGCGCATCGTGTGCGGCGCCGTCGGGATGGAGCAGCTCGCCGAGGATCTGCAAGAGGACGCCGTGGGCGAGCGCTTGCGACACCGAGTCATTGCGGCGCAGCTCGCGCGCGAGGCGCGGCACGAGTGCGGTCGTGCCGAGACGCGTCGAGGGTGGAGGGGTGTCGACTTCGAGGGCGACGTAGCGCGTCGGCGCGAGGAAGCGGTCGGCGTGTGTTTCCTCGGCGGCGCGGAGGATCACCGTCGCGGCGTCGCAGTTGCGCGTGCGGCGGCCGCAGGTCTCGTCGAACGCGCCTTCGAGCACGACCACGAGGTGCGCGGAGGCGTGCGCGTGCGGCACGAGGCGTTCGCCCGCGCGCCAGGTGGACTCGAGGAAGGGCATCAGAAGCCGCCGCTCATGTACTTCCACTGCACGATCTTCTCGTTGATCTCGCGCAGGCGCCGGCTGATCATCCGGCAGAGCAGGTTGAGGAACTGCAGCGACGCGTGCGGATCCATCGAGAGGATCTCGTTCAGCGTCGCGCGGTCGATCGAGAGCACCGTGGCGTCGACCTCGTGCGCCTTCGCGTCGGCGGAGCGCGGTTTGTCGTCGATGAGCGCCATCTCGCCGAAGAAGTCGCCGCGATCGAGCACCGTGAGCGCTTCCTCGCCGACGCCGGGGATGAACTTCGAGATGCGCACGCGGCCGTCGAGGACGATGTAGAGCTTGTCGCCCTTCTCCCCCTCGCGGAAGATCATCGAGCCTTCGCGGAAACGCTCTTCCGACGAGAACGTGGCCAGCAGTTTCATTTCCGCCGCCGACAATCCGCGTTCCCGGAACAGATCGACCTTGTCTTCCGACTTCACGGTGACCTGCTCGACCTCGCGCGTGCCTTCGGCGCGTTTGCGGCCCGCGCCTTTCTTCGCGTCTTCCTGGAAGAAGAGCTTGAGCTGTTCGTTCGCGTCGCGGACTTTTTCCGTCAGCGAGCGCCAGAACGCCCAATGCAGGCCGACGGCGAGCTCCTTGTCCTCGTCCATCAGCTGATCGAGCGCGCTGAAGGAGAAGGTGTAGCAGGCGGACGATTCCGTCGCCAGCGCATCACTCGAGCGATGCGTGCGGTCGATGAAGTTCATCTCGCCGAAGATGTGATCGGGCGTCAGCGCGCCGAGGATCTGCGGGCCGAAGGGCGTCTCCTTGCGGATCTCGATGCGGCCGTCGCGGACGACGTAGAAGTCCATCGACTTGTCTTCTTCCTTGAAGACGTAGTCGCCGTTGGTGAAGCCTTCGACGCGCGCGAGCTTCGAGAGGCGGATGATCTGCTCGTCCTTCATGTGCTGAAAGACGCTGAGTTTGCGCAGTTCGTGAGACGTGGCGATGAGATCCTCGCGCTTTTCCGCGGCGCGCGTGATTTTGTTGAGGATCTCTTTGAGGTCTTTGCGGCTGTCGAGACGGAAGAGGTTTTCCTTGCGGAACTCGAGGCGCTCGGTGGAGAGCTGCAGCTGTTCGACGCGCTCCTTGATGCGCGCGTTGAGACCCTTGGTGTCGAGGTTCTCGATGCGCTTGAGCGTGTTGATCATGCGGCGCGTCGGCTCGGTGGACTCGCCTTTCTGATCGGTCGCGAGGAGGAACGCGTCGATGAAGTCGTCGAGCGAGCGGTCGAAGTTCTTGATCTCGAACTCGATGCGGCCGGAGATCTCGGCGAGGCCGCGGTCGAACGGATTGAGCTTGCGCGCGGCGGCGATCTCCTCGTGCGCGCATTCCCATTCGCCCTGCGAGTAGTAGAGGCGGCCGAGGATCTCGAAGGGACGGTAGTTGTTCGGCGTCTTCAGCTTCGCGATCTCGAGGAGCTCGATGGCTTTCGAGGTCTGGTCCTTGGCCATGTAGTACTGGGCGAGGCCGACGTACTGCGAGGAGTCGACTTCATCACGTCCGCGCTCGGCGGCGAGCTCGCTGCGCACGCTCGCGTAGCGCGCTTCTTCCGCCGCGCGCTTCTGGTCGCGCACGCGCGCGAGATTGATCCGCAACGAGACCGAGCCCGGCTTGAGCTTCTCGGCCATCTCGTACAGATGGATCGACTCGTCGTACATCCCCTGATCCGCGTAGCGCCGCGCGAGCACGAGCAGATCGTCCGCCTCGATCGGAACATTCGCCTCCGCGGCCAGCGTGCGGAACCGGGCGCGGGAGGCGGGGCCGGGGGAGGGAGCGTCGGGCATGGGAGGAGTCATTATATGAAGCAGAATGAAGAACGCAGAACGCAGAATGAAGAATTGAGAATGACACCCGCCCGGTCACGCCGTTCCGCCGTTGTCCTTTTCGTCATTCTTCATTCTGCGTTCTGCGTTCTTCATTCATCTGCTTCCGATTTCCAGCCCGCCCTCCCCAACTACACCTTCGACTTCCCCACCGACCACGGCGCGCACCCTGCCTTTCGCACGGAATGGTGGTACTACACGGGGCATCTGCGGACGGGGAACGGGCATCGCTACGGCTTCGAGCTCACGTTTTTTCGGGTCGGGATTTCGCGTGCGCCGCGGGAGACGGGCTGGGATCTGCGCGATGTGATGCCGGCGCATTTTGCGATCACGGATGTCGACGGGCGCGCGTTTCGCGCGTACGAGAAGATGAACCGCGCGTCGGCGTTCACGGCGGATGCGGCGGTGGGAAAGCTCGACGTGTTCAATGAAGGCTGGCGCGCGATTACGAACCCGGATGGCTCGTGGCGGATCGTGGCGTCGGCGGGACGCGATGCGATCGATCTCACGCTGCGCTCGCGCAAGGCGCCGGCGATTCACGGCGAGAACGGGATCAGCATCAAGGCGCCGGTCGCGGGCTACGCGTCGCACTACTACTCGATGACGCGGCTCGAGGTCGCGGGCGTCGTGAACGGCGCGCGCTGCACGGGGCAGGCGTGGATGGATCACGAGTTCGGCTCGTCGGCGCTGCGCGAGAACCAGCAGGGCTGGGACTGGTTTTCGATCCAGCTCGACAGCGACGCGGAGCTGATGCTGTACATCATCCGCCGCAAGGACGGCACGCCGGACGTGACGTCGTCGGGATCGCTGATCACCAGCGACGGGCGCGTGATTCCGCTGCGGCGCGAACAGTTGCGCGTCACCGCGCTGCGGCACTGGACCTCGAAGCGCAGCGGCGCAACGTATCCGATGGGGTGGCGCGTCGAGCTGCCGACGCTCAACGTCGCGCTCGTGCTCACGCCGCTGCTCGAGTCGCAGGAACTGCTCACCAGCGGCTCGACGCACGTGACGTACTGGGAAGGCGCGGTCGACGTCGCGGGCTCGTTCGACGGCGTGGCCGTGAGCGGCGAGGGCTACGTCGAGCTGACCGGCTACGACAAGGCGTTCCGCGCTCCGTAGCGCGTTACGCGTGCGCGGTGACGCGGCGGATCTCGCGCACGAGCTGTTCGCGCGCGGACTTTCCCTTCTGCACGAAGCTCGTCACTTTCGTATGCAGCATCTGCCGATCCTCGGCACTCAATTCTTTCGACGTCAGCACGAGGATCGGGATGTTCGCCGTGAGCGGGTTGTCCTTGAGCGAGTCGGCGACTTCGAAGCCGCTCATGCCCGGCATCATGAGGTCGAGGATGATGACGTCGGGCGACTGCTCCTGTGCCGCGCGCAGGCCTTCTTCGCCGCTCAGCGCCTTCGCGACGGCGAAGCCGAGCGCGGAGAGCTCCTCGTCGAGCAGCGTATGCACGGACGCGTCGTCGTCGATGACGAGGAGGCGCGGCTTCGCGCCGTCGCCGCGCGTGGTGATCGCGCGCAGGCGTTCGAGCAGGCGCTCGCGATCGACCGGCTTCACGAAGTAGTCGTCGGCGCCGAGGGCGATGCCGAGGTCGCGGTTGTCGACCATCGAGATGATCACGACGGGAATCGCGCATGTCGCGGCGTCGCCTTTGAGACGCTTCAGCACTTCCCAGCCGTCGAGTCCGGGCAGCACGAGGTCGAGCGTGACGGCGGCGGGCTGCGACTCGCGCGCGATGCGCAGCGCCTCGTCGCCATGATGCGCGCGGATCGAGAGGAAGCCGGCCGAGCCGAGCGCGGACGCGATGAGCTCGTACGCGTTCGCGTCGTCTTCGACCACGAGCACGCGATCGGTCCGCGTGGGCGGCAGCACTTCCGGCGCGCGCGTGACGACCGCCGCGCGCGAGCGCACGGGAAGCGCGATCGAGAACGTGCTGCCCGCGCCGAGGCGGCTGTCGACGCTCGCGCGTCCGCCCTGCAGCTCGACGAACTTCTTCACGAGCGCGAGGCCGAGTCCCGTGCCGCCGAACTCGCGGCGGGCGGTGCCGTCGACCTGGCGGAATTCCTCGAAGATCAGCGCGTGGTGTTTCGGGTCGATGCCGATCCCTTCGTCGCGCACGGAGAGCGTGATCCAACCGTCGGCGAATGCCGCGCGGATCGTGATCGGCTCGTCGGGCGGCGCGAACTTCACGGCGTTCGACAGCAGGTTGAAGAGTACCTGCTTGAACTTCGCGAGATCGGTCTCGATCTGCGGCAGGTCGGACGGGATGTCGACGACGAAGCGCGGCGTCGCGCGCGCCATGCCGCGCATCACGTGGCAGACGCTCTCGACGACCGGCGCGATGGAGAAGAACTCGGGGTAGATCTCCATCTTGCCCGCTTCGATCTTCGAGAGGTCGAGGATGTCGTTGATGATGCCGAGGAGGTGTTGTCCCGACGCGTGGATGTGGCGGAGGAAGCCGAGGTGCTTCGCGTCGATGCGGGTGTCGAGGCGTTCGACGAGGATCTCGGAGAAACCGATGATCGAGTTCATCGGCGTGCGCAGCTCGTGCGACATGTTCGCGAGGAACTGGCTCTTGAGACGATCGGCTTCCTGGCTGCGGCGGTTCGCGTCCGCGAGCTCGTGCGTGAGGCGCGTCAGCTCCTCGACCTTGCGGCTTTCTTCGAGCTCGAGCTGGCGGATACGCAGCCGCTTCTCCTGCAGGTTCGCCACGCCGACGAGGAAAAAGTACGAAGCGCCGAAGAGGAAGAGCATGCGCGCGACGGCGAGCAGCAGCACGTCGTTGACGAACGTGGCTTGTCCCATCGCGAACAGCAGGCCGACGTACGCGCAGGCGTTCACGAGCGACACGGCGTACGCGGCTTTCTTTCCGACGGCGAACGCGGCCACCGACGACGCGGCCATGTACCAGATGAACCACGGGCTGATGATGCCGCCCGTCGCGTAGACGCCGACCGTGACGAAGAAGACGTCGATGGCGAGCCAGAGCGGATTCAGATGCCGGCGGTCGACGCCGCGGCGGAAGAGGATCGACAGCAGGACCGAACTGGCGCACGCGAGTCCCCACACGAGGAACGCCACTTCGAGCCGCAGCGGAAAGACGCCGAGCGCGCGGCCGGCGAGACTCGTGAGCAGGCCGAGCGTGTAGACGAGGAGGTGATTTCGTTGGACCGCGAGGTCGAAACGAAGCACGCTCGAAACGGCGGCCGGGCGATCGGACATGAGACTGTGCGAGAAATTGTACGGGACGGCGCCGCGCGTTACTCGCTCTTGATGGCGCTGGCGATGTGAATGCCGCGCGCGAGCCGCGCGGGAACGAGGCCGGCGACCGCGGACGCGGCGAGCGTGACGCCGAGCGAGGCAGCGATGAGCGCCGCCGGGGTGTGGAAGTCGATCGTCCAGCCGAACGACTGTTTGTTGATCACGTAGATGAGGATCCACGACAGCGCGTAGCCCATCACGAGTCCCGCGGCGATCGACGCGACGCCGAGGAGCGACGACTCGAGGACGATCATCGTGCGCAGCTCGCGCGCGGAGAGGCCGCCGACGCGCAGCAGCGCGAGCTCGCGGCGGCGTTCCAGGATCAATGCGGAGAGCGTGTTCACGATGCCGAGCACGGCGACGATGATGGCCACGCCGAGGAGCGCGTACGTGATCAGAAAGGTCTGGTCGAAGATCTTCATCACCTCGCCGCGGATTTCGGCATTGGTGACGACGAAGGCGTGGTAGCGCGGCGCGAAGTCGCGTTCGAGCGCGCGGCGGGCGGCGGTGCGGTCGGCGCCCGGTTTCAGATAGACGACGATGGTGTTGATGGCGTCGTCGTGAAACGTGCGCACGAACAGCGCGCGGTCCATGACCACGACGCCGCGGTCGTTCGAGTAGTCGCGGTAGATGCCGGCGATCGGAAAGTGCGTCGCGCCGAGCACGAAGTCGTCGCCGAGGTTTTTGTCGAACTTCAGCGCGAAGCTCTCGGAGACGACGACGCCGTGTATGCGGATCGCGTTCGTCAGCGCGGCGCTCGCGGAGCGCGGCGCGATCATCGGAAGATCGCCGAACTTCGCCGCGACGTCGAAGTCGCCGCTGCCGACGGAGACGATCGTGTCGCGATAGAGCACGTCCTTGCCGCGCACGCGGTCGATCGCGGCGACGAACGGCAGATGCGCGGCGGCGTCCGCGGCGTTCGCGGGAAAGAGGGCGGTGCCGGCGTTGGTGAGGCCGCGCGCGGGGCGCAGCCAGAGATCGGAGCTGACGGTCTGGTCCACCCAGATGCGCACGGTCTCGCGGAAGCTGCCGACCATCAGCGCGACCGCGACCATCATGCCCGTCGCCAGCGCGAGCGCGGCACTGGCGATGGACGTGCGGCGCAGGGACGCGGGGAGCGACTTGGCGGCGAGCGTGCCGATGAGGCCGAACGCGCGCGCGAGGAGCGGCGCGAGGAGCCGCGACGTGGCGCGCACGATGGCCGGCGCGAGCAGCGAGAAGCCGGCCACGACGAGCAGCACCGCGACGTAGCCGGCAACGGCGATGCCGTCGATCGGCGGCAGGCGCGAGACGAGCGCGCCGGCGACGAAGCAGACGATCGCCAGCGCGACGAGCAGGCGCGGATGCGCCACGCGCTGCTGCAGCCCGGGACGGATCATCGCGTTCGGCGGCACGCGCGCCGCTTCGAGCGCGGGCTGCAGCGCGGAGAGCAGCGAGAGCAGCATGCCGACCGCGACGCCGATCGCCACGACGCCCGGCGTCAGCGCGATCGCATCGGGACGCGAGGTCACATACAGCGTGTTGATCGTGCGTCCCACCGCGGCGAGGATGCCGCTCGCGAGGAGGCTCCCGAGTGCGATCCCGAGCGCGGAGCCGAGCGCCCCGAAGAGCAGGCCTTCCGCGACGAACGCCGCGAAGATCTGTCGCGGCGCGGCGCCGAGCGTCTTCAGCACGCCGACGTCGCGGCGGCGGCGCAGGATCGAGATGAGCACGGTGTTGTAGACGAGGAACATGCCGACGAGCAGCGCCACGCCGGCGAGCGCGAAGAGGTTCACGCGGAACGCGCGCAGCATCTTCTCGACGCGCTCGTTGCGCCGCGACGGCCGCTCGATGCGCGTGCCCGGCGGCAGCGCGAGGTCGCGCAGCGAGACGCCGTCGGGCACGAGCAGGTCGACGCGCGAGACCTTGCCCGCGAGACCGAAGTTCCGCTGCGCGACGGCGATGTCACAGATGGCGATGCTGCCGTTGAACGCGGTCGCGGGGCCCTGCGCCTCGAGCAGTCCGCGCACGACGAGCGTTCTGCGATGGCCGAGCAGATTGAGCGTGACCGGGCTGCCGATGCCGAGCCGATGCTCGCGCGCGAACGGCGCGGGGAGGATCAGCGCGTCGGGCGCGAAGAGGCCGAGGTAGTTGCCGAGCGTTTCGTGCTCGTGGCCGGTCTCGATCTTCGCGTATCTGTAATCGCGGAAATGCAGGTCGCTGAAGAGATCGACGGCGAGCACGCGGATCGGCAGTTCCTCCGGCTCGAGCACGCCTTCGATGTCGATGACCGGCGCGAAGCGCACGCCGCGCGGCCACAGCGGCTGCAGGCGCAGCAGCACGCGCTCGTCGAGCGGCGCGACGTCGGGCACGAGCTGGTAATTGGCGCGGCCGGCGACGGCGTCGACCGACTCGCGGAACGCGCGCAGCGCGCTCTGATTTGCGAGCTGAATCGCGACGACGACCGCGACGCCGACGGCGATGCCGAGGACGGTGAGCGAGGTGCGGATCTTCTCGCGCGCGATGGGGCGGAGGACGAGCGCGCGCAGGATCATCGTCGTGCGCGTCCGTCCGCGACTTCGATGATGTAGTCGCCGTACGAGGCCGCGCGCTCGGAGTGCGTGGCCATCACGATCGTCGGACGCAGCGACGCATGCAGCTCGCGCAGCAGCTCGAGGATGACGAGGCCGTTCTTCGAGTCGAGGTTGCCGGTCGGCTCGTCGGCGAGGAGCAGCGGCGGGCGGTGCACGATCGCGCGGCCGATGGCGACGCGCTGCATCTCGCCGCCGGAGAGCTCGTTCGGAAAGTGACGCGCGCGTGGCTCGAGGCCGACGCGCGCGAGCACTTCGCGCACGCGTTCCGCGATCTCGCGTTTCGGGCGGCGCGCGAGCGACAAGGGAAACGCGACATTCTCGAAGACGTTGAGCGTCGGGATGAGATTGAAGAACTGGAAGACGAAGCCGATCGACGTGCGGCGCAGCTCCGTGAGCCGTGCCTCGTCGAGCGCGGAGGTTTCGACGTCGCCGAGAAACACCGCGCCGCGCGTGGGGCGATCGACGGCGCCGATGAGCTGCAGCAGCGTCGACTTGCCGCTGCCCGACGCGCCGACGAGCACCGCGAAGTCGCCTGACGCGATGTCGAGCGAGACGTCGTCGAGCACGTGCACGGCGCCCGACTCGTCGGACGGCGCGTAGTCGTGGCTGACGGACTCGAGACGGACGCGCATCGCGCCGCGATTGTACGAGCACGCGGCACGAGACTCGGCGTCGGACGTTACTTCCGGACCGCGCGGTGCCTCGGGTGCTCCGGCTCGAAGTCGGTGAGGATCGTCGCGCGGCTGCCGGTGGCGTGTTGGAAGCGCACGCGCAGCAGATCGGCGTAATGCTGCATCGCGCCGATGTCGTCTTCGCTCGGCGGCTGCGACGGCTCGTAGACGAGCACGAACAGCACGCGGAAGACGTGCGGCGCTTCCGGATACGCGGGCGTGCGCGGGCCCATGCGCTCGATGACGTTCGCGATCGTCAGATCGTTGCGCGTCGCGCTGAACGTGAAGTCGGGCGGCATCTCGCTCACGTCCATCGGCAGGTCGGTGAGGTAGAAGAACGGCGGCACTTCGTCGGGGGACGCGAGTCCCATGAGATAGAGCGAGAGCCAGCTGTAGCCGACGTCGGCGTCTTCCGGCTGCGTGGTGAACGTGCCGTCGTGGTTGTCGAAGAAGACGCCCGCGCCCATCGGATCGTTGTCGTACGAGGTCGCGTAGTTGAACGCCGCGGGCGAGTTGAGCGTGGGGCTCGGATGGCCGCCGCGGAGCGTGATCGCGTCCTGCGGTTTGCCGGGAGCGTTCGTGTGTCCCACGTAGAACAGCCAGTGGTGACCGAATTCGTGGAGGAGCAGAAAGGAGGTGTAGAAGTCGGTGGCGTTCGACGTCTGCAGAATGCGGCCGAGCCCCATCACGGCCGGCGCGCGCGGGAGCTGCGACGACATCGTGGGATCGAACGAGATGCCGTCCGCGCCGGGGTTGCCGGGATACGTGGCCGGCGATGCGAAGTCGTTGAGGCTGTCCATGCCCTCGTAGACGGCGACGCCGTCGATCGTCGTCGGATCGAGCTGCAGGTCGTCGCGCAGCCGCGTCCAGACTTTCATCGGATCGAGCGGCGAAAGGACGAACGCGTCCTGGATCGGTCCGGAGAACGACGACACGCTCGGGGTGTTCGCGAAGTCGGTGCGGATGGAGCGCGAGGGCGCATCGAACGACGCGTGGAACGTCACGGTGTCGTTGCCGGTGTTGCGCGCGAGGATGAGCGTCAGGTCGCCGGAGAACGCGGTCTCGAAGCGCTTTGCGTCGAGCAGCAGCACGATGTGATTGCCTTCGATGCGTCCATGCAGTGCCTGTCCCGGCAGGAACGGAATGCTGGCGAGGAATTCGGTCGACGTGAGGCTGCCGGACAGCAAATCGACGGAAAGTCCCTGCGGCATCTGCGCGAGGTCGATCGCCTGCCGCGTGGTGATGGTCATCTGCAGGACGTTCGAGTGCGCGACGCGGCCGATCTCCACGCGCGTGATGTCGGTCATGCCCGCGGTGGCCTCCGGTGCGGCGGTGGCGAAGTCGTTCGGAGGGTCCGTGGCGGAAACGCTCGTCGACACCTGCCGCCACGACTCGTTGCCCGACGAGATGACGACGGCGCCGCCGTGCGTCTGGCCGATGCCGCGATACGAAAAGCGGATGTTGCCGGACTTGAAGAGCACCGCCTGCACGTCGACGCCGCGCGTCGGCTCGTACCAGGTGAACTGCACGCGGTCGCTCGATTCCTTCGCGTAGACCTTCGGCGCGAGGAAGCTACCTTCGCCGCGCGGCGTCGTCAGGAGCGGCGCGATCAGCGGCGTCGTCTGCGCCATGAGGTCCGCGTCGGTGTACTGCACGAACGAGCCGCCGGGCAGCGCGGGCGGCGGCGCGAGGTAGATCGCGAACAGCTGCGAGACGTACAGCGTGTGCGTGCTCGTGCCGAAGAACGGGAAGTCGAACGCGTGGATGGTGTATGTCGTCGAGCGCGTCGCGGAGCTCAGCGTCAGCTGCGCGCCGCGGTCGTCGTCGAACTGCAGCGCGGTGGTGTCGGAGCGGAAGGACGAGCTGCCCGTCCGCGTGAACGTGATCGTCTTCCCGGCGAGATTGAACGGCCTGCCGTGGGCGGGCGCGATGTCGTCGTCCGCGGGCACGAGGTAGATCCCACGTTGCAGGCTCACGGCGGCGGAAGCCGCGGGCGCGGCCAGCACGGCGAGCAGCAGGAGTGCGACGCTGAGCGGCTTCATGCTGCCGAGTCTCGCGCCGTCCCGCGCCTCCGCGCGCGAACAAATCGTGACAGTGCGGGGCGAGGTGGCAACCGTTCTGCACTCTCCGCACAGTGATATTGTCCGCGTCGAAACAGGAGGACCCCAATGGACGAGACCAGCAATCCCACTGGAGCCACTGAAGACGGCGGCGGCACGGGGCGTTTCGGACGGGCGAAGGAATTCGTCGGCTCGCAGTACGAGGCGGCGTCCGGCGCCGTGCGCGACGGTTACAACAACATGCGCGAGCGGGTCGAAGACGTCGACTTCGGCGCGGTCACGGATCAGGTGCGCACCTACGTCCGGTCGAATCCCGGCAAGGCGTTGCTGATCTCCGTGGGCGTCGGATTCCTGATCGGGCTTCTGCTCCGCCGCGACGACGACGAGGAGTAGCGTATGCCTAACGGTTTTCCCGGCGGCGACGCGCTGCGCGATCAGGCCGCGGCGCTGGGACAGAAGGTCGTCGAGAACGGCCCGGATGCGATCTTCGACGAGATCGAGAACCTGCTGCCGGAAGAGTGGCGCGAGCACGTGCGGACGTTCCCGCTCGTGGCGGTCACGCTCGGCGTCGGCATCGGCCTCTGGCTCGGCATGCGGAAGAGCGACGAGGTGCTCGCTGCCGGCACGTCGCTGATCTCCGCGGCGGCGATGGCGAACGTCTCGCAGGTCATCGATAAGATGAAGGGCGGCGGCTGACGCGTGGCATAATCGGCGCGATGCCCGCGAAGGCCGCGCCCCGCATCCCGCTCCCGGTCGCCGAAGCCACGTACCACCATCTCGAGTCGCTCGCGGCGGACGTGCATCGCACGTATTTTTTCAAGTATCCGCCGCTGCCCGTGCGCTGGGGCCAGCAGATCTCGCGCAAGAAGCGCCGCAGCATCCGCCTCGGCTCCTACAATCACCTGACGGCCGAGGTGCGCATCCATCCGATCCTGAACACGCCGCAGGTGCCTGCGTTCTTCATCCAGTCGATCATCTACCACGAGTACCTGCACCACGTCCTCGGCGCGCGCCACAACCGCCGCTTCCACCAGTACGAGCGCGCGTTCCGCTACCACCGCGAGTCGCAGGAGTGGATCCGCCGCAATCTGTTCCTGCTGCTGGGACGCAAGCGCAGCGAGATGCCGAGCCGCCGTCTCGCACCGGCCGCGCCCGTCGCGCAGCCGGTGCAGTTCGCACTCTTCTAGACGCCCATCGGGAACGTGAGGTTGTAGACGTAGCGTCCGCGCGCGACGGAGAGCACGATCGACGACCGCTCCGCGCCGCGGATCAGCTCAGCGTTCAACTCCTTTGTCGACGACACTTCCACGCCGTTCACGCCGACGACGACGTCGCCCTGGGCGAGACCGATCTTGTCCGCGCGCGAACCGCTCACGACGTCGGAGATCACCGCGGACCGCTGCTCGTCGACGACGCGCAGTCCGGCGATCTCTTCGAGGATGCGCAGTCCGAGACTCGCCGGCGGATCGGCGGGCCGCAGCTGCACGGTGCGCGACGAGCCGCCGCGCGCGAGCGTGAGCTCGATCGGCTGACCCGGCGCGAGCGTCGCCGTCGCCGTGGAGAACGCCTCGCGCGAGTCGACCGCGCGGCCGTTGACGGCCGTGATGACGTCGCCCGCGCGCAAGCCGGCCGACTGCGCCGGCGATCCGGAGAAGACGCGCGCCACGAGCGCGCCGCGGCCGGTGCTTTGGTTGAGTCGCTTCGCCTCCTCGGGTGTCAGCGTCGCGGTGACGGCGCCGAGCCACGCCGCGTGCACTTCTCCGTACCGCAGCAAATCCTGAACGACTTTCTTCGCGCGATCCACCGGGATGGCGAACCCGATCCCCTGCGCATTTTGATAAATCGCGACGTTGATCCCGATCACACGCCCTTCGATGTTGAGCAGCGGACCGCCCGAGTTGCCGGGGTTGATCGAGGCGTCGGTCTGGATGAAATCCGTGAACGTGCGTCCCTGCTCCTGCGACGGCACGCTGCGGCCGAGCGCGGAGACGACGCCGGTCGTGACCGAGCCGCTGAGGCCGAACGGATTGCCGACGGCGACGACGGTCTCGCCGATCATCAGATCGCTGGACGTGCCGACCGGCGCGGGCGTCAGTTTCTTGCTGTCGACGCGCAACACCGCGAGGTCGCTGTCCGGGTCGACGCCGAGGAGCTTCGCCGGGAGCTGCGTGCCGTCGTTGAGATTGACGGTGATGCGCGACGCGCCTTCGACGACGTGGTTGTTCGTCACGATGATGCCGTCGCTGTTCCAGACGAAGCCCGAACCGAGCGACTGCGAGGTGTACGCGCGTTCCTGTCCGCTGAAGAAGCCGAACGGGTCGTAGAACGGGTCGGTCGCGCGCCGCCTGATGGTCGCCTCGGTCTGGATGTTCACGACCGACGGCAGCACGTTGTGCGCGACGACGACGATCGGCGTGCGCCGCGCCGCGCTCACGTTCGCCGGGATCGGCGCGGCCGGCATCGGGTCGACGCGCTGCGCCGGCGCGGGCTGCGACTCGCCCGGGCCGCAACTGACGCTGACCAGGAAAAGAAGTGCAATGGTGCGGAGCTTGTCCATCGAGCGCCGATTCTTCTACGTTGCGGCCGGCGCCGCAACCTCGTACTCTCGCGTCGTTCCATGCATCTCAAGCTGATCTACAACCCCGCCGCCGGACGCGGCCGCGCGCGGCGCCGCGTGCGCGAGGTCGAGGAGTACCTCCGCTCGCGGGGCGCGCGCGTCGACTGCGAGCCGAGCACGGGGCCCGACGATCTCGTGCGCATCGCCGCGGAGAGCTCGCGCGGCGGCATCTACGATCGCGTGGTCATCTGCGGCGGCGACGGCACGCTCAACCTCGCCATCCGCGAGTTCGATCTCGCGAAGGGCACGCTCGCGCTGATCCCGAGCGGCTCCGGCGACGACTTCGCGCGCGTGGCCGGCATCCCGCGCGAGGTGCGCGGCGCGTGCGACGTCGCGCTCGGCGACCGCATCCGCGAAGTCGACGTCGCGCTGGCGAACGACATCCGCTACCTCGGCGTCGCGGGACTCGGGTTCGATTCGGAAGTGGCCGACTTCGCCAATCGTCACGTGAAGTTCCTCCGCGGATCGGCGGTCTATCTCTACGCGATCCTCCGCGTGCTGCCGCGCTTCACGCCACGGCGCGTGCGCATGCGCACGGAAAGCGGCACGCGCGACGAGCGGATCATGTTCGCGGCCGTCGGCAACACGCGCCAGTACGGCGGCGGGATCCGCATCACGCCGGACGCTTCGATCGACGACGGCCTGCTCGATCTCTGCCTCGTGCGCGAGACCTCGCGCGTGCAGCTCCTCAAGACGCTGCCCCGCGCCTACACCGGCGCGCACGTGAAGAGTCCGTTCGTCGAGACGGGACGCGGACGCGCGTTCTCGTTCGACGCCGAGCGTCCGATGGCGGTGTACGCGGACGGCGAGCCGCTCACGCGCACGCCGGTCTCCTTCGCGCTCGCCGAACAGAAACTTCGCATCGCCGTGCCGTAGAATCGCGGCATGCGTCGCGCGTTTGCAACCGCTCTGCTTTCCACGCTCGCCGTCACGCTCGCTGCCCAAGCCCCCGCCCCGCCGCCGATCTACGGATTCAATGATCCCGCGAAACAGCGGGCGCTCGAACAGAAGTTCGACGCGGCGATGAATCCCGCCGACCTGCGCGCGTGGATGGAGCGGATGACGTCGCATCCGCATCACATCGGCACCGCCAAGGGCAAAGACAACGCCGAGTTCATGGCGTCGCTCTTCCGCTCGTGGGGCTTCGACACGGCCATCGAGCGCTTCGACGTGCTGTTCCCGACGCCGAAGACGCGCGTGCTGGAAATGGTCGCGCCGGAGCACTTCACGGCGAAGCTCGCCGAGCCGCCGCTGCCGGAAGACGCAACCTCGAACCAGACCGCGGAGGCGCTGCCGACGTACAACGCGTACTCGATCGACGGCGACGTCACCGGCGAGCTGGTGTACGTCAACTACGGCGTGCCGAAAGACTACGAGACGCTGGAGCGCAACGGCGTCGATGTGAAGGGGAAGATCGTCATCGCGCGCTACGGCGCGTCGTGGCGCGGCATCAAGCCGAAGGTCGCCGCCGAGCACGGCGCGATCGGCTGCCTGATCTACTCCGATCCGCGCGACGACGGCTATTTCGAAGGCGAGCCGTATCCGCGCGGCGCGTACCGCAGCGATCAGAGCGCACAGCGCGGCTCGGTGGCGGACATGCCGTACCACCCCGGCGATCCGCGCACGCCCGGCGTCGGCGCGACCGAGAACGCCACGCGCCTGCCGATGAATGAAGTCAAGACGTTGACCAAGATCCCGGTGCTGCCGATCTCGTACGGCGACGCGCTGCCGCTCCTGCGCGCGCTCGGCGGTCCGGTCGCGCCGAACGATTGGCGCGGCGCGCTCCCCATCACCTATCACCTCGGCAGCGGCCCCGCCCGCGTGCACCTGCAGCTCGCGTTCGACTGGAACACCGTGCCCGCCTACGACGTCATCGCGCGCCTCAAGGGCACCGATCTCGCCGACCAGTGGGTCATCCGCGGCAACCACCACGACGCGTGGGTGCACGGCGCGCTCGATCCGGTGAGCGGCATGGTGGGCGTGCTCGAGGAAGCGAAGGGCGTCGGCGCGCTCGCGAAGACCGGCTGGCGTCCGCGCCGCACGATGATCTATTGCGCCTGGGACGGCGAGGAGCCGGGTCTCCTCGGCTCGACGGAATGGGTCGAGACGCACGCCGACGAGCTGCGCCAGCACGCCGTCGCCTACATCAACTCCGACTCGAACGGCCGCGGCTTCTTCTTCGCCGGCGGCTCGCACTCGCTCGAACGCCTCGTCAATGAGGCCGCGCGCGACGTGGTCGATCCCGAGCGCAAGGTCTCGATGCTCGAGCGCCGCCGCGCGGCCGACCTCGCGTTCGCGAATTCGGCCGGCGAGCGCAAGGAGCTGCGCGGCCAGGACTCGCTGCGCCTCGACGCGCTCGGCTCCGGCTCCGACTTCACGCCGTTCCTGCAGTTCGCCGGCGTGGCCACGCTCGACATCGGCTACGGCGGCGAGTCGGAGTACGGCGTCTATCACTCGATCTATGACTCGTTCTCGCACTTCATGCGCTTCGGCGATCCGACGTTCGACTACGGCGTCGCCGAAGCCAAGACCGGCGGACGCATGATGCTGCGCCTCGCCAACGCCGACTTTTTGCCGTTCGAGACGACGACGTTCGCGACCACGGTCGGACGCTACCTCGACGAGGTGAAGAAGCTCGCCGACTCGATGCGCGACGAGACCGAGGAGCTGAATCGCGAGCTGCAGGACCGCGCGCAGGAGCTCGCGTCCGATCCGACGAAACCGTTCGTCGCGCCGAAAGCGCAAGCCGCGGTGCCGCATCTCGAGTTCGCGCCGCTCGACAACGCCGTCGCGCACCTGCAGCGCGCCGCGCGCGACTTCGACAAGCGCGGCGCGACGCCGGGACGCGACGCGACGCTCATGCAGCTCGAGCGCGCGCTCACGCGCAGCGAAGGCCTGCCGAACCGCCCGTGGTTCAAACACTACGTCTACGCGCCCGGCTTCTACACCGGCTACGACGTCAAGACGCTGCCCGCGGTGCGCGAAGCGATCGAGCAGCGCAAATGGGGCGACGTCAACGCGCAGATCCGCGCGACGGCGGAAGTGCTGGAGAACTACGCGCGGATGCTGGAGAAGACGTAAGCCGCGAACGGCTCCTCAGTGACGCACGGCGCGGTGTCTGCCGGGGTCGAAGAGGAAGCCGTTCGCGAGCGTCGCGGATGTGCTGTCGGGATTCAGCACCGTGATGTCGACCGCCCCCGCGTCGTGCGCGGGCGTGGTCGCCGTCAGCGTGGTCGGGGAGACGAACGTCGTCGGGACCGCTACGTCATCGACCAGCACGACGGCACCCGGTTGGAAGCCGTCGCCGGTGAGGGTGAGAGTCGTGCCGCCGGCCACGCTTCCGGTGTGAGGCGTGATTGACGCGAGCACGAGAAGTGCGCCCGTCTGGACGTCGATGCTCGCCTCGTCATCGGCGCTGTTCGTATCCACCGTGGTCGCGCTGACGGCGGCGGTGAGCGTCAGCGTGCCGGTGGACGGGGTGGCGGTCGTGACGGTGACGTAGGGTGCCTGCATGTGCGCCGGAATCGAAGGCCGCGTGCACGTCGCGCCGCTGCAGTTCCAGCCGATTCCTTCCGCGTGCACGATGGCCGTCGTCGCGCTGAGCGAGAGCGTCACGTTCGACGCGTCGCCCGGACCGGCGTTGGTGACGCTCACCTGATGATCGACGGTCGCATCCGGCGGGGCGGCGTTCGGACCGAGGATGCCGACGCTGAGTTCTGCGCGCTCGACCGAGTCGTACACGAGCGAGCCGTTCCAGACCATGCCGTTCGAGAAGAGACTGCCCGTCGTCGTATTCGGTCCGCCTGCAGCCGGCGCGATCGCCATCACCGTGACGGTAGTCGTGACGTTCGCCGCGACAGGCGCGTGCTGGCAGAGGACGAAGGGATACTCCTGGTGCGTGCAGGTCCAACCGATGCCGGAGGCGCTCACGAACTCCGGCAGACGCTCGAACGTGACCTGCAGCTGCAGATTGCCCGACGTCTGCGGGCCGAGGTTGTTCATGGTGTACGTGGCGGTGAACGGTTCTCGGGCGTGCACGGGATTCGGGTCGACGGTCGGAACCACGGTGAACGTGAACGGCTCGGCGAGCGTGATCGTTTCGGAATCGTGTTGCGGGGCGCCGCCGTCGGTCGACTCGTTGCCGCCGGCGAGGATGTCGAAGGTGCTGCCGTACGCCGGCGCGGTCACCTGGAAGTTGATGTCGGGATACGCGCCGGTGAGGTTTGCGGTCGTGCCGCAGATGCCGAATTCGTGTTGCGCGCCGGCGCGCGAACAAGTCCAGTTCGTTCCGCCGAGGCTCGCGAAACCGGCGCCGTCGGTCGCATGCACGCTGATGCTGATGCCCTGGTCGGGATGGGCGCCGCCGGTGTTGCTGACGTGCACGACGCCGGTGAGGGTACCGCCGTACACGACGCTGTTCTGCGAAGGCGCGATATCGACGGCAAGGTCCACCGCCTGCCCGAACAGCGGCAACGCGAACAGCACCACAACCACGAGTCGTTTCATCATCGCTCGCTCCGCTCGAGCGCGGAGCGATCCCATCTCCCGAGATCGGCCGCCGCCTCGTACGTCGACTGACAGAACTCGAGCAGTTGCAATTCCGGCTCCGCCGCTGTCCGCAGCGTTTCGTACGGCAGGTAGAAGCCGTTGAGCGTCGGGTGGTAGTACGCGTCGTCCGGTCGCACGCGCGCGTCGCGGTAGCCGGGCGGCTCGGGGAACGCGTAGCTGTAATAGTGCGGCTCCGGCAGGCGCACGTCGCCCGGCCACCAGCCGACGCTGCTGACTTCGTGCGAGTACGCCTCGCGCTCGATACGATCGGTCATGCCTTCGGTCGGCGCGGCGCGTCCGGAGAAGCGCGTCACCGCGAGATCGAAGCTGCCCCAGAAGAAATGCACGGGGCTGCACTTGCCGACGAAGCGGCCGCGGAACTCGGTGAGCACGGCGGCGCTGCGCGAGACGATGCGCCAGAAGCGCTGCACGGAGTCGCGGTCGTACGAGCCGTGCACCTCGTCGCGCTCGAACGGAATCGGCTCGCCGTTGCGCAGCTCGACCGGCGTCGTCCAGATCGTCGGATGAATGTCGAGCGCTCCGAGCGCGGCCATCGTGCCGGCGTAAAAATCAGCCACGCTCCGCGGCGCGAGCGCGATCGTGCGCTCCTCGCCGGCGTTCGTGCGCACGCGCAGCACGTGATCGATGAAGTCGAACTCGCAGTCGAACCAGCGGTCGCCGTACGGAATCGCCGTCGTGGTGAGGCCGCGCGCGGAGACGTACAGCGGCACGTTCCACCAGTGGTTGACGAGCGGCGTGAGCGAGAGGCGGATTTTGCCGACGATCTGCGTCCAGAGATGCAGCGTCTCGAGCGTGTCACTCCAGGATGCGAGCGGCAGTGCAGGCCATGGTTCCACGCGCAGAGTCTACGCCCGCGGCGCCGGGTCTCCGCATTAGCGTCCGCGATGCTATCGTGAACGGATGCGTACGCTCGTCCTGCCGCTCGCTCTCGTGCTCTGCGCCGCCGCCATCGCCCAGGAGGCGCCGCCCGCCGCCGCGCTGCCGTGCCCGAAGGTCGCGCTCACGGCGCCGGACGAGATCAAAGCCGGCGAGGCGATGAAGGTCAGCGCGTCGCTGAGCGGCGGCGATCCAGAAGTCACGCCGACGTACAACTGGAGCGTCTCGGCGGGGACGGTGTCCTCGGGACAGGGAACGTCGACGATCACTGTCGATACCGGCGACGTCGAGCAGGACACGATCACCGTCGCGGTGGAAGTCGGCGGCTTCGCGCCGGAGTGCGCGGTGGTCGACAGCGCGTCGACGATGGTGGAGCGTCCGGCGAAGCCGCAGCCGCCGCGCTGAAACGCGCGCGCTACTTCTTCGGCAGCATGTAGACCGTTTCGCCCTTGCGCGACATGCCGAGGTCTTCGCGGGCGATGCGCTCGACGGCGTACGACGACTGCTTCACGCTGCGGATCTCGGCACGGAGACGCGCGTTCTCGGCTTCGGTCTGCGCGATCTCTTTGCGCAGCTCGGACACGCGCGTGCGCGAATGCTGCAGCTCGGGCAGGCCGCGGTCGCTGAAGAAGAACGACACGGTGAACACGAGGAACAGCGCGCCCGACAGCAGGATCACGGCTTTGAACGTGACCTGCGACGCGCGGCGCGAGTCGTGGGTGGAGACCGACGGCAGCATCCGGCTCGTAGTTTAGAATAATTCGGACGTGAATCGTGACCGCGCATCGAATCCGCTGACCGAGCGCTACGCGTCGCGCGAGATGTCGTACCTCTTCTCGTCCGACTTCAAGTTCCGCACGTGGCGCCGTCTCTGGATCGCGCTCGCCGAAGCGGAGCAGGAGCTCGGCCTGCGCATCACCGACGCGCAGCTCGCCGAGCTTCGCGAGCACGCGAACGACATCAACTACGACGACGCGGAACGCCGCGAGCGCGAGATCCGCCACGACGTGATGTCGCACATCTACGCGTTCGGCCTGCAGGCGCCGTCCGCGAAGGGCATCATCCACCTCGGCGCCACCTCCGCCTTCGTCACCGACAACACGGACATCCTGCAGATGGCCGAGGGGCTGCGCATCGTGCAGCGGCGGCTCGTGAACCTGATGGCCAAGCTGCGCGACTTCGCGTGGCGTTGGCGCGCGACGCCGGCGCTCGCGTTCACGCACTTTCAGCCCGCGCAGCTGACGACGGTCGGCAAGCGCGCGACGCTCTGGCTGCACGATCTCGTGCTCGACTATCGCGACCTCGAGTTCCGCGCATCGCAGCTCGCGCTTCTCGGCGTGAAAGGCGCGACCGGCACGCAGGCATCGTTCCTCAATCTGTTCGACGGCGACGAAGCGAAAGTGCAGCGCCTCGAGGAGCTCGTCGCCGAGAAGCTCGGCATGCGGCGCAGCTATCCGGTGTCGGGGCAAACCTATTCGCGCAAAGTCGACGCGCAGGTCGTGGCCGCGCTCTCCGGCTTCGCGCAGTCGGCCTCGAAGTTCGGCTACGACATGCGTCTGCTGCAGCACCTGCGCGAGATCGAGGAGCCGTTCGAGGAAGAGCAGGTCGGCAGCTCCGCGATGGCGTACAAGCGCAATCCGATGCGCGCGGAGCGCATCGACGCGCTGGCGCGGCATCTCATCGTCAACGCGCTCAATCCCGCGTTCACCGCGGCGACGCAGTGGTTCGAGCGGACGCTCGACGACTCGGCCAATCGCCGCATCGCGATCCCCGAGGCGTTCCTCGCCGCGGATGCGATCGCGCTGATCTACGACAACGTCGTCGGCGGTCTCGTCGTGCACGAGGAAGTGATCGCCGCGAACGTGCGGCGCGAGCTGCCGTTCCTCATGACCGAGAACCTGATGATGGAAGGCGTCGCGCGCGGCGGCGACCGGCAGGTGCTGCACGAGCGCGTGCGCATTCACTCGCAGGCCGCGGCGGACGCGCTGAAGTCGGGCGCGGCGGAGAACGATCTCTTCGATCGCATCGCGCGCGACGAGCTGTTCGCCATCGACCGCGCGTCGATCGAACGCCTCGCGCGCGCCGAGGACTACGTCGGTCTCTCGCGGCAGCAGACGGAGCGCTTCCTCGCGGGAGACGTCGATCCGATTCTCGCGAACGAGCGCGCGTCGATCAAAGACGAAGTCGGCGAGGTGCGCGTATGAGGCCGCGGATCTTCGCGGTCGCGCTGTTCGTCGTGCTCGCGTACGGCTGCGCCACCACAGCGCCGCCGCCCGCCGCCCCGCCCGAGCCGCTGCACGGCATCGCCAGCTGGTACGGCGAGGAGTTCGCCGGACGCACGACGGCGAACGGCGAGATCTTCGATCCGCTGCTGCTCACGGCCGCGCATCGCACGCTGCCGTTCGGCACGATCGTCGACGTCACGAACGCGAAGACGCACCAGAGCGTGCGCGTGCGCGTCAACGATCGCGGCCCGTACATCGGCAACCGCATGATCGATCTCTCGTACGCCGCCGCGCAGAAGATCGGGCTCATCGAGCCGGGCACGGGCGAAGTCGACGTCGCGGTCGTGAAGCTCGGCAACGGCGATCGCGAGCCGCCCGCGCCGCTCGAGGTGACGATCGCGGAAGCGCCCGCGGTCGTGACGCCCGCGCCGTCCGCCGACGCGCCGGTCTCCGACGCCCCGAAAGTCGACTTCCCGATTCCCGCGCCGGAGCCGATACGCCCCGCGCCCGAGCCGATCGTGATCGATCGCGTGGCCGTCGAGACGCAGCACGCCGACGTCATCACGCGCAAGCAGGTTTCCGAGGACGGGACGAAGCTCACCGACGTCCCGGTCGCGATCGTGCCGCGCACGAAGGCGCCGACGACGCTGCCGTCCACCACGTTACCCGCGTCGCGCGGCGGGTTCGTCGTGCAGGTGGGCGCGTTCGCCGTCGAAGCGAACGCGAAGTCGCTGCAGAGCAAGCTCACGACGCTCGGTCAGCGCGCCTGGATCGATCACGACGATCTCTTCCGCGTCCGCCTCGGCCCGTTCGCGACGAGAGATCAGGCCGCGCAGGCGCGCCAGTCTCTCGAGGCGAACGGGATTTCGGCGATCATCGTGGCGGGCAACTAGGGACTGCGACGCACGAAGTCGCGCGGCAGCCGTACGTGCCGCTTGGCTCGGCCCTTAGCGCAGCCGGCCGGGCCGGCCTAAAGGAGTTCCGACTCGGCGAAGAAGAAGTTGATCTCGATCTTCGCGTTCTCATCCGAGTCCGAGCCGTGGATCGCGTTCTGCTCGATCGACTCGCCGAACTCCTTGCGGATCGTGCCGGCGTCCGCCTTCGCGGGATCGGTCGCGCCCATGACCTGGCGCAGCGTCGGCACCGCGCTCTCGCGCTCCAGCGCCGCGACGTAGACCGGCCCCGAGGTCATGTACTCGACGAGGCTCTTGAAGAACGGGCGTTCGCGATGCACGCCGTAAAACGCCTCGGCCTGCTTCTGCGTGAGGCTGACTTTCTTGATGCCGAGGACCTGGAAACCCTGCTCCTCGAGGCGGCCGATGATCTTGCCGAAGTTGCCCTTGCGGACGGAGTCGGGCTTGATGATGGTGAACGTACGATTGGACATCGATTTTCCTTTGCAGCGTTGGATTCGGGCGGCGGATTATACCCGCGCCGTCGGCGAACCCGCGTCCTGCAAAGCCGGCACCTCGATCGTGTCGTCCGCCGAGGCTTCGATGTAGTCGACCGGGAGATAGAGCGTGAACGTCGAGCCGACGCCGGGACGCGACTGCACGTCGATGCGGCCGTGATGCAGCTCGACGAAGTTGCGCGTGAGCGAGAGTCCGAGTCCCGTGCCGCCTTTGCGCGCGCGGCGGCCGTCTTCGGTCTGGTAGAACTCGTCGAAGATGCGCTGCAGTTCGTCGGCGGGGATGCCGATGCCCTGATCGGTGACATCGATGCGGACGGTGTCGAAGCCGAGCGGTGACGCGCCCGCCGCGACGAAGCCGCACGAGATCGCCACGACGCCGCCCTGCGGCGAGAACTTCACGGCGTTCGACAGCAGGTTGAAGAGGATCTGCTTGAGGCGTCCTTCATCGAGCCGTACGTCGGGGACGTTCGCGTCGATGCTCGCGACGATCTGCACTTTCGCTTCGGACGCGAAGCCGCGCATCACGCGCTCGACCGCGGCGATGGTCTCGCGCAGGTCGAAGAGATCGGCGCGCAGCTCCATCTTGCCCGCCTCGATCTTCGAGAGATCGAGAATGTCGTTGATCAGCTCGAGCAGGTGATTGCCGGCGGTGTGGATGTTCTCGAGGAAGCGATGCAGCCGCGGCTGCAGGAGGCCGCGCGTCGCTTCGATGAGCACGCTCGAGAAACCGATGATCGAGTTGAGCGGCGTGCGCAGCTCGTGCGACATGTTGGCGAGGAACTGGTTCTTCGAACGATCCGCGGCGAGGAGGCGCAGGTTCGTCTCGCGCAGCTCGTTGGTGCGCTCCATGACACGCTGTTCGAGCGCGTAGGTGAGCCCTTCGAGATCGCGGTAAAGGTGCGCGTTCTCAATGGCGACGGCGGCCTGGTTCGCGATCGCGGTGAGGAGGATCAGATCGTCCGCGGTGAACGCGTTTTTCTTGTAGCTCTCGACGGCGATGACGCCCACGACGCGGTCGCGCGCGATCATCGGTACGCCGAGCCACGACTCGGTCGGCTTCGTATCCGCGACCGACTTCACGCCGAAGCGCTGCTCTTCCGCGGTGCTGCCGATGAGGAGCGGCTGGTGATGCTCGATGACCCAGGAGTTGAGGCCTTCGCCGAGGCGGAGGCGCTCTTTCGGCAGCATCGCGCCTTCGCGAACGTCGAGCTCGAACGACAGCTCGCCGGTCGTCTCTTCGAGCAGCGCGATGCTGAAGAGCGAGCAGTCGATGACGGCCTTGCATTCGGTGTAGATGGCCATCAGCAGCTCGTCCGTCGTGAAGCGGAGCGAGATTGTCTTGCCGATGTTCGTCAGCGAGGCGAGGCGCTGCAGGAGGTCGTGCGATTTCGAGCGTGTGAGCGCGAGGTTGCGCGCGATGTAGTTCGCGACGGAGCCGGTGAAGGCGAGCGCGATGACGCCGCCCCAGCCGATCGTGCCGTACGAGAGCGAGGTGACGACGGCGTACGGCAGCGCGACCAGCGAGATCGCGCAGTCCATCAGCGAGAGGTTGCGGATCTTCGAGAGCGAGTAGCCGTACGCGCGCTGCGGCCAGAACATGAAGAGCGCGTTCGCGGCGATGAGCGCCGCGCCGCCGGCGATGAGACGCGCCGCGTTGAGCGGCGTGGCCTGCAGCACGGGGAACGTGCCGCCGAGGTATTCGTACACCGTCGCGCCGACGACGACCGGCACGCCGTACGTTCCGAAGAGGCCGAACGCTTTCACGTAATCGGTTACCGGATCCTGCCGCGCCGTCTTCGCCGGGCCGATCTGATGCAGCGACAGAAGCCGCGTCCCGATCGAGACGGCGACGGCAAGCCACGACGCGAGCACCGCGCCGAGGAGTGGGAACATGGCCATGTACGCGACGATGACGAACGCGACGTAAACGAGGTCCGTCATCTCGAACTTCAGCAGTGCGAGCGTCGTCGCGAAGATGACGAAGATGGCGATGAGCACCGGCGCGTTGCCGCCGAGCGTGCGCAGGATTTCGGCAGTCTGGTCCTTGCGCAGCCACGTGAGCGCGGACATGAGGAGCAACCCGGCCAGACCCTGGATGAGAAAGACCGAGATGACGTACCGCCGTGAGGCGGAAGAGGGCTCGCCGCGGCTCATGGAGATTGGCGAGATTGTACGCCCACCGCTGAAAAGCGAAGGCAGAAGGCAGAGGGCAGAAGGCAGAAGTCAGATCGGGACGATCACCAGTCCGTCGCGCCGCTCGTAACCTGCGTCGTGTGGGATCGCGGCGTCTTCGCGGCAGATCATCACATCGCTCAGCTCCACCGGTCCGGCCACGTTGACGCCGTGGGCGACGATGCAGCGCTCGAGGCGCACGCTGCCGCCGATCGCGCAGTCGTCCCAGACGATCGAGTCGACGAGCTCTCCGCGCACGTTGCTGCGCGCGCCGATGACGGAGCGCGTGCGCGAGCCCGGCATCGCGGCGGTGGCGTCGACGAGCGAGTCGTCGCGCACGAGCGAGCCCTGCGGCGGCGTGACGTCGCCCGCAACGATCGCGGCGAGCAGCGCGTGCGACGCTGTGAGGTAGCGCTGCGGCGTGCCGATGTCGAACCACAGCCCGTCGTTCACGACCGCGGCCATGGTCTCGTTCGCGAGCTGCGGCTGATAGACCTCGTCGACGATGCCGGAGAAGTCTTTGTCCGGCAGGTAGCGGAAGATGCGCGCGCTGATGCAGTGCGAGCCGGAGAACATGAGCGCCTCGCCGGTGCCTTGGCCGAAGCCGGTGACGCGGCCGTGGTCGTTCCAGACGGCGGTGAAGCGATCGTTCTCCGGCGGATGGCGCAGCGTGAGCGCGGCCAGCGCGTCGACGGCGCGTCGCGCGTCGCGCAGCTCGTCGTAACGCGGGAACTGCACGGTGTCGCCGTTGACGAGGAAAAAGTCTTCGTCGTTTTCGAGCAGCGGACGCACGCGGCGAATGCCCCCGCCGGTGCCGAGGATCTCGTGCTCGAAGGAAAAGTGCAGCGTGGCGTGGCGGCTGTAGCGCTCGTGCAGATACTGCTCGAGCACGCCCGGCAGATGATGCAGGTTGACGATGAGGTCGCGCACGCCGGCGGCGAGGAACGACTCCACGGCCCAGCCGATGAGCGGACGATTGCAGAGCGGCACCATCGGCTTCGGCAGCGTGTAGGTGATGGGGCGGAGCCGCGTGCCGTAGCCCGCGGCGAGGATCATGGCTTTCATGCGGAGGGGAGCTGCTCCGGCGGGAAGACCATGTTCTCGGGCAGGTCGGCGCGCGTGCGGCGGTGCTGGCGATAGAGCTCCGCGTACGACTGGCGGATGCCGGAGTCCATGTTCATCCCGAGTTGTTCGGCGACACCGCGGATGACGTCGAGCGCGCCTTCGATCTCGAAGTAGTCGCCGATCGGCGTGCGGTCGAGCACGACTTCGACGTCGTGGACGCGCCACACTTCGCGGAACTTCTGGTAGCGGAAGGTCGGCTTGAAGCCGAGCGCGTCGAAGAGCTGGATGGCGAGCTCGAAGCTCTCCACGCCGGTCTGCACTTCCTCGCGCGACTTCACGCCGCCTTCGAACGCCATCGGACCTTTGAACGTGGCCAGCGCGTAGCGCCCGAACTTGCGCACGCGCAGCATCGAGCCTTTCGTGCGCAGCTCGCCGCGCCGGTCGAGCACGATGTTGTCTTCGAACGTCTCGGCGTAGAGGCGCTGCGCGCCGAGCTCGTGCAGTTTGCGCACGAGCGCGTTGCGGTCCTTGAGGGCGAACTTGATCTCGATTTCCTGAGCCACTAATTCCTCAGTACTTCGACGCCGGGCAACGTTTCTCCGGCGATGAACTCGAGCGAGGCGCCGCCGCCGGTCGAGATGTGCGTGATGCGATCGGCGAAGCCGGAGGCTTTCACCGCTTCGACCGATTCGCCACCGCCGACGACGGTGATCGCGTCGGCGTTCGCGACCGCCTTGGCGATGGCCATCGTGCCTTTCGCGAACTCCTCTTTCTCGAAGACACCCATCGGGCCGTTCCAGAAGATCGTCTTCGCTTCTTTCAGCTCGGCCTCGTACAGCTTCACCGTTTGCGGGCCGATGTCGAACGCTTTCTCCTCGGCGACGAAGCCTTCGGAGACTTCGACCTCGTCGACGCCGGTCGGCGCATCGAGCGAGTCGGCGACGATGAGATCGACGGGCAGCACGAGCTCGGCGCCGTCGGCTTCCATGATGCGGCGGGCGACGTCGAGCGAGTCGTTGTCGACGAGCGATCCGCCCATCGGCACGCCGCGCGCGGCGAGGAACGTGTTGGCCATGCCGCCGCCGATGAGGATCTTGTCGGCGAGCTTCTGCAGCGCCTCGAGCGGCTCGATCTTGCCGGCGATCTTCGCGCCGCCGAGGAGCGCGACGAACGGGCGCTCGGAAACGTTGGTCACCTTCTGCAGGAACGTCAGCTCTTTCTCGAGCAGCAGGCCGCCCGCGGTGTGGTCTTTCGGAAAGAGGCGCGGCAGCGCATCGATCGACGCATGCGCGCGATGACAGGCGCCGAACGCATCGTTCAAATAGACATCCGCGAGCTTGCGCAGCTGCGCGGCGAACTCGGCGTCGTTCTTTTCCTCGCCGGCGTGAAAGCGCAGGTTCTCGACGAGCAGCACGCCGCCCGCTGCAAGCTGCGCGGCCGCGTTCTCGGCTTCATCGCCGACGCAGTCGGATGCCCACGCGACGTCGCGGCCGAGGAGTTCGGAGAGCTTCGCGCGGATCGGCTGCAGCGAGTACTTGTCGTTGCGCTGCCCTTTGGGGCGCCCGAGATGGCTGGCGATGACGACGGCCGCGCCTTTGTCGAGCAATGCGCGCAGCGTCGGCAGCGTCTCCTCGATGCGCGTGGCGTCGGTGATGCGCGTGCCTTCGAGCGGCACGTTGTAGTCGACGCGGTAGAAGACACGCGTGTTCCGCGCGACCGGCAGCTGATCGAGAGTGCGAATGTGAATCATGAGCGAACGATGGGCGATGAACGATGAACGATGAACCCGGCGTCACGAGAACGGCATCGTTCATCGTTCCGCGTTCATCGTTCTTCGCGATCACCGCATCGCGAGTGCCTCCTTCTTCACGTGTGCCACGTGCGCAATCAGATCCAGGATGCGATTGCTGTAGCCCCACTCGTTGTCGTACCACGCCAGGATCTTGTGCATGCGCGGATTGACCGAGCGCGTGAAGGTCGTGTCGAGGATCGACGAGTGCGCGTTGTGGTTGAAGTCGACGGAGACGAGCTGTTCGTCCGAATACGCGAGGATGCCTTTGAGCTCGCCGTCGGCCGCGTCGCGCAGCACCTGATTGATCTCGTCGACGTTGGTCGGCTTCTCGGTCTCGAACGTCAAATCCACGAGCGAGACGTTCGGCGTCGGTACGCGCACGGAGATGCCGTCGAATTTCCCTTTCAATTCCGGCAGCACGAGGCCGACCGCCTGCGCGGCGCCCGTCGACGTCGGGATCATCGACAACGCGGCGGCGCGGCCGCGGCGCAGGTCTTTGTGCGGCAGATCGAGGATCTCCTGATCGTTGGTGTACGAATGGATCGTGGTCATGATGCCCATCGTGATGCCGAAGCGCTGATGGAGCACCTTCGCGACCGGTGCGAGACAGTTCGTGGTGCACGAGGCGTTCGAGATGATCTGGTGCTTCGCGGGATCGAACTGATCTTCATTGACGCCCATGCAGAACGTGGCGTCCGCGTCTTTGGACGGCGCGGAGATGATGACCGTCGAGACGCTCTTCTTGAGATGCCGCGAGGCTTTGTCTTTGGAGGTGAAGCGGCCCGAGGATTCGACCACAATTTCAACGCCGAGCTCGTCCCACGGAATGTCGGCGGGATCGGGGTTGGAGTAGACGCGCAGCTCCTTGCCGTCGATGGTGATGCCGGTGTCGCTGTGGCGGATGTCGTTCGGGATCGTGCGATGCACGGAGTCGTATTTGAGCAGGTACGCCAGCGTCGCGGGGCTGGTGAGATCGTTCACCGCGACGAATTCGATGTCGTGATTCCGGTGCTCGAGCGCGGCGCGCACGACGTTGCGCCCGATGCGCCCGAAACCGTTCACTCCAACCTTTACCATCCGAGGTCCTCCCGTATCAGGGCGAGCTAGTATATCGAGGTGAATCCGACTGCGAAGTCCATGCACGTCACGCCTCTGCGGTGGGAAGGCGGCGTGCTGTTTCTCCTCGATCAACGGTTGCTTCCGCGCGAGGAAATCTGGGTCGCGTGCCGCACCGCAAACGAGGTCGCAGCCTCGATCGCGACGATGGTCGTGCGCGGCGCGCCGGCGATCGGCGTCGCCGCCGCGTACGGCATGGCGCTCGCCGCTGAGCGCGGCGACGATCTCGATGACGCGGCGTCCACATTGAAGCGCGCGCGGCCGACCGCGGTGAATCTCGCGTGGGCCGTCGACCGCATGCTGCGCGCTTCGCGTGCAGGCGCCGATCTCACGCGCGAGGCGGAGCTCATCCACCGCGAAGACGTCGAAGCGAACATGCGCATCGGCCGGCACGGCGCCCAACTCCTCGGCGAACGCGCAACCGTGCTCACGCACTGCAACGCCGGCGCGCTTGCCACCGCCGGCTACGGCACCGCCCTCGGCGTGATCCGCGCCGCGATCGAAGGCGGCAAGCACGTGGCCGTGTTCGCCGACGAGACGCGGCCGTACCTGCAAGGCGCACGGCTTACCGCGTGGGAACTGCAGCAGGACGGCATCGACGTCACGCTGATCACCGACAACATGGCCGGCCATTTCTTTCAGCAGAACCGCTTCGACGCCGTGATCGTCGGCGCCGACCGCATCGCCGCGAACGGCGACACCGCGAACAAGATCGGCACATACACCGTCGCCGTCCTCGCGCACGCGCACGACGTGCCGTTCTACGTCGCGGCCCCCATCTCGACGATCGATCCCGACTGCCCCGACGGCACCGCGATCCCCATCGAGGAGCGCAGCGCGCAGGAGGTCGTGGAGGTCTTCGGCTCGCGCGTCGCACCGGAAGGCATCGCGGTCCGTCACCCCGCCTTCGACGTGACTCCCGCGCGGCTCGTGTCCGCGATCATCACCGACCGCGGCGTGCTGCGCGCGCCGTACGAATCCTCCATCGCCGCGCTCTTCGAGGAACGCGTGCATGCGTGATCGCTTCGCACGACTCGTGGCCGCGCTCTGGGCCGGCAGCGCATTCTTCCTGATGCTCGCCGCATCCGCCGCTTTCCGCGCCGCACCGAATCCCGACGCCGCCGCGGACGTCGTCGGCGCGATGCTGACGCGCTGGCATTACATCGCCCTCGCCGCACCGCTGCTGCTCTTCGCAATCGAGCTGCGCCGCGAACGAAAGTTCGTGTTCGTGATCCTCTTCGTCGCGCTGCTGCTCGCCGCCACTCAATCATTGCTCGACGTCCGCCTGCGCGCACTCCGCGCCTCGTCGCCGCTGGCGATCTCCGACCTCGACCGCGACGATCCGCTCCGCCGCCGCTTCGGCGCGCTGCACGCCGCGTCGATGTCGCTCCTATTGCTCGAAACGCTCGCCGCCGCCGCGGTGGTGCTGTCGAAGAAGGAGGAAGTTCCCGTCATGAGCAACTGGCAAGACAGCGAGGACACCACGATCTACAAAGTGATCGTGAACGACGAGGAGCAGTATTCGATCTGGCCCGCGAACCGCGAAAACGCCCTCGGCTGGCGCGACGCCGGCTTTCAAGGCACCAAGACCGAATGCCTCGCCTACATCGAGAAGGTCTGGACCGACATGCGCCCCCTCAGCCTGCGCAAAACGATGGACGGCGGCGAAGAACGTTGACGAGGAGCGCCTCCGGCGGGCCGGCGCGGCCGGCAGCGCTAAGGGCTTAGCCAGTACGCACGTGCGGCTGCCGTCAACGACGTTAACCGCGACCGCACGTGCGTCTAGGCTAGGCCCTTAGCGCAGCCGGCCGCGCCGGCCCGCCGGAGGCGCTCCGGTCAATCTCCCTCGGCTACGCCACCGGCAGCACGTTGCCGTCGATGTCGAGCTCGTGGAGGGGGAACTGCAGGTTGGCGAGGGGGTCGCGGATCGCGGACGCGTTGCCGACGACGACGATCACGACGCGATCGGGGTCGAGATATTTTTCGGCGACGCGTTGGATTTCGTCCTTCGTCACCGCGGCGATGTTTTCGCGGAAGCGGTCGAAGTAATCCTCGGGGAGGCCGTAGAGCTCCATGTCGAGGAGGCGGCCGGCGACGTCGTCGGCGGTTTGCACGGTCGCGGGGAAGACGCCCATCAGGTAATTCTTTGTGTCCTCGAGCTCGTGCGGTTCCACGTCGCCGGTGCGGATGCGGCGCAGTTCGGCGAGCATTTCGGAGACGGACTCGCGCGTCACTTCGTTGCGCACGGGCGCGGCGATGACGAATGGGCCGGTTTGGCGGCGGAAGGCGAACTGCGAGCGCGCGCCGTAGGTGTAGCCATGGCGTTCGCGCAGATTGAGATTGATGCGCGAGTTGAACACGCCGCCGAAGATCGCGTTCATCACGGACAGCGGGAAATAGTCCTCGCACGAGCGCGGCACGCCGTGGTGGCCGACGCGAATCTCCGACTGGACGGCTTGCGGACGATCGATGAGATAGATGCGGCTCGCGTCGATGGACTGCAGCGAGACCGTGGGGCGCGGCGGTTCGGGGCCGGGCTGCCAGTCGCCGAGGACGCGGGTGACGAGGGCGAGCGCATCGTCGGGAGTGACGTCGCCGCAGACGACGACGGAGCTGTTGTTCGGCAGGTAATGCTGCGCGTGGAACTGGCGCACGTCGTCGATGGTGATGCGCGCGACGCTGTCCGCGTTGCCGATGACGGAGTTCCCGTACGCGCCGGTGCCGTAGAGCAGGCTGGCGAAGCGCTTGCCGGCGATCGCGGCGGGCTCGTTGCGTTGCTGGAGGATCTCGTTGAGGCGTTCCGCGCGCACGCGTTCGAGTCCGTCTTCGGGGAGCGTTGCGCGCGCGGCGACGTCGCCGAGGATCGCGAAGGAGGGCTCGGTGTTACGGCTGAGGACATCGAGGGAGAGATACGTCGCGTCCCAGTCGGCGCCGGTGCCGAGCGCGCCGCCGAGGAGGCCGACGTCTTCGGCGAGTTGGATCGCGTCGCGGGAGCCGGCGCCTTCGTCGAGCAGATCGGCGGTGATGGCGGCGAGTCCGGCGAGGCGTACGTTGTCGTGATCGGCGCCGGAGCGGACGAGCGTGCGCATGGCCACGAGTGGCGCGTTGTGATTTTCGGCGATGAGCACGCGCAGGCCGTTCGGCAGCGTCGCGCGCGTGATGTGCGGGAAGTGGTAGGGCCGCGGCGCGGTGGGCGGCGGCGCGGTGGTGCGATCGATCGGCATCAGTTCTCCGGGACGAAGAGGCTCGTCACGCGATTCTCGGGGATGAGGTACTTGCGGGCGACGTGCGCGAGGTTGTCGGCGGTCGCGGCGCGGTACGGTTCGAGCCAGCGGTCGATGAGCGACGGATCGCCGAAGTACGTCGACATCATGCCGAGCAGATCGGCGCGGCCGTCGAACGTCTCCAGCTGATGCGCGTGCTCCACCTCGGCGCGGTTCTTCGCGCGCGTCAGCTCGTCTTCGGTGATGCCGTCGATGGCCACGCGCGCGATCTCCGCGTCGACGGCGGCTTCGATCTGCTCGATGGCGACGCCTTCACGTGCGGTGGCTTGCAGCAGCAGCATGCCGGTCGACTCCGTCGGAAGGACGTACGTCGTCACGTCCTGCGCGATCTGTTGTTCGTGCACGAGCACGCGATCGAGGCGGCTCGCTTTGTCGGACGCGAGGATCGTCGTCAGCAGGTCGGCGTGAATCCAGTCCGCCTCGCCCATCTTCGGCAGGTGGTAGAGGCGGTACATGCGCGGCAGCTGGATGTTCGTCGGGAACGTCTCGCGGAGCTCGTGGCCCGCGGGCTTGCGCGTGAGCGTGAACTGCGGGAACGAGCCGCCGGGCTGGATGTCGGCGAAGTACTGCTCGATGAGGCGCTTCGCCTCGTCGGGCGCGAAGTCGCCGACGACGGTGAGCGTCGCGTTGTCGGGGCGGTACCAGGTGGCGAAGAACGCGCGGATGTCGTCGAGCGAGGCGGCGCCGAGGTCCTCCATCGAGCCGATGGTCGGCCAGTGGTAGGAGTAGTCGGAGTCGTAGGCGAGGTTCAGCAGGCGCTCGAACGCGGTGCCGTACGGCACGTTGTCGTAGCGCTGGCGGCGCTCTTCCTTCACGACCTCGCGCTGGATGTCGAGCTTCTCCTGCGTGAGCGCGGGGAGGAAGAAGCCCATGCGATCGGACTCGAGCCAAAGCCCGAGCGCGAGGTAGTTCGACGGGAGCGTCTCGAAGTAATTCGTGCGATCGAAGAAGGTCGTGCCGTTCAGCACGCCGCCGACGGACTGCACGTAGCGAAAGTGCTCGTTGTTGCCGATGTGCTCGGAGCCGGAGAAGAGCATGTGCTCGAAGAGATGCGCGAAGCCGGTGCGCCCCGGCCGCTCGTTCTTCGAGCCGACGTGGTACCAGAGGTTGATCGCCACCAGCGGCGCGGAGTGATCTTCATTGAGCACGACGCGCAGGCCGTTGGGAAGGCGGTAGGTGTCGAGGGGAAGCATGGGAGGAGGGTTTTATCACGGAGAAACGGTGAATGAAGAACGCAGAACGCAGAATGAAGAATGAAGAAAGGAGCACCGAGCGCGGGTCCCCTTTCTCAATTCTTCATTCTGCGTTCTGCGTTCTTCATTCATGCTTTATCCTTCCCGGGCACATGCCGCCTCTTCCGTTCCGCCACCTCGCTGTCGAGGGTCCGATCGGGGTCGGGAAGACGTCGCTGACGAATCTTTTGGCGAAGCGGTTTCGCGGGACGAAGGTGCTCGAGGACGTCGACAATCCGTTCCTCGACGACTTCTACAAGGACAAGCGCGGCGCGGCGTTCCGGACGGAGCTCTTCTTCCTCCTCTCGCGCTTCGATCAGCAGCGGCAGGTGGCGCAGCGCGATCTCTTCACAGAGCTCATCCTCGCGGACTACACCTTCGCGAAGAGCAAGATTTTTGCTTATCTCACGCTCGACGACTCGGAGCTGATGATCTACAACCGGCTCTACGACCTGCTGTACGAGCAGGTGCCGAAGCCGGAGTTGGTCATTTACCTCCAGGGAAGTCTTGATACACTCTCGAAGCGCATCAAAAAGCGCGGGCGTGCGTACGAAAAAGCGATCTCGCCCTCGTATTTGCAGGAACTGAGCGAGGCGTACTCTCACTACTTTTACCGGTACGACGAGACGCCGTTGCTGGTGGTGAATACGAACGAGATCGACTTCGTGAACACGCCCGAGCACTTCGACCAGCTCGTGGAGCAGGTACGAAGCGCGCAAAAGGGAACGCAGTACTACGTACCGCTTGGATCCTGAGTTCGCGGACCGAGACGAAGCGTAGAACGTTGATTGATGATCGATGAACGATGAGCGATGAACCGGGGCCGAGTGCCCGTTCATCGTTCATCGTCCATCGCTCATCCTTCCCGTTCGCCGCCTCCTTTCGGCCGAAAAGGAGGAGCAGATGAAAAAGACCACGGTTCCCGCGATCCGCGCGATGAAAGGCTCGTCGCGCATCGGCATGCTCACCGCCTACGACTATCCCTCCGCGCGCGTCGCCGACGCCGCCGGCGCGGACATCCTGCTCGTCGGCGATTCGCTGGCGATGGTCGTCCTCGGCTATCCCGACACGCTGAGCGTCACCGTCGACGACATGCTCCACCACACCCGCGCCGTCGCGCGCGGCACCAAGTCGGCGCTCATCGTCGGCGACATGCCGTACCTCTCGTATCACGTCTCCGCCGAAGAAGCGGTGCGCAATGCCGGCCGTTTCATTCAGGCCGGCGCGAACGCGGTGAAAGTCGAAGGCGCGAAGCCGAGCCGCCTCCGCGCGATCGAGGCGATTCTCGACGCCGAGATCCCGGTGATGGGCCACATCGGACTCACGCCGCAATCCGTCAACGCCCTCGGCGGCTTCAAGCTGCAGGGCAAGCACGCCGACGACGCGCGCCGGCTCATCGACGAGGCGGCCGCGCTCGAGCACGCCGGCTGTTTCTCCGTCGTCCTCGAATGCGTTCCCTCCGAGCTCGCGGCGATGATCACCGAGCGCCTGACGATTCCCACCATCGGCATCGGCGCCGGCCCCTCCTGCGACGGTCAAGTCCTTGTCTTTCACGACGTCCTCGGCATCTACGACGGCCACACGCCGAAGTTCGTCCGCCAGTACGCGCACGTCGCGCAGACCATGCAGTCGGCGCTCGAGGCGTATCTCGCCGACGTCCGCGGCGGCCAGTTCCCCGACGAGCAGAAGGAGTCGTTCCACATGGCCAGCGACGAGGAACTGAAGCGCCTCTACGCCGCGCGCGAGCAGGCGGAGGAGAGCGTCGGCGTGGTGGTGGAGATGCCGCGAGGATGAAGCTGGCGCGCACCATCGAAGAAGTGCGCGACGCCGTCCGCACCGCGCGCATGCACGGCGCATCGATCGGCTTCGTGCCGACGATGGGCTTTCTGCACGAAGGGCATCTGTCGCTCGTCGACGTCGCGCGCGACGCCGGCGCGAACTTCGTCGTCGTCTCCATCTTCGTCAACCCGCGGCAGTTCGGTCCGAACGAAGATTTCACGCGGTACCCGCGCGACGAGGAGCGCGACTCCGCGCTGCTCGAAGGCGCGAATGTCGATCTCTTGTTTCTGCCCGACGTCGACACGATGTATCCGCGCGGCGCGACCACGGCGATCTCCGTCGGCGGCGTCGCGGCGCCGCTCGAAGGCGCGCGGCGTCCCGGCCACTTCGACGGCGTCGCGACGGTCGTGGCGAAGCTCTTCAACATCGTGCAGCCCGACGTGGCCGCGTTCGGGCGCAAGGACGCGCAACAGTGCGCGGTGATCGAGCGGCTCGTGCGCGATCTCGATCTGCCGCTGCGGCTCGTCTTCGGCGAGACGATTCGCGAGCACGACGGCCTCGCGAAGTCGTCGCGCAATAGCTACCTCGATGCGAGCGAGCGCGCGAAGGCGCCGGTGCTTCATCGCGCGTTGCGCGCGGGCGAGGAGGCGATCACGCACGGGATCGCGGAGGTCGCCGGCATCGAGCGGCTGATGCACCGCGTCGTCGAGGAAGAAGGCGGCGTCGAGGTCGACTATCTCGCCGTCGTCGATCCGTCGACGTTCGAGGCGCCGGCCGATTTCGAGCGCGAACTGCTGCTCGCCGGCGCGGTGAAGCTCGGACGCACGCGGCTCATCGACAACATCCGCGTGCCGCGTAGCGCATGATCCGAAGGTTCGTCCGCGCCGTCGTCCGCAACGCCACCGTCACGCACGGCGACGCGCTCGCGTTGCGGCTCGATCCGGTCGTGCTGCGCTCCGCGAACCTCCTGCCGCTCGAGGAAGTGGAAGTGGTCAACCACTTGACCGGCGAGCGCGTGACGACGTTCGTCGAGGCCGGCGCGCCGGGCGAGATCCGCGCGCCGCGCATGCGCGCCGGCGACGCGATCAGCATCCTCTCGTGGGGCCTGCTGCACGACGGGCAGACGCTCGCGCATCAGGCCACGATCGTCACGCTCGACGCGCACAACGGCGTGGTCAGCATCGCTACTTCACAAAATCAATGAAGCCACGCTCCGCGTCCGCGCCGACGAGCTTCACCTTCACGCGGTCGCCGATGTCGAGCCCCTCCGCGCCGTGCACCACTTTCCCTTCGACCGGCGGATGGAAGATGCGCACCCACGTGCCCTTCGCCGAAGCACCCGTGACGATGCCGTCGAAGCGCTCGCCGATGCGGTTGCCGAGCATCATCGCCGCGGCCGACTTCCGCACCTGACGCTCGACCTTGTTCGCCGCGTCTTCCTGTTTCGTGCAGTGCTCGGCCAGCGCGCCGAGCTCCTCGAACGTGTACGGCTGCGGCGCGTTCGCGAGCGCGGCCTTGATCATGCGGTGCGTGATCAGGTCCGGGAAGCGGCGGTTCGGCGCGGTGGAGTGCGTGTAGTCCTTCACCGCGAGGCCGAAGTGGCCGACCGGCTCCGCGCCCGCCGCCTCGACGACGTACTCGCCCGCGCCCATCGCCTTCACGATCGCGAGTGAGAGGTCGGGGAAGCGCGTCGGATCGGCCTTTTTCCGCCGCCGCAGGAACTCCTCGAGCGCGGGCGCATCTGGGTCGGGCGGCAGCCGCTCGCCCAGCTCCTCGGCGATTTTCTCGATGCGGTCCCAGCGCTCGGGCGAGCGCACGACGCGGCGGATGCTCGGCAGTTTGTGGTCGCCGAGGAAACGGGCGGTGACGCCGTTTGCGGCGATCATGAAGTCCTCGATGAGCATGCGCGCGTTGTTGCGCTGTGCCTGCGCGAGGTCGACGACCTGGCCGTCGCGGATGACCGGCCGCGCCTCGATGGTCTCGAGATCGAGCGCGCCGTGCTCGTGCCGCAGCTCGCGCAGCGCGTCGGCGGTGCGGTCCTGCAGGCGCAGGTTATCTTCGAGTCCTTCGACGCGCGCGAGCGCTTCCGGCGCGTCCGCCTTGCCGTCGAGCCACGCGGCGACGGAGTCGTACGCGAGCTTGGCCTTGTTCTGGACGAGCCCGCGGTAGACGTCGCCTTTCACGACCGAGCCGTCGCTGGCGACGGTGATGTCGATGATCATGGCGACGCGCTCCTCGCCTTCGTTGAGCGAGGTGAGATCGAACGAGAGCTTCTCGGGGAGCATTGAGAAGACTTTCGCCGCGGTGTAGACGGAGGTCGTGTTCGTCTCCGCGTGGCGGTCGATCGGCGTGCCCTTCTTCACGACGGCGTCGACGTCCGCGACGGCGACGAGCACGCGGATGTTGCCATCCGGCAGCGTCTCGGCCCAGGTGAGCTGATCGAGATCGCGCGAGTCGTCGTTGTCGATCGAGCACCACGCGAGAGAGCGCAGGTCTTTGACGGACGGATCGCTGTCGCGCGCGGGGCCGTTGATGCCGGCGAGCTGACGCTGGACGTCGGGGCCGAAGTCGGGCTCGAGCCCCTTGTCGCGCATGGCGTCGTGGGCGATCTCGTCGAGAACCTGTTCGTGCTTGCGATTCATGGCCGGGGACGTTATCACCATGCGGTGGAACTTGCCGCTGCCGGCGATCGTGCCGTCGTCGTCGCGTTGGGCGACGCGACCGCGGACGAACTGCACGCGGCGGCGGCGCGCGTGCGCGAGGTCGCGGGCGTCGTCGCCGTGATTCCGGGGCATTCGTCGCTGTATGTGATCGGCGGCGCGCGCGACGCCATCCGTGAGGCGCTGCAGTCACCGCAAGCAGCGCACGACGCAACGGCCGCAACGCGCCGCGTACGCGTCTCGTTCGATGGTCAAGACCTTGACGAGTTCCTCGCGCGGACGTCGCAGGCGCGCGCGTCATTCCTCGCGCGCGTCGACGGCCTGCAGCTCCGCGCGCGTTACCTCGGCTTCCGCGCCGGCTTCGCGTATCTCGACGGCTGGCCCGCGGAATGGGCGATGCCGCGCCGTCCGACGTCGCGTCCGGTGCCGCGCGGCTCGTTCGCGATCGGCGGCGCCGTGGCCGGCTTCTATCCGATCGACACGCCGGGCGGCTGGAATCTCCTCGGCCGCACGGACGCCGAGCTCGCGCACGCAATCGCGCCGGGCGACGTGCTGGTCATCGAAGTGTCGGACGAGCCGCTCGCGCCGCCGCCGCTGCCGAAGCCGCCACGACTGGCGCTCGACGACGCGGAGATTCTCGCCGCGCCGCTGGCGACGCTCGTCACGCCGCATCCCGACTGGTCGCGCGTCCTGCGCGGCACCGCGCCCGGCGGCGCGTTCGATCGGCAGGCCGCCGAACTCGCGAATGCGGCCGTCGGCAACGACGCGAACGCGCCTCTCCTTGAATGCGCGATGAGCGGTCCGCGACTGCGGTTCATCCGCGAGCGCGTCGTCGCGTTCTGCGGTCCGCGTCTGGACGTGCGGGTGCAGCGCGTGCGCGCCGGCGAAGAGCTCGCGATCGGACGCATCGAAGGCGGCTTGCGCGGCTACCTCGCGATCGGCGCGCGCGCAGTGCACGTCGACGCGCCGTCACGCGACGACGACCGCCGCATCATTCGCGCGATGCGCGGCCCGCACGACGTCGGCCTCGCGGAAGTCGCATGCGAAGTCACGCCGCAGCTCGATCGCGTCGGCGTGCGTCTGCGTCCATTGCAACGCATCGCCGCGGACATCCCCGCGGACCTGCGCTCCCTCGGCATGCAATGCGGCACCGTGCAACTGCATCCCGACGGCAGCCTCGTGGCGATGGGGCCGGAGCATCCGGTCACCGGCGGCTATCTGCAGCCGATGACCGTGCTCTCGGGCGAGACGTGGAAGCTCGCCCAGCTCGTGCCGGGCGAGCGCGTCACGTTGGTCGCTCAGCCGCCGTACGAGTAGCCGGCGCGCGCGTTCACGCGCAGCTTCGGCTGGTTGCGCACGGAGACGCTGACCTTCTGGAAGCCGGCGTCGCTCGCGCCGTGCTTCGTCCTGTAACTAAGTAAATAGTAGCCGTTGTTCGTATTGTCGATCTGCGTCAGCGCCGGCTCGAAGCTCGTGTTGAACTCGAAGTAGCGGCCGCCGGTCGCCTGCGCGAACTCGTTGAGACGCTGGTGAATGGCAGGCGTCAGGTCGACGTCGCGCTGCAACTGGATCGGATAGACCGACACGTTCGCGGCGTTGAGCGACTGGAGCGCGGGATCGAGAAACGGGCTGCGGCTCACGGCCATGCCCGCCTTCACCATCTCGGTGGGATCGAGCACGCCCGGCGAGAAGAGCACGAGGTTCTTGCGCGCGCGGATCGGGCGCAGCGCATCGCCGAGCAGATCGAGCGCCTCGTACACGGTGCCGCTGTGGTTGACCATCGAGCCGGAGTCGATCGTGCGCAGGATCGACGGCGCGTCCGTGCTGCCGCCCGACTTCAGGCCCGGGCCGAAGCGCAGCGCCTCGTCGAGCGCGCGCTGGAGCTGCTTCTTGTCGCTGGTGAAGTCGCTGTAGATCTTGAGCCGTCCGTCGTGGCCGGCGATGGCGACGCGATCGGTGGCGAGCATGCGCTTGTCGATGAAGCGTCGCGCGGCGTCGCGCGCGCGGTTGAGCTCATCGAACAGCACGCCGGGATCGTTCGGCTTGTCGAAGAAGAAGACGAAGTAGCGGTCCTCGCGCACGCGTTCGACCTTGAACGGCGCGTTCTCCTCGCGGGCATCGAGCAGGCGGCGGTTCGTGAAGTAGTCGACGGATTCGAGCGGCTGCTCGACGCCGTTTTCCTTCACCACGAAATCGTCCTTGCCGAGGCCGAGGATCTGGTGGCCCTGGGCATCGGTGACGATTGCGTCGAGGAGCACGACGTTGACGTCGACTTTCTCCTGATACGCGGGCTGCTGCGTTTGCGCTGCAAGCGGGAGGACGAGTGCGAGAAGCGCCGGAAGAACTGCTGAGCGTCTCATGAGAAAACCTCCGCATCTGCCAACGGCACCCGCGCGGGACCGATTCCGCTGTAACAGAAGGTTGCGCGACCCGGAATGACTTCCCGCCACGTCCCGTTTGACCGACCGGCGCGAAATCACTAGAATCCGCGCCTCCTCGGATGAGCCTCCCGCTCGTCCATCCATTTCGGGGCATAGCTCAGCCTGGTCAGAGCGCACGGTTCGGGACCGTGAGGTCGGAGGTTCAAATCCTCTTGCCCCGACCAATTTCCCTTTACCGCTTCCACGGGATGTCTTCGATGCCCGCCCGCGCGTTCGCGAAGCGTGCGGCGACGAAGAGGTAATCCGAGAGCCGGTTGAGAAACGCGATGGTCGAGATCGTGGCCGGCGTGTCGTCATGCAACGCGACGACGCAGCGCTCCGCGCGGCGGCAGACGGTGCGCGCGACGTGGAGCTGCGCGGACGCCGCGGCGCCGCCGGGCAGGATGAACGACTTGAGCGGCGCGAGCTCGCTCTCCATTTCGTCGATGGCGCGTTCGAGATCGGCGATGCGCTGCGCGTCGACGCCGGGAAAGCGGCTCGTGCCGGGCGAGGCGAGGTGCGCGCCGGCCTCGAAGAGATCGTGCTGCACGTCGTGGAGCACGGCATCGACTTCGGCGGGCAGCGGCGTCGTGCGGGCGGCGCCGAGGACGGAGTTCAGCTCGTCGACGGTGCCGTAGGCCTCGATGCGCGCGTCGTTCTTCGCGACGCGCGTGCCGCCGAAGAGCGACGTCTCGCCGAAGTCGCCGGTGCGGGTATAGATCTTCACGCTTCCGCTTCGAGCTGCCGGATGCGCTCCTTGACCACGATCTCCGCGAGGTCGGGGATGATCTCCCAGGCGATGTTGCGGACGACCTGATCGGACATCAGCTCGACGACGCGCCGCGCGATGCGGTCGATCTGTTCGTCGCTGAGGTCGGAGCCGCGCGCGGCGATCGGGAGCGCGGGCGTTTCGGACGCGAACGCGGAAGACGAGGACGCGGCGGGCTGCGGCGTTTCGTCATGCGTGGCCGCGGCCGGCTCGGGTGCGGACTCGGAGAGCGCGAACGGCGTCTCCTGCTGCGGCTCGGGCGCCGACTCGGCGAACGGCGCGGCGGCTTCGGGGGCGGATGCGGTGTCGAACGCAGGCGCTTCCGGAGTTTCGAAGGAAGAGGCCGTGTCGAACGCGGGCGCGTCGGAGGATTCGAAGGCGGAGGGTTCGGAGGTGCTGAAGGCCGGAGAGTCGGAGCTGCCGAATGCCAAGGCTTCGGAGCTGCCGAACGCCGGAGAGTCGGACGTATCGAAGGCCGGAGCCTCGGAATTGCCGAAGGCCGGAGCTTCCGAAGTCCCGAACGCCGGAGTCTCGGAGTTCCCGAACGCCGGAGCCTCGGAGTTCCCGAATGCCGGAGCTCCGCCCCAGGCCGGCGCTGCCGCGGCGGGCGTGTCGTCGTCCCATGGCGCGGGCTCGGGCTGCGCGTTCGACGACGACGCCATCTGCTGCAGCTGATCGAAGGTCATCTTCGGGAACGCGCGCGTCTCGCCGCCGAACGCGGGCGCGTCGGACGACGCATCGTTGAGCGCGAACGGCGACTCGGCCGGCTCGTCCCACGGCGAGGCCGCGGGGGGCTCGGGCGCGGGCGTCGAAGGCGGAGTCGATGCAGACGGCGAAGCGGGCGCCATCTGCTGCATCTCCTCGAAGCTCATCTTCGGGAAGGCGCGCGTTTCGCCGGCGTAGAGCGGCGCCTCGAACGGCGAGGACGGCGTTGCCGCCGGCGGCTGCGGCTCGGCCGCGGTTTCGGCGGGCTCGGGCTCGCCCCACGGCGACGCGTCGGCGGGAGCGGGCGTTGCGGACGGCGTCGCCGCCTGCGGCGACGCGAGCTCCTGCATCTGATCGAAGTTCAGCCGCGGGAACGCGCGCGTCTCGCTGTTGAACTCCTCGGCCGGCGTGGGCGCCGCGAAGGGCGCGTCGATATCGGCGGCGGGCGTCGCGGGCGACGGCGCGGCCGCGGGGAAGTCGTCGAACGACATCTTCGTGAACGCGCGCGTGGCGCCGCTGTCGCCGGCATCGGTCGCGGGCTCGTCCCACGCCGACGTCGCCGGCTCCGGCGTCGCAGGCGGGAAGTCGTCGAAGCTCATCTTCGGGAACGCGCGCGTCTCACCGCCGAACGCGGCCGGCTCCGGCGCGTCGAACGGCAGCTCGGTCGTCGACTGGCGCGTGCCGGCGGCGCCGAAGATGTCGGCGTCGTTCGGCGTGAAGCCCTGGTCGTCATCGGCCGTCGCGAAACGTCCGCTCGGCGTCGTGAACGGAGACTCCGGTGCGGCGGGCGCCTCTTCCATCCACGGCGACGGCTCGGGTTCGGGCTCCGGCGCGGCGGCGGCATTCTGCGCGGCCTGCGCGATCAGCTCTTCGACCTTGTGGATGAGGCTCTGCGACTCGAACGGCTTGGTGACGACGGCGTCGCAGCCGGCTTTCTCGGCGCGGTCGGGATCGAATGGCTCGAAGGTGCCGGTGAGGAGCACGACCGGGATGTTGCGGAAGTCGGGATGCGACTTGATGTACTCGCAGACCTCGTAGCCGTTCTTCTCCGGCATGATGATGTCGGAGAGGATGATGTCGGGGCGCATCTCGGCCAGTTTCTGCACGGCCCGCGCTCCGTTGTTCACGGCGGTGACCTCGTAGTCGCCGTCCGAGAACGTCAGCTCGACCACTTTTTGAATGGTGATACTGTCATCCGCCAGCAGGATTTTCTTCGGCATCGATCGGCTCCGTTGATTTCGGAGCAACCTACCACGGCAGTGGAGACCGGACAAGCGTACCGATGACACGGCAGTTCCTCATTTACGGCCATCGCGGCAGTCCGAAACGCTTTCACGAGAATACGATCGCCGGCTTCGAGGAAACGCTGCGCGCCGGCGCCGACGGCTTCGAAACCGACCTGCGCCTGCTCTTCGATCGCACCGCCGTGCTCTACCACGACGACGAGCACGATGACGACGCGATCGAGTCGCTGACCGCCACGCAGCTCGCCGAGCGCGGCGCGATGGTCGAGCGCCTCGCCGATCTCTCCCGCTTCGCCGGCCGCGCGCAGATGATCCTCGAGGTCAAACGCGCGAAATGGGAGGACATCCTCCTCAGCCACATTGCGGAATGGCCGAACATCGTCCTTGCGTCGTTCGATCATTCCATCGTGCCGGAGCTCCGCAGACGCGGCGCGACCTTCCCGATGGGCATCACCTTCCACGGCTACCTCGTCGACGTCGCCGGCTACGCCGCGAGCCTCGGCGCCACCTGGTGCTTCCCCAACTACCACTACGTCGACCGCGCCATGGTCGACTCGCTCCACGCCCGCGGCATCAAGGTCGTGCCGTGGACCGCGAACCGGCGGCGCGAATGGGACGCATTGTGGGAGGTGGGGTGTGATGGGGTGATTACGGATGAGGCGGAGGAGGCGGTGGGGTGGAGGAGTCAAAAGATGAATGAAGAATGCAGAACGCAGAAGGAAGAATGAAGAAAGGGGACGCGGCCGCCGGAACGGCGGCCCACCACAATTCTTCATTCTTCCTTCTGCGTTCTGCATTCTTCATTCATCTTTTGCTTTTGCTACACTTGCCGTCTTACCAGCATTCAGCAAGCCGGGAGGGTGTGGGCCCATGAAGACCTGGGAATACAAGATCATCAACGTCCGGTCGGAGAATTACTCGATGGACCCGCGGCGGGCGGAAGAGCTCAACCGGCTTGGCGACGAGGGGTGGGAGCTGGTCAGCATCACCTCCATCAACTTCAAGACCGGCGCGACCGATCACATCGGCATGGTCTTCAAGCGCGAGAAGCACGCACAGCCGGCATGACCGCGCGCTGCCGCGACTTTTGATATCGTCGGCGGCCCAATGGCGGACCGCCCCTTCCTCATCCTCATCGTGCTCGACGGCTTCGGCTGCCGCGCGGAGCGCGACTGGAACGCCATCGCCCAGGCCGACACGCCGCGCTTCCACGAGCTCTGGCGCGACTGCCCGTGGACGACGCTCGAAGCCTCAGGTCTCGCGGTCGGTCTGCCGGATGGGCAGATGGGCAATTCCGAAGTCGGGCACCTCAACATCGGAGCCGGCCGCGTCGTCGATCAGGACATCGTCCGCATCTCCAAAGCGACCCGCAATCACGAGCTCGCGCACAACGACGTCTTCGTGAAGGCCGTGCGCGACGCGCGCAACGTCCACCTCGCCGGATTGCTCTCCGACGGCGGCGTCCATTCGCTGCAGGAACATCTCCACGGCCTCATCGACGCCGCGCTCGAGCTCGGCGCGGAGAACGTCTTCGTCCACGCGATCCTCGACGGCCGCGACACGCCGCCGAAGTCCGCCGAGAAATACCTCGGCGACCTCCTCGCGCATCTCGACGGCAAGCCGGACGCGCATCTCTCCACGATCATCGGCCGCTACTTCACGATGGACCGCGACCAGCGATGGGAACGCGTGCAGCGCGGCTACGACCTCATGACCCTCGGCGTCGGCACGCAGACGAAAGACCCGCTCGAAACCGTGCGCCGCTTCTACGGCCAGAACGTCACCGACGAGTTCATGGAGCCGATCGCGGTCGTGACGCCGGAAGGTGCGCATCTCGGCCGCGTCGACGACGGCGACGCGCTGCTCTTCTTCAACTTCCGCGCGGACCGCATGCGCCAGATCGTCACCGCGTTCAAGGACGATGACTTTCACGGCTTCCATCGCGCCGTCACGCCGAAGGTCAACCTCTTGACCATGAACCGCTATCACGAGAAGTTCGACCTGCCGGTCGTCTTCCCACCGCGGGAGATCCGCAACAACCTCGGCGAGGTGCTCTCCCGCGCCGGCCTCAAGCAGTTCCGCATCGCCGAGACCGAGAAATACGCGCACGTCACGTTCTTTTTCAACGGCGGGCGCGAGACGGTCTTTCCGGGCGAGGAGCGGATACTGGTGCCGTCGCCCAAGGTCCCGACCTACGACCAGCAGCCCGAGATGTCGGCGCCCGAGGTGACCGACAAGGTTGTCGAAGCGGTTCGGTCCGGCCGCTTCGACGTGATCGTGCTCAACTATGCCAACACCGATATGGTTGGCCATACCGGCTCGCTCGCAGCGGCGGTCAAGGCGGTCGAGACGGTCGATACCTGTCTCGGCCGCCTGGCGGAAAGCATCGAGACAGCCGGAGGCACGCTCGTCATCACCGCCGACCACGGCA
>JAFATB010000007.1 GCA_019244185.1 Acidobacteriota bacterium
CGGGTGTCAGCGTCGAAGATGTCTGGCTCAGCCGCCGCGGCGACTGGGCCGACCTGCAGGCGGTGGCTGATGATCCCGGACTGGAGTCATGGTTGCGTGGCCTGCCGCTGATGCTCATGCTCGCCGACGGCACGCTCGCCCAGCACACTGACGACGACTGTACGCGGAGCTCGGTTCCCGCGTCGGCGACGTGAACGCGGCCGCGCGGCACCTGCTCGCCGTGCCGGGCGGCGTGTTGCAGCTGCTGCGATACACAGTCGGCCGGCATGCGTTCGACGACGTCGCGCGACTCGAACGCTACCTGCACCATTTCGGTGCCCGCCGCCTCGTGCACGGGCACACGCCCCACGGCGGCGACGAGCCGGCCGCAGCGCACGACGGTCGTGTGGTCAGCTACGACGGGCGGTTCTCGCGATTCTGGACGCGCGACGAAGGCGACACCTCGGGCCCGGTGGGCGCGACCATCGCTCTCCTGCCGCCGCTCGAGACCGCCGAAGCGTGACTAGCTTGCGGAGCCGCTCACCGCGCGACGCTTCTGTGAGTCGAGTGGCAGCACGATGAGCGACGAGCCGGCACCACTGCGTTCGCCCAGCTCTGGACCCATTCCGTTGAGCTGACGCGTGATCACCGCCGCGTCGACGGGCCGGGAGAAGTAGTAGCCCTGGCCCAGCGCGCAGCCAAGCGCGAGGAGGCGCTCCGCCTGCTCCGGATCCTCGACACCCTCGGCGATGAGCGCGAGCCCGAGCGTCTTGCCCATGCGGATGATGGCTTGTGCGAATGCGGCGCGGTGGGGGTCGTCGACGATGTGGTCCACAAACGCCTTGTCGATCTTCAGTACGTCGATGGGCAGGTCCTGCAGCACCGCCAGTGACGAGTAGCCGGTGCCGAAGTCGTCGATGGAGATGCGGATGCCCATCTCCTTGAGCCGCGTGAGGATCGCCAGCGACAGCTCCGCGTTCTGCATGGCCGTCGATTCCGTGATCTCGAGGTCGAGCAGATGTGGCGGAAAACCGGTCTCGGCGAGTATGCGCTCGACGGTCGTCACGAGGTCGCGATCCTGGAACTGGCGCGGCGAGAGATTCACCGCGACGCGCAGCCACGCGTGTCCCGCGTCGTGCCACGCCTTCATCTGCCGGCAAGCCGTCCGTAATACCCAAGCGCCGAGCGGCACGATGAGCTGCGTCTCCTCGGCGACGGGGATGAACTCCTCCGGCTGCATGAGGCCGTGCTCGGGATGGTTCCAGCGGACGAGCGCTTCCGCGCCGACGACGCGTCCGCTGGCGATCTCCACCATCGGCTGGTAATGCACCTCGAACTCGTCGCGCTCGATGGCGTGATGCAGGCTGCGCTCTAACGTCAGGCGGCCGTTCGTCGCGTCGCGATGCGAGGCGGTGGCGTACTGGAAGTTGTCGCGGCCGAGCTCTTTCGCGTGATACATCGCGCGGTCCGCGTTCTTGAGCAGCGTCTCCGCGTCCTCGCCGTCGTCGGGAAAGACGGCGATGCCGATCGACGTCGTGACGTACAGCTCGTGATCGCCGACGACCACCGGATGGCGCACGGCCTCGAGCACTTTCTGCGCGACGGCGGTCGCGCCGCGGCGGTCCGCGAGATCGGCGAGGAGGATCGTGAACTCGTCGCCGCCCATGCGCGCCACCGTGTCTTCCGCGCGCACGCAGTTCACGAGTCGCGCGCCGATGGCCTGCAGCAGCCGGTCGCCCACGGTGTGGCCGAGAGTGTCGTTGACGAGCTTGAACTGATCGAGATCGAGGAACATCACCGCGGCCATGCGCTCGCTGCGCCGCGCGTGCGCGAGCGCGACGGTGATGCGGTCGCGGAAGAGCAGGCGGTTGGGCAGGCCGGTCAGCGCGTCGTGATACGCCTGATACTCCATCTGCTCCTGCGCGTGCTTGCGGTCGGTGATGTCGATGATCGTGCCCTCGAGGATGTTGTTGTCGAGGAGGTTCACGTTCTCGAGCACCCACACCGTGGAGCCGTCGCGGCGTCGCAGGCGGAGCTCGACGTTGCTGATCTGCTTCTGCGTGCGCAGCATCTGGACGAAGCGCGCGCGGTCGGAGTCGTCGAAGTAGAAGTCGTTCGCGTTCGCGTGCACGAACTCCTCGCGCGAGTCGTAGCCGAAGATGCGTGCACACGCTTCGTTGCAGTCGAGGATCGCGCCGTGGTCGTCGGTGCGGTAGACGCCGGCGAGGTTGCGCTCGAAGAGCAGCCGGTAGCGCGCCTCGTTGGCCTTGCGCTCGGTGATGTCGCGGCCGACGCCCTGCACGCCGACCGGACGGCCGTCGCGATAAATGAGTCGCGTGCTCAGCTCGATCGGAATGTGGCGCCCGTCTTTGGCGACCATGTCCACTTCGTAGAAGGTCGATGTCACTTCGCCGCGCAGCTTCTTCGTCAGCGCCTCGCGCGCGCGGTCGATGTGCTCCGGCACGAGCAGACGATAGATGTGCGTGCCGAGGAGCTCGTCGCGCGCGTAGCCGCTGGTGCGCTCGCAGGCGACGTTCATCGACGTGATCAGGTACTCGAGATCGTGCGTGAAGACGAGATCGTTCGCGTTCTCGAAGAGCTCGCGATAGCGCTCCTCGCTCTCGCGCAGTTCCTCTTCCGCGCGTTTGCGCTCGGTGATGTCCTGGGCGATCACGAGACGCGCGCGGCGTCCCGCGGAGAGGAACTCGAACGACGTCACTTCCGCGTCGATGACGCTGCCGTTCTTGCGGTGATGGCGCGTCTCGCGCGGACCGCGTTTCTCGTCGATGTTCGCGAGCAATTCGTCGAGCCGCGCCAGTTCCTCGGGCGGCCGGATCTCGCGAATGCTCATCGCCAGGAATTCCTTGCGCGACCAGCCGTAGTGCCGCACGGCCGCGTCGTTGACGGCGATGAACCGCAGCGTCTCGAAGTCGTAGACCCACATCGGCAGCGGGTTCATCTCGAACAGCGTGCGGTAGCGATGCTCGCTCTCGCGCAGCGCCTGCTCGGCGCGTTTGCGCTCCGTGAAGTCGCTCGCGACGTAGACGACGCCGACCGGCGTGCCGTCTTCGTCGCGCAGGAACGACGACGACGCGAGCACGTCGACGACGGAGCCGTCGGCGCCGCGCCACGCCATCGTGTGCTCGAGAACGCCCGTGCTGTTGAGGAGTTGTCCCGTCGAGAGATTCTGTTCGCTGTGCAGAATCTCGCGGACGTGCGCGTCGCGCAGCTCCGCGGCGTTGCGCCCGAGGAGCGAGCCGGCGGCGCGGTTGACGACGCGGATGCGGCCGCGCATGTCGATGACGACGACGGCGCCTTTCATCGTCTCGAGAATCTGACCGGCAGCGTACTCCGGCGTGATGTCGGCGAGTTGGAAGCGCCACAGCGCGGTCGCGCCGACGACCACGAACGCGAGCGCCGCCACGAAGCCGACCGGCTGCAGGTCGATGCCGACCGCCGGGAAGTAGTCGAACATCCCGAGCGAGCCGAGGACGAACGCGATCAGCAGCGCGCCGGCGCGTTCGCGCGCCTGACCTTCCGCGCGGCGATACGTACGCCACAACAGCTGAACGCTCGTGAAGAGAATCGCCGTGATGCCGAGGACGACGACGCCTCCGTACGAACGTCCGAACGGATAGAAGCCCCACGGATAGCGGCGCAGGCCGACGATCATCGCGTCGGTGAAGAAGCCGAGCAGTCCGACGCCCGCGCAGCCGGCCCAGAAGAGTGCCGCGGGCAGACGATAGTGACGGCGGCGTCCGACGAGCTCGGACGCGAATTGAAAGACCGCCGCGGGAATGAGCGTGCCGGAGAGATAGCCGCAGCGCGCCCAGAAGATCGCGACCGACGGCACGAGCGCGGCGTACATCAGCGCGAACGACGCGAGCCAGCCGAAATTGAAGAGCGTGACGACGAAGAAGAGCGCGCCGACGCGGTTACGGCTGCGCGCGAGATTGCCCGCGCCGAGGAGCAGAATCGACACGGCGGCCAGCGCGGTCGCAAAAGACAGCGCATGCGCCGCGTAACCGTCGGCGAGCCACAGCTGGTCGAGCTCGGGCACTGGTCAGGAAAACCCCGACGATAGTATCGCGTGGCGCGCGCTCGACCGTGCGCCCGATCACAGCGGACGCGGCGCTATTCGTAATCGCGTTTCTTGAAGTACCCGTCCTGTTTCGCGCCGCCCTCGGCGCTCGTGACATTCTTCCCCGGCAGCGAGGAGTCGGGGGTCGGTCCGCCGGAGCCCGCGTTCGCCTGTTCGTTCTCGATGAGCTGGAACTCCGACGTGCGTCCGCCCTGATGCTGCGCGGTCGTCTCCGACTCCCGGCGCTCGTCGTAAAACTCGCGCTGTTCGGGCGGCGGCGCCGACTTCGGATCGTGCACCTTCTGTCCCGTCTCGCCCTTCACCCATTCGCCGCTGCTGCCGTAGCTCTGCGGCTCGTTCTTGTCGTTCGCCATGGGCACCTCCGCCGTTCCGAAATTGCACAGGCACTGCCATACAATCGGCGCATGCGCAGATGGATGGTGGTGTTCGCGTTGCTCGTCGTCATGCCGCTCCTCGTCGTGCCGATTGCAGCGGCGCCGCCCGCGAAGAAGAAGCCGGCGCCCGCGCCGCCTCCGGTGCCGCTCGCGCCGCAAACGCTCCCCCACCACATCGCGCTCTTTCTCGCCGAGATCTCGCACGAGGGGGCGCGCGCGGTGACGTTCCGCGCCACCGCGGTCGGCACCCGCTTCTTCCTGGAGGAAGGCTCGGGCGTGACGGTGTACGTCTTTCGGAACGGCGAGTACGTGAAGGAGACGTTTCTGCCGAATACGACGCTCGCGAAGGCGACCAAGCGTTACGGCGTCAGCTGACGCGTGAGCTAAGCTCACGCCCATGAAGCGTCTCGCAATCCTTCTGCTCATGGCTCTGCCGCTCGCCGCACAGTCGCTCGATCAGCGCATCACCGCGATCCTGCCGGGGCTCCTCGACACGTATCGCACGCTGCACGCGAACCCGGAGCTCTCGACGCAGGAGGCGAAGACGTCGGCGCTCGTCGGGCAGCGACTGCGCGAACTCGGCTACGACGTCACGACGCCGTTCGGGAAGTATCCCGATCCGGCGCTCACGTGTTACGGCGTGGTGGCCATCCTGAAGAACGGCAACGGGCCGACGCTCCTCGTGCGCACCGATCTCGACGCGCTGCCGGTCACCGAACAGACCGGCCTCCCCTACGCGAGCACGAACGCGGGCGTGATGCACGCCTGCGGACACGACGTCCACATGACGACCCTTCTCGGCGCGGCCAAGCTCATCGCCGATCTCAAGTCGCAGTGGCACGGCACGGTGATGCTCATCGGCCAGCCGGCGGAAGAAGTCGTAAAGGGCGCGCAGGGCATGCTCGCCGGCGGTCTGTACGAGCGCTTCGGCAAGCCCGACTTCGCCATCGCGCTGCACGACTGGGCGGGACTCGAGAGCGGCAGAGTCGGCTATCGCCCGGCGCAGTTCATGGCCGCGACCGATTCCGTGAACCTGACCATCCGCGGCGTCGGCGGTCACGGCGCGGCGCCGCAGTCGACGAAAGATCCGGTCGTCCTCGCGGCGCAAACGATCCTCGCGCTGCAGACGATCGCCAGCCGCGAGCACTCGCCGCTCGATCCGGTCGTCGTCACCGTCGGTCGCCTCGAAGGCGGCACCAAGCGCAACATCATCCCCGACGACGTGAGGCTCTATCTCACGATCCGCACGTTCAAACCCGAAGTCCGGCAGCGCGTGCTCGATTCCGTGCAGCGCATTCCGAAAGGTCTCGCACTGGCTGCAGGCGTGCCCGACGATCGCGCGCCGGTGTACGAACATCTCGACGCGGAGTCGGTCGCGGCGACGTACAACGATCCGGCGCTCACCGATCGCTTCCAGAAAGCGATCGGACGCGAGCTCGGCGCGGACAAAGTCGTGCTCATCGATCCGGCGATGGTCAGCGAGGACTTCGGCCTCTTCGGCATGAGCGGCCAGATTCCGACGGCGCTGCTCGCGCTCGGCGCCGCCGATCCGGCGAAGCTCGCGTCGAACACGCAGCCGGGTTTGCATTCGAGCAAGTTCGCGCCGTACGTGCCGGAGACCGTTTTGCGCACCGGCATCCGCGCGGTCGTCGCGGGCGTGCTCGATCTCCTCGGCGCGCGTCACTGACGTCGCGCTGAGACCGCGCAACGATTCAGACGACGACTTCGCTGTCGGCGAGCCGCGTCGCCATCGACACGCGGTTCTTCCCCTGCTTTTTCGCGATGTACAGCGCGGCGTCGGCGCGGGCGATGAGGTCCGCCGCCGTCGCGCCGTCGCGCGGAAACACCGCCACGCCGATGCTGACCGTGATCTGCAGCGTGCGGCCGATCTGCGCGAGCGGGAACTCGCGGCGTTCGACGAGCTCGCGGAAACGGTTCGCGGCGTCGCGCGCGGACGCGGCGGGCGTGTCGGGAAAGATGATCGCGAACTCCTCGCCGCCGTAGCGCGCGACGACGTCGGTGTCGCGCGCGTTACGCATCAGCTCCTCGACGAGTCCTTTCAGGATCTCGTCGCCGACCGGATGTCCGAACGTGTCGTTGATGCGCTTGAAGTTGTCGATGTCGAGCATGGCCAGGCCGAGCTCGTGGCCGGTGCGCGCGTGGCGATGCAGCTCCTTCGTCAGCGCCTCCTGGAAGAAGCGGTGGTTGTACGCCGGCGTGAGCGCGTCGATGAACGTAAGGCGCTTGATCTCCTCGTACTGACGCGCCGACTGCATCGCGGTCACCGCCTGCGTGGCGAAGATCTCGAGCGTCTGCACTTTCTCGACGCTCGGAATGCGGCGGTCGTGCGGCTCGCGGACGCTCACGTATCCGAGGAGCTGATCGCCGGACATGAGCGGCGCGATGAGGAGATCGTTCTCGTGCCATTCGTCCGGCTTGAGAAAGCCGTCGTCGGCATCTTCGGGGCGCACGAAGAGATCGGACTCCGTGCGGCGGATCGCGGTGTGCGAGACAAAGTACGAGTTCGAGACGCGGAACTCCGGATTGAAGAACGTCGTGATCTCGTCGGCGGCGACGCGCTTGCGGCGCACGTCTTCCCAGACGTCGTCGAGTCCGGTGTGCGCGCGGCGGACGAACTCCTCGCGCGTGGCGTCGTACACGGCGAACACCACCTGCTCGAAGCCGACCGCTTTCCGGATCGCGTGCGCGATGCGCGTCAGCGCGGCGTCGACGTCGAACTGGCCGATGAGCGAGTTCGAAACGTCGAGAATCGTCGACATCGTCGCGGCGTGGCTCTCGAGCTGGATCGTCTTCTCGCGCATCTCGCGCCGCAGCAGCTGGTCCTGCAGTGAAAGCGCGGTCTGGTTCACGAGCAGCGTCAGCAGGTTCAGACTGCCGGCCTTCAGAATCGACAGATCTTCCGTCTCGAAAATGAGGACGCCGTAAATGACTTCCGGCGTCTGGATGCCGATGAGCACCTGAATCGCGCGTCCGCTAGACAGCGGGAACTTGCGCATGTCGCTCTGGAACACGAACGCGCGGCTCGGCGCCGACTGCGCGAAGCCGGCCGAGTCGACCCAGCGCAGCACGTCCTGATCGGTCGGCAGACATTCACCGAAGCGATAGACCGTGCCGGCGACGTCGGGGTTCGACTCCCACGTCACCACCGCGCACGCCTTCATCTTCGCGAGCTTCGACAGCAGCGACATGAGCCGCCGCAGCGTCTCGTGGTCCGTCTCCGCGGAGAGGATCTGCGTCGAGCTCTCCGTGAGAATCGCGAGGTCTTTGTTGCGCCGCAGCAATTCGACGTTCTGCTGCGCCGCTTCGGCCTCGTTTCTCATCGCATACGCCACGATGAGCACCGGCAGGAACGCGATGGCGAAGCTGGCGATCCCCCAGCGGGGGTACAGCATCACTTCGATGGCGACGATCGGCGTCGCGAGGAGCAGCGTCTTTCCCTGCAGCGTCAGCACGCGCCGGAAGTCGAGCGGCGACGCGTCTTCCTCGAACCAGCGGCGGATCGAGACGAACGTCAGATGCGCGACGAGATAGCCGACCAGCAGCAGCGTGAAGCCGGCCATCTTCGCCGGCGGCGCGGCGTCGTGCGCGACCGCGAGCGAATACAACAGCGCGACGACGGAGTACGACAGCGCGAGCTGCGCCGCGTTGTACGCCTCGTCGATCCGCCACTGCTTGTGCGTCGTGCCGTACCAGAGCGCGTGCAGTCCCGCGCCGACGAACACGGCGACGAGCGCCGCGGCCGGACTGTGGAAAATCACCACCGCGCCGAACACGACGCCGGCCTCGAAGCCGATCGCCGCGTCGCCCGTCTCGATCCGCAGCAGCATGGCCACGAACACGAGCGCCGCGACGAAGAGCACGGTCTGCGTTTCCGCGAGCGTCCGCGTCGCCACCGCCCACACGAGCAGCAGCGCGGCCAGGAGCACGATGCCGGTTTTCCAGGTGCGGAACAGAGACGCGCGGTTCACGGGTATGCGAGGATTGTAGGGGATTGAGCTGGGAAGCGGTCATCGGACTGGAAGTCCACGCGCGGCTGTCGACGCACACCAAAATCTTCTGCGGCTGCGCGACGACGTTCGGCGCGCCGCCGAACACGAACGTCTGCCCGATCTGCCTCGGCTATCCCGGCGCGCTCCCCGCGCTCAACCGCCGCGCCGTGGAGCTGGCGATCCGCATGGGTCTCGCGACCGGCTGCACCGTGCACACGCGCTCCGTCTTCGCGCGCAAGAACTATTTCTATCCCGACCTGCCGAAGGGCTATCAGATCTCGCAGTTCGACGAGCCGCTCGCGACGGACGGCCGCGTCCTCGGCGTGCGCATCCGCCGCATCCACATGGAGGAAGACGCCGGCAAGCTGCTGCACGAGCGCGACGCGTCGCTGGTCGACCTCAATCGCGCCGGCACGCCGCTCATCGAGATCGTGAGCGAGCCGGACATCACGTCGTCCGAGCAGGCCACCGCGTATCTCACGCGTCTGCGGCAGATCCTCATGTACACGGAAGTGTGCGACGGCAACATGGAGGAAGGCTCGCTGCGGTGTGATGCGAACGTCTCCGTGCGGCGCGCGGGCGAGCCGCTCGGAACGCGCACGGAAGTGAAGAACCTCAACTCGTTCCGCTTTCTCGGCCGCGCGATCGAATACGAGATCGAGCGGCAGATCAGCGTGCTCGAAGGCAGCGGCACGATTGTGCAGGAGACGCGGCTCTTCGACGTCGCCGCGAACGAGACGCGCGTCATGCGCTCGAAGGAAGAAGCGCACGACTACCGCTACTTCCCCGAGCCCGATCTCTACACGCTCGCCGTCGAGGCATCGTGGATCGACGGCGTGCGCGGCTCTCTTCCCGCGCTGCCCGACGCGCGCATCGAGCGCTACCAGCGCGAGCACGGCATCAGCGCGGTGGATGCGGAGGTGCTCGTCGCGAATCGCGAGGTCGCGGACTACTTCGAGCGGGTCGCGCGCGATGCGGGCAACGCGCGCGCGGCGGCGAACTGGACGCGCAACGAAGTGCTGCGCGTGCTCAACGAACAGAAGATTGATATCCATGCGTTTCGCGTGACGCCGGAGATGCTGGCGCGGCTCATTCGTCTCATCGACAGCGGCGCCATCGGCGGCAAGGCGGCGAAGGAAGTCTTCGAGGAGATGGCGGCGAGCGGCGCGGCGCCGGACGAGATCGTCGAGCGCAACGGGCTCGCGCAGGTCAGCGATCCCGACGCGATCCGCGAGGCCGCGCGGCGCGTCGTGCAGGCGAACGAGGCCCAGGTCACGCAGTACCGCGCGGGCACGGCGAAGATCTTCGGCTACCTCGTCGGGCAGCTCATGAAGGAGACGCGCGGGAAGGCCAACGCGGAGCTTGCGAACCGCATTCTTCGTGAATTGCTCGACAACTCCGCGTAGAGAACCTCTGCTATCATTCGCGCCGTTCCCCGGATGCCGTAATTCTCTCTGAAAGTAACGACTTAGGAGGTCACACCTTGCGATCCCTCAGATTCATTCTCATCACGACCCTGGCGTGTCTGGTGAGCGCCGCGGCATTCGGTGCCGGATTCTCGATCTTCGAACAGGGAGCGAAAGCGACGGGCATGTCCGGCGCCTTCGCGGCGACGGCCGACGATCCGAGCGCCATCTTCTACAACCCCGCCGGCATCGCGCAGCAGCGCCAGCTCTCGCTGCTCGTCGGCGGCACCGCGATCAACTTCTCGAACGAGTTCCGCGGCGATCCGAACAGCATCTTCACGGCCGGCGCGACCGGCCAGTACAACCGGCACACGTTCGTGCCGCCCAACGCGTACGTGGTCGTGCCGATCGGCAGCAACCTCTCGTTCGGCGTCGGCGTCTTCTCCGCGTTCGGCCTGCGCACCGACTGGCAGGACCCGTGGGTCGGCCGCTTCATCTCGCGCGACGCCGATCTCAAGACGCTCTCCGTGAACCCCGTGCTCGCGTGGCAGACGTCGAACGGCAAGTTCGCCATCGGAGGCGGCGTCGAATACCGCCGCGCGAAGGTCGTCCTCAATCAGAACCTGGCCCTGCCGTTCCTCAACCCGTTCACGAACCGCATCACCGACATCGCCAACGCGCGCCTGGCGAGCGATTGGGACTCGAGCAACGGCTGGAACATCGGCTTCCTCTTCAAGCCGACGCCGCGCTGGCGCATCGGCGCCGCGTACCGCGCGCCGATGGACATCGATCTCCACGGCGCGGCCGACTTCACGGCCATCTCCACCGGCAACGCGCAGCTCGACGCGCTGGTCGCGCCGAGCATCCCGGTCGATCAGCCGATCAACACGACCATCCCCTTCCCCGCCATCACGAACATCGGCGTCGCCACGACCGTCGGCCACAACTGGACCGCGGAGTTCGACATCGTCAACATGACCTGGAGCCGCTTCAAGGCGCTGCCGATCAACTTCGAGACCACTCCCGCGCGCAACATCGTCCGCCCGCAGAACTGGGACGACTCGAACTCCTACCGCCTCGGCCTCAACAAGACCGTCAGTTCGAACTGGGACGTGCGCCTCGGCGCGCTCTATGACGAGAACCCGCAGCCGATCGAGTCCGTCAGTCCGCTGCTCCCCGACTCCGACCGCATCGGCGTCAACTTCGGCGCCGGCTTCCACGCCGGTCCGTTCGTCGTCGACGCCGCCGCGTTCCTGCTGCACTTCAAGGAGCGCGATACCAATGGCCACAACCTCGATGGCTTCAACGGCACGTACAAGACCGACGCCACGCTGTGGAGCCTGAACGTCGGATACCGCTTCTAAAGGAGACCCCATGAAATCGAAGAACATCAGACTCGCAGTCGCTGTCGCGGTTGCAGCACTCGTCGCAGTTCCGATGTTCGCCGCGCGCGGCTCGGCGAACTTCACCCGCTTCGTGGTCATCGGCGACAGCTACGGCGCCGGCTTCCAGAGCGGCTCGCTCAACATCAATCATCAGGTGTACAGCTGGCCCGCGATCATCGCGCAGCAGGCGGGGCTGAAGCTCTGCGGCCCGACCGCCACCGCGACCGACAACTGCTTCGCGCAGCCGCTCGTGTCGTATCCCGGCATCGGCCCCGAGCTCGTGCTGCAGAACCTCACCGTCGGCCCCGTGTCGCAGAGCGGCCAGGGCACGCCGCTCATGACGACGTTCGGCCGTCCGTACAACAACCTCAGCGTCCCCGGCGCGACGGTCGGCGCGGCGCTCGCGATCACCGGCGCGGAAGCACCGAGCGCGGGTGAGCCGACGGCCGTGACCTTCGGCCGCTTCATCCTCCGCGGCCTCGGCACCGAGGTGCAGCAGGCGGTCGCGCAGCACCCGACGTTCATCGCGATGTGGCTCGGCGGCAACGACTACCTCGGCTCCGCGCTCGCCGGCACCGACAAAGCGCTCACGCCGACGGACGTCTTCGCGCAGCGCTACAACGCCATCCTCGATCAGCTCGTCGCCGGCGCGCCGGACGCGGGCATGGTCGTCGGCAACCTGCCGGCGGTCATCCCGCCGATCTTCACGCTCGTGCCGCCATTCGTCATCAACCCGGCCACCTCGCAGCCTGTGCTCGGCCCAGACGGTAAGCCGATCTATTACATCGCCGAGCTCGGCGACGGCACGGTCGGTCAGCTGCCTCCGGGAAGCCTCGTGCTCCTCGACGCTCGCGCGCAGATCGCCAGCGGCTTCGGCCTCCCGCCGGTGCCGCCGTTCAACGCGCTGCCGAACGCCGGCAAGCCGCTCCCCGATCGTCTCGTGCTGACGCCGACCGAGATCGGCAACATCGTGACGCGCGTCGGCGAGTACAACAACGTCATCAACCAGGCCGCGACCGCGCGCAACATCCCGGTCGCCGACATCGCCGGCCTCTTCAACAGCGTCACCGTGAATCCCGCCACGGGTGCGGGCGGCCTGCAGGTCGGCCCCGTGAAGATCACGAACGCGTTCGTGACCGGCGGCTTCTTCAGCCTCGACGGCTTCCACCTCACCGACTTCGGTTACCTGCTCTTCGCCGACCAGTACATCCGCGCGATCAACGCGGGCTACGGCACCGAGATCCCGCTCGCGGGCGTGACGCCGTACATGCAACAGTGGCCGCTGCCCGCTCAAGCTGGCATTCCTCCGGGCAACGCGTCTGCGGGAAGCATCGTCGTTCCCGACTCCGTCAGCATCGATCTGCGCACGATGTTCGGCGCCGTCCCGCCGGCGCGCCACTTCCGCGCCGTGCATCACTAACGCTCGCACAACACCAACGCGAAAGGGCGGCCTCACGGCCGCCCTTTTTGTTTACAGTGTCGACGATGCCGGTCGCTTCTTCCGCAGCGCAGATCCGCGACGAGTTCGATCGCATCGCGACGCTCACCGCGCGTGCGGGGGCAGGCTTCGCGCACGAACGCTGGCTGCGCGCACACGTGCCGCGCACGCGCGGCACGCTGCTCGAGATCGGCTGCGGCATCGGCGACTTCGCGCGCATGCTCACGCCATCATTCGATCGCGTCGTCGGGATCGACTTCTCCGAAGGAATGATCGCGGAGGCGCGGCAGCGCACGACGGCGCGCAACATCGAGTTCGTCTGCGCGGAGCTCTTCACGTGGCTGCGCGATTCGCGCGAGACCTACGACTGCATCGTCAGCGTGGCGACGCTGCATCATGTCGACGCCCCCTCCGCGCTGCGCGCCATGGCCGCCGCATTGAAGCCGGGCGGAACGCTCCTCGTCCTCGATCTCGTCGAGCGTCCGGGGTGGCGGCGCTACACGCCGTTCAATCTATTCGCGGCATTCGTGGCGCGCCTACGCGACCTGCGACACGCGCGCAACCGCGCCTATCGCGAGCTGCGCGCGGCGTACGAGGAGCACGGACGCAACGAGACCTACCTGACGATGGCCGACGTGCGCGCGATGGCGAAGGCAACGCTCCCGCGGGCGAAGGTGCGGGAGCATCTGCTGTGGCGCTATTCGATCGTGTGGACGCGTCCGGGAGGCTGACAGCTAGGTTCCCGCGGGACGTCCGCGCGGAGACGGCTTGGAGATGTCGATCATCGCCATCCGCTCCTTCTCGTCGTACCAGCAGTGGAAGCGCTTGATGCCCGGCACGTCGATGTCGTACGAACGGAAGAAGCCCGGCACGTGCAATGAGGTCGACTTTTCGGACTGGCGGATCTTCGCCGCGCCTTCTTCTTTCTTGTCGAGCGGCTTGATCGCGATGATCTTGCGCTTCTTGTCGTAGTAGAGGTTCGCGCTGGTCTTGCCGCGGAGGCGCAGCATGTTGGCGACCGGCGAGGGCAGGCGGATCAGGCGCGACTGGACGATCGTCGCCGAAGCGGGAAAGCGCTCGAATTCAGGATGCGGTTCCCACTTTTCAAAAGCCATAACCCGACTCCTCACCCATCACGGACCCTCGGCTACGTACGAAGATCATAAAAACTGGATTCATTTTGTCAACAATTAATCGCACGTGTTTCGCGTTCCGAAAACGAGACAGGGAGGCCCCTTATTCTAAATTATTTGATTTCGTCGCCAAAATCAGCACGCACGGCGCGCCTCCCGGCGCGGCGTCGATTCGCGGTAAGTTGCTGATGAAACGCGACTTTCCGCCGATGACCGTCACCGAAAAGCTGTACGTTCCGCTACTCTAGAGCCGTGGCGGATCTCCCCGAGCCAACGCCGATTCCGGCGTGCTTCCGCGATGCGGTCCGGCGGCTCCTGCGCGGCATCCGCACGCCCGCGCCCGCCGGCTGCGGCGAGCTCGACGCCATGCTGCAGTCGGCGGAGGAGCACGGAATCGAGCCGCTGCTCTACCGCGCGCTCGATGTCGCCGCGTGGCCCGCGCCCGTCGTCGCGCGCTGGCGCCACGCCGCATTGCGCGCCGCCGCGCTCGAGCCGTTCCGCCTGCGCGATCTGCAGGAGTTGCTGGCCGCGTTCGACGCCGCCGGCATCGACGCGCTCGTGCTGAAAGGGAGCGCGCTCGCGTACAGCCTCTATCCCGAGCCGCAGCTGCGCCCGCGCGGCGACACCGATCTCCTCATCCGCCGCGACGACCGCGCGCGTGTCGATGCACTGCTGCGCGAGCGCGGCTTCCGCGCGCGCACGACGAGCGGCGACGAGCTCGCGATGCGCCAGTGCACGTACACGCACGTCGACGGCGCGGGCGCCGAGCACGCGTACGACGTGCATTGGGATATCGCCAACACGCCGGTCTTCGCGGACGCGCTGCGCTTCGAAGAGCTGCGCGCGCGCGCCATCCCGCTGCCGCAAATCGCACCGTACGCGCGCGGACTCTCGACCGTCGACGCGCTGCTCTACGCCTGCATCCACCGCGTCGCGCATCATCACGACAGCGATCGCATCATCTGGCTCGTCGACATCGCGCTGCTGCGCGAACGAATGTCGGACGACGAGCGCACACGCTTCTGGCAGCTCGCCGCCGAACGCGAGCTCGTCGCCGTCTGCCGCCGCTCCCTCGCCGCCGCCGCGGAGTGGCTCGGTGACGATCCGACGTCGAACGACGACGGCGCCGCCGCCGTGCTCACGCCCGCGCAACTCGCGCGCGACGAGCCATCCGCGCGCTACCTCGATCGCGACGTTCGCAGAGGCTCGCTCCTCGCCGCCGAGCTCCGCGCGCTCCCCGATTGGCGTGCGCGCGCCACGCGACTCGCACACCTCGCGTTTCCGCCGCGGACGTTCATGCGCGAACAGTTCGGCGCGCGCACGCCGCTGCCGCTGCTCTACGCGTGGCGCGCGCTGCGCGGCGTGGGGCGGCTGTTCGCACGCGCGGCAACTCGACGCGCGTAATCGCGCGTTCGCGGGCCGCCCCCCCCTCCCCTACACGAAATACTTCAGCGCCAGCAGCGCGGCCTTCCCCGCCGTCTGCAGGTTGTCGCGCAGGAACGCGAGCTTCGTGTCGATGTCCGTTTCCTTCTCCACCTCCGCCATCAGGTCGAGGAACGCCTGCTTGTCCGTCTGTTTGGGCAGAAGCGCGTCGAGCTGGTCGGGCGTGAAGCGGGAGAACGAGGCGATCTGTTTAGCGAGCTGCTTGTTCGTGAGGTCCGCGGCGTTTGCGGCGGCGTCACTGTAACGTCCCATGGTCTCCTCCGATCATTGCGGATTCGCGGGTGGAGCGGCGGGCGGCGGCGTTGGCGCCGGCGTCGAGTTCTGCGCGGACCTGCCGGGAAGCTTCGCCAGCGCATTGCGCAGCGTGGTGAGGATATCGTTCGGATCCTTCTTCACGCCGGCGTCGTTGAGCGCAGACGTCACGGTGTCGCTGAAGCCGGCCAGGCGCATGCGGATCGCGGCGGGGTCGGTGACGCCGACCGCCTGCAGCAGTTGATCCTGCTGCTGCGCGCTGCGGCTCGCGGCCTCGAGGCGCGCGGTGATCGTCCCCTGCGCGCGCGCGAGCGTCGTGTAGGCGTCGGAGAGCTCGGCGAGCACCTGCTTCTCCGCGGCGTCGATCGGTCCGATCATCGCCGCTCTCTGTTTCTCCATCTCCGCGTGCGCGGCTTCGGCGAAGTCGAGGATCAGCAGCGCGGGCTCCGCGGTGCCGAGGAGCGCGGCGGCGTGCGACGTCGCCGATTCGACCTTCGCGTCGGGAACGTACTTGCGGATGATCGTGCGCACCGCGTCGGGCTCGGTGGCGCGCGTCTTCGTGAGCGTTGCGGTGATCTCGTTCGCCAGCTTGTCCGACTCCGACGGATCGGTCAGATACTCCTTCATGGCCACGCTCAGCTCGTTCCGCTTCGCCTCGTCGAACGAAATCGACGCGCGGAGATCGTCCATGATGCCGGAGATGCCGAGGAGGTTGCGGAGGAACTGCGGCTCCCACGTCTCGCGCAGGAACGTCTCCACGCGGCGGCGCTCGCCGTCGAAGTACACGCGCACGAGATCCTGATGCAGCTTCGCGAGCTCCGCGCTGCGCGCGCTCGTTTCGGCGGAGAGCTTCACGGACGACGGACCGACCGTCGCGCAGCCGGCGAGAGAAAACGCGGCGAGGCAGCCGAGCAGCAGCGCCATGCGCTTGCAGAACATCGAGAGCTCCTTTCGCGGACGCCTGACGAGAGCGTTGCCGGCTATCGTACTCCTCACCGGTCCGGGGCGATCTCGATCAAGACGAACGTATTCGGCACGACGGACGGCCGTGGGTGCGGGCGGTCCGCCGTAGGCGCGGGCGCCGGGCCGAAATCGGCGGTCACGACGAACACGTGTCCGGTCTTGCGGTCGAGCGCCATCGTGCGCGCGCCGCGCTTCGTAGCGACGTTGTCGAGCACCTCGTAACGACTGGGGGTGCGCTCGGCGACGACGGTCAGCGTCCCGCTCTCGCCGTTCGCGCTGAACGCGAGCTGGCGCACGTCGTCGAACGCGTTGCCGTCGACGCCTTCGCCGATCGGCACCGTCGTCACGACGCGGCCCGCGCTCGTGTCGCTCACGGCCATCACCTGGTTGTCGCAGCCGCTGAAGAGGCGGTGGTGCACGCGATCGAAGGCGAGCCCTGACGGCTCTTCGCACGGCGCGAGCTTCCAGCGGCGTTCGACGCGCAGCGCCTTCGTGTCGATGACGGCGATCTCGCTCGTGTCTTCGATGTTGACGAAGACGCGCCCCTCGCCGTCCGCCTGCGGGAACTCCGGCTTGCCGCCGAGGTCGAGCGTCGCGAGGACGGTGTTCGTCGTGGCGTCGAAGACGGTCGTGTTCTTCGTGGCCGCGTTGAATGTGAAGACGCGCTTCGTCGCCGCGTCGTAGAGGATCGCGTCGGGACGCTCGCCGCTCGTCTTCACCTCATCTAGCGTGCGCAGCGAGTCGAGGTCGAAGATGGTCATCGTCGACGTGCGCCCGTTGCTGATGAAGCCGCGGTGGAGGTCCGGGGCGAGGGCGATGCCGTGCACGCCTTCGGTCTTCGGGATCGTGCCGATCACCTTCCCGCTGTCCTCGTCGACGACGTCGACCTCGGTCGCGTGCGAGACGTACACGCGCCGCGCGTCGGCATCGACGGTGAGGTAATCCCAGCCGCCTTCGCCGCCGATCGGAATCTGCCGCACGACGCGGTAATGCGGCGCGTTGCCGGTCGGCTTCATTGCGCACGCGGAGAGAACGAGAACGACGGCAACAGTGATGGCGACGGCGGATGTGAGTCTCATGAACGACGCTCCTTCCGAATCATGGCGTAGACGCTCGGAGTGACGACGAGAGAGAGCAGCAGCGCGAACGCGAGGCCGCCGATGACGGCGATGGCGAGCGGCTGCAGCAGCTCTGCGCCCGAGCCGAGGGCGAGTGCGAGAGGGCTCATGCCGAGCATCGCCGCGAGCGACGTCATGAGCACGGGGCGGAAGCGGCGGCGGCCGGAGCGCACGAGCGCGGCGTGGAGATCGTCGCCGGCGGCGAGATGGTCTTCGACGGTGTCGAGCATGAGGATGCCGTTCTTCGCCACGATGCCGACGATCATGATCATCCCCATCAGCGAGACGACGTTCAGCGTCGTGCCGGTGACGAGCAGCGCGAGCAGCGTTCCGGTGAGCGCGAGCACGGCGCCGGTGACGATGGCGATCGGATGCGCGAACGAGCGGAACTCGACGAGCAGCACGAGGAACACGAGCGCGACGGCGAGCAGCAGCGTGAACGCGAGCTCGCGGAAGCTCGACTGCTGTTCTTGATAGAGCCCGCCGTACTCGAGCGACATGCCGGCGGGGAGATGCACGTCCTTCGCGAGCTGGCCGCGGATCTTCGCGATCGCGCTGCCGAGGTCGGAGCCTTCGAGGCGCGCGGTCACGGCGATCGACTGCCGCAGGCCGTCGCGATCGATCTCGGTCTGGCCGGGGTCGTACTCGATCGTCGCGAGCTGGTCGACGCGCACGAAGCCGTTCGTCACCGGCGAATGGATGCGCAGCGCGCGCACGGCGTCGAGCGACTGGCGATACGCGGGCGGCAGCAGCACGCGCACGTTCACGGCGACGCCGCGTTCGAGGATCGACGACGCGGTGGTGCCGCCGAGCGCCGCCTCGATCGTGTTCGTCACGTCCGCCGCGGTCACGCCGTACGTCGCCGCGCGCAGCGGATCGACGCGGAACGTGATCGCGGGACCGCTCACCACGATGCCGTCGAACACCTCGACGACTCCGTCGACCTTCGCGATCGACGCGGCGACGGCGCGCGCGGTGCGTTGCAGCGCGTTCTGGTCTTCGCTGTAGAGGCGGATCTCGATCGGCGACGGCGAGCTCGCGAGATCGCCGATCAGATCGCTGAGGATGCCGATGAACTCGACGCGCAGCGCGGGCTCGGTCGACTCGATCTTCTGCCGCAGCTCCCCCATCACGACTTCCGGATCGCGATGTTCCGGTTTGAGCTTCACGGCGAAGTCGCCGGTGTTCGGCTCCGTGACGCCGGCCAGTCCGAGCTGCATGCCGGTGCGGCGGGAGAAGCTCTCGACGTCGGGCGTCGCGCGCAGGAGCCGCTCGACGTGCAGCAGAATGCGGTCCGTCTCGGCGAGCGACGCGCCGGCGGGCGCGGTGTAGTCGAGGATGAAACCGCCCTCGTCGAACTCCGGCAGGAACTCGCTGCCGAGCATGCGGTAGATCACGTACGCGAGGACGAGGAGCGCGACGATCAGCACCAGCACCGCGCGCGTGTGGCGCAGCGCGAGCTCGAGCAGGCGCTCGTAGCCGCCGATGGCGCGCCGCAGAATCGGACCGTTCTCGTCGTGCGTAGCGTGCGCGGCCTTCGCGTTCGTCGTCACGAAGCGCCGCGCGAGCACCGGCGTGAAGAACAGCGCCAGCACGAGTGACGTCAACAGCGCCACGGCCATCGTCAGCGCAAGCGAACGAAAGAACACGCCGGTGACGCCGGTGAGCAGCGACAGCGGCAGGAACACGACAACCGGCGTGATCGTGGAGAAGACGATCGGTCCGGTGATCTCGTTCATCGCCAGGCGCACCGCGTCGGCGCGCGACGCGCCCGCCGCCGCATGCGCGTAGATGTTCTCCACGACGACGATCGCGTCGTCGATGACGAGGCCGATGGCGGCGGCGACGCCGCCGAGCGTCATGAGATCGAACGTGAGGCCGATCAGCCACATCGCCAGCATCGTCACGAGGATCGTCACCGGGATGACCACGGTCGCGACGAGCGTCGTGCCCCAGCTGCGCAGGAAGCCGTAGAGGATCAGGACCGACAGCACGAGGCCGATGAGGATCGCGTCGCGCACCGAGCCGACGGCGCCGCGCACGAGCAGCGACTGGTCGTAGTACGGCGTCACGTGCACGTCGCGCGGAAGCCGGCGTTCGAGCGCGGTGAGCTGCTGCTTGAGCGTGTCCGCCACCGCGACGGTATTCGCCGTCGGCTGCCGCAGCACGTTGACGAGCACCGCCGGCTGGCCGTCGGCGGTGACGATCGTGTAGCGCGGCTCGAAGCCGGGACCGAGGGTCGCGACGTCGGAGAGCAGCACCGGCACGCCGCCGACGTTGCCGACCACGATGCGCCCGAGGTCGTCGAGCGTTTGCGCCTGGCCGCTCACGAGCGCGAGCTCGAGCTGATGGTTCTCCTCGATGAGGCCGGGCGACTCGATGACGTTCGTCGTCTGCAGCGCGTCGACGGCCTGCGACACGGTGAGGCCGCGCGCCTCGAGTCGCACGGGATCGAGCGTGGCGTGGTACTCGTGCACCTCGCCTCCCTGCACGTCGACGCTGGCGACGCCGGGAACGCGCGCGAGCGGCGGACGGAGCACGAGCTCGGCGAGCGCGCGCAGCGTGCCGGGGTCGCGTTGCGTCGAGGTGACGGAGTATCCGAGGATCGGGAAGACCGCGAACGTGAGCCGCTCGACGCGCTTGATGCTCGCGGCCGGCGGCAGCGACGTCGCCATGCGGGAGAGCCGCGCCTGCACGATCTGCAGCGTTTGCTCGACGTCGATGCGCCAGTCGAAGAAGAGATCGATCTCCGTCGCGCCGCGGCTCGTTACGGAGCGGATGTGCGCGATGCCGGGGATGCCGCTCATCGCCTCCTCGACCGGGCGCGTGACGGTGACGAGCATCTGCGGCGCCGGCACCTCGCCGTTCTCGATGACGATGATGATGCGCGGGAAGTCGGTCGTCGGAAACAGCGACAGCGGCACGCGCGTCATGCCCACGAGGCCGCCGATGGCGAGCAGCACGATCACGACGACGATCGCGCGCCACTGCGTCTCGACGAGGTGCGCGATCATTCGCCGCGCGGCTCCGCGGCGGGACTGCTGTCGACGAGCGTCACCTTCGTGCCGTCGGGAAGTCCGTAGTTCCCTTCCGTGACGACGGTCTCGCCGCCGGCGAGTCCCGAGACGATCTGCGTGCGTCCGCCGCTGCGGATGCCGGTCGTGACGTGCACCTCGTGCGCGACCGACTGCGCGTCGACGACCATCACCGTGCCGCGGTTGCCGTTCGTCGCGTCGAGCGTGACGGCGGACGACGGCACGACCACGGCGCCGGGCGTCGCCTGCGCGGAGATGACGACGCGCGCGGCGCCGTTCGCGCGCAGCGCGCCGCTCGGATTCGGCACCGTCACCCACACTTCGACGCCGCGGCTCTGCGCGTCGGCGCCGCGGCCGACGAGCGAGACGCGGCCGTCGATCGTCACGTCGGGACGCTCGTCGGCGATGACGCGCACGACGTCGCCCGGCTTCAGCGTCGCCGCGACCGCTTCGCCGACTTCCGCTTTCGCGATGAGCGTCGACGGATCGGCGATCGTCAGCAGCTTCGTGCCGGGCGACGCGAAGTCGCCCTGATGCTGGAACTGCTCGGTGACGACGCCGGCGAACGGCGCGCGAACCACCGCGTAACCGAGCTGCGCGTCGAGGCTCGCGAGCCGCTCGCGCGCCTGTTGTTCCTTTGCACGCGCAACCGTGACGTCGCCCGGATTCGTGACCCGGCCGTGCAGCGATGCCGCGGTCTCGGCGAGCCGTAGATCGTCTTCCGCGTTCGTCACCGCGAGCTCCGACGCCTCGAGATCTTTTTTCGAGATGCCGCCGTCGTCGAACAGCTTGCGCCGCCGCTCCAGTGTTTTGCGCGCGTTGTCGAGCGCCGCCTGCGCGTCGCGCACGCTCTTGCGATCTTCCGCACTGGTGAGCGGCACACTCCCCTCGACCGTCGTCCGCGACGTGGCCGCGCTCTCGCGCAACGCCGCCTCGGCTTCCGCGCGCTGCGCCGCGAGATCGCGCGACTCGAGCACCGCCAGCACCTCCCCCGCGGCGACGCCGCGGTTGACGAGCTGCCCCATCGCGCGGATCGGCGCGGCGATCTTCGGCGTGACGTCCGCCTGATTGCGCGGGACGAGCGTGGCGACGGTGGTGAGCTCGTTCGCGATCGTGGTCTGCTCCGCCTTCGCGACGCGCACGCTGACCACGACCGCTGTTTCTTCTTCGTCCGGCACCGCGCGGCAGCCGCGCCAGAGCAGCAGCGCGATCGCGAACGCAACGAGGACCGCGATTGCAACGAGTCTCCGCCGGTCGCGCCACCACGCGCGGTTCGTCGCATCTTCGCGAAGTTCCGTCATTCCCCTGCCGCCTCCCGTAAATGCGCGAGCGCGAGCTGCCAGTCGAACAGCGCCTGCTGTAACGTCAGCCGCTGCTGCGCGCGCGTGGTCTGCGCGTCCGTGGCCTCGGAGATCGGCGCCTCGCCCGCGCGGTAGCGCGCGACCGAGATCGTGACGTTGCGCTCCGCATCCGCCAGCGCCTGCCGCGCGTTGTCGACGCGCGCCGCCGCCGTCACCGCTTCCTCGCGCGCCGTCGCATACTCGACATACAAGCCGCGCGACGTCAGCTCGCGCTGCGCCTCCGCGGCTCTCCGCGCGAGCTGCGCCTCGCGGATCTTGCTCGCCGTGATGCCCCAGTCGAACAGCGGCACGTCGACGAGCGCGGTGGCCAGCGTGCCGCGATGCTGCTTCAGCGCATCGGCCAGCAGCGAGTCGGAGTCGAAGCCGCGGTCGAGCGAGTACGTGATGCGCGGCAGCAGCTCGCCGCGCGCGACGCCGACGCCCGCGCGCGCCGCCTGCAGCTGCGCGTTCGCCTGCACGAGCTCCGGACGCCGCGCGACACCGGCGGGCGTGAACGTCTCCAGCACGCTTGCATCGATCGTCTGCGGCAGCGGCTCGATCGACGGCGCCGTGGAAACGTCCGCGCCGAGGAGCGTCGCGAGGCCGACGTTGGCCACGGCTTCGGCTTCGCGCGCCTGCAGCACGTCATCGCGCCGCGCCGCGGTCTGCAGCCGCGCGCGGATCCAGTCGACCTCCGGCACCTCGCCCGCGTCGAAGTTGAGCCGCGTTACGCGCTCGAACTCCTCCGCCGCCGCGAGACTTTGCTCCGCGGCCGCGCGTTTCGCGTGCGCCAGCGCGGCCCCGTAATACCCCTCGGTCACGCCGCGCGCGAGCGCAAGCCGCGCGATGGTCGTGCCGGCGCGCGCGGCGTCGAGCAGCGCACGCGCGCGGCGCATCGTCGCCAGCGTCGCGATGCCGAACTCCCCCGCGACGCCGGTGAGGTTCTGATACTCGTGCACCGCGTTCGCGGCAATGAAGCTCGGCACGTCCGGCGGCCCGCCGCGCTCGTGCGAGTTGTAGGTGATCGTGAACTCGTCGCGGATGCGCGGCAGCAGCGCCGCGCGCGCCTGGCGCAACTCCTCCGCCGCCGTCGCCTCGTCGAGCTCCGCCTGCCGCAGCGCGGAGACCTGCTGCAACGCCGCCGACTGCGCCGCGGCGAGCGAGAGCGGCGCGGGCGCGGGCGGGGGTTCCTGCGCGACGACCGTCGTCGCGAGCGCCGCCATCACCATCGCCGCCAGTGCGAGGCCGTTCCTCATCTTCGCGGCGTCATCGTGCCCGCTCGTTCCTAAACGGAACATGAACGCGCCTTACGATGTACGCATGCGCGTGCTCGTCGTCGAAGACGATCCGGACATGTCGCGCTTCATCGCGCGCGGATTGTCCGAGGAGGCGTACGCCGTCGACGTGGCGACGACGGGAGAAGAAGCGCTGGAACGCGCGCTCACCGCGCCGTACGACGCCGTCGTGCTCGACGCGATGATCCCGCCGCCGGACGGCTTCGAAGTCTGCCGGCGGTTGCGGCAGTCGTCGCTCGACGTCTCGATCCTGATGCTCACCGCGCGCGACGCGCTGCGCGACCGCATCGAAGGACTCGACTCCGGCGCCGACGACTACCTCGTGAAACCGTTCGCGTTCGAAGAGCTGCTCGCGCGGCTGCGCGCGCTGCTGCGCAGGCGCGGCACGCGCCAGCTGCCGGTGGTCACGCTCGGCGATCTGCGGATCGACACGCGCTCGCATTCCGTCACGCGCGGCGGCGAGACGCTCGTGCTAACGACAAAGGAGTACACGCTGCTCGAATACCTCGTTGTCAACGCGGGCCGCGTGATCGGACGCGAGGAGCTCGCCGAGCACGTCTGGAACGAGGCCTTCGATCCGTTCTCGAATCTCATCGAGGTCTACATCGGCCGGCTGCGGCGGATCGTCGACCGCGACCGCGATGTGAAGCTGATCCACACCATCCGCGGCGCGGGCTACATCGCCGACGTGCGAGGCGCGGCGTGATCGTGCAGTCGATCCGCGGCCGCCTCACCGCGTGGTACACGCTCGTCCTCGGCATCGTGCTCGTCGCGACCGGCTGGTTCACGTATGCGCTCATCCGCGCGCAGGTGCGGCGCGATACCGACGCCGCGCTCGCGTCGACGACGCGTGAGGTGATCCGCGCGCTCGTCGACGAGTCCGCCGAGAACCACGACACGCTCGACGCCGAGCCGGCGAGCGTCGTGCTCTCGCCGCTACGCGAGAAAACGCGCGCCGTGGCCGTCTTCACGAGCGACGGGCGACTGCTCGCGAGCTCCGACGTTGGCGACGCGCATGTGCTCGATGTCGCGCATATCGGCCAGCGCGTGCAGCGCGGACGCGCCGGCTACGACACACGTCATCGCGTGCGCGCCTTGCTGACGCCCGCGGTCATCGCCGGCACACGCGCCACGATCGTCGTCGCGCAGACGCTCACCGTGCAGGACGCGCTGCTCGCCGATCTCCGCCGCGCGATGATGCTCGCCATTCCGCTCGCGCTCCTCGTCGCTTCCCTCGGCGGCTATCTCCTCGCCCGCAAGAGTCTCGCGCCGGTCGCGGCGATGGGACGCAAGGCCGCCGCGATCGGCGCGTCCGATCTCGCCGAGCGCATCGACGTCGCCAATCCGCACGACGAGCTCGGCGAGCTCGCCACGACGCTCAACGGCCTCCTCGCGCGGGTCGAGGAAGCGTTCGCGTCGCAGCGCCGCTTCATGGCCGATGCGTCGCACGAGCTGCGCACGCCCGTCGCGATCCTGCAGGGCGAGATCGACGTCGCGCTCGCGCGCGAGCTGCGCGATCCCGCCGACTACCGCGAGTCGCTCGCGATCATGCGCAAGTCCGTGCGCCGTCTCGCGCGCATCGTCGGCGACCTCTTTCTCATCGCCCGCAGCGACGCCGGCGAGTTTCCCGTGCAGCGGGAGCGCTTCTATCTCGACGAAGTCGTCGCGCAGACCGTGCACTCGTTCCGCACGCTCGCCGCGGAGCGTTCCGTCGTCTTGCGCGAGGAGCACGAACCCGAGCTGCCGATCGAAGGCGACTCCGATCTCGTGCAGCGCATGCTCGGCAATCTCATCGAGAACGCCATTCGCCACACGCCCGCCGATGCCACGGTGTTCGTGCGCACGACGGCGAGCGACGCGCGCTACACGATTGAGGTCTGCAACGACGGCGCGCCGATCCCGCCGGCGATGCACGAGGCGATCTTCGCGCGTTTCGTGCGCGTCGATGCCGCCCGCGGCGCGTCGCATCCATCGCTCGGCAGCGGCGCCGGCCTCGGGCTGCCGATCGCGCGGTGGATCGCGGAGACGCACGGCGGCACGCTGCGGCTCGAACGTTCCGACGCGTCGGGCACGCGCTTCGTCGTCGCGTTGCCGCGCTGACGTATCCTCATCGCGATGTCGCAATCCGCCGCGTCCGTCCGGCGACCGGATCTCGCGCCGCAGCCGTGGCGGCGGCTCCTCGTCACCTTCGCGCTGGCCCTCGGCCTCGCGCTCCTGCTGCGCGACGGCTGGACGACCGGCTTCGCTTCGCTGCTGCTGCGCACGATCACCATCGCGCTCGTGGCGCTGCTGATGTTCACCTTCTTCGAGCGCCATCCGCGGCAGCTGCCGCGATGGATCGCGCGCTGGGTGCTGCAGGTCGTCTCCGTCGGCGTGGCGATGCCGGTGACGACGCTCGCGATCTACGTTCTGTCGACGCCGGCGGGCGCGCCGCCGTTCTGGGCGGATCGCGAGCGGATGGACGGCTTCATGCTGCTGACGTTTCTCAGCATCCTCGCCGCGCCGTGGACAGCACTCGCCGCGCTGCTGCGGCAGCGCGAGGCGTTTGCGCGGCATCAGGCGCTCGCGTTCGAGCTGCAGCGCAGCGAGCTCGAACGGCAGGCGCTCGACGCGCGGCTGCATCTGCTCCAGGCGCAAGTCGCGCCGCATTTCCTCTTCAATACGCTCGCGAACGTGCAGGCGCTCGTCGACGCCGGCTCGCCGCAGGCCGCGCCCGTGCTGCGCAGCCTCGTCGCGTATCTGCGCGCCGCGGTGCCGCTGCTAGGCGAGCCCGCGCCGGCGGTCGGCCGCGAGATCGAGCTCGTGCGCGCGTACCTCGAGCTGATGCACATGCGCATGCCCGACCGTTTGCAGTTCGCGCTGCACGTCGACGACGACGCACTCGCCTTGCGCTGTCCGCCGACGGCGCTCCTGACGCTCGTCGAGAACGCCGTGCGCCACGGCATCGATCCGAGCGAGGAAGGCGGCCGCATCGACATCGACGTTGCGCGGCGCGGCGAGCGCTGCGTCATCCGCGTCGACGACAGCGGCGTTGGCCTCCGCGCGACGACTCGCGGCCTCGGCACCGGACTCACGACCTTGCGCGAGCGGCTCGCGCTAATGTTCGGCGACGACGTGCAACTGAGCGTGAGCGCGCGCACGCCGCACGGCGTCTCGGCGGAAGTGAGCTTCCCCGCGCGTACGGAGGTGCGTTGATGGCGGCGCGTCCGACGGCGCTCATCGCCGACGACGAGCCGCTCCTCGTCGATGCGCTCGTCCGCCAGCTCGCGGAGATGTGGCCGGAGCTCGACGTCGTCGCCCAGGCGCGCAACGGACGCGAGGCCATCCAGCTCTTCGACGAACGGCAACCCGACATCTGCTTTCTCGACGTGCACATGCCGGGACTCTCCGGCGTCGCCGCCGCGAATCACATCGGCCGCCGCGCGCATCTCGTCTTCGTCACCGCGTTCGATCACTACGCCGTGCAGGCGTTCGCGCAGGGCGCGCTCGATTACTTGCTGAAGCCGGTCGAGCCCGCGCGGCTCGCGGAGACGGTCGCGCGGCTCAAGGAGCGCCTGCAAGCGTCGCGTCCGGCGGTGAACACGGAGACGCTGCTGCAGCAGCTCACCGCGCAGCTCGCGGCGGCGCGGAGCGTACCGTCGACAGCGGCGGCGCACCTGCGCTGGATTCGCGCGCAGACGGGCAACACGCTGCGCCTCATCGCCGTCGATGACGTCGACTTTCTCCGCTCCGACGAAAAGTACACGCTCGTCGCCTGGCGCGACGGAAGTCAGCCGCGCGAGGCCGTCGTGCGCACGCCGCTGAAGGACCTGCTCGCGCAACTCGATCCCGAGCAGTTCGCGCAGGTGCACCGCTCCGTCGTCGTGAACCTGCGCGCCATCGATCACGTGCGCCGCCACGACAACGAGACCGCCGAGATCCACCTCAAAGGCCGCGACGACGTGTTGCCCGTCAGCCGCAACTACGTGCATCTCTTCCGGCAGATGTGAAGCGCCGAAGTATCATCCCGCCCCGAGAGGAGCATCACTTGGCAGGACTGCGAAGGGGCCGCGTTTCACGCCTGGTTTTCTCTTGCATCGTGCTCGCGCTGCTCGGACGTTGCGCGCACAGCACCGCGAGCACCGCTGTTCCGAGCGCGAAGATCGACGGCTGCCTCGCGGACGCGTCGTGCACGCGGGAAGTGCCGTGTCCGGACGCCGAGGTGCCGATGAAATGCTATGGACCTCTGCAGGCGCGTTTCTGGTGCTGCTGGATCGATCCGTACCGGCGCACGCAATCCGGCGCGCAAGGCGCAACGGTCATCAGAGTGATCAACGGCGATGCGCATGACTCGCTTCGTTCGGCGCAGTTTTCCGCGCGGAGCGGGCGAAAGGAGATCGGCTCGGAGTGCCTCGCGGCAGGCGAATCGCGCGAATGGCAGGCGCCTCCGCGCGCGGCGCGATCCACGATCCGCGTGCGCGTCTTTGCCGATGCAGCGTGTCGCGGCGAGATGCTGTTCGAAGGCAGCGTCGAGAGCAGCGCCGGCGCGCTGCTGTGGTTCCACGACGGCCATTTCCGCCTCGACGGCTGACGGCCTCTCATCGAAAGTACGCCCGATCCAGCGCGCGGTACTGCACCGCCTCGGCCACGTGATGCGACGCGATCGACTCGGCGCCTTCGAGATCGGCGATCGTCCGCGCGACTTTGAGGATGCGGTCGTGCGCACGGGCGGAAAGGCCGAGGCGCTCGATGGCGGTGATGAGGAGGCGGCGTGAGGGAGCGTCGGACTGGCAGAAGCGGCGGATGTGGCGCGGGTTCATCTCCGCGTTGCAGACCAGCGCGTTGCGGCGGAAGCGCTCGCGCTGACGCTCGCGCGCCGACTCCACGCGCGCGCGGATCGACGCCGACGACTCGCCCGGCTCCGTCGACGCGATCTCCTCGCCCGCGAGCGCCGCGACTTCGACCTGCAGGTCGATGCGATCGAGCAGCGGTCCCGAGATCTTCGCGAGATAACGCGAGATCTGCAGCGGCGTGCAGAGACAGTCGCGGCGCGGATCGTTGAAGTAGCCGCACGGACACGGATTCAGCGCGGCGGCGAGTGTGAAGCGCGACGGGAACGTCACCGTGCGCGCCGCGCGGGCGATCGTCACGAGGCCGTCCTCCATCGGCTGGCGCATCACCTCCAGCGTCTCGCGGCGGAACTCCGCGAGCTCGTCGAGAAAGAGCACGCCGTGATGCGCGAGGCTCACCTCGCCCGGGCGCACCGGCGCGCCGCCGCCGGCCATCCCCGCCGTCGAGATCGTGTGATGCGGCGCGCGGAACGGGCGTCGCGTGAGCAAACCTCCGCCCGCGGAAAGCACGCCGGCGACGGAATGGATCTTCGTGGCGACGATGGCCTCGTCGAGCGTGAGACGCGGGAGGATCGTTGCGAGCCGCTTCGCGAGCATCGTCTTTCCGGCGCCGGGCGGGCCGATCATCATCACGTTGTGGCCGCCCGCGGCCGCGACTTCGAGCGCGCGCTTCGCCTGCGCCTGCCCGCGCACGTCCGCGAAATCGGCGGCATCCGTCGTATCGACTTCCGGCGCGAACGACTGCGCCGGCGAGAGAGCGTGCTCGCCGCGCAGATGCTGCAGCAGCGCGAGCAGATGCGGGGCGCCGACGACATTCACGCGCGGCACTGCCGCCGCTTCGTTCGCGTTTGCAGCAGGCACGATCAGCTCGCGGATCGCGTCGTCGTGCGCGAGCGCCGCCGAGATCGCGAGTGTGCCGCGCAGCGGCGCGAGCGTGCCGTCGAGCGAGAGCTCGCCCGCGAAGATGCGGCCGGACACGTCTTCGTCGCGCAGGAGCTCGTGCGCGTGCAGCATGCCGATGGCGATCGGCAGATCGAAGCCCGAGCCTTCCTTGCGGACGTCCGCGGGCGAGAGGTTCACCGTCACGTGGCGCGACGGCAGATGCAGCCCGCAGTTCGCGAGCGCGGAGCGGACGCGCGAGTACGACTCGCGCACCGCGGGGTCGGGCAAGCCGACCAATGTGAATCCCGGCTGTTGCGATTGCCGGGCATCGACTTCGATGACGATGCGGACGGCGTCGATGCCGAAGGTCGCAGCGCTCCATACTTTCGAGAGCATGGTGTGCGACCGATGACCAGAAGTTCGTTCCCCGCCCGCGAGTATCCCTCGGCGTACGACGCATTGCAACGCCGCTCCGTATCAGCCTCGATGCGTACGACGCTCGCGCTGTTCGCGGTCCTCCTCCTTGCCGCCGGCGCGAGCGCCGCATGCCTCGACAACGGCCACTACACGATGGTCGCCTCGCCGTCGCCGCTCACCGGCACCGACTATCCGTACACCGAAGACCTCGCGTCGCGTCCCGACCAGCTGCCGATCGGCGACGGCCTCGTCGTCGCGTACCACGACGATCTGCGCTGGACGAAAGTCCAGAGCGGCTGCGCCGACTCCGGCGAGCGCAACGTCATCGCGTCGACCGACGTGAACCTCCTGCTGCGCGCGTCGTTCGACCTCGCGTACGCGTCGCGCGACACCGCCGTCGACGGCACGCGCTACGAGGTGCAGCTGCGGCTCGACGATGCCGTCGTGCTCGACGAAGTGCATCCGCTCGCCGCGCCGTATCCGCGTTCGCAGCGCTTCGGCACCGTCGTGCGCAACGTCGCCGCCGGCGTGCATCGCTACTCGATGTGGCTCCGTCTCCTCGACGGTCCCGACACGAACCGCGTGACTCTCGGACTGCAATGGATCACCGCGCAGGGCGTCCCGCGCATGTATCCGACGCTGCACGCGAGCCGCGATGCGCAACGCGTGACGGAGACGTGGACGCCGCTGACGGACGAGCTGCCGCTCGCCGCGCTGCAGGCGCTCGATCTCGCATTCGTTTCTTCGATCGACGTTGCACGCGCCGACGATGACGCGAAGCTCGTCGTCGCGTGGTCGGTCGATCGTCGCCGCATCGACGGACGCGCGCTCACGCTCGCCGCAACCGGCACGCTCTTCGATCAGCGCCCGCGCGTCACGCGCGGCATCCACACGCTGCGGCTCTGGGCGCGCACGACGCACGGTACGATCGATCTCGCGGACATCCGCGCGAACGCGATCGCCTTCCCGCTCGTGCGCGGCCGCGTCGTGCCGCTCATGGAAGCGCGCGACGCAACGCCGCTCGAAGTCACGGGACTCGGCGACGCCGTGCAGCCGGAGACGATGGTTCCGATCTGCGGGCGCTGGACGAAGCTCCTCGACTTCGACACGCGGCCCTCCGACGGCGACTTCTCCTGGCTGCTGCACGGCTACGTCGAGCTGTCGCGCGCGATCGGCAACGGCTACATCCAGATCGGCATTCAGGCCATCCGCAGCCAGGCCGATCCCGACTCGCATGGCAACATCGAGCGCACCGACATGGGCATCCTCCAGGCGCAGGTCGAGCCGGGCGGCACCGGCGTCTCCTTCTACGGCGACTGCAGCGCGTGGGGCAACAGCGGCGGCACGCACATGTCGCTCTGGATCCGCCTGATCGAAGGCTGCAACGACGCGCCGTTCGGCGGGACGCTCTCCGTCGGAACGCGCTGGGTGGCGATCAAGCTGTTCCCGTCGTCGAATATCCACATCCCCTGACCTCCTTTTGGACGTCCAATAATTCCACCCGTCCTTCCGGAACGTGCATCGTCCTTGAATAGACTCACCGCATGCGTATTGCCGTTCCGCACCACACCACGAAAACCGTTGCACGCCAGAAGGTCGAGCAGCGCCTCGGACAACTCCTCGGACAGTTCGGCGGTCACGCCGACGAGGTGCAGCACGACTGGTCGGGAGACACGCTGCGCTTCAAAGGGAAAGCGCGCGGACTGTCGGTCGAGGGGACGCTCGAGGTCACCGACTCGGACGTCGTCATCAGCAGCAAGCTGCCGCTCATTGCGATGCCGTTCGAGGGAAAGATCCGCCAGGCGGTGGAGAAAGAGGCGGAGTCGATGTTTCGGATGGGTTGAAGCCCGGCTGGCTGACAGGGTCCCGTGCGGTGCAGGTGAGCCCGAGGCTCTGTCAACCAGCGGTTAGTCGACGTGAAGAATCTTCTTCAGGGCGTCGACATTCGGATCGACGAAGAGCCGGCCATCGACTTCGACTGCCGGATCGGATCCGAGGTGATGCGCGTACGTCTTGAACTCTTCCGGGCGCGCGAGCTCGTGCTCGACCCGGAATTGCCTGAGAAACCCCGCCACCAGACTGGTCTTGTGGCGTTTACTGCCGGGGAAGAACCTTACGGTCATCGCCTCCCCTCCCTTCACTGGTATTCGCGATGCTAGTTCGCAAACGTTAGGCCCGTTTCCGGGCGGTGTCAAATAACGTGCACCGAATTTACGCCGGTGCTTCGGCCAGTACCGACTCCCGGTACTGAATCTCGTATAAACGGCGATAGAGCCCGCCGAATTGCATCAGCTCGTCGTGCGTGCCGCGCTCGCGAATCTCCCCGTGGTGGAACACGAGGATCGCGTCGGCGGAACGAATCGTCGAAAGCCGGTGCGCGATGACGAGCGACGTGCGCCCTTCGAGCAACGTCCGGATCGCCTCCTGAATCAGCATTTCGGTCTCCGTGTCGATCGACGACGTGGCCTCGTCGAGGATCAGCACGGGCGGATTGAACGCGAGGGCGCGTGCGAACGAGAGCAGCTGCTTCTCGCCGACGGAGAGCCCCGCGCCGCGCTCGCGCACCTGCGATGCGTAGCCTTCCGGAAGCCGCGAGATGAAGCGATCGGCCTGCACGCGCACCGCCGCGGTGCGCACCGCTTCCTCGGAGATCGCCGGATCGCCCAGGGAGATGTTGTCGGCGATGTTGCCGGTGAAGAGAAAAAAGTCCTGCTGCACGATCGCGAACAACCGCCGCAGCGCCTCCGTCTTGTACTCGCGGATGTTGACGCCGTTGACCAGAATCTCGCCGCGCTGCGGCTCGTAGAAACGCAGCAGCAGAGACGTGACCGTCGTCTTCCCCGCGCCGGTGTGGCCAACGAGCGCGATGCGTTCGCCGCGGTTCACGCGGAACGAGACGTTCTTCAAGACCCACTCCGGTTCCGGAGCGTCAGCTCCACGCTCGACATACGCGAACGAGACGTTGCGGAACTCGAGCGACTCGAAGCGCTCGATGTCGCGCGTGCCTTCGTCCTGGATCCGCACCTGCGTGTCGAGCAGCTTGAAGATGCGCTCGGCCGCGGCCATCGCCGCCTGCAGGATGTTGTATTTTTCCGAAAGGTCCGAGATCGGCTGATAGAAGCGCTGCGAGTACTGGAAGAACGCCACCAGCGCGCCGACCGACAGCGTTCCCTGAATCACCTTCCCGCCGCCGTACCAGACGATGAGCGCGAGGCCGATGGTCTCGATCAACTCGATCACCGGATAGAAGACGGCGTAGTAGAAGATCGAGTCGATGTTCGCCGCGCGATGCCGCGCGTTCAGCTCCTCGAATTTCGCCGCCTCGCGAGCTTCCCGGTTGAAGAGCTGCACCGTCGACATGCCGGAGATGTGCTCCTGCAGGAACGCGTTGATCGCCGCGATGCGCGCGCGCACGGCGCGGTATGTGACGCGCGCCCCTCGGCGGAACCAGATCGACACCAGCACGATGAACGGCGTGATCGAGAAGAGCACGATCGCGAGGCGCCAGTTCATCCAGAACAGCACGCCCACGATGCCGACGAGCACGAAGATGTCGCCGAAGATGGCCACGAAGCCGGCGGTGAAGAGATCGTTGAGCGCGTCGACGTCCGTAGTCACGCGCGTCATCAAACGGCCCACCGGATTGCGGTCGAAGAACTGCACGTCGAGCCGCTGCAGATGTCCGAAGATCTGCTTGCGCAGGTCGTACATGATGTACTGGCCCATGAGGTTCATGAGCACCATCTGCGTGTAGAGCACCGTGAAGCCGGCCACGAGCGTGATGAGGTACAGCGCCGCGGCGACGTTGATGCCGGTGAACGAGTCGAAGCTCCAGCCGTGCGCCGTGAGCCACAGGCCGACGCGGCGGCTGACGCCCATCGTCGTCGCGCCGTGCAACGGCTTCATGTAGAGATCGATCGCGATCGCGGTGATGGCCGGTCCGGCGATCTCGAAGCCCGACGAGAGGATCACCAGCAAAACCGACAGACCGGCGCGCAGGCGATACGGACGGAGGTACTGCATCAATCGCCGCGTGAGCCGCGGGTCGAATGCACGCGCGCCTTCTTCTTCGTGTTTCTCGATGACGGCGGCTTCGCTCACGCGATCTCCTCCAGCTCCGCCTCGATCGTCTGCCGGCGATACAGATCGGCGTAGTAGCCGCCGCGCTCGACGAGCCGCTCGTGCGTGCCGCGCTCCACGATGCGTCCGTCGTCGAGCACGATGATGTGATCGGCGTCTTTCACCGACGAGACGCGGTGCGACACGATGAGCACCGTCCTCCCCTTCCGGATGCTCCTCAGCGCGTTGAGAATCCGCTCTTCGGTCTGCGTATCGACGGCGCTCAGCGAGTCGTCGAGGATCAGAATCTGCGGTTCGCGCACGAGCGCGCGCGCGATCGCGGTGCGCTGCTTCTGCCCGCCCGAGAGCGTGATGCCGCGTTCGCCGATGACCGTGCCGAGGCCTTGCGGAAACGCCGCGACGTCACCGGAGAGCCCCGCCTGCTGCGCGGCCTCGTCGACGTCCGCATCGCTCGCATCGGCGCGGCCGAAGCGGATGTTCTCCGCGATCGACTCGGAGAAGAGGAACGTCTCCTGCGGCACCATCCCGATCCAGTCGCGCAGCTGGCGCACGGGAATCGTCTCGATCGGACGGCTGTCGAGGAAGATCGTGCCCGGCGGCGGCTCGAACGCGCGCGTCAGCAATCCGAGGAGCGTCGACTTGCCGCTGCCGGTGCGGCCGACGATGCCGATGGTCTCGCCGTGACGCACGGTGAGATCGATGTCGCGCAGCACGGGACGCGCGTCGTACGCGAACGTGAGATGGCGGATCTCGAGGTTGCCCTGCGGCTCGTCGTCGATCGGCGTCGTCGCGTCGACGATGCCCGGCTGCACGCTCCAGATCTCGTGCAGGCGCTTCATCGACGCCATGCCGCGCTGGAAGAGATTGATGACCCAGCCGAACGCGATGAGCGGCCAGATCATGCGCCCGAGGTAGAACTGGAACGCGACGAAGGAACCGAGCGTCATCGTGCCGGCCACGATCTTGCGCCCGCCCATGTAGAAGACGAGCACGAACATGAGGCCGATCAGCGCGTGCAGCGCGGGATAGAACGTCGCGGTCAACCGGATCAGCGACCGGTTGCGCTCGACGAACTCGTGGTTCATCCGCTTGAAGATCTCGGTCTCCGCGCGCTCGCGGGTGAACGCGCGTACGACGCGCACGCCGGCGAGGTTCTCCTGCACGCGCGCCGAAATCTCGCCGAAGTAGTCCTGCACCGCGCGCGAGCGGACGTGGATCTGCGAGCCGAAGACTTTCACCATCGACGCAACGATCGGTACGGCCAGCAGCGCCAGGAGCGACATCGTCTTCTCGATGCGCAGCATCATGACGAACGCGCCGGTGACGACGAGCAGCGACGAGAGCGAGTGCATCACCGCGGGACCGATGAGCATGCGCACGTTCGAGAGGTCGTTCGTCGCGCGCGACATCAGATCGCCGGTGCGCTGTTCCTGATAGAAGCGCAGCGGCAGCTTCTGCAGATGCCCGTAGAAGTCGTTGCGCATGTCGTACTCGATGTGCCGCGACACGCCGATGATGATCCAGCGTTGCGCGTACAGGAACGCGCCTTCGGCGATGGTGGCGCCGACGAGCATGAGCGCGTAGCGCACGAGGTCCGCGCGCGTGAACTGGCGGCCGAGCGTGTTCACGGCCAGGCCGATGATCAGCGGCGTGAGCAGCGAGAAGCCGGCCGAGGCGATCGTGCAGAGCGCGCCGAGCGCGAGGCGCGTGCGGTAGCGGCCGAAATACGAAAAGAGACGGCGAAGAGGCGTCATGGTCGGGGTTCGATTCTATTGCGCGCGCGCGCTTTCGTCGCGCAGCGGCAGACGTTTCAATTCCTGCAGCGTGATGCGAAGCACGGACCCGAGCGTGAAGCCGGTCGGAAAGCAGTGCGGCACGCGTACGCCGGCGCCGACGAGCTCGAGGAAATCGAGCGGCGGCCTGCGCCGCGCCAGCACGTACAGCAGCTTGCGGGGCAGGTCTTCGCGGTCGTCGACGTTGAGATGCAGCGGCTGCAGGTAGTAGCCGAAATGCATGTCGCGCAGCGCCGGCGTGCCGCCCGCGAACTCCGGCAGCGTAACGCTGAGCGTCAGCGCGCCGAAGATCCAGTTCTCCTGCGCGAACTCGCCGCGCCAGAAATCTTCTTCGTCTTCCGAGAGATGCTCGAGTCTCACCGGAGTCGAAACGGCGCGCGCGCCGCAGTCCTTCCCGTTAGGGAACCTAGGGAACGAGGAACAGCGACGCGATGCGCGCCGCGACGAGCACCGCCGCCGCGACGTAGAGCGCGAGCGGGATCGCGCGCTGGTCCTTCGTCCGCTCAGTCTGCGCCATACGGCACCTCCCGCCGCCGGAACGCGAGGCACGCGAGCAGCAGCGCCACCGCGGCGTTCGACAGCACCATCAGCAGCCAGTCGCGATCGAGCTGCGGCGGAACTTCCGGAAAGAGATTATGCGCGACGACCTCGACGCTCTGCTCCACGATCGGATGCGCGGTGAGAAATGCCCCCGCCGCCGACGGCATGCTGCGCGTCATCGCCAGAATGCCGCCGAACGCGGAGAGGCCGATGTCGAGCGCGACGTAGATAGCCACGTTGAAGTACGCACGCGTCACGCTGCCGAAGAGCGCGAGCAGCGAGCACGCGAGGATCGCGGCCACGCAAACGTTGACGAACACGCTCCCGACGATCGACAACCCGAGCGCGCGTCCCCACAACGTGCGGCCGACGACTTCCGCAATCGCCGCGAAGGCCGCGGCGATCCACACCGCGAGAGTGATGCCGGAGACGCGCGACACGAGGTACACCGCGCGATTCACCGGCTTCACCAGAATCAGCTGCAGCGTGCCCGACGAGAACTCCGGACCGATCGCCGCCGAGCCGGTGACGATCGCGAGCAGCGCGATGAGCGACGGCCAGAACGAGCCGACGCGCACGAACGTCGACGACGCGAATCCGAACAACACGACCAGCGCGACGTACGCGAGGTAGCCGGCGTTGCGCAGATGTCTGCGCAACGTCTCCCCGATCACGACCCCGTTCACGCTTCACCTCGAAAGATCCGCTCGAGATCGGCGGTATGCCGCCGCACGTCGACGACGCCCGCGCCGCTCTCGACGAGCTCGCGCACGCGCGCGGCGATGCCGGCCATCGAGTCGACGCTGACGATCGCGACATCGTTCTGCGGCGCGGCGCCGGTGATGCGCGCGACCGCGTTCGCGTCGTACGAGCCCGCGAGCAGCGTGATCGCGACGACGATGCGGTCGGCGTGGCGCAGCGTCTCGTCGCGCGTGATGAAGCCGTTCTTGAGGAACAGCACGCGGTCGCAGACTTTCTCCACTTCGCTCAGCTGGTGCGAGTTGAGCAGCACCGCGGCGCCGCGCGCCTTCTGCTCGGCGATGAGATCGCGCACGAGCAGCACGCCGTTCGGGTCGAGTCCCGACGTCGGCTCGTCGAGGAAGACGTATGCCGGCTCGTGAATGAGCGCCTGCGCCATGCCGATCCGCTGCAGCATGCCGCGCGAATACTGCGAGAGCCTGCGATCCGCGGCCGCCGTCAGCTCGAGTCGTGCGAGCAGCTCGCGCACGCGCTTCTCCACGTTCGCGCGCGGCACGCCGGCGAGTCGCGCCATGTAATGGAGGAAGTCGTAGCCGGTGGCGCGGCGTCCGAAGTTCATCCGCTCCGGCACGAATCCCGTCCGGCGGCGGATGTCGAGATCGTCGTTCGCGCGGCCGTCGAACGCGATCGTGCCCTCGTTCGGTGTGAGGAAGCCGAGGAGACACGACATGAGCGTCGTCTTGCCCGCGCCGTTCGGACCGATCAGCCCGACCACTTCGCCGGGCGCGAGATCGAGATCGATCCCCTTCAGCACCTCGTGCGTGCGGAAGGACTTGCGCAGCGCGCGGATCTCGACGCCGCTCATGACTTGCGCGCGCGCAGCGCGGCCAGCAGTTCGTCGACTTTCGTCTGATGGAAGGCGTTCACGCGCGCCTGCAGCTGCTCTTCCGCCGCGCCGCCGGGATCGTCGGTGTAGAGCTTCTTCAACTCGCCGCCGAGGTACACCTTCGTCTCGATGCGCCACGCGGGACGCTCGAAGAACTCGGTCTGGATGGTGAGCTTTTTCTCGCCGACGTCGAACGCATCGAGACGGCCCATCGGCGGATTGTCCACGCGGAAAGTCTACCAGCCGGACGCGGCCGAACCGCCCTGTATCATGGGCGCATCGAATCCATCACGGACTATCTCCGCGCCTGGGAGCAGGGGGATGACCGCGCGCTCGAGCAGCTCGTGCCGCTGGTTTACGCGGAGTTGCGCGCGATCGCGGCGCGGCAGCTCGGCGCGGAGCGGCCGGGGCATACGCTGCAGCCGACGGCGCTGGTGAACGAGGCGTATCTGCGCCTGCGCGGGCTGAATGGAGTGCCGTGGCACGATCGGACGCATTTCTTCGCTATAGCGTCGAGGATCATGCGAAGACTGCTGGTCGATCATGCGCGCGCGCGAATGGCGCAGAAGCGCGGCTCGGAGGCGCCGAAGGTCGTGGTGAGCGAAGGTCTGCACGACGCGCTCGCGCCGTCGATGGACGCGGCGGAGCTCATCGATCTCGACCGCGCGCTCGACGAGCTGGCCGCGGAGTCGCCGCGTCTCGCGAAACTGGTCGAGCTGCGCTTCTTCAGCGGGCTTCCGATCGAAGAGGCGTCTTCACTCCTCGGCTGTTCTCCACGCACGGCCAAGCGTGACTGGGCATTCGCGCGCGCCTGGCTGCTCAATCGCCTGAGCGCCGCGCCACCATGATCGATCCGACGGTTCCGCAACCAACGCCGCTCGTCTCGTACTTTCAGCGTCTGCACGAGCTCTTCGACGCGCTGGTCGATCGTCCTGCCGACGAGCGCGAGGCGGAGATCGCGCGCCTCGCCGCGGCCACGCCGCAACTCGCCGACGATCTGCGCGCGCTGCTCGAGCACGCGGAGCGGAGCGACAGTCCGCTCGATCTCGCCGCCGTGCGCCTCGCCCTCGAAGACGAGGCGCCGCTGCCGCGCATCCCCGGCTTTCACATTCATCGCTGCATCGGCCGCGGCGGCAGCTCGACCGTTTACCTCGCCGATCAGGAACACGCCGAGTTCACGCGTCAGGTCGCGCTCAAAGTCGTCGACCGTCCGTTCGATGCGGGCTCGATCCGCAGCGTGCGCGAAGAGCAGCGCATCCTCGCGCGGCTCGAACATCCCGGCATCGCGCGGCTGTACGACTCCGGCCTCACGCCGCTCGGCCAGCACTGGCTGGCGATGGAGCACGTCGAAGGGCAATCGATCCTCGCCCACTGCAACGCGCGCCTGCTTACCGCGCGCGCGCGCATCGAGTTGTTCCTCACCGTGCTCGACGCGGTGTCGTACGCACACGCGCGCGGCATCGTGCATCGCGACCTCAAGCCGGCGAACATCTTCGTCACCGCGCGCGGCGAAGCGCGCCTGCTCGACTTCGGCATTGCCAAGCTGTCCGATCCCACCGATCAGGACGAGACGCGCACGCTGCAGCGCGCGCTGACGCCCGCGTACGCGAGCCCCGAGCAGATGCGCGGCGACCGCACCGCCGTCGCCTCCGACATCTATTCACTCGGCATCGTGCTCTACGAGCTCCTCGCGGGCGAGCTGCCGCGCCTCGGCGCGACCGACGAAACGCAGCCGCTCCCGCCGTCCGTGGTGTTCGAGCGGCGCAGCCTGCGCGGCGATCTCGACGCGATCCTCAACAAGGCGATGCGCGTGCGGCCGGATGATCGCTACGCCACCGTGACGGCAATGGCCGCCGACCTGCGCAACGCGCTCGACGGCGCTCCGGTAACGGCGCGTCGCGGCGAACGCGTCTATCGCGCGCGGAAGCTCGTGCGACGCCACCGCGCGATCGTGGCCGTCGCCATCGCGTTGTTGCTCGTCGTCGCGACGTGGCAGCTCGTCACCCGCTGGCGCGACGCGCGGCCGAACAACGAGATCGCGATCTTTCACGACGCGCAGCCCCTCGGTCCGGAGACGCGCCGCTTGCTGCGCGATGGCGCCGACCGGCTCGCGCGGTTCGACGGCCTCGGCGCGCGCGACAGCTTTCGCCGCGCCGCGGCGTCGGCGAAAGGACAAGTTCCCGGCGAAGCGCTGGCGTGGGATGGCGCGTCGCGCGCCGAAGCCCTCCTCGGCGAAGTCGGTCGCGCCCACGACGCCGCACGCCGCGCCGGCGCGTTGATCGCCGGTCACGCGGACGCGCTGCCGGAAGGCGAAGCGGAGCGCTTGCGCGCGCGCGCCCTCGCGGCGAATCGCGAATGGAACGCGGCCATCGCCGCGCTGGAAGGCTCGTTCGGCGCGCAACCGGAGCGCGTCGACGTCGGACTCGAGCTCGTGGCGACGCTGCTCGCCTGCGGCCGCACGGACGCCGCCGACACGGCGCTCGGCCGGCTGACGCAGATCGCGGCGAGCAACGGCGATCCGCGCATCGACCTCATCGAAGCCGAGGTCGCGCTGCAGTTGTCGGAGTACCAGCGCGCCGCCGCCGCGGCCTCGCGCGCGCGCAAACGCGCGGAGAGCCTGCAGGCGGTCGCGCTCGTGCAGCGCGCGTCGCGCATGCACGCCGAGGCCATCGGGCTGCTCGATCGCCGCGACGACGCGCGTCGCGAGCTCGACGCCGTCATCACGCGCAATGAAGAGCTGGGACTCGCGCGGGAAGCGGCGGCGGCGCAGTTGAGCCTCGCGTTCGTCGCGCTGCGCAGCGTGAACGCGCAGGAAGGGCGGCGCATCCTCGAGGCGGCGCGCGCCGGATGCACGAGCGCGGGCGATCCGCGTTGCGCGATCACCGCTCGCGCGCTGCTCGCGGTCATGGACGGCATGGAAGGCAAGCTCGCGGAAGGGATTCGCGCGGCGAATGCGGCCCTCGCGGACACGCGCGCGATCGGCGACCGCTGGTGCGAAGGCTACGTGTTGTCGCAGTTGCACGTGCTCTACAACTGGGCCGACGACTCCGCCGCCATCAAAGCGATCACGGAGCCGCTGCTCGCGGCGTTGCGCGACTCGGGAAATCGCAAGGCGCTTTCGCTCACGCTCACGAATCTGTCGCTCGTCGCCATCGAGGCGCTCGATCTCGAGAAGGCGGAGGAGTATCTCGCCGAGGCGGACGGCCTATCGCGCCGCGTCGGCAGCCAGCTCGCGAACGCCTCGCTCGATCGCGCGCGCGGCTATCTCGAAGAGACGCGCGGAGACCTCGACCTCGCGCGAAAGAGCTACACGACGGCGCTCGACAAGGCACGCCAGGCGGGCGTCGGCTGGAACGTCGGGCAGTACAACGCCGATCTCGCGGGGCTCGAGGTCGCGGCCGATCGCCCGGAGCCCGCGGCCGAACGCGCGCGCGACGCGATCGCGGCGTTCACCGCCGTCGGCGACAAGCAGATGGCGGCGACGGCCGAGGGTGCGCTGGCGTGGAGCGAGGCGCGGCAAGGCGACGTCGCCGCGGCGCAGCGGCGCGTCGCGGCATTGCAGCACGTGTTCTCCGACGACGGCTCGGAGACCGCGCACTTCACGCTGCTCGACATCGAGGCACACGTCGCCGCGGCCAGCAAAGACTGGCGGCGCGCGATCGAATTGCGACGCGAGATGGTGCGCATGGCCACGTCGTGGGGCTCGCGCGGCGTCATCATCCAGCAGAAGACGCACCTCGCCTTCGCGCTGCACGGGGCCGGCGATCGCCGCGCACTGAAAGCGCTCGTCGCCGAGATGATGCCCGAGGTCGAGAGCCACGGGTTGCGCGGCATCGCGCGCGAGCTGCGCGCGCTCGTCGCGGCGTCCTGATCGGCGGCCGCTGGCCCTTTTTTCTTCCGTTCCTCGCTTCTGTCTGTAAACCAGTACGGAGGAACAGATGAATTTCTTGAGGGCAGTGCTGATCGCCATGGTCGTCGCCGTTCCGGTGCACGCGCAGTTCGCGACGTTCTGGAGCGCCGAGGAAAACCAGCTCGACATTCCGGAAGGCGGCCGGGTGAATACGATCGCGGTCAGTCCATTCGACAGCAATGAGATGTTCGTGACGTCGGAGAGCGGCGGCGTGTTCAAGACGATCGACCGCGGCGTGCACTGGCAGCACGTCGACAAACTGCGCACGCTCTTCGCGCAATCGGTCGCGTACTTTCCGTCGATCCGCGGCGTCGTCTTCGTCACGGCCAAAGCCGATTTCGGCTTCGACGCCGGCGGCGTCTGGCGCACGGCCGATGGCGGAGACAATTGGGTGCACGTTCTGAAGACGACGCCGGGCGATACGAATCGTCTGAGCGCGTACGAAATCTCGATCTCCAAGGACCTCGTTCACGTTGCCTCATCGCGCGGCTTGTACACGGGCTGGAACGACGGTTTTGTGTGGGGACTGCTTCCGGTATTCGACAGCGGCGACCCCACCATTCTGTCCGTGCTGGTGCAGGGATCGCGCATTTACGTCGGCGGTCCGCAAGGCGTGCGATTCATGAACGTCAACGATCCGTTCTGGCAGAGGCCGATCGGTGGTCCCGCGGCCGTGACCGACATGCACGCGTTCGGCGGCTCACCGGATCAAGTGCACGCATACGTCGTCGACCAATACAAGGAGCTCTGGGTAACCCAGGACTTCGGCCCCCATTGGACGAACATGCCCACAACCAAAGGGACGGACGGTTGCAGCGGCGCCGCCTTCATTAAGGTCGTCGAATTCACAGCGGAAAATCCCATCCCACCGGCATCAGGCCGCTATCGCAGGCTTTATTACTCGAACCGCTGTGATTTCTATGCCGCGACCGCGCAGATCGACACGGACGGAACCGTGCACTATCCGCGGTTCGTCAGTGACTGGAGACAGGAATCCGTCGATCACAACGGCCCGCGCCATCTCGGCGTCATTCGCGACACCGCGGTGTTGCTCGGCACGAGCGGCGGTCTGCACAGAGCGATCGCGCCGGACACCTGGCAATTCATCGGCGGTGGAAAAACCGGCGGCTACAACGCGCTGCAGATCAACGAAGTCAAAGGACAGCGCGTCGGCGACCGCAGGACCGATCTCTACATCGGGACGCAGGACAACAATCTCTGGGCCTGGAGCCTCGGCGACAACAGCCTCACCGCGCTGCCCTCCGAAGCTCACTACCTGGAAATGCCACGCACCGTCGACTCATCGTCGGACTGCAAGATGACCTTCGCATTGAACGGCGACCGCTTCAAGTCGGGCCGGTGGTTCGCGAACCTCGCCTCGTGGGCCGACGCGCCGTCGAGCCGCAAACAGGCGCCGGCTCTGATCCGCGAATCGAATTACGTGCAGAACGTCATGCGGACGCATACCTCGCCCAACGCCGGACTCGCGGCGACGGATCAGTGCGGGAAGGACTGGAGCACGTTCGCGGTCTTCAGCGAAGAGCCGCGCGATCTGCCGCGCCTCGGCAGCGCGGGTGATCTCGTCGATCCACTGTCGCTGGTGGTGATGTATCAACCGTATCGTCGCAACAACGGCGGCGAGGCGAGCCGGCTGATGCGCATCTGGAAGCCGATCTCATCGAACGCTCCCGCGACCGTCGCGTATGCGGCCATGAACGGCTTTGGAGGCTTGGGCATCAATCTCACGCACTTCGGCGGCTATCGCGTATACGGCGTCGACTCGCGCGATCCGCTGCATCTCATCGCGCCGGACGTCGTCAATGCGCAGTTGATGCAGAGCGCCGACGGCGGCGAGAACTGGAGCGCGATGCCCGCACAGCTCACCGATCTCGCCACCGAACACGGGCACTATCTGTTCCGCACCGACCTGCTCGGAAGCCATCCTGGCCCCGGCAACGTGTTCCCTGAGGTCACGGCCATCAGCTTCAGCCCGCAGGACCCGCGGCTGGTGCTGATCGGCACGAGCCAGACCGGCATCTTCGCGTCGATGGATCGCGGCGATCACTGGTGGAAGGTTCCGAACAGCGAGAAGGTGACGTATGTGACGTCGTTCTTCTGGGACAACGCGAACACGGTGTACGTCTCGACGTACGGCCGCGGCCTCTGGAAGCTGCGGAACCGCCGCGTCGCGGCGTCGTTCGACGACAACTGCAGCGGCTGCGACGTCGTGTCGAATGCCGGCTCCGGCCGCCCGCCCTTCGACGGCAGCGTCCTCGCCTTCGACGGACAGGTTCTCGGCGTACGCACGGAGAAAGGCCAGTTGCGCGAAGTGTTCGTCACGCCCGGCACGTCGGTGCTGCTCACCGGCGACGTGAGCAACGCGCACGACGAGATCGCCATCACGGAGAGCGAAGGCCGCGACGCCTACGAGCCGCTGCCGCAGCCGAAGAGCGGCATCGTCGCCGGCGTCGTCTTCACGAAAGACGATCAGCTCACAGGAACCGTGTTCGCTGCGTCGACGATGAGCCTTGTTCCGCCCGCGTCGACGAAGGAAGTCAAAGGATCGACCGACTCACCGACGAAAGGCCAGCCGTATATCGCGCTGGCGACGTCCACGTTCGACGGCACGTCGAGCGCCGCGCCGCGGGAGACGTTCGAGCTGTCCGCGAGCAACTTCGCCGCGGGCGCGCGTTACGAAGTGCTCGTCGACGATGCGCTCCTCAAGGGAACGTTCACGGTGGACGCGAGCGGTTCGTTCACCGCGAAACTCACCGCGCCGCCGGAGCCCGGCTACCACAGCGTCGCCGTGCGCCTCGCCGTCGATGCCACGGTCATCGACAGCACGACGTTCGTCGTGAAGTACCGCAACTGAGCTCGCACGCGCGCCGGCGTCGATGCGACGCCGGCGCGCATTCGCTCGTCACGATTTCGGTGGCGGCGGTGGCCGATCCCCTCCAGCAAGACGCCCACTCGAGCCTTGTGCTAATCTGACGTTGGTCCAGATTTCCACAATAACGTCGTTCAACACGGAGGGAGAGGCTCATGCTCCGTACACGCATCTTTGCGTCGGTACTTCTATTTGTCGCAGTCTCCGCGGCTGCTTACGAACGGCCGCTCACCTTCGAGGCGAACCGCGGGCAGTTCGTTTCCGGTGTGCTCTATGCCGCGCGCGGTCCGCAATACTGCGTCGCGGTCGATCGCAACGGCGCGACGCTGCATCTCGATGACGCCACGCTGCGCCTGCAATGGATTGGCGCGTCGGCGGGCGCGCGCATCGAGGCCATCGACGAGTTGGCGGCGAAGTCGAGCTACTTCCTCGGCAACGATCCGTCGTGGTGGACGCACAACATTCCGAACTACGCGCGCGTGCGCCAGGCGAACGTCTGGCCCGGCATCGACGCGATCTACTACGGCACCGGCGCGCAGCTCGAATACGACCTCGTCGCCGCGCCGGGCGCGGACCCGTCGCAGATCGCGCTGCGTTTCCGCGGCGCGCAGCACGTCGCGCTCGATGGCGATGGGCGTCTTCATCTGCGCGTCGGCGGCCGCGACGTCATTCAGAACGCGCCGGTCGCCTACCAGGACGTCGCGGGCGTGCGGCGCGAGATCGATGCGCACTACGTCGTCGACGGCTCGCGCGTCCGCTTCCGGATCGGCGCGTACGACCGCACGCGTCCGCTGGTGATCGATCCGGTGCTCGTCTACTCGACGTATTTCGGGCAGCCCGGCTTCGAGACCTACATCCACTCCGCCGCCGATGCCGCGGGCAACGTGTTCATTACCGCCTATCCCGGCATCAAGGGGCCGAGCACGCTGCAGTTCTCGCCCGGCGGCGGCTCCGACATCTCCATCACCAAGTTCGCTCCCGACGGGCAGACGCTGCTCTTCTCGATCTACTTCGGCGGCACGTCGCTCGAGTATCCGCGCGGACTCGCGACCGATCTCGCCGGCAACGTCTATGTCCTCGGCTGGACATCCTCGACCGACTTCCCGATCGTCAACGCCGTCCAGCCGGTGAACGCCGGCTGCAACGAGCTGTTCGTCTCGAAGATCTCCGCCGACGGCTCGCAGCTTCTTTACTCGACGTACTACGGCGGCTCGGGCTGCGAGTTCGGTGGCGACGACATCGCCGTCGACGCGCTCGGCCAGGCGGTCGTCACCGCGCAGACGAATTCGACCGACTTCCCCGTCGTGAACGCGTATCAGCCGGTGAACACCGCGGGCACGACCGGCGTGGTGTTCAAGCTGAACGCCGCGGGCAACGGCATTCTCTTCTCGACCTACTTCGGCAGCCCGACGAGCCTCGGCGACGGCTTCGGCGTCGCGGCCGATGCGCTCGGCAACAGCTACGTCGTCGCGAGCACCACGGCTTCCGACTTCCCGACGCTCAACGCCACGCAGCCGGCGCTCAACGGCGCGCGCGACGGCTGGATCGCGAAGTTCGATCCGGCCGGTGCGCTGGTCTACTCGACGTACTTCGGCGGCAGCGGCGACGACGAGTTCTACGGCGTGGCCGCGGACGCGCTCGGCAACGCGTACGCCACCGGCATCACATTCTCGTCCGACTACCCCGCCACTCCCGGCGCCTTGCAGACGACGTGCGGCGGCGGTACCGCCGTTCCGTGCAACGACGCCACGCTCACGAAGTTCGATCCGAGCGGAGCCGTCGTTTACTCGAGCTACCTCGGCGGCTCGGGCGATGACGAGGCGTGGGACGTCGCCATCGACGCGACCGGGCGCGCGGTGGTCGTCGGCAATACGCGGTCGAACAACTTCTCGCTCGTGGGCGCGACGCAGAGCGTCCTGACGAGCGTGAGCTGTCCGTTCGTCACGCGCGTTTCGGCCGCCGGCAATGCGACGGACTTCTCGACCTATCACGGCGGCGGATTCAGCGGGCAGGCGTACGGCGACGAAGTGAGCGTCGACGCGGCCGGCAACATCTACGCGAGCGGCGGCACGACGCAGACGGACTTTCCGACGCTGAACGCGCTCTTCCCGACGCTCGCCGGAGGCCGCGACTGCTGGATCGCGAAGTTCGGCGACGTCGTCCTCATCACGCCGTCGCCGTCGGTGCTCGCGGCGAAGGGCGGCGCCAATCACAAGCTCGTGCCGGTCACGCTCGCGTACGGCGATCCATCGGCGTCGAGCGCGCGCCTGACGTCGAGTTCCTCGCCGGCCTGCAGCGTTTCGGTGATGAGCAACGAACCGGTCAACGGCACCGGCGACGGCGACACGTCACCCGACTGGATCATCGTCGATCCGCATCACGTGCAGCTGCGCGCCGAGCGCGCCGGAAACGGCAACGGGCGCGTCTACACGATCAAGGTCACCTGCCCGACCGCGTCCGGCCAGACGACGGTCTCCGTGCCGAAAGACAAGAAGTAACCACGAGGGCGGAAGGCGAAGCGCGGCGCGCTTCGCCTTCCTTTCATCGCGAGGTGCGCACCGGTCACGGTTTCGATGGTGGCGGCGGCGGTGGAGGCGGCGGCACCTCGACGCGCTTCGTGCTCGCGACGCCACGCTCGCGCTCTTCCGCTTCGCGTTTCATCCGCTCGCGCACGCCGCCGTCGATCGTGCGGCCCTCCGGCATCGGCTCGTAGATCGCGCCTTTCGTCGGCGGCGCGGGAGGCGCGGTCACGATCTGGTAGTGATGCGCGATGTTCGCGGAGATGCGCTCGGTGAGATCGGGGAAAAGGTGGTGCGAGAGGTACGAGCCTTTCGCTTTCCAGCCGACGGCCAGCTCTTCGTGCGGATGCAAAGAGATCCAGACGACGGCGTTCACGATCTTCTGCGGATCCTCCATCGCGGCCATGCGCGGCGTGCCGCCGCTGTAGTTCGCGGCGTGCGCCCACCACGGCGTGTCCGCCGCCCACGGCATGACCGTCGCCACCGAGATGCGACCGAGGCGCGCGAGGCGCAGCTCCTCGTTCAGCGCGCGGCCGAGGCTGAGCACTCCCGCTTTCGTCGCGGAGTACGTGGCCTGATACGCGAGCGGCACTTCGCTGTCGACCGAGCCCATGTTCACGACGGTGCCGTAGCCCTGCTGGCGGAACTGCCGGATCGCGACGTAGCTGCCGTAGATGACGCTCTTGAGATTCACGTCGACGAGGCGCGAGTAGTCTTCGATCGGCGCATCCCAAAAGCGGCTGATGACGCCGACGCCGACGTTGTTGATCCAGACGTCGATGTGGCCGAACTGCGTGACCGCGGCGGCGGCGAGCTTCTGCATGTCTTCGATGCGGCTCACGTCCGTCGTCACGACGAGCGGCGTGCCGCCGGCGGCGCGGACCTGCGCGGCCACTTCGTCGAGGAGCTCCGTGCGCCGCGCCGCGAGCACGACGTTCGCGTGACCGCGCGCCAGCTGCAGCGCGATGCCGCGGCCGAAGCCGCTCGACGCGCCGGTGACGACGAACGTGCGGCCGGCGAGGCTCTGCATATCGCGGCTGCTGGGCGACGACGCGCACGCGCCGAGAAACAGCAGCGCGGCGCCGAGAAACACGCGAGGAATCGATCTCATGGCCGTTTGCGCATTGCGCAAATTAAGCCAGCACGAATCGCGTTAAATGAAAACGCGCATCTACCGATCGCGACGCACGCTGCGCCGGCACTTCGCCTCGGCGCGCGACTCGATCTGGCGGACGCGCTCGCGTGAGAGGCCGAGGATCTCGCCGATGTCGCGCAGCGTGAGCTCGTCGTCCTGCAGGACGCCGTAGCGCAGCTTCATGATCGTCTTCTCTTCGAGCGTCAGCGCGTCGACGGCCAGCTGCACGGCGCCGTGCTCGCGGAGGTTGCGGAGGAACGGCAGGCGGTCCTTCGCGACGTCGGGGCTCATGTCATCGCGGCGGTCGCCGAGCTCGTACCAGAAGTGCGGCCACGCCTTCGGGTTCGGGTTCGTGTAGAGCAGCAGCACGGCCAGCTCGCTCTCGCTGATCTCGAGCTTCGCGCAGACCTTCGCGTTCGCGCTGGCGAGCACCGCGGCGACGTTCGCCGGATCGCGGTTGAGGAACGACGCCAGCTCGGCGACGCTCTTCGGGACGTTGTCGCTGACGCCGTGGCGCAGCGTCAGCACGAGCCGTTCTTTCGGCGAGAGCTCGCCCATGTGCGCGAGCAGCTCCTCGCGCCGCGACTGCTCCTGCATCTCGTCTTCGGCGGACGGAATCGTGGTCTGCTCGATGACGTCGGCGAGCTCGGTGTGCGATTCATCGTCGAGCTCCGCGTTGAGCGAGTAGTTGTCCGTGTTCGCCTGGAGCAGCGTCTGGATTTCCTTCACCGTGACGCCCAGGTTCTGCGCGAGCTCGTCGGGCGTCGGGATGTGATTCCCCTCGCTGATCGCGGTGGCGATCGCCTTCTCGAGGCGATACATCAGATTCGCGCGCTTCGGTGGAAGGCGGAACGCGCCGGCCTGTTCGGAGAGCGCGTGGAGGATGGCCTGGCGGATCCACCAGACGGCGTACGTGATGAACTTGACGTTCTTCTCGGGATCGAACTTCTTCGCCGCCTGGATGAGGCCGATGTTGCCCTCGTTGATGAGGTCGAGGAAGAGGACGTTCGCGTTGCGGTAGCGCTTTGCGTACGAGACCACGAAGCGGAGGTTGGCTTTGACGAGCTCCTCGAGCGCGGACTTGTCGTTCTCGCGCACGCGCCGGCCGAGCTCGCGCTCGCGCTCCGGCGTCAGCCGCGGGATCTTGGCGATTTCCTGCAGGTAATGATTGAGGAGGTCGTACGAGTCGTCTCGTTCTTCATACCGCGCCATGATCGAGGAGCGACGATTCTACACGCTCGACACGGCGCCGCGTTCAATGCGGCACCGTGTCGCGCACCTCGGTCACCACTTCGCGCGGACTGCGCGCGAGCTCGCGTGCGACGGCGTCGGTGTCGACCTCGACGCGCACGAGCACCGTGTCTTCGTCATCGTGCGCGAGGACCATCAGGTCGATGCGCTTTCCGTTCGGCGACGGCTTCGCGTAAATGAAACTCCACTCGCCAGTTCGGCGCGACCACGTCTGCACGAGCGGCGAGAATCCGGGGCCGACTTTCGTGCGCATGATGTCGCGCAGGCGTTGCGGATCCGCCTCGCCGCCGCCTTCGTACGTCACGAGCTGGAAGTCGTGCACGCCGGCGGGATCGACCATCCAGACGGCGACGCGCGCCAGTCCGAGGAACGGAATCCACCGGCGGTGGAGTCCGTGTTCGCGGCCGACCGCGTGCGCGACGTCGTCGAATCCGGCGTGCAGCGGCAGCGCGGCGGCGGCGAAGAGCGCGAGCGCGAGAAGCGATCGCTTAGTCATGCGACTTCTCCCGCGCCGAGAACCGCGGAATCCCGAACTCTCCTTCGAGCGACGCGAGCCGATCGATGTCGACCGGGCCGACGATGTTGACGACCGTGAACTCGTGCGGCTCGGCGGAGATGATGACGAGGCCGTTCACCTTGTCGCCGCGCATGTCGGCGAAGATGCTGACGTTCTCCTTCGTGCGGCTGCGCACGTTGACGAGCGGCTTCCAGTTCGCGCCGAGCTGCGAGCGCACGCGGTCGGCCGACGCGCGCGGGTCGTAGTCGCCATCGCTGCCGAAGTCGTAGCTGCGCACGTACACGCCTTCGAGGTTGTGGATCATGTCGCGGACGTTCCGCTGATCCGCGTCGTCGTTGCTGAGAAACTTCGCGGCCATGCGGAGCATCGTGGCGTCGAGCGTGACGTCGACGACTTCATCCGCTTTGTCGGCGAGCCCTGGGAAGTCGAGGTTGATCTGTTGCGCCGCGGCGGGAAACGCGGCGGCGATGGTGAAGACGAGGACGAGCAATCCGGTTTTCATGTTCTTTCTCCTGTGGTTCAGCGTTCCGATCCGATCCCGTGCACCTGCTGCCGCGCGTAGCGCATCTTCGCGCCGGCGATGCGCATGGCGAGCAGCACCTGGTCGCGGGCGTGCTCGCCGCGACGCTGCTCGATGACGTGATGCGCGGTGTAGCCGCCGAGGAGCGCGGCCAGCGTGAGCGAGGCCGCCGCGGCGCGCCACCAGACGGGCCGCACGCGCCGCGCCTGCACGCCTTCGCGTTCGATGCGCTGCATCACGCGTCCGGCGAAGCCGGGAGGCGGCGGCGTGCGCCGCAGCGCGCGGGTCAGATCGCGTTCGAGGTTCATGGTCAGTGACTCTCCAGTTTTCTGCGCAACGCCTGCAGTGCGCGGTGCAGATGACTCTTGACGGTGTTGACGGGCATGCCGACGATCCGGCAGATTTCGGCCGGATCGAGATCTTCCTGATAGCGCAGCGTGACGACGGCGCGCTGGACGTCCGGCAACTCGCCGACGAGCTGGCGCAAGCGCTTGTCGAGCAGCGGATCGGCCGCGTGCTCGCGCGCGGGCAAGTCTCCCGCGTCGTCGAGACTCACGGCTTTGAGCCGGCTGCGGCGCGTGACGTCGATGCAGCGCCGCGTCGCCACCTGCCGCAGCCAGAACAAGAGGTGCGACTCCGACTCGATCGTGGCGAGGTTGCGGTAGAGCTGCAAGAAGACGTCCTGCGCGATCTCTTCCGCCTTGCCGCGGTCGCCGAAGAAGTTCCAGGCCACGCTGTACACCATCGCCTCGTGCGTCTCGATGAGCTCCGCGAAGGCGTCGTGATCGCCGCCGCGCGCTCTCGCGAGCACCGTGGGCATTGCGATCACTTCCGTGGCCATCGCCGTCATGCTGGAGCTATATACGCAGGATTGCGGAATCGGGTGCAGGACGGCCGGAAAAGCGGCCGCGGCGTCCCTCTCATCAGCATCCACGGAAAAGGAGGAACGTCATGCCATCCGCTTACCCGGACATCCACCCTTCTCTCCTCGGCGCGAAGGCCGAGGCCTCCGCGCTCTACCTGCGTCCGGGCGCGGAAACGTTCAGCGCGCGCGCCGCGAAAGCGGTCGTCGCCGCCGCCTCGCCCACCGGCAACATCGTGGCCGTCGGCGTCGGCGAGAAGGTCACGAAAGGGATCGCCACCGGCGTGCGCGCGGTGAAGGTGTTCGTGCGCGTGAAGTTCGCGAGCGAAGTCCTCAGCGACGACGAGCGCATCGCGCCGGCGATCAACGGCGTGCCCGTCGACGTCGAGCAGATCGGCACCGTGCGCGCGTTCCGCGCGGAGACGCAGGGCGTGGTGATGCCGAACCCGCGCATCCGCCGCCGTCCCGCGCAGCCGGGCTGCTCGATCGGCTTCATCGACGACGAGCTGGCGATGGCAGGGACGTTCGGCGCGCTCGTCAAACGCGGCACGAAGCTGTTCATCCTTAGCAACAACCACGTGCTCGCCAACGAGAACCAGCTGCCGGCCGGCGCGGCGATCGCGGAGCCGGGCACGCTCGATCACGGCCGCACGACGGACGCGATCGCGAAGCTCGCGCAGTTCATCGAGCTGAAGCTGCCGCCGCAGATGAACCGCGTCGACGCCGCGCTCGCCGAGGTGACGAAGCCCGATGCCGTGTCGCGCGACATCCTCTTCATCGGCGCGCCGCGCACGCCCGCCGCCGCGCGCATCGACATGATCGTGCAGAAGTTCGGACGCACGACGTCGTATCGCGCGGGACGCGTGATCAGCGTGGCCACGGACGTGAAGGTCGGCTACGACATCGGCGAGCTGCTCTTTGAGAATCAGGTGATCGTGCAGGGACTGAACGGCCAGGCGTTCAGCGCCGCGGGCGATTCCGGCTCGCTCATCACCGAGCGCACGACGAACCGCGCGGTGGGACTGCTCTTCGCCGGCTCGTCATCGCACACGATCGCGAACCACGTCGAAGACGTCCTCGCCGCACTGCGCGTGCGGCTGGCGTAGGAGCGGACGAATGGCCACCGAAGCAGACATCCGGCAACTGAAGCAGCGGCACGGCGCGAGGCTCCTCGAACATCCGAACGTCTCCGCCGTGGGAGTGGAGCGCGACGAAGGCGGCGGCTACGCGCTCACCGTCGACGTCCGCGGCGATGCGCAGGATCTTCCCGAGGAGCTCGAGGGGCATCGCATCCGCTACGTCACGCGCGGTCCGTACACGAAGCAGTAGACGGATACGGTTCAGGGTTCGGTGGTAGGCTGCCGATCATGGCAAATGACACGCTCGACGGTCAGTGGATGGGCGTCTCGCTCACGGTGAACGATCTCGAAAGGAGCGTCGCGTGGTATCGCGACGTCGCGGGCTTCACGGTCGCGCAGACGCACGAGCGCGAAGGGAAGCTCGTCGCGGCGTCGCTGCGTGGCGGCAACGCGCGCATCCTCCTCGCGCAGGACGACGGCGCGCGCGGCGCAAACCGCGCGAAGGGCGAAGGCTTCTCGATCATGGTCGTGACCGAGCAGAACATCGACGCGCTGGCGGATGGAATCCGCGCACGCGGCGGGACGCTGGCCGCGGAGCCGGCGGACATGCCGTGGGGCGCGCGCGTCTTCCGCGTGCACGACCCCGACGGCTTCCGCATCGCGATCTCCACGGACCCGCGACCGCAGAGCTGAGCCCTTCCGTTGCGGCTGCCGTGAACGATGTCCAAGGCAGCCGCACGTGAATCAGTGCTGCGGTTCGGGCGGCGGGGGCGGCGGCATCTCCGGCTGCATCTTGCCGCGGTGGCAGGTCCAGCAGCCGGCGCGCGCGGGCTGTTCGCTCGCCTCGCGCGGGAGCTTGGCGAGGTAGTCGTCGTTGATACGCATGACCATGCGGATCATCGTGCGGGCGACGTTCTTCTCGGGCTTGGTGTCGAGCGCGAAGTCGAGCTTCTGCGGATCGTTCGCGCTCGCGGCGTGGCAGCCGTCGCAGCGCGTGCCGAGGGAGCGGGAGAAGTTGCGCATCGCGGCGATCAGCTCCTCGCGCGAGATCGTGGGCGGGAACACCTGCAGGTTGCGGAACTCCGATTTCGGTTTGGCGGCAGGCGTCGCGGCCGCGGCGGGCGCGGACGTCTGCGAAGTGGTCTGGCAACCGAACACCATCAGCGCGGCAGCGAGGAGAGCGAGCCCGTTTCGTCGCGTCATGCGCGGATCATAACGCGCGACCCCGCATCGCCGTCCAGACCCGCGAGCATCGCGTCGACTTCCGCGAGACGCTGGCGGACGGGAGCGGTGGCGGCGTCGCGCTCGACGACCGTGGCGTGCACGCGCGCGTCGCGCGCATTCACGCGGCGCCACGCGACGATCACGGCGACCGCGATCGTGAGCGCCATGGCCACGAGCACCTCCTGATCGCGGACCTGGATCTCGTCTTCGAGCCCGCGCCATCCGGCGATGAAGGCGCCGGCGAGATAGCCGGCGATGAACGCGACGGCGCCCCACTTCAATGCGCCGCCAAGCGGCGACGGCGCGGTGACGACGGCATCGTGCACGCGCGCGTCCCACTGCGCGAGCTGACCGACGAGGTGCTTCCGCTCGAGCTCGAGCGCCTCGCGTTGCCGCGGACCGAGCGGCACGCGCCCGCCGCAGTACGGACACGTGAGCCGCACGCGGCCTTCGCGATCGACGAGCTCCGCGCCGCAACGCGGACAGTCATTTCGTGCGCGATCGTCGCCGGCGCCGCCGTCTCCCGTCATCGCGCCGATGGTAGCGCGACTTCCCCGCGGTGCACGACCGCTTCGATCGCGCGCGTGTTCGCAATCGACGCGAGCGGGTCTTTCGACAGCAGAATGAGATCCGCGCGCAGGCCCGCGCGCACGGAGCCGAACTCGTGCTCGCGATGCAACGCGCGCGCGGCGTCGTACGTGGCCATGCGCAGGATCGCCAGCGGCGGAATGCCGGCGTCGGCGAGCAGCTGCAGCTCGTCGTGCAGGCTCGCGCCGGGGACGATCCACGGCGTCGGCGTGTCGGTTCCCGCGACGAGATGCACGCCGCGGTCATACATCTTCTTCGTGAGGCCGAGCAGAATCGGCCATGCTTTCTGGCCTTCCGCGAATTGTTCGGGCGTCCAGTCGCCGGTGAAGTTCCCCGCCGTCCAGCTGCGGCGCACGCGCTCGGGCACGAGCGCGAGATCGGGGTTGCGCGTCCAGCGCGGATCGTGGCTCCACAGCTTCGTGTGCATGGCCATGAGCGTCGGATCGACGACGACGTGGTGCTCGACGATCGCGGCGATCATCTCGTCGATGGCGTCGTCGTCGAGATGCTCGAGCCAGTAGACGCGGCCGAACATCGAGTTCGGCATCGCGTCGCGATCGGCGGCGCGGACGTACTCGCGCGACCACGGCGCGGAGTGTTCGAGGCTGTCGATGCCGAGGCGCGCGGCGTCGGTCCAGGTGGTGCGCTGCACGTGACCGATGACGGGCAGGCCTTGCTTGTGCGCCTCGTCGACGGCGATGGCGACGAGACCGGGCGGCATCGACGAGTAGACCTTGATCGCGTCGACGCCGGCTTTCGCCTGCCAGCGGATCTCCTCGCGCACGGCCGCTTCGTCGCGCACGATGACGAACGGCTCGGGATTGAAGTCGGAGCTGTTGAGGATGCGGCCGGCGGTGAAGATCGTCGGGCCTTCGAGCTTGCGCGCGCGCACGAGGTCGCGGAACAGCACGGCGTCGGCGGTCGGCGCGCCGGGATCGCGCACGGTGGTAACGCCGAAACGCAGAAAGAGGCGGAGGTGCTCGAGCGTGGCGGCGCGGTCGTAGCGCGGCTCGATGTCGCCTTTGTCATTGACGATGTTGACGAAGAGGTGCGCGTGCATGTCGACGAGACCGGGGATGACGTACTTGCCGGTGGCGTCGATGACGCGCGCGTCGGGCGGATGGACGACCGTGGCGGAAGGCGCGACGTCGGTGATGGTCTCGCCGCGGATGACCACGTCGACGTTCGGCCGCGGCGGCGCGCCGGTGCCGTCGATGACGGTGGCGTTGTGGAGGATGAGCACCTGCGCGAGGATGAGGTGGAGCATGACTATGAAAATAGTAGGTCGCGCGCGCCGCGCTGGCAACTAGTTTCGTAGTAGGTCAGCGCGCCGCGCGTGCCCATTCGGCGGAACGGGCCAAGTCGCCGGCGCGCTGGTAGGCGATGGCGGCGCCGAGGGCGCTCTCGCGCGGCTCGTAGCCGGCGTCGTAGGCGGCGCGGAACTCCTGCGCCGCGTCGGCGTTGTGGCCACCCCAGAGGAGCGAGAGGCCGCTGCCGTAATGCGCGGCGGCGTCTTCCGCGACGTCGACCGCGTCGACGGCGCCGCGCGCAGGCTGCATGAGCGCGATCGGTGCGAGGAGTACGACGCGGCGGACGAGGAGCGGTGACGCGGCAAGCGTGGTCGCAAGCGCGAGCACGAACGCGGACGCGAGCCGCAGACGCGTGAAGCGCGGCGACGCGTCGGGAAGCGCGAGGAGCGCTTCGACGCGATGGGCGACGCTCGCCGGTTTCGCGATCGCGGCGGCAGCGAACGCATTCGGCCGCGCGCTTCCGAGCACGAGGCGCGCGAGCGCGGCGGCGTACGGTGCGCGGCCGTCGAGGCGCGAGGCGGCGACGTCGGACGCGAGCTCGCACTCGAACTCCATCCGCCGCGCCATCACGAACACGGCCGGATGAAAGAAGAAGAGCGCGCGCACGAGCTGCGCGGCCGCGCGCGTCCAGTCGTCGCGTCGCGCGGCATGCGCGAGTTCGTGCGCGAGGATGCGGTCGCCGTCGGCGCGTGGGAAGCCATCGATGAACGCTTGCGGCACCAGCACCATCGCGCGACCGCAGCCGGCCATCAGCGGCGCGGGGACCGCGTCGCTCACGCCGCAGCCGACCGCGCGTTTGACGCGCATCGACGCGCGCAGTGCGTCGATGCGCTGCTGGAGCTCGGGCGACGGACGCGCGCCGCGCTGCAGCGCGCGCATCCGCGAGTACGCGACGGCGAGGCGGACGAGGTGCAGCGTCGCGAGGGCGAGCCACGCAAGGACGAGCACGCGCGGAATGTTCGATGATGTCGTTGGCGGCGCGGCGCTCGCGACGCGCTGCACGGGCGCGAGCGCGACGCCCAACGACAGCACGGGCAGGAGCAACAGCGCGGCGGTCCAGATCGCGTGGCGCGTCGCGGGCACGCGCGAGCCGCGCGTCGTGAGCCAGGCGATGGCGAGGAGCAGCGGCGCGAGCGCGAGGGAGTTCGCGAGCGCGCCGGCGGCGATCACGGCTTCCCTTTCTTCCGCAGCACCTTCATGAGCGCGCTCACCTCGTCGGGCGTGAGGTCCTGCTCTTCGATCACGTTCAGCAGCAGGTCGTTGTGCGAGCCGCCGAACCAGCGCGAGACGAAGTGGCGCATGGCCTTCCGCCGCACCGGCTGCTTCTGCACGACGGGGCGGTAGACGTACGCCCTCCCCTGCGCCTCGTGCGCGACGTAGCCCTTGGTCTCGAGCACCTGGATGGTCGTGAGGACGGTCGTGTAGGCCAGCTCGTGTTTGGCGAGCGCGCGGTGTACGTCGGCGACCGTCGCGCGGCCGAGGCGCCAGAGCACGTTCATGATGCGCAGCTCGGCGTCGGTGAGCGTCGGACTCGCTTTGCGGGCCATCGGCCGTCGATGTTACTACGGAATTAGTTGATGCGCGCCGGACGCGTGGTGAGCGCCACGATCGGCAGGCCGACGAAGAGCATGTGGCCGAAGAACTGGATCCACCAGCGGATGTTGATCGTCGGCGGCCGGTGCGTGAGAAGCGGAATGACGACCAGCGACATGACGACCCAGATCAGCGGCCCGTAGACCGCCGCGACGGCCATGACGCCGCCCCAGGATTCGACCGCGCGTTGGACCGCCGCGATGCGCAGCACGCCGAAGAGAAACACCGCCGTCCACGCGAATGCGACGCAGACGTGGAGCAGCAGGCCGATGAGCGCGGTGCGACTGCTGCCGTCGAATGCACTCTTTCCGAGCACGACGGACGCGACGCCCTGCCACAGCCGCGTGACCGTGGAGTGGTAGAACGCGACGCTCAGCACGCTCGAGAAGAGGCCGTCGGCGAGCGCGGTCACGAGTCCCGCGCGGAGGAAACGGGCGAGGACATCGCGACGCATCGGCTGCATGGTAGCCTCTTCCGTAGCGAGGTGGTGACGCTCGTTCGCAGCGCGCCGTACGTCCCCGTCACCGACGTCGAGCAGGCCGCGAGTCATTACGAGTCGGTGCTCGGCTTCCGCCGCGACTACGCCGCCGGCTCGCCGCCGCAGTTCGCCATCGTCAGCCGCGACGGCCTGGCCATCATGCTCCGCCTCGTCGACGACACGCGCATCGTGCCGAACGAGCGCCAGGGCGGCACGTGGGACGTCTTCTTCTGGATCACCGGCGCCGACGCGCTGTGCGCCGAGCTCCGCGCGAACGGCGCGGACGTCGTCTACGGTCCGATCGTGCAGCGCGACTACTCGATGCGCGAATTCGCGGTCCGCGACCCCAACGGCTACATCCTCGGGTTCGGCGAGCCGATCGACGAAAGCTAGCTACTCCGCGAGCAGCATGTCGATTTCGGCGAGCCGCTTCCGCACCGGCGCGAGCGCCGCGTCGCGCTCCTGCTGCGTCTGCGCCACGTGCGCCGCACGCCGGTTCTTCCAGCGGCGCGCGTAGAGGAGCATCACGATGAGCGCGATCACCGCCGCGCTGCCGGCGACCGTCTGCTGCTGCATCGCGTCGAGGCTCTCGACGTGCCTGAAGCCTTCGTAGAAACCCCAGCCGAAGATCAGCGCGAAGACGTACGTCGCGCAGCCGCAGCCGCCGGCGCGCAGCAGGATCGGCGAGCCGTAGAGCCGCGCCTTCAGCACCTTCGCTTCCCACGCCAGGACCTGCTCGTTGAGCGTGGCGCGCTCCTGTTCGAGCACGTGCTTCTGGCGCTTCGGAAAGGCGACGCTCGTGCCGCAGAACGCGCACGTCGCGGCGGCGGAGGCGTCGTCCTGGATCTTCGCGCCGCAGTTCGGACAGTCGAGCGTTCCGGCGCCGGCCATGCGGGATCAGTGCGCGGCGACGGCCATGTCGAGCCGGCGATAGCGCTTCGTCTCGGGCAGACAGCTCTTGTGCGTGACGTGGTGCAGGTATTCGTCGCGGAACTTCTTGACCGACGAGATCACCGGACCGATGGCCGCGTCGCCGAGGGCGCAGAGGGATTTGCCGCCGATGTTGTCGGACATGTCGAGAAGCAGATCGGCGTCCTGCGGACGTCCTTCGCCGCGCTCGAGACGATCGAGCACCGACTCCATCCAGTTCGTGCCTTCGCGGCACGGCGTGCACTGGCCGCACGACTCGTGCGCGAAGAACTTCGCCAGACGCCACACCGCGTCGACGATGCAGACGCTCTCGTCGAGGACGATGATGCCGGCCGAGCCGAGCATCGAGCCCGCCTTCATCACCGCGTCGAAGTTGAGCGGCAGATCGATCTCGTCGGCGGTGAGCATCGGCGCCGACGCGCCGCCGGGGATGACCGCTTTCAGCTTGCGGTCGCCGGTGATGCCGCCGCAGTGATCGTAGATGAGCTCCTTGAGGTTCATGCCCATCGGGAACTCGTACACGCCCGGCTTTTTCACGGAGCCCGACACGCAATAGAGCTTCGGGCCGGTGTTCTTCGGGGTGCCGAACGATTTGAACCACTCCGCGCCCTTGTTGATGATGAAGGGCACGCAGGCGAGCGTCTCGACGTTGTTGACGACGGTCGGTCCGCCGAAGACGCCGACGACGGCGGGGAACGGCGGCTTGACGCGCGGCTGGCCGCGGTGGCCTTCGACGGACTCGATGAGTCCCGTCTCTTCGCCGCAGATGTACGCGCCCGCGCCGCGGTGCACGGTGATGTCGAAGTCGAAGCTGCTGCCGAAGATGCCTTTGCCGAGAAAGCCTTTCGCGCGCGCTTCCTCGAGCGCGGCGTCGAGCACGGTCGCGCCGTAGTAGAACTCGCCGCGGATGTAGATGTACGCCATCGGGCAGGAGCCGATCGCGAACGCGGAGATGATCATCCCCTCGATCAGCAGATGCGGATCCTTCTCGATGATCACGCGGTCTTTGAACGTGCCCGGCTCGGACTCGTCGGCGTTGCAGAGCAGGTACGTCGGACGCGGCGCGTTCTTCGGAACGAAGCTCCACTTGTTGCCGGTCGGGAAGCCGGCGCCGCCGCGACCTCGCAAGCCGCTCTTCTTGACCAGTTCGACCAGGTCGTCCGGCTGCATCTCGAGCGCCTTCTTGAAGCCCGTGTAACCGCCAGTGCGCTCATAGACGGAGACCTGCCGCAGGTTCTCGGTCGCGAAATCCTTGGTCAGGACGCGCTTGATTCCCATCAGGCCTGACTCCGCTTGCCGCGGGCACGCGCGCCCTCGGCGCCCGACCGGACCTTCTCGCCTTTCACCGGGGGCACCGCCTGCGGCTTCTTGGGATCTGTCGCCGCGGGCGTCGCGGCGGCACCGTGGATGGCCGGCTGTTTGCGCAACCGATCGATGATCGCGTCGATCCGTTCCGGCGTCAGGTTTTCTTCGAACTGATGGTCGACCTGCATCATCGGCGCGCCACCGCAGACGCCGAGGCACTCGATCGTGGAATGCCAGGTGATGGCGCCGTCCGATGTCGTCTGCCCATCCCGCACGCCCAGGGCGCGTTGCAGGTAGTCCTTCATCTCGTCGGCGCCGCGCAGCATGCAGGGGGCGTTGACGCAGATGACGACATCGTGCCGGCCCTCGGGCCTCGTCAGAAACATGGAATAGAAGGATGCGGTCGCCTCGATCAGCGACGGTGGGAGTTGCAGCGCTTGCGCGATCTCGCCCATGGCGGCTTCGGTGACGTACCCCTGCTCATGCTGGACGGCCCAGAGGGCGGGGATGATGGCCGATTGCTTGGAGGGGTAGCGAGCCGCCACCTCCTGGATCCTGGTCAGCGTGGCCTTGCTTACCGGCATCAGCGGTCCACGTCTCCAAGGATGAAATCCATGCTGCCCATGATCGCGATGACGTCGGCCACCAGCACACCCTGGACCAGCCGGCGCAGCGGCTGCAGGTTGCAGAACGACGGCGGACGCACCTTCATTC
>JAFATB010000009.1 GCA_019244185.1 Acidobacteriota bacterium
TCGGCGCCGGCGTCGTCACCAAGATTCTGGAGTAACCCGATGACCGAACCGACGAAGATTCGCATTCGCCTCAAGGCCTTCGACCACCAGCTGCTCGACAAGTCGACCACCGACATCGTCGAGACGGCCAAGCGCACCGGCGCGCGCGTCGCGGGGCCCATTCCCCTACCCACCGAGATCCGGCGCTACACGGTTCTTCGCGGTCCGCACGTCGACAAGAAGTCGCGCGAGCAGTTCGAGATGCGGACGCACAAGCGGCTGCTCGACATCCTCGAGCCGACCACGCAGACCGTCGATGCGCTCATGAAGCTGGAGCTTCCGGCGGGCGTCGACGTCGAGATCAAGGCGTTCGGGAAGTAGCGCTCTGCGATAGAGCCGCGCCAACACACAAGAACCGGGCGCAAACCGGTTCCAAGGTGGAAAGAACTTACACATGGCAATCGAAGGAATCATTGGCAAGAAGGTCGGGATGACGCAGGTGTTCGCCGAAGACGGCGCGCTCGTGCCTGTGACCGTCATCCAGGCCGGCCCCTGCTTCGTGGTGCAGAAGAAGACCAGTGACAAGGACGGCTACGACGCCGTGCAGATCGGTCTGGTCGAAAAGGTCTCGAACCGCCGCATCACCAGCGCGCTGCGCGGGCATTTCGAGAAGGCCGGCGTGCAGCCGGTGAAGACGATCGCGGAAGTGCCGTACAGCGGCGACGCGAACGTGGGCGACCGCGTGCAGGTCGACATCTTCAAGGCGGGCGACTCGATCGACGTCGTCGGCCAGTCGAAGGGCAAGGGCTATCAGGGCGTCGTGCGCCGTCACGGCTTCGCCGGCGGACGCGAGTCGCACGGCTCGATGTTCCACCGCGCTCCCGGCTCGATCGGCGCCTCGGCGTTCCCGTCGCGCGTCATGAAGGGCATGCGCATGGGCGGCCGCATGGGCGGCGCTCAGGTCACGGTCAAGAACCTCCGCGTGGCGAAGGTGGACGCCGAGAACAACCTGCTCTACATCCGCGGCGCCGTTCCGGGCGGCCGCAACGGCCTCGTCTTCGTGCAGTTTTCCAAGAACGGGAAGCGGGGTGAGTAACCATGCCGACCATTGACGTCAAGGACTGGAACAACAAGAAAGTCGGCTCGGTCGAGTTGCCCGACGAGATCTTTGCATATCCATACAAAGAGCATCTCGTGCACGAGGCCGTGCGCAACTATCTCGCCTCGCTGCGCCAGGGCACGCACAAGACCAAGACCCGCTCGGAAGTGAGCGGCTCCGGCAAGAAGCCGTTCCGCCAGAAGGGCACCGGCCGCGCGCGCCAGGGCGGCGCCCGCCCGCCGATCCACCGCCACGGCGGCACGGTGTTCGGCCCGCAGCCGCGCGACTACTCGTACAAGATGAACACGAAGGAGAAGAAGGCGGCCCTCAAGTCGGCTCTCTCCCAGCGTGTGAAGGAAGGCCACTTCGTCGTGATCAGCGACATGGCCGTGGACGAGGCGAAGACGAAGGCCTTCGCCACGCGCATCGCCGAGATCGGCGTCGACGGCAAGGCCCTGCTCGTGGACTCGATGGAGAACACGAACGCGGTGCTCGCCTCGCGCAACAACCCGAAGCTGCAGTTCGTCGACGCGCTGCACGTCAACGTGTACGACGTCGTCAACAGCCGGTACATCGTCCTGAGCCAGGCCGCGCTCGACCGACTGACGGAGGCTCTCAGCAATGAACGCTAATCAGATCATCCGCCGGCCGCTCGTCACCGAGAAGTCGACGCTGCTGCGCGAGTCGGGCGCGAACGTGATCGCGTTCGAGGTCGCCCCGAACGCGAACAAGATCGAAGTCAAGCGCGCCGTCGAAGAGCTCTTCAAGGTGAAGGTCGACGAAGTGCGCGTGTTCAACGTCCGCGGAAAGATGAAGCGGATGGGCCGCTGGGCCGGCCGGCGCCGCGACTGGCGCAAGGCATACGTCCGCCTCAAGGCGGGCGAGAAGGCGCCGGACTTTATCGAAGGCGTGTAACGCACTAGCCGAAAACGAGAAAAGACTATGGCTAAGACAAACTACAAACCGACTTCACCGGGTGTCCGGTTCCAGTCGCACGCGTCCTTCGACGAGATCACGAAGACGCGTCCTGAGAAGTCGCTGACGACGGGCAAGCCGAAGACCGGCGGCCGCAACAGCAAGGGCCGCGTCACCTCGCGCTTCATCGGCGGCGGACACAAACAGAAGTATCGCGACATCGACTTCAAGCGCGACAAGCGCGGGATTCCCGCGAAGGTCGCGGCGATCGAGTACGACCCGAATCGCACCGCGCACATCGCGCTGCTGCACTACGCCGACGGCGAGAAGCGCTACATCCTCGCGCCGAACGGCCTCGCGGTCGGCACCACGATCACCGCGGGCGAGGACGCCGACATCCTGGTGGGCAACGCTCTCCCGCTGTCGAAGATCCCTCTCGGTACGCTGATCCACAACATCGAGCTCAAGGAAGGCAAGGGCGGCCAGATGGTCCGCTCCGCCGGCGCCGCCGCGCAGCTCATCGCCCGCGAGGGTGACTACGCGACGCTCCGTCTTCCCTCGGGCGAGATGCGCAAGGTGCACACGCGCTGCTACGCCACGATCGGACAGGTCGGCAACCTCGAGCACGAGAACGTTTCGATCGGCAAGGCGGGCCGCACCCGTCACCTCGGCAAGCGTCCGCACAACCGCGGCGTCTCGATGAACCCCGTCGACCACCCGCTGGGCGGCGGCGAGGGCAAGACCTCCGGCGGCCGTCATCCGGTCTCGCCGTGGGGCCAGCCCACCAAGGGCTACAAGACCCGCCGCAACAAGCAGACGAACAAGTTCATCGTCAAGCGGAGAACCAAGTAATGCGCTCACAGAAAAAAGGTCCGTTCGTGGACGACCACCTGACCAAGAAGGTCGAGGCGATGAACCGCGAGCGCGACAAGAAGGTCATCAAGACCTGGTCGCGCCGGTCGACGGTGGTTCCGGACATGGTCGGGCACACGATCGCGGTCCATAACGGCCGCAAGTTCATCCCGGTCTACGTCTCCGAGAACATGGTCGGCCACAAGCTCGGCGAGTTCGCGCTGACGCGCACGTTCAAGGGCCACAGCGGCAAGAAGGTCGAGAAGACCGCCAAGCCGGCCGGCAAATAGCGGAGAAGAACGATGGAAGCAACGGCAACTCTGAAATACCTGAAAGCCTCGCCGCAGAAGGTGCGCCTCGTCGCGGATCTCGTGCGCGGCAAGAAGGTCGAGGAAGCGCTGAACATCCTGCGCTTCACGCGGAAGACCTGCGCGAAGGACCTCGAGAAGCTGCTCCGCTCGGCCATCGCCAACGCGGAGAACAAGGAAGCGGGCGCCGACGTCGACGAGCTCGTGGTCTCGAAGATCTACGTCAACGAGGGGCCGCGTGAGAAGCGCGTGCAGCCCGCGCCGATGGGTCGCGCCTACCGCATCCAGAAGCGGCAGTCGCACATCACCGTGCACGTCTCGGACGAAGTCAAAGCGGTCAACGAGCGCAGCGGCGGCAAGGGCCGCGCCCGCGCGAAATAACGGAGGCACATCTTGGGTCAGAAGGTCAATCCTTACGGTTTTCGGCTGGGCTTCAACAAGACCTGGCATTCGCGCTGGTTCGCGGGGAAGAACTACGCCGAGACGCTCCATCGCGATCTGAAGCTTCGCGAGGACCTCAAGAAGCGCCTCAGCCATGCGGGCGTGTCGGAGATCGACATCGAGCGCACGGCCAACAAAATGCGCATCAACATCTACACCTCGCGCCCGGGCATCATCATCGGACGCAAAGGTGCGGAAGTGGACAAGCTGCGCGACGAGCTGCAGAAGCTCGTCAGCGGCGAGGTCTACATCAACATCCAGGAGATCCAGCGTCCGGAGCTCGATTCGCAGCTCGTGGCCGAGAACATCGCCACGCAGCTCGAGCGCCGCATCGCCTTCCGCCGCGCGATGAAGAAGGCCATGGAGTCGGCCTTCCGCTTCGGCGCGAAGGGGATCAAGGTCCGCGTGTCCGGCCGCCTCAACGGCGCCGAGATCGCGCGCACCGAGTGGTATCAGGACGGCCGCCTGCCGCTGCACACGCTGAAGGCCGACATCGACTATGGTCTGGCCACGGCGCGGACGACGTACGGCGTCATCGGCATCAAGGTGTGGCTCTACAAGGGTGAGATGGCCAAGACGCGCTCCCGCCGGCGCGCGCAGTAGTTCGCAAACGAGTTCAGGAGAAACCGCATCATGATGATGCCGAAGAAGGTCAAGTTCAGAAAGCAGCAGCGCGGACGGCGCCGCGGCCTCGCCACGCGAGGCGCGAAGGTCTCGTTCGGCGACTACGGTCTGCAGGCGCTCGAGGTGGGCTGGGTCACCGCCCGCCAGATCGAGGCCGCCCGTATCGCCATGACGCGCCACATCAAGCGCGGCGGCAAGATCTGGATCCGCATCTTCCCCGACAAGCCGGTCACCAAGAAGCCGCTCGAAACCCGCATGGGCAAGGGCAAGGGTGCGCCGGAAGAGTGGGTGTGCGTGATCAAGCCCGCCCGCATCCTCTACGAGATGGAGGGTGTGACGCGCGAGGTCGCCGAGGAGGCGTTCCGCCTGGCGGGATCCAAGCTGCCGATCAAGACGCGCTTCGTCACGCGCGAGCAGACGGAGGTCGGTGAGTAATGGCCAGCAAGAAGACGATCACGACCCTGCGCGACAAGAGCGCCGACGAGCTTCGCTCGCGGGAGCGCGACCTGCGCGAGCAGCTGTTCAAGCTCCGCTTCCAGCGCGCCACGGGGCGGATGGAAAACCCGATGAAGATGCGTCAGGTCCGCCGCGAGATCGCGCAGATCGCGACGCTGCTCAACGAGCGCGAGCGCAGCGCGTAAGGAACACAGGCAATGGCTACGAACGAAACGAACAACGGGAAGACGGCGGCGGACAAGCGCACCAAGATCGGTGTGGTGGTCTCCAACAAGATGCAGAAGACCGTGGTGGTCGCCGTCGAGAACCTCGTCAAGCACGAGATGTATCAGAAGTACATCAAGCGCACGAACAAGTTCCTCGCGCACGCGGAGCAGAACGACATCAACGTCGGCGACCGCGTGGTGATCGAGGAGACGCGCCCGCTCTCGAAGCGCAAGCGCTGGAACGTGCGCGAAGTCCTGGACAAGGCGAGCTAAATCAACCGCACCGGGGGGAGACAGAATCATGATTCAGATGGGAACCATCCTGCAGGTCGCGGACAACACCGGAGCGAAGAAGATCGCCTGCATCCGCATGCGCGGCGGCTCGACGGCCGGCCAGTACGCCGGCGTCGGCGACGTGATCACCGCCTCGGTCAAGGAAGCCTCGCCGGACGGCACGGTCAAGAAGGGCGCGGTCGTGAGAGCGGTCATCGTCCGCACCGTCAAGGAGACGCGCCGCCGCGACGGCTCCTACATCAAGTTCGACGACAACGCCGCGGTCCTGATCAACGATCAGCGCGAGCCGGTCGGCACGCGCGTCTTCGGTCCGGTCGCCCGCGAGCTCCGCGAGCGGAAGTTCATGAAGATCATCTCGCTCGCGCCGGAAGTCATCTAAAGGAAGCACACCATGGGACTGTACGGACGTAGCATCAAACAGGACGAGACGCGCCACAAGCCGCACGTCAAGAAGGGCGACACGGTTCGCGTGCTGTCGGGCAAGGACCGCGGCAAGCAGGGCCGCGTGCTCCGCGTCAACGCGACGAAGGGCACGGCCATCGTCGAGCGCGTCAACTTCACCAAGAAGCACACCAAACCGAACCCCGGCAAGAACGTGCAGGGCGGCATCCTCGAGCGCGAGTCCCCGATCAACGTGGCCAAGCTCCAGGTGGTCTGCCCGAGCTGCAACGAGCCGGCGCGTCTCGGATCGCACCGCAACGAAGAAGGCGAAGCGCAGCGCTTCTGCCGCAAATGCAAGGCGGACCTCGGCAAGTAAGCCGGGACCGCTCATCGACCTGGCTCGTACAACGCCGAGCCGCTGAAGGAACCAAGATGGCAGCCAGACTCAAAGACCACTACACGAACGAAGTGCGCAAGCGGCTTCAGAACGAGTTCCAGATCAAGAACCCGATGGCCGTGCCCAAGATCGAGAAAGTCGTTCTCAACATGGGCATGGGCGAGGCGATCTCGAACTCGAAGCTGCTCGACACCGCCGTCGAGGACCTCTCCACGATCACCGGCCAGAAGCCGGTGGTCACGCGCGCGAAGAAGTCCATCGCGGCGTTCAAGCTCCGCGAGGGCGTTCCCATCGGCACGATGGTGACGCTGCGCGGCGAGAAGATGTACGAGTTTCTCGACCGTCTCATCAACGTCGCGCTGCCGCGCGTGCGCGACTTCCGCGGCGTGCCGACGCGCTCGTTCGACGGACGCGGCAACTACACCCTCGGCATCCGCGACCACGTCATCTTCCCCGAGATCGACGCGGGCAAGGTCGACAAGTCGAAGGGCATGAACATCACGATCGTCACCACGGCGAAGAATGACGAGCAGGCTCGTTTCCTTCTTCGCGAGCTCGGGATGCCGTTCGCCGGCAAATAAGAAGAGGACAGCACATGGCAAAGACCTCAATGATCGTCAAAGCGGAGCGGAAGCCGAAGTTCTCGGTGCGCAAGCGCAACCGCTGCAAGAGCTGCGGACGTCCCCGCGGCTACCTGCGGAAGTTTCAGCTCTGCCGCATCTGCTTCCGGCAGCTCTCGCTCGGCGGTTACATCCCGGGCGTCACCAAGGCGAGCTGGTAGCTCCAACACGACCGACTACAGGAGTCACAACACATGTCGATGACAGATCCCATCGCGGATATGCTCACCCGAATCCGCAACGGAATTCAGTCGCGCCACGATCGCGTGGAGATGCCGAGCTCGAAGCTGAAGGTGGAGGTTGCACGCATCCTCAAGTCCGAAGGCTTCGTCAGCAACTTCAAAGTCGTCCAGGAAGACGGCAAGCCGCATGCGACGTTGCGCGTGTATCTCAAGTACTCGGACGGCGAGCCCGTCATCCACGGCATCGAGCGCGTGTCGCGTCCCGGCCGCCGCGTGTACCGCGGCAAGGAAGACATCCCGCAGGTGCTCGGCGGCCTCGGCCTGGCCATCGTCTCGACCTCGAAGGGCGTCCTCTCGGGCGCCGAGGCCGCGAAGATTGGCGTCGGCGGCGAAGTGCTTTGCCAGGTTTGGTAAGGAGATCCGCAAATGTCTCGTATCGGTAAGAAAGAGATCCCGCTGCCGAAAGGCGTCGAGGTCAAGCAGGACGGCGGCAACGTCGTCGTGAAGGGTCCCAAGGGCTCGCTGCAGACCGCGATCGTCCCCGGCATCTCGATGTCGGTGGAGAACAACGTCGTGAAGTTCGAGCGCCGCGACGACGAGGGCAAGACCCGCGCGTTCCACGGCCTCATGCGCGCGCTCGTGGCGAACAACGTCAAGGGCGTGAGCGAAGGCTTCAAGCGCGAGCTCGACATCGTCGGCGTCGGTTATCGCGCCGAGGTGAAGGGGCGCGAGGTCGTGTTCGCGCTCGGCTACTCGCATCCGGTGCGCTTCCCGATTCCGGAAGGCATCGACATCGCCGTCGACGCGAAGACCGGCCACATCACCGTGACCGGCATCGATCGCCAGAAGGTCGGGCAGGTCGCCTCGGAGATCCGCTCGCTGCGCGAGCCGGATCCGTACAAGGGCAAGGGCATCAAGTACAGCGACGAAGTGATTCGCCGCAAGGCCGGCAAGGCCGCGGGCAAGTAAGTTTCGTTAACAGCGTTCACTAGTGGGCCGGGCATCAACCTCGGCACAGAGGAAGCGAAGATGGATCGCGCAAGACAGAGAGTGGAATCGCGGACGCGCATCCGCGAGCGGGTTCGCCGGAAGGTCACGGGGACGCAGGAGCGTCCGCGCCTGGCCGTGTTCCGGAGCCTCAAGGGCATTTACGCGCAGGTGATCGACGACGCGAACGGCCGCACGATCGCGTCGGCCTCGAGCCTCGAGAAGGACGCCGGCGCGAAGGGCTCGAACGCGGCCGCGGCCAAAGCCGTCGGCGCGCTGATCGCGAAGAAGGCCAAAGACAAGGGCGTGACGCGCGTGGTGTTCGACCGCGGCGGTTACCTCTACCACGGCAACATCAAGGCGCTCGCGGATGCGGCGCGTGAGAACGGACTGGAATTCTAGGAGATCACATGCAGCGTCCCATGCAGCGTCCCGGTCAGGGTGGCGGCCCCCGCGGGGATCGTCGTCAGGAAGAACGATCCGAAAGCGGGATGATCGACAAGGTCGTCCACATCAACCGCGTGACGAAAGTCGTCAAGGGCGGTAAGAACTTCAGCTTCAGCGCGCTGGTCGTCGTCGGCGACGGCGCCGGCAAAGTGGGCTTCGGCTCCGGCAAGGCGAAGGAAGTTCCGGCCGCCATCAAGAAGGGCATCGAGATCGCGAAGAAGAACATGATCACCATCGCGCTCTCCGGCACGACCATCCCGCACGCCACGCTCGGCCACTACGGCGCGGGCAAGGTGTTGCTCAAGCCCGCCTCGGAAGGTACCGGCGTCATCGCCGGCGGTCCGGTGCGCGCGATCCTCGAGTCGGCCGGCATCCAGAACATCCTCACCAAGTCGCTCGGCACCGCCAACCCGCACAACGTGGTGAAGGCGACGTTCGAGGCGCTCAAGCAGCTGCGCACCGAGGAGCAGTACAAGTCGCTGCGCGGCGGCGACGAAGCCGACGGAGGCGAGGCATGAGCGCGCAGCGCGACACGAACGGCGGCGGCAAGACCATCCGCATCCGCCAGGTGCGCAGCGGCATCGGCTGCACGATCGAGATGCGCGAGACGCTCAAGGCGCTCGGCCTCGGCAAGATGCACCGCGTCACCGAACGCCTTGACACGAAGGAAGTCCGCGGGATGATCGCCAAGATCCCGCATCTCGTCGAAGTCGTCGAGTAGGAGTCATCCGATGGAACTCAACAATCTCAAACCCAAAAAGGGCTCGCGCCACGCGAAAAAGCGTGTCGGCCGCGGCCCCGGCTCCGGCCACGGCAAAACGTCGAGCCGCGGTGAGAAGGGACAGAAGTCGCGTTCCGGCTTCAGCCGCACGCTCGGCTTCGAAGGCGGCCAGATGCCGCTGCACCGCCGCCTGCCGAAGCGTGGCTTCACGAACCTCTTCAAGAAAGATTACGCGGTCGTCAACGTCTCCGATCTCGAGCGCTTCGACAACGGCGCGACGATCGACGAGGCCGCTCTGCGCCAGGCCGGCCTGGTGAAGGGCCAGCACGACGGCGTCAAGATTCTCGGCGACGGCACGCTGTCGAAGTCGCTGACCGTCTCCGCCACGAAGTTCTCCGCCTCCGCCCGCAAGCAGATCGAAGCGGCCGGCGGCACCTGCCAGGAGATCCAGTAACGTGATCAATCTGGTCGACACCGTCCGCAACATCTGGGCGATCGAGGACCTGCGCAAGCGCGTGCTCTTCACGTTCGCGCTGCTGGCGGTCTATCGCCTCGGCTCGCACATCCCGACGCCGGGCGTCGATCCCGTCGCGCTCTCGGAGTTCTTCAAGGCGATGAGCGGCGGCGTGTTCGGCTTCCTCGACCTGTTCTCCGGCGGCGCGCTGCGCCGTCTCTCGGTCTTCGCCCTCGGCATCATGCCGTACATCTCCGCTTCCATCATTCTGCAGCTCCTCACGGTCGTCTGGCCGTACCTCGAGAAGCTGTCGAAAGAAGGAGAGATGGGGCGCCGGAAGATCAACCAGTACACGCGCTACGGCACGATCCTGCTGTCGGTCGTCCAGTCGCTCGGCGTCGCGTTCTGGCTCAAGTCCCAGAGCGCACCGGGCGGCGCGCCGCTCGTGCCCGCGCACGTGCAGGACGCGGTCTGGGGCCTCGGCTTCCCGATCATGACCGTGCTCACGCTCACCACCGGCACGTCGTTCATCATGTGGCTCGGTGAGCAGATCTCCGAGCGCGGCATCGGCAACGGCATCTCGCTGATCATCTTCGCCGGCATTGTGGTCGGCCTGCCGTCGGCGGTCCTCACGACCGTCGAAGACATCCGCACCGGCACGCGCAGCCTCTTCGCGATGCTGTTCCTGATCGTCTTCATGGTCGCGGTCGTCGGATTCGTCGTGTTCATGGAGCGCGCGCAGCGCCGCATCCCGGTGCAGTACGCGAAGCGCGTCGTCGGCCGCAAGGTCTACGGCGGCGCGAACACGTATCTGCCGCTGCGCGTCAACACCGCGGGCGTCATCCCGGTCATCTTCGCCTCGTCGATCCTGGTCATTCCGCAGACCATCGCGACGATGATCAAGACGCCGTGGGCGACGGCGATCGGTTCGCAGCTGCGCGTCGGCGAGCCGCTCTATTACATCCTGCAGGTCGTCGGCATCATCTTCTTCGGCTACTTCTACACGTCGATCGTCTTCAATCCGGTCGACACGGCCGACAACATGCGCAAGTACGGCGGCTTCATCCCCGGCATCCGCCCCGGCAAGCGCACGTCGGATTACATCGACCGCGTGCTGACGCGCATCACGTTCGTCGGCTCGGTGTACCTCGCGGCGGTCTGCATCCTGCCGGAGTTCCTCATCTCCGGCGTGCACGTGGCGCAGCTGCCGTTCGGCGTCGGCGCCGCGCTCGACCGCGCGCTGCCGCTGTGGTTCACGGAAGGCATGGGCCTGAACTTCTACTTCGGCGGCACGTCGCTGCTGATCGTGGTCGGCGTGGCGATGGACACGATCCAGCAGATCGAGTCGCAGCTGGTCATGCGTCACTACGACGGCTTCATGAAGAAGGGTCGCATCCGAGGACGCCGCGGCTAATGAAGATCATCTTCATCGGACCTCCGGGCAGCGGGAAGGGTACGCAGGCGAAGCGGCTGGCGAGCCGTTTCGCCATTCCGCACATCTCGACGGGCGACATGCTCCGCGAGGCGATCGCGGAAGGCACCGAGCTCGGACGGCAAGCCGCTCCGATCATGGCGTCCGGCGCGCTCGTCTCCGACGATCTGATGATCGGCATCATCAACGACCGGCTGGCGAAGGCCGACGCGCAGGGCGGCTTCATCCTCGACGGCTTTCCGCGCACGCTGGTGCAGGCCGAAAAGCTGGATGGAATCGTCGGGAATGGCTCCGACCCGCTTCGCGTTCTTCAACTGCTCGTCCCCGACGACGCCATCGTCCGCCGCATCTCGCTGCGACGGACGTGTGCGCAGTGCGGGGCGATTTACCATCTCGAAAACGATCCGCCGAAAACCGACAGCGTCTGTGACCGCTGCGGCGCGGCGGTGATTGCACGGCCCGACGACAACGAAGAGGCCGTGCGTAAGCGTCTGGAGGCGTTTCATCGTCAGACGCTGCCGGTGGCGACGTATTACAAGACGAAGCGGATTCTCCGCGAGGTCGACGGGATTGGTCCCGTCGATGAGGTCTTTGAACGGATCGAACAGTCCCTGGCGTGACGATGTCTGAGGGCCAATGCTGGATCGTATGAAGGGACCGACGCTGAAGAATCGCGACGAGATCGCGATCATGGACCGGGCCAACCGGGTCGTGGTCGAGATCCTCGAGAAGATGCGCGAGATGGTCCGCCCCGGCGCGACCACCGCACAGCTCAACGCGATGGCCGAGGAGGAGCTGGCGAAGCGCGGCGCGAAGTCGCCGTTCAAAGGCTACGCTCCGATGGGCCTGCCGCCGTATCCGGCGGTCGTCTGCACGTCGGTCAACGATGTGATCGTGCACGGCATCCCGAATCGCGCGAAGCTGCAGGAGGGCGACATCATCGGCCTCGACTTCGGCTCGATTCTCGACGGCTTCGTCGGCGACGCGGCCATCACCGTTCCGATCGGAAAGGTGACGCCGGCCGCCGAGAAGCTGATGGCGACGACGCGCGAATGCCTCGAGCTCGCCATCGAAGAGATGCGTCCGGGCCGCCACATCGGCGACATCGGCGCGGCGGTGCAGGAGCACGCGGAGTCGCGCGGTTATCACGTGATCCGCACGTTCGTCGGACACGGGATCGGCCGCCGGATGCACGAGGATCCGCAGGTCTACAACTACGGCCGCCGCGGACGCGGCATCGAGTTGCGCGAGGGAATGGTCCTAGCCATCGAGCCGATGCTCTGTGAGATCGGCGCGAAGCTGCGCTCGCGCATCGAGCGCTCGGGGACGAACGGCGTCATTCAGGACGTGAAGACGGACGCCGATGGCTGGACGGCGCGGACGGTCGACGGAACGCTCGCCGCGCATTTCGAGAATTCCGTCGCGGTCACGGCCAACGGGCCGCTGGTGTTGGGGAAAGCGTAAGCAGGAAGCAAAAAGGAAAGCATGTCGAAGGAAGAAGCGATTGAAGTGACGGGGACGGTCCTGGAAACGTTGCCGAACGCGATGTTCCAGGTGGAGCTGGAGAACAAGCACAAGGTTCTGGCCCACATCTCCGGCAAGATGAGAAAGCACTTCATCCGCATCCTTCCGGGCGACAAGGTCCTGGTCGAGCTCTCGCCGTACGATCTGACGCGCGGGCGCATTACGTATCGATACAAGTGAGTCAAAGACAATGAAAGTCCGTTCCTCAGTCAAGCGAATCTGCACCAAATGCAAAGTCGTCCGCCGGCAGGGCGTGATTCGGATCATCTGTGAGAATCCGAAGCACAAGCAGCGTCAGGGCTAAATCAGGAGCTATCGTCAAATGGCACGTATCGCGGGTGTGGATCTTCCACTGAACAAGCGGGTCGAAGTCGGCCTGACGTACATCTTCGGCATCGGCCGCACGCGCTCGAGCAGAATCCTCGGGCAGGCGGGCGTCAACAAGGACGTGCGCGTCAAAGACCTCTCCGAGGATGACGTGCGCAAGATTCGCCAGATCATCACGGATGAAGGCAAGGTGGAGGGCGATCTCCGCAAGGACGTCGGCCTCGACATCAAGCGGTTGATGGAGATCAACTGCTACCGCGGCATGCGCCACCGCCGCGGGCTGCCGGTCCGCGGGCAGCGCACGCACACGAACGCGCGCACGCGCAAAGGCCCCCGCAAGGGCGCCGTCGCCGGCAAGAAGAAAGCCACCAAGAAGTAAGGAGCAGGGGAAGAATCCATGGCAACTGCCAGAGCACCGAAAGCGGGCGCCCGCCGCGCCGGCACCAAGCGCAAGGAGCGGAAGAACGTTCCGCACGGCGTCGCCTCGATCGCGGCGACGTTCAACAACACGATCGTGGCCATCACCGACCCGGTGGGGAACATCCTCTCCTGGTCCTCGGCCGGCCGCATCGGCTTCAAGGGATCGCGCAAAGGCACGCCCTTCGCCGCACAGGTCGCCGCGCAGAACGCGGCCCAGCTGGCGCAGGAGCACGGCGTCCGCTCGGTCGACGTGAAGGTCAAGGGCCCCGGCGCCGGCCGCGAGTCGGCCATCCGCGCCCTGGCCGCGTCCGGACTCGACATCAAGTCGATCAAGGACGTCACGCCGATCCCGCACAACGGCTGCCGCCCGCCCAAACGGCGCCGCGTCTGAGGCGCGAACAAACGAAGGACGATTTCGCCGGCGCGAGGCACGCGCCGGTGCGGTTTTCTCGTACGCCGAGCAGCTGCCGGCGTACACGCAACGCGCCATGGTGGCGCGGGTGCGAACGATGAGGAGGCATAGTGGCTCGTTACTCCGATCCCGTCTGCCGGCTTTGCCGTCGTGAGGGAATGAAGCTTTTCCTGAAGGGCGATCGCTGCTTCAAGGACAAGTGCGCGATCGAGCGCCGCAACTACGCGCCCGGTCAGCACGGACGCCGCCGTTCCAAGGTGCTCGGCTACGGCATCCAGCTTCGCGAAAAACAGAAAGTGAAGCGCATCTACGGCCTGCTGGAGCGCCAGTTCCGGCTCTACTTTCAGCGCGCCGAACAGCGCACCGGCATCACCGGTGAGAACCTGCTCCGCCAGCTCGAGCTCCGGCTCGACAACGTGGTCTACTCCCTCGGCTTCTCCTCCTCCCGCCCGCAGGGCCGCCAGCTCGTGCGCCACGGACACATCGAGGTCAATGGCAAGAAGATCAACATCCCCTCGTACCAGGTGCGCAAGGGCGACGTGATCCAGGTGCGCGAGAAGAGCCGCAAGAACGATCAGATCCGCCAGGCCGTCGAAACGGCGGCAGGCCGCGGCGTTCCCGCGTGGCTGCAGCTCGAGCCGGATGCCTTCCGTGGTACGGTGACGGACCTTCCGAAGCGCGAAGACATCCGCCTCCCCATCCAGGAACAGCTCATCGTCGAGCTCTACTCGAAGTAGTTCATCAATCTTGATGGCAGGCAGGCACCCCCGCCTTCCTGCCTGCCATCTTTTCGCGAGGAGGCCGCTCACATGATGTGGTCAGATTTCCAGAAACCGAAGAAGCTCGAGTACGATCCCGAAACCCTCACTCCCAACTACGGACGCTTCGTCGCGCAGCCGTTCGAGCGCGGCTTCGGCACGACCATCGGTAATGCGCTCCGGCGCGTGCTGCTCTCTTCGATCGAGGGCGCGGCCATCACCGCCGTCCGCGTCGAAGGCGTGCTGCACGAGTTCTCGTCGCTCCAGGGCGTGGTCGAGGACATGACCGACGTCGTTCTCAACCTCAAGCAGGTTGCCTTCAAGCTGCACGGCGGCGGCCCGAAGACTCTCTATCTCGAAAAGAAAGGGCCCGGTGTCGTCACCGCGGCTGATTTCGAACAGGATCCGGACATCGAGATCCTCGATCCGTCCGCGCACATCGCCACGCTCTCGAAGGAAGGCTCGCTCAAGCTCGAGGCGCGTCTCAAGCGCGGCCGCGGCTACGTCGTGGCCGACCGCAATGCCGACACGGACCTGCCGCTCGGCTACATCCCGGTCGACTCGATCCACTCGCCCGTCCGCCGCGTGAACTATCACGTGGAAGGCGCGCGCGTCGGCCAGATGACCGACTACGACAAGCTCGTCCTCGAAGTGTGGACCAACGGCGCGGTCTCGCCGCAGGAAGCGATCAGCCTCGCCGCCGAGCTCCTCGGCGATCACCTCCGCATCTTCAGCGCGTTCGAAACCCGCATCGAAGAGCGCGAGGAAGCCGCGGCGCCGGAAGTCGATCCGCGCATGGCCGAGATGCTGGCCAAGCCGATCGAGGAGCTCGACCTCTCCGTCCGCTCCGCGAACTGCCTCAAGAACGCCAACATCCGCACCCTCGGCGATCTCGTGCAGCGCACCGAGCGCGAGATGCTGTCGACCAAGAACTTCGGTCGCAAGTCGCTCGACGAGATCAAAGACGTTCTCGCCAGCCTCGGCCTGTCGTTCGGCATGTCCCGCGCCGCGGTCGGTTCCCGCGCCGACATGCGCGACTAGCCGTCCCGACGCACGGAGAAGGGAGTTGTTGCAATGAGACATGGAATGGCAAACCGCAAGCTGGGAAGGACGTCGAGCCATCGCGCCGCGATGTTCCGCAACCAGCTCGCCTCGCTGATCGAGAACGAGCGCATCATCACCACGCTCCCGAAAGCGAAGGAGCTGCGCCCGCTCGCCGAGAAGCTCATCACGCTCGCGCGCAACGACAGCGTGCACGCGCGCCGTCAGGCCGCGCGCACGGTGCCGAACGACGCGCTGATCGCGAAGTTGTTCGACACCCTCGGACCGCGTTTCTCGACGCGCCCGGGCGGCTACACCCGCATCATGAAGCTCGGCGCCCGCCGCGGCGACGCCGCCGAGATGGCGATCCTCGAGCTCGTCGAGCGTTCGGCCGACGCTTCCGAAACGAAGTCCGCCGCGCCTGCCGCGCCGGCGAAGTCTTCGTCGAAGAAGAAAGCCGCGCCCGCGCCGGAACCGGCGGAGGACGAGAAGCCGAAGCGCACGCGCAAAGCGGCGCCGAAGGCTGATACTGACGAAGCCGCACCGGCGGAAGAAAAACCGAAGCGTACCCGCAAGAAGAAAGAAGAGTAAGCATCCGCGAGCTCTCGCGAAAAAGCCCGCCGGCGACGGCGGGCTTTTTCGTTTTCGTCAGTAGCTCGCGTGCACCCGCGTGATCGTGAGGTCGCCCTCGTGGATCGGAATCGCAGGCGACGCGTCGCGCGCATGCGCGAGCGCGGCGCCTTCCGCGGGCAAGCCGTACGTCGAGTCGGAGGCGACCACGTCGAGGCGTGCGTTCGCGCTGAATTCGATGTCGAACGACGGAGCGCCGCTCACGAGCGCGTACTGCCAGCCGGCCGTGCCGCGATCGCGGAAGCGCGCGGGCCGCGGCGGCGGCACGACGCCATTCACGCTGCGCACGCTGCCGCCGCGATAGAGCAGCACGATGCGTGGCGCGTTGCGCGCGGAGACGAGATGCAGCACGACGCGATCGCCGCTGCGCATGCCCGTCATCGCTACGCGTGCGAGAGGCAGATGCGGCGCCGGCGCGATCCACGCATCGTATGACCACGGCGTCAGCACGTCGCCCGCTTTGCGAAATGAAGCCGCATGCTGCAGCGGCTCGGTGAGCTTCGATGTGATCCAGAACGGTGAGCCCATGCGCGCGTCGTCGAGATACAACAGCGACAGCGTGCGCGGCCTCTCGCGCGAGATCGCCGGTGTGACCATCGCCACGATCGCGAGCACGAGCGCGGCGGACGCGAACGCGATTGCAACTCGCATCCGTGCGAACAGCGGCGCGACGAGCGTGGCGAAGACGCCGATCAGAATCGCGATCGCGCCGATCAGGCGTGCGCCGAGCGCGGCGTAGAGCAGCAGTCCCGGCGGAAAGAAGACGATCGCGGCGACCGTCGCGGCCACGACGCCCGTCGTCAGCGCACTCGCGCGCGACAACGCGCAGAGCGTCAACGCGATGGATGGCGCGAGAAAGAGATAGCTCGCGCCGGGCAGCACCACCGCGACGAGCACCGTCAGCGCGTGCCACACGATCGCGACGCCGTACAGCAACGCCCGCTCGTCGCTGCGCTTCGCGAAGAGCGCCGCCGCCGCCGTCGCGGCCGCAATCCCCGCGAGCCACATCGCCGCGACGCCGGCGAACGGATGCGCGGCCCAGTTCACGTCCTCCGCGCGCAGGCGCACGAGCCAGCCGAGCACGTGTCCGACGACGACCGCGAGCAGCATCGCCGTGAACGCGGCCAGCACGCCGAACGTCATCGCGCGCGGCGGCGTCTTCCGCGCGGCGAAGATCAGCAACGCGAGACTGGCCAGCGCGATCCAGAGCGTCCACTCCGCGGGCCACCACAGAAGGACGAACTGCAGGACGTCGAAGTACGTCGCGTCGGTGCGGCTGCGCGTGCCGAGGTCGGCGTTCGCGAAGACGCGCAGCGAACCGAGAATGTTGTCGCCGTGATGCTGCAACGTGCGCGGACTCGCATGCGCGAGGTCGTCGAACGGCGTGTGGTACCAGTTCGCGCCGCCGATCGCGGCGAAGTTGATCGACGCCTTCTCCGCGCGCTTGAAGATCGTGACGTCGGTGTCGTTCGGCAGGAGCGTGTAGACGGCGTAGAAGAGCGACGTGGCGTTCGGATGCTCGAGGCCGCGCGCGAGCGCGCGAATGAGCCAGCGGTTGCCGCGGCTGGTCTCGAACATGTTGCTCGCGCCGCTCGTGCCGCGGTTCTCGACGTTGATGACGACGCCGACGTCGTGCAGCAGCGACGCGTCGGCGACGAAGCCCTCCGCGCCGAGGAGGCCGGACTCTTCGCCGTCGTCGACGAGAAACTCGACGCGATTGCGGAAATGCTCGCCGCGAATCGCGCGCGCCGTTTCGAGCAGCGTCGCGACGCCCATGCCGTCGTCGGATGCGCCCGGTCCCGCGCCGACGGAGTCGTAGTGCGCGACGGCGAGCACGACGTCGCCACGCGCCGATGCGCCGGGCATGCGCGCGATCACGTTGCGTACGTTGCCGCAGATCGCCATGGCGTTGCAGGCGAAGCGCTGCTGTTCGACGACGTTGTAGCCGAGCGTGCGTAATTGCGCGATGACACGCTCACGCACGCGCGTGTTCGCCGCGGTGCCGAGCGGATGCGGCGCGCCGTCGGCGAGGATCGTGCGCAACGTCGCCATCGCGCGCGTCGCGGAGAAGACGTCCCGCGCAGCGTTCGCGGGCTTTGGCGCGGGGCCGTTGCTGCGCCACAACGCGAGCACGAACACGACGGCGAGCGGAGCGAGGACGACGGCTGCGCGGCGCATGAGCTCGTGGATTGTAGACGGCGCGTGCAACTCGCGCCCGCCTGCTCCGTATGAACGCCGTATGAAACACATCATCGCCGCCGCCTTCACTCTGCTCGTCGCCACCGCGGCTTCGGCCGCCACGCTCGAAGAAACGATCGACAAGACGTTCGATGTGAAGCCGGGTGCGAGCCTGGTGCTCACGAACGTGAACGGCCGCGTGACGGTCAGCGCGTGGGATCAGCCGCGCGTGCACGTCGTCGCGCTGAAGAAAGTCGAAGCCGACCGCGATGACGTGCAGGCGGCGATGCGCGAGCTGCGCGTCGAGTTGCAGCCGCGCGACGGCGGCCTCGTCGTCACGACGCACTATCCGAAGCGCGGCGACAACGGCGGCGTCTTCGACTGGCTCTTCGGCGACCACGTCGAAGCGCAGGTGCGCTACGAGGTGATGGTGCCGCGCTCGATGAACGTCGACGTGACGAACACGAACGGCGCCATCGAGCTGAGCGGCGTCACCGGACGCCACGAGCTCGACACGACGAACGGCGGCATCGAGGTGAAGGCGTGCGCCGGCTCGCTCGATGCGTCAACGACGAACGGCTCCGTGCACGCGGAGCTGACCAGCGTCGCCGCGAACCAGCCGGTGCATCTCGAGACGACCAACGGCCGCATCGAGCTCGCCGTCCCTCGGAACTTCGGCGCCGAAGTCGACGCGAGCACGACCAACGGCTCGATCAAGACGGATCTGCCGGTGCTGACGACGGAGACCGGGCGCAACTCGCTGCGCGGCAAGATCAACGGCGGCGGAACGCGCGTGCGCCTGCGGACCACGAACGGCGGGATCTCGATCCGCTCGCTGACCTAGCGATCGGCGTCGCGTGCGATGGATGCGCGTCGCGGCACATGCGCGCGCGCTTGAGCACCATGACGATCGCCGGCACGTTGAGGAAGCGGAAGAGATCGACCGGCGCGGCAGGAATGAGGCTCATCCGCGCGGCGAGCAGCGCGGCACGGGCGGCGGATTGAGGACGCATCGCGACTTCAAACGCCGCCCGACGTGCGATTACTCCGAAGCGATTACTCCGGCGTGATGTACGCCGCCGTGATGCCGCCGTCGACGAGGAACGATGTCCCGTTCACGAACGACGACTCGTCGCTCGCCAGGAACAGCGCCGCGTTTGCCATCTCCTCCGCGCGTGCGAAGCGCCCCGGCGGAATGTGCACGAGCCGCCGCTGGCGCCGCGCCGGATCGGCGAGCAACTCCGCGAGCAGCGGCGTTTCCACCGGTCCCGGGCAGAGCGAGTTCGCGCGGATGTTCTGGCGCGCGAACTCCACCGCGATCTCGCGCGTCATCGCCAGCACGCCGCCCTTGCTCGCGGTGTAGGCGATCTGCGGCACGGCCGCGCCCATCACCGCGACGAACGAGGCCGTGTTGATGATCGAGCCGCCGCCCGCGCGCAGCAGCGCCGGGATCTGGTACTTGCAGCCGAAGAAGACGCCTTTCAAGTTGACGTCGATGACCATGTCCCAGATCTCTTCCGAGGTCGTGGTCACGGACTCGTCGTCCGGGTGAAACACCCCCGCGTTGTTGAACGCGACGTGCAGCGCGCCGTACTGCTCCTCGGCGAACCGCACCATGCCTTCGGCGTCTTTCGCTTTCGAGACGTCCGCCGCGAAGGCGCGCGCGTCGCCCCCCGCGTTGCGGATCTCGTCCGCCGTCGCTTCCGCCGATTCCTGCTTGAGATCGACGACCACGACCTTCGCGCCTTCTTTCGCGAACAGCAGACACGACGCCTTGCCGATGCCGCTGCCGCCGCCGGTGATGAGAGCAACTTTGTCTTTCAGTCTCATGCTTGTTCGAAATACCTTTTGCGTTCCCAGTCAGTGACGACCGCGTCGAACTTGCGCTGTTCGGTGCGGAAGAAGTGGAGGTAGTGCGCGACGACGTCTTCGCCGAGCGCCTGCCGCGCGAACGCGCTCCCGTCGAGCGCCGCGATCGCTTCCGGCAGCGAATGCGGAACCTGCGGCAACTCGAGCGCGCCGTAGACGTCGCCTTCGAATGCCGGCGGCGGCTCGATCTTGTTCTCGATGCCGTCCAGTCCCGCGGCGAGCGTGGCGGCAAAGGCGAGATACGGATTCGCGTCGGCGCCGGCGGTGCGGCATTCGATGCGCAGCGACGAGCCGTGGCCGACGATGCGGAAGCCGGCGGTGCGGTTGTCGTAGCTCCACGCGACGCCCGTTGGCGCGAACGAGCCGGGGACGTAGCGTTTGTACGACGACGGATACGGCGCGAAGAACGGGAAGAGCTCGCGGATGTGCGCCATCCAGCCGCCGAGGAACCAGCGGAAGAGCGGGGAACAATGGATGGGGCCGAGGTGATCGTCGCCGGCGAAGAGCGGCTTGCCGTCGGGCGACCAGAGACTCGCATGGATGTGGCAGCTCGAGCCGGCGTAGCGCTCGTCCCACTTGGCCATGAACGTCACGGCGCGGTTGTGCTGCCACGCGATCTCTTTCGCCGCGTGCTTGTAGATCGCGTGACGATCGGACATCTCGAGAAGATCGGCGTAACGCAGACCGATCTCCTGCTGCCCCGGTCCCCATTCGCCTTTGCTCGACTCGACCGGCACGCCGGATTTTTCGAGATGCCGGCGGATCGCGCCGATGAGGTACTCCTCTTTCGTGCCCTGAAAGATGTGGTAGTCCTCGATGAGACGTCCGATCGGCTGCAGGTTGACGAAGCTCTTGCGCGCGATGTCGTCGTACGAGTCCTGAAAGACGTAGAGCTCGAGCTCGGACGCGCCCATCGCGACGTAGCCGCGTTCGGCCGCGCGCGCGATCTGTTTGCGCAGGATGCCGCGCGGCGCGTACGGCACGAGCGCATCCGATTCTTCTTCGTAGACGTCGCACAGGACGAGCGCGGTTTTCTCGAGCCACGACGCGACGCGTAGCGTCGACAAATCCGGCACGGGACGGAAGTCGCCGTAGCCTTTCGCCCAGCTCGTGAACTGATAGCCGGGCACGGGGTCCATGTCGATGTCGCAGGCGAGCAGGTAGTCGCACGCGTGCATGCCGCCTTCGAGCACTTCCTCGATGAAGAAGCGGCCGACGATGCGCTTGCCGACGAGGCGGCCGTACATGTCGGGGAAGACGACCAGCACGGTGTCGATCGTGCCGTCGCCGACGAGGCGCTTCAGTTCTTTCGCGTCGATGCGTCCTGGCGTGTCGCTCATGAAGTCACGTCGATGTAGACCGTCTTCCACTCGGTGTAATGATCGAGCGCCTGCAACCCGAGCTCGCGCCCGAGGCCGCTGCGCTTCACGCCGCCGAACGGCGCCTCGAGATGCACGGAGCTACCGGAGTTGATCGAGAGATTGCCCGTCTCGACCGCGCGTGCGACGCGCAATGCCCGCCCGATGTCGCGCGTCCAGATCGAGCCGGAGAGACCATACACCGAGTCGTTCGCCATCGCGACCGCGTCGTCTTCGTCGCGGAACGGCATCACCGTTACGACTGGTCCGAAGATCTCTTCGCGCACGATGGCCATGTCGGGCTTCGCGTCGGTGAAGATCGTCGGCTGCAGATAGCAGCCGGGATCGTCGGGACATGCGCCGCCGGTGACGAGCGTCGCGCCTTCCGCGCGTCCGCGCTCGATGTACGAGAGCACGCGCTTGCGATGCGCCTCCGTGACGAGCGGCCCCATCTCCGTTTCATCCGCCAGCGGATCGCCGACGTGCAGTTTCTCGAAGGCGTCTTTGAGCGCGCTCGTGAAGCGTTCGTAGATCGATTGCTGCACGAAGATGCGGCTGCGCGCGCAGCAGTCCTGCCCCGCGTTGCCGAGCGCCGACGAAGCTGCCGACGCGACCGCGCGCTCGAAGTCGCAGTCTTCAAAAATCAGATTCGCCGACTTGCCGCCGAGCTCCAGCGAGACGCGCTTGATGTCGTCGGCCGCGGTGCGCATGACGTTCATCCCGACTTCGGTCGAGCCGGTGAAAGCGATCTTCCTCACGAGCGGATGCCGCAGCAACGCTTCGCCGACCACCGACCCCGCGCCGGTGAGCACGGTGAACACGCCTTCCGGAATGCCCGCTTCCAGCGCGAGCTCCGCGAGCCGCAATGCGGTGAGCGGCGTCTGTTCGGCCGGCTTCAATACGACGCAGTTGCCCATCGCCAGTGCCGGCGCGGATTTCCATGAGGTGATGGCAATCGGGAAGTTCCACGGCACGATGATTCCGCACACGCCGACCGGCTCGCGGAACGACAACAACACGCCCGGCGCCGCGCCGGGGATCGTCTGTCCGCCGACTTTGTTCGTGGCGCCCGCGTAGTATTCGAAGACGTTCGCCGCGAGTCCGACTTCATCCCGAGAGTCGCGAATCGGTTTCCCGACGTTCCGCGTCTCGAGCCGCGCCAGCTCGTCGGCATTCTCGCGAATCTTTTCCGCGAGCTTCCGCAGCAACTGCCCGCGCTCGCGGGTGTTGATGCGACGCCACGCGCCCGTGAACGCCCCATGCGCCGCACGCACCGCGCGATCCGCATCACCCGCATCATGCTGTTCGACATCCGCGAGCGGTTTGCCGGTCGCCGGTTCAATGAGCGTTGTCATGCGCGCGTCGGTCGTGCAAGAAGCAGGCACAACGAACGACGAGGAGCGCCTCCGGGCCGGCGCGGCCGGCTGCGCTAAGGGCCTAGCCTAGACGCACGTGCGGCTGCCGTGAACGTCGTTGACTGCAGCCGCACGTGAGTACTGGCTAAGCCCTTAGCGCTGCCGGCCGCGCCGGCCCGCCGGAGGCCCTTGGTCGTTCCCTCAGTCTGGTGCGGGCAACTCGCTCGCCGGCTCGCCGCCCTGCAGCGTGTGCCAGGCGATGGCGGCGAGCACGATCGCGCCGCCGAAGAGCGCGTAGATCGACGGACGCTCGCCGATGAACAGCAGCACCCAGATCGGATTCATCACCGGCTCCAGCATTCCGGTCAGCGACGCCTCGGTCGCGGCAACGTGGCGCAGACCCTTCACGAAGAACGCGTAGGCGACGCCGATCTGGAAGACGCCGAGGAAGAGCAGGGCGAGGAGGGATTTGGTCGTGAGGGCGAGATCGTGCGCGACGAACGGCAGCAGCGCGAGCGCGAGGGCGACGTTGCCCCAGGCGACGGCGGCGCGCGAGGCGTCGTGGGCGCGGCGCAGCGCGAGGATCATCGACGCGAAGAACACGCTGGAGAGCAGCGCCATCGCGTTGCCGGCCATCCCGCGCGCTTCGAAGCGGCCGACGAAGAAGAGGGCCATGCCCGCGAGCGCGGCCACGATGGCGATGATGTCGCGGCGGCGCATCGGCTCGCGCAGCACGACCGGCGCGAGCAGCAGCACCCAGACCACTCCCGCGTACTGCAGGAAGATTGCGTTCGCGGACGTCGTCCAGCGCGTGGCGACGACGAACGTCGTGAGGCAACCGGCGTAGCTCACGATCGAGACGAAAAACGCCGGCGATGGTTGGATGCGCACGTCGCGGCGGAACAGCGCGAAGAGCGTCACCGCGGCGAAGACCGAGCGATAGAACGCGACCTTCAGCGCGGGATCGGGGAGCGCCTTGATGCCGATGCCGCCCGTCGACCAGAGCAGCGCGGCGACGACGATGTACAGCAGACCCTTGCGGCGATCGCTCACGCGGCGGAGTCTACCCCGTCACGTGCCGCGCGTCGTTTCTGCCGGACGGTGATGCCGTAGCCGAGGAGACCGTTGAGGACCATGATCGCGTTCGTCACGACGAAGACCCAGTTGTGCACGAGGAGGCTATAGATCGTGAAGCCGGCGGAGGCCGCGAGCTGACCGATGAAGAGCCACACCGACACGCCGGCGCTGGTCCGGTCGTGCCATTGCTTGTGGACCTGTTTGGCGATCGTCAGGATGAGGATGACGGAGCTCGCCCAGCCGATCGCCGCAGTCATCAGTTCGCGATGTACGGCCCGCGATCCATGCGCGCGCGGATGTCGCTCTCCGACGGCGGGCACGGCAGCGGATCGTCCGGCGGCGGCACGACGAGCGCGCACTCGCGTACGAGCTCGGCGAGCGTATCGATCTCCAGCGGCTTGTTCAGCACCGCGGAGACGAGGTCCGGATCGAGATAGATGTCGTTGCGCGGATCGCGTACCGCAAGGATGAACGTCGGCGCGTCGGGGCGCTGCTCCGTGAACTGCGCCACGAAGCGCGTGCCGGCTTCGTTCGGCATGTCGACGTCGACGACGATCAACGCGTAATCGCACGTCAACACCTTCTCGAGGGCGTCTTCCGCCGTGGCGGCGGTGTCCACTCCGACCGGCTGGTGGCGAAGAATCGTGAAGAGCATCGCCCGCAGCGCTTCGTTGCTTTCGACGATCAAGACTCTGGGTTCGCTCATGGATGTCGTCCTTGACGTTTGGAAATGTCAAAAGACATGCCTAATTCGCCTTCGTCTCTTCCGGAGTCCGCGGATTCGCCGGATGACAGTCGTCCAACTGCAGTTGATCGCTGAGCGCGGTGAGACATCCCTCGACCGTGTCGATGAAGAGCTCGATGTCGAATGGCTTGTGAATCGTGCCGATGACGATGTTCGGATTGAACGAGCGCTGCTCGATCCCGGCGGTCAGCACGATGACGACGGGGCGGAGGTCGGGCGAGACGGTGCCGAGGTGCTCGATGACTTCGTAGCCGCTCACGCGCGGCATCATGAGGTCAAGGACCATGAGCACATAGCGGCACGACGCGAGGCTTTCCAGAGCCTGCTCGCCGTTCCGCGCGCTGTCGACCCTAAGGCCGCGGCGGCGCAGCACGGTCGCGAGGAGCGCGCGGATGGCATCGTCGTCATCGACGATCAGAATGCGTTTTTCTCGTCTCATCCCTGCCTGATGCGACTCAAAATAACCGAGTCATCAGACAGCAAGTTGCAGGCCTACAATCATTTCACGAGGCGGGAGATTGCCCGGAACATGTCCGTTCCGGAAACGCCGACAAGCTCGAAGAGCGCCATCTCGGTCGAGCTGAGGTGCGCGCCGTCCGCGGTCATCCGCCGCAGCGCGATCTCGCGGTTCTCGGGCGCGCGCGAGGAGACGGCGTCGGCGGCGAGCGCGACCTCGAAGCCGCCGGCGAGGAGATCGCGCACGGTCTGATAGACGCAGACGTGCGTCTCGACGCCGGCGACGAGCACTTGTCTGCGGCCGAGCGCGTCGAGCCGCGCGGCAAAAACGTCGCAGCCGTGCGCGGAGAAGCACAGCTTCTCGATCGGCGCGTAGCCGTACGTCTCGTCGAGCGCGCGGCGCAGCGGCTCGATCGTCGGGCCGAGTCCTTTGACGTACTGCTCGGTGACGAGCGCGGGGACGCCGAGGAGATGACAGCCGCGCACGAGGCGCTCGACGTTCTTCGCGACCGCGTCAGCGCGGTCGATGACCGGCATCAGCTTCTCCTGCACGTCGATAACGACGAGGACGGCTTGCTGAGGATCGAGTTTCATACGCGATGCAGCGGCTCCTGTCCGTGGAGAAACAGCAGCACGTTCGTGGCAGCGATGCGCGCCATCGCGTTGCGCGCCTCTTCGGTCGCGGAGCCGATGTGCGGCACGACCACGACGTTCGGCATCGCGAGCAGGCGCGGGTTCACGGCCGGCTCGTGCTCGTAGACGTCGAGCGCGGCGCCGCGCAGCTGGCCGCGGTCGAGCGCGTCGCAGAGCGCGTCTTCGTCGACGAGCGGTCCGCGCGCGGTGTTGACGAGATACGCGTCCCGCTTCATGCGCGCGAGCGCGGCGGCGTCGATGATGTGATGCGTCTCGCGCGTGAGCGGCGCGTGGATCGAGAGGATGTCGCTCGTTGCGAGCAGCTCGTCGAGCGGCTCGCCGCGGCGCACGCCGAGGACGTCCATGCCGAAGGCGCGGGCGCGCGTGGCGACGGCGCTGCCGATGCGGCCCATGCCGAGAATGCCGAGGCGTTTGCCCTGGAGCGAGGCGCCGAGGAGCTTGAGCGGCTCCCACGGAGAGCGTCCGGTCTCGCGCACTTCGCGATCGCCTTCGACGACGCGGCGCGTCACCGCGAGCAGTAGTGCCATCGTGAGATCGGCGGTCGCTTCCGTGAGCACGCCGGGCGTGTTCGTGACGGTGATGCCGAGCTCGCGCGCGGCGTCGACGTCGATGTTGTTCGTGCCGACGGCGAAGTTCGAGACGATGCGCAGGTTCGGATTCGACTCGAGGACGCGGCGCGTGATCGGATCGGAGAGCAGCGTGATCGCGGCGTCGGCGTCGGCGAGGATCGTGATCACATCCTCCTCCGAACGCTCCGGCTCCGTCGGATGCTCGATGAGATCGAAGTGTGGCGCGAGCAGCGCGCGGGCGACGTCGGGAAAGCGCGCGGTGAGAACGACGGTGTAGCGCATTACTCTTCGATGCCGAGGTAGCCGAACATCATGCGCGTCAGCTCGGCCTCGAGGTCGGCCGGCGCGCGCAGGCCGTGCGGCTGTTCCGCTTCGAGCACGACGGTCTGCAGGATCGAGGCGAGCGTGATCATCATGAACTCGATCGCGACCTCGACGTTCGGATGCGCGATCTGGTCGCGGTAGCGCATCATCAGCATGGCCACGGCGGCGGTGGAGGTGCGGTTGATCTCGTGCGCGGCGCGGCGGAAGGCGGGGTCGGGATGCGTGCGCGAGAACTGCAGCAGCGCGCGGAGCAGGTTGCGCCGGCGGCGGTACGAGTCGAGCGTGCCGCGGATCATGCCGCGCAGCAGCTCGGGCAGCGGGATGTGCATGGCCATGCACGCGTCGAGAATCGACGCGGTCTGCTCGCGCTTCTGCGCGAGGTATCGCTGCCAGACCGCGCGGAGGAGCGTGTCCTTGTCGACGAAGCGGCGGTAGACGACGCCGACGGACACGCCGGCTTTCGCGGCGATGGCGGGCACGGTGGCTGCCTCGAGTCCGCCTTCCTCGAGCAGTTGCTCGGCGGCGTTGAGCAGGCGCGAGACGGTTTCCAGGCTGCGGGCCTGTTTCGGCGGCGTGGCCTGCACGTGCTCGAAGAGCGCGTCGACGTGCTGGTTTTTTCCGCGCTTGAGCGCCTCGCGCGCGTACAGCGCCTTGACCTCCTGCGTGAACGAGCGTTCCCGGGTCTGCTTCATCCGCGACTAGCTTGACACATTGCGAATGCGAATGTACATTCACGTTTATGCGAACGGAGATTCACATTTCAGGACTGCGGAAGGTCTACGGCCAGGTGACCGCGCTGGACGGCCTCGACCTCGACATCGGCGAGGGAGAGCTCTTCGGCCTCCTCGGTCCCAACGGCGCCGGGAAGACGACCACCATCGGCATCCTGACGACGCGCGTGCTCGCCACGAGCGGCACCGCGGTCGTGGCGGGGCGCGACGTCGGGAAGGATCCGGTCGGCGCTCGTCGCATGATCGGCGTCGTGCCGCAGCGGCCGAACCCCGACCGCAGCCTGCTCGTCGGCGAGAATCTCGTCTTCCACGCCACGTACTTCGGCATCCCGCGCGCGGAAGCGTCGCGCCGCACCGACGCGCTGCTCGAGCAACTCGGCCTCACCGACAAGAAGAAGGCGAAGGCGGATGCGCTCTCCGGCGGCCAGCAGCAGCGCCTCATGATCGCGCGCGCGCTCATCCACGAGCCGCGCGTGCTGTTCCTCGACGAGCCGACGGTCGGCCTCGATCCGCAGGCGCGCCTCGCGTTGTGGGACGTGCTGCGCGAGCTGCACGGGCAGGGCCGCACGATCGTGATGACGACGCACTACATGGAAGAAGCGGATCAGCTCTGCGACCGCGTGGCCATCGTCGACCGCGGCAAGCTGCTCGCGCTCGACACGCCGTCGGAGCTGAAGGCAAAGGCGCCCGGCGAGACGATCATCGAGGTCACGCTCGACCGTCCGCTGCCGGACGAGCCGCTGTCGCTCGCGGGCGTCACGCGCACGGAAGTGCGCGGGCCGGTCGTGCGCGCGTTCGCCGAGCGGGCCGCGGCGGCGGTGCCGTCGCTGCTGTCGTTTGCGGAGTCGCGCGGCTACGCGGTGAAAGACATCCATCTCTCCAAGCCGAGCCTCGAGACGCTCTTCATTTCGCTCACCGGGAGAAAGCTCGCATGAATGGAAAAGTCTTCGGCGCCCTGCTGCTGCGCGACGCCATCGTGGCGCGGCGCGAGATCGTGGCGCTGCTGGTCCGCACGGCGTTTCAGCCGGTGCTGCTCGTAGTCGTTTTCGGCTACGTGCTGCCGTCGATGGGGATGATCCCGCGCGGCTACGCCACGACGATGGTGCCCGGCGTGGCCGCGCTCTGCCTGTCGATGGCGTCGCTGATGTCGGTGGCGATGCCGCTGGTAGTGGACTTCGGCTTCACGAAGGAGATCGAAGACCGGCTGCTCGCGCCGATTGCGACGGACCTCATCGCCGTCGAGAAAGTGATCGTCGGCGCGCTGCAAGGCTTCGTCTCCGCGGCGATCGTGCTGCCGTTGTCGTATCTCGTCTCCGGACGCGCGGCGGGGTTGTCGCTCTCGCATCCGCTGCTGCTCATCGTGGTGATGCTGCTGACCGGCGCCGCGTTTTCGTCGTTCGGACTTTGGCTCGGCACGGTGATGCAGGCGCAGCAGATGCAGGTCATCATCAGTGTCATCTTCGTGCCGATGATCATGTTCGGCTGCGTGTATTACCCGTGGAGCGGCCTCGAACATCTGCCGGTCCTGAAGTACGCGGTGCTCATCAACCCGGTGGTCTACGCTTCAGAAGGTTTGCGCGCGTCGCTCACGCCGGCGGTGCCGCACATGCCGCTCGTGGCAATCTTCGGCGCGCTGCTCGTTTCGCTCGCGGTGCTGCTGTCGCTCGGACTGCGCTCGTTCCGCAAGAAGGCGATCACGTAGACGGCTTGCGCGCGAGCAGCCAGCCGAGGACGAAGAGCGCGCCGCCGATGCCGAGGAGGCGGACCTCGACGGCGACGTTGTCGTTCATCAGGCCGTAGGAGAGGCCGATCGGCAGCAGCACGAGCGCGACGAGCTGCAGCAGGCGGCCGAGCGTCGCGGCCATCGTTCCGCTCGTCATGGCCGCGGCGAATCCTTCGGCTGCGTCTGCGCGGCGATGGCGAGGAGATCGTCTTCGAAGAGCCCGTTCGGGCGCTCGACGATGCGGCCGAGCTCCTGGCCGTCGCGGTAGTAGATGAACGTCGCGACTTTGTCGATGTGCTTGCCGGCGAGGAGCGCCTCCGGCTTCTGCTTCGCGCGGTCGACGGCGACGAACGACGCCGGCAGCTCGACGCCGTACGTCTTCAGATCGTCGACGATGCGCAGGAACTTCGGCACCTCGCGCTGCGAGTCGGTGCACCACGTGCCCATGTAGACCTCGATACGGTCGCCTGGCTTCACGTACGTCTTCATCATCTCAACGACGGACGGGTCGGCCTGATAACCGGCCTTGCGCTGTTCGTACTCGGGAACGCCGTGCAGCAGGCGGTCGGGCGTCGTCGGACCGATCTCGAGCGGCAGCGAGACGTTGGCGATGTTCGCGATCGCGTCGGCGCTGACGGGCGGATGTTCGTCGATGGTGATCGTCTCCACGCGGTCGCCGCGCTCGGTCTGATCGACGACGCCCGTCATGCCTTCGTAGACGCGCGCGAAGATCGTGTAGCCGCCGTCGAGGTGTGGCTGCGGCGAATGCGTGATGAAGAACTGCGAGCCGCCGGTGTCGGGACCGGAGAGCGCCATGCCGACGGCGCCGCGCGTGTACTTCTGCAGGTTGATCTCGTCGCGGATGGCGTAACCGGGACCGCCGCTCATGTCGTTGCGCGGATCGCCGCCCTGAATGACGAAGTTCGGTACGACGCGCATGAAGCTCGTGTTGTCGAAGTACTTCTTCTTCGCCAGCTGCGCGAAGTTCCACGTCGTCAGCGGCGCGTCCTGCGTCAGCAGCGCGAGCTGGATGAGGCCGCGCGTCATGTGAATCGTGGCCGTGTGCGGCTGCCGCGACCAGCGCACGATCTCCTCGTATTTGTTCTGCGCGCGCTCGCTTGCGATCGGCGTGTACTGCATGCGCGGCAGGTGTTCCTGCTCGACGAGCTGGTCGGACGCGAAGCGGCGCACGACCGGGTCGGCGTCCGCGAGCAAGCCGATGAGGAACTTGCGGCGATCCGGATGCGCGAAACCGGCGATGGCTTCGATCGCGGCCAGGCGCGCGTCGTTCTGCGGGGCGGTGCGCTCGCGCTGTTCGATCGCATGCAGTGTGGCCAACCAGCGTCCGGCCTGGATCTTCGTCAGCAGCGGATACTTCGAGATCGCGGTGGCGCGGACCACGACGTCGGGATCATCCATGGCTTTGATCACGCGCGGACCTTCGACGTCGATGAACTGCTCGCCGATGGCGCCGATCGCCGACGCGCGTACGAACGGTTCCTTGTCGTCAAAGTAGACGGCGCGGACTTCCGTGCCGATCGCGCCGCTGTGCTCCGTCGCCTCGATCGCGCGCACGGCGCTCCAGCCGGTGAAGCCGCTGACGAAGTGCAGGTCGCTGAGCGCTTTGATGAAGTGCTTCGCGAACGCGCCGGCGGCGAGCTCGCGTTCCCACTGCGAGCCGTTCTTCAGCACGTCATTCAGCCGCCCTTTCGCGGTCTCGTTCATCTCCGCGTACGCGGCGAGCGGCTCGATCATCGACGCGCGCACGCCGGGATCGGGATCGTCGAGCGCGGCGAAGACGCGCGGCAGATCGTTCGCGTTGAGGATGTCCTTGTGTTTGTCCGCGAGGCGGCCGATCGCGACGGCGGCGTTCGTGCGCACCCACGGATGCGCGTCGCCGAGCGCGTTGATGAGCGCGCGCGCGGACGCGGGATCGCCGATGCGGCCGAGCGCGGTCGCGGCGTACGCGCGCGTGAGCACGTTCGTATCCGTGAGGAGCAGCTCGAGCTGCGCGCGCGCCGGTGCATACGCGCGGCGCGCGAGCGTGTACGCCGCTTCCTGCCGGATCGCGGGCGACGGCGAGTCGAGCGCGCGCAGCGCGACGACGCTCGCCTCGTCGTTGTCGAAGCGGAAGAGGAAGCGGATCGCGCGCGCGCGAACGCCTTCGTGCGTCTTCTCGTCAGCGAGCCAGAGGTAGCGCTGCAGCCGCAGTCCGCTCGTGTCGCCCGGCGCGACCTTCGACAACGCTTCGACCGCTTCCGCGGCCACGCCCGCGTCGGGGTCGCCGGTCAGGTATTCGATCGTGCCGAGCCCGTGCTCGTCGCCGATCTCGCCGAGGGCGAAGGCCGTCATCTCGCGCACGTTGCGGTCGGCGTCGTGCGCGAGCGTTCCGAGCTCGCTGATGCCGGCCTGCGTCTCGGATGGCTCGCGCGTGCCGTTCTTGTTCTCGTCGGCGAACGCGTGCGGACCGATGCGCGCGAGCGCGAGCGCGATGCGCAGGCGATGCAGCGGATTCGGATGCGCGACCCACTGCGCGACGAGCGCGGGGTCGTACTGGCGCCGGTCTTCGAGCGCGAGGATGCGCGCTTCTTCCTGCACGGTGAAGCCGTACGTGCCGGTGCCGTCGGAGGGGGCGGGCGTTGCCGGCGACGGCGATGCAGCTGTCGCGGACGTGGTGGTGGAAGTCGGGTTCGTGGTCGTGGTGCCGCACGCGATGCCGAGGAGGAGCGCGGCGACGGAAAGCTTGCGCATGCGGCGAATGATATGGCTTGCGCAAAACCGGCCGCCACGCGAGACTCCGGAACAATGTCCGCGGTCCCGGCCGAGTCTGCAGTGGAAGTCGAGGGAGTGTCGCGCCGCTACGGGCGCCGCTGGGCGCTCGCGGACGTGAGCTTTCGCGTTCCCGCGGCGAGCGTGCTGATGATCGCGGGACGCAACGGCGCGGGGAAGTCGACGCTGCTGCGCGTACTGGCGACGGCGATCCGCCCCGATCGCGGACGCGTGCGCGTCGGCGGCTTCGACGCCGTGCGCGAGCGTGAGGACGTCCGCAAACGCACCGCGCTCCTCAGCCATCACAACTATCTCTACGAGTCGCTGACCGCGCGCGAGAACCTCGTCGTCGTGGCCGATCATCTGCGCGCAAGCCGCGATTCCATCGACGGCATCCTCGCGGAAGTCGGACTTGCGGCCCGCGCGCACGATCTCGTGTCGACGTTCTCGGCCGGCATGCGCAAGCGGCTCTCGTTCGCGCGCATCCTGCTGCAGCAGCCGCGCGTCGTGCTGCTCGACGAGCCATACGGCGCGCTCGATCCCGCCGGCTTCGACCTCGTCGACGCGTTCATCCGCGCGTTTCGCGAGCGCGGCGCGACGGTGCTCTTCGCGACGCATCAGCTCGAGCGCAGCGCGAAGCTCGCCGACGCGAGTCTCGTGCTCGAAGACGGTCGGGTGGTCGCGTGATCGCCGCGCTGCGCAAGGAGTTGCTGCTGCAGTGGCGATCGCGTGCGCAGTTCCTCGCGGTCTTCGTCTTCGGCGCGGCGTCGCTGCTGCTGTTCAGTTTCGCGGTCGGTCCGAACGCGCGCGCGCTGCGCACGTTCTCCGCCGGATTTCTGTGGCTCGGCCTTTTGCTCTCGTCGACGCTCACGCTCGCGGAGTCGTTTCACGCGGAGATGGAGAACCGCGCGCTCGAAGGGCTGCTGCTGTTGCCGTCCGATCCGCGCGCGCTCTACTACGGCAAGGCCATCGCGAACTGGCTGCAACTGACGCTGCTCGGCTTCGCGCTGGTGCCGGTGATGGTCGTGCTCTACGACGCCGGCACGCTCGAGCTCGCGCGGCTCGCCGTCATCATCGCGCTCGGCGCGGCGGGGCTCTCCGCGCCCGGAACGCTGTACGCCGCGATGACGTCGCAGGTGAAGGCGAAACAGACGCTGCTCCCTTTGCTGTTGTTCCCGCTGATCGTCCCGGCTCTGCTCGCGTCCGTCAAAGCGACTTCGCTCGCGATCCTCGGCGATCCGATGGCGCAGTCGCGGTCGTGGATGGCGCTGCTGGCCGCGTTCGATTTGATTTACTGGTCGTTGTGCGGTCTGCTGTACGGACGCGTCGTCGAAGAGTGAGAAAAGGTCATGGAACTGCCCAACCATAAAACGGGGTCCGCGCCGTACTGGATGCTCGCGCTCGGCATCGTCTGCCTCATCGCCGGCTCGTACGTCGGCCTCTTCCGCGCGCCGGCCGAGGCGTACATGGGACAGGTGCAGCGAATCATGTACGTGCACGTGCCGACGGCGTGGAACGCGCTGCTGGCGATGACGTTCGCGTTCGCCTGCGCGGTCGTGTTCCTCTTCAAAGCCGATTTCAAGTGGGACGCGCGGCTCGAGGCGGCCATCGAAGTCGGCGTCCTGCTCGCGTTCCTGCTCTGCTGTCAGGGTGCGATCTGGGCGAAGCCGACGTGGGGCGTCTGGTGGGATTGGGATCCGCGCCTGACCACGACCGCGGTGCTGCTCTTCGCGTTCCTCGGCATCCTCGCGTTGCGGAAGTTCGTCGACGATCCCGCGCGCCGCGCGATGTGGTCGTCCGTCGCGACGATCATCGCGTACGCCGACGTCCCGATCGTCTACTACTCCGTGCGCTGGTGGAACTCGCTGCATCAGCAGCAGTCGAGCCCTTCGACCGTTTCGTCGCAGTTCTACTTTCCGCTGCGCGCGAACGCGTTCGGCGTGCTGTTTCTCATGACCGGCTTCATCATGATCCGCGCGCGCATCGCCACGCTGCGGCTGCGCACCGAGCTCGCTGCGCCGCCGGTCCTGCGCGGCGACGAAGCAGGAGAGATGGCATGAATGGCATCATTGTCGGCGGATGGCAATACGTGTGGAGCGCCTACGGACTCACGTTTGCCGCATTCCTCATCTATGGAGTGACGCTGTTCGTGCGGTACCGAAAGGAGCTCGCGCATGACGACCGCCACTGAGCTGACGGCCACCGAGGTGATGCGCCGCAAGTCGCGCCTCTTCATGATCGGCGCGTTCGCCGTCGCCGCGATCGCGTTCGCCGTCATCGCCGCGAGCAGCATCAACAAGAATCTCGTCTACTACTGGACGCCGAGCGATCTCCGCCACGCCGGCTCGAAAGCCTACGGCGCCACGATCCGCCTCGGCGGCATGGTGAAGAAAGGCTCGATCCACAAGCTCGGCGGCTCGGCGGTGGAGTTCGACGTGAAAGACGCCACGCAGGTCGTGCACGTGAAGACCACCAGCGTGCCGCCGCAGATGTTCCGCGAGAACATCGGCGTCGTCGTCGAAGGGACGATGGTGCCGGGCGGTTACTTCCAGAGCGACCGCCTGATGGTCTCGCACAACAACGAATACCGCGCGCCCGCGAAGGGCCATCCGGTCGACCGGAAAGAGCTCGAGCGGCTCATGAAGTCGACCGAGGGACTCGAAGGAAAATAGATCGGATGCTGGCTCCCCTCGGAAAGATGTTGATTCTCGCGTCGCTGCTGGTGTCGGCGGCCGGCGCGCTGCTCGGGTTCGCGGCGGGACGCACGCGCTCGCGCGAGGCGCTGCTGTGGGCGCGCCGGTTCGCGTACGCGTTCGCCGCGCTCATGGGGCTGGCCACGCTGACGATGGAGTACGCGCTGCTCACGCACGACTTCCGCGTCAGCTACGTCGAGCACGTCGGCTCGCGCCTCGTGCCGACGTGGGTCACCATCGTCAGTTTGTGGTCGTCGCTCGAAGGCTCGATTCTCTTCTGGGGCTTCGTTCTCGGCATCTACATCGCCGTCGCGACGTACCTGACGCGCGGCCAGTACGAGGACTATCAGCCCGACGCCATCGGCGTGTGGCTGTCGTCCGCCGCGTTCTTCAGCTTCCTCATCGCCGGACCGGCCAGCCCGTTCGGCGTCGTCGCCAATCCGCCGCTCGATGGACCGGGGCCAAATCCGCTGCTGCAGAACCACGTGCTGATGGCCATCCATCCGCCGTTTCTGTACCTCGGCTACGTCGGCATGACCATTCCGTTCGGCTTCGCGTGCGCGGCGCTCTTGCGCGGACGACTCGGGCACTCGCTGCTCAAACCGTTGCGCGCGTCGCTGATGGTGCCCTGGATCTTCCAGACCATCGCCATCATGCTCGGCGGCTGGTGGGCGTACGAAGTGCTGGGCTGGGGCGGTTACTGGGCGTGGGATCCGGTCGAGAACGCGTCGCTGCTGCCGTGGCTCACGGCGACGGCGGCGTTGCATTCGATCGTGGTTGTCGAACGCCGCGGCATTCTGAAAGGCTGGACCGTCACGCTCATTCAGGCGACGTTCCTCCTCGTCATTCTCGGCACCTTCATGACGCGCTCGGGCGTCTTCAACTCCGTGCATTCGTTCACGCAGAGCGCGATCGGACCGACGATCCTCGCGTTCCTCGCGGCGTCGATCCTGTTCGTCGTCGTGCTGCTCGCGTTCCGGATCGATCGCCTCGAAACCGAAGGACGGATCGAAGGTGCGGCGAGCCGCGAGGCGATGTTCCTCGTCAACAACCTGCTGTTCGTCCTGCTCACGTTCACGGTGCTGATCGGCACGGTCTTCCCGCTCGTGGTGGAGGCGCTCAAAGGCAAACAGATGAGCGTCGGGCGGCCGTACTTTGACAGCATGGTCGTGCCGATCGGCGCGGCGCTGTTGTTCCTCGTCGGCATCGGTCCCGCGCTGCCGTGGGGCCGCGCGACGCGCGAGCAGTTGAAGAACGCGCTGCTGCCGCCGCTGTTCGGCGCGGGACTCTTCGCGGTGATCGGCTACATCCTGAACATCCGCGCGCCGTGGACTCTGGTCACGCTCGCCTTCGGCGGCTACGCCGCGCAGGTCACGCTCGGGCAGATGCTGCTGACGGTGTTGCAGCGCACGAAGCGGGGCGAGTCCGCGGCCGCGGCGTTCGTCGATGGCAACCTGCGTCGCGGACGCCGGCGCTTCGCGTCGTACATCGTGCACGGTGCGGTGACGGTGGCGATCATCGCCATCGCCGTCAGCAGCTCGATGCGGCAGACCACCGAGCTCGCGTTCACGAAAGGGCAGACGCTGCGCGCGTCGGGCTACGATCTCACGTTCCTCGGCTTCGAACAGCGGCAGGAGCCGCATCGTGCCGTGACGGGCGCGCGCTTCCGCGTCGCGCGCGACGGCAAGGTCGTGGCCACGCTCGAGCCGAAGATGAATCAGTATCAGATGATGCGCGAGCCGGTCGGCTCGCCCGCGGTGTACAGCACGGCCGCGGGCGATCTGTATCTGTCGCTCGCGAACCTCGACGTCGCCAATGAGAGCGTGTTCATCACGGTGTATGCCGCGCCGCTGGTGATGTGGATCTGGGTGTCGGTGATCCTGATGGGGCTGGGCGCGCTCTTCTCGCTCGTCCCGGCGCGGCGCGCCACGGCGGTGCAGTCGCGCGAGAGCGTCCCCGCGGCGGCGGAGACGGCATGAACCGCACGGTGTTCGCGATCGGCATCGTCATCGCGGCGGCGGTCGTCGGCGTGCTCTTCGCCGGACTGGGCAAAGATCCCGCGGTGATCCAGTCGCCGCTCATCGGCCGCAGCGCGCCGACGTTCGCGCTGCAGGAAGTCGGCACCGGCCGCACGATCGACATCGCGCAGCTTCGCGGACGTCCGCTGGTCATCAACTTCTGGGCGACCTGGTGCGGCCCATGTTGGGAAGAGCATCCTGTGCTCGTCGCCACCGCGCGCCGGCTGCAGCCGAACGTGCAGTTTCTCGGCGTCGTCTTTCAGGATCAGGAAGACAAGATCCTCGGCTTCCTGCAGCAGCGCGGCACGAGCTACCCGACGCTCGTCGACGTGAAGGGAAAGACCGCGCTCGCGTACGGCGTTGGCGGCGTTCCCGAGACGTTCTTTCTCGACGCGAACGGGACGATCGTCGCGAAGTACGCGGGACCGATGGACGCCGATACGCTGCAGGCGAACCTGATGAAGGCGATGCGCTGATGATCTTCGCGCTGCTGCTCTTCGTCGCCACGTTGCGCGTGCCGGATGCCGCGCAGTTCGTCGGCGCGCCGAAGGGGATGCCGGTCGCGGACGCGCAACTCGCAGCGCGCACGCACGAGGTGGCGTCGCTGCTGCGGTGCCCCGTCTGTCAGGGGATGTCGGTCGCCGACTCGCCGTCGGAGATGGCCATCAACATGAAGGAGCAGGTGCGCGAGCTGCTCGCGCGCGGCTACACCGAAGAACAGATTCTCAAATACTTCGAGCTGTCGTACGGGCAGTTCGTCTTGCTGCGTCCGAAGTTCGAAGGCGTGAACGCGCTGGTCTGGCTGCTGCCGCTGTTCGCGGTGGTCGTTGGCGTTGCGATCGTGCTGCTCAAGATTCGGAAGCTCGAACAGCCGCTGCCGCCCCGCGCGGAACCCGAAGCGGCGAACGACGATCCGTACGTGTCGCGCGTGCGCGAGCTCGTGCGCGGAGACAAACAGGGATGAATCCACCAACCGACTGGGCGAGCGCGATCGCCATCCTCGCCGCGGGCCTGCTCCTCGGCGCACTCTTCGTCTACTTCTACAAGCGCCGCACGCCCGCCGCGCCGCTCGCCGCCGAGCCCGACCTCGCGCGGCGCGATCTCGAGGCGAAACGCGACGCGCTCGTCGCGGAACTGCGCGCGCCCGATGTCGACGCCGCGGAACGCGCGCGCCTCGAGCGCGAGACCGCGGACGTATTGCGGCAACTCGATGCGATGCCCGCGCGCGCGACGAGCAGCGCGTCGACGACGGCGGCGGCGCGTCCGGCGATGTCGCCGCAGGTGCAGGGCTTCCTCTGGGGCGCGGGCTCGATGGCGCTGCTCGCGGCGCTCGGCTTCTACGTCATGAATCACGCCTCCGATCGCAAGACAGGGGAGGGTGCGACCGGCGGCGGTCCGATGCAGTCCGCGCAGCAGCAGACCTCGACCATCGCCCCGGCGCAGCAGGCGCCCGATCCGGCGGTGCTGCAGCTCGAGGCGGCGGTGCAGAAAGATCCGAACAACCTCCAGCTGCGCAACGAGCTCGCGCAGGCGTACCTCGAGCGCGAGAACCTCATGGGCGTGTTCGAGCAGACGCGCGTCGTGCTCGCAAAGTCGCCGAACGACAGCCGTGCGCTGACGTTCCAGGCGCTCGTGCGGATGTCGATGGGCGACCAGGCGTCGGCGAAGCAGATGCTGCAGCAGGCGACGAAGTCCGATCCGAAGAACCTCGACAGCTGGGTTGCGCTCGCGTGGATCGACGCGCAGAACGGCAAGATCGACGAAGCGCAGAGCTACATCGCCGAGGCGACGCGACAGGTGCCGGCGGAGAAAGCGCGGCTCGACGCGGTGTTCGCGCAGATGAAGCAGCACGTGACCGACCCGCAGCAGCTGGCGCAGGGCGGTGGTGGCGGCGAACAGCAGTTGCCTCCGGGACATCCGTCGATCGACGGCGCCGGAGCGGCGGCGTCGCCGGCCGCGTCCGCGCAGAACTCCGGACCGAGCGTGCGCGTGACGGTCGATCTCGATCCGTCGGCGAAGGGAAAGAGCGGGATTCTGTTCGTGTTCGCGCGCAATCCCGCGGGTGGTCCGCCCGCGGCGGTGAAGCGACTGGCGGACGTCACGTTCCCGGTGACCGTCGAGCTCAGCTCCGCCGACTCGATGCTCGGCCAGCCGCTGCCCGCGAGCTTCCGGCTCGAAGCGCGGCTCGACAGCGACGGAAACGCGATGACGCGCACGCCGGGCGATCCGTCCGCGGCGCAGGAGAACGTGACCCCCGGCGCGGCGGTGCGGCTGTCGTTGAAGTAGAACGAGGTGCGCGCTGCAGTTGACGCGGCGCTTCGCGCCGCGCAACTGAGCGGCGCACATGCAGTGGCGCGCTGACTCGTCGATCCCGCCGTCGCGCACAGACGCGCAGATCGCGCGCAGGTCGTCATCGGTCATCCGCTTCAACTCGCGCGCCGTTGCGCGCTGCAGTTGACGCGGCGCTTCGCGCCGCGCAACTGAGCGCGCACATGGAGTGGCGCCCTACTCGTCGATCCCCGCCGTATGCGTCGGCGGCAGTGTGCGCAGATACGCATAGATCGCGCGCAGATCGTCGTCCGTCATCCGCTTCAGTTCCGGCCACGGCATGAACGGATGGATCGCGTTCCCCTCCGGATCCTTCCCCGTGCGGATCGCGCGCAAAAAGTCCGCCTCGCTCCAGCGGCCGATGCCGGTCTCGGAATCGGGCGTGAGGTTCGACGGCCGCGCGGGAAAGTCCGCCGGCGGCTTCGGCACGCCCGCGAGCAGGCGTGAGCGGTCGGGCTTCTGCAGCAGCCCCGTGCGCGGCGTGTGGCATTCGGCGCAGAGCGCGGCATGCTGCGTGAGGTACGCGCCGTACGCCGCGTTGGCTCCCGCCGGCGTCGAGGCGACGGCGAGCTCCGGCTTCGGGCGGAGGAACAGGACCTTTCCGATGCGGAAGATGACGTTCGGACTCTGGCGCACCTCGGCGCGCACGGGCGGCAACGTCTTGAGATAGCGCGCGATCGCGAACGCGTCGGCGTCCGACAGCTCGTGGAACCATTCGTACGGCATCACTGGCGCGAGCAGGCGTCCGTCGCGGCGCACGCCGTTGCGGATCGCGCGCACCAGCTCCGCGTCCGTCCAGCCGCCGATGCCGGTGTCGGCGTCGGACGTGAGATTCGACGCGCGCGCCACGCCGATGCGCCAGTTCCGGAACTCCTTTCCTCCGGCCAGCGCTCCATCCGGATTCTTCGCGTCGGCGGAATGACAGCCGCCGCACACCGCCACGTTGCGCACGAGATACTCGCCGCGCGCGACCGATGCGTCGCCTGCCTCCGGCGCGGGCACGCGCGGCAGCGGCACTTGCGAATGCCCGCAGCGCAGCGCGGTCAGTGTGAAGAGGAAGATCGTCGCGGCGGCCGGAACGCGTCCGCGCGCGGAGGGCCGGAGAAATCGTGCAGCGTCCATCGACAGCACCTCGCGTCTGCCGGGCGCTGCAAGACGGGAGCCCGCGCCGCCTCTGCTACACTCTCCGCCAGCCTCGGGGTGGCCGCGCATCGCACGGCCTGAGATCAAACCCGTGGAACCTGATCCGGCTCGCACCGGCGTAGGGAAGGCAAATGAAACGACTCGCCGCGGTTTTTCTCCCTCTCTTTCTTTTCACCATTCCAGTGCTCGCGGATGATCCGCCGTTTACGGAGACCATCGTCGTCTCCGCGATCCGCGCGGACGACGCGAAGCCGGTCACGAAGACCGACATCCCGCGCGGGGAGATCGAGGCCGACTATCACGGGCAGGACGTGCCGCTGCTGCTGCGCGACGCGCCGTCGGTGCACGCGTGGAGCGAGTCGGGCGCGGGCGGCGCCGGCTACTCGTACATCTCGCTGCGCGGCGTCGCGGCCACGCGGCTCAATTTCACGCTCGACGGCGTGCCGCTCGCCGACTCCGAAGACATGGGGACGTACTTTGCGGACTTTCCCGATCTCGCGCGCTCGCTGGAGAGCATTCAGATCCAGCGCGGCGTCGGCACGTCGACGGTCGGCAGTCCGTCGTTCGGTGGATCCGTGAATCTCGAATCGATCGCAGTCGGCAGCGATCAGCAGTTCGACGCCACCGTCGGCGGCGGCTCGTTCGGCAATCGCCAGCTCTCGGCCGGCTATCACTCCGGCGCGTTCGCGAACGGCTTCGCGTTCTACACGCGGCTCTCGCTCCTCGAATCCGACGGCTATCGCGACAACTCCGCCATGCGCCAGCGCGATCTCTTCTTCAGCGGCGTCAAGCCGATCGGCAACGCGCTGCTGCAACTGACCGGCTTCTCCGGGCACGAGCGCCAGCAGCTCTCGTTCTACGCCGCCGACGCGGACACGCTGCGCGTCGATCCGCGCGCGAATCCGCTCTCGCCCGACGAGCATGACAGCTTCGGCTACGACCTCGCGCAGCTCCAGTACATCCGGCCGCTCGGCGCATCGAGCGACATGACCGCGTCCGCGTACTACCAGCGTGGCTACGGCTGGTATCGGCTCTTCGACGAAGAAGCCACGCTGCGCCAGTACGGTCTCGATGGCCTGCTCGCCGGCACGATGCTCACGTACTCGCATGCGGTCGGCGGCTTCACGCTCAACAGCGGCGTGCACGTGAACCGCTTCGAACGCGAGCACACGCGCGACGACGTCGTGGCGCAGACGCGCGACTACGCCAACGACGGCGTAAAGTCCGAGGCCAACGCCTTCGCGAAGCTGACGTGGCAGGCCGCGCGCTGGACGATCTACGGCGACGCGCAACTGCGCACCGCGCGCTTCGCGTACCACGGCGACGTCTCCATCGATCCGATCTCCTGGACCTTCTTCAATCCGAAAATCGGCGCGCGCTACGGGCTCACGTCGAATGCCAGCGTCTACGCGTCGGCGGGCCTCTCGACGCGCGAGCCCGCGCGCAACGATCTCTTTCAGGGCGAAGACAACGCGTCCATTCCGCACGACCTCAACGCGGTGAAGCCCGAGCATCTCGCCGACTTCGAGGCTGGCTGGAACTGGCGGCGGCGCGGAGTCGAAGTCGCGGCGAACGTCTACGCGATGGAGTTCCACGACGAGATCGCCGCGACCGGCGAGCTCTCCGACATCGGCCTCGCGCTGCGCCGCAACGTCGACCGCAGCTCGCGGCGCGGGCTCGAGCTCGAGGCGAAATGGCAGGTGCGCCCGAACGTTCGGCTGCGCACCGACGCGAACGTCAGCCGCAATCGCATCCGGACGTGGACGCAGTTCTTCGACGTCTACGACGACGCCGGCACCTTCACCGGCTCCGATGCCGTCACGTACCACGACGTCGAGCCGCTGCTCACGCCGAACGTGCTGCTCAATCAGACGATCGAGTACGCCCCGACGCGCCGCGTCTCCCTCGGCGCCGTCGCGCGCTACGCCGGCCGCTCCTATCTCGACAACACCGGCAATCCCGCGTTCGCGACGCCGTCGTTTTTCACCGCCGACGCGCGCGTTGCGTATGCCGTCACGCCGCGGGCGCGCGTTTCGCTCCAGGTCGACAACGTGTTCGACAACGACCGCGTCTACGCGAACGGCTACAGCTACCTCTACGAGTCCGGCGGCGCGCGCACCGGCACCGCGTACTACTTCCCGCAGGCCACGCGCTCGGCGAGCGTGCTGCTCGATCTGGACTGGTGACTTGAGCCCGATCGAGATCGTCGCCGCCATCGTCACCGTCGCCAGCATCGCGCTGGCGACGCGCGAGAACGTCTGGTACTACCCGACCGGCATCGCCAGCGTGCTGCTCTACGCGTGGGTCTACTTCTCCGCGCGCCTGTACGCGGAGTCGATGCTGCAGCTGATCTGGCTCGCGCTCATGATCTACGGCTGGCACCAGTGGCTGCACGGCGGCGCGAACAAGCGCGAGCTGCCGGTGACGCGCACCACGCGCTGGGGCTGGATCGTGGTCGCGTTCCTCGGACTCGTGCTTTCCGCGATCATCATCGGCATCCAGCGCCGCTGGACGAACAACCCCGCGCCGTACGTCGACTCGTCCATCGCGGCGTGGAGCATCGTCGCGCAGTGGATGACCGCGCGGAAGTGGATCGAGAACTGGATCCTCTGGATCGTCATCAACGTCGCCGCGGTCGCGCTCTACATCAACCGCCAGCTCTGGCCCACCGCCGTCGTCTACGCGATCCTCTTCATCCTCGGCATCGAGGGCTATCGCAAGTGGCGCAAGTCGCTCGTGTCGTTCTGACCGGCCCCGAGTCGACGGGGAAGACGCAGCTCGCGCAGCGCCTGGCGCGCGACCTCGGCGTCGCGTGGGTTCCCGAATACGCGCGCGAGTACGCGGAAGCGCGCGGCAACGCGCTGACAGCCGCCGACGTCGACTGGATCGCGCGCGGCCAGATCGCGAACGAAGACCGCGCGCCGGACGCGCCGATCCGCGACACGGACCTCATCTCGACCGTCGTCTATGCGCGCCACTACTACGGCGCGTGTCCGGCGTGGATTGAAGCGGAAGCGCGCGCGCGCCGTGCGGCTCTCTATCTGTTGCTCGACACCGACGTCGAATGGCAGCCGGACGCCGCGCGCGATGCCGGCGGCGACGAGCGCGAGGATCTCTTCGACGCCTTTCGCGCCGCGCTCGACGAATTCGACACGCGCTGGGAGATCGTGAGCGGCGACTGGGACGAACGCTACCGCGCCGCGCTACGCCACATCGGCCAGATCGACGGTGATCAGTAGGAGGCAGCCGTCGGCGGACGCCACGACGTCGCCGTGATGCGAGCCGGCGTCCACCTGATGAAAGTCTCCCGCGGCCAGCGCGACGCCGCCGATGTGGCAGCTCCCGCGCACGACGTACGACTCTTCCGCGCCCTTGTGATCGTGCGCCGGCAGGATCGACTGCGGCGCCAGCTCGAGCAGACACGTCATCGTGTTGCGGCGCGCGTCCTTCGTCAGCTTCTTCGTGCGCACGCCCGGTGCGACGTCGACCCAGCGTCCTTCGTCCGCGCGCACCGTGCGGCTCTCGTCTGGCCCCGGCACGCGCTCGTCGAGCTGCGGCGTGCGCGCGATCTGTGCGAGCACCTGCGCCCGCACGTGCGGCGGCGGCACGACCGGCGCGATCGTCTCCTTCGCGAGCGCGTCGAGCACGGCGAGTTCTTCGGCAGACAGTACGTCGCTCAACATGTCCCCCGAGATTGTACGGGCAGAACGGCCGATCGGTTCATTCAGTACCATCTGACCCCATGAACTGGCTGGTGAAGAACTTCCTGCGCGGCCTCGTCATCGTCGTTCCGATCGCGCTGACGCTCTACCTGCTCTACCAGTCCTTCATCACCCTCGACGGTCTCCTGCATCTGCCCGCGCCCGGACTCGGCCTCCTCGTGCTCGTCGCCGCGACCATCGTCGTCGGTGCGTTCGCGTCGAACTTCGTCGGACGCCGCCTCGTGCGCGTGACGGACGCGCTCTTCACCACCGCGCCGATCGTGCGCATCGTCTACGCGGCGATCAAGGACCTGCTCGAGGCGTTCGTCGGCAACAAGCGCCGCTTCGACAAGCCGGTGTCGATCGACCTGAGCGAAGGCGTCCGCGTCTTCGGCTTCATCACGCAGGACGAGATGGGCGCGCTGGCGCGGCCGGGCGACGTCGCCGTGTACGTGCCGTTCTCCTACACGTGGGACGGGTGTCTGCTCGTCGTCGCACGCGAGCGCGTGCGGCCGCTCGATGCCGACAGCGCCAGCGTGATGGCGCTGGTGATCTCCGGCGGCGTGTCGCGCACCGCAGCGGGCGAGACAATTCGCTGAAGCGAACGGCCTTGCGTCACCACTGAAATTGAATATGATGCGCCTCGCCCGCGCGTCTCGCGCGCTCAGCCACGCGGCAGCGTCCCTGCCCTCTCACGGATTGAAATCTTCATCGACCGGACGGTAGCACCTTAGATGGCGCAGATCTTCCACCGCAGTGCCAATACGCTCTCGCGCGTCACGATCTTCGGCGCGATCTTCGTGGCCGGTTTCGTGCTCTGGACCATCGGCGGCATCGTCCGTTCGCCGTACTTCACGAACCAGGGCATTCATCGCGAGCAGGTCGTTCCCTTCAGCCATCAGCACCACGTCGCGGGACTCGGCATCGACTGCCGTTACTGCCACACGTCGGTCGAAGTCTCGAACTTCGCCGGCATCCCGCCGACCTCCACGTGCATGAACTGCCATGCGCAGATCTGGACCAACGCGGAGATGCTCGAGCCGGTGCGCGCGTCGTACCGCACCGGGCAGCCGCTGCACTGGGTCCGCGTGCATCGCCTGCCCGACTTCGTCCACTTCAATCACAGCATCCACGTCGCTAAAGGCGTCGGCTGCGCGACCTGCCACGGCCGCGTCGACCGCATGAATCTGATGTATCAGGCCTCGCCGCTCACGATGGAGTGGTGCCTCGACTGCCACCGCGCGCCGGAGAAGTACCTCCGGCCGAAAGAGGAAGTCTTCAACATGGCTTACGTCGCGAAGGATCAGGCGACGCTCGGCCCGCAACTGGTGAAAAAGTACGCCGTCCGGAGTCTCACGCACTGCTCGACCTGTCACTACTGAGCCGGACGACGGCGGCAGAACCCGAATCATGAGCGATCAAAAAACCTTGAATTTCACCGAGTTCCGCGCGCGCGTGGGCGACCTGCGCGGCAAGGAATTCTGGCGCAGCCTCGAGGAGCTGTCGCGCAGCGACGTCTTCGACGAGTTCTTCGAACAGGAGTTCCCCCAGCAGGCGCTTCCGCTGAAGAAAGGCGTCGACCGCCGCGACTTCATGAAGCTCATGGGCGCGTCGGTGGCCATGGCCGGACTTGCGGCCTGCCGTCAGCCGGCGGAAGCCATCATTCCGTACGTCCGCCAGCCCGAGAGCATCATCCCCGGACGCCCGCTCTACTTCGCCAGCGCCATGACCCTCGGCGGCGTCGCCACCGGCGTGCTCGTCGAGAGCCACATGAACCGCCCCACCAAGATCGAGGGCAATCCCGAGCATCCGTCCTCGCTCGGCGCGAGCAACTCGTTCATGCAGGCCTCGATCCTCGGCCTCTACGATCCCGACCGCTCGCAGGTCGTCCGCCGCCTCGGCGACACCGCGACCTGGTCCGACTTCATCGGCGCGATCCAGCCGGTGCTCAACGCCGCGAAGACGAACGGCGCGGGGCTCCGCCTCCTCACGCAGACCATCACCTCGCCGTCGCTCGGCGCGCAGATCCAGCAGCTCCTCGCCATGTTCCCCGGCATGAAGTGGCACCAGTGGGAAGCGGTGAGCTACGACGGCGCGCGCGAAGGCGGACGGATGGCCTTCGGCAGCTACGTCAACACGGTCTACGACTTCACGAAAGCGAACGTCGTCGTCTCCCTCGGCTCGAACTTCCTCGACGAAGGTCCCGCGCACCTCCGCTACGCGCGCGACTTCATGGGCCGCCGCCGCGTCCGCGCGGGCGAGGCCAACCGCATGAACCGCCTCTACGCGATCGAGGCCGGCATGACCTCGACCGGCTCCGTCGCCGAGCATCGCCTCGTCGTCAAGCCGTCGCAGATCGGCGAGATGGCGAACGCGCTGCTCAATGGCCAGGGCTCGAATCCCTTCCTCGCCGCGCTGCTCAAGGATCTCGAAGCCAACCGCGGCGCGAGCGCCTTCATCGCCGGCGACGAACAGCCCGCCGCCGTGCACGCGATCGCGCACGCGCTCAACGCGCGCTACGGCAACATCGGCACGACCGTCACCATCACCGACTCGCTCGAAGTCGCCCCCACGAATCAGCTCGCGTCGCTGCAGGAGCTCGTGCGCGACATGAACGCCGGCGCCGTCAACGCGCTGGTGATCCTGGGCGGCAACCCCGTCTTCGACGCGCCGGTCGATCTGCAGTTCGTGAAGGCGCTCGACAAGGTGCCGTTCCGCGTCCATCACTCGCTGCACTACGACGAGACCTCGCTGCACTGCCACTGGCACATCCCCGACACGCACTACCTCGAGACATGGGGCGATGCGCGCGGCCACGACGGTACGGTCTCAATCATCCAGCCGCTCATCGCGCCGCTCTACAACGGCCGCGCGACGTCCGAAGTCCTCGGCGCGCTCATCGGCGGTCTCGATCAGACGCCGTACGAGGCGGTACGCGCGTACTGGTTCGCGCACGGCGCAACCGAAGAGTCGTGGCGCCGCTGGGTCCACGACGGCGTGATTCCCAACAGCGCGCTCCCCGCGCGTGCGGGCGCCGTCCCGAACGCGCCGTCGCCAGCGCCCGCGATCGCGTCGAGCGGCATCGAGATCGAGCTGCGCCACGATCCGACGCTCTACGACGGCCGCTTCGCGAACAACGCCTGGCTGCAGGAGCTGCCGAAGCCGCAGACCAAGATCACGTGGGACAACGTGATGATCGTCGGACCGAAGACGTCCGAGAAGATCGGCTATGACGCCGACGATCGCGACGGCAACGTCAACGAGCGCCGCACGCGCTTCGCCGACGTCCAGTACCGCGGCGTGAAGATGCGCCTGCCGGTGTGGGTCGTACCGGGACACTGCGAAGACGTCGCGACGATCTACTTCGGCCCCGGCCGCGAGCGCGGCGGCAAAGTCGCGGAAGGCACCGGCTTCAACACGTATCCGCTGCGCTTCTCCGACGCGCTGCACGGCGGCCCCGGCGCGCAGATCGCCATGTCGGCCGCTTCGGAGATCTATCCGATCGCGTGCACGCAGGAACATCAGTCGATCGATCCGAAAGTCGTCGGCGAGCGCGGCATCATCCGCGCCGGAACGCTCGCGGCGTATCTGAAGAACCCGCGCTTCGCGCAGGCCGAGGAGCATGGGAGCGACGTCGCCGGCGAAGGCAACGAGTCGTTCTACAAGCCGTACGACTACAGCGACAAACACGCCTGGGCGATGGTCATCGACCCGAGCGTTTGCACCGGCTGCAACGGCTGCGTCGCCGCGTGTCAGGCGGAGAACAACATCTCCGTCGTCGGCAAAGAGCAGGTCGTGCACGAGCGCGAGATGCACTGGCTGCGCATCGACCGCTACTACCGCGGCGACGTCGAGAATCCCGACGTCTTCCATCAGCCGGTGCCGTGCATGCAGTGCGAGCTCGCGCCGTGCGAGCCGGTGTGCCCGGTCGAGGCGACCTCGCACAGCGAAGACGGCCTCAATGACATGACGTACAACCGCTGCGTCGGCACGCGGTACTGCTCGAACAACTGCCCGTACAAAGTGCGGCGCTTCAACTTCTTCCATTACGCCGACTACGACACGCCGTCGTTCAAGCCGATGCGCAATCCCGACGTCACCATCCGCACGCGCGGCGTCATGGAGAAGTGCACGTACTGCGTGCAGCGCATCAACGCCGCGAAGATCGACGCCGAGCGCGAAGGCCGCCGCGTGCGCGACGGCGAAGTCGTCACCGCCTGCCAGCAGGCGTGCCCGACCCAGGCCATCGTCTTCGGCGACATGAACGACAAGACCAGTGCCGTCGCGCGCCTCAAAGCCCAGCCGCAGAACTACGCGATGCTCGAAGAACTGCAGACGCGCCCGAGAACGACGTATCTCGCGACGATCCGCAACCCGAACCCGGAGCTGAAGCCGGAAAGCGCGGACACGGGGCGGGAGGGATAGAGATGAAAAGCGAATTGAGAACGCGGAACGCAGAACGAAGAATGCAGAAAAAGGACGCGTGTCCTGCGCGGTCCTCTTTCTACGTTCTGCGTTCTGCGTTCTGCGTTCTTCATTCGCTTTTGGACTAATCCATGGCCACAAAAGACGAAAAGCCACCACTCCACGAACTGCGTCCCGTCACGCAGGAAGTGCGCATTCCCGAGCGCTTCATCCCGACGCCGACGATCGAGCCGGGGCACAACTTCGCCACGATCACCGATCACATCTCCACGATCGTCCTGCGCCGCAAGACGCCGTTCGGCTGGCTGATCGGCTTCCTCATCGCCCTCGGCGGCGTCGGCCTGCTCATGGCCACGCTGGCGCTGCTCGTCGGCAAGGGCGTCGGCATCTGGGGCATCAACCATCCGGTCGGATGGGGCATGGACATCATCAACTTCGTCTGGTGGATCGGCATCGGCCACGCCGGCACGCTGATCTCCGCGATCCTGCTCCTTCTCCGCCAGGAGTGGCGCACCTCGATCAACCGCTTCGCCGAAGCGATGACGCTGTTCGCCGTCGCCTCGGCCGGCCTGTATCCCGCGTTCCACACCGGCCGTCCGTGGTATGACTTCTGGCTCTTCCCGTACCCGAACACGATGACGCTGTGGCCGCAGTTCCGCAGCCCGCTGATGTGGGACGTCTTCGCGGTCTCGACGTACGCCACCGTCTCGGCGCTCTTCTGGTACGTCGGCCTGATTCCCGATCTCGCGACGCTGCGCGATCGCGCCACGAACCTCTGGGTCAAGCGTGCGTACGGCGCATTCGCGCTCGGCTGGCGCGGCTCGGCGAAGCACTGGCATCGCTACGAGCACGCGTACCTGCTGCTCGCGGGTCTGTCGACGCCGCTCGTGCTCTCGGTCCACACCATCGTCTCGTTCGACTTCGCGGTCGCGCAGCTGCCCGGCTGGCACGCGACGTTTTTCCCGCCGTACTTTGTCGCCGGCGCCGTCTTCGCGGGCTTCGCGATGGTGCTGACGCTGGCCATCCCCGCGCGGAAGTTCTTCCGCCTCGAGGACTTCATCACCATGAAGCACCTCGAGAACATGGGCAAGGTCATGCTCGCGACGGGACTCATCGTCGCGTACGCGTACGCGATGGAGTGGTATTACGGCCTGTACAGCGGCAACGTCTTCGAGACGTTCATGCTGAAGAACCGCGCCACGGGTCCGTACTGGAAGATGTACGTCGCGCTGTGGGTGTGCAATGGTCTCGCGCCGCAGATGATGTGGCTCAAGCGCTGCCGCACGTCGACGTTCTGGCTGTTCGTCACGGCGATGTTCGTCAACGTCGGCATGTGGCTCGAGCGCTTCGTCATCATCCCCGCGTCGCTGCACCGCGACTTCCTCGTGTCGTCGTGGGGCATGTATCACGGCTCGAAATACGACTGGAGCTTCTTCATCGGCTCGATCGGTCTCTTCTTCGCGCTGCTGTTCCTGTTCGTCCGCTTCCTGCCGATGATCTCCATCTTCGAGATGCGCACGCTGGTCCCCGAGGCGCAGGTGCATGCGGAAGGGGAGGAGCACTAAACCTCATGGCCATCGGAAAAATCAGAGAAGGGTTGTACGGCGTGATCGCCGAATTTCACGACCCGCAGGCGCTGCTCGACGCGACGAACGCGGTGCGCGAGCACGGCTACACGTCCATCGACGCGTTCTCGCCGTTCCCGATCCACGGTCTGGCCGAGGCGGTCGGCTTCCACAAGTCGCGCCTCTCCGCGATCGTTCTCGGCATGGGCATCCTCGGCGGTCTGGGCGGCTTCTTCATGTGCTGGTACGCGAACGTCGTCAGCTATCCGCTCAACATCGGCGGCAAGCCGTACAACTCGTGGCCGGCGTGGATCCCGATCACGTTCGAATGCACGATTCTCCTCGCCGCGTTCGGCGCCGTGCTGGGCATGCTCGCCCTCAACGGGCTGCCGATGCCGTATCACCCCGTTTTCAACGTGCGCCGCTTCGACTCCGCGTCGCGCGACAAGTTCTTCCTCGTCATCCAGGCGCGCGACCCGCGGTTCAACCTCGACGAAGCGCGCGCCCTCCTCAAAACGCTCGGACCACGGGAGGTCACCGATGTTCCGTGGTGATGATCGCGCGCTGCGCGCGCGGAATGAAGAACGCAGAACGCAGAACGCAGAATGCAGAAAGCGTTCTCCGCGTCGTCATTCTTCATTCTTCATTCTGCGTTCTGCGTTCTTCATTCTGCTTTTCGTCATGGCCGGTTGCCGGCAGAAGATGTCCAACCAGCCCAAGTACGACCCGCTCGAGGCGTCGGACTTTTTCGCGGACGGCATGTCCGCGCGGCCGCGCGTGCCGGGCACGATCGCGCGGGGCGAGCTGTCGAACGATCCGTTTCTCGATACCGGCAAGATCAACGGCGTCGAGGCGGACGGCTTCCCGTTCCCGGTGACGCGCGCCGTCGTCGATCGCGGCGAACAGCGCTTCAACATCTACTGCTCCGAATGCCACGGCCGCGTCGGCGACGGCAACGGCATGATTCCGTCGCGCGGCTATCGCCATCCGCCGTCGTTCCACACGGCGTCGCTGCGCGCGGCGAACACGGGACATTTCTTCGACGTGATGACCAGTGGATTCGGCGCGATGCCGCCGTACGGCACCATGATTCCGACGCGCGACCGCTGGGCGATCGTCGCCTACATCCGCGCGCTGCAGCTCAGCCAGAACGCGACCGTGGCGGACGTGCCGCCCGCGCAGCGCGCGAACCTCGACGCTCCGGCGGAAGACGCGGCCGCGAGCCCGGCGGCGGAGGCGACGCACTGATGAGCGCCGATACGCAAACCTCCCGTCCGCACGCCACCGGCATCGCCCGCGCGCAGACGCCGCTGCTCATCGTCGGCATCATCGGCATCGTCGTCGCCGCGATCGGCTTCGTCACGAACGCGCCGGAGTTCTATCGCGCCTGGCTGCCGGCGTTCATCTTCTGGTTCTTCATCCCCGCGGGCGCGCTCGGCGTGCTCTGCCTGCAGTACGTCACCGGCGGCGAGTGGGGTCTGCTCATCCGCCGTCCGCTCGGCGCGGCCGCGCGCACGCTGCCGCTGTTCCTCCTCTTCGGATTGCCGATCGTCTTCGGCCTGCAGTACGTCTACGCGTGGGCGAACCACGACATCGTCGCGCACGACGTGCTGCTCTCGCGCAAGTCGGTCTATCTCAATCCGACCGCGTGGATCATCCGCACGCTCGTCTATTTCGCGCTGTGGACGCTGTGGGCGTGGCGCATCCGCATCCTCTCGCTCGACTTCGCGAAGACGCGCTCGCCGTACACGGAGCTCACGCGCCGCCGCTGGAGCGCCGCGGGCCTGCTGATGATCGTGCTCACGCTCACCACGACCTCGGTCGACTGGGTGATGTCGCTCGAGCCGAAGTGGTATTCGTCGATGTACGGCATCGCGTTCACCGTCAGCGCGGGTCTCTCCGCGTTCGCGTTCGTGACGTTCTTCCTCACGCTCCTCGCCGACAACCCGGCCATGGAAGGCGTGCTCAAGCCGATGCACTTCCGCGACCTCGGCAACCTGATGCTCGCCTTCACGATGCTCTGGGCGTACACGAACTTCTCGCAGTTCCTGCTCGTCTGGTACGGCAACATCAAGGAAGAGACGCCCTACTACCTCAAGCGCATGCACGGCGTCTGGGGCTGGATGGCCGCGGCCCTCGTGCTGTTCCACTTCTTCCTGCCGTTCTTCATGCTGCTCATGCGCTCGATCAAGGACCGGCCGAAGACGATCGCCATCGTCACGGTGGTGATCCTCATCATGCGCTTCGTCGATACGTACTGGCTGATCGGCCCGGCGTACGGCTACGAGCACTTCCACTTCTCCTGGATCACGATTTTCGCGTTCATCGGCATCGGCGGGCTGTGGCTCGCCGCGTTCATCGCGCAACTGAAGGGACAGACCATCATCCCGATTCACGAGTCGTGGGTCGACGAGGCGCTGCGCGAGGGAACGCTGCAACGGGAGGCCGTGCGCCATGCCTGAGCATTACCACTACGAGGACGACGATCTCTTCAACCCGGAGACGAAGCACGAGGAATCCGACGTGCCGCTCAGCCCCCTTTTCTGGGGTATCGCCGGCTTCATCGTCTTCGCAATCATCACGCACTTCCTGATCTACGGCTTCTATCAGGGACTGCGCAAAATCGAGCGCGGGCACACGCCGCCGCCGCAGACCGCGATCGCCATTCCGCCGAACTCCAACGTTCCGCAGAACCAGCCGCTGCTCCAGCCGTTCCCGCGCAAGATCGCGAACGGCGAGATCCTCGCGCCGAACCGCGGCACGCCCGTGGTCGACCTGCTGGACATGCGGAAAGGCGAGGAGAAGGTCCTGCGGAATTACGGCTGGGTCGACAAGCAGAAAGGCGTCGTGCACATCCCGATCGACGTCGCCAAAGATCTCGCCGTGCAGCGCCTCGCCAGCGCCGCGCCGCACGTTCCCGCGTCCGCTCCGGGCGCCGGCGTGCCGCCGGCGGCGGTGACGCCCGACACCGGCGTCGCTCCCGCGCCCGCCGCGACGAATCCCGCCGCCGCGGCGCCGGCGGGCGCGAACACCGCCACCACGACCTCGACCACCGGAGGCACGCCGCAGTGATCCTCCGCCGCGCGTGTGCCGCGTTGTTGCTCGTCGCTGCCGTCGCCGCGTCCGCGCAGACGTCGTCGACGCCCGCGCGGCTTCCCGGCAACGTCAGCATCGCGCAGAAGCTCGGCTCGCGCATTCCGCTGCAGCTGATGTTCCGCGACGAGACTGGCGGCGTCGTGCATCTCGACTCGTACTTTCATCACGACAAGCCGGTGCTGCTGCAGTTCGTCTACTACAGCTGCCCGATGCTCTGTCCGATGGTCCTCGAGGGGACGACCAGCGCCCTGACGGAGCTGAAGTTCGACATCAACAAACAGTTCGACGTCATCACCGTCAGCATGGATCCGCGCGACAAGCCGGCCGCGGCGATGCAGTTCAAGGAGAAGTACCTTCGCCGCTACGGACGCCTCGAGTCCGCGCCGGGCTGGCACTTCCTCACGGGCAACGAGTCGTCGATCAAGGCGCTCGCGGACTCCGTCGGCTTTCAGTTCGCGTACGACGGGCAGCGCGACCAGTTCGCGCACGGCGCCGCGCTGATGGTCCTCACGCCCGAGGGGGTTACGTCACGGTATTTCTACGGCTTCGAGTACAAGCCGCGCGATCTGCGTTTGGCCATCACCGAAGCCTCGGCAGGAAAAGTCGGAGGGTTCACCGAACAGCTTCTTCTCCTCTGCTACCACTACGACCCGGCCGTCGGGAAGTACAGCCGCGACGCGATGACGTTCGCCCGCGCCGGCGGCGTCGCCACCGTGGCCTTCCTGGGGGGCTTCATCTTCCTCATGCTGCGGAGTGAGCGGCGGAAGTCATCGTTCGAGACGACACCATGATGCTTGCGGATTTCCCACTGTTTCCCGAACAGGCGTCGACCGCCGCGCGCACCGTCGACACCCTGTATCTGTTCCTCGTCGCCCTCACCGGCACGGTGTCGATCCTCATCTGGATCGTCATCTTCTACTTCGCCATCAAGTACCGTCGCCGTCCCGACAACGAGCTGGCGCAGGAGCAGGAGCCGCCGAAGGCGCTCGAGCTCACCTGGACCATCGTTCCGACCATCATCTTCCTCGGCATCTTCGTCTGGGGCGCGTGGGCGTTCTTCCACGTGCAGCGCGTGCCGGACGACGCCATCGAGGTCTACGCGACCGGCCGCCAGTGGATGTGGAAGTTCCAGCACGCGAGCGGACAGCGCGAGATCAACACGCTGCACGTGCCCGTCAATCGGCCCGTGAAGATCACGTTCGCATCCGAAGACATCATTCACAGCCTCTGGTTCCCCGCGTTCCGCGTGAAGGCGGACGTGCTGCCGAGCCGCTATCGCACGATGTGGTTCCAGGCCACGAAGACGGGACGCTTCCACATCTTCTGCGCCGAGTACTGCGGCACGCTGCACTCCGGCATGACGGGGTGGGTGGAAGTGATGGAGCCGACCGCGTATCAGCGCTGGCTGGCCGGCGGCAGCGAAGGCTCGATGGCCTCGCAGGGCGAGCAGCTCTTCCAGAAATACGCGTGCAACACCTGCCACACGAACGACGCCACCGGCCGCGGCCCCGTGCTCGCGGGCCTGTACGGCAAGACCATTCAGCTCGCCGACAACCGCAACGTCGTCGCCGACGACAACTACATCCGCGAGTCGATCCTCAATCCGCAGGCGAAGATCGCGAAAGGCTTCACGCCGATCATGCCGACGTTCCAGGGACAGGTGAGCGAGGAAGACCTCATGCGCCTGCTCGCGTACGTGAAGTCGCTCGGCCAGCCGCAGACGTCGTCGCTCGCGGTCGAGTCGCCGCGATCGCTGCAGACGAGCGCCGGCGCTCCGACCACGACCGGCGCCGCCGCATCGACGAGCACCGCCGCTCCGGCCACGAACACGAATCCATAGGTATCGAACGATGACCACAACGACCATCGACGAAGCACCGTTCATCGAGCCGAGCACCACGGCCAAGCGGAACTACATCAACGACGAATACGGCGTGATGTCGTGGCTGCTCACGCGGGACCACAAGCGCATCGCCATCCTCTACATGATCAGCGTCACGGCGCTGTTCTTCGTCGGAGGCTTCTTCGCGTTCATGATGCGCCTCGAGTTGCTCACGCCCGAGGGCGACCTGTTCACGTCCGACACCTACAACAAGTTCTTCACGCTGCACGGCATCGTGATGATCTTCTTCTTCCTGATTCCCGCGATCCCGGCGGTGCTCGGGAACTTCATCCTGCCGATCATGCTGGGCGCGAAAGACCTCGCATTCCCGAGGATCAACCTGCTCAGCTGGTACATCTACATGATCGGCGCGATCTTCGGGATCTACGTGATCGTCACCGGCGGCGTCGACACCGGCTGGACGTTCTACACGCCGTTCTCGACGCAGTACTCGAACACGCACGTCTTCGCCACGACGATGGGCGCGTTCATCACCGGCTTCTCGTCGATCCTCACGGGCCTCAACTTCATCGTCACCGTGCACCGCATGCGCGCGCCGGGACTCACCTGGTTCCGCCTGCCGCTGTTCGTCTGGTCGATGTACGCGACGAGCGTGGTCATGCTGCTGGCGACGCCGGTGCTGGCCATCACGCTCGCGCTGCTGATGATCGAGCGCGTGCTGAGCGTCGGCATCTTCGATCCCGCGCTCGGCGGCGATCCGCTGCTGTATCAGCACCTCTTCTGGTTCTACTCGCACCCGGCCGTCTACATCATGATTCTGCCGGGCATGGCCGTGATCTCGGAGCTCGTGGCCGCGTTCACGCGCAAGAAGATCTTCGGCTACAAGTTCGTGGCGTTCTCCTCGCTCGCGATCGCCTTCCTCGGCTTCCTCGTGTGGGCGCACCACATGTTCGTGGCCGGCATCTCCGTCTACTCCGCGCTCGTCTTCTCGTTCCTGACGATGTTCGTCGCGGTGCCGTCAGCGATCAAAGTCTTCAACTGGACCGCCACGATGTACAAGGCCTCGGTGTCGTGGCAGACGCCGATGCTGTACGTCCTCGGCTTCATCGGCCTCTTCACCATCGGCGGCGTCACGGGACTCTTCCTCGCCGCGCTCGGCGTCGACGTGCACGTGCACGACAGCTACTTTGTCGTCGCGCACTTCCACTACATCATGGTCGGCGGCACGGTGATGGCCTACCTCGGCGGCATTCACTACTGGTGGCCGAAGATCACCGGGCGCATGTATCCCGAATGGTGGGCGCGCCTCTCCGCGCTGCTCGTCTTCGTCGGCTTCAACCTGACCTTCTTCCCGCAGTTCCTCGTCGGCTACGTCGGCATGCCGCGCCGCTATCACGCGTACGCGCCGGAGTTCCAGGTGCTGAACGTGCTCTCGACCGCGGGCGCGACGGTGCTCGCCGCCGGCTATCTGCTGCCGATGATCTACCTCGCCTGGTCGCTCAAGTTCGGCCGCCGCGCGGGCGTCAATCCGTGGGGCGCGGTCGGACTGGAATGGGCGACCTCGTCGCCGCCGCCGAAAGAGAACTTCCACGAGACGCCGGTCGTCACGTGGGACGCGTACGACTATCCCGCGTTCCTCAAGGCGATGAAGGAAACGCAGAATGTCTGACGTCACGCTCCATCACGGCGCCGAGCACGCGGCCGAGCCGCACGCGCACGCGCATCACCATCCGTTCCTCCAGCATCACTTCGAGGACCTCGGGCAGCAGCACGAGGCTTCGACGCTGGGCATGTGGATGTTCCTCGCGACGGAGATCCTCTTCTTCGGCGGCTTCTTCCTCGCGTACACGGTCTATCGCAACATGTATCCCGAGGCGTGGGCCGCGGGCGCGCATCATCAGAACTGGATGGTCGGCACGATCAACACGATCGTGCTGATCGGCAGCTCGCTCTCGATGGCCCTCGCGGTGTACGGAGCGCAGACCGCGAAGCGGAAGTTCACCACGCTGATGCTCGTCCTCACGCTGCTCCTCGGCGGCGTGTTTCTCGGCGTGAAAGCGTACGAGTACAGCATTCACATCGAGGAAGGTCTCTTCCCCGGCTCTCACTTCACGTACGTGCATCACGCCGATCCGTCGCTCACGCGCGGCATCGAGCTGTTCATGGTCTTCTACTTCGGCATGACCGGCATGCACGCGCTGCACATGGTCATCGGCTTCGGCCTGCTGCTGTACTTCATCCGCCGCGCGTGGCGGGGCGACTTCGGCGAGGAGTACTACAGCCCGATCGAGATCATGGGTCTGTACTGGCACTTCGTTGACATCGTCTGGATCTTCCTCTTCCCGCTGCTGTATCTGATCCACGGAGGAGCGTGATGGCGCAATCGCATCACACAACCGATCACTCCGATCATGTCGGCCACGCGCCGGCGCATCACGAGGCGTCGCTGACGGCGTACTTCGTCGTCTTCTTCGCGCTGATGGTCTTCACGGTGCTCACCGTCGCGGCGAGCCGCGTGAACCTCGGCGTCTGGAACACGCCGCTCGCGCTGGCGATCGCGGTCACGAAAGCGGTGATGGTCATCCTCTGGTTCATGCACGTGATCCATTCGCCGCGCATGACGTGGATCGTGATCATCAGCTCGTTCCTCTGGCTGGGCGTGATGTTCGTGCTGATCTTCTCGGACTACCTGACGCGCGCGTTCAACATCTTCTGAGCCTCACAGCGGCGCGATCGTTTTCGCGGCGAGCTTCTCGAAACGCACCAGCAGCAGCACCGCGACGACGCTGAGACCCGCGCAGAGTCCCCACCACAGTCCGACGACGCCGAGGCCGGCGTGGAAGCCGAGCCAGAGCGCGACCGGCAGGCCGATGAGCCAGTGGCCGAGGAGATTCGCGTACATCGGAAAGCGCGTGTCGCCCGCGCCGCGCAGCGCGCCTGCGCCGATGGCCTGCAATCCGTCGGAGAGCTGGAACACGGCGGCGACCATGAAGAGCGGGATCGACGCGAGGATGATCGTCTCCTGATCGGTGACGAGCCGCGCCACGCGCGTCGGCGCGAGCGCGAACGTCAGCGCGGCGAGCGTCATGATGCCGGCGCCGGCGAGAAATGCCACGCGTCCCGCGGTGCGCGTCGCGAGCGGATCGCGCGCGCCGATGCCGATGCTCACGCGCACGGTGCCCGCCGCCGCGACGCCGAGCGCAATCGTGTACGTGAAGGACGCCACGCTGAGCACGAGCTGATGCGCGGCGAGCGGTGCCGTGCCGAGCCGCGCCGCGAGCACGCCGACCAGCGCGAAGATGCCGATCTCCGCGCCGAGCTGCAAGCCGATCGGCATGCCGACGCGGAACGCTTTCGCGAGATCTTCGCGGCGCGGGCGGCGGTCGACGCGCTCGCGCGATCCGACGCGGCGCGCGGCCGCGGCGAGCATCGCCAGCTGTAGGAAGTTGCAGAACACCGTCGACAGCGCCGCGCCGGGCACGCCCATCGCCGGAATGCGCCGCAACGGTCCGCACCACGCCGGCAGTCCGCCGCCGCCGAAGATCAGCAGAATGTCGCCGCCGAAATTCACCACGTTCGCCGCGAGCATGGTCGTCAGCATCGGCCGCGTCACGCCGTGTGCCTGCAGGTACGCGCGGATGACGAGGTAGACGAGGAACGGCAGCACGCTGATCATGCGGATGAGCAGGAAGCTGCGCGACGGCGCGACGAGCTCCGCCTGCACGCCCGCATACGGCAGCGCGATCGCGACCGACGTCATCACGATCATCAGCGCGATCGAGACGAGCATCGCCAGCCAGACGCCCTGCCACAGCATCCGCCGCGCACGCGCGGGATCGCCCGCGCCGATCGCCTGCGCGATGAGCGGATCGACGCCGAACACCGTGCCCATGCCGATGATCGCCGCGGAGAAGAAGAGCGTGTTGCCGAGTCCCGCCGACGCGAGCTCGCGCGCGCCGACGCGGCCGAGGACCGCGACGTCGACGAGACCCATGAGCTGCGTGCCTGCCTGCGCCGCGGCAATCGGCGGCGCCAGGCGCAGCAGCTCGCGCCATTCGCGCTTCGTGACGGAAACGGGCATGAAGCGCCGGATTTTAGTAGGATTCGCGCCCTGAACCTCGTCTGAAGGACTTCTCCATGCGTTATCTCGTCACCGGCGGCGCCGGTTTCATCGGCTCGAACTTCATCCGCTTCCTCTTCAACAAGTACGGCGACGATGCCCAGGTCGTGAACCTCGACAAGCTCACGTACGCCGGCATCCGCGAGAACCTCGCCGAATACGAAGGGAAGCCGAACTATCGTTTTCTCGAGGGCGACATCGCCAATCCGGCCGATGTGACCGAGGCGTACCGCGGCGTCGACGGCAACGGCACCGACGTCGTCGTCAACTTCGCCGCGGAGACGCACGTCGACCGCTCGCTGATGGAGGCCGGCACGTTCATCCAGACCGACGTGCACGGCGTCCTCGTGCTGCTCGAGGAAGCGCGCCGTCACGCGCCGAAGCTGCGCCGCTTCGTGCAGATCTCCACCGACGAGGTCTACGGCTCGATCGACGACGGCTCGTTCAGCGAAGGCGATCCGCTCAATCCGCGCAACCCGTACTCCGCGTCGAAAGCCGGCGGCGACCGCATGGCTTATGCGTACGGACAGACGTATGGCTTGCCGGTGATCGTGACGCGCGCCTCGAATAATTTCGGGCCTTATCAGTATCCGGAGAAACTGATTCCCCTCTTCGTCACGAACGCGATGGACGACCTGCCGCTGCCGCTCTACGGCGACGGAAAAAATGTCCGCGACTGGCTCTTCGTCGACGACCACTGCGCCGCGATCGACTTCCTCATCGAGTACGGCACGAACTCCGAGACGTACAACATCGGCGGCGGCAACGAGCGCGAGAACCGCGAGATCACGTACCGCATCCTCGAACTGCTGAAGAAGCCGGAGTCGCTCATCAAGCCGGTCGGCGACCGCCAGGGCCACGACCGCCGCTACTCCCTCGACACGCGCAAGCTCGAGCGCCTCGGATTCAAATGCGACACCGACTTCGACGCCGCCCTCGAGCGCACCGTGCGCTGGTACGTCGAGAACGAGCCGTGGTGGCGCGCCATCAAGGAGCGCAGCGCCGAGTTCCGCGCGTACTACGAGAAGCAGTACGCGAACCGGTAGGTGGCGCGAACCAGCAGGTGACGCGTCCGCGGTGCGCGGCCGCAGCGTCTAGCTCCCCGTGCATGCCCGGATGTCGTCCATCAGCCGGGCCATGTCGAACGGCTTCGCGTGGATCTTGTAGACCGGCACGTCGAAGCGGCGGAGGATCTCGCTCTCGGGGACGGCGGACGCGATGATCGTGCACTTCAGCATGTCCGGATGGTGCGCGCTGAGGTGGCGCAGCACGCCGAAACCGTCGACGCGCGGCATCATCAGGTCGAGCACGATGACGGAGTAGTCGTTGTGCGCGTCGATCTGTTGAATCGCCTCTTCGCCGTCGCGCGCCGTATCGACGTCGAGGTCCTGCCGGGAAACGACTTTGGACAGCATGGCGCGGATCGGGTCGTCGTCGTCGACGACCAGCGCGCGTTTTCTCTCGACCACGGATCCCGCAGCATTCAAAAAACGCACCTAGGCCAGCGCGGAGATCAGCGCCACCGGCACGAGCACGATGGCCGCGAGGACGATCAGCGGCACGACGACGGCCACGATGAGACTCACGACGGCGATGCCGGCGACGAGCAGGAACGCCATCTTGACGATGAACAGCACGGCGAAGAGCGGCAGCAGCAGGAGCTTGAGCGGCAGCAGCGCGAGCTTGATCGTGAACTTCAGCAGCGCCGCGCCGAGCGCGAGGACCACCACGCCGGCGACGAAGACGAAGACGAGAAAAGCGAACATGGTCGTTCCTCCCGCTTCGTTACTACGGCGCGCGGCCTCGCGAGTTTCCGCCGATGATCAGCCGGCGTACGCCGCCGCAGCACCGTGGCGCTCGCCGACGTACACCGACTGCGGCCGGATGATCCGCCCGACGCGCCGCTGCTCGAATGCGTGCGCGAGCCAGCCCACCACGCGCGCGACGGCGAACGTCGGCGTGAAGAGCGGCACCTCGAGCCCGAGGCCGTGCAGCAGGAGCGCGGTGTAGAACTCGACGTTCGTCTGCAGCTTGCGTCCCGGCTTGTGCTCCTCGAGCAGCCGCAGCGCCGTCGCCTCGACGTCGCGCGCGAGGTTGTAGAGGCTCATGTCGCCCGCGCGCGTGAACATCCGCTCCGCCGCCGCCGCGAGCACGTCCGCGCGCGGGTCGCGCACTTTGTACACGCGATGCCCGAAGCCCATCAGCCGTTCGCCCGCCGCGATCTTCGCGCGCAGCACGCCTTCCGCGCGCGAGGCCTCGCCGATCTCGAAGACCATGTCGAGCGCCGGCCCCGGCGCGCCGCCGTGCAGCGGACCTTTGAGCGCGCCGACGGCGCCCACGATCGCGGAGACGAAATCGGATCCCGTCGACGCGACGACGCGCGCGGTGAACGTCGACGCGTTGAGCCCGTGATCGACGACGGTATTGAGATACGTTTCGAGCCCGCGTACGAGCTCCGCGTGCGGCTCGCGTCCCGTGAGCAGGTAGAGGTAGTTCGCCGCGATGCCGAGCTCCGCGCGCGGCGCGAGCGGTTCTACGCCATGAAGAAGACGCCAGTACGCGGCGACGATGACGGGGAAGCTGCCCGCGAGCATCCGCGCCGCGTCCGCGTCGTCTTCCGCGCTCAACGTGCCCGCGGCCATCCGCAGCGCGTCCATCACCGGCACGCGCTTCGGTGCGACGTCGCGCAACAGCTGCAGCGTGTGCGGCGGAAGCGCGCAAACAGCCGGTTTTCCCTCGAAACCAGCCAGTCCCCACAGCAGCGACGCGACGTCTTCGAAACCCCAAGACGCCAGCTCTTCGACCGCGTATCCGCCGATCACGAGCTCGCCCCGCTCGCCGTCGACCATGCTCAGCCGCGTCTCCGCGGCGACGATTCCTTCCAGTCCGTTGTGCACTTCGTTCATGCACCGAAACTAGGTTTGGTTCCGTGGGATGTCAACATTGATTGTACAATCAACCAATGGCTCGCAGGCCACAATGGATTGACGCACGCGAGGCGACCCGTCTCCTCGGCGTGAGCCGCGCGACGTTGTACGCGTACGTCAGCCGCGGCTACCTGCGCTCGGAGCCGGTGCCCGGCAAGACGCGCGAGCGCCGCTACGCGCGCGAGGATGTCGAACGCCTGCGCAGCCGCGCCGAGGAGCGGCGCAATCCGGAGAAAGCAGCGGAACATGCGCTGCGCTGGGGCGTGCCGGTGCTCGAGTCGTCGATCACGCTGATCGCCGACGGGCAGCTCTACTACCGCGGCCACGACGTCGTGGAGCTCGTGCATACGCGATCGCTCGAAGAAGTCGCGGCCCTCGTCTGGACCGGCTCGTTCGAAGCGGACATCTTCGATACGCCGCTCCACGTCGTCGGTGGCGGCGCCGCGCACGATCTGCCCTTCATCAGCCGTGCACAATCCGTCCTCCCGATCGTCGCCGCGCGCGATCCGCTCTCGTTCGACCTCCGTCCGAAAGCGGTCGCGCAGAGCGGCTGGCGCATTCTCAATCTGCTCACCAGCGTCGCCGCTGAATCGCAAACGCTGGAGGCGACGATCGAGGAGACGCTCGCACGCCGCTGGGCGCCGAAACAGAAACGCGCCGCGGACCTCATCCGCGCGGCGCTGATCGTCTGCGCCGATCACGAGCTCAACGTCTCCGCCTTCACCGCGCGCTGCGTCGCCTCCGCCGGCTCGAATCCGTACTCGGTCGTCGTCGCCGGCCTCGCCGCACTCGAAGGCACGAAACACGGCGGCGCCACCGCACGCGTGGAAGCACTCTTCGACGAGCTCCGCCGCGCCCGCGATCTCCGCCGCGCTCTCGCCGAACGCCTCCGCCGCGGCGATCCCATCGAGGGCTTCGGCCACCCGCTCTATCCCGAAGGCGATCCACGCGCACGCCTGCTGTTCGATCTCCTCCCGAAGTCGAAGGAGCTGACCTTCGCCCGCTCTCTCGCCAACGCCGCGAGCACGGTCCTCGGCGAAGAACCCACCGTCGATTTCGCCCTCGTCGCCTTCGCCCGTGCGTTGGGACTCCCGCACGGCTCCGCCCTCACCCTCTTCGCCATCGGCCGCACGATCGGCTGGATCGCCCACGCCATCGAGCAATACGAGCAAAACGTGATGATTCGGCCACGTGCTCGGTACGTGGGGCCGCGGTGAGGGATGACGATGGGGACGACGAAGGGCCTCCGGCGGGCCGGCGCGGCCGGCACCGCTAAGGGCTTAGCCGAGACGCACGTGCGGCTGCAGTCAACGACGTTAACCGCGACCGCACGTGCGTCTCGGCTAGGCCCTTAGCGCCGCCGGCCTCGCCGGCCCGCCGGAGGCCTCTCGTCGTCCCCGTCGTCATCCCCTCAGAGCCGCGACACGTTGTCGAAGTACTTGACGAACGACACGATGCCGCCGCTGGCTTGGGGCCAGTCGTAGTTCTCGTTCGGGGCGTGGTAGCCGTGTTCGGGGAGCGAGAGGCCGAGGAACATCACCGGCGTCTTGAGCACCTTCTCCATCGAGATCACGGCGCCGATCGAGCCGCCTTCGCGGACGAAGACCGGCTCGCGGCCGAACGCGAACTTCATCGCGTCGCGGACCGCGTCGGCGAGAGGACCACTGGTCGGCGCCTTGTAGGGCCACATCGAATTCTCGACTTCGATTTTGACGTCGGGATTGCGTTCTTTCACGAACGCGCGGACCAGCTTCTCGATCTTGCGCGGGTCCTGATTCGCGACCAGGCGGCAGGAGATCTTCACCTCGGCGCGCGGCGGGATGATCGTCTTGATGCCGGGGCCGGTGTAGCCGCCGACGAGGCCGTGAACCTCGAAGGTCGGCAGCGCCCAGATGCGTTTCATCACGTCGACGGGGTCGTCGCTGCGGATCGACTTGAAGAGGTGATCCTTCTTGAACTGCTTGATCGTGAAGCCGGACGCCTTGAAGTCTTCGATCTCGCGGCGGCTCGGCGGGACGACGTCGTCGTAGAAGCCTTTGAGCTTCACCTTCCCGGAGCGCGCGTCGAACATCTCGGAGACGAGCTGCATCAGCTCCGCGAGCGGATTGCGCGCGGCGCCGCCGGTGACCCCCGAGTGCTGATCGGTCGTGCCGGTTTCGAGCGTCAGCGAAAAGCCCTGCAGGCCGCGGAGGCCGGCCGGGCAGGCGGGGCGTTGGCGGGAGACCCAGATCGTGTCGGAGACGAGGATGTGATCCGTGGCCAGCGTCTTCGCGTGCGTCTTGATGCCGCTCTCGAAGTTCGGCGAGCCGATTTCCTCTTCGAGCTCCCACAGCACGCGGAGGTTCAGCTTCACGCCGGCCTCGCGCGCGGCGCGGATGCCGTAGAGCGCGCTGAGCGCGGGACCTTTGTCGTCGGTGGTGCCGCGGCCGAAGTAGCGGTCGCCTTCCTTCGTGAAGACGAACGGCTCCGTGTTCCACGGCTCGGTCTCGCGCGACGCGGGCTGCACGTCCATGTGGTTGTACATCGTCAGCGTCGGCGCTTTCGGATCGACGTCGAAGCGGCCATGGATGAATGGATATCCATCCGTCTCGAGAATGGCCGGCTCGCCGCCGGCGTCGCGGATCAGCTGCGCGGCCGCCTCGGCGCAGCGGCGGACGTCGCCGGCACGTGCGGGCTCGGCGGAAACGGACGGGATCTCGACGAGCGTGCGGAGGTCTGCTTCGAAACGCGTGCGCTCGTTCGCGGCCCATGCCGCGAGCGATTTCTTGTCGATCTTCATGGCGGCGAATCGTATCGCACGTCAGTCGCCGGCGGCTTCGCCGCCGCGGCGCGTATCGGCGGCGCCCATGCGCGTGCCGTTCGTGTCGATGCCGATCATCTGCGCGTCGCCGATCGTGTCGGAGTCCGCGAAGCCGGCCTTCGCGCGGAGCTTGTGGCCCATGCGCTCGAGCGCCGCGCGTGTATCACCCTGCAAGTCGAACGGCTCCCAATAGAGCTCGTCGGGCAGCCATTGATGATGGATGCGCGGCGCGCTGACGGCTTCGGCGATGTTCATCTTGAAGTCGATGACGTTGACGAGCAGCTGCAGCACCGTGTTGATGATCGTGGGACCGCCGGGGCTGCCGAGGGCGTAGGCGAGCTTGTTGTCCTTCAGCACGATCGCGGGAGTCATCGAGGAGAGCGGGCGCTTGCGCGGCGCGATCGAGTTCGCCTCGCCTTGAATGAGCCCGTAGTAATTCGGAGTGCCGGGCGCGGAGCTGAAGTCGTCCATCTCGTCGTTGAGGAGGAAGCCGAGGCCGGTCGCGGTGACGCCGGCGCCGTAGCTGTCGTTGAGGGTGTACGTATTGCTGACCGCGTTGCCTTGTGCGTCGATGACGCAGAAGTGCGTGGTCTGCGTCGACTCGTACGGCGCGGGATCGCCGGCGCCGGTCGTGGCGCTCGGCGTGGCGTGCTCGGGATCGATCGTCTTGCGGCGCGATTCCGCGAACGCGGCCGAGGTGAGCGCGGCCACCGGCACCTTCACGAAGTCGGTGTCGCCGAGAAACTGCGCGCGGTCCGCGAACGCCCGCCGCATCACCTCGGTCATCAGGTGGACGTGTTGCGACGAATGCCAGCCCATCGCGCCGAGGTCGTACGGCTCGAGCATGTGCAGCATCTCGATCAGCGCGATCCCGCCGGACGACGGCGGCGGCATGGTCAGGATCTCGTAGCCGCGATAGGTCGTGCGGAGCGGCGTGCGCAGCGTTGGCTCGTACGTGCGCAGATCTTCGGCGGTGACGAGGCCGCCGTGCGCGCGCATGTCGTCGACGAGCTGCTTCGCGGTTGCGCCTTCATAGAAGTCGCGTGGATCGGTGGCGATGCGCGCGAGCACGCGCGCGAGCTCCGGCTGCACGAGCTTGTCGCCCATGACGTACGGCTTGCCGTTGTTGAGGAAGATGCGTTTGCTGTCGGCGAACGGTTCCATCTTCTCGATGGACGATTTCTCGGCGAGGCTCTTGGCGAGCATGTAGTTGATGGTGAAGCCGTCGGCGGCGAGCTTCTGCGCCGGCGCAATGAGCTCCTTCCACGGCAGCTTGCCCCAGCGCTTGTGCGCGAGCGCGAGGCCGGCGACAGTGCCGGGGACGCCGACCGCTTTGTAGCCCTGCGTCGAGAGCTTCGGGATCACCTTGCCGTTCGCGTCGACGTACATCGTGCGCGTGGCGGCGAGCGGCGCGCGCTCGCGGTAGTCGAGGGCGATGGCGTTGCCGTCGGCGGTGCGCACGAGCATGAAACCGCCGCCGCCGAGGTTGCCCGCGGACGGCCACGTCACCGCGAGCGCGAAGCCGACCGCGACCGCGGCGTCGACGGCGTTGCCGCCTTTCGCGAGGACGTCGGCGCCGATGTGCGAGGCGATCGGCGAGACGCACGAGACCATTCCGTGCGGCGCGCGCACCGGCTCGCGCGAGGCGGCCTGGAGCGCGTGGGGAATCAGCAGCAGAACGAGCAGCGCGAGGCGGCGATTCATGGGGTGGAAGTGTAACGACAATGGGCGTTGCGGAACGCGCGGGTTGGGCGTAGATTGGCTGCGGTCCCTGCCATGAAAGAGCAACTCCGGATGAGCGTCGTGCGGCGAAGCAATCGCTTTCGCGTGCTCATGAACCTTCCGCTCCGGATCGGCCGCAAGGACGGCACGCTCGTCGACATCAGCACCACCGGCGTCCTCGCCACGCACGCGGGCGTGCTGCAGACCGGCTCGAGCATCGAGATTTCCTTCACGCACGACAACCGCCGCTTCGTCTCCGAAGCCCGGGTCGAGACCTGCACGGTCGTCGGCCTCGGCGCCGGCCCAGGCGGCGCGACGCTCTACGCCTCGCGGCTCTTCTTCACGAAGCTGAGCGACGAGTCGAAGTCGATCCTCGAAAGCCTCGTCGGCGCCGACGACGGCTTCATTCCTTAGCCTCGATCGCTTTCGCGCGGCGCAGGTGGTTGAGCCGCGAGAGAAAGTGATAGGACGCGCCGGCCGCGATCGCGCCGGCAGCGGCGCCGATCGAGATGCGTCCCGCCCCGACCAGCACCCACGCGCCGTACAACGCCATCGGGATGTAGAGCAGCGTGCCGGTGACGACGCCGGGCGAGTAGCGCCGCATGCGGATGGTCGCCGCGAGGTGGAAGATGCCGTTCGCGCCGAGGAGCGTGGCGAAGAGGAGGAAGAACGCCGGGCCGATGGACGTACGCTGATCGATGCCGACGGCGAAGCAGCCGAAGAGCAGGGCGGCGTTGATCCAGAAGATGAACCGCCGCGACGCGCTGCTGGCGATCTCCGGATACGTGCGGTGGTACCAGGCGGTGAAGCCGCCGGGCCAGAAGAATTCTTCGACGATGTGGGCGGACGCGGCGGCGAGGGGAAGCCAGAAGAGGAGCATGGGGATGTGAGGTGGTACGCGCGCGCCGCGGCGAGGTTTCAGCCGCGGCGCGCGCGTCAGCTGCGGTCGTCAGCTGCGGTAGTCAGCGTTGAGACTGACGTAGTCGTGCCCGAGGTCGCTGGAGAGGATGACCGCGCGCCCGGAGCCGGCGCCGAGGTCGACGTGCAGCGGCACGCGCTCGCGCGCGAAGATCTTCGCCGCGTCCTTTTCGCGATAGACAACAGGTTGACCATCGCGCACGAGCGGCAGCGAGCCGGCGGTGAGCGAGACGCGCTTGACGGAAAAGCGCGCGCCGCTGCGGCCGGCGGCGGCGAGGATGCGTCCCCAGTTCGGATCGCCGCCGTGCAGCGCGGTCTTGACCAGCGGCGACGTCGCGATGGCGTGCGCGGCGAGCTTGGCCTCGCGCTCGGAGCGCGCGCCGGTGACTTCGAGCTCCATGACGCGCGTCGCACCTTCGCCGTCGCGGACGATCATCCACGCGAGGTCGCGGCAGAGCGTGTTGAGCGCGCGCTGGAAGTCGGCGAGATCGGCGCCTTCGTCGTTGCCGAGCTTTCCCGACGCGAGCAGGAACACGGTGTCGTTCGTCGACGTGTCGCCGTCGACGGAGATCACGTTGAAGCTCTGATCGACGGCGGCGCGCAGCGCGCGCTGCAGCGCGGCCGGCTCGAGCGCGGCGTCCGTCATGACGAAGCCGAGCATCGTGGCCATGTTCGGATGGATCATGCCCGCGCCTTTGGCGACGCCGACGAGGCGTCCGCGTTTGCCGCCGAGCGTGAACGTCGCCTGCGCGACTTTCGGCCCGACGTCGGTGGTGAGGATCGCGTGCGAGAGTCCTTCGCCGCCGCCGATGGAAAGGCGCGTGACGGCGTCGGGGAGCGATTCGCGGATCTTCTTGTCGGGCAGCACGACGCCGATGACGCCGGTCGACGCGAGAAGGATCTCCTCTTCGCCGCAATGCAGCAGCTCCGCGGCGCGCGTGCGGACGCGTTTCGCGGCGTCGAGACCTTCGCGTCCGGTGACGGCGTTCGCGCAACCGGCATTGACGACGATCGCTTTCGCGCGGCCGCCGGTTTTCTTCAGCGCCGCTTTCGACAGCACGACCGGCGCCGCCTGAAAGCGGTTCTTCGTGAACACGGCCGCGGCGTTCGCGCCGTCTTCGGCGACGATGAGCCCGAGGTCGGGGCGCTTCTTGCGGATGCCGGCGCGCACGCCGGAGGCGAGGAACCCCTTCGGCAGTTTCATGCGAGTGCCTCCAGCGCGGCCCGCGCCGCGTCGCGCACGCGCGCGGGGGCGGTGCCGCCGTAGACGTTCTTCTTCGCGAGCACGTCGTCGACCGATCGGGTCGAGTGCGCGCCGGCGCGGCTCACGCGTTCGTGCGCCTCGCGAAACGGCACGCCCTGCGCCGCGAGCTCGTCGGCGGCGTCGGTGGCGAGGAGCAGCGGGCTCGCGGCGGCGGCGCGGAGTTTGTCGCGGTCGAGTTGCAGTCCGCCGATGAGCGCGGTGAGCGCGGGCAGCAGCACGGCGAGCGTCGCGCGCGTGCGGAAGAGCGGCTCTTTGTCGAGCTGCAGGTCTTTGTTGTACGCGAGCGGCAATCCTTTCAGCAGCGCGAGAAAGCCGGTGAGCTCGCCGAGCGCGCGCGCCGCGTGGCCGCGCGTCAGCTCGAGCACGTCGGGATTCTTTTTCTGCGGCATGCGCGACGAGCCGGTGGCCATCGCGTCGGGCAGCTCCGCGTAACCCGCCTCGTCGCTCGTGAGGAAGATGAGGTCTTCGGCGAAGCGCGACAGATGCGTGAGCAGCAGCGACGCGGCGAAGAGGTACTCCGCCGCGAAGTCGCGGTCGGAGACGGCGTCGAGCGAGTTCGCGGTGGCGCGCGCGAAGCCGAGGGTGTGCGCGAGACGCGCTCGGTCGATGGGCAGCGGAGTGCCGGCGAGCGCGGCGGAGCCGAGCGGGCATTCGTCGCCGCGCGCTTGCGCGTCGTTGAGGCGCGAGAGATCGCGCTGCAGCATGGCCACGTACGCCAGGCACCAGTGTCCGAACGTCACCGGCTCCGCTTGTTTGAGATGCGTGTAGCCGGGCATCGGCGTTGCGGCCTCGTCGAGCGCGCGTTGCGCGAGCATGCGCGCGAGCGCCTTCGTCAGCGCGATGGCGTCGTCGCACGCGCGCTTGAGCCACAGCTTGAGATCCGTCGCGACCTGATCGTTGCGCGAGCGGCCGGTGTGCAGTTTTCCGGCGAGCGCGCCGAGATCTTTGCGCAGCGCGTCCTCGACGAACGAATGCACGTCTTCCGCGTCGGAATCGGTGAGCGTCACGCGGCGCAGCGCGGCGACGAGCGCGTTCGCTTCGTCCGCGGACAACACGCCCGCGGCGCCGAGCTCCGTGACCCACGCGATCGAACCTTCCACGTCTTCCGCGAACAGCTCCCGATCGAAGGCAAACGAGTCGTTGAGCGCGCGCAGCAGCGCGGACGGCCCTTCCGAAAAGCGGCCGCCCCACATGCTCACTTCGCCACCTCGAGCGCCATCGGTGCGAGTCGCTTGCGGCCGCGCAGCGGCAGGCCGAAGAGGCGGATGAAGCCGGCGGAATCCTGCGCGTCGTAGCCGGTCATGTCGAACGACGCGAGGTGCTGCGAATAGAGCGAGTGCGGCGAGGTGCGGCCGATGACGCTCGCGCTGCCTTTGTACAGCTTCAGCGTGACGGTGCCGCTGACCGTTTCGGCGAGCGTGGCCACGAACGCGTCGTACGCCTCGCGCAGCGGCGAGAACCACTGGCCGTTGTAGACGAGCTCCGCGTAGCGCGTGGCGATGCGCTCCTTCTCGTGCGCGGAATCGCGGTCGAGCGTGATCGACTCCAGTGCTTTCAGCGCCGTCACGAGCAGCGTGCCGCCGGGCGTCTCGTATACGCCGCGCGACTTGATGCCGATGAGGCGGTTCTCGACGAGGTCGATGCGGCCGACGCCGTGCCGTCCGCCGATGTCGTTGAGCGTCTGCACGAGCGCGGCGGGCGAGAGGTTGACACCGTTGACCGCGACGGGGAAGCCCTCGTCGAACGTGATGGTCACTTTCTCCGGTGCGTCGGGCGCGTCGAGCGGATCGACGGTCAGCTTGAACATCGACGCTTCCGGCTCGAACGCCGGGTCTTCGAGCGGACCGCCTTCATGCGAGAGGTGCCAGAGGTTGCGGTCGCGCGAGTACGGATCTTTCTTCGTGACCGGCACGGGGATGCCGCGCGCGGCGGCGTAGTCGATGGCGTCCTCGCGCGAGACGATGTCCCACGAACGCCACGGCGCGACGATCGCGAGCTCCGGCGCGAGCGCCTGATAGGCGAGCTCGAAGCGCACCTGGTCGTTGCCCTTGCCGGTGCAGCCGTGCGCGAGCGCGTCGCAGCCGGTGGCGAGCGCGATCTCGACCTGCTTGCGCGCGATGAGCGGACGCGCGGTCGACGTGCCGAGCAGGTAGTCGCGCTCGTAGATCGCGCCGGCGCGCAACACGGGGAAGAGGTACTCCGCCGCGAACTCTTCCTTCGCGTCGACGAGATGGAAGTCGCACGCGCCGGTGGCGTACGCCTTCTGCGCGAGTCCGGCCGTTTCTTCGGCCTGGCCGACGTCGACCGCGACCGCGACGACGTCGCAGCCGTAGTTTTCCTTCAGCCAGCTGATGATGATCGAGGTATCGAGGCCGCCGCTGTACGCGAGGGCCACTTTGCGAAGCTTCTTCACGCTGCTTTCTCCTTTGCCGGAGCGAGGATGGAATCGAGCGACTCGACGAACGACGCGAGTGCTTTCTTCGGAACGATGTAGGGCGGCAGGAGCCGCAATACTTTTTCGCGCGCGGTGCCGACGACGAAGCCGTGCGTGAGCAGCTCGCGCGCGACCGGCGCGGCGGGACGATCGAGCTCGATGCCCCACATCAGCCCCGCGCCGCGGATGTCGACGATGCCGGTTTTGACGCGCGCGAGCTCGGACGCGAACCATTCGCCGAGCGCGTTGATCTGCGGCAGCAGTTTCTCGGTCTCTTCGAGCACGACCGCGCCGAGGCGGCACGCCACCGGGTTGCCGCCGAACGTCGTGCCGTGATGTCCCGGCTTCACAACGCCTTCGAGCGCGGCGCCGGTGAGCACCGCGCCGAGCGGCAGTCCGCCGCCGAGCGGCTTCGCGAGCGTGACCAGATCGGGCACGATGCCGCTCTTCTGAAAGGCGAAGAGATGACCGGTGCGCCCGAGGCCGCACTGGATTTCGTCGAGGACGAGCATCGCGCCGGTGCGGTCGGCGATGCGCCGCGCGGCGATCAGAAAATCGTCGCTGAGCGGGATGATCCCGCCTTCGCCCATGACCGGTTCGAGGAAGATCGCGGCGGTGTCGTCGTCGACGGCCGCTTCGAGCGCGGCGATGTCGTTCGGCGCGACGAAGCTCACGCCCGGTACGAGCGGCGCGAACGGCGTGCGATACGCCTCGTGTCCGGTCAGCGACAGCGACCCGAGCGTGCGGCCGTGAAAGCTCTCCTCGAGCGCGACGAGCTTCGTCTTCTTCGTGGCGAGACGCGCGAACTTCAGCGCCGCTTCGTTCGCTTCCGTGCCGCTGTTGCAGAAGAACGCGCGGCAGAGTCCCGACGCGCGCACGAGCTTCTCGCCGAGGATGCCCTGCGCGGGGTGGTAGTAGAGATTCGAGACGTGCAGCAGCTCGTCGCCGGCGCTGCGCAGCGCCTTCACGATGCGCGGGTGCTTGTGCCCGAGCACGTTGACGGCGATGCCGCCGAGCAAGTCCCAATACGCGCGGCCGTCGGCGTCGATGAGCTTCGCGCCGCGTCCGTCGCGCGGATGGAACGGCGTGCGTGCGTACGTTTTCACGAGGAACGCGCTCTCGCGCGCCTCCACGGCGGCGGGTGATTCGTCATGCAGCAACAAGGCTGGTTCCTCCTTCTTCGCCAATCTCGATCGTGGGAACTCCCGCGCGCAGCGCCGCCAGCGCGGCCTGCAGCTTCGGACGCATGCCGCCGCTGACGCCGGCCAGAAACGCCTCCGCGTCGTCGGCGCCGAGCAGCGGCACGACGTGGCCGTTCGCGTCGAGGACGCCGGCAACGTCGGTGAGAAAGCGCAGCGCCTGCGCGCGCAGCGCGACCGCAAGCGCGGACGCCGCGGCATCGGCATTCACATTGAGCAACGTGCCGTGCGGACCTTCGGCGATCGACGAGACGACCGGCAGCACGCCGTAGGTCAGCATCGCGCGCACGAGCGTGGCGTTCGCGCGCGTGACGCGGCCGACGTGCCCGAGGTCGACGCCGTCGATCGGCTCGTGGCGTTCGGCGACGAGCGTCGCGCCGTCGCTGCCGCTGATGCCGGCCGCGCGGATGCCGCGCTTCGTCAGCTCCGCGACGAGCCTCTTGTTGACGCTGCCGCCGAGCACCGAGACCACGACGTCGAGCGTCGCGTCGTCGGTGATGCGCAGCCCCGCGTGCGTCCGCTTGGCGATGCCGAGCTTCGCCAGCATCGCGTCGATGTGCTTGCCGCCGCCGTGCACGAGCACGAGCTGCTCGCCGCGATTCCACGCCGCGGCGATGGCATCGAGCATCGCGTCGCGCCGCGACAGATCGTCGAGCAGCGAGCCACCGAGCTTGATCACCTTCACAGCAGTCCCTCCGTCTCCGCGAATCCGCACATGCGGTTGAAGTTCTGTACGGCCTGCGAGGCCGCGCCCTTGAGCAGGTTGTCGATGGCCGCGACGATCACCGCCCGCCGCCCGCCCTGCAGCAGCGTGAAGCCGAGATCCGCGTACGGCGTATTCACGACGTCCTTCAGCTCCGGCAGCTGCGGCTTCACGCGCACGAGCGGCGCGTGCGCGTACGCGGCGGCATACGCCGCGCGCAGCTCGTCCGCGCTCACCGGATTCGTGAAGCCGACGTGCATCGTGGTGAAGATGCCGCGCGCGATCGGCAGCAGCTGCGGCACGAAGACGAGCGTCGTCTTGTCGCCGAGGTGCAGCCCCTGGCGGATCTCCGGCTCGTGCTTGTGATGGCCGACGCCGTATGCCTTGAAGTTGCCGAAGAGCTCCGAGAACGAGTACGCGAGGTCGGACTTTTTGCCCGCGCCGGTGACGCCGCTCTTCGCGTCGATGATCACCGGCTGCGCGCGGTCGATGAGATACGTGATCGGCCGCAGCGCGAGCAGCACGGACGTCGGATAGCAGCCGGGGTTCGCGACGAGCCGCGCGCGCGTGAGCTCGCCGTTGCACCATTCGGTGAGGCCGTAGACCGCGTCGGCGAGAAGCTCGGGATGCGGATGCGCGAAGCCGTACCACGACGGATAGAGCGCCGGCTCGCCGAGACGAAACGCGCCAGAGAGGTCGATGACGCGCTTGCCGCGCGCGACGAGCTCCGGCGCGACGTCCGCGGAGACTTCGTTCGGCGTCGCGAGAAAGACGACGTCCGCTTCCGACGCGAGCAGCGCGTCGAGCGAGAACGTTTCGCTGGAAAGCGCCGCCGCGACATGCGCGTGCGGATGCCGCGCGAGCAGGCGCACGAGCTCCGCGCCCGCGTAGCCGGTCGCGCCCGCGATGGCCACGGTCTGGGTCGTGGGGGAGGGGAGAGGAACGGCGCGAAGCGCGGGCGCCTCCTCTCTTTCTGCAACGACACGAATATTCATGCTCAGGTTTTCCATGGCGGCCTTCCGGGTCCGCGCTAGGCGCGCGTACGGCGGCGCTGCGGCGCGAGGCCGGCGCTCTGGTGGACTCGCCGCGCGAATGCGGTGGCGGCGGCGGGAGTGCGGAACGCGACGAAGATCGTGTCGTCGCCGCCGATCGTGCCGAGGGCGTCTTCGATCGGGCTGGCGTCGATGGCGCTCGCGAGCGGCTGCGCGGCAGCCACCGGCGTCTTGATCACCACGAGATTCGCCGCCGCCTCGGCGAACACGACGGAATCATGCAGCAGCTGCTCGAGGCGGTGCTCGCGCGTCTCGCGCGGGCGGAAGTCGGCCACCGGCGCGAGCGCCTGCGGCGAGACGTAGCCGTTGGCGGTCTTCACGAGGCCGAGCTCGCGCAGGTCGCGCGAGAGCGTCGGCTGCGTGACCTGGAAGCCGCGCTTGCGCAGTGCCGCGAGCAGCTCGTCCTGCGAATGGACGGCCGTCTCGCCGACGACGCGGAGGATTTCCTCCCGCCTGCGCATCGCGTCTCCGCCTGCATGAATATTCATCGTCATGAATCTTTATGCATGAACCGGTTGCTGTCAACTGCTATTTCAAGAAGTTCGGCTGAGAGTCGTGAGGGACTTTGAGCGCGTTTTGCGCGACTGAGAGCAGGAGGCCTCTCATGTCCAAACGGTTCCTCGCCCTCGTCGTCGCTGTTTCCCTGCTCGCCGTCCCCGCATTCGCGAAGCGCCGCGCCGTCCGCGCGCCGGGACGCGCCGCCACGCCGCAGTGCTTCACCTTCGACTTCGTCACCGCGGGCACCACCGCGAGCTATCTCTCGACGACCCCCGGCGGGAACGTCACCTTCACCATTCATTGGCTGAGCGACACCGCCACCGAGACGCATACGACGCAGAGCGTGACCACACCGCAGGCCACCGCGCAGGTCGAGACGATCCTCACCGGCGAGGCTGTCGGCACGCTCCGCGGGCTGCGTCACATTTATACGAAGACCACGACGCCCGTGCCGGTCATCGGCTCGACCGTCGTCGAGGTGGACATCGACTTCGTGCCGTCGCTCGTCGCCGGTCCCGCCGGCGGCTGGTGCACCAACGCGACGTGGACCGTGCCGGCGTCGACCGAAACGATCGTGACGAAGAGCGCCTTCGGTCAGCAGCAGCAAATCGTCACCACGGCCGCCTCGGAAGGGCAGGTCCTCGCCGTCGGCGAGTCGATCACCGTTCCGGCCGGCACGTTCGACACCGTCAAGTACCGCGGCGCGCTCGTGAACGGCTCGAACGTGCAGACGTCGATCACGTGGGTGTCGATGGAGCGCAATATCGTCGTACGACAGGACACGCTCGACGGCGACGGCAACGTCACCACCACGACCGTGCTGACCTCAGTCCAATGATTCCGCTGCACCGTTTTTTGCATCAGGCGCAATGGGAGGTCTTGGAGCCCATGTCACGCGTCGAACGCACGAACGTCACGCAGAATCCCGGCGAGCGCCGCGGCTCGGAGCAGTTGCGCCAGGCCCGCAGCGGCCGCGCCGGCTCGAGCCGCGAGTCCAGCAATCCCGGCCACACCCCGACCAAGGCGGAAGGAGAAGTGGCCGACGTCGAACAGGCACTGAAGAATCAGAAGGAATAAGGCGGGTCGCACCGACCCGCCTTTCCCTACACGTCGATTCCCACGCTCCGCATCAGCTCGAGTGCGTTGCTTTTCGTGACGATCCCCGGGCGCATGCGATAGTCGAACACGACCTGCCCCTCCTCCACGCGATCCTCGAAGTGCACGTTCGCCGCGCCGGGGAGCGTTTCCGCGATCTGCGCCAGCGCGAGGTCGTGCGTCGAGACGAGCCCCGCGCCGCCGCGCGCGACCAGGTTCCGCACGATGCCTTCCGCGCCGATGCGGCGGTCGTGCGAGTTCGTCCCGGCGAGCACTTCATCGAGCAGAAACAAGAGCGGCCCGCGCGTCGCGAGCTCGAGCACCTGGCGGATGCGCAGGATCTCGGCGTAGAAGCGCGACGCGTTCTCCTGCAGCGAGTCGTGGATGCGGATCGACGCGCCGACCTGCGCCGGCGCGATGCGCAGCGCGCTCGCGCAGACCGGCCCGCCCGTCATCGCCAGCACCGCCGCGATGCCGACGCTGCGCATCATCGTCGACTTGCCGGACATGTTCGAGCCGCTCACGAGCAGCAGCCGCGTCTGCGCGTCGAGACGCAGATCGTTCGTGACGCGGCGGTCGTCCGGAATGAGCGGATGGCCGAGGTCGCGCGCATCGAACAGCGGGCCCTCGGCGACGATCTCCGGGGTCGCGAACGACGGATGCTCGAACGCGAACGAGGCGAGCGACGACAGCGCCTCGACTTCGCCGACCGCCTCGATCCAGTCGCCGATGCGCGCGCCGGAGCGGAGGCGCCAGCGTTCGATGGCGAAGCCGACGTTCGTCGTCCAGAGCAGCAGTTCCGCGAGCGCGGCGAAGAACTGGTTGCGCCGCGCGTCGAGCAGTGCGACGAGCTTGCGCAGACGTTCGATGTCGTCGGCGCCGCGCAGGCGTTCGGCGAGCGCGGTGAGACGCGGCGACGTGAAGCGCTCGCGTTCGAGACGGGCGAGGAGTGCGCCGAGGAGCGCGAGGGCCGGCTCGGCCCGCTCGACTTCGGCGACGAGCGGCTTGACGCGCGGCGCGAACCAGCGGCCGAGGGTGAGCGTGATGAGGACGGAGAAGAGGAGAGGGGAGAGAGGAAAGGTGGCTGGTTCGCCGAGCATCTTCGCGACGAGCGACGGCAGCGTGACGACGAGCAGCACGACGTTGATCGCCGGAAACACGAGCGCGGCGATGCGCTCCCACGCCGCGAAATGCACCGGAGGCAGCGCCGCCCACGCGTCGAGGCGTGCGGACTCGATGTCGTGCGCGACGTCCGCGGCTTCGACCGCGACGTCTTCGCGCAGCTCGACCGCGTCGCGCAGCTCCGCGACTGCTTGCTGCCGCGCCACGATCTCCTCGCGCGCGGTCGCCGGCGTCTTCAGCCACGTCGCGAGTCGGGCGCGCCCGGCCTTCGTGATCGCGAGCGAGATCAGCTCGAACAGCGAGCCGCGTCCGAAGAGATCGAAGTCGCCCGCGTACGGATGGTGATCGTCCGCGAACTCGCTCCCCGCATCGCCGCCTCCCGCCCACCGCCCGTCGAGCCGCGCCAGACCGCGCGCGTAAAACGCGGCGATCTTCTCCGCCCGCATCCGCCGCCGCACGACCCGCTCGTGCACGAACACCAGCGCGATGAAGACGGCCACCGGCACGATCGCCCACGCCACCGCCCACCACGCGATGCCGATCGCCAGCGCGACGGCCACGAGCCGCGCCGTCGATACGCGCCGCTCCCGCGCGCGCAGCGCCACGACCTCCGCCTGCCGCGCCGCCGCCCGCTCAGAGTAAAGTTCCCTCGCGTTAGCCATCGTTCAATTCTGCATTCTGCATTCTGCCTTCTGCATTCTGCCTTCAGCTTTTGAACCTCCACGCCCGCACGCCCTCGCCACTGCGCGGCGTAGACTAATGTCCATGCGCACCGTCGAGAATCTCTTCAACGACTACGCCGCGTACCACCGCACGCCCGGCAACAAAGCGTTCCATCGCATCGGCATCCCGCTGATCATGCTGACGCTGATCGGCATGCTCGTGCGCGTCGCGTTCGTCGTCGCCGGCACGCGCCTCGACGCCGCGATGATCCTCATCGCCGTCGCCACCATCTACTACCTCGTCATCGAGTGGCGCCTCGCGCTGGCGATGCTCGCCGTCTCCGTCGGCTTCTACTTCCTCGGCGCGGCGATGCCGTTCTGGCTCAACGTCGCGCTGTTCGTCCTCGGATGGATCTTCCAGTTCATCGGCCACAGCGTCTACGAGCATCGCCAGCCCGCGTTCTTCCGCAATTTCCTGCACCTTCTCGTCGGACCGCTCTGGATCCTCAACGACCTCCTGCCAGTGGTTCGCACCACGCGCACGACCTGAACGACGCGCGCGGGCCGGATTTTTGCTCGTGACGCAACTCGGGACCGAGAGTGGGGAACGAACAGTACGGAGTGCTCGTCGTCGAAGACGATCCGGCCATTCGCCGCCTCGTGACGATGGTGCTGCAGCGGCAGGGTTATCGCGTCGACATCGCCGCCGACGGACTCGAGGCGGTGCTCAAGCTCGGCGTCTCCGAGTACGACGTCATCGTCCTCGATCTGATGATGCCGAACCTCGACGGCTTCACGTTCCTCTCCACCGTCGCGCGCAACCAGCCCGAGCGCCTGCGCAAGGTCATCGTCACGAGCGCCGCGTCGCCCGCCGTCATCCGCGAGCGGATGGAAGGAACGCCGTTCTCGCTTCTGCCGAAACCGTTCGACATCGGCGAGCTCGTCGAGCGCGTCCGGTCGTGTATCGACGCGCAGCAGAACTAAAATGACGCCGTGGTCCCCCACGGCTCCGATCGTCTCCGCACTGCCGGAGGAAAACTCCTCCTCCTTTCCCTCCTTCCCAAAGGATGGACGGCGCGGACGCCGAAGACCTCGACCACCGCGGAGTTCCCCGGCACCGCCGTCTTCTGGGACGAGCAGTATTTCGAGGTGCTCGACGCGAAGCCGCAGCCGCGCGGCGTGCTCTACGTGCTCGCGCCGTGGAGCGACGCGCACACGATCCGCACGTTCGCGCCATACGACGACGCCTCCGAAGCGCGACTCGCAACGGAAGCGGAGGCCGCGGCGCGGCGGCAGAAGCAGTCGTTTGCCGCGCAACTCTCCGGCGTGCTTCTCGGACATCTCCCCGCCGCCGTACAGGACCGCATCGGCAGCGAGCTCGGGGTCGCGCCGTCGCGGATGACGCTGCTCTCTTGCGTCATCGGTCCGCTGACGCTCGGCGCGTGCTTCTGGAAGTGGTCCGGCGCCGCGCTCGCGCAACAGCCGTCGCCCGTTCCGCTGTGGGCGTGGCTCGTCGCCGGCGCGCTGATGCTCGACAGCATCATCCGCTTCCTCATCGTCTTCGCGCAGGACCGCGCCGCTGGCTCGCTGCCCGGCATCTTCGTCTACATCGCCATCTGGCTCGTCGCGCCGAAACGCGTCGGGCTCGTCTCACCGTTCGCATCGGCGCGCGGGACCGCGCTCTTCACGCTCGCGCCGCCGGACGATGTCGCCACGCGCGACGCGATCGAGATGCGCGGCTCGATCTTTTCGCTGCTCACGCCCGCCGAACAGGCGAGCCTCGCCGCGCGCTACGGCTTCGACTACCGCCGCTACGCGTTCGGCATGAGCTGGACGATCCTCGCCGGCGCCGCGATCGGCGTCGTGACCTCCGCGGTGAAAGTCGCCGACAGCCGCAGCGTCTCCGCGTTCGTCTCGCTCGTCGTCGCCGCGGTGCTCGCCGTGGAACAGCTCGTCCGCCTCCCGTCGCTGCAACGCGGTCCCGCCGGCAGCATCCTCGGCGCCCTCGTGCGTCCGTTCGTCCGCGGCTATCTGGAGCGTGGATGACAGGCGACGCTCGCGCGCGGCGCCTCGCCCTCGCGTCGTTCATCGCCGTCACCCTCGCCGCCGTCACGTGGGCGCGGCTGTGGCTCGTCGATCACCTGCACGACCAGGGCTGGTTCACGAAGTACGTGGTCTTCGCCGATGAGATTCGCGCCGGCCACATTCCGTACGCGCGCATCGGCGACGTCAGCCCGGCGTATCTCTGGCTGATGGTCGCGTTGCGCGCGCTCGGCACCGGCGTGCACGGCCTGCGCGTCCTGCAGGTCATCGCGCTGACGCTCGCCGCGCTCTTCTGCGCGCTCGCCGCACATCGCCTCGGCGGCTGGATCGCCGCGCTCACGACCGCGCTGCTGATCCTCGGCAATCGCGCCGCGCTCGTGCTCGCGACCGAGATCGAGCCGGAGACGCTGATCCTGCTGCTCACGTCCGCCGCGATCGCGGTGCTCGTCGCGCGCCGCCGCTTCGCGCCCGCGCTGCTCGGACTCCTCGTCGGACTCTCCGCGATCGCGCGCCCCGTCGCGTTGCTGCTCCTCGTGCTGCTCGTCGCGTGGATGTTCTTCCGCGAGTCGCGCCGCGATGCGCTGCTCCTCGCCGGCGCCGCGGCCGTGCCGATCGTGACGATCCTCCTCGTCAACGCGAGCCTCACCGGCAGCGTCTTCATCATGCAGCCCGGCGCGCAGTTCTACGAGGGCAACAATCCGCTCGCCACCAGCTGCGCCGGCGTGCTGCCGCGCATCGTCGCTGATCTCGACACGAACTCCCACGAGCCCGACTACCTGCACGTCGCCTATCGCCTCATCGCCGCGCGCGCCACGAACACGCCGATCGACGCGCGCCGCTCGAACCGCTACTGGAGCGCGAAAGCATTCGCGTTTCTGCGCGACGAGCCGCGCGCCGCGCTCGCGCTCTTCGCGTGGAAGGGCGTGCTCGCCGTGCATCACTACGATGTCTGGGACCTCTACACGATGCGCGCGAAAGCCATCGAGCTCGCGCGCTATCCGGCGATTCCGTTCGGCGCCGGCTTCGTGCTCGCCGTCGCCGCGTTCGCGCTGCGCCGCGACCGCGCGCGCCTCCTCCCGATCGCGTTCTTCGCCGTCTCCACGTTCGCCGCGCTCGTCCTCTTCAACGTCAGCGCGCGCCAGCGCAACGCGCTCCTCCCGCCGCTCGCGGTGTTGGGAGGTGCCGGCGTCGCCGAGATCGTCGCGCTCGCCCGCACGCGCCCCCGCGCCGACCGCGCCCTCCTCGCCTTCGGCGCCGTCATCATCGCCATCCCGCTCCTCGGCATCGAAGGCAATCCGATGCGCGAGTACGAATACGACTGGTGGAGCTGGACCCGCGCCTACGGGCTCCGCGACGCCGCCTACCGCGCCCGCGCCGCCGGCGACCGCGTGACCGCCGCCCGCTTCGCGGCGACGGCCTCGGTGCTCGAGCCCGGCGAAGAACCGCTCGTCTCCGCCCCTACGCTCCGTTCGTTCGCGCTGGCCGACCTCGCCGCCAACGCCGGCTCCGACCAGCACCGCTTCGACGCCGCCGTCGCCCTCGAAAAAGCCGGCGCCTGGCGCGAAGCCGACACCGTCCTCGCCACGCTCGACGACTACACCCCCCGCCGCGAAAACCGCGCCGTGAGCTCGGTCGCGTATTACCGCGCGCGCGCCGCGCTGGCCACCGCTCCCTCCCTCCCTCCCGCCATTTCCCCCGCTGTCCTGCTTTCTACTTCGCCCGCCCTCCCGCCTTCCCGCCCTCCCGCCGAAACGTTGCGCCGCCACCTCACCCGCGCCCTCGCCGAATCCCGCGGCGACCCCTACGTCCTCGCCCTGGCCGCGCTGACGCTCTCCGACTCCCGCGCGCGCGCCGAACTCGACGCGCTCTACGACCCCTTCACCCGCGGCACCGCCCTCGCCGCCGCCTACCAGGATTTGGGCGACACCCCCCGCGCCCGCGCGCTCCTCGCGCAGGTCGCGCAACGGTTCCCCGAGTGGCGCCGCCCCGTGGCGTTGCTCGCGACGATGCCGCCGGCCACACCGGCGCCCGCATCCGCATCGACATCCGCGCCGGCGTCTGCACCCGTCCCCGCACCGCCGCCCGCCGCCGCAGCGACACCTATCTCGCGTTCAATCTCCAGACGCGCCACTCCGAGCCAGTAGCGCAGTCCTCTGGCCGGCCTAATCCCTTCCGCGACCCCGCGTGCACCCGCCCTCGCGCGCACCCGCCCTCGCGCGCACCCGCACCTCGCCACCGCCCTCCGCCACCCTCGCTCCTTCTGCCACGGCAATCTCCTCCGCCTTCCACCTGCGCTGCCTGCTCTCGTGCCGCGACGCCCCTCTTCTCGTCACCGCCTCTGCCCTCCGCCACCCGCCCTCACTCCGCCCACCCATCCCAGTTCACTCCCCACGGCCGCCTCCCAAGGCACGCCCTCGCGCCTCCGCCCTCCGCTACCCTCGCTGCTTCTGCCACCGCAATCTCCCTCCGCCTTCCGCCTGCACTGCCTGCCTCCCGCGCCCCGACGCCGCTTTTCTCGCCACCGCCCTGCCCCTTCCGCCACCCGCCCTCACTCCTTCCGCCACCTCCGCCTCCCCCCCGCCCGCCCATCCCAGTTCACTCCCCACGGCCGCCATCTCCCCAGGGCGCGCACTCCGCACCTCGTGCCACCGCCCTCCGCCACCCTCGCTCCTTCTGCCACCGCAATCTCCCTCCGCCTTCCGCCTGCACTGCCTGCCTCCCGCGCCGCGACGCCGCTCTTCTCGCCACCGCCCTGCCCCCTTCCGCCACCCGCGCTCACTCCTTCCGCCACCGCGCTCTCTCCGTCCGCCACCTCCGCCGCCCACCAACCCCTCCCAGTTCACTCCCCACGGCAGCCATCGCCCAAGCGCACGTACCCGCGCCTCGCGCCAACGCCCTCCGCCACCCGCCCTCGCTCCTTCCGCCACCGCAATCCCTCTCCGCCGTCTGCCCGCCACCTCCACCCCCGCCACCCACCCATCCCAGTTCTCTCCCCACCGCGCCCCCTCCCAAGGCACGCCCTTCGCACCACGCCCGGCGTGGTTCGAGCGGAGTTGGACGGCAGAAGTCGCGTCATCATCGAAGCCCCGTCGCCGATCGTCGACGGCGGCACATACCCCGCGAAACGCGTGGCGGGCGATCTCGTGCTCGTCGAGGCCGACATCTTCGCGGACGGCCACGACCTCATCTCCGCGGTCGTCCTGCATCGTCGCGACGGCGAGAAGAACTGGACCGAAACGCGGATGCGCCCCCTCGTCAACGACCGCTGGCAGGCCGCGTTCCCCGTGCGCGAGCTCGGCTTCTATCGCTTCACCATCGAAGCGTGGATCGACCATTTCCTCACGTGGCGCCGCGACCTCGAAAAGCGCGTCGAGGGCGGCGCATCGGATGAAGACCTGCGCGTCCAACTCCTCATCGGCCTCGAATATCTCCGCGCCGCGGCCAAACGCGCCGGCGCCCGCGACCGCCGCAAGCTCGAGTCGTTCATTACAGGACTCGAAAGCGACGATCCGATTGAAGACAAACTCGCCGACGTTGCGAGCGAAGACCTGCTCGCGCTCATGCACCGCAATGCAGAGCGCAGTTTCGCGGCGCGTTATGACGATGAATTGCTGATTGAAGTCGACCGGCCGCGAGCCGCGTACAGCACGTGGTATGAGTTCTTTCCGCGTTCGACGGCGGCGGAGCAGGGGAGGCACGGCACCTTTCGCGACGTCGAGGCGCAATTGCCGCGGCTCGCGCGGATGGGATTCGATGTGCTGTACATGCCGCCGATCCATCCGATCGGCACGACCTTCCGCAAAGGCAAGAACAACAAAGTCTCCGCCGAGGCGGACGACGTCGGGAGTCCGTGGGCCATTGGCGGAACGGAGGGCGGGCACAAGTCGATTCATCCGCAATTGGGCACCATGGAGGATTTCGAGCGGCTCGTCGAGGCGGCGAAACGCCACGGGATGGAGCTCGCGCTCGACATTGCATTTCAGGCGTCGCCGGATCATCCGTATGTGAAAGAACATCCGGAATGGTTTCGCAAACGCCCGGACGGCACGGTCCAGTACGCGGAGAATCCGCCCAAGAAATACCAGGACATCTATCCCTTCCATTTCGAGAGCGAGGCGTGGCGCGCATTGTGGGAAGAGTTGCGCGACGTCTTCCGCTTCTGGGCTGGAAAAGGCGTTCGTGTCTTCCGCGTCGACAATCCGCATACGAAGCCGCTCCCGTTCTGGGAGTGGACGCTGCGTGAGCTGAAGCGCGAGTGGCCCGATCTGGTTTTTCTGGCCGAGGCGTTCACGCGGCCGAAAATCATGTACAGGCTGGCGAAGGCGGGTTTCACGCAGTCGTACACGTATTTTGCGTGGCGCAATACCAAGGCGGAGCTGACGGAATACTTTGAAGAGATCGCGCGGCCGCCGGTGAGCGACTTCTTCCGACCGAACGCGTGGCCGAACACGCCCGACATTCTCCCGGAATTCCTGCAGCATGGCGGACGAGCGGCGTTCGCGCAGCGCCTCGTGCTCGCCGCGACGCTCTCCGCGAATTACGGCATTTACGGGCCGGCGTACGAGCGCTACGAGCACCTGCCGCGCGAGCACGGCAGCGAGGAGTATCTCAATTCGGAGAAATACGAGCTCCGTCACTGGCCGGAAACGGACGACGACCTGTCCGATCTGATCGCGGCCATCAATCGCATCCGCCGCGAAAATCCAGCGTTACAGCAAAACGCAACCCTGCGCTTCCATCCCACCGACAACGACCAGCTGATCTGCTATAGCAAGTCAGCGGGCGACAACGTCGTTGTGGTCGTGGTCAATCTCGACCCGCACAATGCGCATACGGGCTGGGTCACGCTGGATCTCGAGGCGCTGCAACTCAACGGCATCCGCTCGTTCCAGGTGCACGACCTTCTCAGCGGCGCCCGTCATACTTGGGACGGCGCCCGCAATTTCGCGCGGCTCGACCCGAACGTCGTGCCCGCGCACATCTTCCGCATCCGCCGCCGCGTCCGCACCGAACGCGATTTCGAGTACTTTCTGTAAAGACAATGGACGACTGGTACAAAGACGGGATCATCTATCAGACGCATGTCCGTGCGTTTTTCGACAGCAACGACGACGGCATCGGCGATTTCGTCGGGCTGACGCGCAAGCTCGACTACCTTCAGGACCTCGGCATCAACATCCTCTGGCTGCTGCCGTTCTATCCGTCGCCGTTGCGCGACGACGGCTACGACATCGCCAATTACACCGCCGTCAATCCCAGCTACGGCACGCTCGCCGATTTCCGCGCGTTTCTCAAGGAAGCGCACCGCCGCGGCATTCGCGTCGTCACCGAGCTCGTCATCAACCACACCAGCGATCAGCATCCGTGGTTCCAGAAATCGCGCCGTGCGAAACCCGGCAGCGCCTGGCGAGACTTCTACGTCTGGAGCGACACGCCCAACAAATACCGCGACGCTCGCATCATTTTCAAAGACTTCGAAACGTCGAACTGGGCGTGGGATCCCGTCGCCAAGGCGTATTACTGGCACCGCTTCTTCTCGCATCAGCCGGACCTGAATTTCGAGAACCCGGCCGTCCACGAGGCGCTGATGAAGGCGCTCGATTTCTGGATGGACATGGGCGTCGACGCGTTCCGACTCGATGCCATTCCGTACCTCTTCGAGCGCGAGGGGACGACCTGCGAGAACCTGCCGGAGACGCACGAATACCTCAAGCGGATTCGCAAGCATCTCGACGAAAAATATCCCGGCCGCATGCTGCTGGCTGAGGCCAATCAGTGGCCGGAGGACTCGTTGCCGTACTTCGGTGACGGCGATGAATGCCACATGGCGTTTCATTTTCCGGTCATGCCGCGGATGTACATGGCCCTCGCGATGGAGGACCGGTTCCCCATCATCGACATCATGGGGCAGACGCCGCCCATTCCGGAGAATTGCCAGTGGGCGATGTTCCTCCGGAATCACGACGAGCTCACGCTCGAAATGGTCACGGATGAAGACCGCGACTACATGTGGCGCACCTACGCCAAGGACAAAGAAGCGCGCATCAACCTCGGCATCCGCCGTCGTCTCGCGCCGCTGCTGGAAAATCACCGCGGCCGCATTCATCTGATGAACGGCCTGCTGTTCTCGTTCCCCGGTACGCCGATCATTTATTACGGCGACGAGATCGGCATGGGCGATAACATTTACCTCGGCGACCGGAACGGCGTCCGCACGCCGATGCAATGGAGCGCCGACCGCAACGCCGGCTTCTCGCGCGCCAATCCGCAGCGCCTGTTCCTGCCGACGATCATCGATCCCGAATATCACTACGAGTATGTGAATGTCGAGGCGCAGCAGTCGAATCAATATTCGCTGCTCTGGTGGATGAAGCGCCTGCTCGCTGTGCGCAAGCGCTTTCGCGCGTTCGGCCGGGGCACGATGGAGTTCCTGCACAGCGACAATCGCAAGATCCTCGCGTATGTGCGCAAATACGAAGACGAGACCATTCTCGTCGTCGCCAACTTGTCGCGCCTCGTGCAATGCTTCGAGCTCGACCTCGCGCAGTATCGGGGGATGATCCCGGTCGAGCTCTCCGGCGGCACGCGGTTCCCGGTGGTCGGCGAGCGTCCGTATTTCTTCAATCTCGGCCCCTTCGCCTTTTACTGGTTCCAGCTGCAGCGCGAAGTCGCCGCGGAATTGACGACGCAGGACGCGCCGCTCATCGGCGCGCGCACGTGGGAGGAAGTGCTTTCCACGCGCCAGCACGACGCGCTCGAGCGCGCGCTCGCGGCATACCTGCCGACGCGACGCTGGTTCGGTGGCAAGTCGCGTGTCATCCGCGGAATCACCGTACGCGATGCCGTCGAGTTGCCGAACGATCAGCGACTGGCCGTGCTGACCGTCGAATTCAACGAGGGCGAGCCGCAGCTTTATCTGCTGCCGCTCGGCATTGCGAATGTCCGCCGTGAGCAGGACCAGGCGCGCAAAGTGCCCGTCATCGCGCGGCTGCGCGACGGCGCCGTCCTGTTCGAGCCGGTGCAGGACGAATCGTTCGCATCGACGCTGCTCGACGCCATCGCCCGCAAGAAACAGCTGCGCGGCGGACGCGGCATCGTGGCCGGCGTCGCGACGCGCGCGTTCAAGGAATTGCGCGGCAGCGAAAAACAACTCGAGAGCCACGTCCTCGCCGCGGAGCAGAGCAACACCGCGATCATCTACGACCAGCGACTGTTCCTCAAACTCTTCCGCCGCCTCGAGCCGGGCGTCAATACCGATTTCGAGATCACGCGCTTCCTCAATGAGGAGACCGATTTCCGCAATACGCCGCGCGTTGCCGGCGCGCTCGAGTATCGTCATAGCGGTGCTGCCGAGCCGACCACCGTTGCCATTCTCCAGGGCTTCACGCCGAATTCCGGCGACGCGTGGTCGTATACGCTCGATTCGATCGGCCGCTACTTCGACAAGCTGCTGAGCGATGCAGGCGCCGTCGACCGCATCGCTAAAGCGGTCCCGCAGGAGAGTGTCTTCACGCTCGCACAGCGGCCGCTCGTTGACGCCGCGCGCGACACCATCGGCGCGTATGTCGCCGATGCAGAACTGCTCGGCGCGCGCACCGCACAGATGCATCTCGCGCTCGCCTCGCGCGACGACATCCTGGCCTTCGCGCCGGAGCCGTTCACGCCGCATTATCAGCGGTCGATTTACCAATCCATTCGCACGCAGATCGTACAGACGATGCAGATCGTCAGGCGGCGCGCGAAAGAGCACGTCGAATTCGAGGAGCTCCTCACCGCCGAACCGCGCTTTCACGAACAGATCCGCGCGCTCCTCGGCAACAAGATCGACGCGCAGCGCATCCGCATCCACGGCGACTATCACCTCGGGCAGGTTCTACATACCGGCAATGACTTCGTGATCATTGATTTCGAAGGCGAGCCGGCGCGTCCGCTCAGTGAGCGGCGTATCAAGCGCTCTGGATTGCGCGACGTCGCGGGCATGCTGCGCTCGTTCCACTATGCGCCGTACGCCGTCGTGCTCGGCGCCGCGCCGGGATCGTATGTGCGTACCGAGGATCTGTCGCGGCTCGAGACCGGCGCGCGCTTCTGGCAAAGGTGGGTCTCCGCGGCGTTCCTGCGGGCGTACCTCGCCGAAAGCGCCAAGGGTTCGCATCTGCCGAAGAACGCGGCCGGCGTCGAGACGCTGTTGCGCGCGTACCTGATCGAGAAGGCGCTGTACGAGATCACGTACGAGCTCAACAATCGGCCGGACTGGGTTCGCATCCCGTTACGCGGCTTGCTCGACCTGCTCGGCTGATGCAGCGAAGTGCGCTTGATTCTACGAGTCGCAGAGTTTGACGCGCGGTGCTGTCCACGCGCCGACTCATTTCCTACGCACGGTAGAAGTTCGAGGTTTGCCGTGGGTGCCGAGGGATCCTCGGCGCATGACGAATAAACCGAAACTGCTCGACTCCGTTCGTGGCGAACTACGCGCCCGGCACTACAGCCGCCGGACCGAGGAAGCGTACGTCGGCTGGATCAAGCGCTTCATCTTCTTTCACAACAAACGGCATCCGGCGTCGATGGGCGCGGACGAGGTCAACGCGTTCCTAACGAGCCTCGCCACGCAGTCGCACGTGAGCGCGCCGACGCAGAACCAGGCGTTGTGCGCGCTGCTGTTCCTCTATCGCCGCGTGTTGCAGGATCCGCTGCCGTGGCTGAAGGATGTCGTCCGCGCGCGTCGCATGGCGCGAGTGCCGACCGTCCTCACGCCGGAAGAAGTACGAATGGTGCTCAAGGCGATGTCCGGCACCCCGCAACTGATCGCGCAACTGCTGTACGGCGGCGGCCTGCGCCTCCTCGAATGCCTCCAGTTGCGCGTCAAGGATCTCGACTTCGCGCGCCGTCAGATCTACATCCGCGACACGAAAGGCCGACGCGATCGCGTCACGACGCTCCCGCAACTCGTCATCAGCGACTTAACTACGCACCTCGCGCTCGTCAAAGAACAACACGATGACGACCTCCGCGACGGCTTGGGCTCCGTTTGGCTCCCCGACGCCATCGGCCGCAAGATCCCCAACGCCGACACCGAATGGCGCTGGCAATGGGTCTTCCCCGCCACCTCCCACTACACCGACGAAGAAACCGGCATCAAGCGCCGCCACCACCTGCACGAAACCGTCATCCAGCGCGCCGTCCGCGCCGCCGCCACCCGCGCCGGCCTCACCAAACGCGTCACCTGCCACACCTTCCGCCACTCCTTTGCCACCCACCTCCTCGAACGGGGCAACGACATCCGCACCGTCCAGGAACTCCTCGGCCACCGCGACGTCTCCACCACCATGATCTACACCCACGTGCTGAGGCTGGGGCCGCTGGGGGTGCGGAGCCCACTGGATCCATATTGATGGCAGCTTCACCGCCGTGGTATGCGACGCGTGTGTGGTTTGCGAAACAGCCAGAACGGGGGCCTGCTGGCAGCTCTAGCTGCCGCCGCCCTGCGTGTGTTATTCATCGGCAGCCAATGAGTAATGATGACGACTAATTCGCTACGAGAGGTAGCATCGCGAGGTTAGGCGACCGATGACGCGGCCGCGACTGCCGCGAACAACGCACTCACGGGTGGCTACCGAAGAGGCGGCTCCTCGGATGCGTCGTGGGTGCAGCCGTTGTAACTCTTCGCCTCTTCTACGTCTCGTCTACGTCCCAAGCTATGCCGATCGGCCAAATACAAGTTGTGCGGACGGCTCGTGTCATGCGCAGACTCAGGTTCGTGATGTCCGAGATGCATATGCGAAGCGACTGCTGCTCCGCTTCGGAGTAAACGCGTGCACGCGAGCCGCAGCGTTCGCAATGCCACCGGCTGCCCGCGCTGCGCTCTTCAGTGGTGGCGCCTGAGGCACATTCTTCGTGTGCGGTGGTTCTCGCTACGCGCGTGCACCCGACTGGCAGCCGGTGGCATCGCTTCGGAAGGAACGCGTCTCCGGATCGGTGAAGCTTTCGCTCCGCAGCAGCCGCCCGCGTCCGCGCCGTTGTGACTGCCCGCTCGGGCCGCGGCTTCGTGCTTCCGTAGTTGCCAGTGCCACGCGTCGGCCGGTCGTACCGCCGTACCGCGTCGCACCGTGCAGCTGAGACGCGAGTGCCGGCGGC
>JAFATB010000023.1 GCA_019244185.1 Acidobacteriota bacterium
GTTCGCCTACGGCTCGATGATCGACAACGCGAGCGGCGATCCGGTCTTCTTCGCTGGACAATGAGAAACGGTTGCCGGGTAGCCGGGTTGCCAGACGGTAACTCGGCAACCTGGTCACCCGGTCACCCGATACTGTCCAGAATCTCCTCCATCGTCGTACGCCGGCACGTATACATCGGCGTATCGCGCAGCGTGTACTTCGACGACTCGGTCTCGCGCAGATCCTGCACGAGATCGAGGAACTCCGACGGCTGCTCCGCCTCGAACGCGACGACGAAATCCTGATCGTCGAGTCCGAACGAATACGTCGTATTGATCTTCACGCGCGGGTACTTGTGCCCGATCGCGATGTGCTCGTTCATGATCCGCTGGCGGTCCGCCATCGGCAGCAGATACCAGTCGCGCGTCTTCACGAACGGATAGACGAAGAGGAACGGCTTCTTGCCGGGGACGATGCGCAGGCGCCGTCCTTCCTGACCTTCGTGCACGTGCTCGTCGACGTATTGCGAGTGCTTGGTCATGGCGAGATACGACTGCGGCACGTCGAGGTAGCGGCCGAGCACGGAGCGGTTGATGTCCGCCACCATCTGCTGGAACGGATCGAGGTCGTAGCCGATGCGCCAGAGCATGAAGTCGACGCCGGCCTTGAGTCCCACCGTCGTGTACGGCAGCACGAACATCGGTCCCTGATAGCGCGTGACGATCTCCGCGAGCTCGCGTTTCGCGTCCGCTTTCGCGTTCGCATCGAGCGCCCGGAAAGCGCGGTCGACGCGGAAGAACATGAAGTTGACGAACTGGCGTTGCACGGGCGCGGGACGCGTTGCAGCGGCTTGCGATTCGGGAGCGACAGTGGTGGTGGTCATGTGCGGATTCTAAGTTAGGATGCGGATCGTGGCGACTCGCGTTCCGCAGCAGCACGCCGCGCCTTCCACGGCGCGTTCGTACCAGCAACTTCTGACGAAGCTGCTGCGCCACGGCGCCTATCCGCAGCTGCGCAAAATCATCGAGAAAACGCTGCCCGCCGACCTCTCGCCGGTGCTGCCGCTGCTGCTCGAGGAAGACCGCAAGCGCATCCTCTCGCTGCTCATCGAAGCGGGCAAAGCGGCGCGCGCGCTCTTCGAGCTCGACGAAGCGGACCTGCAGGAAATCCTCGCCTCGCTCGACGATCCGACGCTCGCGTCGGTCTGCAGTTCGTCCGCGCCCGACGACGCGGCCGACCTTCTCGATGTGCTCGACGAGGAGCGCCGCGCGCGCATCCTCGAGCTCCTCGGCGCCACGCAAGGCGCGAAGCTCGAGTCGCTGCTCGAAGGCGAAGAGGAAACGGCCGGCTCGCTGATGAACACCGAGTTCTTCGCGCTCGACGAAGAGCTCAGCGTCGCGCACGCGATCGACATGATCCGGCAGTACCCGCGCAAGGAGTCGTTCTTCTACGTCTACTGCGTCGACGCCGACCAGCATCTCGTCGGCGTGCTGTCGCTGCGCAGTCTCATCCTCGCGAATCCCGGCGTGCTGCTCAAAGACATCATGGTCCAGAGCGTGGTGCGCACGCAGATCGACTCGAGTCCCGAGGAAGTCGCGCAGCTCGTGTCGAAATACGACCTCCTGTCGGTGCCGGTCGTCGATCTGCAGAACCGTCTCGTCGGCGTCGTCACCGTCGACGACGTGCTCGACGTCATCCAGGAGCAGGCGGAAGAAGATCTCCTCCACCTCGCCGGCGTCTCGGTGTCGGAAGGCGTGGCCACGCCCGCGAGCGAGTCGTTCAAGCTGCGCTTCCCGTGGCTCGCGATCAATCTCGCCACGGCGTTCCTCGCATCGTCGGTCGTGCGCCTCTTTCAAGGCACGATCGAGAAGTGGGCGGCGCTCGCGGTGTTCATGCCGATCGTCGCGGGGATGGGCGGCAACGCGGGCACGCAGACGCTCACGGTGTTCGTGCGCGGCCTCGCGCTCGGCGAGATCGACTGGAACTCCGGATTTCGGCCGATCTGGAAAGAAATGCTGGTGGGCTTCCTCGATGGCGCGGCGAACGGCTTGCTCACGTGCGTCATCGTCGGCTTCTGGACGGGCGACTGGACGCTGGCGATCATCCTGCTCGTGGCGATGTGCTTCAACCTCGTCATCGCCGGCGTGGCTGGCGGACTGGTCCCGCTCGTGCTCGATCGGTTCGGCTTCGATCCGGCCATCGCCTCGTCGATCTTCGTGACGACTTTTACCGACGTCGGCGGCTTCTTTTCCTTCCTCGGCCTGGCCACGATCGCCATGCGCTATTTCGCACATTGAGGCGGCCGCGGGTGTGACGAACCCGCCAACAGGACGTCAACGGCCGGTAATGCGCGCCGATTTTGGTGGGATCGCCTGTGCACTGTTCGAGAGATGACAGAGCGGCTCTTGTCAAGAGACGATTTCACATTGGTACGGATGAGGCCATTTTCGACTCAAGCCTTGTGTTTGCAGCGAGTTGGCTCAGTTGCTCAACACATTGTGCAAAGCGCTCAAACCCGCGATTTTTTGCGGCTCCGGCGCGTTTTCAAGGCGTTTTCCGCAGCGTTTTCCACACTTTCTGTGTAAACGAAGCTGCACTCTCGCGGATGAATCGCGGCTCACTGCCGGTAAGGTCCAGAATCGCCGAAGGTTCGCCCGTTCGGACGCCTCCGTCGACGATTCCGCCGACCGCATCATGCAAGTCGGATGCGAGCGCGTTCGGGCTCGTGACGGGCGGTTCGCCGCTGCGATTCGCGCTCGTCGAGACGAGCGGACCGGTGCGCTCGACGAGCGCGCGCAGCCAGTCGAGCGCCGGGATGCGCACCGCGAGCGTGTTCCCGCCACGCGGAAGGATGGCGGTGAGGGGGGCGGGCCAGATGGAAGCGAGGCGTTGCAGCAGGTCCGGATCGGCGGAGATGCCGAGGGCCGGAAATTGATCGATGGAGGAGGCGAGGACGATGAACGGCTTCCGCTCGTCGCGCCCTTTCATCTCCGCGATGCGCGCGACCGCCTCCGCGTTCGCGAAGGCGGCGTGGAGACCGTAGATCGTGTCGGTCGGCATGAGCACGATCGCGCCGCGGGTGAGCGTCTGCGCGATCTCGTGTAACTGCACGGACGTGGGCGCGTCGTCGATGGTCCAACGCTTCATGCGCGCACCTTTGTCGCGTGCGAACCGGCACGCAGGAGCTCGCGCGCGGACGCGGCGGCGGACGCGGAGACGGACTCGCCGCCGAGCATGGGCGCGATCTCGCGCAACTGCACGGACGTGGGCGCGTCGTCGATGGTCCAGCGCTTCACGCGCGCACCTTCGTCGCGTGGGAGCCGGCGCGCAGGAGCTCGCGGGCGTGCGCAATCGCGGACGCCGAGACGGATTCGCCGCCGAGCATGCGCGCGAGCTCGCGGACGCGGCGCTCGCCGTCGTCGAGGCGTTCGATGCGCGCGCGCGTGTGGCCGCCCGCATCTTCTTTCCAGACGTAAAAGTGTGTCGCACCGAAGCTGGCGATCTGCGGCAGGTGCGTGACGCACACGACCTGATTGCGCGCGGAGAGCTCCTGCAGTTTGCGTCCGACGACTTCCGCGACGCGGCCGCCGATGCCGGCGTCGATCTCGTCGAAGACGAGCGTCGCCGCGGCCGCGCGCGTCGACGCCTTGAAGAGCGCCGCGGCGATGGCGAGCTGGATGCGCGAGAGCTCGCCGCCCGAGGCGATGCGCTGCATCGGCTTCGGCTCCTCGCCGCGATTCGGCGCGATGAGGATGTCGATGCGGTCGATGCCGTCCGGCGACGCGTCGCGCGGCGAAAGCTCGACGCGCACCGTCGTGCGCTCCATCGCGAGATCGTCGAGCTCTTTCTGGATGGCCTGTTCGAACGCGCGCGCGGTTTTCTTCCGCGACGCCGACAGTTTCTCCGCCGCCTTGCGGAATGTCGTCTGCCGCGCGGCCTCGGCCTGCTGCAGTTTCTCGACGCTCGCCTCGTAATCGGCGAGGCGTTCGTATTCGTCCTGAATGCGGCCGAGGTGCTCGAGCGCGGCTTCGACCGAGCCGCCGTACTTTTTGCGCAGGCGCTCGATCGTGACGAGCCGATCTTCGATCTGCTCGAGCCGCTCCGGATCGAGGCGCGTGCTCTCGGAGAGATTGGCGAGTGTGCGGCTGAGGTCCTGCAGGCGATAGAGCGCGTCCTGCATGTCGCCGGCGAGCTGGCGCACTTCGTCGATCTGCTTGGCCAGCGGCTGCAGCAGATGCAGCGCGCGCCCGAGCTGCGCGATCGCGGAGCTCTCGTCTTCGTCGACGAGCTGAAACGCGCCGGAGGTCGTCTCGATGAGCTCGCGCGCGTGGCTGAGGATCGCGCGCTCGCCGCGCAGCGTCTCCTCTTCCGCCGGATCGAGCTTCGCCGCCGAGATCTCGTCGAGCTGATACTTCAGCAGATCGAGGCGCAGCGCGCGGTCGCGTTGCGCGTTCGTGATCTCCTCGAGTTGATCGGCGGCGAGGCGCCATTCGCGATACGCGGCGCGTGTCGCATCGACAAGCGCGTCGTGGCCGCCGTACTCGTCGACGAGCTCGCGGTACGTCTGTCCCGCGACGCGTTGCTGCGACTCGTGCTGCCCGTGAATCTCCAGCACCGCGTCCATCGCCGCCGCGAGCTCGCGCACCGCGATCGGCGAGCCGTTGACGAGCACGCGTCCGCGGCCGCTCGCCGCGATCTCGCGCCGCACGATGAGCTCGATCGCGTCGTCGTGCACCTCGGTGTCGATGCCGAGCTCTTCGAGTGCCGGCGCGAGTGCCGCCGGCAACTGCACCACCGCCTCGGCGGTCATCTTGTCGCTGCCGGCGCGGATCATCTCCGTCGAGCCGCGCGCGCCGCGCAGGAACTCGAGCGAGTCGATGAGCAGCGACTTCCCCGCGCCGGTCTCGCCGGTGAGCACGTTGAGCCCCGGCCCCGGCTCGATGGCGAGCTCTTCGACGATGGCGAGGTTCCGCACCTTGAGGTAGGTGATCACCGCCGCGAAGTGTAACCGGCAGAGGCTTTGCTTTGAATCGGGCTCATGAAGATGCGAAACGTCGTGATCGCGCTGCTGATGGCGGCGAGCGTCGCCTGCTCGAAAGAAGAGGCGAAACAGAAAGCACAGAACGTCACCGCGAAGGTGAAGAAGTCGGTCGACAACGCGCTCGACGTGGCCGTGCCGATCGGCAACCGTGAAGATCCCGCCGCGCGCGAGAAAGAGCGTTTCGACGAGAGCTGGCGCGGCGTGTTCCAGAACGTGAAGATGTCGGGGCAGCCGCAGGGTCCGGCCGCGCCGAAGGTGAATCTCACGTTCGCGCCGAACGGCAAGGAGTCGTTCAAAGGACTCGATGCGAACGCGATCAACACGGCGCCGATCGTCGTGCCGCTGAAGGGCGACGTCGCGGGGCCGTCGGTCTTGAAAACGCAGGTCTATCTCGACCGCGTGCATTACTCGGTCGGCGCGCTCGACGGGCGCTGGGGCCGCAACTCCGCGATCTCGCTCTGGTGGTATCAGCGCGCGCACGGCATCAACACGGCGGAGCCGGGAGCGGTCGACGAGCAGACGTTCCGCGCGCTCGCGGCGCAGGCGGGTGGCGTGCCGGCGCTCGTGCAGCACACGCTGACCGAGGAGGACGTTGCGGGGCCGTTCGTGCAGCTGCCCGATGACGTGTACGAGAAAGAGAAGCTCGAGTGCCTCTGCTACGAGACGAAGCAGGAGAAGCTCGCGGAGCTCTTCCACACGACACAGGACTTTCTCAAGCAGCTCAATCCCGACGCGGACTTTCCGTCGCTGACGGCGGGACAGACGCTGTGGGTGCCGAACGTGCGCGAGCCGCTGAGCGCCGATCAGCCGGACATCGCGCGCATCGTGGTGTCGATCCGCGGCAACACGCTCAACGCGTTCGACGCGAACGGCGCGCTGCTCTTCCACGCGCCGACGACGCTCGGCTCGAAGTACGATCCGTCGCCGAACGAGACGACCAAGGTCGTGAAAGTCGTCTTCGATCCGCACTTCCACTATCAGCCGACGCTCTTCCACGAGGTGCCGGATTCGGATCCCGAGGCGGAGCTCAATCCGGGACCGAACTCGCCGGTGGGTGTGGTGTGGGTGGCGCTCAGCAAGCCGCATTTCGGCATTCACGGCACGTCCGATCCGGAGTCGATCGGGTACGCGTCGTCGCACGGCTGCGTGCGTCTCGCGAACTGGGACGCGCGAGAGGTCGGGCATCGCGTGACGCCCGGAGTGGAGGTGGCGTTCGTCGATACGCGGGACGCGGAACCGAGCAGCGAAACTGCTGAAAAGCAATGAGTTAGCGCACTAAAAACGCGGCATTGATCTCGCAATTTAGGAACGTTCAGGAGGTGTACTGAATGTTCAGCAAGCGAATCCAGGCCGCGGTCCTCAGCGTCTCGTTGATGTTGCCGGCGAGCGGCGCGATGGCAGCGACGCATCACAAGCATCACCGTCATCATCGCCATCACTACAGCCGCACGCGCGGCACCGCGGTCGGCGCGGTTGCGGGCGCGATCATCGATCACCATCAGCCGCTCAAGGGCGCGCTGGTCGGCGCCGCGGTCGGCAATGCCGTGCAGGCCGTGCGCAACCACAAGCAGTAATCAGGCGAGCGCGTCGCGCAGCATCGCGGTCGTGATTCCGGGATCCTTGAGGTTGCCGAGCATCGTCAGGGAAACGGAGTCGGGATCGACGATGGTCTGCGCGATCGCGTGAATGTCTTCGAGCGTGACGGCATCGATCGCGGCGATGATCTCGTCGGGCGAGAACTGGCGACCGAAGTAATACTCCTGCCGCGCGATGCCGCTCATGCGGCTCACCGTCGATTCGAGCGAGAGCAGGATCGAGCCTTTCAGATGCAGCTTCGCCGCGGAGAGCTCGCCCGCGGTCACGCCCTGCGCCTTCACGGCGCGCATCTCCGCGAGCGTGATGTCGAGCACGCGGCGGAGGTTCTTCGGCGCGCACGCGGCGTAGACGGCCTCGTAGCCGCCGTGCAGGTAGCCGTTGTGATACGAGGCGATGCTGTAGACGAGACCTTCCTGCTCGCGCACGCGCTGGAAGAGACGCGACGACATGCCGCCGCCTAGAATAGTGTTGAAGAGCGCCGCGCCGAAGCGCTCCGGACCCTGCTGCGGATAACCGCGCGTGCCGAGGCAGAGATGCGCCTGTTCGAGCTCGCGCTTCTCACGAACGATGACGTGCTGGCGCGGTGACGGCGCGTCCCATTCGCGGCGGAACGGCGCGCGCGCGTCGGGCGGGAACTGCGCCTCGAGAAACGGGACGAGCTGCTCGGGTCGCACGTTGCCTGACGCGGCGAAGATGACGTTCGACGGCTGAAACGTTTCCTGGTAGTGCTCCACGATCTTCGCGCGCTGCAGCCGCTCGATGGTCTCCTCGGTGCCGAGGATCGGGCGGCCGAGCGGATGGTCCGGCCAGAACGCGGTGACGAAGATTTCGTGCACGAGATCGTCCGGCGTGTCCTCGACCATCTTGATCTCTTCGAGGATGACGCCGCGCTCCATCTCCACGTCTTCATCGCTGAAGCGTGGCGCGGTCACGATCTCGGTGAGCAGCTCGAGCGCGGTCGGCACCTGTTCATCGAGTACGTGCGCGTAGAACGACGTGTACTCCTTGCCGGTGAAGGCGTCGACGTCGCCGCCGAGGATGTCGATGATCTGCGCGATCTCGGCCGTGTTGCGCTTGTCGGTGCCTTTGAAGACGAGATGCTCGAGGAAGTGCGACGCGCCGCCGTGCTCTTCCGACTCGACGGCGGAGCCACTGCGGAGGTAGTAGCCCATGGCAACGGAGCGGACGTACGGCAGCGTCTCGACGAGCACCGTGAGACCCGAAGGAAGCGTGGTGCGGAAGATCGGATTCGCGGTGCGCGACATGCGGCGGCGATTGTAGCCTCACCGCGAGGCGTTACTTCTGCGAGAGCGCCTGTTGCCGCTGCTGAATCTCCGTCCGCAGATCCTGCACCGTGTACACCCACTGGTCGTAGTCTTCGATCCCGTTGAAAGAGACGTAGCTCTTGCCGCTGGCGTTCGGACGCACGGCCACGAACGGTCCGGTGTAGTCCTTCGGCGAGGCCTCGGGGATGAGGCGCGTGCCGGTGGAGCCGAGCGCCGGCGGCGCGGTGGCCTGCGGATTCGTCGCGGGGTTCGACGGATTGCTCGCGGGATTCGACCCCGTCGTCGGTGGTGGCGGCGGAAGCGGTTGCCCCGGCTGTCCCTGCTGCACGGCCGTCGGCGGCACGAGGATCCAGTCATCGACCTTGCCGGTGAGCGGGCACGGCCACTTGCCGCCTCCGCGAATGACGCGCGGCTGTCGCGCGTCCTGGAGTTGCTGGAGGCTCGTCGGCGACGCGCTGTGGCGCACCTCGAAGGTCATGATCGAGCGCGCAAACTGCTTCATGAGAAAGATCGTCTGGCGGTCGCGCTCGCGCTTGAGCACGATCGACCATTGCTCGGGCACGGTGAAGGCGATGATGATCGAGATGATCGTCAGGATGACGATCAGTGCCGCGAGCGTGAAGCCTTCTTGCGCGCGCCGCGCGTCAGAGATCTTTGTAGGGGACATCGTCGAGCGTCTTCCCCTCCGCCTTGCTCTTCACGTCGATGAGGCCGGGCTGGAGCAGGTTGTTCGGATCGGGATCAGACGACATGCCGTTCTCGAGGCTCATCGGATCTTCCATGACCGGATCCCAGTCGGGCTGCTTGGTGATGGGATCGGTCGGAATCTTGCGGAGGTAGTTCGGCACGAGCTCGTTGAGATCGGACGGATAGTGCTGCTTGTCGGCGTAGAAGTTGTCGATGGCCTTGCGCATCTCGAACAGGTTGTCCTTGAGCGCGGCCTCGCGCGCCTTGCGCGCGGCGAACTTCACGTTGACGATCGCCACGGCGGCGAGGATGCCGATGATCGTGACGACGACGATCAGCTCGATCAGGGAAAAGCCGGATTGGCCCGGTCGCCGGCGCAGCTTGCTCATACGCGTGATCACCATTCGTTGTAATGCGTCTTTCCGTCGAGCGCCAGCGCGGTCGATTTGGAGTGCACTTCGTAGACGTTGTCGCCGTTGCTGCTCGTCGAGTCGGGATCGTCAGTCGTGGAGAGCGTGTTCCACTCCTTGCTGCCCGTCATCGGATCGATGAGGTCGCGCTCGCGGATGAGATGCACGGTGCGTCCGTCGGACATCTGCACGCCCTTGAGCAGCTCATCGAGATTCTTCGGATAGCCGTCCGAGCCGAGCGCCTGCATCTGGGCGGGACCGACCGACGGCAGCGCGACCTGGCCCGGCTGCGGCGGTTGCGCGAGGTTCGTCTGCATGGTCATGAGGTCGTGATAGCGATCGATGGCGTCGGTGATCTTGCGCAGCCGATCGTGCAGCTCGATCTCCTTCTGCCGCCGGATGCCGAAGCGCGCCACGGGCAGCGCCACCGACGCGAGGATGCCGATGATCGCCACGACCGTGACGAGCTCCGCGAGCGTGAAGCCGCGGCTGCGGGTGCGGTTGCGCTGCAGCATCGGTGTCGCTACTGGACGCGCGCCCTTCCTCCCGCGACCGCGGCGACGATGGTGGAACCGTTGCCGTCGCGGAACTCGGGATTCGACAGCACGAGGAACGTTTCGCCCGGATTGCCGCCGTGCACGCGGATGGCCAGCACGTCGCCGCCGCCGACGAAATGCAGTCCCTTCCCGTCGCTCGAGGTCACGCGGATCTGTCCCGCGTTGTGATCGACGCTGACGATGGGCGGCCGCGCCGGATCGACGGCGATGGCGCTGCCGAGCGAAACGTCGGTGACGTCCATCGCACGCGGGTTGTAGCGCAGCACGATCTCCGGCGCGGTGAGGCCGTCGACGTCCATGGCGATGACGTTCCACACCTTCGTCTCGCCGGGCGAGAGGGCGATCGTCGACGGCTGCGCGGCGATGCGAGGCGCGACGCGGAGCGAGCCGCTGTCGTCGGCCGTCGCGAGCACCGTGGCCGCACGCGCGACGGGCGATGACGACGACGTCGGCGACGAAGTGCTTGCGGATGCGAGCGAGGCCGCGGGCGTTGTCGACGGCAACGCGAGCTCGTTGCGCGACTCCGGCGTCGGCGGCGGATTGTTCGGATTCGCGGGCGGCGGCGTGGACGGCGTGCGGAACGGATCGTTCGGCGCGGTGCCCTGCGTCGGCGCGGGCTGCGCGACGACGTCGCCGTTATCGCCGTTGTCGCTGTTGCCCGGCTCCTGGATGTAGTTGCCCGGCTCACCGTCGGCGAGGCGCTGGTTGTTCGGATTGAACTGCTGTTCCGAGCGGCCCGGGACGAACGGATCGGCGCCGATCTGCGACTCGATGCGCGGCGACACTCCGCGGAACGTGAGGTTGTTACCCGTGCCGACCCACATCGGCGCGAGATCCTCCTCGGTGATGTCCGGGATGCGGATGATGTGCGGCGTCATCGTGAGCACGAGATCGGTGCGCGACTCTTCGTTGTGCGAGTTCGTGAAGAGACGGCCGATGAAGGGAAGGTCGCCGAGGATCGGCGTCTTCGAGTTGCTCTCGATCTTGTTCGTCTGAATGAGGCCGGCGAGGAAGTTCGTCTCGCCATCCTTGAGGCGGATGGTCGACTCGATCGTGCGCGTGGCGAACGTCGGCTGGCGCTGGCCGCCGAAGTCGACCGGCGTACCGGTGTTCGACACTTCGACGGTGAGCTTGAGCGTGACCTCGCGGTTGTGGTGCACGCGCGGCTCCATCGCCACCTTGATGCCGACGTCCTGGTACTGGAACGACGTGTACGGTGTGACGAGCTGGTTCTGGCCGTTCGACGTCGTCCCCGGCGAGTAGCCGGCGACGGTGGTGACAGGCACCGGGATGCGCTGGCCGATGTGCAGCGTGGCCTTCTCGCCCTCGGAGATGCGCAGCTCGGGATTCGCGAGCAGCTCGCTGTTGCCGACGGTCTTGAGCATCGAGTACGTCGCGGTCGGCATCGTGAGGCTGAGGTTGTTCTTGATGTCGTTCACGCTGCCGAGGACGCGCGCGAGGTCCTGCAGGCTGCCGCCGGTGAAGGTGGCGCGTGCGCCGTCGGCGCCGGCCTGCGTGATCGTGGCGCGCGTGGAGGCGCCGAGCGAGCCGTCGGCGGCGGGGAAGCCGGCGATGGCGAGGCCGAGGTCGCGGATCTTGTTGAGGTCGAGCTGCACGAGCTCGACGGCGACGACGACTTCGGCGCGAGCCTTGTCGTTCGCCTCGATGATCTTCTCGGCGATGCGCACCTTGTCGGCGGTGTCGCGGATGGTGATCGCGTTGAGCGCTTTGAGCGGGAAGACGTTGCGCGCCTCGATCATCGTGCGCACGACGTTGGTCACCTGCTCGGCGTCCCCGTTCGACAGATAGAACGTGCGGATGACGAGGTCCTCGTAGTCGCGCCGCGCCTGCGGGTTGTCGGGAACGACGATGATCGTGCGCTCGTCGAGCACTTTGTAGAAGTGATTCGCGGCCTGCATGACGCGCTCGAGCGCCTGCTGCGCGGTGACGTCGCGGAGCTCGATGGTGATGCGGTCGTCCTTGACCGCCTGGTCGAAGAGGACGTTGATGCCGAACGCGTTGCCGAGAGCGCGATAGATGTCCTTGACCGGCGTGTCGCGCGAGAAGGTCAGCGAGATCGGCTCGTTGGACGCGGGGTTGAGCTGCGGCGGCTGCGCCTTGGTGATGGCCGACTGCGCGCGCTTCTTGATCTCGTCGACGGAGACGCTCTCCTGCGTCGCGCGCTGGATGTCGTTGATGAGGCCGACCGCCTTCGCCAGCTCCACGGCGGCGTACTGGTTCGTCGCGTCGAGGCGCACGGTGAGCTGCAGTTCCGTGGCCGCGAGCTGAGCGAGGCGGAGCTGATCGTTTCCCTTCGCCTCGAGCGCGGCGTTGCGCAGCGTCTTGCCCTTCTCGAAGTGCACGCGCGAGGATTCACGCTTGGCGCGGTCGAGCGCCATCTGGTATTCGCGGTTGGTCGGGCTGATCTGCAGCGCCTGCTCGTAGCCGAGAACGGCCGCGTCCCAATCCTTCGTTTCCTCCGCCGTCTTGGCGCGCTGGTACGCGTTGTAGCTCGCGCACGACAGCGAAACGAACGAGATCAGCAGGATCGCGGTGGTGCTTTTCAGTCGATTCATGTCTTCTTCCTGAGTCCTGATGCTGTGACGCCCGAATCGCGGAAACGTCACTGCCCGAGAGGGATGCGCTGCGTGACGTCCGGCGGGAATCCGACGAACCCGATCTCGGCCGACTCGATGCCGATGCGGCGCAGGATGAACTTCCCTTCGATGACGTCTCCGATGCGCGCGTTGACGATCTCGCCTTCACGCGCGAAGGTGGCGATCGGCGACTGCGGTCTACCGAACATGCCGATGAATTTGTAGTTGAACTGCGGCGGAACCGGCGCGGGCGGCGGAGGCGGAATCTCCGGCTCCTGTTCGCACGCGGTGCCGATGCCGTCGCCGTCGATGTCTTTCTGATCGGGGTTCGGTACCTTCACGCAGTTGTCGCGAAAGTCGGGGATGCCGTCCTTGTCCTGGTCGGGCGGCGGCGGTGGCGGCGCGGCGGCAGGAGGCGGCGGCGGTGGGGGCGGCTCTTTGTACGCGAAGAGATTGCGCTCGCTGCGATAGCTGCCGCTCTCCGGCTCGAGCAGGTCCGTGCGCACGGGCTCGACGCCTGGAACGACGTTCTGCGCGACGCGGTGCGCGCCGGGCGCGGATGACGGTGCGTCCGCCGACAGCTCGCCGTCCGCCGGTCCCGACGAAGCCGCGACGGGTGCGGGCGAGGAAGACTCGGGCGATGCGAACGTGTAGATCGCAAAGGCGGCGATGAGGAGCAGGGCCGCGGCGGTCCAGGGTTTCCAGTTCATCCAGTTCATCACAACCGGTTGTTCGCCGCCGGCGCGGCCGAGTCGTCGCGGAACAGCGTCTTGACGTGCAGATTGAGCGTGAGCTGATTGCCCTCGCGCGCGACGAGCGAGATCGAGTCGATGATCACGAACTGCCGCGAGAGCTCGAGGAGATTGATGAGTCGCCGCGCCTGATCGTATGTGCCGGTGACGCTGAAGGCGATGCCCACTTCGGTCGCGCCGATCGGCTCCGCGCGGCGGCGGTTGCCGGCGTTCTGCGCCTGCACGGCCGCGGCGTCGAACGCGTACGACGGCGGCACGAGCGCGCTGGCGACCGCGAGCCGCTTCACCTCGCCGATCATGGCCGTTAGGCGCTCGGCCTGCGTCGACCAGTGGTGATCGTAGATGTCCTGCACATCGCGCTCGATGCGGCGGTAGCTCGCGAGCGCGGTGTCCGCTTTCGCGCGATCCGCTTTCGCCGAGCGCAGCTGCGCTTCCGCTTCGGAGAGGCGCTGTGCCGTCGCGTCGAGACGGCTCTGGTACTGCACGCGATAGGTGAAGAAGAAGATCGTGTTCGCGGCGAGGATCACCGCGAGGACGATGAGCAGAACCCGTTTCTCGCGCCAGATCATCGCGTGGCTCCGGCGTGCGGCGCGTCGGGACGGTAACCGACCGTGAGCGAGAAGTGATACCCGCCGGTCGGATCGAGCGTCTCGTTGCTCGGGAACGGATGGTAGAAGCGCGGATCGCGGTTCATGCGGTCGATCGTGGTCAGCATGCCGTCGGCGGATTTCGAGTCGAACAGCAGCGAGAGCTGAATGCCGTTCGGCGTGAAGGCCGGCGTGACGGAGCTGAGGCGCACGTCATCGGAGAGCACCGACTCGAGCTCGTCGAGCAGCGCGCTCCACGAGAACGCGCGCTGGGCCAGCTTCTGGTTGATGAAGCGCGTGCGCTCGTCGAGACCGGCCAGGTCGAGGCTCTGCAGGCGCCGCTGCGACACCTGCGCGCGTTCGCGCTCCTGCGCCGCCTGCGACTCCACGGTCGCGATCTGCGCGCGCGTGCTCTTCGTCTCGTGCACGTAGCGGTAGTACGTGCTGATGTTGTTCAGCATCAGGAACGCGGCCAGCAGCGACATGAGCACCACCGCGGCGTACACCGGCCGGTAGTCCCGGTAGGGACGTGAGGCGAGGTTCAGATGGATCGGCTTCACGCGGTGAATACTCCTGTGCACGCGGTCAGTTCCGCGTCGAGGCCGGTGATGTCCGCCGGCGCGGCTTCCGCGTAGTCGCGCAGGGCGACCGGACGCACGGGCGTGTTGAATTCGGAGGCGAGCGTCTCGTGCACGGCCTGCGCGTTCGCGCCGGCGACGTAGCAGTTCTCGAACGTCTCGACCTTCAGCGAGTCGCGCAGGTAGTTCGCCGAGAGGCGGATCTCCTGATCGACGGTGCGGTTCTGGCTGAGATTGCGCGAGCGGATGAAGAGCGGCTGCGCGCCGCGGAACACCGCGGTGGTGAAGTCTTCCTCGCGTACGTACACGAAGAGGCGGTCGGCGTTCGTCTCCGCCTCGCGCACCGTGATGGCGTTCCAGATGTTGAGGCCGATCGGCTCGATGAGCACGACGTCGATGCCCGCGGCGGCGAAGACGCGCTCGATCGTGGCGAGCGTCGATTCCATCGCGCTCAGCACGAGCACTTTCGCGGCGCCGCTCTTTTCTTTCGACAGCACGCTGTACGAAACGCGCAGTTGCTCCGGCGGAATCGGCAGCGTGCGCTTGAGGCTCCAGCGCACGACGTCGAGCGCCTCGGCATCCCGCTCCGGGAGCGACGGCAGCTCGACGATGTTGATGCGGAACCACGAGTCGGGCAGCAGCAGCGACGCCTTGTCCCACTTGCCCGTCTCGTTCTTCAACCGCCGCACCGCCTCGGCGAGCGAGGCTTCGTTCGCCAGCTGCGGCGAGACCATCGACGGCGTGAAGGTGCCGGCGGCGAGACGATACGTCTTCGCATTCACGATGCGCGGACCGCTCTTGCCGCGGCCGAGGCGCGCGTGCAGGAGTCCGTCCGTATCGAGGAGGAGCACGTCGGGAGGAAAAGATCGCGGCATGACTACTCGACGAACGTCACCTTGTTGATCTCGCGCAACGTCGTCTGTCCTTCGGCGACCTTCAGCAGCGCGGACTCGCGCAGGAAGGTCATTCCTTCTTCCTTTGCCGCCTTCTTGATCTCCGAAGCGGGACGGCGGTCGAGAATCATGCCTCGAATACGGTCCGAGAGGTCGAGAAGTTCCGAGATGGCCGCGCGGCCGTGGAATCCGGTGCCGTTGCATTCGAGGCAGCCGGCGCCTTCGTAGAACGTGCGTCCGCGGTGTTCCGCCGGATCGAGCCCGGAATCGACGAGGAAGCCGTCGGTGTACTTCACCTCGCGCTTGCAGTAGTCGCAGATGCGGCGCACGAGGCGCTGCGCGAGCACGCAGTTGAGGGCCGACACGAAGTTGTACAGATCGACCTTCATGTTGAGGAAGCGGCCGAGGACGTCGACGACGTTGTTCGCGTGGACGGTGGTGAAGACGAGGTGGCCGGTGAGCGCCGACTGCACGGCGATCTGCGCGGTCTCTTCGTCGCGAATCTCACCGACCATGATCTTGTCGGGGTCGTGGCGGAGGATCGAGCGGAGGCCGCGCGCGAACGTGAGGCCTTTCTTCTCGTTGACCGGGATCTGCGTGATGCCGCGCAGCTGGTATTCGACCGGATCCTCGATGGTGATGATCTTGTCTTCCGACGACTGAATCTCGGAGAGCGCGGCGTACAGCGTGGTGGTCTTGCCCGAGCCGGTGGGGCCGGTGACGAGCACCATGCCGTACGGCTCTTTGATGAACTTGCGGAAGCGCGCCAGCATGGCCTGGTCGAAGCCGAGGATGTCGAGGCGGAGGTTCTTGAACTCCTTCGACATCGACTCCTTGTCGAGAATACGGATGACCGAGTCCTCGCCGTGCGCGGTGGGGACGATCGAGACGCGGAAGTCGATCGTGCGTCCGGTGATGCGGAGCTTGAAGCGGCCGTCCTGCGGGATGCGCTTCTCGGCGATGTCGAGCTCCGACATGATCTTGATACGGGAGATGATCGTGGAGTGATGGCGCTTGTCGATCGGCTCGAGCGCCTCGTAGAGCACGCCGTCGATGCGGTACTTGACCACGACCTCGTTGTCGCGCGTCTCGATGTGAATGTCCGACGCGCGGCGCTGGATCGCGTTGAAGACGATCGAGTCGACGAGCTTGATGATCGGCGACGAGTCCTGCTGCGTGATCGAGTCGATCGTCAGCGTCTCTTCGCCATCCTCGGTCTCCGCGACGAGCTGCATGCGGAAGCCTTCGGTCGCCTCGTCGAGCACGCGCTGCGTCGACTCCGACTTCTGCAGCTTGTCGCGGATCGACGCCGGCGAGGCCACCTTCACGCGCAGCGGCGCGCCGAGGAGCAGCTCCAGCTCGTCGAGGCGGAGCACGTCCGTCGGATCGCCGACCACGATGTTGATGTGGCCGTCTTCGCGATGCTCGGGGATGAACTGATAGCGGATCATCAGATCGAGCGGGATCTCGCTGAAGAGCTGATGGTCGACCTGGAAGTGCTCGAGGTCGACGAAGTCGAAGCCGTACTGTTCCGCCAGCCGGCGGGCGCGCGAGGCCTCACCCGCCGGATCGGCGTTCTTGTAGAGGGTGCGATTGGGATCTGCGACCATAAGTAGAAAGACCTCTACTGATCCTGTCCGACCGTTGAGAGCCGGAACAGCGGCAGGTAGAAGGCGTACAACAGCACGGCGATAACTCCGCCCATGAATACGAGAATGAGCGGCTCGATCGCCGCAACCATCCGGGAGAGTCTGGCCTCGATTTCCTCGTCGTAGAACTCGCTCACATTCGCGAGCATTTCCGTCAATGCGCCGGTCGATTCGCCGACTTTGATCATCTCCACCGCGAGGTCGCTCATGACGCCGGTGTTGTCGAGCGAGCGCCACAGCGGCTCGCCCTCGCGCACGTTCTGCACGATGCCCGAGATCCTCGTCGACACGAGCTGGTTCGTCACCGACTGCGAAGCGATCTCGATGGCCGGCACCATCGGCGTGCCGCCCGCGAGCAGCGTCCCGAGCGACTGCGTGAACTGCATGATCGCGAAGCGGTGCAGCACGCCGCCGACGAGCGGAATGCGCAGCTTGAAGCGATCCCACAGCAGGCGCCCGCTCGTCGCGACCCAGCGGTTGAGTAGGAAGATGGTCAGCGCGACGCCGAGCACGACCGCGATGATGTTGTTCCGCAGTCCGGTGGCGAGGCTGATCATGAACTGCGTGAACCACGGCAGCTCGGCGCCGAAACCTTCGAAGAACGTCGCGAACTTCGGAATGACGACGGTGATCATGATGAACACCATCGCGGACGAGAGCGTGATGAGGATGATCGGATAGACGAGCGCGCCGACGACTTTCTTGCGCAGGCTCACGATCATCTTCTGGTAGCGCAGGAAGCGCTTGAGCACGCCTTCGAGATCGCCCGAGCGCTCGCCGGCACGCAGCGACGTCGAGTAGATCGGCGGAAAGAGGTTGCCGTATGCGGCGAAGGCGTCGGAGAGCGCGACGCCGGAGGTGATCTTCTCGCGGATCTCGTTGAGCACTTCGCGGAAGCGAAGGTTCTTCTGCCGCTCGAGCATGATGTCGAACGACTGCACGATGGGAAGACCGGCGCGCACGAGCGCGAGCAGTTCCTGGTTGAACAGCAGGAAGCGCTCGGTCGAGATGACGCGGCGGGTCTTCGGCAGGAAGTCGCCGAGGGAGAGGGCGCCGCGCTTCGCCTCGAAGACGTGCAGCCCCTGGCGGCGCATCTCGTCCTGCGCGGCGCGCAAGGTCGCCGCGCGGACGTGTCGTTCGATCACGTCACCCTCGGGCGTTCCGACTCGGAGAATGAATTCGGGCATGTGGGTAAGTCGTTCCCTTCGCTTCGGCTTGGACGCGCTGAGCCTGCAAACGTTTCGACGAGCGGCGAGGATAACGGAGGGGCGGGAGCGACCATTTCCGCCACGTTCGGTGCGAAGATTGCAGCGCGGCGCGTATTTCAGCAGTCCATCGCGGCGTTTCTGGTGATGCACATTACGGCGGCGGGTGGCGGGTGAACGCATTCTTTAACCGGGTTTTCCGCGAAAAAGAAAGGGTTTTCTGCCCAAGTTGGTTTCATGGTGAACGTGAAACGCCTCATCATCGCCGCTGTCGTTGCGTCCGGCTTGCTGCTGGCCGGCGGACGCGCATCGGCGCAGACGATCTTCGTCAGTGACTCGTTCACCGTCGCGGCGAACCAGACGCTGCAGTCGCACACGCCGAACATCGGCGGCGCCTGGACGAACTTCTTCGGCGGCACGCTCACCATCAACGCCGCCGCCGACAACCTCAGAAACACGAACGCGGCGGACTGGAGCATCTACGCGAACGGCGCGACGCCGCCCTCCGCCGAATACGTCGTCGGCGCGAAGGTGACGTTCACGAACGCGAGCGCGACGAACCAGATCATGCTGTTCGGCCGCGGCGACCTCGCGTTCAACTCCGGATACGTCGTCGAGCTCAGCGGCGACGGGGTGGTGTCGCTGGTCTACTACCAGAGCTCCACGCGCAACGTGATCACGTCGACGACCATCGCCGGCTTCACGCTCAACACGGTGCACACGGTCGCGCTCTACATCCGCAACGCGCGCAAGGAAGTGTTCATCGACGGCGTCTCCCGCGGTTTCACGACCACGAACAACCTCGTCACGACCGCCGGCGTCGTCGGCCTGACCATGCAATCGCGCAACGTCGGGGAAGTCATCCTCGACGATTACTACGCCGGCACGTTCGCGCCGACGCTCGCGCGCACGTTCGACGCGACCGCGGTGCACGACCATGCGTCCGCGCGCACGCTGCTCACCTGGCGCACCACCGGCGAGGTCGAGAACCTCGGCTACCGCGTCTGGCGCGAGCTGAACGGCCGCCGGCAATTGCTGACGAAGTCGCCCGTCGCCGGCTCGTCGTTCCTCGCCGGCGCGACGACCACGCTCGGCGCCGGCAACACGTATCGCTGGCTCGACGCGACCGCGCGCCGCGACGCGCGTTACGTCGTCGAGGAAATCGACCTGCACGGCCGCAGCGTCTGGCACGGTCCGTACGCGGCGGAAGCGGGCGCGATCGATTCGCGCGTTGCGGTGTCGCGCGTGCTGTCGGAGCTGACGCGCACGTCACCGTCGATGTCCGCGACGCCGCATCCCGCCGCGCAGGAAACATCGAGCGCCCCGCGCCGCCGTGCGGTGCAGCCCGGCAGCACGCAACTGCAGCAGTACGCGCTCGCCGCGTCGAACGCCGTGAAGATCTCGGTCGCGACGCGCGGCTGGTATCGCGTGACCGGCAGCGAACTCCTCGCCGCGGGACTCGACGCGAACACCGATCCGCGCACGCTCGCGCTGTACGAAGACGGACTGCAGGTTCCGATCACTGTCGAAGGCGACGACGACGGGAAGCTCGACGCGCAGGACGCGATCCGCTTCTACGGCATCCCGCTCGACAGCGCGTGGTCCGCCGCGCGCGTCTACTGGCTCGCCGCGGGGCAGCCATCGCCGAAACGGATCGCGCACGCCGCGACGAGCGCGACGTCGAACGCGCAGACGACGTACGCGGCGACGCTCGTGCGCCGCGACAAGACGATCTTCTTCCCCGGCCTCACCACCGACGACGGCGACGGCTTCTTCGGACCGATCGTGAACGGCGACGCGCCGACGACGCAACAACTCGACGTCACGAGCGTCGCGCCGTCGACGCCCGCGCGCATCACGGTCGTGCTGCAGGGCGGCGCGAACATCGCCGGTCAGCCGCACCACGTCGACGTCTCCTTCAACGGCACCTACCTCGGCACGCTCGACTACGTCGGCTTCGACCGCGCGACGTCGACGTTCGCATTGGACGCCGGCGCGCTCCGCGAAGGTGCGAACGAAGTGAAATTCTCGACCAGCGGCGGCAGCGAGGACGTGAGCGTCGTCGAGTCGGTGACGATCGACTACACGCGCATCGATCAGGCGGTCGACAATCGCCTCGAGCTCTCCGTCGACGGCGGCCGCACCGCGCGCATCAGCGGCTTCACGGGGAGCGACATTCGCGTGCTCGACGTGACCGATCATCGCAATCCGATCGAGCTCGACGCGACGCGCGACGGCGACGCGGTGCTCGTCACGCCATCCGGCGCGGGCGCGCATCTCCTCGTCGTGCAGAGCGCCGATCGTTTTCTCAACGCGGAGAAGGTCGAGGCGAACGCGCCGTCTTCGCTGCACGGCGCCGCGGGCGCGGACGTCATCATCGTCACGCATCCCGATTTCGCCGCCGCCGTCGAGCCGCTGCGCGCGTTGCGCGAGTCGCAGGGACTGACGACGCTCGTGGCGACGACGACCGACATCTACGACGAGCTGAGTTTCGGCGCGAAAGACCCGCACGCGCTGCGCGCGCTCTTCGAGGCGTCGCGCAAGTGGGCGACGGTGCCGCGGTACATCGTGCTCGTCGGCGACGCGACGTTCGACAGCCGCAACTACATCGGCGGCGGCGCCGCGGACTTCGTGCCGACGAAGCTCGTGCCGACGAGTCTCATCCGCACCGCGAGCGACTCGTGGTTCACCGACTTCGATTTCGACGGCGTCTCCGAGATCAGCATCGGACGCCTGCCCGCGCGCAGCAGCGACGAGGCCGCGGTGATGGTGCAGAAGATCGTCGCGTACGAAACGGCCGCGCCGAACGCCGACTGGACGAACCGCGCGGTGCTCGTGTCCGACGCCGATCCCGCGGTCGACTTCACCGGCAACATCGCCGCGTTGCGCGATCCGCTGCCGGAGAACGTGCAGGTGGAGGAAGTGAACGTCGCTTCCGAAGGCGCGACCGCCGCGCGCTCGCGTCTCCTCGAAGCGTTCGACTCAGGCGCGCTGCTGATCGGCTTCGCCGGTCACGGCTCGGTCGAGGAGTGGACCGCGGCGAGCCTCTTCTCCCGGACCGACGCGCTCGCGCTCGACAACGGCGCGCGTCTCCCGCTCGTGATCGCGCTGACGTGCCTCAACGGCTACTTCCACGACGTCGTGAGCGACAGCCTCGCCGAGGCGCTGCTGCGCGCGCCGAACGGCGGCGCGATTGCGGTGTGGGCGTCGTCGGGACTCACGGAGACGCGGCCGCAGGAAGCCGCGGCGGACGCGCTGTCGTCCGCGCTCTTCCGCAGCACGGCCGCGCGGATCGGCGACGCGATGATCGATGCGCAGCGCGCCGCGACGGACGCGGACGTGCGCCGCACGTTCCTGCTGTTCGGCGATCCGGCGACGCGGCTCAATCGCGCGCGGTGAGAACGCGCCGCGGCGTTACGGCCGCGGCGGCGATACGGGAGCCGGCGGCGTGGCCTGCGGAGTGACGAGAGGCGTCTGCAGCGTTTGGATCTGTTGCGGAATCTCGGTCATCCGCTTCTCGGCGAGATCCTCGTCGATCTCGTTGCCGTACTGGTCGTCCGAGTCGTCGAACGTGCGCGCCTGCTCGTTCTGCAGTGTGGTCACCTTCTCCCGGATCTCGGCAGCGCTTGGACCGGTCGGCGGCGCGGGCGACGCTTCCGGCAGATCGGGATCGGTGGGGCGATAGATGGGAAGCGCGGCAGTCGGCTCGTTGGCCTGGAACATGTGGCCGCGGCCGACGACGTTGTTGTCGACCATGATGCGGTCGCGGCTGCCGTGACGCGCGGCGACCGCGCGCTTCGCGGCGCTCACCATCGGCGAATCGCCCGCCTGCACGACCGTGCTCGACGTGAGCGGCGGCGCGGTGGTGGCGTCGGCCGCCGGAGCGGGAGCCTGCGGACGAACGGCCGGCAGCGCGGTGAACTTCGGCGCCGCGGGTTTCGCCTTCGCTGGCGGCGCCGGCTTCTGCGCGGGGGTCACGGCCGCTAGCGTAATCGTGAGTGCAACGACGGCGACTTCGTGCATGATCGTTCTCCCAGGGTTCCAGCGTGGCAACAGCCGCGCCGTTCGCGGCATTTCGCGGTCAGAACGACCACTGCTGCCGCAATGCATCGTAGTACAGGATGCGAATCCAGTCGCCGCTGTCCGACGTCCTCACGAGCGCCTCGCGGTCGCCGCTGTGCAGGTACAGACTGCCCGGGCTGGCCGAGCCGTTCGGACCGAACGAGCAGAGCAGCGACGTCCCATAGCGCACCGCATTCTCGTCCGCGGCGATCCAGGTGCCGTCGGTGCCGCGCACGCCGCCGCGGATGAAGCCGGGCAGCGCGCCCTGGTGCGGCGCGAAGAGCACCTCCGGCCCGCGCACTTTGCGGTCGATGCCTTGTGCGATGTCGGCTACGAGGACGCCGTCGCCGTCGCCGTCCTCGTACACGCCCGCCAGCCAGGTGCCGTCGATGTTCTGAAAGCGAACCGCACAATGCGTCTGCAGCGCCATCGCGTGCTCGCGCGTCATCGTCATCAGCGTCGTCACGCGCGAGACCGACTGCTTCAATGCTGCTTCCGAGGCGAGACTGGCGAATGCCGGCACCACCACTCCCGCGAGCATGCCGGCGATGGCCACGGCCACGATCAATTCCGCGAGGGTTTGTCCGTTCTGTGAGTTCTCCATGCGTTCCTCCGGAGAGGGAGGAATGCATGGGGAAGATCACGGCGCGCTCGCGCGCCAAGTTGCTGACGCGCAACGGCTAACGCGATTCAGAGCGTTGCCGCGAACGTCAAAAAATCTTGCGTCACATGGTCTGTCGTGAGGCGGCGATGACTTCGGCCTCTTCGGAGTCCCAGCCGACGCCGCGGACTTCGTTCGTGGCGCGCGCCCGCATCTGCGCGCCGCTGTAGTTCGCCATGACGACCAGACGCGCGAGCGTTCGCTGCGTCGGTCCGACGCCGACGATCTTGATCTCGAGGCCCGACGGGAACAGCGGCGCGGCGCTGTTGTAGCTCGCGTACAGCGGAATGCGATGGCGGATCGGGAACTCTTCCGTCGTCGATTTGCGGAAGCCGATCGAGTAGTCGATCTTGCCCGTGATCGAGCCGCCTGTGAAATCGCGCTCCAGCGACTTCGTGTCGACGCGCGTGAGAACGGTGGCGTTGTTCACCGTCCACTTGCCGAGGTTCGCGCCGGCGGTGGTGAGGTCATAAAAGGCCGCGGTGATGTCCGTGCCCGGTGTCGGGTCCCATGACTTGGTGAGGCCGTTGGCCGCGAGGTAGGCGACGATCTGCGACTTTTGCGTGGCGGAGAAGGAACCGCCCGTCCCGATCAGCGGATTGAGCTGGAAGTAATCGGCGAATTCGACGCTGCGGAAGCGCACGATGTCGATCGGCGTGAGCGTGCGCGCGAAGCGGCGGCTGGTGTCGGGCCGCAGGTAATAGAGCTCGAACCGGTAGCGGTCGATCGGGAACGGCACAGTCGCCGTCGACGCGTCATTGTCGTGATCGTAATTGACGAACACGGGCGGGAGCTGCCGCGCGATGAGCAGACAGTTGCCGACTTGCGGCGTGGCGGGATCGTCTGGCGCGATCTGCGTTTCGGAAACGACGACCACCGGCAGGCGGGTATTGCCGAGCGGCGTGAAATCGGACGGGATCTGCGACGCGATGCGGGTGTAATACGACTGACCGATCGTGTCGTTGCTGAACACCGTGCGCGAATGAAGCACCGCGACCTGGAGGATGTTCACCGGCCGCTGGGCGAGCGTCGTGAGCGAGTTGCGCCCTTCAATGCGCATCGCCGTGCGCATCGACTCGCCGATGATGCCGTACGCGGCCAGGATGGCCACCCCGACGATGGCCACCACCACGATCAGTTCGGCGAGCGAATAGCCGCGTTCCCGTCTCATGACGTTCTCCTGACGTACGCCGTGAACTGATGATACGAGTAGTGCAGGCTGAAATTACTGCGATACGCCTCGACCCGGATGATGACGTTCCCCTCGGGGAAATCACTGGACGGCGTGTTCAGCGTGTACGTGGTCGTGCCGGTGAGGATGCGCGAGTCGCCGGCTGGGAGTCGCTGGCCGATGGGCCAGGCCGTGCCGGCCGTGCCGTCCTGGACGAATTTCCACGTGCTGCCGTTGTCCTGACTGAACAGTACCTGGTATTGCACGGCCTGCGTCTCACTGAACGTATTGCTGTAGGAAGGCGTGTATTTCTGGCCGTCCCAGCGTTTCCAGCTGAGCGACCAGTTGATGAGGATATTGGCCGGATCGACGATCTGCGTGGACGGATTCGGATCGACGAGCTGTACGCGCGGCAACTGCACGATACGGAACGGGCAGCCCGTGCACGACTCCGTGCCCGCGTAGAGACCGGCGTCCATGTAACTGTGAATGAGGCTGAGGAACGACCAGCGCGCAATGAACGCCGTACCGGAGTCGCCGGTCGGACTCAATCCATTGACGACGACGAAGGCCACGCGGTTCGTGGTGGTGTTTCGCAGCGAGATCAGTGCGCTGGCGCGGCGGTTGTTGTACGGATGCCGGTAGAACTCGCCGACCTCGGTCATGGTGTGCGTCGGCCCGTAGGCGGTATTGAGGAAGTCCTCCGGATTGTCGCCCGTCATGTTTAGATTGATATCAAAGGGGCGGTTCGACGGGATCGGATTGAGGAGCGGATAGTTGTAGCCGCTCGTCGCTCCCGCCATTTCCGTGCCCTCGTTGTACGGCGACGTCGTGGCCGTACTGGTGAGGTTCGCGAGATTGTCGTTCGGATCGTGGTGGAACGTGGATGACGCGCTGCCCGCCCAGAAGAGCGTCGTGCACCCCTTGCGTGCCGTACGCCGGAGAGCATCGATGAACGTCGTTCCGGGGGGCAGCGTGTTGTTGGTCGTCGGATTGATCGCCGAGCGGAGGACGCGCACGAACGAACTTGAACTGGTGCCCGTGGGAAGGTTGCCGGTTGTGCCATATCCCGACCCGCCGCTGTACTGATCGTCGGGATAGAGCTCTCCCAGCCAGCTCATGCCCCACCAATAGTCGGTGGAGGTCAGGCCGGAGCCGTATTGACGGATCACCTTGACGCCACCCGGCGAGATGATCGACTGCTCCGTCGAGTTGCCGCCGGAGCCGGTAAACGGCTTGCTGGAAACGGGGATGCTGTTGGGGAATCGGTTGGCGTCGTCATATCCGATCTCGCCGCCGATGCCGATGTAGTAGTACGAGAAGCCGGTCATCGTCGTGAAGAGGGCACGGGAGGAGACGATCGCCGTTCTCAGGATTTGATAGGCGCGCGGGACGTCGATCTCCAGGTATCCGTCGCCTGAATCCCAGCCGCCGTTATTGTAGACGGCGTCGTTTTTGATCCCCAATCCGTTGTTGTGGTAAAGGCCCCAATCGCCCTCATGGTTGCCATCGGTGCTGTCCTCCATGTCGTCGAAATAAGGATTGAACCCCATTCCGAGCGGACTGTTGGCGGTGGCGCCGGCAAACCCTTTCTTGAGGTCCGCGTAGGGACAATGACGCGGATCGCCGATGAACTGAAAGCGCTCCGTGATCGGCAGGTTCGGCGGATTCGCCTCAGTACCGTCTCCGTAGAGCCAGGTATTCGTGCCCCGCCAGAGGTACGTAACGGAATGATTCATCGGCTGAACTTCCGTCGGATACTCGTGCGACTCGGGCAGTCCGTCTATGCCGGTCGGCTCGCCGATCGACGTCTCGATCTGCAGGTGCGTATTGATCGGCTGCGACGCGGCAGTGAGAGTGCTGTTCAACGTCGCCGCGTTGATGTGAATCTTCCAGCGCGCCGTGTTCTTCTCTCCCGTTGTTGAATTGTCGGTGAGATCGACCGAAAACGGGGTTGTGCCACCGGACACGTTTTCGACCGGCGACGGGATGTAATTCATGTTGTAGAACCTGGCGGTCGAAGCGAGCCCTTGCCGGTTGCTGGTGCCGCAGTTGCTGTTGGTGCACTGCAATGCTCGATAAGGAGTCCTGTACAACTTGATCAACGTGCTGCCGGCGACATAGTTGACGGTGGCATACATTCGGTTCGGGGTCGGGAGGGAACTGGGGCCAGTGGGGGCTGTGCTCCAGACGTAATCCCATGTCCCGGTCGCGGCCGCGCCGGTCTGCGTGGTGCCGCCCTCCAGCCTTTGAACCGAAACCGCTCCTCCTGTCAGATTGACGCCGCGGATGACGACGCAGATGGGCGTGTTCGCGCCGAGGAACGCGTCCTGATCGTTGCCGCCCTTCTTCCCGGCGACCGTCTCGTACGCGTACACGCGCAGGTTCATGTCGGTGCCGGTGTCGTAGGCGAGATATTCCGGATGCGTGACGGCGCGGATGTAGCGGAGGTCGGGGCTGGAGGTCTGGCCCGGCACTTTCGCCGCGTCGGAGTAATTGCGGATGGGCGGGAAGGGAAAGAGCTCGCCGTGAAGGTTGATGATGATCGCGTTCGTGTATTTCGACGGATTCATCACCATGTCGTCGAGGAGCAGGCGATAGGTCGGCTCCTCGTCTTTGTAGGCTTTATCGCCGGAGGCGTTGGTGGCTGCAACGCGGCTGTCGTACAGCGCCTTTTCGTCGTAAAAGCGCATCGCGTGGTTGTACTGGTCCGCGAGCGCGTATGGATTTGGATTATCGGCGCTGTAGTCGTTAGGAAGGGAAGGGGTGTCGTCCGTGCGGATGTTCGCCTGGAAATCCGCGGCCGAATAATAGGCGGCGATGCCTGGAGGGTTCGCCGTGGAACTGCTCGGTAATTTCCCGGGATAGAAATAGACGCTGTTGATGTCCGCGTAGGAGTCGGCCACGGTATTGATGTACGGCCGGTATTCGAGATCGCGTCCGTAGGCGAGCTTCGTAATGAGGTGCGTGCGGAATTCGAGCCCGGGGTTGCGGGCCTGCAGTTCATTGATTGCGCCGGTGACGGCAGCCTGCAGGTTGACCTTGTAAACCCACCAACCCGGAACGTTCTCGATGGCGATGAGATAGACGTCATAGACCTGCGTCGGCGGCGTCACCGTGGATAACGTGCGGATGACGCTCGAGACCTCGGCGATGACGCGCGGCCCGGTCGGCTCGTTCTTGAAGATCGTCACCTGCACGCGCCGCACGCCGCGCGTGCTCTGGCCGGCGATCGGTGCCACCGAAATCTGGCGCAGATACAGCCACCGGCCGCGCAGGTTGGTGTTGCCGCTCAGTTTATCGGCGGGACTGGAAACGTCCTGGATCGTGAGCTCCGGCGGCGTGTTGATGCCGTCGTCGTACGCATCGAGCACGATGAGGCTGCCGGTCGTCGATTGTGCGACCGACTTGAGCTCCTCCATGATGGCAATGGCCTTCTGTGTGCCGAACTGCCGGTCGGAGTTGAAGCGCGTAAGCCGTTCGGTGGAGACCGTGAGCGTCGTGCTCGCGAAAATCAGGATCGCAAGGATGGCCACCGCCGCCATCACTTCCACCAGGGTCAAACCGCGTTGCCAGCGACGAGCGATTCTCATGGGTATCAATCCTCGAAGATCGACGATTTGCAGCTCGGGTCATTCGTGTTACACGGCATGTAGGCCGGCCTGCTGAACCGGTAATTGCCGAGTTGCAGAGCGATCTGCTGCAGGATGAAGCGGTCGTAGAAGAGCTCCGCGAAGTCCGACGAGCCGCGGATGGTGAAGGTCGAGGCAGCGCTGCCGAGCATCACCGTGCCGTTGATCGACGACGGTCCGACTTGCGTGTAGTTGCCGGTGACGAAGATGATCCCGTTGAAGCTGCAGTTGCCGCCGTTGATGGTGAGATTGCCGTTCACGACGAGGATGCCGCTGCCGTTGAGCGGGTTCGAGGAGTCGAACGTGGCGGTACCGGCGCCCATGTTGAGGACGATGATCGACGTCGTGCGGATGGGATTCGGGACGGCGGCGACGCTCGACGCGCTGATGTCGGCGACGGCGCTGAGATCGGCGATCGTCGACACGCCGAAGACGTTCGGGATCGTGAACGACGACGCGGCCAGGCCGTTGCTGCTGGCCGGCGTGCCGCTGAGCACCGACACCGGAGTGTCGACGATGTCGACGGTCGGCGCACCGCTCACGGACGCGACGCCGATGCCGGTCGAGCCGCCGATGACGCGTGCGCGCGAGTTGCCGGTCGTACCGATGCGAGCGCCGTTGAGGCCGGCGGCCTGAATGATGACCGCCGCGGCGGCCGGCAGGTTCACCGTCACGCGCTGGATTTCGGCGAGCAACGTGCGTCGCGCGATCACGATGTTCGGCGCAACGTTCCACGCCACGCTGGGGTCATTGCGGATGTACACGCCGCCCAGCGATTGAAGCTGCCAGACCGCGCCGGTGCCGGCGCCGCTCCCGCGGCGGTTCTGCGTCAGGTCGACGACCTGGTCCTTCCCGCCCGGAGTCCCGCGCACGACCTCGTAATGGCCCCAAATCCTGCCCATGCTGCTGATCTGGTACTCGCGGTTGATGGAAACGGGCGAAGTGACGACGTCGGTGTCGTTCACCGGCGGCGTCGCGCTCAGGTTGCGCTGCGGATTGAAGCTGGCGACCGGCTGGGTCGTCTGCCGGCGGAACCAGTCCAGCCCTTCGATCAGACCCGCGTGCGCGGCATTCAGTCCCTGTCCCTGATAACGAAGCCGCAACTGCAGCATGCGCGTCGTGGTGAGCGTATGCACCGACACCGTCATCAGGATCAGCAGGACGAACGAGATCGCGAAAATGGTGATGATGAGCGCAAAACCGCGTTCGGATGTTTTCTTCTTCACGATGGTCCTCGCGAAACCGCCGCGCCGCAGACGCAAGCGAGGTGCCCGCGCTGCCGGCGAGGAGTAAACGACTCGATCGGCTGTATGTTACCGCGCGACAGGGATGACCACGCGCGTCAGGCATTCGCGCAAGTTGTTACGAAAGGTATCACGCGATGTCGTCGCCGATCGCCGGAAGCTCGATCGTGACGGCGGCACCGCCGCCGCGCCGCGGCTCGAGCACGATGCGTCCGCCGTGAAAGAGGATGATCTTCCGCGCGAGCGCGAGTCCCAGTCCGTGGCCGCCGCTCTTGGTCGACTGGAACGGGAGAAAGAGCTTCGCGGTCTGCTCCGACGCGACGCCGACGCCGTTGTCGGCGATGACGACGCCGGATGTGGCGCCGCCGAAGATGGTGACGTCGATGACGCCGTCGCGTTCCGCCGCCGCAATCGCCTCGGCTGCATTCCGCAACACGTTCTCGATGACGCGCCGCAACAGCGCGGCGTCGCCGGCCACGCGTGCGTCGCCGCCGTGAAAGCGGAGGTCGATCGGCTGCAGCTCCGGCATCGCCTCGGCGACCTCGCGCACGAGCTCGCGCAGGTCGACCGGCTGCATGTCGGGATCGAGCGGACGCGCGAGATGCAGCAGCGACTGCACGGCCGCGGCGAGCGTGCGCGCTTCCGCCTCCGCCTGGCCGACGCGATGCTCGGCTTCGGGCGCGAGCGGCAACTTTCGCGTGAGCTGCAGATAGCCGGTGATCGTCGCGAGCGAGTTGCGGAACTCGTGTGCGATGCCGGCGGAGAGCTCGCCGAGATCGGCGAGCACTTGCATCTCGCGCACGCGCTGCTCGAGGTGGCGCGTCGGCGTGAGGTCGGTGAAGAGCGCGAGAAGGCCGAGGTACTGGCCGTGCGCGTCGAGGAGCGGGACGGTCGTGAGGCCGAAGACTTTCCCCGCGTGCGGCTCCGCGACTTCCTGCCGCTGCACGGCGGCGCGCGCATCGACGGCGGCCTGCAGCGCGTGTGCGAACTCGGTGTCGCCGAGGAGTTCCGCGATCGCGCGCCCGGTGACGGTGCCGCCCGCGGGCAGGTCGAGAAGCTCGCGCGCGGCGTGGTTGACATCGACGATCGCACCGTTCGCGTCGACGGAGATGAAGCCCGACGCGAGGTTACGGACGAGCGTCGCGGTGACGGTCGCGAGCTCGTCGGCGCGGCCTTTCAGAAAACGGATCGACGACTCGAACGACTGATACAGCGGCTGCTCTTCGATCGTGTCGCGACGCTCCTCCGCGTTGCCGAACGATCCTTTGCCGAGGATCGCGGCGGCGTTGATGGCGAAGAGGATCACGCTCGCGAGCGCGCCGGCCGTCGCGACGACGACGAGCGAACGCAGCGCGCCCGTCGGCGATCCCGGTGAGCCGCTGTAAAACGCCACTTCGAGCAACGCGCCGTTCACCGGACGATAGAGACGCAGCGCCCCGTCGCCGCGCGCGTGTGGTCGATCGACCAGTGCGAGCGAAACGTCGTGGTGCTGCCCGATCAACGCGATCGTCGACGGCGAGACGTCGCGATGAGTCGTCGCGGCGAGGCGGACTTCCGCGGCGCACGCATCGGCGATCGCGGCGCGCGCGTTCTGCCGGGCTACGGTCGCGGCGACGTACAGCGCGGGGACGGCGGCGGTGATGCCGATGACGAAGACGCCGAGGACGACGACCACCGCCGTGCGGTAGATGCCGCTCATCGCGTTGCGCGACTTCATCAGCCGCGAGAGTAACAGGGGAGAGGTTGCGAGGGGAGCGGAAGACGGCGGCGCATGGCGCCGCCGTCTTCCGGATCGGTTTCGATTACCGCAGCTTCATCGACGGATCGCCGAACAGGATCCACGACTTGCGCACGTCGTGATCGGCCGTGGCGGCCTTCGCGCGCGCGGCCGCTTCGCCGAGCGTGCGGTTCGACGGGAAGAGCTGGCGGAACATCTCTTCGGCGACGACCTGCTGCGAGTCGGGCTGCGTCAGCGCGGACGAGGTCCACACCGCCACCGCGCCGCCGTTCGGGTTCTGCAGAAGCGCTTCGCCGAGGCTGGTCTGGTAGAGGTCGTGGAAGTACGCGTTGAGGCAAGTCATCGCGAAGACGACCGGCTGCCGCTGCCCGTTCGTGAGCGCGAGCGCGTCGTTGCTGTCGAACGTGTTGCGCCACAGATCGACCGAGCCGTGGCCGAAGTAGGTCGCCAGCAGCTGGCCGGAGTTGAGCGACGAGAGGAGCGCCGTGCGGTCGTGCGCGATCGTCGTCGACGTGAGCGTGTTCGGCGTCAGCGCGCGCGCCGCGGTGGCGGCGCCGTCGAAGTCATAGCCGTCGTTGAAGTCGGTGAAGAAGAGCGCCTTCGTCGTCCACGCGCCGGCCGCATCGCTGCCGCGTCCGCGCTGGACGACCTTGTTGATCATCGTCTGTGCTTCGGATGCGTTGCGGGCCGGGAGGCGGCCGATGGCGACGTCTTCGATGTCGTCGCTGTTGAAGTCGGCGAGCCACGCATCGGACGCCGTCTTCATGACGTCGACCGGCACGAGTTTCGTCGGCACGAGATCGGGCACGCCGAAGCCGAGGTAGTTGCGCGGATCGACGTTCGCGTCCCCGACGAGCAGCGCGAAGCGCGGAGCGGTCTTCCACTTGCGCGCGCTGCTGAGGAAGTCGCGGATCGCGGACGGGCCGCGCACGCCGAAGTTGAACTCGTCGAAGAGCGACTCGACGTCGACGATCTTCGTGGAGATGCCTTCCGCGTCGCGGCGCGTCTTCAGCGGCGCGGCGGCGGAGGCGAACTCCGCGGGCGCGATGACGACCATGTCCGCGGTGTTCTTCTTGTCGTTCAGCGTCGAGGCCGGACGCGACACGATCTGCCGGGGCGCGTCGACGCGCGGGGCGCCGACGAAGAGCAGCGTGCGCTTCGCCGTGCCGGTGCGCAGCGCCGAGGCCGTCGCGGTGTACGTGCCGCCGGTCGAGGTGCGCACGACGAGCGCGACGTCGAACGGATCGAGCGAGTTGGTGACGTCGATCGCGCGGATCGCGTTCGTGGTGAAGCCCTTCACGGTGACGGACGCGCCGGGCACCGCGATGACTTTGAGCGCGTTGTTGTCCGCGACGAGCTTGTGCAGATACGTGAGGCGCACCGACTCGACGACGCTGACGTCTTCGTCGCCGCCGAGCGCGGTGATGCCGAGCGTGTTCGTGCCTGCCTGCAGCGCGGACGCGGGGATGCTCACCGTCTTGACGTTGCGCGTCATGCCGGTGAAGTTGTACGTCGTCAGCGCCGCACCATTCAGCGTCAGCGCGATCCCGTGCTGCACCTCGGTCGCCCCCTGCAGCGTGAGCTCGAGCGTGGCCGCGCCGCTCGCATCGAGCTGCTCGACCGTGAGGTCCTGCGTCACCGGCGCGGACGAGACGATCGCGCCGAAGAAGTTGTCGCGGTCGCCGTTGTTGACCAGCGCGGTGAAGAAGACCGTGCGCTCGATGCGCTCAAACGTGTAGCTCGTGTTCGACGGCAGCGCCGTGGCCGTGCGCGAGCCGGCGTCGGAGCGGAGCCGCAGCGGCAGGCCTTTGCCCTTCGTGACGAAGTACGCGTGGGCGCCGCTCGACGGCGTGTCGAGCGCGGTGCCGTAGAACTCGATCGCGTCGTTCGCGTCGAACGAGCCGTCGCCGCCGTCGGAGACGAAGATCGGGCATTCGTTGCCGTCGACGTACAGGCGCACCGCGTCAGGCACGGTGCCCGGATCGAAGCCGGCGGCCACGATCGCGCTCTTGGTGACGCGATACCACCCCTCGTGCGTGACGTAGAGCTTCGCGGCGGGCGCGCCGAGGATCGCGTACTGCTGATTGACGCGGCGGGTGTCGAATACCTGCGTGATCGGCTGCTGCGCCGCGAAGCCGCGCGCGGAGACGAAGATGCCGCCGTTCTCGAGCGGCGCGGCATTCGCGAGCGTCGGCGCGTCGACGGTCGCCATCGCGGCGGCGGTGAAGCCGCTGTGGACGACGGGCGTGATCGGGCCGTGCATCGTGTGCTCGCCGTTGAGGTCGACGTCTTCGAGCCAGTACTGCACGAACGAGCCGGCGTCGACGTTGTCCTTCCACTGATAGGAGCGGCCCGACTCGAGTCTGCGCGAGGCGGTGAAGAACGCGGAGCCGGCGATGACGTACGGGTTGATCTTCTCGCGCTCGCCGCCGCTGCGCTGGCGATAGAGGTTGAAGCCGAGATTGTCGGACTCGAAGCTGGTCTTCCAGGAGACGACCACGTGGCCGTTGCCGTCCTGCTCCGCGTCGAGCGAGAGCACGCGCGCGAACGTCGGCGCGGGCACGTTCGAAACGAACGACGCGCTGTTGTTCGTCGTGTTCGTCTCGGACTCGTTGATCGCGACGGTGGCCGTGTTGGTGACCTGCGTCGTGTTGACGGTGATGGTGCCGGTGATGGTGATGACCTGCGTTGCGTTCACGGCGAGCGACGCGTAGTTGCACGTCACGGTGCCGCTCGCGAACGTGCACGTCGGCGAGCCCGGCGAGACGTTGGTAAACGAGACGCCCGACGGGATCGGATCGCTGACGACGACGCCGGTGGCAATCGTCGGGCCGTTGTTCTTGGCGGTCAGCGTGTAGGTGATGGTCTGCCCGAAGAAGATCGGATCGGGGCTGCCGGTCTTCGTGATCTGCACGTCGGTCTTGTGGACCGTGGTGGTCGTGCTGGCGGTGTTGTTCGCCGTGTTCGTCTCGGGGTTCGTCGTCGCGGTCGTGACGCTCTGCGTGATCGTGGTCGGATCGGCGAGCGCGGTGGACGTCTTGACGACGAGCTGGAAGTTGCCGGTGGTCGCACCCGCGGCGAGCGCGGTGCCCGCGGCGATGGTGCAGGTGATCGTGCCGGTGCCGCCGACGGCCGGCGTGGTGCACGACCAGCCCGCGGGCGGCGTCATCGAGACGAACGTCGTGCCCGGAGGCGTCGTCTGCGTGAGCGTGACGCCGTAGGCCGGGATGTTCGTCGAGTTGTTCGTGACGGATTCGGTGTAGGTGATGTTGCCGCCCGCGCCGACGGGATCGGGCGAGTCGGAGATGGCGACGGAGATGTCCGTGCAGCCGGACTTGATGCCGGTGATCTGATCGAAGTCGGCCGTCGTCACGATGGTGCCGACCGCGCCCGGCTGCGCGCCGAACGTGTCGTTCGCATCGGTGGTGATGCCGGACGTGCCGCCGAGGACGCTCGAAGCGCCGTTCGGAGTGCCGTTGGTGGCGATGTAGCCGCCCGCACCGCCGCCGCCGGGGCCGTGACGCTCGCCGGGGTATCCGCCGTTCGCATGGCCGCGCCATGCGTCGCCGCCGTCGCCGCCGTCGGCGTGCATGGTGAGACCGTTGATGCCGCCGTTGTGCGAGAGCACGACGATCGAGCCGCCGGCGCCACCGCCGCCGCCGCCGTCATTGAGCGTGTCGTCGTAGGCGTCGGCGCCGTTCGCGTTGATGGTCGCGGTGCCGCTCAGGTTCGCGGCGCGGATGAGGACCATGCCGCCGCCGGCCGCGCCGGAGCCGCCGAGGTCGCCGGTTGCGTCGCTGTTGTTGCGCGCGCCGCCGCCGCCGCCGCCGCCGAGAACCGCGCGGCCCGGAGAGTCGAAGAACGGAGCGCCGCCGAAGCCGCCGCGCGCCTGATTGGACTGCCACGCGTTGCCGCCGCCGCCGCCGCGGCCCCAGTTGCCGCCGCCGCCGCCGCCGGAGTTCTGGTCGTTGACCGTACCGGTATCGGTGCCGCCGCCGCCCGCGTTCGCGGGAGCACCGCGGCCGTAGTCGCCATTGGGATAACCCTGCGGGCCGATGTCGAGCGTCGCGCCCGAATCGAACAGCAGCTCGGGCGAGCCTGCGATGCCTTCACCCTTGATGCCGTGCGTGTCGTCGGTGGCGATCGCGTTTCGATAGTCGTCCGGCTGCGCGGTGCCGTTGCCGTCCTGCTGGATGCCGGCCGCGCCGCGGAAGCCCTGGCCGTTCACGCTGACGGTGGCGCTGTTGAGCGTGAGCTGACCGGCGACGTCGATGGCGAGAATGCCGCCGGTGAAGCCCGTCGTGGTCGTGCCGCCCCACGGACGCGCGGTCAGCGCGGCGCCGAGCGTCGCGTTGAGATACTGCGGCACGCGCACGACCTGGAAGCGCCGTTGTCCCTGCGTCGCGGTCGCGGCCGCGTTCGTGTACGCGTACACGAGACCGCCGGAGCCGTTGACGCCGGTGAAGGTGATCGTGCCGCCCGCCGCGCCGATCGCGGTCGCATTCGTCGCGACCACGTATTCGTAGCGGCCGGCATTGTTCGCGTTGGTGTAGCCGGCGCCGATGCCGGTCACGCTGCCGGCGACGCCCGCGCCGTTGCCGTAGCGGTCGTCGTTCGTGCTGTCGATCGCCGCGTCCTGCATCTGGATGATGAGCAGCAGGTCGCCGGCGGTGATCGAGTTCGCGGCGCCGGTGCGCGTGCCGGCGGTGATCGAGGTCGCGCCCGCGGCGGCGCTGGCCGTGCCCGGCCAGTAGGAGTTCACGACACCCGTGATCGGCGCGGCGGGCGTGCCGTCCTTGCCCGGCTGCGTGCCGCAGACCGTGGCCTGCACGAGCGAGTAGGAGCTCGCGCTGGCGGTGTTCGGCGTGCCGGGGTCGACGGTGGTCGTCGTCACGGTCCCGGTGTTCGCCGCGATCGCGCCGCCGGTGAGCGGTGCGACGACCTGAATCGAAATCGAGGCGGTGGCGCCGTTCGTGAGCGTGCCGACGGTGCAGGTGACGGTCGTCGTGCCGCTGCAGGTTCCCTGCGTCGTCGTCGAACTGACGAACGTCACCGTGCCGGGAAGCGTGTCGGTGACGGTGACGCCGTTCGCGGCCGACGGGCCGTTGTTGTAGACGTAGAAGGTGTAGGTGAGAATCCCGCCCGGTGCGACCGGATCGGGAAGCGCGCTTTCATTGAGCTCGACGTCGGCCTGCGCGGGCCGCACGTTGACGGCGATGTCGGTCCAGCTGCGATTGGCCGACAGCGTCCAGCTCATCGTGGTCGTGCCGGCCGCGGCGGCGCGGCGGCTGCTGGCCGCCTGGACGTCGTTGTTCGACGTGCCGGCGTTGGAGATGTTGTAGTTCTGGGTTTGCGCGGCGTTGACGGTGAGCGTCACCGACTCGCGCGCGGAGACGAAGTCCACGATGGTGTCGTTCGTGGCGGAGGTCAGTGCGGTCGACGTCGCAGGACTCGTGGTGCCGGTGTTTGTCGACACGATCGTCGACGGCATCGTCTGATTCGCGCCGGAGTACGTGATCGCGCCGATCACCCCGCGGACGGTCTGGCCCGCGCCGACGCCGCCCATCGTCACACTCACATTGTTCGTTCCCGTGTTCGGATTGAGCAGGTACCACACCTCGGTACGCGTATCGACGGCCGCGTCCGTGATCGCTTCGAGCAGCGTCAGCGTCTGCGCGCCGTACGAGACGCTCGTCACCGTCGCGCCGGTCGGCGTGTTGACGTTCATGTGCACGCCGACGAGCAGCAGGCGATTGTTCGCCGTAGCTGCCGGGATCGTGTGCGCCATCGTGACGGTCGGCGCGCCGTTGGTGAAGTTCGCCGCCGCCGAGTTCTGCACGACGAGCGTGGCCTGCGCCATAGCGGACGCGGCAACGAAAAACGAGACGATTGCAGCAGGGATCAACCGGCGCAGCATGGACCTTCTCCTTAGGACGATGAGCGTGTTGAACAGCTTACGGCGCGAGGACGTTCCCGCGGCGCCTCTCTTCGCGACGTTATCCTGACCTAGTTCGCCGCCTCTGGGCGCTCGGCAGCCGTCAAGAAGCCGTGAAATGTGCCGATTTCCGGCCGCGCTTCGCTTAGAAGGCGATGCCGGGCATCAGCAACGGCTCGATGTCGCGTCCGAAGAACAACATGACGAGCGCCGCAAGTCCGAGAAAAACGCCGAAGGGCAATTCCGCCTTCATGCCCTTCGCGCTGCGCGCCGCGACGGTGATGCCGATGACCGCGCCGGAGACGGACGCGAGCAGTAGCACGGGAAACAAGGCCTGCCATCCGAGGATCGCGCCGAGCATCGCCATCATCTTCACGTCGCCGAGTCCCATGCCTTCGATCTTCTGCACGAGCTTGTAGGCGAGCGCGATGGCGAGAATGCCGCCCGCACCGATGAGCGCGCCGAGAATCGACTCGCGCAACGTCGAAGCGAGCGCGAGCTCCGGATGCAACGCGCCGAGATGCAAAGCGCCGATCGCCAGACCGATGGCGACGCCCGGAAGGTCGATCACGTCGGGGAGAATCTGAATGTCGAGGTCGATGTAGATGAGCGCGATGAGCATCGACACGACGGCCGCGACGAGCAGAAACGCGGGCGAGAGTCCCGTGCGCTGAAAGATGGCGAGATAGAACAGCGCGTTAGCGAGCTCGACTAGCGGATAGCGCGCGCCGATCGGCTCATGACACTCGCGGCAGCGTCCGCGGAGCCAGAGGTAGCTGACGATCGGGATGTTGTCGTACGGCCGGATCGGCGTCGCGCAATGCGGGCAGCGGCTCGGCGGAAAGACGATCGATTCCTCGCGCGGATAGCGATGGATGACGACGTTGAGGAAGCTGCCAAAGATCGCCCCAAGAGCGAACGCCACAACCGAAAAGAACAAACCCATACGCCACCCGATTGTAGGCCGGCACGGCCGGCTGCGCTAAGGGCCGAGCCGACCCTCACGTACGGCTGCCGCGCGAGTTCACGATGTGGCGGATGCACGAGAGACGGCGACGAGCTCGCGTGCAGCCGCGCCGGATGAAATCGCGCTGCAGCCGTACGTGCAACTGGGCTCGGCCCTTAGCGCACCGGGCCGCGCCCGGCGGCCGGCGGAGGCGTGTCGGAATCGAACCAACCTTTCGACGCTTCCGCGCCGAAACAACGGTTTTGAAGACCGCGGGAGCCACCAGACCCCATTCGCCTCCCGGTTTCCGGGCTGGCGACGATACCTGAAACGCGGCTCGCGCGTCGATGAGACCTGCTGCGCTCGATCGGTCGGGTGGTGTTGGCGACGGTAGGTGCGGGGGTCGTGGCGTTTCTCGTGTTCGCGGCGGTGTTACGCCAGCCGGTGCTCTCCGCGCCGCGGTATGGAGGTGCGCGTGCGAGCGCGGAGGTGCTTCGTCAACACGTTGACTTTCTGGCGAAGAGCGTGTTGCCGCGGAGTGCGGCGCATCCGGAGAACCTCGATCGCGCGGCGGCGTACATCGCGGACGCGTTTCGACGCGCGGGTGCGGAGGTCGTGGAGCAACCGTTCCGCGCGCGCGGACGCGTGTCCCGCAACGTCATCGCGCGGTTCGGACCGCGCGATGCGCGGCAGCCGCTGCTCGTGGTCGGCGCGCACTACGACGCGTTCGGCGAGACGGGCGCGCTGCCCGGCGCCGACGACAACGCGAGCGGCACCGCGGGTCTCCTCGAGCTCGCCCGCATCCTCCGCGACTCCAACGTGCACGCGCCCGTGGAGCTCGTCGCCTTCACGACGGAAGAGCCGCCGTTCTTCGGCTCGGAGGAGATGGGAAGCGCGGTCCACGCCGCGTCGCTTGCGGGACGACCGGTGCGCGGCATGATCAGTCTGGAGATGATCGGCGTCTTCTCTGGCGAGCAGACGTGGCCATCGCCGCTCTTCGCGTGGCTCTACACCGATCGGAGCGACTTCATCGCCGTCGCCGGCGGCTGGTCGGATCGCGCGCTTGCGCGTCAGGTGAAGCGCGGCATCCGCGGCGTGGGCGGCGTCGACGTCTACTCGTTCAGCGGTGCGCGAGAACTGTCCGACGCTTCCGACCAGCGCAGCCACTGGGCGCGCGGCTGGACGGCGGTCATCGTCACCGACACCGAGTACCTGCGCAATCCGCGCTACCACACGAACCGCGACACCGCGGAGACGCTCGACTACGCGTTGATGGCGCGCGTTGTCGACGGCGTCGCGAACGCGGTCATCACTTCGGCGGATCGGTGAGGAAGCCGACCTTTTGCGCGCCGGCCTGATGCGCGGTGTCCATCGCGGAGACGGCGAGATCGAACGCGAGGTTGTCCTGCGAGTTGATGAACACCACGCGATCGCTCGCGGCACGCGCGACCATCTGCCGCGCCAGCGCGTCGCGCAGTGCAGCGAGCGATGCCATCTTCTGCGAGTTCAAATAGAGGCCGTCGGACTTCACGATGATCACGAGCTGGTTCTGCTCCGTCGTCGGCGGCGGCGCGACCATCTCCACTTTCGGCGGCACTTCCACGTCGAGTCCCATCTGCAGGATCGGCGTCGCGACCATGAAGATGATCAGCAGCACCAGCACCACGTCGACGAGCGGCGTGATGTTGATCTCCGAGCGCGTGCCGCCGCCGGTGTTTCCGCCGAATCCCATGTCGCCTCCTACTGCCCGCCGCCGGCCATCTGCCTGCCCGCCATCTGGTTCTCGGTGAGGATTGCCACGCCGCGGAACTCCGCCGCGTTCGCCGCGCGCATCACCGTGCGGATCTTCCCGAAGTTAATGCGCTTGTCCGCTTTGAGCAGCACCGCGCGCGTCGGGTCCTTCTGATATTCGGCTCGCAGATACGTGTCGAGCTGTTTGTCGGGAATCCAGTTCTGGCCGACGAAGACCGTGCCGTCCGACTTCACGGAGATGATCAGATCGCTCGGCTGCCCCGGCTTCTTCTCGGCGTGCGGACCCGCGGGCAGCAACACGTCGACGCCCTGCTGCAGCATGGGCGTGACGACCATAAAGATGATGAGCAGCACGAGGCAGACGTCGACGAGCGGCGTGACGTTGATCTCGCTCCTGACTTCGTCGGGGCTTCCGCCGCCGGCTCCGAATGCCATCGCTCGCTCCTACGTCGTGGCCCGCGCCCGCGCGCGCGCTTCGTTCTTGATGAAGTAGTCGATCAGCTGCGACGAGGAGTTCGACATCTCGACCTGGAATCGCTCGACCTTGTTGAGGAAGTAGTTGTACATCCACACCGCGGGCACGGCGACGAAGAGGCCGAGCGCGGTCGTCGCGAGCGCTTCCGCGATGCCGGCCGACACGGCGCCAAGACCGCCCGAGCCGGAGATGGCCATGCCGCGGAACGCGTTGATGATGCCGATGACGGTGCCGAAGAGACCGACGAACGGCGCGGTCGTCGAGATCGTGGCGAGGTTGCCGAGGCCTTTCTTCATCTCCGCCGTCGTCATCAGCGTCTCACGCTCGATCGCCCTCTTTCCCGACTCGACGATGTCGAAGTCCTCGGGGAGCTCCTGCGACGACTGATACTGAAACTCCGTGAGGCCCGCCGACAGCACGCGCGCGAGGTGGCTGTGGCGGAAGCGGCGGTCCTTCGTGAAGTTGATCGCCTGATCGAGCTTGTGATCGCGCAGCAGAGGCGTGACGCCGAGGGCGACCTGCAGCGACTCTTTCTTCGCGCGCTGGAAGCGCCACAGACGCTCGACCGCGATCGTGAGCGACCAGATCGACATGAGGAGCAAGACCGACGCGACGCCCTTGCCCAGCAGCGTCATCGACTGCCACATGCCCAAGATACTGAAACTGGCGTCCATCCCTTCCATGCTGCACGTCTCCTCTGCTATTCGATTTTGAAGTTGATCGTGAGGTTGTAATACACCGGCACCGCCTGTCCGTTGAGCGTGCCCGGTCTGAACTTCCACTGCCGCAGCGCGTTGAGCGCCGTTTCATCGAGCCCCATCCCAAGACTCTTGAGGATGCGCGCCTCGGTCACGTTGCCGTTGCGATCGATGACCGCCTCGATGATCACGAATCCCTGCACGCGCGCACGCCGCGCGACGTCCGTATACAACGGATCTACGCGTTTGACGATCACCGGCGCCTTGACGTTCCCTCCGACGCGCACCGGGACGTCGCCGGTGCCGCCGACCTGGCCGCCCAACTGCCCGCCGAGCTGACCGCCGACCACGCCGCCGACGACACCACCCACCACGCCACCGACGACGCCACCTTCGACGCCGCCGACCACGCCGCCTTCCACGCCGCCGGTCGTGTCGGTGTCGGCGGAGGTCTCGGGGACGTCGGGCACGTCCTGCGGGACTTCGGTCGGCTGCCGGAACGTCGGCTGCTTCGGCGTCTCGTGCGGCGTCTCGACTTTCGGTTTCGGATGCGAGGCGCCCGACGCGGGGGCGGGCGGCGGCGGGGGTGGAGGCGGCGGTGGGGGCGCGGAGGTGACGATGAACGCCGCGATCGGTTTCTCGACGGTCTCGGGATGCTCGTGAACGTACATCCCCGCCGCCACGACGGCGCCGACGATGCCGAGGTGAATGACCGCGGAAATCACGGCGGTGATCCACCCGCCCTTCTTCTTGTCTTTCCCCGCGGATTCGATGAGCACATCGTCGAACATCGCGAATCCCCTTTGTTTCGAGGACAACGGCCTGTGCTGAAGTAGTGCCAAACGGTTCGACACCGCCCGCTCGCGGGGAGAAACCGGCGCCGGCGTTGCCGTTACGGGCGGTTCGCCGCCCGCAGCAAGGCGAGGAAGCGCTGCGCGTCGCGCACGCGCGGGACGTTGTTGAACATGACGTAGGTCTCGGGCGTCCGCGGCAGCCGCGCGATGAGCGTCCGCAGCTCGTCGTCCGTGTAGACGTGATACGCGTTCCCGATGCCGTGCAGCCGCCAGTAGGTGAGCGGCTGCTCGATCGCGTCGCGGTCGAACGGATCGACGACATGCGTCAGCGCGAGCTCGCCGCAGAGTTCCGCGATCAGCTCCTGCGGCCACGGCCCGCGCGGCTCCCACAGGAACCGCACGCCGTCCGGACGCTCGACGTTCGTAAAGAAGCGTCGCAGGTTTACGACGTTCGCGTCTTCCGCGCGAAAACTCGCCGGACATTGAAAGAGAATCGCCGTCGCGCGCAGGATCCGCGCCGCCTCGACGGTCGAGTCCCACGCGCGCCGCAGAATGGGCGTCCATTGAAAGCCGCCGCATTGTGCGCGCTCGTCGTCATTGAGCGGCGTGCGCAGACGCCGATAAGTGCGGCTTGACGAGCGATGCGTAATGAGCTGCCAAGCCTTGATCGTGAATTCGAACCCTTCCGGCGCCTGCTCCCGCCACCGGAGCATGGTGCGCGGCGCGGGCGGCTCATAAAACGTCTGCTGCACTTCGACGAGTGGGAAGGTCTCGAAGTAGTCGCGGATGTTCATGGTGAAGCCGCAGAGGCCGACTTTGATCATGCGCAGCGTTCAGGGAGCAAGAAGGCCGCCCATCAACAGCGCGCGCGGCGCGCAGTCGGAAAAACGAAAAGCGCCGGTCATGCCTGACCGGCGCTGCATCGTCTTCGGGAATTGGTGGAGCCGATGAGGATCGAACTCACGACCTCCTGAATGCCATTCAGGCGCTCTCCCAAACTGAGCTACGGCCCCACGTTCTCGTCGCGCGACCGAGGCGCGAAGAGCAACGCCGCTAACGCGGCGGCACCTGAAAAATTTCAGGGCGGGCGCATTCTACGGGAGTGCGTTAGCATTCGGCAATGCGCAGGGGAAAGCCGAAGTTCGGTCGCCAGCGATCGGCCAGCGGAGCGTTCTCGCTCTCCCGTTCCCTCCCCGCGCTCAAGCTGCCGCGCTCCGCGGCGGCCGCGTCCGGTGCCCGCCCGAAGCCGCGCATCGGGAAGCCCTCACCGGCCGGCGGTGTTAGGGGCGGCCGGAATGGATGAACAGGAACCGTTGCACCCGGCCATCCGCGGTCTGAAGACCGTCTGCCGCTGCAACAACATCAAATACCGCACGATCGAGCGGGCCATCCGCGAGGGAGCGCACACGCTGACGCAGGTCGCGAACCGCACCACCGCCACGATGGGCGAGTGCGGCGGCTCCTGCACGCCGGACGTTCAGGCCATGCTCGACGAGCTGGCCCCCGCGTATACGCAACTCCCGAAAGCCGCCCCGGCGGCAAATCCGGATGCATGGTGGGTACGGAAGAAATGACGAAAACTCTCGAGGTCTACCTCAAGCCTTCCTGAACGAGCTGCCGCAAGGCGGTGGCCGACCTGGAAGGTCGGGGATACGAACTGGTGAAGCACAACCTCGCGAACGACCGCCCGAGCCGCGAGCTCCTCGCGCGCCTCATCGACGAGCACGGACTCGACTCCGTGATGAACGCGCGCAGCCCCGCCTTCAAAGCCCGCAACCTCGGCGAGCGGAAGCTGGACAAGGCGGAAGCGATCGCGCTGATGCTCGAGGATCCGAACCTCATCCGGAGGCCGCTCGTCCTCGGCAAGCGCCGCGTCGTCTTCGGTCACAAGCCGGAGGAGTACGACGGCCTGTGACGATGATTACGCCGTCGGCGATGGCCATCGCCACGATCACGGTGATGCTCTGGATCGTCTGGAGCGACACGATCCGCGCGAAGCGGCCCGCGCCGATCCTCTACGCGGTGCGCGTGGCGCTGTATCTCATCGTCACCGGGCTCTTGATCCTGAACCTCGTGCGCTACCCGCGGCTGTACAGCAGCGGCGCGCGCGCCGTTACCATCGTGGCCGCTTTGACCGGCCTCGTCGGTGCAGTGTATTTCGCACGGAGGCTCGTAAAGCGTTAGTTGTGTGGAAATGGAAACCTTTCCGAGTCTTAGTTCCGTATCAGTAGACAGTGCGGAAAAAATGCACTATGATGCTTCTGGGTTCGGTGAGGGTTGGCAGCTCTCCGAAGCGGATCTGACGAAGTCGCGGGGCCTGCGAATCTCTCTCTCTCGATCTCCCACGACGATACGGCTACCCACAAGCCGTCCTAGCGTCGATCCTCGGCCGGACCCACTTTTTTGCTGATGATTCGGAGCCGCGATTCTCGCGGCTCTTTTTTTCCTCCACGGAGCGCGGCTCCTGTCCGTTTTGCGACAATCCCCCCGTTTCATGCCGCTTCTCCTTCATTCACTCGCCGCGCTCGCGCTCGTCGGTCTCGCGCATCGCTTCGTGCGCCCGCTCTCGCGCGGCGCGGCGCTCGTCCTCTTCGCGCTGCCGTTCGTCATCGCCGGCTACGCGCTTCTGACCTCGCGCGTCCTCGCGCCGGTCGACCTCGCGTATCAGACCGTGCCGCTCAACTGGATGAAGGAGACGTACGGCGTCAGCGACGTGAGCACCGGACTGCACAGCGACGTGCTGTCGCAGTTCATCCCGTGGCGCGCGGCCGTGCGCGACTCGCTCGCACGCGGCGAGTGGGGCCTCTGGAACCGCTACGCCTTCGCGGGCGACATCCTGCTCGCGGGCGAGCAGCCGGCGGTCTTCTCGCCGATCACGCTCCTCGCGTGTCTGCTGCCCGCGGCGCTGAGCTTCACCTTCACCGGCGCGCTGACGCTCTTCATCGCCGCGCTCTGCGCGTTCCTCCTCGCGCGCGAACTCGATTGCGGCGAGCCGGCGGCGCTCGTCGCCGCGGCGTCGTGGTCGCTCGCGACCTCGCTCGTCGTCTTCGTACTCGTGCCGCTCGGCGCGACGTGGGCGTGGGCGCCGCTGCTGTTCGTGAGCGTCCAGCGTCTCGTGCGCGCGCCGCGCATCGCCTCCGCCGCGCTGCTCGCGTTCACGTTCACTGCATTGCTCGCGGCCGCGCATCTCGAATCCGTGTTGCTCATCGTCGCATTGGGCGTCGCGTACGCGCTGCTCGAGCTCGCGCGGCGGCCGTCGGTACGCGCGGTCGCGCTCGCGGCGGGCGCGGGCGTCGTCGCGCTGCTCGTTTCGGCCGTGCATCTCCTGCCGTTCTTCGAGGCGCTGCCGTGGACGATGGAGTACGCGACGCGCGACCTGTTCCGCGACTCGGCGCGCGGCGTGCCGCTGCCCGACGCCGCGCTGCGGATGCTGATGACGTTCTTCCCGTACCTCAACGGACGGCCGCCGGTGACGTCGTTCATGAACGGCGCGATCGGCAGCATTGCCACCGCGCTCGCGCTGTACGCGCTGTGGCGCGTGCGCTCGCGCGCGACGTGGTTCTTCGGCGCGACGTTCCTCGCCTGTCTCGTCATCGCGTCGGAATGGCGTCCCGTCGCGACGCTGCTCGGGCGTGTGCCGCTCTTCGACATCGCCATCTTCGACCGCATGGCCTTTGGCGCCGCGCTATCGCTGGCCGTGCTCGCCGCGCTCGGCGCCGAAGCGCTCGCGCGGCGCGGCGGCGATCGCGCGGCGGGCGCGACGCTCGCGGCGTGGTTCGTCGTCGTCGCCGCCGGCAACTACGCGTTGCTGCACGCGGCGTCCGTTCCGCGCGGTCCGGTGAAATTCGGCGAGCACGTTGTCGCCGCAGAGCTCGTGCCGCTCGCGTTCGCAGCGGCGCTGTTGTTTCGCAAACGTGCCGCGCTGCCCGCGCTGCTCGCGCTCATCATCGTGCAGCGCTGGCTCGCGGTCAGCGACGCGCAGAAGTCGTTTCCGCGTCGCGCTGCCTATCCGCCGATCCCGATCCTCGAACCGCTGCGCGCGATCCGCACGCCGTTCCGCATCGTCGGCCACGGCAACGCGCTCATCCCCGGCACGGCCACGCTGTACGGACTCGAAGACGCGCGCGGCTACTCGGCGATGACGCTGCTGCGCTACCGCGAAACGTACGGCCTGTGGTGCGTCGAACAGCCGGTGTGGTTCAACCGCGTCGACGATCTCTCGCGGCCGTTCCTCTCATTCCTCAACGTCCGCTACGCCATCACGTGGGACCGCGCGGTGCCGCCGCCGGGATGGACGGAAGTGGCGCGGCAGCGCGGCGCGATCCTGCTCGAGAACCACAACGCGCTCGATCGCGCCTTCGTGCCGCGCGGCGTGCACGTCGGCGCGAGCACGAACGTCACGCTGATGGAGATGGCGCTCGCCACCGACTTTGCCGACCGCGCGTGGATCGAGGCGAACGTTCCCGCGCCGTACGACTCCGCGAACGGGCCGGGGCGGCTCACGATCGCTAACGCGCGCCTCGGCTACGCGATCGACGCGGACATGCAGAACGACGGCTGGATCGTGACGTCGATCGCGGCGTGGCCCGGCTGGCGCGCGTACGTCGACGGCCGCCGCGTCGACACGAACATCGCCAATCATGCGTTCGTCTCGGTGCGCGTCCCGCGCGGACATCACCGCGTCGCGCTGCGCTACTTTCCGGACGGCTTCGCGGTGGGAAGGACGATCAGCGCGGTGACGCTCGCGCTGATCGTCCTCGCGTCGCTACTGTTTCATCGCCGCAAGCCGCTTCTCGAGGCTGGCGATGCGGCCGTCGCTGCGCTGCCCCTCGGGGAGTGACTTCGCGTAGTCGATGGCCTGCTGCATCGTCGCGCGCGCGGCGGCGGTGTCGCCTTTCGCCGTGTAGATGTCGGCGCGCGCGGTGAGCACGACCAGCTTGCGCGGACCGTAGACGCGCGCGAGCGCGCGGTCGGACGCGGCCAGCGCCTTGTCGTACTCCTTCATCGCGTTGTAGGCGAGGGCCAGGCGCGCCGGCGGGTTGTAGTCGTCCGGGAAATCGCGCTGCGACTGCTCGAGCATCGGGATCGCCTTTTCCGGCGTGCCGAGGTCGAGGTAGGCGGCGAGGCGGTGCGAGTCGTAGACCGCGCGCTGTTCGGCGGTCTTCGCCGCGGCGGCGGACTTCTCGAGGAACGCCGCCCATTCGCCGCGCAGCTTCTTCGCGCCCGCTTCGTCTTTCGCGTCGTCGCGCGCATCGATGAGCGACATGTACAGACCGGAGCGGTCGTCGCCGGAGAGCGTCAGCGTGTGATCGTCGAAGACCTCGCGCGTGTCCTTCTCCAGCGTCGCGATCCACTGCGCGCGCTTCGGATTCTTCTCGTCGACTTCGATCGCGCACGAGAGCCCGCTCGCCGCGACGCCGGCCGCGGACGACGTGCCCTTCACGCGCGGATACAGATCGAGCGCGCGCGTCGTGCAGCGTTCCGCGTCGCGGGCCATGCTCAGCGAGAAGAGCAGCGACTCCGCGGTGCGGCCGTAGCCGTTCCATCCCTTCGGCGCATTGCCGAGGGCCTGGTCGAAGAGCTTCGCGGCCTCGGCGTCCTTCCCTGCGGAGGCGAGCGCGTTCGCGCGGGCGAGAAGCTGATCGGCGGACGAGAGCGACTTCGCGCGATACGTCTTCTCCGCGTCGTCGAGCATCTTGCGCAACTGCGGCACGGTCGCGCCGCCGACGTAACGCATCGTCACCGCGTCACGCTTCGCGTCGAGCACGAGCAGCGTCGGCAGCGCCGGGATCGGATACTTTTTGAGGAACGACGCGCTCTTCGCGTCTTCCGTGTTGAGGCTGAGCCAGACGAACCGTCCGGCGTACCGTTCGAGCGACGCGTCCGTGAGCACGTACGCGCGCATCGAGCGGCAGGTGTGTCACCACGGTGCCCACGCCTCGACGAAGATCGGCAGATTCTTCGTCTTCGCGCGGGACACCGCCGTGGCGTAGTCGTTCTCGATGAAAGGGAGAACTTCTTTCGCATGCGCGGCGACGCTCGCCAGGAGCACCGCCGCGGCCATGAGCATGTTTCGCATCGTAATAGTCTACCGTGCGCGCCTCACATCGGACCGGGGGTGACCCAGCGACGTAACCATTCGTCCACCTCGCGGTAAAACACGCGCGAGTTTTCGGCGTTGAGAATCCAGTGGTTCTCCTCGGGCCAGACCAGCAGTCGCGACGGCACGCGCAGCCGCTGCAGCAGCGACCACGCTTCCAGCGTGTTGTTCAGCGGCACGCGGAAGTCGTGCTCGCCGACCGACAGCAGGATCGGCGTCTTGAACTGCGCGGCGAAACGCGCGGGACTCTGCGTGCGCCACACCTCGCCCTGCTCCCACACCGGACCGTTGTTCATCAGCTCGCGGCCGTAGATCGTGTCCGACGTCGCCCACTGCGTTTCGAGATTGATGAGCCCCGCGTGCGCGACGAGCGCCTTGAAGCGATCGCCCGACCACGCTTCGAGCGCGTACGTGAGATGCCCGCCGTAGCTCGCGCCGCCGGCGACCTGCCGCGTCGCGTCGATGAACGGATAGCGTTTGATCGCCTCGTCCGCCGCTTCCATCAGCTCGTCCGCGGGACCGCGCAGCGGATCGCCCTGAATGAGCTGGCCGAACTGCTCGCCGAAGCCGGTTGAGCCGCTGTAGTTCGTCATCAGCATCACGTACCCCGGCTTCGCGAGCAGGTGATAGTTCCAGCGCAGCGAGATCGCGTCGCGCCACATGTTCGCGGCGCCGCCGTGGATGAGCACGAACAGCGGGTACTTCTTCGACGCATCGAAGTTCGCCGGCAGGACGATCATGTTGTGGATGCGCCGGCCGCGCTTCGACGTGAACCAGAAGTGCTGCGGCGGCTGCCAGTCGATCGTCTTCGCCTGCTCGACGTTGAACGACGTGAGGTTCGTGTGCTTCTTCGCGTTCAGGTCGACGCGCACGATCTCGATCGGATTGACGGACGAGCCCCACTGCGCGACGACGACCGGCGCGCGTTCGGCGACGCGTAAGGACGTGTAGACGCCGCGCTGCGGATCGACCGCGAGCTGCGCGTCGCCGCCGGCCGCGGGCACCGAGTAGATCTTCACCAGCCCCGCGTCTTCGGCCGTGAAGTAGATCGTGCGGCCGTCGCTGGTGACGCCGAAGTCGTCGACGGAGCGGTCGGTTTTCGCGACGACGCGCTCGTTCTTCATCGACGGCCAGTCGAACGCAACGAGGCGGTTGAGGTTGTAGACCTTGCCGTTGTTCGGATTGAACGTCGCGAAAAGCGTCTTTCCGTCGGGACTGAAGTCCGGGCTGCCGTAGCCGCCGTTCGCGGTCGTGAGCTTCTCCGGCTCGCCGCCGTTCGCCGAGACTCGATAGAGATCGAACGAGACTTCCGCGTATGCGCCGGTGTTGCGCGTGCTGGTCGCGGCGAAGACGAGCCACTGTCCGTCGGGCGACCACGCCGCGTCGAGCGACTCGCGTCCCTCGCCGCCGCCCGTGCCGCCGAAGCCGGCGCTCGCGACGAGCTTCGTGCCGGCGAGCACGTCCTTCGCCGGCGCGCCGGGCGTGAGCGACTGCACGAAGACGTGCGCCTGTTTCTCGTCGAGCCAGCGATCCCACGCGCGCACGGGGAAGCTGTCGTAGACGCGCACTTTGTCCTTACGGTCTTTCTCCGCTTTCGCTGCCTTCTTGTTGGCGTCGTCGTCGAGCGCGCCGGGATAGACGGTGCTGACGAACGAGATCGCGTTGCCGTCGGGGCGGAAGTGCGGGCGGCTCGCGCCGGTGGAGACATTCGTCACGCGCAACGCCTCGCCGCCGCCGGCGAGATCGAGGACGTAGATCTGTGCGGCGTCGTCCGTGTCGCGTTTCGCGGCGAAGGCGATGCGGCGGCTGTCGGACGACCACGTCACGTCGCTCTCGCCGGCCTTCGTGTTCGTGAGGCGGCGCGGCTGCGCGCTGCCGTCGGCGGGGACGAGCCACAGATCGCTGAGCTGATCTTTCTCGTCGTACGCGGGCTCCGTGAGCGAGAAGACGACCCACTTGCCGTCGGGGCTCAGCGCCGGCGCGCCGATGCGTTTCATCAGCCACATCGTCTCGTGCGTGAGCGGCACGCCCGCGGCGAACGCGGCGGCGGAGAAGAGAAGGAGGAGTGCGAGAGGGAGAAGCCGGACTCGTCTCATGCAGTTCATTCGGGAACTTGACAACGGTGCGTTCGGCGGCAACGATTCCTGGCCTCTGCCGGCATTGCGACGTTCGAGGAGGAACGATGAACGTGCTCTCCAGGATGATCGGTTTCCTGACCACCACGAAGCCGGACGAAGCGCGCGCGTTCTTCGGCGACAAGCTCGGCTTCCGTTTCATCGACGACGACGGCTTCGCGCTCGTCTTCGACGCGAACGGCACGATGCTCCGCATCGCGAAAGCGAAGGCTTTCACGCCGGCGCAGGGGACAGTGCTCGGCTGGCAGGTCGCCGACGTCCACGCCGCCGCCGCGCAGCTCGCCGCGCGCGGCGTCGTCTTCGAGCAGTTCGGCCTCCCGTTTCTGCAGCAGGACGACGCGGGCGTCTGGACCGCGCCGAACGGCGACGCCGTGGCGTGGTTCAAAGATCCCGACGGCAACACGCTCTCCATCTCCAGTCACGCCGCGAGCGCGCGGTCATGAAGCAGACCGCTCTCATCACCGGCGCGTCGAGCGGCATCGGCCTCGATCTCGCGCATCTCTTCGCGCGCGACGGCCACGACGTCGTGCTCGTCGCGCGCAGCGGCGACAAGCTGCGCGCGCTCGCGCACGAGCTCGAAGTCGAGCATCAGGTCCGCGCGCATGTCGTCGTCGCCGATCTCGCGCAACCGGATGCGCCGCGCGCGATCGCGGACGCCGTGCGCGCGCTCGAGATCGACGTCCTCGTCAACAACGCCGGCTTCGGCCTCACCGGCGCGTTCGCGGAGACGCCGCTCGCGAGCGAGCTGGAGATGATCCAGGTCAACATCACCGCGCTGACGCAGCTCACGAAGCTCTTCCTGCCGGCGATGCTCGCGCGGAAACGCGGCCGCATCCTCAACGTCGCCTCGACCGCCGCGTTTCAGCCGGGACCTTTGATGGCGGTCTACTACGCGACGAAGGCGTACGTGCTGTCTTTCTCGGAAGCGATCGCGGAAGAGCTGAGCGGCAGCGGTGTCGCCGTGACCGCGCTTTGTCCGGGACCGACGGCGACCGGCTTCGCGGATGCCGCGGCGATGCACGACCGGCGGCTCTTCAAGATGATGCGGCCGATGACGTCGATGGACGTCGCGCGCAGCGGCTATCGCGCGCTGCAGCACGGCAAGCGCGTGGCCGTCACCGGCGCGCGCAACAAGCTGCTCGCGCAGGCGGTGCGCGTCAGCCCGCGGCGGCTGACGGTGAAGATCACGCGGGCGATGCAGGAAAAGGTGTGAGGCCGCGGCGCGTCGCCATCCAGCCCGACAAGCTTTGGCGCGAGGACAACCCGCGCCACCAGTCGTACTCCGCGCGCTGGACCGAGCTCCTCACCCGCGACGGCCACGAGGTCGTGCCGGTCGATGTTTTCGCTCCCGAGGCGTTCGAGCGCATCCGCGCGTGCGAGGGCTTTCTGTGGTGGTTTCCGCCGCTCCCGTTTCCGCGCGACGCGGCGAAGCGGATCATCCTCGCGCTCGCGCATGCGACCGACGTCGTGCTCTTTCCGGACTGGAAGGAAGCGTGGCATTACGACGACAAGATCGCGCAGACGTACCTGCTGCACGCCGCGCGGATTCCGATGCCGGAGACGCACGTCTTCTGGCGTTACGGCGATGCGGTCGCGTTCCTGCGCGACGCGCGCTATCCGCTGGTGATGAAGCTCGCGGCGGGCTTCTTCGCGCAGCGCGTGACGCTCATCCGCAATCGCGCGGAAGGGGAGAAGTGGGCGCGCTGGCTCTTCAGCTCCGGGCTGTCGAATCTCCATCGTCCGTTCCGCCGGCTCGTGCTGAAAGAGTTCGTGAGTCTCTGGCGCCGTCACGCGCGCACGCTCGACGTTTCGCACGGCGGCGAGGAGCAGGGCTACATGCTGTTGCAGGAGTTCGTGCCGGGGAACGACTTCGACACGCGCGTCACCGTCATCGGCGACCGCGTCTTCGCCACGCGCCGCTACAACCGCCCGAACGACTTTCGCGCGAGCGGCAGCGGTCTGCTCGACATGGATCCGGCGAAGATCGATCGCGACGCGCTCGCGCTCGGACTGCACACCGCGCGCACGCTCGGCGCGCATTCGCTGTCGCTCGACATCCTGCGCCACCACGGCCAGCCGGTGATCACCGAGGTGAGCTTCGGGTACGAGGCCGCGCAGGTGGCGATCCGGCCGGGACACTGGCGCGGCGACGCGCTCACGTGGAGCGAAGGCTCCGTGCGCGCGGAAGACGCGCTGCTCGAAGACTTCCTCTCACGCCTCCCGGCGTGACGCGGAGAAGCGGATCACGACGAGCGCGATCGCCGCGCCGCAGAGATCGAGCAGGACGTCCTGCGGACGTCCGGTGCGCATGCGCGTCATGCTCTGATGGATCTCGTCGATCGACGCGACGACCAGCACGATCGCCAGCGCGATGCCGGCCCAGCGCATCGTGAAGCCGCGGCGCTCCGCGCGCGCGGCGCGGAAGCCGAGCGCGCCGAGGAAACCGTATGCGGTGAGGTGCGTGGCCTTGCGGATGAGGATGTTCACGAGCTCGATGGAGCGGTCGGAAAGGAACTGTCCGATGAACTCATGCAGCCAGCCGTGCGTGTGCGACGACGAGAGCCGATCGTTGCCGGCGGAGACGAGGCACGCGGCCCACACGATGACCGGCAGCCAGTAGCGGAGGAAGCGCATGCGGCGCGTACAATACCGCCTCCGCATGGAAGCCCCGACGATCCGTCTCGTCCTTCAACAGCCGAGCCTCGCACCGACGAACCTCGAGCTCCGCGGACCGGTGATCACCCTCGGCCGCGCGAGCGACTGCACGGTGCCGATCCGCGACCGCTACCTCTCGCGCCATCACGCGGAGATCGCGTTCGAGTCGGGCGCGTGGCTCGTGCGCGACCGCAACAGCGCGAACGGCACGCTGCTCAACAACGTGAAAGTCGACGGCGGCTCGCCGCTGCGCCCCGGCGACCGCATCGTCCTCGGCGATACGCAGATCGTCTTCGATCCGCCGGTCGAGCCGTCGCTCTCGCAGATCATCCCGCTCGACACCGACTCGCAGGCGAAGAACCTCGCGCTGCCGGCGGAGAAGGTCGTCGCCGGCGACACCGCGCGCGCCGGCGTGCTCGCGTCGCTCGCGCTGGAGTTCATCGAAGACCGTCCGATGGACGACCTCTTCGAGTTCATCCTCAGCCGCGTCGTCGAGCTGCTCCATCCGTCGCGCGCGGCGCTCGCGCTCCTCGGTGCCGGCGGCTCGTTCGAGCACGTGCATCTGCGCCGCCGCGACGAGAGCGACTCCGCCGATCTCTACATCTCGCGCACGCTCCTCGGCGAAGTCATCGAAGGGCGCAACGTCATCTCGTTCGTCGACACGTCCGTCGACGAGAAGCTCGCCCGCGCGCAGTCGATCATCGCGCAGGACATCCGCTCGGCCGTCTGCGCGCCGCTGCTCGTCGGCGACGCGGTCCTCGGCGTGCTCTATCTCGATTTCCTTTCCGCGCATGGCTCGGTGACGCAGGACGACGTGCGTCTCATCGCGCAGATCGCGCGCTTCGCCGCGGCCAAGCTCGAGACGACGCGGCTGCGCGAGGAAGCGATCGCGAAGGCGAAGCTCGACGAGGAGCTGCGCACCGCGTACACGATCCAGAGCCGCCTGCTGCCGGTCGAGCTGCCGAGCGTCGACGGCTACGACCTCGCGGGCTCGAACCGCCCGTGCCGCACCGTGAGCGGCGACTTCTACGACTTCATCGTGCGGCCCGACGGCCGCATGTACTTCATCATCGCGGACGTGAGCGGCAAGGGCATCACCGCGGCGCTGGTGATGGCCAGCCTCGCGACGGCGTTCGACATCTTCGTCAGCCGCGATCCCGATCCCGCGGAGCTCGTGTCGCAGATCAACAAGACGCTCGCGCCGAAGACCGCGCCGACGAAGTTCGTGACGCTGGTCGCCGGCGTCCTCGATCCGCGCAGTGGGACGATCGACTTCACGAACGCCGGCCACGTGCCGCCGCTGCTGATCACGGCGTCTGGCGTCGAGCGGCTCGCGTCGACGGACATGATCGTCGGCCTCTTCGCGCACGCGCGCTACCGCACGCAGCGCGTCACGCTCGCGCCGCACGACTCGCTCGTGCTCTTCACGGACGGCGTGACGGAAGCGGAGAACGCGGACGAGGAACAGCTCGGCCTCGACTCGGTGGCGACGGCCGTCGCGACGTTGCACGGCACGCCGGCGACGCGCATCCTCGACGCCATCGACGCGCACGTGCAGGCGTTCGCCGGACACACCGCGGCGAACGACGACGTGACGCTGCTCGCCGTCACGCGGAACGTCTGACCATGCAGAACTACACGATCCTTTCCCTCGACGGCGGCGGCATCCGCGGCCTGCTCACCGCGAAGATCCTCCAGAGCCTCGGCAACAGCGTCGTCGCGAACACGACCGTCCTCGCCGGCACGTCGACCGGCGGCATTCTCGCGCTCGCATTGGCCGCGGGCATCGACGCGCAGCAGCTCGTCGATCTCTACTCGAAGCGATGCCCGAACATCTTCGGCGCGCAGTTCTCGCCCGCATCGTCCGACGCGCAGATCCGCGAGTACCTGCATCTGCTCACCGGCAACGCGATCGCGGCGAACACGATCTGGGGCGTCATCGAGATGGGGCTGCTGAAGAAGGATCTCTTCTCCGCGAAGTACAGCCACGACGGACTCCGCCAGCAGATCACGAACGTCCTCGGCACGCACGCGACGACGCTCCTCAGCCAGCTGCCGCGCCGCGTGTTCGTGACGACGTATCAGCTCGACGACGGCAACGGCGCGTGGACGCCGATCTCGCTCGACAACTTCGGCTCGCCGGAGTCGCACGACAGCGCCATGCTCGACGCCGCGCTGTCGAGCTCCGCCGCGCCGACGTACTTTCCGCCGTACGAGCATCCGCTGTGGGGACCGTGCGTCGACGGCGGCATGTTCGCGAACGATCCGGCCATGTTCGTGCTCGCGCGCGTGCTGCAGCTCGGCGTCGATCCGAAGTCGATCCGCCTGCTGTCGATCGGCACCGGCGAAACGGTCGACGGCGTGCCGCGCGCGTACTTCAACACCGTGCCGCCGGAGATGTGGGGCGCGGTGCAGTGGCTCGACCCGATCAAGGTGAAAGGCACGCCGCTGTCGAAAGGCCTGCTGCTCAATCTGCTGATGGACGGCTCGTCGGAAGTCGACGACGAACAGGCCGGGACGATGCTGATGACCGGCAACTACCTGCGCGTGCAGATTCCGCTCAATCAACCGATCACGCTCGACGACTGCAGCTGCACGCCGGAGCTCGAGAAGGTCGCCGACGCGTTCGTGCAGGGCTCGCAGTGGCCGGCGATCCAGCAGTGGGTCGCACGCAACTTCGTCTAGCGCGCTCGCGGTAACCGCAGCCGCGCCACCGCGCCGCGCGCGCCGTCGCGGTTCTCGAGCGTCAGCGTGCCGCCGTGCGCCTCCGCGATCTGGCGGCTGAGCGCGAGTCCGACGCCGCTGCCGCCGGCCTTCGTGGTGAAGAATGGTACGAAGAGATTCGCCGTCGACGCGATGCCGGCGCCGTCGTCTTCGATCGCGACTTCGACTTCGTCGCCGCGCGTGGCGCACGCGATCGCGACGTAGCCTTCGCCCGCTTCGAGCGACGCGTCGACGGCATTGCGCGCGAGGTTGATGAGCAACTGTTCGAGTTGATCGCGGTCGACGTCGACGAGGACGTCCTCGTCGCACGTCACGCGCAGCGGCAGCCGCTGTTCGAGCTCGGGCAATCGCGCGACGAGCTCCGCGATCGGCGTGCGTCGCAGCACGGGACGCGGCAGCCGCGCGAGCCGCGCGTAGCCGTCCATGAAGCGCGCGAGACCGGCGGTGCGCGCGCCGATGACGGCCAGTCCGCTGCGCACATCATCGAGCCAGTCGTCCGGCCGTGCACCGGCGTCATCGTTCGCGAACAGTTCGGCGAGACTCAGTGCGATGGAGCGGATGGGCGCGAGCGAGTTGTTGAGCTCATGGCCGAGGACGCGCAGGAGGCGCTGCCACGCGATGCGTTCTTCTTCGCGCAGCGTGCGGCTGAGATCGGAGAGCACGAGCAAGCGATGCGGCACGCCGTTGTCGCGGAAACGCGAGCGGCGCACGAGCCAGCGTCCCGACGCGCCGGGCAACGCGAGCTCCGCGGTCTCGGATTGCGCGCCGGCGAGCAGCGGCGCGAGCCCGAGCTCTTCGGCGCTGCGGCCGAGGAGCTGCTCGGTGTTGCGCGCGAGCAGGCGCTCGCCGGCGTGGTTGACGAGCTGCAGCCGCTCGCGCGCGTCGAACGCGAAGATCGCGGAGTCGATGCCCGCCAGGATCGCGCGCACGAGCGCCGCGGATTCAAACGCTTCCAGTCTCCGCGTCCGCAGCGCCTCGGACAACCGATCCAGATCCGCGATCACCTCCGCCATCGCGCCGCCGGACGCGCGTCGCACGCGGAACGAATAGTCCTCTTCGCGAATCGCGCCGATGAAGCTCGCCAGCGTGCGCAGCGGATAGACGAGCTGCGCGCGCACGGCGATGACGTAGAGCGCGCACGAGATGACGCACGCGCCGAGGAGCAGCCAGCGCGCGACGCCGTGCAGTTCCTTGAACGCGAGCACGAGCGCGACGGCCATCAGCGGCACGAATGCGCCGAGGCCGAGGAAAAGCACGTTGCGCTCGAAGCGGAACAGACGCATCGCTCAGAGATTGTGCCGCTGCATCCTCCGGTACAGCGCGCTGCGGCTCACGCCCAACGCTTCGGCGGCGCGGCTGACGTTGCCGTCGTAGCGCGCGAGCGCCTTGCGGATGAGCAGCGCCTCCACTTCCTCGAGGGTCATGTCGTCGATGCGCGGCGCGCGGTCGCCGAGCGGCTGCAGTCCGAGGTCCGCGGCGGTGACTTTGTTCCCCGCGGCCATCAGCACGGCGCGCTCGATGGCGTGATCGAGCTCGCGGATGTTGCCCGGCCACGAATGCACGAGGAGGCCGCGCATCGCGTTCTCGTCGAAGCCGCTCAGGGTCTTGCGGTATCGCGTCGCGTAGCGCGAGAGAAACTCGCCGGCGAGCAGCGGAATGTCGTCGCGGCGCTCGCGCAGCGGCGGCAGGCGGATCTCGACTGTCCGCAAACGAAAGAAGAGGTCCTGGCGAAAACGTCCCGCGTCGACTTCTTCTTCGATGCGCGCGTTGGTCGCGGAGATCACGCGGACGTCGGATTTCCGCGTCATCGACGAGCCGACCGGCTCGAACTCGCCGGTCTCAAGCACGCGCAGGAGCCGCGCCTGCTGCGCCGGCTGCACGTTCGCGATCTCGTCGAGGAACAGCGTTCCGCCGCTGGCGAGCTCGAAGCGTCCGGCGCGATCGGCGCGCGCGTCGGTGAACGCGCCCTTCACGTGGCCGAACATTTCACTTTCGAAGACCGTCTCCGCGAGCCCGCCGACGTTGACGGAGACGAAGCTGCGCGCGGCGCGGCGCGAGACGGAATGCAGCGCGTTCGCGACGACGCCTTTGCCCGCGCCATTCTCGCCGGTGATGAGCACCGCCGCGTCGGACGGACCGACGCGCGCGACGAGGTCGAGCACCGGCTGCATCGCCGGCGAGCGCGCGAGGAGCGGCAGTTGTCCGTCGCGGCGCAACAGACGGTTCTCCGCTTCGAGGCGCCGGCTCTGCCGCAATGCCCGTCCGACTTCGACCGCGGCGTTGAGCGTGGCGAGGAGGCGCACGTTCTCCCACGGTTTCTGTACGAAGTCGCGCGCGCCGTGACGCATCGCCTCGACCGCGAGCTCCACGCTGCCCCACGCCGTCATGACCACGATCGGCAAGAGGTCGTCGTACGCGTGCAAGCGTTCGAGGAGTTGCAGTCCTTCGACGCCGGAGGTCGTGTCGCGCGCGTAGTTGAGATCGATGAGCACGACGTCGAACGGACGCGCGCCGACGGCGCGATAAACCGCCGCGGGCGACGATGCCGTCTCGATCGTGAAGCCCTTGTTCTTCAGCAGCAGGCGCAGCGCCTCGAGGACGTCGGGCTGATCGTCGGCGAGGAGGATGCGCGGGCTCTCGTCGCTCATTCGACCCTCAGCGCCAGCGCGGGATCGAGCGCCGCCGCGCGGCGCGCCGGCACCCACGACGCGACGATCGCCACCGCGAGCAGCGTGAGCGCGACCGCCGCGTACGCCGCCGGATTCGTCGCCGTGACGGCGTACAACACGCTGCCGAGCGCGCGTCCTGCCGCGAGCGCCGCGATCACGCCGACGACGACGCCCGCGAGCGCGAGTCGCAAGCCTTCGCGCAGCACGAACCGCAGCACCATGCGTTCATCCGCGCCGACCGCCATGCGCACGGCGAGCTCGCGCCGCCGCTCGGTCACGAGATACGCGAGCAAACCGTAGATGCCGACCGCGGTGAGGAAGAGCGCGACGAGTGCGAACGCGGAGAGCACGGCCGTCCCGAAGCGCGGCTGCGCGAGCGACGCCGACACGTACGCGTCCATCGGCAGGATGCGGTCGACCGGCAGCGACGGATCGATCGCATGCACGGCCGCGCGGATCGACGCGACGAGCGAGCTTGCGGGTAACGCGCTGCGCACGACGTACGTCATCGACGAGTCCGCGGCCTGCAGCGCGTCGAAGTAGACGTGCGGCACCGGGCGCTCGCCGAGGCTGCCGTGGCGGATGCTGCCGACGACGCCGATGATCGTGCGCCAGCGGATCTCCTGTGCGTCGAGCTCGGAGTAGGTGATGCGTTTGCCGATCGGATCCTGCCCCGGCCAGTAGCGCTGCGCGGCTGCCTCGTCGATGACGGCGTAGCGCGGCGACGACGGCGTGTCGCGCGCGTCGAACGCGCGTCCGCGCACGACCTTGATCCCGAGCGCCGCGGGAAAGCCGGGCAGCACGCGGCGGTACTTGCCGGACGGCATGCCGTCTCCCGGCGCTTCCGGACGTCCTTCGATGTGGAACGTCGCGGTGTTGTCGTCGCTGCTGAGCGGCAGGACCGTCGTTGCGGAAACGGCCGTGACGCCCGGCAGCGCCGCGATGCGTTGCTGGATGCCGCCGAAGAGCGCCACGAGCCGCGCGTTGTCGCCGCGCATCGACTCCGGCGCGGCGATGCGGAACGTGAGCACGCCGTGCGGATTGAAGCCGGGATCGTTCGCGGCGAGCCGCCGCAGGCTGACCAGCACCAGCGCGCCGGCGGAGAGCAGCGCCGTCGCCAGCGCGATCTCCACGACAACGAGCGCGGAGCGGAAGAAGCGCACCGCCAGCGTGTCGCCCGCGGTCTTCACCGCCTGCGGCCGCCAGCGCGTGAGCGTGGCCGCGCCGAGCGCGGGCCCGAGACACGCCGCGCCGAGAAGCGCGAGCAGCGCGAACGCGAAGAGAAGCACCGGAGCGTCGACGCGAATGACTTCGACGTGGCCGAGGAGCGTCGCGCCGTTGCGCACGATCGCGGCGACGACCGCGTACGTGAGCGCGAGACCGAGCGCGCCGCCGGCGGCGATGGCTACCCACGCCTCGAGGAAGCGCGTCGCGGCGGCGCGGAGCGGTCCGGCGCCGAGCGCGCCGCGCACGTCGCTCTCGCGGCGGCGCGCGATCGCGCGCGCGAGGACGAGCGCGAGACTGTTCGCCGCGCCGATGATGAAGACGAGCGCCGCGGCCGCGAAGAGCAGCAGCAGCGGACGCCGCAGGTCGGCGACGAGATCGTCGTGCAGTCCGGCGAGCACGATGTGCCAGTGCGTGTCGAGGAGGAACTGGCGGCGGCTCGCGACGCGATCGACAAGGCGGCGCGAGAGCACGTCCGCTTCCGCCTGCGCGCTTTGCAGCGTGGCACCGGGCGCGAGCCGCGCCAGCATCTCCAGATACTCGCTGCCGCGATTCGAGTCGTCGTACGCCGACGGCGGCAGCACGAGCGGCTCCCACAGCTCGACGTCGGCGTCGGGAAACGCGAAGTCGCGCGGCATCACCGCGGCGATCGTGCGGCGGCGTCCGTCGAGGACGAGCGTCTTGCCGATCGCATCCGCGCCGCCGAAGCGCCGCTGCCACGTCGCGTAGCTCAGCACGACCGCGTCATCGTCGTTGGACCAGCGCCCGGCGAGCGGCGCGACGCCGAACGTCGGGAAGAAGCCGCGCGTGACGCGCGCGGTCGTGAGCCGCAGCGGCTCGCCGCCGCCGAGAACCGCGGAGCTCTTCTGCCACGCGCCGGAGGAGATGAACGAGCGCGAGGCGGCGCGGTCCGCGACGTCGGGCGGCGACATCGAGCCGCCGCGATCGTTCGACATCCCGTAATGGTTGTAGAGCCGCACGAGGCGCTCCGCGTGCGCATAGGGCAACGGCCGCAAGAGCAAGCCGTAGGTCACGGCGAAGGTCGACGTGAGGATCGCCGTCGACAGCGCGACCGTGGCGATGAGAGGGAGCGCGTACGACGGCGCGCGGAGCAGCGCGCGAATGGCCCAGCGAAGATCGTTCATGGCATCCTCCGCATCAGCGCAGCTCGAAGCCGCTCTCGCGGATCGCCTGTTCGGCGAACGGCAGCGGCAGGTCTTCGACGACGGCGCCGTCGAACATGTGGATGGTGCGGTCGGCGTGCTTCGCGTAACGCGGGTCGTGCGTGACCATGCAGATCGTCGCGCCTTCGCGATTGAGCTCGCGCATGAGGTTCATCACCGCCTCGCCGTTCTTCGAGTCGAGGTTGCCGGTTGGTTCATCCGCGAGCACGATCGACGGCTCGCCGACGATCGCGCGCGCGACGGCGACGCGCTGCTGCTGTCCGCCGGAGAGCTGCGCCGGATAGTGCTTGACACGGTGCGACATCCCGACGCGCTCGAGCGCGGCGTGCACTTTCGCGCGGCGTTCCGCCGGCGCCATGCCGCGGTAGCTGAGCGGCAGCTCGACGTTCTCGAACACCGTGAGATCGCCGACGAGGTTGAAGCTCTGGAAGATGAAGCCGACCTGGCGGTTGCGGATGCGCGCGCGCTCGAACGACGTCAGCCGCGCCACCGGCTGTGCGCCGAGGTCGTACTCGCCGCTGGTCGGCGCGTCGAGCAGGCCGAGGATCGAGAGCAGCGTCGACTTGCCGCAGCCGGACGGGCCGGCGATGGAAACGTACTCGCCGCGCTCGATCGCGAGATGCACGCCGGAGAGCGCGTGCGTTTCGACGTCGCCGGAGTGGAAGATCTTGGTGAGTCCTTTGAGATGAATCAGTGGCTCGGTCATGACGCTCCTCATTGAATGCGTACGCGCCGCGCGTCGCTCCACGCGGACATGTCGGACAGGATTACGCGATCGCCCGCGGCGAGGCCGGAGCGGATCTCGACTTCGTTGACGGATGTGCGGCCGAGCGTGACCGGCGTAATGGCCGCCTCGCTGCCGTCGGGGCTGAGCTTGAAGAGGCCGATCGTTGCGCCATCCGCGGCCTGCACCGGACGGCCGACCTGCAGGACGTTCGCGAGCCGCTCGAGCTCGATCGTGCCGTCGACGGTGAGGTCGGGACGCGCGCCGCGCGGCAACGGCCCCGGGATCGTGACGTCGACGACGACGTTGCCTTCCTGCGATGCGGGATCGATCCGGGAGACGTTGCCGCGGACGATGCCGTTGCGCGTGTCGATCGCGACGGCTTGTCCGACCGCCACGTCGCGCATCTGCGTCTCCGCGATGCGCAGCTGCGCTTTCAGCGGCGCCGGCTGCGCGACGCGCGCGAGGTTCGCGCCCGCCGCGACGCGCTGCCCCGACTCCGCGGCGAGCACCTGCAGCACGCCGTCGATGCCCGCGCGCACGTGCAGCGACGCGGCCTGGCTCTCGCGCAATGCGTGCAGCGCGCGCAGCTGCTCGACGCGTGCGCGCAACGCCGCGAGCTGCGCGTCGCCGGCGCGCGAGGCCATCGCCAGCCGCTGCTGCTCGATCTCGTTGCGCGTGCGCAGCTCCTCCGCGCGCGAGCTGGAGAGCTTCACGGTGAGCGGCGAGGTGAGGCCGTTCTGCGCGAGGTCGCGGTCGACGTCCGCGCGCAGACTCGCTTCGACGAAGTCCGCCTTCACGCGCGCCGCCTCCGCGCGCTGGTTGAGAAACTCGCTCTGCAACTCCACGTTGCGCCGCGCGAGATCCGCCTCCGCGGCCTGCAGCTGCAGCGCGGCGTCCTTCGCGCCCTGCGCGACTTCGGCGTTGTCGAGCTCGAGGATGATCGTGTTCGCGGTGACGGCCGTGCCGGGCCGCACGAGCACGCGGTCGACGCGACCTTCCGTCGCCGCGGCGATCCAGCGGATGTTCTCGGGGACGAGCGTGCCGCTGCCGCGCACTTCGCGCACGAGCGTGCCGCGACGCACGGTGTCGATGACGACGGCGGAGCGGTCGACGGTGGGAGCGGCGGGACGCAGCCGCGTGAGGCCGAACGCGGTCAGCGCGAGGGCGAGGATCGCGGCGGTGAAGAGCAGGCGTCGCCGTCGCGTACGTGCGGCGGCGAGCTCGGGTCGGACGATATCCATGGACCGCGCCTCGTGCGCAAGGCCACTGCCACGGGTCTCCGCCGGCGACAAAGTGCTCACGTCCGGCTATTTACGACAAATTTCGTACTTGGGTTCAAGGATTCCGCGTGTGCGGATGTGGGATTCGACTGTTCGGATCCGAACAGCGGACTGGCGCTTGACAGCAATCGGTAGTTGATTGATCATTCAACCAAGTCATGGACACCCGCGAGAAACTCCTTGCCGCCGCGGCGCGGCTCTTCCACGAGAAAGGCTTCACCGCCACGTCCGTGGCCGAGATCCTCGAGCGCGCGGACGTCAACAGCGGGAGCCTCTATCACTTCTTCTCCGGCAAGGAAGAACTGCTGCGCGGCGTCCTCGAGCGCTACCACGCGCTGCTGCCCGACGAACTGATCGCGCCGGCCGAAGCGACGACCGAGGACGGCGTCGAGCGCGTGTTCGCGCTGCTCGCGCTCTATCGCAAGGGGATGGAGATCACCGGCTGCCGTTACGGCTGCCCGATCGGCAACCTCGCGCTGGAGACGACCGACGCGTATCCCAACATCCGCCCGCTCGTGGAGGCGAACTTCGTCCAGTGGATCGGCCACGTCGAGCGCTGGCTCGCGGCCGAGGGAGCGCGCTTTCCGCGCGGCACTGACTTCCACCGCCTCGCGCAACTCGTGCTCACGACCATGGAGGGAGGGCTCATGCAGACGCGCGCGCGCCGCAGCCTCGCTCCGTTCGACGAATCCGTCGCCGCGTTGCGGCACTACCTCGATCTGCTCATGGGAAAGAAAGGAAAAGGAAATGCTCCATCCCGTACGACTCACCGCCGCCCTTCTGCTCCTCGCCGCAACAGCCGCTCCGCTCGCGGCCGCTGACACCTCCACGGAGACGACGACGCTCGCGGGCCACGTGCTCGTCGTCACGCGCACAACCCCGGAAAAGCGTCTCGAGATGCGCGTCACCGTTCCCGCGCCCCTCGGCGAAGTGTGGAACGCGTTCGCCACGCGCGAGGGCATGCAGACGTGGCTCTCGCCCGAAGCGAAAGTCGAGATGCGCGCGGGCGGCGACTGGCTCGTGAGCTATCCCGGCGCGGCACCAGGCGGTGGCAGCGTGCTCGCGTTCGTCCCGCGCGAGATGCTGTCGCTCTCCGCGATGGCGCCGGAGGCGTATCCGACCGTGCGCAAGGAACGGACGATGGCCACGTTCTTCTTCACCCCGAAGAGCGAGCGCGAAACGGAAGTGCGGCTCGTGCAGGTCGGCTGGAAAGAAGGCGCGGAGTGGGATCGCGCGTTCGACTATCTGTCGAAAGGCAACGCCATGCTGCTCAACGGTCTGCACCAGCGCTTCACCGACGGGCCGGTCAACTGGAGCGCGCTGCTGCAGAAGCACTGACGCGCGCGAGGGAGCCGCGCGGCGCTGCACGCGCCGCGCGGCTGCTGCTCAACGCGGGAACGCTTCCTTCACGCCGCCGTCGACCGGCAGCATCGCGCCGGTCGTTTTCGCCGCGCGCGGTCCCGCGAGAAAGAGCGCCGCTTCGGCGACGTCGTCCGCGGTCACTTCGACCTTGAGTAATGTGCGGTTGCGATAGAAGTCGGGGAGGCGCTCGGTGTCGACGCCGTACGCCTGCGCGCGCATCGTGCGCATCTCCTCGCTCCAGAAGCGCGAGCCGCCGAAGATCGCGTCGGGATTGAGCATGTTCGCGCGGATGCCGTGCTCGCCGCCTTCGAGCGCGACGATGCGGCAGAGCTGCGCTTCCGCGGCCTTGCTCACGCTGTACGCCCCGAACTCTTTCCCCGGCGCGGTCACGTTCTTCGACGCGTTGAAGACGATCGATCCGCCGAGTCCCTGCGCCTTGAGCACGCGCAGGGCGGCGCGCGCGACGAGGAAGTGCCCGCGCGCGTTGATGGCGAAGCTGCGGTCCCAATCCGCGGTCGCGAGCTCGTCGAGCTTGCCGAACGACGAGATGCCGGCGTTGCTGACGACGACGTCGACGCCGCCGTACGCGCGTACGGTCTCGTCGAACGCGCGCTCGACGTCGTGCTCGTCCGCGACGTCGAGCCGCAACGCGATCGCGCGGCGCAATCCATGTTTGGCGACGATGCTCTTCGCGACGTCTTCCGCGAGGCCGAGGTCGATGTCGGTGACGACGACGTGCGCGCCTTCCTCGGCGAACCGTTCCGCCACCGCCCGCCCGATGCCGCTCGCCGCGCCGGTCACGAGCGCGATCTTGCTGGCCAGCTCTTTCTCCTTCGGCAGCAGCGTCAGTTTGTAGAGCTCGAGCGGCCAGTACTCCGCGTGAAACGCGTCGTCGTCGTCGAGCGTTTCGTAGCCGCCCGCGTCTTCCGCCGCGGCGAGGATGCGCATCGTATGGCGATAGATGTCGCGCACGATGCGCGCGCCGCGCGCGTCCTTGCCTGCCGTCCACATGCCGACGCCCGCCATTAGGACGATGCGCGGTGCCGGATCGAGCATCGCGAACTCACTCGGATGCGCGCGGTAATGCGCGGTCGCGCGTTCGACGTAGCCCGCGAGCGCCTCGCGCAGATCGTCGCTCTCGCGCAGAAAGAGCGGGAAGCGCTTCGTGTGCAGCAGGTGATCGGGCGTGGCCGCGCCGATCTGCGTGAGCTGTTCGGCATCGCTGCGCGCGAGGAACGAGAGCGTTTCCGGCGAGTCGTCGAATTCGAGAATGCGTCCGCCGAGCGCGCCGCGGATCGCGGGCGGCAGCTCGCGCGGCGCGGGACGCGCGACGGCCGTCGCACGCGGACGCGCCGACGTGCGCGCGAACTCTTCCGCGCGCGTCACGAGCTCGATGTGGCGGTCGTACGCCGCGCGCGCGTCGTCGCCCCACGTGATGAGGCCGTGGTTCATGAGCACGAGTCCCGCGGCGTCCGGCTGCGCGTCGAAGCGATCGGCGACGTCGCGGCTCAGACGAAATCCGGGCCGGCGGTACGGCACGAGGATCACCGAGTCGCCGAAGCAGGCGCGCACGGTCTTCTCGCGGCCGCGCGTGTTCGTCAGCGCGAGGATCGCGTCGGCGTGCGTATGCAGCACCGCCTTCGCCGGAAGGAACGCGTGCAGCAGCGTCTCGATCGACGGCCGCGCGCTGGCCGGATCGACGAGACAACGCGCGAGATAGTCGACCATCTCCTGATCGCTCATGTCCTCGACGCGCTGCCGCAGCGGCGCGATGTAGTCGAGGCGCACGCCGGGGAACTGCTTCGGCACGATCGACTTCATGTCGCTGCCGCTGCTCTTGATGTACATCACGTCGATGGGATTGCCGAGGAGATCGGCGGCGCGCGACTTGATCGAGTTGTTGCCGCCGCCCCACAGCACGAGGTCTTCCTCCATGCCGACCAGACGCGATTGATAGACGAGACTCTCCAGTTCCGATTGCGGCGCTTCGGCCCAGCGGTTCTGCATGACGCGCGGATTATGCTCCACGGTATGCTCTCGTCATGACCATCAGTGCACGCGAGCGCGACCGGCTCGTCGAGAACCTCGTCGACGAGTTGAACGGCGCCGCGCTCTACGACGCGCTGGCCGTGGCGGAGAAAGACGAGCGGCTCGCCGAGGTGTACCGGCGGCTCGCGAATGTCGAGCGGCGCCACGCCGATCGCTGGCGCGCGAAGCTCGAGGCGGGCGGCGTCTCGCTCCCGCGCTTCAAGCCGTCGTGGCGCACGCGCACGCTCTCGTGGATGGCGCAGCGCTTCGGCACCGGCGCGGTGCTCCCGTCCGTGCAGAACCTCGAGCGCACCGACACGACCAAGTACGCGTCGCAAGCCGACGCGCGCGACTTCCACGCCGACGAGCGCTCGCACGCGCGCGTCATTCAATTGATGTCGTCGATGCGCGGCGGCTTCGCGGGCACGCAGGTCGCGCGCATCGAAGGCCGCCACCGCACCGCCGGAGGCAACGCGCTCCGCGCCGCGGTTCTCGGCGCGAACGACGGGCTCGTGTCGAATCTCAGTCTGGTCATGGGCGTCGCCGGCGCCGCGCTCAACGAACGCGCGATCCTCATCACCGGCCTCGCCGGCCTGCTCGCCGGCGCCGGCTCGATGGCCCTCGGCGAATGGCTTTCCGTCCAGAGCTCGCGCGAGCTGTACGCGCATCAGATCGAGACCGAGCAGGAAGAACTGGAGACGATGCCGCGCGAGGAAGAGGAAGAGCTCGCGCTGATCTATCAGGCGCGCGGCCTCGCCGAGGAGCAGGCGCGCGAGTTCGCGGCGAGCGTGATGGCCAATCCGGAGACCGCGCTCGATACGCTGGCGCGCGAGGAGCTCGGCATCGATCCCGACGAGCTCGGAGGCTCGGCCTGGGTCGCCGCGTTCACTTCGTTCTGTCTCTTTTCCCTCGGCGCGATCGTGCCGGTGTTGCCGTTCTTCTTCGCCGGCGATCGCACGGCGGTGTTGCTCAGCGTCGGCTTCAGCGCGATTGCGCTCTTCACCGTCGGCGCCGCGATCACGCTCTTCACCGGCCGCTCGGTGTTCTTCTCGGGCTCGCGCCAGGTCGCGTTCGGCCTCGCGGCCGCGGCTCTCACGTTCGGCATCGGACGCCTCGTCGGCGTCTCGATTGGAGGATGACCATGCAGACGCTTTTCGACGAGGCCACGCGTTCCACGGTGCTCGCGCGCATCGACCGCATGCAGAGCGGCACCGCCGCGCGGTGGGGAAAGATGAACGCCGAGCAGATGCTCGCGCATCTCGTTCAGTCGCTGCAGATGAGCAGCGGCGAGCTGCCGACGAAGTCGAAGCGGCTGCCCATCCGCTTCTTTCCGCTCAAGCAGCTCATCGTCTATCTGCTGCCGTTCCCGAAAGGCGCGCCGACCGCGCGCGAGCTCATCCCCGGCGCGAACCCCGGCACGGTGGAGGAGAACAAGCGGAAGCTGGCGCAGAAGATCACCGCGTTCGGCGCTCTCGCGAACGCCACGTCGTGGCCGGAGCATCCGGCGTTCGGCCGGCTGTCGGCGCGCGCCTGGGGCGTGCTCACGTACCGCCACGTCGATCACCATCTGAGGCAATTCGGCGTCTGACGTTGACAGCGGCGACGTTCCGGCCTACTGTATTAGTCAACTAATACAGTGAAGGAGAACATCATGCTTCGACGTCTCACCGTTTCCCTCGCCGCCCTCGCTCTCATCCTTGTCTCGCTTCCGCTCGCCGCCGACTCCGGCTCCTGTCATCGCAAGCTGGTCGACCACACCGGCTTCTGCCTCTTCACGCTCAGCGACATGCGCTCGGTGCAGATGGCGGTGGACGCGTATTGGGCCGACCACAACGCGTATCCCGTCGCCGCCACGATGGCCGAGCTGCAGCACGCGCTCGAGCCGGTGTACATCGCCCACCTGCCGGCCAAAGACTTCTGGGGCACGGAGTTCCGCTACGTCGTGGCGCGGGACGGTAAGAGCTATCGCCTCGTGAGCGCCGGCTCGGATCGCAAGTTCGACGAGAGCTCGTGGAGCGCGTACGGTCTCACCAGCGCCTCATCCGACGACGCGGTGCTGGCCAGCGATCACGAGCGGCAGTGGACGATCCAGGAATGACGCGCGCGTGACTTCGGCACAGGCGGCGCGTCTGAAGCCTCGAAGGAGACTCGATGCGCCGCCTGTCCGTGCTGTTGGTTCTCGCTCTGCCGCTGCACGCCGACGTCGTTGCCGACGTCCGCACCGCGCTCACCCGCCTCACCGCGCGCGATCCGATCCACGCGACCTACGAAGTGCAGCGCGCCGTGAAGAACGAAGGGAAGTTCGACAACGACTCGTTCGACGGCCGCGCCGCCGTCGAGCTCGAAGGCGACGCAAGCGGCTTCCGTGTCATTGTGCCGCGCGCGCTGGTCGACGTGATGGAGCGCGAGCTCCAGTCGCACGCGCACAATCCCAAACAGCCGACGCCCACCGTGAACGCAATGCGCGACTTCGGTCCGGTCGACACCGCCGACGCGATCGACTTCGCGCCGACGCTGCTGCAACTCCTCGACGGCGCGACGCTCGCGTCGGACAAGACGTCGGCGTGGCAGGGCAAGCCCGCGCGCGCGATCACGTTCCGCCTCGCCGACCGCCGCGAGTCCGACGTCGGCAAGGAGACGATCGCCGAGAACCGCCTTACGCTCTGGGTCGGCACCGATCTCATCCCCCTCGGCGCCGAGCACGTCCGCTCCTCGAAGTTCTCCTTCCTCATCTTCCACGGCGAAGCCACCACCCGCCGCCTCTGGACCCTCGCCCGCCTCGGCGACCGCCTCGTGCGCGTGCGCCGCGAAAGCTCCGAGAGCGGCTCCGGCATGGGCCAGAAGAGCAACGAGCAGTCGGTGGCGGTGGTGAGGGTGCACTAGCGTCGCTCGCCCCGCGATGCAGCTGCCGGAATGGGAGCGGTATCATCTTTGTCGACACGTCCATGAAAGCGCGCATTCAGAAGTGGGGCGATAGTCTCGCGCTACGTATCCCGAAGCCATTCGCGGAGGAAGCGGGACTTGGCGAAGACTCCACCGTGGACGTGACGGTCCGCAACGGCAATTTAGTGGTGGTCGCCGTCGAGGAACCGCACGAAACGCTCGAGACGCTCGTGGCGCGGATCACGCCTGAGAACCGTCACGACGAAACGGACATGGGAAAACCGGTTGGCAACGAAAGCTGGTAGCGGCTACGTTCCCGAGCGCGGGGATCTCATCTGGCTGTCGTTCGATCCACAGGCTGGGCATGAGCAGGCCGGACGCCGGCCGGCCGTGGTGCTGTCGCCCGCTTCCTACAACCGCAGCTCCGGCTTGGCGTTGGTCGTCCCCGTCACGTCGCACATCAAGAGCTATCCATTCGAAGTGCTCATTCCTGCCGGCGGGCACGTCTCGGGCGTCGTTCTCGCGGACCATCTGAAGAGCGTTGATTGGCGGGCTCGCAAGGCCGAACGCATCGCAGCGTTACCAGAAGTCACTTTGAATCAGGTACTGAAGAAGGCCGCGTTGCTTTTGACGTGACCGCTCGCCCACGCGATGCAGCTGCCGCTACGCGCAGCTGATCGCCATGTCCGTCGCGATCAGCCGCGCGCAGCGCCGGCTGCCTCGCGGCGAGCGACCGCGGCGGCGACGCCGTCCGCGCGTCGCGTACACTGGAAGCATCGGCATGCGCTTTGGCCCATACGAAGTCGTCGACCGCCTCGCGGAAGGCGGTATGGGTGAGGTGTACAAAGCGCGCGACACGCGGCTCGACCGCACCGTCGCACTGAAAGTCCTCCCGCAACATCTCTCCAGCGATCCCGAACTGCGCCGGCGTTTCGAGCGCGAGGCGCGCGCGATCTCCGCGCTCTCGCACCCGCACATCTGCACGCTCTTCGACATCGGCAGCGACGGCGGGCAGGACTTCCTGGTGATGGAGTATCTCGACGGCGAGACGCTCGCCGAGCGCGTCACGCACGGCCCGCTGCCGATCGCCGACGTCATCCGCTACGGCATCGAGATCGCCGACGCGCTCGAAAAAGCGCATCGCGCCGGCATCGTTCACCGCGACCTCAAGCCGGGCAACATCGTCCTCACGCGCAGCGGCGCGAAGCTCCTCGACTTCGGCCTCGCGAAATGGCTTCCGCCGGATGCGTCGTCGGTGCTCGGCCGTTCCGAGGACGTCACGAAGACCGCGCCGCTGACCTCGCAGGGCACGCTCCTCGGCACCATTCCGTACATGGCGCCCGAACAGCTGGAGGCGAAAGAAGTCGATGCGCGTACAGACATCTTCGCCTTCGGCGCGATCCTCTACGAGATGGCCACGGGCGTGCGCGCGTTCAGCGCCGGCTCGAACGCGAGTCTCATCGCCGCGATCCTGCGCGAGGAGCCGCCGCTGCCGTCGCGATTGCGCGCGCTCGCGCCGCGCGCGTTCGATCAGATCGTCCGCACGTGTCTGGCGAAGAATCCGGACGATCGCTTCCAGTCCGTGCACGACGTGCGCATCGCGCTGGAGATGCTCGGCGCGAGCGGCGACGACGCGGACGCGGAAGAAGAACGCGCGCGCAGGCCGTGGCTCGTCCCCGCGATCGCCGCCGCCGTGGCCATCGTGGCGATGATCGCCGCCGCGGCGTTCTGGCTGCGTCCCGCCGCAACGGCGCGCGTCTACCGCTTCACGATCGCGCCGCCGCAGGGCTCGACCTTTCCGACGCTCGGCGAAGGCGGCGCGCTCGCGCTCGCGCCGGACGGGCGGCAGCTCGTCTTCGAGGCCACGACGCCGGAAGGGCGCACGTATCTCTGGCTGCGGTCGTTCGAATCCGAGGTGCCAGAGATGCTGGAGGGGACGGAAGGGGGCGAGTATCCGTTCTGGTCGCCGGACGGACGCGCCATCGCCTTCTTCGCGGACGGAAAGCTGAAGCGCATGAATCTCCCCGACGGTCCGCCGCAGACGTTGTGCGACGCGCCGACGGGACGCGGCGGCTCGTGGTCGCGCGGCGGCACGATCCTCTTCGCGCCGGCGAGCACCGGACCGCTGTATCGGGTCTCCGCGTCGGGTGGACAGCCGGAAGTCGCGACCGCGGCGCCGCGAGGCGTGTACTCGGAGCGCTGGCCGCAGTTCATCGACGACGACCGCTTCCTCTTCGTCGTGCAGAGCCAGCGTCCCGCGCTGCGCGGCGTCTTTGCCGGCTCGCTGAAATCGCGGGGGATGAAGAAGCTGCTGCCGACCCCGCTCAGCGTCGCGTACGCGCCGGGGCGCCTCTGCTACGTGCGCGATCATGTGCTCGTCGAGCAGCGCTTCGACGGCGACGAGCTCGCGGGCGACGCGCGCGTCATCGCCGACGCGATGGTCTACTACGCCGATCGCGCGTACGTGCCCGTCACCGCGTCGGCGGATGTGGTGGCCTTCCGCCGCAACGCCGCCGCCAACATGCGCGTGGCCTGGTTCGCGCGCGACGGCCGCCGCCTCGGCGCGATCGGCGAGCTCGGCGAATTCGAGGGTCCCGCGCTCTCGCCCGACGGCACGCGCGTCGCGTTCGGGTACTTTGATACCAATGAATCGCTGAACCACATCGCGCTGGCCACGCTCAGCGGCGGCGTCCCGCGCCGCTTCACCTTCGCGCACGGCAACCAGTACTCGCCGGTCTGGTCGCCCGACGGCGCGCGGCTGGCGTTCAGCGACGACGAGGCCGGCGTCGACACGCTTTCGTCGAAACCGTTCGCCGGCACGAGCAACGAGCGCCCGCTCATTCCGCCGCCGCCGAGCTCCACGTACGCGCAGAGCTGGTCGCCCGACGGCGCGCACATTCTCTATCGCGTGCAGGACGCGAAGAACGGCTTCGACATCCGCGCGCTGTCGCTTCTCGACGGCAAATCGGAGCTGTACGTGAGCGGTCCCGCCGATCAGTCGCAGGGACAGTTCTCGCCCGACGGCCGCTGGGTCGCGTACACGTCGACCGAGTCGGGACGCCACGAGGTCTACGTGCAGCCGTTCCCCGCAACGGGCGCGAAGTGGCAGGTGTCGGTGAGCGGCGGCGAGCAGCCGCGCTGGCGCCGCGACGGCAAGGAGCTCTTCTACCTCGCGCCCGACCGCTCGCTGATGGCGTTGCCGATCGCGGCGATGGGCGCGTTCGACGACGCCGCGCCGCAACGCCTCTTCGCGACGAACATCCCGTTCGGCGACATCAACGTCTCGCAGTCGTACGACGTCAGCGCGGACGGCGAACGCTTCGTCGTCGCGGCCGCGGATCCACTGTCGCCGCAGACGCCGATCAGCGTCATTGCAGGACGTTAGTGAAGCGCGGCACGTGCGGCAAAAGGCTCAAGAATTAATGCCGTGCAGGGTCAATTCCTGAAACACGGCACAATCGCTAACCCACTGTAAATCCTGAAACCGCCTTGTAACTCGCGCGTTTTGTACGACATGGTATTTTCCCGCCGCGTGGCAATCGCATTGCTCCGCGCAGTCTGTAATGAATGATGCACTTCGCGACGCCGCACGCGTCATCGTGACCGCCGACATCGCGTTGGGACCCGGTGAGGTCTTCTCCGTCGCCATCGACGACATGGCCGCATCGCTCCCCGAAGAAGAGTGCTTCCGCTTCGCCCTCCACTATTACGCGCGCGTGCTGTACGAGCTCGCACAATCGCAGCGGTCGATGCATCGCCTCCCCGAATGGACGGCGCGCGTCGCGCAGACGGCCGTCGACCGCGACACCGATTGCTTCGCCATCGCCGGCACCGGCGGCACGCTCGTCCAGTCGATCGAGCGTCCGCTCGCGCGCGTGCACGTCGCGATGCGCACCAGCGGTCTGCGCGACCGCGAGGTCACCGGCGATCTCGCGCCGCTGCGCGGCTCCTCGCTCGCGCGCTCGGTGCTCGCGGTCTGTCAGGCCGTCCTGCCGCGCCTTTCGGACTCCGTCCGCGCCGCGCTGCCGTCCGCGCTCGCGAACATGAACGCCTCCTACGAGCTCGCGCATCACTACGCCGACCCCGACAGCCAGCGCCACGTGCCGTCGGTCGCGTATCTCGCGGCATCGTTTGTCTGACATCCGCCTGCTCTTCGCCGCGCGCATCGTGCGGCTCTTCGCCTACGGCTTCCTCTCCGTCGTCCTCGTGCTCTATCTCTCCGCGGCCGGTCTCGACAAAGAGCACATCGGCCTGCTGCTGTCGCTGACGCTCGTCGGCGACGTGCTGATGTCGCTTTACCTGACGACGCGCGCGGACGTCTTCGGACGCCGCCGCACGCTCGTCGCCGGCGCGGCGCTGATGTTCCTCGCCGCGGTGGCCTTCGCCGTGACGCGCGACTTCACGCTGATGCTCCTCGCCGCGACGATCGGCGTGATCAGCCCGAGCGGCAACGAGGTCGGCCCGTTCCTCGCCGTCGAACAGGTCGCGCTCGCGCAGCTCGCCGGCGCGCGCGACCGCACCAGCCTCTTCGCCTGGTACAACCTGAGCGGCTCGTTCGCCACCGCGTGCGGCGCGCTCGCCGCCGGCGCGTTTACGACGCGTCTCATGCGCGGCGGCTTCACCGCGGTCGCGAGCTACCGCGTCGTCATCGCCGGCTACGCGCTCCTCGGCATCGTGATGGCGCTGCTGTTTCTCCGCGTCTCGCGCGCCGTCGAAAACCCGAACGACGCGGCGAGCGGCGCGCCGCCGGCCGCGAAGTCGCTGTTCCGCATCAGCGCGTCACGCGACGTCGTCACGCGGCTCTCGATCCTCTTCGCCGTCGACTCGTTCGCCGGCGGTCTCGTCGTGCAGAGCATCGTCGCCTACTGGTTCTTCCATCACTTCCGTGCCAGCCCCGCGCTCATCGGCTCGATCTTCTTCGGCGCGAACATCCTGGCCGGCATCTCCGCGCTCGCCGCCGCGCGCATCGCGCGCCGCATCGGTCTGCTGAAGACGATGGTCTTCACGCACCTGCCGTCGAACGTCCTGCTGCTGCTCGTGCCGTTCATGCCCACGCTGCCGCTCGCGATCGCGGTGCTCCTGCTGCGCTTCTCGATCTCGCAGATGGACGTGCCGACGCGGCAGTCGTACGTCATCGCGGTCGTCGATCCATCCGAGCGAACGGCGGCCGCGGGAATCACCGGCGTCGCGCGCACGACCGGTGCCGCGCTCGCGCCGGTCATCGCCATGCCGCTCATCGCCGGCATGCGCAGCTGGATTCCGTTCGTCGCCGCGGGCGTGCTGAAGATCGGCTACGACCTCGTGCTGCTCCACGGCGCGCGCCGTCACACGATGCCGGACGACTGATCGACGACGCGGCCGCGGTCGAGCAGCACGAGCTCTTCGCAGATTGCCGCGACTTCCTCGCGCTGATGCGTGACGTACAGCATCGGGATGGGGAACGCGTCGCGCACGCGCACGAGGTACTCGAGCACGCGGTCGCGCAGCACCACATCGACCCCCGCCAGCGGCTCGTCGAGGAGCAGCACCTCGGGACGGCTGAGCAGCGCGCGCGCGAGCGCCACGCGTTTGCGCTCACCGCCGGAGAGATGCGCGACGCCGCGGCCGAGGAGCGGCTCGAGCTCGAGGACGTCGACGACGTGCGCGAAGGCGAAGACGTCATCGTCGCCGTCGCGCGTCGCGCCGTACGACACGTTCTGCCGCACGGAGAGATGCGGAAAGAGCGCGTCGTCCTGCGGCACGTAGCCCACGCGGCGCGCGCGCGGCGGCACGAACACGCGTTGCGCGGCGTCGAACACGACGCGTTCGTTGAGCTCGATGCGTCCCGTCGCCGGCGTGCGCAGGCCGGCGATCGTTTCGAGGAGCGAGGTCTTGCCCGCGCCCGACGGGCCGTACAAAGCGGTGATCCGCCGCGTCGTCGCGAACGAGACGTCGAGCGTGAACGGCGCGAGCGGCAGCACGACGTCACGCAACACGATGCTCACAGCGCGCGCCTCCCGCGGCGGAGAAAGGTCTCCGCGATCCACACCGACACGAACGCGACGAGGACGGCGATGAAGAGCAGGCGAAACGCGTCGGCGTCGCGGCCGAGCTGCACGCTCTCGTAGATCGCGAGCGAGAGCGTCTGCGTGCGCCCCGGGATGTTGCCGGCCACGAGGATCGTCGCGCCGAACTCGCCGATCGCGCGCGCGAACGCGAGCAGCAATCCGCCGACGATGCCGCGCGCGGCGAGCGGCAGCGTGATGGTGGCGAAGACGCGCGCGTTCGTCGCGCCGAGGGTGCGGGCGATCTGTTCGAGTCGCGGGTTCACTTCCTCGAAGGCCACGCGCGCGGCGCGCACGAGGAGCGGGAATGACATCACCATCATCGCCAGGACGACTGCACGCCATGTGAACACGAGCTCGAGTCCGAACGAGCGGCGCAGGCGGCCGAGTCCTTCGAGGAGGAGCAGCCCGGTCGCAACCGGCGGCATCACCAGCGGCAACGCGACGAGCGTCTCGACGAGCGACTTGCCGCGCCACTCGAACCGCGCGAGCAGCCACGCGACGGCGAGTCCGGGGACGAGGATGAGAAATGTCGAGAGCGATGCCGTGCGCAGCGTCAGCCAGAGCGGCGTGAGCACGTCGTGTTTCGTGACGTTTGACGCCGGCGCGGGCGCGGCGTTCGTGATGAAGCCTTCGCGCGCGAAGACCGGCAGCCCCTCATGCGTCGCGTACGCGAGAAACCGCTGCGCGCCGGCGCGGTCGTGCGCGTGCGTCAGTACGGCAAAGGCGTACGCGATCGGCGGCGCGTCGTCGCGCGGCACCTCGTACGCAACGCGCACGTCATTCGTCGTGAGCGCGTCGGTGCGGTAGACGATCGCCGCGTCCGCGCCGCCCGACGCCACCGCGCGCAACGCGCCGCGCACGTTCTCGGTCGGAATCACGTGCGGCGCGAGCGCGGTCCAGAGTACCTTACGCTCGAGGTACGTCCGCGCGTAAATGCCGGCGGGAACGGTCGACGGCTCCGCGAGCGCGAGCCGCCGCACGCGCAGCAACTCGCGCGGCGAGGTCATCGCCGGCGCATCGCGCGGCACGACGACGACGAGCGCGTTCGACAACACGCTGACGCGCGTGCCGACGTCGACGAGCCCGCGCGCAACGAGGCGGTCCATGGTCGCGTTGTCGGCGGAGAAGAAGACGTCCGCCGGCGCGCCTTCCTCGATCTGCCGCGCCAGCGTCGGCGAGCCGGCCGCGTGCACCAGCACCCGCCCGCCGCCCGCCCGCGCGTACTGCGCGCCGATCGCCTCGACCGCATCGGCAAGGCTCGCCGCCGCGAACACGCGCACCTCGTCCGCATGAAGCGCGAACGTCAGCAGCAACAACGCGAAGGCGAGGAATCGCCGATGCACGCGCGGATCATAGTCGCGCCGCTACACTGACAACGATGCGCCGCACTTTGCTCGCTCTCGCCTTCCTGTCCGTTCTGACGTCGTGCACGACGATGCAGCCGTCCGCGCCGATGCAGGTCGTCGACGACGACCGCCTCTTCTGCGGCCTCTCGATTCCCGACGGCGGCACCGTGTCCGAGCGCGACCTCGCGCAGTTCCTCGACGAAGTCGTCGTCACCCGTTTCCCCGACGGCTTCAGCGTCTTCCACATCGACGGCCACTACAACGACACGCGCAAAGGCCCCGTCGCCGAATCGAGCATCGTCATCGAGATCATCCACGTCCACGACGCGAGCAAGGACCAACTCGTCCGCGAGATCGCCACCGAATACCGGCGCCGCTTCCGCCAGCAAGCCGTCCTGCGCATGCACGCGTCGGGAGCGATGGAGTTGATCGAGGAGAAGAGCGCGTCAACCGAATGAGCTCGGTGGCAGGAACCGCGGAAGGATCGCCGCGGCCACCGCGAGCGCGCCGAGCAGCATCGTCGCCATGATCTTCGACGGCTTCAGCACGCGCTCGCGAAAGGTGACGTTCTTCTCGCCCCAGCCTTTCCAGTGCGAAGGCAGCCGATACGGTTCCTCGAACAAGCCGAGCGCGGATTCGATCGACGCGATCACCTTCTGCGTTTCCGCGAGAAAGCAGCGCTGCTTCAACTGCCACTTGATCGAGAACACCGTGACGATTGCCATCGCTGCCGCGGCGAGCCCCGCGCCGACACCGGTCTGCAACAGCAGCCCGCGCTTGTCGCTCGTCAGCAGCAGCGCGGCGCCGATGAAGCCGACCAGAATCGCCGAGCTCCAGTTGAAGATCTCGTTCTCCCGCGCGCGCCGATACTCCAGCTGCTTGAGCTGCGCTTCGTAAAGGTGCAGCAGGAGCTCGTGGTCGGGCATGGCCACGATGATACGGCCCCCTCACCACCTCCGCGGCATCTTCACCCCCTCCGCCCCGCACAGCTCCGCGTGGCGCTCGAGCGCGGCCACGATCGCGGAGCGATCGTCGCCGCTTGCGCGCGCGGAGCGATCGTCACCGCTCACCGTTGCCGCATCTTCGAGCCAGAGTTTGGAGACGACGAGACGCTTGCCGTCGATGCGGGCGTCGAGGCGGCCGAGGAAGCGGTCGTGGTGGAGGAGGGGGCAGACGTACCAGCCCCAGCGCCGTTGCGCGGCGGGTTTGTAGACTTCCCAGACGTATTCGAAGGCGAAGACGTGGCGGACGAGGTCGCGGTCCCAGAGGAGCGGATCGAGTGGGCCGAGGATGCGGACGCGGTCGTCGTAGCGCGGGCGTGGGGTCGTGAGGAACGACGGCACGGCGAGGTAGCGGCGGGCGGAGTCTTCGATGGCCACTTCGACGAGCTCGCCGTCGGCGAGCATTGCATCGACGACACCCGACGTCCGCACGTTGCTGAGCATCGACCACATCGCGCCGCTCGCGCGCGTGAGGAGGCCGGCGGCGTGCGCGCGTTCGCGCAGCGCCCAGCGGGCGAAGTCGCCGCGCGGTTTCTCGGTCGCGACGTCGCGGCCGAGGGCGCGTTCGGGGACGTCGTAGAGCTTCGCGCCGGATGAGGTGCGGCCGGCGACGACGACGTCGCAGCGCGTCCACAAGACTTCGAGCGCCATCGACGTCGCCTTCGCGGTGCCGCGCCAGCCGGCCCAGTCGATCGGCTCGACTTCGCCGTGGTCCGTGAGATCGCGCGCGGTGAGCGGGCCGCGGGCGCGCACTTCCTCGAGCACTGCCGCAATCAAACGCGGCGCGAGGCGCTGTTCGCGTTCGCCGTGCCGCCACCACGGCGTCTGTGCGGCGTGTCCCTGCACGCGATACCACGGGAACGCGGACGCGGGGAGGATGCAGCGCTCCTTGGCGAAGTGCTCGAACGCCTCGCGCGGAAAGAGATGCCGCCAGACGTCGCCGCGCGCCACGCCTTCGGTGCGCGCCATGACCACGAGATCCGCATTCGTGCCGATCGGATCGAGCGGATCGAGCTGAATGCAGCGCAGGCGGTCGAGCACCTTGCGCGTGCCGGCGCGGCCGCGTCCGAGCGAGCGCGCGAGGCCGAGGTGCGCGACGAGCAGGCGGCGCGCATCGGCGCGGGAGAGCGTCTCCATGCGCGGCGCAGGGTCGCATAACAAGCGTCGAGGAATATCGTGATAACGACTATCGTTGCGCGGCGACAGAAAGGAAGTTCGCATGTTTCGAAAACTGATCGCTACCGTTCCCGACGGCGCCGTCGCCGTGCTCCGCGTCGTCCTCGGCATCGTGATGCTCGCTCACGGCCTGCAGAAGACCTTCGGCCTCTTCGGCGGCTACGGCTTCCAGGGGACGATGGGCTTCTTCACGCAGCAGATGCACATCCCGGCCGTCTTCGCGTTCCTGGCCATCGCCGCGGAGTTCGCCGGTGGACTCGGACTGATCGTCGGTCTCCTCGGGCGCGTGGCCGCGTTCGGCGTGGCCGTGAACATGCTCGTGGCGATGATCCTCGTCCACCTGCCGGTCGGCTTCTTCATGAACTGGAACGGAAACCTCAAGGGCGAGGGCTACGAGTACCATCTGCTCGCCATCGCCATGGCCGTCGCCATCATGCTGCGCGGCTCCGGCGCGGCGTCGATCGATCTCGCGCTGTCGCAGAAACGATGACCAAACGAACCGTCGAAGAGCAGGCGTTTCTCAGCATCCTCCGGACCGCGGACTCTCTCGTCCGCGGTCTCGATGCGCTGCTCAAACCGCACGGGCTCACGACGACGCAGTACAACGTGCTGCGCATCCTGCGCGGGGCGGGGGAGGACGGCGCGACGTGCACCGCCATCGCCTCGCGCATGATCACCGCCGATCCCGACGTCACACGCCTGCTCGACCGCATGGAGAAGCGCGGCCTGCTCGTGCGGCGCCGCGACGATCGCGACCGCCGCGTGGTGCTGACCTCGATCACCGACGCGGGCCGCGCGATGCTCGAGGAGCTCGACGACGCGCTGATCGAGCTGCATCGCAACCAGCTGCGCGGCGTGCCGAAGACGCGGCTGCGCGAGTTGATCGCGGACCTCGACAAGATCCGCGGCGTCGAGTCGTAGCTACTCCGGCCGCGTGATCCCCAGCGCCGCGATTTTCTCGTGCAGATACGTGCGCTGCAGATCGAGCAGCTGCGCCGCGCGGCTGACGTTCCACTGCGTGCGCCGCAGTACCGACTCGATGTACTCCTTCTCGCATTGCGCCTTGAACGCGCGCAGCGGCATCACCGGGGCGCCCTCGTCGATGCGCACGATCCCGCTCTCCGACACGCCCGGCGTCAGCACCGACGACGGCAGCTGATCGACGGTCAGCGGATCGGTGGCGAACACCGACAACCGCTCGGCGAGGTTGCGCAGCTCGCGCACGTTGCCCGGCCAGTCGTAGCGCTGCAGCGCCGCGTGCACCGCGGGATCGACCGACAACGCGCTGCGCTGCCCGCGCGCGCAGAAGCGCTGCAGGAACGTCGTGAAGAGCAGCGGCACGTCGTCGCGCCGCTCGCGCAGCGCCGGCACGTGCAGCGGGACGCTCGCCAGGCGAAAGAACAAGTCCTCGCGAAAGCGGCCGTCCTGCGCGAGGCTTTCGACGTCGCGATGCGTCGCGGCGAGGACGCGCACGTCGACGACGCGATCGGTGGTCTCGCCGACGCGCCGCACGCGGCCGTCTTCGACGACGCGCAGCAAGCGCGCCTGCAGCGCGAGCTCCATGTCGCCGATCTCGTCGAGGAACAGCGTCCCGCCGTCCGCTTCCTCGAAGAGCCCGCGCTTCGCAGTCTTGGCGTCGGTGAATGCGCCGCGTGCATGGCCGAAAAGCTCGTCCTCAATGAGATGCGACGGAATGGCCGCGCAGTTGAGCTTCACGAACGTGCGCGACGCGCGCCGGCTGAGGCGATGGATGGCGTTCGCGACGAGCTCCTTGCCGGTGCCGCTCTCGCCGCGGATGAGCACGCGCGCGTCGGTCGGCGCGACTTTCTCGATGGCGGCGCGCAGCGATTTCACGGCGTCGGAACGTCCGACGATCTCCTGCCCCTGCGCGCGCAGCTCGCGCACCTGCATGCGCAGCGACGCGTGGTCGAGGCAGTTGCGCACGGAGCGTAGGAGACGCTCGCGGCTGAACGGCTTGTCGATGAAGTCGTGGACGCCGAGGCGGATCGCTTCGACGGTTTCGGCCATGGTGGCCTCGCCGGACATCACGATCGACGGCGGCATGACCTCGCCCGCGACGCGCACGAGATCGACGCCGCTCATGCCGGGCAAGCGCACGTCAAGGAGCGCCATGTCCGGCTGCACGTTTTTCGCGTCGCGCACGTACGCGAGCGCATCCTCGGCATTGCGGAACGCGACCACACCGAAGCCTTCCTCGCGCAGCCGCAGCGTCACGTTCGCGGCGATCTTCTCGTCGTCCTCGACCAGCAGGATCAGCTGCATTCCGCGTCTCCGAAGACGAGGCGGAAGGTCGTGCCCGCGGCGGACGTCGCGACGAGCTGCAGATCGCCGCCGTGGTCGAGCATGATCTTGCGCGAGATCGAAAGACCCAGTCCCATTCCCTCTCCCATTCTGCGCGTCGTGACGTACGGATCGAAAATCCGCGCGCGCAGCGACTCGGGGATGCCGGCGCCGCTGTCGCTGACGTCGAGGGCGACCGGCGCATTCGCGCGCGCGATCGCGAACGTCACCGCGCCGCCGCCGTTCCCTTCGACGGCGCGCGCGCTGTTGGTACACAGGTTGACCAATACCTGGCGCAGCAGGTCGCCGTCGGCGCAGACGCGCGCGTCGCCGCCGGACCATTGCAGCGTGAGACCCGGCCACGCGTTGCCGAACGTCGCGCAGAACTCCTCGACGACCGCGCGCAGCGACAGCGGCCGCAGCACCGGCGTGCCGATCGCCGCGAACGACGCGAACCCGCGCGTGAACCGCGCCAGCCGCTCGAGCTCCTCGGCGATGCTCTCGCCGGCCGCGAGCACGTCGTTCTGCGGCGCGCCGCGGCGCACGCCGTCGCCGAGGCGCTCGAGCTCGAGGCGGGCGGCGGTGAGCGGACCTTTGATCTCGTGCGCCTGACGTCGCGCCGTTTCCTGCAGCGTCGCCACGCGATCGAGATACTCGCGCCGCTCGCGCGCCTGCGCTTTTCGCGCGCGCAGCGAGATCCACGTGGCCGCCACCGCGGCGCCGGCGACGAAGAGCGCGAGCAGCGTCAGCTCGAAGCGCTGCTGCATCTCCGCGCGATTGAGACGAATCACTTCGAGCCGCCGCAGCAGCAGGTTCGTGTTCTCGAAGCGGCGGCGATACGCATCGCGATGTTCGTCGTCGAACGCGCGCAGCCGCTTCTGATCGTTCAGCGATTGTTCGAGCGCCTCGCGCACCTCGGGGCGTAGCGCGACGTCGAGCCAGAGTCCCGAAATCTGATGGACCAACAGCCAGAAGAGCAGCGTCGCGCCGGCGATGGCGACGAGCGTCGCGGCGAGAGACCGCGCGCGATTCATCGGAACGCCACCTCCGCGTTCCAGTGATACGCGCGGATCGGTTTCGCATCGAGCGTCGTGCCGATGAGCGCGGTGACGAGCGGCGAGCCGCCGCCGGGCGTGCCGAGGCCGCCGGACTTCGCGATCCATTGCCGCGCGTCTTCTCCTTCGGCGATGGAGAACGGCAGTACGGACAGCGTCACGCGCAGTGCGACGCGATCGGCATTCGCGGCGAAGAGGCGCACGGGCACGCGCCACCATTTGTCGAGCGCGTCGCGCGAGGCGAGCCGCTGCCGTTCCTCTTTGCCGTCGAACTCGATCCGCCGCACGAGCCACACTTCATCCCACAGGTCGAAGCGCACCTCGACACGCGCGGCGCCGCGTCGGTCGGACTCGCGCGCCTGCGCCGAGAGGAGGAACGTCGTCGTGAGGCCGCTGGAGATCTGCTTCTTCACCTCGCGCTCGTCGAGGAGCGACGACGGCAGCGAGACGGCGACGGTGCGGCCCGGCTGCGCGACGAACGACGGCCGCGGCTGCGCGAACGCGAACGCGGGCAGCAGCAGCGCGACGAGCAGTGCGGAGACGCGCGTCGCCGTCACTTCCACGTGTACCCCAGCCCCAGGCGCAGCGTGCCCCAGACGTTGCGGCGCACCCACGCCGCGGAGAGGCGCATGCCTTCGTCGCTGTTGAGATCGACGAAGCGCTGGCCCTCGCGGTCGTAGTCGCCCTGCCGCGCGACGTACTGCGCGTCGAGCTCGACGCGCGAGTCGCCGGCTTCTTTCGCCGCGTCGGGACGCAGGTTGTACGACCAGCCGCCGCCGATGAGGGCGTAGAGCGGCTGCGCGCGGATGACCTGCGGTGTGAGGAGCTGGTTCGCGCGCTCCTCGGTGTTCGTCCAGCCGGCCTGCAGCGTCGCGGAGACTGAGTCGCGGTCGGAGAGCTCGAAGTAGCGCGCGGCGATTGCGTCGACGCCGTAGCTGTTGAAGTGGTCGGCGTACGCATCGACGCGATCCGTGCCCGGGATCATGATGAAGCGCGAATACGAGGCGAGGTCGCGCGACGACCATTGCGGCGCGATGCGCACGAACGTGCCGCGCGTCGGGACGAACGGCTGGTTCGTCGTGTTGTACGCCCACGCGAACGACACGATCCGCTCGCCGTCCTGCAGCGTGTACGGGGCGTCGTTGATGAACGTCGTACTGCGGCTGAAACGCGTCTCCTCGTAGTCGAGCGTCAGCGTGTGCTTCGGCGTGAGCGGAATGCCGACGACCACCTGCGGCGACAGCGTCGGATTGCGCGCCGGCTCGACGGGCCAGCGGAGATTCACCGTGGCAAACGCGCGCGTGCCGAAGAGGTCGTACTGCGTGTAGCCGATGGCCGGGGCGCTGTAGTCGGTGGTGAACTCCTGCCGGTCGCGCCGGCTGGTGATTCCGATGTGCGCCACGCCGCGGCGGCCAATGAACTTGCGGTAGCCGATCGCGGCGTCGCTGGTGTCGGCGCCGAGGGAGCCGGCGTAGTCGACGGCGGTCCGGCGCTGCTCGTCGTTGAGGATCGGACGCGCGTCGATGAAGTAGAAAAACGGCTTCGTCTCCGCGACGGTGATGACGAGCACGTGCCGCCCGCGATCGGAGCCTTTCTCCAAGGCGAAGTCCGCCGAGAGCAGATACGGCAGGCGATTGAGGCGCAGCGACGCCGCGCGCAGCTCATCCTCGGTGTACTCGGCGCCGGCGCGCAGCAGCGACTCCGAGACGATCAGATCCGCCGACACGCGATGCGCGTTGCGCACTTCGATGCGCTCGATGAAGAAGCGCGCGGGCGCCGCGTCCTGCGCCTGCAGCGGCGCGGCGACGACGGCGGCCAGAGCGAGAGCGATGAGAAACGTACGAGTCATGGAAGCGCTCGTAAGGCGGGCCGGATGCCATCCGTTCCGCGGCGGGCGATGTTGGTCAAGTCGTTTACTACTCGGGAGTTCGCCGCCGCGGGCGGTCTCCGGCACGCGCGGCAGTGTATGCGAAACCGGACAGCGCCTGTCGGTTCGACCGGACGGCCACACCGGCATCACGCTGAAGAGCAGCACCGCGCTGCCGGCCGCGAACGGCAGCATCGCCACGAGGTTCCTTCAACCGATGCGCACGCTCAGCATCGACACCGAGCCGCCGTCGACGCCTTCGACGGGAAACGTGACCGCGTCACCTTCGCGCTGCAGCGCCGCGACGTAGAGCAGCGGCAGGTAGTGATCGGGCGTCGGCGCGGCGAGCTGCGCGTCGCGGCCGAGCTCCTCGTAGTCGATCAGCGGATCGTGATGTCCGCGCAGCAGCAACTCGCGCGCGAGCGTCTCGAAGCGCACCGCCCAGTCGAACGGCTCCGGATGATGCCGCCCCCACGCGTACGTATGCAGGTTGTGCACGAGGTTCCCGCTGCCGATGACGAGCACCTCTTCGTCGCGCAGCGGCGCGAGTCGTTTCGCGAGGTCGTAGTGAAAGCGCGGCGGCTGCGTCTCGTCGATGCTCAGCTGCACGACCGGGATGTCGGCGTCCGGATAGACATGCACGAGCACGGACCACGTACCGTGATCGAGTCCCCATCGCGTGTCGAGTCCGGCGTCCACCGGCGCGAGCAGCGACTGCACGCGCGCGGCGAGCTCGGGATCGCCCGGCGCGGGGTACTGCACCTCGTACAGCGGACGCGGGAAGCCGCCGAAGTCGTGGATCGTGCGCGGGCGATCCATCGCCGTCACCAGCGTGGCCGGGAGATACCAGTGCGCCGAGACGGCGAGGATCGCGCGCGGGCGCGGGAGCTCGCGTCCCATCCGCGCCCACGTCTCCGTGTACGCGTTGCGCTCGAGCGCGTTCATCGGATTGCCATGGCCGAAGAAGACGACGGGCATTGCCATGGCGAGAGAGTCTACGCCCGCGCGCTACGCGGTCACGGGCACCTGCTTCACCGCCTGCACCTCGACCTCGATGCGCACTTCGTTCGCGACGAGCACGCCGCCCGTCTCCAGCGCCTGATTCCACTTGAGGCCCCACTCGCGGCGATCGATGCGCGCCGACGCGCGCGAGCCGGCGCGCGTGCCGCCCCACGGATCCTTCCCCGTGCCCTCGTACACGCAGTCGAGCGTCACTTCCATCGTCGTGCCGCGGATCGTGAGATCGCCGATGACGCGGAAGCGATCGCCTTCCTGCTTCGCCGCGCCTTCGACGCGCTTGCTGACGAACGTCAGCGTCGGATGTTTCTCGACGTCGAGGAAGTCGGCGGAGCGCAAATGCGCGTCGCGATCGGGGCTGCCGGTGTCGATGCTGTTCGCCGTGAGCTCGACGTTCACGCGCGAGTTGTCGGGATTGCTCTCGTCCACTTCGATCGTCCCCTTCACGTCCTTGAAGCGGCCGCGAACGGTGGTGAACATCATGTGTTTGACTGCGAACTCGACGCTCGAATGCGCCGGGTCGATCTGCCACGTGGTGGTGTCTGCCATGGGGTGATTCTCCTCGTGCGCAACGGCTGCAATGAACGTGCGCATGGATATTTAGAATTCAATCCATATTGAAGTATGATCGCCACGTGGCCGAGTTCGATTACGTCGTGGTCGGATCGGGCGCCGGCGGCGGCACCGTCGCGGCGCGTCTCGCGGAGAACGGCTTCACCGTGCTGCTGCTCGAGGCCGGCGGCGATCCGTTGCAGATGCGCGGCACCGGTCCGGCCGCGGAACCGCCGGGGCAGAACCGCCTGCCCGACGATTACCTCGTGCCCGTCTTCCACGCGAACGCCGTCGAGAACGAGGCCATGCGCTGGGACTTTTTCGTGCGCCACTATCGCGACGACGCGCTGCAACAGCGCGACGACAAATACCGCGCGACCTACAACGGCCAGCCCGTCGACGGCGTCCTCTATCCGCGCGCCGGCTGTCTCGGCGGCTGCACCTCGCACAACGCGCTCATCACCGTCTACCCGCACAATCAGAACTGGGACGAGATCGCCGCGCTCACCGGCGACGCGTCGTGGTCCGCGGACAACATGCGCACGTACTGGCAGCGCCTCGAGAACTGCCACCATCGTCCCGGCTGGCGCTTCCTCGAGAAGCTGACGCGCTGGAATCCGACGCGCCACGGCTTCGGCGGCTGGCTGCATACCGAGGCCGCGATTCCGAAGGCGGCGTTGGACGACGGCAGCCTCAAGACGTTCATCATCGATACGGTCGCCGCGTGCACGCGCGAGCTCGGCAACTCGCTCGTCGAACGCATCCGCTGGTTCCTCCTCGGCCACGGCGATCCGAACGACTGGCGCCTCGTGCGCGAGAACGCGGTCGGCCTGCGCTACCCGCCGCTGGCCACACATCGTCACGTGCGCAACGGCACGCGCGAGCGCGTGCTCGCCGTCGCGAAACAACATCCGTCGCAGCTCACGATCGAGCTCAACGCGCTCGCGACGCGCGTGCTGTTCGACGACGCGAACCGCGCCATCGGCGTCGAGTACCGCAAAGGCGCGCGGCTGTATCGCGCGCACGCGCAGCCGAGCGGCGAAGAAGGACAGCTCAAAAAAGTCTTCGTGAAACGCGAGGTGATTCTCGCCGGCGGCGCGTTCAACACGCCGCAGCTGCTCATGCTCTCCGGCATCGGTCCGCGCGACGAGCTCGAGACACACGGCATCGACGTGCGCGTCGAACTGCCCGGCGTCGGCGCGAATCTGCAGGACCGCTATGAGGTCGGCATCGTCAACCGGATGAACTTCAAGTCGTGGTGGATCCTCGACGACGCGCGGTTCGCCGCCGGCGACAAGCCGTACAAACAGTGGAAGAAACGGCGCAAAGGCGTGTACACGACGAACGGTGCGGTCGCCGCGGTCATCCGCCGCTCGCTGCCCGAGCGTCCCGTGCCCGACCTCTTCGTCTTCGCGCTCCTCGGCAAGTTCTACGGCTACTTCCCCGGCTACTCCGCGCTCTTTCCGAAGTACCGCAACTATCTGACGTGGTGCATTCTCAAGGCGCACACGCGCAATTCCGCGGGACGGGTGCGCCTGCGCTCGACCGATCCGCGCGACACGCCGCTGATCGACTTCTCGTATTTCGCGGAAGGAAACGATCGCGCCGAGGAGGACTTGCGGTCGGTCGTGGCGGGCATCCGCTTCGTACGCGAGCTCACGCGGCCGCTGCGCGAGCGCGGCCTGATCGAGGAAGAGGAGCGTCCCGGCGAGGCACTGCAATCGGACGAGGCGTTGAGCGATTACGTCCGTTACAACGCGTGGGGACACCACGCGTCGTGCACGTGCCCGATCGGCGACCGCGCGAACGGCGGCGTCGTCAACGGCGACTTCGAAGTGCACGGCACGCGCAACCTGCGCATCGTCGACGCGTCGGTCTTCCCGAAAATCCCCGGCTTCTTCATCGTGAGCTCGGTCTACACGATCGCGGAGAAGGCGGCGGATGTGATTGCGCGCGCGGCGCGGTCAGAGCCCTGAAGCGGTGCGCGCGCGATACCGCGCGATGACGTCCGCCGCCGGCCCGTCCGCCACCACCCGCGCTTCCTCGACCCAGATCACGCGCGAGCAGAGGCTGGCCACGACGTCGAGCTCGTGCGAGACGACGACGACGGTGGCGCCGTTCGTGACGAACCGTTCGATGCGCGCCTGGCACTGACGGCGGAACGAGGCGTCGCCGACGGCGAGGATCTCGTCGAGCAGGATCGTGTCCGCTTCGATGGCGGTGGCGACGGCGAAGGCGAGCCGCGCGACCATGCCGGTCGAGTACGTGCGCAACGGCGCATCGATCGACGCGGCGATGCCGGAGAAGGCGATGATGTCGTCGGCGCGCGCGCGCATGTAGGCGCGGGAGCAGCCGAGGAGCGCGCCGTTGAAGAAAATGTTCTCGCGGCCGGAGAGCTCGGCCTCGAAGCCGGTGCCGAGCTCCATCACCGGCGCCACCGTGCCGCGGCTGAGCGCGGTGCCGAGGGACGGCGGGATGATGCCCGCGGCGACGCGCAGCAGCGTCGACTTGCCGGCGCCGTTCGGGCCGATGATGCCGACCGCCTCGCCGTGAGGAATGGCCAGCGTCACGTCGCGCAGTCCGTAGCGGAACTCCGACTTGCGATGCGCGGCGAAGCCGCTCACGAGCGCGGCCTTGAAGCTGTGGATCTTCGCCGCGCGATAGCGCACGCTCACGTTCTCGAGCTCGATCGCGTTGTCGGCGGCGTTCATGATCAGAGGTGCGCGTGGAAGCGCGGCGCCATGTGGCGGAAGATCATCCAGCCGATGCAGACGGCGCCGAGCGAGATCACGATGCTGACGCCGAGCGTCTCCGGCGTCGGCAGGATGCCGTAGTAAATCGGATCGCGAACGATCTCCACGATGTAGACCAGCGGATTGAGCTTGATCAGCCACCGGAAGCGGTCGGGGATGATCGAGATCGGGTAAATGATCGGCGTCAGATAGAGGAGCGCCGGCATGCCCGCCTGCACCATCTCGCGCACGTCGCCGAAGAAGATCGACGCGGCGGTGAGCGCGAGCGCGGTGCCGAAGGTGAAGAGGCCGACGAGCAGAAGACTGATCGGCAGGAACCAGAGCGTCGCGTGCAGCGGCGCGCCGACGACGAGCATGATCGCGAAGAGCACGAGCAGCGAGAGCCCAACGTTGACGAGGCCCGAGATCGCGATCGAGAGCGTGAAGATCGACTGCGGCACGCGGACGCGTTTCATCAGCGGACCGTTCCAGGCCACGCTGGCCATGGCGTTGACCGTCGTCTGCGCGAAGAAGTTCCACGCCACGTACGCGGAGAGAAAGTACGTCTCGTAGTGTGGCGCGCGCTCGCGGAACATGGTCGCAAAGACGACCGTGAAGATGAGCATCAGCAGCAGCGGATGCAGCATCGTCCACAGAAACCCGAGCACCGAGCGTTTGTAGCGGACGGTGAGGTCGCGGTGCACGAGCTCGTAGAGGAGGCCCGCGTGCGCGCGCAGGTCGCGCAGCTCGCTCGTCCACCGCAGCGGCTCGCCGGCGACGGTGCGGCGCACGAGGGCATGGCTCGCGCCGAAGGACGATGCGGTGGACACGGCGCACCTTGTACGCGAGCAGCGGGGGGCGAAGCAAGCCTTCTACAATCCGCGGAGTGCAGTGGATCCGACCGCTCGACTGGACGCGCGGCGCGCATCGTCCGCCGGCCGCGCCGCCCGAGCGCGTCGACGTGATCGTGCCGGTCTACGGCGCGGCCGCGGAGCTCGCGGCGTGTCTGGCGAGCGTCGTGGCGCACACGGACCTCGCGCGGCATCGCGTGGTGCTGGTCGTCGACGGACCGCAGGACGCGGAGGTGGAGGCGGTGGTCGCGCGGGATCCGCGGATGCACGTGCTGCGCAATGACGAGCGGCTCGGCTTCGCGGCGTCGGTGAACCGCGGCATGGCCGCGTCGGCGACGGACGTCGTGCTGCTCAACAGCGACACGGTCGTGACGGCGCGGTGGCTGGAGAAGCTGATCGACGCCGCATATGCGTCGGGCGATACGGGGACGGTCACGCCGCTGTCGAACGACGCGACGCTCTGTTCGGTGCCGCGCGCGTTCGCGGAGAACCTCCTGCCCGCGGGCTACGACGTCGCGTCGTTCGCGGAGCTGGTCGAGCGCGCGTCGGCACGCGCGCGGCCGCTGCTGCCGACCGCGGTCGGCTTCTGCATGTACATCCGCCGCGCGTTGCTCGACGACATCGGGCTCTTCGACGCGCAACGCTTCGGCGCGGGCTACGGCGAGGAAAACGATTTCTGCCTGCGCGCGCTCGCGCGCGGCTGGCTGCACGTCGCCGACGACGCGACGTTCGTCTACCACGCCGGCCATCGCAGTTTCGGCGCGTCGCGCGCGGAGCGGCAGCGCGCCGCGCGCGCCGCGCTCAGCCGCCGGCATCGACGCTATCTGGCCACGATCGCGGAGCTCATGCGTCGTGATCCGCTCGCGCCGGTGCGGGCGCGCATCGAGTCCGCGCTTGCCTCGCAATCGGACGGCGAACATCTGCGGGTCGTGCACCTCGTCCACGGCTGGCCGCCGTTCCAGCACGCGGGCACCGAGCTCTACGCGTACTGGCTCGCGCGTCGGCAGCGTGCGATGCATGACGTCGCGGTGTACGCGCGCGCCGCCGATCCCGCGCGCGCGGACTGCGAGGCGGTGGAGCTCGTCGACGGCGGCATGCGCGTGCGCCTCGTGACGAATCACTTCACCGCGCGCAATCCGCTGCGGCGCAATGCCCTTCGCAACCGCGCGCTCGAACGTGACTTCGCGCGCTTTCTCGCCGAGACGCGCGCGGAGCTGTTGCACGTGCACCACCTCGCCGGCCACGCGTTCTCGCTCGTACGCGTGGCGCGGCGGATGGGCATTCCGATCGTGCTGCAGATTCAGGACTGGTGGTTCGTCTGCGCGCGCGTGAATCAGTTTCACCGCGACGGCGTGCGTTGCGCGGGACCGGCGCCGGAGAAATGCGCGCGCTGCGTGACGCTGACGCGCGTGCCGCCGGCGATGCTGACGAACCGCCTCGTGCATGCGCTGCGTCGCCGCGAGGCGCGCGCGGCGCTCCGCGCGGCGGATGCGTTCATCGCCGGCTCGCAGGCGATCCGCGACGACTACGCGAAGGTCGTTCCGCGCGCGACGCCGTTTCACGTGCTGCCGTACGGCGTGGCCATCGAGCGCAACGACGCGCCGCGTCCGCTGGCGCGCAGGCCGTTGCGTTTCGGCTACGTCGGCTCCATCGCGCCGCACAAGGGCGTGCACATCGCGGTGGAGGCAATGCGCGGCATCGAGCCGTCCGACGCGACGCTGCACCTCTGGGGCGACGCGGCCGCGTACCCCGACTACGTCGCGTCGATGCCGCATGGCGCGAACGTGGTCTTCGAGGGGCGCTTCGAGGAAGGGGACAAGCCGCGCGTCTACGCGTCGATGGACGTGCTGCTCGTGCCGTCGATCGGCCTCGAGTCGTTCGGCCTCGCGCCGCGCGAGGCGATGGCCTCCGGCGTGCCGGTGATCGCGACGAGCGGCGGCGCGCTGTCCGAGATGTTCGCGCCCAACACCTGCGGCGAGTTCGTCCCGCCCGGCGATGTCGCGGCGCTGCGCGTGCTGCTGCAGCGCGCGATCGCGGAGCCGTCGATCGTCGACGCGTGGCGCGCGCGCCTGCCTCGGCCGAAGAGCGAGGAGGCGCACGCGGAGGAGATCGAGCGGGTGTATCGGGAGGTGGTGGGCGGCGCCGGCGCGGAGCGTACGCGGCGATGATGCGCGCGCTCGTGAACGTCCTGCGCGGCGAAGGCTTCGCCTCCGCCGCCCGCCGCGCGAACGAACGCATCGACGAAGCCGCGCGTGCGGCGGTTTTGCGCGCGCGCGGGCGGTTCGTGTCTGTGCCGCGTGTCGACATCCTCAACCTCTCCGCGACGAGCGTCGCTCCGCGCACGGGCGGCGTTGCGGTGCAATTGCGCGCGCGGCTCGACACGGAACGCGCGCTACGGCCGGTCGCGCTGCTGCATCCGGGAGGCCTCGAGTGTTCGGCGCCGGTGCCGCACGCGCGGGCGGGCGGGTGGCGGAGGGCGGCGGACTTCGACGTCGCCGTGCGCGAGGCGTTGACGCGCAGCGGCGCGAACGCCGTGCACATCGAAGGCACGAGCGAGTTGCCGCTCGCGGACGTGCTGCGCTGGATCGACGCGGGCGTCGCGGTCGTCGTCAGCGTGCACGATCGCACGCTTCTCGACGCGCAGCCGCGCGCGCTCGCGCTGCAGCTGCTGCGCGACGCACGCGGTTTGATCTTTCCGTCGCGCTTTCTGCTCGACGCGTATCGCGTCGAGTTCGGATTGCCGCTCGCGCATGCGCGCATCGTCGCGCCCGCGACGCCGGTGCCGCGCGCCTTCACGCGTGCGAACGCGCCGCGCGGCGTTGCGTTTGCGGGGAGTGTGCAACGTCACAAAGGCGGCGCGTTGCTCGCGGACATCGCGCGCGCCTTGCCGGCGCAGCTCCATCTCTTCGGCGGCGGCGACGTCGAGTTGCTGCGCGGCTTGCGCGCGCTCCGCAATGTCCGCGTGCACGGCTACTACCGCGCGGGCACGCTGCCGTCGCTGCTCGCGCGGCACGGCATCGGGCTCGTGCTCCTGCCGTCGATCGTGCCGGAGTCGTATTCGCTCGTCCTCTCCGAATCGTGGCTCGCCGGCGCCGACGTCCTCGCCTTCGACCTCGGCGCAACCGCCGATCGCATCCGCGACGAAGGCGGCGGCCTCCTCGCGCCGCTCGCATCCGGCGCCGACGGCATCACGACGCTCGCGCGTCGCTGGCTCGACGGCGAACGTCCGCCGCATCGCGCGCATGCGATCGCATCGCCGCTCGACGCCGCGCGCGCGCACGTGGCGCTCTATCGCGAATGGGGCTTGTTGCCCGGCTGAACGCGCCAGAGCTGCGCGGCGCGGTCTTCGTAGACGAGCTCCATACCGCCGTTCGCGCGCGGCGGCGGGCAGACGCGTTTCGCGACGAGGAACGATTCGATCGCCAGCGGACGCAGGCGCGCGGCGATCGCGTCGGTGTCGTGCGCGTCGCCGAGGACGCGGGCGATCGAGAATGGTCCGACGACGTCGCCGAGGAGCGAGCCGCGCGCGTAGTCCTTCAGCTGCTCGCCGCCGCAGACGTAGACGCGCGTCGTGCCGGCGCGCTGCACCGCGGCGTACTCGGGCACGTGCCGCGCGAGGAACGCCTCGCGCGCGGCGGGAGTGAGTGGCGGCGGCCCGAGGACGACGAGACGATAGATGATGTAGAGCACGCCGGGCGCGACGGCGATGCAGGCGAGCGCGTTCACGAGCGAGGGACGCCGCGCCGCGATGGCGGCGGCCGCGGTCATGCTCAGCAGCGGCAGCAGCGGAACGAGATAACGCGAGTCCTGCGGCAGGAACGTGAAGATCACGACGTACGCGGCGCAGAGGATCGCCACGCAGCGCGCGCGTAGGTCGCGCATCGCGGCGGCGAGCACGACGATCAGCATGACCACGAGCAGCGGCGTCACCGGCGGCTGCGCGTTGACGTATTCGCGCGCGACGGTCGCGTCCCATGTCAGCCGCGCGATGCGCAACGCGCGCGCGCCGGCTGACATTGACACCATCGGATGCGACCAGACGTTCGCGCCGAAGACACCCGGCAGAAACGGGAAGACCGGATTGCCGCTGTTCGCGACGAGCCAGAGCGTCGTCGGCAGCGCGCACGCGAGCATCGTGATCATGAGCGTCGGCGCGGCGCGCACGCGGTCGCGCGCGAGGATGAGCACGATGACGAAGGCCGCGACGGCAAAGTAGCCGCCGAGGTACTTCACGCCGCACGCGGTGCCGCAGAAGACGCCGGTGAGGAGGAGGGAGAGGCGGTCGTCGCGCTCGAGAAAGCGATCGAGGCAGACGAAGCCGGCGGTGACGAACATCGCCAGCGCGGCGTCGACGTACGTGAGCGTGCCGAGGTGCAGCACGAGCGGACTGCCGAGGAAGAGCGCGGCGGCGAGCAGGCCGATGCGCGGGCGCCACGCGACGAGCAGCGCGGCGGTGACGATCAGCTCGGCGAAGGCGACGAGGTGCGTGGCGGTGTCACCCGCGAACAGGAGCACCGGCGCGCAGAGCAGCTCGTGCAGCTGCGGAAAGAGGGGGAAGCGCAGCTCCGGCTGAAATGCGAGCGTGCCCGAACGCGCCAGCGCGCGCACGAACGGCAGGTGGTACAGCGTCTCGTCGAACGCGAGCGGCGGAAAGAGCGCGAGCGGAAAGAGCAGCGCGAACAGCGCGATGCCGGCGCCGGTCGCGACGTCGGCATGCGGCACGCGCAGTCCACGCCGAACGCCGCCCGCAATCGCGATGACGAGCAGCGCGACGACCGCGCCCGCGCGCAACGCGCCGCAAAGTGCGAGCGCGAACAGCGCGTGCGCGAAGAGCGCGAGTCCGAGCGCGCAGCGCGTTGGCAGGTCGCAGCGCGTTCCGACGGCGAGCGTGCCCGCGCCCGCGGCGGCGAGCAGCACGAAGCACGGCACCGCGGCGCAAGTCATGACGAAAAGCAATCCGGCGTTCACGCGTCGCGTATCATGCGCGACCACTGATGAAAACGGCGCTGATCTTCGGCGTGTCGGGGCAGGACGGCGCGTATCTCTCGCGGCTGCTCCTCGACAAGCAGTACGCCGTGCACGGCACCTCGCGCGACGCCGCGCGGCAGCCGTTCGCGCGCCTCGAAACGCTCGGCATCCGCGACCGCGTCACGACGCACACGCTGTCGACGACCGACGCCGCCGCGCTGCGCCGCCTCATCGACGAAGTGCGCCCCGACGAGGTCTACAACCTCAGCGGCGTGAGCTCGGTCGCGCTGTCGTTCGCCGACCCCGCGCTGACGCGCGCGTCGATCGTCGAGGCGCAGACGCTCATCCTCGAAACGATCCGCACGCAACTGCCGTCCGCGCGGCTCTATCACTCGGGCTCCAGCGAGTGTTTCGGCGACCGGCCGTTCGGCACCGCGAGCGACGAGGAGACGCCGCTCGCGCCGCGCAGTCCCTATGCTGAAGCGAAGGCTGACGCGCATCGCGCGACCATTGCGTATCGCGAGCGCCACGGCCTGCACGCGTCGTCGGGCATCGTCTTCAATCACGAGTCGCCGCTGCGCGGCGAGACGTTCGTGACGAAGAAGATCGTCGCCGGCGCCGCCGCGATCGCCGCCGGCCGCGCCGCCGACAAGCTCCACCTCGGCGATCTCTCCGCGTCGCGCGACTGGGGCTACGCCGCCGAATACGTCGAGGCGATGTGGTGCATGCTGCAGCAGGACGCGCCGGACGATTACGTGATCGCGACCGGCGAGAGCCATACGGTCGAGGAGTTCGCGTCCGCGGCGTTCGCGGAGCTCGGCCTCGACGCGCGCGAGCACATCGTCAGCGATCCGTCGCTCCTGCGCCGCGCGGAACTGCACTACAGCCGCGGCAACCCTTCGCGCGCGCGCGACATCCTCGGCTGGGAAGCGCGCACGAAGTTCCACGCGCTCGTGCGCCTGCTCGCCGGCGCCGCGCGCTTACAGTAGATCGAGCAGTGCGAGTCGTTGGCGAATACGCAGCCCCGCGGCGCGCGGACTGAACTCCGCGCGGATCGTCTCGCGTGCACGCGCTCCGATGCGCGCGCGAAACTCCGCGTCGTCGACGAGACGGCGCATGCAGTGCGCGGCGTGATCGACGTCCGGCTCCGCCCACCGTTGTCCCGCGGCGTACGGCCCGTGCGCGCGGTCGAGCGTCACGAGCTCGTACGCGACCGGACACGAGTTGCCGGCGTGCATGAAGTCCATGTTGCCGGACCACGCCGTCGCGATCACCGGCTTTCCGAGGTCCATCGCTTCCGCGAGCGTCAGCCCGAAACTCTCCGCGCGATGCAGCGACACGACGGCGTCGCACGACGACAGCAGTCCATGCATCTGTGCGCGCGGCAGCTCGCGATCGACCCGGTAGACGTTCGCGATGCCGCGCACCGCCTCGGTTAAGTCCGTGTTCGTGGTCTTCACGAGCAGCGCAACGGAGTCGTCCTGCGGAAACGCGCGGCGAAACGCCTCGATCGCGGCGAACGGATTCACGCGCTCGACGACGTCGTCAAAGTCGAACGTGCAGAGAAAGGTGAAGCGCCGCGGCGGGACGCCGAGGTCCTGCGGCGTGCACGGTTCGACGTCCGTCACGGCAACGCCGGGCGGCATGTGCACGACGGGAATCGCCACCTTGCGGCCGATCGCGCTCTGCACGAACGCGCTCGGCGCCCAGATCTCGTCGAGCGCCTCCGCCGACGCGATCCACGTGTCGGGAAGCTCCGGCAGCTCCCAATGCCAGCCGCCGATCGTGTACGCGCCGGAGCGGAACACGCGCGGCCGTTGCTCGCGGACGGCAGGCATGCGATCGCCGTTCACGTACACGAGCGTCGCGCGATAGCGCGGCTCGGCATCGCCGTCGATGAGCTGATGCGCGAGTCCGCCTTCGTCGCAGGCGCGTGCGACGAGCCGCGACTCCGGCGCGTCGCCGGCGATGTTCAGTCCCGTCGCGAGCGATGTCTTTGCGTGCGTAGCCAGCGGCGCCCCTTCCTTGCGACCGAGGAGAAACTCGCGCGCGGACTTGCGCAGGGAGCGCGGCAGCAGCGTCACGAGCGGACGCACGCTTGAGAGCGCGCGATAGGAGTAGAGCGCGGCCCGCGCCGCGACCGCGTTGCGCCGCGCGTCGCGATGTTCCGCGAAGAGCTCGGGATGCGCGAACGGATCGTCGCCGGCCGCGGCCTGCAGTTCGGGCGAGTGCCGGTAGGCGATGCGCGCGCGGTCGGGAATGCGCGTGCCGTCGACGAAGTGCGCGTAGCGATACGGCGCATCGCGGAACGTCTGCGCGCCCGCGGCGCGCAACGCGTCGCCGTAATCATCGATGAGCGGCGCGGCGTCGCCGGCGTGCGCGAGCAACTGCCGCGGATCGTTCTTCGAAACGTTTTCCGGACGCGCGGGATCGTAGCCGCTGAAGTGAAAGAAGCGCAGCGGCGCACCGTTCACCGTGATGTCGTCGCCGTGCCGTTCGATCGTGCGCTGCGCGAGATTCCAGTAGGCGACGTTGTAGCCATCGTGGCGGAGGACGGCGACACCGGGGAAGAGTCCGGGCACGAGGTCGATCCACTTTTGATCGACGAAGAGGCCGCGCGCGACGTCGACGACGCACTGGTACTCGAGCTTCTCCTGCCACCACGCGAGAAACGGCGAGAGCTGCGGGCGCTGACGCGCGGCGAGAAACCCGAGGTTGTAGGCGCCGGCCTGCAGGATCGTGCGCTCGCTCGGATGCTCGTCATCGGTGCCGATCGAGCCGGTGAGATGCGGCGTGAGCGTGAGGAACGCCTCGTCATCCGTGCGATCGAGCTCGTCGAGCCGGCTGAAGAGGCGAACATCGGGATCGAAGTAGATGACGCGCTCGTAGCCGCGCGCGAACAGCTCGGCGAACATCCACGGTTTGACGGCTGTATTCAGCTCGAGGATCGTGTAGCGGAAGCAGAACTCGCGGCGCCGCGGCAGCGGCAGCACGTCGAGCGGCACGATCGTGAACGGCTCGCGCGCGTCGTCGGCCGTCACGTTGCCGCCGACGAGCAACACGAAGCGATCCCACTCCGGATGCTGCTCCGCGACCGACGCCATCAGCACGCGCGCGTAATGCCGATAGTTCGGCGAGACGATCGAGAACGCCGCGGTCTTCATCGGCCCGTTCCCGCCAGCGATGACGACACCGCGCGCAACATCAGCCTAAAGTCGAGCCACACCGACCAGTCGCACATGTACAAGAGGTCGTACCGCAACTTCACCTCGGGACGCGTGTCGTATTCCGACGAGACCTGCGCGAGGCCCGCGATGCCGGGACGCACGAGCGCGCGCAGATCGAAGTCGGGGACGTCGCGCAGGATGCGCGCGACGAGCTCGGGACGCTCCGGCCGCGGGCCGACGAGGCTCATCGTGCCGGTGAGCACGTTCAGCAGCTGCGGCAACTCGTCGACGTGGTAGCGCCGCAGCAGCGCGCCGATGCGCGTCAGCCGCTCGCCGTGCATCGCGATCGCGTCCGCCGCCGCGAGCGGCTCGTCGTCGGCGGGGCCGCGCATCGAGCGGAACTTCCACATGCCATACGCGACGCCGCCCGCGCCGACGCGCTGTTGGCGGATCAGCACCGCGCCGCGATCGTCGAACCAGATCGCGAGCGAGACGACGATCCACAACGGCGCGCTGACGACGATCAACAGCAGGCTTCCGACGACGTCGATGGCGCGCTTGATCGCGGCGCTGATGCCGTAGCCGCAGCCGACGTCCACTTCGACGAGCGGCTGATCGCCGATCCAGCCCGGCATGCGCGAGGCGAGCAGCGCGTCGACGTGCGAGGCGAGCATGAGAAAGCCGCGCGGGCCGCGGATGCGCAGGAGGTCGAGGCGCAGCTGCGCGCCGGCGTCCGGCGAGACGAGGATGACTTCTTCGACGTCGCGCACGAGCGCGCGCATCGCGGGATCGCGCAGCTGCTGGGGCGCGACTTCGCTGCTAACGCGGATGCGACGATCGCCCGCCCGCTGCAATCCCGCGAGCGCTTCCGCGACGTCGTGCGCGTCGCCGAGAAGGATCGTTTCGCGCGGACGGATCGGCGCGAGCGCGCGCAGCAGGCGCCGCCACAGCGGCAGCGCGAGCGCTTCGAGCAGCGGCACCGCGAAGAGCACCGTGCGCGGAATCGGCCGCACGAGCAGCGTGCCCACGATCGCGACGAGCGCGGCCTGAATCACGATCGCGGTGAGGATCGACGGGCGCGTCCGCGGCGTGACGCGGTCGTGGTAGAAGCCGCTCAGCGCGAGCGCCGCGACGAGCGAGAGTGCGAAGAGCGAGAGGTTCGCCGCGTCGAGCACGAACTTCCCCACCGGCAGCAGCGAGTCGGTGAACGAGAGCTCGACGTTGCGGCGGAATTCGACGACGCCCGCGAGCGCGCCCGCGCCGATGAGCGCGTCGCCGAGGATGAGGATGCCGAACCGCAGCGCGCGTTCTTTCGAGCGGGGGCGGATCACGGGCGGGGCTCCGCAGTCGCGTGGGGCACGATGAGCGCGGCGAGGCGCGCGAGGGTCGTGTCGCGCGCGTAGTGCGCTGACACCGCGGCGCGCAACGCGCGTGCGGCGGTGATGCGCGCCGCTTCATCATCGAGAGCCGCCATCGCCACGCGCGCGAGTCCTTCGGCATCGTCCGCGAGGAACGCGTGCGCGGCGAGCGGAGCGAGTCCGCGCAAGGCCTGCGGCGTCGCGGCGATCGCGCATCCCGCTTCGGCGGCTTCGAGCGCTTTCGTCGATTGTCCCGAGCCGTAGCGCACAGGAAAGAGCGCGATGCGGATCGAGCGCGCGAGCGCGGGCATGTCGTCGACCGGCGAACGCAGCGTCACGCCGTCGCGGCCGTCGTGCGCGCGCAGCGTCCGCGGCGCGTCGGCGCCCGCGATGACGAGCGTCGCCTGCGGACGCGCGGCACGAATCCGCGGCCAGACCTCGTTCAGCAGCCACGACGCGGCATCCGCGTTCGCAAAGTAGGCCAGGCGTCCCCAGAAGCCGAAGTCGAACGCGCGCGGCGCGTGCTCGTCGAGCGGCGCGATCGGCACGCCGTTCGAGATCACCGTCGCGTTGAGCTCCGGCGACTCGTCGTCGCTGACGACGAGCACGCGATCGTAGGCGCGCGCGGCGTCCGCTTCCGCCCGCGCGACGCGCCGCGACTCCGCGCGCCAGAACGGGCGCAGCGGCGGCGCGGCTTCGCGCGCGCGCTCGAACATGCTCCGGCGCAGCGAGTCGATCGCGTCGAGCACGCGCGTCCCTTCCGGCAGCAGCGCGCGCACCCACGGGTCGAGCCGCGAGAGCAGCACGATCGTGGCGTCGAACGGACCGGCGTCGGCGCGCGCGCGCGCGATTGCATCCGCCCAGTCGTACGGCGCCGCGAGCAGCGCGTGCACCGGCGCGCCGGCCGCGACGCGCAGCGCCGCCGCGAACGCGCGCGACGCCGAACGCGCGGCGGCGTGAAAGCGCACGTACGGCGCGTCCGCGGGCACGCGGCCGTCCGGCGCGACCAGCGCGACGTTCGCGTGCGGCGCGAGCGCGGAGAGCCAGATCGTCGCGCGCAAACGGTCACCCGAGAATGGCGGCCAGGGAAAGCGCGACGAGAGAAGGAGGACGTTCACGACGCGCGCGAAGCCTATCAGACGCGCCGCGCGGCGAACCGCCGCCGCGGATCGCCGTATCATCCGCCGCGGCCGTGCGCATCCTCCTCCTCACGCCCCGACTGCCGTGGCCGCCGCGCGACGGCGGACGCGTGGCCATGGCGCGCCTCGGCGAGTCGCTCGCCGCGTGCGGCGCGAGCGTCGAGGTGCTGTCGCTCAATCCGCGCAAACATCGCGCGGCGCCCACCGGACCGTTGCCGGTGAGCGCCGTCGACATCGACACCGATCGCATCATCGCGCCGGTGTCGCGCGCGCTGACGAGCGACACTCCCTACCTCGTCGCGCGCTTCGTCTCCCGCACCTTCCGCGAGCTCCTCGGCGCGACGCTGCAACGCTTCGCGCCCGACGTCGTGCAGATCGAGAGTCCGTTCCTGCTGCCGTACGCGCAAACGGTTCGCGCGCAGAGCCGCGCGCGCGTCGTCCTCCGCTCGCTCAACGTCGAGTTCCGGATCTGGGAAGGTCTCGCGCGCACCGAACGCAATCCGCTGCGCCGCCTCGCTCTCTCTCTCGTCGCCGCCTTGCTGCGCGCGTACGAGCTGCAGCAGATGAACGCGCTCGACGCGATCGTGCCGATCTCCCGCGACGACGCCGCTGATTTTCTCCGCCTCGGCTGCACGCGACCGATGCACGTCGTGCCGTGCGGTATTGCATCACTGCCCGACGTCGATCAGGCGCCGGAGCCCGGACGCATCGTTTTCATCGGCTCGCTCGATTTTCGTCCGAACCAGCAGACGGTCTCGTGGATCGTCGACGAGCTTTGGCCGCGCGTGCGCGAGCGCGCGCCGGACGCGCACCTCGCCATCGCCGGCAGCGCGCCGCCCGCGTGGCTCCGCGACCGTGCGCGCGAACGCGGCGTCGAACTGCACGCGAACGTCGCCGATGCGGATGCGTTCCTCCGCCGCGCGAGCGTCGTCCTCGCGCCGCTCTTCGCCGGCGGCGGCATGCGCATCAAAGTGCTCGAGGCGATGGCACACGCGAAGCCGGTCGTCGCGACCGCGATCGGTGCCGGCGGGATCGACGTCGATGACGGCACCGACATCCTGCTCGCCGAAGACGCGCCGTCGTTCGCCGACGCCGTCGTGCGCCTGTTGCACGATCCCGCGCTCGCCGCACGCATCGGCGCCGCCGCGCGCGCGAAGGTCGTCGCGCGCTACGACAGCGACGCGCTTGCGCGCGGACTGCTGCGGTTCTACGAGACGCTGTAAAGCAGCCGCCGCGTCGCGCGCCAAAGCGCGGGCGTGGTGTCGTCGCGTCGCAGCGGCGATCGCACGATGCGCGCGCCGATGCGGAGCAGCGCCGCGATGACGAACGCGATGCGCGCGAATGCCGCCCATGTCCGCCCGTACGCGTCGCGACCCCACGTCAGGAGATCGGACCAGAGGCGTTCGGGATCGTGCGGCAGCGCGCGCGTCGCGGCGATCGTGCGGCCGAGGCCGTGGACGACGCGCGCGTCGTCGACGATGCGCACGTTCCAGCCGGCGCGGCGCGCGCTCAGACAGAAGTCGATGTCCTGACAGTAAAAGAGAAAGCGCTCGTTGAGCGGACCGGCGTCGCGCCAGACCTCGCGACGGAACGCCATCGCCGCGCCGCTGACCCAATCGACCGCGCGCGACGGTGCAGCATTGCGCCGCCGCACGAGTCGCGCGAGCGGACCCGCGCCGCTGACGACGCCGAGCATCCACGCGAGCGTCGGCGTGCGTCCGCCGCTCCACTGCGGCGTGCCGTCCTCGTTCAGCAGCCGCGCGCCCGCGATGCCGAGACGCGCGTCGGCGTCGAAGGCCGCGAACAACGCGTGCAGCGCGCCGGCGCCGACGAGCGCATCGCTGTTGAGCAGCAGCACGATGTTACCCGTCGCCGCCGCGACGCCCGCGTTCGCGGCGGTGGCGAACCCGCGGTTCGATGCGAGCCGCACGACGCGCACCGACGGTACTTCGCGCGCGAGCAGCTCCGCGGTCCCGTCGCGCGAGCCGTCGTCGGCGACGATGGCTTCCGTCGACGGCGGCATCGACGCGAGCAACGCGCGCACGCACCGCAGCGTCATCGCCGCGGTGTCGTAGGTGGGGATGACGACGGAGAGATCGGGCACGGGCGCTACGTTACCGGAACACGCTTCACTTCTTTCCCCCTCATCCACCACGCCCCCGCCACGCACACCGCACATCCCACGATCGACAGCAGCGACACGCGCTCGCCGCGCACGACGACGCCGAGGAGCAGCGCCACGCCGGGGATGAGAAACGTCGTCGCCGACGCGCGCGTGGGACCGACGCGGCCCGAGGCAATGGTGATCGTCACGTGCGCGATGGCGGTGCCGAAGGCGCCGAGGGCGAGGAGCGAGAGGAGCGACGTCGCGTTCCAGTGCGCGTGCAGCACGTCGCGCACGCCGAGCGGCGCGGTGAGCACGACCGCTACGGCCTGCGCGCGCCAGATCACCGGCAGTGCGCCGTAGCGTTGCTGCAGCGGCTTGGCGATGCCGAGGGCGAAGCCGTACGACACGAGCGCGGCGAGGATGAGCACGATGCCGATCGTGCTGCTGCGTCCTTCGTGCAGCGACGGCAGCGCGAGCAACAACGAACCGAGGAGGCCGACGCCGACGCCCGTGGCGATGCGCCGCGACGGCAGGCGGCGCTCGATGGCAGTGGTCACGAGCGCGACGAACAGCGGGTTCGCGGCGTTGAGCATGCCGGTGAGCGCGGACGACACGCGTTGCTCCGCGAACGGGAACATCGTCAGCGGAAACGCGAGCCAGACGATGCCGAGGAGCGCGACCGCGGGCCAGTCCGCGCGCGCGATCGGGCGCCAGCTGCCGCGGAACAGCGCGAGCGTCGCGAAGCCGATCGCGATGCGGCCGAACGTCACGCCCAGCGGACCGACGGCGCGCAATGCCTCGGCGATGAAGAGAAACGACGCGCCCCAGATCACGCCCGGCACCACGAGCAGCAGCCAGTCGGGCGCCGCGGCGCGCGTCGTGTCCGGAGCCACGGCAGGGGAGGCGACGGCCGTCATCGCGCCGCTCCTTCCGCGACCTTCGCCGGCTGATACGTGCCGGGCACGAGCCGCGCTGCGATCGAGAGGCGGTTCCACGCGTTGATGGTAGCGATGACGAGCGTCAGATCGCACAGCTCCTTCTCGCTGAACTGCGCGCGCGCCTCCTCGTACACGTCGTCCGGCGCGTGTCCTTCGATCCGCGTCACCGCCTCGGTCCACGCCAGCGCCGCGCGTTCGCGCTCGCTGTAGAACGGCGTCTCGCGCCACGCGTCGAGCGAGTAGAGGCGCTGCTCGTGTTCGCCGAGGGCGCGGAGATCCTTCCAGTGCATGTCGAGACAATACGCGCAGCCGTTGAGCTGCGACGCGCGCAGGCGGACGAGGTGCAGCAGCGGCTCCTCGAGGCCGCAGTGCGCGGCGTACTGATCGAGCGCGTCCATCGCGTCGTAGATCGCGGGATCGGCGTTGCCGTAGCGGAGTCGTGTCTTCATGGCGGTTCCTTTCACGAGCGGAACTGTAGCTCCACGGTGGTCCACGAAACAGGTCCATTTACGCTATTCTGACTGGACCACTTTCATGGGCAAGAACACGTCCGGATTGCCGTTCGTTCTGCCGCGCCGCGGAGCCGGCGTAACGGCCACGCGCTGGCTGTACGAGGCGCTGCGCGCGGAGATCCTCGAAGGACGCCTGCGCCCCGGCGCGCGGCTGCCGGCCACGCGCGAGCTCGCGTCGCAGTATCGCGTCGCTCGTGGCACCGTCGTCGCCGCGTTCGAGCAGCTCGCGTCGGAAGGCTACGTCGAAGGCAGCGTCGGCTCGGGCACGTTCGTCAATCGCGTACTGCCGGACGAACTGCTCGAAGTCGGACGCGCGAGCGCCGCGCGCGGCGTCGTGGCGACGCAGGCGAAGCGCCGCGTGACTGCGATTGCGAACACTCCGTTCGACGGCCTCGACGTGCGCCGCCCGCGCGCATTCCGCACCGATCTACCCGCCGTCGATCTCTTTCCGACGACGCTCTGGGCGCAGCTCACCGCGCGACGCCAGCGCCGCGCGCCCGCGTCGTTCTTTCTCGGCTGCGAGGCGCTCGGCTATCCGCCGCTGCGCGCCGCGATCGCCGACTACCTCACCAGCTCGCGCGGCGTGCGCTGCACCGCCTCGCAGATCGCCATCGTCTCGGGTACGCAGGAAGCGCTCGATCTCACCGCGCGGCTCGTGCTGCAGCGCGGCGATCGCGTCTGCGTCGAGGATCCCGGTTATCCCGGCGCGTGGTCGATCTTCGCCGCGGCGGGCGCGCGCGTCGTCTCCGTGCCGGTCGATGCGGAAGGATTGCAATTGCGCGCGCGGCTGCTGCGCGGCGCGAAGCTCGTCTACCTCACGCCCGCGCACCAGTTTCCGACCGGCGCGACGATGGGTCTCGCGCGGCGGCTCGAACTGCTCGACTGGGCGCGCGATGTCGGCGCGCTGCTGTTCGAAGACGACTACGACAGCGAGTATCGCTATTCGGGACGCCCGATCCCCGCGCTGCAGGGACTCGACGCGCACGGCCTCGTGCTGTTCGCCGGCACGTTCAGCAAAGTGATGTTCCCGTCGCTGCGCCTCGCGTATCTCGTCGTGCCGCCCGATCTCGTCGCCGCGTTCGCGGGCGCGATCTCGCTCACGCGCCGCCATGCGCCGCTGCTCGAGCAGGCCGTGCTCTGCGACTTCATCGTCGACGGCCACTTCGGCCGCCACCTGCGCCGCATGCGGCAGATCTACGGCGAACGGCTGTCGGTGCTGCTTGACCGCGCGCGCGCCGAGCTCGCGGGCGCGCTCACGTTCTCGAACGTCGAGGCGGGACTGCAGACGTCGGCGTGGCTCGCGGACGGCATCGATAGCGAGCAACTCGCCGCGGCCGCGGCGTCGCGCAACGTCGAAGTCGGCTCGCTGAAGCGCTACGCGCGGCGGGCGCTGAAACGCGACGGCGTGCAGCTCGGCTTCGCGGCCGTCGACGCGGCGGAGATCCGTCGCGGGGTGCGCGAGCTGGCGATTGCGCTGGAACGGCGGAAGTGACACGATGCTGCGTTAAAACCGACCGGCCGGTCGGCAACTAAGCGAACCTGAAGGAGAACCCGTCATGCGGCATCGCGCGCTCGTCCTCGCCCTTCTTCTCCTCGTCTCCACCGCCGCCTTCGCGCAGCTCTCCGGCGATCCGGCCGTCGGTCTCACCACCGACTTCCGCAACTGGCTGACGGCCAACGGCTACGGCTCGTACAACTTCCAGCGCTCCGAGATCGCCGGCGGCAGCTACGGCGGCCGCACCAGCGCCGGCCAGGCCGTCGTCAACCAGCCGGTCATCTTCATCCACGGCAACTCCGACTCCGCCCTCGGCTACAACTCCGCGGAAACCGGATGGACGTCTTCCATTCAATATTTCAAGTCGCAGGGCTATACATCCGCAGAGCTGTACGCGACGACGTGGGGCCCCGCGAACGCGCTGCTCGCCTCGAACCAGTACCACTCGAAGGACAACCTCACGCGCATCCGCGCGTTCATTCAGGCAGTGAAGGCGTACACCGGCGCGACGAAGGTTGACATCGTGACGCACTCGATGGGGGTGACGCTCGCGCGCAAGGCCATCATCGGCGGCAGTGCGTACGATTCCTCCGCCGGCGGCAACTACTCGCTCGGCGCGGCGCTCACGTCATCGGTCGATACGTTCGTCGGCATCGCCGGCGCGAACCGCGGCCTCGTGGCCTGCTACAACACCGGCCCCACGACGCCGACGTGCAGCGACATCAACGGCCTCTATCCCGGCTACCTCATCGGCATCACCGGTCCGTACGACGTGTCTTCGATCCTCGTCGACATGAACTCGGTCTCGCACCGCGAGGGCTCGTTCGTCTACACGATCTGGTCGAGCGTCGATGAAGTGATCGGCTACGGCACGATCGTCTACGGGACGTCGACGTGCCGCATCCCCGGCCAGAACGGCGAGAAGACGTTCTCGACGGTGCCGTACGGCCACATCGGCTCGAAGGATCAGACCGCGTACTACCAGCTGCGGATGGTGAAGAACCACGTGACGAACTGAGGTCGCGCGAGCTAACCAGTCGGCGCGACGCGCGTCTCATCGCCATGCGCGTTCGTCTGCCGTTGGCTCTCGCTCTGTCTTGTTGCATCGTCGCGGGCAACGCCTTCGCGGCGGCGGATGCGCCTGATCCGCGCGCCGCGCGCGTCGATGCGCTCTTCGCGCGGTACGACCGCACGCCGTCACCGGGACTCGCGCTCGCCGTCGTGCGCGACGGCAAGGTGCTCCTGCGGCGCGGCTACGGTCTCGCGAGCCTCGAACACAACGTGCGGATCACGCCGGAGACGGCGTTCGACATCGCGTCGCTGTCGAAGCAGTTCACCGGCCTCGCGATGGCGATGCTCGTGGAAGAAGGAAAGGTGCGGCTCGACGACGACGTCCGCACGTATCTCCCCGAACTGCAGTTGCCGCGGCCGATTACGATCGAGCAGCTGCTGCATCACACCAGCGGCATTCGCGACTGGGCGGGCACGCTCGCCGTCGCCGGCTGGAGCTTCGACGACGTGATCTCGTTTCGCCAGATCCTCGACCTCGCGTTTCATCAGCGCACGCTGAACTTCGCGCCCGGCGCCGAGCACCTCTACTCGAACACCGGCTACAACCTCCTCGCCGAAATCATCCAGCGCGTGACGAAGCAGCCGTTCCCGGATTGGATGCGCGCGCACATCTTCGCGCCCCTCGGCATGTCGAACACGCGCGTGCGCGCCGAGCACACGGAAGTCGTTGCCAATCGCGCGTACGGCTACGCGAACGATGCTCGCGGCACGTGGCACGTCACGCCCGACAACCTCACCGCGTACGGCTCGAGCTCGATGTTCAGCACGGTCGATGACCTTGCGCGCTGGCTGATCAACTTCGGCGACGCGAAAGTCGGCGGCGCGTCGGCCATCGCGCGCATGCGCACGCCCGGACGCCTCACCGACGGCACGACCACGCCGTACGGCTTCGGCATTCTCGGCGGGACGTATCGTGGTCTGACGATGTTCACGCACAGCGGCGGCTGGGCATCGTTCGATACGTACGACGTCTGGTTCCCCGACCAGAAGTTCGGCATCGTCGTCCTCGCGAACGGTGAGTCCATCGACGCGCAAGCCGCCATCATCAAGATCGCCGACATCTACCTCGCGGACGAGCTTGCGCCCAATCCGCCTGCCACCGCGGAAGCCGCCACCCCTCCACCCGCCCCGCACGCGATCCCGCGTCCCGCTCCGCCGTCCCCCGCCCAACTCGCCGCCTATGCCGGCACCTACGAAAGCGACGAGCTCCAGACCACCTACCGCATCACCATCCACGACGGCGCGCTCGAGCTCCACCACAACCGCCTCGGCAACGTCACGCTGACCTTCGTCCACAACGACGAGTTCACGACGCCGCTGCCGTACCTCGCGTCACTCGTCTTCGAACGCGGCGCCGATGGAAGCGTGCAGTCGCTGCGCGTGAACGGCTCGGAGCGCAGTCGCGACATTCGGTTCTCGCGGCGCGCGTGACGGCGCGCATCACGGCGGCATACGTCGTGAACCGCCCATCCGCGGTGGAGGAGGAATCAAAGCTCGTCGTCATTGCCGCGATCGCCGCGAACGTGGTGATTGCGACGGCGAAGTTTACGGCGGCGGTCGTGACGCGGAGCTCGGCGATGTTGTCCGAGGGGATTCATTCGCTCATCGATAGCGGCGACGGGTGTCTGCTTCTGCTCGGCGCGCACCTCGGGTCGCGGCCTCCGGACGAGTCGCATCCGTTCGGACACGGGCGCGAGGTCTACTTCTGGTCGTTCGTCGTCGCGGTGATGATCTTCGCGGTGGGCGGCGGCGTGTCGATGTACGAGGGCGTGCTGCGCGTGCTGCATCCGGAGCCGCTGCGCAGCGCGGTCTGGACGTTCGCCGTCCTCGGCGTCTCGTTCATCTTCGAAGGGACGTCGTTCCTCATCGCGGCGCGGCATTTCGCGAAGCTGAAGAAGCCGGGCGTGTCGGCGCTGGCGGCGATCCGACGCAGCCGGAATCCTTCCGACTTCATGATCGTCCTCGAAGACTCGGCCGCGCTGATCGGCATCCTCATCGCCGCGGCCGGCGTGACGCTCGAACTCGTGACCGGCAACGCGGTGTTCGACGGCGCCGCATCGATCACGATCGGCCTGCTGCTGTGCGTCGTGGCCACGCTGCTCGCGATCCAGACGCGCGGCCTCCTCGTCGGCGAAGGATTGCTTTCCGAGAACGCGGCGGCGATCCGAAGCCTCATCGAATCCGACGCCGCCGTCGAACGCGCCGCTCCGCCGCTGTCGAGCTACCTCGGCCCGGAGACGGTGGTCATGAACGTGCGCATCCGTTTCTGCCGCGACCTCCGCACGGACGAGATCGAGGACGCGGTCGAACGGATCCAGCAAGCGATCCGCGAGCGCCATCCGATCGTGAAGAAGATCTTCATCGCGCCCGGGCGGATCGAGCCCTGAACGTCGCCACCGACCATGCGCGGATGCACGCCGGGAAGCGGCGGCAGGACGGCCACGCGGACGAGCGCGCCCTGCTTGAGCCCGAGCACCAGCCCCGCCGCCCACGTCGCGTGCCCGAGCGACGCGAAAAGAGCGCGTAGAGCAGCGCCAGCGCCTACCCGACGATGAAGTGCAGCGCGTCGCCGGCCGTCTTCGCGCGGTCGCGGTTGAGCGTCACCATCGTCCCGAGCACGAACGGCATGTCGATGCGGGTCAGCCCCAGCGACTGCGCGGCCAGGATGGCCGTCGTCAGTACGACTGTCGCGCCGAACCCCCACAGCGCGACGTCGCCCAATCGATTACATGCATGTTCATCGTGGCCGTCGTGACGGATGCAATTCACGCCTCGGTTGGGGTAGTGCGAGATGCATGGTGGGCCATGTATTGTGGCGACATGGCCCGAGGAGCCAGCGACTTGTGGATCACGGCGGGGGAAAATTCTGGTTCGCGATCCGAAGTTGGTCGAGCGTATGCGTCGACCACGGCTGCGGTGGGTACGTCGACTTCGTCGAGTAGTGCAGGCCGAGGCTGAATGCCTTGCTCGCCCACGCGCCCACGGCGCCGGGCGTTCTGTCCGCGTCGCCGACTCCGTCATCGTTGATGATGAGGAATGCGTTCGGGTTGTACGTTGCCGCGCGTCGTTTCGCGTCGAGGATGTTCTCCTGCAGATCGCGCGACTGCGGCGATGAATCGATGCCCCACTGTCCGGCGTGAAAGTCGAAGAACGAGAACGGGATGTTCCGCAGCGTCATGGATTCGTTCGTCACGCCGGTGCTCGTGGTGATGAGCGGCGAGGCTCCGACGACGTTCACCAATGCGTCTTTCATGATCTGGATCCAGGCGACGAGGTTCTGATTGTCCACGTCGCCGCAACCCCCGCCGTCCATGCGGAGCTCGTTGCCGATTTCCCAGAGCACGTTCGTCTTTGTCTTGAGGCGATTTCCGACCGCCGCGATCAGCTCTTTCTGTTTGTGCGTCGTCGCATTCTGCGAAGGCTGGAAGAACGTCTGGAGCCGCCCGCACAGAGTCGTTCCGGTTCCGTACGCCGGCAGCAACTCCGGAGGACAATCCTCCGGCACTTCCTCGGGGAATTTGCACACGTGGTAGTTGAAGAGACAGACCTGGACCCAGAACCCCTTCGCGGCCGCGAGCTTGACGAGCAGTTCGAGGTTGTCGAGATAGGTCGGGTTGATGGTGTGATCCGGCTGATACAGATGGATCGCGCGGTCCGGAGGCAGCGTGTCGGCGGTCGAACGGCGAAAGACCCACACGCGTACGAGATTGATCGGCCAGCCGCCGTCGGCGATGTATTGGAAGTAGTTGCGCGTGTCGCCGCCGCCCACCGCCCCGAGGTTGCGATCGTTCGCGAGGTTGTACGCGCCGTAAGCGATGAAGCGCCGCGGAAGTGTCATGTCAGGGAGAGGCGGTTTCGCGCCGAATCCCTACCCGGAGGGGTCGCGATGCTGAGTGATTGAGCGGGGGCGTTTGGTAGCGCATACGGGATTCGAACCCGTGTTACCGCCGTGAGAGGGCGGCGTCCTGGACCCCTAGACGAATGCGCCGGATGGGCGAGGGACGCGGAAGATACCTTCGGGAGCGCTTCGCGTCAAGGCGGTTAAGTAGCGCGGCAGGAGCGAAATTCCCCGCGCGTCAGCGGGGGACGGCGATGTCGGCGGCGGAGGTGTTCGGGAGCTTTAGCAGCTCCGACGGGGCGAGGCGGACTTTGCTCGAGCGGTTGCCGCCGCCGATGATGACGCGCGGGGCTTCGAGGACGCGCTCATCGATGTAAATCGGGACCTCGGCGGGCAGGCCGGGGAGGGTCACGCCGCCGATGAGCATGCCGGTCAGTTCCGCGGTCTCGTCGGCCGACGCGAACGACATCTTCTTCGTGCCGGTGATCGCCACGAGCTTGCGGTTGACGTCGAGCTTCGTGTCGGCGCGCACGAGGCAGGCGACGTAGCCGCGCGGGTTCGTCTTCAGCGCGACGAGGATCGCGTTGCACGCCTCCTCGGCGGCGATTCCGTAGTGGCGGCAGAACTCCGCGGTATCCGCGAGCTCGGGCTCGCAGGCGAGGACTTCGTAGGTGATGCCGGCGGCGTCGAGGGCGGTGCGGACGCGTTCGTGAAGGAGTGCAGGATCGCTCATCGCCGGTCACTTTTACCTCATCTGCCCGGCACGCTTCACGCATTTATTGCGCGCGGAGGACATACGCCAATGCCGAATGCAATCACGATGTTGAAAGCGGACCATACGACGCTCAAGCGCATCCTGCGCGAGCTCGATGCGACCACCGAGCGCGCGACCAAGCAGCGCCAGTCGCTGGCCGCCGAGTTCGAGCGCGAGATCAAGATGCACGCGCAGATCGAAGAGGAAGTGTTCTATCCCGCCTTCAAGGCCGCGACACGCGGCACCGAGGCCGAGGACATGTTCTACGAGGCCGCCGAAGAGCATCACATCGTCGACATGGTTGTGCCGGCGCTGAAGGCCGCGAACCCGAAGTCGCACGAGTTCGGAGCGAAGGCCAAGGTGCTCAAGGAGCTCGTCGAGCATCACGTCAAGGAAGAAGAGACGGAGATGTTCGCGCACGCGCGCAAGGTCTTCAGCGACGAGCAACTGCGCGAGCTCGGCGAGCTGATGCAGGCCCGCAAGGACTCGCTCATCGAGATGTGGGACAACCCGATGCTCCGCCCCGTCAAGAAACTGCAGAGCGTCGCGCACAAGTTCCTGCCGACGAAGGTCAAGACCGCGAAGGCCGCCGCGATCGCGAAGTCGCCGGCGATCTCGAAGATCGTCGACCAGGACGAAGCACGCTAGGTTTTCTTCCCGAATGCGGGGCTCGCGCGCAGCGAGCCCCGCGCCGCGCGCCCGCGCGATTGCGCTGGCCGCTATTGCGCTGAACGTTGGCGCGGGGCGTCCGTCTGTACCCGCGGCTTGAGCTCCATCGTCCTCTGCATCCAGCGGCCGGTCTCGCGGTCGCGCTCGAAGAGGCTCCGCACTTCGCTCCACGCCTGCGTCTGCGCCGTGCGGAAGCGCGTCTTCGTCTCGGCCGCATGCTGCCACGCGCGATTGAACGCCTCGCGATACACGCGCAGCGCCGCCTCGGGGAGATTGATGCGGCAGACGTACGGCAGGTCCTCGATCGACTCGTACATGGCTCTCCCTCTCCTCAGTAGTATTCGTGGCCGAGGTGCGTCAGCGTCTCCTCGCCCATCGCCCAGCGCATCGTGTTCTTCAGCTTCATCAGCTGGATGAAGAGGTCGTGCTCGGGATAGAGCTCGGGCGCGGTCATCGGGCATTTGAAGTAGAAGCTGAGCCACTCCTGAATGCCGGACCAGCCGGCGCGCTGCGCGAAGTCGAGCAGCAGCGCGAGGTCGAGCACGATCGGCGCGGCGAGGATCGAATCGCGGCAGAGGAAGTCGATCTTCATCTGCATCGGATAGCCGAGCCAGCCGAAGAGATCGATGTTGTCCCATCCTTCCTTCGCATCGCCGCGCGGCGGGTAGTACTCGATGCGCACCTTGTGAAAGAGCTTCCCGTACAGCGATTGGTAGATCTCGGGTTGCAGGATGTAATCGAGCACGCCGAGCTTGGTTGTCTCTTTCGATTTGAAGGATTCCGGATCGTCGAGCACTTCGCCGTCGCGATTGCCGAGGATGTTCGTCGAGAACCAGCCGCGCACGCCGAGCATGCGCGCCTTGAGCGCGGGCGCGACGACGGTCTTCATCAGCGTCTGGCCGGTCTTGAAGTCCTTGCCGGCGATGGGCACGCCTTCGCGGCGCGCGAGCTCCCACGCGGCGGGGAAGTCGACGGCGAGGTTCGGCGCGCCGTTCGCGAATGCGACGTGCTCGCGCAGACACGCCCACGCGTAGAGCTGCGCGTTAGAGATCGTCGGATCGTTGTGCGCGAGCGCTTCTTCGAACGACTCGACGGTGTGATGGCAGCCGTTCGCGGAGACCCACACTTCCGTGCTGCCGCACCAGACGGCGACGGCGCGCGTGCAGCCGTTGTCGCGCTTGAACGCGCGGATGTCTTCGCGGAGCTGCGCGACCATCTCCGCTTTCGTCTCCCCCTTTTTCACGTGCGTGCCGTTGAGGCGGCGCACGTACTCGGGATAGAAGACGCCCGGCATCGGACGGATGGCCTCGAGCTCGTCGCGCACGACATCGAGGTGCTCGCGCGTGAGGACGTCGGCGTGGATGGCAGACTCGTACGCGTTGTCGGGAAAGATGTCCCACGCGCCGAAGACGAGGTCGTCGAGCTTCGCGAGGCCGAGGAAGTCGTCGATGCGCGGCGCTTTCGCATCGGTGCGTTTGCCGAGGCGGATGGTGCCCATCTGCGTCAGCGAGCCGACGGGCTCGGCGAGGCCGCGCCGCGCGAGCAGCACGCCGGCGATCATCGTGGTCGAGACGGCGCCAAGACCGGGCAGGAGAACGGCCAGCTTACCGGACGCTGGCGTCACGACTTCGGGTTGTTTCACGGTACCGGCGAGGCGAGCAAAACACGGGCCACGCCTTTGCATAATGTGCAAATGAAGAATGCTCGAGGAAGTCACGGTCGTCGCTCCGCACGAGCCCAATCGGGGAGTGTTGCTGGCGCAGCTGGCGGCGGAGTTTCCGTCGATCTTCGCGCGCCTCGACGGCGACGCCGCGGAGGCGCCGCACGTGCGCGCGTCGGAGTGGCGCCGCGCGGACTTTGATACATGGTCGTTCGACTGCCGCGTCGACGAGCTCGCATCGGCGCCGTTCACGCTCACGCTCGCACACGATGCCGACGACGCGCCGCGCTTTCCGATCGAAGTGCTGAATCGCTGTCAGCGCGCGATCGGGCGGCGCAACCGGCACTCGCAGGGACAACTCTTCACGCGCGTGCTCGAACGCCATCGCGCGCTGCACGACGTCGCGAAGCCGCTCGTCCGCGCCGACTACAACCACGCGCGCGACGCGTGGCAATGGCTGCTGCGTCTCGATGCGGAGGCCTCGCTCGCGGTGCAAATTGCGGCGCTTTTTCACGATATCGAGCGACTCGCATCCGAGTCCGACGCGCGCGTCGAGCACCATGCGGACGACTACCAAACGTTCAAGGACGCGCACGCGCGCGCCGGTGCGGCGATGACGGATGCGGTGCTCGCGGAGGCGGGTGTGAACGCGAGCATCGGCGCACGTGTCTGCGAGCTCGTCGCGCGGCACGAGCGTCCGTCGGACGACGCGGAGCTCGCGCTCCTCAACGACGCCGACGCGCTGTCGTTCCTGTCGCTCAATTCGCCCGGCTACGCCGACTACTTCGGCGCCGAGCAAACCAGAAAGAAACTCGCGTACACGTGGAATCGCATGCGCCCGAGCGCGCGCGCGAAGCTGGGCCTCGTGCATCTGCGGGACGACGTCGGCGCCTGGTTGCGTGAAGTCACGGAGCGGGAGGTCAGGGATGGATCTGTCGGCGCATGAGATCGAACAACGTGTGCGCTCCCTCGGACAGTGGTTCCACAATCTCGATTTGCGCGGCGTGAAAACGGCGCCGGACCACTTTCTGGGCGATTACCCGAACATCAAATGGCAGCGGTTCGCGCACGCGATTCCGGCCGATCTCACCGGGAAATCGGTGCTCGACATCGGCTGCAACGCCGGCTTCTATTCGATCGAGATGAAGAAGCGCGGCGCCGCGCGCGTCGTGGGCGTCGACTCCGACGACACGTATCTGAATCAGGCGCGCTTCGCGGCAGAGGTGTCGGGATTCGGGGATATCGAGTTCAGGAACCTCTCGGTGTACGACGTCGGCAAGCTCAGTGAGCGCTTCGACCTCGTCATCTTCATGGGCGTGCTGTATCACCTGCGGCATCCGCTGCTCGCGCTCGACACGCTGTACGACACGGTCGTCGGCGACCTGCTGCTGTTCCAGAGCATGCAGCGCGGCAGCAGCGACGTCGCGCGTGTCGAGGAGAACTATCCGTTCTGGGACACGTCGGTATTCGAGCAGGACGGCTATCCGCTGATGTACTTCGTCGAGTCGCGCTACGCGAACGATCCGACGAACTGGTGGATCCCGAACCGCGCCTGCGTCGAGGCGATGCTGCGCAGCGCCGGTTTCACCATCGAGGCGCATCCGGAAGAAGAGGTCTATCTCTGCCGCCGCGGCGTTCGGCCGTCGTTTGGAGACGCGTAGATGCCCGTCGAAGCGGTGATGTTGTGGAACGAGCCGAACAACCTCTCGCACTGGGATTTTCAGATCGATCCCGAATGGCAGGTGTTCTCCGAGATGACCTGTCTCGCCGCGCAGGCGGTGAAGTCGGTCAACGCGACGCTGCCGCGCGTCCTCGGCGGCATCTCGCCGATCGACGCGCACTTCATCAATCGCATGAAGCGGCAGTGCGTCATCGACAACGTCGACGTCGTCGCCGTGCACGGCTTTCCGCTCGACTGGAACCACTGGCAAATCCAGGAGTGGCCGGCGAAGCTGCAGGAGATCCGCGAGGTCACTGACCTGCCGATCTGGGTGAGCGAAGTGGGCGTGTCGACCTTCGGCGCGGAAGAGGTGCAAGTCTTCGGACTCGAGAAGACGATGGAGCTGATCCTCGAGGCCGTGCCGCGCGTGCACTGGTACTCGCTCTACGATCTGCCGAAGGCGTGGCCGGCGACGACGCGTCATCGCGAGGCCGAAGGCTCGTCGTATTACCGGCACTTCTACATGGGCGTGCTGCGCGAAGACGGCACGCCGAAGCTCGCGCTCGATGCGCTCGCGAAGTACACGCCGGAGCTCGGCGTCTGCCAGTGGTTTCATTACGAGGATCACCGCCTCGACGACGCCGTGCGCTGGCTGAAAAAGCTCGGCGTGAAGCGACTACGCACGGGCCTCAGCTGGGCCGATCATCACCGCCCGAACGCCTTGGAGTGGTTCGATAAGCAGATGAAGGCGCTCGAACCGTTCGACGTGACGCTGACGTATTGCTTCACGCCCGGCTCGCGAGGCGTGCGCGATCACTACACCTCGCCGCCGCAGGTGGTGGAGGAGTTTGCGGAGTTTTGCGCGGAGATGACGCGGCGGTACGCGTGAGAACGTTGAACGCCAGCCGGTCGACAGGCTCACACCAAACTCAGGCGCCGACTACTAAGTATTCCGCAAACGCCGTGCTCTGCGGGATCGGCAAGCCATCCTCGATCAGTCCTTCAATATGCAACTGTATGGCCTCATACATGTTCCGCTCGGTCTCTTCATGGGTGGCACCCGTTGCAACACAGCCCGGCAGATCCGGCGAATATGCGGAGTAGTTCTCGCCAGCCGCTTCGATCACGACCAAGAACCTGTGCATGTTCATTTCAGCCCCGCCTGTTTGAGGATACTGTTGAAGGTTCCCGGCGCGAGATCATCGCTCATTTTCCCGGAAATGGTGACGCGTCCCGGCTTCGTCGGATGCTTGTACTGCCGATGACTCGTCCCGCTGGTCGTTTTCACCTGAAGCCAACCGTCTTCCTCGATAATTCTGATCGCCTCTCGCACTTTCGTTGGCACGCCGCGATTCTAAGCTCCGGCTGCGGCAACTCGTACGGCGATACAGTAAGTTACTGAACTGTCGAAGGTTGCCGAGGAGCCTGTCGTCCTTCCGACGCGCGTTGCTCATCTCTACGTTCTTCTGCGTTCTGCGTTCTTCATTCAGCTAATCTTCGCGGCGCATGCCGTCTTCCGCATCGTCCGCTCCATCGCTCGCCCGCCGCCTCGGCGCGTTCGACGCGACGATGCTGGTCATGGGCGGCATCATCGGCTCGGGCATCTTCGTCAACCCGTCGGTCGTCGCGCGGCACGTCGCGAGCGCCGGGCTGATCCTCGGCGTTTGGGCGGCGGGCGGGGCGATCGCGCTGATCGGCGCGTTCGTTTACGCGGAGCTCGCCGCGCTGCGTCCCGAAGTCGGCGGACAGTATGCGTATCTGCGCGACGCGTGGCATCCGTCGGTCGCGTTTCTATACGGCTGGTGCATGTTGCTCGTCGTGCAGAGCGGCGGGATGGCGGCGGTGGCGGTGACGTTCGCGCGCTACGCGTCGGAGCTCACCGGCACGTCGCTGCCGGAATGGCTCGTGGCCGCGGGGACGCTGGCGATTCTGACGCTGATCAACTGCTTCGGCGTGCGCAGCGGGACGAACACGCAGAGCGCGCTGATGCTGCTCAAGCTCGCCGCCATCGCGATGCTCGTCTTCGTCGGATTGCGCGTCGCGCCGCATGCGCCGGTGTCGATCGCGCGCGCGTCGGAAGGCGGTTCGCTCCTCTGGTCGCTGGCCGCGGCGATGACGCCGGTGATGTTCGCGTACGGCGGCTGGCAGACGGCGAGCTTCATGTCGGGAGAGCTCGTGCGGCCGCGGCGCGATCTCGCCATCGGTCTGCTCGCGGGCGTGATCGGCGTGATCGCGGTCTATCTCGCGGTGAACTTCGTCTGCGTCCGCGCGCTCGGTCCCGCGGGACTGGCCGCGACGACGACGCCGGCGTCGGCCGTGATGCGACTCGCGCTCGGCGAACGCGGTGCGACGCTCATCGCCGCCGGCATCGCCGTCTCCACGCTCGGCTTTTTGAGCCAGGGGATGCTCACCGCGCCGCGCGTCTACTACGCGATGGCGGAGGACCGGCTGTTCTTCCGCGCGATCGGCCGCGTGCATCCGACGACGCGCGTGCCGGTGATGGCCATCGCGCTGCAGGGCGTCGTGGCGATCGTGATCGCGCTGTCGGGCACGTACGAACAGATCCTCAGCTACGTCGTCTCGGTCGACTTCATCTTCTTCGGCCTCACCGGCGCGGCGCTGTTCGTCTTTCGGCGCCGCCACGCGTCGGCGGAGTTCAAGATGTTGCCGACGGAGTCCTTCCGGACTCCAGGCCACCCCGTGACGACGCTCGTCTTCACCGCCTGCTGCTGGCTCGTCGTGGCCGGAACGTTCGTGCGCTCGCCGGTCAACAGTGCGATCGGCCTCGCGATTTTGCTGGCGGGGTTGCCCGCGTACGCGTTCTGGCGTCGAACGAAGTAGATGTACATCCACGAGCAGCCGGAGGATCGCCGCCGCGCGGACCTCCTGATCCGCCAGTCGTTCATCATCACGCAGAGCGGCGTGTGGATCGTGGTGTTCCTCTTCGTCTTCGTCGTGACGCCGCTCTGGACGCGCGACGTCTGGCCGCTGCTCGATCAGCCCACCGCATGGTCCGCGCAGAGAGCCGTGCCGCGCGAGCACGATCACTTCGTTTCGGTGCGCGCGGATGGCGCGTTCTTTTTCGACGAACGGCGCGTGACGGCCGGCGATCTCGTCGCAGCGTTACGCGCCGCGCGCGCCGGGCGCCGGACGTGGGGTACGTTCATCGAGTTCGATGACGTCTACGTACGCGCCGATCGCGCGGCGCCGTTCGGCGCGGTACGCAACGTGATCCGCGCCGCGCAGGCGGCTGGTTGCCCGCGCGTGACGTTTCTGTTTCGCCGTGACCCGGATGCTATCGTCGTGTGGGAATGAAACCGGCCGCGATTCTCTCGCTTCTCCTCTTCACGTTCGTCCTCGCCGCCGCGGAAACGCCGGCGCCCGCCGCGGATGATTTCGCATTCGTGTTTCTGCGCCGTCCGCCGAACGCGCCGCAGCTCGATGCGGCGACGGCCGAGCGGGTCCAGGAAGGGCACATGGCGAACATTCGCCGGCTCGGCGGTGAAGGGCATCTCGTCGCGGCCGGTCCGTTCGGCGACGACACGACGCTGCGCGGCATCTTCGTCTACAAAACGGCGAGCAAGGCCGACGCGGACGCGTGGCTTTCGACCGATCCCGCGGTGAAGGCGGGGCGGCTCGCGGGCGACGCGCACTTTTTCCGCGCGCCGGCGTCGACGTTCGCCAAGATCGCGGCTGACGCGCCGTTCGTGCCGGAGCAGTATGCGATGGTGGTCGCGCCGCGGAGCGCCGATGCGCGCGCGGTGCAGCACGCCATCGACGACGCGCGTGCCGCGGGGACGCTCGCATTCGGAACCGCGTTCGCGGACGGCGGCGGCGTGCTGATCCTGACGGGCGGCGTCGACGACGCGAAGCCGGTCGCGCCGGCGCTGGGCGCCGAGGTGCATCCGTGGCTCACGCAGAAAGGCGTGCTGGCGCGGTAGGAGAGCTTTAGTACCTCATCCGCTCGACCAACGGCCACGTCGCGTCGGGATCGTCGAGCGGGAACGCCCACGTGTCGTCGTACTCGCGGCGCGGCTCTTCGGCTTGTCGTTCGTCGTGCGGCGGTTCGTTCTCGCTTGCCATCGCCTCTGGACTAATTCGACGATCGTGCCGATTTTGAAACGCATGAGAAACGCCGCGCTCGCCGTTTTGCTCGTGCTCGCCACGTCGTTGCACGCCGCGCCGCTGCAGAAGGCCGCGTTCGCCGCCGGCTGCTTCTGGTGCGCGGAGGCGGCGTTCCAGGATCTGCCCGGCGTCGTCGACGTGGTGTCCGGCTACACCGGCGGCAGCGTCCCGCATCCGACGTACGAGCAGGTCTCCGCCGGCGGCACGGGCCATCGCGAGGCGGTCGAGATCACCTTCGATCCGGCGAAGATCACCTATGGTCAACTGCTTGACGTGTTCTGGCGGAACATCGATCCCACCGATCCGGCGGGGCAGTTCTGCGACAAGGGGCAGCAGTACCTCGCCGCGATTTACGTGCGCGACGACGCGCAGCGGCAGCTCGCCGAGCTCTCGCTGCGCAACGCGAAGAAGCGCTTCGGCTACGTCTTCACCGACATCCTGCCCGCCGGCCCGTTCTATCGCGCCGAGGAGTACCATCAGGACTACTACAAGAAAAATCCGTTCCGCTACCACTTCTACCGCGCGGGCTGTAAGCGCGACGAGCGGCTGAAAGAGGTCTGGGGCCGGCGCTAGGAGCGCGTGCATGTCCGATTGGATCGATCTCGGTCCCACCGCGGAGCTCTCGCAGAAGCCGCTGCAGCAGCTCGTCGCCGGCCGCAACCGCTTCGCGGTGTCGTATCGCGACGGCGCGTTCCACGTCGTCTCCGGCGTCTGCAATCACAGCGGCGGTCCGCTCGGCGACGGGCGCCTTGACGGCGACTACATCGTCTGCCCGTGGCACAACTGGAAGTTCCACGCGATCACCGGAGAAGGGGAGCCGGGCTTCGAGGAGGATCGCGTGCCGCGCTACGACTCGCGCGTCGAGAACGGGCGCCTGCTCGTCGATCTCGCCAGCGCGACGAAGCGCACGAAGAAGCCGCATCCGCCGCATCCGCTCGCGCGTCCGGTCGTGCGCGCGCCCGGCCCCATCCGCGTCGCCGGCATCTCCACGACGGTCATGGATGCCGCAAACCCGCGCTACTCGACCTCGGACGCGCTGCTCGAAACCGCGATCGCGCACGCGACCACGATGCTGGCCGCCGAGGGGCGGCTGGTGAAGCTCAACGAGCTGCACTTCCGCGCGTGCGAGGGCTACTACTCGAAGTCGGCGCAGGCGTGCACGTGGCCGTGCTCGATCACGCAGATGGATCCCGACGATCAGCTCGACCGCGTGTACGAGGCGCTCGTGCATTGGGCGGATGTGATCCTCGTGTCGACGCCGATCCGCTGGGGCGCGGCCAGCTCGCTCTACTACAAGATGGTCGAGCGGATGAACTGCATCCAGAACCAGGTCACGATCCGTAACCGCGTGCTGCTGAAGAACAAGGTCGCGGCGTTCATCATCACCGGCGGCCAAGACAACGTGCAGGCCGTCGCGGGACAGATGCTCGGCTTCTTCGCGGAGATCGGCTGCACGTTCCCGCAGTTCCCGTACATCGCCCATTCGCGCGGCTGGTCGGCCGAGGACATGGAGCGGAACATCGCCTTCGTGCAGAAGAGCGACGAGCTGCACGACGCGGCGCGGGCGCTGGTGACGCGCGCGTTCGACACCGCGCAGTTCCTCGTCGCGCATTCCGAGGAAGAGGCGATGGTGGGCGTGCGCGACGCGTTCGTGCGCGCGGGACGGAAGGCGTCGATGAGCGTGAAGGAAGAGCTGCGCGTCGCCAGCGCGCCGATGCCGTCAACGATGTCGTCATCTTCGCCGGCGCCCGCGCACGAACACGAAACGCGGCTGCCTCCGCCGGCATCGAAGGAACCATGAACGACACGCGCCTGCAACTCCATTACGCGCTGCAGTCGGCGGCGGGCGTGGGACGCACGCTGCTGCCGAAGCGTCCCGACGACTCGCACAGCAGCTTCATGTGGGATCACGCCACGGGCGCGCTGGTGCAGGACCTCGTGGGCGGCGAATACCGCGCGGGGCTGCGCCTCTGCGACATGACGCTGCTGCTGCTCGACAAGCAGGATCGCGTGCAGGCGAAGTATCCGCTCGAAGGACGCACGCTCGACGACGCCTTCCGCTTCTTCGAAGAGCACGCCGGACGCATGCTCGAACGCCCGTGCGAGGCGCTGCCGCCGCATCCGGTCGCGGACGGCGCGACGTTCATGCCGGCATCGTGCGATCTCGAGTCGCTCGCCGCGATGTACGCGACCGCGTCCGAGGTGCTGGAGCGGTTCCGCGTGAAGCATCCGAACGCCGGTCCGGTGCTCGTGTGGCCGCATCACTTCGACATTGCCACGCTGCTGCGGCGCGGCGAAACCTCGACGATCGGCATCGGCATGGTTCCCGGCGACGCCACGATCGCGGAGCCGTACTGGTACGTCTATCCGTGGCCGGAGCCGAAGCCGCTGCCGCCGCCGCTGTCGATCGGCGAATGGTTCACGAACGGCTGGGTCGGCGCCGTGCTGCACGAGACGCGCGATGCGGCGCGGATCGAGTGCTTCCTCGAGGAAGCCGTCGCCGCGCTGACATGATCCTGCGCAACTGCGTCGTCAGCGTCGTTCTCTGGATCGCGCTCGTCATCGGCTACACCGCGTTTCTGCAGCGCCGTTCCGTCGCCTGGCCGTTCGCCGGCGGCGTGGCCGCGGGAACGGTCGCGGCCTTCGGCCTCCTGCTGCTGCACGGATCGCTGTACGCGTTCCGCGACTTCGGCGCGCGCAATCGGCTGGCGCGCGGCGAGCGCCCTCACGATGGCGACGTCGTCGCGGCGATCGGGACGATTCATCCGACGTCCGGCGCTCCGCTGCAGTCGCCGCTGAACGGCGTGCCGTGCGTGCTCTACTCGTATCAGATCGGAGCGCCCGACGACGATCGCAAACGCGGCGGCGTCGCGCGCGCGATCACCGGCTTCGGTCTCACGCGCTGCGCGATTCGCACGCCCTACGGCGAATACATCCTCGGCGCGTGGCCGTCGCTGGAAGGCTTTCCGAAGCGGCGCGGCGATCGTGAGCGCGCGGCGGAGCTGCTGCGCGCGACGCCGTTCAAGACGTTCGGCTTCACCGCGTACGGAAAGGCCATGATGCGTCTCTATGCGACGGCGCCGCCGCTGCGCGAAGACTGGCGGCTGAGCGACGCGGAGCTCGACGTCGCATCCGCGGAGCTGCTCGAACAGATCGTCGCGCCGGGCGAGACGGTGACCGCGTTCGGACGCTACGCGTCGGCGACGAACTCGATCGTCAGCAACGCGAGGACGGAAGGCTTCGTGCGGCTGAAAGCGGGCGGCCAGCTCCGCCCGCCGCAGGCGATTCCGTGGGAAGGCTTGCTCAAAGCATTCGGCGGCCTCGTCGCGCTGGCGCTTCCGAACGCGCTGATTTACCTGCTGCTCATGCGTTGACGTCGATGACGATGCGCCCGCGCACGCGGTTCGCGAGTAGCTCTTCCGCCAACTCGCGGATGCGCGAGAGCGGCTCGGTGCGCGAGAGCTCTGCCAGCTTCGCGAAGTCGAGGTCGGACGCGAGGCGCGACCACGCGGCGACGCGCTTCGGGAAGGCGGTATGGATGGAGCTCACGCCGAGCAGCGAGACATTTCTCAGGATCAGCGGCCAGACGGTGGTGTGGAGCTCGTGCCCTCCGGCCATCCCGCAACACGCGATCGCGCCCTCGTACGCCGTCTGCGCGAAGAGCGTCGTCAGCGTCTGGCCGCCGACGGTATCGACGCCGCCGGCCCACCGCTCCGACTGCAGCGGGCCGCCCGCTTTCGCGAGCTCGTCGCGCGAAACGATCGACGTCGCGCCGAGGTCGCGGAGATACGATTCGAGCTCGGGACGGCCGGTCGAGGCCGCGACGCGATGGCCGCGCTTCGCGAGCAGCATCACCGCGAGCGAGCCGACGCCGCCGGCCGCGCCGGTCACGACGAGCTCGCGCTCCGAAGGCTCGACGCCCGCCTGTTCGAGCGCGAGCACGCAGAGCATCGCCGTGAAGCCGGCCGTGCCGATCTGCATGGCCTGCTCGAACGAAATCGCGTCCGGCAGCGGCACGAGTGCGTTCGCCTGCACGCGCTCGCGTTGCGTGTAGCCGCCCCAGTCGGTCTCGCCGAGCCCCTGCGCCATGCCGACGACGCGATCGCCCGGTTTGTAGCAGTCGTCGTCGGATGCGGTCACGGTGCCGGCGAGATCGATGCCGAGGATCATCGGGAAGCGGCGGATGATGCGGCCGCGCGCGGTGACGGCGAGGGCGTCCTTGTAGTTGAGCGACGAGTAGGCGACGTCGATGGTGACGTTGCCCTCGCGAGGGAGCGCGCCGTCGTCGAGCGTCTCCAGCGCCACGGTGTACGACGAGCCTTCGGATGCGCGCGCGACGAGTGCCTGAAACGTCATGCGGCGCATTCTCTCACCGCGCGCGACTAACGTCCGCGCCGCGCCCGCGTCTATCGAAATGATGAAACGCGCCGCCTGCCTCGCGATTCTTCTCGCCCAGCTCTTCGCCGTCGCCGCGTACGCCGATGCACTCGACGACCTCGCGGGACTCTGGAAGGCGAAGAAGCGCTTCGGCCCCGACGCGCGCGGCACGCTGCTGATCGAGAAGGATGGTGATGCATACATCGCCGACTTCGCCGGCTGGCGCGTGCCGCTGCGTGCCGACGGCGACGAGCTGACCTTCGCGCTGCCGAACGGCGCGGGCGACTTTCGCGGCAAGTTCGAGAACGGCAAGCTGCGCGGACACTGGATCAAAGCGGCCACGGCGGGGAACTCCGACCGCGCGGTGACGCCGGTGCTGCTCGCGCCCGACGGCGCGCAACGCTGGCGCGGCACCGTCGCGCCGCTCGAAGACGAATTCACGTTCTATCTGCTGCTGCAGAAACGCGCGGACGGCACGCTCGGCGCGCTGCTGCGCAATCCGGAGCGCGACGCCGGCACGTCGCAGTATCCGGCCGATCATCTGACGCGCGACGCCGCGAACGTGACGTTGATCGGCAAGCGCGGCGGCAAGGACGTCGAGGTCTCGCACGGGACGTACGACGCGGAGCGCCAAGTCTTGACGTTCGTCTTTGCGGGGCGCGGCGGCACGTACGACTTCGAGCGCGAGGACGACCGCAGCGAGTTCTATCCGCGCGGCAAACATCCGGCGCGTTACACGTACCACGCTCCGCCCGCGCTCGACGACGGCTGGCCGGTCGCGACGCTCGCGGATGCCGGCCTCTCGCGCGTCGCCGTCGAGCAGTTCATCCAGCACATCCTCGAGCTGCCGATGGAAGCGCCCGACGCCATTCAGCTCGACGGCATCCTCGTGGCGCGCCACGGCAAGCTCGTGCTCGAGGAGTACTTCCACGGCCAGAACCGCGAGCGCCTGCACGACACGCGCTCCGCCGCGAAGAGCCTCACCGCCGTCGTCATCGGCGCGGCGATGCAGGCGGGCGCGCCGTTGCATCTCGACAGCCGCGTGTACGAGGTGATGAACGCCGGCAAGTTTCCGAACGATCTCGAGCCGGCGAAGAAGACGATGACGCTCGAACATCTGCTCACGATGTCGTCCGGCTACTTCTGCGACGACACGAACGACGCGGCGCCCGGCAACGAAGAGACGATGACCGATCAGACCGAGGAGCCGGATTTCTATCGCTATACGCTGCGCGTGCCGCTGGTCACGCCGCCCGGCGAGAACTCCGTCTATTGCAGCGCGAGCCCGAACCTCGCCCTCGGCATGCTCGGCGCCGCGACGAACGAGTCGCCGCTCTACGCCTTCGAGCGCCTCGTCGCCGCGCCGATGAAGATGACGCGCTACTCGTGGTTCCTCGACCCCGCGGGCCATCCGTACGGCGGCGGCGGCGCGCGCGTGCTCCCGCGCGACTTTCTGAAGCTCGGGCAGCTCATGCTCAACGGCGGTACGTGGGAAGGAAAGCGCATCCTCAGCCGCGAGTTCGCCGCGCGCGCGACCTCGCGCCTCTATCACCTGCGCAACGTCTACTACGGCTATCTCTGGTGGAACTTCGACTATCCGTACAAAGATCGCTTCTTGCAGGCGTACGCCGCCCTCGGCGCGGGCGGGCAGACGCTCACCGTCATCCCCGAGCTCGACCTCGTCGTCGGCACGTGGGCGGCGAACTACGGCAGCGGCTCCGGCACGCGCGAGGCGGGCACGAACCTCATCCCGCGCCTGCTGCTGCCGGCGGTGCTCGAGGCGGGCGACGATCCGAACACGTCGCTGCGCGAGCACGCGTTCAAGAATCCCTACGGGCCGTCGAAGGACGGCAGCCGCGTGAAGGAGTGAGCTACTTCTTCACGGTGCGCGCGAGATAGTCGCGGATGTGCGCATGCGTCTCGGGCGCACTCCAGAGTTCGCGCACGTCGCCGTCGAACTCCGCGGCGTAGTGTTTCGCGCGCGAGATCGCCGCATCGCGCAGCTGGCGCTTCGTCGCGGCGAATGCCTGCGCCGGCACCGACGCGAGCTGGCGCGCGACCGCGCTCGCGCGCGCGGGCAGCTCGTCGATGGCCACGACTTCGTCGACCAGACCGACGCGCAGCGCGTCGTCCGGCGGCAGCGTGCGGCCGCTGTAGATCAAGGCCTGCAGATGCTGCGGCGGGACGACGAAGCGCACCGCCTCGAGCACGCTCGGCGGAAACGGCACGCCGACGAGGAGCTCCGGCATGCCGATGCGGCCGTTGCCCTGCGCCATCAGCCGGTAGTCGCCGGCCAGCGTGAGGATGCAGCCGCCGGCGATGGCGTGGCCGTTCGCCGCGACGACGAGCGGCTTCGGCAGCGCGAACACTTCGAGCAGCATGCGCGAGAGCGCGGGGACGAACTGCTCGGCGTACGCGCGTCCGCCGTCGGTGAGGCGGAAGAGATCGACGCCCGCCGAGAAGATCGAGCCGGTGCCAGTGAGGATCGCCACGCGGATGCTCTCGTCCGCCGCGACTTCCGCGAACGCGCGGGCGATGCCGTCGACGAGCTCGATATCCATCGCGCTCGCTTTTCCGTGCGCGAGGCGAAGCGTGGCGATGGAGTCGGCGTCGGTGCGTTCGATCATGCCGCGGATTCTACTGGGCGCGCATCAGCTGCCGGTAGAAGCGGATCGCGTCGAAGTAGCCGCTCACCGCCACGCGCTCGTTCGTGCCGTGAATGCGGTCGAGGTCGGGCTCGCGCAGCGGCAGCGGCACGAAGCGGTAGACGTTGCGCGTGAGCGGCTCGAAGTGACGCGAGTCGGTCGCGCCCATCAGCAGATACGGCGCGACGAGCGCGTCGGGATCGACCGCGCGCACGGCGCGTTGCACGCGTTGGAACTGCGGCGCCGACGGATCCGCCACCGGCGACGGCTCCCACGCCTCGCCGAAGAGACGCACGCGCGTGTGCGGATCATCGATCGCGCGGCGCACGTGCGCGACGACGTCCGCGATCGTGTCGCCCGGCAGGGTGCGGAAGTTGATGACGGCGCGCGCGTACGCGGGGATCACGTTGTCCTTCACGCCGCCGCCGATGATCGTCGGCGCGATGGTGGTGCGCAGCATGGCGTTGATCGAATGCGACTCCTTCGCCTGCAGCGCCAGCAGCGGCTCGAAGAGCCAGAGGTTCGCGAGGACGATGCGCGGCCCGAATGCCACCTCCGGCGCGAGCCAGCGGAACATCTCCGCCGCCGCGCCGCGCACGCCCGCGCGGAACGGCGCGTTCTGCACGCGGTCGACCGCGGCGGCGATCGCGCCGACTTCCGTGCGCGGCGGCGGCATCGACGAGTGTCCGCCTTTGCCGCTCGCGCTCAGCTCGATGCTGGCGAGTCCCTTCTCCGCGATGCCGATGAGAGCGACCGGCTTGGTCGTTCCCTCGATCGCACCGGTCATGATCGCGCCGCCTTCGTCGAGCACGGCGTCGAGCTTCACGCCGCGCGCGGCCAGCAGTTTCGCGATGCGCGCGGCGCCGCGCGAGCCGCCGAGCTCCTCGTCTTCGCCGAACGAGAAGAGGAGCGTCCGCCGCGGTCGCCATCCTTCGGCGAGCAGCGACTCCGCTGCTTCGAGGATCGCGATCACCGTCACCTTGTCGTCGAGCGTGCCGCGACCCCAGACGTAGCCGTTCGCGACCGCGCCGCTGAACGGCGGCTGCTCCCACCGCGACTCGGTGCCCGGCTCGACCGGCACGACGTCGTAGTGACCCATCAGCAACTGCGGCGCGAGCGACGGATCGCTGCCGCGCCACGTGTAGAGCAAACTGCGCCCGACGACCTCGCGCTGCAGCGACGCATGCACGCGCGGATACGCCTGCGCGACCCAGGCGATGAACGCGGCGTGATCTGTCGGTTGATTTTGCTCTTCGAACGAGATCGTCCGGAACTGGATCGCGCGCGAGAACCGCTGCAACGCGAGCGTGCGATCGATCGTCAGCGGCGGCGCGGGCGTGGCCGGAAGCTGCCGCGACGCCAGCGCAAACGCGCGCGTGATGAGGATGCCGCCGAGGACGACGACGATCAGCAGCAGAATCGCGAGCAGCCGTTTGATCACGCCGGCCGCGCCTCGATGTACGCCATCGGAATCGTCAGCGTGAGCGTGCCGTGCGCGTCGAGCCGCGTCCGCAGCTCGCGAAAGACGTCCTGCCGTTCTTCCCGCGCGACGTCTTTCCACGCTTCCAGAAAGCCGAGCTTGATGAAGTAATGGTCGAGCAGCGCCGTGCCGCTCGCGAAGCGCATCGTGCCGCGGCGCTCGACCACGCGGACGACGTGGAAGCCGCCGTCTTCGAGCAGCGTGCGCACGCTGTCGACGGTCGCGCGATGTTCGACGTGCTCGTGCAGGCGCTCGATGGCGCGTTCGTCGTTCCGCGCGCGCAGCACGTCTTCGAAGACGGCGTAGAACTCCTGCATGTGCCCCTGCAGGTTCGTCGTCAGCGCGAGCGTGGCGCCCTCGCGCGCGACGCGGCGGCATTCGCGGATCGCGCCGGCGCGGTCGTCGAAGTTGTTGAGGCCGAGGTTGGAGACGATGAGGTCGAAGGCCGCGTCGTCGAACAGCATCGACGACGCGCTGCCCTCGTGCAGCACGACGTTGGGCGTGCCGCGGTCGGCGAGCTTCTGCCGCGCGCGCTCGAGCGCGGCGGTCCACGGATCGAGGCCGTGCACGGTGGCCGCGGATCCGAGGCGATCGGCGAGCTCGATCAGTGGAAAGCCGGTGCCGCACCCAACGTCGAGCGCGTCGCGTACGTTCGCGAGCGGGACTTCATCGAGCAGCAGCAGGCCGAACATCGCCGACCAGAGCGGCAGCTCGTCATAGCTGCGGACGACCGCGGGCGACGAGAAGTCGGCGACGAAGTCGAGAAACGCGAGGTCGTCCACGCGTGCGATCGTATCGCACGCGTGGAACGTCGCCCGCGAGGGCGCGTTAGAACAGGCGAAGCGCGTTAGAGGCCGGCGCGAATCTGGCGCGCGCGGTCGAGGTGGCTCGCCACCGCGGCGCGCTGCGTCTCGAGGAGCGTGCGCATCTCGCCGCGCGAGGAGGGGATGAGCACCGTGTCCATCGTCGTGAGCAGCCACTGGTGCACGTCCACCTGCGACTGCATGTACATGCGGTCGAATGCCGCGCCGTTGTACGTCGCGAGGTTCGTGACCGTGCGCTGCGCGCCTTCGCGCAGCGTGCGCATCGTGTCGTTCTCCGCCGGCGTCACGTTGTTGCGCGCGAACGCGTCGCGCGCCGCCGTGAGTGCCGCGGTATGGTCGCTGACCATCATCTGCGCGAACGCGCGCACCTCGGCGGACGTCGCCCGCGGCGCGGCCGCCTGTCCTTCCTGAATCTCCCCTTCATTCGCCGTCGCGACGATCCCCGCGACGTCATTCGCCGATAGCGCGCCCGGCATCGTGGCCATGTTTGCGTTCGAGTGCATGCTCCCGCACGCGGTCGCCAGCCAGAGCATGGGCAGGCACAACAGAACGACTGTTCCCTTCTTCATTTCGCTGACTCCTCCTTCCACGCGTCGGAGCAAGCCCCGCGCCCGCTGTTGCGCGGCACGCAAACGCGTCCGAAGACCGGTAGCGAAGCAACCCCGAATGTTCGCAGCGGTTTTTGCGCGGTACGCGAACTGCAGGCATACAATGCCGTGATGCCTCCGCCCTCCCCCTCGATCGGAGACAACCTCCGCCACGCCCGCTCGGAGCTCGGTCTTTCGCTCGCGAAAGTCGCCGCGCAGGCGGACATCAGCGTGGCCACGCTCTCGCGCATCGAGACCGACAAACAGAACCTCGACGTCGCCCTACTCACGAAGCTCGCCCACATCCTCGGCACCGCCCCCGCGGCGCTCTTCGGACAAGCCGACGACGGCGACCGCACGAAAGTCACCCGCACCCTCGCCAGCCTCCCGCCGCGCGAACGCGCCCGCGTCTTCTTCGACGCCTCCCGCCGCGACGGCGTCTCGATCGACGACCTGCTGTCGATGATCGACGTCCTCCGCGACGAGCTCTCCCGCCTCCAGCGCAAGAGCCGCGTCCGCCGCCGGAACTGACCGCGCGCCGCGTGCTAGAATCGCGGTCCCTCAAGCGGGCATAGCTCAGTTGGTAGAGTAGGAGCTTCCCAAGCTCTTGGTCGCGGGTTCGAATCCCGTTGCCCGCTCCAATCGATCCACGCTATCGCCTGCCGGCATTGCCACGCCCGCAGCTCGATGAACACGCACTACTCACATTCATCGATCTCGCGAAGGGCGCGGCGCCGGTCGGCGTCGTTACCGCGCCTGCGCGCAATGTCCGCTGCCGTGGCGAACGCGCGCCTGGCGCGCGCCTTTTGCCCCGCGTCGCGCAGCACAATGCCGCGATTGAAGTAATTCGTCCAGAGCCACGGGTCGTTGTGCTTGCGGAGCGTGGGAGCGGCGGTCGCGAGCTCCGCGATCGCCGCATCGATGTCGCCGTCGAGAATCGCCGTCAGCAGCGCGCGCTGCGTCAACGTCCGCGCTCGTTCCACGCCGCCTCTCTGTTGCGCGAGCACATCTGCAAGGTGTTCGTCGCTCTCCTCGAGCTTGCGATATACCGCCGGCGCCATTCCTTTGCGATCCCGCAGCACGAGCGCCTCTTCGTAGAGAAGCCACGCGAGATTGACGCGGACCGCGCGCACCAGATCGGAGCTTCCAGCGACCTGGGCATACGGAAGTGCGCGACGGAACGCGCGCTCCGCGTCGCGGAATCGGTGCTGGTGAAGCGCGAGGATGCCCGCTTCATTCAGAGCACCGCCGACGCCGTTCCGGTCGCGGAGCCGTGCGTACAGCCGTGCTGCCCGCCGGTACGCATCCTCGGCCTCCGCGTGCTTGCCGCGGTCGCGAAAGAATGCAGCGAGGCGGTCGTACCCGCGTGCTTCTTGCTCGGGCTCGTTCCGCGACAGAGCGATCGAATGGCGGAACAGTCGTTCCACTCGCTTCGCCGGCGCACCCGCCTCGAGTTCCATTTCGGCCAGCCGGCGTGACGCGGCGGCAGGCGTGCCGGGCCGCGTCGAACGGAGTAGTGCGCGGTAGATGGAGCGCGCGAATGCGCGGTCACGTTCCTCGTTGTAAATCGCGAGGTTGTACCGGTAATCCTGGAGCGTCCACGGGTCACGGCAATGCGGAACGTGGCGCTCGCAGCGGCGCAGCATGCGACCAACGTAGCGGTCGTCCCACAGGCGCATGCTGGCCATGTTGCTGCCAATGCGCAGCGCGATGCACGAGCGGCCATGTTTCTCAGCGAGGCGGAGCATGCGGCCGCCGACGCGGGCGTAATCACGGGCCAGGCCGCCGGTCCAGAACATCCGATCGTTGTTCATGAAGACGTCGAGCTTCTCGTCCGCGGTGCGCGCCGCGGCGACCCGCTTTTCCAGCGCCTCGACCGCGCGCGACTTCTCCTCGGCGAGACGATTGGCCCGCCGCGCTGGTGCGAGCGCTGCGAGGAACGCCGTGATCATCGGGTATTCGCCGTCGACGTACCAGATCGGACGGATACCGAGGCGCGCCAGCGCCGCCGCGCGTTTCTTTCGCGACGCGTCGCCCGCGGGCGCGGGAAGAATCGCAAAATGCTGGCGCCGGCCGGCGCGGCGGATCAGGCGCAAATACCGGTCGCTTTCGACGCGGCAGCCGAGGAACAACACTGGTTTTGCAGAGAACAGCGCGACCAGCATCTCCGCGAGCTGCGCGTCCTCGGCATAATGCTGGTCGTACTCGCTCCGCGTGAGCACGCGTCCACGCGGCGTTCGCGCGTCGCCGTGAATCTTGATGAGCACGTGCTGTTGCTCGCGCAAGGCCCGCTTCGCCAACAACGGAAGCCCGCTCCAGAGCTCGTGATCGAACGGCAATTGCGCGTGTAAGAACACCTCCTCGAGGACGTGATCGAAATTAGTGGTGACGACAGCGCCGCGTGCGAGCCGCGGCACGAGCTCCGCGGCGGTGTCGCGCTGCTTCCGCGGTGCTTTGCCGAAGATGCGTGAAATCTCACGGTCGAACCACGCGCGGCCGCGCGCCGCGAGGATGTCCTCGGCCGCCTCCTCGAATTCACCGCGGGCGATGCGTTGCCGCACATCGACGGCGGCCTCCGCGCTGCAGTCTCTGAGGAAACTCGCCCACAGGGGGAAGCCGTACGGAAACGACAAGCCCGCGCCGACGAACGGCGTCACACCCGTGCGCGTGATGGCCGAACGCAACGCTGGAATGGCCCGCCCGTTACCAGGAAACTCGTCGATCGGCGTCACTGAGGAATCTCCGCTTCCACGACACGCGGCTGATGAGGAGCAACACCGCGGCCACCGCGATACGAGGCATTTGGGCGCACGCGTCGGCTCCGCGACACCCCATCGCACACCTCTTGCACCCGCTGCAACGCATGAAGCGCACACTCGTTTTTCTCGTCATCTTTGCCGCGGCGTGCGCGTCCGGGAATCAGTCGAATGGCCCGAACGTGCAGGTGGCGTTGCAGCAGACGACCTCGGGGTCGAACATCTTTTACTTCCCGGGGCCGGTGAACATTGAATATGTGCTGTCGGTGATGAATCCGACGGCGCAGACGATCACGCTGAAGCGGGTCGATCTCGCGACGCGGGGGCAGGGGGCGTATCAGTTGCGCACGTCCGGGAACATCAATCTGCGCGTGCCGCCGAACTCCACGGCGTCGCAGGCGATTTACGCGTGGGGGCGTTCGCGTGGCGGCATGCTGATGTCGGGCGAGCCGGTCACGATGCAGATCACGGCCGTGTTCGACGACGGCACGGGGCGCACGTTCTCGCGGCTCGCGTTGCAGAATCTCGCGCAGCCGTGAGCGGCCGGCGCTAATGCGGCGGCGCGGAGGTCGACGCCGGGCAGTAGCACGTCATGAACGACGACGCGGTGAGCATGCGGAAGCCGCACGCATAGCCCTGCCAGCTCGCGAGCGCGTCGGCGGCGCTCTTCGGCGCGCCCGCGGCCATGAACGTGAAGAACTGCGTGCGCATGGTCGTGTTGTCGTGCATGGCGGAGTCGATCGCGGCGAGCGACGCGGTGTCGTAGCGCCGCTGGCCGTACGCCTCGTCGAACGCGTACTCGCGCGCCCACGGCGCGGTGACGTTCGGGAGGTGGTGGGCGGTGTAGTCGAGCACCTCCGCGTTCTCGTTGATGTGCACGATCTCGAACGCGGGGTTGTTGCCGAAGACCGGCGAGATCGACGGCGTGATGTGGATGAACGCGCCGTTCGCGATGCGGAACTCGTCCTGATGCGTGTGCCCCGCGAACGAGCCGCGGATCGTCGCGCGATGATTCGCGGTGATGCGGAGGTACGGCTCCTGGTACTGGTCTTTCCAGAACGTCTGCGCCTTCACGCCGGGGCAGCTGCCGCCGTACTCCATCGTGTCGTAGACGTCCATGCCGGGCGGGATGTGAAACAGCAGCCACACGCGCTTGTGCTCGTCGCGCGCGAGGCGCAGCTCGTCGTCGAGCCAGCGCAGTTCCTGCAGGCCGGCGTCGGGACCCGGCTTGCCGCACGGGTTCTTGTAGTCGGTCGAGAAGAAGTTCGTGTTGATGGCGATGATGCGCAGGTTCCGCACGCCCGGCACGTCGGCGTGGTAGTAGCCGCCGGTCGGGAAGCGGCGGACGAACGAGCGCGAGTCGACGGCGGGGCTCCAGATGTCGCGGAAGTTCGCCAGAAAGATCGAATTCGGCGCGACCGCGTAGTCGCCGCAGTCGGAGTCGTTGTTGCCGAGGGTCGGATAGATGCGGACGTGTGGGAAAGCGTCGCGCAGGACGGAGGCCACGTACGCGACGGTCTTCGTCACGAACGCGGTGTACGCGGTCTGGCTCTTGTCGGTCGCGTACTGCTGGTACTTCTGCTGAAACTTGTGCGCGAGGAAGTCGCCGGAGATCAGCACGAACGCGGGCTTCGGCAGCTGCGTCTTCATCTCGGCGACGGCTGAGCGCAACAGCGGATCGTTGACGTCGCTGCCGTAGGTGCTGAACGTCGTCGTCGACGATGACGCGAGAATCGCGGGCCACTGCGCGACGTTGGCTGCCTCGAGTTTCGGCACGAGCGACGGATCGGCGAACGGATCGAAGTGGATGTCGGAGACGGAGAGGAAGGTCTCCGCGTGCGCGCTGAACGTGAGGCCGATGAGCAGGGCAACTGCCGTCACGAAATTCTTCATAACGCGGATGGTAGTGCGGATCGGCTGGTCCGGCCTCACTCGCTGCGATATCGTCGCCGCATGACCGACGACGAGGTCCGCGCGCGGATCGCAGCGATTCCGCACTGGTATCACCCGATCGAAGTGCGTCCGGGAATCGTCACGCCGGGCGCGAACGCGGCCCGGCTGGTGCTCGGGACGCTCCAGCTTCCCGCCGATTGCCGCGGCCTGCGCGCGCTCGACCTCGGCACGCGCGACGGCTTCTTCGCCTTCGAGCTGGAGCGCCGCGGCGCCGAGGTCGTCGCGGTCGATTACGTGGCGAAGACCGACACCGGATTCGCGCTCGCCGCCGAGCTGCTCGGGTCGCGCGTCACGTACCTTCAACGCAATCTGTACGAGCTCACCGCCGCCGAGCTGGGCACGTTCGACGTCGTGCTGTTCCTCGGCCTCCTCTATCACTTGCCCGATCCGCTCGGTGCGCTGCGCATCGTGCGCAATCTCACGGCGCAGCGCATGTATCTCGAGACGCTGGTGCTCGATTTCGGCGCGGAGATGAACGAGCTTCCGCTGATGCGGTTCTTCGCCGGCTCGAGCTGGGCCGGCGATCCGACGAACTACTGGGGACCGAACGTGCGCTGCGTCGAGGACATGCTCGGCGAGAGCGAGTTCGCCGCGCGCCGCGTGGTGCGCCTCGGCGACCGCTGCGTCTTCGCATGCGAGGCGATCTCGAGTCCCGCCGAAGCGTATTACCTCGAGATCGCCACCGGCCGCCGCGTGCCGGAGAGCGCCGGCTCCTGAATCACTTCCGCAAGTCCGCCAGCATCTTCGCGACGTCGGCATCGCGCGGATAGAGCTCCGCGGCGATCGTGAGGAGCTGGATCGCGAGCGGCTTCGACGGACCGGCGGCGAGGAACGTCGCGATGCGGACCGCGTTGGCGGGACCGAAGTAGCCGGTGGGATTGAGCGCCGCGGAACGGCGGATGGCCTGGTCGCCGCCGGCGCGATCGCCGGTGAGCATGAGCAGCACGCCGAGGAGACCGTTGGCTCCGTCGGAGTCGGGGTAGAGCGAGGCCGCGAGCTTCGCGTCGCGCAGCGCCGTGGCGATGTCGCCGCGCATGGCCGCCTGCTGGCCGGTGCCGACGAGCTCTCCGCTGAAGTTCGGAATGACGGTGGCGGTCGCGAGTGACGGCGCCTCCTTCGCGAGCGTGGCGACGTTGGCGATCGTCGACGTGCGCTTCCAGTCGGCGTTCCATTGCGCAAGGAGCGCCTTCAGCGGCGCGGCGAGCTTCGGCGCGGCGTCGTAGTCGTGGAAGAACGCGAACGCGCCGTCGCGGTGATAGCGATCGAGATCGGCGGCGGCGAGCTTCGACGCGACGTACGAGCCGGCGGCGACGAGCTGTTCGCGCGACGGCTGCTTGCCGTCGAGCGTTCCGCTGAGGGCCGCGAGCGCCGCGTCGACGATCTTGCGATCGTTCGTCGACGGCTTGCCGTAGCGGTCGTAGTACGCGAAGCCTTCGTTGAACGCGGCGATCACCGCCTTGCCCGCGGCCTGTTGCGCGGGCGTGCCGCGGAACGCGACGCGCTGCGACCAGTCGTCGCCGAGAAAGATTTGCGCGAGGCGGTCGGCGAACAGCTGCAGGTTCGCGCCCTGCATGTTCGACGCGAGCGCGATCGCGAACTGCTGCTTCGGAATGTAGATGAGCAGCGTGTTCGTCTCGGTCTGCGAGCCGTCGTGCGAGACCGCGAATCGTCCGGCGACCGGCGTGAGGTCCCAGCCGAGTCCCCAGTCGATCGTGGCGCCGCTCTTCGTCGTCTGCCGCGTCCACATGCGGTCGAGCGATGCGGACGAGAGCACTTTGCCCGCGGCGACGCCGCGCACGAACGTGAGCATGTCGAGGACGGTCGAGCGCGTGCCGCCGGCGGCGAAGCGGCTGCTGACGTCGACGTATTCCGCGTTGCGCAGCTTGCCGTCGCGCAGCTCGTAGCCGCGCACGCGATTCGGAATGAGCGCGCGCGGATCGTCCATGCGCGTCGCGCTCATGCCGAGCGGCCCCCACACTTTCTCGCGCATCACCTCCGCGTACGGCTTGCCGGTCGCGCCTTCGATCGCGGCGCCGAGGAGCACGTAGCCGTAGCTCGAGTAACTGAAGCGCGTGCCCGGCTCGGCGACGAGGTCGAAGTCGCGGAAGACGGCCAGCGCCTCGGCGGTGTTCTTCGGCTCGCGGAAGTGCAGCTCCGCCGCGACGTCGCGATAGTGGCTGATGCCGCCGAGGTGCGCGAGGAGCTCGCGGAGCGTGATCGGCCACGGCTTGCGCGGAAACGACGGCACGTATTTCTGCACTTCGGCATCGAGGTCGATCGTGCCTTCTTCGGCGAGCTTCAGCACCGCGACGGCGGTCATCGGCTTCGTCACCGACGCGAGGCGATACGACGACTCGGCGGTCGCGGCGACGTGGTTCTCGAGATCGGCGAAGCCGAAGCCGTGACTCCAGACGAAGTCGCCTTTCATCACGGCGACCGAGAGTCCGGGCAGCGGCGCGGACGCGACCTGCTGCTGCGCGAACGCTTCGAACGCGCGGAGCTGCTCGTCGTACGGTTGCGCGTGCAGCGCCGCGGAAACGAGCAGACAGACGGAGAGTGCAAGCAGCCGAAGTGCTTTCAAGAGAAGCCTCCTCGAAGGGTCGGTGTCGGTTAGCGAAAGAGGCCGCGGAAGAAGTTGCGCGTGGTGTTGCGCACCGTTTCGCGGAAGCGCGCGCGGAGCTCGTCGCGCATGCGGAAGAACTCTTCGTTCGATTGTTGCTGCTGCTGATGCAGTTGCGCGGCGGCGTACGGCGGCGGCGGGTATTCCTCGTCGGTCATCGCGGTGGTGAAGATCGCGCCGGCGACGAGCAGCGCGAGCGCGAGACGCGTGATGAGACGCGAGCGGCGGCGCTTCGGTGAGGCGAGGATGGCGTCGATGCGCGGGCTGAGCGCACGTCCGTCCAGAATGCCGCTCGCGAGCGCGCGGCAGCGCGTGCCGGTCATCGTGCGCACGAACTCGAGGATGACGCTCGCGTACGCGTGACGGTCGCCGGTGGTCGCTATGGCCTCGCGATCGGCCGTCTCTTCGGCGATGCGCTCGATGGCGGCGGAGGCGAGCCACGCGAGCGGATGGAACCAGCAGAGCGCCGCGGCCGCGCGGCCGATGCAGCGCCAGAGCGGATCGCGCCGCGCGACGTGCGCGCGCTCGTGCGCGAGGATCGCGGCGAGCTTCTCGTCGCTCCACGCCGGCGCGTAGGGCGGCAGCAGGATCGCCGGCGAGACGAGACCCGCGGTCACCGGCACGCGCAGCGCGTCCGCGAGATACGCCTCGCCGAACGGACGCGCATTGCGGCGCAGCCTCCGCGCGGCGTTCGCGGCGAACGCGAGGCGCGCGAAGAGCGTTAGCGCGATGGCGGCGTACACGAACGCGATCGTCGGAAACGAATCGTCGGTCGGCAGTTGCGGCTGCGAACGGAACGGCAATGTCGGATCGGCGCTGAGCAGCGGCAGGCGAAAGCCGATGTCGACTTTCGGCAGCAGCGTGACGAACGGCGTGACGAGCAGCGCGAGCGCCATGAGGCGCCACGCCGCTTCTTCGAGATCGCTGCGGAAGCGGCGCGCGACGAGAGCGACGGCGAGCAGCGGCAGCGCGACGAGTGTCGAGGCGACGATCATTTCTTTTCCTTTCGCGCGTCGGCGCGCACTTTCTTGACCAGCGCGTCGAGCTCCTGCTGATCGACCAGCTCGTCGTTGACGATGCCAACGAGCAGCGCTTCGACGGAGCCGCCGAGGAAGCGGTCGAGGATGTCGCGGATGCCGCTCATGGCGACGCGCTGCGGCTCGAGCACCGCGCGATACACGTTCGTGCGTCCCTCGGCATCGTGCGCGACGAATCCCTTCTTCTCCATCCGCCCGAGGATCGTACGGACCGTCGAGTCCTTGAGTTTCTTGCGGCCGGGAAGGGCGCGGGTGATGTCGTCGACGGTGGAGGGGCCGCGACGCCAGAGGACGTTGATGACTTTCGTTTCGAGCTCGCTGAGATCGACCATGCGCTACACAATGTAGCGCTACAAGTTGTCGCGGTCAAGTGGGGGCGATGGATGCGCGACCGTTCGCCGCGCCGGATCGACCGTTCGCAAACGCTTCGTTGTCAGCCATGAGGCGTGCGGCGGACACTCCCGCGCATGGCGAAATCACGCATCGACTCGCTCGATGCGGTGCGCGGTCTGGTAATGATCCTCATGGCGATCGACCACGTTCGCGTATACGCGGGCGTGCCGGCCGGCGGACCGACGGCGGGCATTTTCTTCACGCGCTGGATCACGCATTTCGTCGCGCCGACGTTCGTCTTCTTCGCCGGAACGGCGGCCTGGCTGCACGGGCGCAAGGTCGCGGACCTCTCCCGTTTTCTCGTCATCCGCGGCTTGTGGCTGATCGCGCTCGAGCTCACCGTCATCCGCATTTTCTGGACGTTCAACTTCGATTTCGCGCACTACGTTCTCGCGGGGGTGATCTGGGCCATCGGCTGGTCGATGATCGTCCTCGCCGCGGCGCGATATCTGCCGACGAAGATCGTGGCGGTGCTCGCGGTCGCGATCATCGCGTTGCACAACCTCATTCCGCCGATGCGCGATCCGAGTGCGCTGCTGCGGATCCTCTACTACGGCGGCGGCATCGGACCGCTGGCGATCCTCTACGTGATCGTGCCGTGGGCGGGCGTGATGATGGCGGGATACGCGTTCGGCTCGGTCATGGAACTGCCGCCCGAGCGCCGGCGCGCGATCGCGTTCCGCATCGGCTCGCTGGCCACGGCGCTGTTCGTGGTGCTGCGCTGGCTCGACGTCTACGGCGATCCCCGTCCGTGGCGCGCGGGACACCTCGGCCCGGCGTTCGTGCGCTTCCTCAACACGACGAAGTACCCGGCGTCGCTGCTGTTCCTGCTGATGACGCTCGGGCCGATCCTGCTGCTGCTGGCGTGGGCGGAGTCGTGGGACAGCAAGGTGCTGACGACGTTCGGCCGCGTGCCGATGTTCTATTACCTCCTGCACATTCCGCTGATCCACGCCGCGGCGTGCATCGTCTCGCTGATCCGCGAGCGACGCGTCGATCCGTGGCTCTTCGGAAATCATCCGCTCGATCCGCCGCCGGTGCCGCCCGGTTATCAGTGGTCGCTCGGCCTGCTCTATCTGGTCTGGGCGATCTGCGTCGCGCTGCTGTTCGTGCCGTGCCGCTGGTACGCGCGCGTCCGCGCGACGTCGTCCTCGAAGTGGCTCCGGTATCTTTGATCGATGCGGGCTCGCCCCTGGATGTTCGTGTCGGCGGCGTGGATCGGTCCGGCGCTCCTGGGCGCGATCAACGAGATCGCGCAGCATCGCCTCAGCGGCGAGCCGATCGACGTGCGCGCGGTGTTGTTCACGAGCCTCGACTGGCTGCTCTACGCGTTCCTGACGCCGTTCGTCTTCGCCCTCGCGGCGCGCTGGCCGCTGGTGCGCCCGCACCTCGCGACGCGCGCGCTGCTGCATCTCGGTTTCGCGCTGCTCTTCTGCGCGTTGTGGGCGGGCGCGGGCACGTTGCTGAAGATGACGTTGCAGCCGGACGCGTTGTGGGGAACGCCGGCGGTGCACTTCACGCGCTGGCTCTTCATCACCCTTCCGTTCGGCGTCGCGGTGTATCTCGCGGTGGTGGGCATCGAGCACGCGATCCGCTACTTCGTGGCGACGGCGCGGCTCTCGGAGCAACTCTCGAGCGCGCGGCTCGCGGCGCTGCAGGCGCGCGTGAATCCGCACTTTCTCTTCAACACGCTGAACACGATCGGCGTGCTGGTGCGCGACGGCGATCAACCGGCGGCGACGCGCATCCTCGAGCAGTTCAGCGACGTGATGCGCCGGACGCTGCGCCGCCGCGCGCACGAGGTGCTGCTCGGCGACGAGCTGGAGCTCGTGCATCAATACCTCGCCATCGAGCAGGCGCGCTTCGCGGACCGCCTGCGCGCGGAGTTCGAAATCGACGATGCGGCGCTCTCGGCCGCGGTGCCGAGCTTCGCCGTCCAGCAGCTCGTCGAGAACGCGATCCGCCACGGCATCGCGAAGAGTCCCGAAGGCGGAACGGTGCGCGTGCATGCGCGGCGGGAACGGGACATCGTGATCATCGAGGTCATCGACGACGGCGCGGGGCTCACCGGCGATCCGTACGTCGCGGGACACGCGATCGAAAACACGCGCGAGCGCCTGCGCGCGCTGCACGGCGACCGCGCCTCGCTCGTCATCGCGCCGCATCCGCCGCGCGGCACGATCGCGTCGATGCGCCTGCCGTATCGCGAAGTGGTGCTGGAGGCGGACGTTGGCTGAGCGCCGCGTGCTCATCGCCGACGACGAGCCGGCGGCGCGGCGCGGCGTCCGCCAGCTCCTCGGTCGCTACGAGCGTTTCGTCGTCGCGGGCGAATGCCGCAACGGCGCCGAGGTGCTGGCCGCGCTCGACGCGGTGCAGCCGGACGTCATCTTTCTCGACGTGCAGATGCCGGGTATCGATGCGTTCGAGGTGATCCGCCGCCGCACGCCGGCACGGATGCCGATCGTGGTCTTCCTCACGGCGTACGACGACTATGCGATCCGCGCGTTCGAGGTGCAGGCGCTCGACTATCTCGTCAAGCCGGTGTCCGATGCGCGCTTCGCGGTGACGATGGAGCGCGTCGCGCGCCAGCTCGACGCGTCGCCGGCGCAGCCGCCCGGCTTCGTCATCACGACGGCGAGCGGCGTGACGGTGCTGCCGCTGCACGACATCGACTGGATCGAAGCGGCCGGCACGTACGCGCGGCTCTGGAGCGGCCGGCGCAGCTATCTGATCCGGCAATCGCTGCGCGACCTCGAAGGACGTCTCCGCGCGCACGGCTTCGCACGCGCGCACCGGCGCGCGCTGGTCTGCCTCGACCGCATTCGCGCGCTCACCGCGCGCACGGCGGTGCTGGCGTCAGGCGCGGCGATCGAGGTCTCGCGCCGGCAGCGCGCGGCGTTCGCCGAGGCGCTGCGCGCGCGCGGCAACGTTGCGCGTCGGTGACGCCGGAATCGCTCGCGTGCACTGCGTGCGATACGATCCCGCGCCGTGCGCCGCCTGATTCCTCTTCTCCTCGTGCTGCTCGCTGCCTGTTCCGCGCCCTCCCCGCAGCCGGCGGTCATGGCGCCGCCGCCCGCCGCGCCCGCGCCGCCGCCATTCGAGGAGCACGTGATCGGCAGCGTGCGCGTCACCGCGTCGGCGCTCAACGTGCGGCGCGAGGCGAACGTCGACGCCGACGTCATCGTGCAGAAGAAGAAAGGCGACGCGCTCGACGTCCTCGCGAGCGACGAGAGCTGGACGAAGGTGCGGCTCGAGGACGGTACCGTCGGCTGGGTGGCGTCGCGCTTCGTGAGCTCGGGGAGCGTGGCGACGAAGACGAAAAGCGCGTCCGGCGCGAGCAAGCGCAAGAGCGGGTGCCCCGCGGATTCCGACTACGCGTTCGTGCAGGCGCCGGTGCTCGCGTTTGCCGAACATGGCGCGCACGGACTCGTGGTTGTCGAGGCGAACGTGAACGCGAGCGGCAAAGTGACGTCGACGAAGATCGTCTCGAACTCGACCGGCGACGATGCGCTCGGCCACATGGCCGAGCGCGAGATCGCCACCGCGAAGTTCTCGCCGCCGATCCGCAACTGCGTCGCGCGCCGTTTCATCTTCACGTACCGGCGCACGTTCTGACGCGAACCTATTCGCGCTCGATGGTGATGTTGCCGTTCGAGCTGCGCAGATCGAGGCGGCAGCCGCCGCGGCCGATCGTGCCGACGAGGCTGTCTTCGCGCGCCGCGTTCGTCGTCACCGGGACGGCGCTGGTGATGTGGCCGAACGTCGTGCGCGCGTTGAGGTCGTAGCCGACCTCGCCCGGCACCGCGACCTTGATCGAGCTGAAGCTCGTCTCGAGCGAGACCGGATGGCAGCCGCCGCGCAGGCCGCGCACGGAGATCGCGCCGTTCGAGTTGTCGACGTCGACCGCGCCGCCGATGCCGTCGAGGAACACCGAGGCGAACGAGGTCGAGACCTTCGCGCCGCCGGAGATCTCCTGCAGCGTCACGGTGCCGTTCGCGTTGCGCACGTCGGCCGAGCCGCGCACGCGCTCGGCGTGCACGCTGCCGAAGCGGTTCTCGGCGTTGAAGGTGCCGTTGATGTCGCTCGCCTTCACGTTGCCGTTCGCGTCGGTGATCGTCGCGGCGCCGGCGTTCTGCACGGTGATGCTGCCGAAGGTCGTGTCGATGCGCACGCTGCCGCCGATCGTCTTCGCATCGACCGACGCGTTCTCGCCGTTGACCGTGAGGCTGCCGCGCACGGAGTCGACCTTCGCGGTGCCGAACGTGTCGCGCAGCGTGGCCGAGCCGGTGACGTTCGACAGGTCGATGCGGCCGTTGACGGACGTGACGTCGGCGTTGCCGCTGACCGTCGACGCGCGCACGTTGCCGAACGACGTCGACGCTTTCAGCCCGCCGGTGACGTCCATCGCCTCGATGTTGCCGTTCGCGTTCGTGATCGTCGCGCCGCGCTGCACGTCGGAGACGACGATGTTGCCGAAGCGATTCGACACGCTCAGCGCGCCGTCGACGGTGCGCACGGTGACCGAGCCGTTGCTGTTCGTCACAGCGAGCTCGCCGTGCGTGTCGGTGGCCTCGATCGCGCCGAAGGAGTTCGTCAGCGTCAGCGGTCCGCGCGAGTCGTCGACGCGGATCGAGCCCTGGCTGTTGCCGAGCGTGCTGGTCGCGGCGAGGCCGCGCGCGTCGATGTTGCCGAAGCGGTTCTGCGCGCGCAGCGGCGCGTTGGCGGGCAGCGTCACGCTCATGTCCACCGAATACGAGATGTTGCCGTGGAAATTGTGCAGCTCCGGGAACTCGGTGCGGATCGAGACGCCGCTCGCGCTCGAGCCGGCGACGATGTGAATCCGTTTGCCGATCTCGGGATCGGACGAGCGGATCGTGGCGCGCACCTCGACGGTCGCCTCGCTGTGCGTGCGCACCGTGAGCGTGCCGAAGCGGTGATCGACGTCGACGCGTCCGCCGGTGAATGGAAAGTCCTTGCCGTACTTCAGCTCGAAGCGGCCTTCGTCGAGATCGTCCGCCGCGCGGAGCGGCGCGGCCGCGATGAAGAGGAGAAGCAGCGCGGCGAGCGCGCGCAGTGCATTACTGGTTCGAAACATGGTTGTCCTCCCGCAGCACGTCCTGGAGCGTCTGCTGTTTTTCCGAATACATGGCCAGCAGCTGCTTGCGGAGATGCGCGTTCTGTCGGTTGCGGTCGATGTTGGCCTGGCATTCGGCGATGGCTTCATCGAGCAGCATCAGTTTTTCCTTGTACGAGACGATGAGGGGCGACTCGGCCTCTTCGAGCTTCGGCGCGGCGAGGCGTTCGAGCCGGTGGATGGCGGCGACGTGCGTGTGCTCGGCGCGTTCGACCTCGTCCATCGCCTCGCTGCGAAGGATGGCGTTGTCGAACGAGGTCTCGTGCACCTGCACGCGCAGCGCGTAGTACAGCGGTCCGCCGAGCACGGCGAGCAGCGCGGCGGCGGCGGCGTAGCGTCGCACGCGGCCGAGGGGCGAGCGCCGGCGCTCGTCCCGCAGCGCGCGCTCGATGCGCGGCCAGAGCAGATCGTTGTCCCAAGTCGCGTGGAGCGACGCCGCGGTGGTGGAGAGCTCGTTCCACTCCCGCAGTTTCTCCGCGCACGCGGGGCAGTCGTTCGCGTGCCGCGCCGCCGTCTCCATGGCGAGGGGCGAGGCGTCGAACAGCAGGTCGTCGAGCTGCGAGCAGTTGATGTTCATTGGGGTCGCTTCCACTTCTCCTGGAGCTCTTTCTTCGTGGCGAAGAGAATCCATTTCGAGTTGCCTTCGGTGATGCCGAGGATGTGGCCGATCTCGGCGTGGCTCAGCCCTTCGATCTCGAAGAGCGTGAAGACGCTGCGGCGCTGCTCCGGCAGCTCGCGCAGAAGCTTGAGCAGCGTGATGCGTTTCGCGTCGTCGACGGTGAGCGCGGTGCGCGTGAGCGATTCGACTTCTTCTTCGAGCGGCAGGTCGTCGAGGCGGCGCTTCCGCTTGCGCAGCACGTCGTAGCAGGTGTTGACGAGGATGCGGTACAGCCACGTGGCGAACGAGGCCTCGCCGGTATACGTTTTCGCCGCGCGGTGCACTTTGAGAAACGTCTCCTGCACCGCATCCTCGGCATCGGAGACGTTGCCGAGGTGGTTCCAGGCGATGCTCTTCATCTTGTCGCCGAAGCGGTGGTAGAGGTCCTCGAAGACGCGCGTGTCGCCGGCGGCGCACGCAGCCGCGAGGCGCTGGTCGTCCGCGTTCGCGGAGGAGCCCGCGGGTGGGACGGAGACGAAGCCGGTCATTGCCGCCTGAAGCATGTCTGGTCGAGTAGACGTGCCGTCCGGCGAAACGTTAGAAGATGGCGCCTACAGCTCATCGATCGACTTCGGCCAGTCGCCTTTCAGCAGACGCGAGAGCGCGCGATCGGCGAGAAGGCGCCCGTCGGTCTGGCAGCGCGCGCAATAGTTCGTCTCGTTCTCGGCGTAGACGATGCGCTGCACGGGCGAGCCGCAAACGGGACACGGCTGGTCGTAGCGCCCGTGCACGGCCATCTCGGGGCGGAACGCGGTGACTTTCTCGGGGAAGCGTTCGCCCGCGTCGGCGCGCAGGCGATCGGTCCATTCGATGAGCGTCGCGCGCATGGCGTCGTAGAGGCGCGCGAGCTCGTCGTCGGAGAGGTTCGTCGTCAGCTGCACCGGCGAGAGACGCGCGCGATGCAGCAGCTCGTCGGAGTACGCGTTGCCGATGCCGCTGAAGACGTGCGGATCGGTGAGCGTGCGTTTGAGCGTGTGGCGTTCGCGCGTCAGCGCGGCGCGGAACGTGTCGAAGTCGATTTCCAGCGGCTCGAGTCCTCCCGGATCGAGCGCGCGCAGCGCGTCTTCGCCGCGCACGATGTGAATCGACGCGCGCCGCTTCGAGCCCGCTTCGGTGAGGACGAGCGTGCCGCCATCGAAGTCGAACGCCGCGAGGCCGAGCTTTCCCGGAACTTTCGCGCCGGGAGGAAGCCAGCGAAAGCGCCCGGCGATCATCAGATGGATGACGATGAAGAGCTCGTCTTCGAGCGCGATGACGATGCGCTTGCCGAGCCGGCGCAACTCGCGGACGCGCTTGCCTTCGACATCGCGCGGACCAGGCTCGACGGTGCGCAAGACGAATGGGTTGGCGAGCCGGACCTTATGGAGCGTCGTGCCGGCGATCCGCGCCGTCAGCGCCTCCACATAGATCGTGACATCGGGAAGTTCAGGCACTCGATCTTCATTATCAGTCTCATGCGCACATTCGGGGTACTGCTGGCCGGCTGGCTCGTCGGCGCGGGTGTCGTCGTCGCACTCGCGGCGCCGCGGCGTGCGTCCGCGCCAGCACCGGTCGCGCACGCGCGGCTCACCGTCGTTTCGGCGGCGCCGCCGGTCGCATCGACGGACAACGGCGCCGAGCTGCTCATCCCGGTGCGCGGCGTCGTCGCGAGCGAACTGCACGACACGTACGCGCAGGCGCGCAGCGGCGGACGCGTGCACGACGCGATCGACATCCTCGCGCCGCGCGGCACGCCGGTCATCGCGGCCGTCGACGGCACGATCCGCAAGCTCTTCACGAGCAACGCGGGCGGGCTCACGATCTACGAGTTCGATCGCGACGCGCAGCGCGTCTACTACTACGCGCATCTCGACAGCTACGCGGACGGACTCGCGGAAGGTCTCGTCGTCACGCGCGGCACGGTGATCGGCTACGTCGGCACGACCGGCAACGCGCCGGCGAACACGCCGCATCTCCACTTCGCGATCGAAACGCTGCCGCCGACGAAAGAGTGGTGGAAGGGTACGCCGCTCAATCCGTATCCGCTGCTCACGACACGCGCTGCAACGCTTCCTTGACCTGCGCCGAGTCTGGCGCGAGCGCGAGCGCTTTCCCGTAGCTCTGCTTCGCCTCCGCCTTCTTTCCCATCTTTTCCTGCAGACGTCCGAGCCAGTACCACGCGCTGGCCAGATTCGGCTCATCCATCGCCGGCGTGTACGCCAGATACTTCCGCAGCGACTCCTCGGCACGCGCGTAGTTCGTCTCCGCGTTCACGGCGTTCTGGCCGATGCGAAAGTACGCGGGCATGTACTTCGGGTCGAGCTCGAGGGCCATGTCGAACTCGTGCAGCGAGCCGCTCCAGTTCTTGTCGTTGCTCATGAGGAACACGCCGAGGATGTAGTGCGCTTTCGCGGACTTCGGCTGCTCGCGGACGGCGTCGACGACTTCCTTGCGCGCAACGTCGGGCTTCTTCTGATGGAGATAGACGCGCGCGAAGGCGCGGTGGCCGTCGAGCGCGTCGCGCTTGCGGATCTCGCCAGCCTGCGCGAGCGCCTTCTCTTCGCTGCCGCCCATGAAGCCGGGCGCGAAGAGGTAGTAGTCGATGAGCGACATGCGCGCGTCGATGAGATTCGGATCGAGCTGCACGGCGCGCTCGAATTCTTCTTTCGTCTTCTTCGCGAGTCCCGCCTTGCTGAAGAGACTGGCCTTCTGCGCGAGCGTGCCGTACGCCTCGCCGAGCATGAGGTGATAGCGCGCGTTGTTCGGATCGGAGGCGACGGCTTTCTCGTACGCCGCGGCCGCGGCGTCAGCGTCACCGCGCATCAGCGCCGCGTTTCCCGCCGCGGCAAGCTCAGGAGCGGTCGCCGCGGCCAGGCGGACGGAGAGCAGGCAAACGCCGACAACGATGAGCTTGCGCATGTGTCGTGTACGTAATTTGCTGATGTCTGGTTTCACCATAGAATGACCGCCCCGCAGATGACGACGGAGACGCTTTCCCGTACAGAGACCGGCGAGCGCGCGACGATTCCCATTCTCGACGCAGCCGCGGTCGCGCAATCGTCGGAACAGGCACTCGCGCACGCACGCGAGCTGCTCGACCGCATCGCCGCCGCGCCGCTCGACGGCGCGAACGCCCAGACCGTACTCGACGCGTGGGACGACACCGCGCGCGTGCTCGAGGACGCATTCGGCCCGATCTCGCTGCTCAACAGCGTGCATCCCGACAAGAGCGTGCGCGACGCGTGCGACGGCGCACTCGTCCACGAGTCGAGCTTCCTCACGGACGTCTTTCAGAACGAGGCGTTCTACGAGCGCGTGAAGCGCGTGCATCCGCACAGCGTCGCCGAGCGCGAGCTGCAGAAGCACCTCATCGAGGCGTTCGAGGACAGCGGCGTCTCGCTCGCGCCGGAAAAACGGCAGCGCTTCAAGGAGATCTCGGAACGCCTCACGGAGCTCGGTCAGGAGTTCGCGAAGAACATCCGCGAGAACGGCGAGCGCGTGCGCTTCACGGCCGAGGAATGCCGCGGCCTGCCGCAGGCGTGGCGCGACCGCCAGCCGCGCGACGAGCAAGGCAACATCGTGGTCGGCTTCGACTATCCCGACTACGTGCCGTTCATGATGAACGCGCTCGACGAGGACGCGCGGCGCCGCTACTGGACGGCCAATACGCTCCGCGGCACGCCGCGCAATCTCGACGTGCTCGACGAGATCGTGTCGCTGCGCAAGGAGATCGCGGAGCTCTACGAGGTCCCGAGCTTCGCGCACTATGTGACGAAGCGCCGCATGGTGGAAAATCCGGAGACGGTCGCGCGCTTCCTCGACGACGTCCGCAGCGTGGTCACCGAAGCCGAACTGCGCGACCTCGGCCGCCTCGCCGAACTGAAAGCGGAGCTCTCCGGCGTCGACGTCGAAGACGCACGCGTCCAACGCTGGGACATCTCGTTCTACCGCGAACGCCTCCGCGAACGCCGCTACGCCATCGACCAGGAGCAGCTGCGGAAGTATTTCCCGACGGAATCGACCGTGCGCTGGATGCTCGACATCAGCGAGCGGCTCTACAACGTGCGCTTCACCCGCGCGGACGTTCCCGTCTGGCACGACGAGGTGATCTACATCGACGTGCACGACGCCGCCACCGGCGCCCTCATCGGCGGCATTTATCTCGATCTCTATCCGCGCGACGGCAAGTACAAGCACGCCGCCGCGTGGCCCGTCCGCGGCGTGAGCCGCCGCACCGGCCGTAAGCCGATCAGCGTCCTCGTCACCAACTTCAATCGCCAGGGCCTCACGCACGACGAGCTCGAAACGCTGCTCCACGAGTTCGGTCACGTGCTGCACGGCGTGCTCTCGAACACGCATTACCTCGCGCACGCCGGCACGTCCGTCCAACGCGATTTCGTGGAAGCGCCCTCGCAAATGTACGAGGAGTGGGCCAGCCGCATGGAGAGCCTCTCGCTCCTCCGCGCGCACTGCGCCGATTGCCCGCAGATCGATCAGTCGCTCGTCGAGCGCCTCAAATCCGCGAAGAAATTCGGCGCGGGCATCGACTACGGCCGCCAGCTGCTCTACGCCTCGTTCGACATGGAGCTCTCCAACGAACATCCCGGCCGCTGCCTCGAGGTCTGGGCGCGCATGGAAGGCCTCACACCCATGGGCCACGTCGACGGCACGCAGTTCCCCGGAACCTTCGAGCACATCGCGTCCGGTTATGCCGCGGGCTACTACGGCTACATGTGGGCGAAGGTGATCGCCCTCGATCTGGTCTCGGCGTTCGGCACGGACCTCATGAACCGCGAGACCGGCCGCCGCTTCCGCGAGATGATCCTCAGCCGCGGCAGCGAAGAACCCGCCCGCGATCTCATCGAACGCTTCCTCGGCCGCCCCGTCGCCAGCGACGCGTTCTTCTCGCACATCATCGGGTCGTGACGCGGTCGCGGTGGCGACAGAGAACCGGACCGGGAGCGCCTCCGGCGGGGCGGCACGGCCGCCAGCGCTAAGGGCCTAGCCTAGACGCACGTGCGGTCGCGGTTAACGTCGTTGACTGCAGCCGCACGTGCGTACTGGCTAAGCCCTTAGCGCTGGCGGCCGCGCCGCCCCGCCGGAGGCGCTCCTCGTCAGGGTCTCAGTTCCACCTCCGCGACGCCTGTGGCGATGATGTGCACGACGATCGCGGTTGGTGTCGCAGTGACGCGTTGCGGTTCGATGGCGTCGGCGTGGCCGCGGAGTTGGACGTTGGGGGCGAGGGGGCGGGTGAGGGCGCGGGTGATCTCGTTGCGGGTCGCGGCGATGCGGGGGCCGACGGGGAAGCGGGCGGACTCGCGCATGCGCTGGCGGATCGTGTCGTGGGCGGCGCGTTCGGCGATGCGCACGAGGAAGCCGCGGCGTTTCGGATCGAGCGAGTATTCGAGATCGGGGACGGTGATCGTGGAGGAGGCGGCGTCGAATTGCGGAGTGCCTTCGAGGAACACCGCGCCGTGATAGTTGCGGAGTACGCCGCCGCGGTAATCGATCATCGCCTCGACGGCGACGCGGTTGTTCGGGGCGGGGGAGAGCTTGATCGACTCGATCGTGAGCGGGCGGCCGTTCACGTTGTACTTCTGGCCCGCGACTTCAGAAGAGGCGAGGCGCGTCGCGTCGTCGTAGGAAAGCTCGAGATCGAAGGGCACGCGGATGCCGGTGGGCGTCTTGCCGGTGGCGACGCGGAGCGTGGGGAGCGGTTTGCGTGCGGGGGTGGGTTGGGGGCCGACGACCACGCGCGTTTGCGCGCGCATCGAGAGCGTGCTCGTCACGATCGTGCCGGAGCCGGTGATCGGGCCGAGCGCGACGTCGATGGGATCGAGCACGAGCCACACGCGATCGGCGAGGGCGACGGGTGTCTGCAGCGCGTTCCACATCTGCTGCGCCTGCGGGCGGATGCTGGTGAGGGATGGAGTGGTGCGGTCGATCGTCTTCGCGGCGAGGTTCAGTTGCTCCTCGACGACGGGAGCGACGAAGCGCGGCGTGATGTCGAAGCCGAGCCAGTTCGTCTCGCACGGCTTCGCGTAGTTCACGGGGAGGAGTCGCGTCGTCGAGCGAAGGCGCCACGCGGGATCCCAATCGAACTTCGCGTGCAGGGTGACTTCCGCTTCGCGTCGCGCCTCGGCCCAGCCGCAGGAGATGCAGGGGAAGCGGCCGCGGCACGCCTGCAGGCCGTACTTGACGGTCGTCGAGGCGTGCAGTCCGCCGCCGATCATTTGCAGGCGCAACGGTGCGCGCGCGACCGTGTACTCGATGTCGATGCCGCGTTCCGTCGTCTTGTCGGAGAACGTTTTCGGCACGCGCGCCTCGATCTCCGGGACGAGCGGCGCGAGGTTTGCGCGGATCGGCACGGCGATCGTCGACAGCTCGGCGGGCGCGGCGGCGGGTGCCTGGGCCGCGAGACGTCCGGCGAGGAGAACCGTCAGAGGGAACAAGAGACGGGGGAATCGCGCGTTACCTCGTATGATCGCAACGAGAACCTTGTTCATGTCCGCACTCGCAACCGGCCGTCGCCTCGGAGTCATCCCCTGAAGCGGATCTCATTCCTTCCGCTCTTCTTCACGGCGCTCGCCATCGTCTTCGCGGTCGCGGTCTGGATCCGCATCCGGACGTTCGACCGCGACGAGGTCAGCGACGCGACGACGACCTCACTTGCGCGCACGTCGACATCGGCGAGCAGCGGCGCGGCGAATGCGGGCGGCGAGAACACGATGACGGTCGTTCCCGTCGGCGATGCGAATGCGCCGACGAGCCTCGAGGCCGCGGCGCGTGCGCGCGAGCAGCGCTACAACGAACTGCTGCGCAGCCAGCCGCCCGCGGCGGCGCCCGCGCCCGCACCGGCCGCGCCGTCGCTCTTTCATCGCATCGTCGCGCCGATCGCGAGTGCGCTCGGCATCGGGGCGAAGCCGACGCCGCCGCAGCAGCAGGCGCAGTCCGCGACGCAGCGTCCGGTGGCGCAGCAGCCGCCGCAGCCGGACGACCATGCGCGCACGCCGCAGGAAGAGCGCGATCCCGACTCCGACGTCACGCCGCCGCAACTGCGCGGCTGCGAGTTCACGCCGGCGCAGGTGCAGGACGGCGACGACACCATCTTCAGCGCCATCGTCGTCGACGACCTCTCCGGCGTGCGCAGCGTCTCGGGCGTCATCGCCAGCCCGTCGGGCGCGCCGCAGGGGTTCGCCGCGCAACGCGAAGGAGAGAGCGACCGCTTCGTCTCGAAGATCAGCATTCCGAAGGAAGCGGCGGAGGGGATCTGGACGGTCAAGTACTTGACCTTGTCCGACAACGCCAGCAACAGCATCAACCTCAACGCGGCGCAGGGGCAGCTGCCGGGCAGCGCGGCGTTCCGCGTCACGTCGTCGCGCTCCGACTCGACGGGGCCGGCGCTCAAGGCCATCTGGCTGGACCGGCCGTCGATGAAGGCGGGGGATCAGAACACGATCTTCGTGACCGCCGAGGATGACAAGTCGGGCGTGGCGCTGGTGAGCGGCGTGTTCATCAGCCCGTCGAAGCAGGCGCGCATCGGCTTCGGCTGCCGCGCGGGCAACAACCCGACCACATGGGAGTGCGCGGTGGCGCCGCCGACGTGTCTCGACTGCGGCACGTGGCAGCTCGAGCAGGTGCAGCTGCAGGACAAAGCGAACAACACCTCCACGTTCCGAGGGGACAACCCGATGGTCGCGCCGGTGCATCTCGACATCGCGGGCGAGAGCTGCGATGCGGGTGCGCCGTCGGTGTCGTCGCTCACGCTCGATCCGCCGGTGGTGTCGAATGCGGAGTCGACGGTCATCAACGTGCACGCGATCGTGGCGGACGACGGCTGCGGCGTCGCCAGTCTCAGCGGCCAGGCGGCCGGTCCCGCGATATCGAACGGCGCGCGGCTCTACTTCTCGTTCGATCCGTCGGCGGACGGCACGAACTTCATCGGCCACATCACCGTGCCCAAGCATGCGGCGAAAGGCGTGTGGACGATCGCGTGGATTCAGGCGCTGGACAAGGGTCACAACCTGCGCGCGTACGCGGCGAACGATCCGGTGATCGCGAGGGTGACGTTCCGCGTGGAGTAGAGGAGAGCGCGGAAAAAGTTAAAGACTCGCGGTCTCTGATTCCGCGAGTCCATTCCTCGGTCCGTTAACAGCGATCAGAGCGCATTCGAACCGAAACCATTCCGAAACGCCTCTGCCTCTCGGAACGAAACGCAAACCGTTGACAGCTGCAGAGGAGCATCCGGTTCGCTCGCCTCGGCATCCAGCAACCCCGAAGCGCCCCTCAGCCCGTTGACATCGTGCATGGCGCGTTCGAACTGAGGTGAGCATCAATCTGAGTTCGCGGGTTGCGATCGTCAAGTGGGTCGACAAAATTTTTTTTGCGACGGTTTGGTTGACGACTTGGCTCGGTCGTGACGCCGCTCGGAAATTCGAGTAGGATACGCGTCCCAACCGTTCTCGCGGCCGAGAACCAATCACTGAAAGGTACGCAGGAAATCCCCATGAGTCAGTCGAGAGAGAACGCCGAGGCTACGTCTTTTGCCGAGGCGATGGAGAATTTGGACCTCAAAACTCCCCAGCAGGGCGAGCTGCTTCGCGGGACGATCGTCTCGATTTCGGGAGAGGATGCCTACATCTCTTACGGTGGCCCCTCGGAAGCGGTGATGGACACCGCGGAGCTCGAGGGCCTCGACGTCGGTGACTCCATCGAGGCGACGGTCGTCAAGACGTCCCCCGAAATCCGCGTGTCGCGGAAGCTGATCAAAGGCAAGGCGTCGCTCGAGCAGTTGCGCGGCGCGTTTGAAAATCGCCTTCCGGTCGAAGGCCGCGTCACCGGCCGCAACAAGGGCGGCTTCGAAGTCAACATCAGCGGCCTGCGCGCCTTCTGCCCGCTCTCGCAGATCGCGCTCGGCAAGATCGAGAACCCCGACTCGTTCGTCAACCAGACGGTCGAGTTCCGCGTCACCGAGCTGAGCGAAGACGGCCGCCGCATCGTCGTCTCGCGCGCCGCGCTGCTCAAGGAAGCCGCCGCCGAACGCGCCGCCGAAACGCGCGCGCGCATCGTCCCCGGCGCCGAGCTCACCGGCCGCGTGAAAACGCTCACGCCCTTCGGCGCCTTCGTCGACCTCGGCGGCGTCGACGGCCTCCTCCACGTCTCGGAGATGAGCCGCCGCCGCGTGACCGATCCCAAAGAAGTCGTCCAGATCGGCCAGGAAGTCCACGTCAAGGTCATCAAGATCGAGAACGACGGCAAGCGCATCTCGCTGTCGATGAAAGATCAGGAGCCCGATCCGTGGTACGACGTCGCCGAGCGCTACGCGCCGGGCACGCCGTTCTCGGGCCGCATCGTCCGCTCCACCGACTTCGGCTACTTCGTCGAAGTGGAGCCGGGTCTCGACGGACTCGTGCACGTCTCGCAGCTGCCGCACGGCATCAAGCCGGGCGATACGGAAGTCGCCATCGGCTCGAACGTCCAGGGCTGGGTCCGCGAAGTCGATCCGTCGAAGAAGCGCCTCTCGCTCTCGCTCCGCGCGGTCGCCACGAGCGATCCGTGGGAGTCGGCCTCGCAGCGCTACGGCATCGGCCGTGTCGTCGAAGGCACCGTGGATCATGGCGGCGCGCCCGGCATCTTCGTCGAGCTCGAGCCGGGTCTCACCGGTCTCATCCCGAACTCCGAGATCTCCGTCGCGCCCGGACAGGATCCGTCGCAGGCGCATCAGCCCGGCGAGAAGCTGATGGTGCGCATCATGAGCATCGACGCGCAGCGCAAGCGCATCTCGCTCAGCCACGAGGCCGCGAAGGCCGCCGCCGAGCGCGAGGAGTACACGAAGTTCATGGACGAGCGCGGCGACGACAACGCCGGCGAGAGCGCGATGGCGCTCGCGTTCAAGCGCGCCATGGAAAAGAAGAACCGGTAGTCCACACGTTGACCGAATCCGAAGCAGGCCGCCCCGAAACGGGCGGCCTTTTTGTATTGCGAGGAGACCTCATGCACATCTTCATCACGGGAGCCACGGGTTACATCGGCGGCGCGGTCGCGAAAGCGCTCCGCGGCGCGGGACACGACGTCGCGGCGCTGGTCCGCCCCGACGCGGAAACGCGCGCCCTCCGCGACCTCGGCGTCGTGCTCGTCACGGGCGATCTCGAGTCGCTGCCGTCGCTCGCCGACACGCTCGGCAGCTACGACGCAATCGTCCACGCGGCGTTCTCGAACCGCCAGGGACCCGACACCGACCGCATCGCCGTCGACGTCTTCACCGCCGCCGGCAAGCCGCTCGTCTACACCTCCGGCGTCTGGGTTCTCGGCAACACGACCTCGGCCAACGAGTCGACGCCGGCGCAGCCGCTCGCGCTCGTCGCGTGGCGCGTCGGACACGAAGAGCGCGTGCTCGCCGCCGGCGGCACGGTGCTGCGTCCCGGCTGCGTCTACGGCGGCAAACAGTCGCTCCTCGCCGACTGGTTCGCGGCCGCGGAGCAGAACCGCGCGCTGCAGCTCGTCGGCGACGGCACCAACCGCTGGGCGCTCGTCGACGTCGACGATCTCGCCGATCTCTACGTGCGCGCCGTCGAGCAGCGCACGGGCGGCGTGCTGCACGGCATCGACGACTCGCACGAGCCGCTCGAAGCGTGCGCCCGCGCCGTCGCGCCGAACGGCACGATCGAGAAGACGCCGCTCGCCGCCGCGCGCGAGAAGTTCGGCCCGTTCGCCGACGCGCTGGCCGTCGATCAGGTGATCTCCAGCAAGGAGACGCGCGCGAAGACCGGCTGGTCGCCGCGGCGCACGTTCGTGCAGTCGATCGACGAGCAGTGGCGGGAGTGGCGCGAGTCACAGCGCGCGTGATCAACGATTCCGCGCGCGCCGCGTATAACGCTGCGTGAACCTGCGAACGCTCGCGTCTCTCCTGCTTTTCGTGGCGTGCGGTTGCGTCTCCTCGGCGCATCGCGCGGATCGACTGGATCGTGCGGATCGAGTGTTGCGTACGCTGCCGCCCGCGGTCGTCGTCGCCGGACGTCCCGTGCCGCATGCGACGCTTGCCGATCGCATGGCGGGCGCGCACATCCCCGGCGTCAGCATCGCCGTCGTCGAGAACGGACGGATCGCGTGGGCGCGCGGCTTCGGCGTGCAGGAAGCCGGCGGCCGCGACGCCGTCACGGCGCACACGCTCTTTCAGGCCGCGTCGATCAGCAAGGTCATCGCGGCGACGATGACGCTGCGGCTCGTCGACGCGCAGAAGCTCGATCTCGACGCGGACGTGAACCGCGCGCTGCGCTCGTGGCAGGTGCCGGAGAATGCCTTCACCGCGACACAGAAGGTGACGCTGCGCCGCATTCTCAGCCACACCGCCGGCCTCACCGTGCATGGCTTCCCCGGCTACCGCCCCGACGGCGCGCTGCCTTCCGTGCTCGACGTGCTCGACGGACGCGCGCCGGCGACGAACGCGCCGGTGCGCGTAGACACCGTTCCCGGCTCGACGACGCGCTACTCCGGTGGCGGCATCGTCATCGAACAGCTCCTGCTCACGGACGTCACCGGCCGCGCGTTCCCGCAGCTCGCGCGCGAGCTCGTGCTCGATCCGCTGCAGATGCGCGACAGCACGTTCGAGCAACCGCTGCCGCCGCCGCTCGCGGCGCGCGCCGCACGCGGTCACGATGAGGACGGCGGCGTGATCCCCGGCGGCTGGGCGATCGGTCCGGAGATGGCGGCGGGCTGGCTGTGGACGACGGCGGCGGATCTGATGAAGTGGGCGATCGCGATCGATGCGTCGCGCGCGGGAACGTCCGGCGCGCCGCTCTCGCGCGGACTCGCGTCGCAGATGCTAACGCCGCAGAAAGATGTCTACGGCCTCGGGCCGGTGCTCGAGGGCAGCGGCCGCGCGTTCCGCTTCAGCCACGGCGGAAACAATCCCGGTTACACGACGCAGTTCATCTACTTCCCGGAGACGCATCAGGGCGCGGCGATCCTCGTGAACCGCGTCGGCGCGGATCAGCTGATCGACGAGCTCACGCGCGCGATCGCCGAGGAGTACGACTGGCCGGCGCTGAAACCGCTGCGCGTCACGCCCGCGACGCTCGCCGACGCGGCGATTGCGAACCTCACCGGTGCGTACGCGCTGCAGTTCCCCGGTTCCGATCCGCCGTCGCCCGCGACGATCGCGTGGAAGAACGGACGGCTCGCGCTCGATGCGCCGCCGATCATCACGGACGACGAACTGATCCCGATTTCGGCGACGGAGCTCGTCAGTCCGGCGTGGGGCTATCGCATCCGCGTCGCGGGACGCGGCTTCACGCTGACGTACAACGGAACCGACATGACCGCGACGCGCGTCGAGCGCTGAGCGGCGACTACGCGCGTGCGAATGCGAGCAGCAGCTCGTTCACGCGTTCCGCCGCGTCGTGCTGCACGAAGTGGCCGATGCCGTCGATGCGCTCGAGGGTGAGGTTCTCCACGAACGCGCGGCTGCCTTCGAACGTCTCGGGCAGGAACACCGGCTCGCGCGTGCTCCAGATGAGCAGCGTCGGGACGCGGATCGGCTGCATCGACTTGCCGATCGCGCCGCGCGACTTCCGCATCGCGCGGTAGTAGTTGAGCATCGGCGTCAAATGCCACGCCGCGATGCGCGCCTCGATTTCCTCGGGCGTGAAGCGCGCGGCGCGGCGCAGGAATGCGCGGCCGATGAGACGTAGCGTCAGCTCGGGGAGCAGCGGCAGCTGAAAGAACAGTTGATAGAGCAGGCGCACCTTCTGGCGGAAGCTCTTCTTCATCACGCGCCGCAGCGACGCGGGATGGGGGATGTTGAGGATGACCAGCTTGCGCACGAGCTCGGGGCGCATCATGGTGAGAACCCACGCCGTGACGGCGCCCCAGTCGTGGCCGACGAGGATGCACGGTGCGCCGAGGGATTCGATCAGCGCGGCGACGTCGCCGGCGATTTCCTGCAGGGTGTACGCCTCGACACCTTTCGGTGTGGGCGAGTCTCCATATCCGCGGAGGTCGGGAGCGACGGCGCGAAATCCAGCGCGCGCGAGCGCCGCGAGTTGCGGGCGCCACGTGATCCGCGATTCGGGGAAGCCGTGAAGGAGGACGACGAGCGGGCCGTCGCCCTCCGAGTCATACGAGAGGTGTTCGATCAATCTTTGTCGCGATTGACCGCAGCGTAGATGAGTCCCGCGCCGAGCGCCAGTGCGGCGACGCCGGCCGCGACTTTTCCGGGGTTGTCCTTCGCGTAGCTGGTCGCGCGCGTGGAGCCGTCCTTCAGATAGTCGCGGGCGGTGTTGAGGTACTCATCGATGTCGACGTTCTGGAACTGACCTTTGAGGTTCCCGATCATATCCTCGGTGATACCGAGGCGGCCGAGGAACTGCTCGAGTCCGCCGCTGCCCTTCAGCGCCTGGCCGCAGTGCGGGCAGAGGCCGCTGTCGGTGTTGTTCTGCGTGCCGAGCGCGCCGCCGGACGAAACGCCGGTGCCGGTCGACGAGCCGCCGCCGAGTCCGGAGGTGCCGGAGCTGGTGCCGAAGCCGCCCGAGGCGCCGCCGCTCGAGCTCGTGCCGAGACCCGCGCCGCTGCTGCTGCTGTTCGTGCCGAGGCCCGAGCTGCCGGAGCCGAAGCTGCTGCCGCCCGATGTCGAACCGCTGCTGCTGTTCGCGAGCGAGCCGCCGCCAGCGTTCGTGCCGCCGCCCATGCTGCCGCTCGTGCCGGTGGTGCCGAGGCCGCTCGTACCGCCCGGCTTCGACGCGCCCGTGTCCGATGCGCTGTTCCAGTTGTTGGTTGGATTGTCCTGAGCCATGTTTCTGTCCTCCTTCAATCTCGCGACGTGCCGCGCGACTCTTCCGGTTCGTAGGTGCGCCCGTGCGTGCCGATGCGCGGGTCGCCCGATTTGTTCGTGAAACGGTCCTCGTCATTCCAGCGGTCGTCGGCGACGCCGCGGCTGAACTCCTGATCGCGTTGATGGTCCGCGCCATCGCTGCGGAAGCTGGCCTTCGAGCTCGTCAGCGGCGGAACATAGGCGCTGTCGAGCACGTCGATGGGAATGTCGGTCTGCGGTCTGCGCGTCGGGCGGGCCTGTTGCGCTAGCTGCGACGGCTGCGTCTGCTGCTGCGACGAGCGCGCCTGCTTTCCTGCTGACGGTGAGACCTCCGCGGCGTCCGCCTTCCCGTGACCGCGCGTGAAGAATCCGCGCACGGCTCCGGCGATGCGTCCGAATCGAGTCGTTTCTCCCGTTGTCGTTTGCTGCTTACGTGGCATGCGTTGCTTCCTTTCTGGTGCAACTTCGCACGCCTTCTCACATTGCAATTCAGGTGCTGGAAACGCCTCACTTCGCGTACGTCACGCGCCAGATTGCGCCCGCTCCGTCATCGCTCACGAGCAGCGATCCGTCGCGCAGCACGACGACGCCCGCCGGACGTCCCCAAACCGTCGCCGCCTCAGGATCGCCGCTCCAGCCGACCACGAAATCGTCGTAGCCGCCGGCCGGCTTGCCGTTGCGGAACGGAATGAAGATGACTTTGTAGCCGGTGCGCTGCGTGCGGTTCCACGAGCCGTGCAGCGCGACGAAGAGTCCGCCGCGATACGACGCGGGGAACATCTTGCCTTCGTAGAAATTCATGAGGATCGGCGCGGAGTGCGCCTGGATCAGCAGCGACGGCACGATCGACTTCGCGACGAGCTCCGGATGTTCGCCGGTATGCCGCGGCTCGGGATGTTTGCCGATGTACGCGAACGGCCAGCCGTAGAACGCGCCGCTCTTCACTTCGGTGGCGTAATCGGGAACGAGATCGTCGCCGAGGCCGTCGCGCTCGTTGACGCACGTCCAGAGCGTCTGATCGGCGGGATTCCACGCGAGGCCGATCGGATTGCGCAGTCCCGAGGCGAAGATCCGCTTGCCGCTGCCGTCGGGATTGAACTCGGTGATCGCCGCGCGCATCGGCTCGTCGGTCTCGTCGTTGACGTTGGAGTCGGAGCCGACGGCGACGTACATCTTCGAGCCGTCGCGATTGAAGATCACGTTGCGCGTGGAGTGTCCGCCTTCGGGCAGCGCGGCGAGACGCACGGGCGCGCCGCTCGCGGCGGTCTGGCCGGATTTGTACGCGTAGCGCACAATCGCGTTGCCGGTGCCGACGTAGAGCTGATCGCCGCGGAACGTGAGGCCGAACGGCTCGTCGACGTCGCTCGCGAACGTGAAGTGCTGCTCCGGTTTGCCGTCGCCGTTCGCGTCGCGATAGATGAGGATCCGGCCGCCGGCGGTGTCGGTGACGAAGACGTCGCCGTTCGGCGCGACCACCATGTTACGCGGATCGCCGAGATCCGTGGCCCACGTGTCGATGTGAAAGCCGGGCGGCAGCGCGAGCTTCGCGCCGGCGGGACGGGTGCGTACGACGCGCGGCGGATTGCCGGCGCTGTGCGTCGCGTACGGACGCGGCATCGACTCGGCGCGGATGTCGTAATGATGCAGCGCCGGCGGCGCCGCGGGCTGTGCATCGCCGCGCGCGCACGCGAGGACGACAGTGGTAGCGAGGATCATGCTCGCGCTCTTCATGATTGAGTAGTATGCAAATCATGAGACCGCGCGCCATTGCCTTGCTGCTCGTTTCCGCCGCGATCGCCGTTCCGTCGTTCGCGCAGCGCACGCAGAAGCCGCCGCTGCATGGCGCGCACTGGATGGCCATCACCGGCAAGCCGCTCTCCGCGACCGCGGGCGCGATGATGTTTCAGAAGGGCGGCAACGCCGTCGACGCGGCCGCCGCGATGCTGGCGGCCGTCTGCACGCAGTGGGACACGCTCTCGTGGGGCGGCGAGACGCAGGCGCTCATCTACAACCCGCACACGAAGAAGGTGATCGGCATCGACGCGCTCGGCGTCGCGCCGACCGGCGCCACCGCGCAGTACTACCTCTCGAAAGGTCTCAAGGTGCCGCCGGAGTACGGCCCGCTCGCCGCGCTGACGCCCGGCACGCCGGGCGGTCTCATGACGATGCTGGCCGAGTACGGGACGCTGTCGCTCAAAGACGTGCTCGCGCCGGCGATCCAGATGGCGGACGGCTTTCCGATCGAGGCGCAGCTGGCGAGCACCATCGAGAAGAACAAGTCGTGGCTCAAGCAGTGGCCGTACTCGCGCACGACGATGCTCACGCATCTGCGCGACGCGAACGCGAGCGCATCAGCGAGCGCAACGACCGCGTCGACGCAAAGCAGCGTGACGCCGGCGCACGACGTCGTGGGCGGCGCGGCGTCGTCGCCCGCATCGACGCGCGAGGCGCCGGAGCCGGGCGAGATGTTCCACCAGCCCGAGCTCGCGGCGACGCTGCGCAAGCTCGTCGACGCGGAGCAGCAGGCCTTGAAGCGCGGCAAGTCGCGCAAGGAAGCGATCTACGCCGCGTATGACCGTTTCTATAAGGGCGACATCGCGCAGGAGCTCGCGCGCGGGACGCAGGAGCAGGGCGGTCTCATCACGACCGACGATCTCGCGCGCTGGCAGGTGAAGATCGAAGAGCCGGTGATGACGAACTATCGCGGCGTCGACGTCTACAAGCTCACCGTCTGGACGCAGGGTCCGTCGATGCTGCAGGCGCTGAACATCCTCGAGAACTTCGATCTCAAGTCGATGGGCTACAACAGCGCGCGCTACATCCATACGCTCTATCAGGCGCTCAACCTCGCGTACGCCGATCGCGACTTCTACTACGGCGATCCGTACTTTCCGCCGGCCGAGCCGGTGCGCGGACTGCTGTCGAAGGACTACGCGCGCGAGCGCGCGAAGCTCGTCAATCCCGAGCGCAACGATCCGAACATCGGACCCGGCGATCCGTATCCGTATCAGAACGAGAAGAATCCGTTCCTCGACACGCTGCGCGACTGGAACGCGACCGCGGCAAAACCGGTCGCGAGCTTCGAGCGCTTTCACGAGCAGTTCCTCGCCGGCACGACGTCGATCGAAGCCGCGGACGAGGAAGGGTGGGTCGTCTCCGTCACGCCGAGCGGCGGCTGGGTTCCCGCGGTGATCGCGGGGCACACGGGCGTCGGTCTCTCGCAGCGCGCGCAGAGCTTCGACACCGATCCGAAGCAGAACCCGTTCAACGTGATCGAGCCGGGCAAGCGCCCGCACGTCACGCTCACGCCGACGCTGGCGATGAAGAACGGCGCGCCGTTCCTCGCCTTCGCCGTGCAGGGCGGCGACACGCAGGACCAGAACCTTCTGCAGTTTTTCCTCGACGTCGTCGAATTCGGCATGACCCCGCAGGAAGCGACCGAGGCCGCGAACTTCAACACGTTCCAGGTGCGCAAATGGCTCGGCGACCGCCAGTCGGTTCCCGGCCGCATCCTCCTCAACGACCAGACCCCGCCGTGGGTGCGCGGCGAACTGCAGAAGATGGGCTACACGCTGACGTTCGAAGACCGCACGTCCGGCCCCATCAACGCGATCGAGTTCGACCAGAAGCACGGCACCATGTGGGGAGGGAGCTCGAATCATGGGGAGGACTATGGGATTGGATGGTGAGTCAAAAGCTGAATGAAGAACGCAGAACGCAGAATGAAGAATTGAGAAAAGGAGAGAGCGCGCGCTTTGCGCGCGCGCCGTTGGTCCTCATTTCTACGTTCTTCATTCTGCGTTCTGCGTTCTTCATTCAGCTTCTAAATCCAGTTTCCCGCCGCACGCGTACCGTCTGGCATGAACGTCTTCCTCACCGGCGCCTCCGGCTACCTCGCCTCCCGCCTCATCCCCGAGCTTCTCTCGCGCGGCCACACCGTGCGCGGGCTCGTGCGGCGCGGTTCGGAGCGGAAGCTGCCGCGCGGCGCGGAGGCGGTCGTCGGCGATGCGCTCGATGCGTCGACGTACTCGCATGCGATCGCGCCGTCCGACACGTTCGTGCATCTCGTCGGCGTCGCGCATCCGTCGCCGGCGAAAGCGGCGGAATTCCGGAGCATCGACCTGGTGTCGATCCGGCAGGCCGTCCATGCGGTACGCGGGAGTTCCGTCCGGCATTTCGTCTATCTCTCCGTCGCGCAACCCGCGCCGGCGATGTGCGAGTACGTCGCCGTGCGAGCGGAAGGGGAGCGGCTCGTGCGCGACAGCGCTCTCGCCGCGACCTTCGTCCGCCCGTGGTACGTCCTCGGCCCCGGCCACCGCTGGCCCTACCTGCTGCTCCCTGCGTACTGGATCTGGGGCGCGTTTCCGTCACAGCGCGACACCGCGCGCCGGCTGTATCCCGTGAAGCTCGCCGACGTCGTGCGCGCGATGGCCGACGCGATCGAGCATCCGCCGAGCGGCGTGCGCGTCATCGAGGCGCCGGAACTGCGCGCGCGCGAGCCGCTCACGCCGGCACGCGTCGTCACGACATAACGCGTCCCGACGTTCGCGCGCGCAACGCCGTATCAACGGACATGCATCGCGCCACACTCGTCCTGCTCGTTCTCCTGCTCGCCGCGTTGCCGGCATCGGCCGGCTGGTGGCCGTCGTTCAGTCCGCGCACGCTGCAGCTCGAGGTCGGCGATCAGACGTCGGTCGAGGTGCATGCGGTGTGGAGTGGCCTCGTCGACTACGGCAACGGCATCCACTGGACGTTCCGCAGCGACGACTCATGGGTGGCGACGGCGAACGCCAGCGTCAACGATCAGGGCTCGCACCTCGTGCCGATCGAGGCGGTCGGTCCGGGCACGGCGCGCATCTGTCTCGGCAACAGCGGCGACTCGTGCTACGTCACGATCTTCGTTCGCTGCGGCGAGGAAGCGCCCGTGCGCGCGGCGCAGCCGGTCCTGCGCGCCGAACTGCACCAGCCGGTGACGCTGTCGGTGGTCACGCCGATCGCGCAGCGCACGCACTTCACGTGGTTCCGCGGCCGCATGGGCGACCGCTCGCAGCCGCTCGACGCCGCGAGCGCCGAGATCACGTTCGCGCCCGACGCGTACGACGCGCAGTACGTTTGGGTCTCTGCCGTGACGTCGTGCTCGACGAGCAGCGCGGAGTTCCGCATCGACGTGCCGCGTCCGCGCCAGCACGCGGTGCGTCACTAACGCGACGTACGCAACACCGACTCGAGCTCGTCGGGCCGCGACGAGCGCACGCGCGCGTCGTCGATCGTGATGAGGCCGTCCGCGACGAGCTTCGCCAGTGAGTCTTCGAGCGAGATCATGCCCTGCCGCTTGCCGAGCGTGATCTCCGTGGCGAGGTTCTGCAGGCGCTCGTTGCGGATGTGATTGCGCACGGCCTGATTCGCGAGCAGCACTTCCACGGCGACGGCGCGGCCCTGATTGTCGGCGCGCGGAATCAGCTGCTGCACGACGATGGCGTTGAGGCTGAGCGCGAGCTGTTGCTTGATCTGCGTCTGCTGCGCCGGCGGGAAGACGTCCACAATGCGATGGATGGCCTGCGCGGCGTCGCTCGTGTGCAGCGTCGAGAGGATCAGATGTCCCGTCTCCGCGGCGGTGAGCGCGGTGGCGACGGTCTCGAGGTCGCGCATTTCGCCGACGAGGATGACGTCGGGATCCTGCCGCAGCGACGCGCGCAGCGCCGCGGCGAATGAAGGCGCGTCGCGTCCCACTTCAACCTGCTCGATGATCGACTTTGCGTTGCGGTGCTCGTACTCGATCGGGTCTTCGATCGTGATGACGTGCCGCGCGTCGTTGCGATTCACCTCGCCGACGAGCGCCGCGAGGGTCGTCGACTTGCCCGAGCCGGTCGGGCCGCAGACGAGCACGAGTCCGCGCGTCGGCTTCACCAGTTCGCCGAGCGCCGGCGGCAGACGCAGTTGCGTGAGCGTCGGCACTTCCGTCGGCAGCGCGCGCACCGACGCCGCCCACGTTCCACGCTGCCGGTGCACGTTGACGCGGAACCGCCCCGCGCGCCGGTCATCCTCGGATGCCGGGCCCGCGAGCCGCAGCGAGAAGTCGGCGGCGCCTTCCGCGTCGATCTTCTCGCGCAGCCGCAACGTCAGAAGGCTGCCGAGGAGATTGTGGATGTCGTCGGAGGTGAGCGGAGCGTCGGCCGTGCGCGCGAGACGTCCGCCGACGCGCAGCACCGGCGGCACACCGGCGACGATGAGCAGATCGCTCGCGCCGCGCTGCGCCATGTCGATGAGCAGCTTCTCGAGCGGATTCCCTTCCGCGACGGTCGCGGACGGCCACGCCGCCGCCGGAGTGGCGGCACGCGCCTCGTCGGGCGCCGGCTCGACGTCGTTGAGCTCGCGCACGAGCTGCTCGAGTTGCGGATCGCGAATCAGCTTGGCCATGCGCTCTCGTGTACGAACGAAGCGTGCCACAGGTCACGCCGCACGTTCACCGCTCGTTTGCCGCGCGCGGTTTCGTTTCGCGGAACGCGGGGGTCGAACGATGACGAGGAGGAAGTCATGTTCGAGACCTCAGTCATCCGCGCCCAGGCCGCCGCAGCACGAGGCCGCGTTCCGCTGCTCGGCATCTCCATCGTCGCGCACAGCGCCGTCGTGATCGGCGCGGTCGCGGTCAGCATCGCCTCCGTCAGCTTCCCCATGCACGCGCCGAAAGAGTTCGCGCGCGCGCCGCTGCTGATGCAGGTCAGCGTTCCGCCGCCCCTCGGCAATCCGAACGCCGGCGCGCCGCACAAGCCGCAGCAGCCGCAGCCCGCGCAGAAGCCGCAGACGCCGCCGCCCACCGCGATCACCGCACCGCCACAGACGCCCGCGACCATCACGCCCGCCGCGCAGCCGCCATCGACCGCGTCGAACGATGCGCCGGCCACCGGCAGCGGCACCGAATCCGGCCCCATCGGCCAGCCGTGGGGCGTCGCCGGCTCGCTGGGCGATCTCGATGCGCCGCCCGCGACGTCCACGATTCCCGCGACGCCGCCCGTCGAAGAGCGCGTCTATCGGGTCGGTGAAGTGAAAGCGCCCGTGCTGCTGCGCCGCGTCGAGCCGACGTATCCGCCGATGTTCGTCCGCGCGCACATGCCGGGCAAAGTCGCGCTGCACTGCATCATCGACAAGAACGGACGCGTGCGCGACGCGCAGGTCGTGTTCGCGACGAACAGCGCGTTCGCCGACGCCGTGCTGCGCTCACTCGACGGCTGGCGCTACACGCCCGCGTCGCTGCACGGCGAAGCGGTGGATTGTTACCTCGATCTCTCCGTCGACTTCGGCGTGCACTGATGTACGGAAGCGGCGCTCATGACTCCGGCGCCACTTCATCCGCGGACACGATCGGCGGCTTCGACCACGACGTCACGTACACGACGCCGACGATGCCGCCGATCGTGAGCAGCGAGCCGAAGGCGGCGAGCGCGGTGATCGGCTCGTGGATGAGCGTCGCGCCGAGGATCATCGAGACGATGACGGCGAGCTGCGAGATCACGCCGACCGTCATCGCGTCGACCCAGCGCAGCGAGAACGTGAGCAGCAGCTGCGCGGCGATGGCGAAGAGCGACGTCGCCGCGAGCGAGGTCCACTCGTCGCCGCGCGGCGTCTGCCACGAGGAGATGCCGCCCGGCGCCGTCGTGAAGAGACCGAGCAGGCAGAAGCTCGCATAGACCGCCCACGAGTTCTCGCCGCGCCGCGCCGCGCGCATCGCCGTCACCGCCACGCCCGACGAAACCGCCGACATCACGCCGACGAGCTCCCACCGTCCGAAGCCGAGGATGTCGCCCGGCTGCGCGTGCGCATGCACGACGAGGAAGACGCCGGCCAGTGCGATCGGCGCGGGAATCAGCACCTTCGCGCTGATGCGCTCTCCAAGAAAGAGCATCGAGAAGATCCCGCTGAAGAGCGGCGCGGTGTAGTTGAGGAGCGTGGCCACGCCGACGCTGATGTGCGCGATGGCGATGAAGTAGCAGAGCACCGCGATCCCGCCGAAGAAGCCGCGCAGGAACAGGAGGTCGAGCCGCTGGAACGTGAGCGCGCTGCGGCGGTAGCGCGGCACGAGCAGCGCGGGCAAGAGCCCGACCGCGAAGCGGATCATCGCCACCTCGGAACCGGACAGCCGCGCCGAGGCGAGCTTCGCCGCGAATGCCATCGCGCCGAAGCACGTCGCCGATGCGGTCATGAGCAGGAGCGCGCGCTGCGTCGCGCGCACGTCGCGAGGCGGATTTGCTATCGTCAACCGGGGGGAGATTATCCATGAGCGAAGTGCTGGTGCGCGCCGCGAGTCGCGACGATGCGCCGACGATCGTCGCGTTTCAGCTGGCCATGGCGCGCGAGACCGAGGAGCTCGCGCTCGACGTCGACGTGCTCGCGCGCGGCGTCGAAGCGGTGTTCGCCGATCCGTCGAAAGGCCGCTACTTCGTCGTCGAATGCGACCGCGAGGTGGTCGCGTCGCTGATGATCACCTACGAATGGAGCGACTGGCGCAACGGCACCGTCTGGTGGATCCAGAGCGTCTACGTCCTTCCCGCGCAGCGCAAGCGCGGCCTCTACGCATCGCTGTACCGCCACGTCCAGTCGCTCATCGCCGATGACGCGAGCGTCCGCGGCATCCGCCTGTATGTGGACGAACGCAACGTTCCGGCACAACAGGTTTACGCGAGGCTGGGGATGAATGGGGAACACTATCGCGTGTTCGAGTGGATGAAAGAGATGAAAAGCTGAATGAAGAATGCAGAACGCAGAATGAAGAATTGAGAAGGGGAGGCCGGTCCTCTTTCTACGTTCTTCATTCTGCGTTCTGCGTTCTTCATTCAGCCTCTAAAAGGAGTTCCATGCGCCGCCTCCTGCTGATTTCCGTGCTCCTCGCCACCAGCGCGTTTGCGCTGCCTCCCAACGTCGAGCAGCTCGACACCTACAAAGGCGTCACGCAGTACCGGCTCAAGTCGAATCAGATGACGCTGCTCCTCGTGCCGGATCACACCAGTCCCGTGTTCACGTTCATGGTCGTGTATCACGTCGGCTCGCGGAACGAGGCGCCGGGGAACACCGGCTCGGCGCATCTGCTCGAGCACATGATCTTCAACAAGTCGACCGAGCATTTCGGCCGCGCGAAAGGGCACAAGACGTTTCAGGAAGTGCTCTACGAGGCGGGCGCGGACTTCTCGTCGACGAACATGACCACGTGGTACGACCGGATGAACGGCTACTCGACGCTGCCGTCGGACAAGCTCGAGCTGGCGATGCAGATCGAGGCCGATCGTCTCGGCCGCGCGCTCATCATCGACACGGAACGGCAGTCCGAGATGTCGGTCGTGCGCAACGAGTACGAGATCAGCGAGAACAATCCGTTTCAGGTGCTGCTGAAGTCGACCGTTGCCGCCGCGATTCAGGCGCACCCGTATCACTGGTCGACGATCGGCTACCGCTCGGACATCGAAGGCGTGTCGACCGATCAGCTGCGCGCGCACTACAAGAACTTCTTCTGGCCGAACAACGCGGAGGCGGTACTCGTCGGCGACTTCGATCCCGACGCCGCGCTGGCATTGTTCGATCGCGAGTTCGGCAGCTTCGCGCCGTCGCCGCAGCCGATCCCGCGCGTCATCACGGTCGAGCCGCCGCAGGAAGGGGAGCGCCGCGCGGTCGTGCAGCGTCCCGGCACGATCGGCATGGTGATGCTCGGCTACATGCGTCCCGGCGCGTCGCATCCCGACTTCATGCCGTTCGAGGTGCTCGCGTCGATCCTCAGCGACGGCGTCAACGCGCGGCTCAACCGCGCGCTCGTCGAGACGGGCCTCGCGACGAGCGTGAACGCGAACAACTTCGCGTTGCGCGATCCGTATCCGTTCCTCGTCGATGCGACGCTCGCCGGCGGCAAGACGCACGCGGAAGTCGAGAGCGCGCTGAAGGCCGCGCTCGCAGACGTGGCCACGAACGGCGTGACGGATGAGGAGCTGAAGCGCGCGCAGAAGCAACTCGAGCTCGCCGTCACGCGCGGCCGCGATGGCACTTACCAATACGCCGCGAACCTCGGCGAGGCGATCGCGTCCGCGAACTGGAAATGGTTCCTCGACTACGTCGACGCCGTCAACGCCGTGACGAAAGACGACATCAAGCGCGTCGCCGCGACGTACCTCATCCCGAACCACGCCACCGTCGGCTGGTTCGTTCCGACCGCGAACACGAAGACCGCCGACGCCGCCGTTCCCGCGACGCCGGCCGCATCGCCCGCGCGCATCGGGAGCGCTTCGTCGACGGAGACGGCAACGACGAAGGCCGCGAAGCCCGCGCCGGCGAAGACCACCTTCGCGCAGCGCACCACGCATCGCGTGCTGCGCAACGGCATCACGCTCGACATCGTCGAGAACCACGCGCGGCCGACCGTCGCGCTGCGCGGCGTCGTCTTCGCGGGGGACACCGCGGCTCCGGCGAATCAGCCCGCCATCGCCGCGCTCACCGCGAAGATGCTCGAGCGCGGCACGAAGACGCGCACGAAAGAAGAGATCGGACGGCTCATCGACGACGTCGGCGCGACGCTCTACTTCACGCCGGCCGCGACGGAAGTCTCGATCGTCTCCACCGGCATGGCGCGCGATCTGCCGCTCGTGCTCGACGTCCTCGGCGACGAGCTGCAGCATCCGGCGTTCGCCGCCGACGAGCTGGCGAAAGCGAAGAAGGAGTACGAGACCGACGTGCTGCGCGCCGACGACAACACGTCGCAGCGCGCGATGGAGCGCCTGAACCAGCTCGTCTATCCCGAGGGGCATCCGTATCACCCCGCGGGGCGCGAGAAACTGCTCGCCAGTAGCAACGCCATCGGCGCGGAGCAGCTGCGCGCGTTCCACGCCGCGCACTACAACGGCGCGGGGCTGATCCTCGCCATCGTCGGCGACGTCGACACCGCGAAGACGATCGCGCTCGTCGAGAAGTTGCTCGGCGGTCTGCCGAAAGGCGAGCGCGTCTCATTCACGCAGCTCGCGCGCACGAATGCATCGACCGGCGGCGCGCGTGAGGCGCTCACGATGCGCGGCAAGGCCAACATGAACATCGTCATGGGATCGGCCAGCGGGTTGCGCCGCACCGATCCCGACTACGAGGCCGCGCTCGTCGCGAACGCCGCGCTCGGCCAGAACGCGCTCTCCTCGCGCATCGGCAAGCGCGTCCGCGACACGGAGGGACTCTCGTACAACCTCTTCTCACGGTTCGGCGCGGATCTCATCGACGGCCTCTGGTACGTCAACGTCAACGTCGCGCCGCAGAACCTCGCCAAGGCGATGCAGTCGACGCGCGAGGAGATCGACAAGTTCGCGCGCGAGGGCGTGACGGACGAGGAAGTCGCGGCGCAGAAGAGCTTCTTCGCCGGCAACTATCAGGTCGGCCTCGGCTCGAACGGCGGCATCGCGGCGGCGCTCGCGAGTGCGGAGAAGTACGGCTTCGGCCCGAAGTACCTCGACGAGTTCCCGGCGCGCGTGCGCGCGGTGACGAAGGATCAGGTCAACGCGGCCATGCGCGCGCATCTCTTCGCGGACAAACTCAATCTCATCGTTGCCGGAGATCTGGAAAAGCTGCCGTAGAATGACGGTGTCATGTCGTTGCTCGGCTTCGTGCGCATGTTTTTTCGTGGAGGTTCGCAGATGCTTCAGCCCGGCGACACCGCGCCTGACTTCGATGCCGTCGATCACAACGGCAACCGCGTGCGGCTGCGCGACCTGCGCGGCAAGAAGGTCGTGCTCTGGTTCTATCCGAAAGCCGACACACCCGGTTGAACGCGTGAAGGTTCCGGGTTCCGGGACCTCGCGGGCGAGTACGAGAAAAAGAACGCGCGCATCCTCGGCGTGAGCTTCGATACGCCGGAAGAGAACCGCAAGTTCGCCGAGAAGTTCAAATTCAACTTCCCGCTCCTGTGCGACACCGACCGCAAGATCGGGCTCGCGTACGGCGCGGCGACGAAGGCATCGGACGAATACGCGAGCCGCATCGCCTACGTCATCGACGAGAACGGCAAGATCGCGCAGGCGCACCCGAAAGTCGACGCGTCGAGCTATCCGGCGATGCAGCTGAACGACTTGTAACAGCGTTCGCTGCAACTATTTCCGCTCTCGAACGAATACAGCCTCCAGACAAGCTCTCGGAGGTCTGTACATGAGCGCGAAGCGGAAACGGAAGATCACCATCGTCTCGGTCATCCTGCTGATCGTCGTCATCGGCGGCGCGGTGGCCATCAAGGCGAGCACGAAAGACAAGAAGGCGCCGGAATCGCCGGTGAAGACCGGCAAGGCGGAAGTGGCCGACATTCAGGTCAAGGTGACCGAGGTCGGCACCGTCGAGCCGGAAGTGAAAGTCGACGTCAAGTCGGCGCTCTCCGGAAAAGTCGTCGAGATCCTGCATCGCGACGGCGACGTCGTGCGTCGCGGCGACGTTCTCGCGCGCGTCGAGCCCGACCTCAATCAGGCGCAGTCGCTCGCCGAGACGAAGAGCTCCCTCACCGCGACGGAGATCCGCTTCAACGAGGCGAAGAAAAACTACGAGGCGGACAACCAGCTCTTCCTCCAGGGGCTGCTTGCGCCGAAAGCACATCGCGACACCGAGACCGCCTACTTCGAAGCGCGCGAGGAGTACGACAAGGCGCGCCAGAAGTACGCCATCGTCGAGAAGAGCGGCATTCCCATCAGCCAGTCCGCCGAGAACTTCCAGGGCTCGAACGTCGTCGCTCCGATGGACGGCGTGGTCCTGACCAAGAACGTCGAGATCGGCGAGTCGATCACCTCCGGCGTCTCGTCGTTCAACGCCGGCACCGTGCTCTTCACGGTTGCCGACACCTCGCGCATGATCGTGAAGGCGGGCGTCAACGAAGTCGACATCGGCAAGATCCACGTGGCCATGCCGGTGAAGGTCACGCTCGACGCGTATCCGAAAGTCGTCTTCAAGGGCAAGATCGACCGCATCGCGCCTGCCGTGCGCATCGACGACAAGGTGCGCGTGTTCGACGTCGAGATCCGTCTCGACGCGCAGGGCCGCGAGCTCCGCTCCGGCATGACCGCGAACATCGAAGTGATCGGCGAGCGCAAGGACAAGGTCCTCAGCGTGCCGGTGGAATCGGTCTTCAAGCGCGACGAACAGGAAATCGTCTACGTGAAGAAGGCGGTCGATCCGAAGGCGCTGGCCGCGGAGCCGAAGAAGCTCGAAGGCGAAGCGAAGAAGCAGGCCGAGAAGGACGCATGGAAGAAGTTCTTCGAGAAGCGTCCGGTGGTCACCGGCCTCGCCGACAACGGGCGCGTCGAGATCCTCAGCGGCGTGAAGCCGGGCGACGAGATCGCCATCGAAGATCCGACCGTCACCAAAGACAAGAACGACGACAACGACGATTAGTTGCTGACGCTGGCGCGATCGCGCGTGGCCGGCGGGCACCGGGCAAACGCGCGATCGCGACAGCCGAGGCGACGGAGCACATCATGAGCGCAGTCTTCAAATTCGAAGCATGGCGGGAAGCGGAACCGGTCGTACCGACCGCGGCCGCGACCGGCAAGAGCCTCATCCAGCTCGAGCGGATCACCAAGACGTACGACTCCGGCGAGAACGCGGTGCAGGCACTGCGCGGCGTCGATCTGCGCATCGAGCGCGGCGAGTTCGTCTCCATCATCGGACCGTCCGGCTCCGGCAAGTCGACGCTCATGCACATCCTCGGCTGCCTCGACTCGCCCAGCGAAGGTCGCTACTGGCTCGACGGCGAAGACGTGGCCTCGATGTCCGCGCGCGCGCTCGCACGCGTCCGCAACCAGAAGCTCGGCTTCGTGTTCCAGACGTTCAACCTCCTGCCGCGCGCGACGATCCTCAAGAACGTCGAGCTGCCGCTGCTCTACGCCGGCATCGACAGCGACGAGCGCCGCACGCGCGCGTTCGAAGCGCTGAAGCGCGTCGGCCTCGCCGAGCGCGCCAAGCATCGCCCCAGCCAGCTCTCCGGCGGCCAGCGCCAGCGCGTCGCCATCGCGCGCGCGCTCGTCAACGAGCCGTCGATGATCCTCGCCGACGAGCCGACGGGCAACCTCGATCAGAAGACCGGCTCGGACATCATCAAGCTCTTCGAAGAGTTCGCGTCGTCGGGACAGACCATCATCCTCGTCACGCACGATCCCGGCATCGCGCGCCGCACGCCGCGCCGCGTGAAGATCGTCGACGGCGTGATCGTCGACAACGACACCCTCGACGAACCGGGCGCGGAGGAGTAGGCCGTGCTCATCCTCGAAGCCATCATCGACGGCATCCGCGACATCAAGGATCACTTCGGCCGCACGCTGCTGCAGCTCCTCGGCATCATCCTCGGCGCCGGCTCCATCGTCGCGACCTTCTCGCTCTCCGTCGCCGGCAAGGAAGCGTCGATGAAGTACTACCGCGTCAGCGGCGGCATCGAGCGCATCTGGATCGGCAACAAGCCGACCGGCAAGGTGACTCTCGACGCGAAGGCGCTGGCGTCCCAGGGGCTGACCTACGCCGACGCGATGGCGCTGCGCTCCGAAAGTAAAGAGATTGACCTCGTCTCGCCCGTCTCGCAGGGGCAGATGGACGTCGGCTACGAAAAGCTCACCAAACGCCGCGATGTCATGGGCGTGACGCCGGCGTACTCGCCGATCAGCTTCTTCCACGTCGACCGCGGCCGCTTCATCACCGACACCGACCTCGCCACTGCCGCCCGCGTCGTGGTCCTCGGCACCACGCGGGCCACCGAGTTCTTCGGCAGCGACGACCCGATCGGCAAGACCATGACCATCGACGGCGCCGGCTATCTCGTCGTCGGCGTCATGCAGGAGAAGTACTTCAGCTTCGATCAGAAGCACAACGCGCTGCGCTGGATGAACCGGCAGATGTACATCCCGATCACCACGATGATGACGCGCAAGGGCGAGCCGCTGAAGCAGGGCAAGATCTCGTTCATGCACGCGCGCATGAAGGACGTGGCGCGGCACAAGGAAGCGGTCGCGGAGATCGAGCGCATCCTCTTCCGCCAGCACGGCGTCAAGGACTTCGACGTCTTCTCGCGCGTGGCGAACCTCAAGCGCAACGAGAGCGAAGGGAAGATGTACGACGTCACCTTCATGATCTGCGGTCTGATTTCGCTGCTGGTCGGCGGGATCGTGATCATGAACATCCAGCTGGCCTCGTTCAACGAGCGCGTGCGCGAGATCGGCACGCGCAAGGCCGTCGGCGCGACGCCCGCGCAGATCTTCTTCCAGATGCTCACCGAGTCGGTGCTCGTCTCCGTCTTCGGCGGCGTGATCGGCATCTTCGTCGGGCGCCTCTTCACGCAGGGCATCTCCGCGCTCACGCGCAACCCGGCCATCATCACCACCGGCGTCATCATCAACGCGCTCGTCTTCGCGGCCGGCACGGGGCTCGTGTTCGGCATGTATCCGGCCATCCGCGCGTCGCGGCTGAATCCCATCGAAGCCTTACGTACGGAGTAACGACCATGCAAATCGGCGAATCGATCCGGACGTCCTACGAGGAAGTGAAAGCGCATCCGCTGCGGTCACTCTTCACGCTCGTCGGCGTCATCCTCGGCACGCTCGCGCTGGTCGTGGTGATGTCGGTGCTCGACGGCATCGATCGCTCCGTCAAGCAGGGCATCAACGACCTCGGGCTCGACGGCGTCGTCGTGGCCTCGCCGCGCACGCCGGTCGACCGCATCGAGAAGGCGAAGGCGCACCTCTCGCGCGGCCTGCGCGTCGAAGACCTCAAGGCGTTCGACGGCACCGACAACATCAGCGACATCGCGCCGGTCGGCGAGACGCGCGCGGTCGTCACCGCCGGCACCGTGACGCGCCGCATCGAGGTCTACGGCGTGACGCCGGAGTTCGCGGAGATCCGCAACCGCCTCACCTCGCAGGGCCGCTTCATCAGCGAACGCGACAACCTCGCCACCGCGCCGGTCTGCGTCATCGGCTTCAAGCTGAAGTCGCAGCTCTTCGGCGGCGAGGAAGCGATCGGCCAGAAGATCAACATCGGCGGGCGCCGCCTCACGGTCGTCGGCGTGGGACAGAAGTTCGACATGAACTTCGTCGACGACGACGACATGCGCAAGGAGATGGGCGGCGCGTACATCCCGTGGACGGTTTATCGCGACATGTTCGGCCGCACCGACGCGGTGTCGTACATGCTCGCGAAGGCGATCACGCCGAAGAAGAGCGTCGACGCCGAAGACGAAGCCACCGCGCGCTTCCGCCAGGCGCACAACGGCATCGGCGACGTCAAGATCGACAACCCCGGCAAGGAGATCCTCAAGGAGCGCGGGCAGATCGACATCATCCTGCGCAACTGGCGCATCGTCTTCTTCGCCATCGCCGGCATCTCGCTGCTCATCGGCGGCGTGGGCATCTTCTCGGTGCTGAAGATCTCGATCTCGGAACGCCTCTTCGAGATCGGCCTGCGCAAGTCCCTCGGCGCCACCGACGCGGAGATCTTCGTGCAGTTCCTCATCGAGTCGGTGACGCTCTCGTTCGTCGGTGCCGCGGTGGGACTCGCCGGCGGCTCGGTCCTCGTGAAGGTGATCTCCGGCTTCTTCCCGGCGGGACTGCCGGTGTCGAGCTTCGGCCTCACGATCGCCAGCAGCTTCGCCATCGCGGTCGGCTTGTTCGCGGGGTTGTATCCGTCGCTGACCGCGTCGCGGCTGCAGCCGGTGGACGCGCTGCGCGGCTGACGCCGCGCAGCGTGTCACCATCGCATTACCGCGTCAGCGCCACGAAAGCCGCGGCGGCCAGCAGCATCGCAAGCAGGAGCAACCCGCGCGTATCGAGCGCCGGAACCGCGGTCGTGACTGCCGCCGCGGCGGTCGTCGACGAGAACGTGTCGGAGACGCCGCCGATCGTCAGCACCGTGTTCGTCGTGGTGCTGTTCGTGGCCGCGGACGTGTGCTGCACGCGCACGCTGTCGCCGTTGTTGACCGTGCCCGCGACGGACGTGAACGCGCCGCCGTTGATCGAGTAGGCGCCGCCCGCGACGGAGATGGGCGCGGCGCCGTTGATGCCGCTGACGGTGATGCTGTTCGACGTGATCGTCGAACTGAGCACTACGTTCGTCTTATCGATGAAGATGAACGCATCGGGCGTCGTGTCCTGCGCGAGCGTCGTGGACGTGAACGTGTCGGAGACGCCGCCGATCGTGAGCGTGGTGTCGGTGTTCGTCGAGAAGCTCGCCGATGACGTGTGCTGTACGCGCACGCTGTCGCCGTTGTTGACCGTGCCCGCGACGGACGTGAACGCGCCGCCGTTGATCGAGTACGCGCCGCCCGTCACCGAGATCGGCGCGGCGCTGTTGATGCCGCTGACGGTGATGCTGTTCGACGTGATGGTCGTGCTCAGCGGCACGTCCGTCTGATCGGTGAAGGTGAACGCATCGGGCGTCGTGTCCTGCGCGAGCGTGGTCGATGTGAACGTGTCGGAGACGCCGCCGATCGTGAGCGTGGTGTCGGTGTTCGTCGAGAAGCTCGACGACGAGGTGTGCTGCACGCGCACGCTGTCGCCGTTGTTCACGCTGCCCGCGACGGACGTGAACGCGCCGCCGTTGATCGAATACGTGCCGCCGGCGACGGAGATCGGCGCGGCGCTGTTGATGCCGCTGACCGTGATGCTGTTCGACGTGATGGTCGTGCTCAGCGGCACGTCCGTCTGATCGGTGAAGGTGAAGGCGTCCGGCGTCGTGTCCTGCGCGAGCGTCGTGGACGTGAACGTATCCGAGACGCCGCCGATCGTCAGCGTGGTGTCGGTGTTCGTCGAGAAGCTCGCCGACGAGGTGTGCTGCACGCGCACGCTGTCGCCGTTGTTCACGGTGCCCGCGACGGACGTGAACGCGCCGCCGTTGATCGAATACGTGCCGCCCGTCACCGAGATCGGCGCCGCGCTGTTGATGCCGCTGACGGTGATGCTGTTCGAAGTGATGGTCGTGCTGAGCGGCACGTCCGTCTGATCGGTGAAGGTGAAGGCGTCGGGCGCGGTGTCGGGCGGCAACACCACCGTCGCGTCGATCTCCATCATCTCGAGATTCGTGTGGCCGCTGAGCGAGATCCAACTCGCGCCGCTGGTCGTGCTCGCGGCGAACGTCGCCGGAATCGTGCCGCTGCCCGCGACCGTCGTGTCGCTCGTCGAGCTCCACAGGCCGGTGTTGATGTCGCCGGGCGCCATGACGATCCAGTAGCTGGTGCTCGGCGACAGCAGCATCGCCGCGTTCGGCGTGACGCTCTGCGTGCCGAGGGTCGCGGTCAAGGTCGACGTGTCGAAGCTGCCGAGTTGCGCGAGCGGCTGATCGCTCCCCGAGTCGCTGTAGAGAAAGATCGAATACGGCTGGCCGGCGTTGTTCTTCGCGCCGCGGAACTGCAGCGTGGTGACGTTCCAGCTCTGCGCGTCGGTGGTGAACTTCTGCGCGAGCCAGAACGTGCTCTGCGGCGAGTCGTTGCTCGCGGGCGTGTTCGCCATCGTGGAGACCAGCACGGCGCCGCGGGCCGACGCGGTCGCGAAAACGAGAATTGACAAGACAAACCGGATCCGTTGAAGCACACGAACCTCCTGCTCTCTCTCTCCTGCGGATGGTTGGGGATCTCGATCGACGCGATCGTATCCGCCGCCCGCCCGGCGCGATGACAGGCTTTCGTTACATTGCGCGCGGCGCCGCTCAGAACTTGAAGAGGAGCGCGGCGAAGAGCGCGCCGCGCGCCGCCTCCCCACGTCACGCGCGCGATAGACTTTCCGCCGATGCGCAAGCTGATCCTCGCACTCGCCACCGTTGCCGTCGCTGCAACCGCGGTCGTAGCGGTCGCCGCGTCCGCGCGGCAGCCGCCGGAGCCCGCGCGGCGCGATCCGCGCTTCGAAGTCAAAGTCACCGACGAGATCCGCCGTCACAGCCGCATCGAGGAAACGCTTTACTTCGCCGGCACCGCCTACTCCCTCGGCGTGCTCGTGCTGCTCCTCGCGAGCGGCGCGGCGCCGCGGATGCGCGATCTCTCGTTGCGGCTGACGAAGAAGCCGTTCGTCGTGGCGATGCTGACGGTGGTGCTGTTCGTGCTCGCGACGACGCTACTCGAACTGCCGCTCACGTACTACGCGGACTTTGTCGTGCCGCATCAGTTCGACCTGTCGGATCAGTCGCTCGGCTCCTGGCTTCTCGACGGCGCGAAAGGGCTCGCGGTGAGTCTCGTGCTAAGCGCCATCGTCGGCGCGCTCGCGCTCGAGGCGATCCGACGTTACCGCCGCTGGTGGCTCGTGCTGTGGCTCGGCAGCATTCCGCTGATCCTGCTCATGGTGGTCGTGCAGCCGATCGTGCTCGATCCGATCTTCAACAAGTTCGAGCCGCTGCAGAACCAGCAACTGAAGACGAAGCTGCTCGACCTCGCCTCGCGCGCGGGCATCGAAGGCGGCCGCGTCTACCAGGTCAACAAGTCGAAGCAGACGAAGACGATGAACGCGTACGTCAACGGCATCGGCCCGACGAAGCGCATCGTGCTGTGGGACACGCTGCTCGCGAAGATGACCGACGACGAGATCCTCGCGGTGATGGGCCACGAGATGGGCCACTACGTGCTCAATCACATGTGGAAGGGCCTCGGCTTCGGCCTCGCCATTTCATTCGTCGTGTTCTTCGCCGGGCAGAAAATCTACGACCGCGGCATCGAGACGCGCGGCGCGCGCTGGGGCCTCACCGGCCGCGGCGATCCCGCATCGCTGCCGTGGCTCCTCCTCATCGCCGGCGTGATCGGCTTCTTCCTCTCGCCCGTGACGAACGGCTTTTCGCGCCACATCGAGCACGAGGCGGACGTCTTCTCGCTCGACCTCACGCACCTCAACGAGCCGATGGCCCGTGCGTTCGTCAAGTTTGCCGAGGACTCGAAGCGCGACCCGGATCCCAACCGCTTCCTCGAGTGCTGGCGCTACTCGCATCCGGCGCTCGGACGGCGCATCGACTTCGCGCTGGCGTACAAGCCATGGGAGGAACGGAAGACGCGTTGAAGTGAGCGCCTACGCCGCGAGCGCCTTGCGGAGCGTGCGCAGGCCGATCGACACCTCGACGCCGAAGGCCACGAGCAGAATTGCCAGCGCGGCGAGGATGATGTCGTAGCGCGGCGTACGCGAGTCGCTCACGTAAAACGCGCAGCCGCAGATTCCGACGACGATGAGCAGAAGGTACCGAATGCGCGCCTCCACGTGCACGAGCGCGCCGCCGTTCGGACCCGTCTCGATACGGCCGTGAAGGATCGGGTTCACGGAGTGGGAGCTCGGGGCGCGCTTCAGGCGGAAGGTGTTCTCGCCGACTTCACCCTGAAACGCGGCGCGCTTCGCGGATGGCATCCGCGGCCGGATCAGCGCCCGCACGCGCGCCATCGCCTCTTCCGGCGGCAGCGGCGTCTCGATCGTCGTGCGCCAGTACACGCGTCAGACTCGCCGCGAGACGTCGCGCAGGCGCTCGACGAGGAGCTCGCAGAGCGCGACCGCGAACTTGGCGAGGAGTTGCGGGTCGAACGCGAGCGCCTCCGACAGCGTCCGCTTGTCCCACGCGCGCACGACGGCGTCTTCGCCGGCGACGACAGAGACTGTCCGCGGCGAGTCGTCGAGGAAGGAGACTTCGCCGAGGACGTCGCCGGGACCGACGGTGGCAACGGTGACGGAGTGGTTGTCGCGTTGGGCGACGATGTCGAGGTGTCCGTCATCCACCGCGAACAAGGTCGAGTCGTTGTCGCCGGCGCGGATGAGGAACTCGCCTTCGCTGACGCGGCGCAGTTCGGCGATGTGCTCGATGCGCGCGCGCTCGTCGTCGGTGCAGTAGCGGAACAGCGGATGATCGGATTCGGCGGGGAAGATCTTGTTCATTGCCAGAGCACGTCCCACTCGCAGGCGTCGGCGCCTTTGGCCGCGCACTGCGTCTGCCGCACGACGACGTTCTTGACGCCGGTCAGCTCCGCCATCCGTTCGATCCAGCCGGTGACGCGCGAGCAGCCGGCGAGCTCGCTCGGGAAATTCACGAGCCGGATGTGCGCGCTGGTCGCGGTCTGCTTCTCGACGCGCAACTCGCCGCGGTTGTAGAGCGAGCTCCACATCTGCGACGCCTTGCCGAGCAACGCCGTCGGCGTCATCACCAGCGCGAAGAAGCGGTAGATCCCTTTTACCGCGTCGCCCGCGGCCTCGCGTCCGGCGCGGCGCGCGAACGTCTCGACCGTTTCGCCTTTCGCGTTCGCGGCTTCTTCGGTGAAGACGTTGAGCACGTGCACGGGGACGGTTTCCGTCGCGAGCATCGGGCTGCGAAAGCGCTTGCCAAACTCGGCGGGCAGCGCGCGGAAGACGGTTTCGCGCTGTTCCGGCGTGAGCTCCGCATCGATGAACTTCTGCAGGCTGCGCACGGGCGAGCCTTTGACCGTGACGCTCTCGTCGATCATCACAGAACCCTCATCTTGTGCTCGGAAAGTTGCTGACCGGCGACGAGTATAATCCGCTTTCTTCGTTGCCCCGCCGCCCCAGCTTTTGGAGGATTCATGACCGACTCCACGCCTGGCAGCACCGCCGCCGAAGGTGCCGCCGCGATCGCCGACGCAGAAAGCAGCAACCGTCCGTCGCTGTCCGGCAAGCGCGAGCTCGAAGAGCTCTGCGTCAACACGATCCGCTTCCTCGCCGTCGACGCGGTGCAGAAGGCGAACTCGGGACATCCCGGCACGCCGATGGGCATGGCGGACATGGCCTTCGTGCTGTGGACCGAGTTCCTGCGGCACGATCCGCTCGAGCCGCACTGGCAGAACCGCGACCGCTTCATCCTCTCCGCGGGCCACGCGTCGATGCTGCTCTACTCGCTCCTCCATCTCACCGGCTATCCGGACATGACGATGGACGAACTGCAGCACTTCCGGCAGTGGGGCTCGAAGACGGCGGGGCATCCCGAATACCGCCACGCCACCGGCATCGAAGTCACGACCGGCCCGCTCGGCCAGGGCTTCGCGCACGGCGTCGGAATGGCGCTCGCGTCGAAGATGCTGCGCGTGCGCTTTACGACCGAGGATCCGTTCACGCCGGTCGACAACCACATCTACGCGATCTGCTCCGACGGCGATCTGATGGAAGGCATCAGCTCCGAAGCCGGCTCCATCGCTGGCCACCTCGGCCTCGGCAATCTCATCTACTTCTGGGACGACAACCACATCTCGATCGAAGGCGACACGCGCCTCGCGTTTTCGGAGGACGTTCGCAAGCGCTTCGAGGCTTTCGGGTGGCACGTGCAGTCGATCGACGGTCACGATCGCGCCGCGGTGCGCAAGGCCATCCGCAAGGCGCAGCGCGAGACGGCGAAGCCGTCGCTCATCTGCGCGCGTACGGTGATCGGCTGGGGCAGCCCGAAGTATCACGGCACCGCGCGCGCGCACGGCGAGCCGCTCGGCGCGGACGAAGTGAAGGCGACGAAAGCGGCGCTCGGCTGGCCCGAGGAGCCGGCGTTCTACGTGCCGCCGGAAGTGCGCGAGGAGTTCGCGAAGCGGACGAAGAAGCTCGCGCGCGAACGGAAGAAGTGGGACCGCGAGATGACGGGCTGGCGCGCGCGCAACCCGCAGCTCGGCGAAGAGTGGGATCGCTACTGGTCGCAGTGGCTGCCCGACGGCTTCGACACGGTGCTGCTCGAAGGCGCGAAGACCGACAAGCCGATCGCGACGCGCGCGCTGTCGGGACAGGTGATCCAGAAGCTCGCGGAGATCGCGCCGTTCGTCGTCGGAGGTTCCGCGGATCTCGCGCCGTCGACGAATACGCTGATCAAAGACTCCGGCGACATCGCCCGGCCCAAAGAAGAAGAGAAGCGGCCGCCCGCGGACGTGCTGTTCCTCAATCGCAATCTGCACTTCGGCATCCGCGAGCACGCCATGGGCGCGATCGTCAACGGCATGACGCTGTACGGCTCGTGGCGCTGCTACGGCGCGACGTTCCTCATCTTCTCGGACTACATGCGTCCGTCGGTGCGTCTCTCGGCGCTGATGGGCATCCCGTCGATCTTCCTCTATACGCACGACTCGGTCTTCCTCGGCGAAGACGGTCCGACGCACCAGCCGATCGAGCAGCTCTGGTCGTTGCGGCTCATCCCGAACCTCTTCCTCTTCCGTCCCGCGGACGGCGCGGAAACGGCGATGGCGTGGGTGCGCGCGGTGCGCAGCACGGACAGCCCGACCGCGATCGTGCTCACGCGGCAGAAGCTCGATCTCCTTCCGCGTCCGCTCGACTTCGATCCGCAGCGCATCCTGCGCGGCGCGTACGTGCTCGACGGCTACGAGAACGGCGACCTCACGATCATCGCGACGGGATCCGAAGTGCCGCTCGCGGTGAAGACGGCGGACCTCCTGCGCGGCGAGGGCGTCAACGCGCGCGTGGTCTCCGCGCCATGTCTCGATCTCTTCGACCAGCAGCCGGCGTCGTATCAGGACGAGGTGATGGGCGACCGCGCGCGCGTCGTGGCCATCGAGGCGGGTCGCAGCGACGGCTGGTACAAGTACGTCGATCGCGACGCGCTGGTCATCGGCATCGACCACTTCGGCGCGAGCGCGCCGTACGAGCAGATCGCCGAGCATTTCGGCTTCACGCCCGAGCAGGTCGCGGCGCGCATTCGGGACTGGCGGAAATAAATCAATTGCACCGGGGGCGTGACGCGGCTCACAAACGCCGCGTCACGCCGTTCGTAGAATCCGCGCGCGAGTCCGGGAGTGCGTGTATGAACGAACGACTGAACGGTGAACGGGTGTCCCTGGTCAACTACGACCTCCTGCGCGAGCTGTGCGACCAGTGCCGCAGCGAGCGCTTCCACTTCGTGCCGATCGGCGCGGCGCCGGCCACCGGCGCGTGCCGCCAGTGCGGCGCGGAGTCGAAGCTGGCCGACGTGAGCGACACCGGCATCTGGCGGCTCATGACGCAGCCCGACGGCGAAGTGGTCATCGTTCCGCTGATCGCCAAAACTGCGTAGGCTTTTACGCGCTCGGAGAGCGGCCCCTCATCACCTGACGGGGTGCGGAAAGGACAGGCGCCGCGGCCTGTCCTTTCGCGTTTTTACGCGTCCATTTCGGCGAAGTTGACGGACACGAGCCGCGAGCAGCCCGCCTCTTCCATCGTCACGCCGTAGAGCACGTCCGCCGCTTCCATCGTCCGCCGCGAGTGCGTGATGACGATGAACTGCGTGTCGCGCGACATGTCGCGCACGAGGCGCACGAAGCGCTCCGTGTTCACCTCGTCGAGCGGCGCGTCGACCTCGTCGAGGATGCAGAACGGCGACGGCTTGTAGCGGAAGATCGCGAACAGCAGCGCGATCGCGGTCAGCGCGCGCTCGCCGCCGGAGAGCAGCGCGATGGACTGGTTCTTCTTGCCCGGCGGCTGCGCCACGAGCTCGATGCCGCTCTCGAGCACGTCTTCCTCGTCGAGCAGCTGCATGCGCGCGGTGCCGCCGCCGAAGAGCGACGTGAAGATGTGCGTGAAGGACTCGTTGACCTGCGTGAACGCTTCGCGGAAGAGATCGCGCGAGGTGAGGTTGATCTTGCGGATGGTCTGGCGCAGCGACTCGATCGACTGCACGAGATCGTCGCGCTGCGTGCGCAGGAACGACTCGCGCGTTTCGAGCTCGGTGTGCTCGTCGATGGCGAGCACGTTCACAGGGCCGATCTTCTCGATCTGATCGCTCAGCTTCGCGACGTCGCTCTCGAGCGTCGCGCGCGACTCCTCGTCCGTGGGCGGCTCGACGTCGGCGAGCGCGTCGATGCCGGCGTGGAGATCGAACGAGATCTGCTCGCGCAGGATGTCGAACGCCGACTTCGCGCGGTCGACGCGGCGTTCCGCCTCGAAGAGCGCGTCCTTCGCCGCCGTCCACTGCTCGCGCGAGCTGTGCGCGCGCGACTGCAGTTCCGCGACGCGCGCGTCGAGCTCCGCGACTTCGGCCTCGACGCTGGTGCGCAGCTCGCCGAGCTCTTGCAGCTTGGTCGCCGACTGCGCGAGCTGGCCGCGCGACGCTTCGAGCGCGACGCCGGTGTCGCCCTGACGGCGCACGAGCGTTTCGATCTCCTGCTGCAGCTGCGTCGCGCGCGATCCGAGCGACACGACGATGCGCGAGAGGTTCTCATGCTCGCGCTGGATGGAGTTCACGTTGCCGCTCGCGGTCTCGACGTCGACGCGCGCTTTCGACGCCGCCTCCGTCACTTCCTCGAACGCCGTGCGCGACGCGGCGAGCCGTTCTTCCGCGACGCGGATCTGCTCGTGCAGTTCCGCCTCGCGCGCCTGCAGCTGATCGACGTCCGCGATCGCGGCGTTCTTGCGGCCGAGGAGCTGTTCCTTTTCGTCGGCGTAAAGAGTCTGTTCCTCGGAGGCGACGGCGAGGTCTTTCTCGAAGCGTTGCAGCTCGGTCCCGGCGCGCTCGCGCTGGCTGCGTTTCTCGCGCAATTCCTGATCGGCCGTGCGCGCGCGCTCGTCGGCGATGATGCGCGCGTCGTCCGCGGCACGCAGCTCTTCTTCCAGCGTCTGCAGCTCCGCGGCGAAGCCGCTCGCGCGCGACTCTTCGCTGCCCGCGAGCGCTTCGAGATCGGCGATCTCGCGCTTGATCGAGAAGACGCCCGGCGTCGCGCCTTCGGTCTTGCCGCCGATGACGAGCGGTCCGCGCACGATGTCGCCTTCGAGGGTGACGAACGTGGCGCTCGGGCGTTCCTTCGCGCGCTCGATCGCCTCGGAGAGCGCCCCGACGATGTACGCCTCGGGGATCGCATGGCGCACGGCATCGGCGACGCGTCCTTCGCCGACGACCGAATGCGCCGCGTCGCCGCGACGCGAGCCTTCGCCGGCCGGCTGATAGTCGAGGAGGATGAACGCGCCTCGGCCCGCGCCGCGTTCGCGCAGACGGCGAATCGCTTCGGAGGCGGTGGCCGTGTCGTCGACGACGATCGCCTTCGACACTTCGCGGAGGAGCGTGTCCAGCGCGGCTTCGAAGCCTTCCGCCGCGCGCACCGATTCCGCGGCGGCGACGGCGTTCGGGATCAGCTCGAGGATCGCGCGCCGCACGTCTTCGTCCTGCGCTTCGAGCGAGACCAGCAGCGTGCGCAGCGAGTCGATCTTGTACGTCGTCTGCGACACGCGGTCGCGCGCGCCGGCGAGCGACTCGCGGAGCGCATCGCGGCGCGCGAGCAGCTCGTCGCGCCGCGCGACGGCATCGCGCGCGTTCTGCTGCGCGGTGGCGAGCGCCTGTTCGGCGTCGCGCACCGACTGCTCCCATTCGTACATCTGCGCGCGCGCGCCGTCGCGGCTCTCGGCCGCCTTGCGCGCGCTCTCGGTGAGCTTGGTGAGATAGAACTCGCACTTTTCGACCGCGATCTCGATCTGGTGCACCTGATTGCGCGCTTCCGAGATGCGGGCGATGGTGCGCATGAGCGACTCGCGCGAGTCGGCGAGCGATTTCTCGTGCTGCCGCACCGCGTCGCCGCGCTCCTGACGGTCGCGCTCGGCCTGATCGGCGATCTCGCGGAGGCGGTTGCGCTCCGCGCGCGCGGCTTCAAGCTGCTGCGTCTTCTCGTCGAGCGCGGCCTGCTGCTCCGCGCCCTCGGCTTCGAGCGTCGCGATCTGCGCGCGCGCGTTGTCGACGCGCTGCACGAGATCGCCGAGGTTCGTCTCGGATTGCTGGAGGAACGAGCGGAGGCGCTCGACTTCGCCGGTGAGGCCCGCGAGCTCCTCGCGCACGTGCGACGCGCGCGAGGCGCGCGTGGCGTGCAAGCCGCGCGTTTCGTTCAGCTCCGACTCCGCGCCGCCGAGCGTCGCCGAAAGCTCGCTCTCGCGCTGCTGCGCTTCCGCGAGCGCGGCGGAGGCCTGCTCTTCTTCGAGCTGCGCCGCAACGATGCGTCCTTTGTACAGCGAGCGTTTCGCCGTCGAGAGCTGGTCCGCGAGCTCTTTGTGCCGGCGCGCCTTCGAGGCCTGGCGCTTGAGCGAGTTGAGATTCCGCGTCACCTCGGAGAGCGTGTCGTCGATGCGCAGGAGGTTCTGCTGCGTCTCTTCGAGCTTCAGCTCCGCGGCGCGGCGCTTGGTCTTGTACTTCGTGATGCCGGCCGCTTCTTCGATCAGGCGGCGGCGATCCTGCGGCTTGTTGGAGAGGATCAGATCGATCTTGCCCTGCTCCATCACGCTGTAGTTGCGGATGCCGAGGCCGGTGTCCATGAGGATGTCGGAGATGTCCTTCATCCGCACGCGCTTGCCGTTGAGGCGGAACTCCGACTGCCCGTCGCGGAAGACGCGGCGGTTGATGGTGATCTTGCCGTCGTCCGCCATCGGATGGTTGCCGTCGCCGTTGCTCGTGCCGAGCGTGAGCGTGACTTCTCCCATCGACAGCGCGCGCTTGCGGGCCGAGCCCTGGAAGATGACGTCTTCCATCGTCTCGCCGCGGATGTGGGAGGCGCGGTTCTCGCCGAGGACCCAGATCAGGGCGTCGCAGATGTTCGATTTCCCGCAGCCGTTCGGGCCGACGACGGCCGTCATGGCCGCGGGGAAGGTGAGGTGGGCGGGGTCGTAAAACGACTTGAAGCCGTGGATGTCGAGCTTTTCGAGACGAAACATTTTGATGTGCGGGTGGTCCGACTAGCGCGCGATCCTAGCAGGGAAACCGCGGTGCCGATACACACGAATTTGGCTCGTGTAAACCGCTGACGCCAAAGGGAAATTCGCCGTTGACAGCGCGGACGCGCAGCGGTTCCTGTGCAGTGGGCCCGGTCGTCACTGCTCGTACAATCCCGCCTCGTGACGCTCGACGACTTCCTCCTCCGCGAGATCGAACTCGGCTCGTTCCCTGCGGCGGCGTATGCGATCGGGACCGTCGACGGCGGCATCGAGCGCGAGCGCGCGTTCGGCGAGGCGGTCGCGGTGCCGCTGCGGATTCCCGCGCACGTCGACACGATCTTCGACTGCGCGTCGATCACCAAGCCGCTCATCACCGGCACGCTCGTGCTGCAGGCGGTCGCGGAGCAGCGCATCGCGCTCGACGACGAATATCGCGGCTTCACGTTTCGCGAGCTGCTCACGCATACGTCTGGATTGAAATCGTGGCTGCCGCTCTACGCGCTCGGCGATTACCTGCAGGCGATCGAGGAGCGCGGGCGCGAGCATCCGCGCGGCGCGGTGGTGACGTACTCCGATCTCAACTTCGTGCTGCTCTACTTCGCGCTGCAGGAGCTCTTCGGCGATTACATCGAAGCCGCGCGCACGCGGATCTTCGCGCCCCTCGGGCTGCACGACGCGACGTTCCATCCCGCGCCGTCGCTCCTGCCGCGCATCGCGGCGACGGAGTGGGGACAGCGTTTCGAGTACGGCATGTGCGCGACGCGCTCGATCGCGTTCACGGGATTCCGCCAGGGCCTCATGTGGGGCGAGGCGAACGACGGCAACTCGTTTCACCACGGCGGCACGTGCGGCAACGCCGGCCTCTTCACGACCGCGCGCGAGGTGTTTCGCATCGCGCAGGGTTTCGCGAGCGGCGAGCTCGTGCCGCGCGAGCTCGTCGTCGAAGCGACGCGCGCCTACAAAGAAGATCGCGGCCTCGGATGGCAGCTCGCGGGTCCCGGTTTATCGGAGCGCTCGTTCGGGCACATGGGCTTCACCGGCACGTCGGTGTGGGTCGATGAGGGACGCGTCTACGTGCTGCTGACGAATCGCGTGCATCCGTGCGCGGCGCCGATCGCGATGCATCGCATCCGCGGCACGTTTCACGAGCTCGCGCGCCAGCCCCAGCGTTCGGCCTGACGCCGCAGCGCGGTCGCGCGCTCGGTCTCGCCGTTCGCCTCCGCCAGCTTGGCGAAGAGAAAGAGCGTCTCGGAGAGCAGCGGATCGGGATCGGTGTAGTCGTCGCGGAAGCGCGTCTCGAGGAGCTCGACGTTGTCGCGATAGAGGCGCAGCGCGGCGTCGCGGTCGCCGGCGCGCAGGAGGATGTACGCGAGCGCGAGCGCCTGGAACTCCTGGATCTGCGGACACTGCGCGATCTGCAGTTCCATGAGCCGCCGCGCCTCGTTGAGGTCGCGCCCGAGGTGGGCGAGGGAGAGCGCGATGCCCTCGCGCGCGGCGGGATCGTCGGATTGCTGATACGACGCGATCGCTTCGTCGAAGCGGCCGAGGAGCTTGAGCGCTTCGGCGCGATGCAGCGCGTCGCCGGTGCGATTCGCCTCGAGCACCGCGTCTTCGTAGCGGCGCTGCTGGATGAGCTGCTGCGCGTTGGTGATCGGCTTCTGCGCGAGCATGTACGCGACGAGCCAGCCGAGTCCTGCGATGGTGAGGAGCAGGACCCAGAACCACGCGCTCATCGCGGATGCGCGGCCGGCCGCGGAACGCCCGGACGGGCGGGCTGCGGCGCGACGCCGACGCGCGCCGGCTGCGGTCCGGGACGCGCGGCGCCCGGCGGCATCGGCTGCGTGCCGGGGGGCACGGCTCCGGCGGGCGCGGGAGCGGCAGCGCCGTTCTTCGCCGCGGCCGCCGCCGCGGCTTCCTGCTGGGCCGCCTGTTGCGCGGCGATCACCTCGGGCGGCGTGACCGCGCCCGACTCGACGACGAACGTGCGCATCGTCTGCGGGCGTCCCTCGTACTGGAAGTCGAGATCGGGCATCGACATCGGCGCGGTCTCGTCTTTCTGATTCGCGAGATCGGTGACTTCCGTGAGCGGCACCGCGGGCGCGTCGCTGACGTTCGAGAGGTTGCGGCGCATCACGATCTGATGGATGCCGGCGAGCAGCAGAAACGCGACGAGCAGCGAGAGCACGATCACGATGCCTTGGCGCTGCCGCGCGTATTCGAGCACGCTCTCGGACTTTGTCACGGTGCGCGGCTGAAAGACTTCCTGCAGCAGCGCCTGCGTGTCGATGCGCTCGCCCGTGGCCGGGTTCGCGCCGCAATACGGGCAGAGTTTCGCGGCGGCGTCGATCTGATGGCGGCACGCGGCGCAGACTGCGGAGCTCATCATCGGAATGATATTTCAACGCTGTACGGCGACGCGACAGGCTCGCCGTTCTCGGTGGCGGGCTTGAAGCGCCAACCCTGAATCGCGGCGATCAGCGAGGGAAGGTTCGCGCCGCCCGACTGGCGGACGTTGACTTCCTTGACGCGGCCGTCGGCGCCGATGAGCAGATCGAGCCGCACCGGTCCGTTCGCGCGGAGACGCGGCACCGGCTGGAACTGCGGCACGGGACGCGTGCGGATCGCGGCGCGCCGCGGCGCGCTGTTCTGCGCGCCGTTCTGTGCGAACGGCGGCGGCGGCGGCGCGGCGTTGCTCGCGCTGGTCATCGACGGCGGCACCATCGCGGGCGCCTGTCCCGGCATCGCGGCCACGGGAGCCGGACGCGGACGGCGCGGCGGCAGCGCGCCTTGCGCGTAGGCGGCGCCGGTGATCGAGCGCGGATCGACGAGCGCGGCCATGCGGCTCTTCTCCGCCGCGGCGCGCTGCGCCATCTGCGCGTACTCGGCCGCGGAGACCGCGGTCGCGTCGGTGCGTTGATATTCGGCCGGGACGCCTTCGGCGGGTGCGGCGCCGGTGGGCGCGCTGGTGATCGGCTGTTCGATGCGATCGACGCCGCCGCTGTCACCGACCGGCACGAGCGGCGTATCGGCACGCTTCACGGCGGGCACGCGCGCCTGCGCCTGCTGTTGTTGCTGCGCCTGTTCTTCCGGCGTCGGCGGCACGACTTTCGGCGCGCCGTCGCGATTGATGACGTAGCCGATGGCGAACGACGCCACGAGCAGCACGGCGCCGGCGATGCCGAAGAGAATCCGCTTCCGCAGCTTCTGCTCGGCGGGCGGTTTGTAGTCGACGATGGGGGCGGGTGCGCTCTGCTGCGCCGTCACGGGCTCCGCCTGGTTCCAGTTGCAGAACGGGCAGATCGTGGCGATCGCATCGATGGCGCGCGCGCAGCGGACGCACGGTTTTCGTTCCGTCATGGCCGCTCCAAAGTGCAACCGACGTACCGTCACGGGACGATGCGGACGCGGCCGTTCTGCCAGAAAGCGATTCCGCCCGCCGTGAGCGCGTACGCGCCGGGGGCGATGCCGGTGGCGACGACCGTGCTTTTCTGCCTCGTCACGCGGTACAACGTACCGCTGCTCGAGTCGTACGCGAGCCACCGCGAGCCGCGCGCCACGACGCGATCGATGCCGGTCGGGAACTCCGACGAGCGGTTCGCGAAGAGGCCGAGCCCGAGGACGCCGCGCAGGAAGCCGCGGGCGACGGCCTGCGTCATCGACTGCGTGCCTTCGGTGAGCCAGACTCGCTTGGCAGATGGATCGGCGACGGCGAGGATGGGCGCCGTCAGCGCGCTGCCGCCGCCGGCGAGCGCGACATCGACCGGCACGGCACCGGCCGCGAGCGTGTCGCTGACGCGCAGCGTTCGCAGATCGACGACGCGGACGCGCGCGTCGCGTGGAAAGAGCAGATACGCGTTCGCGCCGTCGACTTCGAGGTCCGAGGCGAACGGCGCAATCGTCGCGCGCCGCACGACGCGGTCGCGTTCGATCTCTTCGAGCACGCCATCGACGCGCGAGTAGACGTAGAGCCGGCCGTTCGCCGCGCGCACGAACGCGGGATCGGCCGCGAGCGGAATCGACGCGCCGCCGACGTGCTGCAGCACGCGCGCGTCGCGCGCGAGGACGTACAGCTCGCCGCTCACGAAGAGCGCCGCGATGGGCGTCTCCGCGGTTGCGACGCGCGTGACGCGTCCGCTCGCGAGCTCGACGATGACCGCTTCGTTGTGCAGCGCGTCGAGCACCGCGACGCGATCGGAAGATGCAGCGATGGAGGTGGCGTTTGCGACGCCGTCGACGCGCCAGCGATCGGCGAGCTCGACCCGCCCGTCGTGCGCCGCGACGACGCCGCGCGGCGTGTCGATGAGGAGTTGGGCGGTGGCGAGGGGGGCGGCCAAGAGCGCGAAGAGGAGCACGAGTTTCTTCATCGCCCGCCCTCGACCCGCACCGGCTCGAGCAGCAGCGCGTCCTCGTCTCCCGCCCGCGTCACGCCGAGAATCCGATACGTCAGGCGCAGCGGTGCGGACGTGTCGAACGTGCCGGCGAAGATCGTCGGTTCGGAGAAGCGGAACGCGACGCCATAGATGGTGCCGCTCGCGAGCGTCGTCTGCGCGTTGGCCACCTGCGCGCTTTCGAACGTCGCCAGGCTGGTGAACGTCATCGCATCGAGGGCGACGCGTTGCTCCGGCGCGAGCGCGTCGTACCCATCGCGCAGCGCGCGTAGTTCGGCGGCGGTCGGATTCGGCGACGGCAGTGCTGCGATGCTCGCGTTCGCGTGCTCGGCTTCGACGCGCAACGTCCGCAGCGTTTCGTTCGCGGGGAACTTCGCGAGCAGCGCGTCGAGCGTTTCGCGCGCCGCGCGCGATTCGCCGCGGACGAGCTGCGCGATCGCGCGCCGCACTTCGCTGCCGGTCGAGCCGTTCGATGCCGGCGTCGCCCGCGCGCTCGAGTGCAGAAACGCGCGGTATTGCGCGACGAGCTCGCGGTCGAACGGATTCGCCTCGAACGCCTCCGCGAACCGCCGCTCGCGTTCGTCGCTCGACGTGGCGAGGCGCGCCAGTCCCGCGAGCGCGGTGGCGTCGTCGCTGCGCGCGTCGAGCACGCGCTCGTACGTGCGCCGGGCGAGCTCGTTGCGCCCGCGCTCCTCGTACAGCCGCGCCAGCCGCAGCTGCGCGCGATTCAGCAGCGAGACGTATGCGGCGACGTCGCCGTGCGCCGAGCTGTAGATCTCGAACGATTCCTGCCGCGCAACGTCGTTCCGCAGCGACGCGAACCGTTCCGAGCGCAGCGACTCCGTCAGTTTCACCAGCAGCGTCTCCGCCTCGGCGCTCTCGCCGCTGTCGAGCAGCGCGGTCGCCAGCGCGTACTGATCGACCGCTACGTCGAGCGGCTTCTTCGCCAGCGTCACCGCGTTGCGCGCGGCGCTTACGGCTTTCCTTGGATATCCAAGAATGCGCATCGCGGAGGCGTAGAGGTTCCACGTCTCCGCGTCGTCGCTCGCGTAACGCACGGCTTCTTCCGCGAACGCGAACGCCTCCGCGTCGCGATGGAGCTTCGCGGCCGCGAGCGCGGCGTACGACGTCGCCGTCGCATAGCGCGCCAGCTGCGCGTCGCGCCGCGCGTCGAGTCGCTCGCGCGCGGCGAGGTCGTACGCGGTGCGGTACTCGCGCGAGGCGAGCGACGGCTCGTTGCGCGCGGCGCGGACGTCGCCGAGGTTCGCATGGCCGGACAACTGCGCCTCGAAGCCGTGCGCGGTCGCGAGCTGCTTTTCCATCTGCGCGAGCTCGAAGTCGGACGCGATGCGCGATTCCGCGAGGAGCGACGATGAAAGCGCGAGCAGCAGCAGCACTCGTCTCATTCGGCGAAGTACTCCTTGCGCGCGCTGACGATCGTGAGCCCCGCGCGGCGCGGCGTCACCTCGATGCGGCGCCAGCCCGGCCGCGTGCCCTGGCTCTGATAGACGACGAGATAGCGGCTGTTGATGTCGGCGAGCAGCCGCGCGAGCGCATCGTTCACGGTCGCGCGCGACGCGGCCACCACCGAGCCGCCGGTGTTGCGCGCGGCGCGGTCGAGAAAGTCCGTGTGCGAGTTGCCGAGAACGATCGCGTGCACGATCGTTTTCGTGGTGCTGATGCGGCGCAGCGCCGCCTCCTCGGAGAGCGCGCTGTTGCGATCGCCGCCGTCGGTGATGACGATCGCGTACGTGCGCTCGTCGCTCGCAATCGACGCGAGCGCATCGCGCAGCGACGTGCCGCCCGACGGAACCGTGCTCGCGAAGAGGCGCGCGAGATCGTCGCCGCGCGCGATCGGACGCGCGGCGGCGACGTTGTGGTTGAAGAGGACGAGCGACGCGCGATCGCCCGCGCGCAGTTGCCGCAGCTGCTCGCTCACCGCGTGCAGCGCGGCCGCGAGCTTGCCGTCGTTCATGCTCAGCGAGCGGTCGACGACGAACGCGAAATGCGCCGGCGGACGTTCGACGCGCACGTCGCGCACGGTCTGCTCGACGCCGTTCTCGCGCACGCGCAGGTCCGACGCGCGCAGCGTTTGCGACGTCCGCACGCGCAGCGGCAGCTCGACCAGCGTCACGTTCAGCGTGTCGTTCGCCGACAGTGCGGCCGTGCGCACGCGCGCGTCCTCGCGGTTGCGGTAGCCGTTCGACCAAACCGTCGCCTCGATCGTGCGCGCGGCGAGGCTCTGGCCGAAATCGAACGCGATGCGATACGGCGGCTTGCGCGCGACGCCGGCGAGCGCGCCGTCGACACGGAAGTCGACGCGATCGACGTTCGCGGCGTCCGTCGTCACTTCGATCGCCGTGGGACCAAGCGCCTGCGCGCCATCGAGAGGCGAGATGAACGTCACGCGCGCCTGCCCGGCGAAAGCGAAGGCGAACGCGAGGAACAACGCTGCGAGAAACGGGAGCCGGCGCACGGGACGCAAAACGTCTCCGGCGCATAAGTGATTTCGCTCGTATGGGTTGACGCCTGCAGCGGACGCGATCGTCCCCGGCCGGAGACGTGGAGGGGCGGCATTCCGGCTATACTGCCGGCCATCCTGTGAGTCGAAACGATACCCGCTACGGCGTCACGATCTGTGACCGCTGCGCCGACTGCCAGTGGCGCGCCGACAGCTTCTTCTGTCAGTTCGACGCGGACATCCTCAAGGCCTTCGACGCGATCACGTTCACCAGCGTGCATCCCGCCAGCGCGCTGCTGTACGCCGAAGGCGAGGCGCCGCGCGGACTGTTTCTCTTGTGCCACGGCGGCGCGAAGCTGAGCATCTCGTCCGGGAGCGGCAAGACGCTCATCACGCGCATCGTCGAGGCGGGCGAAGTGCTCGGCCTCTCCAGCGTCCTCTCCGGCAACGCGTACAAGTCGAGCGCCGAGACGACCGCCCCGTCGCAGGTGAAGTTCGTGCGGCGCGACGATTTTCTGCGCTTCTCCGAAACGTATCGCGACGTCTCCTTCAACGTCGCGCGCCAGCTGATCGAAGAGTGCGAGTCGGACGCGAACCAGATCCGCGCCCTCGGCCTGGCGAACTCCGCCGCCGAGCGGCTCGCGCAACTGCTCCTCGCGTGGTGTCAGGAGAACGGACAGCCGTCTGCGAGCGGCATGCGCTTCCCGGTCGTCATGACGCATGAAGAGATGTCGCAGATGATCGGCACCTCGCGCGAGACGGTCACGCGCCTGCTGAAGAGTTTCCGCGAGAAGAAGATCCTGACGGTGCGGCGCACGTCGATGACTCTGCACAAAAAGTCGGAGCTCGAAGACCTCATCGTCTGACGCGCGGGTCTTCTCGACGCAGCGGATACAATCGCCGCCCGATGCCGCTCGATCCGATCGCGCTCGCCCGCCAGCTCATCGACGCGCCGTCGCCGACCGGCGAAGAAGCCGCCGTCGGCGAGCTCCTCGACGCGCAGCTCTCCGCGCTCGGCTTCACCACGCGCCGTCACGCCGTCACCGACACGCGCTTCAATCTCTTCGCGTCCGCGGGCGGACGCCCGCGCGTCGTGCTCAACTCGCACATCGACACCGTGCCGCCGTGGTTCGCCTCGCGCGAAGACGACGCGCACGTCTACGGCCGCGGCGCGTGCGACACGAAAGGCATCATCCCGGCGATGCTCGCGGCAGGGGAGCGGTTGCTCGCGCGCGGCATCCGCGACTTCGCGTACCTCTTCGTCGTCGGCGAAGAAACCGACTCGATCGGCGCGAAGACGGCGAACGAAGCGTTCGCCGATCTCGGCTCGGAATTCGTCGTCGTCGGCGAGCCGACCGAGTCGAAGTTCGCGCGCGCGTCGAAAGGCGCGTTCACCGCGACGGTGCGCTTCGCAGGCGTCGCCGCGCACTCCGCGTATCCGCACCTCGGCGACTCGGCCATCAACCGCATGGTCGCCGCGATCGACGAGATCAACCGCTTCGCGGACTGGGGCGCGGACGACGTCCTCGGCAACGCCACCGTCAACGTCGGCGTCGTGCGCGGCGGCGAGAAGCCGAACATCGTGCCCGCGTGGGCGGAATGCGAGATGATCTTCCGCCTCGTCACGACCCCTGAGGATGTGCGGCAGAAGCTGGAGACGCTCGTGGCGCGGCATGGTGGCGCGATCACGGCCGCGCGCGGCAATCCGCCGCAGCGGATGATCGTGCCGGCCGGCCAGCCATCCGCGGTGGTGGCGTTCAATACTGACGTCCCCTGGCTCGGCAACCTCGGGCAGCCGCTGCTCTTCGGTCCCGGCTCGATCCTCGACGCGCACGGCGTCGACGAGAAGATCGGCAAGCGGGAATTGCTCGACGCGGTCGCGACGTACGAGTCGATGGTGATCTCGCTGCTCGAAGGGAACGTGACGTAACGCATGCCGCAGCTGAAAGAATCGATCTATCTCATCGCCGCGCTCCGCACGCCGATCGGCAAGTTCGGCGGCGGACTGGCCTCGCTCACCGCCGCGCAACTCGGCACCGCCAGCGCGAACGCCACGCTCGCGCGCAGCGGCATCGACCCGCACGCGATCGACGAAGTGATCTTCGGCAACGCGCGCCAGGCCGGCGTCGGCCCGAACGTCGCGCGGCAGATCGCGATCAAGAGCGGGCTGCGCCACGAGGTGCCGGCGTACACCGTGAACCAGGCCTGCGGCTCGGGCCTGCGCGCGATCATGAACGCCGCCGATCAGATTCGCTTGGGGCAGGCGAGCGTCGTCCTCGCCGGCGGCACCGAATCGATGTCGAACACGCCGTACCTGTTACCGCGCGCGCGCTGGGGCTACCGCATGGGTAACGACGAGATCGTCGACGGCATGGTGCGCGACGGCTTCCTCTGTCCGCTCGCCGACGAGATGATGGGCTCGACCGCGGAGACGCTCGCGGAGCAGTACGGCATCTCGCGCGACGAACAGGACCGCTACGCCGTCGCCTCGCAACAGAAGGCCGCGCGCGCGTACGACGAACACCGCTTCGCCGATGAGATCGCGCCGGTGACGGTGGCCGGTAAAAAAGGCGACGTCGTCATCGACACGGACGAACATCCGCGCTTCGACGCCACGCTGGACAGCATGGCCAAACTGCCGCCCGTGTTCCGCAAGGGCGGCAGCGTGCACGCCGGCAATTCCTCCGGAATCACCGACGGCGCGTCGAGCATGCTCGTCGCGAGCGAAGAAGCGGTGGCGCAACACAAGCTGACGCCGATGGCGCGCATCATCGGTTACGCGCAGGCGGGCGTCGATCCGAAGATCATGGGCATCGGTCCCGTGCCGGCGACCCGCAAGCTGCTCGACGACACGCGGCTCTCGCTCGACGACGTCGATCTCATCGAGCTCAACGAAGCATTCGCCGCGCAGGTCATCGCCTGCGACCGCGAGCTGCACTTCGACCCCGCGAAGCTCAACGTGCACGGCGGCGCGATCGCCCTCGGGCATCCGATCGGCTGCACCGGCGCGCGCATCACGACGACGCTCCTGCACGCGCTGCAAACGCGCGAGCGGAAGCGCGGGCTGGCCACGCTCTGCATCAGCGGAGGCATGGGGCTGTCGCTGCTGGTGGAGCGCGTTTGATGCGCTTCACCGATTCGCATTGCCATCTCACGATGTCCAACCTCGACGCGAACCTCGCCGCGGCGCGGGCGGCGGGCGTGCGCGGCTTCGTCGTGCCGGCGACGAAGCTCGACGACGCGCCGCAGGCGGTGGCGATCGGACAGCAGCACGACGACGTCTGGTCGGCGGTCGGCTTCCATCCTCATGAAGCCAAAGACTGCGACGACGACGCCTTCCGCGAGATCGCGCGCCTGGCGAAGATGCACCGCGTCGTCGCCATCGGCGAGTGCGGCCTCGACTACCACTACATGCACTCGCCGCGCGACGTGCAACGCGAGGTTTTCGAGCGGCATCTCGCGCTCGCCAAAGAGCTCGACAAACCGATCATCGTCCACAACCGCGAGTCGACCGACGACATGCTGGAGATCCTCACGCGTGCCGGCGCGCGCGGCATTCTTCATTCGTATACGGAATCGCTCGACGTCGCGCGGCGTCTCGTCGACCTCGGCTACTTCATCTCGTTTTCCGGCATCGTCACGTTCAAGTCCGCCGAGTCGCTGCGCGAGGCCGCGCGCGGACTGCCGCACGACCGCGTGCTCATCGAGACCGACACGCCGTACCTCGCGCCGGTGCCGTACCGCGGCCGCGACAATGAGCCGGCCTACGTCATCAAAGTGGCCGAACTGCTCGCCAGTCTGTGGAACGTTTCGCTCGAGGAAGTGGCCGCGCAGACCACCGCAAATTTCGAGCGGGCCTTCTCGGTTACACTCCCGGAACCGTGAGCGAGGCGCCTGATCTGTCGGTCGTCTTCCCCGTCTACAACGAGGAAGAAAACGTCCCTCTGCTGCTGCGCGAGATCGCAGCGGCGCTGCAGGGGCGCGGCTGGACGTACGAGATCGTGGCCGTCGACGACGGCTCGACCGATCGCAGCCTCGCCATTCTCCGCGAAGCGCGAAAAGACTATCCGACGCTGCGCGTCATGGCGCTGGCGAAGAACAGCGGCCAGACCGCGGCGCTCGATGCCGCGTGGCGCGCCGCGCGCGGGAAGCTCGTGGTCTCGCTCGACGCGGACCTGCAGAACGATCCCGCCGACATCCCGCGCATGATGCAGCGCCTCACCGAGAGCGGCGCGGACATGGTCATCGGCGTGCGCGTCAATCGCCGCGACACGTGGAGCCGCAAGATGCAGTCGCGCATCGGCAACGGCGTGCGCAACTGGATCACCGGCGATCGGATCACCGACACCGGCTGCTCGCTCAAGCTCGTGCGGCGCGAGGCGATCGATCGCGTGCGCCTCTTCACCGGCATGCATCGCTTCCTGCCGACGCTCGTGCGCTACGCCGGCTACCGCGTCGTGGAGATGCCGGTCAACCATCGCGCGCGGCAGTTCGGGACGTCGAAGTACGGCGCGATGAATCGCGCGTTTCGAGGGTTGGCGGATTGCTTCGCGGTGCGCTGGATGGGCAAGCGCATGCTCAACTACCAGGCGCGGGAAGACGCATGAACTGGCATTGGGACCTCTGGCTGATCTTCGGATTCGCCGGCCAGTTCCTCTTCGCGGGACGCTTCCTCGTGCAGTGGATCTCTTCCGAGCGCAAACGCGAGAGCCACGTCCCGATCGCGTTCTGGTACTTCTCGCTCGCGGGCGGTCTGGTGATGACGGCGTACGCAATTCACCGCAGAGACCCCGTGTTCATCATCGGGCAAGGTTCGGGTCTCATCGTCTACATCCGCAACCTGATGCTCATCCATCGGCAACCCCAGCGCGAAACCCATGTTGACCCCGCAGCAACGCCGGCAGCTCCTCCGGATCGCGCGTGACACCATCACGGCCGCTCTCGAAGGGCAGCGCTACGCCGTCGATCTCGCCTCCGTCGACGAAGATCTGCAGCGTCCCGCCGGCGCGTTCGTGACGCTCGAGAAGCACGGCGATCTGCGCGGCTGCATCGGCTCGATCGAGCCGGTCGCGCCGCTCGCGCAGGCGGTGTCGTCGAGCGCGATGAGCGCGGCGTTCCGCGACCCGCGCTTCCGTCCCGTGCGCGCGGACGAGCTGCCGCAGCTCGACATCGAGATCTCCGTCATGGGGCCGATCGAGCGCGTTAACGACGTCAACACGATCGAGGTCGGACGCGATGGCCTCATCCTCTCGCGCGGCTCGCGCGCGGGGCTGCTCCTGCCGCAGGTGGCGACCGAATACGGGTGGGACCGCGACACCTTCCTCCGCCAGACCTGCCTCAAGGCGGGGCTTCCGCCCGACGCGTGGCGTGCCGCCGACTGCCGGATCGAGAAGTTTTCGGCGGAAGTTTTCGGCGAGCAAGACACTGCGCTGTAAGCACTTAGCGGCTCTTGCGTCCTGATCCGTAATATTCCCGGAGGCCGCGGGGTTTTGACGTGTCCATTCGGAGAGTGTAAGGTTATTCGACTTACAATAACTCGGAGGAAGCGCCTGATGCAGAAGCCTCGTCCCGTCGTCGACAGCCTCTCGACCCGCGTCGCCCGCGCCCGCAAAGCGGCGGAAGGGCATCGCTTCATGCGCATGGTCGGTGGCCGCGGCGCGGCCGCGCTCCTCCTCGGCACGGCACTCTCCGTCGGCGGCGTCGCCGAGACGCTCGACCACGTGCACTTCCTGGTGCAGAAAGACCTCGACGCCGTGCGCGTCGTCCGCCAGAACGGCAAGGCGGAGACCGTCGTGGCCAGCCTCGACGGCGGCTTCACCGGCAACACCGTCTTCAAGCTCGCGCAGGTGCTTCCCGAGCGCTACGTCTCGCGCGAGCGCGCGCTCTTCGACGACGCGTGGCTGCCCGCGCCGGCGTCGGAAGGCGAGCCGCACGCGTCGCCGCGGAAGCACGACCTCTTCTTCGACGAGATGCGGCGCATCAACGAGGCCATCCGCGCCGACTTTTTCGCGAGCTCGATTCCGTACGGCGAGCTCATTCACGAGAAGGCGGCAAAGTACAAGGTCGATCCCGCGCTCGTCGCGGCAGTGATCGAGCAGGAGTCGAAGTTCCGCGCCACGGCGAAGTCGCAGGTCGGCGCGCGCGGGCTCATGCAGCTCATGCCGCGCACCGGCCGCTGGATGGGCGCGCGCAACCTCTACGATCCCGAGCAGAACATCGACGCGGGTGTGCGCTACATCAAGTACCTCAACGAGCGCTTCCACGGCGATCTGCGCCAGACCATCGCCGCGTACAACGCCGGCGAGGGCACGGTGAAGCGCTACCGCGGCGTGCCGCCGTTCGGCGAGACGCGCCAGTACGTGAAGAAGGTCCTGCACAACTACGACAAGCGCAACAAGGAGCTGGAGAAGTACAAGAACGAACAGCTCCGCGGCGGCGGCTCGGTTCCGGAGCCCGACGGCACGCTCACTCTGCGCTGATTGACCGCTTCCCCCATCCTGCGCTAACTTGTTGAGCTGACTCCGTCAGCTACGAAGACGAGTCAGGCAAAAGGACCTGGGAGGGGACAATGGTCAGTGTGCGCAGGGTGGCTCCCTTTCTCCTTCTCGCGTTCGCGGCAACCGCGTTCGCGCAGAAGCAGTCGTCAACGCCGCCGCGCGATCTTCATCGCGCCGGCGATCACTGGACGGCGTACAACCCTCCCGATCCCGCCACGTATCCCGCCGGTGCGAAGACGCACACGATCAAGAGCGGCGACACGCTCTGGGCACTCGCGCAGACCTACTACGGCAACGCGTATCTCTGGCCGCAGCTGTGGGAGTCGAACACGTGGGTGACCGACGCGCACTGGATCTATCCCGGTGACGTTCTGCTCGTCGAGGGCGAAGGCAACGCCGCGCCGGCGACGGCGAGCGTCACGAACAGCACCACCACGATGACCGCCGAGACGTCTTCGATGCAGGCGACGGCGACCACGGCCCCCGCGACCGCGAACGCCGGCGAGGCGGACGAGGGCTTCGCGTCGGAGGAGGTCGAAGGCGGCATCCCCGTCGCCCGCATCGCGCGCGACAGCCGTCCCATTCCGCTCGCGACCGAATCCGACATCTACTGCTACGGCTACATCGGCGATCCGAACGAGTCGCTGCCGAACTACTTCGAGTCGATCGAAGACACCGAGACCGGCTACCTTCCGCACGCGCCGGGAACCACGGATGCGGCCGCGTTCGTCGCCCAGGGAGATCTGATCTACATTCACGGCGGCTCGGCGACGGGCCTCGTCGCCGGCGAGACGTACCTCGCCGTGACGCCCGGAGATCTCGTCTACCACCCCGTCACCGGCAAGCTCCTCGGCCGCCAGTATCAGTACGCGGGACAGGTCCGCGTGCTGTGCACGGAGCCGAATCGCTCGCGCGCGGTGATCTCGCAGTCTTGCCGGGAGATCGACATCGGCGCGCGACTCAAGCCGCTGCCGCAGTTGCCGATCCCGATCGCGCGCATCCCGGAGTCGGCCGCGTGGTGCGACGCGCCGACGGGCCGCACGGTCGGCACGATCGTGCATTCGCTCGGCTGGGACGTCGGGATGGTGCAGGGCAATCTGATTCAGATCGACCTCGGCGCCGAGGACCAGTTGCAGCCCGGCGACTTCATGACCGTCTACCGTCCGAGCCCGCGCGCCGATCAGCCGCGCGTGGTCCTGGGCGAGATCGGCATCCTCACCACGCAGGCGCACAGCGCCACCGCGATCATCGTCCAGTCGCGGCGCGATATGCAGATCGGCGATCAGGTGGAGATGCGCTAGAATCGCGCGTCCGGGTCCATAGCTCAGCGGTTAGAGCTACCGGCTCATAACCGGCAGGTCCCAGGTTCGAATCCTGGTGGACCCACCTGAACGTTTGATGCAAAGACTCCACAAGAACATCCAGTACTGTCCCCGGCGCGGAGAGCATCCGTTGCCCACAGGCGTTCCGACCATGGAACGCCTTTTTTGTTTTCGGAGGAATCGTTGAGCGAAGTCGACAAACTGTGGGAACTGCAGACCGTTCTTTCCGCGCTGAACGAGCGCGAGAAACAGATGGCCGTGAAGCCGGAAGGATTCGCCGCCATCGACCGCGAGTATCAGTCGGCCAACGACGAGATGTCGCGGCTGCAGGAACAGCTCGACGGTCTCGGGCGCGAACGCCGCCGCGTCGACGGTGAGCTCAGCGACCAGCAGGAGACGCTCCGCAAGTATCAGGGGCAGCTCATGCAGGTGAAGAACCAGCAGCAGTACGCTGCGGCGTGGAAAGAGATCGACGCCACGCGCAAGCACGTGAAGGACCTCGAGGAGTCGGTGCTGCGCAACATGACCGAGGCGGACGGGCTGCAGCAACAGCTCGACGGGCGGCGCGGCGGCCACGGCGAGCTCGAGTCGCGCTACAACGTCGCGCACGACGAGTGGCAGCATTCGCTCGGCGATCTGAAGAAGGAAGCGGAGGAACTGCGCAAGCGCGCCGAGGCGCTCGAGGCGACGCTTCCGCCGCGGCTGCGCAACGAGTTCCAGCGCATCCTCAAACAGCGCAACGGCGTCGCCGTCGCGCGCGTCGACAACAACACCTGCTCCGCCTGCCGCACGCGCATCCGCCCCGCGCTCGCGCAACAGCTCAAGCGCGGCGACCTCGCGTTCTGCGAAGGCTGCCACCGCATTCTCTACATGGAGAGACCGTCATCCTGAAGATCACCGCGTTCATCGACGGCGCGGCCCGCGGCAATCCCGGGCCCGCCGGCTACGGCGTCTACATGACCACCGACTCCGGCGAGATCCTCGAGATCTGCGGCTACCTCGGGCGCACGACGAACAACGTCGCCGAGTACGCCGGCCTGCTCGAGGCGCTCACCGTCGCGCGCGAGGAAGGCGCGACCGAAGTCGAGATCGTCTCCGACTCCGAGCTTCTCGTGAAGCAGATGCTCGGCGTCTACCGCGTCAAGCATCCGAACCTTCTGCCGCTGTACGAGCGCGCGAAGACGATGGCGCGCGGCTTCGGCCGCTTCCGCATCCGCCACACGCTGCGCGCGGGCAACAAGGACGCCGACCGGCTCGCGAACCGCGCGGTCGACCACGCGCGCGAAGGACGGCTCCTCGAGAGACGACGTGCCGAGAGCTGACGAGATCCGCGCGAACGTCGCGGACGTCGAGGCGCGCATCGCCGCCGCGTGCGCGCGCGCGGGCCGCAAGCGTTCGGACGTGCGGCTGGTCGCGGTGACGAAGACGTTTCCCGCGTCCGACGTCGAGCACGCGATCGCCGCGGGCATGAGCGACGTCGGCGAGAACAAAGTGCAGGAAGCGCGCGACAAGCAGCCGGAGGTGCACGGCGCCGCGCGCTGGCATCTCATCGGACACCTGCAGTCGAACAAGGCGAAGGATGCCGTGCGGCTCTTCGATGTCATCCAGACGGTCGACTCGTTCGAGCTCGCGGAGAAACTCGCGCGTCATGCCGAGGCGGCGCGGAAGACGCAGGATGTGCTGCTGCAGGTGAACATCGGACGCGAGACGCAGAAGAGCGGCGCGGAGATCGACGACGTGCCGGCGCTGGCGAGACGGATGGCCGGGCTGCAGTCCATCCGTCTGCGCGGGTTGATGGCCATCCCGCCGGCCGGAGAGCCGGAAGCGATGCGAGCGTTCTTTCGGGAATTGCGCGCGATGCGCGATGATCTCGGCCTGGACGAGCTGTCGATGGGCATGACCGACGACTTCGAGGTCGCGATCGAGGAAGGGGCGACGATCGTGCGCGTGGGAAGAGCGATCTTCGGGAGCCGCGGCTAATGGACTTTCTCCGCATCCTCTTCAGCGGCATCGCGCTCATCCTGGACATCCTCCAGTGGACGATCCTCGTCTGGGTCATCCTCTCGTGGGTGCTGTTTTTCCTGCGCAACGCGCAGTTCCGCTGGCGGCACCGGCAGCTGTACATGGTGCTCGAACAGCTCAACGACATCTTCGAGCGGATGACGCGGCCGTTCCTGCGGCCGTTCCGCCGCTGGCTGCGGCGCTTCGACACGGCGGGCATCGACTGGTCGCCGATGCTGCTCATCCTCGCCATCTGGCTCGTGCGGCAATTGCTCGCGGTGCTCGAGGCGAGGCTTATACTCTCCAGATAACCCGGTGGGTTGGGAGGGCGTCGATGCAGAACCTCACTCCGCTCGAGATCCAGAAGCAGACCTTCTCGCGAGCGCTCAAAGGCTACAACCCGGATGAGGTGCGCGCGTACCTGCATCTCGTCGCTGAGGAGATCGAGCGGCTCGTGCGCGAGAACGATCGCCTCACGCGCGACTCCGCGGTGCTCCGCGAAGATCTCGAAGATCACTCGAACCGCGAGCGCATCCTCAAGGACACGCTGCTCTCCGCGCAGAAGGTGGCCGAGGATCTCACCGTCAACGCGCGCAAGGAAGCGGAGCTCATCGTCAAGGACGCGGAGCTCCTGTCCGAGCGCCTCATCGCGCAGGCGATGCAGCGCGTGGGCGATCTCGAGAAAGCGATCCAGGATCTGAAGATCGAGCGCCGCGCCGCGCGCAACAAGCTGCAGGCGACGCTCGACACGATCCAGCAGATGGTGGTGCTCGACGCCGAGGAAGAGGCGAACGAGCAACCGCTGACGGGACTCTTCCGCCAGCGGCTGCAGTCGTAATGGCGCTGCTGGTTCGCAATCTCGCGCAGATCGCGACGCCGTCGGGCCGCACCGCCGTGCGCGGGCGCGCAATGCGCGAGCTGACGCTGTACGAGAACGCGGTGCTCGTCGTCGACGGCGGGCGTTTCGCGTTCGTCGGACGCGAGAGCGATCTGCCGAACGATGTCACGATCGACGACGACTTCGACGCGCGCGGCATGACCGCGGTGCCCGGCTTCATCGACACGCACACGCATCTGCCGTTCGCGGGACTGCGCGAGTCGGAGTTTAACCGGCGGCTGCGCGGCGAGTCGTACGAGTCGATCGCGGCGTCGGGCGGCGGCATCGCGTCGACGGTGCGCGCGACGCGCGCGGCGACGCAGGAGGAGCTCGCGCAGAACGTGCTCGCGCGCGCGGCGACGATGGCGCGCTACGGCACGACCACCGCGGAAGCGAAGAGCGGCTACGGCCTCACGCGCGACGACGAGCTCAAACAGCTGCGCGCGATCCGCGACGCGAACGCGACGTCGCCGGTGCGCCTCGTGCCGACGTGCCTCGCCGCTCACGAGTTTCCGCCGGAGAGTCGGGGCGATGAATCCGCGCGCGATGCATATGTCGATGCGATCGTCGACGAGATTCTCCCCGCCGTCGCGCGCGAAGAGCTGGCCGTGTTCTGCGATGCGTTCGTCGAGCGCGGCGTCTTCACGCGCGCGCAAGGCGAGCGCGTGCTGCGCGCGGGCCGCGAGCTCGGCATGAGCCCGCGCCTGCACGCGGACGAGCTCTCCGACACCGACGGCGCGCGTCTCGCCGCGGACCTCGGCGCCGCGTCGGCCGATCATCTGATGCAGATCTCCGATGCCGGTGTCGCCGCGCTCGCCGCGTCCGACACCGTCGCGAACCTGCTGCCGGCGACGAGCTTCTTTCTGATGTCGACGAAGTACGCGCCCGGCCGTGCGCTCATCGACGCGGGCGGCATCGTGTCGCTGTCCACCGACTGCAATCCCGGCACGTCGATGACCGAGTCGATGCAGATCGTGATGCAGCTCGCCACGCTGCAGATGAAGCTGACCGTCGAGGAGTCGCTCACCGCCGCGACGCTCAACGGCGCGTACTCGCTGCGCCTCGCGCACGAGACGGGCTCGATCGAAGCGGGCAAGCGCGCCGACTTCGTGCTGCTCGACGCGCCGTCGTACCTCCACCTCGTCTACCACTTCGGCGTGAACCTCGTGCGGCACGTCTTCCGCGACGGCGTTCAGCTGCCGTAGAACGCGGCGATCTTCTTGAACAGCCGCCCGCCGACGTCGCTCTTCACCTCGAACGTGCAGCCGCCGACGTGCGGCGTGAGGATGAGGCGCGGATCGTCGGGGAACCCGCCTTCCGGCGGCTCGGGATCGAAGACGTCGAGCGCGAGTCCCGCGAGCGCGTTCGCCGCGAGCGCGTCGAGTGCCGCGCGCTGATCGAGCACCTCGCCGCGCGAGGCATTGATGACGTACGCGCCGCGCGGCAGCCGCGCGAGCTCGCGGGCGCCGACGATGCGCCGCGTCTCCGGCGAGAGCGGCACGTGCAGCGTGAGGATGTCGCTCGACGCCAGCAGCTCGTCGAGCGTCGCCGCGCGCGCGGCGTTGCGCTCGACGAAGTCGGCGTCCGACAGATACGGATCGAACGCACGCACGTCCATGCCGAAGACGCGCGCGAGCCGCGCCACGCGCAGGCCGACGTTGCCAAGTCCGACGATGCCGAGGCGGTGGTGGTGGAGCTCGTGGCGCGTCGCGCAATCCTCGCGCGGCCACGCGCCGCGGACGACTTCGCGCGTGTAACACGGCACCGTGCGCGTCAGCGAGATCATGAAGCCGAGCACCAGCTCCGCGACCGCGTCCGCGTTCACACCGGGCATGTGGAGGACGCGGATGCCGCGCTCGCGCACCGCGTCCGCGTCGATGTTGTCGATGCCGCTCGTGCCCTGCGCGATCAGCTCGAGATTGGGCGCGGCGTCGAGCACACGGCGCGAGACCTTGTTGTACGCGCGCGTGACGAGCACCTGCGCGTCGCCGACGATGCGCGCGAGCTCGTCCTCGGTCCGCACCGGGTTGCGCGTCACGACGAAACGGCCGTCGGCTTCGGCGCGCGCGTCGAGCGAGCGGTCGATGTCCGCGGCGATCAGAAGGCGTTTCATGGCTTCACTGTAAACTCTCGCCGCTTGCTGCGCTTCCTCCGCAAACACCGGATCGCGCTCATCGCCATCGCGGCGTACAACTTCGTGCTCTTCTTCCCCGTGCTGTTCATGGGGCGCGCGATCTCTCCGAACGACGTCTACGGCAACTTCGCGCCGTGGGCGGCCGTGCGCGGCGATCTCACGCACGCGCAGAACTCGCTGCTCAACGATCCGCCCACCGCGTACTTCACGCTGATGTCGCTGGTGAAGAACGACTGGCGCGCGTTTCACTGGAACCCGTACGTCGCCTCCGGCATCCCCGGCTTCGGCTCGTCCGCCGCGGCGATGCTGTCGCCGTTCATCCTCCTGCCGGTGCTGCTCGTGCCGCTGACGTGGGTCTACACGGCGATCGTCTTTCTGAAGCTGAACGTCTCGTTTCTCTTCGCGTATCTCTGGCTGCGCGAAGAACGCCTCGGACGCCGCGGCGCCGCGATCGGCGCGCTCGTCGTCGCCGGCGCGGGCGTCTACGCGGTGCGCTGGCTGTGGCAGATCACGAACGCGACGACACTCTATCCGGCGCTGCTCTGGCTCGTGAGCCGCGCGCGCCACGGCAAGCGGACGTCGATCGCGCTGACCGCGTTCGTCGCCTTCGCGTTCGCGCTGGCCGGTTTCCCCGCGGCGATCGCGTACGGCGCATATGTGGTCGTCGCGTACGCGCTGCGGCCGATGCGCGTCTCGCTCGTCGCGCGCAATCTCGCGGCGGTCGTCATCGCGCTGCTGCTCGTGCTGCCGTCGCTCGTACCGTTCGCGCAGCTGCTGCAGCGCTCCGGCTATCTCGAAGCGCGGCAGTCGACGAGTCTCGCCGGCGTCTATCCGGTTTCGCACTGGCGCGGCTTCGTGCAGCCGGACCGCCTCGGCAATCCGTCGTACAAGAACTTCACCGGCGATCCGCAGCTGGGCGTGATGAACAACTACGTCGAGTCGACGATCTACCTCGGCCTCCTCACGCTGCCGCTCGCGCTGCTCGGCCTCTGCAACCGCCGCGCGCGGACGCGCTGGTTCTGGCTCGCCGTCGCCGTGCTCGTCCTCGGCTGCATGTTCGGCGCGCCCGGCATCGCGCCGTTCTTCGCGAGGCTGCCCGGCTTCAAGTACTCCGCGCTCGCGCGCGTCGGCTTGCTGCTGCCGCTGCCCGCGGGCTATCTCGCGGGTGCCGGCGCGGCGTGGCTGCGCGTGCGTTTTCGCGACGTCGCGGCCGGCGCGCTGGCCATCGCCATCGCCGCGGACCTCGCGCTCGTCGCGGGCCGCTTCCATCCGTACCTCACTCCGGAAGAAGCGGCAATCCCGCAGACGCCGACGCTCGCGTTTCTGCAGCACGACCGCCCGCCCTTCCGCATCGCGCCGTTCTTCAATTACCTCTGGCCGAACACCTCGGAGCTCGTGTGCCTCGAAGACGTACGCAGCCACTTCGGTTCGGAGGCGGCGTATCGGAAATTGTTGTTGCGCATCGATCCGACGTCGTGGGGCGGCAGCTCGACCGTCATCACGTTCAACAGCCTGAAGTTCAATCTCACCGATCCGCTCGTGCGCTTGCTCGGCATCCGCTGGTTCATCGAGCATCGCGACATCGACATCGTGAAGTGGACGATCTTCCAGAGCACGGTGCCGGGCGTGAAGGAGACGGGCACGTTCGCGCTGCGTCCCGGCGCGGTGCTGCAGCGGACGATCCGCGTGGACGCCGAGCCGTTCTGGGCCATCGAGGTGCCGATGCATCTCGACGCCGCGCGCGGTCGCGTCGACGTCATGCTGCTGAAGAACGACGCGGTGGTGTGGTCGCGCGCGTTCACGCAGGACGACGTCAACTTTCTCAGCAAGATCTACGTGCCGCTGCGCCCATACGCGCGCCTCGGCGAGAGCGTCGTGCTGCGCGTGCGCGCGCACAGCGCGCGCGGCTGGATGCTGCAAGGGGAGAACGCGAACGCGGCGGAGGCGCCGCTCTTCTACGGCCGCGTCACGATTCCGATCGTCTTCGACCGCGCGTTCATCGACGGAAAGCTCTTCCGCAACCTCGGCGAGCTGCCGCGCTTCCGCGGCGTCGCGCATCTGCGCAAGCTGAATGACGACGAGTTCCTCGCGACGAAGGACGTCGACTTCGAGCGCGAGTCGGTCATCGGCGACCAGCGCTATCAGCCGCCGGAACTCGCGGATACGCCCGCGCGCGTCGCGCTCGCGTCATACGCGCCGAACGAGCAGCGCATCGTCACCGACGCATCGAACGCGTTCTTCCTCGCGTCGTCGGAGAAGCTGACGCCGGAGCTGCGCATCACCATCGACGGCAAGGCCGTGCGTCCCGTGCGCTGCGACCTGCTCTTCGCCGGCACGATCGTGCCCGCGGGACATCACACCGTCGTGTACTCGCGGCGCATCGCGCGCGGCTGGTGGCCGCTCGCGATCGTGGGATTCGTGGTGTGGGTATTCGTCGCGATCGCGGAAGGAGTGCGGCGGCCGCGCCGCCGCACTCGCAGGATCGCGGTTACATCCGCCGCGTGAACCACACGCCCGCGACGGCGAGCATGAGTCCCATCACGAGAAGCGCGAAGCCGCTCGCGGTGGGCACGGGCGTCACGAGCGCGGGCGCGATGACGACCGGCGCGGCCGCGCTGTTCGCGGGCGTCGGATCGTCGGCGTCGCTGGTGACGGTGGCGGTGTTCGTCTGCGTACCGGAAGCGATCGCGCGCACGCTGATCGAGCGCGTGGTGTTCGCACCGTTCGCGAGCGTCGGAATCGTGCACGTCACGGTGCCGGACGACTCGCTGCAGCCGCTGTCGGCGGAGACGAACTCGAGGCCCGCCGGCAGCGTGTCGGTGATGACGACGTTCGTGGCGTCGTCCGGACCCGCGTTCGTGACCTTGAGGTCGTACGAGATGATCGAGCCGACCGTGTACGGCGGCGGCGTGGTCACGGTCTTCGTGATCGAGAGATCGGCCGTCGTCGCGGCGATGACGCACGCCGGCGGCGCGGAGAGGAACGGATCGAAGTCGACGTCGCCCTCGATCTTCGCCGCAATGGCCGCGGCGTTCGTCGTGCCCCAGTAGTTGTTCTCCGCCTTCACGGTCGCAACGCCTTCGTTGATCATGTTGAAGCCGCCGTTGTCGTGAATCGAGTTGTTGCCGGGCGAACGGCCGCCGCCGCCGAAGTCGGGCGGAACGTCGTCGCTCGCGGCCGTGACGGCGTCTCGGGAGTTGTTCGCGAAGAGATTGCAGGAGATGCTCGGTGCGAGCGACGTGTAGGTCGTGGTGCCGATGAAGAAGGCGTCCTCGTTGTCCTCGACGTCGTTGCCGGTGGCCTGGATGTCGTGCGGCGGGAGCGTGGCCTGCGCGTGCACGCCGCCGCCGGTCACGACCTCGCTGTCGTCTTCGACCTGGATGCCGAGTCCGCCGTTGGCGCCGCTCACCTCGTTGTCGCGGAACTCGAGCTGGTCGGTGGTCGTGCTTGCGCCTTCGATGACGCCGAAGAAGGACACGATGCCGTAGCTGCTGCTCTCCGTCGGAGGAGCGTCCAGCGTCACATGATTGCCGGTCACGCTCAGTTGGATGTTCGAGTCGCCGCTGCTGTAGAGGTACTGATACATCACCATGCCGCCGAGGCCCGCGTCGGTGACGGTGTTGCCGGAGATCGTGACGTCGTACGCGACGTCGCCGGCCGCGGTCGTGTGCACGGGATGCGCGGCCGCGCGTTTGGCGGCCGCGCGCTTCGGGGCCGTTCGCTTCGCGCTTTGGCGCGCCTTCATCCGCTGCAGCTGCGCGGCGAGCGACGCGCGATCCTTCGGGATCGAGAAGCGTGCCGTCGCGGACTTCGCGGTGACGCTGACCGGCGGCGGCGTTTCGCCGAAGGACGGTGCGCTGAGAAGGAACACGGCCGAGGTCGTGGAGTGGTTGTCCGTGAATGACGGCGAGAACTGGCGCGCGCCGGCGCCGTCGTACACCGTGCCCACGTCGATGAAGTTCGACGTGAAGGTGTTGTTCTGAACCACCGGCGCCATGATGCCGGCGTTGCTGTCGTAGTTGTACGGGCCGGTGCCGATCAGGGCGATGCCGAGACCGTTTCCTTCGAACGTGTTGCCGCTGATCGTCGGCGCGATCGTTCCTTCCGCCGGTCCGACGGCGTGCGTCGCCGGCGCGTGCACGTCGCTGCCGCCGGCGATGAACGTGAGGGCGACGCCGCCCGCGAGCGTGGCTGCCTGTTGTGCCGAGGGACCCGACTTCGCGGCGCGCGTCGCAGTTGGCGGTGGACCGGCGTCCGCGACTCCGCCGAGACCGGTGAAGTCGTTGTTCGAGATCGTGGGCGTGAAGGTTCCGGGGATGTTCGCGTCGAACACGAACGCGGCGATGCCGGTGTCCTGCTCGTCGGGATAGCCGACGAAACGGTTTCCGTCGATGACCGGCGACTGCACGGAGTCGGAGATGAACACCATCAGCGGATCGTCCGCGCCTTCGCCGTCATGCCGCAGCTCGAAGCCGTGCAGGTACGTCGTTGCCGAGAGCGTGTCTTCGTTCTCGAACACCGGCACACCTTCGGGCGCGACGATGCTCGTCGCATCGCGGTCGGCGCCGACGATCCGCACGCCGTCTTTCAGCGCGAGCGGAAACGACTCGCCGCTCGCGGTGTCGTACGTGCCCGGCGCGACCTGAATCTCGTCGCCGGACGATGACGCCGCGAGCGCCGCGGTGATGGTCGTGTAATCGGGAGTGCCGCTGTGCGCGACGGTGCGGATGGCAGCAGATACGGTGGGACCGAACGTGAACGAGAACATCAGACCGAGACCCGCGATCGCGCGCGCGTGACGCGCACGTTCGCCCTGGGAAAACAGGCCCATGAACCCTCCTCTTTTTCTGCGATGTCTCCGGTGGGGAACCCTGCGCAGCGATGCTAGACGCGCGGAGTGAGTACGGTCAACGGGAATCCGGCGGATACAGCAGCGTTCGCAATCCCGCATCGCGCTCGGCGACTTCGACGAGCGGCGTGCCGACGAGCGCGATGCCGCGCCGCAGCGCATCCTGCGCGCGCTCCCGATGGCCGAGCTGCAGTTCGAGCGAGGCCACTTTCGCCCACGCGCGCGGCTGCCGCGCCGCGACGTCGCGCCACATCGCGACCGCGCGCGTCGTGTCGCCGCTGCGCTCGAGCGCGTACGCGAGACGCATGCGCGCGACGAGGAGATCGGGCCGCCGCCGCGCCGCGTCCGCGAGCAGCGGGATCGCGGCTTTCGGCTGATTCGACTCGAACAGCAGCGCGCCGAGGTTGTAGGTTGCGTCGACGTTGTCCGAATCGAGCCGATGCGCTTTCGCGATCGCGGCGAGGGCTTCGCGGCGATGTCCGGTGCGGTCGAGCACCGAGCCGAGGTTGTTCCAGCTCATCGAATGCGAGGGATCGGCGCGCACGGCGAGCGTGTACATCGCCAGCGCGTCCGGCAAGCGCTGCGCGCGCTCGTAGAGAACGCCGAGGTTGTACGCGACGGCGTGATTCTTCGGATCGCGGCGGTGAGCTTCTTCGAGCAGCTGCAGCGCCTCGGCGGACTTGCCGCTTCGATTGAGCACGTCGCCGAGCGCCGCGGCGATGGCACTCGAACTCGGATCGAGCCGCTGCGTCTCGCGCAGCAGCGCCTCGGCTTCAACGAGACGTCCTGCATCGCGCAGCAGCTCCGCGCGCGGAATGACGAACGCGGTGTTCGACGGCTCGCGCGCGACAGCGTGCTGCAGCACGGCGAGCGCGTCGTCGCGATGGCCGCCGAGCGCGAGCGCCTGCGCGAGCAGCGAGGCGACGGCGTTGCTCTGGGATTCGCTCGCTTGCAGCGCGCGCAGCTCCGCCGCGGCGGCGTCGAACTGGCGCGTGCGGAGCAGCTCCTGCGCGTGCCCGTACGACTGCCATGCGGCGATGCGGTCTTTCGGATCAGCGGCGTTTGTCGCGTCGCGCGGCGCGGTGCTGACGATGTAGCCGAGGGCGGCGAGCTTGCGCCGCGTCTCCTCGTCGACCGGCGCGCTCGCGTTGCCGCGGAACGCGTCGGATGCGGCGATCGCATCGAGCTGCGCGAACAGCGAGCGCGACTCGCGCGAGAGACTCGCGCCGTAGAGGTTGTGGCGTTCCGCGCGGTCGCCGCGCACGTCGTACGCTTCCGCGCGCGGCGCGCGAATCACGCGCGCGGCATCGCTGCGCAGCGAGCGCAGCTCCGACCAGCCGAAGTTCATGCGGCCGGCGAAGGTCTCGCTGTACGCGCGGCGCGCGGACTTGTCGGCGAAGAGCGACGTGCCGTCGAGGTTCTGCGCGTTGATTCCGAGGAGGTCGAGGATCGTGGGCACGAGGTCGACGTGGCGCGCGACCGTGTCGATCGTGCGTCCGCGCGGCACGTGCGGGCCTGCGAAAAGCAGCGGCACGCGCGTGGTCTCGTCGTAGACGAAGAGACCGTGTCCGCGCTCGCCATGCTCGCCGAACGCCTCGCCGTGGTCGGAGGTAAAGACGACCAGCGTGTCGTCCAGCGCATGCGCGGCGCGCAGCGCATCGAGCACGCGTCCGAGCTCGCGGTCCGCGTAGTGGATCTCCGCGGCGTACGCGTCATTCGGAAACGCCCACGCGACGTCGGCGGGCGGCGTGTACGGCGCGTGCGGATCGTAGAAATGCAGCCAGAGAAAAAACGGCCGCTCCGGCTTCTGCAGCGCGAGCCAGCGCAGCGCCTTGTCCGCGATCGCGCGCGCGCCGAGCTCGCGTCCGCCGCCGAGGTCGTCGTCGTACGCGTCGAAGCCCTGGTCGAAGCCGAAGCGATGATCGAGCACGTACGACGCGACGATCGCGTGCGTGGCGTAGCCCGCGTCGTGCAGGCGCCGCGCGAGCGTCGCATGCGATGCGTCGAGCACGAACGCGCCGTTGTTGCGCAGGCCGTGATGGAACGGCTGCAAGCCCGTGAGGATCGACGCGTGCGATGGCGCGGTGAGCGGCTGCGACGCGATCGCGGTCGTGAACGCGGTGCCGGTTTTCGCGAGCGCATCGAGCGACGGCGTCACGCCGGGATGTCCGCTCGCGAAGGCGCCTGCGAAGCCGACGCGATCCGCGCGCGTGGTGTCGAACGTCACGAGCAGGACGTTCGGCCGATGCTTCGCGCACGCTGCCGCCGTCAGAAGTGCGAGAGCGAGCAGCGCGCGGCGCACGGCGTTCAGGCTTTCTTCGCCACCAGGATGATCTGGTACGCGAACATCGATCGCCACAGCCGCGTGACCCACGAGAGCACGCGTTCCATCGCGCGCAGCAGCGGCTCGGGCGTGAAGCGTCCGAGGATGAGGCGGATCGGAATCGACGAGCCGCGCACCTCCAGGATGCGGAAGCCGGCGCGCTCGACTTCGCGGCGGATCGTGCGCAGCGTGTAGAAGCGCAGATGCGTCGCGTCGAGGATGCCACGCTCGCGATACTCGAAGATGCCGAAGAGCAGGCCGAGGCGCGTGGTGATGTTGGCGATGTTCGGCACGGAGATGAACGCGTGGCCGTCGGAGGCGAGCGCCTCGCGCACGAGGCGCAACGCGGCGGCGGGATTGCGGAGATGTTCGAGCACGTCCGCGAGCACGATCGCGTCGACGTTCGGCGGCAGACGCTTCACGCGTTCGAGATCGGCGACGACGACGGAGTCGAAGCGCCCGCGCAGATCGACGAGACAGTCGGCGTTGTATTCGAAGCCGACTGTGCGCGTGAACTGCTCGCGCAGCGCGGAGCCGAGCTCGCCGCCGGCCGCGCCGAGGTCGAGGAGCGAGCCGCCGCGCGGCGCGTGCTTGCGCACCAGCTCGAGCAGAATCCGATGGCTGCTGCCTTCGAAATCCTTGAAGGTGTAGACGTTCGGCATGTCAGAAGTCGGAGTACGGCTTCCCCGCGCCGCTGTGCACGTCGGTGATCGCGGTGTCGCTCTTCGCCGCGGCCGTCGTGAAGTCGGCGCTCGGCGCCACCGTCTCCTCGGTATCGAAGCGCCATGTCTTCGCCGAATTCGTGATCGGATCGACCGGCACGCGCGGCAGATACTTCGGCACGAGCTCGTCGAGCGCGTGCGGATAGCGTCCCGTGTCGTGATGAAACCGCGCGATGGCCGCGCGCATTTGCGCGAGCATGGCGCGCAGCGTTTCCGGCCGGCGATCGACGTGCTCGCGGCACGCGATCGCGAGCAGCAGAGCGATGCCTGCCGCGAAGCGATGCCTGCCTCGTGACTCCTGCAGCTTCATGATGGAGATCAGTGCGATCCGATGGTGCCGACGTTCTTGAGGGTGATCGCGATGCCGTAGCTCGACAGCGAATCCTCGGTCGTTCCGAACACGAGATACCGGCGGTATTCGAGCGCGACACCATAGCACGAGCCCGTCCACCCGGCGAGGTAGCGCTGCTCGAGGAACTTCCCTTCCTTCGCGTCGAAGTTCAGCTGGATATCCGCGCGGAAGCGGTCCTTGATGAGCGACGAGCCGGTGTTGAGCCGGATCTGGCTCGCGCCGTCCGTCGTGATGCCCGGCTGATGGAACGACGCAAAGTACGTGGCGCCGAGATACTTGTCGCTGTTCGCGCCCGTGCCGATGAGATTCGCCGAGAAGCTCACCGAGTCCGTCTGATGCGAGACGTTGCCGAACGTCGCGTTCGCGTCGACGGTGATCGACTGATACGGGTTCACGCGCAGCGTCGCCGTCAACGGCGTGAACTTCTGCTCGCCGGTGGTGATCGTCGAAGACGAGGTCGCGGACGTGAACGGCTCGGAGAGCGCGACGCTCTGCCGCAGCGAGAACGACATCACCTCGCGCGCGTTGCCGTTCGGCCCCGTTTCCTTCCCGATCAGGCGCTGCGTCAGCGAGTACTCGACCGAGTTGCGCACGATCGGGAGGAACGGCGAGTCGACGGTGTCGAAGCGGATGATGCGTTCCTGGTTCGCGACGTTCGACGTGTAGACGTAGCGGAAGCGCGGCTCGATGACGTGCTTGAACTTCGAGAAGCCGCCGAGCGAGCGGTTGAAGACGCGCGAGAACGACGGGCCGACCACTTCGACCTGCCCCTGCGCGTAGAAGCGGTCGAGCGATTTGTCGTCCGCGACGCTCTGCGTGGTCTCGTCGAGGCTCGCCGAGTAGAACGTGTCGCGCACGGAGATCTGCGGCTTCACGGAGAGCCACGCCGGCGTGCGTACCTGCATCGACACGGTGGGGAAGACGTCGGTGCGCAGATAGTCGGCGACGATGGTCTCGACGCCGGTGCTGCTCACGCCGCCCGACCGCAGGCGCGACGACGACGATTCCATCGAGAAGTAGAACGGTGTCGGCCCGATGCGCTGCGGATACATGCGCAACTGCAGCGACGGCAACTGCTCGAAACGCTGGCGCGTGCCGAGGAAGACGAGGTCGCGGCGGTCGGCGAGGATGTTCAGCGAATACTTCGGACGGTTGCGCGTGAGGTACGCGGACGAATAGATGTTCGACAGCGTCTGCAGGCGCGAGTCGTCGTCGTACTGGCGGAAGAAGTCGAGGTCGGAGTAGTCCTGAATGTCGATGACGCCGCGGAAGCCGCCGGGCAGGTTGTCCTGCGCGTGCTGATACTGGTACTTCCACTCGACGCGTCCGGAGACGGGGTTGTTGACCGCGTGCGCGCGCAGGTCGCCGATCTTCACGTTGTCGGACGGCACGTAGCGGATGTCGACGCCCGCGCCGAAGTACCGCTGCGTCGAGACGTCGCCGTAGATCGTGGCATCGATGGAGTCGCCGAACGGCAGAAAGTACGCGTTCTCCAGCCGCGCCCCGAACTTGTTCGTGAAGCGCACGCGCGGGATGAGCAGCCCCTGCGAGCGATCGCGTTTCGTCGGCCAGATCAGACGCGGCGCCCAGAACACCGGCAGGCCGCGCGCGCGGAACGAGATGTTGCGCATGTACGCGTAGTCGTCGAGCGTGACGTCGGCCTCGCCGACGTGGAACGACCACGCCGGACGATCGAGATCGCACGACGTGAAGACGCCGTTGGTCATGTGGTACGTGTCTTCATCGACCTTCTCGATCTTGTCGCCGGAGAAATACATGGCCGGCTCCATCGTCGCCGTGGCGACGAAGAACGTGCCGGTCTTCGTGTCGAGGTTGTAGACGGCGTGGTTCGCGGTGAGGCGCGTGGGACCCTGATCGATGATGACGTGGCCTTCGGCGACGACGTCGTTCGTGCGCAGGTTCACCGACACCTTGTCCGCCTGCACCTTGATGTCCTGATAGTCGACGTGCACGTCGCGCTCGAGGAGGACGTATTCGCCTTTCTCGTATTCGACCGTGCCGTTCTCGGCGACCGTCCACTTCACTTCGCCGCCGCCCGGCTTCGGTCCCGGAATGAACTGGAACTTCGGCGTCTGGATCTTGGTCTTGGTGGCGGAAGTGGTCTGTGCGAGCGCGGAACCGGCGAGCAGGAGACAGAGGAACAGGCGGCGCATCGTCCCCGGCATTCTAAGGAACCTCCGCGGAAGTCGGAAGCGTGGCGTCAGAGGCGGCGCCGCGCCGTCTGCCGCGCCGTCGCTCCTCAGCGATGTCCCGCATCGCCTGCGTCGCGACGGCGCGCAGCCGGCACGGCGGCGCCTCTGACGCCATCGCTTCCGGCTTCCGCGGAGGTTCCTAACGCGCCGCGTCCGCTGCCGCCGCGCGCATCGCGCGGTCGATCCGGGCCATCTCCTGCAGTTCCATCCGCAGCTTGATGACCTCGAGCTGATACAGCCGCGCGACGTCTTCGGCGCGTCCGCGCTGCTGCCGCTTCCGCAGCGCGACGCGGTTGGCGATGCGCACGAACTCGCGATGCGCGCCGGCGTCGTGCCATCCCGCGCGCCCGAGTCGCCGCAGCGGATGCGCGGTCGCGCGAACGTCTTCCTCGTCGATGACATTCAACGCCGCTTCCTCGGTCAGCTCCGCGCGCACCGCCGGCCACTGCTTGAACACGACCGCGACGACGAGCAGCGGCAGCAGCGCGGCGACGGAGTAGGCGAGCGTGCGTTCGCCGGTGCGCGCGCGGAGGAGCGATGGCAGCCACGCCGCGCCGATCGCGGCGATCGCGGTCACGGCGTCGATCGCGGCCTGGCGCAGCTTGTCGCGCACGTGCGTGAGTCCGAACGTGATGCCGTAGCCGGCGACCGCGCCGGCGGCGACGCATTCGGCGAAACGCAGCAGCTCGTCCTCGCCGCGAAAGACGAATGTCGCCGCCGCGGCCGCGCCCATCATCGCGCCCAGGGTCATGCCGTCGGCCGGCTCGCTCTCGCGTCCGGTGAGACGCACGTACAGCGCGGCAACCGTGAGGATGATGCCCGCGAGGATCGGATGCCACGCCGCTTCGCCGGCAGCGAGGCGGATGAGGATGCCGGCCACGATGCCCGCCACGACCGGCACGCGCGCCTCGCCGGCCAGCGTGCTGTCGAGCGTCTTGAAGTACGACGCGGCGGCCATCGCGGCGAAGAAGGAGACGATCAGGATGATGGCGAGAACCGGGTCGGTCATGCGGGCCGGGAAATGCTACGACAGGTCGGCGTTGCGGCTCATGACAGATCGTCGTCGAACGTGCGGTCGCTCATCGGAATCGGATGCTGCAGAAACCAGCGCCGCGAGCGCTCGATGTCGTTGCGGATCTGGTTCGTCAGCTCGAGCGCGGAGCGGAACTGCTGCTCGCGCCGCAGCAGCTTGTGAAACGAGAGCCGCACGGTGTCGCCGTAGACGTTGGAATCGAAGTCGAGGATGTGGCTCTCGATCGTGGTCGCGTAGTTCTCGTACAGCGTCGGCCGCACGCCGATGTTGGTCACGCCTTCGAACGAGCGCGAGAAGCTCTCGAAGCGGCACGTGGTGATGTAGACGCCGCCGCCGGGAAAGAGATCGTTCGCGGGATCGACGTTGACGGTCGGGAAGCCCATCTTGCGCCCGAGGCGGCGGCCGGTCGCGACGCGCCCGTCGATGAAGTACGTGCGGCCGAGGGCGAGCGTCACGACGTGCATCGCGCCTTTGGCGATGGCGTCGCGCACGATCGAGCTCGAGACGCGCATGCCGCGCAGCTTCACGTCGTCGATGCCGTGCACGTCGAAGCCGAAGCGCGCGCCGGCGGCGGTGAGCTTGGCGAGATTCCCCTCGCGTCCCGCGCCGAAACAGAAGTCGCGGCCGATGCGCACTTCGGCGACGCGCAGCGCGTTGACGAGGAACTCTTCGATGAAACGGTCGGCAGTCCAGCGCGAGAACTCGTGCGAGAAGGGGACGATCAGCAGCGCGTCGACGCCCATCGCGCGCAGCAGCTCTTCCTTCTGCGCGAGCGTGAGAATCTGTTTCGGCACGCGGTCCGGCGCGACGATCGACAGCGGATGCGGATGAAAGGTGATGACCGCCGACGGACGCCCGAGCTCGCGCGCGCGCGCCACGACGCCCGCGACGATCTTCTGATGTCCCACGTGCATCCCGTCGAAGTTGCCGATCGTAGCGACGCAGCCGCGCGGCAGATCGGTCTGACGGAGTGGGTCCTGGATGACGAGCATGTGCGGCCGCGCGGAGTGTAGCAAAGGCCCGTCTTATGGCTGGGCATGCCAAGCCCAGATTCGCTATGTTAGGCTGCGGAAGTCCACAATTCATTACAGCGGTGATTCCTCCTTGGAGGCGAAGATGGAGAAGCCTTCGATGTTCATCGGCTCGTCCCGCGAAGCGTTGCCGATTGCTGAGGCGTTTCGCAACGGACTGAAGGACCACGTTCAGGTCACGCTCTGGAGCGATCTAGGAGTGTTTCCTCCTGGATTTTTCCCGCTCGAGTCACTCGAGGCGGCGGTCAATGACTTTCCGCACGCGCTCATCGTCTTCAAGCCCGAGGACTTGACCACGAAGCGCGAGATCACAAAGTTCACCGCGCGCGACAATGCCGTTTTCGAACTGGGGCTCTTCGTCGGCCGCCATGGCCGCCGCTCCGCGTTCGTTGCCGTTCCACAGACCGCGGAGATGCATTTCCCGTCCGATCTGCTCGGCCTTGAACCGGTGCGGTACCGCGCGGTCGACAAGGACGATAAGGTCGAGTCGTACGACGTGAAAGAGGCCTGCGACGCGATTCTCAAAGCGTTGCGTGCGATTCCGCCGAAGCCGCGCACGCACCCGCAACCGTCGCCGTTCTGGGACGTCCTGTCCAATCAGATCGTGATCCTCTATGGCGTGGAACACGAGATCAATGTGCATCCACATCCGCGCCACCGCATCTCTCTTCGCGACCTCGGCACGTCACTCGAGATCCGCGACTTTCTCCAGCGTCAGTACCCGCACAAGATGGTTCGGCTTCTGCCGGCGTCCCAACCAGGGCTGCCGCAGCAGATGCACGGCGCCGACTTGATTATCGTCGGCGGCTTCGTGACGAATGCCGAATTTGCGAAGCACCGCCACCGATACGAACACTACTTCCGTCTGAAGATGGGACGGCTGTGCGTTGTCGAAGGGCAACGTATCCATGTACCGGAGTTTCGGCCGCCGGACGGCAGCACGCCGCCGGACGTCCGCGATCCGCAGGGAGTGGAGGACTTTCCGACGGAGTGGACGGCACAGGATTTCGGACTCGTCTTCAACGGTCCCCTCCATATGTACGGTCAGAACCGCCGCGTCGTCGCGATCGCGGGCGTGAAGGGACACGGCACGCACGGCTCGGCGACGTATCTCATCGGCGATTCACCGGCGGTCGACACACAACTGCGCGAGCGGCCACTCGAATCGAGAGATACGCTGGAGATCGTCGTCGGCGTGGACGTCGTCAACGACGCGGTCAACCGCTCCGAGGCGCTGACGGTCCGATTCAACGGCGAGTGCGTCTTCGATGCGCCGAGGTCGCCGTCGCGGCCGTGCGAGTTGAACCGGCCGTGCGACGGCTGCGACTTCGGCGTGAAGCCGGTGGTGCATCCGCGCCTGCCGTCGAAGATGCTGACGTCGCAAATCCGCGCGATCGTATTTGATCTGGACGACACGCTGATCGATACGTTCGGAACGTTGATCATGCCGCTCGAAATGCAGGCAGCGCGGCTAATGATCGCCGCGCCAGGCGCACCGATGACGGATGAGAACGCGCTCGCGGCGGCGTTACTGCGTAGCCGTCGCGTGGCGCCGCAGACCCTCGAGGCAGATTTGAGGAAGCGCGGATTTCCGCGCGACGTCCTGCAACTTCGCCACGATCTTCTGGAGAAAGTGTCGCTCGAGAACCTCGTGGTGTCGCCGGAGGTGCGGCAGTTACTCAAGGAACTGGAAGCGCGCTTCGAACTGTACTTGTTGACGGCAGGCAAGCGAGAGTTCCAGCGTGCGAAGATCAAAAAACTCGCCATTCGCAGCCACTTCGCGGGCGTGAACATCGTCTCGAACTCTTCCTCCGATGCGAAGAAAGGAATGATCGAACGTCTCGCCGCGCGCCGCGACTATAAGAGCGAAAACGTACTGATCGTCGGGAATCGGCTGGACAGCGAGATCGCCGCGGGCAATCGGCTGAATATGCCGACGGTTTGGATTCGTCACGGTGAAGGCGCCGATCTCAAACCGGGTCCGCATACGGGCATGCCTGATCACGAGATTCGGAGCGTGCTCGATCTTCGTAAGGTTCTGTGGCCGTGGTCGTGACCTGGGCATCCATGGGCCGCGCGGAAGTCATGTCCTAACGAAGAACTCGTGCCCGGTCGGCGTTCACGCTCTTTCACGCTCAACCCGCAGCAAACAGCGCGTGGCGCCGCGGTGCATGCAGTGCGGCTCGCGGATGGCGATCGCTTCGCCGAAATGCCGCGAGAGGCCGCGGATGATGCCTTTCGCGACGAAGCAGAGGCGGCGTTCGGACGTGTAGCGGATCGTGATTTCGGTCTCGCTCTCACGCGTCGCCTCGAGGTACGGCGGCGTCGCGCCCGGCTGCTCGACGCGCACGGCGCGGTGCGCAGTCTCTTCCACGTGTTCGAGCACGTCGAGCGTGCGCCACGCCGGCTTCAGCAGATGGCGGTACATGGCGATGAGGTGCGGCGCGACGAACTCGCCGAACGACTCGAGCAGCGCCGGCACTTCCTGCTGCGTCGCGTGCGCGGCCGCGACGACGATCGCCGTCAGTTCCTCATCCGGATACGACGTAATCGGCAGATAGACGTGCGAGCCGAGCCCCGCCGCCGCGAGGACTTCCGTCCACGCCGCCGCGCCGTACCGCTCCTCGGTGAACTTGCGGAGATGAACGAACATCGTGCCGTGCATGCTCCATGAGAGTGGAGACGCGGGCGAACGGTGACAGCGCGCTACTTCGCGGTGAGCTCGTAGTCGAGCGTGCGGTCGAACGTGTCGAAGATCGCCGCGTCGCTCGCCTCCGGCTCGATCACGGAAATGTGCACGTCGACCCAGCGGTCGTGAAACGCGAAGTAGTAGTTCGCATTGTGCTGGTGCACGGTCTGCCCCTGGAACTTCGTGACGAGGTCGTACGTGACCTTCACGTACTTTGACGTGTCCGAGACCTTGACCGTCGGCTGCGCGATCATCGGATTGCGCGACGCCTGCGGCCAGTAGAAGTCGTAGACCTCGCGATTCGTGCGGCCGTTGCCCGACGGCGGCTCGACATAAAACGAGACATTGAAGCGCCCCGAGTTGGCGAGGAACGCGTAGGCGCCGTCGTCGCGATGCGAGTCCTTTTTCTTCAGCAGCGGTGGCGCGTCGAACGAGATCGCCCACCCCTCCTTCGGGATCGGAATGCTGACGGGATCGGCGAGCGCTCCCGACGCGACGAAGAGAACGGCGGCGGCGAGCAACGCGAGTTTCGCGGGTTTCATCGGATTGTTCATGCGAGATGCAGCATCGGCGCGGGACGCGAGATCTCGTCCCACGCGGGCGCGGCGGCGCCGAGCATCGACGCGAACGCCTCGACCATCTGCGGATCCCACTTGCCGCCCGCGGCCTCGCGGCGCAGCGTCGCGATCGCGGCCTCGTGCGTGAGCGGTGCGGGGCGATACGCGCGATGCGAGGTGAGCGCGTCGTACGCGTCGACGATCGACAGCAGGCGCACCTCGTACGGGATCGCGTCGCCGTGCAGGCCGTCGGGATAGCCGCGGCCGTCGTAGCGCTCGTGATGGTGGCGGATCAGCTGCAGCACGGACGTGAGCGTCGTCAGCGGACGCACCATCTCCTCGCCGATGACCGGATGATCGATGACGCGCATGAACTCCTCGCGCGTCAGCGGCCCCTGCTTGTTGAGCAGCCGCTCGGGCACGGCGATCTTGCCGATGTCGTGCAGCAGACCGGCGATGCGGATGCGCTCCGCGTCGTTTGCGCTGATGCCGACGTGCAGGGCGAACTTGCGCGCGAGATCGCCGACGCGCTGCGAGTGGCCGCGCGTGTAACGATCCTTCGCTTCCAATGCCAGCGCCAGCGCGCAGATCACGTTCTGCGTCTGCTCGAGATCACCGTGGTACTCCTTGATGCGCAGCAGCGACTGGATGCGCGTGACGAGCTCGAGTCGATGCAGCGGATAGTTGATGAAGTCGTCCGCGCCGGCGACGATCGCCTCCTGGCGCATCGCGCTGTTGCGGTGCGAGGTCAGCACGATCACCGGCAGGAACTCGAAGCGCGGATCGGCGCGCAGCTGCGCGAGCGTCGACGCGCCGTCCTGCACCGGCATCACCAGGTCGAGCAGCACGACGTCGATCGGCTCGCGCTCGAGGATCTCCATCGCCTCGCGGCCGTTTTCGGCGAGCGTGAGCTGCATCCCCGCGTCGCCGATCGTCGCGGCCACGAGCTCGCGGTTCATGGCGTTGTCGTCGACGCAGAGCACGCGCGGCTTCGGCCGCGGGCGCGGACGCATGTGCTTCGCCGTGACCACGCGCGGCAGCTCCTCCGTGATCGCGGCCGCGAAGAGCTTCACGAGCTCGGGGTCGAACGCGCCGCGCTGCGCCTCGTCGGCGAGCACGGCCATCGCTTCCGGCTCGCTCACCGCGCGCTCGTGATGGATCTCGTCGAAGCGGTTGGCGATGCCGACGATCTGCGCCTCGAGCGGAATCTCCGCGCCGCGCAGACGATCGGGATAGCCGTCGCCGTCCCACCGCTCGTGATGCCAGCGCACGATCGGCACGAACTGGCGGAAGGTCATCATCGGCTCGAGGATCGACGCGCCCATGCGCGTGTGGTCGGCGACGCGGCCGCGCTCCTCGTCGTCGAGCGCCGTCGCGCTGAGCAGATGATCGGGGACGCCGATCATGCCGAGGTCGTGGAGCATCGCGCCTTTGATGACGGTCTCTTTTTCGTCGGCGGACATGCCGAGCTTGTCGCAGAGATGCGAGGCGTACGACGCGACGCGCTGCACGTGGCCGATGGTGTGCGCGTCCTTGCTCTCCAGCGCGCTGGTGAGCGTCATGATGATGTTCTCGCTGGAGTCGAGCTCCTTGCGCAGATTGCGGATCTTGATCAGCGAGCGGATGCGCGTGCGCAGCTCCTCGCGATTGATCGGCTTGTTCAGGAAATCATCGGCGCCGCAGTCGAGCGCGCGGATCTTGTCGTCCGTGCCGGTGAGCGCCGTGAGCATGAGGATCGGGATCGTGCGTCCCGCGGGCGAGCGTTTGATGAGCCCGCACGCCTCGTAGCCGTCCATGTTCGGCATCATCACGTCGAGCACGATGATCGACGGGTTGTGGCGCGGGTAGAGCTCGACGGCCTCGCGCCCGTCGCGCGCGAGCACGACGTCGTAGCCCCAGCTCCAGAGATACTCCTCGAGCAACTGCAGATTCTGCTCGTTGTCATCGACGGCGAGAACGACATCCCGCTCGACGGCCGACGGCTGGACTGCGGCGCTCGACATGATTGGAGGGTTCCTGCTGTGCGCCGATTATACGAACATCTTCGCCTGCGGCGGCGGATACGTGAGCCGCACGCCGTCGATACACGCCATCGGATTGAGCGCATGACGCTTGAAGGAGTCGGGTCCGACGATGTGCACGACCTCGACGCCACGCCGCACGAGCTCGTCGGAGAGCAGGTTCCGATGACAGCGCCACGGCACCGCTTCCGCGCACATGACCGCGGTCGCGCGCTCGGACTGCAGCAGCGCATCGAGCGCGCGCTGGAACTCGGGGCTGGCCATGTGATCGGCGTAGCCGCGGAACTGCTCGTTCTCCCACGCGCCGTTCGGCGAGTCGCGCCGCGGCCTGCGGCGTCCGCCGAGGGCTTCGACGTGGACGTATTCGATGCCGTGCTCGGGCAGCGAGACCGCGAGCGATTCGCCGGAGAACTGCGGATGGCGGCGCGAGCCGGGATAGCGGCGGCTGTCGGCGAGACGCGCGACGTCATGCTCACGGAGCAGTGCGACGAGCTCGTCCAGGGTGCGCGTCGAATGGCCGATGGTGTAGATACGGTCGAGCATGAGGAATGCGGGTGGCGGAATGACAGACGCCGCTCATCTGCTTGAAGATGGTTGCGACGCATGGCCTACTACGCCGACCACGCTCAGGACCTGAAACGCGACCTCGCCCGGGAGATTCCGGTCGACGCGCTGCGCGAGCTGCACCGCAAGCGGCCGCTGCTGCACGCCTTCATCGCGCTCGCGAACCTCGGCGCGCTCGTCGGTGCGGCGTTCGCGGCCGTGCACTTCACGGTCTGGTATCTCTGGCTGCCGTTCGCGTTCGTGATCGGCTTCGCCGTCTTCAACTGCACCGTGCTGCTGCACGAGGTCGTGCACCGCGCGGTGCTCGAAGTCTCCAGCGAGCGCGGCTATCGCATCCTCGGCCTGCTCTACGCGATTCCCAGCGGCATCTCGTCCTCGCAGTTCACGCGCTGGCATCTCGATCATCACGCCGGCCTCGGCTCCGACGACGACGATCCGAAGCGCCACTACCTCTCGCCGAAGATCAACGCGCGCTGGCTGAAGTTCCTCTACTTCACGCCCGCGCTCTTCCCGATCTACTTCCGCGCCGCCGCGAAAGAGACCGCGGCGTACGAGCCGGAACTGCGCCGCCGCATCGCCCGCGAGCGCCTCGGCACGATCGCGTTCCAGCTCTCCGTCCTCGCCGTCGTCGCGTGGCTCGGCGGCGGGTACGTCGCCTGGAAGCTCTACCTCGTCCCGGTCTTCTTCATCTTTCCGATCGCGTTCGCCCTGAACCGCCTCGGCCAGCACTACGACATCGATCCGTCCGATCCCGCGAAGTGGTCGACGCTCATGAAGGCGTCGTGGTTCTGGGATCCGGTGTTCCTCTTCTCGAACTACCACCTCGAGCACCACTACTTCCCCGGCGTGCCGTTCTACAACCTGCCGCGGCTGCAGAAGCTCCTCGGGCCGTTCTATGAGAAGCGCGGCATGGTCGCGCGCGGATACGGAGAGCTCGTGTGGCGGTATCTGATCCTCAACCGCAAGCCGCACACGAACTGGGTCGAGAGCGCGCCGTCGAGCGTCAGCCCAGCAGCCGATCGTATTCCGCTTTGACCACGTGGTAGCACTCGCAGGCCGCGGCCTCGAGTCCCTCGCGATCGACGATCTGCACGAAACCGCGCGAGTAGCGGATGAAGCCATCCTCCTGCAGTTTCACCGCTGCGATCGTCACGCCCGGACGGCGCACGCCGAGCATCGCCGCGAGGTACTCCTGCGTGATGCCGACGTCATTCGAGTCGATGCCGTCGCTGCTCATGAGCAGCCACCGCGCGAGCCGCGCCTGCACGTCGTGGCGGCGGTTGCACGCGGCCGACTGCGACGCGATGACGAACAGCGTGTGCACGTAGCGCTGGAGGAGCGTCGTCACCGCGGGGTTCGTGTCGAAGAGGCGCTTCATCACGCTCGCCGGCGCGCGCAGCGACTCGCCCGCGATCTGCGTGACGGTCTGCATCGGCGTCGTCGGCTCGCCGAGGAGGATGGGAATGCCGACCATGCCCTCGCGGCCGACGGAGCCCGCTTCGACGGTCGTGCCGTCTTCGAGCACGGTCACGAGCGACGCGAGCGCGCTCAATGGGAAGTAGACGTGCTGAATCGGCTCGTTCGGAACGATGAGCGGCTGCCCGTAATCGAGCGTGACCCGCTCCAGCGAGCTTTGCAAATCCTGTAAAGCGTCGGCCGGGAAATTTTGCAACAGGCGGTTGGTCACAGTGCGCGCAGTCTATCCCACCGCGCCGCGCGAGGAGCCCGCCGCTACGAAGCGGCGAGCTCTTTCAGCGCGATTTCCATGCGGCGGATGCCTTCCGCGGCTTCTTCCATCGAGAGGTTCAGCGGCGGACGGAAGCGCGCCGACTGATGTCCCGACGCGAGCACCATCACGTCGTGTCCCATGAACGCGCGCAGCGCCTGATCGCGCACGTCGCCGCTCGGCAGATCGAACGCCGCCATGAGGCCGCGTCCGCGTACGTTCGAGACGAGCTGCGGGAACTCCTGCGCGAAGCGTTCGAGCTCGCCGAGGAAGAACGCGCCGACGCGCGCGGCATTGTCGACGAGACGCTCCTCGTCGATGATCTCGAAGTAGCGCTGCGCGCGCACCATGTCCGTGAGGTTGCCGCCCCACGTCGAGTTGATGCGCGAGGAGATCGTGAAGACGTTCTCCGGGATGTCGAAGATGCGCTCGTTCGAGACGAAGCCGCACACCTGCGTCTTCTTGCCGAAGCAGAACATGTCCGGCTCGATGCCGTAGTGCTGGTACGCCCACATCTTCCCGGTGATGCCGACGCCGGCCTGCACCTCGTCGAAGATGAGGATCATGTCGTTCTCGTCGCAGAGCTCGCGCAGCGCGCGGAAGAACTCGGGACGGAAGTGGTTGTCACCGCCCTCGCCCTGGATCGGCTCCATGATGAACGCGGCGACGTCGTCCTTGCGCTCGACGAGGAACTGCTTGGCCTGTTCGAGCGCGGCCTGCTCGCGGCGTTTCGCATCGGCGAGCGATTCCTCCGTCAGCGGGAAGCGCAGCTTCGGGTTGTCGACGCGCGGCCAGTCGAACTTCGGGAAGTACTGCGTCTTGCGCGGATCGGCCGTGTTCGTGAGCGAGAGCGTGTAGCCGCTGCGGCCGTGGAAGCATTCGCGCAGGTGCATGACCTGCGTGCCGCGCTCGGACTGATAGCCCTTGCGGAAGTTCTTGCGCACCTTCCAGTCGAACGCCGACTTGATGGCGTTCTCGATGCCGAGGGAGCCGCCTTCGACGAAGAACATGTGCTTGTTGAGCGTCGGCGGCACGGCCAGGCGCGCGAACGTGTCGACGAACTCCGCCATGTAGGTCGTGTAGATGTCGGAGTTCGCGGGCTTGTTGACCGCGGCGTCCGCGATGCGCTCGCGGAACTCCGGCGTGTTCATCTTCGGATGGTTGTAGCCGATGGGAACCGAGGCGAAGTTGGTGAAGAAGTCGAGGACGTTGCGTCCGCGGCGCGAGTCGAAGACCCACGACCCTTTCGACTTCTTGAGGTCCATGACGATGTCGTAGCCGTCCGCCAGCATGTGGCGCGAGAGGACGTTGTGAACCTCGGCCGGCTGGACGTGGATCCGGCGATCGGTAATGGTGGAGATGGAGGACATGCGGAAGACTCCTAGCGTCGTGTTCGGTGCAGCGGTTGCGGGCGGGCGATTCTATCAGCCCTGTGATAGAACTGCGATCCATGAAAGAAATCGTCATTCTCGGCGGTGCGCGCACGCCGATCGGCTCCTTCCTCGGCACCCTTTCCTCGCTCCCCGCGCCGCGGCTCGGCGCCATCGCCATCAAGTGCGCGCTCGAGAACTCCGGCGTCCAGCCGGACCAGGTCCAGCAGGTCATCATGGGCAACGTCCTGCAGGCCGGCATCGGCCAGGCGCCCGCGCGCCAGGCCGGCATCTACGCCGGCATTCCGGTGAACGCCGGCGCCGTGACCGTGAACAAGGTCTGCGGCTCGGGAATGAAGGCGGTGATGTACGCGGCGAACGACATCCGCTGCGGCGAGTACGACCTCGCCGTCGCCGGCGGCATGGAGTCGATGTCGAACGCGCCGTACGCGCTGCCGAACGCGCGCAGCGGCTACCGCATGGGCAACGGGCAGATGCTCGATCTCATGATCCACGACGGTCTGTGGGATCCGTACGGCAACAAGCACATGGGCAGCTGCGCCGAGTCGTGCGTGCAGAAATACACGTTCACGCGCGAGGCGCAGGACGACTTCTCGCGCGAGTCGTACCGCCGCGCGCAGGACGCCACGCAGACCGGGAAGTTCAAGAAGGAGATCGCCGTCGTCGAGATCGAGACGAAGAAGGGCAAGTCGGTCGTCGTCGACGACGAGGAGCCGTTCACCGCGCCGCTCGACAAGATGGGCAAGCTCAAGCCCGCGTTCCTCAAGGAAGGCGGCACGGTCACGGCCGCGAACGCGTCGAAGATCAACGACGGCGCCGCGGCGCTCGTCGTGACGTCGGCTGACTACGCGGAGCAGCACAACCTCAAGCCGCTCGCGCGCATCATCGCGCAGTCGACGACCGCGCAGGAGCCGGAGTGGTTCACCACCGCGCCCGGCGCCGCGATCGAGCTCGCCCTCCAGCGCGCGAAGATGAACGTCGGCGACATCGACCTCTTCGAGATCAACGAGGCCTTCGCCGCGGTGGCGATGGCGGCGATGAAGGACGCGAACATCCCGCACGACAAGCTGAACGTCCACGGCGGCGCCGTCGCGTTGGGACACCCGATCGGCGCCAGCGGCGCGCGCATCCTCGTCACGCTCATTCACGCGCTGCAGGAACGCGGCGGCAAACGCGGCCTCGCCGCGATCTGCATCGGCGGCGGCGAAGCGGCGGCGATGATCGTGGAAGTGGTTTAGGCGGAGATCAGCCGGGCGGCGTCGGAAGAAAAATCTCCGCCGCCGTCCCTCCCCCCTCCCGCGTCAGCGTCAGAGCGGCGGACGCAGACACCGACTGCAGCCGCGTGCGCAGGTTCGCCAACGAGCGTTTCGCGGCGAAGGGATCGTCGAGCGCCAAATCGCCGTTGTCCTTCACGCGCAGAAAGAGTCCGTCCGCCGCGCGCATCGTTTCCACGCGAATGTTGATGTGCGCGCGCCCGCGCCCGTGCTTGATCGCGTTTTCGACCAGTGGCTGCAGCACGAACGTCGGGACCTGCACGTCCATCGCCGCGGCGTCGAGCGACCACTCCACGCGCAGCCGGTCGCCGAGGCGCAGCGCCTGAATCTCGAGGAACAAGGCGGCGAACCGGATCTCGTCGCGGACGCGCGCCAGCGGCTCGCTCCCTTCGTAGGTCATCATGCGGAGCAGCTCCGACATTCCTACGAGCACTCTCTCGGCCTTGCCCGGATCGCTCGTGACCAGCTCAGTGATCGAGTTCAGCGTGTTGTACAGGAGGTGCGGCTCGAGCCTGGCGCGCAAGGTCCGCATCTGTTCGTCCGCGAGCTCTTTCTTGAGGACGGCGGAGGCGCCGGCGTCGCGCGCGAGACCATTCCAGCGATGCAGCAGGATGCCGAGCGCCGCGACCTGCCACGCCTGCCACAGCGCGTCGTGAAACCGGAAGGACAATCCCGCCGCGTACGGATCCGGATTGTGGATCTGCCGCCACGGTGGCGCGGTATGGATCTGCAGCCACGTTTCCGCGAACGTGATGCCCAAGGTCAGCCCCAGCGCCGTCACCGCGAGCAATAGAAGCGCCGGCAGCCGGCCCCATCGCCTTGTTTCCATGACGTCCACGACGGCGAACAGCGCGAACGTCAGAGCGATCCACGCCAGCGTGCCGCCCGTGTACATCGTGAGCATGCCCAGCACTCCACTGTGCGCGGTGATGAACATACTGCGGACGTGCTCCTGCGACAGACCGTAGATCGCGAGCAGGAACCACGAACAGAACACCGACACCACCACACGCCGGTCGCTGATGAGACGCGGCGGGAGCGCGGCCGGTTCGGGCGCGGACTGCAAATTCATCGTAAGCCGGCAGCATAGTGGCCCCGCGCCCTCGACTTGCCAAACGATCGGTGACAGATTCCGTTGCTCCGCCGCTGTCCATCGCTCCGCAGTTCGTACAGCGTGCGAACGACCGGCAATTCGCCACGGCATTTCCCCAATCCATCCCGCGATTTCGGGCAAATTACCCGCCGGCGTTTGCAGACGCACGAGGAGCATCTAGCGTTCGTGAATCCTTCGGCTGAATACGGAGAGACTCACAATGCGCGAGAACGTTCGTCGACCCGGTCGTTCGCCTTCCGTAAGGACGGTGCGAGCTTTTCTGGTATGCGTCGCGATCACGTCGTTTGCGGCGATTGCCATCGGTCAGGTCTGCGGCCCGATTCGGCCGCCCATCACCGCTCCGCCGCCGTCACCGGTTGGCGTATCCGTCGACTACACCGTCGCCTGCATCCCGCCGCCACAAGGACAGTCGTCGACGCTCAGCAACTGCACGTTCACACCCGTGCTGCCGGAGGAGTCGCGCGCCTATCTGCAGCAATACGAGTGGACGATGGGCATCCTTCCGGCCGACAACTTCAAGCCGGTATTCTTCACCGTGCAGCCGTATACGTTCCAGTATCCGAACGCCACCGCCACCTATCACACCGCGATCAAAGCCACGTTTTCCACCGGCGAAACGCGCATTGTGACCAAGGACGTGACGGTGACGGAGGTGCTAGACCCGCCGTTTTTCGCGTCCAACTCCAATACGTTCTTTCCGAGCGGGAGCGTCACGGGGCTCTGTACTGAGTTTGCCACCACGTACGGCGGTCCGCTTGGAGTCCAGGAGTACCGGTACGCGTGGGATTTCGGCGACGGCACGACCTGGCCGTACGGGCCGGTCAAGACCATCTATCACACGTTTCAGAATCCCGGCATCTACAACGTCACCCTGAAAGTGGTCTCCATCGACAGCGGCCAGGAAGTGACGTACTCGCAATCCATCGTTGCGAGGAATGCCGCCCCGTTACCGGTGGTCAATGTCCGCCGCGATGCTCAGGACTCCGCATTGTGGACGTTCGACGCATCCGGCTCGCGCGATGACCCGAACCCCGGAAGCGTGACCACCGGACCCACCTGTGGGTACAACACGAACAACGGCATCGTTTCGTACGAATGGGATTTCGGCGACGATCATGTCGGCCGCGGCTCGAGCGTCGCGCATCGATTCGCGCACGGCGGCACCTATCCGGTGAGCCTGCGGCTCACCGACCGTAATGGACTGACGGCGGCGACCACCGTCACCGTGACGGTTCCCAATCAGCCGCCCGTCGCCGCGTTTTCCTTCGACTGTACCCCCGGCACGACCTGCACGTTCGACGCGAGCGCGTCCAGTGACGACGGCGGCGTGGCATCGTATCTCTGGACGTTCCCTGACGGCACGCAGAGCACGGCGTCGCCCACGCTGCGCAAGACATTTACCGCGCCCGGCGCGTACAACGTGCAACTGGCGGTCTCGGACGGCTCGCTGACGTCTCCCGTCATTGCGAGAACCGTTCGCGTCGTGGCCGGCGGTCCGCCGCCGCCGTCCGTCTACTACGCCCTTCCTCCGTGCCGTCTGTACGACTCCGGCAGCGACAGCCCATTGAAGCCGTCGGAGACGCGCACGATCACCGTTGCTCCGAATCTTCGCTGCGGCATTCCGGGCAATGCCGTCGCCGTGGCCGCGACGGCCACGGTGATCAATCCGAGCGCGGATGGCTCGCTCAGTTACACGTCCCGCGCGAACGGCGTGCAGTCGTCGCTGAATTTCAACGCCGCCCGAGGGTCGCGCGCGAACGGAGGGATTTACCCGCTCGACGCCGGGAACCTGTCCGTCCTCAATGACTCCGGCGGAACGGCCGGACTCACGCTGGACGTCAACGGCTATTTCGCGGCGGTCACCAAATCGACGAGCGCGCAGGCAAATGCCATGACGTTCGTGCCATCTCTCGACGGTTGTTCACTGTTCGACGCGCGGACTACACCGGAATTGCGGCTCACCGGTACCGCGACCGCGCGCCTGCAATTGCGCGGGACCTGCGGACTGCCGCGCGACGCGGCCGCGCTTTTCGTGAATTTCGGCGTCGTCCGTGCCTCGGCCGACCCTCCCGGAATGGCCGGCCTCGCCGCGCACGGTGGAGCGGCGCTGTTCGCGCCGGAGGCGGGCAGCGCATTCACCTCGGCACGGCCGCCGACGTGGACGACCGCGGTGAACTCTCCGTTCGTCCCCGTCAGAACCAGCAGCGTCGTCGAGCTCGGCGAGCCGGGCGGTCCCGACGCATGGATGGAGTTCTACGGCGGCGAAGGCTGGATCGATCCGGCCGCCGACCTCGAGGGATATTTCACGGCGTCGACGACGGCCGGCGGACTTCGCTATTACCCGCTGACGCCGTGCCGCGCCGGCGCGGTCGCATTACAGCCGTCCGCCGCGCGGACGCTGCAGGTTCAGGGAAATTGCGGCGTACCGCGCGGCGCGCGGGCGGTCGCGGTCAACGTCATCGCCGCGAACCTGCAGTCCGCATCCGGCGGCAATGTCTGGATCGCCGCCGCCGGACGTGATTTCCCGTCAGGACCGGCCGTGGCCTATCAGCCCGGCGAGTTCGCAGTTGCGAACGGCGCAATCGTGCCGCTCGCCTCCGGCCAGTCGGATGACCTTGCAGTCGTTTCCGACGGCAATCCCGCTGTGATCGTCGACGTGTACGGGTACTTCGCACCGTAAGGGTGCACGAGGAAGCGTTATGAAGAGACTACTGTGGGTGATTTGTGTCCTCGTGTTGGTTCCGGTGGTGGCGCGTGCGAACGACGACCCGGCCACTGCGCGCGGGTTCAAGGCGAACGCCGTGTACGACTCGCACGACATTGACTCCGTCAATGCGATGAACGGCACGCTGTCGGTCCATGTGCCGATCGGCGGCCGGTATCCCAGCAACGGAACGCTTTCGTATCAATTCATGCTGTCGTACAGCTCGAATTTGTGGGACTGGCGCAGCCACTCGGGAGTGGAACTGGTGAGCCTCGCACAATTCGGCGACGTGTTCGGCGGTGGAGTGGACAATCCGCCGGCGCCGTCGACCGACGGCCTGGAGAGCTTTCCGGCCCGCGCGTTCAATGCCGGTATCGGCTGGATGGTGTCGCTTGGTGAAGTGCGGGAAACGGTCGGCTCGCTGAATTATCAGTACGAGTACATCAGCGAAGACGGCGCCGGGCATCCCTTCTATGCGACGCTGCACGGCGACAGCCCATTGCCGGCGCCGGCCGGCACGGACGTGTTCTATACGCACGATTCGACCTACATCCGCATGCTGGTTCTGGCTCGCGACGCGCAGCGGCGGCCGATCTCGTTCGAGGTGCAGCTGCCGGACGGCATCCATAAGCGATTCGTCCGCTACGCCTGGCCGGGCGACTCGGAACTGGATCACCGGTTCCTGCTGACGTCGATCGCCGACCCGTTCGGAAACGTTTTGTACGTGGAGCGAAGCACGCCTCCCGGCACGCCGGCATTGACGCGGCCGCCGGTCGGCTCGACCTGGGTGTGGACGTACAAACAAGCCACGCTCGCGAACGCCGACCGTTATGCAAATCCCGATACGGATTCACTGTCGCCATTCCGCACGCACGTGCTGACGTATGCCATCCCGCACTGGTACGAATTGCAATTGAGCAGCGTGCAGCTGGCCACGGCGGGCGGGCCGGCGACGTACCAGTTCACGTACGATCCGGCCAGCGTGCTGCGCGCCATGAACTCGAACTGGGGAGATCCCGGCACACAATACGTGCCGTTCGACAGTCAGGGCGGAGTAGCGACTTCGCTTCTGCGACAGATCGACCTGCCGGGAAATGGCGGCTCGTGGGCCTTTCGGTATTACGAACGCGTCTGCCGCAGCGGCTCCGGGCCGTGTTATCAGGCGGACGCGTATCCCTATCGCTGGAGCTCGACGTTCACGTACTCGATGAGCAACCGCTCGGGGAGACTGGCCGAAGTCGACCTGCCGACCGGCGGCGCCGTCAGCTATGAATACGATCGTACCGCCATTCCGACGCGCGGCTGCAATAGCCAGCAGCAGGCGCGGGAAGGTTTGGGCGTGTCCACTGTCGGCGTTTCGCAGCGCACGGTATGGAAGCACAAACCGAATGGTTCTCCGTCGGATGCGACGAACATCGACGGGGAATGGCGCTACGTTCGCACGCCCGGCGCGTGGGTTGCGCTCGATGGCTCGGCATGTAAGTGGCCGAAGGAATTCCTCGCCGCGACGATCGATCCGCAGGGTACCGTCGCGCTGTCCTTTTTCTCGACCTACATCTCCGATCCGGTGAATCCTGCCGGAGGTTGGACGAACCCGCGCGGATGGGACGTCCGCGAATGGGGCCTGCCGTTCTCCAGATACGAGTCGGACAACGCCGGCGCCTTTGTCTCGCAGCAGACGTTTGCGTGCGGAACGGCTTTTCCGGAAACGCTCAGTGCGTCAGACCTGCGTGACGGCGTCCGTAATCTGCTCCCACGATACGCGTCGACGACGACGTGCGGCGCGCCGGTCCGTTCGTATTTCGTCCGCTACGACCTCTCCAGCGGCTTCGATTGCAGCGCGAACGACAGCGACATCGTCCGCTGCACGCAGCCCAACAGCCGCGCGTACACCACTGTGACTCGCTATGACGACGACGGCAGTCCGTCAGCGCGGCCGATGTCCATCACCGTCTCGGACGTCTCGTCGTTCGACGGCTTTGGCCACTATCGCTCGACGTTCCAGACCAGTACGAACTTTCATTTCGCATCGCCGCGGACCGAGATTACGAACTGGAACCCGCGCGGCGACTCTCCGAATTGGATCCTCAATGTCTACGACAAGACGGTGCAGACGGAGGCGATCGAGGGATCGCCGCAGAATCCGAAAATCGAAATCCGCAAAACAGCGTACACGTTCGACGAAACGACCGGGTGGCTCAAACAGAAGCACGTATTCGCCACGAACCGCTTTCCGGCATCCAGCCACGTGTCGCCGAGCGACGATCCGGTAGCCGAGTCGATCAACGATGTCGTCGAGACTTACGACCGTTGCCGCGGAGCCGCCGCGCCGTGCTCGCCTGCGGCGAACGCCGCCAGCGTGGTCATCCGCGAACAGTCGAGCGGCGGCGACGGCAGCCGCAGCACCACGGCGGGCGCCGAGTTTCAGCGGTTCCGGCAGCTTCAATACGGCGGCCAGGCGGCATTGCGGTACGAGAACAACGGCTCGTCGCTCGTCGTCGAGACGAATACCGTCGATCCCGCGTCCGGAGCCGTTCTGGCGTCGACCGACACCGCCGGACTGACGACGCGCTATTCCTACGACGCGCTCGGCCGCATCACCGGCATCAGTTACGACAACGGCGCGAACACGAGCGTCGCCGCCGGAGCGGCGACGACCATCAACTATTACCCACCCGACGACACGATCAGCGCGCGGGTGACCGTCGACCGCGGCAGCTTCGAGTCCTCTGAATATCGTTACGATCACCTCGGCCGTCTCAATGACGAACGTCATCAGATTCCACAGGCGGCGGCCGGCGATCCGCAGTTCTCGCAGAAAACCCGCCAGTACGATCCGCTCGGCCGCACGACGTTCGAATCGACGGTCGCCGCGCTAGGCGATACGCCCTCTGGAACGCAATACGACTACACGGACGCCACCACCCATCGCGTCGATCCGTTCGGCCGTCCGCACCGCATGACCCTTCCCGACCACAAGACGATCGACTTGACGTACAACGGCGTACAGGTGGTGAAGCGCCTGGTGAGGATCGCGAGCGGAGATCGCACTCTGACGGACGCCGCGAGTTGGACCCACTATGACGCGCTCGGACGGCTCAGGAGAACCGAGGAGTACGACGCGCCAGGATCCTTGAATACCACGCCGACGGATTACACGTACGATGCAGGCGGGGAATTGGCGGTGGTGGACATGGCCGGCCAGAAGCGGCGATTCGATCGGGATGGCCGCGGCCTCGTCACCAGCGAGACGATGCCGGAGCTCGATCACTCGGTCGGCTACCGGTACGACTCGATGGGCCACCCACTCGAGAAGAATTACGGCGGCACCGACTTCGACCTGGCGTTCACTTACGACGTCGCTGGGCGTCCGCTCACCGTTTACCAGCTCTCCAGCGGCAATCCGCTGAAGGCGTTCGACTACTACGCGACGAACAACGCCTGTGGAGAAAACGCCGGTTTCGCCAATGGCAAGCTGTACTCGGCGACGCGCTACAACTACATTCGCGATCCTCATGCATGGTCGAGCTACTTGCCGTCGCTCAATGTGACCGAGGTGTACAAGTACAACGGCACGAACGGCGCACGTTCCGACGTCGAGACGAGACTGGGCAGGGGCGAGGTACTGCGCACTTCGTTTGGCTATGACGCGGCGGGAGAACTGACCAGCATTCAGTATCCGAAGTGCGTTGCCGGCTGTACGGCCGTGAACGCGCGGTCCGTGACGATGGCGTACGATCATGGACGCCTCACCAGCGTCAACGGCTTTGCGTCGCTCCGCTACTTCCCGAACGGCATGATGAGCCGCGTGATCCACGCGAACGGCGTCCACGACGTCGAAGAGATCGCCAACGGTATGCCGCGGCCGGCGGCGCTGTATACCGAAAACGTGGCCGGCGGCGCGAACTGGAACGCGCCGGACGCGCTCAATCAACGCATGAATTACTCGTACGACGGCGCGGGCAACATCGCCGGCATCCAACGCCCGTCGGGCGTGGGGGATTGGTACGCCTACGATCGCGTTGGACGCCTGATCAAAGCGAACATCGCCGGCGATACGCCGTCCGCGGGTGGTGGCATTACGCAGGATTTTGCATACGACACGTGGGGCAATCTGTTGTCCACGACGACGAGCGGCGACCCTGCGCCCTCCGCGGCCGCGGTGAATTCCGCGACGAATCGACTCGCCAACGGAACGTATGACGCCATGGGGAATCTGACCAGCTTTCAGGTGCTCCGCTACGAATACGATGCGCTCGGCGACCTGACGTTCCTGCGCAGCGTGACCGACACGACTCCGGTCGGCAAGATCTTCGTGTACGGCCCCTCCGACGACCGCATCGGCGTGTGGAACTTCCGCACGTCCGACAACACCGTGCGCGAGCTCTGGAGCTTGCGCGGAAACGGTGGCGAAGTCCTCCGCGATTTCGAAAAGGCCGGCGACGGCGCCTGGACCTGGAGCAAAGACACCGTCTATCGCGGACCAGCGCAGCTCGCAACGATCTCCGCCGCCGCCGACGGCACCGTCACCCACCACCTCACCATCGATCACCTCGGATCCCCACGCATCGTCACCGACGCCAGCGGCCACCGCGTCGGCACCCACATCCTGTCGCCCTTCGGCCGCGAGCTCACCACGCCCTCGGACGGCGAACGCCTCCTCTTCACCGGCCACGAGCGCGACGAAAACGATCCGCGCCCGGGAACGCAGCTGGCGGACATGGATTACATGCACGCGCGCTATTACGCGCCCGTGCTGGGGCGGTTTTTGTCGGTGGATCCGGTACTCGATCAGCAGTTCGCCGCGAAGAATCCGCAGGCGTGGAGCCGCTACTCATACGTCCGCAACAACCCGTTCAATAAGACCGATCTGACTGGAAAATGTGAGGATCCTGGGGGAGCGGGCACGCGACTGTGCATCGCAACATTCATCCCGCAGAAAACGTTTGGAGGCTTCAAGGGGGACAATCGAGGACCGAACCCGACTGGCGGAACGTTCAGGACACAGCAGACGATCAACGTCACGAAGCCCAGTCTCAGGGGCGTGATTAAAGAGAAGTTCACACCGGGAGTTTCTGTCTTCGGTAGCAAAGCGCGCCAGGCCGAGGTTGCCGGGCAGGAGGTCTCGCCGAGTTCGAAAGGTATCGTTGCGAAAGCCCAAGCGAGCGACGGGTTGTTGTATGGAGTGGCTCCGAATCTAGAATACGATCTCACTTTTGAGCCGACGGGAGACGGGGGCCTGAAGGTGACGGGAACGCACACGGCATTTCCTTCGCTGGAAGTGTGGAGATATGAAGATGGCAAAGTGCCGCAACTGCTATATCACTACGATGCGTCCGGCAAGGGATTTATGGGTGGCTTAATAGGTATCAACCAGACAATTGAGGTGCCTGAAGATGAGCCGTAGGCGCGCTATGGTGCTCATCGCGCTACTGACGCTTCTCGGCTGTCGTGATAGCGTCAGAATCTATGAAATCCCCAACGGCTACGAAGGGTGGGTGCTGGTCACCTACGATTCGCGATGTGTTACGAGTACGACGAGCAAGAACGGCACTGAGATATCGGTGAAGAACAATGGCACGGCGTGCGCGACCGAGAAACCTGCGCCGAAATCGTTCTACCGCCGATTTTACTACGTTAATGCGAACGGTCAACGAGTTCGCGAACTTCGCGCGACCGGATGGGGGCGGGGAGGCGAAATTTGGAATGAGTCTTCTACTGTCGACGGCGGCGAGTATCGATTCTTCGTTGGGCGTGAGGACGTGTTCAAGCGATCATATGAGTCGGCGACGATGCAAAAGTAACTGCGGCCGGATACAGGCTGCCGTCTACACGAGTGACAGCGTCGGAATCCGCGCGGCATGGCAAGTACGGAGATGCGTTAACCCTGGCTTGCTGTTCCTTTTCACGGTCGTGGTGCTGACTGGGGCTGCGGTCTAAGCCCTTCATTGCTGAGGCCACCAGCGGCGACGCTGATCGCGTGAAAGTTCAATCCGGCGACACCATGGTTCAGCGGTGAAAATTGCGGGCTACGAAGAATGTGCGCGAACGTCGAAATGAGCCATCGCCCATGATCCGAACCGCCATCATCGACGACGAACCGATCGCGCGCGACCGGCTGCGCCGGCTGCTGCACGCGCATCGGGATGTCGACGTGGTTGCCGAATTCGAGGGTGCGGCGGAGACCGTTGAGCGGTGGCACGAACACGATGCCGCGATGGTGTTTGTCGACATCCGGCTCGGAGAGGACTGGGGCTTCGACGTGATCCGGCGCGTGAACGCGGCGGGCGCGTTCACGCCGGCGATCATTGTGGCCACCGCGCATCGGGAGCATGGGCAGGAAGCGTTCGAAGTCGGGGCGATCGACTATCTGGTGAAGCCGTTCGATTCCGCGCGTCTCAGTATTGCCATGAGTCGCGCCCGGCGCTGGCTCGCGGAACAATTCACCGGCGCCGGGCGTGACGAACCGCTCCCCGCGCGGATCGCGGTGCGGCAGCGGAATCGGATGCGCGTCATTCACATCAGCGAGATCGACTGGCTGGAATCGGCCGATAATTACCTGGAACTGCATGTCGGCGGCGAGACGCTGCTGTACAGGGCCACCATCGCGCAGTTTGCCGAGGGGTATGCGGACCACTTTGTCCGTGTCAGCCGCTCCACGCTTGTCAATCTCGACCGCATCAGCGTGGTCCTGCCGACGGCCGACGGAGATTGCGAGGTTCTGCTGCACGACGGTACGACGCTGGCGCTGCGCGCGCCGTATCGCGCGAACCTGCGGGCACGGATTCCCGGTTTTTACTGAGCCAGCAGGTCCGCCAGCCCCGCCAGATCGCGCAACTCGTACGTGGGCGTTCCGCCCGGGAGGGCGGGACGCGCGTGGCGGTTGATCCACGCCGTCGGGATGCCGAGGGCGTTGGCGGGGACGATGTCGTGCACGTTGCTCTGCGCGGCGTGCAGCCAGCGCTGGTCGCCGATGTGCTGCTGGCGCGCCGTCAGAAAGTGCGCGTAGCCGGGCTTGTACGAGCGGACCTGCTGCGCGGTGACGATGATGTCGAAGTCGACGGTAAAGTGCCGACGCGTGGCGGCGAGCAGCACGTCGTCGATGTTCGACAGGATTCCGAGCTTGTAGCCGGCGTCGCGCAGGCGTTCGAGCGCGGCATTGGTGTCGGGGAACGCGCACCATTCCGGCAGCGAGCTGGCGAGGAAAGTGGCGCGTTCGTACGCGAGCGGCCAGCCGAGTGCACGCGCGACGCGCGTCGCGGTTTCCGTCAGCACGTCGACATACGGCCGGTACTGCTCGTGTTCGACGACCTCCTCGGTCTCCGCATACGCGCGCAGCACTTCGTCTCGGTCGAGCGTCACGCCGTCCTCGGATGCCGCGCGCACGAACGCGTCGCCGATGCCGGTCTCCCAGTCGATCAGCGTGCCGTAGCAGTCGAAGGTGACGACGTCGTATTGCCGAGGCATGGCGTGAGGGATATCACAAAACCGGCGGCGGACCGCGGTGTTAAGCTGGCGCGGGGTCACATGCAGGAAACAGTGGCAGCTCGCAATCTGCGGACGGCGGAGCGATTCCTCGTCTCGCCGCCGCTCGCCGCGAAGTACGGCGGCGCGCCGGTCGCCGTGTGCGATCTCTCGGAGAAAGGCGCGCGTTTCCGCCACGAACAGCCGCTCGAGACCGGCGCGAAGGCGCTGCTGCAGCTCGAGGTCGAAGGACGCGCGCAGCCGCTGACGATCGAAGGCGTGGTCGTGTGGACGCAGCCCGAGGGCACGCGGTTCGTGTCGGGCGTCCGGATGTACGGCTCTCAGGAGCTCATGACTGCCCTCCTCGCGCAACTCCAGACCTCCCGCCGCGCGAAGCGGGTGGAAGAATTGCGTTCCACCGATCGCTTCGCCGTCGCGCCGCCGCTCATCGGCATGTGGGGCGAGCAGGCGGTGCTCATCGAAGACCTCTCCGCGCGCGGCGCGCGCATCGAGGTCGCGAACGAGCCGCTGCGCGGCGACAGCGGCGAGCTGCGCTTCCGCGTCCCCGAGTCGTCGCTCAAGCTCGAAGTCGCGGGACAAGTCGCGTGGACGGCGGTGAAAGCCGTCGGCGCCGCGACGAGTTTTCGCGCGGGGCTGTTCATCAATGAGAAGCCGGAACAACTGCGCCTCGCGATCGGTCGTCTCTGCGACACCGGCCGCGCCGCGCTCGACACGCAGTCGCTGCGCCTCAAGCTCAAGATCATCCGCGCCCGGGCCCGCAACCTTGCCGCCGCGCAACCCCATGCCGAGTCGTTCGGCATCCCCGCCGAGCAATACCTGCTGATCCAGGGCGTGCGTGAAGAGCTGCGCCTCAACGCGGAAGAGGCGATGTACTGGTACCGTCGCGCGCGCATGATCATCAATGACCCCGCCACCCGCGCCGCCGCCCCGCCCATCGCCAGCCACCCCGACGCGCTCGCGGTGTGGGAGTACCTCGACCGGTCGGTCGATCCGTCGATCGTGGGACGGGCGTTCGAGCTGCCCTGAGCTGAGCGCACGCCGCGCGTATCATGACTGCATGAAGCTGAAGATCGTGCTCGAGGCCAGTGACGAAGGCGGTTTCACGGCGTACGTTCCTGCACTGCCGGGCTGCATCAGCGAGGGCGACGATCGAGACGAGGCGCTGCGCAACATTCGCGAGGCGATCGAGCTCTATCTCGAGCCGGTGGAGGACGACGTCGTCGCGCACGAAGGCTTGGAGATCGCGGAACTGGTCGTGTGAGCAAGGTTCCGTCGGCCGCCGCCAGTGCAAGCCGAATCAATCGCTTCAACTCTCGCCAAAATCCCGGTCGACGCCGACGCAGTTCTCTGCTTGTTGTAACGAGCTGCCCTGACGCGTCCCATTCGCGAGACAATGTCCCCATGGCCGACGTCACCTTCGACAACGTCGCGAAAAAGTATGGCGAGGTCTCGGTCATCGAGAGCCTCAATTTGCACATCGACGACGGCGAGCTGATGGTGCTCGTCGGGCCGTCGGGGTGCGGGAAGTCGACGGCGTTGCGGATGATCGCGGGGCTCGAGGACGTGACCGGCGGCACCATTTCGATCGGCGGGCGAGCGGTGAACGCGCTGCCGCCGCGCGACCGCGACATCGCGATGGTGTTTCAGAGCTACGCGCTCTATCCGCACATGTCGGTGCGCGAGAATCTCGCCTTCGGACTGAAGATGCGGCGCGTGGCCGCAGCGGAGATCGAGAAGCGCGTCACGTCTGCGGCCGAGATCCTCGGCATCAGTCACGTGCTCGAGCGCAAGCCGAAGGAGCTCTCGGGCGGACAGCGGCAGCGCGTCGCGGTCGGGCGCGCGATCGTGCGGCAGCCGGCAGTGTTTCTCTTCGACGAGCCGCTCTCGAATCTCGACGCGAAGCTGCGCGTGCAGACGCGCGGCGAGATCACGCGGCTGCAGCAATCGCTCGGCACGACGTCGGTCTACGTCACGCACGATCAGGTCGAGGCGATGACGATGGGGCATCGCATCACGGTGATGCGCGACGGCAAGATCCAGCAGGTCGGCACGCCGCGCGAGGTGTACGAGCGTCCCGCGAATGCGTTCGTCGCGCAGTTCATCGGCACGCCGCCGATGAATCTCATCCACGCGACGGTCGACGGCGGCTCGCTGCGCGCGCCGTCCTTCGCGATTCCCCTCGGCGTGCAACTCGCGAACGGCACGCGCGTCCTCGCGGGCATTCGTCCCGAGGACATCACGCGCGGCGATGCGATCCATGCGACGGTGGATGTGGTCGAACCGGTGGGCCACGAATCGATCGTCTACGCGACGGCGGGGTCGGAGAAGCTCGTGGCCATCTTCGAGCCGCGCGAGGCGCCGCGCGCGGGCGAGACGATCTCGCTCAGCGTCGCACCGGAGCGCGTGCATCTCTTCGACGAAGCGGGCGTGCGCGTCAACTGATGCGCGTCAGCCTTTGACGCTGCCCTGCATGATCCCGGCGATGTAGAAGCGCTGCAGCGCGATGAAGAGCAGCAGCACCGGCAGCACGGTGACGACGGAGCCGGCCATCATCAGCTCGACGTCCAGCACGTGCTCGCCGGAGAGGTTCGCGAGCGCGACCGGCAGCGTGTAGTGCGTCTGATCGGAGAGGATGATCAGCGGCCACATGAAGTCGTTCCACGTCGACATGAACATGAACGTGGCCAGCGTCGCGAGAATCGGCCGCGCCAGCGGCAGCACGATGGTCCAGTAGATCCGCCATTCGCTCGCGCCGTCGAGCCGCGCCGCCTCGAGCAGATCGTCCGGCACGCTGAGCATGAACTGGCGGATGAGGAAGATGCCGAACACCGTCACCATCGACGGGATGATCGCGCCCCAGTAGCTGTTCACGAGGCCGAACGTCTTCATCAGCAGAAAGAGCGGCAGCATGCCGACCTGCGGCGGAATCACGAGCGCGATGAGCAGAAGGCCGAAGATTCGCTGCTTGCCGCCGAAGCGGAGCTTCGCGAACGCGTAGCCGGCCATCGAACCGAAGAGCACCGAAAAGATCGTCACGGCGATGGCCACGATCGCGCTGCTGAGAAACGCGCGGCCGATGTTGAGGCGCAGGAACAGCTCGCGGTATTGCGCGAGCGTGCCGTGATGCGGCAGGAAATGCGGCGGAAACGTCGTCGCCTCGCCGGACGTCATGAACGACGCGGACAACATCCAGAAGAGCGGGAAGAGCGTGATCAGGCCGCCCGCGATGAGGACGCCGTGCAGCACGATCGTGTCGACGCGCCGCGTCATCGCTTCTCCTGCATCTTCAGCTGCACCAGCGTGGCCGCGCCGATGACGAGGAACAGCACGAACGCCACCGCCGCCGCGTAGCCCATCTTCCAGAACTTGAAGCCCTGCTCGTACATCAGCATGACCATGGTCACGGTCTTGTTGAGCGGGCCGCCGCGCGTCATGACGTACGGCTCCGCGAAGATCTGCAGCTGCCCGATGGCGACGACGATGCCGACGAAGAGAAACGTCGGCGCGAGCAGCGGCAGCGTGACGTGCCGGAACTGTTTCCACGCCCCCGCGCCGTCCAGCCTCGCCGCCTCATACAGCTCCTCGGGGATCTGCTGCAGCCCCGCGACGAAGATGATCATCGTGTAGCCGAAGCCCTTCCACACCGCGAGGATGATGATGGCCAGCATCGCCAGCTTCGGGTTGCCGAGCCAGTCCGGCTGCGGCAGGCCGAGCGTGTCGAGCGCGCGGTTCAGCATGCCGAAGCGCGGGTGGTAGATGTACTTGAAGACGATCGACACCGCGACGAGCGTCGTCACCACCGGCGCGAAGTAGACGGTGCGGAAGAGCGCCTTGAAGCGCGCCGCCTTCGCGTTGATGAGCAGCGCCGCCGCGAGCGAGACCGCGACGGTGAGCGGGCCGCCGACGAGCGCGAAGTACATCGTGTTGACGAACGACGTCCAGAAGATGCTGCTGCCGATGAGCTCGCGGTAGTTGTCGAAGCCGACGAGCCGGATGTTGTGCGGATCGCCGATCGTGTAGAGATCGAAGTCGGTGAGGCTGAGCGCAAAGCCGGCGACGACCGGCGCGAAGAAGAAGACCGTGAGCAGCACCAGCGCGGGCGCGAGAAAGAGCAGCGCGGCGCGGCGTTCCGATTTCACGAGCGACCTCGTTTCCGCGACACGATCCAGCGGCGTTTCTCGAGCAGCAGATCGGCGCGATGGTCGAGCTCCGCGACGGCGGCGGCGACGCTCGTCGTGCCGCGCGCGGCCGCTTCGCCGCGGTCGTAGATCGCCGTGGCGATCTGTTCCCACTCCGGCACCTGCGGCAGCGGGCGCACCGACTCGAGTTGCGTGCGGAACGCGGGGAAGCGCGGCTCGGCGACGAGCGCGGGCGCCGTCCACGCGCTGCGGCGCGCGGGGAGATCGCCGGTGACCTCGAAGAAGCGCACCTGCTGCGCGGGCTCGGAGAGGAACTCGATCAGCTTGCGCGCGGCTTCTTTGTGCAGCGACGCGCGGAAAACGACGAGGCTCGAGCCGCCTGCCATGGAGACGCTCGGCGTCTGTGCGTCGCGCGCGGGCACCGGTGCGGTGGCCCACTTGTCCTGCATGTCCGCGGGCAGGCGGCGGCGGAACTCGCCGACGTTCCACGGGCCGGTGATGTACATGGCGAACTCGCCCTGCGCGAATTGCTGGTAGAGGTTCGCGATCTGCGCGTTGCTCACCGACGGCGCGTAGCCGCGATGAAAGAGGTCGATGTAGTACGCGAAGGCGTTCGCGAACTGCGGCTGCCGGAACGCGCCGCGCGTGCCGTCGGGCGTCAGCAGCGTCGAGCCGTTCGACATCGCCAAGACGACCGGCGGCTCCCACTCGTTCGTCGGCATGAGGATCGCGAAGCGGCAGCGCTTCTCCGCCAGAATGCGACGGCTCGCCTCCGCGAACTCCGCCCACGTGCGCGGGCCGTTCGGATAGCCGACCGCCGCGAGGATGTCGCTGCGGTAGAAAAGTACCCTGGTATCCACGTACCACGGTACGCCGTAGAGCGCGCCGCCGACGACGTTCGTGGCCCAGATGCCGGGGAAGTAGTCGCGCGCGTCGAGCGTCTTCGATTGGGCGACGAACGGGTTGAGATCGTCGAGCGCGTTCATCGCGGCGAATTCGGGGATCCAGGTGTTGCCCATCTGCGCGACGTCGGGCGACGCGTTGCCAACGTGCGCGGTGAGGAGCTTCTCGTGCGCGGCCGTCCACGGGATCTGCTGGACGACGACGTCGATCTCGGGATGGCGCTTCTCGAAGTCGGGGATCATCTCCGCGACGACTTCGCCTTCGCGCCCGAGTCCCCAGAATTCGATGCGCTCGACGCCGGCGCGCCCGCGGTCGCGCGTGCCGCACGACAGCACGAGGAGCGCGATCGCCAGCCAGCGCAGACGCGTCAATGACCCTCCAGCCAGCCGCCGGTGAAGCCCGCGCGCTGCAGGCCGCGCACGATGTGCGGACTCTTGCGCATCATCCGCCACACGAGACCGCTGCGGTGGTTTTCGATCATGGTGATGATCGGTCCCTGGTCGATGCCGAGGTAGTCGTCGTCGAACCAGCCGATGCCGGGGACGACGGCGCCCTGAGGCGTTTTCATGTCGACGTTCAGCGTCTCGTTGAACGCGTCGATGTAGCCGTAGCGGCGATAGACGTGCGCGCCGAGGCGGCGGTTCATCTCCTCGATCGCGGGGATGGCGATCTCCGGCGCGAACGCGACGGACGACACGGCGGCCGTCGGCGCGATGGTGCCGTCGTCGTTGATCTCGCCCGCGGCGGCGCCGCGCGCGGTGTAAGTCTTGAACTGCCGCTCGCGGCCGTCGATGGTCACGCTGCCGTCGAGCGGACCGTCGCACGCAGTGAGTCCCCAGAGGTTCCCGCCGTAGCCGCGGAAGCCCGCCGGATTCGCGGTCGCGTACGCGCGCTGCGCGTACGTCGCGCGGCGCGAGTTCTCGAAGTAGTCGATCCCTTTCTCGCGCATGTACGCGTCCTGGATCCCGCGGAAGTCGATCCAGACGTGCGAGTACTGATGGCCGAAGAGCGGCGGGAAGTTGACGTGCGATTGCCCGTAGAACTCGGCCCAGCGATAGGTCTTCTGATAGGCGGTCCACCCCGCGGGATCGACGGGATGCGTCGGCGATCCGAGGGCGAGGATGTAGAGGAGCATGGCCTCGTTGTAGCCGGTGTAGTCCCAGTCGTGGAGGCCGTGCTCGGGCGTCCAGCCCATGCTGATGAGCGGCGGGCGTTCGTGGAAGAACGTCCACTCCGCGTTGCGATACAGCGTCTCCGCGAGCGCGCGGATCTCACGCTCCTTCGGCGTATCGCGATCGAAGTACTGCTCGCAGAACAGCGCGCCGGCGAGCATGAGCGTCGTATCGATGGTCGACAGTTCGACGTCCTTGAAGCGCGCGCCGGTGTCCATGTCGAGGAAGTGGTAGTAGAAGCCTTTGTACGACGTCATGCCTTGCGGCGCGTCACCGGACTTCGCGTCGCGGAAGAAGCGGAGCGTCGTGAGCACGCGGTCGGCCGCGGCGTCGCGCGTCACCCAGCCGCGTTCCGCGCCGATGCCGTACGCGGTGAGGCCGAAGCCGACGGCGGCGATGCTGGAGAACGACTTCGTCGGCCAGCGGTCGGGCACGAGTCCGTTCTGCGGATTCGCGTTGTCCCAGAACCACCGGAAGGTGTCGTGCTCGATGCGGTCGAGCAGCGCGTCGGCATTCGCGGTTGGTAGCGGCGGCGGCGCGGCAGCGGACGGCGGCGGGGTCGTGCCGCACGACGACGCGAAAAAAAGGAGAGCGGCGAGTGCCGCTCTCCCGATGGAACGAACAGTCATGCGACGTTAGAACGCAACTCGCACGCCGAACTGGAAGCGGCGCTGCGAGCCGCCGACGATCGCCGTCGGCTGGCCGAGGTTCGGATTGCCTTCCGGACCGTTGAAGTCCTGGAAGAACGCATCGCGCTCGGCATTGGTGATGTTGAACGCTTCGGCGATCACGCCGATGCTCGCGCTGCCTCCGACGCGGAAGTCTTTCTCCGCGCGGAGATCGATGGTCGTCCATGGATCGGATTCGCCGGTTCTCGGCTGATAGCAGCCGGTGCAGAAGCCGCGCGAGAAGTCGTTGATCCTGAACTTGTCGCCGGAGCTGTACTGCAGGATGCCGCCGAGGCGCACGCCCCACGGAATGCCGACGGTGGCGTTCGCGACGACGCGGTGATCGGCGGTGCCCGGCGTGCCGTAGCGCGGCCAGTCGGCGACGGTCGGCAGGTCGAGGCTGAAGAGATCGCCGCCGATCTGCTCGGCGTCGGACCACGTGTACGCGACGTTGAAGCCGTAGTGCGAGGCGTCGGTGTACGGACGGTCGAGCGTCACATAGACGGCGTCGTACCACGTGCGCACGTCGTCGGACGAGATCAGCACGTTGCTGTAGTGCGGGTCGAACACCGGGCAGCAGAAGCCTTTGCCCCACAGGAACGTGAAGCCGTTGTAGCTGCGCACGTTCGCGTAGCTCGCCGAGGCGACCATGCTGCCGAACGACTGGCGCACGCCGAGGTTCCACTGATCGGAGTACGGCACCTTCGTGTCGTTCTCGATGAGGAAGACTTCGGGCAGGCCGGTGATGCCGGTGGCCTGCAGCTCGCGCAGACCTTCGACGGTGAGGTACTTCGGATCCCACTTCGCGGCCGGATGGCCGAGAACGGGCGAGCCGTCGGCGGAGAAGAAGAACTCGCCGACGGAGTGCTGGAGGCGGAAGCGCTCGTCGAGCGTGTTGTTGAAGAGGTTGCGGTCGTAGTAACGGCCCGCGCCGCCGAAGATCACCGTGCGGCTGTTGCCGGCGATGTCGTACGAGAAGCCGAGACGCGGCTGGAACATGTCCTTCTTCGGCGAGCGGTCGTTGCCGTCGGTGAAGTAGTTCGACGGGAACTGGCTGCCGAGACGCTGCACGATCTCCGGCGGCGTCACGTAGTCGGTGTCGAGCATGTTCGTCTCGTAATCCCAGCGCAGGCCGAGATTGAGCACGAGCTTGTCGTTCACCGCCCAGTCATCCTGTCCGTAGAGGCCGTATTCCTCGTTGCTCGCGGAGAGATCGGGATTGCCGAAGCCGAAGCGCGCGCGATACGGATTGGCGATGCCGAGGTCTTCGCGGAAGAAGAAGTGCGGGTTCTCTTCGAAGAACTTGGTGACGGTGTAGTCGAGGAACTCCGCGTTCGCGCCGACTTTCAGCGTGTGCGTGCCGGCGGCGCGCAGCGTGGCCATGGTGACGTCGTCGCGCAGCGCGAAGCGCTTCTGGCCGATGCGCTGTTCGGTGTCGCGGCCGCCGACGCGCAGCAGGTTCTCGTATTCGAAGCTGACTTGATCGGGATTGAGCGGCTTCGGATTCCAGAGGTACTTCTGATACGCGGCGGATGCTTCGTTGAGCCACGAGCTGTGCGTCAGCTGATGGCGCAGCGTGGTGCTCCACGCGGTGTTCACTTTGTTCTCGGCGGTCTCGAAGCTCGTGCCCTGGCCGAAGCCGGAGACGTCCGTTTCGTGGCGATAGCTCGTGCTCCACTCCGCGACCTGCGAGCCGGTCGGCTGCCACGAGAGCTTGCCGAACGCGAGGTCGGAACGGAACGGCTGCACGAACGTGCCGCCGTACTGCGACTGCAGCTGCGCGCGCAGCTGCGGATACGCCTGGAAGCCGCCGTTGAGGATGACCGTCGATTCGCGGTCCTGATCGTTCGCCTCATAGGAGCCGAAGAAGTGCAGCCGGTCGCGCACGATCGGGCCGCCGACGCTCACGCCGTACTGATTCCTCTTGTACTGCGGGTTATCCGCATGCGTCAGCGGATCCTCGGCCACCAGATTCTTGTTCTGATAGAAGAGGAACGCGTCGCCGGTGAGCTCGTTCGTGCCCGACTTCGTGATGGCGGTGATGATCGCGCTCGAGGCCTTCTCGTATTCGGCGCTGTAGTTCTGCGTGATGACGCGGAACTCCTGCACGGCGTTCTGCGGGAACGGATTGCCGCGGCTCGAGTCCTGGCCGATGACGCCGCCCTGCGTGACGTCGTTCTTGAAGCTGACGCCGTCGATGAAGACGTTGACCGCGGACGAGGTCTGCGCGCCGGCGCGGACTTCCTTGCGCTGCTCGTCCGTGCCGAGGACGACTCCGGGCGCGAGCGCGGCGAAGTTGAGGAAGTTGCGGTCGTTCTGCGGCAGGTTCTCGATCTGGCGGCGCGTGACGTTCGTCGCGACTTCCGACGAATGCGTCTCAACCGGCGCGTCGCCGACGACGGTCACCGATTCCGTCACGACGGTGTCGGGACGCAGACGGAAGTCGAGGTCGATGGTCTGGCCGACGAGCAGCGTGAGCTCGCGCGAGGTGGCGCGATACGCGGGCGCGACCACTTCGATCTTGTACGGCCCCGGCGTGAGGCCGTTGAGGATGAACGCGCCGTCGCTCGCGGCGGTGGCGGTGTGGCGGAAGCCGGTCGCGCTCTCGACGGCGGTGACTTCCGCGGTCGGGAACGGGTTGCCGCTTTCGTCCATCACCTTGCCGCGCAAGGTGGCGGTGGTGATTTGCGCGAAGGCGCCGCCGGCCGTGACGAGACACGCCAGCAACACCATGCAGATGAGAAACGTTCGATGCCTGAACCTGAAGTCTCCGGGCTGCCCTCTCATGGATCTCTCCTCCTTGGCTGCTATCCGTTAGCTGCTGATTCGTTTGCGTGAAGGTTTGCGCCGCGCCGCCGCCGCGCGCTGGACCGGCGCGCTGCACGACTCGCGGACGACGAGACTGGCGGGGACGATGTTGTGTTTCGGCGCTTCGCCGCGGCCGTCGAGAAGCGCGAGCAGCGACTCGACGGAACGGCGGCCCATCTCCGCGATGTCGACGCGGACGGTGGTGAGCTGCGGCGTGAGATAGCGCGCCATCGGGATGTCGTCGAAGCCGGCCAGCGAGACGTCGGCCGGAATGGCGATGCCGCGCTCGCGCAACGCGCGCAACGCGCCGACGGCCATCGAGTCGTTCGCGGCGAAGATCGCGGTCGGCCGCGGCTTCATCGACAGGATCTCCGCGACGGCGCGGTAGCCCGAATCGTCGGTGAAGTCGCCGGCGCATTCGAGGCGCGGGCGCTTCTCGGCGTCGACCGCGGCGCGATAGCCGCGGCGCCGTTCGGCGGCGTCGGTGTTGTGCTCGGGACCGTTGATGAAGGCGACGGCGCGGTGGCCGAGCGCGAGGAGGTAATCGGTCATCGCGCGCGCGCCGGCGGCGTTGTCGATGCGGATCGTGGCGCGCGAGCCGGCCGCGGAGTTGAGCAGCACGACCGGCAGATCGGCCGCAATCTCGCGCGAGAGCGGGCCGAGCTCCACGTTCGGGAACATGACGATCAGGCCGTCGACGCGGCCGCGCAGCGTGCGCAGCACCGCCGACATCTCCTGCACGTCGCTGTGCGAGCTGGAGACGAGGATGTGGTAGCCGCGGGCGCGGGCCGCGACGTCGATGCCGCGGATGAACTCGGAGAAGAACTGGCCGTGCACGTCGGGGAGCAGCACGCCGAGCGTGTCGCTGCGGCGGATGCTGAGGCTGCGCGCGGCGGCGTGCGGCACGTAGCGGAGCGCGCGCGCGGCGGCGAAGACGCGTTTGGAGGTGTCGTCCTGCACGGGGCCGATGCCGTTCAACGTGCGGGACACGGTGGCCACGGAGACCCCGGCCCGCGCGGCGACGTCGCGGATCGTGGCGACGCGCGACGCGCGTGCGGAAACGCGCTCGGAGCTTGCACCGCGTGTTGTGGACATTCTGATGTAACCGTTTACATGAACGGCGTTACACTAGCGCCGCCGCCGCCCGAAGTCAATTCGCGGTGTGCAGACGGAAACGTTTCAGCGAATGAACCGAGCAAACGACGAGGACCTTTTTCCCGAAAGCTTTCTCTGGGGAGCGTCGACTTCCGCGTATCAGGTCGAAGGCTCTCCGCTCGCCGACGGCGCGGGCCCGAGCATCTGGCACCGCTTCGTGCGCACGCCCGGCCGCGTCTTCGGCGGACAGACCGGCGACGTCGCGTGCGATCACTACAACCGCTACCGCGAAGACGTCGCGCTGATGAAAGAGCTCGGCCTCACGACGTACCGCTTCAGCATCTCGTGGAGCCGCGTGCTGCCGGAGGGCACCGGTCGCGTGAACGAGCGCGGCCTCGACTTCTACCGGCGACTCGTCGATGAGCTCCTCGCCGCCGGCATCGCGCCGAACGCGACGCTCTATCACTGGGATCTCCCCGCGGCGCTCGACGACCGCGGCGGCTGGCTCAATCGCGACGTCGCGGACTGGTTCGCCGAATACGGCGAGGTCGTGTTCCGCGCGCTCGACGACCGCGTGACGATGTGGGCCACGCTCAACGAGCCGTGGGTCGTGACCGACGGCGGCTACCTGCACGGTCCGCTCGCGCCGGGTCACAAGAATCTGTGGGAAGCGCCGCGCGCGACGCACAACCTGCTGCGCGCGCACGCGCGCGCCGTCGCCGCGTACCGCGCGGCCGGCCGCAATCGCATCGGCCTCGTCGTGAATCTCGAGCCAAAGTACGCGGCCTCCGATTCGCCCGAAGACGCCGCAGCCGTCGCGCGCGCCGACGCGTACATGAATCGCCAGTATCTCGATCCGGTGTTCTTCGGAACGTACCCGCAGGAGCTCATCGACGGCTTCGGCGAAGCGTGGCCCGAGTTCCCCGCCTCCGACCTCGATGAGATCAAAGCCCCCATCGACTTCCTCGGCATCAACTACTACAAGCGCGGCATCACGCGCGCCGACGACTCGGTGATCGTCGAACGCGCGACACGCCTCGACAACGACCGCGCGACCGTCACGGAAACGGGATGGGAAGTCTTCCCCGAGGGGCTCACGAACATCCTCACGTGGACGCGCGATCGCTACGGCGACGTCCCGATCTACATCACCGAAAACGGCGCGGCGTTCTACGACCCGCCGGTCGCGTTCAACGGCCGCGTCGAGGATCCGCTGCGCGTCGACTATCTGCGCGAGCATCTGCGCGCCGTGCGCGCGGCGATGCAGCAGGGCGTCGACGTGCGCGGCTATTACGTCTGGTCGCTCCTCGACAACTTCGAGTGGGCCCTCGGGTACGCGAAGCGCTTCGGGATCATTCACGTCGACTACGGCACACTGCAGCGCACGCCGAAGTCGAGCGCGCGCTACTACGCCGAGGTCATCAAGGCGCGGAAGGTGTTGTAGCGCTGCTGCGCAGCACGAAGCCGCGCGGTGGCTTCGCATCGCCAGTGACTGCTGCGACGCCGTCGCGGATCGTGACGTTGACCGTGCCGTACGGCGTCTGAATGCCGCGCACGATCGCGCCGCGGCCGCGCGTCCACGCGAGCGGCACGCCGGCGTTGATGACGAGCGCGCCGTCGTCTTCGTAGACGAAAAGATCGAGGATCGATCGGATGAAGTCCGAGCCGACCCACGTATGCGGCATGTCGCCGATGAAGCTCGGATGCCGCGCGTCGCGATACACGACTTCCGACCACTGGTTCCACGCCGCCGGACGCGTGTGCTGCATGAAGAACGCGATCATCTCGTGCGCGCGCTCGCGCCAGCCGAGGCGCACGAACGAGCCGACCGTGCGCCATTCGTACGGCGTGTAGCCTTCCCACTGATTCGTCGCGATGCGCTGCATCGACTCGCGGTAGTAACGCTCGAACGTCGCATTGAGCGCGTCCGCGTTCAGGTGCGTGCGCTCGTTGGCGGGATAGAGGGCGATGGTGGTGGAAGTCGCGTCGAAGTCGCCGAGCTCGACGCAGCCGGGGATGTAGTCGATGTGATGCATCGCGCGCGCGGCTTCGATCGACGCATGCAGATCGCGATGGAACTCCTCGGCGCGCCGCGCGTAGTCGGTCGACTTGCCGAGCGCGCTCGCGAGGAACGCGGCGTCGTCGAGTCCGCGCGCGATGAAGAAGTCGTCCCAGTACGAATGCATCGGCTTCGCGGAGTAGCCCTCGTGGCTGATCGACTCGGGGACAAGCCCGTAGTACGCGCGCTTCTCCGGCGTCTGGTACTCCGCGGTCTTGCGCTGCGCGGTGAGCGACTCGATGTACGCGACGTCGTTTTCGACGTGCGGCCAGAGCTGTTCGACGAGCGCGCGGTCGTGCGTGTAGCGAAGGTATTCGGCGAGGAGGAAGAGCAGCTCGCCGTGGCTGTCGTTTTCGGGAACGGGATCGGCGCCGCGCGCGTCGACGCAGCACGGGACTTTGCCGTTCGGAAATTGGAACGGCGTGTACCACGCGACGAACGGCCGCACGAAGTCGGAGTAGCCGAGGCGCAGGAGCGCGTCGGAGGTGAGCGAGCCGTCGCGGATCCAGCTGCGATCGTACGAGCGCGAGCCGGGCTGAATTGCGGGGCCGTCCTGATTGATGAGGATCCACGCGACGTTGCTCTTCACCGCGCGCGCGACGGCCGCGCCTTCGTCGCCGTCGAGCTCCAGTGTGAAGCGGCCGAGGCGTTCGGTCCATTCGTGCGTCGCATCGGCGAGCAGCGCTTCGGCAAGTGCGGGCGTCGGACGATCGTCGGTTTCGCCGGAGGCGATGTAGACGTCGCGCGTGCCGTTCGCGGGAAGTGCGAGGTCGTAACGCAGCGCACCGGAGGCGGCGCCGAAGTCGTCGTGCACGCGCTGCGCGGCGGGCAGCTCGTTGCGCGCGAGCCATTCGGTGATGTCGCCGGAAGCGAACGCCGCCGCACCGAATCCATTCGCGGGCGTCGCCGTCGCGACGCGCACGTCTTGCGCGCGCACGACGCCGTTGGCGCACGCGAGCTCGTTCACGGTCGCGACGCCGCCCGGCACGTTGAGGAACTGGAAGGCGGAGTTGACCTGGAACGGACGCACGGCGAGAAAGAGCGTCGCCTTGCGCGTGGTGCTGGCCGCGTTCGTGATGCGGTAGCGCGCGAAGATCTGCTTCGCCTGCGCGTACGCGGTGATCGTCAGCGTCAGGTCGCGCGCGCGCCAGGTGACGCTCGGGATCGGCAGGATGTCGTTGGCGAGCGACTGCGTTTTCTCCGCGTCGTCCCACGTCACGAGCTGGCCGTCGACGAAAAGGAACGGCTCGACGGATGCGGACGCGCGGTCGAGCTCGATCGCGCCGTCTTCGTTGAGGAGCGCCTCGCGCTCGTCGTTCACCGCGCCGACGACGGACCAATATGACTCCTCGTTGTGGAAGTAGCGGGGATAGAGACCGCGGCGCGTGTCGCCGGCGAGGTGCGTGAAGAACGCGTTGCGCGACGACGAGAACGACAGCGGCTGGAAGGTGAGGCCGCGCAGCGCGAACGGTTTCGGCCCGCGCAGCATGTGGATGCGCAGGTAGCGCGCGTCGGAGTCGGGGAGGAAGAGCGGATCGCGGCCGCCGTTGCTGCCGCGCACCTTTGCGATCGTGTCCCACTGCTTGCCGTCGTCCGAGGTCTCGACGTCGTAGTCGGTCGCGTGCGATTGCCAGTCGAGCGTGAGGCCGCCGAATTCGAACGGCCGGCCGAAGTCGGCGGTGTACGTCGCGTCGCGATTCGTCTTCGCGCGCCAGGCGCCGCGCGGCGGTGGCGGGGCCTCGGGACGCGCGGCGCGCGGACTGAAGGTGAGGTCGTCGATCCAGACGCTCCCTTTGCCGCCGCTGCTGGCCGTGATCACGAGCTCGAGCGCGGACGTCTGCGTGAGCGGCGCGCCGTTCGACGGACCCCAGGCGAACTCGAGATGGCGTTTGAGCACGCGCTGCGTTTGCCACTCGCGCGGAAACGTGAGGTTGCGGCGGTTCACCCACCAGACGCTCTCGCCGCTCGGATCGAGCAGCTTGAACTCGAGCGTGTTCGGCGGCGTCTCGCCGCGCAGCCGGTACGTGAACTGGTAGTCGGACGGCAGCGTGAGCTTCAGCGGCTTGCGCGCGATCGCGTAGCCGGCGCCGCCGTGGAAGTCGAAGTCGAGGCGCATGGCGCCGTGGTCTTCAACGATGTGCAGCTCGACGCCGTCGGACGCCGCGGCGATCCAGCCGCGGACGTCGTGAAAGTCGTCGAGCACGGCCGCGTGCAACGGCGCGGCGAGCAGCAGCACGAGGACGAGGGCGGCGCGGCGCATGTCCGCGATTGTAACCGTTTACATGGAGCCGACGAGGAGCGCCTCCGGCGGGCCGGCGCGGCCGGCTGCGCTAAGGGCCTAGCCAGTCCGCACGTGCGGCTGCAATCAGCCGGACGTGCGGCCAGGCTAGGCCCTTAAGCGCAGCCGGCCGCGCCGGCCCGCCGGAGGCGCTCCCGGTCATCCCCATGTAAACGGATCCGCGGCATGCGCGAGCTCCGCGGCGGGCGCCGCGTTCTCGCTGAAGATCAGCGGGCAGACGAGGCACGCCCGCGTTCCCTCCTGCGTGAACCAGCGGCAGTCGGCGCGGATGCGGCACGGCGGCACGGCGCTGACGCGGTCGAGGTCGGAGGCGACGAGCTTCTGCGCGAGGCGGCAGTTCGCGCCGTCGAAATGCGCGCACGCGTCGGTCGCGCACGCGGCGGCGAAGCGGAACACTTCTCCCGGCGGCGCCTCGCCCGCGAGCGCGAGCAGTTCCGCGGTCACGGGCAGAGGTTCCGCGAGATGCTGCACGAACGCGCGGCCGTCGATCTCACGGCTCACGCCGAAGACGACGCTCCCCGGCATCTCCGGCCGCGCGCTCGGGCACTGCAGAGCATCAGCCGGCATTCGGCTTTCCGATCGTTTCGATCGTGTGCGGATCGCGGATGATGATGCCGACCCAGATCGGGAACGGCTTGAGATCCGGATCGCGCCTCGTCGCGCGCATGGCCGCCGACGTCGCCGCCTCGATGAAGTCCTCGAACGACAGCGGACTTCGCGGAGTTTCCTTCACATTGCTCATGAGAGCCTCCTCATGAGCGGTAGTGCGGCGAGCGCGAAAAACGTTACAGCGATTCGATATTGCGCTGCATGCCGGCGAGCTTCGCGCGCTTGATCGCGCTCTTCGCGAAGAGCGCCGAAAAGTCCGCCTGCGCGAAGCGGAAGAGATCGGTGACCGGCGTCGCGCGATACGCCTCGCGCGGCGCGAACGCGGGATGAGCGTCCGCCGGCGCGTGATTCCACGGGCACGCTTCCTGGCAGACGTCGCAGCCGAAGGCGTTGCCTTCGAGGCGTTCGGCGACGAACGCGTCGAGCGCGCCGCGATGTTCGATGGTCGCGTAGCTGATGCAGTGCGCGGAGTCGAGCGTGCGGTCGGGAAGGATCGCGTTCGTGGGACAGGCATCGAGACAGCGCGTGCAGGCGCCGCAGCGATCGGCCACCGTCGCGGCTTCGACGTCGTGCTCGAGCGCGGTGAGCAGCGTGCCGATGAAGACGTACGAGCCGTGCTGCTCGTCGATGAGCATGCCGTTCTTCCCGATCCAGCCGAGCCCCGCCTGTGCCGCGTACGCGCGGTCGGAGAGCGGCCCGGTGTCGACGTAGCGCCATGTCTTCACGCCATCGAGCGCCGCCTCGAACTTGCGGAGAATCCGATCGAGCACTTCGTGGTAGTCGTCGCCGAGCGCGTAGCGCGCGATGTGATGACTGAGAGCGCCGGGCGGCGCCGCCGGACGTTCGCCCGCGTACGGCACGAGAATCGAGACGACGGAACGCGCCCACGGATAGCGCTCGCGCGGCCGTTCGCGCACGTCCGCGTTTTTGGCGAGGTAGTGCATCGACGCATGGCCGCCGCGCGCGAGCCATTCCGCGAACAGCGCCGCGTGCTCGTCATCGATGCCGCTCGCGCCGAGGCGCAGCACGCCTTCCGCGCGCGCCACGCGCTCGAGGTCAGGCCAGACTTCGGAGAGTCTCGTGGGAGTCATCGAGGGACCGCCGCAACACGAACGTCGCGACCTCCGGTTTGCACAGGATGCGCAGCGGAGGAATCGCGCCGATGCCGCGGCTGACGTAGAGCAACACGTCGTCGACGCGATGAAATCCGGCGGCGTAGCGGGCCTCGTGCTTCGACGGCACGACGATCGAGCCGAAGAACGGGAAGCGGATCTGGCCGCCGTGCGTATGGCCGGCGACGAGGAGATCGATCCTGCGCCCGCCCAGGAGATCGACGACGTCGGGATGATGGCTGAGACCGATGCACGGCACGCGCGGATCGACGCGTGCGAACGCGGCGTCGACGTCGGGCTTGCCGCGGTAGATCTCGTCGACGCCGGCGAGCGCAATCGCATCGTCGCCGCGGCGGATCGCGATCGAGCGGTTGATGATGAAGCGCACGCCGCGCGCGGTCATCGCGGCGATCACGCCGTCCGCATCCGCCCAGTAGTCGTGATTGCCGAGCACCGCGTACACGCCGTCGCGCGCTTCGAGATCGGGGAGCAGCACTTCCGCCATCAGCGGGATGTGGCGCGCGAACGAGACGAAGTCGCCGCCGAGGAGCACGAGGTCGGGATCGAAGCGCCGCGTCTGCGCGACCGCTTCGCGATAGAGCCCGCGGCGCATGAACGAGGCGACGTGCGTGTCGGTGAGGAACGCGATGCGGTAGCCGTCGAACGATGCGGGGAGGTTCGGCACCGCGACCTCGTGTTTCGTCACCTCGAGGTCGTAGACGTCGTTGTGCGCGCCGAGATTGCGCACGAACGCGAACGGCACGTGCGCCTTGCGCAGCTTGACCGTGTCCGACGCCAGCGTCCGCGTGCCGGGCACCGGCACGTCCTTGAACGTCTGCATGCGGAAGCGGTCGAGGATCCAGTACGCGCCGACGCTCGCGGCGATGAGCAGCCACGTCGCGCCGATCTTGGCGAGCGTCAGCGACGTCAGCACCGACTCGATCGGGTCGGGCGTGATGCGCTCGACGAGGCGGTTGTCCGCGAGCACGGCGATCCACTGATGCAGCGGCCAGAAAAGCAGCGTGAGCACGACGAGCAGCGGCGGCACGGCGAACTGCAGCCAATGCAGCGGCGGCTTTTCCTCGCGATGGCTGCCGAAGACGATGCGGTTGAGGACGAAGAGAAAGATGCGCGCGTCGCCGACGAACGCGAGAACGAGAAGCGCGAAGAAGAGTGGGCGAAGCACGCGCGGCTACACGCGTTCCAGAATGGGGCCAATCATCGACTCGGGGACGCGGATCGTGCCGAGGGTCTCGGTCTTCTTCACCGCGCCATGGTCGTCGGAGCCGCCCGTCGTGAACTTTCCGCGGAAACGCGCGAGGTTCGTGTAGCGCTCGCGGTTCAGCGCGTCGACGTCAGGGTGCATGACTTCGATCGCGTCGACGCCTTCGTCGAGCAAACGCGGCACGAGTTGTTCGTGATCGGGGTAGAGCGTCGGATGCGCGATCGAGGTGACGCCGCCCGCGTCGCGGATGAGCGCGACCGCCTCGGTGATGCGGAAGCGCTCCTTCTCGACGTACGCCGGCTTGCCGGTGCCGAGGTACTTGTCGAAGGCCTCGGAGACGGAGGCGACGTAACGCTTCTCGACGAGCGCGCGGGCGACGTGCGGGCGTCCCATCGCGCCGCCGGCCGCGAGCTCGTCGACGCGCTCGGGGCGGATGTCGAAGCCGAGCGCGCGCAGCTTTTCGACCATCGCGTAGCCGCGGCGGTGGCGCGACTCGCGAAAACTCTGCAGGCGTTGCGCGATGCGCTCGTCGTGCGGCTCGAAGGCGTACGCGAGCACGTGCACGTCGATCCCTTCGAAGCCGCAGGAGAGTTCGATGGCGGGGACCAGCGTCACGCCGACCTCGTCCGCGTACGGTTTGGCTTCGTAGTACGCGGCGAGGTTGTCGTGATCGCTGATGGCGAGGATGGTGACGGCGTGCGTGCGCGCCACGTCGATGACCTCACGCGGGGAGCGGGTGCCGTCCGAATGAAACGTGTGCGTGTGCAGGTCTGCGTAGCGCACGCGCGAGATCAGATTTTCTTCGCCGCGCGGTGTAGGCTCTTCGCGCCCGCTTCGAGCGCGTCTTTGGCCGCGTTGCGCGCGGATTTTTTCACCGACTCGATGACCGGTTTCGCGGCCTTCTTGAGCGCCTTGACTTTCGGCTTGGCCGCTTTCTCGACCTTCTTCATCACGGGCTTGGCGGCCTTCGCCACCTTGTCCGCGGCGTCGGACGCCTTCGCCTTCACCTGTTTCACGGCCTTGGCCGCGGCCTTCTTCACCTGCTTGCTGCGAACGACCACATCGTCCTCCTTCTGTTCGGGAACGAACGTAGTGTAGCAGTCCCGTCAGATCGTCGGCTGGTCCGGCACCGCGAGCGCGTCGACGACGTCCTGGCAGCGCGCGCAGAGATCGCCGTCGTTCGCGACTTCCTCGCGGTACTGCCAGCAGCGCCCGCACTTGCGTCCGCGCGCGCGCGACATGGTGATGCCGATGCGTCCGGCGCCTTCGAGCTCGACGAAGTCGGCGATCGAGTCGTCGGCGGGCTTCACGTCGACGTGCGAGACGATGAAGAGCTTCGCGAGATCGACGCCGAAGTCTTCGACGTTGCCGTGCAGCGCGATGTCGGCTTCGAGCGACTGGCCGATCTCCTTCGCCGCGCGCGCGCGTTCGAGGACGGAGAGCACGCCGTCGCGGAGGCGCAGCACGCGCGTCCACTTCGCGGTCTCGTCGTTGCCGAGGAGCGGCTCGAGCTTCGGGATGTCGGTGAGATGCACGGACGCTTCCTTCTCGCCCGGCATCGACTCGTAGATCTCGTCGGCGGTAAAGGTGAGGATCGGCGCGAGGACGGCGGTGAGGCCGCGCAGCACCTCGTACATCGCGGTCTGCGCGCTGCGGCGCTCGCGCGAATCGGGCGCGTCGGAGTACAGCGTGTCTTTCGACGCGTCGAGGTAGATCGCGGAGAGGTCGACGGTGCAGAGCTCGAGCACGCGGTGATAGACGACGTGGAACTCGTACTCTTCGTACGCTTGGCGGCAGCGCGCGACGGTGCGCGCCGCGCGGTCGAGGATCCAGCGGTCGATCGGCAGCAGCTCCTCGTGCGGCAGCGCGTGCGTCGCGGGATCGAAGTCGGAGAGATTCGCGAGGAGATAGCGGGCGGTGTTGCGGATCTTGCGATAGCCGTCGCTCGTGCGGGCCATGATCTGCGGACCGAACGGCATGTCGTCGGTGTAGTCGCTGACGGCGACCCACAAACGCAGAATGTCGGCGCCGCTCTGCTTGATCACGTCCTGCGGCGACAGCGCGTTGCCGCTCGACTTCGACATCTTGTCGCCCGACTCATTGAGCACGAAGCCGCACGTGACGACCTGGCGGAACGGCGCGCCGCCTTCGATGGCGGTGCCGACGAGCAGCGACGAATGAAACCAGCCGCGATGCTGGTCGTGGCCTTCGAGATAGACGTCGCACGGCCAGCCGAGCTCCGGACGGCGTTTGAGCACGGCGATGTGCGAGCAGCCGGAGTCGAACCAGACGTCGAGGATGTCGGTCTCTTTGCGGAACTCCGTGCTGCCGCACGTGCACGGCGCGGTGTGAAAGTCGCTGACGGGACGCTCGTACCACGCGTCGGCGCCTTCGGCCCGGAAGATCTCCGCGACCTTCGCGAAGAGCTCCGGCGTCGCGACCGTCTCGTTGCACTGGTCGCAATACAGCACCGTGATCGGCACGCCCCAGAGGCGCTGGCGCGAGATGACCCAGTCGGGACGGTTCTCGATCATGCCGTAGATGCGCTCGCGTCCCCACGCGGGGAACCACTGCACGCGATCGATCTCTTCGAGCGCGCGCTTGCGCAGCCCGGTCTCGTCCATCGACACGAACCACTGTTCGGTGCCGCGGAAGATGATCGGGTTCTTGCAGCGCCAGCAGTGCGGGTACGAGTGCGTGATGGATTCGCCGAGGACGAGCGCGCCGGTCTCGCGCAAGTGTTCGACGATCAGCGGATTCGCTTTGAACACGTGCAGCCCCGCCCAGCGCGGCACGTCCTGCGTGTACTCGCCGCGGTGATTGACGGGCGTGTAGATCTCGAGGCCGTACCGGCGGCCGGTGGCGAAGTCGTCGGCGCCGTGACCCGGCGCGGTGTGCACGAGGCCCGTGCCGGCGTCAAGCGTGACGTAGTCGCCGAGGACGAACGTGCCTTCGCGATCGAGGAACGGATGCTTGTAGCGGAGATGCTCGAGCGCGGAGCCTCTGAACACCTTGCCGCCGCGCGCGTCGGTCCAGCCGAACTTCTGCACGACCTGCGGCAGGAGCTCGATCGCGACGAGGTAGTTCTCGCCGTCGTGCTCGACGACGACGTACTCGAAGTCGGGCTTCACGGCGATGGCGAGGTTCGCCGGCAGCGTCCACGGCGTCGTGGTCCAGATGATCGCGTAAAGCGGCTTCTCGATCGGCAGGTCGAGCTCGCGCACGGCTTCGTCGAGCATGCGGAAGCGCACGTAGATCGACGGCGACGTATGGTCGCGGTATTCGACTTCCGCTTCGGCGAGCGCGGACTGGTCGTACGTGCACCAGTGCACCGGCTTGATGCCTTTGTAGACGGCGCCGGTCTGGAAGACGCGGCCGAGTGCGTCGGCGATGTCGGCCTCGTAGTCGAACGACATCGTGGTGTACGGATGGTCCCAGTCGCCGAAGACGCCGAGGCGGACGAAGTCCTCTCGTTGGATATCCACGTATTTCGCGGCGAACTGGCGGCAGGCGCGGCGGATCTCGGCGGCCGGCATCTCCGCGCGCTTCGCGCCGAGCTCCTTGCCCACCGCGTGCTCGATGGGGAGACCGTGGCAGTCCCAGCCCGGCACGTACGGCGAGTCGAAGCCCATCATCGTGCGCGACTTGACGACGATGTCCTTGAGCGTCTTGTTGAGTGCGTGGCCGATGTGAATGCGGCCGTTCGCGTACGGCGGTCCGTCGTGCAGCACGAACTTCGGGCGGCCGGCGGACTTTTCGCGGATTCGTTCGTAGAGACCGAGTCCGCGCCAGTGCTCGAGCCGCTTCGGCTCGTTCTGCGGCAGGTTCGCCTTCATCGCGAAGGTGGTCTGCGGCAGATTGAGAGTCTTCTTGTAATCGCTGCTGTCCGCCATGGGACCGCGAAACTAGCAGCCGACGCCGCGCATTTCAAGGACGCGCGGCAGCCCAGTCCCACAACGTCGCCGCGAACGGAAGCAACTGGAGCGCGTCTTCGGACGACATGTAGCGGTCGTTCATCAGCTGCAGCGTCGCGCTGGTGATGCGGCCGAGGTAGGCGTCGCGGCTCGGATAGCGCTGCGCGATCTGCTCCTTCGTGAACGGGAACATCGAGCCGGCGAAGCCGAGGCGATCGCCCTCGAAGCCGGTGCCCGGCGCGCGCAGATTCCAGCCGGTGTACGCCGCGAGCGGCACGGTGAGGAACGGAGCGCGCACGCCGGCGAGCTCGTTGCCGTCGGCATCGACCTGCGGCACGAGCGTGACGTAGTTGCCGGTGACGCGCGGCGGCTCGCTCGACTGATCCGCGCGCACCGGCGCGTAGGCCCATTTCGGAAACGCGATCTGTTTCGCGGCGAGATCTTCGACGCGGACGAGCGTGCCGTCGGCGATTTTGGGATAGCGGCTCGGCGGCGGCTCGGTGCCCTGCGTCACCCACGCGTTCATCGCGTCGATGAGCGCGTGCATCGTGAAGTAGTAGCCGATCGGGTTCTGCAGCGCCTGGCCGCCCGCCGCGACTTCCGGCGGCCACGGGCCGTCGATGTGGCCGGTGCCGGACACGAAGTAGAGACGCGACGTCGGAGGGAACGGCACGTCGCTCTTGCCGTCGGCGGTGGTGTGGATGAGCGAGCCTCCGCGCGACCAGTACTCGTGCGCGGTGTTGACGTAGAAGATCTTCGGCACCACGTGATCGGCGGTGGCGCGGTCGAGGAGTCCCGCGGTCACGCCGGTGACGGGATCGGTCGTCGGCAGATCGGTGAACGGAAAGACGTCGACCGGATACGCGTACGGCACCGGCGTCAGAATCGCGCGCGACGGCTGCGCGAAGCGGTGATTGAAGTTGCCGCGACCGCCGCCCGGAACGTACGACAGCACGCCGTCGAAGACCTGCTGCCCGTTTTCATCCGCGTTGAAGCCGTCGTAGACGAAGTGGCGGAGGAAGCGGCCGGTCTGGGAGATGCCGAGCGCCAGCGCGTGTTTGACCGGAATCGGCGACGCCGGATCGTGCTTGGCCCACGCCACGAAGTCGCGCGTCGCGGCCATGCCGGCGCCGACGACGGCCGGGTCCGCGGCGGTGTAGACGATCTCGTAGATCGTGTGCGGTTGAAAGCCGCCGTCGAGCGCGATGGTGCGGTCGTCGGTGAAGTGCCACTTCGCGCGTGGAATCGTGCGGCGCGCCGCGCCCATGCTCTCGCGCTGGGTCAGAACGTTGTCGCGGCCGTTGCGGTCCGCGACCGGGTAGCCGATGCCTCCGAGCTGGCTCATGACCTCGTGGCCGTACGACGCGTCGACGATGTTGCCGATCGTGTACGTCGGCGCCGGCTTCTCGACGATGAAGTCGGAGCGCACGCGGCCGCGCACGCCGCGCGCGATGGGCGCGTCGAAGTGCAGGAGCGTGGGATCGGGCCGCACGTCGAACTGCCACGCCAGCCACACCATCGTGTAGCCGCGGCGGAAGAGCGTGTCGTCGTTTTTCGGATCGGCGAAGAAGCCGATGCCGCCGCGGTTCGGGACTTCGAGATAGAGCGTCTCGTTGCCGCCGCACTTCGGGCGAAGGATCACGACGTCGGAGGTGAAGGTGACTTCTCCGTGCTCGTCGCGCGGCGCTTTGTCGAGATCGGTGACGATCTTGTTGTGCGGATTGTTCGGATCGACGGCGAAGAGGACGCGGCCGGTGATCTTCTCGTAGCGGTCGCCGACGTCGGTGCGCGACGCGATGTCGAGGCGCACGACGCGGGCGGAGGCGGAGACGGCGGCGAACGTGAGGAGAGCGATCGCAAACAATCGGCGCATGGGCCGAGTCTACGAAAAAGATCGTGGGATGTTTACATGCCGCCCGCGGTGAGCGTCCTGGGCGCGCTCACGCGCAGCCTCTGGCCTTTGTGAATCGTGGCGCTCTTCGACAGGTCGTTCAGCTCGCGCAGCTCGGCGACGCTGAGGCCGTTCTTCTTCGCGATCGAGTAGAGCGTGTCGCCCTTGCGCACCGCGTAGTAGAACTCCTCGTCGTCGCTGTGGGCGAGGAGCGCGCCGAGCTCGCGCGCGCGGACGGGCACGTAGATCGTGTCGCCGGCGCCGACGCGCGCGGCTTCGTCGAGGTCGTTGATGGCGAGCAGCGTCTCCGGCGTCGTGCCGAGCTTGCGCGCGAGGCGCTTCACGTTGTCGCCGTCGCGCAGCGTGAACGAGCAGAACTGCACGTATGCGTCTTCCTGGCGCAGCGTGTCGGCGCGGGCGGCGAGCGTCTCGGCCGCTTTCGACGGCACGACCACCGACGCGCGTCCGGGCGGCACGACGCCGCGGCGGAGCGAGGGATTCAGCGCGCGCAAAACCTCCGGATCGACGCCGACGGCCTCGCTGATGTACTGCAGCGAGACCGGCCCGCGCACGTCGACGCGTTTCTCGTCGAGGTCGGTCGCCTTGCCGAGCGTGAAGCCGTAGGTCTGCGGGTCGCTGGCGATGAGGAGCGTCGCGAAGAACGTCGGCACGTAGCCGCGCGTTTCCTTCGGCAGCGCGGCGTTTTCCTGCAGTTCCCAGAACGTCGTCGCGCCGTTCTCGGCGAGCGAGCGTTTCACGCGGCCGGGGCCGCAGTTGTATGCGGCGACGGTGAGCGCCCAGTCGTCGAACATGCGATAGAGGTCTTTGAGGTACGCGGCCGCCGCGCGCGTGGAGCGTTCGGGATCGGCGCGCTCGTCGACCCACCAGTCGACGCGCAGTCCGTACTCGCGCGCCGTCTCGGGCATGAACTGCCAGATGCCGTGCGCGCCGGCGGTCGACGTGAGCGTCGGCACGTACGCGCTTTCGATGACCGGGAGGTAGGCGAGACCTTTGGGCAGGTTCTGATCGGCGAGCGCTTTGTCGATCAGCTTCTTGTAGCGCGCCGAGCGGATCAGCGACGTCTGGATGCTGTCCTTCATGTCGACGCTGAAGAGGCGGACGGCGGCGTCGATGGTGCGGTGTTGCGGGATGGGAATCGAGGCGGCGGCTTCGAGGTCGACGGCCGGCGCGTTCGCCGGGACCTTGTCGTTCGCGCGCGCGACGATCTGCGCGTACGCGGCCTCGAGCTCGCGGCGGTATTCGTCGGCGTCGATCTGCGAGGAGACTTTCGGCGCGGCGGCAGCGGTGGGGAGCACCTTCGGCGCGGGCGCCGAGCTCGCGCACGCAACGGCATACAACGCCACCATCGACAACATCGCTGTGTTGCGCATCGCGCACCCCCTCGCGTCCCGGCCGTCGCGGCGGCCTATGTGAGATCGATCTTCAGGTTGACCGAAAGACTCTGAACGTTGGCGGTGTCGCCGAGGTCGACGGTCTGGTCGTCCGTGCGAACCACGCCTTGCCCTTCGTCTTCGAACGTTAGTGTAACCCGAACGGATTTGGCGCGAGGGAGGACGTCGGGCGGGACCTGCAGATGAAGGGTGCGAACGATGTCGCGTCGGGGCTGGAGCGCGGAGAGCTCGGCGAGCACGTCGCGCTTGGGCGGCTTCGGGGTCGTGGTCTGCGTCGCGCGTTTGCGCAGCGCCTCGAGCTCCGCCATGACGTCGACGGAGGAGCGCACCTTCACCGTCTTGACTTCCGGTTGCGCTTTCTGCGGCTTCTCCGTTTCGGCGAAGCGGATGTCGGGCTCGGGCACGGACGGCGGCGCGATGACGTCGGGTGCGAGCGGCGCGGACGCGCTGAACGGCGGCGCGACGAGATCGTCGAGCGACATGAGCGGCGCGGGCGGCGGCTCGGGTGCGGCGGGCGGCGGGGGAGGCGTCAGTTCGGCCTCGGCGGCGAATGGTTCCGGCTCGGGCTCGGGCGCGGCGTCGATCGTCGTCTCGAGCTCTTCATGCTGCGCGGGCGGCTCCGCGACCGGCACGTCGAAGAGGATGCGGCGGTCGATCGTCGTCGCCGCAACGGTGGCTTCGGGATCGAACGCGTCTTCCATCGGCGCGGACATGGGCGGCGCGGACATTGGCGGCGCGGGCATCGGCGGCGCGACCGGCATCGGCGCGGTGACCGGCTCCGTCATCGTCGTCGTCGCGGTGGCGGCGGCGGCCTGCACGAACGTCGGAGACGACGACGCGCTTGCGGCAAGCGATGGTGCGATCGCGGGAGCGGGCGGTGGTGGTGCGGACGCGGGCGTGGGCGTCGCGGTCAGCGTGCGCGCGGGGCTCGGCGCGTTCTCCTGCACGCGGAACTGCGCGACACGTGCGGGCGGCGCGGGGCGCGCGGGCTCGTCGCCCGTCATCCTGCGGCGCAGCGTGCGCAGCGTCAGCTTCGAGATCACCTTCAGCGTCTCGAAGACGCCGGTGCCGGCGGAGGCGACCGACTCCACGTGCTCGAAGCGGCGCTGCGGATCGAGCGCATCGAGCATCGTCTCGACGGGCGCGATGTTCGGCAGATCGCGTTTGTTGAGCTGCAGGACCATCGGGATCTCGTCGAGATCGAGGCCGATCTCGGCGAGGTTCTCGCGCAGGTTGCGCAGGCTCTCGACGTTCGCGTCGAGCATCGCCGTCTGCGAGTCGGCGACGAAGACCATGCCGTCGACGCCTTTCAGCACGAGCTTGCGCGTGGTGTTGTAGAAGACCTGCCCCGGCACGGTGTAGAGCTGCAGCCGCGTCTTGAAGCCGCCGATCACGCCGACGTCGATCGGCAGCAGATCGAAGAACAGCGTCCGGTCGGTCTCCGTCTCGAGACTGACCATCTCGCCGCGGCTCTGCGGCGAGGTCTTCGTGTAGATGTGGTGGAGGTTGGTGGTCTTCCCGCAGAGACCCGGACCGTAATACACGATCTTCGCGGCCATCTGCATCGTCGCGTAGTTGAAGAAGACCATCGTCGTGTTCCGAGGCGGGCGATCGTAGCACCCGCTACTTCAGGCTAGCAAGGTTCGGTCCGCCGAGCACGCGCGCGAGAAGTGCGTACAGTTCCGCGACTTGCGGATCGTCGGCGAGCGCGGCGAGATGGCGCTCGAGGACGTCGCGATCGCCGCGCACAGCCGGACCCGTGAAGCGCCGCGCGTCGGTGTGCTTCCGCCAGTTTTCGATCGCGGACAATGCCAGCGCGACAAGGTCTTCGCGCACGTCGCCGACGCCCGCGCGCTCCATGAGCCGTTGCGCGACGTCGAGCGACGCGGCGACGTAGTTCGAGCCGAACACCGCCGCCGCGTGATACAGCGCCTTCTGCTCCAGCGCGACTTCCGCGAAGCGCGCGCCGACGGCGGCCGCGATCAGCTTCGCCGTCCGCTTGTGCGCGCCTTCGAACACGAGCAGCGTGTTGTCGAGGTCCGACGGCTCGCCGACCGGCGGCAGCGACTTCAGCGGATGGAGCGAGAAGCCGCCGCGCAGACTGGCCAGCGCGCCGCTCGCGTGAAAAATCAGCGCGTCGGATTCCGGCACCTGCTCCGCCACGAGCGGTATCGCGCGGTCGCTCACGGCGACGAGGAGGAGCTCCGACTCGCGCGCGAGATCGCCGAGGTCCATGCGGGCGGTGCCGAGCAACTCGGCGATGCGGCTGCGCGAGGCGTCGCGCAGCCAGACGCCGGAGAGCGGCCAGCCGATCCGCTTCCACGCGGAGCCGAAAGCCCATGCGGCGCGGCCGCCGCCTAAAATGCCGAGGCGCATAATGAGCAGGACGATGCGAACTGCTGCTGCCGTGATTCTCGCACTGATCGGGACGGTTGCCTTTGCCGCGCCGCCGTCGACGTGCAACCTCGAAGGCGATTACGCGCGCGCGCTCTGTGCTTACCAGCACCGCAACTTCGGCGAGGCGGAGAACGGCTTCCGCGCGCTGATGGAGCAGACCGAGCAGACGCCCGAAACGATCCGCGCGACGTACTTTCTCGCGCGGACGCTGATGAAGACTGGCCGCTTCGACGAGGCCAGCGCGCTCTTCGTCAGAATCTACTCGCTCGACAAATCGTTTTACGACACGTGGAACTGCGACTATCTCCTCGGCGAATGCAGGAAGGCGCTCGGTAAGTAATGCCCGCCGCCTCGCAATTCGAACTGCGCCGCAAGCTGCTCCAGCTCGAGGCGCTGTACGACGTCGGACGCGCGCTCAACACGCTGCGCCCCGAGGACGATCTGCTCGAAGAGCTGATGCACCGCGCCGTGGCCGTGCTCGACGCGACCCTCGGCTTCGTCTTCTCCGTGGATGAAAAGCTGAACATCCAGACGCACTTCACCTTCGGCATCGACAACGCGCCGCCGGAACAGCTGCTCGTAGAGCCGCCGATCAAGCAGGTGATGGCCTCGCGCGAGCCGATGATGGTCTCGGTCTCGAAGTTCCTCGGCGGCGCCGGCAGCGATCTCCTCATCGCCCCGATGATCGCCGGCGACGCGATCCTCGGCATCATCGGCGTCGGCGGCAAGGAAGTGCGCGGCGCGTCGACGAAAGGCGCATTCGCCGAAGAGGATCTGCGTTTTCTCGAATCGATCGCGTCCATCGGCGGCGCGGCCATCGACAACACGCGGCGCTTCCACAAGCTCGACCTCGTGCGCGAAACGCTCGAGGACGAGAACCGCGCGCTCAAGCAGCGCATGCTGCGCGAATACTCCGATCGCCTCATGGTGGGCGACTCGCCCAAGATGCAGCGCGTCATCGATCTCGTCGCGCGCGTCGCCGACTCGCAGGCGAGCGTCATCATCCGCGGCGAGTCGGGCACAGGCAAAGAGATGGTCGCACGGCTGATTCACGGCAACTCGCCGCGCAAAGACGGACCGTTCGTCGCCATCAACTGCGCGGCGTTGCCCGAGACGCTGCTCGAGTCGGAGCTCTTCGGTATCGAGCGCGGCGTCGCGACGGGCGTCGAGGCGCGTCCCGGCAAGTTCGAGCTCGCGAAAGGCGGGACGATCTTTCTCGACGAGATCGGCGACATTCCGCTGACGCTGCAGGCGAAGCTCCTGCGCGTCTTGCAGGAGCGCGAGATCGAGAAGCTCGGCGGACGCCGGCGCATCCCGGTCGACGTGCGCATCCTCTCGGCGACGCACCGCAATCTCGAGGAGATGATCGAGAAAGGGGAGTTCCGCCAGGACCTCTATTACCGATTGAAGGTCGTCGAGATCGTGCTGCCGCCGCTGCGCGAGCGCAAGGACGACATCCCGAAGCTCGTGCGCTTTTTCCTCGACAAGTACGGCAAGCGCGAAGGGCTGAAGGACGTCCGCATCACGCAGGAGGCGCTCCAGAAGCTGATGCGCTATCCGTTCCCCGGCAACGTCCGCGAGCTCGAGAACCTCGTCGAGGGCGCGCTGGCGCTGACGACCGATCCGGTCATCGATCCGGGCGACCTGCTGATGCCGGAGTCGGCGTCGGGAACGGGGGAGCGGGAGCTCTCCGGCGATCTGCCGACGCTGGCCGATCTGGAGGGCCGCTACATCGCGCGCGTGCTCGCCTTCACGAAGGGGAACATGTCGAAAGCGGCGAAGATCCTCGGCGTGGACCGGAAGACGCTGTACCGGAAGCGTGACGACTTGTCCCAACTCGCCCCATCTGCTGAATCTTGGGACATTCACTAGTAAATTTAACAAAATGAGCAGCTTGCAAGTGGCGCGCGGCGGATTCAAGGCGAATTGTGGCGAAATGCCGCAGGTGCTCATCCGGTCACAAAAAGCGGCTCTCTCGTGTAAACTGCGCCGGAACATGCACTTAGGCGTCGTTTCGCGAAGCTGGCGCACGTGGCAGTCGCGTTGCTCAAGGGTGGCCCCGACACATGAGGGGGGCAACGATGAACAACGCAGCGCAAACCCGCACCAACAAGCTCGAAACCGCCGTCTCGGCCGCGTACGCGCTGCCGGCGATGCTCGCGGCGAACACCGTCGCGCTGCTGGCTCTCGACCAGCTCGGCGGCATCCCCCACTGGATCAAGACCGCCGTCAGCCTGTTCCTCTCCTTTTAGCCGGAGTCGTGCGGAGGATCATCACCCCATGACTGCGACTGCCGAGCGGCAGATGGAGCTGACGCTCCCGATGGTGCCGGACATCGAGATCGCGGCCGCACGCGCGGCCGGGAACCTCGCCCGGGAGCTCGGGATGGCGTCCGAATCCGTCGACGAGATGACGCACGCGATGATCGAAGCGTGCATCAACGCTCGGGAGCACTCCGGTAGCAAAGACCGTCGGATCTATGTAAGAATCACCGGCACCTCGCTCGCCGAAGGCAACTCGCGCATCGATATCTGGATCACCGATCACGGCCAGGGATTCAACGTGACCGAAGCCCGTTCGCGCCGCCAGAATCTCGGCGCCGTCCACAAGCGCGGCTGGGGCCTGCAGATCATCGAAGCCCACATGGACGAGGTCGGAATCACGACCGGAGCCGAAGGCACGACGATCCACATGGTGAAATACGGGAAGAAATCATGACGGATGAATTGAGAGTCGCGGTCGATCGGCGCGGTCCGGACGGCGCGGTGCTGTACACGAAGGGCTACATCAACAACGTCGGCGGCGAGGAAATCGCGAACCGCGCGTACGAGATGATGGACGCCGGCGTGCGCACGCTCCTGCTCAACCTGCGCGAGACGAAGATCGTCAACTCCATCGGCATCAGCATCCTCATCGAGATCATCGAGAAGATGATCGACAAAGGCGGCCGCATCGCCTTCTGCTGCCTCACGCCGGTCATCCTCAAGACGTTCCAGATCATGGGGCTCGCGAACTACGCCTCGATCTTCGCCGACGAGGAATCGGCCGTGAGCGAGCTCGGCCTGAAGTAGCCCGTTCCGCGGTTTCCCCTTCCTGATATTCTCCTGCGCGCCTATGCCCCCGGTCCGCTCGTTCACCGACCTTCTGCATGCGTTGCAGGCGATCGAACGCTCGTCGGCGGCCGTGCAGGGGCCGCTCATCCTCGACGCCTTCGCGCGGCACACGCGCTTCGACGCCGGCGCGCTGTATCTGCGTGAATCGCGCGGCTCGGAGCTGCGTCTCGCCGCGAAGTCGCGCCACTTCGTCGCGCCGGAGATCCTCGACGCGCAGGCGCGTGCCGAGGAGTTGCTCGAGCCGAGGCCGATGCTGGTGATGCCGCTGCAATCGCAGCGCGAGCCGTTCGGAATCCTCGCCCTCGGCACGCTCGACCACGTCGCGCACGACAGCGACGGTGCCAGCGAAGAAGAACTGGCGTTCATCCGCGCGGCGACGGCGTTTCTCTCGACGCTGATCACGAATCAGCGCCTGCTGCAGGAGACGCGCGAGGGCGACTTTCAGCTCAAGTACCGATTGTGGGAGCTCGAGTCGCTGTATGACATCGGCCTCTCCATCGCCTCGACCCTCAATGTCGACGAGCTCGCGGACGAGATCCTCTTCCGCATGATCTCGCTCACGAACGCGCGGCGCGCGGCGCTCTTCCTGCGCGAGCCGGCGGGCGGCTTCACGCTCTATCGCTCGTTCGGCGAGGTGCGCGAAGACTTTCTCGAACGCGAGCTGAGCCAACAGCTCATGCGCGAAGGAAAGCCGCTGACGTTCGAAGGCGGCGGCGACTGCCTCTTCCCCGAATGCGAGACGTTCGTCGCGGTGCCGATCAAAGGCAGCAACGACGCGGTCATCGGCGTCCTCGCCGCGGCCGATCGCGAGACGCGCGAGGGCGGCATCGGCGCGTTCGAGGACAACGAGCTGCGACTCTTGTCGCTCTTCGCGAACCAGGTCGCCATCGCGCTCGAGAACGCGCGTCTCCACCGCGAGGCGCTGCTCAAGCAGGCCATGGAACGCGAGCTCGAGCTCGCGGCCACGATCCAGCGCGACATTCTCCCCAAAACGATTCCGACCGTCGAAGGCATTGACATCGCCGCGCTCTCGCGTCCCGCGCGCCAGGTCGGCGGCGATTATCACGCGTTCTTCCTGCGCGACGGCGTGCTCACCGCGCTCGTCGCCGACGTCGCGGGCAAGTCGATGCCGGCGGCGCTGCTTGTGTCCGCGCTGCACGCCGTGCTGCAGCTGCTGTTCGCGGAAGGGCGCGAGCTCGGCGAGATCGCCACGGAGCTCAATCGCCACATCCACAGCTGGTCGGCCGAGAACAAGTTCGCGACGATGATCATGGTCTCGATCGATCCCGAACACGAGACGCTGCAGTACGTGAACGCGGGACACAACCCGTGCTATCTCCTGAGCGACGGCCGCATCGATCAGATGAAGTCGCATGGCCTCCCGATCGGCATCCTGCCGCAGACGCGCTACGCGACGCAGACGCGCCCGTTCCCGGCCGGTTCCGCGGTCGTGCTCTACAGCGACGGCATCACCGAGGCGGAGAACGTGGCGGGCGAAGAATTCGAGAACGAGCGCCTCGAAGCGCTGCTCCGCGAGCACGCGGACGCGCCGACCGCCGAACTGCGCGACCGCATCGCCGAAGCGGTGGACGGCTTCGTGGGCGAAGCGCCACAGAAAGACGACGAGACGCTCGTCGTCGTACGACGCGCGTAAACCGCGCGCGCTACTTTTTCGCGAACGCCGCGATCTTCGCCTTCGCCTCGTCCGACGCGAAACACTGCAGCTGATGCTCGGCCTCGAGCTCGAGCTGCGCGCGCAAGTCGTTCCGTTCCGACGCCGCGAGCGCGCGCTTGATCCCCTGCACCGCGAGCGGTGAGCCGCCGGCGATCGCCTGCGCGAGCGCCGCCGTCTCGCGCGCGAGCTCCGCGGCGGGGACGACGCGATCGACCATGCCGATGCGCTCCGCTTCCGCGGCATCGACCATGCGGCCTGTGGCCATCAGCTCGAGCGCGCGTCCGTTGCCGACGAGCCGCGGCAGGAGCCACGTGCCGCCCCAGTCCGGATGGAGGCCGATGCGCACGAACGTCTCGCCCAGCTTCGCGACATCCGAGGCGATGCGGTAGTCGCACGCGAGCGCGAGGTTGCAGCCGGCGCCCGCGGCCACGCCGTTGATCGACGCGATCACCGGCTTGGCCATCGACGCGAGCTGCAGCACGACGTCGCGTCCGGCGTCGAGCAGCTTGCGGAACGACGCGACGTCATCGCTCTCCTGCAGCTTCGCCATGTACTCGACGTCGCCGCCGGCGCAGAACGCGCGACCCGCGCCGGTGATCACGACGACGCGCACGCGCTCGTCGCCGTCGCACGCGCGCAACGCGGCGAGCAGGTCCTCGCGCATCGTGCCGCTGAACGCGTTGAGCTTCTCGGAACGGTCGAGCGTGATCGTCGCGACCGCGCCGTCGATGGCGGTGCTGATGAAAGTCATGGCGGGCGTCAGGATAAACTGCGCGCGCATGAAACGCGCGCTCACATGGGTCAGCTACGCCACGATCCCGCTGGCGCTCTATCTCCAGTTCTTCGCGACCGAGCGCATCGTCCTGCAGTTCATCTTCTCGTGCCTCGCCGTCATCCCCATTGCGTCGTGGATCGGCCACAGCACCGAGCACCTCGCGTACCGCATGGGACCGACGTACGGCGCGCTGTTCAACGCCACCTTCGGCAACTTCGCGGAGATGGTCATCGCCGTCTTCGCCATCCGCGCGGGACTCACCGACGTCGTGCGCGCGTCGCTGAGCGGCTCGATCGTCGGCAACCTGCTGTTCGTCGCGGGACTGGCGATGCTGATGGGCGGGTGGAAGCGCGAGTCGCAGTCGTTCAACGATCTTGCCGCGGAGGCGCAGGGCGGCCAGCTGATTCTCGCCGTCGCGTCGGCGATCATCCCCGCGCTCTTCTTCCGCTCCGCCGTCAGCGCGCGCCATCCGGAGCTGATCCACGAAGTCTCGCGCGGCACCGCGGTGATCCTCTTGATCTCGTACGCCGCGGGACTCTGGTTCTCGTTCCGCACGCACCGCCACCGCTTCGCCGCCGCGAATGCGGAAGACGAGCTTCCCGCCGATACGTGGCCGGTGAAGAAAGCCGCCGGGATCCTCCTCGGCGCGAGCGTCTTGATGGGCATCGTCGCGGAAGGACTCGTGCACGCCGTCCACGCCGCCGGCCGTGCGTGGGGCATGAACGAAGTCTTCCTCGGCTTCATCGTGCTGGCGATCGTCGGCAACGCGGCGGAACACTCCACCGCGGTCGTGCTGGCCATGCGCAATCAGATGGACACGGCGCTCAACATCTCGATGCAGTCGAGCGTGCAGATCGCGCTCTTCGTGACGCCGGTGCTGGTCTTTCTCTCCGTGCCGCTCGGGCATCCGCTGGATCTGCTGTTCACACCGTTCGAGATCCTCGCGATCACGATCGCCGTCGCCGTCTTCGCGTATCTCTGCATCGACGGCGAGACGAACTGGTACGAGGGCGTGCAGCTCCTCGCGGTGTACGGGCTCATCGCCGTCGCGCTCTACTTTCTTCCCGCGACTCCGCAGCCGGCGCCCGCCGCGCACTGACGCTCGTGAAGCGCCCGTATTTCTTCGAGCTCTTCACGGTCGCGAACCTCGCGGCGTTCGCGCTCTTCGCGCACGCGTCGTCGCCGCTCGCGAATCCGCTGCTCAACTGGCTCTCGTTCAGCTTCGGTCTCGCGCTGCACGCGCTCGCGGGCATCGCCGTACGCGCGTCCATCGCGAAGCTGCGCGGCGACCGCACGTACGTTGCGATCATCCGCAAGCCGGCATGGCTCCTCGACACGCTGCGCCTCGTCCTCGCCGGCGGCCTCGTCGTCGTGACGTACGGCTGGATCAAGCTCGTGGTGCCGGTCTATCACCCCACGCGTTTCGACCAGCAGCTCTGGGATCTCGATCAGACGCTCGGCCTCGGCTTCTCGCCGAACATCCTGCTGCTCGATCTCTTCGGCCGGCCGCTGTTCCTGCACGCGATCGACTGGCTGTACGCGAACGTCTTCTTCGTCAGCTCGATGATCGCCTTCGCGTACTTTCTGTCGGAGCCGAGCCGCCGCGTGCGCATCGCGTTCGCGAACGGCAACGCCGTCCTGTGGATCGCCGGCGCGTGGCTCTACTTGCTCGTGCCGTCGGTGGGTCCCGCGTACGGCTTCCCCGATCTCTGGCTCGCGCACGAGGCGGCGCTCCAGCGCACGCAGAACTTTCAGGCGCTGCTGATGCGCAACTACCAGAACGTGCTGCGCGCGGCGAGCGGGCAGCGGCCGACGGCGCCCGTTCGCATCATCTTCGGGATCGGCGCGTTTCCCTCGCTTCACGTCGCTTTTCAGACATATGTCTTTTTCTGGATGCGCCGCATCTGGACCTCGGGCGAGGTGCTCTTCGCGCTGTTCGTCGTGACGATCTTCATCGGCTCGATGGTCACGGGCTGGCACTACATGATCGACGGCCTCGCCGGCGCCGCGCTCGCGTTCGCCTGCTACGCGTGCGCGTGGCGCGCGGCGCGGCTCTCGCGCTGGCAGCAGCTGCGGCATTAAGTCCCGTCGCGGACTGTTTTTTCACGTATGTCCGCGATTCCCTCTTCACCGACTCTCGGCGACGTGCTCGCGAAACGCACCGTCGAGGGCGAGCTGTACGAGAAGCTCGAAAACAAAGCACTGCGCTGCTTCTCGTGCGGCCACCGCTGCAAGATCCTCAACGGCCTCAAAGGCATCTGCAAAGTCCGCTACAACGAAGACGGCGTGCTGAAAGTGCCGCGCGGCTATGTCGCCGCGCTGCAGGTCGATCCGATCGAAAAGAAGCCGTTCTTCCACGCCTATCCCGGCGCTCTTGCGCTCTCGTTCGGCATGCTCGGCTGCGACTACCACTGCGGCTATTGTCAGAACTGGGTCACCTCGCAGGCGCTGCGCGATCCGATGGCCGTCGCGCCGCCGATGGACGTCGAGCCTTCCGTGCTCGTGCAGCTCGCGAAGAAGCACGGCGCGAAAGTGATCACCTCGACCTACAACGAGCCGCTCATCACCTCCGAATGGGCCGTCGAAGTCTTCAAGGAAGCGAAGCAGGCCGGCCTCGTCTGCTCGTACGTTTCGAACGGCAACGGAACGCCGGAAGTGCTCGACTACATCGCGCCGTATCTCACGATGTACAAAGTCGATCTCAAAGGCTTCGAAGACCGTCACTACCGCGACCTCGGCGGCACCTTGCAGCCGGTGCTCGACACGATCAAAGGTCTCAAGCAGCGCGGCATCTGGGTCGAGATCGTGACGCTCGTCATTCCCGGCTTCAACGACTCCGACGGCGAGCTGACGAAGATCGCCGAGTTCCTCGCCGGCGTCGACCGCGACATCCCGTGGCACATCACCGCGTACCACGAGGATTACAAGATGAACAATCCGAGCACGACCGCGTCGCATCTGCTGCGCGCGTACGAGATCGGCAAACGCGCGGGCCTGCGCTTCATCTATCCCGGCAACATCCCCGGCGCGTTCGGCGACAAGGAATCGACGCATTGCCCGTCGTGCAGCGCGCTCGTCATCGGCCGCACCGGCTTCCGCGTGACGTCGTTCCGCCTCGTCGGCGGCAAGTGCCCCGAATGCGCGACGCCGATTCCCGGCGTCTGGGACGGAGACGCCGCCGTCGGACGCAGCGGCGTGCCGCGGCCGGTGCGAGTGGCGCGCTAAAGGTGATAAGGTCCGCCGCCGTCGTGGACTCGTTCGTTGACATCGGCAACATCGCGGAAGTCCCAGTAGGGCGCACGAAAGCGTACGTCGTCGGCGGACGCTCCATCGCGCTCTATCACACCGCGCGCGGCTTCTTCGCCACCGACAACACGTGCCCGCATCGCGGCGGTCCGCTCGCGGAAGGCGATTTGATCGGCGACGAGATCACGTGCCCGTGGCATCTGTGGGGCTTCGACGTCGCCAGCGGCGTGTGCACGGGAAACGCAGAGGTCTCCGTCGCGGCGCATGAAGTTCGCGTCGAAGGGGAACGCATCATGGTGAGGCTGTCGTGAATCCGAAACCGTTGCGCCACGTCGATCTCTACAGCAGCGCGGGCAAGCTCGAGGCGCTCTATCGCGAGCTGCAGGATCCCGCCGGCGTTGCCGTCGTCTGCCATCCGCACCCCCTCGGCGGCGGCACGCTGCACAACAAAGTCGTCTTCCGCGCCGCACGCGGACTCGAGGCCGCGAACGTGGCCACGCTGCGCTTCAACTTCCGCGGTGTCGGCGCGAGCGGCGGACGCCACGACGAAGGCGAGGGCGAACAGGAAGACGTCACCGCCGCGATCGAGTGGGTGAAGCGCAAGCATCCGGGCAAGAAGCTCTTCGTCGGCGGCTTCTCGTTCGGCTCGTGGGTCGCCTCACGCGTCGCGTGCGAGCGCACCGACGTCGACGCGATGTTTCTCATCGGCACGCCGGTCAACAAGTACGACTTCGGCTATCTGCGGCATTGCGAGCGTCCGATCCTCTTCGTGCACGGCACGCAGGACGAGCACGGCGACGTCGCGAAGCTCGAGAAGCTCATCCCGCACGTGCGCAACGCCGAGAGCGTGATCATCACCGGCGCCGATCACTTTTTCACCAAGCAGCTGGAAGGTTTGGAAGAGACGATCCGCGCCTGGGCCGAAGAGATCATCGAGGGTTAATCGAGGTTCGGCTTGCCTCTTATGCTGTTATCCCATAGAATGCGTCTGCAGGTGCCCCGGGGCTAACTCCTCCTTGCGTGACCCCCTTCTCCTGTTGGCGCTTCCAACCCGGGGCACCTCCTTCACGCAAGCGCTTCGGCGAGAAAGCGCAGCCCCAGCGTCGTCCGCGTCCCGTGCCACGTGAAGAGATGTCCGGGGAACGGACCGATGACGCGCGGACCGCGAATCGCACGCGCATCGTCTCCCGTGAAGAGGTACGGCTCGTCGGGCAGGAACACGACGTCCGGCCGCAGCGCGAGCACGTCTTCGAGCGACAGCTGCGGATAGCGCGTGCGATCGCCGAGGATGTTGCGGCCGCCCGCGCGCGTGACGAGCTGTGAGACGTAGGTATCGCCGCCGCACCACATCCACGGCTGCTTCCAGATCGGCACCGCGAACGTGAACGCGCGTGACGGCAGCGCGCTCTCGGCGTCGCGCAGCTCGCGTACCAGCGCGTCCGCGCGTTCGCCGCGTCCGTGAATCGCGCCGAGCTGCGCGAGGAGCTCCGCGACGTCGTCGACGCTCTTTGGCTCGCTGACGAAGACGGGCGCGAACGCCTCGATCGCGTCGCCGTGGCGTTTCAGATTCTCCTCGAGGTTCATGTGCACGAGGTCGGGCGCGAGCGCGCGGATCTCGTCGACGCGCGGGTTCTTCGTGCCGCCGACGCGCGGCAGCGCGAGAGCCGGCGGAAAGATGCAGAAGTCGGTGATGGCCACGACGTCGTCGCCCGCGCCGAGGTCGAAGAGCGTCTCCGTGATGGAAGGAACGAGCGACACCACGCGGCGCGGCGGCGCGTCGAGCGCGAGCGGAACTCCGCGGATGTCGCGAATCATCGCCGCGAGAGTATCGTGCTCTCCTTCGCTTTGGTGACTCGTCTCGTTGCGTCGTTCCATCATCCGCGCGCGTGGCTCGTCGCGCTGATGGCCGCCGTGGCCGCCGCGCAGCTTTGGCTCGCGCATCACTTCGACGGCTTCCTCACCGGCGACGAAGTGGAAGTGTTGTCGGAGGCGTTCCGCGTCGCGACCGGCGCGCCGTACGGCCTCTGGAACGTGCGCTCCCGCTTCGTGCCGCAAGTCATCGCCGCGCCGCCGCTCGCGCTCTTCACGCACCTCGGCATTCACGATCCGTCGACGCTGATCTGGCTCGCGACGCTGCCGTTCGTCGCGGCGTCGGTCGTCACGATTCCGCTGGTGTATGCGCTGGCGAAGCGCTGGTCGGACGACGAGCTCGCCGCGCGCGCCGCGACGCTCCTGTTCGCGCTGCACTGGATTCCGCTCGGCTTCGGCGGCACGACGTATCCGCGCGTCGTTGCGATGGCGTGTCTCACCGCGGCGGCGTGGCTCGTCGCGCGGGAGACGAACCTCGCGTGCGTCGCCGCCGGCGCCTTCGCCGGCGTCGCGTTCGCCGACCGCTTCAGCGAGATCGTATTCGTGATTCCGCTCGCACTCGCCGCGCGGCGCCGCGGCGCGTACATCGTCGCGGGCTTCATCGCGAGCGCATCGCTCACCGTCGGCGCGTACGACTGGCTGACGTGGGGCGCGCCGTTCGCGAGCCTGCGCAACTTCGCGCGCGTGACGCTCGTGGTGCGCGACTTCTCGTCGCGCGTCAAAGTCCAGTCACCGCTCTGGTATCTCGAGACGCTGCCGCGCTGGTGCGCGCTGACGCTCGTGCCGTTCTTCTGGCGCGCGCGCCACCGCGACGCGTGGCTGTACGTCGTCATTCCGCTCGTCGTGCTCTCGTGCATCGCGCACAAGGAGCTGCGCTATCTGCAGTCGCTGATCCCGTTCCTCGCGATCCTCGGCGGACTCGGTTTCGCGTCGCTGCTGCGCACGCGTCCGCGCGTCGCGGCCGCGTTGCTCGCGCTGTCGCTGACGTGGAATCTCGTCGGCCTGCGTTTCGTCGAGCGCCGCTCGATGGCTGCCGTCGACGCCGCGCGTTTTCTTGGACGCGAGCCTTCGCTGCACACGCTCGCCATTCCGCAGGTCTGGGCGTTCGGTGACAAGCACTACCTCGGCCACGACCGCCGCGTCTTCGACATCGGTTCGCCGCCGCACGATCTCGCCGCGGCGCTCGATGCCTCCGATGCCGCCGCGATCTACGGCAGCGATCTGACGCCGGCCGTGCGCGCGGAGCTCGCGCAACGCGGCTTCGCGCTGCGCGCCGTGTTCCGCCGCGCGCGTTCGCGCGACGTGGTGGTGTTCGTCAGAAGTCTTTCCGGTACTTCGGATCGAGCGCGTCGATGAGACCGTCGCCGAGGAAGTTGAGGCCCATCACCGCGAGCATGATCGCCGCGCCGGGGAAGATCGCGAGATGGTTCGCGAGACCGAGGTAGCGGCGGCCCGCGGTCAGCATCGCGCCCCACGACGGCGTCGGCGGCTGCACGCCGAGTCCGAGGAACGACAGCGAGGCCTCCGAGAGGATCGCGCCCGCGAGCCCGAGCGTGGCCATGACGATCACCGGATTGACCACGTTCGGCAGCACGTGCCGCACGATGACGCGCGGCGATTTCGCGCCGAGCGCTTTTGCCGCGGTCACGTACTCCATCTCGCGCACTTTCAGCACCTGGCCGCGCACGAGCCGCGCATATCCGACCCAGCCGATCGTCGCCAGCGCGAGGATGACGTTGTTGAGACTCGGGCCGAGCACCGCCACGAGCGCGATGGCGAGGAGGATGCCGGGAAACGCGAGCAGGATGTCGCAGATGCGCATGACGATGACGTCGGCGGCGCCGCCGAAGTATCCCGCGATCGCGCCGAGTGTCACGCCGAGGAGCGACGCGAGGATGACCACGCTGAAGCCGACGCGCAGCGACACGCGCGCGCCCCACACGATGCGCGAGAGCACGTCGCGCCCGAGATCGTCGAGGCCGAGGAGATGTTCGTGCGACGGCGCTTCCAGCCGCCGCGACGTGTCCTGCACGTCCGGGTCGTACGGCGAGAGCAGCGGCGCCGCGAGCGCGGCGAGCACCAGCAGCACCGTCAGCACGAGGCCGAACGTGAACGCGAAGTTGCGCAGTAGCCGCTTGAACCGCTTCATTCGAGCTTGATCCTCGGGTCGACGACGCCGTACAGCAGATCCGAGAAGAAATTGACGAGGATGTACGTGAGCGCGATGACGAGGATCGACGCCTGCACCTGCGGATAGTCGCGCGTCGTGATCGACTGCACGAGCAATCGTCCGAGTCCCGGCCACGAGAAGATCTGTTCCGTGATGATCGCGCCGGTGAGCAGCGATCCAAACTGCAGCGCGAGAATCGTGATCACCGGGATCAGCGCGTTCTTCAGCGCATGGCGGAAGATCGCCTTCGCGCGCGTCACGCCTTTCGCGATCGCCGTTGTGACGTAGAGCTGGTTGAGCTCCTCCGCGAGGCTGACGCGGATCATGCGCGTGAGAATCGCCGCGAGCGCGAGTCCCATCGTCACCGACGGCAGCACGATCGACTTGAAGCCTCCCTCGCGTCCGGATACGGGGAACCACGGATGGTTGATCGCGAACGCGATGATGAGCAGCGGCCCGAACCAGAAGCTCGGCATCGACACCCCGATCAGCGCGAAGAAGCGGGCGACGTTGTCGATCCACGAGTTTCGATAGATCGCGGAGATGATGCCGAGCGGAAACGCGACGAGCAGCGCGACCAGCATCGAGCCGAGCGCGAGCTGGATCGTGGCCGGGTAGCGGTCGCGGATCTCTTTCGCGACGCTCGTGCCGGTGCGGAACGAGGTGCCGAGGTTGCCGTGCGCAAGATGGTCGAGATAGGTGATGTACTGCTTCCACAGCGGCTGATCGAGGCCGAGGGCCACGCGCACCGCGTGCACATCCTCGGGACGCGCGCCTTCGCCCGCGATCTGCACGGCCGGATCGCCGGGGATGAGGTGGATCAGCGAAAAGATCAGCGTCAGGATCCCGAGCGTAATCGGGATCATCTGCAGCAATCTGCGGATGATGTACTGCGTCATCGGATCGAGTTCACCCTGAGCAACGCGAAGAGTCTCCGGTGCAGCAGCGATGAGCGTGCCACATTCGGCGCCGTAGATCCCTCGGTGCGGTCACGATGAACTTCCTCTCTCCTGTTTTCCCGTGATCGTCCAGCCGCGGATCTTCGCCACCGGCGCGCGCGTGCCGCCGAACATGTTGTACCAGGTGCCGACGGTGCGGCGCTCGCGCGAGAGCGATTCGACGTTCGCCAGCGCCTCGACCATCGACTGCGTCCAGCGCAGGTTCGGCAGCCGCGCCACGACTTCGCCGTCGCGGATGAGGAACGTGCCGTCGCGCGTGGTGCCGGTCATGAGCGCGGTCTTCGGCTCGAGCAGGCCGTTGACGTAGTTGAAGCGCGTCACCCAGATGCCGTGCTTCGTGGAGCGGATCATCTCCTCGCGCGTGGCGTCGCCGCCGGACATCGACAAATGAAACGCCGCGCCGTGCTCGGACGAGCCGAGCGACCACGCGTTCGCGGTCGGCTGCATGCCGAGGCGGTCGGCCCACGTCTTGTCGAGCACCGGCGTGCGGAGTACGCCGTTCTCGATGAGCGCTACGCGCCGCTTCGGCAGCCCTTCCATGTCGAAGGGGAAGGGGAGGAAGCCTGCGTCGAGCGAGTCGTCGGCGATGGTGACGTTCGTACCGAGGAGTTGTTTGCCGAGGTTGCCGACGAAGAAGGACGAGCCGTCCTCGAACGACTGGCCGGTGAACGCGATCATGTTCATCCAGTCGAAGACTTCCGCGAGCGCGGGCGGTTCGAGGATGACGTCGTATGCGCCGGGCGCGAGGTCTTCGCTGCGATCGGTGCAGAGCGTGGCCTTGAGCGTGGCTTCGTCGCCGAGCGCCGCGAGATCGAGCTGCGACGCGCGCAACGCGCGTTGCGTGGCATAGCCGGATCCGTGCGCGCCGATCGCGATGACGGTGGCGTCGTTGAACGTGGTGCGCGCGAAGCGGCGGACGCCGTGCGTGTTCCCGGCGGCGACGCTGACCGCGCCCGTCGCGTGCGCGCCGGCGAACTCGATGTGATGCTCGCGTCCGCGATCGAACATCGCACGCAACGCGGTGGCTTTCTGCGCCGGCGCGATCGAGGCCGTGGCGTCGTCGAACGAGTCGATTTCGGGGAGCGGCTCGTTGTCGCGATAGAGGCCGCGGAAGCCGGGCACCGGCTGCGAGTGCCGCGCCGCTTCGCGCGCGAGCTCGGCCGTGCGCGCGATCTCGTCCGCGTCGAAGCTCGTCGTCGTCGCGACGCCCATCGCGTTGTTCACGATCACGCGCAGCGTCAGCGACGCGCTCTCCTCCGACATGTTCTGGTGGAGCTGCGAGTTCGCGAAGCGGGAGATGTTCTGGTCGACGGCGACGTACGCGGCATCGGCCTCGTTCGCATGCGCTGCGTCGAGCGCGCGGGCAATGACGTCCAGAGCAAAGCGCTCGTCGTTCATCCCATCTCCACGTTGCGGAACCGCGCGGCCGGCGCGCCGTGCGCGACGCGCATGGTCTGCATCGGATCGCCTTTGCCGCAGTTCGGCAGGCCCCAGATCTGCCACGAGGCGCGGTCGCCGACGGCGTCGCACGAGCGCCAGAAGTCCGGTGTGTTGCCGGTGTAGAGCGGGTTTTTCAGCAGCCGCGTGAGTCGCCCGTTCTCGATCTCCCACGCGACCTCGCAGCCGAACTGGAAGTTGAGCCGCAGGTCGTCGATCGACCACGACTTGTTCGTCTCGACGAAGATGCCGCGCTTCGTGTCGGCGATGAGATCCGCGAGCGGCGTCGTGCCCGGCTCGAGGTTGATGTTGGTCATGCGGATGATCGGGATGCGCGCCGCGGTCTCGGCGCGGACGGTGCCGTTCGAGACGCGGCCGAGGAACGGCGCGGTGTCGCGGCCGGTGAGATAGTCAACGAACGTACCATCGCGCACGAGGTGGAAGCGCTGGGCGGGCACGCCGTCGTCGTCGAACGCGAACGAGCCGATCGAGCCGGGGATGGTGGCGTCGGCGACGATGTTCACGAGGTCGGAACCGTAGCGGAAATGCCCGAGCATCTGCGGCTGGAGGAACGAGCCACCCGCCAGCGAGATCTCCAGTCCCATCGCGCGATCGAGCTCGGTCGGATGGCCGCACGACTCGTGAACCTGCAACGCGAGCTGCGCGCTGCCGACGATGAGGTCGAAGCGCCCGGCCGGTGCTTTGGATGCGGCGAGGAGTTGCAGCGCCTCGTCGCGGATCTCCAATGCTTTCTTCGGCAGATCGAGCCGCTCGATGAACTCCCATCCTTCGGCCTGAAAGTCGCCGCCGAACGGATTGGGATACGTCCGCCGCTGGAACTCCCCCTCGTCGATGGCCACGGCTTCGATGCCGCCGCCCATCTGCGTCGTGGTCTGCTCGATGAAGCTGCCGATCGTCGAGGCGAAGACTTTCTCCTGGCGATAGCAGGAGATGTCGCCCGAGACCTGATGGATGCGCGGATCGCCGCGCATCGGCTCGGTCGCGTTCATCAGATGCTCGAGCTTCTTCTCGATCGGCACCGACCACGGATCGATCTCGTAATGCGACTCCCACCGCGCCACGTGCGGCTCGACGTCGCTGAGCGTGATGATCTGCGTCGAGGCGAGATTGCTCGCCGCCGCGACTTCGAGCGCGCGCCGCGCCGTACGCCGGATCGTCTCTTCCGAAACGTCGCTCGTCGCCGCGAACCCCCAGCCATTCCCGACCAGCACGCGCACGCCCACCGCGCGATCGACGGTCGAGGCGAGATGATCGACCTCGCCGTTGCGCACTTTCACGTCCTGCGCGTGCGTGGCCGTGTAGCGGACGTCCGCGTACCGCACGTCGCCCAGCGATCGAAGAACATCCTCCAACTGCGCCCGCTCCGGTGTCATGGGCCGGCGATTATAGAATTGCCGCGACAGGCTTCCTCATGGGCATCGACGAAATCCTCGGCGACAAACGCGAAGAGATCCTCCGGATCGCCAAGAAACACGGCGTGACGAGCATCCGCGTGTTCGGATCGGTCGCGCGCGGGGAGGCGGGGCCGGAGAGCGATGTGGACTTTCTCGTGGAGATCGGCGACTGGATCAGCCCTTGGTTTCCTGCGGGGCTGATTCTCGATCTGGAGGAACTGCTCGGGCGCCGTGTCGATGTGGCCACGCCGAAGGGGTTGCACTGGTACATCAAGGATCGCGTGCTCGCGGAGGCGGTCGGGTTGTGAAGGAGCACGACGACCGGTTTTACCTGCAGCACATGCGGACGTGCATCGCCAACATCGAGGACGACACGTCGCGCGGTCGCGCGGAGTTCGAGCAAAACCGCACGGAGCGCGACGCGGTCATGCGCAATCTGCAACTGCTCGCGGAGTCCTCGATGCGGCTCTCCGATGAGACTCGTGCGCGTTTCCCGGATGTCGAATGGCGCCAGATGCGCAAGTTCCGCAACGTCGTCGTGCACGACTACACCGACATCGACTACGACGTGATCTGGCTCATCGTCTCCCAACACGTCCCGGCACTGAAGCCGCAGATCGAGCGCATGTTGAAGGAGTTGTGAGGCGAGAGGCGCAGGCGCGGAACGTAGAATGGCGCCATGGGCATCGACGAAATCCTCGGCGACAAACGCGAAGAGATCCTCCGCATCGCCAAGAAACACGGCGTGACCAGCATTCGCGTGTTCGGCTCGGTGGCGCGTGGGGAGGCGGGGCCGGAGAGCGATGTGGACTTTCTGATCGACGCCGGCGCCGAGGTCACGCCGTGGTTCCCCGGAAGCCTCGTCGCCGACCTGCAGGAGTTGCTCGGACGCGAGGTCGATGTGGTGGAGACGGTCGCGCTGCATCAGCGACTGAAGCCGTACGTGCTCGCGGAGGCGGTCCCGCTTTGACGCGCGATCCGCGCGTCTACGTGGAGCATGTCGCGGCGGCAATCGCGCTGATCGAACGCTGGACGAGCAGCGGACGTGAGTCGTTCCTGCGCGATGAGCTCCTGCAGTCCGCGGTCATTCGCAAGCTGCACGAGCTCGCGGAATCCATCCAGCGACTCGAGCCGCTCGTCAGCGCGCGTTATCCGGACGTGCCATGGCGCGACGTGGTTGCATTCCGGCACGTCATCGTGCACGACTATCTCGGCCTGAACGTCGACCGCATCTGGCTCATCGTCTCCCAACACGTCCCGGCACTGAAGCCGCAGATCGAGCGCATGTTGAACGAGTTGTGAGGCGAGAGGCGCAACCATGAAGATTCTGGTCACGGGCGGGGCGGGGTTCATCGCCTCGCATGTCGTCGACGGGTATGTCGCGCGCGGTCATGACGTCACGGTCGTCGATGATCTGAGCAGCGGGCGGCGGGAGAACGTCAATCCGCGGGCGGAGCTGGTCGTGGCGGATCTGCGCGATCCGCGCACGGTCGAGCAGTTGCGTGGGCGGGGGTTCGACCTCGTCAATCATCATGCGGCGCAGATCGACGTGCGCGTGTCGGTGGCCGATCCGGCGGCGGATGCGGAGCTGAACATCGTCGCGGCGTTGCGGCTCTTTCAGGCGCTCATCGACGAGGGGCCGCGGAAGATCGTGTTCGCGTCGAGCGGCGGGGCGGCGTACGGCGAGCCGCAATACGCGCCGCAGGACGAGCGGCATCCGGTCGCCCCGATCTCGCCGTACGGCTGCGCGAAGGCGGCCATCGACTCGTATCTCTACTACTACCGCATGGTGCACGGCGTGCGCGCGGTGTCGCTGCGCTACGGCAACGTCTACGGGCCGCGGCAGCGCAAGGACGGCGAGGCGGGCGTCATCGCGATCTTCGCGGGCTTGCTCCTCGACGGCCAGCGGCCGCGCATCAACGGCACCGGCGAGCAGACGCGCGACTACGTGTTCGTCGAAGACGTCATGCGCGCGAACATGGCCGCGTCGGAGCTCGACCTCGACGGCATCTTCAACGTCGGTACCGGCGTCGAGGTGTCGGTCAACACGCTGTACGACGAGCTGCGCAACGCGATTGGCGTCGACCTCGACGCGGAGCACGGTCCCGCGAAAGCGGGCGAGCAGATGCGCAGCGTGCTCGATGGGACGAAGCTGCGGACAGTGGCGAAGCTGCCGGAGCCGGTGAAGCTCGACGAAGGTCTGCGCCGCACCGTGGAGTGGCTACGCTCGGCTGCTCGCTAAGCACGAACAACTCTGGTGTCCGGTAGCTGATCCGCCGGCACCACGTTCCGCGTATCGACGACGAGCTTCGCGCCGCGATACAGCGCCGCGTCCTTGAACTGCGCGTGCGGCGTCGACAGCAAAATCGCGTCGTACTTTGCGAACTCCTCGGCCGTACACGGCACCGACGTCATCTGAAGGTCGTACTTGCGCACGCGCCGCGCGACCGGGATGAACGGATCGCAATACGCGACCTCCGCGCCGCGCTCGCGCAGCAGCTCGATCAGCTCGAACGACGGCGACTCGCGGTCATCGTCGATGTTCGGCTTGTACGAGAGGCCGAGGACCAGGATGCGCGCGCCGCGGACGGAGACGCCGCTGTCGTTGATCGCTTCCACCGTGCGGTCAACGACGTAACGCGGCATGAACGTGTTGATCTCGCCGGCGAGCTCGATGAAGCGCGCCCACGTCCCGTGCTCGGCCGCCTTCCACGTCAGGTAGAACGGATCGAGCGGGATGCAATGGCCGCCGAGGCCGGGGCCGGGGTAGAAGGGCATGAAGCCGAAGGGTTTCGTGCGCGCGGCTTCGATCACTTCCCAGACGTTGATTCCCATCCGCTCGAGCACGATCTTCATCTCGTTCACGAGCGCGATGTTCACGGCGCGGAAGATGTTCTCGAGCAGCTTCGCCGACTCCGCGACTTCGGGCGTAGACACGGGAACGATGTGATCGATCGCGGCGCCGTACAGCGCGGACGCGAGCTCGAGCGACGGCGCGTCGAGGCCGCCGACGATCTTCGGGATGTTCTTCGTGTTGAACTTCTCGTTGCCCGGATCCTCGCGCTCGGGTGAGAACGCGAGGAAAAAGTCAGTGCCGCAGCGGAGGCCGCGCGCTTCGAAGCGCGGCAGCAGTTCCTCGCGCGTCGTGCCGGGATACGTCGTCGACTCGAGCACGACCAGCTGTCCGGCGCGGAGATGCTGCGCGATCGCGTCGGCGGTGTTGCGGATGTACGAGAGGTCGGGCTCGCGATGGTGGCCGAGCGGCGTGGGGACGCAGACGATGATGGCGTCGCATTCGCCGAGGCGTTCGAAGTCCGTTTCGGCGGACGCGCGTCCGCCGACGAACGCGTTCGCGATGCGCTCGGCGGCGATGTGGCGCAGGTACGACTGGCCGCGTTCGAGCGCTTCTTTCTTGCGCGGATCGATGTCGAAGCCGACGACCGTAAATCCTGCTTCCGCAAAGATGAGCACGAGTGGCAGGCCGACGTAGCCGAGGCCGATCACGCCGATCGTCGCGCGCCGTTCGCGGATCGAATCGAGAAGCGAGTTCACGTCAGCCATCAGCGAACGAGCGACTCTCCGGTGCGCGCGGTCCACGCGCGCGTGCCCTGCCCGCGCATGAGCTGCAGCAGGCCGACGAACGCGGCGGCGTTGACGAAGCAGAAGTAGTACGGCACGGAGAAGATCCGCCAGTAGCCGGCTTTCTTCTCGCGCAGCGCGGCGCCGGCGAGCGCGAGCAGATACACGGCGAGCTGTCCGGCGAAGAGCACGCGATAGAAGTTTGAGCGCGTCGCGAGGACGGCGCTGGCGAAGAACATCGGGATGAGAAAGTACGGAATCATGTGCCGCACGACTTTGTGCGACAGCACTTCGAGCGAGTAGAAGCCGGACGTGAAGAGGCGCCGGCCGTGTCCGAGCATCGCGCGCGTGCAGCGGTTGGCGATGCGCACTTTGCGGCGGAACTCCTGCTTCGCGTGGATGGTGCCGTTCTCCCACGCCGTCGCCTTCGGCTCGAAGACGAGGCGATAGCCCTGCAGCGGGATGTGCGTGGAGATGGTCATGTCGTCGCCGCGCGAGGGATCGGTAAGCGGGACGAAGAGCTCCTTGCGGATCGCGTAGAGCAGGCCGTCGGCGGCGTAGACGCTGCCGATACGGCTCTCCAGGATTTTTTGCAACTTATCCCAGCGCACGTAGAGGCCTTCGCCGTCGCCGGTCGCATCGCCTTTGCGCGTGATGCCCGGTTTGCGCGCACCGGATACGCCGCCCACCTCGGGATCGGCGAACTTGCGCGCCATGAGGCGCAGCGTGTGCGGGTCGAGGAAAAAGTCGGCGTCGCTGAAGACGAGGATCTCGCCAGTCGCGTTGCGGGCGCCTTCGTTCACCGCTTCCATCTTGCCTGGCCGCTCGAGCGCGATGAGGCGGACGCGCGGATCGCGCGCCGAGAACTCGCGCACGATGTCGTTCGTGCGGTCGGTGCAGCCGTTCGAGACGACGAGCACTTCGACCTGCTCGGCCGGATAGTCGAGCGACAGCGCGTTCTCGATCTTCGCGCCGATGACCTCCTGCTCGTTGAACGCGGCGATGATGAACGTCGCCTTCGGCGTCACGTCGCCTTCGCGCACGGGACGCGTTTTGAAGCGGCTGATGAGCCAGAGCAGCGACGGGTAGCCGAAGTAGATGTAGGTCACGACGGCGAAGCAGAGCCAGAAGACGACGGCGGCGACGATCACGACGCCTCCTGCGTGGCGGCCTCTTGGTCGAGGCGCGCGACGAGCTGCGCGACGATGTCGTGGATGTCGAACTCGCGGCGGATGCGCTCGCGTCCGCGCTCGCCCATCTGCCTCGCGCGTTCCGGGTCTTCGATCAGCTTGCGCATCGCGTCGGCGAGTGCGCGCGCGCTTTCGGGCGGCACGAGGAAGCCGGTCTTGCCTTCTTCGATGAGCTCGGGGATGCCGGCGATGGTGGTGCTGATGACGGGGCGTCCGCCGGCCATCGCTTCGATGAGCGCGTTCGGCATCCCTTCCATCATCCCGTCTTTCTGAATGATGCTCGGAAGCACGAAGAGATCGGATTCTTTCGTCAGCCGCGCGACTTCCGCTTCCGGGCGCGCGCCGAGGAGCTGCACGACGTCGCCGAGGTTGCGGTCGCGGATCATCTGCTCGAGCTCGACGCGCATGGGGCCGGTGCCGACGAGGTTGCAGACGAACTGCACGCCTTCGTCGCGGAGCATGCGGCAGGCCTCGATCAGATACGGCAGCCCTTTGTACGGACGGTGCGAGGCGACGCACAACACGGTCGGCACTTTGTTCGGCATGCGCAGCGTGTTGTCGACGTAGAGGTCGGGCTCGACGCCGTAGTGGATGACGATCATCTTGCCGCGCGTCTCGTGCGGATAGAGCTTCTCGAGCAGCTTGCGATTGAACTCGGTGCATGTGCGGACGAAGCGCGCCTCGTCGATCTTCCAGTCGAGGAGATTGCGGAAGACCTGGATGTCGTGCGCGTGCACGGTGATGCTGTAGGTGATGTTCGAGAACTTCGAGACGATCAGCGCGAGCGTCGCGGGATGCGAGGCCCAGTGCACGTGCAGGTGGCGGATGCCTTCGCGCTCGAGCTCGCGGGCGAGGTAGATCGACTTCGGGAAGAGCGCGAGCGTGGCCGCGAGCACGACCGGGCGATCGATGGTGCCGAGGATGAGGCGCGCGAGCAGGCCGAAGTAGCGCAGCGGATGCCGCGCGAGCGCGGCGAGATTCGCGGCAAGAATCGACGGCGAGAGGAACTTCGTGTACAGAGCGCGTGCGGTCCACGGCTTCGCGGCGTCGTGGAGCACCGGAGGCGACTCCTTGATCATCGGCACGAGCCGCACCGGTTGTCCCTGCGCTTCCATCTCCACGAATTCGCGGAGGATGAAGGTCTCAGTGACGGTCGGGAAGCGCGAGAGGACGACTGCGATCGGGCGGCGTTGCGGTCTGGATTCGCTCAACGGTTGGGCGGCGGACATGGTCGTTCGGTTGACGCCCTGAGCAAGTTTGCTGCCGGTCCTCCATCCACGCCTGCAGCATGAGCACGGCCCACAGATGATCCTGCCAGCGTCCGCGTCCCGCGAGCTGCTCAGCCCACGCGTGGCGGATCGGCGCCGGATCGACGAGCCCGTAGTCGCGCAGGCGCCGCTCGCTCAGCAGCTCTTCCGCCCAGTCGCGCAGCGGACCGCTGAGCCACGCGTCGATCGGGACCTTGAAGCCCATCTTCGGGCGGTCGATGAGCGACTGCGGCACGTAGCGGTCGAGGATGCGGCGCAGGATCACCTTGCCCTGGCCGCCGCGGACTTTCATCGACAGCGGCAGCGACCACGCGAGCTCGACCACGCGATGATCGAGCAGCGGCTCGCGCGCCTCGAGGCTCGCGGCCATGCTGGCGCGGTCGACCTTCGCGAGGATGTCATCGGGCAGATAGGTGATCTGGTCGAGGTACATCATCAGCTGCACGGAATCGAGGCGCGGCCACGCGGCGCGATCGGGCGGTGGGACCGCGACGCCGGGCACGACGTCGTTCCAGTGCGCCATGACTTCGAAGTAAAGCTCGCTCAGCTCGCGCGCGCTGAGTACGCGGCCGAGCTTGTGGAGCTGCGCGCCGGCCTGCGGCTCGCGGAAACGGCGCGGCAGCAGCGGACGCGCGGCGCGGAAGAGGCGATCCCACGACGACGGCGCGATGCGCGTGAGTCCGTGGCCGAGCGCGCGGCGCAGCGGCGGCGGCACGGGACGGAACGCGCGCAGCAGCCGCTGTCCTTCGAAGTAGCGGCGATAGCCGCCGAACACCTCGTCGCCGCCTTCGCCGGAGAGGCTGACGGTCACGTGGCGGCGCGCCATGACGGAGACGAGATAGGTCGGGATCTGCGAGGAGTCGGCGAACGGCTCGTCGTAGAGCCGCGGCAGTTTCGGGATGACGTCGAGCGCGTCCTGCGGCGTGACGTACAGCTCGGTGTGCGCGGTGCCGAGGTGCTTTGCAATCGCGGCGGCGTACTTCGCTTCGTCGTACGCGTCCTCGTGGAAGCCGATGGTAAACGTCTTGACCGGTTGCGACGCCTGCACCTGCATCAGCGCGGTGACGAGCGAGGAGTCGATGCCGCCCGAGAGGAAGACGCCGAGCGGGACGTCCGCGACCATGCGCAGGGCGACGGCGTCGCGGAGGAGCGTGTCGAGCGCCGCGCATGCGTCCTCCTCGGAGCCGAGGAACGGCCGCGCGACGCCGCGTTCGGCTGCTTCCTTCGCCGACCAGTACGTCGTCGTCTGCAGCGAGCGGCTGCCCGGCGTCACCGTCACGATCGTGCCGGGAAGCTGCTTGAAAATCCCGCGGTCGATGCTGAGCGGCGCGGGCACGTAGAGGTTGCGCAGGTACGCGGCGACGGCGTTGCGGTCGACGTCGGCGTCGAAGTCGGGATGGCGCCGCAGCGCCTTCAGCTCCGAGCCGAAGACGAACGTGTTTCGTACGAAACCGTAGTACATCGGCTTGACGCCCATGCGGTCGCGCACGAGGTGCAGCCGCCGCTCGCGGCGATCCCACAGCGCGAACGCGAACATGCCGATGAAGCGCTTCACCGCCGCCTCGACGCCCCACTCCTCGAACGCGGCGAGCATGACTTCCGTGTCCGAATGGCCGCGATACGCCTGCGGCGGCAGCTCCGCGCGAATGGCCTCGTAGTTGTAGACCTCGCCGTTGAACGCCATGACGAAGCGATCGGACGCGGACGTCATCGGCTGATGGCCGGCGGCGGAGAGGTCGACGATGGCAAGCCGGCGGAAGCCGAGGGCGAGACCGTTGGCGGCATCGACGAAGTGGCCGTCGTCGTCGGGGCCGCGATGCACGATCGCGGAGGACATCGCCCGCACCGCCGCCGTCAGTTCGTCGGCGGGCGCGGGCGTGGAGAGGAAGCCGGTGAGGCCGCACATGGTCGCGGCTGCACGGAGCAACCCTCACGCCACGCGCGAGAGATGGCATGCGGCGCGCAACGCGCCGAGCTTGTCAGTTTCTACGCAGTGGCTTTACCCCAACGACCTCAAATGCGAAAGGCACTGCAGCCGTGGCACTCACACGTAACAACCGCATTGCTACTCTCCTGATTGCCAGCTTGTTCGTTTGCGGCTCCGCGCTAGCGCGGCATCGCGCCGTGCGCGTGCCGTCGCCGCCGTTCGACGTCCGCTGGACCGAGGGAGGGTACGCGGACCGGATGAGCGTCGCGCAGGGATCGACGATCACGTTTCACATCGCGTCGAGCGTCAATCCATTTCACGTCCAGGTCGTCAACCTCGCGGACATGAGCGTCGTGCTCTCCGACCTCGGCCCGTTCAACTCGACGCCGCAGAACTGCTCGGGCGCGTATCGCACCGGTTGCGGCTGGCTGCCGACGACGACGTTCGCGATTCCGCGCAACTGGCCGAGCGGCTACTACGCGGCGCAGTTCCCGACGGCGTTCGGACTGCGGCGCATCATCTTCGTCGTGCGTCAGGCGCTACCGGGCACTACGGCATCGACGCTCATCGTGGCTGCCACGAACACGTGGCAGGCCTACAACGACTTCGCCGGCAACAGTCTCTTTCCGTCGAATGACGACGACCGCGCCACGCACCTCTCGTTCGACCGCCCGTTCTCGACGGGCGCGGGCATGGGACGCTTCGACGGCTGGGAGCGGCTCTTCCTCAACTGGATGACGAGCGAGCACCGGCTCTACGAAGTCGTCGCTGACAGCGATCTCGACGACCCGACGCTGCTCTCGCACTACAACGTGGTGGTCTTCGTTGGCAGCTCCGTCTACTGGACGAGCGAGGCGCGCGCGAATCTCGAAACGTACAGCACCAACGGCGGGCACATCGCGATCTTCGGCGGCACGACGATGTGGTGGCACGTGCGCTACGAGGACAACGGCCGCCTGCTCGTCGGCTACGAGGACGCGCTGCGCGATCCGCTGTACACGACGCAGAGCGCGCTCGTGACGACGAACTGGTTCGACGATCCGCTGTACCGCCCCGAGAACGGCATCACCGGCGTCTCGTTCCGCTACGGCGGCTACGCGAATCGCGTCCCCGACCCGAACGTCTATCAGCTGATTCCGCTCGAACAGCGCACCGGCTTCACGGTCACCGACGCGTCCACGTGGGTGACCTCCGGCACCGGTCTCACGAAAGGGCAGGCATTCGGCCAGGAGATCAGCGGCCTCGAAGTCGACGGCACGCTCTTCAACTGCAGCACGAACGGCGACCTCCTCGGACCCGACGGCTCCGACGGCACGCCGCTCAACTTCCACATCGTCGCGATCACGCCGGCGTCGGACGGACACGGCGTCATCGGCTACTACACGAATGCTTCCGGTGGAATGGTCTTCAACGCCGCGACGCAGGAGTGGGCGACGGGACTCGTCAACGATCCGATCGTCCAGCGCATCACGCGCAACGTGCTCGACCGCCTCGGCACAGGCCAGCCGCAGCTCTACGATCCGGTCTCGACGCCGGTGCTCACGCAGGAGCTCTTCAACTGCCCGCAGGACACGCCCACATTCCTTCCCGGATGGCACGGCACGCGCGCGGGCGCGCAGGTGACGCAGTCGTGCGCGTATGAAGGCCCCGCGGGCATCGAGCTCGCGGGCGCGGACGCGATCTCGCTGCGCCGCGACTTCACGCTGCCGAACGCGCCGCGCAAAGATGCGAACGTGCGCTTCTACCTCAACGCCGATGCGTTCGAGAACCGCGGCGCCGTGCCGACGCCGATCGTCACGCTCGACAGCTACATCCGCGATCAGTTCACGCAATCCGCGCTCGTCGAGCTGTGGAAGGAAGGCTCGACGCCGCAGATCCGGCTCTCGCGCCGCGGCAACGACGAGTCGTTCACCGGCGGCACGTTCGTTCCGCTCTCGCCCGGCTGGCATCTCGTCGAGGTGGCGTGGTCGTCGCCAGGCACGATGTCGCTGCAGGTCGACGGCGGAACGCCGGTGACGATGGAGAATCCGTTCGGCGATCAGATCGTGACGTCGGTCGTACTCGAGCTGTTGCATGACGACGCGGGGAAGAACGGACGCGTCTGCATTGACGCGCTCGCGGTCGGCACGACGGAGCTCGGCGGCGTTCCCGCATTGCATTAGCGAGCGAGCTCGACGCAACCTCATCGTGGCTGTGGCATGCCACGCGCAGGGCACGCTTCACGTCGTCTGCAGTCGCTTCAGTCACTTCAATCCACCAGGAAAGGTCCCCGCAGCCGTGACTCGTATGAAACGAATCGCTCGCGTTCATTTGCGTCAGCTGTCAGTTTTCATTTTTCTTCTCGCGTTGTGCGCGCCCGCGTTCGCCGCGCGGCGCCATTCCGTGCGCATCCCCGGCGCACCGTTCGATGTGCAGTGGACGGAAGGCGGATACGCGGACAAGACCAGCGTCGAGCAGGGTGGAACGATCACGTTCCGCATCGCGACGAGCGTGAATCCGTTCACGGTCACGATCGCGAACCTCGCCGACCTCAACACCACGCTCACGCAGATCGGCCCGTTCACGTCGCGTCCGCAGAACTGCTCGGGCGCGTATCGCACCGGCTGCGGCTGGGACGCGACGACGACATTTGCCGTGCCTGCGAACTGGCCGAGCGGCTACTACGCCGCGTCGTTCCAGACCGCGTTCGGCGTGCGGCGCATCATCTTCATCGTGCGCTCGGCGACGCCGGGCGCGCTGTCGAAGACGGTCATCGTCGCCGCGACGAACACGTATCAGGCGTACAACTCGTTCGGCGGCGAGAGCCTCTATCCCTCCGACGATCCCGATCGCGCGACGCATCTCTCGTTCGATCGTCCGTTCGCCGCCAGCGCGGGGCTGGGACGCTTCGACGGCTGGGAGAGCCTCTTCCTCCACTGGATGACGTCCGAGCATCGCGCGTACGAGGTCATCTCCGACAACGATCTCGAGGATCCGACGATCCTCGCGCACTACAACCTGGTCGTCTTCGTCGGCCATAGCGAGTACTGGACGAGCACCGCGCGGCAGAACCTCGAGACGTACAGCCACAACGGCGGCCACATCGCCATCTTCAGCGGCACGACGATGTGGTGGCGCGTGCGCTACGAGAACAACGGCCGGCTGATGGTCGGCTACAAGGACGCGCTGCGCGATCCGCTGTACGACACGAACCCGTCGCTCGTCACGACGAACTGGTGGGCCGATCCGCTGTACAACCCCGAGAACCGCATCGTCGGCACGTCGTTCCGCTTCGGCGGTTACGCGAACCGCGATCCGGAGGTCCTCTACGATTTGCTGCCGCTCGAACAGCGCACCGGCTTCTTCGTCGCCGATCCCACCAGCTGGGCGTTCAGCGGCACAGGGCTGACCAAAGGCCAGGAGTTCGGCAAGGAAGTGGCCGGACTCGAAGTCGACGGCGCGCTCTACAACTGCAACACGAACGGCGACATCCTCGGTCCCGACGGCTCCGACGGCACGCCGCTCAACCTGCACATCATCGCCGAGACGCCGGCCACCGAAGGCCACGGCATCATCGGCTACTACACGAACTCCGCGGGCGGCATGGTCTTCAACGCCGGCTCGCAGGAATGGGCGACCGGCCTCGCCACCGATCCGGTCGTGCAGCAGATCACGCGCAACGTGCTCAATCGCCTCGGCACGGGGCAACCCGAGGTTTACGATCCCGTGTCGTCGCCGATCCTCACGCAGGAGCTCTTCAACTGCCCGCAGGATTCGGGTCCGTTCCTGCCGGGATGGACGGGCACGCGCGGCGGCGCGGAGCTCACGAACGCGTGCGGGTACGAAGGACCGCACGGCGTGAGCCTCGCCGGCGCGGACGGCATCGCCATGCGCCGCGACTTCGCGCTCGGCAACGCGCCGCGCAGGGACGCGAACCTGCGCTTCTACGTGAATGCGGATGCATTCGAGAACCGCGGTCCTTTCCCGACGCCGGTCGTCACGCTGGTGAGCTTCATCCGCCAGCAGTTCAAGGAATTCGCGATCGTCGAAATGTTCAAGGAAGACGGCCAGCCGGAGATCCGCCTCGCGCTACGCGGCAGCGACGGCTCGTTCCACCCCGGCACGTTCGTGAAGCTCACGGCGGGCTGGCACCTCGTCGAGGTGTCGTGGATCTCGCCCGGCACGTGCTCGCTGCAGGTCGACAGCGGAACGCCGGTGACCATCGACAACACGTATCTCGATCAGGGGGTGACGTCGGTGGTGCTCGAGTTCGCACCGGATGAAGCGGCGCAGAACGGCCGCGTGTGCGTCGACGCGCTCGCCATCGGCACCACGAAGCTCGGCGGAGTGCCGGGGATTCGGTAAGTCCGTCGTCAAGCGAGACGCGCGGTGATGATCCGCGCGATCGCGTCCCACCCGAAGTCGGTGCGCGCGTCCTCGGCGGCGCGCGCGCCGAGGCGGGCGGCGAGTTGCGGATCGTCGAGCAGACGTTCCAGTGCGCGCGCGAGCGCATCCGCATCGCCGGTGGGCACGAGCAGTCCCGACACGTCGTTCTCGACGACGTCCTGCATCGCGCCGACGGCACTGGCGACGATCGGCACGCCGAACGTCTGCGCGACGTGAATGGCGCCGCTCTGGTAGATGTCGCGATAGGGAAAGACGATCGCCGACGCGAGCTCCATCCACGCGGCCACTTCGGCGGAGTCGATGTACTCGGGGACCCACGTCACGCGATCGGAGATGCCGAGGCGCTCGGTGAGCTCCTGGTGTTTGCGGACGTCGAAGTCGTGGAACGGGAAGCCGGCGAGCACGAGGCGCGCGCGGTCTTTCTGCCGCATGCGCGCGAACGCTTCGATGAGCACGTCCGTGCCTTTGTAGCGCGAGAGCGTGCCGAAGAAGAGAATGACCGGCTCGTTCGCGGGGAGGTTGAGGCGCCGGCGCAGCGTGTTCGCGTCGACGCCGGGCGCGCGCAGCTCGCGGAAGATCTCCTCGTTGCCGTGGTAGATCACGTCGACGCGGCTCGCGGGGACGGGGAACGAGCGCACGAACTCGTCGCGATTGCGCGCGAAGTGCACGAACACGAAGTCGAACAGGCGATAGATGCGCCGGTAGAAAAACGCGCGCCGCGCGGAGCGGTCGAAGAGCCCCGCGGACTTGCCGCCGGCGGAGAACGGGTGGACGTTGTGGCAGATGTCCGCCAGCACGCGCGCGTTGCGGCGCAGCAGCATCAGCGGGAAGAGATCGAAGGGAAAGCGGATGTCGCCGAGAAGCACGAGATCGGGCGCGAGCTTGCGCACGCGGCGAGTCATGCGCAGCCATTCGCGGTAGTAGCGGACCGCGCGCGTCACGCGGCGCGTCTTGCGCCACGCCACCGCCCACCACGCCGTCGACACGCGACCGCTCGGCTTCGGATCCCACAGCTCGATGGTCGGCTCGACGCGGAAGTTGTGCGGCAGCGAGGCGAGCTCGTAGCTCTTCTCGGTGATCAGCGTGACGTCCGCGCCGGCGTTGGCCATGGCGCGGCAGAGCTGAAAGGCGTAGTGGATCATCCCGCCTTTGCCGGACGGCTCGATGAACGCGATCTTCAACGCGCGGCCTCCTGATACACGGCATCGAGCCGGTCGATCCAGACGCGCGTCGAGAAGCGTTGCCCGGCGGTGGGTCGTGTTGCGCCGCGCATCCGCGCGTGCGTCGCGCGATCGGCGAGCAGCGTCGCGATCGCGCGCGCGAGCGCGTCGGCATCGTTGGCGGGCACGAGACGGCCGACGTTCGCGTCGACGATCTCCGGAATGCCGCCGACGTTCGTGGCGACGATCGGTACGCCCGCCGCGAGCGCTTCCATCAGCACGGTCGGAAACGCGTCGTCGAGACTCGGCAGCACGAACAGCTCGCAGCCGGCGAGGAGCGCGGCGACGTCGTTGCGGTAACCGGCCCAGCGGATGTGGCGTTCGACGCCGAGCGCGTTTGCTTGCGCCGTCCACGCCGCGCGCATCGGACCGTCGCCGACGATCACGAAGCAGGCATCGGGCACCTGCGCGACGACGTGCGGAATCGCGTCGAGCAGCACCTCGATGCCTTTGCCGGGACGCAGCACGGAGACCGTGGCGACGATGCGCGCGGAGTCGGGGATGTCGAGATCGCGCGCGAGCAGCGCGCGGCTCTCGCGCGCGTCGCGCGCGAAGCGATCGACTTCGATGCCGTTGTGCACGGTGATGATCCGCGACGGCGCGAGACCGCCGCGCTCGAGGTAGCGGCGGCGCAGCGCGTCGGAGACGGCGATGACGCGCGACGACCAGCGGTTCGTGACGAAACGCATCAGGCGGTCGCGAATGGCAAAACGACCATCGGCCGGCGGCGCCACGTGCAGCGTCGCCACCGACGGGATTTTCGTCAGCCGCGACGCGACCGCGGCCCAGATCGAGGCGTAGGTGAGGTGCGCGTGAATGAGATCGATGCGCTGCTCGCGGAGAAAGCGGAGCAGCTTGCGGAACGCGCGGAGGTCGCGGAGATTGCGCGCGCCGAGGTTGAGGACCTCGATGTTCGCGGCGCGGAGCTCCTTCTCCAGCGCGTTGCCCTGGATCGTGGCGAGGCAGCAGAGAAAGAGCTCGTAGCGCGACGGATCGAGCTGCCGCGCGAACGGCACGATCAGCGACTCGGCGCCGCCGACGGTCAAGGAGTCGATGAGCCAGAGGAGGCGGATGCGCTTCACTGCGAGTCGATGACGAGCTTGCGAAGCGCGCGCCGATGTGCCCCGCCGCCGTGCGCGAGCAACTGCAGCGCCTTCGTGAGCGTGAAGAGCTGCAGCGCCGCGTCGTCGACCGGACTCGCGTAGCCCTCGAGGAACACGGCGCGGAGGCGTGCGCGCTGGCGGCGCAGGAGCGAGACGTCGGTCTCCAGCTGGAGATGCAGCAGCAGCTGCGCGACGTCTTCCATGGCCAACCCTTCGCGGAAGCCGCCGAGGTCGACGACTTCGACGCGGCGGTCGCCGATGAAGATGTTGGCGGGGATGTAGGAGCCGTGCTGCCCGACGATCGGCAGCGGACGCTCGGCGACGGCCGCCTCGAGTCGCTGCAGGCGCTCGACGATCGACGCGTGGTGACGGCGCAGCGTCGCGTCGCCGGCCGCGGCGAGATCGAGATCGCGCAGCGCGAGCAGTACGAGAGCGGTGAGCACGTGCCGGCCGTCGTCGGCGCCGCGCGTGCCGTCCTGCATCATGCGCAGCCATGTGCCGGCCTTGTGCAGCGCCGCGGCGAGCCGCGTCACGCGTCCGCGTCGCGCGCCCTGCAGGTAGCCGGCGAGCGACTGCCCGTCCGCGCGCGCGAGCACGATCGCGGCGTGCGGCTCGTCGAACATCAACACGCGCGGCACCGTGTAGATCGTGCCGCCCATGCTCATGTCCTCGGGCTGCAGCGTCTGGCGCAGCAGCGAGAAGTTCTCGAACTCGTGACGCGCGCGGGCGAGCGGCGTGCGCTCGTCGTCGCCGTCGCGGTGCTGCCGCACGATGACGTCCCTGCGCGTGATGCCGTCCGTGATCGCGACTTCCGCGACGAATGACTCCTGCGCCTCGTAAATGCGCCGCACGCCGATCGCGCACGCGTCGAGACGCGACCAGTTGAGGCGCGCGATGCGTTCCGCCGCGCGCCGCGGCGTGTTGACCTCACCGTGGCTGTCGAGCAGCGCGATCAGCTTCGCCGCGTTCTTCCGCACGTCGAACTCGCGGCGCACCTTGTCCTGTCCCGCGCGGCCCATGCGCGCGCGGAGGTTCGGATCGGAGATCAGCCGCTGCATCGCCGCGGCGAGACGCGACGGATGCGCGGAGTCGACGAGGATGCCGCTCGCCTCGTGCCGTACGAGCTCGGGGATGCCGGAGATCGCGGACGCGACGACCGGCTTCCCCGCCGCCATCGCCTCCATCAGCGAGACCGGAATGCCGTCCATCTGACCGTCGACCGCGATGATGTTCGGGAAGACGAAGAGGTCCGACTCCGCCATGAGCTTCGCGACTTCGTGTTGCGGCAAGAGTCCGGTGAGCTTCACGTTGTCGGCGAGCTGGTGATCGGCGATCCACGCTTCGGTCGAACGGCGCAGCGGTCCTTCGCCGACGATCGTGCATTCGAGGTCGGTCCCGCCGCGCACGAGCCGCGCGCAGGCGTCGACGAGAAACTCGAAGCCGCGGCTCGGCAGCAGCGCGGCGACCGAGAGAATGCGCGGCCGCGTCTTGGGCGGACGCTCGACCTCTTCCGCCGCGCGCGCGTACACGTCTGGATTCACGCCCGTGTGCACGACCTCGAGCTTTCCCTCGGTCAGCGCGGGATAGAGGCCGCAGAGAAATGCCTTGTTGAACGTCGAGATGCAGCGCACGAACGTCGCCTTCTCGATCTTCTCCGGCAGCAGCAGCCGGTGCACGAAGACGTCCGGACCGTGCACGGTGAAGCTGTACGTGATCTCGCTGAGCGAGGCGATGATGTACGCCATGGTCGTCGCGTGCGAGGCAAAGTGCGAGTGCAGGTGGCGGATGCCGCGTTTCGGCAGCACGAGCGACAGATGCACGGCCTTCGGGAAGAGCGCGAGCGTGCGGACGAGCGTCGACGGACGCAGCATCGTCGCGGCCATCAGATGCAGCAGCAGGTGCACGTAGCGGCGCGGGTCTTTGAAGAACGACCGGACGTTCGAGAGCAGGATCTCCGGCGAGAGGAGCGGCAGGTAGAGAGCGCGGCGCACCCACGGCTTCGCCTCCTCGTGCACGACGCGGCCGCGATCGCGGAGCAGCGGCACGACCAGCACCGGCTGCCCGTGGCGCTCGAGCTCGTCGATCTCGCGGAGGATGAAGGTCTCGTCGATGCGCGGGAAGCGCGTCATCAGGACGGCGATGGTGGTGCGGACGCGAGGATCCGCCGCCGGCGTTTGCGTGGCGTCCGCCGCCGCGGAAACGTCCAGCGCGGCGGTCATGACCGTCGCGGCGCGGGCGTCTCCGTCATGCCGCGCCTTTCCCCGTCAGGACGACGTCGACCGTCTGCAGCAGGATGTGGAAGTCGAGGGCCAGGCTCCAACGGTCAACGTATTGACGATCGAGCTGCAGGCCGCGATAGCCGACGCACTCGCTGCGTCCGCTGACCTGCCAGAGGCCGGTGATGCCCGGAGGCGTGGCGAAGCGGCGCACGGTGCTGCGCTGCGGCAGGTTCTCGAGGTCGCATTCGCGCAGCGGACGCGGGCCGACCAGGCTCATCGTCCCCTCGAGCACGTTGAAGAGCTGCGGCAGCTCGTCGAGGCTGTACTTGCGCAGGATGCGGCCGACGCTCGTGACGCGCGGGTCGTTCTTCGGCTTCACGAACGCGGCGTCGGCGGTCTCGACCTTGTCCGCGCCGACGACCATCGTGCGGAACTTGTAGATGTCAAATAGATTGCAGCGGAAGCCGATGCGCCGCTGCCGGAAGATGATCGGTCCCGGGCTGGTCAGCTTGATCGCCGCCATGATCGCGAGGAACAGTGGCGCGGCGAAGGTGATGGCGGTGAGCGAAACGAGGATGTCGATCAGGCGCTTCACGCGCGCGCCGATCGGATGCCGCGTCACGAGGTCGTAGTAGTAGGCGCCGGAGCCGGTGTCGTCGAAGAAGAGGATGCCTTTCGCGCGCTTGACAGACTGGTGCTTGCGGCGCGAACGGCCGGAGAGAAGGGCACGGTACTGAGAGATTTCGTAATCGAAGTGATAGGCCATGGGGCGTTTTAGTTTTTCCGTCAGAAGCTACCGACTTGCAATCGCTGCAAAACGACCGCCAGTGCTGACGCCGGTGGTGACGCGCGTCACACGCGCTGTGCAACAAAGACGGCGTCGGGGCAGAACGGCACGAGCGGCGGGAACTTCGAGACCGGCTCGAGCACGCGCACGAGCGGCGAGCGGAACACTTCCGGCCGGTCGAGCTTGTAGCGCACCAGCCAGAAGCCGATGCCGTACGACGCCACGATCTTGAAGCCCGCCTCGCGCAGCAGCCGCCGCAGCTTCGTCCACGTCAGATCGACGCGCTCGCCTTTGCCGCTCATGCGCAGCAGCGTGTTGTGGATCGACCACGGGTTGAGGTGGTTGTTGAAGACGAAGTAGCCGCCGGGAACGAGGAGGTCGTGGATCGCTTTGAGCGCGCCGCGCCGCAGCTCGTCCTGCGCGTCGCCGAGGAATCGGAACGAGGTCACGAGGTTCACCGGCGCGATGCCGGCGGAATCGCGCGTGAGGTCGCGGACGATGAACGTCGTGCGCGGGCACTTCAGCCGCGCCTGCTCGACCATGTTCGCGGAGACGTCGACGCCGTACGACTCGGCCGCATGCGCCGACACGCGCTGCGTGATGCGGCCCGTGCCGCACGCGAAGTCGAGATAGCGCGGAATGCCGCCGGGAAAGAACTTCGCGGCGATGCGCTCGAGGATCTCTCCCTCGCGCTCGGTCATGTACGTGTTGAAGTCACCGCGCGAGAGGTCGCGGTCGTAGTCCGCACCCTTGTGCAGATGCGACTGCCGGTAATCGGTCGCCACCGGATCAGAACCCATAAGCCACGGTGGCGATGGCGACGTCGTAGTTGAAATCGCGTCCCGGCAGCGACGAGGTCACGTCTTCGCGCGTGTAGTAGAGGATGCCGCGCAGGTGATCGGCGAAGCGATACACCGCGACCGCGCTCCACTGCGGACGCGTGTCGCTGCGGCCGAAGTTGCTGTCGAACGGCAGGTCAGTCTGGTAGTCGCGCGTGCCGTGTCCGTACCGCGCGCTCACATACAGCCGGTTCTGCGGCACGTACTGCGGGATCCACGCGATCGACGCGTACCAACGGTCGTCATCGTAGCGCTCGTCCGTCGCGTCGGTCGTGAGATGCGCTTTCTGATAGCCGACTTCCGGAACGATGCGCCAGCCCCAGCCGCGATAGCGGATGCCGGCGCTGAAGAGCGTGTAGTCGTTGTCGAGGTTCGTCTGGAAATTGAAGCGCTGGCGCTCGGTCGACGCCGCGAGCGCGACCTGCCAGCTCGGGACGAAGCGATACGCGTACTCGCCGGCGAACGAGGTCACGCTGGCTTGGCCGACGGTGTTGCCGACGTTGTACGACGCGCGGTTGCTGGCGTGATCCGCGTAGACGTTGTACTCGTGGATCTCGCCCTCGTGAAAGAGGCCGATGCGCTCGCTGACGCTGGCCTTGCGTCCGCGCTGGTCGTAGTTGAGGTATCCGAGGTGTCCGTAAACCTCGGGGACGAAATTGTTCGGATGCCACGCGACGCGGTACTCCGCGCCGATGGCGTTGACGTTCTGCCGCTGGCTCTCGATCGTCGCCCAGTTGAAGTTGTGGAAGACCCAGTCGGAGACGCGGACTTCCTGGCGGAACGACCCCGGGTCGCTCTTGCCGAACGGCTGAGCCGCGAGCGGCAACGCGAAGGCGAGGAGCAGCAACGCGAGACGAATGGGCTTGAGTCTCATCGGATCGCGTCCTCAGCAAAAGCGGGACCAGCGCCGTCTGCTACGAAAATACCGAGCTCGTCGCGCTCTCGAACCGCGCCAGAAAGCGCGGCCACGGCAACGCGCGCACGCCGGCCAGCGCCTCGCCGTCCGCCGTCATCGTGCCGCGCGTAGCGAGGAACTCGCGAAACGCCACGGCGAGCTGCGAGGCCGGCATCCGCGTGCGCGCCGCGTACGTTTCAAAGTACGCCCGCACCGCGCGCGAGACGTGGTTGCGCTCGAGGAACGTCCGTGCGAACGCGACCTCCGGGTCGGCCATGCGATAAGCGCTCCACGGATAGTTCACGCCGTACGTCAGCGGATAGTGGAAGAGATCGACCGCGCAGGGCGCCGATGGCGCGAAGTGCTCCCAGTCGACGACGGCCACGCAGTCGTCGCTGCGCAGGACGTTGTGCGCCCAGTAATCTCCGTGCCGCGCCGCGACGTGCTCGCGCTGCCGCGTCGCCTCGTGAAACGCTGCAAGCCAGCGCGCCGCCGCGCGAAAGTGCGCATCGATATAGCGCGACGGCGCGAGGGCCGACTGCATGTCCGCGTACGCGGAACGCCCGCGCACCGCGCTGCTGACGAGCACCTCGCCGCGCGGCGCGGTGACGTAGTGCAGCACCGACGGCACGGTCGCGCGCAGCGGCGGCGGCAGCATCGCGTGAAGCCGGCGCAGCGCGTCGGCTTCCGCGTCGAGCGAGCCGTTCACCGCATCGTTCTGCGCTTTCGCGACCGCGAACGGCGCCGCGCTGTCGCCTTCGAACAAAAACGCGAGCAGTCGCCGCCGCCCGCTCTGGTCGACGTCGTCCAGCACGATCCAGCGCAGGCCGTCCATCGACGAGCCGCGCACGACCTCCGCGCGTACGACGTCCAGCAGCAGCGCCGTCAGCGAGTCGTTGAGATCGACGTCCGGCGGCCGCACCGCGATGCCGAGGCACGCGCGCAGCAAGCGCTCGCGCCGGCTCTTCGGCACGTTGACCGTTCGCTGAAAATAGAGAAGCGCCGCGCCAGACCTCGGCAGCGGCGCAAGCGGTTCAGCCGGTGCAAAGTCGACGCGCGCCACCGTCACGTCGCGACCTCGGCGCTCCCGCGCGGGAAGAAGTGATGCCGCGCCGCGCGCACCAGTTCCGGATCGAGGAGCGCCACGACGATCGCGTGCACGAGCGCGCCGATCATCACGCCGCCGGCCACCTGCACCGTCAGCGCGAGCGAGTCGCTCGCGCGCATCCAGAAGATCAGCGGCGCGATCATCGCCGTGCCGCCGGCGATGCCCGGCATGAACGCGTACGCCATGTCGCGCGTGCTGACGCCGATGACCGGCGCGGTGATGGCGAGGTTGACGATCGTCGTCAGCGCCGTCGCCACGACCATCCCGGCCGCGATCGCCACCGCGCCCCACCGTGCGCCGGCGATGCACGCGATGACGACGAGCACCGCCTTCAGCATCGTGAAGTTCGCGAGCAGCCGCGCGTGTCCCGTCGCCTTGAGCACGTCACCCGCCTGCGCCGTGAGACAGCGCAGCGCCGCGGCGATGGCGAGCATGCTGAGGATCGGCGCGGAGGCGATCCACTGCGGACCGAAGAACGCGACGACGATCGGACGCGAGAGCACCGCCAGCCCGATCGCCGCGGGAATCGTGATCGCGGAGATGTAGCGCGTAGTCATGAGGAACGGCCGGCGCATCGACTCGCCCGCGGCATGCAGCTTCGCAAAGGCCGGGAAGAGCACGCGCGCGAGAACCCAGAGCAACGTCATGACCGTCGTCTCCGGGATCTTGCTCGCCATCTGATAGAGGCCGAGGACGGTCGTGCCGAGGACGTGGCCGACGACGACGAGATCGGTATTGTTCGTGATCGCGGCGACGCCGTTGATCATCAGGATGCTGCGGCCGTACGCGAGCATCGGCCGCACGAGATCCCACGGCACGCGCAGCGACGGACGCCACGGCACCGCCGCCCACAGCAGCAGCGTGCGGCAGACCGTGCCGGCCAGGCGGCCCCACACGAGACTCCACGCGCCGAAGCCGAACCACGCCAGCGCGAGCGCCACCGCGGCGTTCGCGAGCGCGAGGCTGAACTCGGGGATCACGTGCACGTGGAAGCGGAGGTCCTTCTGCGCGAGCGCGTCGTGCGTGTTCGCGAGGTAGCGGATGATGAACGTGAACGAGAGCGCGCGTACGATCGGCGCGCCGTTCGCGGCGTGGAAGAAGTCGGCGATGAACGGCGCGAGCAGCAGCGTGATGCCGCACCAGAAGATGCCGGAGGCGATGCTGACGAGGAACGTGACCTGCGCGGCGTCTTCGCGGCGGTCCGGCCAGTAGACGAGCGCCATGCCCGCGCCGAGGTCGCCGATCGTGTCGGCGTACGTCATGTAGGCGAGCGCGAACGCGAGCAGGCCGAACTCGCGCGGCGCGAGCAGTCGCGCCAGCAGCGCGAGGCCGACCAGCGTGATGACTTTCGCGCCCGCGGTCGCGACGAACGCCCATCCCGCCGCACGCGCGGCCGAGCGTCCGACGGTCATCCCTCGCTCCGGAGCATCGTGCACGCCCTGAGCGAAAAACAGGCCATCACGCTTCGACGGTGCGCTCGCGCGTGAGCCGCGCGATCCCGGCGATGAATCCGAGGTACAGGCCGGGATAGCGCAAGTGCGTTTCGTGCAGCACGAGACTGGCGGCGAGGTAGCCGCAGATGGCGATGCCGAGCCCCATCGCGAGGATGGCGTGCTCGGCTTCTCCGCGCGCGAGGAGCATGTTGCGCGAGCGCCAGAGCACGACGAACGCGGCGAGCAGCGTCGCGCCGAACGTGGCCAGGCCGAAGAGCCCGCTCTCGGAGGCGATCTGCGTCGCGAGCGAATGCGGATCGCCGGAACTGCCGGCGTCGGAGTAGTCGTACAGCGCGGAGCCGACGATGTTCGCGTACTCGTAGTAGTGGCGCGTGAACTGTCCCGCGCCGACGCCGAACAGCGGATGCTCGGCGAACATCTCGATGCCGGAACGCACGAAGAGCTTGCGCAGTTCGACCGAGCCGTCGACGGGCGCGGTGCTTTCCGCGCCGGGCAGCAGCGTCTTGAGCGTGCCGAGCCGCTGCTCGATGAGCTCCGCGGGAAGGAAGAGCAGCACGATCGCGAATCCCGCGGCGCCGAGGGCGACCGTCTTGATGCGCACTTTCGCGGCGAAGAGCATCAGCACCGCCATGCCCGCCATGGCCAGCATCGCGCCGCGCGAGTACGTGACGAGCGTCCCCGCGGTGGCCATCGCCGCGGCGGCGAAGTACGCGAGCCGGTTGCGCGTGCGGCGCTGCGCGAGGCCGAGGGCGACGGCGAGCGGAATGGCGACGAGAAGAATGCGCGCGTAGAAATTCGGATCGTCGACGGGGGGTCCCGACGCGCGCGGCAGATCGACTTCGCCGTAGATGTTGCCGGTCTGCAGATCGACCATGCCGCCGAGAAAATCGGTCATGCGTCCGGTGAGCACCTGCACGACCGAGATGGCGGAGAAGACCGCCGCCGCGCCGACGAGCGCGGTCATCGCCGTCCGCAGCGCGTGCCACGACGCGGCCAGACTGCCGGCGAGGATGCAAATCATCACCGCCTTGATCGCCTCGCCGACGCGCTTGTCGGCGAGCTGCTGATCGGTTGCCCAGATGGTCGTCGAAAAGAGCACGTACGCGTACGAGGCGAGCAGCAGCGGTACCGCCTGCATGACGATCGTGCCGGGACGGAAGCTCGCGCGATGTTTCCAGACGACGATCGCGAGCATGGCGATGATCGGCTGCAGCAGCGACGGCACGGGATACCGCAGCATGATCGTGTTCGAGATGTCGGTGTAGACGACGAGCACGAGGAACGGCAGCCCGAGCGTGAACGGCAGCGACGGCGCGGTGGCGGGCGCGCGCGCCTCGAACTCCGGCGGCGCGGGCGGCAGCGCGAGACGCGGCGGGACGCGGCGCGCGGCGCGCACGAACGCGGAGCCGGTCGCGCCGACCGCGGCGAACGCGGTGAGGAGCGTCGCGTCGACGGTGTTGCCGAAGCAGATCGCGAGCGCGGCAACGGAGTACGCCGTCGCGAGCAGCCCCGATTCTTCCTGCGCGAGCCACGCGGAGATCGCGACGGCGCCGAGGTACGCGCCGAAGATCGCCACGGGCGACGACGGCGCGAGGTACGCGATGCCGGTGGCGATGACGACGAGATCGAGCGCGACCGCGTGACGGATCAGCGTGCGGCGCGTGGCGGGAGTCATGATGCCGCGCGGTGGCGGCGGTCGAGGAAGTACGCGGTGGCCATCGCCAGCACCGCGCCGAGGACGAAGCCGGCGATCAGCGCGCGTCCGGTCCGCGGCAGCTCGGCCGCGTCGGGTGCGAGCGCGGGAGAGAGCAGCGTGACGGTGTAGATCTCGTACATCGCGTGCGTCTGCTCGCTGACGGCGGCGGGGATCGCATTCGCGACGGCGCTGATGCGGCGCGGGTCGGTGCCTTCCACGGTGATGCGGAAGAGGTTCGTGGTCGGCACGACGACGGCGTCGACGTGGTCTTTCGGATCGGCGTGCACCTGCCGCAGCGTCAGCGGCGTCGAGACGAGCGCGGCGACCGTGGCGACGACGACGCGGCGTTCGAGCGTGTCGACGCCGTGCAGCACGTCGCCGATCTGCATCTGCTTGACGCGCGGCGCGACCGCGCCGATGGCGACCGCGCGATACTGCTTCGGCTGCATCGCCGCGGCGAGATACGCGAGCAGCGCGACCGCGAGCGTGATCAGCGCGACCACCGGCCAGTGACGCCGCGCCGCGCGCAGCATGTCGTCCGCGACGTTGCGGAACAGCGGACGCGGCCCGTCGCCAATCCGCAACTGGCGCAGTGCCTCGGCGTCATTTCGTGAATCGGCGTAGCTGGGTGTGTCCACGGCTGAGCCCCGCGCCGTGCAAGGGAAACGCCAGCGAAGTCAGCGCGGGCGGTAACGCAGCCCGTCGATGACCACCGCGTCGCCGTCGATGTTCAGCGTGTGCGTGCCGATCAGCTCCGCGTTCCAGTCCGGCTCGATCGTGCCGGCGGCGCGCTCTTCGTACGCTTCCGTGGTGAGCGTGACGATCTCGCGGAGCGCGATCGAATGGCCGTAGCGGCGCGCGCCGTTTTGCGCGGGACGCAGCAGGCGTCCGTCGCGGAGGAACGGCCGTCCCGCGCAACGTCCCGCCGTGACGTCGATCATCAGCGGATTGCGCGGATGCGACGTCCACGGACCGAGCGGCGAGTCGGCGTGATAGAGCGAGAGCTCGTCGTAGGTCTCGCCGTCGGGGGCCGTCGAGACGTAGAGCCACCAGCGGCCCGCGTGCTCGAAGAGCGTCGCGTCGACGGCGCGCAGTCCGCGCATCAGCGTCGCGTGCGGCTCCCATTCATACGGAAAGTTCGTCGCGCGATACAGCTCGATCGTTTCGTTCTCGCCGGTCTCGGGAAGCATGTAGTGCGCGCCGTTCCACGCGAAGACGCACGGATAGGAGAGGTGATACGGACGGGTGAGGACGGTGCGCGGAGATGACGCGGTGCCGTCGCGCCGCAGCTCCATCACCGCGATCGTGCCGCGGTTTTCGGCGAAGAGCATCTCCTCGACGAAGAGCCACGTGTGCGCGCCGTCCTGGAAGACGAACGGATCCGCCCAAAGACGATCGTCGGGCGGCAGCAGCGCGTGGAACTTCGCGTAGTCGTGATGGCCGAAGCCGAAGGCGACGAACCACTGCTCGTTCATGGTGCGGTCGCGTTTCCGCTGCCGCAGGAACGCGCGCGCACGTTGCGCGAGCACGCTGCCGCGCGACGTTGACGGTTTCTCCGCCGGCAGTTCGAGTCGCGGCGGCAGCTCCTGCGTGCGATGCAACCGCGCAAGCTCGGAGATGATCAGCGACGCGGCTTTCGCGAAGAGGCGGCTCGTGCCGCGGCGGAGCGAGATCGCATCGACGGCCGCGCGTGCGCTCGCGATCGGACGGCCGTCCGCTTCGAGAAGCGCGAGCGTGGTGTCGCGCGCGGACGCGAGCTCCGCGAGCGCATCGGACGTACGCAGCGTCCAGACGCCGAAGCGTGGGGCGAGGTCGGGGAGCCGCGTGCCAGGCGCGAAGTCGAGAACGACGTCGACGTCGTCGTTGTCGTTCGCATTCAACGCGATCTCCCGCGGCTCGAACGCGGAGCCCGCGCGGCGAAACACGACGTCGTCGAGCTGCTCGTACAACGTGCGCCGTTCGCGCGCGCGCGGCGCGCCTTCGACGACGCGCACGATGCGCGCAAAGTCGGCGTCGCGGATGGCGTCGACGACGCGCGCGATCCACGCCGGCTGCGGCGACGGAGCGATGCGGACGGCGACGCGCAGCGGGGCGTTCGGCACGCGGGCGCGGCGGTGCAGAAGTGACGCCAGTCAGAAAAGACGAATGAAGAACGCAGAACGCAGAATGAAGAACGTAGAAAAGAGAAACGGGCGACGTGCGGATTCGCGCGTCGCCCGTTTCAACATTCTGTGTTCTGCGTTCTGCGTTCTGAATTCAAGCCGCGCAGCGGCGTCTTTCTAAGACGCGCGGCGCTTCGCGGCCGCCGTCTTGGTCGTGCCATACGTGCTGGCGCGCGGCGACGTGTTGCCCGACCCGTCGACCGCTTCGAGCGCGTAGGTGTAGCGCGTGCCGGAGAGGAGGCCGGTGTCGACGTACGACTGCGTCGTGATGCGCGCGATCTGCACGCCGTTGCGATAGAGCACGTACGCGGCGATGCCGACGTTGTCGAACGACTTGCCCCACGACAGCGAGATGGACGTCGTGGTGACGGCGGCGGGGCTGAACGGCAGCGGGATCGTCGGCGCCTGCACGTCGCCGGTGCCGGGGTTCGGCGCGGACGCGACGGTGGCCACGGCGACGGTCGCGCTGCGCGCGGACTCGAGGCCGTTCGTGCCGATCGCGGAGACGGCGTAGGAGTACGTGGCCGCGGAGGCGAGGCCGGTGTCGACCCACGTCGTCGAGGCGGTGGTGCCGAGGGCCACGCCGTTGCGGTACATCGTGTAGTTCTTCACCGAGCCGGTGGAGGCGCTCCAGTTGATCGTGACGGTCGTGCCGGACGCGGAGCCGGTCACGTTGACCGGAACGCTCGGAGCCACCGGCGCGGGCGCGGAGGCGCTGCTGAACTCCTGCGCGCCGATGTCGTACGAGCTCGTGCGCGCCACGCCGAAGTAATCGTTCGTGACGGTGGCCACGTCGGCGCCGCGGCCGATGAGCGGCGAGGTCGAGGTCAGCTTGTAGTCGGCCGCGGTGACGCCGCCCGGATTCACGAAACCGGGGTTGAGCAGCACGTCGCCGATGCCCGCGGCCACGCCGGCGATGCCGCCGTACCACGCGTTGTTCTTGAAGGTCGTGCCGGCGCCTTCGATGTTCGGCGTGTTGACGCCGCCGTTCTGGTAGAAGACGTTGTTCACGAAGAGATTGTTCGCGTGCGCGTCCTGCGCGATCCAGATCATCTGCTGCGCGGACTTGTAGAACGTGTTGTTCGCCACGACCGCGTTCTTGAGGCCGCCGCCGTTGTCGTACGCGCCGTAGAAGAAGCCCCAGCGCGTGTTGACGACGATGTTGTTCGTCCACGTGTTGTCGGACGACGGGAGCGAGCTGTCGTAGACCTCGTTGGCCGTGCCGAAGCCGCAGGCGGGCATGCCGTCGCGGAAGTAGCGCGAGAGGCCGGTGCTGTAGATGAGGTTCGCGTTGGTGGTGATGAAGCGCGAGTTGTCGACGTAGACGCCGACGCTGAAGTTGTCGCGGATGGTGTTGTTCTGGACGAGATCGTTCTGCGCGAGGATCGTCACCACGCCTTCGCCGTCGTTCTCGTAGATCGTGTTGTTCGTCACGCGCGAGTCGTTCGTGCGGACGAGCGAGACGCCGGTGGCCCAGCCGCCGTTCCAGTTGTGCGCCTGGTTCTCGATGACGTTGTGATAGACGGTGTTGCTGTCGACGGAGTTGTTGTAGCTCTGGCCGAAGCCTTCCGCGCCGACGTAGATGCCGTTGCGAAAGTTGTCGTGGACGGTGTTGTTGATCAGCGTGACGTCGTGCGAGCCGTAGCTGCAGAGGCCGATCGAGACGCCATTGCGGATCTCGAAGCCGCCGAGGGTGACGAACGCCGCTTCCGAGACGGTGACGACGTTGTTGCCGGTGCCGACGTTCGCGCCGTCGAAGATGACCTTCTCGTTGGGGTAGGGCTGGAAGGTGATGCGCGCGGTCGCCGTGCCTTTGGAGCCGATCATCACGCGCTCGCTGTAGATGCCGCCGCGGACCTGAACCGTGTCGCCCGGTTTCACCGCGTACGAGGCGCGCGTCACCGTCTTGAACGGAGCGGCGAGCGAGCCGGCGTTGGCATCATTTCCGCTGGTAGCGACGTAGTAAGTCGCGGCGTGGGCGGTGGCGGTGGAGAGCACCGCGAAAAGGACTGCGGCTACGGCAACTTTGAACGAACGCATCAGGGCCTCCTGGTGCGGATCACCTCGCGCCGGAACGCCCTGACTTCAGGGGAACAGAAGAAACATGCGCGGCGTCTTGCCGCCGCCTCATGCATCACCTGATCACGTTCGGTAGCCCGGCTTTCTGGCTCGTCCAGATCCGTGGCTTTGCGTCCCTCCGTCGCCGGAGGTTTGCCTTTATCGTGCGACCGCTAAATTGTTATTCGGCGTAACGAATCTGCTGCGCCGATATTCCGGGAGATCGTGTAAGTCGTTGAATCGAATGGCGAACTCGACGATATACGCGATTTCCGAGTGAGCAAATAATATAGCACGGTCGCGCTTCGCGCGTGACGCGGATCACAGAACCGACAAATGAGCGAGGAAGCCAATCAGCGGATGATCCGCGACCAGATCGTCGCCCGCGGCGTCGCCGACGCGCGCGTCCTCGCCGCGTTCCGCGCCACGCCCCGCGAGCTCTTCGTCCCGCCCGCGTTCCGCCAGTCCGCGTACGACGACAACCCGCTGCCGCTCGCGCACGGGCAGACGATCTCGCAGCCGTTCATCGTCGCGCTGATGACCGAGCTTCTGCAGCTGCGCGGCGATGAGAACGTTCTCGAGATCGGCGCGGGCTCCGGCTACCAGACCGCGATCCTCGCGCGGCTCGCGCGCACGGTCTACAGCGCCGAGCTCGAGCCCGATCTCGCCGTGGCCGCGCGCGACCGCCTCGCGCACCTCGGCATCGACAACGTCGAGCTGCGCGCCGGCGACGGCGTGGCGCTCTTTCAGGAGCACGCTCCGTTCGACGCGATCCTCTCCGCCGCCGCGCCAGAATTCTTTCCGGAAGCCCTGATCGACCAGCTTGCGGAAGGCGGGCGTTGCATCCTTCCGGTCGGCGCGGCCGACCTGCAGCATCTCTGGCTCGTCGAGAAACGCAACGGCCGCGTCGACCGGCAGCGGCTCGATGCCGTGCGCTTCGTCCCGCTGCGTGAGGGACGCGATCGGACGTAAGCGATCAACCGTAGGGTGCGATCAGCCGTAGTAGTGGCAGCGCGAGGTGCAGGTCTCCTCGATCGTCACGCGATGAAGCTGCGGGACGAGCGACGCGAGCCGCGACCAGATCCACATCGCCAGCCGCTCCGACGTCGGGTTCTCGAGTCCGGCCAGGTCGTTGAGCAGATAGTGATCGAGCTCGTCGACGATCGGGTCGACGGCGCGCTTGAGGTCGGCGAAATCCATTACCCAGCCGAGGTGCGGGTCGATGGGGCCGCGGACGGCGACCTCGCCGCGGAACGAGTGTCCGTGGATGCGGCGGCACTTGTGTCCCTCCGGCACGTTCGGGAGGAAGTGCGCGGCCTCGAAGCGGAAATCCTTCACGAGCTCGACGACGTCGCTCACGCCGCGGAGTGTATCGCCATGGACGTGCAAACTCCGATCTGGTAAACGTCTTGCTGACGGACGTTCTCGTCATGAGCGATTTCAGCGCAGCCGAGCAAGACCGGTCCCTCGGCACGATCATCAAGGACCTCACCGCCGATCTCTCGACGCTCTTCCGCAGCGAGATCGCGCTCCTCAAACTCGAGATCCGCGACACGCTCGCGAAGCTCGGCGGCGGCGCGGGTCTTCTTGCCGGCGCGCTGTTTCTCGGGTTCGTCGGACTCGCGTTTCTCTTCGTCACCATCACTCTCGGCTTGGTCGCGCTCGGCGTGCCGGCCTGGCTGTCGGCGCTGATCGTCACGGTCGTGCTCTTCATCGGCGCGGGCGTGCTGGCCATGCTCGGCAAGAAGAAGCTCTCGGGCGTGCAGTTCGTCCCGAGCCAGTCCGTCGAGCAGATCAAATCCGACATCGACACGATCAAAGCGGACATCGCCCGCGTGAGGAGCAGGTAAATGGCGGTCATGGATGAAAAGGCGAGCATCGAGCACGAGATCGCCCGCGCGCGGAACGACTTCGGCAATCGCATCGACGAGCTCGATCGCACGTTGCGCACGAACTACGATCCGGGCACGCTCGCGCGCCAGTACGCGCCGCAGATCGTCGCCGGCGGCGCGGTCCTCGGCGTCATCGTCGGCTTCGGCCTGCCGAAGGTCTTCCGCAAGCTCGTGACGTGGGGCGTGCCGCTCGCGATCGTCGGCATGACCATCAAGAACGTACGCGAGCGCAAAGACGCCGAAGAAGCGCGCACGATGGTCGGGCTGGCGTAGGCGCGTCAGGCGGCGATGCGAGCAGCAACGGACTGCGTGCGATCGAACGCGGGCGGCTTTCGCCTGCGATCGAACAGCGTCCGATCATCGTCTGCGATCCGGGGCTGATCGATCCGCGGCCGTGCCGTGGCGGTTACGCCGTGGCGCTCTGCATCTCCGCGAGCGCCATCTCCAGTGCGGCGCTCTTGAGCTGCTCCTGTTCGCTGAGGTACTCGACCTCGGCCTGGCGCGTGGCGGCGGAGGAGAGCTCGCGTTGGCCGAGGATGCAGGACCAGACCAGGAAGACGTCTTCGAAGGCGACCCAGCCGGCATGTTCGAGGAAGCGCCACCATTCGGGGTTGGCGACGCCGTAGACCGACTCCGGCCAGAGGATGCCGCGCAAGAAGTGGTCGGCGGCGACGACGATAGTCGCGGTCAGAATGACGGTCCAGTCGAGATAGAACGCGAGGAACGCCAGCGACCCGAAGACGTGAAAGTGCGTTTCGATGCGGCCGCCGGTGAGGTGGATGAGCAAGGCCGACGACAGCATCTGCGAAGCGGCGATGACGTGGCGCGTCATCAACCTTCCGGGCCGCAGGAGCGCGAGCAGCACGGGCAGGATCGTGATTCCCGCTCCGGCGAGCACCGCCACCCAGACGTGCATGTGCAGCGCGCGCTCTTTCCCTTCCCATGCATAGGGCGAGACGACGAGCGCGCCGATGATGCCGGCGACGTACTGCACGACGAGGAGGACGGCGAACATGCGGTCCACTTTCGCGCGGCGGAGTGTCAGTTGCGCGTCGCGCAATTCCGCGGCACGTTCGGACGTGTGCGCATTGCCGGCGCCGGACATCGAGTCGCTCATCGAGTCTCCTTCTTTTCGATCGCGCAACCGAACACGGGATGCGCACCGTTGCCGTTGCCGGACGTCGCGATGCGGATCACGTCCTCGCGCCCTTTGTTGATGCCGCTGTGACCGCGCAGCGACGTGATGCCGCCAGCGAAGCGCAGCCGCGCCTGACGGTCGTACAGCAGGATCGTGCCGGACGTGTAGCCGCCGAATCGCTTCGCCTCTTTGCCGTCTTCATCGATGATGACGTGGACCCTGCGCAGGCGCGAAGCGGCGTCGAGGACGGAGCCGCGTTCCCAGCCGGGACGCGCGTCGTGAGGGCGATAGACGAGGACGTAGGGTTGGACCGCGGGCGATTTCTCGAGGATAGCCTCGAGCTCCTCCATGCTGGCGCGGCTGCAGGAACAGCGCGGATGCACGAGCATGACCAGCGTCCATTCACCGCTGTGCCGCGGCACCACCGTGGACGAGGGCCACGCGGCACCGGCGACGGCGGCTTCGCCGGGCGTCGTTTCGAAATGGCGGATGGCGGCGAACGCCGTCGCGATGGTGACGGCCCACAGCAGCGACGCGGCGACGATGATGATGCGGGCGAGCGGCGTTCTCATTGTCGTTTCAGGGCCAGCAGCGGCGACATCGGCTGCTTGTCTTTCTCGAACTTGATCCGGCTCGCGGTGAGCAGCTCGATGCGTTGTCCGAGCGGGATGGCCGCGAACTCCGCGGGCGTCAGCTTCGCGATCCGGCCATCCGGATACGTGATCGTGGCAACGTCAAAGTTCATCGACCACTCCGGAGCTCTCTCTTGGGCGGGGTGCAAAGCAGTGTAAGAGAACGATTCCCGACGTGCAAGCGCGGCTGCAACCTCCTCACTTCACCCGCACATACCGCGCGCCCGGCAGCGCGCGGATCCAGCCTCCGAGCTCGAGCTGCAGCAGATCGTTCGCGAGTGAGGCCGACGGTTTGCCGCCGAGCTTCTGCGTGAGCGTGTCGATGTGCGCGCCCTCATCGTGCGTGAGCGCCGCGAGCACGTCGGCGAGGGCGGGCGGCGGCGGCTCGGGCGGCGGCGCGGATGCGAGTTGGAAATCGCCGGGGAGTTCTTCGACGATGTCGTTCGCGTCGTGCACGAGCTTCGCGCCGTATTGAATCAGCCGATGCGTGCCCTCGGAGCCGGCGGAGAAGATCGAGCCGGGGACGGCGAAGACTTCGCGTCCTTGTTCCGCCGCCATGCGCGCGGTGACCAGCGAGCCGCTGTGGCGCGTCGCCTCGACGATCACCGTGCCGAGCGCGAGTCCGGAGATGACGCGGTTGCGGATCGGGAAGTGCTCGCGCTTCGGCGGTGCGCCGGGCGGGAACTCGCTGACGATCAAGCCTTCGCGTTCGATGCTCCGGAACAGACGTGCATTCGAGCGCGGATAGACGACGTCGATGCCGGTGCCGAGCACCGCGATGGTCTTGCCGTTCGCGGCGAGCGCCGCGTGGTGTGCGGCGGCGTCGATGCCGAGGGCGAGCCCGGAGACGATCGTGAGTCCGGCGGAGGCGAGCGCGCGCGTGAGGTGTTGCGCGGCGTTGATCGCGTACGGCGACGCGCGGCGCGAGCCGACGACGGCGACCGCGGGCTTCGCGAGCAGCGAGACATCGCCGCGCACGTGCAGCACGAGCGGCGGATCGGCGATCTCGCGCAGCAGCGGCGGATACGCATCATCGACGAGCGTCACCACGCGTTCGCGCAGCGCGTCGACGAGCGGCCGTGTTTTCGGTGTTAACGGATTCCTTACGTCTTCGGCTTGCGCCGGAGTTACGCTCAGCAAACCTTCGATCGTGCTGGATGAAGCCTGTCGAACGGAGTCGATCGGTTCGAAGACATCCAGCAGCAGGCGAGTCCGATTCGGGGTGAGAAAGGGGAAGAGCGAGAGCGCGATGAGGATGTCGCGCGCGGCGGGATCGTTCATGCGTTGCGTGAGGGCGCCGGAAGGCGCGCGCGGACGGAACGTCCACGGCAGCGGGAACGGCCGCAGTATAAACTCTTCGCTCGACAGAAGGAGACTGGGATGAAACGGGCGTTCGCGTCATCGATCACCATCGTCGTTCTCCTGGCCTGCGTCGCCGGCTGCCGGTCGAGCCGCACCGATGCGACCAGCGCCGATTCGCAGCGCCGCTTCGGCGTGCGCATGGCCAAGATGAATCTCTGGCGCGAGGCGCAGTTCCGCTTCAAGCGCGCCGTCGACATCGACCCGAAAGACGCGATGGCGCACAACAACCTCGCCGTCGCCTACGAAGCCAACGGCGACTTCGACAACGCGCTCAAGGAGTATCGCGAGGCGCTGCGCCTCGATCGCGGTAACCAGTACATCCAGAAGAACTACAGCCGCTTCGTCGAGTTCACCACGAAGAGCAAGAAGAAGCCGCCGACGCGCACGGCCTCGGGAACGACGCTGAGCTCGCCCACGACCACTCCGATCAATACCGGCGCCACGCCGCCGTCGATCACGCCGCCGTCCGTGTCCACGCCCGCCGCGCCGAACGCGGGACCGCTCGCGCCCGCGCCGCCGCCGTCATCGATCCCGACACCGGCCGCTCCGCCCGCCACCAGCACCAATCCACCACTGGGAGATCTGTGATGAAACGCGCTGCAATCACCGTTGCTGCCGCCGTGCTGTTCCCGCTGCTGGTTCCCGCGGCCGCGTCCGCGGACGTGATGGAAGTGAAGCTGAAGCTCCCGGTCAAACCGAAACTGCAGATCACGGGCGACGAGAAGATCGCCGTCGCGCCGTTCATCATCGCGTCCAACGGCGAGAAGAAAGCCGATCGCGCGGCGAAGGTGGACGTGCAGACGGAGTTCAACCGCTATCTGCGCAAGCAGCTGACGAAGTCGACGAAGCTGCGTCTGGTCGACGTGCCGAAGACCAAGCTGCCGGGCAACGACATCCGCTCGCTCGAGGCCGCGCGCGACTACTGGAAAGACCTCGGTGCGCAGACCGGCGCCGACTACATCGTCTCCGGCATCGTCGACTTCGACATCAACGACAAGTCGGGCTACAAGACCGAGGAGTACACGTCACCGGCGGACGGCCGCGCGTTCTACCGGCAGGTGCTCGTCGAGTCGACCGGCTTCGTGTTCGACATCGACCTGGCGGTGTTCAACGCCGACACGGGCGAGATGGTCCTCGAAGAGAACTTCCGCGACTTCAAGGAATTCGATCAGCGCAACTACGACGAGATTCTCGGCCTTTTCGAAAATCTCCGCTCGCTCGAGAGCCAGCTCGTCGGCATTTTCGTCGCGCAGGAAACCTCGGCCACCCGGTACGTCTTCGCGAACTGATTCGATCGGTCCACGGGCAATTCGAAAGTTGGAGGCTCACGTGAAGCGAGTCATCGCCCTGCTCTTCTTTGTCCTTTCGGTCGCCGCGCCGGCGTATCCGTTCGGTCAGAACAAGATCGTCTACGACAAGTTCAACTGGAACGTCTACCACTCGACGCACTTCGACGTGTACTTCTACGAAGAGGAGCGCGGGTCGCTGCAGCGCGTCGTCGACTCGGCCGAGACGGCGTATCTCACGCTCTCGCAGCGCTTCAACTTTCAAATCTCGAAGAAGATCCCGCTCATCTTCTACGCCACGCACTCCGCGTTCGAGCAGAACAACGTCATGCTCAACTTCATCCCGGAGGCGTACGGCGCGTTCGCCGAGCCGGTGCGCAACCGCATGGTGCTGCCGGTCGACGTGCCCGACGACAAGCTGCTGCAGCTCGTGCAGCACGAGCTCACGCACGTCTTCGAATACGAGATCCTCTTCCAGGGCAAGTTCGGCAAGAACGTCACCGCCAATCCGCCGACGTGGCTGATGGAAGGTCTCGCGTCGTACATGGCGCAGGACGAAGACTCGCGCGACCGCATGGTGCTGCGCGACGCCGTCGTCAACGACCGCATCCCGAAGATCAACCAGAACCCCACCGGCTACTTCGCCTACCGCTTCGGCCACGCCGTCTTCACGTACATGCAGCAGCAGTACGGCTGGGAAGGACTGCGCGACTTCGTCTACGAATATCGCAACACGCTCGGCAACAGCGTCGATCGCGCGCTGAAACGCGCGTTCAACACGACGCCCGACGAATTCGACACGCACCTCCGCTCGTGGCTGCGCAAGCAGTACCTGCCGGCGCTCATCGCCAAAGGCGAGCCGGCGGAGTACGGCGACGTCTTCAAGATCGATCCGAACAATCCCAGCGATGAGATCGCGCCGTCGCCGTCGCCCTCGGGCGATCTGCTCGTCGCCTTCACGACGTACAAGGAAGACGTCGACCTCGTTCTCTTCAACAATCCCGAGCGCCGGCTGCTGAAGAACCTCACCGCCGGCTACACGAGCCGCTACGAGTACGCGGTCGTGCAGTCGTTCACGACGGGCGCGGTCATGGGACGCGACGTGGCGTGGGCGCCGAACGGCGATCAGGTGGCGTTCTTCGTCAAGAAAGAGCGCGGCCGCAATCTCATGCTGCTCAATCCGCTCAACGGCGAGATCGAGCGTTCGATCGAGATGCCGGTCGAGCAGCAGCTCAGCCCCACGTACTCGCCCGACGGCCGCACGATCGCGTTCTCGGCGATCCACGGCAACCAGTCGGACATCTATCTGTACGACATCCAGAGCGGCACGCTGACCAATCTCACGAACGACACGTTCTTCGACGGCGCGCCCGTCTATTCGCCAGACGGCAAGTGGATCATCTACTCGTCGATCGGCGAGCAGTACGCGAAGCTCTATCGCCTCAACCTCGCCAATCCGAAAGAGCGCTATCAGCTGACGACAGGCGACTGGAACGACATCGACGCGTGGTTCAGCCCCGACGGCAAGCGTCTCTTCTTCTCGTCGGACAAGCAGACCGGCCGCAACATCGGCGTCGCCTCCGACATCCTCGAGGCGGCGGAGAACGCCGCGAAGCGCGAGAACGACACGCCGAAAGCCGATCCGACGAACTTCGCCGCGTTCAACATCTACTCGCTCGATCTCGCCACCGGCGACGTCCTGCAGTACACCGACGTCATCGGCGGCTGCTTCAACCCGGTGGTCTTCATCGGCGCGAACAACAAGGAGCGGATGGTCTTCTCGTCGTACTACAAGGGCGACTGGCGCCTCTACGAAACGACCACGGACAAGCCGCTGCACGCCGCCGAGAAGACGACGCTGCCGTCGGGACCGATCGCCGCCGAGTCGCGCACGTCGTTCCACACGACCTCCGAGTTCTTCATCGACGAGGAGAAGATCGAGAAGTCGCACAGCTCGCGGCTCTTCATCGACGACGTGCAGGTGGCGGCGGGCGTCAGCTCCGATCAGCTGTTCGTGTCGCAGTCGACGATCTACATGAGCGACATGCTCGGGAACCACCGCTTCATCGCGTCGCTCGACTCGGTGTCGACGTTCTCCAACTTCGACTTCCTCTATCTCGACATGCACCGGCGCCTCAACTGGGGCGCGCGCCTCTTCGACGACCGCTCGTTCTATCTGACGCAGGACCCCGACACCCTCCGGATCGAACGGCAGCAGGGTTACCGGCAGACCGGCGCGATGGGCCTCCTCAGCTATCCGTTCACGCGCTATCACCGCATCGACGCCGCCGCCGGCTACGTCAGCCGCGATTACTTCTACCCGCACTTCTTCCCGAATCCGCTGCCGGGCGAGCCGGATCTCGTCGCGTTCCAGCATCGCCGCGACAGCTTCCCGACGGTGAGCACGACCTTCACCGGCGACAGCACGCAGTGGAAGTTCTTCGGGCCGATCTCCGGACGCCGCTACGAGCTGAGCGCCGCGTACGCGCCCGACGTGAAAGACGGCGGCACGCTGAGCGGCGACCTGTCGATGGACTGGCGCGAGTATCACCAGCTCAGCTCGCGCACGCTGCTCGCGACGCGCGTGTACGCGACGTGGTCGGACGGCAACGCGCCGAACTTCGGCTACTTCGGCGGCCTCAATACGCTGCGCGGCTACGACTTCCGTACGCTCATCGGCCAGCACGCCGGCTTCGCGAACGTGGAGTTCCGCTTCCCGCTCGTCGACGTCCTCGCGACGCCGTTCATCGTGCTGCAGCAGGTGCGCGGCGTCTTCTTCTTCGACATCGGCGCCGCGCATTTCGACGGCCGCCCGTTCCGCTTCATGCAGGACGGACGTCTCGTCGACCCGAAAGCCTCGCTCGGCTGGGGTTTCTCGTTCAACCTTCTCGGTCTCAATCTCAACTGGGATTTCGCCAAGCGCTTCGACTTCAAGCAGACCGAGGGCGGGTTCCGGACGAGTTTCTGGATTGGGGATACGTTCTAGGAAAAGCTGAATGAAGAATGCAGAACGCAGAATGAAGAATTCAGAAAGCGCTCCGCGTCTGCGGTCCTCTTTCTGAATTCTTCGTTCTGCGTTCTGCGTTCTAAATTCGCTTTTTCTGAATCACGCCGCGCGCGGCCGCTTGCGGCGATCCGCGATCGTCTCGCGGAGGAACTTCAGCAGCGCTTTCTCTTCCATCGACAGACCGACGCGCACGACCGGGCTGCCTTTGCGCGTCTTGCGCAACGTCTCCAGCGGCCGCCCTTCCATGTACTCGTCGAGGAGGCGCGGGCAGATGTACGACGAGCGGCAGACCGCGGGAGTGTTGCCGAGCTGCTCGGCCGTGGCCACGATCGCCTTGCGGACGCGGCGCTTGCGCTCGGTCTTGCTCTCGCCCTGTCCCTGCATCGCCAGCGCGATCGAGCAGAGCAGCGTCCCGGCCCACGTGCGAAAGTCTTTCGCGGTGAACGCATCGCCGATGATCGACTGGATGTAATCGTTCACGTGGCGGTCCTTCACGTCGACGATGCGGCCGTTCTGCGCGAACTTGAAGAGCTCCGCGCCGCGCGTTTTCTTCAGCTGCGCGACGATGGTCGCGACGTCCGGGTCTTTGATCGCGCGTTGCTGTTTCTTCCGCCACTTGCCGACGTAGTCGAACTTCACGACCTTGCCGTCGAGCTTCACGTGCGAGCCGCGGATCGTCGACAGTCCGAACGTCGACTCGGCCTCGGCACTCTTGTCGTTGCCGATGCGGAAGAACCCCTGATCGATGAGCCGCACCATCGCCGCCAGGACGCGCGCCCGTTCGAGACCGTCGCCGCCGAGGTCCGCGCGGACGCGGCGGCGGAGCGCGGGGAGGGCTTCGCCGAATTCGACGACGCGGCGGAACTTCTCCTCCTCGCGCTGCGCTCGGAAACGCGCGTGGTAGAGGTATTGCGTACGCCCTTTCTTGTCGACGCCGACGGCCTGCAGCGGCGCGGTCTCGCCGCGCGCGATGCGCACGTCCTGCCACGCGGGCGGGATGCGCAGCTTCGCGATGCGCGCGAGCGTCTTCTCATCCTCCACGAGCGCGCCGCCCGGCAGACGATAGGCGAACCCTCGCTCCTTCGTCCCCTCGCGGCGCATGCCGTGCAGGTCGAGAACCCAACGGCGACGAACGCCTTTTCCGGCCATGCCTGGGCCGCGGATTTTGCGAGAATGGTGCCCTGTCGCCGCTCACGCCGTTCGAACGCCGCGCGGTCGCCGTCACCGCGCTCGCCGTCGCCGTCACCCGCGTCTTCGCGCTCTCGCGCACGTTGTGGGACTGGGACGAGGTGCAGTTCTGCGCCGCGCTGCGCGAGTACGACGTGCCGCTGCACCACCCGCACCCGCCCGGCTTTCCGCTGTTCGTGCTCGCCGCGAAGTTCGTGCGCCTCTTCGTGCGCGACGACTTTCATGCGTTGCAGAGCGTGACGTTCATCGCCGCGTGCGCGCTCTTTCCGCTGCTGTTTTTCGTCGCGCGCGCGCTGCGGTTCGACTTTGCGACCTCGTACGCCGGGGCGCTGTTGTTCGTCTTTTTGCCCGACGTCTGGTTCTACGGCGGCACCGCCTTCAGCGACATCACCGGCATCGCCGCGATTCTCACCGCGGTGGGCTTGCTGCTGTGGCGCGACGAGACGTTCCTCGCCGGCGCGGCGATGCTCGGCGTCGCCGCGGCGATCCGTCCGCAGGCGATGCTCTTCGGCGTCGCACCGTTTCTGCTCGCGGCGTGGCGCGCGCGCCAGCGTCCCGGACGCGTCGTCATCGCGGGCGTGCTTGCCGCGACGATCGTCGTCGCGAGCTACGCCGGCGCGGCCGCGGCGTCGTCTTCGTTCACCGGCTACCGCGACTCCGTGCGTGGCGTGAAGACGTGGGTGCGCTCGGTCGATGCGTTCACGAATCCGGCGCGTCCGCAGCTGCTCTCGCTCGCCGCGGACTTTTTCGTGCACCCGATGGGCGGCGGCCGCATCGCGTGGGTGCTCGTCGCGCTCGCGTGCATCGCGCTCGTCGACCGACGCTCGTGGCTCGTCGTCGCGATCTTCGCGCCGTTCGCGGGTTTCGCGTGGCTGATGCTCGATCACTACTCGATCCATCGCTATGCGACCGCGTACGTCGCGCTGCACGCGCTGCTCGCCGCGCGCGGCGCGCAAGTCGTGCTGCGCCGCCGCGCGCTGCAGGTCGCGGCGATCGCGCTGATCGCGTTGCGGTACGCGTGGTGGACCGCGCCCGCGCTCGCAACGGCGCGCACGACGCCGTCGCCGACGTACGCGGGGATGCAATGGTTGCGCGCGCAACGCGTCCCCATCTACGTGCACGGCTCGCTCGGTCCGTTCGCGAATTACTTCCTGTACGATCGCCCGGTGCTCGTGCTGCGCGACCTGACGACGCTTCCGCCGGCCGCGCCGCCGCACGCGCTCGCCGCGACGGAAGGCCTCGTCGTCGGCGCGCGCGCCACGTTCGTGCGGCCGTTCGGCCGCCTCTACGAGCTCGCACGGCAGCGCTACTTCACCGTTTCCGTGCTGCCGCTTTCGAACGTCTGGCAATTCGGCGACGGCTGGTACGACGCGGAAGAAGACCCGCCGCAGATGTGGCGCTGGATGAGCGCGCGCAGCGTGACCACACTTCCCGCCTTGCGCGCCGCACGCGGACGCTTGACGCTCGCGCTCGCGGCACCGAAGCACGAGCAGGCCGACGTCGAGGTGCGCTTCAACGGCGTGCTGCTGGAGCGCTTCCACTGCACGGATATCGCGGTGCCGCGGTCGTGGAGCGTCCCGTCGCGCGCCTCGAATACGCTCGTGCTCGCGGCGTCGCCGGCGCGGCGCATGGGCAACGATCGGCGCGTGCTCTCCGTACAACTGGTCGGGCTCGGATGGGAATGACGGAACGCCAGCGGCGGATCCTGCTCGTCGTCGCGATCGCGGTGGCGCTGACGCGGTTCCTCGCCGTCGCGCACAACCTCTTCGACTGGGACGAGGGACTTTTCTGCGGCGGCGTCGTCGAATACGACGTCGCGAACCATCATCCGCATCCGCCCGGCTATCCGCTCTTCATCGCCGCCGCGAAGCTCGTGCACCTCATCGGCGTTCCGCCGTTTCGCTCGCTGCAGACGATCGTCGTCCTCGGCGCGCTCGCGCTGTTTCCGGCGACCTTCTTCTTCGCGCGAGCTCTCGGCTTCGCGTTCGCGACCTCCGTCGCCGGCGCCGCGATCTACTGCTTTCTGCCGAACGTCTGGATTTACGGCGGCACCGGCTTCTCCGACATTCCCGCGACCGCGATCGGCTTCGCCGCCTGCGCGCTCCTGCTGCGCGGACGCGGCGACCGCCGCGCGTACATTCTCGGCGCGATCGTGCTCGGCATCGCCGCGGGCTTTCGTCCGCCGAATCTCTTCATCGGCGCGGTGCCGGCGCTGGTCGCCACGTGGTCGCGCATCCGCGCGCGCGACTGGCGCGCCGTCGCCACCGCGCTCGTCCTCGGCGGCGCCATCGCCGGCGCGAGCTACGCCGGCGCCGCGCTCGCATCGAGCTCCATCGACGGCTATCTCGGCGCGCTCCGCTCGCAAAGCAAGTGGGTCCACGACATCGACTCGTGGCACAACCCGCATCGCGCGCCGCTCTCCGTCGTCGCGCGGATGTTCTTTCTCTGGCCGGTCGAACAGCACGCGCAGATGTTCGGCCTGGTCTGTCTCGCCATCATCGGCCTGCTCGGCGCGCTGTTCGCCGCGAACAGCCGCCGCGCGGCGCTCCTCGTCGTGGCGACGTTCGTGCCGCTCGCGATCACGACGTGGCTGAACCTCGACGTGCAGGCCGCGGGACGCTACGCGATTCCGTATCTCGTCGTGCACGCGCTGCTCGCCGCGGAAGGCTTGCGCTGGATCACACTGCAACGCACCGGCGTGCAGGCGGCGCTCGCCGGCGCGATCGTGATCGTCTTCTGCGTCTGGACCTGGCCCGCGCTCACGCTGCAGCGCCGCCGCGACGCGCCGCCGGTCGCCGCGCTGAACTGGATTCGACGCAACGTTCCGCGCGACGCAAAGGTCTACGTCCACGGCGGACTCGGGCCGCTCGCCGACGTCGTGCTCCACGATCGCCTGCCGATGTACTTCGACTCGCTCGACCAGATCTCGCTGACGAACGGCGACGCGTGGGTGGTCGATCTCAACATCGCGCCGGGCGCGCACAACTTCGTCTGGCCGCGCCAGCAGCTCTGGAAGATTCTGCGGCGCCGCAACTTCGAGGCGTCGATCAGCCGCCTCTCCGCGCACCTCGTCTTCGGCAGCGGCTTCTATCCGCAGGAGGGGAGCGGGCTGGACATCTTTCAGTGGATGGGGAAAGAAGGGCGCATCGAGATGCCGGCGTTCCACGGAGACGGCCGGCTGCATCTCCGGACCTACGTGCCGATCAACACGCTGCCGGCGCATCCGACCATCGAGGTCTGGATGAACGGCAAATTGCTCGATCGCTTCCTCGGCGACCGCGACGAGATCGACCGCAGCTGGATCGTGCCGTCGCGCGCCGGCGCGCCGAACGAGCTGCGCATCACCACCAGCGGCGTGGTCAATCCGAAAGCGCTCGGCAAGTCCGACGACGCGCGCGACCTCGGCCTGCGCATCGACGTGCTCTCATGGACGCCGGTGCGCTGACGCCGCGCGAGCGGCAGGCGTTCGTGCTCGCGGCGCTCGCCGTCGCGGTCACGCGTTTCCTCGCGATCTCGAAGACGCTCTGGGACTGGGACGAGGCGCTCTTCGCGCTCGCTGTGCGCGACTACGACGTCACGCGTTACCACCCGCAGCCGCCCGGCTTCCCGCTGTTCATCGGCGCCGCGAAGCTGCTCGTGCAACTCGCGCACGTCGACGGCTTCCGCGCGCTGCAGACGCTGACCGTGCTGTCCTCGCTGTTCGTCTTTCCCGCGGCGTTTCTACTCGCACGTGCGCTGCGGATGCCGTTCTTCGCGTCGATGGCCGCGGCGCTGTTGCTCGCATTCGCGCCGAACGTCTGGTTCTACGGCGGCACCGCGTTCAGCGACGTGCCGTCGATGGTGCTCGTGCTCTTCGCCTGCGCGCTGTTGCTGCGCGGGTCGACGCTCGGCGGCGCGACGCTCCTCGGCATCGCCGCCGCGATTCGTCCGCAGAGCGTGCTCATCGCGTTCGTGCCGATGCTGCTCGCGTTCCGCACGCGCCGACGCACGGCGTTACAGGGTGCGGCCATCGTCGCGGCGATCGTGATCGTCAGCTACGGCGCGGCGGCGTACGCGAGCGGCGGCTGGGACGCGTATCGCGCCGTGCTCGCGCGGCACGAGCAGTACATCCGCGGCGTCGATTCGTTTCTCAGTCCGATCCGGCCATCGCTGCTGCGCGTCGCCGACGACTTCTTCTTCTGGCCGTATCGAGCGCCGCTGCTGAACGTCGCCATCGTCGCCTTGGCGCTCGCCGGACTCACGCGGCGCCGCGCGTGGCTCGCCGTGGCGATCTTCGCGCCGTTCGCGCTCTTCGCGTGGCTCTATCTCGACTTCCACAGCGTCAGCCGGTTCTCGATCGGCTACGCGCCGTTGTACGCGCTGCTCGCCGCCGAAGGAATCGACCTGACGCGCCGCGCGCGCGGCTTCGTGCTCGCCGCGCTCGTCGGATATGCAGTCGTGCTGATGATGCCGGCGCTCGCGGTCGTGCATCGCACGCCGTCGCCGCCGGTCGCGGCGATGACGTTCGTGCGCGCGCGCGCGTCGCGGGCGTCGAGCGTGCTGCTCGTCGACGAACGGCTCGCCGCGCACGCGGAGCTTCTCCTCGCCGATTACGACCGCGAGCTTGTCGCGCTCGCCGCCACCGCCCGCCCGCCCGCGACGATGCACGCGCGCGCCGACGTGCTGGTCGTGCGCGAAGACGCTGCCGCCGGCGGCGTCGCGTTCATGCGCGCGCGGGCGCCGCTCGCGTCACTCGTGCGTCCGCGCTACTTCGAGACGTCCGTCGCGAACGCGCGACGCATCACGTTCGGCGACGGCTGGTACGGCGAGGAAGGCGCGCCGCGCGCGCCGTGGCGGTGGATGGGGCGCGCGTCGCGACTCGAGATTCCCGCCGGCGCGTCGCGCATCGACATCCGCTTCGCGGTGCCGCTCCCGACGACGATCGTGATCCGCGCGGACGATCGCATCATCGACCACATCACGACGACGCCCGCGACGGTCGAGCGCACGTGGCATGTCGCGAACGCGCGCACGCTCACGATCGAGACGAGTGCAATCGCGCACGGCCCGCACGATCCGCGCGAGCTCGGGCTGCGCCTCGATGAGCTCGAGGCGCAGTGAACGCGTGCAAGCTTATGGGCGGAACTCGATCGACTGCGGGAACCACGTGCGCACGTGCTTCCCGTCCTTCACCGGCGGCGTGAAGCGTGTGGAGCGGATGGCGCGCATCGCGGCCTCGTTGAGGCCGAAGCGCGGCTCGCCGCGCAGCACCTTCACGTCCAGCACTTCGCCGTTCTCGCCGATGAACGCGCTGAGGATGATCGTCGCCGAGACCTTCTGCTGCGCGGCCATGGCCGGATACATCGGCCGGATCGCGCGCGTGGGACGCGGCAGCGTGTCGAGCGCCGAAACGTCGACGACGTCGCCCTCGTGGACGCCCGCCGTCTGCGCGGCCGGCGCCTGCGTCACGACCTGCTGCACCGGCGCGGACGACTGCGTCTGCGCGGGCGCGGCCGGCGTCGGGTCGACCGGCGTCGTGCGCGCGGGCGCCGATTCACGCCGCTGCTGCTGATCGAGCTGCGCCGCGGACAGCGACGGACGGTCGTCGCTCACCGCCGGGGCGGGCGTCGACGATGCGACGCTGACCGGCGGCGCCGTGACCACCGGCGCGTTCTTCGACTGCTTCTGCCGCAGCTCCGCGTTGAACTGGTTCTGCAGCTTCATCATCTCTTCGTTCATCTTCCGCCGCACCGCGTCCTCGAACGCCTTCTTCTGCGCCTCGGCATCCGTGGTCGCCGGGGCCGCGGGCGTGGCGGTGGACGTCTGCGGCGACGCCGACGCGACGACCGGCTCGGAGATGATGCGGTGCTGCGCGGGCTGCTGCTGCGCGGTCACGCCCGGGAGCACCTGCGCGGTGCTGAGGGGCGCGGGGGCCGCGGCCGTCGTCGAGTGCTTCGACATCATGTAGTACGCGCCGAGACCGACGCCGGCGACCACGAGCGCGGCGGCGGCGACGAGCGGCAGCTTGCTCTTCGACTTCGGCGCGTCAGCCGAGGCGAACATCGACGGCGCGGGGGACGGTTCGTAGGCAGGCGCGGGAACGGCGACCGGCTTCGGCGCCTCGAGATACGGCAGGACGTTGACCTTCGACTCCTTGTCGCGGTCGAGCGCTTCGGCTTCCAATTCTTTCTTCAGCAGATTGCTGAGATAGAACGCGAGATTGAACGTCGTCGCCGAATACTTGCCGCCGTGCGCGAGGCCGGAGATGGCTTGCTTCATCTCGCCGATCGACGCGTAGCGCATCGACGGATCGATGTTGAACGACTTGTCGAGGACGACGCGGATGTCGTCGGGCACCGGCGCGCCGGTGAGCGTCTTCGCCGCGCGCACGGCTGCGCCGAACGCGCTCGCCGTCGCCGCGTCGGGCGGCTCCTGGCCGGTGACGAGGAGGAACAGGATCGCGCCCATTGAATAGACGTCGGCGTTTTTCACCGGCTGGGCGGCATTGCGCGATTCCGGACAGAAGTAACGCCCGATCTCCGCCGCGACGCGCGCGTCCTGCAGCGAAGCGAGCATGCCGGCGCCGAGTTGCTGGCCCGCGACGCGGATCTCGCCGTCGTCGCTGATCCAGATCATCTGCGGCAGCAGCGCGCCGTGCGAGAGACGTCCGCCGCCGCTGCGCAGGTCCGCGGTCGTCGCGAGAGACAGCGCGACTTTCTCCGCGATCACGATGGCCTGATCGATCGGCAGCGGATTGGGAGGCGTGTCTTTGCCGCCGCGGCCGCGGTCGATGATGTGGCGCAGCGAACGTCCGCCCGCGTAATCCCACGCGACGAACGGCACGCCGTCGGCGACGCCCGCGACCTGCTCGCGCGCGAACGAAGTGCCGGTGAGCTGCGGCAGGATCTGCGCCGCCGCTTCCGCGCTCGCGGTGAGCGCCGCGCGGTTGCCGCCGGTGAGGCGCCGCAGCGCAACCGTCGGTCCGAGCTGCGCGCCGTCGATGCGCCCGGCGCGCCAAAGCTCGCCGATGGCGTCCGTTTCGAGTTTCTTGAAAAGGATGTACGGACCGAACGAATCGTACGGCTTGTTGCGCGCAGCCATCGTGATTGAACCCCCGAGTTATTTGTGGACGGGGAAGGATACCACCAATTTGGGCGCGCGAGCGGGCGTCAACGCGCGGGCGAACGCGACTGTTCGCTCCACGTACAGAGCGTCTGCACGTCCGCGGGCGAGAGTTTCGCCTGGCGATGCACGAGCGTGTACGAGCCGATCGGCATGTCGCCGTGCTGCACCTGATCGCACACTTCCTCGAGCTTGCGACTCTGCTTCTTCGCCGTGTACGTCGCAAAGACCGACGCGTTCAGCTCGCGCCGTCCTTCGTTCACGTGATTGACGAGCCACCACGAGAGCGGCGAGATGTTCGTGTACCACGGCCAGCGCGTCTCGTTGGAATGGCAGTCGCGGCACGAGCGGTCGAAGATCGCCTGCACGTTCGCCGGCATCGTCAGCCGCTTCGCCGGATCGACGGGCGGATTCGTGCGCGCGGGGCGGATGAACTGCGCGACGACAACGAGAATCACGAGCACGAGCAGGATGCGTTTCAACATCGTCATTTCGCCTGCGGCTGCTGCTGTTGTTGCTGTTGCGCGCGACGGCGGTCGCGGAAGTACTGGCGCTGATAGATCTCGACGTTGCGGTTGTGATCCGCGGCGTTCGTCGCGAAGACGTGCGAGCCGTCGTTGCGCGCGACGAAGTACAGATACGGCGAGGTCGCGGGTGCGGCGGCGGCGCGCAGCGATGCAAGTCCCGGATTCGCGATCGGACCGGGAGGCAAGCCCGGAAAGCGGTACGTGTTGTACGGCGACGCGATCTGCAGATCCGCCTTGTGGATGTTTCCGTCCCAGCGTCCGGCGAGCTTGATCGCGTAGATCACCGTCGGGTCCGCGCCGAGGAGCATGTGGCGGTGGAGGCGGTTGACGTACACCGACGCGACGATCGGACGCTCCTGCGGCAGCCGCGCCTCGGTCTCGACGATCGACGCGAGCGTCACCGTCTGGTGCACGTCGAGTCCCGTCGCGATCAGTGCGAGCTCGCCGCCCCAGTGCTTGCGGAAGTTCGCGACCATCGCGCGCACGATCGTCGTCGCCGGCGTGCCGGGATCGAACTTGTACGTGTCAGGGAAGAGGTAGCCTTCGAGCGACTCCGCGTTCGGCGCGATGTCGCGGATGAGGTCCGGATCGCCCGTCGCCTTCTTCCACTCCGCCTCGGTGCCGAGCTTCTCGTCGGCGAAGAGCTTTCCGATGGCGAAGCGGTCGAGCCCTTCGCGCACGGTGACAGTCTTCAGGATCACGTCGCCGCGAATGAGCTTGTCGAGCACGTCGACCGGCGCGAGCGGTTTGTCGAACTGATAGACGCCCGCTTTCAGCGAGTCGCGCCCGCGGAATATCTTCATGTAGACGAGCGGGATCCACTCGTCGCGCACGACGCCGTCGCGCTGCAGTTGCTGCAGGATCGTCGCCGTGCGCTGGCCGCGCCGCACTTCGACGCGTTTCGCCGCGCCGGTCCAGCCCTGATACGGCGTGCGCAGCGCTCGCCAGAAGAACCAGCTGCCGGCGATGCCGAGGATGATCGCGAAGATGAGGATCGTGAAGAGCGACTGCGCGTATTTGCGGCAGCCGCGGCGCTGCCGGCGTGCTATGGCGTCCTCCGCTGCTCACGCGTGCGCGCGTCGAGCCACGACTGCAGGATCACGGCGGCGGCGTGCATGTCGATGTCCTTCTGTGCCTCGCGTCGATTGCGGCCCGCGGCGCGCAGTTGTTCCATCGCTTCCACCGTGGAGAGACTCTCGTCCCAGAGCACGACCTCTTTGCAGGTTCGCTGCCGCAGCGTGTCCGCAAACGCGTGGAACTTCTCCTCGGACGACGACGCGTGCATGCGGCGCGGGATGCCGAGAACGAACGTCGCGGCGTCGAGCTCGCGCGCGAGACGCTCGAGCTTCGCCACGACGTCGCCTTCATTCCGCAGCACGGAATGCGGCGTGGCCACGACGCCGGAGTCGCTGACGGCGATGCCGATGCGGCGCGCGCCGAGGTCGATGCCGATCACGGACACGAAGCGGGATTGTAGCCGCTACAATGGCGCCGTCAGCGAGGCTTCCCTCATGAAAAACTTCAACCTCGACGCGATTCTCGAGGCGATGCTGAAGATCTCGGATCGCGTGTCCGATCTGAACTTCTCCGTCGGCCGGCCGCCGCAGGTCGAAGTCGACGGACAGCTCGCGCCGGTGAACTTCCCCGGCCTGCCGCGACTCACGCCGTTCCAGACGGAGATCATCGCCATGCACATGCTGCGCGGCGACCGCGAGCTGACGCGCACGCTGATGATGAACGGCAGCGTCGACCTGTCGTACTCGATCCCGCAGAAGACGCGCTTCCGCGTGAACATCTTCTCGCAGCGCGGCACGTACGCGATCGTGCTGCGCGTGATCCCCGAGGGCATTCCGACGCTCGAGTCGCTGAAGATGCCGCGCGAGCTGTTCAACGTCGGCAAGCTGAAGAACGGCATCGTGCTCGTCACGGGGCCGACCGGCTCCGGCAAGTCGACGACGCTCGCGGCGATCATCAACCAGATCAACCACGAGCAGGCCGTGCACATCATCACCATCGAGGATCCGGTCGAGTACATGCACCGGCACGTCAAGTCGACGGTGAACCAGCGCGAGGTCGGCTCCGACACGAAGACCTTCTCGCTCGCGCTGCGCGCCGCGCTGCGTCAGGCACCGAAGGTGATCCTCATCGGCGAGATGCGCGACGTCGAGACGATCGAGATCGCGATGGAAGCTGCGGAGACGGGACACCTCGTGCTCTCGACGCTGCACACGATCGACGCGGCGAAGACGATCGACCGCATCGTGGGCGTCTTTCCGAAAGATCAGGAGCCGCAGGTGCGCACGCGGTTCTCGCAGTCGTTCCGCTACGTCATCTCGCAGCGCCTGCTGCCGAAAGTCGGCGGCGGACGCGTGGCCGCGCTGGAGATTCTCAAGTCGACGATGCGCACGCGCGACTACGTGCTGAAAGGCGAGACCGAAGGGCGCTCGCTCACCGACGCGATGCACGACGGCCAGGTCGACGGGATGCAGGCGTTCGACGACGAGATCGAGAAGCTGTGGAACGACGGCGTGATCTCGAAAGAGACCGCCCTTGCGTACGCGACGAATCCGACGAACCTCGCGCTGCGCATGACCGACGAGCCGACGGGGATTCCCGCCGCGGGTGCGAGCGACGACGGCGACTCGATGCTGTCGCTGCTGGAGTAGCCATGATCCGCATCACGTGCACGAGCTGTCAGAAACCGCTCTCGCTCGACGAGACCAAGCTGCCGATGCGCGAGGTCTCGTTTCCGTGTCCGGTCTGCAAGGCGAAGCTGACCGTCGACCGCAGCAAGCTCGAAGGCGCACAGCCGCCGAGCGGCGACGCGCCCGACACGCATGCCTCGCACGGCGCGCACGACGACGATCACGAGAACGACTTCGGCGCGAAGGCGGTGATCGTCGGCAAGGACGATCCCGCGCTGCGGCAGGCGGCGAAGCTGGTCGGCTTTCTGCCGATCGTGCACGCCGAGCCGGCGCGCGCGCGCGACTACCTCATGCAGGAGTCGCCGCAGCTGGTGTTCATCCATCCGCCGCAGCTCACGCCGCCGCCGCTCGACGGCATGGCGCCGGTCATCGCGCTGCCGCCGGTCGATCGCCGCAAGACGTTCCTGGTGCTGGTCGCCGACAACCTGCGCACGCTCGACGGCAACGCGGCCTTCCTCTACGGCGTGAACCTCGTCGTGGCGACGAAGGACCTCGGGCAGTTCCCGCAGATCTACCGCGATGCGCACGCGCACCACGAGCGGTTCTATGCGAGCGTGAACGCGGTGACCCGCGAGAAGTCGGCCTGAGGCGGGGAGGGGGCGACGGGCTGCCGAGTTACTGCGCCTGCAGCCCGTCGGGGTACTGCACGAACTGCCCGTTCATGAAGATGATGTCGCAGTCGAACTTGTGCGTGCCGCCGCCGGTGACGCTGGCATCGGGAACGCCGTCGCGGCCGTACGAGCGGATCATGTAGGACGCGCCTTCGGCGTCGACCGCGAACTGCAGGTCGTGGCGCCAGCCGTCGGTGCGGATCATTTCTTTGGAGAACGTCGGCACGAGGATGTTTTCCATCATTTCGATCGTCATGGGCGTCGTGCAGCAGATCGACAAGCCGGCGCCCGAGTACTTGCCGATGTCGGTCGCCCGCGCTTCCCACGCCGTCGCCGCGGCACGGATGTCGGCCATCGTGCGCTTCTGACGCGAACGCTGCATCACGGTGATGAGGTTCGGGATGGCGATCGCCGCGAGGATGCCGATGATCGCGACGACGATCAGCAGTTCGATCAGCGTGAAGCCTCGTGTTCTCTGCATGCGTGAGCTCCCGTCAAGTACGACGGGCGCTGTCTCCAGCGCCCGTCGCATCGCAGTTGCTGTTGCGAAGGTCCTTACTGGACCTGCACACCTTCCGGATACACGACGAAGCTGCCGTTCGAGAAGACGATGTCGCAGTCGAACTTGGTCGTCGGACCGGCGGACTCGGAATCGTTCGACTTGTTCTTGCCGTACGACTCGATCGAGTACGACTGACGGTCGGTGCTCACACCGCCCGCGTAGTTCGTACCCCAGCCGTCCTTCGTCGGGACCTGCTTGATGTAGGTCGGCGAGAGGATGCCCGGCAGGGTGTTGGCGACGTAGTCCGCCCCCGTGCTCGGCCACGTCACGGTCGCGCCGGCGGCGCCGTACTCGTTGACGTCCGTTGCACGCGCTTCCCACGCGGTGGCGCAGCTGCGCATGTCGGCCATCGTTCTCTTCTGACGCGAACGCTGCATCGCGGTCAGCAGGTTCGGAATGGCGATCGCTGCGAGAATGCCGATGATCGCGACGACGATCAGCAGCTCGATCAGGGTGAAACCTTTTTGCTTCCTGGTCATAGAAGCCCTCCTTTGAGGACTTCCACTAAGGCAATCGCAACGCCAAGGCGCACCAGAACGCAACCGACTGACCGCGCAGAGTTTACTACCGGCCGGGGCGGTGCCGGAGGAGCGGTTCTGACACATTTGCGTACGGGTTGGTGACAAATATCGTCAGGGCTGCCGCGCCCACGCCCGCACGACCTCGCGCAGGTAGTCCACGCCCTGCATGAAAAAGTCGAGACGGATGCGCTCGTCGGCGTGATGAATCGCAATCGACTGGAAGTAGTCGATCGGATACGGCGCGATGCCGTAGCAGAGAATCCCGCGCGGCCGCAGAAAGCGCGCGTCGGTCGCGCTCTTGTACAGCACTTCGACCCCCGCTTCCGTGCGATAGCGCCTGCGTCCTTCCGACGCGAGCAGCGCGAAGAACGGCGTGCCGTCGTCCGAGAGCGGCACCATCCCTTCTTTGCGCAGCACGCGATCGAGCCGCGCGCCGAACGGCTGCACGACCGACAGCGCCCACGCGATGCGCGCGTCGGGATGTTCGTCCGGCAGATTCACGAGCCGCAGCTCCATGATCCACCGCCCGTTCTCCTGCCGCGGCGCCTCCACCCACAGCGTGTTCTGCGTGAGATCGCGATAGCTGATCGGCAACTTCCAGAACGTGCCCTTCGCGATCGCGCCGTCGATGTCGGTGAGGATGCTGCGGTATTGCGTGCGCGTCGGCGCGAGTCCGCGGAACATCTTCCGCACCGCGGGCAGCACGCGATAGGCATCGCGCTGCACGACCCACGGCTCGAGCGCGATGCGCGCGCGTTCGAGCTGCTCGCGCGAATCGGCGGTGACGGTGAATGCCTCGTATTGCTTGCCGCCGACCTCGATGCCGAAGTACGTCATGCGCTCGGAGAGCATCTCGGTGATGCCGCCCTCGGTCACCCCGTACGCGATGTTCGCGAAGACGTCGGGACGATGCGCGAGCAGCCACTGCATGCCGAACTCGCTGCCGGTCTCCTCGTCCGCGGTCGCGAGAAACACGAGATCATGCTCGGGCGGTTCGCCGCTATGCGCAAGCTCGGCGAACGCCCAGAGCTGGCAGAGCGCGAGCGCCTTCATGTCGATCACGCCGCGGCCGTAGAGCTGATTGAGCTCGATGACGCCGGCGAACGGCGCGTGCGTCCAGCCATCGCCCGGCGGCACGACGTCGATGTGGTTGAACAAAAGCAGTCCGCCGCCCGGCTTGCGTCCGCGCAGCCGCGCGTAGACGTTGAACCGTCCCGGCGCGGACTCGATGAGCTCCGCGGCGACGCCGCGCGCGGCGAACTGCGCGACGAGCCAGCGCGCACCCGCGGCCTCGCCCCGCGGCGTCGAGGTGTCGATGCGCACGTAGTCGCGCAGCTGCAGCACTTCGCGCGTGATCGTCTGCTTCTTCGGCACATACACTTGCTCGTGCGCGATCCGCTCCTCCTCGGCGCGATTCCAGCGGAGGAACGCGACGACGCCGGCGCCCAGGATGAGCACGAGCGCCGTCGCCGCGATACGCTCGTTGCGATGCCGCCGGCGTTTGCGCGCGGCGTCCGGCGACTCGTGCGCGTTCATCGGCGACGCCGGACCAATGCCGCGCCGAGGAGCAGGACCGCCGCGGCGATCGAGAGTTTTGCGCCGTTCGCGGCGAGATCGTTGCGGTAGCTCATCGTCACGCGATGCCGCCCCGCCGGAACCACGACGCCCTGGAAGCCGATGTTCGTCACGATCGACTGCGCGGGCTGCCCGTCGATCGCGACGCGCCAGTACTTGTGGGGCGTGACGCTCATGACGAGGAACGCGCGGCCTGCGGCGGTGACGTCGATCGACGCGGTGTTCGCGGTTTCGACGTAGTGCGTAACGGCGCCGTTCGCGGGCACGAAGGAGGGCCCGGCGACGAACGCCACGCGGTCGGTGTAGCCGCCTTTCACGAGGCGCTGCACGAAGTCCTGGCGGTTGCGGATCGTCACGACCTGGTCGGCGAAGTAGTAGCGCGGGTTGTGCGCGATCTCGACGAAGTCGACCGCCTGCGCGTTCTTGAGATTGCCGCGCACGCGCTTCTGTTCCGGCTCGAACGGACGATAGACGACGCGATACCAGACGTTCGCCATCGCCGTGACCGGACGCCACCAGTCCGTGCGTCCGTTGCGTTTGATGTCCCACACCGAGTCGGTGAAGTCGATCGTCGGCAGGAGCGCGGTCTTGTCGTAGTCGCGCTCCATCACCATGCGCAGGCCGTGGCCCGCGGGCGTCATCGGATAGAGGCCGTTGCGCACGATCCAATAGACGGCGTCGCCGCTCGAGAAGTATCTCCGCGCAATCGTGTCCTGGCCGTACCAGTCAGCCTCGTGGAAGATGCGGAACGGCTCGCGGTTGCGCGGCAGCGCGCGCGATGCGGGCGGCTCTTCGCGGAAGAAGCGCGCCGGCATGCGCGGGTTGAGCTCGTGCACGACCGGGAAGAGATCGGCGACGACGAAGATGCCGAAAAGAGCGATCCAGAGAGGGCGCCTCACCGCGCGCATCGAGCGCAGCAGCGCGATGAAGAGCGCGCCGCGCACGAAGGCGATGATCCAGCCGGTGCGCGCGAGCGACGTCATGCGATCGGCGGCGGCGCCTTTGCCGAGTCCCCACGTGTAGGTGAAGAGCTGGCCGAAGTAGTGCGTGAAGCCGGAGAGCGCGAGGATGCCGGCGACGAGCGTCGTCGCGAGCACGAAGCCGGTCGCCGCGTCGCGCAGCGCGTCGTCGCCGTCGAGCATCCGCTGCAGCACCTGCGAGGCGAGCAGGATCGCCGCGAAGCAGGCCATCATCGCGAACTTCTCGGGATAGCGGATCGACGTCGCGATGTGCGCGTCGTAGAGCCAGTGCAGCAGCGGCGTATGTCCGCCGAGGGCGAGGAGGAAGGAGACGGTGCAGACGAGCAGCACGAAGCCGCTGCCGCGCGGGCGGACGAACGCCGCCGCCATCGCCAGTGCCGTCACCGCGAGCCCGCAGTAGATGCTGAAGAGAAACGGCGAGCCCATGCCGGTGTAGAGGCCGCCGCCCCAGTACCACATCACGCGATCGATGGAGATGTGGCCGAGGAAGTTCGGGTAGATGAACTCCGCGAACTTCGCCCACGGGAAGCTCCACGCGCTGACGAGCGAGAACTCGAACGCGCGCGAGCGCGCGGACTCCGACGCGTGATCGATGGCCGGCATCATCTGCGCCGCGCCGACCGCGATCGCACCGAGGGAGATCAGCGCGATGAACGCGACGCGCGCGAACATCTCCGGGATCGCGTGGCGTCGCGGCAGCTCGGCGTCGCGCGTCGCCTGCCAGCCGCGGTACATCGCGTAGAGGCCGATGAGCAGGCCCGTCTGCACGATCGTCGTCGGCTCCGCGACGAGGAACTGCAGGCCGAGAAAGAGCGACGCGAGCGCGAAGTCGCGCAGGCGCGGACGGAGCAGAAAGCGCCGCACGTACAGACACGTGAGCGGCAGCCACGCGGCGCAGAAGAGGATCGGCAACAGGTTGATGTACGAGAGGTACAGGCCGCCGAGTCCCCACGACAGCGCGCCGAACGCCGCGGGCACCGCGCGCAGTTCCATCGACCGCAGCAGCGCGTACATGCCGAGGAGGCCGATGTAGATGTGAATGAGGATGTGCAGGCGGAAGCCGAGGTCGTAGCTCGGGAGAAGAATGAGCCACGTCAGCGGATAGAAGACCTCGTGCTCGGGATTCGCGGCGAGCGGCTGGCCGGCGGAGAAGTAGCGATTCCAGTACGGGAACTCGCCGTGCTGCACGATCTCGCGGAGGATTTGTTTGGCGGGGTAGTAGTAGCGCGTGAGATCGCGCATGTAGAAGTTCGCCGTGCCCGCGAGCACGTCGGCGAAAAGAAGAGTGGCCAGCAGCGCGAGGATCGCGACGGCGATGATGTCGTGGCGGCGGGCGTCGGTCATCGCGCGCGGAACGCTACCGCACCGCCGCGACGGGAGCCGGCGTGCCGACCCGGTCGCGGAAGATCGGGTGGCTCCAGAGCCCCTTCTTGTGCAGCTTGTAGTAGATCATCGTCTTGAGGATCGCCAGGCCGTAGCGCGCGCCGCGCCAGAAGCCGACCTGCGAGGCCTCGTCGAAGTAGCGCGTCTGGATCGGCACCTCGCGGATGCGCATGCCCTTCGCGACGCCCTGCGCGATGATCTCCGTGTCGAAGACGAAGTCGTCGGAGTTCGCCTCGAAGTTCACCGACTCGAGGAAGCGCTTCGAGTACGCGCGGAAGCCGGAGTGATACTCGGAGAGGTAGACGTAGAACGTCGCGTTCTCGACCATCGTCAGGAAGAGATTCGCGAAGTACTTCCACTTCGGCATCCCGCCTTCGATGGGGCGGCCGCCGAGCATGCGCGAGCCGAACACCGCGTCCGCCTCGCCGCGCAGCAGCGGCTTCACGAGCTCGGGGATGATCTTCGGATCGTACTGATGGTCGGGGTGGACCATGACCATGATCTCGCCGCCCAGCTCGTCGATCGACGTGCGATAGCAGGTCTTCTGATTGCCGCCGTAGCCGCGGTTCTTCGCGTGCACGACCGTGCGCAGGCCGAGCTGGCGCGAGAGCTCGACGGTGCGGTCTTTCGAGCAGTCGTCGACGAGCAGGATCTCGTCGACCCAGTCCTGCGGGATGTCGTGGTACGTCGCCTCGAGCGTGCGCTCGGCGTTGTACGCCGGGAGGACGGCGATCACTTTCTTCTCGTGGAGAGGCATGGTCAGGCTTCTACTTTCTGCATTCTGCTTTCGACGCTCAGCGCCGCGCGGAGGCGATCGCTCACCGGCACGCCGCTCTCCTCGCAAGCCGCGGCGATCTGCTCGTACGCCTCGCGGCGGCGTCCCTGCCGCAGGAGGTCGAGGATGCCGCGGGCGAGAATGCCGTCGAAGAAACGCTTGCGATCGACGTCGCTCGGCAGCACCGCTTTCGCGCCGTCGCGCAGCGTGCCGAGAACGTCGTTGACTTCCGAGTATTCCGGTCCGACGACGCGGAGGAGATCTTCCTTGAGCGTCCGCGCGATCGCCGGCGACTTGCCGCCGGTGGAGATGGCGATCGTGACTGAGCCGCTTTCGACGATGGCCGGCACGATGAACTCGCAGAGCGGCGTGACGTCGACGACGTTCACCGGGATGCGGCGGCGCCGGCAGTCGGCAGCGATCTTCTCGTTGACGTGCTGGTTGTCGGTCGAGGCGATGACGAGGTTCGCGCCGTCGAGATCGCGCTCGTCGTAATGCTTGCTGCGGATGATGAGCTTTCCTTCGGCCGCCCACTCCTCGAGCTCGCGCGTGCATTCGGGCGAGACCACCGTGACGCGCGCGCCGTAGCGCAGCATCGTCTCCGCTTTGCGCGTGCAGATCTCTCCGCCGCCGATGATGACGACGTCGCGGTCCTCGATGTCGAGGTAGATCGGATAGTACGGATACTGTTTGCTCACGGCATCAGTAGATCGGGAACCGATCGCACAGCTCCTTCACGTCGTGTTTCACTTCGGCGATGACGCCCGCGTCGCCTTTCGCGTCGAGCACGCGCGCGATGAGCGTCGCCAGCGTCTGCATGTCCGCCTCGCGCATGCCGCGCGTGGTGACCGCCGGCGTCCCGATGCGGATGCCCGACGCCACCATCGGCTTGTTCTGATCGAACGGAATCGTGTTCTTGTTGACGGTGATGTTCGCCGCCTCGAGCATGTTCTGCCCGTCTTTGCCGGTGATGCCCTTCGAGAAGACGTCGGTCATGAAGAGGTGATTGTCGGTGCCGCCGGAGACGATGCGGAAGCCGGTGTTCGCGACCGCCTGCGCGAGCGTTTTCGCGTTGCGCGCGACCTGTCCCTGATACTCCTTGAACTCCGCCGAGAGCGCTTCCTTCAGCGCGACCGCCTTCGCCGCGACGATGTGCACGAGCGGACCGCCCTGCACGCCGGGGAAGACCGATCGGTCGAGGTCCTTCGCGTACTTTTCCTTGCACAGCACGAGTCCCGCGCGCGGGCCGCGCAGCGTCTTGTGCGTGGTCGTGGTGACGAAGTCCGCATACGGAACGGGGGAGGGATGATGGCCCGTCACGACGAGGCCCGCGATGTGGGCGATGTCCGCCATCATCAGCGCGCCGACGCCGTCCGCGATCTCGCGGATGCGCTTGAAGTCGATGACGCGTGAGTACGCCGACGCGCCGCAGATGATCATGCGCGGCTGCGCCTCTTCGGCGATGCGCTGCATCTCGTCGTAGTCGATGAGCTCATCCTCTTTGCGCACGCCGTACGCGACGACCTTGAAATCGCGGCCGCTGTACGAGAGCGGATGGCCGTGCGTGAGATGGCCGCCGTGCGAGAGGTCCATGCCCATGATCGTGTCGCCCGGCTTGAGCATGGCGAAGTAGACGGACATGTTGGCCTGCGAGCCGGAGTGCGGCTGCACGTTCGCGTGCTCGGCGCCGAAGAGCTCTTTCGCGCGCTGGATGGCGATGGTCTCGACGACGTCGGTCGGTCCGCAGCCGCCGTAGTAGCGCTTGCCCGGATAGCCTTCCGCGTACTTGTTCGTGAACACGGAGCCCATCGCGGTCAGCACCGCTTTCGAGACGTGGTTCTCCGACGCGATCAATTCGACGGTGTCGTTCTGCCGCCGCGTCTCGGTCTCGATGGCCTGCGCGATCTCCGGATCGACCTCGGCCAGCGGGCGGTGGAGAAAATCGTGTCCCGTCGCGGCGAGACGCTCGTCATTGAGGATGGTCATGGCTGCGCGATCTTATCGAAAAATGCGATGGCCGCGCCCGCGAGATAGAGCGATCCCGCGACGACCACCGACGCCTCCGGACCTTCCAGCGCCGCCGCGAATGCGTTCTCCGGTTCGGCGATGGCGGTGACGTTCGCGCCGCCGAGCTTCACCAGCGCCTCCGCACGCATCGACCGCGGCGGATACGGCTCCGTGGCGATGACGCGATCGAACAGCGGAAAGAGCGCGGCCACGACGTCGTGCACATCCTTGTCGCTCATGATCCCGAACACGAGCAGCCGCGGACGCGGAATGCGTTCGAGAAACGGCTGGATCGCCGCGACGGCGTGCGCGTTGTGGCCGCCGTCGATCCAGATGTCTTTGTCGTGCACGCGCAAACGCTCGAGCCGTCCGCGCCAGCGCGTCGCGGCGACGCCGCGGTCGATCGCGTCTTCGTCGATGCGCGGCAGCTGCTTCACGAGCGCGCGCGCCGCGGCGACCGCGAGCGCGGCGTTGCGGCGCTGAAACTCGCCGGCGAGCGGCGTGTCGTGCGTCGTCGTCACGTGCACGACCGGACTCCCGAACTTCCGCGCGCGGCGTTCGATGACGTCGAGGACTTCCGGATCGTCGTTCGTCGTCAGCACGATCGCGCCGCGATGGATGACGCCCGCTTTCTCCGCCGCGATTTTGCGGATCGTATTGCCGAGGTACTCCATGTGATCGAAGCCGATGGGCGTGATCAGCGCGGCCAGCGGACGCACGACGTTCGTGGCATCGAGCCGCCCGCCCATCCCGACTTCGAGCACGACGACTTCGCACTTTGCGCGCGCGAACGCGATGAAGGCGAGCAGCGTCAGCGCCTCAAAGTACGTCGGCGTGATGCCCGCGCGTTCCGCCGCTGCCTGCAAGACGTCGATCGCCTCGTCGAGCGCCGCCGGCTCGATCATCGCGCCGTCGATCGTCCAGCGTTCGCGCAGCTCGACCAGATGCGGCGAGGTGTAGAGACCGGTGCGATAACCGGCCGCGCGGAGAATCGACGCGAGCGTCGCGGACGTCGAGCCTTTGCCGTTCGTGCCCGCGACGATGATCGACGGACACGCGTGTTGCGGACGTCCGAGCGCGCGCAGCAACGCGCGCATGCGGTCGAGCCCTGGACGGATGCCCGAGCCTTCGAGCGACGCGAGCCAGTCGAGCGGCGTCACGCTACTGCCCGCGGAAGATGCGGAGGAAACGGCCGATGGCCGGCTTCATCTCCGCGCGCGGCGTGATGAGATCGACCATCCCGTGCTCGACGAGGAACTCCGACGTCTGAAATCCCTCGGGCAGCGTCTGGCGGATCGTCTGCTCGATGACGCGCGGTCCTGCGAAGCCGATCAGCGCCTTCGGCTCGGCGAGGTTGAGATCGCCCAGCATCGCGTACGACGCCGTCACGCCGCCGGTCGTCGGATCGGTGAGCACCGAGATGAACGGCAGTCCCGCTTCGGCGAGACGCGCGAGCGCCGCGGAGATCTTCGCCATCTGCATGAGCGAGAGGATGCCTTCCTGCATGCGCGCGCCGCCGGAGCAGGAGACGATGATCAGCGGTTCTTTTTTCTCGAGCGCGCGCTCGGCGGCGAGCGTGATCTTCTCGCCGACGACCGACCCCATCGAGCCGCCCATGAAGTTGTACTCCATGGCGCAGATCACGACCGGAATGCCTTCGAGCTTTCCTTCCGCGCAGAGCACCGCATCGCCCTGGCCGACGCGCTGCTGATAGACGCGCAGCCGATCGGCGTAGCGCTTCGTGTCGCGGAAGCCGAGGGGATCGCCGGAGCGGATGTCGGTCGCGAACTCCTTGTACTTATCGTCGTCGAAGAGGATCTCGAAGCGCTCGCGCGCGGTGAGGCGGAAGTGATGGCCGCACTTCGGACAGGTGTTGAGGTTCGCCTCGACTTCCTTCCGGTAGACGATCTCCTTGCAGTCGTCGCACTTGAGCCAGAGGCCCTCCGGGATCGCGACCTGCTTTTCGACCGCCTCTTTCGGCTTTTTTTCTTTGCGGAACCAGGCCATGGGCGAGGCGACTCTACCTCAGATCTCCCGGAAGATGTGCGGACGCAGCACGTCCATCCGCTCGTCGACCTTCGACGCATCGAGGTAGCGCAGCGTGGCCGCGACCGACGAGAGCAGCGAGTTGCCGTCCTGCGGCGTGTAGCAGAAGCCGACGATCGTGCGCGCGTCGGGCATGGCGATGGTCGACAGCGGCACGACGGTCTGCGAGAGGATGCGGCCGTAATAGCCGTGGTCGCGGCCGAACGAGAAGATCTGGTTGACGGAGCGCTTGTTCGTCGTCGCCACGCGCGCGTTGTTGCGCAGCAGCGTCTTCGCTTCCTCGAGCGTCGTCTCGTGCGCGAGACGCAGCGTGAACCAGAGCGTGTGCATGTACTGCGTGTTGATCTTGATGGCCGACGAGAAGAGGTTCAGCTTCTCGCCGAGGGTCTGGAAGATGTGGTACGCGTCGCGGGCGTGATGGGTGCCGAACTCCGGGTCGTCGTGCTTGCCGGCCTGCGGCGCGGCGAGGAACGACTTCGCGTCGGAGACGTCGTTCGCGCGGCGCATGCAGACGAACTGCGCGGCGTCGAGGCTCATCTTGCCGTCGACGGACGCGAGCGTCTTGAGCAGCACGGAGATGTTGTGCGTGTTGCACGAGACGATCTGCACGAACCGCTCGTCGGGACTCTGCACCTCGTCGTTGATTCCGAGCGCGTACGGCTTGCCGAAGCCGAACTCGGAGCCCTGCGCGAGAAAGCCTTTCGGTCCTTTGACGCGCTGATAGCACGTCACCTTGTTCTCGTTGCCGGCGGGCGTGCAGTCGACGACGACGGTGGCGCGTTCGATCGCTTCGTCCGCGGTGTAGGAGACGCGGTGGCCGAAGCGCGCGAAATCGTCGCGGGCCTGCTCGTCGGCCACGAGGCGCGCGCCGCGCGCGAGCAGCGAGTTGATCATGGCGCGGTCGTCGCCGCTCGGCGTGCGCTTGTGAAACGTGACCTCGTCGATGCCCCACTTCTCGCGGAAATCGCAGAAGAGCGCGATGAGAGGCTCGCCGATGGTGCCGGTGCCGACGACGTGGACGATGTTCTTCTTCGTCATGACTGAAGTCCCTCTGGTGAAATCGGGCGCGGATTGTATGATCGCGCCCCCATGGCCGCCAAGCCCGAGTCCGGCGAGAAGTTGATCGCCTCGAACAAGAAAGCGCTCCACGACTACTTCGTCGTGCAGAAGTTCGAGGCGGGGCTGATGCTGACCGGTACCGAGGTCAAGTCGCTACGAGACGGCAAAGCGAACCTCAAGGACGCGTACGTCATCTTCAAGAACGACGAGGCGTTTCTCTTCGGCGCGCATATCTCCCCTTATTCGCACGGCAACATCGAGAACCACGATCCCGAGCGCACGCGCAAGCTCCTCTTGCACCGCCGCGAGATCGACAAACTGCGCGCGCAGACGACGGAGAAGGGGATGTCCGTCGTGCCGCTGCGTCTCTACTTCAAAGGCAGCCGCGTGAAGACCGAAATCGCGGTCGTGCGCGGCAAGAAGCAGTACGACAAGCGCGAGACCGAGAAGAAGCGCGAGGCCGATCGCGAGGCCGCCGCGGCGATGAAGACGCGGCGCTGACGCGCGACACTGTGGTTGCACAACCACAGTCGTGACCTCGCCACGCGACAGAAGTCATGCGTCCACGCACGCGGCGAAGAAGGCGTAAATTGCAGTAACAGAAGCTGTTTACGCCATGTAAGGCAGCCGCGGCAGCGCGTGGCACTTCCCTCGCTCTTTCCGCGCGCAATGTTCGTTCAACGCAGAACCATCAACACTGACGTCAGCATCACCGGGATCGGGCTGCACTCCGGCATCTACACGACCGTCGAGCTCCATCCCGCGCCCGCCGGCAGCGGCATCACCTTCGTCCGCGCCGATCTCAAAGGGCTGCGCATCCCCGCGCTGCAGGCGTCCACCACCGCGCTCGATTACGCGACCACCGTCGGCAAGGACGACGTGCAGGTCGGCACCGTCGAACACCTCCTCTCGGCGATCATGGCCTGCGGCATCACCGACGTCGACATCCACATCGACGGCCCCGAAGTCCCCATCATCGACGGCAGCGCGCTTCCCTTCATGCACCTCATCGACGCCGCCGGCGTCCGCGACCTCGGCAGCGAGATTCCGGTCCTCCGCCTCCGCGAGCCGATCGAGGTGACGCACGGCGACAAGTCGATCCGCATCACGCCGGCGAATCGCCTCATCATCAAGTACCGCATCGACTTCGATCATCCGAGCATCGGCCGCCAGTCCGCGCACTTCGACTTCGGCCACGACAACTTCCTCCGCAAGATCGCGCCGGCGCGTACGTTCGGCTTCATGCGCGACGTCGAGAAGATGCGCGCCGCCGGCCTCGCGCGCGGCGGCTCCGTCGAGAACGCCGTCGTGCTCGACGATCGCGGCGTCGTCAACGGGCCGCTGCGCTTCCGCGACGAGTTCGTGCGCCACAAGGTGCTCGATCTCATCGGCGACCTCGCGCTCATCGGACGCCCGATCGCCGGCGAGATCACCGCGCATCGCGCCGGTCACGCGCTGCACTCGCGCTTCGTCGAGCAGATCCTCCAGGCTGCCGCGGCGCAGGAAGCCGAAGCGGAAGCGCCGCTCGGCCAGCGTTCGATCCAGCAACAGTTCGCGTAAGCAACCGTTTGTCGCGAGCTTGATTTACGCGCGGTGTGGTAAAAACGCCACACGGTGCGTGCGCTTCTCTTCACGTTGTGCGTTGCAGCGTTCGCGACGACGCTCGCGGCCGCACCGCGTCCCGACATCGAGAACCTCGCCGCCACCGCCGCGCGGGGCAAGGTCAGCGTGAAGTTCACACTGCGCGCGGCATTCTCCAACAGCGAGATGGTCGAGGCGCTCAAGAGCGGCCTGCCGACGACGTTCACGTACGTCGTCGAGGTCTTCCGCGATCGCCCGAACTGGTTCGACGACACGCTCGATCGCGCGCGCATCGAAGTCAGCTGCACGTTCAACTCGATCACGCGCGAGTACCTGCTCAGCTATCGCCGCGACCGCCATCTCGTCCGCTCGGAGTCGTTCACCGATCTCGCCGCGCTGCAGCAGCGCATGACCACCGTCGACGAGCCGGACCTCTTCGACGTCGACGGCTACAAGCCGTACAAGCTGAAAGTCCGCGCGAAGGCCGACCTCATGCGCGGCTGGCTGTTCTACGTGATCCCGTGGGACGTGACCACGCGCTGGCGCGAGGCGCGCGTGAAGGCGGCGGAGTGACGCGATGAAGCTGCGCGACGCACTGCTGCGCTATCGCAAGGATCCGCGCTTCATCATCTCGGTGCCGCTGGTGATCCTCGCGGCGACGAGCCTCGTCTACTACGCGACGCAGCAGGCGAAAGAGCTGTCGCCCGAGGCGTTGAGCAGCCAAGTGCTGCTGTTCGTCTTGTCGAACATCAACCTGCTGCTGATCATCGGCATCCTCTTCGTGCTGCTGCGCGGGTTCGTCAAGCTCGTGCTCGAACGGCAGCGCGGCATCATCGGCTCGCGGTTCCGCACGAAGCTCGTCGTGACGTACGTCGCCACGTCGCTGCTGCCGGTCGTGCTGCTCTTCCTCGTCGCCACCGACCTTCTGCGCGTGTCGATCGACCGCTGGTTCGCGACGCCGGTGCGGAAGATCCTCGAGAACAGCGAGGCCATCGCGCAGCGCGCGCAGGATCAGGCCGCCGACATCGCCACCGGCGCCGCGCGCGAGATCGCCGCGAATCCCGCCGCGCGCGACGCGGCGCACATCGACGACGTGCTCGCGCACGTGCGGCAGTTCCACGGCGTGGACATGGTCGGCGTCTACCGCGGCGGCATTCTCGTGAAGGCGCAGGCGAATCCGCGCGCGCCGATTCAGGAAGTCACCGATCCGTCGTCGCGCTTTCTCGAAGAGGTCGCCCAGAAAGGCCGCGCCGTGAAGATCGACGTCATCGCCAGCGGCAAGTGGATCCGCGCCGGCGTGCCCCTCGGCGGCGACGCGCAGGACGTCGCCATCGCCGGCGTGTTCATCCCCGCGTCCGTGTCGCGGATGATCGACGAGTCGATCATCGCCCACAAAAACTTCCAGCAGCTGCACTCGCAGCGGCAGACGCTGAAGGCATCGCAGACGATGCTCTTTCTCGCGGTGACGCTGGCCATTCTCTTCGGCACGTTGTGGACCTCGATCTACGCGTCGCGGCGCATCACCGTGCCGATCAAAGCGCTCGCCGAGGCGACGTCGCTCATCGCCGAAGGCGGCGTCGGACATCGCATCGAGGTCGCGGCCACGGACGAAGTCGGACGCCTCATCGAATCGTTCAATGACATGTCGTCGCAGCTCGCGTCGCAACGGCGCGAGCTCACGGATACGAACCGCTTCATGACCACCGTGCTCGAGAGCGTGAGCACCGGCATCCTCGCGTTCACCGACGAGCTCGAGCTGCTGTCGATCAACCGCGCCGCGCTGCAGATGCTGCAGCTCGATCCGCCGCTCCCCGGCACGCCCCTCGGCACGCTGCTGCGCGGCGAGCTCGCGCCGGTGGCGATGGCGCTGCAGGAGCTCACCGTCGGTCCGCCGCGCTCGCGCGAGGTCGCGCTCATCGTGCACGGCGAGCTGCACTACCTCGAGCTCTCCGCCGCGCGGCTCTCCGGCGGCGGCGGCTCCGGCTGGGTGCTCGCCATCGAGGAATCGACGCAGCTCGTGCAGGCGCAGAAGCTCGCCGCGTGGAACGAAGCCGCGCGCCGCATCGCGCACGAGATCAAGAATCCGCTGACGCCGATCCAGCTCTCCGCCGAGCGCATGGCCAGGAAATTCGGGAAGAACGAGCCGGCGATCGAAGAAGGTTGCCGCACGATCGTCACCGAAGTCAGCCAGCTCACGCGGATGGTCGACGAGTTCTCGCGCTTCGCGCGCATGCCGGCCATTCATCTGCGGCACGCGCAGCTCGCGGACATCCTGCAGCAGGCCGCGAGTCTCTATCGCGACACGAAGCGCGGCGTGAGCATCGCCGTCGACGTCGCGCCGGACCTCGAGCTGCTGATGGATCCCGAACAGATCCGCCGCGCGGTCGGCAACCTGCTCAAGAACGCGGTCGAGGCGACCGACGCCGGCGAGATCCGCGTCTCCGCGCGGCGCGCGCCGCACCGCGTCGTCATCGAAGTGGCCGATCCCGGCCGCGGCGTTCCCGACAACGACAAGGACAAGCTCTTTCTCCCGTACTTTTCGACGAAAGGGCGCGGCACCGGACTCGGCCTCGCCATCGTCCATCGCATCGTCCGCGACCACGACGGACAGATTCACGTGCACGACAACCATCCGAAGGGAACGCGCTTCGAGATCGAGCTCCCCGCGTAAGTCATGGCCAGAATTCTCATCATCGACGACGAGTCTTCGATCCGCTCGACGCTCTCCGGCATCCTCGAAGACGAGGGACACCGGACGACGCTCTGCGAGTCGGGCGAAGAAGGCATCGCGCAGTTCGCGCGCGACGAGTTCGATCTCGTCTTCCTCGATCTCTGGCTGCCCGGCATCGACGGCCTCGCCGTGCTCGAACGCCTGCGCAGCGCCGGCGCGCCGCCGGTCATCGTGATCTCCGGCCACGGCAGCGTCGACACCGCCGTCCGCGCGACACGCCTCGGCGCGTACGACTTCCTCGAAAAGCCGCTCTCGCTCGAACGCGTGCTGCTGACGGTGAATCACGCGCTGAGCGACCGCCACCTGCGCGAACAAGTGCGCGATCTGCGGCGGCATCTGACGCTCGAGGAATTGCTCATCGGCGAGAGCGAGCCGATGCAGCGGCTCGAACAGCAGATCCGCAGCGCGGCGCCGGCGTCGACGCGCGTGCTGATCACGGGCGAGAACGGCAGCGGCAAGGAGATCGTCGCGCGCACGCTGCATCGTCTCTCCCTGCGCGCCGATCAGGCGTTCGTCGACGTCAACTGCGCGGCCATCCCCGAGGAGCTGATCGAGTCGGAACTGTTCGGGCATCGCAAGGGCGCGTTCACCGGCGCGATCGACGACCGCAAAGGCAAGTTCGAGCTCGCTGACGGCGGCACGCTCTTCCTCGACGAGATCGGCGACATGAGCCTCAAGACGCAGGCGAAAGTGCTGCGCGTCTTACAGGAGCAAACCTTTCAGCGCGTCGGCGGGCAGCAGACGATCAAAGTCGATGTACGCGTGATCGCCGCGACGAACAAGGATCTCGAAGCGGAGATCGCGAACGCGAGCTTTCGCAGCGATCTCTATTACCGCTTGAACGTCATCCCGATCGAAGTGCCGCCGCTGCGCGCGCGCGGCAACGACATCATCCTGCTCGCCGAGCACTTCCTGCGACGCTTCGCCGCGGAGACGGGGCGTCCGAAGAAGAAGCTCTCCGCGGGCGCCGGCGCGAAGCTGCGCGGCTACGCGTGGCCTGGCAACGTGCGCGAGCTGCGCAACGTCATCGAGCGTCTGGCGATCCTGCTTCCGAACGACACGATCGAGGCGGAAGACATCCAGCTCGGCGCGCGCACGGAAGCGCCGGCGCAGATCGCGATGAATCTCACGCTCAAGGAAGCGCGCGACGAGTTCGAGAAGCAATACATCCTGGCGCGCCTCCGTGAGTACGCGGGGAACGTGAGCCGCACCGCCGACGCGCTCGGCGTCGAGCGCAGCAATCTGTACCGAAAACTGCACGCGTACGGCATCCGCGTCGAGCGTCCGTGACGTGAAATAGAGCCCGCGGGCGACGCGTTAGCGGCGTTGCTTGACAGCGGACCAGTCGCTGACTAAAGTTCGCCGTCCAACGCGGGAATAACTCAGTTGGTAGAGTGCAACCTTGCCAAGGTTGATGTCGCGGGTTCGAGTCCCGTTTCCCGCTCCAAACACCGATGATCCGAAGGGCCGCGACACGCAAGTCGCGGCCCTTCGCGTTTCGGGAGGTGGTACCTTCATGCTGCCGCCATGACGGAACGGGCGAGCGGTTCGCGCTCCCGCAGCCTTGCGCCGGGGTTTCTCGTCGACGGGAAGTACGAGATCGTCGGACTTCTCGGAGCCGGAGGCATGGGCGAGGTCTACAAAGCGCGCCACGTGCACCTCGGCGCGTTCCGCTGCATCAAGGTCATGAAGCCGAGCCTCATGGCCAACGAGACCTACAAGCAGCGCTTCCTGCGTGAGGCGCGCCTCGCGACGCAGATCCACCATCCGAACGTCGCGGCGATGCACGACTTCTCGATCCTCGGCGACGGCACGAGCTACATGGTCGCGGAGTTCATCGACGGCACGACCGTGCGCCAGTGGGAAACCGCGAACGGCCGCTTCCCGCTCGCGCTCGCCGTCGAGGTGGCCGTGCAGGTTCTCAGCGGACTCGATCACCTCCACCGCCGCGGTCTCCTGCATCGCGACATCTCCGCCGACAACGTGATGCTGTCGTTCGACACTGACGATCGCCTGCTCGTGAAGATCATCGACCTCGGCGTTGCGAAAGACGTCTCGCGCGGCCAGGATCCCGACGCGAACCCCGACACGACGCAGGCCGGCGTGATGATCGGCAATCCGAAGTACATGTCGCCCGAGCAGCTCGGCGAGCTCGAACCGGGCGAGACGCTCGACGGCCGCACCGATCTCTACTCCCTCGGCATCGTGCTGTACGAGATGCTGACCGGCGTGCCGCCGTTCTCCGCGCGCACGTCGAACGGCTACATCATCAAACATCTCACCGAGGCGCCGCCGACGTTCGCGGATGCAAACCCGGGCCTCGATCTTCCCGCGGGACTCGAGGCCGTCGTGCAGCGCGCGCTCGCGAAACATCGCAATCAGCGCTTTCCGAGCGCGCGCGCCTTCTCGGATGCGCTGTCGCGCTACGCGTCGCCGGCGCAGGAAGGCTTTCTGCGTACCGAAGTGCCGACGCCCGGCACCGGCGCGGAAGAGGCGTGGCACAAGGCGACCGCCATCGACACGTACAACGCGCTGCGCGACTTTCGCGCGCGCTTTCCCGCGCATCGCGTGGAGGAAGCGACGAACGCGCTCGCCGAGCGACTCGGCTTCGACACCGCCGCGGCGATCGACACCGAAGACGCGTGGCTCGACTATCTCGAACGCTGGGGCGAAGACCGGCACGCCGCGCAGGCGCGCGAGCGGCTCGAGCACGTGAAGGCGCGCGAGGCGACGGCGTACAGCGTCGCGGTGGAGATGAAGAGCGCCGCCGCGTGGCGCGCGTACCTCGAGGAGTTTCCCGACGCGCGGCGCAGCGGCGAGGCGGAGTCGCATCTGCGCGAGGCGCTCGCGTTCGAGGAAGCGCGCGGCGTCGACACCGTCGCGGCGTGGGGACTCTTCCTCCTCAACTATCCGGCGGGCCTGCACGAGTACGCCGCGCGCGAGCGGCTCGAAACGCTCGAAGCCGCCGACGAGCGCGCGTGGGAAGACGCAAAAGCGCAGACCACGCCGGCGGCGCTGCACGCGTATCTGCAGGGACGTCCTGGCGGCAAGTACGCGGGCGACGCGGCGCGCGCGCTGGGACGCATGGCCATCGTCGAAGGCGACTTCGACGCCGCGTGGGAGAAGGGCACCGTCGCCGCGTGGGACGAGTACATCGCGGCGCATCCCGACGGCGCGCGCATCGACGATGCACGCACTTGCCGTCAGGAAGCGCAGGAGTACGAGCTCGCCGCGAGCATGAACACGAAGGTGATGTGGCGCGCGTTCCTCAAGGCGTGGCCGCAAGGGCGGCATCGCCTCGACGCCGAAGTGCGGCTGCGCAGCTGACCGACATCACGCGCGCCAGACCCACGGCCGCTGCGCGTCCGCGATCGGGCGAAACGCGTCGGCGTAGTGCGTCACGCGAAAGCGCCGGCCGGTCCAGTAGAGCGACAGGATGTCGTAGCGCAACTGCAAGTCCGCGTACTTTGCGGCGTAGCGATCGCCGAGGCGGATGAGGCGCTCGCGTTTTGCACGATCGACGGCTTCGTGTCCTTCGCCGGCACGCTCGGTCTGCCGCGTCTTCACCTCGGCGATGACGAGCGTCTTGCCACGGCGCACGACGAGATCGACTTCGCCCGCGTGCGAGCGCTCGTTCCGCGCGACGATCGCGTAGCCGCGGAAGCGATAGAACCACGCCGCGCGACGCTCGCCGCGCCGGCCGAGGATTGCGGGCGGAAGCGGCTTCGCGCCAAACATGGCTACTTGCGGTGAAAGTGGCGCTCGATGTCGAGGTGCTTGATGTCGACGATGATCGGGCGTCCGTGCGGACACGCGAACGGATTCGACGACTGCAGCAGCTCCGACACCACGCGCGCCATCTCTTCGCCGGACAGCGGACGATGCACTTTGATCGCCGCCTGACACGCGAGCGACGCGGCGATGCGCTCGCGCACGCGCGTCACGTGCGACGCTTTCTCCTCGCTCGACGCGTCGATCAGCTTGTGCAGGAACGAGTCGACGTCGTTGCGCAGCAGCTCCGCCGGCAACGCCGTGATCGCGAACGCGTTGCCGGAGAAGCGCTCGATGTCGAAGCCGACGTCGCGCAGCTCGCCGACGTGCGAGTCGAGCACCGCGCATTCGGCGGCGCCCGTCTCGTAGAGGATCGGCGTGAGGAGCTGCTGCGACACCGGCGCTCGCGCTTCGACGCGCGAGAGGTAGCGGTCGTACAGCACGCGCTCGTGCGCGACGTGCTGATCGACGAGCCGCAGTCCGCCCGGCGCGTCGATGAGGATGTAGCTCAGGCGGTACTGGCCGATGACGCGCCCCTTCAGATCGCCGAGCTGCGGCGCGGGCGCTTCGTCCTCGATTTCCACGGCCGCGCGCGGCGGCTGCACGATCGCTTCTTTCTGAAAGAGCGGCGTGAACTCCGGCGTCCAGCGCGGACCGCGCTCGTCGTAGCGCTGCGCTGGAAAGAGCTGCGGCGCGTACGCGGCCGAAGTCTGCGACGCGCCTGAGCGCGGCGCCTGCATGTCGAACGGCGACGGCGCGCTCTCGCGCAGCAATGCCGCGCCTTCTTCCGCGCCGCCGAGCGCGCGCTTGATCGCCTGCTCGACCGCGACGTGCACCTGCGACGAATCGCGGAAGCGCACTTCCGTCTTCGCCGGATGCACGTTGACGTCGACGAGCTCCGGCGGGACGTCGAGAAAAAGAACGATCGCCGGATGTCCCTCGAAGTCGAACTGCTCGGCCGCGCGATTCGCGGCATGCGTCAGCACGCGGTCTTTGACGAGGCGCCCGTTGACGAAGAAGAACTGGTGGCGCCGCGAGCCGTAGCGCAGGCCGCGCGTCACGAAGCCGCTCACGCGCGCGGCGCCGATCTCCGAGGCGATCTCCTCGAGGTGCGGCGCGGCGTCGTTGCCGAGGATCTGCAGGACGCGCTCGCGTCCATCGGCGGCGGGCGCGAGGTCGAGCACGACGCGGCCGTTGTGCTCGACGCGGAACGCGCGCGAGGGGAGGGGCAGCGCGTACGACGAGACGACGCTGACGATCGCGCGGAACTCCGCGTCGGCGCCGCGCAGGAACTTCCGGCGCGCGGGTACGTTCTCGAAGAGCTCGCGCACGGAGATCGTCGTGCCGCGGTCGCGCGCCGCGGGACGCACGCCGCGCGCGGCGGTGAGCGGATCGCATTCGATCTCCACCGCCTCGCCGCGCTCGTTGTCGGACGTCGTCAGCGTGAAGCGCGAGACGCTGGCGATCGACGGCAGCGCCTCCCCGCGGAAGCCGAGCGTGCGCACGCGCGTGAGGTCGTCGAAGACGCGGATCTTCGAGGTGGCGTGGCGTTCGAGTGCGAGCAGCGCGTCGTCGTGTGACATGCCGCAGCCGTCGTCGCGGATCTCGATGCGTTTGCGGCCGCCTTGTTCGAGGAGGATGTCGATGGTCGTGGCGCCGGCGTCGATCGCGTTTTCGACGAGTTCTTTGACGACGGACGACGGGCGTTCGACCACCTCTCCCGCCGCGATCTGATTGACGAGATCGGTCGGCAGGACGTGGATGCGGGGCATGCCGCGATTCTACAGGCACATCCGTTGCTGCCTCGGCACGCATGCGCCGTCTTGCTGCCGCCGTCGGAATCGTGCTCGTCCTCGCTCTCGCCCTGACACTGCTCTGGTGCGTCTACGTGCACCACTCGCGCGCCGAGCCGTTCGAGCACGAAGACCGTGCGGTCGTGGCACTACCTTCGCGCGCCGCGTGAACAGCAAAAATTTCCCGCCGCTGCGCTAACTCTCTCGTAATCCTGATTCAGAAAAGCTGGCACGCTCGGTGCTCTATAGGCGATCAGGAGATACGAATAACATGAAGCGCATGATCGTCAGAGCCGCCGCAGCCGCCGCCTTTCTCCTTACGCTGAGCAGCGTGGCGCTCGCAGCAGAGCCAACCGCTCCCGCCACTACCATCGATCTGACCGACTCGTTCCGTGACTCCGCCACGGTCGACGGTCTTCAGGTTTACCAGCTCGCCGGCATCCTCATCATCCGCGGCCGTACGACCGATCCCGCGCAGGCCGCGCTTCTCGCCGACCGCGCCCAGCAACTCGGTTACGCCCGCGTCGCGAACCTCGTGCAGACCGTGCATGAGAGCGACGACAGCGCGCTGACCCGCGCGGCCGAACGCGAGCTGGCCATCCACCGCGCTCTCGACGGCTGCCAGTTCACGGTGCACTCCGAAAAGGGTGTCGTGACGATCGCCGGCCGGGTGCGGCACGAACTGCAGAAGGACGTCGCGGTGCAGGTGCTTCGCGGCATCGACGGCGTGCGCGCCATCGAAACGGATCTCCAGAAGTTCTAATCAGCCCAAACGAACGAACGAAGGCAGTAAGGAAAGGCAGGCCGCCGGGCCTGCCTTTCTCCTTTTGTCGAGATTTCTACCGAACCGTCCGGATGGAGAAGCGCACCTTGGTTCCGGCGTCGATGTCGTCGGGGTGTTTGAGCGTGTGCGCGACGATGAGGCTGAGGTAGATGTCGTAGTCGCGAAACGCGAACGCCGACTCGGTGCCGAGGCCGACGTCCGCGACGAGGCGCTTGCTCTTGACCATGTCGGAGTAATTGAAGCCGACCGCGCCGGCGCCGAAGTACCCGACGGCGTAGGCCGTGTTCCAGTAGAGCGAGCCGAGGTGATAGTCGCGATTGCGGAAGACCGGCACGAAGAGCTCGTGCGTCATGTGCGTCTCGTGCGTGCCGATCTCGAAGCCGTTCGTCGCGATCGAGCGCAACGCCTCGCGTCCGCCCAGGCGGAAGAGCTCGTACTGCGGGACGTCGTAGAACTCCCACGGCTCGAGCGGATCGATCTTCATGTCGCCGTCTTTGTCGGTCGGCACGGGCGGCGGCTCGATGAGGTCGCGCTTGAGGAACGCGCCGACGTGCAGGCGTGAGAAGACGAACGACGTCGGCGTCAGATCGAAGCGATGCAGGCCTTCCGCCTCGAGCTTCGTGTACTGATAGTCGCCGTTGGCGACGCGGCTCGACTGCGTGATCGCCGCCGCGAGGCCGGTCTTCTGCGGGCCGATGTCGCGGAAGGCGGTGAGCACCGGTGTAATGCGGCCGCGCTGTTCGCCGACGATGGCGTTCATGCGCTCGTCGAACTGCGTGCCGTACTGATAGCCGATCTTCGTGTAGATGTTGTTCTTGAGATTGTCGGGACGGTTGATGCCGAAGGTGAGGCGGTCGTCCTGCAGCAGGAGAAAGTAGCGGTTGTTGTAATCCTTCGGAATGCCGAAGAGCAGCAGGCCGCCGCGCACGCGCTCGAATTCCTTCTGATCGTCGGAGCCGACGTCGGGAAACGAGATCGAGTCGAAGACACCGAGGCGATAGGTGTAATTGCGCGCGTAATACTTGTAGCGGAGGAAGGTCGAGATGTCGCCGTTGACGAAGCGATAATCGATCTGGCTTTCAAAGAGGACGTTGCGGATCAGTTTGCGCAGACGGATGGACGCCTGGCCCTCCGGAAGGTAAATATTGACTGCCGGAAGGGAGTCTCGCCGTTCGTACGTGGCGCTGGCGGCATCGGAGAGGACGGAGGGCTGCGTCGTCGTGACGGAGGTTGGAGGCGGCGCGGGAGGCGGTGTTTGCGGGTCGGTCGCCTGCGCGAATGCGAGGCGGCTGAGCGCAAGAATTGCCGTGATCGAAGCGAGAAAACGCGTTTTCGACATGTGCAAAGTCCGTCCTTTTCGAGGGTGGCAGCTTATACCTCGTGACTCAAGCTATGGTAAAGTCAAGCACTTGAAGTCTTTACGGGAAAGGTTGTCCATCGCTCTGGCATATGTTTTGTAGCGGCGCGAGCAACGTAGCCGCGAACCGTTACCGTGCGAAGCAGTTTAGGAGGTGTGATTTTGTTCAAGCATCGGCTGATGTTCCCACTGCTGTGCTTCCTGGTGGCAGGAGCCGCATTCGCTCAGGATGCGGCGATGACTGTCGCCCCAACCCGTGACGACCAGTTGCGGATGTTTGCCCCCACCGTCAGCGGTCCGACCGGACTGTTCGAGACCGTGGCCGCGGACACTCTGCACCGCGGTGACTGGTCGTTCGGCATCTACTACAACAACTACGACCTCGAAGCCGGCAGCGCGCCCGATCTCGCTCCGCCTTCGGCGCGCGATTACAAGGACATGGGGTACGACTTGTATCGCCTCAGCGCCTCGGTCGGCTACGGTCTGACGGACCGCTGGGAGTTCACGGCGATGGTCCCGTGGGACCGCATCGTCGCGCACGGCGGCGACCGCGTCGGCTTCATCAACGGGTACCTCTATCGGGGCTCGTTCACCGACAGCGGCATCGGCAACGTGCGCCTGGCCACGAAGTTCGGCCTCACGCCGAATGACGCGCCGACGCGCTTCGCCCTCTCGCTCTTTGCCGATCTGCCGACCGGCGACGACGACGGCGGCATCGCCACCGGCGGTACGGACTTCGGCATCGCCGGACACCTCACGCACGGAATCGTGTCCGCGGATCTCGGCTACATCGCCCGCGGCGACCGCAGCAACAACTCGAGCGTCGTCACCGGCTTTCCCGAGGTCAGCATCCCGAACGAGGTTCGCCTCAACGCCGGTCTGAACATCCCGGTGGGCTTCTGGGCGACCACGAACTGGATCAACGAAGTCAACACGATCTGGTACACCGGCGGCGATCGCACGCCGGACAATCCGATCTTCCTCGTCAGCGGACTGCGCCACTGGTTCGGCAACAGCGGCTGGGCGCTCAACGCCGCCGCGCGCTGGAACGTGACGAAGTTCGGCAACGACAACGACGAATGCCGCTTCACGGAGCTCGACGACTGCGGTCTGTCGGGTCTCGTCGGCCTGACGTTCGCGCCGCTCCATCTGGCCGCTCCCGCGCTGCCGCCGCCGGCCCCCGCGCCGGTGCCGCCGCCGCCGCCGGCTCCGGAGCCCGCTCCGGTTCCGCCGCCCGAGCCGCCGGTCGCGCCGCCCCGACAGCCGCAGGAGCTGCGCACGGACGAGATTCACTTCGAGCCGGGCTCGGCCCGCCTCACGAACATCGCCAAGGCCATCCTCGACGAAGTCGGCCTGCGCATGAAGCAGGAACCGACGGCGACGGCGCTCGTCATCGGCTACACCGATGACCGCGAGCAGACCGGCGCAAACCGCGATCTCGATCGGCGTCGTGCCGAGGCCGTGCGCGACTACCTCGTGACGCGCCACGGCATCGATCCGTCGCGCATCACGGTCGAAGGCCGCGGCACGCAGGATCCGGTCGGCGACAACACCACCGCGGAAGGCCGTCTGCGCAACCGCCGCGTGGTGATCCGCCTCATCCTGCCGTAACGCTCATTCACGCTCTCTCCACCAGCCCCCGCGGACTTCGGCCGCGGGGGCTTTTTTCTTGCTGTGAGCTTCTCGACATGCGCCGTCTTTCTTTCGTTGCCGTCGTTCTTCTCGTCCTCTCCGCCTGCGCGTCTTCGCAGTCGACCTCCACGTCGACGACGACCTCCGCGCAGCAGCAGACGCAGCCCGCGCAACCCGCGCACTCGCCGAATGCGCTGACGCCCGTCGCCGCGAACCCGCGCGCGATCGCCGAGCCGCGCATCCGCGTCGGACTCCTCATCGATCAGTCGACCGTCGCGTTTCCACGCACGACCGACGGCTACGTGCTCGTCGGCGAAAGGGGACCGATGACGCTGCGCCGCGGCTTCACCGCGACCGCGCCGCTCGCGAATGCGACCGTGCGTTACGCCGTGCAGATGGCGGCGGTGTCGGATCAGTCATCGGCGGAAGCGCTCGCGCAGCGCGTGCGCAGCGAGACGGGCTTGCGCGTCGACGTCGTGTTCGATCCCGCCGGCGGTGCGTACCGCATCTTCGCCGGCGATTTCGCGACGTCCGATGAAGCGACGCCGACGCGCGCGCAGCTCACCGACCGCGGCTACGGCAAAGACATGCTCGTCGTGCGGCGCCCGTCCGACGAGAAGTTCACGCCGCACATCGAGATCGTCGACGACGAAGGCGAGAGCGCGACGTTCAACTCCGCGACGCTCGACATCTTCCCCGCGAGCGGCGACACCGTCACCATCGACAAGCAGCCGTACCGCACGTCCGCGCGCCTCTTCGTCAATCCGCGCGGCCTGCTCAACGTGCTCAATGTCCTCAATCTCGAGGACTATCTGCTCGGCGTCGTCCCCGCGGAGATGGGACCGTCGATCTACGACGAGGTGGAGGCGCTGAAGGCGCAGGCCGTCGCCGCGCGGACGTACGCGGTCCGCAACCTCGGCCAGTTCGCGAGCGAGGGCTACGACATCTGTCCCGGTCCCGCGTGTCAGGCGTACAAAGGCTTCTCCGGCGAGGCGGATCTCTCGACGCGCGCCGTGCGCGGCACCGCGGGTCTCATCGCCACGTACGAAGGGAAGCCGATCGACGCGCTCTACACCGCGACATGCGGCGGCGAGACGAGCGACGTCGGCGTGATGTTTCCCGGACGCGACGAGCCGTATCTCAAGCGCGCGCGCTGCATCGAGCTCGACATGCTGACGCTCGAAGGCCGCGCCGACTCCGGCCTTCTCAACGACGCGCAGGTGAACGCGCGCCTTTTCGCGGCGATGGCCGGATTGCCCGACACGTCGGCGGCGTGGGCGGCGGGCGACGTCGCGCGTGCGGTCGCTGCGGCGCTGCAGCTCGCCGGCGCACCGGCGCCGAGCGGCGCGCCGGCATCGTCGCGGCGCGGCGACGTGCTCGCGTATCTCGCCTCCACGCTGCAACTCGAGCGCTTCGGACGCGCGCTGACGTTTCCGGAAGATCGTGAATACTTCTTTCCGCAGACGCCGAATTCCGAAGATGCGGCGTATGCGGCCGCGGCGTTCCTCATCAAGTACGGCATCAATCCGTCGCAGTCGCTCGATCGCGTGAGCCTCGCGCAGCCGATGCCGCGCGAAGAGCTCTACGCGCTCCTCGGCTCGTGGGTCCGCGAGCACAATCTCGTCACCGACGCCGAAGGGAAAATCCTCCGCGTCGACGGCCGCAAGGTGACGCTCAAGCAGAAAGGGGAGACGTCTTCGTACACGCTTCCCGCGAACATCCCCATCTTCCGCCGCCTCGGCGACCGCACGCAGGAGTACGCGAGCGTGCCGGTGATGCTCGGCGATCGCGCGACCGTCATCGTGGGACCGGGCAAGCGCGTCGCGGCGATGATCGTGCAGGCGAACTACGACGGCGCGGCGTTCGACCGCACGTCGAGCTTCTCGAACTGGACGCGCAGCTATCGCGCCGACGAGCTGGTGACGTCGATCAACCGCCGCAATCCGATTCGTCAACTCATTGACCTTCGTCCGCTGACCGTCGATGCCTCGCAGCGCGTCGCGGAGCTGGAAGTGACCGCGGAGGGCGGGCGCAAGTTCACGCTGAAAGGCCTGCCCGTGCGTTGGTCGCTCAACGTGCCGGACAACCTTTTCGTGTTCGAGAAGACGAAAGATACCGATGGGATGGATCGCTACACGTTCTATGGCAAAGGCTGGGGCCACGGCGTCGGCATGTGCCAGACCGGCGCGTACGGCATGGCCTTCCGCGGCTGGACGTACGACCGGATTCTGAAGAACTACTACACGGGGATCGACATCCAGCCGATCGCCGCGACGGCGACGCCGGCAGCGACGACATCCGCGTCGACGCCGTAGCGCTACGGCTCGCGCCCGAGGATCAGCAGCGCGAGGGCGACGGCGACGCGGCGGTCGAGCGCGTCGCTCGTCAGCTCGAGGCGATCGACGGCGCCGCTCGCGGACGGGCGGCGGACGATCGCGCCGGCGGCGAGGCCGCCGAGCTCGAGGCGGAGATTCGATTCGGAACGGCGACTGAACTTGCCGAAGAGCTTGCGGCGGACGGCGCGGACGAACGACTCCTCGACCGCCTGGCCGACGAAGCGGTTGTCCTGCACGATCCACCAGCGGTCGCGGCCGAAGCGGGACAGCGCGCGGTGGCGCAGCTCGGCGAGCCGCGTGCCGTTCGGCGTCGCGACCACGAACGTGCGCGGCAGCAGCGAGCGTTGCGCGATCGTGAGCGCGGGATGCGCGTCGTCGTAGAGCGTCACGTTCGTGCGCGGCACGAGCAGCGCGATCGCGCACGCGAAGAGGACCGTCAGCGCGAGCGCCGCGAACGCGCGGAACGGCGCGGCTTCGAGCGCGAGGAACAGCGTGGCCGCGAAACCGGTGAGCAGCACGATGCCTGAGACGAGCGCGGCGAGGATGCCGACGACGGACGCGAAGCTGCGATACGAAAGCAGAACCGCGCCGTTCGCATCGCGCACGTGCGCGAGCTCGCCGGCGCGCAGTCCGGTCGTGAAGCGATACGTCGTGCCGGCGAATGGACCCGTCGGCGGAGCGACAACGGGTGGCGCGGCAATCGCGGGCGCGAGCGGCGCGACGTCGAACGGCTTCGCATCGACCACCGGCTGCGCAGCTTCAGCGCGCGGCGCGGCGAGTGACGGCGTGAATGGCTCGGTCGGTCCTTCCGCGGGATCCGCCAGCGCGACCGCCGCGGCTTCCTCCGCTACTCCACTTTTTTTTTTAGCTCGGCGGAGAGCGCGGCCGCATCGAGCTTCTCGTGCGGCACGGTCTGCAGGTTCACGCGCTCGTGCGGCGAGGTGGGGCTCACGAGCTGGCTGAGATCTTCGGTGGGCGGCGGCGGCACCGGCTGATCGAACGGCTCGGCCAGCGGCGCGGCTTCGTTCTCCGTCGGCAGCTCCTCGGAGAAGCGCCCGTACGTGTTGCCCATGCGCAGCTTCGCGCCGTGCGTCAGCGGAGCGACGCGAATGCGTTTGCCGTTGACGTACGTGCCGTTCGCGCTCGCGAGATCGTGCAGGACGAAGAAGCCGCGCTCGAACACGATCTCCGCGTGATGGCGCGAGACCTTCGGGTCGCGGAGGATGATGTCGTTGCCGGGATCGCGTCCGAGCGTGAACGGACGATGCGTCTGCAGCCGGTAGCTTTTCTCCGCGCCGTCGAGGCCGACGAAGAAGATTTTCGCCATTCGGCGGCGATTCTAGCGTACTTGACTATTGCCCAGAGGCTTGGGCATGCGGGCGCGTGATCTCGCGCACCAGCTCGTCGACGGTCAGCGGCTTGGTCAGCCACGCGCGGACGCGCGGCGGCAGCGCCGGCGGCTCGGGCTGCCCGCTGATGACGATGATCTCGATCTCGGCGGTGCCGTCCTCGTGGTCGAGCCGCTCGACGACCTCGCGCCCGTCCATGAGCGGCATCATCCAGTCGAGGAGGATGTAGTCGGGGCGTTCGCTGGCGACGCGATCGACCGCTTCCGCGCCGTTGGCGGCCAGCTTGACCTCGAACCCTCGCTGGTTGAGGCCGATTGCGTACAGCCGCCGGACGTCCGCGTTGTCCTCGACCAGCAGCACTTTCGGCTTCATGCCCATGAACGGGGCAAAAGTGCAGGTTGCAGGCCACCTTCGTGGTATTCTGCGCCCGCCTTCGCGGACCCGCGCGGCCTTTCCGATTATGAATGTGAAGAAGCGTTTGTTGGATGGCGCGCGGATGAACCGCGCCATTCGTCGCATGGCCATCGAAGTCGTCGAGCGCAACCGCGGTCTCGACGATCTGATGATCGTCGGCATCCGCAGCCGAGGGGTTCCCATCGGCGAGCGGATGGCGAAGGAGATCGAGGAGATGGAAGGGCAGCCGGTCGCGTTCGGCATCCTCGACATCACGCTCTATCGCGACGATCTCACCACCATCGCGCCGCAGCCGGTCGTCAAGCCGACGAAACTCCCCGAGCCGATCGACGACAAGAACATCGTGCTCGTCGACGACGTGCTCTACACCGGCCGCACCGTGCGCGCCGCGCTCGACGCGCTGATCGACTTCGGCCGCCCGCGCAGCGTCATGCTCGCCGTGCTCGTCGACCGCGGCCACCGCGAGCTTCCCATCCACGCCGACGTGATCGGCAAGACCGTTCCCACCGATGCCGACGAAGTGATCAAAGTGAAGCTCGCCGAGACGGACGGCGAGGATGAAGTCCTGATCATGGAGAAGTGAGGTTGCGCACCGAAAGCTCGGTCCTTCGCAGCAAAGACCTCCTCGGCATCGAGCCGCTCACTCCCGAAGAGATCACGCTGATCCTCGACACCGCCGAAGGGTTCAAGGAAGTCAGCGAGCGTCCGGTCAAGAAAGTCCCCGCGCTCCGCGGCCAGCTGGTGATCAACCTCTTCATGGAGGCCTCGACGCGCACGCGCGTGTCGTTCGAGATCGCCGAGAAACGCCTCTCCGCAGACACCCTCAACTTCTCCGCCTCCGGTTCCGCCGTCGAAAAAGGCGAGACGCTCATCGACACGGCCGAGAACCTCGTGGCCATGCATCCCAACATGATCGTCATCCGCCACAAGCATCCCGGCTCGCCGAAGATGCTGGCGGAACGCTTCGAGAACATCGCCGTCATCAACGCCGGCGACGGCGCGCACGAGCATCCGACGCAGGCGCTTCTCGACGCCTTCACGATCCGCGAACGCCTCGGCCGCCTGCAAGGCGTCAACGTGGCCATCGTCGGCGACATCAAGTACTCGCGCGTCGTCCGCTCGAACATTCATCTGCTCACGAAGATGAAGGCGAACGTGACGCTCTCCGCGCCGCCGACGCTCCTTCCCGCCGAGATCGAGAAGATGGGCGTGCGCGTCGTGCACTCGCTCGATGAAGCGATCGAAGGGGCGGACGTCGTGATGATGCTGCGCATCCAGCTCGAGCGGCAGGGGAAGCTCAGCTTCCCGTCGCTGCGCGAGTACTACAACACGTTCGGACTCACGCGCGAGCGCCTGCGCCGCGCGAAGGAAGGCGTGCTGGTCATGCACCCCGGCCCGATGAACCGCGGCGTCGAGATCGCCTCCGACGTCGCCGACGATCCGCGCTACTCGGTGATCCTCGATCAGGTGACGAACGGCGTGGCGGTGCGGATGGCGGTTTTGTATCTTCTCGGCGGAGCGCACGCGAGCGAGTAAAAAAGATGAATGAAGAACGCAGAACGCAGAATGAAGAATTGAGAAAGGGAGACCGTCCTCCTTTCTACGTTCTGCGTTCTGCGTTCTGCGTTCTTCATTCAGCTTCTACGTTATGAACCTTCTCATCACAAATGCGCGTGTAGTCGATCCGTCGCAGGACCTCGACGGCACGCTCGACGTGCTCATCGAAGGCGGCACGATCGCGCGCATTGACAAGCGCATCAAAGCGAACGACGTCGACGTCATCGACGCGAGCGGTCTCGTCCTCGCTCCCGGATTCATCGATCTGCACACGCATCTGCGCGAGCCGGGGCAGGAGCATAAGGAAACGATCGCCACCGGCACGCGCGCCGCGGTCGCCGGCGGCTACACCGCCGTCTGCGCGATGGCGAACAGCGTTCCGCCGAACGACGAGCGCGCGGTCACGGAGATGGTGCTCGCCGAGTCCGCGCGCAACGGCTCGTGCCGCGTCTATCCCGTCGGCGCGGTGAGCAAAGGGCTCGCGGGCGAAGAGCTCGCGGAGCTCGCCGATCTCCGCGCGGCCGGCTGCGTCGCGGTCTCCGACGACGGCAAGCCGGTCTACAACGCGCAGCTCATGCGCCGCGCGCTCGAGTACTGCTCGATGCTCGGCATGCCGCTCATCGCGCACGAGGAAGACGCGAACCTGAGCGACGGCGGCGTGATGCACGAGGGCTACTTCTCGACCCTCCTCGGCATGCGCGGCATTCCCGCGGCATCGGAAGAGACGCTCGTCGCGCGCGACGTCATCCTGGCCGAGCTCACCGGCGCGCACGTGCACATCGCGCATCTGTCGACCGCGGGCGCGGTCGAGATCATGCGGCAGGCGCGCGAGCGCGGCGTGCGCGTCACCGCCGAAGTCACGCCGCATCATCTCGCGCTCAGCGACGCCGACGTGCAGTCGTTCTCGACGTACCTCAAGATGAACCCGCCGCTGCGCAGCGACAAGCACCGGCAGGCGATTCTCGAAGGCGTCGCCGACGGCACGATCGACGCCATCGCCACCGATCACGCGCCGCATCATTTCGATGAGAAGAACGTCGAGTTCGACCTCGCGCCGTTCGGCGTCATCGGCCTCGAGACCGCGTTCGGCGTCTGCTACGAACAGCTCGTGCGCGAAGGCGTGATCGGACTGCCGCGTCTCATCGAGCTGCTCTCCACCGGTCCCGCGCGCATCTTCAATCTCCCCGGCGGCACGCTCCGCGCCGGCTCGCTCGGCGACGTGACGCTGCTCGATCTCGACGCGCAGCAGCACGTCACGAAGCAGTTCGCATCGAAGGCGGCCAACTCGCCGTTCATCGGACGCACGCTGCAGGGGCGCGTCGTCACGACGATCGTCGGCGGCGTGGTGAAGTACGACATCCGCGAGCCGAAGAAAGCCGCGGCACCGCAGCGCAAGCGCAAATGAGCGACGCCCGCACCAAGCGCGTCGTCATCGTCGACGACTCCCCTTCGTACTGCGACCTCTGGTCGAACTTCATGCTCGAGCGTTATCCCGACATCGCCAAGGTGGAGACGTACAGCCATCCGTACGACGCGCTGCCGAAGATCGATGCGACGATCGACCTGCTCATCGTCGATCTCGAGATGCCGGGCATGGACGGGAAGAAGTTCGTCGACTACGCGCGCGCGAAAGGACTCTCGCCGCGGCGCATCGTGGTCACGTCGTCGCATTCCGCCGACGAACTGCACCAGCGCTTCCGCATCGGCGAAACGATCGCCGTCATCAACAAGACCGAAGCGAAACAACAGGAGGCGTTCCTGATGATTCTCGATTCGGTGATGCGGCGCTAACGTTCGTATAATCGCCGCCGTGACGGTCGCTCCCGAAGCGCATCAGGCCCCGGCGTTCTCCCTCAACGACCTGCTGATCTACATGGCCAAGCAGCAGGCGTCGGACCTTCATCTCAAGCCGATGCGTCCGCCGCTCGTGCGCGTGCAGGGGAAGCTGATCCCGATCAAGACCGACGCGCTCAAGCCGGCCGATCTCGAGAAGATGCTGCTGCCGATCCTCAATCGCGCGCAGCGTGAGAAGTTCGACGCGCAGATGTCGGTCGACTTCGGCTACGGCGTCCCGGGCGTGGCGCGCTTCCGCGCGAACATGTACATGCAGCGCGGCACCGTCGGCGCGGTCTTCCGCCGCATCCCGATCCAGATCTCGACGGTCGACGCGCTGGAGTTGCCGACCGCGGTGCGCGAGATCACGGAGATGCCGGACGGCCTCGTGCTCGTCACCGGCCCGACGGGCTCGGGCAAGTCGACGACGCTCGCGGCGATGATCCTCGAGATCGCCGAGCGCGAGCCGCTGCACATCGTCACGATCGAAGATCCGATCGAGTTCCTGTTTCAGGACCGCACCGCCGCGATCTCGCAGCGCGAGGTCGGCACCGACACGCCGACGTTCCGCGAGGCGCTGCGCAACGCCATGCGCCAGGACCCCGACGTGATCATGGTCGGGGAGATGCGTGACGTCGAGACGATGCAGACCGTGCTCACCGCCGCGGAGACGGGCCATCTGGTCTTCTCCACGCTGCACACCAACAACGCCGCGCAGACGCTCGACCGCATCGTCGACGCGTTCCCGCCCGAGCAGCACAAGCAGATCCGCGCGCAACTCTCGCTCGTCCTGCGCGGCATCATCTCGCTCAAGCTCGTCAAGACGAAAGACGGGCGCATGACCGCTGCGGTCGAGGTGCTGCGCAACTCGCCGCGCATGGCCAAGCTCATCGAAGACGGCCACACGAAGGACATCCTCGAGGAGATCGAGACCTCGGTCGGTCTCTATCGCATGCAGTCGATGAATCAGTCGCTCATCGCGCTGCTCGTGCACCAGAAGATCACGTATCAGGACGCGATGGCGCTGTCGAGCGATCCCGACGATCTCTCGCTCAAGTTGCGCAAGCTCTTCCCGCAGATCGAAGAGCGCGTCCGCCAGGGAGGAGACATGGCTCCGAGCTACTCCGATTTCTCGCAGATCACCGAGCTGATGGACATCAAACGGCTCTACGAAGAACAGGACGTGCAGTGGCGGCAGCGCCTGCTCGACAAGGACGAGGACATCCAGAACCTCCGCCACGACGTCGAGTACCTCCGCTCGCAGCTCCAGCAGTTCCAGGGCGGGCAGGGACAGAAGGACGAGGAGATCGCGCGGCTGCGCGGCGAGTCCGAGCGGTTGCGTGCGGACGCGCAGGCGAAGATCACCCAACTGCAGGAGCGCATCAAGGAGCTCAATCAGAAATTAATGGCGGCAGGCGCGGTTAAACGCTGACGTGGCCACGAAGCCGTCGAAAACAATCGAGACGTTCCCGAACCCGAACCCCGAGCGCGACTATGAGATCGCGTTCGAGGCGCCCGAGTTCACCTGCCTCTGCCCGATGACCGGGCAACCCGACTTCGCCACGATCCGCATCCGCTACACGCCCGACACGACCTGTGTCGAGCTCAAGTCGCTGAAGCTCTATCTCTGGTCGTACCGCGACGAGGGCGCGTTCCACGAGGCCGTCACGAACCGCATCGCGAACGATCTCATCGCCGCCGTCGACCCGCGTTTCCTCGAAGTGGAAGGCGACTTCTACGTGCGCGGCGGGATTTCGACGAAGGTGAAGGTTTGTCATCGAAAAGCTGAATGAAGAACGCAGAACGCAGAATGAAGAATTGAGAACAGAGAACGTGCGCGCGCAGCGCGCCACCACAATTCTTCATTCTGCGTTCTGCGTTCTAAATTCTTCATTCGGTGTCCCGCGAAAAAGCCGCCACTGCTCGTTGACGTACCCCGCGAACCCCGCCTCTCCGCCGTTCAGCCATTCCGTCAAAATATCCACACTGACGTCGTCGAGTCCGCCGACGATGCCGAGGCTCGCGGCTTCGGCAATGCGCGTCAGCGGCTTATCGAGATCGGCGACGGCGCGCGCGGAACGGGCGATGAGGCCGGCGAGATCGAGGTCGTGCTCCATGGCGATCATGCGGGACGCGGTGAGCGTGAGCAGGATCGCGGCGTTCCAGTTCGAGCGCTCGTTCCAGCGCGGCGGCAGGATGAAGTCGTGCATACCGCGCGCGTGGGCCAGCGCGGCGATGTGGCGTTCGGTGGCGATGTGGATTGGCTCGACCGCGGCGTGAAAGAGCAGTTCGTAACGGTCGTCGTCGCCGGAGAGGTCGAGCATCCGCGCGAGCGCCTGCTTCGCGGTCGCTTCGACGTCGATCGCGACCGCCGCGAAGAACGACGCGCCGTGTTTCTGCGCGAGCTCCGCGAGCGCGTCGAGCAGCGCGAGATCCGTCGTCACGGGATAGATCACCGGCACGGCGACGCCCCACGTTCCGCGCGCGGTTGTGAAGAGCGCTTCGAGCCGCGCGAGATGGGGCGGCCACGCGGCGATGGCGACGGTCGCCGCATTCGAATCGGGCAGCGCGCCGTGGGTCGACGTGAGAAAGAGCGCGTCGCGTTCGCAGAACGCCAGCGCTTCCGCGCCGCGGCGGAAGACGACTTCCGCGGCTTCGGCCGCGTCGATGAGCACCGGCGGCGCGAGTTGTTTCGCGCGTTCGAGGTCGTCGCGCACGTGCTCCGCGACCGTTACCTCGAGCTTCTCCGCGCCGCTCGCGCGCAACGCGACGTAGTCGACGGCGATCGGCGTGGCACGTTTCGCCGCGTACGGCGCGATGGTCGTCGCGCACCAGAACGGCGGCGCGGGCGCGCTCGCGCGGCGGATGCGAAGCGGCGCCGCTTTGCGGTAGAGAATCACGACGAGAGCTTCGCGAGGTAGGGCGCGACGAGCTGCCGGATGTACTTGGCCACGACGTCGAACTCGAGGTTGACGCCGCCGCCGATGTGCGGATTGCCGAGGTTCGTGCGGCGGAGCGTCTCCGGAATCAGCGCGGCGCCGAACGAATTGGCGTCCGGCTCGACGACCGTGAGCGACACGCCGTCGACGGCGACCGAGCCTTTGTCGACGAGGAGATCCGCGTAGTCGCGCGGCACGCTCCAGCGATACACCGCGAAGTCGCCTTCCTGCGTCACCGAGAGCAGCGTGCCCGTCGCGTCGACGTGTCCCTGCACGAGATGTCCGCCGAGGCGTTCTCCGACGGCGAGCGCGCGCTCGACGTTCACCTGCATCCCCGCGCGCACATTCGCCAGCGTCGTACGCGCGAGCGTTTCCTCGGATAAGTCGGCGACGAGCGCGCCGTCGTCGTCGGGCAGCACCGTGAGACAGACGCCGTTGACGGCGAGGCTCTCGCCGCGCGCGAACGGTTCCGGATCGGTCGTGCGCAGGCGCAGGCGCGCGCCGCCGCCGGCGCGCTCGAACGCCTCGATCGTGCCGCGATGAACGATGATCCCGGTGAACATTCAGGAAGGGTAGGCGACGAGTTTCAGGTCGCCGCCTACGAGCTCCGCGCGATCAAACCGAAAGCGGTACGCGTCTGTCAATCGCGAGATCGGTTCGCCTTGCAGCAACGCAGGCGCGTCGCCGCCGCCCACGAGCATCGGCGCGACGAAGAGAATCATCTTCTGCCACAGCCCGCGGCGGATGAGCTCCGAGTGCACGACCGCGCCGCCTTCGACGAGCACCGATTGGATCCCGCGCGCGTGCAACTCGCCGAAGACGCGTTCGAGATCGGCCAGGCCGTCGATGCGCACGATCTCGAGCTCCGGCGACGCGCTGTAACGATCGGGCGCCGACGTGAAGAGGATCGTGCGCGCGCCGTCGCGGAAGAGCTGCGCGTGCGGCGGCGCGTTGCCGTCGCCGTCGAGGACGACGCGTGTCCACGGCACGACGCCGTTTGCGATGCCGAGGCGGCGCGTGAGTCGCGGGTTGTCCGCCGCGACGGTGCCGCCGCCGACGAGGATCGAATCGTGTTCTTCGCGCAACGCGAGACTCGCCTCACGCGCCGCTTCCGCGGTGATCCATTGCGAGTCGCGCGTGACCGTCGCGAGCTTGCCGTCGAGCGTGATCGCCGCTTTCAGCACGACGAACGGCAGTCGCTGCGTGATCGCCCAGATGAAGACCTCGTTCATGCGTCGCGCGTCGGCTTCGCGAACGCCGGTCGTGACCTCGATGCCCGCCGCGCGCAGTTTGTCGATGCCGCGGCCGTCGACGACGTCGTGCGGATCGCGCATGGCGATGGCGACGCGCGCGATGCCTGCGGCGATCACGGCGTCGGCGCACGGCGGCGTGCGTCCATGATGCGCGCACGGCTCGAGCGTGACGTACATCGTCGCGCCGCGCGCGTCGCATTGGCGTAGCGCATCGATCTCCGCGTGCGGCTCGCCGGCGCGGCGGTGCCAGCCTTCGGCGAGCACTTCGCCGTCGCGCACGATGACGCAGCCGACCATCGGGTTCGGGCTGACGGAACAGCGTCCGCGCTCCGCCAGCGCGAGCGCGCGCCGCATGAAGTCGTCGTCGGTCACGGGCGCGATTGTATGCGCGCGCGCAAAAACAAACGGCGGACCCGAAGGTCCGCCGTTCGTCGTTCGATGCAGAAAGGCTTACGGCGTCTGCACGATGCGGTACGTCGACACCGGGCCCGTGCGCGTCGGCGTGGTGATGTAGATGCGGATGCGCTGGCCCGAACGCGCGGCGTCGACCGCGGTGCGGAACTGGTCGACGTTGTCGATGCGCTGCCCCTGCACCTCGCTGATCACATCGCCTTCGCTGATGCCCGCGTCGGCGGCCGCCGAGACGTTCTTCACGTCCGTCACGATGACGCCGTTCGTGGTCGCCGGGACGTTGTACTGCCGGCGCAGCTCGGCCGTCAGGTTCTGCACGGACATGCCGAGCTTGTTGCGCGTCGGCTCGACCGTCGCGCCGCCGTTCTCCGTCTCATCCGGCTCGCCGTCCGGCGGCCGCTCGGCGGTCTTCGCCGTGACGGTCTGCCGCTGGCTGTTGCGGAGCAGCGTGATGTGCACCTCGGTGCCGACCGGCAGGTACGAGATGTAGTCGATCAGCTCGCGGTTGTTGCGGATCGGGCGGCCGTCGATCTCGACGATGACGTCGCCGTGGCGGATGCCGGCGCGGTCGGCCGGTTTGTCGGGCGTGACGTCCTGCACAAGCGCGCCGCGCGCTTCCGGCAGGTTGAACGCCTCGCGGGTCTCTTCGGTCACGTCGGTGATCGACATGCCGAGGAAGCCGCGGGTGACCTTGCCCTTCTTCAGCTGCGGCAGGAGCGTGCGCGCCGTGTTGATCGGGGTCGCGAAGCCGATGCCCTGCGCGCCGCCGCCGCGGATGGCGGTGTTGATGCCGATCACCTCTCCGGCAATATTGAGGAGCGGACCTCCGGAGTTGCCGAAGTTGATCGCGGCGTCGGTCTGGATGAAGTTCTCGAACGAGCGGGTCTGCTCGCTGAGGCCGAGCGAGCGGCCTTTCGCGGAGATGACGCCGACGGTGAGCGTGTTCTCGAACGTGAACGGATGGCCGATGGCGATGGCCCAGTCACCCTTGCGGATGCGGTCGGAATCGCCGAGGCGGATCGAGGGGAGCTCGTGGTTCACGTCGATTTTGAGAAGCGCGAGGTCGGTGGCGGGGTCGTGGCCGACGATCTTCGCGTTCGTGGTCTGGCCGCCGTTGCCGTTCTCGTCGGCGCCGTAGTGCACGACGACGGTCGAGGCGCCTTCGATGACGTGGTTGTTGGTGAGGATGTAGCCGTCGGGAGAGATGATGAAGCCGGAGCCGCCGCTGACCTGGCGTTGTTCGTCGTCATCGCCGTTGTCGTCGTCGCCCTGGCCGCGCTGCTGCGGACGCTGTTGCTGCTGGCGCGGGTCGGGGAAGAAGAATTCGAACGGATCGATGCCGAACTGGCGACGGCGCTGATCGCTCACTTTGATGACTTCGGTCGAGCGGATCGATACGACGGCCGGCATGACGCGCGAGGCGACGTCGGCGAACGAGGGGACCATCACCGATCCCACGCTGCCGGCCGGTGCGGCCGCCATCGTGGAAGTGGTTTGAGCTTTCGACGTCTTCATCAAGCCGAGATCGGCGCTGATGAGCACGCCGAACGCCACTGACGCGATCACGATCGCGATCGTCGACAGAATGCGTTTGGTGGATTGATTCATAGACTTGCTTGACTCCTCCTGGTGTGACCAATGGATGAAGCGGGGATCGACATTCCCGCACCGATTCAGACGTGCAGCGCGGTGAAATGTTCCGCACCCGCGGCGTTACGTTTCGTCAAACGAAAAAAGGCCTCGCCACGCGCGAGGCCGGGATGGAGAGGTCAGGAGAAGTCTCGCGGCGCGCCGTCAGACCACGCGGCGCCGGCCGACGATCAGCCGATAGATGAACAGCAGGACCATCGCGCCGATGATCGAGCCGATCCAGCCTGCTGTCTGCTGATCGCGGCCCATCAGCGTCGTGGCCAGGAAGCCGCCGACGAACGATCCGGCGATGCCGAGCAGAATCGTGACGATCCAGCCACCCGGGTCGCGGCCCGGCATGAGGAACTTGGCGATGGCGCCGACGACGAGACCAAACAGGATCCATCCAATGATGTTCATGCGCTTTTTTCCTCCAGTTGAAACGGCCCCCCCGCGGGAGCCTCCGGCGTTACGGATGAGCAACAGGCATGCCGTGCTCGGCGCGCGCCGGAGTTCGCGCGGAGTTGCGGTACTCTCCGCCGCCATGAAACGCATCGGGATCCTCACCGGCGGAGGCGATTGCCCGGGCCTCAACGCCGTCATCCGCGCAGCGGTGCGCACGCTGATTCGCGATCATGAAATGGAGGTCGTCGGCATCCAGTCGGGCTTCGAAGGTCTGCTCACGAAACAGATCGTGCCGCTGACGCTCGACTCGATCCGCGGCATCCTGCCGAAAGGCGGCACGCTGCTGCGCACCACCAACCGCGGCAACCCGTTCGAGTATCCGACCGGCGACGGCGGCTGCGAAGACCGCTCGCAGCTCGTCGTCGACAACGCGCGCGAGCTCGGCATCGACGGCGTCATCGCCATCGGCGGCGACGGCACGCTCAAGATCGCGCAGCGGCTCTGCGACATGGGCATCCCGATGGTCGCGGTGCCGAAGACGATCGACAATGACCTCGCCGCCACCGACTACACCTTCGGCTTTCACACCGCGGTCGCCGTCGCCACCGACGCCGTGGATCGCCTGCATTCAACCGCCGAGAGCCACGACCGCGTGATGATCCTCGAGGTGATGGGGCGCAACGCCGGCTGGATCGCGCTCTACGCCGGACTCGCCGGCGGCGCCGACATCATCCTCATCCCGGAGATGCCGTATCGCCCCGAGGTGATCGCGCATCAGGTGCGCGATCGCCAGGCCGAGGGCGCGAAGTTCGACATCATCGTCGTCGCGGAAGGCGCGAAGCGCGTCGGCGGCGAAGAAGCCTACCTCGACAAAGCGACGCGGCGCCTCGGCGGCATCGCGTATCAGGTCGCGGCCGACATCCAGCAGGAGATCGATCTCGAAATCCGCGTGACGGTGCTCGGCCACATCCAGCGCGGCGGCTCGCCGATTCCGTTCGACCGTATCCTCGCCAGCCGCTTCGGCAAAGTCGCGGCCGATCTCGTCGCGCGGCAACAGTTCGGCGAGATGGTCGCGCTGCGGCAGGAAGAGATCGTCTCCGTGCCGATCAAAGATGCAGTCTCCCGCCCGAAGTACGTCGACCCGCACGGCCAGGTCGTCTCCACCGCCCGCTCCCTCGGCATCTCGTTCGGCGACGGCCTCTAACCTCGAATGAAAAAACTGACGGCAGTCTTTTTTCTCACGTCCCTCGCTGTCTTCGCCGCCTCGCTCGTTTCCGTGGACGTGCACGTCACGCCGCCGCAGCCGGTCGCCGCCGGCGGAACGATCCACTACAACGCGACCATCAACAACGAAGGTCCGGACGACGCGGCCGATCTGACGTTCACGTTCACGATCCCGTCGCAGGCGACGTTCGCCGGCCTCACCGCGCCCGCGGGCTGGACGTGCACGACCGGCGCGACGGTCACGTGCACGAAGCCCGTGCTCGGCGTCGGCTCCGAGTCGTTCGTCATCGACGTCACGACACCGCCCGATCTGCCGCCGTCGACGATCACCGCAACGGCGAACGTGTCGACGTCGTCGAGCGACCGCGATCTCGACGACAACACGCAGACGGTCCACGTGAACGTGACGCCGCAGAGCGATCTCTCCGTCACGCTCGCCGGAGCTCCCGATCCGGTCGTCGCGGGCGAGGACCTCGACTGGACGTTCGACGTCACGAACCACGGCCCGAGCACCGTCGCCGACGGCAGCGTGTCGCTTCCGATTCCGGCTGGACTCACGTTCGTCTCCGTGAGCGCACCGGCTGGGTGGAACTGCGACAGCAGCGTCACGTGCACGCAGACCGCGTCGCTCGCGCCGAACGGCGTCGCGCATTTCGTGGTCACGACGCACGTCGCGTCGTCGACGCCCAGCGGCACGACGTACACCGCGACTGCGACGGTGAGCTCCGCGCTCGACACGATTCCGGGCAATGACACCGCGAGCGATTCGGTGACGACGACCGCCAGCACGAACGTCACCATCACCAAGAGCACGACCACGACGAGCGCCACGCCCGGCAGCGCGGTGCATTACGACATCGACGTCGCGAACTCCGGTCCGAGCGACGCGGCGAACGTGACGATGATCGACACGCTGCCCGCGGAACTGCAGTTCGTCTCGCTGACTCCGCCCGCGAGCTGGTCGTGCACGACTCCCGTCGTCGGTGCGAGCGGCACGATCACGTGCACCGCCGCGACGCTCGCCGCGAGCGCGACGGCGCACTTCGATCTGGAGACGACGGTCTCCGCATCCGCGGCGCCGGGCACCTCGATCGTGAACCGCGCCAGCGCCGGCGGCTCCTCCGATGCGGCGGACGCGGTGACGATCGTCGGTCCGACGGACGTCACCGGCGTGAAGTCGGTCGAAGGTCCGTTCGGTCAGGGCGCGCTGATCACGTACACGATCGTCCTCGCGAACCACGGCGACGTCGCGCAGCCCGACAACCTCGGCGACGAGCTCGTCGACACGCTTCCCGCCGGGCTCACGCTCGTCGACGCGAGCGCGGACAGCGGCACCGCCAGCGCGGATCTCGCGCTGAATCGCGTACGCTGGAACGGCGCGATCGCCGCGGACGGAAACGTCACGATCACCATTCACGCGCGCATCACCGGCGGCGGCTCCGGAACGCAGATCGCGAACGTCGCGACGATTGCCTTCGACGCCGACGGCAACGGCACGAACGAGACCACGCGCAACACGAACGTCGTCAAGTTCGCGGTCGAAGCCGCGGTGCCGGCGCTCTCGCCGATGATGCTCGCGCTGCTCGCGGCGCTGCTCGCGTTCGTCGGCATCGGACGCCGCTTGTAGAATGCGCCCCATGGCCGGAACTCTCGTCGACTATCGAGTCGAAAAAGGCGTGGCGATCTTCGAGCTGAATGATCCGCCCGCGAACACGTACACCTACGAGATGAACCGCGAGCTGGACGACTGCATCCTGCGCGCGCGCATGGACGACGAGGTGCACGTGATCGTCCTGCGCGGCGCGGGGGAGAAGTTCTTCTCCGCGGGCGCGAACATCCGCATGCTCTCGGAGGTCACGCCGCAGTTCAAGTACTACTTCTGCCTCCACGCGAACGAGACCATGAGCCGGCTCGAGCAGACGCCGAAGCTCGTCATCGCCGCGCTGAACGGCCACACCGTTGGCGGCGGTCTCGAGATCGCGCTGGCGGCCGACATCCGCATCGCGCTGCAGGGCGCGGGCAAGCTCGGACTGCCCGAGGTCTCGCTCGGCGTGCTGCCCGGCACGGGCGGAACGCAGCGCCTCTCGCGGCTCGTCGGCAAGAACAAGTCGATGCAGCTGATGATGGAGGGCGGCCTCATGACGTTCGAGGACGCGCGCGAGCTCGGCATCGTCAACTACGTCTGGCCGGCCGAAGAAGACGGGAAGAAGTGGTGGGAACGCGTGATGGAGTACGCGTGGAGCTTCTGCCCGCCGAACAAAGCGTCGAAAGCGGTCGGCCGCATCAAGCGCGCGGTGCAGACGGGGTGGGAGATCCCGATCGAGACCGGACTCGCGCTCGAGCGCGAGCTGCAGCAGCAACTCTTCCAGAGCGACGACGCGCGCGAAGGGCTCGCCGCGTACAACGAGAAGCGGAAGGCCAGCTTCTCGGGAAAGTAAACAGGTTGACCACCATGCGCTACCGCAAACTGCACGGCACCGAGCTCTCGCTCTCCGAGCTTGGGTTCGGGACGTGGACGCTCGCCACCGGCTGGTGGGGGACGTACACCGATGACGAGGCGCGGCGCCTGATCTCGATCGCCGTCGACCGCGGCGTCAACTACATCGACACCGCCGACGCGTACGGCAACGGCCGCGGCGAGACGATGCTCGCGCCGCTGCTGCGCGAACATCCCGAGCTCATCGTCGGCACGAAGTTCGGCTACGACTTCTACAACAACCCCGAGCGCCCGCGCGGCCAGCGCGAGCTGCCGCAGGACTTCACGCCGCAGTTCATCCGCTTCGCCTGCGAGCAATCGCTGCAGCGCCTCGGCGTCGACCACATCGCCATCTACCAGCCGCACAACCCGCGCGTCGTGACGCTGCTGCAGGACGAGCATTGGGAGACGCTCGAAACGCTCAAGAGCGAAGGCAAGATCTCGTCGTACGGCCCGTCGCTCGGCCCCGCCATCGGCTGGCGCGACGAGGGCATCTACGCGAACGCCGTGCGCCACGCGCCGGTGACGCAGATGATCTACAACCTCCTCGAGCAGGATCCGGGACGCGAGTTCATCCTCGCGGCTGAGCGCGGTCCGTCGTACGCCGGCGTCGACGAAGCGCGGCGCGGCGAGGCGAACAAGAAGCTGTGCGCGCCGAGCAGCGCGTTCGAGCACGAGTTCCGCGCGTGGAAAGCGCATCCCGCGCCGCAGTTCCTCATCCGCGTCACGCATTCCTCGGGCATGCTCGAAGGGAAGTACACGCTCGACACGAAGTTCGATGAGAACGATCACCGCTCGCACCGTCCGCGCGCGTGGCTCGTCGAAGGCGTGCAGAAAGTCGAGAAAGTCGAGCCGCTCTGCCGCGAGCGCGGCGTCACCATCGGCCAGCTCGCATTGCTCTGGCTCTACGCACATCCGTCCATCGTCTCCGCGCTGCCGAACATCTACGACGAAACGCAGCTCGACGAGTTCCTCGGCGCCTCCGAGCACGCGCCGCTGAATGACGGCGAGATGGAGCGGATTCACGCGCTGTACGAGCGCAACTTCGACGTCGTGCCGTACGTGGAAGAGCGCGTGACGGCGTAAAGACGTCTACCGCGCCGGCTGAAACAGCGCACGCCACGCGGCCGGCGTGAAGCCCGTCTCGGCGCGAAAGCGGTTCGTCAGATGCGACTGGCTGGAGAAGCCGGCGTCGAGCGCGATGTCCGCGATCGGCTTGTTGCCACGTGCGAGCTCGCGCTGCGCGCGCTCGACGCGCAGCGTCTGCACGTAGTCCGTGATTGTGACGCCGAAGCGGCGGCGGAACGCGGCCGACAGATGCACGGGATGCACGCCCGCGCTGGCGGCGGCGATGTCGGCGAGGCGCACGTTCGCGGTGTAATGCGCGTCGAGATACGCGCGAGCGGCGTCGAGCCACGTGCTGCGCAGCATGGGGGCGACCGTCTCGCGCGTGCGCGTGGCTTCGAGCACGAGGAGTTGTGTCAGCGTGGCGGCGTCGTTCGGCGAGAGCTCGTGCTGCGCGGCGAGGTAAAGCCGCGCGGCGATGCTCCGCGCGCGGCCGCGCACGGCGAACGACGCGTTCGCAGGCAGCGACGCGCCGAAGCGCGCGAGCGCGTCGCGTCCCAGCTCGACGGAGAAGAGACGTCCGCCCTCCGCGCCAAACTGTTCGCTGTGCGGCTCGCGCGCGGGATGAAAGAACACGCTGCCCGGACGCCGCATGCGCTCGCCGCTCACGGAGCGCTGGCGGCTCTCGCCGCCGAGGACGAGGCAGAAGTACGCCTGCTCGTGCGCGTGGGGACGCGTGGCGTGATGCGCGTCGAACCGCACCGTGCGGTAGCGCACCGCATCAACTTCCGCCTCGGCCACCGTCGTTCCGTGAAAGCTCACGCGCGCGCCGCCTCGCTCATCGTCCATAGGACCTCTGCACTCGTGCAGAGGTTCCGCAGCATCGCACGGCTGCGGCTTGCGCTAGAATCCGCCTCATGCGCAACAAAGCTCTGATTCTTTCCACCGCGATTCTCTCCCTCGTGCTCATGGGCTGCCCGCCGAAAACGGGAGAGACCGGAGGCGCGGCCGCCACGACAGACGCCGGCGGCGAGATCCTCGTCGGCGAGTTCGGCTCGCTCACCGGTTCCGAAGCCACGTTCGGACAGTCGACGCACAACGGCATCATGCTCGCGATCGACGAAGTCAACGCCGCGGGCGGCGTGAACAACCGCAAGATCCGCGTCCTCACCGAAGACGACCAGTCGAAGGCCGAGGAAGCCGCGAACGCGGTGACGAAGCTGATCTCGCAGAACAACGTCGTCTCGATCCTCGGCGAAGTCGCGTCGTCGAACTCGCTCGCCGCCGCGCCGATCTGCCAGCAGAACAAGGTGCCGATGATCACGCCGTCGTCGACGAACCCGCGCGTCACCGAAGTCGGCGACTACATCTTCCGCATGTGCTTCATCGACCCGTATCAGGGCGAAGCCATGGCGAACTACCTCACGAAAGAACTGAAGCTCAAGCGCGCCGCGATCCTGATCGACGTCAAGAGCGACTACTCGACGGGACTCGCGCAGTACTTCGAGCGCACGTTCACCGCGAACGGCGGCCAGATCGTCGGCAAGCAGAGCTACTCGAAGGGCGACAGCGACTTCCGCTCGCAGCTCACCGCGATCAAAGCCGCGAACCCGCAAGTGATCTTCGTCCCGGGCTACTACAACGACATCGGCCAGATCGCCATCCAGGCGCGCGACCTCGGCATGTCGCAGCCGCTCGCCGGCGGCGACGGCTGGGAATCGCCGAAGCTCATCGAGATCGGCGGCAAGGCGCTGGAAGGCTGCTTCTACTCGAACCACTATCACGTCGACGATCCGGCGCCGGCCGTGCGCACGTTCGTGCAGAAGTATCAGGAGCGCTACGGTGCGAAGCCGGACGCGCTCGCGGCGCTCGGCTACGACAGCGCGAAAGTGCTCGCCGAGGCGATCAAGCGCGCGGGCAAGACCGACGGTCCGGCGCTGCGTGACGCGATCGCGCAGACGAAGGGCTACCTCGGCGTGACCGGTCTCATCAACCTCGGGCCGGACCGCAACCCGGTCGGCAAGAAGCTGGCGATCCTCGAGATCCGCAACGGCCAGACCGCGCTCAAGGGCATCGTCGATCCGAACGCATCGGCCGGAGCCGCCGCGGGAGCGACCGATACGACCGGCACGACCGCCAGCGCGGCGACGACCGGCACGACCGGCTCGACGCCGACGACCGGCACCACGCGCACGCAGTAAGCGCTACATTCCTCTTTACATTACGGGGTCCGGCGAGTAGTTTTCGCCGGACCTTTTTCTTTGCATGCAGACTCTGCTTCAGAACCTGCTGAACGGGATTGCCTCCGGCTCGATTTACGCGCTGATCGCCCTCGGCTACACGATGGTGTACGGCATCCTGAAGCTGATCAACTTCGCCCACGGCGACATCTTCATGCTCGGCTCGTTCGTCGGCTTCTACGCCGGCAACTTCATCGCCAAACAGAACGGCGGAGGCTCTTCGCCGCTCAGCGCCGCGCTGGTCATGCTCCTCTCGATGATCGTCTGCGGCGCCTTCGGGTACCTCAACGAGCGCATCGCCTACCGTCCGCTGCGCAACGCGCCGCGCATCGCGTCGCTGATCACGGCGATCGGCGTGTCCTTCTTCCTCGAGTTCGGCGGCCAGTTCGTCTTTGGTCCCGATCCGAAGTTCTTCCCGACGCTGATCGACAAGCACGTCATTCAGTTCGCGGGCGTCGTGACGACCAACTACCAGCTCATCGTGCTCGGCGTCGCCATCGCCTTCATGGCGCTGCTGCAGTACATCGTCTACGGCACGAAGTACGGCCGCGCCATGCGCGCCGTCTCGTACAACTTCGAGACCGCGTCGCTGATGGGCATTCCCACCGATCGCGTGATCTCGACGACGTTCGTCATTGGCTCGATGCTCGCCGCGGTGGCCGGCATCCTCTACGGCCTGTCGTATCCGAAGATCGATCCGCTGATGGGCGTCATGCCCGGCCTCAAGGCGTTCGTCGCCGCGGTGCTCGGCGGCATCGGCAACGTCCCGGGCGCGGTCGTGGGCGGGCTGCTGATCGGCATCATCGAGTCGTTCGTCGGCGGCAGCGCGTACTCGAACTATCGCGACGCGATCGCGTTCGTGATCCTCATCGTGATCCTGTTGTTCCGGCCGAGCGGCTTGTTTGGGAAGTATCAGGCGGAAAAAGTCTGAATGAAGAACGCAGAACGCAGAACGAAGAATGAAGAAATGGGCCCGGCGTGCTCATTTCTCAATTCTTCATTCTGCGTTCTGCGTTCTTCATTCCGCCTCCCCGGAGGCGGGTTCTAATGTTCCGCCGCTGGTATCTCCGCGACTTCATCCTGCTCATCATCTACATCGCCGTGCTGTACGGCGCGTGGGTCGCGCTCGAATACGCGGCCGTGTACTGGCCGTCGATGCGCTACTACAACCGCATCCTCGTGATGATGGGCATCAACATCACGCTCGCGGTGTCGCTCAACATCATCAACGGCCACGCCGGACAGTTCTCGCTCGGCCACGCCGGGTTCATGGCCGTCGGCGCGTACAGCGCGGCGTATCTCTCCGTCTACTACTTCGGTCCGTACGTCGCGAAGATGCCGGACGGCAGCGCGCAGCAGATCGTCTGGCAGAACCTTCTGCTGATCGTGGCCGTGCTCGCGGGCGGACTCATGTCCGCGATCGCGGGCTACATCGTCGGTCTGCCGTCGCTGCGCCTGCGCGGTGACTATCTCGCCATCGTCACGCTCGGCTTCGGCGAGATCATCCGCGTGCTGATCCTCAACATCGAAGCGATCGGCGCGGCGCGCGGTCTCAGCGGCATCCCGGCGTGGAGCAGTTTTTTCTGGGTCTTCTTCTTCTGCGGACTGACGATCCTGATCTCGAACCGCCTCGTGAGCTCGTCGGTCGGCCGCGCGTTCCTAGCCATCCGCGAGGACCAGATCGCGGCCGAGTCGATGGGCATCGACACGACGCGCTACAAGGTGAAGGCGTTCATCATCGGCTCGTGTCTCGCCGGCGTCGCGGGCGGGCTCTTCGCGCACTACACGCCCGCGTATCTGAATCCGACCGGCTTCACCTTCATCCGCTCGTTCGAGGTCGTGGCGATGGTGGTCCTCGGCGGACTCGGATCGATCTCCGGCTCGATCGTCGCGGCGATCATCCTCACGCTGCTCCCCGAGGCGCTGCGGCCGGTGAAGGACTACATGCCGGGCGGCCGCGATCCGCGCATGGTCATCTACTCGATCATGCTCATCGTGCTGATGCTCACGCGGCCGCAGGGACTCTTCGGCCGCAAGGAGCTGTGGCAGTTCCTGCCGCGCCGCAAGGACTCGCTTCCGAACGAGGCGCGTGATGAAGGCAACGCGGACGACAAGCTCGATCGCGACGCCGCGCCGCCGGTGACTTAGACGCTCATGGCCAACGACGCTTTGCTGCAGGCGAATCACGTCACCATCCGCTTCGGCGGACTGACGGCGGTCTCCGACTTCAATCTCGACGTTCAGCCGCGCGAGCTCCTCGGCCTGATCGGTCCGAACGGCGCCGGCAAGACCACGATCTTCAACATGCTCACCGGCGTGTACAAGCCGACCGAGGGCGACATCGCCATCGGCGGCGTGTCGACGCGCGAGATGAAGCCGTACCAGATCACGAGCCTCGGACTCGCGCGCACGTTCCAGAACATCCGCCTCTTCAAAGAGCTGACCGTGCTCGAGAACGTGAAGATCGGCGGCCACATCCACTACAAGTACTCCAGCACCTCCGCGGTGCTGCACACGAATCGCTTTCACGAGGCGGAAGCGGAAGCGGAAGCGCAGGCCATGAAGCTGCTCGACATCTTCGACCTCCGCACGCGCGCCGATCACGCCGCGAAGAACCTGCCGTACGGCGATCAGCGCCGCCTCGAGATCGCGCGCGCGCTCGCCGCGCGTCCGAAGCTGCTGCTGCTCGACGAGCCCGCGGCGGGACTCAACGACAGCGAGACCCGCGCGCTCATGGGCACGATCCACGACATCCGCGACCGCTTCCAGATCGCGATCCTGCTCATCGAGCACAACATGGAACTGGTGATGGGCATCTGCGAGCGGATCGTCGTGCTGAACTTCGGCAAGACCATCGCCGTCGGGACGCCCGCCGAGATCCGCTCGAACGACGCGGTCATCGAGGCTTACCTCGGCGAGCCGGTGTCGGAGGCGCACGCATGACGTCGATCCTCTCGATCCGCAACCTCGAGGTCGGCTACGGCACGATCGCCGCGCTGCACGGCATCGGCCTCGACGTGCAGAAGGGCGAGATCGTCACGCTGATCGGCGCGAACGGCGCGGGCAAGACCACGACGCTGCGCACGATCTCGGGCTTGCTCAAGCCGCGCAAAGGCGAGGTCACGTTCAACGGCCAGAACATCAGCGGCGTGAAGCCGCACATCATCACCGGCAAAGGCGTGTCGCACGTGCCCGAGGGCCGCGGCATCTTCGCGAACCTCAGCGTCGCCGACAACCTCGAGCTCGGCGCGTATCTGCGCAAAGACAAGATTCAGAAGTCGGAGTACGACCGCATCTTCTCGCTCTTCCCGGTGCTGAAAGAGCGCATCAAGCAGAACGCGGGAACATTGAGCGGCGGCGAACAGCAGATGCTCGCGATCTCGCGCGCGCTGATGGCCAAGCCGACGGTGCTTCTCCTCGACGAGCCGTCGCTCGGCCTCGCGCCGCAGATGGTGCAGACGATCTTCCGCGTCATCCGCGAGATCAACGCCGAAGGCACGACGATCCTCCTCGTCGAACAGAACGCGCACATGGCGCTCGTCACCGCGCACCGCGGCTACGTCATGGAAACCGGCCGCATCGTCGTGAGCGACGAGACGAAGGCGCTGCTCGCCAGCGACCGCATCAAGAAGGCGTACCTCGGCGGCTAGCCGCGCGCGCGTTACTCTCCCGCCGTCTTCCGCGCCACCGCGTTCTGCAGCGAAAGCCACTCGTCCATCTCGCCGGCGCCCCGCGGGATCTCGCCGAGGCGCTGGGAGATTTCGAGCGCGTTCTTCGCGCAGTCCCAGTTCTCGAGGCGCACGTGCGAGCGCGCGATGTGAAAGTACGGGTAGTAGTCGATGAGCCACATGCCGTACATGCGCGCCTGCTTCTGCGGATTCGGGCGGCGGGCGACGGCGTCGAGGAAGCGCGCCAGCGCGCGCGGATAGTCGCCCTTGCGCTCGAGCTCGAGTCCGAGCTCGTAGTTCGCGTACCACGGCGCATCGCCGAGCTTCGTGCTCGCGGGAAGGTTGCACTTCTCCAGCACGTCGTCGCGCAGCCGCTGGAACTCCGCGTCGCTGAGCACGGGCGGCTTCTTCTCGAAGCGCGCATATCGCGGCGAGCGCGCGGTGGGATCGCCGCGCAGCAGCAGCTGATAGGCGACGAGCAGCGGACGTCCGACTTCGCTCTTCGCCGCGACGCCCGACGTTTCCGCGAGCGCGAGCTCGCGGCGCGCGCCGTCGACGTTGCCGGTCATCTGATGGGCGATCGCGAGATAGAGATGCGGCAGATAGTCGAGGTACTGCTGCGGCGCGGCCGGCACCTGCAGCCCTTCCTCCGCGCGCCCCGCGAGCGCGGCCTCGAGCTCCGGCTTCGCCTCCGCGGCGCGTCCCTGTTCGATGAGACGGATGCCTGATTCGTAGTGGCCGAACCACGAGCTGGCCGCGAGCAGCGAGACGGCGAGAAGGATGTGCATGGCGGGATGCTAACTTTCGGCGCGCGCCTTCGTCTATCGCGGTGAAAGGGGACCTCGTCATGCGTCGCATCGCACTCGCTCTTGCCCTCGCCTCCCTCGCCACCGCGGCCTACGCGCGGGGCAACCATTACGGCAGTCACGTCCGTTCGGACGCCGACCGCTGTTCGGCCGACGACATCCAGTTCGACGACGGCGACACCTACGTCGAGAAACAGGTCATCGACGCGGGAACTCTGCGCTCGCTGAAGATCGCCGGCGACCGCTCGCCGATCAGCGTGACCGGCGGCAGCGGTTCCGGCTACACCGTCACGGTCTGCAAGGCGGCGAACAGCCCCGAGAAACTGCGCGACATCAACGTCTCCGTCGTCGGCGGCGAAGTGAAGACGAGCGGTCCCTCGTCGACGCACAACTGGACGGTGCTGTATCACATCACCGTGCCGCGTGGCGCGAACGTCGACGTCTCCACCGAGAACGGTCCGCTCGCGCTGAGCGACGTCGACGGCACCGTCGTCGCGCGCGCGGAGAACGGTCCGCTGTCGCTTGCGAACGTCTCCGGCGAAGTCGACGCGCAGACGATCAACGGTCCGATCAGCATCGACGGCGGCGCCGGCCGCATGACGGTCAAGGCGTCGAATGGTCCGCTGTCGATCGCGCTCGACGGCGACGGCTGGAACGGCTCGCTCGAGGCATCGACCAAGAACGGTCCGCTCAGCATCAGCGTCCCGCGAAACTTCAACTCGGGGGTCGTCGTCGAATCAGACGGACGCGGGCCCATTTCTTGCCGGGCCGAGGGATGTGACCGCGGCTGGCGCATGACGCGCGATGGTGGTGACGACGGCGATGAGCCGCGCCGCATCGAGCTCGGTCACGGCGCCACGGCAGTGCACGCAACCACGGTCAACGGCCCAATCACGATTCGCGATACCCAGTAGCCACTCGGCGAAAGTGGCGTAGTCCCCCGGCGGGTTGGGAGATGGCGGGCACCGGCTCCCAACCCGCGGTGGCGCGGGCAAAAGCGAATTGAGAATGCAGAACGCAGAATGAAGAATTTAGAAGTGCGGTGGGCCGCCTTTGGCGGCCGCGCCTCTTTCTGAATTCTTCATTCTGCGTTCTGCATTCTGCATTCATCGTCCCTTGGTAGACTGTGCGCGCCGCGAAAATGCCGGTCTCCACCGACACGCCCGAACCGCTCCCCCCACGCGGGCAACTGCTCGCGGTCCTCGGCGTCGGCTTCGGGCTCGCGGTCACGATCGGCAACGCCATCGGCGCCGGCATTCTCCGTACGCCGGGCGACATCGCCACGCACCTGCAGACCTTCTGGCCGTTCATCCTGGTCTGGCTCGGCGGCGCGCTCTACGCGTTCCTCGGCGCGAACGCGCTGGCCGAGCTCGCGACGCGCGTGCCGCGCTCCGGCGGGCAGTATGTTTTCGTTCGACACGCGCTCGGCGACTACGCGGGCTTCGTCGTCGGCTGGAGCGACTGGATCTCGACGTGCGGCACGACCGCGGCCGTGGCCATCGTGGTCGGCGAATACACCGTCGCGCTGATTCCCGCCGCGCGCACGCAACAGGTCATCGCGCTCGCCGTCGTCGCGATCCTGACGATCGTGCAATGGCTCGGCGTGCGCGCCGGCAGCGCCGTCCAGAACGTCACCAGCGTGATGAAAGCGCTGGCGCTGCTGTTCTTCATCGGCGCGTGCCTGTGGCTCGGCGCGCGGAATCCGATGGCGCCGACGGTGGTGAACGCGGAGCGCGAAGGCTCGCTCTTCCTGCCGTTCGTGCTCGCGCTGCAGTCGGTCATCTACACGTACGACGGCTGGTCGGCCGTCATCTACTTCTCCGAGGAAGTGAAGGACTACGCGCGCAGCATTCCGCGCGCGATGTTCTCGGGACTCGCGTCGGTGACGGCGATCTATCTTCTGATCAACATCGCCATCCTGCGCGTCGTCTCCGTGCCGACGATCGCCGGGGAAAAATTCGCGGCGGGCGTGGTGATGGAGCGCCTCTTCGGCGCGAACGGCTTCAACGTGTTGCGCGCGCTCGTCGTCGTGCTGCTCCTCAGCGCGGTCAGCTCGAACGTGCTCATGGCGCCGCGCGTGCTCTACGCGATGGCGAAGGACGGCCTGTTCTGGCGTGGGGCGCGTGAAGTGAATCGCGGTGGCACGCCCGACATCGCGCTGCTGATCAGCAGCCTTCTCGCCGGTGCGTTCATCGTCACCGGCACGTTCGAGACCGTCATCGCCAAGCTCGCGTTCTTCTTCGTCGCGAACTACACGCTCTCCTTCGCCGCGCTCTTCGTCTTGCGCCGCCGCGAGCCCGGCGCGCCGTTCCGCGCATGGGGACATCCGTTCACGACCTGCCTCGCGCTGCTCGCCTCGCTCGCGTTCCTCATCGCCGCGACGCTCGGCGATCTCGCGAACAGCCGCTGGTCGCTGGGACTGCTCCTGCTCACGGTTCCGGTATATTTCGGGGCGAAACGGTTCTCCCGACGATGATCGATCCGCGCCTCGAATCCGCCTCCACGCTCTCTGCCCGCTACTACACCGACGCGGCGGTGCTGGAGGAAGAGAACCGCCGCATCTTCGCGCGCACGTGGCAGCTCGCGGGGCGCAGCGAACAGGTGGCGGAGGCGGGACAGTTCTTCACGACGACGATCGCGGAAGAGCCGGTGCTCGTCGTGCGCGGCAACGACGGCGAGCTGCGCGCGCTGTCGAACGTCTGCCGCCATCGCGCCGGTCCCGTCGCGACAGGCGAGGGAAAGCGCCCGGTGCTGCAATGCGGCTATCACGGCTGGACGTACTCGCTCGACGGCCGCCTCGCGCGCACGCCGGAGTTCGACGGCGTCCGCGACTTCGATCGCGAGCATTGCGCGCTGCCGCGCTTTCAGGCCGCGGAGTGGAACGAGCTCGTGTTCGTGAATCTCGATCCGCGCGCCGAGTCGTTGCGCGACTTCCTCGGCACGCTCCTCGACGACATGCCGCGCCACGACTACCGCGGCTTCCGTCTCGCGCACCGCAAGGCGTGGGAGCTCGACTGCAACTGGAAGGTCTACGTCGACAACTACCTCGAGGGCTACCACATCCCGATCGTGCATCCGGGACTCTTCCGCGAGCTCGACTACGCGAACTACCGCACCGAAGTGAAGCGGACGTACTCGATTCAGTTTGCGCCGACGAAGAAAGCGGAGCGCATCCGCACGAGCGGCGGCGACGACGAGGTGCGCTACTTCTGGATCTTCCCGAACCTCATGCTCAACGTCTATCCCGACAATTTCTCGACGAACCTCATCCTGCCCCTCGGCCACGGCCGCACGCTCACGCTCTTCGACTGGTACTTCAAGGATCCGAGCGCGGTGAAGCGCGAGATCGACGAGACCGTGCAGTTCAGCGACGAGATTCAGGTCGAGGACATCGAGATCTGCGAGACCGTGCAGCGCGGCCTGCGCTCGTCGACGTATGACACGGGCCGCTACTCGCCGAAGCGCGAGAACGGCGTGCACCACTTCCACTGCATGTACCAGGAGCTCATGGGGCTGGTCGCCTCGCCCACGGCGCGCCGGCCCTGATCGTCCGCGCGTACACCGGACAGTCTTCGTCGTGTGCGCCGGCGAGGTAGCCGGTCGACAGCAGGAACGAGCCGGTGATCTCGCCGCCGGTGAAGACGAACGTCTTCTTGAAGAGCTTCACCCACTCCTCTTTCGTGCGCGGATGATGCGCGTCGAGCCACTGTGCGAACGAGCCGTGCGTCTTGCGCAGCGCGCGGATGCGTTTCGCGTTCTCGATTGCCGCGTCGACCTTGAGGCGATTGCGGATGATGCCTTCGTTTTCGAGCAGGCGCGCGCGTTTGCGATCGTCGAAGCGCGCCACGCGATCGACGTCGAACCGTGCGAACGCGTCGCGAAAGGCATCGCGCTTCTTCAGGATCGTCAGCCATGACAATCCGGCCTGATTGATCTCCAGCACGAACCGTTCGAAGAGGCGGTCGTCGTCGCGGACGGGGAAGCCGTACTCCTCGTCGTGATACGGGCCGTGGAACGGATGGCCGGGCGCGATGGTGCAGTAACTCATGGGCGCATTTTCTCTTGCAAGCACAGCCCGCCATGCACAGACTTGCGCCCGAACATGCAGCCCATCGAGATCCTCGTCGCCGCGGCGCTTCTGGCCGCGGCCGTGCTGGCCCTCGTGCGCCAACTCGCGGCGTCGCGTTCCGAGCGCGCGCTGCGCGACTCCGACCGCTTCGCGAGCGAGATCCTCGAAAACGCCGGTGAAGGCATCGTCGTCTGCGACCGCGACCTGCGTTACGTGCTCTGGAACCGCTTCATGGAAGAGCTCTCCGGCATGACCGCGGAAGACGTGATCGGCCGCAGCGCGCCCGATCTCTTTCCGCACATCCGCGAGCAGCACGTCGACGAGCTGCTGCGCCGCGCGCTCGCGGGCGAGACCGTCTCGTCGCCCGACATCCACTACTACGTCCCCGGCACCGGTCGCGAAGGATGGATCTCCTCCGTCTACCGCCCGCACTCCGACGCCGCGGGCAACATCATCGGCGTCATCGGTCTCATTCGCGACATTACCGAGCGCAAGAGCGCCGAGCAGCAGATCGAATATCAGGCGTACCACGACGCGCTGACCGGTCTCGCGAACCGCCGCCTCTTTCAGGAGCATCTCTCGCTCGCCCTCGCGCTCGCGCAGCGGCGCCACACGCTCGTCGCGGTGCTCTTCCTCGATCTCGATCACTTCAAGCTCGTGAACGACTCCCTCGGGCATTCGGTCGGCGACGCGCTGCTGCGGCAGGTCGCGAAGCGGTTGAAAGCGGCGGTGCGCGAAGGCGACACCGTCGCGCGCGTCGGCGGCGACGAGTTCACGATCGTGCTGCAGGAGCTCTCGCGCCGCGAAGATGCCGCGCTCGTCGCGCAGGCGGTGCTGCGCTGCGTCTCCGAGCCGATCGAAGTGAACGAACACAAGCTGTACGTCACGACCAGCATCGGCATCACCGTCTATCCCGACGACGGCGAAGACGCGGAAGCGTTGCTCAAGAATGCCGACACCGCGATGTACCGCGCGAAATCCGAGGGGCGGAACACGTTCCAGATGTCGACGCAGGAGCTGAGCCGCACCACGCATGAGCGGATGACGGTCGAGAACGGCCTGCACCGCGCGCTCGAGGCGGAGGAGTTCGAGCTGCTGTATCAGCCGCAGATCGAGATCGCCACGATGAACATCGTCGGCATGGAGGCGCTGCTGCGCTGGCGTCATCCACAGCGTGGTGTGATCGCGCCGGAAGACTTCATCGGCGTCGCCGAAGAGCGCGGTCTCATCCTCGACATCGGCCAGTGGGTGATCCGCGAGGCGTGCCGCGCGGTGCGGCAGTTCCAGAACGACGGCCGGCCGCATTTCCGCGTGGCCGTCAACATCTCCGCGCGGCAGTTCCGCGATCCGTCGCTGATGGCGAACATCGAAGAGGCGCTCGCGGAGTCGCGCATCGATCCACGGACGCTGGAGCTGGAGATCACCGAGACGGTCGCGATGGAAGACGTCGAGCTGACGATGTCCACGCTCGCGCGCCTCCGCAGCCTCGGCATCACCATCGCCATCGACGACTTCGGCACCGGCCATTCGTCGCTGAGCTACATCAAGCGCTTTCCGATCGACGCGCTGAAGATCGACAAAGGCTTCGTCGCCGATCTCCCCGACGGTTTCGAGGACGCCGCGATCGTGAGCTCCGTCATTCAGCTCGCGAACGGGCTCGGACTGCGCGTCGTCGCGGAAGGCGTCGAGCGGCACGAGCAGCTCGAGTTCCTCCGCGACTCCGACTGCCGCGAGGTGCAGGGCTTCTACTTCAGCTACCCGGTGCCGCTCGACGAGATCGAGAAGCTGCTGTCAGCGGCTCCCGCGCAGTAGCTCGCGCGCCGCGCGGCGTCCGCTCTCGATCGCGCCCGCGACCGTGCCGGTCTCGTCGCTGCTCGTCGCCTCGCCCGCGAAGAAGAGCGTCTTGCGCAGCGGCTTCGCCAGCGCGTCCGCCGCGTGACTGCCGCCGACGCCCGCGTACGAATACGCGCAGCGGCTGAAGGGATCGCTCTGCCAGTCGTGCATCCACGTGCCGGCGAGGAGCGCGTCGACGCGCTTGCGCGGCAGTTGGAACAGACGCGCGAGCACGCCCAGGCCGCGGTCGATCATCGCGTCGTGTCCCTCGGCGAGCAACGCGTCTGCCGCGCTGCCGCCCGCCCAACCGATCAGCACCGGCGAGCGAAACGGCGCGACGGTCCACCACGTCGGGAAAAAGGGATCGTCGCTGTGCGCGAAGTTCAGCGGCGCGCCGCCTTTCGTGGGGCCATGTTCTTCCCAGAACGGCTCGCGGAAGCGGAACGCGATCTTCACCACATGCCCCGCCTCGAGATGCGCGATCATCGATTCTTTCTCGCGCAGCGGCGGATCGAAACGCACGCTGCCCGCTTTCAACACGCCGATCGGCAGCGTCAGCACCGCGGCGTTCGCGCGAATGCGTTCGCCGCGCGCGGTCTCGACGCTCACCGCGCCCTGCGACCATTCGATCGCCGCGACGGGCGTGCCGAGGCGCAACTCGCTCGTGTCGGGATCGAGTCCGGCGCGCAGCCAGTCGATGAGCGCGTGCTGTCCGCCTGCGAGCCGGAACTGCGGATTGCCTTCGGCGTCGTCCTGTTCTTCGTCCGCCATCTGCAGCACGAGCGCGCTCATGCGCTCCGCGTGCGCCGCGTGGTAACCCTCGACGAAGCTGCGCGCGAGCTCGCACAGCCGCGGCGGAAAGCGATGCGCGCGCAGAAACTCGGCGAAGCTCACGTCGCGCGAGAGCTTGCCGATCTTCGCGCGCACGGTGTTGATGCGCTCCCAGAAATCGCCGATGCGCTCCCACTTGCCGTTGCGCGACCACCAGTGGTTGTCGGGCAGCTGCGCCACCGCGAGCGACGCCGCGTCGACGATGCCGAAGGTCGTCTCGCTGCGCCCGTGAATGAACTCCGCGCCCAGTTCGACCGGCACCGGCAGATCGGGCAGTTGCAGCGAGTAGATGCGGCCGCCGATGCGCTCGCGCGCCTCGAGCACGCACACGCGCTTCCCCGCGCCCGACAACACGCGCGCCGCGGAAAGTCCCGCGGCCCCGGCACCGATGACGACGACGTCGAACTTCAAGCGAGCGGACGAGGTGCGGATGACGTGCCCGCTTGGAATCATGAAGCGAGCTTACGCACGAACGATGTCGTGCTCGATGGGCGCGCCTGTCGCCTGCTGGAGCGAGGTACAGCGGGAGTGATCGCGCGCGATGAACGTCGAGCACGCGCTCGGATGAGGTGGGTCTATACGAACGGCGATATCTCGCCGGCGATGATACGGCCTGGCGCCGCGATCACGCCTCGCCGGCGATGATGCTCCACGGCAGCTTGCGCACCTGCTGCACCTTCTCGTCGATGTCGCCCTGGGTGGCCTTGTCGCCGAGGACGCGGCGGAGGTATTCGACCTCCGTCGAGACCAGCTTGTTGTGCTTCGGCAGGAGGCGGATGGCGGCGCTTTGGAGGTTGCGTTCGGAGACGGTGACGAGCTTCGGGGTTCGTTTCAGCTGCTCTTCCATATGTTCGGCAACGAACAAACGCGCCGAAATCATCCTAGTGCTGAGCTTACCGTTTCCGCGGGGCTGGCGCGGCGCGCGCCGGCAGCGCCGAGCGGAAGCTCAACGCCTGCTGGACGAACTCCTGCCGTTCGGGGACGCAGCCGCACAACGCGCACCGTACGCCGTCGAGATGCGCGGCTTTCGAATGGCCGCAATGCTCGCACCGTTTCATCGTCGCCTCCACGTTAGTTATTTAACTCAAACGCCGTGCCCGGCTCATTCAGACTAAGGCCGCGGATTGCGAACTCGACGTTTTCCTAACCGCCGTAGAATCGCTCGATGGTTGCGATCAACCCCGGCGCCGCGGACCTCGGCCGCATCAACGCGGTCCTGCACGGCCGGAACGCGCATCGCTACGAGCATCGCTTCACCGGTCCGCTCTCGGTGAAAGCGGTCATGCGCGGCGTGGCGACGTGGGAGACGCGCGCCGGCCGCTACGAAGTCGGCCCCGGCACCGTGCTGCTCCTCGAGGACGGCGAGGAGTACGAGATCACGATCGACAGTCTGCAGCCCGTAGAGACGTGGTGCTTCTTCTTCGCCCGCGGCTTCGTCGAGGACGCGTGGCGCGCGGCGACGACGTCGTCGTCCGCGCTGCTCGATGCGCCGGAGGACATCGCACGCGCGCCGCTCGCGGAACGCCTGCATTTCGACGCGCCGCTCGTCGCGGCGATGCAGCGCGCGCACGCGATGCCGGACTCGCTCGACGCCGCGTTCTTCGCGACGGCGAACGCGATCGTCGGCGTCCAATGCGACGTGGCCGCGCGGGCGGAACGCCTGCCGTCGCTGCGCGCGTCGACACGCGAAGAGCTCGCGCGGCGGCTGCGGATCGCGACGGCGTTCCTGCACGCGAACGTCGGACGCCGCGTTACGATCGACGAGGCGGCGCGCGAGGCGTGCCTCTCGCCGTTTCACTTTCATCGCCTGTTCGCGTCGTTCCACGGCACGACGCCGTATCGCTACCTCACGACGCTGCGCATGCAGCGCGCGCGCATGCTGCTCCGCGCGACGGACCGCCCGATCGCCGACGTTGCCTTCGACTGCGGCTTCGAATCTCTCGGCTCGTTCACGACCCTCTTCACGCGCGTCGCCGGCGTGCCGCCCGCGCGCTTTCGCAGGAATCGAGAAACGGACGCGCGCATCGGCGCGATAGCATCCTCCGCATGAGCGTGCTTACCGATGCGATGAAGACGGGCGACGCGGCCGCCGTCGCGCGCCTGCTCGACGCCGACCCGTCGCTGCTGCAATCGGCCGAGAACGGCGTGACGCCGATCCTCTTCGCCTGCTACATCGGCAAGCCGGAACTGGCGCGGCTCTTCACCAAGCGCGGCGCGCGGCTGACGTTCGCCGAAGCGTGCGCGCTGGGAGAGGAAGGGGAGGTGGAACGCCAGCTCGACGCCGATCCGTCGCTCCTCCATTCGCCCTCTGCGGATGGCTTTCCTCCCTTAGGGCTGGCGATTTTCTTTCGTCACCCCGCGCTCGCGCGGCTGCTCATCGAGCGCGGTGCGGACGTCAACGCCGCCGCCGAAAACGCGCAGCGCGTCGCGCCGCTGCACGCCGCCGCCGCGGTCCGCGATCGCGAGACCATGCAACTGCTTCTCGAACGCGGCGCCGATCCGAACGCGCGTCAGCAGCTCGACTACACGCCGCTCCACGGCGCCGCCAGCCGCGGCGACACCGAGCTCGCGGAACTGCTCCTCACGCACGGCGCCGACCGCGACGCGCGGGCGGCAGACGGCATGACGCCGGCGGACGTCGCGCGCAAGTACGGACAGGACGCGTTCGCGGAGTGGCTCGCGCGCCAGGGCTGACTCAACGCTCGGCGTGCACGCGCTGCGCGAGCTGCACGACCCAGTCCTGCGCCGCGGTACTTAGATATCCAACTTCCTCGCCCGATCGCGCATCGTAGATGTGACGGCAGATCAGATCGACGAGCAGGTCCATCGATGCATCGCCTCGTGACAAACGAACGCCGATTCCCGCGTCGCCACAGCCAAAGTGCGCGTCCGTGTACGACTCCGGCCTCGTGAGCACGGCCGCGAGCTCGGCGGCAGCATCCGCGGACAGCACCGCCGATTCCGCCACGTGGCGGCCATGAGCGTTCGACGCGTCCTGCTCATCGAAGCGGTACAGCGTCACCTGCAGCTCGTTCCGGTTCGCCAGGAACGCGGCGATCCGGTCCGGGACGGCCGCGGGGCCGTCGCCGTGGACGTCGGTCGCAACGGGCGGCGGTGGCGGAACTCGCGTGTCGACGTGTCGACAGGAGAGAACGGTGAGTGCGATCAGCGGCAGACACGCGCGCGTCATGCGGGGATTCTAACCGCCGCCTTCCGCGCCGCCCACCGCACCTTCACCTCCGGGAACGAGCCTCTCGCGAAGAAGACGTGCTCGGCGACGCCGCGCAGCACAGGCGTGCGCAGCGCGGCGAGGGCGAGCTCGGCGAGCGCCGGTGTGGCGATGGCGTTCATCGCGCGGCGCATCCAGCGGCGGGTGAGGAAACGCGCGCGGAAGCGCGAGCCGGTGTAGGCGCGGAGCGCGTCCGCGTCGCCGCGATCGAGGTACGCGGTGATGACATCGGCGGCGAATTCGGTGAGGCGCAGCGCTCCGTCGAGACCTCCGGCCGTGAGCGGCGAGACGGCGCCGGCGGCGTCGCCGATGAGGAGCCCGCGTTTGCACGCGATGTTGCGCAGCATGCCGCCGACCGGAATCAAACCGCCGCGGCGTTCGATGGCGCGGCCGGCGCGGAACGGGAGGGTGTCGCGAAACGTGTGCAGTGCCTGCGCGGCGTTCCAGCCGCGTTTTCCCGACGTTCCGGCGAGGCCGACGTGCGCCTCGTGGCCGTCGTTCGCGACCCAGCCGATGTAGCCGGGGGCGAGGCGCGGGTCGACGAAGCAATGCAGCACCGGCTCGCGTGCGATCGGCGGCACGATCTCCTCGATGCCGGTGAGGAGCTCGCGATGCGTGTCGAGCCCGAGGAGTTGCGCGGTCGTCGAGCGTGCACCGTCGGCGCCGACGACGAAGCGCGTTGTGATCCGCTCGCGGCGTCCGTGGCGCAGCACCGTGATCGCGTCGTCATCGCACGCGACGAGCCGCGCGCCGGGGAGCCACGTCACGCCGGCGCGGACGCATTGTTCGACGAGGTGCAGGTAGAGCCACGACATGCGGCCGAGGCGAAACTCGTCGTGGCGGGCGCGCAAGGTGAGCGGGCGGCGGGCGGGGGAGTAGAGCACGACGTCGCGGATGCCGGGGCCGAGTTGTTCCTCGGGCAGCGGGAAGTCTTCCCACGTCTTGCGCACGAAGATGCCGGTCGTCTGCACGGGGCCGGCGATGGACTCCTTGCGGTCGATGAGCAGGACGCGGAAGCCGCGGAGGGCGAGGAGGCGGGCGCAGTGGAGACCGGAGAGACCGGCGCCGATGACCGCGATGTCGGTAGTCATGAAAAGAACTTTACTATAAAAAGCGGAATGAAGAATGAAGAATGAAGAATGCAGAACGCAGAATGAAGAATTGTCGTGGGCGCTGCGCGCCACGTTTGTTAGCGACTAGTCGTGGCGCGAGAAGATCAGCGTCGCGTTCGTGCCGCCGAAGCCGAACGAATTCGACAGCACGTGGCGGACTTCCTTCTGCCGCGCCACGTTCGGCGTGTAGTCGAGATCGCACTCCGGGTCGGGGTTCTCGTAGTTGATCGTCGGCGGCAGGATGCCGTGTTTGACGACCAGCGCCGCGATCGCGGACTCGAGACCGCCGGCCGCGCCGAGGAGGTGGCCGGTCATCGACTTCGTCGAGCTGATGGCGACGTTGTACGCGGCGTCGCCGAACACGCGCTTGATCGCGATCGTCTCGGTCTTGTCGCCGACGGGCGTCGACGTGCCGTGCGCGTTGATGTAGCCGATGTCGGTCGGCTGCAGCCCCGCGTCCTTCAGCGCACGGCCCATGACGCGCGCCATGCCGTCGCCATCTTCCGACGGCGAGGTGATGTGGAACGCATCGCTCGACATGCCGTAGCCGGTGAGCTCGCAGTAGATCTTCGCGCCGCGCGCGAGCGCGTGCTCGCGTTCCTCGAGGATCAGCACGCCCGCGCCTTCGCCCATGACGAAGCCGTCGCGTTCCTTGTCCCACGGGCGCGACGCGCGCTGCGGCTCGTCGTTGCGCGTCGAGAGCGCGCGCATCGCGGAGAAGCCGCCGACCGCGAGCGCGGTGATGACGGCCTCGCTGCCGCCGGCGAACATCACGTCCGCCTCGTCGTAGCGAATGACTTTCGCCGCGTCGCCGATCGCGTGCGCGCCGGTGGCGCATGCGGTCGCGGGCGCGGAGCTCGGTCCCTTGCAGCCGAAGCGAATGGAGATGTGTCCCGCGGCGAGATTGACGATCAGGCCGGGGATGAAGAACGGAGAGATGCGGCTCGGTCCGCGCTCGAGGAGTTTCTTGTGCATCTCCTCGATGAGCGGCAGTCCGCCGATGCCGGAGCCGATGATGACGCCGACGCGGTCGGGATCGTCCTTCGACGGGTCGTAGCCCGCGTCGTCCACCGCGAGCTGCGCGGCGGCGACGGCGTAGTGGATGAAGGTGTCGGACTTCTTGACTTCCTTCTTCTCGATGAAGTCCTCGGCGTTGAAGCCGTGGACTTCGCCCGCGATCTGGCAGGCGTAGGCGCTCGCATCGAACTTCGTGATGCGGCCGACGCCGGAGCGTCCCTCGATCAGTCCCTGCCAGGTCGGCTCGTTGCCGACGCCGAGCGGGGAGATCATGCCGAGACCGGTGACGACGACACGACGTTTGGTCAAACCACTCTCCTAAAAAAGGGCTGAGTGCTGGATGCCGGGTGCCTCGCGGCACTCAACACCTGCAGCACTCAGTACTCGTTGCGCGGGCAGCGCAACGCGGACGTCACTGAGCCTTGGCGCGCTTGTCGATGTACTCGACGGCGTCGCGGACTTTCCGGATCTTCTCCGCTTCATCGTCCGAGATCTCGACGCCGAATTCCTCTTCGAACGCCATGATCAGCTCGACGGTGTCGAGCGAATCGGCGCCGAGATCTTCGACGAACGAGGCGTCTGGCGTGACCTCCTCGGCGTCAACGCCGAGTTGCTCCACGATGATGGACTTGACCCTATCCTCTACCGACATCGGTATTCCTCCCTCGTGAGTATGCAAGGCGGGTTTTAGCACAGAGGTACGGAAAGTTGAACTTAGAATTCGCGCGTGCCGAAATTGATCTGGACCTACGAACAGGCCGCGGCGATGCTCCCCGAGGTGCAGCGCATCACCGCCGATGCCGTGAAGCGCGTCGATGCGTTGAGTGAAGAAGAAGGATCGGAGTCGGAGCGCGTCGTCACCGAATGGGCCGAGTCGATCCTGCGCCTCGGCATCGAGGTGAAGGGACTGTGGCTCGTCGACTTCGACAGCGGCGGCGGCTACTACTGCTGGCAGTATCCGGAGCCGGCGCTCGAACACTTCCACGGATACGAGGAAGGGTTCGGGGGGAGAGTGAAGCTGGTTTGATCCGAGCCGTCGCATTCGATCTCTGGGAAACGCTGATCACGGACACGCCCGATCTGTCGCGGAGTCAGGAGCGGCTGCGCACCTCGCGCATGGAAGCGATCCTGACCGCGCGCGGCTACGGCGCGCTCGCCGATCGCATCGAGCACGCGTATCGCGCGCTGTGGCGCCGCTGCCACGAGCTCTATTGGTCAGCGGACCTCGACGTGCCGTGCCGCCGGCAGATCGAGCACTTTCTCGAAGAGCTCGAAGTGGACGTGCGCGAGTTCGACGAAGCGATGCTCGCGGAGCTCGAGCACGCATACGCGCACGCGGCGGTCGACGTGCCGCCGGCCGTCGTCGCGGGTGCCGCGGAGACGCTGCGCGCGCTCAAGTCGCGCGGCCTCGGCGTGGGTCTCATCAGCAACACCGGACGCACGCCGGGCTACGCGTTGCGGCGGATTCTCGACGTGCTCGGCCTCGCGTCGTCGATCGATGTGATGGTGTTTTCGAACGAACACGGCGCGTGCAAGCCGCAGCCGTCGATCTTCGAGGAGCTGCGGCGCGGTCTCGGCGTCGCGTACGACGAGCTGGTGTTCGTCGGCGACAACGCGTACGTCGACGTGCACGGCGCGCAGCGTTGCGGGATGCGGGCGGTGCTGTTCGAGCCGCCGGTACGCGGCACCGCGGTCGCGCCGCCGGTCGAGCACGGACTGACGATCGTGCCGGATGCGACGGTGCACGCGCTGCCGGAGCTCGTGGAGGTCATCGACAGCCTTGGCGCACGCGGATAAGGATTTCGTCGAGCTGCGCACGCAGCATCTGACGATCGACGGACGCTCGCGCGCGGGGCACGAGACGTACTTTCGCGTGCGCGAGCTCGGCGTCGCGCTCGACATCGGACGCTGTCCCGATCTCGTCGTGCCGCTCGCCCACGTCTTCATCACGCACGCGCACCTCGATCACGCCGCGGGCATTCCGTTCTACGCGGGCCAGCGCAAGCTGCAGGGGCTCGACGGCGGCACGATCTACGTGCCGCGCGAATCGGCGGACGACGTCCGCGCGCTGCTCGCGATCCAGGAGAAGCTGACCGGCGCGGAGTTCGAGGTCGAGGTGATCGGCGTCGCGGCGGGCGAGGAAGTGCGCGTCGGGCGGCGGCTCTTCGTGCGGGCGCATGCCGCGCCGCATCGCGTGGCCGCGCGCGCGTACGAATTCATCGAGTCGCGCCATCATCTGCGCGAGGAGTTCGCCTCGCTCGCCAGCGACGAGCTCGCGCAGCTGCGGCGTGAAGGCGTCGCCGTCGAGGAGGAGTTCCGGCGTTCGGTGCTGCTGTACACGGGCGACACGGATCGCGGCTTCCTCGAGCGGTGCGAGGCGGCGTTCACGGCCGAGGTGCTGATGATCGAGTGCTCGTTCGTCGCGGAAGGACATCAGGACCGCGCGGCGCGGTACCGGCACATCCACATCGACGATCTCGCGGATTTCGCGGATCGTTTTCAGAACGAGGCGGTGATCCTCACGCACTTCTCGCGGCGCTACTCGCGGGAGGTGATCCGGGAGGCGGTGCGGCAACGGCTGCCGCATGCGCTGCGCGAGAAGGTGCGGGTCGCTCTGCCGTAGCACCATCTTTGCACGGTGGGCGCACGCAGAAAGGTATTCTTCGCCGCAATGACCGTTCGTGGCTCGCGCCTGGTTGCGCTCCTCGCAGTTCTGCTGATCGCGCTGGTGGATCCCTCCGCCGGCGCGGCGACGAAAAAGAAAACAACGAAGAAGTCGACGCACCGTCGCGCCGCCGCGACGCGCAAGGCCGCGCCGGCACCGGTCGAAGCAGCGACCGGCGCGACGTTCGAGGAGCGGCTCGCATCGCTCGTGAACGGCCGGACGTCGGCCAGCGCCGACACGAGCATCCAGGTCGTCGAGCTCGAGTCGGGACGCGTCGTGGCCGAGCGCAATCCGCACATGGTGCTCGCGCCGGCGTCGAACATGAAGCTCTTCACGACGGCGGCGGCCATCGACATCCTCAAGCCGTCGTTCGAGGTGACGACCGGCGTCTACGCGCGCGGCGACATTGACGCGAGCGGCACGCTCAACGGCGATCTCAAGTTCGTCGGCCACGGCGACCCGACCATCGGCGGCCGCTTTCACGACGGCTCGGCGACCGCGGTCATTCAGGACTGGGCCGCGGATCTGCGCCGCGCCGGCATCAAGAACGTGCACGGCAATCTCGTCTTCGAGTACGGCTACATGGACACGGAGTACATCCATCCGACGTGGCCGGTCGATCAGCTGGTGAACTGGTACGAGGCGCCGGTGTCGGCGTTCTCGATGCAGGAAGGGTGCGTCGAAGTGCGCGTGCTGCCGAGCCGCGCGGGACAGCAATGCGTCGTGCAGCTCGAGCCGCCGACGGCGTTCCTCAACGTGCAGAACAGCTGTCGCACGGGCGGCGGGCTGCCGTTCATCACGCGGCAGCGCGGCTCGAACACGATCATCGTGCGCGGCGGCGTCCCCGCGCGTTCGGGCGCGACGGAAGTCTTCGTCACCGTCGAGAATCCGATTCAGTACTTCGCGTCGGTGACGAACGAGGCGCTGCAGCGCGCGGGCATCAGCATCAGCGGCACGATCCTCCTCACGCCGCGCGACGCGCGCACCGACTGGCGTCTGCTCACGAAGCATTCGACGCCGCTCAGCATCCTCGTCTACGTGATCAACAAAAAGAGCCAGAACCATTACGCCGAGCAGGTCGTGAAGATGATCGGCGCGGAGCGGCGGAACCAGGGCTCGTGGGCGAGCGGCACGGCTTCGGTGAAGGAGTGGCTGACGACGAAAGTCGGCGTGCCGGAAGGGGAATTCTCACCGACCGACGGCAGCGGTATGTCGCGCAACAATCGCGCGTCGTCGTTCGCGTTCATCCAGCTGCTGCGTTACATGTGGAAGACGCCGTGGCGCGAGGAGTTCGTCAGCTCGCTGCCGTACTCCGGAGATCTCGACTCGAAGTTCGGCCATCGTCTCCGGAATCCGCCGTACGCGCGGCAGGTGTACGCGAAGACCGGCTACATCTCCGGCGTGATCGGCTTGTCGGGCTACGTCCACGCGCAGAGCGGCAAGGTTTACGCGTTCTCGTTCCTCTTCAACCGCTATCGCGTCGGCGTGTTCGCGGTGTACCGGCTGGAAGATGAGATGCTGAAAGAGATCATCAAGAACGGCTAAAAGCTGAATGAAGAACGCAGAACGCAGAACGAAGAATTGAGAAAAGAGAGACGTGCGTGCGCTAAAGCGCACGCCACCACAATTCTTCATTCTGCGTTCTGCGTTCTGAATTCTTCATTCAGATTCTCATCCCGGACGAGCTCGCCGGCGTGAACTGCAACGTATACACGCCGCTCTCCTTCCGCACCGTCGCCACGGCCTGAAAGCCGGGGAACTTCAGCACGCTGCCGATGATCTCGGCATTGTCCTCTTTCACGAAGACGCGCACGGCGTCGTCGATCGTTTCGGCGTCGCAGGTGTGGAACTCGACGGCTTCGCGTGCAGCGACAGGACGGCCGTGATCGTCCGTCAGATGCCGTTCCTCGATCGTAAACCGCATCATGGCCGCGACATGTGCCTGCAATTCCGGTGCTTACCTCCACGTTCTATACTCCGTTCAGGAGGGCGGACATGAGCGACGAACGTGTATTGCGCGACGTGCCGGTGATCGGCCGGGTGGAGATTCATGAAGTCGAGAAGCCCGAGCCGCTGCCGTCCGACCGCTTCGCGGAAGGCATACCGGTCGCGCTCACGTTCGACGACGTGCTGCTCAAGCCGGCCAAGTCGGAGATCCATCCGAACTTCGTCGACGTCTCCACGCGCCTCACGCGCGACATCCGCCTGAACATCCCCATCCTCTCCTCCGCGATGGACACCGTGACCGAGGCGCGCCTCGCCATCGCGATGGCCCAGCACGGCGGACTCGGCGTGATCCACAAGAACATGTCCGCGCTGCTGCAGGCCGAAGAGGTCGACAAGGTGAAGCGCTCGGAAGCGGGGATGATCGTCGATCCGGTGACCATGCGGCCGTGGCAGTCGATCGCCGAGGCGCTGCAGGTCATGGAGAAATACAAGATCTCGGGCGTGCCGGTGACGGATGCGAACGGAAAGCTCGTCGGCATCCTCACGAACCGCGACCTCCGCTTCGAGACGCGCTTCGATCTGCCGATCTCCGAGCGCATGACGAAAGACAGCCTCATCACCGCGCCGGTCGGCACGACGCTCGAGCAGGCGCGCGAGCTGTTGCACCAGCATCGCATCGAGAAGCTGCTCGTCGTCGACGCCAACGGCGATCTCAAAGGTCTCATCACCGTCAAAGACATCCAGAAGGCGCGCCGTTACCCGCAAGCCGCGAAAGATCCCCTCGGACGCCTGCGCGTCGCCGCCGCAATCGGCGCCGGCAAGGACGGCATCGAACGGGCGCGCGCGCTCATCGACGCCAAGGTCGACGTCATCGTGCTCGACTCCTCGCACGCGCATTCCGCGGGCGTGCTCGACACGATCCGCCAGTTCAAGAAGCTTTTCCCGACGACGCCGCTCATCGCCGGCAACGTCGCCACGTACGAAGGCGCGCGCGAGCTCTGCGAGCTCGGCGTCGACGCGATCAAGGTCGGCATCGGACCCGGCTCGATCTGCACGACGCGCGTCGTCGCGGGCGCGGGCGTGCCGCAGATCACCGCGATCCTCGATGCGGTGCGCGCGGCCGAGAAGTTCGACGTGCCGGTCATCAGCGACGGCGGCATCAAGTTCTCCGGCGACATGACCAAAGCGATCGCCGCCGGCGCGCAGGCGGTCATGATCGGCTCGCTCTTCGCGGGCACGGACGAGGCGCCGGGCGAGACGATCCTGTATCAGGGCCGCACGTTCAAGGCGTATCGCGGCATGGGCTCGATCGGCGCGATGCAGCAGGGCTCGAAGGACCGCTACTTCCAGGAAGACACCGACGAAGTGACGAAGCTCGTGCCGGAAGGCATCGAAGGCAAAGTGCCGTACAAGGGCTCGATCGGCGCGATGATCCCGCAGCTCGTCGGCGGCCTGCGCTCGGGCATGGGACTCACCGGCTCGAAGGACATCGAAGACCTGCGCACGAAAGCGCAGTTCGTCCGCATCACCGCAGCGGGTCTGCGCGAGTCGCACGCGCACGACGTCACGATCACGAAGGAAGCGCCGAACTACCGCATCGAGTCGAAGGAGTAGCGACACGTTGAGCGCGGACGCCGGCGAGGCCGTGACCGACTTTGCAGTGCGCGTCAACGACGAGCACCGCATCGAGTTCGTCAGCGCGTCGCGCGGACGGCTGGCGAGCTTTCCCGCGTGGGAACACGCCGACCGTGATCTGCGCCACTTCGTCGCCGCGGACGTGCCGCTCGGCACGTTCGACGCGCCCTACGAGGACGCCGACGAAGGGTGGCGCATCGCCATCTACGAGCACGCCGGCTGGGTGTACGTCGACGAGAACGGCGTCTCATTTCGCGTGCCGCGCGAGCGGTACCTGCGCGCGTGGGCGGCGGTGATCGATCAGTTCAATCCGATCACGCCGCTGGACGACGGCGATTCCGGCGATCCCGCATAGAATCCGCGCGCCATGGAATCGCGCGCCTACGCTCACGCGCTCGTCGACCTGCTGTTCGATCACGTCGAGAACGTCGCCACGCGCCCCGTCGTCGAGTGGACGCCCGCGCGGGAACTGCGCGACCTCGTGCGCATCGACGGCACGACGCGCGATCCGCTCGCGCTCGCGCAACTCGTCGCACGCTACTCGATCCAGCTGCACCATCCGTCGTACATGGGGCATCAGGTCTGCCCGCCGATTCTCGACGCCGCCACGACCGATCTCCTGATCTCGTTTCTCAATCAGTCGACCGCGGTGTGGGAGATGAGTCCGATCGGGACGGTCATCGAGAAAGAGATCGTGCGCTGGCTGGCCGATCGCGCCGGCTATCCCGACACCGCCGAAGGCACGGCCGTCTCCGGCGGCTCGGCGGCGAATCTCACGGGCCTCCTCGCGGCGCGCGCGCGATTCGACGCGACCAAACGTCCGATCGTCGTCGTGGGCGCCGACGCGCATTACTCGATCGCGCGCGCGGCCGCGATGATGGGCATTCCGCCGGCGGATGTGCTGAAGGTCGCCACCGACGACGCGCATCGCATGGACGTCGCGGCGCTCGAAGAAACGCTCGCCGCGGTGGAAGCGCGCGGCGACGCGGCGGTGCTCGCGATCGTGGCGACGTCGGGCTCGACCGCCACCGGCGCGTTCGACAAGCTCGACGAGATCGCGCTCCTGCGCGACCGCTACCGCACGTGGCTGCACGTCGACGCGGCGCACGGCGCGTCGGTCCTGTTGAGCGACTCGCTTGCGCATCTCGTGCGCGGCCTCGAACAGTCCGACTCTTTCTCCTGGGATCCGCACAAGATGATGTGGATGCCGCTCTCCCTCGGCAGCATCCTCGTGCGCGACGGCGTCTGGCTGCGCCGCGCGTTCGAAGCGGATGCGCCGTATCTCTTCCACGCCGGCTCGGAAAACCTCGGCGAGATGACGATCCAGTGCTCGAAACGCGCGGACGCGATCAAGCTCTGGCTCGTGCTGCAGTCGCGCGGCACCGCGCCGATCGTCGACGCCATCGAGCGCACCGCGGCGCTGACGCGCTATCTCTACGAGCGCATCGTCGCTTCGGACGACTTCGAGCCGGTGCACGAGCCGGCGCTGAACATCCTCTGCTTCCGCCGCCGCGGCTTCGACGACGAGCAGACCGCGGCTCTGCGCGAGCGATTGCTGCGCAGCGGCAAGGCGTGGATCACGACGACCGTGCTGCGCAACGAGCGCGTGCTGCGCGTGACCATGATGAATCCGCGCACGACCGAGCGCGACGTGGATGCAATGCTCAACGCGCTGAGGGAGTGACGTGCTGCGCGTCGTGCTGGTCGAGCCGCGCGAGGCGGGGAACGTCGGCGCCGTCGCGCGCGCGATGAAGAACTTCGGCTTCGACGAGCTCGTGATCGCCGGCGAGCATCCGCAGCTGCTTCCCGTCGCCGGCTGGTGGGCGAGCGGCGCGGACGATCTCCTCGCAAACGCGCGCTTCGTACCGACGCTCGCCGATGCGCTGGCGGACGCGCACGTCACGGTCGCCACGACGTCGATGCGCGGCCGCACGAATCCGGTCACGTTCACGCCGCGGACGCTCGCCGAGAAGTTCGCCACGCTCGCGCGCGAACAGACGCTCGCGCTCGTCTTCGGCCGCGAGGACAGCGGTCTCACGCGCGATGAGCTCGTGCTCTGCCAGTACACGGCCGCGATTCCGGCGAACCACGCGTTCCCGACGATGAACCTCGCGCAGGCGGCGTGCGTCTTCTGCTACGAGCTCTCGTCGATCGCGCCCGCGGAGACGTCACGCGCGTTCGCCGACGCGGGCTCGGTCGAGCGGCTGCACCAGCGCGCGCGGGCGCTGCTGCTCGAGTCGGGGTTCCTGCACGCGAACAATCCCGACCGCATCTACGACGACGTGCGCGCGATGATCGCCCGCGCCGATCTCGACGCGCGCGAGGTCACCATCGCCCTGGGGATCATTCGGCAGCTCGAGTGGAAACTCCGGAACGCTGCTCGCCCGTCTGATGCAGGCGATTGAGACATTCGGAGATGATCTCGATGAACGTGTCGAGATCGAACGGCTTCAAGATCGAGTTGCAGACCGCGCTCGGCGGGATCTTGTCGACGCCGCGTTTGCCCGCGGCGGTGAAGACGATGATGTGCGGCCGGTCGTCGGGCGCATACTTCTGCCCGATCTGCTCGATGAACTCGTAGCCGTTGAGGCGCGGCATCATCAGATCGAGCAGGATCAGATCGAACGCGCCGTCATGCTGCAGTTTGTCGAGACCCGCCGCGCCGTCTTCCGCCAGCGCCACGTCGAATTTCATCCGCCGCAGAACCGCCTGCAGCAGCACTCGGATCGCAAGGTCATCGTCGATGACCAGAATCCGTCGTCCTGTGCCGTCAATCTTGTGTACGGGCATGGCGCTCGCGCTCGTCCGAAAATGCGAAAGTCATACCGGCCTGAGGTGTTCTCACAATCAGATTACACCGAACCGCAAGCCGAACGTATCGCCGGAGGCATGTTACGTCCGATGCAAACGAAATGATCTTCGCGTTTCGCCCGTGGGTCCGGCGAGCAGGACTGTCGATCGTGCTCACCGCCGCGGCCATCTCCGCGGCCATCGCGCTCGCTCTTCTCTTCGTTCCCGGCGCGCGCTACGGCTGGATCGGCGAACGCTTCGTCTGGGTCTACATCGGCACGCTGTGGCTCGGCGGACTGAAAGTGTGGCTCGGCACGCGGCGCCCGATCGCGGAGGTGCGCGACGACACGTTGACGCTGCGGCCACTGCATCAATTCCGGACACGTGTCGTGCGTTGGGACGCATTGCGCGGCACCGAGCAGCTGACCGGCGGCGATCGTCTCATCGTTTATTTCGAGACGCCGCGCGGTCTACGCTTCGTGGCGCTCAATCTCAACCTCGTGAAGGGACGCCGCGACTTTCTCGCGCTCATGGACAAGCGACTCTACGCCATGCAGTTCGTCGAGAAGATCGTCGACCGCTCGCGGTATCTTTCCCGACCGACATGAGCGTGAAGCAGGACATCGAGCGCCTCCGCAAGGAGCTCGAACGCCACAACCGCCTCTACTACCTCGACGCGACGCCGGAGATCAGCGACTTCGAGTTCGATCAGCTGCTCCGCCGCCTCGACGAGCTCGAGAAGGCGCATCCGCAATACGACGATCCGAACTCGCCCACGAAGCGCGTCGGCGGCGCGCCCATCGACAGCTTTCCCACCGTCGTGCACGAGCCGCCGATGCTGTCGATCGAGAACGCGTACACGCTCGACGAGCTGCGCGAGTGGCACGAGCGCGTGCTCCGCGGCCTCGGACGCGAGACCGTCGAATACGAGGCCGAGCTGAAGATCGACGGCGTATCGATCTCGCTGCTCTACGAGAACGGCGCGCTCGCCTGCGGCGCGACGCGCGGCGACGGCGTGCGCGGTGACGACGTCACGCCGAACGTCCGCACCGTCCGCGCGCTCCCGCTCAAGATCGACCGCAAGGTGAAACGCCTCGAGGTGCGCGGCGAGATCTACATCTCCAAGCGCGACTTCGCGCTGCTCAATCAAGACCTCGACGAAGAGGAACAGCTCGCGAATCCGCGTAACGCCGCCGCCGGCTCGCTGCGCCAGAAGGATCCCAAGCTCGTCGCCGCGCGGCGCCTCAGCGCGTACCTCTACCACGTCGTGAGCGTCGACGGCCGCCAGCCGGAATCGCAATGGGACGCCTACGCGCTCCTCGAGCGCCTCGGTGTCCCGACCAATCCGCAGCGCGCGCTCTGCGCGACGCTCGACGACGTCGTCGCGTTCATCGAAACGTGGCGCGAACGCCGCCACGAGCTCGACTTCGACATCGACGGCATCGTCGTGAAAGTGAACCGCCGCGAAGAGCAGCTCGAGCTCGGCGCGACGTCGAAGGCGCCGCGCTGGATCGTCGCGTTCAAGTACCCGCCCGAGGCGGCGCAGACGATCGTGCGAGCGATCAATCTGTATGTCGGGCGCACCGGCACCGTGACGCCGGTGGCCGAGTTCGACCCGGTGCGCATCGGCGGCACGAAAGTCGTCAACGCGTCGCTGCACAACTTCGACGAGCTCGCGCGCAAGGACGTGCGCATCGGCGACTCGATCGTCGTCGAAAAAGGCGGCGACATCATCCCGAAAGTCGTCGACGTGTTGCTCGACAAACGTCCGGACGGCGCCGAACCGTTCGCGGTGCCGGAGCACTGTCCGGTCTGCGGCGAGCCGCTGCATCGCTTCGAAGGCGAGGTCGCGATCCGCTGCATCAACCAGGGCTGTCCCGCGATCGTGCTGCAGTCGATCACGCACTTCGCCTCGCGCAAGGCCATGGACATCGAAGGCCTCGGCTGGCAGACCGTGCAGGCGCTGCTCGACGCGAAGCTCGTCTCCGACTACGCGTCGGTCTACGAGCTCACCGTCGAGCAGGTCGCGGCGCTGGAGCGCAAAGGCGAGAAGTCGGCGTCGAAGCTCATCGAGAACATCGAGCATTCGAAGACGAATGAGCTGTCGCGCCTCATTTTCGGATTGGGCATCCGCTTCGTCGGCGAGCGCGCGGCGAAGCTGCTCGCGGAGCATTCCCGCTCGCTCGACGCGCTGATGAACGCGACGGCGGAAGAACTGGTCGGCATTCGCGAGATCGGCCCGAAAGTCGCGGAGGCGGTGACGTTCCACTTCTCCGTCCCCGCTAATCGCGAGCGCATCGAGCGCATGCAGCGCCTCGGCGTCGCGCCGGTGCACGTCGCGACGGCGACCGGCGACCGCCTCGCGGGGAAGAGCGTCGTCGTCACGGGAACGCTCACACGCTTTTCGCGCGACGAGATTCACAAGCTCATCGAACGCGAAGGCGGCAAGCCGGCGAGCGCCGTGTCGTCGAAGACGAGCTACCTCGTCGCCGGCGAGTCCGCGGGCTCGAAGCTGGAGAAGGCGAGGTCGCTCAACGTGCCGGTGCTGACCGAAGACGAGTTCCTCGCGCTGATCGGCGAGGGGTGATCGAGCGCGAGAACCATCTCGCGATAGGCAGCGAGCGCATGCGCGAACTCGCCGCGCGCGATCGCGTCGACGCAGAAGCGGATCACGCGATCGATCGATTCGAGGATCGCCTCGCGCCGCGGTGACGCGTCGATCGCGGCGACGATGCGCGGCGCGACCGCGTAGTAATGCGCGATGAGCACCTCGCCCTCCGGCAGCGCCCGCACGTACGAGTCGCGGAACGCGCGCAGCGTCGTCAGCTCGTGGCAGTCGTCCGGCAAGCCGCGCCACGCGACGCACGCGGTGGTGAGGAAGCAGCCGCTCTTGCTGTTGTTGTTACTGCTGCTGCTGCTGCTCGACGATTCGGCCGGCTTCCAGTGCGTCCGCATTTTCGCGTGCGAGACGGTGAAGAGGTCGCGCGTCGTGACGACGGATTTCGATAGCTTCTCGGCATCGCTGGCGTCGAAGCCGAGGGACTCGTAGATGTGCACCGCCGCGAGATTCCGATTCGCTTCGGCTTCGGCGTCGGCATTGTGCTCCAGTTGGGCTTTCGTGAGGTTGGCCATCGCCGATTTCCGGGTGACGCCGGTGCCGATGTAGATGCCCAGCTTCAGATGTTCCAGCGCGTCGGCGGCGAAGTGATGAAACAGCAGATACCCCGCGCGCGTGCCGCTGGGCATTCCGTACGCTTCGACGTGCAGCATGTAGGCGTGAGGCAGGTCGTTGTCGAACGAGTACTCCATCCACGCGAGCGGATCCTGGCCGCCTTTCGCGAAGAGCTCCAGCTTCGTCCCTTTGCTGCTGGCGTTCTTCGTGAGGATGTACTCCGTCCTCGCGGTCTCGCTGTACCACGCCCAGTTGCCCTGGATGACCTGTCCGTGCCAGAGCGGCGACGGCCCGGATGCGACTTTGCGTTGCGCGACGCGCGTGTTGCGCGCGAACTGACTCGCCAGCCGCTCGGCTTCCTGTTCGAGATGCTGGTCGTGCACGATGGCGACGCCGCCGCCGTACGGATTCTGCACGCGGCCCGCGCGCTGCTGCACGACGTGCGCAAGCTCCCGCGCGAGCAGCCGCTGGCCGTGCGGTGTCGATGGGCTGTACGCGCCGGGCGCGAAGTGGATGTGCGAGCCGTGCGTGAACGAGAGCGCGCCGATCGACGCGGCCTCACCGCCGACGTGCACGCGCACGTCCTGAAAGCTCGCGCCGAAGTGCGCTTCCATCAGCTGCCGAACCGCCGTCGGCAGCATCTCGCCGCCGCCGGGCGGAAGCCGCGTGACGTGGGCGGGCAGCGGCTCGCGGCGCACGCCATGTGGAAAGAAGCCCTGGATGACCGCTCCGCGCATGCGGAATGATAGATCAGCGCGAATCGATCATTCCGGCGATGTGCTCGGCGAACGAGAAGGAACACGTGAACCCCGGAGAGACGGCGTTCAGCACGTGCAGCGAGCGGTCGTCGCGCTCGATCACGAAGTCCATCTCGAGGGCGTTCCGGCGCGTGTCGTAGAGCTGCGCGCGCACGCCGGGCGTGCCCCAGCGCGTGTAGTCGGCGCGGCGCACGCCGGTGGCGAGGCGCGAGGCGAGCGTGACCAGATGCGCGCGGCTCATCTTGCGCAGCTCGGCCCACGCGTGCTGGCGCAGCTCGCGGTTCATGACGAGCAGTCGCGCGCCGGTGAGCCAGGGCGGGCGCGCGGTCGGGCCGATCTTCACGGTGCCGTCGACCTTCACGGTGAGGTGCACGCCGAGGAACGGGAAGCGCGGATCGGGGACGGGGTAGAGGTGCGTGCGCAGCGCGCCGGCCGGCTCGTTCGAGAGCACGTACGCGCCGCGGAACGGGAGCATGCGGTAGTGACGCGCGAAGCCGAACTGTTGCGCGATCGCGACGGCGCCGAGGCCGGCGGCGTTGACGACGAAGCCGGCGCCGTGGTGGCCGCTGAAGGGTGTGCCGAGGAGGACGTCGATGCCTTCGTCGCGCGCGTCGCGGAGGAGCGAGTCCATGACCGTGTGCGGATCGACGGTCGACGTCGTCGGCGACCAGATCGCGCGCTGGAACGCCTTCGCGCGCGGCTCGATGGCGCGCGCGTCGTCGGCGTCGATCATCGAGAGCTGCACGCCGTTCGCGACGCCGCGGCGATGGAGCTCGTCGAGACGCGGCAGTTCCTCCTCGCACGTCGCGAGCACGAGCTTGCCGCACTGGCGGATGGCCAACTTGCGCTCGAGGCAGTACTGCGTCAGCAGCGCGTTGCCGGTGCGCGTGAAGCGTGCCTTCAGCGAGTCGGGCGAGTAGTAGAAGCCGGCGTGCAGGACGCCGCTGTTGCGGCCGCTCGCGTGCACGGCGACGCGCGGTTCTTTCTCGAGCACGACCACGCGCGCGCCGCGATGGCGGCGTTTCAGCGCGCGTGCGACGGAGAGACCGATCACGCCGGCGCCGATGACGAGGAAGTCGGGCCGCGTCAGCGCCACGCGTAGATGTCCACGTTCGCGCGGGCGCGCAGCTGCGTCGTCCACTTCTCGATCTCTTCCTGCAGCCGCGAGCTCTGCACCGCGGCGCGCACTTCCTCCCGCACCTGCGCCAGTGCGGGGATCGGCAGGCCGCGCTCGCGGCGCTGCGTCGCCCACGGGCCGCGGTAGTACGCGTCGATATCGTCGTTCGAGATGAACACCAGCGGCGCGAAGCGCTCCTTGATGTATGCCTCGACCTGCAGCTGCCGCTTCACGAGCGCGCGCAGCTCGTCGAGCGTCAGCTCCGCGCGCGCCAGCGCGGCGTTGAACTCCTCGATCGACGCGAAGCGGCGCTGGATCTCGACGAGCCGCGCCTCGATGGTGTCGGCGGAGATGTCCTGCGCGCCGAAGCGCTCGACGTCGCGGTAGCGCAGCGCCTGCGCGATCAGCGCGTCGAGCACGTCGCGGCGGTAGTCGTCGTCGCTCTTCGCCGCGCGCGGAAAGAACCGCAGCTCGACCATCTGCGTGACTTCGCTGACGGTGAGCACCTGCTGATCGACGATCGCCGCGATGCGGTCGACCGTCACCGCCGAAACCGGCAGCGCGGCGAGAACGAGGATGGCGAGCGCGCGCAGCATGCGGGTCCGATTATTCACGAAACGTCCGCGCGGGAGAATCGCCGCGGCGTTCGTGTATGGTGAGCCGCGAGCATGCAACGGAGATCGGACCGCGCGCGCTGGGACCGCATCGCCCGCGTCGCGCCGTACTATGCCGTCCTCGCGCATCCGCGTTTCCTCGGCGACGTCGACGCCGCCTCGCTGCGCGCGTTCTTCGATTCCGGCGACGCGTACGTGAGCGACCTGCTGACGCGCGTGGCGACGTCGATCGGCGAGCGCGGACTGCAGACGGTGCTCGAATTCGGCTGCGGCCCCGGGCGGCTCGCGTGCGCGTTCGCGCGGCGCGGCTTCACCGTGACGGCGGTGGACGTGTCTCCGGCGATGCTCGCGCTGGCGCGGCAGAACGCGGAAGCGCGCAACCTGCGCGACATCGACTTCCGGCTCGTCGACGACTTCGAGCGCGGCGACGCGCGCTTCGATCTCGTGAACGTGACGCTCGTGCTCCAGCAGATGCCGCCCGAGCGCGGCCGCGACGTGCTGCGCGAGCTCGCGGCGCGTGTCGTGCCGGGCGGCTATCTCCACGCGCAGGTGCCGTTTCGCAGCGACCGCAGACTCGCGTCGCGCCTCGGCATCGCCGCGCGGCGCCGCGTTCCGGCGATCAATCGCGCGGTCAACCGCCTGCGCCATCGTGGCGGCGAGGTGCCGCTCCTCGCGCCGTACCTCTACTCGATGGACGACGTGCTGCGCATCCTGCGCGAGGGCGCGCTCGACGTCCGCGCGGTCGAGCTGACGAAGGAGAACGAGCTCGAGGTCGCGACGATCGTCGCGCGCCGGCACTATGAGCATGCATTCGCGCACGCCACGCCGGCGGAAGAGCAAACGTCCCGCGATGATGCTCCGGCGGCGGACGCGATCGACGTGCGCGAACTGATTCGCACGATTCCGATCGAGGAGCTCAATCGCCGTGCCGAGGAGTACTTCGCGACGACGGAATCGTTCGAGGCGCAGCTCGCGAAGCCGTTCTCGAGTCCCGCGGACGCGCCGCCGATGCTGATGAGCCTCGGCGCGTTGCTGCACGGTCTGCAGCTGTTGCCGGGACACGACGTGCTCGACTTCGGCGCCGGTACCGGCTGGCTGTCCGGACATCTCACGCGCATGGGCTGCCGGATGATTCTCGCCGACGTTTCGGAGACGGCGCTGCGCGTCGCGCGCGAGCACTTCGAGCGCATCGGTCTGATGGCGCTGCCGAACGCGCCACGGTTTCTGCATTACGACGGCGCGCGGATCGGGCTGCCTGACGCGAGCGTCGATCGCGTCGTTTGTTTCGACGCCTTTCATCACGTGCCGAACCCGGACGCCGTGCTGCGCGAGTTCGGGCGGATTCTGCGGCCCGGCGGCATCGCCGGCTTCTGCGAGCCGGGGCCGAATCATTCGCGCTCGCCGCAGTCGCAGTACGAGATGCGCACGTACGGCGTCATCGAGAACGACGTCGACCTCGACGCGATCTGGAACGACGCGCGCGCGAGCGGCTTCGCGGACCTCGAGGTCGCGGCGTTCAACGGCGATCCGCCGCGCATGCCGCTCGAGCGGTTCGAGGAAATCTTCCGCGGCGGCGAGGCGCTCGCGAATGCCGCGCATGCGATGCGGCGCTTCCTCGAAAGCACGCGCGTGTTCTTTCTGCGCGCCGCGGGCGAGGCGTGCGTCGACAGCCGCACCGCCTCCGCGCTCGCGTGCGACCTTCGCGTGGCGCTGCGCGACGCGCCGCGTGCGGGTGCGCCGATCGCGGTGCGCGCGACGGTCATGAATACGGGGACGGCGACGTGGCTGCCGTCGGCGACGATTCCCGGCGGCGTGTCCCTCGGCTGTCATCTGTACGCGAACGGCGCGTTGCTGCGGCACGACTACCATCGCATCGCGTTCGATCGCGAGCTCGCGCCGGGCGAGAAAGTGATCGTCGACGGCGAGCTGCCCCCGCTCGACGCCGGTGTGTACGAGCTCGAATTCGACTGCGTCGCCGCGGGCGTCGCGTGGTTCGCGCAGGTCGGCTCAGCGCCGGCGCGCGTGCGGGTCGACGTCCGCGGCTAACCACTCGCGTCGCCGCCAGTCCAAGGGAACATGCGCATCGCGAAGATGGCTCTCGTCCTCACTCTGCTCGCCGGCGTCGCCTCCGCGGCCTCCTCACGGATGGCGTATCTCTACAAGCACAACGGCCACTCCACGATCTCGGCGAACGGCATGTCGCTGCACTCCGTCGTACGGAACGCGGAGCGGTGGGACGGCGACTTCATCTGGGCGCACGTCGACGGGCAGTCGTACGTCATCCGCGACCGCGGCGTCCTCGACGAGGCCGCGCGTATCTACGACGCCGCGGACGCCGGTGCACCGGCGGTCGAAGACGCGGCGCGCAAGCTGCGCCCGCTGGAGGAGCGCGTCGACGACCTCGACGAGCAGATCGACGACGTCAGCGATTCGCTCGACGACGAGTCGCTGTCCGACGCCGAGCGCGAGCGCCTGGAGACGAAACTCCGCGAGCTCGAGCGCCAGCAGCGCGACGCGGAAGCGGAGATGCGGCCGGTCGAACGCGAGAGCGAGCGGCTCGAGCGCGAGCACGATCGCATCGAAGACGAGGCCGACGCGCAGCTCGAAGCGCTCGTGCGCCGCGCCATCGCGAACGACCGCGCCGAGAAGGTCGCCGACTGAGCGCGGCCGCTACGGCGTCCGGCTCGCGCGCGCATCCGCGAGTTCACTCTCCGCGGTAATGCAGAGATCGAGATCGCGCAGCAGGCCGTCGGCGATGTCGTAGATCCAGCCGTGTACGGCGAGCTTCTGCCCGCGCGCCCACGCGTCGCGCACGATCGTCGTCTGGCTCACGTTCACGACCTGCTCGACCACGTTCAGCTCGCAGAGGCGCCGGTGCCGCGCGCGTTCGTCGGCGAGCGTCTCGAGCTCCGCGGCGTGCTTCCAGCGCACGTCCTGCACGTGGCGCAGCCAGTTGTCGATGAGCCCCAGCGAGTCGCCGCGAAGCGCGCCGAGGACGCCGCCGCAGCCGTAGTGGCCGCAGACGATGATGTGCTCGACACGCAGCACCTCGACCGCGAACTGGATCGTCGACAGGCAATTCAGATCCGTGTGCACGACGACGTTCGCCACGTTGCGGTGCACGAACATCTCGCCCGGCAACAGGCCGACGATCTGGTTCGCCGGCACGCGGCTGTCCGAGCAGCCGATCCAGAGATAGTCCGGCGCCTGCTGCCGCGCGAGGCGGCTGAAGAACTCCGGGTCCTGCCGCGTCATCTCGGCGGCCCAGCTGCGGTTCTGCGTGAGGAGGTTCTGAAGACGCGGCATGCGCGCGCGATTCTAGTGCGCGTGCGCCGATCGCGTCACTGCCGATCGCGTCACTGCGAATGCACCGGCGGCGTGCCCGCCGTCAGAAACGCGCGCAGGATCTCCATGCGATGCGGGCCGAAGACGTCGCGGATCGCCGGCGAGATCGCGTAGCGCGTGTTCGGTCCCTCTTCGCCGTCTTCCATGCGCAGCTCGGTGATCTGCTGATGACCTTCCGCCGGATGCGGGAACTGGACCTGTGCGCCGACGCTGCCGCCCATGAAGTGGCATCCCATGCAGTTCTGCGATTCGGCGCGCGCGAGGAGATCGAACGGCGCGAGCGGACTGTGGAGCTGCTGGAGGATCGCCTTCAGGTCGTTGTTGAACTGGATGCCTTCGTCGGTCGAGAGGCCGTTGAGATAGAAGCGCGTGGCGAGAAAGCCGCTGCCGTCGCCGTCGGGATCGGCGTCGCCCGCGAGGAACTCCGGAGGGATGCGCATGAAGTAGAGGTTCACGTCGTTCGTCGCAAGCGTGGGGACGTTCTCCAGGAACGCCGCGCGCAGCCGCCGCGCGCGATCCGACTGATCGTGCGAGTCGAACAGCGGCGCGAACGGCAGGTTCTCCAGCACGTCCGGCGCGAACCAGAGCCTGCACGCGCCGCGCGTGCAGTCGTCCATCACGCGGAACTGCGTGAAGTTCACCACGAGCGTCGCGTCGTTGCCCTGCATCGTCCGCACGCCGGCCGGCGCGTGGCGATAGTGATGGGGATGGATCACCGGCTCGTAGCCGGCGATGCCGTCGAAGAAGAAGCGCTCGACGCGCGCGCGGCGCTCCGCGAGCGAGTCCACGGTCGAGAGATCCGCCCAGAACTGCGCGGCCGCGCGGCAGCCGGTGAGTCCCATCTCCGGGTGCGGATTCGGCAGCACCGCCTCGAAGATGATGTGCAGCGTCGGCAGCGGCTGCGGCGCGATGCGCGCGAAGACGATGCGGTATTCGCCGCAATGCGCGCCCGCGGGATCGGCGAGATCGAAGCGGTTCGTGACCGCGATCGGGATGAAGTCCTCGTCGCGAAACGCGGCCGTGGCGAGCAGGCCTTCCGATGCCGGACAGCGGCGCGGCAATCCGTTCAACGAGGTCCGGCCGCCGGTGTGCTCGTCGTCGCAGTGCGGCATCGACGCGTCGAGTCCCGGCTTCGGATTGCCGGTATCGAACCACTGCCGGTACAACGCCTCGGCCGTCATGTCCGGCGCGCTGCTGCGCGCGATCAGCGTCTCCAGCACGCGCTGGAAACGAAAGTGGACCAGCATCGACTTGTCGGTGATGACGAACGAGCGCTCGAGCGACAGCGGCGCGGGACCGCGCGGCGTCACCGACCGCCGTTTCGCGCCGACGGCGACGAAGAGGAGAAGCAGGGCGAGCGCGATGCGGAGCACGCGATGACCGCGTGAGGTCTGTGCGACGTTCATGGCTTGTGAGCGCACGGTAGCACGCGGTCACGGCCGAGCCGGCGTGCGTTGCCGGAAGTTGACACGAGTGCATCGCCGCCGACGCGCGAAGCGCCCGCGCACCCGCGGGAGTTGACATCGCCCAACGCGTGTTCCTACAGTGACCTGGCACTCCGCAGCTTCGAGTGCCAGGCGCACTCCGATGCCGGCGAAACACGACTTTCACGAGCTCGACCTCGACCCGCGCGCCCGCGAGGTGCTGCGCGAGATCGTCATGCAGCACATCGAGTCCGGCGACGCGATCAGCTCGCGCACGCTGGCGAAGTGCGGCCGCTTCGACCTTTCCCCCGCGAGCCTGCGCAACGTGATGGCCGATCTCGAAGACCTCGGCTACCTCGCGCAGCCGCACACGTCGGCCGGCCGCGTGCCGACCGATCGCGGCTATCGCTTCTTCATCAACCACCTGATGAAGTCGCGGTCGCTTTCGGCGCGCGAGCGCGAGGTCATCGACGATCAGGTCAGCCACGCCCACGAGATCGACGAGGTGCTGCACCTCGCCTCGAACCTGCTGTGGAAGCTCAGCGATCAGGTCGGCGTCGTCTTCATGCCGACGCTGCTGCAGTTCGCCATCCGCTCGATGGATTTCGTCCTCGTCGCCGAGAACAAGATCATGTGCATCCTCGTCGGCGTGAACGGCGTGGTGGTGAACAAGATCGTCGAGACGCGCTTCCGCTTCACGCGCGACGAGCTCGAGAAGATCAGCCGCTTCAGCACCGCCGAGTTCTCCGGCTGCACGCTCGACCTCGTGCGGCGCCGCCTCGTGCGCATGACCGAGCAGGAGCGCGCGCAGCACGACGAGATGCTGCAGAAGACGATCTCCCTCGGCATCGAGGCGGTGAACGCGCCGATCGACCACGACCTCTACGTCGAGGGCGCGGAGTCGATCCTCAACAAGCCGGAGTTCGCCGACGCGGCGCTGCTGCGCAAGACCTTTCTCGCGCTGCAGGAGAAGGAACGGCTCGTCGAGATCCTCGAGTCCTGCCTGCAGGCCGAGGGGCTGCAGATTCTCGTCGGGAGCGAGAGCGACTTCACAGGGGATCACAACTTCAGTATCGTCGCTCGCCGGTACGGTTCGCAGTCCACCCCCAACGGCATGGTGGCCATCATCGGTCCCATGCGCATGGAGTACGCGCGCATGGCGCCGCTGGTCGATTACCTCGGCCGCGCGCTCAGCCGCAAGATCGAAGAACAGGAGCAGCCACGCTGATGGACGAGAACAGACGCAACGGCGAAGAGGCCGAGGACGGCGCCTACGTGATCGAAGACACGGGCGGCTCGATCGAAGAGCTCGAGGCGGAGATGGAAGCGACCGCGCAGGAAGCCGCCGGCAGCGCGCCCGCCGGCGACGGCGGGTCGTCGCAGGAAGGCGAATACCGCGACCGCTACCTCCGCGCGCTCGCCGATTTCGAAAACTTCCGGAGACGCTCCGAACGGGAGAAAGCGGACTTCTATAAATATGCCGTGACGGGGCTCATGAAAGAGCTCCTTCCGGTGCTCGACAATTTCGACCGCGCGCTCGAGCACGTGGACGAGAACGACGAAGTGCACAAAGGCGTGCTGCTGATCTACAAACAGCTCTCCGGCGTGCTGCAGCGCAACGGCCTGCGCACGATCGACGAGGCCAACGTGCCGTTCGACCCGAACATCCACGAGGCCGTCGTGCGCGATGAAGACGACTCGGTCCCGTCGCACACGGTCGTGGCGGTGATGCAGAAGGGCTACTTTCTCAACGACCGGCTGCTGCGTCCCGCGCTCGTGAAAGTGGCCGTCGGAGGACCCGAGCGAGCCGCCTAGCGGTTCGATCCAATGCCGAAAATCATCGGAATCGACCTCGGCACGACGAACTCCTGCGTCGCAGTCGTCGATGTCACGACACCTCAGGTGATCCCCAACCGCGAGGGCAGCCGCACCACGCCTTCCGTCGTCGGGTTCACCGAGGATGGGGAGCGGCTCGTCGGCCAGATCGCCAAGCGTCAGGCGATCACGAACCCGTTCAACACCGTCTTCGCCATCAAGCGCCTCATCGGCCGCAAGTACGACTCCGACGAAGTCGCGCACGCGAAGAAGATCCTGCCGTACAACGCCGTCTCCGGCTCCAACGGCGACGTGAAAGTGAAGATCCGCGAGCGCGACTACTCGCCGGAAGAGATCTCCGCGTTCGTCCTCGGCGAGATCAAATCGTTCGCCGAAGAATTCCTCGGCGAGACCGTCACCGAGGCCATCATCACGGTGCCGGCGTACTTCAATGACTCGCAGCGGCAGGCCACGCGCGACGCCGGACGCATCGCCGGACTCGAAGTTCTGCGCATCATCAACGAGCCGACGGCGGCCGCGCTCGCGTACGGTCTCGACAACAAACAGAACCAGCTCATCGCGGTCTACGACCTCGGCGGCGGCACGTTCGACATCAGCATCCTCAAGCTCGAAGACGGTCTCTTCGAAGTGCTCTCGACGTCCGGCGACACGTACCTCGGCGGCGAGGACTTCGACAAGCGGATCATGGACTGGCTGATCGAGACCTTCCAGCGCGACTCCGGCATCGACCTGCGCGACGACCGCATGGCGCTGCAGCGCCTCAAGGAAGCAGCCGAGCGCGCGAAGTGCGAGCTGTCCATCGAACAGGAGTCGCGCATCACGCTGCCGTTCATCTCCGCCGACGCGACCGGACCGAAGCACCTCAACGCCGTGCTCACGCGCCGCGAGTTCGAGCGCATGGTCGAGGACCTCATCCAGAAGACCATCGATCCGGTGAATGACGCGCTCAAAGCCGCGGGGCTGAGCGCGCGGCAGATCGATGAAGTCGTGCTCGTCGGCGGCCAGACGCGCATGCCGAAAGTCATCGAGGCGGTGCGCAACGTCTTCGGCAAGGATCCGAACCGCGACATCAATCCCGACGAGGTCGTCGCGGTCGGCGCCGCGATCCAGGGCGGCATCCTGCGCGGCGACATCAAGGACATGGTGCTCCTCGACGTCACGCCGCTCTCGCTCGGCATCGAGACGCACGGCGGTCTCTTCACGAAGCTGATCGAGCGCAACTCCACGATTCCGACCAAGAACTCGCTCGTGTTCACCACCGTCGCCGACAACCAGAGCAAGGTCACCGTGCACGTGCTGCAGGGCGAGCGCGAGTTCGCGCGCGAGAACAAGTCGCTCGGCAAGTTCGACCTCGTCGGCATCCCGGCCTCGCCGCGCGGCGTGCCGCAGATCGAAGTCACGTTCTCCATCGACTCGAACGGCATCGTCAACGTCACGGCGCGCGACCAGGCCACCGGCGCGTCGCAGGGCGTGCAGATCAATCCCGCCGGCGGCCTCTCGAAAGACGAGATCGACCGCATCATCAACGAAGCCACCGCGCACCAGCGCGCCGACTCGCAGCGCCGCGAGATGCGCATGCTCCAGAACAAGCTCGAGGGGATGATCTACACGAACGACAAAGTCTTCCGCGAGTTCGGCAAGCTCCTCAACGAGACGGACCGCGACCGCGTGCAGGCCATCCTCACGCGCGCGAAGGAAGCGGTGAACGCCGAACAGAAACAGACCATCAACGACGCGATCTTCGAGCTGCAGGGCGCCTCGCGCATCCTGACGAGCGTGATGCTCTACAACCCGCTCAAAGTCTCGTCCGCGTCCGACACGAGCGGCAGTTGAAACCGACCATGGCCACGACCGAAAAACGCGATTACTACGAGGTGCTCGGCCTGCAGCGCGGCGCGAGCCTCGACGACATCAAGAAGTCCTACCGCAAGCTCGCGGTGAAATATCACCCGGACAAAAATCCGGGCGACCCCGAGGCGGAGGAGAAGTTCAAGGAAGCTGCGGAGGCGTACGGCGTGCTCTCCGATGAGGAGAAGCGCGCGCGCTACGACCGCTTCGGACATCAGGGGATGTCCGGCATGGGCGGCTTCGATCCGAATCAGTTCTCCGACTTCGGCGACATCCTCGGCGATCTCTTCGGCTTCGGCGACTTCTTCGGCACGCGCGGCCGCCGCAGCACGCGCGCCGCGCGCGGCAACGATCTCCGCTACGACCTCACGCTGGAGTTCAACGAGGCGGTGTGGGGGAAGGAGATCACGCTCGACGTGCCGCGCTCCGCGACGTGCACGACGTGCAGTGGCAGCGGCGCGAAGCCCGGCACGCAACCGGTGACGTGCACCGGCTGCGGCGGACGCGGCCAGATCCGCTACTCACAGGGCTTTTTCGCCGTCGCGCGCACGTGCCCGCAATGCGGCGGTGCGGGCAAGGTGATCAAGGACCCATGCGCGACGTGCGGCGGCGCGGGACGCGTGCGCGAGGAGAAGCAGATCTCCGTGAAGGTGCCGGCGGGCGTCGACGACGGCTCACGCCTGCGCGTGGGCGCCGAAGGCGAAGCCGGCTACAACGGCGGACCTCCCGGCGATCTCTACGTGTTCATCAACGTCCGCGAGCACGAGAAGTTCACGCGCCGCGACTACGACATCCACAGCGAGCAGCCGATCACGATGACCCAGGCCGCCCTCGGCGGCGAAGTGCGCACCGACACCATCGACGGCGCCGAATCGCTGCGCGTCCCCCCAGGAACGCAACCCGCGCAAGTCTTCCGCCTGCGGGGCAAAGGCGTCCCCTTCCTCGACGGCACCGGCCGCGGCGACCACTACGTCCACGTCGCCGTGCGCGTCCCCACGTCGCTCAACGACGCTCAGCGCGCGCTGCTCGAGCAACTCGCCACGCTGGAAGGCGAAACGCCTCCGGGTGAGAAGCGGATGCTGGATAAGGTGAAGGACTTTTTTACGAACTGAGGGACCCGGGGGAGCCTTACTTGGCCGACAGCTCGTGGAGTAGCTGTTCTACCGTTTCGGGTACCGCAACCGGGACGAACCACGCTTCCGGATACAAGTAGTCCTCACCCGATTCGTCGATGACCCGAACAAAGTTGCGCTGCGCAGCCACAGCATCATCGAGAACTTCGTAGACTTTTCGGAGTTCCAACGTGCCCGCATAGGGGCCGTTATGGATGCAAATCGCAAAGTGGGTGTTAGAGCGCATAGGGCTAATCGAGAAAACGCTTAATTTTCACCCACCGCATTCCGATGCCGTCGGCCTCATACCAGTGAAGCTCGGCTTCCTGCATCGTACCATCGCCGAGGCGCACGGTTGCGAGCCCCTTCAGCTTGAGCCAGTCGCCCGTGCCGAAGCGTTCCTCGATGGCGACAAGATCGCGAATCTCTTCGCCACGCGCGATCACCTGAATTCGACGGATCGACCCCACGATCTCGAACGAATCCCACACGTCCACGTGCAGGAGCGTAGCACGCGGCAAACTCGTGCGCTGGCTCCGCATCCTCATCACCCCCCCGCGCTACAATCCCGCCCCATGCCCGACCGCAGTTTCTCCCGCTGGCGCCCGCATCCGTGGCATGGTCTCTCGGCCGGGGACGAGGCGCCGCGCGTGGTGAACGTGTATGTCGAGATCACGCCGTTCGATTTGATCAAGTACGAGATCGACAAGGCGAGCGGGTATTTGCGCGTCGATCGGCCGCAGCGCACTTCGTCGCAATTGCCGGCGCTGTATGGATTCATTCCGCAGACGTATTGCGCGGAGCGGGTGATGCGGCTCTCGGCGGGGGCGACGCAGGGGGACGGGGATCCGCTCGACATTTGCGTGTTGAGCGAGCGTCCGATCTCGAAGTCGGAGCTGCTCGTGCCGGCGCGCGTGATCGGCGGGCTGCAGGTGCAGGATCGCGGCGAGGCGGACGACAAGATCGTCGCGGTGCTGCAGGGCGACTACGTCTGGGGGGAGGCGGTGGACCTCGACGATGTGCCGGACGTGCTCATCGAACGGCTCGAGCACTACTTCACGACCTACAAGCTCGTTCCCGGCGAGGCGCCGCGCATCCGCATCATCGGGCGTTACGGCTACGACCACGCGGCCGCGGTGGTGCAGGCGGCGATGGAGGACTATCGCGCGCACTTTGGCGGCGGCGATGCGTGATTACCTCCTCGAGATCTCGTTCGACGCGCGCGACACCGCGCTCGAGGACGAGATCCAGTCACGACTATTTCTCACCGCGACGACCGGCAGCACGTCGAACGATGTCAACGGCACGCTGACCATCTCCGCGTACTTTGACGAGCCCGAACAGCGCGACGCCGCAATGGACGCGCTGCGCGACGTCGATGCCATTGAGCTGCACGCGACGGAACGCGAGCGCGTCGATTGGCTCGATCTCTATCAGCAGTCGCTCGAACCGCTCGTGATCGGCACGCGCTTCATCGTCGCGCCCGACGCCGCGCTGTTGCCGGATGCCGTTGCGCACGGCGCCGACCGCCTTACGATCGTCGTGCCGCAGGAGCAGGCCTTCGGCTCCGGCTCGCACGAGACGACGTCGCTTTGCATCGAGCTCCTCGAAACGCTGCCGGTGCGCGGCGCGCGCGGTCTCGACATCGGCGCGGGCAGCGGCATCCTCGCCATCGCCATGCATCGTCTCGGCGCGGCGAAGGTGATCGCCTTCGACAACGATCCCGACGCGTACGGCGCGTTGCGCGACAACCGCATCCGCAACGAGGTCGCCGAGTCCGCGCTGCCGCTCTTCATCGGCAGCGTCGAGGCGTTGCGCGCGGGTGCGTTCGACGTGCTGACGATGAACATCATCCCGGAGGTCATCGTGCCGATGCTCGGGGACGTCGTGAGGCACATGGCGCGCGACGCGCGGCTGCTCGTCAGCGGCATCCTCGTCGTCAAGCGCGACGAGGTCGTCGCCGCGGCGGGCGCGCACGGCCTGCAACTGATCGATGAACGTGAGAAGGGCGAGTGGTGGGCGGGCGTGCTCGGCATGTTATGAAGTGCGCATGCACTTGATGCGACGCGCGGTTCTCGTCGTTCTTCTGGCCACGCTGTCGTTGCACGCGCAGGACTCGCCGCTCGCCGCGGCGTTGCGCGCGAACGGCGTTCCGTTCACGATCGAGAACGGCCAGCTCGGCGGCGCCGGCGCGGCGTTCTTCCGCCAGCTCGCGCGCGAGCATCAGTTCATCATCATCGGAGAAGACCACGGCATCCACGAAGTGCCGGAGTTCGTCGGCGCCGCATTCGATCTCGCGCGCCGCGACGCGAACTACCGCCACCTCGGCATCGAGCTCGGTCCCGAAACGGCGCGCCAGCTCGAGACCATGCTACGCAAGCCGAGCGGACAGGACGACCTGAAAGCGTTCCTCACGCGCTACACCGGCTTCTCGCTGCCGTTCGCGAACTGGCGCGAGGAAGCGCAGCTCTTCCAGCGCGTCGTGCAGTCGCTGCCGGACGAGAAGCACGTGCTGTGGGGACTCGATCAGGAGTTCATCGTCGCGCCGTCGTATTTGTTCGAGAGCCTCGCGCGCATGGCACCGAACGATGAAGCGCGGACGCTGGCGACGAATCTCGCGGCGTCCTCGCTGGCGTCGGACCGGCGCATGATCGCCGAGGCGAATCCGCAGGCGGTGTGGATGGTCACGTCGACGGATGCGGACGTCGCGGCGTTGCAGAAGGCATTCGCGAACGCCACGCCCGCGGCGCGCGCGCTGCTCGACGAGATCGTGCAGAGCCGCGCGATTTACCGCGCGATCTTCAGCGGCAAGAACTACGAGTCGAACCGCGACCGCGCGGAGCTGATGAAGCGGCACTTCGCCGCCGAGTACGAGGCGGCGCGCCGCGCCGGAGAAGCCGCGCCGCGCGTGATGCTGAAGTTCGGCTCGAACCACGCGTTTCGCGGCGTGAGCGGGACCAGCACTTACGAGCTCGGCTCGTTCCTGCCGGAGCTCGCGATCGCGAACGGCTCGCATGCGTGCAACGTGCTCCTCGTGCACACGCGCGGCACGCAGAACATGTACCGCCCGTTCGGCAGCAAGCTCGAAGACCAGGCGAAGCCGTTCGCGGACGGCGGGAGCGACTCCGACAACGACGTGCTCGACGTCCGCGCCGCGCGCGCCATCGCGGGCGACGCGATGATGATGTTCGATCTGCGCCCGGTGCGCGCCGCGGCGCAGAACCGGAAGCTCGGGAAACTCGATCCGCCCGTGCTGCGGCTGCTGCAGGCGTTCGACGTCGTGGTCGTGCTGCCGGTCGTGCACGCGTCGGCGCTGATCGTGCCGCCGGCGGAACCGTCGCACTGAAGGCGCGGCGCTCGCGGCGCCGCGCAATGCCTCAGCGCTGGTCGATGGCGACGTAGTCGCGGCGCGGCGCGCCGGTGTAGATCTGCCGCGGACGCGCGATCTTCTGATCGGGATCGCCGAGCATCTCCTGCCACTGCGCGAGCCAGCCGGACGTGCGCGGGATCGCGAAGAGCACCGTGAACATCTCCATCGGGAACCGCATGGCCTGATAGATGAGGCCCGAGTAAAAGTCGACGTTCGGGTAGAGCTTGCGCTTGATGAAGTAGTCGTCCTCGAGCGCGATGCGTTCGAGCTCGACGGCGATGTCGATCAGCGGATTCTTGCCCGTCACCTCGAACACCTCGTACGCGACCTGCTTCACCAGCTTCGCGCGCGGGTCGTAGTTCTTGTAGACGCGGTGGCCGAAGCCCATGAGGCGTCCTTCGCCGCCCTTCACGCCCTTGATGAACTCGGGGATCGCGCTGACGGAGCCGATCTCGAGGAGCATGCGGATGACGGCCTCGTTCGCGCCGCCGTGCAGCGGGCCATAAAGAGCCGCGGCGGCCGCGGCGCCTGCCGAGTACGGATCGACCTGAGAGCTGCCGACGGCGCGCATGGCGTTGGTCGAGCAGTTCTGTTCGTGGTCCGCGTGGAGGATGAAGAGGATGTCCAGCGCACGCTCGAGCACGGGGTTCGGCGTGTACTTCACCTCCGTCATCTTGTACATCATGTTGAGGAAGTTGCCGGCGTACGAGAGCTCGTTGTCGGGATACGCATACGGCATCCCGATCGTGCTGCGGTAGTTGAACGCGGCGATCGTCGTGACCTTCGCGATGAGCCGGTGGATCTGCTTCTGCCGGCATTCGGCGTCGAAGATGTTCTTCGATTCCGGATAGAACGTGCCCAACGCGGCCAGCGACGCGATGAAGCGGCCCATCGGATGCGCGTTGTAGCGGAACGAGTCGATGAGCTTGCGGAAGTTCTCGTTGAGGATGGTGTGGTGCGTGACCGAGTGCTGCCATTCGGCGAGCTGCGTTTGGTTCGGGAGCTCGCCGTTGAGGAGGAGATACGCGACTTCGAGATAGCTGCTCTGTTCCGCGAGCTGTTCGATCGGATAGCCGCGGTATTCGAGGATGCCCTGGTCGCCGTCGATGAAAGTGATCGCGCTGCGGCACGACGCGGTGTTCATGAACGCCGGGTCGTAGGTCATCATCCCGAACTCGTCGTCGGTGACTTTGATCTGGCGAAGGTCGAGGGCTTTGATCGTGCCGTCGTTGATGGGGACGTCGTAGGTTTTTCCGGTTCTGTTGTCTGTGATGGTGAGGGTCTCGGCCACGAACGGCACCTCCAATAGCGGAGGCGTAATCTACTACAGATCCCCGAAGCGGGAAGCGATGACGCTCAGTGCGACGATCGCTGCCGTTTCGGCGCGCAAACGGCGCGGTCCGAGGCGCATGAAACCGCAGCCGAAGTCGCGCGCGCGGCGCAGTTCGTCGTCGCTCCAGCCGCCTTCCGGACCGATCAGCAGCGTGACCTCGTTCATGCGCTCGACCGAGGTTGGTTCGGCATCGGCGTCGAAGAGAAGCTTCACGCCCGGACGCGCGAGCACTTCATCGAACGACAGCGGCGCTTCGAGCCGCGGAATGCGCGCGCGTCCCGACTGCTTCGTCGCCTCGAAGAGGATCTTGTTCCACCGCTCGAGCTTTCCCTGATAGCGCTCGCGCCGCACTTCCGTGTGCTCGGTTTCCATCGGAACGATCGACGCGGCGCCGAGCTCGGTCGCCTTCTGCAGCACGAGCTCGAACTTCTCGAGCTGAATGACGCTCATCGCCAGATGCATCACGAGCGGCGACTCGCGCGACGGCAGCGCGTCGCCGGCAACGATGATCGCGCGATCGCGTTCGATGGCTTCGACGACGCCGCGCGCGGCACGACCCTCACGATCGAAGAGCTCGACTTCCTCGCCCGCGCGCACGCGTACCACGCGGATCGAATGATGGAACTCGTCGCCCGCGACTTCCGTGCGCGGCGCGATGGCGTCGACGAAGATGCGATGGCGCATGGCTGGTTAAAATACCGCAGTGACCCTGGAGCTTCTCCGTTCCTCTCGACGCATCGGCTTCGTCTTCTCCGGCGGCTCGTCGCGCTGCGCGTTTCAGGTCGGCGCCGTCGAGCGCCTCTCCGCCCTCGGCATCCGCGCGGCGGTGACCGTCGGCGTGTCGGCCGGCTCGTGGAACGCCGCGATCGTCGCCGCGCGCTCGGAAGATCGCATTCGCTATTTCTGGAAGTCGTTCATGCGCATGCCCGCCTTCGACGTGCGCAATCTCTTCCGCGCGCATCACTCGCCGTGGCGTTACGCGGAGATGCATCGCCGCAACTTCGGACGCTTCATCGACAAGCGCCTGCACGATCGCGACGCGCTGCCGTGCCTCGTCTCCGTCACGCGGCTGCGCGACAAGGCGAACGCGATTCTCGCGGCGGCGGACGTCGACGATCCGCTGGAGCTGCTGCTCGCGACGAACTACCTCCCGCCGTTCTACACGCACGCGCCGCGCATTCAGGGCGAGCGTTACGGCGACGGCGGCGTGACCGACAACGCGCCGTACGAGGCCGCCTTCGCCGCCGGCTGCGACGCGGTCGTGCTGATCACGATGAAAGGCGAGTCCGAAGGCGGCATCTACAAAAGCACGCGCGACGTCGATCACGTGATCCCGCCCGCCTTGCGCGAGCGCGTGGTCGTCATCCGCCCGCGCCATCGACTTCCCTTCAGCTTCACCGAACGCCGCTGGGAGAAGCTCTCCGAGCTCATCACCCTCGGCGATCTCCGCACGCGCGAGCTGCTCCTCGGCGAGCGCCATCCCGAGACCGACGTCCGCGCCACCGGCGAGTCGCCGACCGTGAAGGTCGTGCGCGCGCTGCGGAAGCTACGCGTCGGTGACGACCGTCGCCGTCCCGCGGACGCGTTCGCGGATCAGCGGGAGGAGCGCGAGCCCTGGTAGCGCGAGCGCGGCGGTGAGCCAGTAGTAGCGCGCGTAGCCGAGGTCCTGCGCGAAGAAGCCGCTGACCGAGCCGGCCAGCGTGCGCGTGAAGCCGAAGACGGCGCTCAGCATTGCGAACTCCGTGGCCGCGTTTTCCTTGTCGCAGACGAACATCAGGAACGAGAGGAACGCCGCGATGCCGAGGCCGCCGCAGAACGTCTCGATGACGGCGGCGCCGTACAGCGCGGAGCGGCCCGCGCCCGTGGTGGCCACGAACGCGTAGCCGAGGTTCGAGAGCATCTGCACGAGACCGAGCCAGAAGAGACCGGCGAAGATGCCGAAGCGCGCGACGAACGCGCCTCCGGCGATGGCTCCCGCGATGGTGCAGATCATCCCGAGCGTCGTGGTCACGTTGCCGACTTCCGTCGCCGTGAAGCCGCGCGCGATCCAGTACGGCTTGATCATCGGCGAGAGCGCGGAATCGCCGAGGCGATAGAGCAGCACGACGGCGAGCAAGGGAAGTGAGCCGGGACGCTGCAGCCACGCGACGAGCGCGCGCAGCGGATTCGCGTGCGCGTCCGCGCGTCCGGCCTCGCGCGGCAGCGCGGTGAGGAGCGCGACGATGATCAGCAGCGGCAGGATGGCGGAGACGAGGAATGCGTGGCGCCAGCCGATGCGATCGGCGAGGACGGCGATGCCGCCGCCGGCGAGGATGATGGCGACGCGATACGACGTGACGCGCGCGGAGTTCACGATGCCGAGCTGCTCCGGCGGCGTGATGCGGATCGTCAGCGCGTCGATGGCGATGTCCTGCGTCGCCGACGCGAGCGCGAGCACGGCGGCGACGATCCAGAACGGCGTCGTGGCGGGCGTCACGAATCCGAGGGTTGCGAGCGACGCGGTGATGACGACGAGCGCGCCGCAGATCCACGCGCGATACGTTCCCGCGAGATCGACGGCGGGCGCCCAGAAGAGCTTCAGCGTCCACGCGAGGCCGACGCTGCTGAGCAGGCCCACCTGCGCGAGCGGCGCGTGCACCGCGGCGAGGTAGAGGTTCAGCGTCTCGGTGACGACGCCGAAGGGAAGCCCCTGCGAGAAATAGAGGATGCTGGCGAGCGTCGGGAGGAGCCAGCGCGATCGTGCAGGTGCGGACAAGCGCCCGCGATTCTAGTGTGGCGAGCGGCTATCTCGACGAGTACACCGTCACCGGAAACTTCATCTGTCCGATGGGGGTGTTGTAGTACGCGTTGCCGCGGATCTCGTAGCGCGCGCGGTTGCCGCGCACGACGTCGGCGATCTCGGTGAAGATCGAGCGGATGTTCTGGTAGCCGATGCGCGTGGAGAGGCGCACGTCGCCGCGGCCGTTGGCGGGGATGCGGATGCCCTGCTGGCTCACCGAGTCGAGGACGCGCGTGTCGTTGATGAAGAGGTTGAAGTCGATCTGGTCGAGCCGCAGCCCGACGGAGTTCGGATTGTCCACTTCGAGGGCGAAGTCGACGTCGATCGAGGACGCGGAGAGGGGGAGCGCGATGTCGACGCGCGGATGGATGTCGCGGATGCTGTAGCGCGGGTTCTCGATGTTGAGCGCGCGGGCCACGCTGCTGCAGCCCGAGAGCGTGAAGCAGGCGATGCCGGCCACGATGCTCAATGCCGCGAGGAGGCCGCCCAGGGTCAGGTTCCGTTTCATCGCGCAGCGAGAGTGCAAACGGCTCGCCCGGCGCGCGCCTGCCATCAAGTAGAATCCGCCGTGGTCTGGCCGTTGCAAACCCGTCGATCACGATGTCTCTGGAGGCAGAACGCTTGAGGACCACCGCCGTAGTCGCGGCGTACAACGAAGAAAAGACCATCGGCGACGTCCTCCGGGCGCTCACGTCGACGGACCTGATCGACGAGGTGATCGTGGTGAGCGACGGCTCGGACGACCGGACCGTCGAGATCTGCCGCGGCTTCGAGCGCGTCCGTACCATTGCTCTCAGGGAGAATCACGGCAAAGGGTTCGCGATGGCGGTCGGCGTCGCCAACGCCTCGCATGACGTGCTCTTCTTCTGCGACGGCGACATGTACAACGTCACCGAGGAGCACATCGCCGCGTTGCTCGAGCCGGTCGTGCGCAACGAATGCGACATGAACATCGGCATCCGCGACCGCGGCGCCGTCGCGAACTTCTTCCACCTGCACCTGAAGTGCGGCCCGGTGCTGTCGGGCATCCGCGTCATGCGCCGCTCGGTCTTCGAGACCGTGCCGCCGCAGTATCAGGCGCACTACAAGATCGAGGCGGCGCTGAACTGCTTCTGCGCGGCGGCGGGCTTCCGGCAGCGGCAGACGATCATCCGCGGGCTCGACCACGTGATCAAGGAGTCGAAGCGCGGGCTGCGCGACGGCCTCTACGCGCGCTGGCACATGATGCGGCAGGTGTTCCTGCTGCTCTTCGATCTGTATGTCTTCGAGACGTGGCGCTGGACGCCGCGCAGCGAGCTGCCGGTCGCGGAGTACGACCTCTTCGAGTAGCCGCGGAGCGGCGCCGGCATGCATCAGCACGACTCGATCGACCGCATCACGCCGACGCTCGAGCCCGACCAGCCGGTGCTCATGCATCAGGACTGGCACCATCTGCTCTTCCTGCATTGGGAGATTCCGGCCGCGGAGCTGCAGGCGCTCGTGCCGCCGCGGCTGACCGTCGACACGTTCGAAGGAAAGGCGTACGTCGGACTCGTTCCGTTCACGCTGAGCGGTGTGCGCCCCGTCATGACGCCGCCGCTGCCGTGGATCTCGCGCTTCCATGAAGTCAACGTACGTACTTACGTGCATCTCGACGGGCGCGATCCCGGCGTCTGGTTCTTCAGCCTCGACGCGTCGAGCACGATCGCCGTCGCCGCCGCGCGCGCCGCGTACAAGCTGCCGTACTACGACGCGCAGATCGAGCTCATGACCAGCGGTGACGCGCTGCCGGTCATCGACTTCCGCTCGCATCGCACCGACCCGCGTGGCCCCGCGCCCGCGCATTGCCACGCGCGCTACCAGGCAGTGGAAGGTGCCGCGAGCGCGTCGGCGCCCGGCACGCTCGAGCACTTTCTCGTGGAGCGCTACATCCTTTACGCGGAGGACGAGCAGCATCGCCTGCACCGTGCGCGCGTCCACCATCAGCCGTATCCCGTGCAGCGCGCGGACGTGCTCGCGCTCGACGAGACGGTGGTGTGGGCGGCCGGCATCCGCCGCAACGATTCCGTCCGGCTGCGGCACTACGCTCGCGAGGTGAACGTGAAGGTGTATCCGCTCGAGACGGTGTAGCGCTCACCAGCCGGCGGCGATGCGGATGACGGTGACGCCCGCGATTCCGCGAATCTTTCTAGCAGGCGTGCATCTCAGCGCGGCGCTGCTTCCGCCGCGCACGATTGTCATCCTCAGCGATTCCATCGTGCACGGCGCCGGCGACGAATCAGGGCGCATCGCCGCCGGGGCGCGTCACGAACTCGACATCAACGGCGCGCGCAGGCGAAATTCTTCATCGCCTCGCCGATCCGTGCATGCGCGCCATTGTGCAACGCGCGGACGCGATCATCATGCTTCGATCGGCGGCGACGATCTCTTCGGCGACGTGCCGTCACGATTGCTCGCCGTCGCCGCGCCGCGCTTCGCCGAATGTCGCACAGCACTGCGCGTAGGCACACTGCGCGACGCGAACGCCTCCGCACGCGTCTCCATTTCGGCGTGTAAACCCGTGTCGCACGTCGTCGCAAACGTCATGATCGCGACCGCGCCGGCGACGAGCGCGCGCTTCATGAACTGCGATACGCGCGAGCCGCGGCTATGTTGCGGACGCGTTCGCGCCGTTCACTGCAGCGTCGTCGTGCACGCGCGGCAACGGCGCGCGGCCGCGGGGATCATCTCCAGGCACTCGGGACACTGCTTCATCGGCTCCGCGGCGGGAGCCGGCGCGGGCTTGACGAGCGAGCGCACGATGAGGAACGTCACGAACGCGATGATGATGAAGTCGATGACGACGCCGAGGAAGTGCCCGTAAAGCAGCGCGTTCTCGACGACTTTCCCGCCTTTGGTCGTGCTGCTCAACACGACCTTTGCCTCGCGCCAGTCGCCGCCCGGGAGCAGGAGACTGATGACCGGCATGAGGAGATCGGCGGCGAGCGCGCTGACGACGTTCCCTACCGCGGCACCGATGATGACGCCGACGGCAAGCGCGAGCGCGTTGGTCTTCGTGAGGAAGCCTCGGAATTCAGCGAGCATGATTCGACCTCGGCTCCGAGTTTACAGCAGAGCCCGGCCGCACGAGCAGCGTGTACTGCCCGTCGAGCTCTCCGTCGCGCAGCAGCTCCAGCGCGTAGCCTTTCGCGCGCAGGAGCGTGCAGCAGCGCTCGTGCGTCTCGTAGCCGTGCGTCGAGAGCAGCAGCGTCGGCCGGTCGCGTGCGAGGATCGTCGCGGCACCGGTGAGGACGTCGTACTCCGCGCCTTCGACATCCATCTTGATGAAGCGCGGCGGCGGAATCGTTCCCGATGCGACGAGGCGATCGAGCGTCTCGACGCGCACGTCGACGTCGCCTTCCGCCGCGAGCCTGCCCATCGACGCATTCATGCCCGACGCGAACCGCGCCACGCCCGGCTTCGATGACAACGCGAGCTCGAGCACCTGCACCGTCGACGCGCGATTGAGCGCCACGTGTTTGCGCAGGAACGCGAGATTCCGCGCGACCGGCTCGAACGCGTAGACGGCGCCGCGCGCGCCGGCGCACTTTGCCGCAAGCAGCGTGAAGAAGCCGGCGTTCGCGCCGACGTCGTATACGACGTCGCCGTCGTGCACCGCGTCGCGAAACGCGCGCTGCGCCTCCGGCTCGTACGTCCCCAGCCAGCAGCCGTGCGTCGCCGCGCCGGCGATCCACTTCGAGCCGCGCAGCTCACCGCTCAGCACGCGCATGGTCGCGCCGCGCGGGACGAGACGGAGCGGGGCGCGCAGGAGCCGCGAGAGGAAGTTCACGGCGACTGATCCAGCCGGAACACCTTCACCGCGTTGTCGTGAAACACCTGCTGCCAGTACTTCCGCGGAATCGCGCGCTGGAACGACGCGATGTCGACGAGCGGCCAGTCCGTGCCGAACATCAGCTTCGACGGGTCTTCGATGTAGCCGAAGATCCACCGCAGCGGCTTCGTCACGTACTCGTCGGACCTGCGCGCGCGGGAGCCTGGTCATGTCGCCGACGAGGAACGCCGAGCCGTCCAGGTACACATTGGGATTCTTGTACGCGACCTCCGCCGCGGACTCGATCCACGGATTGCCGCAGTGCGCGATGACGAAGCGGACGCGCGGATGATCGACGGCGACTTCGTCGATCGTCAGCGGATCGGCGTACTTCAGCTTCGCGCGCGTCGAGTCGGTGTCGCCGGTATGGAAGACCACCGGCACGTCGTACTTTTCCGCGAGCGCGTAGACCGGTTCGTATTGCGGCTCGCTCGCGAAGTGATGCGTGTAGCCGAGGTAGATCTTGATGCAGCGATAGTCGCCGCGGCGCAGGCCGGACTCGAGCGTGTCGAGATGCGGCGCGTCGAAGATGCCGGCGCAGTAGATCGTGTTCGGCTCGCGCGGCTCCGGCAGCCGCCCGTCGTCGGTGTGCAGGATGCCGACCGCGTACACGACGTGCGCCTTCCGCCGCTGCTCCTCGTACGACGCCGCCGAGCGCGTGCCGTTCGGCTGAAACTCGGGATGCGTGTGCACGTCGATGATCGCGAGCGGCTTCGACGCGCACGCGAGGGTGAGGGTGGTGAGGAGGGCGAGCGCGGCGGGTGTTGCGCGTCTCATGACGAATGCAGACGTTGCTAGTGCGTAGAGGCTTCGAGGCGCTCGACGCGAGACTGAAGATCGACGAGCGCACGTTCGAGGACGCGGACGCGGCGATCGAGCTCGGCGTAGGAAAACCGGCTTGTCTGACGCTCGTCTGCGAAACCGGCGTCGCTTTCCGACCTCGGTCCTTCGCTCAGCTCGTCGTCCATTACTTCGTTCATTTTACTTCTTACACCGCGCCCCCAACCGATCGTTTACCATGCCTAACGATCGTCCCGTGTCGGAGCCCACCTCTCTCCGCAACCGCAGTGCTTCCCGCGTCGACGCGTTGCTGCGCGAGGCGGAGGGGCGGTTGCGCCGGCAGAACAACGTCCTGGTCGATCTCGCGCGGCGCGCGTCGCTGCACGCGGGCAATCTCGCCGAAGCGTTGCGGGAGATCGCGAGCGCGGCGGCGCCGACGCTCGACGTCGGGCGCTTCAGCGTCTGGTTCTTCACGGCCGACCGGCGCGCGATCCGCTGCGTGGAGCTCTTCGACCGCGAGCAGCATGCGAGCGGCGGTGAGATTCACGCGGCGGCGTTTCCGGTCTACTTCCGCGCGCTCGAGTCGGAGCGCACGATCACCGCGGACGATGCGAACCTCGATCCGCGCACGAGCGCGTTCGCCGAGGCGTCGCATCATCCGTTCGGCGTGACCTCGCTGCTCGACGCGCCGGTGCGGCGGCTCGGACAAACCATCGGCGTGGTCTGCTTCGAGCACACCGGACCGCAGCGCGCGTGGACGGTCGAGGAAGAGAACTTCGCCAGCTCGATCGCGGACCTCGTGGCGATGGCCGTCGACGCGCAGGAGCGGCGGCAGACGCAGGAAGCGCTGCGGCACCGCGTCGACTTCGAGAAGCTGGTCGCGAGCATCTCGTCGCGTTTCGTCAATCTCGCGCCGGAGGAAGTCGACCGCGCGATCCGCGAGACGCTCGAGGCGATCGCGACGTTCGTCGGCGCGGAGCGCGGACACGTGTTCATGCTCGCGGAGAGCGGCGACAGCGCGAAGCTCACGTACGAATGGAGCGCGCCCGGCGTCGCGTTGCGCGCGGACGCGTACGGCGAGTTGCCCACCGCGGCGTTCCCGTGGTGGGTCGAGCAGCTGCGGCGGTCGGACATCATCAACGTGACGACCCTCGACGATCTCCCGCCCGAGGCGATCAACGAGCGGCGGCTGTTTGCGCGGCACGGGATTCTGAGCGCGGTGTTCGTGCCGATGGTGGTGAAGAAGACGCTCGTCGGCTCGGTCGGCTGTAGCAGCGTCACGCGTGAGATGTCGTGGTCGGAAGAGACCATCGCGCTGCTGCGCATCGCCGGCGAGATCTTCGTCAGCGCGCTCGAACGCGGACGCGCGTTGCGCGCGCTGCGCGCCAGCGAGATGCGGCATCGCATGCTCTTCGAGCGCAACCTCGCCGGCGTCTACCGCAACGGCGTCGACGGCCGCATCCTCGAATGCAACGAGGCGCTCGCGGAGATGCTCGGCTTCCCGTCGAAGGACGAGTTCATGCGCAACAACGCGCGCGATCTCTACTTCGATCCGTCGGAGCGCGAGCGGTTCATCGAGCAGCTGCGGCGCCACGGCGGCATCCGCAATCGTGAAGTACGCCTGCGCCACCGCGCCGGCCATCCGATCTGGCTGCTCGAGAGCGTGCACATCGTGCCCGCGGAGAACGGCGACGAAATCCTCGAAGGAACGGTCATCGACATCACCGACCGCAAGCTCGCCGAGACCGCGCTGCGCGAGAGCGAGGCGCGCTACCGGCTGATGGCCGAGAACTCGACGGACCTCATCTCGCGCACGACCGGCCGCGGCGCCTTCCTCTATGCCTCGGATGCGGTCCGCAGCCTCCTCGGATACGAGCCGTCCGAGCTCGTCGGCCGCAGCGTCTTCGAGTTCGTCGATCGCGACGATCACTACCTCATCCGCCGCTTCACCGACACGCTGCAGGAGTCGCCGCGCAGCGTGAGCTACCGCGCCATTCGCAAGGACGGCACGCGGGTCTGGTTCGAGACCACGAGCCGCGCGATCGCGGGCGACGACGGCGCGATCGCGGAGATCGTCTCGGTCTCGCGCGACGTCAGCGAGCGACGCCGCGCCGAAGAGCAGATCGAGTATCAGGCGTACCACGACGCGCTCACCGGATTGCCGAACCGGCTGCTGTTCCGCGACCGTTTGACGATCGCGCTCGCGCACGCGAAGCGGAAAGAGATGCCGCTCGCGGTGATGTTCCTCGATCTCGACCGCTTCAAGTACGTCAACGACACGCTCGGCCACAGCCTCGGCGACGAGCTGCTGCGCGCGATCGCGTCGCGATTGCGTTCCGTGCTGCGCGACGGCGACACGATCGCGCGGATGGGCGGCGACGAGTTCACGATCCTGCTCGCGGATCTCCAGCAGCCGAGCGACGCGGCGAAGATCGCGCAGAAACTGCTCGAGGTCGTCGCGCAGCCGGTGCGCGTCGAAGGGCACGAGCTCTACGTCACGACGAGCATCGGCATCGCGCTCTTTCCGAACGACGGCGACACGGCGGAGACGCTGCTCAAAAGCGCCGACAGCGCGATGTATCGCGCGAAGGAGTCGGGTCGCAGCTCGTATCAGCTCTGCACGGCCACGATGAACCTGCGCGCGGCGGAGCGGCTGTCGGTCGAAGGCGCGCTGCGGCGCGCGCTCGATCGCGACGAGCTCGTGCTGTATTACCAGCCGCTCGTGCACGTCGCCACGCGGCAGGTCGCGGGCGTGGAGGCGCTGCTGCGCTGGAACCGGCCCGGCAGCGGCGTCGTGCCGCCGGCGACGTTCATCGACATCGCCGAGGAGACGCGGATGATCGTGCCGATCGGCGAGTGGGTGCTGCGGGAGGCGTGCCGGCAGGCGAAGGAATGGCAGAAGCGCGGCACTCCGTCGTTACGCGTCGCCGTCAATCTGTCTCCCCGTCAGTTTCAGCAGAGCGATCTGTGCGACGTCGTGCAGCGCGCGCTCGACGAGAGCGGCCTCGCCGCGCATTTCCTCGAGCTCGAGATCACGGAGACGACGGCGATGATGAACACGGAGCGTTCGATCGCCACGCTCGCCGATCTCCGCACGCTCGGCGTGCGCATCGCGCTCGACGACTTCGGCACCGGGCATTCGTCGCTCAGCTACCTGCGCCGCTTCCCGATCGATCGCGTGAAGATCGACCGCGAGTTCATCCAGGACCTCGAGCACAGCCGCAGCAACCGCGCCATCGTCGCGTCGGTGGTGTCGATGGCGCACGGACTCGACCTCGCCGTGACGGCGGAAGGCGTGGAGACCGAGGAGCAGGTCGGGTTCCTGCGCGACCAGAAGTGCGAGGAAGTGCAGGGCTACCTGTTCGGGCGGCCGGTGCCGCCCGAACAGAATGAAGAACGCAGAACGCAGAACGCAGAATGAAGAAAGCAGCGTGGCGCGCGCTCGTGTCAGTTCTACGTTCTTCATTCTGCGTTCTGCGTTCTTCATTCAGCCTTTCGTCTTAATCCCGCCACAACTCGCGCCGCACAATTCCTCGACCGCGCCACTGCAGGTGCGGGCTCATGTGCGTAGACTGCTCGCGTATGAAGAAGGCCGTTGCCGCGCTCCTCTTTGTTCTCGCCGCGCCGTCGCTCCTCGCCGCGAACCTGCGGATCGTCAGCGCCGGGCCCGTCGGAAAGATCGCCTCGCTGGCGGAAGCGAACGAGATCCGCGTCGTCTTCTCGGAGCCGATGGTGGCGGTGGGACGGATTCCGCAGCCGGTGACGGCGCCGTTCTTCCGCATCGCGCCCGCTGTTGCCGGCGCGTTCCGCTGGTCGGGCACGACGACGCTCATCTTCACGCCCGACAAGCCGCTGCCGTACGCGACCGAGTTCGCGGTGTCGGTCGACGCGTCGGCAAAATCGGTCGCGGGGCACACGCTCGATCAGCCGTATCGCTGGACGTTCACCACGCCGACGATCCAGTTGATCGCGACCGACTGGTATCGCAAGTCCAACGGCGCGGTCGTGATCGGGCTGCGCTTCAACCAGCCGGTCGATGCGTCGGCGGTGACGCCGCACGTGCATCTCACGACCGCGACGCGCGCGTTCACGCTCGACCCGCTGCCGGAGGCCGGCGCGGCGCGCCTCAAGAAGCTCGAGCCGCAGGCCCTGCAGGCGTTCGAAGCGAAGCGCGCGAAGGCGCAGGCGAATGCGAACTCGAACGGGCAGACCGTCTTCTCGTTTCTCGCGACGGAATGGAAGAAGGAGCGTTTCGCGCCGGGCAAAGACCTCGTCGTGCTGGAGACGAAGCCGGGGATTCCGCCCGACACGGCGATCCTCGTGACGCTCGACGCGGAGCTTGCGGCCTCGCCGCGCCACGTGCGCAGCGGCTCGGCGCAGACGTACACCGTCGAGCTCGAGCCGACCTTCTTCGTGAGCTCGATCACGTGCGTCGAGGAATGCGACCCCGAGTCCCGCAACTCGATCGAGTTCCGCATCGGCAGCGGCGTTCGCTTCGACGAGGTGCGCAAGGCGGTGACGCTCACCGACATCACCGATCCGACTCACGAGGTCGCGGTCAAGCCGAAGAAAGTCACGACCGAGTACGACTATCCGAACAACGCGTACTCGCTCGACGAGCTCGGGTTCAGCGTGACGCCGGGACATCGCTACGCCGTCCGCGTCGATCCGAGCCTCACCGCGGAAGACGGGCAGAAGCTCGGCTACGCGTGGATGGCCGTCGTCGACTACTGGCACGCGTCGGCGTTCGTCAGCTTCGGCGCGGGGAACGGCGTCTGGGAATCCGACGGCGGATCGATCCTGCCGTTCTCCGCGCGCAACTTCCGCAGCGTGAAGCAGTGGCTCGCGCCGCTGAAGGTCGAGCAGCTCCTGCCGATCATGCAGCAGATGCGCACGAGCGGCTTCAATACGCCGCCGCCCGACACGAAGCCGACGACGCGCACGCTCAATCTCCCGCCGGATCGCATCGCCGCGGTCGGCTTCGATCTGAAGCCCGCCATCGGCGCCGATAATCGAGGCATCGCGTGGGCGGCCATCGAGCCGGGCGAAGAGCTGCCGAAGTCGAAGGTCTACGCCAAGAACGTCGTCGCCACGCTCGTGCAGTCGACGAACCTCGGCATCAGCGTCAAGGACAGCCCGCTCAACACGCTGATCATGGTCACGCGTCTCGACGACGCGAAGCCGGTCGAAGGCGCGAAGGTCACGATCCGCGACCGCAACAACAAAGTGTTCTGGACCGGCACGACCGACGCGAACGGCATCGCCGTCGCGCTCAACACCGATCTGCGGCGCAAGAAGAAGGAAGACAAGAAGCCGGAAGAGATGGACTACGACGAGTCGTGGTCCGCGCTCAGCGAGCTGCACTTCCTCGTCAGCGCGGAGAAAGACGGCGACGTCGCGTACATCGGCAGCGACTGGAACGACGGCATCGGCCCGTGGGACTTCGGCGTGCGCTTCGATCTGCACGAGGCGGAGCCGCAGCTGCGCGGCACGGTCTTCGCCGACCGCGGCGTCTACAAGCTCGGCGAGGAAGTGCACCTCAAAGCGATCGCCCGCGCCGACACGCCGAACGGCATGCAGCTCCTCGCCGCCGGAACGCAGCTCCACATCGAGATCCGCGACAGCCACAACATGAACGTCTTCGAGAAGACGGTCGCGGTGAACGCGTGGAGCAGCGCCGAGCTCACGTTCAAAGTGCCGCAGGAAGCGCCGCTCGGCACGTACAGCATCATCGCCGCGACGACGTCGCAGACCGGCACCATCGACGGCGACTTCCTCGTCGCCGCGTACCGCCGTCCCGACTTCCGCGTCGACACCACGCTCGACGGCAACAGCACCGTCGCCGGCACGAAGCTCACCGGCGTCGTCACCGGACGTTATCTTTTCGGCGCGCCGATGTCGGGCAAGCCGGTGAGCTGGACGTACTCGCGCACGCGGATGACCGACATCCCCGAGAAGATCGCCGACCGCTGGCCCGAGGAGCGTTACGCGTTCCTCGGCCGCGACGAGAGCGACGAATCGGGCGACATCGTCTCGATCGCGCAGAAAGAAGAAGCACTCGACGCGAAAGGGCAGCTCACGCTGAAGCTCGATACCGACCGCACGCTCGGCGAACCGTGGCAGTACGCGCTCGAAGGCGTCGTCACGGACGTCACGCGCCAGGAGATCGCCGGCCGCGCCTCGTTCCGCGTCGATCCGGCTCCGTGGTACATCGGCGTGCATCGCCCGCCGTACTTTGCCGAGGCGCAGCAAGGCATCGACACGGACATCGTTGCGGCGGGGCTCGACGGCCTCGCTGTTGACGGTGTCAACGTCAAGGTCGAGCTGAAGCGCATCCAGTGGGTGAGCGCGCGTCAAGCGGAAGGCGACGGCTTCTACGACTGGCAAAGCGAGCGGAAGGAAGTCGACGCCGGCCACTGGAACGTGACCACGAAGACCGAGCCGGTGCCGCTGCACATCCCCATCAGCGAAGGCGGCGAGTATCAGCTCATCGCGCGGGCCGAAGATGGGCAGGGACGCTCGACCACGACGCGCGTCTGGTTCTACGCGGTGGGCGAGGGTTACACCGCGTGGGAACGCTACGATCACATGCGCATCGATCTCGTTCCCGAGAAGACGACGTACAAGCCGGGCGACACCGCGCGCATCATGATCAAGTCGCCGTGGGAGCACGCCACGGCGCTGCTCACCACCGAGCGCGAAGGCGTGCGCACGTGGAAGCCGTTCGAGCTGACCTCGACGCAGCAGACCATCACCATTCCCATCACCGAGAAAGACATCCCGAACGTGTTCGTCTCCGTGCTGCTCGTCAAAGGCCGCACGAAGAAGGATCCGGGTAAGGACGGCAGCGATCCCGGCAAGCCCGCGCTGCGCCTCGGCTACGTCGAGCTCGCGGTCCAGGACTCCGCGAAGCGTTTGCAGGTCGACGTGCACGCGAACCGCGACGAGTTCCGCCCGGCGACGAAGGCGAAGATCGACGTCACGGTGAAAGACCGCGCGGGACAGCCGTCGCCGTCCGAGGTCACGCTGTGGGCGGTCGACTACGGCGTGCTCTCGCTGACCGGCTACGAGACGCCCGACGTGTTGAAGCACATCTATCTGCAGAAGGCGTTGCAGGTCGCGAACGAAGACTCGCGCGAGAACATCGTCAGCCGCCGCGTGATCACGCCGAAGGGCGCGGATGAGGGCGGCGGCGGGGGACGCGACGCGGGACCGGGTACGCTGCGCAAGGACTTCCGCGTGCTCGCGTTCTGGCTCGGCTCACTGACCACCGACGCGAAAGGCCGCGCGCATACCGAGGTCACGCTGCCGGAGTCGCTGACGACGTATCGCATCATGGCCGTGGCGGGCGACCGGCAGTCGCGCTTCGGCTGGGCGCAGAACGAGCTGCGCATCAACAAGCCGCTGATGCTCACGCCGGCGCTGCCGCGCTTCCTCGCGGTCGGCGACCACGCGTCGTTCGGCGGCGTCGTGCACAACCAGCTCAAGCAGGGCGGCAAGGCGACCGTGTCGATCGAGTCTCTCGATCCGAGCGTGCTCGAGATCAAAGGCTCGCAGACCGTCGACGCGAAGCCGAACGCGCCTCTCGAAGTGCGCTTCGACGGCGTCGCGAAGGCGATCGGCGATGCGCGCATCCGCATGCGCGTCCAGATGGGCCGCGAGAACGACGCGTTCGAGGAAGTGCTCCCCGTCCGCGCGATCGTGACGCCGGAGACGTTCGCCGCGTACGGCGAGGCGAGCCCGCACGCGGAAGAGAAGCTCGAGATTCCGAAGGACGTCGTGCCGAACTTCGGCGGGCTGCGCATCGATCTCGCGTCGACGCAGCTCGTCGGCCTCGGCGAAGGCGCGCAGTACCTCATCGAATATCCGTACGGCTGCGCGGAGCAGCGCTCCTCGCGCGCGCTCGCGCTCATGCTCGCCGGCGATCTCGGCGCGACGTTCAACCTCGGCGGCATCGACGCGCCGAAGGCGAAGTCGACGGCGCAGGAGACCATCGCGGACCTCGGCCGCTTCCAGTGCGGCGACGGCGGGTTCGCGTTCTGGGCCGGCGACTGCTCGATGAGCTCTCCGTATCTCACGAGCTACGTGCTGCACGTGCTGCAGCGCGGGCAGAAGCTCGGCTACAAGGTCGACGCCGACATGCTCACGCGCGCGTACACGTACCTCGACGGCAAGCTCGGCGAGCCGAAGCCGGAGAACGAGGGCTACGTGCCCGCGTACACCGCGTGGCAGTCGTTCGCGACGAAGGTGCTGGCCGAGGGCGGGCGCAACGTCGACTCGCACGTCAACCGCTTGTACGCGTATCGCGAGCGCATGCCGCTGTTCGGCATCGCGTACCTGCTCGACGCGCTGCAGGCAAAGAAGGAAGGAGGCGAACGCGCCGCGGATTTACATCGGCGCCTCACGAACGCCATTCTTCCGGAGGGCGGCACCGCGCACGTCGCCGAGCTCGCCGATCCGTACCTGATGTGGTTCTGGAATTCGAACGTGCGCTCCACCGCGATCGTCCTCGGCACGCTGACGCGCGGCGGGCAGGACGAAGAGCTCGTGAAGCGGATGGTGCGCTGGATGATGCAGGTCCGCGAGGACGGCCGCTGGGGCAACACCCAGGAAAACGCGTGGGCGATGGAAGCGCTCGTCGACTACTACCGCAAGTACGAATCGGAAACGCCCGACTTCCTCGCCAAGGTCGCGCTGGGCGGCGAGACGCTCGCGAACGAAACATTCAAGGGCCGCTCGGCCGACGCGCGCACGAAAGGCTGGTCGATGGCGGACGTGCTCAAGCGTCCCGGAGGCACAGTGACGTTCGACAAGCAGGGCGCGGGCACGCTCTTCTACATGATGCGTCTGCGCTACGCGCCGAACGCGCTGCATCTCGACGCGATGGACCAGGGCTTCCGCGTCGAGCGCTCGTATCGCGTGCAGGGCGCCGACGCGTCGGCGACGACGTTCAAAGCCGGCGATCTCATCGAGGTCACGCTGCATCTGCGCAACACGAAGGAGCGCCGCTTCGTCGCGGTGACGGATCCGATCCCCGCCGGCACGGAGCCGGTGGAGACGTGGTTCGCGACGACGGCGTCGGCGCTCGTCGAGGCGCAGCAGAACAACGAGGCCACGAGCTGGTGGATGTGGTGGGAGCGCGGCGGCTGGGATCACGTCGAGCGTCACGACGATCGCGTGAATCTCTTCGCCACGCGCCTGGGCGAAGGCGACTCGTTCTTCACGTACCTCGTGCGCGCGACGACGGCGGGGACGTTCGTCACCGCGCCGGCGCACGCCGAGGAGATGTACGAGCCGGAAGTGTTCGGCCGCACCGCGACGATGACGATCGAGGTGAAGAAGTGAAATGGAAGTGGCTCGGCGGCGCGGGCGCGGCGGTGGTCGCGCTCGCGCTGTACGTGCGCCTCGGGCCGCTCGCGCCGATCGACGCGAATCAGTTCGAGTCGCTGACGGTCGTCGACCGCCACGGCGAGGTGTTGTACGAGCCGCTCGCGTCGACGGGCAACCGCGCGCTGTGGCTGAAGGCGGACGAACTGCCGCAGCCGGTGATCGATGCGACGCTGGCAGCCGAGGATCGCAGATTTTTCTCGCACGTCGGCGTCGATCCGCTGGCGATCGCGCGCGCGGTCGTGCACGACGTGCGCGCGTTGCGCGTCGTCGAAGGCGGCTCCACGATCTCGCAGCAGGCGGCGAAGCTGCTGCTCGGCTCACGCGAACGGACATTGACGCAGAAGCTGCGCGAGAGCGTCGTCGCGCTGCGCCTCGAACATCGTTACTCGAAGCGCGAGATCCTCGCGCTGTACCTGAACCTCGCGCCGTACGGCAATCGCATCAACGGCATCGCGCGCGCGAGCCGCGCGTACTTTGGTTGTCCGCCGCAAAACCTCACGCCCGCGCAGGCCGCGTTTCTGGCCGCGCTGCCGCAGCGTCCGGACGCGTTCAATCCGCTCCGGAACCCGCGCGCCGCGCGCACGCGGCAGCTGGCGGTGCTCGCGCGGATGCCGCTGTCGCGCGACGACCTCGCACACGCCCGCGACGAACGGCTGCGCTTCGCGACGAGCGCGCAGCCGGCCGTCGCGATGCATTACGTCGAGCACGTGCTCGCGCACGCGCCGTCGCGCGGACGCATCACGACGTCGCTCGACGCCGGCCTGCAGCGCGACGTCCTCGGCATCATCGCCGCCCATCGCGACGATCTCGTGCGCCACGGCGCGCGCAGCGTGGCGGTGGTCGTGTTCGACAACCGCAGCGGGCAGTGGCTGGCGTGGGAAGGCTCCGGCGACTATTTCGGTAGTAGCTTCGGCGGCGCCATCGACGGCGTGACCACGCCGCGCCAGCCGGGATCGACGCTCAAGCCGTTCACGTACGCGCTGGCGTTCGAGAGCGGCGAGTCGCCCGCAACCGTGCTCGCGGACGTGCCGTCGCATTTCCCGACCGCGGAAGAAGGCATCGTCTACACGCCGCGCAATTACGACGGCCGCTATCGCGGACCGCTGCGCGTGCGCGCCGCGCTGGCCGGCTCCGAGAACATCCCCGCCGTGGCGATGCTGGCGAAGCTCGGCCCCGAGTCGCTGCTGCGCCTCTTGCGCAACGCCGGCTTCACGACGTTCGACCGCACCGCCGACTACTACGGCCTCGGCCTCACGCTCGGCGACGCGGAAGTCACGCTCGAACAACTCGTGCGCGCGTACTCGGTCTTCGCGCGCGACGGCGTGGCCGCGAACGGACGGCGTGTCGTCGCGCCGCGCACGGCGTTCTGGATCACCGACATCCTCTCCGACCCCGACGCGCGCGCCTACGCGTTCGGCACCGGCGGCAGTCTCGATTTCCCGTTCCCGGTCGCGGTGAAGACGGGGACGTCGCAGGCGTATCGCGACAACTGGACGGTCGGCTACACGCGCGACGTCACGGTCGGCGTCTGGGTCGGCAACTTCGACCGCACGCAGCTGCGCGGATCGAGCGGCATCACCGGCGCCGCGCCGATCTTTCACGGGGTGATGCTCGCGGCGATGCAGCGCGCGCGCGGACGGCTGCCGATCGGCGACACGACGCCCGTCGTCGCGCCGCCGGCGAACGTGACGTCGGTCGAGATCTGCGCGCTCAGCGGCCTGCGTCCGTCGCCGTACTGTCCGGCGGTTCGCAAGGAATGGCTGCCGTCCGAACAGCCCGCGCGCTTCTGCGCGTGGCATCACGCGGACGGAGCGATCGACTGGCCGGGCGAGTACCGCGCGTGGAACCGTGCGGCGCAGCCGGCGCTCGCCGCGCGCGGCGAAACCGTGCATCGCGCCGAGACGCTGCGCATCGCGAACCCGCCCGACGGCGCGACGTATCTCATCGACCCGACGCTGCGCGCGCCGTTTCAGTCGCTGCGCCTCCGCGCGATCGCGACCTCGCGCGTCGCGTGGCAGGTCGACGGACGCCGTGTCGCGTCGACGGAATGGCCGCTCGTCCCCGGACGCCACGAGATCACCGCCGTCGACGCCGAAGGGCGGAGCGATCGCGTGCGCATCTTCGTGAAGTGACGCGATGCGGACGTTCGCGTATCTCTGCGCGCTCGTGCTCCTCGCGCCGCAGCTCGCGTTCGACGCCGCGTTCCTCTCGCTCGATCGCGTGACCTCCGGCCACACGCTCGGCGCGCTGCTCAGCAATGCGCTCGACTTCGTGAGCCTGCTCTTCGGCTGGGGCGGCGTGGTCGCGCTCGCGGCGATCGTCGGCGCGATCGTTGCGGCGTTCCATCGCCACTCGCGCGGCGTGGCCGCGATCGTGGTGGCGCTCGCCGGCGTCGGCACGGCCGTCGACTTGCTGCGCCGCATCGGCGTCCCCGCGAGCATCGACGTCGTGCTGTTCTTCGTGCCGGGAGCGCTCGGCATTGCATTGTGCGTATGGGTCGCGTGGCGCGAGCTTGCGCCCGCGCGCGCGGCGTGATGCGTCGTGTCACGAATTCCGCCGCGACGCTACTTCGTTGGCGGAGGCAACGATGACCAGCGACACGATGGAATCGGATGTACTGCTCGCGCGCGGCGGAGACGACGCGGCCTTTCGCAGACTCGTCGATCGATGCAGCCGCATGGTGTGCTCGATCGCCTTCGCGATCGTGCGCAACGTGCACGCGAGCGAGGACGTCGCGCAGGAGGTCTTTCTCGCCGCGTGGGAAAACCTCGGCAAGCTGCGCAATCCGGCGAGCTTTCTGCCGTGGCTGCGGCAGGTCACGCGCAATCAGGCGCATGTCTGGCGGCGCGAACACGCGCGCGAGTTCACGGACGACGCGGCGCTCCTCGCCGCCGTCGACGCGCGGCCGTCGCCCGCGGACGACGCGATCGCGGCGGAAGAACAGCGTCTTGCGCGAAGTGCTCGACGGCATTCCAGACGACGCGCGTGAAGTGATCGTGCTGTATTACCGCGAGTCGCGGTCGACGCGGCAGGTCGCGGCGCTCCTCGGCATCAGCGAGGCGGCCGCGCGCCAGCGGCTCTCGCGCAGCCGCGCGCTGATCCGCGAGGAAGTACTGGAACGCTTCGGCAGCGCCGCCGCCGCGACCGCGCCCGGAGCGGCGTTCACGCAGGCGATCGCGCTGCTCGTGCCCGCGGCGCCCGCGCTCTCAGCGGGCATCGCCGCGAAAGGCGCGGCGTCCGCGTCGACGCTCGCGAAAGCGACGGCCATCGGCGCGGTGTTCGGCTGGATCGGCGTGCTGCTCGGCATGCGCGCGCTCGAGCCGGCGCTCGACGAGCGCGAAGCGCGCCAGCTCCGGCGCTTTCGCAACGTCGTGCTCGTCGTCGTGACGCTCGGCTGTGCGGCGGTGGCGATGAGCGTCTCGTCCGCGGTGCGTCTGCTGATCGCGCTGCAGTCGTTGTACGTCATCGTCGCGGCGCTGTACGTCATCTGGCTGCCGCGCATTCTGCGGCGGCGGTTCGAGTCGCTGCACGCGGTCGATCCGGTGAATGCGCGCGCGCAGCGGCGTCGCTGGCTGCGGTCGATGATCGTGCCCGCGGTCGGCGCCGCGATCGCCGGCGTCCTGTTGATGGCGGTGGTGCTGATGTTGCGCGGCTGACGTTACTCCGACCGATCCTCGCCGAAGTAGATCGTGTGGCCCTGATCGTCGAGGATCACGAACTCGCGCGTGGCCCAGGCGGTGTCGTGCACGTCCTCGACGAGCGCGACGCCGTTCTGCTTCACGAATGCGGCGGCGGCGGTGGCGTCGTCGGTTTGCAGGTAGAGGTGGAAGTGGTCGCCGTGGCTGACCCAGTCGATCGACGGGTCCTTCTCGTCGACGCGCTTGAGGTGGAAGATCTGATTGCCCGCGCGGATGCCGGCGTAGAAGTCCTCGTACTGAAAGACGAGCTCGAGTCCGAGCTTCTGCGTGTAGAAGCGGATCGACTCGCCCAGATTGCGCGTGCGGAGCTGCGGAATGACGCCGGTGATCTTCACGACTCCGCCTGCGCCAGCCGGCGTTCGTGCGCGCGCAGCAGATCGCTGCGCGTGAGGATGCCGACGACCTGGCGCGGGTTGCCGCGCGCGACGACGGGGAGGCGACCGACTTTCTCGCGCACCATCGCGTCGGCCGCGTCGCGGAGCGAGCTGTCGAGATAGATCACGACCGGCGGGCGCGTGACCGCTTGACGCGCTTTGAGCGTCGACGGTTTCGTCAGATCGAAGACGTCGCGCCGCGTGATGACGCCGATCAGAACGCCGTTCCCGTCGACGACGGGGAAGCCTTGATGCGAGACGTCGTTCGTGCGGAGCGTCCCGAGCTCGTCGTCCGCGTTCACGGTCACGACCTTCGTCGTGCACGCGTCGGCGACGTTGATCAGCGAGAGGAAGTCGGCCGCGTATTCGGTCGGCACGCGCACGCCGCGGCGCGCGAGCTTCTCGGTCATGATCGTGTTGCGCATCAGCAGCGACGACACGAGGTAGCCGGCCGTGCAGCCGCCGAGGAGCGGCAGGAGGCCGAGCGGCTGCAGCGTCGTCTCGAACGCGAAGAGCACCGACGCGAGCAGCGCGCGCGACGCCCCCGCGAACATCGCCGCCATGCCGACCAGCGCGCAGATGCGGACGTCGATGTGCGCCCGCGGCAGCGTCGACGCCGCGAGCTCGCCGAGGACGATGCCGGCGCCGCCGCCGATCGTCAGCAACGGCGCGAGCGTGCCGCCCGACGTGCCGCTGCCGAGCGAGATCGACCACGAGATGAACTTCATCAGACACAACACGAGCGCCGCGGTGCCGAGGAGACGTCCGCTGACGAGGTCTTCGATGTTCGTGTAGCCGACGCCGAGCGTGCGCGGCGCGTACAGACCGACGAGGCCGACCGCGATGCCGCCGATGGCGGGCCACCACATCCAGTGCACCGGCAGGTGCTCGAAGAGGTCTTCGATCCAGTAGACGACGCGCGTGACGTAGACCGACAGCGTCCCGATGATCGCGCCGAGGACGACGTAGCTCGCCAGCGCGGCCTCGCTCGGCTGCTGGATCGGTGGCATCGCGAACGCCGGCACGTAGCCGACGAAGGCGATGCGCACCGCCGCCGCGGTGACGGCGGCGAGCGACACGGCCACGATCGAACGCGGGCGCAGTTCGAACAGCAGCAACTCGATGGCGAGCAGCACCGCGGAAACCGGACTGCCGAAGATCGCGGCCATGCCCGCGGCCGCGCCGGCGGCGAGCAGCGTCTTGCGCTCGAGAGCGCTCGTCTCGACGAACTGCCCGAGGACGGAGCCCATCGCGCCGCCGGTGGCGATGATCGGACCTTCCGCGCCGAACGGACCGCCGGTGCCGATCGACACCGCCGCCGACAACGGCTTGAGGAACGTCACGCGCACCGGGATGCGGCTCTCGTTGAGCAGCACCTGCTCCATCGCCTCGGGGATTCCATGTCCGCGAATCGCGCGCGAGCCGTAGCGCGCCATGAGGCCGACGATGACGCCGCCGACGATCGGCACGAACAGCGCGAGCCAGCCGAGGTGATTGCCCGCGGGCGAGGCGGGCTGCACGGAGAAGCGGCCGTAGTACGCGAGGTTCGTCACGAAATGAATGATCGTGACGAGCAGCTGCGCGACGACACCGGTCACGAGCGCGAGGCCGATGCACATCGCGCTGATGAAGACCGAGCGGCGGTCGAGCAGCGTGACCTCGGCCGGCGTTTGCGTGCGTTCCATCAGCGCACCCATGGAGGGAGCGATGGGAACGCCTTCAGTTGTGGCTGCGTTTTCGAGAGCTTCGGGTGGTGCGGCAGGATCCATCACCGCGAATATATCGTGATAGTTTCAGTCGCCAATGACCCCGACCCGCAGCGCGGAACCGTATGACTATGACTTTGCGATCGCCGGCGGCGGACCGGCGGGCTGCGCGACCGCGATCCGGCTGCGGGAACACGGGCATTCGGTGGTGCTGCTCGAGCGCGACACGTTCCCGCGTTTTCACATCGGCGAGTCGCTGCTGTCGACGGCGAACGACGCATTCGTGACGCTCGGCGTCGCGGAACGCATCGCCGCGGCAGGCTTTCCGGAGAAGTGGGGCGCGCGGCTCGTGACGCACGACGGCAAGAGCGGGCGCGGCGTGAACTTCGGGACGGTCCGCGAGGTGCGGCGTCCGCAGACGTATCAGGTGTCGCGCGCGGAGTTCGACATGATCCTGCTCGACCGCGCGCGCGAAGTCGGCGCCGAGGTGCGCGAAGGCGTGCGCGTGACCGGCTGCGAGTTCACGCGCGACGCGGCGCACGTCGACTATGCCGACGAAGGCAGCCCGGGACGTCTGCGCGTGCGCGCGCTCGTCGATGCGACGGGGCGCAATGGCTTGCTCGCGCGCAAGTTCGATCTGCGCGCCGACGAGCCGCTGCTCGCGAACATCGCGATCTATTCGCACTACAAGAAGGTGCCGCGGCTCGCCGACGGCTGTCCGAACGACATCCGCATCATCGCGCGGGAAGACGCCGGCTGGTTCTGGTTCATCCCCATCTCGGACGAGCTGACGAGCGTTGGCGTCGTGCTGCCGCAGTCGCTCTTTCTGGCGATGGAGGAAGCGACGCCGGAAGAGCGTTTCGACCGCACGCTGCGCGACACGATGGCGGTGGCGGAGCTGATGCGCGACGCGGAGCGGGCGTGGCCGGTGCGCGTGGAGAAAGACTTCTCGTACAGCGCATCAAAGTACGCGGGCGAGCGCTGGATTCTCGCCGGCGACGCGGGTTCGTTCCTCGATCCGGTGTTCTCGACCGGCGTCTCGATCGCGCTCGAGTCGGGGATCGAGGCGGCCGACGAGCTCGATCGCGCGCGGAAGACGAACGACTTTTCGGAGAAGCGCTTCGCCGCGTTCTCGCGCCGGCAGAAGAAGCGCTTCGAGATCTTCCGCCGCTTCGTCATCGGCTTCTACACGCCCGAGTTCCGCGACCTCTTCTTCCAGCCCGATCCGCCGCCGACGCTGTTCCGCTCCGTCACGACGGTGCTCGCCGGCCGCTGGGACCCGAGCCTGCGCATGCGTTTGCTCAACCGCGTCTTCTTCGCGCTCGTCGCGGTGCAGAAGCGCTTCGCCATCGCGCAGCGCGCGTTCCGCCGCGACGCGGGCGCCGGCTATCCGCGCTGATCACAGCTGACGCTTCGCCAGCGCGCTCACGCGGTCGCGGAGTTTGTGCGCGAGCGAGCGCTCGTTCCAGCGCGCAAGCGTCCACGGATCGGCGTCGATGAGATCTGCCTCGAACGCGCGCACGAGCTCCTGTGCGACGTTCTCGTCGTAGATCGCGACCGTGATCTCGTCGTTGATGTTGAACGAGCGCGGATCGAAGTTCGTCGAGCCGATCGTGCACCACGCGCGGTCGACGATCATCACCTTCTGATGCATGCCCGAGCGCGTGTACTCGTGGATCGACGCGCCGGCCTGCAGCAGCGGCCCGTACGCGTAGTGGCTGGTGTGCTGCACGATCGGGAAGTCGCTCGTGGCGGACGTCGGCAGCATCAGACGCACGACGACGCCGCGGGCGCACGCGGCGCGGATCAGCTGCACGGCGTGGCGGTCGGGGACGAAGTACGGGTTCTGCAGGATCAGCTCGCGCTTTGCCGACGCGATGGCGAGGTAGTAGAGACGCTTGACGGCGCTGCTCGTCTCCGGCGGAGCGAGATACGCGACGTGCAGCGGCGTCGAGCCCGCGCGCGGCAGCTCGGGAAAGTACGCGCGGCCGGTGAGCGCGCGGCGGCGGATCTTGAGCCAGTTGTCGAGAAACGCCGTCTGCAGCTCGTTGACCACAGGACCTTCGAAGCGCGCGGCCGTGTCGCGCCAGCCTTGCGGCTGATCGGCGGACGGACCCCACATGTCCGCGACGCCGTGGCCGAACGTGTAGCCGATGCGGCCGTCGATGATCGCGATCTTGCGATGGTCGCGGTTGTTGTACCAGCCCAGTTCGCGGAAACGCGCGCGGTGATACACGCGGAAGTCGACGCCGGCATCGCGCAGCGTGCGCCACACCAAAGGCGAGGTCGTGATCGCGCCGCGATGGTCGACGAGCACGCGCACTTCGATGCCTTCGCGTGCTCTCGCGGTCAGCGCGGCGACGATGCGATCGGAGACGAAGCCGTTCTGCCAGAGGAACGTCTCGAGATGCACGTGATGCGTCGCGGCGGCGACGTCGTCGAGGAGCGCGTCGAAGAAGGCGCTGTTCTGCACGATCGTGACGCGGTTGCCTTCGATGACGCGGCCCCACGTCAGTCCCGCGAACGAGCGCATGAGCGCGTGCGCGTCTTCATCGGGCGGCACCGGCAGCTCGATGTGACGGCGCCGCGTGCGCGCCCACAAGAGGAACGCGACGACGACGGCGGCAATCGTGACGAGAGCGAAGGCGGCGCGCATGCGCGCGTCGCTGTTCTGCAAGTTCTGCGCGCTGGCGCGAGTTCAGCAATGGCCACGCGCGTGGCCAAGCGGAAACGGAGCCCCGCGCCGTACTGGCTCGACTCCCGCGAGCGCACCTGCAGCACCTGCGGGCAGACGCACGCGTATGCGGTCGAGGCGCGTTGTCTGGAATGTGATCGACCGTTCTGCCCGCTTTGCGTCATCATCGTGCGCAACGAAGTCTTGTGCTCCGACTGCCACGGCAAAGGAGGGACGTCGCGATGGCGGCGCGCGCGATCTGGAAAGGCATAGTCCACGTGGGCACGCTGCAGGTGCCGGTGAAGTTGTATTCGGCCGTGCAGGATCATTCGATCCGCTTCCGCCTGCTGCACAAGACCGATCACGCCCCGGTCAAGCAGCAGCTCGTCAGCAGCGTGAGCGGCGACGTCGTCACGTACGAGTCGGTGCGCAAGGCGTTCCCCATCGCGCGCGGACGCATGGTCATGCTCGCGGCCGAGGAGCTCGAGAAGCTGACGCCGGAAGAGTCGCGTGACATCGAAGTCGCGCGCTTCGTCGACAGCGGCGCGATCGATCATCGCTGGTACGAGCGCGCCTACTACCTCGGGCCCGACGGCAATGAGCGCGCGTACGCCGCGGCCGCCGAGGCGATGGAGAAGAAGCAGAAGGAAGGGTTGGCGAAGTGGGTCATGCGCGGCAAGTCGTACGTCGGCGCGCTGCGCGCGGAAGACGGCTACCTGATGCTCATCGCGCTGCGCCACGCGGAAGAAGTCATCGACGCGGCCGCGCTCACGCCGCCGACGGGACGTCCGCTCGCGGAGCGCGAGCTCGAGATGGCCGAGCAGCTCCTTTCCGCGCTGCACGGCGCGTTCGATCCGGCGCAGTTCCACGACGAATACCGCGCGCGCGTCATCGACCTCGTCGAGACGAAGGCCGCCGGCAAGAAGCCGAAGATCGCGAAGTTCCAGCCGCGCAAGACGAAGGAAGACCAGATCACCGACGCGCTCGAGGCGAGTCTGGCCGGCATGAAGAGGAAAGCCCGTGGCTGACGAAGACGACGACCTCGAACAACCTGCCGGACTGCGCCCGTTCTGGAGCGGCACGATCACCTTCGGACTCGTGACGGTGCCTGTGGCGCTCTTCACCGCGACGCGGCCGCGCGGCGTCTCGCTGCGCATGATCGAGCCGGAAACGCAGTCGACGATCCAGCGGCGCTACGTCTGCTCGAAGGACGAAGAGCCGCTCGACAACGACGACATCGTGCGCGGCTACGAGATCGAGAAAGGGAAGTTCGTCGTCGTCACCGATTACGAGCTCTCGGCGATCGAGCCGCGCAAGTCGCGCGAGATCGACCTGCGCCTCTTCGTCGACCGCGACGAGATCGATCCGATGTACTTCGAGCGCGCGTACTTTCTCGTTCCCGCCGGCGGCACCAACAAAGCGTACCGGCTGCTTGCGGAGGCGATGCAGCGCACGAAGCAGGCCGGCATCGCCACGTTCGTCATGCGCGCGAAGGAGTACCTCGTCGCGATCCTCGCCGAGAACGGCATCCTGCGCGCGGAGACGTTGCGCTTCGCCGACGATCTCCGCTCGCCGGAAGACGTCGGCCTCGACGACATCCCGAAGCCCGCCGGCGCCGACGTGAAGAAGTTCGAGGAGCAGATCGCGCGGCACACGAAAAAGCAGGTCGACCTGCACGATCTCCTCGACGACTACACCGAACAGCTCGAGAAGCTCGTCGCGCAGAAAGAGAAGAAGGGCGACCACGTCATCGGCATGCCGGAGGAGTCCAGCGGCGGCGGCGGTGCGGGCGGCGGCGGCGCGGAGGTCGTCGATCTCCTGCAGGTGCTCAGCCGCAGCCTCGGCGAAGCCGGCGCGGTGCGCAAGTCGCCGAAGAAAACGACCACGACGGCGAAGCGCAGTTCGGGGACGAAGCGCGCGTCGAGCACCAAGCGCACGTCGAGCGCCAAACGCGCGTCCGGCACGAAACGCGCGCCGACGACGAAGGCGCGGAAGACCGCGGGCGCGAAGAAACGTTAGGCTTTTCGCATGACCACGAAACCGCTCATCGGCATCGGCTCCGACATCAACAGTCCCGCGGGACAGCGCGAGAAAGCGTTCGCGTACCTCACGTACACCGAGGCGCTGCGGCGCGCGGGAGCGATCCCGGTGGTCATTCCGCCGCAGCCGGAGAACGCGGCCGCGCTCGTCGAGGCGCTCGACGGCGTGCTGCTCGCCGGCGGCGACGACTGCGATCCCGCCGCGTACGGACAGGAGCGCCATCCGAGCGTCGAGCCGATGGACCCGCGCCGGCAAGCGAACGACCTCGCGCTCGCGGAAGCGGCGCGGCGCCGCGGCATCCCGACGCTCGGGGTCTGCCTCGGACTGCAGGTCATCAACATCGTCGCCGGCGGCTCGCTCGTGCAGGACATCGACTCGCAGGTCGACACCGAGATCGTGCACGCCAGCAAGCCCGAGGATCGCGCGCGGCACGATGTGCTCGTCGAGCAGGGGACGCAGCTCGCGTCGATCGTCGGCGAGCGCGAGCTCAACGTGAACTCCTCGCATCACCAGGCCATCGGCGACGTCGGCGCGGGGCTGCGCGTCACCGCGCACGCGCCGGACGGCATCGTCGAAGGTCTCGAGGATCCGCGCCTGCCGTTTTATCTCGGAGTGCAGTGGCATCCCGAGGACATGAACGGCGAGGAATCGGCGTCGACGCTCTTCGGCGCATTCATCGAGGCGGCGCGCCGTTACGCCGCGGAGAAGCGCGAGCGCGCGCTGAAACAAGAGGCCACGGAGCTGTCACCGGCCGTTAGCGAACCGCGCTGAGACGCGGAATAGGGGTAGAACACCTCCCGTTTCGACGCGGCGGAGGCCCTCTTGAACCGACGAATCGCTCTGCTCGCCGTCCTGGCGCTCACGCTCGCGCCCTCCACGTTCGCCGCCGGCACGTGGCTCAAGACCGTCGGCGCAGCGCAGACGGCCGCGAAAGCGAAGAAGCAGCTCATCCTCGTCGACATGTTCGCGGAGTGGTGCGGCTGGTGCCATCGGTTCGAGCGCGAGGTCTTTCCCTCCGCGATCTTTCAGACCGCGACCTCCGACATGATCCTGCTTCGCCTCAATACCGAGGACAACGGCGAGGGGACGCAGTTCGCGCGCAAGTTCGGCGTGACGTCGCTGCCGACGTTTCTCATCCTCGACTCCGACCTCTCGCTCGCCGGCTTGATCCGCGGCTACGCGCCGCCGACGGACTTCGCGAACTCGCTCAAGGACAGCCGCACGAAGTACGCGATGTTCATGAACCGCGTGAAGAACGAGCCGAACCTCGGCAAGGACTACATGGCGCGGCTCGATCTCGCGAAAGAGTTCCTCAGCCGCAGCGCGTGGGACAAGAGCGATCCGCGGCTCAAGAAGCTGATGACGGAGAAGGGCGTGCCCGCCGCGATCCGCGATGAGGCGTACTACCAGCTCGCCGTCAGCTACGCGGTGCAGAACAAGAACGAAGAAGGTCTCAAGACCATCCGCGCGCTCAATCAGCTGAGCAAGCAGGGCGAGTCCCTCGAGCGTGCGCTGTATCTCGCGGGACAGATCTACATGCAGCAGGGCAACCTCATGGCCGCGGCGAACGAGTTCCGGAAGTTCAAGACCACGTTCCCCGCGTCGCCGCTCGTCGAGAACATCGACGTCGTACTGCCCGAGCTCGAGCGCCGTCTCTCCAACGGCGGAAAATAAACCGACGTGAAAAAGCAGCTCGTCGTACTGCTGTTCGCCCTCTTCGCTACCCGTGCGTCGTTCGCGCAGTTCGGGATGCCGGACGCGACGCCGAAGGTCACCATCGACGGCTCGCTGCAATCGCGCAACGGCGATGCCGTGACCGGAACGATCCGCGCGCACGTCGCCAGCGGATGGCACGTCAACTCGCACACGCCGTCGGAAGAGTTCGCGATTCCGACCGTGCTCACGCTCGAAGGCGCGGAGCTCGTGAGCGCGCAGTATCCGGCGCACGTCATGAAAGCGTTCGAGTTCACCGGCGGCAAGCCGCTCGCGGTGTACGACGGCACGGTGTCGATCGCGTTCACCGCGAAGCTGCCGGCGAACGCCGCGAAGTTCCGCGCGAAGCTGCACTATCAGTCGTGCAGCGACCGCGTCTGCCTGCCGCCGAACGATGCGTTTGCCGACATCGACGCGAATGCCATCGTTGCCGCGCCTGCGACCACGGTGGCAGCGCCGACGCCCGCAACCGGCAGCTTCACACCGTTGTCTTCCGCGCCGAAGAACGCCGCGCCGCCGAATCGACTCGCGGAAGCGTTCGCGTCGAAAGGCATGGTGCTGACGCTCGGCCTGCTGTTCCTCGGCGGACTCGCGCTCAATCTCACGCCGTGCGTCTTTCCGCTCATCCCGATCACGCTCGGCTTTTTCGCGATGCAGAGCGACGGCCGCCGTTCGAGCCGTTTCGCGCTCTCGCTGATGTACGTGCTCGGCATCGTCATCACGTACTCGGTGCTGGGCGTGCTCGCCGCGATCGGCGGAAAGCTGTTCGGCGCGTGGATGCAGCTGCCGGTCGTGCTGATCGGCTTCGCGCTGCTGATGCTCGTGCTCGCGTCGTCGATGTTCGGCGCGTTCGAAATCCAGGCGCCGCGCTTCATCGCCAACCAGTCGCAGGGGCGCGCGGGACTGGTCGGCGCGCTGTCGATGGGACTCGTGATCGGCATTGTCGCCGCGCCCTGCGTCGGCCCGTTCGTCATCTCGCTCATCACGTACGTCGCGCAGCTCGGCGATCCGTTCCTCGGCGGCTGCATGTTCTTCGTGCTCGGCTTCGGCCTCGGCTTCCCGTACCTCGTCATGCTGAACGCGCTGCCGCGTCCGGGCGAATGGATGCTGACCGTGAAGAAGGGGATGGGCTTCGTGCTCGTGGCGATGGCGTTCTACTTCCTCCGCGCGCTGGTGGGCGAGAACGTCTTCCGCTTCGGCGTCGCGGCGAGCCTCATCATCGGCGCGGCGTATCTGCTCTTCTCGCGCACGCGCGGCGCGCGCGCGCTGCAGCTCAGCGTCGCCGCGCTCCTGCTGGTCTGCGGTGTCGCGTTCGCGCTTCCGCACAAGGAGAGCCGCGTGACGTGGGAGCGTTACGACGAGCAGGCCATCGCCGCCGCGAAGAACGCGCACAAGCCGGTCATCGTCGACTTTTACGCCGACTGGTGCATCCCGTGTAAGGAGCTCGACCAGAAGACGTTCAGCGACGATCGCGTCGCCGCGGAGCTCGATCGCTTCGCGCGTTTCAAAGGCGATCTCACGACGCCGGACAGCGCGACGACGAAGGCGCTCACGAAGCAGTACGCGATTCTCGGCGTGCCGACGATCGTGCTCATCGACGCGAACGGCAACGAGGTCGCGGCCGCGCGTCTGACCGGATACGAAGCGCCGGACGCGTTCCTGCAACGCCTCCGGCAGGTGAAATGACATGGCCGCACTGACGAGCAAGCAACGGCGGTTTCTGAAGGGTCTCGCGCATCCGCTCTCACCGATTGTGCGCGTCGGCAAAGGCGGCGTGACGCAGGCGGTGATCGCGGAGACGCAAAAGTCGCTCGACGCGCACGAGCTCATCAAGGTGCGCATCGACGTCGAAGACAGCTCCGAGCGGCGCGCGTTCGCCGAACAGCTCGCGACGCAGACCGACGCGCAGCTCGCCGGCACGATCGGCAAGATCGCGATCCTCTATCGCGAGCGCGACGAAGAGCCCCAGATCGAGCTGCCGGGGTAGCGCGCGATTACTTCTGCGTTCCGCCGTGCGCGGCCACGGTGACGTGCGCGGCGGTCGATGCGGCCGCGGGCGTCGTCGTCGCGGGCGGGGCGGGAGGTGCCGGAGGCGTGGGGAACTTCAGCAGCCACGACGCCTCGACGCGTTTGCCGGTCTTCATGTCCGTGCCCCACACGACCGCGCGGTGATAGCGCGCCTTCATCGAGTCGAGCGCGTCGCGGAGCACGAGCGTGATCGAGCCGCTGCGAGGATCGTACGTGTACGGAATCGCGGAGCCGAGCGAGAGGAGCGCCATGCCCACCGACTTCGGGTCGAGCTGCTGATAGCCGGGGATCTTCGCCGAGATCACGGTGACGCCGGCGTCGAGCGGCTTCGTCGGCGCGGGCGTGACGTCGGCGAGCTGCATCGGCGTCGCGCCGAGGTAGTGGCGGAAGGCGGCAAAATCCATGCGGTCGTCGATCACGAAGCGGCGCATGCGCAGCGGATCGGAGCCGCGACGGACTCTGCCGAAGTCGCACGTCAGCGCCGCGGAGTAGCCCGCCTGCGCGACCGCCTTCGTCAGCTTCTCGTCGTAGTCGCCGTACGGATACGCGAGGAACGATACCGTCTTGCCGGTCTCTTTCTCGAGAAGGCGCTTGCTCTCGACGAGCTCGTGCTGCACCCACAACGCGTACTCGGTGTCGTTGAACGAGCCGTGGCGGCGGCGGGTGAGGTACGGATGCGAGAGCGAATGGCTCTGGATGTCGACGCCGGCGTCGGACATCTCGCGGATTTGCTTCCAGGTCAGCGCGTTCGCGGTCTGCCCGATGATCTTCGGATAAACGAACACCGTGAACGGAAATTTGCGTTTCTGCAGCTCGGGGAACGCCTCGGTGTACGTGCTGCGCCAGCCGTCGTCGAACGTCAGCACCACCGCGTTCTTCGGCAGCGACGCGCGTTTGCCCATCACGTACTCGTACAGATGCTGCAGCGGGATGACGTTGTAGCCGGTCATCTCCAGGTACTGCAGATGCTGGCGGAACGCGCTGCGGCTGATGAGCATCCGCGGCGCGGACGGACCTTCGACGATGTGATAGCAGATCACCGTCGCGCCGGAGAGATCGGGCGTGGGTACGCTGGGAGGCGCGGCGAAAGCCGTCGCGGATAGAAGAACGAGAATCGTGGCCAGGTTCGCGCGCCGCGCGGTCATGGTGCTCCCGAATTGCCGAAGATCGATGACGTACCGAAGGTTGAAAACGTGGTCGGGCCCACTGCAACTTCAATGCCCCGGAGTGCGCTGCTTTTCCGGCGGGAACCGACCCGCGGACTATTGTAGCTCCGTTGACGGTTCTTGCGGCCTACAGTAGAGTCGCCCCTCTTCAACACGGAGGCTTTTCCCACCCATGGACCGTCAACACCGTTACGATCTGAAACACGACAGGTTCGTCGATGAAATCGGCGCCCTCTCGTCGAAAGCACGCGCCAACCAGCGCCTGCTCCTGACCATCGCCGCCGGCGCGGTACTCATCGCCCTCGTCGCCTTCGGCGTCTATTTCTACCGCTCCACGCGTGAGGACAACGCCCAGCAAGCGCTCGCCGAGGCGATCGACACGATCGAGGCACCGGTGGATCAGCCGGGACAGCCCGCGCCGAAGACCGGACCGCACTTCAAAACGAACGAAGAGCGCAACGCCGCCGCCGAGAAGCTGTTCAAGGACGTGCAGGCGAAGTACTCCGGCACCAACGCCGCCGATCTCGCCGAGCTCTTCCTCGCGCGCATCACCGTCGCGCGCGGCGACAGCGCCGGCGGCCGCAAGATGCTCGAGTCGTTCATCGACGATCACAAGAAGAGCATCCTCGTCGGCGGCGCGCGCTACAGCCTCTATCAGCTGCGCATCGACAACGGCGAAGCCGCGCAGGTGACCGTCGAGCTGAACGCCGAGATGGCGAAGGCCGATCCGGTTCTGCCGGGCGACTCGATCCTCTCGCTCCTCGCGCATGCGTACGAGGTGCAGGGCAACCCGGCCAAAGAGCGCGAGGCGTATCGCCGCATCGCGAACGAGTTCCCCGACTCGCCGTACGCCGTCGACGCGCAGCGCAGAGCGGGAATGGGACCGGCGTAGCATGCGGGCGCGCTCCGCGCTCGCATGAACGCACTCGCGACCGTCGTCCTCATCCTCTGGCTCCTCGCCCTCGGGCGAACGATTCTCAACCTGCTCTTCGTCCCGCGGCTGCGCGCGGCCAGTCCCGCGCGCACGCCGCTCGTGTCGGTGATCGTCCCCGCGCGCGACGAAGAACGCGCCATCGGACGTTCGGTGCGCGCGCTCCTCGCGCAGACGTATCCCGCGCTCGAGGTCATCGTCGTGAACGATCGCTCGGTGGATGACACCAGCGCGATCCTCGCCGCGATCGACGATCCGCGCCTCGTCGTGGTGAAAGGCGAAGATCCGCCCACGAGCTGGCTCGGCAAACCGTGGGCGCTGCATCAGGGCAGCCTTCGCGCGCGCGGCGAGCTGCTGCTGTTCGTCGATGCCGACGTGCTGTACGAAGAAGGCGCCGTTTCCGCCGCGGTGGCGCAAATCGAATCGCGCGGCGCGGCGCTGCTCGCGCTGTTCCCGCGCTTCGTCATGCGCGGCGCGTGGGAGCACATCGCCATGCCGAACCTGCCGCTGACGGCGTTCGTCGTGCTGCCGCTGTGGCTCGCCAACCGGACGCGCATCCGGACGCTCGCGATCGGAGGCGGCCCGGGGAATCTCATCCGCCGCGCCGACTACGACGCCGCCGGCGGACACGAGGCGCTGCGCGACGCCGTCGTCGACGACATCGCGCTCGCGCGTCTCGTGCGGCGCGCGGGCCGCCGCACGGAGATCGTGCGCGCCGACGACTTCGTCTCCGTGCGCATGTACCACGGCCTGCGCGAGATCGTCGGCGGCTTCACGAAGAACTTCTTCGCCACGCTGAGCCGCAACTATGTCGCGGCCGCGCTGTCCGCCGTGCTTCTGCCGCTGATGTGGATCGCGCCGTACGCCGGCGCGTTCGCGGGCAACCGCATCTGGCTCGCGGCGCTCATCGCGATGACGCTCGTGCGCGTCGTGCTCTTCGCCGCCCTCGGCTATTCGATCGCGAGCGCGCTCTTCGGTGCGATTCCGATGGCGCTGGTGTGGCTCTGGATTCTCGTGCGCTCGACGTGGAAGACCGGCATTCGCCGCCAGCTGGACTGGCGCGGCCGCACGTACGACGCGAGCCGCACGCGCTTCGGCGCGGACTGACGCGGGAATGCGGGTTTGTTCTCATCAGTGAGATGAACCCTCTTCACGGAATCGACGAGGCGGCGTCTCTCACGCCGCCGTTTGCTCCTCCCACCGAAGACGAAGCGATCCTCGACGCGTACTCGCGCGCGGTGATCGGCGCCACCGAGCGCATCATGCCGTCGGTCGTGAACATCGACGTGCACGCGCAGCGCGGGCGCGGCGGCGGCTCCGGCTTCCTCTTCACGCCGGACGGCTTCGTCATGACGAACTCGCACGTCGTGCACGGCGCGACGAAGCTCGAGGTCGCGCTCGCCGACGGCACGCGCTGCGGCGCTACGCTCGTCGGCGACGATCCGCATACCGATCTCGCCGTCATCCGCATCGAAGGCCCGCGCCAGCCGGCCGCGCAGCTCGGCAACTCCGACTCGATCCGCATCGGCCAGCTGGTCGTGGCCGTCGGGAATCCGTTCGGCTTCCAATGCACCGTCACCGCCGGCGTCATCAGCGCGCTGGGCCGCACGATGCGCGCGCAGAGCGGCCGCGTCATCGACAGCGTCATCCAGACCGATGCCGCGCTGAATCCCGGCAACTCCGGCGGACCGCTCGTCAACGCGCGCGGCGAAGTCGTCGGCGTGAATACGGCGGTCATTCGTCCCGCGCAGGGGATCTGCTTCGCGATTCCGGTCAACACCGCGACGTTCGTCGCCGCGCGACTCATCCGCGACGGCCGCATCACGCGCAGTTGGATCGGCCTCGGCGGCCAGAATGTGCCGCTGCTCACGCGCGTCGTCCGCTTCTACGATCTGCCGGTCGCGAGCGGCATCCTCGTCGTCTCGGTCGAGCCCGACGGACCGGCCGCGAAGGCCGGGCTCGCCGAAGGAGACCTCATCGTCGGCTTCGATGAAACGCCGATCGCGAGCATCGACGATCTGCATCGGCTGCTCACCGAAGAGTACGTCGGCGTGAGCGCGGAGCTGACCGTCATCCGCCGCACGGAACGGCTGTCGCTGACGGTCGTTCCGCTGCCGGCCGGCGACCGGTGAGGAACGGGAAATATGATAGATTTCTGACGGTTCTCACGCAGACGCACTATGTCCAAACCTGCCGAACGGTACACCCGCATCCTCGATCAGCTCATCGGTCCCTTCGACCTCAGCCACGACTTCGGACGCAAAGGCGCGTACGAGGCCGCGATCGACTATGCGCGGCAGAATCTCATCGACGATCCGCACTGCAACGAGTTCCTGCTCGCCGCCGCGAAACGCCTCGGCTTCGCCGCCATCACGCGCGAGGCGCTCGAGAGCCGCATCAAGCTGCCGAAAGAAGCGTGGCTCGACGTCTGGATCTCCGACGAGGACGATGAGGTCGCGCTCACCGGCACGCGCGAGGGCATCCAGTACCTGATCGATCTCCTCACGCAGCTGCGCGATGCGAGCGATCCCGAACAGCACATCCACCTCGACCGCGGCGCGCTGCCGATGACGGAGAACTCCGCGAACCTCGTCCTCTTTAAGGAAGACGAGACGTGGTTCACCGGCGTGGCCGGCGAAGGCGCGCAGGATTTCCCCGAGCGCGAGATCGATCCGAAGTCGATCTATGCGATCCAGTTCATCCACTATCCGCCCGACGATCTCCCCATCAGCGCGCACCGTCTCTATCGCGTGCTGAAGGTGGAAGAAGACCGCGGCAACGCGTCGAACATCAAGGAATTCGGCGAAGGCAGCGAGACGCGCTATTACCGCTTCACGTTCCTCGCCGACAATGACGAGCGCTTCACGTACACCTTCCACCTCGACGACCCGGCCGTGAACTACTTCACGCATCGCGAGATCCTCTCGCTGGCGATGAAGGCCGTTTAATCACGGTCGTCGTTCCCGCACAGAACTGTAGGAATGCGCCGCCTCAATGGAGGTGTGTCTGCCCGCTTTTCTTCAGCGGGTAGGGAAATCAGGCGTGCCGTCACTCCTTAAAGCGAGAGTGCTCTGAGACAAGAGGAAGTGTCGCTGTGTGCCGGCGACCGCGACTGCGACCGGCACCCATGATTCGTTCCGAAGGTCGTATTGGCGCGCTGCGGCGCCAAAAAGGAGCAACGACATGAAGACGGTGATGTTTGTTGCATTGTTCATGACGTCCTCACTGTCCGCCGATGAATTACCGGCGCTGCCGGCCTTTGCGCGCGTGCGCGCGGCCTCACAGGCTCACGACGGACAGGCAGTCGCGGCGTTGAAGCGCTTCTATGAAGGACGCGCGCTCATTGTGGGCGATTTTCGCTCGACGAACGATGCGTTGGCGCTGGCGGACGCCATTGAAGCAGCAGGCGGCCGTATCGATCAGATCGTCAATGACCGCGCTCTCGTGGGATTCATCCCCGCGGCCATCGATGAATTCGTGCGGCATGCACCGGGCGTGCGTTTTTTCTCGCGAATTCCTGTCGTCGACCTGACAGCCGTCCCCTTCAATGACGATGAGGGCGTGCGCGGCGCGGTGCGACATTTCAATCGCACGCTCGACGGCTCGGTCCTCCGCGATCTGATGACCAGCGAGTTTCTCCCGCCGGACCGCGACGTCATTGTGGCGCCGGAATCGAGCGTGCCCGTCGTGAGCACGCAGGACGTGCACGCGCAGGCGGCCGTGCGCAATGTCTCGATGACCGGCCGCATCGGCATTACGTTTCATTTCGTGGAGAGCAACGGCGCCATCGACGCGGACGAATTCACCTGGACGCCGGCCGACCGCGGCACGATCATCACCCGCGCGCAGGACGGTTACGACTGGTGGCAGTCGCAGGCGAACGCGCGCGGCAAATCGATCCTCTACACGATCCGCTTCCTGTCGACGCCAGGAAACGCACAGGAGTACGAGCCCTACGAGCCGATCCGCCATCCCGTGAATCACAAGAGCTATCTCTGGGTGAACCCGATCATGGCCAACTTCGGCTACACGATGACGGACCCGGATCAGGAGATTCAAGCGCTCCGCCGTGTCGATGCGTACAACGAGGCCTTGCGCGCCACGATCAACGCGCAGGCGACCTTCTCCGTTTTCGTCATCTACAACCCGAGCCCGGCGCCGACGACGCACACGGACGGTTTCTATACGCTGACGTATTTCGGCGGGCCATGGATGGATCACCCGTTCCGGCCGGGCGGCTATCCGACGTCGTCGTGGGGCTGGGTGCTGGCACACGAGATGGCGCACGTCTTCTGGGCGTGCGACGAGTACGCGCCGGTCTGCACCACGTGCAGTTACTGCTTCCCAGGGCAGGGGCCACGTCCGACGACGCCGAACGGAAACTGCGACAATCCATGCAACACGACTCCGACCGCCTGCATCATGCGCATTGTGAACCCGAGCCAGCCGGTGTGCTCGTATACGGCGACGCAGATCGGCTGGTGAGAACGCAAGGAGGCAAGTCATGCGACGTTTGATGGTCACGGCACTTCTTCTGATCGCGGTTCGCCTCCACGCCATCGAGTTCGAACGGGTCCTGCTGCCCATCACGGTGCTGGACGTGCCGGGCGCGTACGGTTCGTTATGGCGCTCCGAGGCGTGGGCGGACATTCGGGAATCCGGCGTCACGATTCTGCTCGTGCGGCAGACGCATGCGAATCCGCAGCCTCCCGGCAGTCAGCAACTGTCGATCTTTTTCAACGGACCGGGACAAGAGCCTGGCCAGTTTCTCCAGGTGACGCGCGGCGCCCAGATCTCGTTCAACCTGCGTATTCGAGATCTCTCGCGTGCTGCCGAGACGTGGGGCACGGAAATCCCCGTCGTGTGGGAACGCGACTTCCGCACGACGGTCACGCTGCTCCCCATTCCGGCGAACGACGAGTTTCGCAGCACGGTGCGCATCTATGGCGGCACCGCGGGCGACGTGCGCGTGCGCGTCACGGATCTCGAGACATCAGCCGTGTTATCGGACGACGTGATCTCGCTGCCGGCGACCATCTCCGAGTACCAGCCGCCCTACGCCGAACTGAATCTCCCCACGAACGCGAACCTCATGCGCGTCGACGTCGACGCGGTATCGCCCGATCTGCGCTTCTGGGCGTTCGCCTCCGTGACGAACAACGCGACGCAGCACGTGACGACGATCTCGCCGCAGTGAGGGCATCGCGCCGCAGAATGAGACAGACGGTTATGCGACGTTTGACGCTTGCAGCACTCATCCTGATCGCCGTTCGCCTCCATGCGTTCGATGCCGAGCGGGTCTTGCTGCCGATTGCGGTTCAGCAGGTGCCGGGCGCATACGGTTCGCTGTGGACGTCCGACGTCTGGGCCGATATTCGCGCAGCCGGCGTGTCGATCGTCCCGCTACGCATTACAGACACGAATCCGCAATTTCCCGGCAGTCAGGAACTGCCGGTCGTGCTGTTCGAAGCTGGCCATCCACCAGGCCTCTTCCTCGAGGTATCGCGCGGCGCGGCCATCACCTTCAATCTGCGTATTCGAGATCTCTCGCGCGCCACCGAAACGTGGGGTACGGAAATCCCGGTTGTTTGGGAACGTGACTTCCGCACGACGGTCACGCTGCTCCCCATTCCGGCGAGCGACGAATTTCGCAGCACTGTGCGCATCTACGGCGGAACCGCGGGCGACGTGCGCGTGCGCGTCACGGATATCGAGACCTCCACGGTGTTGTCGGACGACGTGATCTCGCTGCCGGCGACAATCTCGGAGTTCCAGCCGCCCTACGCCGAACTGAATCTCTCGCCAAACGCGAACCTCATGCGCGTCGACGTCGACGCGGTGTCGCCCGATCTGCGCTTCTGGGCGTTCGCCTCCGTGACGAACAACGCGACGCAGCACGTCACGACGATCTCGCCGCAGTGACGTCGCTGGCGTCGACTCTCGTGCTACGATCCGCTCCCTTCAGGAGGTGCAACATGCGCAAGCACACTGATTACGAGAACCTCGCTTCCTTTTGAGCGGTCGAGCAAACGGAGGAAGGGGATATCCATCCGAAACGAACGTGCGGCGAGGGCCGCGCGTCGTGCACGGCGACAAGGTTCTGCTCGAGAAGCTTGGACGCAACGATCCCTGCCCCTGCGGCTCCGCACGCCGGTTTCAAACACTGCTGCATGAAGACCGGCGACTTCGACGGGCAGCGGCGCGATCACTATGAACGGTAGCCACCGCGGCCGCGGGCGAAACACGCCCGCGGCCCGCGACGCGTGCGATACACTTCGCGGCCGATGATCCGGCAGATTTCCGTTCTCGGCACCGGCACGATGGGGCGCGGCATCGCGTATCTCGCGGTCGTCGCGGGCTACGACGCGGTGCTCTTCGACGTCGACTCCGCGGCGCTCGACGCGGCGAAAGCGTCCATCGAGTCGCTGCTCCGCAAGGCCGTGGAGAAGGGGAAGCTGAAGGATGGAGACGCCGCCGACGCGGGGGCGCGCCTGCAGCTCGTCCCCGAGCTCGAGCCGGCGGTGAGCGGCGCGGATCTCATCATCGAGGCGGTGCCGGAGATCGCGGAACTGAAGATCGATCTCTTCGCGCAGGCCGATCTCTTCTGCGGCGTCGACACGATCCTCGCGTCGAACACGTCGTCGATCTCGATCACGCAACTGGCCTCGAACGTCGAGCGTCGCGACCGCTTCGTCGGGATGCACTTCTTCAATCCGCCGCACGTGATGAAGCTGATCGAGATCGTACGCGGCGAGCGCACCAGCGACGCGACGGTCGATCAGGTGCGCGCGGTCGCGGAGAAGATGGGCAAGACGCCGATCGTCGTGCGCGACAGTCCCGGCTTCGCCACCTCACGCCTCGGCGTGGCCATCGGACTCGAGGCGATTCGCATGCTCGAAGAAGGCGTCGCCGAGGCCGAAGACATCGACCGCGCCATGGAGCTCGGCTACAACCATCCGATGGGACCGCTGCGTCTCACCGATCTCGTCGGCCTCGACGTGCGCCTCGGCATCGCGGAGTATCTCGCCGCGACCCTCGGCCCGCGCTTCGACCCGCCGCAACTCCTCCGCGACAAAGTCGCGGAGGGGAAGCTGGGGAAGAAGACGGGCGAGGGCTTCTATCGCTGGCCGAGCGACTGAACGCGCCGCTGCGCGAGCTCGTACGTCGTGCCGCCGCCCTTGCGCTCCGGCTTGACGACGCGCTTGTACGCGGCGAGCGCGGCGTCGTTCGCGCCGTAGTTCTCGGCGATGCGGCCGAGGACGTACCAGTCGACGCTCGACGGCTCCTCGCGGCCCGCGGCGTCCATGCATTCGAGCAGCTTCGTGCGCGCTTCGAGGCTCTTGCCCGCTTCGGCGTATGCAGACGCGAGCGTATGCAGCGCGGGCCAGCCGCCGCCCGGCATCGACGTCGCCTGATGCGCGTCGTCGATGGCCTTGTCGTACGCGTTGCCGAGGAAGAGCTCGGCCCAGGCGATGGCGTTGTAGTCGTCGGACGTCGCGGACGACTGATCGATGAGCTGGCGGAGATACTTCGACGCGGTGTCGTACTGCCCTTTGTCCTCCGCGACCTCGGAGAGCAGCCGCAGCGCATCGCGGTCGTTCGGCATTTTTTCGAGACGCCCCTTCGCGACCTGTTCCGCGCCGGCGGCGTCGCCGCTGCTGATGAGCGCGTGCACGAGCGCGGTCAGCGCGCGCGGTGAATCGGGATACGCGGCGCTGATGCGGCGCGCGACGGCGAGCTCGTTCGCGTCGTCGCCGTTCTGCGCGTACGCGGTGAAGAGCGCGATGTCGATCCAGATGCGCGAGGCCTCGGGTGTCTTCTCGCGGACTTCCGCGAGGAGCGGCGCCGCGGCGGGCGCGTAGTCCTGATCGGAGGTGAGCAGGATGGCCGCGGCGGCACGCAGCTCGTCGGCGGTCGCGGTGCTCTTCGCCTTCGGCCAGAGCTCGGCGAACGGCGCGCCGCCGAGCGGATCGTCGCCGCCGCCGGCGGTCATGTCTTCGCGAATCCAGTTCAGCCACTGCCGCGCGGTCTCGAGCTCGTTCTTCTCGACGAAGTGCAGCACGGCGACGCCGATGCTGCCCGGCTGCGTGCGCGTGCCGGCGACGGCGAGGCGATCGTTCTCGCGGACGACGAACATCGCTTCGCCGGCGGCCGCGAAGCCGGAGAGTCCTGCCTTCGCGCGGAGGCGAATGCGATAGCCGGTGGCGTCGCTGCCGTCCTGCAGCAGGTCGATCGCGGCGATGCCGAGCTCCATCACGACGCGCGGGGACAGGTCATTGTCGGAGCTCTTCATGCGCGCGCGGGTGAGCGGATCGGCGCGCGGCGTCTCGTTCGTTTTCGCTTTTGCCTTCGCCTTTGCCTTCAGATCTTTCTCGAACGCCGCGATGTACGACGCCTCGTACTTGTCGAGATCGTCGGAGGTGATGCTGTCGTCGGCGAAGAGCGACATCAGCTGCAGCGTGAGCGCCTTCGGATCGTCCTTCGCGAACTGCATCTCCTCGAGGCGTTTCGTGTGGCGCAGCACGTCGACGAGGCTGCGCACCTGCGTCGCGTTCGGCGCGCCCTGCGCGGACTGCTCGAGCAGCGCCGCCGCCTGCGGGTAGTAGCGCAGCTGCGTGAGCGTCTGCGCGGCGCCGGCGAGCACGCGGCGGCGCACGGTCGTGTCGACGGACGCGGCCTCGCGGAGCGCGCCGTCGACCCCTTCGGTCGCGGCGGCGGCGACGACGAGCGCCATCATCTTCTGATCGGCGTCCTTCACGTCGCGGGCGCGCGTCTTCATGTCGTCGAAGCGGCCGGCGTGCGCCATCGTCAGCAGCAGCTCGCCCTCGTAGCGCTCGTCCTTCAGATCCGTGACGATGCTCTTGTACTCGTCGATCGCCTCGGCGAGTTTCGCGTTGCGGCCGAACGCGACGCCGTCTTCGCCGCGCGTGAGGAGCTTCGCGTATTCGCCGCGGATCTCGACTTCTTTTGGGGCGAGCTCTTTCGCCTTCTTGTACTCGGCGAGCGCGCCGGCGAGGTCGAAGCCCTTGCGGAACTCGCGCGCGAGAAGGTCGTGCTGCAGGACGACGCCCATGAAGCGGTGCGCGGGCGCGTAGTTCGGCTCGAGCGCGATGGCGCGTTTCAGTTCGTCGCGCGCGACCTCGCCCATGCCGCCGCCGAAGTACGCGCGCGCGATCTGCACGTGATGCCGCGCTTCCTTCGGATGCAGCGCCGCGAGCTTGCGGAACTCGGCGAGCGCGCCGCCGATGTCGCCGTTCGTGAGCTTCGTCCAGCCGAGCGAATCGAAGCCGAGGATCACGGCGTCGCTTTTCGATGCGGCGACGATGGCTTTGCGCGTCTCCTCGAACTCCGCGGGCGTGAGGCGGCGCTTGCCGCTGTCGAAGCGGATCGTCGCGACGATCGCGCCGTCGGGTGCGACTTCGTACTTCGACGTCAGCGTCGCCGCGCCGAGCTGGCGCGTGTCGCTCGGCGGCAGCGTACGCGCGACGAAGCCGGGAGGCGGCACCGCGCGGTAGACCCACTCCTTCACGTACGGCGACGGGTTCACGAAATCGTGGACGCGCGTCTTCTTCGCTTTCTTGTCGTTCTCGTCCGGCTCGTTGTGCAGCGACCACGGCAGCGCATTCGCGAGCTGCTGCGGGAACAGCGCGACCGCGGCGTCGACGTCGCCGGTGCGTCCGCGGCCCGCGTCGGTCGCCTCGATGTTGATGTGGAACGGCGCGGTGAGATCGCGCGGATCGGTGTGATCGACGTTCTTCACCGCATCCGCCGCGTACTCCTGCTTCGCGTAGTTCTCCATCGCCTCGCGATAGTTCTTCTTGCTCGCGCCGGCGGCGTAGCGGCGCATCGACGAATCCTGCGACCCGGTGCCCTCGGTGAGCTCCGCGACGACAGCCTTGCCTTCGTCGGCGAGCGTGAACGTGCGCGTCTCGCGGATGAGGTTCGCGGACGACTCCGCGGCGGGCGTGCGGATGAGCGCCGTCGTCGCGGCTTCGGCGACGAGCACGAGGCGATCCTGATCGGAGATCGGCAGCGTGCCGGCGGGGGAGAACTCGTCGGTCGGATCGACCCACATCGGCTGTTCGCCGCCGACGCGCACGATTACGTGATTGAAGCCGCCGAGGCTAGGGAGATCGCTGTCAACGTCGAGGGAGGTGCCGGCGCGGAGCAGGACCACGTTCGCGGGAATGCCGGCGGAGCGCAGCATGGCCACGAGCAGCGTCGCCTTGTCCTTGCAGTCGCCGTACTTGAGATTGATGACGTTCTGCGGCGCGCGCGGCACGATCGAGCCTTCGCCCACTTCGATGCCGGCGTAGCGGATGTTCTTCTGGATCGCCGCGAGCGCGCGCGCGACGACTTCGCGGCGATCGGTGGCGTTGCCGATCGCGTTCTTCGCGAACGCGGCGACGCTCGACGCGTCACCGATCTGCTTCTCCACGATCTCGTTGTAGCGGCGCGCGACTTCCTGCCACGAGCGGCCGGTCGAGAACGCGACGTACGGAACGTTCGATTCATCCGGCGGCAGGTTCCATTCGAGGTCCTCGAGCGCTTCCATGCGTGCGGACTCGAAGACGATGTGCTGCCGCCCGTCCTGCTCCGTCTTCAGCGGCTCGAGGTGCGGCGCGGTCTTGTTGACGAAACGCATCGCGAGCGCCGACGGCGCGTCGATGACGAGCCGCGCCTGCTGCACTGGCGCGAAACGGCCGAACATCATGCGACCGCTCGTGCCCGCGTCGTACAGCGGATTGCGGTCGTGATAGGTGATGAGCTGCTCGACGACCGCGCCCGCGGCCATGCCGGGGAGCGGCGCGCGCAGGATGCGGTTGTCGCTGAAGATGTCGTCGGACTCGTCGCCGGCCGCGGTTTCGGTAATCGACTTCGGATCGAGCGTCTGCACCGAGCCGTCTTTCGCGATCACGCGTGCTTCGAGCGCCGGCTTCTCGTAGTACCAAGGAGCCCAGTCGGCTTCGACGGTCGACCAGTCGTCGACCGCGGAGGCGTCGGCGATGCGAAAGATCAGGTGCTCTTGGCGTGTGGCGCGGCCGTCCGCGTCGAACGTGTAATGGAGCTCGTCGAGCAGCACGACCGCGGGCGCGTCGCCGGCGGGAACGGCTTCGGCCGCGGCGACGATCGCTTTGGGCTCGCCGGAAAACGGCGCGCCGTTCCACGGCAACTCGGCCGCCGCGAGAGGAAGCGCAAGACACACGACCGCCGCGAGCCGGGCGCGCAGGATGAAACGCAACATGAGAGCTCCTGGTGGGTTATTTGAACCGTTGACGATGGTAGCACGCGATACGATGCGGACGGACGACCTCGATGCATTCCGAAGCCTATGATGCGTTCGCTTACGCCTACGACGCCGCGCTGGGACGAAGGTTCTTCACCGCCGCGCGCGCGTTGCTGCACGAGCTGCTCGATCGCTATCCCACGCCGAAGCGCTCGCATCTCGATCTCGCGTGCGGCACCGGCCTGGCGATGGAGTTTTTCCGTTCACAGGGGTGGCGTCCGACGGGCGTCGACGCCTCGGTGCCGATGCTCGAGATCGCGCGCGGCCGCGTGCCCGACGCGCGTCTCGTCGCCGGCGATCTGCGCGCGCTGCCGCTGCGCGGACGCTTCGCGCGCATCACGTGTCTCTACGACAGCCTCAATCATCTGCTCGAGCGCGAGCAGCTCGTCGCCGCGTTCCAGGGCGTGCGCGGCGTGATGGATCACGACTCGCTCTTTTTCTTCGACATGAACCATCCCGACATCTATCCGGAGGTATGGGGACTGGCAGAGCCGTACACGTCGCGCGGCGAAGATCATCAGCTCGAGATCGCCACGACGTATCGCAAGCGGCAGAAGCTCGCGACGGCAATGGTGCGCGGTTGGGCGACGATCGGCGGTACGCGCGTCACGATCCGCGAGCAGCGGCTGCAGCGCGCGTACAGCGAGAAGGAGATCGTAGGCGCGCTGGAGGAGGCGGGACTCGCGCCGGTCGACGTCATCGACTTCGATCCGTATCAGGAAGCCGATGACGTCGACGCGGCGACGGTGAAACTGTTCTTCGTTTGTGCGCCGGTCAGTGTTGGCCGAGCACGGCTTTCTTGAAGTCGTCGCCGGGGCCGGGCTTCGGGCCGATCCACGTGTTGAGGATCGCGTCGGACGTCGCTTTGCCGCCGAGCGTCCCCTTGCTCTTGCCGTTGACTTCGACGGTCGTGCCGATGCCGGGGACGTACGTCAGCACGATCGTGTGACCGCTCGGCACGTCTTCCATCCACGACTGCAGCGTCTTGAATGCCGTCTTCACCTCGGGCGACGCATTCGGCGTGTTGTCCTCGAGCCCTTCCTGCCACGCGTCCGCCATCTGCGACTTGCTGACGCTGAAGAGGAAGTGCAGCACCATGCGGCGCGGCGCGTCGGTGGCGATCACGGTCGCAGCGCTGGTCTGCTTCGCCGGCAGATAGAGTCCGCCGACGTAGACCTTGATGAAGAGCTTCTTGCGGAGCGCCGCGCCGTTGAGCACGAGCGTCTGGTTGTTGACCGAGGTCCGGTCTTCGAGCGTGACACCCGCGACAGTGGCGGCGTTTGCGGCAGCCGCTGCCAGGACGAGGGTTGCGGCGAGGAGCAGCTTGCGCATCAGTTCGATTCCTCCGTGCGGGATTGTAACCCGCGGCATCGACGTTAAACTCCGTCCAGTGACGAACCACCTCGAACGCTCGTTCTCGATCGGCGGCGTGCACATCGCGCAGCCGCTCGCCCTCGCGCCGATGGCCGAGGTGACGGACACGTATTACCGCTCGCTCATCAAAGAGCTCGGCGGCGTGGGGCTCGTCGTCTCGGAGTTCATCTCCGCGGAAGGGCTGACGCGCAAGAACGACCGCAGCCATCAGATGCTCGCGTTCAACGAGAACGAGCGGCCGGTGGCGATTCAGATCTACGGCGGCGATCCGGAGCGGATGGACGACGCGGCGGCGATCGTCGAGGCGCAGGGCGTCGACATCGTCGACGTCAACATGGGCTGCCCGGTGAAGAAGATCGTCAACAGCGGCGCGGGCTCGGCGCTGCTCAAGGACTTCGACAAAGCGGCGCGCGTGGTCGAGAAGATCAAAGCCGCGGTGAAGATCCCGGTCACGGTGAAAGTGCGCAAGGGGTGGGAGTCGAACGACGTCATCCCGCTGCTCAAGCGCTTCGAGGACATCGGCGTCGCCGCGATCGCAATCCACGGCCGCACGCGCAGCGAGGCGTACACCGGCGCAAGCGACTGGAACTACATCGCGCGCGTGAAGAGCGAGCTCACGATTCCGGTGTGGGGCAACGGCGACGTGAAGACCGCCGCCGACGCGATCCGCATGTTCGAGACGACCGGCGTCGACGGCGTGATGATCGGCCGCGCCGCGCTGCACAATCCATTCATCTTCCGCGACATTCACGCGTACGTGCGCGGCGAGCGGATGATCGAGAACGAAGTCGAGCGCCGCATCGACGCGATGCAGAAGTACCTCTCGAAGATCGACGCCGCGCCGCAGATCGACCGCTGGAAGCTGCACAAGGCGCGCACCGTGATCGGCTGGTTCTCGAAAGGCATCCCGCACGGCAAGGACATCCGCATGGGACTGCAGGACATCGCCTGCGTCGCCGACGCCCAGCGGCTGCTCGAGCTCGCGCGCACGCGCATGAACGCGTACGCCGCGTGAGCTTTCCCGAGCATCTCGATCGCATCCTGAACGCGTACGGCGTCGCGGCGGACACGAAGGCCGCGCTCTACGATCTCTATCTCTCGCTCGGCGATGAAGTGCTGGAAGTCTTCAGCGACATCGCGGAGACGTCGGCTTCCGTCGCGTCGCTGCGTCCGGAAGACACGACGACGATTCGCGCGCGCGTCGTCGAGCGCTATCTCGCGCGCAATCATCCGCGCTGGACCGCGGGCCAGCCGACCGCGAGCCTGTGGCATCCGCGCGTCGCGGAAGGTCGCGCGTCAGGCCTGGCGATTCCGCTCGGCGAGCCTCCCGAAGCCGCGCGTCGGGCGGTGGGCGAGGGGCAGTCGGTCCCCGACGGCTTCCTCATGCTCGGCCGCAACGCGCACCTCGGCGGACGCGCGGATACGATCTCGTTCGACCTCGTGGCGACCTCGCTCGACGATGCGCTCGCGCTCGCGCGCGCCGAAGGGCAGCAGCACACGTTGCCCGGTTCCGCGGGCGAAACGAGCGGCACGTTCGACAGCCAGCGCGGTCTCGCGCTGCTGTGGGAAGTGCAGCCGAACGTCTACAAGCCCGCGGGCGAGCGCAATCGCGCCATCGCGCGGCTGTACCGGCGGCATCGCAACTGGCACCTCGCCACACTTGCATCCGCGCTCGACTGGCTCGCGCAGCAGCGCTGCACGACGTTCATCCTGCGCGGCGATGCGCTCGCGGCGACGCACGAGGTGAATCCCGAAAAGCCGCTCTCGCCGGCGATCGCCGCGCTGCACGACCGCACCGTCGAACGCGTCACGCGCGCGCTCGCGCTGACGCTCGAAGCGCCGTCGCCGCTCGACGAGCTGCAACTGCTCGATTCGGCGGTCATGAACCACGCGCTGCGGCGTCACGTTCTGCAGCACGGCGCGGCGGGCGCCGTCTGGCGCGTGATGGGAATGCCAGCTTAGCCGCGCGGGAAGCGTGCGCGGCATGTTCCTGTTGCTAGCAGTTCCATGACCGTTGTCGCACCCGAAAAGCCTGTCCGCCGCGTGGGGATGATCTCCCTCGGCTGCCCGAAGAATCTCGTCGATGCCGAGATCATGCTCGGGCAGTTGCAAGCGGAGTCGGACGTCGTGCTGACGAACGACCTCGACGATGCCGACGTCGTCATCGTCAACACCTGCGGCTTCATCGATGCGGCGAAGCAGGAGTCGATCGACACGATCCTCGAGGTCGCCGAGAAAAAAGGGCGCGGCGTCGAGCGGCTCATCGTCACCGGCTGCATGGTGCAGAAGTACCGCACCGACCTGCAGCAGTCGATCCCCGAGATCGACGCATTCGTCGGCCTCGATCACCTCGAGAAAATCACCGAAGCGGTCACCGGTGTCGTCGATGACGCGGCGCCGGTGAAGCGGAAGATGTCGGTGCGGTTGTACGAAGATCTGCCGCGCGTGCTCACGCACGGTACCGCGCACGCGTATCTCAAAGTCAGCGAAGGCTGCTCGAATCCGTGCACGTTCTGCGCGATTCCGCAGATGCGCGGCAAGTTCCGCTCGCGCAGCATCGAGTCGCTCGTGCGCGAGGCGCAACAACTCCAGGCCGCGGGCGTGCTCGAACTGAACCTCGTCGCGCAGGACACGACGCGTTACGGCGAAGACCTCGGCCACGCGCACGGGCTCACGCAACTCGTGGAGACGCTGCTGCGCGAGACCGACTTCCGCTGGATCCGTTTCCTGTACGCGTATCCCGGCTCGCTCGACTGGAGCCTCTTCGAGCTGATGGCGCGCGAGCCGCGCTTCGCGTCGTACGTCGACATCCCGCTGCAGCACGTCTCCGCGAACGTCCTCGGACGCATGCGTCGTCCCGGGTCGCCGTCGGAGTATCGCGAAATGATCGCGCGCATGCGCTCGCTCGTGCCGGACCTCACGATCCGCACGACGTTCATCACCGGACATCCCGGCGAAACGCCGAAGGATTTCGGCGAGCTCTATGACTTCGTCGAATGGGCGCGCTTCGACAACATGGGCGCGTTCGTCTATTCAGCCGAGGACTCGACGATCGCCGCGCGCATGCCGGACGTGCCGACGCGCAAGACCGCGGAGCGCCGCCGCGCGAAGCTGATGGAACTGCAGCAGCAGATCGCGCTCTCGCGCAATGAAGCACGCGTCGGGCAGACGTACGACGCGCTCGTCACCGGCGTCTGTGAGGAGACCGAGCATCTGCTCGAAGGCCGCATCATCGGCCAGGCGCCGGAGATCGACGGCCGGCTGCTGATCAACGACGGCATCGATCGCCTGCCGAAGTCGCTGCCGGCGTTCGCGCGCATCGAGATCACCGACGCGCATCCGTACGATCTCGTCGGCGCCGTCGTCGCGTAACGCGTCGCCTGCCTCCTAGGGAACGGACGGCGGTTCGACGCACGGCAGCACGTGCGCGGCACGTCCGCCGGCCTGCACACCGACGAGGGCACCGAGCGTCGGCGCGAGATCGATCGGCGACGCGTCGCCGTCGTAGCGTCCCGGCTTGATGCCCGCGCCCCACAACAGCAGCGGCACGTGCAGATCGTTTTCGACCGGCTGCCCGTGCGTGGTGCTGTTGACGCCCCAGGTCCAGATCCAGCCCGGGCGCAGCGCCATGAGTACGTCGCCGCTGCGGTCGCTGCGATACGACGCGCGCATGAACTGCTCGGCCTGCGTGGCGTTCGCGCGCGGCTCCAGCAGGTCGGTGCTCGTCCACGCGTCGGCGATGCCGATGTCGCTCATCGCGCGCACGGCATCGCGCACGATGCGTTTGACGCGATCGTGGTCGAGGCCGAGCGCGTCGATGCGACGCCAGTTCAGATATAGCGACGGCTCTTCGAAGAAGTAGACGAACGCGTCGGTGAGCGGCGTCTGCTCGTCGATGCGAATGCCGAGCTTCTGCGCGACGGCGCGCTCGATGGCCACGCGCGCGGGCGGCAGGTCGCCGAGGACGCGCGCCTTCGGATCGGCGTTGCGCAGATCGGTGCGTCCGACGTCGGCGTTCGGATCGCGCAGCTTCACGATCTCCGGAGTCGACTGCACGCCGTGATCGGCGGTGAGCGCGACGACGACACGATCGCCGAAGCGGCGTTCGAGCGCGTCGAGGAAATCGGCGAGCGCGCGGTCGAGCCGCACCATGCTGTCGGCGACTTCCATCGAGTCGGGGCCGTAGTAGTGGCCGAGGTAATCGGTCGAGGAGACGCCGACGAAGAGCACGTCGGGCGCGTCGGCGTGCGTCCCGAGCTGTTCCGTCGTCAGCACGTGCAACGCGAAGTCGAGCAGCATCTGATGCGCGAACGGCGTGTACGTGAACGCGCGGATGTCTTTCGCGGGATGCGGGAACGTGCCGCCGTAGCGCGTGTTCTTCAGCGGCCACGCGGCGGGCGGATCGAACGTCGCGCGCTCGAGCTCCGCGGGCGGAATCGACGGCAGCAGGCGCCACTCCTGCGACGCGGGGAGGTAGCCGGGAATGCTCGCGTTGAACGAGAAGACCGCCGGATCGTAGTGGTAATACGTCGATGAGATGAACGCGGGCAGCTTCCAGTCGAACCAGTACGCGGCGTCGGCGCGGCGTCCGCCCATCAGGATCGCGGCGCGATCTTTCAGCGCGACGGACATCACGCGCGCGGTCGGATACCGGTTTTTCACGCGATCGCCGAAGCCATCCTCGGAGAGCGACGCCGGCGACATGCCGTCCGTCGCGCCGGCGGTCGGCTTCACGTGCGCGTCGTAGACGCAGTAGCGCGGCGAGCCGCCGTTCTTCCACCACCAGTCGCCCTCGTAGGTGAACGGTGTCAACCTGATGGTGGGCGGACGCCACGGCGTGGTGTCGTCGAAATACCACTCCCACTTGCGCGGGTCGATCGGCGCGTCGCGCTCGAACCACGTGTTGCCGATGATGCCGTTCTCCGTCGGCAGGCGTCCGCTGCCGATGGCCGCGTGTCCCGGTCCGGTGAACGTGACGGCGTGGCGATAGCGCGCATTCGTGAACACCGCGCCGTTGCGCGTGAAGCGCGCGAAGCCGCGCGTCGTGAACCACGGCGCGAAGCGGTCGACGTAATCGAAGCGCTGCTGATCGACGGAGATGACGACGATGAGGCTCGGCCGCTCGGCGGCGTACGCCGCGAGCGACGCGAAGAATGCGAGGATGGCGACGAGGCGGCGCACGCTATTTCCTGAGCGCGTTCACCTTCGTCTGCAGTTGCGCGCACGGATTGTCGCCGCCCTGGAACGCGCGCTCCCACGAGCCGTAAATCGGATTGGGGATGATGATCCAGCGCGTGCCCCAGCGGTCGCGCGTGTTCTGGATGATGGCGTCGCGCTCGGCCGCGGATTTCTCGCGCGCGTTGGTGAAGTCGTTGAGATCGTCGCCGAGGAGCAGCAGCACGCGATGCGTCGACGCGACGAACGCGCGGCGCGAGGTCTTGTCGGACGTCCACTCCTTGCGTTCCTCGCGCATGAGCAGCGTGTCCTCGGTGTCGCTCAGCGGGAAGCCGAGCGTCTCGAGATTGCGGCGCACGTTCGCTTCTTCTTTTTCGAGGCGGTTCGTGACGTAGTACGGCGTCACGCCGCGGCTCTTCGCATAGTTGAGAAACTCGGCGGCGCCGGGGATCGCGCGCGCGGCGCTCTCACCCGACCACGTCGCCCACGTCGCATCGAACGTCTTCGGGTCGTAGTCGGCGCCCTGTTCGATGAGACGCGCTTCGAACGCGGTGTTGTCGATCGCGGTCTCGTCGAGATCGAGCACGATCACCGGCGGCTGCGACGGATCGTCGTTCTTCTCCTCGTCGGCGCCGGTCCACGACTTGTCGGCGAGCGCCGCGTCGAGCGCGCGGCGCGCGGCGGCGTAGGCCTGCAGCGCGGAGGCGCGGTATTCGGCCGACTGCTGCACCCACAGCGTCGAGCTGAGGATCGCGTTCACGGTGTTGCACGGCACGGTGGCCGTCGATGCGGTGGACGTCGACGACGATGATGCCGTCGTCACCGCGGCCATCGGAACGTCGTTCGCGTCGGCCGTCGGCATGGTGGTGTGCGCGCAGGAAACAGCGAACAGGAAGGCGAGAGCGAAGGTCAGTTTGCGCATCGAAGAGCCGCCCCCTCACGGCGGCGGGATCATCGCACGCGGCGGTACAAAGAAAAAGGCCGCCTGTCGCCAGGCGGCCTTTTCTTTACAGCGGATTGATGCGGAATTAGAAGGTGATGCGGAGTCCGAGGCGACCCTGCCAGCGCGACTGAAGGTTCGCGGTGGAGTACTGGTTGCCCGGGGTGAGGCGGCCGGCGGCGGCTTCGCGGTAGACCGGAAGTCCGGACGTCGGATCCTGACCCGAGTAGATCACCGGCTGATACGTGTTGTTGAGGACGAACTTCTCCACGCCGGCGTTGTCATCGAAGAGGTTCAGCAGGTTGAGGATGTCGGCCTCGATCGACACGCGCGTGCCGAAGATCTGCGGCAGGCCGAGGGCGTAGTGGAAGTCCAGGCGGCGCGTCCACGGCTGCGACAGCGTGTCGCGCTTCGGCGTCTGGCCGGTGCCCGGCTCGTAGCCGACGGACTGGAGGAAGTTGTTGAAGAGCGACTTGTCGAGGGCGGTCGTCGTGTTGCCGTTCGACAGGCGGCACGGCGCGGTCGCATTCGGCGCGCTGGTGGCGTTGGACGGGCAGAGGATGAGGTTCTGCGGGATGAAAAGCAGGTCGTTGTTCGACGAGCCGTCGCGGTTCGGATCGCCGCCGAGGAGCAGCGAATACGGCTGGCCGGCCTGCGCCACGTAGAAGAGGCCGAAGTTGTGGGTGAAGGGGCCGGTGGCGAGGTCGTACGACGCGCCGATGTTGAAGCGGTGCTCGATCTGGAAGACCGACGTCGTCAGCTCGGGCGTGAAGATGTCGCCGCGGGTGATGTAGCCGAACTGCCAGTTGGAGCTCGCGGTGCTCGAGGTCGGATCGCCGATCGACTCGGCTTTCTGGTGCGCGTAGGAACCGGTGAGCTCGAGGTGGCCGAGGCGCTTCTCGAGCTGCAGCGATTCGGTCAGCTCGTGACCTTCGGTCGAGTTCGTGAGGAAGTAGGCCTGGCCGATCTGCGTGCTGACCGACGCGTACGTCGGGCGGCCGTCGAGCGGGCTGGTGCCCACCTGATGCTTGTTGACGTTCTGGTAGAAGACGTCTTCCTGGCTCTTGGAGTAGAGCACTTCGGCGCTGGCGCGCACGCCCCAGAACAGCTCGCGGTCATAACCGAGAGTCGCGCGGAGCACGCGCGGGAAGCGGAAGTCGGAGTCGGAGAGCGAGATGTCCGGCACGGCGCCCGCGCCGAGGTTGCGCGGCTGCGTGTCCGGGTTGGGGTTGAACGTCGGGGGCGTGCAAGCGGGAGCGACGCAGCCGAGAGCGACCGTCTCGACGCCGGTGCCGCCGTAGTTGTTGGAGATCCAGACGAACGGCGTGCGGCCCTGGAAGACGCCGACGCCGCCGCGGAGCTGCTGCTTGCCCGCGCCGCCGATGTCCCAGTTGAAGCCGACGCGCGGCTCCCACGTGATCGACTCGCTCGGGATGTCGGAGGTCGAGAAGCCGATCGCGGACTGCACGGTCGGGTTGAAGGACGGCGTGGTGTCGAAGCGCGGCTTGTCGGCGCGCAGGCCCATCGTCAGCGTGACGTTGTGCGGGAGGTGCCACTGGTCATTGACGTAGAGGCTGTACTGCGCGGCCTTGAACTCCGTCGCGCGGCGCGGATCGTTGCCGGTGGCGAAGCCGATGCGGTAGATGTCCGGCGTGCCGGCCTGCAGCGCGGCGAAGTCGCGGAAGTGGTAGTAGCCGTAGAAGTCCGCAATGAAGAGGTTCGCGAACTTGAACATCTCGTTGTGCGTGCCGACGATGATGTTGTGGTTGCCGTGCACCCACGTGAAGTCGTCGGTCACTTCGAGGATGTCCTGGTCGAGCGCGTTGGCGCCGGAGAAGCGCTCGATGCCGGCCTGGATCGTACCGGTGCGCTCGCCGCCGCCGATCTCGATGGTGGGGAAGATCGAGCCCGGGGTCTCGCGGTGCTCGCGGATGGTCTGGAAGCCGACGCGGCCTTCATTGAACATGTTCGCGCCGAAGACGCTGTTCAGCTGCGCGACCGTCGAGTTGGTCTTGCTGGGGAAGAGGTAGATGTTGTTCGGGTAGTAGAAACGCGTGGTGCTGCGGACGAAGCTCGACGGCGCGTTGCCGTTCGTGGCGTCGACGTAGTTGTGACGGAGCGTGAGGTTCTCGGACGAGCTGAGGTTCGCGTCGAGGCGGCCGAAGAGCAGCTTGCTCTCGGTGCCGAACACGAGATCGCCCAGTGGGCCCGGATCGTAGTTGTAGGTGGTGCGGAGGAAGTTCGCGACGTCCGCGGCGCTCGGCGTGCCGGTGTAGATGGTGCCCGTCGAGGTGTCGGCGGACGTGCCGTTCGGATCGTTGCGCTTGTTCGATTCGCCGCTGAGGAAGAAGAACAGACGGTCCTTGATGATCGGACCGCCGATGCGGCCACCGTACTGCGTCTGGTCGAACTCGCCGATCTTCGTGCCGCTGGGACCTTTGCCGACGTAGTCGGGATTGCGCTTCGTGCCGAAGACCGAGCCTTCGAAGTCGTTCGTTCCGGAGCGGGTGACGGCGTTCACGCCGCCGCCGGTGAAGCCGCTCTGGCGGACGTCGTACGGCGAGATGAGGAGCTGGATCTGCGAGATGGCGTCGAGCGAGATCGGCTGCGTGCCCGAGCCGCCGCCCGGCGTGCCGGAGGAGGAGAGACCGAACAGGTCGTTGTTGACGGCGCCGTCGATCTGGATGTTGTTGTAGCGGTTGTTGCGGCCCGCGACGAACATGAACGTGCCGTCGCCGGTGAGGCTGCTGACGAAGTACGGATTCGTGCGTGCGAAGTCCTGGATCTGGCGGTTGACGGTCGGCAGGGTCTCGAGCTGCTGCGTCGAGACTTCCGAGGTCGAGCCGGTGCGGTTCGGGTTGATCACGTCATCGGCGCTGGCCGTGACGGTGATCGCCTCGCTCACCGCGTTGAGGCGGAGATTGACGTCGAGGTCCGCGGTCTCGCCGAGCGCGACCTGCACGTTGTTCACGTCGAAGGGCTTGAAGCCTTCGAGGTTCGCGGTGACGTGGTACGGACCGCCGACGCGCACGTTCGGGATGGTGAAGCGGCCATTCGCGCCGCTCACTGCCTGATAGTGCGTGTTGGTCGGAGTATGGACGGCTTCGACGGTCACGCCCGGAAGCGCGGCGCCGTCTGCGCCTGTGACCGTGCCGGCGATGTTGCCGGTCGTGGTCTGTGCCTGCATCATCGGCGCGAACGCCAATAACGCCACGGCAATCAACAACAACAATCGGTGGGGAATACGCATGAATCCTCCTGATTTGCTGAACGCGGACATGGACGCGCGCCGTCGGACGAACGGCGCGCTGAACGAAACCTGATTTTGGTCGGACAGTTTAGATCAGTCGGCACTGATCGAGTAAAGATCGTGCAAAAAAAAGCGTTCCTCAGAAGCTCTTGAGGAACGCCTCGTTCGACGGAAACTTCTGCAGCCGTTCGAGCAGCATTTTCATGGCCGTCATCGGATCCGTTCCCGCCAGCGCCCGGCGCAGCGTGTGGATCTTCGGCAGCACCGTCGGCGGCAGGAGTTTCTCTTCCTTGCGCGTGCCGGTCTGGCCGATGTTCATGGCCGGGAAGATGCGGCGCTCGAAGAGACCGCGGTCGAGCACGATCTCCGTATTGCCGGTTCCCTTGAATTCCTGAAAGATCACTTCGTCCATGCGCGAACCGGTGTCGATGAGCGCCGTCGCGATGATGGTCAGCGAGCCCCAGTCCTCGGCGTTGCGCGCCGCGCCGAAGAAGCGCCGCGGCTTCTCCATCGTGCGCGCGTCGATGCCGCCGGAGAGGATCTTGCCGGAGCCGCGCTGCTCGTTGTTGTACGCGCGCGACATGCGCGTGATCGAGTCGCAGAGGATCACGACGTCTTTCTTGATCTCGACCAGACGCCGCGCGCGCTCGAGGATGATCTCGGCGAGATGAATGTGGCTGTCGGCCGTTTCGTCGGAGCTCGACGCCACGACTTCGCCGTTCTCGACCGAGCGCCGGAAGTCGGTGACTTCCTCGGGACGCTCGTCGACGAGCAGCACGAACAGCAGCACGTCGGGATGGTTGCGGTTGATGCCGTGGGCGATGTCTTTCAGCAGCGTCGTCTTGCCGGCTTTCGGCGGCGCGACGACGAGGCAGCGCTGCCCCTTGCCGATCGGCGCGAGCAGATCGAGGACGCGCGTCGTGAGGCGCTCGGGCTCGGTCTCGAGCTTGAACATCTCGTTCGGATCGATCGAGATCAGCTCGGAGAACGGACGGCGCGACTCGCGGTACTCCTCGAGCGGCACGCCTTCGACGGTCTCGAGTCCGATGAGCTCGAGGCCGTTGCCGGTGCGGCGCGCGGAGCCGCCGAGGAGAAGGCCCGCCTGCAGGTGGAGGCGTTCGATCGTGGAGCGCGGAACGATCGCGTCGCCCGGCTGCGGGTAGTAGTTGTTCGCGGGATCGACGAGCACGCCGGCGCCGTTCGGCTTGATGAAGAGGACGCCGCCCGTGGCGACGAGCTCGCCCGGCGCGATGTCGATCGGCGGAGCGCTGCCGTTTTCCTGCGGCATCGGACGGCGGTCGCTGCCTCCCGGCCCGCTACCGCTGCGACCGCGGCGCCGGCGGCGGCGTCCGCCGCCTCCACCGTAGTTGCCGGAGGGATTTGCTTCGTTTCCTGGTGACGGGCCGTTGCCGTTGCCGTGGGGCGGCTGCCCCTCCGGTCCGGCACCGCCCGGGCGGCGTCTGCGGCGACGCCGCTTACGCGGAGTGCGGTTGTCTGGTGTCATGCAAATTCATCAACTCGACTCAATCTGATGAGGCGAACCTTACTGAGTTTTCACCTGCGAGTCCCGGGAACCGACGACGTCGGGGCGGAGAGTCAAGTCTCAACGCCCGGCGGGATGCGAAACGCAAAATCGTCGCGCTAGGTGCGCGCGTAGTATGCGAAAGGTGGAAGGCAAATGCAAGCGGCGACGAAAAGCGAATGAAGAATGCAGAACGCAGAATGCAGAATGAAGAATTGTGGTGGCGCTGCGCGCACGTTTCTAAATTCTTCATTCTGCGTTCTGCGTTCTGCATTCTTCATTCGCTTTTCGTTCTCTTTTCCCTCCGCCTGTGCCAAAATCCCCTCCCGAAACCCCCAACCTGACGATGGTCCTGCATGTCTGAAAACATTCTCGTGGTGGAGTACGAGCCCCGCTATACGGACCGCGTGCGCCAGGCGCTGTCCGGTCAGCCGTTCACGCCGACCTTCGCCCGCGACGGCGAGGAAGCCATCCGCGTGCTCGATTCCCAATCGCAGCCGCGCCTGATCGTCCTCTCCTCCGTCGTCCCGAAGATCAGCACGACCGAGCTGATTCGCGCGATCCGCGGACGCAAGCCGCTGCAGGAAACGCCCATCCTGCTCACCGTCTCCGGTTACAACGGCAAGAGCCCGAAGGCGGACGCACAGCGCGTCGGCGCGTCCGACATTCTTCCGAAGCCGTACTCCGAAACGGAGTTCCTCGGCAAGGTGCAGCAGATGCTCGGCGTGCGCGGCGAGACGCCGTCGCCCGCCTTCGATCCCGACTTCACCGTGCGCGCTTCCGCGCCTGCCGCGTCGGGCCAGCTCACCTCCAACGAGATCTTCGGCGACCTCTTCGAAGAGGACAAACCGAAGAAGCCCGCGTCGAAGACGGCGTCCACCGATGTCGACAAGATGCTCGCCGACACGCTCTCCGGCGTGCGTCCCGCGCGCAAGAAAGAAGCCGCGCCGACCGTCGTCACGCCACTGCCAACTCCGGCGCCCGCACCTGCACCGCCGCCCGCGCCGAGCGCGCCCGCCGCGAATGCGCGTCCCGCCGCTCCGGCACCGCAGCCCACCGCGCAGGCGAAACCCCGCACCTCGTCCGCGGAGCTCGACAAGATGCTCGAGGACACGCTCTCCGGCGTCCGCAAGCCGACGAGCAGCGGCAACGTGCCGCGTCCCGCCGCCGCGCCCGTACCGCCGACGTCCGCGCCCGCGCAGGACAATAAGCGTTTCAACACCGAGCGGCTCGCCGCGTACGCGCCGACGGTTGCCGACCGCGTGCCGGTCTCGCAGCCGGTGATTCCCGCGGCCGAGCCGCATCGCGCCGTCGAAGACGACGAGCCGGTCGATGGCGTCAAGTTCGGGCAATACGTCCTGGTGGAAAAAATCGCCACGGGCGGCATGGCTGAAGTGTGGAAGGCCCGCATGCGCGGCGTGGAAGGCTTCCAGAAGATCGTCGCGATCAAGAAGATCCTTCCACACCTCTCCGACAATCAGGACTTCATCGAGATGTTCGTCGATGAAGCGAAGCTTGCCGCGCAGCTCAACCACAACAACATCATTCACATCTACGACCTCGGCAAGATCCAGAGCTCGTACTACATCGCCATGGAGTACATCGATGGGTACGACCTCAAGACGATCCTGCGCCGAGGCGAGGAGCGCGACCATCCGATGTCGGTCGAGCTCGCGCTCTTCATCGCATCGAAGATCGCCTCCGCGCTCGACTACGCGCACCGCAAGAAGGATTTCGAAGAGAAGGAGATGGGGCTCGTCCACCGCGACGTCTCGCCGCAGAACGTGCTCATCTCGCAGGAAGGCGACATCAAGCTGTGCGACTTCGGCATCGCCAAGGCGGCGTCGAAAGCCTCGCACACGCAGGCCGGCGCGCTCAAAGGCAAGCTGCAGTACATGGCGCCGGAGCAGGCGTGGGGCCGTCACATCGACCGCCGCAGCGACATCTTCGCGCTGGCGACGGTGCTCTTCGAGATGCTCACGAATCGCAAGCTGTTCACGGGCGACAACGAGCTCTCGATCCTCGAGCAGGTGCGCGAGGCGCGCGTCGTCCCGCCGTCGCAGTTCAACGACGAGGTGACGCCGCAGATCGACGCGATCGTGCTCAAGGCGCTGCAGAAGGATCCGGCGAACCGCTACCAGACCGCCGGCGAGATGGCGCGCGACATCGACGCGGTTCTCTACAGCTTCCGCCCGACGCCGACGAGCGCCGACCTCGCCATCTACATGCACCGCCTGTCGAGCCCCGAGCCCGCCGGCCTGCATCCGGAGCCGATCGCGGAGATCCCCGCGCCGGCGCCCGCGCCGCACATCCCGCCGCCGGTGGCCGCGGCTCCGGTCATCGCCGCCGCGCCGGTTGCGGCCGCCGCACCTGCCGCCGCGCCGTTCGCGCCCGCCGCGATCACGTACGACGAGCCGCCGAAGAAGAAGACCGCGCTCATCGCCATCGCTGCCGTCGTGCTCATCGCCATCATCGCCGGCGCGTTCGTGATGACGCGCAAGAGCAGCACGGCGGCGACGCCGGTGCAGACCGCGAGCGCGTCGACCGCGCCCGCGGGTGCGCCGCTCACGACGACGGCGCCGCTCGCGAAGACGACCGCCGCGTCCAGCACCACCGCGGCGACGTCGACCGCGCCGGTCATCGACAACAACGCCGTCGACGCCGAAGTGCAGAAGCGCATGGCCGCCGAACGCGCGCGGCTCGAAGCGCAGGCGCGCGCGCAGCAGCAGGCGCAGGCGAACACCGAGACGCCCGCGCCCGTGCGCAGCACGCCCGCCGCGCCGGTGACGCAGGCGCCCGCGCCGGTGCAGCAGGAAACGCGTCCCGCGCCCGCGCCGGTCCAGCAGGAAACGCGGCCCGCGCCGGCACCCGTACAGCAGCAGCCGGCCGAGCGCGAGCCGGCGCCCGCGCCGTCCACGCCCGCCACGCGCGAAGGCGATCTCGTCGCCGCCGGCACCGACGGACTCGTCGCGCCGCGGCTGCTCCGCCGCGGAGTCGTGGCCTATCCGCCGATGGCGCGCATCCAGCGCGTCGAGGGGACGGTCGTCACGAACGTGCTCGTCTCCGAGACCGGCCAGGTCCTCGAGGTGCGCGTGCTGCGCGGCATCAATCGTCCCGTCGGCCTCAACGAGGCGGCCGAGCAGACCATGCGCCGCTCGACCTTCGCGCCCGCCACGAAAGACGGCGTGCGCGTCAAGTCGTGGGTCACGGTCCCGGTCGAGTTCAAGCTATGATCGAGCAAATTGATTTGGAGGATGTCAGATGCCGGTGCTGACCGACCAGCAGCGCAAGTTCTACGAGACGACGCTTCAGGTGACGAAGCAGGAGATCAGCGATCTCAAGGACCAGATCGAGGAAGAGCTCGCGAAGGTGAAGGACCGCATCGCCGAGTTGCAGTCCGCGATCAACGCGTCGAAGCAGATGTACGGCGCCGCGTGCTCGCGCCTCGGCGTGAACAACGATCTCGACGAAGACGACGGTGGCGAAGCGTAGTCTGCTGACCGGCGACGATCGACGACCGCGGCTTCACGCCGCGGTTTTTGTTTGTCTGCTCGCGTTCGCGTCCTGCCGCGCTCCCGAGCCGCTCGCCACGCAGCGCGACGATCTCGGCCGCGCGGTGGCGATGCCGCGCGACATCACTCGCGTGGTCTCGCTCGCGGCCAACGTCACGGAGATGATCTACGCCGTCGGCGCGGAGGAGAAGCTGGTCGGGACGGACGACTTCTCGAACTATCCCGCCGCGGCGCGCGCGCTGCCGAAAGTCGGCGGCATGCAGCCGAACGTCGAGCGCATCATCGCGCTGCGTCCCGATCTCGTCTTCGCTTCGAGCGAAGGCAACATGCCGAACATCGAGCCGCCGCTCAAAGCGGCCGGCATTCCGATCTACGTCGTGCGCACGGACCGTCTCTCCGAGATTGCGCCGGCCATGGAGCGCATCGGCGCACTGCTCGGCGCGGAGCAGCGCGCGATCGCGGCCACCGAGCTCCGCCTCCACATCGCCGCGCAGCGGCGCATGCGCGTGAATCATCCGCGCGTGCTGTTCGCGGTGTGGGCCGATCCGCTGTACGTCGCCGGACGCGCGACGTTCACCGACGATCTCTTCGCGCTGGCCGGTGCACAGAACGCGGTGCAGGTCACCGGCTGGCCGCAGTATTCGCTCGAGTCGCTCGCCGCCCATCCGCCCGACCTCGTGCTCCATCCGCGCAAGTCGGTGACGCGGGCGGAGATCGACGCGATGCTCGCGCGCGTGCCCGGCGTGCATCCGCGCGTGGTCGCCGTCGATGAGGACATCTTCCAGCGTCCCGGCCCGCGCGTCGTCGATGCGGCGAAGGAGCTCAATGCGATACTGGATGCGCAACGATGAGAGCTGAGCGATGAACGATGAACGCACGGCGGCAGGCTCGCCGTCATCGTTCATCGTTCATCGTTCATCGTTCGGCGTCGCGCTCCTGGCGTTGTCCGCGCTGCTCGTCCTCTCCATCGCTCTCGGTGTTCGCTTCGGCGCGACGCCCATCCACTGGAATGACCCCACGTCGCGCACGATCCTCCTGCAGATCCGCCTGCCGCGCGTGCTGCTCGCCGCGGCCATCGGCGCGGCGCTCGCCGTCGCGGGCGTGACGTTTCAGACGCTGCTGCGCAATCCGCTCGCCGACCCGTTCATCCTCGGCGTCTCCGGCGGCGCGGCGTGCGGTGCCGCGGTCTCCGCCGCGCTCGGACTCTCGCGCATTCCCGGACTCGTGCCGCTCATCGCCTTCGCCGGCGCATGCGGCGCGACGGCCGCGGTGTTCCTGCTCGCGCGCCGCCGCGATCACACCGATCCGACACGGCTGCTGCTGTCCGGTCTCGTGCTCAACGCGTTCTTCTCCGCCGTGATCCTGATCTCGTTCGGACTCGCGCGGCAGAGCGATCTCACCGCCGCGCTCCGCTGGATGATGGGCACCGTCGCCGGCGCGACGTGGACCGCGGTCGCACTCGTCGTCGCGTTTCTCGTCGTCACGATGCTCATCCTCGCGTGGTTCGCGAACGATCTGCGCATGCTGGCGTTCGGTGAGGAAGACGCGAAAGCGCGCGGCGTCGACGTCGAGCGCGTCACGCTCGCGGGCTTCGCCGCCGCCTCGATCGTCACCGGCGCCGCCGTCGCCGTGAGCGGCATCATCGGCTTCGTCGGTCTGCTCGTGCCGCATCTCATCCGGCTGATCTGGCGCCGCGACTTTCGTTTTCTTCTTCCGCTCTGCGCGCTCGGCGGCGCGGCGCTGATGGCCGGCGCCGATCTCGTGTCGCGCGTCTCCGTTCCCGACGCGGAGCTGCCGATCGGCGCGTTCACGGCGATCCTCGGCGTGCCGTTTTTTCTGTCGCTGCTGCGGAGAGCGCGCTGATGCTGGAGCTGCGCGACGTCGCGTACGCGTACGCCGGCGCGCCCGCGCTGCGCGACGTCACGCTGCGCGTCGGGCAGCGCGAGCTCGTCGCGCTCGCGGGGCCGAACGGCTCCGGCAAGTCGACGCTGCTGAAGCTCATCGCGCGGGTGTTCGCGCCGCAGCGCGGCACGATCGCGTTCGAGGGCACGCCGCTCGCGCAGTGGCTCGGCAAGGACTACGCGAAGCGCGTCGGGTATCTGCCGCAGGATCCCGATCCCGCGTTTCCGATGCGCGCGCTCGACGTCGTGGTCACCGGCCGCGCGCCGTATCTCGGTCGCTTCGCGTGGGAGTCGGCGCGCGACTGGGACGAGGCGCGCGCGGCGCTCGCGCTCTGCGACGCGGAGCATCTCGCAGAGCGTTACCTCGACGAGATGAGCGGCGGGGAGCGCAAGCGCGTCTTTCTCGCGCGCGTGCTCGCGGGGCAGCCGCGCCTCATCCTGCTCGACGAGCCGCTGGCCGCGCTCGACCTCGCGCACGTGCAGCAGTTCGCGGCGCTGCTGCGCGACGTCGTCGACCGCACCGGCGCGACCGTGCTCTTCGCCGCGCACGACCTCAACTGGGCCGCCGCGCACAGCGACCGCATGCTGGTGATGCAGCAGGGCGCGCTCGCGCTCGACGCCGCGCCATCCGAGGTCATGCGCGCGGAGGTCGTGCGTGCTCTGTTCGGGCTGGAGGTGGAGACGGTCGCGCGCGACGGCAGAACCTGGATCGTGCCGCGCGTTACGTAAACGCGCGAACGCGGTCGCGCGTCGATTCGGTATGAATCGATTGGTCCCCATCGCCGCGCTCGCGCTTCTCGCGGCCGCGCCGCAGCCGCAACAGCTGACCGAATCGCAGCGCGCGTTGCACGCGCTGAATCGCCTCGGCTTCGGCGCGCGTCCCGGCGACGTCGAGCGCGTCACGAGCATCGGCGTCGACCGCTGGATCGAACAGCAGCTCCATCCCGAACGCATCGACGACCGCGCCGTCGACGCGCGACTCGCGCGCTACACGACGCTGCAACTCTCCGACGACCAGGTGATGCAGCAGTTCGCGAAACCGATCCTCGATGCGCGCAAGCAGAAGAAGCAGCAGCAGCTCAGCGCCGAAGACCTCGAAGCGATGCGCGAGAAGATCCCGCCGTCGCAGCGTCCGCGCCGCCTCGTCGCCGAACTCTCCGCGCAGCGCCTCGTGCGCGCCGCGGAATCGGAGCGTCAGCTCAACGAAGTGCTCGTCGACTTCTGGATGAACCACTTCAACGTCTACGCCGCAAAAGGGCTGGACCGCTATCTCATCGCGTCGTACGAGCGCGACACGATCCGCCCGCGCGTGTGGGGCCGCTTCGAAGACCTCTTGCTCGCGACCGCGCAGTCGCCGGCGATGCTCTTCTACCTCGACAACGCGCGCTCGCGCGCCGGCGCGATCAACGAGAACTACGCGCGCGAGATCATGGAGCTGCACACCCTCGGCGTCGACGGCGGCTACATGCAGAAAGACGTCACCGAGCTCGCGCGCGTGTTCACCGGCTGGAGCATGTCGCGCCCGCAGGACGCGCGCATGGAATTCGTGTTCCGTCCGCGTCTGCACGACCGCGGCGCGAAGACGGTGCTCGGCGTGCGCTTCGCGCCGAACGGCGGCATCGACGAAGGCGCGCGGATGATCCGCATCCTCGCGCGGCATCCCGCGACGGCTCATCATCTCGCGACGAAGCTCTGCCAGCGCCTGGTCAGCGACACGCCGTCGGCCGCGCTCGTCGAGCGCGTCGCGCAGCGCTACCTCGCCACGAACGGCGATCTGCGCGAGACCGTGCGCGCGATCGTGACCAGCCCCGAGTTCTGGGACGCGCGCAACTACCGCGCGAAAGTGAAGTCGCCGTTCGAGTACGCCGTCTCCGCGATCCGCGCGACCGGCGCCACGATCGAGAATCCGCTGCCGCTCGCGCGCGAGCTCAAGACCATCGGCGAGCCGCTCTACTTCGCGCAGCCGCCGATCGGATACTCCGACAAATCCGAGGCGTGGGTGAACAGCGGCGCGCTGCTCGCGCGGCTCAACTTCGCGCTCGCGCTGGCCGGCAACAAGATGCAGGGAGTGCGCGTCGACGTCGCGAAGCTCGGCACGTCGACGGACGCCCTTGCTCGCGTGCTGACCGGCGGGCAGCTGACCGACGAAACGAAGAAGACGATCGCCGCGCGCGGCAACGATCCGCAGCTCGTGGCGGGTCTGATTCTCGGAAGCCCGGAGTTCCAACGCCAATGAACCGACGCTTTTTTCTCAAGTCCACCGGCCTCGTGCTCGCCGGTTCCGCGCTCACGCCGAACGTCTTCGCGAAGATGGCGAACGTCTCGTCGACGCGCGGCAAACGCGTGCTCGTGGCGATCTTCCAGCGCGGCGCCGTCGACGGTCTGAACATGATCGTGCCGCACGGCGAGCGCGCGTACTACGCGGCGCGGCCGTCGATCGCGATCCCGAAGGCGAACGTGCTCGACCTCGACGGCTTCTTCGGCGCGCATCCCTCGCTGCAGTCGCTGATGCCGTTCTGGCGCGACAAGTCGCTCGGCATCGTGCACGCGGCCGGCAGCCCCGACGCGACGCGCTCGCACTTCGACGCGCAGGACTTCATGGAGTCGGGCACGCCCGGCGTCAAATCGACCGAAGACGGCTTTCTCTCCCGCGCGCTGATGACCGAGGCGCGCGCGAAGTCGCCGCTGCGCGCGGTCGCGATCTCGCCGTCGATGCCGCGCATTCTCTCCGGCAGCGCCGGCGCGATCGCGACCACGAGCCTCGCCGATTTCGCGGTGCGCTCCGGCAAGTCGAGCGCGGACGCCGCGGCGTCGTTCGAGTCGATGTACGGCGAGGCCGTGGCCGGTGCGCTCGGCGACACGGCCAAAGATTCGTTCGAGGCCGCGCGGCTGCTGCAGTCAGTCGACACCGCCGCGTCGAAAGATGGATATCCAAGGAATCCACTCGCCGACGCGCTGCAGCAGATCGCGACGCTCATCAAGAGCAACGTGGGACTCGAGATCGCGTTCGCCGACGTCGGCGGCTGGGACACGCACGCGGCCGAAGGCGGCGCGCAGGGCCAGCTGGCGAACAATCTCCGCGGCTTCTCCGATGCCATCGCCGCGTTCGCGAACGACCTCGGATCGCGCATGGCCGACGTCACGCTGGTGACGATGTCGGAGTTCGGGCGCACGGTGCACGAGAACGGCAATCGCGGCACCGATCACGGGCACGCGACGGTGATGCTCGCGCTGGGCGGCGGCGTCAACGGCGGCAAGGTGCACGGACACTGGCCGGGACTCGAGACCTCGCAGCTGTACGAGCAACGCGATCTCGCGGTGACGACCGACTTCCGCGACGTCTTCGCCGAACTGCTCACGAAGCGGCAGGGCGTCACGTCGCTGGCGAGCGTCTTTCCGCGCCATCAGCCGAGAGCGGTCGGACTCGTGGCCTGAGCGGCGTCCGCGCGCGGACGCGCGGCGTAGGCGAGCGACGCGGAGAGAATGCCGCTCGCGCCGCACGCGAGCCAGAGCAGCGTCTCGTTGTACGCGTAGAGCACCATGCCGATCGCGGGACCGAGGAGCATGCCGCACGACCACGTCATCAGCCAGAGGCCCATGTAGCGGCCGCGATAGCGCTCCGGCGCGAGTCCGGTGACGAACGCTCCGGTCACCGGCGCCCACGTCATCTCGCCGAACGTCCAGAGCACGACCGTCGCGCCGATGGCGACGACGTTGTGCGCCAGTCCCGTCATCGCGAAGCCGACGCCGGTGAGCCCGTAGCCGAGCGCGATGAGCAGCTGCGGCTGAAACCGCTGCGACCACGACACGATCGAAAGCTCGAAGCAGACGATGAGCAGACCGTTGAGCGAGATCAGCGTGCCGTACGTCGACGGCGAGTAGCCGGCCTTTTCGATGTGCAGCGGAAGCGTGGAGTGGTACTGGAACTCGATCCACGTCATGCACAGCGTGGCGAGGAGAAACGTGACGAATGTACGGTCGCGCAACGCGACGCGCACCGCCGCCGCGGGCTCTTCATCGTGCGCGCTCGAACGGAGTCCGTGCGGCAGCGCGAAGAACGCCACGCAGCCGAATGCGAACGAGGTCAGCGCGTCGCCGGCGAAGAGCAGAAAGAACGAGCGGTTCGCGAGGAAGCCGGCGGTCGCGGGTCCGGCGGCGAAGCCGAGGTTCACGGCGAAGCGATACATCCCGAACGCGGCGATGCGCTGTTCGGGCGCGACGAGATCGCCGAGGAGCGCGTTCGCGGCGGGACGATAGATCTCCCCGATCGCGCCGACGGCGAAGGTGAAGATCGCGATCAGCGGCAGCGTGCGGGCCTGCGAGAGCGCGAGCATCGTGGCCGCGGAGCCGAACATCGACAGCGCGATCGTGTTGCGGCGCCCGATGCGGTCCGCGAGATGGCCGCCGGCGATCGACGCGATGAGATGCCCGGCGCCGTACGCGCCGATGGCGATGCCTGCCTGCGCCGGCGTGAAGCCGCGGCGCGTGAGGTAGATCGCCAGGAACGGCATGACGAACGTGCCGAAGCGATTGATGAACGCGCCGCCGAAGAGCACCCACGCGGGGCGGGGGAGGGCGCGGAGGTTCTGGCGGAGCGTGGGCACGCTCGCAGTGTAGATGAGCGGCGGGCGCCGCGCGCCCGCCGCTCATCGGGGAAGGGTTACTCGAAGAAGAAGCGCGCCATGAAGGCGCGGAACTGCGACTTCGTGGTCGCGCCGATCACACCGCTGTCGGCCTTCTCCCATTCCTCGCGCGTGAGCACTTTGATGGGATCGAGCTTCTTCGCGGCGAGGGTTTTGTTGACGGCGTCGACATCCTTCGCCGCCGCGTCGAACGCCGACTGCTTCTTCGCCAGCTCGGCCGCCAGCGCGTCGGCCTCGGCGAGCTGCGAGTCGGTCGGACGTCCGTCGAAGCTGTTCACGGCGCCGTAGACGGAGCCCATGCGCTCGCGGAGCTGTTCCTCGCCGGAGAGCCAGCCGCCCTCGCGCGTGGCGACGAGGGTCTTGTACTGCTCGTCGAGCTTGTTCGCGAAGTCGGTGAGCTTCTTCTTGTCGGCGCCGGAGAGCTTGGCCGCGCGCGCGTTGGCTTGATCGCGCAGCGTCTTCACGCGCTCGGTGAGGAACGTGAAGTCGGCCAGCATGTCGTACAGCCGGCGCACGCTCTTCTGCTGCAGCGCGCGGTCTTCGGCGCTGTACGTCGCGCGCGTGTCGGGCACGAGATCGATCGTCGAGGTGTACGTCTCTTTCCCCTTGATCAGCTTCACCGTGTACTTGCCGGCGGGCGCGCGCGGACCGGTGAACGAGCCGCCGGAGAAGATGACCGAGCTGCCGGCCGGCATCTTCGGCGCCTTCAGGCGCATCGGCCATTCGACGTGATTGATGCCGCGCCGTTTGCCGGCGGGCAGCGTGGAGATGAGCTTGCCGTCGGCGTCGTAGATCTCGATCTTCGAGTCGCCGACGATGTGGCGCTTCTTGAAGTAGTACGCGATCGACGCGACGTCGCCGACGTCATCGGAGGAGAAGACCGCGTCGCCTTCCGAGCGCGACTCGAATGCGGGGATCTTCAGCGCCGCGGCGCGGCTCGGCAGCATGACCACGTCTTTCGCGAGCGCGTCGGGCGTGAGCGCGCGGAGGGGCGTGATGTCGTCGATGACGTAGATGCCGCGGCCGTGCGTGGCGACGAGGAGATCGGCGTCGCGCGGATGGAGCTGGAGGTCGAACACCGGAACGGCGGGGAAGTTCTCGCGGAACTGCGCCCAGCTCGCGCCCGCGTCCAGCGAGATCCACAGCCCCGCCTCGGTGCCGAGGAACAGCAGGTTCGGGTTCACGAGATCTTCGCGGACGACCTGCGCGTAGCCTTTGACGTCGCCCGTCGCGAGCGGCTCCCACGTCTTGCCGCCGTCGCGCGTGCGGTAGACGTAGGTCTTCATGTCGCCGGTGCGGTGGCCGTCGAAGGTGACGTACGCGGTGTTCGCGTCGGCGTGCGAGGCGTCGACGCGCGAGACCCACGTCTTGGCCGGCACGCCCTTCACGTTCGCGACGACGTTCGTCCAAGACTTGCCGCCGTCGCGCGTGACCTGCACGTTGCCGTCGTCGGTGCCGACCCAGATCGTGTTCGGGTCCTTCATCGACTCGGAGATGGTGATGATGGTCGTGTAGTTCTCGGCCGACGAGTTGTCGATCGAGAGGCCGCCCGACTCGAGCTGCTTCTGGTGGCTCTGATCGTTCGTCGTGAGATCCGGCGAGATGCGCTCCCACGAGTCGCCGCGGTCGCGCGAGCGCATGAGGTACTGCGAGCCGAGGTAGACCACGCCCTTCTGCGTCGGGCTGGAGTAGATCGGCGTGTTCCAGTTGAAGCGCAGCTTCTGCTCGTCCTTGCGCGCGTACGGATAGATCTCTTTGTTCTCGCCGGTGGAGCGGCGGACGCGCACGATGCGGCCGCCCTGCGACTCGACGTAGACGTAGTCGGGCTCGACGGAGTCGATGGCCACCGCGAAGCCGTCGCCGCCGCCGATGGGGCGCCAGTGGTGGTTGGTCACGCCGCCGGGATACTGCGACGGGCCGGTCCACGTGCCGTTGTCCTGCAGGCCGCCGTAGACGTGGTACGGCGTGTCGAGGTCGTAGGCCACGTGGTAGAACTGCGAGACCGGCAGCACCTCGAGATGGCGCCAGCGCTGCGCTTTGTCGCGCGACTGGTAGACGCCGCCGTCGGTGCCGACGAGGATCTCGTTCGGATCGCTCGGATTGATCCAGAGCGCGTGCAGATCGGGATGCATGGCGTTGCCGAACGAGAGGATCGAGCCGGAGAACGTCTTGCCGCCGTCGTCGCTGAACGTGAGCGAGTATCCGGGCTTGTAGACGCGGTTGTGATCCTTCGGGTCGACGATGATGTTGGCGAAGTAGAACGGGCGCACCTGCACGTTGAACGAGTCGTTCATCTCGCGCCAGTGCTCGCCGAGGTCGTCGGAGCGGAAGAGCGCGGTCTTCTTCGCCTCGACGACGGCGTAGACGGTGCTCGGCCGCGACGGCGCCACCGCGACGGCGATGCGTCCGAGGTTGCCTTCCGGAAGTCCGGTCTTCAGCTTCTCCCACGTGTCGCCGCCGTCCTTCGAGCGGTAAAGACCGCTGCCCGGACCGCCGGAAGAAAAGAAGTCCGGCTGGCGGCGGAACTGCCACATGCCGGCGTAGAGGATGTTCGGATCGCCCGGATCGAGCGTGACGTCGGCGCAGCCGGTGTTGGTGTCGACGTAGAGCACTTTCTTCCACGTCTTGCCGCCGTCGGTGGTGCGGAAGAGGCCGCGCTCTTCGTTCGAGTTCCACGCGTGGCCGGTGGCGCAGACGTAGACGGTGTCGGATTTCTTCGGGTTCACGACGATGCGCGCGATGTGCTCGCTGTCGCCGAGGCCAACGTTCGTCCACGTCGCGCCGGCGTCGGTCGACTTGTAGACGCCGTCGCCGACGGAGACGCTGTTGCGCACCCACGACTCGCCGCTGCCGACCCAGACGGTCGACGGATTGGCGTCGTCGATGGCGATCGCGCCGATGGACTGGATGTGATCGTCGAAGACCGGTTTGAACGTCGTGCCGTCATCGGTCGACTTCCACACGCCGCCGCTCGCGGCGCCGATGTAGATCGTCGACGGCGAGCCGGCCGTGCCGTCGATCGCGGCGATGCGGCCGCCCATGACCGCGGGGCCGATCGCGCGCGCGCGAAAGCCGCCGAAGGTCGACGAGTCGAGTTTGACCGGCTCGTCGCCGAAGAGCGGTGTTGAGAGAGGCAGCAAACCAGCGAGGCACAACGCAACTACGCTTTTCTTCACCCGTTCTCCTTATTGCGGTTTGGCCGCCGGCGCTTCCGCCGTCTTCGCCGGGATCGCGAACAGCGCGTCGGCGACGACGGGGTTCACCTCGACCTTCGTGATGTTGATGCGCTGGCCGCCCGGCTGTCCCGCGCGTTTGACTTCGAGCGAGTAGGCGAACAGCACTCCGTTGACTTCCTGATAGTTGCCGATCGAGGTCTGCGTCTCGACGTCCTCGCCGTGCATGTGGCGCCGCGAGTCGGCGCGCACTTCGAGAAACGAGTCGGCGTCGATGTAAAGCGTGCGATCGACGGTGCCTTCTTTCGAGACGTGCAGCTTGTAGGCGGGCGTGCCTTCGATCTCGCTCTTGCCGAGGAGCTCGAGCTTGTAGCCCTTCTTCGCGGCGTCGACGATCGCGCCGTCGAAGTCCGCTTCTTCGCGGATCTGATCGAGCAGTTCGCCCGACAGCACTTCCGGATCCTTCTTGCCCATGAACGGCATCACCGCCCAGCCGGTCGTGCCGTCGTACGCGCGCGAGCCGGTCATGCCTTGCAGCGTGAAGTCGATGCGCACTTTCTCGGGGCGCTTCTTGGTGATCGTGAGCGGGACGTCGGAGCCGTGCATCGACATCGTGCCGGTGAGGCGGAGCGTCTGCACGGCGTGCAGTTTTTCGAGACCGCCGCGCGCGGCGGCGTTGCGGGCGAGGATGTCGTCGAGCGTGAGCTCCGCCGCGGACGACGTGACTGCGATGGACAGAGCAACAGCGAGGACGATGAGATTGCGTTTCATCGGAATTCTCCTTCGGCGTTCATGAGGTCGAGAGCAGAACGCGCGAAGGCGGGGAAAGTTGCAGCGGCGCCGCGAATCACACCACTTCGCGGCGCCGCCGCGGTTCGAATGCTACTGCTGCGGCTTCGCGGCCGGCGCCTCGGCCTTCTTCGGCATCTTGAAGAGGTCGTCGGCCATCACCGGGTTCACCTCGATCTTCTCGACCGTGATGACCTGCGAGCCCGGCTGCCCCTTCGCCTTCGACTCCATCGAGTACGGGAAGAGCATGCCGTTGACTTCCTGGTAGTTGCCGAGCGTGGTCTCGGTCTCGACGTCCTGTCCCTGCATCTTCCGCTTGCCTTCCATGCGGATCTCGAGGAACGAGTCGGCGTCGAGGTAGACGAGGGTCTCGTCGCCGTCCTTGGTCACCTTCAGTTTGTAGGCGGGCGAGCCTTCGATCTCGGTCTTGCCGAGGAGCTCGACCTTGTAGCCCTTCTTCGCGGAGTCGATGAACGGGCCGTCGAAGTCGGCCTGCTCCTTGGCGTCCTTGAGCATGTCGCCGGAGAGAGGCTCGGCGTCCTTCTTGCCCATGAACGGCATGAGCATCCAGCCGGTCGAACCGTCGTAGGCCTGCGAGCCGGTCATGCCCTGGATGGTGAAGTCGACGCGCATGTTCTCGGGGCGCTTCTTCGACATCGTGAACGGCGCTTCCATGCCGCCCATGTTCATCTTGCCGCTGTACTTGATCGACTGGACGGCTTTGATCTTCTCGAGGCCGCCGCGGGCGGCGACGTTCTTGGCGATGATTTCATCGAGGGTCAGCTCCGCCGCGGACGCGGTGACCGCGAGGCACAGAGCTGCCGCGAGAGACAAAATGAGACGTTGACGCATTGAGGTTCTCCTTCTTTGGACACACGTTGGACGCACTGACTCCGTGCATTGTACGAGAGCGCCCGCGGAAGGTTGTGGCGAAAGGTCGAAAAAGGCGCGCGCTCAGCGGGGCGTGACGCGCCAGATCGTGTTGCCGACGTCGTCGGCCACGAGCAGCGCGCCCGCGCGGTCGAAGACGACGCCGACGGGACGGCCGCGCGCTTCTTCCTTCTCGTCGACGAAGCCGGAGAGCACGTCTTCCGCCGCTCCGGAAGGATGGCCGTCCGTAAACGGCACGAAGAGCACTTTGTAGCCGCTCAGCGGCCGGCGGTTCCACGAGCCGTGCTGGCCGACGAACGCGCCGCCGGCGTAGTGCGCGGGGAAGAGCGTGCCCTCGTCGAACGCGAGCCCGAGCGAGGCGGTGTGCGGTCCGACCGCGTAGTCGGGCACGAGCGCGCTGGCGACGAGGTCGGGCCGCTGCGGCGTGACGCGCGCGTCGACGTGCTGGCCGAAGTAGCTGTACGGCCAGCCGTAGAAGCCGCCGTCTTTGACGGAGGTGATGTAGTCGGGCACGAGGTCGCTGCCGATCTCGTCGCGCTCGTTGACGGCCGCCCACAGCGCGCCGGTGCGCGGCTCCCACGCTAGGCCGTTCGCGTTGCGCAGGCCGGAGGCGAAGATCCGCGAGCGGCCGCTGGCGAGATCGATCTCGAAGATGTCCGCGCGATTCGTCTCGACGGCCATCCCGTGCTCGGCGGCGTTGCTGTTCGAGCCGATGGTCGCGTAGAGCTTCGCGCCGTCGCGGCTGGCGAGGATGTTTTTCGTCCAGTGATGGTTGCGCGTGCCGGCCGGAAGATCGGCGACTTTCATCGGCGTCGCGGAGATCTGCGTCGCGCCGTCGGCGTACGGGAAGCGAACCACGGCGTCGGTGTTCGCGACGTAGAGGTCGTGGCCGACGAGCGCCATGCCGAACGGCGAGTTGAGGCCCTGCAGGAAGACGGTGCGCGTTTCGGCGACGCCGTCGCGATCGGCGTCGCGCAGGAGGGTGATGCGGTTCGCGCTCGGCGTCGCGGAGCCGGCGTGGCGCATGAAGAAGGCCATGAACTTCGCCTTGATGCCCTTCTGTTCGTCCGGACGCGGCGGCGCGTTCGTCTCGGCGACGAGCACGTCGCCGTTCGGCAGCACGTACAGCCAGCGCGGGTGATCGAGGCCGGTGGCGAACGCGTTCACGGTCAGTCCCGCCGCGGGCGTCGGCATCACGCCCGCCGGCCACCCTTTCGCCGGCGCGATCTTGACGGTCGGGATGAGCTGCGGATGCGGCGCGGGCAGTTCGGGACTCGGTCCCATGCCCGCCTGTACGGGCAGCCGCGCGGATTCGCTGCAGGCGGCGAGGCCGAGCACGACGATGAGCGAGAGAGCGAGTTTGCCGCGCATGGAGAAGCGCGCAGCAAGAGGTGAGCCTGCGAGCTGAATCAGCCAGCTACGCCGTCATCGCCGGCAGCATCGTGAGGAACCGCTCGATGAGCGCGGCGTCGAACTGCGTGCCCGCGCCTTCGCGCAGCTTCACGGCGGCGCGCTCGCGCGCGATGGGCGGCTGATACGAGCGCTCGGAGGTCATCGCGATCCACGCGTCGGCGATCTGCAGGATGCGCGAGGCGAGCGGGATCTGCGAGCCGCTCATGCGGCTGGGATAGCCCTTGCCGTCGACGCGCTCGTGATGGCGGAGCACGGCCTGCGCGACGTCGCTGCCGAGGATCGGCTCGACGAGCGCGGCGCCGACGACGGGGTGCTCCGCGAGGCCGCGCAGTTCATCGCTCGTCAGCGCGGGGCGTTTGTACAGACGCTCGTAATCGAGGAGGCGCAGCCCCGCGTCGTGCACGAGCGCGGCGATGCGCACGGTCTCGATCTGCGTCGCGGGCAGTCCCAATGCTTTGGCAAAGCGCCGCGAGAGCTCGGAGACCGAGCGGCAATGTTCGGCGAGCTCGGGGAACTTCTGGAAGTCGGGCTCGAGAATGCGCTCGGCGAGGAGCTGGCGGTCCTGCCGTCCCGACGCGGCTACGAACGCGGCCTCGATGAACGGCTCGATCGACTTGACGAAGAGCTGCACGCCGCGCTGCGCCTGCACTTCCGTGATGCGGTCGAACGCGACGGTGACGAGCAGGCCGTCGATGGTCTGCGCGTTGAGCGGCGCGGTGACGATCGCGCCGACGTTGGCCATCGTGATCGGCACGCTCTGCGTTCCGAACGGCATCGACGGCTCGATGCGCGTCGTCGCGTGCGGCTGGTTCGCGCGTTTGAGGCCTGCCTGCAGATGCTGCTCGATCGCGGTCATGGCGTCGTCGGCGACGCCCGAGCGCGCGGCGACGGCCTGCGGGTTCTGCAGCTGGCCCATGACGCTCACGCACGCGACGACCGCGTACGGGATGCCGAGGGCCGACGGCAGCAGCAGGCGCAGCACGTCGAGGTCCGACTCGACGATCGTGCGCTTGCCGCTCGGCGGCGCGACGAGCTGCCGCTTCGAGAGGTACTGCCGCGCCGCCTCGATCGCGCGCAGCGCTTCCGGCGAGAACACCTGTCCCGCTTGCGCGGGTCGCGGCGCCGCGGGCTCCGGTGTCGGGCGCACGATGTTGGCCGGATCGAGCGGGCGCGTCGGGTCTTCGACGAGCGCGATCGAGCCGAGGCCGAACAGCTTGTTCGTGGCGAGCACGGCCAGCATCTGATCGCTGATCCTCCTCGCCGCCTCGACGTCGGGGACATCGAACGGCTTCTTGCCCGCTTTGTCGCGCATGTCGATGAAGCCGACCATGCGGCCGCGCCCGAAGAGCGGGGCCACGAGCAGGCGGTCGTTCCCCTGGCGGAAGAGCATCTCCGCGAAGCGCTGATCGGCGCTGAGACCGTTGACGTAGAAGGGGTTGCGCTTGACGGCCATGCGGTCGACGAGATCGTCGTTCGCGCTCACCACGCGCCGGTCGGCGACGTTGTACTGGTAGCTCGTCACGATCTCGAACGTCTTCGCGTTGAGGTCGTGCGTCGACGACAGATACAGCGCGGCCTTCGTTGCCTGCACGTGCTCGACGCAGCCGTAGAGAATCTGCTTCAGCTGCGCCTCGATCGACTTCACTTCCGGGAGCATGGTGGACGGGACAGATTACTCGAATTCGAAGCGCACGCGCAGCCGTGCATGGCCGAGACACGCGCCGGCCACCGCACCGATCGTGTTCCAGATGACGTCGTTGATGTCCGCCACGCGCGAAGGGAGGAAGTATTGCCATCCTTCGATCGCGAGAGAAAGGGAAAAACCGATGAGAATCGTGAGGATGTACGTCTGCATCGTCGGCCTCTCCACGCTGTAGAGCAGGATGAACAGAAAGAAGCCGAACGGGAGAAACAGCAGGACGTTGGCGATGATCGGCACGACCAGCACGGCCAGGATGTGCGTCGAGATCGGCCGGGCTTCGACGCGATGGATGAGAAACCGCACGTCGTCGAAGGGAATCGGGTCGAGGTTCGCGTAGCTCTTGCCCGACATCCATACGGTCACCGTCGCGATGACCACGATCGTCGCGAGCAGCAGCAGGACGGTGACGGGACGGCGGATGACGACTTGCGCGGGCATAGAAGCCGGACGGAACTCGCCCGCTGTTTTACCATGCTCCTCATGAACCTCGGCGAACGCGTGCGCATCCGCAGAGTGGACGCCGGCCTCACGCAGGCGCGCCTCGCGCGCATCGCCGGCGTGAGCCGCCGCCATCTCGCCGCGCTGGAGAAAGGCGCGAACGTTTCCCTCCTGGTGCTGAAGCGCGTCTCCGACGTCCTCGACGTTTCGCCCGCGACGTTCTTCGCGAGCGACGCGCCGCGCGCGGCGTTCACGCCGCGCTATGCGTCCGTATTTTTGAGCTACGGCGGTCCCGACGAGGCGGTCGCGCGACGCATCTACGAGGAGCTGACGTTCGCCGGCGTGCGTTGCTTCTTCTTTCCGGTGAGCGCGATTCCCGGCATCCGCCTCCACCGCACGATGTCCGAGGCCATTCGCCAGTTCGATCGCGTGGTGCTGCTTTGCTCGGAGGCGGGGCTGCAACGTCCGGGCGTCGCGAACGAGCTCGAACAGGTGCTCGCGCGCGAGGCCGAAGAAGGCGGCGCGGAGCTGATCATTCCGGTGGCGCTCGACGACGTGCTCTTCCCCGCCACCGCCGCGCGGCATCACGTGCTGGCGCAGATCCGCCAGCGCGTCATTGCCGACTTTCGCAATGCGCTGAGCGACGACGAGGCGTGGCGGCGCGGAATCGATCTGCTTCTCAAGTCGCTGCGGGAGCGGTGACGGCGTGCCCGAGGAAACCGCTGCGCGCTACCGCAGCGTGATGGCGTGGCAGACCGTGCACAGCATGGCCGTCCGAGTCTTGCCGGCGCGCACGAGCGTCCTTCGTTCGCCATGCGGCGGCGCGAACACCAGCCGGCGTACGGACTGCTTCCAGCTCACGAGCGCCCGCCAGCCGCTGCGCTGCACGCGCACGACGCCGAGGATCACCTCGGCCGCGCAGAGGGGCCTCGGCCCAGTTCGCCCGCAGCTCCGAGAAACCGGCGTTCAGTTCGCTGCCGCAGAACGGGCACGGCCGCGTCGCCACTACGACTGCGGCACCTGCATGTTGTAGTAGAACGTCGCGGTCACGCGCTCGCTCGGCTTCGGGAACTCCTTCGGGAGCGCGTTGAGCGGGGAGGAGAGCTCGATCGCTTTCTTCGCGGCGTAGTCGTACGGCGGAATCCCGGACGGCCGCACGATCGTGACGTCGGTGATGCGGCCGTCGCGCTGGATCGTGAAGCGGATCGAGACGAAGCCCTGCATGCCCGTCTTGAGGATCGGCGGCATGTTGCCGTACCAGTTCACGCGGATGCGGCTCACCATCGACTGCGCGTAGTCGCCCCAGTCGAACCACGACGTCTCGAACGAGATCGGTCCTTCTTTCGCGAAGCCTTTCTCGCCGCCGAGCTCCGGCGCGTCGACGCCGTCGCCGCGCGCGCCGCCGGGCGCGATCACTTTGCTCACCTCGCGAATCGCGGTCTTCCAGTCGACGGGCCCGGCCGGCGCGGCCGCGGCAGCTTTGGTCGGATCCTCGCGATACGTGAGGCCGTCGGGAAGCGGCTGCTGCTGCGCCTGCGGCGCGCTCTGCGTCGGCGGCGCGAGGTTCGGCGACGCGCTGCGCGGCTGCATGGCCGCGCGCGGGGTAGGAGCGCTCGTCCGCTGCTGCATCGGCGGTGAATAGACGCCGCCGTTCTCGCCGGGCCGCATCGTGGGACGATCGCCGGTCGGATGCGGCATGCTCGCCTCGCGGTTCGCGTCGGACGGCGGCGCCTGCAGCGGCTTGCGGTCGATCTGGTGTCCCGGCGCCTCGGTGAACTGCTGCGGGTTCTGCTTGATCAGCTCGACGTAGCGCGCGATCGGCACTTCCGCGGCGCGCGGCGCAACGCGCGTCGAACGGATGAACCAGACCACCAGCAGCGAGTGGACGATCATCGAAACGACGACGGCGATGCTGAGGCCTTTGCCGGTCTTCGGCTCCTCTTCCACAGCAACGAGATCGATCGGGTCGTCCAAGGTTCGCTACAACATTGACGGACCACGTTTCTTCCAAGTTACGAGGTGTACACTCCGGCCATGTCCGACGTGCCGTTCACCCCCGAGCCGCCGTCTCCGGTGCCCCCTCCGCCGCCTCCGCCCACCGCGCCGGCAACGCAGGAGTTCGACTTCGTCAAGCCGTTCTCGTTCGTCTTCGACGATCCGCGCTGGGTGAACAAGATCCTGCTCGGCGGTCTCTTTTATCTCGCCGGGTTTCTGCTCGTCGGCTGGTTCTTCATCCTCGGCTATGTCGCGCAGCTGATGCGCAACGTGATCCTCGGCCAGCCGCGGCCGCTTCCGGAATGGGACAACCTCAGCGACTACTTCGGCGAAGGCGCGCTGCTCTTCGCCGTCGGCTTCGTCTGGATGCTGCCGATCTTCGCGCTCGTCGGCATCATCATCGTGCCGGCGATCGTCAGCGGCGCGCTCGACGCGCACCACACCGCGGCGGCGCAGGCGGCGAGCTTCATGACCGCGGGCGTCACGGCCGTCTTCTCCTGTCTCATGGTGCCGCTCGGTCTGGCCGTCACGGTGTTCCTGCCGGCGTCGTTTCTCTTCGTCGTCGTCGAGCGGCGTTTCGGCGCGGCGTTCGAGTTCGCGCGCATCTGGGCGTTCATCCGCAACAATCTCGCGAACTATCTCCTGGCCGTCGTCGTGTATCTCATCGCGCGCTTCCTCGCGGGCTTCGGGATCGCGCTCTGCTGCATCGGCGTCGTCTTCACCGGCTTCTGGTCGTTCCTCATTACCGGCTACGCGTTCGCGCAGACGTATCGACTCGCCACGACGCCGCGATGATGCGACGCGACACGAAGATCGTGTTCGCGCTCGTCGGCGCGGTGCCGGTGTCGATCCTCGCGGCGGCGACGTTGTGCTCGTGGGCGATCGCGCGCGGCGCGTCGATGCAGTGGCGCTTGCTGTTCCGCATGCTCTGTCACGGCATTCCGCGGCGCTGCTTCGAGCTGTTCGGCGCGCCGATGCCGATCTGCGCGCGCTGCACCGGGATCTACATCGGGATGCTCGGCGGGATGTGCGCGTTTTTGCTCCTGCCGGCGGTGCGCGAACGGTTCGCGCGGATCGCTGCATTCGCGGCCGTGACGCCGCTCGCGATCGACGGTCTGACGCAGCTCGCGGGGCTGCGCGAGAGCGTGAATCCGCTGCGTCTCGCGACCGGTCTCGTCGCCGGTTTGGCCTTTGGATTCTGGATTTTGACCGCGGTCGAGCATCGCGATGACGCGCTGTTGACCAATCCTTGACCTGTCAAGATCGCTGGGTTACGCTTCAGCGACATCCAACGTCATGGCATTCCAAGGCTCCCTCAAAGAACTGCCGTTGCCCGACATCATCCAGCTGGTGAGCGTGTCGGGAAAAACGGGCAAGTTCACGCTCACACGCGACGGAGACCGCGGGTTCATCTACCTGAAAAACGGGCAGATGGTGCACGCCATCGTCGGCGATCTCATCGGCGAGGAAGCGATCTACTCGCTCGCCATCTGGAACCAGGGCGAGTTCCAGTTCAGCCCCGGTGAAGAGCCCGATCGCCAGACCATCACGAAGTCGAACACGAACCTGCTGATGGAAGCCGCGCGCCGCCTCGACGAGTGGCGCGTGCTGTCGAAGAAGATCCCGTCGGTCGATCACGTACCCGAGCTCCTCGCGCGCGAGAACCGCCACGAGCAGGTCACGCTGAACCCGCACGAGTGGATGCTGATCACGAAGATCGACAGCCACCGTTCCATCGCCGAGATCGGCCGCGCGCTGAACCTCTCCTCGTTCGACGTCGCGAAAATCCTCTACGGGATGATCACGGGCGAACTGGTCCAGCTAAAAAAAAAAATTGATTTCGGCGACGACCGGGAAAACGGAGAGCTCGTCGACCTTGCCGCACGCATTCGCGCGGTAGCCGAGGAGTTCATCGGCGACAGCGCGCACAAGACGATCGAGAAACACTTCCTCCACGCCCTCGACTCGATCATGAACGGCAGCGGCCCCGGCGCCGTCGAGACGATGGTGCAGGAGTTCGAGAAAACCGCGTCGCTTCTGCGCGGCATCGCCGTGACCGAGAAGCTGCGGTCGCGCATCGCCGAAGTGCGGCAGCTGGCCAGCTGACCACACGCGCCCGTTGTTAACCACTAGCCGTCCGGCGGGTTGTATCCGCCATGAGCACGGCTCGCACCCTCGCCATCCTCTTCATCGCCTTCACGGTTCGCGCTGACGTGACGGCGACGCTCGACGACTACTTCACGCGCGCCGCCGCGCACGGCTTCTCCGGCTCGGTGCTCGTCGCGCGCGGCGACGAGATCCTGCTGCGCAAAGGGTACGGACTCGCCGACCGGCGCGCGCGCATCGCCGCGACGCCGCGGACCGCGTACAACATCGCGTCGCTCGACAAGCAGTTCATCGCCGCGGCGATCCTGAAGCTCGAAGAGAGCGGGAAGCTCGCGACGACCGACACGCTCGCGCGCTTCTTCGACTTCGCTCCCGACGACAAGAAGAACATCACGCTGCATCAGCTGCTCTCGCACACCTCGGGACTGCCGAACGATTACTGGGACGAGCACGCGGAGCTCTCGCGCGAGCAGTTCGTGCGCTTCGTGCTCGCCCAGCCGCTCGAGAGCCGCCCCGGAACGGAGTGGAGCTACTCGAACTCCGCGTTCATCGTGCTGGAGCGGATCATCGAGCTCGCGTCCGGGGTCGCGTACGAGCGCTACCTGCACGACGCGCTCTTCGCGCCGGCCGGCATGGCGTACACCGGCTTTGCGATTCCGAAATTGAAGCCGCATCAGGTGGCGCACTACGACTTCTGGACCGTCGACACGAAGTCGCTGCCCGGCGACGTCGCGTTCGACGATCCGCTCCAGCGCCCGCCCGCGCGGCGCGTGCTCCTCTCCAGCGTCGACGATCTCCGCGCGTGGCACCAGCAACTGCCGTCGCTCCTCGGCCGCGCCTCGCTCGCGAAGCTCTACACGCCGGTGATGAGCGACTACGCGTACGGCTGGAACGTCGTGCGGACGACGCGCGGCACGCGGCTCATCCACCACGGCGGCTCCGACACGAACACCGGGATGCTCGTCACGTATCGCAACTACGCCGACGAAAACGTCTTCTTCGTCATCGCCACGAACAGCATGCAGCCGTCTCTCGTCTCCGATTACATGGCCGCCGACGTCGAGGCGATGCTCTTCGGCGGCGCGGTCACGTTCCCGCCCGCCGCGCGACCGAACCGCGACGCGCTCGCCGGCAAGTACGGCGCGTACGACGTCGTCGCCGTCGACGGCGGTCCGCTCGTGCTGCGCACCGAGGATCGCACGGCGATGCTGGAGCTTCGCTTTCCCTCCGCACCGGCGGCGCAGGACGACGCCGCGAACGACCTCGTGCGCGCGGCGTTCGCCGGCGACTCCGCGACGGTCCAGCGCGCGACGCACGCGGGCGACGCATTCATGCAAACCGTCCGCGAAGGCATCGCGCAGTGGAAGCAGGCGTATGGAAACGTCACGAACATTCGCACCGTCGGGCAGCGCACGTTCGTCTTCGAGGCGGAGCCGGAGATCCAGTCGTACGTCCGCGTCGACTTCGAGCGCGGCGCCGAGATCCTGCGCGTCATCCACACCGGCGCGGGACTGCTACGCCTCGATCGTCTGAAGATGCCGCCGTTCCTCGAAATGGTCCTCGCGCCGGCCGGGCCGGGGAAGTGGACGACGTGGGACTTCAAGCTCGGCACCGGCGCGATCGTCAGCCGCGACGGCAGCCGGCTCGTGCTTCAGGGACAATGACCGCCCATGCGCGCGTATCAAGTCGACAATCTGATCGCCATCACCGCGTCGTTCTTCATCGTGCTGACGATCACGCTGATCGTGGTCCGCGCGTGGCGCCGCGCGTTCGAGGCGCAGCACGAGCTCCGGCGGCAGCTGATCGACCGCATTGCTCCGGACGACCTCGCGCGCATGCTCGAGAGTCCCGACCGCGCGCGCGTGATCGCGGCGCTCACCGGCAGCGGCGAGGCGTCCGGCGCATCCGGCGCCATCGGCCGCGGCCTCATGCTGCTGCTGATCGGCGCGGCCCTCGGCGTCTCCGCGGCGACGTCGCACCTTCCTCTCGTCGGGATCGCCGGCATGGTCGCGTTCGCGGCCGGACTCGCGCAGCTGATCGTCGGCGCGCTGATGAAACGCGAACGCGAACGGCATTCGTGAACGAGCAGGAGCTCGAAGAGCTCTACCGCGCGACGGCGCCACGCCTGCGCCGCTACCTCGGCCGGCTCGTCGATCACGCGGACGATCTGACGCAGGAGACGTTCTATCGCTATCTGCGCGCCGGCTACACGGCGAGCGGCGAGGATCGAGTGCGCATTCTCTTCACCATCGCCACGAACCTCGCGCGCAATGCGTGGACACGAACGCGCACGCATGAGGAGTTGCACGAACGAACGCGCGCCGTCGACGCCGATCCGATCGAGCGCATCGATCTCATCGCGGCGCTACGGAATCTCTCGCCGCGCGAACGGGCGCTGCTTTGGCTCACGCATGCCGAGGGCTACGAGCATCGCGAGGTTGCGCGCATGATGGGAATGGCACAGGCCAGCGTGCGCGTCCTGTTGTTTCGCGCGCGCAGGAAGCTCGCGCGGCTCATGGAGCGGGAACGATGATCGACCTCGACAAAGCATTCGCCGCACTGCCGCCCGCGGAAGCCGATCCCCGCGACAGCGGCACGGCGCGCGCGATCTGGCTTCGCGCGCGGATGGCTGCAATGGTCGAGGAAGACGCGCGCGCCGTGCGTCTCCGGCGGCTGCGGTTCGCGAGCGCCGCGCTGTTCGTCACGGCGATGGACGCGATCGCGCTGCTGGTCATCGCGTCGGTATTCACGACGAGCCGTTAATCGAGCCGCCCGCGCAGTCGCTTCGTCTCGCCGCGCCGCTTCTTCTCCTCGATCCGCTTTTGCTTCGCCGCCCGTGACGGACGTGTTTTCTTCCGCGGCTTCTGCTCTTCGAGCGCGGCGCTGAGCAGGTCTTCCATGCGCGCGAGGGCGCGGTCGCGGTTCTCGCTCTGGCTGCGCGCGATCTGCGAGGTCACGCGCAGGACGCCGTCGCGGTTGATCCTCGATGCGAGACGCTCGCGCACGAGCGTTTTCTTCGCGTCGTCGAGCGGCAGGCGATCGACGTCGGCTTCGATCGTGACACGCGTCTCGACCTTGTTCACGTTCTGGCCGCCGGGACCGCCGCTGCGCGAGGTCGTCACGCGCAGCAGGTCCGCGGGAACGACGGTGCCGTCGGCGAGGACGAGGTCTCTCATCGCGTCACGCGGTGCAGCACGGCCTGTCCCGGTTTCGCGCCGGTGTGCTCGCCGTCGCGCAGCACCTGCGTGCCGTTGACGAACACGTCGACCATGCCCGTCGCGTACTGGAACGGCCGGTCGTACGTCGCGTGCGCGGCGACCGTCGCGGGATCGAAGACGACGACGTCGGCGTAGTTGCCGGCGCGCAGCAATCCACGATCGGCGATGCCGAGGTTCGACGCCGGTAACGCCGTCAACCGCCGCACCGCTGCTTCGAGCGGGACGATCTGTTCGTCGCGCACGTACTTGCCGAGGAGGTTCGCGAAGTTGCCGTACTCGCGCGGATGCGTGCTGCTCTTGAGAAACACGCCCTCGGGCGCGGACGCCGCGGCATCGGAGCCGAAGCTCACCCACGGTTTGCGCAGTTCCTTGCGCAGATTGTCTTCGTCGATGATGAAGTAGACGGTGCCGATGGGACTCTCATCCTCGATCACGAGATCGACGATGGCGTCCTCGGCGGACACGCCGCGCATGCGCGCGACCTCCGCGAGCGTCTTGCCGGTGAGCGGCTTGAGCTTCTCGCTCTTGAAGCCGGTGAGCAGCACGCGCTCGGGCGAGCCGGAGAGCAGCAGCAGGTTCTCCCATGCGTCGCTCGGCGTGCGCATCTCGCGGATGACGCGCTCGCGCACGGCGGGATCCATGAGCCGCTGGCGCCACGCCTTGAAGCCGCCTTCCTGCACCCACGGCGGCATCGTCGCGCCGAGCGAGGTGGCGCCGGCGGTGTACGTGTACATGTTCGCGGTGATGCGCTGCCCGCCGGCGCGCGCGGCCTCGATCTTCGCGAGCGTCGCGTCGAGCTTCGGCCAGTTCGCCTGACCGGCGGCCTTGAGGTGATAGATCTCGGCGGGGACGTTCGCTTCCCTTGCAATCGTCAGCAGTTCGTCGACCGCTTCGTCGAGGCGGTTGCCTTCGCTGCGCATGTGCGAGATGTACATGCCGCCGTACGGCGCGGCCGCCTTGCACAGTTCTACTAATTCCGTAGTTTTCGCGTAGAAGCCGGGCGGATAAATGAGCGCGCTGGCGATGCCGAACGCGCCGTCTTCCATCGCCTGGCGGACGAGCGCGCGCATCTGATCGAGCTCCTGCGCGTTCGGCGCGCGATCGACTTCGCCGAGGACGTAGATGCGGACGGTGGTCGCACCGAGGAAGGAGGCGACGTTCACGGAGACGCCGCGGCGGACGAGCGAGTCGAGATACTGACGCAGCGTCGTCCAGTCGACGGTGTACTTGATGTCGCCCTGCTGTTCCTGCGCGTCGCGCTTCATCGCGTCATTGAGCGGTCCCATCGACCACCCTTCGCCGAAGACTTCGAGCGTCACGCCCTGCTTCACGTCCGCCATCGCGCGGCCGTCGACGATCAGCGACTCGGTGGCCCAGCTGAGCATGTTGATGAAGCCGGGCGCGACGGCGAGTCCGTGCACGTCGACCTCGCGCGCGGCGTGCCCGCGCACGTGGCCGATCGCGGCGATGCGCTGGCCGCGAATGGCGACGTCGCCGTGCACCGGCGGACCTCCGCTGCCGTCGTAGATCGTGCCGTTGCGGAGGATCGTGTCGTAGTGCGCGCAGGCGGGGAGGAGCAGCAGCAGGAAAAGCAGCTTGCGCATGAAGCGTGAGTATAGTGGCGCGCCTCATGTGGACGATCGAGCCCTCATCCCTCGGCCGCATCGCCGTTCCTCCGCAAATCCCCGACGGCTTCGCCGTCTTCTGCACGACGCGCGACTATCCGGGGAAGATCGTCGCGGACGAGCTCACGCGCGCGATCGCCGAACGCTTCAGCATCGACGCGTCGCTCACGACGTGCGTGCAGGTGCATGGCGCGCATGTGGTGCGCGCGCGTCGCGAAAACGCGTGGCGTGAATGCGACTCCTGCGACGCGCTTTGGAGCGACGAAATGCATACCGCCCTCGGCATTAAGGTTGCAGATTGCCTCCCGGTCACGATGATCGATCCTCTGCAGCGCGTCATGGCCAACGTGCACTCCGGATGGCGCGGCGCGGTGCAGCGCATCACGGCGGAAACGCTCGACGCACTGACGCGCGAAACGCGGTTCGACGCGGCGCAATCCTTCGCGTATCTCGGCCCTTCGATCCGCGCCTGCTGCTTCGAAGTCGGCGAGGAAGTGGCGTCGCGGTTCGACGAGCAGTTCGTCGATCGCAGCCGCGCGAAGCCGCACGTCGACCTCGTCGCGTTCACCGCGGCGTTGCTGCGCGAGCGCGGCGTCACGCGCATCTCCGACTCCGAGCTCTGCACGCGCTGCGACGGTTCGATCTTTCATTCGTTTCGTCGTGACGGAAAGGGCGGCGGCCGCAATCTCATGCTCGTCGCGCAGTAACGACCGATGACGACGATTCCTCCGACGACCGACGCACCCGCTCCCGCCCCCGCACCGCGTCCCCGCCGGCGCCGTCCGCGCGTCACGCGCCGCACGGTGTTCCGCGCGATCTCGTGGACGGTCGGCGCGCTGTTCCTCCTCATCCTCATCCTCGGCGTCTACATCTACCGCTCCGCGGTCGGCCGCTTTCAGGTGCGCAAGCTCCGCCTGCCGACGCGCATCTACGCCGACTTCACGCCGCTGCAGCCGGGCACGCGTCTCCACGCCGACGACGTGCTCGAGAAGCTCGACCGCCTCGGCTACCGCGAGGCCGAGCGCGTCGAGAAACCGGGCGACTTCCAGCGCTCCAACGACGGGCTCGACATCTACACGCGCGCGTTCAACCGCGCGAACGACGACTATCCCGCGGTGCCGCTGCGCGTCACGTTCAACGGCGACGGCATCGAACAGGTCGTGTCGCTGAAGGAAGCGCGCCCGCTCGCGCGCGCGGCGCTCGAGCCGGAACTGCTGACGTCCGTGCTCAGCGAAGAGCTCGAGAACCGCAGTCCTGTGACGCTCGATCAGGTGCCGCAGTCGCTGCAGGACGCGGTCGTCGTCACCGAGGACGTGCGCTTCTGGCATCACCCCGGCGTCGATCCGATCGGCATCTTCCGCGCGGTGTTCCGCAACGTGAAAGCGGGCGGCGTCTCGGAAGGCGCGTCGACCCTCACGCAGCAGCTCGTGAAGAACTACTACCTCACCAGCGAGCGCACGTTCAAACGGAAGATCGTCGAAGCGTTCATGGCGGTCATCCTCGACGCGCGCTATTCGAAGCGCGAGATCCTCGAGGCGTACCTCAACGACATTTACCTCGGCCGCAATCGTTCGATCTCGATCCTCGGCGTCGGCGAAGCGGCGCGCTTCTACTTCGGCAAGCCGGTCTCGGAGCTCAACATCCAGGAGTCGGCGACGCTCGCCGGCATGATCCGCAGCCCGAACAACTACTCGCCGTTCAACAACCCCGAGCTGTCGATGAAGCGCCGCAACACCGTGCTGCAGCTGATGCTCAAGGAGAAGAAGATCACCCAGGCGCAGTACGACGCGGCACATGCGTCGAGCCTGCCGCGCAAGCCGTTCCGGCAGAAAACGGGACTCTCGTCGATCCCGTACTACGTCGACCGCGTGCTGCAGGAACTGCAGGATGACTACGGCATCGACGACGTCAAGGGGCGCGGACTGAAGATCTACACGGCCATCGACCTCGGCGCGCAGGACGCCGCCGCACGCGTCGTCGAGGCGAGCCTGCAGAGCATCGAGAAAGGCAACCGGCGGCTGCGCACGCATACGCCGGCGTTGCAGGGCGTGCTCATTCACGTCGACGTGCCGACCGGCGAGATCCGCGCGCTCGTCGGTGGCCGCAACTACGAGCGCTCGCAGTTCAACCGCGCGCTGAAGTCGAAGCGCCTCGTCGGCTCGCTGTTCAAGCCGTTCGTCTATCTCACGGCCTTCGAGCCGAGCCTTTCGAATCAGAACATCACGCCGGCGACGATGGTCAGCGACACGCGTTTCGTGCTCAAGCGGCGTTGGTCCGAGGACTGGTCGCCGCGCAACTACGACGGCCACTACGAAGGCAACGTGACCGTGCGCGAGGCGCTCGAGCATTCGCTCAACTCCGCGTCCGTGCGCATCGGACTCGCGTGCGGCATCGCGCCGATTCTCAAGACCGCGAAGACGCTCGGCGTCGACACGGAGCTCGACGACAGCAACCCGTCGATCCTCCTCGGCGCGGTCGGCATTCCGCCGATCGAGATGGCCGAGGCGTATTCGACGATCGCGCGGCAAGGCGCGCGCATGCCGCTGCGCGCGATCCGCTACGTGACGGACGATCGCGGCCGCGCGCTGAGCGGGCCCGAGGATGCGAAACCGTCGCAGGTGTTCCCGCAGCGCGACATCTATCTCATCACGCACGTGATGGAAGGCGTCGTCGAGCGCGGTACGGCAGCGGGGGCGCGGTCGATGGGCTTCCGCAAAACGGCGGCGGGCAAGACCGGCACGACGAACGACAAGCGCGACGCGTGGTTCATCGGCTTCACGCCGCAGACGCTCACGGCGACGTGGGTCGGCTTCGACGACAACACGCCGACGGGCCTCGCCGGCGGCGACGCGGCGGTGCCGATGTGGACGCGCTACATGCTCGCGGTCACGGCGAACGAGCGAAACGCCGCGTTCCCGGTGCCGCCGGGCGTGACGTTCGCGGAAGTCGACAAGATGAGCGGCGGACTGGCCACGCCGTACTGCCCCGCGAACGCCGTGGTCAACGAGGCGTTCAAGGAAGGGACGCAGCCGACGCAGGCCTGCTCGCTCCACAGCGTCACGAATCCGAACCCCGTCATTCCGATGTACGACGAGTTCGGGAACCTCATCACCACCAACACCGCGCCGCCGCCTCCGCCGGAGCTGCCGCCGTCGTCCGCGACGGAGCCCGACTCGACGCTCACCGGCGGCATCTTCCGCACCGACACGAATCCGGCCGCGCAGGAGCCGCCGCCGGCGTCGCAACCGCCGCAGCAACGGCCGCCCGACCGTCAGCCGCCGCCCGAACGCCAGCCGCCGCCCACCACGACCGAACCGCCGCCCGAGCCGACGCAGACGGACACGGACGCGGAGCCGCCGCCGACGTCGACCGACACGATCGGCGGCAATGCCGGTCGCAATCCCGATCGCACGGTGGCGGACGTATCATGGCCGCATGGCGGACGAAGTGAAGAACAGGCTGCGCAACTGGGGCATCGACGTCGACCGCTTCGAGGAGCGCGCGAAGGAATCGCTGCAGAACGCGCGCGGTGATCTCTCGGAGATCACCGGCACGCTGCGCCACACGCTGATCGAGGCGAAGGACGTCCTGGTCGGCCTGCACGCGAACGGCGCGCCCGTCGCCGCCGAGCTGAAGTCGGGCTTCGAGCGCGCATGGCAGGAGATCGAGCGCGCGTTCTCATCGGCGCGGCAGAAGGCGAAAGATGCTGTGCATTCTGATGACGCGCCGCCGCTCGACGAGACGACGGGCGAAACGAACAACAACGATGAACGCTGAAGAAGCGTTCGCTGGTTGCTTCCGTTCGAAGGGACGCTGATTCCCTTGTTTGACTTCTCTCCGTACGTCATGTTCTCCTTCCGATATCCGTCCGAAGGATCCTCTGCACCGTTGCATGGCTTTCATCGCTGTGCCGTTGTTCCTCTCCACGATCTCGGCGTTCGCGGTGGTACCCGAGGTTGTCTTTCCCGTTCTCGCCGGCACGATTGACGGTCGGACGTACCGCACGACCGTCGATGTCCGTGGCGCCTCGGCCGCCGACTGCACGTTCGAGCTCGTACGACCCGGTGGCGCGATTCTCCGTTCGGTCGTACACATCGAGCCCGATGAGCCGAAAGTGTTCGACGAATTTGCCACCGACTTTCAACCGCTCGCGACGACGGTCCGCGTGTCCTGCACCGGTGCGGTCGATGTTCACAGTCGCATCCACGAGTCGACGGACGGCGGCATTACGTTCGACGACGGTGCGCTGTATCGAGCCTCTGCTGCCGAACCTTTCGTTGCAGGTCAAACCATCGCAACGCCGATCACGGGTGACTTCATCGTTGCCGAAGTCGGCGGCGCACCCGTTCGCGTCGCGGCGACGTTGACGGCTACGGTATCGGGGCGCGTTTTGGAGCGAGTGTATGAGTTGGGTCCCCGCGCTCAGCACTCCGTCGCGATCGTGGCTGCGCTCCGAACCCTTGGCTCGATCGATGGGCGATTTGCAATCGAAGGCGAAGGACGAGTGATCGTCTTCCGCGCCATAACGGATATCGCCGTGGCGAACATCGCTCAACGTGGCCGCAGCAGGCAGGGAATCGCGTCAGATCCTCAGCCGCCGTCGATGACGAGGCAACTATTGATCTCGTCCTTCAAAGCGGCTCCATTCCAGGAACCGGCGACGGGCCTTGTGTTTATGCGCGGTCGCTGGTACGACCTTTCGACCGGGACGTTTCTCACGCCCGATCCCCAGGGTTTCGCCGATTCATCCAATCTTTACGCCTTCGGCAAAGGCGATCCTGTGGACACGAGTGATCCCACCGGCCGCCTGGTGCGATTCACCGGCAAGGATCCATGGGGCGATTTTTTCCTCTTCCGCGGCAGCCTGCACAATCCCGCTGCAGCGGCACTCCTTACGCTTCAGGGAGACTCGAAACACGGGTACGTTCTGGGGCTGCGACCGGGCGTTACGAAAGCTCAGTTTCTTGCAACAGCGATCCCGGATCCACCTACCTATCGATCTGATCTCGCGGCGCAGGGCATCCCGCTTCCGAAGGACCGCCGAACCGTCGAAGAGAAAGTCTTCGACCTGATCAGCAGTATGCACATCACCGAGTTTGAAACGGGGGACAGTCTTACCCGTCTGTCTTCGTGGCCGTTCTCCTGGTTCGCACGGACACGCACATTTCAGGAAGCCACGAGTCGATACGGCGGCGCAATGACGCTCGAGCCATCCGAGACTCCGTCCGGCAACACCGCCATTGCCGTCAATCCTCTGGAAATCAACAATGGGAGCGCGTGGGCAGCGACCGCCGCGTATCACCTGGCCTATGACCCCGAAATCGCAGTCATCCACGAGTTCGGCCATGCGCTTGCCTATCACGACAACAACGTGCCGTGTTTTCAGATGTGGTCCGTTTACTTCGAGAATCAGGTTCGCGCGCGGCGCGGTGAACGGCTCTTTCGCACATCGGAACGTCCTCTCCGGAACGATCCAAAGACGCTAATCTGTCCCTGATGCGTCGAGCATTTACCTGGCTCGGTACACTCCTGAACGCCGCGCTGATCGGCGTGTGCATGTGGCCCGCCGAGCACTCGCTGCTACTCTTCGCTGTGGTCGCGGCTGCCGTTCTCGTGAGCCTTTCATGCGACTCCACGATCCTGGAAGCGTCTGCGACGACGCTCGGAGTCGTCGCGGCCACGGTGCTCGCCGAGCCGGCGCTCGCCATATCCCGCGGTTCATTCGATGTGCGCATCGCATGGGCAGCGATCCTCGCAGCGGTTCTTTTTCGCTCCAACCCCAGGATTCGTGTGCACAGCCTCGTCACCGCCGCAGTCATTGCGGTGACGATCATCCCGCCGTCCGATACGAGTCTCCTCATCGTTTCGCCGCCGGTTCTTCTACAGGTCGTCGTGTGTTTGGTCGCGATCTCGCTGCAAGCGTTCGATCACCGAACGCGCCGTTGGTGGCCAGCGTATCGAATCGCGGAGCCGCTTCTCGTGGTGGCTCTCGCCAGCGCATTCGTTCTGCCCTTCGCTCACAACGGCCTCACGCTTTCCGAGCTGGTTGCGTGGCATGTTTACGTCGGTGTTGCCGCTTCGCTCATCGCGTTCGTCGACGAGCTGCTGATGCGCTTCGGACCACGCCAGCAGTCGCGCGCAGGAGAATGACGCCCTGCCGCCCTTCCTCCCTCATCGTTCCTCGTTCATCGTTACAATGAGCCATCCCGATGCTCACCCGCGCCAGCACCCTTCTGCTCGCACTGCTCGTGCTCAACGTGCTGCTGGGCGTGGTCTGCCTCATCGTCGCGCGTGGTGAGCGGCGCTCGCGCGCGCTGCGTTTGTGGGGGTGGGGACTGCTCGTGTATTCGGTGGGCATCCTCATCACGATTCCCGCATCGCTGCCGTTCGATCTGCGGAAGATCGTCGGCAACGGGCTGATCGCGTTCGCGCCGATCCTCACCATCGAAGGCGCGATCTCGCACACGCGGCATCGTCTGAACCGCCGCTGGGTCGGCGCCGGCTTCGCGCTGACGATGCTCGTGCTGCTGTGGAACCACTTCGGCGGCCACTACGAGGTGCTCGTCGACATCCTCGCGCCGGCGCAGATCGCGAACATCCTCTTCGCCGTCGCCGCGTACTGGCTCGTCACCGATCCGCCGTCGGATGCGAAGGCCGCGTCGCGTTTCGTGGCGGCGTCGTTCGTTTCGTCGATCGCGATCTGGTCGCTGCGGATGTATAGCATCTGGTCGTCGATCGGCGTGACGAACGACCGCGAGCGCGCCGATCTCACCATCGCCCTCTTCGGCATCGCGCAGATGGTGATCGCCGTCGGCACGACGCTCGGCCTGCTCTGGATCGAAGTGCGGAAGATGGAGGCGACGCTGCGGCGCCTCGCCGATCTCGATCCGCTCACGGGCTTGCCGAACCGCCGCGCGACCGTCGCGCGCTTCGAGGATGAGGCGCGCCGCGCGGAACGGATGCGCCGCGACTTCGGACTCGTGGTCTTCGACGTCGATCACTTCAAGCAGGTCAACGACACGCACGGACATCTCGTCGGCGACGCCGCGCTGCGCCACGTCGCGGCGGTGCTGCGCGATCACGTGCGCGGCGGCGACGTGGTCGGTCGCATCGGCGGCGAGGAGTTCGTCGTGTTGATCACCGACGAGCGCGCCGACGGCGCCATCGCCGCCGCCAACCGCCTGCGCGCCGCGCTCGAGGCGACGCCGCTCAACCGCGGACTCGCCATCACCATGAGCGGCGGCCTGGCGATGTTTCCCGCGGACGGCCGCGACTGGGACGAGCTGTTCGGCGTCGCCGATCAGCGGCTCTACGCGGCGAAACACAACGGCCGCAATCGCGTGGAAGCGCCGGTGCGGCCCGCGCTCGTCGCCAGCGCCTAACCGCGCTACGCGCTACGCGGTGCGCTGCATCAGCCGCTCGAGCTCGCCGATGTCGAGCGGCTTGTAGAGCAAGCCGGAGACGACGTCTTCATCCGCGACGCTGAGCTTCTGGTTCTTCACGCCGGTGACGATGTAGATGCGCTGCGGCCGCCCGGTGGGACGCGTGCGCAGGAAGTCGAGCACGCCCCAGCCGTCGACGCGCGGCATGAGCAGGTCGAGAAAGATGTAGCCGTACTGGTTCTGCTTGAGCAGCTTCACCGCGTCCGCGCCGTTTGTCGCCTCGTCGACGTCGTACTCGTAGCGCTGCAGCACGCCGCGCAAGAGGAAGCGCGTCGCCGGATCGTCGTCGGCCACGAGCGCGCGGCGGATGGCGGCGCGCGGCACGGGCGTCGACGACGGCAGCGGCGTGCGTCGCGGATCGGGCGCGGGCGTCGCGCCGGACGGCGTCGCGGGCGATGATGACTGCGACGGCTGCTGCGCGCGCGGCGGCTCATCGTACGAATCGCTCTTCCGCACCGCGATCGTCGGCACCGACGACTGCCGCGCGCGGCGCGGATCCTCGCGTACGGCGGCGAGCGCGGCGCGCAGTTCCTCGCACGAGGCGAAGCGGTCCTGCGGCTCTTTCTTCATGCAGCGCCGGACGATGGCCGCGAGCTGCGACGGAATGCCCGCCGCCGCGATGGCGATGTCGCGCGGCTCGTTCATCACGATCTTGAGCAGGATCTCGGTCAGCGCCTCGCCGGTGAACGGCTTCTGTCCCGACAGCATCTCGTACAGCACGACGCCGAGGGAGAAGATGTCCGTGCGCGCGTCGAGCGTGCGGCCGAGGGCTTGTTCCGGCGACATGTAGTGCGGCGTGCCCACCACCATCCCGCCCTGCGTCAGCGACGGATCGGCGGTGCCGCCGACCTGCTTCGCCACGCCGAAGTCGAGGATCTTCACGTGACGCGGCGCGATGATGATGTTGTCCGGCTTGATGTCGCGGTGAATGATCCCTTTCGCGTGCGCCTCGGACAACCCGTCCGCGACGTGCACGCCGACGCGGATCGCATCCTCCGGCAGCAGCGGCCCGCGCGCGATCATCGCGCCGACCGACTCGCCTTCGACGAGCTCCATGGCGATGAAGAGCGTCTCCCCTTCTTCCTCGATCGCGTAAATCGTGGCGATGTTCGGATGATTCAACTGCGCGACCGTGCGTGCTTCGCGCAGGAACCGTTCCTTCCACTCCGGGTCCGCCGCCAGCTCGGCGGGAAGAATCTTGATCGCGACGGCGCGCAGCAGCTTCTTGTCTTCCGCGCGCCAGACGTCGCCCATGCCTCCGGTGCCGAGGCGCGCAATTAGTCGATACGATCCGAGGTCTGCCATGTCCCGAAGTAACGATAGCGGAAAACGAGTCAAACCTCGGCCGCGCGATGGCCGCCGCTGCGACGCACGATGCCGTCGTACGCCTGCATGACGCGCCGGAACTCGGCGCCGAGCTGTTCGATCGCCGCGTCCGCGGCCTCGAGCCTTCCCGCGCGCGCGGCCTGTTCGAGCGCCGCGGCGGCCGCGTACATTCGCTTCGCGCCGACCGTGCCGCTCGAGCTCTTGAGCGCGTGCGCGGCGAGCGCGAGGTCCTGCGGATCGCCCATCGCCGCGGCCGCGCGCAGCGCGTCGAGCCGCGCCGGCACGTCCTGCCGGAACGTGCGCACGAGCCCTTCGAGAAACCCCTGCTGCGTGCGGCTGATGGCCATGAACGAGCTGACGCGCTCGCGGTCGAGGACGTAGTGATCGTCCGCTTCCATGAGATCGGGCGCGGCCGTGGGACTCGCGGCGGACGTCTTGCTCGCCCACAGCCGGATCACCGCGCCGAGCTGGTCGAGCGACACCGGCTTCGCGAGATGATCGTTCATCCCCGCGGCGAGGCATTTCTCGCGCTCGCCGGGCAGCGCGTGCGCGGTGATGGCGATGATCGGCACGTGGGCCATCGCGCCGTCGAGCTTGCGGATGCGGCGCGTCGTTTCGTAGCCGTCCATCTCCGGCATCATGCAGTCCATCAGCACGAGATCGAACGCGCTCTCCCGCACGGCCGCGAGCGCGTCGGCGCCGTTTGCCGCGACGACGGCCTCGTGGCCGAGGCGCCGCAGCTGGCCGATGGCGACGAGCTGGTTGACGGTGTTGTCCTCGACGATGAGCACGCGCGCGCGCTTCGGCGGCTCCGCGTCGGCGGCGTGCGGCGGCGCGGCCGCGAGCTCGCCGTTCAAGAGGCGCGAGACCGTCTCGCAGAGTTGCGTGCGGCGGATCGGCTTGATGAGGAACGCGTCGATGCCGGCCGCGCGGAATGCCTCGACGTCGTGCCGCCGCCGCCCCCACGCGGTGAGGAGCAGCAGGCGCGTGCCGTCGAGCGCGCGGTCGCGGCGCACGGCGCGCGCGAGCGCGAGGCCGTCCTCGTCGGGTAGTTGCATATCAAAGAGAATGACGTCGTACGGGCGGCGATACGCGGCGGCGAGCGCCTCCGCGGTCGACGTCACCTCGTCGAAGGCGATGCGCGTCGCGCCGAGGTGCTGCGCGAGCATGAAGCGGTTCGTCGCGTTCGCGTCGGCGATCAGCGCGCGGAAGCGGCTCAGGTTCCACGAGCGCGCGGGCGTCACCGCGGCGAGCGGATCGCGGCCGAGCGGCAGCTCGACCCAGAACGTCGAGCCTTCGCCTTCGATGCTCATCAACCCGATCTCGCCGCCCATCGCCTCGGTGATCTGCTTCGAGACCGCGAGCCCGAGGCCGCTGCCGCCGTACTTGCGCGTGGTCGTACCGTCGGCTTGCGTGAACGGCGTGAACAGCCGGCGCTGCGCGGAAGGCTCGATGCCGATGCCGGTGTCGGTGACGAGGAAGCGGATCGTGACGTCGTCGTCGGTCTGCTTCGGCTGCATCACCGTGAGCACGACTTCGCCGCGGTCGGTGAACTTGATCGCGTTGCCGACCAGGTTGAAGAGCACCTGGCGGATGCGATGCGCGTCGCCGCGCAATGCGCGCGCGACTTCGGGCGCGACGTAGTAGCGGAAGCGCAACCGTTTCGCGGCGGCGCGCGCTACGAACTGCTCGGCGACACTTTCGACGACGTCGTCGAGATCGAAGTCGGCGGATTCGATGGTGAGCTTGCCCGCTTCGACGCGCGAGAGATCGAGCACGTCGTTGACGAGCGCGAGGAGCGTCTCGCCGCTGGAGCGGATGGCCTCGACGTAGTCGCGCTGCTCGGGGGTGAGCCCGCTGCCGAGCAAAAGTCCGGTCATGCCGAGGACGCCGTTGAGCGGCGTGCGGATCTCGTGGCTGACATTCGCGAGGAACTCCGACTTCGCGCGCGTGGAGCGCACCGCGGCGTCGCGCGCGCGGGCGAGCTCCTCTTCCACGTCCTTGCGCTGCGTGATGTCGCGCGCGACGGCCTCGTAGCCGAGAACGCGCTCGCCGTCGAGGATCGTGAGGACGTTCTGTCCCATCCAGATGCGCGCGCCCGATTTCGTGATCAGCGGAAACTCGAAGTACGTGCTGCGCTCGCGCGTGCGGAACTGGTGCGCGTAAAAGTGCGCGGCCGCGTCGCGGAAGTCGGGCGCGATGAGCTCGAGGTAGCTGCGGCCGATGAGCTCGTGCTCGTCGTAGCCGGTGAGGCGCATGGCCGTGGGATTGACGTAGGTGAAGCGGCCGCCGGCGTCGGCGCGGTAGATGATCTCGCTCGCGTTTTCGACGATGTGGCCGTAGCGCTCGAGGCTCTCGTCGAGCGCGCGCTCGCTCCAGCGCTGCGCGGTGATGTCGCGATACGAGCAGAGCACGCCCGCGATTGCGTTCGCATCGTCGCGCAGCGGTGTGGCCGCGACTTCGAGCGAGACGCCGCGCACGCTGAGGTCGCGCACGACGACTGGCTCGCCCGCGAGCGCGCGGCGCTCGGGCAAGCGCGCGGCCGGATACGGTTCGTCGGTTCCGTCGATCGACGTGACCGCCGACGCGACGTCGTCGCAGCCGAGCAGCGTGCGCGCGGCGGCGTTCATCCACAGCGTCTCGCCGGTCGTGCCGAGGACGGCCAGGCCGAGCGGCAGATGCTCGAGCCACGAGTTTGCGGCGACGGGCGGTTTCAGCATGGAGGGATGTGCGGCAATTGTAGCGCGCGCGGATTCGCTCGCGCCGCGCGCGTCAGGCGCTCGCGTCGCGCAGCCACGTGCCGGTCGTGGTCTCGTCCGCGACGCGGACGCAGTTGCGGCCGGAGTGTTTCGCCGCGTACAGCGCGCGGTCCGCGCCGGCGACGAGGCTCTCCGCCGCCATCCCCGCGCCCGGCACGAGCGACGCGACGCCGCAGCTCGCGGTCATGCGTCCGCCGCCGTTGCCGTACGGAACGCCGAGCTTCTCGATGCCTTCGCGCAGCGATTCGGCGACGCGCAGCGCGCCGTCGCTGTCGACGCCAGGCAGCAGGATCGCGAACTCCTCGCCGCCGTAGCGCGCGACGACTTCGCCGCTGCGGCGGATCGTCTCCGCGAGAAACGCGCCGATGCGGCGGAGGCAGTCGTCGCCCGCGGGATGTCCGCGCCGATCGTTGAGATCCTTGAAGTAGTCGAGGTCGACGAGGATCAGCGCGAGCGGCTGCTCGCGGCGGCGCGCGCGGTTCCATTCGTCGCTCAGCGCGCGCTCGAACGAGCGGCGGTTCGCGATGCCGGTGAGATCGTCTTCGAGCGAGAGCGCCTCGAGCCGCGTGTTCGCTTGTTCGAGCAGCAGCACGGTCTCGCGCAGCTCCGCCGTCTTCGCCTCGACGCGGCGGCGCAGGCGATCGGCCTGCATCGTGAGAGCAGCCGTTCGCACGCGGATGATCGCGAACAGTACCGCCAGCGCGAGCAGCGTCCACAGCGCGTACGCGGCGGGCGTGCGATGCCACGGCGGCTGGACCGTGAACGACCATTGCGCCTCGCCGCTCGGCAGCATGGCCGGGCCGCGCGCGCGGAGGCGGAAGGTGTAGTCGTTAGCCTCGAGCAGCGTGTAGTCGATGAACGGCTGCTCGGTCCATTCGCTCCAGTTCGCGTCGATCGGCTCGAGGCGGTACTGATACGCGACGCCGGGGCGGTACGACGCGGGCGCGAACTCGATGCGCAGGCGGCGGAAGTCGTGCCGCAGCGTGACGCGCTCGCCCGTCGACGCGCCGCCGAAGAGCACGCGGCTCTCGCCGGCGACGACGCGCCGGATCAGCGGCGGCGGCTGCGCCTCGAGCTCCTGGGCCGCAAGCGCCGGTTCGTAGCGGAAGAGGCCGCGGTCCGCCGCGAACCACAGCACGCCGTTCGCGTCGCGGATCATGTTCTGGATGTCGGACGCATTCACCGCGACGAGCGGGCGTCCTTCGCGCGCGTACGTGCCGTTCGCGTTGCGCGTGAAGACGCGCGGCGGCGTGGAGTTGATCCAAACATCCCCGCGCGCATCCTCGGTCAGCGTGAAGAAGCCGCCCGGCGCGGTGAGGTGGCCGAGGAGCGGATCGCGGACGAGTGTTCCGTTCTTGCCGATCGATTCGACCGAGCCGCCGCTCGCGCGCACGAACACCGTGCGGCCGCCGATCGAGAAGACGTTCATCTCGCCGTCGCCGTACTGCTGCACGCGCTGTTGCGCCGTGCGCGCGTGGTCGATTCGGATGATGCCGTTGAAGACGGTGCCGCACCAGAGCGTGCCGTCGCGTTCCTCGAGCACCGAGCCGGCGTACTCCGGCGTAGCCGGCACGCCGCCTTCGTCGCGCCACGTCGTTCCCTCGCGGCGCATGCTGCGCAGCCCCTGGCGCGTGGCGAGCCAGACGCGCGCGGGATCGGTCGGCGAGCGCAGCATCTCGTACATCTCGCCGCGCAGCGGCACGAGTCGTTCGAGCGCGTCGCCGTGCAGGCGGTACATGCCTTTGGTCGTGCCGACGAGCAGTTCGTCGTCCACGACGAGCAGCCGCCACACGCCGTCGCCTTCGACGTCGAACGCGCGCGTTTTGCCGTTCGCGATTTCGTACAGGCCGTGCGAGCTGGCGACGTAGAGCGCACCATGAAAGTGCGCGACGTCGCTCGAGCTGCCGCGCACGCCGCGCCGCGCGTCGAAGAGCGTGACCGGCGACGCGAGATCGATGCGCACGATCGGCCCCGACATCGTCAGCCACAGCGCGCCTTCGCGATCGACGCGCGCTTGCGTGACGACGGCGTCGGGCAGTCCCGAGTTTTCCTCGATGACCTGTTCGAGCTCGCCCGTCGCGCGCACCACCGCGACGCCGTGCTGCCGCGAGGCGAGCACGATGCGGCCGTCGTGCAGCACGCAGCCGCCCGTGATGATTTTCCCGCGCATCCACCGCGAGCCGTCGGGCGACCACGGCGTGACGTTCGCGCCGTCGACGGTGAAGAGTCCCCGATCGCGCACCGCGGCGAGGAGCGTCGTTCCGCTGCGCAGGACGAGATCGACGCGCTCTCCCGCGAACGCGACCGGCGTCACGCGGCTCGTGCGCGGATCGAACCGCTGCAGCCCGCCCGGTCCGCGCAGCAGCACCGCGCCGCCGTCGGACGTGCAGCCGTGCGGCGCGCTCTCGAGCGGCGCGTCGTTGACAACACGCGCGGTGCGGCCGTTCCACGCGATGACCGTGCGCTCCGCGACGAAGAGGAAGCCGCCGGGCATCGCGCAGACGCCGCGCACTTCGCCGACCTCACGCTGCGTCTTCGGCAGCAGCGGCACGAGCGAGCGGTATTGCGGCGCGCCGTGCGCGTCATTCGCGAGCACGCCGAAATCGTTGATGAGGCCGAGGGCGACGCCGCCGCGATCGTCCGTCGCGACCGCGAACGCGACCTGCTCCTCCGGCAGCTTCATGAGGTTCCACCACGCGCCGTCGTACGTGAGCAGTCCGTGGAGATTGCCGAAGTAGAGGATGCCGCGGCTGTCCTGCGCCACATCGAACGTCTGCGGCCCGGCCTTGTGCGCCTCGGCGGGAAAGACCGTGATCAGCGGAACGCCGCGCTCATCCGCGCGCGCGCCGCACGCGAAGAGCAGCACGAACGCCACCGCGGCCCGCAACGGCCGGGCCACGCGCGCTGCAAAGCGCCGCCACTGATTCCCCATGTCTCTCGAACCCGCACGACCTTAACACGGCGGTGCGGTCTCTGTTGAGACGGGGCTCGGGCGCACAAGGTGCTGCGCGCCGCCCGTCGCCATCCAGTCGTCGCGCTGCGCGCGAAACGGCAGCGCCGTGATCGCGGCGAGCGTGACGTCGGACGCGCGCGCGTACGCCGGGACGCCGATGTCGATGGCGTTCTGTGGGACGTCGAGGCGCAGCGTGCCGTGCAGCCGATCCCACCAGGAGAAGAGACTCGACCAGTTGCTGTCCGTCTCGTCGCGATAGTCGGAGTGATGGATGCCGTGCATGCGCGGCGTGACGATCCAACGCGCGAGCCGCCGCTCGAGTTCCGGCGTGAGGCGCAGGTTCGAGTGATGAAAGGCGATCGAGACGAGGAGCAGCGTCTGCCAGAGCGAGAGCGTGAACGCGTCGACGCCGAAGAGACGCACCTGCGCCATGCGGTAGAAAACCGAGAGCGACAGCTCGCCGAAATGAAAGCGGATTGCGGTGGACGCGTCGAGATCGCGATCGACGTGATGCACGAGATGAAAGCGCCAGAGCGGCGGCAACTCGTGATTCGCGCGATGCCACCACCAGAGCGTGTAGTCGAGCAGCAGCACGCCGAGGAGCGTGCGCACGGAGCGCGGCAGCGGAAGACGGTGAAGGAGGCCGAGGCGGTCGCGTGTGACGCGCGCGACGAGCGGCGCGAGGAGCGGCGCCTGCAGCGCGGACGTGATCGCGGCGGTGAGCCCTGCGGTGGCGAGATTGCGCGCGGTGTGCGTCGCGCGCCGCTCGCGCCGGCGCCGCAGCGGACGCCGCGTTTCCGCGAACGCGATCAGCGCGAAGGCGCCGGCGACGAGAAGCGGCGTGAGCCAGCGTGGCGGCTCGCGATCGTCCGATTCCTCGCTCATGACGGACCGGCGCGTCAGTGTCCCGCGTACCAGTCGTAGCCGCGCTCGCCCCAGAAGTCGGCGGGGCGCACGTTCGTGTAGCGGATCGTGCCGATGCGCTTGAGGTTCTTGATCCCGTACTTCACCGGGATCGCGAGCCGCAGCGGCGCGCCGTGATCGGACGTGAGCGGCGCGCCGTTCATCTCGTAAGCGAGGAGCGTCTGCGGATGAAACGCGCTCGCGGCGTCGAGGCCGACGTAGTAGCCGCGTCCCGGCGTTTCGAGCGCGACGTACCGCGGGCGTTCGACCGGCGGGAACTTCTGCATGACGTCCGCGAGCCGCGAGCCCGCCCACTGCACAATGATCGACCATCCTTCGATGCAGCGGAGTTCGGTCACCATCTCGCGGCGCGGAAACGCCTTCACGTCGTCGAGCGTCAATGCGACGGGCGATGACGCGCCTTCGATGGAGAGACGCCACGCGTTGAGGTCGACCGGCTTGTCGAGGCCGATGTGCCCGTTGACGCGCGCGCGGGTGATGTCGGACTTGCGGAAGTTCGGACTGAGCCGCGCGTCGCGAAAGTACGACTCCGCGAGCGACTCGTTGCCTTGGAGCACGCGCCGCAGCGGCCACGGCACGTCGCCTTCGCGTGGCCGCGTGCGCAGCCAGCTCCAGCCCGCGTAGCCCGCGCCCGCGGCGACCGCCATCGTCACGAAGCCGCGGCGCGTGAGGCGCTTCAGCTCGCGGTCGACCTGGGCGTCGTTCGCCGCGACGATGTCGACTTCTGTTTCGTCGCGTACCTCGTCAGTCATGCATTACCTCGACTCCGATCACCATCGCGCGGAAGTTGTTCCACCCCGCGCGAATGACTTGCGCCACGTGCACGACGAAGAAGACCACGTAACCGACGGTGAGCCAGAAGTGAAAGAAGCGCGACATCGCGTAGCCGCCGAAGAGCGACGTGAGCCACGCGAACTGCACCGGCTTGTAGATGGCGATGCCGGTGAGCAGCGAGCCGAGGCCCATGAAGATCACCGTCGTGTACGCGAGCTGCTGCGCGCCGTTGAACTTTCGCGCGGGCAGCGGCTCGCGTCGGATGCGCAGGTCATGCAACAGGACGTTCCAGGCGTCGCGGAACGAGTGGCGGTTCGGCACGAGCTCGCGCCATTCGCCGGAGACGAGCGTGTAGAGGACGTACAGCACGCCGTTGATGCCGAACAGCCACATGAAGAAGAAGTGCAGCGCCATCCCTTCGGCGAGGCGGTTGTTGACGTGCAGCGCGCGCCAGGTGGTCTGGTCGAGGTTCATCTTCGCGAGCGTGAAGTCGCCGATGCCGAGGCGGTAGGCGGGGTAGGCCCAGTAGATCAGCGTGCCGCTGAAAATCATCAGCGCGAGCAGCGGAAAGTTGAGCCAGTGAAACCAGCGGATCGCGAGCGGATGCTTGTTCACGAGGCGTTTCATCGTTCGTTCGATGCCGGTTGTGCGTCGCGGGTTTCCGCCTCATAGTAACGGCAGGAGGTCCCCTCATGCCTGCACTGGAGGAAAAGATCCGCCACGTGGTGGTGCTGATGCTCGAAAACCGCTCGTTCGACCACATGCTCGGCGCGGTGAAGTTTGCGTCGAAGGTCGAACAGCCCTCGGGAAGCGAATTCAATCGCGACTCCGACGGCAAGAAGGTGCCGATCTCATTCGACGCCGAGCCGGGCATCGAGGTCGGTCCCGATCACGGCCACGTCGGCGTGATGATGCAGCTCACCGGCAAGAAGCCCGCGAAGAAGCCGCCGCTCTTTCCGCCGCCGGTGAACCTCACGATGGACGGCTTCGTCAGCAGCTTCGAGGACGTGTCTCTCAAGGCGAAGAAAAAAGGCTACGGCAGAAACATCATGCGCTGCCATCCGGAGACGGACATCCCGGTGCTGGCGACGCTCGCGAAAGAGTACGCCGTCTGCGATCGCTGGTTCTGCTCCGTGCCCGGCCAGACGTGGCCGAACCGCAACTACGCGCATGCGGCGACGTCGGACGGCGAGACGAACATCGTCAAGCGCCTCTACAAGAATCGGACGATCTTCGAGGCGCTCGACAAAGGCGGCAAGCGCTGGCGCATCTATCACGACGGCGCGCCGCAGACATGGGTCTTCCCGAACCTCTGGACGAGCCTCGTCGCGCGCGGGCGTTTCCAGAAGATCGAGCGGCTCGAGGAGCACGTCGCGGCGGACAACATGCCGGCGTACACGTTCATCGAGCCGCGCCACTTCGGCAAGAGCGCGAACAGCCAGCATCCGGAGAACCCCGCGAACGAGAGCTCGTTTCACGCCGGCGAGGCGCTCATCAAACACGTCTACGACACGCTGACGTCGAACCGCGCGCTGTGGGAGTCGACGCTGCTCGTGATCACGTACGACGAGCACGGCGGCTTCTACGATCACGTGCCGCCGATGCCCGCCGCGCGTCCCGACAAGAAGGCGTCGGGCGAAGGCTTCGTCTTCGATCTCACCGGCGTGCGCGTGCCCGCGGTGCTCGTCTCGCCGTGGATTCCGCGCGGCACCGTCGACTCGACGCCGTACGATCATTCGTCGATCCCGGCGTCGCTGCGCGAGCTGTTCATCCCCGACGCGCCGCCGCTCACCGGACGCGATGCCGTCGCGAACACGTTCTGGCGCAATGTCTCCCTGGGCGCACCGCGACAGGACGTGCCGCCCGTCGAGATTCCGGTGCAGGCCGCGGCGGCGCTCGACGTGCGCTTCCCGGTGCGCGCGGTCGCCGCGATGAAAGGCCAGAAGGTCGCGGAGGATGAACTGCCGGAATCGGAGGAGCCGTGGGCGTGGCTGACTTACAACGTCGCGCGCGCGCTCGAAGCGGAGAAGCCGATCCGCGCCGCGGCCGCCGCCGCCGGCAAGCCGCTCGACAACATCCCCCTCGGCACGACCTTCTGGGAGTCGACCGAGGGACGGCTGATCACCAAGCGGCCGCCGCTGGCGAAGAAAGCGGCGGCGGCGATCGCGCCGATGGCCGCCGCGGCCGGCGGTCCCGCGCCGATCATCATCACCGGTTCCGACGAGCTCTCCGCGTTCGGCCTGCAGGTCTCCGACATGTTTCACGAGTCGGCGATCGAGGAAGAGCCGGTGCCGCCGGACGACACGCCCGCGCCCGCGCCGCGGACACGCACGCGCCGCCGCGCGGTGACCTCGTAACCCGCGTTGCGACGTGCCGGCCGCTCACGCGGCCGGCACGTCCGCGATTCAGAATGATGGAAGCGGATGCTTGCGACGAAGAGTCAGCGCGCGCGCCGATAGTGCATGGCGACCGCACCGTTGCGGAGCGGCTTCGCCGAGACCAGTTCCAACCGTCGCGTACTCGGCAGCCCGCTCTGGTACAGGGTCGGGCCATGCCCGGCAATCCTCGGGTGCACGAGAAAGTTGTACTCGTCGATAAGATCCAGCCGATCGAGTTCGGTTGCGAGCTTGCCGCTACCGAGGAGCACGCCGGCCGGCGTCGCGTCCTTGAGCTTCTGCACGCCCGTGCGCAGGTCGCCGGCGAGATGGTGGCTGTTGGTCCACGGGAAGTCGTTTCGCGTCGACGACACCACGTACTTCGGCTTGGCCTCCAGCTTGACCGCCCACTCGCGCATCGCCGGCGGCGCCTCCTCGTCGCCGCGGGCGACTGCTGGCCAGTAGCTCTCCATCATCTCGTAAGTGACGCGGCCCCACAGCATCGCCCCGCCCTCATCCATGAGGCGTGTGAAGAAGGCGTGTGTCTCGTCGTCGGCGATACCCTCCCGGTGGTCGACGCAGCCGTCCAGGGTGACATTGATGCTGAAGGTCAAAAGTCCCACGGAGCGAGTCTAAGCGATCCAATCGCCGCCGCGCGGTGACCTCGTAACCTGCGGTGCGACGTGCCGGCCGCTCACGCGGCCGGCACGTCCGCCTCGACCAGCAGTCCGAATCTGTTTCGATATCCCTCGATCGCGTAGTAGAGCGCCATGCCCGGAGGCGCGTTCGCGAACGTCATGGCCAGCACGAAGACGAGCGTCGGGTAGTTGAGGCCCGTCTTCTGCGCGCGCCGCGCGATCCATGCGCCGGCGATCATGTCCATGGCCAGGATGTCCAGCCACGCCACCAGGAGCAACCCCTGGTTCTCGAACATCCACTGCACGCCCGGCAGGCTGCTGAAGCGCTTCGCGTACGTTTGGAGGAAGGTCATCCCCTCCGGCTGATCCCAATACGCGACCAGGAGGTAGCAGTACGTGGTCGACATGACCACCGGCGTGAGCACGCCGCACAGCCACCAGTTCACGAAGTGCTTCCGCGGGAAGAGGAACAGCGCCAGCCAGCTCGCGGCCGCGAGTCCCATCGACAGGTAGAACAACAGCTCGGGGATCGTTTTCGGAGGAGGGAGCATACGACCTCGCTCCATCCATTAAAGAGGATTTAAGTCAGAAAATCAATAAAGACTTATCGCTCGACGAAGCGCACGCGGATGTCCTTCAGCACGATCTCGTCGTCGGCCGCCGGCTCGAAGACGAGGAAGTCGCCGGCGATGTGATGGCCGTCGACGGTGATCGTGCGTCCCTCGCGCGTGACGTCGAGACCGCTCTCCAGCAGTTCGTCGTCGATGCGCAGGCGCAGCCGGCCGCCCGCGCGCGTGCCGACGTCGTCGCGCGCGTAGAAGCGGATCGACTCCACCGGCCGCCCGTGCAGGGCGATGCTGATGCGCGCGTGCCGCCCGCCGCACTGCGAGCCGCCGATGCAGCCGCCCTCGTCCGTCACTTCCGACGGACCGTAGTGCGACGGTCCCTTGCCGTACACGTCGTGGCCGAGCGAGCTGCCGCGCGCGCCGTAGAGCACTTCGATCTCGCTGACCTCGACCTCGTCGTCGCTGGCGGTGGCGATGGTGAGGCGCGTGCCGCGGATGTTGTCGACGTCGAACTGGTGGCGCTTGCCGTTGCGCTGCACGTCGACGTACGAGGCGACGGCCTTGTCGTCGATCTTCACGGTGAGCTTGCCGTCCGCGCGCGTGCCGATGTTGTCGTGCGCCCAGAAGCGGATGCCGAGGACCGGCGCGTTGTCGAGGGCGATGGTGATGCGGTTGCCGTTCTTGCGGCACTCGTCGCCGCCGATGCAGAGCTTCGCCTGCGGATACGAGCGCCAGCCGCGCGCGTGCGGATCGCGGTCTGCGTCGCGGTCCCGCGGACGCACGCCGCCGCCGCCGCCGGTGCGACGTCCGTACAACACGGCGATGTTGTCGATCTGGACTTCGTCCTTCTCCGCCGGCTCGAAGATGAGAGCGCGCCCTTCGAGCTCGTCGACGTCGAGCGTGTAGGTCTGCCCGTTGCGCGCGATGTCGAGGTACGAGGTGATCGTGTTGCCGTCGATCTTCACGCGCAGCGCGCCGCCGGCGGTCTCGCCGATGTTGTCGCTCGCGTGGAAGCGCACGGCAATGACGGGGCGGTCCTCGATCGGAATGCGCAGCCAGCGATCGGCGCAGCGGCTCCCGCCGATGCAGCCGCTGCCGGGCAGCGATGTCCAGTCACGCTGCGCGAATGCAACCGTCGGAACGAATGCGAGGAGGAAAAGCAGACGACGCATGCGCGGATTCTAAACGCTCGACGCCCACTCTTTCGCGCGCCCCACCGCGCGCCGCCACGTGGCGAGCTTCGCCTCGCGTGCGTCGACGGAGAGGCGCGGCGTGAAGACGCGGTCGGGCTGCCACTGCGCGTCGATGGCGTCGCTCGTCTCCCAGACGCCGGCGGCGAGGCCGGCGAGATAGGCGGCGCCGAGGGCGGTCGTTTCGGCGACGCGCGTGCGGACGACGGGGATGCCGGCGAGATCGGCCTGAAGCTGCATGAGCAGGTCGTTGGTCGATGCGCCGCCGTCGACGCGCAGCTCTTCGAGCGCGATGCCGGAGTCGTGGCGCATGGCGTCGAGCACGTCGACCGTCTGCAGCGCGATCGACTCGAGCGTCGCGCGCGCGAGGTGCGCGGCGGTCGTGCCGAGCGTCAATCCGACGATCGTGCCGCGCGCGTGCGGATCCCAGTGCGGCGTGCCGAGTCCCGTGAACGCGGGGACGAGCACGACGCCGCCGCAGTCGGGCACCGACGCCGCGAGCGGCTCGATGTCCGCCGCGGTGCGGATCAGCTGCAGGCGATCGCGCAGCCATTGCACGGCGGCACCCGTGACGAAGATGCTTCCTTCGAGCGCGTACTGCAGCGGCGCGTCGCCGAGCTGCCACGCGATCGTCGAGAGCAGTCCGTGCCGCGAGTCGACGACGCGCGTGCCGGTCTGCATCACCACGAACGAACCGGTGCCGTACGTGTTCTTGGCCATCCCCGCGCGCGTGCAGCGCTGCCCGAAGAGCGCGGCCTGCTGGTCTCCGGCGATGCCCGCGATCGGAATCCCATCTTCCGTCTCGCCGTACTTCGCGCTCGACGCCCTTACCTCGGGCAATACGGACGCCGGGATGCCGAGGAGGTCGAGGAGCTCGTCGTCCCAGGCGGCGCGGTGGATGTCGAAGAGCATCGTGCGCGACGCGTTCGTGACGTCGGTGGCGTGCACGCGTCCGCCGGTGAGCTTCCACACCAGCCACGTGTCGATCGTGCCGAAGGCGAGGCGCGCGGGATCGACGTGCGTACGCTCGAGCAGCCAGCGCAGCTTCGTCGCCGAAAAGTACGCGTCGAGCACGAGTCCCGTCTTCGCGCGGATGCGTTCCGCATGCGGCCGCAACGCGTCGCACATCGGCGCGGTGCGTCGGTCCTGCCAGACGATCGCGGGCGCGACCGGCTCGCCCGTCTCGCGATCCCACAGCACGGTCGTCTCGCGCTGGTTCGTGATGCCGATCGCGGCAACGTCGTGCACGCGCGCGAGTACCTCCTGAAGAACAGCGCGTTGTGTTTCCCAGATCTCGTTCGCGTCGTGCTCGACCCAGCCGGGCTGCGGGTAGAACTGGCGGAACTCGCGCTGCGCGACGACGAGCGGCGTGCCGCGCTCGTCGAACGCGATGGCACGGGAGCTGGTGGTGCCCTGGTCGAGCGCGATGACGGTGGCCATCGCGCCCGAGTTTACTGCGCGGGCGGCGCTCCGTACGGCGGGCGTTGCGGCCTCACCGGCGGATGCTTCGCCAGCTCGTCGTTGAGGATGGCGATCCCGCGCTCGAGCTGCGGATCGCGTCCGGCGGCGACGAGGTCGGGGCGGTTGTCGACCTCGACGTCGGGATCGACGCCGTGGTTCTCGACGATCCACGTGCTCTTGCCGTCGACGACGTCCCACGCGGAGACGAACGGCACGGTGACGCGGCCGCCGTCGATCATCGGCAGCTCGTCGCCGATGCCCATCAGCCCTCCCCACGTGCGCTTGCCGACGATCGGACCGAGCGCGTATTTGCGGAAGTAGTCGGCCACCGAGTCGCCGCCCGAGCCGGCGTATTCGTTGATGACGAGCACCTTCGGGCCGAGGATCGCGGCGGCCTGGTATTCGACGTCGGCGCCGTAGCGCGGCGCGTCGTACTCGAGGTGCCGTCGCGCGAGGTGCTCGAAGTAAAAGTCGGGGATCTCGCCGCCGTTGTTCCAGCGCGCGTCGAAGAGCAGGCACTGCTTGCCGGCCTGCGCATAGAACTGCCGGCCGAACTCCGCGATGCCGCGCAGGTGCGTGTCGGGGATGTGGATGTACGCGCAGCGGCCGTTCGTCGCGGCGTCGACCTTGCGGCGGTTCGTCTCGACCCAGTCGCGGTAGCGCAGCTGCTCTTCGCTCTTCACCGGCACCACCACGACGCGGCGCGCGCCGTTCTCGTTTGGCTTGTCGTTCACGAGCAGCGCGACCTGGCGTCCGGCCGTGCGGTCGAGCGCGGCGAAGATCGACATCGGCGCGCGCAGCGGACGTCCGTCGATGGCGAGGAGGTAGTCGCCTTCGCGGACGTCGATGCCGGGCGCGTCGAGCGGCGAGCGCGTGGCGTCGGACGCGTTGTCGCCGCGATAGATCTTGCGGATGCGATAGAGGTCGCCGGCGACGTCGTAGTCGGCGCCGAGGAGGCCGGTGGTGGCCGCGGGCGTATCGACGGTGTCGCCGCCGGACGCGTTGATGTGCGAGATCCCGAGCTCGCCGTTCATCTCGCCGATGAGGATGTTCACGTCGTTGCGCAGCGAGACGAACGGCAACTCGGCCTCGTAGCGGCGCTTCATCGCGTTCCAGTCGACGCCGCGCATGGTCGGATCGTAGAAGCCGTCGCGGAGCATCCGCCACGCCTCGTCGAAGATCTGCTTCCACTCCGCGCGGCGGTCGAGCTGCATCTCGAGGTGGGCGAGGTCGAGCGCGCCGTCGCCGATCTTCGCGTTCGACTTCGCGGCGTCGAGAATGCCGACGGTGTCGCCGGCGCGGTAGACCAGCTTGTCGCCGTGCGCGTCGAGCGCGTAGCTGTCGATGTTCGCGACGATCGTCTTCTCTTCAGCATCCGCGAGCTCGAACGATTTCAACGTCTTCTTGTCGTCGTCATCGCCCGCGAGATAGAAGACCGCGCCGTCCGCGGCGGCGAGGCTGCTGTACGCGCCGGCATCGATCGGGAGCGGGAGCACGCGATGATCGATGCTCGCGAAGTCGATGCGGAACGGCACCGCCGCCGGCTTCGTCTCCGTGGCCGCACCTTCCTCGTCCGACTTCGGCGCGAACGGCGACGGCGTGTCGCGGCGCAGCGGGATGAGATAGACCTTCTGCGAGTCGCTGAAGTCGAACGTCTTCTCGAAGTCGCTGAAGTGCGGCGCAAAGACGCGGCGCGAGAGGAAGAAGAGATACGTACCGGTGGGATCGATGCGCGGCTGGCGGTCGTCGGTGAGGCCGTCGGTGATCACGGTCGATTTCGCGTCCGCGAGCGAGTACGCGAAGAGCTGGCCGAAGTTCGTCAGGAGCGGCTTCGCGTAGACGAGCCACTTGCTGTCGGGCGACCACGAGAAGCCGGCGATCTGGTCGGCGTCGCTGCGGTCGACGGTCGTCACCTTGCCGCTGTCGACGTCGACGAACGCGAACGAATGGTCGAGCTGCGCGAACGCGATCTTCTTCGCGTCGGGCGACCAGGTGAGATTCGAGCGGAAACCGGCGCCGAGATTCGTGAGCCGGCGTTCGTCGCCGCTGCCGTCTTGCGCCCGGAGGTAGATCTCGTATTCGCCGTTGCGGTCGGAGGCGTACGCGATCCAGCGGCCGTCGGGCGACCACGCGGGCCAGAGCTCGCGCGCGCCGGAGCTGTTCGTGAGATCGCGGATCTCGCCTTCCTTCGCGGGAACGGTGAAGACTTCGCCGCGTGCGCCGAGGAGCGCGCGGGCGCCGGAAGGGGAGAGGGCGACGGTCTGCAGCCACTTCTTCGCGTTGATGGTCGTGACGCGCTCGCGCGGCGCGTCGGTGCGGACGCGGATCGGCACGCGCGCGGATGTTTCCTTCGCGATGTCGAAGAGATAGATCGCGCCGCCGTTCTCGTACGCGATGCGTCCCGAGCCGTCGCTGGCGAGGCTCGGCCACTTGATGTCGTAGTCGCGGTAGTGCGTGAGCTGCCGGATGGCGCGCGAGGCGAGGTCGTAGCGATAGAGGTTCATCACGCCGTCGCGATCGGAGAGGAAGAAGACCGCGTCGCGGAACCACATCGGAAAGAGCTCGCCGGCGTCGCCGTGCGGGATCTCTTCGTACGCGTGCGTGCGGAAGTCGTACATGGCGATGTGCGACTGCGTGCCGCCGCGGTAGCGCTTCCAGAAGAACGACTCCGTCGCGACCGGGTTGTACGCGATCTTCGTTCCGTCCGGCGAGAACGCGTTCATGCCGCCGCTCGGCAGCGGAACCTCGACCGGCACGCCGCCGCCCGGCGCGATGGTGAAGAGCTTGTCGAAGTTGCGCACGACACTACTGCGCTTGGACCGGAACACGATGCGCCCGTCGGGCGTCCAGCCGGTGACGCGGTCGAGGAGCGGATGCCACGTCAGCCGCTTCGGTTCGCCGCCGCTCGCGGGGATCGTGTAGACGTCGCCGCCGCCGCCCTCGTACTCCGCCGTGAACGCGATGGTCGTGCCGTCGGGCGAGATCCGGGGCAGCGACTCGTAGCCTTCGTGCGAGGTGAGCCGGTGTGCGTCGCCGCCCGACGCGGAGACGGACCACAGATCGGCCGCGTACATGAAGACGAGCTGGTCTCCATGCACGTCGGGGTAGCGCAGCATGAGCGTGGTGTCGCTCGTCTGAATCTGCGCGTGCGCGAGCGTCGCGCACGACAACGCGAGAAGAAGGAGCCGGAGTCGCATGCGCGCACTCTACGCGCGCGCCGCGTGCCTCGTCTTGCACGCGCTTAATGCCGCTGTCCCGCGCTTCATCAGAGCGTGCAGGATCCGCCGGGACACGAGCCGGCGTGCTGCGGCGGCGCGTAGAGGCCGCGCGCGCCGCTCTTGCTGGAGTTGCACGAGGTGCACGCCCACTGCAGGTTCGAGAGGTTGTTGTAGTCGTCCTGCGCGTCCTGCCACGGCACGCCGTCCCAGTGATCGCTGCCGTCGCAGTAGGTCTCGGTGGCGAGGCTGGACTGCGTGGTCGCGAAGTCGACGATGTGGTCGATGCCGCTCGCGGCGTTGCTGCAGCTGCCGATCGCGCAGCCGTTCGCCTTCGTGCCCGCCATCGCGGACTTCGTGGCCGACGTGAAGGAGAGCGTGTTGCGCCGGCCGTTCCAGTAGTAGTTCCCGTGCTTGTCGATGGTCTGGAAGAACTTCCGGATGCCGTTGATGATGCCGAGGATCGAGTGCGTGTAGCCGGTGGAAGCGATGCGTGCCGATTTACGCGTCAGCTGAATCGCGCCGCGGTAGGCCGCGGCCTTCCGCTGCACGGCGCGCGGTTGCACGCGCGGCGGCAGTTGCCGCTGCGGCGGCAGTTTCGCCTGCAGCGCCGCGAACGGTTTCGCGGGCACTTTCGGCTGCACCGGCGGGCGATGCGTCATCGCGCGCTGCGCGAAACGATCCGCCTCCGTTTCGAGCATGCGGTCCTGCACGACGGCGACGCCGCTGCCGAACGGATTGCGCACGCGGCCGGCGCGCTGCTGGACCACGTGCGCGAGCTCGTGGGCGAGGATCTGCTGGCCGCGCGGCGTGCGCGGGTTGTAATGGCCGGGGGCGAAGTGGATGTCGCTGCCGTGCGTGAACGCGAGCGCGCCCATCGACGCGGCCTGCGGTCCGACGTGCACGCGCACGTCGCCGAACTTCGCGCCGAACACGCTCTCCATCCGCTGGCGCACGTCGGGCGGAAGCGGCTGACCGAGACCGGTCGCGAAACGCTGCATCGGCGCCGGAAGCGCGACCGCGCCGGGATTCGCCGTCAGCGGTTGCCGCGCCACGGGCGGGCTCGCGATCCGCGACAGTCCCCCTGGAAAGAATCCTTGAATGACCGGCCGGAATGCCATTGTTCCGCGCCTCCGTACAGCGGCAGTGTACGCCGATTCCCCGTCAGTGGCTCCCCACCTCGGCTGGCGCATGACGCCGGAAGATCCGCTTCATCAGCCGCGACATCCGCGCGCGGAAGCCGTCCAGGATCTCGTAGACGGTCGGGATCACGAGCAGTGTCAGCAGCGTCGACGTGATCGTGCCGCCGATGACGGCGCGTCCCAGCGGCGCGCGGAAGTCGCCGCCTTCGCCCGCGCCGATCGCGACCGGGAGCATGCCCGCGATCAGCGCGAACGTGGTCATGAGGATCGGCCGCAGACGTACGCGGCCCGCCTCGATGAGTGCCTCGCGCAGCGGCTTGCCCTGCTCGTGGTTCCACTTCGCGAAGTCGATCAGCAGGATCGCGTTCTTGGCCACGATGCCCATCAGCAGCATCACGCCGATGAGGCTCATGAGGTTCAGCGTGTCGCGCGTGACGATCAGCGCGAGCACGACGCCGATCAGCGAGAGCGGCAGCGAGATCAGGATCGCGATCGGATCGAGGAACGACCCGAACTGCACGACCAGGATGAAGTACATCAGCAGCACCGCCAGCGCGAGCGCGGAGAGGATGCCGCCGAAGACTTCGCTCTGGCTCTCCGCCTGTCCGCCCTGCGTGATGTACGTCCCCGCCGGCAGCTTGACCGTTTTGATCCGCCGCTGCACTTCCGCGAGCACGTCGCTGAGCGGGCGCCCTTCGACGTTCGCGCCGACGGTGATGATCTTGTCGCGGTTGTAGTGATCGATCGACGTCGGCCCGAACGCTTTCGTCGTCGCCGCGAGATGCGAGACCGGCACGGTCGGCGTGCTCGTCGCCGCCGGTGACGCGCTCGCGCCGGTGCCGCCGCCGGTGCCGGCCGCGAACGTGGCGATGGTCGACGCGGTGCGCGAGACGAGCGGCAGGTTCTCGACGTCCGCCGCCGACGAGCGCGCGGCCGGCGCGAGACGCACCGTGACGTCGCGCGTGCGGCCCGTCGGATCGACCCATTCGCCCGCTTTCACGCCGGCGAAACCGGAGCGCAGCGCGTTGGCCACGTCGGACGGCGTGAAGCCGAGCGTCGCCGCGAGCGAGCGGTCGAGCTCCACGACGAGCTCGGGGCGCTGCCCTTTCGTCGAGAGGCCGATGTCGGTCGCGCCGGGCACCGAGCGGATGAGGTTCTCGATCTGCGTGGCCGCGGCATTGAGCGAGGTGAGGTCGTCGCCGCGCACCTGCACCTGCACCTGTTTGCCGCCGCCGCCCGGTCCGTTGCTGGCGAGATACGCGTCGGCCCCGGCGATCGTGCGGATCTCTTCGCGCAACTCGGCCGCGATCTGCTGCTGGCTCTTCGTGCGGTCTTTCTTCGCCTTCAGCTTGAGGTAGATGCTGCCGCTGTCGACGGTGCCCGAGCCGTCGCTGCTGCCGACCGTGCTGTACGCGTACACGACTTCCGGATGTTTGCGCGCCTGCCGCGCGATCTCTTCCGTCTTTTCGCGCGTGTAGTCGAGCGTCGATCCCGGCGCGGTGTCGACCGTGATGGTCAGTTCGCTGTTGTCCGTTTCGGGGACGAACGCGCTGCCGCCGATCGTCGCCTGCAGCACGATCGCGCCGGCGAACGACAGGATGATGATGCCCACCATCCACCAGCGGTGATCGAGCGCCCACGCCACGATGCGCGTGTAGCGGTCGATCATGCGGTTGAACCAGTCGTTGAACCGATCCAGCGCGCGCGTGATGAAGCCGCGCTTGTGCGCTTCGACGTGCGGATCGGGCCAGTACGCCGACAGCATCGGATCGAGCGAGAACGAGACGAAGAGCGACACCAGCACCGCCGCCGCAATGGTCAATGCAAATGGCTTGAACCACTGTCCCGCGAAGCCGGGCATGAACGCGACAGGCACGAACACGGCGACGATCGAGAGCGTGGTCGCGGTGACGGCCACGCCGATCTCGTCGGTGCCGTCGTGCGCCGCCTGCACGTGGTCTTTCCCCATCTCCACGTGCCGCACGATGTTCTCGCGCACGACGATCGCGTCGTCGATCAGGATGCCGATCGCGAGCGAGAGGCCGAGGAGCGACATCGTGTTCAGCGTGAATCCGAAGACCAGCACCGGGATGAACGCGGCCAGCACCGACACCGGCAGCGCGAGTCCGGTGATCACCGTGGAACGCCAGGAATTCAGGAACAGGAACACGACCAGCACGGTGAGCACCGCGCCTTCGACGAGCGCCTCCTGCACGTTGCTCACGGAGTTGCGCACGCGGTCGCCGGAGTTGCGGATGACGTCGAGCTTCACGCCCGGCGGCAGCGTCTTCTCGACCGTGCCGAGGCTCGCCAGCACCTGATCGGCGACATGCGTCGTGCTGACGCTCGGCGATTTCGTGATGTCGATGCCGACCGACGCCGCGCCGTTGAGCAGCGCCGCGCTGCGCGGCTCGGCGGTGCCGTCGATGATGTCGGCGACGTCGCCGAGGCGCACGAGCTTTCCGCCGCGCGAGCTGACGATGACGTTCGCGAACTCGCGCGGGTTTTCGATGCGGCCGAGAAAGCGGATCGAGCTTTCCTGAAACTGTCCCGTTACTCGTCCCGCGGGCGTGGAGATGTTCTGCGTCTGCACGGCCTGCACGACGTCGGAGATGTCGACGCCGGCGGCGGCGAGATCGGCCGGCCGGACGTTGATCTGGATCTCGCGGTTGATGTTGCCGGAGAGGCGCACTTCCGCGACGCCATTGATGCCGCGCAGCACTTTCGTGATGCCGGGATCGGCGATCTGCGTGAGCTCCGGCGTCGACAGGCGCGTCGACGAGAGCACGAGCGAGACGATCGGCAGCGCGTTGGGATCGTACTTGTGGATGATCGGGTCGAGGATCGTCGTCGGCAGCTGACCGCGGATCGACGACATCGCGTCGCGCACGTCCTGCGCGGCCTGATCGGCGCTCTTGCCGAAGACGAAGATCGCGGTGATCGTGGCGAAGCCGTCGACCGCCTTCGACTGCACTTTGTCGATGCCGGAGAGCGCGGTGAACTGCTCTTCGAGCGGATCGATGACGTCGCGCTCGACCTGATCCGGCGCGGCGCCGGGATACGGCACGAGCACGGTGACGACCGGCGCGTCGATCTCCGGGAACTCGTCGACCTCGAGCTTCATCAGCGCGAAGAGGCCGAAGACGACGAGGATGAGCATCGCCACGACCGTGAGCACCGGTCGTTTGATGGCCGCGTCGGAGATGATCATTTCGCGGCGTCTCCCGCCTGTTGCGCCGCGGCCGGAACTTCCGCGCGCGTGCCCGGCGCGAGCTGCTGCGCCGCGCCGACGAGGAGGATGTCTCCCTCATTGACGCCCTGGCGGATCTCGACGCGATCGTTCTGATCGTCCACCACGCCGAGAACGACGTCGAAATGCTCGACGACTCCGTTGCGCACACGCGTGACCGCGGGCGTGGTCATGCGATGATCGATCGCCGCCGCCGGCACGATCACGCCGATGCGCGTGAGGTTCTGTAAACGCCCTTGCGCGAAGAGACCGCTCGCCAGCGCGCCGCCGTTGTTCGGGATCTCCGCGAACACTTTGATCTGCCTCGTCGTCGGATCGGCCTCGGGATTCACGCGCGCGATGCGGCCGCCGAACACTTTGCCGTCGAAGCCCTGCACCTGAAACTCGATCGGCGTGCCGACGCGGAGATCCTGCAGGCTGTCCGCCGCGACGGCGGCTTCGAGCTGCATCTCCGACGGATCGATGATCGTGTAGAGCGTCGCGCCGACCTGCACGACGTCGCCTTGAGAAACCCAGCGCTTCGTGACCACGCCGCTGAGCGGCGCTTCGACCGTCGTGTCGCGCGACTGCTCGTTAGTGGTCGCGCTCTGCGCCTGCGCCTGCGCCAGCTGCGCGCGTGCGGCGTCGACCTGCGCGCGCGCGGCGTCGACCGTGGCTTTCGCGACGATGCCCGAGCGGAACAGCGACTGCTGCCGCGCCAGCTCTTTCTCCGCGAGCGCCACGTTGTTGCGCAAGCTGGCGATCGCCGACGCCTGGGAGCTCTGCTGCGCGCTGATCGCCCCCGGCCCAATGCGCGCGAGCAGCTCGCCCTTCGTGACGCGCTCGCCTTCGTTGACACGCACATCGACGAGCGGCCCCGCCACCTCCGCCCGCACGTTCGCTTCGGTCTGCGCCGAGAGGTTCCCGCTCAGCGTCGGCCCGGTGGTGATCCGCTCGCGCCGCGCGATGACGTAGTCATTCGCCCCAATCTTCGCGACGTTGTCCGCCGCCGGCTGCGGCGCGGCGCGTTTGCACGAGGCGAGGACGAGAGCGAGGAGAACAAGGACGCACTTCTGCTTCACGACCTCGCGTCGATTGCAGGCGGTGAGCCAGCGATGGGGGAGCGAGCATGTCAACGGCCGCCGTCGTTCCGCGAGCGCGTCCGCCGGAACTCCGCGGGCGTGACGCCGAACAGCCGGCGGAAGACGCGCGTGAAGTGGCTTTGATCGCAGAAGCCGGCGCTCGCCGCGACGTCGGCGATCGGGGTGTCGCTCTGCCGCAGCGCGCTGCGCGCGAGCTCGAGCCGGCAGCGCCGCGCGTATTCGCCGATCGAGACTCCTTCGAAGGCGCGGAAGCTGCGCGCGACGTGACTGGGGTGCATGCCGAGGATTGCGGCGACGTCGCGGAGGGAACGCTGCTGGCGCGCGAGACTCACCGCGTCGTCGACCCACGAGGGACGGCGCTCCTCGCGCTCGCTCATGCGCGCGAGATAGCCGAGACCCGAAACCACGAGACCTTCGACGACGAGCGTCCAGCCCGGCTGCTGCAGCTGGGTTTCGGCGAGAACGTTCAGAGCCCACGCGCGCGCGGTGCGCTCGACGACGGCCTCGGGCAGCGCATAACGCGGCGGGATGTCGATCGAGAGCGTTTCGACGGCGGTGAGGCAGACGCCGCGCGGATGCGCGCCGGTGGGCGTGTAGATCGCGCTGCCGGTTTTCAGGCGATGTTCGCGTCCGCGAATGATCACGCGCACGCTGCCGCGTCTGAGGATCGAGAGCGTGGCGGACGCGCTGCCGCGCGGCGGCGCGAACCGCGCGTCGTTCTCATGGCCGCTCGCGAAGAACGTGAACGGGCCGGCCGAGAACGCGTCGTCGTGCACCGTCACGCGAACGACGGTATCACCGGCTCGCGACGGCGGCGATGGCCGATTCGTAAAAGCTGCGCGTGTCCGCGTCGGAGGCGCGGTCGCGCAGCCGGGTGAGCGCGAGACGGTGAGCGGTTGCAAGCGCGTCCGCCGCGGACGTGGCGATGTCGGGCGGAACGCCTTTACCCTCCCAGTCGACCGTCCCCTCGATCGCGCGCGCGACCGGCACGGACACGGCGAATTGCGGATCGATGGTCATCCAGCGCGCAGGATGTGCGCCGCCGCGCGTGGTCTCGCCGACGAGCGTGGCGTGCGCGATGCGCCGCATGTGCTCCGCGAATCCCTCACCGGCCGACCAGGTGCGCGCGCTTGTGAGCACGTACACGTCTCTGCCGGTGTAGCGCGGCGGCGGCACGAAGGCGAGCGTCCACTGTTGTGCCGTCGTGTTCGTGAAGCGGTTGAACATCGTCGAGACGTGCACCGGATCGCCCTCCGGCACGAAGTAGGAGAGAAGCAGCAGCACCATCTCCGGCGAGCCGCCGTCGCTCGCGCGCAGGTCGATGATCAGCGCGTCCGTCGACTGCAGCAGCTTCATCGCGGTCACGACCGCCTCGCCGGCGAGCGCAGGCTCGTAAAACTTCGTCCACGTCAGCAGCCCGATGTTGCCGTCGAGCCGCTGCACGCCCGCGATGCCGAAGCCGTTCCGCCGCGCCTCCTCACGCGCCTCCGCCGCCTCGGCCGGCGTCTCCGGCGCATCCTCCGCGCGCGTGTCCGCGACGGCGCTGTAGCCGAAGCGGAGGTGCTCGTCGTGCACGGCCGACTGCAGAACGCGATTGACCACCGGCACGAGTGCGAGCGCGGTCGTGGCCGCGGCGACCTCCGGCGACGACTCCGCGTCCCGCAATGCCTTCGCGATCAGCACCGCCTTGTCCGGAAAGACATAGAACTTCTCGATGCGCTCCGCCGCCGCGTCGAGCAACCGTGCGCGGAGCTCTGGTGTGAGCGGCAGATCGGGAGGCCGCTGCGCGTGAACGCGAGCCGAGAGGAGAACCGCGAGCGCGAGAACGATCCGCCGCATGTCCGGCAACGTACGCCCTCGACGTCGCGAACGTCTTGCAGCGCAGTTGCGCCACTGGAATGAGAGGTGCGGCGGCGCGCACTCGCGCGTCCGTCCGGACGCCCTGGCGTTTTTCCATCCCGACGGCGTTAAGATGCGCCGCATGGTCCGAATCAAAGAGCGCGATCTCGATGCGAAGTACAACCGTCTGTTCGGCCGCATGGCCGGGTATCTGCCGCCGAATCGCAGGGCTGTCGATGCGTATGCGGCGGGGGTGCGGAAGGAGGCGCTGGCGAAGCGCAAAGGTGCCGGCGGCGACGACTGGAAGAGTCCCGGCGTGCGCGCGTTTGCGACGCTCATCGAGAACGACGGCATCGTGCGGATGTATGTCGAGGAGATGATCCGCGAGCAGGCGCGCGGGCATGCGTCGGTACATTCCGTCGACGAGATGCTGGCCACGCTCGATCACATCGTGGCGACGGCGCCGCTCTACAACCCCGACAAGGCGAAGCAGGTCTTCTTTCCGATGTCGGCGCTCTTCGCCTACATGATGATGACCACGGCCGGCTACGCGGCGTTCCGCTATCCGGCGATCAACGACGTGCTCGTACGCATCCTCAACGAGTGGTGCCGCTTCCTCGACAGTCCCGAATCGACGTACGTGCTGAACACCACGAAGTACGGCTGGCTCTCGAAGCCGGCGTACATCCAGTACGAGCTCGAGGACTTCATCATCCCCGACAAGGGCGCGCCGCACTGGGGGTGGACGTCGTTCAACGCGTTCTTCCACCGCCAGATCCAGCCGGAGAAGCGGCCCATCGCGAAGCCGGGCGATCCGAAGGTGGTGGTCTCCGCGAACGACGGCACGATGTACAACATCATGCGCGACGTGCAGCGGCTCGATCGCTTCTGGCTCAAAGGCGAGCCGTACTCGCTGCTGAACATGCTGAACGGCCACGCGTACGTCGACCGCTTCGCCGGCGGCGACGTCTTCCAGTCGTTCCTCAGCGGCGCGAACTATCACCGCTGGCATTCGCCGATCGCCGGCACCGTGCGCCACGCGGAGATCGTCACCGCGCTGACGTTCACGGAAGCGGAATCGGCCGGCCCCGATCCGAGCGCGGGCACGCTGTCCCTCGGCTACGAGACCGCCACGAACGTGCGCGGACTGGTCTACGTCGAAAGCGACGATCCGACCATCGGCCTCGTCTGCGTGATCCCCGTCGGCATCACCGAGATCTCGTCGGTCACGATCGAGGTGAAGCCGGGGCAGCGCGTCGAGAAGGGCGACGAGCTCGGATACTTCAGCTACGGCGGCTCGACGCTGGCCATCGTCTTCCAGCCCGGCGCGATCAAGAAGTTCATCCCGAAGAATCCGCACGCGAAGAATCCGAAGAATCCGGCGACGATCCAGGTGAACGGCGCGATCGCGATCGCGAACTGAGCGCTGCAACCCGAAGCGCGCTCGCTCCGTATCGCTCGTGGGATGAGCGAAGTCTCGACGCATGGTCTCGCGGTGCGGACGTGGACCGTCGGCGCACTGCATTCGTTCGAGGCGGACTACGCGCCCGGACTGACGATCGCGACGCACGCGCATCACGGCGACGCGTTCGTGAATCTGGTTGTCGCCGGCGTTCTGCGCGAGACGCGGGGGCGCGAGACGATCGAGTTGCCCGCGGCGACGCTCGTCTTTCACGCCGACGGCGAAGAGCGGAGGAACGTCTTCGGTCCGCACGCCACGCGGCTCTTCACGCTGCGCCTCGATCCGGCATTGCTTGACCGCGAGCGCGCGTTGCCGCGCCGCCGGTCGCGCGTGCTCGGCGATCCGCTGCTCGTGCGTCTCGTGCACCGGCTCCGCACCGAGTTATGGGCAGGCGAGGCGGCGCCGATCGTGGTCGACAGCCTGGCGGCGGAGTTGGTGCGGCTCATCGCCGGCGCGCGTGACGGGCATCGCGTGCAACCGCGCTGGCTGAAGGACGTGCGCGACATCCTCCACGACGAGTGCGCGGAGCGCCTGACGCTGCAGGAGCTCGCGTCGCGCGCCGGCGTCCATCCGATTCATCTGCACCGCACGTTTCGCGCGCGGTACGGCTGCACGATCGGCGACTACGTGCGCCGCATGCGCATCGAAGAGGCGTGTCTGCGTCTGCGCCGGACGCCGTCATCGCTCGCGCAGTTGTCGCTCGATCTCGGCTTCGTCGATCAGGCGCACTTCTCGCGCGTCTTCAAACAGCTCGTCGGCGTGACTCCCGGCCGCTACCGGCGCGACCGAGGCTAATCGGATACAAGACGCGTTGTCGTGCAGCGGCTACGCTCGTCTGCATGCGACTCCTCGCCGCCGCTCTCGCACTCTTCGCCGCGCAGGTCCTTCTCGCCGCGGAGCCGATTTCGCGGACGATCACCGTGCCGCTCGACTACACCAATACCGCGCTCGGCCACGCGGAATTGACGATTGAATTCGGCGCGCCGTTCGACCGCACGAAGCCGACCGTCATCGTCGTCGCCGACGGCCAGCAGTTCTATCTGCAGCGCGGCTCGGTGGCCGAACTGCAGACGCGGCGCTTCGGCGACGCCTTCAACGTCGTCGGCATCCTCGGCCGCGGCGCGACCGACGCCTTCATCGCCGCCACGCGCGGCGAGGGCGGGGCGACGGACTGGCGGAAGGCCTGGCAGATCTTCCGCGCCGAACAGTGGATGGGCGACATCGACGCCGTACGCCGCGCGCTTGCCGGCGACGACGGCAACTTCTACCTCTTCGGCGCGTCCGGCGGCGCCGATCTCATTCATCAGTTCCTGCTGCGCTACGGGCGGCACGTGCTGCGCGCCTACACCGGCAGCCCGGGGAACGATGCGCTCGCGCGCGAGCTGCGCCTGCGGGATGAAGGCACGTGGGATGAGCTGAGCAGCGATCCGTCGCTCGAGGTGAAACTGCAGAAGGTGCTCGCTGACCATCCTGCCGAACGCGCCGCGATCATGACGGCGCTGCAGCGCCAGCATTTCTTCGTCTCCGCCGCCGATCTCCCTCGCGAGCGCAGCGCGCTCATCGACGCGCTCGCGCGCTGGGACGTCGCAGCATTTGCGCACGCGCGCGAGACCTATCAGGTCGACGCGATTCTCGAGCTCGAACGCTCGCCGCGCGGCATCGCCATCGCCGTCCGCGAATTCGAATTCCTTTACGCCTCGGGTACGTACCGGCGGCTCGGTGATGGTCATCTGCATCCGTCGATCGAAGCCGTGTACACGAGCACGAAACCGCTGATCGAGCTCGCCGAACGCGGCGACATCACGCCGCCGCGGTTCGATCTCACGCCGGCGCACGCATTATCGACCGAAGTCTTTTTACTCGCCGCGCGGTGGGACGAGGCGATCGACTACCGCATCTCGATCGCGCTCGCCTACAGCTATCCGCATCACGAGCTGTTTCTCGCCGACGACAACCACATGTTCGGCAACGCGAAGGCCGGCGAGCTGCAGTCTCGCATCGTGCAGACGTTTCTTCGCTACGGCCTCGGCTCGCCCGAACTCCGCAAGCTGCTCGACGAGATCGAGTGGTACCGCTGGCACGAGTAGCGGTGCGAGCTCACGGCTGCGATGCAGGCGGTTCGGGTTCGCTCCAACCGCCGCCCAGCGCGCGATACAGATCCACGAGCGCCACGAGCCGGTCGCGCCGCAGTTGCGCGAGTCCCGTCTCCGCGGCGAGCAGCTGTTCCTGCGCGTCGAGCACCTCGAAGTACGCCGAGAAGCCGGATTCGTAGCGCAGCGTCGCGAGCCGCACGGCATCGCGATCCGACGCCGCGGCTTTCGCGCGCAGCGTCTCCGCCTCGGCGAGCTTTTCGTTCGACACGAGATCGGTCGACACTTCGCCAAGCGCGGCGGTGATCGCGCGCTCGTACGCGGCGCGCGCTTCGTCGAACTGCGCGAGCGCGACGCGGCGCTGATTGCGCAGGCGTCCGGCGTTGAAGATCGGTCCGAGCAGGCCCGCCTGCATGCTCCAGGTGTGACCGCCGCCGAGGAGCGTTGCGAGCTCGGGGCTTTGTCCGCCGAGGAGACCGGTGAGGCTGAGCGTTGGATAGAACGCGGCTTGCGCGACGCCGATGTCGGCATTCGCGGCGATGAGATTCTGCTCGGCGCCGCGGATGTCGGGACGCCGCAGCAAGAGCGCCGACGGCAGTCCCGCGGGAACGCTCGGCGGCAGCGGCTGTTCGCTCAGCGCGAGGCCGCGCGGAATCGGAGCGGGCATGCGGCCGAGGAGCAGGTTGAGCTGATTCTCCTTCGCGACGATCGCGCGTTCGAGCAGTGGGATCTGTGCGGATTCGACCGCGAGCAACGCTTCGGCGCGTGCGGTGTCGAGTCCGGACGCGGTGCCGCCTTCCGCGCGGCGGCGGAAGAGATCGGCGGTGTTCTGGAACGCGGCCGTGTTGCGCCGTGCGATCTCGAGCTCGGCGTCGAGCTCGCGCAGATCGAAGTACGCCGACGCGACCTCGGCGATCAGCGACAGCAGCACGCCGCGCCGCGCTTCTTCGGTGGCGAGGTAGTCGGCGCGCGCGGCTTCGTTGAGGCGGCGGATGCGGCCCCACAGATCCGCTTCCCAGCCGACGTTCACGTTCGCGACGATGAAGCCGCCGGTGGTGTTGCTCGGCGATGCGAACTCGGACGTATGCCCGTATTCGTAGAGCGCGTTGTAGCCGACGTTCGGATAGCGCAGCGAGCCGGCGATGCCGTAACGCGCGCGCGCTTCCTCGACGCGCGCGGCGGCGATGCGCACGTCGAAGCCGTTGCGCAGCGACTCGTCGATGAGCGTGCGCAGCGTCGGGTCGCGGAAGAGATCGAACCATGCGACGTCGGCGAGCGACGCGGCGTCGGCGGGCGAGGTCGCGCCGTAGAACTGATCCGGCAGCGCGACGTTCGGCCGTTGGTAGTTCGGGCCGACCGTGCAGGCGGCGAGGAAGATAAGCGCGGGAAGCAGCGAGAGGCGCTTCATCATCACTGAACCGCCTCGTGCGACACGTGCGTGTCGGTGTCGTGCGACAGCTTCGTTTCGAGCTTGCGCTCCTTGCGCGCGATGCGCTCGACGACGACGTACAACGCGGGGATGAGGAAGACGCCGAGGAGCGTCGCCGCGAGCATGCCGGCGACGACGACCGTGCCGAGGATCTCGCGCGAGGCCGCGCCGGCGCCGGTGGCGATCCAGAGCGGAACGCAGCCGAGGATGAACGCGAAGGACGTCATCAGAATCGGCCGCAATCGCAAGCGCGCGCCTTGCAGCGCGGCGGTGACGAGGTCGGAGCCTTTCTCGAACTCCGCCTTCGCGAACTCCACGATCAGGATCGCGTTCTTCGCCGCGAGTCCGATCAGCACGATGAGACCGATCTGGCCGAAGACGTCGAAGTTGAACTTGCGCAGCAGGAGGCCGACGAACGCGCCGAACACCGCGATCGGAACGGAGAGCAGCACGCTGAACGGCAGCGACCAGCTTTCGTAGAGCGCCGCGAGAATCAGGAAGACGAACACCATCGACAGCGCGAACGTGCGTCCGGTGGTGCCGGCGGCGCGGCGCTCCTGGAACGAGAGATCGGACCAGTCGACGCCCATCTCGCGCGGCAACGTCTGCGCCGCGACTTGTTCGAGCGCGGCCATCGCCTGTCCCGAGCTGTAGCCCGGCGCTGCGGATCCGGTGACCTGCGCGGCGCGGAAGAGATTGAAGCGCTGCGTGTACTCGGGTCCATACGTCGTGCGCACGGTCGTCAGCGCGGACAGCGGCACCATGTTCCCGTCGTTGTTGCGCACGTAGAAGCGGCCGATGTCCTGCGGGGTGAGACGATCCGCCGATTCGGCCTGCATGAAGACGCGCCACTGGCGGCCGAAGCGGTTGAATTGATTGACGAAGGTGCCGCCGAGGTACGCCTGCAGCGCCTGATAGACGTCGCCGATCGGTACGCCCTGTTTCAGCGCCTTGTCGCGATCGACGTCGACGAACACCTGCGGCACGGCCGCGCGGAACGTGCTGTTCACGTTCTGCAGCTCGGGACGTTTCTTTGCCGCGGCGAGGAACTTCTGCAGGTTGTCGTCGAGGAACGCGACGTTGTTGCCGCTGCGGTCCTGAATCCACATCGAGAAGCCGCCCGCGGATCCGAGTCCGGGAATCGGCGGCGGCAGAAACGCGAAGACGTTCGCCTCGGGGATCTCCGCCTTGAACCTGCCGTTGAGTTTCGCGATCAGCGCCTTCGCGTCCATGTCCTTGCCGCCGCGCGCTTCCCACGGATCGAGGCTGACGAAGAAGAAGCCGTTGTACGTCGCGGAGACGTAGGCGAGGAGGCTGAAGCCGGCGATCGTGCTGTACGCGTGCACGCCTTTCGTGTCGCCGAGGATGTGCTCGACTTTGCGGCAGACGACGTCGGTGCGCTGCAGCGACGCGGCGTCGGGGAGCTGGATGTTGAGGAAAAAGTAGCCCTGGTCTTCGTCGGGAACGAAGCTGCTCGGCAGCTTCTTGCCGAGGACGCCGGCGAAGAGCGCGAAGATGCCGAGAATGATGAACGTCATGACGGCCTTGCGGATCAGCAGCCCGGACACCTTGACGTAGTTGCCGGTCATCCGCTCGAACCAGCGATTGAAGCCGCCGAAGACGCGGCCGATCGCGTCTTCGTTCTTCTTGCGCGGCCGCAGCAGCATCGCCGCGAGTGCGGGCGAGAGGCTGAGCGCGTTGAACGCGGAGATGAGCACCGACACCGCGATCGTCACCGCGAACTGCCGATTGAGCCGGCCCTGAATGCCGCCCATGAACGCGACCGGCAAAAAGACGGACGACAGAATGAGCGCGATCGCGACGACCGGTCCGGCGACTTCCTTCATCGCCTGCACCGTCGCGGCGCGCGGCGCCATCCCTTCTTCGATGTGATGCTCGACCGCTTCGACGACGACGATGGCGTCGTCGACGACGAGTCCGATCGCGAGCACGAGGCCGAAGAGCGAGAGCGTGTTGATCGAAAAGCCGAGGAGCGGGAACAGCGCGAACGTGCCGATCAGCGACACCGGCACCGCGACGATCGGAATCAGGGTCGCGCGCCAGTTCTGCAGGAAGAGGAAGACGACCAGGATCACGAGCGCCATCGCCTCGAGCAGCGTGAGCACGATCTCGTGAATGCCTTCCGTCACCGGCGCGGTCGTGTCGACGGCGATCGCGTACTCCATGTCGTCGGGGAACGTGGCTTTAATCTTCTCCATCGCCGCGCGCACGCCCTGCGCGACGGCGAGCGCATTCGAGCCGGGCGCCTGGTAGATGCCGATGACCGACGCCTGACGTCCGTTGAAGCGGCCGATTTGTTTGTACGAGAGCGCGCCGAGCTCCACGCGCGCGACGTCGCCGACGCGCACGGCCGAGCCGTCGGGGTTGATGCGCACGACGATGTTCGCGAACTCCTGCGGCGTCGACAGGCGCCCCTGCGAGCGCACGGTGTACGTGAACTCCTGGCCGTTCGGCGCCGGCTCCGCGCCGATCTGGCCCGCGGGATTCACGGTGCTCTGCGACTGGATCGCCTTCTGAACGTCGGCGACCGTGAGTCCGAGCTTCGCGAGCTGGTCGGCCTTCAGCCAGATGCGCATCGCGTATTCGGACGCGCCGAAGTTCAGCACCTGGCCGACGCCGGGCACGCGGTAGATCGCGTCGTTGACGTTGATGAGCGCGTAGTTGCCGAGAAACAGGCCTGAATACGTGCCTTTCGGCGAGTAGAGCGCGACGATCATCATCGGCACGCCCTGCGTCTTCCGGTACGTCAGCCCGAACTGATTGACCTCGGGCGGCAGACTCGGCGCCGCCTGCGACACGCGGTTCTGCGCGTTGACCTGGTCACTATTGCGGTCCGTGCCGACGTCGAACGTGACGCGCTCGGTGATCGTGCCGTCGCTCGCGTTCACCGACTGGATGTAGAGCGAGTCTTCGACGCCGTTCATCTGCTGCTCGATCGGCGTGGCCACCGACTGCTCGATCGTCAGCGCGTCGGCGCCGGGGTACTGGCTCTGGATCTGGATCAGCGGCGGCACGAGGTCGGGGAACTGCGCGACCGGCAGGCCGATCATCGCCACGAGTCCGCCGAGGACGATGACGATGGAGATGACGATGGCGACGACGGGGCGGTTGATGAAGAAACTGGCCATCGAGTCGGGTTCCTACTTCGCCGCGGATGTGGACCTGGAGGTCGTGTCGGCGACGGTGGCCGCGTCCTGCGGAACGACTTTCGCGCCGCTCTTCACGCGTGAGAAGCCTTCGACGATCACGTGCTCGCCGGGTGCGAGCCCTTCCTCGATGATCCAGTCGCTGCCGACGCGCTCGCCCGCTTTCACGGTGCGCACGGTCACGGTGTTGTCCGCGTTCACGACGCCGACCTGCTCGATGCCCTGCAGCTCGTTGACGGCGCGCTGCGGCACGAGAAGCGCGTTGTGGCGCACGTTCGTGACCGCGCGGACTTTCGCGTACTGGCCGGGGCGCAGCACGTTGCCGGGATTCGGGAAGAGGCCGATGGTGGTGATCGTGCCGGTCTTGACGTCGACGTCGCGGCCGGAGAGTGCGATGTGGCCTTTGTGCGGGAAGACGCTGCCGTCCGCGAGCACGAGCTCGAGCTCCGCGTTGCGCATCGCGGGGTCGCTCTGGAACTGCAGGTACTCCTGTTCGCTGACCTGATACGCGACGCGGATCGGATCGACGGTGGAGACGGTGGTGAGGATCGTCTGCGGGCTCACGAGATCGCCGACCTGCTGCGTCGCGAGGCCTGCGATGCCGCTGATGGGCGACGTGACGCGCGTCCACGCGACGTTGAGCCGCGCCTGTTCGACCGCGGCCTGCAACGCGCCGACGGTGGCCTGCGCCGCGGCGCGTGCGGATCGCGCGTTGTCGAGCTCCTGCTGGCTGAGCGCTTTCTCTGCCGCGAGCGGCTCGTAGCGCTGCACGTCGTGCTCGCTCTTCGCGAGACCCGCGCGCGCCTGCTCGAGGTTCGCCTCGGCCTGCCGCAGCTGTGCCTGCGCCTGGCGCGTGTCGATCTCGAAGAGCAGCTGCCCGCGCTGTACGTAGCTGCCTTCCTGATACGCGCGGCGCAGCAGGTAGCCGTCGACCTTCGGGCGGATGTCGGCGTTGACGTCGCCCTGCGTCGTGCCGATCCATTCGCGATAGACGGGCTGGTCGCGCTGGATGACGGAGGTGACGACGACGTGCGCGGGCGGGGGAGGGGCGCTGCTCTTGTCGTCGGCGGCGCTCTTGCCGCACGCGGCGAGGAAGGCGATCGGAAGCAGGAGTACGTACTTCTTCATTTCTGGGCAATTCCTCGCATGATGAAATCGACGGCGAAGCGCACGTCGTCTTCGAGCGGCGGCGGCTCGCGCTCGATCATCCGGTGCAGCACGACGTCGCGGACGACCGAGGCGATGGCGATGGCGATGCGCTCGGCGTTCGTCTGGCGGATCTCGCCCGCGGCCATCGCCTCGCTGACCAGCCGCTCGAGCTGGCGCAGGTAGTTCAGATACGTGGGATGTTTCTTGAGGCGGCGTTCGCCGAAGGGCTCGGCGGTGGCGAGATAGATGCGGAAGAAGTCGCGGTTTTCCTCGAAATGCTGGAGCTGCGTGCGCACGCGGCGTTCGAGAACGTCGGCGAACGTGCGGCATTCGGCGCAGGCGGCCGAGAGTTTCTCGAGCAGCTTCTCGGTGGCGAGATCCATCGTGCGGCCGAGGATCTCCTCGCGCGAGTCGAAGTAGATGTAGACCGTGCCCTTGGCCACGCCCGCCTCGTCGGCGATGTCCTGCACGGTGACGTTGGCGACGCCTTTCCGCGCGACGACGCGCATGGCCGCGTCGCAGATCGACTGCTTCCGGAACTCCTCGACGACGTCTTCCTTTTTTCTCAAGCGACCGGATGGTACATCAAAATGACTGACGGGTCATCAAGGGCGACTCGGCAGTCAGTGAAGGAGGACTGCAACGCCGCGAGGAGTGCCTGCGTATGGAGCAGCGATGAAACGCCTGCTCGTCGCCGTGCTTCTCCTTTTGCCGACCGCGAATGCTCTCGCCGATGCGCCCGCGCCACCGCGCGAGGAGGACGTCGCGTACAGCGGCGAGGTGAAGCTCGCGGCCGCGCTGCTGTTGCCGGACGGGCGCGGTCCGTGGCCGGCCGCGGTGCTCGCGCAGGGATCGGGGAACAGCGACCGCACGAACCTCTGGGCGCGCGGCATGGCGGAGCTGCTGCGCGAGCACGGTCTGGCGGTGCTGCTCACCGACAAGCGCGGAAGCGGCAAATCCGCGGGCGACTGGCGCACCGCCGGCTTCGACGAGCTCGCGGGCGACGTCGTGGCCGGCGTGCGTTACCTGCGCGGGCGGAAGGACATCGATGCGACGCGCATCGGCGTGGTCGGGCTGAGTCAGGGCGGCTGGATCGTGCCGGTCGCCGCCGCGCGCGATTCCGGAATCGCGTTTGTCGTCGACGTCTCCGGCGCCGGCGTGTCGTTCGCGGAGCAGTCGTTCGTCGAGATGGCGAACACCGCGACGAAAGCGGGGCTGTCGCGCGAAGGCGTCGATGAGGTGCTCCGCCTCAACGCGCTCGCCGTGCGGTTCCTCGTGGCCGGCGCGTGGGCTCCGTATCAGGCCGCACGCGAGCACGCGCTGCAGGGACCGGCGAAGGAGATCGCCGCCGGCTTTCCAGCGACTCCGGACGCGGCGATCTGGACGTTTCTCCGGAAAGTGGCGACGTTCGATCCGCTGCCGTACTGGCTGACGGTGAGGCAGCCGGCGTTCATCGCGTATGGCGAAGACGACGAACAGGACAACGTGCCGGTACGCGAGTCGGTGCACCGCCTCGAGTTCGTGTTCGCGCGCGCGGGCAAGACGAATTACCGCATCGTCGTCGCGCCGAAGGTCGGCCATACGCTCTGGATCGAGCAGGGCGTCTTCGAGCCGCACTTCCAGGCGGCACTCGTCGAGTGGCTGCGAGACACGCTCGCGCAGCCACGATGACGATCTTCTACTGCGCGGGCTGCGCCGTCTGCACGGCCTGCTGCTCGTACGCCGCCGCGGGCACGGGCTTCAGGTCCCAGATGATGCCGAGCCACGAGAGCACTTTCAGGACGTAGTACGTCGGGTCGAACTCCCACCAGTAGAAGCCGGCGCGCGCGGAGCTCATGTAGCGGTGATGGTTGTTATGCCATCCTTCGCCGATGACGAGGAGCGCGAGCAGCGCGTTGTTGCGGCTGCTGTCGTTCGTGTCGTAGCGCTGCCGCCCGAAGAGGTGGCCGAAGGCGTTGATGCTCGACGTCGCGTGAAAGACCATCAGCGTGCTGATGACGAAGGCCCAGAGGAAGAACTGCATCGCCGTGACGTGGAGCGACGGCGCGAAGCGTTGCAGCGCGAGGCCGGTGAGGTACGTCAGCAGCGCCAGCGCGGCGGGCACCGCGGTGTCGAATCGATTGAGCCAGACCAGCTCCGGGTAACGCACGAGATCGGGCACGCGGCGGTAGTTCGTCGCGTACCAGCGCGACGAGAGGAACCAGCCGAGGTAGGCGTGGAGCGCGCCGAGGAGAACGGGGGAGTGCGGATCGTTCTCGGTGTCGGACTCGCGGTGATGCTCGCGATGGATCGACGCCCACCACAAGGGTCCGCGCTGCGCCGCCGACGCGCCGAGGAGCGCGAGCGCGAACTGCGCGGGACGCGAGGTGCGGTACGCGCGATGTGCGAAGTAGCGGTGGTATACGCCGGCGATGCCGAACATCCGCACGAGATACAAGCCGAGCGCGGCGAAGAGCGACGTGCGGCTCCAGCCGGTGACGAACACGCCCAGCGCGGCCAGGTGCATCAGGAAAAACGGCGTGCAGCGCAGCCAGTCGCGGCGGTCGAGATCGACGCCGCGCTCGCGGATGACGGCGGTGTGGTGGTCGGTGTCGAACCAGCGAGTCCATCGATACATGACGCGCGCGACAGTAATGGATGGATGTAGGGAAAGCAATCGAGCAGCACATGCGTGTGGACTTACGGCAGCAGAGACGCTCGCGACGCGTTGACCGCTTCTACGCGCGGTGGTACTAACGGGCTCGTGCACGTCGACGTCGCCGATCTCGAGGCCCACCGCGCTTCGCTCACCGGACACTGCTATCGCATGCTCGGCTCGGCGGCGGATGCGGACGACGCGGTGCAGGAGACGATCGTCCGCGCGTGGCGCAGCCTCGACCGCTTTGAAGGGCGCGCGTCGTTGCGCACGTGGCTGCACCGCATCGCGACGAACGTCTGTCTCGACACGCTCTCGGACGGCGCTCGGCGCATGCGCCCGTTCGAGGAACGTCCGGCCACGGCGGTCGAGCACGCGACGCTCGACACGCGGGAGCGCACGCACTGGCTCGAGCCGATCCCCGACGCGCGCGCGTTGCCCGCCGACGCCGATCCGTTCCAGCTGGCGGTGCTGCGGCAGAGCATCCGCCTCGCGTTCGTCGCGGCGCTGCAGCATCTCCCACCGCGGCAGCGTGCCGTGCTCCTCCTCACGGAGGTTCTCGGCTGGTCGGCGGCGGAAGTCGCGGAGTCGCTCGAGATGACGGTGGCCGCGGTCAACAGCAGCCTGCAGCGCGCGCGTGCGACCGTCGCCGCGCGTAACGGCTACGCGTCGCCGGCCGCGCTCGAAGAGGAACAAGCCGACCTCCTCGAACGCTACGTCGCGGCGTTCCAGAGCTACGACGTCGACGCGCTCGTGTCGCTGCTGCGCGACGACGCCGCGTTCTCGATGCCGCCGTACACGCTCTGGCTGCAGGGGCCGGAGCCCGTGCGCGCGTGGCTCGAGGGTCCGGGCGCCGCGTGCCGCGGCTCGCGACTCGTGCCGGTGGCCGCGTCGGGCTCGCCCGCGTTCGCGCAGTATCGCCGCGGCGAAGCGGACGGCACGTACGAGGCGTGGGCGCTCATCGTGCTCGAGCTCGCGGGCGATCGCATCGCCGGCTGGAACTCGTTCCTCGACACCGAGACGCTGTTCCCGATGTTCGGTCTGCCGCTGCGCATCGCCGATTGATTTTTTTGCGCGCGACCGATGAGTTTTCGCGCGAGCGGCGGTCTATCTCTGCAAAAAGGAGAAACCCTCATGACACGCCAGATCTTCGTCAACCTCGCCGTCCGCGATCTTCAGCAGTCGAAGCAGTTCTTCACCGGGCTCGGATTCACGTTCAACCAGCAGTTCACCGACGACAAGGCCGCCTGCATGATCGTCAACGAGCAGGCGTTCATCATGCTGCTCTCCGAGCCGTTCTTCCGCGGCTTCACGAAGCTCGAGCCGGCCGACACGACGAAGACCACCGAGGCCATGCTCGCGCTGTCGTGCGAAAGCAGGGCGGAGGTCGATGCGATCGTGCGCAAGGCCATCGATGCCGGCGGCCGCCACGCCATGGATCCGGTCGATCACGGCTTCATGTACGGCTGGAGCTTCTACGATCTCGACGGGCATCACTGGGAAGTGCTGTGGATGGATCCGAGCGCGGTACAGTGAGCGCGGAGGCTTCCATGACACCGACGCAGGTGCGCGTGCGCGCGCAGGCTCACGGCGGAAAGTTCATCGGACCGGCGGTTGCGAAGCCGCCGGTTCTCACGGTCTCGAACGGCTCGAACACGATCCTGTCCGGCGTGACGATTCCGAATCACGCGTCGGGCACGGTCAATCCGACGAAGGAGCCGAACGCGTCGCCGTACTCGATCGTCGTCGAGCCGTGGCCGGCGCCGCCTCCGCCGCAGTACTACCCCACGCCCGGCACGTACTGGCTCACGCCGCCCGATGCCGGTCAGGCCGACGTCGTGGTGTCGCTCGATCTGCTCTTCCCGTTGCCGCTCGAGTTCCGCGTCACCGCGTTCGCGCCGCAGCCGGTGCAAGGATCGGTCAACGTGTTGATCGTCCCGCGGCAGTCGTACACCGGCCCCCTCGGCATCGTCGTGCCGGTGAGCGGACTGTACGTGCCGGACGTTTCCGCGAGCTACGATCCCGCGTCGAAGTCGGTCGTCGTGAAAGCGACCGTGCAGATGTTGTGCGGCTGCCCGATCACGCAGCAGCCCGCGCCGTCCGCACCGACGACCGAGCCGTACTGGCCGTCGAACGAGTTCAACGTCGACGCGAGCTTCTACGACGCGAGGCAGCAGCTCGTCGCGACGTCGCGCCTCGCATGCGTCGGTCTCAACTCGTTCGAGGGCAGAGCCACGCTTCCGAAAGGCACGTACGACGTCTGGCTCAGCGCGGTGCAGCCGAGCACGATGAACACGGGCGGCGGGAACGTGTCGAACGTCGTCGTGCCGTGACGCGCGTCAATGCGCCGAGAAGCGATAGCGCACTTCCGCCATCGCGCGGCGTTTGCCGCCGGCGACCGTGGCCTCGACGCCGAGTCGCACTTTGCCCGGCGGCATCCAGAACCACGCGGCGGTGATCGCGCGGGTGCGCACGGTGCGGACGCGGAAGTCGTCGGCGCGGAGCGACGCGCGCGACGATGCGAAGCGGCGCGAGACGAGCACGTAGCCGGCGTCGATCGTCGAAGGGAAGCGGAGCTGGCTGAACTCGACCGTCGTCGTGCCCCAGCCGTATTCACCGGCGAAGTTCCAGTCGCCGAGGGTGTAGTCGGCGCCGGCGATCGTGAACGGCGTCTCCCAGTTCAGCAGCTCGCCGTGTTCGAGCGCGTCGCCGCGGTTGTCGATGCGCGTGAGCTGCACGTTCGCGTGGTCGTTGTTCCAGCGCGCGCGTGCGGACCAGCCGAGGCGATGGTCGGTTTCCGCGGAGACGGACGTGTAGTACTCCGCGTCGGCGGGGACGTGCTCGCCGAGGACGGTCCAGCGATCGCCGAGGACCCAGCCCCGATCGGCGGGCAGTCCGCCGAACGTGTCGTTGCCGCGGAACACCGTTCCGCCGATGGTCAGGGAACGCCGCCACGTGTACGCGGCGTCGACGCCGATCGGCCGCAGCTCTTCGCCGAGCCACGTGTTCAGCGCCGACGAGGTGATCGTGTACGGCGTGGCCCACAGCTCGTCGATGTTCTCGCGCGAGCTCGGCAGAAAAAACGCGCCGCCGAGGATGCGCAGGCGGCTCTGCGCGCGATGCACGTTCCATTCGGCGTACGCCTCGACGACACCGGCGCGTCCGCGTTTTGCGCGGCCGTCGTCGTCGCGCGCGAGGAGATGCACGTGCGTGCCGAAGAAGACGGAAGGGCGCCAGTCGACGCCGAGCTGCACTTGCGCGGAGAGGCCGCGCTCCTGAAATGGCGCGGTGTCGGGTCCCGAGGTGCCGCGGGCGAGCGCGAAGCCGCTCCAGGAGAACGCGTCGGACGCGGAGTCGGGCGCCGCATCGAGGCGAGACGCCAGAGCCAGAAGGGCGAGAACCGCCAACGACGCGCGTGCCACCGTTACGCATGATCGCACCGGGCGCGGTCGCGTGGAAGTGCGATCGCTCTCCGGCTGTTCCGCTGGCTATGCGTATGCTCCGCGCGCTGTTCCTCGCCGCGCTTCTCCCCGCGACTCTGACCGCGGCCACGCTCGACGTGCAGGTGCGCGACGCGCGCGGCGCCGCGGTGCGCGACGCGGTCGTCTACGCGGTTCCCGCCGGACGCGCGCCGCTCGCGAGACGCACCGCGGTGATGGACCAGAAGAACCGCATGTTCATCCCGCACGTGCTGCCGGTGCAGACCGGCACCGCGGTGAGCTTCCCCAACAGCGACGACGTGCGCCATCACGTCTACTCGTTCTCGCCGGCGAAAACGTTTCAGCTCCCGCTCTACAAAGGCACGCCCGCGAATCCGGTCGTGTTCGACAAAGCCGGCGTGGTCACGCTCGGCTGCAACATCCACGACAGCATGAGCGCGTTCATCGTCGTCGTCGACACGCCCTTCTTCGAGAAGACCGGCGCGGACGGGCGCGTCACGCTGCCCGACCTCGACGCGGGACGCTACACCGTGCACGTCTGGGTCGCCGACGCGCGCGGCGAGCCGCGTCCCGTCAGCGTAAATCTCACCGGCGACCAACGCGTTCAGCTATCGTTCGTAGCGAGCGCGCATGCCCGTTCGTAGTTTTCAGGCGAAGCTTCTCTACCTGCTGATCGCGGTACTGGTCCTGCTGCAGGCGGGGACGCTGATCTCCGTGCATGTCGCCGGACAGCGCTCGCTGCGCCGCGCGGTCGCGGACGAGCTGCGCGTCGGCTCGCGCGTGTTCGATCGTCTGCTCGCCACGCGCGCGCGGCAGCTCTCCGACAGCCTGCGCGTGCTCGCGCTCGACTTCGCGTTCCGCGAGGCGGTCGCCGCGGCCGACGTGCCGACGACGATGTCCGTGCTCGCCAATCACGGCTCGCGCATCTCCGCCGATGCCGTTTTTCTCATCGCGCTCGACGGCACCGTGACCACCGATACGCTCGGCGGCCACTACGCGGGCAAGCCGTTCCCGTTTCCCGCGCTCGTGCGCGCGGCCGAGGATCACGACGAGGCGACGGCGACGGTCGCGCTGTCGAACCGGCTGTATCAGTTCGTGATCGTGCCGGTCGTCGCGCCGCGGCGGATCGCGTGGGTCTGCGCCGGCTTCGAGATCGGCGAGCCGGTGCTGGCGGACGTGCGGAGCCTCACGTCGCTCGACATCTCGCTTTGGACGCTCTCCACGCAAGGTGGCAACGCGCAGCTGGTCTCCACGCTCGCCGGTCCCGCGCGCAGCGATCTCCTCGCGGAGCTGCCGTCGTTGCAGTCCGCGCGCGCGCCGCTCGAGACGACGCTCACGCTCAACAACGAGTCGTATGCGACGCTCGTCGAGCCGCTGCGCACCGGCGACGCCGCCCGTGTCCACACGCTTCTGCAGCGCAACCTCGGCGAGGCGCGGCGGCCGTTCGCGACGCTCGAGCTGCAGATCTTCGCGTTCTCGTCGATCGCGCTCCTCGGCGCGATCATCGCGGCGATCATCTTCGCGCGCACGGTCACGAAGCCGCTGCGGACGCTCGCCGACGGCGCGGGCCGCATCGAGCACGGCGACTACGTGACGCCGATCGTCGTGCCGCACGAGGACGAGATCGGCCACCTCGCGACCGCGTTCAATCAGATGCAGTCCGCCATCGCTGCGCGCGAGGAACAGATCATGTTCCAGGCGACGCACGACAGCCTGACCGGCCTGCCGAACCGCATGCTGTTCCTCGAAAACCTCGCGAACGCGATCGCGACCGCGAAGCGCAGCGGCGACTCCGTCGGCATGGCCATCATGGACGTGAACCGTTTCAAGGAGATCAACGACACGCTCGGCCACGCGTTCGGCGATCAGCTGCTCATCGAGATCGGCCACCGCCTCAGCCAGACATTGCGCGGCAGCAGCACCGTCGCGCGCCTCGGCGGCGATGAGTTCGCGGTGCAGTTCACGACGCCGGCGGTGAGCGATCCCGCGCGCGTGGCGCCGCGCATCAGCAGCGTCTTCGACACGCCGTTCCTCCTCGGCGACGTCTCCATCGAGGTCAACGCCAGCATCGGCATCGCGTTGTATCCCGTGCATGCGAACGACGCCGACGCGCTGATGAAGCGCGCCGACATCGCCATGTACGACGCGAAGAAATCGCAGAGCCTCTACGCCGTCTACGAGCCGGGACGCGACGAGCACAGTCTCCGCCGCCTCACGCTGATGCTCGAGCTGCGCAAGGCGGTCGCGCGCGACGAGCTGGAGCTGTGGTTCCAGCCGAAGATCGACGTGAACACCGAGCGCGTCGTGCACGCGGAGGCGCTCGTGCGCTGGCGCCACGCGCAGCTCGGCATGATGCGTCCCGACGAGTTCATCCCGCTCGCCGAGCAGGCGGGCAACATTGGCCTCATCACGAAGTGGGTGCTCCGCCGCGCGATCGCGCAATGCGCCGAATGGAACCGCGCCGGACTCGAACTATGCGTGGCGGTGAATCTCTCCGCGCTCGATCTCTTCGATTCGGAACTGCCGACGTTCATCAGCGGCTTGCTCGCGGAAGCGCAGGTGCCACCGACGCATCTCGTCCTCGAGATCACCGAGAGCGCGATCATGAAGGACGCCGCGTTCGCGCTGAAGATCCTTCGCGACCTGAAGAACCGCGGCGTCGTCCTCGCCATCGACGACTTCGGCACCGGCTACTCCTCGCTCGCGCACCTCAAGCGCCTGCCGGTCGACGAGCTGAAGATCGACAAGTCGTTCGTGCTGAACCTCTCCGAACAGGCGTCGGACGATCTCGTCATCGTCCGATCGACGATCGAGCTCGGTCACAACATGGGCCTCGTCGTCATCGCCGAAGGCGTCGAGACGCGCGAGTCGTGGCAGATCCTGAAACGCCTCGGCTGCGACATGGCCCAGGGCTACTACATGAGCCCCCCGCTCCCCGCCGCGAAGTTCCGCGAGTGGTTCGACGAGTCGGAGTGGGGCGGGCGGTAGGCGCCGTATACTCGAACGCATGTGATCGAAGCTGGCCGAGGAACTGCGCCGCGAGACGTACGAGCTCGTGCTCGCGCTGCCGGTGGCCGAACGCATGGCGCTCGCTTTACGGCTCGGCGCAGAAGCGGTGGCGGACCTCGCCGCCGCGCGCGGCATCACGCACGACGAGGCCGCGCGGGTGATCCGTCGCCAGCGACGGCAGGGCCGCCGCTACTCGCGGTGCATCGAGGAGCTCGACGAGAGTGACGCTGCTCGGTGAAGTCGTCCGTCATCTCGAAGCGAATGAAGTACCGGCGGCGCTGATCGGTGCGGGGGCGTTGTCGAGGAGCAACCAACCGGGAGCGCCTCCGGCGGGCCGGCGCGGCCGGCAGCGCTGAGGGCCTAGCCTATCCGCACGTGCGGCTGTCTTGAAGGGCTTTGACTGCCTCGCGTGGCTCAGACTCCGTGCTGCTGAAACTGTTCGCGGGCGGACCGCAGGACGCGTGGGATATCGAACAGGTGCTCGCCGGCGGCGCGACCGATGTCGTCAATGACGTCGAGGTGCACATCGACGAGCTGCCGTCCGCCGCGCGCGAGTTGTGGGCGCGGCTGCGCGCGTCCCACTGACGCCTTGCATCGGCGAAGTCCCAACCGCCCTCGTCCATTCGTGGCGCTCGGTTTGCATCCCGCTGCGACCAAGACTGTTTTGCCCGCGCGGTCGCGGCGGGCCGTCCAGCCGAAACCGTTTCATCTCAATTAAATACAACTCCTCATCGTCGGAGGGAGAGCCCGCGTATGACCACGGGGATTGGCGTCGAGAAGGCTACCGAATTGGGGCCGAAAGACTTCGAACGGCTGTTGTTGCGCACCCTCACATCCATGAAGAAAGGGGACTTCTCCGTCCGCATGCCGGTGGAATTCGTCGGCGTGCAAGGGAAGATCTCCGACACGCTCAACGACATCCTCGATCTCAACGAACGCACCGCGAGTGAGATCGAGCGCATCTCGACCGTCGTCGGCAAGGAAGGCAAGCTGAATCAGCGCGCCCAGGTTCCCGCCGCGACCGGCCAGTGGGGCGTCGTTGCCGAATCGGTCAACAACTTGATCACCGATCTCGTGCAGCCCACCAATGAGATCGCGCGCGTGATCGGCGCGGTGGCGAAGGGCGATCTCACCCGCACGATGGCCATCGAGTTCGACGGCCGTCCACTGAAGGGAGAGTTCCTCCGCACCGCGAAGACCGTCAACACGATGGTCGCGCAGCTGGCCTCGTTCGCGTCCGAAGTCACGCGCGTGGCGCGCGAGGTCGGCACGGAAGGGAAGCTCGGCGGCCAGGCCGACGTCAAAGGCGTCGCCGGCACGTGGAAGGACCTCACCGAGTCGGTGAACATGATGGCGTCGAACCTCACGGCGCAGGTCCGCAACATCGCCGACGTCACCACTGCCGTCGCGAACGGCGACCTCTCGAAGAAGATCACCGTTGAAGTCCGCGGCGAGATCCTCGAGCTGAAGAACACGATCAACGTCATGGTCGATCAGCTCCGCTCGTTCGCCTCCGAAGTCACGCGCGTGGCGCGCGAAGTCGGCTCCGAAGGAAAGCTCGGCGGCCAAGCCGACGTGCAGGGCGTCTCCGGCACGTGGCGCGATCTCACCGACTCCGTGAATTACATGGCGTCGAACCTCACGAACCAGGTCCGCAACATCGCCGCCGTCACGACCGCCGTCGCAAACGGCGACCTCTCGAAGCAGATCACCGTCGATGCGCGCGGCGAGATTCTCGAACTGAAAGAGACCATCAACACGATGGTCGACCAGCTCCGGTCGTTCGCATCGGAAGTCACGCGCGTGGCGCGCGAGGTCGGCACCGAAGGCAAGCTCGGTGGCCAGGCGGAAGTCAAGGGCGTCTCCGGTACGTGGAAAGACTTGACGGACTCGGTCAACTACATGGCCGCGAACCTCACGTCGCAGGTGCGCAACATCGCCGAGGTCACGACGGCGGTCGCGAACGGCGACCTGTCGAAGAAGATCACCGCGGAAGCGCTCGGCGAAATCCTCGAGCTGAAGAACACGATCAACACGATGGTCGATCAGCTGCGCGCATTCGCGTCGGAAGTCACGCGCGTCGCCCGCGAGGTCGGCACGGAAGGACGGCTCGGCGGACAAGCCGAGGTGCCGGGCGTTGCCGGTACATGGAAAGACCTCACCGACTCGGTCAACGCGATGGCGGGCAACCTCACCGCGCAGGTCCGCAACATCGCCGAAGTCACGACCGCGGTCGCGATGGGCGATCTCTCGAAGAAGATCACCGTCGACGTCAAGGGCGAGATCCTCGAGCTGAAGAACACCATCAACACGATGGTCGATCAGCTCAACTCGTTCGCCGCGGAAGTCACGCGCGTGGCGCGCGAAGTCGGTACCGAAGGAAAGCTCGGCGGCCAGGCGGAAGTGAAGGGCGTGGCCGGCACGTGGAAGGACCTCACCGACTCGGTCAACTCGATGGCCGGCAACCTCACGGCGCAGGTCCGCAACATTGCCGACGTCACGACCGCGGTCGCGAACGGCGACCTCTCCAAGAAGATCACCGTCGAAGTCCGCGGCGAGATCCTCGAGCTGAAGAACACGATCAACACGATGGTCGATCAGCTCTCCGCGTTCGCGTCGGAAGTCACGCGCGTCGCCCGCGAGGTCGGCACCGAAGGTCGCCTCGGCGGCCAGGCCGAAGTGCCGGGCGTGGCCGGTACGTGGAAGGACCTCACGGACTCGGTCAACGCGATGGCCGGCAACCTCACGGCGCAGGTGCGTAACATCGCCGAGGTCACGACGGCCGTCGCGCTCGGCGACCTGTCGAAGAAGATCACGGTCGACGTGCGCGGCGAGATCCTCGAGCTGAAGAACACGATCAACACGATGGTCGATCAGCTCAACTCGTTCGCGGGCGAGGTCACGCGCGTCGCGCGCGAGGTCGGAACGGAAGGAAAGCTCGGCGTGCAGGCGGAAGTCCGCGGCGTTGCCGGCACGTGGAAGGACCTCACCGACTCCGTCAACTCGATGGCGGGCAACCTCACCGTGCAGCTGCGCGACGTGTCCGGCGTCGCGACCGCGATCGCCAGCGGCGACCTCACGCGCAAGATCACGGTCGACGTCAAAGGCGAGATCCTGCAGATCAAAGAGACCATCAACACGATGGTCGACCAGCTCTCGGCGTTCGCGTCGGAAGTCACGCGCGTGGCGCGCGAGGTCGGTACGGAAGGGCAGCTCGGCGGCCAGGCGGAAGTGAAGGGCGTGGCCGGCACGTGGAAGGACCTCACCGACTCGGTCAACTACATGGCCTCGAACCTGACGTCGCAGGTGCGCAACATCGCCGAGGTCACGACGGCGGTCGCGAACGGCGACCTCTCGAAGAAGATCACGGTCGAGGTCAAAGGCGAGATCCTCGAGCTGAAGAACACCATCAACACGATGGTCGATCAGCTGCGGTCGTTCGCCGCGGAAGTCACGCGCGTGGCGCGCGAGGTCGGCACGGAAGGAAAGCTGGGCGGTCAGGCGGACGTGCAGGGAGTCTCCGGCACGTGGAAAGACTTGACCGACTCGGTCAACTACATGGCCGCGAATCTGACCGCGCAGGTGCGCAACATCGCGGACGTGACCACCGCCGTCGCGAACGGCGACCTCTCGAAGAAGATCACCGTCGATGTCAAAGGCGAAGTCCTCGAGCTGAAGAACACGATCAACTCGATGGTCGATCAGCTGAACTCGTTCGCGTCGGAAGTCACGCGCGTGGCGCGTGAGGTCGGCGTCGAAGGAAAGCTGGGCGGCCAGGCGCAGGTGCGCGGCGTCGCCGGTACGTGGAAGGACCTCACCGACAACGTCAACATGATGGCGTCGAACCTGACGAACCAGGTCCGCAACATCGCGCAGGTGACGACAGCCGTCGCGAACGGCGACCTCTCGAAGAAGATCACCGTCGACGTCAAAGGCGAGATCCTCGAGCTGAAGAACACCATCAACACGATGGTCGATCAGCTCAACTCGTTCGCCGCGGAAGTCACACGCGTGGCCCGCGAGGTCGGCACCGAAGGACGCCTCGGCGGCCAGGCGCAGGTCAAGGGAGTCTCCGGCACGTGGAAAGACTTGACGGATTCGGTCAACTCCATGGCCTCGAATCTGACCGCGCAGGTGCGCAACATCGCGGAGGTGACGACCGCCGTCGCACTCGGTGACCTGTCGAAGAAGATCACCGTCGACGTGCGCGGCGAGATCCTCGAGCTGAAGAACACGATCAACACGATGGTCGATCAGCTCAACTCGTTCGCGTCGGAAGTCACGCGCGTGGCGCGCGAAGTCGGCACCGAAGGACGCCTCGGCGGCCAGGCGCAGGTCAAGGGCGTGTCGGGCACGTGGAAGGACCTCACCGACAACGTCAACATGATGGCCTCGAACCTGACGAATCAGGTGCGCAACATCGCGCAGGTCACGACCGCGGTCGCGAACGGCGACCTCTCGAAGAAGATCACGGTCGACGTCAAGGGCGAGATCCTCGAGCTGAAAGACACGATCAACACGATGGTCGATCAGCTCAACAGCTTTGCGAGCGAGGTCACGCGCGTGGCGCGCGAGGTCGGCACGGAAGGGAAGCTCGGCGGGCAGGCGATGGTCAAAGGCGTCGCCGGCACGTGGAAGGACCTCACCGACAACGTCAACATGATGGCGTCGAACCTCACCAACCAGGTGCGCGGCATCGCGAAGGTCGTGACCGCGATCGCGAAGGGCAACCTCAAGCAGAAGCTCTCGGTCGAAGCCCGAGGGGAGATCGCGGAGCTCGGCGACACGATCAACGACATGATCGAGACGCTGGCGACGTTCGCCGATCAGGTCACGACGGTGGCGCGCGAGGTCGGTGTCGAAGGACGCCTCGGCGGCCAGGCCAACGTCCCCGGCGCGGCCGGCACGTGGCGCGATCTGACGGACAACGTCAACCAGCTCGCCGCGAACCTCACCACGCAGGTGCGCGCGATCGCGGACGTCGCGACCGCGGTGACGAAGGGCGACCTCACGCGCAACATCACCGTGCAGGCGCAGGGCGAGGTCGCCGCGCTCAAGGACAACATCAACTCGATGATCGTCAACCTGCGCGAGACGACGTCGCGCAACGCGGAGCAGGACTGGCTGAAGACCAACCTCGCCAAGTTCACGCGGATGATGCAGGGACAGAAGAACCTGACCACCGTCTCGCAGATGATCCTCAGCGAGCTCGCGCCGGTGGTCGGCGCCGCGCACGGCGTGTTCTACATCATGGACACGAACAACATGGCCGGCGAGTCGGTGCTGCGTCTGGCCGCGTCCTACGCGTACAAGGAGCGCAAGCACCTCAACAAAGAGTTCCGCATCGGCGAGTCGCTCATCGGCCAGGCCGCGTTCGAGAAGCAGCGCATCCTCATCACGAACGCGCCCGATGATTACGTGCAGATCAACTCCGGCCTCGGCGAAGCGAAGCCACTGAACATCATCGTCCTGCCGATCGTCTTCGAAGGACAGGTGCTCGCGGTGATGGAGCTGGCCAGCTTCAACCGCTTCACCGACACGTACCAGTCGCTGCTCGATCAGCTCACCGAGTCGATCGGCGTCGTGCTCAACACGATTCAGGCGAACATGCGCACGGAAGAGCTCCTGGCGCAGTCGCAGTCGCTCGCCGAAGAGCTGCAGACGCAGCAGGAAGAGCTCACCGAAACGAACAAGCGCCTCGAGTCTCAGGCGAAATCGCTGCAGGCCTCGGAAGAGCTGCTCAAGCAGCAGCAGGAAGAGCTGCAGCAGACGAACGAAGAGCTCGAGGAGAAAGCGCGGCTGCTCACCGCGCAAAACGAAGAGGTCGAGCAGAAGAACCGCGAGGTCGAGACGGCCAAGCGGCAGCTCGAAGACAAGGCGCGGCAGCTCGCGCTCACGTCGAAGTACAAGAGCGAGTTCCTTGCCAACATGTCGCATGAGCTACGCACACCGCTGAACAATCTACTGATTCTGGCGCGTGTGCTCGCGGACAACACGGAAGGAAACCTCAATCCGAAGCAGGTGAAATTCGCTGAGACGATTCACTCTTCCGGCACTGATCTGCTTGCCTTGATCAATGACATCCTTGACCTGTCCAAGATTGAGTCCGGCAAGATGGACGTCGAAGTCGGCAACATCCGGTTCGCCGAATTGGAAGACTACTGTGCACGCACATTCCGTCACGTAGCCGAAGGTAAAGGGCTCGATTTCGCAATCGATGTAGATTCGATTTTGTCGGCCGACGTGATCCGAACAGACG